>NZ_CP121669.1:1340000-6140000 GCF_029714345.1 Bradyrhizobium brasilense
ACACATTGACGATCGAGTTTCCCAATGCCTATCGCGACCTGATCGCTGCAAACAAAGACAGGTTCTTCGAGTCATTCAAACTGAAGAAGAACTCCTGAGCGGCGGACCGTCAGCGCTCGCCGTGCACGGGTGCGCATAGACTTCGGCCACGCCGCTGATCGCGATCCCATTGTGCTGCTCGACTGCTGGCTGGGCATTGCGATCAATACTCCTTGAACGCTTTGTGATGATTCGGCCACGATTGACCTTCATCGTCTACGACCAAAGTTCATGGGCCGTTCATTTCGATTTCCGTACCTGTTCCACCCAAGAAGCTCGGCAAAACCTGCCCCAACAAGGAGACTTCCATGCGTGAGATCGTCCGTCCCGTAACTGCTGCGCTGAGCGTCGCGTGTCTTGCGATCGCCATGACCGCGGCGTCGAACAGCGGCGCATTCGCGCAGGCCAAGCAGCAGCAGATGGCGCCGCCGGCCAAGCAGCCCGCGCAAGCCGCGCCACCCGCGCAGGCTGCGGCTCCGGCACAGGACCAGGCCCCGCCGATCAAGCAGATCGCGCTGACCGACAAGCAGGTCGATGGCGCGCTCGCCGCGGCCAAGGAAATGGACCCGATCACCGCGAAGCTTTCCCAGGACGCCAAGCCGGATCCGAAGATCGTCGGCCAGCTCGAGGGCATCGCCAAGAAGAACGGCTTCGCCAGCTATGACGAGTACAACAACGTCGTCGACAACATCTCGCTGGTGCTAGGCGGCTTCGATCCGCAGACCAAGAAGTATATCGGTCCCGAGGCCGTGCTGAAGGCGCAGATCGCCCAGGTCCAGGCCGACAAGAAGATGTCGGCCAAGGACAAGAAGGACGCGCTCGCCGACCTCAACGATGCCCTGAAGTCGCCGCCGCCCGCGGTCGAGAACAAGGGCAACATCGATCTCGTGACCAAGAGCTACGACAAGCTGATGGAAGAGTTCGGCGGCAGCGACGACAATTAATGCGTCGCATCGAATCAGTAAGTGAGCCCCGGAGAAATTCTCCGGGGCTTTTTTATTGTCTCGGAACGCGCCCGGCTCAGGGTGACCGAAATAATACGTGCTGCTCCAGCCCCGTCATTGCGAGCGAAGCGAAGCAATCCATCTCACCGCAAGCGGAGAAATGGATTGCTTCGTCGCTATCGCTCCTCGCAATGACGGCAGTGCAAAGCCATCGTCCGGTTCAGGTGCGCGTGCGCATCCGCATCATGAAGCTGTCGAACGAGAGCTCGGCGACCTGCATCCAGGCCAGCGATTCGTTGCGATAAGCGGCCAGGCTCGAATACATCTTGCCGAAATGCGGGTTGCTCTTGGCGAGATCGGCATAGATCTCGTTGGCCGCGCCGTAGCAGGCTTCCAGCACCTCCTGCGGGAACGGGCGCAACTGCGCGCCGGCCACGATCAGGCGCTTCAGCGCCGGCGGGTTGACCGCGTCATATTTGCCGGTCACCCAGGTGAAGGTGTCTTCGGAGGCGGCCTGGATCGCGGCCTGATAGTGCTTCGGCAGCGCGTTCCACTTGTCCTTGTTCATCACATTGTGGCCCTGACCGGTGCCTTCCCACCAGCCGGGGTAGTAGTAGAACTTCGCGACCTTGACGAAGCCGAGCTTCTCGTCGTCATACGGCCCGACCCATTCGGCGGCGTCGATGGTGCCTTTTTCCAGCGCCGGATAGATATCGCCGCCGGCGATCTGCTGCGGCACGCCGCCGACCTTGGCGATGATGGTGCCGGCGAAGCCGCCGACCCGGAATTTCAAGCCCTGGAAATCCGCCATCGACTTGATCTCCTTCCGGAACCAGCCGCCCATCTGGGCGCCGGTCGAGCCGGTCGGAATGCCGATGCAGTTGAATTCTGCGAGCAAATTGTTGAGCAGGTCGGTGCCGCCGCCCCATTGCAGCCAGGAAATGTGCTGGCGCGTGTTGAGGCCGAACGGCAGCGACGTGCCGAAGGTGAAGGCGGGATTCTTGCCCCAGTAATAATACAGCGCGGTATTGCCCATCTCGACCGTGCCGTTGGAGACGGCGTCCAGCACCTGCAAGCCGGGCACGATCTCGCCGGCGGCGAACGGCTGGATCTGGAAGCGGTTGTCGGTGATCTCGGCGACGCGCTTGCAGAAGAATTCACACCCGCCATAGAGCGTATCGAGCGCCTTCGGCCAGCTCGCCGCGAGCCGCCACCTGACCTCCGGCATCGATTGCGCGACCGCGGGCGCGGCGACCGCCGTCGCAGCCAGCCCGACGCCGCCTGCCTTCAAGAATTCACGACGTTTCATGCGTATCCCTCCTGTGTGCCGATACCTCGACGAGGGGAACGATCTTGATGCCGTCTTTCTTCGCCGATCGATCGACGTTCTGTGATGAATGTGTCCGGTGGCCCTCGACGGGCTCTTGTTGTGGAAATCCGAGTTTCCGGTTCCGCCGGTCAGGATGATCGTTTGCCGGAGGAAATCAAGCGCCTGCCTTCGTTGCAGGTGCGAAGGACAATCGGCGCTGTCGGTCTCATCCGATACCCGCCGCGATGGCTGCCGGCCTTGGCGCGATCTGCTACGCAGGGCGGGTGGGTTGACGGGAGTTCAAGGACATGGCCAACAAGAAAATCGTGGTTGCCGGCGCAACCGGCCTCGTGGGCAACGCAGCCTTGCGACACTTCGGCGCATCCGGCGATTGCGAGCGCATTGCGCTGTCGCGCCGCAAGCCACGCGATCTCTACGGCGCACGGCATGTGCGAATCGATCTCACCAGCGCGGAGGATTGCCGTCGCGCCGCGGCCGAGCTCGGCGGCGCAACGCACCTGATCTACGCCGCGCTCTATGAGGCGCCCAGCCTGGTCGACGGCTGGCGCGATGCCGGGCAGATCGAAACCAACGACCGGATGCTGCGCAATTTGATGGGTGTGCTCGAACCCGTCGCGCCCGATCTCAAGCATGTCGCGCTGCTGCAGGGCACCAAGGCCTATGGCGTGCATGTCCGGCCGCTCACGGTGCCGGCGCGCGAGGGCCGTTCCGAGATGTACGAGCAGCCGAATTTCTATTGGGCGCAGGAGAATTTCCTGCGCGAGCTGCAGCGGGGCAAGAGCTGGCACTGGAGCATCCTGCGCCCGGTCCTGATCATCGGCGAAGCCATGGGCGGCGCGATGGACCTGATCCCGCCGCTCGGCGTCTATGCGGCGGTGCTGCGCGCGCAGGGCAGGCCGCTGGATTATCCCGGCGGCGCGCCGCGCGTCGCGCAGGCGGTCGATGTCGATCTGCTGGCACGCGCGATCGCCTGGTCGGGCGACGCCGAGGCCGCGCGCAATGAAGCGTTCAACGTCACCAATGGCGACGTCTTCACCTGGGAAAATATCTGGCCGGCGGTATCGGATGCGCTCGAGATGACGCCGGGCCGGCACGTGCCGCTGTCGCTGGCGCAGGAGTATCCGAAATGGATCGCGCAGTGGGACGAATTGCGCAGGACGCACGACCTGATCGCGCCCGGGCTGGAGGAGTTCGTCGGCCTGTCCTTCCAATATGCCGACTACAGCATGCGCTACGGGCAGACTGAATCGGGTCCGCCGTCGATCGTCTCGACGGTGAAGATCAACCAGGCCGGTTTCACCGAGATGATGGATACGGAAGCCATGTTCCGGAAGTGGTTCAGGCTGGCGAAGGCGAGCCGGCTGCTGCCGTAAGTCGTTCTGCCCGCGCTCTCTCTCTACTCCCTCTCCCCGTTCTTACGGGGAGAGGGTTGGGGTGAGGGGCTTCTATCCGGCAGGCAGAACAGAACTTGTTGAGCACCGTGCCTCGCCCCTCACCCGGATCGCATCTTCGATGCGATCCGACCTCTCCCGCAAAGCGCGGGGAGAGGTGAAGAGCACAGCTCGCGCTGTGAGTTGGCCGACGAGTTAGCGCTACCGCGAGAACGCTACTTCCATCGCCTTGCGCGTCTTGATCGTATCGTTGCTCTCGTCGACCTCGACATCGCTCCAGCGCACGACAGCGCCATGGGCGACGTCGCTCTTCAGCTTCACCCGATGGGCAAGCCCGATCGGCAATGCGCCGGCGGCGAGGCTGGCGGCGGCCGGCATCAGCTTGCCCCACACGGTGTAGCCGCCTTCGCCGTCGAGCATCTCGCCGGCGCGCAGATTGCGCTTGGCCACCGCTGCGACGTCGCCGCGGAAGCCGCGCGGCTGCCCGGTCGGCTCGTTGCGCAGGGCCGCCGACAGCACGGAAATGTTCAGCTCGAGCCCGATCAGATGATACGGCTTGTACATCGCCGCATAGCGGCCGGAGGCGTCGGTCTTGAGGCCGTACTGCTTGAAGCAATCGGCGGCATAATCGTTGGGCGCCTCCAGCACGACATAGACGCCCCAGCGCAGATCGCGAAACACCGGACGGCCGTCGCGCTCCAGCGACGACACCACTTCGACGATGCCGGATTTCTCCAGCACGCCGCCCTTGTCGCGCGGCCGCATCACATGCGGCAGATCGTCGACGCCGCAGGGCGGAAACAGCAATCCTTCCGACGGCACGTCGAGGGTGCAGGCATTGGCGATCGCCGCCATCTCGATCGCGGATTTGGTGCCGTCGAGGAAGGAGTTGAACATCTGCGGATTCATGCCGGCGGATTGCGCCTCGCCGGCGGTGAGCCCGTAATGCTGCCACACGCCCTCCGGCGTGACGTCGTGATAGGCCGGCAGGTACTTTGTGCCCTTGCCCGCGGCGACGACGCGGAAGCCCGTGGCGCGGGCCCAGTCGACCATCTCGGCCGTCAGCGCCGGCTGGTCGCCATAGGCCAGCGAATAGACCACGCCGGCCTTGCGTGCCTCCTCGGCGAGCAGCGGCCCCGCCAGCACATCGGCCTCGACATTGACCATCACGACATGCTTGCCGGCGGCAATCGCCGCGCGGGCATGGCGGATGCCGACGGCGGGATTGCCGGTCGCTTCCACCACGACATCGAATGCGCCGCCGGCGATCGCACGTGCACCGTCGTCGGTGAAGGTGGTGGCGCTGATCCGCGCGTCTTCCCAGCCGACGGTGCGGCACGCCTCGCGGGCCCGGTCACGGTCGAGATCGACGATCACGGGCACTTCAAGCCCCGGCGTGTGCGGCACCTGCGACAGGAACATCGAGCCGAATTTTCCGGCGCCGATCAGGACGACGCGGACCGGCTTGCCGGCGGCGGCGCGGGTTTTGAGGAGGTGATGCAGGTTCATGATGTGGATCCGATGTTGGTGCGCCGAGGCGAGGACCGTTACCAAAATCGCCATGGCCGGGCATAGCCGTCCGAAGGACGGCGTCGCTTCCGCTCGCCTACGCCCGGCCATCCACGTCTTGGCGAGAGCACTTTTGCTTGTCCGTGGATGCCCGGGTCAAGCCCGGGCATGACGAGTGTGTTCGATCGTTACTCCGCCGCCTGCCGCGGTGCACGAGCGAGCCGCAGCAGCGCGTCGTCGGCGACGGTCTGGATCGGCGTGAAGTCGCGGTGGGCGATGTAGTCGGGCCGCGTCGGGGTGCGGATGTAGTTCGAGACCGCGTTCAGCGTCAGGTAGACGATCTTGCGCGGATAGGGCGTGATGTTGCCGCTCGATCCGTGCACCAGATTGCCGTGGAACATGAGCATGCCGCCGGGCTTGCCGGTCGGCGCGACGATGCCGCCCTGCTTCACCAGGCGGGTCACGGTTTCCTCGTCCAGTGTCCACAGCGGATAGGACGTGGTTTCGAGATCGTGCGAGGCTTTCAGATCGCCCGCGGTCTGGCTCTGCGGCACCAGCATCAGCGGGCCGTTGATCGGCATCACCTCGTCGAGGAAGATCGCGATGTTCATCGCGCGCGGCTCCGGCATGCCGTCATCGCGCTTCCAGGTGCCGTAGTCCTGGTGCCACTGCCAGACGTCGCCGGTGAAGGCCGCCTTCGCGTTGATCTTGAACTGATGCATGTAGACCTTCTCGCCGAACAGCTGCTCGATGGGGTCGATCATGCGCGGATGCGCGCCGAGGGTGCCGAACGCCTCATTGTAGAGATGTGCGGCGAAGGCCGTGCGCGGCGCGCCGCTCTTCTCGCGCCACACCTCGGGGCGGTTGGCGTCATAGATCGAGACCGCCTCGCGCGCGAGGAAATCGACCTCTTCCTGGCTGAACAGCTCGGGCAGGAACAGCCAGCCTTCGCGATGGAAAAATTCGACCTGCTCTTGGGTCAGTTTCATGGTGCTTTCCTCCTGTTGTTGTTGTCATTCCGGGGCGATGCGTGAGCTTCGAACCCGGAATCTCGAGGTTCCCCGATGCGCAATTGCGCATCTGTGGTTCGGTGCTCCGCACCGCCCCGGAACGACGGCGTGAACGTCACGCCGCCACGTCGATTGCCCTCAGTTTCTCCTCGGTCATCCGTCCTGCCGTCTGCGCATGCGCCAGCGCCGCGGCTTCTGCCGCTGCGGCATTGCCGGAAAAAACATGCGCGGCGATGGTCTCGTGTTCGGTCCAGGCGCTGCCGCGGTAATCGAGCTCGGCGAGCACGGTCGCCATCGAGCGGCGCATATGCGGCCATTGCGGCGCGATCATCTCCTCGATCGCGGAATTGCCGGCGAGGCGATAGATCGCGCTGTGGAAATCGACGTCGAGTGCGATCAGGCGCGCCAGCGGCGTGCCGTCGTCGATCGCGCGTCCGGCTTCGAGCGCGGCTTCGAGTTGTGCGCGTGCCGCGGCATCTTCCTTGACACGCGCAGCGGCAAGCCGTGCCGCCAGCGCATCGATGGCGCCGCGGACTTCATAGAGTTCGCGGATGCGCTGCGGATCGAGCTGCGTCACCTCGAAGCCGCGTCTGCCGCTCTCCGCGACAAGCCCCTGGCGGTGCAACAGATGCAGGGCGTGCGAAATCGGCTGGCGCGAGACGCCGAGCCGATCGGCAAGTTCGTTCTGGGTGATGCGCTGGCCAGGCAGCAGCGTGCGGTCGATGATCGCTTCGAGCAATCGCCCGTAAACCTGGTCGATGAGGTTTGGAAGCGGGTCCAACGGGATCATACCGACTGTCCAGATTTGGAATACGGAATTCCGTGTTCGAAAATGAGGCTACTGCGGGTTGCGGGAGCGGTCAAGGCTCCGGTTTGCGACCACGCTAAGCGATTGAGAATGGGCCGGTTCTTGACCGGGCCGCGCTGCGACAGCCGTCCCAACGTCCGTCACGGCCGGCCGTCCGCGTCTTTTTTGATGTGGGACCAGAGGCGTGGATGCCCGGGACGGGACAAGCCCGGGCATGACGAGTTTGCGGAAACGCTACTTCGCCTTGCCCAGCTCCATCAGCGTCCGCGTCATCAGATAGAGCCGCGGCACGATCGAGTTGGTGTCGATGTATTCGTCGCGCGCGTGATAGCCCCAGCCGGCGAGGCCGAAGCTCTCGACCACGACGGCCTTGCCGCTGCGTGCGGCGTAGCCGGCGTCGGTCGCGCCGCCGGTCATTTCCGCGATGTCGAGCGTGCGCCCGAGCTCGGTGTAGATCGCCTGTCCTTGCCTTGCGAGCGCGCGGCCGCGATCGTCAGCCACGAAGGGCGGACGGCCCGCGACGACCTTCACGGTCACCTCGGTGTCCGCGATCAGCCTGTTCTTCACCTTCTCGTCGAGCGCCGCCTGCAGCTTTTGCACGCCGTCGGGAATGGTGAGGCGGATGTCGGCGCCGGCGGTGGCGTGATCGGGGATCTGGTTGCGCACGGTGCCGGCCTTCGCGGTGGTCCAGTTCAGCTGCGTGCCCGGAATCGATTTCGCGACGTCCTGTGTCTGCAGCAATTGATGCGCGAGCTCGATCAGCGCGTTGCGGCCGAGCTGCGGCGCCGCGCCGGCATGCGAGGCCTTGCCCTTGACATCGATCGTGCCGGTGGCGGTGCCGCTGGCGCCGAGCAGCAAGCTCTCATTTTTCGCGACCGGCGGCGCAACCGTCGGCTCGCAGGACAGCACCACGTCGTGCTGGTCGGCGAGCTCTGCGATGATCTCGCCGGAGCCGATCGAGCCGACCTCCTCATCCGGATTGAACGACACCGTGAGCTTGGCGTAGTCGCGCCAGCCCGCATCGTTGAGGATCTTGAGCGCATGCAGGACGACGGCGATGCCGCCCTTGTCGTCGGCAATGCCGGGTCCATAGATCCTGGTGCCGTCGACCTTGTAGGGCTGGGTGTCGAGGATGCCGTGCTCATAGACCGTGTCCATATGCGCGATCAGCATCAGCTTCTTCGTGCCGGTGCCCTCAAAGCTGCCGATCACCATGTCGGCGCCGGCGCCCTTCGTGGTCTTGCGCCGCTCGGTCTTGGCGCCGAGCGCCTTCAGCTGTGCCTCGGTGTAGTCGGCCATCTTCTTCAGGCCTTCGACATCGCTGGAGCCCGATTCGATCAGCACCATGTCGTGCAGGCTCTCGATCACCGCCGGCTGGGCCTGCTCGGCGGCCGCACGCAGTTTTTCGTCTGCGGCGGCAAAGGCGGAGGAGGAGGCGAGGGCGAGCAGGCCGGCCGACGCGAGCAATTTGATGGATAGTTTCATGATCGTCCTCCCTGCGCAGATGCAGAGAGACACTAGCATTGCGACTTGGCTGCCTCCAGCTGTGTCAGCTGCGCTCGAGCACCTCGACATCGAAGGTCTCGATCTCCGAGGCGTCGGCGGTCGCGTCGATCGTTGCGATCCGGTCGCCTGAGATCGTGACCCGCAGCACGATGCGCAGCGCGCCGCCGAAGATGACGGCAACGCCGATCTCGCCGTCGACCAGCGCGGGCTTCGCCGCCTGTGCGCGTCCCTTGAAGCTTTCGGCCACCGCTGCGGCGCCGCGGATCACCGGCAGCGAGCCGAGCCGCTGTGCGGCCTGATCGGCGCGCACCACGACGTCGGGCGCCAGCACGGCCAGCAGCCCCTCGAAATCGCCGTTGCGGGATGCGGCAAGAAAGGCCTCGACGATGCCGCGCTGCCGGATGAGATCGGCATCCGGTGCGGGTGGCGCACCCTGCACGCGACGCCTGGCACGGCTGGCGAGCTGCCGCGCGGCGGCCGGCGTGCGCCCGACGATCGGCGCGATCTCCTCGAACGGCACCGCGAACATGTCGTGCAGCACGAAGGCCAGCCGCTCGGCCGGCGCCAGCGTTTCCAGCACCACGAGCAGCGCGGCGCCGACGGAATCGGCCATCTCGGTCTCGCGCTCGACCGGATTGTCCGCGATCGGTTCCGGCACATGTGGGCCGATCGGCTCCTCGCGGCGCGATTTGCGCGAGCGCAGCATGTCGAGACAGATGCGCGCGATCACCGTGGTCAGCCATCCCCCGAGATTGTCGACCGCAGCAGCGTCGGTGCGGCCGAGCCGCAGCCAGGTTTCCTGCACGGCATCGTCGACTTCGGCGGTCGAGCCCAGCATGCGATAGGCCACCGCCCGCAGGCGCGGCCTGTTGGCCTCGAACTGCTCGGTGAGAGAATCTTTCTCGTCCATCGGTCACATTCCCTTTGTCCGCTCCGTCATGGCCATGACGAACGAAACTGCGCCGATGTGACAACAAATCGACGCGGCGGCGTCAAAGGACAAATCAGGAGAGCGACATGATGAAAGCCCGCATGAACCACCCGGTGATGGTTGTTCCCGAGGCCATGAAGGCGCTGCAGGCGCTGAGCGAGAGCACCAAGCCAGCTCTGCCGGAAAAGCTGCTGGAACTGGTGCATCTGCGCGCCAGCCAGATCAATGGCTGCAGCGTCTGCGTCGATATGCACCCAAAGCTCGCCCGGCGTGCCGGCGAGACCGACGAGCGGCTGTTCGCGGTCGGTGCCTGGCGCGACGCGCCGTATTTCACCGAAGCCGAGCGCGCCGCGCTGGCGCTGACCGAGGCGGTGACCCGGCTCAGCGACCGCGAGGATCCGGTGACGGACGCGGTGTGGGACGAGGCGGCGAAGCACTTTGACGAGCAGCAGCTCGCGTCGCTGGTGCTGGGCATCGCGGCGATCAACGTCTGGAACCGGCTGAACGTCGCGGTGCGCCAGCCGGTTGGTGCGTGGAAGGTGTGAGATGCTGATGTCCCTCTCCCCGCTCTTGCGGGGTCGAGACGAGCGAAGCTCGCTCTTGGAGGGTTGGGGTGAGGGGCTTCTCTCCGCGGATGACGTGGGTGGATGGACCCGTACCCCTCACCCGGATCGCATCTCGCGATGCGATCCGACCTCTCCCCGCAGGCGGGCCGAGGTGAAGAAGGAGCATCGTCTATGTGGAGAGAAACTCCAGCACGATCTCGCAGTAGCGCTGCGGGGCCTGCTCGAACATCGGATGCGTGGTGCCCGGGATCATCTCGATGCGCGAACCCTTCACATTGGCGGCGAGCGCGTGCAGCACCTTCGGCAGCACGCCCTTGGTGTTGGCGCCGCCGATGAACAGTGTCGGTGTCTTGATCGCTTCCGCGTCCGCCTTCGAGAACGGCGGGCGCTGGTCGCGGGTCTGGCCGATCAGCGTGGTCGCATTGTCGCGCAGCAGCTGCTTGGAGGTTGCCGGAATCCGTTTCCACGCGCCGGGGCCTTCGAGCGCGTCCATGAAGATCTGCAAGCCGCCGTCGATATCGCCTTTGGCGATCTCCGCCGCGCATGCCGCGAAGCGTGCTGCCAGCGGCGAGGGGCCCGGCTTGAAATCGGGGTCGAGGGTCTCGTCGAGCTCGCCGCCCGGTTCGGCGAGGATCAGCTTGCGCAACAGGTCCGGCCGCCGCTGCGCGGCGCGGAAGCAGATATGGCCGCCGCGGGAATGCCCCATCAGGTCGACCGGTCTGGTGTCGAATTTTTCGATAAAGGCGATCACGTCGTCGACGTGCTGCGCGATCGAATAGGTGTCGCCGATGCCGTCCCAATGCGCCGGGAAGAAATGCCGCAGGCTGACCGCGATCACGCGGTGCCGCCGCGTCAGCGGGCCGAGCACCGCCGACCAGATCCGGAAGTCGCACAGCGAGCCGTGCACGCAGACCAGCGGCGGGCCCTCTCCGACATCGAGATAGGGCATGTCGAAACCGTTGACGTGGAGGCTGTGCATTTTGGGCTCGCGGAGGGGAGGCAGATGTTGTTGATTTGGCCGAAGTTCCCACGGAATTCGGGTGGATAGCAACATTCTCCAAGCCTAGATTCCGGATCAACAGCAGGCTCACGCGAGAGCTGAAGGGAACATCTGGAGCGAGCCATGACCGGCCAGCATTTTGCAATCTTCGAGACCATGATCGGCGCCTGTGGCGTCGTCTGGGGCGAGCACGGCGTTACCGGCGTGCAGCTGCCGATGGGCACCGAGGAGAAGACCCGCAAGCGGATTGCCCAGCGCAACGGCGAGGTCACCGAGGCGGCGCCTCCGGCCGAGGTGCAGCACGCGATCGACGGCATGATCGAGCTGCTCGCCGGCAAGCCGAACGACCTTGCCGACATCGTGCTCGATCTCGACGGCGTGCCGGAATTCAACCGCGGCGTCTACGACATCGCGCGGAAGATCCCGCCGGGCAAGACCGTGACCTATGGCGACATCGCCAAGCAGCTCGGCGGGGTCGAACTGTCCCGCGATGTCGGCCAGGCGCTCGGCCGCAACCCGTGCCCGATCGTGGTGCCTTGCCACCGCGTGCTTGCGGCGGGCAACAAGCCGGGCGGCTTCTCGGCCAATGGCGGCGTCGTCACCAAGCTGAAGATGCTGCAGATCGAAGGCGCGATCGTGAACCACACGCCGAGTTTGTTTGATTGAGGTGCGCGCGCTCTTATCCTCCCCTGGAGGGGGAGGATCAGTTCGCATGAAATGCGAACCGAGGTGGGGTGAAGGTCTCTCGTAACGGGCGCTGCCCGCGTTGAGAGATCACCCCACCCCGTCTCATATTGCGCTGCGCTTCATGTGAGCCGACCTCCCCCTCCAGGGCAGGGCTATCGCATATGCCCCTTGGCGACCGCGCAAGTGCTTGGCCTCGTGGTTCGAGACGCGCCGCAAGCGGCGCTCCTCACCATGAGGGTCTACTATTGTGCCGCAAAACAAGACCTCATCCTGAGGAGCCCGCCGAAGGCGGGCGTCTCGAAGGATGGCTACGAGGGCACCGCCACGAAATGCGATAGCCCTGCCCTCCAGGGGAGGGTGGCAGAGTGCGACTATCGCGAGTTTGGCTCACGTCACACCGTCTCGCACACGAACCCGTTGCCCTTCCGCCTGATCTTGCCGATCGACGGCGAAGGGAAATGCGCGGGGCAGCACAGCGTGTCGGTGTCGCAATAACGCTCCAGGAAGCCGCGCCGCGTCTTCGCGGCTTGCGCCTGGTCGACATCGAACTTCGCCGACAGCTCCGGATAATGCGTCTGGATCGGCGAGTGCATCAGATCGCCCGAAAAGACCGCAGCGTCCTTGCCGCGGCCGAAGGCGAAGGCGACGTGGCCCGGCGTGTGGCCGGGCGTCGGCAGGATGCGGGCATGGTCGCCGATCGCAAAATCATGGCCGACGATCTCCGCCCGCTTGGCCTCGACGACCGGCAGCACGCTGTCCACGAAAGGCGGAACCTCCGCCTTCGCGTTGCTCTCGGTCCAGTAGTCGAACTCGGCCTTGTCGAACACGTAGCGCGCATTTGGAAAGGTCGGCACCCAGCGGCCGTTCTCCAGCCGCGTGTTCCAGCCGACATGATCGACATGCAGATGCGTGCACATCACATAGTCGATGTCACCGACGGAGAAGCCTGCCGATGCAAGGCCGCGCAGATAGGTCTCGTCGGTCTTCATGTTCCATTTCGGCCGCGCCGGCCGCGGCTTGTCGTTGCCGATGCAGCTGTCGATCAGGATGGTGTGGTGCGGTGTCTTCACGACATAGGACTGGAACGCCAGGATCAAGGTGTCGCTGTCGTCGAGCGCACCGGTGGCCTGCATCCAGCCGCGGTTCTCGGCGAGCATGTCCGGCGTCAGTCCGGGCAGCATGTCGTGCGCGGGCAGGAACGTGGTCTCCTGCTCGACGATGCGATGAATGGTGAGATCGCGGGCGGCAAACTTCAGGCTCATGGTGATTCCTCGGCGTTGGCGTTTTCGAGCGAAGTGGAGTCCGGTTCGCGTGAAGAAAACGCGCAGGAAAATTCTAGTGCGCGTCGCGCACGGCGGGAATGATGATGTTGGCAAGGATATCCATCGCCGCAAGGCCTTCCTTCGGCTGGCCGTACCGGGCTGCCGTCGTCATCATCACAAGGTCGAGATCGCGACAATGACGGCGAGATATCGAGCCCGGCCGGCGATGCACAAGACCTGCGCCGGGAGGTGAGAGGCGGGGAGGCATTCGCGCGTCACATGCTCCCCGCTGTTGCCTTGGTCACGCCGCCGGCGGCGCCGAGATATTCACCGACGGCCGCTCCAGCATTTTCTGGTAGAAGGCGTCGAGCTTGGGATAGGCCTTGCGCCAGCCGCAATCGGCGAAGCGGAAATCGGCATAGCCGAGCACGCACACGAGGCCGATCTGCGCGATATCGAATGACGAGCCGTTCAGCACGTCCGGCCGGTTCTCGAACCGCGCCATGCCGGCCCAGGCCCTGTTCCAGTGATCGTCGTGCCAGGCCTGCCACAGCGAGCCCTGCGGCCGCACCATTTTCTCGTAGCGGCACAGCAGCATGGAATCGAGCATGCCGTTGAGCAGCGAGTGATCGGTCTTCAGCTTCCAGCGCCGCGGGCCGTAGCCCGGGATCAGCCGGCCGCCGCCGAGCTCGTTGAGATATTCGACGATGACGTAGGAATCGAGGATGACGTCGCCATGGTCGAGGATCAGCACCGGCAGCTTCTTCAGCGGTGAGATCCTGGAATATTCGTCATTGGCCGTGCCCGGTGCGACGGTCGCCGGCACCAGCTCGATCTTGTCGATCAGGCCAAGCTCGATCGCCGCGATGCGCACCTTGCGGGCGAACGGGGAGGCGGGAGAGAAGGTGAGTTTCATGGAGATGACCTCTTTACGAACACACAGTCGTCATCCTGAGAGACCGTGAATGTACGACTCTCGATGACGCAACATACTCGATGTCGTCCCGGCCTAGTGCGCAATTGCGCACGGGAGCCGGGACCCATAACCACCGAAGGCCATTGTTGCGCGACGCTGGGGCCACAGCCTTCTAACAACTCAACCCTGTGGTTATGGGTCCCGGCTTTCGCCGGGACGACGAGGGGAGAGATTGCGCTGTATCCCCGTAAACTACGCCCCAACGATTTCCTGGCGCTGCTCGCCGAGGCCTTCGATGCCGAGCGTCACGACGTCGCCGACATTGAGATATTGCGGCGGCTTCATGCCGGTGCCGACGCCGGGCGGGGTGCCGGTCGTGACGATGTCGCCGGGCAGCAGCGTCATGAACTGCGAGACGTAGGAGATGCACTTCGCCATCGTGAAGATCATGGTCGAGGTCGTGCCGGTCTGGCGGCGCTGGCCGTTGACGTCGAGCCACATCGACAGCTTCTGCACGTCGGCGATTTCGTCCTTGGTGGCGAGCCACGGGCCGACCGGGCCGAACGTGTCGTGCGACTTGCCCTTGGTCCACTGGCCGAGGCGTTCGATCTGGAAATTGCGCTCGGAGACGTCGTTGCAGATGCAGTAGCCGGCGACGTGGTTCAGCGCGTCGGCTTCCGACACATACTTGGCGCGGGTGCCGATGATGGCGGCGATCTCGACTTCCCAGTCGAGCTTGGTCGAACCGCGCGGCTTCTCGACCGGATCGTTGGGACCGGACAGCGCGGTGTTGGCCTTCAGGAAGAAGATCGGCTCGGACGGGATCGGGTTGCCGGTTTCCTTGGCGTGGTCGGAATAGTTGAGGCCGATCGCGACGAATTTGGAGATGCCGGTGACGGGGGCGCCGAAGCGCGGCTTGCCGGCGACGGCGGGCAGGGAGGCGGGATCGAGGGCAGCAAGCTTCTTCAGCGATTCCGGCGTGTAGGCATCGCCGGTCAGGTCCTTCAGATGGGCCGAGAGGTCGCGGAGCTGGCCGGATTTGTCGATCAGACCGGGCTTTTCCGCACCCTTTTCGCCATAACGAACAAGCTTCATGTTGATCACTCCCTACGATTTCCTGAGGATTGTTACTGGTATACCTCGACACGCTTCATGGAACAGCGCGCCGGGAAATTCAACCGCCCTGAGCGCGCTGCATTGCTGCCAAGCCTTATTTCAAGGCCATTTCGGTCCAATCAGCCCAGCGCGATAAACCTGAACGCGTCGCCGTCGCGCTTGATGTGGCCGGCGTTGAAATGCCCGCCGATCACCAGCGTCGGGGTATCGGCAAAGCGCGAGAACAATTCGCGCCGCGTCGCGGCCGATTGCTTCTGGTCGGAGTCCGCGGTCGATGACCAGTCGAGGTGGTACATCTGGCAGGGATGATGCGCGACGTCGCCGGTTAGCAGCCCTTCCTCGCCGCCGGACCTGATGTGGATGCTCATATGGCCGGGGCTGTGTCCCGGCGTCGGGATCAGCGTGATCTCCTCGGTCAGCCGATGGTCGCTCGGCACCAGCTCGGCCTTGCCGGCATCCGCGATCGGCTTCACGGAATCGGCGAACACAGCGGCATGCGCGGGATCGTCGCTATGGTCGCGCCAGTGCTCGTATTCGGTCTTGCCGAAGACGTAGCGCGCATTGGCGAAGGTCGGCACCCATTTGCCGCCGACGAGTTTGGTGTTCCAGCCGACATGGTCGACATGCAGGTGGGTGCACAGCACGGTGTCGATGCTGTCAGGGGTAAATCCGGCCGCGGTCAGCTTCTCCAGGAACGGATCGCTGCGGTTGTTCCAGGTCGGCACGTTGCGGCCCTGCTTGTCGTTGCCGAGCCCGGTGTCGACGATGATGCGCTGCTCCGGCGTCTCCACCAGCAGCGAATGGATCGACATTTTCAGCCGGCCCTCCTCGTTGGCGAAATGCGGGATCAGCCAGGGCAGGCTCTGGATCTCCTCCCGGCCGGCCAGCGGCAGGATGAAGCGGGTGCTGCCGACGGTCTCGAGCTCGACGACTTTGGTGATCCTGACCTTGCCAACGGTCCAGTGCATGCGGCGTGTCCTCTATTTTTTTGTTGCTCTTGCCGGACCATGCGGGTTTCCGCACGCCGACGCAATGGATCAAGTCGGCGCCTCCTGCGTTACCGCCTCGTTGGACGAAGGAGTGTGCAATGCCGGAACTCGCAATCTCCCCTGAAAAGGTCGGCTTCTTGATCGAGAAGGCGCGCGAATTCGACGTCAAGGAGGGGCTCGTCGATCCCGACTCCGGCTCGAACGGCGCCGACGACGACATGATCGATGTGCTGGAGGATGACGGCAGGGATCCGGTGGCGCGCGAGATCACCGGCTTCATCAACGCGCTCAGCGAGGACGAGCAGGTCGACCTCGTCGCCCTGATGCGGCTCGGCCGCGGCGACGGCACGATCGAGGAATGGGCCGATCTGCGCCGCGAGGCGGCGCGCGGACGCACCGGCCATGTCGCCAACTATCTGTTGGGCGAGCCGATGCTCGGCGATCTCCTGGCCGAAGGACTCGACGAGTTTGGCCTGGGCCCGAGCGACGAACGCATCACGCCGATCCACTAAGCAGCCGCATGTTCACCTGACCTCGCCCCGCAAGCACAGGGCAATCGCATATGGAATGAACCGATTCTTCCGCGCCGTCATGGCCGGGCTTGTCCCGGCCATCCACGTCTTTTCTTCGCGTGGAAACGAAGGCGTGGATGCCCGGGACAAGCCCGGGCATGACGAGTTTGTGGGAACTCCGATCGCCACAAACGGCCATATGCGATTGCCCTACCGCGTGCGGGGAGAGGGAGAAGATTATCGCGCGCAGTCGACGATCACGGTGCCGATCTTGTCGCCCTTTTCGACGGCGAGATGGGCGTCGGCGGTCTCGGCGAGCGCGAATTGCCCGGCGATATTGTGCACGCGGGTACCCGATGTCAGCCATTGGGTGATGTCGGCCTGCGCGGCCGCGAGCAGCGGCGGCGGCAGCGCAAACAGCACCAGCGAGCGCACGGTGATGCATTTCTCCATTAATTCGCGCACCGGCAGCGTCGGGGTGCGGTTGCCGTTGGTGGCGTAGACCACGATCGTCGAGTTCATCGCCATGATCTTCAGCGTGGTCGCGAGATTGCCGCCGAAATCGACGTCGATCACGCGGTCGACACCGCGGTTCTCGGTGAAGGCCATCACCTTCGAGACGACGTCCTCGGTCCGGTAGTTGACGACGGTGTCCGCGCCGGCAAGCCGCGCCTCGACGTCCTTGACTTGCGAGCTCACCGTCGCGATCACGCGCGCGCCGCCCCACTTTGCCAATTGCACGGCGTAGTGGCCGACCGCGCCGGCGCCGCCGGTGACCAGCACCGTTTGTCCGGAGATCGGACCGTCGGCAAACAGCGCGCACCACGCGGTCATGCAGGGGATGCCGAGCGTAGCACCTGCCGCGAACGACACGTCCTGCGGCAGCGGCGTCACCAGGTAATCGGCGAGCGTGATGTATTCGGCCGCGGTGCCGAAGGCGCGGCCGTTGCGCTGGCCGTTGAACAGCCAGACGCGATCGCCGACCGCAAAGCGGGTGACGCCTTTGCCGACCTGGTCGATGATTCCGGCGCCGTCGCTGTTCGGGATCACGCGCGGAAATTCCATCGCTCGATAGTTGCCGCTGCGGCGGCCGACATCGGCCGGGTTGACGCCGGAGGCCTCGAGGCGAACCCGGACTTCACCGGGACCAGCCTCGAGCGTCGGCATCTCGCCGACGGTAAGCACCGTCGGCGCCGCGCCGGTCCGTTCGTACCAAACAGCTCTCATCTAGCGCCCCTTTCCGAAGTTCGTGAGCTCGTCCAGCGACCTCTTGCGCGAACTTCGGAAAGCAAGAGGGCGCTAGAAGACTCATGAAGCTCTAGTGCCGCTTGACCGATTTGAAGCTCCCAATCGGTCTCGCCGCATACAGTGCAGGAGCTTCAAATCGGCGGCACTAGAGCGTACCTGGGAAAGCACCGCCGTCGAGCAGCAGGTTCTGCCCGGTGATGAAGCCGGCCTTGGCGCCGCACAGGAATGCGCAGGCATAGCCGAATTCGTCGGGATCGCCGAAGCGGCCGGCGGGGTTCAGCTTGGCGCGCTCGGCCAGCACCTGCTCGGCCGAGATGCCGCGCTTCTCGGCCTCGGGCTTCGCGGTGCCGCGCAGGCGGTCGGTCTCGAACGGGCCCGGCAGCAGGCCGTTGATGGTGACGTTGTTGATCACGGTCTTGCGCGACAGGCCGGCGACGAAGCCGGTGAGGCCGGCGCGGGCGCCGTTGGACAGGCCGAGGATCTCGATCGGTGCCTTCACCGCGGCCGAGGTGATGTTGACGATGCGGCCGAACTTGCGCGCCATCATGCCGTCGACGGTCGCCTTGATCAGCTCGATCGGCGTCAGCATGTTGGCGTCGATGGCCTTGATCCAGTCGTCGCGGGTCCAGTTGCGGAAATCGCCCGGCGGCGGGCCGCCGGCATTGTTGATCAGGATGTCGGGATCGGGGCAGGCCTTGAGCACGGCTTCGCGTCCCGCCGCCGTCGTGATGTCGCCGACGATCTCGGTGACGGTGACGCCGGGGTGCGCCTTGCGGATTTCGTCGGCGGTCTGCTTCAGCGCCTCGGCGCCGCGCGCCGTCAGGGTGACGTGCACCCCCTCATTGGCGAGCGCGATCGCGCAGGCGCGGCCCAGTCCCTTGCTCGATGCGCATACGATGGCGCGGCGGCCTTTGATTCCAAGATCCACGGTTCACTCCCTGTGATATCGGTCGGTTTGTAAAGGTTTGATGGCACCAGTCTAGCCAAGCTCGGCGGCGCCGATAAGGGACGTGCAATGCATAAGTGCATGCCGGGCAGGAACAGTGCGGTGGGCCGGCGGGCTAGATGCGTTGCTCGCGCCGCAGCCGCTCGATCGTCATGGTGGCTTCGGGCGGCAGCGACCGGAATCCGGCCTGTCCGGCCGCGGAGAACAACGACCGCAATTGCGATCCGTTGAGGAATTGCGGCTGTCTGGCGAGCGGCACCAGCTGATCGAACACCAGCACCAGCGTGGTCACGACGAGACCGACCCTGATGGCGCCGAGCAGCGCGCCGCCAAGGCGGTCGCCGATCCCGATCTCCGCGCCGATGGTGTCGTCGAGCATTGTCCGCGCCATCTTTCCGAGGATGACGCCAATCAGGAGGAAGAGGCCGAACAGCAGCACGCCATTGGGCGGAAACGGCGACGACGGCAGCGTCGCGATGTGGGGCCCGATCATCGCCAGCGCGGCGACCGCGAGCGGCATGGCGACGAGATAGGCCAGGATGGTGACCGCGCTGCGCAACAGGCCGGTCGTGAAGCCGGTCACCACCGCGAACACCGATCCGAGGATGACGGCCAAGTCGAAGAGGTTCATGGATGAGGAATTCCTGCCCCAATCTCCTACTGTCCCCCGGTTGATCAAACCTGCTTACATCAAGGACAATTGTCGCTATCACTCGTCCGCTTCAATCCGGGAACCTGTCGATGTCCGACCTATTCGATGTCAGTAAAGAAATCATCCTCATCACCGGCGCCTCGCAGGGGCTCGGGCGGCAATTCGCCCGCGTGCTGGCGGCACATGGCGCCGCGGTGGTGCTGGCCGCGCGCCAGACCGCGAAGCTGAAAAGCCTCGAGGAGGAGATCAAGGCCAAGGGCGGCCGCGCTGCCGCGGTGCAGATGGACGTCGCGGATATTTCCGGCATCGCGAAAGCGCTCGACGCCGCCGAAGCTGCGCTCGGTCCGGTCACGGTCCTGATCAACAATGCCGGCATCGCGATCGAGAAACTGTCGACCGAGCAGACCGAGGCGGATTGGGACGCGGTGATTGGCGCTAATCTGAAGGGCGCGTATTTCCTCGCGACAGAACTTGCGCGGCGCATGATGGCGCGCAAGCAGCCGGGCAATATCATCAACGTCGCGTCCGTGCTCGGACAGGGCGTGCTCAAGGCGGTGTCGCCCTATGCGATCTCCAAGGCCGGCATGATCCAGGGCACCAAGGCGATGGCGCTGGAACTCGCCGGCAACAACATCCGCGTCAACGCGCTGGCGCCGGGCTATATCGATACCGAGATGAACCACGATTTCTGGTCGACGCCGGCAGGCGAGCGGCTCGCCAAACGGATTCCACAGCGCCGGGTCGGCGCCGAGTCCGATCTCGACGGCGCGATCATGCTGCTGGCCTCCAACGCCTCGCGCTACATGACCGGGACGGTGGTGACCGTGGATGGCGGGTTTCTGTTGAATTGAGGGACCGTCATTGCCGGGCTTGACCCGGCAATCCATCTCGTTTCACATCAGTGCGTAGCCCGGATGAAGCGCAGCGAAATCCGGGAAGCATGCGTGAAGGTCCCGGATTACGCTTCGCTTCATCCGGGCTACGATTGCAGCGACATCAAGCCACAAGCACGGCCTGGGGCCGTCGGCGCGGTTTCTGGATAATAGAATAATGCCGCTGATTTGCCCGACGAGTCAAGTCGCCGTGTCGAAGCCGGCAGCCCCCGGCTACTTTGCATGGGGTTGTTTTCGATATTTTGCCAGTGCGGCCCTGCGACGGCAGTCTCATAGGTGGGCAAAGGCGCTCTTGCGCCGTGGCCACCCCTACGCATTTGGTTACCCCGCCCGCATCTCCGCCCTGATCATGTCGGCGGCCTTCTCGCCGATCATGATGGTCGGTGCATTGGTGTTGCCGCCGATCAGGGTCGGCATGATGGAGGCGTCGACTACGCGCAGGCCTTCGAGTCCGTGCACGCGCAGCTTTGGGTCGACCACCGCAAGCGGATCGGTGGTATTACCCATCTTGCAGGTGCCGACCGGGTGATAGACGGTGTCGACGCGCTCGCGCAGGATGCTGCGGATGTCGTCGTCGGTGCGGACGTTGGATGTGAAGACATCCTTCTGCTGCAGGGCGCGCAGCGCCGGCGCCTCCATCAGCCGTCGTGTGGTCTTGTAGCCCGCGACCATCGATTCGAGATCGGCCTCCTCGCCGAGGAAGTTGGGATCGATCAGCGGCGCCTGCATCGGGTCGCTGCCCGCCAGCGCGACGCTGCCGCGGCTCTTCGGCCGGAGCAGGCAGACATGGCAGGAGAAGCCGGTGCCGCCGTGGCGCTTGCGGCCGTGGTCGTCGACCATCGCCATGCCGAAATGCAGCTGGATGTCGGGGATGTCGAGATCGGGCCGCGTCTTCAGGAAGCCGCCGCATTCGGCGAAGTTCGAGGTGAGGGGGCCGCGGCGCTCGCGCCGATATTGCATGATGGCGCGGACGAGCCGCGGCATGCCCTTCAGCGAGATGCCGGCGAAGTTCGGATTGTCGGACATGTAGCCGAAGATGAAATCGGGATGGTCCTGCAGGTTTTGGCCGACGCCGGGCAGATGATGCACGCTGGCGAGGCCGTGCTTGCCGAGCGCTGCGGCATCGCCGACGCCCGACAGCATCAACAGCTGCGGCGACTGGAACGCGCCGGCGGCAAGCAGGACTTCGCGCCGCGCGCGGAGCTGCTTCAGCTCCTTGCCGTGCCGGTATTCGACGCCGACCGCGCGCTTGCCCTCGAACAGGATGCGCGTCGCGTGCGCATTGGTCTCGACGCGAAGGTTGGGACGCCTGCCGATATGCGGATGCACATAGGCGCGTGCCGCGCTCCAGCGCTCGCCGTTGCGTTGCGTTACCTGGTAGATGCCGAGGCCCTCATGGTCGTCGGCATTGAAATCCTCGCGGATGCGGAATTGCGCCTCCTGCGCCGCCTGCAGAAAGGTCTGCTGGATCGGATTGCCGGAGCGCAGCTTGTTGACGGCGAGCGGGCCGCCCTTGCCGTGATACTCGTCGTCGAAATCGGAATTGTCTTCCGAGCGCTTGAAATAGGGCAGCACGTCGGCGAACGCCCAGCCGGCATTGCCGAGCGCGGCCCAGTGGTCGTAGTCGGCGCGATGGCCGCGAATGTAGACCATCGCGTTGATCGCCGAGGAACCGCCGAGCCCCTTGCCGCGCGGCTGGTAGCCGATGCGGCCGTTGAGGCCTTTCTGCGGCACCGTGTTGAAGGCCCAGTTGTTGACGGTGCCCGCGACCATCAGCACCAGCGCGCCGGGCGTGGTGACGACCCAATTGTCGTTGGTGCCGCCGGCATCGAGCAGCGCCACCGACGTCGCCGGATCCTCCGACAGCCGCCCAGCCACCGCGCAGCCGCCGGAGCCTGCGCCTATCACGACGAAATCGAATGTGTCAGTCACGAATGTTCCCCCCGATCTTCGTTTTGCGTCATTGCGAGCGAAGGGAAGCAATCCATCTATCCGTATGCGGCGCCATGGATTGCTTCGCTGCGCTCGCAATGACGGTGTGAATCCTACGATAACATCCGCATCAGCTTCTCCAGCCGCGCGACCTTCGCGCCATAGGGCGGATAGAGATCGGCAAGCCGGTTGAAGCGCGAGCGGTAGAACACCGGCTTGAATTTGGTCAGCGTCTTGAATCCCCACTCGCCGTGATAGGCGCCCGTGCCGGAGGCGCCGACGCCGCCCATCGGTTGATGGGCCTGCGCGAAGTGGAACAGGCAGTCATTGACGGTGACGCCGCCGGACACCGTGCGCGCCAGCACCGCATCGCGGGCGGCGCTGTCGGTGCCGAACCAGTACAGCGCCAGCGGGCGATCGCGGCTGTTGACGAAGGCGATCGCCTCCGCCGCATCGCGCACGCCGATGACCGGCAACAGCGGCCCGAAGATCTCCTCCTGCATCACCGTCATGTCCGGCGTCGCGTCGACGATCACGGTCGGCGGAAATTTGCGCCTCGCCTTCCACTCGCGGTCGTTCGGCGCTGCCGGCTGCATGATGGTCGCGCCTTTCGCGGCGGCGTCGCCGACCAGCCCCTCGAGCCGTGCATAGTGCCGATCCGAGACGATCGACGTGTAATCGGCGTTATCGGGATCGGTACCGAACATGTGCTGCATGTGACCCTGCAGCCGCATCGCGAAGGGTTGCACCGAGGCCTGCGGCACCAGCGCGTAATCGGGCGCGATGCAGGTCTGGCCGGCATTGAGCAGCTTGCCATAGGCGATGCGCTGCGCGGCTTCGTCGATGTCGGCGGAGCCGTCGACGATCACGGGCGACTTGCCGCCGAGCTCGAGCGTCACCGGCGTCAAATTGCGGCCACAGGCTTCGGCCACCAGCCGGCCGACCCGGGTCGAGCCGGTGAAGATCAGATGATCGAACGGCAGCGCGGCAAACGCCCTTGCGATTTCGTCGTCGATCTCGGTGACCGCGAGCTCGGTGACGTCGAATTTCTTGGCGATCGTCTCCGCCAGCAGCTCGGAGAAGCGCGGCACCAGCTCGCTCGGCTTGATGATGGCGCGGTTGCCGGCCGCGATCGCGGCGACCGCGGGCGCCAGGGTCAGCTGCAGCGGATAATTCCACGGCGCGATGATGCCGACCACGCCGAGCGGCTGCGGCATCAGCCGGTTCTTGGCCGGCGCGAACTGCAGCGTGGTCGGGACCTTCCGCGGCGTCATCCAGCCCTTGAGGTGCCTGGCCGCGTGCCTGATCTCGCCGAGCGCCAGCATGGTCTCGGTGATCGCGGTCTCGACGGTGGAGCGGTGGCCGAAATCGGCCGAGATCGCCGCCTCGAATCGCGCCTCGTTCTCGGTCAGCGCGGCGCGCAGGCGGCGCAGTCGGTCGAGCCGTGCCTGCAATGTCGGCGCCGGCTCGCTGCGCGACAGCTCGAACTGGCGATGAAAGGCCTCCTCAAGCCCATGCAGCCCCGGGCTCTTCAATGGCCGGTCCATGGCATTTCCCCCTCGGATGACGTTTTCTTGACGTATTTGTTGCGCGCCAAGCTCCGCTTTTGCGCGCGGTCTGGCAAGGCCCGGTTCCCGGCGGTAAATCCTGCCGGGACCAGCCGGCGATTTCGACGTCACAAAATCCTCAAAAACCCGCATCCGGGGCTTTCCAAACCGGGCTCACGTTGATACATACCCCCCGCACCCGATGGCTTCGGCCCGGGTCGCCTTCTCAGGAAGCCCCCGGACGGATCGATCGGCGCCGTTGAAAAGCGTTGGCCGGCCGGCTTAGGCACCCTTTCTGCAAGGCACGCAACGGTTTAACGCGGGGTGGAGCAGCCCGGTAGCTCGTCAGGCTCATAACCTGAAGGTCATAGGTTCAAATCCTATCCCCGCAACCAAGTCCGGACCAACCGGTTCCGATAAAATGGCCCGCATTTCGCGGGCCATTTTTGCTTTGGGAGGACAATCGGGCCTCGTGTCGTCGAACGATTGGGCGCAGATCACGGCGTTTCCGCAACGCGGGCCGCTCCCTAGACGATGAAATGGAATTCGTGCCACGCACTCCAGCTGATGCCATCGGTGGCGCGAACCCAGAGGTCGTCAGGCACGGTGCCGCCCTGGAACGACGTGCTCGCAATTTGGGCCGCGCTGACGTTGATGGCGGTGCCGGTGGGCTGCGCAGTCCCGCCAATGCTCCAGTGGCCGCTGCTTGCCGACGGCGTCGAATCCCAGAGTTGATATTGTGCGATACTGTCGCCGTCGGCATCCGTGACTGAAAACAGGGTCAAGGCGGCCACGCTCTGATTGGCCGTCGCATGGAAGTCGGACGCGGTCACTAACGGAGCGCTGTCAACCGGCGCGGTGACGTGAAATTCCTTCCACGCCCCCCAGGCAAAGCCGTCGTAGGCCCTCACCCAGAGATCGTCCGAACCCGATCCGCTTTGAAAGCTTGTGCTCGAAAGTTGAGCGGCCGTGACATTGATGGCGGCATTGGTGCCTTGGGCGACTCCCCCGACCACCCAGTGCCCGCTGCTCGCATCCACCGTCGAATCCCACACCTGATAGTTTGTGATTGTGTCGGCATCCGCGTCGGTGATCGAGAACAGCGTCGAGGCCAAGACGTCCTGGCTGTGGCTCGCCGAATAGTCGGCGGCCGTGACGATCGGAAGGTTGTCGATCGGGGCATTGACGTGAAACTCCTTCCAGTTGCTCCATGTCATGCCATCAAAGGCTCGCACCCAGAGGTCGTCAGAACCCGATCCGCTCTGGAACGATGTATTGGCCAGTTGCGCCGCGCTCACATCGATGTTCTGGCCGGTGGGCTGCGTGACGCCGGCCACGACAAAATGCCCGCTGGCAGGATCGGCGGTCGAGTCCCAGAATTGATAGCTGATCATCGCATCGCTGTCGGCGTCGCTGACCATGAACAGGCTTGCCGCTGCGATATCCTGGCCATGGGTGGCGGTCAGATCCGACACGATCGCCACAGGAGCATGGTCGATCGGCGCGTTGACGTGGAACTCTTTCCAGTTGCTCCATGTCATGCCATCAAAGGCTCGCACCCAGAGGTCGTCAGAACCCGATCCGCTCTGGAACGATGTACTGGCCAGTTGCGCCGCGCTCACATCGATGTTCTGGCCGGTGGGCTGCGTGACGCCGGCCACGACAAAATGCCCGCTGGCAGGATCGGCGGTCGAGTCCCAGAATTGATAGCTGGTCATCGCATCGCTGTCGGCGTCGCTGACCATGAACAGGCTTGCGGCTGCGATATCCTGGCCATGGGTGGCGGTCACGTCCGACACGATCACCACAGGAGCATGGTCGATCGGCGCGTTGACGTGGAACTCCTTCCAGTTGCTCCATGTCATGCCATCAAAGGCTCGGACCCATAGGTCGTCGGAACCCGAGCCGCTCTGGAACGATGTATTGGCCAGTTGTGCCGCGCTCACATCGATGCTCTGGCCGGTGGGCTGCGTGACGCCGGCCACGACAAAATGCCCGCTGGCAGGATCGGCGGTCGAGTCCCAGAATTGATAGCTGGTCATCGCATCGCTGTCGGCGTCGCTGACCATGAACAGGCTTGCCGCTGCGATATCCTGGCCATGGGTGGCGGTCACGTCCGACACGATCGCCACAGGAGCATGGTCGATCGGCGCGTTGACGTGGAACTCCTTCCAGTTGCTCCATGTCATGCCATCAAAGGCTCGGACCCATAGGTCGTCGGAACCCGAGCCGCTCTGGAACGATGTATTGGCCAGTTGTGCCGCGCTCACATCGATGCTCTGGCCGGTGGGCTGCGCGACGCCGGCCACGACAAAATGCCCGCTGGCAGGATCGGCGGTCGAGTCCCAGAACTGGTAGTTGGTCATTGCATCGCTGTCGGCGTCGTTGACCGTGAACAGGCTTGCCGCCGCGACAGTCTGGCCATGCGTGGCGGTCAGATCCGACGCGCTCGCCACAGGAGCATGGTCGACCGGCGCGTTGACGTGAAACTCTTTCCAGGCCCCCCATGCGGTGCCGTCATTGGCTCGCACCCAGAGATCATCCGAGCCGGAGCCGGTCTGGAACGAGGTGTTGGTCAATTGCGCGGGCGTCACATCAATGGCTATGCTGGACGCTTGCGCCACCCCGCCGATCACCCAATGGCCGCTGGCGGGATCGGTCGTTGAATCCCAAACCTGATAGCCGACGATCGTGTCTCCATCGGAGTCGGTCGCACTGAAGAGACCCGATGCGGCGATGTTCTGGTTGTGGGTGGCCGAAACGTCGGTTGCGTTGGCCACCGGCGGATGGTTCGCAAATGGGGTTGCCGTGAAACGAACCCATGCGCCCCAGAGATATCCGTCATATGCCCGGACCCAGAGCGTGTCTGAGGCTGTGCCGAACATATAACTCACTTGCGAGATGTTGGCGGCCGAGACGTCGATTTCGGCATTGGTGGCTTGCGTGACACCATTGATGGCCCAATGCCCGTGGCCCTCGGTGTCCCACAACGCATATTGGGTGACCGCATCGCCATCCGCGTCGGTGGCCGAGAACAGTCCCGATCCAGCCAGCGAGAGCTGCCCGTGCGTGCCGGTCACGTTGGTGGCCGTGACCGTTGGGGCGCGATCGGCCGGAGAAATCACAAAGGATTTCCAGTCGCTCCACAAATAGCCGTCGAAGGCTCTGATCCACAGCGTGTCCGAGCCGGGTCCGGCCTGGTAGCTCGTTTGAGCCAGCTGCGAAGCGCTGATGTCGATCTCTGTGTTGGTGCCCTGGACTATTCCGTTCACCGTCCAGTGACCGTAGCCGTTGCTGTCCCACAGGGCATATTGGGTGATGCTATCGCCCGCAGCCATGTTCACCGAGAACAGTGACGAGGCGGAAAAAACCTGATTTCGAGCCGCGGCCTGATCGGCCGCCGTCACGACCGGTGTCGTCCGGATGCTGTATCCGAGATCCTTCAGAATTCCGATGTCGAGGTTAGAGATCGCGTACTGGTAATTGCCGTAGAAAACGACCCCGTTCATCAGGTCCAGCGTGAGAGGATCCTGAACGGTCGAGGGACTGGCATAGAGGTCGGATTGCTGATTGCCGAAGTGGTAGTAGTTCTGGGTGGTGCTGTTCGTGGTCAAAGGCACCGGGCCGCCGTAAGCGGCCTCGGCATTGGCACCGACAAAGTAAGCGCCGTATGCGGTCTTTTGAATCAGGGTGTCGAACGTCGATTCGTAGGCGCCGGCCAGCTGGCCGCTCTGGTTGTACCAGCCCACCATGCCGAAGCCATGCATAAGCTCGTGGAGAAAAACGTCGATCGGATTGATCACGTTTCCAGGGACCTGACTGGAGTAGGTCAGGCCGTAGTCCAGGTCGATGTACTGGAAGTAGCCGGGGTCGATGTTGATGGTGATGTCGCTCGTCGTGCCGGGGACATGCTGTCCGGTGGTCAGCTCGTACTGGCTGGATGGCTCGTACACGGCGAGCCCGCCGCTTGAGCCGATGTAGTAGCTGGAGGTAGGCCCGCCATCGGCACGGCCAACGGCGGTCGGCAGGATGTTGAGCGACACAACCAGAGTGCCGATGCCCAGGATATATTGCTGCCAAATGTTGAGGGCCTGCTCAAGATCGTAAACGAGAGACGCGTCAGCGGATCCGCCGACGTTCGACGGATCGTTCAATGTTACTGAATAATTCCAGGGCATCTCGGTCGGACTTTCAATCTATGGTAGCGCGGGCGTAATAAGTGACATTCAACTGACTGCCGCGGTGTAGTCAACAGACGTCAAGGGGGCCGGCGCCGACGCGGCATCCGTGCCGCGATCCGTAAGACTACGGACCTCGGCCCGAGTTCGAACGGCTCCGCTAAGGGTTCCTCGATCGGCATGATCGAGCTCGCGAATCCGGCGCGGCCGTTCATAACGCCAATTGCATCTCGCCGGAGAGCCATAGTACTCTGGCTGTCATATTCATCTGCTGCTCTTTGGTTCGCTGCGAACAGTCAGTTTGCACTGACGGCGAGGTTGTAAGGGCGGGGGCAGGGCGCGCTTACGGCAAGCCCGGCTCATTCGACTGCAGTCAATTTCAGCTACTCAACAGATTAATCGTGAAATGATTGAAACGCGGGGCGGCAGCACAGCAGACAGCGGGATAGTTGCACTCGTGATGTTGCTGCGTTTTCACGGTATCCCGGCCGATGTCGATCAGATTCGTCATCAATTCGGGAATAGCTCGTTCGGAACGCCGGAGATGCTGCGCTACGCGCGCTCGACCGGCGTCAAGGCCCGCGAGGTGAGCAGCAACTGGTTGAGGCTGGAGAAGGTCCCGCTTCCTGCCATTGCCCTGTTGCGCGACGGCGGCCATCTGATCCTTGCCAAGGTGGGCGCAGACAAGATCCTCGTTCAGTCACCCCTGTCGGAGCGCCCGGAGTTGATCACGAGGGCCGACCTGGAGGCGGTGTGGGCCGGCCGGTTGATCCTGGTGAGCCGCCGGGCGGGACTGGTCAACCTTGCCCGTCGCTTTGATTTGTCATGGTTTCTGGGAGCCATTCACAAATATCGCTACCATTTCCTGGAGGTGTTGATCGCCTCCTTTTTCTTGCAGCTGTTTGCGCTCGTGTCGCCGCTGTTCTTCCAGGTGGTGATCGACAAGGTCCTCGTTAATCACACGCTCAGTACGCTCGACGTGCTCGCGGTGGGTTTGATAGGCATTGCGGTTTTTGAGACGGCCCTCGGCATATTGCGGACATACCTGTTCTCTCACGTGACGAACAGGATCGACGTCGAACTGGGAGCCCGCCTGTTCCGGCACCTCATTGGCCTTCCGATTGCCTACTTTCAGGCGCGCCGGGTCGGCGACTCGGTTGCGCGGGTCCGCGAGCTCGAGAACATTCGCAACTTCCTGACCGGATCTGCCCTTACGGTGGTGATCGATCTGTTCTTCACCGCAGTTTTCATCGCGGTGATGTTCGTCTACTCGCCGATCCTGACCTGGATCGTCCTTGGATCCTTCCCGCTCTATGTCGGTATCTCGGCCGGCGCGACGCCGCTGTTCCGTCAGCGCCTGGACACCAAATTCGAGCGCGGCGCCGAAAACCAGGCCTTTCTTGTCGAGAGCGTAACGGGTGTCGAGACGATCAAGGCCATGGCGCTCGAACCGCAGATGCAGCGCCGCTGGGAGGAGCAGCTTGCCGAGTACGTTGCCGCGAGCTTCCGCGTGCTCAGTCTGGCGAATGTTGCGAGCCAATCGGTTCAGTTCGTGAGCAAGCTCGTCACCGCGGTGATCCTTTACGCCGGTGCCAAGCTGGTGATCGACGGCAGCCTTACGGTGGGCGAGTTGATCGCCTTCAACATGTTCTCCTCGCGCGTCAGCGCTCCGGTCCTGAGACTGGCGCAGCTCTGGCAGGACTTCCATCAGGCCAGGCTCTCGGTCGCGCGGCTGGGCGATATCCTGAACACCCCGGCGGAGCAGACGTTCAATCCCGGTCGCGCGGTGCCGCCTCCCATCAAGGGCCAGGTCACACTCGAGCACGTGTCCTTCCGATATCGTGTGGATGGGCCGGAAGTGCTGCACGACATCAACATCAACATTCCCGCCGGCCAAGTCGTCGGCATCGTCGGTCCGTCCGGCTCAGGCAAGAGCACCTTCACGAAGCTGGTCCAGCGCCTTTATGTCCCGGAAAAGGGCAGGGTCCTTGTCGATGGAGTCGATCTTGCGATGGTCGATCCGGCGTGGCTGCGTCGCCAGGTCGGCGTCGTCCTGCAAGAGAACGTGCTGTTCAATCGCAGCGTACGGGAAAACATCGCGCTCGCCGACCCGGCCGCTCCGATGCAGCAGGTGATCGCGGCGGCCCAGCTTGCGGGAGCTCATGAGTTCATCCTGGAGCTGCCGGAAGGCTACGACACTGTCGTAGGCGAGCGCGGCAACAGCCTGTCGGGGGGGCAGCGGCAGCGTATCGCGATCGCGCGGGCCCTTATCACCGACCCGCGCATCCTGATCTTCGACGAAGCGACCAGCTCGCTGGACTATGAAAGCGAAAGGGTCATTCAGGACAACATGAACCGGATCGTGAAGGGGCGAACGGTCTTTGTCATTGCGCATCGTCTGTCCGCGGTCAGGCGCACCGATCGAATCATCACCATCGATCGCGGGCGGCTTGTCGAACAGGGATCCCACGAGGAGTTGCTCAGCACAGGCGGAAGATACGCGTCACTGTACCGGTTGCAGGCGGGGATCCATGAAGTCGGCTCGTGAAGCGCTTCCGGCCGGGGGTAAATCGAGGGACGAACTGGCTTTCCTGCCGGCCGCCCTCGAAATCGTCGAGACGCCGCCATCTCCCACGGCCAGACTTACCGGCGTCCTGATTGCCGCGTTGTTCTGTTGCGCGGTCGCGTGGGCCGGTCTCGGCAAGATCGACATCGTTGCCTCTGCATCGGGAAAGATCGTGCCGGGCGATCGTGTCAAGCTGGTTCAGCCGCTCGAAATCGGCGTGGTCCGGGCCATTCACGTTCGCGACGGCCAGACCGTCAAGGCGGGCGAGGTTCTGATCGAGCTGGATCCGACGAGCAATCAGGCGGAGCTCCAGCACCTGAAAAACGATCTTCTCTCGGCATTGCTGGACATTTCGCGCACGCGCTCCGCACTCGACGGAAACACCGGCGCGCTTGACGGGGCGCCGGACGACACGCCGCCCGCCTTGATTAAAATGCACCTGGAGTTCTTGCGGAGCCAGGATTCGGAGCAGCGCGCCAAGCTGGCGGAACTGGATCGGCAACGGGTCCAGAAGGTCGCGGAGACCAGGACAATCGAGGCCGGCATCGCGAAGATCGATGCTTTGCTTCCGGTGCTGCAAGAGCGGGTCGGGGTTCGCAAGTACTTGGCCGACAGGGAGTACGGCTCGAAGCTGCAATATTTGTCGGAGCTCCAGGAACTCGTCGGGCTGCAGCAGGACATCCTGGTGCAGCGGAGCAAGCTCGAAGAGGCCAATGCAGCCGTGGCAGCCCTCGATGAGACGCGCGCCAAGCTCGTCTCGGAATACCGCCACCGCTTGTACGATGATCTGGCCAAGGCGACGCAGAAGGCCGGCAGCCTCAAGGACGAGGTGGCCAAGGCCGAGCACCGGACGAAGCTTCAGAAGCTTGCGGCGCCCATCGATGGCGTGGTGCAGCAACTGGCCGTGCACACGGTCGGCGGGGTCGTAACTCCCGCCCAGACGCTCGCGGTGGTGGTGCCGAGCGATAATCAGATCGAAATCGAAGCGATGGTTTCAAATCGCGACATCGGCTTTGTGCACCCGGGTCAGGACGCCGAGATCAAGGTCGATACTTTCAACTTCACGCGTTACGGCCTGCTGCACGGCAGGATCGTCAGCGTCTCGCGCGATTCTGTCTCCCGGGACAGGTCGCGGGACTCGGCCCGCGAGACGAATGGCGGAGGGACCGAAGAAAGCAGTGAGCCGAAGGGCCAGGCGCCGGCGTATATCGCGCATGTCTCAATTGACCGGACCAAGATGATCATCGACGACAAGGAGATCAGTCTTTCGCCGGGGATGGCCGTCACCGTCCAAATCCGGACGGGCGCCCGCAGCGTCATGAGCTATTTGCTGTCGCCGATCATGCGCTACCGGCAGGATGCACTCCGAGAGCGGTGAAAGCCGACAGGTCGCCCCGTCATGACGGGCTCCGGGTTTCCACGTGGCTCAAGCTTGGATCGGATTCGTGTATCGCAAGGCAGTTTTGCCCGGCGTCGTACGTCCGGTATCCATGGCCGTTCAGCCTGCGAACGAGCTCAGCCTTGTCGGTCTTGATGAATTCGGCGTGGATGACGGGGTGATGCTGCTGGATCGTTGCGCCGGCCCCTTCCAGCACCTTCAATTCCATCCCTTCGACGTCGATCTTGATCAGATCGCAGCGGCTCAGCTTCAGCGAATCCAGGGTGACCATCGCCGTTTCGGTGCTGTTGGCCTCGGAATAATCGACCTTCTGGCCGATCTGCTCGGTAGCCGGGCGTCGCGTCACCTCCAGGCTCCCGAAGCTCGCGGGCTCCTGGTGGCTTAAGGTTGGCACCCGGGTTTTTCCGGTTTCCGACGAAATAACTGCGTGTATGGCCTTCGCATTAAAGCAGTTGTTGATCGCGATGTTGCCGGCAAGCGCATAATAGACCCGCTCCTGCGCTTCGATTGCAAGGACCGAGCCCCAACCGTCCATATGCTTGGACCATTCGATGGTGTGAACGCCGATGTTTGCGCCGCAGTCGATCGCGACGACGCCATCGCCCCGATAGGTTCTTCGCAGTGCAAGAAGGCCCTTCGTCAGCTCGATTTCGGTGGCATCGAACACGCCGTGCTCGAGGATTTGGATCCCGACTCCAAAGGTGTGCTCGCCCGCCGTGTGGTAGTCCAGCCGGTTTACTATCAGCGGGCCGTGCGCTGACGCCGCGATGACGAATGGGACCTTGCTGGGGTTGCGGCTCATCGATTGTATTTCTTTGTGTCTGCGCCGGCGGAAGCGGCCGGGAGGGGTACTCGCCAAGGTTTCGTCCGTTGACGCGGTTGTCAATCTCGCTTACGTTCCGTCTACTTTTTTAGCGTTATTTATATTTCAGGGGCAGGGGATATTCGTGAATGCCATTGCCGTCGCGCCGGCGATCGGGCTGAAGCGCTCGATTGACCATGTGACTGACCAACCCAAAGTAATCGTTGATCGTTCGACCAGCGCCGTACCGGTCAAGTCGGACGCTGTTTCGTCAGATGCCGACGCGCCGAAGCCTGCCTATCCCGCGGCCGCCGAACTGCCGACTCAAGTGGGTCCCAAGGGACTGCGCTTCGACTTCAACGATGGCGCCCGGGTATTCTGTCCCGAGGCCGAAACTCCCTGGCGCGTGCGGATCTGGGACGTCGAGTGCGGCAATCTTCTTTTCGAGACGCAGTTCGCGGGCGGCCGGGTCAACAGCTCAAAGCGGTATTATGTTCGTTTCCGGATCGAGGTTCTGCAAGGCGATGAGGTCGTGTTCTCGCACGAGTACAATGCGAGGGACCGTCACGTCCTGATCCAGCTTCCGATCGGCACCCTGGGCGACACGATCGGCTGGTTTCCCTATGTGGCGAAGTTCGGGGAAGCGCATGGGTGCAGGCTGACCTGTGCGATGGCGGAAAAGTTGATTCCGCTGTTCCGGGATGCGTATCCCGAGATCAACTTCGTCACCCACGAGGAAATTCAGACCGACCGCTACTACGCCACGTACAGCGTCGGATTGTTCTTCGACGACAAGAACTTCGTGTTTCAGCCGTGCGACTTCCGCCATGTCGGGCTGCACCGGACCGCGGGCTACATCCTCGGCGTCGATCCCGTCGAGACGGCGCCCCGCATCTCGTTTGCGGATGATCGCAGACCGTTTCCCGAGCCTTACGTCTGCATCGCGGTGCAGAGCACCACGCAATGCAAATACTGGAATAACCCCGCCGGCTGGCGGGAGCTGACCGGCTTTCTCACGCAAGCCGGCTACCGCGTGATCTGCATCGATCAGAAGCCGACGCACGGCCACGAGCTGGTATGGAATCACATTCCCAACGGCGCGGAGGACTGGACCGGTGATCGGCCGATCCAGGAGCGGGCGAACCTGCTCAAGCACGCGGCGTTTTTTGTCGGCCTTTCCAGCGGGCTTTCGTGGCTGGCCTGGGCGGTCGGCACTCCGGTCGTGATGATCTCGGGATTCACGCATCCGACAAATGAATTTGCTACGCCCTACCGGGTCATCAACTATCACGCGTGCAACAGCTGCTGGAACGATCCGGCAGTTCGATTCGACCACAAGGATTTCTTTTGGTGCCCCCGCCACAAGGGGACGCCGCGTCAGTTCGAGTGCACAAGGCTGATCACCGTGGATCACGTCAAATCGGTGATCAGAACGATTCCTGGATTTAAGCTTTAGCCGTTTTCAAGCACTGATTTTTTTGGGGGGCGCTGCCATGAGCACAACATTTGTAAGCTCGGGTGTTACCAGCTCAGGACTGATCGAAACGGGGTCCAATATTCTCGAGGTCCTCAACGGAGGCTCGGCAGTTTCGACGGGGCTATCTGGCGGCGGCCAGCTCCTGGTCGACTCCGGCGGCTACGCGGCCCGGACCGTCATTTCGAGCGGCGGCAGCGCCGTCATCAGCTCGGGCGGCGTGGCCGATCATATTGGCGTCTCGGCCGGCGGCACATTCAACGTGTTCGGCACCGTCACCAGCAATACCGGCGTGTTCACCGGCGGCGTCGAGAACGTCCAGTCCGGCGGGTTCATCTCCGGCGCGAGCGGATCGGGGACCGGAATTTCGGGTGGCACGGTCAACCTGCTGGCTGGCGGCTCGGCTGCTTTCGTCGGCGTGTCGAGCGGCGGCACGTTCAATGTCGCCGGCCGCGTGCTGAGCAACGTTGCCATCTATACTGGCGGCATCGAGAACGTGCTGTCGGGTGGCTCGATCTCCGGAGCGGTCGGATCCGGGACCGGCGTTTCCGGCGGTACGTTGAACCTTTCGGCCGGCGGGTCGGCATCCTACGTGGGCGTCTACGCCGGCGGCACCTTCAACGTCGCCGGCACGGTGCTGAGCACCGTCGGGGTGTATAGCGGCGGCGTCGAGAACGTGCTGTCAGGCGGCGTGGTCCTCGGCGTGTCCGGAGGCTTCGGCACCGCGATCTCCGGCGGCACGGTGAACGTGCAGACGGGCGGGTCGGCGACCGCAATGTTCGTCTATGCCGGCGGTGCGCTGAACGACAGCGGCGTCATCACCAACCAGTTCGTGCTCAGTGGCGGCGTCGAAACCGTCTCGTCCGGCGGTCTTGCGTCGGGGGCACAGGTCTCGGCGGGCGGTCTGCTTGACATCCTCGCCGGGGGCTCGGCGACGGGCATCGGCGATGCCGGGAGGGTCGTCGTCGAAGCCGGCGGCATTGCCGACCACATCATCGTTTCGTCCGGCGGCGTGCTCAGCGTCGGCGGCACCATTACCAGCAATACCGGCGTATTGGCCGGCGGCGTCGAGACTGTCTTGTCCGGCGGGCTCATCTCTGGTGCGGCCGGGTCCGGAACGGGAATTTCGGGCGGCACCATCAACCTGCAGGCCGGCGGATCGGCCTTCTACGTCGGCGTTTCGAGCGGCGGCACGTTCAACGTGTCCGGTTATGTGGGCGCAGGGTCCGTATACAACGGAGGCGTGGAAACCGTTTATTCGGGTGGGCTGATCTCGGGTGGCGCTGGAATCGGAACAGGGGTCTCGGCCGGCGGCACACTGACCGTACTCGCGGGCGGCTCGGCCGCATGGGTGGGCGTTTCGAGTGGCGGCGTGTTCAACGTGTCCGGCACCTTCCTCAACAATGGCGGCGTCTATGCCGGCGGCGTGGAGAACGTCTATTCGGGCGGTTTGATCTCGGGTGCGAGCGGATCCGGAACGGGAGTTTCGGGCGGCACGCTCAACCTGTTCGCGGGCGGCTCGGCCGCCTTCGTCGGCGTATCGAGCGGCGGCACGTTCAACGTGGCGGGCACGGTGCTGAGCAACGTCTCCGTCAACAGCGGCGGTGTCGAAAACATTCTTTCGGGTGGTGTTGTCACCGGCGTCACAAGCTCGGGCACCGGCATATCCGGCGGCACCGTCAACGTATTTGGCGGCGGCGCGCTGGATCATGCGACGGTTTCCAGCGGCGGCGTTCTGAACGTCTCTGCTGGTGGCACGGCGCACCACCTGACGGTGTCCAGCGGCGGCACCATGAATGTCAGAGGCACGACCACCAGCAACGTGCTGGTCACGGACGGTGGTGTCGAGAACGTGTTTTCCGGCGGGCTGATCTCCGGAACTTCCGGCTCCGGCACAGTCATTTCCTCCGGCGGCATCGTCAACCTGCAGGCCGGTGGTGCTGCGGCTTATCTGACCGTTTCGAGCGGCGGCACGTTCAATGTGTCGGGCACCGTGCTCAGCAATGTGACCGTTTCTGCCGGCGGCGTTGAGAACGTCTTCTCGGGTGGCGTTGTCGGCGGCGCGTCAGGCTCCGGGACGGCCATTTCCGGCGGCATACTCAACGTCCTTGCGGGCGGTTCGCTCGCTCACGTGACGGCTTATAGCGGCGGCGCTCTGAACGTCTCCGCCGGCGGTACCGCGCACAACATCACGGTGTCGAGTGGCGGCATCATGAACGTTGCAGGCACCATCACCAGCAACACGTTGATCATGGACAGCGGCGTGGAGAACGTGCTGTCCGGCGGACTGATCTCCGGGGCGTCGAGTGCGGCCACCGTCATTTCCGCGGGCGGCACGCTGAACGTTCTGGCCGGTGGTTCGGCTGCTCACGTCGGCGTGTCGAGCGGCGGCGTCTTCAACGTTACCGGCAAGGTGCTGAGCAACACAGCTATCTTTGACGGCGGCGTCGAGAACGTCTTGTCCGGTGGGTCGATCTCGGGAGCGAGCGGATCCGGGACCGGGGTTTCGGGCGGCACCTTGAACTTGTCGGCTGGCGCCACGGCTTCCTTTGTCGGCGTGTATAACGGCGGCATCTTCAATGTTGCGGGCACCGTGCTGAGAAATAACGGCGTCAATGCCGGCGGTGTCGAGAACGTGCTGTCCGGTGGGCTGATCACCGGCGCCATCAGCTCCGGGACCGGCGTCAACTCGGGCGGCGTATTGAACGTCCAGGCCGGCGGCTCGGCGGCGTTTGTCGCCGTTTCGAGCGGCGGCACGCTCAACGTGTCGGGCACTGTGCTCAGCACGATCGGTGTCTATGCCGGCGGCGTTGAGAACGTATTCTCGGGTGGCGTCGTCACCGGCGCATCGGGCTCCGGCACGGGTATAGCCGGCGGCACGGTCAACGTATTCTCGGGCGGTGCGCTGGCCTACGCGGGGGTGTCCAGCGGCGGCGTCTTGAATGTTTCCGCCGGCGCTACGGTGCACGACGTCGGGGTGTCGAGCGGCGGCACGTTCAACGTTGCCGGCGCGGTGACCAGCCACGTCGCGGTATTTGCCGGCGGCACCGAGATCGTATCGTCGGGCGGCTCCACGGGACCGGTCATCATTTCCGGCGGCTTGCTCGAATTGCAGGCCGGGAGCGTCGCGAGCGGCGGCATCACCTTCAGCGGCTCGGGCGGGCAGCTCAGGATCGATGGCACGTCGATATCCACCACCATCAGCGGGCTGGTGCTGGGCGACAGCATCGATCTGGCGGGCCTCAATTTCGTATCTGGCGGGTCGGCGACCTTGCTTCCGGGCAATATCCTGCATGTCACGGAGGGGGCTTCCACCTTCGACCTGCAGCTCGATCAGACGCCCGGCGTGCGGTTCGGCGTCAGCGCGGATTCCGGCACCGGCACGCTGATCACGGCGCGTGCCGATAGCGCGCCGGTCACGTCCGCGTCCAACATACAGGCAACCCTTGGCCAGAGTTTTGTAACGGCTTCCAGCCTCTTCAGCGTGTCGGACGCCGACGGCGATACGATCACCCAATACGCGTTCTGGGACACCGAGGGTAACGGACATTGGGCCATCAACGGTGCCACCCAGGCCACCAACGCCGAGATCGATGTGTCCGCGGCGAACCTCTCGCAGGTCAGCTACGTATTTGGTCCCACTGGATCGACGGATTCCCTCTACGTGCGGGCCAATGACGGTACGGTCTGGGGCGGCTGGACCAAATTTACGGCAACGGCATTTGCGGACACCGCACCGACCGTGAACGCAAGCAACGTCGTTGCGGCGCACGGTCAGACATCGGTTGCCGCATCGAGCCTGTTCACGGTGTCCGATCCGGATCCCGATACGATGACCCAGTTCGCCTTCTGGGACACCGGCGGAAGCGGCCACTGGGTGGTGAATGGTGTTGCCCAGGCCGCCGGCGTCGAGATCGACGTTCCGGCGTCGCAGCTGTCGCAGGTGAGTTACGTCTTCGGGCCGACAGGGTCGGCTCCTGACACGCTCTATATCAGGGCGAATGACGGAACGTTGTGGGGAGGCTGGAAGGCGTTCACGGCAACGCCGGGACCCGAGGTTGCCCCGGTCGTCACGGCATCGAACGTGACCGCGCTTCATGGGCAGACGTCGGCGCTCGCCTCGAATCTGTTCGCGGTCACCGACAACGACAGCGATGCCATCACCCAGTACGCCTTCTGGGACACTGGCGGAAACGGCCACTGGGTGGTGAATGGCGTGGCCCAGGCCGCCAACACCGAGATCGATGTAAGCGCGGCGAACCTGCCGCAGGTGAGCTACGTGTTCGGCCCCGGCGGTTCGACGCCCGATACGCTCTGGGTGCGGGCCAATGACGGCAGCATGTGGGGAGCCTGGAAGAGCTTCACGGCAACACCGGGTGATGACACCGCTCCGGTCGTCACCGCATCGAACGTGAAGGCGGCCCATGGGCAGACGTCGGCGCTCGCCTCGAGCCTGTTCACGGTTTCGGATGCCGAGAGCGATACGATCACCCAATACGCCTTCTGGGACACTGGCGGAAACGGCCACTGGGTGGTGAATGGCGTGGCCCAGGCCGCCAACACCGAGATCGATGTAAGCGCGGCGAACCTGCCGCAGGTGAGCTACGTGTTCGGCCCCGGCGGTTCGACGCCCGATACGCTCTGGGTGCGGGCCAATGACGGCAGCATGTGGGGAGCCTGGAAGAGCTTCACGGCAACACCGGGTGATGACACCGCTCCGGTCGTCACCGCATCGAACGTGAAGGCGGCCCATGGGCAGACGTCGGCGCTCGCCTCGAGCCTGTTCACGGTTTCGGATGCCGAGAGCGATACCATCACCCAATACGCCTTCTGGGACACCGGTGGGAACGGCCACTGGGTGGTGAATGGTGTCGCCCAATCCGCCGGCGTCGAGATCGACGTTGCGGCGGCGAACCTGTCGCAGGTGAGCTACGTCTTCGGTCCGGGCGGTTCGACGCCTGATACGCTCTGGGTGCGGGCCAATGACGGCAGCATGTGGGGAGCCTGGAAGAGCTTCACGGCAACACCGGGTGATGACACCGCTCCGGTCGTCACCGCATCGAACGTGAAGGCGGCCCATGGGCAGACGTCGGCGCTCGCCTCGAGCCTGTTCACGGTTTCGGATGCCGAGAGCGATACGATCACCCAATACGCCTTCTGGGACACTGGCGGAAACGGCCACTGGGTGGTGAATGGCGTGGCCCAGGCCGCCAACACCGAGATCGATGTAAGCGCGGCGAACCTGCCGCAGGTGAGCTACGTGTTCGGCCCCGGCGGTTCGACGCCCGATACGCTCTGGGTGCGGGCCAATGACGGCAGCATGTGGGGAGCCTGGAAGAGCTTCACGGCAACACCGGGTGATGACACCGCTCCGGTCGTCACCGCATCGAACGTGAAGGCGGCCCATGGGCAGACGTCGGCGCTCGCCTCGAGCCTGTTCACGGTTTCGGATGCCGAGAGCGATACGATCACCCAATACGCCTTCTGGGACACTGGCGGAAACGGCCACTGGGTGGTGAATGGCGTGGCCCAGGCCGCCAACACCGAGATCGATGTAAGCGCGGCGAACCTGTCGCAGGTGAGCTACGTGTTCGGCCCCGGCGGTTCGACGCCCGATACGCTCTGGGTGCGGGCCAATGACGGCAGCATGTGGGGAGCCTGGAAGAGCTTCACGGCAACACCGGGTGATGACACCGCTCCGGTCGTCACCGCATCGAACGTGAAGGCGGCCCATGGGCAGACGTCGGCGCTCGCCTCGAGCCTGTTCACGGTTTCGGATGCCGAGAGCGATACCATCACCCAATACGCCTTCTGGGACACCGGTGGGAACGGCCACTGGGTGGTGAATGGTGTCGCCCAATCCGCCGGCGTCGAGATCGACGTTGCGGCGGCGAACCTGTCGCAGGTGAGCTACGTCTTCGGTCCGGGCGGCTCGACGCCCGATACGCTCTACGTGCGGGCCAATGACGGCTCGAAGTGGAGCACCTGGACCGCGTTCACGGCGACGCCGGGACCCGATGTTGCGCCGATCGTCACGGCATCGAACGTGACCGCGCTCCATGGGCAGACGTCGGCTCTCGCCTCGAGCCTGTTCACGGTCTCGGACAACGAGAACGATACCATCACCCAATACGCCTTCTGGGATACCGGTGGAAACGGCCACTGGGTGGTGAATGGCGTGGCCCAGGCCGCCAACACCGAGATCGATGTCAGCGCGGCGAACCTGTCGCAGGTGAGCTACGTGTTCGGTCCCGGCGGTTCGACGCCCGATACGCTCTGGGTCAAGGCCAATGACGGCAGCATGTGGAGTGCGTGGAAGAGCTTCACGGCAACGCCGGGACCCGACATTGCTCCGGTCGTTACCGCATCGAACGTGACCGGAATTCACGGCCATTCGATCGCGGCCACGAGCCTGTTCGGGGTCTCGGACAGCGAAAGCGATACGATCACCCAGTACGCCTTCTGGGACACCGGAGGAAACGGCCATTGGGTTGTGAACGGTGTCGCCCAGGCCGCCAACTCCGAGATCGATGTGAGCGCGGCGAACCTGTCACAGGTGAGCTACGTCTTCGGCCCCGGTGGCTCGCCATCGGATACGCTCTGGGTTAAGGCCAATGACGGCAGCATGTGGAGCGCGTGGAAGAGCTTCACGGCCACCGCAACGAACCAGGCGCCAACAGTCGCGGTCTCGAACGTAACGACGGTCTCGGGGCAGGTCTTCGCGGCTTCGAGCCTGGTCAGCGCGACGGACGCGGATGGCGATACCATAACGAAATATGCGTTGTGGGATTCCAACACGAACGGGCGTTGGAACGTCAACGGAGTGAACCAGTCTGCGAATACGGAGATCGACGTCACTCCGGCACAACTTGCCCAGACGACCTATCAGGCCGGCTCCGGCACCGACCAGCTCTGGATCCGGGCCTATGATGGCAGTGCGTGGGGTGCCTGGCAGCCTTTCAACGTAACGGGAGAGAGCCCCAGCAGCGCCACCATCGCAGCGGGCGCCACCCTGGAATTGACGGGGGCTTCGAACGCGGCAGTAACGTTTCTGGGCAGCACGGGGACGCTGAAGCTCGACAATTCCGCGAGCTTCACCGGAACTGTCGCCGGGATGTCCGGTTCGGACACGATCGATTTCGCGAATATCAATTTCGCGAACGTTCAAACGCCGACCTTCACCGGAAACGCCTCGGGCGGAACGCTCACGGTGACGGACGGAACTGTCACCGCCAGCATTGCGCTGCTGGGCAACTACATGGCTTCCACGTTCACGGCCTCGAGCGACGGCCATGGCGGTACCTCGGTCGTCGATCCGCCAGCGATGCAAGTCAGTCAGCTTGCGCAGCCGCAGCATGCGTAAGGGTTGAGACGGGGCGGCCGTGGAGGGCCTGTTGCGGGCCCTCCGCAACCGAAATCGCTCAACCGGCAAAGATGAAAGGCCCGCCTCCTGGCGGGCCTTTTTCTTGTCTTGCAGCGCTTCCGCGACGCCGCGCGACACCTAACGCCTGGTTGCTCAGTACCTGATCACAGCGACGAGCCGTTACAGGCTGCTTCCGCCGCCTGGTCGTCCACATTCGGGTCGGCCGCGGCGGTGGCCCAGGCGAGCTCGACGAGGGTCACGATCCGCCGGCCGGCACCGTCGACCTGGCAGACGATCAGGCCTTGTTCCTCGATGTAGGTCAGAAGATGCCGGGCACGGCGCAGCGAATGCGTGCCGTAGGCGCGGGCGATCGCGGCATCGCTCGGGCACGGCCAGCCCTCCTTCGCGGCGCGGGCGATCATCATGAAGACGCCCTGCATGTCCTCGGGCAGCAACGCGGCGCGCAGCGAGACGTCCTGCCAGGCGTCGTCGTCCGCGACATCGGCGCCGAGCCCGGCGCGGGCGCGCGTCAGCATCCGGCGGAAATCGGTCAGCTCCGGCACCACGGCACCAAGGCCCTCGATCCGGCAGCGGACCACGAACTCCTGATAGAGCACGCCGATGGCGCGGAAGCCGGCGTCGGGCTCGGCGAGGATGGCGCGCAGGATACGGTCCAGCCGTTCCCGCCGCTCGGCCAATTGCTCGGCGCTCGGCGGCGGCTCCGCGGCTTCGGGATCTGGCTCCGCTGCCGGCTGCTTGGCGGCCATCAACTGGCTGAGCAGGTCCGGCGACGACGTCCGGCGCTGCGGCCGCGCCGCTTCCGGCGGCGGAGCGGCGAGGATGATCGCGCGTGCGTCCTCCAGTGCCGCTTCAGGCAGCGGCATCAACCGCGGCGCCGCGTTGCGCGGCTGGGTGTCGGTCGGACCGATCCGCAAGCCCAGCGGACGGCGGGACAGCGCAGGTCCGAGCGCCATGAATTGTCCGCGCTCGAGGTCGCGGAAGGCTTCCGCCTGCCGCCGTTCCATGCCGAGCAGGTCGGCGGCGCGCGCCATGTCGATATCGAGGAAGGTGCGGCCCATCAGGAAGTTCGACGCTTCGGCGGCGACATTCTTGGCGAGCTTCGCCAGCCGCTGGGTTGCGATGATCCCGGCAAGCCCGCGCTTGCGGCCGCGGCACATCAAATTGGTCATCGCGCCGAGCGAAAGCTTGCGCGCCTCGTCGGACACCTCGCCCGCGACCGCCGGCGCGAACAGCTGGGCCTCGTCCACCACCACCAGCATCGGATACCAATGGTCGCGGGCGACGTCGAACAGCCCGCCGAGGAAGGCCGCGGCGCGCCGCATCTGGTTCTCGGCGTCGAGCCCTTCGAGATTGAGCACCGTGGAGACGCGATGGATGCGCACGCGCTCGCCGGCGACCTGCAGGCTGCGTTCGGTGTGGTCCTCGGCGTCGATGACGAGGTGGCCGAATCGTTCGGCCAGGGTGACGAAATCACCTTCGGGATCGATGATGGTCTGCTGCACCCAGGGGGCGCTCTGTTCCAATAGCCGGCGCAGCAGATGGGATTTGCCGGAACCCGAATTGCCCTGCACCAGGAGGCGTGTCGCCAATAGCTCCTCGAGGTCGATGGCCGCCGAAGCGCCGGCCGTCGTTTGTCCCATCTCGATCGCTACGGTCATGTCCCGACTCAAATTGCCCTTGCGGAGAGGCGGCTTAACAAGCTGATCGCGCCGCGTCGAGCGAACCCCACCATCATCCCCAGGCACGGCCGGGAGGCGGACAATGCGGATGCTCGCCAAGCGAGATGAAGTTTGATCAAGCCACTACAACGTGTTTAGCTTGCGTCTCTGATGTAGATTTTTTCGAACCAGTTCCAGTTCAGCTGCGCGATCCGGCCCGGTTCGGACCCGCTCTTATTCAGTCAGCCCGTCGAACTCTCAGCCCGTCGAACTCAATGTCTGAGTTCAACTACGACGCATTCATTTCCTACATTCTTCCCGATCCAAACGGGATTGATCCCTGCTTGCAAGGCTCGCGTTGTCGAAGGCATCCGCCAAAAATCGAAGGTTTCACGGATTTTATCCCCGCACACGCGCGCATGCTGCGGAGCGATCCTGATGTCGGCAGCGCGACGTTCGATCGCGCAAATCTTCCTGGCGCCGGTATTGATCTTTGCCGTTATCGCGTTCGGGCTGGTCTCGGCGCTGCTCGGCGACGGGATCTGGGACCAGGCCTCCTGGCTCGCACTTGTCGTGCCGCTCGTCGTCATCGCTTTCTACATATTCCGGCGTTCCGCGTCCCTCGTAGAAGGAGCGAGCGTTCGCGGTGACGCCGATGTGATCGGCGTCGCTATTCTCATGCCGGATACCTCCGTCCCGTTTGCCGGTGGTGTTTCGACGAGCAAACCTCGGCATAGTCCGCCGCACAAAAGAAACGTGCGAGGAAACATGACTGAGAGCACCGTCGATACGCTTGCGCCGTCGGTCGCGGCGCCTGGCGCAGTGTCGCCGCGAAAAGTGTTTTGGGCGACCTGGTTCGGCTGGATGCTCGATGGCTTCGATTCGTCGATGTACGCCTACATCCTGGTCGGCGCGTTGAGCGAATTGCTGCCGGCCAGCGGCATCGAGCCGAGCAAGGCCAATATCGGCATTTATGGCGGGCTGTTGTTCTCGATCTTCATGCTGGGCTGGGCCTGCTCGATGGTCTGGGGCTGGGCTGCGGATCGTTACGGGCGGGTCCGCATCATGTGCTGGACGGTGCTGGTCTACTCGCTGTTCACGGCGCTATGCGGGCTTGCGACCGGTATCGTGATGTTCGCATTGTTTCGCTTTGTTGCCGGCTTCGGCATCGGCGGCGAATGGGCCGCGGGCACGCCGCTGCTGCAGGAATCCGTGCCGGAGAATACGCGGGTGCGGCTCGCCGGATGGCTGCACACGGCGACGCCGACCGGGCTGTTCCTCGCTGCCGCCGTGACGCTTGCGATCGGCGGCACGCTCGGCTGGCGCGGCATGTTCCTGCTCGGCATTCTGCCCGCGCTGCTGATCGCGTATCTGCGCAGCAACATTCCCGAACCCGAGCGCAGGGCTGCGCACGAGCAGCCGTCGGTCGCGGCCTTGTTTGCCGGCGACCAGGCGCGCACCACCTGGGCCGCGGCGCTGATGATGGCCTGCATCATCTTCGGCCTTTGGTCGTCGAACTTCTGGGCCCCGACCGTGATCTCGACCAAGCTGGTCGCCGCGGGCGCGACGCCGGCGCACGCGCAGGAGATGGGCGCGGTGGCCGGGCTGATCACCAATGTCGGCACGCTGATCGGCTGCCTCCTTGTACCGTGGCTCACCACCTGGCTCGGCAGCCGGCGCCGCACCGCGGTGCTGTTCTTCATCGGCGGGCTGATCTCCGTCGTGGTCTCCTATGAGGTCGCGATCGAATGGCTCGACAGCCTGACGCTGTTCATGGTGCTGCTGCCGGTGCTCGGCTTCTTCACCAATGGTGTGTTCGGCCTGTTCACGATCTGGCTGCCGGAGATGTTTCCTTCGGCGCTGCGCGGCTCGGGCTCCGGCTTCGCCTTCAGCATGGGCCGCGTGCTCGGCGCCGCCGGCCCGACCCTGATCGGCGCGCTCGCCGCCCGCACCGGCAGCTTCCCGCTGGCGATTTCGATGCTGTCGCTGATCTATGTGGTCGGCCTGCCGCTGATCGCCCTGGCGCCGGAGACGGCCGGCAAGCCGCTGGCGAGATAGCAGGCTACTTTGCACGTTGCGCGCGGCTTCGGCCGCGCGCCGTCACTTACTCCGCCGGCTTCGCGGTCGCTGGCGTCTGCGCGGCCACGGGCGTCTGCGCAGCTACGGGTACCTTCGCGGGCGCCTTGTCGACCTTCTTCGACCAGGAGCGGTAATAGGCGAGTGCGGTCATCAGCACGATGCCAACAATGCTGACCGCGATCTGCATCCAGATGCTGCCGGAGACCTCGACCAGCAGCACATGCGCGATGACCGCGAGGAAAACGCCGGTGCAGAACACTTCGAGCGACTGCTGGCCGCATTTGATGATCGGCTGGAAGATCGGCCATTCATATCCGGGCCATTCGCGCGGCAGGAAGCGGGTGACGAAGAAGGCGAGGACGATGAAGTGCAGGACGCGATAGGGCGCGAGGTTGGTCTTGTCGTTCGGATTGAAGGCGTCATAGAGCCAGCCCGGCATCGCCTGTCCGAGCTCCGGGAAGCGACCCGCCAAGGTCATGACCAACGCGAACAGCAGATAGGCGCCGCCGAGCCAAAGGAAGGCGCGCGAGCGGATGAACGTGATCGATTCGCTCGCGCCGCCAAGCGCGAACCAGCCGCCGAACACGAACAGGAACTGCCAGCAGAACGGATTGAAATACCATGAGCCGGACGGATAGGCCGGCAGGTTCCAGCCGAATTGCCGCGCCGCGAGATAGAGCAGGAACGAGGCCAGCAGCGTCAGATTGAGCTTGCGCAGCATCGCCCACAGCACCAGCGGATAGCACAGCATTAGCGCGATATAGAGCGGCAGCACATCCATGTTGACCGGTTTGAACGCCAGGATCAGGCCCTGATAGAGCGTCTCGGCCGGATTGTGCATGAAGCCCGCGACGTTGAATTCGTCCTGCAGGTTGGGGTCGTGGTAGCGCTGGGAGAGATAGCCGATCTCGGCGATATAGATCACGAACAGCAGGACGTGGGCGACATAGATCTGCCAGGCGCGCTTGATCAGGCGGGTGGCGCCGATCACGGTGCCGCGCTCGAGCATCATGCGCGCATAGACGAAGGATGCGGTGTAACCGGAGATGAACACGAATAGATCGGCCGCGTCGCTGAAGCCGAAATTCTTCTGCGTGATCCAGTTCACCGCGTTGTTCGGGATGTGATCGAGATATATCGCCCAGTTGGCGAAGCCGCGCAGCAGATCGAGGCGATAGTCGCGGCCGCGCGGCGGCAGAACAGCCTTGACGTCCATCGGTACGCTCCCATCACCAGTGCCCGCGCGCCCGGTCGCGGGTCGCCCACGACGTCATACTAGAGCAGGATTTCGACGGTTGTGTATTGGTTTTCCGGAAAGGTGGCAGTCAACGCTGCCGAACCACGATGAATTTGGATCAAATCGTTCAAGCCGCGAACCACGCGGTGCGTAGGATGGGTAGAGCGAAGCGAAACCCATCACTCCGTGCCGGCCTGACGAATGACGGGTTTCGCTTGCGCTCTACCCATCCTACGAGAGCCGGCCGTGCACCGGCGCGGCTAACGCTGCACGAACCCGTTGTGCAGCGTGCTGAACAACGCCTTGCCCTTCTTCACCAGATCGTATTTGCGGCCGTAAAGCAGCCAGACCGCGGTGAGGTGGCACATCCCGCCCATCATCAGCGACATCGCGGTGTAGGGATCGAGATTGCGGCGATAGGTGCCGGCGCGGCTCGCCTGCTTGATCAGCTGCACATAGCGCAGCGCGTATCTGTCGACCGCCTTCTTGATCCGCGGCTCGGCGGCGAGCACGCTCGGCCAGATCTCGAGGAAGAACACCCGGCCCCAGCTCGGGTTGTCCTTGATGTACTGGAAGTTGGTGAGGAAGATTATGCGGAGCTGCTCGACGGGATCGCCACCCTTGACCAGCAGCGGCTCGGTCTTCTGATAAAGCGCCTCGAAATTGCCTTCAGGCACATCGAGCACCAGCGCGCGCTTGTCCTCGAAATAATCATAGATGCTGGAGAGCGGTACTTTCGCCGCGGCGGCGACCTCGGTGAGCGAGGTTCCGTCGATGCCTTTTTGGCCGAACAGCTTGGTGGCCGCCGTGAGGATCTGCTCGCGCCGGTCGCGGCTGCGTTGCTGCTTGAGCTTGAGTGTCGTCCCCGAAGCCACGGTGGTCTCCAAGAGCGTTTTCGCGCGAAGTGGATACCGGTTCGCGCAAGGAAGACGCGTCAAAGCAGGAATCTCATCCCAGTAAAAACAGTAAGGCAGCGGGATCGGAACACAAGTGCTATTGCGACGGGATACAGCGGTAAAGCCTGTGGGTTAGAGCGGCGCGTTCCGCCGCTCATGTGTGCGGAACGCGTTGCGGGCAATGATCTGGCGCATGATCTCGGAGGTGCCGTCCAGAATGCGGACCACCCGTGTTTCCCGCCAGATGCGTTCGATCGGCAGGTCCCTGGAATAGCCGGCGCCACCGAACAGCTGCATGGTCGTATCGGCGACGCGCTGCACCATGTCGGCGCCGGTATATTTGGAGAGCGCTGCCGCGGCGGTGCGGGCGGCGGCATCGCCCTGGTCGTAACGCCAGGCTGCCTCATAGGCGACAAGCCGCGCGGCATGCAGCGAACTCGCCATGTCGGCGATCTGCCACTCGACGCCCTGATGGTCGCGCAGCTTGCGTCCGAACGTCTCGCGCTCCGAGACATGGTCGAGAGCGTAGTCCAGCAGCTGGCTCGCCGCGCCGACGCAATAGGCGCCCCAATGGGTGCGCCCGGCATCCAGGCACCGCATCGCGATGGCGAATCCTTCGCCCTCCTGTCCCAGCAGATTCTCGCGCGGAACACGGCAATCCTCGAAGATCACTTCGGCGTGCTCCGAGCCGCGTCCGGCAGCCATCTCGACCAGGCGGCCGATGGCAAGGCCCGGCGTCTTTGCGTCGACGACAAAGGCCGCGATGCCCTTGGCGCCGGCGGAGGGATCGAGCGTGGCGAACACCGTGAAGACGCCGGCCGCGGGCGCATTGGTGATGTAGGTCTTGCGGCCGTCGAGCACGTAATGATCGCCGTCCCGCCTCGCTCGGGTCTGGATCCGGGCGGCATCGGATCCGGCATTCGGTTCGGTCAGCGCGAACGCGCCGATCACCCGTCCGCTGGCGAGTTCCGGCAGCCATCGGTCGCGAACCGCCGGCTGCGCGTAGAGCTCGATTGCCTTCGAGCCGATGTGAACGTTGACCCCGCTCAGATAGTAGAAGGCGGTGTGGGCCTTCGCGAGCTCCTCGATCGCGATGCAGCTGCCCAGCATCGAGAGCCCGAGGCCGCCGAATTGCTTCGGCGTGTTGGTGCCGAACAATCCCATCCTGCGCAGGCCAGCCATGGCGCTGTCCGGCACCTTGCCGGTCGCCTCGATCGCAGCATCGTGCGGCTGCAGCTCGCTGCGCACGAATTCACGCACCAGGCCTTGCAGAACGCGGAGGTCGTCGGGAAGCTCAAAATGCATGGCGCACCAAAAGTCGAATAATCTTCGAAAAATGTTGCGCCGCCTTCCGGCAGATGTCAAGGTTTTGCGGAAGTTCCGGAGGACACGGCATGCTCGCAGGCTTGATGCAGCAGGTCCCGCTCACCCTCAATCTGGTGAGGGAACGGGTCGCGGATCTCTATCCGAACAAGACAGTGATGACGCGGTATTGCGACCGCATCCATGTCATCAGCTATGCGGAGCTGCTCGGCCGCGCGGGCCAGCTCGCCAACTTTCTCGCCGAGATCGGCGTCGAGCGCGGCATGCGCGTCGCCACGCTGGCCTGGAACTCGCACCGTCACCTCGAGCTTTATTTCGCCGTGCCCTGCATGGGCGCGGTGCTGCACACCATCAATGCGCGCCTGCACGCGCTGGATATCGCAAGACTGCTCGCCCATGCCGAGGATCGGGTGCTGTTCGTCGATCGTTCGATCTGGCGAACCGTCGGAACAGAGATCGAGCTGCCGTCCAGCGTGCATCATGTCGTGATCATGGAAGACGAATCCGATGACGCCCTCGATCCGTCGACGCCGGCAGGCCGGTCCGCAACCTGCTATGAGGACGCGATCGCGCGCCATGGCCGCGCGTTCGCCTGGCCGGCTCTCGACGAGAACGAAGCGTGCGGCCTGTGCTACACCTCCGGCACCACGGGCGATCCGAAGGGCGTGCTCTACAGCCATCGATCGGCCACGCTGCACACGATGGCCTGCCTGTTTGCCGACGGCATCGCGATGCGCGAGCGCGACGTCTGCTTGCCCGCCGTTCCGATGTTCCACGCCAACGCCTGGGGTTTTCCCTATGCGGCGCTGCTGGCCGGTGCATCGCTGGCGCTGCCGTGCCGGCAGACCGACGCGGCGAGCCTTGTCGAGCTGATCGAGGCGGCGCAGGTGACGATGGCAACTGCCGTGCCTACGGTCTGGATCGGCTTGCTTGACCATCTCAGCAAGAACCCGTCAGCGACTGCGCGTATCGCCTCGCTCAAGCGCCTGCCGGTCGGCGGCGCCGCGATCGGTCAATCCTTCATCGACGATTTCGCGCGGCTCGGCATCGACGTGATGCACTGCTGGGGCATGACGGAAATCTCGCCGCTTGGCCTGACCAACATCGCCCGATCCGATCTCGACGCCGACGAGACGCGCAGCACCCGCACCGCGCAGGGCCTGCCGATTCCCGGATGCCGGCTGCGCACGGTCGATGCGGACGGCGAGCGATGCGCGCAGGACGGCAAGAGATCCGGCGAATTGCAGATCTCCAGTCCCTGGGCTGCGGCGGCCTATTTCGCCGGCTCGACCGGGCAGGCGACGGCGGCCGATTCATTTGTTATCGACGAGGGCCGCGCATGGCTGAAGACCGGGGACATCGCGACCATCGACCCGCACGGTTATGTCAGGATCGTCGATCGCGCCAAGGACCTGATCAAGTCGGGAGGAGAGTGGATCTCGAGCCAGGCGCTCGAATTGCAGATCATGAACCATCCCGATGTTCGCGAGGCCGCCGCCATCGGCCGACCCGATCCGAAATGGCAGGAGCGGCCGTTGATCTGCGTCGTGCTGCAATCCGATTCCGCGGAACGGCGCGCACGCTTCGCCCGCGAGTATCGCGACTATCTCGCTGCGTTCTTCCCGAAATGGCAAATTCCCGATGACGTGATCTTCTCTACGGATTTGCCCAAGGGCAAGACCGGCAAGATCGACAAGATCGCGCTGCGCAAGGCGATGGCGGGCTCGTGAAGAGCGCGTTTGGCCTACCGTCAGCGCTCTGTCACATCCGCAACTTGCGCAGGCGAGTGTATCGTGGACGAGGCCGCCGAGTGCAGAGTCGATGACATGACGTGGCGGCGGTAACACCGTGTTGTGGAACTGCTGCGCTGCGAGGCGCAGGCAGTTATCTTTGCCTTCAAATGAAATCAAAATGAAATGGTCGCGCACTAGTCGCGATCTCAATAGTATGCAATCATCGAGATAGGGGCTGCGATGTGTACCTGAACCGCTGTGTCGGCGGAACAGGGCGTTCGAGACATGCAAGGCATTCAGTTGATGTCGCTGTATCGCGTACCGACAAGCCCCGTCAGCCGTTGTTCCCGTTCCATCCGTGTCGGCCGGACACTCCATCGATCCCTCGCAACCGCGGGCGATGCCTTATCGGCACCGCCGTCGTTCGCTCGATCTCGTCGCACGCGACGGGTCTGATTGTCGCGGACAAGCGAACCCTGCGTGAACATAACGAAGACCTCTGATCAGTTTGGATTTGGCTACCCCAGGAGGCGGCGATGGAGTGGATACAGGAGCATCTGAAGCAGGCGCCGGAGATCTTGCTGTTCCTGTCGCTGGCGATCGGCTACTGGATCGGCCAGATCCATTACGGCAAGTTCCAGCTCGGCGGCGTCGCCGGATCGTTGCTGGCTGCCGTCGCGCTCAGCCTGTTTGGCGTCTCCGTCGACAATGGCGAGAAGGCGCTGCTGTTTGCACTCTTCATCTATGCAGTCGGTTTTGAAAGCGGTCCGCAGTTTTTCAAATCGCTCGGCCGGCAGTCATTGCGCGAGATCCTGCTTGCTGTGTTCACGGCCGTCGCCGGGCTCGTCACCGTCATCGTGATGGCCAAGCTGTTCTCGCTCGACAAGGGAACCGCCGCGGGACTTGCCGCCGGCGGCCTGACCCAGTCGGCGATCATCGGAACGGCGGGCGATGCACTGTCCCGCCTTGGACTTGCCGCGTCGGAGGTGCAGAAACTGCAGGCCAACGTCGCGATCGGCTACGCGGTATCCTACATCTTCGGTTCGCTCGGCGCGATCATCATCTGCGTCAACCTGCTGCCGCGCTTCATGGGACGCGATATGCGCGACGATGCGCTGAAGGCCGAGGCGGAGCGGCTGAAGGGCGCGGTGATCTTCGGGCCGGGCGAGGCGCCCGCGCTGCCGGAAATCGTCGGGCGGCTTTACGAAGTCGGCGGCGGCGCCGGCAAGACCGTGGCGGCCATCGAAAATTCGGCGGGCAGCGCGACGATCACCGTCGAACGCATCAAGCGCAAGGACCAGTTGATTCCGGTCACGCCCGACGTCGCCTTGAAGCAAGGCGACGTCGTGCTCGTGGTCGGCCGCCGCGCCGGCGTCGTTGCCGTTGCCGGCGGGCTCGGCACCGAGCTCGAAAGCGTGCCGGGCATGGAAGTGGTGATGGATACGCAGGACGTGATCCTGCGCAATCCGGCCTATGCCGACAAATCCCTGGCCGAGATCAAGCGGTCCGCCACCGCGGCGCTTCGCCATGGCGTCTACCTGATCGGCATTGCGCGCGCCGGCGAGCCGCTTGCACTGAGCGACAGCACGGTGGTGAAGATCGGTGATGTGATCACCGCCTATGGCACCGAGCAGGATCTCAAGCGCATGGTCGCCGAGGCCGGATCGCAGCTCTCCGTCGACATCAAGACCGACTTCGTGTTCCACGGTGCCGGCCTGGTGTTCGGTCTTCTGATTGGCCTGATCGTGATCCGTGCCGGCTCGATTCCGCTGACGCTCGGCGCCGGCGGCGGTGCGCTGCTGTCCGGCTTGTTGTTCGGCTGGCTGCGCAGCCGGCATCAGACCATGGGCAACATGCCAGCGCCGGCCTCGCAGATTCTCAAGGATCTCGGTCTTGCCGGATTTGTCGCCGCGGTCGGCCTGCAATCCGGACTGCAGGCAATCCACACCATCGCCAGCAGCGGCCTTTCGCTGTTCCTGATCGGAGCCGTGGTGACGTTGGTTCCGCTGATCCTGGCCATGCTGTTTGGCCGCTACGTACTTCGTTACGACAACGCGGCGGTGTTCGCCGGCGCGCTGTCCGGCTCGCGCAGCGCCAATCCGGCCTTCGGCGGCGTGCTCGACAAGGCCGGCAACTCGATTCCCACCGCGCCGTTCGCCATCACCTATGCGCTGGCGAATGTGTTCCTGACCTTGCTTGGCCCCTTGATCGTCGCCTTCGCGTGAAGGTGCGGGCCGCGTTGTATCAGTAGAGGAGAACCGAAGATGGCCAAGATGGACTATTCGCAATATTCCAAGCTGAGCCCGTTCGAACTCAAGGACAATCTGATCGCGCTCGCGTCGAGCCACGCCGATCGCCTGATGCTCAATGCCGGCCGCGGCAATCCCAATTTCCTGGCGACGGTGCCGCGGCGTGCCTTCTTCCAGCTCGGCCTGTTCGCGGTGTCGGAGGCCGAATTGTCGTTCTCCTACATGTCGGAGGGCATCGGCGGCCTGGCACGCGCGGATGGACTGGCCGCGCGCTTCCACACCTTCGTGGCCGCCAATACCAACAAGCCGGGCGTGGTGTTTCTCGGCAAGGCGTTGTCTTACGTTCGCGATCAACTCGGCCTCAACGCCGACGAATTCCTGTTCGAGATGGTGGCGGGCATACTGGGCGCCAACTATCCGGAGCCCGACCGGATGCTGAAGGTCAGCGAGCGCATTGTCCGGGAGTATGTCATTCGCGAAATGGGCGCGCGCAGCATGACGAGTGAGGAGGTCGATCTCTTTGCCGTCGAGGGCGGCACCGCGGCGATGGCCTACATCTTCAACTCGATGCGGGAAAACAGGCTGATCGCGCCGGGCGACAAGATCGCGATCGGTTCTCCGATCTTCACGCCTTATCTGGAAATTCCGGAGCTCAACGACTACCAGCTCAAGCAGGTGCTGATCGAGGCCGACCCGAAGGCCGGCTGGCAATATCCCGCCTCCGAGATCAAGAAGCTCGAGGATCCCGCGATCAAGGCGTTCTTCCTGGTCAACCCGAGCAATCCGCCGTCGGTGAAGCTCGACGATGCCGGGCTGCAGGCGATCGCGGAGATCGTCAAAAAGCGGCCCGACCTGATCATCCTGACCGACGACGTCTACGGCACCTTTGCCGACGATTTCAAATCGCTGTTCGCGATCTGCCCGCAGAACACCATCCTGGTCTATTCGTTCTCGAAATATTTCGGTGCGACCGGCTGGCGCCTCGGCGTCATCGCCATGACCCGCGACAATGTCATCGACCGGACCATCGCGGCGCTGCCCGAGGCAGCCAAGAAGGAGCTCGATACGCGTTATGCGTCGCTGACCACCGAGCCGCGCAAGGTCAAGTTCATCGATCGCCTGGTCGCGGACAGCCGGGCCGTCGCGCTCAACCACACCGCGGGGCTCTCGACCCCGCAGCAGGTGCAGATGGTGCTGTTCTCGCTGTTCAATCTGATGGACACGCGGCAGGACTACAAGCATGCGGTCAAAGCGCTGATCCGCCGCCGGGATGCGGCGCTCTACGACAAGCTCGGCGTCGCGCAAAAGGATGACGCGGACAGCGTCGACTACTATACGCTGGTCAGCCTCGAGGATGTCGCGCGCGAACTCTATGGCGCGGAGTTCGCCGCCTGGGTGCTGAAGACCCAGAATCCGACCGAGATCCTGTTCCGCGTTGCCGACGAGACCGGCATCGTGCTGCTTCCCGGCAGCGGTTTCGGCGTCCAGCATCCGTCCGGCCGCGCCTCGCTCGCCAATCTGAACGAGTATCAATACGCGGCGATCGGGACCGCGCTGCGCAAGCTTGCCGCCGAATATTACGACGACTACAAAAAGGCCAGCAAAGCGTAGGATCTCCGGCACGGGAGCTGACGTGACTTGTACCGGGCTGCGTCTTGCTTCGCGCGCAGCCCGCCTCCGGTGCGACGCAAATGGGGAAGGACAGGGGATGATGCCGCTTTCGCTTCAATCGGGCTCTCTGACGCGCACGATCGTCGGCCTCGCCGCAGCCCTCATGATCGGGCTTGCCTCACCGGTATCAGCACAACAGGCCACCGGCACCGCGCTGGCCCGCGTGCTCGTGCTCGGTACCGGCGGCACCATCGCGGGGCAGGCCAGCGCACGCGCCGGCAACGCCTATGACTCAGGCAAGGTCAGTGCGGCCAACCTGGTCGCGGCGATCCCGGGCATCGACAAGCTCGCCCAGATGTCGGCCGAGCAGATATCGTCGATCGGCTCGCAGGACATGAACGACGTGGTGTGGTTCGACCTCGTCAAGCGCATCCGCGCGGCCGTCGACAACAAGGAGGTCGACGGCGTCGTCATCACCCATGGCACCGACACGATGGAGGAGACCGCGTTCTTCCTGCAAAACGTGCTCGACACCGACGTGCCGATCGTGCTGGTCGGATCGATGCGGCCCTCGACCGCGATCGGCGCCGATGGCCCGGCCAATCTCTACGAGGCGATGCGGGTCGCCTCTGCCCCGGAATCCCGCGGCCGCGGCGTGCTCGTGGTGCTCAACGACACCATCCATGCCGCGCGCTGGGTGCAGAAGACCAACACCACCAGCGTCGAGACTTTCCGCTCGCCCGATGCCGGGCCGGTCGGCTATGTCGACACCGGCTCGCTGCGCTTCCTGCAGCCGGCCGCTCCAGCCAGGGGTGCCAAGCTGAAATTGCCAGATGCGCCGCCCTTGCCGCGGGTCGACATCATCTATTCGCACGCCAACATGGACGCCGCTGAGGTCGAGGATGCGGTCAAGCGCGGCGCAAAGGGCATCGTGCTGGCCGGCGTCGGCGACGGCAATTCATCGAAGGGCGCGATCGATGCGCTGGCGGCCGCGGCGAAGCAGGGCGTCGTGGTGGTGCGTTCGACCCGGGTCGGCTCAGGCTTCGTCAACCGCAACGTCGAGGTCGAGGACGACAAGCTCGGCTTCGCGGTCTCGCTCGATCTCAACCCGCAGAAGGCGCGGGTATTGCTCGAGCTCCTGATCGCGAACGGCATCACCGAGCCGTTGGCGGTTCAACAGGCGTTCGCGCGGTAGACCACCGGTTTTGAGGCGCCTGCCGGCTTCGCCTGCGTGGCCTTGTTCGCCGCGCGCCGCGCCGCGAGCAGCAGGGCGCGGGCCTCCGCGATGCGCGACATCACGGTGGTAACGGGAATGCCGGTGACTTCGGCGATCTCCTTGTAGGAGAGATCGATCATTTCGCGCAGGGCGATGACTTCGCGGAGCGGCGCGGGCAGGTCGGCGACCAGTTGCCGGATTGTTGCGCTGTCGCGCTGTTCTGGCATTGCATTTTCGCCGGCGAGCCTCGGGCCGAGTCTCTCCTGGCAGACCGCTTTGAGGATCGCGAGCAGCCATGGCCTGACGGCCGGGCCGCGAAAGCTGTCGAACTCACGCAGTGCGCGCAGATAGCATTCCTGCACGGCCAGTTCGGCGTCCGCCTCGCTTCGCATCAGGACCTGGGCGAACGCGTAGGCATCGTCGAGACACGGCAGCGCCGCGTCGCGAAACTGCTGCGCCGTTTTATTCCCGGCTTTCGCACTTCGCATCATAGGGTTGCATCTCGTGAATAGCTTTACCGGCAATCGGCGCAGTGGTATCAGGCTCCGCGCCGGAGTCGTGGACCGTCGCGCCAAGCGTAGGGACAGGAACGACGTGCGCACACGACATGCGCGTGTCGGGCAGCAAGCGAGCGATCGTGTCAGCCTTGATCGATCGGGCGTTCGGAGCACGGATCATGTCCGAGACACAGGTGCCCAACCGGTTCTCGATCTTCCATCATGGGCTGGCGAAAGGGCCGGCCTATGAGGCCTGGCGCGAAGGGATTTGCCGCGGCTTCTGCCGGCTCGACGTCGGACCGACCGACGAAAACCGCATCGATTGCCACAACGAGTTCACGCTGCTGCATACGGTCGCTATCGCGACGCCGCGCGGCGGCTCGGCCCGCTTCGCCCGCACCCGCGCGCTTCTGAATGACGGCTGCGACGATCTTGTCCTGATCTTCGCGACGCGCGGCACGGTGCAGGTCACGCAGGCAGGCAAGGCGATCGAGCTTCAGCGCGGCCAGATGTGCCTCACCGAAATGAATATCGTCGGCACCGCCGATCTCACCCGGTCGGGCAGCTTTACGACGACGCGGTTTCCGCGGCGCCTGCTGCTCCAGATCGCGCCCTCGGCGGAGACGCAGCTGGCGCGGGTACTCGGGCGCGAGCCGGCCCTGGGCGCGATGATCGAGCGCTATTCCGCGCTCTGCACCGAGCTTGCCGGCGATCTCGACCTGCTGGGCCAGCAGGCGGCGGCGCATCATCTCGCCGACCTGGTGGGACTCGCTCTCGGTAGCAGCGCCGAGACAAAGCAGCTGGCGGCACGCGACGGCGTGGCGAAGGCGCGGCTCGATCTGATGAAGGCCGATGTTCTCAAAAATCTCGACAACGGCAAGCTCACGATCGAAGCCATAGCAAAGGCGAATGCGCTCAGCACGCGCCAGGCGCAGCGCCTGTTCGCGTCCGCGGGAACGACATTCTCGGAGTTCGTCCTCGAGCAGCGCCTGCTGCGGGCGCGCCGGCTCCTGCTGCACGAAGAGGGCGCCGGCCGCAAGGTCAGCGACATCGCCTATACGGTCGGCTTCAACGACCTCTCTTATTTCCATCGCGCGTTCCGCCGGAAGTTCGGCATAGCGCCGGCGGAGATGCAGATGGAACTGGGTCGCAAGCATTGAACACCTGCTGCCGCGGCGCTAGATCAGCAGACTAGCTTCATCGCAACGAGGGCGCTGCCCATGCCTCTGTGGACCTGCGAACAATGCGGCGCGCAATTTCCTGAAACCGCGGCGCCACCGCTGGCTTGCCCGATCTGCGAGGACGAGCGGCAATACGTGAACTGGAAAGGGCAGGCGTGGCTGACGCGCGAGGAGCTCGCAGAGCGGCACAGATTGGTCTGCCGCGACGATCTCGGCCTCGTCGGGATCGCGCTCGAGCCGTCCTTTGCGATCGGGCAGCGCGCGCTGCTGGTGCCGGACAGCGGCGGCTGCGTGATGTGGGACTGCGTGCCGCTGGCAACCGCCGAGGCGATCGCGCATGTCAGATCGCTCGGCGGGCTGAAGGCGATCGCGATCTCGCATCCGCATTATTATGGTGCGGTCGCCGACTGGAGCGTGGCGTTCGACAATGCCCCGGTCTATCTGCACGGCGACGACGCGCAATGGGTGACGCGGCCCTATCCATCGATCGTGCCGTGGCAGGGCGACAGCCATCGCATCTCCGACGACATCCTGCTGGTGCGCGGCGGCGGGCATTTCGCCGGTGCCACCATGCTGCATTGGCGCAACGGCGCCGACGGGCGCGGCGCGCTTCTGACCGGCGATATCGCGATGGTGGCGATGGACCGCCGCTCGGTCAGCTTCATGTATTCCTACCCGAACTATATCCCGCTCAATGCATCAGCGGTCCGCCGCGTCGCGCGTGCGGTCGAGCCGCTGGCCTATGATCGGATCTACGGCGCCTGGTGGGGCAAGAACATCGCCTCCGACGCCAAGGCGGCGTTCGACCGTTCGGTGCAGCGCTATATTGCGGCGATCGCGGACTGACGGTTCCGGCCGCATTTGGCAACCTTGCCACGCGGCGCGATCGCGCTATATCAGGGCTTTCCCGCCACCTACCGATTGTCCGAGTTTCCGCATGACCACAACTGCTGCTGCCGAATCCCAGCCGTTCCAGGCCGAGGTTGCCGAATTGCTGCACCTGATGGTGCATTCGGTCTATTCCGAGACCGATATCTTCCTGCGCGAGTTGATCTCGAACGCGTCGGATGCCTGCGACAAGCTGCGCTACGAGGCGATCGCCAATCCGTCCCTGATCACCGACGGCACGCCGCCGGAGATCAGGATCGTCCCGAACAAGGCGGCCAACACGCTTGCCGTGGTCGATACCGGCATCGGCATGGAGCGCCAGGAGCTGATCGACAATCTCGGCACCATCGCGCGCTCCGGCACCAGATCGTTCCTGTCGAAGCTCACCGAGGCCAAGGACGGCGCCAACCTGATCGGCCAGTTCGGCGTCGGCTTCTATGCCGCGTTCATGGTCGCCGAGAAGATCGTCGTCACCAGCCGCCGCGCCGGCTCGGACGAGGTGTGGGTGTGGACGTCGGAAGGCGGCAGCGGCTTCGAGATCGCACCGGCGAGCGAAGAGGCCGCCCAGCGTGTCGCGCGCGGCACCGAGATCGTGCTGCATCTGAAGAAGGACGCCGCCAAATATCTCGAGGCCTACGAGATCGAGCGCATCGTCCGCGAATATTCCGACAACATCCAGTTTCCGATCCTGCTGGTGCCGGAAGAGGGCGAGCCGCGCCAGATCAATTCGGCAAGCGCGCTGTGGCAGCGCTCGAAATCCGAGCTCACGCCGGAGGACTACGCGCAGGCCTACAAGCAGATCGCCGGTGCGTTCGATGAGCCGGCGATGACGCTGCATTACCGCGCCGAGGGGCGGCAGTCCTACGCCGTGCTGCTGTTCGCGCCGTCGCAAAAGCCCTTTGACCTGTTTCAGGTTGAGCGCAAGGGCAAGGTCAAGCTCTACGTCCGCCGCGTCTTCATCGCCGACGATGCGGAGCTGCTGCCGGCTTACTTGCGCTTCATTCGCGGCGTGATCGACAGTGAGGATCTGCCGCTCAACATCTCGCGCGAGATGCTGCAGAACAATCCGCAGCTCGCGCAGATCCGCAAGGCCGTTACCGGCCGCGTGATCGGTGAATTGGAGACGCTCGGCGAGAAGGAGCCGGAGACCTTTGCAAAGATCTGGGACGCGTTCGGCCCGGTCATCAAGGAAGGCCTGTGGGAGGATTTCGAGCGCCGCGACAAGCTGCTGGCGCTGGCGCGCTTCACCACGACGTCGGGCGAGAACCGCTCGCTGAAGCAGGTTGTCGACGACTTCAAGCCGAACCAGACCGAGATCTATTATCTGGTCGGCGACAGCGTCGAGCGGCTGAAGTCGAACCCGAAGCTGGAATCGGCGCGGGCCCGCGGCATCGAGGTGCTGCTCCTGACCGATCCGGTCGATGCGTTCTGGACCTCGGCGCCGCTCGATTTCGGCGGCAAGCCGCTGAAGTCGCTGAGCCAGGGCGATGTCGATTTCGGCCTGATCCCGCTTGCCGACGATAAGGACGACAAGAAGGACGAACCCGCGGCCGACGCGGCGACCACGATCGCCGTGATCAAGGACGCGCTCGGCGAGCGCGTCTCCGACGTCCGGGCTTCGCAGCGGCTGACCGCGAGCGCGTCGTGCCTCGTTGCCGGCGGCGATGCGCGCGACCGCGCGCTGGAGCGGCTGCTCGCCCAGCAGAACCGCGGCGCGATCACAAAGCCGGTGCTCGAGATCAATTTGCGCCACCCGCTGGTCGCGGCGCTCGCGACCGACAGCGCGCAGGCGAAGGACCTGTCGCTGCTGCTGTTCGAACAGGCGCAGATCCTCGACGGCGAGATGCCCGACGACCCCGCCGCGTTCGCTGGCCGCATGAACCAACTCGTGCTGCGCGGATTGGGGAAGTAGAGCGCGAACTCTGAACCCGTCATCCTGAGCCCGTAGCCCGGATGGAGCGAAGCGCAATCCGGGGTCTCTTCGTTCGCTGAGGCGGGCCCCGGATTTCGCTGCGCTCCATCCGGGCTACGCAGCCGCAAATCCGTCATCCCCGCGCAAAGGCTTTGCCTTTGTCGCTGGAGGCGCGAGCGGAGCGAGCCTCGAAGGATGCGCGGCCGTACTGCTGCGGCGGGGCCGTATGCTTCGAGACTGCCGCTGCGCGGCCTCCTCAGCATGACGGACGTAGCCCGGATGGAGCGTAGCGCAATCCGGGAAAGGTCCATCCGTGGATAGCGCGGCCCCGGATTTCGCTTCGCTTCATCCGGGCTACGCATTTCTAAAACTGGCAGGCTGACTGCGCCGCCCAGGCGCTTGACAGGCCGCGCCTCATTGATGTTATGTTATAACATAACATCAAGCGAATGCCCCATGTCCCGCCGCCGCCGATCCCTCCAGCAACTGTTTGATCTCGATGCAAAAACTCCCCGTCACCATCTTGTCCGGCTTCCTCGGGGCTGGAAAGACCACTTTGCTGAACCACGTCCTGAACAACCGCCGCGGTCTGAAGGTTGCGGTGATTGTGAACGACATGAGCGAGGTGAACATCGACGCCGACCTGGTTCGCGATGGCGGTGCGAACCTGTCCCGGACTGACGAAAAACTGGTCGAGATGAGCAATGGCTGCATCTGCTGCACCCTGCGCGACGACCTGCTGAAGGAGGTGCGCGCTCTCGCCGAGAGCGGCCGCTTCGATTATCTCCTGATCGAATCGACCGGCATCTCCGAGCCGCTGCCGGTCGCCGCGACCTTCGAGTTTCGCGATGAGGATGGTCAAAGCCTCTCCGACATCGCGCGGCTCGACACCATGGTCACGGTGGTCGACGCCGCCAATCTCCTGAAGGACTACGCCTCGACCGATTTCCTCAGCCAACGCGGGGAGGCGCTCGACGGCGACAAGCGCACGCTGGTCGATCTGCTGGTCGAGCAGATCGAATTCGCCGATGTCGTGGTGCTGAACAAGGTCGATGCCGCGACGCAGGCCGAGCGCGAGGCCGCCCGCACCATCGTGCGCGCGCTCAATCCCGAGGCCGACATCGTCGAGGCGAATTTCGCAAAGGTCCCGTTCGACCGCGTGCTCGACACCGGCCGCTTCGCCTATGAGCGCGCGCAGCAGCATCCGCTCTGGCACAAAGAGCTCTACGGCTCTGCCGGGCACGTGCCGGAGACCGAGGAATACGGCATCACGAGCTTCGTCTACCGGGCGCGGCGCCCGTTCGATCCGCTGCGCTTCCACGCCTTCCTGCGCGAGAGCTGGCAAGGCGTGATCCGCGCCAAGGGCCATTTCTGGATCGCGACGCGCCCGGATTGGTGCGGCGAGCTGAGCCAGGCCGGCGCCATCGTTCGCACCGAAGGGCTCGGTTCGTGGTGGGCCGCGATCCCGCGCGAGCGCTGGCCGGATCATCCGGACTGGCGGCTGATGATGCAGCGGAGCTGGAACGATCTCTACGGCGATCGCCGGCAGGAGCTGGTCTTCATCGGCTCCGGCATGAACGAGGACGACATCCGCCGTCGGCTCGATGCCTGCCTCGTCACCGGCAGACCGGGCATGGACCCACAGGCCTGGGCTGGGCTGCGCGATCCGTTTCCGCCGTGGAGCAGGGCAGGCGAGGCGGCGTGAGGCAGTCACCGTAGCCCGGATGGAGCGGAGCGCAATCCGGGGTCTCCCGCCGCTTGAGAGGTTCCCGGATTTCGCTGCGCTCCATCCGGGCTACGCTTCTAAAACCGGTCCCAACCCGCGCCGTATCTGCTACAGAATCCCGCATCGGGGCGGAAACGGCGCGGCGTTGCGATGGCTGGCGGCAGCGATATCTTCTACGGCGGCATTCCGGTGTTTCGCGGCTTCGCGCGGCTGATGGACCCCGCGCTGTATGCGCCGTTGCCGGATGACTGGACGGTCGGCGTCGCCGATATCGTGGAATCGACCAAGGCGATCGCGGCGCAACGCTACAAGGCGGTCAACATGGCCGGCGCCGCGGTGGTCGCCGCCGTCACCAATGCGCTGGAGGGCCGCGAATTCCCCTTCGTGTTCGGCGGCGACGGTGCGAGTTTTGCGGTCGCGCCCGCCGATCTCGACAAGGCGCGCGAAGCCCTCGCCGCGACCGCGCGCTGGGTGCACGACGACCTCGATTTGGTGCTGCGGGTGGCGCTGGTGCCGATGGCCGCGATCCGCGCCGCGGGCGCCGATGTCCGCGTCGCGCGCTTCGGGCCGTCGGCCAATCTGTCCTATGCGATGTTCTCAGGCGGCGGTCTTGCTTACGCCGATGCCGCGATGAAGCGCGCCGAGTTCGCGGTCGATCCGGCGCCTCAGGGCACGCAACCCGATTTGTCCGGCCTGTCCTGCCGCTTCGAGGTGATGCCGTCCGCGCGCGGCGTCATTCTGTCGGTGCTGGTGCTGCCGGCAAAGAACGCCGATCCCGCGTCCTTCCGCAAGGTGATCGAGGATATCGTCGTCCGCGTCGAGAAGAGTCCCGACGCCGGCCGGCCGGTGCCCGCCAGCGGCCCGCCGCTGCACTGGCCGCCGCAGGGAATGGAGTACGAGGCGCGCGCACGGCGCAGCGGCCCGCTTGCGCTGCGGCGCGCCATGGTGCTCACATTCGCGCTGTGGGCCTATACGCTGATGCGGTTCAACATCCCGGTCGGCAAGTTCGCGCCGAAACGTTATCTGCAGCAGGTGGTCGAGAATTCAGACTTCCGCAAGTTCGACGACGGCCTGCGCATGATCCTGGATTGCACGCCGGAGCTCGCCGCCGACATCGAGCAGCGCCTCGCCGCCGCCGCCGTGCAGGGCATCGTGCGCTATGGCCTGCACGAGCAGGATGCCGCGATGATGACCTGCTTCACTCCGTCGGTGATGCGCGCCGACCACGTCCATTTCATTGACGGCGCTCGCGGCGGATACGCGTCGGCGGCGACGGTGCTGAAGGCGCGCGCGGTGTAGCAATTTTTCTAACCTCTCTCCGCTCTTTTGCGGGGAGAGGTCGGAAGCCTCGCCTCGCGTGGCTTCCGGGTGAGGGGCAGGGCAATGCGTGGCCGCAAGGAGATATTCATCCGACTCGCGAGATCGACGGTGAGCTGACTACAATTCAGATATGGCTACGCGGATAGAGCCCCTCACCCCAACCCTCTCCCCGCAAGAGCGGGGCGAGGGAGCATGGTCCCGTCGCGGTTGCCGCTCGGCTCAGAATTACCGCCCCACCCGCGTCCAGGTCTCGCCGCCGCACAGCGCGCCGACGCAGCCTTCGACGCGCAGCGTGCTCTCGCCGGTCACCGAGATGCTGCTCGCATAGGTGCCGCCGTCGTCGGCGTTGTAGATCTGGCCCGACCATTTGCCCGCGGCGACCGGATGCATGCCGGAAAACAGCGGCAGCCCGATGATCGGCCGGCTGGACAGCGACGGATTCGGATTCTTGTTGTCGATCTGGGGCTTGCCGGTCATCGGATCGATCGGGTCGCGCAGGCTCACCACCACGCCGCAGATGCCGCCGCCGCATTTGCTGATCTTGACGCGGGCATCGCCGGCCTGGGTCTGCCAGACGCCGACCGGCTCAGGCGCGCCTTGCGCATGCGCGGCGGGCACGGCAAGCGCCGTCGCAATGATTGCGATCATGAATTCGAATCTGCAGGCCATGGCTCATTCCCCCCAGAGCATGATCCGGAAAAGTGCGAAGCGGCTTTCCGAAAAGATCATGATCAAACAAAGAGCTAAAGCGCGATGACGATTCGACCCAATCTCATCGCGCTTTAGAGGTCGGCCTGCATAGCAAGTCGAAGAATTTCTGCAATGTCATATTCGCGCGATCAGGTGAGCGCGCTCCCAAAAATTTTGGTGCCTGTTTCAGGAGCAGTCATGCTCGGGCAACGCTCCGGTGCGAGGGCGCTGCGTCGTATTTATCCCCAGCGGGTCAGCCGGATCGAAATGATGGTGGCGAGGCCGAACGCCACCATTGCACCGCCGACCAGCGCAAACAGCGTCCACGCCGGGGCGCTCACGGTAGCGAGCCACCAGCCGCCGATGCCGACCAGCAGCAGGCGGATAGTGCCGGCCAGCACCGGTCCGCCGACCTTGGCCGCGCCCTGCGAGGAGAAATAGAGACAGACGCCGACGCCGAAGAAGCCGAAGCCCGGGCCGGCCAGCGCGAAATAGGACGAAGCCGCGGCGGTCACGCCGGGATCGGTGGTGAACAGCGCGATCCATAGCGTCGGCTTGAGCGCGACCACAAGTCCGACGAAGCCAACGACAAGTCCGGCGACGGTGCCGGCGGTCCACGCCACCTTGCGGGCGCGGGTCACGAGTCCCGCGCCGATCGCCATGCCGACCATCGGCACTGAGGCGACGCCGACCGCGAACGCGATCGGGATCAGCAAAAACTCCAGCCGCGAGCCCATGCCGTAACCGGCCAGCGTCTCGGTGCCGAAGCTGGCCAGGATCTTGGTGAAGATCAGGATCGTCAGCACGCTCTGCAGCGGCGACAGGCAGGAGATCGCGCCGACCTTGAGGATGTCGAGGAACATCGCGCGCTGGAAGCTGAAGGCGGCGAAGTCGAGTTTCAACCGGCTGCGGCCAGAGGCGAGATACCAGGCGAGGAAGATCGCACCACACGTGAAGGCCGTGAGCTGTCCGGCGGCGACGCCGCGCATGCCGAGACCGGGCATGCCGAACAACCCGAGACCCAACACGCCGCCGACCGCGATCTGGATCATCGAGACCGTGATCAGCGTCATCGAGGGAATCCGCATGTCGCCGGTGCCGCGCACGACGGAGGCGAGCGTGTTGACCAGCCAGATCGAGATCGCGCCGGAGAACAGCACCTGCGAGTAATGCATCGACTGCTCGAGCACGCCGCCATGTCCGCCGAGCAGCGCATAGAAGTTGCGGCCGAAGCCCAGCATCATCACGGTGAAGAACAGTCCGGCGCATCCGCCGATGATAGCCGCATGCAGCGCCAGATCGGCGGCGCGGTCGCGGTCGCCGGCGCCGAGCGCGCGGCTGATCGCCGACGAGACGCCGCCGCCCATCGCGCCGGCCGACATCATCTGCGTCAGCATCGCGAACGGAAACACCAGCGCAATGCCGGCCAGCGGCTCGGTGCCGAGCCGGCCGATGTAAGAGGTCTCGGCCACCGCGACCAGCGTCGAGCCGAACATGGCGATGGTGTTCGGGATCGCGAGGCGAAGCAGCGTCGGCAGGATCGGCGCGGTCAAGAGGTCATTGACCGGCGTGGCGGGCGCGGCCGTGGCCGGCTGCACGTCGTCGATCGAGGCATCAATGGTCATGCGTTACGGCTCACTTCGCAAGCGGGAGAGGGGCGCACTGCAATCCAACGCCAGTGAACCGGGCTCGCAATCAATAAATGATGATCGACATGTTACGAGGTTGCACCGTTCATCGCCACCGCCGCCGATGCAGGGGTCACCATGGCAGGCCGCATAGGTCGATCTTGCCCTGGCGCGGCGCGCGGACGATGTCGTTGACGAACGGCGCCATCGCCTCGAAGCGGATCTGCCCGGAAGGCTGTTCGCAATAGACTTCGCCGCTGAAGGGATGCCAACCGCGCGCCTGGTAGAACGCGAAATTGTGCGGCTCGCAGAATAAGATTGCAAATTTCACTGCGTCGTTGGCACGAATGGTGTGCACGGCGGCATCTAACGCGAGTGACGCGTAGCCGCGCCGCCGGCAGTCCGCGCGGGTCGAGACTCCGCCGATGCCGCCGACATGCACCTTGTGGCCATTCCAGGTGACGGTCCGGAAATAGATACCGACATGGCAGGCCAGCCCGCTGTCGTCGGGCGCATCGAGCAGTACGCGCAAATCCGCGTGGGCCCATTTGATGTCCGCCCAGACCGGCTTCTCGACCGCATCCGAGCTCCAGACCGCCCGGAGCAGCGGCTCGGCGCGCTTCCACGATGCATCTCCGTTGAGAATGTCGATTTCGATGCTCATCGTCTGGGTCCTTGGTCTTGGTTCGGGCTGTGCCGATCTGTCATAGGCGATCCGAAAATGCGGTGTTTCTCCGCCATGGAACCTTCTATAAGGGGGACCCGTTAAGTGTAGTCTCCCACCCTCTGTTGGACATTACCCCATGACCTTCACGCTACCCGATCTGCCCTACGCCCACGACGCCCTTGCTCCCTACATGTCCAAGGAAACGCTGGAGTTTCACCACGACAAGCATCACCAAGCCTACGTCACCAACGGCAACAACGCGATCAAGGGGACCGAATTCGAAGGCAAGTCCCTCGAGGAGATCGTGAAGGGTTCGTTCGGCAAGAACGCGGCCGTCTTCAACAATGCCGGTCAGCACTACAACCACATCCATTTCTGGAAGTGGATGAAGCCGAATGGCGGCGGAAGCAAGCTGCCCGGCCGGCTGGAGAAGAAGATCAATGAAGACCTCGGCGGCTTCGACAAGTTCAAGGCCGACTTCGCCGCTGCCGGCGCCGGTCAGTTCGGCTCCGGCTGGGCCTGGCTGCAGGTCAAGGGCGGCAAGCTCGAGGTCGCCAAGACTCCGAACGGCGAGAACCCGCTGGTCCACGGCGCGGTGCCGATCCTCGGCGTCGACGTCTGGGAGCACTCCTACTACATCGACTACCGCAACCGCCGTCCGGACTATCTGAAGGCGTTCGTCGAAAACCTCGTCAACTGGGACTATGTCGACGAGTTGTTCGGCAAGGCCGGCTAAGCGCGGCTTCGACCGTCGCATATTTCTTCACCCTCCCCTGAAAGGGGAGGGTCGTTTCGCATGCAGCGAAGCGAAATGCGAAACGGGGAGGGGTCATCTCTCAGCACGAGCAGTCTCTCAATGGAGAGACTGTGACCCCGCCCCGCCGCTCATTTCATTCGCGTCGACCCTCCCCTTTCAGGGGTGGGTGATTTGAGTGTGCGGCAAGATGCGCCCTCACTCGACACACACCAGCGGGGGCATTGGTGGGTAACGCGGCAAGCTATCTCCTCGTCTTCTTCGGCGGCGGTCTCGGCGCGACGTTGCGGCAATTGATCAACGTCACCTGCGCGCGCTGTATCGGCACCGCGTTTCCCTACGGCACCTTCATCATCAACATCACGGGCTCGACCGTAATGGGCCTGATCGCCGGCTATCTCGCCTTCAAGGGCGACGCCTCGCAGCCCTGGCGGCTATTTTTGATGACCGGCATCCTCGGCGGCTACACCACCTTCTCCGCCTTCTCGCTCGACACCGCGCTGCTCTATGAGCGCGGCGAGCTCGGCCTTGCGGCGCTGTACGTCGCGGGCTCGGTGGCGCTCTCGATCGCCGGCCTGTTCGCCGGGCTCGCGATCATCAGGCATTTGACGTGAGATGCGCTCGGCACCGCCGTCTCTGGAATCCTGGATCACCCGCATGCGCATGCGGGGGTGATGACACCGCGTGGTGTGGCAACTTGAATCGAGAACCATCCTTCCCGTCGTCCCGGCGAAGGCCGGGACCCATTACCCCAAATCTCAATTGTTGCGCGCGCTGGGGCCACAATCCCGTTCATGATTGAGTACGGTGGTCATGGGTCCCGGCCCCCCGTGCGCAATTGCGCACAGGCCGGGACGACGTGGGGAGGGGTCTCGCCACCTTCCATCCCGCGGAAACTGTTCATCTCCGGAACCCGCCAACCTCCCCGGCCGGCGGCATTTCCAGCCTCCAAATTTCCCTTTGGTAACCTCGCCTTAACCATGATTAGCGTTTGGTTAGGGTCGGAATGACGCGTGAAAAGCCCTCGTTTTGACATGTTGGCAGGGGAAGCAGGGCCCGGCTTTGGACGGGCCCCCCATGCGACAGATGTAAGAGGCTCTCGCGCAGTTTTGCCGCGCCGGGCGCGCGGCCGTGGAAGGGGTGCCGATTGGCGGCCCGCCGAATTGGGACACTTGCGTTGAGAGGATATTGCCGATGAATCCCGCCGACGTGGCTCAGTCAACTCTGCCACTGGCATCGAGCGACGTGTCGCTGATCGCGCTGTTCTGGCAGGCCCATTGGGTCGTCAAATGCGTGATGTTGGGACTTCTGTCCTGCTCGGTGTGGGTCTGGGCGATCGCAATCGACAAGATCCTGCTCTACGCCCGCACCAAGCGGGCCATGGACAAGTTCGAGCAGGCTTTCTGGTCCGGCCAGTCGATCGAGGAACTCTACCGGGCCCTCTCTGCCAAGCCGACCCAGTCGATGGCGGCCTGTTTCGTCGCGGCGATGCGAGAGTGGAAGCGCTCCTTCGAAAGCCAGTCGCGGTCCTTTGCCGGCCTGCAGGCGCGGATCGAGAAGGTCATGAACGTCTCGATCGCCCGGGAGGTGGAGCGGCTGGAACGCCGGCTGCTGGTGCTCGCCACCGTGGGCTCGGCCGGTCCCTTTGTCGGCCTGTTCGGCACCGTCTGGGGCATCATGTCGAGCTTCCAGTCGATCGCGGCCTCCAAAAACACCTCCTTGGCGGTGGTGGCGCCCGGTATCGCGGAAGCGCTGTTTGCCACCGCGATCGGCCTGATTGCCGCAATTCCGGCGACTATTTTCTACAATAAGTTCACTTCGGAGGTGAACCGGCAGGCCGCGCGCCTGGAGGGGTTCGCCGACGAGTTCTCCGCCATCCTGTCCCGTCAGATCGACGAGCGGGGTTGAGTTAGATGATGGTCACTTTTGCGGGTGTGCGATCATGGCGATGAGCATGGCAGGGTCCGGCGGTGGCAGACGCCGCCGCGGCGGGCGCAAGCCGGTCATGGCCGAGATCAACGTCACGCCGATGGTCGACGTGATGCTGGTGCTGCTGATCATCTTCATGGTGGCGGCGCCGCTGATGACGTCGAACATCGACATCGACCTGCCGGTGGCGAGCGGCGGCAAGTCGATCTCGTCGAACCAGCCGCCGCTGACACTGTCGGTCAAACGCACCGGCGGCGGCTGCAATTCGAATGTCGAGCTCTATCTGGGTGACGCGCCGGTCACGGCCGCCGATTTTCCGGCCAAGATCAAGGCGATCGGTGACGCCCGGTCGGATGCCGAAAAAGTGGTCTATCTGCGTGGCGACAAGGACGTCTGTTACACGGATATGATGAAACTGCTCGGGGAGGTCCGGGCCGCGGGATTCAAGGCGAATATCGTCATCATCCCGGAAGGCGGATAACCACCATGCCAAGGCACGGGGAAGCCTGATTTGAAGGTCAAGGTCGACAAGACTCTGGCGGCATCGATTGTCCTGCACGTCCTCGTGATCGGGTGGGGCCTCGTGTCGTGGTCGACCAAGGCGTACGTGATGCCCGAAGAGGAATCGGTTGCCGTCGACGTGATCTCGCCCGACCAACTCTCGCATGTCATGGCCGGTCAGAAGGACGGCAAGAAGGAAAATCCCAAGCCGCTGGTCGACAAGGTCGCTGAAGCCAAGCCGGTCGACGACACCGTCGGCAAGGTCGAGGAGAAAAAGCCCCCGGTCGTGACCGACACCGCGCCGCAGCCGGCGCCGAAGGTGGAGAAGCCGGAAGACAAGAAGCCGGATCCGCCGAAGAAGGTCGAGAACAAGCCGAAGGAAGAGCCGAAGCCGGTCGAGAAGAAGCCCGATCCGGTGAAGCCCGACCCGATCGCGGAAGCGATCAAGAAGGAAGAGAAGAAGCCGCCGCCGAAGCCGGTTCAGCAGGCCGCCAAGCCGCCGCCGGAGCAGAAGCCGAAGGATCGCGTGTTCGACCAGAGCAAGATCGCAGCCCTGCTCGACAAGCGTGACCCGACGCGGGCCGCGGCGACCGGCGATACGCTCAATGCCAACGCCGCGCTCGGCACGGCGAAGGGCAAGGCCGCCGACAATTCCGCGACCTGGGGCGCGATGTTCAAGCAGCAGGTCGAGCGCTGCTGGAAGAAGCCCTATGGCGGCATCGAGGCGCAGCAGACCGAGGCGGTGTTCTCGATCAAGCTGAAGCGTGACGGCTCGCTCGAGGGCATGCCGGTGCCGGAAGGCACGCCGGCGACGCCCTATCTGCGCGTCTATCAGGAGAGCGCGCTGCGGGCGATCATCGAATGCCAGCCGTACAATCTGCCGGCGGCCTTCTTCGACGAATGGAAGTATTTTGCGCCGGTGTTCACAGAGCGAAAGACCTGAGGGCGACGGCGTCGCTTGGCCAATAGCAAACAAAGTCTACGGACAATGACCGACCAGAATGATTTGCGTGCAATGACGTTTCGCCTCGACCGCCGACAGATGATCTCCGGAATGGCTGCCCTAGGCGTGCTGGCCGGAAGCCGCAGCGCCTTTGCACAGAAGCGCGTCGTCATTCCGGAAGGCGACTTCGCGCCGCTGCCGATCGCGATCCCGAACTTTGCCGCCGGCACGCCCGGGGACACCGAGGTCGGTGTCGGCGTGACACAGGTGATCACCAACAATCTGAAGCGCAGCGGCCTGTTTGCGCCGATCGATCAGGCGGCCTATCTCGAGAAGCAGATCAACATCGACGCGGCGCCGAACTTCAACAACTGGAAGAGCATCAACGCGCAGGCGCTGGTCACCGGCCGCATGACGCGCCAGGGCAACGGGCGGGTGAAGGCGGAGTTCCGGCTCTGGGACGTCAACACCGGCCAGCAGCTCGCCGGCCAGCAATACGACACCTCCGCCGAATACTGGCGGCGCATCGCCCACATCATCTCCGACCAGATCTACGAGCGGCTGACCGGCGAGAAGGGTTATTTCGATACCCGCGTCGTGTTCGTCGACGAGAGCGGCTCGGCGGATCGCCGCGTCAAGCGCCTCGCGCTGATGGACCAGGACGGTGCCAATGTGCGCTACCTGACCCGCGGCTCGGACCTCGTGCTGACGCCGCGCTTCTCGCCGTCGACCCAGGAAATCACCTACATGGAATTCGGGCAGGGCGACCCGCGCGTTTATCTGCTCAACATCGAGACCGGCCAGCGCGAGATCGTCGGCAACTTCCCGGGCATGTCGTTCTCGCCGCGCTTCTCGCCCGACGGCCAGCGCGTCATCATGAGCCTGCAGCAGGGCGGCAACTCCAACCTGTTCGTGATGGATCTGCGCTCGAAGTCGATGACGCGGCTGACCGACACGCCGGCGATCGACACCTCGCCGTCCTACGCGCCCGACGGCACGCGGCTGTGCTTCGAGTCGGATCGCGGCGGCAAGCCGCAGATCTACGTGATGCCGGCAACCGGCGGCGGCGCGCAGCGCATCTCGTTCGGCGACGGCACCTATTCGACGCCGGTGTGGTCGCCGCGCGGCGACTACATCGCCTTCACCAAGCAGGGCGGCGGGCAGTTCGCGATCGGCATCATGAAACCCGACGGTTCGGGCGAGCGCATCCTGACCTCGGGCTTCCACAATGAAGGCCCGACGTTTGCGCCGAACGGGCGCGTCGTGATGTTCTTCCGCGATCCCGGCGGCAACAGCGGCCCGTCGCTGTTCACCATCGACGTGTCCGGCCGCAACGAGCTGCGGGTACCGACCCCGGGCTTTGCCTCCGACCCGGCTTGGTCACCGCTGTTGTCGTGAGGTGGGTGCAGACTGCTCCTGGGAACCTCGGCGGCGGTCGGCACTTCTCACCTAGCGCACTGAATTTTATAGTGAATTCCGGCCGTCGGCTGGGCGAGGCAAGGACTTGCTAACGATGTTCGCTCAGAAAGACTTCACCTGCGATCAGTAAGAGTGCGAGCTGAAAAGGACGCGCGCTCTCACAATGCAGTTTGCAAGTCAGACGGGTGAACCGGACCGGTCGATGTCGCCGACGATTTCGGCGGCGCTGGTCGATTCCCTGTTCATGAACCCAGCGCCCATGATCTTCGGCGCCTTCGGCCCCGCCATTGCGGGCGCCGTGATTGCGGCTGTCACGAGCAATCTGTTGTGCTGGCTGTGCGTGCCGCTGTTCATCGTGGTGGGGCTGACGCGCGCGCTGCAGATGTACCGCTACCAGCAGCGCAATTCCCGGCTCACCGTCGAAGAGTCCGTGACCTGGGAGAAGCGCTACCGGATCGGCACCATCGCCTACGGCATCTCGCTCGGCATCTGGGGCGTCACCGTGCTGCTCACGACCAATGATGCCGCCGCGCACATGCTGTGCGTGACCACGGTGGTCGCCTACACCTCGGCGGGGGTAGGGCGGACCTTCGGCCGGCCGCAGATCTTCCACCTGCATCTGTTGATGTCGATCGGTCCCTTGATCCTGGCGCTGATGTATGTCGGCGGCCCCTATCACATCGCCCTTGCGCTGCTCAGCCTGGTGTTCTTCAGCGCCATCCGGCACCTGACCTCCAGCCTGCAGCGCATCTACGTCAACGCCTGGATCGCCAAGGAGCGCGAGGCCGCGCTGGCGGGTCAGTTCGATACCGCGCTGAACAACATGCCGCACGGCCTGTGCATGTTCAGCGCCGACGGCCGCGTTGCGGTGATGAACCACCGCTTCATCGAGATGATGCAGCTGTCGGACGATTTCGTGCAGCGCGGCGCCAGCGCGACCGATATCTGCAACGCCTGCGTCCTGTCCGGCTCGATCTCGGCCGCGGCCGCACAGCAGATCCTCTACGAGATCGAGAGCTCGCAGCGCGGCGATATCGTCACCAGCGACCCCGACCCAACCAAGAACCGCTCGCTCGACTGGACCTTCCAGCCGATGGCCGGCGGCGGCACGGTGGTGCTGGTCGAGGACATCACAGAGCGCAAGGACGCCGAGGCCCGGATCAGCCACCTCGCGCGCTACGACGAGCTGACCGCGCTGCCCAACCGCGTCAATTTCCGCGACGAAATCGGCCGGCTGCTCGCCATGCAGCACGGCGACCATCGCTCCGCATTGCTGTTCGTCGACCTCGACCAGTTCAAGCAGGTCAACGATACGCTCGGCCATCCCTGCGGCGACCAGCTGCTCTGCGCGGTCGCCGAGCGGCTGCGCGAGATGCTGCGGCCGGAGGATTTCGTGGCGCGGTTCGGCGGCGACGAGTTCGTGGTGTTCCAGCAGAACATCCACTCGCACGAGGACGCTGCGGCGCTGGCGCGGCGCATCGTCGACCGCCTCAGCGAGCGCTACAAGATCGACAATCACCTGGTCGAGATCGGCGCCAGCGTCGGCATCGCGATGACCGCGCCCGGCGTCGGCGCCGACACGCTGCTGAAGAACGCCGACATGGCGCTCTATCGCGCCAAGGCCGACGGCCGCGGCACCTTCTGCTTCTTCCGCGACGAGATGGCGCAAACCGTCGAGGCCCGCCGCATCCTCGAGCTCGACCTGCGCAAGGCGCTCGCCAACGAAGAATTCGAGCTGTTCTACCAGCCGCTGATCAACCTGAAGTCCGGCAAGGTGAGCACCTGCGAGGCGCTGTTGCGCTGGAACCATCCGGCGCGCGGCACGGTCTCTCCGGTCGACATCATTCCCGTTGCCGAGGACATGGGCCTGATCGTCGATCTCGGCCGCTGGATCCTGCGCAAGGCCTGCATGGAATGCATGAAGTGGCCCGAGGCGGTCAGCGTCGCGGTCAACTTCTCGCCGCAGCAGTTCCACCAGCGCGACGTGCTGAGCGAGGTTCGCTACGCGCTCGAGGTCTCCGGCCTGCCGGCGCACCGGCTCGAGATCGAGATCACCGAATCCTCGCTGCTGCACAACACCGAGCTGACCCACGACTTGCTGTCCCAGTTGCGCTCGCTCGGCGTGCGGATCTCGCTGGACGATTTCGGCACCGGCTACTCGTCGCTCAGCTACCTGCACAATTTCCCGCTGCAGAAGGTCAAGATCGACCGGTCCTTCCTCGAAGGCATCGACAGCGACCGTCCGCTGACCTTGCTGCGCGGGGTGGCGCGGCTGTCGGCGGATCTCGGTATGTCGGTCGTGGTCGAGGGCATCGAGACCAATGAGCAGCTCGAACTGATCAGCGCCGATGGCGCGGTGACCGAAGCACAGGGATACCTGTTCAGCCGGCCGGTTCCCTCCGTCCGCATCCGCCAGCTGCTCAATGCCTCGCACGGCCGGCGGACCGACGAGCAACTGCACGTGGTTCCCTCGCGCTCGATCGCTTGACACGGCGCAATATACTCAATCGATAGTTGTGAGAGCCTTCGGCTGCACCATTCGTAGTGTACCCTCGCGGCGAGAGGTTAACTGTATTGCCTCGATTGCTTTGACGGAAATTAAGAAGCTGTTAATCTTTTGGCCGCGCGTTGAAGTTGTTGCGTTGTTCAGGGAGTACCAAATGAGGTCCGCGGCCGAAGCCATCAAGCCCGCGACAGGAAGGCTTGCGGACCCTCTGGATCAAGTCGATTACCGCCTCGCTCAGACCCCGGAACAGAAAGACGAGATCTACCGGCTTCGCTATCGCGCCTATCTGCGCGAAGGCGCGATCCGGCCCTCGGCGGATGAGCGGGTCGTCGATCAGTTCGATGATGCGCCGAATGCCTGGGTGTTCGGTGTCTATCTGCAGGGCGAACTCTGCAGCTCGATCCGCATCACCGTGGTGACGCCGGAGTGGCGTACCTCGCCGACGCTCGAGGTGTTCGGCGACGTGCTGCTGCCGAAGCTTGATCAGGGTCTGGTCTTCATCGACTCGACGCGCTTCGTCGCGGATCCCGAAAAGGCCCGGAACGTTCCGGAACTGCCCTATGTCACCGTGCGCCTCGGCTCGACCGCGGGCGTGCACTTCAACGCCGATTACGGCCTGGCGCCGGTCCGGCCCGAGCACATGGCGTTCTACCGGCGTGTGTTCCTGCACGAGACCTGGTCGGAGCCGCGGCTCTATCCCGGGCTGGTGAAGCCGGTCGGCTTGATGGCGTCGCATCTGCCGACGGTGCGGGAACGCGTGCTGGCCCGCTATCCCTTCCTGCGCTCCAGCGCCTTCGAGCGGCGCATGCTGTTCGACCGCGAAGGCCAGTTGCAGCCCGACGGCTTCGTGCAGCCGTTCGAGCGCGCTTCGATCGTGCCGAATCCCTGAGGGAATCGGCCATTCTCATCGAGTCAGTGTCGATCGACTGTTGCGCGCAGGCCAAATTGTCCTGCAAAAGCGGCCGGTTCCCGCGAACCTTGCCTTCCCTTCACCATCGCGCCACATTTGCCACCCATTAACCATCGGGGGCGCTTTTCGCCATTGCCTGGCATTTGATGGGGTTCAGCAAGGTCTCGTCAAGGTTGACGGAACGTTCGCTTAACCATCGCCCTGTAGATCGATTGGGTAGTACGAAGAGCGCGAGCGTGGAGGCTCCGGGAATGAATTATCTCCAGGGTATGAAGCTGGTTACGGTTCTGGCGGTGGCGCTGTCGATGGGGGCCTGTGCCAACAAGAACCCGTTGGACGCCAATGGCGCGATTGGGGGCGCCGCGACCCCGGGCAGCCAGCAGGATTTCGTGGTCAATGTCGGTGACCGCGTGTTCTTTGAGAGCGATCAGACCGATCTCAGCCCGCAGGCGACGGCGACCCTCGACAAGCAGGCGCAGTGGCTGCAGACCTATAACCGTTACTCCTTCACCATCGAAGGTCATGCCGACGAGCGCGGCACGCGCGAATACAACATCGCGCTCGGCGCCCGCCGTGCCCAGTCGGTCCGCGCTTACCTCGCCTCGCGCGGCATCGATCCGAGCCGCATGCGCACCATTTCCTACGGCAAGGAGCGTCCGGTCGCGGTCTGTAACGACATCTCCTGCTGGTCGCAGAATCGTCGCGCCGTCACAGTGCTGAACGCCAGCTCCTGACGCGAACCTGAATGAGTGTTTTCAAGCCGGCGCCTTCGGGGCGCCGGTTTTGTTTTGGCCGCGTGAAGGCCCGGCCCGCCGTCATCAAGATGAACGAAGCTGCGCGCAATTGGCCGCTTGCTTGTTCCAGCGTCCGTACTAAACCGGTATCCCGCGACGCTGTCCCGGATTTGAAGTGCCAGTCACAATTCCGGCGTACTCCGTCTTTCAATGTCGCTCGCTTTTCACGTCGATCTCGTCGTCAGGGCAAAATGTCATCCAGGATTCATTTTCTTTCCTCCGCCGCGGCGATCGCGGCGTTGCTCGCCGTTTCCTCGCCAGTGTTTGCCCAATCCGACGATTCCGATGCTGAAATGCGGATCGAGCGGCTCGAGAACCAGCTGCGGCAGCTGACCGGTCAGAACGAGGAACTGCAATACCGCAACCGCCAGCTCGAGGAGCGGCTGCGGCAGCTTGGCGGGCAACCGCCCGGCCCAGGTGGACAGGCTCCGGCGGCTCAGCCCGGCGTCGCGGCGGTTCCGCCGGCGCAGCAACCACAGGCCTACCCGCAAGCGCAGCCGGGCTACGCCCAGCCCCAGCAAGGCTACGGCCAGCCGCAGCAAGGATATGGCCGGCAGCCGCAGGGCGGCTATGACCAGCAGCAGCAGATCGCGGCGCCTGCGCCGATCGCGCAGGAGCCGGCGCCGGCGGCTTCCGGCCGCCGCGGCCGCGGCGATGCCTTCGATCCGAACCAGAACCCGAATGCCCCAGGGGCGCCGCGCGCACTTGGCGGCGGCGGGATGCCGATGCCCAGTGAGGCGGCGGTTGGTGCGCCCGGCGGCCGTGGGGCAGGCGAGCCGCTCAATCTCGGCAACACCAGCCCGCAGCGTGCGCCCGGCGCGAGCGCAGCCCTGACCACGCTGCCGCCGTCGGCGACGTCGAAGGACGAGTTCGACCTCGGCATCGGCTATATGCAGCGCAAGGACTATGCGCTCGCCGAAGAGACGATGAAGAACTTCGGCCAGAAGTATCCGAACGATCCCCTGGTGGCGGACTCGCAATACTGGCTCGGCGAAAGCTATTTCCAGCGCCAGCAATATCGCGATGCTGCGGAGACCTTCCTCGGCGTGACCACCAAGTTCGACAAATCCGCGAAGGCGCCCGACGCCCTGCTGCGGCTCGGCCAGTCGCTGGCTGCGCTGAAGGAAAAGGAAGCGGCCTGCGCCGCGTTCGGCGAGATCACGCGGAAGTACCCGCGCGCGTCCGGCGGGGTCAAGGCTGCGGTTGACCGCGAGCAGAAGCGCGTGAAGTGCTAAACCAGATGCGGGAAGGCCGCTTCCGGCCTCTCCGCCAGCAGCTGGTTTTGCGATGCCCGACGATCAATCCGCCATCCCGGCACGGGACGCCAAGCGCCTGTTCGCAGGCCTTGCGGGCGCGCCGGCGCTCCTGCTTGCGGTGTCCGGTGGTCCCGATTCAGTCGCGCTGATGTGGCTCGCCGCGCGCTGGCGCCGCGCGCTCGCGCAGGGACCGCGGCTGGTGGCGGTCACGGTCGATCACGGCCTGCGCCCTGAAGCGGCTCGCGAGGCGCGCGACGTCAAGCGGCTGGCGCGAAATCTCGAGCTGCCGCATCACACGATGCGTTGGACCGGACCAAAGCCTGGAACCGGCGTGCCGGCGGCCGCGCGCGCGGCCCGCTACCGACTGCTCGCGCAGGCCGCGCGCAAGCATGGCGCCACGCATATTTTGACCGCGCACACCCGTGACGATCAGGCCGAGACGCTGTTGATGCGGATGCTGCGCGGCAGCGGCGTTGCGGGCCTCTCGGCAATGGCGCGCGAGACCGAGCGCGACGGCGTCTTGCTGACACGGCCGCTGCTCGACATCTCCAAGGCCCAGCTGATCGCGACGCTGAAGAAGGCGCGCATCGGCTTTGCCGACGATCCGACCAACCGCGATCGATCCTACACGCGTCCACGGTTGCGCGCGCTGATGCCGATGCTCGCGGAGGAGGGCGGCGACGCGCGGAACCTGGCGCGGCTTGCCGCGCGGATCGCGCGCGCCAATGCCGCGCTGGAGGTGCTGGTCGACGGCGCCGAGCACTATCTTGCGTTGAAGAGCGAGGATAATTCCGGCGCGGGCTTCGATGCTGCGCTGTTCGCGGTGATGCCCGAGGAAATCCGCGTCCGTCTGCTTAAGCGCGCCATCGACCGCGTCGGACATGAGGGCCCGGCCGAACTCGGCAAGGTCGAAACCCTGCTCGCCGCGATGGACGAGGCCTTGGATGGGACTTTGGGAAAACGCGAATCCAAGCTGAAACAGACCCTTGCCGGAGCGGTCATCAGCATCGCCGCCGGCCGTATCAGGATCGGCCCGGCACCGCCCCGCCGGGGGCGCTCTCGCTGAGCCGGGTTCGATTGTTTCAATCGCTGTCATAATCGGGCAAAGAGGCTTAACCACCCCGGAAAAACACCGGATTCAGCGCCATTTTTTGACCGGGAATCGCGCTAGGATGCGGTAAATAGTCGTGCGTGGTTCCCTTGGCATCTACCCCAGCGGCACCTAAATTGTATGCCATCGACGGGATGGATTCCCTGGGGATTCCCACAGAGCCTGCCCAAGGATAGAGAGAGGCCGCGATCCGCGCGACCACGAAGGAAGACCATGAACGCCAATCTGCGGAATTTCGCCCTCTGGGTCATCATTGTCCTGCTGTTGCTGGCGTTGTTCACGCTTTTCCAGAATCCTGGCCAGCGCTCGTCGTCCTCGGACATCTCGTTCTCGCAGCTTCTCACTGAGGTCGATCAGGGTCATGTCCGCGACGTCGTGATCCAGGGGCCGGAGATTCACGGCACCTTCAACAACGGCACGAGCTTCCAGACCTACGCGCCGAGCGATCCGACGCTCGTGAAGCGCCTCTTTGACGCCAAGGTGCAGATCACCGCGAAGGCGCCCGGCGATAACGTGCCGTGGTTCGTCTCGCTGCTCGTCTCCTGGTTGCCGTTCATCGCGCTGATCGGCGTGTGGATCTTCCTGTCGCGGCAGATGCAGGGCGGCGCCGGCAAGGCGATGGGCTTTGGCAAGTCGCGCGCCAAGATGCTGACCGAGGCGCATGGCCGCGTCACCTTCGAGGACGTCGCGGGTGTCGACGAGGCCAAGCAGGACCTGCAGGAGATCGTCGAATTCCTCCGCGACCCCGGCAAATTCCAGCGGCTCGGCGGACGGATTCCGCGCGGCGTGTTGCTGGTCGGCCCTCCCGGTACCGGCAAGACGCTGATCGCGCGCGCGGTCGCGGGCGAAGCCAACGTGCCGTTCTTCACCATCTCCGGTTCTGACTTCGTCGAGATGTTCGTCGGCGTCGGCGCGAGCCGCGTCCGCGACATGTTCGAGCAGGCCAAGAAGAACGCGCCCTGCATCATCTTCATCGACGAAATCGACGCGGTCGGCCGTCATCGCGGCGCCGGCCTCGGCGGCGGCAACGACGAGCGCGAGCAGACGCTGAACCAGCTGCTGGTCGAGATGGACGGCTTCGAGGCCAATGAGGGCGTGATCTTGATCGCGGCGACCAACCGTCCCGACGTGCTCGATCCCGCGTTGCTGCGTCCCGGCCGCTTCGACCGCCAGGTCGTGGTGCCGAACCCGGACGTCGTCGGCCGCGAGCAGATCCTCAAGGTTCACGTCCGCAAAGTGCCGCTGGCGCCGGATATCAACCTCAAGACCATCGCGCGGGGCACCCCGGGCTTCTCGGGCGCCGACCTGATGAATCTCGTCAACGAGGCTGCGCTGACCGCCGCCCGCCGCAACAAGCGGATGGTGACGCAGGCCGAGTTCGAAGAGGCCAAGGACAAGGTGATGATGGGCGCCGAGCGCAAGTCGCTCGTGATGACCGAGGAAGAGAAGTTGCTGACGGCCTATCACGAGGGCGGCCACGCCATCGTCGGCCTCAACGTCGTCGCGACCGATCCGATCCACAAGGCGACCATCATTCCGCGCGGCCGTGCGCTGGGCATGGTGATGCAGCTGCCCGAGCGCGACAAGCTGTCGATGTCGCTTGAGCAGATGACTTCGCGCCTTGCCATCATGATGGGTGGCCGCGTCGCCGAAGAGCTGATCTTCGGCCGCGAGAAGGTGACCTCGGGCGCCGCCTCCGACATCGAGCAGGCGACCCGCCTTGCCCGCATGATGGTGACGCGCTGGGGCCTCTCGGAAGAGCTCGGCACCGTCTCCTACGGCGAGAACCAGGACGAGGTGTTCCTCGGCATGTCGGTCTCGCGCACGCAGAACGCGTCCGAGGCGACCGTGCAGAAGATCGACTCCGAGATCAGGCGTCTGGTCGAGGAAGGCTACAACGAGGCGACCAAGATCCTCACCGAGAAGCGCGAGGACCTCGAGGCGCTCGCCAAGGGCCTGCTCGAGTTCGAGACGTTGACCGGCGACGAGATCATCGACCTCTTGAAGGGCAAGAAGCCCAATCGCGAGTCGGTGCTGGAGCCGTCGACGCCGCGCGCATCCGCCGTGCCGCCGGCCGGCAAGCCGCGCCCGCGTCCCGATCCGGACACCGGCATGGAGCCGCAGCCGCAGGCGTAAGCCTCGCCCGCGATGGCCGGCACGTCCGGCAAACCAGTTGTGCAAAAGCTCGGCCTCAAGCCGGGCTTTTGTATTTTTGTCGACGGGTTGTCCGTTCCCTACGGCGACGTTGTCGGCGAGCTGCCCGCCGATGTGCTGGTGACGAAGACCGCACGGGCACCGCTCGATGCCGTGCACCTGTTCGCCGCCAAGGCCGAGGGGCTTGCGGCCAGGCTGCGGCGTTACCGTCATGCGATCGCCCCTGACGGCATGATCTGGGTGTCGTGGCCGAAGAAGAGTTCGGGCGTCGCGACCGATCTTACGGAGAGACAGGTCCGCGAAACCGGGCTCGCGAGCGGCCTGGTCGACGTCAAGGTCTGTGCGGTCGATGACGTCTGGTCGGGACTGAAATTCGTGATCCCGGTCAAGGACCGCGGCAAGCGCTGAAATCGCGCCTTTCGAATATCCGTGGCCTCCGCTGCGGCGCCGTGGCATCCTCGCGCCAAGCCGTCAAACGGCACGGCCGCGTTGTCTGAAGGCGCGGCAAGAAAAAGGGGAGGGGAGGCTGATGCGCAAGGCATTCGGCGCGCTTGGCGCCATTTCGTTCCTGCTGCTGCCCACGTCTTCCATCGCCGCCGAGATGCGCGGCGTCACATCAACCGAAATCAGGATCGGCCAGACCATGCCCTATAGCGGGCCGGTGTCGGCGTTCGGCGCGCTCGGCAAGGGCGAAGCCGGCTATTTCAGGATGCTGAACGATCGCGGCGGCATCAATGGTCGCAAGATCAACTTCATTTCGCTGGACGATTCCTACGCGCCGCCGAAGACGGTGGAGCAGACGCGCCGCCTCGTCGAGAGCGACGAGGTCGCGCTGATCTTCTCCTCGATCGGCACCGCGCACAACACCGCGATCGCAAAGTACCTGCAGGGCAAGAACATCCCGCAGCTGTTTCTGGCCTCCGGCGCCTCGAAATTCGGCGACGTCACGCAATTCCCGCAGGCGGCGATGGGCGTGCAGGCGCCGTTCCGTTACGAGGCACGGCTCTATGCGCGTTATGCGCTGGCGAAGAATCCGAATGCAAGGTTCGCCGTCATCTCGCAGAACGACGACTACGGCCGCGACTATCTCGCCGGCCTCAAGGACGTGCTCGGCGAGAAGTATGAGTCTCTGGTCACGGTTGCGACCTATGAGATCACGGACCCGACGATTGACTCCCAGATCGTCAAGCTGAAGGCCACCAATGCCGACGTCTTCGTGATCGCGGCGACGCCGAAATTCGCGGCGCAGTCGATCCGCAAGGCCTTTGAGATCGGCTGGCGGCCGATGACCTTCCTGTCCAACACCGCGGTGTGGATCTCGACCGTGATGCAGCCTGCCGGCGTCGAGGCCGGCACCGGCATCATCTCCACGGCCTATGTGAAGGATCCGGACGACCCGGCATGGAGCGACGATCCCGGCATGAAGGGCTGGCGCGAGTTCATGACCAGATACGTGCCGGAAGGCGATCAGCACGACACCAATTACGTCAACGCCTACAACAGCGCGATGGCGCTGGAGGCGGTGCTGAAGGCCTGCGGCGACGATCTCTCGACCGAGAACATCCTGCGTCAGGCATTCGCGATCAAGGGCCTGGAATTGCCGATGCTGCTGCCGGGCATCAAGGTCAACACCTCGCCGGCCGACCACGTGCCGGTCGATCAGATGCAACTGATGCGCTTCAACGGCAAGACCTGGGATCGCTTCGGCGAGCTTCAGACGGGGAATTGAGGGTGGGGCTGATCGCGCTTGAACTGTGAGCGCCATGATCAAACCCGTCATCCTGAGGAGCCGCGCAGCGGCGTCTCGAAGGATCGACGGCCCGACTGGTGGCCGATTCATGCTTCGAGGCTCGCCCAGCGGCGCAAGGCTCGCACCTCAGGATGACGGGACGACGATGCGATTTTGGACTTATGCAGCGTCGGTTAGTTCGTGCTCTGACCCGCCGCCGCGCCGGCTCTCTTCTCGTCCGAGCGCACATGGATCACGGCGATGTCGTCCTTGTACAGCCGCTTCCAGCCTTTCAGGTGATCCAGCGCGTTGCCGGCGGGAGAGTCCGAGCTCAACAGCGTGGCATCGATCCGGTATTTGTCGAGCAGGCCCAGCAACTGGCCGACGTCGCGGGCGTCGAGCGCATCGTAGTAGTCGAGCACGAATTGCTCGCCATAGAGCTCGGCGCGGCCGTCGATGAACACTTTCATGTCGCGGCTGACCATGTAGCCGCCGAACGGCGCCGTGCTGAACACGCGCTGCGCCTTGTGCTGCTGCAGCACATCGACCGCGGCAACGGGCGAGAACATCGGCAAGAACTTGAACTGATGCTGCGCGACGAACATCGCCGTCGTCACCCACGCGCCGATCACCATCGCGATCACAGCCAGGATCGTGACGACGGGGAATGAGCGCGTTTCTCCGAAGCGGGCGGCGGTGGCGCCTGCCGTTCCCCATTGCTCGGCGATCGGCTTGGCGAGCACCAGCGGAGCGATGAACGCGAACACCTCGATGTTGCGGACATGGCTCAGCGCCATCCAGATCAGCCCGAGCAGCAGCAGGATCCGCGGCACCGACAGCATCAGCCTGCGATGGCAGATCAGGCCGATCAGGCCGAGCAGCGTGGCTTCGAAGAAGCTCGGCTTGCTGAAATCCGCCGGCTTCCATTCCCCGATCAGCGTCAGCAATTTGCCGAGGCTGAGGATCTTGGTCGCGCCCAGCAGGCTGTTCCAGCCATAGGGCGTCAGGCAGCTCGCGGCCAGCGCGGCGAGGCCGAACAGGCCCCATCGCACGACAAGCTGGCGGCGGCGGCTGCGCTCCGCGTTCCACACCGCCTCCAGTCCGATCGGTCCGATCAGCGCCAGCCCGAGAACGAAGCCGCCATGCAGATTGGCCCACAGCGTCATCAGCGGCAGCAGCCACCATGACGGTGAAGTGCGGCGATCCGCGGCCGCGAGCAGGCCGCCGATGAACGCCAGCAGCACCGGCAGCGCCAGCACATGCGGCCGCGCCAGAAAGTGGATCGTCGACAACAGCAGCGCCAGCGCCGCGATCAGGAGCGCGCGCGCCGGATCGAAATACGGGCTCAACAGATGCAGGAAGATCGCGACCGTCGCGCCGATCGCCATCGACGACAGGATCACCGGTCCGGCCCAATCGCCGCCGTATACGAGCGCGTACACCACCTGCGACAGCCACGAGCTCGAGATCCAGGGCTCGCCGAAACGGGTGAACGAGAACACGTCCGACGTCGGCATCGCGCCGTGTTCGAGGATCCACTGTCCGACCCTGATCTGCCACATCGTGTCGGAATCGCGCAGCAGGATTTCGCCGGCCGAGAGATAGAACAGATAGGCACCCACGGCGGCGCACAGCGGCACCAGTCCTCGCGCCGCGCTACGGCTGCTCACGCTGCTGGTGATGGAGAGTGACATGCGCTTTCTTGCTTGTTTCGGCCGGGGGCATCCAGAGCCCAACGCCACGCGTGACGCCAGCGCGCACTCGACCACGGCTTCCGATAAATTCGGGTAAATGCCGCGGCGATATTGCGAGTGTGCGCAAGATCAGATGTCTCGATTTCGAGCGATTACCATCGCGGCCCTGATCCGGTCGGGGAGGGGTCGGAGCGCCGCCGGCTCAATCAGAGGTGGTACCGGAGGTTGCAAAAAATCCTTACAATTCCAGCTTGTCATTCAGTCTGAATAGTTGTTCACTTCTTCAGGCGATTGCGGGATCAATCGCTCAAAACGTTGAAGACTCGTGTGTTCTGCCGGTGGGCGCCGGCGGGGCGCACGGCGGGGGGACGGAACGCCATGGTCTACCGGCGAACTCATCAGGTCGTGAAACGGCTGGCCGCGCGGCGCAGCGCCATCCTGTCGGCTGCGCGGGACGCGGCGGCGGCGGGCGGTATGGCAGCGGTCCAGATCGCACCCGTCGCGGTGCGGGCCAATGTCGCGGCCGGAACGGTCTACCGCTATTTCCCGTCGAAGGCCGAGCTGATCTCGGAATTGATCACGGAAGTCTCGCGCGACGAGCTCACGGCGATCCGGCGTGCCGCCGATGCCGCGCCGGGGCCGTCATCGGCGCTGGCCGCCGCGGTGACGACGATCGCGGTCCACGTGCTGTCGCAGCGCAAGCTCGCCTGGGGCATTTTGGCCGAGCCGGTCGACGTCGACGTCACCGCCTCGCGCCTCGCCAGCCGCCGCGACATTTCCGGTGAGCTGGCCATGCGCATCGATGCCGCGGTGCGCGCCGGACACCTGCCGGCGCAGGACACGGCGCTGGCCGCCACCGCCTTGCTCGGCGCGCTGCACGAAGCGCTGGTCGGCCCGCTGGCGCCGGCCAATCTCGACGATCCGATCAAGCTGCGTGACGCGGTGCAGACCGTGACGCTGCTTGCGCTGCGCGCGGTCGGCGTGATGGACGCACGCGCGCGTGGCCTCGTGGTGCAGGCGACGACTCCGGCGAAGGCGCTGGTCGGCGCCTGAGTCCAGGATGAGGCCAACGCGCGCGAAGAACACTTCTGTCGCATTGGCGTTGTAGGTTTCGGGGCTGGGCTCAACCACCTCACGGAGCAACCCATGACGACGACCCATGGCTCGGCCAAATGGCAGGGCGGCATCAAGGACGGCAAGGGCGCGATCTCGACCAAGAGCGGCGCGCTCTCGGATTACCCCTACGGCTTCGCCAGCCGTTTCGAGGGCAAGCCCGGTTCGAACCCGGAGGAGTTGATCGGCGCTGCGCACGCCGCCTGCTTCACGATGGCGCTGTCGCTGATCCTGGGCGAAGCCAAGCTCACGGCGGAGCATATGGAGACCAAGGCCGATGTGACCCTGGAGAAGGTCGCCGACGGCTTCGCGATCACCGCGGTGCATCTGACGCTATCGGCGAAGATCCCGGGCGCCGACAATGCGACGTTCCAGGAACTGGCCGGCAAGGCGAAGGCCGGATGTCCGGTGTCGAAGCTGCTCAACACCAAGATCACGCTCGACGCGTCATTGCAGGGCTGATCGCGGCGCGGCGGGTTAGAGCGTTTCGAGCGAAACAGGCACCGGTTCGCGTGAAGAAAACGCGTCAAACTGGAATCTAGAGCTGCGCGTCGCCCTTCGGGCCGACCGAGGCGATACGCAGCATGTTGGTGGTGCCGGGCGCGCGCAGCGGCACGCCGGCGACGATGATGACGCGCTGGCCGGCCTTGGCAAAACCGTCGCGGAACGCAATCGAGCCGGCGCGGTCGACCATGTCGTCGAGATCGTGCGCGTCCTCGGCGACCACGCAATGCACGCCCCACACCACCGACAGCTTGCGGCCGGTGACGAGGTTCGGCGTGATCGCGACCACCGGCACCTTGGGGCGCTCGCGCGCCACGCGGATCGCGGTCGAACCTGACGACGTCCAGCAGATGATCGCCGACAGGTCGAGCGTCTCGGCGATCTGCCGCGCGGCGTCGGCAATGGCGTCACCCACCGTCGCTTCGGGATCGACGCGCTGCGCGTTGATCACGTTGCGATAGGTCGGGTCGCGCTCGACCTCCTCGCCGATGCGGTTCATGGTGGAGACTGCCTCCACCGGGAATTTGCCGGCGGCGGATTCCGCCGACAGCATGATGGCGTCGGCGCCTTCGTAGACGGCGGTGGCGACGTCGGAGACTTCGGCGCGCGTCGGCACCGGCGCCTGGATCATCGATTCCAGCATCTGGGTTGCGACCACCACCGGCCTGCCGGCGCGGCGCGCCATCCGGATCATCTGCTTCTGCAGGCTCGGTACCCGTTCCAGCGGCAGTTCGACGCCGAGATCGCCGCGCGCCACCATCAGCGCGTCCGACGCTTCGATGATGTCGGCAAGGCGGTCGATCGCCTGCGGCTTCTCGATCTTGGCCATCACGGCGGCGCGGCCGCGGATCATCTTCTTGGCCTCGATCACGTCCTCGGCGCGCTGCACGAAGGACAGCGCGACCCAGTCGATCCCCTCCGGCAGCGCAGCTTCCAGGTCGGCGCGGTCCTTTGCGGTCATCGCCGACACCGGCAGATCGGTATCGGGCAGGCTGACGCCCTTGCGGTCCGACATCTTGCCGCCGATCACGACGCGCGTGACCGCGCGCTCGGGCGAGGTTTCCTCGGCGATCAGCCGCACCTTGCCGTCGTCGAGCAGCAGCGCATGGCCCGGGCGGAGCGCCGCGAGGATCTCCGGATGCGGAAGCTGGACGCGGCTGTTGTCACCCGGCGTCTTGTCGGAATCCAGAATGAAGCTCTGGCCGTTCTTGAGCTGGGTCGCGCCTTCCGCGAACGAGCCAAGCCGCAGCTTCGGCCCTTGCAGGTCGACCAGGATGCCGATCGGCCGGCCGTAGCTCGATTCGACATTGCGGATGGTCTTGACCAGCTCCCGCATCTTGTCGTGCGGGGTATGGCTCATGTTGATGCGGAAGACGTCGGCGCCCGCCTCGAACAGCTTGCGGATCATCGCGCTGTCTGAGGAGGCCGGGCCGAGCGTTGCGAGGATCTTGATTCGACGCAGTCGTCTCATGGTTTGTTTCCGGGTGGTGCGGCTGGCGGCAGACCAGACGCGCCCGGCGGCGCTGCGCCCGGCGGCGGGTTGGGCAGGCCCGGCATCGCCCCGGGACTTCCTGGACCCACGCCGCCCGGCATTCCCGGTACTTTCTGCGGCTGTTGTTCGTTGGCTTCGGTCAGCTGGACGGTCCATGCACGCTGCTCGCCGGTGTCGACCTCGAAGAAGCCGGTGCGGTCGAACCCGCGCGCCAGGCAATTTTCGGTGCCCTTGATGGTGAATTCCTTGTCGCGCGAGCACATGAAGGCCTGGCCGGACCATTCGCCGCCGCGATCATAGTCGAGAGCGTAGATGTAGTAATAGCGCGCCACAAGGTTGCCGCGCAGCAAGGTCTCGCAGGTGCGCGACGACACGTTCCACCAGCCCTCGGTGGTCCAGCCCTCGGCGTCCTTGTAGCCGAGCGCGATGCCGACGCGGCTCGAGGTGTTGTTGCAGAGCCGGAAATCGGCCGCCGCCGGGCTCGTCCACAGGCAGGCCGCGACCAGCGCCAGCACCGGCAGGAGGCCGGCCAACGTCAGACGGATATTGCGGGGAGCTGAGGCGAGGGAATCTGTTGGGCTCATGCAGCGAAGCTATATCAAATCATGGACGATTTCGCGTGCCCGGCCGGCACTGTCAACGGGCGGGCGCCCGTCTGCGACGCTGTCGGACCATGGCCAGGGTGGCCGGACCGGTCCGTTTTGCGCGCCGATATGGCAAAATCTGTGACAAATCGCGATTGCCAAAAATATCACAGCGATACCGTCTCCTTGGGCCGCTGGCGGGCCGCTGCTTGATGCCGTGCCGGTAAGGGGGGCGGGCCGCCCTCCGGCCCGCGCAGAGAGATGACAAGGGCACCTCCGAGGCCCTTCCCTGTGCCGGGCCGTAAACGGGCGGACAGAGCAAGCCACGACGAAAGGTAGGCTCGTGCCGCGCGGACCCGCGAGGGATTGATAATTTGCCAGTCGCCGGTCACGGCGCTTTGATCGCGGCATGCCCCGCCGCCGCTACACGAGATGGTCCGGTCGCTACCCGCCGGGTAGCCCCGCCGAGTGGATTGCGGACGGCCATGCCACCTGTAACGTCCGGTGCCACGGGTGCAGCCGCATGGTCGATATCCGCCTCGACATGCTGCCGCAGGACCGGCCATGGTCCCGGGTGGGCTGGTGCCTCGTCTGCCAGGAATGCGGAGCTGCGGGCGCGGTGAACATCGTGCCGACTGGCACGACATGGTCGGGCGCGCGGTTCCGTTCTCGCCGGGGTGGAAGTTATGAAGTTCTGTGCTCGGTGCGACAATGGCCGGTGGGTTTGTGAGACCCACCCGGATCGGCCGTTCTTTGGCGATCGGGCGTGCAACTGCGGCGGTGCTGGCGCACCTTGCCCCGCCTGCAATCAGACCGATCCCGCCGATCCGGAAGACTTGCCGGAGATGCCAGAGGACTTCGCACCCGACATGTGGCGAAAAAAATGAAGGATCGGGCCGATCGATTACTGTGGGGGAACTTAGGGAGGGGTTGACCCGGCTCGCGATGGCCGTGTTCATGCAACCATTGCGATAATGCCGCCGAAAGCCGGGGGGCTGCGGACGTGACGCCTGATGAATTTATCCGAAAGTGGAAGAACGTCGAACTGAATGAGCGAGCGGCGGCTCAATCTCATTTCATCGACCTCTGCCGAATGCTAGGCGAACCCGCTCCAACGGACGCCGATCCGACGGGCGAGTGGTACGCATTTGAGCGCGGTGCCACCAAGACGACTGGCGGCGAAGGGTGGGCCGACGTTTGGAAGCGCGATCACTTTGGGTGGGAGTACAAGGGCAAGCGTAAGGACCTCAAAGCGGCCTTCGCGCAATTGCAGCAATATGCTCTGGCGCTCGAAAATCCGCCGCTGCTGGTCGTCTGCGATATGGACCGGTTTGAAATCCACACCAACTGGACCAACAGCGTTTCGGCGGTCCATCAATTCGGCCTCGACGATCTGCGCGATGCCAATATCCGGCAAAAACTCAAATGGGCATTCTCTGATCCTGAGCAGTTGAAGCCGGGCAAGACCCGGCAAACGCTCACCGAGGAAGCCGCCGCCGAATTCGCAAAGCTTGCCCAACGCTTGCGCGATCGAGGCCATCCCGCCGAGGTTGTCGCCCATTTCATCAATCGGCTGGTTTTCTGCATGTTCGCGGAAGATGTCGATCTTCTTCCAAACAAGATGTTCAAGCGGATGCTGGAACATGCCTCCTCGCGGCCAGAGGAGTTTCATGCGCTTGCGAGCGACCTATTTAAGGCCATGCAATCCGGAGGACGGGTTGGCTTCGAACATGTTGCATGGTTCAACGGCGGGCTGTTCAACGATGACACGGCGCTGCCGCTGGATAAGGACGACATTGCGCTAACACTGGTCGCGGCTAATTTGGATTGGGCTGAAATCGATCCGTCCATTCTCGGCACACTGTTTGAACGCGGCCTTGATCCGGACAAGCGCTCGCAGTTGGGCGCACACTACACGGATCGGGAAAAGATTATGATGATCGTCGATCCTGTGATCGTGCGTCCATGGCTCGCAGAATGGGAAAGGGCAAAGGAGAAATTAGCAAGTTCAGTAGAGAAATCTCGCTCGGCGAAATCGGCAAGCGCGCGCACGAAAGCCCACGATCAGGCCGTCGCTGATTATCGCTCCTTCTTGAATAAGCTTCGCGCATTTAGAGTTCTCGACCCAGCATGTGGGTCGGGCAACTTCCTTTATCTCGCACTTCTTGCGCTCAAGGATATCGAACATCGCGTCAGCATCGAAGCGGAAGTCATGGGTCTTCAACGCGAGTTCTCGCAGGTCGGCCCAGCCGCAGTCAAAGGGATTGAAATCAATCCCTACGCCGCAGAGTTGGCGCGCGTTTCCGTGTGGATCGGCGAAATTCAATGGATGCGACGGAACGGCTTCGGTGTCTCCGACCGACCGATATTGAAGCCTCTCGATCATATCGAGTGTCGCGATGCAGTGTTGAATGAAGATGGCAGCGAAGCGATGTGGCCGGATGCTGACGCAATCGTCGGCAACCCGCCCTTCCTCGGCGACAAGGCCATGCTGAGTGTCCTTGGTACGGCCTATGTCGACAAATTGCGTTCAAAGTTCGCTGGTCGCGTGCCGGGCGGGGTCGATTTGGTTGTTTACTGGTTCGAAAAAGCTAGGGCTGCAGTCGAAGCCGGCTTATCCAAATCGGTCGGGCTCGTGTCCACGCAAGCTATTCGCCGCGGCTCGAACAGGTTCGTGCTGGACAAGATTTCAGAAGGCGCAACCATCTTCGACGCTTGGGCAGACGAGCCATGGGTGGTGGACGGAGCGGCTGTTCGCGTTTCGCTCGTCTGTTTCGCCAGAGAGATGGACGATCCACGTCAATATCGTTTGAATGGCAAACGGGTCGCCTCAATCCATGCCGATCTCACCGGCGATACTGTCGATCTGACGAAGGCTCTGCCCCTGCCGGAAAACGTCGGATGGTGCTTCCAAGGACCGGTAAAGGTAGGGCCATTTGATGTTACGGGCGACACGGCAAGAAACTGGCTACAGTTGCCGCGAAACCCAAATGGGCGATCTAATTCCGACGTTGTTCGCCCGTGGCTGAATGGACAAGACGTGACAAGACGGTCGTCGGACCACTGGATTATTGACTTCGCTGACATGCCCGAGAAAGAGGCAGCGATATACGAAGCACCATTCGAGTACGTTCGACGGAACGTGAAACCGTTGAGGGACAAGAATAATCGCGAGCGCCGCCGAATTTTCTGGTGGCAGCATGGAGAGACTGTTCCCGGATTGCGCAAGAAGACGATCGGGCTGGAGCGTTTGATCGCCACGCCTCGTGTTTCGAAGCATCGCATTTTTGTCTGGGTCTCACCAAAGGTGTTGCCCGATAGCCGAATAAACGTAGTGGTTCGCGACGATGATGCCACATTTGGCATTTTGCATAGCCGCTTCCACGAGGCTTGGTCGCTTCGACTTGGCGGTTGGCATGGCGTTGGCAACGATCCGCAGTATACGCCAAGCACAGGGTTCGAGACATTTCCGTTTCCGGTCGGACTTGCGCCGAATATCCTGGCTGCGGCTTATGCGAATGGTCCGCGCGCGACACAGATCGCTGTGGCGGCCGACCGATTGCATAAGTTGCGCGAGAACTGGCTAAATCCCGCCGACCTAGTCCAACGGAAGCCGGAGATTGTCGCTGGCTTTCCCGAGCGCGTCGTTCCGATAAATGAGCATGCGGACAGGGAATTGAAGAAACGCACCCTTACCAAGCTCTACAATGAGCGACCAACGTGGCTGGTGAATGCTCATGCCGAGTTGGACGCCGCTGTCGCCGCCGCATATGGCTGGCCCGCTGACATTTCGGAAGAAGATGCGCTAGCGCGGCTGTTTGCCTTAAATCAGGAACGGGCCGCAGCAGCGAGTGCTGCCGAGATGCAAGACGAGCCTGCGGACTGAGATCAAGCGGCGGTGGAAAGCGGCCTATTGCACCATCCTCTGGCCTATTTCTCTGAGCCAGCCGATTACCTCATCTCCCGGATCGCACTGAGCGAGACGGGCGTGGGACATCCTGGCGACCGCCGCTGTGTTGAGTTGCGTTTTTGCCCTTGATGTCTTTTTCGCGCATTTTTGCGGATCGTCGATAGGCCAAGGCGCCCCTCCTCCAGCCGCGAGGACCGCCTGCGCAACAAGAGCGGGTACGTCGTCAAAGTCTGCGAACGGCGCTCCGAAATTGACCACTATGTTTTGCTGTTGGTAGGCTTCCCGAATGGCATCCTGATGGAGGAAGTTCTCCATTTCACGCTTGCTAGTCGTAACCGCCGAGCAACCCGGGCGCGCGTTTACCTCTGCGGCAAACTGATCATATTTCCCGGGTTGAGGCGGCGGATTGTCGCGGTCGTAAATGTGCAGTTCCGGCCTGTTGAGGGGTTCGAGCCGAGTGGTCCAATACGCGAGATTGCAACCTCCGAATGGGAAGAAGATGAGTTCGCCAGATATCTCAAGCGCCTCAATATCCGGCACGTCCACTCCATCGGCCCTAAGTGCCTTGCTCATACCCTTGAGGAAGGAGATATCGTGCTTTCCTTCTACGCCCACGAACAGCTTGACCGAATGGTCCGGCAAAACGCCGAGAGAGTGAGCGATCCGGGCATTTGTAGTGGGCCCGCCAGTTACTATAGTTCGATTTCCGTTTGGTTGAGCCTCAATAAACCGCAGGGAGGCATCGGGCAGCGCTCGGGCAAGCATGGGCGTGTGGGTGGTCACAATTACCTGCCGCCCAGCGGTCGCAGACAGGTCAGACAACGCGGACATCAACATGCGTTGGTTTCGCGGATGCTGGCCCGTCTCGGGCTCCTCAATCGCATAGATGACCGAGCCGGCCTGCCTCTCGATCGCTGCCTTCTCGGCCTTCGCCCTAAAGAAATTCAGGAGTACAAGGCGTTTGACCCCGCTCCCTCTCTTGTTGAGAGGAATTCCTTCATCGCCCGTGATGCTGGTTTGGAATAGGCTATCCCACTTCTTCGTAGCAATAATGGGATTGAGAGTTTGGGCGACCGATGCATCCATCTCCTTGATCTTCTGAACGGTTGCCTCCGCTATCTTGCGCACCTCAGCTTCCACATGGGCTTGGACCTTGGCTAAATCCTGCTCGACAGCCTTGAGCGCATCGCGAATGGCTGCCTTTAGTGGGTCCTGCGCCTCAGCGTCTTGGTCGGTGCTCGCTCTGTCGGATTTGAACAGGGCAAACGTCGGAAGGTAGGGTGTCAAAGTAGCCCAGATTTTCCCGCCCTCTTTCTCCAAAGAGACAGGCCCTAAGTCCAGCTTGAGCGCTTCTGTGCGCTGCCAGATCGCCGCCCGGATTGGTGCATTAGCTTGTTTGTTCACCTCGGTGAGGTCGATCCCGAGTTCGTTGGCTCGCGCGATAAGCTCCGTCTTTTTCAATTGCAGTAAGTCATTCACTCCGTCTTCGGTGGGGTGTACCGCAATGGCTTCCACCGAGGTAAGCTTGGGGGTCACGAGTGAGCCGTCATACGTCTTGCGGATTTCGAGCCGGCCCTCCAAATTGACGAGATATTCAGCCTCTAAATTGGTCTCGTAGTCTGCATCCAGGATGATCTTCTCAGGAAGATCATCAAACTCACACGTAATGCGGACTGCCTTGCGATCGCCCGAAAGGCAGGCGTCGTCTTTGTCCGGCTTGGCCTCGTCAAAGAAGATCGCGAGGCTATCCATGATTGTGGATTTCCCGACGTCGTTTCGTCCCACAATCGCGGTGATGTCGTCGAAATCGATGCAAACTTCGTCTTTGAAACAGCGAAAGTTCTCTAGCTTCAATTTGGTTAGTTTCATGTAGCCCCCAGTACAACTACAGGGGGCATGCTAATACATGATGTTCGGCGCGCGGATATCCGTAGAATTGCGGTGTGACGGCCGACGGAGACGCAACCCGACGCGATCCGCGAATTGTGCCAGCGGGAGCGGCCCTAGCTCAGGTGCTAGGGCCGCTGGTGAGCCCAAGGCGCGGTACACCCCCTGCGCTCGGTCCCACTAGAGCCGAAAAGCTCAAGGTTGCATAGCGCGACGGGAAGACTGGTCCAGCGGTCTTGCGGTCGCAGGGCTTTTACCATGTACTCGTCGAATTGACGGAGACAGGAATGAACGACGTTTTTGGTAGCCGCCCCGAGGATTTCCTAAACCGTGGCCTCAAGGCGGCAGTTGGTGCCTTGCCGGTGGTTGGTGGCACGCTCAACGAATTCCTAGCGTTCGTAATAGGTGACCCCGCGCAGGAACGCCGCGATGATTTCATGAAGGCGACGCTGGAGCGCGTAATCGCCCTAGAGGTTACCAGTGAGCGCCTTCGCCCCGAGAACCTGCGCGACAACGAACAATTTCAGGCTACGTTCATTCAGGCCGTGCGCTTAGCAACGACAACCGCTTCGGCCGACAAGAAGAAACTGCTGCAAAACGCGATCATCAATTCGGCCGTTGGCGATGTTGACGAGACGGTCAGGCTGCTCTTCGTCCAGATGCTGGATCGCATCACGCCGATGCACGCAGTGCTGTTGTCGTTTTTCGATAACCCGCGAAGCAATACTGCGGCCGTCCGGAAAGCTGAGAGTATATCGCTGGGCGGAGCCTTTGCGCACCTGATAGAAGCCGCATTCCCTGAAATTCACAGCAACGGCGAGTTAATGACCCGCATGGTCCTTGATCTCCACAGCATGGGACTAACAACGACGAACTCCGTGCAGGCCATGATGACCGGCAGCGGACTGCTAGAGCGCCGTTCTACCGAACTGGGTCGGTCGTTTTTGGCGTTTATCAGCGATCCAGAAACGAAGTCAGTGCCCTGATGCGAGCGCCGCGCCTATGTCACAGAAGCAGATCAAGGAGGCTCTCGGCCTCATCTTTCAGGGTATCGGAATGCTCCAAACTGAATTCGCTCACAGGCAGTTCACGATCGACGGCCGTTTGGTCGGCGATATAGGAGAAATTATTGCAGCAACGGAATTCGACATTGAGTTGGATGACGTAAGCCGAGCGATCCACGATGGCAAAATGCCCGATGGCCGTGGGGTTCAAATCAAAGCGACGTTTCAAGATCATCTAACGTTCAAGACGATCCCCGACCTCTATCTCGGCTTTAAGCTGTTCCGAGACGGTACCCATGAGGTCATATTCAACGGGCCGGGTCGGATCATCTTCGATCATTACGCTGGCCGGGCGGGCATTGGAGAGAAACTCCTTCGCTTCCCGAACACTGTGCTCAAGAGGCTATCGGCTGACATCCCGGATAGCAGTCGGGTACCGAAGAGATTGTCCGTTCTGGCCTAAGGACCATTGGGCGGGTCCTACCGATCCAGCAATCCGGCGCGGGTACGCGGGACCGCGCGCCTTTCGCATATTTGCCCCGGCCGTTTCCGGGTTTCGGTTCCCGATGTGAAGGCGTAGTTATCGCCGATCGGAGGTGCCGGAATGTCTGATCTGGATCAAGCGTGGGCGATTTGGCGGCGGTTGTCGGGTGCCGACCGCATCAAGTTCGGATCGCGGGTGCGAAAGCTCCGCCAAAAGGAGCGGCAGGTGATGAAGGATCGCGCGATGCCGGTTGCTCGAACCTTTGCGGGCCTGACCCTGACCGAGGCGGACCTTGGCGGCGCTGGCGGATCGATCGCGGCGCGGCGGCCATAAACGGTCTCCCCACCGGCCGGCCGGCAAACCGTATGAGCGGCAGTTCACCGGCGCGGGTAGCGAACGCTGGAATACCCGTAGGACTACGGTCTCTGGCCCACGGGCACAAACTGCACTTTCAGCGCGCAAAGTTCCGGGCATAAGCTGGTGCGGTTCCCATGGGCGGGGTTTGCTATGGCCGAAATCTTCATTTGTGTGAGCATTGTCCTGTTTGGACTGACCCCGATCGGGATAGCTGCAATCGCCGTGTTTGTTTGAGCGAACGAACCTGGCCCGACCGCGCCACTCGGGCCGGTAGATGGCCCCAGCGCCTGCCTCCCATAGGCCCCCAAAGGGTGCTGGGGCCCGCTAAATGAAGAGGCCGCCTGAGTTGGCGGCCTCCTTCATTTAGACGGCTCACCGGGCCGGGGCCCGATCCGGGTGCGCAAATGTCAGCCTTTGGCGGCCATGCGAAAGGCCCACGATACGCACTGCAAGGAGCCGCAAGTCACTTCTGTTCCCGCACGGTCGATCCGGCGCGCACGCCGGAGGGCGTCTCGCCGAAGCGCCGGCGGAACATGCGATTGAAATAAGAAACGTCACCAAAGCCGACTGCATACGCGATATCGATAATGGCCAAATGCAGATGGTGCGGGTCAGTCAACATCGCGAAGGCACGCTCAAGCCGGCATCCTGCAAGATGCTCGGTGAAAGACTTTCCGGTCCCCTCGTCGAGCAATTTTTGCACGTATCGCCGCGACATACCGATCGCCCCCGCGACCTTATTCAGATCGAAATTGGGATTGCTGTAACGTCTCGCGATCTCCGCCAGGATCGCCTGCAGGTTTGCCGCCCTCACACCGCGCTCCGTAACGATGTCTGCTGCTTGGTCGGTCGGCCCGAGTGTCGCGGCTACAAGATCGACGAGATGTACGCCGACGGTGGCGGCTGATAACGGTGGTTCTTTGAAGGACGCGAGCGACCGCAGGTAGCGGTTGAGAAGTTTCAGCGCCGGTCCGGAATGTACTGGCCGGCCTGATAGGTCTTCCGGGTTGGCAACCAGAGACCTAAGGGCGGCAGCCTGCACGGTTACGAATTTGACGCTCCCGCCACGCGGCCCAAACACTCGCAGAGGCCTTCCTCGGTCGACCAAACAAGCGGAGCCGACATCATAGGCATGCTCTTGGCCAGCATTTGTAAATTGGACCGGTCCAGCCTCGACGACGTTTAGCCCGAACTGTTCACGGCTATCCTTGAGGTGGTGTTTGTGACGAATAAACTCCACCGGCGTCGTGACGAGGTGACAAACGCCAACCGCGCCGAGCGACAAGTAGGTGACGTCGATACGCGGGCGGCCGCCACTGTGATCTATCACGTCCAAGGCGAGGTTCAGCCGCGCAAACTCGTCACGGAACGTGGAGAACCGCACGCGCTCCGGCAGCATCTCGGTCGACCATTGCAAACGCTGAGATGACGTTGGCAATCTGACCTCCGTTCCGGGGGCAACCCCTCAAGAAATCGTATCGCGCTTCGCTGCCGTGTGAAACAAACTACAAAGTGTACCGCTGTCGTGCGCTATCAGCGGCACGGCGGACATTGTGGTGATGAGCCGGCTCTCGGCGGATGGGCGGCAGCATTGGATCGCCCATCCGCCGGGCCGCGCCGCCTGCCGATGCGTGCGGCGACGCATCGGAAACGTTACGCGTGACGAACGAGACCGGCTTCACCGGCGCCCTCCGGAGCGGCTGGCGGCGCGGCAGGGACCCACTCGATCGAAAGCAGCGCGAGCGGATCGGTGCCGGCGCGGTGGGCGACGTGCTGGCCCTGCTTTTCCGCGCGATCGACTAACATGACTTCCTCGCGCTCGACGGCCAGCAAGTCGGCTAGAATTTCGGCCTCCCTCTCGCGGCGTTGCTCAATCGTCAATGCCTCGCCATCGTCGGCGGCCTCGTCGATCTCGCGGTCGAGCGCGGCGATTAGCGCGTCCTTGAACAGCCACGCGATCAGTCCGATGGAATTGGGCTGCTCGGAAAATCCGATGGCGCCGCCGCCAGGAACGTTGTGAATTTCGACCTGACGGCTTTGGGCCTGAAACGCTATCGGCTCGTTGTGCTCGACGGCACCGATCGCGTCCGGCCGCCCGCTCTCGGCCAGAGCTTCGATCTGCTCGCGCATCCGCGCTTTTGCGATCGACGACGGCCACGGCGCGGCGCGGCAGCGCGCGAGATCAGCTTGCAACTCGCGGCCGCGACGCCTGCGATCCTCGATGCGATCGAGGATATTTCCTTTGATTGGCGGCACCTCGATTTCGATCATCTGCGCGACGGTCCCGTTTGGCCGCGCGCGGACCGCCGCCTCGGTATTTTGCAGCAAACGGCCGAGGAGCGTGTTCTCTGCATCTCGCGGCTCTCGCGCAGCAAGGAGCCGGTCAAGATCGCCGCGCGCACGGTCCAGCTTCCTTCGCTCCACAACAACCTGTTGGCTGTTATCGTCGCATCCGTAGCCACCCATACTGCGCGGCTTTTGCAGTTGGGCGATGTGCTGCTCAATTTTGACGATCGAGATGCGTGTCGCCTGCTCGTCCTCGAAAGACGCGCGGTACAACGCGCTGAATTCTTCGCGCCGCAATCGCATTTGCTCGACCTTCTCGCGCGCTTCGTTCGGCAGAATATCCATCGGATCGCCGATGTTCATCGCCAGCATGCCGGGCAAGGGGCCGGCAACAACGTTTCCGGTGGGTGACGGCGGCACGCTCTCGTTCGTGAACTGCGGCCTGCTACCAAAGCCAAAGTTCTGATGCTGATTGTTTGCCATTATGCGCTCGCTCAATGATCGATACCATGATCGAACCACGTTTCCATTGCAGCGAAACCCCGGTAGCTCGCTGCAAAGGGCGGCAGATACCGCCGGGGTTTCCGAGCGGCGAATTCGGGATGCGCCGAGCTATGTGCGCGGCCATGACGTGCGGTAGGTAAGGATATCGTCGATCAACCGCACGCTTGGCACATGGCCGCCGCGCGCTTTCAGGATTGCCCAGATCAACTGCCGCCGCCGATCGGCGTGCCGGCATGCGGTGTCACTGCACGTCCGCGTCCACGTCGTCGCCGCATAACGGGCAAGATCGTCGTGGATACGCACTGATTGCTGGTGGCGGCAGAGATTGGAAAAACAGGTTGCTGCTAACTCGCGAACCAATCGATCCCGCTCGGCAAGCGCCGCCCTCGTTTCTGCCGTCCGCTCGCCCGGCTTGGTGCGCAAATCCTCGCGCAGGGCGGCCAAGTCGTCCGGCGAGAGGGAGGTAAGGTCGATCCGAACTGGCCCCGTCATACCCTTACCCGAGGTGTATTATCTCGCTCGTCCTTCTTCTCGCGAAGAACCCACATTCGCCACGCAGTCGAAACGTCGGTGCACGACAAGGGCCTCGCTTGGTAGTAGGTGCGGAACTTCTTAGCGACGAAATCGACGCGCTCAGCATTCCAACCTAGCGATGCCGCGAATTCTCTATCGGCTTGTGATGGTCGCCAATCATTTCCGATCGGACTAGGGACAGACTGAGGGAGAACCTCTCTCTGTGTTTCTTTGATGTGTGTAAGTGTAAGTGTAAGTGTAGGTGTAGGTGTAGGTAGCATTGCGTCCGCATCTGCGGTCGCAGTGCGATCGGACGCATCTTTTTCCTTTTTCCACCGACGCTTAGCGGAAGCCCTATTCATTTCGACCTTTTGCCGCACATACTCATAGTCCTTCCGCAGGCGCTCGTGCGTGATCCAATTCCCGGACGATTTGCAGAGGTCAACGATGATCGGACGAACGACTTTTCCGACCTTGGCCTCCGATATACCGAGATAGCGCGCCATCCATTCATTATCGTTTGGAATTCGGCAGTGCGGCCGCTCCCACATTAGGATCAGCAGACTGAGGAGAATGCCGCGTTGCTCGTAGTTGAGATGGCGCGTGCTCGCGGTCCACTCATCGACCCACAGCGGTAGCGAGGGCAATTTACTCATAGCTCGGCTTCCTTTCCCTTGACAGGAACAGGTTCACCGGGCGTAGATGCAGTGGTCTGTAAGAGGCCGACCTAAGCCCGGTCGGAACATGACAAAGAGCGCCGCTAGACGAGAGCGGCGCTCTTTGCGTTTAGGTGGTGACGCGCCGATCGCGGTCGTGGCCGCATCGCAGCCAAAGCCGCAATCCGACCTCGGCAATCTTGCCGAGCACGTTCGGTGCTACCTCGGCGTTAGGGGCTTTCGTCGTAGCTGCTGATTTCGGCATCGAGCTTCCCTTTGCGTTGGGCGTGGCCCGGCGAATTGGGAAAGAGATCGCCAGGCCACGCGTATTGGCAAAGGGAAGTCGATCAGGCTCGACCGCGCGGGGTCGCGAGCAGCACGTACTGTGGGCGTCATGGCGGACCTTTTATGATGACGCTGTAGAACAGCGCGAGCCCGAACATGGCATCAAGCGTTACTCAGATTTTCGCTCTTGTCACGGTGTAAACCGCGATCTCTGCCGACCAATTGCGTAAATCAATTTTCCCCGAATGCTTCGCCGCGTAGTTCCGCTTTGCCCGCTTTTTCAGGCAGGAACATTGACGGCGCCGCCGAAGCAGGTTGAGGATGATGGAAGCGCGACCACGACAACATCCCTCAAGTGCGCGCAGGTCGGTCTTAGCCGAGCCGAGAGCTATCGGGCCGCAGAATGGATATCCTTCGCGCTGACGAACGGGCCGAGAGGAGCAGCAAAACATGACGACGATCGACGAGAACGTGCCTGCCCGCCCACGATAGGGGCGCCGTCGCCGCGACTGTTGCGGTGACGGGCGTCCCGGGAACGGACACAGGAGATAACGACATGGACATCAAACCTATCTCGCCCGACGATCTTCCGACGGTCCGCTGGAGGGGCAAGCCGTATCGCGTGCAGAAGCCGCTGGGTGACAATGAGATGCGGCTCGTCACGCTCGACGGTGAAAGCACCGTCGATGTGCCGGCGGCGGAGATCACATCGGAGAGGAAAAATGGCGGACGATGACAGCGAGACGCTGGCACTTCACGAGCGACTGTGGGCGCTCTATGATGAGATCGTCATGCTACTCGCGACTGATCTCGGTCTCGATGCCAACGAACTGACGGGACCTGTATTTGCCAGTGGCGAATGGACCCTCTTGCTGCAAGACCTGATCGCCAAAGCATCACCAATAACGAACCCTCGCGTGACGGCCTTGCTTAAAGAATACGACGAGTTGGAGAAGCCGCTTTGGGATGCGGCCAGAACGATAAGCGTCTAGGAGGGCAGGACGATCGAGCACGGCCGATCCGGCCGCGCTATCGATAGCCCCGGGCGCCCGGGCAAATCAGGCTGAGTGAAGCAGGCCCCGTTTCGAGAGGCCGAAACCCGACCCGAAAAGCGTCGGTCTTTCCGTAGGTTGCTGGGATTATTGCTTTTTTAGGCAATCTCCCGCAGGTCCGACGAGTTTCAGTAATGCGTCGCCGCCGCGTATCTTCCCGGAAATCCGAAGGGGGAAAGCGGCCGGGCATGATCCGGCCGCTCAATCCCGACGACCCGCGCAACCCGAACCATCCGAGCCACGAAAAGCAATGGCTCGAATTGGCGGCGGCGCTAGGGCGGATGGCAGCGGACGAAGATTGGGATCGATTGCACAACCGAACTTTAGGCAGGCGAGAAGATGGGAAAGCAAAAGGCGGCGGTCATCTACGCAAGGTTTAGCTCCGATTTGCAACGAGACCGATCGATCGATGATCAGGTGACGCTTTGCGAGCAAATCGCGCGGCGAGAGGGATACAGGGTCATCGAAGTGTTCAGTGATCGCGCCAAGTCCGGCGCGAGTATGTTTGAGCGCGACGGCTTGCTGGCGCTGATGACCGCCGCCAAGAAGCGCGCCTTTGATGGCGTGATCACCGAAAGCCTTTCGCGCCTGTCGCGCGATCCGGAAGACACCGCCGCGATCTTCAAGCGCCTTCGGTTCAACGACATCACGATCTTTGACCAGAACGGAGCCGTCACTGACATCCACGCCAGCATCGGCGGCATCGTCAATTCGATGTTTCTCAAAAATCTGGCCGACAACGTTCGCCGCCATCATAGTGGCCGCGCCCGCGAGGGAAAATTCCCCGGTGCGCTCACCTACGGTTATCGCTGCATCCTCGGCAAACCGGGAGAGCGCGAGATTGACGAAGCGCAAGCCGCGATCGTGCGGCGCATCTTCGCCGAGTATGCGGATGGCAAGCCCGCGCGCCAGATTGCGGCCGATCTCACCCGCGAGGGCATCCCATCGCCGGGCGGCGGTAAGCACTGGAACCATCAAACCTTCGTTGGTGGCATGATGGGAAGGCGCGGCATGCTCGGCAACCGGCTCTACGTTGGTGAGATTGTCTGGAATTCAAACCGGACCATCCGCAATCCGGAGACCGGAAAGCGGACGCAGCGGAAGGCAAATCCGGACGATCAAATCGTGACGAGCGTCCCGCATCTGCGGATCATCGATCAGGGGTTATGGGATCGCGTTCACGCGCTTTGCGATCAGCGCGCCAGCAGGTTTGGACATGATCGACGGGGCGGGGTGCGGCGCGGCCAATACAAAGATCACCTCTTGTCCGGCATGCTTTGCTGCGGCGCTTGCGGCGGCAACATGCGGGTCTATCAGGTTACGGCGAAGGGCGGCGGCCGGGTGGCTTGCGCCGCCGCAATCCAAAAGGGCACATGCGCGCACCGCAAAAGCTACTACCTGTCCGGCTTGGAGGCGGCGGTGCTGGACGGCATGAAAGCCAATCTCGCAAATCCGAAAGCCCTGATCGAATATGCCCGGGCCTATCACGCGCGGTGGGCCGAGAGGCAGCGGGAGATTTCGGCGGATCGGGCCGCAGCCGAAAAACAGCTTAACAAGCTGACGGTACAGATTGACCGCTACGTGACCGCGATCGGCGAAAGCGACGAGCCCGTCAAGCCGATGATGGAGCGGCTGAACAAACTGGAAGCGGAGCGGGCGGCGCTGGCGGCGAGGCTCGAGGCGACGGCGGCCGAGAGCAACGTCATTGCCCTGCATCCGGCGGCGATCGATAAGCTCGCCTCAAATGTCGAGGTCATGCATGCCGCCCTGAGCGATGCGTCCCGGCTTGGCGCCGATCCGGCCAAAGCCGCGCGGTACCGGAGCGCCTTCCGGAGCCTGTTTGATCGGTTCTTGGTCCATCCCACCCCGCGCCGGCACGCCTATGAGGTGACGCCAATTGCCCGGCTTTCGGTGATTTTGGGCGTCGATCTCTTCCCCAAGAACCGGAATTTGAAAGAAATGTTGGCCGAACAGGGGGTTACTATGCCGCTTGTGGCAAATGAGACAATTCCCACCTGATATCAATATGGTGAGCGCGACACACGGGATCACGATCATGAGCATTGACGACAAAACCAGAACGGAACTCGAGGCCGCGGTCTTCCGGCGTCTCGTCAGTCACCTGCGCAACCGCACCGATGTGCAAAACATCGACCTGATGAACCTCGCTGGCTTCTGCCGCAACTGCCTGTCCAACTGGATGAAGGAAGAGGCCGACGCCAAGGGCCTTGCCGTGAGCAAGGACGAGAGCCGTGAGGCGGTCTATGGCATGCCGTATGAGGAATGGAAGGCGAAGTATCAGGGCAGCGCGACGCCGGAGCAACTCGCGGCGATGAAGAAAGCCCAAAGCGGGCATTAAGCCGAGCAACGTCATTCCGGGATGGTGCGTTAGCACCAGACCCGGAAGCTCGAGATTCCGGGTTCGATGCTGCCGCATCGCCCCGGAATGACATTGTTCCGCGGCCGTCCGCATCTCCTGTGGGCGCGCTGTGGATGAGCGCGATGTTTCCTTGACGGAAGCCGCGCCAAAATCGAGGGTCGCCCGCAGCAAGCGGTGCGCAAGGCGCGTATTCGCGTAACATTTCAAGACCTGTTCAGGAGTGCGCGATGGCCACCACGTCTGCCGCCGTCAAGGAAGAGCCCGCAACGCGATTTGCCAAGGACCAGCTCAAGTCCATCATCGAGCGCATCGAGCGGCTGGAAGAAGAGAAGAAGACGATCTCGGACGACATTCGCGACGTCTATGCCGAGAGCAAGGGCAACGGCTTCGACGTCAAGGCGCTGCGCGCCATCATCCGTCTGCGCAAGCAGGATCCGAACGAGCGCCAGGAGCAGGAGACCATCCTGGAGACTTACATGCAGGCTTTGGGGATGCTCTGAGGCGGCCGGCGGCCACCCTGCCGGGCGTTCTGCAAGGCGCCCCCCAAAGGCTCTCCCCAACGCTCTCGCCAAGGCTCAGGTCAAAGCTGCTGGAAGACCTCCTGTCGAGGCTTGGGTGTAATCACGGGATTTGCTACACTGGTGGCGAGGTAACCGGGCAGATCGTTCAGATGGACGTGCCAGGACCAGAGCGCCGGCTCGCTGCGGTCCTCGCCGCCGACATGGTCGGCTATAGCCGCCTGATGGAGGCTGACGAGACGGGCACCCTTGCGCGTCTCAAAACCCATCGCATCGAGCTGATCGATCCGGCCATCGCCAAGAATCGCGGCCGCATCATCAAGACCACCGGTGACGGCCTGCTGGTCGAATTCCATAGCGTCGTCGATGCGGTGCTGTGCGCGGCCGAGGTCCAGAGCCGGATGGCGAAGCGCAACGCCGACGTCGCGCCGGCCCGGTGGATGCAGTTTCGCATCGGCATCAATCTTGGCGACGTGATCGTTGACGGCGCCGATATCTTCGGCGACGGCGTCAACGTCGCGTCCCGTCTGGAGACGCTGGCCGAGCCCGGCGGCATCTGCATTTCCGGCGCGGTCCGCGATCAGGTCGGCGATCGCCTGGAAGACCTGAGCTTCGAGGATCTCGGCGACCAGACCGTCAAGAACATCGCGCGCCCGATCCGGGTTTTTCGCGTTCATCTCGAATCCGGTGCCAGGCCCGTTCCGGAGCACCCGAGTGCGGTGACCGGCCCTGTCGTCGCCAAGAAGCCCTCCATCGCCGTGCTGCCGCTCGTCAACATGAGCGGCGATCCCGAGCAGGAATTCTTCGCCGACGGGCTCACCGAGGACATCATCACCGAGCTGTCGCGCTTCCACGATCTGCTGGTGATCTCGCGCAACTCGAGCTTCGTGTACAAGGGCAAGGCCGTGAAGGTGCAGGACGTCGCGAAGGAATTCGCCGTCGACTATGTGCTGGAAGGCAGCGTGCGGAAGGCGGGCGGCCGGATCCGCGTCACCGTGCAGCTGATCGACGCCGTGGCCGACCGGCACGTCTGGGCCGAACGCTACGACCGCGAGCTTGCCGACATCTTCGCCATCCAGGACGAGATGACGCGCGCGATCGTGGCGACCTTGCCGGGGCGCGTCGAGGCTGCCGCGCATGACCGCGTCAAGCGCAAGCCGACCGACAACATGGCCGCCTACGAGTGCGTGCTCGCCGCCAAGGTGCTGCATCATCGCTCGGCACGGGACGACAACGCGGAGGCGCAGCGCCTGCTCGAGCGGGCCATCGTGCTTGACCCGAACTATGCCCATGCCCACGCCTGGCGGGCCTGCGTGCTCGGCCAGACCTGGGTCTACAACTGGTGCACCGACCGCGACGCGACCATGGCGCAGGTCGCCGCAGAACTCGAGATCGCGCTCAAGCTCGACGACAATGACAGCGACGTGCACCGGATCCTCGCCGCGCTGAATCTCAACCGCGACGACCACGACAAGGCGGCCTTCCACCAGGAGCGCGCGCTCGCGCTGAACCCGAACTACGACCTCGTCGTCGTGCAGCAGGGCGAGCTCCTGACTTGGCTCGGGCGGCCCGAGGAAGGCATCGACTGGATCAAGCGGGCGATGCGCCTCAATCCGTTCCATCCGGAACGGTTCTGGAGCCATCTCGGCCGGGCCTGCTATTGCGCCGAGAAATACGCCGACGCCGTCGAGGCGTTCTCGCGGATCACGCGCCCCGACCACACCCATCATGCCTTCCTCGCGGCGACCTTCGCGCAGATGGGCAACACGGTGGCGGCCTCGGCCCACGCCGCCGAGGTGCTGAAGCGCGAGCCGACCTTCTCGGTTGCCGCGCATCTGACAACCCAGCGCTACAAGTATGAGCCCGATCGGGCACGCTACGAGGCCGGCCTGCTCAAGGCAGGGCTGCCGGCCTGAAGGGGCGGAAAGCTATCTTGTCGGCAGAAGCGCGGCTCAGCGCAGCGAGGCGGTGCGGAGCACGAAGGACTGGGTCGTCAGGAGGGCGGTCGCCGAGCCCGAGAAGCGGTCGCAGGTCATACCCATCATCGGATCTTCCGAGAAGGTCATGACGACGGCGGCCTGCGGCTTCACGAAATGAGCCCGCATCATGGTCATGTCGGTGTCGCCAAGCACCGTGGTCAGCATGGCATTGCTCGCGCTCGGCGCCAGCATCACCACGCGCATCCAGATATCGTTGCCCTTGGCAGCCGAGATCCGCGCGGAGGTGGTGATCACGCCCTGGCTCGGTGCGCCCTTGGCAACGACGGTGTTGATTTCGGTGCTGGGAACCGCGGCATTGCGCGTCGGGCGCACGTTGCGCGGGATCGGCGCGGTCGCTGCGACGATGTTTGCGCGATCGACCGGTGACGCCGCAGGCGCATAGGCCAGCGCCTTGTTGAAGTTTTCGGTTGTCGCGCTGGCAGTGGTCTGCGGATCGGTACCGCCGACCGCCTCGCGGGCCTTCAGCGCGGCAATCTGCGCTGCCGACGCCTGCTTCGGTGCCTCACCCTCGTCACCCCAGAAGCCGCGGGCATTGATGATGTCGGCAGGGGATTGCGGCGCGGTGTTCTCGGCCACCTGCACCACTTGCACCGCGGGCTTCGCCTTCGGCATTGGAACGAGCTGGGCGTCGGCAGCGGCGAGCTGGATGGCGGCGGCGAACTGCGGCTTGGCGCGCGGCAGCGGAACCGGATCGGCGGCTTTGGCGGGCGCGGCGGCGGCCACCACGGTGTTGGCGGCGGGCTTGTCGTTCACGCTGGCCGCGCCTTCGTCTTCATCGTCACTCGACTTGCCGCCACCGAACAGCTTCGCGAACAGGCTCGGCTTGCCGATGGTCGCGGCATCGTCACCATTGCCGCGGCGCTCGATATCGGCCTTGGCAAGCTCATAGCCCTTGAGCGGCGTGCCGTCGGTCGGGACATGGACGGTGCGGCCGTCGGGGAACACCCTGACCAGTTGATCGCGGGTCATGCGCGGCCAGTGGCGGATGCTGCCGGTGTCGAGATGGACGAACGGCGAGCCCGAGGTCGGATAGAAGCCGACGCCGCCGCGCTGCAGGCGGAGGCCCGCGTAGCGGATCTGCTCCAGCGGCACGCCCGGGATGAAGAAGTCCATCGCATGCCCCAGCATGTGCTGGCTGTGGCGCGCAACGCCCGAGGAGCGGCGGCGGAGCATGGCGTTGGTGGCAGGGGCGCGATAGGCGGAGATGATCTGGATCGGCTGCTTGCCGCCGACGTCGTTATAGACGTCCCACAGGATGTCGAAGAGGTGACGGTCCATCACCGTTTCATCCTGGGAGCGCCAGTCGCGCAGGAAGTGGTTGAGCTGCTTCAGCGCGCCTTCGTCGTAGCGGCCCTCGCGCTTGAAGGTGACGGTGAGGTCTTCGCCGGAATGGGTGTGGTGGAAGGAGAGTGTGCGGGTCTGGTTCAGCGCGGTGGCATCGTGCACCGATCCCGCGCCCGCCAACAGCAATAGCGCAGTCAGGCCGAGTTGGTATCCGGCCTTAGGCAACGACAGCGGATTGCAGCGGCGTGCGAAGACAGCCAGCACTATGAGCCCACCCAGTCGACGAGCGTTCGGTCGGCATCTTTCGCAGACCCCCTGCGGAAGACGGTGAACGCTTTCTTAAAGCGGGAGGGTTAACCGAGGTTTACCGACCCGCCCCCAAGTTAGGCTTAACTAACTGGGCGACTGTGGCAAAAGATAGCCCTGCTCCCCAGCCGAGACCCGAAATGGTTAACGTAAACGATCTCGCCTTTTGAGCGAGATCGTTGATTTTGCTTCAAAATTTATCCCAATCGGGCGGAAATGCAGATTAGCGGGTGATCACCCGGCGCTGCTGCTGGGCCTGCCCGCGACGGATCGGCTGCGGCTCCGGCTGTCCGAATCCTCCGAACAGGCGCTCGAAGAAGTTTGGTCCGGAGGAGCCAAAGCCGTTGTCGCCGGCGACATTGACGCCGGCGGGCAGGCTGCTGCTCGGCGGACGCGAGTAGCTCGGCTGGGCGTGCGCCACCACCGTCTCGAGGTCCTTGCCGCGGCCGTTCCTGAGCAGCGACAGCATGGCGGCGTCGCGGCCGTAAACGTCCCTGCGCAATTGCAGCTTGCCGGCATCGTCCACGAACGCGGTCTGGTAGGTGATGTTTACCGGGATCGGCGTCGGGAATTTCAGGTCGACCTCGCTCGAACCGTACATGCTGCGGATCCGCTCCGGCGTGTAGTGCTGGTTCGGCTCGGTGATGTTGAGCAGGACGGCGGCGTACTGATCGGGATTCTGCACGCGCATGCAGCCGTGGCTGAAAGCGCGCTCGTCCTTCGCGAACAGGTACTTGTCCGGCGTGTCGTGCTGATAGACCAGGAACTTGTTCGGGAAGTTGAAGCGGATGCGGCCGAGCGCGTTGGCTTCACCCGGCGGCTGCGAAATGTGGATCGAGCCGTCGCGGTTGCGCTCGAGCCTGAGGCCCATGCGCTGCAGCACCGTCGGATCCTGCTGCAGGGCCGGCAGATATTCGTTGTAGATGATCGACGGCGGCACGTTCCAGGTCGGATTGACCGTGATGTACTTCATCGTCTCGGTCAAAAGCGGCGTGGCATGCTGGCCGGGCTTCCCAGTGACGACGCGGGTGGTCCAGACCGGCGCGCCGTTCTGCATCACCTTCAGCGTGTAGTCCGGGATGTTGAGGATCACATAGGCATTGCCGACACTGGCGGCGCCGAGCTGGCGCGGCAGCCAGCGCCAGCGCTCCATGTTGACGATCACGGTATCGATCTGCCGGTCGCGCTTCGGATTGTTCAGCGCCTTCACCGTGCGCTCGTCGAGAACGCCGGTCGGCTTGAGGTCGACGCTGCTCTGGAATTTCTCAACCGCCCGCGCGACCGTCGCGTCATACTTGGTGCTGTCGGCATTCTCGGTGACGCCGAGCTTGTTGCGCAGGTCCGGCACGCGCGGATCGTCCATCTCGACCGCGGCCTGCTTCTTGCGTGCCGGCAAATATTTCAGCGTCGGGCCGTCCGCGATCGTGATGACCGGGCCGTCGCCCTGGCCGCGCAGCTCGGCGAGCTTCTGCTTCAGCTCCTTGTAGAGCTTCTGCGGCGGGTTGTAGCCGTCGAGCGCGGCGGAGGCGTCCTTGGCGGAGGTCACATTGGCGAACACTTCCGCCGGATCGATCGGGTGCTCCGGATAGAGAATGTCCGCCGACACCTGCGACCAGTGCATGCGGCCGCTCTGGGCCTGGCGGGCGTAGTCCAGCATGCTGGCGGCGAGCTTCAGCTCGGCGTCGGCCAGCGCGTCCGGCGACGTCGCCGCGGCGAAATCCGGCACCGGATAGTCTGATGCATCGAGGCCGTCGGCGGCCGCGTCCTTCAGGCGGGCGATGACGCCCTTGCCGGCGTCGGTCAGCTTGCCGGCCTTGGTGAACACCGGCGCGTATTCGCGAGCGGAATAGAATTTCTCGGCCGCCGCGCGCTCGTTCTTGCGGTCGAAGCTACGCAGCGACTTGCTGGCGAGCAGTTCGCGCAGCTTGTCGGCAACCGGCTGGTCCTCGGCGGCAACGTTGCTTGCCGCCTTCGCCGGTTCGCTCGCCGGCGCCGCGGCGGTCGCGGGGGCAGGAGCTGTGGTCGGCGCCGCTGCCGTTGCAGGCGCGGGGCTTGCGGCAGGCGCGGTGGCCGTTGCGGGGGCGGGGGTGGCCGCCGCCGGCGCGACGGCGGTATCGGTCTTCGGTGCATCGGCGGGCTTCGTCGCCGGCGCGGTCGCGACATCGGCGGGCTTCGGCTCGACGGCCTTTGCAGTCGCGCTCGGCTCTGCCGGCTTGGCGTCGACCGGTTTTGTCTCAGCGGGTTTGGCCTCGGTGGCGTGCACATCCGCTGGCTTCACGTCGGCCGGCTTGGCTGCATCGGGCAGCGCGGCGGTGGTGTCGGCCTTGAAATCGCTTGCGGTGGGGGGCGGCACGTTGGCCGGTTCGGGGCGCGGGATCGCCGCGTCGATCGCGAGTTCCGAGGCGCTGGAGTGCGGCGTGTCCTGCGCGAAGGCCGCGGTCGCGGACACCGTGAGGAAGGTTGCCGCGACGGCCATCAATACGCGGTCAAATCCTCGACGGTTGTTCGAACAGTCACGCATCGTCACACCCCCTGGGTGAAACTGCCCCTCATCAAACTGGAACAGTTCAAATCAGAATTTGGTTTCATAGCTTGCGCGAAGCGCCGGCCTCTCGATCGACTCGCACGCCTGCACACAACGAACGCAGACGATACCTTTGCCCCTCTCATGCAGCCAGCGCCATGCGGGGCAACTCACGACAAACTGACCTCGAAGCAGCTGATTTCACTCCGGGCTGTGCGTTTTTGCCACGCGGCACAGCCTTTGTCTGTCACCGCCACGACACGGTTCAAAAGGTTCCCTGGTGCGGCCTGTCGGCCTCGAGAGCTAAGTGGCGTCGCTTGCGCGCGCGCCGGCCGCAGCTTCGTCGAGCTTGCGATAGAGCGTCGAGCGGCCGATCTTGAGGCGTCGCGCGACCTCCGACATCTGTCCGCGATAATGCGAAATCGCGAAGCGGATGATCTCGTTCTCGAGATCTTCCAGAGGGCGCACCTCGCCCGCGGCATTGAGCATGGAAAGGCCGCCGGCGGTTGGCAGGGAGGCGACAACCGGTATTTCATTACCGGAAATCATGGCGGGGGCCGTGGAAGGCGACACCACCAGCGGCTCGCCCTGCAGCGATTTGCCGTCCGGCGCCGGATGCGTCATTCCTTGCGGGAAATCGGCGAGCCCGAGCTGGTCGCCATCGCTCATCACCACGGCGCGATACACGGTGTTCTCAAGCTGGCGGATGTTGCCCGGCCAGTCGAGCTGCGAGAGGTGAGCCATCGCCTCGCCGCTGATGCCAGTGATGTTGCGGTTTTCCTCGGCGCAGAACCGCGCCAGGAAATGCCGCAGCAGATGCGGGATGTCTTCGCGCCGCTGTCGCAGCGCCGGAATGGTCAGTGGCAGCACGTGCAGGCGATAGAACAGGTCCTCGCGGAACTGGCCGCCTTTCACGAGATCAAGCAGCTTGCGGTTGGTCGCCGAGATGATGCGAACATCGACCTTGACCGGCTTGCGGCCGCCGACCGCCTCGACGGTGCCTTCCTGCAGGGCGCGCAGCAATTTCACCTGTGTGGCCAGCGGCAACTCACCAACCTCGTCGAGGAACAGCGTGCCACCATGCGCTTCGACGAACTTGCCCTGATGGCGCTCGGTGGCGCCGGTGAAGGCGCCCTTCTCGTGGCCGAACAGGATCGATTCGACGAGATTGTCCGGGATCGCGCCGCAATTCACCGCAACGAACGGCTTGGCCTTGCGCTCGCTGCTGCCGTGAATGGCGCGCGCGAACAGTTCCTTGCCGACGCCGGATTCGCCCTCGATCAGCACCGGGATCGTCGAGGATGCGGCCTTTTGCGCGATGCGCAGCACCCCGGCCATCGCCTCGCTGCGGGTGATGATGTCGGAGAAGGTCAGCCGGCCCTCGCGGCTGTGGCGGATCCGCTGCAATTCGCCCTTCAGCGCCGAGGCGTTGAGGGCGTTGCGCAGGGAAACCTGCAGCCGCTCGAAGCCGACCGGCTTGACGACGAAATCCTGGGCACCGGCGCGCATCGCCGACACGACATTGTCGATGCCGCCATGCGCGGTCTGCACGATGACCGGGACGGTCAAACCAGCTTCACGAATTTTTGCGAGGACTCCGAGACCGTCGAGGCCCGGCATCACGAGGTCGAGCACGACGGCGTCAATCGCCTGCGTCTCGGATGCGGTCAGGGCCGCGATCGCCGCGTCGCCACTGTCCACGACGAGGGGCTCATAGCCGCACTTCTGCACCATGTTTTCAACCAAACGGCGCTGTACTGCGTCGTCATCGGCGATCAAAATGGTGGCAGCCATGGTTTTCCCCGCACGCTACGTTTATTTGTCTCGAATCGGGGCAATGTCGCCGATGCCGATTAACGCACTCTTAAATGTTGCAAACCCGCATTCATTCCGCCGCCGCCGACATCTTTCCGACTGAAGTAAGGTTACGAACAAGATGACCTCGCGCTCCAAAACTGCATCCAACAAGTCTGCCCTCAGCAAGGCCGCTCTCCGCAAGGAAGCCGCGTTGCGCAAAACGGCCGCGCAACGCAAATCGTCCGCAGGCGGTCCGGCGGCGAAAAAGGCAGCCAGCAAGACCGGCAAGCTTCCGGAATGGAATCTGGCAGATCTCTACTCCGGTATCGATGCGCCGGAGGTCGCACGCGACTTGCAGAAAATGGACGCAGATTGCGTCGCGTTTGAGACCGACTACAAGGGCAAGCTTGCCGAAAATACCGCCAAGGAAGGCGGCGGAAAGTGGCTGGCCGAGGCGATCAGGCGCTATGAGGCGATCGACGATTTGGCTGGCCGTCTCGGCTCTTACGCCGGCCTGGTCCATGCCGGCGACAGCGTCGATCCCGCGATTTCGAAATTCTACGGCGATGTCTCCGAGCGGCTGACCGCCGCGTCGGTGCATCTGTTGTTCTTCTCGCTCGAGCTCAATCGCGTCGACGATGATGTGATCGAGCGCGCGATGGCCGAACCCGAGCTCGGCCATTACCGGCCATGGATCGAGGATCTGCGCAAGGACAAGCCGTACCAGCTCGAGGATCGCGTCGAGCAGCTGTTCCACGAAAAGGCGCAAAGCGGCTACGCGGCCTGGAACCGGCTGTTCGACCAGACCATCTCCGGTCTGCGTTTCAAGATTGGCGGCAAGGAGCTCGCGATCGAGCCGACGCTGAACCTGCTGCAGGACAAGGCGGGGGACAAGCGCAAGGCTGCCGCGCAGGCGCTCGCCAAGACCTTCAAGGACAATGAGCGCAGCTTCGCGCTCATCACCAACACGCTCGCCAAGGACAAGGAAATCTCCGACCGCTGGCGCGGCTTCCAGGATGTCGCGGATTCCCGCCATCTCAACAACCGCGTTGAGCGCGAGGTGGTCGATGCGCTGGTCGCATCGGTGCGCGCGGCCTATCCGAAGCTGTCGCACCGCTATTACGCGCTGAAGGCCGGCTGGTTCAAAAAGAAGAAGCTGCCGCACTGGGACCGCAACGCCCCGCTGCCGTTCGCGGCGACCGGCACCATCGCCTGGCCCGAGGCGCGCAACATGGTGCTGTCGGCCTATAGCGGCTTCTCGCCCAGGATGGCCGAGATCGCGGAGCGCTTCTTCGACGATCGCTGGATCGATGCGCCGGTCCGTCCCGGCAAGGCGCCGGGCGCGTTCTCGCATCCGACCACGCCGTCGGCGCATCCCTATGTGCTGATGAACTATCAGGGCAAGCCACGCGACGTGATGACGCTGGCGCATGAGCTCGGCCATGGCGTCCATCAGGTGCTGGCGGCGAAGAACGGCGCGCTGATGGCGCCGACGCCGCTGACGCTGGCGGAAACCGCAAGCGTGTTCGGCGAGATGCTGACCTTCAAGCGGCTATTGTCGCAGACCAGGAACGCCAAGCAGCGTCAGGCGCTGCTCGCGGGCAAGGTCGAGGACATGATCAATACCGTGGTGCGGCAGATCGCGTTCTATTCATTCGAGCGCGCGGTTCATACCGAGCGCAAGAACGGCGAACTCACCGCCGAGCGGATCGGCCGGATCTGGCTCAGCGTGCAGGGCGAGAGCCTGGGGCCGGCGATCGAGATCAAGCCGGGCTACGAGACGTTCTGGATGTACATTCCGCACTTCATCCACTCGCCGTTCTACGTCTATGCCTATGCGTTCGGCGATTGCCTCGTGAACTCGCTCTATGCGGTCTACGAGCACGCGTCCGAAGGCTTTGCGGAGCGCTATCTCGACATGCTCGCCGCCGGCGGCACCAAGCACTATTCCGAGCTGCTGCGGCCGTTCGGGCTCGACGCCAAGGACCCCAAATTCTGGGACGGCGGCCTGTCCGTCATCGCCGGCATGATCGACGAGCTGGAGGCGATGGGCTGAGGCCCATCGGCGTTCCGGCCGGGCCGGGCGGCAGCCGGTCCCGTGCCAGTTTCGTTCGGCGTTTTGGGCGCCTGGCGGCATGATCGTTCCATGATGCCTGCGTTTGGGAGGGCAATCCTGCCGAGGGGCTGGCGCGGCGTCGTCGCTCGAACGTGGATCGGGGACGATTTGCGCTTCAAATCGCCCGATCGGGACCGCGCCGTTGCCCTGCCTATCCGTTTGCGGTAATGCCTCGCGGAGGAACGCGAATTTCTGACTGGGGACAGCGATGGCAGACCATAGCGAAGTGGCCTACACGACCGCCGACGGCAACGATTACGTGGCGCATGAGCAGACCTATGAAGGGTTTCTCATGCTGGTCAAATGGGGCACCATCAGCGTCGCCATCATTCTCGCCCTGATGGCCTATTTCCTGGTCTGATCCTTAAGATCGGCTAGCGGCGCCGCCGTCCCGCGGCGGTGCCGGAATTTCCTGTCGAAACCCGGATGTAAAAACCGGGTATCCAAATCTGGCGAAAATAACGCTAGTTTGAAGACGTGTGCGCCGCTCGCGCCGCCGGAGGGCCCATGAAGATTGCCGTTGCCAAGGAAATTGATCCGTCCGAGCCGCGGGTTGCGGCCTCGCCCGATACCGTGAAGAAGTTCAAGGCGCTCGGCGCCGAGGTCGCGGTCGAGCCGGGCGCGGGCATCAAGTCGGGCCTTCCCGATTCGGAGTTCACCGCGGTTGGCGCCACCGTCAGCGCGGACGCGCTCAAGGACGCCGACATCATCATCAAGGTGAAGCGGCCGGAAGCCTCCGAACTTTCCAAATACAAGCGCGGCGCGCTGGTCATCGCGATCATGGATCCCTACGGCAACGAGGCCGCGCTGAAGGCGATTGCCGATGCCGGCGTGTCCGCCTTCGCGATGGAATTGATGCCGCGCATCACCCGCGCGCAGGTGATGGACGTCTTGTCCTCGCAGGCCAATCTGGCCGGCTACCGCGCCGTGATCGAGGGTGCCGAGGCCTTTGGCCGCGCCTTCCCGATGATGATGACCGCCGCCGGCACCGTTCCGGCCGCCAAGGTGTTCGTGATGGGCGTCGGCGTCGCCGGCCTGCAGGCGATCGCGACCGCGCGGCGGCTCGGCGCCGTCGTCACCGCGACCGACGTGCGCCCGGCCACCAAGGAACAGGTCGAATCGCTCGGCGCGAAATTCCTCGCCGTCGAGGACGAGGAATTCAAGAACGCGCAGACCGCCGGCGGCTACGCCAAGGAAATGTCGAAGGAGTACCAGGCCAAGCAGGCCGCGCTGACCGCCGAGCACATCAAGAAGCAGGACATCGTGATCACGACCGCGCTGATCCCGGGCCGTCCGGCACCAATGCTCGTCACCGGCGAGATGGTGAAATCGATGAAGCCCGGCTCGGTGCTGGTCGATCTCGCGGTCGAGCGCGGCGGCAATGTCGAGGGCGCGAGGCCCGGCGAAGTGGTCGAGACCGACGGCATCAAGATCGTCGGCTACACCAATGTCGCAGGCCGCGTCGCGGCGTCGGCTTCGGGGCTCTACGCGCGCAATTTGTTCTCGTTCATCGAGACGATGGTCGACAAGGCCAACAAGGCGCTCGCGGTCAATTGGGACGACGAGCTGGTGAAGGCCACCGCGCTGACCAAGGACGGCGCCGTCATCCATCCCAACTTCCAGCCGAAGTAAGGAGAGAAGCCATGGAGCATCTCGCGCAGGCCGTCGATCCGTTCGTGTTCCGGCTGTCGATTTTCGTTCTCGCCGTGTTTGTCGGCTATTTCGTGGTTTGGTCGGTGACCCCGGCGCTGCATACGCCGCTGATGAGCGTGACCAACGCGATCTCCTCGGTGATCGTGGTCGGCGCGCTGCTCGCGGTCGGCGTCGGCATGGTTTCGAGCGGTTCGGGCTGGGCCCGCGGCTTCGGCTTCGTCGCGCTGATCTTCGCCTGCGTGAACATCTTCGGCGGCTTCCTGGTCACCCAGCGCATGCTCGCGATGTACAAGAAGAAAGCCAAGTGAGCGGCAATCACCTCGGGGTGATGAGGATTTTGGGGGACCTGAGATGAGCGCCAATCTCTCTGCACTGTTGTACCTCGTGGCGGGGGTGCTGTTCATCCTGTCGCTGCGCGGCCTGTCGAGCCCGGCGTCGTCGCGCCAGGGCAACATGTTCGGCATGATCGGCATGGCGATCGCCGTCGGCACCACGCTGGCGAGCCATCCGCCGGCCGACGGCGTGGCCTGGGTGCTGGTCATCCTCGCGGTAGCGATCGGCGGCGGCATCGGCGCCGTCATCGCGCGCCGGGTGCCGATGACCTCGATGCCCGAACTCGTCGCCGCATTCCACTCGCTGGTCGGCATGGCCGCAGTGCTGGTCGCCGCCGGTGCGTTCTATGCGCCCGAGGCGTTCGACATCGGCACGCCCGGCCACATCCATCCGCAGAGCCTGGTCGAGATGTCGCTCGGCGTCGCGATCGGCGCCTTGACCTTCACCGGTTCGGTGATCGCGTTCCTTAAGCTGTCGGCACGGATGAGCGGCGCGCCGATCATCCTGCCGTTCCGCCACGTCATCAACATCGTGCTGGCGCTGGCGCTGGTGTTCTTCATCGTCGGCCTCGTGATGAGCGGCAGCGCGCTCGACTTCTGGCTGATCACCATCATCGCGCTGGCGCTCGGCGTGCTGATGATCATCCCGATCGGCGGCGCCGACATGCCGGTCGTGATCTCGATGCTGAACTCCTACTCCGGCTGGGCCGCGGCCGGCATCGGCTTTACGCTGGGCAATTCGGCGCTGATCATCACCGGTGCGCTGGTCGGCTCCTCCGGCGCGATCCTGTCCTACATCATGTGCCACGCGATGAACCGCTCGTTCATCTCGGTGATCCTCGGCGGCTTCGGCGGCGAGACTGCGGCAGCCGGCGGCGGCTCGGGCGAGCAGAAGCCCGCCAAGCTCGGCTCGGCGGACGATGCCGCCTTCATCATGAAGAACGCCTCCAAGGTCATCATCGTGCCCGGCTACGGCATGGCGGTGGCGCAGGCCCAGCACGCGCTGCGCGAGATGGCCGACATCCTGAAGAAGGAAGGCGTCGAGGTGAAATACGCCATTCACCCGGTCGCGGGCCGCATGCCCGGCCACATGAACGTGCTGCTGGCCGAGGCCAACGTGCCCTATGACGAGGTGTTCGAGCTCGAGGACATCAACTCGGAGTTCGCCCAGGCCGACATCGCCTTCGTGATCGGCGCCAACGACGTCACCAACCCGGCGGCGGAAGAGGACAAGACCTCACCGATCTACGGCATGCCGGTGCTGCAGGTCTGGAAGGCCGGCACCGTGATGTTCATCAAGCGCTCGCTCGCCTCGGGCTATGCCGGCATCGACAACCCGCTGTTCTACCGCGACAACACCATGATGTTGCTCGGCGACGCCAAGAAGGTCACCGAGAACATCGTCAAGGCGATGTAAGGCGGTAGCGATGGCGCTGAACCGGGAGTGGCATCGAGCGCATCGCATGCCGCCCCGGGCGACGCGCGAGCAGCGTATCAAGTGGCACGTCGCGCATGCGGCGGCGTGCGCGTGCCGGCCGGTCCCCGACAGCATCAAGGCGTGCGTCGAGAAGCTGCTCAAGCTCCACGGCAAGACATAGCCGCGGCCACCGCTGATGGGACTGGCACTCGCAATCCTGAAATGGTTCCTGATCGCCGCGGTCGTCGTCTATCTCGGCGGGCTCGCGGTGCTGTACGTCAAGCAGCGCGAGCTGCTGTTTCCGATCCCGCCGGTCGGACGGACTGCGCCGGCAGCCGCGGGCCTTCCCGAAGCGGAAGAGCATGTCCTGACCACCGGCGACGGCGAGAAGGTCATCGTCTGGCACGTGCCGGCGAAGCCGGGCCGGCCGGTCGTGCTGTTCTTTCATGGCAATGGCGATTTCCTTGCCGGGCGCGTGGCGCGCTTCAAGGCCATCACGGCCGACGGCACCGGGCTGGTGGCGCTGTCCTTTCGGGGTTACGCAGGGTCGAGCGGGTCTCCGAGCGAGCAAGGACTGCTGCAGGACGCCGCGGCGGCTTACGCCTTCACCACCGCGCGGTACCGCGCCGAGCAGATCGTGGCCTGGGGTTTCTCGCTCGGCAGCGGCGTTGCGGTCGCGCTCGCCGCCGAACATCCCCTCGGCAAGCTGATCCTCGAGGCGCCGTATACGTCGACGGCTGACGTCGCCGGCGCGCATTTCTGGTATGTGCCGGTCAGCCTCCTGATGCGCGATCAATTCCACTCCGACCGGCTCATCGCGCAGGTCAAGGCGCCGCTCCTGATCATGCATGGCACCGACGATCCGGTGATCCCGATTCGCTTCGGCGAGCACCTGTTCGATCTCGCCCATGAGCCCAAGCAATTCGTGCGACTGCCCGGTGGCGGGCACGACAATCTCGACGATTTCGGTGCGATGGCGACGGCGCGGCGGTTTATCGACGCCGCGAGAGGCTGACGGCGGCGATTGTCTGTCGCATAATCGCGCTACCGAAGTGAGGGGACCCCACGATGAGCGCACACGGACCGATGCCGCGGTCGGCCTGGCTGTATCCCGTTCTGGCGGTGCTGTTGTTTGCCGCGGTCACGGCCACCGGCTACAGCTTCGCGCCATCGGCCGGGGGCTGGGTGTTTGCGGCGGTGCTGCTGGTCATTCTGTTCGGCACCGTGTTCGCGGCGGTCCACCATGCCGAGATGATCGCCGAGCGGATCGGCGAGCCGTTCGGCACATTGCTGCTGACGCTCGCGGTGACGATCATCGAGGTGGCGCTGATCTCGACCATCATGCTGGGCGAAACGCCGGCGCCGACCCTGGCCCGCGACACGGTGTTTGCGGTGGTGATGATCGTCTGCAACGGCCTGGTCGGGCTCTGCATCTTCATCGGCGGCTTGCGCTACAAGGAGCAGGATTTCCAGATCACCGGGGCGAACCTTTACCTCAGCGTGCTGTTCGTGCTCGCAACCATCACGCTCGATATGCCCAATTTCACGCTGACCTCTCCGGGCCCGGTGTTTTCCACGGCGCAGCTCGCCGTGGTCAGCGTCGTGACCGTGCTGCTCTATGCGGTGTTCCTCTACACCCAGACCATCCGTCACCGCGATTATTTCGTCAGCGGCGCCAATGAGGCGGCGGCGCATGGCGAGGTGATGTCGGACCGCATGACGGCGATCAGCGTTGCGCTGCTGCTGGTCTCGCTGCTGGCGGTGGTGCTGCTGGCGAAGAAATTCTCGCTGGTGGTCGATGTCGTCACCGTCAAGATCGGCGCGCCGCCGGCCTTTGCCGGCCTGGTGGTGGCGGCCCTGATCCTGTTGCCGGAGAGCGTTGCCGCAGTGTCGGCAGCGCGCAAGAACGACCTGCAGAAGAGCATCAACCTTGCGCTCGGCTCGTCGATCGCCACCATCGGGCTCACGGTTCCCGCGGTGGCCGTAGCCGCCTATGCGCTCGACAAGCAACTGGTGCTCGGGCTCAGCAACCAGCATATGCTGATCCTGCTGCTCACCTTCATGGTCAGCATGCTCACCTTCGGAACCGGCCGCACCAACATCCTGTTCGGGCTGGTTCACATGGTGGTGTTCGCCGTGTTCGTGTTCATGGTTTTCGTGCCGTAGAGCATGATCCGCTTAAAAAAAATTGGAGAAAATGACGATGCTCAGTGCCAAATCGGATGTGCAGGTGGATACGGCGGAAGTCCGGGTGACCGAATGGCGCCTCGCGCCGGGCAGCGCCACCGGCCACCACACCCATGAGATGGACTATGTCATCGTTCCGATCACGGCGGGCGAGATGACGATCGTGGCGCCGAACGGCGAGCGCTCGAAGGCGCAGCTCGGAGCAGGCAAATCCTATTTCCGCAAGGCCGGGGTCCAGCACGACGTGCTCAACGAGACGGCCAGCGAGATCGTGTTCCTCGAGGTCGAACTCAAGCCGTGACGCGGCGCGAGAACCAAGCAAGGAACCCTGCACCCGCCGAATGGCAGTTCCGAGCCGGCGCGGCTGTGGAAATTCATAACCCGTTAACGGCTGCGCGATGATCTAGCAGTCGGATGCGGCCTGCGCAGGGGGCGCCTCCGGCTGAAACCAAAGCGACACCAAAGGTGACGTCGGAACGGGGGTTTGCCACCGATCCGACGCAGTTGATCCCTGAATGTGCCTCAAAGTTCCAGCATGTAATACCGGGGTGGGGAGTGGCAGGTCATGCTGAGTTACCTGAAGAAATTCGTGATGGACATCTTACCCTCGGTGGCAGCGACCATCATCGGGGCGTACATCGTTAATCACTACATCGTGGCCAAGCCGGAAGCGCCGGCAACCGCGGCCGTGACCGCCGCAGTCAATCCCAAGGCAGATCCGAAAGCCGCCGCCAAGCCCGCCACCGTCGTCAGCAGCCTCCCCGAAGCCGGTGTGAAGGCCAAGGGCATGTCCGAGCGCACGCTGATCGAGCGGTCGGCGTCCGAGAAGGCCACCGTCACCGAGAAGGCCACCGTCACCGAGAAGCCTGCCGAGAAATCGGCCGACCCCAAATCGGCCGACGCAAAGTCTGACGTGCCGGCCGATACCGCCAACATCCCGGCCGACACCCGCCATCATCCGGCGGCGCCGAAGGCCGTCGCGAAGGTCGCGCCCGCCGCGCCGCAGCCGGCCGCGCCCGCGACGTCAGCCGCACCGGTCGAGGCTGCTGTGACGCCTGAGGAAAGCCGCGACGCCAACGACCTCGCGCGCGCCGCCATCGAGCGGCTGCGCAAGGAGCGTCCGCAGGAGGCCGCGCGCTCCCAGGATGCCACGCGCACCGATCTCGCCCGCCTGCCTGAGGCGCAGCGTCCGGCAGCCGCGTCGTCGATCCGGCCGTTGCCGCCGCCGATCATGGTGTCGAGCCCGTCCACCGACAATGTCGATCAATCCTCGCAGCCGCGTCCGCCCTATGCCGCCGGCGGCCAGGATTCCAACCGGCTGACGCCGCCGGCCGACATTCCGGTCCCTGTGGTGCAGGCCCCGCTCGACCTTCGCGCCGAGGCGGTCATGCCGGCGCAGAAGAACGAGCGCACGTCGGTGACCGACGACATGTTCTCCGGCATGAAGTCGATGTTCCACGCCGTCTTGCCGAAGTAGCCGCAGCGCCGCTCGATCGTTCCTGACGGGTTGTCTTCACGCCAAGCGCTAGCCGCCGGTGCGCGCCAGTCCGCTGCGCGCATTGCCGTCGCCTGGCCGCAGCGCGAGCGCGCGATTGTAGGACGCCGCCGCCTTGGCCTTGTCGCCGAGCCGCTCATAGGCCTGGCCGCGCGTGCTCCACGCCGCAACATTGCCGGGATCGGCCTGCACGGCCTCGTCGAGATCGCTGGCGGCCTGCTTGGCCTTGTCGAGCGCGAGGTAGCTGATGGCACGGCCGACCAGGGGCTCGGCCTTCTGCGGCGACAGCCCGCTGGCCGCCGTGAAATCGTCGATCGCCTGCTGATGCTGTCCGCGGACCTGATAGATCAGGGCGCGGCCGTAGAGCGCCTGGATGTTGTAAGGGTCGGCCGCCAGCGCCTGTTCGAACTCCGCCATCGCCTCGTCGAGCTTGCCGGAGCGCGCCAGCACCTGAGCACGCGTGGTGTGATCCTTGGCGCTGGTGACGTCTTGCGGGGTGATGGTGTCGGCGGCGGGCTTGTCGGCGGTGGCAGCGGGCTTCGGCTTGTCGTCCGAGGAGCCCCATGAACCGAGGTCGAAGGAGCAGCCGCCGAGCGGCAGGCCGAGAACCACTGCAATGATGACGAGATGCGGCGCGCAACGGCGGTGCGCGGGTCCTGGAAAGAGCGGGCGGGATACCGGATCAGCCGTCATGCAAAATGCTCTTGCCGGTCGCTTTGCATGGGTACCCCGGAACGCGGCGTGCTTCAAAACGACAACGCGGGCCCGTGGCCCGCGCTGTTAGACTTCCATACAGGCAAAACGGTTCAGCGAGGGCCGCGACCGGCGCCTGCACCGCCCGGACGGCCGCCGCGGTCGCCACCGGGGCCAGCGCCGAACACCGGCTTCGGCTTCATCGGCAGCAGGCCTTCGCGCTGCAGCTTCTTGCGCGCCAGCTTGCGTGCGCGGCGCACGGCTTCGGCCTTTTCGCGGGCCTTCTTCTCGGACGGCTTTTCGTAATGACCGCGGAGCTTCATCTCGCGGAAAATGCCCTCGCGCTGCATCTTCTTCTTCAGCGCCTTCAGGGCTTGGTCGACATTGTTATCGCGGACGAGAACCTGCACGCGGCATCCTCTTTTGAATTGATCGGTTCGGAATTCTGGCGAGGTGAAGGGGCGGCAAAAGGCCTGCCTCTTAACCCTAGGCGCGCGCATGTATCAGACAAACGCGCAGATGTCCACCGGTCGAGTGACTTTCGGGCCTAGTAAAGCCACGAAATAGGGCGAAAATGCCATTGTGCGGCCCCGATTTGGGTGGTTTGGCGCCCAGATGAGGGCCGCTCCCGGCGTTTTGGATAACCCGGACATTGGAAATAGGGGAGATGCGAGATGGAGATGAAGAAATACGCTGCCGAGGCCATCGGTACGTTCTGGCTCACATTCGCTGGTTGCGGCAGCGCGGTGATCGCGGCCGGCTTTCCGCAGGTCGGGATCGGCCTGGTCGGCGTGTCACTGGCCTTCGGGCTGAGCGTGGTGACCATGGCCTATGCGATCGGCCATATCTCGGGTTGCCACCTCAACCCGGCGGTGACCGTCGGGCTCGCCGCGGGTGGGCGTTTCCCGGGCGGCCAGGTGCTGCCCTACATCATCGCGCAGGTCGTGGGCGCAATCATCGCGGCTTGGCTGCTCTATGTGATCGCGAGCGGCGCGCCCGGCTTCGATGTCAGCAAGGGCTTTGCCTCCAACGGCTATGACGCGCATTCACCCGGCCAGTACAACATGGTGGTGTGCTTCATCACCGAGGTGGTGATGACCATGATGTTCCTGTTCATCATCATGGGATCGACCCATGGCAAGGCGCCCGCCGGCTTCGCACCGCTCGCCATCGGCCTCGCGCTGGTGATGATCCATCTCGTCAGCATTCCCGTCACCAACACCTCGGTGAATCCGGCGCGCAGCACCGGGCCGGCGCTGTTCGTCGGCGGCTGGGCGCTGGGACAGCTCTGGCTGTTCTGGGTCGCGCCCCTGATCGGCGGTGCGCTCGGCGGCGTGATCTATCGCTGGCTCAGCGACGAGCCGACCGGTGTCGTCGCCGGCGCGAAGACGGCGTGATCGGCGAGAGCGTTTTCGAGCGAAGTGGACGCCGGTTCGCGTGAAGAAACGCGTAAACAAAAATCCAGAGCATCGGTTCTGATTCAATCAGAACCGATGCTCCAATGGGATCGTGGTTGCCACGATCCCATTTCCATCGATGTGACGAAGGCGGCTATGGGCCGCGTGTGGAATTATCGCTTGCGGGCCGGCGTCACTTCGGTGACGTGTCCCATCTTGCGGCCGGGGCGCGGCGTGCCCTTGCCGTACAGATGCACCGTGGCGCCGGGAACGGTGAGCCACTGCTCGTAGCTCAGGATGTCGTCGCCGATCAGGTTCGTCATGACGACCTCGCCGTGACGCACCGGCTTGCCCAGCGGCCAGCCGGCGATCGCGCGGATGTGCTGCTCGAACTGTGAGATCGAGGCGCCGTCGAGCGTCCAGTGACCGGAATTGTGCACGCGCGGCGCGATCTCGTTGACCAGCACCGTCGCCTTGCTGCCGTTGCCGGGCACCGCGAACATCTCCACCGCGAGCACGCCGACATAGTCGAGCGCCGCGGCGATCTTTTCGGCGATCGCGCGTGCCTGCGCGGCAAGCTCATCGGGGATTGCGGCCGGCGCGCGGGAAATTTTCAGGATGTGGTCGCGATGCTCGTTCTCGGTGACGTCGAAGCATTCGACTTCGCCGGACGCGGAGCGGGCCGCGATCACCGAGATCTCGCGCTCGAACGGCACGAAGGCCTCGAGGATGGCCGACTTGGTGCCGAGGTCCTCCCAGACCTGCTCGAGATCGTCGCCGTCGCGGATGATGGCCTGGCCCTTGCCGTCATAGCCGAAGCGGCGGGTCTTGATCACCGCGGGCAGGCCGATGCGTTCGATTGCCGTGCGCAGCGTGTCGACCGAGGACACGTCGGCGTAGTCGGCGGTGCCGATGCCGAGCTTGCTGATGAAATCCTTCTCGATCAGCCGGTCCTGCGTGGTCTCCAGGATCTTGTAGGCCGGCAGCACCGGGCGCCGCGCGGCGAGCACCATCGCGGTCGCGGCCGGGACATTCTCGAATTCATAGGTGACGACGTCGACGTCGTTGGCGAACAGTTCGAGCGCCTCGACGTCGGCATATTCCGCGCAGGTCGCGTTCTGCACCACGTCGAACGCCGGGGAGTCCGGATCCGGCGAAAACACCTGGCAGCGGAGCCCGAGGCGCGCCGCGGCCATCGCCAGCATCCGGCCCAATTGCCCGCCGCCGAGGATTCCAATGGTGTCGCCCGGCTTCAGCTTCACTGCGTTCGAAGCCGTCACGCCGCGCCCTCCGGATGCTCGTTGACCGCGTCGGTCTGCTGCTTGCGCCAGGCCGCAAGGCGGGCCGACAGAGCCGGATCGTTGAGTGCGAGCACGCTCGCCGCGAGCAATGCGGCATTGATCGCGCCGGCCTTGCCGATCGCCAGCGTCCCGACCGGGACGCCGGCCGGCATCTGCACGATCGAATAGAGCGAATCGACGCCCGACAGCGCCTTCGACTCGACGGGAACCCCGAACACCGGAAGCTCGGTCAGCGCGGCCGTCATGCCCGGCAAATGGGCGGCGCCGCCGGCGCCGGCAATGATCACTTTGTGGCCGGCTGCCTTGGCGCCCTTGGCAAAGGCATAGAGCCGATCCGGGGTGCGGTGGGCCGAAACGATGCGCGTTTCGCAGGCCACACCGAGCGCAGCCAGCGTCTCGGCGGCATGGCGCATGGTTTCCCAGTCGGACTGACTTCCCATGATGATGGCGATCGGAGCGGTCATCTCTTCAATTCTGTGCAGGAATCCAAAAGCATAGGCCGATTATAGGGACGGCCCGGGCGTCATCCAAGGCGTGGCAAGGGAGTTAGAATGGACTATCCTGTCTTGGTGAATCCCGGCAAGCCTTCATAAGCAGGCCTCAACAAGGATGCGCATGAAGAAGAAGACGACGTCGGCCGCCTCCGGGGCCGCGAAACGACGGAAAGGCGCGCCCGCCGCGCGCAAATCCAGGCCGGGCAAGACTGCAGCCAAGCGGGCTGGCACCAAACGGGCTGGAACCGGAGCTTCCACGCGAGGCGCGGTCGCATCCGGCGACAAATCGACCATCCGCAGCTTGCGGGCGCAACTGGCGCGGGCGCAGGCCCGGATCGAGGAGTTGCAGGCCTCCGCCGAGACCGACTTCCTGCTCGACATCCTGAACCGGCGCGGATTCGAGCGCGAGCTCGCCCGTTCGCTCTCCTTCATCAAGCGCTATCAGGCCTCCGGTGCGCTGATCGTGCTCGACGTCGATCGCCTCAAGCCGATCAACGATGCCTTCGGCCACGCGGCGGGCGACGAGGTGCTGAAGGCGATCGTTGCCGCGATATCGGATCAGGTGCGCGCTTCCGATGTGATCGGCCGTCTCGGCGGTGACGAGTTCGCCGTGCTGCTGTGGAATCTCAGCGAGATCGATGCCCGCGCCAAGGCGGCTGCGCTGGAAGAGGCGATCGATCGGTTGACCTTCATGTTTCGTAACAGCCAGGTCACCGCAGGCGCCTCCGCGGGCGTTGCGATCCTCACCGCACATTCGGATATCGATCGCGTGCTCGATGAGGCCGACCGTGCGATGTATGTGCGCAAGGCGCAGCGGCGCCACGAATCCCGAGAATTATAGCGTGCTGAGATCCTCCGGCACATTGCCGTAGGCCCGCAACAGCTTGGCATCGCCGAATTCGCCGATCGCGGGATCGCCGGTGCGGCTGAACGCGACGGCGCCGATGCTGCCGGGCATCCGCGACATGGTCTCCGCGCGGCGCAGCGCGACCGCCGAGCTCTGGCATTCCTCGGCATTGCCGGCGACCGGCGTGCCGTCGTCGTCCTGCATGAAGGGCAGTGCCACGTAGTAGGTCACATCGGCCATCGCTGTGCTCCCGAAGGGTTAGAGCGTTTTCGAGCGAAGTGGGTACCGGTTCGCGTGAAGAAAACGCGCCAAAACAAAAATCCAGAGCCTCCGTTTCGTTTCAATCGAAACGGAGGCTCTAGGCGGCGTCGCTCGCCGCCCGGGTCTGCGCCGGCACGCAGCCGGCGGTGATCGCGGCCTGCAATTCCTCAAGCTCGGCTTCCAGATATTCGTTGGCCATGATCAGCGCCTTGATGGTGCTGCGCAGGTTGCCGTCGCACATCGCGATCGCCTGATCGCAGGCCTTCTCGTAGCGGCTGTTGTCGGGCAGGGAAGGCGGTGCGGACATGGCGAAACTCCCTCTGATGGCTGGCGGCTGGGCTGGCATGTTCTCTTTTTGTTCATGTGGAGTCAAGCGCCGGGAAACCGCCTTGCGTCCGTTGCCGCGAACGTGAAGCCGGTGAGGCGCTGTGGATGACGGGGAAAACCGCCGCCCGGCCTGAACCGAAAGCGCCGAACCGCGAAGGCCCGCGCCGCGGCGCGCGTCAGGCAATGATGTCGGGCGTGATCTGGTCTTCGATGAAGGCGATGCGATCGCGCAGTTGCAGCTTCCGCTTCTTCAAGCGTTGCAGCATCAAGAGATCCGGCGCCGGCGACTGGTGCAGCGCGTCGATCGCGGCATCGAGGTCGCGGTGCTCTTGTTGCAGCCGCGCGAGCTCGGCGATTAGTTCGCGCTCATCCTGATCGTTCATGGTTGTGTATTAACTGATAAGCACGATAAGGTTGTTACGGCGGAAGTCGCCGCTCGCCGGAATATCCTCCTTGAACGCGCGCTGCGCAAGCCGGACCGGTTCCATAGTCACGATTGGTTACAGATAAACCGAAATGAGTGCGTGCGGCATTTCGCGTCCCCCATCGACAGCGCCGTCCACTCGTGTACACTCGGCGGTCCGGATCGAACCTGAGGTTTAACGCACCGAGGAGTGTTCGCAATGGCAATACAGGCCCATCTCATTGAGCTGGAGCGTAAACACAAAATACTCGAGAACGAACTGCACGAAGCGCTCGTTCACCCCTCTGTAGACGACCTGCATATTTGCGAGCTCAAGCGCCGCAAGTTGATGGTCAAGGATCAAATCGAGCGGTTGAGACTGTCCGCCGACGACACGGTCCACTAGACCGCCCCCCTGCAAATTAGCAAATAGCCTGGCCTTTCACCGAGGGATGAACGCCCAAGTGCGCGCGCATCCCCCGGACGGCCATACTGTATTTGCTCAGAGTTCCGCCAACTCGCCGACATGGTCGGCGACCGCGAGCGACGACGTCAGTCCGGGCGATTCGATCCCGAACAGGTTGATCAGGCCCGCGACGCCGTGATCGGCTGGCCCCTGGATCAGGAAGTCCTGCGTCGCCACCGCCGGCGGCACGATCTTGGGGCGGATTCCCGAATAGCTCGGCATCAGCGCGCCGTCCGGCAGGGCCGGCCAATATTTCCGGATCGCCGGATAGAACCGCTCGGCCCGATCGGGGTCGACGGCGTAATCGATGTGATCGATCCATTGGACGTCGGGCCCGAACCTCGCCTGTCCGGCCATGTCGAGCGTCAGGTGCACGCCGAGCCCGCCGGGTTCCGGCACCGGGTAGATCAGCCGCGAGAATGGCGCCCTGGCGCTGCAGCTGAAATAATTGCCCTTGGCCAAATAGGCCGTTGGAATCAATTCGATCGGCATGCCCTCGACGTTGCGCGCGACCGCCGTCGCGCCGAGTCCGGCGGCATTGACCAGGAGATCGCAGGCCAGCGTCATGGGCGCCGCGCCGCCGGCCTCGATCTCGAACCCGTCGGCGGTGGCCATGGCGTGGAGCAGCGGCGTATGGAAGGCGAACGCCGCCCCGGCCTCCTCGGCGTCACCGCGCAGCGCCAGCATGTAGGCATGGCTGTCGATGATCCCGGTCGAGGGCGACAGCAGCGCTGCGTCGCAATTCAGCGCCGGCTCCAGGGCGCGCGCCGCCTCGCCCGACAACAGCTGCATGTCGTCGACGCCATTGGCCTTCGCATGCGCGCGGATCGACTGCAGCTTCTCGGTCTCCGCAGGCGTGGTGGCCACGATCAGCTTGCCGCAATTCTTGTGCGGGACGCCGTGCTCGGCGCAGTAGCGGTAGAGCGCCCGCTTGCCGCTGACGCACATCCGCGCCATCAGGCTGCCGGCGCGGTAGTAGATGCCGGCGTGGATCACCTCGCTGTTTCGCGACGAGGTCACCGTGCCGATCCCCTCGGCCTCCTCGAGCACAATCACTTCGCGGCCGGCCTGTGCCAGCCGCCGCGCCACGGCGAGGCCGATCACCCCCGCACCGACGATCACGCAATCAACCCTGTCCATCTCGTCCTTCAGGTCCGCAAATTTCCGCCCGGTCACGCCATGACCGCTGCCGCCAACATCGTTCAGCCGATCCGGCCGCTTTGGGCAAGTGCTTATTAGGCAAGTGCTTGGGCCATCTCAAAAAGTTGGGAAGCCATGCCCTGTTAGTGGAGCATTAATCATGTCAGGGCAATTGCCATAAATTAAGTCAGCATTTTCCGGTTGCATCAGTACGCGTTTACCCGATCCAAACCGCCGGAGCCGGACACTCGCCCCGGAAATCCGCGGGTGATCGATGGCTAGCAGGAAGGTGCAGGCGGGCGGGAAGAATTCGATTCCGGCAAGGGCCGTGCTCTGCCTGATCGCCGCCGTCGCGCCGTGCGCTGCAGCCCGGGCCGGCACCGGTGCGTTCGCGCCGTCGAGCTATTTGGGCAGCCTCGATCCCGGCCTGGTCTGGGAGCTCCTGATCGGCAGCGTGGTGGTCGCGTCCTTTTTCGGCGCAGTCGGGCTGTGGATTCTCTCGGCGCTGCGCAAGGCCAAGCGCGCGCAATTGCGGCGCAACGCCTTCGTCTCGTCGGCCCTCAACCATTTGAACCAGGGCGTGGTGATGACCGATGCGCAGGAGCGCATCGTGTTCTGCAACGACCGCTATCTCGACATCTACGGCCTGTCACGCGCCGACATCAGGCGCAACATGACCGGCGTCGAACTGCTGGAACTGCGCCGCGACCGCGGCGTGCTCGACGTCAGCGCCGAGGATTTCTTCGCCAGGGCCGCGGCGCCCGAGGGACTGGTTACCGAGCTGCCCGGCGGCAGGTCGGTGCTGGTAAAGTATTTTCCACTGCCGAACGGCGGCTCGGTCGCGACCCATCTCGATTGCACCGACCAGCGCAAGCTATCGCGCAAGCTCGCCTCGACCACGCAATTCCTGGAATCGGTGCTCGACAATGTTCCCGTCTGCGTCGCGGCCAAGAACATCGAGGACGGCCGCTACATCTTCGCCAACCGCGCATTCGAGCGCTTCTCGCGCTTCTCGCGCGATCACATCGTGGGCAAGCGCGCCGACGAGATCTTCCGCCCCGAGACCGCCGCCAGCATCGACACCGCCGACCGCGCGGCGCTGAACGCGGCGGAAGGCTATCATCGCAGCGAATTCTTCGTCGAACGCGGTTCGGACAAGCGGATCCTCGCCTCCAACCGCGTGATCGCCCGCAACGAGGCCGGCGAGCCGGAATTCCTGATCGCGCTGTTCGAGGACGTCACCGATCGCCGCTCGCTGTCGCGCGAGCTCGAGAACAACAAGAAATTCCTCGAGCTCGTGGTCGACAACATCCCGGTCTCGCTGATCGTGCAGCGGGTCAGCGACGGCCGTTACCTCCTGGCCAACCGCAGCGCCGAGACGATCCTCAATCGCCGCCGCGAGGACGCCGCCGGCCTGACCGCGTCCGACATCTTCAATGCGCGTGAAGCCAAGCTGATCATCGCCCGCGACGAGGCCGCGATCAGGAAGCGCAGCATGATCGCCGAGGAGCATCCGATCTCGACCAAGGACGGCCTGCGGCTGTTCCTGACCCGCCGCATGACGGTGCTCGACGATGTCGGCGAGCCACAATATCTGATCAAGACTCATGAGGACGTCACCGACCGGCGCCAGACCGAGTCGCGCATGGCGCACATGGCCTATCATGACGGCCTGACCGATCTGCCGAACCGCGCCGCCTTCCTGCAGGCGCTGACCCAGATGATCGAGGCCTGCGACGGCACCGACGAGGAGTTCGCCGTGCTCTGCGTCGATCTCGACGGGCTGAAGGAGATCAACGACGTCTACGGCCACGCGATGGGCGACAAGGTGCTGATCGAGGTCGCGCAGCGTTTGCAGGCCGTGGCACGCGGTGGCGTGGTGGCGCGGCTGTCCGGCGACGAATTCGGCCTCATCATCGACGGCAAGCAGCCGGTGGCCGGCATCGCGCTGGCCGAGCAGGCCGCCGAGGCGCTCGGGCAGGATTTTCTGATCGACGGCAAGTCGGTGCGAACCGGCCTCACCACAGGGATCGCGGTGTTCCCGGACAACGGATCCGACGCGGCCTCGCTGCTGGCCAATTCCGGCGCGGCGCTGTTTCGCGCCAAGGCGAAGTCGCGCGGCACGATCTCGATCTTCGAGCCGGAGATGGACCAGCAGATCCGCGATCGCCGCGTGCTGCACCAGGAGCTGTCGGTCGCGATCAAGAATGGCGAATTGTCGCTCTACTACCAGCCGCAGGCCGCCGCGGGCGGCAGCGTGGCGGCCAGCCAGATCATCGGCTTCGAGGCGCTGGCGCGCTGGCACCATCCGGTGCGCGGCTTCGTGCCGCCCGGCGACTTCATTCCGCTCGCGGAAGAAAGCGGCCTGATCGTCGAGATGGGCGAATGGATCCTGCGCGAAGCCTGCCGGGAGGCGGCCTCCTGGGCGATCCCGCTGCAGGTCGCGGTGAACCTGTCGCCGGCGCAATTCACCCATGGCGACCTCGTCGGCCTCGTGCATTCGATCCTGCTCGAGACCGGGCTCACGCCGGACCGGCTCGAGCTCGAAATCACCGAGGGCGTGCTGATCGAGGATTTCGACCGCGGCCTGTCGCTGCTGCGGCGCCTGAAGGCGCTCGGTGTCCGCATCTCGATGGACGATTTCGGCAGCGGCTATTCCTCGCTGAGCTACCTGCAGGCATTTCCGTTCGACAAGATCAAAATCGACCGCGCCTTCGTCATCAATCTCGGCCGCAACCCGCAATCGGCCGCGATCGTGCGCGCGGTGATCGATCTCGGCCACGGCCTTGAAATGTCGATCGTCGCCGAAGGCGTCGAGACCGAGGCGCAGCTCGACTTCCTCGCCGAAGAAGGCTGCGATGCAGTGCAGGGCTATCTGATCGGCAGGCCGGCCCCGATCGGTCAATTCGCCGCGCTGGTCGGTGGCGACCAGCTTGCCGAAACCGTGCGCAGAGCCGGGTAATTGCCCCGAATGGGCGGGCCGGCCCGGCCGGCTGTGCTTGCCATCCGTTGCACGTCCGGCTACATCTCGACCCACCACATCATTTCAGCCGAGAAAGGAGGGCCGCGTCGTGGCGAGATACACCGATCCCCACCTCAAGCGTGGCCCCGTCAACGCCCTGCAGATGCGTTTGCAGGGCTGACCGGAAACTCGCGCTAAATCCTTCCTGGTCTGCCCTTCGTGGCCGTGCGGCGTCGAACGTTTGAGCGTTCGCGCCTGCACATCAATCCCTCGCCGCGCTTCGACACGCACATCCGATGATGGCTGGACGCCTACGGTTGTTGTGTGGTCACCGGCAAGACCAGAGAATTGATCGTGACCCTCATCAATGTCCGCAATCTCGGCGTGACGCTGAACGCGCCGCTGTTTTCCGAACTGAATTTCGTCGTCAATGCCGGCGACCGCATCGGGCTGGTGGCCGCCAATGGCCGCGGCAAGTCCACGCTGCTGCGCTGTATCGCAGATGTGATGGAGCCTAACGAAGGCGATATCACCCGTGCGCGCGGACTGACCGTCGGCCATGTCGAGCAGGATGTGCCGCCGAAACTGCTGGATACGCCGTTCCATGCCGCCGTGCTCGACTTGCTTCCCGGCGAGCAGCGCGCCAGCGAGGGCTGGCGGGTCGACGTCGCCCTGCAATCGCTCGAGGTGCCGGAGGACCTATGGAGCAGGCCGCTGAAGCAGCTGAGCGGCGGCTGGCTGCGGCTTGCGGTGCTCGCCCGCGTGCTGGTGACCGAGCCCGACGTGCTGCTGCTCGACGAGCCGACCAACCATCTCGACCTCGCCAAGATCGGCCGGCTCGAGGGCTGGCTGAACGCGCTGCCGCGCGAGATGCCGGTGGTGATCGCAAGCCACGATCGCGCCTTTCTCGATGCGACGACCAACCGGACACTGTTCCTGCGCCCGGAGCGGTCGCAGCTGTTCTCGCTGCCCTATACCGCGGCGCGCGCGGCGCTCGACGAATTCGATGCCTCGGACGAGCGGCGCTATCGGCGCGACATGAAGGCCGTGCGGCAGCTCCGGCAGCAGGCCGCGAAGCTCAACAATCTCGGCATCAATTCCGGCAGCGACCTTCTGCTGTCGAAGACCAGGCAATTGAAGCAGCGCGCCGAGAGACTGGAGGAGACGGCGAAGCCCGCGCATCTGGAACGCTCGGCTGGAACGATCCGGCTCGCCAACCGCGACACCCATGCCAAGGTCCTGATCAGGCTGGACAACGCCGGGATCGCCACGCCCGATGGCAGGCTGTTGTTCAGGACCGGCCAGCAGTTCATCTGCAAGGGCGACCGGATTGCGCTGCTCGGGCCGAATGGCGCCGGCAAGACCCGCTTCGTCGCGGCGCTGCGGCTGGCGATCGAGAATGCCGCAGCGGCACCGGCCGAGATCCGGGCCACCGAGTCATTGGTGCTTGGCTATTGCGACCAGGCACTGGCCGATCTTGCCGATGGCGACACGCCGATGCGCATGCTGACGCGGCGCTTCGAGGTCGGCGATCAGCGGGCGCGCGGCCTGCTCGCCGGCGCCGGGCTCTCGATCGAGATGCAGGGCCGTCCGATCGGGCGGCTGTCGGGCGGGCAGAAGGCCCGTCTCGGCATGCTGGTGCTGCGGCTCACCCAGCCGAACTTCTATCTGCTCGACGAGCCGACCAACCACCTCGACATCGAGGGTCAGGAGGCGCTGGAAGACGAGTTGATGGAACAGCAGGCCAGTTGCCTCCTGGTGTCGCACGACCGCCAGTTCGTGCGCACGGTGGCCAACCGGTTCTGGGTGATCGAAGGCAGGAAGCTGATCGAGGTCGATGGACCGGAACAGTTCTTTGCCGCGGCCGGCGCGGACTAGCGCGTGATGGAGTCAGGTTGGATAGCCGTCGCGAAGATGGTGTGCCTCTCCCGCTTGCGGGGCCGTCGCAGGAGGAGCGTTGCCAAAATATCGAAAACAACCCCATGCAAAGTAGCCGGCGGCGGCCGGCGTTCGGGCAGGCTACTTGACACGTCGGGCAACTCAGGGGCATTATTCCAATATTCCGAAATCGTGCAGGCGTACGCTCGCCCCCGCAAGCGGGAAGGTGAGTGTGCCGTGATTCACCCGGACATCATGTAGTTCAGCGCCGCGCCTTGACGCATTTTTCGTGCGAACCCGTCTTTTGTTCGCATTGAAATGCGATAGGCGTTGCGCATGGCGGACTACGACGTCGCGATCATCGGCGGTGGCCTGAACGGCACGAGCATTGCCCGTGATGCCGCCGGCCGCGGCCTGCGCGTGATCCTGCTGGAACAGGGCGATCTCGGTTCCGGCGCATCGCAGGCTTCGCCGCGGCTGGTCCATGGCGATCTGGCCGGGCTGGAACGGCGGGAGTTCTTCCGCGTCCGCCGGGCACTGAGGGAACGCGACGTGTTGCTGCGCATTGCGCCGCATCTGGTGCGGCCGGTGCGCTTCGTGATCCCGGCGCATGCCGAGGAGCGGCCGCCGTGGCAGTTGCGGTCGTTGCTGCTGCTCTACGAACGGCTGACGTCGCGCAGCGGTCTGCCGCGCTCGGCGACGCTCGATGTCACCCATCATCCGGTCGGCAATGCGCTGAAGCGGCCGTTCGGAACCGCGTTCGAATATTCCGACTGCGTCGTCGACGATTCCCGGCTCGTCGCGCTCACCGCCGTCGATGCCGCAGCGCGCGGCGCCGATATCCGCACCGGCGCGCGCGTGACCCGGGCCGAGCGCGGCGAGACCTGGCGGCTGGTCGCGATCGACCGCGGCTACCGGCGGGCGATCACGGCGCGGGCGCTGGTCAGCGCGACCGGCGCGTGGACCGCCTCGGTCGCCGACATCGTGCTGCGGGTGCCCGCGCCGCAGCTTGCGACCGTGCAGATCAGCCAGATCGTGGTGCGCCGCCTGTTCGACTGCGACAACGTCTATGTGTTTCAGAACCCTGACGGCCGGTTGATCTTCGCCAGTCCCTACGAGCGCGACTTCACCCTGATCGGCAGCGTCAGTCATCCCTTCAAGGGTGATCCGGCGGTTGTCGCAATGGGTGTGCGCGAGGAGGCCTATCTCTGCGACGCCGCCAATCGCTACTTTCGCGAACAGATCGCTCCAGTCGATGTGCTGCGGACCGTCTCCGGTGCCAATTCCGTGCTCGTGCCCGCGCGCCGGCACATGAGCGATGGCGCAGCGCTGCTCGATATCAGGCGCGGCAAGGCGCCGCTGCTCACGACCTTCGGCGGCGACGTCACCACCGCGCGGCGCCGCGCCGAGCGGGCAGTGTCGGAGTTCACGCGGTTTTATCCGATGACGCCGCGCTGGACCGCAACGGCGCCGCTGCCGGGCGGCGAGTTCGCGTGGCAGCGCTTCGAGACCGAGGTCGACATCGCCCGCGACCGCTGGCGCTTCCTCGGCGAGGCGCAGGCGCGACGGCTGGTGGCCGCCTATGGGCTGAACGTCAGGGATGTTCTGGGCGACGCCAAAGAGAAGGCCGATCTCGGCCCGGCCTTCGGTCCCGAACTGACCGGCGCCGAGGTGCGCTACCTCATGCGCAAGGAATGGGCGCGCTTTGCCGACGATATCCTGTGGCGCCGCTCCAAGCTCGGGCTGACCATGCGGCAAGCCGATCGCGACGCGCTTGCGGCGTTCATGACGAAGATGGACTAAGCGCAGCTCTCAAATCTCCCCTTGCAAAGGGGAGGTCGCTTTGCTCGCCAGAGCAAAGCGGGTGGGGATACTGCCTCCATGGCAACCAGTGTCGCTTGTGGCCGACCCCCATCCCGACCTTCCCCTTTCAGGGGTAGGGCAATCGCATATGGCCGTTTGAGGCGATCGGAGTTCCCACAAACTCGTCATGCCCGGGCTTGTCCCGGGCATCCACGTCTTCGTTTCCACGCGAAGAAAAGACGTGGATGGCCGGGACAAGCCCGGCCATGACGGCGCGGAAGAATCGGTTCATTCCATATGCGATTGCCCTGCTTTCAGGGGGAAGGAGAGTGGCTCGAGCAGCGGCTATTGCCGCGCCGCCTCCTGTGACCAGGCGAGGTCGCGCCGGGACGGACGGCGATGCAGCCGCTCCGAGATCAGGCTCGTTGCCTGCCGGCCCTGGCCGGCGCGCAGGCACGCGACGATGAAGGTGTCCTCCCACAATTCACGTTGCGCATGGCTGCCGCCGATCCGCACCAGTTCGGGCATCAGCGGCGCAAGGATGCGCACGGCGTCGTCGTGATCGCCGGCAGCGAAGGCCGCGATCCCGCGGCCGAGCCCGATCGCCGCGGGGCCCGGCGCCAGTTTGCCGTCGGCATCGCGCGCCGCCATCTCGACCAGCCGCGCCTCGAGCGCGTCGTTGTTGGTCGTGGCTGCGACCAGCGCGTGGTGCACGTCGGCGAAATGCGCGCCGGCCTTCGGAAAGTAGCCGTCGCCATAGGCGGCGACATCCTTCCACTGCTGCTCGAGACCGGTCTTGCCGGCGACCGTCAGCCGCCACAGCAGCGAGGCCGTGTCGGTGAAGATATTGAGCGGCGGATAGGGGCGGCCCGCCGGCTTGATGTGCTGCTCGTAAATGTCGAGCGCGCTGTCGGCGTCGCCTTCCTCGATCGCAATCAAGGCGAGGTGCCAGGCGAGATGGCCCTGCAGGAAACTCGTCCGGTCATTCGCCGGCAGCCAGGCGGAGAGGAAGCTGCGGCCTTCCGCCCCATTGCCCTGCTCGAACAGCGCGTGCGCCACCGCGTGCGCCGCCCCGGCATTCTCCGGCTTCAGCGCATAGCCGCGCTCGGTGATGGCGCGGCCCGAGACGAGGTCGCCGGCCTCGGTCTTCGACCAGCCGAGATAGGTGAGGAACCACCAGTCGTCGCCATAGTCGCTGATGTAGCGCTCGCAGATCGAAAGCCGCGCCGAGTCATGGTCGGGCCGGCCGGAGAACGCATAGAGGCCGAAGGCGCCGAGCAACAGCGAGAGGATCTGCGCATCGCGCGGATATTCGGCAAGGTGCTGTTCGGCTGCTGCCATCGCCTTCTTGCCCTGGCCCTCGATGACTGAGGCGATGATCTCGATGTGCTGGCGCTCGCGCGGGCTTGCGGCCGCGGCCAGCTGCCGTGCATCGGCCGCCTTGGCGCGGGCCTTGGCGCCTTCCATGTTGAGCTGGTGCACGCGGGCACCGCCGATATGGGCCATTGCGAAATCGGGGTCCTCGGCGATCGCCGCCTCGAACGCCGCATCGGCGCCATGCAGCGCCGCCAGCATGCGATCGACGCCGTCGACATAATAAGCGGCGGCGCGGTCCGAGCTCGTCGTCAGCGGCAGGCCGTAGCGGTCGTGAATCATCGGTTGCCCTCCCGGATTTGGCTGTGAAGTCTAGGGCATGCACTCATAAGGGCAACGAGCCCTTTCGGGGCTTACGTCTGCTTAGCTCTCAACAGCATCGCAAGAGCGGAAATTGCCGGAGGTCCGAGTTGGGCCAGAAACGGACCCGCTTCTGATATCAAGGCTGCGTTGATTCCGGACCTATGCCAGGTAGGCGGCACTTAGGGGCACCGAGCTCGTTTTTGAAGCACTTTGTAGCATCATGAATTGCTACCTGTTCTGCGATAAATTCCTTGGACCAGTCGCGCATGTTGGCCTTCTGGATTGCTTCCAAGACGATCCCGCGCTGAGGATCGTCTCGCAGTGTTCCGAGAACGATTCCTCGCCCGACGCCAACGTGGGCGCAGCTATCCATGTATACGAATATCTTGATGTACTTGGTATCGATTGATCCTTTGATCACTCGATCCACTCGTGCTTTCAATAGTGTGGCAGGTACGAAAATTCTGTCATATGCGAAGCTGACATTATCCGTCGCGTCATAGATGGTCGCTTCGATGACAACTGGTGCGTCGATGTCGGCCGGGACATGCTCGAAGAGGATGCCTCTTGATGAGGCTGGTGTACCCGGCAACGTACAGGCCGCTGCGCTAGTGCAAGCAGCGCAACAAGCAATCATACAGACAGCCCATGCACGAATATCGGCGAGCCAGTTATCGATCATCTCGCGACGATGCCAACTATCTGCAATGTCCGCAATGGGCCCACAAGCCGACCACGCCAGACCGCCTGGCCTGGGTCGGCTCACTTGCTGACATGCGGGGAACAGGGGGCTGGGATCAAACGGCTTGCCCCCTTCCAGTACCAATGATCTCGCCGTCTGGTCCGACAAGTGCCCCGAATAACAGAAGAAATGGGCAAGCAAGCCAAAGATAGAATCCCGACCTGGCGCTCGTTACGACCAACTCAGCATCTACGACATGCATCGAAGTTATTGCTAGGCTTGAGACGGCAAGCGCCACGGCAAGACCCGCAAAAATCAATTTGAGATGAGGCGGCATCGGCATGGCGGAAAGCAGCATCAACGGATTGGCGAACCAGCCGAGCTGCCCCTTCGAGACGCCGAGGGGACCAAAGAACAGAAACCACCAACCGATCCATTGATCCGTTGTGTGGGGTGAGCCGTGGTTGGCTTCAACAGTCACGACCACGGGCAGAAACAGCGACGCGGCAAATAAAAGGAGCGTCACGACGTAGAGTGTCGTCTGCAACCTTAAAGCATTGCGGCTCGAAATCATTGCTGCTTCGCCCGTTCACATCGAACCAAAAAGGGTGTGTTTTACGCGAGGCCACGTGTGCTGTCTCTCGATTTATATAATAGGTTGCAGCGTGTTATGCGCTGACGAAATTGGATAGTTAAAAATGCGTTTCGGCATGCGATCGTGACCGGATGTCCGAAAGACAAGAACAGATCGCACCCGGCAAATGGGCGAGATCTGATAACTCCGCGTTCGTGTGTTTAACGGTCTCTCGATTTCAAGATCCAAACCCCCGCATCACGCACTGGAGTAACGTCCCTATGTTCTGGCTTTAGGACCTCAGCGAGCCGGGACTGCACAACGCTGTCGGCGTCCTCCAGCAACTTCCGGCCAGCTTCAGTCCATTGAGCGGAGCGCGCATCGAAAATCTTCATCAGACCGTAGTCCGCCAGCACCGCTGCCGCTTGCTGAGGAGCGGACATGGCCTGGAGATCAGCGAACCCCTTTGAGCTGCCACAAAATTGATCGACCATCCCCGCGAGAGCGACCAACAAATTCATTTCGTTTTCGGTCATCTGGCGATGTTCCCATCGAGAAGCTGCTTGCCGCAACTTACTGCTAAATTCACGGTAGCGCCAAACGTCAGTTTCGAGTCAAGAGCGAGCACAAGGTTCAGAACTGAGCAAGTGTCTTCCGGTTTGGACCTCAAAGCCGATGCAACGCGCTTTTGAGTACAGGCCCAGCAGAGGCGCGGGCGTCGACAATATTGCGGGAGATGTTCTCGAAGCGGTTGAGCCGGTGGCGATCCGCCGCTAGCTTGCCGCAAGAATCGGACCTTACGGGGAATCGGGGCTTGCAGACGTGACATCGGGCGAAGCGAGTGCGAAGGCGACGCGGCCGTTGCCTGAACCGGCCGTCCCGGACATGCCGCTGCTGCGGGTCGAGGGTGTCGCCAAGTCGTTCGGCAATTTCCGCGCGGTCGACAAGCTCTCGCTCGATATCCGCGCCGGCGAATTCTTCGCGCTGCTCGGTCCGAGCGGCTGCGGCAAGACCACGCTGCTGCGCATGCTCGCCGGCTTCGAGACACCGGATGAGGGCCGCATCCTGCTCGGCGGCAGCGACATCGCGCAGGTGCTGCCGCATGAGCGGCCCGTCAACATGATGTTCCAGAACTACGCGCTGTTCCCGCATCTGTCGGTGCGCGACAACATCGCCTTCGGTCTGAAGCGTGCCGGCATGGCGCGCGCCGATATCGCCGGGCGTGTTGCCGAGATGGTGGCGCTCGTCAAGCTCGAGGGGATGGAGAAGCGCAAGCCCGACCAGCTCTCCGGCGGACAGCGGCAGCGCGTCGCGCTGGCGCGCTCGCTGGCGCGGCGCCCGCAGGTGCTGCTGCTCGACGAGCCGCTCGCCGCGCTCGACAAGAAGCTGCGCGAGAGCACGCAGGCCGAATTGATGGAGCTGCAGCGCCGGCTCGGCATGACCTTCATCATCGTCACCCACGATCAGGAGGAGGCGATGACGATGGCCGGCCGCATCGGGGTGATGGATGCCGGCCGTCTGGTTCAGGTGGCAACTCCGCGCAATCTCTACGAGGCGCCGGCCTCGCGCTGGATCGCCGAGTTCGTCGGCGACATCAATCTGTTCAACGGCGAGGTCACGTCCCGCGAGAACGGGCGCCTGACGGTCGCGACGGCTGGTGCAGGCACCCTCGCGGTCAGCGAACTGTGGCCGCCGGTGACCAAGCAGGTCGTTACGGTCGCGATCCGCCCCGAGAAGGTGAAGCTGTCGCGCCGCGCGCCGGCAACGGACGGCGGCGCGTCGCAGGCGATCAACCGGCTGGAGGGCGTCGTCACCGACGTCAACTATCTCGGCGGCGTGACCAGCTACCGGGTGAAGCTGGAGACGGGCGCGGTGGTGCGCGCGTCGATGGCCAACACCGCGCGGCTCGATGTCGATGCCTATCTCGCCGGCCAGCGTGTAGTGGCATGGTTCACCGCCGACGATTGCCTGGTGCTCGAGCAATGAGCGCGCGCCGCATCTTTGCCCGCCCGGCGCGGTTCGCCGCGATCGCGCCCTATCTGTGGATGGTGCTGTTCTTCCTGGTGCCGTTCGGCTTCGTGCTGAAGATCAGCCTGTCGCAGACCGCGATCGCGCAGCCGCCCTATACGCCGGTGTTCGATTTCACCGAGGGCCGCGCCGCGCTGGCCGCGGCGTTCGCGCAATTGTCGTTCGACAATTTCCGCCTGCTGATCTCAGACAATCTCTACATCCTGTCCTATCTGCGCAGCCTCGTCGTTGCGGTGAGCTCGACGCTGATCCTGCTCCTGATCGGTTATCCCATTGCCTACGGCATGGCGCGATTGCCGCAGCGTTGGCAGGGCGTGGCGATGATGCTGGTCATCGTGCCGTTCTGGACCTCGTTCCTGATCCGCATCTATGCCTGGATCAACATCCTGCAGCATGACGGCCTGCTCAACCAGGTTCTGCTGGCGCTTCATATCGTGTCGACGCCGGTGGTCTGGCTGTCGACCGACAGCGCGATGTATCTCGGCATCGTGTATTCCTATCTGCCGTTCATGATCCTGCCGCTCTATGCGACGCTCTCCAGGATGGACGCGTCGCTGCTGGAGGCCGCGGGCGATCTCGGCGCCTCGCCGTTGCAAGCGTTCTGGCTGGTGACGTTCCCGCTGTCGCTGCCCGGCGTCGGCGCCGGCGCGCTGCTCTGCTTCATTCCTGTTGTCGGCGAGTTCGTGATCCCCGACCTGCTCGCCGGCTCCAACTCGCTGATGATCGGGCAGACGCTGTGGCTCGAGTTCTTCACCAACAAGGACTGGCCGGTGGCGTCAGCCGCCGCGATCGCCCTGTTGCTCCTGCTGGTGCCGCCGCTCGTGCTCTACGACCGCCTGCAGCGGCGTCAGCTCGAGGCGAACCGCTGATGGCGCGCACCATCACCAGGCTCACCCGCTTCAACATGACGTCGCTGGCGCTCGGGCTGGCCTTCCTCTATCTGCCGATCGTCATCCTCGTGATCTACTCGTTCAACGCCTCGCGGCTGGTGACGGTGTGGGGCGGCTGGTCGCTGCGCTGGTACCGCGAGTTCTTCGGCGACCGCGCCATGCTGGAGGCGGCGTGGATGAGCCTGTCGGTCGCCGCGGTGTCGGCAACGCTGGCGACACTGCTGGGCACGCTGGCGGCGATCGGGCTGGCGCGCGGCGAGCGGTTCCGGGGGCGAGCGCTGTTCTCCGGCATGCTGTATTCGCCGCTGGTCATGCCCGAGGTGATCTCCGGCCTGTCGCTGCTGTTGTTGTTCGTGGCGCTGAGTGCCGAGCGCGGCTTCTGGACGGTGACGATCGCCCACACCACGCTGACGATGTGCTTCGTCACCGTCGTAGTGCAGTCGCGCCTCGCCACGCTCGACCGCAGCCTGGAGGAGGCCGCGATGGACCTCGGCTGCGATCCGGTGCGAGCGTTCCTCCTGGCGACGCTGCCGCTGATCGTGCCGGCGATCGTCGCCGGCTGGATGCTGGCCTTCACGCTGTCGCTCGACGATGTCGTGATCGCGAGCTTCACCACCGGCCCGGGCTCGGCGACGCTGCCGATCCGGATCTATTCCGAGGTCCGGCTCGGCGTGAAGCCCGAGATCAACGCGATCTGCACGCTGGTGATCGCGCTGATCGCCGTGATCATCGTGGTCGCCTCGTTCGCCTCGAAACTGTCGAGCGCGCGCGGCGAGAGCGCCGCGCCGCTATGAAGTCCGTCACGACTTGACGGCGCCGGCGGTCAATCCGCCCACCATGTAGCGCTTGAAGGCGTAATAGACCGCAGCCGGCGGCAACGCGTAGATGAAGCCGGTGGTCATCAGGAGCTCCCACGGCGAGTCGTCCGCGGCGAGGAAGTTGCCGAGCGCGACCGGCAGCGTGATGTCGGTGTCCTTCGACAGCAGCAGGAACGCGTAGAGATATTCGTTCCACGCAAGCAGGATCGCATAGGTGCCGACCGCAACCAGTGACGGCATCATCAAGGGCACGTAGACCAGGCGGAACAGCTGCAGCGTGGTGGCGCCGTCCATCGTCGCGGCCTCGTCGAGCTCGACCGGCAGCTTGTCGGAGGCCTGCTTCAGGACCCAGATCGCATAGGGCGCGGCGATCGTCACCATCGCGAGGATCAGCGACCAGTGATTGTTGAGCAGGCCGTAATTGCCCATGGTGCGGTACATCGGCACGGCGAGGAACGCGGCCGGAATGAAGTAGGTGAACAGCGCCATGTTCATGACGGCGCGGCCGCCCGGCACGCGCAGCCGCGAGATCGAGAACGCGGCGGCGGTGGCGACGAACAACGTCAGCGCGCCGACCGCGAGCGCGATCACGGTCGAATTCCAGAACTGGATCCAGAAGTCGCGCAGGAAGTAGTGCTGCTGGTTGAACACGATCTCGAAATTGTGCAGCGTCGGATGCGTCGGCCACAGCTTGCCGGAGAACGCGTCCTCCTTGGGCGAGATCGCGAACACGAACATGTGGTAGATCGGGATCATGGTCCAGATGAAGACCGGGATGCCGATCAGCAGCAGCTTGGCTTCGGTGCCGACTTCGCGGAGGGTGGGCAGCTTCATCGCGACAACCGTTTCATCATGAAATAGACCAGCGGCAGCACGAACGGCATCGCGCAGACGATCGAGGCCATCGCCAGCGAGAGTTGGTCGAGGCGCAGATAGCGGATGCCGAGGGTCGACAGCACGTGGGTGAGGTCGGCGGGCCCGCCGCCGGTGAGCAAATAGACGCTGTTGAAGTCGCCGAGCGTCCAGATCATCGAGAGCAGCGTGCAGGTGATGTAGAGCGTCTGCATCGACGGCCAGGTGATGTAGCGGAATTTCTGCCACCAATTGGCGCCGTCGACGTCGGAGGCCTCGTACAGATCGTGCGAGATGGCGAGCCGCCCGGTCAGCAGGATCAGCGTCCAGAACGGCAGCGACTTCCAGATGTGCACGCCGATTGCCATCGCCAATGCAACCGAGGGATCGTTCAGCCAGTTCGGGCCGTCGTCGCCGGTGAACTTGAAGATCAGCTGGTTGACCACGCCCCATTCCGGATTGAGCATGAAGCGCACCGACAGGATGGTCGGGATCGAGGGCACCGCCCAGGGCAGGATGAAGATCACCGACAGCCACCTGATCCAGGGCCGCTGCTGGGCGAAGAAGCCGGACAGGAACAGCGCGATCAGCATCTTGATGTTGATGCCGATGACCAGGAAGATCAGCGTGTTGACCGCCGCGCGCGCGAAGATCGGGTCGTGATAGAGCGCGACATAGCTCGCCGGATGGCGCGCCAGCCACAGGCCGTAGCCGACCGGATAGACCACGAAGGCGAGGAAGACGAGCAGATAGGGCGCGAGCAGCACGATGCCCCAGACCTGCGGCGGCGACAGCCGCGCCGACAACGGCGGCGAGGGGACATCGGATGCGGAGAGTGTGATCGCCATTCGGTTACTCTAAGATGTCGCCTACGTCGTCGTCCCGGCGAAGGCCGGGACCCATAACCACAGGGCCCGGCCGTTGCCAGAAAGCCGTCGACCAGCCTGCTCCCAAATTACTGCCTCGGCGTATGGGTCCCGGCTTTCGCCGGGACGACGCGGAGCAAGGGGCGGCAGTGCCGGTCATCGTTGATGTTACCCCGCGACCTGCTTGATGCGGGCGATCAACTCGTCGACGGCCTTGTCCACCGGCACCTTCTCGCTGACGACGCGGTTCATGGCCTTGGCCCAGACGTTCTCGTTGTTCAGGATGGTGAACTTCCAGTTCTTGGTAAAGTCGAACGGCGCGGTGCCGCCGGTGAACTGATTGTAGACCGCCTTGCGATGCCGGTCAGCCTGCCAGAACGGGCTCGCCTGGCTTGCCTTGGTCACCGGGAACCAGCGGCCGAGCGCGCCCTCGACATAGGGCCGCAAATTGTCTTCCTGCATCAGGAAGGCAATGAACTGCTTGCCTTCCGCCTTGTTCTTGGCGTTGGCGAAGATCAGCCCGGTCTTGACGTCGGAGCGGTAGCGGATCGTCGATCCGTCCGGCGCCTTCGGGAAGGACGCGGTGATGATGTCCTGCTCATAGGCCTGCTTGCCGGCGGCGCGCTGCGCGTCGGTCAGTGCCGGGTTGGTGGAATCCTCGAACCACTTGGCCGCGATCGAGATCGTGAAGTTGTGGGTCATCACGATCGTCTTGTTGTGGAACGCGACGTTGTTGTCCGGGTCCTTCCAGGTCGTGGAGGAGGGCGGCGAGCAGGCCTTGATGTAGGTGTCGGTGTAGTCCTTCAGCGCGTGGATCAACCCGTCGCGCACCTTGGGATCGTCGACCAGGAGCTTGCCGTCGTCGTCGACCAGCTTGACGTGATAGGCGTCCATGAAGGTGTAGAACGACTGGAACGAGTCGGTGGATTCCACGCCCATCGGCTGGCCGACGCCGTAGATGCGCTGGCCGGTCGCCTTGCGGATCGCCGGCTGCACCTTGTCGCACCAGAACGACCAGTAATCCTCCCACTTGGTCGGGATGTCGGCGGCCTTGAAGCCGGCCTTCTCGAGCATGTCGCCCCAGATCTGGACGTGCATGCTCTGCTGCTTCAGCGGGAAGCCGTAATAGGCCTTCTTCTTGGCGACGTCGTTGTAGAGCAGCGCCGTCTCCAGCGTGTTCGGCGCGAACGCGTCCTTCATCGGCAGCAGGATGTCCGAGAGATCCTCGAGCTTGCCTTCATAGGCCCATTTGCCCTGCGCCTGCACGTCGTAGGAGTCGGAATAGGCGACGTCGGGCACGGTGCCGGAATCGAGCGCGGCGACCGTCTTCGGAATCATGTCCTGGATCGCGTATTGCGACAGTTCGACCTTGATGCCGGTCTTGGCTTCGAATTTCTTGATCGTCTCGAGCAGCGCGTCGTCTTCGGATTTGTAAAATCCCTTGCCCCACCAGACGGTGATCGTCTTGCCCTGGGCGAGAGCGGGTGCAGTTGCGGCGAACAGGCCGACCGCGGCGACCGCAATTGATAGCGCACCGATAACCTTGGATCTCACGTTGTTCTCCCTCATGAGGCCGGCTTTTTAACCGGTTGGAGAAAACACTAGCGCATGCCCGTGACCCGATAAAGATGTCGCGCCGCCGACTTGTGTAGGGGTTTGCGGCGAGCGCGTGGATCGGTCCCGGTGCATCGATGCGCAAAGTGAATGGATTCGATCAGTTCGACTTCGCATTCTCGGCCGACGCCGCCGGTGCGCCGCCGGGCGCGCCTGCCGCAGCATCGGGCGCCGCCGCGGGCCGTGCGGCTCCTCCGCCGGTGAAGCGCTCGATCACCGAGCGCACCGCGTCGCGGGTCTTGCGATCCTTCACGGCATCGAGCAGCGGAGCGGAGGCCGGCGAGCGGCGGATCAGGCTTTCCGGATCGGGGAAGATCAGCGGATCGTCCCACGGGCCCTGGATCACGAAGGGCAGATCGAAACCGTTGCCGCCGGCCGATGCCGAGGTCAGGCTGGCGACGCCCTTGAGATCGTATTCGCGCGACGGCACCGAGGCCGTGCCGGTCAGCGTGATCTTCGCCGTGGGGCTTTCGACATGAATGTCGTCAGCGGTCGCGACGCCGTCGGCGAATTTCACCGAGATGCTGAGATTGTCGTAGGGGGTCGAGCCGGAGCGGAAATTGCCGCCGCCGGACAGCGGCCGCTTCTCCAGCCGCTTCAATAGCTGCTCGACATTGAAGCCCGCGATCGCGCCGTCATGCCCGTTCAGCGTCGCGGTGCCGTCGAGCGACGACGCGAGCCCGAACGGGCTCGAGCCCGAGGCGGTCAGCGAGACGTTCAGGTTGCCGCGGCCGGACAGCTTGTTGATGCCGAACAATTCGCTGGCGCAGGCCTGCAGATCGACATCGGTGAACTGGAATTGCGCCCTGACGTCGGCGACCGCATCCGAGCGCGCGATCGCGAACGAGCCTTTGGCGATGCCGCCATACATCTGCGCCTCGCCGACGCTGAGCGCCAGCGCGCCGCCGCGCAGATTGGCGCCGAACGCGGTGCGGCCGAGCTTGGACGGGCCGACCGTCACCTTGGCCGCCGACAGGCGCATGTCGAGATCGGTCGACGACAGCGAGGACAGGTCGAACAGCTGCCTGTTCCAGTCGCGCTGGCCGCTGGCCAGCAGGCGGAACGTCGAGATGTAAGGCGTGAAATCGAGATTGCCGGCGGCAAGCGTCGCCTGCAGCGTCTGCCGGCCGTTATTGGCGTAGGTCATCACGCCCTCGGCGACGTTGCCGTCGAGCTCGACATTGACATTGGTGAGCGCGACCGAGCCGCCGACCACATTGGCCCGGGCCTTCAGCGCGAAGCGGCCGAAGCCGCCACCGCCGCCGGGCGGGGCCTGGCCCATCCAGCGCAACGCGTTGCGCAGCGACGGTGAGTCCATGGTGGCGACGCCTTCCATCATCAGGCTGGTGCGGTTGGCGACGGTTCCGTCGAAAGCAACCTTCAGCGGCGCGCTGGCGAGCCGTGCCTTCAGGCCGGAGCGGTCGCCCGACAGCAGCGCGACGAAGTCGCTGGCGCTGATCGAGCCGTCGACGCGTTCGCCGCGCCAGTCGAACTGGCCGGTTGCGGCAAAGGAGCGCGAGATCGAGGGCCAGGCCAGCGACAGGTCGATATCGCCGAGCTGTTCGGAGATGTTGTTGGTGCCGTCCTGGTAGTTCAGCTCGCCGTCCTGGATCCGGATTTCGGAGAACGACACCTGGTTCTCGGCGCCGGGCGTCATCGCCTTGGCGATGGTCTCGACGAACGGCGTCCAGTTGCTCTCGCCGGCGCCGTCGCGGACCACGTGGATATGCGGACGGAGCATCATGACGTCGGCAATCTCGAACCGCCGCAGCAACAGCGGCAGCAGGCGCAGATTGGCGGTCAGCACGTCGACCTGCAGGGCGGGACCGATGGTATCGGCGCCCTTCAGCCCGACATTATGAAAGGAGACGTAGCTGCCGGGAAAAACCGAGACGTCGATCGGACCGTTGACGACGAGTTCGAGCCCGGTCACGGCGCGGATCTGCGCTTCCACCGCGCGCTGGAGCGCGTCCCGGTTGAGGAACCACGACGTTCCGACCAGCCCGACCAGCGCCAGGCCGAAAAGCGCCGCGATCGGCATCCCCAGGCGCTTAATTCCTTGGGCCATCGTCAATGACATATCCGGGTCGGGTTGAATTTTGTCGGGTCGTCGTCGAACACAGCGGGCTCTCGCCGGAGGCCCCTGCCAACCCACGCAACTTGAAGGGTTTTCTTGTCGCTTTCAAGGCCATGTTGCTGCCGTGGGCCGCCGCCCGTCGCCGCACCGGGCCGTGATTGACGCATTGCGAAGATTTCGCCTAATAATCCGCTTTGCCACAGCCGTTCCGCGCCCTCCATCAGGTATTCGCTGCATGAATAAAGTTTATCCCGACGCCAAATCGGCACTCGATGGTCTCCTCAAGGACGGCATGATGATCATGTCGGGCGGCTTCGGCCTCTGCGGCATCGCCGAGACCCTGTCCGACGCGATCCGCGACTCCGGCGTCAAGGGCCTCACCGTCGTCTCCAACAATGCCGGCGTCGACGGCATCGGCCTCAGCCGGCTGCTGGAGACCCGCCAGATCAAGAAGATGATCTCGTCCTATGTCGGCGAGAACAAGCTGTTCGCCCAGCAGTACCTCGCCGGCGAGCTCGAGCTCGAGTTCAACCCGCAGGGCACGCTGGCCGAGCGCATCCGCGCCGGCGGCGCCGGAATCCCGGCCTTCTACACCAAGACCGGCGTCGGCACGCTGATCGCCGAGGGCAAGGAAGTGAAGGAATTCGACGGCGAGAAGTACATCATGGAGCGCGGCCTGTTCGCCGACGTCGCCATCGTCCATGCCTGGAAGGGCGATACCGCCGGCAACCTGGTCTACCGCAAGACCGCGCGCAACTTTAACCCGATGATGGCGACCGCCGCGAAGGTCACCGTTGCCGAGGTCGAGCACCTGGTGCCGGCCGGCGAGATCGACCCGGACCACATCCATACCCCCGGCATCTTCGTCAAACGCATCGTCGAAGTCGGGACCGGCAAGAAGCGGATCGAGTTCCGCAACACCCGTCCGCGGCCCGCCGCCTAAAACCCATTTCTTCAGGAGAGCCACATGGCCTGGACCCGTGAACAGATGGCCGCCCGCGCCGCCAAGGAGTTGCGCGACGGCTATTACGTCAATCTCGGCATCGGCATTCCGACGCTGGTCTCGAACTACATCCCCGACGGCATCGACGTCAGCCTGCAGAGCGAGAACGGCATGCTCGGCATGGGCCCGTTCCCCTATGAGGACGAGGTCGACGCCGACCTGATCAACGCCGGCAAGCAGACCGTGAGCGAGCTGCCCTCGACCAGCTATTTCTCGTCGGCCGATTCCTTCGGCATGGTGCGCGGCGGCCATATCGATCTATCGATCCTCGGCGCCATGCAGGTGGCGCAGAACGGCGACCTCGCCAACTGGATGATCCCCGGCAAGATGGTGAAGGGCATGGGCGGCGCCATGGACCTCGTCGCCGGCGTCAAGCGCGTCGTGGTCGTGATGGAGCATTCCGCCAAGGACGGCGCGAAGCTGCTCAAGCAGTGCAACCTGCCGCTGACCGGCGAGCGCGTGGTCGACATGGTCGTCACGGATTTGGCGGTGTTCACCATCGACAAGCACGGCAAGGACGGCATGGCGCTGATCGAGCTCGCCGACGGCGTCACGCTCGACGAGGTCAAGGCCAAGACCGAGGCCGAATTCCGCGTCGCGCTGAAGAACACCTGAGATGATCGGCGCGGGACGATCCTCGATCCGTCCCGCACGATCCGATGACGCCGGCTTCATCGCCGGCGTTGTCCTGGCCGCGCAGCGCGGCCCGTTGCCGCGCGGCTGGTTCGACATCGCGCTCGACCGGGGCGAGGCGGAATGCCTGGCGTTCATGACGCGGCTCGCCGTGGCGCGGGTGCGGTCATGGTATCACGTCGCCCATTTCCTGATCGCTGAAGTCGATGGCGTGCCGGCCGCCGCGCTGTGCGCGATGCCGGCATCCGGAACGGTCGTCGCGGCACGTGCGGCGATCGAGGAAGTCGCAGCAGAGACCGGCATGGATGCCGATGCCATCGTCGCGCGCGGCGGCTATGCCCGTAACTGCTGGGTGCAAGGCGGCGAGGGCGACTGGCTGATCGAGCATGTCGCCCGACAAGCGTCCCATCGCAGCGGCGGCCTGGTGCAGGACTTGATCCGCCGCGCACTCGCCGACGGCAAGGCGGCCGGTTACACGCAGGCATCGATCTCGTTCCTGATCGGCAACGACGCCGCCGAACGTTGCTACGCCAGGGCCGGCTTCACCTTCGCCGAAGAGAAGCGCGACGCCGCCTTCGAAGCGATGACCGGCGCGCCCGGCTTTCGCAGATTTGCGCGGGCGATGTGAATAGGGCGCACGGCGAACGGCCCGCATATACATCTGTCGTCCCGGCTAAGGCCGGGACCCATACGCCGCGGCGGATGTTGCAGGCGGGACTCGTCGTTGCAATCGCGCATGACAATTCGCGTCGGTGGTTATGGGTCCCGGCCTTCGCCGGGACGACAGTGGGTGTGCGGCACGATTTGTGAGTCATACGCCCGCATTCTCGCGACATGGCTTGTCCGAGTTGACAGGTTTTTGCTGAGTTGCCCGTCGGGCAGCCACACGGCGCGGCACATTCGGCGCCCGCCGTCGCCGGCTTGTCCGGTCGTCCATGCAATGGCAGAATTGCACCATGATGTGCAAAATCGGACACGGGCCATGCCACTCATCCGGATCTGGGTCTATGACGGCATCCTCGCTTCGGGCGTGGCGGGGATTGTCGACGTGTTCACCGCCGCCAATTCGGTGACGGCGCGGCGGCCGCGACGTCGCAGCGGCATGCCGTCACAGCTGCGGTGGCGCGTCGAGTCCTTGAATGGCCGGCCGGTCCAGACGGCGTCAGGCCAGGTCATCGGCGTCGATGGGCTGATCGGCGCGCGGTCTTCGGCAGACGCGGTGGTGATCCCGGGACCGTTCGTCGGCGATATCGAACGTTTCTTCGCGCGCCTCGATACCGTCGAGCCGCTGCTCGCGGCTCTGCGCCGGCAGCATGAGCGCGGTACCCTGCTCGCGTCCTATTGCACCGGCAGCTTCATCCTCGCCGAGGCCGGCCTGCTCGACGGCAGGGTTGCGACCACCCATTGGGCGAGGGGACGGACATTCGCGATGCGCTACCCGGCGGTGGATCTGCGCGTCGCCGAGATCCTCACCGAGCAGAACCGCATTGTCTGCTCCGGCGCGGTGACCACCTCGCTCAATCTCGCGCTTCGGCTGGTCGAGAAGTTCGCCGGTGCCGATGTCGCCGCCGAGACCGGCAAGCTCATGTTGATCGACAGCAATCGCATCTCGCAGGCCCCCTATGTCAGCCGCACGTCCGACACGCAGCACTCCGATGCGCTGGTGGCGCGGGCGCAGAGTATGATGGAGAAGTCGCTGCAGCAGGGCTTCAGCCTTGCCAGGCTGGCCCGCGACCTTTCGGTCAGCGAGCGGACGTTGAACCGCCGCTTCAAGCTGGCGGTCGGCGAGGCGCCCTTGCAATATCTGCAGGCGCTGCGGGTGGATGTCGCCAAGCGCCTGATCGAAACCACGCGGCTGAAGCTCGACGCGGTCAGCGCGCGCGTCGGCTACAACGATCTGTCGACCTTCCGTCGTCTGTTCAAGCGCGAAACCGGGCTCTCGCCCCGCGAATACCAGCGCCGGTTCGTGCGCAGGGCTCCCGCCGCCTGAGAAGGCCGTGTCCGAATTTGCCCTGAGAATGGCGATACTGCCACTGCCGCCGGGAGCACGCCGCGCATAGACCTCGTCCTGTCAACAACAGGAGGTCTCTCAATGCCGATGATCGACGTGACAATTCCCGAAGGAGCCCTGAAGCCGGAAGCGGAAGCGCGGCTCATCAAGGAGCTCGGCGATATCCTGATCGGCCACGAGGGATTCGATCCGGCGAACAAGGTTGCGCAAGGCGTCACCGTTGTCTTCCTGCATCGGCCGGCCGCCGTTTATGTGGCGGGCCAGCCGTCGCCATCGCCACGATTTCGCATCGTCCCGACGGTCCCCGAAGGGCAGTACACCGAAGCCTCGCGCGCGGCCTTGGTGAAGGACGTCACCGATGCGGTGGTGCGCGCCGCCGGCGGTTCGTTCGACGATGTGGCGCCGCAGGTCTGGGTGTTTCCGACCGAGGTCCCCGACGGCCAGTGGGGCAGCCGTGGCGTCATTCGTCCGCTGCCGGACATCCAGGCCTTCATCGCCGGCGAGCACGAGCGCAAGGTCGGCGAGGCGCGTCTGGCGCGACGGCGGCGCGTCAAGGCGCTGGAGTTGCTTGCGGGCGCGCTCGACGCTGCCCGCAAGGGCGTCGACTGACGCGGGCACAACCATGACATCCGACACGCATTTCAGGCTCGCGGCGGTCCAGGCCGCCGCGGTGCCATTCGATCGCGACGCATCGGTGGAGAAGGCCTGCCGCCTGATCGGCGAGGCCGGCGCCATGGGGGCGACGATCGCCGCCTTCGGCGAGACCTGGCTGCCCGGCTATCCCTTCTTCTGTCACGCGCCGACCGGGCCGAACACGTTTCGCGCGATGGCCGAGTATCTCGACAACGCGGTCGAGATTCCCTCGCCCACGACCGATCGGCTCTGCGCCGCCGCCGAGGCCGCGGGACTGGATGTCGTGATCGGCATCGCCGAACGTGATGCCGTGACCAAGGGCACGGTCTACTGCACGCTGCTGTTCATCGGCCGCGAGGGACGGCTGCTCGGCCGCCATCGCAAGCTGAAGCCCACCTTCAACGAGCGCTCGGTGTGGGCCGATGGCGATGCGGCGGGTCTGCGCGTGCATGAGCGGCCCTATGGCCGGATCAGCGGCCTCAATTGCTGGGAGCACAACACGATGCTGCCCGGCTATGCGCTGGCCGCGCAGGGAACGCAGATCCACGTCGCGGCGTGGCCGGGGCGGGAGCCTGCGGTGGCGCCACCGTCGCCGACGCCGCTCTGGCCGCGGCAGTTGTTGCTGTCGCGAGCGTTCGCCTCGCAAGCCGGCTGCTACGTCATCGCGGTCGGCGGCATGCGCTCGCACGAAATCACGCCGGAACGCTACCGCGAACTCTCGACGATCGAGTACAGCGGTGACAGCGTCATCATCGATCCGCGCGGCGAGGTCATCGCCGGTCCGGCGCAGGGCGAGGCCATCCTGATCGCGGACGGCTCGCGGGAGGCTGTGCTCGCCGCCAAGGCGCTGTGCGATATCGGCGGCCATTATTCGCGCCCCGACCTGCTGCGGCTGATCGTCGACCGCAATCCGCAGGAGCGGGTCATCGACTGCGGATTCGCCGGGCGTGTCACGCCGGAGATGTGGGAATGACGCGACGGCGCGGGCAACCCGCGCCGTCAAAGCCTGTCGCGAGAAAGGTCGCTCCGTGTCACGAAGCTTCCTGCGGAATTGCGGATGGTGATTCCTCGCCCTTGAGCTCCTCGAGACTGCGGTGCCGCGGCTCGATGCCGAGCGCCCATACGGTGATGATCTGCACGATGAGCAGTCCGATCATCAGGGCCATCACGCCGGCGACGCCGCGCGCTTCGAACAGCATCACGACCAGGAATGGTGTCACGATGGTGGCACCTCGACCGAGTGTGTTGACGATGCCGGATGCCCGCAGCCGCACCTCGGTCGGGAACAGTTCGGGAATATAGATGCCGAACAACAGCGCGACCAGGACATAGATCGGCACGGTCAGCGCGAAGCCGACGGCCGGCAGCAGGAACGGATCCGAGATCATCGGATAGATCACGCCGAGGATGATCGATATCAGCGATGCGCCGATGATCGTGGGCTTGCGGCCCCAGCGGTCGGCGGTCAGGGCGCCGATCGCCGAGCCGATCGGCGCGCCAAGCGCCATCAGCAGCGAGTAGCCGAACGAGGTCGCGACGGACAGGCCCTGCTTGATGAAGAACACCGGCAGCCAGGTCACGAAACCGTAGAGCAGCGTATTGATGGTAATCAGGCATACCGCGCCGACGATCATGCGGGACAGCAGCGGCGCGGTGAACAGCGTGGCGAGATCGGGCGACACCGGAGCCGGCGTTGCAGCCGCGGGCGCCGGCAAGGGCTGCCCCTGGGAAGCTTCCTTCTCGATCGCCTGCATCAGCGCCTCGGCCTCGGCGGTGCGTCCCACCGCCTCCAGCCAGCGCGGCGACTCCGGCAGCGACTTGCGCAGGTACCAGACGATCAAGGCGCCGACGCCGCCCAGCACGAACATCGCGCGCCAGCCGAATTGCGGGACGACGACCGATGCGACCAGCAGCGCGATGGGCAGGCCGGTCACGACGCAGACGGCGGTGAAGCCGAGCCACTTGCCGCGGCTCCGGGCCGGCACGAACTCGGTCATCGTGGAATAGCCGACAACATTTTCGGCGCCGAGACCGACGCCCATCACGAAACGGCAGGCAATCAGAAAGGCCATGTTTGGCGCAAACGCCGCCGCCAGGGACGCGATGCCGAACAGCAGCAGATTGAACTGGTAGGTGAAACGCCGTCCGTAACGGTCGCCGAGGAAGCCGGTGCCGAAAGATCCGAGCATCATGCCGACGAAGGTTGCGGAGATGAACGCGGCGTTTTGGGCGAGCGTCGAGAACCCGGTTTTCAGCGTCACGCCGAGCACGGTGCCGGCGATATAGATGTCGAAACCGTCGAAGAACATTCCGATCCCGATCAGGATCATGATCCGGCGATGGAATGGTCCGATTGGTAGCCGATCGAGGCGGCTCCCGGCATTGACCGATGTCGACATATGCGCTCTCCCCTTGACTGTTTCCTGGTGATGCGGCCCGCCATCTGTGGGCGGTTTGCCGCTTTGCTCGACTGCGGCTAGTTCAACCGGCGCTGGCTGGCCGTGTCGCGGTACCAATCGAACGGCTGTTCGTGGGTCGCGACCATCACGCTCTTGGTGTTGAAATGGTCGTCGAAACTCTCGGTGCCGCATTCCCGGCCGATGCCGGAATCGTCAACGCCGCCCCAGGGCGAGGCCGGATCGAGCCGGTGGTGATCGTTGATCCAGACGATCCCGGCCTTGACCGCGGCGGCCACGCGATGCGCGCGCGCGACGTCGCGGGTGCGAATGGCGGCGGCGAGGCCAAAGGGCGAATCGTTGGCGAGCCGGAGCGCGTCGGCCTCGTCCTTGAAGGGGGTCACCGAGGTGAAGGGGCCGAACACCTCCTCCTGGAAGATCCGCATGTCGGATTTGACGTCGGCGAACACGGTCGGTTCGACGAAATAGCCGTTGTCGTGGCCCGCGACCTTTGCGGCCACGCCGCCGGTGAGCAGCCGCGCGCCGTCTTCATGACCGTAGCGCGCATAGCTGAGAACGCGGTCGCGCTGGCGTGCCGAGATCACCGGCCCAAGCTGCGTGTTCGGATCGAACGGATCGCCAATGCGGATGGTGCGGGTCTTGGCCTGCAGCTTTTCGACGAACTCGTCGTAGATCGAGGCCTGCACGATATGGCGCGACGCGCAAACGCAGGTTTGGCCGGCGCCGATGAAGGCGCCGAACGCGGCGTAGTTGACGGCGCGGTCGACGTCGAAATCGTCGAATATCATCACCGGCGTCTTGCCACCGAGCTCCATGGTCTGGTGCGCGAACACCTTCGCCGCGGCGCTGCCCGCGATGCGGCCTGCTTCGGTCCCGCCGGTCAGCACAAGCTTGTTGATGTCGCCGTGCTCGGCGAGCATCTTGCCGGCGCTCTGGCCGAGGCCAAGCACGATGTTGAAGACGCCGGGAGGCAGCCCGGCCTCGCTGAAGATCTGGGCGAGCTTCAGTGTCGTCAGCGGCGTGTATTCCGATGGCTTGACCACGGTGACGCATCCGGTCGCCAGCACGACGGCAAGCGACTTGCACAAGATCATGAGCGGGTGATTGAAGGGCGTGCAGTTGGCGACGATTCCGATCGGCGTGCGCAGCGTGTAGTTCAGATACGCGCCTTCGACCGGGATGACGGAATCACGGCGCGACAACGCGAGTCCGGCGAAGTAGCGGAAGAAATCCGGCAGGCGCGACAGTTGCGCGCGGGTTTCGTTGACCGGACGGCCGTTGTTCAACGTCTCCAGCCGGTACAGCGTGTCGAGATTGGCCTCGAACGCGTCGGCGAGCCTGTTGACGAGCCGGGCGCGCGCCCTCGTGTCCATCCCGCCCCACGCCTTGCCTTCGAACGCGGCGCGCGCGCTCTTCATCGCACGGTCGATATCCGCGGCGGTCGAATTCGGAATCCGGGCGATGACGTCGCCGGTCGCGGGATTGCGGACGTCGAGCATCTCGCCGTCTCCGGCCTCGACCTCGCGTCCGTCGATGAAGTTGCCGTGGATCTCGACGTCGATCGTCGCGGGCTTCGACGGAATGTTCATGATGACCTCTCTTCGACGATGACGGCGTTGCGCTTGAGTGCCGGCAGCACGCGCTTCTCGGTCGCCGCGATGTGAGCCTTGATGATGCGGGCCGCGGTGCGCGCCTCGCGCTGCTGCATGGCGTCGATCAATGCGACATGCTCGGCCACGAGCTTCGCCGGGTCGTGGCCCTTCAGATTGGAGACGCTGACGCGCACCAGCCGGTCGGCCTGGCCGATCAGGTCGCAGAGCGTGGTTGCCATGCGGCGGTTGCCCGATGCGTGCGCCAGCGCCGAGTGGAAGCCGCGATTGTAGGTGATGAAGTCCTCATGGCTGCCGGAGAAGCGGCGGAATTCATCGAGTGATTTCAGGATGCTGTCGGGCGCGCTCTCGATCGCTTCGGCGACGCAGGCCGGCTCGAGCGCAAGGCGGAAGCGCAGCAGATCGCGGGCGTCGGACAGCGAGATCGGATTGACCCGGTAGCCCTGGCGGGGCTGCACCGTCACGAGGTGCTCGCGCTCGAGCCGCAGCAGGGCGTCCCGGACCGGCTGGCGGCTGACGGCGTAACGCTCGGCCAGATCCTGCTCTCGTATTTCATCACCGGGAGCAAGCTGACACGATAAAATATCAGATCGCAGGTTTTCGTAGATATTCTCGCGGAGAAGGATCATTTTATTGGGTCTCCTGCCCTGTAAAATGCCGTCTGTGAAATATCACGTCAAGCTGAAATCCTTGAAATCCGGGTGATTTGATTTATCAATCGTCCGCAGGGGCGCTTCGGAGCCCCAATGCGCGAATTTCGGGCGCGATTTGAAAGAGAGCGACGATGGACAGGCTTTTGGCCAACCGCACAGTCAACGCAGCCCAGTCGGGCGAGGGGCCGCCGCTGGTCCTGTTTCACTCGCTGCTGTCGGATCGCGCGAGCTTCGATGCGATCGTGCCGGAGCTTGCCCGGTCGTTTCGGACCATCGTGCCGGAACTACCGGGATTCGGTCGGTCGAGCGCGGTCGAGGGTGGCCTTGCCGCGATTGCCGACCGGATGGCGGACGCGGTGCATGATGCGGCTGATGGCACGCCGGCCATCGTGCTCGGCAATGGTTATGGCGGGTTCGTCGCGCTGCAGATGGCGATCCGCCACCCGGCGATCGCGAGCCGGCTGATCCTCGCCGACAGCGGTGCGGCGTTCTCCGAGCCGGGCCGCGAGGCGTTTCGCAACATGGCCAGGGTTTCAGGCGAGAAGGGGCTCGCCGCGATCACCGACATCGCAATGCGCCGGCTGTTCGCACCGGATTTCCAGGCACAGCATCCCGCGCTGATGCAGGATCGCCGCGACGCATTCCTGCGCACCGATCTCAACGTGTTCTGCGCGGCCTGCGACGCGCTGGCGAGCCTCGACCTTCGTGCCGAACTACGCAGCGTGACGGTACCGACACTCGTCGTGGTCGGCGAATATGACGAGGCGACGCCGCCGCCGATGTCATACGAATTGGCAGGCGGCCTGCCGAGAGCCAAGCTCAGGGTCATTCCGGGATGTGCGCATGTCCCGCAACTGCAATCGCCAAAACTGTTCCTCGATACGATCGGCGATTTCCTGGCGGTCAAGCATAACGCGCCCGCCTGAGGCACGCGCAAACGGCTGGAATCGCGCCGCGGGTCACGCGGCGGCGTGCCGACAATTTGGGCAGAACGCCCAGCTAATGCCGTTTGACGCGACAGCATCTCTGCCTAGTCTGACCGGAGACGGAGATGAAACATGCGAGCGATCCTTGATCACTGTACCGGCGGTCGCAGGCGCAGCTTGCCGGCGGGCACGGATTTCATCGAGGAGGGCGGCAAGACCGGTCATCTGTTCGTGCTGCTAGAGGGCAAGGTGGAAGTCGTCAAGGGTGACAGCCTGGTCGCCGTGATCGACGAGCCCGGTGCGGTGTTCGGCGAGATGAGTGTGCTGCTCGACCGGGCGCACAGCGCCAAGGTGCGCACGGCCGCTGATTGCGTCCTGTACGAGTTCGACGATGCGGCGTCGTTCCTGCGCGAGCAGCCGGCGGTGGCGCTGCTGATCGCGCAGCTGCTGGCGCAACGGCTTCATGTCGCAACGACCTATCTTGCCGACCTGATGCATCAATATGCCGATCACGGCACCCATCTGGCGATGGTCGGCGAGGTGCTGCAGAGCATGATCAACCTGCCGCCGATGCAGGTCGCGCCAGGCTCGGATCGGCAATCCGATCCAAGGATATGAGCCAGTCCGGCGCCTCGTGCACGGGAGCCGCCGGCCGCGACAGCGGCGCCTTGAGGTCGATCATCTGCGCGTCGCTGGCGGCGAGCCAGAACGCCTTGTCCTGCGCGAGATCGAGCACGATGTAGACCGGGGGCCGGCCGGGCTGCAGGCCGGTGTTGAACACCCAGCTCGCTCCGATCCGGTCGAACCACGAGCCGCTCTGGATGAACGGCGACTGATGCACATGGCCCGAGATCACCAGCGCCGGATGGTGGCGCTCGATCCAGCCGAGCAGCTCGGCGTCGCCGAAGAAGCGCTTGCCGCCCCAGCTGGTCGGCGAATCCGCCGGCGGGGCGTGATGGACCCAGATCCAGCGGCGGTGCGGCACCGCGGCCGCGGCGCGAAGCTGCTCGTCGATCCGCGCCTTGACCAGCGGGCCGTCCCACCACGGGCATACCGTGAACAGTGTGTCGCCGATGGTCAGGTTGTCGCCGTCGCACGCGACGCCGAATTCCCGGATGCCGGCGACCCAGCGCGCGATCTTCTCGCCCTCCGGGTTGCGCTCGTCGAGGTCGTGATTGCCCGAGCAGAAAACCACCCGCGTGAGATCGGCGAGCCGCGACAGGTATTTCGTGACGACGACGATCTGGGCGCGGAAATCGACCGCCGAGCCGAGGTTGAGCGCATCGCCGGCGAAGATCACGAGATCGAATTGCGGCGCCGCCGCCAGCAGCCAGTCGAACTGCGGCAATGAGTAATGCAAATCGGCGACGACAAGACAGCGCATCGGTGAAATCCGAATGCCCGGAAAATGGGCGGGGCCGCACGGCAATGAATTCAAACGAGCTAAATGGCAGCAAGATCTATGCCGCGCCGCGCGGATCCGACGCGACAGATGTTCGCAGTGTCCTGGAATCGGCCGGCAAGAGCGGGAAGGGCGGATCGCTGCTCACGCCCTTGCTGTGGCGTGAGCGAAGGTCACCTCGATCAGCGTGCCGGTGCGGCCGCCGGTCCTGATCTGGAATTTGGCGCGATTGGCTTCGACCAGCGCCTTGGTTAGCGACAGGCTGACGCCGCCGGAGCCGGCCTGATCTGAAGGCGTCGGGGCGCGGAACGGCTCGAGCGCCGCGGCGACCTCGTTGTCGTTGAGGCTCTGCCCGGTGTCGCGCACGCGCAGCATCACCTCACCGAAATCCGACAGCGCGGTCGAGACGATCACCTGGCCGCCGGCATTGGCGAGATGGATCGAGTTGCCGATCAGGTTCAGCGTGATCTGGCGCAACGCGCGGGCGTCAGCGACCACAGGCGGCAGCGTGTGGGCGAGCGAGGTGCGGATGATGATGCGCTCGCGGTTGGCCTGCGGCTGCATCACTGCGACGCAGCTCTCCACCATTTCGTTGAGGTTCTGGCTGGCGAAGGCGAGGTCGAGCTTGCCGGTCTCGATCCGCGACAGGTCGAGCAAATCGTTGACGATCGCGATCACCCGCTCGCCGGAGGCGCGGATGTCCTTCATGTATTCGACATAGCGCTCGTTGCCGAGCGCGCCGAAGCGCTCGCCGATCATCACCTCGGCAAAGCCGATGATGGCGTTGAGCGGCGTGCGCAACTCGTGGCTGATCCGCGCCAGCATGTCGGACTTGGCGTTGGCGGCGCGTTCGGCGAGCCGCCGCGCCTCGCGCAATTCGCCCTCGCTCTTTTTCGTTTGCGAGAGATCACGGAACACCGCGAAGAAGTTCGGTCCATCGGCGCGGGTGCGGCCCATCGTCACCGACAGCGGGATGATGCCGCCCTGGCGGACGCGGCCGAGCGTCTCGCGGCCATGGTCGAGCAGGCTGGCGACGCCGGCCGATTTCAGGCTGGCAAGATAGTCGAAGATGCCGTGCTGGCTTTCCGGCGCGAACAGATCGGCGAGCTTGCGGGTGACGAACTCGTCGCCGTCATAGCCGAACAGCGCCTCGGCGCTGCGGTTGCAGGAATGGATGTTGCCGTCGGCATCGAACATGATGATGCCTTCGGCCGCGGTGTCAAGGATCGCGCCGAGCTCCTCGGCGTCGGCGTGGCCGGCCTGCGGCTCAGCCGGCGCAAGCAGCGGCTCGGCGGCCGCCGCAGGCTCCGGCTCGGACAATGCGGCGGCGATCGCGGCATCCTCGTCCAGCGTGCGCGAGAAGATCAGCGCCAACGCGGAATCGTCATCCCAGGTGATGGTGTGTAGCCGCGCGTCCGCGGACACCGACTGCGCGCCGTGTTCGGTGCTCTGGTTCGCGGAGATCGTCACCGGCGTGCCGGTGCCCGACGTGCTGCTCGCCTGCGAGACGCCGGGCTCGACATAGAGCGCGTCGAGGCCGCCGGCGGCTTCCAGCGCGTGCAGGCTGTCATGGCCCATGCGCGAGAGGAAGGCGTGGTTGGCATAGAGCAGGCGGTCGAGCCGGTAGATCAGGATGCCGACCGGCAACAGATCGAGCAGCGCGCGGTCGCGCCGGGAGTCGGCGCGCGGCGCCGGCTCCGCCGCAGTCAGCCAGCTGGCCTTTGGTGTTTCCGCCGCCGTCTCCAGCTGCGCGACCGCCTCTTGCGCTGGCGCCTCTGCTTGCTGCGGCGGTTCGCTTGCGGGCGGCGCTTCGGCGACCGGCTCGGCCGGCACGCTGTCGTTCGTGGTCGCGGCGAGGCCGGCCTCGTTCTCGAGCCGCGCCGACAATTGACGGGCGAGCTCGTTGAAGGCGTTGTTCTCGACCGGCGTCAGCGACGGCGGCCGGGTGTCGCCGGCGGGACGGAACGGCACCACATTCGGTGGCGGGTCGTGACGCACTTCGTGCGTTTCCTCGTGCGTTTCCACGGCGTGATCCGGATCGGCTCGGTGTGAAGTCTCTGCGGCTGTCGGCTCGGTCAATTCCTCGGGTGGTGCTGCTGCGGTCGTGTCGGGCGGCGGCTCCGCGTGCGGCGGAGGATTGTCCTGTGGCGCGGCGGGCCCGGGCGGCGCAACGGTGCGCGGCGCCGGCGCGACATCGGCCGACAGCGATTGTGGCGCGACCGTGCCGCTGAAGAACTCATAGCGGCGCAATGCGGCGAGTCGCGCAAGCCCGTCGAGGTCGCGACACACACCAAAGCCGCGATAGCCGGCGAAATTCCTGGCACGATCGAACACCGGCAGGCCGGACAGCTCGACCGGCAGCCGGCCGCCACCGTCGACCGGCCAGTGCAGCGTGATGCCGCTCCAGGTGTCGTGGCTGGCGAACGCCTGCATGACGCGGCCCTCGGGATCGAGGCCAAAACTCTCGGCGATATCGCTCCACAGCCGGCCGAAGCCCGCCGCGGTGTGCAGGCCGATCAGGCGGGTGAATTCATCGGAGCCGAGCGAGAAGCGGGCCTCATGGTCCATCTGCCACATGAAGCGCAGCGGATGGCGCCGCACCGGCAACGGCTCGTCGAGCCAGGATGGCGGTGGCACCGGCGCCAATGTCGCGGGCTCCGGTTCGGCGACGGGCGCAGGCGTGGGCGCATCCGCGATCGCATAGGGCGAGGGGGCGGGATCGGCCGGCGGCGCTGATGTTTCCGGCGCGTTGGCCGTCTCTGCGAGATCAGGCGCGGACTCCGCCACGGGCTCTTCGGCGTGCGTCTCCGTGGGCACTTCGATCAGCGCTTCCGACAGCGGCTCCTCGACGGCAGGGCTTTCGTCGGGCGTGGTGTCAAGAGGTGCAGTCTCGACGGGCGCTGTCGCTGCGTTTGCCTGTTCTGCTGACGCGTGCGGCGACGCAGGCTGCGCAGGCACTTCGACCAGCGCTCCGGCCGGCACTTCGATCAGTGCTTCCGACAGAGGTTCCTCGGCGGCAGGTGTTTCGTCTTGCGTGGTGTCGAGAGCTGCGGTCTCGACGGGCGCCTCTACGTGCGCCGTCTCTGCTGCCGCGGCAATTAGAGCAGCATTCTCAGGTTCGGATTTGGCCGCGCTGACGAGCGGCTCGATTGTGACGCGCTCTTCCAACTGCGGGTCCAGCGCGTCGAACAGTGTGAAGGCGATCGGTGCTGCGCAGGCCGTCGCGGGCGCTTCGTCATGCGCAACGGCTTGTTCGACAACTGCAGGTGCTGGCGGCGGCTCCACGGCCATGGCCTCTTGCTGCGCTGGCGCTGCGGGAGCCTGGGCTTCGCGCGCCGGCGTCTCCGGCTCAACCGGCGCAGGGGTGATCGGCGCCGCTGGCCTCGTGGCGAGATGCGGCGCCGGCTTGATCAACGCGACCAGCGCGCGATCGGCGCCGTGGCCGATCCGCCGCAGCACGACGCGGCCGATCGCAACGCTTGCCGCCGCGCGGCCCTGCGCCAGCGCTTCGTCGCGCGCGGCATCGAGACCGGCTTCGGTGAGGTCGTGCAGGCCGGGCAGCACACGCGCCGCCTCGTTGGTTGCGACCAGCAGACCGTTGCTGGTGAAGGCGGCCGCCGGACGCGGCAAGCCGTGCAGCAGCCGCTGCAGGCGTTCCGCGAGCGGCATGCCGCGGCCGGTCGCGTTGAGCGCGGTCATCAGGATGCCGTGGCTGCCGTCCGGCAGGTCGATCCGGGCGCAGCCGCAGGTCGCGAGCATGCCGGGCGCCGCGCCGAAGCCGCGCAGCCGCTCCAGCCGGACCGCGCCATTGGCGTTCAGGCTGTGGCCGAGCCGCGCGACCTGCCGGCGGTGCGGATCGGCCGGGCCGAAGCCGCGTTTCGCCAGCTCGGCGCCGTTGGCGGCACCGAATACCTGCGCGCCGACCGGATTGGCCCAGAGAATCCGTGCGCCGTCGGCCGCCCACAGCCATGCCGGCAGGGCGCCCGTCGCATGATCCGCCAGCCTGACATCGCCGAGCGCCTGGATCTGGAATTCCGCGTCACTCATCACGCAAGATTTGACCGCATGGGTTTGGCTTTCTTCCTTAAGCTCAGCCGAAGGCCCGGCAGCCGCAGGACGACAGCCTTAACAGAAGGTTAGTATCGCAACTGGGGAACGGCAGGTCCATGTCCGCAGCGAAACTGCCCAGCCTTAAGCCGGGATAACGTTAACTTGGCTGAACGATCCACAGCCGTTTGGCGTTGTCGGGCTAAAGAGAGGTTGCTGCGAGCCGCGCGATGCGGAACCAGGCGGCGCCGCGTCACACCTGCGATTGCAGTGCCACGATATATTCTGCCGTCTATCTTGCCCTGGGCCCGCAGGGCCAAGCGGCGGGCCGATCAGCAAGCGAGGGAGAGCGACCATGAGCGATAACGGGCGTGACCATTTCGAGATCCCCAAGTTCGAGATTCCCAAGGATATGCGGTCGATGGCGGAGGCGAGTTTTGAGCAGGCGCGCAAGGCGTTCGAGCAATTCGTGACCAACGCCAAGGACACCGCCGGCAAGATCGAGGAGCGCAACGCCACGGTGCGCGCCGGCGCCAAGGATCTTTCGACCAAGGCGCTGTCCTATGCCGAAAAGAACGTGCAGTCGTCGCTGGACTACGCGCAGGCGCTGCTCAAGGCCAAGGACCTCAGCGACGTGATGCGGCTGCACAGCGAATATGTGCAGGGCCAGATGCGCTCGCTCGCCGAGCAGGCCAGCGAGATGGGCCAGGCCGTCAGCCGGGCCGCGATGGACGCGGTCAAGCCGAAGAACTGACGAGGCGCATTGGCCGCGGCCGACCCCGGCGCGTTCAGCCTCGGTCGGCCGCGGTAATCTTTTGTTCCGCCAGATAAAAAATGTGGCGTCGCACGCGATCTTACGTTGCGTTGCACAAAATTGACATGATATGGGTGTTTATTAGGCGCGCCCGACGAAGGGCACTCCCGTGAATCAAGGCAGCGTGATCCATTTCAGCGCTCCCGGCCTGATGGGCTCCGGGACGTCCGCAATGGTCACATCTACTCACCCGTTGCGAAGGATTACACGTATGACCAACCCGTCCGATCCGTTTTCCGCCTCGATCATTCCGTTTGAAGTTCCCGAGCAGATGCGCGCGTTCGCCGAGAAGGGCGTTCTGCAGGCCCGCGACAGCTACGCCAAGTTCAAGGACGCTGCCGAGACCCACAACTCGACGGTCGAGGCCGTGTTCACCTCGGTGAGCAAGGGCGCCAGCGAGTATTCGGCCAAGCTGATCGAGTTCTTCAAGGCCAACACCACCTCCTCGCTCGACTTCGCCCAGGAGCTGTTCAGCGTGAAGTCGCCGACCGAAGCGGTCGAGCTGTGGACGTCGCACGCCCGCAAGCAGTTCGAGACCTACACCGCGCAGGCCAAGGAACTGGCCGAGCTCGGCCAGAAGGTCGCCAGTGAGACCGCCGAGCCGATCAAGGCCAGCGCCTCGAAGTTCTACAAGCCGGCCGCCTGATCGCTGCCGTTTGGGAGACCAGCGAAAGGCCCGGGCCGAAGCGGTCCGGGCCTTTTTGCTGGACGCGGCCGTCGAACGGCCCGACATAACAGCGGAAATCGGCGCGTTACGGCCTTGCCAAAGCGCGGCGTTGCACCTAGTTTCCGCCCGAAATCGCCGCCCCGCTTGAGCGGGCCGCGCGTCAGGATGCAGTTGTAGCTCAGTTGGTTAGAGCGCCTGTCTGTGGAACAGGAGGTCGGTGGTTCGAGCCCACCCAACTGTACCATCCGCAAGATCACTCAGCGCGACATCGCAAGATCAGACCATAGCAAGGTCGCTCGCCCTTGTCGCCCGGCGTGTCATCGCGTCCGCTTGCACTTCTCTGTCCCGTCACCCAAACTGACTGACACGACGCCTTAACGACGCCTAGTGACACCTTTGGGGGGATGCATGGGGATCGCCGGTTCAAGGAGTTTTTCGTTTGCGTTGATATCAAGCATCGCCTTGGCGGCGCTGCTGCTGCCGGGCCGAAGTGAGGCCTACACGCCGGACCAGCAGCAGGCCTGTACGCCGGACGCGTTCCGGCTTTGCAGCCCCGAGATTCCCGACGTCGATCGCATCACGGCCTGCATGATCAGGAACAAGGCGCAGCTCTCGCCGGCCTGTCGCGTATTCTTCCGCGCGGGTCCCGATCCGCGCGAGGCGAGCGAGCGCGCGGAGCGGCGGCCTGCCAAGCGGAAGGTCTCCAAATCGCACAAGGCGAAGAAGTCGGCCCACTGACCTGGCTCTCGTCGCGCGCAGGCGAGGAGGCACCAGCTTGACGCGTGTCGTCGCGCAATCGTGCGCTTCGCGCGAAAATGCGCGATAGATCGTCTGGCTGCGATTTCAAGTCGGTCATGCGCGACAGACTGACGCCTTGTGACGCTGTCACGCAGCATCATCTGTGGGGCTTGTGTGGTTTGCCAAATCCGTTCCGCCTGTGGAACGGACGGAGTGGGACGCGTGAGCGAATACTACAAGCAAGAGATCGATCGGCACTTCGCCTGGTTCGAAGCCAAGCTGCCGGAAAAGCCGGCGCGCTTCGTCGCGTGGCTGCGCAAGCCATCGTCGCGCTATGTGCGGATTCCGCTCGCGATCCTCCTCATCATCGGCGGCATCTTCAGCTTCCTGCCGGTGCTCGGACTCTGGATGCTGCCGCTCGGACTCCTTTTGTTCGCGCAGGACGTTCCGTTCCTGCAGAAACCGACCGCGCAATTGCTCGGCTGGATCGAGCGCAAGTGGATCGAGCGCGAGCGTGCGAAAGCTGCCGGAAAACGCTAGGCACTGAGTCAAATCAAACGCTTAGCGCTTCCATTTGGGGTTGCGTCATAAGTTCGGTGTGACTCAAAAAGCAAAACGCACCGGTAATCTTGGCCGCTTTGCGGATTGCAAGAAATTTTTTCTTTCGCGAATCAGCGTGCTGATTCATTTTCGCCTCCTGGGGTCAATCTGGAGGCCAACGTATGAACGTGATTGTTTTCGCTTCGCGTAAGGGGGGCTCGGGAAAAAGTACCCTGGCTGCTCACCTCGCCGCGCAAGTGCACAAGGCAACGAAGCCCTGTCTGCTGATCGACGCCGATCCGCAGGGCTCGCTGACTCTCTGGCACAAGCTGCGCGGCACCAACGAGCCGGCGATCAAGACGGCGGTGAACTCGGTCAGCGGGATCATTGCCCAGGCCAAGCGTGACGGCATCGAGTGGGTGTTCATCGACACGCCGCCGAATCTATCAGCCGTGGTCGACGACTCCATCAAGAACGCCACGATGGTGATCATTCCGGCGCGGCCCGGCGTGTTCGACGTCAACGCCGTGCAGGAAACCATCCAGACCTGCCGCTCGATGCGCAAGCCCTATGCCGTCGTGATCAACGGCGCGCCCGCGCAGCGTGACGGCGCCGAAAGCCGCATCGTCGCGATCGCGCGCGAGGCGCTGGCGAAATTCCGCGCACCGGTGTGGAGCGGCCAGATCACCAACCGCGCCGATCTTCTGATGGCGCTCGGCCAGGGCGAAGGCGCCCGCGAATATTACGCCGAAGGCCGTGCTGCTGCCGAGATCAATCGGCTGTGGGCCGCGATCGAACGCTCGATCAAGGCGATCCGCGGCACGGCGTCGGCGTCCGGTACGATGCACAAGCAAGCGGCGTAACAACGCCGCTTACGTTCGAAATGGAAAGAACGCGCGGCACTCGCGCGTTTTTTGTGTGCTGAAGCGACCAGGCAATCGCAGATTGCCTGGCTGACACTTGCAAGCTGGCTTGCAATGACGCGATGGTTGGCCTCAAGCCACCATCAGCAGATAGAACGCAATCACCGGCACCAAGGTCAGGATCACCGACCAGATGCCGACAGCCCATAAAATATCCTCGGTCGTAAAGCCCGGCTCGGCACCCGGCCTCACGGCAACAAAGCCATTCCTCGAATTCACGACGCCCCCGCGTTGGTCTTAAGCGCAATGCGGAAGGCTGTACGCGAGCGGTTTTAAAATCCCGGTTGGAATTTCGCTGGCATTTGTGCGCGGGTGCTACTTCGGATTAACCACAGCCCCGCGGTCGGTCGCGTTCGGCCGGGTGTCGTTCGCCTCAGTGCATTGCCCCGTCCCGATCGCGGATCGCGCCGAGATGCTCGTTGATCCGGAATACGATCAGGATGAACTCGGCGGCGATGCGCGAGAACACGATGCCGACGAAGACGCTGGCGATCGACGCGAGCAACTGGATGAATCCGACGAACGGGCTGATCGCCATCGCCGTGAGGCTCCACAGGATGCCGGAGATCCCGAACAGCACGATGACCGCGATCACCAGCCAGTAGAACGTCTTGATGATCGTGGGCGTGATGAAGCGGTCCCACTGAAACAGATCCTGGAAATCGAACATCATGGTTCTCCCGGCCAGCCGAATATGATTCGCGTCTCGTCCATCCTACTGCGTGACCGCCGGCGCGATCACTTCATCCCGGGACCCTGCGCCGCAGGCGTCCGTCGGGACGAGGCCTTTTGCCGGGCCAATGGTTCGGGACGGCGCCAGGCGCCTCCGCACCAGAGGGATCGATAACGCAGAACCCCAAACCATCTCGCCTGGGCGAGCCCCGGACCGGGCGCCGGCAGTCCAGGGGCGAGCTATGCGAGTGGGCCGGTTGTGATTGCCGCAAATAACGGCCACAATCGGGCTTCCCTCCGGCATATCCTCACCCAATGACCACGCTGACCTTCGAAGACTTCAAGCCCGGCCGCTTCGGCACGTTCGGCCCGCGCCATGTTTCACGCGAGGAAATCCTCGCCTTTGCCGCCGAATTCGACCCGCAGCCGATGCATCTCGACGAGGAGGCGGCGAAGAAATCCATGCTCCGCGGCCTGTCGGGCTCGGGCTGGCATCTCGGCTCGCTGATGATGCGGATGCTGTTCGACGGCTTCATCGGCCGCACCGCCTCGCTCGGTTCGCCCGGGGTCAACGAGATGCGCTGGGTGGCGCCGCTGCGTCCGGGCGACGATTTGACGCTGGATGTCGACGTCGTCGCGGCGCGCGTCTCGAAGAGCCGGCCCGAGACCGGCATCGTCACCTTCAAGGGCACCATCCGCAACGCGCGCGGCGAGATGCTGTGCGAGATGGAGTCGCCGATCATCGTCAGCCGCCGCGACGGCGCGAGCGCATAGGAGAGATCATGCGCTTTTTTGAAGATATCGAGATCGGCGCGCGGCGCGAGTTCGGCTGCTTCACCTTCACGCCCGAGGACATCAAGCGGTTCGCCGCGCAGTTCGATCCGCAGCGCTTCCATCTCGACGAGGAGGAGGGGCGCAACTCGCTGTTCGGCGGGCTCGCCGCATCGGGCTGGCATGTCGCCAGCGTCTGCATGAAGCTGCTCGTCGCCGACGGCAAGCGACTCGCCGCGGAAGCCGCCGCGCGCGGCGAACAGATCGCGGTCTGGGGGCCCTCGCCGGGCTTCCGCGAACTGCGCTGGATCCGCCCGGTGCTGGCAGGCGATACCATCAGTTTCACCAACCAGATCGAGACCAAGCGCACGTCCGAAAAGCGGCCCGAATGGGGCATCCTTCAGGCCCGCAACACCGGCGTCAATCAGCGCAACGAGGTGGTGTTCTCGTTCCTTGCGACGGCCTTCGTGCCGCGGCGGAATCCCGGTTCCTGATGTTGCCCGCGCGCCTCTGATGTTGCGCGGACGCCATGGTTAGCGAATGACTTCTGCTGCCGACGCAGTTGTGCGTTGCGTGGAACTCAGTTTTTGCTAACGCATTCTGAACCTTTGTCCCTGCCTTATGGTTTGAGGGCACGGACATCTGGCAAGAATGACTGGGGATACCATGGCAGATCGCAGCGCGCTGAAACTCGTCGGCATTATCTTCGCGACGGTAACGGTTGTGGTGATGCTGGCCACCGGAATGGTCGTGAAGGGTTTTGCCGACGGCAATTATTCCTTCGAGACCACCGCGAGCATCGACCGCTGATTGACCGTCTGTAACTCCCGGCGCTCGAGGGAGCGCAGGTGGCGTGCATTTGCGCTTTTCAATGTGATCTGTCGGCAGGCTGCGTCACACTTCTCCTGATCAAGCTTCTGTTTAGGCATGATCTTATCGGAAAACCGCTTCACACTTTTCCGGATCATGCCTTAACGATTCCAGATCAGCACCATCACGACCGTCGCGGCCGCCAATATGCCGATGAAGCGGATCATGATCGTGCCGATGCCCTGCTGCGGCTGGCGCAGCGGAATCGGATCGGCGGCGTTATCCGGCCGGACGCTCTGCATGACTTCGTCTCCAAATTGGATGCCCGGCTAGGCGCGGTCCGGACGCGAATTCCGGATTGGACGCGGGCTCGACATCCGACGTTCAAATCGGCTTCTGCAAAAATTGACGTCGCGGAGTTTACACCGCGCTGAATAACGAATCGTTCTGCGCTGAATCACGGCCGCAAAGCGAAGCCGCCGCCCCCCGTTCAGGAGGCGGCGGCGATCAGTTTCGCAAACTGAGCTGTATCAGCTGTTGCGCAGGCCGTCGGCGGCGCGCTTCCACTGCGAGACGTTGTCGGCGATCATGCGCGTCGACTTCATCGCGGCCTGGCTGAGCTGGGCATAGCCGGAGATCTCGCGCTGGACGCGCTGGCCCTCGGCATGCAGCAGGTCACGCAGGCTCTCGAGCTCGCCGATCAGCTTCTCGATCTCGGCGAGCGAGGTGCCGGCGACGCGCTGGATCAGCGAGTTGACGTTGCTGACGGTGGCATCGGTGTTGGTGTCGGTCGGCGCGGTCTCCGGGCTCGCCACCGGCCGGCGCAGATAGGCGATATCGTTGCGCACGAAGTCGCGGATGCCGGCTTCGACTTCCGAGACGGCGGCGAGGTTGGTGTCGACCTCGGACGTCGTTTCGACTTCGGTTTCCTCGGTACGGTTGGTGGCGTTCATCGGCTTTCCCCTTGTTCGCGATGGCGAAGCGCGGCTTGTCCCCCGCACGACGAATTGATGAAGTTACGGACCTATCAGTGCCGCCGAATTTGACCGCATCTGGGCCAAGTTGCGGCAATGCCTGATCATTTAGCGCGATAGAGCTAACAGACCGTTCACCATGAGCGCTTGTAGCCGGCGCTGATGCTCTTGTTGGTGGTGCCCTGGGAGGTCTCGCCGACCGAGCCGGAGACGGTAACGCCGTCGAACAGCTTCTGCTCGGCGCCGATCCGGCGCAGCCATCTGTCGTCGGAGGTCGACAGCGTCTGGCCTGCGGTGATGCTGGTGCCGGTGTCGTTAACGGACAGGCTCGCCGACTGATCGGTGTCGTAGCTGCGCGAGGGGTGGCTGATGATGCCGGGCACCGGGACCACGCCCTGCTGGATGAGGCTGTAGCCGTTCTGCAGCGTCAGCGAATATTGCTCCGACAGCGGCACCGACTTGCTCAAGGAGGTGCCGACCTTGCTCTGGTCGGCGGAGGGATCGACCCGCGCCTCGACCGAGGTCTTGTCCCAGATCGAGGCCACGCCGCCGGTCGAGATCGCGGCCCAGGCCGAGCCGCCGGACTGCGGCAGGCTGCCGCCATTGGCGAGCCGCTCCGACAACTGCTCCGACGTCGTCATGGTGCCTTGCTTTGCGACCGTCATGTCGGCGCCGATGCGGGTGTCGAGGAATGGCGAGATCGACTGCTTGACCGACACCGCCGACGAGCCGTTGGCGTTGTTGTTGGTCGACCAGGATGGATCCTTGCCGGCGACGCTGGCGGGCCTCGCCGCACGCTTCGGCGCCAGCGTGGGCAGGCTGGTGGAATCGGTGTCGAGCTGGCTCCAGTCGAGCTTGCTCTCGTCGATGTCCTTCAGGATGTCGGCGTCATTGGCATTGGCCGCCGGCGGCTCCTCGTCGGCCGCAGCCTCGGCGTTATCAGCTGCGGTATCCTGGGCGGCGGGAGCGATCTGCCACGGCGGGGTTTGCGCGCCGGCCGACAGCGCCATCGCCAGGCTGAAGCCGGCTGCCAGCACCTGCAGCCTTGCCCAGCCAAATCGTAATGTGAAAGTCATTCCCAGCCCGCAAATTCCAGAGCCGCAGCATGCATTGCCGTGGCGCAAAATTGTGGCATCGGCGCTCTGAAAGCAAGTGATCAACGCGTGATCGTCATGTCCGGGACAAACGCGCAGCGTTCGCGCGGCGCGTCCCGAGCGCGGCCGTTCGGGGCTGGCAAAACAGGCCGCCGCTGCCGGGGCAGGGGCCCCGGACATGACGAAGGCGTGAAATCGAAAAGCCGTCAGACCGCGATGCGCGGCAGATGGATCGGGTAGCCGACGGTCTGCTCGACGAGGTCGAAACTGTCGACCAGCACGCGGAAGCTCGTCAGCTTGCCGGCCCTGAACTGCGCGAAATGCGCGATCCGGAGCGAGATCGGCTTGTTGGAGTCGAGTGCCGTCAGCGAATAGCGCAGCATCGAGGCTGCGGAATCCACGCCGAGCATGATCTGTTCCCGGTCGAAGCGGTGAACCCTGAGGTTCTCGCCGATCTGCCGGATCACCTCGAGCACCGCGGCCTTGCCGCGGCGCGCGCCGAAAAAGGAAAACAGATCGATCGGCCCATAGATGGACCATTCGACCTCGTCATCGAGCAGCGGCTCGATATCTGCAAGCTGGCGTTCGTTGATCGCGCGATGCAATGCGCGCGAAAAACGCCAGAGACTATGCTCTGTCATTTTGGCCTTGTCCTGAAACTGGATTTTCAAACGCAAACGGATGGCAGGGGGTCAGCGCCGACGCCTTGCCAGGTTGCTGCACATCGCTATTGCGGCCTGAAATAGTGCGGAACGGCAAAAACGCAAATGACTTTTTTGCAATGCACAATTGCGCGGAATTTTACCGGAATGTGACCGCCGACCTCTGGATTCTGGTTCTGACGCGCTTTTTTTGATGCGAACCGGCATCCACCTCGCACCACGTGGGGAGAGCAGGCCTCGCGCGAAAACGCTCCGGTCGCCGCAATTCAGCGGTCGCGCTGCCGCACCGGTTGCCGCTCGATCACGATCTCGGCGTCGCGGATCGCCACCACCGCGAACAGCAGCGCGCCGCCGATGCCGCCGATCGCGGCGCCGAGCGGCATGAAGGTGAAAAACACCAGCGTTCCGCTGTCGATACCAGAGGTTCTGGCCAATCCGATCCAGCTAAGCCCGGCTCCGATGCCGAAGGCGGCGCCGCCAAGGGCGCCCAGCGCCAGGCCAAGCACAGCGAGCAATGCGACTTTCATGGTGATTTCAGCCCCGACCGCAACAAGCCCGGTAATAAGTCAGCGCCGGACCGTCGAGGTTCAACGCCGGCGTTGCGAATTTGCCTGCACGATGTCGTCGTGCCCGGTCAGCGCCGCCGCGACGTCGCGCTCCAGCACCTGCTGGACGAGGTCGAAGGTGTCGATGATCTCGCGGATCTCGGTGATCTTGCCGTCGCGCAGCGTGTAGAACACCGCGACGTCGAACTGCACCACGCGGGCGTTGTTGCGCTTGCGGAAGAACACGCGCAGCTGCGCGGCGACCCTGTCGCCCTGGGTCACCACGATCGGCGCCTCGTAGCGCATGTCCGAATAGCGCTCGTGGATCGTGGTCCACATCTGGCGCAGCGCGGCCTTGCCGCGGTGCTGGCCCATATGCGGGAGAATGTCGATCGGGGCGTTGGCGAGAAACGCGACGTCGTCGCTGCAGCGATCGAGCGCGCCCTCGATGCCGCCGGCATAATAAACGTCGAGGAAGTTCAAGACGCGCTGCCGGTTCAAATCCTCGCCCATGATCGACTCCGCCGGTCCGACTCGCTCTGGCCCGGCATTGTGAACCGGAGCATTCCACAATCAAACAACATATGTTTGACGCGCGAGACGCGATTAGGTTCGGCAACCAGCGCGTGCATTGTGGCACAAAATGCATGCGGCGCGCCGGTTCGCGCGATGCGACGACGGGCGGCTGTCGCGGTGCAGGCGGCGGTTTATTCCGCGCCTGCGCCGTTTAAATCTTCGCGCCCGCGGCCTTGCCGCGGCGCCGCCGGCCCGTATGCTTCGCGGCGGAAGGCGGCCGAACAGAGCCGCCCCGATGGGGAGAGACCAATGAAGCGCATCACCCACTTCGCCGCGATCCTGTCGCTGCTGGCATGCCCGGCGATCCCGCCCGCCTTCGCACACACGCCGCAGCAGCCTGCCCACCAGCTCTACAACGAAGGCGACCTGAAGCTCGAGAGCGGCGAGGCGATCAAGGATTTCTCGATCTCCTACGTCACCCACGGCACGCTGAACGCGAAGAAGTCGAACGCCATCCTGATGGTGACCGCGATCTCGGGCAATCATCACCGGCTTGATTTCATGATCGGCCCCGGCAAGGCACTCGACCCCGACAAGTATTTCATCGTCTGCACCGATGCGATCGGCAACGGACTGACCACGTCGCCGAGCAATTCGAAGGCGCAGCCGCGGATGCTGTTCCCGAAATTCGCGATCCGCGACATGGTGGAATCGCAGTACCGGCTGATGAAGGAGAAGCTCGGCATCGACCATGTCGTCGCCGTGGTCGGCCCCTCGATGGGCGGCATGCAGGCGCTGCAATGGGGCGTCAGCCATCCGGACTTCATGGACGCGCTGGTTGCGATGGTGCCGCTCGCGAAGACGCCGGCCTGGTCGGTCGCGGTGATGGAGGCCTCGCGCAAGGCGATCATGAACGATCCGGCGTGGAAGGACGGCAATTACGAGGCGCCGCCGGAGAAGGGCCTCAAGCTGTTCCGCGATATCGTCGCGCTGCTCGCGGCGCGCACGCCCGATATGTATGCGGCGCAGTTCAAGTCCGGCCCCGACGTGCTGCCCTGGATGGCCGAGCAGGAGACCGCGCTGTGGAAGCTGTTCGACGCCAACGACTGGATCTACCAGAGCTGGGCCTATGACCGGCACGATGTCGGCACCACGGCCGGGTTCGGCGGCGACACAGCGAAGGCGCTGGCGTCGATCAAGGCGAAGACGCTGATCCTCACCGGCACCAAGGACCTGCTCAACCCCGAATTCGAGCCAAACCAGATGGGCCAGAACATCGGAGGCGTGACCATCAAGACGATCAGCCCGGGCACCGTGACCGGCCACGCCTCGGCCGGCGGTTTCTTCCCGGCGGATGTCGAGTTTCTCAACCGCGAAACTGGCGTGTTCCTCGACGGCGTGACCGACGGCGGCAAGAAACTGAACTGATCGGCTGAGCCGGCCGCGCCTCGCAGCCGTGCGGCGGCAGCTGTCCGCGAGTTAATGAAACCTCCGCCCGCGCGCCCGGTTGGTTCGGCGTGGGCGACGCATCCGCGATCAGGAGTTCCTTATGAGAAACACCATGCCGCTTGCCGTCGCCGCCCTGGTTGTCTCCAAATAGATCATGCGAGCGCGCACCGCGCGACGGTGAGCCGGCGTCGACATCGGCCACGAGGCCTTGAGCTCCTCCGGGGCCGGCCGGTGAAATCGCGCCGGCTCGCTGTCGCGGTGCGTTCGACAACAGCCAATCCGACGACGCCGCCTTGCCGGCGGAGGGGTCGATGGTGAACCGCTTCGTCTTCCCGGAACTGGCCGTGCCGCTTCGCCGTTGATGCGGCAGCATTGCATTGGAGCCGTATCATGAAATCGATTGTTCTCGCGTCCGTCATTGCCGTCAGCGGGTTTGCCTTGGCGTCACCTGCCGACGCCAAGGGTTGCATCAAGGGTGCGATCGTCGGCGGCGTCGCCGGTCATTATGCCGGCCATCACGGCATGCTCGGCGCCGCCGCCGGGTGCCTCTACGGCCGCCATCATGCCAAACAGCAGCGCCAGCAGCAGCCGCAGTCACAGCCCGCGCCGCAGGAGAAGCTGTAGGGTCGGTTGTGAAGCCACGTTCCGGGAACGTGAAAGCCACGTTCCTGGAACGAAGTCTCGTTCCGGGAACGCCGCCCGCACCGGCCGCGTTGTCTCCATGCGTAACGGAGACGATGATGACGAAACCAAAGACAAAGACCATCCAGCCCGTTCCCGACGACAACAAGAGCCACAAGGGCCCCGGCAGCACCCCCAGCGTTCCCATCGACACCACCAAGGGCCATCGCGACGACGAGAAGCACAACATCCGCGAGCAGGCCGCGCACGGCAATCTGATCCAGAACACCAGCAACAAGCGGTCGGGGTAGGGCGGCCACACTCTCGGTGTCGTCCTGGCGAAAGCCAGGACCCATTACCCCAAATGCGAATTGTTGCGCGACACTGGGGCCGCGGTCCTGCCGACAACCAAAGCCGGTGGTAATGGGTCCTGGCTTTCGCCAGGACGACGGTGAGGGTGGTTCTCGATTCAAGATGTCAAACAGCGCCGAGTCATCACCCGTATACGGGTGATCCAGTATTCTAGAGACATCCGTGCGTGAGCCGAGAGGCCGCGGCGCCTTCCGGACGTCGTCCCTGCGAAAGCAGGGACCCATACCCCTCAGTAACTGTAGTGAACGGGACTCGTCGTTCCACCGTCGTTCACGATAATCGTCCGTGGTTATGGGTCCCTCGCAGGGACGACAGCGAATATGTGGTTCGGCCGGTGCGTCATACCTCCGCATTCTCGCGACATGATCTGCCCGAGCTTTGCGCTTCCCTTGCGCGCCGTTGCCGATCGGTCTTATCTGCGAGCATGCAGATCAGGGACGAACGCCCCGAAGACGCCGCCGCGATCAGCCGCATCACGGCGGCCGCCTTCGCGACAGCGCCGCACAGCAGCGGCACCGAGGCCCGCATCGTCGAGGCGCTGCGCCAGGCTGACGCGCTGACGATTTCTCTGGTCGCTGTATCCGACGACGGCAGCATCTTCGGCCACGTCGCGTTCTCGCCGGTCCGGATCGAAGGTGTAGTAGGACGTTGGTATGGCCTTGGCCCGGTCTCGGTCGCACCCGACCTGCAACGGCAGGGCACCGGCGGCGCGCTGATCCGCGCGGGACTTGCTCGCCTCGCGGCGATGAATGTCGACGGCTGCGTCTTGCTCGGCGATCCCGCCTATTACGGACGCTTCGGCTTCGTGAGCGATCCCGCGCTGACCTATGGCGGCGAGCCCAGCCCGTACTTTCAGCGGCTGGTGTTGAAGGGTCAGCCGCCGAAGGGGGATGTGAAGTACCATGCGGTTTTCGATGTGACGTGATCAGGTACCGCCTCAAGACGACGTGACTTACGGCAGCATCATTTCCTCGATCCGCACCGGGACCGCGCCGAAATCGCTGAACCGGGCCCAGTTCGGCCGTATCCGCACATAGCCGATGTTCGGCCATGTCTCGCGCTCCAGCCCGTCGGGCCACGCCGCGAAATACACCTGCTTGCAGGCGATGAGCTCCGCGCCGCTCGGGAAGTCCGCGACGCCCTCGACCTGCGCGGTCTGCTCGGCGTCCCAGCCGATCACCAGCGCCGCGCGCGGATCGGCGCGGAGGTTCTGGTATTTGCGCGAGGTGGTCAGCGTGTCGAAGATGATCTCAAGATTGTCGCTGACCGCGATCCCGACGACCGCCGCCTGGGGCGCGCCGTTGTGAACCGTGCTGACCACCGCGAGCCGATGCATCCGCAGGAAGGCGAGCAGCTCGGCGCCCGTCATGATCTACCTCTTCTTCCACCCGCCGCGCTTGCCCGGCGCACCACCGCTCGAGCGCGGCGACGGGCCGAACTCCGGACCCGACTGCCGCGAGTCGGTCGGCTGGATGATGCGGCTGGTGGTGCCGAACGGTTTTGCCGGCAGCGCGCCGCTGGGGCGGAAGGGCAGCGATTCCGGGCCGTGCATCTCGTCGAGATCGGGCTTGTGGATGCGTGAGCCGGACTTGCCGCCGCGGCTTGCCTTGAGCGAGGTCTGCGCCGACTTGTTCTTCAATGCGCTGGCCGGCAGGTTGGCGGCATCGCCGTATTTTCGGGTGCCGGCATAGGCGCCGGCCTGCTTCTGCACGTTGCGCTGCTTGGCGGTGGGGTCGTCGACCACGGCCATCTCGGTGGCGCGCAGCCGTTTGACCTCGTCACGCAGGCGGGCGGCTTCCTCGAAGTTCAAATCGGCCGCGGCCTCGCGCATCCGTGTTTCGAGGTCGCTCAGCACGGCCTCGAAATTATGCCCGATCGAGATCACCTCGTCGGCCATGCCGCCGTCGCCGATCTCCACCAGCACGTGGTCGCGCTCGTAGACGGAGTTGAGGATGTCGCCGATCGACTTCTTCACGCTCTCCGGCGTGATGCCGTTGGCCTCGTTGTACTCGACCTGCTTCTCGCGGCGCCGCGTGGTCTCGGCCATCGCGCGCTCCATCGAGCCGGTCATGCTGTCGGCATAGAGGATCACCTTGCCGTCGACGTTGCGCGCGGCGCGGCCGATGGTCTGGATCAGCGAGGTCTCGCTGCGCAGAAAGCCTTCCTTGTCGGCATCGAGGATCGCGACCAGCGCGCATTCGGGAATGTCGAGGCCCTCGCGCAACAGGTTGATGCCGACCAGCGCGTCGAACGCGCCGAGGCGGAGATCGCGGATGATCTCAATGCGCTCGATGGTGTCGATGTCCGAGTGCATGTAGCGGACGCGGATGCCCTGCTCATGCAGATATTCGGTGAGGTCCTCCGCCATGCGCTTGGTGAGCACCGTGATCAGCGAGCGATAGCCGGCTGCCGCCGTCGCGCGCACCTCGCCGACGAGATCGTCGACCTGGGTGCGGGCAGGGCGGATGTCGACTGGCGGATCAATCAGCCCGGTCGGACGGATCACCTGCTCGACGAACACGCCGCCGCTTTCGTTCAGCTCCCAGCCGCTCGGCGTCGCCGACACCGCCACCGTCTGCGGTCGCATCATGTCCCACTCCTCGAAGCGGAGCGGCCGGTTGTCCATGCAGGAGGGCAGGCGGAAGCCGTATTCGGCGAGCGTCGCCTTGCGGCGGAAGTCGCCGCGGAACATGGCGCCGATCTGCGGCACGGTGACGTGGCTCTCGTCGGCGAAGATCAGCGCGTTGTCCGGTACATATTCGAACAGCGTCGGCGGCGGTTCGCCGGGGCGGCGCCCGGTGAGATAGCGCGAATAGTTCTCGATGCCGGCGCAGCTTCCGGTCGCCTCCATCATCTCGAGATCGAAGGTGGTGCGCTGCTCGAGTCGCTGTGCCTCCAAGAGGCGGCCCTGGTCGTTGAGCTGGTTGAGGCGCATCTTCAATTCTGATTTGATCGACTTGATCGCCTGCACCAGCGTCGGGCGCGGCGTCACATAGTGCGAGTTGGCGTACATCTTGATGAATTCGAGCTCGTCCTGCTTGTGGCCGGTGAGCGGATCGAACTCCTCGATGGTTTCGATGGTGTCGCCGAACAGGTTCACCCGCCAGGCGCGGTCCTCATAGTGCGCCGGGAAGATGTCGATGACGTCGCCGCGGACGCGAAAGGTGCCGCGGGTGAAGTCGGCCTGGGTGCGCTTGTACTGGAGAGCAACGAGGTCGGCGATGAGCTGCCGCTGATCGATGCGCTCGCCCTTCTTCAAGGCGAAGGTCATCGCGGTGTAGGTCTCGACCGAGCCGATACCGTAGATGCAGGACACGGAAGCGACGATGATGACGTCGTCGCGCTCGAGCAGCGCGCGCGTTGCCGAGTGGCGCATGCGGTCGATCTGCTCGTTGATCGAGGAATCCTTCTCGATATAGGTGTCGGTGCGCGGGACGTAGGCTTCCGGCTGGTAGTAGTCGTAATAGCTGACGAAATATTCGACGGCGTTGTCGGGGAAGAAGTTCTTGAACTCGCCATAGAGCTGGGCGGCCAGCGTCTTGTTCGGCGCCAGGATCAACGCGGGGCGCTGCGTCGCCTCGATCACCTTGGCCATGGTGTAGGTCTTGCCCGACCCGGTGACGCCGAGCAGCACCTGGGTGCGGTCGTTGCGGTCGATGCCCTCGACCAGCTCGGCGATCGCGGTCGGCTGGTCGCCCTTCGGTTGGTAGTCGGACTTGATCTCGAAGCGCACGCCGCCTTCGGATTTCTCAGGGCGCGGTGGGCGGTGCGGGGTCCACACCCGCATCGAGCCGTCGTCCTTGCGGAATTCCGGGCGGCCGTCGCGGATCAGGTTCTCCAGCGCGTCGGCGGTCGCCTTGACGCCGAGCGCCTCCATCTTGCTGCGCGGCGGCCGTGCCAGGGCCTCCTCGTCATCCTCGGCGGTCGGCAGGCCGAGCTGCCGCGCCAGTTCCGGATCGAGCGTCGGAATGGTGGCCGAGGTGCCGTAATTGGCCTGCGGGGCCTCCTCGAGCCCGGAAGCATCGCGCTTCGCGACGCCGTCGCTGGTCTCGCGCGTCGACGCCCGCGCGCGATGCGCGGCGGCCTCGCCGCCGGCGCGGCGGTCCCAGGAATTGTCCGGCGGCGGCTGCAGGCCGGTGCCCGAACCCATGCCGGCATCGCCGCGGTTGATCGCCGGATTGAGCAATTCGGCAAGCGCGGGCCCGATCGGGAGGACCTCGGGCCGGTGTGCTTTGGATTTGGGGGTTTTGCCGGGCTTTTTCGGAGTGTTCGGTGTCTTCGCCATGCCCCGAATATGGGACGAGTCCGGCAGCGAGAAAAGGGTAAACGGCGGCCGGATAGCTGCGCGGGCGAGGTTGCTGACAGCAGGGTGTCAGCAGGGGCGCGCGGTCGCGGAGTTCAGGCCCGCGGCAGGTCGACGATGTCGAGATGGATCCCGCCGCAGCCGTCGCAGCGCATGGTCCAGTATTCGGCGGCGCGGCCGGGGATCACGCGCAGCAGCGAAAGCGATGCGGCGCATTCCGGGCAGCTGGTGCGGACCTGCGCCGGCCAGACCGGATCCGGCTCGCATTGCGGGACGGCAACCACGACGTTGCCGGTCACGCCGACGCTTCGGCCGCCGGCATTGTCATGCCATAGCGTTGCGGGAACCGGTCGATAGCCCGCTTCGCGTCGGCGATCGCCGCATCCGGATCGGACCACGCAAAGCCGATGTCGAGCGTCGGAAACAGCATGCCATCGATGACGACCGGCCTTTGATCGACCCGTTGAACCCTGGCGTGCCATTGCCCCTTCCCCACTTCGAACGACTTGATCTCAAAACCGCTGTAAATCATGTGCGACCTCGAAACGCCCTTCTCATAGGAAGCACGAGCGCGTTGCGCCAAATGTGAAGCAGTTCACAACTCGCCGGGTTTATTTCCGCGCAGCAAAGGAACCCGGAGCTAGCGGCGGCTCGCGATGTGGTCGGCGAGCACGGCGGCATCGTCGCCGACGCCCGACAGGAACGAGGATTTCATCTTCGACAGCCATTGCAGGCCGAGGAAATAGAGGCCCGGCACGTCGGAGACGCCGTGGCGATGTCGCGGGGCCCCGTCGGCATCCAGCAGCGGTATGTCGATCCAGTTCAGATCGAGGCCGTAGCCGGTGGCCCAGATCACGCTCCTGATCCGCGCGGCGCGCAGGTCGATCGCATTGAGCGGCGCGGTGAGGCACGGCGGATCGGGCAGGCGGAGGCGCGCCAAGGGATCTTCGGGATGATCGAGGCCGCGCGCCGCGACGAAGTCGTCGACGATCCCGAGGAACGTCGCGTAATAGGCGTCGCCATTGGCGATGTTGGCGGCGAGATCGGGCGCGATCTCGAGCACGCCGTCGCGCGCCGCCGTCACGCGGCCGAGCAGGGTCACGCCGCCGGCGGCGAAGCGGCGGAAATCGACAGTGTGGCCGCCATGGGCGCCGGAAATCACCGGCAGCAGCCGCGACGGGCCGCGCTGCTCGACCGGCGTCCGGTCGATGCCCATTTCGGCCAGCCACCAGATCAGGTCGCGGCCGCGATAGCGGCGCGGCAGGCGGTTGTGACGTCCGATCGAGAGGAAGACATCGCGGCCGGCGAGCATCAGCTCTTCGGCTATCTGCGCGCCCGAGGCGCCGGCACCGACCACCAGCACCGCGCCGTCAGGCAATTGCGCCGGATTTTTGTAGCCGGCGGCATCGACCTGGAACAGGCCGGGGTGATCGCGCAGCAGGTCCGGCCGCAGCGGCCGTTGGTAGGGGCCCGTGGCCATGACAACACTGCGGGCGACGATGCTGCCGCCGGCAAATTCGGCGAGGAAACCGCCGGCGTCGCGGCGCAGCTTCGTGACCGCGACACCGCAGCGGATCGGCGGCGCGACGAACGCGGCGTAGTTCTCAATGAAGGCGATGATGGCAGCGGTGTCCGAGAAGCCGTCGGGATCGCTGTGCGGAAACGCGAAATCCGGTAGCCGCACCGACCAGTTCGGAAACTGGAACATGAGGCCGTCCCAGCGTTCGCTGCGCCAGCGCTCGGCGATGCGCCCCCGCTCCAGCACCAAATGGGCGATGCCGCGCTGCTTCAGCCGGTGACTCATGGTGAGCCCGGCCTGGCCGCCGCCGATCACCAGCGTATCGACGGTCTCGTCAGGCACTGCGCGATCCCTTGCGGCGGGTGGCAGGCTCCGCCGCGGCGCGGATGATCCAGCGCCGGAACGCGGCGAAATCGCGCTGCTCGGCGTGGAAGCCGCGATAGACCAGATACCAGCGCATGCCCTTGGGCACGCTGAGCGCAAACGGCGCCACCAGCCGGCCGGCAGCGAGATCGTCGTCGATATAGGGCCGAATGCCCATCGCGATACCGAGCCCGTCGCTAGCTGCCTGCAGCGCCTGGCCGTAGAACTGGAATTCCGGCCCGCGCGCGGTCAGGCGCGGCACGCCCGCCGCCTTCAGCCAGGACGGCCAGTCGTCGGGCGAATGCGCGACGCGGATCAGGCTCGGGCCCTTGAGGTCGGCGGGGCGCTTCAGGGTGTTGGCGAGCCGCGCCGTGCACACCGGCATCAGGTCGGCGGCAAACAGCGGCTCGGCGACGAGGCCTGGCCACTGGCCGTCGCCGAGCTGGATGCCGCAGCTCCAGTCGTCGGCGAACGGCACCGCCATGCCGCCGGTCGTGATCCGCACCTCGATGTCGGGCTCCGCTTTGCGGAACTCGGCAAGGTGCGGGATCATCCATTTCAGCGCAAAGGTCGGTCCGACGCCGACGGTCAGCACCCGCGCGCTCGCGGATGCCGTGACCTGCGCGGTGAGGCTCGCCAGCGCGTCGAAGATCGGCGTCAGCCCGCCCTGATAGGCGCGGCCCGCCGGCGTGGTGACGAGGCGGTTGGCCTTGCGCTCGAAAAGCGCGACGCCGAGCCGCTCCTCCAAAAGGTGCACCATCCGGCTGATCGCGGCGGCCGAGACATTGAGCTCGCTGCCCGCCGCCGCGAAGCTGCCGGTCCGCGCCGCGGCTTCGAACGCCTTGATGCCGTTGAGAAAGAGCAGCCGCCGCATGAACCCTCAGGAAAACTGATGCAAGGTCAAGATAACTCAGTTTGCCGGAAGAGGCCAAGCGGCGCAGAAATACCGGAGACAGTGAATCCCTGCTGACCCCGGCGAGGACCACATGACAGAGACCACAGACGCCCTGGTGCTCGATCTCGTGGAATGGGTGGCGCGCGAGCCGCGGCCTTATGCCGAGGTGCTCGAGGTCTGGCGCACCTCATGCCCGCGGCTGACGATCTGGGAGGACGCCGTCGATCGCGGCTACGTCGCGCGCCGTCCCTCGGTCGAGGGCATACGGGTAATGGTGACGGAAAGCGGCGAGACATTCTTGCGCGCGCACGGGCGGATGCATTGAGGCCGACCGCTGCCGTCATTGTCACCTCTCCCATCGGGGAGAGGTGCACCGATCGCGTTGCTGGAATTGCCAATCGCTGATGTCAGCGTCCCGGTTCGGCGAGCCGTGGCCGGATGATCTCGATCATCCGGTCGGCCGACGTCCCCGGCGGAAAGAAGCCGAGATAATTGCCCTCGCGGTCCATCAAATAGATGTAGGCGGTGTGATCGACGGTGTAGTCGCCGGCATCCTTCAGCGGCACCCGCGCGAAGTAGACCTTGTAGGCGTCAGCGAGCTTGCGGATCGCATCCAGCTTGCCGGTCAGTCCGATCAGGCGCGGGTGGAACATCGGCACGTAGTCTGCGAGATGCGCCGCGGTGTCGCGCTCGGGATCGACCGTGATGAAGATCGGTTGCACCTGGTCGCCGTCGCGGCCGAGCTTGTCGAGCGCCAGGGCGATCGCCTGCAGATCGGTAGGGCAGATGTCGGGGCAGGTGGTGAAGCCGAAATAGATCAGCATCAGCTTGCCGCGAAACTCCTTGTCGGTGCGTTCATGGCCGGCCTGATCGGTCAGCGCGAACGGGCCGCCGACCGGCTCCCTGTTCCACATCAGGATGTCCATGATCTCGGCGGCCGAGCGCGCCGATTGCGGCGGCGCATCGGCGGCCAGCACCGGCGCCAGCGTCAGCCACAGGCCGACGCCGGCGAATGCCAGGCCCGCGCCAGCGAATGCCAGGCCCGCGCCAGCGAATGCAATGACGCGCGGGATCGGCGCGATCATATGCCGAAGGAGAGGCGGCTGCCCGTCGTCGTGACCAGCACCTTGTCGCCCATCTGCGCGGTCGCCTCCTGCACGAAGTTGAGCCCGGAGCAATGCATCGGGATCAGCACGTCGGGGTCGAGCTTCTTGATCTCGGCGACCACCTCGGTGAGGTAATCCTTCGGCGCCGGCCCGAGATGGAAGCCGCCGACGATGGCGTGAACCTTCTGGATGCCGGAGACCTCCTGTGCCTGCTTCACCGAATTGACGATGCCGACATGGCCGCAGGACGAGATCACGACGAGGCCGAAATCCCGCACGTTGAAGCAGGTGGCGTGCTCATGGATGTGCTCGTCGGGCACGATCTTGCCGTCCATCTCGGCCGGCAGATAGTGACTGGCATTGCAGCCGAGCCCGTCCTTGATGCCGAACTCGACCCAGGTCTGCGGCAGCACACGCTCGATGCTGCGGCGGGTGATCTTGCCGGTGGTGAAGGCATGGCCCGCGATCACGGTCGGGGTCTCGCACAGCACCGTGGTGACGCGCTGCGCGGCGAGCTGGCGGCGATCGAGCGTGCCGAAATCGTTGAACTGGCCCTTGGTCGGTGTTGCGCTGACGCGGTGGCAGAAATTGTCCTCGCCGCCGGCATAGAGCTTCACGTCGGCCGGTAGCTTGTCGCGGAACTTGTCGAGGAAGCCGTTGAGGCCGCCGAAATGATCGTAATGCCCGTGGCTCACGATCAGGCCGTCGAGCATCGCTGGATCGACGCCGACCAGCGCCATGTTGTTGAGCAGCACCTCCGGCGTGTAGCCGTAGTCGAGCATCAGCGTGCGCTGCGCGCCCTTGGCCTCCGACTCCAGCCACAGCGACAGGCCCCATTCATTGTGCAGCGACTTCTGGTAGTCGGCGGAGCGCGGCGGCGGCGCGATGGTGACGCCGCCCGACTGCTTCGGCTTGAAGAACAAATCGAAGCTGGAATCGACCAGCACGCGGATCGAGAGCTTGTCGACGGTCGGCACCTCGATCGGTGCGGCGCTCGCGATCTCGACGCAGGAGAAGGCGCCCGCGGCTGCGGCGCCGGCGAGCGCCGCCGAACCTTTCAGGAAATCACGTCGTGCCAAATCCCGTGTCATCGCAATCCCCCGTGTTTTGAAAACCTTTCAATACCAAACACGTTGAGCCTAGGAGCAATCGGGACGCGGCTCAATCGGGTACTTGCGCTGCTTGCAGATCACATTCGCGCGCGGTGCAATGCGCGCGCCATTGACTTGGCTGCGGTTATGCGTCCAACTCCATGCATTCGCATCTTTCTCGCCGATGCGCGGCATCGGCGGTCCCTGGCAATGCAGGATCACGCCCATGATCGATCTCCACTACTGGTCCACGCCGAACGGTCACAAGGTAACGATGTTCCTTGAGGAGACCGGATTGGAGTACAGGATTTTCCCGGTGAACATCGGCAAAGGCGATCAGTTCAAGCCGGATTTTTTGCAGATCGCGCCGAACAACCGCATCCCCGCAATTCTCGATCACGCGCCGAAGGGCGGCGGCAAGCCGCTACAGCTGTTCGAGTCCGGCGCGATCCTGCTCTATCTCGCCGAGAAGACCGGACAATTCCTGCCGGCCGATATCCATGGCCGCTATGACGCGATCCAGTGGACGTTCTGGCAGATGGGCGGGCTCGGGCCGATGGCGGGGCAGAACCACCATTTCCGCAACTACGCCGTCGAGAAGCTGCCTTACGCGATCGACCGCTATGTCAACGAGACCAACCGGCTCTACGGCGTGCTCAACAAGCGGCTCGCCGACCGCGAATTCGTCGCCGGCGACTATTCGATCGCCGACATGGCGAGCTATCCGTGGGTCGTGCCCTACAAGAACCAGGGCCAGGAGATCGACGATTTCCCGCATTTGAAGCGCTGGTTGGAGACGATCGGCAAGCGCCCGGCGACCGAGCGCGCCTATGCCAAGGCGAAGGAGGTCAATCCGAATTTCGGCCAGCCCGCGATCCGCACCGAGGAAGAGCGCAAGCTGCTGTTCGGGCAGACCGCGGCGGTGGTGCGGTAGGGCGAACTCCTCCGTCATTGCGAGGAGCGAAGCGACGAAGCAATCCATCTTTCCGCGTATGCGGGTCGATGGATTGCTTCGTTCGCTCGCAATGACGGATGTAGCACTTGCGGGTTTTCAAGCCCCGACATACCTCGCCGGCCGCCGTTCCTTCCACGCCGCGAGCCCCTCGGCGAGATCGCGGCCCGGCACCAGCGCGGCGAACTGCTCGCTCTCGACCAAAAGGCCCTCGGCAATCGGCATGTTGAGCCCGCGCGTCACCGCGGTGATGGTGCCGGCGACGGATCCGGGCGAATGCCTGGTGATCCGGCCGGCGAGTTCGCGCGTGGCGGTCAGCAGCTGATCGTGCGGCACGACCTGATTGACCAGCCCGATCTCGCGCGCATGCTCGGGCGGGAACGGATCGCCCGTCAGCAGCAATTCAAGTCCGCGCTTGCGTCCCGCCAGCCGTGGCAGTCGCTGCGTGCCGCCGAAGGTCGGCGGCATGCCGAGCTTGATCTCGGGCTTTGCAAATTGCGCGCGGTCGCTGGCGACAGCGAGATGCACCGCCTCGGTGATCTCGCAGCCGCCGCCGAAGGCGAGCCCGTTGATCGCGGCGATCACGGGCTTCTTGAATGCCTCCAGCCGCGCGGTCATGGCCTGGCCGCGGCGGACGAAGTCGCGCACCGCGACGGCGGAGCCCTGCTTCACGCTCTCGGAAAACTCCTTGATGTCGGCGCCGGCCGAGAAGGCGCGCTCGCCGGCCCCGGTCAGGATCACGGCGCGCACCTCAGCGTCGCCCTCGATGCGGTCGAGCGCGGCCATCAGCTGATCGATCAGCGCGTAGTTCAGCGCGTTGAGCTGCTCCGGACGGTTCAGGGTGATCAGGGCGATCCCGTCGGTGATCTCGAGCAGGATGGGGGCGGGCATGATGCAGTCTCCGACATGGCTGTTTCGTGTCAGCGCTGAATGTAGGGCCAGCTGCAATTTGTGTATATTCACTGGTTAGTATACATACGCAGAATGCCCAGACCTTCCGAGCCCACCCGCGAGCGCATCGTCCAGGCGGCGAGCGCGCTGTTCTACAATGAAGGCATCCGCCGCGTCAGCGTCGACGAGGTTGCGGCCAAGGCCGGCCTCACCAAGCGCACGCTGTACTATCACTTCAAGAGCAAGGACGATCTGGTCGCTGCCTATCTCGCCGCGCGCGACCAGCCCAATCTCGCGCTGTTCCGAAGGTGGTTCGCGGAGGCCGAGGGTGGCCTGGCGGTGAAGGTCGAGGCGATCTTCAAGAACCTCGCGCGCTCGGCGCGACATCCGAAGTGGAAGGGCTGCGGCTTCCTGCGCACCTCCGCCGAACTCGCCAACATGCCCGGGCATCCCGCGATCAGGATCGGCGCCGCGCACAAGAAGAAGTTCGAGGACTGGCTGCGCGCGACCTTCGCGGACGAGGGGATCGCCGATCCGTTCAAGCTGGCGCGGCAGATCCTCTTGCTACTGGATGGATCGTTCGCCGTGGTGCTGCTGCACCGTGACGCCAGCTATATGGAAACGGCCGGCGAGGCCGCGCGCACGCTGATTGCGACGGCGCTGGCGAGACCGCGGCGTAAGCGGGGTTAGGACATGACGAGAGTAGGTGGAATGGTAGTCGCGAAGGCGATGCGCTCCCTCTCCCGCTTGCGGGCAGGGCAATCGCATATGGCCGTTTGAGGCGATCGGAGTTCCCACAAACTCGTCATGCCGGGACAAGCCCGGCCATGACGGCGCGGAAGAATCGGTTCATTCCATATGCGATAGCCCTACGCTTGCGGGGGAGGGCTGGGGTGGGGCTCTCTCCACGAGTCACATCGTGGAGAGAGCCCCCACCCGTATCGCATCTTCGATGCGATACGACCTCCCCCGCAAGCGGGAGAGGTGCAGCAGCCTGCGGCGAGACCTTCTCGCAATGACGATTAAAGCGCGCCGCGCTCCTGCAGCAGCGCCAGCACCGCGTTGAGGTCCGGCAGCACGGCCGCGCATTTTGCACGGGTCGCTTCGGTCGGCGGCGCCATGTCCGGCACCATCAGCGTGATGGCGCCGGCGGCGTGGGCGGCGGCGACGCCGTGGTTGGAATCCTCCACCGCGATGCAGGCTGCCGGCGTCACGCCAAGTCGCGCGGCGGCCTTGAGATAGAGCGCCGGGTCCGGCTTGCCGTGTGTCACGTCGTCAAGCGTCAGCAGCGTCTCGAAGCGGTCGCGGATGCCGGCAAGCGTCAGGTTGCGTTCAGCAGAGCGGCGCGACGACGAGGTGACGATCGCCATCGGGCGCTCCGCGGCGGCGATGGCGTCGAGCAGATCGAGCGTGCCTGATTTGAGCGGCAGGCCCGGCCGCATCATCCGATCGCGATGTTCGAGAAACGCTTGGTTGACGTCCGCGAGCGGAAACGCCGCGCCGTAATGGTCGCGCAGCATCGCCTCGCAGACCGGGCCGGGAAGGCCGACCATGGAATGGCACAGCGCGACGACGTCGTCGGTGTAGCCGCACGCGTTCAGCGCCGCGACCAGGCTGTCGAAGTAGACCTTCTCGGTGTCGAGCAGCGTGCCGTCCATGTCGAGCAGGACGGCGTCGACGGTCCAGCGTGCCTTCACGTTGCGCTCACCGCTGCTTGCTGTTCCGCGAGCTTCCGCAAGCATGCGGGGCACAGGCAGTCGCCGCCGTCGGTCGGCATCGGCAGGCGGAAGCTCTCGTCGGAACACCAGCACGACCCCGTGAGCGAGCAGGAAAATTCGCTGCCGCATGCCGTGCAGGCAAGCCGGCGCGGAGATACTGGTTGGGAACGATCGTGTGACGAGAGGTCCATTCTAACCGCGATTTAATGCGCGAATTAATCTCGGGTTCATCCCGGACCGCGCTATGATGCCAGGCAACTGATATAGCCGGGATAGGCCGTTAAGGGAATTCTGATGGCCCGTGATTCGCAAGCCGCGCTGGTTGCCCTCAACCGGTTTGGATTCGGCGCCCGCGGCGGGGCGTCCGGCGACTTCATCAACGCGGCCTCCGATCCGCGCGGTTTCGTGCTGGCGGAACTGGCGCGTCCGAACGGCGCGCTGCTCGAAGTGCCGGGCCTGCTCTCGACACCCGAACTCGGCAAGCAGGTGTTCGATTATCAGTTCGAGATCGAGCAGGCGCGCGATGCTGCGAAGGCCGCGCAGCAGGGCGCGAGCGAGACATCGCCGCAGGGGCCGAACACGAAGTCGCCGCAGCGGCGCAATCTGTCGCTGTCCACTGCCGCCAAGGAGATCGCCGGAAAAGATCCGACAATGCAGGCGCAGGGCGCCGATGGCGCCAACGCGGCGATGACGCCGTCGGCTCCGATGCAGCCTCCGACGATCCAGACGGTGGCTGGTCCGCCCAAGCCGCCGGCGCAACCACTCAACATCATCCAGAAGACATTCCGTGCCGAGGCGCTGGCGCGCCTGCAGCGCGGCGTGGTCGCCGATTGCGGCTTCGTCGAGCGGCTCGTGGTGTTCTGGTCCAACCACTTCTGCATCTCCGCCAACAAGGGCGCGCTGGCGCGGATGTGGGCCGGCTCGTTCGAGCGCGAGGCGATCCGTCCGCATGTGCTCGGCCGTTTCCCGGACATGCTGAAGGCCGTCGAGCAGCATCCGGCGATGCTGTTCTTTCTCGACAACCAGCAATCGCTCGGCCCGGAGTCGCGCGCCGGCATCAACCGCAATCGCGGCCTGAACGAGAACCTCGCGCGCGAGATCATGGAGCTGCATACGCTCGGCGTTGGCGGCGGCTACACCCAGGACGACGTGACCTCGCTGGCGCGCGTCATCACCGGCTGGACCTTTGCCGGCCGTCGTGGCCAGCTCGGCACGCCCGGCAGCTTCGTGTTCAACGCCAATGCGCACCAGCCCGGACCGCAGCGGGTGCTCGGCAAGACCTACGCGCAAGCGGGCGTCGCACAGGGCGAGGCGGTGCTGTCGGACATCGCGCGGCACCCCTCGACCGCAAAATTCATCGCGACCAAGTTCGCGCGCCACTTCGTCGCTGACGATCCGCCGCCGGCGCTGGTGGCGAGGCTGCAGGATACGTTCACGAAAACAGACGGCGATCTCAGGGCGCTGGCCACCGCGCTGGTTCAGTCCAGCGAGGCCTGGCAGGCGCCGCTGACAAAGATGCGTTCGCCTTACGAATTCCTGGTCGCCTCCGGCCGCCTGCTGGCGCGCAATCCCGAGGATCCGGGCCGCTATCTCAACGGCCTCAATGTGCTCGGCCAGCCGCTGTGGTCGCCGGCCGGGCCGAACGGATTTCCGGACACCGCCGCGGCCTGGGCCGCACCTGAAGGCGTCAAGCTCAGGCTCGACATTTCGGCGCAGCTTGCCGCCCAGCTCGCCGACCGGTTCGACCCGCGCGACCTGCTCGAACTCATTGCCGCCGATGCGGCCTCGCCCGAGACGCGGCGCACCATCGAGCGTGCGGAATCGCGGCAGCAGGCGCTGGCGCTGCTGTTGATGTCGCCCGAGTTCCAGAGGAGATGACGATGGAATGCTCCGAGAGCCTGATGCGGCAGGCGACGTCGCGGCGCGCGCTGCTGCTCGGCGGCGCCTCCTTTGCGGCCTGGGCCTATTTGCCGAAATTCGCGCGCGCCGCCGATGGCCGCGATCCGCGCTTCGTCACCATCATCCTGCGCGGCGCGCTCGACGGCCTTGCCACGGTCGCCCCGGTCGGCGACCCTGATTATGCCGGCCTGCATGGCGCGATCGCGCTGCGCCCCGATGGCCCGAACGCGGCGGTGATGCTGGATCAGTTCTTCGGCCTGCATCCGGCGATGCCGGAATTTTCGCGGATGTATCGCGCCAAGCAGGCTGCGGTGGTTCATGCGGTCGCGACCTCCTATCGCGATCGCTCGCATTTCGATGGCCAGGACGTGCTGGAAAGCGGCTTCCCCGGTCCGGGCCGCGTGCAGTCCGGCTGGCTCAACCGCGCGCTCGAAGCCTTGCCGAAAGGCGAGCGGGTGACGAGCGCGCTTGCGGTCGGCCCGACCACGCCGCTGGTGCTGCGCGGCGCCGCGCCGACCGTCGGCTGGGCCCCGACCGCGCTGCCGCAAGCCGCCGACGACACCGCGATGCGGCTGCTCGATCTCTATCAGCACCGCGATCCGGCGTTGGCGAGCGCGCTGACGCAAGGCTTGCAGCTCGAGAAGCAGGCGCAGGGCGATGAGATGAAGCCGAAGCCCGGGGCGGGCGGCGTGGCGGCAATGCGCCTCGTGGCGCGCGGCGCCGCGAAACTGATGGCGGCCGATGACGGCCCGCGGATCGGCGCGCTCGCCTTCGACGGCTGGGACACCCACGCCAATGAAGGCGGGCCGGTCGGCCGCCTCGCGCAGCTGCTCGGCGGCCTCGACGGCGCGCTGGCGGAATTCCAGAGCGGCCTCGGCGCGCGCTGGCGCGACACCGTGATCGTGGTCGCCACCGAGTTCGGCCGCACCGCGCGCATCAACGGCACCGAGGGCACCGACCACGGCACCGGCACCATCGCGCTGCTCGCCGGCGGCGCGGTGAATGGCGGCCGCATGATCACCGACTGGCCCGGCCTCAAGCCCGCCAATCTCTATCAGGCCCGCGACCTCGCCCCGACCACCGACCTGCGCGCCGTGATCAAGGGCGTGCTGCACGACCAGTTCGGCCTCGGCGAGCGCGTGCTGGCCGATGCCGTGTTTCCGGACAGCGCCCCGGTAAAGCCGATGAAGGGGCTGGTGGCTTGACGGCCAGCCTCAATCACGCTGTCGTCCCGGCGAAGGCCGGGACCCATTACCACTGCTGGTGATTGTTGGGGCGCGCTGGAGCCACAGCGTGGCGTAACCACGCGCATTTGTGGTTATGGGTCCCGGCTTTCGCCGGGACGACGCTGTGGTTACACGACCGCAAGTGTCACCCCCTTCGTGATCCCATCGATCTCCGCCATCTCCTCCGCGGAGAGCTTCCAGCTGATCGCCTTGACGTTCTGCTCGATCTGCTCGGGACGCGTCGCCCCGGCAATGACGCTTGCGACTTGCGGGCGGGCGGCGAGCCAGGAGAAGGCGAGCTCGAGCATGGAGTGGCCGCGCTCCCTGGCAAACGCCTGCAGCTTCTCGACGATGTCCTCGTTACGCGGCGTGACGTAGCGATCCTTCAACGCCGGCGCCTTGGCGAAGCGGGTATCGGCGGGTGCAGCGGCGCCGCGCTGGTACTTGCCGGTCAACAGGCCGCTGGCGAGCGGGAAGAACGGCAAGAGGCCAAGATTGTATGCTTGCGCCGCCGGCAGCAGATCCTCTTCGATGCCGCGCACCAGGAGGCTGTATTCGTCCTGGCAGGACACGAAGCGGTTCACGTTCATCTGGCGCGCGACGTACTCGGCTTCGGCGATCCGCCAGGCGGGGAAGTTGGAGTTGCCGATGTAGCGCACCTTGCCCTGGCGGACGAGATCGTCGAGCGCGCGCAGCGTCTCGTCGATCGGGGTGAGCGGATCGTAGTCGTGCTGCTGGTAGAGATCGATGTAGTCGGTCTTCAGGCGGCTGAGGCTCGCTTCGACCGCCGACATGAGGTAGCGCCGCGAGGCGCCCTGCTTGGTGCCGTCGGTCGCCATCGGCTTGGAGAATTTGGTGGCGAGCACGATGTCCTTGCGGCGGTCGCCCAGCACGGTGCCGAGTACGGTCTCCGAGCCGCCCATGCCGGCATAGATGTCGGCGGTGTCGAACAGCGTGATGCCGAGATCGATCGCCTTGTGGATCACCTTGCGCGAGGTCTCGAGGTCGGTGCGCTGGCCGAAATTGTTGCAGCCGAGGCCGACCGCGGACACGCGCAGCCCGGAGCCGCCGAGATTACGAATTTCCATGAGACAATCCTGTGGGATAGGCGAGGGGTGCCGCGTATTGTGACAAGCACACTAGGGCCCGGCAAGGTGCCGTCCTACCGCCGATCACGCATGACGATGTCGCAAAATGAGATGCCGCAAAAAAAGCGGTCCCGGTCAGACGCGGCGACTGACGGGGACCGCTTGGCGAAGATCTGAGACGGGGGGCCTGATCTGCGCGAGCGGAAGCCTAGCCGGGCTTTGTAACGTGCCGGTGACACCTCTGTTCAATCCACAGGCCGCGAAGATTCGCTCAGACAATCTTGCGATAGATGACGAAGCCCGGCTTGTCCGCGACCTTGTCATAAAGCTGCATCGCGGTGTGGTTGGTCTCATGCGTCTGCCAGTAGACGCGCGGCGATCCCGCGAGCCTGGCCTGCGCGTAAACCCCGTTGATCAACGCGCGGCCAACGCCCTTGCCGCGTGCGGCTTCGCTGGTGAACAGATCCTGCAAATAGCAGGTTGGCGCGATCGCCGTGGTCGAGCGGTGAAACAGGTAATGCGTCAGCCCGAGCAATCTGCCGCCGGCGTCGGCGACCAGCGCGTGCACCGGCTCATAGGCATCGAAGAAGCGTTCCCACGTCATCGCGGTGATCTCGGGCGCGAGCGCGGTCGGCCCGGATCGCTCATAGAAGGCATTGTAGCCGTCCCACAGAGGAAGCCACTGGGCGTAGTCGTTGCGGGTGACGAAGCGGATGGTGACGTCGTCGGCCATGGAGGATTCCTGGATGGTCCTGCGTTGCGGGCGATGTCTCCGCACCGCTCGCAAGGTTCTACCGTCGCTATCTCGCAGGATCAATTGCGGACGAGGTCGCGCCTCACTCGGCGGCGCGCAGCAGCCGCGCCAGACGGCGCTCGCGCCCGGCGCGCTGGGCCCGATATTCATCGGCCTTCGCGGGATCGTCGGTGTGCCGCACGAGGTCGGTGACCGGCGTGTAGCTCAGCATGCGGCCGCCGTCCGGCAGTGCGGTGCAGCTGAAGCGCAGCACCTGGCCGTCGGCGAGGTTGAGATTGATCGGCGTGGAGTCGCCGGCGCGCATCATCGCGATGCGCTCGGCGATGAATGCGCTCAGCTCGTCTTCCGGCAGTTCATAGGCGCCGGTGTCGCGGCCGTGATACATCAGCGCGACGAAGGGCGGCTTGCTCTCGGCCTGCGCATCCGACAGCGCGAAATAGTCGCGGAAGGCGCGGTTGATGAATTCGGCGCGGGTGTCGGCGTCGAGCAGCACGATGCCGATGTCGACCTGGTCGAGCGCGGCGGCGAGCCGCTCCGCGGTGGCGTGATGCTGCTGGTCCGCGGCAAAGGCGTCGATCCATTTCTGCCGCAGCATTCCGGTGATCACGGCGGTGCCGGCCGCGGTCGCCGCCAGCATCAGCATCCGCGCGACGTCGGCGGTGTCGTAACCGGGCAGCGCGCGATGATTGAGGAAGAACAGCGCCGAGGCGGCCACCGCGATCGCGGCGGAGATCAGCCCGGAGGTGATGCCGCTGATCGAGCTCGCAAGCGCCACGATGCAGACGAACAGCGGCGCGGGATTGGGGACGGCGACAACGAGGCGATCGAGCAGGAAGGCGGCGGATGCCGTGATCGCCGTCAGGGCCGGACCTGAAATTGCACGCCAGTCGAACCGCATGCGCGTTCTCGCTATCTATCAAACGAACGATAAAGCCGCAGTTTGACGACAGGGCCGCAACCGCGCCGGCATTTCCGTCCCGACCGTTAAGCGGGCGTTGCGGGGGCCGAACCAGCTTTCGCTGCTTTCAAATCAAATGATATGCAGATCGGCACGGAACCCGGTTCCGTGCCTGCGGGTTACCGCGTGCTTTGCTTGCAAGAGGACATTCGATGCCCGCCATTTCGCCGTCGCTGCTGCCGATCCTGATGCTGTTCGCCTCGAACGTCTTCATGACCTTCGCCTGGTACGGCCATCTCAAGTTCAAGGATCACTCGCTCCCCATCGTCATCATGGTGAGCTGGGGCATCGCCTTCTTCGAGTACTGGCTGGCAGTGCCGGCCAATCGCTGGGGCAGCGCGGTCTACTCGGCGGCGCAGCTCAAGACCATGCAGGAGGTGATCACGCTGGTCGTGTTCGCCGCCTTCTCGGTGTTGTACCTCAAGGAGCCGCTGGGCTGGAATCACGCGCTCGGATTTGCCTTCATCGCCGCCGGCGCGTTTCTGATCTTCCACAAATGGGGCTAATGCTTCACCTCGCCCCGCGTGCGGGGAGAGGTCGGAACGCATCGTTAGATGCGTTCCGGGTGAGGGGGACTCTCCGCAAATGCAGCTATCTCCGAATACGCGGAAAGAGCCCCTCACCCCAACCCTCTCCCCGTAAGAACGGGGCGAGGGAGCACACTGCCGCCGCGGTTCGACCTGATCTCATCGCGCTTTAGTGGTGCGGGGCCGGCTTGGCGGTCGGCGTCGTGACATGCGCGGGGCGTGCGCGGTCTTCGCCTTGCGTGCCGGTCACGATCAGGAGCGATGCCGCCAGCAGGATCGCCGCCGACAGCGTCACGGTCACCAGTCCGACGGGGGTCTTCATCATGTCGCGCCGCTGTCTCTCCCGCGCCTTGCCGCGGATCAGGTGCCAACCGGAAATTGCTTGATTACGCCGGGATCGCCGTTGCCATGGTGATGTTGCTCGACAGCACCGTCACGGCGACGACCAGGCACAACGTCAGCGCGCCGAGCGCGAGCGACGCGGCGATCGCGTTCGTCAGCCGGGATGATGCCACCGGGGCAGGGCGGCCATCGAAGCCTGCCGTGCCGGACCACCGTTTCATGGTCTAAATCCCTCAGGCCGCGAGCGAATCACTCGCGACATCCGCGCGAATCTGCCGGTTGTCACCGGCAACATTGCGGCGGCGGCGCCGTCCAAAAATGGCTAAAATACGGCGGTGGCGCGAGTTTTGCCCGTTATTTGGGCAGTTTCCCCGTTATTCCCCGGATTCACACCCAGCCGTTCAGACGCCGGCCGCGAGGCGAGGCTCAGGTTCGGCCTCGGTACCAGGCTGCCAGTCCATCGAGACAAATCCGGGGGTCTGCTCGACCCGCTTGAGCCAGGCGCGGATCGACGGAAAGGTCGCCAGGTCGAAGTCGCAGCGGTCGGCGACGTGGGTGTAGCCGTAGAGGGCGATGTCGGCGACGGTGAGCTGTCCGGCGGCGAAATAGGCGTGCTCCTTGAGGTGATTTTCCATCACCTGCAGCGCCGCATAGCCGCGCTCCATCCAGTCTTCCAGCGCGTGCGTCTGCAGGTCGCGTCCGCCCTTGACCAGCGACAGCCAGAAATAGGCGGCGCCGATATTCGGCTCCAGCGCGTGCTGCTCGAAGAACATCCATTGCAGCGCCTCGGCGCGCTCGATCCGCGACTCCGGCGCCAGCGGCGTGCCGATCGCGACGTACCAGAGGATGGCATTGGACTCGGCGAGATGGCGGCCCTCGGCGACCTCGAGCAGCGGCACCTGGCCGCTCGGATTCTTGGCCAGGAATTCCGGCGTGCGGCTCTCGCCGCGCAGGATGTCGATCTCGATCGCCTCGTACGGCGTGTTCAGCACCGCAAGCGCCAGCCGGACCTTGTAGCTGTTGCCGGAGCGCTGCATCGAATAGAGCTTGTACATTGCGTCGTGGTTCACTCGGTCAGGGAGACGGTACGCTTAAAAATTGCGCGGCCTGTCACACCGCAACGCCGCTAAACAATGATGCCGACGGGGATGCGTCGCAAGCCCTGCAGTGTGGAAAAAGTCGAAACGTCTACTGCACTGCACACGTGCAGAACGATTCCATCAACACGGCAGAACAACTCGGATCACGCCTGCGCGACGCTCTGCACGGTGCCGGTCGATGGCAAGGCCGATATCAAGGTCGGCACCATGGCCGGCGCGCTGCAACCCCACAAACCTTAACGCGCCATCCTTGGCGGCACGACGCGCCGGTCTGCGTTGACGACCTGCCGTTAGCGCTGTCGGGCAGGTGCCGCGCGGCATTGTCCTCGGAGCAATCCGCGCTGGCGCATGCCGCCGAAGGCCCTGCCGGCAAGGCCGGAGCTATGGTCGCCGGCCTTGCCGGATATGAGTCATCCGGCGCCGGAACTTGCGGAAAATTGCGCGCGCCGCGAGCCATGCGCGAAAGTTTTCGTGCTTTACCGCCAAGCTTCTTGCGGTGCAGCGGCGACAGGCCTAGGGTGCCGCGATCCCATTCAAATCAAGTCGTGGCCCTACGGCTCACGACGTTTGCCAGGAGATGATAATGGCCTTCCTGTCCGCTGCGCTCGACCGTGTGAAGCCGTCCGCGACGATCGCGGTCACGGACAAAGCACGCGCGCTGAAAGCCGCGGGCCGCAACGTCATCGGCCTCGGCGCCGGCGAGCCTGACTTCGACACGCCCGCCAACATCAAGCTCGCAGCGATCCACGCGATCGAGGCCGGCAAGACCAAGTACACCGATGTCGGCGGCATTCCGGAGCTCAAGGAAGCCATCATCAACAAGTTCGCGCGCGAGAACGGCCTGACCTACAAGCCGAACCAGGTCATCGTCGGCACCGGCGGCAAGCAGGTGCTCTACAACGCGCTGATGGCGACCATCAATCCGGGCGATGAGGTGATCATCCCGGCGCCGTACTGGGTCAGCTATCCCGAGATGGTGGCGCTCGCCGGCGGCGAGTCGGTGCCGGTGGTGTGCCCGGCCTCGACCGGCTTCAAGCTGCGTCCGGAAGATCTCGAGAAGGCGATCACGCCGAAGACCAAGTGGGTGATCCTGTGCTCGCCGTCGAACCCGACCGGCTCGGCCTATACGAAGAGCGAGCTCAAGGCGATCACCGACGTGCTGGTCAAGCATCCGCATGTCTGGGTGATGACCGACGACATGTACGAGCACCTCGTCTATGACGACTTCGTCTTCACCACGGCGGCGCAGGTCGAGCCGAGCCTGTACGATCGCACGCTGACCGTGAACGGCGTGTCGAAGGCCTATTGCATGACCGGCTGGCGCATCGGCTATGCCGGCGGTCCGGCGCAACTGATCAAGGCGATGGCGACGATCCAGTCGCAGTCGACCTCGAACCCGTCGTCGATCGCGCAGTGGGCGTCGGTCGAGGCGCTCAACGGTCCGCAGGACTTCATCGCCGCGAACAACAAGGTGTTCAAGGAGCGTCGCGACCTCGTGGTGTCGATGCTCAACCAGGCGAGCGGCATCGAATGCCCGCGGCCGGAGGGCGCGTTCTACGTCTATCCGTCCTGCGCCGGCACGATCGGCAAGAAGGCACCGTCGGGCAAGCTGATCGACAACGACGAGGCGTTCGTCACCGAATTGCTCGAGAGCGAAGGCGTCGCCGTGGTGCAGGGATCGGCATTCGGGCTCGGACCCGCGTTCCGCATCTCCTACGCCACCAAGACTTCCGATCTCGAGGATGCCTGCAAGCGCATCCAGCGCTTCTGCGGTAATCTGCGGTAGTTCGATCCGAAATCAAGAAACGCTCCCGCACCTGGTGCGGGAGCGTTTTTGTTTGTGTGCTGAAATCGCGCCGGTAGATTCGACGAGTCAAATCACATCCTGCTCACCTCACGCGCGTGTGTGCGAACATCGATGCCACACGCGGGAAGTTTTTACGGCGTCTTTGCGCGCTGCCTTGTTTTGGACACGAGCCTTCCTTCCTGTCCGCCGCTCAAATTCAGTTCACCTTGCGGAGACAGTTCAATGCGACTTTCGACCCTCACCCTTGCAGCGCTTGCGTTGCTGGCGCCGTTCGCCACCGCCAACGCGGCGCCTCAGGTTCAAGCCGGGGTCCTGCAATGCCAGGGCGGCGAGAATGTCGGCTTCGTTGTCGGCTCTGTCGCGCGCCTCGAATGCGTGTTTCAGAGCGGCGGCCGTCGGCCCGAGCCCTATGTTGCGACCGTGAAGCGGATCGGCGTTGACCTCGGCGTCACCGCGACGACCCAGCTCGCCTGGGCCGTGAGCGCGCCGACCACCCAGCTCCCGCGCGGTGCGCTGGCCGGCAGCTACGGCGGCGTCGGCGTCAACGCCTCGGTCGGCCTCGGTGCCGGCGGTAACTTCCTGTTCGGCGGCCCGAACAATGCCTACGCACTGCAGCCGGTCAGCGTGCAGGGCCAGACCGGCCTCAACGTTGCGGCCGGCATCGCCGGCATCGATCTCGAGCCGGTCGCCTACGGCGGTCCGCGCCGTCATCATCGTCACCACCGTCATCATCACCACCACTAAGTTGTTGGTGTCTCATCAAGAGGCCTGCGAAAGCGGGCCTCTTTTTTTGTTGTCTGTTGTTTGCTGTCCGTTGCTCGATCAATCGGCAGACCCCGAGGAACATAGCAGCGCCGCAACATCTCCTGACAATCGGTGGCCGGGCACCGCAAATTCTGGCTGGGCGTTCGATGTTGTGGCATAGGATGCGAACGGCGCCGCACACACGGCGCCGTTCTGTTCTCTGCTCGCGTCATGCCTCTCAGCCGGAGACTCCCACCATGCGTCGCTTCACTCTCCTCGCGGGTGCTGCCATTGCCACGCTGACCGCAATCGTTGGCGCCAGCGCCCAACAGCCGATCCAGCGCGTGCAGGTCGGCGTCCTTGAATGCCGCGGCGGCGCGAGCGTCGGCTTCATCGTCGGTTCCGTGACCCATCTCGGTTGCGTGCTGCGCGCCAATGGCCTGCCTGAGGATCGCTACATCGCGACCATCCAGAAGGTCGGCATCGATCTCGGCATCACCCAGGAATCGGCGCTGGCCTGGGGCGTCTATGCGCCGGTGGAGCGGCTCGGGCCGGGTGCGCTCTCCGGCAACTATGCCGGCGCGCAGGGCAGCGCGACGCTCGGTGTCGGCGTCGGCGGCAACGTGCTGGTCGGCGGCTCCGACAACACCATCGCCCTGCAGCCGCTCAGCGTGCAGGGCCAGGTCGGCATCAACGTCGCCGCCGGCCTCGAAAGCCTGGAACTGCGTCCGGGCCGCTAACGCGCGCCCGTGCGGTTGATCAGCTTGCCGAAGAAGCCGCTTGCTTCTTCGGCAACGATCCCGGGCGCCTCGGCGTGAACATAGTGCCCGCTCTCGACGAACCTGATCGAAGGTTCGCTCCAATAGTCTTTCAACCTGTCCGACCATTCGGGCGCGATCAACGGATCGCGGCGGCCCCAGAGAAAGCGCGACGGCACGTCGATGCGCGGCTGCGCCGGCAGCTTGCCTTCCAGCCAGAGCCGGCGCTTGGGCGCGGACGAGAGATACCAGTCGAAGCCGCCCTGGATGTTGCCCGGCTTCATGAAGTTGTCGACATAGGCTTCCAGCAGATCGCCGAACACCGCGGGATCGTCGCCCGACCAGTGGTCGAGGAAATGCCGGAAGTAGAGCCGGCATGACTCGCGCGAGCTTCCGACCAATTGCGCGGCCCATGGCAGCTGCTGGAAGTATTGATACCAGACCTCGATCAGGTGGCCGGGCTGGCCGTAGCGATGGCCGAGGCCCGGATAGGGCGTGCAGAGATAGAGCGTGCCGGTCAGCCGCTGCGGATGTCGATGCGACATCGCCTGCATGACATAGGCGCCGAGATCGCCGCCGATGACGCCGAAGCGCTGATAGTCGAGCGCGTCCATCACAGCAAACATATCCAGCGCGTGGCGCTCCGCGGTGGCGGACGCATCGGGCCCCGGTGTCGGCTTGCCGGTGTCGCCGCAGCCGCGCAAGTCGGGCGCGATCAGTTCGAAGCTGTCGCCGAGGCGCAGCATCAGCGGGCGCCACACCAGCCAGAACTCCGGCCAGCCGTGAAGCAGGAGCAGCGGCGGCCCTTTGCCGAAGCGCGCGGCGTTGACGCGCAGGCCGCCGATATCGATCTTCTGTTGTGTGATGCCTGCCGCGGCTGCTTCCGCGAAGGCTTTTTCCAGCGACGTCATGGGGACTCCCTGTGCTTTGTCGCAGGCTGTCCGCGTTCGCGCATCCGGTCCAATACTCGTTCGATACGGTTGCAGAGCTATTGCGTATGACTGACGGTACCCCCCGCCGTGCTATACCGACGGCATGGAATTGCGACATCTCAGATATTTCGTGGCGCTCGGCGAGGAATTGAACTTCACCCGCGCGGCCGAGCGGCTGCACATCGCGCAACCGCCGCTGAGCCAGCAGATCCGTCAGCTCGAGGACGAACTCGGCGTGACGTTGCTGCAGCGGAATAGCCGTCCTGTCAGGCTCACCGAGGCGGGCGAGCTGCTGCTTGCGCGCGCCCGCTCCCTGCTCGCAAATTTCGAGGCCGCGGTTGCGGACACGCGGCGCGTCGGGCGCGGCCAGGCCGGCAAGCTCGCGATCGGATTCGTCGGCTCCGCGATGTTCGCCGGTCTGCCCGATATCATAGGCAGTTATCGCGACGCCTGTCCCGACGTCGAGCTCGTGCTTGACGAGATGCTGGCGGCCGAGATTGCCGAAGCGCTGCGGCGACGCCGGATCGATGTCGGCTTCGCACGCCCGGCGCTATTGCCGGAGGCGGGTCTTGCCCAGCGCCTGATCCTGGAGGAGCCCTATGTCGCGGCGTTGCCGCGCGCGCATCCGCTTGCCGAGAGGGACGACATTGCGCTTGCCGAATTGTCCGATGATGCCTTCGTGCTCTATCCGGCGCGGCCGGCGCCATCGGTCACCGGCCTGATCGTCGCCGCGTGCCAGGCCGCCGGATTCACGCCGCGACTCGCGCAGGAGGTGCTGCATCTGCAAACCGCGATTGGCCTGATCGCCGCCGGCGTCGGTGTATCGCTCGTCCCGAAGGCCGCGGCACGCGCGCAGACCGGTCGCCGCGTGGCGTATGTCCGCTTGGCCGCGCCGGCGGTGGCGGCGCCGCTCACGATTGCGTGGCGTGAAGAAGATGTCTCGCCCGCCGTGCAGCGTCTGCTCGACCTCGCGACTCGCTGGCGCGAGATTTCTCCGGGACTTGCGCGAAGGAACTGACGCAGCGGATGCAATTGTCCGGACGATGGCTCGGAATTGCAAGCTTACGCGACGCCGCACCGCAGCGACGTTTTCCCGCTTGCCAAATGTCAAACGCAGGCAGAGCATAAACGGTCGCCGACCCAATCATGGGCCGAGCTCCAAAACGAGGAGGCGGCAATGGGACAAGACGTCAGAAGTCCCCGAGGTCCACGGTGCATCGCATTGGTGGGCCCTTTCCAAAGCGGTAAAACCACACTTCTGGAAGCGATCCTGGCGCGCACTGGCGCCATTAAGAATGCCGGCAGCGTAGATGCCGGAACCTCCGTCGGCGATGCCAGCCCCGAGGCGCGTCAGCACAAGATGGGCGTAGGCCTGACCGCCGCCACCACCACCTTTATGGGGGACAGCTACACCTTTATCGATTGTCCCGGCTCGGTCGAATTCGCGCACGATATGCGTGCAGCGTTGCCGGCGGTCGATGCCGCGGTCGTGGTCTGCGAAGCCGACGAGAAAAAGCTGCCGCAGCTGCAGATCATCCTGCGCGAGCTCGAGGAGCTCGGAATTCCCCGTTTTCTGTTCCTGAACAAGATCGACCGCGCCAACAAGCGCGTCCGCGAGACGCTTGCGACCCTGCAGCCGGCCTCGCGCGTGCCGCTGGTGCTGCGCCAGATCCCGATCTGGAACGGCGATCTGATCGAAGGCTTTGTCGATCTCGCGCTGGAGCGCGCGTTCGTCTATCGCGAGCACAAGCCGTCGGAGGTGATGGCGCTCGAGGGCGGCAATCTCGATCGCGAGAAGGAAGCTCGCTTCTCGATGCTGGAGAAGCTTGCCGACCACGACGACGCGCTGATGGAGCAGTTGCTGGAGGATATCCAGCCGCCGCGCGATGCCGTGTTCGACGATCTCGCCCGCGAACTGCGCGAAGGGCAGATCTGTCCGGTGCTGCTCGGCGCTGCGAGCCGCGAGAACGGCGTGCTGCGCCTGATGAAGGCGCTGCGCCATGAGGCGCCCGGCGTCGCCGAGAGCGCCAATCGGCTCGGCATCAAGGATCAGAAGGATGCGCTGGCCTACGTGTTCAAGACCGTGCACTTGCAGCACGGCGGCAAGCTGTCGCTGGCGCGCGTGCTTGCGGGCCGGCTCGACGACGGCGCGACGCTGCAATCCTCAAGCGGCGAGAGCGGACGCGTCTCAGGCATCCTCGCGGTCTCGGGCGGGCATGACAGCAAGCGGCCGCAGGCCGAGGCCGGCGACACCGTCGCGCTCGGCAAGCTCGATGCGATCAAGACCGGCGATACGGTCTCGAGCGGCAAGACGGCGCCGGCCTCGCTGGTCAAGGTCGAGCCGGCCGCGGCCGTGCTGTCGATCTCGATTGCCGCGACCGACCGCAAGGACGATGTCAAGCTCGGCCAGGCGCTGCTGCGGCTGAACGAGGAAGATCCCTCACTGACGATGATCCAGAACCCGCGCACCCACGACACCGTGCTGTGGGGGCAGGGCGAGATGCATCTGCGCGTGGCGCAGGAGCGGCTGAAGGACCGCTACGGCGTCAACGTCAAATCGCATCCGCCGGCGATCGGCTACCAGGAAACCATCCGCAAGCCGATCACCCAGCGCGGCCGGCACAAGAAGCAGTCCGGCGGCCACGGCCAGTTCGGTGACGTCGTGCTCGACATCAAGCCGAAGCCGCGCGGGTCAGGCTTTGAATTCCACGAGAAGGTGGTCGGCGGCGCGGTGCCGCGCAACTATATCGGCGCGGTGGAAGAGGGCGTCGTCGACGCGCTGGCGCGCGGCCCGCTCGGCTTCCCCGTGATCGACGTCGACGTCACGCTGACCGACGGCTCCTATCACAGCGTCGACTCGTCCGATCTCGCGTTCCGTACCGCGGCGCGGATCGGGGTCAGTGAGGGGTTGCCGCAGTGCCAGCCGGTGCTGCTGGAGCCGATCCATATGGTCGAGATCGTCTGCCCGACCGACGCCACCGCCAAGATCAACGCGATCCTGTCGGCGCGCCGCGGTCAGATCCTCGGGTTCGACACCCGCGACGGCTGGATCGGCTGGGATTGCGTCCGCGCCACGATGCCGGAATCGGAGATCGGCGACTTGATCGTCGAACTGCGCTCCGCCACCGCCGGCGCCGGCACCTTCACCCGCCAGTTCGACCGCATGGCCGAAGTGACGGGCCGCGCCGCCGACCAGATCATCGCCGCGCATCGCGACGCGGCGTGATTTCGCACCGTCATTCCGGGATGGTCCGAAGGACCAGACCCGGAATCTCGAGATTCCGGGTTCGATGCTGTCGCATCGTCCCGGAATGACGGGCCAAGATAGCGCCCGTGATTCCCTTCCTATGACGCAGTTTCCACCGTCATGCTTGAATCCCGCCGTAACCTGGCGCTGGCCTGCGCGCTCAGCGCAATGGCCGGCTATGTCGACGGCATCGGCTATCTGCATCTCGGCGGGCTGTTCGTCTCCTTCATGAGCGGCAACTCGACGCGGCTTGGCGTGACGCTGGCCGAGGGGCATTGGCAGCATGCCCTGGAAGCGCTGGAGCTGATCGTGCTGTTCGTCGCCGGCGCCGCAGCCGGCAGCCTGATCGTGCTCAGCGCGCTGGCCCATCGCCAGCCCCTGCTCCTGCTCATCGAGGCGTGGCTGCTCACGGCGGCGGCGGTGGCCTATGCCTATGGCCTGTCGAACGCCGCGGTCGCCGCCATCGTGCTGGCGATGGGGCTCGAGAACGCCGTATTCCAGCTCGAAGGCGGGGCCGGGCTCGGCCTCACCTATGTCACCGGGGCGCTGGTGAAGGCCGGCCAGCTGATCGCCGCCGCGCTCACCGGCGGTGCGGGCTGGGCCTGGCTGCCGAACCTGCTGTTGTGGGCGGCGCTGGTCGCGGGCGCGCTCGCCGGCGGGCTGGCCTATGGCTGGATCAACCTCGCGGCGATCTGGTTCGCCGCAGCCGCCGCGTTCGCCCTCAGCGCGCTGGTTGCCACAACCGCGAAGTGGACGCATTGACAGCGCGCCCGCCTTGGCCGATGTCACCATCATGACGTCCTCAAGCAAAACCCGCGCCGCGTGCCTGATCGGCTGGCCCGCCGCGCATTCCCGCTCGCCGTTGATCCATCATTACTGGCTGCGCACGCTCGGCATCGAGGGCGGCTATGTGATCGAGGCGGTGCCGCCGGAGGACTTCAAGGATTTCCTGTTCCGCCTGTCGCTGCGCGGCTTCGTCGGCGCCAACGTCACCATTCCGCACAAGGAGCGCGCGCTGGCGCTGTCGGCACCGGACGAGCGCGCCCGTGCCGTCGGCGCCGCCAACACGCTGTGGTTCGCCGATGGCGAGCTGCGCTCGACCAACACCGATGTCGAAGGCTTCATCAACAATCTCGACGCCTGCGCGCCCGGCTGGGACAAGACCGCGGACGCGCTGGTGCTCGGCGCCGGTGGCGCGGCACGTGCGGTGGTGTTCGGCCTGATCGAGCGCGGCATCGCGCGCGTGCATCTGGTCAACCGCACCATCGACCGTGCCCGTGCGCTGGCCGGGCAATTCGGCGCGCGGGTTCATCCTGCGACCTGGGACAAGGTTGATGAGCTGCTGCCGCGCGCAGGGCTGCTGGTGAACGCCACGTCGCTCGGCCAGCATGGCCAGCCCGCGCTCGAGGTCGATGTGGGGTTGCTGCCGCAAAATGCGGTTGTTTCCGATATTGTCTATGTGCCGCTGGTGACGCCGCTGCTCGCGGCGGCGGAGGCGCGTGGCCTGAAGACCGCTGACGGGCTCGGCATGCTGCTGCATCAGGCGGTGCGCGGTTTTGAATTGTGGTTCGGCCAACGCCCGCAAGTTACAGCGGAACTGCGTGGGCTGGTCGAAGCCGATCTCACAAAGACTTGAGGCCTGGAATAGCGTCTCTGGCACGGTGTCTCGTGTTAGTCCCCCCGCGTTCCCTCCCGGAGATCACCATGCCTGCCAGCCGTTCCCATCTCATTCGTCCGTGCATCGCGCTCGCGATGGTGACGGCATCCACGCTTTATGCGCTTGCGCAGCAGCCGCCGACGCCGACGCGGGTGCGTGGAACCGTCGAGAGCGTCGATGGCGATACGCTCGCGGTGAAGTCGCGCAGCGGCGAGGACGTCAAGCTGCACATGGCAGGCAACATGGTGGTGCTCGGTCTCACCAAGATCGCGCTGTCCGACATCAAGGTCGGTTCCTTCATCGGCACGACCACCGTGCCCGGCCCCGACGGCACGCCGAAGGCGGTCGAGGTGCACGTCTTCCCGGAGAACATGCGCGGCACCGGCGAAGGCTCGCGGCCCTACGATCTGAAGCCGAACAGCAGCATGACCAATGCGACCGTCGCGCAATCCGTCGTCAGCAATGACGGCCACACATTGCTGGTCAAATACAAGGACGGCGAGAAGAAGGTGGAGGTCGCACCCGATACGCCGGTCGTGACCTATGTTCCCGGCGACAAGGCGGACCTGAAGGCCGGCGCCAAGGTCATCGCTTTCATGAAGAAACTGCCGGACGGCTCGCTCGAAACCGATCGCGTCAGCGTCGGCCGTGACGGGCTTACGCCGCCGATGTGACGCGCAGCGCGTAGCCCGGATGGAGCGGAGCGAAATCCGGGAATCTTCCCAGGAAGGCGGTCCCCGGATTGCGCTCCGCTCCATCCGGGCTACGGCAGAACATGCAAACGCATCACCTGTCCGTTATCGCAGTAACGGCCCCCTCATCCGGTCCGTAGTTGTTGAACGGTCACCTTTCCCGCGAACGGGAGGTAGCCGCACGGAATACCTTCAACTCCCCGGTGTTCCCTGATTCGCCAGCCCAACCCATGAGGGACACCATGCCGAAATCGACGCTGTTCGCCGCATTGCTTCTTGTTGCCTTTGCCTCGGCTGCATCCGCGCAGCAGCCGCCGGCGGTGCGCATCCGCGGCACCATCGAGGCCGTCGACGGCGCCATGCTGTCGATCAAGTCGCGCGACGGCGCCGACATGAAGGTGCGGACCACCGACAACGTCGCGGTGTTCGGCGTCGCCAAGACCGATCTGTCGGAGATCAAGTCCGGTTCCTATATCGGCGTTACCGCGATGCCCGAGCCCGACGGAACGCAGAAGGCGATCGCGGTTCACATCTTCCCGGAGAACCAGCGCGGCGCCGCCGAAGGCTTCCGCCCGTGGGACCTGCGCGCCAACTCGACCATGACCAACGCCACCGTCGCCGAGACCGTGAAGGGCACCGACGGCCAGAACATCACGGTGAAGTACAAGGACGGCGAGAAGAAAGTCGTGGTGCCGCCGGGCACCCCGGTCGTCACCTTCGTCGCCGGCGACAAGTCGGAGCTGAAGCCGGGCGCCAAGATCATCATCTTCGGCGCGCTGAAGAAGGATGACGGCACGCTGGAAGCCAACCGCGTTAATGTCGGCCGCGACGGGATTGCGCCGCCGATGTGAGGCGAAGCGCACCTCTCTCAACACGTCGTCCCGGCGAACGCCGGGACCCATAACCACCGATGGTGGTTTGTTGAGAGGGCTGGGGCCACAGCCGTGTTCTAGTTTCGTACGGCTGTGGTTATGGGTCCCGGCTTTCGCCGGGACGACGCTTGTGGACGGGATGGCGCCGGCGGCTAGACCGCCAGCACGTGATCGTCGATCTCGGCGATGGTGTTGACGCCGCACAGCCCCATCGTGGTGGTGAGCTCCTTGCCCAGGATATCGATCGCCTTGGCGACGCCTTCCTGGCCGCCGGCGCCGAGGCCATAGGCATAGGCGCGGCCGATCATGCAGGACTTCGCGCCGAGCGCGAGCGCCCGCATCACGTCCATGCCGGTGCGGATGCCGCCGTCGAACATGATCTCGAGCTTCGAGCCGACCTCATCGACGATCTCCGGCAGCACCTCGATCGAGGACGGCGCGCCGTCGAGCTGGCGGCCGCCATGGTTGGAGACCACGATCGCCTGCGCGCCGGTCTTGGCGGCAAGCTCGGCGTCCTCGACGTCGAGGATGCCTTTAAGGATCAGCTTGCCCGGCCAGATGCTGCGGATCCAGTCGATGTCCTTCCAGCTCAGCGAGGTGTCGAACTGCGAGGCGGTCCATTCCGACAGTTTCGTCAGATCCTCGGTGCCTTTGACGTGGCCGGCAATGTTGCCGAAGGTTCGGCGCTTGCCTTGCAGCACGCCGGACACCCAGGCGGGCTTGGTCGCGAAGTCGATCAGCTTCGACAGCGACCATTCCGGCGGCACCGTCATGCCGTTCTTGATGTCCTGGTGGCGCTGGCCGATCACCTGCAGGTCGACGGTCAACACCAGCGCCGAGCATTTCGCGGCGATCGCGCGCTCGATCAGCGACTTGATGAAGCCGCGGTCCTTCATGACGTAGAGCTGGAACCAGAACGGCTTGTCGACGGCGGCCGCGATGTCCTCGATCGAGCAGATCGACATCGTGCTCTGGGTGAAGGGAATGCCGGCCGCCTGCGCGGCGCGGCAGGCATAGATCTCGCCGTCGCCATGCTGCATGCCGAGCAGGCCGACCGGCGCCAGGATCAGCGGCATCGCGGCCGGCTCGCCGAGGATCGTGGTCGCCAGGGTGCGCTTGGACACATCGACCAGGATGCGCTGGCGGAACTTGATCTGCTGCAGATCTTCCGAATTCGCGCGCAGCGTATCCTCGGTGTAGGAGCCGCGGTCCGCATAATCGAAAAACGCCTTCGGCACCCGGCGCTTGTGCAGCTGGCGCAGATCTTCGATGCAGGTAATGTGCTTCATGGACGGTCCCGGCCCTTCTTCTGTGTCGCAAGTTCGATGTCGCGAGCCTTGTTTAGGCAGCAAGTCTTGCGGGTGTTCGATCTTGCCGTCATCTAGCATGGATGGGGGAGCTGCCAAATCGAAGACGGATGGGAGAGCGCGATGACCCAATCAGGCTCCAAACCGAAAGCAAAAGCAGACGAGAACGCCGAGAAGCGCCGGCTCGACGAGGCCCTGGAGGAGGGGCTGGAGGAGACGTTTCCCGGTTCCGACCCCGTCAATGTCACTCAGCCGGCCCCTACCAAGGGCGACCAGCACGTCAAGCGCACCGGCAAAGGGTAGGGGACGACGTTCGTTCCCCAGGTTGCCGAAAGAGTAATAATGTTATATCTTTCAGTGCCTTAATGTAGAGGCACGGGGTTTAGCCCCGGTAATGATTCATCATATTTTTTGAAGTCCTTTTAGCGCCTGGCAGTCTATAAGGCCGATGCACGCTAGACTGGTAGGCGTTCAGGACTCTCTCGCCGGGTGGTTCGAGAGGTCCGTGTTGGGGGTTACATGAGCCGCAAATATTTCGGGACCGATGGAATTCGGGGCCGTGCCAATGGGCTGATCACGCCGGAGCTCGCGCTCAAGGTGGGGCAGGCCGCAGGGTTGGTGTTTCAGCGTGGCGATCATCGCCATCGCGTCGTGATCGGCAAGGACACGCGGCTGTCCGGCTACATGATCGAATACGCGATGGTCGCGGGCTTCACCTCGGTCGGTATGGACGTGCTGCTGGTCGGCCCGATGCCGACCCCGGCGATCGCGATGCTCACCAAGTCGATGCGCGCCGATCTCGGTGTCATGATCTCGGCGTCGCATAATCTTTTTGAAGACAACGGCATCAAGCTGTTCGGCCCGCAGGGCTTCAAGCTGTCCGACGATGTCGAGAAGCAGATCGAGCAGCTGCTCGACGAATCGCTCGACCGCCGCCTGGCGCAGAGCGCGAGCCTCGGCCGCGCCCGCCGCATCGACGGCGTCCATGACCGCTACATCGAATTCGCCAAGCGCACGCTGCCGCGCGATCTCTCGCTCGACGGCCTGCGCGTCGTGGTCGATTGCGCCAATGGCGCCGCCTACAAGGTGGTGCCGGAAGCGCTGTGGGAGCTCGGTGCCGACGTGGTGCCGATCGGGGTCGAACCCGACGGCTTCAACATCAACAAGGAATGCGGCTCCACCTCGCCGGAAGCGCTATCGCGGAAGGTGCGCGAGATGCGCGCCGACATCGGCATCGCGCTCGACGGCGATGCCGATCGCGTCATCCTGGTCGACGAGCGCGGCCACATCGTCGACGGCGACCAGCTGCTCGCGGTGATCGCGCAGAGCTGGAAGGAGGAGGGGCGCCTCGCCAAGCCCGGCATCGTCACGACCGTGATGTCCAATCTCGGGCTGGAGCGCTTCCTGCAGGGCCTCGGGCTGCAGATGGTCCGCACGCCGGTCGGCGACCGCTATGTGCTCGAGCAGATGCTGAGCGGCGGCTACAATCTCGGCGGCGAGCCGTCGGGCCATATCATCATGTCGGACTATTCGACCACCGGCGACGGTTTCGTCGCGGCGCTGCAGGTGCTGGCGGTGGTGCAGAAGCTGCGCCGCCCGGTGTCGGAGATCTGCCGGCGTTTCGACCCGTTGCCGCAAATCCTGAAGAACGTGCGCTACCGCAGCGGCAAGCCGCTCGACGACGCCGAGGTCAAGTCCGCGATCACCGACGGCGAGAAGCGCCTCAACGGCCATGGCCGTCTGTTGATCCGCCCCTCCGGCACCGAGCCGGTGATCCGCGTCATGGGCGAGGGCGACGATCGTATCCTGGTGGAAGAGGTCGTCGACAACATCGTCAGCGCACTCGGCCACGCCGCCGCGGCTTAAGCTCCGTCCGGCCTCGTCAGCTCGTGATCCGTCATCCTGAGGAGCGCGCCCTTGCGCGCGTCTCGAAGGATGCTCGGCCCGTTGTCGCAATGTGGCGAGCGCCGGGCCGTCGACCCTTCGAGACGCGCGGAGCCTGTCATCGGGCCGCGCTTTGCGCGGACCCGTTGGCGCTCCTCAGGGTGACGGGGATAGAGTTGGGCCGCCGGCTGACCCCACAGCGCATCGCTGCCATCGGCTAACGCAACTGGTTTGCCTCACCTCCGCGTCGTACGACACGGAGGTATTTTTGCGAATCTGTCCGGGAATGCTGCATTGAACAAACCCGTCGTGAGCAAACAGGCGCTGGGCGAGCCGGTGCCGGTGCCGGAGCTGACGGCCGTGAAGGTCACCGCAGCTGCGGGGCCGGCCTATGTCGTGCTTGCCGGCATCAGCTTCTCGCACTTCCTCAACGACACGATGCAGTCGCTGATCGCCTCGGTCTATCCGATCCTGAAGGACAATTACGCGCTCGACTTCGCGCAGATCGGCATGATCACGCTGGCGTTCCAGTTCACGGCGTCGCTGCTGCAGCCGCTGGTCGGGCATTTCACCGACAAGAAGGCGCAGCCGTTCTCGCTTGCGATCGGCATGGGCTTCACCTTCTTCGGGCTGCTGCTGCTCAGCGTTGCGCACGCCTATGGGGTGATCCTGATCGCGGCTTCGCTGGTCGGCCTCGGCTCCGCGGTGTTCCACCCGGAATCGTCGCGCATCGCGCGGCTGGCGTCAGGCGGACGTTACGGTTTCGCGCAATCGGTGTTCCAGCTCGGCGGCAGTTTCGGCACCTCGATGGGACCGGTGCTCGCAGCACTGATCGTGGTGCCGTTCGGCCAGCCCTCGATCGCCTGGTTCTCCTCGATCGCGTTCCTTGCCATCGTGATCCTCTGGCGCATCGGCGTCTGGTACAAGCCGCAGATATCGGGCAAGAAGGCGGCCGCCGTCGCGCGGCATCCCGACCATCCGGATCAGCGGCGCGTGAGGATCGCGCTCACCGTGCTGGTCGCGCTGCTGTTCTCCAAGCAGCTCTATGTCTCGAGCCTGTCGAGCTACTACATCTTCTATCTAATCGATCGGTTCGGCGTCTCGACGCAGGCGGCGCAGCTCTATCTGTTCATCTTCCTTGCCGCCAACGCCGCGGGCGCGTTCATCGGCGGCCCGCTCGGCGACCGCTTCGGCCGCAAATACGTGATCTGGTTCTCGATCCTCGGCGCGCTGCCGTTCACGCTGGCGCTGCCCTATGCCGGCCTGTTCGCCAGCGCCGTGCTGACGGTCGTGATCGGTTTGATCATCTCGTCGGCGACGTCGGCGATCATCGTGTTCGCGCAGGAATTGATGCCGCATCGCTTCGGCATGATCTCCGGCGTGTTCTTCGGCGTCGCGTTCGGGATCGGCGGTCTCGGCGCCGCCGTGCTCGGCAAGCTCGCCGACCACACCTCGATCGCCTTCGTCTATCAGCTGTGCTCCTTCCTGCCGGCGATCGGCCTGCTCGCGGTGTTCCTACCAAAGATGCCGAAGGCCGTGCGCTGAACGCTCGGCCGCGGACGCGGCGTCCGCATTAAGCATTCGCTAACACACGCGGCTCGCATGCCCTGCGAACGGCGCGGATGCGTCAACGCTTCATTAGCACTTGTGGCGGGATCGCGATGTTTCGTCCCTAACCTGCGTCATTTATGGACCCATAAGCGACAGCCGCAGATTAAGGTGAGAGAAAATCAACCTTAAAAATTAGGGTTAAGTGCCGCTTAAACATTTCCTGCCATCGTCCGGGCCGTGAGTTTCAGACGTGGGGCTTTCGTGTCGCCTCACTTGGCCCAAAAGGACGAAGCCAATGCGTAGCGTAAAGACCCTGATTGCCGCCGGTGCGGCATCTCTGTTGTCCTCGGCGGCGTTCGCCGCCGACATGCCCATCATGCCGCCGCCTCCGATGGCGTATGCTCCTCCGCCGGTCCAGGACTTCGGCGGCTGGTATCTGCGCGGCGACATCGGCATGACCAACACCCAGGCCAAGCTGCACGTCAACGCCTACGACACACTGCCGGCCGGCACCGCCTTCAACCAGTATGGCCACGGCTTCGACGGCGGCGTGCTCTACGGCATCGGCGTCGGCTATCAGTTCAACAACTGGTTCCGTGCCGACATCACCGGTGAGTATCGCTCGAAGGTGAGCTTCAACGGCACCGATTTCTTCACGTTCCCCGGGCCCAGCCCGCTGAGCGACGCCTATCATGGCGGCATCCAGAGCTGGGTTGGCCTCGTCAACGTCTACGCTGATCTCGGCACCTGGGGCTGCTTGACCCCGTTCATCGGTGCCGGTGTCGGTGCCGCGACAATCAAGACCTCGGCCTTCTCCGACGTCGCGACGTTCCCGAGCGGGTCGGGCCTCACCAGCTCCTTCATCGCCGATGGCGCCACCAAGACCAACTTCGCCTGGGCGCTGCATGCCGGTGTCGCCTACAAGGTCACCAACAACTTCACGGTTGAACTGGCCTATCGCTACCTCGACATGGGCACTGCCGCCCACGGCCAAGGTCACTTCTTCGACGGCACGCCGGCCGGTCCCTCGAGCTTCCAGTACCGCGACATCACCTCGCAGGACGTGAAGCTCGGCGTGCGCTTCAACTTGCCGTGCTGCGACGTGCCGCCGCCGCCTCCGCCGCCGCTGATCCGCAAGGGTTAATTTCGGGCCTTCACGGTTAACGATTGCAACGGCGCGGGACCATCCCGCGCCGTTTTTCTTTGCCGCGTCATGTCGCGAACTTGCCGCGTCATGTCGCGCACTTCTGCAACTTGCGTGCTCGAAAACGGGCGGCGACAACGATTGGTTAAGGTTAACAGGCGATGATCAACGCGAAATCGGTGCGGTGGATGGAGCGTTGCAATGCGTAGGTTGGTGCTGGCGGCGATGATGATTGGAACGGTGACCGGCGCGCAGGCTGCCGACCTGCCGGACTTTCCGATCCTGCGCGGCTCCTATGTCGATGCACCGAGCAGGAGCGGGAACTGGGAAGGATGGTACGTCGGCGGCCAGATCGGCTATTCCTCCGGCGACATCGATTTCAGCCACGCGCCAAGCGCGATGACCTCCTTCATGCTGCGCGAGAGCGTTCTGGCCGACCCGGTTTCGGGTTGGGCCCTGCTGCCGAAGAACCATGCGCAGAGCAACGGATTCGGCGCGTTCGTCGGCCGCAACTGGCAATGGGACGACGTCGTGCTCGGCGTCGAGGCCAACTACAATTACCTGAACGGCCTCGAAAGTTCGGCGGGCGACTCGATGACGCGGCAGATCGTGAATCCCAAGGGCGAGACTCCTCCGAGCGGGCACACCTACACCTACAACACTACGTTGTCGGGCAGCGCCGCCTTACAGGTCAAGGACGTCACGACCTTCCGTGGACGCGCCGGATGGGCGGCAGGCAACTTCCTGCCTTACATGTTCGGCGGTGTTGCGGTGGGACGCATGTCCGTGTCGCGTTCGGCGACGGTGTCGTTTGACAAGTACGATGCCTGGGCCGAGACCCAGACGGTCGGCAACAACACCGTTACAATTCAGCATAACGACTACCTGGGCTCAGGCAGCGCCGCCCAGACGGAGCAGCGGGTGAACAACTATGCGGTCGGCTGGACCGCGGGCCTCGGGCTTGAATATTGCGTGGTCGGCGGGTTGTTCCTCCGCGGCGAGTGGGAATATGTGCGCTTCGCGGCGGTCAAGAATATCGCCGTCGACATGAACAGCTTCCGGGTCGGCGCCGGCTACAAGTTCTGATCGCCGCTGCCGCAGCCGGCGACGGTTGACAGACCGGGGAGCGACTGCTGCTCTGTCGCCACACGGTCGGAGCGCGATCACATGAAAATCTACGGCGACGCCAATTCAGGCAACTGCCTGAAGGTGAAATGGGTGTGCGACAGGCTGGCGCTGCCGTACACATGGGTCGAGATCGACACCATGAAAGGCGGCAGCCGGACCGCGGAATTCCTCAAGCGAAACGGCTGGGGCCAGGTGCCGACGGTGGAGCTGGATGACGGCCGCACGCTGGCCCAATCCAACGCCATCATCCGCTATCTCGCGCGCGGCAGCGACCTGATCCCGAGCGATCCCTATCGCGCGGCGCAGATGGATGCCTGGATGTTCTGGGAGCAGAACAGCCATGAGCCTTATGTGGCCGTCTGCCGCTTTCAGGCCGTGTATCTCGGTAAGGCCATCTCGGAGATCGATCCGAATCTCATCAAGCGCGGCTATGTCGCGCTCGATCATCTGGAGCGGCATCTGGCGGGGACGCAATTTTTGGTCGGAGACGCGTTCTCGCTCGCCGACGTCTCGCTGCTCGCCTATACGCGTGTCGCGGAGGATGGCGGCCTCGAGCTCGCGCGCTATCCCGTGGTTCGTCGCTGGATCGCCGACGCCGAGCGCGTGCTCGCGCTGCCGCCGGTCCGCTGACCTCGGGTGAATGCCGCCATGACTGAAGCTTCATCCATCACGATCCGCCGCGCCCGCCGCGAAGACGTCGCCGTCATCGTCGGCATGCTTGCGGACGATCCGCTCGGCAGTGCGCGCGAGCGGATCGAGGATCCGTTGCCGCAAAGCTATTACGAGGCCTTCGCGCGGGTCGAGCGCGATCCCAATTTGCAGCTCGTCGTCGCCGTCGATGGAGAGGGCGTCGTCGTCGGCTGTCTGCAGCTTGCGGTTCTGCCGGGCATCAGCTCGCAGGGCGGCTCGCGCGGCCTGCTCGAGGATGTTCGTGTCGCAAAGCATCGCCGCAGCCGCGGCATCGGCGAGAAGCTCGTGCAGTGGGCAGTCACGGAGGCGCGCGCGCGAGGCTGCATGCTCGTCGAGTTGCTGACGCATCAGACGCGGGTCGATGCGCAGCGCTTCTATGAACGGCTCGGGTTCGCGCGCAGCCATGTCGGGATGACGATTCGCTTTTGAATCGCGTGCAATAAGTTGTGCCATCTACCCGCCAATACCTGAAGCAGCGGATAGTCTGCGATCCGGTTAACAGCCAATAAACTAAGCCGGTCTCCGTGATTTTACGGACCGGAACGAGTCCGGTATGTCGGACGTCTCCCACGGGGCGGCGGGCAACTGGGGATTGGAATGTCGGATTATTCGATCGTGCGGGTCGGCAACGAATACATCGTGCAGGCCGGCGAAAAGCGCATTCTGAAAGTATCGAGCCGGCGCAGGGCGGTTAAGATCATGACTCTGGCGGCAGATTTGCTCGATCAGGAGACGATCCAGCAGATCGAGGATGCCCCATCAATCAGCCGTGATGCCCGGATTGTTCCAGACGAGTCTGAACTTTCTTGACGTTTGGGTACCTTTCCACTATCCCCGACCGCGGGAAACCTCTCCCCACCGAGAGGCAGCTATCTGGAAGGGTAGACTATGACTGCAGCGAAGCCCGCTTCGCGGCCCGAAGTGCCGCATTTTTCCTCCGGCCCCTGTGCCAAGCGCCCCGGCTGGAACCCCAACAATCTCAAGGACGCCGCCCTCGGCCGCTCGCATCGTGCGAAAGTCGGCAAGGCCAAGCTCAAGCTCGCGATCGACTTGACGCGCGAGGTGCTTGAGGTGCCCGCCGATTACAAGATCGGCATCGTGCCGGCGTCGGACACCGGCGCGGTCGAGATGGCGCTGTGGTCGCTGCTCGGCGCGCGGCCCGTCACCACGCTCGCCTGGGAATCCTTCGGCGAGGGTTGGGTCAGCGATATCGTCAAGGAATTGAAGCTGAAGGACGTCACCAAGCTCAACGCGGCTTATGGTGAAATCCCCGATCTCTCCAAGGTCGATCCGAAGTCGGATATCGTCTTCACCTGGAACGGCACCACCTCGGGTGTGCGCGTGCCGAACGCTGACTGGATCAGCGCGGATCGCGAAGGCCTGACGATTTGCGACGCGACGTCGGCCGCCTTCGCGCAGCCGCTCGATTTCGCCAAGCTCGATGTCGTCACCTTCTCCTGGCAGAAGGCGCTCGGCGGTGAAGCCGCGCACGGGATGCTGATCCTGTCGCCGCGTGCGGTGGAACGGCTCGAGACCTACAAGCCGGCTTGGCCGCTGCCGAAGATCTTCCGCCTCACCAAGGGCGGCAAGCTCAACCAGGGCATCTTCGAGGGCGAGACCATCAACACGCCGTCGATGCTCTGCGTCGAGGACTATCTCGATGCGTTGAACTGGGCGAAGTCGATCGGCGGCCTGAAGGCGCTGATCGCCCGCGCCGATGCCAACACCAAGGCGCTCGCCGACTGGAAGGCGAAGACGCCTTGGATCGACTTCCTGGCCAAGGATCCCGCGATCCGCTCCAACACCTCGGTGTGCCTCAAGTTCACCGATCCCGCGATCACCTCGCTTCCATCAGACGCACAGGCCGACTTCTGCAAGAAGCTGGTCGCGCTGGTGGAGAAGGAGAACGCTGGCTTCGACTTCGCGTATTACCGCGACGCGCCGGCCGGTTTGCGGATCTGGTGCGGCGCCACCGTCGAGGCAAAGGACGTCGAGCTGCTGACGCAGTGGATCGACTGGGCGTTTGCCGAGACCAAGGCAGCGTTGCCCAAGGCGGCTTAAGTTTTCTCTTGTCACCTCTCCCCGTTCTTATGGGGAGAGGTCGGATCGCGCAGCGATCCGGGTGAGGGGCCCTTTCGGCTTGTTCCTCGCTCGTGGCTGCCCTCACCCCAACCCTCTCCCCGCAAGAGCGGGGAGAGGGAGAAGTGATCAGAGACTTCACCAGATCGGTCCAGGAGACCCGCCCGCGGCAGGGCAAAGGAACAATCGAGATGACAAAACCCAAAGTTCTGATTTCCGACGCGCTGTCTCCCGCCGCCGTCCAGATCTTCAAGGATCGCGGCGTCGAGGTCGACTTCCAGCCCAACCTCGGCAAGGACAAGGAAAAGCTCGCCGAGATCATCGGCAATTACGACGGCCTCGCGATCCGCTCGGCCACCAAGGCGACCGCCAAGCTCATCGAGAAGGCGACCAGGCTCAAGGTGATCGGCCGCGCCGGCATCGGCGTCGACAATGTCGAGATCCCGGCCGCGACCGCCAAGGGTATCATCGTGATGAATACGCCGTTCGGCAATTCGATCACGACCGCCGAGCACGCGATCACGCTGATGCTGGCGCTGGCGCGCGAGATCCCGCAGGCCGACGCCTCGACCCAGGCCGGCAAGTGGGAGAAGAACCGCTTCATGGGCGTCGAAATCACCGCCAAGACCCTCGGCGTGATCGGCTGCGGCAATATCGGCACGATCGTCGCCGACCGCGCGCTCGGCCTGCGCATGAAGGTGATCGCGTTCGATCCGTTCCTGTCGCCGGAGCGCGCCAAGGACATCGGCGTCGAGAAGGTCGAGCTCGACGATCTCTTGAAGCGCGCCGACTTCATCACGCTGCACACGCCGCTGACCGAGAAGACCCGCAACGTGATCGATGCGGCCGCGATCGCCAAGATGAAGAAGGGCGTGCGCATCATCAACTGTGCGCGTGGCGGCCTGGTCGACGAGCAGGCGCTGGTCGACGCGCTGAATTCCAAGCATGTCGCGGGCGCCGCCTTCGACGTGTTCGTCGAGGAGCCGGCGACCTCGAACGTGCTGTTCGGCCATCCCAACGTGATCTGCACCCCGCATCTCGGCGCCTCCACCACCGAGGCGCAAGAAAACGTCGCGTTGCAGGTCGCCGAGCAGATGTCGGACTATTTGTTGTCGGGCGCCATTTCCAACGCGGTCAACTTCCCCTCGATCACCGCGGAAGAGGCGCCGAAGCTGAGGCCGTTCATCGAGCTCGCCGAGAAGCTCGGCTCGTTCGCCGGCCAGCTCACCGAGAGCGGCATCCTCAAGACAGAGATCACCTATGAGGGCCACGTCGCCGAGATGAAGATCAAGGCGATCACCTCGGCGGTGCTGTCGGGCCTGCTGCGGCCGATGCTGGGCGAGGTCAACGTGGTCTCGGCGCCGGTCGTCGCCAAGGAGCGCGGCATGGTGGTGGACGAGGTCGTCCGCGCCGCACAGAGCGACTATGAAAGCCTGATCACGGTCACCGTCACCACCGAGCGTCAGGAGCGTTCGGTGTCCGGCACCGTTTACGCCGACGGCAAGCCGCGCCTCGTCGACATCAAGGGCATCCGCGTCGATGCCGAGTTCGGCAAGTCGATGATCTACGTGACCAACGAGGACAAGCCGGGCTTCATCGGCGCGTTCGCGAGCCTCTTGGGTGATGCGAAAATCAATATCGCGACCTTCCATCTCGGCCGCGTCAAGCAGGGCGGCGACGCCATTGCGCTGGTCGAGGTCGACGGCGCGGTGCCGGCGGAGCTGCTCGCCAAGGTACAGACGCTGCCGCAGGTGAAGCAGGCCAAGGCACTGACGTTCTGAGGCACTGACGTTCTGAGCCGCCGACGTTTCAAGGCGCCGATGTCTTAAACGTTGTTTGAGCGGTTCTCGTCGTCCGGGACGCGCCCGGACGTGACGAACAAAGATACCGCTCAAGCATATCCAAATTCCGATCTGCGGAACATGACGCCGTCTCCGGTCCCGGAGGCGGCGTTTGTTGTTCCGGGACGTCCGGTATTGCTGTTGCGCCCGACGAAAAATGTGTACGAACGGGCCACGACGCGCCACAATGACCGTCATCTCAGAGGGAGAAAACAATGCGTGAAGCCGTAATCGTTTCCTACGCGCGCACCGGCCTGGCGAAGTCCGGCCGTGGCGGATTCAACATTACCCCGCCGATGTCGCTCGCCGCGCACGCCATCAAGCACGCGGTCGACCGCGCCGGCGTCGACAAGGAATATGTCGAGGATTGCTATCTCGGCAATTGCGCGCATGGCGCGCCGAACATCGGCCGCCAGGCGGCGCTGCTCGCCGGCCTGCCGAAGTCGACCGCGGGCGTCTCGGTGAACCGCTTCTGCTCGTCGGGCCTGCAGACCATCGCGATGGCCGCCAACTCGATCCGTTCCGACGGCTCCGATTGCATCGTCGCCGGCGGCGTCGAGAGCATCTCGATTCCCGGCGGCGGCTCGCCGAAGGAATCGATCGATCCCGAGTTGCTCAAGACCGCGCCCGACATCTTCATGGCGATGATCGATACCGCCGACATCGTGGCCGAGCGCTACAAGCTCAGCCGCGAATACCAGGACGAGTATTCGCTGGAGTCGCAGCGCCGCATGGCCGCCGCGCAGCAGGCCAACAAGTTCAAGGACGAAATCGTCCCGATGAAGACCAAGATGAAGGTGGTCGACAAGGCGACCAAGGCCGAGTCGATCGTCGACTACGTGGTCGATCGCGACGAGTGCAACCGCCCCGAGACCACGCTGGAGGGCCTCGCCAAGCTCGAGCCGGTCAAGGGCCCGGGCAAGTTCATCACCGCCGGCAATGCCAGCCAGCTCTCCGACGGCGCCGCCGCCGTGGTGCTGATGGAGGCCAAGGACGCCGAGAAGCGCGGCCTCAATCCGCTCGGCCGCTTCGTGGCCTGGGCCTCGGCCGGCTGCGAGCCCGACGAGATGGGCATCGGTCCGGTGTTTGCGGTGCCGAAGCTGCTCAAGCGCCACGGCCTGAAGGTCGACGACATCGATCTCTGGGAGCTCAACGAGGCGTTCGCCAGCCAGTGCCTCTATTCGCGCGACCAGCTCGGCATCGATCCCGAGAAGTACAACGTCAATGGCGGCTCGATCGCGATCGGCCATCCCTTCGGCATGACCGGCGCCCGGCTCACCGGCCACCTGCTGCAGGAAGGCCGTCGCCGCAAGGCCAAGTGGGGCGTCGTGACCATGTGCATCGGCGGCGGCCAGGGCGGCGCCGGCCTGTTCGAAATCTACAGCTAAGCGCGATCGACACTGATCGTGTGCGAATGAGCGGCCCGGCGGTAACGCCGGGCCGCTTTTCTTTTGGAGCCGGCTAGCTCGCCGGTGAGGTGAGCGCGCGCTCGTCAAACTCGAGCGAGGCAATCAGTTCGAGCGTCTGCCTGAGATCGGCGGCCTGCCTTGCGCCAAAGGCGGTCTCGAAACGCTCCTGCGCCTTGAGCCACGCGGCCTGTGAGTCCTCGAGCCTGGCTTCGCCGCGCTTGGTGAGCCGCACCAGCCGGCTGCGGCGGTCGTTCTTGTCGACGGTGATGGTCAACAGACCGTCGCGCTCGAGCGGCTTGAGGTTGTGGTTGAGCGCGGTGCGGTCGAGCACCAGGGCTGCGGCAAGCTCGCCCATCGTCGGCGCGCCCGACCGCCTGACATAGACCAGAATCGCCCGTTGCGTGCCGCGCAGGCCGGATGTCGCAAGGACCTGATCGTAGAGCTGCGACACCCGCCGCGTCGCCTTGCGCAACGCCGTGAGATTACACCGGCTGGATTCCGCTTTCGTCATCGCTGCCTCCGATGGACTTGACAGATACATGCATATGCACCTAATGGCAATAGATGCATATGCACGTATTTTGGAGGGTGCGATGTCGGAGGTAGAGGCGGAGACCATCGATCTGGTCGTCGAACCTGATGCGCGGCCGCGGTCCGGCGTCGCCACCGCAACCCCGCGCCAGGTGCTTGCGATCGTGTCGGTCGGAATTTGCCTCGCCAATCTCGATTTGTTCATCGTCAATGTCGGGCTGCCGAACATCGCGCAGGAATTTCGCGGCGCCTCGCTTGAGGATCTGTCCTGGATCCTCAATGCCTACGCCATTGCCTACGCGGCGTTGCTGGTGTTCTTCGGACGGCTCGCCGAACGCCACAGCCGCAATCTCAGCTTCCTGCTCGGCGTCGCGCTGTTCACGGCCGCGTCAGCGGCATGTGCGCTGGCCTCCAGTGTCGAGTTCCTGGTCGTCTCGCGCGTGGCGCAAGCGGCCGGTGCGGCATTGATGACGCCAACCTCGATCGGCCTGCTGCTGGCGTCGTTTCCGCCCGAGCAACGCGCCGGGGCGGTGCGCACCTGGACGGCGATCGGCGGCCTTGCCGCCGCACTGGGCCCGCTCGCGGGAGGCGTGCTGGTCACCTTCGACTGGCGCTGGATCTTCATCGTCAATGTCCCGATCGGCGTCGTCGCGCTGATCGTCGGCTGGCTGAAATTGCCCGAAGTGCCCGGTCACGACGTGCCGCGTCCGAGTTCATGGGCGGCGCTGTTGGTGACCTCCGGTATCGGTACGCTGACATTTGCGATCGTGAAGGCGAACGATTGGGGATGGAGTTCGCGCGGCGTCGTGCTCGGCTTTGCCGTCGCGACCGTCTCGCTCGCCGCCTTCGCGTGGCATTGCCTCAGATCGAGGAATCCCTTCGTCGATCCTGCGCTGTTCGCGGTCAGGCCGTTCACCGGCGCGTCGTTGGTGATGGCGCCTTATTCGGCGGCCTTCGGCGCCATGCTGCTGTCCTGCGCCTTGTGGGAGCAGACGGTATGGGGCTGGTCGGCGTTGAAGACCGGCCTTGCGATCGCTCCCGGCCCGCTGATGGTGCCGATCACCTCGCTGCTGTTTGCCGGCCGGCTGATTGCGCGGTTTGGTGCCGCGGCCGTCGTCTCCGCCGGAATCCTGCTGTTCGCGGCCGGCCTCGCGATCTGGGCGACGCTGCTCGGGGCCGAACCCAATGCGCCTGCCGTCGTCGCGGGCGTGATGCTGATCGGTATCGGCGTCGGGCTGACCTTTCCGACCCTGATGGGCGTCGGCGCCGGCGCGCTGCCTCCATCGTCGTTTGCCACCGGCTCCGGCGTCATCAACATGATCCGGCAGGCGGCACTGGCGATCGGCGTCGCGATCTTCGTCGCGATCCTTGCAACGCCGGTTTCGATGACCGAGCGGATCGCGGCGTTTCAGCGCGGCTGGTGGATCATGATCGCGATCACCCTGGCCGGCTTCGTGCCGAATTATCTGTTCATTCGGCGCAAGGCAGATCGCTAGCGCCGAAAGACATCGCCGCGCCATGCGGCGGCCGCGGCGACGCCATCGTCGCGCCGCAGGGAAGCCTCTATCGAACCAGTTCCTTCCTCGCCGCGTCTCACCACGAGAAACGACGCGCCCTCGAGCCCGGCGCGCCGTTCGTCTCGCGCGCGATGCGGCGTTTTTCCGGAGGGATGTCATGTGTAGAATTGCGAATTATCTTGTGACCACCAGCCTGGTGCTGGCGGGTGCGCTGGTTGCCGGGCCGCTGCAAGCGGCCAATCTCGATGCGGCCTCGCAGGTCGATGCCGTGACCGTCTATCCCGATGGCGCGAGCGTCACCCGCGTCATCACGCTGGATCTGCCTGCCGGCGACAACACCCTCATCGCCAGGGATTTCCCGATCGGGCTCGATCCGTCCTCGCTGCGGGTCGAAGGCGAGGGCGGAGCGAAGCTCACGATAGGCGCGATCGACACCAAGCTGCCGGGGCCGCTGCTGCCGCAAAATCTCTCCGAGATCGACAAGCGCATCGAGGCGCTTGACGATCAGCGCGCCGATTTGCAGGGACTGATCAGCGCGGCCGAGGCGCGGCGCAAATTTGCCGAGCGGTTTGCCGAGGCGTCACCCGCGGGCCTCGGCGAAAAGGGCGAGGCGCGTCCGCTCAGCGAGTGGCGCGCGGCGTTCTCGGCGGTGGCGGATGAGGTCGCAACCGCCGACAGCGCGATCCGTGACGCCGAGCGCAAGATCCGCGTGATCGACCGCGATCTTGCGCAGCTCGCAGCCGATCGCACCAGCAAGCCGCCGAGCAAGGTCGAGGTGCGGATCGATGTCGCCTCGCAAGCGGCGACCAAGGCGACCTTGCGGGTCACCTATGCGGTTCCCAACGCGCGCTGGACGCCGCTCTATGACGCCCGGCTCGACACCGGCGCCAAAGACCGCAAGCCCGCGATCGAACTGGTCCGCCGCGCCGAGATCACCCAGTCGACCGGCGAGGACTGGTCGAACGTGGCGCTCGTCGTCTCCACCGTGCGGGTCGCGCGCGGCGGCAATGCGCCCGACCTCCGCTCGCTGATCGTGCAATATCCGCAGCCGCCGCGGCCGCTGGCGAAGCTTTCGGGAGAGGCCAGCATGCGGTCGCGCGAGGCGCTGGCACCCGCGCCGGCCGCCGACGCGGTTCAGCAATTCCGCTTTGGTGGGGGACGCATGGACGAACTGGAAGCCACCGCCGAGGTCGGCGCCTTCCAGGCCACCTTCAAGATTCCCGGCCGCGTCAGCGTTGCCGCCAATGAGGGCGCGAAGAGCCTGCGCATCTCGACGGCGACCATCACCCCCGATCTCGCGGTTCGCGCCGTTCCGGTGATCGACCCGACCGCGTTCCTGGAAGCGAGCTTCGTGCAGGCCGACGATGCGCCGTTGCTGCCGGGGCAAATCTCGATCTACCGCGACGGTATCTTTGTCGGCCGCAGCCGGATGGCCACCGCCGCCAAGGACGAGACCGTGCGGCTCGGTTTCGGCGCCGACGACAAGGTCAAGATCGAGCGCACGGTGGTGAAGCGCAACGAGGGCTCCGCCGGCTTGATCGTGACCACGTCGAAGACCGACGAGCGCGCCTTCAAGACCACGGTGCGCAACGGCCACGACTTCCCGATCAAGGTCGCGATCCAGGATCAGCTCCCGGTCAGCGAGAACGACGATATCGTGGTCGAGATGCTGCCGTCGTCGACGCCGGCGACGACGACCAACCTGCGCGACAAGCGCGGCGTGCTGGAATGGGCGTTCGAGGCCAAGGCCGGCGAAATCCGTGACATCAATTTCGCCTGGCGGATGCGCTGGCCCAAGGACAAGGGCATCGTGATGGTGCCGGCGGGTTAGAGCCCGTGCCGGGGCTCTAGCGTTGTTGCTTGACGCGTTTTCTTCACGCGAACCGGAACCCACTTCGCTTGAAAACGCTATGAGGACCTGCGTCATCTGCCGATGACAACCCTGCCGATCTCGGGCATCACTTTGCCAAAGGCAACAAGGCCTGAGATCGGGAGGATCCATGAGCTACCAGCACATCATCGTCGATGATCCGCGTCCGCGCGTCCGCCGCATCACGCTGAACCGCCCCGAAAAGCGCAACGCGCTGAACAATCGCCTGCGCGGCGAGATCTTCGAGGTGCTGGAGCAGGCCGACCGCGATCCCGAAATTTCGATCTCGATCCTGCGCGGCGCCGGACCCTGCTTCTCGGCGGGCTACGATCTCTCCGCCGACAATCGCGTCGACCAGCCCTATCACTCGGCATCCGGGCCCGGCCAATGGTCGCGCCATGTCGTCGAGGGCTGGTTCTCGATCTGGGATCTCGCAAAGCCCGTGATCGCGCAGGTGCACGGCTATTGCCTCGCCGGCGGCACCGAGCTCGCGACCGCCTGCGACGTGGTCTACGTCGCCGACGACGCCCAGATCGGCTATCCGCCGGTGCGGCTGATGAGCCCGCCCGACATGCAGTATCACCCGTGGTTGGTCGGCATGCGCCGCGCCATGGAATTGATGCTGACGGGCGACGCGATGTCCGGCCGCGAGGCCGCCGAATGGGGCTATGCGACCCGATCGTTTCCGCTCGCCGAGCTGGAGGCGAAGACGCTGGATTTCGCCGAGCGCGCGGCCAAGGTGCCGATCGAGCTGCAACAGCTCAACAAGCGCAGCGTCCACCGCGCGATGGAAATCATGGGTGCCCGCGCCGCGATGCGGGCCGGCACCGAGATCCAGGCACTGGCCTTCACGACCGAGGCCAGCAAGGCCTACATGGCGGGCTTCCGCCGCGACGGCGGCAGCGTGAAGGCCCAGCTCGACCAGCGCGACACGACGTTCGGGGATTACCGGACGAAGAAGGAGTGACGATCACGCAAGCGGCGCGCTGAGCTGTATCACCGTCACCCTGAGGAGGCCGCAAAGCGGCCGTCTCGAAGGCGCGGCCCGGCTGTCTCCGCGCGGCTGCATCGGGGGCCGTGCATCCTTCGAGGCTCGTCCAGCGGCGCAATTGCGCCGCAAGGCTCGCACCTCCAGCGACAAAGGCGAAGCCTTTGCGCGGGGAGGACGGAATGGCTGTCGTGCCGGGATGAGCATCACGCTATCCGCATATTCGCTGTCATGCCCCGCCTTGAGCGGGGCATCCACTACGCCGCGGCTTGTCCGCTAAATTCGGACGTCTCTGCAATACTGGGTCGCCCGGTCGAGCCGGGCGACGACATCGTTGTGATCCGCGAAAGCAGCCCTTCACTTCGCCTTCAGGAAGTCGCCGGCCTCGAGCAGTACGAACTCGTCGTCATCGGCCTTGTTCGGGTCGCGGCTCGAGGAGAACGGCAGGTTGTTGTCGTTGCCGACGATGATGTGGGTCTCGTCGACCCGGTCGACATTCTCGATGGTGAAGAACGGGAAGGTGTAGACGCCGTCGTTGAGCGGCTTGCGGGCCTTCTTGTTGGGATCGCGGATCTTCATCAGGTCGATATAGGCGATCTTGCGCACCGGCTTGCCGACATTGGCATCCGACAGCTCGATCTTGTAGACGCGCTTGAACTTGGCGAGGTCAGGGAAACAGTTCTCGCCGCGCTGGCCTTGCGGGCAGGCCTTGTCGGCGGTGCCTTCGCCATTGTCGCGCTCGATCACGAGGCCCTGAGCCGGATCGATCATGTTGAAGTCGCCGATCGCATTGCCGTTCTGCTCGAACACATACTGCCAGTAGCGTCCGGTGAACTTCTCCGCCGCGACGTCGAATTCCAGGATGCGCGAGGCTTCCTTGCCGTCGACCTTCTCCCAATCCTTCTTGTCGGCATCCCACAGCGGCCCCTCGAGCAGGCCGTAGAGGAACTTGCCGTCCTTGGAGGACGCAAAACCTTCATAGCCCTTGGAGCGGCGCAGGTTGACGTTGGTGTAGCTGGCGCCGGGCGCGCCGGGCGACTGCACCGCCCAGTGATCCGGCGAACGCACCGGCTTGCCGTCGGCGACGGTCTCGAACACGGCGAGGATCTTGCCGGTCTTGTCGGCCTTGAGGATGTAGGGTCCGAACTCGTCGCCGATCCAGAAAATGTCGTTGATGATCTGGAAGCCCTCGGTGTCGAAATCGGCGCCGGTCAAATAGCGCTTGGCGGTGTCTTCGTGCACGATGCGGAACGGCACCTTCTTGTCGGGATCGTGCAGGAACACGGTCTCCTGACGCTCGATCTTGCCGCTCGCCCAATCGATCTTGTGCCGGTTCAGGTACAGCATCGAGTCCGCCGAGTTGTAGCGCGAGCCCATGCCGTTGTCGGTGATCACCCAGAACGAGCCGTCGGGCATCACCTTGATGCCGGAGTGGCCCTGCAGCGGCTGGCCCTTGAACGGCAGCGACACGCCGGTCGGCCGCTCGTAGGATTTGCCCATCACGGTGCCGATGGCGTCGACGCGCTTGCCGGTGGTGTATTTGCCCGAGGTCTTCAGATCATCAGGGGCGTCGGCGGGGGCGTCGATGAAGCTCTCCGCCGGCATCACGGCGTGTCCCGCCAGCGTCGCCGGGAATTCGCCCTCACCCTGCGCGAACGCCGATGTGGCGAGCAGGATCGAGGCGACGGAGCAGAGCAGGGACAGGCGCATGGTTGATCTCCCAAAGGATAAACGATGCGGTGTTCTCCGAGCCGCCTGTTACAGCCGGCTGACAGTTTTGTGAACCGCGGATGTTGCGGCGGGATAAGGCTTGCGGCGTTACGTCGCCTTGCCCGCCGGCTGCATCGTCTGCGGCAGCAGGAACGGCACGCCACCTCCGGTGTAGGCGATCGCGGCGTCGATCTCGAAGATCTCGCGCAGCGTCTCGGTCTTCATCGCCGCCGTGCGGTCGCCGTCGACGGCAAGCCGGCCGCGGTGCAGCAGCAGGATGCGGTCGGCGAACCGCATCGCGAGGTTGAGGTCGTGCAGGATCGCGATCACGGCGGTGCCGCGGGCGGCGCGCCGCCGCGCCGTTTCGACCAGGTCGATCTGGTGCCGCAGATCGAGGCTCGAGGTCGGCTCGTCCAGCAGCAGCAGTCCCGGTCCATGCAGCGCTTCGCCGCAGGCGAGCTGCACCAGCACGCGGGCGAAATGCGCCCGCTGCTGCTCGCCGCCCGACAGCGTCGGCAATTGCCTGAAACGGAAACGCGCGAGCCCGACCTCGTCGAGCGCCGCCTCGACCAGCGCCCGCGCCACGGCACGCGGGCTTTCGCCGGCGCCCATGCTGACGATTTCCTCGACGGTGAACGGGAAGGTGACGCTGACGTGCTGCGACAGCATCGCGCGGTGCTGCGCCAGCGCGCGTGGTCCGTAAGTTTGCAGGTCGCGCTGCCTCAGCCTGATCGCCCCGCGCGACGGGCGCACGTCGCCCGACAGCATCCGCAGCAGGGTCGATTTGCCGGCGCCGTTGGGACCGACGATCGCGACCATCTCGCCGGCACCGATCTGCAGCGACACCGCATCGACCAGCGTCGCGCCGCCGACCGTCATCGATACAGACTGCGCTTCGAGCAGGGCCGTCACAGCGACACCAGTCCGCGCTGCCGCAGCAGCATGGCGAGGAAGAACGGCGCGCCGATCGCCGCCGTCAGGATGCCGATCGGCATTTCCGCGGGCGCCACGATGGTGCGCGCCACGGTGTCGGCGCCGACCAGGAGGATGGCGCCGAGCAGTGCGGACGCCGGCAGCAGCAGCCGGTGTGCGGGCCCGATCACCAGCCGCAACAGATGCGGCACCACGATGCCGACGAAGCCGACCACGCCGCAGACCGAGACCGCGACCCCGGTCATCGCCGACACCAGCACGATCGAAATCCGCTTCAGCCGTTCGACGTCGACGCCGCTGTGGAACGCCTCGGCCTCGCCGAGCACCAGCACGTCGAGCCCGCGCGCGATCGAGAGGCAGGCGACCAGCGCGACCGCCAGCACCGGCGCCAGCGCCGTGAGCTTGCTCCAGGTCGCACCGCTGAGCGAGCCGAGCAGCCAGAAGGTGATGTCGCGCAGCTGGCGATCGTCGGCGACGAACACCAGGAGGCCGATGCTGGCATTGGCGATCGCGGCGATCGCAAGCCCGGCCAGCAGGAAGATCGCGATCGACGTACGGCCGCCGCGACTGGCGATGCCGTAAAGCACGATGGTCGTGATCAGCGAGCCGGCAAAGGCCGCGATCGGCAGCAGCTGATGTTGCAGGAAGCGCAGGCTTTCGCCGAGATGGCTGTCGGTGAACACGATCGCGGCCGCCGCGGCAAACGCGCCGCCGGAGGAGACGCCGACCAGCGCGGGGTCGGCGAGGGGATTGCGGAACAGGCCCTGCATGATCGAGCCTGATACGGCAAGGAGTCCGCCGACCATCGCCGCCACTGCGATCCGCGGGATGCGGATCGACCACACCACGAGCTGGTCGCGTGCGAGCAGCGGGTTGGCGACACGATCAGCCCAAAGCCCAAGCGCTGCCGGAAGCCGCGCCATTGGAATGCCGGCGGCCCCGACCGTCAGGGCGACCAAGGCGGTGCCCGCGAGCGCCGCGAGCAGGCAGAGCAGGGTGAGTGTCGCGGCCGGCCGCAGCGACATGCCGGCGCGCCGTCGTTTCGCACGCAAGCGGCGTTCGGCCAGCACGCTCATTGCCGGCAATTCGCGTTCAGCGCTGCCGGCTTGAAGTTGTCGGCCTCCGGCGCCAGCGCCGGATAAAGCTTGACCGAGAGGTCGCGTGCCGCGGCCGCGGTGCGCGGTCCGAAGCCGAGCAGATAAAGGCCTTCCATCGAGATGAAGGCCTTGTTGGCCGCGACCGGCGTCAGCGCGAAGGCCGGATGCGCGAACACGGCATCCGACGTCAGCGAGTCCTTGCCGCGATCGATCGACAGCACGACATCCGGTTTCGCCGCCACGATGGCCTCGTCATTGACCGGCTTGTAGCCGTCGTAACCGTCGATGGCGTTGACGCCGCCTGCAAGCCGGATGATCTCGTCGGCCGCGGTCTTGTGGCCCGCCGCCATCGCCCGGCCATTCAACAGCGACATCACGAACATCACGCGCACCGGCTTGGTCACCCGAGCACGCAGCGCGCGCAGTTGCGCGAGATCGCTCTCCACCGCCGTGGTCAGGCAGGCGGCGCGCGGATCGGCGCCCATGGCGTGTCCGACCAACCTGATCTTCTCGACCAGCCCGGCCTCCGAGAACGTCTCCGGCACCAGCACCAGCGGCACCTTGGCCGCCTCGAGCACGTCCATAGTCTCCTTCGGCCCGGAGCCCTGCACTGCGAGCACCAGCGACGGGTGCAGGCCAAGCACGCCCTCCGGCGACAGCTGGCGCATGTAGCCGACGTCGGGCTTCTCGCGCAGCGCAGCCGGCGGGTAGAGGCTGGTCGCATCGACGCCGGCGATGCGGTCCTCGAAGCCGAGGGCGTAGAGGATCTCGGTGATCGCGCCGCCGATCGAGACGATGCGCGACGGATTGTCGATCATGACGTCGCGGTCGCGTGCGTCATGCACGGTGATGCCCTCGGCCGTCACGGCTTCGATCGGCAGCAGGCAGGAGAAGGCGAGCAAAGCGAGCGTGCGACAAATTGTCATCGGGGCCGTCACTTGGTCAGGATCAGCTTGTTCTGCGAGGTCAGCCGCAACCGGTAATGTTCTTCGCCGTGCATGATGATGATCTCGCGCTCCGCAGCGAACAGGTCGCGACTGTCGAGACGATTTCCGCGCATGATCAGCGTTTTGGCCGCGCCGGATGCAGGCTCGGTGTGGTTTCCGGCTGCGCCGATATTGTCTCCGGAAGCTGCGGACATATTGTGGTGCTGCGCCTGCGAAAATTTTCAAATGGTGTTTGCTTGTATAAGCGGGCGAAGGCGCATTCCAACGGCCGCACTTTACAATCGATATAAACAGCGCCGCCGCATTCTTGACCGTTTTGTTGCCGGCTCGTAACCAATCCTCACGCGATGCAAGCGGTGGCTTGATCGCGATGTAGCCAGCAAGCCGCTCGTCAGAGAGCGCACGCCAGCCAAACCAGAAAAGCGATGATCAGGCTGGGGCTAGAATGGCTGACGGGGCTAGGGTTTCGCGCGCCTTGATTTTGAGCGCGTCGGTGTTCTCATTTGCGGCAGCACTGCCGGAACGCGGCTTCGCGCAGACCGCCGATCCGTCGGCTCCACGTCCGGCGACCGAGCGGCCGAAGCAGGCCAAGCGGAAGCCGAAGCCGGCGGCCGAAGCTCAGGCGGCGCCGGCGGCGATGAACGCGCGGGCGCAGATCGGCGCGGTGCCGGTGCAATCGCTCGACACCATCACGGCGGTGGCGTCCAAGACCGAGGAGCGTGCGATCGATGCGCTGGCGCCGGTCAGCTCCGTCACGTTGGAGAAGATCCAGGGCCTGCAGCCGAACCGGCTCTCCGATATTTTCTACAATGTGCCCGGCGTCTCGGTCCAGGAGCGCGGCGACGATCCGGCGACTGTCATCAATATCCGCGGCTTGCAGGATTTCGGCCGGGTCGCTGTTGTCGTCGACGGCGCGCGGCAGAACTATCAGCGCACCGGCCACAACGCCAACGGCTCGTTCTTCCTCGATCCCGAATTGATCGGCGGCGTCGACGTCGTGCGCGGCCCGACCGCGAACATCTATGGCTCCGGCGCGATCGGCGGCGTGGTCTCATTCCGCACCAAGGACATCGACGACGTGGTGCGTCCCGGCGAGCGCTGGGGTGTCGACATGTCGGGCTCCTACGGCACCAACACGGACCGCGGCATGGGCTCCGTGTTCGGCGGCGTACGCGTCGATTCGAATGTCGATGTGTTCGGCGGCGCGGTCTATCGCACCCAGGGCAATTACAAGGACGGCGCGGGCGCCGAGATCGGCAACACCGGCAACGATATCGCGGCCGGCCTGATGAAGGTGACGTTCCGCCCGGCCGAAGGCCACGAATTCAAGATCGGCGGCATCTTCCAGGACTATCAGTACAATATCGGTCAGCCGAACCGCGGCCCGACCACGACGGCGGCGCCGCTCGCCGCCATCGCAGGCTCCTCGGTCTACGCCTCCGACGCGAAGAACTACACGGGCACCTTGAGCTGGCGATATTCCAAGCCAGACGACATGCTGTTCGACTGGAACATCTCGGTCTACGGCAACCGCACCGACAACGATCAGGTCAAGACCTACAACAACCGCATCACCACCGGCGGCGGGGTCTGCACGCTCGCCAATCCCGGCAACAACATTTCCGGCTGCGTCGGCGACAAGCGCGGCTATTTGCTGGATACGGTTGGTGTCGACGTCAACAACACCTCGCGCTTCAATTTCGGCGACTGGCGCAACGCCGTGACATACGGCTTCGACGCCTTCCGCGACGATGTCGAGACGTTCGATTCGCGCGGCAATTCCAACATCACGACGCCGGGCGGCCAGCGCACGGTGTCCGGCGGCTTCGTGCAGCTGAAGCAGAACTATTCGACCTGGCTCGAGCTGATCAGCGCTGTTCGCTACGACCATTACGAGCTCAATTCGATCAACACCACGACCAGCGGCGACCGGCTGTCGCCGAAGATCACGCTCGGCGTCACGCCGGTTGCCGGCTTCACGCCCTATGTCAGCTATGCCGAAGGCTATCGCGCGCCGTCCATCACCGAGACGCTGATCGCGGGCGGCCACGCCACCGGAGGCGGGCCGGCGCTGTTCAACTGCCCTGACGGCACCAGCGGCCTGTTCTGCTTCCTGCCCAATGCAGCGCTGCGGCCGGAGGTCGGCAAGAACAAGGAAGCCGGCATCAACCTGAAATATGACGGCATCTTCACCGCGAACGACTCGTTCCGCGGCAAGATCAACGTGTTCCGCAACGACGTCGACGGCTATATCGACCTCGTCGCCTCGACGCCGACCCTGACGCCGTTCGGACGGTTCAGCCAGTTCTATCAGTACCAGAACATCGCCCACGCCCGCATCGAGGGATTCGAGCTCGAGACGATGTACGATGCGGGCGACTGGTTCGTCGGCGTCGCCGGCCATCTGATGCGCGGCCGGAACACCCAGACCAATGTCGGGCTCGCCACTATCACGCCGCGCAAGGTGACGACGACGGGCGGCGTGCGGCTGCTCGACCGTTCGCTGATCATTGCCGCGCAATGGTCCTCGTTCGGCGCCAACAACGACCTGCCGGCGGGCTATCTGCCCTCGACCGGCTACGAACTCGTCAACCTCTATCTGACCTGGAACGCCACCAAGGACATCACCTTCACGGCGTCGGTCGACAACCTCTTGAACCAGTACTACCGGCCTTATGCGATCCCGGGCTCCTCGACCGACGGCACGACGCAGAACGACGTGCTGTTCTCGAGCCCCGGTCCGGGCACCGTCTACAAGGCCGGGCTCAGGATTCACCTAGGTGGAGCGTAACGCGAGACGCCGATCATTCCATCCAGGTTGCTCCGGCCGCGCTGGTGCCCCCAGCGCGGCCTTGGCGCATTCCTTGGCGCGTTCATGTTATTAACGAGATCAACCGGCAGGATCCGGGCATCCGCCGTCAAACAGGAGAGAGTTTTCATGTTCATCGCAATGAACCGGTTCCAGGTGATCAAGGGCAAGGAGCAGGCGTTCGAGACGGTCTGGAAGACGCGCGAATCCTATCTCGGCGATCTGCCTGGATTCATCGAATTTCATCTGGTGAAGGGCCCCGAGGCCGAGGACCACACGCTCTATGCGACCCATACCGTCTGGGCCAGCAAGGCGGCGTTCGAGGACTGGACCAAATCCGATGCGTTCCGCCGCGCCCATTCGCGCGCCGGCAACGAGACCGGCGGCAGCCTCTATCTCGGCCATCCCAAATTCGAGGGTTTTGAGGTGCTGATCACCGAGCGCGCGAAAAGCCCGGCGTGACGGAGGCGGCCGTGCAGAACGCGGAGCTCGCGGGATTGAAGGCCCATATGGCCGACAATCCCGGCGCTGTGATCGAGGACGTCGCGCGTGAGCGCAAGGTGACGCCGCGCGCGGTGCTCGAGGCGCTCCCCGAGAGCATGGTGCGGATCGGCGCCGGTGAATTTGCCGCCGCGATGCAGGACATCGCGGAGTGGGGCGAGGTGACGCTGATCGTGCACACCGATGACGCGATCTTCGAGTTCACCGGCGCCATTCCGAACGGCGAGGTCGGCCGCGGCTATTTCAACCTGATGCAGCCGAAGGGCCTGCACGGCCACCTGAGGCACGAGCGCTGCGCGGCGATCGCCTTCGTCGAGCGGCCCTTCATGGGCAAGGTGTCGGCCTTCATCGCCTTCATCAATCTCGATGGCGGCATCATGTTCAAGGTGTTCGTCGGCCGCGACGAGACGCGCGCGCTGCGCGGCGACCAGCTGGCGCGCTTTCACGCGCTGGCGGACCGCGTCGCGCCGCAGGCGGGCTGACACCAACGAAGGACGGGAGGCGATCATGTCGCAGCGTTGGCTTGGGCGAAGCATTGGGATGGCGGCGTCGGCCGGGCTCGGCATGCTGCCGGGCGCGAGCCTTGCCGCATCCGACGCCGCACTGCTGCCGCGCAACCTCTCGCCCTGGGGCATGTTCGAAAGCGCCGACATCGTCGTGAAGGCGGTGATGGTTGGGCTCGCCTTCGCCTCGCTCGTCACCTGGACGGTCTGGCTCGCCAAGACCGTCGAGATCTGCTGCAAGACAGCGCTCGCCCGGCAGCGGATCGGCCTCCTTGAGCGTGACACCCAGCTTGCTGAAGTCGAGCAGGCGAGCCGCGACGGCAACGATGCGGTAGCGCAGATCGTGCAATCGGCCTCGCGCGAGGCTGCGCTGTCCGGCGGGATGTTCGACGACGGCTTCAAGGAGCGCATCGCGCTGCGGCTCGAACGGGTCGAGGCGGCGACGTCGCGGCAGATCGCGCGCGGCACCGGTGTGCTGGCGACGATCGGCGCCACCGCGCCGTTCGTCGGCCTGTTCGGCACGGTGTGGGGCATCATGAATGCCTTCATCGGCATCTCCGAGGCCCACACCACCAATCTCGCGGTGGTCGCGCCCGGCATCGCCGAGGCGCTGCTTGCGACCGCGCTCGGCCTGGTCGCCGCGATTCCGGCGGTCGTGATCTACAATCACCTGACCCGTTCGATCGCGTCCTACCGCGCGTTGCTCGGCGACGCCTCCGTCATGGTGATGCTGCTGGTCAGCCGCGAGGGCGATCGCAGCCTGTTCCGGCTGGCACGCGCTGCGGAGTAGCAGATGGGCGTCAAGCTCGGATCCAGCGGCGCGTTCAGGCGTCGCGGCGATGACGATCTGGTCGAGGCGCACGAGATCAACGTCACGCCGTTCATCGACGTGATGCTGGTGCTGCTCATCATCTTCATGGTGGCGGCGCCGCTCGCGACCGTCGATCTCGGCGTCGATCTGCCGGCCTCGACCGCCGAGCCGCAGCCGCGCCCGGACAAGCCGGTATTCGTCACCGTGAAGCCCGATCTCTCCGTCGCGGTCGGCGAGGACGTGATCGCGCGCGAGACGCTGACGTCGACGCTCGATGGCGCCACGCAAGGCAGGAAGGACGAGCGCATCTTCCTGCGCGCCGACAAGGCGGTCAGCTATGGCGATCTGATGGAGGTGATGAACCTGCTGCGCAACGCCGGCTATCTCAAGATCGCGCTGGTCGGCCTCGACGGGCGTAGCTGATCCATGAATGCGTACGCGCTTCATGATGCGGGCGACGAGATCTGGCTGAAGCGCTGGGGCCTGTCGGTGGCTGCGATCCTGGCGGCGCATGCGGCAGTGCTCGCGGTTGGCATGAGCTGGGTCTCGGCGCCGCCGCCGGGCGTTGCGGTGCCGGCGGTGCTCGTTGACTTGACGCCGATCACCTCGGCGCCGGAGATTTCGGAGACCGAGCTGCCGCCGGGGCCGGCGGTGCAGGAGGCCGACGCGTCGCCGCCGGAGCCTGCCGCCGCGCAGACCGTGCCGCAGGAGATCGCGCCGACGCCGATGCAGGAGAAGCCCGACGTCGTCGCACCGCCGGAACAGAAGCAGCAGATCACGCCGCCGCAACCCGAGCCCGCGAAAGTCGTTCCAGAGAGGAAGGTCGAACCGGTCAAGCCGAAGGTGGTTCGTCGGGACGCAATGAAGCCGTCCGAGGCAACGCCGGCGCCGCGCACCAGCGCGCCGAGCCGCGCCGAACGGCAGGCGCCGGCTGCGTCCGCGATCAGCGCCGGCGCAGCCGCGTCAGCGATCGCGGCCTATAACGCCCGCGTCCGCGCGCATCTGCTGCGCTTCCATTCCTATCCCGCGGGCGGTAACGGCCAGCGCGGTGTGGTCCGCCTGGTGTTCACGCTCGGCCGCGGCGGGCAGGTGCTGTCGAGCCATCTCGGCGGCTCCTCCGGCAATCCGACCTTCGACGCGCGGGCGCTGGCGATGGTGCGCCAGGCCCAGCCGTTTCCGGCGTTTCCGTCCGAGATCACGCAGGGCTCGATGGGTTTTTCCGTGCCGGTCGCGTTCGCGCCGCGGTAGTGCGCGACCTCATTGAGAGAGGCCGCACATCTATTTCCGTCATCCTGAGGTGCGAGCCTTGCGGCGCACTTGCGCCGCTGGGCGAGCCTCGAAGGATGCACGGCCCGGCTGCTGGCCGTCGATCCTTCGAGACGCGCTTCGCGCTCCTCAGGATGACGGGGATAGATTGAGTTCGCTTCAATACGCCGGAAGCTCAGTTACTCCTTCACCGCGCCGGTCAGCGACGACACGTAGTAGTCGACGAACAGCGAGTAGAACAGCGCGACCGGCAGCGAGCCGAGCAGCGAGCCGGCCATCAGCGCGCCCCATTGGTAGACGTCGCCGGTCACGAGCTCGGTCAGGATCGCGACCGGCACCGTCTTGTTGGCGCCGCTCTGAATGAAGGCGAGTGCGTAGATGAACTCGTTCCACGACAGCGTGAAGGAGAAGATGCCGGCCGAGATCAGGCCGGGCACCGCGAGCGGCAACGTGATCCGCCACAGGATCTGCAACCGCGTCGCGCCGTCGACCAGCGCGCATTCCTCGAGCTCGTAGGGGATCGACTTGAAATAGCCGATCAACAGCCAGGTGCAGAACGGCACCAGGAAGGTCGGATAGACCAGGATCAGCGCCAGCGGTGAATCGAACAAGCCGAACTGCACGATCACGGTGGCGAGCGGAATGAACAGGATCGACGGCGGCACAAGATAGGCGAGGTAGATGCCGAGGCCGACATAGGGACTGCCGCGGAAGCGCAGCCGCTCGATCGCGTAGGCGGCGAGCGTCGAGGCGAACAGCGACAGGAAGGTCGAGCCGATCGCGACCAGCATGGTGGTCTTCAGCCAGCGCGGATACGCCGTGTCGAACAACAGATGCTTGATATGCGCGAGCGTCGGCGAGGTGATCCAGAACGGATTGTGCTCCTTGTAGTTCAGCAGCTCGGCGTTCGGTTTGAACGAGGTGACCGCCATCCAGTAGAACGGAAACAGCAGGATCAGGATGAAGCAGGCCAGCGGCAGATAGATCATCACCACGCGCCGGGCGCGGGAGTCCCACGCCATCGTATCGGGCGTGGCGCTGGCGACGTTGGAGGATTGGGCTGCAACGTCAGTCATTGGCTTCTCCCTGCTGCCATTTGCGGCGCGCGAGGCCGAAGTAGCTGAACAATGTTGCGAACACCAGGAACGGGATCATCGAGACGGCGATCGCGGCACCCTCGCCGAGCTCGCCGCCGGCGATGCCGCGCTGGAACGCCAGTGTCGCGAGCAGATGGGTCGAGTTGACCGGGCCGCCGCGGGTGATGGCGTAGACCAGCTGGAAGTCGGTGAAGGTGAAGATGATCGAGAACGTCATCACGATCGCCAGGATCGGCATCATCATCGGGAAGGTGATGTAGCGGAAGCGCTGCCAGGAGGTGGCGCCGTCGAGCATCGCCGCCTCGTAGAGCGAGGGCGAAATGGTCTGCAGCCCCGCCAGCAGCGAGATCGCGACGAACGGGATGCCGCGCCAGATATTGGCGGCGATCAGCGAGAACCGCGCCGGCCAGGGCGAACCGAGGAAGTCGACATTGCTGTCGCGCCAGTGCAGCACGTCGACCAGGAGATAGGAGATGATCGAGAACTGCGGATCGTAGATCCACCAGAACGCCAGCGCGGAGAGCACCGTCGGCACGATCCACGGCAGCAGCACGATGGCGCGGATCAGGCTCTTGAACGGGAAATGGTTGTTGAGCAGCAGCGCCAGCCAGAAACCGAGCGCGAACTTTCCGAAGGTCGCGACCGCGGTGTAGAAGATCGAATAGAACACCGCGTTCCACCACAAGGAATCCTTGAGCAGATACTGGAAGTTCTCAAGTCCGATGTAGATGCCGCGCTGGCCGATCGTGGTGTCGGTGAAGGCAAGCCAGATGCCGAGGCCCAGCGGATAGGTGAGGAACACCAGCAGCAGGCCGATCGCAGGCGCAAGGCACATCACGATCAGGAACGGCTTGTAGTCGAACAGGCGCGCGAGCCAGCCCGGCTGGTGCAGCGCCGCGCCGCGTGAGGGGAGAGTGGTGACAGACATCAGGTTCTTGTCTCGGTCCGACTTCCAGGGTCATTCCGGGCTGGTGCGTTAGCACCAGACCCGGAATCTCGAGATTCCGGGTTCGATGCTACGCATCGCCCCGGAATGACAGCGGCTTGAGGTCGATCTTACCGGCCTTGCCGCCGGAAGTACCGCTTGGCGCGCTGTTCGGCCTCCGCTGCGGCGGCCTCGGGCGTTGCGGCGTCGGTCGCGACCGAGGCGCACATCTGCACCAGCACATAGTCGGCGTTCACGGCACCGGTCGCGGTCGAGATCGGCCCCTTGTAGCCGTTGTAGTAGGGGCTCCGCATCGTGTCCTTGAAGATCGCGACCTTGGGATCGCTCGACCACACCGCCGCGTCGGCATAGGCCGCCAGCGGCTGCGACCAGTAGCCGGAGTTGGCGTTGAGCCACGGCTCGTACTGCTCGTGCTCGAGCATGAACTGCAGGAACGCCTTCGCCGCGTTCGGATACTTGCTGTGCTTGAACACCATTGCGTTCAAGGTCAGGCCGGACATCGGAGAGGTGGGGGCCAGGCCCTTGATCAGGAACTGATGCGCGGTGTCGTCGGCGATCGCCTTGGTCGCGGGATCGTTTTTCAGCGAGAAATACAGCGAGACGCCGTTTGCGGTCAGGCCGATTTCCTGCGACGAGTAGGCGCGGTTGTTGGAAACGTCGTTCCAGGACGGCGTGCCGGCAATGAAGGTCGGATAGAGCTCCTTCAGATATTTCAGCGCCGCGATCGTCTCCTTGCTGTTGATGATGATGTTGCCTTCCTCATCGAGCAGCGCGGCGTTGTGCGACCACAACAGCCAGTTGGCGAAGCCGTTGCCGTCGCCGACCGCGTTGCCGAGTGCGAAGCCCGCGGGCTTGCCGGCCGCCTTCAGCTTCTTGCAGAGTTCGAGGAAGCCGGCGTGGTCCTCCGGCACCTTGTCGAAGCCGGCGGCGTTGACCAGCGACTTGCGGTAGACCAGCGGGCCGCCCGAGGCGCCGAACGGCAGGCCGACCCAGCTCTTCGACTTCGAGCGCATGCCATATCGGCGCGCCAGCGTGAGCCATCCGCCATAGCGCTTGTCGAGATAGTCGGCGACATCGGTCAGCTCGATCAGCTTGTCGATATAGATGTGCGGCGCGTCGCCGAAGCCGATGATGATGTCGGGGCCGGCGCCGGAGTTCGAGGTCACGGCGGTCTGCTGGTTGATGTCCTCCCAGCCGACGAAGTCGACTTTGATCTCGACACCGGTCTTGTCGGTGAATTTCTTGGCATTGGCGCGGAACACGTCCTCGTCGGCCTGGACGAAGCGCACCGGCCGCAGCATGCGCAAGGTGGCGTCCTTTTCGATCGGCAGCGACGGCGCCGCCACGTCGGCTGCCTTCACCTTCGACGCCTCCTGCGCCGAAGCGCCGGTGACCGCCAGCGCCGCTGCGGAAGCCCCCAGCACCAGCGCGTCGCGACGCGTGATCTCGTACTTCATGTCGTTCGCACTCCCGTTCTTATTGTTTCGTTGTTGTTTTTCCTTCCCGGCGTTTGGCCGCCGGTGAAGGTGTTTTGGTCTCGGCGCCAGCCGCGCAAAGGGCCCGCAACAGACGGGCCCCGCACGAAAAGCGCATTCCCGCCCTAGCTGTTCGGACCGCGATCCATGCTGACGGGCTGCCAGCGGCGCAACGCGGTGTTTTGCAGCACCGACGGGTTGACGCAGCTTACCGGCCACATGCCTTGCAGCACTAGTGACAATTCGTAGCCCACCCGGCGCTTGCGCGCCTCGTCAAAACGTGCCGATGCCGAGGCGACATGGGCGGTCAAGGTAACATTGTCCATCCCGAGCATCGGATTGTTGTGCGACGGAGGCTCCTTTTCCAGCACGTCGAGCGCGGCGTGGGCGATCCAGCCCTCCTGCAGCGCCTTGATCAGCGATTCCTCGTCGACCGTGGCGCCGCGGCCGGTGTTGATGAAGATCGCCGACTTTTTCATCTGGCGAAAATGCTTCTCGGTCAGCATGTGGTGCACTTCGGGCCGCGCCGGGGCGTGCATCGAGACGAAATCCGACTGCGACAGCACCTCCGACAGCGTCGAGGGGATCACGCCGTGGTCGTACATCAGGGTTTCCTGGATGAAGGGATCGTAGGCCACCATCCTGAGGCCGAACGGCGCTGCGCGCTTGGCCACCGCACGCGCGACCCGGCCGAACGAGATGAAGCCGAGCGTCTGGCCCATCAGCCGCGGAATCTTTAAAAGCGCCGGACGGCCCTCGGCCCAGCGGCCGGTGCGCACCATCTTGTCCTGCTCGATCAGGCGGCGGAAGCCGGCGAGCAGCAGCATCATGGCGTGGTCGGCGACCTCCTCGATGAAGGTGTCGGGGATGTTGGTGACGGGGATGCCGCGGGCGGTCGCGGCCTTGACGTCGACCGAGTCGACGCCGACGCTGCCGAGCGTGATCACCTTGCAGTTCTCGAGCGCGTCGATCGCCGCCTTGGTGATCGGCATGCCCTTGGCGTAGATCGCATCCGCGGTGCGTGCCGCCGCGATGAATTCGGCCTCGTTGGCCGGCGCCTCGACGATCTCGGCGCCGATCGGATCGAGCGCCTCGCGCTCATAATCGTAGCCGCCGCCGGCGACCGTGAAGCTCGCGCCCTTCGGCGTGACCACCCTGAATTTCGACATTGTCTGCTCCCGATGTGAGTCTGCTGTTCTTGCTTCTTGCTGGTTTGCTTCTTGATCTTGATTCTTCTTGCTTCTTGGAGCGCGGCTGGGTCGCCGCCTTCCCATGCTTGTACGCGAGCTGTGCTGTTCTCTCCACAATTGCCGGTTGGTCCGCGGCCTGATTCTCCGGGCTTCTACGGGGAACCTCCGTAACCATCAGGTAAAGGGTCTCACATTACGGTGCGCGGAATCAATCCGCCAATCGCGTCGCGTTCCCCGCCTCTTCTGGAGACCCCCGTGAAGCTGTCAAATCTGAAGATCACCCCCAAGCTCGGCATTCTGGTGGGGGTGACCCTCCTTGGCCTGTGCACGGCCGGCATCCTCGCCGGTCACCTGATGCAGCGGGAGATGTTGAATGCGCGCATCGACCAGGCCAAGGCAATCGTCGAGATGGCGAAGAACATGGCGGCGGGCCTGAAGAAGGATGTCGATGCCGGCAAGCTGACCAAGGAAGCGGCACTGGCCGAGTTCGGCAAGCGTGCCAACACCCTGACCTACGACAACGGCGCCGGCTATCTGTTCGGCACCGACTACAGCGGCATCACGGTGCTGGCGCCCGATCCGAAGCAGGTCGGAACCAATCGCATGGACGTCGTGACCAATGGTCGCAAGCTCTCGCAGGAACTGATGGACGGCGTGAAGGCCAAGGGCGAGATCCTGCTGTTCTATGATTATGTGAAGCCCGGCCAGGAGACGCCGATCCGCAAGCTCGGCTACGCCGTCGCGGTCCCCGGCTTCGATATGTATCTCGGCACCGGCGCCTATCTCGACGATATCGATGCCAAGATGCGGCCGATTGCCTGGCTGCTCGGCCTCGCGATCCTCGGCATCGGCATCGTTTCCGGCTCGGTCGCCTGGCTGATCGGCCGCAGCATCTCCCGTCCGCTCAACCTGCTCGGCGCCCGCATGCGCGACATCGCCGACGGCAAGCTCGATGGTGACATCCCCGGCGTCGGCCGTAGTGACGAGGTCGGCGGAATGGCGGCTACGGTTCAGGTCTTCAAGGACAATGCGGTTCGCATCCGCGGTCTGGAACAGGCCGAGGCAGAGACCAAAGCACGCGCCGATGCCGAGCGCCGTGGTGCGATGGAGAATATTGCCAACGATTTCGAGCGCAGCGTGAACGGCATCGTCCGCACGGTGGCATCCGCTGCCGCCGGCATGCAAACCACGGCGCAGTCGATGACCGCGACCGCAAGCGACGCCAGCGCGCGGGCTGCGACCGTCGGCGCTGCGTCCGACAGCGCTTCCAACAATGTCGGCACCGTCGCCGCTGCCGCCGAGGAGCTCTCCAGCTCGGTTGCGGAAATCTCCCGCCAAGTGGCGCGCTCCAGCGAGGTCGCGAGCCAGGCGGTAGCCGATGCCGAGCGCACCAACGCCACCGTGCAGGCGCTCTCCACCGGCGCCGAGAAGATCGGCGAGGTGGTCAAGCTGATCCACTCGATCGCGGCCCAAACCAACCTGCTCGCGCTCAACGCCACCATCGAGGCGGCACGCGCCGGCGAATCCGGCCGCGGTTTCGCAGTGGTCGCCTCCGAGGTGAAGGCGCTGGCCAACCAGACTGCGAAGGCGACCGAGGAGATCTCGGCGCAGGTCGCGGCAATGCAGGCTTCCACCGGCGAGGCCGTGACCTCGATCGGCGGCATCACCGCGACCATCGCGCAGATGAGCGAGATCACCGCCTCGATCTCGACCGCGATCGACCAGCAGGGCGATGCGACGCGCGAGATCGCGCGCAACATCCAGCAGGTCGCGGCCGGCTCGAGCGAGATTTCCGCCCATATCGGCGGCGTCACGTCAGCGGCCGCCGCCACCGGCACCGCGGCCGGCGATGTGCTGTCGAATGCCCGCGAGCTCGACACGCAATCGGGCATGCTGCGCAACGCGGTCGACGAGTTCCTGCAGAAGGTTCGCGCGGCGTAAGCGAGCCGCGTAGGGTGGGGTAGCGATGCTACGCCACCCTACGATTCCGCATCCCCCGTCATCCTGAGGAGCGCGCTCTTGCGCGCGTCTCGAAGGATGCACGGCCACCAGTGGGGCCGTCGATCCTTCGAGACGGCCGCGCTGCGGTCTCCTCAGGATGACGGAGTTGGCAGACTTCGTCGCGTCGCTTCGCTCGCAATGACCGGGGCCTACTGCTTCTCGATCCCGGCGTCGGCGATCAGCTTTTCCCACAGCACGAGCTGCTCCTTGAGGAATGCCTCGAACTCCTCGGGCGTACCGGAGAATGCCTCCATGCCGCGCTCGGCGAGCTGGCTCTTGATATCCGGCCGCTCGATGATCTTGCGGATCTCCGCATTCAGCCTGACGACGACGTCCCTCGGCATGTTGGCGGGGCCGAGATAGCCCTGCCAGGAGGTGATATCGAAGCCCTTCACGGTGTCGTCCATCGTCGGCAGGTCCGGCAGCAGCGCCGACTTCCGCTTGGTGGTGACGGCGAGCGGCTTCAGCACCTTGGCGTTGACGTGCGGCAGCCCGGTTGGCACGTCGATGAACATCATCGAGATGCGGCCGGCGATGACGTCGGTCAGTGCCGGCGGTGAGCTCTTGTAGGGCACATGCAGCAGGTCGATGCCGGCGAGGCGCGCGAAGGTCGCGCCGGAGACGCTCGCCGACGACGAGCCGCTGGCGTAGCTGTACTTGCCCGGCTCCTTCTTGGCGAGCGCGATCAGCTCGGCGACCGAGTTCGCCGGGATGTCCGGATGGATCACCAGCATGAAGGGCAGGTCGCCGGTGCGCGCGATCGGCGTGAAATCCTTGATCGGATCGTAGTTCATGGTCTTGAGCAGATACGGATTGGCCGAGTGCGTCGTGTTCGTGGTGACGAACAGCGTGTAGCCGTCGGGGACGGAGCGGGCGACATAGTTCGCCGCGATCGAGCCGTTGGCGCCGGCCCGGTTGTCGATCACCATGCCGACGCCGAGCGCAACGCCGAGCTCCTTGGAGATCAGCCGCGTCGTGGTGTCGGTGCCGCTGCCGGCGGCAAACGGTAGCACCAGTGTGATGTTGCGGGTGGGATAGGTCTGGGCAAGTGCCGCCCCGGATATCGCCGCAAGCGCGGCGGCGGCTGCGGCCGCCAGGCAGCAGTATCGTCTCAATCCCATGACCATGTCGTCGTCCCCCCGCGCAGGCCCTGAACAGGCCCATTGCGGCCGAAGCTAGCCCGGCCGCCATGGCTGCGGAAGCCGTGCCGGGAGCAGCCTTTCGCCGCATGGCCACTCCCGGGCCGTCGCAGGGGCGCGCTGCCAAAAATATCGAAAACAACCCCATGCAAAGGAGCCGGTGGCGGCCCGCCCGACCAGACAACTTGACACGGCGGGCAAATCAGTGGCATTATTCCGATAGTCAGAAATCTGGCGTGGGGGCCGCTACGATCCCGCCGGGAAGACCTGCGCGACGTGAAACGCCTTGGTGGTGATGAGCCACCGGCCGTCGATCCGATGAAACACCAGATGATCGATGAAGCCGGTTTGGCCGGCCCTGACGCGCACCTTGGCGACGGCCAGGTCGGACGCGGTCTGGTCGATGCCGATGATGGCCTCCTCGCGCGGCGAGTTCATCGACGCCGGCGAGGGACGGCTGCGGATGAAGTCGCGGAATTCCGCGGCCGACCGCACCGTATGCTTGCCGTCCCGGATGCCGTGGACGATGCAGGCATCGGCGAAGACGTCGCGGAACCGGCTATCGTCGACGTCATACATCAGGTTGAAATATCCATCGATCGCGGATGCGATGGCCTGGATGTCGCTCATAGCAAAATCTCCTTTGCGGTTGATGTGGCGGTGGCCGCACCCGGATCGAACCGGTGATCTGCGCCGACAGTGGCCGATATGGTGGCGGAGTGCTACGACTGGGCGGTCATCTCTTGGATGACTGAGAGGCATCGGCATGGACGAAGTTGACGGTCGGCTGGTTGGCGGCCTGGTGGTCCTCGCGGCGCTGGCGGATGCGCGCAGTTTTGGCCGGGCCGCCGAACGGCTCGGCATGACGCAATCCGGGGTCAGCAAGGCGATCGCCAAGCTCGAGGCGCGCCTCGATGCCAGGCTGGTTCACCGCACCAGCCGCGCCGTCGAGCTCACCGAGGAAGGACGCGCGCTATACGAGCGGGTTGCCGCGCATCTCGCGGGGATCGGCGAGGCGGCGGCGGAGACCTCGAAATCGCGCGATGCGGTCCGTGGCAGGCTGCGGGTCAATGTCGACCCGTTGTTCTCCCGCATGGTGCTGTCGCCGAAGCTGAGCGAGTTCCTGCTGCAGAATCCAGGCATGGAGCTGCGTATCGAGACCCGCGACCGGATCGCGGATCTGGTTAGCGACGGTTTTGATCTGGCGGTGCGTTTCGGCGAGCCGACGCCGTCGGCGCTGATTGCGCGCCGCGTACTCGATACGCGCGTGCTCACCGTGGCCTCGCCGATCTATCTCGAACGACACGGCCGGCCGCTTGATCCGCGGGAGCTGGCAAGCCGCGACCATCAGTGCATCCATGCAATCGACGCGGCGACCGGGCGTCCCTTCGATTGGGAGTTTCGGCGCGGCGGCGAGGTCGTGCCGGTCGCGGTTAACGGGCGGCTCACCGTGACCGATTCGGGAACCAAGCTCGGCGCTTGCCTGGCCGGCTTCGGCATCGCGCAGGTGATCGATCTCGGCCTCGACGATCACCTGAGGAGCGGCGCGCTGATCGAGCTGTTTCCGGACTGGCCCGACGAGCGTTTTCCGCTCTACGTCTATTACGCCTCGCGTAACCACGTGCCGGCCAAGGTGAGGCGGTTTATCGACTTCATCACGGAAACCCTGGCGGCAAAGTCGCATTTGCCACGCAAATCCGCCGGCTTGCGCAAGGTTGGCTAGTCTAGTGCTTCGCCGACGTCTTGGCCGATCCTTGCCGCGAGGCGATGATGACGCCGGCGAGCACCAGCGCGTAGCCGATCAGATGGAACGGCGCGAGCGTCTCGCCGAGCAGCAGGATTGCCATCGCCGAGCCGAACACCGGCACCAGATGGAAGAACGGCGCGGCGCGGTTCGGGCCGATCAGCGCGACGCCGCGGTTGAAGAACAGATAGGCGAGCGTGGACGGGAAGATCAGCACATAGGCGAGCGTTGCGCCGGTCAGCAAGTCGAACTTCAGCGTCACGCCGTTGGCGAACTCCCAGGCCGCCACCGGCAGCAGCATCAGCGCACCGCCGCAGGTGGTGAACGAGATCAGCGAGAGCTGATGGATCTTCGGTCGCCGCGGGATCAGCGCCGAATAGAGCCCGAACGACACCAGCGAGGCGCCGAACATGATGTCGCCGCGGTTGAAGCTGATGCTGGCGAGCGCGGAGAAGTCGCCGCGCAGGATGATGGTCAGCACACCGGCCAGCGAGATCGCGATGCCGGCCAGCTGCGCCGGCGTCAGCCGCACGCCGAACAGGATCAGCGACCACAGCGCCACGAACAGCGGCCCCGCCGACTGGATCAAGAGCGCGTTGAGCGCCTCGGTGTACTGCATCGCCCAGTAGGAGATCGCGTTGTTGAAGGCGAAGCCGACCGCGGACAGCAGCAGCATCAGCGGCAGGGCGCTGCGCAGCTTCGGCCAGTCCTGCTTCAGATGCGGCCAGGCGAACGGCAACAGGATCAGGAAGACGCCGAACCAGCGGATCGTGGTCAGCGTGACCGGCGGCACATGGCTGCCGACATGGCGCGCCAGCACGATGTTGGCGGCCCAGAACAGCGACGTCAGGCTGAGCAGCAGATAGGGCTGGTTATTGAGCCAGTTGAGCGGTGAGCGGCGTGGCGTTGTGGCAGGTGCGGGCAAAGCGGTCATTATCGGGCGGATGTTGTGCCCGAATCCGGCACGGCGACAAGACGAAAGAGCGGATTGGAGCCATGCGTGGTCACACCGGTTGTTGTTCGCAGCGCTACGGCAGCTCAATTCCGTCATCCTGAGGTGCGAGCCTTGCGGCGCAATTGCGCCGCTGGGCGAGCCTCGAAGGATGTACGGCCCGGCTGTGGCCGATTCATCCTTCGAGGCTCGCTCCGCTCGCACCTCAGGATGACGGGGAAAGGTCTTGCGCGTGTCCCGGACGCCTAGCCTATTTCTGCGGCCCCGACAGCGAGATGTCGCGCTCGGCGCGGAACACGTTGCTGTAGAGATTGGCGATCCATTGCCGTCCGCTCGAGGTGATGTTGAGGTGGCGGATCGCCTTCTGCACATGCGGGGCGACGCTGTCCCAGTAGAACCGCGGATAGCGGTCGACGAGATCGGCCGGCGAATCGTAGCCGAGCTGGCGGTTCAGTCCGGCCTCCTCGAATTCGATGTACAGCGCATTGGCCTTGCGGATGTAGTGGGGATCGCCGAGCTGGCCGATCAAATCGGCGGCCCGCAGCAGGGTGGCCTCTTCGCCGAAATCCTCATCGTCATCAGGGGCGCTCAGCGGAAAGCGGGTGCCTTCGATGGCACGCACAATGCGCTCCTTGTCGAGCAGGGTGACGCCCTTGAGCCGCTCCATCACGAAGATCTTGGAGCGGTCGACGTGGTAGGACATCAGCGCCGCATCCGACGAGCCGCGCGGCAGGATGATCTTGCGGCCGTCGGCATCGACCAGATAGCCGTCCTGGCCGTCGGCCTCGAACAGCCCGCGCACATAGCCGATGTCATGGGTGAGGCAGGCGATGATGACATGGGCATAATCCTCGGCGCTCATGTGCGAGTGCAGCGCGCGGCCGCGCAGGATGTCGTGGCCGGCCAGCGTCACCAGCATGGTGTGCTCGACATTGTGATAGAGCGCGTCGCTGTTGCCGATGCATTCGAGCGCGATCCGGGCGATCGAGGGCACCATTTCCACCAGCTGGGTCTGCGAAGAGCCGAACCGGCGCTGCATGTACTCGCCGAGGAACTTGCCGAGCGCGTCGGCCGCTAGTTCTGGAAGGGTCATCACGGCCTTGACCTCCGAGAGCTGGCCTGAGTTTACGGCCCGGCGGTATTTCAGGCTAGTCCTGCGATGTGACATAATCGTTGCGGCCAACCGATGTGCCTTGGGCGGGAGCGGGTGATGGGTGTCGATCTCTTGAACGTCAAAGGCCTGAACGAGCTGGACCGCGAGGCGCCGGTCGTGATGGTCAATCTGATGCGGTTTCGCCCGCGGTCGCTCGACGGCGACGGCTCGGGCTGGGATGCCTATTTGCGCTACAGCGCGCTCACCGTCCCGATGATCAAGGCGCGCGGCGGCACGCTGCTGTGGACCGGCAGCGCCGAGACTGTCGCCCTCGGCGAGCCGGCCGGCCAGCGCTGGGATTATCTCGCGCTGGTCTACTACCCGAGCGTCGCCGCCTTCATCGACATGATGACCTCGGCCGACTACGAAGACCGCTGCGACCCGCATCGCCGCAACGGCTGCGAGGAGCACGTCATCATCGCTACGCGCGAGGCCTACAGCAAGTTCAAGGTGGGGTAGCCGAGCCGCTTGCCCAAGAGGTGGTCCGTCACCCTGAGGTGGCCGCTTCTTCAGCGGCCCTCGAAGGGCGACGGCCCGACTGCGGCCGATTCATCCTTCGAGGCTCGCCCAGCGGTGCAATTGCGCCGCAAGGTTCGCGCCTCAGGATGACGGGGTGAGAATTGTAGCGAGCGGCCTCCCCCCGCCGTCGTCCTGGCGAAAGCCAGGACCCATAACCACCGCATTCGATTGAGCGTGCGATCGTGGCCCCAGCCTCGCACAACAACAAGCGGTTGGGGTAATGGGTCCTGGCATTCGCCAGGACGACGCTGAATACATGCACATTCTCTCAGGATGACGGGTCTGAAAGCGGCGCGAGCGGCTTCAATGCCGCGTGGCAGGCGCCCTGCACGACACGGCAGACCTCATCCCCCGACCGCCCCGCGCTCAGTGACGCGAAGGTCGGATAGCTCGTCAGCGCGAAGATCAGGTCGACCGCGTCCTTGCGCGCCTGCGGCGATGCATGCTTGCCCGCGATGCGGTCGACCAATGCGGTGACGCCGCGGCGGCGGCGCTCGTTGCGCTCGCGCACGGCCTCGGCGAATTCGGGATCGGTCGCCATCGCGTCGTGCAGCCGGCCGACCGCGGAATCCCGGCTCCAGAATCCGCAGAAGATCTCCACCATCCGGTCGAGCGCGGCGCGCGGATCGGCCATTGTCATGGCGTCGGCGAGCCGGTGCAGCCCGCCATGGCGCGCGATCTCGTCGAACACGGCCTCGAGCAGCCCGCGCCGCGAGCCGAACTGGTTGTAGACGGTCAGCCGGGTCACGCCGGCCGCCTTGGCCACCGTATCCAGCGAGAAGCGCGCGATTCTTTCGTCGCGCAATGTGCGCGAGGCGGCCTCGATCACGCGCTCGCGGGTTTCAGCGGCGGCGGCGCTGCGCGCCGGGCTCACATAGCTGCGCGGCGGCATCGGTTTGCCTTGCTTTCGTCAGATTGACTATACATTATGTATATCTAATTTCCAATGCCCCATCCGGAGCGACATCATGCAGACCGCCCTCATCATAGCGCTGTCCCTTCACGTCCTGTCATCGGTGTTTTGGGCCGGCTCGAGCTTCACCCTGGCGCGCACCGGCGGCCTCGGCGGCGAAAAGCTGCTGTTTCCGCAAATCGGCGCCGCGACGGTCGCGATCGTGACCGGCGCCACGCTCTGGCGCCTGGTCCATGAAGGCTCGTTCGCCCTGTCGGAGCAGATCCTGGCCGGTGGTGCGATCGCAGCACTGGCTGCAATCGCCGTGCAGATCATCGTCGGCGGCGGCGCGGTCCGGCAGCTGCGCAGCAGCGTGGACGATACGTCAGCCGCACGCTCGCGGCTGGCGGTTGCCCAGCGCATCGCCGCCGGGCTGCTCGCGATCACCGCGCTGTGCATGGGCGCGGCGCGCTATGCGTGAGCCTGGAGCCTTTCCCGTTCCGATAGAATCGCAACGGGGCTCCAGACTCTTGTTGTGACGCGTTTTCTTCACGCGAACCGGTATCCACTTCGCTCGAAAACGCTCTAGAACTTCCGCACCAGGTCCGGAGTGATCTCCTTCAGGCTGCGGATGCCGAGCAGCGCGAGATCGCGGTCGATCTCGGCATGCAGCAGCGAGATCGCGCGCGCCACGCCGGCCTCGCCGGCGACCACGGCGGCATAGAGGAACGGACGGCCGACCCAGACGAAATCAGCACCGAGCGCCAGCGCCTTGATCACGTCGGTGCCGCGGCGGATCCCGCCGTCGACCATCACAGTCATGTTGCCCTTCTGCGCCGCGATCTCCGGCAGCGTGCGCAAGCCGGAGACGGTGTAGTCGAGCTGGCGGCCGCCATGGTTGGAGACCATGACGCCGTCGCAGCCATGCTCGCGCGCCAGCTGGGCGTCTTCCGGCGCGATCAGTCCCTTCACCACGAGCTTGCCGCGCCAGCGCTTGCGGATCAGCTCGACATGCTTCCAGGCCAGCTGGTCGCGGCTGCCGATGTTGCGCATCAGGTTCTTGGACAGCACCGGCGGGCCCTGCTTGGCGTCCATGTTCTCGAAATGCGGCATGCCGTGATTGAACACGGTGCGCGCCCAGGTGTTGAGCAGCCAGTCGGGATGGGTGATGGTGTCCCAGAACACCCGCGGCGTGATCTCGAGCGGCACCTGGAAGCCGTTGCGGATATTGTTCTCGCGGTTGGGCGGCACCGGCACGTCGGCGGTGACGACGAAGGTGTCGTAGCCGGCCGCTGCGACGCGGTCGACCAGCGGCTCGATCCGCTCGGGAAGGCCGGCGAGATAGGCCTGGTACCAGGCCGAAGGATTGGCGGCGCGAACGTCCTCCAGCGTGATCAGCGAGGAGGCCGACAGGATCATCGGGATGTTGGCGGCAGAAGCGGCGCGCGTCAGCACGATGTCGCCGCGATAGGCGCACAGCGCGGACGAGCCCATCGGCGGAATGCCGAACGGCGAGGCGTAGCTCTTGCCGAACAGCGTCGTGGTCTGGTCGCGGCCGGAGACGTCCTGCAGCACCCGCGGCACGAAGCCGTATTCCTCGAACGCCCGGCGATTGTCGGTGCGGGCCATATCGGTCTCGGCGCCGCCGGAGATGTAGCCGTAGAGGAATCTCGGCAGCAGCCGGCGCGCCTGCGGCTCGAAATCGTCGAGCGTGAGATAGCGCCGCAGATGCCGGGGTACGGCGGGTGCAGCGCGGTTGACGGTTACGGGAGGTGGAGAGGGGGCTGCGGTCCGGTCGTGCACGTTGAGCGTTTCCGTTGTTCTTGGTTCTTGGTCGGAAGGCCAGACTAGAGCATGATCCGGAAAAGTGGATACCGGTTTTCCGAAAAGATCATGCTCAAACAAAGAGATGAGATCATGATGCGATTCCATGGAAACGCATCATGATTTAGCGCCTGCCGGCGGGCCCGACAAATTTCTCGTTGAACTTGTTGACGGACTGGCTGACGTCGCTGAGCGTCTTGCGGGTCTCGGCGATCATGGCGCTGGATTTCTTGTCGAAGCTCTGGATCAGCTCGCGCAGCGAGATCACGGTCGGCAGCAGCTCGCCGCCATATTTGTCGCTGCCGAAGCTTTTCAGGAACTTGTCGGCCGAGTTCATCTTGGCGTCGACCGCGCCGATGCCGTCGTCGGCGGCGTCGATGAAGCCGGCGATCAGCTCGCCATTGCCGGACAGCGAATTGGTGAAGTTCTCGAGCCCGAGCAGCGAGTCCTTGATGTCGGCCTCGTTCTCGCTGATGACGCGGTCGACATTGCGCAGCGCGACCCGCAGCTTCTCCTGGATCCCCATCGTGCCTTCGGCGTCGGCCGTCAGCTCGGGAATGCCGTCGGCGCCGAGCGCAGGCGGCGGCGCGTCGTCGGCGCCGCCGGTGAAGGAGATCGAGGCGATCCCGGTCAGGCCCTGGAATTCGAGGCCGGCCTGGGTGTCCTTCTTGATCGGGGCGTTGCCTTCGATCCGCGTCATCGCCACCACGCGGTGCCGGTCGAGCCTGATCGAGACCACCTCGCCGATCCGCACGCCGGCGAAGTTGACGCTGCCGCCGCGGCGCAGGCCGGAGGCCGAGCCCTCGAAGATGACGCGGAACGGTACCATCCGCTTGATGCCGGCATAGCGCTGATAGCCCAGCCAGCCGCCGAGCGAGCCGGCGACCAGGGCCAGCGTCAGGGTGCCGATCAAGAGATTGCTGGCGCGCGCCATGCGTAAAACCCGTCTGCGAAGCAGACCCTAGTGTGCTGAATGCGAAGTTCGTGCGATTTCGCGGCAACCACTTTCACGAACTTCGCATTCATAAAGCACACTAGAATCATAAGTTTGCTAGTGTCCTCATCGAATCCGAAGTTCGATCCGAAGGTGCGGCAAATGATGCGAACTTCGGATTCGGAACACTAGCTGATAGCGGATTTGCCGCCGATAGTCACCGCGGGCTTTCCTTACCTCGCCCCGCTTGCGGGGTCGAGACGAGCGAAGCTCGCTCTTAGAGGTCGGATCGCATGCAGCGCAGCGGAATGCGGTCCGGGTGAGGGGGGTCTCCGCGCATTCGTCTCTCGCCGTCCTCGCGGAGCGAGCCCCTCACCCCAACCCTCTCCCCGTAAGAACGGGGAGAGGGAGAGGAGAATTACGCGCTCTGCTTCCGCGACGCCGCGAAGACGCCGGCCAGCACCAGCGCGAAGCCGATGAAGTGAAAGGCCTGCGGATGCTCGCCGATGAACACGATCGACATGATGGTGCCGAACACCGGAACCATGTGGAAGAACGGTGCGGCGCGGTTGGCGCCGATCAGCTGCACACCGCGGTTGAAGCACAGATAGGCCAGTGTCGAGGGGAACACCGCGACATAGAACAGCGACAGCAGATTGTTGATCGTGAGCTGCATCACCGGGCGCGCGCCGAGTTCCCAGATGTAGAGCGGGATCAGGACCAGCGCGCCGCAGCCGAAGGTGAAGGCGGCGACCGACAGGCCGTGGATTTTGGGCCGCTTCAGGGTCAGCACCGAATACAGCGCGAAGATCACCAATGCGACGATGAAGATCAGATCGCCCTTGTTGAACTCGATCTTCGACAGCGTCGTGAGATCGCCGTGCAGCAGGATCACCAGCACGCCGGCGAGCGACAGCAGCACGCCGAACAATTGCGCCAGCGTCAGCCGTGCGCCGAGCAGGATCAGCGACCACAGCGCGACCACCAGCGGTGCCGCGGATTGCAGCAGCAGCGTGTTGAGCGCCTGGGTGTGCTCGAGCGCCCAGTATTGCAGCGTGTTGAAGGCGCTGATGCCGGTGATCGACATCAGCACCATGATGCCGAGATTGTTGCGGATCACGGGCCAGTCGCGGACGAGGTGCTTCCAGGCAAACGGCAGGATGATCAGGAATGCCGCCGACCAGCGCAGGAACGACAGCGTCACCGGCGGAATGTGGCCGGCGGCGAGGCGGCCGACGATCGCATTGCCGGCCCAGCACGTCGCGGTGATGCAGAGCAGCAGATAGGGCTGGTTGGCGATCCAGGAGCCGGCCGCAGGCGTTGATGTGGTGGAATCGGAGGCAGACATGAAGAGGGCCCGGGTTCACGACGCCGCGGCCTGCCCGGCTGGCACCGCCGGGCCGGTATGGATCTCCCCGGCTCGGATCACAGACACGGATTTCGTCATTCCATCAATGGGGATAGACGCATCGCGACCATGCGCGAAGACCCCTTCACCAAGGCAGCATGGCGGCGCCTGGCCGGGCCAGCCCCGCGCCGGTCGCGCAGGGGATCGAACGCCTGGTCCTAGTGTGCTGAATGCGAAGTTCGTGCGATTTCGCGGCAGCCACTTTCACGAACTTCGCATTCATAAAGCACACTAGAATCATAAGTTTGCTAGTGTCCTTATCGAATCCGAAGTTCGCTCCGAAGGTGCGGCAAATGATGCGAACTTCGGATTCGGGACACTAGCCGGTCTCCGGCGGCGTGGTCTGGCGCTTGACGATCTGCTCGGCGAGCTCGATCAGGATCCGCTTGGTGTCGGGGTCCTGCACGTCGCGAAACACCCGCAGCATGCGCAGTTCGAGCAGGGACTGCAGCGATTCCGCCGTCTGCCCGGCTTGCGTCGGCGCTGCCGTGACCGGCCGGCGATTGAGGATGTCGGCGGCGATTCCGAGCATCTCGGCAACGGTCGCCAGGCGACCGGTATCGATTTTCACCGTGCCGTCGACGCCGTTCTTTTGCAGGGAGGCGCCGGCGCACAGGATCGCGGCGAGATCCGCCTGCGACAGCCCGATGGCGCGCCAGCGCGCCTGCACCAATTGGTCGATCTGGTCGTCCTGTGATGTGCTCATGATGCGTTCAGACCATCTCCAGCTAGGTCCGTGGACAGCATTTGCGCTACGAAAGTTGGTAGCAAATGAACCGGCGGTTCGTCGCGATGGGACTTCTACGGATCATGCGGCTGGACAACGGGTCCTGCCGTACCGGGCAACGTGCAGGATGATCCGCGCCTCTACGCCAGCCAGGCAGTCGCGCCGGACGGGCACCGGAGTGCGCACCCTGGTCTGGGATGCTCGCATCAGCGTCATCCGGCCACAGCCCTTATTATCAAGACCGTGCGCGAATGCAATCAGGGGGCGACCGGGGAGATGAACCCAACCCGGATGAGTGACCGCGCCACAGATCGCGGTGCTTGGTCCTGGCAGGGCGATGCGGTCGGCATGGCGGTAACTCCGGGAGCGCCGCCATGGCTGCGCGGCGCCGCTCACAAATCGATGATCCCGAGCGCGATGCTCTTGGCCACCCCATGGGTCTTGTTGGATGCCTCGAGCTTGCGCAGCGCCTGCTTGATGAAGCCTTCCACCGTCTCCGGCGAAATGCCGAGAATCTGCGCGGTGTCGGCCACGGTCTTGCCGCGCGCCGCCCAGGCGATCACTTCCTTCTCCCGCCCGGTGAGCTTGATGGTTTCGGCGGCGTCCGCGGGCTTGAGGATGGTCGGCGCGTTGCGCTGGTCGCGGTTGACGATGTCCATCGCCCGCTGCACCCAGTAAATCATCAACAGATGCAGTTCATGGCGATGGCAGACGAACAGCTTGTCGAAGTCGCGCGGCTCGTCTTCCCAGAAGAACACCGTCGAGCTCGAATGCACCGCGCCGAGCCGGTCGCGATAGTGGAAGGGAACGACGAAGCCGTCCTTGAATCCGAACTCCCGGGCGGCATCCATCGTCTTGACCTCGGGCGGTCGCTTGCGTCCGCTTCGCTCCGGCAGCTTCAGGCTGCTCCAGCTGAACGGCGTGTTGGTGCGTCGTGACCGCGTCAGCGCCGGATCGGCATGAACGAACTCGTTCTGCACATACGCCCGCTTCCAGGCGTCGGGAAATGTGCCGATATGATAGGGCAGATCAAGGTCGGGCCGGCCGGCATCGACAAAGGCAAAGCCCGAGAAGCCGTAATTCTGGACAACGCGATGCAATGACGAGCTGAGCTCGTCGATGGTATCCGACGCCTCGATGGTCGAAATCGCGTCTACCAGGCCCATTGACGAAAACCCCCGGTTTTAGGGGGTACCACAGTTAACCCCTTTTGTTCCAGATGTTCCCGCATTTGGAGGAAGGGACAAATGCTTCATTCATTGGACGGCTACCACGCCCTCATTACCAGGGAAGAGCTTGATCCGGCGCATGTCGGGGCGATGTTGCGGCTGCGCAAGCGCCTGTTTGTCGACCATTGCGGCTGGCTCCTGACCACGGTCGGAGATATCGAACGCGATCAGTTCGATTGCTGGTATACCGAGCACTGCCTGTTGTTCTCCGGCGTCGAGCTCGTCGGCGGCTTTCGCGCGATCCGCACCGATTATCCCTATCTCACCAAGTCGGTCTTCCCGCAGCTTGCGCTGCGTCGCTTTCCGAGCAGCCGCGACGCCTGGGAGATCAGCCGTTTCGGCGTGCTGCCGAATGTTGCGAGGTCGCAGGCCGCACGCGTGACCTACGCGCTGATGTTCCGCTTCGCCGAGCTGCGCGGAGCCAAGGCGCTGGTGGCGTTGGCCGACCTCTCCTATGAGCGTTTTCTCACCCGCATGGACATCCGCACCCGCCGCTACGGCCCGCCGCAGGTGATCGGCAATGATCGCATGGGCCGCCCGCTGACGGCGCTCGCCGGAGAAATCCCGCTCGGTCTCGCCGCCAATCCTGGCCTGACCAAATTCCTCGACCTTGGACGGCAATTGGAGATCCACGATGCTTCACATGTTCTCGGACGTTCGAGCATTCCAGCGTGATCCGCTGCGTCTGCTGCTGACGCGCGGCAACGAGTCCGCGCTGGGGCTGGTGCCGTTGCAGCTCGGTCCCGCGCCGGTCTTCCTGGTGAACGATCCCGATCTGCTGCGCCCGATCCTCAAGGCGCCGGAGACCGACATCGGAAAGGGCAAGCTGATCAAGAAGCTGACGCCGGTGCTCGGCCGCAGCTCGCTGATGCTGAGCGGCGAGGAGCACAAGCGGCGCCGAGCGGTGCTGCAGAAGCACATGGCCAAGGGCAGCGTCGAGAAATTCCTGCCGCATATGTGCGCCGAGATCCGCGCGGTCGGCGCCAGCCTGGCGCGGCTCGGATCGTTCGATCCGCACCATGTCACCGCGATGCTGGCGCTGCGGACGATCTGCGTCGCGATCTTCGGCTCCCAGGTGATGTCGTCCGGCGACGAGGAAGCCCTGGTTCAGGCGGTGGGCGCGATCGAGGACGATCTGGCGGAAGAGATGTTCCGCGCGTTGCCGTTCGGTCCGGTGGCCTGGTATCGGCGGCGCAAGAACCGGGTCTGTGCCAAGCTTGCGATGTCGACGGTGGTGCAACGTCTGCGCCGCAAGGCCGGCTCGAGCAGTGCGCTGCGCGATCTCGAGGCGCTCGGCCTGACCGATCGCGATCTCGAGGACGAGATCCTGACATTGCTGCTGGCCGGCCATCACACCACAGGTTCGACTGCGGCGTGGATGTTCTACCAGATGGCCGCCGATCCCGCCCTGATGGACGAGATTGCCGACGAGGCGGCGGAGTGCCTCGGCGACGACGGCGAGCTGCGACTCGACGCGGTGAAGCGCGCCAATCTGAGCGCGACGCTGGTCAAGGAGGTCTGCCGGCTCTATCCCAGCGCCTGGTGGTTCTCGCGCGAGGTGATGCAGCCGGTGACGATCGGCGGGCGCGACCTCAAGGTCGGCACCTCGCTGTTGATCTGCCCCTGGCAGCTGCAGCGCGACCCCCGGCATTTCGAGGATCCGGACCGCTTCCTGATGACGCGGCGCTACAACACCGATGCCTACATCCCGTTCGGTGCCGGTCCGCGCGCCTGCGCCGGGATGGGGGTTGCGATGCTCGAGCTGCAACTGCTCGCGCTCGAGATCGCCGCGGCCTATCGCTTCACCGGCGTCGCTCCGAATCCCGCGCCATGGCCGAAAGCCTCGGTGACGCTGATTCCCCCGCCGATGACCATTGACATCGAAATCCGCGAGACGCGCTCGCGCATCCCGCATCTCGGCGACGAAGCCGAGCATCTGCCGTACATCCCGACCGTGGGTGCGGCGTCCATCAGCACACTACAATCGGTATCCCAATGACAACTCAGCTAACAACGGCCAGCGCCGGGCAAAGGGCCATGGATCAAGTGCAAGTGCGCAGTTTGCGCGACGTCATCGCTGTCTTGATCGAGCAACGCAGCATCGTGAGGGCGGCCGGCGCAAGCTTTGCCGCGCATCTGCTCGACCTCGCGATCATGCAGCTGCGGCTCAACGTCAACGATATTACGGCAGAGGAATTATCCGGTCTGTCCGACTTCGTCGGCGCGGAGTTCATGAGGGACAAATCCTCGCACTGATCGCGGCGACCGGTCTTCGGATCGGTCTCGCACAGGATCAGTCTCGCGCAGGTTCAGTCTTGCGTAGGCTCAGTCCTGCGTCGCCACCAGCGCCTTCATCGTGGCGCCGGCGGCAAGCGCGGCATCGTTCGGATCGATCTCGATCTGCAGACCGCGCTGGCCGCCATTGACGAAGACCGTGACGTGGGTGAGGGCGGTCTCGTCGATCGCGGTCGGCACCTTCTTCTTCTGGCCGAACGGGCTGATGCCGCCGACATGATAGCCGGTCAGCCGCTCGGCATCGGCCGGGCGCATCATCTTGGCCGACTTGCCGCCGAGGGCGGCGGCAAGCTTCTTCATGCTGACCTCGCAGTCGGACGGCACCACGGCGCAGACCGGCTTGCCGTCGACCTCCGCCATCAGCGTCTTGAGCATGCGATTCGGGTCGACGCCGAGCGCCTCGGCCGCCTGCAGCCCGATGCTCTCGGCGCTGGAATCGTAGACATAGGTGTGAAGCTTGAAGGCAATGCCGAGCTTGCGCAGCGCCATCGTCGCTTGGGTGGAATTGGGCATGGACCCTGCCGGTTAATCTAGGTGAATGATCGCCGTAATAGGAGCTGCGATCAATCCACAGCACGTCCGGCGTCACGTTGCCGTAACATTAAATTCCCGCCAGCCCGGCGAAGCCGGGCGCAGCATGGAATTTAATGGGGATATCAAAGGGTTGTAGGTCGTCTAAAAGGCGTAAACGAGCCCCTTCTTGCTTGCGCAGCCGAGCCGCTTCCTTTATCCGATAGGCGCCTTGCGTGCGCGCGGCCGGGCGCCGCGATTTAGGCTGGGCATATCAATGCAGGTCGCTGTGGGCGGACGCGTTTTCGCCGCGATCATGGTCTGAAACACCTGAAGGGAACATCTTCGCAATGGCCAATGTTGTCGTCGTCGGCGCCCAATGGGGTGACGAAGGGAAGGGCAAGATCGTCGACTGGCTGTCGGAACAGGCCGACATCGTCGTGCGCTTCCAGGGCGGCCACAATGCCGGCCATACGCTCGTGATCAATGGCGAGACCTACAAGCTGGCGCTGCTGCCCTCCGGCGTGCTGCGCCCGAACAAGCTCGCGGTGATCGGCAATGGCGTGGTGTTCGATCCGCAGGCCTTCCTCGACGAAGTCGCCAAGCTGAAGGGGCAGGGCGTCGCGGTCGGACCGGACAATCTGCGGATCGCCGAGAACGTCACGCTGATCCTGCCGCTGCATCGCGAGCTCGACGCCTTGCGCGAATCCGGTAACGCCATCACCTCGATCGGCACCACCCGCCGCGGCATCGGCCCGGCCTATGAGGACAAGGTCGGCCGCCGCGCCATCCGCCTGATGGACCTCGCCGACCTCGACACCCTGCCGCACAAGATCGAACGCCTGCTGGCGCATCACAATGCGCTGCGCCGCGGCCTCAACCTCGCGGAGATCGACGGCAAGAGCATTTTGAGCGAGCTGTCGGCCATGGCGCCGAAGCTGTTGCCCTATGCCGAGACGGTGTGGCGGCTCCTGGACCTCAAGCGCCGCGAGGGCAAGCGCATCCTGTTCGAGGGCGCGCAGGGCGCGCTGCTCGACGTCGACCACGGCACCTATCCCTATGTGACGTCGTCCAACACGGTGGCGGCGCAGGCCGCGACCGGCACCGGCCTCGGTCCGGGCGCGGTCGGCTATGTGCTCGGCATCTGCAAGGCCTACACCACCCGGGTCGGCCAGGGTCCGTTCCCGACCGAGCTGAACGACGAGATCGGCGAGGAAATCGGCCGTCGCGGCAAGGAATTCGGCGTCAATACCGGGCGCAAGCGCCGGGTCGGCTGGTTCGATGCCATGCTGGTGCGACAGACTGTCCGCACCTGCGGAATTGCCGGGCTGGCGCTGACCAAGCTCGATATTCTGGACGGGTTCGACAGCATCAAGGTCTGCATCGGCTACAAGCTCGACGGCAAGGAGATCGACCATCTGCCGGCGGGCGAGGGCGCGCAGGCCCGGGTCGAGCCGATCTATGAGATCATCGAGGGCTGGAAACAGCCGACCGCCAATGCGCGGTCCTGGGCGGACCTGCCGGCCCAGGCCATCAAGTACGTTCGCCGGGTCGAGGAACTGGTGGGGTGTCCGATCGCCCTGCTGTCCACCAGCCCGGAGCGTGAAGATACTATTCTGGTACAGAATCCGTTCGAGGCTTAACGGGATATTACCTATATCCCTCCAATTGTGTGGAAATGGCTGACTACTACCCGCTGATCGCCCGTGCCATCGCCGGATTGGACCCCAACGCCCCCGGCGAAGCCCGCCGTGCGCTGTACGCGCGGGCGCGAACGGCGTTGATCCAGCAGCTCCGCGGCGTGCAGCCGCCGCTCTCCGAGTCCGAGATCACCCGCGAACGGCTGTCGCTGGAAGAGGCGGTTCGCAAGGTCGAGTCCGAGGCCGCGCAGCGCGCCCGCGAGGCCTCGCGCCCCGGCGGTGCTGCCGCCGCTGCCCGCGGCAGCCGCGCCAATGCCCGGCCGCCCGAGGCCAGTCCCGCCGACACTGCCGCGCGCCCGCGGCCCCCGGCCGAACCCCGTCCGCCGCGCAATCTGCGCCCCGACGCGCCGCCGCCGGCCCCGCCGCGGCCGCAGAATCCGCCGGTCCCACCCGAGACCCAGGCGCCGCCGACCCGGCCGGGCCCGCCCCGCCGCGGTCCGGAAGGCGCGCCGCCGCCGGTGCCGCCGGCCGCGCCGGGCGTGCGCGGCTTCCGCGACATCACCGCCGATGCCGACGATCTCGGCCGTGCCGCGGCGCAAGCCAGCCGCAACGCGCGCAAGACCTACGCCAACGTGCCGTCGCCCTCGCCGGAATTCGACCGGCTCGAGCCGAGCCTGGAGAATCGCGGCGGCGATCCCGAGGCGCCGTATTCCTACGACGAGTCGATCGAGGAGGCCGAGCGCTACACCCCGCAGCCGCCTCAAGGTCCGCCGCCGCAGCGGTCGCGGGCCGGCAATGGCGAGCGCGAGCCAAAGAAGCCGCCGCGCGTCGGGTCGATGTTCCCGTTCAAGACCGCGATCGTGATCGGCATCCTGCTGATCCTGGTCGGCACCGGCATCCTGTTCCGGCAGCAGGCCATGACCCTCGTCAGCAGCCTGTTCAAATCGTCGGCCCCGGTCGAGGCGCCGAAGGATGCCGCGTCGACGCCTGCGAGCAAGAAGATCACCGACCGCGTCGGCCAGCCCTCGTCGTCGGGCGAGACGGTCGCCCCGGTGGCGCAGCGCGTGGTGCTGTATGACGAGGACCCGTCGGATCCGAAGGGCAAGCAGTATGTCGGTTCGGTGGTCTGGCGCACCGAGCAGGTCAAGGGATCGGGCAACCAGAAGCCCGACATCGCCGTGCGCGCCGACATCGACATCCCCGATCGCAAGTTCAAGATGACGATGTCGTTCCGCCGCAACACCGATTCATCGCTGCCGGCGAGCCATACCGCGGAATTGACCTTCATCCTTCCGCAGGACTTCGCCAATGGCGGCGTCGGCAACGTGCCGGGCATCCTGATGAAGTCCAACGAGCAGGCGCGCGGCACGCCGCTGGCCGGGCTCGCGGTCAAGGTCACCGACGGCTTCTTCCTGGTCGGCCTCTCCAATGTCGACGCCGACCGCTCGCGCAACCTGCAGCTCTTGAAGGAGCGCTCGTGGTTCGACGTGCCGCTGGTCTACACCAACCAGCGCCGCGCCATCATCGCGATCGAAAAGGGCGCCCCCGGCGAGCGAGCCTTCAACGAGGCCTTCGCGGCGTGGGGTGAGTAGCGGCCTTCTCTCGCCCCGGTTGCCAGCAATGTCGTCGCCCGGCTTCGTCCGGGCGATTCCGTATCGCAGCAAGATCAGCGGCTGTTGCAGCGCATCGACGTGCAGAGCTCCGGAACATCGCCGCGGCTTTCGATTTTTCCCTAGAACCGTCGCGCGACCGCGTTACACTTGGCCGACGTCGGGCAAGGGCACACCATGAAACGCTATCTGATCTTCGCAGCCATCGGGCCGTTCATCGGCGGCTTCCTGCTGCTGCTCATGACCACCTATCAGTCCGGCTACTGGACCGAGACCAATGGCGGCGAGGTGACCAAGCTGCTCGTCGTGTTCGTGAAGTCGCTGCAATACAATTATCTGTTCGGCATCGTGCCGTCGCTGATGTTCGGTGCGATCGACGACATCCTGATGCATGTGAAGCGGATCGCGCCGGTGGTGCGGATGCTGCTCGTCGGCGCGGTGGCGTTCGTTGGCGCGGCGCTGACCTACGCCTCGCACGGCTCCGAGAGCGGCGCGGTGCAGTTCATCCTGTACGGAATGGTCGGCTTTATCCCGGGCGTGATCACGTCCTGGCTGGCGCACAAATATGCCGAAGAGCTGCACGCGCCGGCGCAGCCGGCTTCGCAGCACTAGGGCAGGCGCCGAGGGAAAAGCAGAAATCGCGATCGGCGACTTCTGACCCAACCGCGAAATGAGCACGTTGCGATCGGACACGGGCCGCGGTCAACGCTGTGCGGCCACTTTGAAAACGACTCGATTTCCCTTTTAGAGCGACTCGGTTTCGTTTTGAAAACGACTTCGATCTCACATCCCGCCGACACAACTAGAGCATCTTCGGTTCTGATTGAATCAGAACCGAAGCTCTAGATTCTTGTTTTGACGCGTTTTCTTCACGCGAACCGGTTTCCACTTCGCTCGAAAACGCTCTAACGAAGTTGGCCTCGATTTTTTCGCTGATTTTTGCGCGCGAAAAAACCGAGGGGTCTTTGGCAATCGAGACATCCGAAAAAGACGAGGATTCCAATACCGCCGCTCGCGGCAGTTGAACTTGAGGTCTATCGCACGGATAGTCGCGCAAACTCGACTGAGGCCATCGAGCGGCGACTTCGGCGACGCCAAGCTGATCCGGAAGTTCGGCGAAATGCCGGACGATCTCAGCGCGCTGTAGGGCTTCTGCGCGCATCGCGGCGTTGGCATTGAAGCATTCCATCGCTTCGCCAGGCGCGATCCCGTCGTCGCTCGGTACGAATGGCTGCGCGACGTAAAAAAGCTGGGCTTAGAGACTCAGTGGTGCGAGGGCGTTCCGCAGTGGCATACCGGAGATTTGCATCAATCCCGCAAACGGCTGACCTAGCTCAAGGATCAAGTAAATCGCTCCGGCGGCCGACAGCGCAAAGATGAGCAGAGAGCCGATGATGATAGCATTTGGTTGGGCAAACAGACTGAAACTTGCAAAGATGATAGTCAGCCAGAAAATCAGCACCACTAGAAAAGGCATGGGGATTGAATTGTCCGCCTGCGAGAACAGCAGCAGGCGTGTTTGTGCGATATCGGTGCTGATCTGTATTGCCCGGGCTTGCAACGAGCGTTGGGCATCGTTCGTTGGCGAAAGTTCCTGGAGCTTCGAATAGAACGCTTCGGTTGCAGCGCTTGCCTCGAAAGGTGTCGTCTTGGCAGTATCGGACCTTTTCTCACGCCACATACGGTCGGCTAGAATGACGACGCCACGCCGCATTAGATTGCGGGTTGCGCCTGTCTCCGGCCCGTACTGCGCCAGGAGTTGGTCGAGCAGGACAATGCTTGCCGTCATCTGCGTGACCTGAGAACTCTGCGTGTCGTACGAACTCTTCGCCGAGGCGATGAGCAGGCCGAGCACAAGTGCCGCTATCGTCCCGATGAGACCCGTACCCAGCCTGACCACGTCCTTTGCATCCGCACTCAGGTGATGGTCCGGCAACTTGCTGCGAAGGAACATACCAAGCAAGGCGCCGCCTGAAATGCACACGAACGTGATGGCCGATATTGCTATTGCGTTCATGATCTATCACTCATGCCTAGCTCAGTTAGAGCGCAACTGGATGATCCTCGCCGTAGCTTCGCGTCCTTTGACGACTTGGGGCTATGTCGCTTAGGCCGCGGAAGCAACTGACGGTTTGTTCGCAAGCAGCGCTCGCCGATCGTGAATCAGGTTCTCCAGCCGGTGTGCCGCCACGTTCAACGTAACGGCATCCACCGCGCTCTCGTCGCCACTGGCGGCTTTGGCACGTTCTGCTTTGAGAATGTTGTCGATCTCCTCTTCGATCGCCGACAGCTCTGCCTCTGTGTCGACGTTCCGGACCCGTCGGGCCAAGGCATAGAGAGTATCCAAAGGACCCTGCGGCGTGGCGGGCCCGCCGATCCCGAGGAATTTCCAGGCTGCGGCAAGAACGGTGGCGGCACCTCCCAGTACCATCGGCGTTAAATAGAACCAGTTGCCGTATTCATCCATGAAGCTCTGCGTGGTGCTGTTGTAGACGGCTGCCGCGCCAGGGTGCAGCGGAAGGTAGGCATCCTGGTCGGTGCTGGGCGCGGTGATCTGCGCAAAAATCGGCTGCTCGCGGAGAAGGTTCCTGCGCGCGCTCATGATCGCCTCCGTGAGGCTGGTTACCAGATCAGTGCCGAGCTTCTTTTGCGCAACCAGGTACAGCGAGGTCCTCAGGGTCGTCAGGTCATCTTCCGGGACCGGCGGCGATCCCCGCAGCGTGCCTTTCGGGACGTCGAAGCTTTCAAAGGCGCGTTCATTCTCTGCAATTGCTCCCGCGGACTCGATTGGGATCAGTATCGGGACCTTTTTATGGTCGAGCTGAAAAAATCCGCGAACGAGCGAGAGGTACTTTTCGGCGAGCGGGATCACGACAAGCAGGGCGCTGACCTGTTTTGACTGAATGGCTTGCCGGACATCCGTCAAAGCAAGGTTCTTGAATGCAACTTTCGCCCTCGCCAGATCGTATTCCTTGGTCAACACATCGACAATTTTGGCGTTCGCTACGCCGCCGACCACGCCGACCGCGCGTCCCTTCAGGCTGTCAATGCTGTCGATGGGCGATCCCGGCGGCGCGATGATCAGCACGACCATATGGCTGACGACGACGACGGCTTGCGCCTGCGACAAGTCGCCGACATCGCCGCGAACCACAGCGAGATCGACCTTACCCGCGGAGAAAGCGGCCGCGGCCTCAAGCGCGGTGCCGCTGTCGATGACCTTGAGCCGGACCGGCGCGTTCGTTGAAACGAGCTCGCCTGCTATCGCTGACATTGCCTTGGCTGCCTCGCCGTCGATCGAGCCGACCGCCACGGTCAGCGTTACCGGGCGACTGTAGTACCGATAGCCAAGGAGACCTGCGCCTGCCGCAAAGACGACGACGCCGACAAGCAGGACAAAGCGAAGCCACAGCGGCAATTTTATCGACATCATGCTCGTCACTCCAAATCCTCGGGCCGATTACCGCCGCTCCGCCACCAGAGGCCACGATCGCGAAAGGCAGCGCAGCTCGTGTCTCCCATTCTCGACGAGCAAGGCCTTGATCTTTCTGGTCTCCTACTTCAGATCGGCAATAAACTTCAAAGCGGTAATGCTGGGCAGGAAGCAGTAGGCGACTGCCCGCGTGGTGACAAAGCCGCTGCCTCATGGAGCTTCGGTAGACGCCAATGCATCCCTGGTGCGGGAGACGACTCCCGCACTCCGGCGAACCAATGATCAATCGTGCGCGGTGGCAAGCGCCCGCTTCATTCGCTCGCGGTCCTCCGCCGCCAACTGCTGCGGTCCTGTCTTGATGGTCAGCTTGTCGATGGCGCCGGTGAACCGGAAGGGCAGCGTATAGCTGTCATCCACGGGTGAGCGGGAATCGAGCCCAATGTCGAAGGGTTCAGCGATCGACATGAGGAATGGAATCGTGTGCTCCATCGTCTGGCGCGCCAATACCCTGCCGTCGACCGACATCACGCCGGTACCGCCCTTACCGGGACCTGGCCCGTCGTACTTGAAATCGAACACGATGGTGTGCTTGCCCGGATCCAGCGACCGCCCAAGCCAGTCCTCCGCTTCAACGCCGCCCTCCCAGCGATAGCGCTTCAGATTCACCAGATTGTAGACGAACACCGGCTTGCCCTTGAGCAGGTAAAGGCCGTAGCCGCCGAACCGTCCACCCATCGTAGCGATCATGCCTTCTGCGCCGGCGCCGGCGCCGGCGCTGGCGATGCGATCGAGCGTCGGCGTCGGGATCACGCCGCCGAAGGTGCTTGGCACGCCGTAACCGGAGTCGTCGGTCATGATCAGCAGCACGTTCGGCGCCCCCTTCGGCGGCACGACCGTCGGCGGCCACCAGGGCTTCGAGCTCTTGGCATCCTCCGTGATGGTGCCGCCGAATTTCGGCGGCGGCGGAGGCAGCTGGTCGCCAGGAATGGTGGTCGTCGCAGCCGGTGAGCCAATTGGGGGTGTGCCTTGCTGCGTCTGTTGGGCGAAGGCCGGCGCGGAGATGGCAGTGGCGGAGATCAGCGCAATAAAGGTCTTGCGAAAAACAGTCATTTCAAAATCCTCCCTCATCCGCGCGGGGGAAGACATTGCAGATCGCATCTAGCCGTTGCGGCTTGACATAGATCAAAAAAGCCGATGGTGCAGAGGTCGAACTCGGCCTGTTGTGCGCGCAAAATCAGCGTCGATTCCCGCAGTATTTTTAATGGCTTGCAGGATCGAGTCGTTTTCAAAGCGAAAAACGGGGATCGAGTCGTTCTCAAAGTCAAAACCGAGTCGTTCTCAAAGTGCGGGGTCGTGGAAAATCAAAGGGATAGCCGAGCCGTTTTCAAAGTGGCCCCACTAACGCACGGCGCGGAATAGATCACCCATTGCGGTAGTCTTATCAGCGCATGAGGCGCTGGAGGTCTGGCCGCCTTCACACAGCTGTCATATCACCGTCATGCAAACGTAGTCCCAATGTCACATCCGCGCCCGTCCTTGCGACCCGCGGCCGTCCGGGGCAGCGGCGATGCCGATCCCGGGCCTGCTCTATTCTGTGTTCGCGCATTTATTTCAGCCGTCGCTGCAGACGACCGGGACGTACGGGATCTGCGTCCGGATTCGGGGAAAGGAATTTCGAGTGGCAGATGCAAGCTTCAGCCTTCTGACGGGCAACAGTATCGAAACGCGCCTGGTCCGAGCCGGCGGCATTATCTTTCGCGAGGGCGAGCAGGCCAACGAGCTCTTCGTGATCAAGAGCGGCTATGTGCGCATTCAGGTCGGCAACAAGACCATGGCGGACCTCGCGCCTGACACGATCTTTGGCGAGATGGCGTTGATCGACAATGAGCCAAGGAGCGCGACCGCCACGGCGCTCACGGATGTCGAGCTCGTCCCGGTTTCGGAAAAGCAGTTTCTCTTCCTCGTGAGCCAGACGCCGCATTTTGCCCTGAAGGTCATGAGGACGCTGGCGCAGCGGCTCAGAACCATGAACAAGGGCGTCTACTGAAGCGAGCAGGGCGGAGCCTCAAGGTAACAGGCCTTGAAGGTGACACAGTGGTAATGTGACGCAACTTGAACCGCCTACCTGCGTTACCATGTGATGGCCATGACCGAGGACGACATCTTCACGCCCCACGCCGCGCGATCGCGGCCGCCTTTTGGCGGCGCGCAGGCGCGCAGCAAGGTCATCGACCAGGACGGGCGCGAACTCGCCGATGGCCCGCTGCATCCGCGGTTCCAAGGCTTTCAAGAAGGCTTCCAGTTCGACTTCCGCAACTCCACCGCTAATCCGTTCGGCAATCTCACGCGCGAGGAGCGGCTGGCGCGGCTGGAGATGATCGCAAGGCTGCTCGACGTCGCCTTCATCGTGCCGGGCACCAATGTGCGCTACGGCATCGACGGGCTGATCGGCCTGATGCCCGTGGTTGGCGATATCATCACCACCGCGATCTCGTTGTGGCTGGTGCGCGAGGCCCGCTTGCTGGGCGCGCCCTGGCACATCACCGCGCGGATGCTCGCCAACGTCGCCGTCGACGGCGTGATCGGCATGGTGCCGGTGGCGGGCGATGCCTTCGACGTCATGTTCCGCGCCAATATCCGCAATGTGCGGATGCTGCGGCGCTGGCTCGACAAGCAGCCGAGATTTTAACTCTCAAAACAAAAGCCCCCGGATCGATCCGAGGGCTTTTCGTTGAGCGAAGAGCAGAAAGCTTATGCGGCGTCAGCGTCGGTCTGGCTGGCGGCCGGGCGCGGGCGACGCGGCAGCGGGAAGGCCTCGCTCTCGTAGAGCGAGCGGATGCCGTTCTGGTCGAAACGGGCTTCCTCGACCTGGAGATAGGCGCCGTTCAGCGAGTCCGCCGGCAGCTGCTCCATCGCGAACTGCACGGCCTCGGCAGCGGTGCCGAAACGGCGGTAGGCGAAACCCGCCCGCTTCTTCTTGCGGATCGCGGCGGGGAACAGTTCGGCGGATGTGTTATAGTTGAACGGACGCAGGGGACGCATGGTCGACGACCTCTTGTGTTCTTTTCAGTTGGCGTTGCGAAAGGGATTTTGGGGGACGGCGGCCTATTATCGGCGGCGCGCCGTACATGTCATTTCGACCCCTAATATAGGCCTCTTTGACAAAAATGCGACCCCAGAAGAGCCCCTGACAGGGCACATGCTGAATCCGCGCATAGCACGGGGGCCGGCCAGATAAATTCTTTTATTTCAATGGTTTATGGTGCTCAAATCTTGTCGAGCCAGGCCAGGATCGCGACCACGATCAAAATCACCCCGAAAAGGCCCATTCCGGAGTGGCCGAGGCCATAGCCATAGCCGCGAATTCGGCCGCTATAGCCGCCCAGCAGGATAATCAGCAGAAGGATGATGAGGATCAGTCCAAGCGACATGGCGCCCTCCTCAGAACAGGCGGCAGCCGCTCGGCGAGACGCCTACGGCCCCGCGAATACCGAGCAAAGCACATTCCGGCCTGCGAGTCGTTAAGGCCGTTTGCCGATCACGAGGATGTTGCCGGGGGCCGGAGCCAAAACAAAGCCCCACGCGACCGGCCTGTTGGTCGCGTGGGGCGGAGAAATCGTTCGATGGGAAATCGTGATATTTGCCAGTCCCGCCATTGTCATTGCCGGGCTTGACCCGGCAATCCATCACGGAGAAACGCTCTCTTTCGATGGATGCGCGGGTCAAGCCCGCGCATGACAAAAATCGCAGCCGTTACTTCTTCTCGTCGAGCTTCAGCGCCGCCGAGTTGATGCAGTAGCGCAGGCCGGTCGGGCCGGGGCCGTCGTTGAAGACGTGGCCGAGATGGCCGTCGCATTTCGAGCACAGCACCTCGGTGCGGATCATGCCGTGGCTCATGTCGCGCTCCTCGTCGACATGGCTCTCGACCGAGGGCTTGGAGAAGCTCGGCCAGCCGCAGCCGGAATCGAACTTCTGGTCGGATTCGAACAGCGCCTGCCCGCAGCCGGCGCAGACGTAAGTGCCCTTGCGCGGATCATGCTCATATTCGCCGGTGAAGGGCCGCTCGGTCGCTTTCTCGCGCAGCACGGCGTACTGCATCGGCGTCAATTCCTTGCGCCACTCGGCCTCGCTCTTGCGGACCTTGCCGTCGGTCTTGGTATCGGACATTCAACCTCCTTTGCGAGATGCTCAGTTGGTGACCTTGGTGCTGCCCACCAGCGTCGGCTTCTCGATATAGTTCTCCGCGAAGATCTTCTTCAGGTTCTCGACCTTCGGGATGTCGTTATACGCAATATAGGGTTGGTTCGGGTGCAGCGTCAGATAGTCCTGGTGGTAGCCCTCCGCCGGATAGAACGCCTCCAGCGCGCCGACCTTGGTGACGATCGGCTTCTTGTAGACCTTGGCGGCGTTGAGCTGGGCGATATAGGCGTCCGCCATCTTCTTCTGCTCGTCGCTGGTGGTGAAGATCGCCGAGCGATATTGCGTGCCGGAATCCGGGCCCTGCCGGTTCAGCTGGGTCGGGTCGTGCACGACGGAGAAGAAGATCTGCAGGATCTTGCCGTAAGAGATCTTCTGCGGGTCGTACTTGATTTCGACGGACTCGGCGTGGCCGGTGGTGCCGGTCGAGACTTTCTCGTAATCGGCGTTCGCCTTGCTGCCGCCGGAGTAGCCGGACACCGCGCTGACGATGCCGGCGGTGTGCTGGAACACGCCCTGCACACCCCAGAAGCAGCCGCCGGCCAGCACCGCGGTCTTGATGCCGGATTCCGGCGCGCTCGCGGCAGGCGCCGGGATGATCACGGCGTCCTCGGCGGCAAGCGAGGGCGCAACGGCAAAAGCTGTGACGGCCAGCGCGCCGATCGCGGCGGCGCACAGCGAGAGGCGGCTGAGGGAGCTTTTGGGCATGGGTTCCTCGTGGGATCGCAATTGGGGTCAGTCTAGAGCGGGAGCCGGCATTGGCCAATCAGGCCGAGCGGCTCCGACGCTTCAAAATACGGGCGAGGAGGCGTTTTGTTACGGCGCCGGCCACACGGTTTCGTGAGGGAAAACAGCGAGGTTCAGGGATGAAGGTGATGGATTTTTGCCCGCGGCCTCTCCACGCCCGTCGTCCTGGCGAAAGCCAGGACCCATAACCACCAAATGTAACTTCAGGCGGGATCGTGGCCCCAGCGTCCCGCAACAACAAGCAGCCGGGGTAATGGGTCCTGGCTTTCGCCAGGACGACGCTGAAGGTTGGCGCCGCCTGCGAGTCATACACTCACCTGCTGTCAGGATGACGTCGGCGCCTGCGGGACGATCACACCACCACGCTGAGCCGTTTCGCCGCCCGCGTGATCCCCGTGTACAGCCACCGCGCGCGGGAGTCCTGGAACGCAAAGCTCTCGTCGAACAGCACGACGTCGTCCCATTGCGAGCCCTGCGACTTGTGCACAGTCAGTACATAGCCGTAGTCGAACTCGTCATAGGGCTTGCGCTGCTCCCACGGCACGCCCTCGACGCCGCCGTCGAAGCACTCGCCGCGCACCGAGACCTTGGTGACCTTGTAGCCGAAGTCCTCGTCCGGCATCACGCGCATGGTGATGATCTTGGATTTCGACTGCGCGCGCGCCTTGACCCGCCACAGGCCGCCGTTGAACAGGCCCTTCTTGCGGTTGTTGCGCAGGCAGACCAGCTTGTCGCCGGCGACCGGCAGCGGATCCTCGATGTTCTGCCGCTGCCGCACCCGCATGTTGTAGGCGCGGCGGGTGTTGTTGCGGCCGACCAGCACCTGGTCGGCGCTCATCACGCGGTCGGGATCGAGCTCCTTGCGCGACACCACCTCGCTCTCGCCATGGCGGCCGATCTCGAGCTCGCGACCCTCGCGGATATCCATCGACATCCGCACGATCGGATCGTCCTGCGCCTGGCGGTGCACCTCGGTCAGCATCGCGTCGGGCTCGGCATCGGTGAAGAAGCCGCCGCCCTGGATCGGCGGCAATTGCGCGGGATCGCCGAGCACCAGCAGCGGGCAGTCGAACGACATCAAATCGCGGCCGAGTTCGGCGTCGACCATCGAGCACTCGTCGATCACGATCAGCTTCGCCTTCGATGCCGGCGCATCGTCCCAGAGCTCGAAACTCGGCTGCTCGACGCCGGACTCGCGGGCGCGGTAGATCAGCGAGTGGATCGTGGAGGCGCTGTCGCAGCCCTTGTTGCGCATCACGAGCGCCGCCTTGCCGGTGAAGGCCGCGAACTTCACCTCGCCATCGACGCCTTCGGCGATGTGGCGGGCGAGCGTGGTCTTGCCGGTTCCGGCATAGCCGAACAGGCGGAACACCGGCGGCGTGCCATTCTGGCCGGGCTTGGCCTTCAGCCAGTCGGCGACGGCTTTCAGCGCAGTGTCCTGATGCGGCGTGAAGGTGGTCATGGGCTTTCGGAAGAGTGAGCGCGCGACCGATAGTGCCGCGACTCAGGCCAGCACAAGCTAAACATTCATGCGTTCCGATCAAGCCGTCTCCCGCTGCGCGGAATTGGGGTTTCGCCCCCGAGGCTAGACTTGATCCGGGGCGCCACTAGACTGCCCCAAAACAACAAGCGGTCGGGACCACGATAAGTGGTCGAGCAAGCGACCTTGGGAGTGACTCCATGAAATTCGGCATCTTTTACGAGCTGCAACTGCCGCGCCCCTGGAACGACGGCGACGAGCTCAGGCTCTACCAGAACGCGCTGACACAGTTGGAAACCGCCGACCGGCTCGCTTACGACTACGCCTGGGTCGTGGAGCACCACTTCCTCGAGGAATATTCGCACTCGCCGGCGCCGGAATCCTTCCTTGCCGCCGCGAGCCAGCGCACCAAAGACATCCGGCTCGGCCACGGCATCTTCCAGCTCACCACCAATCATCCCGCCCGCGTCGCCGAGCGGGTCGCGGTGCTCGATCTCTTGAGCAACGGCCGCTGCGAGTTCGGCATGGGCGAGAGCGCCTCGATCACCGAGCTGACGCCGTTCGCCCGCGACATGGAGACCAAGCGCGAGGTGTTCGAGGAAGCCGTGCAAGCGATCTTCCCGATGTTCAGCAAGGTCGGCACCGAGCATCACGGCAAGTATTTCGATATCCCGCTGCGCAATGTCGTACCGAAGCCGGTGCAGAAGCCGCATCCGCCGCTCTGGATGGCGTGCTCGCAACTGCCGACCATCGAACGCGCCGGGCAGAACGGCTTTGGCGCGCTTGGCTTTCAGTTCGTCAGCGCCGAGGCGGCGCATGCCTGGGTGCACGCCTATTACAACGCGATCACCAAGCGGCTGAAGAAGCTCGCGGACTACGAGATCAATCCGAACATGGCGCTGGTGTCGTTCTTCATGTGCGCGAAGACGGACGAGGAGGCGCGCCGCCGCGCCGACGGCGCGACCTTCTTCCAGTTCGCGCTGCGCTATTACGGCCAGGCGCAGAACCGGCAGCGGCCGGCGCCCGGCACCGTCAACATGTGGGACGAGTACAACAAGTGGAAGCGCGACAATCCGGAGGCGCAGGAGGCCGCGCTGCGCGGCGGCCTGATCGGCTCGCCCGAGACCCTGCGCAAGAAGCTGCGGCGCTTCCGCTCGTCGCATATCGATCAGGTGATCCTGCTCAACCAGGCCGGCAAGAACACCCATGAGCACATCTGCGAGTCGCTCGAGCTGTTCGCGAAGGAAGTGATGCCGGAGTTCCAGCACGATCCCGAGCACGAGGCCTGGAAGAAGGGCGTGCTCGACGGCTCGATTAAGCTCGAGGAGATCGACACCCAGGCGTTCACGGACCGCTATGGCAAGCTCGCGGTCAATGTCGGATCGAAAGCCGCCGCTGCGGGCTGATCAATTAATGCGCAGCCACCTCGCGATCGCGTGAAGAAAATAATTCGCTACACGCGATCCGCGCCTTAAAAGAAACGGCACGCGCGATGCCAGCACCGAAGTGCTGGCATCGCTATTTTTGTGCGGTGCTCGACAGCTTCATTCGCGCGCCCCATCATCCTGACATCGCATGATCGCGTGTTGAAAAGCGCGCTTGATCGTCAGGAGAGTCTTGGAATGAAGCGTCGTGAGTTCCTCCAGCTGTCGCTCGTCACGGCCGCCGCCGCTGCGCTGTCACGGGGCGCGCAGGCGCAGGCGGACGCGAAGGAAATTCGTATCGGCTACCAGAAGAACGGCGTGCTCGTCATCACGCGGCAGCGCGAGGCCTTGGAAAATCATTTCAAGCCGCAGGGCATCAGCGTGAAATGGGTCGAGTTCTCCTCGGGCCCGCCGATGATGGAAGCGATGAATGTCGGCAGCGTCGATTACGGCGCGGTCGGCGATTCCCCGCCGATCTTCGCCCAGGCCGCCGGCGCGGCCATCGTCTATGCCGCGGCACAGCCCATCATCAACGGGTCCGGCATCCTGGTGCCGCAGAATTCGGCGATCGCGTCAATCGCCGATCTCAAGGGCAAGCGCGTCGGCTTCACCAAAGGATCGAGCGCCCACAACGTCGTGATCCAGACGCTGGAGAAGGCCGGGCTCACCTATGACGACATCACGCCGGTCTATCTGACGCCGCCGGACGCCGGTCCCGCCTTCGCCAATGGCGGCATCGATGCCTGGGCGATCTGGGATCCGTATTTCGCGATCGCCGAGACCAAGCAGAACGGCCGCATTCTGGTCAAGACGCGCGACATCACCAAGACCAACTCGTTCTACATCGCCAACCGCGACTTCGCCCGCAATCGCGGCGCGGTCCTGCAGCAGATCGTCGATGTCACGACGTCGAGCGCGTCATGGGCGCAGGCGCATCCCGATGAGGTCGCCAAATCGCTCGCCGCCGTCACCGGCGTGCCGCTCGATATCCAGACCATCGCGGCGAAGCGGGCGGGCTTCTCGGTCGGACCCGTGACCGATGACATCATCGCGACCCAGCAGGGCGTCGCCGACCGCTTCTTCAAGCTCGGCCTGATCCCGAAGCAGATCGCGATCCGCGACATCGTCTGGCGCAATCCCCAGACCTGATCGGCGCGCGTTTGGTCATTTCAATGCAGAGGATAGTCCCATGACGCGTTTATTCCGACGCTGGATCGCCCGCGCGGTGCTGTCGCTCAGCATCGTCGCCGCAACCGTCAGCGCCTCCTACGGCCAGGAGAAGGTGGTCCGCATCGGTTACCAGAAATACGGCAAGCTGGTGCTGCTCAAGAGCAAGGGCTCGCTCGAGGAAAAGCTGAAGGCGGCCGGCACCAAGGTGGTGTGGACCGAGTTTCCGTCGGGGCCGCCGCTGCTCGAGGCGCTCAATGTCGGCGCGATCGATTTCGGCAACACCGGCGAGGCGCCGCCGATCTTCGCGCAGGCCGCCGGCGCGCCGATCCAGTATGTCGCCTACGAGCCGCCGGCGCCGAAGGGCGAGGCGATCCTGGTGCCGAAGGACAGCGCGATCAAGTCGGTCGCTGACCTGAAGGGCAAGAAGGTCGCGCTGAACAAGGGCTCCAACGTCCACTACCTCTTGGTGAAGGCGCTGGAGAAGGCCGGCGTCAAATATTCCGAGATCGAGCCGGTGTTCCTGGCGCCGGCCGATGCGCGCGCGGCGTTCGAGCGCGGCGCGGTCGATGCCTGGGTGATCTGGGATCCGTTCCAGGCCGCCGCGGAGGCTGCGACCGGCGCCCGCACTGTCGCCGACGGCACCGGCATCGTCGCGAACTATCAGTTCTACTTCGCCTCGAAGAAATTCCTGCAGGCCGATCCGAAGATCGTCGAGCTCGTGCTGGCGCAGCTGAGCGAGGTCGATGACTGGGCCAAGGGCGATATCCACGCCGTTGCCGAGCAGCTGGCGCCGAGCATCGGCCTGTCGGTGCCGGTGGTCGAGGTCGCGCTGAAGCGGCAGGCCTACGGCATCAAACCGGTCACCGATGCCGTGGTCGCGGACCAGCAGCAGGTCGCCGACACGTTCTTCGCGCTCGGCCTGATCCCGAAACAAATCAAGATTTCCGACGTCGCATGGAGGCCGGGCACGTGAGCACCCCAACCAACGCCAACATCCTCTGGTTCCTGCCGACCCACGGCGACAGCCGCTATCTCGGCACGTCGATCGGCGGCCGCGAGGTGAACTTCAATTATCTGCGCCAGATCGCGCAGGCCGCGGACCAGCTCGGCTATTACGGCGTGCTGCTGCCGACCGGGCGGAGCTGCGAGGATTCCTGGGTGGTGGCCTCGGCCGTCGCGCCCTGGACCGAACGCCTGCGCTATCTCGTGGCGGTGAGGCCCGGCCTGCAGTCGCCGAGCGTCGCCGCACGCATGACCGCGACGCTGGACCGGCTGTCGAACGGCCGTTTGCTGATCAACGTCGTCACCGGCGGCGATCCGATCGAGAACAAGGGCGACGGCATTTTCTTAGATCACGACGAGCGCTACGCGGTGACCCGCGAGTTCCTCAGCGTCTACAGCGATCTCCTGGCGGGCAAGACCGTCAATGTCGAAGGCAAGCACATAAGGATCGAGGACGGCCGCCTGCTGTTCAATCCGGTGCAGTCGCCACGGCCGCCGCTGTATTTCGGCGGCTCCTCGGATGCCGGCATCGACGTCGCAGTCGATACCGTTGACAAATACCTGACCTGGGGCGAGCCGCCGGCGCAGGTCGCCGAGAAGATCGCCAAGGTGAAGGCGGTGGCGGCCCAGCGCGGCCGCAAGCTCTCGTTCGGCATCCGCCTGCATGTGATCGTGCGCGAGACCAATGCGGAGGCGTGGCGCGCCGCCGACGAGCTGATCCAGTACGTCACCGACGACACGGTGGCCGCCGCGCAGAAGATCTTTGCGCGGATGGATTCGGTCGGCCAGCAGCGCATGGCGCAGCTGCATGGCGGCCGCCGCGACAAGCTCGAGATCAGCCCGAACCTGTGGGCCGGCGTCGGCCTGGTGCGCGGCGGGGCCGGCACCGCGCTGGTCGGCGATCCCGAGACCGTCGCCGCGCGGATCAAGGAGTATCAGGAGATCGGCGTCGATACCTTCATCATGTCGGGCTACCCGCATCTCGAGGAAGCCTATCGCTTCGCCGAATTGGTGTTCCCGCTGTTGTCGCTGGCGCAGGGCGGCAACGTGACGCCGATCCGCGTCAACACCGGGCCGTTCGGTGAGACCATCGGCAACGACTACCGTCCGCAGAAGCAGGCATCGCAATCATGAGCTTGATCGATTCACTACCACGCCGCAAAGCGTTTTCGAGCGAAGTGGATGCCGGTTCGCGTGAAGAAAACGCGTCAAAACAAAAATCTGGAGCTCCGTTCCGATCCCATCGGAACGGAAACAGCTCCAGCGCGCCGAAACTCCCGAAGGTCGACGGGCTGATCCCCTGGATCGTGCCGCTGGCGATCGTGCTGGTGTGGCAGCTTGCCTGCGTCACCGGCTACGTGCCCTCGCGGGTGTTGCCGGCGCCGACTGACGTCGCGGTGGCGGGATGGAAGCTGCTGCTGTCCGGCGAACTGGTCCGCAATATCTGGGTCAGCTTCTGGCGCGCCTCGATCGGCTTCTTGATCGGCGGCGGCATCGGCTTTGCGTTCGGCCTCGCCAACGGGCTGTCGCAGCTGTCGGCAAAACTCACCGACACCACCTTGCAGATGGTGCGCAACATTCCGCACCTGGCGCTGATCCCGCTCGTCATCCTGTGGTTCGGCATCGACGAGTCGGCGAAGCTGTTTTTGGTGGCGCTCGGCGTGTTCTTCCCGATCTATCTCAACACGCTGCACGGCATTCGCACCGTCGACCCGCAGCTGATCGAGATGGGCCGCATCTACGGCATGACCGACGGCGAGCTGTTCCGCCGGGTGATCTTCCCCGGCGCGCTGCCCTCGATCTTCGTCGGCCTGCGCTTTGCGCTCGGCATCATGTGGCTGACCCTGATCGTCGCCGAGACCATCGCGGCCTCGTCGGGCCTCGGCTACATGGCGATGCAGGCGCGCGAGTTCATGCTGATCGACGTCGTCGTGCTCTCGATCCTGATCTACGCCTTGCTCGGCAAGCTCGCCGACAGCGCCTCGCGGGGGCTGGAGCGGCTGACCCTGTCGTGGCATCCCGCCTTCCAGAAGAAGTGAGAATGAGAATGCAAGAAGCGCTTCGTTTCGAAACCGCTGAAGCCGAGCCGGTCGACCGCACCGAGATCGTCGTGAAGGCGCGGCAGTTGCGGCGCGTGCCGGAAGGCGCGGCCCGCGGCCTGTCGCTGACCATCCGCGGCCTGCGCAAGGCGTTCGGCGACAATGAGGTGCTACGTGGCATCGACCTGCACATCCCGGCCGGCCAGTTCGTCGCGATCGTCGGTCGCAGCGGCTGCGGCAAGAGCACGTTGCTGCGTCTGATCGCCGGCCTCGACGCGCCGACGGCGGGAAGCATCGCGTTCGGCGAACAGCCGCGGGCGCAGGACGTCCGCGTCATGTTCCAGGAGCCGCGGCTGCTGCCCTGGGCGCGGGTGCTGTCCAATGTCGAGGTCGGGCTGGGGCGCGAGCGCGCGTCTGCTGATGCGCAAGCGCGCGCCGAGCGCGCGCTGGTCGAGGTCGGACTTGGTGACAAGCGCACGCAGTGGCCGTCGGTGCTGTCGGGTGGGCAGAAGCAGCGCGTGGCCCTGGCGCGGGCGCTGGTCAGCCAGCCCCGCGTGCTGGCGTTCGACGAACCGCTCGGCGCGCTCGACGCGCTGACGCGGATCTCGATGCAGCAATTGCTGGAGCGGGTCTGGCGCGACCAGGGCTTCACCGCGATCCTGGTGACGCATGACGTCGCCGAGGCGGTCGCGCTCGCCGACCGCGTGCTGGTCATCGAGGACGGCCGCATCGCCGAGGATGTCGCGATCGACCTGCCGCGGCCGCGCCGGCGCGGTTCGGCCGAACTCGCCGCACTGGAGGGCGAGATCCTGAAGCATCTGCTCGAAGGCAGCGAAGACAGTCTGTGAGGTCGCCATGAATTCCGTCGTCCGCAATGTTTCGATCGTATCAGCGGTTGCGGCCGCCGAATTCCGCGGCGCGATGCGTCACCTCACCGGCGGCGTCAGCGTGATCACGGCCGGTCGGGGCAAGGATATCTCGGGAATGACGGTGACCGCGGTGTCGTCGCTCTCGGTCGAGCCGCCGTCCTTGATCGTCAGCATCAACCGCGCGGCCTCGTCGTGGCCGCTGATCGCGCGCCGCGGCGTGTTCGGCGTCAACATCCTGGCCGCGGATCAGCGCGACATCGCCGAGCGCTTCACCGGCAAGGGCGGCCTGAAGGGCGCGGACCGTTTCACCGGAGCCGAGTGGACGACGCGCGCGTCAGGCGTCCCGCTGCTGGTTGGCGCGTTGGCCGCGGTTGATTGCGAGGTCGAGGAGACCATCGAACGGCATTCGCACGTGATCGTCATTGGTCGCGTGCTCGACGTGATTGCCTCCGAGCGAACCGCCGCGCTGGCATATTGGCACGGCGAGTATGTCGCGATCGACCATCAGGAAGACGCCGCACGGCTGGCTGAGGTCAGCCTGCCGTCGCGTCATGTTCATGTGCGAGGGCCGCGCTAGACTAGCGCGCCGTGCTTATCCGGGTCGGACTTTAGAAAACTGCGCTGAGCGATGCCGGGCTGTCGATGATCACATTGCTGCCGCGGACACCAGCCCATACAGCCTGGACGGTCTGAGTTGCATTGGCCAGCGGAATGCCAACGACGAGCGTGGTCGGGATACGGCCAAAGCTCGACGGGGTCTCGTTATAGGTGAAGCTTGCGACGACCGGCGAGACCGTGCCATTGACGGTGACGCCGAACACGCCGCCCGGAATATCGTTGCCCGTGGCGTAGGGATTCGGAACGTTAAGGGTGATGATCGCGGTGGTGCCGACGCCCTCCGGAATCGTCAGGCTGAGGCCTTGCATCGGCGTTAATGTCGCGGAGGTCGTGGACAGGGTGCCGCTGGTCTGCGCGTAGAGGGCCATATCACTCTCCAGTTGTCAATGGACGTAAAAACAATAGGAGATTGTGTAAGGCAACTGTTCCCCGGATTCAAGGGATGAACGGCGCCGAGGCCGGCGCGGCATGTTGGCCGTGGCGCTTTCCCGGCGCGCGCATTAAAAGCGCCCGAGATTTCGGAGACGTGACGGTTCGATGAAGCGCGTGGGAACCTGGCTGTTCTACATCGTCGGTGCGATCGCCGTCGCTTATCTTGCGCTCTATGCCTATGTGACGTTCACCGGTCGCGACATCACGCCGGGCGATCCGATCCGGATCTTCCGCAAGCCCGACGCGCCCAGTTATTCGTGAGGCGAGGCAAACGGCGGGACTTAATCCGTCGCTTCCCGTGCTCAGCCGGCGTTCGCCATGCGCTGATAGTCGGGCGCGCCATTGCCGGCCGGGGTGATCGGAATGCCGCCGTCGGCATATTCGTTCAGCTTGTTGCGCAGCGTGCGGATCGAGATGCCGAGGATGTTGGCGGCATGGGTGCGATTGCCGAGGCAGTGCTTCAGCGTCTCCAGGATCAGGTCGCGCTCGACATCGGCGACCGTGCGGCCCACCAGCGCGCGGGTGACCTGCTCGGCGGCCAGCGTGGCGTGCGCGACCGCGGGTGCGGTCTTGGCGAGGTCGAGGCGGTCGCCGTCGGGGGTCAGGATCGCCTCAGAACCGATCTCGTCGCCCTGCGCCATCAGGACCGCGCGATGGATGGTGTTCTCGAGCTCGCGGACGTTGCCCTGCCAGCGGTTCGCGGTCAGGACGCGGCGGGCATCAGTCGAGATCGGACGCACCGGCATGCCGTTGGCCTCGGCATATTTCCTGGCGAAATGCTGCGCCAGCTCGAGGATGTCGGCCGGGCGGTCGCGCAACGGCGGAATCTTCAGGTTGACGACGTTGAGGCGGAACAGCAGGTCCTCGCGGAAGGTGCCTTCGCGCACCGCCTCCGACAGGTTGCGGTTCGAGGTCGCGATGATGCGGATGTCGACCGGGACCGGCTTGGTGCCGCCGACGCGGTCGATCACGCGCTCCTGGATCGCGCGCAGCAGCTTGGACTGCAGCCGCACGTCCATCTCGGAGATTTCGTCGAGCAGCAGCGTGCCGCCGGTCGCTTCCTCGAACTTGCCGATGCGGCGCGCGACCGCGCCGGTGAAGGCGCCCTTCTCATGGCCGAACAGCTCGGATTCCAGCAGGTGCTCGGGGATCGCGGCGCAGTTGATCGAGATGAACGGCCGCTTGGCGCGGGCCGAACGGGAATGGACGTAGCGCGCCAGCACTTCCTTGCCGGTGCCGGACTCGCCGGTGATCATGACGGAGGCGTCCGAGCCTGCGATCTGCTGCGCCAGCTTGATCACCCGGCCCATCGCCTCGTCGCGGTAGATCAGATCGCGCGCGTCGTTGGCGACCGCGGCCAGCACCGCTGCGATCAGCTCGGGGTCCGGCGGCAGCGGGATGTATTCCTTGGCGCCGGCATGGATCGCGGCGACCGCGGCGCGGGCGTCGTTGGAGATGCCGCAGGCGACGATCGGCACGTGGATGTGCTCGGCGTCGAGCCGCATCACGAGGTCGCGGATGTCGAGACCGACATCGACCAGCAGGAGGTCGGCTCCCTTGCCGCCGCGCAGCACGTTCATCGCCTGTTCGGCGGCCTCGGCGTGGGTCACCGAGGCGCCGTTGTCCATCGCGATCTTGGTCGCGGTCGTGAGCTGGCCCTTCAGGGTGCCAACGATGAGAAGCCGCATGATGATCTCCTGTTCGTCTGGTCGCGCAGGTCCCGCGCGTTACCGCCTGAGTTATTAAGAGCGTTCTGCCTTGATGATTTCGGTCATGGTCACGCCGAGCTTGTCTTCCACCAGCACCACTTCGCCGCGCGCCACCAGGCGGTTGTTGACGTAGATGTCGATCGCCTCGCCGACGCGCCGGTCGAGTTCGAGCACGGTGCCCGGTCCGAGTTTCAAGAGGTCGCCGACGTCCATCTTGGAGCGGCCGAGTACCGCCGAGACCTGCACCGGCACGTCGAACACGGCCTCCAGATCGGCCGCAATGCGCGCGGCATGTTCGTCTTCGTTGTAGCCGATGTCGTCGATGGTGGGCGCGTCGGCGGAGTTGAGATCGGGAAGCGGGACTTGGGTGTCGGTGTCGGTCATGGTTCAGCCCTCAATCGCCTTCAGCCGGCCTGGCCGCGGGACGCCAGATAGCGCCCGACGAGTTCGTTGATCTTGCCTTCGATCGCAGCGCGTTCCAGCACGACGCCGCCATCGGCCCATTCGATCCGGCAGTCGCCGGTCGCAATCGTCGGCTCGGCCAGGATCACCAGCCGGCCTTGAAAGCCGGAATGCGCCGCCATCCGCTCGATATTGTCGTGCGCCGCCTCGTAGAGCGCGTCATTGATGCGGACCACGAGATGCGGTGTCGCCACCAGATGCGAGAAGCAGTCGGAGACCAGCGCGGTGATCTCGCCGAGCGGCTCGCGCGCGATCAGCTCGGAGCAGAGCTTGCGGGCGACCGCCACCGCGACGTCCACCGCCTCGGTCTCCATCCGCGTCTCGATGCCGGCGAAGCGCGCCGCGATGCCCTTGATCGCGGTGCCGATCTCCTCCAGCGCCTGCGCGGCGCGGCGGTCGCTCTCGACCTTGGCCTCGCGCAGCGCGGCCTCATAGCCGGCGCGATAGGCCCGTGCCTCGGCGTCGGCGACCTTCTGCGCGACCTCGGCCGGCGTCGGCGCGCGTTCGCGCGCGCGGTCCGGCGCCGAGAAATCCGTGTCGAACAGGAATTTTGCGGGCGCGGCCATCAATACACCAGCTCGTCGTCGGCGCGGTTCTTGGTCAGCGTGATCTCGCCGCGGGCGGCGAGGTCCTTGGCGAGGTTGACCAAGAGCGCCTGCGCCTCGTCGACGTCGCGCAGCCGCACCGGGCCCATCGCGGCCATGTCGTCCATCAGCATCTTGCCGGCGCGCGAGGACATGTTGCCGAGGAAGAAGCTGCGCACCTCCTCGTTGGCGCTCTTCAGCGCGACGCCGAGCTTGTCCTTGTCGATGTTGCGCATCAGCGTCTGGGCCGAGGCGGTATCGAGCTTGATCAAATCGTCGAAGGTGAACATCAGCGCCTTGATGCGCTCGGCGGATTCGCGGTTTTCCTCTTCCAGCGAGGTGATGAAGCGGGTCTCGGTCTGGCGGTCGAAATTGTTGAAGATCTCGGCCATCACCTCATGGGCGTCGCGGCGGCGGGTCTGCGACAGGTTCGACATGAACTCGGTGCGCAGCGTCTGCTCGACGCGCTCGATGACTTCCTTCTGCACCGCTTCCATCCGCAGCATGCGGCCGACCACGTCGAGGGCGATGTCCTCGGGCAGGATCGCGAGCACGCGCGCGGCGTGCTCCGGCTTCAGCTTCGACAGCACCACGGCGATGGTCTGCGGGTATTCGTTCTTGAGGTAGTTGGCGAGCACCTCTTCCTGCACGTTGGAGAGCTTCTCCCACATGTTGCGGCCGGCCGGGCCGCGGATCTCGTCCATGATGCCGGAGACGCGCTCGGCCGGCAGGTATTGCTGCAGCAGCCGTTCGGTGGCGTCGAAATTGCCCATCAGCGCGCCGGAGGCCGACATCCGCGAGACGAATTCCAGCATCAAGTCCTCGACCACGTCGGCCTCGACGGTGCCGAGGGTCGACATGTGGACCGACAGCTCGCGGACTTCCTCGTCGTCGAGCATCGACCAGATCTTGCCGCCATACTGCTCGCCGAGTGCGAGCATCAGGATTGCCGCGCGCTTGGGGCCGGGTAACGGCTTGCCCTTGGGCCGGGCGCTTTGCCGGTTCGCCAGCGTCGAGAGGACGGTGGCGATGTCGTTGGCGTTGGTGGTCTGGGGTACGGCGGCCATGTCAGTTCTCTACCGGCTCGCTCAGCCATTGACGGACGATGGAGACGGTTTCGTTCGGATTGCGTTCGGCGAGCTCGCCGACCCGGTGCACGGCCTGGGCGTGGACCTGGCCCTGGATCTGGGCGACGTCGATCAATTGCGCCGCGCCGCTGCCGCTCGGGATCAGCGCCTGACCTGGCGTTGCGGCGCTCTCGGCATGGGCTTCCGCCAACGCGGGCATGCCCGCGCCGGCCAGCGCCGGAATGACGTCGGCCGCCACGATGCGCTTGACCAGCGGGCGGACCACCATGAACAGCACGACGAGGCCGAGCATCATCATGACGCCGAGCTCGATGACGTACATCACGTCATCCTTGGTGAATTGCAGCATGCCGAGCAGGCCGGTCGGCTCGGCGATCGGCTGCGCGGCGGGCGGCTCGGCGAAGCGCAGGTTGACGACCTCGACCTGGTCGCCGCGCTTCTGGTCGAAGCCGATCGCGGAGCGGACCAAAGCGGCGATGCGGTCGAGCTGTTCCTTGGTGCGGTCCTGATAGACCAGCTCGCCCTTTTCGTTCTTGGAGTAGCTGCCGTCGACCAGCACCGCGACCGAGATACGGTTGACGCGGCCGGCCTCGGTCACTTCGGTCTTGGTGGTGCGGGAAATCTCGTAATTGTTGGTCTCTTCGCTCTTCTTGCTCTGGTCGCGGGCGCGGGCGGCGTTGTCCTGGTTCTGGCTGCCCGGCAGCTCGTTGGCGACGGTGACCTGGCCGGAATTGTCGGCGGTGAGGCTACTTTCCTCGCGGGTCTGGGTCGAGCGCAGCACGCGACCCTCGGGGTCGAATTTGTCCGAGGTCTGGGTGATCTTGTTGTAGTCGAAGTCGGCGGAGAGCTGGACGCGGGCGCGGCCGGCGCCGACCACCGAGGAGACGATGTCCTCGACCTGCTTGCGCATCCGCTTCTCGAAGGCGGCGCGGCGCTCGTCGCCGACCGCGGCATCGGCGTCGGACTGGGCGCCGTCGGCGAGCAGTTGGCCGGCCTCGTCGACGATCGAGACCCGCTGCGGCTTCAGCCCGTTGACCGCGGAGGCGACGACGTGGCGGATCGCCCGGATCTGCTGCGGCTCCAGCGCGCCGCGCACCCTGAGCACGATCGAAGCTGATGGTTCAGGCGTCTCGCGCGAGAACAGCGGCTTCTCCGGCAGCACGAGGTGGACGCGCGCGGCCTGGACGCGGTCGATGGCACGGATGGTGCGGGCGAGCTCGCCCTCCAGCGCCCGCAGATGATTGATGTTCTGGACGAAGCTCGTGGTGCCCAAGGCGTCCGACTTGTCGAAGATCTCGTAGCCGACGCCGCCGCCCTTGGGCATGCCGCCCTCGGCGAGCTTCATCCTGAGCCGCGTCACCTTGTCCTTCGGCACCATGATCGCGGCGCCGTCATTGCGCAGCTCGAACGGGATCGCCTGGCGCTCCAACTCCTTGATGATTCCAGAGGAATCCTCGGTCGACAGGTCGGTGAAGAGGGTGGTCATCTGCGGTGTGGTGACGCGCATGATGACGAAGGCGAAGAAGCCGATCAGAGCCGCGGTGACCGCAACCATGGCCGCGAGGCGGGCCGCACCAAGACCTCTCAGGAAAGCAACCAGACTTTGCACCAACGGCCCCCAGGGATTCGGCCCGCGCGGGTCCGACTGGGCAAATATTGCCTAGGGTATGGTTTCCATATGGTTAACGACGGTTAAGGACCGCGGCAAAATCGCGGACATGAAAAAAACCGGCTTCGCAAGGCGAGGCCGGTTTTCGTCAAATGCCACAGGATCGGCACCGAATTACTGCCGATATTGCTGGATGCGCGTGGTGCGCAGCCCGGCCAGACCGTGCTGGTCGATCGAGAACTGCCAGGAAAGGAATTCATCGACGGTCAATGTGTAGCGGCTGCAGGCCTCCTCGAGGGAGAGCAGGCCGCCGCGGACCGCAGCGACGACTTCGGCCTTGCGGCGGATGACCCACCGTTTGGTACCGGGGGCCGGCAAATCCGCAATCGTTAACGGGCTGCCGTCAGGCCCGATGACGTATTTCACCCTCGGGCGATGGGGTTCTGTCATGGCGTACTCACAAACTCTCAACCACTGAACTCGCAAGGGGTAAGCTACGCCTCCCGGTTTAAAATTTGCCTAAGCCCAAGCGTTCAATACGAATCTCGTTGGAACGGCCGGGAACATTCGGATCTGCCCGCCGTCGGGCAGACCGGCGCGCGGCGCAATTCGCGGTTCGGCGCGCTCAAATCGTGGGGCGCAGGGGACCGCGCGCCAGCGTCAGCAAGGCATCGGCGAGCGCCTCCGAGGCCTTGTCCGGCCGTCTTTTCTCATAGATGGCGAATTCCAGATCGGGAAGCGGCGGCAGGCCGTCGCCAATTCCGAGAACGCGCAGGCCCGTGGTGACGGCGCTGAGGGGCAGCGGGGTAATGGCAAGTCCCGCGACGGCGGCGGCGCGGACGCCGGTCAGGCTCGGGCTGGTATAGACGATCTCCCAGCCGAGCTCTCCGTCGCGCAGCGCGGAGAGCGCGGCGTCGCGCGACACCGATCGTTCGCGGTACAGCGCCAGCGGCAGCGGCACGCCGGGAACGAGATCGAACGTTTCCGCCGCGGTCCACACGAGCGGTTCGCGCCACACCAGACGGCCTTTCGACGTTCCGAGCGGCCGCTTGGCGAACACCAGATCGAGCCGGCCCGCATCGAGCTGCTCGATCAGTTCGGCGCTGACACCGATCTGCACCTCGAGCTTGACCCCGCGATGCAGCGCGGCGAAGCGGCCGAGCGCCGACGGCAATGAGCCGCCGGCGACTTCCTCGACCACGCCAAGACGGACCGAGCCGGACAGCCGCGGCGCCACCAGCCGCTGCCGCGCCGCTTCCTCGAGCTGCAGCAAACGCCGCGCATCGCCGAGCAGCATCTCGCCTTCGTCGGTCAGCGCGACGCTGCGCGTCGTACGCCGGAACAGCGGCCGCCGGGTCTCGAGCTCGAGCCGCTTGATCTGCTGGCTGATGGTCGACTGGGTCAGATGCAATTGCTCGGCGGCGCGGTGGAAGCCGCCGCAATCGGCGACCGCGACGAAGGCCCGCAGAAGTTCGAGGTCGAGCATTGATTAATCCATATCTGTAATCAATCATATTATAGAATATCGTTTCTATTATCAATGTCGCCCGCCTACCTTCGCTTCAGATGATCAAGCAAGGAGAGGCCACCATGTCGGAGACGACACCACGAACCGATCGCACGGCGCGCCTCGTGCGCGCGCGAGCTGTCTACGGCACAAACGGAAAGGTCTGCCCGCCCGAGCACGCGATCGAGCTGCTTGAGGCGGTCATCACATCCGGCGACCGGGTGGCGCTCGAGGGCGACAACCAGAAGCAGGCGGACTTCCTGGCCGCGTGCCTCGCCGGGGTGAATCCGTCGCGGGTGCATGATCTGCACATGGTGCAGTCGGTGCTGGCGCTTCCCGATCATCTCGCGGTGTTCGAGCGCGGCATCGCCAACCGCCTGGACTTCGCCTTTGCCGGCCCGCAGAGCCGCCGCCTTGCCGAGCTCGTCGCCGCCAAGGCGCTGCGGATCGGCGCGATCCATACCTACCTCGAGCTTTACGCGCGGATGCTGGTGGACCTGACGCCGCAGGTTGCGCTCATCGTCGCCGACAAGGCCGATCGCCACGGCAACCTGTACACCGGTCCGAACACCGAGGACACGCCGACCATCGCCGAGGCCGCGGCGTTCCGCGGTGGCGTCGTCGTGGCGCAGGTCAACGAGATCGTCGATCGTCTGCCGCGCGTCGACATCCCCGGCGACTGGGTCGATGTCGTGGTGCCCGGTCCGAAGCCGTATGCGATCGATCCGCTGTTCACGCGCGATCCCGCCAAGGTCAGGGACGAGAATGTCCTGATGGCGATGATGGTGATATCGGCGGTGTACGAACCTTATCAGGTGACGCGGCTCAATCACGGCATCGGCTATGCCACCGCGGCGATCGAGCTGATCCTGCCGACCTTTGCCGCCAGGCGCGGGCTGAAGGGCAAGGTCGCGCGGAATTTCGTGCTCAACCCGCATCCGACGCTGATCCCCGCCATCGAAGCCGGCTTCGTCGACAACGTCTATTGCTTCGGCTCGGAGCTCGGCATGGAGCGATTTGTCGCCAGCCGTCCCGACGTGTTTCCGGTCGGCGCCGACGGCAATCTGCGCTCCAACCGCGCGCTGGCGCAGGTCGCCGGACAATATGCCTGCGACCTGTTCGTCGGCGGCACCTTGCAGATCGATCCCGAGGGCAACAGCTCGACCGCCACCAAGGACCGCATCACGGGCTTCGGCGGCGCGCCGAACATGGGTGCCGATCCGCGCGGCCGACGCCACGACAGCGTTGCCTGGTTGCGTGCCGGCGAGGAAGCAGGCGAGCGCCTGCGCGGCCGCAAGCTGGTGGTGCAGATGGTCCAGACCCGGCAGCCGAACGGCGCGCCGAGCTTCGTCGAGCGCCTCGACGCGTTCGACCTCGCGGCCTCGGCCGGCTTCGCGCTGCCGCCCGTCATGATCTATGGCGACGACGTCAGCCACGTGATCACCGAACGCGGCGTCTGCAACCTGTTGCGTTGCCGCTCGCCGCAGGAGCGCGAGGCCGCCTTGCGCGCGGTCGCCGGCGACACCGAGTTCGGCCGGCGACAGGACGCCGGGACGACTGACGGCCTGCGCCGCCGCGGCATCGTGATGCTGCCGTCCGATCTCGGCCTCGACGTCGAGACGGCGACGCGCGACTGGCTCGCCGCGAAATCGATCGACGACCTCGTCACTGCATCGGGCGGCCTCTACGTGCCGCCTGCCAAATTCCGCCGCTAGAAGGAGGCTCCCATGACCCACGCCGAGCACATCCCAGGCAGTCCACCGGCCTCACTCGACAAAGCGAGGCAACTCGCCGCGGCATTGTTGTCCGAGCGCGGCGAAGCGTCGGGCGCCCTGATCGCGCGCCAATTGCAGCAGACCATGCGCGCGCTCGATGCCACCGGCCGGCACGGCTTTCAACGTTATCTGGCGAGCGCGTTTCAGCCCGACGCGGCGGCGCTGCAGGATGCGGCGAAGCGTTATCTTGCCGACGGCACCGCGGCGGCCGCGGCCGCCTTGGCCGACGCTGCCGACCCGCCGCGGCAGGAGGTGCTGCGGCGGATGAACATGGCGCCCGGCGGCACGGCGAGCCTGATCGCGATGCGCAGCGAGATCGCCGGCCGTTTCGGCTCCGAACCGGAGCTAAAGCTGCTCGATGCCGATCTCAGGCATCTGTTCGTCTCATGGTTCAATCGCGGCTTCCTCGAGCTTCGCCGCATCGACTGGCAGTCGCCGGCCGCCGTGCTCGAGAAGCTGATCGCCTATGAGGCGGTGCACGAGATCAAGGGCTGGGACGATCTGCGCCGCCGCCTTGCGCCCGACCGCCGCTGCTTTGCCTTCTTCCATCCCGCGCTGCCCGGCGAGCCGCTGATCTTCGTCGAGGTCGCGCTGGTGCAGGGACTGGCCACCGCCGTGCCACCGCTTTTGGTGCAGGATGCGGATCAAGACAGTGCAGGCCTCAGGGCCGCGCATGCCGACACCGCGATCTTCTATTCGATCTCCAACTGCCAGGACGGACTGCGCGGCGTGTCGTTCGGCAATTTCCTGATCAAGCAGGTGGTCGAGGAGCTGCAAGCGGAATTCCCGCAGCTGAAGCGCTTCTCCACGCTGTCGCCGATACCGGGCTTCCGGCGCTGGCTCAGCCAGCAGCCGCAATCCGGCGGCAACGAGGTCGCGATGCTGCGTGAGCTGGACCGCGAAGGCTGGTGGCACGATGCGGCGATCTGCGAGACCTGGCGTCCGGTCCTGATGAAGCTGTGCGCGCAATATCTCACGCGCTCGCCGGCGTCAGGAAATCGCATCGATCCGGTGGCGCGCTTCCATCTCGGCAACGGTGCCCGGCTGGAGCGGATCAATTGGCTCGGCAACACGGCCGACCGCGCGATGGCGGAATCCTTCGGCATCATGGTCAACTATCTTTACGATCACGACAGCATCGAGCGTAACCATGAGGCCTTTGCGCGCGTAGGAGAGATTGTCCGTTCACCGCAGGTGGACGCGCTTCTCTGATTTTCAACTCACCATACAAACAACGGAGCAGTAACATGATGATGAACAGACGCGCCTTCTCGACCGCCTTGCTCGCTGGAGCCGCGGCTTCACTGGTGTCCTCGCGCGGCATGGCCGCCACCACGCCGCCGGTCAAGGCGCGCAACGTCGTGCTGGTGCACGGCCTGTTCGCCGACGGCTCCTGCTGGTCCGAGGTCATTCCGCGGCTGCAGGCCGCCGGGCTCAATGTGACGTCGGTGCAAAATCCGTTGACCACGCTGCCTGAAGCGGTTGCCTCCGCGCAGCGGGTGCTCGATCGCCAGGATGGTCCGACCGTGCTGGTCGGCCATTCCTTCTCCGGCATGATCGTCACCGAGGCCGGCGTGCATCCGAATGTCTCGGCGCTGGTCTATGTCGCGGCGCGCGCACCCGATGCGGACGAGGATTACACCGCGCTGGCCAAGACCTATCCGACGCCGCCCGCGAGCGCCGGCATCGTGTTCGACGGCGACGAGGGCCGGCTCAGCGAAGAAGCGTTCCTGCGCGATTTCGCCGGCGACCTGCCGGAGGCGAAGGCGAAGGTGCTCTATGCCGTGCAGCAGCCGTTCCACAAGCAACTGCTGGCCGGCAAGACCAGCCATGCGGCCTGGCGCAGCAAGCCGAGCTACTACGCCGTCTCGACCGAAGACCGCACCATCAATCCGGATCTCGAGCGCTTCATGGCCAAGCGGATGGGCGCCACCACGATCGAGGTGAAGGCCAGCCATCTCGCGCTGATCTCGCAGCCGGACGCGATCGCGCGGCTGATCCTCGACGCCGCGCGGCAGTCGAGCTGAGCGTCGGCGTTGACCGTGCGTGGGAGAGCATCCGCTTCTCCCGCGCACGATGGCGCGCCTTAGAGGATATGCGCGCCCTGACCGTCGAAAATGCCGCGATCGCCGGCGCGCGGCACAAGGTCATGTCCGGCGGCATCGACATCCGGCGGCCGGGCGCGCTTGGTGCCGAGCGTGTTCAGCAGCGTCGCGGCCACGACCATCACAAGGACACCGGCAAGACTGAGTCCGATCTGCATCGAGAGCCGGTTCGAGATGTCGAACAGGTCGCATTGGCTGGCGAGCGCCAGCAGGACGCCGAGACAATAGATCGGCAGCGAGTTCTCGCCACAATGCCTCGCGCTGCGCAGCATCGGCGTCGACAGTCCCTGCCAGCCCGCTGGAACGAGCCATGACACCACGATGGCAAGTGCCAGAAAATGCAGCAGCCGCAACGGGCTCAAATTCGACTTGTCCATCGGAAACAGCAGATCCGTCTGCGCCTGCGGCAGCAGCGGCGGCTTGATGCCGTGGCCGAGCGCAACGACCAGGCCGAACGCAAGATAGAGCGCGGACAGAACCAGCGCGGGGCGCGACGTCACCCATCCCTGGATGGTCCTTCCCTCGATGACGTACCATGCGCCCAGCACGACCGGAAGCTGCCAGGCCAGCGGGTTGAAGAACCAGACGCCGTCGGGCCAGGCGGGAATGCTCCAGCCGAAGACATGCACCAGCGCATAAAGCGACAGCGAAAGGCCAAGCGTCAGGTTCGGCGCTCGCAGCAGCAGCCACAGCAGCGGTGCGAACAACACGTGGCAGATCACAAAGACCGGCAGCACGTCGGTATTGACAGGGTGGAATTGCAGCACCGCGGCGTGCGCAAGCGCTGCGCCCGGACGTTCGAACAGAACCCGCGTATTGCTGTCGTCGGCGAGACGATCGCTGCCCGCGAGGTAGACGACGATCGCGCAGGCGAGCGTCAGCAGCAGAAAGGCGGCATAGATATCCCATCCTCGCCGCAGCGAACGGCCGATCATGCCGCGCCAGCCGTCGCGCTGACGCGCCCTGCCGTAGGCCAGTGCGCAGGTGACGCCCGAGATGAACATGAAGATTTCGGCGGCATCGCAGAAGCCGTAGTTGCGCAGGGTCAGCCAACTTCCGACGTTGTCTGGAATGTGATCGAGAAAGATCCACCATAACGCGATCCCGCGACAGACATCGATGCGCGGGTCGCGGCCGGTCGATCTGAACTCCGGCGGAGTCTCGCCGAGCAATCGCTTCGAGTTGCGGGTTCGATCGTGCATCTGTCGATCTGTCTGGCGGGCGTGCGCGGCCTCATCGGACCCAGGTCCATGAGACGCTCGGGTGCTCCGAGGCGTGCACGTGCCGGACTAGCCTCCGGCCAACCTTTATGATTGTGCGCTCCAGCTACCCGAGGGTTGGCGGCGCTTCCGCCGGCCAGCCGCAATCACGGGGGCCGGGTGGATCGCTATCCTCTGACGGCGCCGCCGGCGCGACGTCGTCGATGGCCGGCAACAAATGCTGCTTTCGCATTTCGGCGAGGCGGGCACGACAGTATTCACGATAAAGCATGTCGAATATGATGGACATGATCGAACGCCTTCTTGATCACTAGGTTGACTTTCCCACGTGACAGATTTCGACCATTTCAACCGGCGGCGATAACCGACAGTGCCGCAGGCAGTCCGACGCAACCAAAATCGATATCAGTCGTTCTACTGAATGACCTGCGCGTGGCGTCTTAGCCAGGAAACCGCGTACAGGGGCACGACACTGATTTGCGCTTGCACGCTGCCCGGAATGTTTGAAACGGATCCGATGGCAGCAATTATAAATAGAGCGATCGCGACTGCTTCTTCTTAAAAGGGAAATTTGCCGCGATTTTCATGATATCATTATATACGTAATATTCTAATCACCAAGTGAACCAGTTCACATCAGCATCAATCACAGGCGAGCAAGACTAGCAGACCGGTAGCGTGGCTTCTTGGACTCATGCGCACGGATCGGGCGAAGGCCGGTGCGTGAATCGCAAAATGCAGATACTGACTGTGGAGTGCCGCAGCATTTCATTCTGGTGTTTTGTGAAGGCTGGAGGTCCCCATGCCGATGGACGCAGCCAATTTCGCATCGTATCGATTTTCGACGTGCGAGCTTCCGGAACGCATTCGTATCCCGCTCTGGCGCGAGCACTTTGGCCGATGCATCGTGCACGCCGATATCGAGCCTCTCTCGAACGTTTCATTCCAGGCCGATGCGTCGCTGCGAGCGGTTCAGGGTTTGCGCATGCTGGCGCTGAAGGGCACGTCGATGCGGTTCAAGCGTTTGCAGGCGAACCTTGCCGATGGCGATGACTCCATCGGGGTCATCTTCTGCTCTCCGGGCAGAGGTCAGCTATCGCAGCGCGGCCGGGACGCCGATTTTCGCGCCGGCGATGCAATCGCAATTCTGCATTCCGAGCCTGCCAGCGTCACCTATATCGACGGGTTGCAATTCGGCCTGGCCGTGCCGCGCGAGGCGCTTGTGCAGCGCGTGACCGACGTCGAAGGCCTGGTCATGCGGCCGATTTGGCACCGGACAGAGGCATTCCGACTGTTCATCTCATATCTGAAATCGGTGCTTAAGGCGAAAGCGCTGAGCGCGCCGAAGCTTCGCGATACGGTCGTGACCCATATCCACGATCTCATCGCGCTTGCGATCGGCGAGTGTGCTGCGCTGGGCGAGAGCAGCGCGAGCGCCGTTGTCGCTGCGCGGCACCGTGCCGTGCTCGACTACGTCGCCGCACACTTTCAGGAACCCGGGCTCAACGTTCAAACGGTTGCGCGTGGCCAGGGAATCTCGTCGCGCTATCTGCAGCGCCTGATGGCGTCATCAGGACCGTCATTCACCGAGCGCTTGAATGAATTGCGGCTCCAGCGGGCGCTCAAATTGCTCACCGAGCCAGATGCCGGCCGTCGGCGAATTTCCGATATCGCGCTCGAGGTCGGTTTCTCGGATGTTTCGTATTTCAACCGTCTGTTCCGAGCCCGCTTCGGCGATTCGCCACGCGGTGCGCGGCTCGCACGAAAGGGCTCTCACTGAGCCGCCGCCCCTGATCGGCATGTGCGCGAGATGCTGCCTGGGGAGCGCTCCGGAGCGAAGGGCGAGGTGGGTTGAGGCCGGCTGCAAGTCTGGTTGGGGCAGAACCCGACGGTGGGGCGGGCCCGAGCCTCGAACGCCTCTCGCGGCTGTGCGCGCATTAGCTTATGTGAATCGGAGCAACTTATGTGAATCGAAGCGTTATGGTGGCGGCTCTGCTCCGGGAGTGGCGAGCCATTGGTCGATCTGGACGGCGCGCTCGGCCTCGCGGGCCTTCTTGAGAAGTCGTTCCCGCTCGGTGCCGGGAGGCAGATGCGAAGCCCTCGCGCGGGCCGCTTCCTCCAGCTGAATGAGGCGGTATGCGAGCGTCGTGGTTTGCTTGAAGCGATTGCGACGTTTCATGTGTGCAATTGGTGTTTCAACCCTGATGTAGGTCCGAACCGCGCTCGTCGTCGTTTGTTCCTATTGAACGGCGGGACGTGCCCCCGTCCTGGTCGCGTCCTTGAGAGCACCATGCGGCGGGCCGGCCAAGGAATGCCGGACATCGGCCGGCAGCGTCGGTCTGCGGGAAGCGAGCCGAGCCGAGCTGAGAACGACCGTTCCCCGTCAGACGCTCGTCGAAGCCAGCGGGATGCGGAAGAGCTCGCTATCGCCCGCATCGCGAACCGAAATGAAATTGCCGTCGCGAACCATCTCCGGCTTTTCAGTCCCGATCCGGTGAGCGATGAAGCTGCCGTGATCCTGGGCGTCCTTGTCGTCGGCACAGTCGTGACCGACGACGTCGTGTGCGGGGATGTCGCCCGCGAGATGGAAGAAGTATCTGGGCATCTAGGTCTGCTTGTCCAAATTGCCGAACGGCTTCGCGGGCGGCGCGTTCTCGGCGTTCTTGATCTGCTGCGCGCCTTCCTTGGCTAGCCTGCCATCGTTGATGATCTCGGCGATGAGTTGCTTGACCCGTCCGCCGATCCTGTCTGCAATGCCTGTCATGGCTTACCTTTGTTCCTGCTCGCTCTGCCTCTCACGACTGAAGTATCGCTCGCGGATAATGTTCCTCCGAGGGGTGACGACCGACCCATCCAAGAAAGGAACAAATGGCGGTCCGGAAGATTGGATCGCCAGCAACGGCCGAGGCTCAGGCCGAGCGCTGACGCGAGAAGTTCAGTGACGAAGCGCCTGACCAGGAAAGAGCAGTTCGATCGATCGAAGATCAACATGCATGATCTGCTTCAGGTGAGATGCTGGACACATGCCCTCGGCGTGTCGCGCGAACAGCTGCGTAAAGCCGTCGAGAAGGTCGGTGACTCGGCCGTGACGGTTCGCAAGGAGCTCGGAATTCCCGAGGAATGACATGGCCACCGAACAGCAGATCCGGGACTACGCGCGGCAGCTCTGGGAGAAGGCCGGAAAGCCCGACGGCAGGGACGAGGAATTCCGGCACGCGGCCGAGGTCGAGCTGAATGCGGAGAGCGAAAGTCCGGACGCGCCAACACTGGACCAGCCGAACAAGACGTCCATTCCCGGATGAACGCCTTGGCGCGAGGAGCGCGCCGGCAACGCGATTGATCGGGATCCTCGGTTAGGAACATTGCCATTCTGTCGCGGTTCTCGAAACGCCGCATGGAGCGGTGAGGAGGACGTTATGAAGAAGCTGGTTCTGATTTCTGTTGCCGCCGTATTGGCGTCGACGGGCGCTTTTGCCCAGAGCACGATTGTCGGCACGACCGGTGCCGGACATGCCGCCACCGTGCAGATCGAGCCGCAATATCGCACGCGAATCCACAGCTATGTGACCGAACACAAGATCCGTCCCGTCGAGACGCGGGAGAGGATCGTCGTCGGCTCGCCTGTGCCGCGCGAGGTCGAGCTTGAAGCGGTGCCTGCCGATTGGGGCCCGTCGCTCACCAGATATCGCTATGTCTATACCGGCCAGCGCGTGATGCTGGTCGATCCCGACACCCGTACGGTCGTGCAGGAAGTCGAGTGAGGCCGCTCTGATGGCGGGCCGCCTGCAACGGCGGCGGCCCGCGCTCAAGCGCCGTTCCGTCAGCGGCCATCGACCGCGTCGGTCGTCAGAGACCGATGCTGGCCACAGCCGCTTCCGCGACGCCCTTCGCGTCGAGGGCGCCGGTCTTGCCGATCTCGATGACCTTGCGGGCCACGATCTCGCAAAGCGGATCGTTGCGATCGACCAGACCCATCGAATGCAGCGCCAGGCTGAACGCCCTGTTGAAGAGCTCGATTTGCTCCGGCGTGTATTCGCCCGTCTTCAGCAAGCGATTGATCGGCATTGTCGAGCCCTACAGCAAGCAGCCAAGTGACGTGGCTATAGCATGGAACCGTTACGATCGGCAGTCGGCTTTCCCTGCGCCCTCTACAGCAGAGGCGAGACGAGAAGCAAAAGCTCGGGCAAATCATGTCGCGAGAATGCGATCGTGTGACCACAAAAACCGCGCCACACACTCAGTGTCGTCCTGGCGAAAGCCAGGACCCATTACCCCAACTCTCAACCCCAACTCTCAATTGTTGCGCGACGCCGGGGCCACGATCCCGTTCATTACCAAATGCGGTGGTTATGGGTCCCGGCTTTCGCCAGGACGACGATACAGTGTGGTGTGCGCGGTCGCCCGCTCAACGCGCAGCTGCGGATCGTGGCAATGTGCTCAGCTCGAGCCAGTCGCCCCGCGCACCACGCGCTTGATCTTGTCGGTGGTGTAGGTCTGCCCGCCGATCGAGAGCAACGGCGGGGAGGCGGTCAGGTCGACGGAGTCGACGACGCCCTGCACCTCGGTCGAGATGGCGATCGGGTTGCCCTTGGAATCCTTGCCGGTGGCGGTCAGCGTGTAGGTGCCGGCCGGCCATTGCGTGCCGTCATTGCCCTTACCGTCCCAGACGAAGCTGGCGTTGCCCTGCTTCAGGCTGAAATTGCCGGAATAGGCGGTCTGGCCGGTCGAGCTGGTGATCGTGATGGTGGCGCTGGTGGCTTGCGGGGACACCAGATTCCAGGTCGCGGATTTGTCGAACTGCGTCTTGCTGCCGTCGACCGCGACCGTGTTGCCGACATAGACCAGCGCCTGGGTCGACTGCGCGCTCTTCTCGATCTCGATCAGCGACTTCAGCTGATCGTTGGATTTCAGCTGCTGCTCGACGCCCGCGAACTGCACCAACTGCTGGGTGAACTGGTTGGTGTCGAGCGGGTCGAGCGGGTTCTGGTTCTGCAATTGCGTGGTCAGCAGCGTCAGGAAGGTCTGGAAATTGTCGGCAATGCCCTGCGAGGAGGTCGTCAGGCCGCTGCCGCTGCTGCTTCCAGAGTTCGTTCCGTTGCTGGTGCCCGGTGCTGAGACGACGGGCGTCGGCATGGTTGCATCGACTGCCATGGTGAACTCCTTACACTCTGATATCGACGCCGCCGAGGGCGCCGGTTGCACGGCCGTAGGAGCGGCCCGCCGCTGCGGCGGGAACGTTGTCCTCCTCAGTGACGATCAAACGATGGGCGTTCGGATTGGACTGGCCATTGTTGTTCTGGCCCGACTGCGACTGGTCGCGCAGGCTGAACTGCAATCCGCCATTGCCGGTCGAGAGGCCGGCATTGTCGAGCGCGCGCTGCAGCTGGTTGGCGTCCTGGCGCAGCATCGACAGCGTTTCAGGGCGTTCGACGGTGAGATGCGACGTGACCTGGCCGTTGCGATCGACATCGATGCGGACATCGATGCGGCCGAGCTCGGCGGGGTCGAGCCGGATCTCGAAGCGACTCTTGCCGCTCTTGGCGGAGGCGGCGATCTGCATCGCAAGCCCGCTGAGCGGCACGGCGGCGCTTTGCGCAGCGTTGGTCACGGTCAATTGTGCGGTCGCAGACGGCGTCGTCTGGGTGGTCGCGGGTTGCGGCTGCAGTGCGTTCGCTGCCTGCGCGCCGGGATCGGGGGTCGTGAGCTGGGTCTGCGCGGCGGCGTGGCCGCCGACCGCCGGGGTCGGCGCGGCATTGCCGTCACCGCCCGCGTCGGCCTTGATGGCATCGGCGGCACCGTCGGTGGTGGCCTTCGCCTTGCCAGCAACGGCGGCCGGCTGCGCGACGGCGGGAACGATGTTGGTCGGAGCAGCCTGCGCGGTGTTGGCGCTGCCCGCCGCGGCGCCGTCCTGGTCGGCCGGCATCGTCGCCGTCGCGTCCTTCGTGGTGAGCTGTGTCTTGGCCTGCGCCGTCGTCTTGGTGGCGGGCGTTCCGGCGGCAACCGCGGCGGCGAATGTCGCATCGCCGGTTGCAGTCGCTGCGCCCGATGCCGTTGCCGCATCGCTGGTGGTGATGATCTGCGCGTCGGTCTTGACGCCGGCCGCCTTGGCGACCTTGTCGGCGTTCGCTGTGGTGGCCGCCGCCGCTGCGGTGTCGGCGCCGGCAGGCGCGCCGGTGCCGGCAGCGGCACCAGTGCCGGCCATGGCCGAGCTTGCCGCGATGGCCGCCGCCGCGATCGCGAGCGGTGCGGCCGGCTGGTCGGACGGCGCGGTGGCCGCCGGTGTCGGGGCAGTCGCCGGTGTCGCGGCAACAGGAGCAATCACGGCATTCACGGTTGCCGCACCGGGATCCTGCTGCGCAGCGGCCTGCGTCGCGTCCGGCTTGTCACCGGTCGAGTTCGCATCGGAGCTCGATTTCGAGTCGTCCGATTTCGATTTCGATTTCGACTTGGTCTTGGACGGCGCGTCGCTGTCGACCTTGTTGTCGTCGCGCGAACTGCCGGAATCCCGCGACGTCCTGTCGGGGCCCGTGCTGGTGTCGCGGGGGCGTGCGTCGGTCGTCGAGGGCGGATCGTCGGACCGCCGCGAGGGCGCCGGCTGGGAGTCGTAGCGGCTGCTGTCGTTTGCGGACGCAGTGTTGCTGTCGACCAGCGCGGCAAAGCCGTCGTTCCCCACCTGCGAAGCGGGATCGGGCCGCGCCGACCGCTGCGTCGCGCTCTGAAAAGACCGGCCTGCCAATGCTTCCGACGTGACGCTGACCACTGCCAACCCTCGCAAATGAGACTTCCGGCGTTTTGTCAGCAAGGAGTGGGCCAATCAGCGATGGCAATAAATAATGAGTTATTTCAAGATGTTATTGGCTGCCCTGGCCGGCTGGGACGGGTTCCCGGCAGGTCTCCTTTTTGCCCGGCGGCAAGATTTGCCGTCCGCGCGCGGCACGGCACGGCTTCCGGCGGATTGCCTCACCGGAATACGGCCTATATTAAAGGTGGCCTCCAACGCGTCCGAACCGACCGAACCGGCCTTGGATGTGTTCTAAGGCTCTCTGGACAAAAGGCTTTTTCCAATATCGTCGCGGAGCGCATAAGCTCGCCGCGACAGTGACCAATGACCGCTTAAAGATGCTCAACAGTCTGGATCTCGAAGGCCGCCCTGAAGACACACGGATCGTCGTTGCCATGTCCGGCGGCGTCGACTCGTCGGTGACGGCTGCGCTGTTGAAGTCGCAGGGTTACGACGTGGTCGGGATCACGCTGCAGCTCTACGACCACGGTGCCGCGACCCATCGCAAGGGCGCCTGCTGCGCCGGCCGCGACATCCACGACGCGCGCAATGTCGCCGAGCGGATCGGCATCCCGCATTACGTGCTCGACTACGAAAGCCGCTTCAAGCAATCGGTGATCGACAATTTCGCCGACAGCTACGCGCTCGGCGAGACGCCGGTGCCGTGCATCGAGTGCAACCGTTCGGTCAAGTTTCGCGACCTGCTCGCGACCGCGCGCGAGCTCGGCGCGCAGGCGCTCGCTACCGGCCACTATGTCGCCTCGCGGCGGCTTGCCGACGGATCGCGCTCGCTGGTCTGTGCCGCGGATGCCGATCGCGACCAGAGCTATTTCCTGTTCGCGACCACGCGCGAGCAGCTCGACTTCCTGCGCTTCCCGCTCGGCGATATGACCAAGCCGCAGACCCGCGAGCTGGCGCGCCGCTTCGATCTCGAGGTCGCCGACAAGCAGGACAGCCAGGACATCTGCTTCGTGCCGACCGGCCGCTACACCGACATCATCGGACGGCTGAAGCCGAATGCGATCGCGCCGGGCGACATCGTCGATCTCGACGGTCATGTGATCGGCCAGCACCAGGGCATCGTTCATTTCACCGTCGGCCAGCGCAAGGGGCTCGGCATTGCCTCCGGCAGCCCGCTCTATGTGGTCAAGCTCGATGCGGCGACGCGCCGTGTCGTGGTCGGGCCGCGCGAGGCACTGCGGATGGATCGCATCGCGCTGCGCGACGTCAACTGGATCGGCGACGGCGCGCTGGATCGCGTGATCGGCGAGGGCATCGAGATCTATGTCCGCGTGCGTTCGACGCGCGCGCCGCAGCCGGCGTGGTTGCGCGCCGTCGATGGCGGCTATGAGGTCGAGCTCGTCGTCGGCGAGGAGGGCGTGTCGCCCGGCCAGGCCTGCGTGTTCTACGACGCGGCCTCCGGGCAGGCGCGTGTGCTCGGCGGCGGCTTCATCAGAAGTGCAAGCGCAAGCCGCGCAATACGGGCCGCGACGCAGGACGCGTTGGCGCCGCTTGCGGAAGCGGTTCGCGGATAGACAGAAGAAACGTCGGGGCAGGGGAATGGCTGGGGACATCGACCGCGAAGGGGTCGAAAAGGCGTATGGCCGCTGGGCACCGATCTACGATCTGGTGTTCGGCAAGGTGTTCGATCAGGGCCGTCAGTCGACGATCGCGGAAGCCGACCGGATCGGCGGCCGCGTGCTCGACGTCGGCGTCGGCACCGGGCTCTCGCTGTCGGAATACAAGCGCACCACAAAACTATGCGGCGTCGATATTTCCGAGCCGATGCTGCGGCGGGCGCTCAAGCGCGTGCGCACGCAGGGCCTCAGCAATGTCGAGGCGCTGGCGGTGATGGACGCCAAGAATCTCGCATTTCCGGATGCGTTCTTCGACGCGGTGGTCGCGCAATATGTCATCACCGCGGTGCCGGATCCCGAGGCGACGCTCGACGATTTCATCCGCGTGCTGAAGCCCGGCGGCGAGCTGATCCTGGTCAATCACATCGGCGCCGAGAGCGGCCCGCGCCGCGTCTTCGAGCTCGCCTTCGCGCCGCTGGCGCGGCGGCTCGGCTGGCGTCCGGAGTTTCCGTGGGAGCGGCTGACCAATTGGGCGGCGAAGCATGGCGGGGTCAGCCTTGCGGAGCGCCGGCCGATGCCGCCGATGGGGCATTTCTCGCTGATCCGCTTCCGCAAATCGTGAGGTTGCGGCGATTTTGCGAGGGAACATCGGCGCGCCGTCACGGTTTTCTCGTCATGAGGATCAATCGAACACTCGCTTTATCCTGTGTGCTGATGCTGGCACCCGCTGTTGCCGCGGCGCAGGCGCCGCCGACATCAGCCACGCCGCCGGCACAGACCGCGCCGCCGGCGCCGCAGCGCGCCGCCACGAATTGCGCGCCGCAGCAGCAGCCGTCGCATCCGGGTGCTGCAGTGCCGGAGGGAACCACGACCGGGCAGGCCGCCCAGCCGCTGGGCGACAAGCTCGCCAAATCCGACGGGGTGTTGTGCCCGCCGGCCGGGGTTGATCCCGAAATGCGTGCGCCGACCCCGCAAGGCGGCAACACGCCGGTGATTCCGCCGCCCGGCAGCCCCGGTGGCGACCCATCGGTCAGGCCGAAATAGCCTCTGCCTGCAATAAGTTGCTGCCTCGTCCGGCTTTGCTTGACAGGCGCGCATGCCACTCTTTATATGCCGCGCGTTCGCACCCGCGGCTCACCAGCCGCCGATGGCGAGCCCATGGCGGGGTAGCTCAGCTGGTTAGAGCACGGGAATCATAATCCTGGGGTCGGGGGTTCGAGTCCCTCCCCCGCTACCATCTTTCCCCACACTCCTTTGACGCGGTGCGGATAGGCATTTTCGCCCAGCAGGGCATTTAGCCGGCCTGCGATCTCCACAGTTACGCCGCCAGGCCGCTCTGGATCGCGGAAAACTGTGACGGTCTCGACGAGGTCCCTGATGGCTTCGGCGGCCTCTCCGTCGCCCGCGCTGATACCTTTACCCAGTGCTTCTTCAAGCCGACCGAGTTGCTTCTCATATCGTTTGAGGATGGCCGGATGCAGCGCGACTTCCTTCGGGGCGGGCGGCCCACTCTGCAATTCCTTAGATATCCGCTTTCGTTCGGCATCTAAGGCAGTCGATCGCGGTCCGAGAACCGATGGATCGCCATGTCCTTTCGCGATCGCATCCACGAGTCGTTCGATTTCCCGGTTTAATTGCCCAAGCTGCTGCTCAAGGCGCTGCCGTTTTGCCTGTGATGTGGCGGCGAGGCGCTTCCGCTCCTCGAGATACGTGCGTACGTATTCTGAGATAACCTTCGGCGCGCGCAATTCGGCCTTTAGACCGTTGAGGACCGCGCTCTCGACAGTGTCTAAATAAAAAGTCTTGGCGTCCGGACACGTGCCGCTCTCCGTCGCCGCCGAGCAGCGAATGCGAACACGCCCTGATTTGTCGCGCCCATTGGTTGCCATGCCCGAGCCGCACGAGCCGCAACGGAGCAGGCCAGATAGCATCCGACGAGGCCGGCGTTGATGGCTGGGGTGGGTGTGACTGCGCTCCTCTTTGCGTTGCTGAGCAGCTGCGAATAGCTCTCGATTGACAATTGCAAGGTGCGGCACTTCAGCCACCTGCCAGTCACTCTTAGGATTTGGTCGTGACAGGCGCTTTCCCGAGTCGGGATCTTTCACCATCCTGACCTTATTCCAGACGAGGCGCCCTACATAAAGCTCGTTCTGCAGAATGCCGGCACCCCTCTCGAGATTGCCATTGATAGTTGAGGCATTCCATGCCCGCCCTCGCGGGGGTGCTACTCTCTCCTTGTTGAGATCGTGAGCGATTTCCCGAGGCGTCCGGCCGTCTACGTATTCTTGGAAGATGCGCCGGATCACCTCTGCCTCTGTCTCGACGATGACTCGTTCGCCGCTCTTTCCGGCGATCGCGGCGTATCCGTATGTTAGGCCACCTCCGGCCAAACCTTGCTTGACCCGGCCTGCTTGGCCACGCCGCACCTTGTGCGCGTTGTCCTCACGATAGAGCTGCCCGACCAAACCGCGAAGACCAACCAGCACGGTGTTAACGACGCCTTCGTGGACCGCCCGGATCTCGATGCCGAGAAAAGATAGTCGCTTATGGATACCCGCGAGATCTTCCATGTCGCGAGAGAGGCGATCGAGCGCTTCGACGATCACTACGTCAAAGGATCTCTCCCGCGCTTGGTCCAACATCCGCAGAAGGCCTTCGCGTCCCATGACCGAGCCACCTGAACGAGCCCTATCTTCATGGGTACTGATAACCGTTAAGCCTTCGCGCTCTGCATAGCTTTGACAAAGTGAAAGCTGATCTTCAATCGAACGCTCGTTCTGAAGATCGGTTGAGAATCGAGCATAGATCGTCGCTCTCTTCCTTGTCTCTTCGATCGGCGAGCTCTCTTTCATGATCCTCCCTCGCAGCCAGACGAGCAAGTACGCGCGCAAGGCGTAAGATCGCCTTGTCTGGATTCGTCTGCAAGGACAATTTGCGATGCGTGTCCTGCACGGATCGAACCTCTAGGTCATCGCGCAACTCAACGAGGGCATGCACCTGCGCTGGCGCCATTCCACAAAATGTCGGCGTTGGTGATCATCCAGAGCATCATGCTCAGGCTCTGCCTAGCCGGAACGGCCGCCATGAGCTCGTCGTGTAATTGGATGCCGCGGCGAAGAAAAAGGGATGGACTTGGAAGTCCATCGCCCGCCAAAGTGTGCGCCGCTAGGCGGCGTTACCATCCAGCTCTTTGACACGTGACAGATACTGGGGCGAGAATTCGGCGCCGTCACCAACAGACTGCGACCAGCTATTGATTCCGTTGCTAGTTTGGCCTGAATCAAACCTGCAGCCAGACCGTCATGAGCGGCGGGATAGCGATTGGCTTGGTGCGATAACGCGTGCGTGTGCAAAGAGCCGGGCCTGACATCCGTGAGGTCTCCATCGCAGGACTCTCCTCACGATGATCATCAACCGGATCGACTTTACCCTCTCAAGGCTGAAACAGGGGTTCGATTCCCCTAGGGAGCGCCAGAAATTTCAACGACTTAGATCCGTTGTGCAGAAGTCGTCGAATATCCGTTGAATAAGCGCCGGCGAACGTTGGCGAACTCCGCCATGCCAATCAGTAGACACAGCCGCAGCTTATACTCGCTCCCGTCGCCGGCTAGAGTTCAGTGCCACCCGATGCGCTGAGAGCACGATCCGCTCGCGCAGCTGTCACATACACGGGGATACTTCCTTCGCGGTTCTAAGGGCAGTGACATCCTCAACGACTCGTCTTCAAGGTACGCGAAAGGCTCGCGGCTGGTTGAACGACGTTATTGAGTTGAAGGTGACTCTCGGCAGACCTTTTTGGATGGAGTTCGGAGGCCAAGGTTTCCGAAGAAGCTATCCTGATCACGGCTTCTCTGGCGGCGTCCTATCTCAATGCAGCCGAAGGGGCGAATTCGAACAACTCTGCGAGCTGGTCCTGGACGTTCTCGGATGGCACGCCTGTTACCAACGGTGATATGCTTGGGGGTAAAACGCTGCATTGACCAAAGAGCAGACGGGCGTCACTTATCCGCTTCGGTGGATGATTGACGCCCGTAAGCTTTTCGCAGGTCGTCATATTGCTCGATCTTGGAGCGCGGTAAGAAACCCGAATGCGTCGAGTTCCTCAGAATCGCGGCGTTGCGACACTGATACCAGGACACGGGTCAGAGGACGCAATCTGACGAGGTCGCTAAATTGCCTTCGCTGCAGCATCATCGCACGGCTTGCCGACCGTTTCGACATCGACCGTTCCGTCGAAGAACTGACGCAGCAGGTCGTAGATATTGAACGGCTGTGCGAACACCTTGGGAAAGGGAAAGTGTTTCAAGCAGATTTGAATCAGGAACTTCTCTCCGAATGCGCCCACTTCAACGAACTTCTCCCACGCACCGCCCATAAGCTCCGTGGTGGCGTCGTGAACCTCTTTGTCGACGCGCTGTGTTGCTTCTGGAACATCGACCAGTCGCTCGGAGTCATCAAGGTCGTTCGGGTTGCATCGCGCAGCTTCCAGGTCGACAATACGAGCGCCGATGCGCTCGTAGGCTGCGGCCGCGAGCTGAGAGCAGAAATACCCGCGGTCGGATTCCTGACGCAGTCTTTGCCATACCGTGGCGATGGCTCCACGCGTCGAATAAGGCCGGTAAAGTAACTCCCAGACAAAATCGACAAGCTGCGATTGCTGATCAGGCGCCAAACCCTTGAGCCCGCCGCATGTGGATCTTCGTGTTCGCTTCATAGCTGACGGCGGGCAGGAATATTGGGACCACGCCCGGATCTTTCGCTTCCACGGCAATGCCGTGTTCAACGTGCAAGGCCGCGTAGTTTCAATCACCGGCAGTTGCCGCGCGGATCATCCAGCTCACTTTGCTCTTGCCGGTAGAAGGCACGATATCTCCCGGCAAAAGCTTGCTCGCGTCGATAAGGAGGATTTCGCTCATTGTCGGTGTCCTGGCCGGCGTCAAATTAAGAGGCTAAGATTCTGAAATCATTTGGTTATGATTAGTCGTTTCTGCCTGGCTATTGCCACCCGTGGCAGCAATCAGGTTGAAATTCGCGTTTAGGGCGTTCGAAGTCGGACGACTCACCTTATATTGCCAGTCCTGTGCGAAATATTTGAGGTTCGGCGTGCAGTGTATCGTGCGTTTCCCGCCGCAATGGATAGATATCACCAGGTTCGAGCGCGCGCTGCTGACCTCCTGCGGCCCGCACGATGCTGGCACCTTTCAGGTCATCTTTGAATTTCCTGTCGGTTGCAAGATCATGGTCGATGCGGCGACGCGCCTTCTCTCTCTCATCAATCAGCTTGCATCGACGACGCGCACCGTGCTTCTGGATTTTCAGGAAGGCGACGCCGGCACCATGGGATATCTCAACCGCATGGGATTTTTCGATCACCTCGCGGAAGACGTTGAAATCGTCCAGGGTTGGCCGGTCTATTCTGCGGCCGAATATCATCGCGGCGGGAACTCCGCCCTCGTTGAGATTGCCCGCATCAACAAGGACGCGCGCGACGAGGATCTTCCCACCCGCCTGACCAACGCCTTGATGCGCTCCTGCGGCGACCGCGAGGACGCTTCGGCGTTGGAGGGGGCGGCCTGGACCATTTTCGCCGAACTTATCGACAACATATTCTCCCACAGCCGAACCGCGCTCGATGGCTATGCTGCGCTGCAGGTGTATTCTGGTGGCAACCGGCTTTCGGTAGCGGTCTCGGACAGCGGCATTGGAATCATGGACACGCTCAGGCCCTCTCTCCGATCCGAATTCCCTCGCCTGCACAACCTGTCGGATACGGACCTGTTGGTCGAAATCTTCAGGCAGGGCGTGTCGCGTCACGGGACGGACCGCGGTTGCGGCCTCAAGGGCTGCGCCGGCAAGGCCATCAAGTTCAACGCCAATCTTGATGTGCGGCTTCCGCAGCAGCGGGTGCTGTTGACCCCGGCGCAAGGCAGTTACCGTCCCAATACGGCCCACTGCTACGAAGGGCTGCCGCTCATGTGGGGAACCCATATCGCATTCACCTTTGGGCTGGGGTCTTGAACCCAAGGCCGAATCTGGTTAAATGAAGCCAATGAACGAGGAAGTGCGGGTGCTGCAATTGCGCAACGTCATGGACAAAGGCGAGGGCTGGGGCCGCGGCCAAGGGCGCGAAGTGTATCAGCGCATGCTCCGGTTCGTCGAAGACAGCCCCGGCGTCCTGGTCTTCAAGGTGTCGATGAAAGGCGTTAACCGGCTCGACATTTCCTTCTCCTCCGAGACTGTCGTTGAGCTGGCCCGCCGCTTTCGCACGCGAAAGGGCTTCTGCCTTGTCGACCTCAGCGATCAGGACCTGATCGAGAATCTGGACGCCGCGGCGCAGAAGAAGGAGCAGCCGATCCTCGTCTGGCATGATCGCTCGGCCGACCTAATCGGCGCCGAGCCCAGCGAGGGCGCGCGCGAGGCCTTCTCGTTCGCGATGGGTCGGTCCGAATGCCGCGCCTCGGAGTTCGCGCAGAGCAGGGGAATCACGATCAACAACGCCAGCATGAAGTTCAAGCAACTGTGGGAGCAAGGCTTCCTGCTTCGGCGGGAAGCAGTCGCCGAGAGCGGCGGCGTTGAGTTCATCTACCAGCGCATCGGATAAAAATTTTTGCACTCTGATTAAGTGTATTCAGTGAATGAGAATGAGGAGAATGTCGTGACCGCACACCCCGACTTCAACCGCCCCAAGGGCATCCAGCGCATCCGTCCGCTGCCGGACCCGGCGCTCGGCCGCCTCTGGGACTCCATTATTCTCGCCGCAACGATGAAGGACCAGCTCCTCTCGCAGTCGATGTTGAACTTCAGCATCCGCGGCAAGGTCGACCGCAGCATCCTCCCGCTCCACGGCGTCATCATGCTGGTCGGCCCGCCCGGCACAGGCAAGACCTCGCTCGCGCGAGGGCTCGCCCACCGCACGGCGCAGTCGTTCAAGAACGGAAAATTCCAGTTGCTGGAGGTGGAGCCGCATTCGCTCACCAGCGCCGCCATGGGCAAGACGCAACGCGCCGTGTCCGACCTGTTCGCGCAGTCGATCACCGAGGCGGCCGCGCGGGGGCCGACTATCGTCCTACTCGACGAAGTCGAGACCCTCGCGGCCGACCGCAACAAGCTGAGCATGGATGCGAACCCCGTCGACGTGCATCGCGCGACAGACGCGGTTCTGATCCAGCTCGACGTTCTCGCCGAGCAGAACCCGAACTTGCTGTTTGTCGCGACCAGCAACTTCCCGAAGGCGGTCGATGCGGCCTTCACGTCGCGCTGCGACCTGGTCGTGCATGTCCCGCTGCCGGATGCCGAGGCCTGCGCCGCGATCCTGTCGGATTGCCTGAATGGACTGTCGCAAACCTATCCGGCAATCGGGAAGTTGGCGAAATCCGCCGACCTCGCGCGCTGGGCATCGGCTTCGGTCGGGCTCGACGGCCGCGCGATCCGCAAGATGGTGGCGAATGCCTTGGCGAGCACGCGCGATATCGCAATGGACCCGAACACCCTGACCTCGGACAAGTTGCTCGCCGCCGCCAAGGCGGCGACGGCCAGCCGGTTGAACGTGGAGAAGAAGGCATGACGACCGTTGCCAGCCGGACATTCATCAGCACGCCCGGCCGCGAGGCCATGGCAACGTGGTCGGCGATCGTCGACCTGCTCACGCAAGGCAAGAACTCGGCTGCGCGCAACGAACTGCTCGCGGTCTCGGGCGTGGCCGCCAGCGTGATCGCCGACCACGCACCCAAGGCCGATGCCATCGTGGTGACCTGCGATGGTCCGCGGACGCGGATCTACTGCGTCTACGACGACGACGCGATCGAAGGCTCCGACGCGAACGAGGACGCGCTCGGCTTCGACCCGCTCAGCGGAGACTGGCGCGTCTCGTTGCCGTGCTTGCCCGACGATCTCGGTTGGGTGGAGGGCGCCTTGAAGAAGCACTCCGAGCGCATCACGGCGCGCGCGCTCGGCGACGGCATCGAGAAGAACGACAGCGGCAATGGCGCGGCCGCCGGCGTGTTGGTCTTCGACCAGAAAGGATTCATGGGATCATGACCAGCGTTGGCGTCTATTCCTACACGCACTCGGTCACCTATGTGGCCGACAATATCCTCAAGAGCCTGAAGGACATCATCCGGCTGAGCGGGCTCGATCCCTCCAAGCTCGTCAGCGACTGGACGGTGCTGATGAGCGGCCTGACCACGTGGCTGAACTCGCAGCACCTCAGGACCGTCACGCTGGAGGTGTTCAACCCGAAGAGCGACAGCCTTGTCGGCCGCTGGGACATCGACATCGCCTACGGCGCCTCGGGCGACGGCAGCTTCTGGACGGACACCGACCAGATCAAATACGCGATCCTCAAAGCCGGGCTTTGGCCCAGCGAAGCCAGCTACCGCATCGTCGTCGACACGGCGGACGGCCGGCCTCACGTGGCGGGCTGGAGCGACACCTCGTTGCGCTCGACGGCAGGCTTCGTGCGGCACAGCCTCGGTTCCACCATCGAGCACAACGGACTGGGCGGCAGTGCCGCGTACTGGAGGAAAGCCGGATGATCAGCCTCGACGAAGCCTTCCGCAAATTCAAGAGCCGTCTCGAGCTCAATGATCGCGAGCAGAAGAATGCGAGCCAGCGCCATACTGAGGTGCGCGAATATCTGCAGACCAAGTTCGCGGTCGAGCGCAGCTTCCTGACCGGTTCCTATGCGCGCCACACCAAGACCAAGCCGCTCAAAGACATCGATATCTTCTTCGTGCTGAAGGAGAGCGAACGCCATTACCGCGACAAGGCCCCGTCCGTGGTGCTCGATGCCTTCTACGATGCGCTGGTCGAAAAATACGGCAAGAGCGCCGTTCGCAAGCAGAGCCGATCGATCAACATCGATTTCGGCGTTGCGATCGACGCCGAAGACAACACCGACTATCGCGTCGTCAGCGTCGACACCGTTCCCGCGTTCGCGGCCGGGGACGATTATGAAATTCCCGATACCGACACCGGCGCGTGGATCAAGACGAATCCCGACATCCACGCGCAGAAGGCGGTCGCGGCGCACCAAGCCTTCTCGAATGAGTGGAAGGGTCTGGTACGCATGGTGAAGTATTGGAACAACAACCCCCGCCACGGCAGCGACAAGCCGGTGAAGCCCTCGTTCCTGATCGAGGTGATGGCGCTGCAGAGCCTCCATGGCGGCTGGCAGAGCCGGTTCGACTATGAGCTGCAGGCGCTGTTCTCGACCCTTGCCGACCGCATCTTCGAGGAGTGGCCGGATCCCGCCGGCCTCGGGCCGCCGATCAGCAATGGCATGGATGCCTCGCGCAAAACCCGCGCGCGCGACCTTCTGCGTCAGGCCAGCCGCGATGCCAGCATCGCCATCAATCTCGCGCGCCAGGGTCAGAACGGTGAGGCTCTGAAGGCATGGCGCGCGCTGTTCGGTCCCAAGTTTCCGCTTTCATAAGGAGAGTTCACCATGACCGAGTGGTCGCTTTCAGTGTTGCTGTCCGGGCTGCACGAAGACATTCAGCAGAAGCTTTCGATCGCACGCAAATCCTTCGCCCATCCCGGGACCAAAGGTGACGCCAGCGAAAAGGTCTGGCTGGAGATGTTGCAGGACTACCTGCCGCAGCGCTATCAGGCCGCCTCGGCGCACATCGTCGACAGCCACGGCAACTTCAGCGACCAGATGGACGTCGTGGTGTTCGACCGGCAGTATTCTCCGTTCATCTTCAAGTATCAGGGCCAGACCATCGTCCCGGCCGAAAGCGTCTACGCGGCCTTCGAAGCCAAGCAGGCGATCAATGCGACAATGGTGCAATACGCGCAGAAGAAGGTCGCTTCGGTGCGGCGTCTTCACCGGACCAGTCTGCCGATCCCGCATGCGGGCGGGACCTACCCTGCCAAGCCCCTCATCCCGATCCTCGGCGGCCTGCTTACCTTCGAGAGCGACTGGAGCCCTCCGTTCGGTGCGCCGCTAGAGCGCGCGCTCGCGGTCACAGATGAGCTGGAGCGTCTGGAGATGGGTTGCGTCGCCGCGCACGGGCATTTCACGTTTGATCGGTCCGGCAAGACCTACTCCTTCACCAAGGAGGGGCGACCGGCGACAGCCTTCCTGTTCAACCTGATCTCCACACTTCAGTTCAGCGGCACGGTACCCATGATCGACATTCAGGCCTACGCGCGCTGGCTGGCCTAGAACCGCGAGCCCGGTACTAGGCGCCGGCCTTTCGCTCGCGGTTTTTCATTCCCTTTCACTCCCTCTGATCGGCGAGGCCGACATGCCCAAGAACATCCTGATTTTCTCGGACGGCACCGGTCAGGCCGGCGGCCTTCGTCCGGACGAGGACCGCTCCAACATCTACAAGCTCTACCGGGCGACCCGCTGCGGCCCCGACACCGCGATCGATCCGCGGGAGCAGCTCGCCTTCTACGACGCCGGGCTCGGTTCACGACCGCCAGGCGGCGCGCTGTTCGTCACTCGCGCATATCGCTGGTTGCACAACGTCGCCAGCCAGGCGACGGGGCTCGGCATCACCACCAACATCATCGACTGCTACGCCGCCATCATACGGATGTGGGAGCCCGGTGACCGGATCTTCCTGTTCGGCTTCAGCCGCGGCGCCTACACCGTCCGGTGCCTTGCGGCCGTGCTGGGACAATGCGGGGTGCCGACGAGGATGGCCGACGGAACTCCGCTCCGACGCGACGTCGGCACGACAACCCACATTGCCCGCGAGGCCGTAAAGAAGGTCTATCAGCACGTCAGTTCGCCCAAGGATACGGACTACCTGCCGCAGCGCGAAGCGCTGGCGAAGCGCTATCGCGAGCGGTACGGCACCGACGCCGGCGGCGCGGCCAACGCGGTGCCCTTCTTCATCGGGGTCTTCGACACGGTCGCGTCCCTCGGCAGCTACGCGCTCTCCGCCGCGCTTGTCGGCGGATCAGCCGTTCTCATCGCTGCGTTGAGCTACCTGCAGTCGTTCTTCTTGTTTCCCTTTGTTCCAACCTTGTTGTGGACCGCTGTGGTCGCCGTGATCGCGGCGGGCGTCGCCTACGTCGCGACCCACGTGAAATACGCCGTCGGTCTGCCGGGCTATACGTTCTTGCAGACGCTCCATCTCGCTTCACCAAAGATGAAGTTCTACGACCTGCACCTGAACAACGCGGTCTGGTACGCGCGCCACGCCATGGCGATCGACGAGAATCGCGCCGACTTCGCGCGCGTGCCGTGGGGTGGATCGCACAACAAGGGGCCGCAGCGTCCCGACGAATACCCGGACTGGCTGCAGCAGGTCTGGTTCGCCGGAAATCACTCCGACATCGGTGGCAGCTATCCTGAGAACGAGGCCCGCCTGTCCGACGTCGCATTGGGATGGATGGTGCACGCCGCCAGGAATCTACCCGATGGCAAGAGTCCCGACGGCTTCGGCATCAAGGTGGACGATCGGTACATGACGCTGCATCCGGACCCGCTCGGCCCGCAGCACGATGAGCGCGAACCGGGTTATCTGCGCGGGCGTTTCAAATGGACCGAGGGCCTGCGCCAAGTGCAGGAAGAGGCGATCCTGCATTCGAGCGTCCTCGCGCGCTTCGCCGCACCCGGCGGCGTTCAACACTATTACCAGCGCGCGGACTATCGACCCTCGAACTTGAGTGGCCACGCGAAGGTGAAGCACTATTACGCCCCGATCCCGACAAGGGACGGTTCGTAGTTCGCCGCTATTGAACGGACTGTGCGGGCTGCCGATCGTAGCTGGCTGTTGTAGACGACAATCAGCTTGTCGCTTCCTTTCGCCGCAAACGCTTTCGCGCGCGTCGCCGCGCCTTGGCTCTAGGCCGCCCCTGCCTCCTTGCGCGTAGCTGCAGCCACGCGTTGAGCCGTGCTCGCCTGAGCGCACGGCCATTACGACGAGGCAGGGATGGCATCTTCCCCGGATTGGACAAAGTCGCGTACAATTTGAACTGGTTCCAAAAAGTGATTTCGTACAGGTCACCAGCCTCAGATCGTGCCCTTCGGACCGAAAGACCTGGTTCTCTCTTGAATTCCTGGCCGGCCCTATCGAGCATGGCCTTTACGTCTTGCACGTCCTCGTCCTTCACCAGAAAAGATTCGATCTTCTGGTCGGCCTCGATGAATGCGTTATCCTCCCGAAAAGTAATGCCCCGCACGATTTTCTCGGTCATCGCGGGCAGACTGTGCTCCGGAATGCTAATTCCAAGCTGTTGCTCAAGGGGGCGATCCCAGCGCTCGCCCAAGCCAAGCACCACTTCTTTCCCCTTGAGCTCTTCTCCCTTGTACATCTCGCGCAGGATTTTCTTCGCCCGAGCATCCCGGGCCGCTGCGTCACCCTCGCTCTTGGCGGCGTCAGGGTCGATAGCGCGCAGTGCTTTTTCTGCCAGTCCTGCTGAAGCGGGATTGCCCGCGTCAAGCGCCAGGCCCAAGCGGCCAATCAAGTCGCGCTCCAGCCTTCCGTAGCGGTCATTGCAAGCGACACAGGATGGAATTTGCCACTTTTCCAGGTCGGCTGGCGTCGAGTCCGGGTACCACGACTGTGGGAACAAGTGATCCGAATTGAGGTCCACCCCATGCCTAAGGCAGTGGACGCAGCGTCCCTTGCGAGGTCTCTTTGCCATGTTTCATGTTCGCCGTTGCAGAATCGTCAGTGGCAGAATAGTAGGAGGCGCGCGCCGGCTCTGGCGCACGCGGTTCTTAGTCCATCCCAATGCATGAGCAGTTGCCGCAATCTGTTGTCGATCGTGTCCGCCAGAATGTGACCGGTGACCACGGCCCGATCGACGGTATTTCCCGCGACGATCCAAACTTCCCGATCGTATGTCGGATTCCCGCAGGCCGCGGCTAAAGCGTCGGATATCTGCTGAGGGGTTAAACCCTTGGAATTGCGGAAGATGCGATCCCGGCCGGTTAGCGTCCGCTTGTTTGCCTGCACGTATTTGGTCCACCTGTCCGCCTTCCAATTCCCAACCGGTGCGTAGCGCGCAAGGAAAGCCAGCGAAGCGGTCGCCTGCCGTCCCACAGCCTGCAGTGAATCTACGTTGTAGACGTTGTCGCCCTTCTTGTTCACCTTGGCGTGGATGAACGAGATCTTCTTTTGGTCCGGGTCCAGTGCGATGAAATCTGCGATCTCCTTGGAATCGTCGTCGCAAACGATGAGCGGATACGGGCCGAGGCGCGCGCCGAATTCCTGCCACCCCCTGGTAAGCGCGGCCTTGTTGCTGGTGTGCACGATCGCGTCGACTGCCCCGAATATCGATTCTGCATGCCATCGACCCATGTTCGGATAGAAATCTTCGCCTTTTTCGCTCCTTGCGTCGGCCAGCACCTTCACCGAGTGCACGTCGTCGAGGATTGGTGTGCTCCCGTCGGGCAATTTGTATGTGATGCGGGGTTCGAAAAATCTCTTCTCGGCGTACACGACGTTAGGTTCTGTGATGAGAATTCGAAAACTTTGCTGTGCCGAAATTCTCTGGCTTGCCGTTTGCGGATGGGCTCTGTCGCCCGTTTCCTTTGCTCTGAACAGATCGTTCAGAGCGTCGCTGTGGAAGCGGTACCTCTTTGTTTCGTCGTTGTAGCTGATGTTGCACAGTGTTTGTTTGCCGAGCACTTCGACCGCGAAGTTGCCCTCCGCGTCGACCTCGGCGCATACGTCGTCGTGATCGATATCGGGATCCGCCGCGAGCGTTCGCGCTTCGGAATGAGAGTCGGTATGCTCGAGGAGCTCGTCGCGAGAGAAACTCAGCAGAATGCTTTGAGGCTGTGCGCCGTCCTTCGTGACATCGTCCCGTATGAGCGCGTAGCGGTCGAAGACTTGGCTGCGGACGGCCTTACCCCCGAGTTGCTTCGCGATCGAGGCGGTCCATGATATATAGTCCGCAACCGCCAAACGTCGTTCGGTGGAATCCCGAAAGCGCGCGTTGGCGAAGCCGACATAGCGCCCGCGGCCGTCGACAAACCCCGAAGCTGCCGTAGGGACCAAGTGGGGATCCAGCAGGTCGGTAAAGGTTGTTTCGAAGGCCCGCGTACGAACTGCCAACGTACGGATGGCCTGTTCGGACATGTCGAGGGATCCAAATGACATTCGGGTGAGTCGCGAAGCGGAGCCGCGTGGGAACGCCTGCTCGAGCGTTCGTCTGGATGCCACCTCCAGGCCGAGTGCTTCCATGTCCAGCACATTGCCTTCGGTATCGTGCGCCATGACGAAGTCTTTGTGCTGCACGGCGATGAAGACGCCGAGCGTCCACTCCGAGAAGAATTTGTCGATCAGTAAGGGCGAATTTCGCCATGCGTAGTAACTGAAGCCCAGGCAGTTCGCTGGGAGTCCTTCGATCGGGACGATTTTGAATCGATCCTTCTCCATCAATGCATCTTCCGCCGCTTCCGACAGTTCGGTGACGGCACGTGAGGGATTAGCCCACTTGAATATTGCGGTGCTCGCAGGAATCTGCAGGTCGGCTATCGTCAGGGGCGAAGCGGGATCGAAACGTTCCCGGAAATCGCCGCCGATGTACTGATTGTCCGGCATGTATTTCAGAAGACGGTCGGGCAGGGCGGTTTCGTTCGTCACAATGTTTCTGGTTTCTGCCGCGCAGTAGGCTTCATAGGACCTGTAGCGATCCCATGTCGCCTTGATGCGTGCCGCGTTAGCCTCGCCCGCCAGAACCCAGGCTTTTTGTTTGCGCGTTCGCCCGGGGCTCGTTCGTACCACCCGCCCGATCTGCTGTACGAGCTGACGGCCGTTCGTGTGCAGGTCGTAAATAGCGACCGCGACGAAGTCGGGATTATCGACGCCTTCCATAAGCTTGTATTGATGGAGCCAGAACTGCGCGTCGGCGCATTCATGCATTGCGCGCCGTACGCTCTGGAACCTTCTGGGGTATTGCCGCGAGGCCTTCGCGCGGTCGTGGACGAGCGCCGACTTGGTGCCGAACACCTGGTCGACCTTACGTTGCAGACTCTGCAACGTGTCGAGATCGTCGGCTCGAATCATGACTTTCGGCGTGTTCGTCCACACTTTTGCTTGAGCAAACAAGGCGGGAAGTTGCCGTTGAAGACCGGTGACGAACTTGTCGTTTGCCGACCCACTGCCGCGCGGCTCGACCACGACGGTTTCGACGTCCCTTATTACATGAGCCGCCACGGCGTCGCCGTGCGGGTAGTTGAAAACGAACTGACCTCTCACCCGGAAGGATTTGAAGTCGTTGCGATAGGGCGTCGCGCTGAGCAGCACCGTGGGTCTATTGAGCTCGCGAACGCCCTTCGACCAGGAGATGGCCGGTTCGTAGTGGCCCTCATCGACCAGGATCACGTCGAAACCCGCGAGCAAGGCAAGCACGTCCCGCGCAGACTGGGCTTTAGCCGCTCGTTCTGGCCTCGGGTCTCGAGCTCGCCGGCGAATCATGTCCAAGGCTTGATAGGTGCCGGTTAGGATCGATCTGGTGGCTGCGGGAACGTGCTGCAAAATGGCGTCTGTTCGGCTCGGCAGGAGCGTCTCGACGTAGGCTTCCTGCAGGTCCGCGCCCATAGTTGACGCTTCGGCCGTGAAGGTCTGGCCCTCATTCACCGTGTAGCCGAGATGCTTCCAGAACCGGAAGCGGACGTCGTCGCTCATCTGCGCGACCAAGGATTCGCGCGGTGTGAGCACAAGGGTTCGCTTGACCGACGGAAGGCAGCGAGCAAGGACCGCTACAATGCCGGACTTGCCAGTGCCGGTGGGAAGCTTGAGGAGGGCGGCTTCCCTGAGATTTGGCCTCTCGGGCAAGTGAGGATTTGCGGCGATGTAGGCGGCCACGGTTTCGATCGCTCGGCGCTGATGCTCATACAGCGCCGGTTTGGCACCTTCCCAAAAGCGGTACTTTTGGAGGTGACGCACCATCGCTCCGTAGGATTTTTCGTCTACGGAGGCGGCGACCTCGTCGTCTATCGACGTGCGTGGATCGGAAACGAGATCACGAATTCTCATTTGTTGCTCTTCGATGGACGTGTGCCCGAGAGATAACCTCCGACCACCCAGTAACCCGCCATCGCAGTCACGATAGCAAGAGATCTTGCAATTGAGTGAATTATAAGCATCAACCTACGCGAGATCGCTAGAGTTGGCTCCGTTTCGCAGGTTTTCCACGAACTTCGATGCCACTGCTAGACGCTGATCGAGGAATTCGGGCGCTGACGGACCGGTACTGCCGACCGCTCGAAGGCCCTCGCGAGCTGATAGTCCGCCATCACAACGCACGCATCTAAGTCTATTAGCGATTGATCTGCCGTGTCCTAACAACTTCGGCATCGGCTGACTGGGCTACTACATCCGCCACCACCTTGAGAGGGAATTGCCCTGCTGGACGGGCGCTCTCGATGGAGACGTTTCCTCCTGCTTGCGCGACCAGCGATTGTAGGCGTTCGAATTCGCCGCACCAGATCGTTTCCATGTCCTTATCTCGTCCGGCATCACGTGGATCGGCAGGATTTCCAAGCCCGACCGCTCTCACCTGCATAACGTCGGTTTGCGATCCGCCCGATAGCTCGACCCCATACCCGGGATTAGCCGGCTTTCGGAGAACGACCCGCCCGCCCGAGACCCAAGCCGTCATCATCCCCTGGGAGACCTCATAACCGAGGCTCGCGAGCCCCTCCAAGACGGCGCGTCGCCGCTCCTCCGCAGCCATGGAGCGGACTTCGGCCTCGATGAGGAAGTCGGCGCGTTTGACGAGCTCCTGGTCGTTGGCGCCAGACTTCGCAAGGGCCTGCTCGATCTCGGCGCGCAGCGCGGCCGATTCGGCCGATTTCATCTCCGACAGTTCGGCATGCCGGTCGGCAAGATCCCGTTCGAGGCGCGCGCGCGCGCGTCCGGTCTTGATCGCGGAGTTAAGATCGAGGAGCAGGCTGTCGGCAACGAGAGCCTGCCGGGCGCGCGGCTCGGCCTCGAGAGCCGCGATCCGGGCGGAAAAAGGACTGGGATCGATCCCAAGGCTTGCAAGTTCGCCGAGGAGCTTGTCCACTTTCAAAAGCGCCTGGTCGTCGCTTGCGCTGGTTTGCTGGGAAGTCCACTCCTCGAGCGTGATACGACGGTCGCCGGCACCGAGCCGGTCGGCGAGCGCCCGCTGACGCTCGGTGACGCCTTCGGAGCGGTCGGCCGGCTGAAGCAGCATCAGCCCCTTGCTTACAGCCTTGTTGAGACTCTCGACGGACGCCGCGGGGGTCGTAAGCTCTCGTCGAAGATCGACCGGGATCTCGATGGGGGAAGCTTCGAACTTCGCGAGCAGTGCCTGGGCGGCGGACCTGGCACGCCTCTGATCGCCCTTGCACTTCGCTTCAGATTCTGCGGCCTTTTCCGCGCGTCGCTCGGCATCGGCGTTCAAATATGAGATTTCGGCTATGACCTGCTTTTGAAGGTCCGTGAACCTGTCCGCGTCGAGCATCCGGTGAATTTCGTCGCGTCGAGCGATGACCCGGTCGATATCCGACTGATCGATCGTTCCATTGCGTTTGCAGGTCGAAGTCCAAAATTCGATGGCCGCGTCCAAGCGCGCTAAGTTGCGGCGGCAAATCGAGATGATTTCCGCGCGGGTGACTATCCGGAAGGCTTTCGGACCACTCATTGGTATCCTCCTCCGTTATGCAGGGCGTTTTCGACGGCTTCCTTCAGGCGCTGACGCTCTTCATCCCCGGAATGGGTCCACGCGTAGGACGAGACCCGGTGAATGAATGGGACCGCTCCATTCAGAACTTTCGGTCGCCAGACCTCGCGCGCTCGGGCTCTTTGGAGCAACAAGTGCCGCGGAGCGTCGCACTCTACACCTAGCGCATACAGACCCGTGCGAGGATCGGTGATCGCGAAATCAAGACTGAACGCGCCACCGTCGCGCGCCTTGGCCGGCTTCCATCCATTGATCTCCAGGAATTTCTCGACGGATTTCGTGAAGCCATCCTCTACGTGGCCTTCATATTCGTGATCCGCGCTCTTTTCCGTCACGAGGCGTTCGAGCAAGGTCCTGCCGGATGCCGCCGATCCCTCCGAAACGGTACGACCGTACTCTAGGTAACCCTGCAGATAGTCACGAGGTACACGCGGTCCGCTCCGCCGTGTCAGAAGGTCGGAAATCTCGGATACCGGCATGGACGTGACGATTACGACCTTCTCCCTTGCCCTGGTCACAGCCACGTTCAAGCGCCGCTCGCCGCCGGCATGACCGAGTGCGCCGAAGCTCTTGCGGAAGACGCCATGCTCATTGCGTCCGAAAGTGGTCGAGAACACGATGATGTCTCGCTCGTCGCCCTGAACGTTCTCTACGTTCTTGACGAAGAATCCCATGTCCTCGCCTGCTTCAACGCGCTCGCGTTCCCGCATCAAGGCATCGCGAAATGCTTCGTCGTTTTCTGCACGCTCTTCCAGCGCATCCTCGATCGCGTCCGCCTGCTTGCGATTGAATGTCACGACACCGACTGATGGCGGCGAAGCGTCCTCCCAGAGACCGCTGAGATACTCCACCACATCGGAGGCTTCCTTGGGATTGGTCTGGCTCTTGTAGATGCCGTCCGAGCGGAGAACCTCGATAGGCTTGATCCTCCGGATCGTTTCGTCGGGGTGGCGAACAGGCACACTGAGACCGTTCGCGTAGAACGAAGCGTTCGAAAACGAGATGAGCTCGCGGTACTTCGAACGATAGTGGACCTGCAGGGTTCGGCTTTGGAGGGCAGAGCGCGCAAGCTGGAGCAGGTCGGGACAATCCTTGATCTCCCGCCGGTTCCACGTTTCCGCGAAGGCTTCGCGTTCCTCTTCGGTCGCTTCCTCTTCCGGCTCCTCGCCATCGAAGATTGCCGCTTCGTCGTTCTCAACCTTGCTCGCGAAGAATGTCGTGGGCGGCATCTGCTTCTCGTCGCCGCTCACGATCACGATCTTGCTCCGGAATAGCGATGGCAACGCATATTCCACCGGCATCTGGGAGGCTTCGTCGAATATGACGGTATCGAACGTGCCGGGACGCGCCTGCAGCACGCGGCTCGCGATGTCGGGAGTCATCAGCCAAACCGGTCGCAGCGCGAAAAGGCCAAGCGGAGCGGCCTTCTCGATGAACTCTCGAAGTCGCAACGCCCTCGGTCCGCGAAGTCGAGTGATCGGTTCCCACTCTCGCGTCGGGCGGACGCGGCTGACATCGATGCCGTGGATCAGAAGCTCCCTGTTGCAATCCCTGATCTGCGCGTCGGCTTCGGCAAGCGACGTCACCTTCGCTTCGACCGCTCGGCTATCGAGGAGGACCTCCGGATTGGCGGCTTCCATCGCGCTCTTCCAGGCCAGCCGCGCCTCCCGTCCAATGGTTGCCCGGATGCAAGAATCAAGATCGCCGGTACCGATCAGCGAGAGTTCAGCTTCCTTCGAGCGAAGAGTGCGGAAGATAGCGCGTTCCTTGTCGCCAAGGCGAACAGAGCGGAGCCGAAATTCCTGGTAGAGCACCAGCATCGGTAACGCTTGGAGTATTTCGGTGAGGGCGGCCTCGTTTGACCGGCCGCCGTCGATTGTCGCGCGTCGCGATTCGATCCAACTCGCGTCAATATAGCGGGCAAGATCATCCAGCGCCGCATGGCTTTGCTGCCGGACATCCTGTCTTCTGAGGGCACGATCCGCCCGCCCGAAGAACCAGTCGATCCCTTCGATCTTTTCAGTCATGGCTGCCCGGTCGAGCTCAACCCGGTTGGGGCAGTCGTCGATAACGGTCACGAGGTTGTGGACGACTGCAAGTATCGAATGCAGGTTCCTGGAAAATTCGGCGAGTTTGCCGGGAGCAACGTCGTGATCGGGAGCCTTGCCGAAAAGCGCGGTGAGATATCCGGCCAACTGCGTTCTCAGTGGCCTGAGGACCAACTCCAGTTCGGCGCCGCGATGGAAAGACGAGATGGCTCGGTCGTCGTTGGCAAAACTCATGGTCGTCAGCAGAGCGCGAAGACGGCGTTTTCGAAGCCAACGCATGGGATTGATCATCGCCAAGCCCGTCGCTGGCTGTAGTACCGCTGCCGCCAGTTCCGAAGCGGATCTTAGCTCGTCGTTGTGGACTCCCACCAGTTTCCGGACCTGCTCCGGCTGGTGGGCCGATGGATCAAGCGAAGCGAGGCGTTCCTCAAGCCGGACGAGGTCGGCGAGCATATTCGTGCCCTTGGACCCGCCGCCCTCGGGAGTTCTAAACAAAGGAAGCAGCCAGCGTCCGAGATTGGCGCAAAGGCTCTCGCTGATCGAGCGAAGCTTCTCGGCCGTCCGAAGCCATTGTCTGAAGGCGTCAAAATCTGAAATCTTCAACGAGTCCGCGGTCTCCGCTTCCGCGTTCTCGCGTCCTGCCTCCAAGTCCGAGAAGGCACGAAGGGATGCACCGAACTCCTCCGCCGTTCCGCGGTCAGGGTTGAAGACCTTGAGAGAGGATAGGGGATTGCCCTCGAACTTGGCCGGAAGCCAATATCTTGCAAGCGGACCGCAAATCTCCTCGACCGTTGCGATGTCTGACGGATGCAAATCCGATAGTAGCGAACGAAGCGCCGGCGCATCGATCGGCTTCGGCTCGTTTTCCTCGATGGCCAGGAGTTCACCGAGCAATGACCGATAGGTCAATCCTGTCCGATTTTCGACTTCATGCAAAGCGGCTTGTTGCCGATCGAGTTCCGCTTCGAGCACGTCGATTCGGGCTGCCAATCGATCGCGATCGCGCTTCCACGCGGGCGAGCCGCCGGCGGGACGACTATGCAGGGCTTCGACCTGGGAGCGGATCGCACCGACAATAGCCTCGCGATCTCGCGTCGCATCCGTGATCATGACGAACCGGTCACCAAGCCGCTCTCTTTCGAGGCGCTTCCTGACGACGTCGATTGCTGGTTGCTTTTGGCAAATCACAAGCAGCGATTTGCCTCTGCCGATCGCGTCCGCCACCATGTTGACGATGGTTTGGCTTTTGCCCGTCCCTGGTGGCCCCTCAATGACGAGACCTGGTGCCTGTCGAGCTTCGATCACCGCTGCCTCCTGGGAGGGATCGCTGTCCGCCGTGAAGTAGCGATCGATCTCCCGTACCGGGGCCGGCGTCGGCGGCGCCGACTTTTGATCCGTGAGACGGAGTGCTGCTTCGAGCGCGGTCGCCGTGGGCGGCATTCCTCTCAATAGCTGGAGATCCTTCATGACCGCCTGCCCCATAAAGGCGAGATGGAACAGCACAGCTGCCGGCACGACTTGTCGTTGGTGCGAGCCGACCTTCACGTCCTTCCCGGGAAGGGGTGTCAACTCGCTCCCCATCGGCGTGGCGAGCTGGCTGAACGCGTCCATCACGTCCTGAGCGTTAAGACTGCCACGGGTGAGAAGCTCGTCCGCCGCTTCCTGCCATCGTCTTGCTTCGGGAATTCCCACCATGCCTTCGAGGGCTGGGTTGACGACGACGTGTTCGGCTTCCGTCTCGGCGTTCTTTTCGCGTCCGTACCCGATCGTGACGTGACCGCGGTTTCCGACCTCGGGCGACACGCTGACCGGCCAGAGCAGGACGGGCGCGATCCTCGGTTTCGTGTTCGGCTTCCCGTCTCGCATGAGAAGGAACGGAAATCCCATGTATAGACCGTCGATCCCGGTATCTCGCTTGTAGAGCAATGCATGCGAATGGAGGGAGCGCAGTCTGCGTTCCAGGCCCTCGTTCTCGGAAAACGCGGCAGGATCGACGTTCACTGCTCGGCCGGCTCTGGCCAAAAGAAGACTGAGTATCTCCGATCCCGGCAGTCGCGGCGTATTCAACTCGGTCAGATCTATTCTCGCGGTTTTGCCGATGAGCATCCGTGTCAGCGGCCCGCGCAGCACGCCGCCAGATATTCTCTTTGCGAAAAAATCCAGAATGGTCGAAACGTAGCCTTGCTTGGGAAGCGGCTTCCACGTGTCTTTCGGAACCGAGAGCAGTGCGAGTGCCCGACCGATCGGCATGCGTCGGTCAAGTCGAAATTCGTCGGCCCATTCATCGATCGTCGAAATCCCGCACCTCGCGAAATTCTGTATACGCTCGTCGACGGCCTGGTAGATTTCACGACGAGGCCGCGCGAGACGCGCCGCAGCCTCCTCCCTCGAAAATGCGCTCAAGTCTGCCGATGAAGCCTGCTTGGTCGCCTCCTCGATCACCTCCTCCACCGAGCGGAATTGGCTCGGCGATGCGCTGAGGAGAATTATCAGATCCTCTTCGGCCGACTGTCGCCGCTCCACGAGCGAAACGATGCCCGCATGGTCGGTGTCGGGAAGCAGCCTCCGCTTCTCCTCCCACAGAGCCGACAAACGGGCCATCGACGTCGAGAGGAGGTGCACGCGAAGCAGGTCTTCCTCGACGTCGATATCGAGTTGTTCCAGGCGCTTCCGGACTGTCTCGGCGCGCAGTTTCAGACGCCACAGCAGATCATCCGCATCGACCTTTCGAAGAAGATCTGGAGCCGGGCCCGTGATGAGGCTGAAGCCGTCGTCGGGATGATCGAGCAGCCAGCCCGGGGTAACGATATTGCCCCGGACGATCAAAGGCATGGACGGGTTCAGTGTCTTCAACGAGATCAATAGCCTCAGATCTTCGTTCAGTTCCTCGACCCTTGCGAACTGTCGCAGCGCCGCGGGCACTTTGGCGTCGAAGCCCGCCTCCGTGGCCCAGGTTGCCACCGCCCCTCGCAGGAGAAGGCCTCTTGCCTCATTCCAGTTGGACGCTTCGGCAGCGGCAAGAGCGAACGAGCCGGCCGACCGATACTGCTTGCCGCCGAGCGTGATAGATGCCCGCCCCTCCGCTTCGCCGGCTTTCTGCCCTGCAGGTGCCGATACCGCTTCCCCCGCCAGCCAGGCCTGAACTTCTTTCCATTGCCACCGCTGACGTCGATCGCTTGCGAGAAGGCCTCGAAGAAGGAGGTCCATCGAAGGATTCAGATTCTCCGGCAAGGGTACGCCGTTGGTCAGCACATGGATCAGAAAGGCCTGCTCGTTGATGCCTTCGAAGCAAGCTCCTGCGGTGATCCGCTCCAGCAGGATCATCCCCAGGCTCCACCAGTCCGAGGCCGCCGCTACGCCGCCCGCAATCGCTTCAGGCGCCATGTAGCGGGTCGTCTCTAGCGGAGAGGCGATGTCGAGATCGAATTCCGAAAGCCGTGCGGAGCCGAAGCTGCCTATAGCGAGGTCGAGCGGATCCCGGGAGCGGACGAAAATGGTGGAAGGACGGAGATCTCTGTGGCGCAGGCCTGCCTCGGTCAGCGAATGTACGGCTCGGGCAAGCTCGCTGATGAACCTCTCTAGTGCCGTCCGATCGCCGACGTCCAGCGACAGGTCCGCGATAGTGCCGCCTGGAAATTCCTCTACGACCTCATAAGCGCGCTCGCACCATCGACCGGTCGCGATTATTTCGGCGACGTGATCGCGCGGAAGTCTTTTTAACAGATCGTAGATCGCTCCGTCCGGTTCGGACGCGGTCGCATATAGCGTAAGCACTCCGCGACGTCCGCTAGAGTCCTGCACTGCCGTATAGCGTTCACGAACCGTACTCGACGACTCGATCCTGTCGAGAAGACGCCAGCCTGCGATGATTGTCTCGGTCGGCGATGGCTCGGTATCTGGCTCGGGTTGTGGAGCGGGCGGGGCCGATTCGTCGAGAATTTCTCCGCAGGTGCTGCAGATTAGATCGCCCGGCGAATTGGTATGCCCGTTACGACAAGTCGGATTGGATGGCGCCGGCGCGGGAGGGACTGGCGCAGGTTGCGGCCGGCCAGGTGGCGTCACATCGACCGACGATAGATCCCATCCGCAATTGTGACCGTCGACCGTGCCCTCGCAAAAGTACTCAGTGACGGGACGTTCGGTTTGGCAGTTCGGGCAAAGTCTAATCATGCCGAGCGAGTCCGCATGGAAAGAACGCGCTTATCCTCGGAGGTGTCGAGTGTCGATCCATTGCTTTCTAGTAATTCCTGCAGTCTCCGAAAATCATTGCGCGCGGGTATACCGGCAAACCAGACGTCGCCGTTTTCGTCGAACATGACGTCGACGGACCGATCCCGCTCGTCGGCCAGGCGCTCGAAGCTGGCGAACCGGGCGCGGCCTTTTTCCGTGATGAAGTGAAGTTCTTGATTGTCGCTTCCTCGCAGAGCAAGTGTCTGTTTTTCCTCGAAGTCGAAAGGCCCTGTAACGATGGCGTCGATCGTGCCAGAGCACGTGCCAACCGTGTCTCGTATGTGCGCCCACGGGTATCCGGTGAACACGAGTATGTCAGTCTCGGTCTTCGATCTGATTCGGGCCGTTAGTTCCAACAGCGCGTCGGGTTGATCGAAAGGCTCGCCTCCGGAGATGGTGATGCCGTCGGCATTCGAGATCCATGGAATGACGGTATTCACGACTTCTTCGACCGTCGTGCTTCCCCGTCCTTCGGCCCACGTGTCCATGGAAATGCAGCCCGGGCAACGGATGGAGCAACCTTGAAACCAAATGCCGAGCCTTTGTCCGGGCCCTAAAGTCGTCACGGGAAAATGGATACGCGATACGGCGATGCAAACCGTCATCTCTAAGGCTCGCTTTCGAGCCGAAGCGTCGATGATGCCCCGGTTTGAACTTCCAGAACTCGATATCGGCCTCCTGCTTCTGCGCCGCTATCGAACAGACCGCGCGAAAGGGGGTTGATGAGATGGGCTTCGACTTGATTGCGTATGCCGCGACCGCCGTTCGAAAGATCCGCCAGACACAAACCACGCAGCGTCGCGCGGGCCTGCTCCGACAATGTCACGTCGTAGCCTAGCGATTTGACGTCGTTCAGCAGGTTGTCGACCATCTGATCGAAGATTTCGTTGGCGACATCTGCGCGAATGAAATCGAAGACGATCACGTTTTCGCCGATGCGATTCAGTATTTCCGGACGGTTGAGCACTTGCTTGAAGTGCTTTTCGATCTCGGTGCGGACCTTCCGCTTGACCGCATCGAACGTCTCCTCGGGCGTCACGTTCGCGATCCGCTCGCCCGTGGGGCCGGGAGTGTAGATACCGAGATTGGACGTGAAAACGATGAAAGCTTCGGAGAAGTAGACGCGGTCCCCTCGTCCCGAGGTGAGAACGCCGTCATCCAGGATCTGGAGGAATTTATCGAGGATTCGCGGGTGCGCCTTCTCGATCTCGTCGAAAAGGACAACGCTGAATGGCTTTTCGCGGATTGCGTTCGTGAGCTCGCCGCCGACGTCGTATCCAACGTAACCGGGCGGGGCACCGATCAAGCGCTGATCGGAATGCTCGGCGCTGAACTCGGACATGTCGAAGCGGATGTATGCGCTGTCGTCTCCGAAGAGCAGGCTCGTGATGGTCTTCGCGAGTTCCGTTTTGCCAACTCCGGTGGGGCCGGCGAGGAAAGCGACGCCCCTCGGCCGGCCACCCCTCGGCGATTGCCCGATGCCGGTGACGGCGCGTTTCACGATGTCGAGCATGTGAGTGACGGCGTGCGCCTGCCCCTTCACGCGGCGCCTTACGAACTGGTCTGCCGAGCTGATCTTGTCGTGGCTTATTTTGCGCCACGGGTCTTCGGTGACGCCGACCTTGAAGCGCCGAACCGCATCGGAGATGCGATCGAACGAGACGTTTTCGCTTCGGGAGAGCTGTGCGATCGCGCTGAGGTCGAGAAGCAGGAGTCCTTCGGTTTCGTCGACGAATCCATTCGTTGACTTCTCCAAGTCGGCCGGGGCGGCATTTTGAGCGCCGGGCAGTCCCCGCATCAACGAACTGATCATGGTCCGCCTGGCCAGGTGATCGGGCCGACCGATCGGTATGTGCCGAATACGTGGATTGCCGATCAGGAACCAGTCGGGAAGGTCTCCTTCCTTGTCCACGATCCAGATCACCGTGTTGAAAAATGGCTGACGACGATCGCCTGCCGGGCGCGCGCGCGCAGAATGGGAGAGGATCAATGCGCGCGAAAATAGCTGATGTTCGGCAGGAGAGAGGGCCTCGCTGCGAGTGATCAAGCGCGACGCGAAGTCGATGATGAGAGCCGAGGGGGGGCCGTCAGACGGAACATGCCTTTCGAGAGCTGAGGCCAATAGATCGATGCCGCCGGCGGCGACCCCGTTCGCAGGCGAAAGCCCAAGATGCGTCAGAAAGCTATCGTCGGCGGGTTCGAGGGCTCTAAAGCCGTTCAAAAGATCGAAGGTCGCGATCTGGCCATAGCCGGCGTCCTTCAGGGCGTCCGGCAATGCTCGGGCGAGGGATACCGATGTGATTTGGCCGGGTGCGGCCTCATGGATCTGGAGGTCTCTCGTATTGCCCGACAGGACGAATTGGCTTCGCACGGGAAGAAACCGGAGCAAATCCCGCACCCATCTTGCCTTATCGACCGTACCAGCCCCCACCGAACTGCCCCCTGTCTACACTCTTTGCGCGACTATAGTAGATTACTCGCCTGTTTCGAGCCCGATCGCCTAGGAAAATGGCATAATGGACTGCGCGCTAGACGGCCGAGTCGGGTCGCCGGCGAGCGACATCATGGTGGGAAATGCAGAACGTCGGTGGGAATTTGCAACTGAGTTCGACCGACCTGGTCGGACACCTGAATTGCACGTATTTGACAGAACTCGATCTCAAGGTGGCCAACGGCGAACTCCAAAGGCCGAAGATCTGGGATCCGGTGCTTGAGACCCTTGCCGAGCGAGGTGCCGCGCACGAGCAGGCCTTCGTCGATCACTTGAAGTCACTCGGCATGGCCGTGACGGTGATCGGTGGAGTTGGGCTCGATCCCAAATCCACTTCGGCAACCCTGGAGGCTATGTCTCGCGGCGATGCGGTGATCGTTCAAGGCGCGTTACAGTCGGGGAGGTGGAGCGGTCGAGCCGACGTGCTTCTCCGCGTGGAAACGCCGAGCCGGCACGGTACCTGGTCGTACGAGGTAACTGACACTAAGCTTGCGAGGGAGACGAAGGGGAACACGGTTCTTCAGATATCATTCTATTCGGACATGCTTTCCGCGATGCAGGGTGTCGAGCCGACTTCGGCTCACGTCGTGACCCCAGGTACGAATTTTGAGCCCGAAACCTACCGTATCGCCGACTACTCAGCCTATTACCGGCATGTGAGGGCCAGTCTCGAACGAGCGGTCGCCGATGGCGCCGGCGCCGCCTATCCCGAGCCGATCGAACATTGCAACATTTGCCGGTGGCGCCGTCATTGCGACGAGCGCCGGCGGCGGGACGACCACTTGTCGCTGGTGGCCGGTATCAGCAAATCGCAGATCGGTGAATTGAACAGGCGCGGAGTTGGTACCGCTGCCGCGCTCGCTGCAATGCCCATTCCACTGGAATGGAGGCCAGAACGCGGAGCCGCCAAAAGCTACGAAAAAATCCGCGAGCAGGCGAGAATTCAAGTCGAAGGCAGGACCAGCGGCTCGATGAAGTACGAGGCGCTACCGCCGATCGCCGGCTTCGGTCTGTCACGGCTTCCCGCGCCATCACGGGGCGACATCTTCTTCGACTTCGAGGGCGATCCTTTTGTGGGAGAAGGAGGCCTGGAATTCCTGTTCGGCTACTCCTTCCTCGATGAGGGAGGGAAGCTGACGTACGTAGGCGACTGGGCTTCGAACCGACGGGAAGAGCGGATTGCATTCGAGCGTTTCGTCGATTTCGTAACCGAGCGCCTCAAATCCTATCCCGATCTGCACATCTACCATTTCGCGCCATACGAGCCGTCCACCTTAAAACGCCTGATGGGCCGTTACGCGACGCGCGAGAACGAGGTCGACGATCTCCTGCGCGCCGAGAAATTCGTCGACCTGTTTGCCGTTGTCCGTCACGCAATTCGTGCCAGCGTGGAAAGCTACTCCATTAAAAAGTTGGAGCCCCTGTATTCGTTCACCCGCAGCGTCCTGCTGGAGGACGTCGGGGCGGTCATGGCCAGGACTCAGGCGCGCCTTGAAATGGCGGACGCCGCTGGCGTTCCCGATGCGGACAAGAACACGATCCGCGGCTACAACAAGGACGACTGCGACTCGACGTTCGCGCTAAGGGAATGGCTCGAAGGATTACGCGCCAGCCTGATCGCCAGCGGTGAAGTTATCAAACGGCCCGTTCCAAAGCCTCCGGAGATTAGCGAGAAACTCGGTGATTGGCAGAGGCGGGTGGCGGAACTCGTCGGTCGACTTACTGAACGCATCCCAGACGACGTCGCTGAGCGGACAACCGAGCAGCAGGCTCGCTGGCTGCTGGCTTTCATACTTGACTTTCACGGTCGAGAGAAGAAGGCCGTTTGGTGGGAGTTCTTCCGGCTACGCGATCTTTCCGCAGAGGACCTTCTCCACGAACGCGCTGGTCTTTCGGGCCTCTCGTTCAAGGAAGTTGCCGGTGGTACGCCCAAAACTCCCATCCATCGGTACAACTTCGTTCTTCAAGACACCGATCTTCGGCCAGACAGCGAGCTAAGGAGCGTCGGCGGTCAGAAGTTCGGTAGCGTCGCCGCCATTTCGCATGACGATCGGACCATCGACATCAAGAAACGCGGCGATACGGCGGATTTGCATCCAGAGGCCGTCTTCGCCCACAAATCATTGAATCGTGACGAACGTCCCGAGTCCCTCCTTCGGCTCGGACAGTACGTGGCGGAAAATGGAATGGAGGGGGCTGCCGAACACCGTGCCGCGCGCGATCTTCTCATGTTGGTCGCTCCGCGGCTGCATGGGCAAAGCTTGCAGGTCGAGGGCGAGGATGCTTTGAAGACCGCCACTCGGGTCGCGCTTGCGCTGGACCAAAGCATCTTTCCAGTCCAAGGACCGCCGGGAGCCGGGAAAACATTCACCGGTGCCCGAATGATCTGCGCTCTTGTACGTGCGGGGAAGCGGGTAGGGATAAGTGCCAATAGTCACAAGGTGATTCGCAATCTTCTTGACGAGGTAGTTAGAGCGGCCGGCGAGGAAGGTCTCCCGATCCGCTGTGTCCAGAAGGTCGACGAGAAGCATGACGAAGACGATCTCGACAACCTGAAGTTCGTCTCGAAGAACGAGCACGCTATCGATGCGATACGGACGAACTGTACTGTCGGCGGAGGGACATCGTACTTCTGGGCCCGACCGGACGCACGACTTTGCGTTGACGTACTGTTCATCGACGAAGCCGCGCAGATGGCACTTGCGAACGTGTTGGCCGTAGCACAAGCAGCGCAGAGCGTCGTCTTGCTTGGAGATCCGCGACAATTGGAGCAGCCGATACAGGGAAGCCATCCAGATGGCGTCGGCGTGTCCGCCCTTGACCACGTCCTCGGACCACGTGCCACCATTCCGGCCGATCGAGGCCTATTCCTCGACGAGACGTGGCGGCTCCATCCGCTTATCTGCGCCTTCAATTCCGAACTGTTCTACGAAGGTCGCCTGAAGTCTCGGCCGGGACTGGAACGGCAGGAAATCAGGATCAATTCAGGACTTAACGGTTCTGGCCTTCGGTATCTTCCGGTCCAGCACGACGGCAATCAGAGTTCGTCGCCGGAAGAGGCCGATGCGATCCGCGACCTTATTGAGGAGATCCTGGGATCCGGTTCGACCTGGATCGATCGAAAAGGCAACGAGTACCCTATTTCGCTGGACGACGTCCTGATAATCGCGCCGTACAACGCCCAAGTGTTCGAACTGCAGGACCGAATTCCCGGCGCCCGTATTGGCACTGTGGACAAGTTTCAGGGCCAGGAGGCGCCCATTGTCATCTATTCAATGGCGACCTCCAGTCATGCGGACGCGCCCCGCGGAATGGAATTCCTATACAGCGCCAACCGACTGAATGTCGCTGTTTCGCGAGCGAAGTGCATTTGCATCGTGGTCGCGTCACCGCGTTTATTTGAGGCCGAGTGTCGGACACCTCGTCAGATGCAACTCGCGAATGCCTTTTGTCGGTATGCCGAGATGGCGTCGGTATTGTAAGGTTCGTCGCTTTGGAACTACGGAAAATCCTCCATCGATCAAATTGAGAACCACTTTCAGGCTCGGACGGAAAATCGATCGAACGCCGTCAAGATTTGTAAGCGCGGCTCGACATCCCGCAGATAAATGTCGGTCTGGAGGAAGGCGATTTCTTCATCCAGCTTGCTTTCGTCGCTATCGACATACCAAGATCGCGGCCTGCCATCGCTTCCATCGCTCCAACGATAGCCTCGCCGCTTGAGTGCGTCCTTTAGCTCGAAGGGCGTGCGCTCGGCCCACACGCGTATCGTCTTCTTGCGGGCCTGTTCCAGCAGGATAGCAAGTGCTGGCGAGCCCGTTGTCGGTAACTCAAAAGCCAAAATTTCCAGCAAAGCATGGCAATCGTCGACCGCCCTGTGAGCTTGATGGAAATAACCCGCACCGTTCAAAAGGTAGCCCAAGCGTGAGCCTTCGAAACCATGCTTCCGCCAATCGACCTGTGTTGCCGAACAGCCCCAAGCCTTTTGTTGGAAAATCGGCCAGTAACGTTCCGAAAATTTGCGGTCGAAACTCGCGTTGTGTGCGATGACAATCACGGCATCGTCCGCGAATGACGAGACGGCCGTCTCTTCGATGCGTTGTCCTGATACCATCTCGTCCGTAATGCCGGTAAGAGCCGTCACCTCGATCGGTATCGTTCCTGTTGGCTCGTTGAACGACGAAAAGACATCCTTGATACGGACGATCCGACCATCAGGGAGGTAGTCGAATTTTACCATGCCGAGCTCGATGACCTCGTCGTTTCGCTGGTCAAGCCCAGTGGTTTCGACGTCAAGGAGGACGGCCGTTTTGGTGTTCTGATTGCCGGACGATACGAAAGTGGTACGGGGAAGCAGTCGTCGCAAGACACGGTAGTCGGCGGATTTCGCCAGCTCTTCGGCCATGGCGGCCAGAGTTAGATCGTTGTCTGACATGCTACTATTGCGATCCTGAGGAGTCGTTGCCAACGCAGCGAGTTTAGCTCGGCCTAACTCTAATCTGCTTCAAATGCCGAAATCCAGCTGCGGCTCCGCATCATCCCCGTCCTGTAGGGAAGACACCGACACCCCCAAGAGGCGCACTGCTTTAGGGAGCGGCATGTTGTCCTTCAGGAGGCCGATAGCCAGATGCGCAAGATCGTCCCGGTTTGCGACGGGCGAGGAAGCCGATCGACTGCGGCTGATGATTTCAAAGTCGGAAAATTTCACCCTAAGCGTCACCGTCCGTCCCCGACTGCCCTTATCCTCGCAATGCCGCCAGACCCTGTCGATCAACGGCTTCAGCTCGGAGAGCATAGCCTCGAAGTCAGCAAGATCGCTGGAGAACGTGTGTTCTGCGCCGATGGATTTCCGAATTCGGTCGGCCCGGATCTCGCGGTGGTCGACGCCTCTCGATATCCAATAGTAGTATGCGCCCGCCTTCCCGAAGTTTTCCTGCATGAATTCAAGCGATTGATTGCGCATATCGAGTCCGGTGTAGAGACCGAGCGAGTTCATCTTCGCGCTGGTCGCCGGTCCGATGCCGTGGAATTTGCCGACCGGCAGGGTCTCTACGAATGCCGGGCCCATCTCGGGTGTGATGACGTACTGGCCGTTAGGCTTGCGATGGTCGGAGGCGAGCTTTGCCAGAAATTTGTTGTAGGAGATGCCGGCGGAAGCGTTGAGGCCCGTTACCTCTTTGATCTTCGCACGGATCGCCAACGCGACGTCCCGCGCCAACGGAATGCTCTGCAGATTTTCTGTCACGTCGAGATAGGCCTCGTCCAGCGACAGCGGCTCGATGATCGGGGTGTGCTCGGCGAAGATCTCGCGTATTTGCTGGGAGATCGCCTTGTACACCTCGAAGCGCGGATTTACGAAGATTAGGTCTGGGCATTGTCGCTTCGCGGTAACCGATGGCATGGCCGACCTGACGCCGAACTTGCGCGCTTCGTAGCTGGCCGCCGCCACGACACCGCGCTCTCGGGATCCGCCGACGGCGACCGGTTTGCCTCGAAGCTCCGGATTGTCTCGCTGCTCGACGGATGCATAGAAGGCGTCCATGTCGATGTGGATGATCTTACGCTGGCGGCCTCGGGAAGCTGCCTGGTCGTCATCGTCCTCGATGGTCACGTCGCTAGCCCGGCCGTGTCTTCCTTGACGCCGCGGGCGACGATCCGGAGCGTTCCGTCGGCAAGCGGCCGCTGCAGCTTCAGGGCCTCGTCCAGAGGAGCCATCATCCAGGCCTCGACCTCGTCCGCCGTCGTCAGGATCACCGGCATTGCCTTCGGGTGGATGGCACCGACCTCGGCGTTCGGGTCTGTCGTGAGGAACGCGTACAGGTCGTTGGTCGTCTCACCTTCCTTGATCTTCCGGACGGACGTCCAGTTGGTCCAGATGCCGGCGAAGCAGGCGAGGGGACGGGTCTCATCGAGCGCGAACCAGATATCACCGCCCTCGGCCTTGTTGAACTCGCTGAAGGAGTTAAACGGCACTATGCAACGATGCTCGGGGCTGAGCCAACGAGCCCAGTGTTTGCTCTTCACGTTGCGGATGTTTGTCGTGCCCCCGTCCGGCTCCAATCGTAGCAGTTCCTTGAAATCGACCGTCTTGCCCTTGGCCTGCAGCTTCTCGGCACGTTTCTTGGTGGCGTCCATCAGTGCCTTTGACGACGACGGCATTCCCCACCGCGCCGTCACAAGTTCGCGGCCCTCAGCCCCATTGCGCACGATCGGTGCCTGGTAGTCAGGAAAGACCCCCGGAATTGGCGCCAGGTTGCCAACGTATCGGTTCACGACGCGGAACAGCGCGCTGATCGCGGCTTGGTTGGTCGTGATCGAATAAAGATTGCACATCGGTCAGGATTCGGCCCGAGGGTGGCGCGGCTGCCACGTCAACTGTAGCAGAGTCGCGGATGGACGCCGGCCCGCCTTGGCGCATTTGCGGCAGCGCAGCCGGCTGGCGAGATCGTGCACGAACGTGGTCGGCGGGTGCTTCATCGCCGCGAGATCCACGTCGCTCGGCGTCTTACAGCGCGCGCACCTGATCTCCAGCCAGGGGAAGCCTCCGTTCACGGCTTGATCGATGGTCGGCGACGGATCGATCGGTTCGCCGTCACTCCACATGCGCTCGTTCCAGCTTTCGCAAAGCAGCCTATCGGCTTGCTGGATCATCGCCTCGCCTTTGGCCCGCATTTCCGCCGATTGGGTAGCCAGGATGTTAGCCATTGCACGCGCCTTGCCGAGCTCTTTCGCCAGAGCCTTGCGATCGCCGCCCGACAGGGGCGTAGGGTGATACTTCGGGGCCATCCGGACATCCAGGCGCAAAGAGATCGGATCGGCAAATCCAGAGCGGCTACGGCGTCTCGAATGCTGGCCAGCACCCGTCTTCTTCATGCCTGCCGGTGCGCTGCTGGCAGGTGTTGTCGAGCAGCCGCTGCGCGACGTCCTTCCAGAGCGCGTTGCCGCCGTACAAGCGGACCGCATCGGCGGTCTGGATTTCCAAGGTCCGCTCGCAGCGGCGGCAGGAGACGCGCAGCACGTGGCGCTGAATTTCGGAGAGACGCCGCTGCCGCATCTGGGTCCCGGTCGTGCCGGCGCGAGGGTCTTCGAGGACCGATTTCCAGTATCCGGCCGGAAGCGGCGCATCCGGAGCCGCGGTGGAGGGGCTCGGCCTACGGACGGCTTCAGCGGCCAGCTTTTCCATCTGCTTCGGGGTCGGCATGCGCCAGCTTGCGGGTCGATCGGTCATTCTCAATTAGAACATAACATGAACAAATGTCGAGTCCGTCCAAGGGTGGAGGTGGAGAAAAATCGGCCCGTCGGACCGGTCGCGGTGTCGGAACCAAGGTGAGCCGTTCGTCTTGAATCCGGCATCAGTAATGGAGTTCCCCGCGATGGCCCCACGCGCCAACTGGAAAGGCTTTCTGCGTCTTTCCCTCGTCACCTGTCCGGTTGCGCTCTATCCGGCCACCTCGGAATCCGAAAAGGTCTCGTTCAACCAGCTGAACCGAAAGACTGGCCATCGGATCAAGTACGCCAAGGTCGACGCCGACACCGGCGAGGAGGTCGACAACGAGGACATCGTCAAGGGGTACAAGGTTGATACCGATACCTTCATCGAGGTGACCAAGGAGGAGCTTGAGAACGTCGCGCTGGAATCGACGCGAACCATAGAGATTGACGAATTCGTTGACCGCAGCGAGATCGATCCGCGATATCTCATTCGTCCCTACTACCTGCGTCCCGACGGTAAAGTCGGACACGATGCCTTCGCCGTCATTCGGGAAACCATCCGCGAGATGAACAAGGTCGCAATTGGCCGCGTGGTGCTGACCAATCGCGAGCACATCATCGCGCTCGAGCCTCTCGACAAGGGACTGATGGGCACGCTACTGCGCTACCCCTACGAAGTCCGTTCCGCGGATGAGTATTTCGATGACATTCAGGATGTCAAAGTTACCAAAGACATGCTTGATCTCGCCAAGCACATCGTCAATCAGAAGGCGGGCCACTTCGAGCCGAACAAGTTCGAAGACCAGTACGAAACCGCCCTCATCGATCTCATCAATCAGAAGCGCGCCGGCAAGCCGATCACCGCGAAAGCGCGTCCTCGCGGTGAGAACGTCGTGGACCTGATGGACGCGTTGCGTAAGAGCATCGGACGAGAGGCGACGGCCCCGACTGAGGCGCCGAAGAAGCCGGCCAAGAAGCCGCGCAAGGCGGCCGCTGCGCAGAAGGAAATGCTGATGCCGATCACCGGCAAAAAAGCGGTCAAGGAGGGTGCGGCGAAAAAGCCCGCCGCGAAGCCGCAGCGAAAGTCGGCCTAGCCTATCGTGAAACATCCGATGACGCCGGGGCGGTCGCTATCTATTTGCCGGACCGGCCGCGCTATGCGCTCGCTTCGAAGAACCCCCGCTCCCGAGGTAGACTGAACGACGGATCAAATGATCGCGTCGGTAGGCGGGAAGGGTGACATGGCGAGAAAGCTCAAGACGTACCAGACTTCGCTGGGCTTCTTCGATCTGGCGATCGCCGCTCCCTCCATGAAAGCGGCCCTCGAAGCATGGGGCGCCCACAGCAATCTCTTCCATCAGGGCGCGGCGAAGGAAAGCGACGATCCGGACGTCATCGCTGCGACCATGAAGAAGCCTGGCGTTGTTCTCAGGCGTCCGGTTGGATCCGACGGATCCTTCAGCGAACATGCCGGACTGACCACCGATCTTGGCGGCGGCAGAAGTTCGGCGAAAGCCGAGCGCAAATCGAAGGGCCCCGGGGCGAAGAAGCCTTCCTCGCGTCCCGTCGACAAGGCGGCGGAGCGGAAGGCCGCGCTCGCCTTCGAAACGGAGCAGAAGCGGCGCCAGCTTGAACAGGCGAAGGAAGAGACTGCCAGGCAGAAGGACCGGGAACGGCGTCAGCAGGCGATCGACAAGGCGCAGGCTGCGCTGGACAAGGCTGAGCAAGAGCACGCGAAGCGGGTCGCCGCCATCCAGGCCGAGGTCGAGGTTATCGAGAAGAGATCGCAAGCCGAAAAAGCCCGCTGGGATAAGGAGAAGGAGCGATTGGAAGCTACGCTGCGGCGCGCGCGGGGTTAGCTTCCGTCACGCACGGCGCCGGTCCTTCTAATCAGCAGGGCATTCTGGGCAGGTATCACCGATCGAGTTCAGCACGTCACGAACCTCGGCCGCCGCCGCATCAGGGGAGACGCCTGCGGGCGGGTCTACGCGGGCGATATCGAAGGCCCGCTTCCTTGCATGCGGATCGGCGCGGTCCTGCATCCAGCCGTGCTCCTCGCACTCGCGGATGGCGCTGGCTTCCTGGAGGACATGGATCGCCCATCCGCGCAGCGTCCGTATCGGCGGCCTTCGTTCACGCGTCATCAGCATCGAAATGGCTCCCGATAGGACGAATCGTTGTGTCCGCCATTCGTTCCCCTCCTATCACCAGGGCGGGCTTTGTCGAGAAACACTAGCGAAAGGTAGCGGGTGGGCGTGCCCGATGACGCCACTCTCGGCTGTCGTTTCTGACGATGTGCAGGCTCAGAAAAGGGGGTGGCGATTTGATAGTTGCGTATTCCGCCACTGCCTTGTTGACAGGCGGCGGCGCATATTTCCGGCCATGACGCAGTCATGGGAATCGGGAGAGGACTACGCGTGTCCGCACTGCGGTGCGATATACGCGGTGACGCTCACCCAATCACTTTCAATCGACGATGACGGCAAGCCTTGCATGGAATGCGGGGACGCATTGCATGGTGGCGCAGCACGACGGTGCCGCACTTCAAGCTAAAGGTGCGTAAGAATGGGGATCCGGCATGATCCCGAAGCACCACCGCAACAAGCAAAATGCTGAACCGGGACCCTGGCGTGGCTCTATTGCCGCAATGACGCGCAGCGCTACAGCTTCGGCGTCGGCAAGCTTTCGTCGGATGAGGCGCGCCGGATCGGCAAGGCGATCGCGCGCATCCCCGAATTCCTGATGCCGCGCCAGGGCTGCTATTCACGTGGGGGCGGTCCGCGCTGGCGTGCCGACCGGCCGCATCACGTGGCTCTGGAGGATCGCTATATCCGCGAGCACTGGGGTGAGTCTACGCGCTCTGCAAGCGAAACAGCCTGCCCTTCAACGCAACGGGTGAAGTCATAATGAGCGACGGCGTTTAGAAGGTCTATGAGTTTACTTGGCAGATGGATGCGATCCTGTTCTGGAAGCGTTTCCTGGGCCGCTGGCCGAAGCCGCGGCAGAACTGGCCGAAATTCAATCCCCGCAATCTGCGGTAATCGCTGGTACCCAACACCATGATCAAACGCCGAGTCCTTGTATGGATGCTCCTGTTGCTATCGAGCACGGCCCTTGCCGACAGCTTTGTCGGTCAGGCCAGTGTCATTGACGGTGACACGTTGGAAATTCATGGAACGCGGATCCGCCTTTGGGGTGTGGATGCTCCGGAGAGCACTCAGCTATGCCGCGGTGAGGACAGCTTGCAATACCGCTGTGGTTCGAAGGCTGCGAACGATCTCGATGCTTACATTGCCCGGCGCCCCGTCAACTGTGTCCCGCTCAGCGTCGACCGGTATGGCCGCACGGTCGCGACCTGTTCGGTGGCAGGCAGGGATCTCGGGGAATGGCTTGTGCGCAACGGTCTGGCGTTGGATTGGCCTCAATACTCGAAGGGCAGATATCACGAAGCTCAGCGCGAAGCGGAGCGCGCGGGTGAGGGGATGTGGAAGGGTAGCTACGTCAAGCCGTGGCTCTATCGTGCATGCATCCGCGCCAGCGGAAACCCGTCTGCATGTTCGGACGATGCAAATGCCCATCATTGATGGGGATTCAGTGCGAGGCGTCAATCTAAAACGTGCGATGACCGGTCACCGCGTTTTTGCGGGCGGCTCTAGTCTAGCGCGGTTCAGGCGACTCACGCTACGTCATCATTCCCAATACCTCGCTGCACAATGGGAATGAAATGGTTGCTGCCACCCGTGAACTGCCGGCTTCTGGTTATGCACTTGAAGTGGACGGCCGACTCAAAGCCGAATTTGCAACTAGAGACGGTGCCAGGGCAGGTGGAGTAGAACTAAAGAAACGTTTTCCCATGCTTCAGATCAGGATCTATGACGCGCAGACGAATGCGCGCGAGGAAATTTAGGTCCTCCGACTGCTGGTTCTCCCGCTTGCGCGCGTGCGGCTTCCGCCGCGCCGGGCTCTCGTGAACCGAGCCGCTTTGCGTCTGCGCCATCCGGCTTCGATCCCTCGCGCAAGGAGATGTGGAGCTCCTCGCCGGGGGCACTCGGGAAAGGGGCTCGCCTGCGGCGATCGCTATCACTGCCCCGTTCCCGGGTGCCCTTTTAACCGGTCTCGTCGCTGCACTCGGACCCGCGTGCCCCTTCGGGTCGCTATGCTCACGCTCTCCGGGTGCCATTTCTCGAAGGCGATGCGCCGCTGGCGCACGCCTGATGCGGCCTGCGGCCTAAGGCAGATTGCGAAGAGGCTGAGAGTAAGAGTGCAGGCTGGCTTTTTCCGCGACGGGTTACAAGCTGCGAGAGAGGCTCGCGGCGCCCGTCGCGGAGACCCGCGATGTCAAACCGTACTGCTTGCGCGCGCGCCGGCCAGGATCGGGCGAACCTCTATAGCGAAATTACCAACAAGATCATTGCCGAGCTTGAGGACGGACGCGTGCCATGGGTTCAGCCCTGGGGTACGGCCGCGGCGAAAGCGCCGCTGGCCATGCCGAAAAACGCATCGACCAGCCGGCAATACAGCGGCCTCAGGGTGCGCGCCTGATCGGTATCTACGATAGTCAGGTCACTTTCGGCCAGTCCCGTGTCCTGCTCGTTTGGACCCGGCTGATCATGCCGAATGGACGTTCAATCGTTCTCGAGCGGCAGCCTGGCGCTGACACCGCGGGATATGCAGGTCTCGAAGACCAGGTCGACAACCACTGGGGCGAACTCTTCAAGGCTGCGGCACTATCGACGTTTCTGGCGATCGGGACCGAACTGGGGGCTGGCTCGGACACCAATAGCAACGACAGCGCCATCATCCAGGCATTGCGGCATGGCGCCTCCGACTCGCTGAATCAAACCGGACAACAGGTGGTTCGGCGCAGTCTCAACATCCAACCCACTCTAACCGTGCGACCTGGCTTTCCAGTCCGCGTTCTCGTCAATCGCGACCTCATACTTGTGCCATACGGAGGGTAACGGCATGCCCAAGCTTAAAATAGCAACACTGCCGGACGACAAGCCGGTCAAGGTCGCCGCCGAACTTCCGGCATCAGTGCATCGGAATCTCGTCGCCTATGCAGAGGCCTTGGCAAGCGAAAGTGGGCAGCGCATCGATCCGGCGAAATTGATCGCACCGATGCTAGCTCGCTTTATGGCCACGGACCGCGGATTTGCAAAGGCGAGACGAGCCGGTCACCCCTCGAGAGCCGGTGGAAGCGAGGAATAGCGCTCTGCCAACAGATTGAGGAAACGGTTTAGAGCCGGATTTTCATTGTCGTCGCGCCAATGCGCAAAGAAGTCTACCCGGCTAGGTCCTGTCCCGTCGTGCAATTCCCGGTACACAAGCCCAGCGAAACTTGCGCCGATATCCGATTCCATCACCAGACTGAGCCCCATGCCCATACTCGTCAGATTTTTGATAATGCCGCGGCTTACGTCGTGGCGCTCTACTGCGGGCCGGTCGTCAGGTGAGGCGAGCTTCGAAATCAGGAGATCCTCGAGCTCTCGTCCTGGATCAATCTTGCTTAGAAGTATCTTTTCGTTGCGCAAATCGACCCAATAGATGGTCTCGCGCGCCGCTAGGCAGTGATCCTGAGGCAACGAGATCAAGATGCGCTCGCTCCACAGCAGTAGTGATTTGACGTCCATTGAAGCCAGACGTCCAGGGCTAACGACGACGTCGACGGTCCCGTTACGCAGCGCGGTCATCAGATGAAAGCGAGAGCGTTCCATCGTTGCCAATTCGATCTGCGGGAGCCGCTTCTTAAATTCACCTATAGTCGCCCGCAAATTGCCGGTAGACACGGACGTGTAGAAGCCAATAACGAGATGGCCAGTATCGCCGCGACCACCAGACCTCCCGGTTTCAACGAGTATGTCGACCTGTTCCAGGATCAGCCGCGCAATTCGCAAAACCGCTTGCCCAGCGATAGTGGGCTTGATTCCTCCGCTGGAGCGCTCGAATAGTGAAGTCCCAACCAGATATTCAAGCTGACCGATGGATCGGCTCAGGACAGTGTGCTTGATCGAAAGGACAGCAGCGGCTCGTCGAAAGCTCCCGTAGTCGCTGGCAACAACGGCGAATCGAAGCTGTTGCAGGTCAATCGAGCTCGCTGCGTTCCGCCGATTGTGTCGGATCCCGGGTTCTGTCATTTTCGAAGCTCGGTAACAAACCACAAGACAGGAAGTCCCCGATCCAGGCGAGGACCTCTAATCTCGTTCATTGGCAGGGATCGTTCTAGGCGGCAGCAAAGATTACTGGCATCCAGAGAGTCGGTGTCGAAAGACCCCCAGCCTTGCGGAGATTCCGGAGGACTTCGCTCGAAATCGCAAGGTAACCCGCCAAGGCCACGGTTTTGCCGATTGTGGCCGGATTGCCAATGCGTCGCAGCGGCCAACCGACCCGTCGAAGGATTCGCTCCATTCGGAGATCTGTGACAGTAACGATATCAGTGAGTTGTCGTGAGAGCCCGAACTCGACCATTCCGGCAAACAACTCGTATGCGGCGCGAGTTATGCCGTGATTTCCTTTGGGGGCGTCGGCTGCAATGTCGATAGCGAACCTGCTGCTTTCCCATACTAGCGGAGTTGACGGCGCGGGTTGATCTTCAAGAAGCGCGGGAAAGATGTCGCGAAGCATGGTCGGGCCAAGCGTGGGGAGCAGGCGTACGGAACCTTGCACTTGGCCGTTTTCACCTACCTGGATCAGATAGTCAGGATGCAGCGCGTCGAATTCGTCGATCTCCATGTCGCCGCTGGTCTCGACTTCCCATGCCATGCGCAGTTTGAAGACACGATGCCGCAACCGATGCATCTCAACGAGAGTGTCGGAAAGCTCTCCGTACGAAGGTGGTGTGATCAACTGGATCATAATCCCTCCAGTAGTGTTGAATAGCCTTCGTTGAAGCGCGATTATCGCCTCAAATCATCACCTGTAGTTGTAGGGGGAGGGCACCCTAATTTTGCTTTTTTCTGTTTGCAGCCGCCAGGTGTGTTACGGCCTGCGCGATTGTGCGTACGCCGAGCTTTTCCTTCGCATTCTCTAAGTAATACGCAACCGTGTTGCGCGAGATACCGAGAATGCAGCCGATTTCCCAAGAGCTCTTTCCTCGAGCCGCCCACTCCAAACATTCTACTTCGCGGCGCGATAGCCGAATTCCGTCGAGACCACGTTCGTGTCCGAGCTTGCGACGAACGTGAGCATGAAAATACATTGCCATGAGTTGAAGGACACGCGTGTACGAATCAATGCATTTCTCGAATTGTGGCCGGCTCTCGTCAGTAGCGAAGGTCAATGCGGAGATTGGCCCATGCCCATCGTGAATCGGCACCGTGAAGCCGAACCGGATTCCGCATTGCGCGGCTTCATCGAATAGTCGCCGCTGCTCTTTTGAACTGGTTTGTGATCGAAAATCGATTCCCCATCGAAAGGGCTCCGGGCTCTGAAGGGCTTTTCGAATGACGGGATCAATGACTTGGTATTTCTTATCTAGATAATGGGTCGTCCATCGCGTTGGATATGTTGAGATGAGCCGGGGCTTCCTGTCTTCTTCGCTCTGGAGAGCGAGATAAGCGAAGCACGATAGGTCCAAAGCCGATGCTGTTTCTGCCAGCGCATTGGAGAAGCCTTCGGCATCTTCGGCGCTGACTATTGCATCAATGAATTGTTGGAGGACCAGATGCATATTGCTTTCCCTTAGACCGGTATGTGCAGAAGCCTTGTAGGCGACTCACCGTAGCGTCGTCGCGGTGCTGCGCTTGAGGACGCCTGGCCCGCCGGACCTAAGGGAAAGCCTGCTAACATCAAGCACCACACGCCTCCGTAACTAGCGCCGAAGGAAATTAGGCAAAACCTGGCCTGTGCGGGACGCGCCTCACAGTGCGATCTCTCATGTGCAGCCATAGCTAATGCGTGGGATTCTGCGGCCGCGAGGACCGTCAGATCGATAGGGTTTGCGCCGGCAGGACAGGTGTAGATCAGAGGTCGCCGCGGCCGAGCAGCGCGTGCAGCGCGGCCTGCCGCATAGTGGAGAAGATCGACTCCTCGTCGAGGCCCTTCCTAAGCGTCGCAGCGGTGTTGAGCATGGAGAACACGGCCTGGGTCAGCAGTCGTGCCTCGGGTTCGGACAGGTCGGGCCGCAGCGGGATTATCACGGAAATCCACTCTTCGGCGTACAACGCCATCTCGCGCCGGATCCGTCTGTGGTCGTGTTCAGGAAGAGCGTGCTCGTTCTTGGTGAAGATCAGCGTGCTTGGTGGTCCTTTAAGGATCAACCGGATGTGCGACTCGACCATCGCTATCATGGCGGCCTTTGGGTCCTTCGTCGTCTCCGCGATCCGTTTCACAACCTCGTGCACGATCTGCGTCGGTTCCTCCAGAACCGCGATCAGGACTGCCTGCTTGTTCTGGAAGTGGCGATACAATCCAGGACCAGTGATGCCGGCGCGCGCAGCGATCATTTCAACTGTGACCGCGTCGTATGAGTGCTGCAGGAAGAGTTCAGCAGCGACCGCGATCAACTGCTCGCGCCGCCCGCTGCTGTATGCCCGCTTGATCGGTAATGGCTGAATATTCATTGAGGCGCACCGTACCACGTGGCGGCCGCGAGGCACCGTGTCATCCCGCGCGCCAGCATCGTCTGTCCCGGGCTCAATGAACGGATCATGTGAACATCTCATTTCATTCTCATGTAAATATGTATTCACTTTTCTGGACCGCCGCCAGATCGCTAGGCGAGGGGGCTGAATATTCCATCGCGCGCTTATTGGACAATATACCAGTAAATGAGCCATGATTGCAAAGAACGGTTCTAGATGGTCGGCACCGAAAGGTTGTTGACAGGACGCAATTGCCGGCCATAAAGTTAGTGTAGATTAACATTGAAGATGCGAAGGAGGCACAACGCATGCGGTTCATCTTCTTCAGCGAGGGAGAGACCCAGCCGGGACACACCCACGCGCACCGCTATCGCGAGCTCATCGACGAAGTGATCCTGGCAGAGAAAGTCGGATTCGACGCGTTCGGGTGCTCCGAACAGCATTTCGCGATCGGCACGGCCTCGACCTCCGCACCCGAGGTGATCTACCCGTACATGATGGCGCTAACCAGTCGGATCCAGTTCATCCACCTGATCACGCCGCTTCCCAAGAAGATCAATCACGCGCTGCGCGTTGCGGAGCGGCTGGCGACCGAGGATATCCTGTCGAACGGCCGCGTCGGGCTTGCCGTCGGCCGCGGCAACACCACCCTCGCGCTGCGCGCCTTCGAGGTCGACCCCGAGGAGACCAAGGCGCAGCAGATAGAGGGCATTGAGGTCATCCGCCGGGCGCTATCGAACGACACCTTCTCTTTCGTCGGCGAGCATTACAAGATTCCGCCGCGCAGCCTGACGCCCAAGCACGTGACGCTGCCCTATCCGCCAATCATGATGGCGACTTCGAGCTCGCAATCGATCACCGCCGCCGCGCACATGGGCATCGGCGCCATGATGGGCGGCGGCTATAGCGGGTTCGCCTCCGTGCAGAGGTCGGCCGAGCTCTATGACAAGGAGCTGGCGAGCGCCGAGCACGTATATCCCGTGCAGGCGCAGAAGGTGGCGGTGATATCCGGCGGAATGCATTGCGCCGATACAAACGAGGAGGCGGAGCGGTGGGCGGCCACGCTGGCCCATAGCGTCGCCTTGTCCATCGACGCTTATGAGCGGCTGTCGAAGCTGTCCGCCGACTACGGATCGCTCGGCAAGATCAAGAACATCGACTTCAAGAATGAGCGCTATCTGTTCGACGAGTCGGGCAGCTTCATCGTCGGCGACGTCGAGACCTGCACCAAGCAGGTCCAGCGGTTCGTCGACATGGGCATCGACGCGCTCGCGCTGCGCATCGATGGCATGCCGCACAAGGAGCTGATGAAGTCGATCGAGCTGTTCGGCAAGTACGTCATCCCGAGGTTCAAAAACCACCGGTCGGTCGTGCGCACGTCCGACGCGATCCTTGCCGACATCCGCGCCGCCCGCCCCGCCCATTATGCCGAGCGCGAGGCCTTCGAGAACGCCAAGGCGGCCGCCGGGACCGTCGATGGCGCAGTCCGTAATCCTGCGGCTTCGGCCTGACGCCTATTTGAAGAACTGGAGACTGAAGATGAAAGACAAAAAATATGAAGACTTGCTCGTAGAGATACGTCCGAGCGGTGTGGCCGTCATAACCATGAACCGGCCTGAAATCCTCAACGCCATCAATTGGCCTATGCATACCGCGTTGGAGGAGGTGTTCGTGGACCTCGATAGGGCCCCCGCGGTGAAGGCCATAGTGCTCACCGGCGCTGGTCGAGGCTTCTGCTCAGGAGGTGATCAGAACGCGCTTGATACCGGCGGGCATCCGATATCGCCCACGCGCTCGGGTCGACATCTCATCAGGAACATCCTCGAAGTCGAGTCCCCCGTCATCGCTGCCGTAAACGGCGTGGCGGTCGGGTTGGGCGCCACGCTCGCCCTGTTTTGCGACGTTATCTTTGCCCAGCCGAGCGCCCGTTTCGCCGATACGCATGTTACGGCCGGTGTCGTCGCCGGAGATGGGGGCGCTGTAATCTGGCCGCTTCTCCTGGGTCCGGCGCGGGCTAAACACTTCTTGATGACCGGTGACTTCATTTCGGCGGAAGACGCGGCGGCTGCAGGGATGATCAACAAGGTCGTGCCGGAAGGTACTGTTCTTGATCATGCGATCGGATACGCCGAGCTGCTCGCGGGCGGTCCCCGCAACGCTATCGTCTGGACGAAATACAGCGTCAACAAGTTGCTCAAGGAGCAGGTGCATCTCAATCTAGATACCGCGATGGCGCTCGAGGCGCTGACCTTCAAGAGCCCCGATCGCAAAGAAGCTGTCGCGGCCTTTCGGGAGAAACGCAAGCGCTTTGCGGAAGCCAAAAAGCCGACGTGAGCCCGGCGCGACGATGCGGTGCCAGACTTCGACGCATGATGATGGCCCGCTACATCGAGGCCTGGCAGCCGTTCCGCGAGAAGCGGTCGCGCCACCCACCGCAGCAATCAGACACGAGAGACATCCGATGACGGCTCTATCCGTGCGGCACGAAAGCGATGCGGCTGCCGGGCTGCGGACGGCCGACCACGACGGCGTCGTGGTCGCAACGCTCGACAGGCCTCCGGCCAACGCTCTGAACCGTGCGCTGTTGCTCGCCATGACGGCGCTGTTCCGGGATCGTGGCCAGGGCGACCCCACGCCGATAGTGATCACCGGTGCCGGGGGGCGGTTCTTCTGCGCCGGCGGTGACATCAAGGAAGCCGACGGAGCCGCCGCCGACCCGGTCGAAGTCCGAATGCGAGGTTTCCATAACCTTCTTGTCGCGATGGAGCGATACCCGGCTCCAGTCATTGCCGCCGTCAATGGCGACTGCGTCGGCGGCGGCGTGGAGTACGCGCTATTCGCGGATGTGGTGCTCGCGGCGCCTCACGCCCGGTTCGGATTCCCCGAGATCAGACACGGCCTTCTGCCCGCGGACAAGGGAATCCAGCGCCTCATTCGCCTGATCGGAACACGGCCTGCACGTGACTTGCTGCTGAACGGTGAACTCGTCGGTGCCGAGCAGGCGGCACGGTGGGGACTCGTCGACGCGATTGTCGAGCCTGGTCGACTGGTGGAGGAGGCGCTCGGCCGGGCCCGAGAAGCCGGCCGCCGAGCGCCTGTGCTCTATGCGGCGCTCAAGCAGGCCGTGAACGATTACGACGACGTTGTTGATCGACGCCAGGCCGAACTGACGCTCGCCAAGGCTGCCTGCTGGTTCAACGACCCTGTGGCCCGAGGCCTCCGCGAAGGCTGGAGACAGGCGCGGGCGTCGTCGCGGCCCTCCGACGAGGGGGCGCCCCAAACCCCACCCCACACTCAGGCCGGTAGGCCTGCACAAATCGGAGCGATGACCATGGCCACAAACCCCGTCCCCGCAGCCACTGCCCGCGTACGGCAGGTGCCGGTACTGAGCGGCGTCACCGATATCGGCGTCGCCAACTTCCAAGCCGTCGAGCGAACCTTCGCCCAGATGGTGCAGGAACGAGCCGAGGTTGAACCCGACGAGGTCGCATTTTGCCAGTGGGATGGGACGTGCGCGATCCCGACCACGTGGGCGCAGTACGCATCGACCGTACGAGAGGTTGCGCTCGGACTGGCAGCCCTCCGTGTCGCGCCCGGCGACAGAGTTGCCATCATGGCGCCGGGCCGGGGCGAGTGGGTGATCGCGGCGCTTGGCATTCTCTCGGCCGGAGCGATTCCGGTCGGTGTCTACCCCATGAGTTCCGCGGCTGAAGTGAGGCAACTGGTTGGACACAGCGAAGCCGTTGCCATGGTTGTTGGCGACGACAATGACGTGGCAAAGGTCGCTTCAGTTGCCACGGAGCTTCCCGCGCTACGAGCCGTGATCAGCTTCGATGGTTCCCCGTCAGGACTTCCGGGAACGGTTGTCGGCAAAACATGGGCCGCACTGCGCGACACCGGTCGAGGCCATGATACGGCCAACCCGGCGCTTTTCGACGAGCGCCTCTTCGGCGGGCACATCGACCAACCAGCAGCCTTGTTCTACACGTCTGGCTCCACCGGAGCGCCCAAAGGGGTCATCCATACCCACCGCACCCTGCAGTACTCCGTCCTTGGCTCCGCCGTACTCAACCCGGAGGTAACCACAACCCGCCGAGACTCGCTCAGCTTCCTGGGCCTCTCCCATGTCTCTCCGGCAATGTCCGGCGTCTACGTGCCGATCATGACCCGGGCGGTGGTGACCTTCTGCCGCCTGGACCAGCTCTCGGAGGCCCTGCGCGGCGTACGTCCTACTGGGATCGTCTGGCCGCCGCGGCTGCATGAGAAGCTGCTCAGCGCCGCGCTGGCCGGGATCAAGGGCGCGCCGGCATCTTTCCAGGAATCTTACGAGGAGGCGATGGCGGTGGCCCGCGAGGTTGCCGCCGCGCGCCGATGCGGCGAATCCGTGCCTGCCGAGTTGCAGGCGCGCTACGATCAAATCCAGGAACAGGTGTTCCTGCCCCTGCGCGCAAAGTTGGGCGTGGACCGGGTCAACATCGCTTGGACCGCGTCGGGAGCGATGACGCCCGAGGTGCATGCCCTGTGGCAGCTGTGGGGCGTGGACCTGCGCGAGATGTACGGCACGACCGAGACCTGCGGCTGGGTCCTCGCGCAGTGGGATCGCGCCTTTCCGCCGCCTGGGACCGTGGGCAAGGCCATGCCCGACCCGCGATTTGGGATCAAGGTCAGTAGCGAAGGCGAACTGCTGGTGAAGGGGCCTCTGCTGTTCCGCGGCTACTGGAACGACGCGAAGGCGACCGCGGACGTGATGGATGGCGAGTGGTACCGCACCGGCGACCTCGTCGAGATCGACGCCTCCGGCGAGGTCAAGCTTATCGGACGGGCCAAGGACATCATCGTCACCAGCGGCGGCAAGACCATCAATCCGCAGCCGACCGAAGTGCGCCTCAAGGCCAGCTCTCTCATCGAGGAGGCCGTGGTCGTCGGCGACGGCCGCAAATACCTCACGGTCCTCATCTGGCCGACTGAGAGCGGCAGCAAGCTCGACAGGGACGCCTTGCACGAGGGCTTGCGAAAACAGATTGAGGATCTCAACGCCGAGCTTGCGCGCCCCCTTCAGCTCAAGGACTTCCGTATCGCGCCACGTGCGCTCTCGCCGGGAGCGGGAGAGCTTACTGCCAAGGGCACGATCCGTCGGGCTGCAGTGCTCACCTCGTTCGGCGCCCTTGTGGACGAGATGTACGACTCAGCGGAGCACAACGAGTTCGCTGACCAAGCGCGGCTCCAAGGTTGAAGGAGCGAGAAGTGATGCGTTCCGAGCAACCGCGAGAGCTGCGGATCGAACACCTGACCAGTTCCGAGATCGCTGAGGCGATCGCGGCCGGTGCTCGCACGGCGATCCTTCCGCTGGGCGCGATAGAGCAGCACGGACCTCACCTTCCGCTGTCAATGGACAGCGATCATGCCGACGCGCTGGCGCTCCGCATCGCCCGCAAGCTTGGTACTGCACTGGTTCTGCCAACGGTCCGGGTTGGGTACTCGCCCCACCACCTCGGCTTCTGCGGCTCGCTTTCGGTGCGTCCCTCTACGCTGGAGGCGATCTGCCTGGACTACTGCAGCAGCCTGGCTGCGCACGGGTTCACCCGCGTCGTCCTCTTCTCCGGGCACATCGGCAATTACCCGATCATGCGCGACTTCGAACCGCGGCTGGCCGCAGCGCTCGCTCCGGCGCTTCGGGTCATCGTCTATAGAGACAGTGCCGCGATCCTCGACGCGTGGCGGACGTCCGCGGAGTCGGTCGCCGGTCTGGGAAGCCATGTTGGTGGCCACGCAGACGTAGCGGAGACCTCGGTGATGCTCGTCCTGCACCCCGAAAAGATTCGGCCCGACCGGGCCGCAGCCGGATACCTGGGCACGGTAGACGAAGAGTTCCTGCAGCGGGCGTTCGTCGAGGGCATCGCCGCGGTCTCGCCCAACGGTGTCCTCGGCGACCCCGCTGGGAGTTCGCAAGCGATCGGCCACGCCGCTTTGGACGCCGTGACCGATCTCGTCGTTGAGTACGCCACCTCGCATCGAGCGCGAGTCGCATGACATCCATGAGGGACCAGATGAACAGCAGGACATTACGCGACGCCTTCGGCGCGTTTCCGACGGGCGTGGTGGCCGTGGCGGCGCAGGTCGACGGGACGCTGGTGGGTCTTGCGGCCTCCTCCTTCACGTCAGTCTCTCTCGATCCCCCTCTGGCGTCATTCTCGGTCGCGAAAGGCTCCACCACGTGGCCCGATCTGCGCCGAGCCGAGCACCTCGGCGTCACCGTGCTTGCCGAGGACCACGGCGCATTGTGCCGCCAGCTTGCCGGCCCGGCCCAAGAGCGTTTCACTGGCGTCGCCTTCGAGATCACCGACAGGGGTGCGGTGATGCTCGCCGAGGGGATCGCCCAGTATGATTGCACTGTCCGCGAGGAGTTGGAGGCGGGCGATCACGTCATCGTGCTGCTGAAACTCCACGCCGTCGTCGTTCATAGCTGCAGGCAGCCTCTCATCTTTCACCGCAGCGGGTTCGGAAGGATCGCCTCGCTTGCATAGCGAGAGCACATATGACGGCCCCTTGTCTCGCGCTCGCCCGCGAAGCCGTCGGCGCAGCTTGAGGGAAGCGGCCGCCGCACTGTGAAGCTCTGCTTGACACCCCGTTCAACAAACAAGTTGCGAAGGAAATTACGAATGAGGAAGCGAATCTTGCATCTGGCCGCGGCAATGGCGTTGACCCTCGCGCTGCCGATCTCTGCGGCCAATGCTCAGAAGAAATACGACCCAGGCGCCAGCGACACCGAGATCAAGATCGGCCAGACCATGCCGTTTTCGGGACCGGCGTCGGCCTATGCCTCGATCGGAAAGACCGAGGCCGCCTACTTCAGGATGATCAACGACCAGGGCGGCATTAACGGCCGCAAGATCAACCTGATTCAGTATGACGACGCCTATTCGCCACCGAAGGCGGTGGAGCAGGTGCGCAAGCTCATTGAGAGCGACGAGGTGCTGCTGACTTTCCAGATTGTCGGTACGCCTTCGAACGCAGCCGTGCAGAAGTATCTCAATTCCAGGAAAGTGCCGCAGCTGTTCGCGGCTGCCAGCGCCTCGAGGTTCTCCGATCCGAAGAACTTTCCCTGGACCATGGGCTACGATCTAAACAACTTCGTCGAAGGGCGCATCTATGGCCAATACATCCTGAAGGAGTATCCGAGTGCCAAGATCGGCGTGCTTTATCAGAATGACGATTTTGGCAAGGACTATCTGAACGGCATCAAGGCGGGCCTCGGTGACAAGACCGCCACTATGATGGTCGCGCAGGCGTCCTACGAAGTGTCCGATCCGACCGTCGATTCCCATGTTCTCAGGATCAAGGATGCGGGCGCCGACCTGTTTTTCATCGCCGCCACGCCGAAGCAGGCGGCGCAGGCGATCAGGAAGACCGCCGAGATGGGCTGGCATCCGGTGCGGATCGTCGACATGAAAGCCACCTCCGTCGGAAGCGTCCTGAAACCATCCGGGCTTGAAAACGCCAAGGGTCTCATCAGCACCAACTATGGCAAGGAGCCGCTCGATCCGCAATGGAAGGACGATCCGGGCGTAAAGCGCTATCTTGCCTTCATGGAGAAGTATTATCCAGATGGAGACAAGAGCTCGAACTTCAATACCTATGGCTATGGCGCGGCACAGCTTCTGGTCCACGTGCTAGTCGGCTGTGAACAAGCCTGTAAGCGATTGAACGGGATTCTGTTTTTGGGGTTTGGGAGCGTTTGAGATTTGCAGGGATGTGAAGCTTGAGCGTCGCAAACCTTGCAAATTCGTTCTGTGGATTCCCCTTCGCGGTGAACCGTGCTTGTGTGGCGCATCGAGGGGACGATGCGGCCGAAGAAGCACAAGACGACGGGATCGAACGATCTGTTCCGGGCACGGCTGGACCAGATCATCAACATGAAGCACGAACTGGTTCTGCTTGCCGGCAAGATCGACTGGGACTGGATCGACGGCGAGATCGCCCCGCTCTACAGCGAGAACGGCAGGCCGGGGATCGAGACCCGCTTCATGATCGGGCTGCTGTTGCTCAAGCACATTTACGGGCTGTCCGATGAGGGGGTGTGCGAGCGCTGGGTGCACGATCCGTACTTCCAGTTCTTCACCGGCGAAGAGTTTTTCCGGCACGTTTTCCCGCACGAGCGCTCGGACCTGAGCCATTGGCGCAAGCGGCTCGGCGACAAGCTGGAGCGGTTGTTGGCCGAGAGCCTTCGGGTGGCGCACGCGACCGGTGCGTTACGCAGCCAGGACCTCAAGCGGGTCACGGTCGACACCACAGTGCAACCGAAGGCCATCAGCTTCCCGACCGACGCCAAACTGCTGCATGCCGCGATCCGGGGCTGAACCGCCTGGCGAGGAAGCACCGGGTCAGGCTGCGGCAATCCTATTGTCGCGTGGCCAAAAGCGCGGCGATGATGGCGGGCCGTTACGCTCATGCCAAACAGTTCAACCGGCATCAGCGGCAGCTGCGTATCCTGCGCAGCCGGCTGGGGCGGATCATCCGCGACATCCGCCGCAAGATCGAAGGCCAGGCGACGCTGGAGGAGGCGTTCGCCCTCCCGCTTGGCCGGGCCACGCAGATCCGCTCGCAGCAGCAGCGCCAGCGCGGCTTCAAGCTTTATTCTTTCCATGCCCCGGAGGTGGAGTGCATCGGCAAGGGCAAGGCCGCCGCACCTTATGAGTTCGGCGTGAAGGCCTCCATCGTTACCAACAATCGCCGGGCTCCCGGTGGCCTGTTCGTGCTGCATGCCAGGTCGCTGCCCGACAACCCTTACGACGGTCACACATTGCGGGACGTTATCGACCGCACCGAGACACTCACCGGCTGTGCGATCGAGCGGGCCTATGTCGACAAGGGCTACCGCGGCCACGACGCGCAAAATCCCCGCCGCGTCTTCATCTCCGGCCAGAAGCGCGGTGTCTTTGGCGCCATCAAGCGTGAGCTGCGCCGCCGCTCCGCCATTGAGCCCATCATCGGACACCTCAAAGCTGAAGGACACCTCGGCCGGTGCTACCTCAAGGGCCGCGCAGGCGATGCCGCCAACGTCATCCTCTCCGCCGTCGGACACAACCTCCGTCGCATCCTCGCCTGGTTCAGAGAACTTTTGCGCCTATTGTTGGTCTCGCTCTGGCGCGCACGCTCAACTGTCCAGCTCAGCTCAATCCGGCTTCTTAACGGTCGACGTGCTACAGCAGTGCGGCGACGATCTGACGCGCGAGAACGCCATGAAGCAGGCGGCATCGCTCAAGGATGTCACAGGCGACCTCGCGCTGCCTGGCATCAAGATCAATACCTCGCCGACTGACTACCGTCTCCACAAACGGTTGCAGATGATGCGCTTCAACGGCGAGCGCTGGGATCTGTTCGGCCCGATCCTTCAGGATGCCGGTCCGGCGGGTTAGTTGCTGAACTCTGATCCAATCGACGGCCTGTCGGCCGCAGACGTTGTCTTCCGCTCCTCCCCTGGCCCGGCGGACTATCGTCGGGCCCTTTTTCTTAAGCGGATGGGCGCGTACGATAGCTTACCGTACCGTCAAGCCTCTCTAGTCTCTCACCGGCGGACGACCTTCTTCAGTATCTCCGCAGGCAATCGGAACTCTTGCTGGCCTAGCAGAGAATATGTCTCACTGGAAATCTCTCCGACGGTCCCGATCGCGGCATCGGCTATTCACCGACCTTTCTCGGTCAGGTCGATTTCCCGTCGTCGCGTCAGCCCGGTTTGCGTCGGTCCCAACGGACTCACGTCGTGGCGGATTGGCTATGCCATGAAGCACTGTTGCAGAAGCCAAGTCAATCGGCCGACCGACCTTAGCTCGCGCCCGGTATCCGCGAATCGGTCCAGCCGGCTGTTGCAATCTGGGATGCTGACGATGCTCGCAAAGGCATAGCGCGCGTTAGCTTGGTAAGAGCCACCAGGAGATCGCCCACAACGGCAGCGTAGACGACCTTCTCTGATTTTGGCGAGGTGCTGGCGGCCATGATTGATCGTGAGTGAAACGGGTTCGCGCGGCGACAGTTCAGCGATTGGGCTCCGCATTTAAGCCCATAGGAACGATCTAGAATTGTCGAGCCGATGATGGGGAGTGCTACGCATCTCTGTGCGATGGCGATCATGGGGTATGCAGCCCCGATAGGCAGCACTGAAAAGTTGACGATCGTCAAGGCCGGCCAGCCGGCCCTCACGCTACCATGAACTAGAACAGACATTGAGTATGGTGAGTATGGAATGGCACAAGGCTGCAGGCATCTGGCGGGAATTCGCGACGTTGTTCCCAGTGCTCGTGGGTGCGAAGAATGCCTGCAACTGGGCGATCCATGGCTGCATCTACGTGTCTGCCGAACCTGCGGTCATGTCGGTTGCTGTGATCAATCGCCCAACCGCCACGCGACGAAGCATTTCCATGCAACCAAACATCCGATCATTGAAGCCTATGATCCGCCCGAAGGTTGGGGCTGGTGTTACGTTGATGAAATCATGTTTGACTTGTCGGGCCGGCCGACGCCGCACGAAGGTCCGATCCCGAGATTTTATTGATGCCATGCCGCGTTGCAGGTGGGTTGTAAAGGCGTGGGCAATGCCCGCCCTAGCGAGACCAACTGATGGCGCATGAAGCTCCCGACGATTACGTTGACGGCCCTCAAGGCGGAGCATCGTCATCGTCGGTTACGGAAGCCCAACCTGGCAAGGGGATGGACGGACATGGTCGCGCGCACTGCCAAACGCAATTCCGATCGAGGCGAAGCCACAAAACAGCCTGGCGGAAAAGTTCAAACGATAGACCTACAACCTTATGATCGCTTCGAACTGCTGCCGATCGCTGGCGACTGGCGCCACGGCGGGGCAGAAAGCAGGTTGGTTGACACAAATCCTTATACCGACGACGTCCTCCTCGAAATCAAGCAGGCCGATCGCAGCGACCTTGATGCTGCATTTGCAGGGGGCGCCAAGGCTCAGGTGGAGTGGGCTGCCTCCGCACCGTCCGTCCGCGCGCACGTATTTCGCCGGGCGGCAGAGATCATGGAAGCGCGCCGCGGCGAAATCGTTGATTGGCTGATCAGCGAATCCGGCAGCACGCGGCTCAAGGCGAAGCTTGAGTGGGAAGTGACTCATACCGTCATGCTTTGGGCCACCTCGGTGCCGCATGCCGTCGAAAGCCGCATCATTCCGTCCGACATTCCGGGCAAGGAAAATCAGGTTCGGCGCAAACCGGTCGGCGTCGTCGGCGCGATCAGTCCGTGGAACTGGCCGCTGCACCTGAGCAACCGCACCATCGCGCCGGCACTGGCGGTGGGAAATGCTGTCGTCGTAAAGCCCGCGAGCGATACGCCGGTGACAGGAGGATTACTGTTGGCGAAAATTTTCGAGGAAGCCGGCCTGCCGGCGGGACTTCTCAACGTTGTGGTCGGCGCGGGCAGCGAAATCGGCGACGCTTTCGTCAGTCATCCCGTTCCGCGGGTGGTTTCGTTTACCGGCTCGACGCCGGTCGGCCGCAACATCGCGAAACTTGCGGCGGAGGCGCCGATCATCAAGCGTGTCGATCTGGAGCTCGGCGGCAATGCTCCCTTCGTTGTGCTCGCGGACGCCGATCTGGATCAGGCCATCGAGGCCGCAGTGTTCGGCAAGTTTCTGCACCAGGGCCAGATCTGCATCGCTATTAACCGCATCATTGTCGAGGAGGCCGTTTATCACACGTTCGTCGAGCGCTTCGCCGCGCGGGTCGCGAGGCTGAAAATCGGCGATCCCAGCGACAGTGACACCATGGTCGGCCCGATCATCAACAACTCGCAGCTTCGCAAATTGATAGAACGCATTGGCCGCGCGCGCGAAGACGGCGCTAAGCCGGTGCTCAGCGGCGAGCCAAATGGATTGGTATTGCCGCCGCATATCTTCGTGAACGTTACTAACCAAATGGAACTTGCAGCAGAGGAAATATTCGGGCCGGTGGCGCCGATCCTCCGAGTCGGCAACGCCGAAGAAGCGTTGGCTGTGGCCAATGAAACGAGTTTTGGATTGAGCGGCGCCGTGTTCACGCGCGACGTGCACCGGGGCATGCACTTTGCCCAGCGAATGCAGGTCGGTATGGCCCATGTCAATGATCAGCCTGTCATCGATTTGCCGACCTGTCCGTTTGGCGGCGAGAAGAACTCTGGCCTCGGCCGGTTCAACGGCTCTTGGGCCATCGAGGCTTTCACTACCGACCAGTGGCTGACGGCACAGCACGCGCCGCGAGGCTTTCCCTGGAATGCTTCCGCTGTACAGGGGCCATGGTCCTGAAGGCGCATAGCACGGACGATGTTGCTTAGCAGGCCAGGGGTCGATTACCCCTTATAAGCACGCTACCGGCTTTTGTTTGCGGACCGCTGCCGCCCTGGCGCTGTGGGCACGAGCATCAGAACAATGGCAACGCAGAAGAACAATGGCAACGCAGACCATCGCGATCAGGAAGATGGTTGCGAAGGGGGCATTTCTGTTATGCGATGGGTCTTTCGCGCTCGGGCGCAGCGAATGTGCCAACCGGTGTGCCCGCCATCTTATCAATCATAGAGGTCGGACGGCGCGGCGCATTGATATCACGCAACGTCCGCGCTCCCGGACGGAGCGATCTGCATCGCTTGCGCTGGCAAGGAGCGGACCGGCGATGTCGTCGTGTGATGCGCGGAGAGCCGATTGACGAGCTTAAGGCGACCGTCGAATGCGGAGCCGATAGTAAGGGGTGAGGCCATGACGATCTCAGGAAACGCTTATCATCGGACATCCTCCGAGTCCCTTCGCGCGCCCGATCGCCAGATCCTTGTCCAGGCTTCGAGCCACCAGGGCTGCGATGCGGTCCATCACCTGCTGCTGCTCCACGTCGTCTACCTCGGAAGGCCTGATCCAGGCAGTCACCGTAAGTTCGACGACCGGCCCATCAGCGTTGGTGATGTCGATGACCGGGAAACATGAAGCGGTCGGCTGGCCGCGCCGGTCCAGGTTCGCATTCTCGGGCAGATTCTGCAGAACGCACCCAGCGATCCGGCGGCGGGACCTTGAGCTCGCAGGCTTCGGCGCAACGACTTGATCGAACTCTATCTGACGGCCAAGACGGCCGGGAGAATTTGGACGCCGCGGGGCAACATGGCCGGCGCATCGATAAGGGCATGTCATGGCAAATGGCTCGTGGCAATGTAACGACGCCCCGATATCTGACCGCAGACAATTCTCAATGGTGCGCTGAGTGCGGGAGATCGTTGGATAGAGGTCTTACGCTCGGAACGCCATCGATACGCGGCATCAGATAACAGTCGATCCCAAGCAACGGGCGAAAATGCGCTGATCGAGGCATACGGTGCAGCGGATTTTTCTGAAGAACGTCCGGCGGCGTCATGAATGGTCTCATGACAGGTCGTCGGCGGTCTGATCGAAAGAATGGACGCCGGTTGGTCCGTCGGAAGGCTGGTTGACGGCCGTAAAGCAAGTCAGGGCTAAAGGGGCAATCGGACCTGGCGCTTAACTGACTGAAAATAGACCTGGGTCTCAGCGGTTATCCCGGCGCCACTCTTCCATTGCCAGTCGCATGGCTTCCGTGCGGTCGCAGCCGGTCCGATCCATCCAGCGCTTGATCAGGCCCTCCTTCCCCTGCGCGCTCGTCATGGAAAAGACGCGTTGAAAGTCCCGCTGGGTTTCCGATTGCCGTCGCAAGTCCGCTTGTCGCCGCATTGCCGGATCCGGCCGCAGGGACTGCGATCCATGCTGCAACAGGTAATATGCGACGCCACCGACTAACAGGAGAAGCAATAGACCTAGAACGATTTGCACCGCATTATCCATGTTCACTACTCCGCTTATGCTGGCTCAAGTATCCCCCCGGTCCGACCATTTGCATTGACGGATCGCAAGCCGGTGGGTGGCACGTTCTGCGTTAGCGTACCCAGAATTCGCAACTGCTCACATTCCCTTACTGAATGTCCGCTTGGTCCCCCACCAGCAGAGCGACATGCCAGGTCGAGCGGGGACGCGACTCGGCTAAGTGGGCGCGCGGGTCGCGCTCAGGCGTTCGGCAGGAAGTATCTCTTGATGTTGTCGCCGTCGGTCTTGAACAGCACGCGGGTGCCGCGAAGCTGCCGAATCTGCTTCTTGGTCCTTTTGATCATGCCGTGGCGCTTTCCGGCGTGGGCCGCCATCACTTTGCCGGTGGCCGTCACCTTGAAGCGCTTCTTTGCTCCTGATTTGGTCTTCAGCTTGGGCATTCTGGCTCCTATGGCTGCGAGATAAACAACGACTCGGTGATGGCCTCAATCGTGGCCTCGTTCTGAATATCCGAGACAACGAAATCCCGCGGAAGCATTAGATCAACCATCTACCGCCGGTCGTCCGAACGCACGGAGGAGCGCCGGACGACGCTATTGACAACGTAGTTCCAATGGCCCGGTGGCCCCGGATTACTTGGGAATTTCCTGACCATGATTGCAGGCCATGATCTTGGCGAACGGTTCAGCCGTTCACTGCGCGTGGTTGTGCCGAGAGTATCCGCCGATAGCAGTCCACGGGATAAGTTCTTCTATTCATACTCACGCCCTTCCTTTGGCTGGGGGTAACGCTTCGAGGGAACCGACAGGAAAGATGAACGATCGCCCCACAAGAACGTTCAACTAATTGCTGCGAATTCCCGCACCGTAAAAGTACGTAATGCGATCTCCAATGTCACAAACGAAGCGGCGCAGAGTTGCATGCTGGAAATTGATTGCAGCCAACGAGACGATGCTGATCGTTGAACGGGAAGAAGCGAATCGCGCTTTCGATACCCTTGCACCGGATTTCATGCTGCGGGCCAACCCCGACCAACACCTCAACCACCATGAACAAAAAGCCTTCGCAATCTCTCGTAGCCCAGTTGAAGCCCTTTGTAGCTCCGTTCCGCTTCGACGGATCGAGCGAGTTTCACCTCAAATCGCAGAAGACCAGAGAGAGGGGAGGTCTCGACAAGGGCCAGGGCGAGGAGATCATCGAGGCCAACCACAAACGGTTGAGTGATTTCCAGGAAAAGCTCTACGCGCAGAACAGCTGGTCGTTGCTGCTGATCTTCCAGGGCATGGACGCCGCCGGCAAAGACAGTGCCATCAAGAGCATCTTCAGGGGCATCAACCCGCAGGGCTGCGAGGTTCATTCCTTCAAGCAGCCGTCAACGCTTGAGCTCGATCATGATTTCATGTGGCGCAGCGTGATCGCGCTGCCGCGGCGTGGCCGCATCGGCATCTTCAATCGTTCTCATTATGAAGAGTGCCTGGTAGTGCGGGTGCATCCGGACATTCGCGCTAAGGAGAAGATTCCTGCCCAGCTGATTACCAGGAATATCTGGCGCGAGCGGTTTGAGGACATCTCTTCCTTCGAGCGCTACCTCGCGCGCAATGGCACAATCATCCTGAAGTTCTTCCTCAACATATCAAAGGAGGAGCAGCGCCAGCGCTTTCTCGCGCGACTGGATGAGCCTTCGAAGAACTGGAAGTTTTCGATGGCCGATATAGCCGAGCGCGCACTGTGGGAGAAATACCAGGCGGCGTATCAGGACGTTGTCAGGCATACCTCAAGCGAGGCGGCGCCGTGGCACGTGGTGCCGGCCGATCACAAATGGTTCGCGCGAGTGGTGATCGGCTCCACTGTCGTCAGCGCGCTCGAAAGGCTCGATTTGCAGTTCCCCAAGGTCGACCCTGCTTCGCTGCGGGAGTTCGAGATGGTTCGCAAGGCATTGCTGGCGGAAGGGCAGGAGTGAAATGGGCGGTGAAGTCGCCAGTCAAACAGGTTAAGTGAACCTAGAAACGGTTTCATGCGCTTGGCTGTCCCGTCGCTGATGGGGCTGCTGCTCACTCGATGAGCTCCTATTGGCAAAGCCCGCAATACTATTCAGACGCTCCGAGCCGCGACGCCACCAACTTTTGCGTCTGGCCATTGATCCCCAGTCGATCGAGTAGAGCGTTGGCAACAGCTTCCGAAGATGCTGGATTTTGTCCCGTGATCAGATCGCCATCGGAGATGGCATAGGGCTGCCACTTCTCGTTCCGGGAATAGTTGCCGCCGTTGTTCCTCAACATATCTTCGACCAGGAACGGTACGACGTCAGTCAATTCAATTGCAGCCTCCTCGATGTTGGAAAATCCGGTGACGGATTTGCCGGCGACGAGGGGAAGCCCATTCGATGCCATGGTATGACGCAACGCGCCGGGCCCATGGCAGACGAGCCCTAATGGGCGACGCGTGCAGGCCATCGTTTCGATCAGTGCGATTGAGTGGGGGTCATTGGCGAGATCCCACAACGGCCCGTGGCCGCCCGGATAGAAGGCGGCATCATGGTCGCAGGCCGAAATGCTCGACAGCGTCCGGGTGTTCGCAAACGCGGCTTGCGCGTGACTGTCGCGCCGAAAGCGAATAGTCGCTTCGGTCTCCGCCTCGGCCCACTCGCTTCTTGGATCGACCGGAGGCAGGCCTCCTTCGGGAGATGCAAGTGTGAGAACGATGCCGGCGTCTTTGAAGATGTAATAGGGCGTAGCGAATTCATCGAACCAGAGGCCAGTCTTCTTCCCAGTGTTCCCAAGTCGGTCGTGCGAGGTTAATACGATCAATATCCTCATCTGAGGGTTGCTCCTCTGCTCAGCACCTGGGTGATGGAGCATCGGGCATCATGATTAGACGTTCATTGAGGGTCATCAATTTTGCCGTCAAAGTTCAAACCAACGCTGATCGGCACAGGCATCTGGTTGTTGTCGCGTCACATTGATTGTCGGCGATTGTCGGCGAACTTTCGAAGCTCGTCCTGATCGAGCGCCTGTTCGGTCTTACCAGAGACAAGTTGATAAAAATGCCTCTCGTTGCTCTGGCGTACACAAGATATCGCGAAATCAAGACCTGGCTGAAAAACACCGAGGTCTGGCACGCCGTTCGCGCATTGGCAAGTCTGCCCGCCATTATCTCACCGAGATCAAGAAACCACTGCGATGCGCCACTTAAAAGCCGGCGAAGCCGCTTTCGTTGAATGTCTGTTATCGAAGTGGTATCGTTCGCGTGATTAGGATCTTCAGTTGATCAACTACGAGTCATGAAAGTTGATCCCCGTCAACGCCATAAGAAAACTGCAGCGGCATACTCTGCAGCGCTTCCGCTCTTGGAACGAAAGACGGTCGAGTGTTGAGAAGATGAACGCTGCTGAATAGGCTGATCTGAATAAATTCGGACTTTTGCCGCATGTCCCCACTGTCGATCAGCATGTAGGCTAAACAGAGGTGTCGTTGAGCCGCTAACCCACTTCTCGAACTGTGTCGTTGTTGTGGTCGCTTCGGGTGGGATTGCGGTTGCCAATCTCGAGTACGACCGGCCGATGCTGACCGAAATCCACGCGTCTACGCTTAGGCTCACCGCTCCGCTGGTTCGACAAGAGGGAGAAACCACATGCTGAGTTGGTGCACCTGGGTCGTCACTCTTGCCGCGTTCATCCTAGGCATTTGCAGCTCCATGGGCGGAGCCCAGCCGCAGAGTGAAGATTACAAGTCGGGAGACTCTCCTTGGAGTACCGGCCGCACGGTATTACCGGACAATCACGGTCAACCCCAGCCACAGGGCCGGACCGGCCCACTATCGACCGGCACGGGCGGCGCTCCACCGACAAGTCCACAAGGGGGCACACCGCCAGACATGCAACCCGCGCCGAGCGGTGCAACCAAGAGCATCGTTGATCCTTCTCCTAAACAGTAACGCGTGGCGTGGCTGCACGAAGGGAGAGCCTCGATGAATGCCGCCTCACCAGTTCGGCCTTGCGGTTTGCTGATGCGTATAGGGGGCGGGGCAGGCGGTCCTCGGTACTCTCACTTTTGGCAATCACAGCGAAGAGAGCTGTGGTATCGGCGCGCAGTAGATGGGGCGGGAGGAAAGAATCTGTCTGGAAATTGATGTTTGTCATGATGCCGACGGATGCGCCCGCGGAATCAAGGATGGCGGATGGGTTTCGGTAACCGGGCCGGAGAGCAATTCGAGGGCTCGCATGAAGGCCTTCGTGACGGAAAGAGTAGGCGAGGGAGTCGCCTGGATGCCTTTCCACTTGGCCGGTTGGTACGAAGGCACCGATCTGCGTCCCATGTATCCGAAGGGTGCCGATCCGATCCTACTCGGCGAGAGCGTGAACACGCTCACGACTTACGGATACGATCCGTCGACCGGCATGCCGGAGCCGAAGGCACTCTTTGTCAGATCAAGGCGGCGTAAGTGGTGCCGGCCGCAACATCGGCTGCAATGCCTGCGTCACCGTCCGCAAAAACGAGAGTGACGTCCGTTGGAGAATGACGGCAAGCCCATCCCGCGGCAAGACGTCGCGAGGTCGCGTCGGCAAAGGGAGGGCCAACAGGCTCGAAGGGCGGCATTGCGCATGGCAGGGCCTTGCCGCGGATCGAGGTTTGTGGCCGACTTCCGCTACAAGGTGCACTACTTTGCTCGTTAATCTATGATGTGCAACTTCCAGCGCGAGATCTAATTTCCGGCGCGAGATTCGTAATGCTCGAACCGCTCAGCTATCGCCTTTGCGTCAGTTCGAGCGCGCGGCCGGGGCGCGATTGCCAAGCGATACGCGTCCGCTGCGCTGGAATCGACGATTTCGGCGGCGCGCCGAGGTGTGATGCTTCGATGAGAGGCCCGCGATAGTGTTCACGGGACGTCGGATGCGGCCGCAATCCAATAATATCTGACCTGCCAATAGTCGTAGACGTCCCGGTTGCGGGCCCGAGCTGTTTGCTCCCAGATTTCCCCTTGCTCGATCTTCGGCGCGTTCTCAAGCTCTCCTTCGGTGATGTCCACCTGGAAGCCATCGGGCTTTTCATTCCAGGTCAACATCGACCAGGGAATAGGGTAGTGGCTCTCTCCGATGCCGAGGAAGCCGCCGAAACTCAGGATCGCGTAGGCGATCTGGCCGGTAAGCTTGTCGATCATCAGGCGCTCTACCTTCCCGATGCGCTTGCCGTGTACGTCATAGACCGGCATTCCTTCCACGCTGTCGCTAGTGATGAGGGACGAGGTGTGGCCCTCTTGCACCGGGGCGGGTTGCTCCCAATAACCATAGACCCGCTCGTCGCGGTCCGGATTTACCTCCTCCCAGCTTTCCACCGGTTCGGCCTTCGGGGCTTTCTTGAGTTGCTCCTCGGTGATGTCGACGCGATATCCACCGAGCTTCTGATCGTAGTTCAGCATCGGCCAAGGGATCGGATAGTGGCTCCCACCGATACCGAGGAATCCCCCAAAACTCAGGACCGCGTAGGCGATGCGGCCGCCGGCCTTGTCTATCACTAGCCGCTCGACCTTCCCGATGCGCTTGCCCTGTGGATCATAGACCGCGGTGCCTTCGACGCGGTCGCTTGCGATCAGGGAAGACGCAGTTCCGCTCTCCGTCGCGGGTGCGCGTTGCATTGTAGTCACCATTGATTGTCTCCTTGATTGGCACATTCAAAACCAGAGTATCGGTCCCCCGGATTACCAATCGATGGCTTCGGAGGCTTGATCTGCATTGGCATGCGCTACGCTGCCATCGCGTTCGCCGCATTGACGGCCGTCAACGCATGTGCACGGTCTAACGCGCGGTGGCTCAAATGACCTTCGGGAGCCTCCGAACGCGCGAGGTATTCCTTTGCCATACGATTTGCCGTGAAGCGTTCCTCGAACGTACACGTACCCTGCGGCGGTCAAACTTGGCCGAGACGGCTAACCGCATAGCTACTTCCTCCTCACCCTCGACCACGAAGCCCCGTATGTTTTCCTCCAGCTGGTACCGAGCAAATTACAGGCGTCGCGCGTGCCATTGCTTCGATCATGCGGGAGGCCGTGATGGACCGTGCCGCAGCAGCTCGCAGCGGCCAGCGGCAGACGCTGATTGTCTGAGATTGACACGAAAGAGGCCGCTGGAAACTCCCGAGCCCCGTCAGAGAGGCCAAGTAGATCAAGGCGTCCATGCATTCTGGTGAGGAAAGGTACAGCGAGTTGGCTCAACAGCGGCAAATGTACCCATCAATATGGGCGTGTATCACATCAAAATCCTTTGCGCGGCTCGACATGGCCTCAAACAGAGCGGCGCACGCCGCCATGGGATCGCGGCTGGGCGGCCAAGCCGAAGAGCACGAGGCCAGAAAGGATGGAGTTTGCCGTGCGTTCTCGAATCACCACTCGCAAACAAGGTCACGTCGTGTCCAAACGCTACGAGCTCATCGACCAGCCACGCGACGACCCTTTCTGTCCCACCGTAGAGCTTGGGAGGAACACTGTCAGCCCAAGGGGCAATCTGTGCGAGCCCCATGAGTCCGCATCCAACGTCGACTGTTGGGAAGCCGCCAAACGGCGCAACTCACTGCCTCGACAGGTCCAATATCCATGGTGCAGCTCAAGCTTCCCAGCCGCGAGCGGTCCATCCGTGACGCCGCGGCCCCCGCCGCCGCTATCGTATTGAGATCGACGGTTTCTTAGCGGGCACGGCGTGATCCTCGTGCGCCGACCGCCTGCCAGCGCAGGCACCTGTCGCGAGTTCTAACAGCGCCGGACTTTGCGAACGATCAAAGTGCCGTCCGGCCGTTGGCGGCGCTCGACTACTATCCGGCAGTCGTCCCAGGCGTAGCTATGCCACGCCGGCTCGCGCACGACCACGTCGCGTTCGACCACGCGAGGTGGAGGACGAATGACTTCCTCTTCCCAGACCTGAGCTGAGCTGGGCCATGCGGCCAAAGTCGTCATGATACCCGCAAGGCCTATCACGAAAGTTCTCATGCTGTCTCTCCTTGCAATGTGACCGGTTGGCAGTGGTGCCCAACGCTTGGCGATGTTGGATGTTGCCGTCGGTTGCGAAAATAAAGCACATGAGGCGCGGGCCGGAAATTGATGGCCGTCAAGATCAGCTGATGTGACGGATCGAATTCAGGCGCCTGCGCTATGACGGCATGACCTGTAAGCTCCCGGGCAGATTCGAAACATTGCCTCAAGATGAGTAAGTACGCAGCTGAATATAGCAGATGTGCTTGATCCACGACATTGGCAAGAACGAGCCGCGAAAACGAGAGGCAAAGCGGAGCAGTTCGGCCTACGAATCTCAGCCGATCGCCTGCTGAAGATGGCCGAGGAGTATGACCGGATTGCCGGGCTAGCGGCGGAGCGGCAGAAGGAGCGTAACCGGATACTGCGCCTCTAGCCGGCCTGCTCGAATTAGTGAACACGTCGCGGCCCGACTTACAGCGGACGGAAGTCATCGTAGTCGACCGTTGAACGTGCTGGCTGAGGCCAGATGTTCTTCGCCCGCAGACTGCCACGCGAGGAAGTGTACGCCACCTTCGGCTTACATCTCCATTTGGAACTTGCCTCGTCGGAAAAGAATGGATCGGCCTTTGCCAGAAAGGTAAACCAATTGCACTCTCTCCACCATTCTATTGATGACCGGGAATGGCGAGATAACCAGTTGAAGGAATGCAGGATGCGGATTTTTACAGAGCGACGTTACAGCAGCCATGGACTGACGGCGAGCTTGCGGAGGAAGTCACCCTGGCGCTGGGCTAAGATCAGGTGCCTCGGGATCAATAATCCACGCGCATTTCAAATCAAGTCATGCTGCCCGGCATGAAGCAGCGGACCGTAGTTCCCATGTAGTCGCGGATCGGCCAAACCATGGTTCTTCCCACTCTATTCGGCTCGGTGATGACAGCTTCATCCGGAACGTCAATCCATTGGTTGTCGAGCCGTACGCGGTAGTGGCCGTCGCGGGTTTCCCAATCGACATCGCTGACCGCGGTGCCGTCGGCGTCGGAGCAGCAGGGCCCCTTGCCCGATCTGAGCTGGTCGAACCAGGCCTTCAGCGGCGAATTGGCATGGCGGCCGTCGTCGCGTGCGTGCGCCGATAGTATCGGTGATGCCAGCGCGAGGATACAAGCAGCTGAAATGGCAATGGGTCGTTTCAGGCGCGTTTGGAACACATCACTCTCGCGTCGGGATGGAGTTGCGGTCGTGGTCTGGATGATAACGCGGTGAGTCAACGCGGTCGTTGACAACGAGCAATTTTAGACCGGGGTCAGTTGCCCTGTCTCACGATGATTGAGACGCGACCTGCATTGCGTGCGCGCGCAATTGCGAAAGCTCTTCATTTGCGGGGTCGTGTCCGTCCAAAAGACCGCTTCGAACGTCAGGATCACGCGATGGATCGCGAGGACGGCGTCGAGCTCTTCAATAACTACCGTATCGATTTGACCGCATTTCAGGGGCTCTCGAGACGCGCCGCGGATCAACCAGTTGGAGCTCTCATTGACGCGCGAGATGTTTTCCAGCTCCCGAAAGGGTGCTCTTCGATTTCGGGCAACATTTCCGATGCGGCACTAGCCAGAGCAATCGCACATCCAAAATCACCATGCCGCCAATGCTCGATGAAGGCGTGGATCTGCCGCATCGACGCGTAATGGGAGCAGGTCTCGTTGTAATGAGGCTTTGCCGATTGCATATTCCTCACGCTAGATGCGTGCCCACGCGAAACAGGTAGTGAAGACCATCAACAACCGGCCATGCGGAATCGGCGCGCTGATATCTGTCAATCAGCCCTTGGTTGCGACACTTTGCGTATCTCAGATCCATGAGAGGCGCATCTTATCGGGCGCAAGCTGTGCGATTCAGGGGCATACCGAACGCCGATAGCGCGGCAAGCGTAACACGGACCGGTTAGCGGTTGGCAGGTATCGGCCAGCAATGGCGGTTTCCGCTCTTGAATTGATAGCGGTCAACTCTTGCTGGCGATGAAGAGGCTAGTGTGGCTCATTCGTTCGGGATTGGCCATGCGGAAGATAGTGCAAGGCATTGTCACGTTTCTCGCGATCGCTGTCGTATCCCCAGCGTTCGGCCAAGGTAGCGTGCGCTACGAGCTGTTCCCTGAGCCGGATGTCAAGTCCAACACCTCTTACCGGACGGCTACGGCTTATGTGATTGACAAAAAAGAAAATCAATTTTTCGTCTGTTCGGCGCGCTACAACTATCGTGACCTGACGGCGAACAATGGCTCGTGCGTCAAACTCGACCCGACGATCGGCAGGCCATCGCTAAACGAGACATATGTCGCGCATCCAGTGACGGGCTCCGCGATATTCAACTCGTTCCTGCCGGTGATCTGGTTTGTCGATCCAGGCACCGGCGATGTTCAATTTTGCGCCATCCGTCACGCTGGGCTATGCGTGAAAATTAGTCTGCCGTGAAGAACAAAGGACCCGCGTCATGACCGTCACCGAGGCCACCCGCACTACCTTACTTCCTTCAGGTGAACACATTCCAATGCTCGGCCAAGGGACCTGGCACATGGCCGAGAATCCGCTGAACCGGAGCAACGAGATCAAAGCGCTGCGCCTCGGCATCGATCTTGGCATGAGCCTGATCGACACGGCCGAAATGTACGCCGATGGTGGCGCCGAGAGGCTCGTCGGCGAGGCCATCAAAGGACGGCGCGACGAAATCTTTCTTGTGAGCAAGGTGCTGCCTCAGAACGCCACCCGACAGGGCACGGTAGCGGCTTGCAACCGAAGTCTAGCCCGGCTTGAAGTGCATGAGATTGATCTGTATCTGCTGCATTGGCGAGGACGCACTCCGCTGGAAGAAACCGTCGACGCTTTCGAGGCTTTGCTAGGCGCAGGCAAGATCCGGAACTGGGGCGTCAGCAATTTCGATATCGGCGACATGCAGGAACTTGTCGACTTGCCCAATGGTGCCAACGTCGCGACCGATCAGGTGCTCTACAATCTCGAGCGTCGCGGCATCGAGTTCGACCTCTTGCCATGGTGCCAGCGCAGCGGCGTTCCCGTTATGGCTTATTCACCGATCGAGCAGGGCCGTGTGTTGCGTCATGTCACACTCAAGACCATTGCGGCTCGTCTCGGCGCGACCCCGGCACAAGTGGCGCTGGCATGGGTGCTGCGCCAGGACGGCGTATGTGCGATACCGCATTCGGGCAAGCCGGAGCATGTTCGCGAGAACCATGGCGCGCTCGACGTTCGCTTGACACCACAGGATCTCGCCGATCTCGATGCGACCTTTCCGCCGCCAGACGGCAAACAACCTTTGGCAACGCATTGAAGCCAATTCGGGAGCCATCCGACATGAGTGCACAAGCCCGCCACATCGTTTGTCCGCATTGCACGAGCATCAATCGAATTCCGGCCGGGAAAGATGCGCGCCGGGCCAAGTGCGGCCATTGCCACCAACTCCTGTTTACGGGACATCCGACGCCGGTTTCCGCTCGCAGCTTTGCCACCCACGTCCAGCGCAACGATATTCCCGTCGTGGTCGATTTCTGGGCGGAATGGTGCGGGCCATGCAAGGTGATGGCGCCGATTTTCGAGCGTGCGGCCGGCGAGTTCGAACCGGAACTTCGTTTCCTGAAGGTCGACACAGAGGCGGAAGCCGAGCTGTCGACCCGCTACAACATTCGAAGCGTTCCAACCCTGATGCTATTCCATAAAGGCAATGTCGTCGCGCAGCGCGCGGGCGCTGTGGGTGCCGAGGTGTTACGCCAATGGTTGCGCCAGCATGCGCCTTCAGCTGCGCCTGCAGCCTCATGAGTACACCATCACGGTTTTGATGTTGGCGAACTCCCTGATGCAGTAGCAGGACAATTCACGCCCATAGCCGCTTTCCTTGATGCCTCCAAAGGGCACCCTCGGATCGGAACGCACGTTGTCATTGACGAAGACCGTTCCAGAGTCGATCTCGAACTATGAGATCCGTCCGCCGCGCTCAATATCGCGGGTGATCACGGCGCCGCCGAGCCCGAATGGGGTGTCGTTCGCGACTGCAATCGCGTCGGCCGCGCTCCGGGCCGGGATGATTGCCGCAACTGGACCGAACAACTCTTCTTCATGGGCCGGCATGCCTTTCCTCACGTCGGTGAGGACTGTCGGCGGGGTAGTAGGCTCCCGGATGATTAGGCACGGTGCCGCCGAGCAACAGGCGCGCTCCCTTTCCGACGCTTGCGGCGACCTGCCGGTGCAAGGTGTCGCGCAAATCGTGCCGCGCCAGCGGACCTATCTCTGTCCCACGCTCGAACGGGTCTCCCATCATGGTCTGGCTCATCAGCTCAACAAAGCGTTTCTCGAAAGCCGGCCAGACCTTTTCGACCACGATGAATCGCTTGGCGGCGATGCAGCTCTGGCCCGAATTCACCTGCGGCCTCTGACGCAGATGGCAGCCGCGGAGTCGGGATCGATATCTTCCAGGATCAGATAAGGGTTCGCTGACGCCGAGCTCGAGCACGGTCTTTTTGAGCGCGGCGATAGCCTTGCTCGCGACTGCGCGTCCGGGGGCGCCGCTACCCGTCAGGGTCACCGCGCGCACGAGCGGATGCTCGATCAGGGCGTCGACCTGCTTGTTGCCGATCATCAATGTGCGGAACAGATTTTCGGGAAAGCCTGCGTCGCGAAAGATCTGTTCGATCGCGAGCGCGCAACCCGGCGCGTTCGAGGCATGCTCGAGCAACGCGGCATTGCCCGCCATCAGATTCGGCGCCGCAAAGCGAAAAACCCACCAGAAGGAAAAGTCCAAGGCATGACCGCGAGCACCACTCCGACCGGATTGAACGTGACGAAGGTCCTGCGTGCCTCCGTTCATACCGGGTGACGCATCAGGAAATGCTCCGCATTTTCGGCAATGAACTCGCAGGCTGGACACATTTCTCTACTTCTGCGACGCCCTGTTGGAGGGGCTTTCCCATCTCCTCCGCCATTAGTTGCGCATACTCGCGCGCCTTCTTGTTCAGGATCTCGGCTGCATTGCGCGTCAGCAAAGCGCGACGTTCGAAACCGGTTCGGCGCCAGGTGAGGTAGTCGCGGTGCGCCTTGCCGACGACGTCTTGCGTCTTATCGGTCGGCCATTCCTCATATGACGCAAGCGGCTCACCGGTGGTGGGGTTGATGGATTGAACATTGCGAATGGTCCTCGCATCGGGCTCGGCCGGGCGGCACTCGCTGCGTCGATCACCATGAGTATGTGAGAGTCGATAAGACCATGACGGCCTTCAATGCGCTCTTGTAAAATGCCAGCTTGATTATCGCCAGGTCTGGTCCACGCACGCCTTGGGCTGTTCGCCACGGTCCTGGGCCAGCGACGGATAGTCGGTATATCCCTTCTCACCTCCGCCGTAGTAAGTGCTGGGATCATCGGCGTTGAGCGCCGCGCCGAGACGCAGACGCTCTGGCAGGTCGGGGTTTGCGAGGAATTTCCGGCCGTACGCGATCAGATCGGCCCATCCCTCCCGAAGCCACTGCGCTCCGCTCTCGGCATCGAAGCCGCCTGCCACGATCAGGGTTCCCCTGAATCTGTTCCGGACCAGCTTCGCCATATCCAGAGCGGCTGGATCCGGTTCCTTTCCGCTTTGCATCTGCTCCAGTGCGGGGTTGACCATATGTAGATAAGCCAACCCGTATTCGCTCAGGCGTTCGGCCACATAGCCAAAGGTTGCTTGCGGGCCATCGTCATATATGTCGTTCAATTTCCCCAACGGGGATATGCGCACGCCAATGCGATCCGGTCCCCAGACCGGCATCAGGGCCTCGACGACTTCAAATAGCAGGCGGCTGCGGTTCTCCACCGCACCGCCGTAGGCGTCGACGCGCCGATTGGTGCCGCTTTCGATAAACTGGTCGAGCAAATAGCCGTTCGCCGCGTGAATCTCCACGCCGTCGAAATCGGCCGCCACTGCATTTCTTGCGGCACGCACATATTGGGCTACCACGTAGGGCATCTCCTCAATTTCAAGTGCGCGAGGTCGTATAAAGGGAACGAGCGCGCCTTCGCCCCGCTCATTTTCGATGAAGGCCTTTCCAGCAGGAATGATGGGAGAGGGAGCGACGGGCAGCATGTTGTCGGGCTGTAACGCCGGATGTGAAATGCGGCCGACATGCCAGAGCTGGCAAAACATCAGGCCCGCCGCCTGATGCACCGCGTCGGTGATACGTTGCCACGCCTCGACCTGCTCGCGGCTATGGATGCCGGGCGTCCATGCATAGCCCTGACCCTGCATCGACACCTGCGTCGCTTCGCTGACGATCAACGCGGCCGAGGCGCGCTGCGCATAGTAGCAGGCCGCCAACGCGCCCGGCACATTGCCGGGCTGGCGAGCGCGCGAGCGCGTCAGCGGGGCCATAACCACGCGATGGGGCAGATTGAATGGACCACGGCGGTACGGCTGGAACAGTGGTGCGGTATCCGTCTCCCGGTTCGCTTCTTGCGTTGGTCTCGCTGTCACCACGCCGTCCATCGCTGGCTCCTGCAAAGGGAAAAGCCTCATTGCAATCCTAGCCACCTCAAGAACCGCCCTCACTGACGATCGTCAACCAAACAGGTCAGAGCAGCGATATGACTATGACGAAATGGTTGGAACGCATCAGCCGCCAAACCGACCTTGCAGACGAGATCGCAAGAGCGCGGCATCGCTTTGCAATCACGCGCTGATTGACGCCTACCGGAACATGAGACCGGGCTCGATGTCGGCGGCACGCAGCAAGGCTCTGATGATGCAGTGATCGCAATCCTGGGGGCACGCGCCAAAAGCTGAGGATCAACGTGGCAGCGCGATATCAAAGCCTCGAGCTTGCGCCCGGCCTTCACCACTGCAGCATTCTCATCGCTCCTTGCGAGCTGATAAAGTTCTTCCATCGCCTCTTCGACCGCGGCTTGGTCACGTCCTGCGCTTGCGAAACGGAAAGACGTTTCAGCGCGTCAGGATCTTCAATCAATTTGCTTCTCCAGCAAGGCGTCAGCTTTGAGCAGTAGCCGACTGCAATTGGACAAGTGGTCTTAGTCTCTTGGCACTATTCTTGATGGTCGGTCTTGCGGCCGTCATCTGTCCGCGGACGTTACACTTGGTTGATCTGCGCCTTCTCGTCCGCCTACGCTTGCTTCCGAATTTCGTTCTTACAAGCGCACGCAGCGCCAACGTGTCGTGACTACGGTCAATTATTGCCGTCCGTAAGGACCTCCTTGGCGGCCGATTACGTATTCTTACGGTACGCAGATTCGTAAAAGGGTCGGATCATCAAGGCGATAACAAGGTTAGTGTGGTGGGAACGGGCAGCATAAAGAAAAACGAGAACAGGAAGGTGCAGGCATGAAGGCGAAAACGCGCGCACTGGACTATTATCGGCGAATGTTAGCCGCGCAGAACCATGCGATGAAACGGCTCGATGAGCATGCAAAGATTATGCTGCTTGCCAGGAGCCAGGAGGTTCCAGTCAATTCGGAGCTGACGGCCCATTGGTACTACGTAATTTTGGGGGCGGTCCGCCGATCCGCCATCCGTTCAGACGGGCGGCGGCAGATTCTCGACTTGATGTTGCCGGGAGACTTCTTCTTCGTCGTCGTCGATAGAAACGAAGATCTGACGGTTGAGGCGATCGCCGAGGAAACAGCGCTGGCGAGTTACTCTGGTCAGAGGGTCGAGCAATTGGCGCAGCGCGATGCGGAGTTCGCCCGCGAGCTCCGCAATGTCGCATTTCAGAACCTGTCGCGGATTCAGGATCAATTGCTGATCATCGGCGGCGTAAGGGCGGTCGAAAAGGTCGGTTCATTCCTGCTTGCGTTAGCGAGCCGTTCGTCGAATGACAAGGGTCAGGTCGTATTGCCCCTGACGCGTTACGACATCGCCGAGTACCTCTCAGTTTCGGTCGAAACCGTTTGTCGTTGCTTCACTAACCTGCAGCAGCGTGGCGCGATCACGCTGTCGGGAAAACGCACCGTCAGGATTATCGATCGAAATGTGCTAAGGAGAAGAACGAACATGATTCCATGCGGCTCGGCGGCTAGCAATTCTGTCCCAACTCATCGCCCTGAGCTTTAGCCCTGATCACGAACTACGTGAGGCCAGCCGCGCCCTGATGCCGAGACAAAGCGCTTCCGCAGTTTGATCGGCTGCCCAACCGGACCATCATACGCGCGTGCTGAACCTCGATCGTGCGCACGCTAATGCCCGCTGATGGGCGGGCATCTTAATTGGAAATGTCGTCGATCAGGGATTGAAGGGACTTCGCTTTCGTGTAAGGGTATTGACGCGGCGCGTGGCTTCGGCGGTCTCAGGACAGTATTCAGGTTGCTGCTAGCGCCATGAAAGCGGGCGTACTCGACTTTCTGAGACACTACATAGCGAGGAAGCATAGCTGGAAGCTGTTGAGGCCGCCTTCGTGAACGGAGGAACGTCTGTTCGTGCCGACAAGATCATGGCGTTGGCCGCAAATCGTTTCGGATGCGATGCAGCGCCTCGATGATGTCAATGCCGCTTGTACCCGGAAGCCAACCATCCCAGCGGGGCGCATCTCTCCATTGTGCTTATCGCCAGCCCGGCGCCGATATCGCCGGAAATGCAGGACGTCAGGGACGAGGTTGATAATCTGTGAGGCGAGATGTTCAAGGCGGCGCTCATGTCGACCTTGCTTGGTGTCGAAGCGGAGCTTGGATCAGGATTCTGAGGCGACAAGAAGAGTCAGCCGATAAGAGGCTAGGGGTAGTGTTCGCTCAACAGCTTGGGAAAGTTGCAAGCCGTGTTGCCATTGTTCCTGCCGGGACCAAGCGATCTCGCGTTGGCAACAAGGGACGAAGACGCAAAACTGTTGCAACTATGCCGCCAAGGCGCCTGTAGCCGCGCGGTTATTGCATATATGGCGTCGAGAAGCCACATGGTCATTGAAGCTATCATGAACACAGCGGCGCGTCCTGCTCAATTTATCGCGGCGCCCGAAATCTAGCTGCACAGGAACAGATCGTCGGGTCTGGTATGAGAAACGTGAACCTTGATGTGGGTGACGAGCATCGGAGAATTGCGAAATTAGACAAGACCCAGGTGACCGACAGATCCGGCCTCGATTGCGGCCTCTGAACCTGTCCGTGTTTCCGGACGAGAGTCGCGATCCACAATTTGTTTTGCACACACGCTAGGCCAGCGGTCGAAGCGATCATCCCGGTGGACTTGCCCAGTCGAAAAGAGGAGTTCCACGTTGTCTTTTCCTTCGCGTCGAAAGAGCCGAGCAGTGCCGCCCATGCGAGCGCTCCTGGACGGAATCCAGTTTGCCCAAGCGACCCAAGATGCGCTCTCAAACAGGTGGAATCCCGTCCGCGGACTTCGCTGAGAGGACGAACCGCATCACTTGAAAGGGAGCTTGGTCTGGGTGGAGCATTTCGCAATGCAATAGCGGCGGTGGGCGTGAAGGTTCGAAATCCGGTACCTTAGAGACGGGCTCGGCGGGGAAATCTCCTCATGCACTCTGCCAACATCGATCATTTGTCGCGCTGACGCGAAAGCATGGCCTGTCCGAAGGAAGGGCTGCCGACATTCAGGGCAGATTTGAGCGCGGCCGAAACTTGTTATTCCCTATCCGAGGCGGGCGAAGCTGGATCGACGCCTGGCTTCGGGTCCTTAATCAGCACGGCAGGTTCGTCATAGCCCTTCCGGCTGCTGTAAAAGAGCAGGGCCATGAGTCCGAAGCCGAGGATAAGCGAGAAGGTCACGCCGAGTGCCATGGCAATGTAACCCGATGCGGGCACCTCGGCATCTCCGAGGCGCGAGCCTTCATTCGCAAAGAAACCGGCGGCTGTCAGCAGCAACAACAATAGAATGATAACGAGCCACGAACCGAGGCCCTTGGGAATTCGCATCAGCCTTTCCTTAGTGAATGCACGATTGCGCCGTTCTTTTTTTCGGCGTCAGCCGCCATGCTTCGTAAGATCCAGCGTCTCCATGGTCTGGATATCCTGGACCAGGCAACGCAGCCCGTGCAGTTGATCCAGCAGGTGCAAGATTATCGAAATGCCTTCGTCGTTAACGCCGAAATCGGCCTTGAGATCGTGGATCAAGCGCACCCGCGCTAGTTCGGCATCAGAAAAGTTCAGTCTTCCTTTGGCAGCGATGGGGACCAGCCATTCCGCTTCGATCCACACATTTAGTGTCGGGAGGTCGAGATGTGATCGGTCGATGAATTCCTGCATCTGCATGTCAAACTCCCATCGACTGCCGCGGGCTTTCCGCGACCGGCTGCCATCGGGCGATGAATTTCTCGAGTTCCGGATCCCGCTTTTGCGGCAGCACCAGCTTGAGGGTGATGTATTGATCGCCCGTGATACCGTCAGGGCGCGGAACGCCGCGCCCCTTGAGCCGGAGCAAGCGACCGGTGCTCGACCATTTCGGCACCGTCACCGTAACCGTCCCGCCTGGCGTGGGGACGCTGATCTTAGCGCCTAGCACCGCTTCCTTCAGTGAGATCGGTAGATCCAGATAGATGTCGTCGCCTTTGCGGGTGAAGTAGGGGTGCGGCTGAACGCTGATCTCGATCAGGGCATCGCCGGGTTGACCTTCGCCGGCCGCCGGACGGCCTTTGCCTTTCAGACGCAGTGTCTGGCCGTCCCGCACGCCTGGGGGAATGTTGACCTCGAGCGCGGATCCATCGGGAAGCACAAGCGATTGCTTGCCGCCGTTGATGGCATCGAGAAAGGCGAGGTCGATATGATAGCGGACATCTTGGCCCCGTCTGCGGCCGCCGCGGCCCGCGCGACCGAAAATCTCCGAGAGGATATCCTCGCCGCCGGAAAAGTCGCCGAAATCGGCAAAGCCGGAATTGCTGGTGTAGGTCGACCAGCCGTCCTGATCGGCGAAATCCCGATAGTACCGCCGCCTCGGTCGCTCAGTGCCCGAACTGTCGATCTCGCCGCGATCAAAGCGTGCGCGTTTTTCCGGATCGTTCAACAGATCGTAGGCGGCGGAGAGTTCCTTGAATTTTTCCTCGGCGGCCTTGTCGCCGGGATTGAGGTCAGGATGCGATTTCTTCGCGAGACGGCGATAGGCCTTCTGGATATCTGCTTGCGTGGCATCCTTTCTTACTCCCAGTGTCGCATAGGGGTCTGCAGCCAATATCCGCTCCCGTTCCTTTGTACGCGGTCGGACCGCGCGCAGCCCGCCTCACTGTCGTGTTGCCTGCGGAGATGGCCGTTGGGCTTTGGCTACCGCAACGCGCGCCGGCCGCAGTAGACGATCGTGCAGCGTGTAGCCATTCTCCAGAACCTGAACCACATTGCGGGACGGCTGTCCGACTGCATCGACCTCCAGCACCGCTTCGTGTTTCTCGGGGTCGAACGGTGCGTCCAGCGCCTTGATCTCCTCCACGCCGAATCGCTTCAGGACCTCCGTCAGGATGCGGTCAGTTGCTGTCACGCCCTCGATCAATGGATCGTGCTGGCCAGTGTCAGCGCGGTTAGTGCCGGCACTGATCGCCCGCCGCAGATTGTCGACCACCTGCAACAGTTCGCGGGCGAAACTCGCGATAGCGTATCTCTGTGCCTCCTCTGTGCGCCGCTCGCCTTGCCGGCGGGTATTCTCGGACTCGGCGAGCGCGCGCATCAAACGTTCCCTCAAACATTCATTCTCGACCTCGAGATCGCCGCTTCTGGTCTCGACGTTATTCACCGGCATTTCGCCGCTATTCGCTTGCGCCCGATCAAGATCCGCGTCCATGGGTTTTGTTGCCATGTCATTCGCCTGTTTTCATGTGCGATTTCGCGCTTCACGATGCTCATCGGTCGCGCGGGTCGACTTCCTCAAATTCGGCATCGACGACGTCTTCACCGGAAGAACCGCTTCCGCTCGACGACGCCTGCGCGTCGGCGCCTTGCGAGGCGGCGCGGTTCAGCGTCTCGCCGATTCTGGCGGCGGTCTGCTGCAAACGATCCGTCGCTTGGCGAATCGATTGCGGGTTTTCGGTCGTGAGGGCCTGCTTTGCATCTGAGATTGCCTGCTCGACCTCCTTCTTGAGACTGGCAGGGATCTTGGGCTCCGATTCCTTCAGGGCCTTTTCAGTGCTGTAGATCGCCGCATCGGCTTGGTTGCGTGCTTCGACGAGTTCCTTGCGGCGCTTGTCCTCCTCGGCGTGGGCTTCGGCTTCTCTGACCATCTTCTGGATATCCGTCTCGCTAAGACCACCGGAGGCCTGGATCCGGATGCTTTGCTCCTTGCCGCTGGCCTTGTCCTTGGCGGAGACGTTGACAATGCCATTGGCATCGATATCAAAGGCGACTTCGATCTGTGGCACGCCGCGGGGTGCCGGCGGAATCCCGACGAGGTCGAATTGCCCCAGCAGCTTATTGTCGGCCGCCATTTCCCGTTCGCCCTGAAACACGCGAATGGTGACCGCCGTCTGGTTGTCTTCGGCAGTCGAGAACACCTGGCTCTTCCTGGTCGGAATGGTTGTATTGCGGTCGATCAGCTTGGTCATAACACCGCCCAGCGTCTCGATGCCCAGCGAGAGTGGCGTCACGTCGAGCAGCAAGACGTCCTTGACGTCGCCCTGAAGCACGCCGGCCTGAATTGCGGCGCCGATCGCGACCACTTCGTCCGGGTTGACGCCCTTGTGCGGTTCACGCTGAAACAGGTTCTGCACGGTTTCCTGCACTTTCGGCATGCGGGTCTGGCCGCCAACCAGCACCACTTCGTTGATGTCGGACGCCTGCAGTCCGGCATCCTTCAACGCTGCCTTGCAGGGTCCGATGGTGCGCTCGATCAGATCGTCGACCAGCGCCTCCAGCTTCGCCCGGGAGAGCTTGATATTGAGATGTTTCGGTCCGTTCTGGTCGGCCGTGATGAAGGGTAGGTTGACGTCGGTCTGGGTGGCGCTCGAGAGCTCGATCTTGGCCTTCTCGGCGGCATCTTTGAGCCGCTGTAGTGCAAGGCGATCCCTGCGTAAATCGATGCCGTTGTCCTTGCGAAATTCGTCTGCCAGATAGTCGATGATGCGCTTGTCGAAATCCTCGCCACCGAGAAAGGTATCGCCGTTAGTAGCCTTCACCTCAAACACGCCATCCCCAACCTCGAGGATGGAAACGTCGAATGTGCCGCCGCCGAGATCGTAGACGGCGATCTTTCCGCTGCCCTTTTTGTCCAGGCCGTAGGCCAGCGCGGCTGCAGTCGGCTCGTTGATGATACGGAGTACCTCGAGGCCGGCAATCCGTCCCGCGTCCTTAGTTGCCTGACGTTGGGCATCGTTGAAATAGGCAGGTACGGTTATTACAGCCTGCGTTACCTTGTCTCCTAGATGGGCTTCGGCGGTTTCCTTCATCTTGGTCAGAATGAAAGCGCTGATCTGGCTTGGGCTGTACCTCTTGCCCCTCACTTCGACCCATGCGTCACCGTTGTCGCCGGCCACAATGTGATAGGAAACCATGCCCTTGTCTTTCGCGGTGATCGGGTCGTCATAGCGCCGCCCGATTAGCCGCTTGATGGCGTAGACGGTGTTCTCCGGATTGGTGATGCTCTGCCGCTTGGCGGGTTGCCCGACAAGGACCTCGCCTTCATCGGTGAAAGCGACCATCGATGGCGTCGTGCGACCGCCCTCGGCGTTTTCAATGACCCTGGCCTTGCTTCCTTCCATCACGGCGACGCAGGAATTGGTGGTCCCGAGATCGATGCCGATTGCTTTCGCCATGACTGGCTCCTTTCGGTGTAGTCTCACTGGCTCGGTTGCGGAGCGGTCGTCGACCGCCTCGCGTCAGCAGGTTGAGCGGGACGCGCAAAAAGCCGGGAGGAAAACGACGATGTGCGCGCCCCGCCGCCGCTGGGCTAGGCGGCCTCCTTGACCTCGATCTTCCTCGGCTCCGGTTTGGCAGGCTTCGGAATCGTGATCTTCAGGACTCCGTTCGACATGGTTGCCTGAACGCCCGAAGTGTCGATACCGGAAGGCAATTGCAGTACGCGATAGAACACGCCATAGCTGCGCTCACTGTGCTGGACATTCTTGTCCTTCTGCTGTTCTTCGATCTTCTTCTCGCCACGAATGGTGAGAGCGTCGTCCTCGATCGATATCTCGACATCCTTGCGCTCGAGTCCGGGCATCTCGGCTGTAACCTCAATCGCCTTGTCACTTTCGGAAATTTCGATGTTCGGAACGATGTTTGCTTTGCCGCTCGGGCCGATGCCTTGCGCGAACTCGCTGAAAAGGCGATCGATCTCCCGATGCAGACCAAATAGCCCGAAATCGGGTCGCGTTAACGCGCCTGCGTCTCCAAACGGGACCAGTGATTTTAACCTCATTGGAATTCTCCTTCTTTGAGTGAAGTTCAGCTAGCTTGGGGAGGACTAGTAAGGCCTGACGACAATCCGATCTTCGACCTTCGTGACACCGGGCGCCGACCATGCAACACGTTCGGCTTCCTCGCGCTCGATCCAAGAACGGACGGTGCCTTCCAGCATCACTTCGCTGCCCCTCACTTCCACGCTGATGCGCTCCGCATCCACCTCGGCGCTGCGTTTGAAGGCATCCTGGATCTTGCGCTGGATGTCGGTGGGCTGGATCTTGGGCTTCAGTGTAATGACGTTGGTGACGCCTTTCACGCCCTTAACCTTGCGGACTGCGGTGTCTGCCGTGGTCTTCTGGTATTGCCACTCCACCGTGCCTTCGAGCGTGATCCAGCCATCTTTGACGATGACCTTTATCTGGTCGTGGGAAATTGGCAGTTGTGACTTTAGCGCGGCAACTGCGTCTCGGGCGATGTCGGGATCCGGACGCTGGTCGATCGCTGGTAGTCGCACTTCGATGTCGTTTGCGACGGCAAGAACACCGGCGACGCGCTTCGCGGCTATCTCGGCTTCAAGCCTGTCGGTGTAGCTGTGGGTGAACCCCGCTAGCGTGACGACACCATTCTTGACTGACACGGCGATATCGTCGGCATTCAGATCGGGATCCCATTTGAGTTCTTCCCGAACATCGCGCTCAATTTCGCTGTCGGATTTCATGTTATTCTCCTGGTCTGCACGAGACTCGGCAAATTGGCTCGGGCATCATTTTTGCCGATAGAGTTGAATCTATGCTGGCCAATGGATGCGGCCATGACGATTATCAACTTCCTCACAAGGTTTGTGCAGTCGATGAAGCCGTTTCCTGAGAGTGCTTCGCAATGCTGGCTCCAATGAACGATGAACTATGGCCGCCCCAGCGGTTCGTTCCCTAACCACGGATCGGGCCGCAGCGAGTGAAGCGGCAGATCGTCTGCCGTCTTGGCGATATCGATTTCGTGGATGTGGACGGCTTCTCCGCCGTGGCGAAGCAGAATTTCCTGTGCCAAAGCTTCCTTCTCTGGGGACTGAACCCGTACCCAGATCAGCAACCCGTCCCATTCGGCGGCAGCTTCCAATCCGCGAACCCGGTCACGCTGCATCACCCGTCGCAGCGGACGTATCGCAACAGCAGCCGCGACGATCCCGCCGAGTACAGAGACGACGATAACGCTCGGTGGCGTTATTTCGCGCGATATGAGATAGAGCGCGATCACAAGGGCGACAACGCAGCCGACTACGCTGGCCGTGACGACTTCGAGGCCAAGCCGATCGTCTCCGCCTACGTAGGGCCTCCGCGCCGCCGCCGGCATGTCGGCGAGGTCGGCAGCCGGAATAACCTGATAGTGGAGCCGCCGTTGCTGTTCATCGGGCGAGGCGCTGATGTCGATGTCGGCCCGGTCGAATCCCGAGGACAGCAAATCCTGGGCGGCGGTGTCGAGCGCTCTCCGGGAATGGAAGACGCCCGTCACCTCTCGTGTACGGAGCTGGTCAAGGACATCGGAAGGTCCGGACATCGGACGCGCGCTCCTGTCCGACTAGGACGATTTATAATGGTATTCCGTTAGCTTCTTTAGTTCCTCCTTTGATGCGCCGGGCAAGGTGATCTTTTGTCCGTTGTCGTCGATGGCGAGGCTCTCATAGGGCACGACTATCAGGCGGCCGCCGACGCCGAGGAACCCGCCGACCTGCAGCACAGCAAAGTTCACCTGCTTCTTGTCCGCGATGACATCATCGAGGGTCCCGATCTTTTCGTTCTTGTCGTTGATAACGTTGCTGCCGAGCAGCTTGCTCATACGGTAGCCATTGGCCACAACCGAGAAGTCGACCTTGACGAGACTTACGCCGGCTTGCGGAAGTGCCGGAGTAGTAGTGGTAGTGAATGCCGTGATCGACGCGAGCGCAAACCAAATCATCCAGTCGGGAGCGGTCCTGTGCGCTGCCAAGGCGTGACGAGGTGAGTGCGGCGATGTAGTGCGGGTGTCAGAGTCAAGAGAGGCTCCAAGTCTGTTGAATGCAATCATGGGTATCTCCTGGGCTTGATCATCACTGCAGAATTAGACCCTCAATCCCCGCAGCGGCGATGACGGTTATCAATGTGGCGGACCGCTTATCGCTCTGGCACGTCCGACGCCGATCTGCTGGTCTGTCCGGGATGGCTACCGGCTGTAGGGGGCTTTGAATTGCCGACGCCAGGGACGCGAAGTCAAACGGACCTTCGTGACGGAAACCATTGATCAAAAAGGTCGGTGTGCCATTGACGCCACTGCGTACACCGCCATGAAGTCGTTCCGTACTTTGCTTCTGAACTGTCCCGTTTCGAGAACATGGCGCATCATCGTCTCGGAAACCCTGAGCTTCTCGGCAACTTGACGTCGGAATACTCAGAATAACTTGGTTTTCGAAATAGCGCCTCATGCAGTTTCCAGAAGACGCCCGCCGCACCGGCAAATGCGGCGCTTTCGGCCGCGACTTCGGCATAGGGATGCACGTCGGTTAGCGGAAAATGGCGGAAGACAAATCGCATCTGTTCCTTCGAAATGCGATTCCAGTTGGTCGACGACGGCACAAGCCGAAGCGCCAATAGTCGCCATACTCTAAGTGACTTATCCCAGCGGGGGCCGGTCCCCGGATATGGTCACTTCTGTTGATCGCCATGTGCGCTTGCTTGGATGGAAAGTTGTTCGAGAGCGTCGAGAATCCCATCTTCGCCGGGATTGACCGCAACCAGTCAGTAATAGCTCCACGCGATCGGCGGTCCAGGACACATAGCGCACGCTCGCAAACGCCTTCCCTATCACGATAAGCGCTGTATCTCTTTGCTACCGCGCCCTTGGGCTCGAAGTCAGCGAGCAGGGGGAAATGGAAATGCCGGTCACGGTCGAAAGCCGCGTGGCACCGAACGCCGTTGACCGATTTACGAGTATTTCCGCGCTGTGTTTGTGAAATTCGGAAAGCAACTCGTTATATCGCGATATCGCGTCACCTGATCGGCGCGGACCGGACTCCAGTCAGTTGGATGACATGCAGCATGAAGCTCGGCGCGACGATACCGGCAGTCAGGGTGGAAGATCGTCTTCCTCCTGCGTGACTTGCGGCCCGAATTGAAGCGATACCGTTCTAAGAATGAGCCGCCTGCTTCGTTGACTGCCGTCAATTGTGTGGCGTTCAAATCTTCAAGATTGCTGCGGGGCTGCGTGGCCCTGATCCGGCCGGCGTTACGTAATTTTACGGTACGCAACTCCCTCGAATCTTTGGAACGCGGACATCCTGGATTGTTTATGGAACCAGTTAGTGCCGGCAACCTTCGAAATAGAGGTTGAAATCATGAAAACAAGCGCGCATGCGGCAGACTACTATCGGCGGATTCTTTCGGGACAGGCCCATTCGTTGAAGCAACTAGATGCATTCGCCAAGATTGTGCTTTGCAATCGTGGTCAGAAAATTCCACGAAGTGCGAGTTCCGCCGGTCAATGGTATTGTGTCATTGCCGGGGCGGTTCGCAGGTGCGCGCTCCGAGCCGACGGGCGGCGGCAAATCCTTGATCTGATGCTGCCCCGAGACTTCTTCTTTGTGAGAGGCGACGGGGACGAGGTCACCATCGAAGCGATTGTGGACGAGACGGCGCTTGCCAGTTATCCCGGCGAGGGGATCGAACAGCTGGCCGAGCGTGATCCGAAGTTTGCGCACGAGCTCCGCGAAGTAGCCTTCCGGGCGTTAGGCAGATCCCAGGCCCAGTTGATGATTGTTGGCGGCGTCACCGCACTCGAGAAGGTCGGTTCCTTTCTCCTTTCCCTCGACCGTCGTTCCTCGGACGAAGATGGACAGGTTGTGCTGCCCGTCTCGCGCTACGATATTGCTGACTACCTTGCGGTTTCGGTCGAGACGGTATGTCGCTCCTTCACCAACCTGCAGCAGCGGGGTGCCATTAGGCTGGCGGGCAAGCGTACGGTCAAAATCCTAAACCGCGCTGCGCTGGAAGATCATATCGGCGAACGAGGGAGCAGGGGCCTAACTTTATCTCTTAAGCCTGTTGAGCGTCGAAGTGATTTCTCAAAAGAAGGGCTTGCGCGAGCTCGCGCATGCCAGGCCGGTCCATCATACGCGCGGTGAACTTCGACCATCGCCGAGGCCGAGATTGTACACGAGCGCCTAGTTGGAGTGACCGTCCATCAAGCCCGTCACCCACCTGCCGCTCGCGCGGCGTGCTGCGTCCGCAACCTCGTCGTTGTAATCGGACTGCCTGCCTGTCGCAATGGTTATCTCGATCGTACTGAGCAGCGCACGCTCGCTGTATGGCTTCTCAAGGAAATCGATCGCTCGAAGCGGTCACTACGATTACCGGAGATTGCATCTGAGGCGGTGCTGGGCCCCAGTTCGTCATGCCTTGCAACCGGATATTGAGCAAGAGGCACCCGCCTCGATCGGTTTCGCAACTGTGAGGAACGCGGCCGGATGTTCGAAGGTGACGGAGTCGAACGTCGCCGAGCGCAAAAGTCGCTCCATGCAGTGGCGGACCAGCTCACGGTCGTCGAGATAGATAGCCGTCCCGCGGGCATCGGCACGTCGTCAGAAAGGATCGTCTCGCCTGTATCTGGTGCGACCGTCAATCAATGGCCGTAGGCCTCGTGATCGATCACAGTCACATTGTAACTATGCCTCGTAAAGAATGGTACCGTCTTGGAGGATAAGCAATCAAGAAATGAGTTGACGTGTCCAAAAATAAAAGGACCTGTTCGGGCCGAACTTGGCTTGGGTCGCGCGACCGCGCCTAGGCGATCCACTATTCCTATATATTAATGCCGTTGCCTGTTTCTATTAAGCGGCCGTTCGGGCAACCGTTCGGTTGATCTGTTGGTTCTGTCTGAGCCGCAGCTTGAAGGATAGGATGACAAGCGCGACGCCAAATGCGATGGCATAGGCGCCCATCCACCATGTCAGAACGATCGCCCCGATGAGCGGCGTGGCGACCAGAAGCGCTCCATAGCCGACGGACAACAATCCGCCCAGAACGAGCCACCACCTGCCGTGGCTGACGCTCAGCCGGAAAGCTGCGGCCGTCATCAGCGCGCCCGAGACGATTGACCAGGCGGCAACAAGCAACACGAAGGCCAGAACAGTCATGCCGGGCCACAGAAAGGCAAGGATGGCTACGGCTATATTGACAGCGCCTTCGAAGATCAGCCATCCCCACCGCTCCTCCTTGCGCTGGATCGCCCTTACTGCAGAGATGATGCCGGCCACGCCATCGACAAGTGTGTAAGCCGAGAACAGGAGTACCAGGGAGAGCATAGTTGGGCCGGGAAAGATCAGCGCAACAACGCCGAAAAGGATTCCTAAAATGCCTCGCAGCAGGAACAGCCACCAATTCTGAGCCAAATTCTCGCTCGCCGAGGTGGACTCGGTTCCGAAACCGGAAATAACTGTGCTACTCGCCATGACATTCTCCCAAGTGCAACCTGGTTTCCGACCGAATTGAAGTGTCGCTGCCTCTGCACCATAATTCTCCTATTCCATGTGCCCGAGGGATGCATTGACGCCCGTCAGTGGCTTGGCTCGGGTAGTCTTTTCGAAAAGCTCGCGGCACCGGGTACCTGCTGTCACACGATGTTGGCTGGTGTGTCTTCCAGAAGATGCTGGTTATCGGGAACGCGCCGCCTGCCGTTCCGCCGGCGCTACTTGTGGTGTTTCCTCGAAGCGGGGATCGTGCTTCTGCGGGCGATTTAGCGCAGCATCAATCGCGTCGTCGACCCGCTCAAGCCATATGAAGCGCAATCGGTTGCGCGCATTTTCAGGGACCTCCTCGATATCCCTTCGATTGCGGGCAGGGAGCATGATCGTGGTAATCCCTGCCTGCAGCGCGCCGAGCACTTTCTCCTTCACGCCACCGATCGGGAGGACCAGGCCGCGCAGTGAAATCTCGCCGGTCATCGCTGTATCGCTCCGGACCGTGCGGCGGGTCAGAAGTGAAGTCAGTGCCAGAAACATAGCCACGCCCGCGCTTGGGCCATCTTTGGGAATGGCGCCTGCCGGGACATGAACGTGGACATCGGATTTCTGCAGCGCGATCGTATCGATGCCAAATTCAATGGCGCGCGACTTGACGAGGGAGAGTGCCGCCTGCGCGCTTTCCTTCATCACCGCACCCAGCTGACCGGTGAGGATCAGTTTGCCCCGGCCGGGAATGCTGGTCGCCTCGACAAAGAGAATATCGCCGCCGGCGGGAGTCCAGGCGAGGCCAGTAGCGACGCCGGGCACGCTAGTTCGCATCGCGACCTCCTGCTCGAAACGCCGCGGCCCCAGAATGGCAGGAAGGTCCGTCGGCGCGGCGATAAAGCGTGTGACGCTCGCCTCAGCTATCCGCATAGCCGCGTGTCGGCAAATGGCGCCGATGTGGCGTTCCAAGTTGCGCACGCCGGCTTCGCGCGTGTAGTTGCGGATGACGGCTGTAACGACGTCGTCCGAGATCTCACATTGCTCGCTGGTTAGACCCGCGGATTTCAGTTGACGCGCGAGGAGATAGCGTTTGGCAATCGCCAGCTTTTCCTCCTCAGTGTAACCCGGCATTTCGATGATCTCCATCCGGTCGCGCACCGGGACCGGGATATTGTCGATAAGGTTGGCGGTGCCAATCAGCATGACCTTGGAGAGATCAAAGGGAATCGCAAGGTAGTTGTCGCGAAACGCCGCGTTCTGCTCGGGATCGAGCACTTCGAGCAGCGCCGCTGCCGGGTCGCCGTGAAATCCCGCACCCAGCTTGTCCATCTCGTCCAGCATCAGTACCGGGTTGCGCGTTCCTGCCTTCCGGATCGATTGGATGACGTTACCCGGCAACGCGCCGAGATAGGTTCGGCGGTGTCCGCGTATTTCGCTTTCGTCATGGACGCCGCCGAGGCTTAATCTCACGAACTTGCGTCCCGTGGCGCGGGCGATGCTTTGGCCGAGCGAGGTCTTGCCGACGCCGGGAGGGCCGACAAAGCAGAGGATTGGGCTTTTGCCTTCCGGATTGAGCTTGCGCACAGCAAGGTGTTCAAGAATTCGCCGCTTCACCTTCTCAAGGCCATAGTGATCGTCATCGAGAATTCGCCGCGCTTCGACAATGTCGATCTGTTCCGGATCCAGCTTCGACCAAGGCAGCTCGGTAAGCCATTCGAGGTAGCTTCGCGTCAACCCATACTCTGCCGCGGCCTCCGGCATGCGTTCGAGCCTTTTCAATTCCCGCCTAGCCTGCTCCTCGGCCTCCTTCGGCATCCCGGCCTTGTCGATCTTGTCACTGAGTTCCTTCAGTTCAATGGACTTGGCGTCGTCGTCGCCTAATTCCCTCTGAATCTGGCGAAGCTGTTCGCGAAGAATGTGTTCGCGCTGCTGCGACGAAAGGGTCTGTTGCGTCTGTTCGCCAATCGCCTTTGAAAGCTGCAGGACCTGAATTCGCTTCGCCAGCAGGCCGAGCAGCTTGTCGAGAAGCTGGGTTACGTCGAAGGTTTCTAGCAGATCCTGCTTCTCGCCTACAGGAATATCGATGATGCCGCCGAGAAAGTCGGCGAGCACGGACGGCGAATCCAGGCCTTCAATCGCCGCTGAAATTTCCGGCGGCAGATTCGGTAGCAACTGGATCGCTTCCCGGGCGCGCATCTTGAGCAGATTCATGCGTGCCTCGACCTCGGGGGTCATCACCTCTGATATGCCGACTTCCTCGACGCGCGCTACGATGTAGGGAAAACCGGAAAGAAATTCCTTGACGCGGAATCTGCTTATGCCGCGGCAGATCGCATAGTGGGTCGCCTCGGAAGTGACATAGCGCAGGATTTCGGCCACCGTACCGACGTGCCGCAGATCCTCTGGCCCCGGCTCCTCAACGGTGGGGTCGTTCTGTAGCAGCAGACCGATTTTGCGGCCGCTGCGGACGGCTTCCTGTGCGGCAGCGATGGATGACGGCCGGGCAATCGTCAAGGGCAGCACGATACCGGGAAACAGCAGTATACTGCGAACCGGCAAGATGATGATTGCATCCTCGGGCACGGCTGCTGGGCTTTGATCGGTCGTGGTGCCGGATTCGCGTTTGAATGCGTCAGCCATCAATCGGTACTTCCATCGATTCCTTGAAGAAGGTCAGCGCGAGACATCCGTTGCGGTATTCCGATTGACCAAACCGTAGGCCCGTAGTCGGAAACGCAATCCGGCGCTCGAATCTCCCGTAAGGGATTTCAAGACGGACCGCGGTGCCATCGCGCGGAATCGTGCCCTGACGGCGAAGGCCAACGACCGAAACGCCATCATCGTCGATCGTCACTTTCAAGTCGTCGCGGTCGACACCGGGAAGAGCGACCATTATTCGAGCCTCGGAATCGTTCGCAATGATATCAATTGGAGGCTCCCAACGGGCTGCCGAAGCGATGGCGATGATCGGATGGAAGAATTGACGATGCAAGCGCTCAGCGCGCTCAATCATTTCGCAGGCAGTGGCCCACATAAGGGTTCCTGGATCGACTGGGGCCATGTCATCCTCGTGCGCGTACGTACCCCTCAAGCCTATGACGCAAATCCGGAGGTGACCTTGACGATCGTCAACCGGCAGCCATCCGGCATTGTCCAAATGGACGATGACCAGTGGTACCGGTGAATAGTGCAGGAGTCGTGAGGTCGTGCTGCCAGGCAACAATTCGTACAGGCGCGAGTGGCCATAGCTGCCCATCACGAGCAGGTCGGCGTCCAGCCGCCGGCATTCTTCGATCACGATGTCGGCAATTTCGTCGTCTTCCCGACCGCGCGATACTTTACCGCGCTGATGCCGTGATGCCGCAGATACTGCGCGGCATCGTTGCTCCTCAGCGCATCGGTCTGGGCCGGACGTTCGTACTCCACCACGAGAAGCCAAACTTTCCTCGCTCGCTGCAGATAGGGGAGGGATTCGGACAGAGCGCGCGCAGATTCCCGGCTTCCGTTCCAGCCAACCACGACGTGATCGAGGGCGCCATGGTTCTCTTGTCCTCCGGAACAAGAAACAGATGACGTCCCGCTCCGTGGAGGAGTTCTTCGATCAGAACCCGCGGTTTGTTTGGTTGGCCGTTCAGGCGAGGCGCCACGGAGGTATCGGCGACGTCGCGTTCGTCTTCCACATCGAACCGCCGGAAGAAGGTTAGTTGCTGCAACCGCTCCAGCCGCTGTAGCACCGTTGGCTTTGACGGCGTCGCCGGCCTTCCTTGTATCGTGCGGCAGTTTTGCCGGCCCGCTGGACCCTGCATCCTGACCACATCTGATATAGCCGCCGGAAAGACGTTGAATAGCAGCCTGGCGATATGACTTTCGAAAGTGGCGGCGATCCGGCTGACAGCGGCCAGCCGCGCGAAGTCTCCTGCTGTCCCATCCAACCGAACGAAGATGTCGTTGATCATAATGACCTCGCAAGACGTCGCTAGCACGCCGAAGAAGAAGGACCGCTCGGATTTCGCCGGCGGTCCAAGTCTGGGGAGGAGCCCCCGGGGGAGGGGCACCGGCAGGAGGATACTGCCGGTTATGCAAGACTACGAATAGAACGGGGCCTCGCCTTGACAACGCTCAATTTCCGTTCAGCGGTGTTACCGTGGGCGGATGCTTCGCTGTGTGCTCGTGGAGCGCTGGGCATCGTCTACTGATTAATGCGCGACCGCGATCAGCGCGTGGACGAGGACGCCGAAGGTTGCGCATTGTACAGGTAAACAGGCAGTTTCTCCAATGCCGCGCGATTTGCTCCCGGAAGCACGATGAAGCCGCGTGAATCGTCCAGCTTCAAACTGTTGAAGGGAACTGCGACCAAGCGGGGTCCGGCGCCGATGAAGTCACCCACGGAAAGCACGGCGAAGATACGTTCATCCTTGCTGAAGATGAAATCGTTAATCTTCCCGATCGTCTCGTTCTTGTCATTGACGATTATCTTCAACTTCAGCGTCTCGGCGGGATAGCCGTTCGCGACCTCGTTGACGTCAAGCGTAACAAGCCCGACTGGTTGCGCTGCCGAATATTGCCCCGGCAAACAGCAGAGGACAACGGCAACTGCAGCAAGCCACGGCGAAGGAAGCCCTCCTTGGGGAGGCTTCCGTCGAGTGCCATAGAGGCGTTTGCGCGTTACGAGCATGGGGGTACGGTGCCGGCGCCACAGCTCGAACGACGGGCTATGTTTTCGGAGCTCGAGCCGCTGGTAGTAGGCTCCCCTACAATCTCGGTCACGAGTTTCGTATCGGGATTGATCAACACGATCCGGTCGGGCAGCTTCACAAAGAGAAGGCTTGTGACCTCCGGCACCTGATCGGTGACGTTGTTGGGAAGCCCTTGCGCGTTCATCGACTTCGGACGCTTGCTGCCGTCCTGCGGTTGCGTGCCGCCGGGCGCGGACTGTGATGGCGAGGACCTAAGTCCCTGGCTAATTATTTGTTGCTGACTCGACGTCAGATCAGCTTGGGCGGTATCGGCCTTCTGGGCAGCGGCGAAACCTGCGCTGCCAAGAAGTGCAAGGGTGATGGTGACTGAAAAATGAGGTCTCTTCATGGTATTATCTTTGGGATCGGGACCCGGCGTCGTGCGTCGGCCATTGTACTTGCAAGGAAACAGCAAGGCGGCAGGCCTGGCGTTGACCATCGTCAAGATTTGTGCGGGAATTGAATGGTGGAGCGCAAGTCACCAACGCTAGGCCGTATGCGGTGGATCCAGATATGTCGGCGTCTTCTTCGCGCGTTGCGGCGTCATTTTTGCCGGCGATGGCTTGCCGGGAACACCACGAGGTCCAAGCAACTCCTGCTGGATGTCATCCTCGGTCTTGCGTGGCAGTCCATCATCAAGTTGGCGAGGTTCACCGAATATCAGCATCTTGCCCACTCCGGATTTCTTGCCTAGTGAAAATTCAATTTAGTCCAGGAGACTTCAATGGGCATTGACGGTTGTCAAAACCGACCAATCGTTTTCTAACCACCATCGGCTGGCTTTGGCAAAAGGCAAGGGTAAACCGGAGGATCGCTCCGCCTCCAGCGTTGGCTCGTAGCGCAGCGCGCCGCGACCAGAGGAAAGATAATCATCGAGAAGTTCTAATTCCTCTCGATGATCGACCGGACAGGCAGCTACGTAAAAGTACTGAATTGCCACTGCGTTGGACTCTTAGTAGTTACCACCCTCGTCCGACGATCGTGCTCGGTAAAGGTCCCGTCCGCCATGCGACATCAATCAAAGCCACACCGTTTTGAAGATCAGCTAGCGGTAGCAAAGGAGCGGCTGCAACGAGAGGTCGCGAAGCTGCCTGCTGGTTCCGGAAGGGATGTATTGGTCAGGAAACTCAGCCGGATTGATACCGCTGAACGCATGAATGCGTGGCTATCATCGCGGGGCTTGTCGACGCCGACACGAGTTCCGTGGCGCGGAACGCGGAAAAATGCGCCGAAGCGATAGACTGCAGGATTGGTCATCGGAGACGATGCTAAGTGCCCTCGCAGGTATCGCTGCGACGCCAATTAGCTTGCCTTCCTGGCCCGTATCGACGACCGTTTCGCCGCGACTTGCTTGAATCTCCTAGTGACACGCTGATGAGGCGCTAAAGGCGTGCTGCGGCCATCTGCTGCGCTCTGGCGCAATGCATCCATCAGGTCAATAACCTCAGCCGAGGGCCGCTTTTTTGGTTTATCGATCTTTTCGCCGCGTTGTTTCCTCTTAATTAGCGCTCGCAGGGCTCGCTCGTAGTGATCTTCAAATTGTTCGGGATGAAAGTGACCAGCCTTCATCGCGAGTATTTTCCTCCCTAGCTCGAGCATTTCTCTCGGTACTCCCTCCTCTGGCAGATCACCGAAATAATCTTTCTCGTCCCGGATTTCATAGGGATATCGCAGCGTCACGCCCACCAGGCCCTTGCCATGCGGCTCAATCGCCATCACATGTTCGCGGGTCGTGAGCACCACCCTGCCGAGCGCTACCATGCCCTCTTTCCTGATTGCTTCTCTGATGACCCCGTACGCCTGCCGGCCGATTTCCCCCGCCGGGGTCATGTAGTAGGGACGGCTCAAATAGAGATCGTCAATCTCGTTTCGTGGCACGAACTGGTCGATCTCGATTGTATGCGTCCCTTCGATCCCGATCGTCTTGAGTTCATCCTCGGTGAGGGCGACATATTGCCCCCCACCGACTTCATAGCCCATGACGATGTCTTGCGACTCTACCTGCTTGCCGGTCTCAGCATCAAGCTTGCAGTATTTGATCCGGTGCCCGGTGTTCTTGTTGATCAGATGAAATCGGACCTTCTCGCGGTCAGAGATCGCCGGAAACAGCTGGATCGGACACGACACTAGCGACAAACGCAGATAGCCCTTCCAGTAAGCACGTGGGGCCATCAACTTCTCCATTCGCAAATCTATCGTGTGTCAGCTAGTTGCAACGAGTTTCTGGTTGGGCTGCCTACTTTGCGACAGGGCCAGACGACGCCCAGGTGACTGGCCAAAACGAGCGGATCTCCTTAGGCAGAGACTGAACTACGTGTCCGATTTCTCCTGCGGAGACATGGTTCTCAAGGGTCTGGAAGACGGCACGCACAGCATCTTCGCGGTTGATGAGCGCTGTGTTCGGGAGGCGCGTGTCAATCGAGGCTAGGAATTCGTCCCTCGACCGAATCTTTTCCGGCTTCCCGGCGGGACGCCATGCCTCGTAGTAGATACCGCGTATTAGCATCGGGAGTTGCTCGCCGAGATGAGCCGCCTCGTCGATTATCAAGCGGTCGCGCAGGCAATGCAGCACCGCTCGCAATGCCTGATAGGCCTCGTGACGATCGGTACCTAGCGTCTCTCCGATTTCTTTGAGCCACGTGTTCGTCTTGTGAAGCGTTTCGTCAAACACTTCTAGGCCGGTCAAGCTCATGATCACACCTTCTGGACTGAATGCGGACATTCCAAATGCGGGTCGGAGCCCGATTGGTCGGTCACGCCCCCCAAAGCTTTAAAATTTTGCGCGCGACCGCCTAGGGCGCCTTGATAGGCGTCAATTCCGATCCACTGGAAAGAAGCCCCATGTGCAACCGGCGACCGTTGGGCTTTTGTGCTCGACGCAACAATCGGATAGCATCTACCGTGGCCATTGAACGAGTGATGATCTAGCCACCGCCAGGACAGTCGATCGCTTCGTACCGCAATCAGATAAAAATTGCGCGTTTGAAGCCGCAGGAACGATAGGGCGAAAAGCCGATTGATAGGGGAGCCCTTCTGAAGGAGTTTCCTGATGGATCTGAAAGGCAAGAAGATCGCGATCTTGGCGACCCATGGCTTCGAACAATCCGAACTTGAAGTGCCTCGCGACCGTTTGAAGAAAGCGGGTGCAACCGTCGAGGTGATTTCGTTGGCGACCGGCGAAATCAAGGGGTGGGACATGAAGGACTGGGGTCGGCCGGTGAAGGTCGACAAGTCGCTCGATCAAGTCTCATCGTCGGACTACGACGCCATCGTGCTACCGGGCGGGCAGATCAATCCCGACCTGCTCCGGGTCGAACCGAAAGCCCTCAAGTTCATCAAGGAGATTTTCGACGCCCAGAAGATCGTCGCCGCGGTCTGCCACGCACCGTGGTTGTTGATCGAGACCGGGATCGCGAAGGGACGGATGATGACGTCCTACAAGTCGATCAAGACCGACGTCATCAATGCCGGCGCGAAATGGGAGGACTCCCAGGTGGTGGTCGACCAGGGCGTGATCACCTCGCGCAACCCCGGTGACCTCGAAGCGTTCAGCGCGAAGATCATCGAGGAGGTCAAGGAAGGCCGCCACGTTAGGCGGAGCGTAGCCTAGCCGCTGTTAGTCGGCCTTTGTGCTGCAATGGTAGAAGCGGGGGCGACCTCGTCTCGCCGGGACCGCTTGCGCCCCGCGGTGAAACCGCAGGAGGCACCAATGACAACGGTGGTAATGACAACGGTCCGAAAGAAACGAATTCACCGCCACGGCGAGAACGAAGTCGTTCGGGCCGATCAACTGAGCAGCCGCAGCTGGCCGTTAGACCCACGCGCTCGGGAATTAGAGATGAAAGCAAAGTCCGTCACTGTCGGTTCGGAGCGGATCCTCGTGCTCGACCAGGGAAAGGAGGCGTTCGGGGCGATCACCGATTTCGCGAACAAGGTGCAGGTCAGCGGCGCCGCGGCGACAGTTGCCTTCGCGCACGCCGGCCTCGCGGCTAGAAGCTACAAGCCCCTGTCAACGAGTAATGCGAAGTCCTTAGCCTGATCGGCGATTTGGTGGAGAGCGATAGCCCCAAGGCCAGCCTTCGCCCTCACGCAGTGCCTGGTCTGCGGGCTCGGTGCGCGGTGGGTTGCGGCGACGTTGGAAGTCACGGTCAACGAAACGGTCAAGCATATGGGGCGGAAAAAGCGCCCCCATCTCGCGATCGCTCTCCTCAATCTCTGAACGGGAAGCTGAACCTGCCATTGATTCATTGCATTTCCGTCGGCGATCGAGGATTTGATCGCGCTTTGGCTCAGTCGTTGCCGACGCAAAAGAAAATTAGTAAGGTACTGAGATCTTGAGCCGCACTCACAAGCGTCCAGTTGCACAAAAACGGAAGTGGACCATCTGAGGCGTCTTTTGCCGAAGACGGCGTCGAACTTTGCTATCGCGCGATAGATAACAAAGATCACTTCTTGAGATGATTGAGCGTGGGCTTGACGGAATGCGTTGTGTTGGCATGGCAAATTTTGTGGAAAGTTGATCGTTGTCAGCGCGTAGAAACGGGCTGCCAGTTACTGGCGTGGGGAATCCGGCGGAATCTAACTCGGAGACTCCGAACAATGGCAAAGAAGCTCGAAAAATCGCAGTGGAGCGTCTATTTCGATATCATTTCAAAAGCACTGGGCGGCAAACGTGCCGAGATCGAGGTGACGTCGCTTAAGCTCGGTGATCAGGTCGAGGCGCACTGGCTACCGTTTTTTGGGATTTCCTATGATCCGAAGGACGACCTAATCTCGCTCGTGCTCGAAGGACATGACCATCTGATCCACAAGCCCAGAGAAATATACATCGAAGGCGAAGGTCTGGAGTTGTTTAGCCTTGAGGTTATCGACGCGGACGGCGTGCGTCAGATCGTCGTCCTCAGAGATCCTCTGATGCTGCCGGCGCCATCTGCGGTAAAGGCGGGCTGATCTTCCACCAATTCAAAGAAATAAACGAATGCTCATGCTTTGGAGCGCGCAGAAATGCCGTGATCATCCAATCGGGAAGCTGCTCGCGATGAGAGCCCGGATGCGCTCCAACAGGAGTAGCATATGGTCAGGCGTCATAGTTTCAAACGGCTCTTCGCTCAATCGCGGTTCAAAATCGGACGCCGCAGCATTAGCCCGATTCAGCCGCATCCGGAATTATCAGTTCGGGAGCGATCGAGAGCCCCCGACAGTGCTGCAAGACGAAGACAGCTTCGACCTCAGGCATTCAGCTCCACGAACCTGTCAATCGATCGCAATAGATGATTGGCGGAACGTGCTGCTTGGGCGGGCCGGCAAGCGGCGCATTTCCGCGGTATGGCGCCACGGATCATCTCGTGGTCCGGCGCGTTGATCGAAACGCCCGCAACTAAGGAGCAAGCGATGTCCGAGCTAGCCGTTTCACGCGAAAAGGTCAGCTTTCTGATCGAAAAAGCGCATGAGTTTGATGTCAAGGACCTGCCGGCCGATGAAGAGTCCGGATCGAATCCTACTGATGATGCTGAAATCGACGTTTTGCAGGACGATGGTTGCGACGCTGTCGCTGCCGAGATGGCGAGCTTCATCAGGGCCTTGAACGAGGACGAACAGATCGACCTTGTCGCGTTGATGTGGCTCGGACGGGGCGATGGCACGATCGACGAGTGGGAAGATCTGCGTAGCCAGGCGGCTGAACGGCGAAACGGATACAGCAACCCGCGTTGGGAGACCGTGCGCTACCTGCTCGGCGAACCGCTGTTGGGCGATTTCCTGGCCGAGGGCCTAGACAAGTTCGGAATATCCTGGGGCGATGAGGCGCCCACGCCCTGACGAGCATATTCACGGTGGCCGAGAGGAGCGTCGTGAAATTAGCTCAAGGTGAACGAACAAGCCCTTGAATTAGAAACGCGGAATCCGCGCTCTTGGCCCAGCCGAACGCGGGACCGGAGACCAAATCAGACCCATTAGCGCGTAGGTACAATGACAAAGCGCACCCGGACATTCTATCGACGAGGCAGGACACTTCAAGAGGTCAGAGCGGGAAGGAAAACCTAACGCGCTCTCGATGTCTTGAAAATCAGAGGCGCGCCCACGCGATCAAAAAGAGACTTGCGCACGCGAAAGAGGAGATAAGTGATTGTCTGACTATCCGAAGCCGCCTTACCCCAATCAGAAACCGCCCGCACCCGGTTGCACCGCCTAGATGGACCCGCGTCCGGATCATGGCGAGCACAGCTACGGCACGCTGGCGATGTTGTGGTCGCGCTCACGGCACCCTAGCAGCAGCAGCCCCGATCGACCCCACCCCAGCTAGGTATATCTCGACCACCCTTTCGAAGCTCTCGTCATATGAATAGACGTCCAAGAATGAGCCTAGGATCTGATGCACGGTAAAGCCGCGGACTAAGCTCCGAAGCATATACAAGGCGTCTTCTGCGTGTTGCCCATGCACCCCACATTCGGCGAGAACAGATTCGATGAGGTCGCAAATTTCTTTGTGGCCTGCCCTCCACTCAGCGCAATCGCTTATGGACGTTCTCGATCCGGCAGCCCACAAGGCGGGACGCTCCAACGCATATTGTCGCATTTCTCGGGCAACTGACCTAAGAGCGTCAAAGGACGTTTTGCCCTCGCGTGCTGTCGTCAACCTAGCGAGCAGGTCGCGATAGCACTTGATGGCGAAAAATCTCCGCAATTCCGGAATTGTGCAGCGCTTGTCGGAGGAGAAATGTTCTACCTCTGAGGCGAGGTCTGCTGCCAGCAGTTGATCCCAGGATGCCGACAAAATTTCATCGACGTCGAAGCTATGTTCGCGGTTCATAAATCCAGCCCCACGTTCAGGAGGAACGCCGGTTGCTTCCGCAGATACGCGACTTCGATCACGTTGCCACGGGTGCTGACTCTTCTACATCGCCTTGACACCGGCTTTGGACGGGACGTGAACAAAAGATAGAACTCAGTGAGATCACCTGGGAGACTTGCCTCAAGTTGTGCGCCGGTGTCCCAAACGCTCAACACCAAGCAGTTTGTCGACCACAAACCATCGATCGACCTGCATCTGGCGTAAAGTGGGGTGGAGAAAACCACGCGCTTCGGCTCCGCTAGATTATAGGGCGGGAACCCCAGTGTTCGCGTGTTCCTATCCTTCTTGTGGAGGACATTGGCTCGCGGAACGTTTCCGGGTTCCACTGGCGGTGTTTCTGTCTGTTGAGACGTCTGACGGTGATGCATCGTGGGTCGTCGCATGTGCGGCCACCGGGGTGTTGCGCATTCCGGCGAAAAGCTACAAAGTTTCCTTAGAGTGAACGTGCAACAACGCAGTTTCGCGTTGCGTCTGTTTCTAGCAGATGCTCTGTGCTTTCAATCGGCGGCCATGGACCAATTCGTCGGCTGATCTACGGTTAACGAACGGCAAACACGTGGAAACCATCTTCTCGACCTCCTCGGTTCATCCCCGCGACCGATTTGACTATTGGCACAGCCTGGCCTGCAAGAAGATCGTCGGTCATGACTCAGTGCCGGAAAATCGCCTGACGTTCCAAGCCGAGATCAATGCCGCGAAGTTCGGCAACCTGGACCTGGTTGAATTCAGCAACTCACCGATGCAGGTCTCTCACACCTTGGCCCACGTCGAGCGCACCGGCCCCGACACGTTGTTCCTGTGTTACCAATTGTCGGGCAGCGTCCTTATCGTCCAGAACGCGCGCGAGGTTAACCTGGACGCCGGTTCTCTGATGCTGCTTGAGCCGCTGTTGCCTTATGATGCGAGGTTTTCGCCAGACTCGAAAACCCTCCTCATCAAGGTTCCGCGCCGTGAGCTACGCGCACGGATCGGTACAAACCGCGAGTTGATCGGGCGTCGCGTGACGGCCGAGCGGACGGACGATGGTCTGGCGCTTTCGGTCGCTGCAAAATTGCCATCGCTCGCTGGGAGGACAGCTTCCATAACGGAAGAAATGGTCGGCAATCACGTGCTTGACTTACTCGGACTATCCATTGCGAGAACAATTGGGAACGCTACCGCTCGCGTCTCGAATCCAAAAGCGCTATTGCTGGGACAGATTCGTTCGGTGGTGGAAGCGAGGCTCACCGATCCCGACCTCGACGGACAGAAGGTCGCCGATATCGTTGGAATAAGCGTCCGATACGCCAATGCGCTTCTTGCCGAACAGGACTCCTCACTTCACCGTCTCATTCTGGCCCGACGGCTCTCGCGTTGCCGGTTTGCTCTTGAAGACCCCAACCAAGATCATCGAACCATAACCGAAATTGCACAGGGATGGGGGTTTTCGGACATGACGCATTTTGGCCGCTGCTTTAAAGGGGCTTATGGGGTTTCACCGCGCGAGTATCAGAAAGCAGCGGCGCGATCTCGGCAAGATGGTCGGCCCTGACCCTGGCTTTCGAGAGAAAATCTTGGCCGACCTCCATCGGCGGTCCGCTTAGAACTGTCGACGTATTTTTAGCTTCAGGACTTCAACAACATTGCAAGCGATGTCAGCGTCACGTTGCCGGCTGGATCTTGGTCGGCTGCCTCGAGCTTCTTCGCGCCAATGGCGCGCGCCTGATCGAAGCGGCGCACGCTGGCGACGTTGACCGGGTTATAGGTCTTGCGCACTGCTTGTTGCGGTCGACCGTGTTGGCCATCTTGTTGGACTGATCCTCGACCATGCCGCCGCTGGCCTCGCCCTCGACGGCGCCCGAGCGGCGCATGTCCTGCAGCTAGCGGATCTCGGACTTGCCGAACGCGAGCTCGAGCGCGGCGCGGAAACCCTGGTTGAGCGAGCTCTCGGTGTAGGGGCTAGGTACGATGTGCCTGCCGCCGTGATCGCCGCCCCACTGGTCGGTCTCGCCGTTGCGGCCCACCGGCTTGCCACCTCGCGTCCAGAACAGCGGCGTCGCGTCGAGCAGCTCGACGCCGTTGAACTGTTTGGCCAGATAGGCGAGCAGGACCGCGAGCGACCACTTTGTCATCGTAGCGGCCGCCGCGCGGTCGGTCGCGCCAGCTCGAATTAGACGCCGGCGGGATCGCGGCGCGCCTGGGTTGTCGACCGGCGACAGCTGGCTGTCCCACGCAACGGCCATCAGCGCGGCCAGACCATAGTATTCGTTTGCATGCGATCTGCACGAGGCGGAGCACTTCCCGGCGCAGCCACATCTCCGCGCGCGGCTTCGGCGGCGTGTTGGCGAACGACTTCGATGAACCCGCCTCGAGGTCGCAATCTTGATCGCGGCTATCTTCATCCACAGCGCGCACCAGACCTTGATCACCATGTGGCGCTCGGTGATCGACACCGCGGCCTCGATTTCCGCAACCAGGCACTTTGCCTCGCCGGTGACGTCCTCGAGACGCAGGAAGAAGTGTGATGAGGCTCGATCGTGCGCGGGTCGCAGTCCGCGAACTCCGGCTCTCCGCCACGCCCATCGCCTTCGCAGGCGTCGTGCGCAGGGCTTTGTGAGTGCGGCGCCGGTCAGGCGCACAGCGGTGCGGATGCCGACGCCCTCGCAAAGCGCGGCAAATGACTTCAATCTGCTTTTCGCGGTGAAGTACGTTCACGAAGCTATTCCTTCGGGTTGAAGGGGGTGGGCTTCGGGCGACTCCGGAATGCACGCCCGTCAAGGCATATATTACGCAGAACGGTTGTCGCGTCGGGCTCATCCCGGGCGGTGATCGGGGGTCGTTTCCGCGCCAACGGGCGAGCCCTTTAGCTTCCTCGCGCAGGCTGTTGGCCTCTTCCGCGAGACGTTCCTCTAATGAGTGTTCTTGCTTGAAAAGACGCCGCTTGCTGGTCATGGCGCGGCTCCCTACTGGCGTTAGGCGGGAGCGCATACGGTGCGATCTCATCACCGGGTTCATGACGCTAGGAGACCTCAAACAGGGATAACCAAAAGGTTGGCCGTCCTACGCGAACAGGTCTTTCCCAGCCCGCAGCATCCTCACGAAGGTGCCAATGCCACTCTGGTGGTACTCGAGCCAGCCCTGATCCTTGGCGTACTCCAAGCCGGCCCAATACTCAGCCGGCGTCGCCTTGTCCTGAAAGAGCATCGGACAGTTGATCTTCTCGAATTAGATCCGGCCATCCTGGATCGGCTCGAACGCGCGGGCGTGCTCCATGAGCCGGCGCGCGGCGTTCTCCAAGTCCGCCCAGCGGCGGTCTTCCTTCATCTTCATCGTCGAATTCCATCGCGCCTTTTGCGCAGCGTTGATGTGAGGAGTGTGAATCTGGCTTTCGGCCGGTCGGCGGCTATCATCTCGCGCCGCAGGGTGAAGAATTTCGGCGAGCAGGTCCCAATTAAATGGGCAGGGCGCCCGCCGAACTTGCAACGGCTTTTCATGCTGGCGGACCCGCTGTCGAGCTACACTTCAGGAACAACTGCTGCGGTGACGGACGGAAAGCCGCTTATCTGATCGCTCCCTTCAACAATTTCATCCATTCGGGAACCTTGCCAACAAACGGCCTTCAGCCATCGGCGGCAAGTCAGTTCGGGCAGGGTGCCGAACTTTTCGGCTTTTGCGCGCCATCAATCTCGCACCGCCGTCAAGTCTGTCGACCTAGATTATCTTTCAAGCTTCGGTTACTGAGATGATGACCTTGAGAGCGTTCGTCTTGGCCGCCTCGCCGAACGTCGCATAGGCGTCCATGATATTGTCGAGCTTGAAGTGGTGCGTGATCAGTCGCTTGGGATCGATCTTGTGTGATTGTACAGTCTTGAGCAGCATCGGCGTTGTGACGGTATCGACGAGCCTTGTCGTGATCGCGATATTGCGGTCCCAAAGGCGTTCCAGATGCAGATCGACTTTGACGCCATGGACGCCGATGTTAGCAATGACACCACCCGGCGCCACGATGTCCTCGCAAGTGACAAAGCTTGAGGGAAGGCCGACGGCTTCGATCGCGGTATCGACGCCGCGACCGTCGGTCATCTTCATGATTTTCTCGACTGCCTTGCCGTCCTTATTGTTTATTGTTGTGTTCGCACCGAAGCGGGACGACATTTCGAGCCGGTTGTCGTCAAAGTCGATCACTATGAGTTCCGACGGTGAGTAGAATTGCGCCGTCAGCAATGCCGCAAGCCCGATCGGGCCGGCTCCGACGATCGCGATGGTCGCGCCGGGTTCAACCTTGCCGTTGAGCACGCCGCATTCGAACCCGGTGGGCAGGATATCGCTCAGCATTACTAATGCTTCCTCATCCGCTCCGGCGGGGATGCGGTATAGGCTGGTTTCGGCAAAGGGAATGCGGACATACTCGGCCTGGGTGCCGTCAGTCGTGTTGCCGAGGATCCAGCCCCCGTTGACACAATGCGAGTACATTCCGCGGCGGCAGTAGTCGCATTTTGCGCAGGACGAGATGCAGGACACGATCACTCGGTCGCCGGCCCGAAAGGCGTTGACGGCGGCTCCGACTTCTTCGATGACACCGGTGCCTTCGTGGCCAAGGATACGGCCTGGTGTACAGGTCGGCACGTCGCCTTTGAGGATATGCAAATCCGTTCCGCAAATCGTCGTCCTGACGATCTTGACGATAGCGTCCGTTGGCGCGGCAATCTTCGGTTTTGGGCGATCCTCAAGCGCCTTCTTTCCGGGGCCTTGGTATACCAGCGCCTTCATAACTATTCTCCTACGTTCGATTTTGCCAATCGAGTGAATCGTCTCGAGCATCAGGCGATGCCCTAGTGCCACCGGGTGCCATCCTCGCCACGCTGCGCCTGGACATCGTCGCGTTTCATTGCACCGAGCAGGCGCGTGATCAGGACCGCGCCGGGCGCTCCGATCGAACAACCGTGGACAACGGCACCACACTCCACTTTGACGACATCCTGAGCGAGCCCAAGCTGCCGGTCATTGCGATGGTGATCGATGCAAAGGCCTCATCTCGATGCGTCCAATCTCGTCAACCGGATCAGGCGCCTGTCGGACGACAGGATAGGGCCGAGCCCCAACATGCGTAGCGAAGACTAGGGCAGTTACTTCCTAGATCCCTTGATAGCCATCAATCGTCCGTATTATTCGGCGAGCAGGAGGAGCTGGGACTATATATTTGTCATCACAGGTTGCAGGATTGCGACCCGACCGCGCCCAAGCCGATCGAGATCACCGTCGACTGAAGACGCATCAAGCCTGCGCCGATTGACATTCGAGGCGAACGTGAGAGGACCTGTTCATTGACGATGATCAATGCTCGAAGTCGTTGCGGAGTTCATGATGCTTCCGTTGCCAGCGACGAAGGAAGTTACTATGCGGCTCGGAAAATATACATCTCTTGCGATTTATCCGGCCCGCCCGCCTGGCCCGTCCGGTTTTGTTCCGTAGAGCATGCGGAGACTGCATGCGCATGATGCCTGCTCAGGCATCTTGATAGGCTCGATCGTTAAGTCCTCGAACGCTAACGAACATTGCGAACCGGCGTTCACGCGATCGACAAATAATTCACTCGTGATGGGGCATCGGCTGACGGTCTTTGGAACGCAGGTTCATCATGAAAGTCGGAATCGTTGGAGCAGGCAGGGTAGGGTGCTCCTGTGCTCTTGCCATGATGATACGGGGGAGTGCCCGGACAATTGTGATCGTGGACCGAACGCCTAAACGGGCGAAGGCGGTCGCCACCGATCTTCGTTATGGAGCGCCGCTCGGCCCAAAGAGCACCATTGTTGATGGCGACTATGAAGAGCTTGCCGATGCTCAGCTGGTTATGATTGCTGCTGGCATCAATGAAAAGGCGGGCGGCGCCACCGACCGCAACGATCCCCAGGGCAGGTTGCGGTTGCTCGACAAGAATGCTGAAATCTACCACGAGATCGTTCCGCGCATTGTGCACGCCGCGCCTAGCGCGGTGATATTGGTCGTGACCGATCCGCCGGATCCGCTCGCTGATATTGCGCGCGCAAGCGTAAGCCACGATCGGGTGCTAAGTACCGGTACGTTTTTGGATACCTTGCGTTTCCGCGTTCATCTGGCGGCGCATTTCGGCATCGATGCCAATCAGGTAGAGGCGCAGGTGGTCGGCGAACATGGGATCTCGCAGGTATTCCTCTGGTCAACCGCCCGGATTGCCGGCGTGCCGGTCGGCGAGCTCGTCGGACTTCGTGACCGAGTGCCTCACAGTTTGCGCAGGCAGATTGAGGCAGACGTTCGTTACGCGAATATCTCTATCATCGAAGGCAACGACGCGAGCCAGTTTGGCATTGGTATCGTTGCGTCGCGGATCGCGGAAATTGTTCTTCGCGATGAACGAGCGGTGATTCCGATCGGCAGCTATAACGACAAATTTCGCGTCACTCTCTCATTTCCAAGCGTCGTCGGGCGCGAGGGAGTGCTTCGGATTTTCGAGCCGGAGATGTCCGTCGAGGAGCAGCGGGCGCTGGAACTCGGCGCGGCTAACTTAAGGAGGTCGCTAGGTCGTCGGTAGACGGGAAGCATATTGTCGGGCCGCGGCGCCGGACGCGAAATGCGTCCGGCATGCCAGAGCTGATTGGAGGATCAATCCGTCAGCCTGGTCCGCGGCTCTCGTGACCTCACGCCATGCCTCCACCTGCTTGCGGCGTGGATGCCGGGGGCCAGGCGTGACCTTGGCCTTGCATCGACAGTTGCTTCTTCGGGCTTGGCGCGGCGAGCTTCGGCGCGCTCACGATTAGGGCTGCAGATGCGCTTTGCACCTAGTGGCAGGCCGCGAGGGGACTCCGCACGTTGCCGGTTGGCGCGCCCACGAGCGAGTCAACGACGCCATGACCATTCGATGCGGCAGCCTGAAAAGGACTCAGCCGGTACGGCTGGAACAGCGTGTTGGTGTCCGCCGTCTGCCTGACGCGAGCCCTGCCGCAACGATGGTGGCTTCGCCTGTGTTTTCCTCCCTTCGAGGATGAAGAGACCCGCGCGATGGTGACGCGCGCTGAAGTCCACACCACGCAACAAAAATGTCGCAGTTTCGTGGAATTGCTCCGTGAGAAAGATCAGTTTCATGTCCGTGACAGAAAATCGCGCAAAACTGACGGCCATCAAGAGGGAGGCCGGCCTGCGCACGGTATCATGCGGCAAGGAGACGCTGCCTATGATGATCGCCGCCGTGCAATCGAACCAGCCGCGCGCCAGCCTTGTTATGCACATGGCGAGAATCGAGCGATTTTGTCGGATCGTAGCCGACGTCGACAAGCAGGATATCAAGCGCTACAGCGATTTCATCAACCAAAAGCTTTATGATCTCCTGCTGCGGGCCCAGGCGGTCGCCAAGGCGATCGGGGGCGTGATCCTGGAGCCATTTGTCCTGCCGATCACCAAGGGGTTGCAGGAATGCATCCACGGATTCGCAAGGCTCGACGAAGAGATCGAACTGCGGCCAATCCTCAACCGCCTCGCCGCACACCCGCCGCTTGATCTTGTTTACGGTGAAGATGTCGAGGCTCGCCTACCGGAGATCGTGGGTGGTCTGAGCATCGCGCTCGCGCGCACCTTCAACATCATCGACCCTGGGCTAAAGAATCCGAGCATTGGCGGAAGTGTTTTCGTATTTTCGATCTGCTGCTGTAGCTGCGCGAACGGCAGAGTAGCCAAACATCGCAACGGCAGTCGTGAGCGAGGAGAGAGCGATGATCAAGGATGTAATGGTGTGGCTGGACGGTGGCGCCTCCGACGAGATTCGCCTGGCAGCCGTCGCCGATATGACCCGCCAGCTGGAGACCCGCGTGGTCATCGGGTTGTATCTCAACGTTCTGCCATTGCCGGGGCCTATTGAGGGCGACGTCACCGCCCCAATCGTCGAGCATGCGCGCGAAACTGGCAATGCGATGGAGGAGGCACTAGGCAAGCGGCTGCGAATGCTGGATCGGATGGTCGAGATCCGGCGCTTCGATGTCTTGTCCGATGAGGTAGCCAAAATTGCCGCGCGAGAGGCGCGCTCCGCCGACACCTTCGTGGCGCTTCGTCCCAATGGCGCGATGGATCCGGAACAGCTCGTCGAAGGCGTGCTGTTCGGTTCTGGCAGGAACGTTTATCTCGTCCCCGAGACGGAGCGGCCGAAGATCGCCTTCGATCGCATTATGGTCGCTTGGAACGGGAGCCGGGAAGCGGCTCGTGCGCTTGCCGAAGCGATGCCGTTTCTTCACAAGGCGGAAAGTGTGTCGGTCATCGTTGCGACCGGCGAAAAGCCTACCGAGGAGGAGGCGGTAATGGGGATCGATGCGGTTAATCATCTTCGGCATCATGGAATCAAGGCCAGCCTGCATCGCATCAAGTGCCGCTCAAGCGAAGTCGGGCCGCAATTGATGGCTGAGGCCGAGCGCCGGAAGGCGAACCTTATTGTCATGGGCGGATATGGTCATATGCGCCTGCGCGAGCGGCTGCTCGGCGGGGTGACCTACAGCCTGTTGCATGAAGCGCCTATCCCGCTGCTGATGGCGCATTAGGAACACGTGGCACCTTGCCCCGACAGCGAGATTGCAGATGCCGACGATTGATAGCCGCCGCGAGCAGATGTTTCCCAAGCTTGCGCCGCATGAAATCGACCGTCTTCGTCGCTTCGGCACGGTGCGGAACTACCATGCCGGCGAAGCGCTGTTCGTGACCGGAGAAGTCGCCCCGGGCATGTGTGTGCTGATCAAGGGCTCGGTGCGCGTCGTCAGGCGCGATCCGCTAGGCCATTGCGCGCCGATTGTGGAGCAGGGACCCGGGGAATTCGTCGCCGAAGTGGGACAATTATCAGGCCAGCCCGCCTTTGTCGATGTTCACGCCATCGACGATGTCCAAGCCCTCTTGATCCCGCCGGAGAATCTACGCGCGTTGATGATTGGGGAGCCCGAACTCGGCGAACGGATCATGGAGGCTTTGATCCTCCGCCGCGTTGCGCTGGTCGAGGCCGGCGCCGGTGGTCCGGTCCTAATCGGCCACGAATCGAGCCCAGACGTTGTGCGCCTGCAAGGCTTTCTCGCCCGCAATGCGTATCCACATCAATTGCTCGATCCAGCAAAGGACCCCGACGCTGCGAAGCTTGTCCAGCAATATGCACCAAATCCGGCAGATCTGCCGCTTGCGGTCTGTCCGAAAGGAACAATCCTGAAGAATCCGAGAGAAGCAGAGCTGGCGCGCGCGCTTGGAATGGTGCCGATCGACGACGAGAGCCGAACGTATGATGTCGCAGTCGTTGGCGCTGGCCCGGCGGGCCTTTCGACGGCGGTCTATGCCGCATCAGAGGGCTTGTCAGTCGTCGTCTTCGACGCCCGTGCCTTCGGGGGGCAAGCCGGAGCCAGCGCGCGGATCGAGAATTATCTCGGTTTTCCCGCCGGCATTTCCGGCCAAGCGCTCACCGGCCGTGCCTACGTCCAGGCGCAGAAATTTGGCGCGCGGATGGTGATCCCTGCGGGCATATCGCGACTCGATTCGAGCGAATCGCCGTTCACGCTGCATCTGGAGGATAGGCGGCGTGTGAGGGCCTCGACAGTGGTGGTTGCGAGTGGCGCCCGCTACCGCCGCCTCGACGTGCCGAATCTGCCGAGTTTCGAGGGACGCGGCGTTTGGTATTGGGCTTCGCCGATCGAGGCACGCCTGTGTCGGGGCGAGGAGATCGTCCTGGTCGGAGGCGGAAATTCAGCGGGCCAAGCCGCCGTATTCCTGCACAACTTCGCAAAAAAAATCTGGATGCTGGTGCGTGGACCAAGCCTCACAGAGAGCATGTCGCGTTACCTGATCGACCGCATCGCGAATCTCGATAATATCGAGGTGCTGACTCATACCGAGGTGGTCGCGCTTTATGGCAGCCGGGAAGGGCAATTGCAGCGCGTACGCTGGCGCAACAGCTCGACCGGCGAGGAAATCGAGAAGCCGATTCGCCACCTCTTCCTCTTCATCGGCGCGGAGCCGGCAACGGCTTGGCTTAAGGACGCCGGGATCGCGTTGGACAGCAAGAATTTTGTGCTGACTGGATGGGACACTCCCTCCAAAATCCGCTCGAAGGGTGACGCTGGCCGTCCGTTGCTGCTCGAGACTAGCGTAGGCGGTGTATTCGCCGCCGGCGATGTGCGATCCGGGTCGGTCAAGCGCGTGGGTGCTGCGATCGGTGAGGGGGCCGTCGTCGGGGCGGAGCTACACATTGCGCTTGCCAACGGCCAAGTGCGAGACAAGAGTGAACAACGCGCCAGTCAAGACGCGCGCGAAACCGCAAAGGCACTTGCAGTCCCACCACGGCAGTGAGCAGCGGCGATGCCGAGATGTATCACGGCCACGACTTGCGAAGCTGACCATTGCCAAGTTCGGCAGCGGTGGACCCCGGCCGTCTCGCGATTTCAAACAAGCCACGGATATCTTGACGGCCATCAAGGGCTAGCTCGGCGGTTTGCGGCATCCTCGTTCGGATCAAGGAACCCAGCGGAGAACATCCATGTGCGACTACAGCCTACATGCCGTTACGTCACGCCCCGCAAAGGTGGGAGAGAGTTTGGTGTCGACCAGTTTTCGCGGCACATCGACCCGCGGCTTCGCTGCCAAAGACGAACCCACCGTCGCCGTTTGTCTACTGCCCGGCACCGAACTCGCATTCGAGCAGGACGTGAGATACAATCGCAACTGGTTGTTGACCAAGAGCGCGGGCTTCCGTGTCGCCCAATTCTGCGTGATCAAGCCGAAAACGCCGGGGCAGCACCACGATGCCCTGCTCTTTCCCGACGGCACCATCGTTCTTGTGAATCTACTGTCGGAAGGACAGCATGCTCGAGTACTTCAATTGCCAGCTGTCTGGCTGACAAAGAAGAGCGGCGCTCACGCTAGGCCCGCCCCCGACTCGGCCGAGCAGGATGACCGCGTTGAGATCGAACCTGCTCAACAAACATCATAGGTCTGGGCGGATAATTGGTGCTGCTCCCGTCCTCAGGGGCGCGGAGGGCGACGCGATATCTCGTCAAGCGTTCGTGAGAAACGTCCAACCCTACCCGAAGCCGCAATCCTGCGCCCTTGTCATCTTCGGTGTCACAGGAGACCTGACCAAACGGCTGGTGATGCCTTCGCTTTACAATCTTGCGGCAGCCGAACTGTTGCCGGAAAGATTCTGCGTCGTTGGCGTCGCGCGCTGCTGCATGTCGAACGAAGCGCTGCGCGAGCGCCTAATGAAGGGCCTGCATCAGTTCGCAACCCGTCCGGTGGAAGATACGGTCGCGAATCGCCTTCTGGAATGCATCACCTCTGTCGAGGCCGATCCCGGCGACGGCCCTTCTTACGATCGTCTCAAAGAGCAGCTTGAACGGTTGGAAGCCGCGCGCGAAACCGAGGGCAATCGGCTGTTCTATTTGGCGACACCGCCTGATGCCTTCGTGCCGATCGTGCGCCAACTCGGCCGTCTCGGCTTGTTGAAGGAGCATCCCGGCGCTTGGCGGCGGCTCGTGATCGAAAAGCCGTTTGGAAGCGATCTGGCATCGGCGCGCGCGTTGAATGCGGAATTGTTGAACATTCTCGGCGAACACCAGATCTACCGAATCGATCATTACCTTGGCAAAGAGACCGTCCAGAACATCCTGGTGCTACGCTTCGCCAACGGAATGTTCGAGCCGATCTGGAACCGCCATCACATCGATCACGTGCAGATCATCGTGGATGAGCAACTCGGCGTTAACCATCGCGGTAGCTTTTATGACGCGACGGGCGCGCTGCGCGACATGGTACCGAACCATCTGTTTCAGCTGTTATCGCTGGTCGCCATGGAGCCGCCGAGACATTTCGATGCCAATAACGTGCGTTCGGAAAAGGACGGAGTGCTGGCGGCGATTCAGTCTCAGAGCGAAGATGAGGCGCTGAAAAACTCCGTGCGCGGCCAATACACTGCCGGGAAAATCGGCGACACTGAAATTACGGATTATCGAAATACTCCGGATGTCAGGCCAGACAGCGCTACGGAGACTTACGTTGCGATGAAACTGAATATTGACAACTGGCGGTGGGCCGGGGTCCCCTTCTACCTGCGCACCGGCAAGGCGCTCGCCATGAAGCGCACGGAAGTGGCGATAAAATTCCGCGAGCCGCCGTTTGCGATGTTTCGATGCACGCCCGTCGAGCAACTGGCTGAGAACTATCTCGTCATCGGCGTCGAGCCGAGCGAAGGCATCACGCTGCAGTTCAACACCAAGGTGCCGGGGCCGGTGATCAGGATCGACGGCGTACAAATGAAGTTTCTCTACAAGGACTACTTCAAGTCCGAGCCTGCGACGGGATATGAGACCTTGATTTACGATTGCATGATCGGCGACAATATTCTGTTTCAACGCGCCGACGGCGTGGAAGCCGGCTGGCGGGCGGTTCAGCCGCTCCTCGACGCCTGGAAACGAGTGGGCAGCAAGGGATTGGAATTCTATCCTGCGGGCAGCGAGGGCCCTCAGGGCGCGTTTGAGCTTTTGAAGCGCGATGGCCGAAGCTGGCGGAAGCTCTGACGGCGATGCGCTTGCGGAAACGGCCGCCGAGCGGTTGTGGCCAAGGATCCAGTGTTGACCGCGATACGGTTGATCCACTTACTCATCGCTTATCAAGGGATATGAGTACCAGCAGTCTTCGAGCAGGCTGGCTTTGAAAGGGGATTATATCTGAGAGCGGCAGCGCGGGCAGCGCGCCCAGACCGGCCGGAGGCGTGCATGGCGCTCAAGATCGAAGACTATGCGATGATCGGCGATTGCAAGACGGCAGCCATGGTCGGGCGCAACGGTTCGATCGATTGGCTGTGCTGGCCGAGATTCGATTCTGCAGCGTGCTTTGCCGCTCTGCTCGGCGAAGCAGAAAATGGACGGTGGCTCATTGCACCGAAGGATGAGCCGATCGAGACCCTGAGGCGCTACCGCACAGGCACTTTGGTCCTCGAAACGGAATTTCGAACGAAGGGTGGCAGTGCGACGCTTATTGATTTCATGACACCGGGAGACCGCGCCGATCTTGTGCGCATCCTTGTCGGTCGACAGGGGCGGGTCGAGTTTCACTCCGAATTTGTGGTGCGCTTCAACTACGGGGCGACGGTGCCGTGGGTCAACCGGCTCGATGACGGCAGCATTAGCGCGATCGCCGGTCCGGAGCGTCTGGTCCTGCGTACGACAGCCGCGCTTCACGGCGAGGATCTGAAAACGGTTGGCAAACCTACGGTCGAGGCCGGCCAGTCAATCCCGTTCATCCTCTCCTACGGGGCGTCGTTTCAAGATCCTCCGCTAGCGATTGATGCCTTCGATGCCCTGAAGCGAACGGAAGCATTCTGGCGTGGATGGAGTGATCGGTGTCCCGAGGTCGGTCCCTGGACGGAAGCGGTCAAACGTTCGCTCATTACATTGAAGGCTCTGACCTACGCCCCGACCGGAGGTATTATCGCCGCGCCTACGACCTCTCTGCCGGAGCTTATTGGTGGAATCAGGAATTGGGACTATCGCTTTTGCTGGTTGCGCGACGCGACCTTCTCCCTGCTGGCTTTGATGCACCTCGGATACTACGACGAGGCGCGGACATGGCGAGACTGGCTCCTTCGCACCATCGCCGGTAGTCCGGAGCAGGTGCAGATCGTGTACGGAGTGGGGGGCGAGCGCTGGTTGCCGGAGCTGACCATTCCGTGGCTCGCCGGCTATGAAAGATCGCCGCCGGTGCGCATCGGAAACGCCGCCTACCAGCAACTTCAGCTGGACGTTCTCGGCGAGGTCGCCGATGCCATGTTCCACGCCGGGAAAGGCGGGATAGGTCTAACCGAACGTGGCCGCGCCCTGCAGCCCATCATGCTGAGATATCTCGCCAGCGCTTGGCGCGAGCCTGATCAAGGCATTTGGGAGGTACGCGGCGAGCGGCAGCACTTCGTCCATTCGAAAGTCATGGCCTGGGTTGCATTCGATCGTGCCGCGAATGAGTTAGCCGCTGAGGGATCAATCGAGGCATCTCGACATTGGCGAGCGGTCGCCGACGAGATCCACGCCGACGTGTGCGACCGCGGCTTCGACCGTGATATCGAAAGTTTCGTGCAGGCTTATGGCTCGAAACGACTCGACGCTGGTCTGCTGCTGATGCCGCTGGTGGGCTTTCTGCCTGCAACTGATCCGCGCGTGAGGAATACGGTGCGGGCCATCGAAAAAAGACTGCTGGTCCATGACGAGTTTGTTCTGCGGTATGAACGCGCAAATCCCGGTGACGGCCTGCCCCCGGGAGAAGGAGCGTTTCTGGCGTGCAGTTTTTGGTTGGCCGACAATTACATTCTGCAGGGCCGCTATTTGGAGGCCCGCAAGCTGTTCGACCGTCTCCTCTCGCGTCGCAATGACGTGGGACTGCTCGCCGAGGAATACGATCCGTTCGCCGGCCGCATGCTGGGCAATTTTCCGCAAGCCTACAGCCATGTGGGTTTGATCTGTTGCGCCTTGAATCTCACCCGGGAGACGTGCCCTGCGGAGGATCGCGCCGAGCCGCAGCGCCCGGCGACGCGTCCAACTGCGCAAGCCGAGGCGGAGCCGGAATGCTGAACGGGCCCACCGGCAATGCCAACCAGCCGTTCTGGTTCCTCGAATACCATTTTTTTGCTGCTGGCGGTGGCGAAAACGGGCAATCGTCAAAGACAAATATCGCCGCTGGAGGTGAGGTGTTTCAGCCTCTCATGCAAGCAAAAGGGGTAGTCAATGGTACTCAACGTGGTGACGATCAGTGGCAGCCTGCGCAAGGGCTCGTACAATACCGCGCTGATGCGGGCGCTGCCTAAGCTTGCGCCTTCGAATCTTCATCTTTCCGAGGCGCCGCCCTACGACGGCATGCCCCTGTACAATGCGGATGTTCAGGCCACCGGCTTTCCAGGTGAAGTGACGATCTTCGCTGAAGCCATCAGGAAAGCCGATGGCATAATCATCGTCTCGCCCGAGTACAACTGGACTATTCCCGGAGGCCTGAAGAACGCGCTGGATTGGGTGTCACGCCTGGAAAACCAGCCCTTCAGGGAGAAGCCGGTCGCCATTCAGTCCGCCACTGGCGGTCCCCTGGGCGGCGCGCGAATGCAGTATCATCTGCGAATGACGCTTACCTATCTCAGCGCCTTCGTGTTTGGGACACCGGAAGTATTCGTCGGACTAGCCCAGACCAAATTTGATCCGCATACGCTGGAACTGAACGACGACCCGACCAGGAAGGTGGTTGCCGATCAGCTCACGGCCTTCGCGAAATTCGTTGCTCGCTTCAAAGGGTGAGCGCTTCAACACTATTTCTTCCTTGGCGGCACATTTTCACCATTGGTCCAGGATCGTGGATCGCGGCCGCTGATTGTCGGTCAGGCGAATCGATACTCCGTGCCGGTATTTGCCGACCTGGCAGCTTGAACGAAAGTCTGGCCAACTGCATTTCACAAGCTGGCGACCCATCACTGTATATTTGCGCATGCCTCGTCGCACCCGCATTGACTGTCGTCAAGATCGTATCGGCCGCGTCAGCCAGTCATCACTGGCCAGTTATTCGACCAGCTGCGATGGACCGGTCGTAAGTTGATTACTACGTAAAAATACGACGTAGCGCTGCGTGCGACCGATATTGCATAAGTGTGTAGGCTGCGTGGTTCAGTCATACGTTTAATGGCAGCACACATAAAAAGGAGGGCGGCTCGCGCTGGCGAAATCAATGTTCCTGGCTCCATCTGATACACTCAAAGAGTTTGCGACAATCAAGAGACCCGCATGCCCAAAGTGTGGACGCGCTATGGCCGCGGGCAGGGCCGCGTCAGGCGCGCTCGGTTATCAAGAACTCACCTTTGCTTGCTCGACGTGCGGCCAGTCCACGACACTTTCAATCCCCATCGATCCGCTCAGGAGTGATGCGGTAGGTTGGCTTAGAAGCGAGCTCAGGCCGCCAAAATAGTCGGATTTGTTTTGCATGCGACGGCAGAAGAAGGCGATCATGGTTAGAGTACAGGCGCTCAACGGCGAAGAACCCGAGAAGTCCGACGACGTTATTCAGCGCGAACTGCTCGGTCCGCGCGGCGTGCTCGGCGCCCCGGATCCGGCCAGGCTGAGCCCACAGGGCGAAAAGAACACGCCAAAGCACATTGATTTCGGCACAGTGCATAGATTGGCGATGGCCGCTGGTGGATTGCCTTCAAGTGTGCTTTGCGTCGGCTCAGGTCGAGCTACGTACATCCCGCGCCATGATCTGCCTGGCGCTCGTGGCGGGCATTCGCCGTGATCGACTTCGCCATGTCGGCTTTCGTGACCCTGTTACTGGTCGTCGACCCCGTCGGATTGGTGCCGGCGTTTCTCGCGGCAGCAGGTGGGCTCACTAGCCGGGACAGGGCGCGAATCGTCGTCCGATCTCCGCTGATCGCCGCGGGGATCCTGGTAGGTCTTGCATTATGCGGGAACTGGCTGTTGCGTCAGCTTGGGATAGGCATTCCAGCTTTTCAGATCGCAGGCGGACTTCTTTTGTTCGCTGTCGCCTACCAGATGGTCTTCGGCGACCGGCCGCACCGGGAGGCGCGCGAAACCGACAAGACGATGGCCGAGCATGTTTCGGATATCGCCGTCTTTCCGTTGGCTATCCCGCTGATGGCCGGACCGGGCGCGATTGCCACTACGCTATTGTTGTCCAGCGCCGCAGGCACGACATCGAGGCTGGTTGTCGTCATTCTAGTCATTCTGCTCGTGAGCCTGACATGCATGATTTGCTTCGCTCTGGCCGTGCCGATCGCGAAAGCGCTGGGCAACACGGGAAACGCCGTGCTTTCCCGGCTGCTCGGGATATTGCTCGCGGCTTTCTCAGTTCAGTTCGTATTGGATGGGGTCGCATCCGCTCACGCAAGCGCCTGAATAGTCAGTGGGCGCGTTGAGGAGACGACCCATTAATGACCGCATCGGCATGCCATGCTCGTTTGGCAACGATCTGAGGCGGACCCGCTGTACGTCAGTCCACTTCCACAGAATCCCCTCCATCCGGCAGACTTCTCCGCACTGGCAGATATTCTACGCCGCCGCTATTTTGCATGCGGACGGGTTGCGGATACAGTTTCAGAAGCTCGAAAACGCTGTCAGGCATGTCAGTGTTTACGGGGAGGCCCAGCCGCTTCGCGGTCAACGCCCAGATCGGATAGTCATGCGTCCAGGCACCGGACGCGAGCTGTTCCGCCAGCTTGGCGGCTTGTTCAGCGGGAAGCCGCCGATCCAGCAGCTCGCTTGCCGCCTGTTTGACCTGCGCAATTGCCTTGCGGCCGACGTCGGCCATTATCAGCGTTTGATCTTCAATCTTGGCGAGCGGCTTCTCCTCGACAACCTTGATCAGCGAGACTGCCGGCGACTGTCCGAGCTGCGGATCGATCGGACCGAGCACGGCATGGCTGCTCATCACGATCTCGTCGGCCGCCAGCGCGATCAGCGTGCCGCCGGACATGGCGTAGTGCGGCACGAAGACCGTGACTTTCGCCTTGTGCTCGCGGATCGCCCTGGCGATCTGCAGCGCTGCCAGCACGAGCCCTCCCGGCGTGTGCAGCACGAGGTCGACGGGCACATTTTCGTCTGTCATCTGAATGGCGCGCAGAACCTCTTCCGAATCGTTGATGTCGATGTAGCGGGCGATCGGGAAACCCAGTAGCCGCATGGTTTCCTGCCGGTGCACCAGCAGGATTACACGCGATTTTCGCTGGGCCTCCAGTTGCGAGATCTTGCGCACGCGCATCGCCTCGAGCATGCGCTGGCGCAACAGTGGCTGGATCGCCGAGAACATGAAGAAGATCCAGAAGAGATCACCGATCGACATGGAAGCCTCCACGAATAGCACCTCACATCCGCCCTTCAGGATCAAACCCGAGCACGCCTTCGTCCCGATAGTAGACCCGGTAACGCCGTTCGGACTGGACGATGAGGGGGACAAGTGCGAAGCCTGCCACAAACCCGCCGATATGGGCCCACCACGCGACGTCCGCGCGCGTAGGCGTTACCGCCAGGTCCAGGATTCCCTGCAAGATCTGCATGAGAAACCAGAACCCGACATAGAAGAAGGCATAGACTTCGAAGAACAGCGGGATGAACAGGATCGGGACCACCACGACCACTCGGGCAAGGGGAAACAGGCGCATGTAGCTCCCGAGGACACCGGCGATCGCTCCTGAGGCGCCCAAAGCCGGTACGATCGAGACCGGGTTGAAGAAGATATGCGCGGCAGAAGCCGCAACGCCGCAGGCAAGATAGAATGCCAAATAGCGGCTATGGCCCAGCCGATCCTCGATCGTCGGACCGAACAGCCATAGCGTCCACATGTTCAGGATGAGGTGCAGCCACCCGCCGTGCAGGAACATCATGGTGAAGAGCGGCAGGACGTCGTCGATGACCGGGTTGATCTCATCGGACGCAAGAATCTCAGAATAACGCGCAGGGACAAGCGCGAATTGGTACAGCACCTGCTCAAGCTCGTAGGGGCTCAGGCTGATCTCGAATAAGAACGCGATACTGTTGGTGGCGATCAGCACCCACGTGATTACCGGCGGGTAACGGGTCGGGACAGTATTCCTGATCGGGAACATCTGCGCCTCTTCGTAACCGTTCCGCGATGTCCGGTAGACACTGCGCCCAGATTCCTGGACGGACCATGACGATCGTCAATTTCGGGCGGGAGGGCCAAGCGTAGCCGACGGCTGCGGGTGGTTCCCGTAAGCCGGGCGGACCTGTTCTCGCTATCCTCCGGTTACGGCGAGAACGGCTTCCTTGATCTTGGCCAGCCCAAAATGTCCGATCATCTCTAAATCGACGTGCGGTAAATTGGGCATTTCATTTGAGATGACGGTTGCGTCAACAATTGCCGGGCCATCGATCGCGAGAGCTTCGACTATCGCTGCCATCAATTCCCACGGGCGTTTGGCCATGTATCCGTGGCCACCGCACGCACGGGCTAATGCTGCGAAATCCGGGTTTGGAAAGTCGATGGCTTCGCGAAATGGCACCAGTCCGACGCTTTCGGCTTCCAGCGTGATCAGTCCGAGCGACGAATTGTTATAGATGATGACCTTAACCGGCAGGTTGTGATGCACTGCTGTCAGAAATTCGCCCATCAGCATATTGAACCCGCCATCGCCGGTCAGCGCGATCACCTGACGGGAGCGATCCAACGCCTGTATGCCATTGGCTTGGCCGAGGGCCGTTCCGACCGCCGCATTGTTGAAGGATCCGATGATCCGCTGCGTTCCGGTCTGACGGATCCAATTGGCGGACCATAGCGTATTTAGGCCGGTATCTAGGACGAATATCGCGTCGGAACGGGCGAGATCGCTAACCGCACGGGCTACCGCCTGTGGATGGATCTGATGGTCGCTCCGCTTGATATCCGCTTGCTTGTTGAGCATGGCGTCCCATTTCCTGCGCTCGTCGGTGACCTCGTCCCAGAATTCGGTATCGGTCTTCTGGGCGACCCGGCCGAGTAATTGTTTCAGCGTCGGCCGGACCGATCCGGCAACGCCGAGCGCCGTCAGAACGCGCCGTCCTAGCACCTGTGGTCGCTCATCGATCTGGATCACCGTGCTCTTGGTCGGAAGGAAGTTGGAATATGGATAGTCAGTGCCGATCATCAGCAGCAAGTCACAGTGCATCACGGCATTGTAGACGGCCCGCGTCCCGATCATGCCGAGACCGCCCATCCAGCGGGGATCGTCGTAGGGCAGGAGGTCTTTGCCCTTGACTGTATGGATCAGCGGAGCCTGGAGCCGATCCGAGAGAGCGCACAACAGGTCAACGGAGCCGCGGCAGCCGGCGCCGCACATCAACACTATCTTGTCCGCTTGTTCAATCCGCCGGGCTAGTTCGGCGATCTTTGCCTCGCTGGCGGTAACTTCGGACCGCGGCCTCAAGGTTGGGATGCTGGGAACGCTGCCTTGCGCTTTCGCTGCGATCACGTCCTGCGGAAGCGTCAGATGTGCGACGCCCGGGCCGGCATAAGCGGCAGCTATCGCCTGATGGATGACCGCCGGTGCCTGCGCTGCCGTCGAGATGGTCTCGGTGTAGAGCGACACGTCACGAAACAAGAGATCGGGTTCGGTGGTCTGGATGTAATCGGTGCCATGTAGCTTGCGCGGCATGTCGCCAGACAAGGCCAGCACTGGCGCATGATCGCGGGCCGCTTCATAAAGACCAGCGACCAGATGATTACTGCCAGGTCCAGTGGTGCCGGCACACACTGCGAGCGTGCCCGTGATCTTGGCCTGGCCGGCGGCGGCCTGCGCCGCGCCTTCCTCGTGGCGGACGCTGACCCACTCGATCTTACTGCGTCGGATCACATCGGCAAGCGGATTGAGCGAGTCGCCGATCAATCCGAAGATGTGCCGGACGCCGATCTGTTCGAGGGCACTTACCAGAATGCCGGCAACTGTCTGTGACATGTTCCGCTCCCAATTCTCGCCACCGGAGTTCGCTCAATGCGGCAGGGTGGCGCCGCCGCCGGCCATAGACCTTGACCGGCGTCAACCCGTCAACGACACGACGAAGTTGTGATAATTGCTGGCCCAGCTCCCCTGTTCCAACAGCGCTTGTCGCGGCAATGTGCGAGCAGTCCCCGCATGCGGTGGGGCGCGTACAGTCGAGACCGGGCGATGAGCAGCTACCTCCCCCTTTATGCGGGCGGTGGCCGCTCTCAGCAATTTATGTTGGGACAACCCGTGCGGGCGAAATCATCCGGATGTACGCCGCCGCGCCACACCTCGTAGTCGATCGGCGCGCCAGCAGGCAGACCCTACATTGCTCTGGTCGTCCCATTGCAATTCGTTGGTTTGTGGATCCAAGCTTCACAAGATCGACGGCGGCCGGGCGATTACGATCAGCTGCACCATTTCATCGCCGATGGCGCGTCTGGGATGCGACACCGCTGGAGACAGAGTTGCTCAAGGAGGCCGACCGGCTTGTCGACGGCGATGATGCGGTGCTGGATATCGACGACATTGCGGTGCCGAAGAAGGGCGAACACTCGGTCGGTGTTGCGGCTCAATATGCCTCGGGCTTGGCAAAACGGCGAATTGCCAAACATTGGTGTCGCTGACGGTCGCGTGGTGAAGTCCGGTGATGATCGCATTGCGTCTCTTCCTACCCGAGAGCTGGACCAGAGATGCCACACGGTCGAAGCGCGCCGGCAAGGCCTGTATCGTCACGCGCTGATGACCATGATCGCCTACGCCTTCCTGCTACACCGTCGCCTCGTCCAAGCGGGCTGAAAAAAGAATCAACGGACCGCCGCGGCAGCCAAGCTTACCGGCGGTACGTCACACCATCGTCGACTTCATCCTTCGACCGTCAGCTCAGCAATGCGCATACTGCCGAAAAACCAATCCGTGAAAAGCTGCAACTCAATCTGCCAAAGTAGTGCTAGTCATGTGAATCTAAAGTTCATTCGATGAAGGTACGGATGTCGGTCTCGAGCTGCCTGACGGAGGTGTGAACACCTCGCTGACTGTTTTCTGGTGACAGCGAACCAGCGCTCGATCTGATTGATCCATGACGCGGAGGTCGGCGTAAAGTGGATATGATAGTGCGGTCGGCGAGCGAGCCACGCTTTGATCTTGGGTGTCTTGTGGGTGGCGTAGTTGTCCATGACGATATGGACAGCGAGCCCCTCAAGGATTTGAGCGCGATCTCTATCGAGCGCGGCAAACAGCGTGGTCGTACCATGCCGCACATAGCTGTGCGTGCGACGTTCCCCAGGCATCATCGACAAGACCGGCTGCTCCCGATCGAGTGCCTGGATCTGGCTTTTCTCATCTACGCTGAGGATAACGGCTCGGTTCGGTGGGGACAGGTAAAGCCCGACAATATCGCGTACCCTTATCGACGAATAGCGGATCGCTCGACAGTTTAAATGTCTGGCTGCGGTGCGGCTGCAAGCCGAACGCCGTCCACATTCGGCGGATCGTGGTATGAGAAGAGCCAGTTTCCGCAGCCATCGAGCGGATCGACCAGTGCGTCGCGTCGGGCGGCGTCGTACGCAATGTCCGCTCGATTACCTCAGCAACATGATCGTCGTCGATGGTTCGAGGGCGGCCAGGGCGGACTGCGTCGAGCAGCCCATCTCAGCGATCCTTCAAGAATCGGCGGCGCCACTTGCCAACGGTGTGTTCATGGATGCCAAGTTCGGCAGCCACCGACTTGCTTGGCAGGCCGCCTGCACACCGCAGGATCGCGCAGCACCGCTCAGATAGCGATCGGGCAACACGATGACGACTAACTTGCCTCTCCAAGTACGCCCGCTCCTGCGGACTAAGTACTAACGGCGCGATCGGCCGGCCTCGCACACCTGCATTCGCCACTAGCACTCTCCTCTCTAGTAATTCGAGCAATCAATTAATGCGACGAATTTGCGTTCCAGATGACTAGATCCTCCGCACGAGAGGAGGATGACAGGCGCGCGCAAGGCCACCAACCTTGCTATTTGCCCGCCAATTTCTTGATCGCCGACTTGATCGACGACGCGGCCTCGTCATAACCCTTCCATGCCTTGCCTCTGGCGAGCAACGCTGGCGTAGTGCGGACGGTGTAGCGCTTCGGATCGAGATCGCTTTTCACCTGCGCCCAGGTCAGCGGCATCGAAACGGTGGCTCCGTCACGCGCCCGCGGCGACAAGGGCGCGACTGCCGTCGACATGCGATCGTTGCGCAGATAGTCGAGGAAGATCTTTCCCTTACGCAGCCGCTTCGATATGTAGAGCAGATACTGATCGGGCGCATCCCTGGCCATCCACTGGCAAATGCCTTGCGCGAAGCCTTTGGCTTCCTTCCAGCTCAGCTTGTCTTTTGCACGATAGAGCAGCGGCGCGACCACATGCAGACCCTTGCCGCCAGTGGTCTTACAAAAGCTTTCCATGCCGACATCGGCCAAGCGCTGTCGCATCTCCTTGGCCGCAGTGACCACTTCGGTGAAATCGACGTCGGGCGCCGGATCAAGGTCGAACACGAGCCGGCCCGGTGTGTCATAGGCATATGGCGCGCAATTCCATGGGTGCAGTTCGAGGCCGCCGATCTGCGCGAACATGGCAAGCCCTTCGACGCGATCAATCTGCAGGTATGGTTTGCGGTCGCCAGAGACTTTTGCGAGCTCGATATATTTCGGTGTTCCCTGCATGGCATGACGCTGGAAGAAACGTTCGCCGTGGATGCCGTCGGGACCGCGGATGATCGAACAGGGGCGGCCCCTGATGTGGGGAATCAGCCATTCGCCGACCGCCTCAAAATATCGGGCGAGGTCGAGCTTCGTCACTGGCCTCCCATCGCCGCCGTCCGGCCACAGCTCCTTGTCGGGCTTTGAAATGACAACGCTCATGACCTCGGTGGATGTGCGCTCCGCCCCTGCGGGCTGCACCCCAGTCGGTTGCCGCGATGTCGCAGTCGCGCGTGCGACCGGATTGACAACTTTGACAGTTACCGGCTCTTCCGCCTTGACCTCGCTCGCCGGCTTGTTTTGCCGAGATTGCTTACGCCGTCCCATGTATGCAAGGCTCCTGGATAACAGAATTATGGAAAAAATTCGGATCGGGGCGTGGGCCGATGCTTTCTCCATATGCACCTCAGTCATAAATTCGTCGACTGAGTTGGTCCATGCAGTCTTCAAGCAATGCCGCAGGCAGTCCGTGTGGGACCCATCGCACTCGACAATACCGAAAAACCGTAACGAAACCGCCAAGCAACTTCGCGCGAGTCTTGAACCCTGCTTCGAATTGCGGCTCATCATTCCGAGCGAGATCGGCCCGGAGGTGATCGATGGCTTTGCTCAGCCCCCTGCTCATGTCGCGGCTCTAGTAGACGGGGTCGCACGTCTCTGGCCCTTTTCGTGCTCACGTTGTTGTGGTTGTTGGGGTACTCGCAAGAGAAGCTTCCTAACGTTGGTTCACTGAGTAGCCTCCGACGTCCTGGCGCCGCGTGGTGTTTCGGTGTTGCACAGTGATCTTTGTGCGATGGCGCACGCGGTTGTTAGCTATGAAGCGATCGCCGGCACGATGGCGAGGCACGGCCCCAATCGCTCGAGAACTTTACGGGCAGCCGCTGTGTCCGGCACGAGCCGAGCGCGCTCGACATGTGCCATAGTTTTGCTGATGAGCCGCCCCGCCGTTTCCCACGTGCCATCCTGTCGTTGACCGGCGATCGACCGCGGCTTTCTTGCCGACATCATGATACCGGAACGCGGCGAACGGGCGTGCCGGCGCCACCTCAATATGGAAGTATTGTCCGCCGCCGCGTGTTCCCGGTTTGGCGCGGCCGCGCCGCCCAAGTCCGGTCCGCGAAGGCGACCGCTGCACCTTGCGCATTTTGCTTTTGCGCGCTTGCTTTTGCGTCGCGGTGGCCATTGCGCTCACCCATCTTATGCGCCGCTTCAACGCGCACAATTGCTCAAAGATCCGATTTTCTCGCTATTGAGGCTCCTATGAGACTATCCACGATCTCCAAGGCTCCGAAGGCGCACGCTGCGACCTTCGGCTGCTACCTGATCCACAGAAGCGATCGCCTCGCGGCCCACGGCTTTATTGACTCGTCGGTTCCTCGCGATTGAACGCTTCGGGAGCGTTCGTCGGTGGTCCGTGGTGGTGTGCCGACGACGTTGGTTGCGAGAACCACTCCGGTCGCCGCAGCGCCCTGCCGAAGCACTTTCATCAGACTAGTCACCTTGGTCGAGGTTCGACGAACGCAGTCGCCCTTTCGATGTTGTCAATGAATCGCCGGCGAGCGGCGGTGGAAGCGGCGAGCATTCCATCATTGCGGCCGAGAATCGTTCCTTTGGCCCTTGACGGTCGTCATGGGACCGGCGGGCGCGATGCGCGTAATCATTTCTCGCCGAAGCCGATCGAGGAGACAGTTCCATTCAGATCGAGGTTGCAAAGCTCATCGTTGCAACACCCGCCACGGCATTCGCGATCGTCGCGAACGTCGCCGATTGGCCCGACATCGTGCGCTCGATCAGAAGCATCGAAGTGCTCACCTCCCGCCCGATCCGCGCCGGCACGCGATTGTGCGAAGATCGCGTCATGTTCGGCGCCGAGGCGACGCATGAGCGGAAGTCGTGACAGCCCATGTACAGCGGCAGTTGCCGCATGATGCTGATCTTTCGCAGCCATCCGGGGAAGGTGCCGGGACAGGGATTGCAGCCGCTCAGGGCGCCTTCCATGAGCGTGAGCATGCGCGACGAACTGGAACGCAACCTCGCCGACTTCGCGACGACGATCGACCGGCACGTTGCCGTCTAGGCTCTGCAGGCGTCCTCGCAGCGGTGCCTTGATTGCGTGTTGCTTGATGACCGTCAATGACCGGGCGTGCGCGCCGGCGCATGTTGACCGCCAATGACGACAACCAGGAGACTTCAATCATGAAAGGATTCAGGCCGCTGCGCGACCGCATCCTGGTGCGACGCATCGAGGCCGAGGAGAAGACGCCCGGCGGCATCATCATCCCAGATACCGCAAAGGAGAAGCCAGTGGAAGGCGAGGTGCTGGCGGTCGGAGCCGGCGCGCGCGACGAGAACGGGCGGATCGTTCCGCTCGACGTCAAGGTCGGCGACCGCGTCCTGTTCGGCAAATGGGCTGGCACCGATGTGATCATCGACGGTGAGGACCGGCTCATCCTCAAGGAGGCCGACATCCTCGGCGTGATCGAAGGAAAGACTCGCGCGCACGCCAAGGCGGCGTAGCGCAGGCGTCGACGGCATCGATTTCGTCTTCAAGGAGCAAGCCCATGGCTGCGAAGGAAGTCCGGTTCGGCGGCGAGGCGCGCGAGAAGCTGTTGCGCGGCGTCGACATTCTGGCCGATGCGGTGAAGATCACGCTCGGGCCCAAGGGCCGCAACGTCGTGCTCGACAAGTCGTTCGGCCCGCCCCGTATCAGCAAGGACGGCGTCACGGTCGCGCGCGAGATCGAGCTCGCCGATAAGTTCGAGAACGTCGGCGCCCAGCTGCTCAAGCAGGTCGCGCTGAGGACGAGCGAGCTCGCCGGCGACGGCACGACTACGGCGACGCTGCTCGGGCAGGCGATCGTCCGCGAGGGCGCCAAGGCAGTCGCCGCCGGCATGAACCCGATGGACATCAAGCGCGGTATCGAACTCGCCGTCATCGCGGTGGTGGCGGACATCCGCAAGCGCGCGAAGAACAAGCAGCTCGCTAGCCTGCAGTCGCTGCTGCCGTTGCTCGAGAAGGTTGTGCAGTCGGGCCGGCCGCTCGTCATCATCGCCGAGGACGTCCAAGGCGAGGTGCTGGCCACGCTAGTGGTGAACCGCCTGCGCGGCGGCCTGCGGGTCGCGGCCGTGAAGGCGCCCGGCTTCGGAGACCGCCGCCGCGCCATGCTGGAGGACATCGCCGTCCTGACCGGCGGGCAGATGATCTCCGAGGACCTCGGCATCAAGCTGGAGAACGTTTCGCTGGCGATGCTGGGCCGCGCACTGCGCGTTCGCATCGAGCGCGAGAACACGACCATCGTCGGCGGCGCGGGTGCCAAGAAGGACATCGAGGCGCGAATCCAGCAGATCAGGCGCGAGATTGAGGCGTCGACCTCCGACTACGACCGCGAGAAGCTGCAGGAGCGGCTCGCCAAGCTCGCCGGCGGCGTCGCCATCATCCGGGTCGGCGGCGCGACCGAAGTCGAGGTCAAGGAGCGCAGGGACCGCGTCGACGACGCCGTGCATGCGACCAAGGCGGCCGTCGAGGAAGGCATCGTGCCGGGCGGCGGCCTCGCGCTGCTGTTCTCCGCCAAGGCGCTCGACGGTATCAACACCAAGAACCGCGATCAGAAGGTGGGGATCGAGATCGTACGCAAGGCGATCGAGGCGCCGACGCGGCAGATCGTCGAGAACGCCGGCTCCGAGGGCTCAATCGTCGTGGGCAAGATCAGGGAGAAGAACCAGGAACACTGGGGCTTCGACGCCACGACCGGTGAATACAAGGACATGTTCAAGGCCGGCATCATCGATCCGACCAAGGTCGTGCGGACGGCGCTTCAGGATGCCGCCTCGGTCGCCGACCTGGTCATCACGACGGAGGCGGCGGTTGCCAGCAAGTTGGAGCCGCCGGCGCCGACGCCCATGCCGCCGGGTGGTGGAATGGAATTCTGAGCGCCGCGCGCCAGCCGGCCAGCCGGAGGATCCCATGAGCTTGCCCTTCGTGCTCGCGCTGAGCTTCGGCATCGCGCGCATGAGCGCGGCGACGGCGGCGATCCTGTTCGTTGGTCTAGCCGTGAGGTCGCGATAGTTGCAGCGCGCCGGACAGACCAGAACCCGGGCCACAGCGAGGAGAAGAGCCAGAGCGAAGATATAGCCAATGCGTCAGCCGCCCGTAAGGGCGAGCACGGCTTCCTTGACCTCGGCTATCTGCCCGTAATGCAGGGCTTCGTGCTGCTGTTCAAGTCCCTTTTCCTGCAATCGCAAGCGGAACGCGGCACTGGGGCGGTGCGGATGAGTTCGATGACTCCCGATCGCCCGGCTCTCGCAAACTGTGGGACAACAGATGAGCATTAGTGAGCACGACGCTAAGCAGATTGTTGAGGTCCTGTGCCACGCCCAACGTGATCTACCCGATTGCGTCAAGCCGCTGCAATTGCTGAACTTCAGCTTCGGCTATCTCCCGCTGCTCGCTTTGAGCGCGCAATTTCCTGTTGGTTTCCGCCTGTTCATGAGTTTCTGCAGAATGTTGTAAGGCGCAGTTGCCATCTCTTGCGCCAGGGAGACCAGTGCGCGGTTCTCGGCCGCATAGTCGGGAAGGCGCGACGGTCGCTCTGTGGGCTCAGCCGTCGAGATCATCGACACGGGACCGGGTGCGGCCCGGGGAGCGCCAGTAATGGAAGGGCTATCTTCTGCGTGATGAGCCTTCGCCTGATCCGCCTGCCACTGAGATTCACCCAGGACCTGTTGTCCGCGCGCCAAAGTCGGCTGTGATTTCTCGACTACGGAACCGACTCCTGCCAATTCTCTCACCAACGAGGAAGCAGCCCAACGAGCATACATCATCCACGGCGCAGCGACACTGGTCCGGTAGCGATAAAATCAAAGACGCTTGGAGCAGCACAGTCACGGGTGCCAAGCGCCGGGTCGTGTGTTTCGCTGCGACTCCGGTCTCTCTCCGAGAACAAGTTGCAGGGAGTTGACGACCATCAAGGCGGCCGAAATCGGTTCGACGTTACTCACGTCTAGTTCAGGATGCTTGCTTGTGGAAGAGGACTCGTGAGCCGGGTTCACACGCGAATTGGTCGAGGCTGCTGTGATCAACCGCTTCATGATATTTAGCGGGACAGCCAATCCGGCGTTGGCATATTTGATTGCGCGCGAGCTGGATAGCCAGCTCGGCAACTGCGTCCTGAAACGATATCCGGATGGTGAAGTTTCCGTGCAAATACGTGAGTCTGTGCGGCACAAGGAGGTCTTCCTGGTGCAACCGACGTCGCCCCCGGCTAACGATCATCTGATCGAACTGCTCGCCCTTGCCGATGCCTGTCGTCGCGCCGGAGCCGCACGCATTGTGGCGGTCGTGCCATTTTTCGGTTATGGCCGCTCAGACAAGCGGCATGGCCGACGGGAGCCGATCATGGCGCGGATGGTCGCCGAGTTCTTGGAAGTTGCTGGGGTCGACCATGTCGTCACCGTCGATCCGCACATCCCGCAGATCGAGGGCTTTTTTCATGTGCCGATGGATAGTCTGACGGCTGTGCCGACGCTTTGCGGGGCATTGCAAGGCCGTCTGCCTGCAAGGACAGTTATCGTCGCGCCGGACGCGGGCCGTGTCGCGATGGCGAACCGCTATGCACAGTGCCTCGACGCGCCAGTTGTCGTGTTACACAAGCGTCGGATAGACGGCACTCAGACCGAAGTGACCCACATGGCCGGAGAGGTGTCCGGCAGGCCCTGCCTGATTGTTGACGATATGATCTCGACGGGAGGGACCGTCGCCGAGAGCATTCGGGCTCTTCTAGCGGCTGGCGCACAACCCGAATTCATCCTGGCGGCCACGCATGGGCAGCTGGTTGCGAATGCGCGTGACAAACTGAGCCATCCAGCCGTTCGCGAGGTATTGGTGACGGATTCGGTGGACGTGCACGAGGAGAACTGGCCTGAACTGCGAACGGTCTCCATTGCGCCGCTGCTGGCCTCTGCCCTGGAGCGACTGGCAGCCGACGGCCCGCGCGGCGAGCTTCATTCGAAATGCCTGCGCCGAACGGCTGCGCAGGCAAGGGAGGAGATATGATGCCAGGACTGTTTCTCGATCGTCGAGATGCGGGCAGATACCTCGCCGAGAAAATTGCGGGCTACTCCAATCGCCCGGACGTGCTCGTGCTGGCGCTGCCGCGCGGCGGCGTGCCTGTCGCCTATGAGGTAGCCCGCGCGCTCAACGCACCTCTGGACGTCTTTGTGGTTCGCAAGCTCGGCGTCCCCGGTTATGAGGAGCTGGCGATGGGCGCGGTCGCGACAGGTGGCGTGCGCGTGCTCAACAGCGCGATCGTCGAAGCCCTCGGCATTCCCGCGCCTATGATCGATGCGGTTGCGGCACGCGAACGGCTGGAGCTGGCGCGGCGCGAGCGCCTTTATCGTGGCGGTCGTCCGCAGCCGGAAGTGCGGGGCCGCACGGTGATCCTGGTTGACGACGGGTTAGCGACCGGTGCCACCATGCACGCCGCGATCGAAGCGTTACGGCAGCAGGGGCCTGAGCGCATTGTCGTTGCGGTTCCGACGGCATCGCCCGATACCTGCGAGGAAATGAAGAGAAGGGCCGACGAGGTCATTTGCGCAATCACGCCGGAGCCTTTCCATGCGGTGGGTCGTTGGTATCAGGAGTTTTCACAGACGACGGACGAAGAGGTGCGCGAGCTGTTGGCGCGCCAAAATAAGTCCGACGGTGAGGCCGGACAATCTCCGGCAGCAGATGATGTGGTGGTCAATGCTTTGCGCGAGACTGCTTATCCGTTGGTCGGATCTGTGCGCGACTATGATCCGCTGATCGGGCGGATAGGTGAGGCGCGCTTTGCTCTGCTCGGTGAAGCGTCCCACGGGACCCACGAGTTCTACCGCGAGCGGGCCGAAATCACGAAGCGGCTCATCAGCGAAAGGAAATTCACGGCGGTCGCGGTGGAGGCGGATTGGCCCGATGCTTATCGTCTCAATCGCTACGTGCGCGGCGCTGGCGAAGACGTCGATGCGGTAGACGCGCTCGCCGATTTTCGTCGTTTCCCGACCTGGATGTGGCGTAACGCGGTGGTGGTCGAGTTCATTGAGTGGCTTCGGGCACACAATGATGGGCTTCCGCCGGGTGTCGAAAAGGTCGGTTTCTACGGGCTCGATCTCTACAGCCTGCACGCATCGATGAAAGCCGTGCTCCGTTATCTGGCGAAGGTCGATCCCGGGGCGGCGATCAAAGCGCGTGAACGCTACGCCTGCTTCGATCATGTCGGCGAGGATACACAGGCCTACGGCCTGATGACGCGCCTGAATCTTTCCAAATCGTGCGAGGAGGAGGTTGTCAACCAGTTGCTCGAGTTGCAGCGCCGGGCGGCCGATCGTACGCGCCGTGGCGGCGCCTTGGATGATGATCTCTTCTATGCCGAACAGAATGCTCGCTTGGTGAAGAACGCCGAGGCTTATTACCGCTCGGTGTTCCTCGAGGCGGTGTCGTCATGGAATTTGCGCGACCGACATATGGCTGAGACGCTTGAGGCGCTGGTCAGCTACCTTGATCGAAAATCCGGTCGCGCCAAAATCGCCGTCTGGGAGCACAACTCGCATCTCGGCGACGCTCGCGCGACGGAAATGGGCCGGCGCGGCGAACTGAATGTCGGCCAGCTCACACGCGATAAATATGCCGACGACGCGGTTCTGATCGGCTTTACTACGCATCGTGGCACGGTAACGGCCGCTTCCGATTGGGGCAGTTCGGCCGAGCGCAAGCATGTCCGGCCAGCGCTGGCCGGCAGCTACGAGGCGCTATTCCATGCTTCAGGGCACGACCGATTCCTGCTGATCATGGACGACAGCGATGTGGTGGTGCGGCAATTAGGCGCGCCTCGGCTCGAGCGCGCGATCGGCGTGATCTACCGCCCTGAAACCGAGCGGCAGAGTCACTATTTCCAGGCGCGGCTGCCGGACCAATTTGATGCAGTGCTGCATTTCGATGAGACATGTGCGGTCAAGCCGCTCGAAACCACCGAGGCGTGGGAAGCCGGCGAACTTCCGGAAACATTCCCGTTCGCGGTATGAGCGTCTCGGGCCATCGCAGCGAAAAGGAAGCATGCCATGAACAGTTCCGCAGCTCACATGATTGAGGGGCAATTGATCAGCGTCCCTGCTGGTTCCGTGACGCTTAACGGCAATCTGACCATGCCGGAGGACGCAGGTGCGGTGGTGCTTTTCGCCCACGGGAGCGGCAGCAGCCGCCACAGCCCCCGCAACCGGTATGTGGCCCGTGTGCTCAACGAGGCGAAACTGGCAACCGTGCTGATCGACCTGTTAACGGTGCACGAGGAAGTGGTCGATGCGCGCACGGCACACTTGCGCTTCGACATCGACCTGCTCGCCGAAAGGCTCGTCGATATAACCGACTGGCTCATCCAGTTCCCCGATACCAAGAACTTCCCAATAGGCTATTTCGGCGCCAGCACCGGGGCCGCAGCCGCGCTGGCGGCTGCAGCGATCCGCCCCGATCGAGTAGGGGCGGTTGTTTCGCGCGGAGGCCGACCGGATCTGGCCGGTGCGGCCTTGACGCGCGTTCGGGCTCCAACGCTATTGATCGTTGGAGAAGACGACAAGCAAGTCCTTGAGCTAAATCGGGCTGCTCTCGAGCAGCTGCGCTGCGAAAAGCAATTGGCGATTGTAATCGCAGCAGGGCATTTGTTCGAAGAACCCGGAGCGCTGGATGAGGTAGCGCGCTTGGCGTGCGATTGGTTCAAGCGCTATCTCATTGTGGCCGGGTAAGCCACTGGGACCGGGTAGGCCGGCCCGACGTGCTCCGTCGCAGGGAGTTTGATAACGCGAAGCTCCGAACGCGCAAGCAAGGATGATGAACTGAAAATCGAGCTCGATCGCTTGGGAACTTGGATTTGACGCCCGTCATGGTCGCTGCGCGGAGATGGTCGCAGACTTCCGAAAACTCGCGGCAAGTACAGCTGACCGCGTGGATGCTCATCTCGCAGGCCACCGAACATGGATACGTCGCGATATACAGAGCCAGAGCCCACCTCGCGTCTAATCGGCGCCTCGCGGAGCATCGCATACGGTCTCGAGCGCATCGGTCTGGTCTCGCTACGTTTTCCATGGCTCGTTGGGCTTGCCACCGTCGTGCTGTTGATAGTGGGAACATCCGGGATAGCGCGTATCAAGGTCGATGACTCCCTTAGCCAGCTGTTCCGGTCCGAGACACCCGAGTTCAGGACGTTCGAAGAAGTGACGCGGCGCTTCCCGTCGAACGAATTCGACGTCCTCATCGTGGTGGAGGGCAAAGATCTGCTTGTGCGCGATTCGGTCGAAAAGCTGCGCGATCTAGTTACCGACCTGCAACTGATCGAAGGCACAAGAGGCATTATCTCGTTGTTTTCGGCGCGCGAGCCGCCAAAGGGCACCGACTTGCCCGCGCCGCTGTTTCCGGATCAACTCCCTGCCGGCGCCGAATATGACCGGCTGGTCCAGCGAGTACTGAACAACGAGATCATTCGCGGTAAATTGCTGTCCGAAGATGGACAATTGACGCTCATTGTGCTCGCACTGGATCCGGATGTCGTTGCGAGCAGCCGTTTGCGCGACGTCATCGGCGAAATACAGAAAACAATCGATAATGACCTGGCCGGCAGCAGACTTACCGCTCGCCTGTCCGGAGTACCGGTTATGCAGCTCGAGATCCGCAATGCCGTGGAGCGCGATCGGCTGCTCTACAATGTATTCGGATTCGCAGCTGGAGCTTTGATCGCCATCCTGTTCTTCCGCCGGTTGTCATTCATGATCATCGCCGCCGGCCCACCGTTGATCGCCATCGTGCTGGCTCTCGGCGCTCTTGGCTGGCTTGATTTTCGCCTCAACATGTTTCTCAACGTCATGACGCCGCTGATCATGGTGATCAGTTTTTCGGACAGCATGCAATTGACGTTCGCAGGCCGCGACCGGCTGCTACAGGGCGAGGGGAGGTTCCAGGCATTTCGCAACGCCATGCTTGTGGTCGGGCCGGCATGCGTGCTGACGCATGTGACGGCTGGTCTTTCGTTTATTGCGCTGCAATTTTCAGAATCCGATCTGATCCGGACGTTCGGCGAGGCCGGCCTGGTCGCAACTCTGATTGCCATGTTCGCGGTTCTGATGTTGGTGCCGCTTCTCGGTGTTCTGCTGGTCCGGAACGAAGCGATGTTTGTTGTGGAAGTCAGAGGCGCGGACTCCGCTTTAGACGTGTTGCGGCGTTTCTGTTTCTGGGTTGCTGCCCGGATGGTGAGCCGGCCAGGGCTGTACAGCCTGCTCGGCGTCCTGGTTGTCAGCGGCCTTGGGCTAGTCTACGCCAATCTTCAACCTCGCTATCGATTGGCCGATCAGGTGCCCGACAGGGAGCAGGCCGTTGCCGCGAGCCATCGTCTCGATGCCAAGCTCAATGGTGCCAATCCGATCGATATCCTGATCAAGGTTCCCGACGGCAAATCACTTTACGATCCGGAAACGCTTGCCGTGATAGCGGAGGTGCATTCGACCCTTGAGAAGCAGCCTGGCGTCGCCAATGTATGGTCGCTGGAGACACTGCGGCGCTGGCTTGCGGAGAAGATGGGCAAGTCCGACGTGGCGACGCTGAAGCAGTATGTCGATATCCTGCCGAATATCTGACGCGTCGCTTCATTTCTGCGGAACAGGACGCCATTCTGGTTTCCGGCCGCATTCCGGACGTCGATTCCAGTCAGCTTCTGCCCGTCATCGAAGGCCTCGACAAAGCGCTGGATGTTGTCCGCGCAAAGCATCCCAGCTACAAAGTAGCCGTGACGGGACTGTCGGCTATTGCCGCCCGCAACAGCGCCCTCATGATCAACAAGTTGAACAGAGGTCTGACGCTTGAGTTCCTGTTTGTCGCCGCCTTCATCGGTCTCGCGTTCCGCTCGTTCGTCGTCATGCTGGCGAGCATCCCGCCCGGAATATTCCCGATCGTGCTCTCTGGATTGGTGTTATGGATTCTGGGAGAAGGCCTGCAGTTCGCGAGCGTGGTGGCGCTGACGGTATCTTTTGGATTGGGCTTGAGCGCTACCATTCACTTTTTGAATCGGCTACGGCACGAGGAACGACCGTATGAGGATCCGGCCGTTGCCGTTGAGCGGGCAACCGTCCTGGTTGGTCCGCCTTTAATTCTGACGTCCATCGTGCTTGCGTGTGGCCTGATTGTAACCGTCTTCTCGGGTCTGCCGTCGCTCCGCCTGTTCGGTTGGTTGAGCGCGTTCGCCATGCTCGCGGCGTTGGCCGCAGACCTCTTGATCCTGCGGCCGACGGTGACGTTTTTGGGCAGACTTGCACAGCGGGTGGGCGGCAAGCCGTTTTACCGATAGTGGAGAGATCGAGTTCTCCTCACCTTGTTCTGGCGAGCGCGACAGAGACTTCAGTGATATCGTGACCCGGCGACTCAATCACCACGGATTGCCGGTCACCTCGCGTATTCAGGGTCAAACGGGCTGAAAATCCGGCACCGTCAATTCTGGCCTGGATCTCGCCACCACTCACGCGGCCGGAAACACTACCGGAGGCGTTGCGGTTGGTTTCGGTCCAGGTTCCATGCAGTGCCCCGCCTTCTGAAACAATGTTGCTATCGACATCGAATCGGTAGCTGTCGCTTGCGCAGCGCAAGTGTTGCTGCAGTCGTGTATCGCTTTCGGTGACGCCATAGGTCGCCCGGCAGCGTAGGCGTTCACGTTGGCCACTAGCCAGTTTGATGAAGCCGCCGCCCGACCAACTCCCGCTCAAGCCTGAGAAGGGGCTTTGTAGGGCATCACTTGGTACCGCGGAATGCAGGAGGGCGGCCACGAATATGGCCAGTGTCGTTGTCCTGAGAGTTGTCCTGGTTAACATATCATCATCATTCAGGATGGATAACTCCATGATGGGGATCGCCAATGGAATTGTCCTTGACGGCCGTCAAAACTCCATTGACCGGAGTGCCGTGCCCATCGTCACATTTCTCCCGCCGCGCCGGCGAACTTCAGAATGGGACTCGAACCGCAGAAAGGACTTCGGCGTCCATTTCGCGCATGTCTTTCCGAGCGCGTCGTCGTCGACTTTGCGTCGGAAGTCTTGTGGTGGCACTGACGCCTATTCCGCGGCTTGGCGCCAATTTGCGTCCTGATCAGAATATACCTTCACTTGCCGCGGCGGCCCCATCAGAACCGGCTGGAAGAACACCGCGGCCCACATCGTGCACAGCAGCGACAAGGCCATCAGCTTGCCCATGCTCGACATGCCGGGATAGCTCGACGCCCACATGCTCCCGAACGCAATCGCGGTGGTCATGGCGCTGAATAGTACCGCCCTGGTCAGCGTCGATTGTAGCAGGCCGATTCTTCCGGCGCGCCACGCCATGACGTAGTAGATCTTGAATGCGACGCCGACGCCGAGCAGCAGCGGAAGTGCGATGATATTTGCGAAATTGAGCGAGACGCCAAGCAGCACGCAAGCCTCGAGCGTAAGGACGCCGGCGAGGAGGAGGGGGATGAGTGTCAGCAGCATATCGGTCAAGCGCCGTAGCGCTATAAGAAGCAGAATGGCGATCGAACTGATTGCCAGAACACCTGCTTCTACAAAAGCTGACATGACTGTCCTCGCAGCTTCATAGAGGCTGATCGCCCCCCCCGCCGCCGACGGTTCAATACGAAGTACTGCGGTCGCGAAATTTCGCAGCACGTTGGTATCGTTTGGATCGCCCGTTGGCAGTGCCTGAACGCGGGCTCTGCCGTCTGACGATACCCAATTGCGCATGAGATCTGGCGGCATCGTCTTGATAGTCACCACTTCCGGGACAAGAGATTTGCGTAGAAGGTCGAGATCGTAAATCAGCGGTTGCACGATCGCGGCATCAGCCTTGGCCCGGATGCCGGCATCTGCGCTCGCGAGGCGCCTCAGCAAATCCGAAACATGCCGTGCGGCCTCGGCGCCGGAGTCGTTTCCATTTCCTGCGGCCAGGCCAAGAACGTCGGCGGCTGCCTTTTGAATCGCAACAATATTCTCCCGATCGCTCGGGCCAGGCCGCCGCATCGGAGGATTGAGGGCTCGGCCAAGCTGTTTCGAGGCGGCCTTCAACGCGGCAATTTTCTCGTCTTGATCGGCTGGGATCAGACTGCTCAGCGTCAATGTTCGTGAGACTTCGGAAAGTGCAGCCAGACGTTTGGCCGTTTCATCCGCCCCTTCGAGTGACGGCGCCAATACCTGAGCATCGTTGCCGCTGGCTTCCGGCTCGTTCTGCAATTCACGATAGGTCACCACGGAAGGAGAATTCGGATTTTGCAGATCGACTGGATTGAAGTTGAACTCCAAATGGAACAACAGCGGTATACCGGCGAGAACGACTAGAAACGTGCCAACGATTACCGCAATGCGATGCCGTTGAAGGAAATTGTCGAGCGGTGCGAGGCTTCGAAAGCCAACCGGCGCGGGCTCGCCTGGAGGTTTGAGCAGCGCCAGGCTCGCCGGTACCAATGTGATGCTGCAGGCGAATGCGACCAGCATGCCGCAACCGGCGATCAGGCCCAACTCCGACAGGCCGCGATAGCTGGTGGGCAGAAATGCGAAAAATCCGATGGCGGTGGCCGCGGTAGCCAATGAGAGCGGATTGCCCGCCTTGCGGGCAGCCGATCGAAGAGCGTCGTACAAGTCAGGGTGCTCGTGCCGTTCGGCGCGATAGCGCACGCTGAATTGGATGGCGAAATCTACTCCGAGGCCGACAAACAGCACGAACAATGCGATCGAGAGCAAATTGAAAGAGGTAACCAGAACGAGGCCGAGAGCGGCCGTCGCCGCAAGCCCCGCTATCAGGCTGAAGAAGACCGCGGCAATGATTTTCCAGGAACGAAGAGCCAGCCAGAGAATGATCAGAACGCCGGACACCGCCGTCAGCGTATCGCGCACAGCGCTGTATCTGATGACCGAGAATTGATCATCATTCATCGGCACCTCACCGGTTAGATCAACCGTCGCGCCGAATTTGTTTTGCAGGTCCAGATCGGAAGCTGCTTGCCGTATTCCGTCTTCCGCCTTGTGACCAGGCAGAAGCGCGGCAAAATCGAGCGTGGGTTGAACTCCGATAAGGTGCCGCAGCCGCCTTGCCGGCGGCGGCTGATTTTCCAACAGTTCCTGCCAGGACAATGTGGCCGGCTTCCCGGACAGAACCTGGCTGAGTGTTCGATCTGCCAATGACAGAGGCCACGCAAGCTGATCCAGCGTGATTTGGCCTGCCCGGATGCCCTCGGCCGCAAACGAGAGCGCCGTCATAACGCCGCGCAGACTCGGATCGCTTGCGAGCGCCGCAATGAGCGGCTCGGCTCTCGTCAATCCCTCCGCGGTCCTTTTGACGTCGGCCGGAGACTCGAACAATAATCCATTGCGTTCGAAAAAATCCCCGCTGTCGAGTAATTCCACGGTGTGAAACAGATCAGCGTTTTTCGAGAGGGCCTGCGCCAGCGCGCTAGCCGCTCGCGCGGCGTTTTCAGGCGCCGTCGCTTTCACGACAACCAGAATGCCTTTCCTCGGAAAAGCCCTGGACAATTCCAGCTCGCGCTGACGCCATGGCAGATCCTGGGAAATCAAGCCCTCTATGTCAGTATTGATCGAGAAGCGGGCGGCATCAAAGGCCGCGGCTCCAAGCATCAGCAGCGTGCCGGCAATAACGATAGTCCACCGATTGCGAGCGCAGAAATCGACAATTCGCACGATCACTGAATGAATCATAGCCGGCACCAGTTCTCGATTGCTACGCCAGGATCAAGATGAGCCTCGAATCGATCAAGGCTCGTAATTTGCGAGCGTTCACGTCTACGTACCGCTACGTACCGCAGTCGGGGTTGTCAGCATCTTGATATTTACCAACGGTGCTGTCGTTGACAGGCATCAAATGTCCATCGATAGAACGTGCCGCTTATTCGTTCTATCCGCCCATTTGTCACCGGCGGTATTTACGCCGTCGCCACATTCCATGCCAACGCCGTCGTCCTTGGAATCTGTTTGACCTTTCGGAATTGACGTCCGTCATTTTCAGACCCGTTGCCAAGGCGCTACTCAAGACGGAAGACGAAACCAGTCAGCTTTGGCGCTCGAATCTTTTGCAAGGGCACTCACGTGCAAAGACGGCTTCTGACGACCGTGGACCGGCGCGATCTGCTTCGCTTTGCGATGGGCGGTGTGGGAGCCGCGGCCGTTAGCACCGTGATAAGGGAGCCGGCGACCGCCAGGGCTGTTGATCTCAGTGAGAAGCGCAAGGCCCGCTACCAAGCCAACTCGGCGGAGGTCAAAAACTTTTACCGTGTCAACAGCTATCCCACCCGATAAGGGAGGCGTTCGTGCTCATCAAAAGGTCGGAACGTCATCGAGGCCGCGCAGACATCGCTGGCGCGCGGTCCAACGGATCAGGCAGTGAGTTGGATCGACGCACTTTCCTGAGGCGCTCCGGCGTCGCTGCGGGCGCATTGGCTACGCTCGGAAGTCTTCCACTCGGCGGCATACGCAAGGCTGAGGCCGGCCCACAGCCTCCTCCGGGGACAACGGTTACAACGAGGAAAAATATTTGCACGCATTGTTCGGTTGGCTGTTCGGTTATTGCGGAAGTCGCGAATGGCATGTGGATCGGGCAGGAGCCTGACTACGATAGCCCCATCAATCGCGGATCGCACTGCTGCAAGGGCGCAGCGGTTCGCGACGACGTGTTGAGTGAGCGCCGCCTGCGTTACCCTGTGAAACTCGTGGATGGCCGATGGACCCGCATTTCCTGGGAAACGGCGATCGATGAGACCGGCGACAGGCTATTGGACATTCGCCAGAAATCCGGGCCAGATTCTGTGTACTGGCTGGGCTCAGCGAAATTCACCAACGAAGCAGCCTACCTCAATCGCAAGCTCGCGGCATTCTGGGGAACCAACAATTCCGATCACCAGGCGCGTATCTGCCACTCCACGACGGTCACTGGGGTCGCCAATACCTGGGGCTATGGCGCGATGACGAATAGTTACAACGATATTCGCAACGCCAAGACCATTCTTCAAATGGGCGGCAATCCTGCGGAGGCGCATCCGGTCTCGCTTCAGCATATTCTTGAGGGCAAGGAACTCAACCGCGCCAATCTTATCGTCGTCGATCCGCGCATGACACGAACGGCAGCACATGCGACCGAGTATGTTCGTGTCCGTCCCGGCACTCATATCGCCACGATCTACGGAATGCTGTGGCATATTTTCGAAAACGGCTGGGAAGATAAAGAATTTCTGAAACAGCGCACATACGGTGTCGATGAAATCCGCAAGCAGGTGGCGAAGTGGACGCCGCAGGAGGTCGAACGTGTTACCGGCCTGCCTGAAGCGCAGGTCAGGCACATCGCCGAAATCTTCGCCAAGGAGAAGCCCGCGACGATGCTCTGGGCGATGGGACAGACGCAGTTCTCGACAGGCACCGCCAATGTCCGGGCCAGCTGCATCTTGCTGCTCGCCACCGGTAACGTTGGACACCCTGGAAGCGGCGCCAATATCTTCCGCGGCCACACCAATGTGCAGGGCGCCACCGATCTTGGCCTCGATGTGACGACGTTGCCGCTCTATTACGGTCTGGCCGAGGATGCTTGGCGGCATTGGTGCCGGGTATGGGAAGTGGATTACGAATGGATGCGATCACGCTTTCCCAGCAAGACGCTGATGGAAACACCAGGCATTCCGAGCACGCGCTGGTTCGATGCGACCTTGTTGCCGAAGGATCAGGTCAGCCAGCCCGACAATTTGCAGGCGATGTTCGTGATGGGGCATGGCGTCAACACCATCACCCGAATGCCGGAAGCCGTCCGCGCAATGGAGAAACTCGAGCTCCTCGTGGTCTGCGATCCCTATCCGACCGCATGGTCGGTGCTCTCGGAGCGCAAGAACGGCAGCTACCTTCTGCCGGCCTGCACCAGCTTCGAGATGGATGGGTCGCGCACTGCCTCTAATCGTTCCCTGCAGTGGGGCGAGAAGATCGTGGAACCGATTTTCGAGTCGAAGAACGACTACGATACGATGTATCTGTTCGCTCGCAAATTCGGCTTTGCCGACCGGATGTTCAAGAACATCAAGGTCGAAAACAACGCGGTATCGGCGGAGGATATCCTGCGCGAGATCAACCGGGGCGGTTGGTCGACGGGCTATTGCGGGCAATCTCCCGAACGGCTCAAAGCCCATATGACGAACCAGGCCAAGTTCGACCTGGTCACCCTGCGAGCACCGAAGGATGATCCGGAAGTCGGCGGAGACTATTACGGCCTACCATGGCCGTGCTGGGGAACGCCGGAGTTCAGACATCCGGGCACACCGATCCTTTACAACACCGACTTGCCTGTGAAGGAAGGCGGCGGCACTTTCCGCGCCCGGTTTGGTGTCGAGCGCATCGTCAAGCGCAAGGTGATGGAAAATGGGCACGAGGTCGAAAGGGAGGTGCACGACAACCTTCTCGCCGAGGGCTCATATTCGGCCGGTTCTGAAATCAAGGACGGATATCCGGAGTTCACCTTGACCGTGCTCAAGAAGCTCGGCTGGGACAAGGACCTCGCGCCGCAGGAGATGGAAATGATTCAGCGTGTCAATTCCGCCAATCCCGATGCCGTGTCCTGGGCGAACGACCTATCGGGTGGCATCCAGCGGGTGGCGATCGAGCACGGCTGTTCGCCCTATGGCAACGCCAAGGCGCGCATGATCGCCTGGAATCTTCCCGATCCAATTCCCGTCCATCGCGAACCGATCTATACGCCACGTGCTGATCTGGTCGCCGGCTATCCGACCCTGCCGGACGCCCGGCAGTTCCGCGTGCCCAATATCGGCTTTTCCGTGCAAAAGGCCGCGGTCGACAGGGGTATCGCCAAGGAATTCCCGTTGATCCTGAGTTCCGGCCGGCTGGTGGAATATGAAGGCGGCGGCGAGGAGACGCGATCCAACAAGTGGCTCGCCGAACTGAAGCAGCACATGTTCGTCGAGATCAATCCAGCAGATGCGGGCGAGCGCGGCATCAGGGACGGCGGATGGGTCTGGGTCACCGGCCCGGAGAACAACGCAAGGACCCGCATGAAAGCTCTCGTGACCGAGCGGGTGGGCAAGGGCGTTGCATGGATGCCGTTTCATTTCGCCGGCTGGTACCAGGGCGCCGATCTGCGCTTGAAATATCCGAAAGGCAGCGATCCGATCGTGCTCGGCGAGAGCGTGAACACGCTTACGACCTACGGCTACGATCCAGCGACCGGCATGCAGGAGCCGAAGGCGACCCTTTGCCAGATCCGGGCAGAATGAGAGGAGGAAAACGATGGCGCGCATGAAATTCCTTTGCGACGCGGAGCGATGCATCGACTGCAACGCCTGCGTAACCGCATGCAAAAATGAGAACGAGGTGCCTTGGGGGATCAACCGCCGGCGGGTCGTCACCATCAACGATGGCAAGCCCGGCGAGCGCTCGGTGTCGATGGCCTGCATGCACTGCACCGATGCGCCGTGCGCGGCTGTCTGCCCGGTCAGCTGCATCTATCCGACCGAAGACGGCGTCGTGCTTCATTCGAAGGATCTGTGCATCGGCTGCGGCTACTGCTTCTATGCGTGCCCATTCGGCGCGCCGCAATACCCGCAGGTCGGCAATTTCGGCTCGCGCGGCAAGATGGATAAATGCACCTACTGCGCCGGCGGCGGCGGACCCGAAGCGCCGGGCAGTGCCGAGGAGTTCGCAGAATATGGATCGAACCGGTTCGGCGAGGGCAAGCTACCGATGTGCGCCGAGATGTGCTCGACCAAGTCGTTGCTGGCAGGCGACGGCGAAGTCATTGCTCAAATCTACAAGGAACGAGTATTCAAGCGGGGTTACGGCTCTGGCTCATGGGGCTGGACGACTGCTTATGGCGAGGGAGTTCAAGTTTGAACCGCAACGCAGAGTCGCAATGTTAGGTGGAAATGCGGAGAAGTTGATCGTCATGGCGTTTCCTGTGCGTGTTCGCCTTCTTGTGGTCGCGGTCGCGCTCCTTTCGATTGCCGCGGCGGTTCCGGCCCAAGCTCAAAAACACGGCCCGGATGGCGCCCCTAACCCAACAGCCAGCGTCATCGATGAGCAGACGCTTCTGAAGGAGGCCCCCCGTGTCGAAGGTCGGGTAGATATTCCCGACCCCAGGGCCGGTGTTTTGATCGAACCGGCTGGACGAACGTGGCAGTATGTCCATGAGGTGCTGTTGCATCGGGCCAGCGCGGTCATAATCCTCGGCACCATCGCGATCCTTGGATTGGCGTACTTGAGTGTGGGACAGATCCGGATTGCCGAGGGGCGCTCGGGAAAGAGAATCCTTCGCTTCAAGGCGTTTGAGAGATTCGTGCATTGGCTGGCGGCGGTGTCGTTCGTCGTTCTTGCCTTGACCGGCCTTAACATCACCTTCGGCAAGGTTTTGCTGTTGCCGGTGATCGGCCCGGACGCGTTCACGCTCGTCTCGCAGGCGGCAAAGTACGTGCACGACTTCACAGGCTTCTCGTTTGCGATCGGCCTCGTCCTCCTTGTCGTGATCTTCTTCAGGGACAATTTGTTCCAAAAACTTGACCTCGACTGGATCAAGCAGGGAGGGGGGTTCATCAAGAACAGACATGCCCCAGCCGGACGCTTTAACTTTGGCGAGAAGCTTGTCTATTGGCTTTCGATGGCGGGCGGCGTTGCCGTCTCCGTATCGGGGTTCCTGATGCTGTTTCCTTTTTTTGGATTTGGCATCGCCGGGATGCAACTCGCGCAGATCGTTCATACTGTGGTGGCCGTTCTGCTCATCGCCCTGATCTTGGCCCACATCTATATCGGTACGATCGGAATGGAGGGTGCATTCGAGGCCATGGGTACCGGCGAGGTCGATCTCAACTGGGCTAAAGAACACCACGATCATTGGATCGCTCAACAACTCGCAAATGAAGTCCGGTTGAGATCGCCTTCGGCGACTGCGCCGGAATGAGCGTTGGCGGGACTGCGCGCTTCGATCCCAGCCGGCGCGATGCATCTGGCGCATCGTCACCCTGCAGAAGGAGAATTTCCGGCGGTCCGAAAGGAGGCGCTTCAATGAGATCAACAGCTCTTGCGGTCATTCCGGTTGGCGTCTTGGTTGAACAGCGCAAGGCGAAGAGCGTCTGGGCCGACTTTCTGTGGGGACCGGTTTCAGTGCTTGCCGGAACACCAACGGCCGCTCCTTGGACACCAGTTGACACGCGAGAGGACACGACCTTGTTTTTTGTAGGTCAAGCCGTGATCGAACTGCATCGAACCGAGACTGCCAACTATCGCGACAATCTCGCGTCGGGAACGCCAGCATTATGGACAGCCTTGCGTCCTGTTGCCTCGGAGCGAGGGCCGCATGAAATCCTCGCCGTAACGGCCGATCCAGCTGAGGGAGAAGCGTTCACCAATGCCGGTACCAACCTTGTCGAAGCCTTGCCAATGCCGCCCGAAGTCGTGGAAATTGTCGCTCAGTTCATCGCCGAGCATCATGTCGATCGGCCTTTCGTCAAGCGCCAACGTGACCAGCAAACGTCCTCGCATCGGAAAGTAAGACGAGAGCGCGAGTAATAGCGGAACGGGATAGTGTTCATCTTGCGTTCGATGTAACCGAAAACAGGAGAAATAGAATGCGCGCGTTCATCGTCGCATGCTTTGTCGTCGGCATCGTTGCTGCGGGGGCGGCTGCTGTTCTCGACAATTTTGTGCAAAAATCGTCAGCGGCAGCATGGACGGAACCGGGCGTGAGAATTTAGCGCGGGTTCTTCGGCCCCTTCGCCGCTCCCATCAACAGCGCGCATGATCCCTAACTGCGTGCAAGGAGAAGTCCCATTTCAACCGAGTTCGAACTGAAACTCGCCGCACCGCCGGAGAAGTTCGAAAAGCTGAAGCGCGTGCTCCTGGCGATGCCGACCGCAAAATCGAAGGCCCGATCGACGCTGGTCAGTACGTACTACGACACACCTACGCTTGCGCTCCACCGCGAGCGGTTATCGCTTCGGGTGCGCAAGCAGGGCTCGGAGTTCGTTCAGACCGTCAAGGTCGAAGATCCAGCTCGGTTGGATACTTTAGAGAGGGGCGAGTGGGATGACCATATCCGGAGCAAATGGCCGATTCTCGATGCGCCGATGACTGGCAGGTGGCTGCGCGACCTGGTCCGCGATGAGGAGTTGCGTCCCGTCTTCACGACGATAGTCACCCGAACAACGATCGAAATTAGCCGGGACCCATCCGCGCGGATCGAGGCGGCCATTGACGAGGGAGAGATCCGCATTTGCAACCGCGGCGCAGGCGCGCCGGTCAGTGAAATCGAACTTGAGCTCAAGGAGGGCGATCCGCGAGTGATCTTCGATGTAGCGTTGCAACTGCTCGAAACTGAGCCAATCCGCATCGAGCCTTGCAGCAAGGCCGAGCGAGGGTATCGACTGCTTGGAGCCGATAGGTTGATACCGCAGGCAGTTCATGTGGGACCTATCACGCTCGATCCTGCCATGAGCGTCGAGGCGGCGCTACAACGCATCGGGCGACACTGCCTCACCCACGTTCTTAGCAACGAACAGGCCGTTCTCACCGGTGATCCGGAAGGCATCCACCAGACGCGGGTCGCCGTTCGCCGTCTTCGCTCCGCGCTTTTGGCCTTGAAGCGGCTCCTGCAGGAGAAGCATTACCACTGGGCCTCGGAGGAATTGAGATGGCTCGCTCACTCCCTCGCTCCAGTGCGCAATCTGGACAGTTTTGCCGCCTCCCTGGTCGGCGCGGTCACTCATGCATTGCCTGCCGGCTCAGACCTCGAACACCTCATCGATGCCACGGAGCGCCAGCGAGATGCGGCGCTTGAGCATGTTAAACAAGCGATCCTGTCCGAAAGATACGCTGCGTCAATGTTGCGGCTGTTGCGATGGTTTGCGGCCCGTGGGTGGCGCCATCAGGAAATATCAGAACATGCGGTCGTTCTTTTAGCGCCTATCGTCGATGTTGCTCCCGACCTGATCGATCGGCATTACCGCAAGGCTTGCAAACGTAGCAAGAAGTTCGAAGAGTTGACGGCAGCTCAGCGGCACAGGCTGCGTATCGCGCTGAAGCATTTGCACTACATCGTCGAATTTCTCGGAAGCCTGTTTAGCAGGGCCAGAATTCGAACGTTCGTCGGGTATTTGAAGTCTTTGCAGGACGATCTCGGCTATACAAATGACGTTCGCGTCGCCCACGATCTTGTTGATCAGATTGCTAACGCAACAGAGCGGGATGTTCGCGCGATCAATCGTGCGGGAGGGATCGTGCTAGGTTGGCACGAGCGGGTTCTTGCTGAACGCCATCCGAAAATCAGAAAGCATATTCGTCGCTTTAGACGGTTGGAGCCGTTCTGGTGAGGCAAAACGATGGTGTCGAGCAACTTCTTTCGAGGTCCAAGTGGTACTAACGCCGGGGCTTTCGCTTGCGTTCCGGTTGGTCGGTGAGAGCCATGTTCGGCTGCGATTTGCTCGACCGACTACCCACTGACGCCAGGGCCCGGCTTCGAAAGCGCGCACAGCCAGCATGGATTGCGCCCATGTTGGCGACGCTTACGAACGACGTCTTCTCGCGACAGCGATGGATATTTGAGCCGAAATGGGATGGGGAGCGCTGCCTCGCCTTTCGCCGAGGTCGCGATCTCGCTCTCTTTTCGCGGAATCGAATTCGACTGAATGCAAAATATCCCGAGGTGATTGAGGCGGTGTATCAGCAGGAAGCCACGTCCTTTATTGCGGATGGTGAGATTGTCGCGTTCGACGGCCAGATTACCAGCTTCGCAAAGCTGCAAGCTCGCATGCAGGTGGTGCGTCCGCCGACTGAACTGGTTCGCAAGGTGCCGGTATGGTTTTATCTGTTCGACCTGCTCTACCTGGACCGATACGACATCCGGCGGGTTCCGCTCCGGTACCGAAAGCAAGTACTTCGCCAGGCCTTCGACTTCCATGACGCCTTGCGGCTCACGGAACATCGCACAACTGAAGGCGAGGATTACTACCGACAGGCGTGTCGGACGGGAGGCGAGGGTATCATCGCAAAGGACCCGGACAGTGTGTACGTGTCCAGGCGAACGCGCGACTGGCTCAAATTCAAATGCAAGCGAGAGCAGGAGTTCGTCATTGGCGGTTACACCGATCCACGAGGGAGTCGCAGCCGGTTCGGAGCGTTGTTGCTGGGTTACTACCGCGGTGGAAAGCTCGTGTATGCCGGGAAGGTAGGGACGGGGTTCGCCGACGATCTGCTGCGGCGTCTTGGCAAAAAGCTCGTTCGGCTGGAGACGCCGATTTCTCCCTTTGCCGAGGATGGGTCGCCGCGGCGCGGCGTGCATTGGGTGAAGCCGAAGCTCGTCGCGCAGATCGGATTCACCGAGTGGACGGTAGGAGGTAAGTTAAGACACCCTCGATTTCTCGGCCTGCGGGATGACAAGCGGCCGGAGGGTGTCGTGCGTGAGGACTGATGTGCAATGAGGCGAAATCGCCAAATACCGTCGGCGGAACTCTAAATCGGCCTAAAGGACAACAGGTGTCGCTCGCATCATATCGAGGCAAAAGAGCCTTTACGGAAACGCCCGAGCCGGTCGGGCGAGTGCGGCGACGCGATCGCACGCGTGCCTTTGTGGTTCAAAAACACGCTGCCAGCCGGCTTCACTATGATTTCCGGCTCGCCGTAAATGGGGTTTTGGCATCCTGGGCAGTGCCAAAAGGCCCTTCAATGAACCCTGCGGACAAGCGCTTGGCCGTAAGGACGGAGGACCATCCGCTCGAATATGCGAAGTTCGAAGGCGTGATCCCGTCCGGCCAATACGGAGCAGGGATCGTGATGGTCTGGGACTTGGGAAAGTATGAGCCGGCGGAAAATCAGCCGCCAGAGGAGCAACTGGCTCGCGGCAAAGTTCAAATTGTGCTGCAGGGAGAAAAACTGCGCGGCGGTTTCACGTTGATCCAAACCAAAAATCGATCCATGAATTCTGGCCGAAGAGACTATTGGTTGCTCATCAAAAGTCGCGACGAGTACGCTGATCCGTCGTGGGACATCGAGAGCGCTCGTTTCGATCGCTCTGTTCTTACCGCCCGCAGCATGAAGGAGATCAGGGAGAGAAAGCCAGCAAAGTCTCGACCTGGCCGGCACCGTGTCTGAACGCAGCCGCGCATGCCGATCGGAGGAGCGGCATCTGCCGCGTGGGTCGATTTGTTAGCGTGGCGCGGGGCTGGCGGTCTCATCCACAGAGTGTCTTCGCGACTTGGCCTCCGTCAATGCGAAGCGCAGGGGAACCGGTAGGATTGGTCCAGTAAGTGCAGTACGTGCAAAAGTGGGGCGCGGTACCAGCACTTAGGGTCTTCGGAACCTGGAGGTTCCTGATGTGGCTGTGGGTGGCATTCATTCTCTTCGTATTCTTCTTGGTGGCATTGGATCTCGGGGTATTTCATCGCGAGGCTCGCACAATAGCTTTCAAGGAGGCACTGATGTTGAGCGCGGGGTGGATCACCATCGCTCTCGCTTTCAATGTCGTGATCTTTTTTCTCTATGAGAATCATTGGTTCGGGCTCGATCTTGCCGGGAGTGAACCAGACGGGCGAACGGCCGCGGTTCTATTCTTTACAGGCTTCCTGATCGAAAAGTCGCTCGGCCTGGACAATCTCTTTTTTCATCGCCTTGATTTTCTCGTACTTCCGCATTCCGATCGCGTCTCAGCATCGCGTACTATATTGGGGAATCTTGGGTGCAGTAATCATGCGCGCCGTGTTGATTCTTGGCGGCACCGCGTTAATCGAGCGCGGTGACTGGATTCTCTACTTTTTCGGCGCGTTCTTGATTGTCAGCGGTCTCAGGATGGGACTGGTCGGACACCCTTCGGATATTGAAAAGGATCCGATCATTAGATGGATAAGCCGCTTCTTTCCTGTGCTGCCGAAATTCGCGGGTGAACGATTTTTCGTGAGGCGAAGTGGGCAACTAGCCCTTACGCCGCTTGCGCTGGCATTGATCATGATCGAGGCGTCTGATCTGATCTTTGCTCTGGATTCTATCCCAGCGATTTTTTCCATCACGCGCGATTCGTTCCTCGTGTTCACGAGCAATATCATGGCGTTGCTCGGCTTGCGTTCGCTCTATTTCGCGCTGGCCGGAGCCGTAGACCGGTTTCGTTATCTCAGAACCTCGCTTGGGCTGCTCCTGGTGATGATCGGGTTCAAGCTACTGCTGAAAGACGTTTTCGTTGAAGGTCCGACCAGCATGTTTTTTACTCTCGGTGCCGTAGCGATCGTTTTGGCAAGCGGGATCATTGCATCGTTGCTCTTTGGGAGGCGTGCGCCAAATCGCGCTTAGGAAATCGAGCGCAGCGAGAGTAACCAGCGCGTCAGCATGGGCTATGCAATAGTGTTGCCCGAACGTTGCGGGCTGGACTTGTGCTTGGTCTAGTTTCCAACGTATGGGATCTGGCGGTTCAGAGGCCGACGTGCCCACGCAGTTCCGGATGGAGTTCGGCTCGAACTGCAGTGATGATGCGTGCGGCATCATCCTGGGAGAAACCGCAAACAAGGAGCACTTGGTCAGCCAGCGCGAGGCCGGCCGCGATGTTCTCTGGAAACACGGTGCTGGCGCCCGCCAGCGCCAGCGAAGAAATTCCCTGATCATCGGCTGCACTTACGACGGAGGATGCCGCTGGATTTTGCTGGCGCACATAGTGAAGTATGCGTTCAATCAAATGACGTCGATCGAACGTTAGGACGACGAGGCGCGCTTGGGCGACGCCGGCAGCTTCCATAACCCGTTTGCGGCCCGCGTCGCCGAAGACGACCTTGTGTCCAGATTGTTTTGCCCTGCGAAAGCGCATTAGGTCAGACTCGATCGCAACGTACGGAGCCCTTGCCGCCTCCAGCACGAGCGCCACTGGACGGCCGACGCGTCCACAGCCACACAGGATAACGTGATCACTGAGATCTCGGCTTTCCTGGCGGATGGCAGCCTCTTCGGCATGCGCCTTGAGGCGATGTGATGCTCCGCGAACGAGTTCTGTAAATCGGGAACTCGCTTGAATCAGCACTGGACCGAGCGCCATGGTCACCGCTAGGGCCAAGAGAGCGGGCCGCCCAACGCTCGCTTCCAAGGCGTTCACTCGCATCGCCTGTGTGAGTAGAAGTAAACCGGCTTCTCCGCCGTGTGCTAGAATAAGGGCAGCTCGCACCGCGACCGGCGCTGGCCAGCGCATGATTGCACCAACCAGGATCACGACGAAGGCCTTTCCTAGCAGGCATACGGCTATCCAGGCGAGGACGGTCATAGGCGCCACAACCACGGTTGAGGGATCCACCTCCATGCCGACGGTGACGAAGAATAGGCCCAACAGGATGTCACGAAAGGGTCGGATATCGTCCTCTACCTGATGACGGAAGTCGCTTTCGCCGACCACCATACCGGCGAGGAATGCTCCGATTGGCCCGGAAAGACCGGCGACATGTCCGACGAACGCCGTACCGAGCGCGAGCAACAAAACCGTGAGCAGAAATAGATCCGACGAGTTCGTCCGGGCAACCCAGGTAAGCCAGGTGCGAAAAACCGGTTTGCAGACGAAAGCCGCGGAGCCGAGTGCAATCGTCGCTGTTGCGAGCTGGCGCAGTGCTCCCAACGGTTCCGGCCCACCGCCTGGTTGCCACGCACCCAGCACAACGAGAAAGGGAAGGATAGCAAGATCCTGAAAGAGCAGGAGTCCCAGCACGAGACGACCTTGTTGGCTGCTGACCTCCCCCTCGTCGACCAATTGCTTGAGCGTGATGGCGGTCGATGACATCGCAACTGCACCACCAAGCAGCACCGCGCCGGATAAGCTCACACCCGAAAGCGCCGCAATTCCTGTCACGATAAAAACGGTTAACCCGACTTGCAGACCGCCGGCGCCGAAAACGTCGCGGCGTGCGGCAATCATTGCCGAGAGCGAAAACTCAAGGCCCACCATGAACATTAGAAAAATGATGCCGAGCTCGGCCAGAAACCTTGCTTCATCGCTTGCGGCTATGAGTTGTAAACCGTGCGGCCCGATTACCAAGCCGGCCAGCAGGTAACCGCCGGCGGCCGCAAATCTCAGACGCGCGACCAGGCTGATGGCGCAGATCGAGGCAAGTATCACGACCAGTGTCTTGATCATTAGGTCGTCGGCCATGCGCAGCTCCGATGCGCTTCGCACCTAGCTTGTTGTCCCGAGTTGTCAGTGCCTTGATGAGCATCAAGTTCCGCCAATTGCAAAAAAATGTTTCACCGCTCAGCGGCTGACAACCGTCAATGTGACGAGCCGGATGAAGGGTAAGCATTTTGTCCCGAACGCTATGACAGTTGCGCCACGCGGCAGAAATCCGAATGACGGGTGCAACTCGGAGTCAATGGATATGGCCACGTTCAACGCAACCGATTCTATTACGGTGATTGAAGGCTATGAGGCGATCCGCGTCTTTCTCGAGGCTGTTTGGCGTCGCCATGGTAGGCCCGTCGAGCAGATCGCATTTTTGCTCGGTAGCTTGAAGTGGGTCGACGGGACGCCAGTCGATCCGACATCGTGGCAAGACTGGCAGGCAGCCGTGCAAATGGCGGTGTCAGCCGGATCCTGCGAGATCGCCGCAGGCAGATGATCGCTTTGCTGCGGCGTGAGCGCTGGACCCCGGGAACACGCCGTCAGGCACGGTGAGGTCGTTTCTCGCGAAGGTGGAGCGCAAAGGCAGTACGATTGTTCCGCAGGGGTGCGCCCCTCATCTCTGGCCAACGCGAATCCTCAGCGTCGCAAGCGAGGCGAGTCCGCGCAACTCGACGAAATCCGCCATGTTCCGTTGACGCTCGTCAAGGTAACCTTTCACCGCAATGGACAAGAATAGCGGCGCTAACGGTACCTGCCAATCTGTCAGCGGCCGATCCGTGGCACTTTCACGCAACGGGAGCGTGTCATGCCAATCACTATCTGCCGTCTCTATGATTCATATGCTGACGCACGCCGGGTCATCGTCGCGCTTGAGGTCGCGGGCCTGCCGTCTTCCGAGACCAGCATGATTTCAAACAATTCCGACGCATGGTACGTGGCTACCGAGAGCACGAATATTGTACCTTTGCGGAAACAGGATGCGAGCAGCGAGACCGCCCGCGACGGAAAGTTCGAGGGTGCGGCCGTTGGGGTTGCAATCGGCGCAACGGCGGCGACAGCTGCCAGTCTCGTTACGATGCTAGCGCTTCCCGGGATCGGCGCGGTGGTGGGCATGGGATGGTTTGCGGCGATATTGGGTAGCATGGCGATCGGTGGCGTCACCGGCGGCCTGCTGGGAGCGCTGACCAATGCCGGCATCAACGAAGAAGATGCGCACGTCTTTGCCGAGGGCGTTCGCCGCGGAGGAACATTGATCGCCGCGCGGGTGCCACCGGCCGAAGTGCCGCGAATAGATTCGATTATGAACCGGTCAGCGGTAAGGCTTCAGGAACGTTGCGAGCTATACCGCAGGTCGGGCTGGCAAGCGTTCGATCCAAACGCTGTGCCCTATACCGCTGACCAGGTACGGAACGAGCGCGCATTGCGTACGAATTAGCAGGCTTGTCGGCAATTGACGTTCAAGGCTGCTCGATCAGTCGAGATGAACCGCACAGGTATAAGCCATGAGCTATTATGATTTTGATGCTCGCAAGTCACGTGACGCGGGCTTTCGACCATCGGTCGCCGAGATCGATGCCGGCTTGCGGGCCCATATGCAGCGCATCTACGGCTATATGGCCGGTGGCCTCGCGCTGACCGGCCTCGTGGCCTACCTGGCCGCGGCTTCTGGTTTCTATCAGTCTATCGCGGCGACGCCATTGATTTGGCTTGTCATGCTGGCGCCCCTCGGCTTCGTGCTGGTCTTGAGCATCGGGATCCAGCGTATGGCCGCAGGAACGGCGATGCTGCTGTTCTGGCTCTATGCCGCCGTCATGGGACTCTCGTTGGGAGGCATCTTCCTGGTGTTCACCGGGGAATCGATTGCGCGTGTGTTTTTCATCACGGCGGCAACCTTCGGCGCGATGAGCCTCTACGGCTATACGACCAGATCCGATCTTTCTCGCTTTGGATCGTTCCTCATAATGGGGCTGATCGGTATCGTGATCGCATCCCTCGTCAATATCTTCATCGGATCGAGCGCGCTTCAGTTCGCTATCTCGATCATCGGCGTCATCGTGTTCGTAGGCCTCACTGCCTACGACACACAGCGCATCAAGGAGATGTATCTTGAATCGGACACCGGCGAAATCGCCGGCAAGAAGGCCGTGCTCGGCGCGCTGGCACTTTACCTTGATTTCATCAATCTCTTCATGATGCTGCTCCAATTGTTCGGCCACCGCCGCGACAATTAGGTTGCGCACGGATTGATAGCGATGACACGTGTACTGATCCTACTAGGCGCGCTGATCCTGGCGGTTGGCCTGCTTTGGCCCTATCTGAGCCAACTCGGATTGGGGCGGCTACCCGGCGACATCGTCATCGAGCGGGGAAACACGACGTTCTATTTCCCGCTTATGACTTGTATACTTATCAGCTTGGTGTTCAGCCTCGTTCTTTGGATCGCGAATCGTTGACGCGGCGTCGGAGCTAACGGGCAGTTCCCCGGCCCCATACGACGCTTGTACTTGCATCAATCGCCTGTGCGCGCGTCGGCGGTGGCGCGGACGCGCGGCCCACTGCGTGACGACCATCGATTTCCGAATTGTCCTTCGTACTGCGTTGCAGGGCGAAACTACGCAGGCGACAAGCGATTCTTGACGAACGCCAATGTAGACCGTTTTCCAGGCGTCTAGAGTCAACGTCGCTGCGGGCTGGCGCCCGGGATCTCGGAAACCGGGCGGTTGATTCGTCACAAGTGAAGAAGCGGAGGTCTCATGGTGAGGAAAATAATGATTGCACTCGCGGTTGGCGCGACCGTGGTCGTCGGCTCGGTGCCAAGCTCAACCCCTGCGGACGCTCGATGGCGTCATGGAGTTCCTGTCGCTCCGGTCATCGGCGGCCTGGCGGCGGGCGCACTCATTGGCGCCGCACTCGCAGCACCGAAGCCATACTACTATAGCTACGCCTATGAGCCCGTCGATTTCGGGCCGTACTGTCGGGTTAGGCGTGAACGCTTCTGGGACGGTTGGAGGTGGCGAGTCCGCCGGATCGAGGATTGCTACTGATACTCTCACGTTCGGGAAGCGGTCCGGCTAGGGAAGCCTGGCGAGGGGTGACGTCAGGGTTCCCCTTGATCTGTCGGAGTGAGTATCGTTCCGCTGCTACGTTGCATCGTTAAAACTGCGGCCCGTCGATTGATCGTCATCAATGCCCGTCGCGCCGTGAGTCTTGAAACTGCGCTCAGGGGGCCGCATCGCATATTTGCTGGAACGGTTCGATGATCAAGGACATTATCATCAATCTCGAGCATCAGGTAACCCGCGATCCGGCCGGCGAGTTTGCCATTTCGATTGCGGCGATGTTTGGCACACACCTTGCCGGTGTTGCCTTCGCTTATTCCCCTGATTTTCCAGGTTACGCCGTGATGGAGCTTCCGGCTGATATGCTGGCCCAGATGGTCGCGAGCAGTGAAAGATCTGCGCTCGCCGCGATCGAACGCTTCGATGCGGCTGCCGCGCGTAGCCTGGTTTCAACAGAGCACCGGTTGCTGAGGACGATAGGGGCGGAGGCGCCCTCGATCTTTGCGGTCCTCGCCCGGCGCTTCGATCTGAGCGTGTTCATGCAATCCGAGCCGTCTCGCGCGAACAACGATGACATGATCGAAACGACGCTGTTCCAATCAGGGCGTCCGCTGATTGTTGTGCCTTACGTCCAGAAGGACGGGTTGAAGCTCGATCGCGTGGTGTGCTGTTGGGATGGCGGCCGCGCGGCGGCACGCGCCATCAGCGACGCGTTGCCGCTGCTCGTTAAGGCGACGGCTGTGGATCTCTTGACCGTGCTGAACGGGAAGACCAACGCAGAGAACAAGGAAGTCCGCGGTGTTGAGATGGCGGCTCACGTCGCACATCATGACGTCAAGGTCGAGATCGCGACTGTTGCGACCCCTGACACTGATGTTGCCAATGCGATCCTTTCCTATGCCGCAGATCATTCCGGGACCCTGATCGTGATGGGGGGGTACGGTCACGGGAGGCTGCGCGAAGTCATTCTCGGTGGCGTGACCCGCGATATGATGAAGTCGATGACGGTGCCCGTGTTCATGTCGCATTGAAGGGTACGACAACCGCCTGCGCCAGGAGTGAGATCGATGCGGCTCGGTCTTTACGCATTTGCTGTCGCGGCGGCTTTTTCCGGCGCTAGTGTTTACATCGGCCTTGTCGAGCAGCCAGCGCGACTCAGGCTCAATGCTCGTGCGATGATCGAGGAATGGAAACTGAGCAATCGGCGCGGCACGCTGGTGCTGTCGGGCATTGCCGTGCTGTCGGCTGCAATCGCTCTTGTACAGTTCAGGCAGAGTGGCGACGTTCGGTGGATCATTGGGGGCACTACGATTCTGGCAAGCTGGCCGTATACCTATTTTGTAATCACGCCAGTGAACGTCTGGCTGTTTGCCGTTCGACTCGGAAAACCGGTTTCGCCGCTGCGCAGGCTGATGCGGGACTGGGGACTCTTGGAATGGGGGTACGCGCTGATCGGATTGGCAGCCTGTGGGGTCTTCGCGTGGGCGTTGGAATTGCCGCCCTGATTGACCGCGGTCAATGTCGGAGTGCCGCGCTTCGGCCAAGGTCGGTCTCTCAATGCTAGAGGATGCTACAGGCGAGCAAAGAGTTCTGCTGGCGAGGGTCAATGTTGCATATCGATATTCCAACGTTGGAGGAGTTCAGGGCGCTGGCGCAGATCAAGGGCGAGACCTGCGTTTCCCTGTATCTGCCGACATCTCCCTTGGGGAGTAACGCCCAGCTCAACCGTACTGTATTCAAGGACTTGGCCAGGGACGCGCTATCGCAGCTCAGGGTAGGCGGCGCCGACAGCAGCAAGATCGTTGACTTCGAGGGGCAGTTCGAGCACCTCGCCGGCATGGAGCACAATGTCCAGGATGAAGACAAGATCAGAAGGCTTCAGCGTCGAAAGCCGGACCCGGTCGATTCGTTCTGGCATTACCTGTCTGCTGGACTGGCGGTACTTACCACGTCCGCGACAATGCGAACGTTCCGCCTGCCGGAGTCCCCAAAGCCGCTCGCCGAAGTCGCGGACCGCTTCCATCTAACCCCGCTGATCCGCGCCATGACGTCGCCGCACGATATCTTCGTGCTTGCACTGGCGGAGGAGAGCGTTCGGCTAATTCACGCCTTCGCCAATTTTCCGCCAGAACGGCTGCAGGTTCGTGGCCTGCCCAAGAACGCGGAGGAAGCGACCCGGCGGCCGTCATTTCACGTACGCGCCCCGCGCGGCAAACTGCAGAACCTCGAAGGCGAAAAGGTCCTGCTGCACCAGTATGTCAGGAAAGTCGAGCACGCCACCCGCAGCCTGCTTTCGGGACGCAATGCACCACCTCTGGCTCTTGCGGCGGAGGAGCCTCTCGCCTCGATGTTCCGGTCCGTCACTACGTATTCAAGGCTGGCCGACGAGACGATCGAAGGAAACCCAGGCCGGAAGACGGATGCCGAACTGGGAGATACAGCGATTCCGATTCTCGACCGTCTCTATTCCCGTGAACTGAGAGCGGTGATCGCGCGCTACGACGAGCTCAAGCCCCGACGTGCAACTACTGACGTTTCCTATGCGGCGCATGCTGCAACTGCAGGTGCCATCGATCAGCTCGTTGTCGATCTTGATGCAGTTGTGCCGGGTCTCGTCAGCGACTTCGATGGCAGCGTGACATATTCAGCTTCTGATGATGCCGAAACTTACAGCGTCGTCGACGAAGTCGCGCGGCGGGCGCTGTCCACGGGCGCTAGGGTCATGGGCGCCAAGCAGCATGAACTACCGAACCGGGCTCCGCTGACGGCCATCCTCCGCTACGCATTCCATTAAAGCACGGTCAGCCGCCGTCAGGTGTCGCCGACAGTTCGGTCGGACACCTCCATTGCGTCCGTGTTTTCCGGATTTATGATGCTCTGCCGCTGCCCGACCAGGACTTCCCCATCATCGGTGAACGCAACCATGGTGGTGTGGGCGCGGTAGTGTGGGCGCGCCTTCGACATTTTCGATCACCCTGGCCCTACCTCCCTTCGTCACGACGACGCAAGAGTTGGTGGTTCCGAGATCGATCCGAAATTGCTTTTGGCCAAGAGTGGCTGCTTCGTGGCGGCAGCAATCTCTGCGGGAATGAGGGGCTTAGGCGCCGTGATGGGCTGTCGCCGATCGTATGCGGGACGCATTGGCCGAGGAGAAGGCGTTACCTACGCGTCCCGCTGCCGCCGGCTCAGGCGGCTTTCTTGGCCTCCGCCTGCGAGGCGTCCTTGACCTCGATCTTCTTCGGCATGGACTTGGCCGGTTCGGTATTGTGACCTTGACGACGCCGTCGGACCTGGCTGCCTGGATGCTGGATGGATCAGTGCCAGAAGGCAACTGTAGTACACGCATGAACATACCGTAGATGCGCTCGCTGTGCTGCACGTTCTTGTCTTTCTGATTTTCCTCGACCTTTTTATCGCCCTGGATCGTGAGGGTATCATCCTCGATCGATATTTCGACGTCCTTTCGTTCAAGGCCGGGCATCTCAGCGGCTACCTCAATGGCCTCGTCGGTCTCGGTGATTTCGATGTTAGGGGTGAGCGACTTCGTGCCATCGTCTGAGGCTATTGCTAGGTTTGAGGCGATTGCTTGCACGAGCTCGTTGAACAGCCGGTCGATCTCCCGATGCAGGCCGAACAGTGCGAGATTCGGTCGCGTCGGTGCGCTCCTCTCACGAAACGGAACCAACGATCTCGACCTCATGGCATTCTCCTTTTTGCCTCGATAAGACGCTAACTAGCGGGCGGATAACAGGCCGCGTCTGTTATGGACTGACCACAATCCGGTCTTCGACACGGGTGATGCCCGGTGCCGACCATGCAACACGCTCGGCTTCCTCGCGTTCGATCCACGAGCGAACGGTGCCTTTCAGGATGACCTCGCTGCCGCGGGTTTCGACGGCGATGCGATTGGCATCGACCTCTGCATTCCGCTTGAACGCCTCTTGGATCCTGCGCTGAATGTCGGTGGGCTCGACCTTGGGCTTCAGTGAGATGACGTTAGTCACGCCTTTGACCCCTTTTACGTTTCGCACGGCATTTTCGGCGGTGGTTTTCTGGTATTGCCATTCCAATGTGCCTTCGAGGGTCAGCCAGCCGTCTTTGACGACGACCTTGATATTCTCGTGCGAAAGGGGCAGTTGAGCCTTCAGACTGGCAATCGCATCGCGCGCGATGTCCGGATCGGGCCTTTGATCGATCGAGGGTAGCCGGACCTCGATGTCATTCGCGACGGCATGCACGCCCGCGACGCGCTTCGCCGCGTGCTCGGCCTCCAGCCGGTCACTGTAACTTCTGGTGAATCCGGCCAGTGTGACCACGCCATCCTTCACTGAGATGGCGATGTCCTCGGCATAAAGATCGGGATCCCAATTTAACTCTTCGCGGACGTCGCGTTCAATTTCACGGTCTGATCTCATGATTGGCTCCTGGTCTGTACAAAGCGGATGGTGAGAGCGGCGGGTCATCACGCTACCGATCAATGCCAATCCTAGGAGGTGTCACACGTCCAGCCATGATGCTCATCAACTTTCGCAACGGGTTTCTTGGTGCGATCTTCGTGATCCAGTAATCGCTTTGCAGCATCGACCGAGTTGATGATTGCTGTGAGCGGTTGGTTCAAATCGTGAGTGAGCGCAGCGGCCATCTGGCTGGCGGCCGAGAGACGCGCGATTGCAGCGGTTCGCTGCGCAAATGTTCAATGCGGAGACCGGCGGGCGCTCGAGAGTCTCCACCACGAGCGCGTCCTGTTTGCTTCCGCCAGTTCGATCGGCGACGCCCAAAGAGCGGCGATCGGCTACCACAGAGCGAAGGTTGATGGTGCTTAGCTACCCGATCAAATTGTGCCGGTCACCAATGCCGCTTTCGAGCAGACTTGGATTTGGCCCGTCGCTCAGGAATGCCAACGCGAGTGAGAGGTATCCAGGAGGGAGGATCACTTGCCGGAAACGTCTCGATCAGGCTCATCAGGACGAGTTCGTCCTCACCCGCGGTCGTTTCAATTTCGCGGGCGAGCTTGGCTTTGGCCTCGCTCTTGTGACTTTGATGGCTCGATCGTCGTGGCGTCATCACAGGTCCGCTAGGCAACCGTGCCCACGGCCGTAGGATTGGTCGCCTGCTGCTGCCGCGCTCGAAGCCGGAACGAGAATATGATCAGAGCGACGCCAAAGGCGATGGCGTACGCGCCCATCCACCAAGTCAGAACGAGAGCTCCGATTAATGGCGTGAAGAAAAGCATCGCGCCATATGCCAGCGACAGAATGCCCCCCAAGACCAGCCACCATCGGCCATGCTCCAGGTTGAGGCGAAAACTCGCAGCCGTCATCAACCCGCCGGTGACGATCGCCCATGAGGCAACCAGTAACACGAAGGCAAGCACGGTAAGGCCCGGCCAGAGGAGGGCTCCGATGCCCACGGCGATATTGACCAACCCTTCGAAGATCAGAAATCCCCAGCGGCCCCTGCGGCGCATCGCGCGGACCGCCGAGACGATTCCGGCTACGCCATCGACCAGCGTGTACGCGGAGAACAGGAGCACCAGCGACAGCATTGTCGGGCCGGGAAAGATCAATGCGAGACATCCGAAGATGATGCCGAGAATGCCTCGCACCAGGAACAGCCACCAGGTTGGAGCGAGCGCTGCCGTGGCAGCATCGGTATTGGCGTCCGAGGGGCCCGTGAACGTCGTACTGGTCATGACATGCTCCCGCAATCTGGCTTCGATTGACCTTTGGGTGATGCTTAGCGCGCGCCGGATGACGGGCGCATTGACGACCGTCAAAAATGTTTCCGTCCACCTTTGGGCCGTATCGATCTTCACGGGTGACCGCTCAGTCGAAATGTTCTGAAACTTTATCGGTCGTTCTCGAACTGGAGACCACGACATTCCTCTCCCAAGCGTCCAATAGGGTTTCGGTGGAAAAGGAAACGCTTTATCCCGCCCCAAATTCGTCTGATGTCCAGCGTTCCAATATGAACGAACTGCCGATTTCCGATCGGCCATTTCTGATCTAGTGGTGATCGCGGGTACGTGCCTCCTGTCGGCGAGCTTGGGTGCGCGGAGCGTCGAGACAGATGTCTCGCCACTACGAAGCGTGTATCGCCAGGATAATTTTGCCGACTACATGACCCTGGGCGAGACGTTCGTGCGCCTTGTGGGCGTGGGCCAGGGAATAACATTCCGCGATCGGAACTTTGAGTTTTGCTGCGTCGGCCGCCGCGTTGAGCCGTTCGAACTCGCGAACGCCTGAAATGCCGTCGTAGCGGATCAATTCCGTGCCGCGCCGCTTCTTCGGGGCCGGCTCGATGCCGTTCGGGTGCGCCAGCCGGCCGCCGGGCCGCAGCACGTTCAGGCATTTCTCCAGCGCATCTCCACCGACGAGCGCCAGGATGGCGTCGACGCCGTCGGGCGCGAAGCGGCGCGCCTGGTCATCGATGTCGATGCGCTTGCCGTCGACCACGACATGCGCGTCCATCTCCCGCACGAGTTCCACGCCTTCCTGGCTTGATGCTGTTGCGAACACCCGGGCGCCGCGAAGTCTTGCGAATTGCACGGCAAGCGTTCCGACACCGCCAGAAGCGCCGTGAATGATGATGGTCTCGCCCTTCTTCAGCTTCAGTGCGTCGTCAATCCCCTGCAGTGCCGTCAATCCCGTAATCGGGATCGCGCCAGCATGTCGCAGGTCAAGACGTTTTGGGATCGGCGCGACCTTGTCGGCAGGCACGGCGACGTATTCGGCGTAGAAGCCGCCTTTCGGGTTCTCCCAATTGTAGGAATAGACCTCGTCGCCGACTTTCAACCGCCGCACCCGCGAGCCCACAGAGGCGACGATTCCGGAACCGTCATAGCCTAGTACCAATGGAAAATGCGGTTTGCGGGGCGCATAAAACCCCTCCCGGACGTCGGCATCCCACCCGCCAACGCCGGCGGTGTCGACGGCAATCATGACTTCGTCAGGGTCCAGCGGCGGCACCGCTAAAGCATGACTAGTGATCACTTCCGGTCCGCCGAAGCGGTCGATGGCCGCCGCAAACATGGTGCGGGGGACGTGCATCGTGTGATGCCGAGAAAGCGAAGCATTGCGGGGACGATCGAGCATGGTGGCTATCTCGCGTGGGCTTTCCGCCTGCATGGACGAAATTGCCGGCAACGACGCTGACGTCGGTCAATTTCGGAAGCAAATGCGAGGGCCAGCCTGCCTGTGAGCCCGACGCGCCGCCCTGTCGTTCCGCCGCGTGGACTAACCTTGACGGCCTTCAATCGCGGGTTCGGGGTGGAAGAACGCGCCCGAAATTCATGCGCGATGAGGAGGAAATGACGAGATGCGCAGGATCCGGATGGTCGTGCTGCGTAGCACTAGTTCGTGCAAGCTGTGTCGGCCACGTCCTCATGAGTTCGGGTTCGAAAGATTTGACCAGGGGCGCCAACAGCTAGGCCGGCCGAGATCACACTGGAACAGATGGCCTCAGCTGCGCGGCGAAACCAGCTGATGCCTGTCAATTCGATCTGGGTTAATTGAAAACCGCGCCCGCGAAAGCGGCACTCACTCGAACGGTGCGTCGGCATCGGCAAGTTGATGTCCATCAACGTCGGGAAGTGACTAGCCATGTAGCCTGCGAGCAGACGGATCGGTGCCAGCACGATGGGATCCCCAATGCAGCGCCACGACTTCGTGCGAAGCGACGACGAAAGTGGACTTCGCACGCTGGAACAACCTCCACCGCCATTCGAATTGCACATGCGGGCGATCACCCAGGCCGTTATCGCGATCGCAGTGGTGTTGCTCGCGCTTTGGGTCGCGCGCGATTTCCTGGTTGCACTGATTTGGGCAGGCGTGATTGCCATCACCACCTGGCCGATCTATGTTAGGTTTGCGCAGCTGATTTCTGGCCGTCCCTCATCACTGCTAGCATCGTTGCTGTTTACTTGCATAATCGGCCTTGTTCTTCTCGTACCCATCGTCTTGACCGTGCGTCAGGTCGCCCAGGGGAGCGACGCTCTTGTGCACGTGCTCAATAGCCTGCGCGAGGGCGGCGTTGTTGTCCCTGCTTGGTTCGCGCAACTGCCGATCGCCGGCAAATACCTCGATCTCTGGTGGCGTGCCAACCTCAGCAATCCTGAGGCACTCACGGAATGGCTTCGCGGTGTAAACATCGAAAGTGTGACGAGTTGGACCGGCGCGCTTGGTGGCGCACTGCTACATCGTCTCTTTCTCTTCGCCATTACGCTGATCGCGCTTTCCTTGATGCTGCGTGACGGAACATGGCTTGCGAACCGTTCGGTCGTCACCGTTCGGCGGCTGCTCGGCAAACCCGGCACTCGCCTGATCGGCAAGATCGCCGACGCAACCCGCGCCACCGTGAACGGAACGATCGCAGCGGCGATTGTGAAGGGCGCTGTCGTCGGTATCGCCTACGTCGTGATGGGCGTGCCGCGCCCGCTGCTATTTTCGGTGATGACAATTGTATTGGCGATGGTGCCGCTCGGCGGCTGGGTCGTGCTTGCGGCGGCTTCTCTGACTTTGGTGGTTCAAGACGGCATCTTGTTGGTGCCTATCGGACTGTTTGTCTTTGGCGCGGCGGTGCTGCTGATCGGCGACAATTTCATTCAGCCGGCTCTTATCGGAGGCCGCGCTGAGCTGCCCTTCCTGCTGGTGCTGATCGGAATTCTCGGCGGGATCCGGTCGTTTGGATTAGTGGGCCTCTTTCTTGGCCCGGTAATCATGGCGGCGCTCCTGACCGTATGGCGCGAATGGATCGGCATTCGGGAGTGACGGTTGGGGTGATCGTCACGATGTCCTGCTGCTTCTCTCGTCGTTTATCGAGCGGATAAAGCGGACCGCGCGGCTTTCGCCGACGGTCCAAGTCTCGGGGAGGAGGGCAAGCGACGTGGGGGTCGCCAAATTCAACTCGCAAATCGAACGGCCTCTTGCATTGACAAGGCTCAATTCTCCGCCTGCATTTTCGTATTTCGCGAGTGGCTGACACCCATCAAGGTGCCGACAACCGATTGACGCAACATTGCGACCACCGGGACGGCGAGTATCGCGCCATGCCAGATAGCGGCTTCGAAGCATTTACGAAGAGTGGCGAACCCAACACGGCCCGCGCACTCCCGAGGCGTTCTCCTTACCTGGATCGGGAACTTCACGGCTCCACGGAGACTCCTGCTGCAGAAGGCGCGACGGCGCCGTCGCGAAGCCGCTGGCGCCGACCGCTGCTGGCCCTTGGTCCGGTCACGCTGGTTGCCGGCGCGCTCTCGCTTTATCTGATGACCGGCCGCTACGTGTCCGAGGAAGACGCTTATGTTCAGGCGGTGAGCGCGTCGATCAGCGCGCAGGTTTCTGGCCAGGTCATCGGTATCGCAGCAAAGTCTAACGCGCCGCTGAAGAAAGGTGACCCACTCTTCAACATCGATACGGAGACCTATCGGCTTGCGCTAGCCAACGCCGAAGCGCAGCTCGGCATTGCACGCGACCAGGCGCACACGCTGATCGAGACCTATCGAGCACGCCAGAAGCAGATCGAAGAGGCAAGGGCCACGGTCGACTACACGCAGGCCAATTACGAACGCCAGCAGCAGCTCTACAATACTGGCGCCGCGCCTCGGGCGACACTCGATGCCGCAATCCGCGACTTACAGGCGGCAAAGGCCAATCTGGCTAGCTTGGAGCGGGAGGCAGCGGCTGCGCTCGCCCAGGTCGGCGGCAACTTGGATTTGCCGGTCGACCAGCAATCCACGGTCAAACAGGCGCAGGCAGCCGTCGATCTCGCCGCGCGCAACCTGCGCCTGACCTCCATCGTCGCACCTTTCGACGGCATTCCGCACAACGTCGAGAGCATCGCGATAGGCGTTTTTTTGAATGCCGGACAAGCGGCGTTTCCGTTGGTAGCGACGCGCGATCTCTATGTCGAAGCCAATATTAAGGAGACGGATCTCACCTATGTGAGAGAAGGAAATCCGGCGCGGGTCATCGTCGACGCCTATCCGGACACCCCGATTGCGGCCCGGGTGTCGTCGCTGGCGCCGGCTAGTGGATCGGTCTTTGCGTTATTGCCGCCGCAAAATGCCACAGGCAACTGGGTGAAAGTCGTGCAGCGCATTCCGGTTCGCCTTTCTTTCGATCAACCCGCGAACCACCCGCCACTGCGAGCAGGCATGAGTGTCAAGATCTCGATCGACACCGGCCACCAGCGATCGCTCCGCGAGCTGTGGCGTGACTTCACCGCGATTTTCGGGGTCTGACATGGCAAGCAGGGCCGTAGAGAGCAGAATCATGAACCGCGGAATGATCACAGCAACCGTGATGCTTGCGACCCTGATGCAGGCGCTTGATACGACGATTGCCAATGTTGCGTTGCCATATATGCAGGGCAGCCTGTCGGCAACGAGCGACCAAATCAACTGGGTCCTGACTTCTTATATCGTCGCGGTGGCGATCGTTACGCCGGCGACCGGGTGGCTCGAAACAAGGCTCGGCCGCAAGCCATTATTCTTGACGGCGGTGATCGGCTTCATTGTGACCTCGATGCTCTGTGGGGCGGCCGTGTCACTAGGACAGATGGTCGTCTTCCGATTGCTTCAGGGTATCTTTGGCGCGCCGCTGGTGCCGCTCTCACAATCCGTGCTGCTCGACGCCTATCCGGCGGAGCAGCAGGGACAGGCGACGGCGATATTCGGCCTCGGCGTGATGTTGGGCCCGATTCTCGGGCCGACACTCGGCGGCTGGTTGACCGACTCCTATAGCTGGCGCTGGGTGTTCTATGTCAACCTGCCAGTTGGCGTACTTTGCGCGCTTGGCATTCTGCTGTTTCTCGGACGGCGCACCGGGCGGTCCCTTGCGCGGCGGCTCGATTGGCTCGGATTTGCGTCGCTCAGCCTGGGTATTGGTGCATTGCAGCTTTTCCTGGATCGCGGCGAGCGCCTCGACTGGTTTGCCTCTCCCGAGATCCAGTTGGAAGCCGCGCTTTTCGTGCTTGGCTTCTATCTTTTTACGGTCCACTCCCTGTCAACGGCCGATCCTTTCATTGATCTTGCGCTGTTCCGCGACCGGAATTTTCTCGTCGGGGTCATCCTGATTTTCATCGTCGGTGTTGTGCTGCTAGCGACGCTGTCGATGCTGACGCCCTATCTCGAAAAGCTCATGAACTATCCGGTGCTGACGGCGGGCCTCGTGCTCGCGCCACGTGGTGTCGGGACCATGGTCGCGATGTTGTTGGTCGGGCAACTCATCCGCCATATCGACGGGCGCATCTTGATCGCGACTGGTTTTGGACTGACGGCGCTGTCCCTCTATTTCATGACCGGCTTTACTCCTGACGTGTCGCAGGGCACCGTGGTCCGCACCGGTTTACTGCAGGGTTTCGGCCTTGGATTCGTCTTCGTACCGCTCGGCACGGTGGCGTTCGGAACCCTTCCCTCGACGTTGCGCACACAGGGAACCGGGCTCTTCAATTTGATGCGAAATATCGGGGCGAGCATCGGCATTTCCCTGATGAGCTATCTGCTGGTGCGCAATTCAGCGACCACCCAGGCCGAGCTGGTCGAGCACATCACCCCCTACCGGCAGGTGATACGCGACCATGCCCAGCATTTCGGTCTCGCAACCGTTCCGGGGCGGGCCGCACTTACCCAGATCGTTTCAGCACAGGCAGAAGCTGTCGCGTTCATCGACAATTTCAAGCTGATGATGTTCGTATCCTTACTGGCGATCCCGCTGGTATTACTGATAGAACGTCCACGCCGAGCGCCTGGAAAAGAGAATCCGCCAGGAAGGCTTGCAGAAGCGTGAGACGCGGCGTGTCGGAGGCCCTGATGTCGATCAAGCAGGAGTTGAGGGATGCGAGAGAACGATTGGGGCTGCTGTCGCTGTATCAACGCTTCGAGTACGTCGTCGTCGTCTTCCTCACGGCGTTGATCGCCGTCATCGTTGTTGCCGCGCTGTGGACGCTGACCTTGAAGATTTTGTTTGGCTTGGTTCTCGCTGGAGGTTTCGATCCATCGGACTACTCGGCCTTTCAGGCTGCATTCGGTATGATCCTGACGGTGATCATTGCACTCGAGTTCAAGAAAACGCTTCTGGTGGTTGCTGAGCGCCGTGATACTGTTGTCCAGATACGCTCGGTCGTGATGATCGCGTTATTGGCTATCTGCCGGAAGGTCATCATCCTCGATCTCACAGAGACGGACGCGCTGCACATCTTGTCGCTGTCGGCGGCGATCCTCGCGCTCGGCGTTATCTATTGGCTGATAGGTCGTCGCGATCCGGCGGAGGAGGAGATAGCCTGACGATAGGCAGTACGAGGCGCTATCAACTGCTGTCGAAAAGCGGAAATTGTCGGAGTGCAATGCGCCCGACGGTTGCGTGAGCCCGATTTTACCGTCGTGGCACGATTCATCCACGGAGCGAGAGCGACGATCGTCAAGACGATCGCCGCTGGCGAGGGGCAAAGAGAAACGGGATTTGACAATCAAATCACCTCCGTTGCTGTCCGCGACGCGCCATGCCATGCACGGCGCGTCGCCGGTATCATCCAACGAGATCAATCTAGCTGCGGAGCGTTACCGAGAAGGCCGGTCCGAGGTATTGGTCGTCGATCCGCCGGTATTCGATCCCGTGGTGCCCGAATCCGTCGTGGCACTGTCCATGACGATCTGCGTGACGAGCTTGTTGTCGGGATCGATCAGCACGATCCGGTCCGGCAGTTTGACGAAGAGAAGGTTCTTCGTCTCGGGAACCTGATCGGTAACGTTGCCCGGCACCGACTGCGCTGACATGGAATCGGGAACTTTGTTGCCAACCTGGGGTTGCTCGCCGGACGGCGCGGGCTGTGAAGGCGCAGATGCCAGTCCCTGGCTGACAGCCTGTTGCTGACTTGCCGTCAAATTGGGGTGAACGTCGCCAGACGCCCGCTGGGCGGCGGCGAAGCTTACGCTACCAAGAAGCGCAACGGCGATCGCGCCTCCGCGAATTAGTTGGTGCATGATCATCTCCTGAATCGACTGAGGGATCAACGACGCGGTCAAGCATTCCACGACACTCGAGCCGCTTGGTGATCAGGCATTTATACATGTGACAAAGCCGGGCACGTTGACTGCCGTCAAGGTCACACGAGTTTCGTGACTTGATAATTGATGATGAGTTGATCGTGCGACTTGGATGCATTACGGAACCCGCGGCCATCCGAATGCACCCATCTTCGGTCCTTCCGATCCACGCCGCTCGACCGGCAGGTACTCCACGCCGCCGCCGCTTTGCATTCGGACGGGTTGCGGATAGAGCTTGAGCAGCTCGAGGACGTTGTGCGGCATGTCGGTGCTCACGGACAAGCCGAGCGACGTCGCGACGGAGGACCATATCGGATAGTCGTGGGTCCAGGTGCCGGAGGTTAGGGTGTCCGCGACGGCACCGGCCTTCTCTGCGGATAGTCGACGGGTCAGCAGCTCGCATGCGGCCTGTTTGACCTGGGTGATCGCCTTGCGGCCGACGTCGGCCATGACCAGCGTCCGGTCGTCGACCTTTTCAATCGGCTTGTCTGCCACGACCTTGATCAACGAGGCGGCCGGCGAGTCCCCGAGTTGCGGATCGATCGGGCCCAGCATGGAATGCTTGCTCATGACGATTTCGTCTGCGGCGAGTGCGATCAGCGTACCGCCCGACATGGCGTGGTGCGGCACAAAGACGGTGACCTTCGCTTTGTGCTCCCGTACCGCCTTGGCGATCTGCAGTGCGGCCAGGACGAGTCCGCCCGGAGTATGAAGCACGAGGTCAATCGGCACGTCGGCGTCCGTCATCTGGATGGCGCGCATGACGTCCTCGGAATCATTGATGTCGATGTAGCGCGCAAGCGGAAAGCCGAGAAACCGCATCGTTTCCTGCCGGTGCACCAGCAGGATCACCCGGGACTGTCGCTCGCGCTCGATCTGCGAAATCTTGCGCACCCGCAAGACTTCGAGAAACTGCTGCCGCAGCATCGGCTGGAGCGCTGAGAATATGAAGAATATCCAGACGATATCGCCTATCGACATGGTGTCCTCCTCAGCGAGGCGAACGCTGGTTGGTCGTAACAACTAAGCCATGAGGCAAAATGCTGCTCCGCCTGCAGAGCGTAGAGATGTCATCTTCATCGGAGCTCGCGGGAGCTCGCGCCGGGAACATTGAGCGGCGTCGCGCCGTGCGCCATGATCGTTGTCATCATTTCGTGGCTCAAGGCGGAGCATATTGAGCTTCGTTTCACATTGTGATGGATGCCTCTCTTAACAGAGGCGCTACATCGACCATCAAGGCCTGAGCGAGGATGGCCGAGCGGCGGCTCACGAACCGAACAATCTGGCGAGCCATCCCCTCGCAAAACTAGTGCGACTTGTTCTTCCATCAGGGAGATGAACGATGAGTCGGGCTCCCAATTCCCGCGCAGCTGCTTGCGCGGCCAGCTCGGCGTTTTCCCTGGTGGGATAGTGACCGAGCTCGCACCCCTTGTCGTCGCGAACGACCCAGTCGTCGAAATTGTCGTCCGGAACAACGTGAATGGCCGCAACCATAGGGAGAACTCCATACCACGTATGAATATACTGCAATGTCGAAGAGGGCGCCGTGATAGAGATCAATTTCGAGCCAGTGTAAGAGGATGTGAAACTAATGACGATTAGTTAGGCCGAGTACCCCTAAAACCGTCGGCGTGACTCTACGTCCGCTTTGTCCCGATAGCGACCAAGTTCGTGCGGCAACGCAAGATGTCGCGATGGACCAGTAGCGATCATTCTGGGAGGTAGAGAGCTAATTGGCTTGCCGTGCTTCTTTGCAGGAAGTGAGGCTACCCCGTCGGACATTGCCTCGGGAAACTCACCCCTATATCGTGCGTTAGGAAGCGGGTACAAAGTTGGGGAAATGCCATGCTAGGTGTGAGCCCTGAGGTAATCCGATGCGGACGGGGGGCGCAGGACCGGGCGCGCCGCTTATTTGACGCCACCCGTGATCAAGTGTCTCGCGCGCTAGAGCAAATCAACCTTTCGCTGGAGTTATTGAGCCACGATTTCCCTGTAGGCGTCCACGAGTATCGAGGGTATTTCCTCGGCAGTGATGGACACATTCAAAGCCGCACTGAGCTCGTCTGTCCCAATGATGCGGCTGCAAGGCAACGGACGCTCGAACTGGCTTCGCTCGCCGGGACTGAAGCCGCCCAAATGAAAGACGATAGAGCCTCGCTAGAAAAGCTTCGTAGGGACGCTGCTGAATGCGCGTTGGTTCGCGACCCTGCTCTTCCGGACGACGTGCCGATGCCCGCGGGAGGAACTGTCTACGTTCTCGGTGACGATGAGGCAGTTCGCCACTCTCTGGAGCTGCTTCTGCGCACGGCGAGATTCGAGCCCGTTGCCCTCGATGAACCGGACGTGTTCCTCACAGCTGCAAAAACAATCAAGGCGGGCTGCCTGTTGCTGGATATCCGCTTGCAAGGCATGAACGGACTGGAGGTCCAGCAACATCTCAACAGGATCGGGCGCGATCTTCCGGTAATCATAGTGACCGCGCAGGTCGATATTCAAACAGCAGTGCGCGCGATGAAGGCGGGCGCAATCGATTTCCTTGGAATGCCATACAGCGACCGCGCCCTGCTGAGTTCGATCGAGATGGCCTTTGCAACAGGCAGGCAGTCCGATTACAACAACGAGATCGCGGACGCGGCACGTCAGATCGCAGGTCTCAGTCGGCGCGAGCGGGAGGTGCTTGACGGGTTGATGGACGGTCACCCCAACAAGGTGATTGCGTACAATCTCGGCCTCAGCGTGCGGACGGTCGAGGTTCACCGCGCGCGTATGATGGCCCGGCTTGGCACGCGCCAACTCGCGCAAGCCCTTCGTTTGGGAATCATGTCGAGACTCAACACGCTTAAGGGATAGTGCACGCGTAAACACTCTGACGATCCGATCCGCAAGGACTGCTTTGGGATCAGGATTGTCGGCGGGTTGATGTCCGCTTCTGCCCCGAAAACGCCGAACCAGGGCCGAGCCAAAAGTTCCTTACGATGGGCCAGACCCCTGTGATTCAAGCTCGCAGACTGGGGGCTCGAAGCTATGAATGGACTGCCAAAAGGCCGATGCTGCCGAACAAGCCACGTGGCGTTCCGCGCGTGAACGACCGACGTGTCCTCAATGGCATATCTTCTGGGTCTTGCGATCTGGAGCACCTTGGCGTGAGCTGCCGGTGGCGTTTGGCCCATACACCACTTGCTACAACCGGTTCGTCCGCTGGCGGCGGGCTGGTGTCTGGGCCGCATCACTCGGATTCTGTCCGTGCGATGTTTATCCTCGCTGCAACAGTGCTGATTGCGAGCTTCGCAATCAGTTCTCCTACTTGCACGCGAAGCTATTCTGGCTGTTACGGCAACAGGTGCCAGCTCAGTTTCGTGATCATACGCTGCCGAGAAGCGAGACGATCATCCCTCCATTGACGGACGTCATGGTCGGGCGAGCCCTTGTTGGGCAAAGTTCTTTCAAAGCTTGCTGCGAACCAAGCTGCGAAATCGCGATCAGTGCCAACTCGCAAGGCAGGCAGCGCTTTCGTTCGCAGCGGGTAGGCGGGAAAGATAGCGGTCGCCGCAGCGCACTTCAGGAGGGAGAGTGACGATGCGCAATCGTGCCGCTCTAGCGATTGAAGACCAGTTGGTAGCCATACCTGCGGGCTCGCAATCGCTCTACGGCAAGCTTACGGTGCCGCTAGAATCTAGTGGCCTTATTCTCTTCGCGCAAGGTAGCAGCAGTGGCCTTCGCAATCCTCGCAGTCGCTACGCGGATCGTTATGTGGAGCGTATGCTCAACGAGTCCAATCTTGCGACTCTCGTTGTTGATTTGCTGACGGTCGAGGAGCAAGAAATAGACCTCCGCACGAAAAGGTTGCGGCTCAATATTGCGCTGCTCGCGGAACGGCTGATTGGAGTGGCCGACTGGTTCACCCAATATCCGGATACGAAGGGCCTACGGCTCGGCTATTTCGGAACTGACACCGGCATAGCGGCAGCATTGGAAGCGGCGGCGGTACGCGCCGATCAAGTTGGTGCGATCACCTCGCGAGGAGGCCGTCCCGATCTCGCCGGCGCTGCCTTGGTGCGCGTCAGCGCACCGACGCTGCTCATAGTAGGCGGAAACGACCTGGAGGCGGTTAAGCCGAACCGGGACGCGTTCAAGCAGCTGAAATGCGAAAAGCAGTTCGCCCTCGTGCCAGGCGCAACACGTTCGTTCGAAGAGCCCGTTGCACTGGACGAAGTGGCAGCGCTAGCGCGTCGGTGGTATTACAGACACCTCGTTGGGTGAACTCGATCCGCGAAGAGGCGGCAAGGGATCGGTTGAGCTACCGTTTCAGAGCTGCTGCGCGAAGCCTGGGCGCGAACTTTTAGAGGCGAACTTCTCACAAGCCGCTGACGTCAGGGATGTCAAGACCGAGTTACCGACTACTCGTCAGCGAGTTCAGCCAAGTCGCACAAAGCGAGGGCGGGCCGCATGCGAGGCGATTTGTCAGTCTAGATAACGGGTATCCCATTAGCATGCTTAGTTGATGCGAATGCCGATGGAATCTTACGCACAGCAAATCATCGACTTCGTGCGTCAGAACGAGGCTTGGGCGCCGCCGATCGTTTTCGCGCTCGCTTTCGGTGAGTCGCTAGCATTCATCTCGATGTTGGTTCCGGCTTGGGCTGCGTTGATCGCGATTGGCGGGCTGGTCGGCGTGAGCGAGATCAAGTTCTGGCCGATCTGGGTCGCCGCCTCGATGGGCGCGGGGCTCGGCGATTGGGTATCCTACTGGATCGGCTTGAAACTGGGGAAGGCCATCTACCACAGGTGGCCTTTCTCCCGGCATCCGCATCTCATTTCGAAGGGGGAGTCCTTCGTGAAGAAGTGGGGCGTGGCCGGCGTCTTCATCGGTCGTTTCTTCGGCCCATTGCGCGCAGTCGTTCCACTTGTCGCTGGCGTCTTCGCCATGCCCTATTGGCCCTTTCAGGGCGCCAATTTCGCTTCGGCATTCCTGTGGGCAGCCGTGGTGCTGCAAATTGGCAAATTCGGATCGGAGGCCCTGACTTGGCTCTGGGAGTAGGCGACACCAATTACGGCGCCCAAGAGCGCTGCAATGGAGAAATTCAACGTCGACCGATAGCCCGGTCCGTTCACGCTGCCGCGGACCGGTGGCCGCTGCTCAGTCGGTATCCAGGCGGCATGGCGCCCGCGATCATCAGCATTTCGCCGAGCGTTTCGGAACTCACAAGTCCAACCAGCCGGTCCGCACCATCGAGGACGCCGACGGCGGGCGCACCTTTTTCCTGCAGGAGTTTGAGTGCCTCTTCGAGCGTGCAGCGACGGTTACAGGTCGGGAAGGGCGACAATGTCACGTCCTTCATCCGGGCCTCGGGGCCGAGCTCTTTCAGAGCGCTGATCAGGTCGGCGCGGGACAGGATACCGACTGGCCGCTGCGCATGATCGACGATCGGGAATTCGCTCTGGCTCGTGCGCAGTAGGAGCTCGATCGCCTCATCAAGGCGCGATTCCGGCGTGAGCATTGCGAATTGCATCATCGTCGCGGCGTCGACCGGCACGCCTTGCGACAAGGAGCGGAGGGCGACCATATGGGCCTCCGAGGAGGCCGCCAGATAGACGAAGATCGCGATGAAGATCAGCATCGGGCTTCCGAACAGACCGATAAAGCCGAGCGCGAACGCGACCCATTGACCGATCATTGCAGCGATCTCGGTGGCACGAATGAAGCCGAGCCGCGCGGAGAGGAGCGCGCGCAGGATGCGTCCGCCATCCATCGGGAAGGCGGGGACCAGGTTGAAGAGCGCGAGGAACAGATTCACAGATGCGAGCCGGTCGACCATCGAGACCTCGGCGCTCTCGACCGCCGCGAGCGAGCCGCCGTCCGGTGTCGCGCTCGTGACGAGGACGAGACCGAGCGCGATCACGACATTGACCAGCGGGCCCGCGATCGCGATGAGAAATTCCTCAAGCGGCTTTTCCGGAATGCGCTCCAGCCGCGCGACGCCGCCGATTGGAAGCAAGATGACATCGGGTGTCAGAACCCCGAAGGCGCGCGCCGTCAGGATGTGGCCGAATTCATGCGCCAGCACGCAGAGGAACAGAAGCATCATGAACAGAAGGCTGCTCCAGGCCGCATTGGCCCCGCCCGAGACGTAACTCGCGCCGAAAATCCAGGCGAGGAAGAGGAGGAACGTGATGTGGATTCGGACGGCTGTTCCAGCGATGGAACCGAGCTTCAGAGACCAAGACATGGCTTTCCTCGCACCGGTCAAACTTCGGGGCACAGGTAGGATGAAGCGGCTGTCCTGCTGCCGCAATGACAAACCGCAAGCCCAACGGTGTCGATCCGCTTACATATTTTGGAGGCCGATCCCCGGCGCAGGGTCATACGTTGCAGGCCGAACACTCTAAGAATCTCGAAATTCTCCGAATGCCCGTGATCACGGTGAAAGTCGGAGTTGTCTCGTGCGCGCCTCGATCGCCACTTCGTGACAAGAGCGGCCCTCTCATTAAAGGCGGCTCTCGTGAGCATGCTGGCGGAGGTGACGTCGTTAGACATCTGAGGGGATCACACGTGACTCATGCACCGACGACAGGGACTAAGCGTGTCGTCCAAAAAAGCTGTTGTGCGAACGCGATTTCCTCTCAACGCGGCTGATTGCGCCTGCAAAATGGTTCCGCGGCTATGCCAAGAAGGTGCGTGAGGTATCTTGCGCGTGGCCTGCGCGTGCAGGCGTCATCGACGGCCTCCCACCTCGTCGACGTGCCTCAACAGATCGGCCGGATCATCGTAAACGCGGATTGCACCGGATTGCCTCAACTCGTCTTGCCCATAGCCACCGCTCAAAAGACCGACACCCAGGGCCCGGCATCGTATTGCCGCCAGCATGTCCCAGACGCTATCGCCGACAACCACTGCTGTTTCGATAGGTGCTTCCAGTCGGGCGGCGGCCGCGAGAAATAGGTCCGGATCGGGTTTGGCATATTTGACCTGATCGCGCGTCACCACCGGGATCCTGTCTGGATCGACGCTGAGCGCGGCCAGATTGACGGCTGCGGTTTCCATGCGGCCGCTGGTCGCAATTGTCCACGGAATACCGGCCTCCGACAACCACGACAGCAATTCTCGCGCGCCCGGCAGAGGCCGGATGTATCTGGCCTGTTGACGGTACGCGGCGGCGTGGCCCTCGCGCAGGCGTTCCGCGCGCTCATCGCTAATCTCGAACCCGGTCTCGCGCAGAAGCCGGTCGGTGAACAAGCCGCCGCTCATGCCGATCTTGCGATGGATGCGCCACACCGATAGCTCAATACCTTCCGCGTCAAGAGCGTGCTTCCAGGCAAGGACGTGTTGGTACACGCTGTCCACTAGCGTTCCATCAAGGTCAAATATAAAGACGGGCTCAATACGCATCGACTTCTCCTTGTTCGATAGCATTGTCATCTGCAGTGACTGAGCACCTTCGATTTGACGGTGCCAGCGAGCGGCGATCCTCGGCCTTGGCGATCAACCGCCGTTCAGGCAGCGAAGACAAAGGTCAACCACAGCCCAATTGCTCCGACGAGATAGCGATTTTGCTGACAACGGCGCCGAGAATGGCCACCGGCGCATCTGACGTGCTCAGGATATCAGGTGTGAGGCGCGCCATGCACCCAGGGCTCGCTTGACGTCGGCGCCAGCCCCGTTCGAGGCCGATCAACAACCCGATGCCGAGCGCGACCGCGAGACGGGAGATCAGCTCTTGGAGGTCCTTAGACGGGTCCATGTCCTCTAGGCCGCGATCGGGTCCGGTTTCAGATCAAGCAAAAGGATCAGGCGCTGCCTCGTCAGGCAAGCGCCGAGCACCTATGCGACCATTGCGCCGCTCGGCAATGACTGCCAGCGTTCGATCGCTATCCCCGTTTGCAAGAGCGCAAAATCCATCATTTACCGAAATCTAGGGGTTCCGGCCTCGCAAGCACCTTGACTGACGTCAGCTTCCTTGAGGGTTTCAGCGGCCAATATCTTTGTCGCCGCTCGGTGCAGCACATCGCGATGTGAGTCGTGCGCCCGCAAGCAAGGTATACAGGCTGTGGCCGCCGACTGCGTAACAGCCAAAAGCTTTCGGGAAGGTTCATGGAGGTCAATGCGCTATGGGTTCAGGTTGGACGATCGAGGGACGTCGAGCGTAAACGGTCTTGCCAGCGTCACCGTCTTGAAAGGCGGCCCGGTTACCCACAATCCGATGCAATTCCCTCACAATTCCCTTACTCAACCGGCGCGGATGCGCGCGCGGGCCGCGTCTCGCGACCGTCTCAAGCCAGGCTCACGCAGCCGCCAATTGTTCTATATCGAGGTAGTGCCGGATCGCCTCGTTCCGTTACTTTCTCAAGAATCCGTCGCTCCACTCAGCCAATTCGTTCGGAGTCGTTGCTGGGTGTTAGCTGGGAAAGGTCATCTCAATTTCGAGATCAAAGCGCTGCGGTCAGCACCTAGAACCGTCGAGTCCCCCGGGCATCCTGGGTAAGGCGGATCGTGGGTGAAAAGGTCCGTCGAGTTGCCCGTGGCGGAGGATATTCGGCAGACCATGCGAGAGGGATCGCCCTGGGATCGACGTCGAGAAAGAGCCCTTGCTACTCAAGTATGAGCTCAAAGCTGACGCCGCACCGAAAGAGGTCTTGAAAGGGGCGAGGCCCCGAGGGATGCAACGTGGAGTTAACGGAACTGATGGTGGTGGGAGGCCACTGGTGGACGATTGGATTCGAAGCGTTGGTCCGCCGGAAAGGGTCGACCGCCATCTGCCGGCAAGTCTTGAGACGATCTTTTCTGGCTCCAGGGCGAAGGCTCCGTGCCCGCTCTTGGAGGCAAATTCGCTGTCGTATCCGAGTTGGTTCACCAACATCGGCGTCGTTTGACTTTCATCGGCATCAAGGCCGCCGCAACCGCATTGGGATTTGAACACCCGTGGCAGGCGGGGCCCCGGCCAGCGATCCGATCTTGCAGAGATGGGATATCTCGGTGCTGCACCAAGCTGGCACCATCCACGAGGGTGGGTGTGAGGCGCACGGCTGGATGCCGGGCCGATCCGCACGCACGCGACCGCGCCCTTCATCATTGCCCGTCGCGATCCGCCGCTGAGGCAGCATTGCTGGCCCGGCGCCCCTTTACCGCGGATGAGTTCCCTAACAAGTCCGCCTTTGGAGACAACTGCGTCTATTGCGCAAGGTCGACCTAAGCGGCTGGCTAGGCAAGCCGCTTGCGAAGGGTGAGCATGGTAGTCGGAAGATGCGAGAAACGGCCGCCACTGGCGAGATTTCCCGTATTCAATACCGTCCCCAAATGGTCCGCATTCCCGAGACTGGCATTGGAGAGTTAGCTCGATTGCGGGTGGCCGTCGGAGAGCGGCACCGCTGCGGCCCGGGGGGCACGCCCGGCTATATCGATCGAGGGCGACTACCACTGGGTTGACCGATATCAACGCGGCCGGGCGGAAACTCCCTAATGATATTAGGGGAGTGCCTTCGGGGCTGAGCGGCGAGCTGAGGAAGCAAACCGATGAATATCGAGAAATATACCGAGCGGTCGCGCGGCTTCATCCAGTCGGCGCAATCGCTTGCCATGCGCGAGGGCCACCAGCAGTTCTCGACACTGCATGTGCTGAAAGTGCTGCTGGACGACAATGAAGGGCTGGCGAGCGGCCTGATCGACCGCGCCGGGGTCAACTCCCGCGCCATTCTGAAGGCCACCGATGAGGCGCTGAACAAATTGCCAAAAGTGTCCGGCGGCGGGGCCGGACAGGTCTACCTTGCGCCGGAACTGGCGCGCGCCTTCGATGCCGCCGAGAAGGCGGCCGACAAGGCCGGCGACAGTTTTGTCACCGTCGAGCGGCTGCTGCTGGGCCTTGCGATGGACCAGAACAGCGAAGCTGGCGGTATTTTGAGCAAGGGCGGCGTCACCGCGCAGAACCTGAACGCGGCGATCGAGGCGCTGCGCAAGGGCCGCACTGCTGATAGTGCGACCGCCGAGAACGCCTATGACGCGCTGAAGAAATATGCCCGCGACCTGACCCAGGCGGCGCGCGACGGCAAGCTCGACCCGGTGATCGGCCGCGACGAGGAGATCCGTCGTACCATCCAGGTGCTGTCGCGGCGGACCAAGAACAATCCCGTCCTGATCGGTGAGCCCGGCGTCGGCAAGACAGCCATCGTCGAGGGCCTTGCGCTGCGCATCGTCAATGGCGACGTGCCGGAAAGCCTGAAGGACAAAAGTCTCCTCTCGCTCGACATGGGCGCGCTGATTGCCGGCGCAAAGTATCGTGGCGAATTCGAGGAGCGGCTGAAGGCCGTGCTGCAGGAGGTCGTCTCCGCCGAGGGCAGCATCATCCTGTTCATCGACGAGATGCACACCCTGATCGGCGCCGGCAAGGCCGACGGCGCGATGGACGCGTCCAACCTGTTGAAGCCTGCGCTGGCGCGCGGCGAGCTGCACTGTATCGGTGCGACCACGCTCGATGAGTACCAGAAGCATGTCGAGAAGGATGCGGCGCTCGCGCGGCGCTTCCAGCCGATCTATGTCAGTGAGCCCACGGTCGAAGACACCATCTCGATCCTGCGCGGCCTGAAGGACAAGTACGAGCAGCATCACGGCGTACGCATCACCGATTCCGCACTGGTGGCGGCGGCTACGCTGTCGAACCGCTACATCACCGACCGCTTCCTGCCCGACAAGGCCATCGACCTCATGGACGAAGCGGCGGCGCGGCTGAAGATGCAGGTCGATTCCAAGCCGGAAGAGCTCGACTCGCTGGACCGCGACATCATTCGGCTCAAGATCGAGCAGGAGGCGCTGAAGAAGGAGAGCGACCCTGGCTCGAAGAGCCGGCTGCAGACACTGGAAAAGGAGCTCGCCGATCTCGAGGAGAAGTCGGCAGCCCTGACGGCGCGCTGGAGCAAGGAGAAGAACAAGCTTTCCGATGCGGCGAAGCTGAAGAGCGAGCTCGATGCCCTGCGCATTGAACTCGCAAACGCGCAGCGTCGCGGCGAATTCCAGCGCGCGGGCGAGCTTGCCTATGGCAAGATCCCCGAGCTGGAGAAGAAGCTGGCCGAGATCGAGGAGAACGAGGCGGCCGGCGAGATGATGGAGGAGGCGGTCACCGCCAACCACATCGCGCAGGTCGTCTCGCGCTGGACCGGCGTGCCGGTCGACAAGATGCTCGAGGGCGAAAAGGACAAGCTCCTGAAAATGGAGGAGGCGCTTTCCAAGCGTGTCGTCGGCCAGGCCGAAGCGGTGCGCGCGGTGGCCACCGCCGTGCGCCGTGCCCGCGCCGGCCTGCAGGATCCGAACCGGCCGACCGGCTCGTTCATGTTCCTGGGCCCCACCGGCGTCGGCAAGACCGAGCTGACCAAGGCGCTCGCCGAGTATCTGTTCAATGACGAGACTGCGATGGTCCGACTCGACATGTCCGAATACATGGAGAAGCACTCGGTCTCTCGTCTGATCGGCGCGCCTCCCGGCTATGTCGGCTACGATGAGGGCGGGGCACTGACCGAAGCCGTTCGGCGCCGGCCCTACCAGGTCGTGCTGTTCGACGAGATCGAGAAGGCGCATCCCGACGTCTTCAACGTGCTGTTGCAGGTGCTCGACGACGGCCGCCTGACCGATGGTCAGGGCCGCACCGTCGACTTCCGCAACACGCTGATCATCATGACCTCGAACCTCGGTTCGGAATTCCTGGTGAATCAGCCGGAGGGCGAGGATACGTCGGCCGTGCGCAATCAGGTGATGGGGATGGTGCGCTCGCACTTCCGCCCCGAATTCCTCAACCGCGTCGACGAGATCATCCTGTTCCACCGCCTGCAGAAGAGCGAGATGGGCCGGATCGTCGAGATCCAGTTCGCGCGGCTGCAGAAGCTGCTCGAAGACCGCAAGATCGCCCTGACGCTCGATGCCTCCGCACGCGATTGGCTCGCCGACAAGGGATGGGATCCCGCCTATGGCGCCCGCCCCCTGAAGCGGGTGATCCAGCGCAGCGTGCAGGACCCGCTCGCGGAGATGATTTTGGCCGGCGAGGTGAAGGACGGCGACAGGGTTGCAATCTCGTCTGAGGGCAATGTGCTGACCTTCAACGGCAAGGCGGCGCAGACCGCCGAGGTAGCCCAGTTCGAGGCGCCGCAGGCCAGGCGCAAGCTGCATTAAAGGGAATGACGTCGTGCTGACCGACGACGGCTCATAGCCGGCCAGCCATGTGTGCGGGCGATTAAGCTGAGGTATCCCACCAGGATAGAAGCGAGTGTAGAGGTAGGGTGGAGGCGGAACCCGGGGAGGGTGCCCGGGTTCCTAGCCCGCCGGAACAGCATCCTTCCCTCCGAGGACCGCTCGGCATGGCCGCCCTGTTATGTTCACAAGCCGGCTGAACAGTCGGTGAACTACTGCACTTAGAAACTAAGAACGCACGAGCAATTGGTTCGGCAAATCGGGGAGCAACTATCATCCGCGTGCGGTGGCCGGCTTCGCGACGATAAGCGATTTCCGCCAGCCGCTAGTCGACTTCACCCCGGTCATCACAGAAGTACGCTTTTGAGGCCGGGCCATTGCGGCGCGGCTATGTATGAACGCGTTCTGGGGAGCAAGGCGCTGAGGAGACCCGAACACAGCCGATTATCATGTACCTCACCGGTGCGTGAGCGCGAGATGGACCGGTAGCCCGTTGGTGTCCACCACCGCGTGTACCTTGCTGGTGAGATCTCCTCGCGAGCGATCCAAAATTAAGGGGCACCAAGCCAACCCACCTGCATGAAGGTACTTTTTGATGCTGATTGCTTGGGCTACTCTATCGTACTTCAGGACAATCGTGGCCTGTTCCCCAGCGCCCGCGAGAAGGCTCAGTGGGCAAGGACCTTCACCTAGGACGATCAGCTTGGCCGTCCAGCGGCGGCGAGATGGGCGCGCGCATTCGCGCGTTCGATTGGGAGAAGACTCCGCTTGGGCCGATTGCCAGTTGGCCCCAGAGTCTCAAGACCACCATTGACCTCATGATGGCATCGCAACTCGCGATGAATCTGATCTGGGGTCCTGAACGCATCCTAATCTACAATGAGGTCCATCGGGCGTTCATGGGGACGAAGCATCCTCGTGCCTTCGGTCGACCGGGGCGCGAAGTGTGGGGCGAGGTGTGGGAGGCGGCTGAAGCGGCGATCCACTGCCGTGTTTTCGCGGGCGAGACCGTTACGCTGGAAGACCATCCTTGGACGCTCCTGCGCAACGGCGGTCCTGAGGAAGCATTTTTCACGTCGTATTTTACGCCCATCCGCGACGAGACGGGCGCGATCGTGGCCAATCTCGCCACTGCTTTTGAAACCACCAACGCCGTAAAGGAAAAGGCGGAGCGGGATCAGGCCGAACGGGCCTTGCGTAAGAGCGAAGCCAGACTGCGCGAGGTACTCGAAGGGATCGGCGAGGCCTTTTATGCGCTTGATCAGGATCTACGTTTTCTTTACGCAAGCCGCAAGGCACTTGAGATTTGGGACAAGAAGCCCGACGATTTGATAGGCGTCCCGTTTCTCTCAGCGTTCCCGAACGCTGTCGGCACGCCGGACTATGAGGCGCAGCGGCGCGCACTCCAGACGGGCACGGCCCAGCATTTCGAGAGCTCCTCGCCTTTGATTGGGCATCTGTTCGAGGTCGACATCTATCCGACCTCGACTGGCGTTTCTGTTGCGTTCCGAGACATTGATCGGCGTAAAAAAGCAGAAGCGTTGCTGCGGGCCAGCGAAGCGCGGCTAAAGGCGGCCGTCGAACTAATCGGCTTATCGCCTTATTCTGGCGACCCTAGGACCGGCGCTCTCGACTGGGATGCACGCCTTAAGGCAATGTGGGGATTACCCGCTGGCACCACCGTCGACGCGCCGATGGCCGTCGCGGCCATACACCGTGACGACCAGGCTCGGGTCGCAGCGGCGTGGGAAGCCTCACTCGACCCCGATAGCGATGGCGTTTTCGTGGCCGAGTACCGTGTGCAGGGAATCGAGGATGGCATAGAACGTTGGGTCTCTACCCATGCCCAAAATTTCTTTGAAGGCCGACAGCCGGTCGGCTTCATCGGTGCCATACGCGAGATCACAGAGGAGAAGCATGCCGAAGCGCGTCTGCGCGAGAGCGAAGCACGGCTGAAGGCGGCCGTCGATCTCGCGCGGCTCGGCCGCTATGCTTGGAATCCGCAAACCAATGAGTTGCAATGGGATGACACATTGCGGGCAATGTGGGGCCTGGCTGCAGGCACGCCTGTCGACTACGAAGTGTGGAGGGCCGGCGTGCATCCAGACGATCTTGCACGTGTCGAGGCTGCAGTCCAGCGGTGCGTCGACCCGCGGGGCGATGGGGTCTACGATATCGAGTACCGGGTCATCGGAAAAACGGACGGCGTGGAACGCTGGATCGCGACGCGCGGGCGGACCAATTTCGAGAACGAGGCGCCAGTTGCGTTTTTCGGTATCGCCCTGGAGGTCACCGAGCGCAAACGTATTGAAGAAGGCCTCGAGCGCCGCATCGAAGACCGGAGGCGCGAACTGGAGGAGGCCAACCGGCAGCTCCGCTCTCAAATGGAGAAACGTGAGTTTGCCGAAACCGTGGTCCAGCAGCTGCAGCGGCTCGATGCGATCGGGCAGATCACGTCAGGCGTGGCGCACGATTTCAACAACCTACTCACAGTCGTGCTCACCAATGCGCGTCTGCTCGCTCGCACAATGGAACGACCTGACGACCGGGAAGGCATCGAACTCATCCGGACCGCTGCTGACCGGGGCAGGAAGCTCGTTGCGCAACTCCTCGCCTTTTCGCGGAAACAGCAACTTGCACCCCTCGAGGTTGATCTAAACAGCAAGATTGCCGGAATCGGCGATCTGCTCGGCGCCACCTTGGGCGGGACGGTGCAACTCAAAACGATATTTGCCCCGGATCTCTGGCCCGCTCTGGTCGATCCAAACCAAATCGAGATGATCGTTCTCAATCTCGTCATCAACGCCAGGGACGCGATGCAGCCGGGCGACACGCTCACTATCGAGACGCTCAACACCGTCATCGAAAGCGAGTCCTTGCGGCCGGAAGAGCCGTTGCCGGGAGACTACGTGGTTCTCGCCGTCAAGGATACCGGCACTGGTATCCCAGACGACGTCCTGCTGCATGTGTTCGAGCCGTTCTACACGACGAAAGAACCAGGAAAGGGCTCGGGCCTCGGATTGGCGCAAGTCTTCGGTTTTGCCAAACAGTCCGGTGGTGGCGTGCGTATTGAGACTCGCCTCGGTGAGGGCACTGCGGTGAAGGTCTTCTTGCCTCGCGCGGAGGTCGACATCGCTGATCACCATGCGGACACCGTTGATGCGAGCAAGCGTCTGCAGACCGCCAAGAGATTTCGTGTTCTGGTCGTGGATGACGAAAAGGCTGTCCTGAGGTCCATGGTTAGGATGCTCGATGTTCTCGGATATGCAACGCTGTCGGCGGAGAGCGGCGGCGAAGCGCTTCGCATGCTCGCAAGCAATCAGGAAATAGATCTCGTTCTCGCGGATCTCGCCATGCCGGAAATGAGCGGCGGCGAGCTTGCGAAAGCGATCCGTGCGATGCTGCCAACTTTGCCAATCATCCTTATCACCGGCTATAGTGATCGCCCCGTCCCGAATGAGTTGAACGACTTACGAATTATTTTGAAGCCGTTCACGGAAGACGAATTAGTTAACGCGATCGGCGCCGCACTAGTATAGGGCGAGCTTCCGACGTCGTTGATGGCCCGTCGCATCATTCGCTGCGATGCGGAATTTGATCGCTACCGGGGCATAGCGGACTTTCGCGAGCCGTCAGGGGTTCACGGCTTAATTGAACGATTGCAACAATTGGATGTTGCGTTCGCATAAGGCGTCCCGTCCAGTCTCTCGGGATGCGGCTCACGCCCCGTTCCGTCCTTGAGGAATACTGCGCAGCGCTGAAGATTGGAATCATCTCGGACATGGTCTGCTGCGGCCCGAGGCTGGTCGATGGCTGGCCAAAGTGGCGCATATCATCCACGCCGGTATGTTGGTCGCATGGACGTTCTCGAGGGACTGCGTCGGATTGCGCCCGTCACCGCAATCAGAGGAAAGATCGATACCGGTGAGTGGGCAAAGAATCATCCGGATATTCAGGTCGTACGGCTGGGCGGATGAACTGGTGGCGGAGAGTGGCGGCCCGGTGATGCTGGCGCGGATCGGCGTCATGCGGCATTGAACCGCAACCAAGTCCGCTAATTCAATCCGACGTGAAAGGATTCGCACCGGGGCCGGCGCAAGCACAATGGGAATCTGCCTTGATCGCTTCGTCTAGTCCACATCAGGAAGCCGATCGGCGAGGTTAACTACCAGGGTGTCTGCAAACCGGGTTGCCGCGGAAATGTGCAGCCCCTCGCCCCGACCCTCTCCCCGTGAAGAACGGGGGGAGGGGGACAGGCAGCCTCAGTCGATCACCTGGACGATCTTCTGCTGGTGCGGGTCAACCAGCACCACGTCGTCGCCGATGGCGAGATAGCGGTAGTTGGCAAGCTCCGGATGGTTGCGCGCCAGCTCTTCCGGCACCGGCTGCAGCGACAGACAGTTCGACCCGGAGGTTCCGCCGCCGGCCGAAGGCGAGGTCGAGCCGACCGTCGTCGAAGAGCTCCGCACCAATTCTCTGAGCCGCCTGCGCGTGTCATCGCTGATGACGGCACGATCGCGGCTGTAAGCGGCCGCCCTGTTGTAACCCGGTCCGTCGTCGAGAATATCGACAACCTCGCGCCGCCGCGGATCGATAATGGCAACGCGGTTGTCGATCACCGTGTACTCATAGTCCCGGTATTGCGGCATGATCCGCACGATATCGGGCGGCAACCGGCGCGCCTGCACGCCCTGCGGCAACCGCGTGCCGACATTGACCTGAACATTGAGATTCTGGCTCGTGGCAGTCCTGTCGCGCCGCAGCTGATCGACGACTTGCCTGCGCTGATCGTCGTTGAGCGCGGCCGAGGAAGTCTGGCGGTTCGATTGGTCCGGCGCTTGGCCGGTCTTCTGGGTCTGTGTGTTGTCGGCCGGCCGCGCGCTCTGCTGCGGCGAGGACGTTGAGGGCTGGGCGGCCTGATCGCGTTGCTCCTTGCGATCGCGATCGATCTGCTGCTGGGTTTGCTGCTGCTTCGTATCGGCCGGCCTGGTGGCTTCCTGCGCGCGGCCCTGCTTGGCCTGACCCTCGCGGCCCCGCAGCTTTTCCTCCGCCTGTTGCTTCTGGTCGGCAGCCGGCTTGGCATCCCGGCCCTGCTGCAGGTCCTTCTGCTGCGCTGTGCTCGAGGGCGCGCGCTCGCCACGGCTGGGCTGATCCTGGCTCTGCCGGATCGGCTCCTTGGACTCGCGGCCCTGCGGTTTCTGCGCCTCCTTGCTGCGCTCGGGCGGTGACGGGGCCTCACCGCGCTGCATGTCCTTCGCGCCGGCCTTCGGCTCGGACTGCGCGCGCTCCTTGATGCGATCAGTCGCGCCGCCGCGATCCATCTCCTTCGGCTGGGCGGCTGGACGGTCCCTAGACTGAGACACCGGTGACTGGGCGCGAGGACTCTCCTCGCGCTTCTGCGAACCTTCCGGCGATTGCGCAATGGCGGGTCCGGCGCCAATCACCAACGCCATCGCCGTCGTGTAAAGCCAATTAATCCTCATGGGAGAATCTCCTATTGGTTCCCCCGCCCGTCTTGGATTCGGCAAACTAGGTTGCCGCGTTTGGTTCCACCATGACGACGGTCAACCGGCCGAGGCGATCCAGCGCAGCTTGCTCAAAAGCGGGATCAGCGCCTCACACTTCTTTGGGTCTATTGGCGCCAGCGTCATATCGGATGACGCTCGCCAGATGCGACTAACAGAAGCCAAACCAAGGTCTTTGAAGGTTAGAGAGCCGGCTACCGTAAGAACAAGAGGCCGCTTCCTAGTCTTGCCGGTTAGGAGGGCACAACGACCGGCATTCGGGCAATTTCGTTGCCGACTTCAGCGATGGCACAAACGTCGAACCCGTGGTACTCGTCACCGCCTTCGGCATGGGCGCAGCAAGCGGAAGCTCTGACCGAACTTAGCGACTGATTTGCGGTTTAAGACAGTCAAAATAGTTTTGGAACGAAAGCTGACCCTCTTAATTCCTTGGTATGGCTCGATTTTACTTCCATCGATATGTGAACGGCAAGGCGGTAATAGATCAGAAGGGTGTCGTGCTTGATGACGACGGCGCAGCATGCACTTACGCAGTGCGCCGCATGCCAAGCGCGCTTAGACGAGCTCTTGGCCAGCAACGACCTGATGTTCACGCGGCGACAGAAATTTCCAACGGAACAAGAACTCTCTATATTATCAGGGGGAAAATCATGGTGGAGAAAAGCTAGATTGCCGTCTATCCATTTGCATTTGCCTCGATGCGATATCACCGATCCGCAGCGTTTTCTACGCCCTGATCCCGCCACATTTTGGGCAGCGCGGTCGACGCGTCGCGTGCATTTGCCTTGATCGCACGTCGCGGCGGTGCTCTGAGTGATCGCGTTCGCGCTCGCACTCTCCGGTGCCTTAACGAACGATGCATCACCCACCTGTATAGCCTGCCATCTACGTCAACGGCCTGTTACAAGACGTGTGACGACGGCTGAGATCGGCAAGCCCACGATGAGCCTCCGCCAGCGGTCAATTCGACTGGAACGTGGGACAATCGACTTTCGAGCACTGGTTCTACGCGGAGGTTCGGAGCATTCATCTAGGTTTGCGCTCTACCCAACTAGACGAGATCACTCGGGGGGTGGAAAGTCGCTATTGCGATGGCTGGAATCTGGGCGTTGGTCGGCCTCAGAGGTAAAGTCCAGGTTTGCCTCGCAATTGATGCTCACTGTGCTGGCAGCAAATTCGATGGCTAATATGTTGATGACAGTCAGGGTGTCACAGCCATTTCGGGCTACCTTGCACTAGGCGATCAATGGAGAAGTGGAGATTCGCGTTTGCGATTATAGCCTGCATGCTGTTGCGTCTCATCCGGCCAAAACTTGGTGACGAGCTAACCGTAATCAGCTTCCGTGGCACAGCCACGCGCGGTTTTGCTGTGAAGGGGCAGCCCGCCGTCGCTGTGTGCCTCCTTCCAGGGACCGAACTCGCTTTCTCGCGTGGTTCGCCTTCTGAGGCGCCAACCCATCGGCCTTGGCGGCGCTCCATGGTCATTAGCTCTGGGACGAGCGAAAGCACGCCGGCAGAGCAGTTAGGCTGCACTACCATACGTGACCAGGTGTCAACTACACGACTAGGTGTGAACCGGGGAACGAGCTTGCTCGGCCTTGTTGAGGATCATGGCCTTATTGGCAATGACGAGTTTCGCGACGATTGCGTCATCTTGAGGCGAGTATGCGCCGATAGTCGTCCAGCGGCATGTCATCGCCATTAAAATCCTGAACCGTAGTGCACTGAAGGACCGCATGAGCGAAAGGCCCTACCTCAGTTGCTGCGGATCAGCCAGGCCTAAGCGTCGCCATGATGCCGAGCCGGATGGCTTCTGAGAGCTGCCGTACTCCAAGCCGATCCATCATGCGCGCGCGATGTACCTCAACGGTGCGCACGCTGAGGCCGAGCTCGTATGCAATCAACTTGTTGGGACGACCGGCCATCAGCCCGTCAAGAACGTCCCGCTCGCGTGAGCTGAGGCTTGCCACCCGCTGGACTGCGTCGGCGCCCTCACGATCGCCCGCGATCTGGAGATCCTTAGTGAATGTCGCCTCGATAGCCCCAAGCAGCGCATCATCGCTGTACGGCTTTTCTAGGAAATCGCTGGCGCCCGCCTTCATCGCCCGGACTGCCGCTTGGACGTCGCCCTGAGCAGTAACGATAATGACCGACAGGTCGCTCCGCATCCGCGCCAATTCTGCCTGGACTTCCAGCCCGTTCGTGTCTGGCAGACGGACGTCAAGCAGCACGCATCCCGGTTTGAACCCCATGGCGGCTGCCAAGAACTGATCTGCTCGCTCGAAGGTAACCGGTTCGAAATTGGCGGAACTCAATAGACGCTCCAGCGAACGAAGCACGGCTTCGTCGTCGTCGAGAACGTAGACGGTTCGTTCAATTGACATCGCCTATACCATCGGACGGGATGGTGAAGCGGAAGCTGGTGCCGCCGCCTGGCATTGACTCTGCCGTCAACTGTCCGCCATGCGTTTCGATAATCAAGCGTGAAATTGACAGGCCAAGTCCCATCCCATTGTGCTTGCTTGAAACAAACGGCTCGAAAAGCCGGCGCGCTATCTCCTGGCTGATTCCGGGGCCGACGTCAGCGACTGTAACCTCGATCATTCCATCGCCCACTACTCTTGTCGCCAGTGTAATTTCGCGCTGTTCCTGGTCTGCCATCGCTTCAAGCGCATTGCGAATAAGATTTACCAGGACCTGTTGGATTTGGACCCGACTTACAAATGCGTGCGTGGCTCTAGAGTCTAGTTCAAACTTGAGGTTTGCCTCGGGCGGAGCAGCACTGCTCAACGCGAGCTCGCCGGCTTCCTCAATCATCAAAGACAATGCTTCAATTCGTCGTTCCTTCTCGTCTGGTCTGACGAATTGGCGGTGCCTCCGGAGGATCTCGCTTGCTCGGAGCGCCTCGGCGACCGCTTCGCTCGCAACGTCTTGCGCTATCGCGAGGCTGGCCCGATCCGTGCGATTCAAAAGCCGTTTTGTCGCATTCATCGAGTTGATGATGGCTGTGAGCGGCTGTGAGATTTCGTGGGCAATCGACGCAGCCATCTGACCAGCTGCCGTGAAGCGCGCCATACGAAACATTTCGTCGCGCAATTTCCGGAAGCGGAGATCGGATTGCTCACGTTCGAATTTTTCCGCCATGAGTTTTTTGTGTGCCGCGGCCAGTTCGATTGTTCGCTGCTCCACGCGTCGCTCGAGAGTTTCGTTGAGATGGCACGATTCTGCCTCGGATTGATTCTCCGAGCTGAGATCGCGGCAAATGGTTGCGACGTTCATCGGTTGCCCGGTTCGCGGATCGTCGATCCTGAAGCAATCCACAAGGAAAGGAATCGGAAGTCCGGATCCGAAGTGCACAAGGTCGAGTTCTCCTTTCCATTGACCTGTACGCAGCACCAAGGGCCAAATAGTTTTCCGGACGACCTGCCGGTTTTCGCGTGAGACGAAGTCGAGTACGCGAAGTCGCAATGCATCGTCGGGCGTGGCAAGCCCCACCGATTGCAGACCAGCGGGGTTGACATATTGAATATGACCGCTCAACGAGGCAATGCTTATAAAGTCAGTCGATCGATGCGCCAACGTGGTGAATTGTCTCTTATCGGCGTCGCCCAACCAGTGCTGGAAAGCGATCGCCGCCTGATTTGCCCCGATAGTCAGCAGCAACCGTTCCGTTTCGGTTGGAAACGCGGCCCGAAAGGAGCCGGCAGCAAGCACAGCATACTCGCTCAGCCCGATTGGTACGGTTGCGACGTGGAGGTTGCGTCCGCTGGATCCGTTGCCGACGATAAACCCCTGATCGTCGCCAAGTGTCGCTCTTTCGCGCTTTAGCACGGTCCGTACATGATCGACACTTGAAGGGTCCAAGTCAGGATCGCAGCGGAGCAGCTCAGTGAGGTGACTGTCATGATTCTGAAGGATAATGAGGACAAAGTCAGCGCGGAGCATCGCGAACAGCGCGCTGGCGATGCTTTCGCCGATCCGCCGCAAGTCATAGTTTCGCCACGCCTTCGGAAGCATCGAAAGGACGACAGCGTCGCGCATATAACGCCGCAACTCGTCAGGATCTGCAAGGGAATCGGTACATGGCATTATTCTGGCCTCGCAGCGACCCGGCTGAATTTGATACCGATCCTCCGAAGTCGGCAACCCCCAAAAAATGGCGATGTAAGCACGAGCGGGATGGTCGACGCATTGACGGCTGTCAAAATACCAATTTGTGGGCATAGGGCGGTCGGCCGCGGTTCCAGCCTTGTGCGCGAGATCGGCGGCGCTTCGAGCCAGGCGAAGAGCGGAGTTTGTAGAAAGAATCTCGGCAATGCGGCACCCGGTAACGAGCATAACTGGAGGGCCCCAGTGTCGCGACGCAACCGCTGGAAAGGTTCGAGCTCAGCTCACGGCCTGAGGCGCGAGGTCGCGACTAGAGATCGAGGACCGATTCCGTGTCGCAGGCTCCCACATTCATTTCGAAACAATCGCCAAGCTATTGATATTGTTAGGGCGCAATCCTGCGCTTTTTTCCAAATACGCGTTGGAATCATTGGATAATCAAGGTGATTCGTAGTCACTTGACGATAGCTGCACCGTTTGTTTATCGCGGACGCTGGCGGGGACCCCGTCATCGCTTCTGCATTTGCGGCCTCACGATCTGAAGGTCCTAGGTTCAAATCCTGTCCCCGCAACCAAATCTTACGATTTTGTACGCTAAGCGACGATTTTCCGCGATTTCCTACGCTCGGAGGCGCTGCGTTGGACGTCATGGTTGCGAAAGGTGGCTCCCGGGAGAATGGGGCCTCCGAGCCAACGCGAGTTCGAATTCAAGGAGTGGGCGAGAGCCGAGGCCGCCATCCGCACGGTTGCAGCGGGCCCGCGCGACCGGCGTCTGCGGCTTCGCATTGTGACCGCTCGCTCCCGTCCCAGCCGAATCGATCGTAACGATCGACGCCGCTACCGTCTCCCGAGCATCACCGCCGCAAGCCGCTATGGCTTGGTCGGCTGCCGCGTACGCGGCCTCACGCCCTACGAAGCCATCTGTACAACTTGGGCAAACGTGCCAGGCCGCTTCCGGCACGATCCCATCCACTTGACCTCGGGACTGAACATCTAGTTTGCTCCTTAGCCATATGCACGTTATCGTTCATAACTAAGAGCTCGTCGGAGCGTTGCCGATGGACCGGTCGGAGCAAAAGCTGCGAAGCCTGTGGCAAGCGTAATCGACGCGTAGCCACTCACTAGAGGGTACGCCGCATTCGTCATGCAGTGTCCTGTTTGCCAAACAGTCTTGCGTTTGCTGGCACCAAGGAAGAGGCAACACGCAACCAAATCATCCTGATGGATCCTATTTTTGATACTCCGCCCTCCCTTTGCACCATCGCCAGCGCCAGCCTGACGCTCCGCTTCCCGCGCGGTAACAGACACGTGCCGCGGCAAAAGGTTACCGAGAGTTGGGCCGGACTCTGCCTCGTTTCTCGGTTGTCATAGGCAGTTGAACGCTCTTACGACACAGTCAGCGAGAGCGCGAGGAGCGACAGCAACAATGCCGGCGGCATAACGAGGACGCCGAGTTGCAGAAAGCGAAGTGCGCCGACATGCTCGCCCTCACGCCGCAGCGTGATCAGCCACAGGATCGTTGCGAGCGAGCCGGTGACGGACAGGTTGGGTCCGAGATCGACGCCGATCAGGACAGCGCCGGTGATGTGATGGGAGGTCTGCGCGGCATGCGTCGTGGTCGCCGCGATCAGGCCCATCGGCAGGTTGTTGATGAGATTCGAGGCTATTGCCGTGATGATGCCGGCAACCCACGAGGTTGCGTGCGGCGACAGTGCGGCCATTTGCTTGAGCTCCTCGGCGAGCGCCGGCAGCACGCCGGTACGATTGAGGCCCTCGACCAGGACGAAAAGCCCGGCGACGAGGGGTAAGACTGACCAGGAGATATCGCCGGCGATGCCAACCGGCGATTTGCGGCCAAGCAGGAGCACGATCGCGGTCACCACCGCACCGCAGGCGAATGTGGGCATTCCAAGATCCAAGCCCAGGGCGGACGCCGCGAGCAAGACCATCGCTGTCGCTCCGATGCCTGTGGCGATGATCGCGGCACTCCTGGTCAGGACGGCCGGCTCGTCGTAGGATTCAACTACGCCACCGCGCAGGCTGGTCCGCAGACTGAACCGAAGCATGACGAAGGTCGCGGCGATCGCGACGATCGAAGGCAGGAGGAAGTAGTGCAGCCATTCCGGCAATGTCGGCATCCGCGCGCCGAATAACACGAGGTTCGCCGGGTTCGAGATCGGCAGCGCGAAGCTCGCAGCGTTGGCGATGAAAGCGCAGACGAACAAGTACGGCAGCGGCTCGACCTTCGCGGTACGGGTCGCGGCGTAGACCGCGGGCGTCAGCACGACCGCTGTGGCGTCGTTCGACAGGAAAATGGTCACCAGCGTCCCGACTGCATAGACGATCGCGAACAGTCGCGATGCCGATTTCCGCGAATGCCTGACGGCCTGCCCGGCGAGCCAGTCGAACAGGCCTTCCTTTCGCGCGACCTCGGCCAGCAGCATCATGCCGATCAAAAAGAAGTAGACGTCCGTTCCCTTGCCTGCCGCCGCGACGGCGTCTCGCCACGGTAACAGGTCGAAGGCGATCAGCAGGACGGCGCCGGTCACCGCCCAGATGTATTCCGGCAAATTCCAGGGGCGCGCAATGACGCCCAAGGTCGCAAGACCGGCGATTCCCCAAGTCGCGGCGTTATGAGTGAACATCAGGCGACACTCGCGGCGCTTGAAACCATTGCATCCGATGCGTGCCCGGGCTTTGTCGCACAAGCAGGCTTCAACAACGGCGCAAAGACGCTCCACAGCGCGACTGAGACCGTGGCGCTGCCACCGAGAATGAGAAACATCGGCCCATACCCGAACTCCTGTGCGATCCAGCCACCGATCGCAGGGCTGAGCGAGGCACCGATGTTTTGGACCGTCATGACCGCGCCATGGCCGGCATTGATCCGCCCGGTCCCGTCGAGTATCCGCGCGACGAGGCCGGGCACTGCCACGCTCTGCAACCCCGCGCCGACGCCGTCAAGAATCTGTACCGGATAAACGCCCCAGCTGTTCAGGAGCCACGCCGCGATGATGCCCCGGACCGGCAAGGCGATGAACGACACCAGCATGACCAGCCAGTAGCCCTCCCTTTCGGCCATCCGCATCGCAACCAGCGAGTTCAGGATCATGGTGCCCTGGGCGATGACGATGGTCATTGCGACGAAGCTCGCGGGGTCGGCCTGCTTGTCGGCCACGACCGCCAGGCCGTACAGCGGGAGCATCGCCGCATTGCCGAGGTGGAAGAACAGCAGAGTTGCGGCGAGAATCAGCAATGGCTTCGATTCGATCAGCACTTGCAACCCGCTCGCGCGCTTGTCGTCCGTGCTCTCGCGTTCGAGCCCGCGGGCTGCGTCGTCGTCGATGGACGCGCTCGGGATCATCATAACGGACGCGATCGAGAGAACACCGAAGACCGCGGCGAGCCAGAACACCGCGGTGAAGCCGTACGTCCAGCCGACGAATCCGGACAGCCCGGCACCGACCAGGTTGCCGGCATGGTTGAAGGCCTGGTTACGGCCGTTCTGTCGATTGAAGCCTGCCTGGCGGACGATACCCAGCGTGATGCCGGCGACGGCCGGACCGATCGCGGCGCCGGCAATCGCCGTCGCGACCTGTGAGGCTGCCACGAGCCAGAACTCCTGTGACAGCAGCACGATGCCGGAGGCGACGACAGTGCAGATGCCGGGGATGATGACGAACAGCTTCTTGCTGCGCGTGGCGTCGATCAAGGCCCCAGCCGGCGTCGTCATCAACATCCCGGCAACGCCGCCCGCCGTCATCACCGTCCCGATCCAGCCGGCCTGCCAGCCCTGCGCGAGCAGAAATACGCCGAGGAACGGCCCGATGCCGGCCTGCATGTCGGCCATGAAGAAGTTCAGCGCGAGCAACGGAAATAGCGCGCCATCTCGATTTACGCTCTGTGCAGTCATCGGCGCCTCTCCTCAGAAGCCTGAAATGAGGAAAAATGCCGGTCCGTACCGGCAGCATTGGGGTTCCAGCTTTGGAGTCGACACGTTGTCGTCCGATGCTTGATGAATAATCTGGCCGCTCGGCGAGGCCCCTCGCTCCTCGAGCCGGTTGAGCTCCGGCTCGGGTCCGTTTTCCGTTGCCCATCGCAGACTACGATTGGTCAGAGCGGCGTTGGTCGCCGCTCACGCATCAAGCAGCTTCGTGTCCGCTGCCGGCACGCTTGGTTTTCCGGATTCGCCCGCCCAATTCCACGTGCAGTTCGTAGGTCTCGCCGTTTCGCCGGCCGTCGATTTCAAAATGCTTGGGCTTGCGACGGGGTGTGCCGATCGGTTCGAAGCCGGCCGAGCGAACGGCCTCGATCGCTGTGGCCGGGTCTGCGGGCTCGTGGTGGTCGTGATCGCGCTTCTTCTTGTGCTGGATCGTCACGCTGGCGCCATCGCAGGCAAAATGCGTCACCTTGAGTTCGGAGGGCTTCCGTTCGCCTTCCAGTTCGACATCGGCTCCGATCCGGAGCTTGACGAGGTCCGCTCCATGCGGCGTGAGATCGGCAAGCACCATGCCCTTCGGGTCTGGACCACAAAGCGATGCGCAAATATGTGCACGATCCTGCCGGACATTTTTATCTGGTCTTCGGACATCATGATCTCCTGACGTCATCCATTCGTGACTTGTTCAAAGCGCTTTAGGTCCCGGGGGTGGTGGCGGCGGCGGTGCGTCGGCTCTTGGAGGCGGTGGGGCACCGGGCGGCGGCGGAGCGTCAGCCCGCGGTGGCGGAAGTGGCGGCCTTGGGGGCGGCGGAGGAGGTGGCCCGTCGGCTCGCCGAGGCGGCGGTGGCGCTCCGCGGGGCGGATGCGGAGGAGGACCGAAGGCTTCGGTTGGACCGTCGGCATGCGAGACGATCTGAGCGTGGAAGATTCCCTCATCGAACATGCCCTGGACCGTAACGGTTTCCCCCTTGGTGACTGCATCGCCGTTGTTCGCACGCGGTCCGAGATCGATCAGGGCGCGGCCGCCACCGTCCTCCATGACGAACATGTGGCCGAAGATCTCGGCGACGTTGCCGCGCACGGCGGATGGACCACCGGCTTGCAGCCTGTCGATCGCGGTCGGCTGCAGCAGCATGACGCTCCGCGGCTGCCAGTTCTGGGCGACGCGAACGCCGCCGGCACCGGCAGCCGCGCCGGCGACAAGCACGGCAAGCGCAGCGCCTGCCAGCAGGCCACGGTGCAGGACCGGCCGGCGCCCGGGCCGCGACAGGCTCGTATCTCTCTGTGCATCGCTTTCGGTCATTGGACGCTCCTTTCATGATTGCGATCCCTGAAGCCTAGGACGCCGTCCCCAATCCAGCCTGAACCGTTCCGTTCAGGTTGAGTTAAGCTTGGGCGCCTAGTTCCGGTCCGAGGTGTGAGCCGAATGAAAATCCTTCTGGTCGAAGACGATCGCCTGCTCGCGCAAGAGATTGCCCGAGCCCTGCGTGAGGAGAATTTCGCGGTCGACATCGCCGCCAACGGCGAGGACGGACAGCACCTCGGCGAAACCGAATCCTACGATGCCGCCGTGCTCGATCTCGGGCTGCCCAAAGTGCCCGGCGTCAAGGTGCTGCGCGGTTGGCGGAAGCAGGGCCGGCACCTGCCGGTGCTGATCCTGACTGCGCGCGACGGCTGGACCGACAAGGTGGAAGGCTTCAAGGCCGGGGCCGATGACTATCTCACAAAGCCATTCCGGATCGAGGAGCTGGTCATGCGCCTTCGCGCGCTGGTCCGTCGCGCCTCCGGGCATGCTGCGCCGCGAATTTCCTGCGGACCTCTGAGCTTCGAAACGCAAACCGGCGTGTTCGAGCTCGATGGATTGCCGTTGAAGCTGACCGGGTTGGAGTGGCGTGTTCTCGAATGCCTGATCCTGCGCAAGGACACCGTGGTCGAGCGAGGCCTGCTGTCGGAAAAGGTCTATGAGGGCGACGTCGGGACGGATTCGAATTCCATCGAAGTGATCGTCGCGCGGCTCCGGCGCAAGGTCGGCAAAGCGCTGATCGAGACCGAAAGGGGCCGCGGCTACAAGCTCAACTCGGGATCCCCATGACGAGCCGGAACGCATCGCTCGGCCGGCGCCTCATGATCGGAGCCGGCGTGTTCATCACCGCGGCCCTGATCGTCGCCGCGATCCTGATATCGTTCGTGCTGCATCGATTCGTGCAGGGGCAGATCGATCAGAGGCTCGACGCGCAGATCCTCTTCCTCGCGTCCATGCTTGAAACCGACGGCGCCGGCAACATTCGTCTGGCGGGATCCGCCGACGGGCCGCCATTCGATCGACGCCGACGCGGCTGGTACTGGCAGATTTTGGGGCCAAAGAACGTCTTACGGTCGCGGTCGCTCGACGGCGCGGATCTGGCTCCTCCCGATATCAGCAACAGACCCCTGCCGCCCCCGCCGCCGCCTCCCCCGATCGGCGAAGATCCGCCTCCGCGAGAACGCCCGCTGCCTGCCGACGGCAAGGGTCCATACGACAACGTACTCCACTTTCGCATTTTGAACGTCGCGGTGTCCGGCACTCCTGTCACGATCGTGGCCTCCGCGCCGAGAGACGCGGTGCGCGGGCCGTTGTGGGAAGCGATGCGCACGTTGGCCTTGTCGCTCGCGGTGCTCGGCATCGCATTGATCTTAGCGATGCTGATCCAGGTTCGTCTGGGGTTGCGTCCCCTCGAACGACTTCGTCAGGCGGTCGCCGATGTAAGAGCTGGACTTCGCGACAACGTGCCCGACGCGCAGCCGGGCGAGGTCCAGCCATTGGCCACCGAACTGAATGCGCTGCTGGTTCAGAACGCCACCAACCTGGAGCGGGCGCGCAAACACGTCTCCAATCTGGCGCACGGACTGAAGACGCCGCTTGCGACGCTGGCGGTCGCGCTGCAGAAGCAATCGTCAGGCTCAGAGGATCTTCACGGTCTCGTCGTCCTAATGGACCGGCGCATCCGGCATCATCTGGGCCGCGCCCGATCGGCCGCACTTGGCGGTCCGGTTCGGACAAGAACAGTAATCGCGCCACGCGTCGCGGATCTCGGTCTCGTCCTCGGCAAAGTGAACGCCGACAAGACGATCGATTTCGTCAATCATATACCGGTCGGCCTAGCGGTAGCCTGCGAACAGCAGGACGTCGACGAGATGCTGGGAAACGTGCTGGAGAACGCCTTCTCCTGGTGCCGCAGCAAGGTTGTCGTCGAATCTCGCGAGGAGACGCGAAGTGTCGTCCTCGTCGTCGAGGACGATGGACCGGGGCTTTCGCCGGAGCAGATGTCGCAGGCGGTGCAGGCCGGCCAGCGGCTCGACGAAAGCTCTCCAGGATTCGGCTTCGGGCTGTCGATCACGCGGGAGCTCGCCGAGCTTTACGCCGGATCGCTTAGCCTGGACCGGTCTCCGCTCGGGGGACTTCGAGTGGAGATACGTCTGCCGTTCGCGGCGCTGGAGTGAGGGAAATCCCGGATAGACCGCGGTCAATGTTCCCAATCGGCTTTTTCCAGCGAGCCGGACAGTTGGTTCAGGAGTTCGCGCAATCTCTCCTTGTCCGATGGGGTGAACTCCTTGAAAAGGCGCGCGTCGCGTTCGCGTGATACTTCCGTCAACTTGACCGCGAATTTTCGACCTTCGGCCGTCAGCTTGGCGATCGCCGCTCTGCCACGCGACCGCGTTTGTTCGACCGATACGAGCCCACGCTCTTCCAGGATCGCCAGGCTTCGGCTTGCGGCAGCCTTGTCGATATCAGCGGCGTCCGACAACTCGCTGACATTGAGCGAACTGATGCTCTTGAGCGTCATGATCAGGCGCCACTCGACCGCGCCGATGTTCCAGACCGAGCGATAATAAGCAGTCGCGCCCCTATTGAGGCGCATGCCGATGGTCGAGACCAGCACGGCCAAATGTTCGCGCGCCAGGGTTCCGGCAGTGCGCGAGCGTTCGTTCGACGGTTGCTCAACCTCGAGCTTCTTGGCCCTAGGCATTCCAGGAATCTCCCCCAGCAAATCTTCGCTCAAAGTCTCACTTTTCCTGCGCATTGATCCAGATCAAATTTATTGACAAAACATTTATTGATATATCAACATAGGGTACAATCTCCCAACTCCAAGAAAAAAGTGGCGAGAGCAACATGGAAGGAAACGGCTTGGTCGGCGGTTTTGATCAGGCGAGGGCGTACGCCGGGGCTATCGATTGCGACCTTCACCCGGCGGTGCCGGGGATGGGCGTCCTCCTGCCATATCTGAACGACTACTGGCGCGAGATGGTCTCCGTCCGTGCGCTCGATCGTCTCAATCTGAGCCTGACGAGCTATCCGCAGAACTCGCCGCTATCGTGTCGCCCCGACTGGGCTCTCGATGGCGGCGCGAAGGCGGGCTCCTCGCTCGAGGCGATGCAAGACCATGTGCTCGATCGGTTTCGACCGCGCTATGGAATTCTGAACTGCCTCTACGGTGCGCAGGTCTTTCACAGCGAGGACATGGCAGCCGCATTTTGCCGGGCGACCAACGACTGGATCACGGACCGCTGGCTCGACCGCGATGCGCGGCTCCGCGCCTCGATCGTGATTCCGTCGCACAGCGCGGAACTCGCCGTGGCGGAAATCGACCGCAGGGCCCAGGATTCCCGCTTCGTGCAGGTGCTGATGCTGGTGTCCGGTGAAATCACGCTCGGCCGGCGGCATCTCTGGCCGATCTACGAGCGAGCCGAGCGCCTGGGCCTGGCGATCGGAATTCACGCAGGCAGCGCCTATCGCTATGCGCCAACCGCCATCGGCTGGCCGTCGCACTATGTCGAGGACTATGTGGCGCAATCCGCCGCATTCGAGAGCCAGCTGCAAAGCCTGATATCGGAAGGCGTGTTCGCGAAATTTCCCCGGCTCAAGATGGTCGCCATCGAATCCGGGCTGACATGGCTGAGCGGGTTCATTTGGCGCGCCGACAAGACCTGGAAGGGCGTGCGGGCCGAGGTGCCCTGGGTCAAGCGCACGCCGTCGGAGATCATCCGCAACAATGTGCGCTTCACCGTCCAGCCGGTCGATGCGGCGGACGACGGCGAGGCCATCATGCGGCTCGTCGATCACATCAAGTCGGATGAACTGTTCCTGTTCTCGACGGACTATCCGCACTGGCATTTCGACGGGGATGCGGTTCTCTCCGGCCGGCTCCCTGACGGGCTGTTTCGCAAGATCGCCAGTGAAAACGCGCTTGCCACTTACTCGCGATTGGCCAAGGCCGATCAGGTCATGGAGGTTGTGCCATGAGCACCGTCGAACTCGAGCGGCCGAAGGCCGCGAGCTACAAGCTGAAAGTCATCGATTGCGACATTCATCCGGCGATGACGTCGTGGACCGAGGTGCATCCCTATCTGGAAAGACGGTGGATCGAGCATTTGACGGTCTACGGCAGCCACCTGCGCCACGCCTTCTCCGAGGCGCTGTCGCATCCGCGGATGTCGCCCGACGCAGCACGGATCGATGCCTATCCGGAGGAGGGCGGGCCGCCGGGATCGAGCCTTGAACTGATGCGGAAGCAGCACCTCGATCCGAATGGGATCGAGGTGGGCATGTTGATTCCCCTGCGCTGGAATCCCGGGAGCCAGCGCAATCTCGACCTCGGCGTCGCATTGACCCGCGCGATGAACACCTGGCAGGTCGAGCGTTGGGTGAAGCAGGAGACGCGGCTCCGGGCTTCCGTGCTGGTCGCCCAGGAGGACACGGTCGCCTCCGTCGCCGAGATCGACGCCAGGGGCGGCGATCCCAACTTTACCCAAATCCTGATCCTGCCCAAGACGGATGAGCCACTGGGACGTCGGCGGTACTGGCCGATCTACGATGCGGCGGTGCGCAACAATTTGCCGATCACGATCCACGTCGGCGGCACCAATGGCCATCCGTCGACCGGCGGTGGATGGACTTCCTACTACATGGAGGAACATCACTCGGTCGCCCAGACCATGCAGGCGGTGGTCGCCAGTCTGGTGTTCGAAGGCGTGCTGGAGCGCTTTCCCGAGCTGCGCGTCGTCATCATGGAGGGCGGCCTCGGCTGGGTGCCGTCGCTCAATGCGCGCATGGACAAGCACTGGGCGCGTCTGCACAGCGAGGTTCCCCATGTGAAGAAGCCGCCGTCGGAATATGTGCGCGAGCAGGTCTGGTTCAGCACGCAGCCGATGGAAGAGCCAGCGACGTCGTCCGAATTGATCGACCTGTTCGACCGGATCGGCTGGGACCGGCTGCTGTTCTCGACCGACTACCCGCATTGGGATTTCGACGATCCGCGTTACGCGTTTCGTGCCAACCTCACGCAAGCCCAGCGCGAGCAGCTTCTCTATGAGAACGCCCGCAAGTTCTACAGGTTGGACTGATGGCGCGGCATGTGGTTGCGGCCGTGGACCAGATCCCGCCGGGTCAGCGCCTGCTGGTCGAGGTCAATGGACGCGAGATCGGCATCTTCAATGTGGAGGGCGAGTATTTCGCCGTCGGCAATCGTTGTCCGCACGAGGGAGCGTCGCTGTGCAAGGGGCGTATCGTCGGGCTGGTCGAGGCCGCAGGTCCGGGCGACTATCGATACAGCCGTCGTGGCGAGTTGTTGCGCTGTCCGTGGCATGGCTGGGAATTCGATCTGCGCACCGGACGGTCGTGGTGCGAGCCTGATCGTACCAAGGTGCGGAGTTACGAGCTGAAGGTCGAACCCGGCGGGGCGCTGATCGAAGGCGAGCTGCGCGCCGAAACGTTCCAGGTCACCATCGACAAGCAATATGTGGTCCTGGAGATCTGAGCACCGGCGAAGCAAATAGCGAATAAAAGATTTTGGGAGGAGTAACGTGTTGTTCAAGCGAGTGATGCCGGCAGTTGTCGCCTGTCTTGTCGGTCTGTTGAGCCCCGCGCAGGCCGAGGACGGTTCCTGGGACAAGGTCGTCGAGGCCGCCAAGAAGGAAGGCAAGGTCGTCGTCTACAACATGGCTTTGGGCGCTCCCTACTTCAAGGACGTGCTGAAGTCGTTTGAAGCAAAGTACGGAATTGCGGTCGAGAGCCTCGACCTGCGCGCCAGCGAGCTCGCCGAGCGTATCCGTACCGAGCAGGCGGCCGGCCGCTTCCTCGGTGACGCGGAAATGGTCACGACGACCATGATCGAGGAGCAGCTCAAGAACGGCGATTTCGTGCAGAAACTGCCGCCGATCCCGAATGCCGCCCATCTGCGCCCGCCGTTCAAGGCCAATGAATACAGCGTCCCGGCCTTCATGCAGCCGATGGGTATTCTCATCAACACCCGGCTGGTCAAGGAGCAGGACATCCCGACGAGCTGGAACGATCTCAACGATCCCAAATGGAAGGGCAAGATCCTCTCGGACGACATGCGGCCGCTCGGCAGCGGAAACACCATGTTCGCCATCCTGGAAAAAACCATGGGCGGCGACTTCAACCAGAAACTCGCCGAGCAAAAGCCGGTGTTCAGCCGCGACATGCGAAACGACGCCCGCCGCGTCGCGCGCGGTGAATATGCCATCTATATCCCGCAGATCTTTGCCTTCACGTCCGATCTGAAGGGCTTGCCGGTGAAGGTCGTGATTCCGAAGGAGGGCGCGCCTTACGCGGAGATGGATCTCGCGGTGCTCAAGAACGCGCCGCATCCCAATGCCGCGCGTTTGTTCATCGACCACTTCCTCGGCGTCGAGGCGCAATTGCTCTACGCCAATGCCTGGATGCTGCCGGTGAACGCTGCGGTCGCCGAGCGCGCCAATTCGGACGCGCAGCAGTTCGTGAACGCCAAGATCATCGGCCCTGCAAAGCTCGCTGAGCGCTCGTCCATGATGGACCTCGCCAAGAAGCTTTATCCCTGAGAGGGCCATGAGCATTTCAGCCGGAGAGGGCGCGAACAACCTGGTCGAGCGGCGCTCGGCCGGCCCGAGCGGGCTCGGGCGGTGGCTGCAGGCGACTGCGGCGGGCCGCGTCACGGCGCTCGCTGTGCTCGTCGCCGTTCTCGCCTTTCTGTCCGTCTATCCGCTGTCGATGCTGCTCTACGGCAGCCTGCATTCGACGCCGCCGGGGATGGCCGGGACGTTCAATCTGGATGGCTATCACGACGTCATCACGCTGCAGAGTGCGGTGACGCTCCTCAACACCGTCGGCATTTCACTGGCCAAGACCATTCCTTCCGTGGTCCTGGCCGTGCTGCTCGCCTGGATTCTGGCGCGAACCGACACGCCGTGCCGCGGCGCGCTGGAAGTCCTGATCACGCTTCCATTCTTCATCCCCCCGATCCTGACCGCGATGGCGTGGGGCATGCTCGGAAACCCGCAGGTCGGGTTGCTCAACCAGATCTATCAATGGATCACGGGATCGGAGACCGCGCCGATCAACGTATATTCATATGGCGGCGTGGTCTGGCACATGATGCAATATTCGGTGCCGTTCCTGTTTCTTCTCATCGTCGACGCGTTCCGCGCGATGGATCCGAGCCTCGAAGAGGCGGCGACGATGTGCGGCGCGTCGCGCCTGAGGACCTTTCGTACGGTCACCTTGCAGCTCATGCTGCCGGCGCTGACCGGCGCGGCCATTCTGAGTTTCATTCGCGGCATCGAGAATTTCGAGTCTCCGCTGTTCTTCGGCTCGCCGGCCGGAATCCGGGTCATCACCACCGACATCTATGACTCGATCAACCAGCGCTCGCCGCCGCAATATCAGTATGCCACCGCGGTCAGCTTCGTCATCATGGCGCTGCTGTTCCTGATCGTGCTGGTGCAGGGGCGGATGCTGCGCGGCCGCAGCTTTCAGACCATCACCGGCAAGGGCTATTCGCCTTCGGTGATGAAGCTCGGCGCATGGCGATGGGCAACCTTTGCGTTCTGCGTCCTGTTCTTCGTGGTGACGGTGGTTCTCCCGGTCGGCCAACTCATCATCGGCTCGTTCTTCAAGTTCTTCGGGTTCTATCAGTGGGACATGCTGACGCTCGAGCACTACCGGGAGGTATTCAGCAGCAGCGAATTCTGGCGCGGGTTCAGCAACACGATGTTGCTGGGTCTCGTCGGGGCCACCCTGACCATGTTGCTCGGCGCAACCGTCGCCTATGTCTCGGTCCGCACGAAATGGCGCGGCCGGCTGCTGATCGACTCGATGGCCTGGCTGCCCTGGATGATGCCCGGCATCGTCCTGGGTGTCGGCTTTCTCTGGGGATTTGCGCTCCTGCCGCACAGTATCCCGATCTACGGCACGATCTGGGCGCTGTTGCTGGCCTACATCTCGCTCGGGACGCCGCTTTCGGTGCGCGCCATGTCGAGCGCTTATGCGCAGCTTTCGTTCGACCTCGAGGAATGCTCCCGGGTGCACGGCGCAAGCTGGCTGCAGACCATGCGGCGCATCGTGCTTGCGCTGGCGTGGCCGTCCTTCGCGGTCGGCTGGGTCCTCGTGTTCTTCGGCATCATGCGCGAACTGAGCGCATCCGTGCTGCTCTATTCAGTCGGCTCCGAGGTGTTGTCGGTCGTCTTGCTGAAGCTGTGGGCGAACGGCAATGCAGAGCAGGTCAGTGTCATCGGGCTCATCATGATGGTTCTCGTGATCATCTTCCGGTGGGTTCAACTCAAGTTCATCAACAGCCGCATCGGTGGAATGTGACCGGGCCTGGATCATGCCATGTCGAATGTCGTTCTTGAGAAGGTGAGCCGCGTCTTCGGTGATTTCGTCGCGGTCGACGGCGTCGACCTGCGCGTCAGCGAAGGTGAATTCGTGACCCTGCTGGGGCCGTCGGGGTGCGGCAAGACCACGACATTGCGGATGGTTGCGGGCCTCGAGCAAAATACCGGCGGCCGCATCAGCATCGGCAACGAGGTGGTCAGCGATGCTGGGCGCGGCCTCTTCGTTCCCTCGGAGCGCCGCAGGCTCGGCATGGTGTTCCAATCCTACGCGATCTGGCCGCATATGACGGTTTTCGAGAACGTCGCGTACCCGCTGCGCGTGAAGCGCAAATCCACGGCCGAGATTCGCGATCTTGTCGGCAAGGCGCTGCGCCTGGTCGAGATGGAGAGTTTTGCCGAGCGGCCGGCGCCGGCGCTGTCCGGCGGCCAGCAGCAGCGGGTGGCGATCGCGCGGGCCCTCGTCTTCGAACCCAAGGTGCTGCTGCTCGACGAGCCGCTCAGCAATCTGGATGCAAAACTTCGCCTGCAGATGGGCGATGAGTTCCGTTCGATCCAGAAACGGCTCGGGATGACGAGCCTGTACGTGACACATGACCAGGCCGAAGCGATGGCCTTGTCCGACCGCGTGGTCGTGATGGATCGCGGCCGGATCCAGCAGATCGGGGCGCCCGAGGAGATCTACCGCTATCCCGCAAACCGGGTCGTGGCGGCCTTCTTTGGAACACCGAACCTGCTCGAGGCCAGCGTCGAGGCCTGCGCGCGGATCGACGACCGCCGTGTGCGGCTCGACGTCATCGGAAAAGGCTGGCGTGGCGCGTGCGAGTCGGCAAGCGAGATCAGGCCGGGGCAGGCCGTGACCGTCATGGTCCGTCCCGAAGACGCTCGTATCGCCGCACCCGACGCGGCCAGCAGAGACCATGAGCTTCGCTGGTCCGGGCAGATCGCACACACGATCTTCCGTGGACCGACCCGGTCGGTCGTCGTGCAGACCGGCGACGGCCGTCTCAATGTCGATGCACCATCGTTCGGCGACTTCTCCGTCGGCGATAACGTGACCGTCGTCGTTCCGCAGAAATCGGCCTGGGCTGTACCGGAGCAGGCCGCCACAGCCTCATGACCGGTCGCGCCCGGATGTCTCAGCGATAGATCTGCTGAGCCAGGGACAGCATCTCGTTCATGCGTTCGGGATCCGTGGTGCCGAGAAGCTTGGTGGTCTCGATCTGCGCCACCGCCGGATCGACGCCTGTCAGCGCGTCGGTCGTGGTCGGCAGCAGGCCGAGCTTGGCAAGGCTCTGCTGCATCGTCTTGCCGAGGTAATGCTCCATCAGCAGCCGGGCTGCGTTGGGGTGAGGCGCATTTTTCAGCAATGCGAGATCGTAGCCGACATAGGGCAGTCCCTCTCTGGGCGCGATGAACTTCACCGGCAGGCCCTTGAGTTCGAGCAGCGATGTCAGGCTGTCAGGGATGTAGAGCGGAAGCTCGCCGCGGGCCACCCGCCGCTCGTTGGCGGGTATCTCCCTGCTGAACTTCAGTTCCTGCTGGGCGAGCTTTTCGTGGAAGCCACGACCGTAAAGGTCCTGCAGGACGGAAAAAAGCACGCCGCCGCCGCCCAGCGTCCGCAGATCGTCGCTGAGAATCTTGCCCTTCCAGCGCGGGTCTGTCAGGTCGAGCCAACTTTTCGGCTCGTCCGCCGGCTTGACCAGCATGGTGTTCGCCAGGATGCCGTAGACGATTGCAAAGATCGGCAACCGCATCCCGTCGCTTGGGAAATCGGCCTTGAGACGGCCGAGGCTGGGGAGCGGACCGTGCGGTTCGAAGACGCGCTCCTCCTTGATCTGCAGCGTGGTCGTGGTCCGCCCGTTCTCGGAGACGTCGGCAGCGTTGCGACCCGCGGCTTGCTCGATGCGGATGCGTTCCCGGACCTCGCTTGCCCGCGCTTCGAGGATGTCCACGGTGATTCCGTAGGTGGACTCGAAGTCCTTCTTGAGCTCCTTGTGCGCGGCAAGGCCGACGAAGGCGCTGTAGAGCACCACCCGACCTTCCTTCTTGGCCGCGGCGACGAGTGCGGACCATTGCTCGTCCGCTCTCGCCGGGGCCATGATCGAAGGCAGGATCGAAGACGCCGTCAGTCCAAACACCGCAGCGCGGCGCGTGACGCGCGCGCGCTCATTCCAATCCGGCGCGGACATCGGCGCTACTCCGCCGCCTGCTGGCTCGGTGCACGCCAGCGAATGGCGGTCTTCAACTTGTCCTGATAAGCCTCGAGCCAGTCGAGCTTCGCGTCCGCGTAGTACGATCCTGCGCGCGCGTTGAAGAACACCTCGGCATCGTCAACGCCGGACGGCACGGTGCCGCTGTTGGCGAACGCCCGTGCCGCGTTTAGCAGGCGGCGTCTCGTCCGCGAGATCATCACGTCGCTCGGCGCGAGATGTTCCTTGGTATGATCGACGATCGGTCCCATGCTTTCCGTGACGGCCTGGTCCTGCATCACGATGTTGCGGATGCCGGTGTAGATCTTGTTGGTACGCTGGGCCTCGCGATCGATCTGCCAGTCATTGCCGATGTTCTGGACCGGACGCCAGCGTCCAAACCAGTCCGTGGTGTTGGGCAGATAGTCGAGACCGTCGGCCCCCGGGATGCCGCCGCCGGATTTTAGCTTCGAGCTTGAGTAAGTCGCGCCCTTGGCGCGGCCGCCATAGATCGAGATCAGCATCGTATGGGCGTCGTCCATGGGCACCCAGGCCTTCGCGACCACATGGTCGGCGAAATAGGCGTTCGGTGTCTGGGTCCAGAACGGCAGGCAGAAATGCGCCATGCGCCAGTGCATCTGGCCGTCCGGCTCCGGCCGGAACGCGCCGTACATCGTTCCCCAGTCGGTCTCGGTGACCTTGTACTCCGGCGCGCGGTTGGAGACGGTGTGCCGGGCCGGATGGCCCTCCTCGAAATCGTCGGGATTGATGTGTCCTGCGTGCAGGAAGCCGAAATGCGATGTGTCGATGTCGCCTTCGAGGCCCTGGAGCCAGTTGGCCTCGCGCTGCAGAATGGTGACCGTCAAATCCTGCTCGGGAACGAACAGGGCCTCTAGCATCGGCATCGGCGGGGCCTCGGCGCGGGCGCCCATGTAGACCCAGATGAGGCCGGCGCTTTCGCGCACCTTGTAGCTTTTTGCACGGACCTTTTCCTTGAAGTCCTGCGGAGGGGGGACGTTCGGCATTTCGAGGCAGCGGCCCTCAACGTCGAATTTCCAGCCGTGGTAGACGCAACGGATGCCGTCGTGCTCGTTACGGCCGAGGAACAGCGAAGCACAGCGGTGCGGACATTGATGATCCAGCACGCCAACCCGGCCCGAACTGTCACGGAAGGCGATCAGCTGCTCACCGAGTAGCATCAAGCGCATCGGGTCGCCGTCGACTGGTAGTTCCGACGAGAGAGCGGCGGGGATCCAGTACTGCCGCATCATCTCGCCCATGACCGTGCCCGGGCCAACCAGCGTCAGATCCCGGCCGTCAGTCGATTTCGACATAGTGGTCCTCCTTGCTTCTTGATTGCTTATTATTTTCATAATGCAAGTAATTTGACTCTGCGTCAATGACGCGATCTTCAAATGCTGGACGGGTTGAGAGGTACGGCACGACCCGTTATGGTTTTGTTTCCATCATCGCGAGCAAATCTTCTTGAACAAAGTCAGCACGATCCTTCCGCTTGAGAACTGGACCGGATACCGTTTTGGTCTCATCGCTTCGCGACTAGGTAGCTTCATTGCTCCCATGTATGAAGAACGTTACGAGTTGACGATGCCAGCCTGGCGAAGCCTTGCGGTCATTGCCAGGCATCAGCCCCTGACTGCCGCACAGCTTGCAACGCTCACCTCGTCGGATGCCTCCAAGGTCGCCCGGGCGATTGATTTGTTGGTACGCCGTGGGCTCATTCATCGAGACCTGGACAAGGCCGATCGACGGCGCGCCAGCCTTAGATTGTCAGCCGAGGGCCGCAAGGTTTACAAGGATATTGAGAAATTCGTTGTTCGGGTCGAGCGTAAGCTCATGGCCGCGCTCGATCCGCACGAAGTCGAGGTTCTGAGGCGAAGCCTCGACAAGCTCGATCACCAACTGGAGACCGAGATCAAAGCGAAAGGCCGAGAGAAGTTCCTGTAACTGCCTTCAAGTGGGCAAGTGAGCCAAGGCAATGCACGCTACCGGAACGGATCGGTAGTCGCCCACGTCAAAGGAGGTTATCCGACGGCCGCAAGTTGGTCGGCGGCGCCGCCGTCGGCGCCTCCGCAGCTCACAATGTCCGGATGCCGTTCTTGATACCATCGGCGATCTGACCAATCTGCTCCTCATCGATGACAAGAGGAGGTGAGAGGATCAGCGTATCGCCAAGGGCGCGAACAAAGATTCCGTTTTCGAGACAATGGTTGGCCACCGCGCGGGCTCGTTGACCAGGTGCATTCGGGGCAGCTTCGATCTCTACGGCCCCAAGTAGCCCAAGGTTGCGAATATCGCGGACCACGCCGCCGGCGTTCCTGATGTCGTGAATGGCGGCTTCCCATCTTCCGGCGATGCGGGCGACTTTCTCGAAGATACCTTCTTCCAGATAGACATCGAGCGTGGCAATCGCGGCGGCGCAGGCAAGTGGGTGGCCGGAGTAGGTGTAGCCATGAGCGAGTTCGACTGTGGCCTCCGGTCCCTGCGACATGGCGTCATGCACCTGCTGGTGGATCAGCACGCCGCCTATGGGAACGGCGCCGTTGCTCATCCCCTTGGCGCAGGTGATGAGGTCAGGCGTGCGCCACATCGGCGATGGCGTTCTAATTCAGGATGTCATTAGCGACATCTCCCCGCTTAACTCGCAAGCGCAAGAGCGGATTGGCTATCCAACGCAAAAACCGCTCGCGCTCTTAGATCGAATTATTCAAGCGTCGTCCAATCCTGGTGATATCATTTTAGATCCATTTTGCGGCTGCGGCACAACAGTTGAGGCTGCCGAGACGGCTGGCCGAGCAGACCTCCTGCTACATCGATTGCCAGACTAGCAAACAACCGCTCGCGATAACTCAAGCCTGGTCGCGCCCAAAGCTCAGCCGACTGATCTTCGATATTCGCAGCAAGCTCTGGATCGGCAGCGCGCAATTGTTCGAACGCGTTGGCAGAATAGGGTGCTGCCGGATGCGGCGCCCGGGTACGCGTCGCGTGGCTGTCCGATGTTTGGCCAAGTTCTGCGACGACTTCCGTCAATCGCTCGAATGCTCGTGATGCGGGATTGAGGCCAGCAGCCGGAGCGATATGCCGCAAGAGCTCGCGCAGGTCCTCGACCGGCATATTGGCTTTGTCCAATGCCATCGCCGTGTGCAGTTCGAAAGGCAGGCCAAGCTCGCGCACGGCAACGTCGCCAGCGATAAGCAACGATGCTTTCTCGCGCATCGAGAGCCTCGATGGCGACCATATTTTGCGGCCGGCTTCGAGCCCCATTGCGCCAAATACAGGGTCAAGCCGCATGACGCGGTCAGGTGAAACCAGGTCCATGGCAGGCTCCTTTCTCATTGCATGACGCGATCGCCGCCAGGCGACAGTCCCAATTCGTTGAAGACATGCTTCAGCTTGTCAGGATTACGCACGGCATAGATGACGCGGATTCTTTCGGCCGCAACCTCGAGAGCGATCGTGTAAACGTCGCCGTTCGCGAGAGTTGCCACACACCCGGGTAACCCATTGATGGTCGCGCGACGCAGGTCGGAGAGGCCCAGATCACTGCGCCAGACATCAAACGCTTTGCGGCGGAGTTTGACCCGCAGCCGATGCATCTGGATGAAGCCACTGCTGCCGAGACGATTTTCTAGGGTCTTACAGCATCGGGGGCGGCATTCAGCCTGAACTGCGATGCGGCTTCTCGTTGAGGCGCGCCCGTTCGGTCAACATCCGATCATCGGTCTTGGCGGTGAGGTGCGTTGGATGGCTCCGGTCCGCCCGGGCGATGTACGCATGAAGGGCGAAGTCAAAGACCTGACGCCCTCGAAGACCAAACCCAAGGCACCGTGGTCATGTAATGGCGATGTACAATCGGCATGGGCAAGCCGTCTACGAGTTCACGCCCATGACATCGTTCCCCGCCGACCGGAGACCTGATGGTGTTCGCGAGAAGTGCCTCGAATGCGAAAGCCGCGCAGGTCAGCTTTGGTCGTCACTGCATAAAAGACTCGTCGTGTATCTTCGCCGTCTCCAGGTTTACAGTGGCGAGACCCCAGATCTGCTTCTTGTTGACCCAATCATACTTCGGAGCCGCGGTGGTGAGACGCACATTGGCAACGAGGTCCGTCATCGGTTCATTCGATCGCGGCGTTGCAACGCCGTCAATGTGCATTGCGATGCGATGGCCGTATTCAGTTTCAACTGCCGTCGAGGTCAGTGCGTCCATCGGCACGCAAATGGAGGTATTCGACGCCACTACGTACTTTGCCCGTGATGCGGCCTTTGATCTGTCCCTCGAAAGCGACATCAATTCGTGCTCCCTGCAGGGGCACCTTTTGCTGGCCGCTTAGGAGTGCATTCAGAGTCACGCCGTAGGCGGTGATGCCGGCGATATTGAAGTCACACTCGTAGGTCTTCTCGGCGCGCGTCTTCTGAACCTCGGTCATCGTTCGCTCCTTTGGTTGACAATGATATGGTGGCACTACGGATGGCTCGAGCAGCATGCTGATCCAGCCTCACGCTCTCATTCGGAGAATTGAAGGGGACGGTCACCCGTGCCAACTGGCGGATGCGGAAGGAGGCCTACCAAGCCATGGAAGGCGCGCGTCGTTTCGCTGAATTCGTCGCTGCCGGGCGTTGCAGACTACACTAGGCCGATTCCCCGCAGATTCATGTGTTCGCGGCCTAGGGGATAGACCTTACCGCGTCGCCGCTCCAGTTGAGCGTTGGAACCGGTCGTCCTCTCGACAAGTAGGGCGCGCAGTCTGAGGCCTGGAAGGGCGCGTTATCGCGCCACTGCGCAGGGCATCGAGAATATGGGCCGTGAAAACACCGGCGCTCACCAAGGCCAGAAATGTCGCCAGCAAGCTCATGATGTCCATCCTCGCGCTATTCCGCGTGATTCTCTCTTGTTGAGCGAACCAGAGAGCCGTCGTGTGGAGCGTCAGCCGCAGGATTGCGAGAACAGCGTCGGCACTGACCGGCACCCCAAGCGCTGTGATGTACTTGGCCGATGCTGGGCCACGCGACCGCCGTCGCTCGGCCGCGATGCCAGCACCGCCACTGCAGCGGTTGCTCCGGCAATGAGTTCGTCGCGCTCGTCAGCGCGGATGAGCGCAGCGCGAGATCGCACAGAAGATCGGGCGAACTGGGGCCGCGGTTCAGCCGCGCTTGGCGGTGATCAGGAAGCGCGTCGTGACGGACAATGAATCGGCGCCGGCTGCTACATAGCGATGAAAGCCGCCGGCTCGTACTGGCACTTGGTGCAAGAAAACAGGCCACTAGGAACGCCCCTCCAGCCTTCGCTTTGGGGTATCGAAATGGAATGAGCCGATGCCTCTCCGTGTACTCATTAAGCGGCTGGCCGCCTGATATCCGCTCAACCCCCAACAGCGGCGGAAAAGCGGAGATCTCCCGAGGTCTGGAAGGGTCAAAAGCGGCGCTTCGGCCCGCGCTTGCGGTTAATCGCCAAGTCGGCCAGCATCAAGGACAGATGACGCCGAGACATTTGTTTGGTAATTTCCAGTAGCGCCGTAAGGGGAAGTCATGTCGGCCCATGAACATTGGCAAATGGATGCCAGCGCGCCGGAACTTTACGAACGCTACCTCGTCCCAGCCATCACTTCCGTATGGGCCAATGACCTGCTCGACAGTGTCGGGCCAAGGCGCGGGGAAAGCGTACTCGACATCGCCTGCGGTACCGGCATCGTGGCGCGGCTGGCAGCGCAGCGCGGGCATGCCGGTCGGTTAGTCGGCATAGATCTGAACACGGCGATGCTCGCGGTGGCACGGGCAAAGTGTGGACTGTTGAATGGGTCGAGGGTAGTGCCCTGGACCTGCCTTTCAATGCAAACAGCTTTGACGTCGTGCTCTGCCAACTCGGACTACAATTCTTCCCGGATTGGCCGCTCGCGCTAAAGGAAATGGTGCGGGTGCTAAAGCCGGGAGGCCGCGCTGGATTGAGCGTCTACAGCGCGATTGAGAGAACGCCAGCGGCGCACGCTTTCGTGCAGGCGCTCGACAAATATCTCGGAGCAGAGTCATCACGAACCAAGCGTTCCGAGCATCTCTCCCGCGATGCGCACAAGGTCGGCGCTTGGGCGAAACAGGCTGGCTTCGACGTTGTCGATGTAGCCATCGTCGCCAACAAATTACCTTCCCGTCGATGCTGGATTATGTTCGATTTCAGCGCACGGCGACGCCAATGGCTGCACTCCTGAAGGAGAGAGATGCAGCGGAGCGTGAGCGCATGATCTTGTCAATCGCCGATGATGCTGCCTCGCGCCTCGATCCTTCGATGCTGGCGGGTGGCAAGCTGACATTCCCCCAAGAATCATTCGTGGTGACGGCTTCGCTCCGCTGATGTCGGCTTCGGGTCAAACTAGACAGAACTCGAAGTGAGCATATTATTGTCCGCTTTCGGGCACATCGCGACCCCCGTATCGGCGGTTCCAGCGCTTCGCTCGAACACATCCGCAAATTGTTTCGTAGCCTCAAATTACATTTGTCAGGATAGCTACGTACCCATGAACGAGTTTTTGACTGCAGCAAACGGGCTCTAAACATCCTCTCCGAACTTCATGCTTCCGAAAAAGAGTTGGTAGGCAAGGGGGGCGATTGATCACGTCTTTGTGGATGACGTCCATGGGCTCCGCATTGCAATTGTGGGACATGAGGGTCGGTGGCCAATAGCGATGGTCAAGCAAGAGAAGGCGATCGCTGTAAGAAAGCTGAGCAAGAAAAATTACGGCGCGCGATTCACGAAGGTTAACGACTCCGCTGCTGCATGACTGAGACAATCGGATTTGCTTGGGACACGCGCGCGGCGTTTGACCTGATCGTCAGCGCCGAGGTCAGCGACGAGGCCTGGTATTCGGTGCGTCTGCGCGGGCCTCCTGGCCCGGCGAGAATTCCGCCGTCACGATCGGATGCGGCTATGATGTCGCCAGACGCGGCAGCAGGTCCTGGTGGCAAGATCCCGGATGCGATGTTGAAGGCACTGGACGCGGCCTCAGCGTTTCGCTGGCGCCGTTTCTGTTCCGGGAACGAGCAGCAGTCCGCGACGTTAAACCTCCAAGATTGAGGAGTGGGACTACTGCCGCGGCCTCAGCGCTCTCCCTGGGGCGTTGGGCCGTGACCGGGTTTGCGAGTCGCCAGCCGCTCCGCCAGAATCGCTTGTTCTTTTGTCAGCTTCTCGGCGAATGGCCCTTCTATTCTATCTGGGCTGGTCCTTTGAGCTCGCTGTCGTAGACCATCCCAACCAATACTTCCTTGTCGAACGAGGTGCCGGCCTCGCATCAGGGCTTCCAACAAATTCCATCGCAACCTACCACCTGTGAAATTAACCCGCTGATTTGCTCGCTGGCATGAACTGGCCGCGCCCGCTTTCCTGAAGCGCAATTCAGGCAAGGAGGTTGTTTCATCGAGACAGATCAGCAATTGGCTGCCCCTGTCCTCTGCGCCGATCTGAAGCGACGTGGCTTGATCTGCAGATCGCCGACGCCTGGCGAGGGCGGCTGCTTCTCAACGCTAGCCGGCGAGCTCGCCATTGCCGAGATCGGAACAGCGCAATGACGGCCGGCACTTCACCAATCAGCCCGAAGGAAATATCGCTCCTTAAGTCTGCTCGTCGTGGTCTTTACGGCATCTTGGATGCGATCGACGTCTGCGCCGTCCCGGACAGTGACGTTGAGCCGCCAAGTCCGGTCTCTCGGATAGACTTCGACATCGATAACGTATTCGCCACTGGGAACGCTTCGAAGTTCTCGAAGGGCTATTAGCTCCAGATCCCTTGCAGAGATCATCGTGGTGACCACCGCAGTACTCCATACGAGGCGGGGGATAACTCGGATTACAAGGACGTTGTTCCTATGAGTTCTTGTGAAGGATGAGTGGCGAAATGACGCCAAAGCGGCAACTCGCTGTCCTGAAGCTAGCGATCAAGCGCGCGATCGTTGCCTAGGGCGCGCTCGGCGATAGCGGAATCCGATTCCCTCAACGTGTCGCAGGTCTGAAGCCGGGCGACCAGGATGCGACGCGGCATACGGCTGCAATGAAATGTGGTCCGGATCGTGCCGACGGCTCGGGAGATCGCCCAGGCCGGGACCGTTGCGGATTGGCCGGCATTGTTCGGGCATCAACAGCGCGACGGCGCGACAAAGCGGGTTGAGGAGCTACGATGATCACCTTGCCGATTACACGAAGCCGATCCGGATCAGCTGAAGTCTGAGGCCAGCCGTTGCTAGGCTGCAGCGCTCGGTGCCCGCCGCGGTCGAGAGCGCTCGCTGGATGCCTGATGGAGGCATAGCGACGACTGCCAAGGCGGTTCAATTCGACCTGGTCCTCCATGCAAGGGGGATGGTTCGTGGTTGGGTCTGAAACGGCCACAGCAGCGGTCGAACTGGCCTTGGTGCGGATTCGCTCGTTGGCAGCCATGGCATGGCACGACCAGCTAAAACGGCAACACCGGGAATAGGAACGATCCCTTAACCGGTCGGTTGATCGTCTGTTCAGTGCCGACCGTCATCGGCGTTGAACAAGGGATGACGTAGAAAACTTGGTCTTGGCACTTGACCGTCTCGTGCTGAGGCCTTCCTTTGCGCGAAGCGATGCGATTTGAGAGAAGCTGTATGACGCCTAATGAACGCCGTGACATGCCATGGATTATTGGGGCTGCTGCTTTGGCTTTTGTCTTGTCGATCGTCGCCGGCGGCATGACGTACTTCCGGTAGCGGCCGGTCGGTTAGCCCGGGCGAGTATCGGGACTATTCACGAGTTGGCTCTCTAGCTCGGAAGCGCGACTTTCCAAGTCATTCATCTCGAGCCGGATTTTGAGAGCTAAATCCGTGTCCTTGCTTTGCTTAGCCAGGGCGAGATCCGTCTCTAACTCGCTCAGGTCCATCAAAATCTTGCCCAATTCCACGCTCGTCGCATAGGTCGGATCATCTTCAAGGTGGCTGTATCGGCTCCCGACCGCTGTACGAGATCGAGCCTCCTCATCGCGTTCGCGGTCGCCGATTGCGGAGAGAGTGCTTTGCGGGCTAGCGTTCTCGTGACGTTCATCGGCGATATGTTGTCTTTGGCTATCGCGCTCACGCCGGGTTTTCCTCGCCAGCAGGTAAACGACCATCACAGTGGCTAGGCCGATAACGAGCGCAATGGCTGGACCGATGACGCTCATTTGTTACACCCTTATCCTTCTCCACAGGTCCAGACTACGAACTGACTTTCGACGCAGCCGATATTTGCTCGCAAATCAGCTTGAGTGAATAGATGCGCCCGCGGCACAGCCGCGGAGGGTTTTCATTTACCGCGCGTTTTCAAATGAGCACGCCAGAAGACGTTCCAAAGAAGAGAGAAACAGATGGCGCACGGGATCAAAATCGGCTGCTGCAAGAAAGGCACGCCGAACAAGTTTTCAGGGCAGCTGAGCGCTGAAACTACTGCATCTGAACAGCGGATCGGAGGCCCTTCGAAAAAGGGCCAGTTAGGGCCAGGGCAGTAGCTGGTCGATGCGCGGTTTGGATGGCCGAACCGGCTTTGGAATGCGTCGAAGGCCTAAAAGCAAGCTGCACGTCGTCGTCTTGGCGATCGCACTGGCCCCGGCGGCCGCAAGGGCTGAGCCACGCCGTCCGGTCCAGGCTATCACGAAGAAGGGCGGCGCGGGCCCCCCGTCAATATCGAAACTGGACAGCGAACCTAGAGCGGGCTGGCCGTGAGCGACGAGCCTGCCGCCAACGTCATTGACGATGTTGGCATCACATGCGACAGCAGCAGCGCTCCGGAGAGGCGACGGATCCCCAATTTCAGGCCGAGCTCATCGACAAGCTGGCCGTGCTGACAAGGTGAAGCTCCCTTAGCTTCGGGCCGAGTGCTGTTCGCGCCCAAGCCCGTGTCGACTGGCGCCGCGCGCCAGGCGCTGCCGACCTGGGGTTCGAACTCATTTTCCGCAAAGTTTAACATTGCCCAATCGCCAGGCCGAAAGAACCAAGCTAGGATGGGGTTTTCCCTCAGGGGGCAGGTCATGTTCGACAAGGCAACCACCGCGCTTTTGCGCGCGGTCCTCGACGAGGTATGCGAAAGCGTCTCGTGCCGAGAGATCGGAGCACGCACTCACGTCGCATCGAAGATTTTGGAGGCGGCCACCAGGGGCGAGGTTTCGCCCGATAGCCTCAAAAAGGTCGGCCGCGACGCCCTCTCGGAAGCGCCGACGATGTGGCGCTGATCGGGCGCGGGGGCGTGAACTTCCAGGTGACAGTCCTCAAGATCCTGGTGAGCTATCCGGACGGCTTCGCCGTGATGGAGGACCTCAAGCGGGACGTGGCCATCCTGGCGACCAGCGGCCGCGATTGGGCGGACCGAACTAGGCGCCTGGCCGCGCGCGTGCCGGATCTGGACATCTTTGCCCAGGGGCTGGTCGAACGCATAAGCGGGGGCTGGATGATCACTGCCGAGGGACGGACGGTGCTCGAACTCATGGAGGCCCGCCCGGCGGCGTCGGAGACGATCGAGGCGCCTTCAGTTGAGGAGATCGTGACCTCGCCAGCGCCCGTTCCTCCGATGCGGCAGCCCGCTGATCGTGCCAAGCGGCGGCGTGAACGCCGTGAACGCCTCCGCGAGGCGCGCGAACGGGCGAGAGCCAACGCCTCATGAGGTGAGAACGAAGTCCAAGAAAGAAGCCGCCAGCTTGGCGCGGCGGCTTGTTTAGTCCCGGACTGTCGATTGCCTCCCAGCCCCAAGCGTACCGCCGTTACCTTGTTTGCGGCCATGCCAGTTCAATCTACAGAACGCGCTTCGATTCGGCCTTAGTGCTCCTAACTTGTGCACTGGCTCTAGAGAGCCGGCAAGGCGCGGTAGGATGAAGACGGGGACCGAACCCGCGCGGTATCGCCAGGCGCGACCGTCCCGCCGGCCCGCACCACGCCAAGCACCCCGGATTTGAACGGAGGGTCAGTTTCCGCCGACGAGAGCATGTGCCGCTTAAGGCCGGCTCGGCGCGGAAAGAGGAGCACGGAAGTTGAACCCGCGCGGTATCGCCAGAGGCCGGCCCGCACCACGCCTAGCACCCCGCATCTGAATGGAGGACCCGTTTCCGCCGACGAGAGCACCTGCCGTTTCAGGCCACCTTGGAAGCGATCGATGGCCGCAGCGAAGAAGGGAGCGTTGGAGGCGCTGCGGAAGGTCGCCCCCGCGGCCAGCGCGCCGTCGTAGCCTGCGAACTGCCAAAGCAGGCTCGTGCAGCAACCCGGGTGGCCCGGTTGAACGGCATGACCGGAAGAATTCTCTACGAAAGCGCCAACGGCGATGTCTGGCGGCTAGTCCGCCATCCGCACTCCGGACGCCCGGCGGTTGACCATCAGCCGAGCGCCAGCTCAGGCGGACGGCGTCCATCACCGAGGTCGGACAATTCCTGCGGCCTTCCGTCATGGAACCCGAAAAGATGGCTAGGGAAGGCCGTGATGCGGTCCTTTGTTCCGCATTGTATTGACGTTCTGAACGAAATTTCGTGCCCCACCGCACCCGCTCGAAAGGGAACTCACCGCTGGGACCCTGCGTTGGCCAAGTGTACTTCTTCAGCCGCCGGGGGCCGTCAAGAAAGTCGAGCTACTGACGCCGGCCTGCCTCCTTCCAGGATGTGGCATCCGCACTTTTGTCAGGGAGCATCGATGATCGAAGCTGACGACCTCGCAAGCGCGCCCGATGAAATCAGCGCGGCCCAGTGGCGTCAGATCGTCAATGGCGCGACTGATACGGCCATCATCAGCGCCGATGAACGCGGACTCGTTACCAGCTGGAATACCGGCGCGAGCCGGATCCTTGGCTGGAGCGAACCCGAAATGCTCGGCAAGTCCTTGGACCGGATCTTTGCCGCAGACGCTGGCCAGGCGCAGTTGCGCAAAGAAATGGAAGATGCGACCGCGCACGGTAGGGGCGGCGGCCAGGAAGGCTGGCGCCTCCGCAAAGACGGGAGCCGTTTCTGGGCGGTGGGCGAACTGAGCCCGATCCGCGAGGGCGGAAAGATCGTCGGTTTCGTCAAGATCCTGCGCGACCGCACGATCCAGCGGAAGGCCGAGGAGATGATCCGTGAAGAGCGGCATTCGCTCGAAGTGCTCAATCGCGCCGGATCGGCCCTCGCCCTTGAGACTGATCTCCAGCGCCTGGTGCAAATCGTAACGGATGCGGGCGTCGAACTCAGCGGTGCCGAGTTTGGGGCGTTTTTCTACAACCTCACCAACGAGGCCGGCGAAAGCTACATGCTCTACACGCTTTCGGGAGCGCCGCTGGAGGCATTTTCGAAGTTTCCGATGCCGCGAAATACCGAAGTGTTCGCGCCGACCTTCAACGGCGAGGGCATCGTGCGCTCCGACGATATCACCAAGGATCCCCGCTATGGCAAGAATGCGCCGCGTCGAGGCATGCCCGAAGGCCATCTGCCCGTCCGGAGCTATCTCGCCGTTCCCGTGATTTCGCGGACGGGGGATGTGATCGGAGGCCTGTTCTTTGGCCACGGCAAGCCTAGCGTCTTTTCGGAGCGCTCCGAGCGGGGCCTCTCGGGGCTCGCCGCCGAAGCGGCCGTGGCAATCGACAATGTCCGTCTTTCGCAGGCGTCGCACCGCGAAATCGCAGAACGCAAGCGCGCCCAGGAGGCGCTCGTCGAGTTGAATGCCACGCTGGAAAAGCAGGTGATCGAGCGCACCGAACAGCTTAAGCGCAACGAGGAGGCGCTGCGGCAGTCCCAAAAGATGGAAGCGGTCGGGCAGTTGACGGGTGGGGTCGCCCACGACTTCAACAACCTCCTCCAGGTGATCATGGGAAATCTCGACACGTTGCAGCGTAATGTTCCTTCGGATTCCGCGCATCTGCAGCGCGCCGTGCGTCACGCGATGAATGGCGCCCAACGGGCCGCCTCGCTTACCCAGCGCCTTCTCGCGTTCTCGCGCCGCCAGCCCCTCGATCCCAAGCCGATCGACGTGAACGTTCTGGTCAACGGCCTTTCCGAGATGGTCCATCGCACGCTCGGCGAGACGATCGCCGTGGAGACCGTGCTCGGCGCCGGGTTGTGGCGCGTGGAAGCCGACCCCAATGAGCTCGAGGCTGCCATCCTCAATCTCGCCGTCAACGCTCGCGATGCCATGCCAAATGGGGGAAGGCTAACACTTGAGACCGGTAACGCCCACATCGACGAAGCCTATGTCGCGGCACATAGGGAAGTGGTGGCGGGCCAGTACGTCGTCATATCGGTCACCGACACCGGCGTTGGCATGGACCGGCAGACCGTGGCGCAAGCGTTCGAGCCATTCTTCACGACGAAACCCGTCGGCAAAGGCACGGGACTTGGGCTGAGCCAAGTGTATGGCTTCGTCAAGCAGTCGGGCGGTCATGTGAAGATTTATTCGGAACTTGGGCAGGGCACCACCGTCAAAATTTACCTGCCTCGCCTGTTAGGCGACTCGTCGGATGACACCACACCTGATGAGACGCTCAATCCGGAGGCGACCCAGGAAGAGACCATTCTCGTCGTCGAGGACGACGCCGACGTCAGAGCCTACTCTGTCGACAGCCTCCGCGAGCTGGGCTATCGCGTGCTGGAGGCCCATGATGGGCCGGCGGCTCTGCGGATTCTAGACCGGCAACCCCGAGTGGATCTCCTGTTTACAGACGTGGTCCTTCCGGGCGGTATGACGGGCGCGCAGGTCGCCGCTCAAGCCAGAGCCATCCGCCCCTCCTTGAAGGTGCTGTTCACTACCGGATATGCCCGCAACTCGATCATTCATCACGGCCGGCTCGATAAGGGCGTGCAATTGATCGTCAAGCCCTTCAGCTTCAATGAACTGGCCGCCAAGGTACGCGACGTGATGGATCAAGTCGAAAACTAAGCGATGGGGCGCGCAGCAGAACGAGTTGGCTTTTCTGCCGTGACACGACAAGGATGATCATCGGCATCGAGCATTGGCCGTGGCGGCACCGATCGGGTCAAGTCAGCGCGGCGGCCGACGCTCGCGGGCGAGCCAGCCCACCGCATCTGGCTTCACGGGGGCAACCTCGGTCGTAACCTTTTCCGTCCTGCCGCAGGTAGAGCACTCGAACGTACGCTCCTCGAATCCCCGCTCGCCGGAAGAGATACGCGACAGCGCGAGCCCGTGCTTGCACACCGGGCACATCGGGCGATCGTTTAGGGACTTCATGCGGCTGGCCTCGAAGGCAACATCGCAGGCGCTGCGGAGGACGGTTCGACTCTTACGCCTGGAGGAGGCCGCCGCCTTTGGCTATCCTCGCGAGCGCTAGTTCTGAATAGCGGGCCGTGAGACCTTTGGCTATCCGCGACAGGCGCCGTAGTTCAACGGCGGGCGACGGTCCCTGCAGTTCAATGGGGCAGCACGATTATCGTTCCTTCGACCTGCCCCGGTCGCCGCTGAAACCGTCCACGTTCGCCGACGTTCCTTTCAGGAGGTGGGTCGCAACGAGAGGAGGTGGGTCGCAACGAGATTGCTTCGATGCTGGGGGCCGTCGACATCGGTCCGCAACACAGCGGGTCAATTGTGCGGGAAATCGGCGGGCGGTGCATCAAGGAAAAGCCGGAATTGTCCCCCCCTGCGTCTGCAATTGGAGCGGCTCCCGAAAACCGAAGCCCCCTGACTCGGCCCCCTCGGCTCGCCGATCTGTGTTCACGCGGTAGCCGGCGCCCGCCCACCGTCGGTGATGCGATACTCGATATCTCCGGATGGAAGCGGTTCGGTTTCCACGTGACCGGGCTCCACGAGCCGCGCCGCGATTTCGTGGTCGAACGTCGGTGGGTTGACCAAGGATCCGCCGATGAGCTTCCTCAGAAAATCGCGCTCCAGATCGGTGCTCCATCTTCGCGCTCCTCTGCGATCTTTTCCGGCGCCGCTGCGGGACCCGGTCGGCGCAAGAAGGACTCGATTCCGGAACCCGGCGCGGTTCACCTGCAGTTCAGACCGGAACGCCTAGTAATGGGGCGTTGCAGAAAGAGGGCCATGATGGGTGCACCCGAGACTTTCGATGCCATGGCCATCGTCGTCGATTTGCTCGACGCGTGCCGGGACCGGCGAATGTCCGATCTGCTCGGCCTGTACGACGAAGACACCACCGTGGAATGTTGCGAAGGCGGGAGGTTCGAGGGCAGGCGGGCATTGCGTTCCTATTGGACGCTGAGGTTGGCGGATCAGCCTCCCGGCCCCTTCCAGATCGCCAGATCGAGGCGATCGTGCCGGAAGACGGCGGCATCTACCTCGAGTACCGCGATGCAGGGGGACGGCTGTTCCGGACGCGTCTCCGCTTGAACACCGCCGGCAAGATCGTGCACTCGACCTGCAATCCGCTGGTCACCAACGATGAGGCGTTTACGGTTTGATGCCGTGACGACTGTCCGTTCGCGGCGGCCTCAGCCGACCGCTCCAGCTGCCGCCGTTGTCGATGCGCCGTTGCCCCTCGCGTCTGCTCGGTCGCTGTGCCGGGATCGCGCTTTCGAGCAGGCGTGGCGGAGGGCGGTCAGTGCATCGGGCTGCGGCGCGGATACAGCTGAGACCTCCGGCGCGACCGGCTGGGGGGCCGACGATTCCGCAACACTGAGGATCTCGCGGCCGGCGTCGGTCAGCTGCCAGCCCGTTTCGTCCCGCAGCACCAAGTGCTGCCCGAGGTCCAGGTCCGGCACGCGGGCCGCGAGACCGTGATACCCGAGCCAGCCCCGATCCTTCGCGTACTCCAAGCCAGCCCAATACTCAGCCGGCGGCGCCTTGTCCTGGTAGAGCATCGGATAGTTGATCTCTTCGATGCAGATCCGGCCATCCTGGATCGGCTCGAAGGCGCGTGCTCCATGATCCTGCGCGCGGCTTTTTCGGATTCGGAGTAGGGGCGGTCGCCAACGTGTTTCATTGCTATGAATTTAGAGAGTTACAAACGGCCGCAGCAACCTTTGGGGGCCAAGAGGCTGTCGCTGGGGCCGCTGTCTCGGCCGGTTCGCTCCGGCCGACTCGCGAATGAAACCGTGTCAGCTTTGCACGAGCAGAGCAATTGCAACGATTGCGAAAGGGCAAAGCCCCAAGAGGACGATACCTACGCGGACGAATGTTTCGGCCATGGCACACCCCGACAGTGCAGCATTTGTCACATAGCTTAAGCCCGGGCGTCTCTCGCTGAAAGCGCAATTTATGCCGGATGCACGTAGCCCGAATAGGCTACAAAACCGCGCGTCCAAAGCGCTCCTCGCAGACGCTAGGACTTATTGTTTTAATGTCTTGGGTTCAAATCGGCGGAGAGCCGCCGACTCAGCCCCGAGGGGTTGCATGGAACTTCCGCTGCCAAAGCCACTAATAGCGAGCCAGATTGGCAGGTCCCCTACTTCGAGATGCTTGTCGATTGTCCGTTCGCTGCAGCGATCGCTTCCTGGGTACGTTGATAGGTCATTGTTCTGATCGTTTGTGCGCCAGCGATCGGCGTGGCTTCCACCAAGAACCCGCCGCCGGGTTGCTCGATAATCACCATTGGTGATCTCGTTCTGGATTTCGGAACAAGCGGGTAAGGCCCGGAATGTTCCAAATGTCGAGGTTGGTCTTCCGGGCGCAGCAAGCTCTGCGTTGGTGTCAGCGCTCTCCCGGCCACCAACTCGATGGCGGCCGCTTCCGGCTTTAGGTGGTTTGCCTGGATCAGGGCGCGACGCCGCCCGCTTAAAATACACACGGGCCGTTGGCTCTAGCCCCAGGATGTAAAGTGCAAAATCCTGACGAGTTGAAGACTGCGGCGGTACGTAAATATTTCTTACCTAAGAAGGAGTAGGCTCTGGGCTTGACCGACGCCTTGGGTCGAAGCTGCCACTGAAGCGCTAGCCGTCGCGCCGCCGGCCAATGAAAGAGTTTTCGAGCTCCACGAGAATATGCATATGATCCTTCCCGAGTGGCCGAACGTCGAGCAGCAAGATGAAGACGACGAGGCGGCCTGAAACGGGCTAGCTCGCGCTGGTTCAAGAAAAAACGCCGCCGGTCTCAAAAATACACGCCCGGCGGCGTTCCTTCCTGAACTGGGACGCTGAAATTCCTAGCACTAAGCAAACTGCAGGGGCCGTGCCACGGGCCAATGACGCATCAAGTGCGCGTGATATGTGAGGCCGTTCACACGCGATCATCGCGAGTCGGCCTAACGCACCGATGGGTGGCAACTCGGTGTCGGAGAATCATGATGCCGTTTTTCAGCAGCCAAAGCTTGGCGTCAGCAGCCGCCGCTTCAGTGCTCAGTGTTCTCGTCGTGGGAGCGCTCGCCTTTTCGGCCGTTGGTTATGTGGAGTGGTCATCGGGCGTTAATCTAACCCATTTCATGGGCCGGACTGCGGCGGATGCCTCAACGCCGGTTCTACCGCTCAAGGGGCGAACAGGTTGCGAGCAGGGCAATAAGCCGCTGCCCGCGCTTTCTCTACCGCTCGAATGACGCCGACCTAAAGCGACGGCGCCCAATCTCCCAAGGCGACTAAACCGCCAGACGGGCAGGCAGGGCCTCATCGCCTGCTGGCGACGTGCATCGGCGAGTTTGTGCCTGGCTCGGGCGCCCCCATAGTTGCCCATATGGCAATGCCTATGGCCAGCGCTAACAGCACGGTCTTTGTAGCAATCTTGTCGCCAGACATTCTCGAGACGCCTCTCATGCGTCAGCGCGGCAAATCTCAAAAACTACGCCGCCGGGCCCGAAATGGTTTGTCCCGGCGGCGCCCTGTCATTCCCAGCGCTAGGGCCCTGAAATTCCCAACGTCACTTGCTTAGCAGGTACCCGGAGTGACGGCTGTTGCCTAACTCACACAAGGTCCAAAAGAGGAGCCGACGCTCAGGGCCGGTGCGCCAGCTCCTCCGAAACGTGACCGTGCTGCGTCCCCAACGGTCCCGTCCCTCAGAGAAGCCTGCGCCGATCACGTTGCTGATTTGCTAACGGCTCGGGAACAAGTGGGAATGCGAAGAGTCAATTCGTTGCTCCCGCGATCAGGTGCCCCCCCGACCGGGAGTTCAGTGGCGACCCTGGTGCCCCCAGCGCCGGGGTCGCTTGTATGCGTCCCCCCGAGGCCCTCGGCAAGTGCGCTGCGACGTCGAGTGCAATTCAGGCTGCCGCGGATGTACCGGCATTCTGCCTGAACCGAGGTGGCTCTTGCTCACCGGCGCCCGCGCCCCCAGCAGACGACACGACGGCCTCAGCGATCCCAAGCTGGGGCCGTTTTCGCGTTTTGTGTGTAGAATTGGCCGCGGGCGCGGAAGACACGCCATCGGGGCCCGGGCTGTTGCGGCGAACAGGGAGGCGATTGGGGAGCGTTTGTCGTCGACCAGATGGGCTTACAGGCACCTGCGGGATTGCTTGCCATCCACACCAACATGCCCGCCACCGTTCCAGCCGACGTCGACAAGGCCCTCAAGGCCGGCAACCCACCGCCGTCCAGTCTCTCCGCAGGAACGACGCGCCTATGAACAGCTGGTCAGAACTCTGGCGCGAACATGCTCACCGGAGGTCACCAATGAAAAGACTGGAGGCGATGCGGCAGATTTCGGCGTAGCTCGAGTGGTAGGCTTTAGCCCACGAGCGATGGGAGTGCTAGGGTCACCATTGTCAATTTGGGATTGGAGAACGTTTGACTAGTGCTCGACCAAACGCGCCGATCATTGCTGCCGCCTCATGATCTCCACGATCATCGAGAATGCGATGAAGCGTCCTCGCACTTTCTTGGAATACGGGCAAAAGCGATGGGTCACGTTCGCACAAGACACCTGCGATACACAGTGCAAGGGCCTCCACACCCATCTTCGCTTGAGCTAAAGGATCTGCTGCCATCTTTTCCTGCCTCCATCGACAGTTTAATCGTACACTGCGCGGTCCCAGGCTCAGTTTTTATGACGACGCTCGCTCCGGGAGGCGATCAAGCCCTTTAATTCCTCGACAAGACGCCGCCTGATGAAGTTGCGTTCGGCGTCAGTCAGTTGAGTGTCCAACAGCCGCCGGTACCGCCGTACATTTGCTTCGCGAGTCCACCGAGCATCCGCGCGGGATACTCTCAACGGCCGATGCCGCTTCGTCGCAGCATGTCGTTCGGAATCGCAAACGGCGGGCACCGGCTTGCTCAACCGAGGCAGCTGCATCGCCATTCCACCGCGCGGCGGCGGATCCTCCTCGTCGTCCAGCCGCTTCAGCGCCGCCAGGATATCGGCGAGGCGCAACCGATGCGGAATGCCGGGCACCTCCCGAAGAGCCGGCTGGGATTCGACGATGTACATATCCGATGCCCAGGACGATAGGATGACTCGCTTCTCGTCTGTCGAGAGCCGAGCGTCATTCAATACATCGCCGGGTGAATTATAGTGAGATACTGAATGAAATAGCGACGCATTGCTGTTGGCATTGCGATTGACATGGCTCATGTCGTGCCTCCTGTTTCTCCTTTCGCCCAGAGACGCGTTGCTAAAGGCTTGGATATAGAGGTCGGCGACGGTCGTACGCCGCCGACCTCTGGCCTTAGTTGCTGTTGATCGCGATACGCTTGACGTTCGACCGTGACTGCTCGGACCTCGGTAGCGTCACGGTGAGGACGCCGTCCTTGAAGTCGGCCTTCGCCCTATCTTCCTCGACGCCATCAAGCGGAATCTGGCGCTCGAAAGAGCCGTAATATCGCTCGCTGACGAACTTGGAATCGTCGCTGCGTTCTGCTTTCCTTTCACCCCGGATTGAAAGGATGCCGTTGGCGATTTCAACCTGGACATCCTTTTCGCTGAGGCCTGGAAGCTCGGCGGAAACCGTAACCTCCTTATCGGTTTCATTCAGTTCAAGGCGTGGCCAACTAAACTGGCCCTCCATCAACGGAGCGTTGATGCGACCGAATGAGCCGAAGCCGCGAAAGGCGTCATCGAACAGACGGTTCATCTCACGGTGAAGCGTGAGAAACGGATCGAATGCCTCTCGTCCGGTTGAGAGTTCTTGCCCTTTGCCCCAGGGAACGAGATCCCGAATACCCATGATATCCTCCTTAACTTGACATGCAGCTGGTCAGCGCACGGACGGTTACCGTCCGTGCGTGTTTTGGCCCAATAGGAAGCGGGCTCAGGCCGCCTTCTGCGTGATTTGTCCGCCAGGAGCGCCACTTCCGATGGCAATACGCCGAGGCTTCATGGCCTCGGGGATTTCGCGCAGGAGCTCGATCCGCAGCAGACCGTTTTCGACCATCGCCGACTTGACCTGCACGTAGTCGGCGAGGTTGAACTGTCGCTTGAACGGACGCGCCGAGATACCCCGATAGAGGTATTCGTGCTGGTCCTTGTCGCCCTTGCGCCCTTCCACGGTCAGCACGTTCTGCTCAGCCGTCACCGAAATCTCGTCCTGGTTGAAGCCGGCCAGTGCGACCGAGATCTGGTAACGGTCCTCTCCGAGCCGCTCGATATTGTAGGGCGGGTAGTTGTCTTCGGATCGGTGCTGGGTTTCGTCGAGAAGGTCGAAGAGGCGGTCGAATCCAATACTCGAACGCCACAGGGGAGTGAAATCATATGTCCTCATAGCCAAGTCCTCCAGAGAGCAAGATGGATACGAAGGAGCGCAAGACGTTCGGTGCAAGACACCTGTCCGGCGCCCTGGTTGCTTTGCCGAGCCCAGCCTGGCGCCCGGCACCGCCCGTAAGCGGCAAAAATCAAATTAGAAAAACGGCGATCAGTTTCAAGAGCGTTCGCAAAAATTTTTGGGCTTGGTTTTAGTCGGGTTATTCCGGCCCGCGCACCGGAACCGAGTTCGGGCAGTTGGCTCGCGAGGGCACACCGGCCATCTCAGCCGGGTCGGGAGACCACTCAATACGGGGACATCGCGGGGGCCGGAGAAGTTTGCACTTTGGCCGCGGGGACCTGGATTTCTTGATCCGGATCAAGACAACGAGAGAACGGCGCCGTCCACGGTAAATCACTCGTCGTGGGAGGCCGTCTGATGGCGTGCCGGCCCCATTGCGGTATTTCCATTTGCTCTGGAGTCGGCTGCCGTGCAAACGGGCTTATCACGAAGGCACGCGCCATGCGAGATCGGTTGCGCAGCCGGCGCGCAACCCTTGCTTGCAGCTAGCCTCTAACGTTTTAAGTCCCGCGCGATCCCTTGCGAACGCCGGATGCGCCAACCCATCGACCCTAGAGGTATAGCTCTTGCCATGAGCAACAACACTGACGGTGCACCAAATGAAAATCGCTTCAGATCCTACGGGCAGGCTCAAGGTCTTCGGTTCATCGGCGAGCAGGCGCGCCTCGACTGCGCGATGCTTTCGCTCGCCAGCCATTGGCGGGTCGGACCGCCGGCAGATCGCAAATTTTTTCTCAAAGCGGCTCTTGACGCCGTTACTCCGCCGCATAATTTTTGCTGAGCCAGCCCGCTTTGGGGCGGTGTCTGGGCGCCCTTTAGGGCCCAGGCAAGACGGGTGCCGGTTGTGTACCGGTGCCGTTCATATCCATCTTGCTCTCTGGAGGATTTGGCTATGCGCACATACGACCTATCCCCTCTCTTCCGCTCGACTATCGGCTTCGATCGTCTTTTCGATCTTGCCGAAATAGCCAACCGGACCGGTGGCGACGACAACTATCCCCCCTACAATATCGAACGGCTGGCCGAGGACCGCTATCAGATTGCGCTTGCAGTCGCAGGCTTCTCGCCTGACGCGATTTCGGTGACGGCCGAGCAGAACGTCCTCACGATCGAAGGGGACAAGCTCGAACAGGCCGAGCGCGAATACCTGTACCAGGGGATCTCGACCCGGAGGTTCAAGCGGCAGTTCAGCCTGGCCGACTACGTTCAGGTAAAGAGTGCTGCATTCGACAACGGGCTTCTAAAGATCGAGCTTGCGCGCGAGATTCCTGAGGCCATGAAGCCGCGGCGGATCGCGATTAACGCAATGTCGACGAAGTCGCCCCGACAGCTCGAATCTGCTGCCTGACCCGGCCGCGTGCCGAAAATCCGGCACGCGACCTTCACATTGATATCGTCTACAGAACGGAGGCAACCATGCGGCCGACGACCGCGTATAACACTCTGGACGCTGTGAAGTTATTGATCTCAAACGAGCGACGATTCGAACGTCCGCGGGATCTATTCGCGGATACCTTACTGAACATGGCTGAAAGCCGAGCCATTCTCGCGTGCCGAGCTTCCGAGGTCGCCGCCATTCCATCCAATCTTACCTTGTGCTCGTCGAAGGGACTGTTAGCGCCCCTTCGCGTCGACGCGATCCCGGCTGCACGTCGCAGTCTCGACGGCGATCTACGCCCACTGCCGGAAGGCAAGTCAGCCCGTCTGCGCTCGACGGCGCGTCCTGTTGCCGCATAGGAGGTTGCCATGACCGACATCACGCTGCCCAAGCAAGTCGTCGACAGGATTGAAGCCCGCTGGTCCTCAAGATACGGCCCGATGGAGAAGCGACACTCCAGATTGATCGATCAGCGGCTCGAGCAACTTCGAGCGCACCGTAACAACATCTGGCGTTATCGGCGGCTACTGAAAACCCGGCTCACCGAGTTGGAGCGTCAATTCATCGAAAGACGCCTCGCAGAGGAGCTCGAAGCCGTGCAACGCGTGGCGTCTGATGTAACCCCCATCGGTACATGCCTGATGTCAATCCCGGCTGCCAGAACATCGGGAGAAAGCCAGCCATGATCGACCTTCAAAAGAAACTTATTCGCGGCAGCGAGAAGATCATCGGCCACTACCAGTATCTGCTGGCTACCGCGACCTCGGAACGGGAGCGCGAGCGTTTTCGCCAACGCATCAACGAAGAGCAGTTGCTGCTGGACAAGCGTCGGCAGCCTGAGCAACCCGCTCGCGCAGCGTGACAGAAAGGATGACATGGCCGCATGGGTGAATTGAAGAGCTTGCCCCTGGACGAAGCCATCCGACTTCGCTGGGTCTTGCGGGACATCAGAGCCAGGCGCTTTATCGTCAGCCCGCTCGATCCGGCCGATGTCCAGAAGCTCACTCAAATGGGCTACATCGAAATCCGTGACACGCTCCCCGTTCTGACGGCTGCGGGTATGGATGAGATTTGAATAATTTGACTCAGATGTTAGCCGATCCGCTGAGTCAAAGGGTCGCTGGAGGCTTAACAACCGTCCGCATGTTGGCGAACCAAAAAGGGACTGAGCAGGATCGGTACGACAATGACTGCGAAGATCGTCATTTTCTGCGACCACGAGGATTCCCATGGCGCAGTGACTTTGACAACCTACATGGGCTCGGAGGATAAATGTCTATCTATCTGCATACGCAAATCCGGCAGATGAAGCCGACCGAGATCAGCCGCATCGTGACAGCCTACGAGCAAACTCTACGTGCTCTCTGCGTCAAGGATCGCGACGACCCACTCACGGAAATGATCGCGAAGACAATCATCAAGGTCGCACAGACCGATATCACTGATCCAGCAGAGATTTCGGCTCACGCGATCAAGCAATTGGAAATCCGCTAGGGGATGCGATGGGGTCTCGACAAACAAGCGCTCCTTCATCTTTCTGGAAATTGTCGATGAAGATCGGGCTCTTGAGGTGGCACGGCGGATCGCTGAGAGCACTGGGCGTGAGGTGCCCCTGCGTGATGCGAACTGAGTAGAACTGACCACAATTCGAACGAGGCACTGAGACCAAGCTCTTATGCGGTGGCACTGCTGATCTCAGTTTTTTTGCTTTGTGACGTCTTAGAAAAAAAGCCTGGGCCGACAACTGTGCCGCCATCGATGTGTGGCGAGCACGCCAAATGCTGTCGAGATCGCCAGCAGAACTGGGATCCAATGGTTCGAGGCAATCTTCGAATTGGACAGATGGTAGGAAATCAGCTCGAAGCTCACCAGCCCTGCCGCAAACAGACCGCCCGCCAGTGCGACGAGCGACGCGACTGCAGAGATCGTCAGCAAGGCGTATCCAGTTCGATAGTCTCTCTTGAGACCGTCTTGGCCGTCACATTGAACTGCCTGCGAGAATGGGCCTACGCGCAGGCCTACAACGCCTCAACAGAAAGAGCAGCCGAGCTGCCGCGATGGCTTCACCGCTACAACTGGCATCGTCCTCATGGCAGTATCGGCTCAAAGCCACCGATCAGCAGGTTCGGATTGACCGGGAACAACCTCTTGAGGCTCCATACCTAGAGCTATGGCAGGAGACGCGCTGGGTAGTGACCTATCGACCCAGGAGTAAAGCACCATGTCCCTTTTGCAAGGAAAGACGCGAAGCGACTGTCACCGCACCGGAGGTCCGGCGTTGAGTACGATCGCAAGATAATGCTGTCGGGTCGGGGGCAGAACGACGATGGCGACGGTCGATCAATCTTCCATTCGCGGTCGAGATCGCATGAACGTTTTTCGTCGCAGGCCTACCTCGGACTTAGTGCGGGCGTCGGGTCGCGAATGCCGGTCCGATGGGGCTCTCGAGGGTTGCCTTGACCGAGTGCCCTGCTCTCGGCCAAACAGGCAGGCGCGAGCTTGACTACGTTGTCACCGGCTTCACCTTCTGGCCGATCGCCCATACAAAGCCGCAGAGCTCCCGCGCGATTGCGGCCACGACAATGGTTGGCTCATTTCCAGCAGCGCTCAGCGTTCGATATCGTTTGCAGACCCGCAGCTGCGCCTTCCAGGCAATATCCCGGACTGCCTTTGAAAGACGGACGATCGCTTCAGCCATCTCCTTCGCGATGCGAGGCGGATAGCAATAGCTCCAGGCGGCCTTGATGAGCATGCGCCGAGCCTCGCTGTTGCCGGCTTTGGTGATGCCACCACGCCGGATCCGCTCCCCACTCGGCTGCTCCGAAGGCACCAGGCCGAGCAATCAAATGGCGAGCACTCTCGAAACGAGCCAGATCGCCGATCGCGGCGACAAATGTTGCGGCTGAGATCAGATCAAGCCCATTACGAGGCGCCGGGCGCGACGACGGAGCGGGCGGTTGAGCTGGCTGCGTTCAGGAGGCGCGACCATGCTTTGGCATAATGATCTTCTGCGAAGATGGGCGAGATCAGGCAGCATGACAAATGCATAGCGAGAGTGTCATTAGGAGGGGAATGAGTATCTTTAATCGTTTGAGTATTTTTCAATGAAAACAATTATTTACGGGAATAACGTGGGATATAGAAAGTCGCCGCTGCCCCTCGTATTTATTCCTCATCACCGCACAGCCCTGGGTATCTATCGGTGATGAGATCGCCGTCACCGCGCTCCCGCCTTCTTGCAACGGAAAGGAGTGCGCTATGGTCATCAAGCGTCGCCATCGAACGAAGCATACCAAGACATTCGAAGAGAGATTGGCTGAGGAGGCTGCTCGCTTCAGGGAAGCTGCCGCGCACCTCCCGCCATGCGCACAGCGCGAGCTCTATCTTCGTCGAGCCCGTCAGGCTGAAACGGCAGCCCATATTAACGACTGGCTGACGTCGCCTGGCCTACAGCCGCCTACGATCGAAAAATTGCACGTCGTCCGGAAGCTGAAGCCGAATCGAGAAGGCGATCTAAATGGCCAAGGTTAAAGATCCCATGAACCTATCGGAAAGGGCGAAGTCTCGCGCGATCAGGCGAACGATTGGCAGCACAAGGACTCGGTACGCAACAGCGAGGGTGACGCAGGGTGCGACAAACCGAAGGATACAAAGCAGGCCGGACGAGTAGGCCTATTCGCCCTCCAGTCGCACATGCGATATTGATCTCAAATCAGCTTGAGTGAATTGATGCGCCCGCCCGGCACTGCCGCGGCGGGTTTTGCTTTTGAAACGAAATCAAACGATGCCCGCGGTGGAAAGCGAGAGGGCGCGGGTCGCAAGGCTGGCGTCCCGAACACAAAGACCCAAGAGCTGCAGCAGAAGGTTGAGTCCTCTGCCTTACGCCACTGGATTACATGCTCGGCGTCATGCGGAACGAAGAGTTGAACCGCGACACCCGGCTTGATGCTGCCAAATCGGCGGCGCCTTACGTTCACGCGCAATTGGCGGCTGTTGAGCACTCCGGCGCTCAACCAATCCGCCGCCATGCCTGACCCGGCGGTGCTCTGCCTGATCGCGCCCTAATCGGCGTCGGTCCTTTTCTGCCTTGAGTAGAAAGCAACCGCGGAAGCGGTGCCATCCGTGGCCGCGACAGTATCGGCTTCTCTTCGGCTGGCCTAGTTTCAGTTCGACTTTGCCGCGATCTGGTAATCAGGCCAGCTAGGACCAGCATGCTATGCAAGTTAGGAACCGTCTAGCGCGGAGATTAGCAGCTTTGAATGCTCGTTGTGCGGGCGATTCTCGAAATCTGGAACTCAGCTTGGGTGCCGACCTACAAATTTTTGGCCGGGCCCTCCGACTTACCGAAACGTAATTGTGCCGTTGGCACAGATTGCACTTTTGCCCCCAGTTGCTGGAGTCGCTCATAGGAACAAGTGTTCACTTTGTAACTTAAGCTCCCACTGCAACGGGGTAGATGGGCAGGACTATGGAACGTAAACTTGACCAGCTAAAAGCTCATTCGCTTACGGCGGTAGCACTGAGCACCTGCATACTCGTCGCAAGCCTTGCCATGCTCATATTGAGATAAGGCCGCCTCAGTTGGACGGCCTTGTCCTGTTCGATCTTCATTTCAACCGGTTCATAGTCCCCATCACAGATTTGAGAAACTTTCATCGCGAACGTCTTGAACCACCACACGCGCTGTGCGGCCGGCCTGCGGTGTACGAACGCTGAGCGGTCGTCCTAAACGGTCCGGCCCTCGCTTTTCTTTTGAGCGGCTTATTTGCATCTGGCGAATGGCCAAGCTGGCCCGCAACGCAAAAGCCCGGCGCGTCAGCGCCGGGCGAATGCCAATATATTTCAGGTGGGCAATGGAGAATGAAGCGCTCAAACGGGGCCGCAGTATATCCGTAGTGATACGGCTTACTCGTCTGACGGTCCCTTGCTGGGCTTCCTCTCCAGATCGTCCTGCGTCCCTCTGGAGCCCTCCAGCACGGCCTCGCTTGCGGCCAGGACGCGGAAGCTCCGCTCCATCTGTTCCAGAAAGCGCCGCATGAAATCGTCCTTGGTCGCCTCCTTGGCCCGCCTATAGTGCTCCGCCATCTCTGCATAATCGTCGGCACTCATACCGTTATATGCGGCTGAACATAGTAGCGTTCCTATGCCGTGACCGGTTTTGAAATGGGGGATGGCCTATTTCGGCCAGTACCGCGGCCTCGGGTCGGCGATGAAGACGGCGTTAGGAACGACACCTTCGAAGCGTCGTTAACAATCGCCGCTCCTCGGCCGGAGCGGAAGTGGCGAATGAAGGTGCCCCGGCTCTTGCCCCCGAAGACCCGGGGCACATTCTCGATCAGTTTGGAGCGGCCCCGGCTGGCACCTCGCTGGGGCACCGAATCGGCCTCGGCATGTCCTCTCGCTGGGGCCGCTTCGCTTCGGGGAACAAGCAGCAGTCCGCGACGTTGAATCGCCACTAAGGAGTGGGACTACTTGCCGGCCTCAGCACTCTCCCCGGGAGCTGGGGCCATCCTTTTTGATCAGAGGCCGGTTTTCGCGAGTCGTAAACAGCTTCGCCAAAGTCTCAGCCTGCTCTTTTGTCAGCTTCTCGGCGAACGCGCCGTTCTTTTCTATCTGCGCCGGTCCCTTGAGTTCGCTATCGTAGACCATCCATCCGTTGCCACCCTGCCGAACGAGGAAACGTCCCCGCATCGGGCGTCCAATAAATTCCATCTGCAACCACCTCTGCGAAATACGAGCTCGTCGATTAGCTCGAAGGATGGAGCGCCCGGCATTGAACTATGTGAATCGTAACGATCAACTTTGGACAAGCGCCACTTGGCTTTCGCGGCGAACTGAAAACGGCCCCAACCGGGGGGCCGCCAACCCGAACGATACGGGTTTTCCTCTGGCAGTCGGGGGGGCACCTTGGCTGACCAGAAGCGCCAATTAGACGCTGATCCCCTCTCGATGGTTCCTTGCTTGACGCGCATATTCGGGAAAAGGTGGCAATTGGACAGTTGCGTAAGCAACAGCTCCGTCGGATCGCACCCCGACATATTTGATGACTGGCCTAATTAACCTGGGATATTTCCATCCCATGCAAACCGCTGCAATCCACGCGCTGTGATCGTTGATGCCGGAGAGAGCTTTGCACGCTAAGCCATGGTCCGAAGAGGACGAACAGCAGTTGCTAAAGTTGATGCGAGAGACAGCCATGACGCAGTTCGAGATCGCCCGGAAGCTGGGACGCACAGAAGCTGCGGTAAGCAACCGGCTCACGGTCATCAGAAAGCGGAAACAGGTTTTCGGTGCCCAGTCCTCTCGAAGGACGACCGGGAAATAGGAACCAAACGGCCGAGTGCCGGTTTTGGCGAGAAGGAAATCATGGCAACTCGGCCTCGGTGCGCTCGGACTGCGCTGGGGCCGTTTTTGCGAAGAGCCGCCACTGGGGTGGGCTACACAGGCCTAATTTTCGGTTTCAGCTTACGATCGATCAGCATCTCGGCCCGGCGCTTTGCCAGTTCTGCCAATCGTGTGCGCACGGTATGGCGGGTCGTTTCTCCGCCGATCTCAATGATGATCTCGAACTGATCATCATATAGGCGTTTTACTTCGAACGTGACGCCCCTGTGGGTGAAGGTGCTTGGCATACGCATGGGATAGCAAATCGATGTGCTGTCCTTGCACCGGGATGCTACGGGAAATTGTCCCACTGTAGGAATGGAGCCATGCAAGGCCACTTGCGCAGGGTGGCCTTAATCTCCCGCGTCGCTGAGTAGCGGACTTCCTAGGTTGAGGCCTTCATGGTCCGCTCGACCTCATCAGCTAGCTCCCGGTGGCGTGCCGCCAGCTTGGCAAACAGCTCTTTCTTTGTCGGATTGGTCGCCAGCTTGCTGATCAGCTCGCACTCTTCCGCTTCGACGCGAAGCTTCTCTAAGTGCGCCTGCATGTCCTTCATTTTGGGCTCCCGATGCCGAGACCATATTTGTGGAACTCATGCGACGCGTCAACCGTGCGCTAGATGCGAAAGCCGGCGGTGTACCGTCGGGCGCTCAGACTATCGGGCGCTGTCCTAGTTAGGGCACTCGCAGAGGAGAATTAGGACACCCTGCATCCAACCCTGGATGCCTACGCTTGATCTGGGTCAATTATCGCCACCATGAGCAAGCTCTCTTCGTGGAATGGTCGAGGAGCGGCATGCTGCGCATTTGCCTTGGTTCGTCACCGAGCCAGGTCAAACCGACGCGCTCACGTTGGGCATGGGCGTTTTCCTAGTCCTGTTCATGGGGTTGGAATTGTCCTATTCCGCATCCTGTGCATGCCGGCGCAAATGGTGCCGGCGGAGCAGAAGACTAAAGCCACGTTCGTCGCGACGCTTTGCGTGCTCGCCATGTTTCAGCCCGGCACCTTCTTCTGGGTTGGGGCCGTGCTGGTCGCGATGGCTGACATTCCCGACTTCACCCCGGTATTCCACCGGATCGCAGACGCCGTGAGGCGGATCGAAAGGCGACGGAAGGGCGCCCCGCGTTAAGCATCCGGACGATTTATTTACCTTTGGTTTACGCAAGTTAATTGACTGGCTCACGCTTTGGCTCGATCATCCGGGCACTGGGCAGGGCGGTTTTATTAAGGACAATTTTTTGAGGCCCAGAGGGGCTAGCCCGATTACCGACAGCGGCGGCTCGGCAAGCAATGGGAATGAGGAACGGCCTCAGCACTGCCTCCAAGGGTGCTGGGGCCGTTTCTTGGGGTATCAGACTTGGCCGCCGTTGTTGTCGGCATCGCTTGGTTGAAGTCCTGCGCGCGCCCTGTCGATGAACGCAGGAGCGCCAGCGCCAAGATAGAAAGCTGTGATCGCGCCATTTGCGTCAGGGCCACGCGGGAATGAAACCGGCGAGTACAGCGAGAGTTGCGCGCATAAATAGATGGAAGGCTTGTTGTACGGAGGCGGACACGATCCACCGTTGTCGGATGCCGCCTTGACAGCGACAACCACCTCGACGGCTACGCTACCGAAAACACTCGCTTTTCACATCAATAGGGCGATAGCGACTATCGCGATGGGGCTCAGCCCGAGCGCCACGATGAGCGCGCTAAAAGGTAGGTCACTACTCATGACACAACCCCTGCGGTTGGGGTTGAAATCCTATTTCTGGATGCTGGAGGGCCGCTAGTGCAGTTTGTGCCACAGCCAACTGAAGGCGACCTTACTCTCTCGCGTCGTCTTGGGACAAATAGGGGTCTGGCTTTCCTAAAAGCCGAAACGACAAGCGTATCTGCTCCTGAGACCTAGCGAACTGTTCAGCAGCGCGTTGGTTGGCTGCCTCAATGCGGCGCATTAAGGCTTCATAGCGAGCAAACTGGAACCAGTAATCATCCCACATAGCCTCGCCTCCGGTTGCGAGATTAACGCAGGTTAGGATGGCTGGGTTCCGGGGATGGATCACGTCTAGAAGGCGATAATACTGGTCAAGAGCGCAGCGAGCATGGTGGCGCTAAAGATCGCGACGCCGAGACAGATGCGCGCTGCCATCGAGCAGGAATCGATTTGGGGCTGGTTGGTCATGGCGCGCGGCCTAGATCGGCGCCCGTAAACCTGAAGACATCAGCCAATCCGTCAAATGAGCGGCTGTCTCGTCTTGCCGCGCCTTTCTAATCAGGGCTTCTTTTTTGGCTGATGGGGGGAGTGCCTTGGCCTGCGAGCGCAGGCGCATCGCCTCGTCGGCTAGACGTTCTTCCAGAGACTGGGTCTGCTTGAAACGACGCCGCTTGCTGGTCATGGCGCTGCTCCCTGCTGGTGTTGGGCGGGGGCGCTACCGGGGGCGAGCTCATCACCGATAGATGCCGCTGGCCGTGCGGTGATGTTGCGCTAACAAATGAAAAGGTACGACGTTCCCAGCCCCGCCGGAACACCGTTCACGCATGGAGAAGACCGGGCCCAGCACCGGTCGATCGGTTCTGACCCTTATTGAGGGGAATTAGGATAACTGATGCCGGCGGACTTCTCCGAGCCTCATGTTGAGCGCCACGACGTGCTCGGCGGCAAGTTGTCGCTGAATTATACTTGCGGCCCATCCTTCCGGAATTTCATCCAGCACGCGATCAACCGCTTCTTCGCGCGAGGTCGCAGCGAGCCAGATTTGGACTTCGCCCTCATCGGTTGTCACACGGACAAGATGAACCTCGGTCGCCTGTTGCATGAGCAATAAAAGCGGGATCGCCGGAATCGTTTCAAAAACCATCACATAAGCTAAGGCGGGAACCTGGAATGGGACATTTCAGCTGACTGACATACGCTAAAGCGCTCGCCCGATCCGAGGCGTAATGATTTGAACATTATGTTCAAGACCGATTTAGATGGCGTCGAGTACAGCCTTTTAGGCTTGGCGGGGATATCGCTCGTAGCGTTCATCGTCAGCTTAGGCTGGCTTCTGATCGGCTGAACGGTCGTACCTCACATGGATAACGCAACCTTAGTTCCAGTGTAGATTCACGCGCTGGGGCCGTTTCTTTGGGATAATGAGGGTCCGCATGGAACTGGTGGAAGGGGTCGTCGCAATCGTCGGAGTGCTCAGCGCGGCTGCTGCGGTTGGGACCGGATATTGGTACGTCATGTCAGAACGGCAGAGGCGATAGACGTAACCTGACGACGACAGTGGGTCAGGCGAACAAGTGTTTCCCGGCCTGCAGCATCCTCACAAACGTCCCGCTCTCGTGGTATTCGAGCCAGCCCTGATCCTTGGCGTACTCCAGGCCGGCCCAATACTCGGCCGGCGTTGCCTTGTCCTGGTGGAGTATCGGATAGTTGATTTTCTCGATGTAGATCCGGCCGTCTTGGATCGGCTCGAACGCTCGGGCGTGCTCAATGATCCTGCGGGCGGCTTTCTCGGGGTCGGAGTAGGAGCGGTCAGCCACTTTAAGACCGGGCCAGATTGGCAGGTCGCCTGCCTTCGGGATGCTTGTCGATTGTCCGCTTCGCTGCAGCGATCGCTTCCTGAGTGCGTTGATAGGTCATTGTTCTGATGGTTTGGCCGCCGGCGATCGGCGTGACTTCGACCAAGAACCCACCGCCGGGTTGCTCGATAATCACCAATCGGTGCGCTAGATATTCAAGTTCGTCCGTCACGATAGTGATCTCGTTCTGGATTTCGGAACAAGTGGGTAAGGCCTGGAATGTTCCAATGGTGGGACCTTCGGGCGCAGCGAGCTCTGCGATGGTGTTAGCGCTCTCCCGGCCACCAGTAAGCGGTAGGGCAATGCGAAGTGGACTAGGCACAGGAGCTATTGAAACTCGGCCCTGCGGGCCTGATCTGCGTCATTCTTGTGTACTCGCTTTACAAGTCCGAGCAACGCGAAGCGAAGAAGGATATCCGAATCCAGCTGCTCGAAAACCAGCTGATCGAAAGCTATGACAAGCGCGTGTTGGCTGCCGATCGCCTCGCCGAAGCCATTTACAGCACGCGTACCGCGTTGGAAGCCCTGACCTCAGAGATACGGGCAAAGCGATGAACCAGATCATCAATCAGTTTCGACGCATCTTCGCCGACGACGGGCGCGGGGACAAAGATTTCACCCAGCAGGAAGAGCGGTTTGAAGAAGGCTCAGGATGAGCTGAAGGAAGCATCCGCTTCATTGGCGCGAGCCGCTAACCATCTCGCCGACTTCATCAAAGCCAGGATGTGATGGAGTTCCAGCCTTCATGATCGTTCTCTCGGTTCTCACCATCGCCATCGCGTTCCAGGAGTGGCGCGAGTGGCGAAAGAATCCGCCTGATCTTCTGGACAGGCGGTAGCTCGGCCTGATGCCTTCACGCCTGTTTCCCTCCCTAGACTTTCCCAGCGCCCTTTCGTTCACGCCGGGATGTTGAGGAAGTTACGACCTTGCCCCCGGGTGTGATCTGATGCTGTGCCCATTAGGGCAGCTGAGATCGGATATCGTCCGGGACGCGAAGGCAAGCGTTGCTGCCGAAAGGATCAACGCTAGCTCGCGACAAATCGGGCACAGATACTTTTTGTCTGTAGGCGGTATTGGCGACGCCATCGGGCTCTCCGCCAAAACACTGCCGGGAAAACGCAGATGAGGATTGCGGGTTCCCGTGCTGGCTCTCCTCTTGCGGGAAAGGATCGTGCGTTTTGCGGCCGAGGAAGGTGTCGGGCGGAGGTAGTTTTTAATAGTTCAGCCGCCTTTGCAATGAGTTCGCGGACGAATGCGGTCTGCTTGGATATTTGGGCGGCTTCATCGTGAACCCGATGAACAGCTTGGATTGGCATGGCTGTGCTCCTTGGCTTTGCAGGCGGGAGCGCTCTCGGTCTCTCAACCACCGACGCCTACGAGCAGAGCCTTGGCGGTGATAACTCATCAACGACGCTGGAGCGATTTTGCTCAATAGTGAACACAAGCTGGCGCCTAATCGGCGTCGGGCTCTTCTTTGTGCCTCGCCACAGCTTCATTAACTTTCTGGCGGTCGAGCCGATCTTCGGGGGAGAGCGTCGAGACAGGGCGCCAGATGCTAACGTTGATCTCCAAGTTTGAATTACGTGGCTTCGTGGCCCACTCCCACCATTGATCAAATGCGTCTTTGGTCACTCACGACTCCTGCGACATTGCCGGGTGCGTCCGGTTCTTGATCTTCCCCTGCCTGGATATGGTTCGGGCCGGCGCTGCCTAGCGCCGGTTCACCCGGCTGCCATTATGATCGCGCGCGGACTTGGGACTTTTAGCGCATGGAGATAATCGGCGCTGAACTCGGCCACCGTTTCAAGCTCCTCGCGCCGAAGCACGTAGGCGATTTGTCCGCGCCAATCGAGCAATCCCATCTTTCTCAGTTCCTGAACTGTGCGATTGACATGGACGGTTGAGAGGCCACAGGCATCCGCAAGGTCTTGCTGCGTTAAAGGAAGACGGAAGGTATCGTCGTCGAGCAAACCCACCATCTCAAAACGGGTGGCAAGCTCGCAGAACAGATGCGCGACTCTTGGCAGCGCCGCCCTTGAGCCCAGGTTTTCGACCCATTCTCGGTAGATCGCTGCATGGATAAGGGTCTCTCGCCAAAATGCGTTTGTCAGCCCCGGAGATTCCTTCAACATCCGCCGGAGATGCGAATGGGATATGAAGGCCACAGTCGAGGTCCCCTCGCTGCAGAGATCGTGATCCAAAACGGGCAGATGCAGCGTATGGAGATCAGGTACGTCCCCCGGTACGTAGATGGACGATATTTGATTGCGTTCGGAAACAACCCTTCGACGCGACAGCATTCCAGTCATGACGACGGCACAATGCACGGGCACGTCGCCTTGCCGTGCGACGCGGTCGCCGTCTCTAAATGTTTTGATGATGTGAGGCATCTGCTGGAGCCGGACCTTGTCTTGCTCGGACAGCTCAACGACGGACAGCAAACGCGCGACTAGCTTGACATGCGGCATCAGACACTCCCTCCCCTTCGCAGGCGGGAGCACGAGAGTGTCTCTCAGTCACCAGCGCCCACAGAAAAGGCCTTGGCCGATGATGCACAAGCAACGCGGGAAAGGGAACTAAGTTCCCGCGCTGACTGAACCATCAGGTGCGTGTTCGCCCTGCGAGAAAGTACGATTTCTGGCTGTAACAAATTGATACAGAAAGTGCGCTCCCGCCGGGCGCGAGATTCACCTCGGTTATTTCGGGAACCCAACTTTGCCAAGATTCTCAATGGCATGGGGCAGGTGATTTTCATTTCCTATTTTTACAGCCCTAAAATGACGACCGCTGCATCCTGGCGGACAGCGGTTCGGCAATCAGTCTAGGCCCCAGCCAGTCCCCTCGCTGGGGCCTTTTTTTGGAACAGGGAACGGCCGGCGCGGTTCTAGTCTCGCTTTGATGACGAGTGGGAAGAGCCCTCGGCCTCAGTGCTCTTCCCGGGGGCTGGGGCCGTTTTTGCAGTTTGAGGTTAGCTCACTTTCTTGCGGCTGATCGCGAAGGAAAAGCGGACCGTCATAACGGGGCCGGCGTCGTCCCGGACCTCGATCTCCATTTGCTCAGCGCCGCTACCGCTGAGGGTCGCTACGGCATCATGGGCCATGCCGCCTAAAGATCGCGCAGCCTCGTCCTGTGCCGCGTCCAGATCCCGAAGATCGAGGCCTTCCTCGTCAGGGGTTGTTCCGTTGCCATCCTTTAAATCGAAGTAATACCGAGGCATTGAGCGCGCCCATTCATTTCCTAACATTTCAAAGCGAAATTCGGAGGCGCGTTCCTAGTGGCCCCGCTTTTTGAAATGCGGGCGGCCTGTTTGGGGAGCACAGGAACAGGTCTCCATTGGCGGGCCGCACTGCCCCCCGCGGCAATTGAACAACGACGGAAGCCGAACTCCAGCGACGCCCCCGCGCTGGGGCTACTTCTCTAGGCCATCACGCGAACGGGTCTTTGCATGGCTGAAGTATCCTCACGAACGTCCAGCCGCCGGAGAGTGGGGCAGGGTGGTGTTTTGGGCCCATCGCATATGATCGCGCCGAATCCTGCGCGAGAGCAGCCGCTAAACGTTGGGGGCGCTAGCGATCGCCGATGGTTAACAGGCGAGCGTAGCCATACGCTCATGGCTTCTTCCAATTGATGTCGGCGCCGGTGGCGCCGCGGCGACCTGGCCCGATTGATCTAGATCAATATTAGACGGTTGTGTCGCTGCGAACGTGCCACCGCTTCAGATGTTCGATTGTCATGTTGACCGACGAAGGTGTTAGGCCGCGCTCCTCCCCGGCTGAACCGACGTTTGGAAGCCGCCGAGAGATGGGCGGCCCTAGTAACTTTGAAATCGTTCTGCGAGTAGCCCATGCACGACGTTGCCGTTGCGGCAGGCGTACCTTTGTCGGACGGGCCCAGTGAGAGGGGTATGGTCTGGATTCCGGGCGGCACGTTCCGCATGGGTTCTGACAGGCACTATGCCGAAGAGGCGCCGGTCCATCGCGTCTCGGTGAGCGGCTTCTGGATGGACCGGACGCCGGTCACCAATCGCGAATTTCGCAAGTTCGTCAACGCAACAGGCTACGTGACGTCAGCGGAGACACGGCCTGACCCCAGGGATTATCCGGGTGCGCTGCCACGCATGCTCAAGGCAGGCTCGCTGGTTTTCACGCCGCCGAGGCGTCCGGTCGATTTGCGCGACTGGTCGCAATGGTGGAATATCAAATTTGGCGCCAACTGGCGCCGGCCATACGGCCCCCGCAGTTCGATCAGCGGCCTCGACGATCATCCCGTGGTCCACATCGCCTATCGCGATGCTGAGGCCTATGCGACATGGGCTGGCAAGGACTTGCCGACCGAAGCTGAATGGGAGTTTGCCGCGCGGGGCGGCTTCGACGACGCCGAGTTCGCCTGGGGCGACGAGTTCATGCCCGGCGGCAGGCCAATGGCGAATACCTGGCAAGGCGCTTTTCCGTACGAAAATCTCAGCCGCGATGGTCACGCGCGCACCTCGCCGGTGATGGCGTTCCCGGAAAACGGCTACGGTCTCCATGACATGATCGGTAACGTCTGGGAGTGGACCGCAGATTGGTGGTCCACCAGACATGAGCCCGATGCGGCCAAGGCGTGTTGCATTCCGGACAATCCACGCGGCGGGCGTGAGCAAGACAGCCACGACCCGTCTCTGCCCAGCATCAAAATTCCCCGTAAGGTTCTCAAAGGCGGCTCGCATCTCTGCGCGCCGAACTACTGCCGTCGCTATCGTCCGGCTGCGCGCCATGCGGAAGCGGTGGATACGTTCACGAGCCACGTTGGTTTTCGATGCGTCATAAGAAAGGGAATAAATGATGAGCGATGAGAAGGATAACACTGCGCGCGACATGAGCCGTCGCAACGATTGCTCGCGACGACAAGCCTGGCTGCCGCGTCCGCATTGGGTGCCGCCGCATCGGTCGAAAAGGCACTGGCCCAGGCGCAGCAGGCACCGAGCGGCCAGCGGCCCAATATCGTCGTCATCATGGGAGACGATATCGGCATCTGGAATATCGGTGCTTACCATCGCGGCATGATGGCCGGCCGGACGCCGAACCTCGACAAGATCGCCGCAGAAGGCATGCTGTTTACCGATTATTACGCCGAGGCAAGTTGCACCGCAGGCCGCGCCAACTTCATCACCGGCGAGCTACCGATCCGCACCGGCATGACAACGGTCGGTCAGGCCGGCGCCCCCACAGGCTTGCCGGCGGAGGCCGTGACCATTGCCACCGCGCTCAAAGGCATGGGCTATGCCACCGGCCAATTCGGCAAGAACCACCTTGGCGACAAGAACGAGTTTCTGCCGACAGTGCACGGCTTCGACGAGTTCTTCGGCTATTTGTATCATCTCGACGCGATGGAAGACCCGGCCCACCCCGCTTATCCGCAGGAGCTGTTGAACAAAGTCGGTCCGCGCAACATGATCCATTCGTGGGCGACCAATGTGGACGATGCCACCGTGGATCCGCGCTGGGGCAAGGTCGGCAAGCAAAGGATTGAAGACGCCGGAACGCTCTATCCCAAGCGGATGGAAACTGTCGACGATGAAATCCGAGACTTTGCGTTGAGTTTCATTGAAAAGGCCAAGGCCGATAACAAGCCGTTCTTCTTGTGGCTCAATCCGACCCGCATGCACATCGTCACGCATTTGTCGCCGAAGTACCAGGCGATGCGCAACTCCAAGAACGGCTGGTCGATTCATGAAGCCGGCATGGCACAGCTTGACGACGATGTCGGCATCGTCATGCAAAAGCTCAAGGACATAGGCGTGGATGACAACACCATTGTCATCTTCACCACTGATAACGGCACCGAGGTCTTCACTTGGCCGGATGGCGGACAGACCCCCTTCGCTCAAAGCAAAGGTACGGTCATGGAAGGCGGCTTTCGCGCGCCCGCGATGATCCGCTGGCCGGGCAAAGTGCCGGCAGGCAAGGTCGAGAACGGCATCATCTCCGGGCTGGACTGGTTCCCGACTTTGCTGGCCGCTGCCGGCAACCCGAACATTGTCGAGGAACTGAAGAAGGGGAAGCACATCGGGGACCGTACCTACAAGTGCCATCTGGACGGTTATAATCAGATGGACATGATTACCGGCAAGGGGCCGTCGAGCCGGCACGAAATCTGGTACTTCGGCGAGAGCGAACTCGGGGCTGTGCGCATCGACGACTACAAGTATCGTTTCATCGACCAACCGGGGGGCTGGCTGGGCGAAAAAAGCAAGGTTGACGTACCCTACCTGACCAACCTTCGCCTGGATCCGTTCGAGCGAACGGGCTGGCCAGATAGCGGGACCAAATGCGGCGCGCAACAATACTTCGACTGGTTCAAATATGAGTTCTGGCGCTTCGTGTTCGTCCAGCAGAAGGTCGAGAAGCTGGCCATGACGGCGGTCGAGTTTCCGCCGATGCAGAAGGGCGCGAGCTTCAACCTCGATTCCGTGAAGGCAAAAATCGAGGCCGCCAGGACGGCAATGGCAAAATAAACTGTATTCGTGATCAGCATGGCGGGTCGGCCTCTTGGGGCCGCCCCGCGCAGCACGCGGGAAGTGTCTCTTCGTGACTCTTAACGAACATAGGCGCGGTGGAGCTGACCCTGGCTCATGACCCCAACCGGAAATGCCAATCAGAGCTTCAATGGTGCATAGAGTACCTGAAGGCGGCCGCTCTCCCGTTCCATTGCACAACGGAGGTGTACGATGGCAGTGAGCAGGAATTTATCCACTCTTCTATTAGCATCGTGTCTTGCCGTGCCTTTGGGAACGACCCCATTAACCGCGCAGCAATCGCAAAAGCCAAACGTCGTTTTCATCCTCGCCGACAACGTTGGGTACGGTGACCTTGGTCCCTATGGCGGAGGCCAGTTGCGTGGCGCGCCGACACCGCGGATTGACCAACTGGCCCACGAAGGGTTGCGGCTAACCCAGTTCCTGGTCGAGCCGGCTTGCACGCCGTCGCGGGCAGCCCTGATGACGGGGCGTTACTCGATCCGTGAGGGGCTGTCGCTCATTCTCGTTCCAGATGGACCAAACACGCTCTCGGCGCGCTCGGTCACGATGGGCGATCTGTTCAAGAGCGTAGGTTATGCCACGGCCATCTTCGGCAAATGGCATCTGGGCAAAGACCCGCAGAGTCTACCGACGTCGCATGGGTTCGATGAGTACTACGGCATCCCTCCCGACATGACGTGGGACTCGGCAACCTACGTTGAAAAGATCGAACTCACACACTCCTTACCCGTGCCCTACGACGTGTTGGTGCGCCATGGGCCGCAGGTCGTCGAGGCAATAGCCGGCGGCGAGTTACACAGCGTCAAGCCGTTCACACCGGAGGTGCGCGCCAACATCGATAACGAGCTGGTCGAAAAATCAATTGACTTCATGCGACGACAGAAAGCCGCTGGGAAGCCCTTCTTCCTCTATCTGCCGTTCTCAATGGGGCATATACCCAACCTGCCGTCCGGTCAGTTCAAGGGAAAATCTCGCATAGGCAACTATGGCGACAAGCTGATGGAAGGCGACAATCACGTCGGTCAGATTCTCGATGCGCTGAAGGAACTTGGCGTAGATGACAACACGCTGCTCGTGTTCGCGTCGGACAACGGCCCATCCGGAGAAGCCTTTCGCGAATATGGCAACGCTGGAACGCCAGACATGGGCAGCCCGGGTCCGTTTCGCGGCGAGCTTGGCGAAGCCACCGAGGGCTCGATACGGACCTTTTGTTTCATCCGCTGGCCGGGCCAAATCAAGCCAGACACGACTTCCTACGCAATGCTCTCGATCATGGACTTCTTTCCAACCTTCGCCAGCATCATCGGAGCCAAGCTGCCGAGCGACCGGCCTATTGATGGCGTTGATCAGACCGGCGTGTTGCGCGGGCAAAGCGAGACGGGAACGCGTGACACCCTGTTGAGCTTTATCGGCGGCGACCTCGTTGCTGCGCGGTGGAAGCAATGGCGCGTGTACTTCACCGACGTGTACCCGACAGGCATTGGCCCACAGCGTCAGCCCGGACCCGGGTCGGCCAGCGCCCCCATGGCCGGCTACCCGAAGATATTCAACATAGAGATGGATCCACACGAAGACCTCAACGTCTTTGGGTTGTTTCCCTTCGCCAGTGAACCGGCGCTTAAAGTCGTTGAAGAGTATCTATTATCGGTCAAGCAATTCCCGAACCCGCCTGCGCCGAATGTTACACAGTTCCAAACTGCAGGACGCAAGGAGTAGCACATTTCTTCGCTATGTCTGTGCTGATGGCCCCGTAGCGGAAGTGAGGCGACAGGCTGGGCATTCGCAAGCAGGACCTTGCGCGCGTCGCCGGCGCGTAGGATTACGGGGTGAGCTATGAAGCAAAGAAGACCGGCAAGTCGGCAGCGTCGCGGGCTAGCAACTCCCCTTGAAGGGTCCATCGAATTCCGAGGAAGTCGCCGTCTCGCCATATGAGCTGACAAGCTCGGGACGACGCGAAATTGCCAAAGGAGATATGAAAGCTTGTCGGAATGACGGTGGCTCCCGGTAGGCGCAGACTCGCACCGCTGTTCGTGGCATCGCGGACCACGCATGGCATTGATCTCCCTCTCATGGAGAAGGACACCAGCGCACTTCGGTTGATCATGGAACGCTTGATGCGGCGACGTTCAACCCTCTGCTCTTGAAGAAAGATGTCATCCATCGATACCCCAGCGTTGCTGCGTTCTTGAGTGGCTGCGAGAGCAATTACGCGCAAAATTGCACGACACAAATCCAAGTTATATGGGATCCCCATCCGAGCGGCGTGGCGCAAAGGTAGTAGCGCGCCGCAGCATTTGCGGTTCGCGGCGCAAGTACTGGCTTCTACTAATACCCCCGCAGGGTCTGGTCCGACGGGGGTTGGGAAAGATGGTGCGAGGCGAGATTATCCCGGTGTCGCTCCAAGGACCCACCTGCATGACAGCGTAGCAGGGAAACAGCTCTTAGTCGTCCCAGGTTCGTCCGCTGCAGCCTTTGCATTCAAACATGCGAACATGTCGGCCATTGTGCACGTTCAGCATTGTCCGGATCAGTTCGGCCTGCTTGCCGCAGCGGCAAAGCTTAGTTGCAATCGTTTCGATCCCTTCAATTTTCTGCCGAAGGATACCCATCGGACTTCCCCTGCGAAAGGTGATGAAAATGCTCTAAGTTACAAAGTGTGCACCAGTTCCTACCGGGAAGAGAGTACAACGCAAAAATTTCCCGTTATCGGCTTCATAAGGGTAAGGAGCTGGCTTACATGGGCGGCACCGGCTGGTCGCAGACTGCGTGCAGCCATCCGAAAGCAGCTCCATACAGTCGTGAGCTCGAAGTCAAAGCTCACCAAGTCGATTAGGAAGCTTAACGCTACATGGCTTGAGCTGCCATTCGTCGCCGAGATCGACTATCGCGATGTCACGGCAAAGAGCTGCTACGAGTAAGTTCGTTCAAGGCAGGAACGCATGTAGCTCCCGCTCGTTGAGGGTTAGGAGAAATCCGATGAATAAGCGAATTGATGAAGCCGTAGCTGCGCGTGCCTACCAGCTCTGGGAAAAGGCCGGCAAACCGGAAGGACGAGACGAAGATTTTTGGCACTTAGCCGAGCAAGAGCTGATCAACGAGGATAAAGGCTCTCCACTTCGTACCCCCGACACGTTGTGACCAACCTGAGTTGTTCCATTCGTCACGGTCTTGGCTGGGTTTGCGAGAGCCATCCGCGCCTCGCCTGAACCGGCGAACCCCTCGGCTGCACGTGCGGTGCCGGCATGCTCTGCGGATGCAACAGATCCGCAAATATCGATGCAGAGATCGAGCAGCCGGATGTGAGCGAGCTACTCAATGAGACCCCTCCCAATAAGAGTTAGCGTCGGTATAGGGCATGGCCTATGACGGGTGGGACGGAGAAAGTAGTCTCCAGATAGCAACGGGCGTTCCAGTCGAAATGCGTTTCCTAGTTTGGACCGTTGTCACCGAGGAACGTATGTTACGGCAAGCCATTTACGGACATGCATTATCGAAGGTGGACCCCCGAGGAAATTGAACGACTTAAAGCGATGATCGCCGCTCGGGCTAGTGCGAACCGCATCGCGGTCGCGCTGAGACGACCAGTTAACTCCGTTCTTGAACGTGCGCGCATCCTTGGCATGTCTCTTCCAACAATCACAGAAGAGCGGCGGCGGGTGAGGAATTTGCTCAAGCAAGACAATTCTCGTCATCGTTGAGGAGCTGTGGATTTGTGCAATTCGCTCGGTCCGGGTAGGACCTGTCGCGGTCCAACTTCATCTTCATCGTCGAATTCCATCGCGCCTTTGCGCAGCGTAGATGTGAGGGGTGTGAATCTGGCTTTCGGCCGGCCGGTGGCTTCAAACGTCGCGCCGCAGGGACAGCGCATCAGCGACGACGGCTGTTGAGAAGGCCGCGGCGGCCCCAAAGGACAGCCGCCCCGATTTGAAACCTGCAAGCGCCGCGGCAGCGTCGTCCGCGAGATCTTCATTCTCGATCCGACAAAGGACGGTAGAAAGCGATCTGCGCCCGAAGAACGTTCTTCCGGGAGATGAGCCGAAGCAACACGCCTGGGGAGCTATGGGGCCAGAATGGTTCCCAGCGAATGCCGTAATCCCACGGTGTCGCCTTGGTTGGCATACAAGCCGGTTTCAGCTAGGATTGAGAGTAAGGGCGCATCTCAGAGACCGGTTCAATAATGACGACTGTGCAACCGAACTTCCGCTCACCAAAAGCTCTGATGGCCGGCGCACAAGATGCGTGGCATCGATCATTTGAGCATTCCCCTGTACCTATGCTTCTGCTCACGCCGGATCTGAAGATTGTTAACGCCAACGAGGCCTATCTCGGCAGCGTCTCCCGCTCGCGAGATACGTTAGCCGGTTTGGATATGTTCGACGCCTTCCCTGACAATCCACACCTGACATTTGCCGACGGCGTTGCCAATCTGGCCGAGTCCTTTGGCAAAGTTCTTCACGAAAAACGCGGTCAGGTGATGCGCATGCAACGATATGACATCCAGCCTGAAGGACGCCCTTGGCAGGTCCGTTATTGGCACCCTAAGAACTGGCCGGTTCTCGATGACAATGGCGCGATCGTTGCGGTAGTCCATCATGTCACCGATGCAACGACTTCTGTTCTGGCCAGAAGGGCTGAGAAAGCGGGTTCTCCTCCTTTGTCGTCAGAGGCGCTCTTGCGCTCTGCTGACAGGGCGATTCTTGAAGCGCGCGAGGTTGTAAGGGAAACTCACGAGAAAATCTTGGTATCTCGCGCTTTGATCGAGGAGAGGGTGTCGCTCTCAATTCTCAAGCCCAATGTAAAAGCGCCCACCTAATAGTTCGGGCACGGAAGGCATCGCGAAGATGCATGACGTTTCGGAACTGCCGCTCCTCCAATCGGCTTTGAGCGAGGCATTGGTTATTACCGGCCAAGAGCTCGGCAACATTCAACTGATCGACTGGAAGACGGGCCATCTGGAGATCATGGCTCAGCAGGGCCTTTCTGAAGAGTTTCTCAACTGCTTTCGTCGTGTAACGATCAGGGATGGGTGTGCTTGCGGTCGTGCGTTGTTCAATCGGCAGCCCGTCATTCTCGATGACGTCACAATGGACCTTTGATTTCTGCCTTTTCGGGACATCGCCGGACGCGCCGGTTTTAAGGCCGTACAGTCAACGCCGCTCATGACCCACTCGGGCGCCCTAGTGGGTATACTCTCAACCTACGGCCAACATACACCGAGTGAGGACCAGCTGGGACTGATCAGGAGCTTAGCCATGCGAACAGCTGGCAGCATACTCCGTGGTCGCGCGGCGAAATCCGCATTCCCCGATTTGGATGACCTCGCCTTGCGCCCGCGGCTGTCGAAATAGCAAAGCACGGCTGTCCTCCGTCTTTAGATGCTTGGGGCCGACTCAAGTCGTGACCCCGTTTCATCATCTACCGGGGGACAGCCACCATCATCACCCCGTGTTCGGAGCAGGGCCCATCGGAGAGCGGAGCGCTTTGACTAGCGTCTTGACCACCGCTATGCCCTGAGATTTTCTTTGTGGCCAAAGGAAATCAGGCTGGCGAAGGGGGTTATATGTGCGAGGCAATCTGGAGGAGAATGCTCATGAGGACATGCATTATCGCACTTGCAGCCGCAGTCATCGCGGCGACGCCGATGACGGTCAAACAAGCCGCGGCCCAGAGCCAACAAAGCGAAGCTGACAAGGGCGTTAAGACACGCAATTCCGGTGAATCTGGCTACGTCGGCGAGCAGGAAAAGCCAGGCATGGCCGCTACGCCGCCTGGCCGGCCGGCCACTAGCTCAACCGGCGCCACGAATTCTCCGAGCGCGGAGAATTCAGGAACCGGCATTAGCGGCGCCCCCGGAAACAAGAACGGCCCCGCGCCGGGCCAGGGCACAGTCGGTTCAAACCCCCAAAATCAGCACGTGCGACAGCAGGATCCCTCAAACATCAAAGGCCTGCCAGGAAATAAGAGCGGCCCGCCCGCGAAGCGCTAACGATCGATGCATCGGTGCGCCGGCCTGACGAGGCTTATTAGGATGTCAGGCCCGCGGCCGTGCGGAAGGCGCGGCGATCACATTGAGATCGTGACGTGAGAGGCGTCTGCGCGCGCTTTGGGTTGCATCGCAATTTCAGGTGTGAATTGCGATTTCGCAAAAGGATTCATCGCGCGTCGCCGCGTCGAGGCGGTCACGTTAGCGGCCACTAAATCCAGTAAGCAAATTCTGTATTCATTCCGCCTTTATCGAGTTTCGTAATTGGAACGCCGCTTTCGGCAATCGGTTAACCGCCGTTCCCCGGATGCTGCTGTGTCCGGCGCTGCCCTAAGGAACGAGGAGACTGATCATGGCAAGTGAGGCAGACCGCGAGCCCCGGCACCATACGCAGAAGATGCAAAAGGCGCTCCAAGATATCCGGAACCACCTGCGCGATGACATCCAGAAGGTCGACGATCCGCAGTTGAAGGCGATGTTCGAGACGTCCGCCGAGGTCCTAGGCGGGCTTGAGAAGGCCTTCAATGATTACGAAAAGAAAAACGAGAAGGCTTGGCGCTGAGCACCTCCGCGGCGGTTTGACTTTTAGTGAAGCCAGAGCCCGCCTGTCCGAAGGCCGAGGCCGCTGTTCGAGTTCAGCAGGGAAAGCCAAATTCTTGTGTCCAAGTGGCGATTTTGTAAAGCAATTGGGGACGTAGCTCAGCGGCGAGAGCAGCTGTTTTGCAGTAAGCATCCGGTGAGGCTTTCAATTACCCACATCTCGCGCGTAGGATTTGCACCGGTTGAATCTTCTGTGATTCTGTTTGTGACGCCGATTCGCGGAGGCGTCACAGATGAGCAGAGACACGGGAGCTGGTGCTGCAGGCTGGCATGACGACGAAGTCGTTGCGGCAGGGCTGCCGGACAAGCGATTGGCGCGCCGATTTGGCCGCCTGCTTGATCAGATGTCGGCGGCACCCGGCCAACCGGTCCCGGCCGCGTGCGGCGACTGGGCGGCGACGAAGGCCGCCTATCGCTTCTTCGACAATCCGCGCGTGACCGAGCATGGGATGCTGGCCGGCCATTTTGCCGCGACCGCCAGGCGCTGCGCGGCGAACGACGGACCAATCCTCATTTTGCAGGATACAACCGAGTTCATCTACAGCCGTGCGCAGCCGGGTAAGATCGGCTTCACCAAGACCATCAACGCCGGACGCTATAAGGCGGGTCAGCCGAACGTGGTGACCTTGTGTGGGGTGCTGATGCATTCGAGCTTGGCTGTAACCCTCGGCGGCACGCCGCTCGGGCTGACGGCAGCGAAGTTCTGGACACGCACGAAGTTCAAGGGGACCTGGACGCTCAAGCGGCACGTGAACCCCACGCGCGTGCCGATCGAGACGAAGGAAAGCTATCGCTGGCTGGAGAACCTGCGCCAGTCGATGGCGCTCGTGGGCACGCCGGAGCGCTGCGTGCATGTGGCCGACCGCGAGAGCGATATCTACGAGCTTTTTTGCTTGGCGCAGGATCTCGGCACGCGCTTTCTGGTGCGAGTGCAGACCAATCGCTTGGCCGCCGCGCCCGCCGGCGCGGAGCCACGGGATAGAGCTCATCGGGTCTTCACCCAGCTCTCGGCGGCGCCTTGGGCGGGACGCCATTACGTCGCGATCGGACAGGATGAGACGGCGTGCGTGCACGTGAAGTTCGCCACCATCCAAACCTTGCCGCCCGTCGGCAAGCAGAAGCGATACAGTCCTCAGCTTCTCACCTACATCCAAGCCCTTGAGATCGACCCGCCGGCGGGCCGTCCGCCGATCGACTGGAAGCTGGTGACCAATCTGCCGGTCGGAGATTTCGCCATCGCCATCGAGAAGCTCGAATGGTACGCCTTGCGCTGGAAAGCAGAGGTGTTTCATAAGGTAATGAAGTCTGGCTGCCGCGCCGAAGAGGCGAGGCTTGAGACCGCCGAGCGGCTGGCCAAGTTCCTCGCCCTCATCGCGATGGTCAGCTGGCGTATCTTCTTCCTCACCATGTCCGCACGAGCAAAGCCCGAGGTTGCGCCGGAGACAGTTCTCACCACAACCGAAATTGCGACGCTTGATGCCATCGACGCGGCGCGGGCCAAGCCGCGCATCTTGCGCAAGACCCTCGCCACCTATTTGCTCCAGATCGCCATGCTCGGCGGCTACCTCGCTCGCAACCACGATCCGCCGCCAGGAAACATGGTTGTCTGGCGAGGACTAACACGCCTCCATGACATCGTCTTCGGCCTCTCAATCAGAACTCGTCGACAATGTGGGTAATTGAAAGCCGGTGAGGACCGCGTAGCGCTCACTCAGGCAGCCTGATTGGCTTGCTTGTTCTGGTCGCGCCAATTCCAGGGCAGGAGTTCGTCGAGCCGTTGGACCGGATGTGCAGCGGTGCGCGCCAGGACGTCGGCGAGCCAAGCTTGTGGAGCGAGGTCGTTCATCTTGGCCGTTTATGCCGCCCGCCGAACTATGCCGAACGGATTTGGTATGGCACGCCGTTGTCACGCTGGCACCGTCGATCGCGTGCAGGGCAGCCCCGTTCCATTCGGCATAGTCTGGTCGTTCAGAGCGCCTCGAGGAAGGCGAGTAGGCGGTCGTTCGGCTGGAAGCGGGTTCGCTTGCCGCGCTCGTACGGCTTGAGCTTCGCCAGGGCAGCTTCCTTCAGGGCGAGGTGGGCGTGCAGGTACGTCTGCGTCGTCTCGACCGATTCATGACCGAGCCACAGCGCGATCACGGAGCAGTCGACGCCGGCTTGCAGCAGTTCCATCGCAGCGCTGTGCCTCAGCACGTGCGGTGACACGCTCTTGGCCTTCAAAGACGGGCAACTCTTGTGAGCGACACGAACATGCTTTCCCAGCAGGGACTGGACGCTATCGGCACTGAGCCGGCCCCCGTGCACGTTCGGGAACAACGCTGTTGCTCCTTTCCGCAACGGTTCCTTGAGCCATGCCTGGAGCGCACACCGAGCGAGTGTGGTCAGCGGAGTGGTCCGCTCCTTCCGCCCTTTACCGACGCATCGTACGTGTGCACCAGACCCGAGGTGGACGGCATCCCGGTCAAGGCCAGTCAGCTCTGAGAGGCGCAAGCCCGTCTGGGCCGCGACCAGCAGCAAGGTGTGATCGCGGCGACCAAGCCACGTCGTTCGATCGGGCGCGGCGAGAACCGCCTCGATCTCGGGGCGCGTCAGGAAGTGCACCTGTCGCTTGTCATGGCGTTTGCTCGGTATGGCGAGCACGCGCTGGATCAGCGCACTGTGTGCCGGTTCCTCGAAGGACACGAACCTGAAGAAGGATCGGATGGCCGTCAGACGCAGGTTACGCGTCTTCGCGCTGGCGCCGCGCTTTACCTCGAGATCGGTGAGGAACGCGCCGATGAACGTTGCATCCAGATCGGCGAGCGTCAGGGCCGATGGGGACTTCCGCAGCCGCACCTGTGCGAACATGAACAGCAGCCGGAACGTGTCCCTGTAGGAGGCGATCGTGTTGGCGCTAACATTGCGCTGGCGCATGAGGCGCTCGGTGAAGAAGCGCTCGATCAACGTGGCGACATTGCAGGCGGGCTTCATGGCGTCACCTCCCATCGCCGATCGAGACGCCGCGCCGCTTCTTCCATCAACTCGGGGCAGGCCGAGAGATACCAGTAAGTATCGCGCACGCAGGCGTGGCCGAGGTAAGTGGAGAGAACTGGGAGTTGCTGCTCGACGTCCTTGCCTTCACGATACCAGTCGAGCAGCGTCCGGATGGCGAAGCGATGACGGAAGTCGTGCACGCGTGGGCCGGTACGATCACCTGGGCGCCGCAGCCCGATCTCTCTGGACAATCGCCAGAAGACGCGATGAACGTACTGGTGCAGCAATCGGCCTCCCTGTTCGGCAACGAAGAAGGTCGAGCCGCAGCGTGATCCGAGCAGCGCATCGCGCCGGTGGGCGTAGTCGCGCAGCGCGGTTCTCGTCGTCGGATGCAATGGCACGAGCCGCGACTTGGCGAACTTGGTCAGCCGGACCGTCAGCACGCCGGCGTCGAGGTCGACGTCATCACGCTCCAGGCCCATCGCCTCGGATATACGCATGCCTGTCACCGCGATCAGCCCGAACAAGGTATGGTAGGTCCATCGGCGCAGCCCGTCCGCTGGCGGCAGAGCCAGCGCTGCCGTCAGCAACGCATCGATCTCCGCGTCGCTGTAGACATAGGGCTTGGCGCGCTTCCATCCGGGCAGCATGCCGACGGGCGACACCTCCGTTCTCGGATCGAAGTTGGCGACATGGCGCGCGAACCCGCGCACGTCGCTCAATCGCAGCGCCCAGGATGCATGACGATCGGGCGGCAGCGTTGCCCATTCCATTGCCAGCTTCGTCGTGATGATCCTGGCTTTGCGCTTCTCCATGAAGGCGACGAAGTCGGCGAGCCGACGGGTCTGGTGCTCATACTTGTATCCCAACCCCTTGCTCATGCTCAGGTACTTATCGAGTGCGGAGCGCAGATCGGTCATTGCACGCCTCCCGGCCAGGGCAGGCTCAATGTTCTCAGCGCATCGATGTCGACCTTCGCGTAAATCCGGGTGGTGTCGTGGTTCTCGTGCCGCAGCAACTGTCCGATCTCCGACAAGGTCGCCCCAGATCGGAGAAGCTCTGTAGCGAGACTATGTCGGAAGATATGGGCGCCGCGGTGGGCGCAACCTTCGATTCCAACGCGATCGAGAGCGGCCTTGGCGATCATGCTGATCGCGCATCCGGAAGCAAAGCCGACGTGTGGCGCGAGTGTGCGGACGAACAGCCGTCGGCACGACGACTTTGGGCGGCCATTGCGCAGATATACAACGATAGCCGCGCCAATGTCTGGCGGTATCGGCATTCGTGCGCGCTGTCGGCCCTTGGCGCGAACGAGTATCTCGCTGGCGCGCCAGTCGATATCGTCGAGGGTGAGCGTCGCAACCTCGTCGGCCCGCAGGCCGAGCTTGGCCAGCAACAACAGAATGGCGTAGTCGCGCCGTCCCATCACCGTCTCTCGGTCGCAACCGTCGAGAGCCTTCCGCACCTGAGCGGCAGGCAGATAGGTCGGTAGAGTTGCGAGCTTCCATCGGCGCATCGATGGAACGCAATCCGCCAACGAGCGCGAGTTCAGCCCCCGATGGTGGAGGTAACGGAGAAAGGCACGCAACGACCAGCACATCGCCTTGCCTGTTCCCGGGCTCCAATCCTGGGCGTGGCGCTCAACGTAGCGGATCACGTCCTCTTGGCTGATCTTGCACAGGGCGCCGGCGCCGCCGGAGCACACCTCGTGCAGGAACCTGCGGATGACTGGGAGATGGCGGACGATGGACCTCGGGGCCAAGCCGCGCTCTGATCGCAGGTAGGCATCGAACTCCTTGAAGATCCGTTCGTGCGGGGTGAGAGGCGGTAGCACCAACGGCGCGATCGCGCCTTCCTCGCGCAGCACCGACAGCCATCGCTTGAGTGCAGCTCGGTCACCGGGCTGGACAGACTGCCTCCCGCCTCGATGTCGGAGGTACCGCGCAACGACCTGCTCATCGAGATCGACCAGCTTGTAGCGACGGCCCGCGATCCAACTCAGGAGCCCGCCAACCACGTTGAGGCAACGCCACGTGCCGTGCCGAACGAGCCTCTCTTCGACGAGACGAGCGGCGTAGCGCTCGACGAACTGTCCGTGCGGCCCGCTTCTGAGACGCCGGTACAGCCGGCTTCTTCTACCCAAGTACTCTTCAACTTCCATCTTCCTGTTCTCCGCTGTTGAAAGCGGAGGCACAGAACGAACTATGCCGAACCGACCAAACGCCGGTCAGCGAGAAATCTGGGGAAAACGCCCCGACTCGGCATAGTTCGGCGGGCGGCATAAACCTGCCTATGCCGCACTCGGCATAGGCAGGTTACGATCAGGCTGTACCTCATCGCGGCACGATCGCCACCGCGGTCGGAGCCACAGAACAGCCACGACTTCCGCCCGAGGGCAATGCCGCGCAGGGCTCGTTCGGCGGCGTTGTTCGACAGGCAGATGCGTCGGTCCTCAAGGATGCGGGTGAACGCACTCCAGCGCTTGAGTATGTAGTCCATCGCCTTAGCGACATCGTTGCGCCGTGGGAGCTTGGCACGCTGCTCACGCATCCAGTTTCCAAATTGGCGATCAGCGGTGCGCTGAGCTCATGGCGGACGGCCCGGCGCCGTTGGGGTGTCTCGCCGTTGATGCCTCGCCAGCGCCCATCTCAGCCACTGCGTGTTTGCTTCGGACGGTGAACGTGGCAGAAACCGGTTCGCCTGATGTCGAGAAAAACCGCCAAAATGCCAGCGGCCGCCGCCGGCGCGGGTGGCGGCCGGCTGATGAAACCCGGCATAAGTCGCATGCGGCAGCCGCGCATCGGCAGCGTCCGCCTCGGCGCGGCTCCTGATCGGCACGACCCTCGCCTAGTATGCGATGCTTTTGGTTTTCGTCGAGTCAGGACCATGCCAGTGGCGCCGGCCCGCCTGGTGCTGGTCGGCACGTTGGCTTGAACGTCAGCTTAACCATTTCCCGCCCAAAACGCCCAAAAGGAAAGGACCGCTGGCTTACCGCTTCAGGATAAGCGGAAGGCGAACCAAGGAGCTGGCGCGCGCCCGGGCGGTGACCACGATCCTTGCCACCCGAGCGGCCCAGAAGCGCGCCGCAGGCGAGGCTGCAATGGCGCCATGGTGGCGCTCGAAGCCGCTCGCCACCGGAAACAATGTCGGTATGGTCGCGATGATCGACCCGCCGACGGTCAATGCCGTCCGGCGAGCCGAGCGACTGTCAAGCTGATGAAGCCGATCGTCTCGCGCAGGATTTTTGATGGCGCCATATCTTCTGGCATCGCTCGAGGTCTCCGCGGCGTTTTACTCCGCCGAACACGAGGGCCGCAATTGGCGGCATCTCTGTTCAAGTGTCCAAGTGCCTTGGGGGCTGCATGACTGTCGGTGCGAAGCTGCTGGTTGATCACCTGGGGCAAAGAATCGACGCGCTAGCTGATCGCGTGCCTTTCATAAGAAATCCACCGTCTATGACACTTTTCGCGCCGTCGACCGGTTTTTGCGGAGCTGTGCTTAGGGGCCATATGGCCAGATCATCGCGCTGAACCGGATCCGCGATCACGCCGCGGGCGAGAGCTTTCTGATCGGCCTGTCGAGCGCTTCTCCACCAAAGGTCGAAGATTTCGGGGAAAATTGGAAACTTTCGCCATCGCGCTGAGTTGGCAGCGACTGGATGCGGTCGCTTGGAGCGTGAGGATGGTCGACGAAGTCACGGTGAGAAGGGCGGCAGAGACGGCCTGGATCGTATACCGGGCGGCGCACCCCGACGTTGACGTTCACGACAGCCGCCGCTGCCTGCTCGAGCGCTATTTGCACAGGAGACGGGAAGAGCGAGAGTGCGATGCCGAAGATCTCGCCAGCTTCGGGATAGCCTACTTGCACCAGCCTCCCGAAGACGAAGGTTGACGGGCGTGAAGATGTTCGTCGCGCGGATGGTCTGCGAAAGCGCAAAGCCCAGTTGGACGCTGCTGGCGATTTCATACCTCGGTTCCGCGGTCGTTGTGATTGCCATGCAGTCCGTGGTCGGGGCCTAGCGATGCGGATCGCCCAGCTTGCTCCATTGGCCGAGAGCGTTCCGCCGAAGCTCTATGGCGGCACGGAGCGCGTGATCGCCTGGCTTGTCGACGAACTGGTCGAGCTCGGACACGACGTCACCCTGTTCGCGAGCGGGGATTCGAAGACAAAGGGAAAGCTCCATCCTGTCTGGCCGCGTGCGCTGCGCCTGGGGCGAAGGGGAACGGATCCGAACGCCGCATGCGCGCTGCTGATCGAAGCCATCGCCGATCGCGCGGGCGATTTCGACGTGATCCACTCCCACGTCGACTGGTTGCCTCTTCCGGTGCTAAGCCGGACCGGCGTGCCGTTCCTGACGACAATGCACGGCCGGCTCGACCTTCCCGGGCTGTCCGATGTGATCGGGGCTTTCCCAAACGCGGCCTTCGTCGCGATTTCCGACGACCAGCGTCGACCACTTCCGGATGCGAACTGGATCGCGACGATCCAGCATGGGCTGCCCAATGATCTGTTTAGGCCGTCCTGCGAACGTGGTTCGTACCTGGCTTTCCTCGGGCGGCTGACGGCGGACAAGGGACCGGAGGCCGCCATACGCATCGCACGCGCCGCGCGGACGCCGCTGCGGATAGCGGCCAAGATACCGCGCGCGGAGACGGCCTACTTCAAGAAGAAGCTCGAGCCGAACATCGATGGCGCGGAGATCCAACTTGTCGGCGAAGTGGACGAAATCGGGAAGCAGCCGTTCCTCGCCGGGGCCGCCGCGTTGCTGTTTCCGATCGGGTGGCCGGAGCCGTTCGGGCTCGTCATGATCGAAGCGATGGCGTGCGGGACACCTGTGATTGCCTACCGAGCCGGCTCGGTGCCCGAAGTGGTGGAAGACGGCGTCACCGGCTTTATCGTGGATAACGAGGAGCAGGCGATCAGGGCAGTGAACGAACTGGGCCGGCTGGACAGAAGAGTGGTCCGCGCCCGGTTCGAGGAGCGCTTCGCCGCGAGCCGGATGGTGAAAGAGTACGAACGCCGATATCGCGAGCTGCTCGGCCGCGGAGGACGCGAAGGATTCGAGACGAGGTCAACCATATTTCGCCCGGAAGTCGGCACGGCTTCGGAGTCTCTTCGTTGAGTTGCCGATCAGGAGGCTCGCACGAAAAACCATTCTTTCCACGGCGGCTTTTGTTCTTCTCGCGGCGGCCTCTCTTGCGGACGAAGTGCCTCCTCCACAGCCGGAGGTCCAGCAGCCGGCGACTCCGCGAAGCAAGCGGAAGACTGTTCGAATCAGGTTCGGCAGGCTTGCTTTCGCTCCCAAGGCAAGGGAATTGTCGTCCGGCTCGTGAGCACCGAACATCGTTGGTGGACTGGGTCCTGACCGCCATCAAGCAGGGTTTGCGCCCCGTTCCGAGTGAAAGAGCCATCAGGAACAAGTGGCAATCGCGCGCGTTGGGGCCCGGCATCTTGAACGGGTGCGGCTCACGTTGGAGGAGAAAATCGATGAAAAGCTTTCTTGCCGTCGCTCTGCTTGGCACTGCCGTGATCGGCGGCGGCGCGTTCGCGCAATCCACCCAGCCCGCCGATCGCGCCGCGCCGGCGGTCACGGGCCAGCCGGCCGATGCGAAGATGGCGCTCAAAGGAAATTGGCGCGCTTCGAAGCTGATAGGCCTGAACGTCTACAACGAGGCCAACGAGAAGCTCGGAGACATCAACGAACTGCTCGTCGACAAGGCAGGCAAGATCAACGCGGTGGTGATCGGTATCGGCGGCTTTCTGGGCATGGGCGAGCACGACATCGCCGTCTCGATGGACAAGCTGAAGTTCGTCGAAGAGCCGGTCCGGACCAGCTCGAGCAGCACCTCGACCAGCTCGAGCAGCACCTCGACCAACTCGCGCGACACCACCACCGGCGCGGCTTCGACGAATACGACGAACCGCAACGCGAACGATTGGGTCCCGGACCACGCGGTCATGAGCGGCAACAAGGAGCAATTGAAGGCGCTCCCGCAGTTCAAATACTCGGACTACAATTAGTGCGGCGAGAACTCACGGAAAAAGGGCCCCCGCTGGGCCCTTTTTTCTGCCGGGCCCAATGGTCCAAAAAAAATCGCCCGGTTTGCGGGCGAGCCTTTCATGCGGACCGTTCGCTGCAGAAACTATCCAATAGTCGGCTGTGAACAAGCCTGTAAGCGATTGAACGGGATTCTGTTTTTGGGGTTTGGGAGCGTTTGAGATTTGCAGGGATGTGAAGCTTGAGCGTCGCAAACCTTGCAAATTCGTTCTGTGGATTCCCCTTCGCGGTGAACCGTGCTTGTGTGGCGCATCGAGGGGACGATGCGGCCGAAGAAGCACAAGACGACGGGATCGAACGATCTGTTCCGGGCACGGCTGGACCAGATCATCAACATGAAGCACGAACTGGTTCTGCTTGCCGGCAAGATCGACTGGGACTGGATCGACGGCGAGATCGCCCCGCTCTACAGCGAGAACGGCAGGCCGGGGATCGAGACCCGCTTCATGATCGGGCTGCTGTTGCTCAAGCACATTTACGGGCTGTCCGATGAGGGGGTGTGCGAGCGCTGGGTGCACGATCCGTACTTCCAGTTCTTCACCGGCGAAGAGTTTTTCCGGCACGTTTTCCCGCACGAGCGCTCGGACCTGAGCCATTGGCGCAAGCGGCTCGGCGACAAGCTGGAGCGGTTGTTGGCCGAGAGCCTTCGGGTGGCGCACGCGACCGGTGCGTTACGCAGCCAGGACCTCAAGCGGGTCACGGTCGACACCACAGTGCAACCGAAGGCCATCAGCTTCCCGACCGACGCCAAACTGCTGCATGCCGCGATCCGGGGGCTGAACCGCCTGGCGAGGAAGCACCGGGTCAGGCTGCGGCAATCCTATTGTCGCGTGGCCAAAAGCGCGGCGATGATGGCGGGCCGTTACGCTCATGCCAAACAGTTCAACCGGCATCAGCGGCAGCTGCGTATCCTGCGCAGCCGGCTGGGGCGGATCATCCGCGACATCCGCCGCAAGATCGAAGGCCAGGCGACGCTGGAGGAGGCGTTCGCCCTCCCGCTTGGCCGGGCCACGCAGATCCGCTCGCAGCAGCAGCGCCAGCGCGGCTTCAAGCTTTATTCTTTCCATGCCCCGGAGGTGGAGTGCATCGGCAAGGGCAAGGCCGCCGCACCTTATGAGTTCGGCGTGAAGGCCTCCATCGTTACCAACAATCGCCGGGCTCCCGGTGGCCTGTTCGTGCTGCATGCCAGGTCGCTGCCCGACAACCCTTACGACGGTCACACATTGCGGGACGTTATCGACCGCACCGAGACACTCACCGGCTGTGCGATCGAGCGGGCCTATGTCGACAAGGGCTACCGCGGCCACGACGCGCAAAATCCCCGCCGCGTCTTCATCTCCGGCCAGAAGCGCGGTGTCTTTGGCGCCATCAAGCGTGAGCTGCGCCGCCGCTCCGCCATTGAGCCCATCATCGGACACCTCAAAGCTGAAGGACACCTCGGCCGGTGCTACCTCAAGGGCCGCGCAGGCGATGCCGCCAACGTCATCCTCTCCGCCGTCGGACACAACCTCCGTCGCATCCTCGCCTGGTTCAGAGAACTTTTGCGCCTATTGTTGGTCTCGCTCTGGCGCGCACGCTCAACTGTCCAGCTCAGCTCAATCCGGCTTCTTAACGGTCGACTCCAATAGCCGACGCCGCCATCACCGAGCACGGGGGAACGCCCCATAAAATCAGTACAGGCATCTTCTCCTCCAATGGCCTTCAGAACGTTTTCGCGAGGCCGGCTCGGCCCTGCGATGGCCGTTTACTGTTCGGTGCAGACCTTGGTGGTCTTCACGGCGGACTCGGCTTCCGTCTTGGTCTTGTAGACGCCGTCGCCCACGACCGTCGTCGTGGTCGTCGTTGGCTTGGTGTCGACAACGGTGCACTTTTTGGTCGTTGCATCACGAACGATGTAGAACTCAGCAGCGCCTGCGGCCTGGGTGCCGAGGACGAAGGCGGCGAGGGCGCCGCACACGATCAGCTTCTTCATTGTATCTCCTCCAATGGCTTATAAGTAGTCACTGCCAACGGGCAGGCGGCCGCGAAGTTCCGTTTCTCCCGGCAGTTGGAAGGCACACTGCTCATGTCGCGAGACTAATTTCTTGCGGCTTGAAGAATTTCCGCCGGCGCCGTCTCAGCCGATTTGCCGAAACTTCCCGTTCTGGAACCTGCCCCTTCGTCCGGTGTTGTTCGGCGACCAATTACCAATTAGGAGGATTTCAGATGAACAAGCGTTTATTGTTGGCTACGACCGCCGCAGTCGCGCTCGCGACTTCGGCTCTCGCACAATCTTCTCCGAGCACGTCGAGCTCCAATCCGTCGGCTACGCAGCATCAACAGGATTCCACGTCGACGCCGCCGTCCTCTTCGACGTCGACACCGTCGTCCAACTCCGCTCCGGGATCCGCGCAGACCAACCCTTCGACGAATTCGGCCCAGACGCAGCCTCCGCCAGCGACCGGCCAGAGCGCTGCAGGCCAAACGTCCAACTCCGGTACGGGCACCAACACCACGCAGGCGCCCACGTCGAATAACTCTACCAACCAAGCGCAGACCAGCCAGCCCTCCAACCAGACTATTCCGCCTTCGAACCAGGCGCAGACCAATCCGCCTGCGAACAATCAGACGCAGAGCGCGAACCCACCGGCTTCGGGCACCAATCAGGCTCAGTCTCCGACGGGTAGCAATTCGACCACCACGGCCCAGCAGCCGAACAGCCAGCAGAATACGGCCGATCGCTCGTCGAGCACGAACGTGAACGCGTCCGTGAACATCAACGATCAGCAGCGGACCCGGATCAGTACGTCGATTTCACACCTGAATGTGCAACCGCTCAACAGCGTGAATTTCTCGTTATCGGTCGGCACGGCCGTGCCGCGCGATGTACGTCTGCAGCCGCTGCCTGCGGAGGTCGTCGAGATCGTGCCCCAGTACCGGGGCTACAACTTCGTGCTGGTGAGGGACGAGATCGTGATCGTGGAGCCCTCCAGCTACAAGATCGTCGCGGTCCTGCCGTACTCGGGCCGCTCCACGGCGGCCGCGCCGGCGCGCACCGAACAGCGCAAGACGACCTTCAGCGACAGGGACCGCGAGGTCATCCGCAAGCACGCCAAGGAGCGGCCGGTCGAGCGCGAGCGGCGCACAACCACCGGCAGCTCGGTTCGTACCGAGATCCGCACCGGAGAGCGCGTGCCGGAAGGCGTGGAGATCGAAGCGTTTCCCGAAGAGGTCTATCGGGATGCTCCGACCCTTCGCGAATACCGGTACATCAACCGGGACAGCCGGACCTACATCGTCGAACCCCATGAACGTCGCATCATCGAAGAGATCGACTGATCTCGCCAAGGAAGGAGAATATCCATGAAGAACATCGCGCTTGGAGCTCTCGCCGCGACCTTGATGGCGTCGTCTGCGAGTGCGGCCCCTCTTGCACCTGCAGCCATCGCGTCGAATGAGGCTTCGGACATCGAGCAGGTCCGTCTTGTCTGTAACGAGTATGGCCGCTGCTACCGGACCCGCGGTCCCCGCTATGTCCAACGCTACTACGGCGGAGACGACGGCTACGTGGTCCGCCGCAGCTACGGCTATTACAGTGGTCCAGGCTATTACGATCGCGGCTACGGCTACTACGGCGGTGGCCCAAGCATCGGTTTCAGCTTCGGCACACGGAGCTGGTGAACTAGAAAAGGGGCCGCTCTCTGAGCGGCCCTTTCGCCGTCGATTACGTTTTCGCGGTGATGAGATGTCTGCTATTGCAAAGCTCCTGGGACAGAAGGAGCAATTGCTGGCGCGGCTCGAAGCCGATCTCGGCCCGAACGAGCGAGCCGAAATCCAGGCGCTCCTCGCCAAGATCGAGACCGCGTTGAAGATTGCTCGGCACCCAGGATTCCGCCGCTGCAGGCGAAGAAAGACGGCGAGTGTCGTGGTTTGCCTAGTTGTTCATCACTCGCGCTGCCACCAAGCGCTCGCGGCAGATATCCTAGGAAGCAGGACGCGCTTTGATCTCTGGCTGGCAGCGGCACATGTCCTCGTCAAGCGATACAGATAAAACCAATGACGCTGCCCGCCGACGGCGGAGAAGGAGCAATTCATTGCTGCTTGTCCTGGCCGTTGGATTTCTAGTCTTTGGCGCCGCAGCGGGCGCACTGTATTATGCGCTGCGGCCGGAAGTTCTCCGGATCGCGGTTGGGCCTCCCGGAAGCGATGATCACAAAGTAGTTGAGGCGATGGCCGATGCCTTCGCCAGCGAAAGCAGAACCGTCAAGCTGTCCCCGATCAAAGCCGTCGGGGCGGTCGAATCCCTCGCGTTGCTTCGTGCTGGCAGGGCCGACCTTGCGGTCGGTCGCGGCGACCTGGATATGCCCGCCGACGCGCAGACCGTCGCCACGCTGCGTAAGAACTTCGTTGTGCTGTGGGCGCCTTCCGGACTTGCGGGCAAGGCCCCCAAAAGAAAGCACGCGCCGAAAATCAAGGAGATCGCAGATCTCGCGGGGCATCGTGTCGGCGTAATTGGGCGGACCCCGGCGAATGCTGCTTTCCTGCGGGTTATCCTTAGCGCCTCCGGCGTGCAGGCGGACAAGGTCGCGATTATGCACTTTGGGACGGACCACATCGAGGAGCTGGCACGCGACCCGACCCTCGATGCTTTCATGGCGGTCGGTCCGCTCGATAGCAAAATCACCTTTGATGCCATCGCTGCAACGACCCGCGTGCGAGGCGCGCCAAAGTTTCTCGCGATCGAGACATCGGAAGCCATCGCTCTGAAGCACCCGCGGTATGAATCCGAGGAAATTCCGCCCGGCGTCTTCAATGCCGATCCGGCTTGGCCAGATGACAAGGTTGAGACGGTCAGCGTCAGCCACCTGATCGTGGCGCGAAAGACATTGTCTGAAGCGACGGTTGCGGCCTTTTTCCGGCAATTATTCGCTATCCGTCAGGCGATTGCCAGACAAGTGCCGGGGGCTGCACACATTACCAAGCCTGACACCGAGAAAGATGCCGAGCTGCCCGTGCACCGGGGAGCGGCGGCCGTCATCGAAGGTAGCGAACGCAGCTTTCTTGACAGATACGGCGACTACTTCTGGTTCGCTCTCCTGCTTCTCTCCGCGATCGGTTCGGCCGGCGCCTGGTTGCGTCGCTATTTGAATCGGGACGAAAGGGAGGAAAACACCAGCCATCGCAACAGGCTCCTGGCCATGGTTTCCAGCGCGCGGACCGCGGAAACCAACGAGGAACTGCTAGCCCTGCAGCGCGAGGCTGATGCTATCATCGCGGAAACGCTCGAAAGTTACGATGATGCCGCCATCGACGAAGAAGAGCTGGCAGCATTTGGCCTGGTGCTCGAACTGTTGAACCATGCCATCGTCGAAAGGCGAGCTGCGTTGCAACGAGGTCCCCTTGAACCGGTTCAAGGCGCGGCAGTGAGTCACAGCCTTGCGCCTCGGGGATAAGGTCTCGTATGAGAAGACTGCACCTTGGGAAAATGATTCTGCGGGTGCCTTCTTTCGGTACCTTGAAAAGTAGCGTCACCAGCGGATTAGGGGGCCAACGCGTCCGACGAAGCTGGAACTGGACCACCAAGGGGCCCGATAGTGTGGCGTCCGTCGCTCCCGGATGTGGCGCGTCGATGGCCTCGATACGAAACGGTGTGCGGTTGCCGGAAGTCACCCGAACGGCCTTTCCAGCCCGCTGCGGAATCATCGATCCGCCCATCGATCTGCTTGTCAAAGAACCCCATTGGATCGCGAACGACATCGGCCGTATCGTCAAAGGTGCGAATGGGCCCGAGGGCGGTGTGTGGGTCATCGCCGAAACCAAAGATCTCGGCACGTGATTACGGAGCATCGTATCCGTCGTCGTAGGCGTGTGGTCCGCCTTAGTACCCGGCGCCATAGTACCTTGGACCGTAGTCATAGAAGCCCGGACGCGGTCCCCAGGCATACGCCGAGGCAGCAAGCCCTCCGTGACCGCGCCGGCGATCACGCCTCCGGTCGCCCCACCATTGCAAACTTCCTCATCGGATCATTCCTTTCTCGTTTCTTTCCCGGCTCGACAACGGGAAAACCAGGCGTTGGTTGCTGGTTGTCCGCAATGCCTCGGCGCCGGGGCCCGCGCAACAGCTTGACCGAAGGCAGGTTCAATCCGCACTGCGGTGCGGCCACTTTCTGAGCTTGCCGAGCCGGATCTCGAGTGCAGACTTTGCTGGATATTGGGGCGCTAAACACTTTTGAATTTGGCGCCCATGTGATTGTGATTGCGTTACAATCTTTTTCCTTGGGGGCCTCATGTTCGATCCGGCAATGACCGCGCTTCGGCGTATCGTCCTCGACGAGGTCTGCGAAGACGTGTCGCGCTATGAGACCGGCGCACGCACCCACGTAGCTTTAAGCATTTTGGAAGCCGCGACGAATGGCGACACCTCGCCCGAGCGGCTGAGGCAGGTCGGCCGCGAGGCTCTTCACGGCGCGCCGACGATGTGGCGATAGCGGGCGGGAGCGGGTGGCGTGAACTTCCAGGTCACGGTGCTGAAGATCCTGGTGAGCTATCCCGACGGATTCGCCGTCATGCCGGACCTCAAGCGCGACCTGGCGATCCTTGCGACGAGCGGACGGGACTGGGGCGAGCGGACGAAGCGCTTGCCGCACGCATGCCGGATCTCGACATCTTCTCGTAAGGACAGGAGCGTGAACGGCGGTTGGCGCATCACAGAGAAAGGCCGCGCGGTGCTGGAGCTCATGGAAGCCCGGCCTTCCGACGTAGAGCTGCGAAGCGAGGCACCCCGGGCCGAGTCTTCGCCTGCAGCGCCTAGATCTCCGCTTCCCGGCTTAATCCGGGAGGGCTGGATCCAACGGCGTCAGCGGCGTCGACCCGTCCGGGAGCGGGCGCGGGCGAAGGCTTTCTGACTCCGCCGCGGGCCGCCGTACTGCCGGCGCTTCGGGGAATTCGAAGACTTTCATCACCGCGCTGCGCACCGGCCCACAATCGCAAGGTGGGAGCGGCGCGCCGTGCGTCGTTCCGCTGCGGCAGGAATCCTAGACCCGGGGGTAGGCGTTGCGGTCGCGTCCCGGCCGAATGCTGCCGGAGGCGAGAACGACGGCACCAAGGCTTCAGCCAAGGAACGGAGCCATGGTCGTCCGGTTGACTTCTGAAGACAAACTTCAGGAGGTCAACATGGCCATGGAAGACTGCGAGACGTTCAGCTTGATCGGAAGTGACAAGGTCGAGGGCACCAACGTGTACGGGGCCGACGGCGAAAAGGCCGGCTACATCGAACGCGTCATGATCGACAAGATCAGCGGCAAGGTATCCTACGCGGTGCTGAGCTTCGGCGGTCTGCTCGGCATCGGTGATGATCACTATCCGCTGCCGTGGCAGGCACTGAAATACGACACCAACCTTGGCGGCTACGTCACCGGCATCACCCACGACCAGCTCCGCGGCGCTCCCAAATATGCCGATGAGAGCAGTTGGAACTGGAGTGACCCCGCGACCACGCGGGCTTTGAATGCCTATTACGGTGTGCCGGTGGCTTGAGGCGGCACTCGGGGCCACGACCCTGCCGTTACGCGAGACCCACCCGCCTTTCCGCCTTGGTCCCGATGGAGACTTAAAAGTGAGTGCTGCAATTCGCGTTCTGGTCGTGGACGATGAAGCTCTTATCTGCAGCTTCATCGAGGACGCCTTGTGCGACGGCGGTTTCGAGGCTTGCTCGGTCCATTCGGAGGAGGTGGCCCTATCCACCTTTCGCGATGGGCGAGAGGGGTGTCGGGCGTTGCTGACGGACGTCAACCTGGGTAGCGGCATCAGCGGATGGGAGCTGGCGCGGCAGATCAGGGAAATCACGCCTGGCTTTCCCGTCATCTACATGACGAGCGCCAGCGCGCCAGACTGGAAATCCCAGGGCGTCGATGGCAGCGTCCTAATGGAGAAGCCCTTTACGCCCGCGCAATTGGCTGCGGCCGTCTCGCAGCTACTCGATACCGGCCTCTTGCCGGGTTGAACCGGGAAAGCTTCCGATCCTTCGATCGAGCCCGCAGGTGGTGGCTATGCCGTGAGGGCGCTGGCGATCGGCGCCAAGCGCGCCAAGAAGCCGCGCAAGGCATCAAGCGGGCGGAAGGAAATGCTGATGCCGATCAGGGCAAGAAGGCCGCGAATGCCCCAGTGAAAAAGCCGGCGGCCAGGCCGCCAGGGAAGCCTGCCTGTGTTGCGGGCCCATGGAACGAACGGGCTTACCGGGCGTCGAATCCTCAACCCCGGCACTTCCCCTTAAAGCCTCGCCGGGAGAAAACCTGCCAACCAGGTTGGGAGACCTGATGCACACTATTGGGCAAAGGACCGTTTGCGCCCCCGGGGAGGGAGCAATGAGCAATCGCATATCGGAGCGGCGAACGCCGACCCCGGCCGAACGGGAAGCTCGAAAGTTCTTTTGAGATGCGGATGCCAAAGTGGCGGTGTCAGAGTATGAACGTGCCTAGCACGCGTTCCATGCGAACCGGGAGCTGAAGGCTGAACGATTGGCTCGCGAGGCGGCAGCGAGACAGAAGCCAAAGGCCTGAACAGCCGGAACGTCCGAATATCCGCAAGGTCCGATTGGGCTTGCCATGATGCAGCGCCGGTGGGAACACTGTGCACGAGAGCAACTGAACGGCAAGCCCGCGGTTGGGATCCAATGAACAGGCTTTACCCCCTGGTTCTGGAGCACCGGCTTCCAAGCCCGGTCCGGTACTGCATCTCCGCCTGCATCATGGTGGTGTGCTCCGTGCTGCAGACGGCGCTGCAGACTCAGACCGGGGCGCCTGGATATTTCCTCCTGTTGCCTGGCGTTTTTCTCTCGGGCCTGATCTTCGATCGCGGCTCTGGAATGTTCGCGGCGGTCATCGCTGTCGGCGTGGGCGCCTACCTCAGCTACGCAGGTGGCTTCGGCATCGATTTCCTCGCGACGAATGCACTGTTCGCGATCACCGCCGCCGGGACAGCCATCGTGGCCGAATTTCAGCGCGCCGAACTCCGGCGGGTCATGCTGCCGGACAAGACCAAGACCTTGCTGCTGCAGGAGATGGCGCACCGGACGAAAAACAATCTCGCAATCCTTGGCGGGATGATCCGGCTGGAGGCAAGGCACGGCGGGCCGGAGGTCGCGGCAGCGCTGGAAGCCACCGCCCGCAGGGTGCAGGTGATGGCGGAGGTCTACGACCATCTTGTGCTCAAGGAGGACTCGCGCTCGGTCAATATGCGCTACTTCCTAAATGACGTGGTTGAGAAGGTCTTCCAGTCCTTGGCTCCATCTGGGCCGGTCGCCTTCCAGGTGGTCTGCGAGGACATTCTTCTGCCGAACAACCACGCGCTTGCGATCGGCATGATCACGAACGAATTGGTCACGAACTCGCTGAAGTATGCTTTTCCTGGCGACAGGCCAGGAAATGTCGTTGTTTTTTTGTCGAAAGGAGACGGCATCGAGCTGTCGGCGTCCGACAACGGCATTGGCCTGCGGGAGGGTGCAGAGCCGGGCGGACTGGGCTCCCGGATCGTGCACCTCCTCACTCAGCAGCTCGAGGGCGAAATCACATACGAACGGCTGGACCCGGGTCTGCGCGTCCGGATGCGGGCGCATCCGCGTTAGCATTCCTTGTCGCTAACGACTGGTCCATCTCAAGGGGAATTGGCATTGCGTCAGGGGCCGGTGCACCAAGTCCTTCTTGAACCTGCTTGCCTGGCAACAGAGGAGGGCCCAATGTCGACGGTCGCAAAGCTTCTTGCACGGAAGCTGGCGCTCCTGCAGCGACTGCAGCGTGATCCAGGACCGAACGAGCGGGAGGAAATCGAGGCGCTGATCGCCCAGATCGAGACAGCGCTAACGCTTCTCGATTCCGATGACGTCGCGGAAGGCGAGTAGCTTCGGCAGCGCCTTTTTAAGGGCCACGAGTCAGCTTCTCGGCAAAGGGCCCATCTTTTCTTATCTGGGCCGGTCCTTTGAGTTTGCTGTCATAGACCATCCAGCGATGCGGCCTTGCCGAACGAGGAATCGGCCTCTCATCGGGCGTCCATTCCATTGCAACCACCTGTGAAATTGAAGGGTTTCATGCGTCTGGCGAATTGAAACGGCCCCAATCGGGGGCCGCCAACCCGGACAATGCGCGTTTTCCTCCAGCAGTCGGGAGGCGCCTGGACCGCCTGGTGGCCCTGAGCCGACGCGTGCCAAGCCGATCGTTCCTATCATCGGCCCGCGGGGACCATGAACCATCGGAGCCAAAGTATACAATTGGACGGACGGCCAAATCGAATGCAATCATCTTTGGCATTTGATGACGAAATGATTCGGAGAAGCCATGCCGGTATGGTCCCTCGAGGACGAGCAGAGGTTATTGCAGTTGGCGCAAGAAACCGATCTGACGCAGCGCGACATTGGTCAGAAGCTCGGGCGTTCTGAGGCGGCCGTAAATCTACGCCTAGCCATCCTAAGAAAGCGTGCCGCCAAGGATGAATGGAGCAATGATCAGGATCAGAGGCGCGCCGAGCTGGCGGCCTTGTCCGGCATGCGGAAGGCATGGCCAAGATCGACCATAATGCCGATGATGAGGGCCGTGAGTGGTCCGTGTTCGAGTGCTTGAACTGCGGCCACGAGGAGACGTCGGAGCCGGCGGTGTCGGACCGCCACCCCCGCTACTGCAAAGGAGGGGCCGCTGCGAAGGAGGGCCCTCTGTAGAGGCTACCAGCCGCGGGCGCCAAAGCTGAAGCCGACGTCAGGGCCGCTGCCGCAATAACCATAGCCACGGTCATAGTAAGCGGGTCCGCCGTAGGAACCGGCTGTCGCGATTGATGTACCGCTATTCTCGCGAGGTCGGCGCGTCCCGCTAGACCTCGTTAGACAACGCTTCGATCTCAACCTCGGCACGCGCTCGCCGGTACGGATTTCGGTGCGAACCGTACTGCCGGTGGTGCGCCCCTCGCGCTCAGCTGGGCGCGCCTTGGCGTTGCTTTCGGATCACTTCGCGATCGCGATCACTAAAGGTCGTCTTGCCCTGCTCGGAGCGCGCCGGCGCCGCGGCCGTTGCGCGGCTCGAATGCAGCGTGACCGCAACGATCTTGTGGCCGATTGGCGCAAGAGCGAGTTGGCGGCCAAACGCCCACCGCGGCCTTGCCGGAAAGTGCACTACTAGATCAAGTGCAGTAATCGGCGTCCTCATTGGCGCGCCGAAGTCGGCTTTTGGTGCTCGCGTCGCCAGGAGACGCCCCTGTCAGGCAAGTCAACGTGATGCGCTGCGACGGATCAATGCTTGCTGCAGTGCGTCACAATTCGGAAATATCGGTGTGCACTCACTTTCCGGTCCGGTGCTCCCTGCGTGTGCAGGAACGCACTTCATAAGTTTGCATTGATTTGTTGTTGTACCAAATTTTGAGTGAGGCCGATCATGCGTCCGCTTTCTGGAATGATCGTGATTGCAACAGTCCCGACGTTTATCGCACTACTTCAGGCGACCCCTGCTGTCGCGCAGTCCTTCGACGACAGGTGGTCCGTCATTCCAAAGGCTCATGCAGAGCCCGCTCCTGAGAGACCTGACCAGACAAAGAAGTATGAGCCACAAGTGCAACCACCGAGCGGACAAGAGCCGACAAGTGAGACGGAGGTTCGCTCAGAGACCCGATCTTTCAATCGAGTGTTTTCCGGAAAAGCCTCGTTCTACTCATACCTGAAAGGAAAAGCAGCCAGCGGTTCTCCGTTCAATCGGGATGCACTGACAGCAGCGCATCGCAGCCTGCCGTTCGGCACGAGAGTTCGCGTCACTGATCTTACAAGCAGCAAATCTGTGGTGGTTCGTATCACCGACCGCGGACCAAGGGTTCGCGGTCGCGTCCTCGACCTTTCACTTGGCGCCGCGCGCAGCTTGGGAATTACGGATCGTGGCGTGGTCCAGGTTCATGCTAAAGTGCTTTAAAAGGCGGACCTTTATGCGGCGCCGAGATCGATGAGATTTCCGGGACGTGGCTGCGCGCAAAGCGTTGGCGGTTGAGCATCGGCGGCAGGCTGATTGGCGCAAACGCGAAATGGCGGCGAGCCGATTTCGCGCGGAATTTGATCATCTCGATGTCCAGCGCCGTTGTCATGTACTGCTCAAGGTCGGGTGGTATGTGTTTGATCGGAAGGCGCGGCGGATGGCGCGCGATCGGGAATTCGGTAGTTTGGGGGACAAGCATCCCCGCATCGAGCTTGGACATATTCAAGAGCGAATTGACATTTCGTCCATTTCTTTGCGCGTTGCATCGACCCGCTCGATCGTCTTTGTCATTTCATCCGATTTGAGCGGCGTGCGCAGCTGTGCAACGAACAGCCCTAACGCATGTAGTGGCTGCCGCAAATCATGGCTTGTCATGTCGAGAAAGCGCGATTTTACTGCATTGGCAAGCTCCAGCTCTTGCGTGCGTTCTGCAACCTTCCGCTCGAGGTTGATGTGCGCGCGGCGCAGACCTTCCTCCGCATTTTTTGCGAACCTCGACATCGGCGCTCAGTAACAAGCTTGGAAGGGCAATACTAATCAGGAACATTAACAGCAGCAGGAATGAAGCGTTGCGGTCCGCGGTCGTGAAGGAGCCGCCGCCTGTGAGCGTCCCCCAAATGGTGATGCCCGCAAGCAGCAGCGCAACCGTTGCGGTGTCGCGTGGGCCGCGGCGCAAAGCCGCCCACAACATTGGCAGGATCGCAAGAAAGCCCAGTGGATCGCGGCCTGGCGTTTGCTCGATGAGGGGACTGAAAGCAAGGACCCCAACGGCCGCCGCGGTCGCGCAAGGACCGCAGGTCTCCAAGAAGTCGTGGCGGTTAAGGGCCTGATGGTGGCCTGACGCCCAAAGCACAATAACCGGGGCGATCACCAGTGCGCCGGTCACGTCTCCTAAAGGTGTCAGGCGCCGGATTATCTCTAAGCAGTTGTCTAGATTGCGCTGAGACCTTACGGGCCTCCTCCAGGATTCGCTGTTCCCGGCGCAGGAAAAATGCGGTTGATGACGCGTTGGTTGAACATATGGCGCGCTCCCTCGCTCAACGGACGCGACTGGCTGGACCCTCGGTCTGGTGGTTTTAGGTACCGCTCGGCCCCAGTTCGACGCTGGGCCGTTTCTTTGGGCGACATGTCATCACCGGGATTCTACGGAATCCACCTCTACGGCATTGGGCGCTAATTTTGCTCTTGCCGGGGCTAGATTTCATTCCGAAGCAATTTTCAAATTCCGGCAGAGGGGCCGTTTCGCGACACGGCCCCTTTTCATTTGCCCCCTCGCTGGGGCCGGTCAGGCGAACAGGTCTTTGCCCGGCTGCAGCATCCTCACGAACGTCCCACTTTCGTGGTACTCGAGCCAGCCCTGATCCTTGGCGTGCTGCAAGCCGGCCCAATACTCAGCCGGCGTCGCCTTATCCTGGTAGAGCATCGGATAGTTGATCTTTTCGATGTAGATCCTGCCATCCTGGATCGGCTCGAAAGCGCGGGCATGCTCCATGATCCTGCGGGCGGCTTTCTCGGGGTCGGAGTAGGGGCGGTCACCCACGTATTTCATCGCTCAATCTACGGAATTGGCGAGAGCCCCGGCAACTTTTGGGGGCCAGGAGGCAGTCGCCGGGGCCCTCTATGCGGCTAATCCAACGCCAGCCGACTCGCGAATGAAATCGTGTCAGCTTTGCACGAGCAGAGCAATTGCAACGATTGCGAAAGGGCAAAGCCCCAAGAGGACGATGCCTACGCGGACGAATGTTTCGGCCATGGCACACCCCGACTGTACAAGATTTGTCGTAGCTTAACCCCGGGCGCCTATCGCTGAAAGTGCAATTTACGCCGGATACACGTAGCCCGAATGGGCTATAAAACCGGGCGCCGAAGCGTCTTCTTGAGATCCTTAGCGCGTTCCCATCTTCGCCGGCGCGAAGTGCGGCCGCACATCGGCGCCGCGCGTGCCGCAAGCCATGCAGGTAAAGCGAGGCTCGAGGTCGGACAGGCGAATGCTATCGGACCGGCACGAGTTCGACGGAATGGCTGCAGCGATGATCGGAGCAGAAGACGAGGAGGCCGCGGGCACCGGACTGGCGCATCTCGCCCAGGGTGATTTTGGGCTCGACCATGTCTAGGGCCTCCGAAAAGGCACCACGTCACCGTCCGCCGCGCGGATTACCACCCGGGCCAGCTCGAGTGGGTCGAAACCGAGGTCGGCGACCGCTTCGGCAACGCCCTGGCGGTCCAGCTCAGCGACGATCGCCTCCGTTACCTTCATCAGACGCGCCGTTTCTGCAGTGAGGTCTGCCATTGATCTGTTCTCGAGCTTCGGGCAGCCACGACCTTGCCCCCTGGTGTAATGATGAGTCTGTGTCCATTGGGGCAGGTGAGGTCAGATAGCGCGCGAGACAAAAACGCGGCCCCCTGAGCAGAGACGGTCACAGCAATCTCACCGCAAAGCGGGCATCGGTAGTTTTTGTCTTGAGGACTGTCGTAGACATCAGGCACGTCGAACATCCCATCGTGCTCTCCCCGATGGATAACAACGCTTTTGTGCGGCTGCTATTTGCTCATCTAAAATTAGGCATTAGCTCTTTCCTGCAAAGCTAGGTCTTCAGCTATATTATTACTTTTCCGGCCGACGGAAAAAAATGGCAATTGCAAAAGGGCGTGCTAACGTTGGTTCGTCGGGTTCGCGCCCGACCATCCCACTGGCCTCAGCGCCGGCCTTAAGGCCCCCAAGGTGCTGGGGCCTTTTCTATGGCAGCTAGGAACGAACGTGGCAGAGCTTTGTTCGTCTGTCATCCGAATGCAGCTCTCACCACCACCCCCCGACCAGACCGCATTCGGACAGTGTGAGTGGAAAGCCCAGGCCCCAGCGTGCTCCGAGCGCTGGGGCCGTTTCGCTTCGGGAAACAAGCAGTAGTCCATGACGTTGAATCGACATTAAGGAGTCGGACTACTTGCCGGCCCCAGCACTCTCCCCGGGAGCTGGGGCCTTTCTTGTCAAAGGCCGGTTTTCGCAAGCGGCTAACCGGTGCGACAAAGTGAGACATCTGGAGGAAACCGGACAGACAGGCCGGCCGATCTTTGCCATCCTCGCCAGCAATTCAGAACGTAGCAATTTTTTCGGAGCTCCAATGCCAGCGTGGTCCGCCGAGGACGAAAAGCGGCTATTGCAATTGGTTCGGGATCCAGGCCTCACCCAACGCCAGATCGCGCAAAAATTGGGGCGCAGCGAGGCTGCGGTCACCATCCGCCTGGCTCTAATCAGACGGCGGATTATCGAGGAATTGAAGCATCGGCTTATGCGTTAAGGCCCGGCTGCTGCGGCATGCAGCTTCGCTGCCATATCGTTCGTGGCCCTCGTCGTCGGGCGCCTGGCCTTAGTCATCCTCAGCCCAGCTCAACTTCTCGCAGCTCGCGCAGCGGCGCAGGCGATAGCTTTTACCTTGGCGAGTATTGAGGATGGGCATTGTCGAAGTACTACCGCCGCAATGACTGCAGGCGCAAAAATCGGGCGGACGTTTTTGCCGGCTGTCGCCGGCGCCGAGTAGGTCGTTCATGATGTCGTTCCCTGCGAACCCGAAACTCACAAAGCGGACGTTCGTTCCTGGGCGGGAAGCAGTTTCCTTTCTTTCTGAGGGGGGCCTTTTTTCGGGCTTTGCTCTGGCTATGATCTCGCAGGGCCGCCAACTGAGGCGTCATAATGGACCGGATAGAGCGCGTAATCTTGCTATTGCTTGTGCTGTCAGTGTTGACGGCCGCTAGCGCGTTCGCCTTTTAAGGCGGCCTCAACCTCATCGCATAAACAGCCAACCCACGCTTGCGATCAGGGCCACAAACGGCACTGCCGCAGTGCAGACAAAGGCAGCTTCAATACCGTCGATATGGTGGTGGCCTGCGCGCATAGCGGAGCATCTCTCGGTCGACGAGCTCGAGGAGTTGCGCAACCTGCTGCGAGGAGCGGCGAAGATAGGATGCGAGCGGAGAAGCAACGGACACGAGTCCCGCGACGCAGCCGCCCGATAGCCTGGCAGGACGGAAGCACCGGGGGCAGGAGCTCTCGCATTACTGGGCCAACGCCGAGCGGGCTCCGGAGTGTAGCTGTGGTTCGCCAGGAACGTTTCGCGAGGGCCGCAAGCCGCCTGGCAGGCGATGTCGTCGGCGTTGGGCAACCCTAACGGCGGGATCTGCCTCCTAGAATTTCAAAGTCGTGCGTAGACCGAAGACCGTTGCGTTCTTGAGCGCTCGGCCCGGGATCGGCCCCGCCGGGTCCGTTGCTCCGCCCCCGGGATGAATGATGTATTGGAAATTTGGCTGCAGGGTCCAGCCGTCCCGTAACTGATATTGATACACCGCCGTCAACAGTCCTTCGAAGCTGCGCACCGGCCATGTCGGACCAAAGAGTACGCGATAGTCGACGTCCAGTGCCTGAGCCCGCTTCGAGACGTGGGCGTAGCCAGCAGCGATGCTGAATTTGTCGTCCGGCCGTTTGTTGCTGAGGCCGATGAACTCGAGTCCGGCGTCGGCGTAGAGATCAATCAGATTGCGGTCCGCGGGAGCGCCGGAGATGCGACCGAAAACGCCAATTCCCCGTTCATCGCTTTTGGGCACGCGATAAATCTGCTGCTCGAAGACTGCCCATCCGCCGACATCGCCTGCCAACATCAGGGGAGTGCCGCTGCTGGCCGGCGCCGCAAGCGAAACGCCGTTGCTGGCGAGTTGAAGATCGGAGAATGGCCCGAGGTGACGCCAACCGCCGAACTTGATCTGGCCCGTCAGATTGGGATCGCCCTTCGTGTTGTTCCAGGAGTACTGGATTTGGCCCAGCAGAAGGGGCGGATCGTTAATCCGGAAGTTGACGCCAAATCGGTTGCGTTGTTGTGGATCGCCTGGGCCCGGACCCGCCTGGTTGCCGTCGAAGACGCCGCCAAGAATGGATAGCTGATCCGTGATGTTGACCAGCAGCCGGGTGCCCATTGCCGCCAACGGCGGCGACGGACCGCTGCTGGGCAGGTCGAGAGATGTGATTGCCGGCCACCCCATCGATGCGTTGGTGAAGACATCTGTATATTTCGTGTTGAAGAACTCGCTATCGGCGGCGAGCTGCCCGAACTTCAGGGAGACCTTTTTGTTACCCCACTGCTTCTCGAAGTAGGCTTCGTAAAGTCGCGTCGACGGCAATGCCTCGATGCCGCTGACGACGAAGAGATTGTCGAGATAGTTGCGCGACAGTCCCGCACCATGAATCTGGAACATGTTGGCGTGGAAGGTAAGCTTGTCGATGCCGGCGAGCTTCTGCAGGTCGACATCGACGGCAAGGTTCAGCCGGCCTTCGTAGATCGCTCCCTGCTTCAGCCCGCCGGAGACATTTCCGAGCGTCTCGCCGATGTAGGTCGCGGCGAACTTGATCCCGTATTTTTGAAACGGGTTCGGCAGAAGTCCAAGCGTCTTCTCCTCGATGGTGCTCTCGCCGGTGTCCGGATCGGCAGGCTTGTCTTCGTCGGTCTTCTTGTCTTCCTGCGCGAAAGCGTGGGTGCCGGCGAGAAGCCCCGCAACAAGGACCGCCAGCGTCAGGCATCTAACGACCATGTTCAATCGAACCGCATAGCGAGGAGTCCGCAAGACAGGGGCACATTGGGACACGGTCGAATAGCAAACTCAAGAGGGCGCGCGCGCTGGCTGGTTCCGCTCAGGTGATTTTCCAAGCCCGTGATTTTTGCGGCAGCGCGAGAGGCGAGCCGGCTTTGAAAACGGCAACCCCGGGAACAATCGGAACTTTGCCTTGACGCTGCCGTTCGTGAGTGGGGCCAGAAATGGAGGAGAGTGAGATGAATAAGCTGATCGTCTGCGGCGCCCTTGCCGCTTTTGTGCTCGGTGCGCAGGCTGCGAGCGCCGCCGAATTCTACATCGTGCGCGATGCCGCGACTAAGAAATGCACGGTCGTCGACACAAAGCCGACAACTACCACCACGACGGTCGTTGGCGACGGCGTCTATAAGACCAAGACGGAAGCCGAATCCGCCGTGAAGACCACCAAGATCTGCACCGAACAGTGATGATCCGTCGGCCATGGTTCGGGCCGGTCGGAAGGACAAGGAGGATGAACGATGCCTGTATTTCTGTTGTGGGCCGTTCCCGCCATCATCGTGATCGGCGGCGCCGGCTATTGGCTGATTCACATACACTGATCAAACAACGATGATCACGAAGCGGCCCGTCCGGTCATGTCAGGCGGGCCGCTTTTCTGCCGGGACGGCGCCCTTTTCGGACGGGCAGCGGACGAAGCCAGGCAACCATGCCGACCGCCGTACGTTGACGCTCGAATGGGGCGCAGCTACGGAGCCGCCGATGATCGAAACCGATACCCTTTTGGTGAAGTGCCCCAACTGCGGCGCCTGGCCTATGGCGGCGGGCCCGAACGCCCCCTATTCCCATCAGGACGTTCGGCTGAGATGCGCCAAGTGCGGCCATGGCGAGGATGGCCGGCTGCGACGCTCCGCGTCCGTCGAACACCCCCCGCAGCAGCCGCATGCCGCTTGAATCATGAAGATACGCGTGCACTTGCAAAGCCACATCGTCGAGCTCGATGACGGCTCGAGATGGCAGGTCTTTCCGGGCGATCTCGACTTGACGCTGAACTGGAAGCCGGAAACGGACCTGATGGTTCTCGATGCAGACGACGAAGTTGCGTCTCATGTCCTGGTCGGTGGTGGCGCAAAGGTGCGCGCGAGGCGCGTGGGCGACAGCTGGCCTGCGACGCAAGTCAAGGACGCGCTGAAGGGCGGTTGAGCGCTTTTTGCAACCCGCCGGTTGGAGATCCATGGAAGACGAGAAGGCCCATTGGCTCGCGGAGGCGTAGGGATGCCGACGCCTGGCGTTGTCGATCAGCGATCTGGATACTGTCGAGCGGCTAAATGCGCTGGGCGATCCTACTCCGGAAGAGAAGCTGCTCGCGAAGATCGACACCGCGCTGAGCTTGCTCGAGCCGCGACATGTTGCCGGACCGAGCAGCGAATGAACCGGCGCTGCCGCCAGTCAGCGCTCGGCAAGCTGACAAAGCGATCTCGGACGATGATCGGCCGCGTAGCTCCGTGTGGCGCAGGACTGGTAGGCCTACTCCGGAGACGCCCGCAGTCGGAGCAAGAGGCGTTCGAAGCCAGAAGCGAAGCCGACGGCACAGGGCAGCCCGACTCGGAGGCCTCGAACTAGCGATAATTGGTGAACAATGCGCGAGTGGCTCCGATCTCCCGGACTCCAGCGGTCCACCTAGCTTGATCTACGTCAACGTGGCTTTGGCCGCTGGCCTGAGAGTTTCGGCATGACCGAGCGGTACGACCGGATCACTATTGCCGGATACGTCGCCATCGCCTTTGGCGTCGCGGCGTTGATTTGGCTGCTGATGTCGTAGAGGCCGCCTCAGTTGGCGGCCTCTTTCATCCTAGATCCAATTCATATATTGGCCGAAAATCCGGCGAAGTGCCATCATATTGGGATACTGAATACCCAAAAGATGACCGAGGAATTGGCGCAGCGCTCTCATTCCGGTATCTGACAGGAACTGCTGGTCTTGCGGTCCTTCGGGCCCTGAGCACTTGCGGCCCCGCCAGCCGGCGTTATTCGGCCTGTTCGATCGCGGCTGGCATTTTGGCTACCGACATCAGAGATCGAGCGACTTGGTTTAGCAACTGATCAGAATTCTCCTCTTCCGCAAGTGACTTCGACAACAGCGCGACGACTGCACTGTGGCGTAGCTGCTGGGCGAGATTCTTCGCCATGGTGTAAGCCGAGATTTCATAGTGCTCCACACGCTGTGCAGCTCCGATTAAGGCGAGGTCCGCGGCCGCGTCTTCCTTTTCCTCTCCTTCAGCCATGATTTCCTGGCCTTCCTCGATAAGCCCCATCATGCCCTTGCAAGGCTTCGCTCGGACGGTCTTGCCGAGCAACTTGAAGCATTCATTGATGCGCTCCACCTGGTTTTCGGTCTCGACGAGATGTTGCTCAAACAGCTCTCGCAACTGATCGAAGCGAGCTGCCTCGGCCATCTTCGGAAGCGTCTTGGTGAGTTGCTTTTCGGCATGCAGGATGTCGCGGAGCTCATCGATCAACAGGTCGCCAAGCCCGGCTTGGTCGTCTGGCGGCGAACTTTCCGCGACGATCGCGGCGGACGCGCCGGGGTCAGCCTGGATCGCTGGCGATTCCGTGAAGACCCAGCCATTGCCCTCGTTCCACGGACCGCGGGCGTCGATCTCGCCGTGGTCGCCGGCCCCGGTGGAGTCGTTGAAGAACTGGTCGACCAGTCCCGGTGTTGGGGCGATGCGGCCGATGCTGAAAGCGGGCTTGGCCATGCTCTCGAGCGCCAGCGCGAACGCTCTCATGTGTGTGATTTCCCGAGTCATCAGGAACTGCAGCGCGTCCTTGGTACCGGCGTCGTCGCAGAAATTGATTAGGCGTTCATAGACGATCTTGGCCCGCGCTTCGGCGGCGATGTTGCTGCGCAGATCGACGTCGAGCTCGCCGGTTATCTTCAGGTAGTCGGCCGTCCACGCATTGCCCTGAGAATTGAACAGGTTCACGCCGCCGCCACCAGCGATCGCAATCAGGGGATCGGCTTCGGCGGCCTGGCGATCGAACTTCGCCGGCTTGAGGTGCATCCGGGCGAGTGTCCCCACGACTTCGAGGTGACTCAGTTCCTCGGTGCCAATATCCATCAGCAGGTCCTTGCGATCCGGATCCTCGCAGTTGAGCCCCTGTATTGAATATTGCATCGCGGCAGCGAGCTCTCCGTTGGCACCACCGAACTGTTCAAGAAGCATGTTGCCAAAACGAGGGTCTGGTTCGTCGACGCGGACAGTGAACATCAGCTTCTTGACATGGTGGTACATCGAAAGGCCTTGCAATGAGAGGGGAGATCATCCCGAACGGAAGCCAGGATCGTTTGTTCCTATCGGACGGAGGATTCCCGGCCGGACGCCAACCGCCGACATTCCTTGTTTGGATAGCCGGGGGAGGACCTCGACGGCACGTGGAGCGTTGGGGAGGTACTTACCTTTCCGATCGTTGAGACATGTTCAAGATCGCTAGCTTGTCAGCAAGGCGCCTTGGCCGCAGTCCAAGCTTTCCGGTGAATGTTAGACCGACCAGAGAGGATGTCGCGGTGGCACATTCAATCGCCCGCAGCACTGCGCCGGCCCCGGAGCAGGTGGCCCGCGCCCTGACCTGGGCGCAGATGAGAAGCTTCTTCTGGTCCTGACAGCCGTCGGCTGGCTTGCCTCGCGCGGTTGTGGGGTGCCGCTGCGGCGCGCAAGAAACCATGCTCTGCCAGTGACGGTCACTGCGTCGCTGCTGCCCGATGATTTAAAACTCGTATTCGACCAAACTCGGCCGGATCGTCGGACGGTGATTGGGCATATGCATGGCGTCCCGCTTTCCGGCAAACGAAAAGATGCGTTTCCCTCAGGCCACGCGCTGCACATGGACTGGCACCGGCGGCCAGCGGGTTGCCGGCTGGTCCCCGGCGGGCGATCCGCGCGATTGCGGTCGGGCTGTCGCTCACTCGCATTGCGATCCTGGCGCATTGGGCGAGCGATGTCGTTGCCGGCTTCGCACTCGGGGCGATTCTCGAACGGGGCCTCCGGCTTTGGACCGGCTACTCGAACGGAATTTCAAAGGAGGATGATCATGCCGACTCTTGAAGACCTGAAGGGATACATGGAGCGCGCAACCGGTCTGAAGCGCCCCGGCAAGCGGAAGGCTGTGGATCTCGCGCGAGCGCGAAAGCCTGTTACGGTTCGCTTTAAGGACGACGGTCTCATTCCAAATCACCCGCGATGGCCGCTCGTACTGTATCGAAACGCGGTCGCTTTCGACGAGGACCTGGACGCCGCAGCCGTGATCGAAGACCTATTTGAAGCGAACGGATGGGGAGATAGCTGGCGGGATGGCATCTACGATTACGTGCATTATCACTCCAGGATCCATGAGGTGCTCGGCATCGCGCGCGGCAAGGGCCGCGTTCGGTTCGGCGGCAACAAAGGGAAGATCTTCACCCTGAAGGCTGGGGACATCGCGGTTCTTCCCGCCGGCACAGGCCACCAGTGCCTTTCAGCGGGCGATGAGTTCCTCGTCATCGGGGCATACCCGCCGACCGGTACATACGACGAGTGCACGAGCGTCGAACACCGTCAGCGGGCGCTGAAAGCCATTCCGAAGGTTTCGGTGCCGCCTAAGGATCCGGTCTATGGGGCCGGCGGGCCGCTCTCGAAGCTCTGGAAGAAAGCGAAATGACCGAGTACGTCATCCGCTTCGTCCTCGGGGGCGCCGTCGTATCGGCCTTCGCGATGCTGGGAGATCTCCTGCGTCCAAAGAGCTTCGCCGGCCTGTTCGGAGCAGCGCCCTCGGTCGCGCTCGCGACGCTTGGGATCGCGGTGTATCAGCACGGGGTCAATTACGCCGCCTTGCAAGCTCAGGCGATGATTGCGGGAGCGGTTGCGCTCGCCATCTACAGTGTCGTCGCCTGCCATCTGCTTGTCCGCGCAAAGCTGCGAGCGGTGACGGCGACCTTGCTGTCACTCGTCATTTGGCTGGTCGCCGCTTTCGGGCTGCTGGTTTTCGCTGGAGGTCAGACGTGAGCCCGATCCGCTTTTCAACGTCATCTCTCAAGGAAGGCCGCTGGTACGAATATCTGATTCGCTTCGTGCTTGGCGGCGCTGCGACCGTCTTTACCGGCCTCATCAGCAGTCGCTATGGAGCAGTCATCGGTGGCGTTTTTCTTGCCCTTCCAGCCATATTCTGCGCGAGCGCAACGCTGATTGAGAAGCATGAAATTCGCCGCAAGCGCGAAGCGGGTCTCGCCGGCAAGCGCCGCGGGCAAATGGCGGCCGCCGTCGATGCCGCTGGCGCTGCGCTCGGCGCGCTGGGCATGCTGGCCTTCGCGGTTGGTTTCTCGATGCTAATCCCACGCGGCAATATCCCCGCCGTCTTCGTCGGCGCCTCCCTCGCCTGGTTGACTATCGCGGTAGCGGCTTGGTACGTGCGCCGGAAAATGCGATCGATGCGGACCGTGAAAGAGCCCAGCGGCTCCACGAATTCGCGAACGCGATAGACGGGCTGGCGATCTTCTCTTCACACTTGAGGCCGGGCGAGATCCAGCACGGCTTGTCCCAAGATCGTGCACAAGGGAGACCAGAGGAACTGCGGTTATCGGCGCGGGTTGAATGCAAAGCAGCCCAGTTGCTGCCCGCGGCTTGTGCAAGGTTTAGAATGGCCGACGAAACGATCAAGACCACCGGCATAGCCGCACGCGGCGCCTCTCGCCTCCCGTCGGGTCGAGATCGACAGTTTCAACCTCGAACTAAAAGATGAGGACGAATTCCTGGGGGACCGCGCCAGCAAGGGCGCCTTCCGGGAAACTCTCGAAGAGTGGCGAAAGCCGTTGCGCAAATATGGCGAAGATCCCTTCGGGGAGGAGCTTTCCGAAGATATCAGCAAAAAGGAGCTCGACGCCGTCCTTGGCGGCGACGATCCTGAAGGCTCCCGTTGTCGTCCACGGCGCCATTGAGGACTTTGCACAGGAGCTCGCCCGCGTAACGCGGCGGTTCCTAAAAGCCAAGGCCTGGGAAAAAACCGAGCGCATCGTAGTGGGCGGCGGTTTTCGGGACAGCCGCCTCGGCGAACTCGCCATCGCCCGGGCCGAAATCCTCCTCAAGGCGGACAACTATAAGGTCGAGATACTCCCGATCCATTCTCATCCGGACGACGCCGGCCTTATCGGCGCGCTATATCGCGCTCCATCCTGGATCTTCGAAGCGCACGACTCCATTCTTGCCGTGGACATCGGAGGCACGAACATCCGCTGCGGCGTCGTGGAAACGCGACGCAAGAAGGCGCCGAACCTCTCCGAGGCGTGCGTGTGGCAGTTCGAGCTATGGCGTCATGCCGACGACGAGCCGTCGCGTGAGAACGCTGTGAGGCGCCTTGTCAAGATGCTCAAAGAACTGATCGCGAAGGCGGAAGACGAGGGATTCAAGCTCGCGCCATTCATCGGCATCGCATGCCCAGGCGTTATCAAGAGCGACGGCTCGATCGAGAAGGGCGCGCAGAACTTGCCCGGCAACTGGGAGAGCAGCAAGTTCAATTTACCCGCAAGTCTCGTCCAGGCGATCCCGCAGATCGGGGAGAACGACACCGCCGTCATCATGCACAACGATGGGGTCGTGCAGGGACTTTCTAAGGTCCCCTTCATGCAAGACGTGAAGCGTTGGGGCGTGCTGACGATCGGCACCGGTCTCGGCAACGCCCGCTTTACCAACCGCAATGGCAAAGGCGAACGCTGAGGTTATCGGAAGAAGGTGGCTCGATATCCGGTAAAATGAGGGCCGATCGTTGGCTGGGTTGTGAAACGCGTTTTTGGGGGAGACCAAGATCGGCATCTCAGGAGGCAGCTGAAATTTCCTTCCTGAACTGGCATAGGCGGCGGTCACCACCGCGATTTCGTTCGGCCAAGGGCGACTTTTTGCCGCTCATAGGGCAAGGTTTCAACGGAGGAACCTCGCTGACTTCGCGGGTTTATCACCGGAAGGAGGGATCGGCGCTAGCGAGTGGAAATGACTGCTGTGATAGCGGCGGCCGAGCGTGTCGCTGACGACTAACCGTCGAAGAGGCCGTGATTAGCGGAAACCCAGCCTACGATCCCTACAGAGTTGAAGGAGGCACGTGGTGACCCAACCGACCGAAAAGGAAATCGAGAAGCGCGCCTACGAGATATGGGAGCGGAGCGGCAAGCCCGAAGGCAGGGAGGAAGAATTCTGGCGGTTGGCGGAGCAGGAGTTGCGAAACGAGGACAAGTCATCTCCCCTCCGCACTCCAGATAGCCTGTAAGCAGAGAAGAAGCGCTAACCGGATGTCTCATTCCGCAGCAGCCGAAACTGTATTGCTGTACTTTGTGCTGCCCTTTGGTTATTGGCGGGGTTTGCTGATTATCTTTGCCATCGCGCATCTCGGATTGAGACGACAAGCGGCTATAAGGAAACCCTACTTCATCTGTTGATGTTGATCGAACTTGGGATACCATTGCTGGCGGCGATTTTTTTTGAAATCAACGCTCTTATTATTGCGGCTATGATCGTCGGCTTTGTTACGCACCAGCTGACAGCCCTCTGGGATACAACATTCGCCAGCCATAAGCGGAGCAACACGCCCATCGAACAGCAGGTCCATAGTTTTCTCGAGCTCATGCCTCTCATGGCGATGGTGATCGTCATCATCTTAAACTGGCCGCAATTCCTCAGCCTTTGGGGACTGGGTTCTGGGCCCGCACGTTACGAACTCGCCCTGAAGCGAGAGCCATTACCATGGACGTATGTGGCGGCGTTTCTATTCGCGGTCCTGCTGTTTGAAGTCCTTCCCTATATGGAGGAATTCGTTCGAGGCTTACGGTCGCGGAAGAGGGCTTAGCTCCGAACGCGGAGCACCATCAATGAAGGTTGCCGTCATCGGAGCGACAGGACTTTTAAGGTCCGCTATTGTGGCTGGCTTTCCTCGCACGGCCATTCGGTCCTTTCGATGAGTAGAATCGCCGACATTAGGTGTCCTGGCACGATCTCAACGAGGCGCGGATTGTATCTTCACAGCCACCGCTGTCGTTGCACAGCCCGTCACAGGCTCGCTGCTTGTGCTGCACGTCGGTTACTCCTTCTGGGAAGGATGGATCGTGGTCGATGGTGCTGTATCTCTCGTCTCACCGAATCTGCTGGCTGTGGTTTGCCTTCGGCATTCCAGTGTTCATGGCGGTGGCCGCTATACTCTGGCTGATGATAGCTAAACCTTAACTTGAGGTGTTTTGAAGCGTGATGGCAGTGCCGAGCTCGCCAGGATGCTCCGCTCGCGGTGGCATGCCAGCTTGCAGTAGTTGCCGGGGAGCGCGCAGGCCTCCGGGATGGTCGAGCGGATAGGAGGGGATACCTGTTAGGCCGCCAAAGCGCCTGTTGCTCAGGCGCGCCTCCGTTATTGGCCAAGAACTCTGCGTGCGAGATGAATATACGCAATCGCTCTGGATGAATGTCCCGGTGGTCGAAGTTGCTAGCCTGTCGGGATCCGACCGGGCGGACGTGGTCGTGGTCGGTTCTGGCATTGCTGGGCTGCCGGTGGCGTAGAGCTTGCAAGCCGTGGGCGCTATCGACACCGGCATGACGGCACGCACGACCGCGCATCTCGCCACAGCGCTGGACGACTATTCCAAGGAGCTCGTGGGCGCGCGCGGCGAGGAATGTGCGCCTTACTACCAAAGCGTCATGACCGCGATTGACCGCTGAAGCTATCCTGGAACTCGAAAACGTCGACTGCGATTTCTGCCGGGTCGACGGAATCTTGGGTGCATTGCCGAATCCCAGACCGGGCGGCCAACCGCCAGCGGCAGCAAAAGGGGAAAGGAGCCGCCTCGCAACGGCTCCGTCCTTCCGCTATTTCTTGCCCTCGCCGACCGTAGGCGCGGGCTTCTTGTCGAGATCCTGCGCCATCTCAAGATGATGCTTAAGCGCCGGCAGGGTTTTGCCGGCCCAATTCTTCAGATCCGCGTTATCGCCGCCCTTGGCATAGCGCTCGAACAGGTCGACGGCATCCTTATGAGCGCTGACCTGCATCGAATTGAACTCCGAGCTGAAGTCGTTACCGTTGGCACCCTTCAGCTTGTCGAGCTTGCTTTGGTGCGATGAATCGAGAGCGCTGGGCAATTCGGCTTTCACCTTGCCACTGGTGACAAGTCCCTTCAGCTCGGTGCTGGTTTTGGTGTGGTCCGTTACCATCTGGGAAGCGAAAGTCTTCTCCGCTGCATTTCCCTTCTGCTGTGCGAGCTTGTTAGACTCGATTTCAAACATGTCCGATATCGCGACCTGCTTGACAAAATCCACCGTCGAGGGGCTGACCCCGAGCACGGAATTGACCCCGGTCTTTTCGCTGACGGATTGCGCCATGACCGGTGTCGCCAGCAAAATGCACGCGATTGCTATTATAGTGCGTCTCATGTGTATCTCCATCAGTTTGCGGTCTTGCAATTGACGCCCTTGCGAGGCGTTAGTTGAGCTTAGTCGCCGTCTGCTCGTCGAATTTGGCGGCGAGGGATCGAACGATATCGTGTGGCTGAGCTTTCCATCCAGGCGATCAAGACGTCGTAGTGGCGACCGGCCGCAACAGGAGACCCGCCAGATAGCAGCGGCCTCAAGTAACCGGTCTTGCGGCATCTTCGACCGCTCGGGCGGTGGAACGATCCCGTGACCAAACGAGCCTGTTGCGGGTGGTAGACCTCCTTGCGGTTGAGGTGGAACTGGACGCAGTAGCCGCCGCATTTGCGCTTTTCGCTGATTCCCGCCCCGTTCTTGGCCAAGCTATCGTCAAAGGCGAGGTGGTGGTTGGCCTACGCACTACCCTGAAGTTTTAAGCCGAGTGCCGGTAAACGTGGCGGAGGTATACGCGTCACTACGCAGTGACCTGTATATCGGATCCATTACTTCTTTTTCTTGGGGACGTTCTTGCCTTTTTTGCGGGCCTTGGAAAGTCCGATCGCGATCGCCTGCTTCTTGCTTTTTACCTTGCCGCCCTTTCCGCCACGGCCACTTTTGGCCGTCCCCTTCTTGTACCGTCGCATCTCGCTCTTGACGTCCGAGCCCGAGCTCTTCGAGTAGCGACGCTTCTTCTTGGCTTTTTTTGCCATGGGTTCTTCTCTTTCCACTAAAAGACACTGCTAGTTGAACTGCCAGAAGCATGACTTCCGCGCCGTCGGCCTTCCCATCCACCGCATCGACAATCTAGATGGCGCTGGCAAGTTCCAACGCACCATTCGGAGCATCCGTTAGAGGATATACCGAATGCGGTGTCCTCATAGGAACGCTGTCAAATGTTTCACGCTTGATAGGTTGGAGAACCTCGATCGATGCGCCGCACCAGAATTCGGCTCAAGCGCCAGCCATCCGACCAAGCCGGCCGACGCGGTTGGCGGCTTAGCACCGAGGAAGATGAAGAAGGTATCGAGGATTGGATGGTCGGCGGAGGCGACAGCCCGTCAGCTTGAACGGCAAATAGTCCCGGAAATTGTTGCTGCATCAACCAAGGGACCAGGGTAGCCACACGATGGTTCGTCCCAAGGGTTCACCTCCTATTTCGAGCCCGATTCAGCGGGCCAGCCGTTTGATGGTCTTGGCCGCACGGCTGGGACCATGCCAGCCGAGAAACTTCAGCTCCTTGTTCTCCAGCGCATTCGTTGCTCGAAAGAACTGTTCGAGGTCATCGCGTGCATGGGTGGGAAGATCGCGGATATCCTTGAGATCAGTTTCGAGCGGTGATCTATCAGGCACCGCAAACACCCGATCGTTGCGCTCCGTCTCGCCCTTTTTCTTCTGTTCGACTTCGAGAATGCCGATGGGACGGCAGCGCAGCACGACGCCCGGATAGGTCTGCGCGTCATGCAAGATCAGCACATCCAGCGGATCGCCATCCTCGGCCTTGGTCGAGGGAATGAACCCCCAGTCATAGGGATAGGTCAGGCCGGCCATCAGTGGCTTCGCCAAGGCAAAAACGCCAAGCTTCGGATCGAAATCGAGCTTGCACGAACTGCCGCGCGGCGTCTCGACCACGGCGAAGATGTTCTTATCGTCGGCCCAACTCGGCAGTTTTGTCAGATTGGTCATGGCGGACGACTCGGGCCTCGAAAGGAGCAGCGGGCCCGACGGAAATCGATCCGCCGAGCCCTGCCGGGAATCAGGCGGAGGCGGAGGCCTTCTTGTTGACGCCCTTGCGCAACGCTACCGTATTGAGCTTGGCGTTCGCGGCCTTCTCTTCGTTTAGGTTCGTGGTAAGGAAGCGCACGATATCGTCGTGGCCGAGCTCCTCCGCCCAGGCGATCAAGGTGCCGTAGCGGCATATCTCGTAGTGCTCGACGGCCTGCGCGTTGGCGACGAGCGCCGCATCCAGCACCGTCTTGTCCTCGATCTCGCCGGCCGTCTCGTCGGCTTCCTTGATGATCCCGTCGATGGCTGGGCATTGCGTGCCGCTTGGCGATTGGCCGAGTTTCTCGAACACCTTTTCGAGACGCTCGATCTGCTTGTTGGTCTCCTCGAGATGGTTCTTGAGGCCCGTGGCCAGATCCCGGTTGGTGGCTTTGTCGATCATCTTCGGCAGGGCCTTGGTGATCTGCTCCTCGGCATAATAGATGTCCTGCAAGCCATGCAGCAGCAGATCATCCATCGTCTTGATGTCTTTGGTGAATAGTCCCATGACGCCGCTCCTCGCTCCTAAAGCGGGGGGAACGCATGCTCGCCGTGCTGGTTCCTGGGCGTGAACGCCACAGCCGGCCGGGAAGATTATGATGGTGGGTGGCGTCTCGTCCGTCCGCAGGAACTCGCGCAAACAGGCCGCGTTTTGCCTCTTTGGGTGGAGTTCAACATGGTCAGCACCTCGCTCTGGATGGAGACCGAGATCCTGCCGGAGGCGGGTGCCCTCAAAGGCGATGTGCAATGCGATGTCGCCGTGGTTGGTTCGGGCATCGCCGGACTGTCGACGGCGTACGAATTGATGAAGCGCGGCCGCTCGGTCATCGTCATCGACCGCAAGGGTATCGCAAGCGGCATGACGGCGCGCACCTCGGCGCATCTTGCGCCGCTCTGCGATGATTTGATGAGCGAATTCAGGAAGCTGCGCCGCGCCGAGGCCGCCAAGCTGTTCTACGAAAGTCAGGCCGCCGCCGTGGATCGCATCGAGGAAATCCAGACAAGTGAGAAAATTGCCTGCGACTTTCTCCGTCTTGACGGCTATCTTTTTCAAGGCAATGGCATGCCGACCGACATACTCGATGAGGAGCTGGAAGCGGTGCGCGAGGTCGGCGCACCGGTGCACCGGCTGGTTGGCGTGCCGCTCAAGGGCTGCGAGAGCCGGCACGTCTTGCGCTATCCGCGCCAGGCAAAATTCCATCCCCTCAAATATCTCGCCGGACTTGCCGCCGCTTGCGCAAGCGGCAGCGTCCGTTTCTTTGCCAACAGCCCGGTCGAGGAAGTCGCCGAACATGACGGCGGCGTCGCGCTGCGAACCTCACAGGGGCAGATCACGGCCGTGCATGCTGTCATCGCGACCAACGCATCAATCGCCGACCGCTTTCAACTGCATACCAAGGTTTCTCCTTACCGCACTTACGTGCTCGCCTTTGCCATCGCGCGGGGCGAACTGCCCGACGCGCTCTATTGGGACACCGAAGATCCCTACCATTATGTGCGGCTGAAAACGGGCCCCGAGGAGGATGATTTCGTGCTGGTCGGCGGCGAAGACCATAAAAGCGGTGAGGCCAACGATGCCGACCAGCGCTTTGCTCGGCTGGAGAACTGGGCGCGTGAATTGATCCCGGCTTTGGACCGCATAACCCATCGCTGGTCGGGTCAGGTTCTCGACACGATCGACTATGCCGGCTTCATCGGCCGCGAGCCCGGCAGCGAGCGCATTTACCTTGCGATGGGCGATTCAGGCCAGGGTCTGACCCATGGTGTGATGGGCGCGATGCTGAACACAGCCCTCATTCTGGGCGAAGATCATCCGTGGAAGTCCGTCTATGCGCCGGATCGCAAGCCGCTCGCTGCGGCGCGGAATTTCCTGCGCGAGAACATGACGATCCTGCAAAACCTCGCAGAATATGTGGCGCCGGGTGAAATCGCTTCGCTCGAAGAGCTTCAGCCCGGTGAGGGCGCCATTCTGCGGCGGGGACTCGAAAAGATCGCAGCCTACAAGGACAAGGCTGGCGAACTGCATCTTCATTCGGCCAGTTGCACGCATATTGGCTGTCATCTGCACTGGAACAGCTTCGAGAGCTGCTGGGATTGTCCGTGCCACGGTTCGATCTTTGCGCCCAACGGACGGCCGATCAATGCTCCGGCCGTGTCGGCTTTGCGCCCGGTAAAGGTCTAGCGAGATCCGGTCAAGGCTCAGGGAGCGTTCCATCTTCAAGGACGAGGACATCGAGCAGGGCGATCTGCGTAGCCCGCGCACACCGTGGGCCGTCCTACGGCCGCTGCCAATTGAGCCGATCGTTGACAGCTTTCGGTGCAAGGTGCTGATCGTCGGTGCCGGCATCACCGGTGCGCTGATGGCCGAGCGCCTGACACGGCAAGGCCGCCAGGTGGTCATCATCGATCGCGAGCTTCCCAGTCTCGGCAGCACGGTGGCCAGCACCGCCATGCTGCTCTGGGAAATCGACCGGCCGCTGTTCGAACTTGCGCAGCTCTATGGTTTCGAGAAGGCGGTGCGCTGCTATCGGGCCAGCCACCATGCCGCGCAAGGCCTGCCGTCCCTGGTTAGGCAGCATGGAATTGCCTGCCAGATGCGACGGCGTCTCTCGCTCTATCTCGTCGTCGATGACAGTCCGAACCTTGTTCAGGATGAATATGCGCTGAGGGGCCGCGCCGATCTGCCGTCCCTCTATCTCGATCACGCCGCGCTGCTGAAGCGCTTCGGCATCGCGCGGGCGGGCGCCCTTTTGTCAAGGGACGCGGCTGATGCCGATCCTGTGCTGCTCACACATGGCCTGCTTGATATCTCCCTGCAACGCGGCGCCCGCCTTCTCAAGGCCAACGCGGTTGCCTACGACAGCACGGCCCAGAGCGCCACCGTCGGCCTTGAGAACGGACTTTCGATCGAGGCGCGCCAGGTTGTGCTCGCGACCGGCTATGTGATGCCGGATATTGTGCGGCCCACGGCGCAGCAACCAGCTTCCAGCTGGGCCATCGCGAGCCGGCGGCAGCCAGGCCATCTGTGGCCCGAACAGGCGCTCATCTGGGAAGCGAGCCGGAACTATCACTATGCGCGGACCACCACTGATGGCCGCATCATCCTTGGTGGCGAAGATGACCGTGCGCTCATCGAGCCTCACGCTCGTGATGACGCCACGCCTGCCAAGGTGAGGGCGCTCAAAGATTATCTGAAGGCGCTTTGGCCGCATGCATCGGAAGATGTGGCGTTCGGCTGGTCGGGCGCCTTCGATACCACACATGACGGATTGCCGTTGATCGGCAAGGTGCCCGGCTCCAAGAATATCTTCGCCGCCTTTGGCTATGGCGGCAACGGCATTACCTTCAGTTCCTGACCACCAAAGCGGCGGTGATCGCACGATGGTATTCCCGCGGCCAATCATCGAGCAGGAGGTCGAAATGCCGCCGCGTGGCGTCCGTATGGAGGCGATGGAGGCACGTTCTGTCGATGCCATTCCAGTCGGAAAGGAGTGGCAATATGAACCCAAATGGGACGGATTTCGTTGCCTGCTGGCGCGGGACCGGGACGCGGTGTCCATGCGCTCGAAGTCCGGCCAGGATCTTGCCCGATACTTCCCGGAGATCGTCGCCGCAGCCCGCGATTTGCGCGAACGGAGGTTTGTGCTTGACGGCGAGCTCGTCGTCGAGGTTGGCGGGCAATTTTCGTTCGATGACCTCCTGCAGCGCATCCATCCGGCCGCTAGCCGCGTTCAGAAGCTGTCCCGGGACACGCCGGCCCTGTTTCTCGCTTTCGATCTGCTGGAGCTGGGCGACAAAAAGTTGGCCGACCAACCGTTGTCCCGACGGCGACCTCAGTTGGAAAAGCTTGCTGGCCGCAATTTTTCGCGCGCGCCGCTATTTCGGCTATCGCCGGCCAGCACGAAGTTCGGGGATGCCGAGCGGTGGCTGCAATCGGCAGGCGGCGGAAGTGACGGCGTGGTCGCCAAGCGGCTCGATCTTCCGTACCAGACCGGGAAGCGCGAGGGCATGCAGAAGATCAAGCGATATCGCAGCGCTGATTGCGTCATTGGAGGCTTTCGCTACGGCGAGAAGCTGCAGGCCGGCCGCAAAGCTGTCGCCTCATTGCTGCTGGGGCTTTACGATGCAGACGGCCTCCTGCACCACGTCGGCTTTTCGTCAGCCATCAAGGCAAAGGACAAACCGGCGCTGACCGAAAGACTCGAGATGATTGCGGCGACCAAAAGCTTCACTGGCAACGCGCCAGGCGGACCAAGCCGATGGTCGACGAGACGATCGTCCGAATGGCAGGCGGTGAAGCCGAAATACGTTGTCGAAGTGTCCTACGATCACTTCACCGGTGGCCGCTTTCGGCACGGTACGACCATCCTTAGATGGAGGTCCGACAAGAAGGCGGACCAGTGCACTATGGAACAGATGAAGCAAAAGATCGCGCGGGACCTCATGAGGGCGATCGAGCCAGCCTGACGGATACTTGGGGTCTATCGCATGTCCCGGATCTCGCAGGCCAACACGCCCCGATCGCGTTCGCGCCAACGACAACCCAGTCTTGGCGCAGCAGGTCGTAGACGACCTACAACGTAGGCCCAAGGGTGAGGGCTGCGAGCATCCCAAGCGAGAGGTCGCCCGTCGATCCACGCGGCCAAGCCTTCCTCAACTGAGGGATGTAAGACAGCGATGCGAGAAAGGCCGCGATGCCGCCAATAGAGGATGCGAATTTACCCATCACACTCTATGGCCACTCCTCGCCTGCCGACGGTGCAGATCCTCGGAGCGAGCCGGTTGCTCGGACTGCCGGCCAGCATTCGCGTCGTATCCCCTGTCAATGAATGCCGCACGGCAAACAGTGAGGAATAAGAACCGTTCCTAACGTCCTGCGATCGTCACGCGAGCCACCGGCCATCAGCGTTTCCGTCGTCACTCGACCTGCTCGCCGAACCGGTTCAAGTAGACCGCCATCATGGCGTCGTGAGTCTCGTCCGCGGAACTGCAGAACGCGTCGGTCACCAGGACGACGCGAAAAGCCCAATCGATCGCGCCGAGCGCGGTAGCGAGCACGCAAACCTCCGTCTCGCCTCCCGTAACGACGATCGTACCGACCAGCTTCTCGCGCCGGCGAAGATGCAGGTCGGATCCGGTCCACGGAGAGTAAACGTGCTTGTCGTAAATCGTGGCCGGGGGAACGAAGCAGGCGAGCTCCGGAACGAGATCGACTATATCTGGGCCAAGACGATCGATTGTCATCGAGCTCCGTCGCTCGTAGTACCGTCGCCACATCCCCGCACCTTGGCCTGAGGACCGGGCTGGGATGAAGCGGGTAAAAGTCGCCCGCTCGGGATGCCTTGCCGTGATGGCGACGATACTAGGAATCACCCGATCGAACCACGGCGTCCTCCATTCGGTGTCCTCTGCGAACATCCAGTGCATGTCGACGCAGATGTGAATCGTGTTGGCGCCGGATGGCCCCAGCCGTAGCACATCTCTCTTGGCCATCCTTCGGTCGTCTCAAGGACTTTGCCGTATCGGACGCAACAAGGGTGTTCCTTCATGGTTCCTTCGTTAACGCGCCCTGGGCGACTCGACCGGATGTCCTCGGGAACCACGAGATGCAGCCGGGCTTTTACCTCTCGATGTTCGAGAAAGCCGATAGAAGTGAAGAACTGACTTCCGCGATGGCCGACGGTTTCGTCCGCGTCCGCGGAGCGCGGGAGCATAACCTCCGGAACGTTTCGCTCGACATCCCACGCAATGAGCTCGTGGTCTTCACAGGCGTGTCCGGATCCGGCAAGTCCTCCTTAGCGTTTGGGACGTTATACGCGGAGGCTCAACGTCGTTATCTCGAATCCGTATCACCTTACGCACGTCGGCTATTCCATCAGATGCAGGTGCCCGACGTCGACGCAGTTGAAGGATTGCCGCCAGCCGTCGCCCTTCAGCAGCAGCACGGATCGCCGACAACCAGGTCGTCGGTGGGAAGCGTCACGACGCTCTCCAACCTCTTGCGCATACTGTATTCGCGGGCGGGCACATATCTGCGCGGGCAGGCCTTGCTTTACGCGGAGTCCTTCTTGCCTAACACGCCGGAAGGCGCCTGTCCGAACTGTCACGGCATCGGGCGAATTCATCAGGTCGTCGAACGAAGTCTGGTACCCGACGACACTTTGACGATCCGTGATCGCGCCATTGCGGCTTGGCCTTCGGCTTGGCAGGGCCAGAATCTCCGGGACATTCTCGTCACCTTGGGGTATGACGTCGATAGGCCGTGGCGCGAGCTTTCGAAGAAAGATCGTGACTGGATTCTCTTCACGGACGAGCAGCCAACCGTACCGGTGTATGCGGGATACACGCCAGCCGAGACGCGAAAAGCCCTGAAGCGCAAGGAGGAGCCCAGCTATATGGGCACCTTCACCGGCGCCCGCCGGTACGTGCTTCAGACATATGCCACCACGCAGAGCATCATGATGAAGCGGCGTGTAGCGCAGTTTCTGTCGAGCGATGATTGCCCGGTCTGCGATGGAAAGCGGCTAAAAGCGGAAGCGCTTTCGGTCAAATTCGCAGGAATGGACATTGCCGAGATGTCTCGCCTGCCGTTGGGCAAGCTCGACGAGCTTATCAAGCCGTACATTGATGGAAGCAAGAAAGACGGTACCGACGATCATCCCGAAAAGGCGCTTGTCGTTCAGAGAATCGTCGAGGATCTCGTCGGGCGTCTCGAAGTTCTGCTTGAGCTAGGCCTCGGTTATCTCACCTTAGAGCGCAGCACGCCGACGTTATCGCCGGGCGAACTGCAGCGTCTGCGGCTCGCGACGCAGGTCCGATCGAACCTGTTCGGGGTCGTCTACGTACTGGACGAGCCCTCCGCTGGCCTGCACCCGGCAGACATTGAGGCGCTCTTGCGGGCACTCGGGCGCCTGAAGGCATCGGGAAATTCGCTCTTTGTCGTTGAACACGAGCTCGATGTGGTGCGCGAGGCCGACTGGATCGTCGACGTTGGGCCCGCTGCCGGGGACCAGGGCGGTCGGATACTCTACAGCGGGCGCCTTGCCGGTTTGGCCAAAGTCGAAGCGTCCCAAACACGAAGGTATCTGTTCGAAGATGCCGCGAGGGCACCACGCAAGATCCGTCGGCCGAGCAGCTGGCTGAAGCTGCGGAACGTGACGCGGAATAACCTGAGCCGTCTCGATGCCGACCTCCCTCTCGGCGTCCTTACATGTGTGACCGGCGTGTCCGGCTCGGGCAAATCCACTCTCATCAGCCAGTTTCTCGTCGAGGCGATCGCAGAGAAGCTAGGTCAGCGCCGCAAATCCGATCTGGACGAAGCTGAGCTGCAGGAGACCGTGCGTACGCTGAGTGGAGAGATTACGGAAGGGTTGGATCGCGTTAAACGTCTCGTTGTGGTCGATCAGAAGCCGATCGGGCGGACCCCGCGGTCCAATTTGGCGACTTACACCGGCTTGCTCGATCACGTGCGTAAACTTTTCGCCGGGACGAAGCAGGCGCGTGCCAGGCGCTACGACGCGGGCAGATTTTCGTTCAATGTGGCCAAGGGCCGTTGCGAAACCTGCGAGGGCGAAGGCTATGTATGCGTAGAGCTGCTGTTCCTTCCGAGCGTCTATACTCCGTGTCCGACGTGCCGGGGCGCTCGCTATAACCCGAAAACGCTCGAGATCAAGATACTGGACAAGTCGATCGCCGATGTGCTGGCGATGACCGTCGACGCGGCTTTCGAGTTCTTTAAAGACGATGACGTTCTTTCGCGCTCTTTGGGCGTTCTGCGCGAGGTCGGGCTCGGTTACATTAGACTTGGCCAGTCGGCCACCGAACTTTCAGGAGGAGAGGCGCAACGCGTCAAACTCGCCACCGAGCTCCAGCGCGCCCATCGTGGCGGCACATTATACGTTCTCGACGAGCCGACGACGGGACTGCATCCGTCCGATGTCACAAAGCTCGGCAATCAGCTGCAAGGGCTCGTCGAGGCTGGCAACACCGTCGTTCTGGTCGAGCATGATATGTCTGTTGCAGCGGAGAGCGACTGGATCGTAGAAGTCGGCCCTGGCGCTGGAAACGAAGGAGGCCGCATCGTGGCGTCCGGACGACCGGATCAAGTTGCTGCCTCCGGGAGCCGGACAGCAGAATATTTGAAGCGAGCGCTCTAACTAGTTCATCGAAGGCCGCCCGCCCCCATAGGAACACCGGGGGACGCAGTTGGTTGTTTGCCATCGCCTGCCCGAAAGAGACACGCATGGAAAGCATCCTCATCGTCGAATTCGATACTAGCCGCGCGGCAGAGCTCGCGGTCGAGCACGTTATGCAGGAGTGCGGAGTCCAGGGAACCGACGTGTTCGTGCAGCCGACGGGCGCCGACAATACATCCGGCGATCGACCCGCGCTCGCCGACGTGAAGGTAAAGCCGAAGCCGGGCGAGAAGCTTGGGGGCCCGATCGAAGTATCCGTCGACTTCCATGGCGACGATCCGAAGCGCGTCGCGGACGCGCTGAAATCCGTTGGTGCTAAGGCCGTCCGGATGAAGTAAAGGACAGAATCATGCCCGAATATCCCAAACCGCCGTTTCCCAGCCAGCGACAACCCATGCCAGGCTCGACGGGGAAGATGGACCCGCGCCCGGATCATGGCGAGACAAGCTACAAGGGCTCGGGACGGCTTCAAGGCAAGTGCGCCATTATTACTGGCGGCGACAGCGGCATCGGGCGCGCGGTCGCCATAGCCTTTGCCCGCGAGGGCGCCGACGTCCTGATCGCCTACCTTGACGAAAGCGACGATGCGAAAGAAGTCGCGGCGATGATCGAGAAGGAAGGGCGCACGGCTGTCCTCGTCGAGGGCGACCTTCGCTCGGCCGACCATTGCCGCACCGTGGTCCGCCGCGCCGTGCAGGAACTTGGCGGCGTCGACATTCTCGTCAATAATGCCGCGCATCAGGCGACCTTCGCCGACATCGGCGACATCAGCGACGAAGAATGGCGCATGACCTTCGAGGTGAACATCCATGCGATGTTTTACCTCGCCAAGGCCGCGGTCCCGCATATGAAGCCTGGAGGCGCCATCATTAACACGGCATCGGTAAATTCCGACATGCCGAACCCGATACTGCTCGCCTACGCGACGACGAAGGGAGCGATCCAGAACTTTACGGGCGGTCTGGCCCAGATGCTGGCGGAGAACGGCATCCGGGTGAATGCCGTTGCGCCGGGTCCAATTTGGACCCCGCTCATTCCCTCGACGATGCCAGAGGAAACCGTAAAGAACTTTGGCAAGCAAGTGCCGCTGAAGCGGGCTGGCCAGCCGGCTGAACTCGCCACAGCCTACGTGATGCTCGCCGACCCGCTATCCAGCTACACTTCGGGCACGACCGTCGCGGTGACCGGAGGCCAACCCTTTATCTGAGAGGTGGCCGGCATAAAGCATCCCGTGACGCCCGATGGCCGCTACTTCGTCGTAAATGGGAAGCTTGGGTCTCAGCAATGCGGACGTTGAGCCGGGCGCCTCCATAGAGCTTGGGAGGCAGGCTTTCAGCGAGGGGGCAAGTTGGGCGATGCGCATCGATGGTCCTTTAGATAGGAAGCACCGCTCGGAGCAGTAAGATGATTGCAGCCGAACCGAAGTTCGGCAATGCTCCGCCTTGCGGTGCCGATCACCGCGCGCGTGCCCTCTTTAGTGATGCGCTCGAGGAGCTCTTGCGCACGCGTCAATGTTCGTCTTCGGAAAGCTGACTGAGATAGGCCAATCCGAAACTTGCGAGGTCTTCGGCATCGCCTTCGCGGCGATCCCAACTCCCATAGAAATGACGCTCAAGCAGGCAACGACGCCTATCTGATGTATCAATCCCGGAGTGAGTGGCGCAGAAAACGCTCCAAGCGATATCGATCGCCGTCCGCAATGTGATTGCATTTGCCATTTCAGCTCCGCGACACCGGCATCATTGCCGTGCAATCCCTTTCCACGGCGAAGGTTGCATCTTTTTCCCAACCTTAAAGCTGGCACCGGGCGTATCGTAGGAACCTTGCTCTCCCGAAGACATTTGCCGTTAAGATCTTGAACGGAGGATGTTATGGCACTCGAAGCGAAGGAATCGGGCAACTTGATCGGCAGCGACAAGGTTGAAGGCACGACAGTTTACGGTGCAGACAGTCAGAAGATCGGCAGTATCGAGCGGGTGATGATCGACAAAAAGAGCGGAAAGGTCTCCTACGCGGTCCTGAGCTTCGGCGGCCTTCTTGGCATCGGCGATGACCACTATCCACTGCCTTGGCAATCGTTGAAGTACGACACCAATCTTGGCGGGTACGTCACAGGCGTGACAGAAAGCCAACTGCAGGGCGCGCCCAAATATCGTGATGAGACGGCATGGAATTGGAATGATCCGGCTGCCGGTCGATCGGTAAATGACTATTACCGAGTACCAATCTGATTGCCCTCGAAATGCGGCGTGCTCGTCATCAAAGTGCGCCTCAGACGAAGCTATATAGCGCGCCTCAACTTCCCGCACCACGAGGCCCTGCGAAAAATGTGGAGGCCCGGCTCGCGCGCGGCCTGAACGCTTAGTGCGCTCGGCCCAGTCAGGGCCACTGGTCACGAGTTAGTCGGACTGCGATTGTCGGACATCTGAGTCCATGTATCTCAAGCGCTAGGGTTCACGGCCAAGGCCGGGATTAGGAACGCGGTGTGGGTCCGTATCCGGGGCCCGGGGAAGCGGATCTAATTGCTGTTCAGGAGCTGTCGCATTAGCGGCAAGCACGCCGCACGGCCTTGCAAGTCAGCAAGGTAGGTGCGCGCGAACGTGGAATATGAGAGCGGATAGTCTATCCGAGACTGAGGACGTAGAAATACATCGCCACGATTATCGCGACGCTTAGTAGCGTGATGCCGAAACTTTCGTATCCCGAACCGATTTGACGACCGCTCAAACGTTCCGGCGCTGCGACATCCTGTCAAAGCGCTTGATGAGCAATGCGCCTCACTCCTCGTCGCCCGATTGACTTGGTGGACGCCCACGATGGGGCAGCTTCGGGCCAGTGATCCGGTCTGCCGCGACGCGAAGGGTGCCGGCGTGTTTCATCGCTTCAACGCGAGCCGGCCCAGGCGGCAAAGCGCGCGCATGATCCAGCGCCAGTATCGCTTCCGCATCGAGGTCAGCTGCCGACTACCGATCGACCGTTCTCTTCATGCGACTCGCGTGACCTAATGCCTGCCGAACTAGGGCGCAAAAAAAGAGCTTGTTTCGGCGCTAGGAAAGAAGCGGACATTTGAGGGTACGATTCACGCATGTTAGTTTTTGAAGTTGAACCACGAAAGTGTGTCGCGCTCGCAACGTCGCAATAGTTCCGCTGAACATCGGACCCGTTTGGACTTCACGGCGATACGGATCCACTGTTTACTAATCGTGGACCATTGAAGACGATTTTTATTTGCAAGATGTTCATTTCAGATCGGGTCCAGGAGGTCGCTGTCCAGCGCCAGCGGCCTCCTCGTTTTGCTTTCTCGACCTGCAAGGGAATCGTGTAATGCCAGTGCAGGTATGGGCCGTTGCCGCTTCGATTGGATGGACAGCTGTTGTCGGAACGATGCTGCTGTATATGATTTTCGGCCCTAACTGATCGTATTCCTGTTCTCCCAACCATCGGGTCCCGGCGGGTTCAAGGCGGAGAGTCCTTGTAGTCCGCGCCAGGCGATTGCCCTCAATCGATTGCTGAACAAAACGCCGGCTATATCGCTGCAGCCGGCGCATCACAGCCCTGTCAACTGATGTAAATGCACCGTCTGGTTAAGGCGGCTTTTCGCAACTGGAAGTGCGTTTAGGAACGCCGATCTCCCCGGTGTGTTGCTCGCACTGACAAACGGAAAGGAAGCGTTCAAATGAAGGTTGCAAGGATCGCGCTGGCAGCGGCATTCATTCTCGGTTCGATAGCTGCCGCGAGCGCTCAAGGGGGCGGCGGAGGCGGTGCGGGTGGAGGCGGTGCAGGCGGAGGCGGTGCGGGCGGTGGAGCGGGTGCGGGTGCCGGCGCAGGCGGCGCAGGCGGTTCCGGAAGCGGTGCGGGTGCCGGCGGTGGCGGTGGCGGTGGCGGTGGCGGTGGTGACTCTCCGGCCGCGGCTAGCGGTCAAGGTGCCTCAAGTAGCCCCAGACACGGGAACCCGGGGGCGACCATGAACGATACGAAGGAGCGCCGAGATCGCTAACTAGGTTCGGCCATCCCGGATGGGCTCATAAGGCGGGGCGGCCTCCAAGAGCCTTTGCAGGCCGCCGTCTCGGAGGCTGAGTAGGTGCGCGTGCGATCCAGTCATGGAAGCTGTACGAAGACATTCCGCCGCAAGCGCAGTGGGTATCAATACAGGGCAATGCGCCGACGCTGAGGAGACATCGCCGGGGCCCTGAAGACGAATTTCTGGATGGGGGGTTCTAGCGTCCATTCCGGTTCCTTCGCCATAGAGCTCGCGCTTTCGCTGGATATGGTCGCTCGGCAGAAATAGTGGCCGTGCGGCGGGAGAGCGTTTTAGTTTCAGGCAGCTTGCAACGCCTCTTGGCGTCATCGTCGAAATAGACATAAACATCGCAGCCACGCCGATTCCAACCGCGGATATGCTTGGCCCATTCGGAGAGCTGGGCCGGTTTGTAACATCCGCTGTAGCGTCCGCCCGGACCATGGCCGCGAACGTAGACAAAATCTGCAGTCCGCTTCCAAGGCGCTGGCGCATCGTGATGATCGGAGATGCAGAGCGCGATGTTCTGGGCGGATAGCAAACTCAGGATGCGCGGCTCGTACCAACTTGAATGACGGAACTCGAAGACATAGCGACGCCGTCGCTTCAACAGATTGAGGAAGGCGGCTAGCTGGTCCGCGTCGACTGAAAGATTTGGCGGCAGTTGAAACAATACAGGGCCGGCCTTCTTACGCAGCAGCGACAGACGGTCTTCCAGCAGTTCGAGACTGTTGATCGAGCTCCCGGACAGTCGCTTCCAGTGCGTGATGAACTTCGAAGCCCTCTGGCGAAGACGAAGCCGTCGTCAGTAGCGTCGCGCCAGTCGGCTACGGCGTTTTGCGTCGGCGTGCGGTGGAACACGCCGTTCAACTCCGTCGTGCAAAACTGACTCGCATAATAGTCGAGTTGCCGTTTTACAGGCAATTCTTTCGGAAAGAACCGGCCGCGCCGGGATGGATAGTGCCATCCGGATGTGCCTATCAGAACACGTCCCGGCACTCCGGCTATTTCCGATTCTTGTCCATGTCTTGCGCCATCTCAAGATGGTGCTGGAGCGCGCGGCGGGTCTTGCCCGCCCAGTGCTTCAATTTCGGATTGTCGCTGCCCTTGGCGTAGCGTTCGAACAGCGAGACCGCGTCCTTGTGCGCGCTGACCTGCATAGGTTCATATTCGCTGGAGAAGCCGTCCGTCTTGGCGTCGCGCAGCCGCGCCAGTTTCTTTTCGGAGCTGTCGTCGAGCTTGGTCGGCAGCGCCGAGCTCATCTCGCCGCTGACCAGCTGCTTCAGCTCCGAACTGGTCTTGCCATACCCTCGATAGCATCGCACTTCTTGCCGCGCGCCGGCTTACCCATCAGCTCGAAGATCGGCTCGAGCCGCTCGATTTGGCCTTCGGTCTCGTCGTGGTGCTTTTCGAACGCGGCGCGCAATTGATCTGAGGAGGCTGTCTTGGCCATCTTCGGCAGTGCCTTGTAGATCTGCTTTTCGGCGTAGTAGATGTCCTTCAGGGTATCAAGGAAGAGGGCACTAAGATCTTTCTCGGCCATGGGTCGCACCAGGATTGCAGGTTGCTTTGCAGCCGACAACGAGAGCATCACAACCAGGCTCCTATTTTCTGACCCTCGTCTCTAGCGGTCCTTGCGGCGCACGTTTCGACTGGTGCCGGGTTTTTGACGGATGGTCGAGGAGCGACGCCCTCGTTCGGTCATGTGTGCGGTTGAGCTCGTCGGAACAAGGTTCAATCCGCCAGGGAGGCCTAGCCGCTAATTGCATCCGGATGGCTGAAGACCTCGAATGCGCTTCCACGCGCAACAGCAATTAACGTAATTCCGCACGCCTGGGCCGCACGGACCGCGAGCGCCGTCGGAGCCGACATCGCGACGAGCATGGGACAGCTGATCGCGGCAGCCTTTTGTACAAGCTCGATCGAGACGCGACTTGTCAGGACGATCGCGCCTTCGGTGGCGGAGACGTTGTTGGCGGCGAGCGCGCCAGCGAGCTTATCCAAGGCATTGTGGCGACCGACATCCTCGCGAATCGCGACCAGTTCTTGATCGGGATGGAAGAAGCCGGCCGCATGCGTGGCGCGCGTCGCGCGGTTGAGCGTCTGGGCGTCCGACAATGCGAGCAGGGCGCTCTCGACTTGCCGAGCCCGGATAATGATAGACCTCGTCAAGTGCGACGCCGGACGCGCGGCGTCAGCGAGGCTTTCTATGCCACAAAGGCCGCAGCCGGTCGGACCGACCAAGCGCCGCTGGCGCCGCTTGAAACGCTGTTCGCTAGTGCCGGCAAGCCACATGCGCAGCTCAATGCCTGACGGTCCTGGAATGATGTCAAGGGACTTCAGGTCAGCGACATTTTCGATGGTCCCTTCGGTCAGGCTGAAGCCCAGCGCAAGATCCTGGAGGTCAGCGGGAGTCGCCATAACAACGGCGGCCGTGGTGCCGTTGTATACCAAAGCGACGGGACACTCCTCTGCGAGAGTTCGCTGCGCTTCCAAGCCATCTTGATCTCTCCGCAGCGTCTCGGCGGTGGGGTCTGGCAGGAGATGAAGGCTGTCGTTGGAGATCGGCAATCTCTGCATGAGCGCTCCTTGCCAGCACGACGCTCGGGACACGCCAAGGTTCCTGTCGCGCGAGGAACCTCCGCTTCAACGGTCGGTTCTGTCGGTACTTGTCGAGCGAGATCAGTGATCAGCCATGAAGCCAAAAGTGACAGTGAAGCCATACGCCGGACCGGCCGGCGGTTGGGGGTCTGTGAAGGCCGTCGCGGGTATTCTGACCAAAGAGGAGGTAGCGATCCTCGGCAGCGAAATCCTGCTGAAACAGAACAAGTCCGACGGATACATGTGCGTCAGCTGCTCCTGGGCGAAGCCGGCAAAGCCTCGTCCGTTTGAGTTCTGCGAAAACGGCGCCAAGGCCACCGCTTGGGAGGTGACGAACAAGACGGTCGAGGCCGAATTCTTTGCAAAGCACGCGCTTACAGAGTTGCGAGGCTGGTCCGATCACGCACTCGAGGAGCAGGGGCGCCTGACCGCGCCGATGCGCTATGATGTGGCGCTGGACAAATATGTTCCGGTGAGCTGGTCGGAGGCGTTCCAGGAGATCGGCCGAGAGCTGAAGGGGCTCGATCCGCGTTCGGTGGTGCTGTACACCTCCGGCCGCGCCTCACTCGAGGCAAGCTACATGTATCAGCTATTTGGCCGGATGTATGGCACCAACAATTTTCCTGATAGCTCGAACATGTGCCACGAGAGCACGTCGGTGGCATTACCCCCAGTGATCGGCGTACCGGTCGGGACTGTACGGCTGCCGGATTTCGAGCAGACAGACTGCATCCTGTTCTTTGGTCACAATACGACGACCAATGCTCCACGGATGCTGCATCCCTTGCAAGAAGCGGCGCAACGGGGCGTCCCGATCATCACCTTCAATCCGTTGCGGGAGCGTGGTCTGGAGCGCTTCACCAACCCGCAGGACCCGATCCAGATGGCGGCGGGCGGCACCCGGATCAGTTCGCAATACCATCAAGTGAGGTTTGGTGGTGACGCCGGAGCCATCATAGGGATCTGCAAGGCCGTGATCGAGGCGGACGACGAGGCGCGGTCGAAGGGGCATGAACGTATCGTCGACGCCGCGTTTATCGAACAGCATACATGCGGGTTCGACGCTTTCGCGGATTTCTGCCGCGCGCAGTCGTGGAGTGATCTTGAGCGGAAGTCCGGATTGCGCCAGGCGGCGATGTTCCAGGTGGCCAGCACCTACATGGCCGCGAACGCCGTCATCGCGAACTACGGCATGGGCGTGACGCAGCACCAGCACGGCGTCGAAACGGTGAAGATGATCGTCAACCTGCTGCTGTTGCGCGGCAATATCGGCAAGCCCGGCGCCGGGATCTCTCCGATCCGCGGCCATTCCAACGTCCAGGGCCAGCGCACCGTCGGCATTTCCGAGAAGACCAAGTTGGTCCCGCTCGACAAGCTGAAGGAGCTTTACGCATTTGAGCCGCCACGATGGGACGGCCTGACGACGGTGGACGCCTGCAAAGCAATCCTCAAGGGAGAGGTGCGCGCCTTCCTCAGCCTCGGTGGCAATTTTATCCGCTCCATTCCGGAACGATCGCTGATGGAGCCGGCGTGGACCCGGCTTCGGCTATCGGTCCAGATCGCCACCAAGCTGAACCGTACGCATCTCGTCCCTGGAGAAGTGACTTTTCTGCTGCCGTGTCTCGGCCGGATCGAGATAGACCAGCAGGCGAACGGCCCGCAAGCCGTTGCCATGGAGGATTCCACGGCCTGCATTCATGGCTCGAGAGGACAACGCAAGCCGGTAGCGGAGCGGCTGTTGTCCGAACCGCGGATCATTGCCGAGATGGCGAAGGCGACGTTGCCGCCGAATCCCAAGCTCGACTGGGACGCCTGGGTCGACGACTATGCGTTAGTCCGCGACGCGATCGAGCGGACGTATCCGGATCAATTCGAGGATTTCAACAAGCGCATGTTTGAGCCAGGTGGCTTTCCGCGGCCACTCGGCGCTCGCGAGCGGAAATGGAAGACGCCGAATGGCAAAGCCAATTTCACGGTTCCGGAAGCCGCTTTCGCCTCGCCGCCAGCCGGGGACGGCGTCTTCGAACTCATGACTACCCGCGCAGATGGTCAGTTCAACACGACGATCTATAACGAGAACGACCGCTTCCGCGGAATCTACGGCAGCCGCGAGGTCGTGCTGATGAACGGGGACGATATGGCCGAATGGGGTCTTGCCCAGGGCGATCTGGTCACGCTGGAAACGGCGGCCGATGACGGTGTCGAACGTCGTCTCCGTGGACTTCAGGTCGTTCCCTACGACGTCCCCCGCGGTGGCATCGTTGGATATTATCCGGAGTGCAACGTCCTCGTTCCGCTCTGGCATTTCGCCAAGGGCAGTAAGGTCCCGGCGGCGAAGTCGGTCCCGGTGCGCATCAGCCGCGATCCGGTGCCCGAATTGACGGACACCCATGAAATCCCGATCACCAAGGTCGAGTGAGAGGGGGCGACATGCCCAAGGAAAACGATCTCGAAGGACAGCAGGATCAGGGCGGCAAGAACGGTGGCCAGAAGCGAATGCCAAAACCGGAGCCCAAGCCGAAGGGTGATCAGCCCGATCTGCTGAAGCGGCCGGGCTCGACGCCTCCGCCGACACAGGAGTGAGATCGGCAGGATCGCGGCTGGCTGCATCACGCCGGTGCGCGCGTCATGAAATCCATCAGGCCCAGCCACAGCAAGATGCCGAGCCAGAACAGCCCGGCGCCGGCGAAGATCAGGAGGCGTGCGCCGCGATCCCGCAGCTCCATGAAGAATGCCGCGACGATGGTGGCCTTGATAGCGGCAATCACAATCGCCACCGCGGAATTGAAGGAACCGAGCGGCAGATAGGCCAGGGTGACCGTCAGCGCGAGCAGTGCCAGCAGGGCAAGCCAGGAGCCAACGAGCGTAAGCGGTGGCCACCAGTTCGTCATGTGCCGCTCCGTCCGGGCAGATAGATCAGGGCAAACAGGACGATCCAGACCACGTCGACAAAATGCCAATAGAGTGCGGCGGAGTGCAAGGCAGCGCGCAGGCGCGTGCTAGCGGAGCGGCGCAGCAGGACGGCAAGCGTCGCGAGAACAGCGATGCCGATCACCATGTGGACGGCGTGAATCGACGTCGCGACGAAGTAGAAAATGAAGAACAGCTCGACTCCATCGGCGAGCGGCGCAGCGTAGCTGAAGTCAATGTCGGGAACGAGGTGCTCGTGATATTCGCCGGCATATTCGGTTGCCTTCAGGCCAAGGAACAGCAAGCCAAGCAGCATGGCGCTGGCCAGCATCGCGATACAGATCCGGCGTGCGTCAGCTTGCAGCGCATTGACAGCGCACGCGACGAAGAAGCTGGAGGTCAGCAGGATCGCCGTATTCGCCGAACCGATGACGATCCTGGTGTGGCGGCCGGCCTCCGCGAACGCGTTCGGATTAGCGTGCCGGTAAACGAAATAGGCAAACAGCAGCCCGCCGAACAGCAGCACTTCGGTTGCGAGAAACACCCACATGCCGATCTCGGCGGTTTCATCGCGATGTTGAACGGAGGCGTATTGCGGAGCGAAGGCGCGGCGCTCAGGCATTCTGCGGCTCCGCAGCAAAGTCCGGCCCGTATTGGTAGGGCGCACGGGTCACGACGGGCTGTGACTGGAAATTAAACTCGGGCGGCGGGGATGGGGTCTGCCATTCCAGCCCCGGCGCATCCCAAGGGTTCGCCGGCGCGCGCGCGCCGAAAAACAGGGAATAGCCGAGATAGAACATCGGCAGCAGATAGGCTGCCGCCAGGATCGTCGCGCCGCCGGAGGACAGCACGTTCCACAACTGAAATTCCGGCGGATAAACGTGATAGCGGCGCGGCATACCTTCGGCGCCGAGCACGAATTGCGGGAAGAAGGTCAGATTGAAGCCGAAGAATATCAGTACCGCCGCGGTCCGCGCCCAGTACTCGGAGTAGAGCCGTCCGGTGATCTTGGGCCACCAGTAGTGCAGACCGCCGAAGTAGGCCGTTACCATGCCGCCGACCATGATGTAGTGGAAGTGAGCCACCACGAAATAGGTGTCGGTGGCATGCACGTCGAAGGCGAGGCAGGCCAGGAACAGGCCCGTCAGTCCGCCGATCGTGAACAGGCCGAGGAAGGCCAGAGCGTAAAGCATCGGAGCGTCGAAGCGCAGCGATCCCTTGTGCAGGGTGGCGGTCCAGTTGAACACCTTGATCGCCGAAGGCACCGCCACGATGAAGCTCATGAACGAAAACACGAGACTTGCGAGCAGCGACTGGCCGCTGACGAACATGTGGTGGCCCCAGACCAGAAAGCCGGCGGCCGCAATGGCGAGGCTGGCCCAGGCGACAAATTTGTAGCCGAACACCGGCTTGCGCGAGAAGCAGGAGATCAGTTCGTTGACCACCCCCATGCCGGGCAGGATCATGATGTAGACGGCCGGGTGCGAGTAGAACCAGAACAGATGCTGGAATAGCAGGGGATCGCCGCCGATTCTGGGATCGAAAATGCCGACACCGAGGAAACGTTCGGTCGCGAGCAGGACCAGTGTGATGGCGAGCACCGGCGTCGCCAAAACCAGGATCACCGACGTCGCATAGATCGACCAGATGAACAGCGGCAGCCGGTACCAGGTCAGGCCCGGCGCGCGCAGCCGGTGGATGGTGACGATAAAATTCAGGCCGGTGAGGATCGAGGAGAAGCCGGCGATGAAGATACCGGTCACGGCGACGATGACGTAGCTGTTGGAATAGAGCGTCGAAAACGGAGTGTAGAACGTCCAGCCCGTGTCGATGCCCCCGGCGACGATCGCGAACAGCGTCACGGTTCCGCCAGCGATGAACAGGTACCAGCTCATCAGGTTGAGGCGCGGGAAGGCGAGATCGCGGGCGCCGATCATCAGCGGCACGATGAAGTTGCCGAGCGTGTTCGGGATCGAGGGGATCAGGAAAAACCACACCATGATGACGCCGTGCATGGTGAAGAGCCGATTGTAGGTATCGGACGAGACGAGATCGGCCTGCGGCGTAGCGAGCTCGATGCGGATCGCGGTGGCGGCCGCGCCGCCGACGAAGAAGAAGCAAATCAGGGCGGCGAAATACAGGATCGCGATGCGCTTGTGGTCGGTGGTGAAGAACCAGGAGCGCAGCGTGTAGGCGTTGTTGAGATAGTCGGGCTCGGTCATGGCGCGCGATCCGCAAGCGATTTGATGTAGGTGACGAGCCGCAGCAGCTGGTCTTCGTTGATCTTGCCCTCAAAGGACGGCATCACCGGCGAATATCCGGCTGCGACCTGGCTGCGCGGAAGCAGGATCGAATCCCGGATGTACCTGTCGTCGGCGGTTACCGTGGAACCATCCGAGAGCGGCACCGGCTTGCCGTAAAGTCCCTCCAGCAGCGGCGCATGCACGCTGCTGTTGGCGGCGTGGCAGCCGCTGCAGCCTAGCTCGCGAAACAGTGCGCCGCCTTCACGAGCCAGCGAGTTGGCGGGTCCCTGGTCGTTCAGCCATTTGTTATAGTCCGCCGGCTCCATCGCCACGATCTCGCCGATCATGCCGGAATGGTCGGTGCCGCAATATTCGGCGCAAAACAGGTGATAGTGCCCCGCCGTGATCGCTTCTATCTCGAGGCTCTGGTAGCGCCCGGGCACCACGTCGTGCTTGAGACGCAGCGCCGGGATGAAGAAGCTGTGAATGACGTCCTGGGATGCCATTACCAGCCGCACCGGACGATTGACCGGCATATGCAGGCTGTTGATCTCGGATTGTCCGCCGGGGTGCTGGACTTTCCACATCCATTGTTTGGCGACGACAAAGACCGACAGCTCTCCCTGCGGTTTCTGGTAAATCTCGAGGTACACGCTGGCGCCCCAGACAAACAGCAGGAGGAAAATTAACAACGACGCCGACGTCCAACCGACCTCCCAGTGCCAGCTTTTCTCGACCCGATGTCCGCGATCGGTCGGGTTGCCAGCTCGGTAACGCACGCAGAACACGATGAGCAGGAAGAACAGCAGGCCGAGCACCAGGGCGCTCGCCAGGAGCAATCCCGCAAACAACAGATCGACGTCGCCGCCATAGGGTGAGACCCCGGGCCGCCAGAATGGGATCCATTCGCGCCACATCGTGCTCAGCCGCCCGAGCGGGTCATCGGGACGGCCATCCGGGCAGGCCGGTCTCCAGCAGCCGCTCCATCGCACGCCTAACGGGGATCCGGACCAGGCCGCGGCCGCGATCGATCCAGCCATAGCTGTCCGCAAATTGGCGATCGGCTTCTCGATGCCGGCGCAGTTCGGCCGCCGGATCGAGTGCAAGCGGCGGCGCCTCGGCACTGAGCGCAGGGCGCGCCACGGGGCTTCCACGATCGATCGACCGCGTGAAGGCGAAAGGCATGACAAGGGGCGTCGCCACGACGAACAGTCCGAGGCCAAGCGCCAGCCAACCCACGAGGACGGGATCGACATCGGACCGCTCGTAGTTGGTATCGGGGCTGTCAGTCATGGGGGGACCCGAAAGGCACGGAGACCAATGCCAACCATGGGCGCATGTTCCAATCCAGGAACGATCCTGTTTGGCCCGCATTGGAATCTGACGTGCTCACGACGCTGATCCGGCGACCGGATGACCCAGATATTCTCTCCTGCCGCGGATACGTGGCTGCGCCTGTCCATGGTAGCCGGTCTGGCCGTTCTGGGCGGTGGTCTGGTCGGCGTGATCGGATTTGCGCACTCGACCTTTGAGACGTCGACCGATGTCCGCCCGCACCAGCCGGTTCCGTTCAGCCACAAGCACCATGCGGGCGAACTCGGGATCGACTGCCGCTATTGCCACACGGGCGTCGAAACGAGCCCGCAGGCAGGGCTGCCGCCGACTGCGACCTGCATGACCTGTCATTCGCAAATATGGACCAATGCAGCGATGCTCAAACCGGTCAGAGAAAGCCTCGCCGACAACAAGCCGATCGCCTGGACCCGCGTCGCGAAACTGCCCGACTACGTCTTCTTCCGCCACGACATTCACATCGCAAAGGGCGTGGGTTGCGAGAGCTGTCACGGGCGCATCGACACCATGCCGCTGACCTATCGCGCCAAGGCGTTGACCATGGAGTTCTGTCTCGATTGCCATCGCGATCCCGCGCCGCATCTGCGTCCAAAGGATCATATTACCGACATGACGTGGCAGGCCGGCCGCGATGCACGCAAGCAAGGCGCGGCGATCGCTGCGCACGAAGGCATCCGCTTCGGGCAGCTCACCCATTGCTACGTCTGTCATCGATGAGGCGCCCCGCGACAAAGCCGGACCATCCACGTGGCCCCGTCCTCTGGTCGAGCCTCGAGGAGTTGTCGGGTGATCCCGCGTTTGAAACGTGGGTCGACGCAGAGTATCCGGTCGCGGCCACCTTTGGCCCGACGGCGCGGCGGACGTTTCTGAAGCTGATGGGCGCATCCTTTGCGCTTGCCGGACTAACAGGATGCGAGAAGAGCCCGTTCGTCGCGGCGTTGCCCTATGTCGAACAACCGCAGGGTACGGACGTCGGAGTTCCAAAATACTATGCGACGGCGGTGACGCTGGATGGCTATGCCCAGCCGGTCATTGTGACGACCTATTCCGGTCGGCCAACCAAGCTGGACGGCAATCCGGATCATCCGGCGACACAGGGCCGCAGCGACGTATTCATGCAGGCCGCCGTGCTCGATCTCTACGATCCGGATCGCGCGCAAGCACCTAACCGCCGCGGCGAGCCGGTGACGTGGAACGACGTGCAGCATCACATCGGCCTGTTGCGTCAGCAGTGGGCGCAAAGCCAGGGCGAGGGGCTCGCATTGTTGCTGGGTCATTCGACTTCGCCGACGCTCATTCGCCAGATTGAAGCTCTGGTTCGCGAGTTTCCCAAGGCCCAGATCTATGAGCACGCCGCGGTTGGCGGCGGACGATGGCTCGATTCCACGAGAGCGGCCTATGGTCAGCCGCTGCAACTTCGCCCACAATTCGAGAACTGCGAGGTCGTCGTCAGTCTCGATGATGATTTCTTGGGAGCGGGACCTGACCAGGTCGCCAACGCGCGCGCCTGGTCGGCGGCGCGACATCGCACCGCCGACAAGCCTGGACTTGCGCTGTACATGGCGGAGGCCTTGCCGTCCACGACAGGAGCGATGGCCGAGGCGAGGGTGGCGGTCGATGCCTCGCGCACCTGGCTCATCGCCCAAGGACTCGCCAATTCATATGGCGTTGCCGGCGCGGCAAAACCTGATCTTTCGGCGAAGGAGCAACGATGGCTCGATCGCGCAGTCCATGCGTGCCGGTCCGCGCGTGGCCGAGCGCTCGTGACCTGTAGCCGCTTCGGCGACGACGCGACAGCGTCCTGGGTGGCGCGAACTAACGAGGTGCTCGGCGCGAATGCGCTGCTCGGCGCTGCGGCGCCTGCCCCCAATGTAGCGAACGCCAAGAGGTTGAGCGATCTGGTGAGCGACATTCGCGGCGGCGCTGTAGAAACGCTTGTCATCATTGACGCCAACCCGGCCTATACTGCGTCGGCGTGGCTGGCTTTCAGGGACGCTATCGCGAAGGTCAAATCCTCGGTCCATCTCGGCATCCATCGGGACGAGACAGGGGCGCTTTGCGAATGGCATCTGCCATTGACGCATACGCTGGAGAGTTGGAGCGATGCTCGCTCGATCGATGGAACGGCCACTATCATCCAGCCCACGATTACCCCCTTCTACGACGTCCGCACCGTTCATCAGGCCATTGCGTTGCTGCTGGGAGATATGGACCCGTTGCCGGAAGCGCCGGTTCGGGACACGTGGCGCGCGGCGCTTGGCGACGATTTCGAGACGAAGTGGACGCGTTGCCTGCATGACGGCTATGTCCCGGAGCAGAGGACGGCCCCACCGAACATCCGCGCGGCGGCAACCGCCATTGTCCCGCCGCTGCCGGATGACGGACTGGATATTGTCTTTCGGCCCGATCCGACGATCTGGGACGGCAGTTTCGCCAACAATGCCTGGCTGCAGGAGTTGCCGAAGCCGCTCACCACGCTGACCTGGGGCAATGTGATTTCAATCGGTCCGGCGCTGGCCATGCGAAAGGATCTGACCAATGGCGATCATGTCAGGATTAGGGTCCGGGATCGATCGATCACGGGACCTGTGTGGGTCCTGCCGGGCCAGGCCCCGAACACGGTCGCGCTCACGCTCGGCTACGGCCGGAGCAAAGCGGGTCGGGTTGGCGATGGTCTCGGCTACAATGCCTATGAGGTCCAACCGATCGACCAGCCCTGGCAGACCAAGGGCAGCCTGCACAAGCTGGGAACCCGCGAGACGCTGGCCGTCACGCAACTGCATCACCGCATGGAGGGCTTCGACTTCGTCCGTGAAGTCAATCTAGCCGACACCGATCATCCCAAGCACGAGAGGTCGCAACCGAGCCTCTATCCGCCAAAGGCTTCGGCGCAAAACGCCTGGGGCATGGTGATCGACCTCGATGTCTGCATCGGATGCAATGCGTGTGTGGCCGCTTGTACGGCCGAGAACAACGTGCCGGTCGTCGGCAGCGAGCAGGTCAAGGTCGGCCGCGAAATGCATTGGCTGCGGATTGCGCGCTACTATGCCGGCGACGTCGAGGAGCCGCGCAGTTTCTTCCAGCCGGTGCCCTGCATGCATTGCGAGCAGGCCCCCTGCGAGATGGGCTGTCCGGTTCACGCCACGACGCACAGTCCGGAGGGCGTCAACCAGATGGTCTACAACCGCTGCATCGGCACCCGGACTTGCTCGAGCTACTGCCCCTACAAGGTGCGCCGCTTCAACTTCTTCGACTATCGCCCTGCGTCCGATGCGCCGGAACATGCTGCACACAATCCGGACGTCACGGTGCGCTCGCGCGGCGTGATGGAGAAGTGCACCTATTGCACGCAGCGGATCGAGGCTGCGCATGTCGCGGCCGACAAGGAGAACCGGCCGATCCGCGACGGCGAGGTGGTGACCGCCTGCCAGAGCGCGTGTCCGACCAAGGCGATCGTGTTCGGGGATATCAGGAATCCCGACTCCGAGGTGTCGCGCCTGCGCGGTGACGGACGGCATTACGTGTTGCTGGAAGAGCAGGGGACGCGACCGCGCACGACCTATCTGGCACGCTGGAAACCCCCGGAAGGCCAGGGATGACCGATCGCACCGCCGATATCCTGCCGCACGACCAGAGCCTCGGGCGGGTCAGCGATCAGCTCACCGGCATTCCCCTACATTTCCCGGCGCGCCGGCGCTGGTGGATTGCGATGATCATCGCATCGGCGCTGCTGCTCCTCCTTGTGATCTCCACAACCGCGCTGTTCACCCGCGGCGTCGGCATCTGGGGCATCAATATCCCCGTCAACTGGGCGTTCGCGATTCACAATTACGTCTGGTGGCTGGGCATCGGTCACGCCGGAACGTTGATCTCGGCGTTGCTGCTGCTGACTGGCAGCGAATGGCGTAATTCGCTCAATCGTTTTGCCGAGACCATGACGCTGTTCGCGGTGATCTGCGCCGGCATCTATCCGGTGCTGCATCTCGGCCGTCCCTGGTATCTGTACTGGATGTTTCCCTACCCCGCGACGATGGGGGTATGGCCGCAGTTTCGCAGCCCGCTGGAATGGGACATCTGGGCGGTCTTGACCTATCTGACCGTATCGCTGGCGTTCTGGTACACTGGCCTCATTCCAGACCTCGCCGCCGCGCGCGACCGGTCGAGGAAGCGCGGCTGGCAGATTTTCTTCGGCATCACGTCGCTCGGCTGGCGCGGCTCGGCCGCGCATTGGCAGCGCTGGTCGCAGGCCTATCGCCTCACCGCGGGACTTGCGGTGCCGCTCGTCGTGTCCGTGCACAGCGAGGTCTCGCTGCTGTTCGCGGCCGGTCAGATCCCCGGCTGGCACTCGACGATCTTTCCGCCGTACTTCGTGCTCGGTGCGGCCTTCTCAGGTTTTGCGGTGGTCGCAATCATCGCGATCGCGCTGCGGTCCCTGTTCGGTCTCGGCAATCTGGTCACCGATGACCATCTCGATGTACTCGGCAAGGTGCTGCTCGCGTGCGGCCTGATGACAGGCTACGGTTACCTTTTCGAAGTCTTCGACGCGCTCTTCTCCGGTGGAGCGCACGAGATGCAGACGCTGTCGGACCGGCTCACCGGTGCCTATGCCTGGACTTATTGGGGCGCGGTCGTCTTCAATTTCATTCCGCTGCAGGGGCTGTGGTGGCGTTCGGTGCGGCGCAGAGGCTGGATGCTGCTGTCGATCTCCATCTCGGCCGTGATCGGAATGTGGCTGGAGCGTTACATGATCCTCGTCACCAGCCTCTACCGCGACTTCCTGGTGTCGTCCTGGGGCGCGTTCACCCCGACCTTCTGGGACTGGTCGACTTATCTCGGCACGATCGGTCTGTTTCTGGTGCCGTTCCTGCTTGCGATCCGCTTCATTCCCATGATTTCGATCTTTGAGACCGAGGAGCTGTTGCACAAGGAGCAGGAGGAGCCTCATGGCTGAGCACTCCTTCGGCCTGCTCGGCGAGTTCGCTACCCCAGAGGCGCTGCTCGCGGCCGCGCGCAAGGCCCGCGAGGCGGGCTATCGCAAGCTCGATGCGTTCACGCCGTTTCCCGTCGAGGGGCTGGCGAGAGTCCTGCGGCTGCCGACGCCCCGGCTTTCCATCGTTGGTCTCGTTGGCGGTCTCGCGGGCGCTGCCATCGCGCTGCTGATGCAACTCTATGTGAATTACGACTATCCGCTCGATGTCGGAGGGCGGCCACTCTACGCACTCTCGGCTTTCGCCGTCGTGGTGTTCGAACTGACGATCCTGGTGTCGGCACTCGCGATGATCATCGCCATGCTCTGGCAAAACGGCCTGCCGCGGCTCAATCATCCGATCTTCAACGCCCGTCATGTCGCCCGCGCCAGCAAGGACCGGTTCTTTCTGTGCGTGCTGGCCGAGGACGCAGCGTTCGATTCCGATAAGACGGCGGCTTTCCTGCAGAGCGCTGGGGCGCTGTCAGTGGAGCTCGTGTCGTCATGAAGGGCGCATGGCTTCTTGCGTCGGCCTTGCTGCTCGCCGGGTGCGACCAAAACATGGACGCGCAGCCTCGTTACAGTGAGTACAGCCGCGCGCCGCTGTTTCGCGGCAGCGCATTGCGCAAACCGCCAGCGGGCGCGGTCGACCGCGACGCGCTGGCGGAACAGGCCGCTGTGCGGACCAAGCCGCCATTGACAGCGGCGTTGCTGGAGCGGGGCCGTCAGCGCTTCGACATCTTCTGCTCGCCGTGCCACGGCGCCAATGGGGACGGCAACGGCATCATCGTCGAGCGCGGCATGCCGCGGCCGACCAGTTACCATGCCGAGCGGCTGCGGAACGCCGAAGATCAGCATCTCTTCGACGTTGTCAGCAACGGCTACGGCGCGATGTATTCCTATGGCGCGCGCGTGCCGCCGCGGGATCGCTGGGCGATCGTCGCCTATATTCGCGCGCTGCAGTTCAGTCGTCATGCGTCGATCGACGATGTGCCGGCCGGCCCGCGCGGCAAGCTTGTGGAACAACCATGATCGGACGCGACCTGCGCGATCGCCGTTTGATGATTGCCGTGGTCGGCGCGGCCGGCATGCTGGTTGCTGGTGCGTTCGCGGACCATCGTTCGACCGCCGCGGCCTATCTCGTGGCCTGGATCGCAGTCAGTGCGGTTCCGATCGGGACGCTCGGCGTGCTCATGACGAGCTATCTGGTGCGGCGGGCGTGGACGGAGGAACTGCAGCCGGCAATGACGGCGATCTGCGCCACCCTTCCTATTTTCGGCGTGCTCTTCCTGCCGGTCCTGCTCGACCTCGCTACGCTCTATCCTGCGGCCGGACCTCACGCGGCGCTACCGGCCTTCAAGGTGGTCTATCTCGCTCCGTGGTTCGTGGCGGCGCGAACGGTGGTTTATTTCATCGTCTGGACCTGGCTTGCCCTGAAGTTGCGGGCGGCCTGGCCGGACCGGGATCGCACGGCGAGGACGGCGTGCGGTGGACTGATCGTCTACGCGATCTCCGTGTCGTTCGCCGGTGTGGATTGGATCGAAGCGCTGGAGCCGCAGTTCCATTCATCGATTTATGGCCTGCTGTATCTCGGTATGGTGCTACTGGACGGCGTCGCCGGCGCCATCGGCCTTGGACTTCTGCTGTGCGGCATAAGGCGAGCCGGCGGCTACAGCGCGCTGCTGTTGTCGACGATCCTGCTCTGGGCCTATCTGCACGCCATGCAATACATCGTCATCTGGTCGGCCAACATTCCGGACGAGGTGGCCTGGTACATCGATCGCTCGTCGAACGGCTGGCAGTTCGTCCTGTCGCTCCTGGCCGTCGGCCAGCTCGTGTTTCCGTTCTTCGCGCTGCTCAGTCACCGCGTCCGCGCCGATCGCCGTTGGCTGCTCGGACTATGCGCCCTCACGCTCGCGATGCGGATTTGCGAGGCTTCGGTCCTGGCATTCCCTGCCATTGATGGCCTCCACGGCTGGCTCGCCGGCATCATGCTGGTGACCGCGCTCGCCCTGCTTATGGGGGTATTGGCCTGGGGCGTAGCGTTCCGCCCGCGCCATGGCAGATGGCTCAACTTCGCGCCACCTCGCGTTCGCGCCGAAGCAGAGCGACGATGAGCACGCCGAGCAAGACCAAGGTCGCAAGACCGGTCGCCTTGAGCAGGCGACCGACCGCGAGCGTGTAGAGACCGCTTGCGGGATCAAACCCGTAGCACATCAGCCTGACATGATCGGTCCATCCGCCAATGCGGCCTTGACCGGCTTCGACCAGCGCCAGGCGCAGATTGGCGGGATCGAGCCCGAGACCGGGCAGGGCGCGCGCAATGCGACCGTCGGCCGTGACGACAAAGGCGGCTGCGGGATGCGCGTAGCGGTCCTTGTCGCGGTCGTAGACGGCTTCAAATCCGAATGCTCGTGTCAGTGCCGCGATATCGCCGGCATCTCCGCGCAGGACGTGGGTGGCGTCGCCCAGCGCTTCGAGGCCGACTTGCGCCTGCTTCATCTCCTTCGCGTTCTCCGCGGTATCCTGCGGGTCGAAGCTCACGACGTTCAGATCGAAGTCCTGACCGGGACGCAGGCCGGACTGCCGGAGCGCATCGGAGATGGTGCTGACCACCGGGCCGCACAACGTATCGCAGGTGAAATCTGCGAGGACCCACACGCTTGGCCCGCCGGTGAGCCATTGCCGGATCGGCCGTGCGACGCCGTTTTCGTCCCGCAGGCGGACGCTCAGCGGTAGCACGGCGCCGGGCCGGGGCGATGCCTCGACCCCGGCGACATCGGATCTGGTCAACTCGGCGCGCGCCGGCGCAAGCGCTGCGCAGACCAAACAGACGGCAAGCATCATCTGATGATGCATCGCTCCTGGCCTTCACTTCTCCTTGCCGGGCAACACGGTCTCGAGCAGCTGACGCGCTGCGCCGCGGATGACGCCGACTTCGTTCGGGTCGCCCTTGGCGAGCGCGATCGAGAAGTTCTTGGCTTGCTCGAGCGTGATATGCGGCGGTAGCGGGGGCACTTCCGGATCGGTCTTGACTTCCAGCACCACCGGAATGTCGCTCGCGAGCGCCTGCTCCCAGGCCGAGCCGAGCTGTGCGGGGTCGTCGACATAAATCCCCCGCAGCCCGATCAGGTCGGCGAAACGCGAATAAGACACGTTGGGAATGCGTTGCGATGCCTCGAACTTGGGATCGGCATTGATGATGCGCTGTTCCCATGTCACTTGGTTGAGATCTTCATTGTTGAAGACGCAGACAATCCAGCGGTGGTCGCTCCAGTCGCGCCAGTATTTGGCGACCGTGATAAGCTCGGCCATGTTGTTCATCTGCATGGCGCCGTCGCCAACCAGCGCAATGACGGGACGATCGGGCGCTGCATATTTGGCGGCGATTGCGTAGGGAACGGCCGCGCCCATCGATGCCAGGCCGCCCGACAGCGAGGCGTTGAAGCCGGGACGCATCTTCAGATCACGGGCAAACCAGTTGGCGCAGGAGCCGGAATCGCTGGTGATGATCGCGCGATCGGGAATGCGCGGCGATAGCTCCCATGTCACGCGCTGAGGATTGACCGGCTTGGCCGGCTGGTGTGCACGATCCTGCAATGTCTTCCACCAGGCCCGGACATTGTGCTCGATCGTCTTTCGCCAGCTGCCGTCGCTCTTCTGCTTCAGGCGCGGAAGCAGCGCGCGCAGCGTCTCCGCGGCGTCGCCCACGAGGCCAATCTCCATCGGAAAGCGGATCGAGAGCATGCCGGCGTCGATGTCGACCTGGACGCCGCGGGCCTGGCCCTCCTTGGGCAGGAACTCGGAATATGGAAACGCCGAGCCGATCATCAAGAGCGTGTCGCACTCCATCATCAGATCGTAGCTCGGCTCGGTGCCGAGCAAGCCGATCGAGCCCGTCACCCATGGCAGGTCGTCGGGCACCACGGCCTTGCCGAGCAACGCCTTGGCGCATCCGGCCGACAGCCGGTCGGCGACGGAGGCGACCTCGTTGGTCGCGCCAAGCGCGCCAGCGCCGACGAGCATGGCGACCTTCTTGCCGGCGTTGAGAATGTCGGCGGCGCGATCGAGCTCGGCCTCTGCCGGAACGATCCTCGGCGGAGTGTATCCGACGCCGGACCGCAGCGTGCCGTGTGCGCGCGGCGGATCCTCGTAATCCTCTTCCTGCAGATCATTCGGCAGGATCAGCGCGGTCACGGTGCGCCGGGCGAGCGCAATGCGCGCGGCGCGGTCGATCAGATGGCGGACCTGAGCGGGCGAGGAAGCCTGCGCGACATACGCGCTGGCGACGTCCTTGAACATCGAGACCAGGTCGAGCTCCTGCTGATACTGCCCGCCCAGCGCGTTCCGCGCCTGCTGGCCCACGATGGCGAGCACCGGCTGATGGTCGAGCAGGGCATCATACAGACCGGTGATCAGGTGTGAGGCACCGGGGCCCGACGTCGCGATGCAGACGCCAAGGCGGCCGGAAAATTTGGCATAGGCACACGCCATGAACGCCGCCATCTCCTCGTGGCGCGCCTGGACGAAATCGATCTTGCCTTCGGCGCGATTGAGCGCACCGAACACGCCATTGATGCCATCGCCGGGATAACCGAAGAGATGCCGCACGCCCCAATCCTGGAGGCGCTGCACTACGAAATCGCCAACGGTCTTGGACATCGTGCATATCCCGAAAATTGAATGTGAGCGGTGAACGGCGGGGATTGGCAGCCGTTCCAAAGCGACCGTCCCTCAAGTAGGAGGCGGCATCGGAGAAGAAATAAGCAGGTCAATGGTCACCGAACGTGTGAGGATCCGCGGCGACATGCGGTTGCCATTAGATTGGGTCGATAATAGCCAGAGTTGGCCCTCATCGACAGGAAGGCCGGAATGGCAAAGAAAGAAGCAGACCGCGCGCGGTCGCAAGCAGGACCGGGCGCGCGTCGCCGGCGGGCAGGACTACGAGGTGAGTTACGAGTCAAGGAGGACGGGCAAGTCGGCGGCATCGGTGAAGAAGGCGGTCAAAATGGTCGGCACCAGCCGGAAGCGGGTTGAGCGGTCGGCTCGGAGTAGCAAAGAAGAAGTCGCTAGGAACAACGCCCTCGCGGTGAACGTTGACCTGCGTCGCTCGCGGCAGAGCGGCATGGACGAGTAGAGCGTGCCCCGGCTCTTGCCCCCGAAGACCCGGGGCACATTCGCGGTCAGTTTGGAGCGGCCCCGGCTGGCACCTCGCTGGGGCACCGAATCGGCCTCAGCACGTCCTCTCGCTGGGGCCGTTTCGCTCCGGGGAACAAGCAGCGGTCCACGACGTTGAAATCGACGATGGAGTGGGACTACTTGCCGGCCTCAGCACTCTCCCCGGGAGCTGGGGCCATTCTTTATGGTCAGGGGCCCGTTTTCGCGAGTCGTAAACAGCTTCGCCAAAGTCTCAGCCTGCTCTTTTGTCAGTTTCTCGGCGAACGCGCCGTTCTTTTCTATCTGGGCTGGTCCCTTGAGTTCGCTATCGTAGACCATCCAGCCATTGCCACCCTGCCGAACGAGGAACCGGCCTCGCATCGGGCGTCCAATAAATTCCATTTGCAACCACCATCTGCGAATTCCAATCGAGCAATAGACCTACAGGATAGCATCGCCAGGCATTGAACCATGTGAATCGGCTCTATCAACTTTAGGCGAATAGTTCTCGCCGGCCCGGGTGGTGCGATTGGGTGCCTTCCAAGGCAGCACGCTCGCTGCGACAAATAGGACAGGGAGCCCATCGCCAAGAAGTGGCAATTCCTGGCACCGGTGTTAGTCTTGGACCCCTTGGGTCACGACCCGATTCATTATAGGACAACTGGCCTCAGCACCGGCCTCCAGGCCCCCAAAGGTGTTGAGGCCTTTTTCTATTGCGCTAGGAACGAACGTGGTCGAGTCTTGTTCATCGGACGTTCAGATGCCATCACTGCCCCCGACCGCATCTGGGCATCAGCAGTGGCCCCAGCCAGTCCCCTCGCTGGGGCCATTTCTTTGGTCGATTAGGACATCACTTCTGATACGCCTAAGCGAATGCGGAAGCGATTATTCGGCCGCACTCTGGCGCAATGTTCAGGCTCAATCATCACGATGGCGTTGAGTACACCTTCTTGGCGTTGGCGGCGATATCGTTCGTAGCGCTCATCATGAGTGTCGGCGCGCTGTTGATCTGAGCCTGGTCATCTCATGGATTGATCCAACCGCCTTGGCCTCAGCGTGTACCCCCTCGCTGGGGCCTTTTTCACAAGGTGCCAAGCGGATTGGCGGCCTTGTCATGGGTGGCCAGGGGACCAGTTTTAACCTAGGTCAGTTGAGGGGGCATGACCGATGAGGGCTTGAAAAACTGTTCACCCGCGCCGCTGCAGCTATCGAAGAAGCACGAGAGCTGACTGCGGAGAGCGCAGAGTCGCAAAGGGAAGTCAACGCGCGCATTAGGCATTACAATCTTCGTGCCACCTTCTATCCGCGCAGCCTCAGACTTTTCTCTCCATCGGATTTTCCCGAATTACGCCGCGTGGACGTTCCATCTCGTAGCGCACAAGACGTAGAGCAGCCCTGACTCCTTCGACGTTCGCCCGCGCCTGGTCCAAGCCATGGCGGGCACGTTCGCGAGTGATCGCGCATTCGCGGATCACCTGATCGGCCCGTTTCAATAAGTCGTCCATGACCTCGTTGAGCAGCAAGTGAAGGAACGTTCCAATTGGGGGCTCGTCCTCGCCGGGGTGTCAAGTCGCGTACCCGCGCTCCTGCGCTTCGCCATATCCGCTTTCCTCTTGCGGAAAAGGCTCCTGCGTCTTCCGGCCAAGGAAGGTATCCGGCGCCGGCAGCTTCAGCAGCTCGGCCGACCTCACGAATGAACGCACTCTGTTTGGAGATGCTGGAGGCCTCGTTGTGCACGCGCGAAATCTGATCGATACCGGCCATGGCTGCGCTCCCTTGCTTATGCAGGCGGGAGCGCTCTCGGTCTCTCAGCCACCGATGCCTACGGACAGAGCCTTGGCCGGTGATGGACAGATAACGATCGCGTCAGGGATCGGTTCCGGGCTGATCTTGGGCTCGGCCTATTCCTCTTCGGCCTAGCTCAGCTTCTCACAGCCTAGGCAACGGCGCAGGCGATAGCTCTTGCCTTGGCGACTGTCGAGGATGGACATTGCCGAAGTGATACCGCCGCAGCGGAAGCAGGCCTGGAAATGGGGCCGCGGCGGCTTATGCTCGCCATCACCGGCATTGAGTAGATCGTTCATTGGTCCTTCCCCGGATTTTTCGCCGGTCGACCGGTCAGATCCGGGATAGAAGCCGCATTTCCATTCCCATTGGTCCGCGTGGTTCGGCACGCCCTTGCGCAGCCCGATCGAACCAACGACGACGTCGCGATAAAGGATGCTCCATTTCTCGCGGGCAGCTTCCTTGTCGCGCCGGCGCGTGAGCTTGGTCACGTCGCGTCTCCGATCGGGCAGCGCTGCCACAGTTGCAGCAGCTCCGCGGCCGGCCGCTTGCCAGTCGCGCTGCACTTCACGCAGCGCAGGCGGTCGGCGAGATCGTGCACCCTGGTGGTCGGAACGTGGCGCAGGGCAGCCCAGGTCAACCGCGCGCGGCGTCTTGCACCGCGAGCATTTGATCTCAAGCCACGGATAGCCGGCATTGATAGCCTGGTCGATCGAGTGCTCCGCCATCATCACCAGCACCACCTGCCGATTTGCGCTCGACCTGAGTGCTGGACCTGCATATTCCCGTCGAGCCATTTCGGTGAAAGCGCTCCGCTGTTCACGGAGGAAGGCACGTTCGAATCGTGCGGCGGGAGCCAATTTCAATCGAGCAGTGCGCGTCGCAGAATCGAGGAGCGCCAGCGTCATCAATCAGTGTCTGGCAATCCCGAGATTCACTTAGTGTATTGGCCCTTAGATGGTCGGTGTCACCGATCGTCGCGCGCGAGCACGACCTTCACTTCGCAGCCGTTCGGGAGCGGGCTGCGGGATACCGAACCCTTCATTTGGGCCGCGAGAAGCTTGATCAGCCGGCTACCCATCCCAGTTTTTGCCTCCGAGGGGCAGCCTACCCCGTCGTCCTTGACGACGATGCTGAGCCTGCGTTCGTCGGCCTTGACATCGACGTCGATGGCGCCAGCCCGCTCGTTCGGGAAGGCATATTTGAAGGTGTTGGTAACCAGTTCGTTCACAATCAGCCCGATATTGGCCGCTTGCACGCTGGCCAGGGAGATCTCGTCGCAGCGCACGCGAACGGCGATCGGCCGCACGCCGCGCTGCAGGTCGCCGAGGCTTCCGCAGAGCGTTTCGATGTAGGGCCCGAGCCGGATCTTGCCGTCGCCGCCCATGCTGTGCAGCCTATCGTGGACCTTGGCGATGACCTCGACGCGCCCGATGGCGGCATGGAGGGCGGCCTGCACCTCCGGATTGACGTCGGCCCGCGCCTGCAGCCGCAACATGGACACGATGGTGGTGAGATCGTTCTTGGTCCTGTGCGCCAGCTCCTGCAGCAACACGTCTGAATAGACCTTGGCTTTGGCCAGGCTCTCTGTGGTGGAGCGCAGAGCTTCGGTGATCCCTGCTAAGCCGAAGCCGGTCAATATGAATACGATCAGTGGTGGCGCCGCCGCAGCGGCGGACCGCGGCAGGAAGAACACGGACGCGAGCACCGCGCTCGCGATCGTGGCGAGAAAGCCGCTCCCTCGGTCAAACAATACGGATGCGAGAAACACGGCGGGTACGAAAAGGAGGAGAGGATAGGCCCCCAAGGGCTCCGGCGCCAAAAGTCGCCCCAGGCATGCGCCTCCCACCAGGGTGAGCGATAGCACGTAGCGCAGCCAGATCGGATAGCTTGGCACCATGTGAAGGAGCTTGAAGACGAACCGATCCATCTTGGGCAACAGCTGCTCCCGGCTAGCAGTTCCTGCATCGAATTCCATGAGGCCAGCGTTGCGCGTGATGACGTTGGCGTTAAACACTCGCAGCCCGCCAAGAATTAGGACAGGCTGCTTGACTTGCCTATGCGCATGCGTCGACAGCTCGCCCGGCCCATCCTACGAGCACGCTTCAGTCTCACCATATGGACAGAGTAGAATGGGGGCTACTAGCTTTGCTGCCATGTCATTCGTGGCCCTCGTGGTCTTCTCCTCGAATAAGCCGATCCTTCAGGGGATGACGTCGACTCGACCTAAGCGGGAAACCCCCTCGCTGGAGCCGTTTCGTTGGGGCAGCTATCAAGGGGCTTATGGCTCAAAAGAAAGAGGCCGCTAAGGAGGCGGCCTCCGTCTTCACATCAACAGGGCGATAGCACTATCACGATGGGGCTCAGCCCGAGCACCACGACGAGCGCACCAAACGGCCAGGCCGAGGCGGCCTTACGGCCTTTCTCTCTTATCTCGCTGTTTTGCCGCTTCGCTGGGGTATTCAGTCGTTCGCCCACGGTCCGTTTCTTCGCCATACCTGCTTTCCCCTTGCGGGAAAGGCTCGTGCGTCTTGCGGCCGATGAACGCATCCGGCGGCGGATTGTCTTTGAGCAACCGGACAGATTCAGCCGAGACCCGGAGGGCCTCATCAATGATGCGCCGGTCTCGCCGCTGGTCGCCGTAAATGAGATTGATGACGCGCTGATCGGCCATGGCCGCGCTCCCTTGCTCAATGCAGGCGGGAGTACGCTCGGTCTCTCAGCTACCGGCGGCCACGGCAGAGCCTCGGCCGGCGAGAGGTACATGCACCTAAACGCTTATTCGTTGCTAGGAATTAAACCATCCGCAGTCGGGCAATTCAGGAAGTCTTGCCCCTTTTAGTCTGGAGATCGAAGACCAATCTGACCTGCATGATGGTGCCGGCTTCGTCCCTGACATCGATGGTCATGTCGCGCGGCTTTGCCGACCTCGAGTGGATCGCGTCACGAGCCATATCCGCCAGCGACTTGGCGGCCTCGACTTGAGCGGCCTCGACACTCTTCAGTTCCAGTCCCTCCTCGTCGAGGGCCATTGCCTCTCCCTCGTAGAGATCGAAATAAAAGCGAGGCATCACAGACCTCCAAGACTGCATTCGAATAAAGCAGGCCTATGGAATGTGTTCCTTGCTCGCCGCGGTCTAATGCCTTGTTGCGCGAGGAATGGCCCCTAGCACTCTGCTTCTATCGTCGCGCACTATCACCGCTCGGCCTGTCGCATCTGCCATCTCTCGTGCTTTCCTTAACGCGGCGTCCGCGTCGGGAAGATCGAGTACTATGCGCTTTCGGCCCTTTTGCTTAACGGACATCGTCCCGACCGAAGCATCCTGTTGGCCCGCGCCTGCGGGGGAAAGCTGCTGGATCGACGGTGGAACGTTGGACATTAATCCGTTTTCGCTTTCCTGCTTTGGGAACGGCTCCTGCGTCTTTCGTCCCAGGAATGTATCGGGAGTCGGTGTCGCCAGCAGCTTCACCGAGGCCGATATTCGACCACGCATGAAAGCGAGGCGCGCTTTGACGGCATCGCCGTCCTGGATGCGATGAACAACCGCCATTGACCGATCTTCCCCGTTTTTTGGCGCAGCGCCATTTGGGCCCTACGTCGGCGGTTGAAGGCCGGAAGCCGATAGCCACTCAGTCATGCGCGCGGCCCTCTCATCCTGGTGGGCTTTCTGCAGAATCGCCTCTTCCTCAGTGCCTGGCGGAAGCTCCTTGGCTTGCGCGCGCAGGCGCAACGCGGTGATGTTCGTTAACGAATCGAAAGGTGCGGCGTTCCAGCCGCGCTGGAACTTCTGTTCATCCGGACGCCATGACCGTAATGGGCTAAAAACTGGCGCCCCGGGAAACCGTGCCGCTACCGAGATGGGGTCACCGGCAGCCGAGCCAGCACTCGCCTTAAGAGCGAGCCGGATTGGCAGGTCGCCTGCCTTCGGGATGCTTGTCGATTGTCCGCTTCGCTGCAGCGATCGCTTCCTGAGTGCGTTGATAAGTCATTGTTCTGATGGTTTGGCCGCCGGCGATCGGCGTGACTTCGACCAAGAACCCACCGCCGGGTTGCTCGATAATCACCAATCGGTGCGCTAGATATTCAAGTTCATCCGTCACGTTAGTGATCTCGTTCTGGATTTCGGAACAAGCGGGTAAGGCCTGGAATGTTCCAGTGGTGGGACTTTCGGGGGCAGCAAGCTCTGCTGGTGTTAGCGTCTGCGGCCACCAGCTTGAGGGCGGGTTCATGGCGGAGATCTTCGTCGTCGGCAACGCCACGAGATGACTGCGCTTGGACGACAGCCGGAGGCTCGCGAGAAATCCTTACAGCGCATGTACCGCTCCAGCTCATGCACCGCCGTTTATTTCGGCCGCCTCACGATATCGAGCGCGACCGTCTGATGGGTCTCGCAGCCGAGGCACGTCACTTCGAGGTTAGCGAAAAACCCTGATTGAGCGCATCGCCGAGCGCGGGCGACGGCTGGGCTGGCCCCTGAAAAGCGAGTATGCGGGCGTTCCATGCTCGGCAGGCCGCGCCATCCGCCACCAGCCGGGCCTCCTTGACGGGCTCAGCCAGATGCCTGACCGTGGCGCCGTCCTCGCGTGACTTCGATCCCATGGGGATCCCGCCTCCGGGCCTGCCGCAAATCCGCACGATGGGGGTTCGGGACGGCCGACCGCGTGGCCAGGATCGTCGTTACAACCCCGGGCGCGCGCCTAGCTCCTTGGTCAGCGCCTTGCGGTTGCCGCCGGGAGAAGCGGGGTGGGGGTGGTGTTTTGGGGCAAGGCCGCGGCCTTCGGAATCTGGCATCGACGTCTTGGCGAGGACATCGCAGCAGCCATAGTTCCCCGTCCTCACGCGCAGACGACAGCCGTGGAGCTTCGTCAGTTCCTGCAACGCGAGTTGGCCTCATTCAAGATTCCGCGTCACATCCTGATCCTCGACCAACTGCCAAAAGAAGAGACGGGAAAGATTCAAAGGCGACAGCTGCGCGAATTGTTCGACCGATCGGCTTCATCAGCCTGACGATCATTCGGGTGGCCGGACGCGTCGCTTCTTTCTACGCAGAATATTTGAACGTCTGGCGCGGCAGGAGCGAGACGCCAAGCATTCGACGAGCGAACCGGTATGGACCGCCAAGGGCAAGATTTCGCCGGCTCTGTGGGATGCTTATTCGATGGCGATGGCGCGATATCTTCCGGCATCGCTCGAGGTCGCCGTTGCCAGGCAAGTTGTCGAATGGTTTCCGCCCCGAACAGAATCGTTTCCGGGACCGCCTTGCCAATCAGCTGTTCGAGCTGAAGCAGCATTTCCATCGCCAGGAGGGAATCACCACCGCGCCAAAGGACCATTGGATCTGGAAGCAGAATTGCTGATGCTGTGGAGGCGGCTGCTCAAGTCCGATGCGGTGACGCTCGACGATGATTTCTTCGCGTGCGACGGCCGAACACGAGGGACGGAACTGGCGGCACCTGTGTTCTCAGCTCGAGGTCGTCCAAGTGCCTTAGGGGCATGATGGCTGCACGCTCCATCTGCTCGGCCGGCGGATTACCTCGACTTGACACGTGTCTAAGTTCGGTAATGTCTCACCTTGAATTTGTCCCGCTTTGTCGCGTTTTCAGACGCGCGCAAGGAGGCGCACGCGAGGCTAGAGCGTTGATTCTTTGCCGCAGTTGATCAACCAGCCGCTCCGCACCGACAGTCATGTCGGCAGAGCGGTCTAAAATGCTGAGATTTCCCGGTAGACTGACGGTGCGCTCAGCCAGTCGCGCGCTGAGGATGCGGTCCGGGGAGGATCACATCCGGAAAGAAGCCCTGACGCCGCTAGCCCCCGTCGGGGCTTCTTGCGGGCTTCTTGCAGCTTACGCCGGCTCAGAATGTACGAACGCCGCCCGCTTAAAATGCATGCGGACGGCGTCGGTTCTAGCCCCAGGAAGGATCTGCAAAATCCTGGCTAAGCTAAGTCTGCACAAAGACTTAAAAAGTTTAATACCCCTGAAGGGGTAGCTTGCCGTCAGAACGCGCGGCGCGCCCACGTTGTCGCACGACTGGCGTGGTCTCTGCCGATCAGCCGAACAGGCCTTTGCCAGCCTGCGCCATTCTGACGAAGGTGCCATTCTCGCGGTACTCAAGCCACTTCATGTTTCCTCGGCATACTTCAGGTCAGCCCAATACTCAGCCGGTGTCGCCTTATCCCGGTAGAGCATTGGATAGTTGATCTTCTCGATCTAGATCCGGCCGCCCTGGATCGGCTCGAATGCGTGAGCGTGCTCCATGATCCTGCGGGCGGCTTTCTCGGGACTGCCGTAAGGACGATCTGCGGTCAGTTTCATCGGCGGTATGGAGAATTAGCGACTTTTCTGCGGGGGCGCCGTTCCGTGTGCATTCATTGGAAAATATGGCGCTCTCACGGCAATCGAAGCGAAAGACTTGAGATCGACGAAGCTACAGTATTGGTTCGATCGATCGATGCATGGCCGACGTCGATTATACCAGTCACCGAGTCCTACAGCCTCAGCGATGAAGAGAAAGTCAGCCTCGCTTAATTTGAAGGTCAAAGCCCTACCGCTGTTCAACCCTGGTGCGCCACAGGGCATCGAAGGTATTCTGGCGAGATGGCGTCCATTCTTCTGAACCGATCGGATCGCTGGGCTTCTCTATGAGTGCACTTGCAAGCTCCTCGGTGGGACGTGCCTGCGTCGAAATCCGCACGGGCCACTCCAATAATGATTTTGAAAGCATGGGCTTGCCTTCGTACCAGCATTTTCGTCCGTCGATGAGGCGCCAAGACCAATACTCGCGCGGATTTGGGGGCATCACCGCACTGCATTGCTGTTTTGCCTGCGCGGTCGGCATTCCAATCAATAGAAAAGTAGCGATGCGAGCGGCCAAAGGAATAAATGAAAATTGCCTCTTCATCGGAACACTTAGAGACTACTTCGTTGCCGCAGTCGACTTACAGCAACGACCAAGTCGGGCCGCTCAAGAACCTCAACTAACTTGTCGAGTATGCGTTCACTGTCGTGGGGGCGGGGCAGAAGATACTCGTCCAATATGCACAGGGCTTCGCTGACGGCATGAAGAGCCAGCTGTTGATCGGTCACCGCTTCTTACCCATTCGAATTGGCGGAGCGTTGCGATTTCAAGGAAGCTTAAAGATCAAGTCAGCTTTTGGACTTATCCCATCAAATTTTATTTCAATCGAGGGTGAATTTAGGTCAGCGCTTCTGTCTCAGGATTGCGATTTGGCTATCGCCTCACCGCCGCTCCGCGCAACGCCACGTGCACTTCGATGGGCGTATCGCTACACAAACGAAGAGTCCGACAAGGCGCTGCGCCTCCACGCCCGGATTAGCGCGACGGATCACGCGATGGGAGCGCGAGGATCTGCTCGACGCTTTGCAGCAGCGGCTCGATGCGAACCCGCTTGCTATGCGCCTTCGTCGCGAGACGGTCGAGCATCCGTTCAGCGTCACCTCATCAAGCCGTGCGAAATGAGCCTTCAAATTTTTCAAGTCAGTGAATTTCTTGCATAGCGCCAGCAACTACCACCGTTGCCCGATCTTCTTGACTCCCGATCTCGGAAGAACGGCGCGGGCGCGGGAGTTACGGCTCAATAGATTGGGGCCAAAAAAGCGAAGTGTGGCAGGATCACTGGCTTGTAGCAGCCACCAGTCGGCGCATAGTCAAGCAATGATCGAGCAGCGTCCAGCCTTCATGGCTTGCAAAAACCCCGGCACCGGCTGGAGAATCGATATTCTGTGGGCCGATGGCGAAACCGAAGTCATCAAAGGTTTTGTTACGGAGCACGACGCAACCAAGTGGATTTCCGAGCATTCGGCGGCGTGCCAAGAAAGCGCTAGCCCACCGCGCTAGCATGGCTTCTAGTTCGGAGGAGCGGCGACGATGGATCGCGAGACGGAAGAACTGGCAAGTAAAATCGCAGAATGCGCGAGACAGGCGCGCCATCAAGCCGCGCTTCTGCCGGAAGGTCCAGTCCGCGACGCACTGATAGAAAAAGCCAAGCATTACGAAGCACAAATCCCCGCCGACTCTACGTATACGACTGTTACGCAGCGCTAATGGGCAGGTGACTGCATTGCTTCGGCGCTCCGACTCATCCGGCAGGCTTCCACCCGAGGTTTGCCTTTGAGTTAAGTGTTCTTCCTTCATCTTCATCGTCGAATTGCGTCGTTTTTAGATGTTCCCGCGGTGTGTGCAACTCCCGGCCGGTGGTGGCTATCGACGTTGCGCCGCAGGGACAGCGCATCAGTGACACGGCCTCCCTCATCAGTGACACGGCCTCCCTGAGGGCAGCTTTTCGCCGCATGCCCCATGGCGCTGCTTGCGCAATCCGGTCCGCTGATTGCGCCAGCCTTGGAAGTGCTCTCCGATCAGTATCGGCCGCAACCAAATGGAGACCGACCTCGCCATTGCTCTACAGTGTAAAGACATTGAAAATGAATGATTTGGAATTGCGCTTGATGCTGGCAGGAGTCCGTTTGGTGACGTCAAAGAGCTCTTAGTTCAAGGCCAAATCTGAAATGCGAGCGGGGGCGGGCGATCGAGCTGCTGCCGGGGCAGGCCACGGCGACGAAATAGTCTTGCTCGGGGGCGCCGCTGAGATTGGCGAATGGAAGCACGACCATAGAAAGACGGGGACGACGAATGCCTTGCGATATCAGGCGATGTCACCGTCGTGCTGAACGAGCCACCAGTGGTGACCGCAAAGGCCCGAACCGGACGAGAAATGTTCTTGAGCACTTGCTCGCCAAGGATCGACGACATCGACATCAACCTTTCCTTGGATTTGATCGTGGATAGATAACGAGATGCAGATGCCGCCCGACGCTGAGATGCCTTCAAGACGCGCAGCGATATTGACGCCGTCTCCGAATATGTCGTGTGGCTCGACGATTATGTCGCCGATATTGACGCCGATGCGAAAGGCGACACGGCCATGTTCCGGATCAGCAGCCGCAAATTCGTGGATGCGGGATTGAAACCGTAATGCGGCTCGAACCGCTTCGACCGCGCTCGGAAACTCTGCCAAGAACCCGTCTCCGGTGTTCTTCACGATACGGCCGCCGTGACTGGCAATAGCGGGCTCACTTCTCTGGCGAGAAGTTCGCTCAGCTTGCCGTGCGTGGCCTCTTCGTCATCGTGCATGAGCCGTGAATAGCCGGCGACATCGGCGGCCATTATGGCCGACAGCCTGCGCTCTATCCGACCTGGCCGCTCTTGCACTATGGACCCGCGATCCAAGCGATGCCCGATTGTACGACGGACAAGCCCCGCCCCCAACGGCCTTGACGAAGATGCCCGAGAGGCCGCCGATCAGCTATCGGCCCGAACGGCACAACCTAGGAACAGTCGATATTCGCCGGACGTTAGCGCTCATGCAGCAAGTCCGTTTGGTGGGCGACCGGCGCGAGGAGACTTACATGGCTGACGAAAGCTCAGTTGCACCTACTGCCACGCCCGAGCAGCGAATAGACCGAGCTTCAAAAGCGATCCGGCGGATGGCTGAAGACGATGCGTTGCAACATTTGCCACAACATGATCGGTGGCTGCATCATTTGAGTGAAGCGACCCGGGCAGCTCCATTTCAGTCCCTTGCCGTTGCATTCTTGCTAGGCGCCTTCCTAGCTCGTCGGTAGCGTCCATGCAGCGCAGCCCTACGAATTGCCGGACGGCAATATCTTATTCGGATTGCTCAATGACCTTGCTCACATCAGGCTCATCAATCCCATCCGCCCGATGGCACTCGCAAGGCATGCCGGCGCCGCACTGACAGCCATGTGCCTCCGCCGTCCAAGGCAAGTGCGGATGGTTCTCGCAGACCCAGCCCAACCCCAAGCAAATCGGACAGGTGGGTTTGGTCATTCTTGAGCTTTGTCGGGCAGACCCAATTCCTTGCGGACCGCAGCAGCGGAGTTGCCGACCTTTTCGACGACCTTCTGAAGGTCATTCTTCGACACACCAAGTGCATGGGTCCAATACTTCACCTCGTATGGCTCGTGCATGTTGATCTTCGAGCGATCTGGCTGGACGCGGTTGGTTAAATTGTCCGGCATTGCCTCTATCCCAAAATAAAAGGTCGCGGCCGTTGGCTGGTCCGAAGAAGATCAGGCTATTGTCGGGGCGGTTTGCAAAATTGACCGTCGCGGCAGTAACGTCGGGCACCCAAAGCTAGTTCCTACCAACGCTTCCTTGCCCCCGAAGATCCGGGGTACATCTCAATCAGTTTAAACCAGTGGCCCCGGCTGCACCTCGCTAGGGCCGTCGACTCGGCCTCAGCGTCTCGCCGGGGCCGTTTCTGTTCAGGGAACGAGCAGCAGTCCACGACGTCAAATCTAAACGATGGACTGGGACTATTACCGCGGCCTTAGCGCTCTCCGCGGGCGTTGAGGCCATTCTAACGTCAGGGGCCGGTTTTCGCGACTCGTGAATAGCTTCGCTAAAATCTCAGCCTGATCTTTTGTCAGCTTCTCGGCGAACGCGCCGTCCTTTTCTATCTGGGCCGGTCCTTTGCATTCGCTATCGTAGACCATCCAGCCGTTGCCGCCTTGCCGAACGAGGAATCGGCCTCTCATCGGGCGTCCAATAAATTCCATTGCAACACCACCTGTGAAATTGAAGGGTTTCAGGCGTCCAGCGAATTGAAACGGCCCCAACCCGAGGGCCGCCAACCCGAACAATGCGGGTTTTCCTCCAGCAGCCGGGGGGGCCTGGATCGGCTGGGGACCTGAGCCGACTCGTTGCCAAGCCGATCGTTCCTATTATCGATCGTTAGGATAAACGGCCCAGTGGTGCTGGTTTTGGCGTGCAGGTGATCGTGGCAACTCGGCCCCTCCGCGCCGCGCCTCACCGCGTTGGGGCCGTTTTTGCAAAGACTACGCGAAAAGGTCTTTGCTGACCTGGTGATCCGCGGAGTGCCAGCGTTATTAGCGAACCGAAATAAAAATTCAGCTGAAGTCGTGTTTATTCGGTTAGCCGAACAGATTCTCGCCGGCCTAGGGTCATGCGATTGGGTGCCGTCCTAGTTAGGACATTCGCTGCGGGCCTACCTTAGAACGCGACAAAGGAAAAACCCATCAGTAGCAGGGCGAGCAAAACAGACGCCCCGGCCGCTATCTTTAGTCCGGCGCTTGGCTTCGCTGATTGGTTCATATTGGGGGCCGTAACCCGCGAGATTGAAGTCACGCGCTCATATGCGCGCCGGTCTCAGCTTGCCGGGTTCTCTTAAGTAGCTGCTCTTTTTCCATACCTGCGGGGAGTACGCTTGCTTCTTCACGAAGACTCTTGGCCTCTTCAGTAAGGCGTTCCTCTAGAGAGTGCTCTTGCTTGAAGTGCCGACGCTTAATGACCATGCGCTGTCCTTTCCGTGGCGGAAGGCGGCGTGTCCCCCGAGCTGGAGCTACTCCGAGATAGCGATGCGGCGTTGAGCGCGCCGCCGAGGGGCGGATGGGCGCGGAGGCGACCATCTGGATTCGAGAATGCCCCGGCGTAGCTTTCTCAAGCAGAAAAAGCGGGTGCGCGTTTGCGACCGCTTTTTCTTGATGTCGGTTTGAGGGGACCTCTTACTTTGCAGGCTCCATCATTGGTTTACCCTTATCGACGATATGGACCGTCAACATCTTCAGGGTTTTGTCGCCTGCCACCTTGAAACCACCGTGGGGCACGTCGCGAATGTTGATTGTTGCTGCTCCCGTAGGAAATGGCACCTCTTTTCCATCGGGTAGCGCCAACGTTGCTCCCTCTAGAACGTAAACGGCTTCCTCGCCATGATGCGTGTGGCGGATGAGATTATTCCCGGGCTGTACGTCGACGACGCTGACTACAATCTCCATATTCGTGCCGCTTAGATTGGCGCGTTTCAACTCGGTGCGGTTTGTTTGGGCATTCGCGGACCAGGTAAGGGCGAAGAAAATAAGAGCAGTGATCCGAAGCATACTTTCCTCCTCAAATGGACAATGAAATGTTTTCGCGACACGCCAATGTGACGCCCACTTATCCAACAGCAACCATTACGAGAGTGCAAGGGAAGTGCAGCACAATCCATCCTGAAGCAGATTGTGGCGATTGAGGCGACGACTACACCACCCCGCCGATCGTGGTATCGATCCGTGATGGTCGCATCGTCAGAGATTGCGAAGCAAAGTAAACCTCCGCGCATCGGAAGTTTACCAGTAGGAGAAATCAGCAGGGCCTACCAGAGACGTCCTTGGCGAATTGATCACTTCGCCTCAGTCGACCCGGGTATCAACCCAGCCGACCTTGCCGCAGGCGGTGAACTTGCGGTGCACCGAGATCTCAGCCCAATCCCATCTGCAAGTCGGTAAGCTTCAGCAGCCGCTATGATGTTGGCAGCCGACGCAAGAACACAAGCACCGTCTTGAAACCGGCGTTGCGATCGACAGGGCCAGTCCAATAACGGAGATGACGGGCGGGTTTTCGACGCCAAGGCATGGGCCGATATACTCAGTGCATCGAGTTCATGGCCGCTCGGGCTGCGGAGCGCATGTTGCTAGGCGGCGAACTCGCCGCTCCGGTTGAAGAACGTCCTTGGCGGGGATCGCTTGTGCATTTCCCTGCACGAACGAAAACATCCAGGTCCGGAAGCTTCATTCGCGGCTCCTCAACGAAGAGCGGGCGAGCAAGCGCCGCCGGCAGTCACGCGGTGGCGACAATCCCCTCCGAAGAGCTGCAGCAGGCTCGGCGGGGATAGGGCGTCCCCGGCAGATGAGTTCTAGAAGCTGGTTTTGCGAACCGAGCTGACAAGCCAGGATTGGGCTGCGCGGCAGCGGCCCAGCATTGGCTTCCACCGCCCCAGGAGTGCTGGCACCGTTTCGTATTGGGCGAAGGGTCATTGCCCGCCTGAAGCACCCGGACGAAAGTCCCGCTCTCATGGTACTCGAGCCAGGCCCTTGACCGATGGCGTGCTGCAGCCAACCTAATACTTGGCTGGCGTCGCCTTGCGCAACCACCGGTAGAGAAAAAATCCGTGGACGCCCGCATAATCGAAAGTAGTGGGAAGCAGGCTCTCCACGGCGCCGCGCTGGGGACGGCGGCAGCATTTATCCGCGGCGGGGAATTGATTTCTTAACTCAAACCTTGGGTCCGGTGATCGCGAAGCTTGAGAACTTCCGAAGCGGTCCCTTGCCGGAAATTGGGCTTCATCCGCGATAGGTCGGGCCATGGGCTTTGCCGGTCATCATGTCCCGCTGAAACGTAACCCCGCGCCCATTATGCCGGGAGTGCCGCCGTCTCTTAAGAGTGGTCGCTGACAAGAGACGGCAAGGCACCCCTGCGCACGGATATCCCCAGCCTCGTTGTCCACATCCGCAACTCCTTGAAGCTGCAGCAAAGACGAATGCCCTCGGAGCGCGCACCATAAACCCACGTATTGTTCGGGAAACGAATCGCCGGCGGCCTAGTTTCAAGTGCAGAAGCGATGTTTGCCTTCGGGGTCGATGCCGTAGCCCGTCGACATTCGCCGTCGCCCGCTCGTAACTGGCCTTCAACTGCTTGACCTGCTGGCGTGTTTGCGCGAGCGATGCCTCGAGCTGGTTGACTTTGTACTGGAACGACGCCGGATCGATACGAAACAGCATCGCGCCGGCGACCGCGGTGGTGTGCCTGGCACATGGGATAGGTTGATTGTCCGGGCGTCATCGACCCGCGACCCGTCTAGAAATGGTATCCGCGCGACAAGGAGAGGTCTGGCGCTTCTGGTAGGTCAAGTTGAGAAATTGGCCGGAGCTGGTCGGAAGGAAGCAGACGAGGAGCACCACGCGCCTACGGCACGATGCCGGCACCGAATACGGGCTTTCGATATTCCGCGACAGAGGTCGATTTCGCCTGACCTACAGGCGAAGGTCTTTCAACGTTCCGCTTTGTTGAGATAAATCTGTGCTCGCCACGCGGGCTCATGAACTGCCCTATGCGAAGGATTGGATGATGTATCGTAGGTTTGGTTGGTGTGGGGAAAGGCGGTAGCGCTCCCCCGCTACCATGCGGCACGATTGTCATACCGTTGCGGTCCACCGCCTTATCCTCCAGCCTCCAAAGGGATGGTGCTTTCCACGCGGTCCGCCAGCTCAGGGCCGGCGCGCTCTGCGGCCAAGGCACGAGTAACGAGTGAAAGACTGCCTGGCGTTCAGCTGTCGGGTCGCGGGCGCTGCATCCTCATGCTCGACTCTCGCCGTTTTGATGGCGGTCGTCATTCTAAGACCTTCGTACGAGTGCGGTGCCTTGGCGACCATTGAGCGAATTAGTGGCGCCAAGCTTCCCGGCCGTCAGCGTCGTACCAAGATACGGCCCAGCAATGCCGTGCTGTACTCGCCGGTGGCCCTCGCCAGATTTCTTGCGCTCGAACTCGGCTGCCCGGCCGGAAAGTTGAAGGGCAGGCTGAGCGTCCAAGGCGCGATGAACCGGAATCCCCAAGAGTCGTCCTTTTGCGGCGGCTTTGAGATCGGTGCGAGTTCGATCTCCTCTGCCTTATGGGCGAAAGGCGAGGATAGCGCGACCTTGCCTTTGATGGGTTGAACGACCGCACCGCCAAGACCGTATTTCAGCATCGAGTAGATGAAATTGCCATCCGGCTGGACGCCGACCAGAGGCTGATCCAGTTTGTCGCGGAGTTGCTTGATGACGAGATAGCTGTCGATGCCACCGGGCACGCCGTCGCGCTCGAACCAGGTTCTTATGGTGCCGGATGAGCTTCGCATGGAGAAGGAGTCATTATCATCCTGGATTCGTGCGACCTGTTTGTTGAAGCCGTAAAAATTCTGGCCGATCAACGTGGCTGCCAGCGAGCTCACGAACAATTGCGGCATGTAGCTGAACAGGACGTTCTGCAATGAAGGTGCGTTCTTATGGATAACGTCGGGAATCAGCTGGGCGATTTCGAGGTAGTGCGCGCCGCCGAAGGGTAGTGGTCCTGGACGCACGTTGCGTTGCCGGGCAAAGATCAGGACGACATGATGCGGTGGCTCGGGAATATTCGCCGGCGTCTTTTCCGTGTTGCCCTCTGCATAGGACGACGCGCCGTGGTGCGCTGTCTTGATCGTGCTGTGGGGCGCTGGAGGTTCGAGGAGTGTCAGCCCATCGGGTAGCATCTTCTCGAGTTCGCAGCGCGGCCGTTGTTGGACGACGCAAAACGCCTCGATTTCGCCGGTACCGGCGACGGCGTTAGTGGCAAGCTTGCGCAGCAGGTCCAATGCCGGCAACAAGGCGGTTGGCAGCGAAACGTCGTTGAAGTCGTTGGCGTTTGGCATGGCAATATCTACTCCTGCAATTGCGGCTGCCGCGGCGCGGCCCGCCATGACCGATGCTTCAATACAACCCGCATTAATACCGGTACGAACCCAGTCGCCGGCGAGAAAGAGATTGTCGACCCCCGACTTGCCGGCCTCCATGCGTTTGAACACGCTGCCGGGAACCGATAGCACATATCGGTCCGAGGGATTGATGTTCACCCTCGGATATTGCGCGAAGAACCGCCTTCGAGTCGGGGGAGAATAAGCACGATAGTCGAAGAATCGCTCCCACCGAATGGCACGGCCGGGGCCTTCAATTCCGGGCCATAGGAAGTGAAGGTTGCTCTCGACCCAGTGCAGCATCCTTCGCCTTTGCCGCGCGAGCATCCTGGCCGGATAACTGTGTTTGCAGAACGGGGGCGGCGGATTCAGGGGATCGTCGACCAGGGAGCCAACGAAATATGCCAACCCCTTGGGAGGCGGTTGAGGCCATTCTTCCAGTGGCAACATCAGGCTGAGGTCGGCCCAGGTATCGAGCGGCAATACGAATCCCGAAAGAGCCGTTCGATCCTGCTTGCAACCGAGCTCTCGCATGCCGACGTTTGTCCATGCCTGAAAGGCTACCGTCGCCGTCGTCTTGATGGCATCGACCATCTCTCGCCAGCCGGGCGTGTGGCAGATCAGGTCGCTGCATATCGTGCAAAATGCGCCGATGCCGATGCCGAGCACGACATCGTCGAAATCCCTCCCTCGCAGCAGCTTTCGGGGAGGGTCGACGCCGGGCCACTTCGTCCACGCCGATTCCAGGTCTATTCTTTGGTCCCGCAGAGCCTGTCCTTGGACCAGCTGAGTGTAGTCTGGATGGGAAGGCCAGCTCGGGATTGTGCCATCTGCGCCGATCCAGATCAGCGGATCGTAAGAATTGCCGGAGTGGGTGGTCGCCTGCACGGTGGTGTCGATGAACTCGATCGAAGCTTTGTCTTGAGACAGTCCGATGTGCTCGACCTTGGTAAAGAATTCGAACTTGACGTGGCGTTTCGTGAGCACCTGGTAGAGCGGAGCGAACAGCAGCTCGCCCATGGTCGCCTTGAGAAGGTAGAAGAACGACCCGCGATATGTGAAGAGCAGTTTCAACAGGATGCGGGTGCCGGTGCCTGCCGCCACATTCCTGCAGGGAATGACATTCCCGTATTTATCCGTGTGGCGGCTACCGAAGAACCCGAACACATAATCATAGCAGCCACGGATAATGGCGGAATCCAGCGTCGAATCCGAGCAACCGTTCAACCTCATCCAATCGGTCCACTCCTGATGGTCGATGCAGTCGAAGCCCTGCCACAGCACGCCGTCGCTCAACATGCCGATCGCGATCGTCAGAGCGACCTCCGCCACGATCTCGCGCGGGTCGCGAGACATCGCAGCTGACGCCGGCTTGTCGCAGAGCTGAGTCCGCGCATGCCTTAGTATCGTCTGTAGTTCGGCGGCGTCACTCGGGCTGACCGCCCTGGGATCCTGCGGCAGGATATCGATCTTCGCCCGCGCCGTTCTGAACGGACCGTCGGTTGTTCCGGCCGCCACGGCGGAGTGCTGGGTCCCCGCCGGCCATTGGTCGGTGAAACCAGCGATCGACTGGCTCTGCTGCACCGAGCATTCGAGCAGGGAGCGCAGAAAATCGACGAGCGAGACTGCGGGACGCGGTGTGCCCGGAATTCCTTCATGGGGTGGAATGTCGATAGTCCATGAAGTCCAACCGGAATTGAACGGCTCCATGAGCACGGATCGATCGAGGCCCTCGAAGGCGTTCTCGCGTGATCCGAACGGCGGGCTGAGATCGAGATCGTTCATCGCGGCATAAAGCCGGTCGACCAGTTCGAATGCGTTATCGTAGAAACCGGTCCAGACATGAAGTCCGTGTTCTTCGGCGCGATATCCTTTCTCCTTGTCGCGGCCGACCGCTCCCTTGCCGCCAAGCCGCCAGCCGATCGTGTAGACGGTGATGTCGAACAGCTGATGCTGGGGATCCTGTTCCGTCAGCTCGAACGCCGCGCTGAGCGCCGCGACACCGCCTCCCAGGATTGCAATCTTTCTGAGCGCCATGCGGCCGATCCTCATTCAGCGGGAGCGGGCGCGCAGCTGCGCATAACATCACAGAGAGACACATATTGTCGGGTAGCGTGAAGGAACCGCTCGCCGGGAATTTCGAGCTCTGCGCCGGTGATCGCGCGCGCCGCCTGCATTCCCGAGATCACGGCTGTTTCAACGCATTCGGTGTTGAAGCCGGTGTCGATCCAGGTTCCGGCGAGGTACAGGTGCTTGAAGCCGGACTCGTCGGTCTTCAGGCGCCAGGCGCTGGTGCCGGCCGCCGTCGCGACACAGCAGTCCCAGGGACTGATATTGGCTTTGACGTGCTGCGCCCTGATCCGGCGATAGTCGTCGCGATCCTGATCGTCGTAGAGCACGGTCCAGTCAAACGCACCATTCTTCATCACCTTCGGCCAGATGAACTTGGCCTTGTGTTCGAGCCAATCCAACGTCTTGAGATAGGCGAGCAGATTTGCCATCTCCTGGGCATGCCGGCTTGTCCGCGGCGCTGCGTACAATTTCGAAGGGAAGACGTCACAGAGGTAGTGAAGCGAGTAGGGAGGGTCGCGGCGCTCATACCGCAGGAGCTGGGACATGTCCGCCCAGATGTCGAGAGGATTGGGGCCTGACACCAGCGCGGGCTTTTGTCCGGACCAGCCGAGGTCGGCAAGCGAGCGCGTGCTCCAGAGCTGAACTGCGATGCTGGGCACCAGGCGAAGCTTTGCCGCCATATTCCAGAAGCCGGTGCTGTAGTTGTAAAGGTCGTCGAACGGCTCGTGCTTTGCTTCAATGCCAGATAGGCCCGGTCCGGCCGGTCGCTCGACACTTTTGTTGCCCGTGAACTTCTTGAAAGCGCCGAGCGGTATCGCCAGGACGACATCGTCGAAATCGTCGACTCGTGTCTTTACGTCAGTGTCGACCCGTTCGTTGCACCAGAACGATTCAAAATCAACGCAGCCGTTCGGGGGCACGTCGAGGTGAAGCCAGTCGGGTTGGCTGCTCCAGCCGGACAGTCCATCGCCAATCGGCACGGTCCATTCATAGCCGGACTTCGGTATCGCCTGCACGTCAAAGTGCAGTGAATCGACAGATCGCCCATCCGACGAGACCCTGATATCGGTCAGTTTGTGAAAGAACCGAAACTCGACGTCTCGCTGCTTGAGTATCTCGAACAGGGGAGCGACAATCACTTCGCCCGCACCGGCCTGCAGCTCCCACGCCACGGCTCCCTGATAGGTTCCGAGTGCTCGAAGCAGGACCTGGACCGCGGTTCCTGCGCCGTAGCTCGCGTTGGCGATGTCTCCGTCCGGATACTGAAACATCGTGTCGTAGAGCGCTCTCACCATTGGCGACTGCTTGACCAGTAAGGGCTCGGCGCCATGACGAACCAACCAGCGGCGAAAGTCCTCGCCGTCCATCTGCTGGATGGATCGTTGCTCAATCACGATGTCGTCGAAAATGCCGTCCACCAGCGGCCACGCTAGTCGCAAGGCCTGGTCGAACAAGTGACCGGCTGCGGTATTCGCAAAGGTCATATGACAGCTGGCGCCAGCAGCGCCCTGAAGCACCCGGCGGACTAATTCCATGTCCGCGGGGCCAAACGAGATCATGTCTTCGTCGAGATGCAACAGCCATGCCGAGGCAATCTCCAGACAGGTCCTTGCCGTCACCACACCGAGCAGTCTTGAGGGGGGAAACCGCGGGTCGTCGCGCATTTTTATCGTTTCGATCGAAACTTCGTCGAGCTTTACGATCGGCGAGTCTGACCCGAGCGCATAGTCGTGGAAGTCGATCAACAGCCGTATCGCGTGCGACAGACAATTGGCGATGCTGAGGTCAGCCGGTTCTCTGCCGGGTATACCGACTTTCTTCGATGTCGGGAAGTTGACGTCATACACGGTCGGCTTGGCCCCATCGGGATCGCCGATCGGCGTGTAACCCTGTGGGAGAATCAAGGTGTTCAAATCGACTTTCGCTCCCTTCCGCGACAAGTCTCGGTAAACCTCGGCCAACATCTGGAAAGCGTTCAGGTAGTGGCCGAACCAGATATGCAGGCCATGCTCGATGTTGCGGCCCTGCGCATCGCGCCCGCTGGCGCACTTGCCTCCGAGCCGCCATCCCAGCTGATAGACCGTGACGTGATATTGCTTGCGCAATTCCGATGTAAGGCTGAGCTGATAGGCGGCGGAAAGTCCCGCCATTCCGCCGCCTACGATGATGATGCGGCGCTGGCTCAAGCCTGTCTCCATTGCGACGACGGCGATGGATGGATACGTTTCAGTTCGGCGAGCTCCTTGGCGGCGCCGAGGCGTTCAAAGATGTCGGCAGCCTGCCGCAGGCGAGACTCACGCTCAGGATCGCTCGCGCTGGTCGCAAGGCCGGTTCGATAGATCGCCTGCGCCTGCTCGCGGGGGGTTTGCAGCAGCTCGGCCACTTCGGCGGCGCGCTTCCAATTCTCGAGCGCCCGCGCCGATTGACCGGTCAGGAAGCACAATCGGCCGTTCATTAACAGACTGTAGAGACGGCAGATCGGCGATGTTCGAGCGAGCCGGGAAAGCTCCCGGCACGCCAGCTTCGCCTGGCTTTGAATGTTCGAAGAGACCGCGCCGGAAGCTTGCTCCCAATGGCTCAGTAAGACATCGGCGATTCCTGCCGGCCCGAAGGCATATCCGCCCCACACAACGCCGCATTCGCGCAAGATCGGAAGTCCCCGTTCCGCAAGCTCCAGGGCGACCGCGGCCTCGCCGCGCTCGAGGTAGCCGGCCGCGGCCACGCCGGTGCAAAGCAATTGTTCGGTGCGGATCAACCGCTGGCCCGCCAGCGCTTTCAGTTTGTCGAGGCATCCGGTATCGGCCCCGCCCCGGGTGATGTCGATCAATGCTCGTAAGGAAAGACTCCAAGCGCGGATCTGCGGCGGGGAATCGTCGGAGAGTTCCGCGAACAGCCTGGCAAGCCGCTCATCGGCGAGCGAAATATATCCCCGCAACAGCGCGATGAAGATCAACATCGTCTCGCTGTTCTGCGCACGCTTTCGGTCACCCAGGCGCTCGTAACAACGTCTTGCATGTTCGCCATGCGCCTCGGCATTGTCCCATTCGGCGAGGCCATAAGAGAGAACGCCGAGCACGAGTCGGACCCGCGCGATCTCGGGCAGCGAGCCGTAATCTTCCGCAAGTTGGATCGCGCGCGCTGCGTAACTGCGGCCGATCCCCACCATGCCGGACATCCCCATTCCGAGCGCCAGCGCGCTGTATCCTCGAATCGTCTCCGGGGTCGCGCCGCATTTCTCGGCCAGGTTCAACGAGGCCAGGGTTCCGTTGAGCACGGCCAGCGAGTCATTCTGGTAGAAATACTGCTCCGACAGAAATTCGTGCATATGAGCGACGCGCTGCATGTCGGACCTGTCCTGCTCAGCCAGGACCACTTGTTTCGACGAAGTAAACCGTAACCTCAACTGGGTTGCGGCGTTGCGAACAAGCGCGCCGATTCGTTCGGTCTTGCTCGCCGGGAGACGATGACCAAGCAACTCCATTGCGCGGTGGTAGTGGTTGGCGGAGCTCTCGTAGTCCGACAATTCGTGACAAGCGTCACCGAGGATGACCTCCCAAGCCGCCTTGCGGCTGCGTCCGATCTGGATTGCTTCGCGCTGCGTGAGATCGAATAGCTTTTCCACGTAACGGATCGCTTCGCGATTTGCCGAGTTGTTGCGCGACTGTTGCGCCGCAAGCTCGAGGTAAGTGATCGCCCGCAACGGCTCGCCGCCAAGCTCGAGATGCCTTGCCAGGCGCGCATAATTCGGTTGGAGCTCCTCGGCGTGATGCTGCTCGATGAAGCTGGCAATCCGCCGATGGAGGGTTTTTCGCTGCGCAAAAGACAAGACATGATAGGCAACCTCCATCGTTATGGAGTGCCTAAACACAAAGGAAAGTGGCCGCGTCTCGCGATCGAGTTGCAGGAAGTCGAAGTCGATCAATCGGCGGATGCATTCCGCCTTGGTGGCAGCGGACAACTCCGGGACGATTTGATCCAGCAACTCGGAGGAGAAGGCGTCGCCGACTGCGCTGGCGGCCTTGAGCACCAGCTGGTCGTCGAGCGATAGCAGGTCGATCCGGCTGACGATTGCGCGTTCAACGCTGGTCGAGAGCGAGATACTGGAATCGGCGAGGCTCTGTTCATCGAACGAACATATCCCCCGCGTAACCTGAATCTTTCCGGTGTCCCTGAGCGCGAGCGCGAGCTCCTCGCTGAAGAACGGATTTCCACTGGCATGACCGTAGACATATCGCACCAGTTCCGGCGGAACCTCGGACGATCTCAGGCGCCGCTTCACCAGCAGCCGCACGTCGTCGCGCGACAGCCGGTCGAGCCGCAACTGCAGCGATGAGGCGAGTTCGACGACAAGACGCTGCTCTGCGATCGCTGTCGTCTGGGTCCGCTGAGTAACCACGATCAGGAAGTCCGAAAGCCGGCGCGCGACGGCGCCAAGCAGTTCGATCGAGGGGCCGTCGAACCAGTGGACGTCCTCCATCAGGAGGATGCGAACGCTCGATCGTCGCAGGATGAAGATCACGAGTTCTTCGATCGCGCTCGCGCGAGCCGAGCCGACGATCTGTTCGGTGAAGGCGAATTCGGAAAATCCCAGTGGAATGACTTCTTCGAGCAGCGGAAGCCAATTCAGCAGCGACTCGTTTTCGAGCAGCGCTTCCGACAATTCGCGTCGAACCCGCGGTCCGTCGCCCGGTCCTTCAAACTGCAAGATCTGCCGCAATACGGCGCGCCACACGAAGTAGGGCGTCGATCTTTCGATCGCCGTGGCATTTGCAACCAGGACGGCGTGATTGTCGGCCTGCGCCGATCCGATGAAGTCTTCGAGTAGGCGCGATTTTCCGATGCCGGCTTCGCCTGCAATGAGGACGAGCTTACCGGTTCCCGTCTTCAGACCGTCGAGACAGCTCCTGAGCATCGCGGTTTCGCTGACGCGGTCGATGATGGTGCGCCGGGGTGGAGCATGGAAATCGTCGGTCACTGCCGCCGGACTGAACGCCAACATCGATGCGCCCGTCCCCTTGACCTGGAGATGTGGCAGCAGATTGAACACGATCCTGCGCCCGACGGCCTGGGCCGTCGTGGCGTCGCAGACGATGTCGCCCTGTGCGGCCTCGGCGAAGTGCGCGGCCACATTGATCGCCTGCCCAAAAATCCCGAACGTCCTTTGATGGAGGCCGCCATAATTGCTGCAGAACAGGCGGCCGGTCGCCAGGCCGACAGAAATCGGAATGGCCTTCGCTTCCAGCTGGCGACGGAGGCGCAGACACGCCTCGACTGCCCTGAAGGGATCGTCTTCGTGGGCAAGCGGAGCCAATCCGAAGACGAGCGTAAGAGTCAGGCCCTTGTCGTCCATCAGGACCTGATGAACGGTTCCCTCGAGCCGTTCGGCGATTTGCTGGACGTCAACGACGAAGGCCTGCAGTCTCGTCAAGAAATCATCATCGAAATTGAAATCGGGGAGGCCGACCCGCGCCACTGTGAGCGTGCGAAACTCGCCGACCCAGTCGCTGGCATCGGCCTTGCCCGTGTGGCTTCCGAAGATAGTGCCGTCTATCGGTGCGACGGCATCAGGTGAGTTCATTCCAAGGAGCCGTGCCCCATAGGGCATGGGCTCGAGTTCGCACGAGCCCGTCAACAGCCGCGCGGCGTTTGCACACAACGCGATGTCGCCGATCGCAGCTTTCTGATAAGCGAGGCCGATGCGGTAAAAGGGTTCTCCGGCTGCAACATAGTGCCATTTGTCCTGCCAGCCGCCGAGCCTGCAGAAGAACACTTCGCCGGTTTCCACCGCCGTGCGCGCACTGATCGCTTCTCGGCCCGGCCCGGCGGTCATGGCCTGTCGCAGCGCAAGGCCGCAGCGCACGGCCTGCGCGGTAGCGACGGCAGCGTCCGGATCGACCCAAATCGCGAGAATGGCGTCACCGGCGAAAGCGACGATGTCGCCTCCCTCTGAATCAATCACGTCGGCCAGTATCGCAAAGCAATCGTTGATGAAGTAGGTAAGGCTTTCAGCGCCGTCGCCGGCAGCGCGGTCGGTCTTCGCTGTGAAGCCGGCAATGTCGATAAGCAGCACTGCCGCGGTCCGGGCGTCCGCGCGAGGGTTGTTTGACCACTCCTGAGACCGGAGGCGTGCATTCACCCATTTTGGCGTGTGGGCGGCTTGCTCCCTCGCGACAGCTCCGGCAGGCATTGCACGACCTCGGCTCAATGGAGCCGGAATGGAACCCTGTCTTGGAGAGAAAATCAACAAACCTGCGGTTCTCGGACCGCCGGAGACCGTCAGCGGTCTTGTCCAATGTCTAAAATGCCTTTTATCACCTCGGCGGCATGCGGGCTGTGGGGTGGCTCACAATGATCGTCAAACTTCGGGTCCGTTCGTGATCCGGAAAAAACGCGACCACATGCGATGACCTTGTCACTCACACGCATGTCGACGTGCACATGACGGGCTGGCCGAGCCGTGCGCATGACGCGGCGCGAACGCGCGCCAAAGGACGGTGACTGGCTCTCTTGGCTTTCGACGCTTTGCTTTCGTTCCAGTCTTCATGAGGCTGCGCCTTCTGAACAAGCTCGACTTCCAAATTGAGGCTCTCAACCTATTGAAAACACTGGGCCGGGAAATGACGGGGCGATCCCGGCAGGAGGGATATCCCAAGCAAATTCAATGGCATGGACTTGATAACCCCGCCAATGCCGCCATTGCCTAGCGAGCGTTGCGGTGGCTACCGTGTTCGTCGCTGAAAGGGATATCAGCGCGAACAAAACGGACTAGCCGTTCTGCCCGTCGCGGGGTGCTGCCCGACTGCACGGATTGGATGGTTTTCAGTGCTGTGGTTGACCAGGATCGGCTTACTGGTCGGGACTGCTAGCCCGTCTCCGTGGGCCGTTCGACGTCTCGATACTTGCCGAAATTTGCGGAAATCGCCCTTGCGACGGCCGACCCGGGAAGGTCACCGACGCTCCCCGACCTCTCCCGACTGGTGGGTCGCAGGTGATACATTCTCGAACCGGTGCGCTTGCCAGCCTATGCTCAAGCCGAGCTGTCCTGCCGCCATCACCGCAGCCCGGGCCAAGATCCCTCCGTAGGTGGGGTAGGCTCAACCGCGACGTTCAGCCGCTTCGTGTCTGCGACCCAACCCACTGCCAAAACCGCAAGCGAGGCTTCAGCATCCAACCGGGCTCCATTCTTCGTAAAGACCATGCGCACGCCATCAGGTGTCTTCGCGAACGCCTCGATGGTGCCGAAACTCTCGTATCCTGAGCGTTATGGTGTCATTTGTCGCTGCCTCGCAGCTCATGCCGATGCTTACGATTTTGTTGAATCGAGAGAAGCGATGCCGTCACTCGCAACGTCGGCAATCGAGCGTCTGCGTTGTGGAATTCAACCTGAGGTTAGTTGGCCCTCCGGACATGGCCGAAGACTCCTTCGCCATTGTTTTGACGGACAGGCGTGTGACGAATGCTGCCAAGAGAGTAGCGAAGCTCCGGCCGGCAATCCCGGTATGCATCGAGGTGAGCAATGAGTTCATTCGAGGCTTTCCCGACAGCTCTGCACGACCGCCACTTGAGAGGGGTGTCGTGTGAGATGGCTGCCCACAGCGCCAGGCGGGGAGATCCAATCTCGCAACGCAAGCGGACGTCGATTCGACCGGTCTGGTTATGCATCCTGGCGCTGGCGGTGGCCGCGTTCGGCTGCGGCGCCCTTCACGCCCAAGCGGCCGCGGCGCCCGACAAGGAATTAGTCGTGGCGACCAAGCAGGCCCCTCCATTTGCCATCAAGCAGCCGGATGGGAGTTGGAGCGGTATGAGCATCGCGCTCTGGAAAAGGATCGCCGATCAGGCACACCTACGTTTTCGCCTGGTCGAAACCCAGAGCGTGCCGGATTTGCTGGACGGCGTCGCAAACGGCAGATTCGATGTTGGCGTCGCGGCGGTCACAGTGACCGCCGAGCGTGCGCGCAAAGTCGATTTTACGCAGCCGTTCTACAACACCGGGCTCGGCGTTGCGGTACCGGTCAACGAAAACCCCTGGGTCGCGATCGGACGGGCGCTTCTCTCTTTCGGATTCTTCCAGGCCGTCGCGGTGCTGCTTGGTTTCGCAATGGCGGTCGGATTTCTGATCTGGATGCTGGAACGGCGCAAAACGGAGCACTTCGGTGGCGGCGCCAAGGGACTCGGCTCCAGCTTCTGGTGGTCGACCATCGCCATGACGCAAGCCGGGGCCGCTCAGAATGCGCCGACAACGCTCCCCGGCAGGATCGTCGCAATGGGATGGATGATCGCTTCCGTGATCGCGATTGCGGTGTTCACCGCCGGTATCACCTCCACCCTGACGCGCAGAGGGCTCGAGGGCGCCGTTCACGGCTTCAACGACCTGCGTTCCGTGCGCGTCGGCGCGGTCGCGAACTCCGCGACGACCGACTACCTCGCCCGTCAGCGGCTTTCGTTTCGAACGTTTCCGGACATCCAGGGCGGCCTCTCCGCGCTGGGGCGTGGGACAATCGATGCCTTTGTTCATGACAAGCCGTTGCTGACCTGGATGGTTCGCAGCGACTTCTCGGCCTCGGCTCGCGTCGTCGATACCAGCTTCAGCAGCGAGAGCTATGCGATCGTACTGCCCAAAGACAGCGCCTTGCGGCCGATGCTCGATCTCGCCGTACTCGATCAAATCGAAGGTGATTGGTGGCAGCAGACGGTGTTCGAGACGCTTGGAAACGCTCAATCTCGCTGACGATACCTGCGAGGAGCCCGGTCCGTTCAGCGCTGCCAGAGTCTCATCGTTGGAGCGGAACCGACAAAGTTCCGAACATCGGCCTCGCGAGCGATGCAAACCGTCAATAGCCCTGTGCGTATGCGCGAGTTGCTGTTCCACCAAATCAGCTTCAAGCTTGCTTCATCCTCGGCGTGGCAGCTTGGCGCATTTTCTAACATGGCCCCCAAACCACGTGCGTGAGTTGCCGTTGCCGAGGAACTGCTCCAGCGCGCCTTGTCCGTAGGCCGAGTTCGATCCATCGGCCAACTACGCGGGCCAATCATTCCCATCTGAGCGGCCTTCCTATTGGCGCGGTCTCAACCTGTTGTCGGCAACCGTGCTGACGCGAGTGCATTCCATGTTTCTGCGAAATGTTCTCCGGTGCCGCGACTGGCGCCACCGGGCACGCAACGTGAACGTGATTTCCCAACCCTCGTGTCCGTGCCTGACAAGCATTGTCGACTATCGCGGCCGGCTGCCCGCACGCTTTCATTCGTACAGCACCAGAGTTGATTCTCTTCTCTGCCAGAGCGACTGGCATTTTCGACATCATCCTGACCGCAGATCAAGCCGCCCCAACCGGCGATGGTCTCGAAAAGGAGGCGGCGTTATACGCGCGTGCGCATCAGTGCTCAGCGCAGTTCCACGAAGCGAGGTTGAAAAAAGCGCAATAGGTTTGTGCGTCGGTCAATCTCTGCAATAAGGCATCAAGCACTTGAACGCAGCAGCCGTCGAGTGGCTTGTAAGTTGAAATAGGAGACCGGGTTGCAAACACATTTTTCGCGCATCAATCAGTCCAAGGCCGTCTTCGATGATATTTATGCCCTGGATGATCCCAGGGCGTATTTCTCTGTCCTGGGAGATTTGGATTACATGATCCCGGACGTGGCCGAGCCGGTTGTGCGCCAAATTCTGGCAGCGAAGGTTTCGGAAACCGGCGTCAAGCCGACCGTGCTTGATGTTGGCTGTTCATACGGAATCAACGCAGCGGTGCATCGGTTTCCACTGACTTTCGGGGGCTTGCGCCATCGCTACGCCCGGCGCGAGATGAGGGCGATCGGTTCTGAGACATTGGTGCGTCTCGATCGCAATTTTTATGCGGCTTGGCCGGATGTCGGTCTCGCGCGATTTATCGGTCTCGATGTGTCGGCGCCGGCGATTAGGTATGCAACGGGTGTTGGTCTGCTTGAGCAGGGCATTGTCGCAGATCTTGAAACGGAGGCGCTCTCGACCGACAGCGCGCATCTTGTCCGATCCGCGGATGTCATCATGTCGACGGGGTGCATCGGCTACGTCACCGAGAAGACGTTCAGCAAGATTCTCGATGCGACGGAGAGGCGTCCATGGATCATTTCGTTCGTGCTACGAATGTTCCCGTTCGATTCTCTAGCCGCGACGTTCGCGAAGCGTGGCCTTGTGACGGAGCGTCTTGCCGGCGCGACTTTCATCCAGCGTCGTTTTCGCGATGCTGAAGAGTTTGAAAGTTGCTTGGCCAGCCTGGCGGCTCTTGGCATCGATGCCACCGGTCTTGAGTCGGAAGGGCTGTTTCACGCCGATCTGATGTTGTCCCGCCCTGAGGCGGATGTGCGCGCCGCTCCCCTGGAAGACATTGTCACTGTTGCCAGCGGCAGGGGGCGTCCGATCGGACCCCGTTATGTCCATGTTGAGGGCGACGACGGCTTGCAGGTCGCGTTGGAGCCGTGACGGGCTCGCCTTCCGAAGGTGGCGTCGGTGTGACCCAGGGACCTGTGCATCCAAGTGGATCATGCCCTGACTCCTGCTTGGTCATTTTCTGCCAGTTCTGCAGTCTACAGGGAGGCCCTGTTCATGACAGCTTCGCCGATTTCGAATCCGTCCAATTCCGTGCCGTATATCGAGATCGATGCTGTATCAAAATCCTACGATGGGGGGCGGAGCGTTGCTGTTTCCAACGTATCGCTCGACGTACAGCAGGGTTCGCTGGTCGCGCTCGTGGGCGGCTCGGGATCCGGCAAGACCACGCTGCTGAAGACCATCAATCGGCTCGTCGATCCTGACGTTGGAGAAGTCAGGATCGACGGAGTGCCTGTCAGCGAAGCCGAACCGCCGATGCTGCGGCGGAGCATCGGCTATGTCTTTCAGGGGATCGGCTTGTTTCCGCACATGCGCGTTGCCGACAACATTGCCGTGACACTCAAATTGCGTGGCTGGCAGGCGAGCGAGATCAAAGCGCGGGTGGCCGAGATGCTGGATATGGTGGACTTGCCGCAGGATTACGCCAGCCGCTTTCCGCACATGCTGTCCGGAGGTCAGCGCCAACGGGTTGGCGTCGCGCGTGCAATCGCCGCCCGACCGCGCATTGTTCTGATGGACGAGCCGCTGGGTGCGCTCGATCCTGTCACCCGCGACAGCCTGGGTTCTTCCTACCGCGAGCTGCACGACCGGTTCGGCATGACGACCCTGATGGTGACCCATGACATCCAGGAAGCTGCGCTGATGGCTGATCGAATCGTCGTCATGAAGAACGGCCGCGTACTCGCGGACGATACGCCGCACACGTTGATGATGGGCTCTGGTTCTGACGATCCGGACGTGACCGCCTTGATGGAAGTCCCGCGACGTCAAGCGGAACGCATCGCCGCGCTTGCGACCAAGAACGGACCTGCTCGTGCCTGATGCCGGCGCAGAGCTGCTTTCCAGTGCCCGATTAGACGCGTTGTTCGACGCCTGGCGCCTGCTTCCCACCTATCTCACACCACATATTGTACTTTGCGCCACGGCGCTGGCGCTTGGACTGCTCGTCAGCCTGCCGCTGGCTGCCCTCGCAGCGGAACGACCATGGCTACGCAGGCTGGTGCTTGCCATCGCCAGCTTGATCCAGACCATACCGGGACTTGCGTTGCTCGCACTGTTCTATCCATTGCTCCTTGCGCTCTCGACATTGACGGCACGGCTCTTCGGCTTCGGCATCCCCGCACTGGGATTCCTGCCGACGCTGATCGCATTGACGCTCTATGCGATGCTTCCGATCTTGCGCAACAGTGTGGTCGGTTTGAATGGCGTTAGTCCAGCTGTCGTCGAAGCGGCAGAAGGCGTTGGTATGACGCCTCAGCAGATTCTGACGCGCGTCAAGGCGCCGCTCGCCACGCCCGTCATCATGGCCGGGGTGCGGACTGCAGCCGTATGGACGATTGGAGCAGCCACGCTTTCCACGCCCGTCGGCCAAACCAGCCTTGGCAATTACATTTTTACGGGGTTGCAAACCGAGAACTGGGTTTCCGTGCTGTTCGGCTGCATCGCCGCGGCCGGGCTTGCTCTGATCACCGACTTCTGTCTCGGTCTCGTGGAGACGGGGGCGTCTGAACGTAGCAGGAAACGTGTGGCGTTCGGTATAGCCGGGCTTGCTCTCGGCACGCTCGCCGGTTTCGCGCCGCTGCTCTCGAACGAAACAGCAACCTATGTCATCGGCGCGAAGAGCTTCTCCGAACAGTTCATTCTGGCGGATCTGATGGGTGACCGGCTGAAGGCTGAAGGAGCCGGCGTAACGCGCAAGGATGGGCTCGGTTCGGCTATCGCCTTTCGCGCGCTGGCTCACAATGACATTGATGCTTACGTCGATTACTCCGGCACGCTCTGGCGCAACGTTATCGGTCGCACCGATATGCCACGGCGCGAGGAGATGCAGGCGGAGATCGTCCGCTGGATGAAAGCGGAGCAGGGTGTCACGGTACTCGGCGCGCTTGGTTTCGAAAATGCCTACGTTCTCGCGATGAAACGGGAGAGAGCGCAGAAGTTAAACGTCACCTCGATTGCCGATCTTGCTCGTGTTGCACCTCAACTCACCATCGGCGATGACCTTGAGTTTTTGGGCCGACCGGAATGGCGCTCGCTTAAGGATGCCTATGGTCTGTCGTTCAGAACGCGACGCTCGTACAATCCAACGATCATGTACCATGCTCTCGAGGCCGGTGAGGCCGATGTCATCTCCGCGTTCTCCAGCGACGGGCGTATCGCCGCGCTTGATCTGCTCGTACTGGCTGACCCGAAGCATGCGATACCTTCCTATGATGCGCTGATCCTCATCTCGCCAAAGCGTGCCGCCGATGCGCGGCTGAAGCGAGCACTTGTTCCGCTTGTCGGCTCGGTGCCCGTTGAAGCGATGCGCGCCGCTAACCTCATGGTCGACGGTGATACGGACAAGGCTTCTCCGGCAGAGGCGGCGCGAGCCCTGGCAAAGGCCGTGCATTTGCAGCCGCGATAAATACGCGAACACGATCAGGGGCGTTCTCGTTCGAGGTTCGACCATCGCCGATGAGTCGTGCCCAAGGTCGCGAACGAAATTGCGCGTCGCGCAATGAACGATCAGCTCGGCAGCGTGGCCGGGCGCCGTTGGCAACGTTTTTGCGGTGACGCGAGGCCCCAGTCCAAGCTGGGGGAATTCGGATTCATAATGACGCCACGAATCGTTGTCACGAACGTACAACCGTATTTGGGGATGACAATGCGGGCAAAAAAAGTGGAAAGGGCGGTTGGTTCCAACCAATCGTTGCTTGAGCTGCTCCAGGCAGAACTTGCAGCCCTCAATTCGCAAATCGAAGCGATCGAAAAGACACGGGCAGAAACGCAATCGATCGATGAGTTGAGAGAGTGTGCGATCCGCGCGTGTCGACGGATTGACGAGATTCGTTCCGTCGTTGCCGCCGAACAGTCGAACGACGCGCCCAACAGCGCAACTCCTGAATCTCCGTCTACGGTTGCTCGTTGAAGCATGCCGGCCGCGTGGTCCGTCTCTCGGCTTCCTGGGCGGTAGACGCGGTCAAGGCGCTGGCCCGAGGGGCGGCGATGCTCCGCTCGCTCGTCTGCGGCGATCGTCCTGAAGGCGACGCATCTCGACTTGCGTCATGCGCTTGGGCACCAGCCCTAACCAAAATCGTCCCTTCGATCCCGACAGCCGCGCGTATCGCAATCAGCCAACTTCCGGGTGTAGCGCGATCAGCAAGATCGCCACCGCGACCACTGCGAGCCAGCATTCAGCGGCGATGATGGCCCATTCGGTACCTGTTCGAGCTTTCATTGGCGCCACCTTTTTCGACGGCTCCGACGTGAGTCTGAGGGGTTTCAACGTCGGAGCCGTCTTCGCCAGTGCTTCGGACTATCCGAGTTTGATGCGCTGTGGGGCTCGGCTGATCCGAGTGACGATCAGATCACACTCGGCCTTGGATGGAAGTGCACTTTGTGCCAGCGCAACCGGTTCCGTTGCCGAGGTTGCATCGAAATTCATGCGCAACCCATGCCGCCTATCGTGCGGCACCCAATTGTGTTGCCGCCAGTGCATTCCAAGCCAGGCCGAAGCTCAGTCCGATGGACGACACTTGATCCGCGTTGAGCGCAAGCCTGATTTCCCATCCGCGTCCATGCTGGCGTGAAATCAAAACTTCGGACGACCCAAATCCGCGCACGTCGCGTTTCCATTCGCGCAGCATTAGAATCAATTCCTTCTCTTCCGCGCTCACTTCTATTCTGGACATCGCCATCACCGCATCAAGCCACCCCAACCGGCAAAGCTATTGAGCGCCTCAACGCCGCGTCAACACGCGCGCGTGCATATCCGACATTGGCACTCGATGGCTGTCACCCATCTCGCAAGCTCCGCTGACGCAAGCGACGGCCCCGACGTGCTGTCTGAGGGCCGCGCCGGAGCCGTCTTTGCCAGTATTTCGGATTGGCCGAGCCGATGCGCGTGCTCGGTCGATCCGATGTACGCAATGAGATCACAACCGCCTCGTGATGGGATGTGCAGTCCGTGCCAACAGCACGAGTTCCATGGTCACGATTGCATCATAATCAATCAACAACCAAAACGCCCACGCGTGTTGCTGTTCCATCGAATGCGTTTCACTTTGCATTTTCCTCGGCGGTGGTGGGCGACTCATGATCCAGCACTGGACTCGCAAAGTGTGTCGGCTAGCACTCGCCGGGGAACGGAGGCCATGATGAAACGCTGCGACCGCAAGCGCTCCGACATGACGCCGTGCGTGATTACCGACGGCGCGGATGCCTATAGCTTCGAGAGCGATCAGGACACCCACCCGATCTGCGTTGGCTGCGGTCGCAGCCCGCAAGTGACAGGCGTGGCGCCACCCGCCGATTGGGCTGAGCAGGTTGCCGACTATCTGAAGGCCGTGCAGATCAGGCAGCGGCGCTGAAGCCTCGCAGCGCGCGGCGCCCATGCAGTAGATCCGACGGGCCTGCCCAATCCACCAGCCCGGCCGAACCGCTCGCAACGGGCCTCGTGTTCGCGCTCGATCAGCCCGATGAGCGCTAGCTGCCATCGTCCCTTGCAGGTCAGTTCCATGACGCATTGATCGTCGTGCGTCATGTCGTCACGGATCAGTCCGTCAACGTGCGTCAATCGACCGCGCAACAAGAGGCTTCCAATCCGGAAGGAACCATCGCTCCAACGAAAAAGCTCCGGGCCTTTGATTGGCCCGGAGCTTTCATGTCGCTTTGAGTTAAGTGAGCGATCAGTACCTAGCGACGGCGGGGCCGCCCAGGTTGAACCTGTAGTTCAAGCCTGCCTTGATGGTGTGCTGGTCGTTGCGGAAGCTGCCGATAAAGCCGAGAGAATCGGACACGTTGACGGTGCCGAAGTCATAGTACTGGTATTCGAGCTTGCCCGACCAGTTCTGGGTAAACATGTATTCGAGACCGGCACCGACGGTGTAGCCGTCACGGCCGCCGTCGCCGCCGAAGCCGTTCGAGAAGCGCGTGTCAGCCCAGGCATAGCCGCCCTTGACGTAAAGCAGCGCCGGACCCCAGGTGTAGCCGAGGCGTCCGGTTACCGAACCGAGGCCACGATTAGCGAAGCTCGAACCGGTATCCAGAAAACTATAGTTGGCTTCAAGACCCATCACCCAACTCGGCGCGAACTGGTAATCATAGCCGGCCTGCACGCCGCCCATGAACACACCGTCGTTGCCACCGCCGAAGCCGGGGGCGAGGACGTTATCGTTGCCACCGAACGCACCACCGACGTGGCCACCGATGTAGAACCCGGTCCAATTGTAGATCGGGGTCGGAGCAACATAGGGCGGAGCCTTGGTGTAGGGCTGCGGCGCGAGATCAGCCGCGGAAGCGGGCGCGACCGCGCCGAGCGCGATCATGCTGGCGGTGACAAGCAGAATTTTCTTCATCTTTTCATTCCAACTTTCTTGTACTGGCCCGGCCCCAAGTTCATCGCCTATCAGACACGTGCGGAATTGCTGTAACTTGGCTGCAACAGGCGGTGCCAAACGGGGGCTGCTAACGACAAAGGCGAGGGACGCTTGGCGTTAGGCGAGCTTGGAACTTTCGTGACGCGGATTATGCATTGCAGATCACATCCCGGCGCAACGCGTCGGTGGATAGATGACTATCTTCGCATGGAACTAAAGCGAGCTCGAAGACGACCGAGAGCGAAGCGCGGGCCTGCAGTGCTTGTCGAGCCAAAAGGAAGAGTCACTACTGCCGCTGACACACGACGAGAGGGGTTGCCGTCAATGCCGAGAGGCATGTCGTTGATCTGTCCTACACAATAGCGCGATGAGGAGGGCTGCTGACATCTGACGCGCGATGAATTCAGGCAGAATCCGCGCGAAGGTAGAAGCTTCGATCTCGGAACTCTTCGCCTGGCTGCAACCGGAGCGGCACGACATCCCGATGGCCCGTTGATACTGTCGGGCTTCTGTCCCGCAGCGGAACGAAATGGGAAGCCCCGACGCATACCAGCCCCGCGCCGCAGTCTTTTTGCGTGCACGCAGCATCCCGCCCGATATCTCTGACAGATTGATCCAGCGATAATGCAGGGCAGCGTCCCGACGATGGGAGTCCTGAACCAGGCTGTGTCAATTACCGGAGAGGATGTAGCGGCAGACTCGGCCAATGAGCCACGAAATAAGGCCGAGGACGGCGATGAAGACTCCAACTATTGGGGCAAACGCCACGTCAAAAACGCCACCTGAATTGTGCATTACGATCGCCGTGATGGCGCCGGTGGCGATGCAAATGGCCGCAACAATGCACCCGATCAGATAAAGGGCATTCCCAAGTCTAGCTGTCTTTGTGGGCCGTTGTTCCAACTGCTTCGCCTTTACCCTCAATTCGATCCCGAACAGGCGGCGGATTGCTCCTGGGCGGTGGCGAGAACAATGTTTATCTGGCGTTTGCGAATGTGGTCGATCCGGCGCGCGGCTTCCTCGGTGCGAGTGCGGTGCTCGGTCCGGACAACTTTGCTTTCCCGCGACAGGAAACCGCGATCCTCGATCAGGAGGAGAGTGCCATCGCGACGATCGACACGAGCAATCTCGAAACGCCGTATCCGACCAATATAGTGCGTCGCAAGGATCACGTCGTGATGCGCTTGCCACATCATTATCTGCCTTTGGTGACGTAGCACCAGTAGTTAGGAGCGCTTCTCGAGCCGCGGCCGCGGCCCTTCGGTGATGCGGAACCGGGACAGCACGTCGGTGCGAATGGCGCCGCGGAGGATTTTGCCGATCCCATTGCGCGGCAATTCGTCGAGGGCAATCAGCAGGCGCGGACGCTTGTAGTCGGTCATGTTCGGCACCACGCGATTGATGCGCTCCTCCCAGCCTGGTGCGGGATTTTCGACCGCTGCCAGAATGACCTCGCCCCAATAGTCCGAGGGAATGCCGACCACCGCGACTTCCGATGGCTGCAGCGCCGGCGCAAGCAACCGTTCGACCTCTTCCGGCGCTACTTTGTAGCCGCCCGACTTGATGACGTCGGCGCTACGGCCGGTGAGGTGCAGCCGGCCGCGTGCATCGAGATAGCCGAGATCGCCGGTTTCGTGGAATTCATTCGGTGCGAGCGCGCTAAAACCCTCGGTGGTGAGATACCCGGTCATCAGGTGTTGTGCACGGATCAGAACCTCGCCGTCGCCGCCCGCCGCGGCCGGCCGGCCGTCCTCGCCGCGGATGACGATTTCAACACCGGGAGCGGGCCAGCCGACGCAGGCGTCCTCGCCTCCGGATGCATACCAGGACTCGGTCTCCTCGGCTTCGAGTACCGTGATCGGATTGAATACTTCGCTCTTGCCATAGGTGACCCGCACCACGGGGCCGAACATCTCCCTTGCGCGCGCATAGAGCGTGGGCTTCAGCACCGCCGTGCCGCAGAAGATCGTGCGCAGCGACGAGAACTGGCGCGTGCCCGCGGCAGCCACGATCTTTGCCAGCACGGTCGGCGGCGCAAACATCGCATCGCATGCGCCGCGTGCGAGGATATCCAGCACGCGCGCCGGGTCGACGCCGTCGAGCAGTGTCACGGCCGCACCCGACGACAGGTAGGCATGCGTCATCAACGAGGAGCCGTGCGAGAATGGCGTCATCAGCAGGACATTGCTGTCGGCATCCGGGCGGGACGGCAGGTTCGCCCGCAGCAATATGTTGGCCGTCCAGCGGCCGATCTGGCTGTGAACCGCGCCTTTCGGGCGTCCGGTGGTACCAGAGGTGAAGACGATACGCGCCGGCGCGTCGCCGTCGACCTGCGGGAAGGCGGCCGGATCCAACGCGGTCCGTTCGATGCTTTCGACCTCGATGATGCTCGGACCGCCGGCAGCCTTTTCGGTCGCGAAGGCCGCGCCGGTGATCAACAGACGAACGTTGGAGACCGCGAGGCAGTAGGCGCGCTCGTCGCTGCTCAGCGCAGGGTTGATCGGGACTTCGACAGCGCCCGCCAGCATGACGCCGAAAGTGGCCGCAACGGCGTCCACGCTGTTGCGGAACAATGTAGCCACGGCATCTGTCGGGCCGATCCCGGCCTGGATCAGGGCATCCGCAACGCCGGCGGCTTTGGCGAACAACTCCGCATAGGACGTTGTTCCGGCGGCGTCGACGACAGCCGGCCTGTTGCCGTAGCGGAGCGCGAGCGCGGAGAATTCGCCGGCCCAATGGATTGATTTCGATGACATGCTCGAACTCTCCGTCGAGACGATCCGCGTTGCTAGCCCGCGCCGTAGACCAGATTGGGCAGCCAGAGCGAAAGCTGTGGGACATAGGTGATGATCGCAAGGCACAGCAGCAGCAGGCCGAGGAACGGCAGAACGCCGCGCACCACTTCGGTGACGGGCGCCGTCGAAATCGTGGCCAGCACGTAGAGGTTCAGTCCGACCGGGGGATGAACCAGCGCGATCTCCATGTTGTGGGTGAAAACGATCGCGAAATGGACGGGATCGATTCCGAGCGGTTTCAGCGCAGGCGCAAGGATCGGCATCACCACCAGCAGCGTGGCGGCGACCTCGAGAAAGCATCCGAGCACGAGCAGCAGCACGTTGATCGCGAGCAGGAATTGCCAGGGATGAAGCTGGTTGTCGAGCGTGAACTTCACCAGCGAGGCCGGGATGCCCGAGTCCGTCATCCAGTGGCCGAACGCCAAAGCGGTCGCGACGATGATCATGATCGTCGCGGCGCTCTTGATTGCCTCGGCGATCACCTCGAGCGTCTGGCTGACCTTAAAGCCGCGATAGAAGAACAGGCTGACGAGAAGAGCCACCGTGGCCGAGACCGCGGCTGCTTCGGTGACCGTCATCAGGCCGCCGTAGATTCCGACCATCACGATGAAAGGTACGCAAAGCGCGGGCAGGGCATTGAGACTCATCCGCACCAGTTCGGCGCGAGGCACGGACGGTTGGCGCGGCAGCTCATACTTGTGCGAGTAGTAGAACACCCAGCCGAAGAACATCGCTGCCTGCAGCAGCCCGGGCATGATGCCGGCCAGGAACAGGCGCGGTACCGATTGCTCTGCGATCAGTCCGTAAAGAATCAGCGACAGGCTGGGAGGAATCACGATGCCGATCGTGCCGGATGCGCCGACCACGCCAAGCGCAAAATGACGCGGATAGCCGCGCTCGATCATCGCCGGCACCAGAATGGTGCCCATGGCGAGCGCAGTCGCAACTGAGGAGCCGCAGATCGCGGCAAACAGGGTACATGACACCACCGTCACGAGACCGAGCGCGCCCCGCAATCGTCCGAACCAGGCGATCGCGACATCGACCAGCGCCTTGGCGACGCCGCCGCGCCGCATGAATGCGGCGGCCATCACGAACAGCGGCAAGGCCATCAGTGTGCTCGAATTCATTTCATCGGCGATCTTCTGCGCGATCGCCACCAGAGGCTGGTCGCTGAAACCGAACAGGACTGCCGCGCAGAGACCCAACACCAGAAAGATCGGCATTCCCGCGCAGAGCAGCCCGAAGAACATCAGCAGGAAAAGCATCGTCCACATCGTGTCGGTCTCGTTGTTGCTGGACCTGAAGCGTCCCGATGCGGGACCACGACGGTCAGTTTGCCGATGGCAGATCGGTCATCAAGACGGCTGACGATCGTCGATCGCTCAGTGATCGTGAACGGCGATGACCATGGTGGCGGGATCGAAGCGGAAGACGAGCAAATAAAGCTTGATGACGTAGCGCAACAGCATCAGCACGGCGCCGGTCAGGATGGCCGAGTAGTAGATCCACATCGGGAATTCGAGGCCCGTGATGCTGCGCTCGTCGAGGCTGCGGGCGACGTCGGCAACCTGGAAGCCGCAATAGGCCAGGCCGCCACAAAACAAGATCGCGACACAGCAGTTGAACGCCTCGACCCATCTTTGCCCTTGCGGCGGCAACAGTCGCAGCACGACGTCGGGCCTGACATGCCCATCGGTCCGGACCAACTGGCTCGACGCCAGAAACACCGCCCAGACCGTCAGATAGACCACTACCTCCTCGCCATTGATGAAGGCGAAATTCTTGTTCACGTAGCGACCGATGACCTGAGCGGTCCCGACCGTCAGCGCGGCGGCACCAAGAACTCCTATCAACAGGAGTTCAAGCCTGTTCCAGATCTTCATCATGGGTGGCAATCAATGGCCGACGGTCGTTACATCCGCCTGCACCTGCTGCAGCAAGGCGGGCGAAATCCGCAACTCCTTCGCGATGCTGTCCTGCAAAGGCAGCATCTTGGCGCGGACCTCAGCGAGCGCGCTCTCGGACGGCGAAACGAACACGATGCCGTTCTTCTCCAGCGTGTGGCGTGCCTCGGTCTGAGCCTCTTCCATGCTCTTGCGGTAGACCTGGATGTTCTCCTGCCAGAGATCGATGACCAGCTTCTGGAGATCCGGCGGCAGCTTCTTGTAGAAGCTCTCGCTGATCATCGGCACGTAGAACCCGACGAATTCGCGATCCGCAAAGCCATACTTCACGCCGGATTCCCAGAGCTTTGCGCTGGCAAGGCTTTCATCGGTCGAGCTCAGCCCGTCGAACGTGCCTTGCGAGAGCGCCAGCGGAACGTCCGGCCAGGCTGTGACGTTCGGTGTTGCATTGAAGAACTTGGCCCGCGCCGATTGTCCGGCACCGCCGGAGTTGCGGATCTTCATACCGGCCTGATCGGCGAAGTCGCGGATCGCCTTGTTGGTGCTGTAGGTGTTTTGATATCCGAGCTGCAGCCAGGGGCCGAGCAATTTGACATCGAGCTTGCTCTCGAATTGCTTGTTGATGATCTCGCCGATCTTGCCGTCGGCAGCAGCATAGACCACCGGGTAGGGCTGCCCAAAAAATGCCGGCAGCTGGAAGACGTCTGCATCGGGGACGAAGCCGGTCAGCACCCAGGTGCCGGGGATCGCCATCTCGACGGCGCCCTGACGCAGCGCCTTCACCACGTCGCGGTCGCGAAACAACTGGCCGCTGTGGAACAGCTCGGTCGTGATCCGGCCGCCGGATTTTTCCTGCAGCTTCTTCAGGTAGTCGGCGGCAGACAATGTCCGTCCGTGTGCCGCCGACGTGTCCACCGAAGCCCGCAGCTTGAACTGAGGTTCGGCTGCTAGCGCTCCCTGGCTGCACTGAATCGCAAGCACGGCAAGCACGGCCGTCACGGCGCCCCGCTTCATCGAGTTTCTCCCCTTGGCCGTCGTCTTCTGTCCGCGACGGGTCACGGAAGCTAACGGGCAGGCCAGGTTGATTCAAGTGGAACGTTTCATTGCATAGGTGTGTCAGTAGCGGTGCGTCGTTTGGAGTTCTAATGGATCATTCACTCGACAGAACAAACTACTGTTATCATTCATATTTATTGCATGTCCGGAACGGTGGCTCATCTCAAGCATAGCTGATCTGCCCTATTTTTCATGAAACGTTTCATTGACAAGGCGGCCTCCGCGCGCCTAGCGTCCCGGCGCCGAGCGATACGCGCGGCCCCGGAGCGGAACGCTTCGGGTTTCCACGCAACAAGTGGACGGCGCATGAGCCGCAACAAATTACGGGGGGAGTGATGAGCACTACGCGGAGAAATCTGCTGTTGTCCGGCATCGCCATCGGCGCTGCGCTGGCCAGTTCGAATGTTTCGGTGATGGCGGCGGGACAGGAATTGACGCTCGGCGTCGTCGGCGTTCTGTCGGGTCCCGCTGCGCAATGGGGCCTCGCGCTGCGCGGCGCGGTCGAACTAGTCGCTGCCGAGGCCAACCGGGACGGCCTGATCAAGGTCGACGGGGCGCCATGCAAGGTCAACGTCGTTGCCATCGACAGCAAATACACGGCCGAAGGCGCCGCCGCTGCAGCCAACACGTTGGCAGGGCAGGGCGTTAAATTCATCATCGGCCCGATCGGCTCGCCCGAGCTCACCGGCGTGAAGCCGATCGCCAAGCGCAATTCGATGCTGGTGATGGGCAACGGCTACGCCAAGGATGCGCTGTCGCCGCAGTTGCCACTGGTGTTCCACATGGGGCCGGGTCCTTCGGGCTGGGCCGAGCCGATCATCAAGATCGCCAAGCAGAAGTTCGGCATGAAGAGCGTGGTGCTGGTCGCGCCGAACGACCAGGGCGGCACGGATATCGCGAGCGTCGACGCCGACGCATACAGGAGAACCGGCATCACCGCTTCCGAAGAATATTATCAGCGTGGCACCACCAATTTCGCGCCGATCGTGACCCGGATCATGAACGCGAAGCCCGACGCCGTCGATCTCGCTTCATCGCCCCCTGGCGACGCCGGCATCATCGTGAAGCAATTGCGTCAGGCTGGCTTTGAGGGGCCGATCGGACGTCTCGGCGGTCCGGGATACACCGAAATCTCCCGCGTCGCCGGTGGCGACGAGGTGCTGAAGGACTTCTATTGGTACGAGCCGGTTCTCATCGACGAGAAAGTGCAAATGATCGCCGACGAGTACAAGAAGCTGCTCGGTGCCGAGCGGCCGGAAAACAATCTGTTCTTTCAGTGGGTCTCCGCCGCCCGCATGGTAACCAAAGCCATCGCCAAGGCCGGTACCATCTCGGACACGGCCAAGGTTGCCGAGGCCCTGCGATCGTTGCCGGTTGAGGATCCCAATATCGGTCCCGGTCACTGGATCGGGCAGGATTTCTTCGGCATCAACCAGGAACTGTCGTTCCCGTTCGGCGTCGGGCTCGTGGAAAAAGGCAAGCTGCAACCGACCATCAGGGTCGAAGCGGCCGGCGGCAAGTAGCGGGTACTCCGTGCAAGGTTTTGTCGCCACCTGCCTCATCGGCATCAGCCTGGGTGCGCAGTACGCGCTGCTCGCCCTCGGCTTCACCCTGATCTTCGGCATTCTCGGAGTCGTCAATTTCGCGCATGGCGGCTTCTACGTTCTCGGAGGATATCTCGCTTATTCAGCGGTGACCTATCTTGGCATGCCCTACGCGCTGGCGGTGATCTGCGCGGCGCTGGGCACCACGCTGCTCGGATTCCTGTTCGAACGCTTCGTACTGGATCGCGTGATCGACGATCATCTGGCGACGCTGATGCTGACGCTCGGCCTCTATTTGATGATGTCGAGCGGCATATTGGTGGTGTTCGGACCGCAATCTCCGGCCTTCGCCTTTCCATTGACCGGTGTCATTCACGGCCATGGCTTCTTTGTGCCGATCGAGAATCTCGTGGTGCTGGGCGTCTGCATCATCGGGATCCTGTCGATCTACGGCCTGATCTATTACACCGATTTCGGCCGCGCGTTGCGTGCGCTGGCCGATGACCGCGCGGTGGCGACGGCGCAGGGACTGCGTCCCGCGATTCTGTTCCCGGCCGCCTTCGCCCTGGCGACGGGGCTCGCCGGCCTCACCGGCGCGCTGGTCACACCGATCCTGTCGCTTGCGCCGCATATCGGCGATCCCGTACTGGCGACGTCCTTCCTGATCGTCATTCTCGGCGGTCTCGGTAGCGTCGGTGGTGCGACAGTCGCGGCTTTCATCGTCGGCATGGCGGAGGCGTTCTCTGCGGTCTATCTCGGTGGCTCGAAGGGCGCACTCGCGCTGTTCGTGCTCGTCCTGGTCATGCTGGTCGTCAAGCCATCGGGTCTGTTCGGTCACCGGGTTCGGGGAGCTTGAGCACATGACAGCCCGCACCCTTTCCAAGCGCGGCGACCTGGCCGAGGCAGCAAGCGTCGTGGTTATCGCGGCCGCTTTCGTAGTCCCCTGGCTCAGCCAGAACCCGATGGTCTATTCGCTGGCCAACCAGATGCTGATCGCGATTACGGCCGCGTTCAGCGTCTACATCATGCTGCGCATGAATCTGATGACCTTCGCGGTGCCGACCTTCATGGCGATCGGCGGTTACACTGTCGCGATCCTGGGGCTTCGTCACGGCGTGACCGATGTGCTGCTGCTGGGGCTTGCGAGCTTCGTGGTGCCGGCGCTGTTCGCGCTGCCGCTCGGCGCGCTGGTCCTCCGTCTGACCGGCGTCTATTTCGTGCTGGTCACGTTCGTCCTCACCGAGATCACGCAACTGTTGCTGTTTGAAACGCCGGGATGGACCGGCGGGTCCAATGGACTGGTCGGGATGCCGGCCGTGACGCTGTTCGGGCTGGAACTCGCCGACAACCGCGCGGTGCTGCAGGTCACGATCGGCCTGGCGCTCGCCGGCGCTATCGTCACCGCTGCGGTGACCCGCACGCTGCGCCAGCATTTCGCGGCGATCGAGGAGAACGAACTGCTCGCCCAGAGTCTTGGTCTTGTCGTCTGGCACTACAAGGCGTTCGGCTTCGCCATCGCCGCGGGCGTATCCGGGCTCGCCGGCTTCGCCCTCGTCAACATGCTGCTCACCGCTCATCCGACCTCGTTCAGCGCGCTGTCATCGGTCAACTACATTGCCTATGCGATCATCGGTGGGAAGAGCAGCATGCTTGGCCCGGTTGTCGGTGGCGCTCTGCTGATCTGGGCGGGAGACGTCTTCGCATTGCGCGGGGAGTATTCCCAGTTCCTGTTCGGCTTCCTGATCGTGGTGGTGGTGCTGGTCGCGCGCGAGGGCGTCGTCGGGACGATCCATCGCCTCGGCGTCCGCGTGCTTTCGCCATCGTCGCCGTCGCGGTCCTCCACCGTCGCCTCGTCGCCGACGCTGAGCGTGCCCAATGCGATGGAGCCCCTGCAATGACGACTGAACGCACCGGACGGACCGACGGCGGCGCGCTGCTCGAGGTCGCAGCCATCTCCAAGCGTTTCGGCGGGCTGCATGTCTTCGACAATGTCAGCTTCGCCATCCCGCCAGGCGACGTCCTTGGCGTCATCGGGCCGAACGGCGCCGGCAAGACCACGCTCATCAATGTCATTTGCGGCATGTTGCCGCCGACCACCGGCCGGGTGCGGCTCGACGGCAAGGATATGACCGGCAAGCCGCTGCATGCCGTCAGTCGCATGGGAATTATCCGCAGCTTCCAACAGACCAACACCTTCCGCATGGCATCGGTCCGCGAGAACATTTCGCGGGCCCTTCGCTTCAGCGGCAGTGGGCCCGGATGGGACAGCGTCGCGCCGCTGATCGACGAGTTCGAGCTTGAACCGCAGCTCGACGAGCAGAGCGACAAGCTGCCGTACGGGCTCCAGAAGATGCTCGGTCTCATTCTGGCCTGCGCCGCCCGGCCGAAAGTCCTGCTGCTCGACGAGCCGGCGGCCGGCCTCGAGCGGCGGGAGCGCCTGCGGGTCGATGCTTTCGTGCGCCACGTGAGGACGGAGCTCGGTTGCGGGGTCCTGATCGTCGAGCATGACATGGATCTCGTGCGCCGCCTCTGTCCGAGAATACTGGTGCTCGATTCCGGTCGTGTCCTGGCCGAAGGCGCTCCGGCCGACGTCCTGGCACGCAAGGATGTCATCGACGCCTATCTCGGGACAGTGGATGAGGAGGCGGCCTGATGCTGGCGGTGAAAGACCTCGAAGTCCGCTATGGCGGCATCACGGCAATCAGCGGCGTCTCGATCGACGTCGCCGAGGGCGAGACGGTGCTGCTGATCGGCGCCAATGGCGCCGGCAAGTCGAGCCTGATCAACGCCATCATCGGTCTGGTCAAGGCCTCGCATGGCAGCGTGCGCTTCGCAGGCCGTGATCTCAGTGCCGTATCCTGCGATGGGCGCGCGCGGGCCGGAATTGGGTATTCGCCCGAAGGGCGCCGCGTATTCCCGACCATGTCGGTCGCTGACAACGTCCTGAGCGGCGCCTGCTGGCACGGCGGAGCGAGCCAGCGTCAAGCCTGGGCCTGGCTTTGTGGCATCTTTCCGATCCTGAAGGAGCGCGCCAGCCAGCCGGCCGGACAATTGTCGGGTGGACAACAGCAAATCGTCGCGCTGGCGCGCGCCATGAGTTCGTTTCCCAAGCTGCTGCTGCTGGATGAACCCTTCCTCGGGCTCGCGCCGGTGTGGATCGCGCAGATCAGCGAGGCGATCCGCCATATGCAACAGCGCGGCACGACCATTCTCATGACCGAGCAGATGGCGCGTCCGGCGCTCAAGCTTGCCACACGCGGCTACGTGATGCGCGGTGGCGAGGTCAGGCGGAGCGGCACCGTCGCCGAAATTCGCGACGTTGCGCTTGCCGAGGAGTATTTGTGATGTCCGCTACTTTGAACGCCACTGCGCTGCTCGGGACCTTCGCCGCAACGACGTCGGCGAGCGAACTGTCCCCGGATGTCGCCACGAAGGCAGCCATTTGCCTGCTGGACTCGCTGGGGCTCGCGCTCGCGGCGCGACACGAGCCGACGGCCGCGGCCGCGCGCGCGATGTCCGCGGAGGTGCTGCCTGGACCGCGCACCGCGCGCATCTGGGCGAGCGGCAAACATGCCGCGCTGTCCGAGGCGGTTCTCGCCAACGGCATTGCCGTTCACGCCCATTTTCAGGACGACACCGACCACGATTCATGGACGCACCCGGGATCCCTGATTGCGCCGGTCGCGGTGTCGCTTGGCGAAACGCTGGATGCGCCGCTGCGCACCGTATTGACCGCTCTCACGGTCGGCTATTCCGCGCTCAAATGGCTTGGTGCGGGTGAAGTCGTTGCCCGCGGCCTGATCGGCCGGGGCGTGCGGACCAGCCCGACCTTCGGCACGATCGGCGCCGCGGCGGCGGCCGCAGCCGCACTTGGGCTCGATCCACCGAGGTCCACCAGCGCGGTTGCAATCGCGGCGTGCACGACCGGCGGCACGCTGGAGCCGGTGCGCTGCGGCTCCGACGAATGGCGCGTACAGAACGGGCGCGCCGCCCAGGGCGGGCTGGTGGCCGCGGAGCTTGCGGCGCGCGGCGTCCAGGGGGCGCCCGATGCGCTGGAAGGACCGAAGGGGTTGTTGCGCTCGCTTGCCGGCCTCGATCGCACGCCAGAACAATGGCAGCGAGGCCCCGATGTCGCGACGATGATCGGCATCATGGCAAAGCCGTTCGCAACCCTGGGCGACAACATGTCGGCGGTGCTGGCGGCGCATGTGCTTCACCGCGACGGCATCGATCTGTCGCAGGTGAAGCGGATCACCGTGACGATCTGGGAGCCCTATACGCAATATCCGGGAACGTCCTTCAAGGGACCGTTCACGCGGACGGTGCAGACCCAGGCCAGCACCGCCTTTGCGGTCGCCGCCATGCTGCGTTACGGCCGCCTCGACTACGAGATGGGCGTCGAGCACCGCCAGGACCGGGAGATCATGGCACTCGTCGGAAAGACGATCGTCGAGCCGGACGCGGTCGGCACCCATCTCGACGCGACCGTCGAGTTGGAGATGGAAAATGGTGCGCGTCTTCGCCGGACCGCGCGCGAGGCGCCCAAGGTTCTGGTGTTCCAGGACGAAGCCCGCGCCACCGAGGTTTTTGATAGCCGCCTGGCCGGCACCGGAATTCCGGCCGGCGAAGGCGCCAGCCTTGCGGCCGAGGTTTTCGCCTCGGCACGTAGTGGCGGATCGATGCCTGTGCGCAGGCTGCTCGACCGCCTGACCCGATCTCAAAGGGATGCGATCCAATGAAACTTGGACTTGAAGGCAAGACTGCGATCGTCACCGGCGGCAGCAAGGGCATTGGTCTCGAGACCGTACGCCTGCTGGCGGAGGAGGGTGTCAAGGTTCTGGTCTGCGCGCGCCGCGAGGACGCGCTGGCCGAATGTCGTTCTGACGTCGAGCGGAGCACCGGCGTCAAGGTCGAAACGCTGTCGCTTGATGTGACCGATCTGAAGCAGATCGAGCGGCTGCCGGCGGTCGCCCGCGACCGTCTCGGCCGCATCGACATCCTGGTCAACAATGCCGGCACCGGCACCTACAAGCCGTTCCTCGAAGTCACCGACGAGGAATTGCAGTACGGCATGGCGATCAATTTCTTCGCTCAGTTCCGTATCTGTCAGCGCATCATCCCGATCATGATCGAGCAGAACGGCGGCAGCATCGTCAACGTGTCGGGCGAAACCGGGATCATGGTGACGATGCCGCCGTTCCTGTCGTCATGCACCGGTCCGGCCAAGTCGGCAGAAATCCGCTTCTCCAAGATTCTCGCCAACGAATTCGGGCCGCACAACATTCGCGTCAACTGCGTCGTTCCCGGTTTCGTCAATACTCCGGAACGTTTTGCAAAATGGGAGCGCGAACTCGCCAAGCGCGATCTGGGCGAAGAGGAGGCGGAAGCCGAACGCAAGCGCTGGTCGGAAAACAATTCGATGCGAAACACGCGCTGGGGCACGCCGGAGGAACTCGCCAATTTGATCGTCTTCGCGCTGTCCGACCGCGCGAGCTTCGTCAACGGCGCGGTGCTGGTTGCCGACAATGCGCAGGACAAGTCGTGAAGGCGACGCCGCTCGACATGATGAATCGATTGATGACAACAGGAACGGCGGCGGCCCTTGCGGAAGCCGGGAGGATTTGATGGACGTTGACAAGCCGCTCGCTGGTATCACCGTGGTTGAACTCGGACACAGCGTGGCCGCCCCCTATGCCGGACTGATTCTGGCCGATCTCGGCGCGCGTGTGATCAAGGTCGAAAATCCCAAGAGCGGCGATTATGCGCGTGGCTGGGGGCCGCCGTTCTGGAACGGAACGGCAAGTGTGTTCCATAGTCTCAATCGCGGCAAGGAAGGCATCACCGTCGATTTCGGCGCGGCGGAGGATTGCGAGAGGCTGAAGTCGCTGATCCTGAACGAGGCCGATGCCGTCATCCAGAATCTGCGACCCGGCATTCTGGACAGGTTTGGTCTCACCGCGGATGCGCTCAGCGCCGCGAAGCCATCGCTGATCTGGTGCGACATCGGCGCGTTCGGCGCCAAGGGGCCGCTCGCCAGCAAGCCGGGCTACGATCCGCTCGCCCAGGCCAGCACCGGCATCATGAGCGTTACCGGCGAGGGCGGCCGGCCGCCGGTGCGTGTCGGCGTCTCGCTGGTCGACATGGGCTCCGGCATGTGGGCAGTGATCGGCATGCTCGCTGCGTTGGTGGCGCGCAACAAGGGCGGTCAGGGTCGCAGCGTTGCGACCTCGCTTTACGAGACCGGGCTCGCGTGGATGACCGTTCCGCTGGCCGGCTATGCGGCGTCAGGTGAGGTGCGCAAGCCCTATGGATCGGGCACCGCGGAAATCGCGCCCTATCAGGCATTTGAGGCGTGCGACGGATGGCTGATGATTGCAGCCGGCAACGACAATCTGTTCCGCAAGCTGTGCGTGGCGTTGAGTCTCGAGGCGCTTGCGCATGATCCTGACTTCGCGACCAACGCGGCAAGGGTCGTCAACCGCGAACGACTGATCCCGCAAATCGCGGCCGCGGTGCGTAAGTATACGGTCGATGCGCTTGGCGGCATTCTCGACGGAGCCGGGGTTCCCAATGCACCGCTGCTGACCACCGATCAAGTTGCGGAGCATCCGCAAACCCGCGCCCTCGACATGATGGTGCGATGTGCTGGCGACGATATCGATCTCGTCGGCGTTCCGCTTGCCTTCGACGGTACGCGACCGCGCGCACGCACCGCTGCGCCGGCGCTCGGCCAGCACAATGCCATTCTTCGAAAGCCTGCGAGCAAGGGAGCCATCAATGCGAACTGATTTCCAGACCATCAAGGTCGAACGGCGTGATGGCGATATCCTGCTGGTGACGTTGCACCGGCCGGAAGCGTCGAATGCGATGAACACCCAGATGGGCCTCGATCTGGTGGAACTGTTCGAGGGCTTCTCGACCGACATCGAGGGGTTGCGCGCGGTGATCCTGACCGGGCACGGCGACAAGGCGTTCTGCGCCGGGGGCGATCTGAAGCAGCGCAACGGCATGACGGACGAGGCTTGGCAGGCACAGCATCTGGTCTTCGAGCGCATGCTGCGCGCTCTGCTGGGCTGTCCGATTCCCGTGATCGGCGCGATCAATGGTGCGGCCTATGGCGGCGGCTGCGAGATCGCGGCTGCGCTCGACTTCGTCTACGCCTCGACCAATGCACGCTTCGCGCTGACCGAAGTGACGCTCGGCATCATGCCAGGTGGCGGCGGCACGCAGAATCTGCCGCGCGCCGTCGGCGAGCGCCGCGCCAAGGAATTGATCCTGTCCGGGCAGCCGTTCTCGGCTGCCGAAGCCGAGCAGTGGGGGCTGGTCAATCAGGTGCTGCCGCCAGGGGAATTGCTGGAGGCGACCTTCGCCATCGCCCATCGCATCGCTGCCAATGGCCCGATCTCGGTGCGCCAGGCCAAGCAGGCGATCCATCGCGGTTTGCAGATGTCGCTCGCCGATGGCCTCGCCTTCGAGATCGAGGCCTACAACCGTCTGGTCCCGACCGCGGACCGGCGCGAAGGGGTGCTGGCGTTCAACGAGCGCCGCAAACCCAACTTTCAAGGCAAGTAGGAGGAGGCGCGAAATGCGTGAGAAAGCCCATGTTCGCGAGGTCGGACCCCGCGATGGCATTCAGATGGTCAAAACCATCCTGCCGAGCGCGCGCAAGCTGGCCTGGTGCCGTGGCGCGGTGGAGGCCGGAATCCGCGAGATCGAGGTGAGTTCGTTCGTGCCGGCCAAGGTGATCCCGCAATTTGCCGACGCGGAGGAGGTGGCCCGCGGCGCGCTGGCGATGCCGGGCTTGCGGCCGTCGGTTCTGGTTCCGAATCTGAAGGGGGCCGAGCGCGCCTTCGCGCTCGGTGTGCCAATCGTCAACTACGTGCTGTCGGCGAGCGAGGAGCACAATCAGGCCAATGTTCGCCGCAGCACCGAGGAGTCGCTGCAGGACTTCGCGCGCATCGCCGCGGCGCGCGATCAGCGCCCCGGAGCACGAATCGGACTTGGTGCGGGCATCGCGACCGCGTTCGGCTGCACCATCTCGGGGGCGGTATCGGAGGCACGAGTGGTCGAGATCGCGGTGCGGCTCGCCGGGATGGGCGCCGACGAGATCATCGTCGCCGATACGGTCGGCTATGGCGATCCGGGTCAGGTTCGCCGCCTGATGGGCGCGGTGATCGCAGCGGTGCGTCCACTGCCGGTCGCCTGCCACTTCCACGACACGCGCGGTCTCGGTCTCGCCAATGTGACGGCGGCACTGGATGCGGGTGTACGCGCCTTCGACGCATCCCTCGCCGGACTCGGCGGCTGTCCGTTCGCACCCGGCGCCACGGGCAACATCGACACCGAGGATACCGTCTTCCTGCTCGAGCAACTCGGTTTCGATACCGGCGCCGATGTCGAGCGGCTGGTTGCCTTGCGACGCGAGGTCGAGAGCTGGCTGCCCGGCGAACGGTTCTCCGGCGCGATCGCCCGCGCCGGCCTGCCCAAAACGTTCCGCGTGTCGGCCAGCGCGGCCGCCTGAAAGGATATGACATGAACTATCACGACGCCGCCCAAACCGCCGACATGGAGGTCACCGTCGCGTTGGGCGAAGATTTCTCCGACCTGCGCAACACGGTGCGGCAGATCTGCAAGGGCTTTCCGGGCGAATACTGGCGCAAGCTCGACGATCAAAGCGCCTATCCGACCGAATTCGTCGCGGCGTTGACGGAAGCGGGATTCCTCGGCGCGCTGATCCCGGAGGAATACGGAGGTTCGGGCCTGCCGCTGCGTGCGGCCGCGGTAATCCTCGAAGAGATCAATGCGAACGGCTGCAGCGCCAGTCCCGCGCATGCCCAGATGTACATCATGGGTACGTTGCTCCGTCACGGCAACGAGACCCAGAAGCGGACCTACCTGCCGGAGATCGCGGCGGGCCGGCTGCGGCTGCAGGCCTTTGGCGTAACCGAACCCAATACCGGCTCCGATACCACCCAGCTCAAGACCCGCGCCGAGCGTCAGGGCGACGTCTATGTCGTCAACGGCCAGAAGGTCTGGACGTCGCGGGCGCTACACTCCGACCTGATGCTGCTGCTGGCGCGCACCAGTCCGGTCGATCAGGTGAAGCGGCGCACCGACGGACTTTCGGTGTTCCTCGTCGACTTGCGTGAGGCCAAGGGCAACGGCGTCGAAATCCGCCCGATCAAGGCGATGGTCAATCACAACACGACCGAGGTGTTCATCGAGAACCTGAAAGTGCCGGTCGCCAATCTCATAGGGGAGGAAGGCAAGGGCTTTCGCTACATCCTCGACGGCATGAACGCCGAGCGGATCCTGGTCGCCTCTGAATGTGTGGGCGACGGACGCTGGCTGCTCGGCAAGGGCGTCGCCTATGCCAATGAGCGGCGCGTCTTCGGCCGCTCGATCGGCCAGAATCAGGGCATCCAGTTTCCACTGGCGCGTGCCTACGCCGAACTCGAAGCCGCCGACATGATGTGCCGCCGTGCCGCCGCGCTGTTCCAGGCCGGGCAGCCCTGCGGAGCAGACGCCAACATAGCCAAGCTGCTGGCGTCGGAGGCCACCTGGAAAGCGGCCGATACGACATTCCAGACCCATGGCGGATTCGCCTTTGCGCAGGAATACGACGTCGAGCGCAAATGGCGTGAGGTCCGTCTTTACCAGACAGCCCCGATCTCGACCAACATGGTGCTGGCCTATGTGGCGCAGCACGTGCTCGGTCTTCCGCGTTCCTACTGAGGAGACGACCCATGCTGGATATCACGCGTCAGACGGCGAATTTTGTAGCCGGCCTCAAGCTGTCCGATCTGTCCGGCCGCTGCCGCGAGGCGGCGCGGACCGGCATCATCGACTGCGTCGGCGTCATGATCGCTGGCGCCGCCGAGCAGCCGGTGCGGATCGTGTCGGCGATGGTGGCCGCGTCCACCCAGAACGACGGCGCACCCGAGGTTCCGTCGGGCCGCAATCTCGCGGCGCCGGATGCCGCGCTCGTCAACGGCGTCGCGGCGCATGTGCTCGACTATGACGACGTGGCGCTGGCCGGACATCCGAGCACTGTGCTGGTGCCGGCCATCCTGGCCGAAGGCTGGTCGCTCGACTCCAGCGGCGCCGACGCGCTAGCCGCCTATGCCGCGGGCTACGAAGTCTGGGCGCAGGTCATTGCGTTGGAGCCCGGTCACCTCCATGAACGCGGCTTTCACCCGACGGCCGTGATGGGCGCGCTCGCCACCGCGGCCGCCTGTGCGCGGCTGCGCAAGCTTGACTCCACGAAGACCGCGCATGCGATCGCGATCGCCGCCTCGCTCGCCTCCGGACTGGTCGCCAATTTCGGCACGATGACCAAATCGCTGCATGCCGGCCGCACCGCCCAATCCGGCGTGCTTGCCGCGCGCCTTGCCGATCAGGGATTTACCGCATCGCTGGACGTGCTCGAGCACCAAACCGGCTTCTTGCGCGCCCATTCGCCATCGGGCACGCCGGATATCGAAAACGGGACGATCGATCTCGGCCGCAACTGGCGGCTTGCCGATCTCGGCATCAATGTGAAGCGCTATCCGACCTGCTATGCGACCCATCGTTCGATCGACGCGATGATTGGCCTGGTGAATGCGCACAAGCTCAAACCCGACGACGTGAAGGAAATTCGGGTCCACACCGGCGTCACCCAAAGGCTGATGTTGCGCAACACCAACCCGCAGACCGGTCTCGAGGCCAAGTTCAGCATGGAATTCGCGATGACCGCCGCGCTGATCGCCGGCCGTGTCGGGCTGTCCGAGCTCACCGATGAGTTCGTCTCGCGGCCCGACGTCGGCGCTACCTTCGCCAAGGTCCGCTGCACGACGACCGACGAGATCATGCCGGGCGACCAGCCGTTTGCGCCGGCCGACCGCGTCAGCGTCGTATTGGCGTCGGGCGAAGTGCTTGAGCATGCGCCGGTGGTTCATGCCAAGGGCAGCTGGCAGCGCCCGCTTTCGCGCGACGAACTGCAGGATAAGTTCATGGACTGCGCGACCCGGGTGTTCAAGCAGGGCCAGGCCGCAGCACTGTTCGAGCAACTCTGGAATATCGAGGACCTCGGGTCGATCCGCTCGCTGCGCCTGACCAACGACCGGAGCGACGCATGAGCGCAGCAATGCCTGGGAAGGGATCGACGCCGCGCATCTGGCACCAGTCGGTCAACGAGCTCGATCATCTCGAAGTCTACAAGCGCGCGCTCGAGGCCCATGCGGCGGAAATCCTTGGCGACGACGCCGAGGTCGTCGTCCACGGGCTTCCGTCCAGATCATACGCCGGCGCTTCGGCCACTGCGGTGCTCGGCAATGCATTCGCCTATCACCGCATTCTCAGCCGGGTGATCGACAACGCGATCACCGCCGAGCGGCAGGGTTATGATGCCTTCGTGATCGGTTCGTTCAGCGAGCCGTTTCTGCGCGAGATCCGCTCCGCGGTGGATATTCCCGTCGCCTCGCTGACCGAGAGTGGTCTTCTGGTCGGCTGCTCGCTCGGCAGCTATGTGGCATTGATCTCCAATGCGCCGGCGGTGCAGTGGATGACCAAGGTTGCGGTCGACAAGCACAAGCTCGCCGCGCGTGTGCTGGAGGTTGCGGCGATGGATCCGCCGCTCGACGAGCCGCAGCTGGCGCGTGCTTACGCCGATCCGGCTCCGGTCATCGCAAATTTCACCGCCGCGGCCGAGCGCCTGGTGGCGCGCGGCGCTGACGTCATCATTCCGGCGGAAGGTGTGCTGGCGGAACTCCTGGTTCGTCACGGCGTCTACCGCATCGCCGGTGCTCCCGTGATGGACGTGTTTGCAGTCACCTGGGCCTACGCGCTGATGCAGATCAGGCTCTGGTCGAAGGCGCAACTTGGCGTGGGCCGGAGCTGGCACCACAGGCGCGACGATCCAGCGATCGTTGCAAGATTTTGGCAAGGGGACGCACAATGAGCACTTCACCCTCAACGCAAGTCGTAGGAGTCTATCACCGCAGGCTTGGCGATGCGCTGGTCACCGGCCTCAGCGACGGTTACGTCGACATGGGATACACGATCTTTCGCAATATCCCCGAGGAGGAAACCAAGGCCATTCTGGCGCGCGATCACCGCACCTCGCCGCCGCGCATCTCGGTCAACGCCTTTGCCGTGCGCATGGACAACCGGACCTACCTGATCGACTGCGGATCGGCGGATCTGATGGGGCCGACCTGCGGCCGTCTGCCGGCAAATCTCGCTGCCGCCGGCATCGATCCGGCCTCGGTCGACGCGGTGCTGCTGACCCATGTCCATCCCGACCATTCCAACGGGCTGACAGATGCCGCAACCGGAACGCGGCTGTTTCCCAATGCGGAAGTCATCGTCCATGAGAACGAGATCAATCACTGGTTCAACGACGAGGCGATGGCCAAGGCGGCCGAGCGGCCCCGGCGCCGCTATTTCGAGGCCGGCCGCACCCAGCTGAAGCCCTATATGGCTGCCGATCGCGTCAAGACATTCCGGAAGGGCGAGGTGCTCCCGGGCGTCACGGCGATCCCGATCCACGGTCATACCCCCGGCCACGCCGCCTATGTCGTATCGCGCGGCCGCGAATCAATGGTGGTTTGGGGGGACACGGTCCATGTGCCGGAGATCCAGGTTGCACGTCCGGAAGTGACAATGGAATTCGACACCGACCCCAAGGCCGCCGCGGCCGCTCGTCAGATGATGTTCGACATGGTGGTCACTGACGACATGCTGGTCGGCGGCATGCATCTGCATTTCCCCGGGTTCGGACATATGCGGCGTGAGGCAGGCCGGTACAGCCTGGTGGCAGAGCAGTGGGCGTTCGAAGTATGAGCCGCAATATCGTCGAAGCCGACGCCATCTGATCGTCCCGGTACAAGGACGGGAGGCCAGGCCGTTTGGATCACGGTGGAGAAATGCACAAATCATTTGCCTTCGGCCGGCTGATAGCACCTGCGGCCGAATTGGCTTCCGCGTATTGTGCAGGGGATTGAGATCTCAGCCCCGGTGATGGTGATGGCAGAACAGCAAACGGCAGGTCGCGGAAGCAAATTGACGATCCGCGATGTGGCGACCGCAGCGGGCGTTTCGACCGGCACGGTGTCGCGCGTGCTCAATGCCAATGCCACCGTCCATCCCGACATCCGCCGGAAGGTCCAGCGCGCAATCGATGATCTGGGCTATACGCCGAATGCGGTGGCGCAGAGCATGCGCATCCGGTCGACCCACACGATCGGCTGTATCTTGCGTGAGATCAACATTCCGCAACTCGCGGGCTTCGTCAAAGCCGCGCACGACGTGCTGGACGAGGTCGGCTTCTCGCTGCTCATCTCCAACTCGGAAGGCCGCAAGGAGCGTGAGCGAGAGCTGCTCAGCCGGCTGTCGCGGCGGCAGGCCGACGGCGTGATGATGGGGCCGTACACGCCGGTCGCCGGTGAGTTCGAGGCCTTCCTGCGCGATCTCGATATTCCGATCGTGCTGATCGATCGTGATCAGCCGGATTGGACTGATGCCGTTATGGCCGATCACGCCGAAGGGATGCGTGTCGCGGTCAGTCATTTGCTCGATCTTGGTCATCGGCGCGTGGCGCTGATCACCGGCGACGCCGGGCTCTATCCGGCGCGCGAACGCGTTCGCGGCTATCAGGAGGCTTTTGCCGCGCGAAATCTCGAGCCTGATCCTTCGCTCGTTCACGCCGGGAGCTTCCTGCCCGGCGCGGGATTTCGTATCACCTCGGCATTGCTCGGCCAGCGCAACCCTCCGACCGCGATCATTTCCGGCGGCATCGACATGTTGTCGGGCGTGCTGCGCGCGGTGCGCGGGCGAGGCCTGCGGATACCGGAGGACGTGTCGCTGATCGCGTCAGGCCATTCCGAGCTCGCCGAGCTCGTCTCACCGGCCGTCGCCATCATCGGCTGGGATCAGGCGGAGGTCGGCCGGATTGCGGCCGGCATGCTCCTCGATCGCATCCGAAACGACGGTCCGCACGAGCCGCGGCGCGTGCTCGTGCCCAACGAGTTCATCCCGCGCGCGTCGCTGGGGCCCCCAAGACGTACCTGAAGACTTGCCGTCCATGGCACGACCGGACGGCCATAGCATGCAAGGAGACAGTTCCATGAGTGGCGAAATGATCAACGGCAAAGAAGACGAGCGGCCGATGCTGTTCCAGCCACTCACGATTCGAGGCCTTACGTTGAAGAACCGTCTGGTCGTGCCGCCGATGGTCCATTACAGCTGCGAACCGGGAAATACCTGCGGAGCGTTTCATCTCGTACATCTTGGTCGCTATGCGCTCGGCGGCTTCGGGCTCGTCTTCGTCGAAGTGACGGCGGTGGAGGAAGTCGGACTCACCAACGAAAACGATCTCGGCATCTGGAATGACGAGCAAGCCGAGAGCTTCAAACCGCTGGTCGCCTTCATGAAGCGTCAGGGGACGGCGATCGGCATTCAGATCGGCCATGGCGGCCGCAAGTCGTCGGCACAGTCCGCCATGCAAGGCATGGGGCCGCTGACCGAAGAGAATCTGAAAGCCGGCGCCAGGATCTGGCAGCCGGTCGGCCCGACCGCCGAGCCGGTCGCCAAGGGCTGGCTAACGCCACGGCAATTGACTACTGCCGAGTGCAAGGCCATGGTCGGCACCTGGGCAGCCGCTGCAAGGCGGGCGGTTGCCGCCGGGTTCGACACCATCGAGATCCACACCGCGCACGGCTATCTGCTGGCCTCGTTCCTGTCGCCGGTCTCCAACACACGTAATGACGAGTATGGCGGCGACCGCGCCGGGCGCATGCGTCTGCCGCTCGAGATCGTCGAGGCGGTGCGCCGCGAAATGCCGGCGGACATGCCGCTGTTCGTGCGCGTCTCGTCCGTCGACGGCACCGTCGAGGGCTGGAACATGGATGATACGGTCGCCTTCGCGTGCGAGCTGAAGGCGCGCGGCGTCGACGTCGTCGACTGTTCCTCCGGCGGAATCTCCGGCGCGGCTACGGCGGCGCAAGTGCCGCGCAGCCTCGGCTTCCAGGTTCCTTTCGCCGAGCGCGTGCGTAAGGAGGCGGATGTCACCACCATGGCCGTCGGCATCATTCTCGAGGCGCAGCAGGCCGAGGCCATCCTTCAGAAAGGCCAAGCCGACCTCATTGCCGTCGGGCGGCAATCGCAGTTCAATCCCAACATCGCCCACCACTGGGCGCACGATCTCGGCATCAACAGCCGTTTCGAAGATTGGTCGCCCGAGTTCGGCTGGTGGCTCGAGAAGCGGATCAAGACTCTCCAGGGCTTTGCCACGCCGACGGGCGTCGTTACGCGTCACTCCTGACCGGCGTCACACACATCGCTCGCAGCCGGTGAACGGAACGCCGTCCATGGCATCGCTGCTATCTTTGAGGATCCGCGCTGCCGTGCGACGGGTATCGCAGCGCGGGTCCAGCAGCGCGTTTCAGGTCCGCTGCTGAACCTGCGCCGAGTAGATATCGGCGAAGCGGTCGCACAACAGGTTCTTCCGCACCCTCCCCATCGTGTTGCGTGGAAGTAACTCGACAAGGACAATCGAACCGGCTTCTTCGCTTTCAGCCGGATTCCGACAAGCGGCGGAATCATTTCGTGGAAGGTCCGGGTTTTTACGGACTGAGCGTTAACGCTGCCGCACGAGCACAAAGGTGGGGGTCTTGTCAGGAAGCGATTTGGCCATTTTAATCGAGAGATTGCAGTACGTTATTCTTATTGTAGAGCGCATTTCCGATGAAAGCCATCGAGCAGATTGTTGCCGGCTACGTTTCGTTGAAGGATCGCCAAGCCCTGGAAAAGCTGAGGCACCATCGTCAGCAATTGCTAGATGATGTTCAGATGCACACCATTCCAGGGTTCAAGCCGTCGATCGTGAGCGATATCCTCCGCGAGGAGATCGAGGTCATCGAAGGCGCGCTAGCGCGCGTAGATGAGGATCGATCATTGCCATGAGCAAAAACTTCGACGAGATCGAGACACTGAAACCAATGGCCTGCAGTGCCATCACCGATCCCAGTCTGAGGATGATATACGAAGCTATCCGCGGCGCGCTCGAGGCCGACGATGAATTCGAGGCAAGCGGCAAAGATCCCAAATTCCGAGTCCGATCGACGGCCGAATGGAAGCGGCATGCCCGCGATCTTGAGGCGGAGATGTTGAAGCGAGGGCTCGAGTTCGACGTTATCGATTGGACGAATGGTCAGAGTGAGCGGCGAGAAAGCCGGTGAAGGCACCCGCTGTTCATGCGTAAACGCCGTTGCGATGGCACCAACGGACAAACGTGTAGATGGACCAGACCCGCGACCAGTACATGCCGGGCGCTCCGTCGAGAAAGGCTCGCCAAAGTCGCTCAACCGCGTCGGGATTCAGGCCGGTGGGCGCGATCGCCTGCGGATCGCGCATGGTTCGATCCATGGCGTCCTTCAATCCGCGGCGAATCCATCGGTCAAAGGGCATGACGAAGCCGGTCTTTGGGCGCTCGAAGAGCGCAGGATCGAGACCGCGCAATCCGATCCGCCGAAGCATATCTTTGCGCCCCAAGGGCTGATATCGCGCTTGGTCCGACAGGGCGTCGACGCTTTCAAACAATACGTGGTCGACCAGCGGAACGCGCTGCTCGAGCGAACTGGCCATGCTTGCTGCATCATTGTCGCGCAGGAGGCGTTCACCCAAAAAGAGACGTTGTTCCATCACGCTAATAGCGGAAACTGGGGTACGGCCTGCCGTTTCGGCCGTCAGCCGCCGGCGCATCGCGTCGGGAAGGCCTTCCACGAGCGCGCCCGCGAAATCCGGTGCAAGCAATTCACCCTGAAATCCAGGCAGGAAGAGCGCGTAGGCCATCTGGTATAACGCCAGCAGATCCTCGCTACGATCGACCATATCCGGAAGCTTCGCCCAGCGCGTTTGAGGCGGCACGGGATGCGAGGATCGTCGCAGGGGCCAAGTCAACAAAGCTGCAGCCCTGGCCTGCCATTTTCTGGGAAATGTGCGGCCCCGATGACACCACTGCTGCAAGATCGGAAGATCGCGATATGTCGGATACCCGCCGAACAGCTCGTCGCCCCCGGTTCCTGACAGCGCGACGGTAAAGCCTGCTTGGCGAATGGCCCGGGAGATGAAATAGGCGTTCAGTCCATCGAAGGTTGGCTGGTCGAGACTATCGAGCGCGTCGTCCAGACTGTCGACGAACCGCTGCTCGGACAACACCACCTCATGATGCTGAGTGCCGATTGCCGCAGCGGTCTGCCTTGCGAACGGCGCTTCGTTGAACTGCTGGTCCTCGAACGCGAGCGTGAAAGTATGAACCGGGGCGTCAGCGGTCAGTTGCGCGAGATTTGCCATCGCGGAGGAATCGATGCCGCCCGACAGGAAAACCGCGAGCGGCACATCACTGGCGAGGTGAAGCTTCATCCCTTCGTCGAGGATCGAGGCAAGCGTCGCTTCGTCCATTGTCGGTTTTGGCGACTCTCCGGGAATGCGCCAGAAATCGTGCTCGCTTATTTTACGGCCTGTCCCGTCAAACTCGGCGTAGTGACCCGGTGCAAGAAGTTCAACGCCCTGAACGGCGGTGCAAGGGCCGACAACAAACCCGTTCCATACGTTGCTCGCAACCGCCTGCGGATCAAGACGCGGCGTTCCGAGCAAGCCTGAGGCCAGCAATGCACGCAATTCGGATGCAAATATCAGCGACCACGTCGTGTTCGGATTGCTGGACTGCGCGATATAGAGCGGCTTGATGCCGAGCTGGTCGCGCGCAAGCAGAAGTCGTCGCTGTTGCGGATCCCAGCTTGCGAATGCGAACATGCCGCGCAGCCATCCGACGGCCTCCAGGCCATGCAGGCCGAGTGCCCGCAGCATGACGGCGGTGTCGCCGCTGGACCGAAAAGACTGCCCTTCGCTCTCGAGGCGTTTGCGCAGGGCGACATAGTTGTAGATTTCGCCGTTGAACGAAATCACGTGCCCGGTTGTATCGTCCACCATCGGTTGAGCGCCGGCGGACGACAGATCGAGGATCGAGAGGCGGCGGTGATCAAGCATGACACCCCAGCCGCGGGCATCCGGCGTTGAAGCCCACGAGCCATGGCCGTCCGGCCCGCGATGGATCATGGCCTTGCTCATCCGAGCGAGCGCGGCCCGGTTGTTTTCGTCAAGCCGGCCGATGATACCCGAGATACCGCACATTCAATCGTCGCCTTCGCGGCTTGAGCTTGAGCTGGCCCGCACGAGGTAACGTTGCGGAGAACCTACCAAGACTGCTTCGGCAATGCTTCTACGTCGAAAATCCAAGCGGATAAATGGACACGCCGCCTTTCTATCATTGTTTCGTTAAGAGGAACGAGGCAACTATTAACGCAAAGCGCAGGCTTAAGCATTGAGTAAGCCGAGCTATGTGAATGTGGGCCCCAGCGAGCATCTCAGTACCTGTCGACGTCGGCAGGCAGGTTTGGATCGATGCACTCAGACCGCCTAAATATTCTCTTCGTGTCACAGATGCCTGCGAGCCCGCCGCGGATCGGCGCGCAGGCGCGCATGCACGGTTTGATGACGGAATTGGCTCAGCGCCATGACCTGACGGCAGTCATGCTCGTGGACGACGAGCACGACATCGAGGAATGCCGAGCTGCCATGCAGGCCTACTGCCGCAAGGTGGTGCTCGTGCGTAACCCGTTCGGTCGCGATGGGATGCCGAAGCGCCTGCTTCAACTGCGCTCCCTGGTATCGCCCCTCAGCTTCGAGCGTTTGCGAATCACGGCAGACGTCGTGCGTCAGACGCTGGATGACTTGCTTGGGTCGACGCGCTTCGACGTGGTTAATCTCGAGTTCACGTTCCTTGGTCACTACGAACTGCGCAAGGCGCCGGCAGGAGAGAAGCTTCCGGTATTGGTCGTGGATTCTCACAATATCGACTACGACCTTGCCCGCCAGTACGCCCAAAGCGGCGACAGCTTGTTTCGTCGCCTTTATTCCGAAGTCAATTGGCGCAAGCTTCGGAAGGAGGAGCTCGGGACCTATCGTGACGCGGATGGCGTCTATCTGTGCAGCGCTGCTGACGAACGACGGCTGCTTGAAGAAGTGCCGGAAGCCAGGACTACTGTCATTCCCAATGCCGCGGATATCGAGTTCTATCGCCCGCGTGCCGACGATCCGAAGCCCGACGGGCGCACCGTCGTATTCTTTGGCCTCTTGTCGTATGCACCGAATGTCGACGGTGTCATCCACTTCGTCAACGATATATGGCCGCGCATCGCGGCCAGCCATCCGGATGCGCGTTGGAAGATCATTGGCGGGTCGCCGCCACCCGCCCTGTTGGCGCTGGCAGGTCCCCGAATCGAGTTCACCGGCTTCGTGCCGGATTTGAGGCCGCATCTTGCCGAGGCCGCGGTCGTCGTCGTCCCTCTGCGATTGGGAGGCGGGACACGGCTCAAGATTGTCGAGGCTATGGCGATGGGCAAGGCAATCGTCTCGACAACCCTGGGCGCCGAGGGGATCGAGGCCGTGCCGGATCGTGACATCATGATCGCGGACGATGTCGAGAGCTTTGCCGCCCGTGTCAGCGGCTTGCTGGGTGATGCCGATCGCGCTGCGGATCTCGGACGTTCCGCGAGGCATTTGGCCGAAAGCAAGTATGCCTGGAGTTCAGCAGCTCGCGCTCTCGAGGGTTTTTACCGTACGAGGCTCGCCATCAGTTGCGGTACGGATGGGAAGGCGCCAACGCTTCGCCAGCAGCAACGGTGCGCCGAGCGTTGAAGAACCGCTTCAGGTCCAGGAAGCGCTTTTCGACGAATTCATAGCTCAGATAAGCGATCAGCAGCGAGACGAGTGCTCCCGCTGTCGCCTGTATTGCCACGGCTGCGCTGTGAGAGCCGAGCCATTCGCCGAGTGCCAGTTCGGTTCGGTGAGTCACGAGATAGTACGATATAAAGTGATGGTAGACGTACAGGCCGTAGCTATAGGTCCCGAGAAGCATCAGCGGTCGGCTGCAGAAAAGGCGCGATACCAAGGAACGCTTTGGCGCAACAAGCACCCAGATGAGGAGACAAGCCAACAGCACGGTGATGATGGAAGACCGAATCGGAAGGACGAAAGCGTTACCTTGGTCGGTCACCAGGCGCGTCCAGATGAAAGTCAGGGAAAGCAAGCCAAATGCAGTGGTCGCAACGTATGGAAGGGCGCCCATAAGTCGCTGAAGTCCGCCCGGTTGTCGGACCACCACGGCGAGAAAGGCGCCAAGGGCCAGACCGTCCAGGCGAAACGGTGTCAACACGTAGGTTGTCCACCAGCTAAGTCCGGCCAAGGAGCCGCCCAGGCGAGCGAGCATCGCAGCGACCGATAGGCCGAGGCTGACCGCAATCAACTTTCTCGGTTGCTTCGCGACCAGATATACGACGAGCGGCCAGAAGAAATAGAAATGTTCTTCGATGCAAAGCGACCAGAGATGCTCCAGATACGAGAATGACCAGTCACCGTTCCATGCGATGTAGACGTTGACTCCGTACAGCCAGGCCCAGGCCTGACGATCTATCAGATAGTCGAGGGTCGGACCACGCAGCGGGCTCACAAGCGGAGCGACGAAGAAGACAAGTGCGAGCACGCCATAGTAAAGCGGAAAAATGCGCAGCACGCGCCGTATATAGAAATTGCGGAAGAAGTTCGGTTCCTCCCGTGAATCATAGAGGATTCCGGTGATGAGAAAGCCGGACAGGACGAAGAACAACTCGACGCCATAAGAGCCGTAGTTGGTGATTCCGACGACGATCTTCTCGACAGCGTTGGTCGGCATCGTATTGCCGACGAAGTGCAGTAGCATCACCATGACGATGGCAAGTCCCCGCACCCCGTCGAGCGCAGGAATGTGTCCGTGAAGACGGGGCCACCGGTCGCGGACTGTTGCCTCGGCGGATTCGGTTGCCGGCAGCATACCTGCCGCGCGAGCCGATTCCGCCAGGCCAATTGTCGTCATCGGGACGACGTAACGATGGTTGTCGCGCCAGAGATGCTGCCGTTGGCGAGTCCCTTCAGCGTGTAGGCATCGATCCCGGCGACGATTGGATCGCTCACTGTGCCGATGATCATCCGAAGGTAAGTCATGAACTTTGTCGCTTCGACAGAATTTGCGTTGGACGCGAAGATGACATCTTTATTCCGCATCTCGAATTCTGTCGCGATGAAGTAGCCGCCGGGATCTCTCAAATCGAGAATATAGATAACGGGGACAAGGGGGCCGCTATAGCGAGTGCAGTCGACGCCGAGCTGCTTGGCAACTTCGCGTGGCTCTCCTCGGTAGATAAACACGGATCCAGGGTCGGCGTGATCATCCTTGAGGCCGCCTGCCTTCGCCATGGCCTCGGCCAGTGTCAGGCGCCAGGCTCCAAACGAGAACTGCCCCTGTTGCCCGGAGGCGCCCATCGCGAGGAAGGTTTGCGGCTGCGTGAATACGTACACCGTGTCTTGGGGACGAACAAAGATGTTGTTTGCCGGTTGGCTGAGCAGCGATCCGAACGGTGCGGTACCCTGCCGGCCGTCGCGTTCGAGGGTCACCCAGGTATCGAAGCCAGGATTCTTGGGGCCGCCCGCGCGTGTGATGATGTCGAGCAGCCGCTCGCCGCTGGCGCTTGCAGGCAAGCGTGCAGGCGTTCCGACCTCGCCCAATACGCTGATCGACGTTGCCTTCTGATCCACCAGCGCAACCACTGCCTGTGGTTCGATCGCACGGTCCTGCAGGGACTTCACGATCGCATTCTGGACTTCCTCCGGCGTCCGGCCCGCAGCGCGGATCGAGCCACCATACGGAACCGTGATGTTGCCTTTGTAATTCACGGCCTGATTGGGCAACGTGACATAGTTTCCCTGACGCGTGCCGGCTTCGGTCGGAGTAAACAGGCCACCGGCCATCGATTCAAACAGCGTCACGCTGACCGTGTCGCCGATGCCAAAGCGAATCTCGGGCGGGCCGCGGCGATCCGTGAAAACACGGTCGATCCGCCTGGAGTTGCGCACCAGGACCCTCTCGGTGTCAGCCGTCAGGCGCACCAGAGCATAGTGCACGCTTTCAGGGTCGGTCTGCCCCGCGCGGACATAGGAGCTTGCCGGTCCCGAGGTCGGCATGGTCGAGCAGCCAGCGAGCGCGATTGTCGCTGTGATGGCCAGGGCGCCCAACAGGCGGCCACTGAGACGCGAGGAATTGCCAGCCGAATGCGCCGGCGCCACTTCGCGAGTGGTCAGGCACGGCGTTCGTTGACTACTCTTGCCTGCACTTCTCGGCACGACATTGGACCCTGGTTAACGAAGATTAACGAACGGAGTCTTGGTAAACGCCGGTCTCTTCTTCGCGCTTGTTTGCGCGCCGCTTACGGTCGTCGCCGTCCGGCATCGGCCGCCGTACTGTCGGACACAGGCTCGGAAGAAATTTGCGCGAGTAAACATGTACTTACGCGGCATCCACAATTTCCCGGAATATCAATCGACCAAGCGAAACAGCCCGCCCTGTGCGCCACGCTAGGGGACAAGCGTTAACGAAGCGTTCACTATAAAAATTCAGGAAAGATTGACTTATCGTTGGTGTTCGGAGCCGTGTCTGAGTACGTGTTGGCGCCAGCGCCATTGAAGAGGCTGATCGTTTCGCTGCGCGGCCCCACGATCGGGCAAGGCAGGCGATTAACGATCAGCGTGCTGCCTTGGCGACGGGAGTTGACGGGCACCGAGCATGCACGAAGCCGTATTGCGTTCTCAGCGACCAGGCTTGGCGGCTCCGTCCGGTCGGATAATCGATAGATACGCGATCATCCCGCTGCTGGCTTGTGTCTACGCCACGATTGCTTTTCCCCTGATCCTCGTGACCTGTAGTCCGACGGACTCGGCCTGTCTTTTGGAAGCTCGACCAGAGAGCAAAATCTTTTGGCCGATCCTGTCCGCAGTCGCGCTCGTCGTTGCGCTGCGCAATCGGTCGCGACTCCGCTTTCCGCCGATCCTGATCATACTGTTTGCCTATCTTGCGCTGGCGGGGGCGAGCGTTGCCTGGGCATTCAAGCCGGAGGCTTCGGGGATCAGGTTTGCGCAGCAGGCCATGATCATTGCCTCGATCGCGCTCCCGGCGATCGTTGCAACTCGATCGACCGACCTGCTGCGCGGCCTGTTCTGGTGCTTCTTTATCGCTGCCGTGCTGAACATGCTGTTCGTCATGGGCAGGCCGCCGATCGACGTGAAGTTCGCCACATGGGGCTACCCCGGCTATTTCTCGGGCAAGAACTATCTAGGCGAATGCGCTGCCGTTGCATTCCTGCTTGCGCTCCATGAGCTGCTTCATCCCGGACGGCGACGGGTTCTCGGCATCGTTACCGCGCTCATGTCTGTCGCGCTGCTGCTGCTGAGCAATTCAAAGACGGCGCTTGGTCTTGCGGTGCTTGTCCCGGCGTTCGCCTGGACCTTGCTCAAGCTTTCCAGGGCTACCCGCGTTCCGGTGTGGGTGATTGTCGTATCGATACCGATTTGCTGGATGGTCTTTTCGTTCGTCACCGGCTTCAGCATGAATCGCGTATCGTACATGCTGTACGGCGATTCGACTTTCACGGGCCGTACCATCATTTGGGATTTTGCAAACATGCAAATCGCAAAGAAGCCGCTGCTGGGCTGGGGTTATCAATCGTTCTGGCTGGTTGGGCCCGACGCGCCGAGCATCGTGGAAGCGCCGGGCTGGGTCAAGGAGATGCCCAACGCCCACAATGGGTATGAAGACACGTTGCTTGAACTAGGCTATGCGGGATTTTTCCTGCTTGTCGCGTTCATCCTTGCGACGATACACGGCATTGGTCGCCTGGCGCGGTTTGATCGTTCGCGGGCATGGATCCTGCTGTCGATCGTTCTCTACGTTGCCATTACCAACGGTCTCGAGAGCACGTGGATGCGCGGCTTCGAAATGCTGTGGGTCGTGTTCGTTATAGCCGCGGTTGAAGCTGCCAGATATTGGGGGCAGGCGCGTCCCGCGGCCAAGTCGGCAATAGCCAGGCGTCCAGCAATGCGGCGCATCCACGGACCGCGGTTCAGGCCGCCGTCCACTCCCGTCAACGTCGTGAGGTCACGCTAGCAGGCGCGAAGCCGGTCGGTTCGGCGCTGCAAGTCAGAGGATGCATGTTCAACCGGAAGGTCATCGCGACGCGGAGCAACCCTGGTCACCGGACGCTGCGAACGGCCCTGCGACGGCCTTGGCAGTGCTTGGCTGCAACGATGATCTTCGTTGCATGCTCAAGCCATTCGTCCGCATTTGCTCTCGATTCGATGGAAATACTGCCTTCAGATCGCGCGACCACCTGGCAACCCGGCCTGATGGCCGAGGGTGGGATACCCTCTCGAAAAACCATCTGCGCGACGCTGTCGCCTCGTGGCGGCACACTCGATGACGCTGCGGCAATCCAGGGCGCAATCAACGCATGTCCGGTAGGGCAGGTCGTGCAACTGGCGGCGGGGCGGTTTCTGATCAATGGCGGCAATTTCCTGCTGCTCAACAAGGCAATCACGCTGCGCGGCTCCGGTCCGGGCCGGACGATGCTCGAAAAGCAAGATGGCGCGAAACCTTTCAATGACGCAGTCGGTGCCAAGCCGTCTCCGCTGGTCGTGGTGGGACCGTCGCTTTTCTCCAGCACGAGCGACACGGTCAATGCCGTGCGGTCGGCGAACCTTCGGAATGATGCAATAAAGGGCGAAAGAACGGTCGAGGTCGACGACGCTGCAGGCTTTGTGCCTGGACAAATCGTGCTGCTCGACGAGGCGTCGGCCGCTGATTGGCGTGTCGACCCGCAGGGGCGAGGGCAGATCTGGGCGTCGGAAGATTTCAGGGTTGTCTGGCAAAAGCACAAACCTGCAATTCAGTTTGTCGATGACTTTGCACCCGATGCGTTTCCGTCGACGCCACAGAGCGCTGGATCGTGGTTCGGGAGACCTGATCGGCCTGTTGCCGAGGTCAAGGAGATCAGCACCGTCTCCGGTTCCAGGATCACCTTCACGACTCCAGTTCACATCAGCTATCGGAAAGCAAACGCAGCTCAACTGTCACGCTTCGCGCAGCCGCATGTGAAGCACGCGGGCGTCGAAGATCTGGCGCTCAAGGGGGGCGACGCGGGCAATCTTCGCTTCAATTGGGCTGCTTCTTCGTGGGCGAAAAACGTCGACAATTCGGTTTGGCACGGCGAAGGCTTTGCAATCCACAGCTCCTTTCGGGTCGAACTGCGCGAGTTCTATGTGCACGACGCGGCCTGGGCTCAACCCGGCGGAGGGGGATATGCCATTAGTCTTTCCGCCGGATCTTCGGAAGTTCTGATCGAGAATGGAATTGCCGTGAGGGCCAACAAGCTGGTGGTGGCGCGTTCCGCCGGGGCGGGCTCCGTGGTCGGCTATAACTACATGGACATGGGCTACATCAATACGAATGGAGCCTGGATCGAGACCGGGCTCAACGCCAGCCACATGGTGGGCGCCCATCACGTCTTGTTCGAGGGCAACTACGCTCAGAACGCCGACAGCGACGACACTCACGGCAACAGCATCTATCACACGTTTTTCCGCAACTATCTGCGCGGCGTCCGGGCAGCGTTCGACAATCAGGCCGGCGGGACGATCGACGATGTGTCGCAGCCCCGCAATGGGCCGCGCCGCGCCGCTGGTCTGATGGCGTATTCCTACTGGATGTCTTTCATAGGAAACGTGCTCGGGGTTCCCGGTCAGATGGACGGCTGGTCGTATGAAACCCGTTTTACCGACGCAAAGCCCGGCGTCTGGATGCTCGGCTGGGACGCCGTGAAACCATATCCGACGGACGCAAAGGTTGCGACGTCCACGATTCGATATGGCAATTTTGATTACCTCACCAACAAAACGCACTGGGATTCCGGAATCGAGGATCGCGCCTTGCCTGCTTCCATGTACCTCACAAGCCGCCCCCCGTTCTTCGATGCCGGGCGCGGATACGAGTGGCCTTGGGTGGACCCGGTCGGGAAAACGAAGCTTCATGTGCTTCCGGCCAAAGCGCGCTATGACGCCGGCACGCCGTTCGTGCAGCCGAATTTGAATGGATCGGCACGCAAAAGTTCGCAGTGAGCACACGCCTCGCGGGCAATGATTAAATATGTTTTGAACAGGCGCGGTATTGCGTCAATGCGTCACCTGACCGACGCCGAGCTCAGAGGCTAACTAGGCGAGCGCCCCGATTTAAATGCTGCAGACGTCGTTAACTACAATAGAAGCTAAGGCCTTCTGATCCGCGCGGACCTTGGGCATTTCTGCACGTTTTGGTTTAATCAGATTGCCGATTCGCTATCCGGTTAGTCTCCGGAAGAGGAATTTGATGCGCAAATCGGTCTTTCACGAGGATTGGTGGCTGGATGCGCTGGCTCCCGGTGGCTGGCGTGAAGTCACTTGTTCGCGTGGCGGGCGCGTCGTGGGTTCTCTCCGGTTCGTCACGCGTACTGAAGGCGGGATGAACATATGTGAGATGCCTCAAATCACGCGCTTTCTCGGACCGACGGTCACGCTGCAGTCCGGCAAGACGGAAGCGCGCATGCGGTTGGCGCATGCGGTCATCACTGACCTGCTCAAACAGGTCGCGGATTTCGATCACGTCGAGATGACGCTCGATACCGGGTTCAGCGATGTGGCCGCGTTCCTCGCGTGCGGCTACGAGGTGCGCGCGCATCCGACTTTCATGCTGAAATGCACGATCCCCCGAGACGAGCTCTGGTCGGGATTGCGCGACAAGACGAAGAACGTGATACGACGCGCGCGGGAACGGCTCGCCATTCGCGAAGTCACGTCCCCAAAATACTTCGTGAAGTATTACCAGGCCAACCTGGAGGGCGCGAAGTCGTATTTCGACCTCTCGCGATTGGAAGCTGTCTATGCCGCCGCGAGCGAGCGACAGCAATGCAAGATCCTCGCGGCGGTGGACTCGAACAACAACGTCCACGCCCAGGTCTTCTTCGTCTGGGACCACAAGTTCGTGCACTATTTCCTGTCATCGCGGGACAGGAGCATTGCGCATCCAGGCGCAGTAAGTCTGCTCCTCTGGAGTGGCATCGAACTGGCGCACGAGCGGGGCCTTCATTTCGATTTCGATGGCGGAATCGAAAACGAGGCGCGATACAAATTCGTTGTGGCGTTCGGCGGAGAACTGGCCAATCGCTTCGACGTCAGCCGCTCCACCACACGGTACCGGCTTCACCGGCAACTACGCAGAGTTCCCCAGGCGCTGCTGCGGCGTCTTTCGCCTGGCGCCGCTACCGGCGACGTCAACGATCATGGGGTACGGCTCAACCATTTTCCGTCGTCCTGAGCGGATCGTTCCCGCAATTTCGGGCGCGCCATTAACTAAGGTTTTACAAACACGTGCATCAGCGGGCGATTTTGAAATAAGTAGGCGAGATAGAAACAGAATAAATTTGGAGGCGTTTAGATGCGCGTTCTCGTGAGCGGACATCTCGGCTACATCGGAACAGTGCTCACCCCGATGCTACGGCGTGCCGGGCACGAAGTCGTGGGCCTCGACAGCGATCTGTACTCTCGCTGCACATTTGCAGAGGGCGGGTCGATCGTGGATGTGCCGGCGATTTGCAAGGATACGCGAGACGCCGAACTTGCGGACCTGAAGGCTTTTGACGCGGTTCTGCATCTTGCCGCGCTGTCGAACGATCCGCTCGGCAATCTGAGACCCGGCCTTACCGACCAGATCAATCATGTAGCCAGCGTGCGCCTCGCGCAACTGGCCAAGCAAGCCGGTGTGCGACGGTTCGTGTTCGCGTCCTCCTGCAGCAACTACGGCAAGGCGGGCGAGGGCATGATCGACGAAACCGGAGCGCTCAACCCGGTGACTGCCTATGGCGAATCCAAGGTGCAGTCGGAGCGCGATATTGCCGGCCTCGCCGGTGACGGATTTTGCCCGGTCTACCTGCGACCCGCAACGGCTTACGGCGTATCTCCCCGGCTCCGATTCGATGTCGTGCTGAACAATCTCGTTGCCTGGGCGGTGACAACGCGAAAGATCCTCTTGAAGTCGGACGGCACGCCCTGGCGGCCCATCGTTCACATCGAGGACATCTCCCGCGCCTTTATCGCGGCGATGGAGGCTCCCGAGGCGGCGGTGTTCAATGAAGCCTTCAACGTCGGCCAGACGGCGCACAACTACCAGATCCGCGATCTCGCGAAGATCGTCGCCGATGTTGTCCCTGGCTGTCAGATCGAATTTGCCGATGGCGCCGGTCCCGACACGCGGTCCTACCGCGTGAGCTTCGAAAAGATCCGAACCCGGCTGCCGGAGTTCAAGCCGCAATGGGATGCGAGGATGGGCGCGGAACAGCTCTATAAGGCCTACCGGGCCTCGGGCATCACGCTCGAAGAGTTCGAAGGTCCCCGGTATCAGCGCATCAGCCACGTCAACAAGCTGCTGGCGGACGGCGTGCTCGATGCGGATCTCCGCCATGTAAAGTCGAGGCAGAGCGTCGGGCAATCGGCTCTCGCCGCGAACTAATACACGCGCCGATCGATTTGACACACCAGGAGGACGGCGTGTCGGCGGCAGACGATGTCACAAGTTCAGGCGCAAAGATCTTTGCGCTTGCGGAAAGGATCTACCCGATCTGCCGCAGCATTACCGGTAACGGTGTGCGGCAGACCCTTCGGGAGATCGGTGCGCACATCTCCCTTGATGTCCACGAGGTGCCGACCGGTACACCCGTTCTCGACTGGGTCGTGCCACGTGAGTGGAACATTCGGGACGCGTACATCAAGGACCCGCGGGGCCGGAAGGTCGTAGATTTCAACGAATCGAACCTGCACGTCATGAGCTACAGCGTGCCGGTGCGCCGCACCATGTCGCTGGACGAGCTTGAGTCCCACATCTTCACATTGCCCGATCAGCCGGACCTGGTCCCCTACCGAACGTCTTACTACCAGGAAAACTGGGCTTTCTGCATGGCCCACCGACAGCTGGAGCAACTGCGGGACGATAGCTACGAGGTCGTGATCGACTCGACCCTCGCCGACGGGCATTTGACCTATGGTGAGTATTTTCACCGGGGAGAGTCAGACGACGAGGTGCTTCTGTCGGCGCATGTTTGCCATCCCTCGCTTGCCAATGACAATTGTTCCGGTCTGGCCCTGCTTGCGGAGCTCGCAAGCCGCATCTCCCAGATGCGAACGCGATACAGCTATCGGTTTCTCTTTGCGCCGGGAACGATTGGCGCGATCACCTGGCTCGCCCGCAATGAGCATCGTGTGTCTCATATCAAGCACGGCCTCGTGGTATCAATGGTCGGAGACGGCGCCGGTCCGACATACAAGAAGAGCAGGCAGGGCGATGCCGAAATCGACCGTGCAATGATACACACGCTGCAGCATTCCAAGCTGGCGCCGACGATATTGGCGTTTTCGCCCTACGGCTATGATGAGCGGCAATACTGCTCGCCCGGGTTCAACCTGCCGGTGGGATTGTTTCAGCGCAGCCGTTTCGGTGCCATCCCTCAGTATCATACCTCGGCCGACGACCTGAGCTTCATTCGGCCGGAGCACCTCGGGGAATCCTTCCGCATCATTTCCGAAGTCATCGACCTGCTCGAAGGCAACCGCAGCTACTACAACACGTCGCCGAAAGGCGAACCGCAGCTGGGCAGACGCGGACTCTATGGTGCGATCGGCGGCGACAAGGACGCCGCTGCAGCCAACATGGCGATGCTGTGGATTCTAAATCTGTCCGACGGACATCATTCTCTGCTTGATATCGCCAGGCGTGCCGACCTGCCGTTCCCGGTCATTCTGAAGACAGCAAAGGTGCTCGAGCGCCACGGGCTCCTCGCGCCTGTGCGGTAGGCGCTCACGCACCCCGAAGCGGCCAGTTCAGGTCCTTATCGGAGATCGTGCTTACGGCCAGAGGCCAGCTGATGCCGAACATCGGGTCGTCGTATCGGACGCCGTTAGCAGCCGAAGGCTCGTAGAACTCCGAAATCAGGTAATTGACCTGAACGTTGTCGCTCAAGGTTTGAAAGCCGTGCGCGAACCCCTTGGGGATGTAGAGCTGCGAACCGTTCTCCGCTGAAAGCTCGAAGCCGCGCCATTGACGAAAGGTAGGCGAGTTCGCACGCAGATCGATGATGACGTCCCAAATCGATCCGTTCAAGCAGCGCACGAGCTTAACCTCGGCGTGCGGCTCATTCTGAAAGTGCATTCCACGCAATGTCGCCTTGCGCGAGGAGCTCGAGATGCTGTGCTGGGGAAATCTGGTCACGAGCCCGTATGCGCGAAACTCGTCTTCGCAGAACGTGCGCGCAAAAAAGCCGCGCTCATCGTGTGCAGGCTCGATTTTGACGAGCCACGCTCCGTCAAGTCCTGTTGCTTCAAAGCGCATGGGACGTATCCACTCCCGACCGAGAGGCCAATTGTCGACGACCAGTTCTATACAATTTTACTAAAATTTTCAGCAACTGCGTGGTTTACCTTGTTGTTCGATATCGCTTCATATTGTTCGCTTTCATACGATAAAATTCAATCTAACGAGCCCGATTTAAGCGCCGGCAATCTCATATTCGGCAATCCTATATTCATGGTACGGCCCAATGAACGCTCACTCGAGATTCAAATCGATTCGGTCGAAATCCTCTCACGGTAACTGCCGTCTGTGCGGCGCGACGTTGAAATCGACGTTTGTCGACCTGGGAATGTCGCCCCTCTGCGAAAGTTTTCTCACAGCCGACCAGACCGACGCCATGGAGCCGTACTATCCGCTGCACACCGTGGTTTGCGGGGTCTGCTTCCTGGTGCAACTCCAGGAATACGTCAAACCGGAGCATATCTTCACCGAGTACGCCTACTTCTCGTCTTACTCGACGTCGTGGGTGGAACATGCGCGGCGCTACTGTGAGATGATCAAGGCCAGGCTGAGCCTTGGTGCCGAGAGCCGCGTCTACGAGATCGCGAGCAACGACGGCTACCTGTTGCAGCACTTCCTGCCGCTCGGGGTGCCGGTCACGGGAATCGAGCCGGCGGCCAACGTGGCCGAAGTTGCTAGGCAGAAGAACGTCCCGACAATGGTCGAGTTCTTCGGCCTGGAGCTGGCGCGGAAGCTGGTGTCAGATGGCAAGCGCGCCGATCTGATTATCGGCAACAACGTGCTGGCACAGGTTCCGGATCTAAACGATTTCACCGCCGGAATGGCGTGCCTGCTCACGCCGCAAGGCGTGATTACGCTCGAATTCCCGCATCTTGAGCGGCTCATCGACGAAAATCAGTTCGATACCATTTATCACGAGCATTTCTCCTATTTCTCGCTGGTCACGATCGATCGTCTGGCGCGGCGGCATGATCTGAAGGTTTTCGACGTCGAGCAGATCTCAACGCATGGCGGCTCGCTTCGCGTCTATCTCTGCCGCGCCGATGCGACTCACGCCGTCTCCGCCGCGGTGTCCGCACTGCTGGCCCATGAGCGTCGGATCGGCCTGGAAGACATAGGTCAGTACGAGCAGTTTACATCGCGGGTTCATCGCACCAAGCGCGAACTGCTGTCGTTCTTGATCGCGAGCAAGAACAAGGGCGCGCGGATCTGCGGCTATGGCGCTCCCGGCAAGGGCAACACGCTGCTGAACTACTGCGGCATCGGTACGGACTTCCTCGACTTCACCGTGGACCGCAACCCCTACAAGCACGGCCGCTATACACCGGGAATGCACATTCCGATCCTCCCGGTCGAAGCCATCGACGAGGCTCGTCCCGACTACCTGTTCATCCTGCCCTGGAATTTGAAGAGGGAAATCGTCGCGCAAATGCGGCATGTCGCGGACTGGGGCTGCAAGTTCATCGTTCCGATTCCTAACGTCGAAATCATTGATCCGCGTGAGGTTGCGCCATGAAGGTTGTCCTTTTTTGCGGCGGTCTCGGTACGCGGATCCGCGAGTATTCGGAGAGCATACCGAAGCCGATGGTCCCGATCGGCCATCAGCCGATCCTCTGGCATGTGATGCAGTACTACAGCCAATACAACCACAATGATTTCATATTGTGCCTTGGCTACAAGGCGAACGTGATCAAGGATTACTTCCTGAATTATCGCGCGACTGCGAACAGCGACTGCGTGATCTCGGAGTACGGCAAAAAGGTCGAGCTGATCGGCGAACATCAGCCGGACTGGCGGGTTTCGCTGGTGGATACGGGGACATGGCGCAACATCGGGCAGCGCTTGCTGGCCGTCCGCCATCTCGTCCAGGACGAGGAGATGTTCCTTGCGAACTACAGCGACGGGCTGACCGATGCGCCGCTGCCGGACATGATCCAGAAGTTCAAGGAAAGCGGAAAGATCGGCTGCTTCGTGGCGATCCATCCACCGATCAGCTTCCACCTTGCCGAGTTTGATGCCGAGGGGTCGGTGCAGCGGATTCGCTCGAAGCCAGAGTCCGAGATTTGGATCAACGGCGGCTACTTCATCTTCCGCAACGAAATCTTCGACTACATCAAGGAGGGAGAAGAACTCGTCCAGGAACCGTTCAACCGTTTGATCGAGGGCGGTCATCTCATGGCCTATCGCTATGAGGGTTTTTGGCGCGCCATGGATACCTTGCGCGATAGACAAGTGTTGGAGGACATGGTGGAGCGCGGCGACACGCCGTGGCGGCTGAATCACCCGTCGGTAGCCAGCGCGGCATAACCGGAATGAGAGCATTGCAGCTTGCCAGGCCCGGAGACCGTCTGTCGATCCTATGCCTCGGCGCCCATTCGGATGATATTGAAATCGGCGCGGGAGCGACGCTGCTTGGTCTGATCGAGCACGGTATCAAGCTGGACGTGCATTGGTGCGTTCTAAGCGGTGGCGCCATACGGGAGGCTGAGGCGAGAGCGTCGGCAGCTGACTTCTTGTGCGAGGCTGCATCCGCGAATGTCGAGGTGCTGTCGTTTCCCGACGGATTTTTCCCGGAAAGGGGAGAAGCCATCAAGGAATGGTTTGAATCGCTGAAGCGGCGGGTCGAGCCCGACGTCATTCTGACGCATCGCAGGGATGATGCCCATCAGGACCATCGTCAGGTCTGCCGCCTGACCTGGAACACGTTTCGTGATCATCAGATTCTGGAATATGAGATCCCGAAGTGGGATGGCGACTTCGGTCAACCCAACGTTTACATGCCGGTATCGGCGGCGGCGCTCGATCGTAAGATTGAACTCCTGCTCAAGCATTTCGGGACGCAGCGATCCAAGCAGTGGTTCGATGCAGACACCTTTCGCGGCCTCGCGCGGATTCGGGGCATGGAGTGCAGGGCTACGGAACGCTTCGCCGAGGCATTTTTCGGGCGAAAGTTGACCCTGATCTGACGATGGTTGCGCGGACGTCACGCAGCCGGTGAAGTTCTGATTGCAGGATTTATCTCAAGGCGCACGATATGAGCACGTTATTCTCAAGTATCTTTCGCGCTGGTGACCTGGTGGAGGTCAGAAGCAAGGAGGAGATCCTCGCGACGTTGGATGCCAACGGCCGCCTGGAGGAAATGCCCTTCATGCCAGAGATGCTGAAGCATTGCGGCAAGACGCTTCGCGTCGGTAAGCGAGCTCACAAGACCTGCGATCCCGCGCTAGGTATCGGCGGCCGCAAGATGCTGAACACGGTCCATCTCGAGAACATCCGCTGCAATGGTGCGGCTCATGACGGCTGCGAGGCGGCCTGTCTGATATTCTGGAAGGACGCCTGGTTGAAGCCGGCGGGCGAGAAAGGGCCGTCGCCAGCTGGCGCGGGCAAGTCGTTAGGATCTGGCGGCTGCAGCGAGGAAACGCTGTGGAGCACCATCAAGCATCCGCCGAAGGTGGGCGAAACCGAGCCGACCTACGTTTGCCAGAACACACAGGTAAAATTCGCCACGCAACCCCTGAAGTGGTGGGATCCGCGTCAGTATGTCGAGGACTACACTTCGGGTAACGTTCGGTTGCAGGACCTCGTCGCCGGATTGACGTTCTCGGTCTGGCGCACGGTCACCGAAGCGGGGCTGGGCATCGGCACCGCGATGCGCTGGATCTACGACACGTTCCAGCGCATGAGAGGTGGCGTGCCTTATCCGATCAGGCCCTTCGGTGTGCCAGAGGGTAGCAAGGCCCCGCAGTCCCGACTTGATCTGCAGGTGGGCGACGTCGTGCGCGTCAAGCCGTACAAGGACATCCTCGAGACGCTGGACTGCAATTACCGCAACCGCGGCCTGTATTTCGATCCGGAGATGGTACCGTTCACCGAACGCGAGTACGAGGTCGAGAGGCGTCAAAAGCAGATCATCGACGAAGGTTCGTGCAAGATGGTCCGTTTCAAGACGGACGCGATCATCCTGAAGGATGTCGTGTGTGAGGCGCGCTATGCGATCTGCCGCCGCTTCTGCCCGCGCGCCATCTATCCCTATTGGCGGGAAATCTGGCTTGAGCGGGTACCTCAAAGCCAGAATCCAGCGAATTGAACGGGAACGGCGCGTGCATCGAAACGAACGCACCGATCAGTATTTTGCGGACAACAAGCCATATTCTGGCCTTGGCCGTAGGTCGCTGCACAGCGGCGTGGCGTTCATTGCTGCGCGTGGACTGAATATCTTCGTTCAGTTGGCCTCGACGATCGTGCTGGCGCGACTGCTCGGACCGCACGATTTCGGGTTGGTGGCCATGATGCTGGCCCTGATCGGCTTTGCTCCCCTTTTCGTCGATCTCGGGATGAGCGAGGCCTCCGCCCAGCGGAGCAGCATCTCACGCGCCGAGGTCAGCACGTTGTTCTGGCTGAATGTTCTGATCGGCGTCGTGCTGGCTGTCGTGCTGGCTGCGTCCGGTCGGTGGATTGCGCGTGCCTTCGCCGAGCCATCGCTCGCGGGCATGGCGGTGGCATTGTCGGTGACCTTCCTGATGATGGCTTTGTCGACGCAGCACTATGCGTTGATGCGTCGGGCAATGCAGTTTCGCCGCATCGCGATGATCGACATATCGGCGAACATCATCGGAAGCGCTGCAAGCGTCGGACTGGCGCTTTCGGGCTGGGGCTACTGGGCGCTGATCGCCAAGCCGATCATAACGTCGGCTTTGACCGTCGTTGGAGCCTGGACCGCCTGTCGATGGATACCGGGCAGGCCCAGACTCACGCCAATGGTCAAGGAACTGCTGCGGTTCGGGCTGGGAGTGACCGGCTTCACCATGACGGATTACTTCGCTCGTTCGGCGGACAGAATCGCGATGGGCTATTTCCTCGGTGCAGGGCCGCTTGGCTATTTTCAGAACGCCTTCACGATCTACAACAACCTGCTGTCGATTCTCAGTGAGCCGCTGCACAACATCGCGGTGTCGGGACTGAGCAAGCTCCAGCACAGTGCGGCTGAACTAAAGCGCTCCTGGGAAGGCGCGTTGTCACTGCTTTGCTACTTTTCGGGGCCCGCCTTCGCCGCCCTGGCCGTGAGCGCTCATGACATCGTGATCGTGCTTCTCGGAGAGAAATGGTCTCCCGCGGGCCCCCTGCTCTGTATCCTCGCCATTCGCGGCATTGCAGACTGCATCGAGCGAACTCTCGGTTGGGTCCATGTCGCGGTCGGGCGTCCAGATCGGTGGATGCGATGGGGCATCTTCAGTGCAATCTGCCAATTGGTTGCGCTTGCAGTCGGACTGCCGTTCGGCGTGGTCGGGGTAACGATCGCCTACACGGTCACTATGTTCGCGCTGTTCGTTCCTGCGCTCGTCTACGCCGGCAAGCCGGTCGGGATCAGCATCGGGGACGTCCTGCGCGCAACAGCGCCGCAGACCATTGCTGCGCTGGTCGCCGTAGCGGTCGCCTTCTCGATACAGGAGGCATTCCTGCAGGAATTGCCACGGTTGCTGCGAATCCCCTTCGCGAGCGTGATCTGTGTGACGGCCTACCTGACCGTCGTGGTCGGGGTCTTCAGGATCACGCGGCCACTGCAACTCGCGTGGTCCTTGCTACGCGACTTCGGCATTGTACGACTGCAAGTCAACTCCTGATCCTGGATTACGCCCATGACCTCCTTTGAGCGCTTCCTGATTAACTTGGACACCTGGCCCGCCGGGGCACTCCTGAGGATCGGCCTCGGCCTTTGCATTCTGCCGGTGTTCCGACTGCTGTCCGGCGGCGACGATCGTATCGTAGTCGTGTTGACGATGTTTCTTGCCCTGCTGCTCGCGCTTCGCCTTGTGCCGGCCGTGTGCCGACGTGTTCTTCCGTTTTCGCGCGAAGCGAAAGATCTGTGGTTCAAGCGTCGCAACCTTGGCAAGAGATACGACTCCTACCAGTGGCAAAAGCTGTTCTGGATGGGCCTGGGCATGCTGCCCTACGCACTGATCTCTGGTGGATTGGGGCGTGGGGAAATTGTGCTGCTTGCGATCTGTACGATCGGCGGCGGAGCAGGGCTGCTGCTTTGGCGTAGGACCGGCCAGCTCAGCGTCGGTGTCGCCACTGCGAAAGCGACGAAGTTGCCGCCGGCCGCGGTCGCGTCGACGCCGCCCTAGGACCGGGCCGCCCTACATTATGGGAGCTTGCGGCACTCGGTGAACCTGTCGCCGTCCGGCGTTTCCGCCCTATCGAGGCAATGGGCCTTATCGATAACCTTGCCGGCTACGACAAAGTCGTAGGCCTGGTTTTTGAAGACCAGCACGTAACGGCCGGGTGAGAGGACGAGATCGGGGTTCACTGGCTGCAGCTCGACCATCTCGCGGCTTTCAGGGACCGGCGCTACGGTCAGGTCGACGGAAACGGACCGGATCGCCCAGGCATCGTTGGCCATAGCGACTGCCGGTGACGACGGTGTTCGTGCGACCTGGGCGAGAATGCGCAATTGTGCGTTGTCGGGCGCGCTTGTCATAAGCTCGCGCTGATACGCGACAAACGAAAGCGGGCCGTGCGGCACCACAACGGTGCCCGGCTTCGTGGTCAATACCGACACGGCGATCCGGCTGTCGGGAAGGCGGATGTTCATCGGCTCGAGCCGGATCATCCGCCCGTTGCTTGACGCAAAAATCCCATATGTCGTCGGCAGTGAACGTGCGGGTGGTGCGGGCGCGACTGCTTCGATCGGAGCACGATGTACGAACGTGGCAATTGCCGGTTTCAGCTTGCGTCTGCTTTGCGGTGGCGGCTGAACGGGCGTCGCGTTCGAATGGCTGGCAACCTGGGGTGCTGTGCTGAACAGGGATGCAACATTGCCCCGCATGAGCATTCCGGTCCCAATCGCCAGCAGAACCGTTGTCGGAGCAAGGAACCACACAAAGTTGCGCACCTTCCATTCGCTGGTGACGGAACGTCGGTCCCGCGGCGAGCTCTGAAGTTCTTCCGCGATCAGCTTGTCGATCAGTATGATCTGCTGTTCCTGCACCGCGACGCTCGCCTCGGCAGTGCTGGTGTGCACGGGCGGTTGCACTGCTGGACGGATTGACGCCGGCGGCACCGAGTTCGGACGTGGGTCCGCGGCCGGACTGAATCCCTCTCCTTCATCTGCTTCAGGCGTGTACGAGGCTACCGCTGAGCCGGCATGCGAGTCCGGTGGCGCTGGCTGCGTGTGGTTGTCGGATTCCTCCGCTGAAACATCGATTGGATCGGCCGCAGGGGAGCCGGACCCGTCGTCTGGTCCGGCATCAGGCGAAGCCACATTTGTCCAGCGGCCGATGTTCTCCGCGGCCTCATTCAGGCGCCGACTGACCTCATCCTGCGGGAGCACAATCGGCTGCAGGGGTTGCTCCAGGTCAAGGAGCGGATGAGCTTCATTCGTCGGTCCGCCGTTCGGCAAGCTCGGATCCTCGCCTAGGACCGTCGGTTGCTTGTCGGTCGGACTGTCTGGCGGCGGCTCGGCGGGATTTCGTTCCGGATTTACGGGCTCGCGCAGGCGGGCTTCGACGAATTGCGTCCAGGCGCCACGCCGTCGCAGAGGTGCAGCAAGCCTGTCTGCCTGACGTGGCAAGGGCGGCGCATTGAGGATGGCCGCCTGAGCCGAGGGGAGCTGACTGGACCGTTTCATGCCTGGATACGCAGCTTGACGTTTGTCCGCCATTGCGGACGTTCGCGACACCCTGGCGATCATTATGAAAAGGATCGCCTACCTGCCGGGATGTAGCAGCCGCCGCTTAACAGGCCGTTAACCATAAACCGGCGGAAACGCCGCATTGCTCCGCACTGCGCGAGGTGACGATTTCAGGCGGCCGCTGGCAGCTCAAAGGATCCGGCGATCTGGCGCAGACGGTTGGCTCGTGCGCGCATCTGATCGGTATGAGCAATACCGAGGATGTCGAATACCGTCTGTATGCGGTAGAGCCAATCGTGCCTCAGCGCGGCTTCCCGGACGTTTGCGTTCTGAACCGCTCGCAGTCGCGCCGGGTCTGCGTCCAACGCTTCGAGGATCTGGCAAATGTCGGGCGAATCGAAGGGTACATGAATGACGGCGTCGGGCCAGTCGAACTGCCGTGCAAACTCCTCGGTGCGCGGCGCTTCTCCAACCATCACCGCCCCGGCTGCAGCGCCTTCATAATAGCGCGCGGAAATCTCGTCACGTCCGGCTGTGAATTCCGGGTTGTTGACGTGACTGCGATTGGCAATGAAATAGCGGCTGCGCTGCAGGATATTCGCAATCATGATGCGGTGTTCTTCCGGGTTGTCGACCCGGAACGTCCTTTCCTTTCGGTTCGAACCGCTCGCCGCCACAGTGTCGTAATAGTAGAAGAAGCGCTCTCTCTCGGCGCCGGCCAGCAACGCGGCGTGGGTCGTCGCCGAACGACGTCCGATGTTGCACACGGCGATCGATCGCTGCTGCTCGGGCCTCGGCGCGAACCGCTCCACGTCGACCGCCAGCGGCAGATAGCTGCACGGTCGACCTGCTATTCGCGCAATCTGCGGTGCGCAGTGATGCAGGCCGACGAATATATGATCAAATCCGGACAGGAGCTCGACCAGATACTCCGGGATGTCGTCTGCCCAGACTTCAGTGATGAAGCATGCGGCCTTGCGACACCGTTTGCGCCAGTCGGGAATCGCGGCGAGCGAGTGAAGTTGATACGCATTGCTGAAGATCGGGAAGAACAGTTCGTAATCACGTTGCAGCCGCAGTTGCGGCGGGGAGGGTGCCAGCACACCTGCCAGTTTGGTCGATCCTGATGCAAGGCGCGTCCACTTGTAGACCCGTCGCGAGAACTCCAGCGCAGCGCGATTTTGAACATCGAACCGATCGGCGCGCGTCATCGCCGCCAAATTGTCCTCGAACTCATAGCTGAGGCAAAATGCAACAAGATCGGAAATCCGACGCTGCGAGAGGAGTAAAACCTTGCCTTCCACGAGGCGCTGCCTCCGACCTATCAAATGCCGGAAAGTGCCGGCCACACGACTTCCGGAATCTCTCGATCAGGAGCGAGTTGCGCGTTGATCGTCGTCACGATGCGCGCAATGGCGCCAATCAACGCTAGTCCAGATACGCTATTTAATCTTGTTTTGTACAAGTTTTCCCGAAATTGGATAATGCGAGCCTGTGGAGTTCATTGCACGCGCATTGGCATTCCCGCCGTGCCGTTGCGAATGCAAGCACGAGGATGCATCGGCGAAGATTTGCGAACGGTACAGCGAATCCGCGTTAACCTGGAGAAGTTAAATCTGGAACTCGCTGGCAGTAGCGAAGAACGTCAGCGGACAATGACTGAGTGCGCGTTAACCCGAAAAGGTTAAATCTGGAACCGCCTGACAACGGCCGGCTTCGATGATGCGCAACGCGCTCCGCGGCAACTCCGAGAATTAGCTATAAATTTCATTTAACATGTGCCGAGCCAACGTTGGCGATGAACGCGTCGGGAAAATCCGGTAGCGTGCCGCATCATTTCGAAACGACAAAAATATTCAACACGGCAAGTCATTGAACACAGGCGGCGTCGGGGTTCATGCGTATTCTTAGTGTATTTGGTACTCGTCCAGAGGCGATCAAAATGGCACCGCTTGTGCTTGCGCTGGGCGAAGCAGAAGGAATTGATGCGCGCGTCTGCGTGACGGGCCAGCATCGTCAGATGCTCGATGATGTGATGTCGGCCTTCTCGTTGAAGGCTGACTACGACCTGAACATCATGCGACCGAACCAGTCGTTGAGTGAAGTGTTCAGCGCGGTCATGACCGGAATCGATCCGGTCATCGCCGACTACAATCCGGACTACGTTCTTGTACAGGGCGACACTGCAACCAGTACGGCGGCTGCACTTGCCGCGTTCTTCCGGTCGGTCAGTGTCGGGCATGTCGAGGCGGGATTGCGAACCGGCAATCTCATGAGTCCATGGCCGGAGGAGGCCAATCGGCGGGTCACTGCCGTCGTTACGACGAGGCATTATGCACCGACGTTGCGTGCGCGTTCTGCCCTGCTGAAGGAGGGGTATCCGCCAGACGCCGTCATTGTCACCGGCAATACCGTGATCGACGGGCTGCTCCGTATGGCTTCAAATATCTCTCAACCAGGCGAGCTTCGCCGGTCGCTTGAAGCGAAATACTCATGGCTCGATACCTCGAAGCGGCTCATCCTCGTGACCGGACATCGGCGCGAGAGCTTTGGATCCGGGTTCCGGCAAATCTGCGAGGCATTGAAGACGATCAGTCGGCGGGACGATATTCAGATCGTGTATCCCGTCCATTTAAATCCGAACGTGCGCGGGCCGGTGTTCGACCATCTGCGCGATGCGTCGAACATCTTCCTGATCGAACCCCTGAACTATCCCGAGTTCGTCTATCTCATGACGCGCTCGTATCTCATCCTCACCGATTCCGGTGGAATTCAGGAGGAGGCACCGGCGCTTCGGAAGCCCGTGCTTGTCATGCGAGATACCAGCGAGCGCATGGAGGCCGTTGACGCCGGCGTCGCTCGCCTGGTCACCACCGACCCGGCTCGCATTGTTGCAGGCGTCGAGCGCCTGCTCGATGTGCCAGCGGAGCACGAAGCCATGTCTCTCGGTGCCAATCCGTTCGGTGACGGGCGCGCCAGCAAACTGATCGTGCATGATCTTTTGAATGTCCGTCGGCCGAAACATCCAGCTGATGGCATAGCGAGCGTCAATCTGTTGTCGAATACCGAGATGCATACGAGACCGCCGTCGCCGATTCCCCAACCGGCCCACTGATCAGACGAAGCCATGGACACCAGAACCAATCAATTGGTCATTCAGGAATACGGCCAGCCGCTTGCGGAAGACTACGGTCCGCCTGCGGCGGGCCGTCCCGCTTTCGGCTTGTGGGACATTGTCGACGTTCTGCGCCGCGAATGGCGGTTGCCCGTTATCGGACTGTTGATTGGGCTGGCGGTTGCCGTGGCTTCCGTTGTTGTCATGAAGGCGCCCTACAAGAGCAGTGCACGCATCCTCATCGATCGAAGTCTCAATCGTTATCTGCAGACCAACAAGATCGTAGATCAGCCGACGATGGATGAAGTGGAGGTCGGCAGTCAACTCTACGTACTGTCATCAGACAGGGTCCTGCTTCCGGTTATTCGCTCGCTGGGTCTGGCCAGTGATGGCGAGTTTGCCGGGCGATCTGCACTTGGCAGCGCCACAGACGGGAACTCCAGCACGGCGGAAGCCACTGCAGCCGCTGAACGAGCGGCTCTCGAATCTCTGCTGAAGCGGGTGACTGTTGCACGTGAGGATGTCGCGAACGTTATCAACGTTACGGTCGAGTCGCAGAGCGCGGAGAAGGCCGCGAAGATCGCCAACGGAATCGTGGATAGCTATCTCGCGTCCCTACAGGACGCAAAGTTGAAATCGACACAGAAGGTGAGCAAGTGGCTGCGGGAGCGGCTGATCGAGCTGAAGAAGCAGGTGGCCGACGCGGACAAGGCGCTGCAGGACTTCAAGACGGCTAACAATCTCAGCAGCACTGGCGCTCAGGATACCGAGCTCCTGGCAAGTCTGAATACCCAGCTGATGAATGCCAAGTTCGCGGCAGTCGAAGCAAAGGAGCGCCTCGACCGGATCAAGCGGACAGAGGCAAACGGGATTCCGTCGGCCGTGTCGACGGACGCGCTATTCAACGACAAGCGAGCGGCAGTCATCAACTTCGCGCTCAACAACAGCGAACTTGCACGTCTCCGCACGCAAAAGCGCGACCTTGCGTCTCGGCTTGCGGAGATGGAAGCTCGTGTCGGTCGCAAGCATGCGGCTGTCGTCAAGCTTCGTGCGCAGCTCAACAGCGTTGACGCCGCCATTCGGTCCGACGAGGGGCGCATTACCGATTCCTACGCCAGCGAATACGAAGTCGCTAGGGCACGACAGACCGAACTCGAAGACACCGCCGCGAAGCTTTCCGCGGAAACCGGAAGCCAGCTGCGCGAACTCGAGAGCGCCGCCGAGGCGCTGCGTAATCTCTATAGCGGATTCTTGCAAAAGCATAAGGAGATCGAGGCGGCGCAGGCGGAGACGCTTCCGGCCCAAAGTGCGCAGATCATCACCAGAGCAGTTCCGCCGCTGACCAAGAGTTCCAAGAAAACCCTCATCGTGGCGGCAGGCAGCATTTTTCTCGGTCTGTTTCTCGGCATAGGCTCTGCCTTCGGACGCGAATGGATGGTGGATGTGTTCCGTACGCCCAAGGCCGTCGAACAGGTGACCGAGACGCGGTGCATCGGACTGCCCTTCGTCTATGCTGGTCAATTGCCAATCGAGGAGCATGTCCTTGCTGCCCCCTTCTCGCGCTTCGCGGAAGGCCTTCGCAATGTGAAGGCGATGCTCGACCGTTCGTCCGCCTCGACCGGGAGCAAAGTCATCGGCGTCGTGTCGGCGGTTTCGAAAGAGGGAAAGACTGTCGTTGCCGCCAATCTTGCCGCGCTCATATTGTCGTCCTCTGGATCGCGCACGCTGTTGATCGATGCCGACCTTCATCTCCGGAATCTCACGACTGCACTGTCCCCGGATGCGAAGGTCGGGCTTTTCGAAGCGCTGGAAGATCCGTCCCGTCTTGGCGAGTTTGTTTGCAAGCGACCGCATTCGGGGCTGGATGTCCTGCCGAATGCCTGCGCGCTTCGGATTCCCAACGCTGCTGAACTCCTGGGCTCGCGGGAAATGGAAAACCTGCTCGCCGTGGCACGGAAGTCCTATGACTACATTGTGGTGGAGGTGGCGCCGATCATGTCGGTCGTCGATGCAAGGCTGATCGAGCGCTTCATCGACGAGTTCGTCTTCGTTGTGGAATGCGGTCAGACCAAGCGCACGAGCGTGCTCGAAGCCTTGTCGGTAACGCAGCTCATCCGTGAGCGCGTGGCGACCATTGTGCTCAACCAGATCGATCCCGTCGAGCTCAGAACCATCGAGGCAAGAAATGGCGTCAGGTCCGAAGGATATTACCGGGAGTAGACCTGTGGACGAGCTTGACAGTCGCGCTTCAAGTGCTCCGCACAGCGCAGCGCCGCGCAGGTATGTGCTGATTTCGCCCTGCCGCGATGAGGGGCCCTATCTCCGCCACACGCTGGACAGCGTGGCTGCACAGTCGGTGCCGCCTGCGCTGTGGATCGTCGTTGACGATGGATCCACCGACGATACGCCACGGATTCTGGAAGAGTATGTGGCGCGTTTGCCTTATCTGCGCGTCGTGCGCCGCCAGGACCGAGGCCATCGGCGGGTAGGGCCCGGCGTGATTGAGGCGTTTTATGATGGTCTCGATCAAGTGTCGCTCGGCGACTTCGGCTATTTGTGCAAGCTTGATATGGATCTCGACCTGCCGCCTCGCTACTTCGAACTGCTGATGCAGCGAATGGAGGATAATCCACGTATCGGGACGACCTCAGGCAAACCCTGGTTCGTCCATCCCCAAACTGGCGATCTCGTGCCCGAGGTCTGCGGCGACGAAATGTCGGTTGGAATGACGAAATTCTATCGGGTTGAGTGCTTCGAGCAGATCGGGGGATTCGTGCGACAAGTCATGTGGGATGGCATCGATTGCCACCGCGCCAGAATGCTGGGCTGGATCGCGGAGAGCGTCGATTCAGAGCCAGTTCGATTCGTCCACCTTCGTCCGCAAGGGGCCAGCCAGAAGAGCATCTGGGCAGGCAGAATTCGTGCTGGCTTCGGTCAGTATTTCATGGGCACTTCGCCGTTTTACTATCTGGCGGTGGCGGCTTCCCGTCTTCGCGCGCACCCAATGTTCATCGGAAGCATAGCGATGCTTTGGGGTTACTTCAGCAGCTGGGCAAAGGGGTTGCCGCGCTATAACGACCCCGAGTTCAGACGTTTTCTTCGTACGTATCAGCACGCGTGCCTGAGACTGGGTAAACGAGCTGCCACGGCTCGCCTGGACGCCGAGCAAGTGGCTCGGTGGCAAGCCAGCCGGCAATCGCCGCAGGGGAGTTGAGCAGATGAAGCAACACGCGAGCCTATTGGGCGTGGAATTTGATGCGGTTACGCTCGATCAGGCGGCGCAGCGCTGTGTCGATATCTGTCTCCGCTCAAACAGTTCGCACGTCGTGATGACGATCAATGCGTCGCATCTCTGCATGATGCGGCGAGACGTGGCCTTGGCGCACGCATGTTCCGCGGCCGATATGACGGTGGCGGACGGTATGCCGGTGGTTTGGGCAATACGAGCGTCAGGTCAACACATGCCGGAACGCGTGGCCGGCATCGATCTGATGGAAGGACTTTTAAGGGGGGCCGCGTCCAACGAACTTTGTGTCTATTTTCTAGGGGCGCACCAGCAAGTCGTCGAAAAGCTCGTGCGCGTCTGCGAGGCGCGCTTTCCGCAGCTGAAGATCGCTGGTTTTCGGAACGGCTACTTCGGTCCGGACGAGCACGAAATTATCGTCGATGAGATACGAGCCAGCGGCGCCCACATTCTCTTTATCGGCTTGCCGTCCCCGTTCAAGGAGGTGTGGAGCGAACGCTATCGGGATCGGCTGCAAGTTCCCGTCATCCTGGGGGTCGGCGGCAGCTTCGACGTCTTGGCCGGCTTTATCAGGCGCGCTCCTCGGCTATTCCAATCGCTCGGTCTCGAGTGGTTCTGGCGCCTGATGATGGAGCCGCGCAAATTATGGCGGCGATATCTTTCCACCAACAGCGAGTTCATCTGGCTGGCGCTCCGCGAAGTGGTGGCGCGCAGGGCTTACGCCGCTCGTCCGGGAAGAGCGATCGCCGGATCGGCAAGCGTGGTGCCGAGAGACGACCGAAAAGTGGGTACGGAACGCAGGGTAGCTGATCGGCGAATTCTTGTCAGGCGAAGGAGCAACGTGCGGGATTCGCAGCTTCCGATGCCCGATCGCCGGCGCGGCATAGAGCGACGTATCTCAGAGCGTCGGGCACGGTCGGCTAATGCTCTCAAGGGTATCGAGGTGAGCGCCTGATGTATCGGCTGACCAACCAGGATCACTGATCCAAGCAGGCAGCTCAGCGATTAGCTTCATGGCGCAAGCGCGGGAAGCATCAAAGTGATTAAACCGCCAAGCAGTACCGATTCCTTCGGGTACGATAACGCAGACCAACCCATAGTCGTTAAGCTAAAGCCTGATGTGTACGTATTTGGGTATGAGTTCTGCCACGTTCTGCAAACGCTGATCAAACACGGCTGCGTGCCCGCCGAGCTTATCTATGAGGACGGAGGGGCGCTCATCCTTATTTTTGATCCCAATGAGAAGAAAGCGGAACTTTGGTCAGGATGGTGGAGGTGCGACAAACCCGACATTTACTCCATCATTGAACCAGAGCATCGCGGGCTCGTGAATCAAATATTCGAAACCGCAGACGCCTTCATGGAGTTTTCCAATGCTCGATCTCCTCAGATTGAGCTGATCCCAGGCCAGATCCAAAAGATTCAAAGATCGGAGGCTGCGGTTTTCCGCGGGGACGCCCTTCGTCCTCGACCTCTATAAAGAGCTGCTTCGGCACAGCGCGCATTGGAGGCGTTTTTCTGAGTGTTGGGAATGGCGGCAGCGCTCCCCCGCTACCACGGGCTACGAATTGCGCCACGCCAAGCGTCGATCCTCCACCATTGTACAATCCGGACAGCAGCGGCGGCTCAGAAATTTGAGGTTGAAGCAAGCCGAGGTGGAGCACCGCCGTCGGTCAATTTCGAACAGCCTGTTGTGACGCTCGTTACGGCTCAGCCGGATAGGCCGGCCTTGCGCAGGCCGTCGAGGAAGTGCTCGCGTTCGGCAGAAATTCTGTACCTTTCGGCCCGTGCTCGAACGAGATCGAGGGTGTTCGCTGGCGGCGTTGCGCCGTTCGCGCTCATTTCTCGACAACGTTCCGTGACGAACGCTTCGGCTTCGGATCGCGCTTCGCTGAGCCGACCCATCTGCGCATAACAGGCGGCAAGCAGACTGTGCGACCAGCGGTCGGGGGATCGCGCCTCCATCAGCGTCTTGACTGCTTCATCGTACTGGCGCCCCGAATAGAGCGCGAGCGCGTGGTACCAGTGGTACAGATTGGGCGGGAAGGGATTCAGTCGTTTGGCCGCACCGATCCAGGTGAGGGCCTCTCGCCACCGTCCCCAGTAGACCAGAATGTTCGCGAAAACGGCGGCGACGTCGGCGTCGTTTGGATTGAGCGCGAGCGCTCGGCTGAAATGGATTTCGGCCTTGGCGTCCTCGCGACGCAGGAACAGCAATTGCGCGAAGACACCATGGGCCCAGGCGTCGCCGCCGTCGATGTCGAGCGCAGTCTCGATCTCGCTCAACGCGTCGTCGAGCTTCGCCATGCCGGGCGATTCGAGAAACACGTCGCAGACGATCGTCCAGGCAATGTTGACGTGAGCGCGGGCATATTGCGGATCGAGCGCGACGGCGTCCCGGAAAAACTGCCTGGCTTCCGCCATGCCCTTCACGGTCAATTGACGCCACCGCTCGTTGCCCAGCAGAACCAGGTCATAGGCGGTAATGCTCGGGGTCGGCTTGCGTCTGGCGATCTCGCGGCCGGCGTCCTCGAGCCGGCCCGGAAGGGCTGCGACGATTGCGCGGACGATCTCGTCCTGCAGGGCGAAGACGTCCTCGAGTTCGCGGTCGTAGCGCTCGGTCCAGAGATTGTAACCGCTCGCGCCATCGAGAAGCTGGACGGTCACCCGCATCCGGCTGCCGATCTTGCGCACGCTGCCTTCGGCCACGTACCTGACGCCGAGCTCGCGGCCGACCTGCTTGATCTCGGGCGTCTTGCCCTTGTAGGCGAAGCTGGAGTGGCGGGCGACAACGAACAGCGAGCGGAAGCGCGACAGTTCGGCGATGATGTCTGCCGTTATTCCATCGGAAAAATATTCCTGCGCGGGATCGCCGCTGAGATTCGAGAACGGCAGCACTGCAAGCGACGGCCCATCGGGCACTGTTATTGCCGGCGAGGTGGGCAGGCCGGCGCCGGATTCGGCAGCGACCAGTGGCCCGACGTAACGGTAGCCGCGGCGCGGCAGGGTCTCGATCCAGGTCGCACCGCCCTCGACGTCGGCAAATACCCGCCGCAGAGCGGCGATCTGCACCGTCAGGTTGCTCTCCTCGATCGCAAGCCCCGGCCACGCCGCCTGCATCAATGTGTCCTTGGAAACCGGCGTTCCGGCCTGCTCGACAAGCAGGCGAAGCAGCGTCACCGCGCGCCGCCCGAGCGCGACCGGTTCGGACTCTCGAAACAGCATCACGGCTTCCGCGTCGAGGCGGTAGGGGCCGAATTCGTGGATCGTCGCCATGGTTCGGGAGACTACATTTTTTGCATCTTTTTCGGAACAGATTCAGGGCCTCCGGGAATTCGGCGACCCGCCACGCTGCCGCTGACGCGCAGCTTTGCGCGGCCGATTTCCGCTTTCGCCTTGATCCACCTCGCGCGGCACCTCCGCCAGCCGTTCGCGCCGCCGCGGCGAGGCGACGGCCGCTTGACAATGTAAGTAAGAACATTATTACAAACTGCTGCTTTCGGAGAACGCGTTGATGCTGCAGACCAAGCGAAGCTATAGCGGAATGGTGACCGCGCCGCATCACCTTGCGGCGCAGGCCGGGCTCGCCGTCCTCTCCGAAGGCGGCAATGCGGTCGAGGCGATGATTGCGTCCGCCGCCACGATCGCGGTGGTCTATCCCCATATGAACGGCCTCGGCGGCGACAGCTTCTGGCTGGTCGGCCGGGCGGGCTCCGCGCCGGTCGGAATCCAGGCGTGCGGACGGTCGGCGAAGGCCGCCAGCAGCGCCTGGTATCGCGAGCATGGCTGCAGCACCATCCCAAGCCGCGGACCGCTCGCGGCACTCACCGCCGCCGGGACCGTCGATGGCTGGAAGAAGGCCTATGAGCTCAGCCGCGATCGCCATGGGGGGCGCATGCCGCTGGCGCGGCTGCTCGAACCTGCGATCGGCTATGCCGCCGATGGCGTCGCCGTGACCCAGACCCTGCACGACAACACCACGAAGAAGCGCGCTGAACTGCAGGATGTGCCTGGCTTTGCCGAAGTCTATCTGCCGCAGGGCAATCCGCTTGCAGTCGGCGCACGGTTGCGGCAGCCGCGCGTCGCGGCCACGTTGCGGCAGCTGGCGCAAGCCGGCCTTTCCGATTTCTATCGCGGCGACCTGGCGCGTTCGATGGCCGCTGATCTCGAACGGCTCGGCAGCCCGCTCCGCCTATCCGATCTGGAGCAGCATCAAGCCGCGCTGGTGACACCGCTGTCGGTCGATGTGGCCGGGCACAAGGTGTTCAACATGCCGCCGCCGACGCAGGGCCTGGCCTCGCTGTTGATTCTTGCGCTCTATGCCCGGCGCATGGCGAAGGAGGCGGACGGGGTCGATCATCTGCACCGGCTGGTCGAGAGCACGAAGGCGTCGTTCCGCATCCGCAATCGCTACGTGACCGATCCCGACTACATGGCGCGGTCGGCGGCCGAGTTTCTCACCGACGAGTCCATTTCGGCGCTCGAAAAGACCGTTGCCGTCGATCATGCAGCGCGCTGGCCTGACCCGACGGCCCAGGGCGATACGGTCTGGCTCGCTGCGACCGACCGGAACGGCCTCAGCGTCAGCTTCATTCAGAGCATCTATTGGGAGTTTGGCTCGGGCGTCATCCTGCCCCAAAGCGGGGTCACTTGGCAGAACCGTGGGACGAGCTTCGGTCTCGCCGAGACCGACATCAACCGCCTGGAACCTGGGCGGCAGCCGTTCCACACCATTCAGCCCGCAATGGCTGAACTCAGCGATGGCCGGCTGTTGTCCTACGGCACGATGGGCGGCGAAGGGCAGCCGCAAACCCAGGCGGCGATCTTCACCCGCTACGCGTTGCACGGTCAGGATCTTCAGTCGACAGTGACCGCGCCGCGCTGGCTGCTCGGTCGCACATGGGGCGAGGAGAACAACAATCTCAAGATCGAATCGCGTTTCGATCCTGCCGTCATCGACGCGCTGCGGGCGCTCGGCCACGACATCCAGGTGGTCGGGGCGTTCGAAGAATTCATGGGCCACGCCGGCGCAATCGTCTGGCACCCGGATGGACTGCTCGAGGGCGCCAGCGATCCCCGCAGCGACGGCGTCGTCGCTGCTCGGTGAGGCAACGCGAGTACCCTTAGCGCTCACCGGCGGGCTGTTCGGAATTTGCCGCGCGTGAGCTAGCGTGCGGCGCCGGCCGGTGTTCTGGCTGCGGACGGTTTCCGTTTTCCCTCGCTTGCGGCCGCCGTCGCCGTCAACCAGGTCATGATCACGTCAAGCGCGTGATGGCGACGCTTCTCCAGCCAGTCCGGCTCTCCCAGATCCTTGTCGAACATCGCCGACAGCGTGTAGCGGTTGGAGACATGAAAATAGCTCATGGCCGTGATCGTGACGTAGAGCTGAACCGGATCGACGTCGCTACGGAACAGCCCGACCGCAAGGCCCCGGCGAAGGATATTTTCGATGCTCGCGACCAAGGGCAGCGTGAGGTCGGCGATCTTGCGCGATTTGCGCAGGTTACGCCCACGCTGCAGGTTCTCATTGTTGATCAGGGCAATATAGTTCTGGTGCGCTCCGAAAAAGGTGAACGTGAAGTTGATCAGCTCGCGCATGGCTGCGACCGGATCGAGGTCGTCGAGCTTGAGTTGCTGTTCGGCCGCGCGGATCTCGGTGTAGACGTGTTCGAGCACGGCGAGATAAAGGCCGTTCTTGTCGCCGAAATAGGCGTACAGCAACCGCATGTTGGCTTTGGCGCGTTTCGCGATGGCTTCAACCCGAGCTCCGCCAATGCCGTTGCGGCAGAATTCGAACGTCGCCGCCTGCAGGATCGCCTCCTTCGTCAACGCGGAATCGCGTGCCCGTCTGCCGCGTGTGGCGCTGCGGGCCGGGTTGGTCGATGCTGTCGTTTCAGTCACGGGACAAGCTTTTCTCAGGTTGTACGAGCCCAGCGCGAATAACATGTCCCCGCCCATCATGTTCAACGGGATGCGGGGCCCTGCCGTGCAGGCTCGCGGGATTGAGATCGCTATTGCGGTGGCTCGTCAAGGGGTAACCTTCCCGATGTTCCGGTCTCCACATCCACATCAACGTGCCGCCGTCACGACCGTGCCGCCATGCGCGACGAGGCGCCCATTCTTGTAGACGTCGCGCGGCCTGGGCCGGGCCACCACGGCCTCTTGCACGTGCTGGGCGTCGATCACGACGAAGTCCGCCGCCGCGCCCTCGGCCACCCCATAGTCCGGGAGGCCGAGTGCCCGCGCGGCGTTGGTGGTCACCATGTCGAAGGCCGCCGCCAGGTCGGCATCGGTGCTGAAGCCGGAGCGGTAGCCGACGATCATGGCGCGCTCCAGGAGGTCGCCGTCGCCGTAGGGCCACCAGGAATCGCGGATGTTGTCATTGCCGGCGAATATATTGACGTCGGCATCGCGCAGCAGCAACACCGGAGGAAACGCATGCGCTCCGGGCGCGTTGGTCAAAATCGCGACTCCGGCCTCGGCGAGCAACTGCGCGGTGCGCTGAACCACGTCTCGCGGCACCTCGCCGAGCGCATAGGCATGGCTGATCGTGACCTTGCCGCCGAGCCCGAGGGTCTTTGTCCGGCGTGCAATGTTCTCGATCTCGAAGATACCGAGCAAGCCGCCGTCATGCAGGTGAATGTCGATGCCGACCCCGTGTCGGTCGGCAATGCCAAAGACGACGTCGAGATGCCCGTCGATGTCGGCATCGTAACCCGCCGGATCGAGACCGCCGACCAGGTCCGCGCCGGCGCGAACCGCCTCGTCGAGCAGTCCGGCCACGCCCGGCGACGTCACGATGCCGCTTTGCGGAAAGGCGACGATCTGGACCGACACCTTGTCGCGGTGCGCGTCGCGCGCCGCCATGACCTGTTCGAGATTGCGCAACCCGACCTGAAGGTCGATATCGACGTGGCTGCGCATCCGGGTCGTGCCGTGCGCGACGCAGAGGTCGATCAGCGCCGCCGCCCGCACCGCAATCGGCCTGGCGCCGGCTAGCGCCTCCTTTTCGAACTTGACGCGCTCGCGCACGCTGAAACCGGCGGTGCAGGGGCGGTGGGACTTCCAATCGTCGCCGACGAAGCCCTTGTCGAGATGGATATGACCATCGACCAGCCCCGGCAACACCAGGCGTCCGGTCAGATCAAGGGTTTCGCCGGCCGCGACCGGCGATTGCGAGTGCGACGCGATCGAGGTGATGCGGCCATCGCACACGGCGATATCGACGGTGCGCCCATCGACCAGTCGGGCGTTTCGAAACAGCGTGTCGGCAGTGCTCACTGGTCGTCTCCGGTTCGTTGCAGCGGCGAGGCGATCGGGGTCCGATTTGTTTTCATCACGTTGGGACGATGCCATCGGGCAGTGCGCGCGAGAACGCGGCTATTCCTCCGGCGGTGGTGATCCAGATCTCGTCACGCCGCGCCAGGATTGTCTGCAGGGCGCGCCGCAGCGGACGCAGGCGGTGCGGCTGGCCGACCAGATAGGGGTGCAGCGCAATTCCCATGACGAGCGATTGTCTTTTCGATTGTGCCAGCATCTCCTCGAACGTGTCGGTGATCATGGTGGCGAACTGCTCGCCGGAGTCCTTGCGACCGACGATCGAGGGGATATCGTTCAACTCCTGCGGATAGGGCACTGAAAGGATGCGGCCGCCGTTCCGCGTCGAGAACCACACCGGCTGATCGTCCATGCACCAGTCGAGCAGGTACTCGTAGCCTGCTTCGGCCAGCAGATCAGGCGTGACCTGTGATTGCGAAATCCAGGGCCCCAGCCAGCCGCGCGGCGGGCGCCCTTCGGCGCGCGCGATGACATCGGTCGCTTCCGCGATCAATTGCCGCTCCTGGTCGGGCGCAAGCACACCCTGGCGCTCGGAATTGGTACGGCCGTGACCGACGATTTCGTCGCCGCGGGCGCGAAATGCCTCCATGACTTCAGGGCAGTAGTGATAGATGCTGCTGTTCGCGAGCACCGACAGCGGCAGTTCCAACTCATCGAACAGCTCGATCAGACGCCACACGCCGACGCGGTTGCCATAGTCGCGCCAGGCGTAGTTGAGGACGTCCGGATGCGGACCGCCGGGGCAGAGCTCGGCACCAAGCCCGTCGCCGAATGCGAAATGCTCGAGGTTGAGACCGACATAGACGGCAAGCCGCCGTCCTTGCGGCCAATTGAAATCCGGACGTTGCCCGATCGCGCTGTACTGATAGCGGCCGTGAGCGGCGAGGACCGGTCCGACAGAATCCGAGCGCAGCACGGCTTCCCCGCGCGACAGGCGGTCGCCATCTTCCGCGATCGAGATCAACACGTCGCGGGCCTCGACAATCCTTGGGTCCATCGGAATTTTCTCCGCGCCGTTGATCGCTCGCTTGACATCGGAATATTTTTGAAGAAAGTTTTTACTTCTGTCAAGTCCGCGCATAAGCGGCAGCGGAGGAACTGGCGGCTTCGATGCCGAGGCCGCCATCAGCGGAGGAACACCGAAGATGAACTTCAGGAGCATATCGTCCGGACCTGCGCGTCGTTGGCCGGCTTGGCACGCCGCAGCGACGATCCTGCTGGCCGCGTTGCCGTTCGCGTCCGGCGCGCGCTCGGCCGAACCGATCAAGATCGGCCTGGTGACCGCCCTGTCGGGACAGTCGGCGCGCGCCGGCGAGGCGCTCACCCGCGGAGCGACGATCGCCATCGAGGAAATCAATGCGAAGGGCGGCGTGCTCGGACGTCCGCTCGAGCTCGTCCGCCGCGACGACGAGAGCAATCCGGCCAAAGGGCTGATCGCGGCGCGCGAGCTGATTCAGCGCGAGAAGGTCGCCGTCCTGGTCGGCGGCCTCGACACGCCGGTCGAGCTTGCCATCGTGCCGTTCGTCAACAACGTCAAGGTGCCGTTCGTCGTGCCGTGGGCCGCCGGGACCAACATCACGCGGAACGGCGCCCCGTCCAATTACGTGTTCCGCGTCTCCGCCATGGACGATGAGGTCGACAAGGCGATCGTCCAGTTCTCGCGCAAGACCTACAATGCGAAGAAGCCTGGGCTCATCCTGGTCAACAATCCCTGGGGCGAGTCGAACGAGCATGGCCTGAAGGCGGCATTGAAGGCCGCAGGAATCGAGCCTGCCGGCGTCGAGAAGTTTGAAGGCAACGACGTCGATGTCGTTTCCCAGCTGTCGCGCCTGAAGCAGGCAGGCGCCGACACGCTCTACCTGGTCGGCAATGTCGGACCGTCCTCCCAGGTGGTGAAATCGCTCGACCGCATGGGCTGGGCGCCGCCGATCGTCTCGCATTGGGGGCCGGCCGGCGGCCGCTTCACCGAGCTCGCCGGGCCGAGCGCGGAGAACGTGATCTTCGTCCAGACCTACAGCTTCTTCGGGAACCTGTCGCCGGTCGGCAAGCGGGTGATGTCGGCCCTTCAGGCGAAGTATTCGGACATCAAGGGGCCTGCGGACGTGACGCCGGCGGTTGGCGTCGCCAACGCCTACGACTCCATCCTGGTCATTGCGCGAGCGATCGAAAAGGCCGGTGGCACCGAACCGACCGCCGTCCGTGACGGCTTCTACGCCATCGACCGCGTGGACGGCTTGATCAAGACCTACGAGAAGCCGTTCACGCAGGACAAGCACGATGCGCTGACGGCGGGCGACTACATCTGGGCGCGGTTCGAGGACAACCACATCATGCCGTTCGCACGGAACTGACCGCGCGAGATCGTCCGACAAACAAGCAGGGTGGTCATCGATGTCATTTCTTCCCGCGGTGATAACAGGACTGGCGCTTGGGAGCATGTACGGGCTGCTTGCGCTTGGCTTCCACGTTACCTACGCCGTCTCCGGCACGGTCAATTTCTCCCAGGGCAGCTCGATGACCTTGGGAGCCGTTGCCGGCTACTTCTTCCTCGTGCTGTGGGGCTGGCCGGCGGCGGCCGGCATTCCCGCCGTTCTGCTCGTCTGCGCGGTCTATGGCCTGCTGATTGAGCGCTTTGCGGTTCGGCCATTCGTGCAGCGCGGCTCCGACAACTGGCTGATGGCGACCGTTGCGGTCGGCATCATCGTCGACAATGTGATGATGTTCGTCTTCGGCAAGGAGCCGCGCAGCTTTCCGTCCGTCCTGGCGGCCAAGCCGATCCAGATCGTCGAGGGCGCGGGGGTCTATCCGTTGCAGCTCCTGATTCCCGTGGTCGGATTGCTGCTGGCGCTGGCACTTCATCTGCTAAGTCGCAGGACGCGTCACGGCGTCGCCATGCTCGCGGTGGTCCAGAACCCGAACGCCGCGCGGCTGATGGGCATCAACGTCAGCGGCGCCATCGCGGCAAGCTACGCGGTCTCGGCGATGCTGGCCGGGGTTGCGGCGCTGCTGATCGCGCCCCTGTTCAACGTGTCCTCCGAAATGGGCACGCTGTTCGGCATCAAGGCCTTCGCGGCGGCGATCATCGGCGGTCTCGGCAGCGCATGGGGCGTGATGCTGGCCGGGCTCTGCCTCGGCCTGATCGAGGTGTTCGCGACCAATTATCTGGGGTCGGTCTACACCCAGATCATCACATTCGCCTCGGTGATCGCGATTCTTGTCGTCCTCCCCCACGGGCTGCTCGGCCGAGCCGGAGTGAAAAAGGTATGACCTCTCGCGTCTCTGTTCTCGCCGCCGTCGCGGCACTCGCGGCCGCCATCCTCTATGCCGCCGTTGCCGATAGCTACGGCGTATTCCTGGTCGCGACCATCGCGCTGACGGCGATCGCTTGTATCGGCCTCAACGTGCTGCTCGGTCTCGCCGGGCAGATTTCGCTCGGCCACATCGGCTTCATGGCGATCGGGGCCTATACGACCGTGCTCCTGATGGAGAAGGCAGGGTGGCCTTATCTTGCGGCGACGGCTGCAGCGATTGCTCTTGTCAGCGTCGTCGGTGGTCTGCTCGCGATGCCGGCCTTGCGCGTGCGAGGTCCATATCTTGCGATGGTGACGATCGCCTTCGGCTTCATCGTCGAGCACGGCACCATCGAGTGGCGCGACCTTACGGGCGGCGGCAACGGCCTGATCCTGACCGCGCCGCCGCAGGTGTTCGGCTTTCCGCTGTCGGAGCGGCATTTGGCGATCGCGGGCATCGTGCTGGTGTTCGCCGGCCTCATCCTGTTCGAGCGCTTGAAGCGCAGCGGCTGGGGCTACGCCATGCGTGCCGCCCGCGACACCGAGGTTGCGACGCGCTCGATCGGCATTGATCTCGTGCGGGTCCGCACCGTGGCGTTCATCATCTCGGCGGCAGCGATGGCGTTGGCGGGGGCGCTATTTGCGCCCCTCCAGGGCTATATCAGTCCAAGTTCGTTCCCCTTTCTGCAATCGATCCTGCTGCTGTTCGGCGTCATGGTCGGCGGCGCCGGCTCGGCGCTGGGGCCGGTGATCGGGGCGGCGCTCGTCGTGCTGCTGCCGGAAGTGCTGTCCGATCTCGCGGAGTATCGTCTGCTTGCCTTTGGCGTGCTGCTCTTCGCCGTGCTGCGGGTCGCGCCCTCTGGCATCATGGGGCTGATCGAGCAATTCGCGGCAAGGTTCCTGCCGACGGGATCGAAGGCCGATACGGGCGCGGTGGGCGTCGATCCGGTCGCCGACCTCGGCATCGGAACCAGCAGCGCGTCGCGTCTTGACGTCGCAAACCTCTCGATCTCGTTCGGCGGTGTCCGCGCCGTGCAGGACGTCTCGTTTACCGCCGAACCCGGCACGGTAACCAGCGTCATCGGCCCCAATGGTGCGGGGAAAACCAGCGCGCTGAATCTGCTTTGCGGCTTCTACCGCCCGAAATCCGGCACCGTGAAGCTTGGCGACCGCGACGTCACCGGCTTGCCGTCGCACCAGCTTGCGCGTGTCGGAGTGGCGCGAACGTTCCAGACGACGCAGCTCTTCGGTTCGCTCTCGATCATCGAGAACGTCCTGCTGGCGGCGACGGCCGGCAAGCTCGGTAACATCGTGTCCGCGCTGCACAATGACGCGCAGGAGCGCCTTGCGCGGTCGCTGTTGCGCTTTGCCGGTGTCGACGGCGATTTGAGCAGACGCGCGGACGCGCTGCCCCATGGCGAGAAGCGATTGGTCGAGATCGCGAGGGCGCTCGCCTTGCGTCCGAAGGTCCTGTTGCTCGACGAGCCGGCCGCGGGTCTTTCGAAGGGCGACAAGCAGCGGCTGACGGTTCTGCTCCGTCGCATCGCGGAGACCGGGATCGCGGTCATCATCGTCGAGCACGACATGCCGATGATCATGTCGCTGAGCGACCTCATCGTCGTTCTCGATGGGGGCAAGCGCATTGCGATCGGCGATGCGGCGGCGATCCGCAACGATCCGCTGGTCCGCAAGGCCTATCTCGGCGATGCGCCGTCGGGTGAGCGGCGCCGCGCGACGCGCCCGGCGAAACAAGGCACGGCGCTCGAAGTCCGCACGCTCGATGCCTTCTATGGCCTGTCGCGGGCGCTCGGTGGGATCGACCTTGCCGTCGCGCCCGGCGAGGCCATCGCCGTACTCGGCGCCAACGGAGCGGGCAAAACGACCCTGATGCGCTCGATTGCCGGTCTCGAACCACCGCGGTCGGTCGGCGAGATCCGGCTGTCCGGCGCCCGCGTCGACAAGATGCCGGCGCATATCCGCGCCAGGGCCGGCATCGTGCTGGTGCCTGAAGGACGTCAGGTGTTTCCGGAACTGACGGTGCGGCAGAACTTGCAGCTCGGCGCTTTCGCACGCAAGGGTCTCGAACTCGACGCGGAGATCGACGCGATGTTTGCCCGCTTTCCGCGCCTGAAGGAGCGCATCAACCATCGCGCGGGCCTTTTGTCGGGCGGCGAGCAGCAGATGCTCGCAGTCGCGCGCGGGCTCCTGACCGCGCCCAAGGTCTTCATGCTTGACGAGCCGTCGCTTGGACTGGCGCCCCTTGTCGTCGACGAGTTGTTCGCCTCGTTCGAGCAGCTTCGCGTCGAGGGGATGACCCTGATCGTGGTCGACCAGATGGCCGGGCAAGCCCTTGCGCTTGCCGACAGGGCCTATCTGCTCGAGACCGGCGCCATCCTGAAGAGCGGTGCGGCCGAAATCATTGCGGAGGACCCCTCGCTTGAAGCCGCCTATCTCGGCGGAGAGGCCCACGGGAGTAGCATGCCGCGAACCGCCGTGCTCGCGTCCTGACGCCATGGTTGCGCAGCGGGAGATCGGTGTGATGCGGCCAGGCAATACGTTTCGCGACCTGCCCGGCGCGCCCGTGTCTGAACGATTCGATGGCGGTGCCGTAATCGAGGTCGGCGTGCTTGCTCGCCGCGCGCTGCGCAGCGGACGGCGCGGCCGTATTGCGGCGGTGTTCGAGCGCAGCCTTTATGCGGTGCTCGACGATTGCTGGATCTGCATCGGTGTCAAAGACCTCGGCTCCGGCCCGTTGCATCTTCTGTGCACCGGGATCGAGCCGCGGCTGCTCGTTCCCGGACAAGAGGTTGCGATCGTCGACACGATGCTGCTCGTCGACGGTATGCGGTTTGCCGGTTTCGAGACGGCCTCCGTATGGGCGCCGCCGCCTTCACCGGAATGGACGCTCGACAGTTTGCGGGCAGGGCTTGCGATGGTCGATCAGGCCTGGCGTCGCTTGCCGGTCGAGCAGGGGTTGGCCGCCTCGGGTGGCGCGGAACCGCCCACAACACCGTCGCGGGTGCTCGCTGCCGCAGCGCCGGGGCTCGCCGCGCTCAAGCGATTGATCGAGGCCGGGCTTCGCGGAGAGCGATGTGTACCGCGTGACTACCCGGAGATCGTCGAATTGATCGGCCTTGGTCCCGGGCTCACGCCATCCGGGGACGACCTGATCGGCGGCGCGCTGGTCGCGCTCGCCGGCCTCGGCCGTCTCGCGACGCGCGATGCGCTGTGGAAGACCTGTCGCGCGCATCTCGGTCGGACCAATGAGATCAGTGCTGCCCACCTGCACAGTGCCGTGCTCGGCTTCGCGGCGGCGGCGCTCCATGAGGCCATCGACGCGACGATTGGCGGACGGGTGGATCGTATCAAGTCCGCGGTCGCGGCGCTGTCGCGGATCGGGCAAAGCTCTGGACTGGATGCGTTTGCAGGTGCGCTGATGGTGTTGCGCGCGATCGAGTGCCGGCTGCTCAACGACAGCGCGCTGCATCATGCCGGCCTCACCGGCAACGGCCCGCCGACGCGATCAATCGCAGGGGCCTAAACGATCATGCGACACAACGGGAATTCGGACGACAGGTTGCGTGCGTTTGACAAAGTAAAAACTTTCTTACTAAGATCGATGCATCGGATCTCGGGAGGCCGCAAATGGTGACCACGCAGGAAGGGACGCCGAGCGGGCGTTTGTTGATGAGCAAGCCGAGCGTGGTGAACGTCGGGCTGGCAGGCTTTGTGAAGGACTTGCGGGACTGCGATATCGAGGTCGTGCAGGTCGACTGGACGCCTCCTGCCGACGGCGATCCCGAAATGGCGGCACTGCTCGCCAAGCTCGGTACGTGAGAGCGCGGCCATGAAGCTGATCGAAGACGCCAACAAGCAGGCGCTGGCCCGCATCCTCGAGGGTGAGCCCAGGCTGATCGATATCGTTCCGGCACGCGATGTGCTGGAAGGGTTGAAGGAACGCATGATCCTTCATGCCGGGCCGCCGATCACCTGGGACCGAATGTGCGGTCCGATGCGTGGCGCGGTGGCAGGCGCCATCGTGTTCGAAGGCTGGGCTCCGGATCTTGAAGCCGCCTTCGAACTCGCGGCCGGCGGCGGCGTCGCCTTCCACCCCAACCATCATTTCGACGCGGTCGGTCCGATGACCGGCATGACCACGGTCTCCATGCCGGTATTCGTCGTCGAAAACGCCAAGTACGGCAACCGCGCCTACTGCGCCATCAACGAGGGCCTCGGCAAGGTGATGCGCTTCGGCGGCAATGACGATAGCGTGCTGGCCCGCCTCGGCTGGCTGCGTGACGTATTCGGGCCGGTGCTGGCCAGGGCGATCCGCGCGTATGGCGGGATCGACCTGAAGGCGATCATCGCCCGCGGACTTTCGATGGGCGATGAAATGCACCAGCGCAATCTGGCCTGCTCCAGCGTGTTCCTGCGCGAGATCGGGTCGGCGCTGGCGCGCACCTCGACCGACAACGAGGTTCTCGCAAGCTGCATTGGCTTCATCGCGCAGAACGATCAGTTCTTTCTCAACATCGCGATGGCGATGGGCAAGGCGCTGACCGATCCCGCCAGCGGGATTCGCGGTTCGACGGTGGTGACCGCGATGTGCCGCAATGGAACCGATTTCGGGGTCCGTGTCAGCGGATTGGGCGATCGCTGGTTCACGGCGCCGGTGGAGATGCCGGAAGGGCTCTATTTCCCGGGCTATTCGCGCAAGGATGCCAATCCCGACATGGGCGACTCCGCGATCGTCGAGACAGTCGGGCTTGGTGGCTTCGCGATGGCGGCAGCTCCAGCGGTTGCCGGCTTCATCGGCGCTGGCGCACCGTCGTCGGCGGGCAATTTCACGCGGGCAATGAGCGAAATCACTGTCGGGCAGAATCCGGAATGGACGATCCCCGCGCTCGACTTTGCCGGCGTGCCGACCGGCATCGACGTTCGCCTGGTGGTGGAGACCGGCCTTGCACCGGTCATCAACACCGGCATCGCGCATCGCGAGCCCGGCATCGGCCAGGTCGGCGCCGGCGTGGTGCGGGCGCCGATGGCCTGCTTCCGGCAGGCCGTTCTCGCCATTGCGGAAGATCTGGGGGTGTCATGAGCGCGTTTGTCCTGAACGAAATTCGCAAGGGCTTCTATCTCGACTCGGTGGCGTTGATGCGGTTGTCGCGGGAGGTCGCGTCGGCGGCGGGCGTCGTCGAAGCCGCGCTGATGATGGGCACGCCGTCCAACCAGGCGATCCTGCGCAACGCCGGATTGCTCGATGGCGAGGTGATCGCGCAGGCCAATGATCTGATCCTCGCGATCAAGGCCGAGAGCGAAGCGGCGGCACGCGTCGCGCTTGCCGAAGCACAAAAGGCGCTCGATCGCCCCAAGACGAGCGGCACGGGCGAAGCGGCGTGGCGGCCGCGCAGCATTGCCGCGGCCGTCAAGGCCGCACCCGCCGCCAACCTCGCCCTGATCTCCGTTCCCGGCGAGTTCGCCGCGGCAGAAGCGCGCAAGGCGCTGAACCGCGGACTTCATGTCCTTATGTTCAGCGACAATGTCTCGATTGCGGATGAATTGTCGCTGAAGCAGCAGGCGCGCGAAGCGGGCCTCTTGATGATGGGACCGGACTGCGGCACGGCGATCATCGGCGGCGCGCCGCTCGCCTTCGCCAACCGGCTGAAGCGTGGGAGGATCGGGATCATCGGCGCATCGGGGACCGGTACGCAGGAGGTGTCGTGCCTGCTGTCCGAGGCGGGCGAAGGAATTTCCCACGCCATCGGCGTCGGCGGACGGGATTTGAAGAAGGAGATTGGCGGCATCACGACATTGATGGCGATCGACGCCCTCGATGCCGATCCCGAGACCGATCGCGTCGTGCTGATCTCCAAGCCGCCGCATCCGGACGTCGCCAGGGCCGTGCTCGGCCGGATCGGCCAGAGCTCGAAGCCCTACACGGTGTGCTTCATCGGCGCCGCCTCGGCGGATCTGCCGTCAAATGCACGCTTTGCCGGTACGTTGAGGGAAGCGGCCGAGAAAACCCTCGGCAACGGCCGGAGCATTGGCGGCAAGTTCGACGCTGCCGCCGTGGCTGCGCGTTTGCCGCCGCGACGCAAGGCGGCGCAGCGGATCGAAGGGCTGTTCGCCGGCGGCACCCTCTGTGCCGAGGCTCAGGTGATCCTTGCTGCGGGCGGTCGCAAGGTGGCATCGAATGCCGCCATTCCCGGCGTCCCGCATTTCAGCGACCCGGAGGCGCAGGGGAGGGACCGCATCGTCGACCTCGGGGCCGACGAATATACCCAGGGCCGGCCGCATCCGATGATCGATCCCTCGGTGCGCGACGATGCCTTGCGGGCGGCGCTGGTCGATCCCGCGGTCGCCGTCATCCTGCTCGATCTCGTGATCGGATACGGCGCACATGACAATCCGGCAGCGCATCTTGCGGCTGTCGCGGCGGGCCGTGCGGATGACGCGCCGGTCCTGGTTGCGTCGGTGACGGGGACCGAGCTCGATCGCCAGGTGCGTTCGGCGCAGATCAGGCTGCTCGAGGACGCCGGCATCGTGGTGGCGCCGTCGAATGCCCAGGCCTGCGACCTTGCTCTCGCTTTTTCCGTCAACGACGTCAGGATGCCGCGCTATGCGAACACTCAATGAGGTCCCGCGCCGTCTCGTGATCGCGATCGGCGGCAATGCCGTCCACCCCGAAGACATCAGCGGCACCTCGGACGAGCAGAAGGCCGTCGCCCAGCATACGGCCGAGGCGCTGCTGCCGCTCGCTGCGCTCGACAACGAACTAGTGATCACCCACGGCAACGGGCCGGTGGTGGGCAAGATCATGATGCGCCAGATGCTGACGATGAGCCGGATCCCGCCGATGTCGATGGACATCTGCGTCGCGCACAGCCAAGGTGGCATCGGCTATCTTCTGATGCAGGCGATCGAGAACGTCTTGCGCGCGCATGGCAACGGCCGGCACGTCGCCAGCCTGCTGACCCAGGTCGAGGTCGACGCCAACGATCCCGCCTTCGCCAATCCGACCAAGTTCGTCGGACCGTTTTTCACGGAGCAGGAAGCCCAGCGCATCAGCGCCGAGTTGAACTGGAAAATGCGCGAGGACTCCGGGCGTGGCTGGCGCCATGTCGTGCCGTCTCCGAAACCCAAACATGTCTGCGACATTTCGCTGGTCGACGCGCTGGTCAAGCGCGGCACCATCGTCATCGCAGGCGGCGGCGGCGGTATGCCCGTGATCCGCGACGAACGGGGCGTGCGAACCGGCGTGCCGGCAGTGATCGACAAGGACCTGACCTCGGCCCATATCGCCAACGTGCTTGGCATCGAGGAACTGCTGATCCTGACCGCGGTGCCCCGCGTCGCGATCAATTTCGGCAAGCCCAACAAGAGGGAGCTGGATCAGGTCAGCCTGGCGGAGATCAAGGCCTATCATCGCGAGGGCCATTTTCCGCCGGGAAGTATGGGACCCAAGGTCGATGCCGCCATCCGCTTTCTCGAAGGTGGTGGCAAGCGCGCGATCATCAGCCACCTCAATTGCGCAATGGCCGCGCTGACCGGCGAGACCGGGACCCACATCGTTCCCTAGCGCTCGTCAGATGCGATGGCGGCGCCATTGATGATGGCCGCCGGGATCTGCCCGGCGGGATACCGATGTCGGTCGGCCGCGAGCACAGGTCCGGATCCATGCCGCTCCGCTCGGGCTGCCTGCGCGCCTATTTCAGCATCGCCGCGACGTTGTCCTTTGTCACAACGTCGAGACCGGTGTGGATGATCGGCGGCGCCTTCTGGCCTTTCTTGATGGCAAGCAGCGTGTCCATCGCTTTCTCGCCCATTTCGAACGGGCGCTGGCCGATCAGCGCATTGGCGTAACCCTCATTCAAAAGCTCAAGCTGCATCTTGAGGGTGTCGGCCACGACGAGCGTGAACTTGCCGGCGTCCATGTCCTTCTTGCTCTTGCTGGCGAACGCCTTGAAGCCTTCGGGCGCGAACATCGGCCAGCCACCGACCGGGATGATGGCTGCAAGGTCGGGAGCAGCGGTGCGCAGATCGGTCATCTGCTGAACGCCGAGCGCGGGATCGTCGTTGCAGAAGGTCGGCGAGCCCCCGACCTCGGTCCACTTCGAGCCCTTGAGTGCCTCACGCACGCCGTCGACCCGCTCGGCCAGGTTCTCCGCACCCGGCCCGCCGGAGATCATCGCGTATCTGCCGCCATCAGGCCGCAGCTTCAGCAATTGCTTGCCGAGCGCGAGGCCGAACTCCTTGTTGTCGGTGCCGATATAGGCAATCCGCTTCGAGCCCGGCGCGTCCGAGTCGAAGGTGATGACGGGAATGCCGGCTGCACTTGCCGCCTCGATCGACTTGGTCATCGCGGCAACGTCGGCAACCGAGATGGCCAGGCCATCCACCTTTTGAGTGACGAAATCCTGGATGATCTGCGCTTGCGTCGCCGGCTCGTGCTCGACAGGACCCTTGTAGATGCATTCGATGTTGCCGAGCTCCTTGGCGCGTTTCTGGCAGCCGTCGCGCGCGAAATCGAAGAACGGGTTGTTCATGGCCTTGGGCACGATCACGAATCTGTAGCTCTGGGCCAGGCCAGGCGTTGCCATCATGGCGAGGACCGCAGCGGCCAGAAGTGCCTTTCTCATTGTTTCCCTCCAAATTTCTTATCGTGCCTATCCGTTCAAATCTGCGGCTCCGGGAGGCGGATAGGCGGACATCCATGATCCTCCAGGACGAACTCTTCAGGCCATGCGCGAGCGGAGACGATCGACCAGCACAGCGGCGATGATGATCACGCCCACCAGGGTCTGCTGCCAGTACGAGTTGACCTGCGCGAGCACGAGGCCGTTGCGGATCACCTCGAGCAGCACGCAGCCGACAATGGCCCCGAGCGGGCCGCCGGCGCCGCCCGCGAGATTGGCGCCACCGATGACAGCGGCCGCAATCACGTTGAGCTCATAGGATGTCGCCATGTTCGCCGGCGCCGATCCCAGCCAGCCCGAGACGATGATGCCCTGCAGACCCGCCGCGAGCGCACAGATCACGTAGATCTCGATCTTCACCCGGACGACCGAAATGCCGGTCAGCGCGGCCGCCTTCTCGTTGCCGCCGACGGCAAAGACGTGGCGGCCGAAACCAGTGTGATGCAGCACGACGGCCATCGCCAGCGCGAGAACCACGAGATAGATGAACGGCGCCGGCATGCCGAACACAACGCCGGATGTCAGCGTGTAGAAATATTCGGCGTCGGGGCCACCGGGAAAACTGCCGCGGCCGTTGGAGACGACGTAGCCGAGGCCGCGCACGATCGAGAGCATGCCGAGCGTCGTGACAAACGGCGACAGTCCAAGCACCGCGATGCAGAAGCCATTGACGAAGCCGACAATCTGCGCGACGCCGAGCCCCGCCAGAACCGAGACGAGCAGAATCAAGCCGGGCATATTGGCAATCACGGTCTTGCCGTCAGGGGCTAAATGCACGAACCACTCCGCGCCGGGCATGCCCGGTGTCGAGACGTGCGTCATCACCATCGAGGTGATCATCGCGGAAAAGCACATCACGGAGCCGACCGAGAGATCGATGCCGCCCGTGATGATGACGAAGGTCATGCCGAGCGTGGCGATGGCGATGAAGGAAAAGTTCTTCGCCACATTCTGTATGTTGCCTGCGGTCAGGAAATAGGGGCTGGCGAAGTTCATCAGCACGAACAGCGCCGCCAGCGCCAGCAGGACGTAGCCGGTCTGCGAAGCGAACAGGCCGCTGCGCCACCATCTGGCCTTGCCGACATTGGTGAAGGTGAGGGGAGATTCCAGGGGCGTGGCCATCACGCGGCCTCCTTCGCTCCCGTGATGAGGGAGGTGACTTCCTCGGGGCTGGTGTCGCCGATCGCCTTGTCGGCGCGCTTTTCGCCGCGCCGCATGACGACGACGCGGTCGCAGACAGCGAACACGTCGGGCATGCGGTGCGAGATCAGCATGACCGCGACGCCCTGTTCCTTCAGGCGATGGATCAGGCCGAGGACCTGCTCGACCTGGCGAACCGAGATCGCGGCGGTCGGCTCGTCCATCATCACCAGCCTGGCGTTGGAGAGCCGCGTCCGCGCGATCGCGACCGCCTGGCGCTGGCCGCCCGACATCTGCTTGACGAGATCATTCGGGCGGGTCTCCGAGCGCAACTCGCCGAACAGCTCCAGCGCGCGCGCTGCCATCGCCTTGTGGTCGAGCAAGGCGAATGGACCAAGCTTGCGCTTGAGCTCGCGGCCGAGGAAAACATTGGCCGCCGCCGTGAGATTGTCGGCGAGTGCGAGGTCCTGGTAGACTACTTCTATGCCGACCGCCCGGGCATCGATCGGACGGGCGAAATGAACCGCCTTGCCGTCAAAGCGGATCTCGCCGCGACTTGGCGGAAAGTTGCCGGCAATGATCTTGACGAGCGTCGACTTGCCGGCGCCGTTGTCGCCCATCAGGCCGACCACCTCGCCGGGCGACACGCGGAGGTCGACGCCATGCAACGCGCGAATGGCGCCGAACTCCTTGCCGATGCCCTTCAACTCCAGGACTGCTAGCCCGGCGTCGTGAGGGGTTACCATGGCTGGCTTTGCTCAAGCATGCTGGCCACCTCCGCTCAGAAGTGCACCAGCGTGCGCAGACCGAGAATCCAGGCGTTGTCGGTCTTCACGCCGGCGGCATTGTACCCGCGCCCGCCAGGATGCATCACATACTGGGCGTCGAACTTCAGGTTCATCCAGCCCGTCGCCTGCCACCCGTACCAGGCTTCGATCGGAACTTCGTTTCCTCCGGCGTTGGGCGTGAGCGCAGCCGTATTCACATGGGTCGTACCGACCGCAAAGCCGACTTCGTCCTCCGGGCGCGAGGCGAACGTTCCGGTGTGCCTGAAGCCGAATGCGATCTGGTAATCCTGGTACGACGTGCGGTGGTCGGCGACGGTCGTATTGAGGAAGGTGTACCAGCCCTGTGCCTTGGGACCTTCAACCGTCAGCCGCTGCAGGATCGATTCGTAGACGCCATAACGACCGCGCGAATCTCCGAGATTCTGGTCCGAGACGCCGCCGGTGCCCGGAGAGATCGCAATGATCCCCGGCAGGCCGCCATCAATTGTCGATGCGCTGTCATACCAGCCGCCAAATCTCCAGGTCCCGTTCAACGGACCGCTCGGCGCCCAGACCACCTCGACCGGCACCAGCACGCCCGAGGCGGGGCTAGAGCCGGGGACACCCGGCAGGAAGTAAGTCGCGGAGTCCGACGTCGTCAGGTAGTTCGGGTTGGCATCGTAGACGCCGACCGAAAGCTGCCATTCCTTGGCGAAGTTGTAGTGCACCACACCGGCCCATTGGCTCACCGGCCAATTGTAGATGTAGCCACCCTGGATGTTGCCGGGCTGGCCGCCGCAGAAGGTCAGGTTGATGAACTCGCAGAGGCCAAAGAAGAAGTCGGAGCCGACCGGAAGACGGCCGCCCTTGAGCTCAAGGCGATCATCGAACAGCTTCTGCGAGTAGTAGAGTTCGGTCAGGCGAAGAATGCTGCCGCGGCCGAACACTTCGTTGGTCAGCTGCAGCGCCGGAATTCCCGCCTCGTCATTCAGGTTGCGGCCGAAGCGGTCGACCAGCGTGAGGCCAACAGTGCCGCCCTGGATACCGGCAAGTTTTGCCATGTCGAACTTGGCCTGAAAGAAAAGCTGTCCGGCTTGGGTCGCGGTGTTCCTGTTGCCGCCCGACAAATTGCCGACGGCTTCGTCGCCCAGCGTCAGGGCCAGCGAGATCCCTCGCTCCTTTAGTTGCGTCCTGCCGAGATCGCCGAACAGATATGGTCTTGTCCAGAAATCATCGGTCTCGGTGTAAGGCACCGGCGGAGCCTTCGTCATGAGATCGGCCGCATGCGCGCCGCCGCCGCTGAACAGAGATAACAACGCGATCCCCACGCCGCACGCCCGCGCGGTGTTTACAGACCTAAGTGACATTTTCTGCACTCCCAGCGTCCCCGGCTTTGTCTATTTTTGTGCCACGTTCCCGCCCAAAGCCCCTCAGCGGGGAACGTGGTCGTTTCAGTGCATCGATCCGTCAACCAGAGATGGAATCCGTACGCGCGCAAAGCCCTTCAAGACGGAGGCGAGGGGTCTGCCTGCGGCTCAGCTGGGCCAGGCTTGCTGCGCCAAATTGGATACGAGCGCCGCGAGCTTGATCGATCTTGCGCCTCGAACTCCTTCCCCTCGTTCCTCTACTCAAGCCGCCGCGACCATATTCCCGGTCCGGGTTCTTCCTTTTCGAGTTGTCATGCCTGATCGCCCGTCGTCGTCGGCAACGCAGCCGCGCTATGCTGAGCTGCGCCCTGCAGAATTGTGCTTTCCTTCGATCTTGGCGCAGTGCGGGCGAGGCCTGCCAGCGCGGCCTTGCGCCGTCGACGGGCCTGCAATTGCTGATCCGCCAGCACACCGATCAGGATCACGGTCCCCATCACCGCGAAGTTCAGCGAATTGGGAATACCGAGGATGTTCACAAGGTTCTGCAGCACCTGCAGCAACGCCGTCCCCAGCGCGATGCCCAGAATGGAGCCCTCGCCGCCGCGCAGGCTACAGCCGCCGAGGACGGCCGCCGCGATCGCATAGAGTTCGTAGAAGTTGCCGAAGGAACTCGGAGAAACCGAGTTGGTGTAGAACACAAACATCACGGTCGAGACGCCGGCGAGCCCGCCGCTGATGACATAGGCGGTCGCAATCACGAGATTAGTGTTGATGCCGGAGAAGCGCGCCGCTTCCTCGTTCTTGCCCACGGCATAAAGCCAGCGCCCGTAGACCGAGCGGTGCAACAGCACGCCGAGGATCAGCGCAAGGATGATCAGGAAGATGAAGGTGTTCGGGATGCCCGCAATATTACCGGAGGCGATATTGCTCAGCGTGCTCGCCTCGTCGCCGTAGCCGAAGCCGCGCGTCGAATCGCTGGTGTAGTAGCGCGCGGCGCCGCGATAGATCAGCAACCCGCACAGCGTTACGATGAAGGGCTGCATTTTCAGCCGCGTGATCAGGAAGCCCTGGATGCCGCCCAGCGCAAGCCCGCCCATCAGGACCAGCACCAGCGCGAACGGCCAAGGCACCTGATAGGTCGTCAGCAGGTCGACGAAGATGACGCCGAGCAGCGCGAACATCGAGCCGAGCGAAAGATCGATTCCTCCGGTGATGATGACGAGGCCTTCACCCAGCGCGAATACGCCGAACAGGCCGATCAGATTGGCCATGTTCAGCAGATTCACGACCGACAGGAAGGCCGGATTGATCGCGCCGGTGATGGCGGAGATCACCGCCAGCAGCAAGAACAGGCCGAGTTCCTTCTTCATCATGGCGCAGCGGCCTCCATGGTTTCGAGTGCTTGGCCGACCGCCAGCCTCAACACGTTGTACTCGCTGAACTGGTCGCGCTCGATCACGCCGCTGACACTGCCTTCATGCATCACCGCCACCCGGTCGGAGACGCCGATGACTTCCTCCATGTCCGAGGAGATCATCACGATCGCGACGCCCTGGTCGGCGAGGCTGCGCATCAGCGCGTAGATCTCGCTCTTGGCGCCGACGTCGATGCCGCGGGTCGGCTCGTCGAAGAACATCACGCGCGGCTGCATGGAGAGCCACTTGCCCAGCACCACTTTTTGCTGGTTGCCGCCGGAGAGCGTCACGGCTTCGATGTCGATGCTCGGCGCCTTGATGGACAGCCGCCTGGCCTGGTCTTTGGCGATTCTGCGCTCGGCCGCCCCGTTGACCAGCCACATCCGCGCATGATCCAGCAGGCTCGCGAGCGTCACGTTCTCCCGGATCGGCAGTTCCAGCACCAGACCGGATTTCTTGCGATCCTCCGGCACCAGGTAGATCCCTTGCCTGATCGCGTCCCGCGGCGAGGCGACGCCGACCGGCGCGTTGTCGATCCGGATCTCGCCGCCCAGCAGCGGATCGACGCCGAACACCGCGCGGGCAAGCGAGGTGCGGCCGGCGCCGACGAGCCCGGCGAGGCCGAGGATCTCGCCGCGCCGCACCGACAGATTGATCTGCCGGTCAGGAAAGGCAGTGGTCACGACGCCGGCGATATCGCAGCCGCCGGGCTGCGGCGTGCAGGATGGCGGTGTATACAGCGCCTTCAGGTCGCGGCCGATCATCAGCCGGATCATGCCGGCGTGGCTGAGCTCGTCGCGCGCCAATTCCCCCACCGTGCGCCCGTCGCGCAGCACCACGACGCGATCGGCGCAGCTCATGATCTCGCCGAGCCGGTGAGAGATGTAGATCACCGAGATGCCGTGCGTCTTCAGGTCGGCAATCACCTCAAGCAGCCGCTCCGTCTCCGAAATCGTCAGGCTGGAGGTCGGTTCGTCCATGATGATGACGCGGGCGTCGATCGAGAGCGCCTTGGCTATCTCCACCATCTGGCGCTCCGCGATCGACAAATTCTCGACCAGCGTGCCCGGCATGAAATCGGCGCCCAGCCGTTCCAGCAGCGGCATCACGCGGGCGTGCATCTGCGCATTGTCCACCAGCTTCAGCGGGCCGCCGGCCAGCTTCTCGCGTCCGATGAAGACATTGGCCGCGACGTCGAGATTCTCGAACAGGTTCAGTTCCTGGTGCACGAAGGCGATGCCAGATCGCGTCGCCTCGGTCACCGTCATCCGGGCGTGCTCGGTGCTGCCGATGCGGATCACGCCGGCGCTCGGCGCGATCACGCCGGCGAGCACGCGCATCAGCGTCGATTTGCCGGCGCCGTTCTCGCCGACCAGGCCCAGCACCTCGCCGCGATTGACGCGCAAATTGACGTCGTCGAGCGCCCTGACGCCGGGATAGGTCTTGCTGATTCCGCTGAGTTCCAGCAGCGTTTCCGCCATTCGGCATGTCCTCCTGCACAACGCCCGGCGGCCTGTGGCGGCCGGGCGTTGAAGCCGACTGAAGTTACTTCTTGAGCAGTTCCTTCAGATGTGCGGCGAACTCCGCGACGTTGGTCTTGCTGATCACCTTGGTCGGCACGATCAGCTTGCTGTCCTTCGGAATCCAGGACTTGTCGCCGTTCAGCGTCTTGATGATGTTGGTGGCGGAGAGATAGCCGAACTCGTAGGGCTGCTGCACGACCGTGGATTCGATCGTGCCGTCGGAAATGCCGCGCAGCGTCCGCTGATCCTCGTCGAAGCCGACGATCTTGACCTTGCCGGCCTTGCCTGCGGCCTTCACCGCGTCATAGATCAGCGGCGTCTCGTAGCTCCACAGGCCGGACAGCAGCGCGATGTCGGGATATTTGACGAGCACGTTCTCCATGTTCGCCTTGGCCTTGGCGAAGTCCACCTGGTCGGTGAACACGTCGACCAGTTCGACCTTGGTGCCGGCGATCGCTTCCTTGATGCCCTGCACCCGCTCGCGGGCGTTGTCGGCGTCCATCGTTCCGACGAACAGTGCGATCTTGCCGCCGTTCGGCAGCGCCTTCTTGATCTCCTCGCCGGCCTGTCGCCCCGCCGCGACGTTGTCGGTGCCGATATAGGCGAGGCGATTGCTCTGCGGCGCGTCGCTGTCCGTGGTGATCAGCACGGTCTTGGCCGCAACCTTGTTAAGTTCTTCGGTTGCATGCGGTGCATCGTCGACCGAGATCGAGATACCGGCGACGCCGCGCACCAGCAGATCATCCAGTTCGCGCCGCTGGCCGGCCGCCGTCCCTTCATTGGTGACGATCAATTCGATATTGTAGTCCGGGTGCTCCTTCTGCGCCTTCTCAAGCCCACGGCTCGCGATGGTCCAGAAGTCGGCCGCGACATTGGTCACCAGCGCGATGGTGGTCTTTTTCTGCTGTGCCTGTGCTACCCCCGTCGCCATGGCGAGCGCGGCAGCGCCCGCCAAGAGCGGCACGATCAATTTTCTGGTTGAGACATTCATATGCACCTCCCTGTCGACACCCCCGGTGAGGGGATTCACGCCCGGCGCTTTCCACGCCTTATTTTATTCACTCAACTAATAAATTAGCGCGACAAAATGTCCAGTCAAGGATGTTCATAATCACGCCTTCGGCCAATAATAGTATGGGAGTGATATTTTTCAGTCGCTATCCGCGCTTTTTGAACCCACAAACGAGTAGCCCGCGTTGAATAATTTCATCAAGCGAATTAAAAGGCGCAATATGAACGAACAGCCCGAGCCGTTGAGACGTGCTTCGAGCCTGGCCCGCGGATCGAACCCCGGCCGTCTCGTCGAGGTACTGCGACGCCAGGGGCCGTTGCCGCGGGTCGAGCTCGCACGCAGCACGGGCCTGAGCTTCCCCGCCATTTCGGCCATCACGTCGAAGCTGATGGCGGAGGACCTGCTGTGCGAAGCCGAGACAGATGCGGCGACGCTGTGGCCCGACGACGCCGACGAAGAGGACGCGGATGGTGGCCGTCGCCGCGGCCGGCCGGCAGTCCTGCTGACCCTGAATCCCGAATTTGGCCGCATCATCGCGGTCTCGCTGCGCATGAATCTGGTCGAGACACTGATCGCCGATTTCAGCGGCTCCGCCCTGGCGCAATCGCGACTTGAACTCGCGACGCGCGCGCTCGATGCAAGCGCACTATGCGAGCTCGTGATCGCACAGATCGACGCCATGCTTGAGGCGACCGCCACGCCGCGACATCGCTTGCTCGGAATCGGAATAGCGCTGCAGGGCATCGTCGACGGCGATACCGGCCGGCATCTGTGGAGCCCGGCGCTGTCGATCACCGACGTCGATCTTGCCAAGCCGATCCACCAGGCGTTCGCTGTCGAAGTCGTGATGGCGAACGACGCGGTCGCGGTCGCGCTGTCCCTCGCTGCCGCCGAACCGGCACTGGCGCAGGGCCTCACGGCCACGATCATGGTGGGCCACGGCGTCGGCATGGGCATCATTGTCGACGGTGAAGCGCGCTGGGGTGCCGGCGCGGGCAGTGAGATCGGTCATGTCAAATTGGCGCTGAACGGCCCGCAATGCCGCTGCGGTCAGCGCGGCTGCATCGAGGCCCATCTTGCCGACTATGCGCTTTACCGCGATGCCCGCACCTTTCTCGACCTGCCGCCGGCGGCGTCGCAGCAACCGTCCGAGGCGCAGATGGCTCTGTTGCGCGATCGGGCGCGGAGCGGCGATTCCCGTCTCGAGCACTTGTTCCAGCAGGCGGGTCACGCGCTTGCCGAAGCGGTCGCCACGACGATATCGGTGCTGCGCCCGCATCATGTCATCCTCGCAGGTCCCGGCCTGCAGGCATTCGACATGATGCGCAGTGCCTATGAGGAGAGGCTCGACCAGGCGGTGCTGCCGTGGCTGCTCAAGTCCACGGCAATATATGTGCGTCCAAGCGAGTCGGCGACCATCGTCGACGGCATGGTGCGGCGGACGCTGCGGGTCGTGGACCGCAGCCTCATGGAGACAACCGAGTGAACCTCGGAATCTGTGGCCCTTTTGCCTGAGCCGCAGCAACGCAACCGACGCCCTTCAGGCGCCAATATCGAGAGGATGCCAATGCAGGGCGCCATCTATCCAAGTCTCAAGGACCGGACCGTACTGGTCACCGGCGGCGGTTCCGGCATCGGCGAGGCGATCGTCCGCCGGTTCATCGGCCAGGGCGCGCGGGTCGGATTCATCGATATCGACCTGACGTCGTCGGAGCAGCTGCTGTCCGATCTCGGGGCGCAAGCCCGCGTGCACTTCGAACATGCCGATCTGCGCGATATCGGCGCGCTGCGGCGCGCAGTCGCCGGCCTCCGCGAGGCGCTCGGGCCGGTCACCATCTTGGTCAACAATGCGGCCCGCGACGACCGTCACGCGATTGAGGACGTCACACCGGAATTCTGGGACGAGCGGATCGCCGTCAACCTGAAGCACCAGTTCTTCAGCGCCCAGGCGGTCGCGCCGGACATGAAGCAGGCAGGGGGCGGTTCGATCGTCAACATCGGCTCGGTGAGCTGGGTGATCGGCCAGGGCAACATGCCTTGCTACACAACGGCCAAATCAGCCGTTCAGGGACTCACCCGGGCGCTGGCCCGCGATCTTGGGCCGCACAACATACGGGTCAATTCCATCCTGCCCGGATGGATCATGACCCAGCGGCAGCAGGATCTGTGGTTGACGTCTGAAGGCGTGGCCGAGCTGATGCAGCGCCAATGCCTCAAGCGCAAACTCGTGCCTGATGATATCGCCCGCGTCGTGCTGTTCTTTGCCGCCGATGACAGCGGTGCCTGCACCAACCAGAGCCATATCGTGGATGGTGGCTGGGTCTAGCGGTTCATCCAGGCGTCACCTCGAGACTGAGGCGCCATTCCAACTCAGCCATGGAATTGTCCGACCGGATGGTCAATAAATAGCGGTTCGGAGGCGGGGCTGCGGTCGCGGAACTTTGCGGCTCTTGACAGACATCTTTGGACGATGGCCGAACGGCCGCCTGGTGGAACGGACAAGACATGGCCCGATCGCGCGCCAAGGACTATGACGACAAGCGCCTCTCGATGCTGCATCGCTCGGCCGAGCTGTTCGCCGCATCGGGATATGTCGGCACGTCGATGAACACCATCGCCGATGCCTGCGGGGTTTCGAAGGCGCTGCTCTATCACTATTATCCCGACAAGGAAGCGATCCTGTTCGATATCCTGTCGTCGCACCTCGCGAAGCTGGTGGCGGCGGTCCGCAAGGCGAGCGCACAGGCCGGCGATCCGGTCGCGCGCTTCAGGACGATCGTTGCGACCCTGCTCGAGCTCTACCGGCATGCCGACGCCGAACATCAGGTCCAGATCTCAAGTCTCAAGCTGTTGCCGAAGGACAAGCAGCAGCCGCTGCTCGCAAGCGAGCGGATCCTGGTCGGGATCATGTCGGACGCACTCGCCGCCGCCGTGCCGGCGGCGAAGCACAAGCGCCTGCTCAAGCCGCTGACGATGAGCGTCTTCGGCATGCTGAACTGGCATTACATGTGGTTTCGCGAGGGCGGGCCGATGACCCGCGCCGAATATGCTGGTTTCGTCGCGCAACTCGTGCTGGCCGGCGCCGACGATGCCGCGGCCGCCGTCACCCGGCCGCGCGGCAAGGCGAGATCGGCCGGCCGCAGCCGGCAGGCCGAGTTGCTCTGACGCGCCTCCTAACCCCGCATCGCGTTCATGGTCAGCAGCTCGTAGGTCGCCGCGGTTTCGCCGGTGCCGGTCGTGATCTCGACGTCCCAGCGTACCTCGCCATATTGCTTGTTGCGCGGCATCTTCTCCTTCGCGGTCAGCCGCACCTGGATCTGTTCGCCGGGCTGGACGGGTTTGACGAAGCGCAGCGAGTCGAGGCCGTAATTCGCCAGCACCGGCCCGTAGTCGGGATCGACGAACAGGCCGGCCGCAAACGACAGCAGCAGATAGCCATGCGCGACGCGGCCCGGGAAGAACGGATGCCCCTTGGTCGCTTCCTCGTCCATATGGGCGTAGAAGGTGTCGCCCGTGAAATGCGCGAAGTGCTCGATGTCGTCGAGCGTGATCTGCCGCGACTTCGAGACCAGCGTGCGGCCGATCTCGAGATCGTCATAGTGATAGCGGAACGGGTGCAGGTCGCCTTCGAGCATCGGGCTGCCCTTGAACCAGCGGCCGGTGACGCCGCTCAGCATCGCCGGCGAGCCCTGCAAGGCAGTGCGCTGCATGTAGTGCTGGAGGCTGCGGACGCCGCCCAGTTCCTCGCCGCCGCCGGCCCGGCCGGGGCCGCCGTGAACCATCTGCGGCATCGGCGAACCGTGTCCGGTGTGCTCGCTCGCGCAGTCGCGGTCGATGATCGCGACGCGACCGTGAAAACTGCCGATGCCAAACGCCAGTTCGGTCGCGGCCCGGATGTCGTGCGTGTAGATGGATGCGACGAGGCTGCCGCCGCCGCGATTGGTCAGCGCGATGGCCTGCTCCAGATCGTCGTAACCCATCACGGTGCTGACAGGCCCGAACGCCTCGATCTCGTGGACTGCGGATGCGGCGAGCGGCTTGGCGCAATGCAGCAGCAGCGGCGGAACGAAGGCGCCGCGCTTCGCGTCGGCATCGAGCAGCCCGAAGTTGCCGGGATCGCCGGCCACCAGTTCGGCTTCGGCGCGAAGCTTCGCGACATGGGCAAGCACATCGCTGCGCTGGCCGAGCCCGACTAGCGGCCCCATCCTGACCTTGTCGTTTTCGGGATTGCCGATCGTGACCTTGGCCAGACGGTCGCGCAGCGCCGTGATCACGGCATCGAGCTGCGCCGACGGCACCAGCGCGCGACGGATCGCGGTGCATTTCTGGCCGGCCTTGACCGTCATCTCCTTCGCCACTTCCTTGACGAAGAGGTCGAACTCCGGACTTCCCGGCACTGCGTCCGGAGCGAGGATTGCGGCGTTCAGCGAATCCCGTTCGGCGATGAACCTGACCGCCTCGCGCGCGATGACCGGATGCCGCTGCAGTTTTTGCGACGTGTCGGCCGAGCCTGTGAAGGATACCACGTCCTGGCAGGTCAGATGGTCGAGCAGGTCGCCGGTCGATCCGACGATGAATTGCAGCACGCCTTCGGGCAGCACGCCGGATTCGGTGATCAGCCGGACCAGCTCGTAGGCCACATAGGAGGTGACCGTCGCGGGCTTCGTCACGACGGGCACGCCGGCCAGCAGCGCCGGCGCCAGCTTCTCCAGCATGCCCCAGCACGGGAAGTTGAATGCGTTGATGTGCACGGCGACGCCGTGCAGCGGCATGACGATATGCTGACCGGCGAATGCACCAGCCTTGGAGAGCCCCTCGACATTGCCATCGAGCAGGAATTTGCTGTTCGGGAGCTCGCGGCGGCCCTTGCCAGCATAGGCGAACAACGTGCCGATACCGCCGTCGACGTCGATCATTGCGTCGGTGCGGGTTGCGCCTGCGTGGAATGACAGTTTGTAGAGCCGGTCCTTGTGCTGGGTCAGATAGTCGGCCAGCGCCTTCAGTAGGCCCGCGCGCTGATGGAACGTCAGCTTTCTGAGATGTTTGCCGCCGATCGCGCGGCCATAGGCGAGGATCTCGCGCATGTCGAGATCGCTCCTGATGGTGACCGCCACCACATCGCCGGTGACGGCACTGTGAATCTCGGCTGCCGGTTCGCCCGGGCCGGACCATTTTCCGCGCACGAAGCTGTCGAGCTTCATGACGTTGCCCGCCGTCCGTGCACCACTGGATTGAGGCTGTGTCATCGCAATTGGACCTTCTGACTTGTGATCAATGATGCGTCTCGCCTTGACGGCGGAACGTTCAATCCGAACGTTCAAGCTTTGGCTCGTCCGACAAAGCGCGTCGCGCGCTTTTCGAGAAAGGTGTTGAGCGTCACGACGCGATATCCGGCGCGGATATCGGTCAACACCAAATCGCTGACCATGATGACCTCCCGTTGCGGCTTCTGGTGGCCGAAGGTCGCGTGACCTGCGCTTGGATTACTATTGACCGTCCGGTCAGTCAATTATAATCCGCGTAACGGCTTGGCATGACGACACCGGGCAATATCGAGTGAGCACGATTTCGGTCTCGGTTGCATTTCAGACCCGACAAGAACGTCAGGATGATCCGGCCGAGCATCGCTTGTCTGCAGCAAAAGTGCCGACGCGTAAGCACGGTCCCGTGCACTCGAGCGGTGTCATGCTGCCACAAATCGGCCCCATATCACCGGCGACCTCCCGCCGCCATGAGAATTGGCCGATGACGATGCAGTCGCCGGATATCGCCGGGTTTCGGTTCTCGACCGCGGATTTCGGCGAGCGCGACCGCTTGCCGATCTTTCGCGAGCAGATCGGGCGGATGATCGTGAAGCTCGATCCGGAGCCACTGAGCGTCGGCGCGTTCCATGCCGAAGCCAATGTGCGCGAGCTGCCTGGGCTCGGGATCGGGTCCTGGGCGTGCAGCAACCTCAAGATCGCACGGCCGCGCGAGCTGCTCGACGGCAATGACGACCTTGTGCTGACGATCATCACGAGCGGCAACGCCCGCGCGTCGCAGCGCGGCCGCGACATCGAGCTGGGCCCGGGGCAGGCCGTGCTGGAGTCGAGCGCGGAGGTCGGCAACATGGTGGTCCCGGTCTCGCCGAGCCGTTTCGTCGGTCTCAGGCTCCCGCGCAAGGCGCTGGCACTGCTGGTCCGCGATCCCGAGGACATGCTGAACCGGTCGTTGCCCGCGAACACCGAGGCGATGCGTCTGCCGGCGCTCTACATCAGGGAGCTTGACGACAGCTACCAGCTCGCGACGCCCAAGCTGCGCGGCGCCGTCGTCCGGCATCTGGTCGATCTCGGGCGACGTCGCAAACTGCGCTCTCCGCCAGCCTGTGTGCTGTCGCGCACACAACATCGCCGCCCAATCACGTCCGCTGTGGGCGATTTCAGACGTCAATGCACGACAACGTGTTTCACATTGTTGCCCGATGTCGCATATGTCCAATCCCCCGTCGCCTCAGTCCGAGCCTGCCAATCGTCTCGCGCTTAAACGGCAGCCCCCCGGCGATCGTTGCAATCGGCGGATTCGTCGACTGCGATGCATTGAGGCGACTTGAGACCATCGAGGAGAATGTGATGAAGTTTGCACTTCGAGGATATTTCCTTGCGCTCGGCGCGAGCCTGGCCTTGTCCGGCGCCGCCACGGCACAGGATATCAGTGTTGCCGTGGTCGGGCCGATGACCGGCTCCGAGGCGAGCTTTGGCCAGCAGTTCAAGAACGGTGCTGATCTCGCGATTGCCGACATCAATGCGGCGGGTGGCGTGCTTGGCAAGAAGCTGAAGCTGGAGGTCGGCGACGATGCCTGCGATCCGAAGCAGGCGGTGTCGGTTGCCGAGAAGATGGCAGGCGCGAGGATTCCGTTCGTCGTTGGGCATTTCTGCTCATCGACCTCGATCCCTGCGTCGGACGCCTATGCCGAGGGCAATGTGCTGCAGATCACGCCGGGCTCGACCAATCCGCAATTCACCGAGCGCGGGTTGTGGAACACATTCCGTGTCTGCGGCCGGGATGACCAGCAGGGCACGGTTGCGGCCGCCTACATTATCAAGAACTGCAAGACCAAGAACGTCGCGATCATCCACGACAAGACGACCTACGGCAAAGGCCTTGCCGACGAAACGAAGAACGCCATCAACGCCGCGGGCGTGAAGGAAAAGCTCTATGAGGCCTATACCAAGGGCGACAAGGATTTTGCTGCCCTGGTATCCCGCTTCAAGAAGGAGTCGATCGATTTCGTCTATGTCGGCGGCTATTATGCCGAGGCAGCGTTGATCCTGCGCCAGATGCGCGAGCAGGGCGTCAATGCGGTGCTGATGGGCGGCGACGCCCTGGTCGACAAGCAGTTCGCCGCGATCGCAGGTCCGCTCGCCGAAGGCTCGCTGTTCACCTTCTCGCCCGACCCGCGCAAGAAGGCGACCGCGGCCGCGACCTTGAAGAAGTTCAAGGACAAGGGCATCGATCCCGACGGCTACACGCTCTACAGCTATGCCGCGTTCCAGATCTGGAGCCAGGCCGCAGCCCGTGCCCAGACCACGGACGCCAAGAAGGTCGCGGCGGCCATCAAGGCCGGAAGCTGGGATACCGTGCTCGGCAAGATCAGCTACACGCCGAAGGGTGACATCACCCTGATCGACTACGTCGTGTACCGCCGCGACAAGGACGGCAACTACGCCGAACTGCCGGCCGGTCAATGATCGCCGGAGCGTTTTCGAGCGAAGCTGATATCGGTTCGCGTGAAGAAAACGCGTCAGAGCAAAATCGAGAGCCACCGTTCCGATGCAATCGGAACGGTGGCAACCCTGGCCAGGCTGAATCCGTTCCCGCTGCGTTCGTGACCGGCGCGTCCGGTCACACGTTCCGGGCAAAGCGCGCAGCGCCGGGGATCGGCGTGAGCCATGCGACGGCGCGATCGGTATAGATCTCGGCTTGCGGCTGCAATCCCTCCATGCTGTCAAGCGTGCCGGCTTTCACCACGACCTTGCCGGGCATCAATGCGGTCTTCGCCAGCAGAGGGGACCCGCAGCGCCCGCAGAAATGACGATGGACCGGATGGCCGCTGTCGCCCTTGTCGACGAACATCACCGTCTCGCCCGACTGCTGGTAGTCGGCTTCGCGGATCACGAGGTTGAACGAAAACAGGCTGCCGCTTTGCCGCTGGCAATGTGTGCAATGACATATCGCGATGCTCCGCGGTTCGCTCTTGAGCGTGTAACGCACCGCGCCGCACAGGCAGCCGCCGTTCCGTTCCTGCATGCTGGTTTCTCCCATTCGATGACGCCGTCGCCGCAACAAGGACGCCGCCTCAGGCGTCGCCAATCACGGCATCGATGAACGTGGTGGCCGACTCCCTCAACTGCTTGCGGCTGTATCCGGCGCGCTCCATCACGGCGAGCCCGCGCGTGAACGTCACGATGACGCGCGCCAGCCGGTTTGCATCGGCCGTGCTGCGCCTGTTCGGCGCCGCGCTGATGGCTTTGCCGACCAGCTGCTCGAGCCGGGTGAGCACGTCCAGCACGCGCTGACGCACATCCGCGCTCGAAATGGCAGCGTCCAGCGCGGTGCGCGTCGTCAGGCAGCCCCGCTGCGGCGTGCCGTTCGTCATGTTGACGATGATCATGTCAAAGAAGTCCCTCAGTCTCGCCGAGGTATCGCCCTGCGCCAGCGCGCTGCCGGCCGCGTCCAGGAATTGCGCGGCATACTGATCGAAGGCGCGCAGGAAGATCGCTTCCTTGTCGCCATAGGCGTTGTAGAGGCTGCCGCGCTGGACGCCGGTCGCGGCCGCGAGGTCCTGCATGGTCGCATCGTGCAGGCCCTTGCGCCAGAACACGTCTAGCGCGGTTGCGATCATCTCGTCCTCGTCGAACTGACGCACGCCCACCATTCGATCCACTCCATCGGGTCATTGTTGACACAATCGTCAATATTGACAATGATGTCAAGAATGAACCCGAGGAGATCCGGATGATTACCGCTGTCACGACGTTCAAGCTGCCGAAGCCGATCACGCGCGAGGAAGCTCGCAGCATCTTCCTGAGTACCGCGCCGATCTATCGCGGCATTCAGGGGCTGTTCCGAAAGACCTATTTGCTGTCCGAGGACGGGATGACGGCCGGCGGTATCTATTTCTGGGACTCGAGAGTGGAGGCGGAAGCGCTGTACACCGATGCGTGGCGCGCCCGCGCACGGGAGAAATATGGCGCCGATCCGATCGTCACCTATTTCGAGAGTCCTGTGGTGGTCGACAACCTTGCCCAGCAGATTGTTGCCGACGATTAGCAACGAAGCGGCGGTGGCGGATGCGCATCACGGGTGCGCGGCGGCGCTCGGACCAGCTCGCGCGCGATCCAGACCGCCGCCGGTCCATGTGCGAGCTCGGCAACCGCCGCGACGGATCTCAGCCAGATCGGCGCGAGCTTCGGTGATAGCGGCAGGTGGTTCGCGATCTGCCGGCGAAACAGCTCGTCATCGGGCAGTCCCGTGATTGGAGCGGTGAATGCCTCCGGCGGCAATCTTCGCAGCCACAGCGGAATGCCCGCCGCGGCCGCGGCGTCCGCGAGCGAGCGGCCGTCGATGACGGATGCGCGTGCGCGCGCCGAAGCGATCCCGGCTCGCGGGACCGCCAGCGCGAATAGCAGCGCAGGGAAGCTCGCGGCAAGGTCCGCAAGACGCGTGTGCCGCATGGCCAGCGCGCGGACCTTTCCCTGAACGTGTGGATGATACCTCCGCAGCTGATGTTCGAGCAGCACGGAGCGTGTGGCCTCGCGACGAGAGGTCACCAGAAGCGTCGAGGTCATGACAACAGTTCCGCAAGCGCGGAGCCGAAGGCCCGCGGCAGATTCGATTGCGTGTGGGTGTTGCGATTTCACCCGGGATCCGATCCCGGGACGCGCGTCAAATATCGCGCGGCGAACCCGGGAAGCGCACAGACCTGAACATCGTCGCCTCCTGCGTTGAAGTTGCGGAGCGCTCCCATAGCCTATCTCCCGCCGATGGGCAACGTGAAGCTGTGCATTGCGCTTTAGCGATGTGGTGCGTGCGCGATGAGAGACCACACCGCGGCGTCGGCCGCCAAGGTCTCTTCACGATCCTGGTCAACGACGCTAGTCTGATGAGGGGCTAACAAGAAACGCAGGCGGGAGGCCATAATGACCCAACAACAATCCTCCGATCCAGGCTCCCCGGCACTGCCACGCCGCAGGCTCGGCCGCACCGGGCTCGATGTCTCCATTCTCGGCTTCGGCACGGCGCCGCTCGGCGACCTGTTCGCACGGCTCGACGACACTGCTGCGATCGCAGCAGCGGAGCGGGCGTTTGCGCTGGGCATCAACCTGCTGGATTCCTCGCCGCTCTACGGCCATGGCCTCGCCGAACACCGCAGCGGCACCGCGCTGCGCCGCGTGGCGCGCGACAACGTCGTCGTCTGCACCAAGGTCGGGCGCTGGATGGACCCGTTCCACGGCCGCGGCTCCAATTTCGCCGGCGGCGCGCCGCATCGCGCGGTGTTCGACTATTCCTATGACGGCACCATGCGCTCGGTGGAGCAGTCGCTGCTGCGGCTCGGCACCGATCGCATCGACCTGCTGCTGATCCACGACGTCGACGTCTGGACCCACGGAACTGACGCGATCGAGGCGCGGTTTCGCGAGGCGATGGAAGGCGCCTATGTCGCGCTCGACAAGTTGCGTTCCGAGCGCGTGGTCAAGGGCATCGGGATCGGCGTCAACGAGGCCGAGATGTGCGTGCGCTTCGCCAAGGCCGGAACGTTCGACACCATGCTGCTTGCCGGCCGCTACTCGCTGCTCGAGCAACCCGCACTCGCCGAATTCCTGCCGCTGGCGCAAGCAAAGGACATCGGCATGATGCTCGGTGGCGTCTTCAACTCCGGCATCCTGGCGACCGGCGCGGTTGCCGGTGCCAAGTACAATTACAAGGATGCGCCGCCGGACGTGATGCAGAAGGTGGCGGCGATCGATCGGGTCTGCCGCGCCCACAACGTGGCGCTGCCGACCGCGGCGCTGCATTTCGCGCTCGGCCATCCGGCGGTGGCAAGCCTCGTGCTCGGCGCGCAGACGCCGCAGGAGGTCGAGCGCAACGTCGCCGCGTTGTCGTCGCCCGCGCCTGCCGCGCTGTGGCGCGACCTGAAGAATGAGGGGCTGCTCGACCAGCATGCGCCGGTGCCGACATGATGCGGATCGACGCCCATCACCATGTCTGGACCTTGGCGCGCGCGGATTACGGCTGGCTGACGCCCGAGCGCGGGCCGATCTACCGCGACTTCGGCCTGGCCGATCTCGCGCCGCATCTCGCCGCGGCCGGGATCGAAGGCACCATCCTGGTGCAGGCCGCGCCGACTGAAGCGGAGACCACATTTTTGCTTGATATCGCAAAAGGCGCCGAGCAGGTGCGCGGCGTGGTCGGCTGGATCGACTTCGACGCCGCCGACGCCGCGGCGCGGATCGACGCGTTTGCCGGGCGCGAGCTCCTGGTCGGTCTGCGGCCGATGGTGCAGGACATCGCCGGTGACGACTGGCTGCTGCGCCCCGAACTGGCGGCGCCGCTCGAGGCCATGGCGCGGCATGACCTCGTCTTCGACGCGCTGGTGCTGCCGCGCCATTTGCCGCGGCTCATTCAGGTGGTCGATCGCCATCCGGACCTGCAATTCGTGCTCGACCATTTCGGCAAGCCGCACCTTGCGACCGGCGACATCGCAGCCTGGAAGGACGACATCGCAAGCCTCGCCACACGATCCAACGTCGTCTGCAAACTCTCGGGCCTTGCGACCGAGGCGGCACCGAACTGGCAGGTTGCCGATCTCAGCGAGGCCGTGGATCATGCACTGGCATGTTTCGGGCAGCAGCGGATGCTGTGGGGCAGCGACTGGCCCGTCGTCAATCTCGCCGGCGGCTATGCGCACTGGTTCGCGGCGGCGGAGACCTTGCTGGCTGATTTGTCAAGTGACGCGAGGGCCGCGATTTTCGGCGGCAACGCCGCGCGCATCTATTTGTCAAGCCGCGGACGGCCAACATCCCGGAAATAGATTGCGGCCCGCGCCCAATTTGATCCACAGCGCGCCTTGATGAATCAATCCGGGATGGTTCATAAGCGGCCTCCGCGCCATCGGTGATCCGGCGGCGCAACGGAATTTCAGAGAGACGGGCGTGGCAAAGATTCATCATCAGATTGCGCAGGAGCTGGGTGTTCGCGACGAACAGGTCGAGGCGGCGGTGACGCTGCTCGACGGCGGCGCCACGGTGCCGTTCATCGCGCGATACCGCAAGGAGCTCACCGGCGCGCTTGATGACGCCCAGCTGCGCGCGCTGGAAGAACGGCTGACGTATTTGCGCGAGCTCGAGGAGCGCCGCACCGCGGTGCTCAATTCGATCCGCGAGCAGGGCAAGCTCGACGCCACGCTCGAGGCCCAGATCATGGCCGCCGACAGCAAGGGCCGGCTCGAGGACATCTATCTGCCCTACAAGCCGAAGCGTCGCACCAAGGCCGAGATCGCCAAGGAAGCCGGCCTCGAGCCGCTCGCCGATCAGCTTCTGACGCAGCCCGAGAGCGATCCGAACGAGGCCGCGACGCCCTTCGTCAATGCCGAGAAGCAGGTGGCCGACGTCGCCGCGGCGCTCGACGGCGCGCGCGCGATCCTGGTCGAGCGCTTCGCCGAGGATGCCGACCTGATCGGCGCGCTGCGCGAGGAGATGTGGTCGAACGGCATCATGGCCTCGACCGTCCGCACCGGCAAGAAGACCGGAGGCGAGAAGTTCAAGGACTATTTCGATTTCTCCGAGCCGCTGCCGAAGCTGCCGTCGCACCGCATCCTGGCACTGTTCCGCGGCGAGAAGGAAGAGATCCTCGACCTCGCGATCAAGCCGGAGGCGCAGGAGCCGGTCGTAGGCCAGCCCGGCCTCTACGAGCTCAAGATCATGAACCGCTTTGCGATCTCGAACCAGGGCCGCAAGGGCGACAAATGGCTGACCGAGACGGTGCGCTGGGCCTGGCGCACCAAAATCCAGATCCATCTTAACATCGATTTGCGGCTGCGGCTGTGGACCGCGGCCGAGACCGAGGCGGTGCGCGTGTTCGCCTCGAATCTGCGCGACCTCTTGCTCGCGGCGCCGGCCGGCGCGCGCGCCACTATGGGGCTCGATCCCGGCTATCGCACCGGCGTCAAGGTCGCGGTGATCGATGCGACCGGCAAGGTGGTGGCGCATACGGCGATCTTCCCGCACGAGCCGCAGCGGCGCTGGGATGAGGCGCTCGCCATTCTCGGCAAGCTCGCGATCGAGCATGGCGTCGAGCTGATTGCGATCGGCAACGGCACCGCCTCGCGCGAGACCGACAAGCTCGCCGCCGAGCTCGTGAAGCGGCTGCCCGAGCGCAAGATGACCAAGATCGTGGTCTCCGAAGCCGGCGCATCGGTCTACTCGGCCTCGGCCTTCGCCTCGAACGAATTGCCCGACCTCGACGTCACCATTCGCGGCGCGGTCTCGATCGCGCGGCGCCTGCAGGATCCCTTGGCCGAGCTGGTCAAGATCGATCCGAAGGCGATCGGCGTCGGCCAATACCAGCACGACCTCGGCGAGGCCAAGCTCGCGCGCTCGCTCGATGCCGTGGTGGAAGACTGCGTGAACGCGGTCGGCGTCGATGCCAATACCGCCTCGGTGCCGCTGCTCGCGCGAGTGTCGGGCATCGGCCAGGGACTGGCGCAGAGCATTGTGCAGCACCGCGATGCCAACGGCCCGTTCAAGTCGCGCAAGGCGCTGAAAGAGGTGCCGCGGCTCGGGCCGAAGGCGTTCGAGCAGTGCGCCGGCTTCCTGCGCATCAGCAATGGCGAGGATCCGCTCGATTCATCCGGCGTGCATCCGGAAGCCTATCCAGTGGTACGCCGCATCCTCGAGGCGACCAAGAGCGACATCAAGGCGCTGATCGGTAATGCCGACGTGGTGCGGGGTCTCAAGCCGCAGTCCTTCGTCGACGATACGTTCGGATTGCCGACCGTCACCGACATTCTGCGCGAGCTGGAAAAGCCCGGCCGCGACCCGCGTCCGGCGTTCAAGGCGGCGGTGTTCAAGGAGGGCGTCGAGGAGGTCAAGGACCTCAAGAAGGGCATGATTCTCGAGGGCACCGTGACCAACGTTGCCGCGTTCGGCGCGTTCGTCGATATCGGCGTGCACCAGGATGGGCTGGTGCACATCTCGGCGATGTCGCGGAATTTCATCAAGGACCCGCGCGAGGTGGTGAAGCCCGGCGACATCGTCAAGGTCAAGGTGCTGGACGTCGAGGTCGCGCGCAAGCGCATCGCGCTGACGCTGCGGCTTGACGACGAGATCGGGCCGAAGAAGGACAATGCGGCGCCGTCGCGCGATTTCTCGCGCGGCTCCGGCAAGATGACGTCGTCGGCTCCGCGCCGGCCGCAGGAGCAGTCCGGCGGCGGCGCGCTCGCCGACGCACTGCGCCGCGCGGCCGAGAAGAACGGACGCGGCAAGCCGACCTGAGCCGCGGAGGAGGGCGGCGAGCCGAGTTCGCCGCCTTGTTCGAAATCGGCCACCTGACGCTTCTGGCTGAGTTGCCTAAGCTGTCCCCGTCATCCTGAGGTGCGAGCTCTTGCGAGCCTCGAAGGATGCACGGCCCCATCTCTGGTCGATTCATCCTTCGAGGCGCGCAAGCGCGCGCACCTCAGCGACTGTGTTCTTCGTCAAGCGGGTTGCCATGGTTTTTGGTCCCTGAGCATGGCGTTGAGGGTTGTGAGGACTTTGCGTGCAACGGCGATGAGGGCGACCATCTTGGGCTTTCCAGCGGTCACCAGGCGTCGGTAGAAGACCTTGAGCTGCGGATGGTATCGGCTGGCCGACAGGGCGGCCATGTAGAGCCCGGCGCGCAGCTTGGCCCTTCCACCGCCGATCATGCTCTTGCCCTTCCAGCGGCCCGACTGGCGGGTGAACGGGGCAAGACCGGCGAGGCTCGCAATCTGACGCCGATTGAGCGTGCCGAGCTCGGGCACCTCGGCGAGGAAGGTCCGTGCGAGGGTGTTGCTCACGCCAGGAAAGCTGACCAGCAACTCCTCCTTGGCGCGCCAGACTGGCGAGCCGCGCACCAGCGTGTCGATGTCGTTGTCGATCTCCGGCAGCTCCTTCTCGAGGACCTTGATATGGCGGGCAAGGCTCTTGCGGACGCGGACGTTCTCGGCCCGCTTCTCGCGCTGACGCTCGGCAACGATCATCTCGATGATCTGCCGTCGGCGGCTGACCAGTTCGGCCAGCAGCCGGGCTTCCTGATCCGGCATCGCACGCGGCTCCGGCTGCACCGCCTCGACAAACCGCGCGATGACCGCCGCATCGATCGGGTCCGTCTTGGCGCGCTGGCCAACCGCCTGCGCGAAGTGCCGGATCTGGGCCGGGTTGACCACCACCAGCGGCAGCCGGGCGCCGGCCAGCGCCGCAGCAACGATCGTCTCGAAGCCGCCGGTTGCCTCCACCGCAATCAGCGCCGGCGAGATCGCCTGCAAGCGCGCAACGAGCTCTTCCAGGCCTTTGCCGTCACGCGCCACGGCAAAGGCTTCTCCGCTCGGACGGACATGCACGTCCAGTCGGTCCTTCGACACATCAATGCCAACGTAGATCGCGTCCATCTGCACCCATCCTTGCGCAACCGGGCTCGCCAGGCGGCCCTCGCGACTGTTCGGGTTCAATGGAACAACGGACGGGGCGCCGCGCTGAGGTCCGGGCTTCAAAGCCCTGGGATGAAGCGGTCTCCCGTCCGTTACCGCACCGGACACTCTATCCGATCCAGTGCCTCCTGACTTACAAGGATGACGGGGCCGAAGGGGGCCGTCCCGGCTACAACTCTCCGGCAGCAAACCTCGCCAGCGCATCCGCAACGCCCTTGCCGTAGGCCGGGTCGGCCTTGCTGCAATTCGCGACGTGCCGTTCCTGGATGTGCTTCGACGCATTGCCGACCTGACGGGCGGTGTTGTCGAACAGGACCTGCTTTTGCGCGGCATTCATCTTGCGAAACAGGTCGCCCGGCTGCTGCCAGTGGTCGTCATCCACGCGATGATCCCAATGCGCAGCCGCGCCTGACAATTCGAGTGGCGGCTCGTTCAGTTGCGGCTGATCGGTCCACTCGCCATGGCTGTTCGGCCAGTAGGTCAGCGTGGCGCCCAGATTGCCGTCGGTGCGCATCGCGCCGTCGCGGTGATAGCTGTGGAACGGGCATTTCGGCGCGTTGACCGGAATCTGGTGGTGGTTGACGCCGAGCCGGTAGCGCTGCGCGTCGCCATAGGAGAACAGGCGGGCCTGCAGCATCTTGTCCGGCGAATAGCCGATGCCTGGCACGACATTCGCCGGCGTGAACGCCGCCTGCTCGACTTCGGCGAAGAAGTTCTCCGGATTGCGGTTGAGCTCGAAATGCCCGACCTCGATCAGCGGATAATCCGCCTTGGGCCACACCTTGGTCAGATCGAACGGATTGAACGGGAATGCCTTGGCCTGTGCATCCGTCATCACCTGGATGAACAGCGTCCAGCGCGGGAAGTCGCCGCGCTCGATGTTCTGGAACAGGTCGCGCTGGTGGCTCTCTCGGTCCTTGCCGACCAGCGCCTCGGCCTCGGCATCGGTCAGGTTCTGAACGCCCTGCCGGGTGCGGAAATGGAATTTCACCCAGACGCGCTCATTGTCGGCATTGATCATGCTGTAGGTGTGGCTGCCGAAGCCGTGCTGGTGACGGAAGCTTTTCGGGATGCCGCGCTCGCTCATGACGATGGTGACCTGGTGCAGCGCTTCCGGCAGCAGCGTCCAGAAATCCCAGTTCATGTCGGGGTCGCGCACCCCCGTGCGCGGATGCCGCTTGATGGCGTGGTTGAGGTCGATGAAGCGCAAGGGATCGCGGAAGAAGAACACCGGCGTGTTGTTGCCGACCACGTCCCAATTGCCTTCATCGGTGTAGAATTTCAGCGCGAAGCCGCGAATGTCGCGCTCTGCGTCCGCCGCGCCGCGCTCGCCGGCGACCGTCGAGAACCGCGCGAACATCGGCGTCTGCTTGCCGATCTCCGAGAAGATGCTGGCCTTGGTGTAGCGCGTGATGTCGTGGGTGACGGTGAACGTGCCGTGCGCGCCGGCGCCCTTGGCATGCATCCGCCGCTCCGGGATCACCTCGCGGTGAAAATGCGCCAGCTTCTCGATCAGCCAGACATCCTGCAGCAATGCGGGTCCGCGCGGCCCCGCCGTCAGGATGTTGACATTATCGGCAACGGGGGCGCCGGAGGCGTGGGTCAGAAACGGCCTTTTGGTCTCGTCGCTCATCGAAAGCTCCTTGCTGAAGGTCAGCACTTCGCCGTCCCGGCGCCCTCAGGGAGGCCAGGCGAAAGGCGATTGCATCGCGGGTTGGATGACGGCCGGCGTGGAGGGGAGAGTCCGGTGATCGACAGATTGTGAAGCGGGTCTGCGATCCCTCGACGCCGTCGTTGTTCTCCGATAGCTGCAGGATTAAGAACCGCGGCCGATCGATTCAACGAGCGCTATCCGCCGATTCCAGCCAAATGTCCGTCGATCCCGGCCAACGCAATCGTGGCCGCCGGTCCAGGCAACTGCCGCTCGGCATGCCGGCGCGCGAATTCTAAATCCGGTGTCAGAATCTGGCGCATTTGTCAGTTGAAGTCGGGCATCGGCTTGCGTCTTCTGATCATGCTCGCGTGCGGCGATACGAGTTCGCCGCGGTCCCAATCAGGGAGGGTTTCATGAAGAACAGGCTTCTCACGTGTCTCACGGCAGCGACGCTCGCTGTCAGCGTTGCGCTTGCACCCGCTGCCCTCGCCAGAGGCGGCGGTGGTGGTGGCGGACATGGCGGAGGTGGCTTCGGTGGCGGCCACGGTGGTGCCATGGGTGCCATGGGTGGTGGCATGCACGGTGGCGGCTTTGGCGGCGGCATGCATGGCGGTGGTTTCGGCGGCGGAATGCGTGGCGGTGGCGCGGCGTTCGCCGCCATGGGCGGCGGCGGGCATTTCGCTGGCGGGCACGTTGGTGGTCCCCGCTTCGTCGGTGCACCGGCAATCGGCCCGCGGTTTGCCGGCGCCGGATTCCGCGGTTCGCGCTTCTTCCATCATGGCGGCTTCTTCCGCCACCACCGCTTCCATCGCTTCGCATTCTTCGGCGCGCCCTATCTCTATGCCGGCTATGACTACGGCTGCTACCGCAGGGTATGGACGGCTTACGGTCTGCAATGGGTCAATGTGTGCGGGGACTATTGGTGATAGCCCAACCAACCGCACCGTTGTCGCGGTCGTCGCCAGACGTTCCATCCTGCCCCGGAGTGGGATAGTCTGGCGGCGATCGTCGCGGGGCGGCCGCTCGGAGAGTTTGAGAACTCGGAGAGTTCGACACAGCTCGGAGAGTTCAGGAATATGACCGGTGCTCACCGCCGCATTCTCGTCGTCGAGGACGATCCGGAAACCGCGGATCAGCTCGTCGAGGAACTCACCACCAGCGGTTATGATGTGGATCTGGCGGCGAACGGCCGCGAGGCGCTGAGCCAGGGTGCGGCGCGCGACTATGCCGTGATCACCATCGATCGCATGCTGCCTGACATCGACGGCATCACGGTGATGCGTCAGATGCGCGACGGCGGCATCGCAGTGCCGTTCCTGATCATCAGCGCGCTCGGCGAAATCGACGACCGGGTGCGTGGCTTGCGCGCCGGGGGCGACGACTATCTTGTCAAACCGTTCTCCTTTGTCGAACTGCTGGCGCGGCTGGAGGCGCTTGGCCGCCGCAGCGAGACCGTTGCAAAGGAGACCATCCTGCGGGTCGGCGATCTCGCGATCGATCTGATTTCGCGGACGGCGAGCCGCCGCGGCCGCAAGATTCCGCTGCTGCCGAAGGAATTCCAGCTGCTCGAATATCTGGCGCGCAACGAAGGCCGCGTGGTGTCGCGCGCCATGCTGCTGCGGCATGTGTGGGACCTGCACTTCGATCCCTCGACCAACATCATCGACGTCTATGTCGGGCGTTTGCGCCGCAAGGTCGACGACCAGCAAGCCTATCCGCTGATCCACACGATCCGCGGCATCGGATACTGCCTCCGTGCTCCTGGCTAAGACCCTCAAGTCGTCGACGTTCCGCCTGGCGTTGATCGCCATCGGTGTCTTCGGCCTGATCGTCTCCGCGATCTTCGCCTATGTCTACTGGTCGACGTTGTCCTATGTGCGCGACAGATCCGACCGCGCGATCATGACCGAGCAGGCGAGCCTCGATGATGCCTATGCGCGGTCCGGCCGCGATGGACTGACCGCGTTGATCGCGCAACGCGTCGCGGACAAGGGTTTTGCCGATCATGTGTATTTGTTGGTCGGTCCCGGATCGACGGTGCTGGCGGGAAATCTCGGGCAGTGGCCGGCGGGCGCTGCCGAGAAGGGGTGGGCTGAATTTCGTGCCTCCCTGCCACAGCTTTCCTCGGGCCCCTCCCTGCTGCGAGGCGTGACGGAAACCCTGTCAAACGGCGATCGGCTGCTGGTCGGCCATGACATCAGCGATCTCGACGGCTTCATGGCGCAGATCAGGGCCGCCGGCATTGCCGTCGTCGTGCTGATCATCGGGCTTGCGGCTGCTGCCAGCATCGGCGTCACGCGGCGAACCGTCGGCCGGATCGAGTCGATCAATGCGACCAGTCGCGCCATCATGCTCTCCGGCCTCGACCAGCGCATCCCGCTCCGCGGCAGCCATGACGAATGGGATCGCGTCGCCGAGAATCTCAATCTGATGCTGGACCGGATCCAGACCCTGATGGGCGACGTCAAGCAGGTCAGCGAAAATATCGCCCACGACCTGCGCACGCCGCTGACCCGGATGCGCGGCCGGCTCGAGAAGGCCTATCACGCCCCGCGGAGCGGCGAGGGGGATGCTGCGCTGATCGGCGACACCATCGCCGATCTCGACGCGGTGCTCGGGATGTTCGCGTCGATCACGCGGATTTCCGAGATCGAGACGCGAGCCCGCAAGGGTGCGTTTCGCACCGTCAATCTCGTCGAGATCGCCGCCGAGGTGGTCGAGCTCTACGATGCCGCGGCTGAGGAGGTCACCACCCGCCTCGATCTTGCCGGCGATCAGGCGGTGCTTGTCACCGGCGACCGCGACCTGCTGTTCGACGCCATCGCCAATCTCGTCGACAACGCCATCAAGCATGGCCGCCCGGGCGGACGGGTGACCGTGACTTGCGAGAACCACGAGGGCGGGCCGATGATTTCGATCGCCGATGACGGCCCCGGCATACCCGCCGAGCAGCACGACCACGTCTTCAAGCGGTTCTACCGGCTCGAGCAGAGCCGCTACACGCCGGGCAACGGCCTCGGCCTCAGCCTGGTCGCGGCGGTCGCGAGCCTGCACGGCGCACGGATCGAATTGCGCGACAATGCGCCAGGATTGTTGTGCAGGCTGGTCTTTCCCGCCGCGGAAACGTAGGGATGGCCGAGGGCGCCTGTGGTTCTACCCCTGGGCGCCGATGCACGGCTCACACCTCAGTCAACACACGTCGTCGTCCTGGCGAAAGCCAGGACCCATTACCCCGAATGACAATTGTGATGCTGCGCTGGGGCCACGATCTCGTTTACATTCAGATTCGGTGGTTATGGGTCCTGGCTTTCGCCAGGACGACGATGTGGTTAGAGAGCAGGTCAAAACCTCGCTGCCATCTCCACCAGCCGCCGGTGCGCCGCCTCGCGGGCCGCGCGGATCGGCTCGGCCGGCCCGGTGGTTGGGCCAATCGGCACGAAGCGCACGTCGCTGATGCCGATGAAGCGCAGCGCCTCGCGCAGATAGGGCGTTGCCATGTCGATGCGGCCGCGGTTCATGCCGGTGACGAAGTCGCTGCCGCTTGCGAGGATCACGACCGTCGGGCGGTCCTTGAGCAGCGGCAGATAGCCCTGCGCCGGATCGAAGCGGAAGGCCAGCCCGGGCTGGATGATGACGTCGAGCCATTGCTTGAGCTTGTAGGGAATGCCGAAATTCCACATCGGCGTCGAGATCAGCACGCGATCGGCCAGCGACAGCCGCAGCGCGAGGCGCTCGGCGATTGCGAAGGCGTCGTGCTGCGAACTGGTGAAGCTCTTGCCGTCGATCCGGGCGTATTTGGCCTCGAGCAGATATCCCTCGAATTCCGGCAGCGGCTCGCGCCAGAGGTTCATCGCGTCGATCTCCCAGTCCGGCCGCGCCTGACGGAAGCGATCGAGAAAGGCACGCGCGCCGGCCGCCGATTCCGAATCGGGGCGCGGTGAGCAGTTAAGGTGCAGCAGCTTCGGCACCGCGCCTCCCTAGCCGAGTGCCTTGATCACGGTGTCGGCGTTGGTCACGACGGAGACGTTCTGGAGCGCGAAATTGATCGCGGCGTTGTGCCAGTCGGCATTCATGGTCGAGCAGCAATCCTCCGGCACGATCATGAAATAGCCTTTGTCGGCGCCGGTGCGCGCGGTGTGCTCGACCGACATGTTGGTCCAGGCTCCGGTATTGATGATCATGTCGCGGCCGGTTGCCTTCAGGATGGTCTCAAGCCGGGTGCCTTCCCAGGCGCTCATCCGCATCTTCTCGACCACGAAGTCGCCCGGGCGCGGCTCGAGCCCCGAGACCGGGGCCGCGCCCCAGCTGCCGCGCACCATCGCCTTGCTGTCGACCAACCCCTCGAACAGCGGCGCATTGAGCGTGACGCCGGGCGCGCCCGGCTCGACGACGAACCAGACATGGATGATGACGACGCCGCGCGCTCGCGCAGCCTCGGCCACGCGGCGCACATTCTCGACGACATGCTGCTGGCGGGCGTGTGCGGGCGCACCGGACTCGGCGAACGCGCCGCCGTCCATGATGACGTCGTTCTGCATGTCCTGGATGATCATCGCGCAGCGTTGCGGATCGAGCTGCATCTCACCGGCGGCGAGATTCGGCGCAGGCGTGGACGAAGCGGCACCCGCGCCGCCGCGCTTGCCGCTCATATAGGGCTCGTGGCGCGGGCCGACCTTGGTCGGGATCGCATAGACCGAATGGGTCGCGGTCAGATAGAGCGTGCGGAAGTCGGCGCCGCCCCAGGCGAGGTTGGCGACGAGCTCGGGCAGGCGGACCTTGCCGAGCAGGTCGGCGGCGGGCGAATAGACCCAGACGCCGCCGGGCGCGGTGACCCAGACATTGCCGCGCTGGTCGCATTTCATGCCGTCGGGCAGGCCGGGCTCGAGCTCGGAGCGGATGCCGGAGGCGAACACGCGCGGATTGGTAAGCGAGCCGTCGGCATTGACGTCGAAGGCGCGGATCAGCGCCTGCACGGTGTCGTTGACATAGAGGATGCGCTCGTCGGGCGAGAAGCACAGCCCGTTCGGCTGCTCGAACAGGTAGCGGTCGACCAGCAGTTTCGGCGCGCCGCCGCCGGGCGGCACGCGGTAGACGCCCTGGAAGCCGAGCTGGCGCGGCCGTTCGACGCCATAGACCGGCATGCGGCCGTACCAGGGATCGGAGAAATAGATCGCGCCGGAGGAATGCACACAGACATCGTTCGGACTGTTGAGCTCCTGGTTCTCGTAATGCGAAGCCAGCACCTCGCGCCGCCCGTCGGGCCGCTCGCGGATCAGCGAAGACGTCGCGTGCTCGCAGACGATCAGATTGAGGTCCGCGTCATAGGTCATGCCGTTGCATTTGTTCGATGGCCGCCTGACCTCGACGACGCCGCGCCGCGCATCCCAGCGCCGGCGCACATCGCCCGGCATGTCGGAGAACAGCAGGAAATGATCGGCCGGATGCCAGATCGGTCCCTCCGTGAAATCGAAGCCGGTCCCGACCTGGCCGACCGGCGCGTAGGGATCGATCAGGTCTTCGAACTCGCTGCGCAGCGTGACATGCGTCATCGCCTCGATCCTCTACGCCGGGAACCAGTTGCGCTGCGGCAGGCTCTGCACGACAGGCCCGGGTACCTGGTCATGCAGGCGGCCGACCACCATGCCGCCCTCGATCTTGGCCGGGCGATCGTGCACAGGAAGCAGATAGCGGGAGCTCGAGAGCAGCTTCTTGATCGCTGCCTTCTCGGCGCGCTTGCTGGTGCCGTGGTTGCCCGTGGTGCGCGGCTCGGCGTCGTGGATCTCGTTAAAGGGATTCACGATCTGGTCGTTGAAATCATAGATCACGTCGCCGCAGATCGTCGCAATCCCGTCGGCGGTGTGGACATGGATGTTCATCGAGCCTTCGGTATGGGCGTTGGCAGCGTCGCAATAGACGCCCGGCATCAGCTCGACCGGGCCGGTGATTTCGAGGTCGAGAAAGCGCAGCGCGCTCTTGGTGTGCAGGCGGTCGATCAGGTGCTTGATGTCCGGCGCCGGATACTGAGGGTGCATCAGGCCGGAGACGGAGTATTCCAGCTCCTTGCGGTTCAGCACGACGGTCGTGTTCATCGGGAACAGGTCGTCCTTGCCGGCATGGTCGATGTGCAGGTGGGTGTGACAGACGAAGCGGACGTCGCCCTTCCGCACGCCGTGGCGGGCGAGCTGGTTCTCGATCATGTTCTCGTGGAACTGGAGCCCGCGCATGCCGAGCGTCTCCATGATCTGGTTGGAGCGATAGCCGGTGTCGACCAGCACGGGGTAGGGGCCGCCGAGGATCAGGAAGCCGAGCGTCAGCACGCGGCGAGTGCGGCCGCAATTGTGCCCGAGCACGAGGAAGCTCGATTCCAGCTCGATATCGCCATAGTCCAGAATCTTGATCTCCAGCGGCATCTGTCTCCCTCCCAATTCGTGTTCGTTGTTATGTTCGTGCCCGCGGTGCGGCTATGGCTCTATCCGATAGACCCGCGCCGCCGTCGTGCTGAAGATCGCATTGCGCTGTTGGGGACTGAGCCGTTCGGCCGCCGTCTTGAAAGCGGCGATGAGATCGCGATAGCTGGTCCACAGCTTCTCGATCGGAAAGTTCGAGCCGAACAGGCAGCGGTCGGCGCCGAAGATCGCGACGGTATCGGTCATCACGCCGGCGATATGCGCGGCATCGTTGCGATGGATGAAGGTGCCGAGCCCGGACAATTTCGACACCACGTTGGGGCATCGCGCGAGCCGCGTCATCCCGGTGCGCCAGGCGCCTCGGCCCTGCGGCGACAGATCCTCCAGCATGCCGGCATGCTGGAGGATGAACGTTACATCAGGGCAGGCCTCCGCGAGGCCGGCCGCATCGGCCATCTGCGGTGCGAACACCTGCAGGTCAAAACTCCAGCCGTAGTCGGCGAGGTGGCCGACATTGCGCCGGATCACGGGATCGGTGCAGAGATCGGCACGGGCGGCGAAGCGATAGAGCGGATTTTCGTGCCAGTGCAGCTGCATGCGCACGCCGCGCACCAGCGGATAGCGCTTCAACCGATCGAGTTGCGGGCGGACGTCGGCGGCGGAGAAATCGGCATAGGCGACGAGGGCGTGCGGCCAACCGTGCGCGTCCGCGGTCTGCTGCACCCAGGCGGCCTCGTCCTCGAATTGGCCGTTCGGCCAGTTGGTCTGGACATAGACCGAGCGGGTGACGCCGGTGCCCTTGAGGTCGTCGAGATATTCCTCGATCGGATAGTCGCGGCGGATCGGCTCATAGGGGCCGAAGATCCGCGGCTGCATCGGGCCGGACAGCCAGGCGAGATCGGCCTGCCGCCAGATGTGATGATGTCCGTCGACAATGCCAGTCACGCAGCTCTCCTTGTTCCAAGCGACAGCAGATGCGCGACGACAGCCGCGCTGGATCCGCCGTCCACGAGATCGTCGACGAAGCGCTGGATCGCGATTAGCGCCTCGGTTTGCGGCGTGAAGCCGGGCGAGGTTGCGAGCGGCGTCAGCCAGCTGACGCGCCAGGCCCGCCGCGACAGTTTTGCCACGGCATCGCGCAGCGCAGCCGGATCGCCGCGTTCCAGGCCGTCGGAGACGATCACGACCGCGGCGCCGCGGGCATATCCGCCGAACCGCGGCACGGCGAGGAACGCCTGCAGCGCATCGCCGATCCTTGTGCCGCCGTCCCAGTCGCTGACCAGGAAGGACGCCGCGTTCAGCGCCTGCTCGCGCCGCTTCAGCCGCAGCGCCGGCGTGACTCGGGTCAGTCTTGTGCCGAAGGTGAAGACCTCGACATTGCCGGCCGCCTGCACCAGCACATGCGCGAGCTTCATGTTCTCCTCGGTGCGCGCCTTCATCGAGCCGGAGACGTCGATCAGGAACAGGATCTTGCGCGGGCGCTGGCGGCGTCGCATCCGCCCGAGCCGCAGCACCTCGCCGTCATTGCGGACGCTGTCGCGCAGCGTGCGGCGCAGATCGGCGAACGGGCCAATGCGTGCACGGCGGCGCCGGTGGCCGCGCCGTCGCGGCAGCCGCCGTGCCGCCTCGCGCGACAGTTTTCGCAGCGGATCGCTGGTCGCGGCCTGTGCAAAGCGGCGCTCGACCAATGCCTCGGCCCGCGCCGCGGCGAGGCCGGATTCATTGGCCTCGTCGGCGAGCGGTGGCTCGTCCTCGCCGCGGCCTTCCTCCTGCAGGCGAACGGTCTCCTCATCCTCGCCCTCGGCCTGCTCGATCGCCTCGGCGCCGCGGAAGTGGATGTCGAACAGCCGGTCATAGGTCGCGCGGCGCTCTGGCGGCGGCGCCAGCGTCGCGAGCCCGGCCTGGCGGATGTGCTCCAGGCTGCGCGGCCCGAGCAGCTCGATCGCGGCGAGGAAGCTCGTCGTCTGCTCCGGCGCAACCGAAAAGCCGTTGGCGCGCAGCAGCGCGACGAACGAAACAAATATCCGCGCGGCGCGCGGCAGCTGCAGGTCGTCGTTCACGCGGCCGCCTCCGCGATGATCGCATCGAGCCGCGGTGAAATGAAATGCAGATCCTCCTCGTCCTTCAGCGCGACGCCGATCGAGCGCTTGAACGCGTCCGGCCAGCGCGCGCCGCCCTTGTTGAGCAGGGTCGCGGCCTCCGCCCAGTCGACCGCCTCGGCGATCCCGGGCGCCTTGCTCAGCGGCTCGCGGCGTAGCCGGCCGACGGCGGCGACCACCGCGCGGGCGGTGGCCTCGGCGACGCTGGAGGCGCGCATCATCACGATGCGTGCCTCGCGCTCGGCATTCGGATAATCGATCCAGTGGTAGACGCAGCGCCGCCGCAGCGCCTCGTGCAGATCGCGCGTCCGGTTTGAGGTCAGCATCACGACGGGATGCTCGGCAGCGCGCACCGTGCCGCGCTCGGGGATCGAGATCTGGAAGTCGGAGAGGAATTCGAGCAGGAAGGCCTCGAACTCCTGATCGGCGCGGTCGATTTCGTCGATCAGCAGCACCGTCGCGTCGGGCGCGCGCAGCGCGGCCAGCATCGGCCGTTCGATCAGGAAGGCGTCGCCATAGATGTCGATGCTCTCCTCGCCGGCCTGCCGGATCGCCAGCATCTGGCGCGGATAGTTCCACTCGTAGAGGGCAGCGGCGGCGTCGATGCCTTCGTAGCATTGCAGGCGGATCAGCCTGCGGCCGAGCACGGCGGCGATCGCTTTTGCAGCTTCGGTCTTGCCGACACCCGGCGCGCCCTCGAGCAGCAGCGGCTTGCCCAGCGCAAGCGAGAGATAGGAGGCGGTCGCGATGCCGTCGTCGGCGAGGTAATAGGCCGCGCGCAGCGCCTTCTCCAGCGCCTCGGGGCTGTCGATGCCGACGATGTTGCTGCGGACCGGCATAGAGAAACCTCAGCGCCGCGGCTGCGGCCGCGCGCCGCCTTGCGCCTTGATCGCGCGGAGCACCTTCTCCGGCGTGATCGGCAGATCGTCGATCCGCACCCCGACCGCGTTGAAGATCGCATTGGCGACCGCAGGAAGCACCGGATTGGCGCACATCTCGCCCGGTCCCTTGGCGCCGAACGGGCCGTCGGGCGCCGGGCGCTCCAGCACTGCGATGTCGTGCAGGCAGATGTCGCCCGGACCCGGCATCAGATATTCGACGAAATCGCGCGGACCGTGCACCGGCTCCGGATAATAGGGCTCCGGCGTCTCGTAAAGCGCGTGGCTGACGCCCATCCAGGCGCCGCCGACCAGCTGCTGCTCGACCAGCCGCGGATTGAGCGCGCGGCCGAGCTCATAGGCGGAGTCCATCCGGACCATGTCGACCTCGCCGGTCTCGTCGTCGACCTCGACCTCGGCGACCAGGCAGGCATGCGCGTAACAGGTCGCCGGCGACATCTCGCCGGTTTCAGGATCGACGTCGGACAGCGGCACCAGGAAGATGCCGCGGCCGGAGATGGTCTTGCCCTGCTTGAACTGCGCGGCGATGGCGACGTCCTTGGTCGAGATCGAGCGATGCGGAGCACCCTTGACGTGGATATTGCCGCGGCCGTCGGTCTCGAGGTCGGCGGCATTCACCTCCAGCTCCTCGGCGGCCGCCTCCATCATCACGCCGCGCGCCTCGCGCGCCGCCGCCATCACGGCGTTGCCGACGCGATGCGTGCCGCGCGAGGCGAACGAGCCCATGCAGTGCGGGCCGGTGTCGGAATCCGCGGTGTCGACATAGACGTCCTCGACCGGCACGCCGAGCGTCTCGGCGCAGATCTGCCGCGTCACCGACTTCATGCCCTGGCCGAGATCGATCGAGGACAGCGCCACGGTGAACTTGCCGCTGGGGTTGGAATGCACCAGCGCCTGGCTCGGATCGCCGCCAAGATTCATGCCGATGGGATAATTGACCGACGCGATGCCGCGTCCGCGGTGCCTGGTCATGGTCAGCGCCTCCTGGTGCCGAAGACGGAAGAGAAGCGGGTGGCGCCATGCGACGGTGCGGCCGGCCGCGGTGGCGGAGGTGACGGCGGCGGCGAAGAGGGCGTTGGCGGCGGCTCGCGGGTAGCGGCCGGCGCGCGGTCATACGTCGTGCGCTGCTGGGACGGTGCGGCCGGCGGCGCATGTGCCTCGCGCGGGGTCGGCGTCACCGCGGCGCGCGCGCCGCCGCCATCCTTGCGCGACGACATCCGCTTGAAGTCTTCGCGGAGCGGCCATTTGGCCTTCTCCGCTGCGACCTGCACGCATTCGATCAGCGCGGTGTTCTTGGCCTCGCGGCGGTGCGCCTTCATGTCGCCGTCGCGATACGCATTGAGGATCCGGAACTCCATCGGGTCCATGCCGACAAGATGGGCGAGCTTGTCCATCTGGCATTCGATGGCGAAATCCATCGCGGTGACGCCAAAGCCGCGCATCGCGGTCGCGGGCGTCCGGTTGGTGAAGACGCAGTAGACGTCGCCATGAACGTTCGGGATCGTGTAGGGGCCGGGCAGATGGGCGGCGCATTTCACCGCCGCATAGCTCGACAGCCGCGTATAGGCGCCGCTGTCGAAATAGGCGCGCACCTTGCGGGCGACAACGCGGCCGTCGCGCATCACGCCATCCTTGATGTAGATCCGCTCGGCGCCACGCGGCGGCCCGTACTGCATCTCCTCCTCGCGCCCGAACACGTAGCGCACCGGGCGACCGGTCAGCATTGCGCCGAGGATGCAGAGCGGTTCGGTCAGCGTATCGACCTTGCCGCCGAAGCCGCCGCCGACCGTGCCGCCGATGAAGTGGAAGGTGTTGGACGGCACGTCGAGGATCTTCGCGCAGGTGTCGACCGAGAAGAACAGCGCCTGCGTCGAGGTGTAGACGATGTAGCGGCCGTTGGTGTCGGGAGCTGCGATCGAGCCGTTGGTTTCGGTCGGCGCGTGCTCGATCGGCGACATCTGGTAGCGCTGTTCCAGCACATGGTCGGCCGTCGCGAGCGCGCGGTCGGCGTCGCCGAAGCGCAGCTGCTGGTGATCATAGGTCTCGTGATAGGTGAAGGTGTTCTTGGGATAGACCTCGTTGACCACGGGCGCGCCCGCCTTCAGCGCGTCCTCGACATCGAACACCGCCGGCAGCGGCTCATAGTCGATCTTGACCTTTGCGATGGCCTCATAGGCCTCGCGCGGGCTGTCGGCGACGATCGCGACGATGGGTTCGCCCTTGTAGCGCACCTTGTCGACCGCGAGCGAGGGCTCGTCGTCCTTGCCGAAATTGATCAGGCTGAGCAGCGTGTTCAGGTTGCGCGGCACGTCGGAGGCGCGGATCACGCGCCGGACCCCCTGCGACCGCTCGGCCTCCGAGATGTCGATGCGGCGGAGTCTTGCATGGGGATGCGCGCTGCGCACCACCTTCAGATGCAGCATGCCCTGCAGCTTGTGGTCATCGAAATAGGGCGAGGTGCCGGTGACATGGCCGAGCATATCCTGGCGCTGCGTGCCTTTGCCGATCTCCTTCAGATTGTCGTCGCGCTCGTCGGCGAAGATGTCCTTGCGCAATTCCAGCATGGCACTGTTCCCTTACGCACGCGCCCGGCCGCCGGAAGCGGCTGATAGCACGGCGTTGATGATCGGCTCGTAACCGGTGCAGCGGCAGATGTTGCCGGAGATCGCCTCGACCACTTCGGCGCGGCTCGGCTGCGGATTGCGGTCGAGCAGCGCCTTCGCGGCCATCAGCATGCCCGGCGTGCAGTAGCCGCACTGCGCGGCGAAATTGTCGGCGAACGCGCGCTGCAGCGGGTGCAGATTGGGGCCGTCCTTGATGCCGTCGAGCGTCTCGACCGAGCGGCCGGCGACCGTTTCAGCGAGCGTCAGGCAGGAGAGATGCAGCTCACCGTCGATCAGCACGCTGCAGGTGCCGCAGCCGCCCTGGCCGCAGCCGAATTTCGGCGTCATGTCGCCGATCAGTTCGCGGAGCGCGACCAGAAGGTTGGTGCCGCCGTCGACGAAGATCGCGACGTCACGGCCGTTATGCTGGAATTGAAGGGCAGTCTTGGCCATCACGATTTATTCCTGACCGGACAACAGACGACGTAGATGCACGCCGACGATCTCGCGGCGATACCAGGCGCTGGCGAGCGCATTGTCGCCGGGCGACGTTCCCTCGACCGCTGCCGCGGCGGCGGCGCTGATGGTGGAGGCGTCGAGCGCGCGGCCTTCCAGTGCGCGCTCGGCGGCGCGGGCGCGGATCGGGGTGGGCGCCATCGAGCCGAGCGCGATGCGGGCGCCGACGATGCGGCTGCCGTTGACCGGCAGGTGCGCCGCGAGCGTGATCACCGCGCCGCCCTTGGGCTTGATCCGCGCGATCTTGCGGTAGCGGAAGGCGTCAATGCTGCCGGGCCTGGCAAACGAAATCGCCAGCACCAGCGATCCGGCCTGCCGGTCGCGCGATTGCAGGAACTCCTCGATCGGGATCTCGCGTCCGCCGAGGCCGCCCTGGACGGACACGGTGGCATCAAGCGCGAGCATCGCGACCGTGAAGTCGCCATACGGCACCGGCGCGAACAGGTTGCCGCCGACGGTGCCCATGTTGCGCACCGCCGGTCCGCCGATCGAGCGCGCCGGGGCGTGCAGGAAGGCGAGGTCGCGTTCGGCCAGGATGCGAGCGAAGGTGACGCCGGCGCCGAGCGTGATGCGCGAGCCCGTGGCATCGATCCGTGTCATCGCATGGTCGCTGGCGCGCACGATGGTCGAGATCGAGACGTCGCCCTCGTTCAGCGCCCGCATCACCAGCGTGCCGCCGCCGAGATAGCGGGCGCTGCGATCCGACGACAGCGCCGCCGCGGCGTCATGGGTGCTGGTGAAGGTCTTCACCGTGACTGGCATGATGGTGCTCTCCGCTTACGCGGCCTCCTTCAGATGCCGGCGGATGGCGTCGAAGCCGGCCTGGTAGATGTCTTCCGAAACCATCTGCGTGATGCGCTCGCTGTCTTCGGTCCGCGTCGTGAAGCGCGACTCCCAGTGCCAGAAGGTGCGGTCGCCATCGGTGACCGGCAGCAGGCGGACATGCGCAACGTAGTTGAACATCGGGATCGGCGTATCGAGCAGGCAGTAGCTGAACGATTGCTCAAGATCGGACAGCGCCAGCAGTTGCTCGCGCAGCTCGGCGCCGTCCTTCAGCTTGAAGCGCCTGACGCAGCCGATCTTGTCGGACGGCTGCGCGCGCTCGATGCCGCTGGTTGCGACCGCCGGATGCCAGCGGTCATGACCGTTGAAATCGCGCAGCACGGCCCACACCGCATCGGTCGGCGCATCCAGGATCGTGCTCTTGACGATATGCGGCACGGCCTATCCCCCGAACGCCCGTTTCAGCGCGTCGAAGCCACCCTGGAACACGCCGCCGCCGATATTGTTGACGAGCTCCGCCTCGCGTTCCGGCGCGCAGTCGAATTCGGCGGTCCATTCCAGAAAGGTCTGGTCGCCGTCGGTGACCGGCGTGAGCCGCAGCGTCGCGACGTAGTTCTCGACGCCCATCGGCGATTCCAGGATCGAATAGGTGCAGAACATGTCGTAGTCGGACAGCCCGAGCAGCTTCTCGCGGATGCGATCGCCGTTGCGCAGCCGGAAATCCCTGACGCAGCCGATCTTGTCGGAGGGCTCGCCGCCCTCGATCCGGCTTTCGGCGATCGCGGGATGCCAGTTCGGCAGCCCGTTGAAATCGCGGACGCGGGCCCAGACCCGGTCGTTGCGGGCGTTGACGACGGTGGAAATGTAAACCCGTGCCATGGCGTGAGCTCAGTCCTTCTTGCGCGGCGTGCGCTCAGGTCGCGCCGGCTCGCCGCCGCCCTCGGGCGCCGCCGGCTTGGCCTCGCCGCCGCTCTTGCGCGCGGAGTCCTTGATGCCTTGCATGTCTCGGGCTTCGCGGATCAGGCCGGGCATCTTGGCGAGGCTGCCGCCTTCGACGCCGATATCCGAGAGGATCGAGTCGATCAGCGGCGCCTGCACGCGGTAGCGCAGCGCCGAGTCGATCACTTCGTCAGTGGCGCTGCGTCCGGTGCCGTTGCCATGCCCGTTGCCGTTGAGGCCGTCGACCTGGAGGATGCGGATGCCCTCGATCTTCTCCATCGGCTTGACGCTCTCGCGCACGATGCCCTCGATCCGGTCGAGCAGCTTGCGGCGGAACAGCGAGTAGCGCGCCTGATCGGTCAGCACGTTCTCGGCCTCGTTAAGCAGACGCTGCGCCTCGGCCTCGACCGTGGCACGGACCCGTTCGGCCCCGGCTGCGATCCTGGTTTCCTCGGCCTGCTTTTCGGCGAGCAGCACCTCGACGGTCTTGCGCCGCTTTGCGATCTCGCTTTCGCGCGCGGTGACGACGCGTTCGGCCGCTTCGGTGGCGTGGATCCGGGCATCCTCGGCCGCGGCTCGTGCCGCGGATTCTTCCAGTGATTTCTGATGCAGCGCGATGGCCTTTTCCATCAGCGCGGTCTCGACATCCTTCTCGCGGTTGACCTCGAGCTTGCGCAGCTCGCGCTCGCGGCCGATGCGGGCCTCGTCGAGGCCACGGTCGGAGGCGATGCGGGCGCGCTCGACCTCCTCGCGGGCGACGATCTCGGCCTCCTGCAGCGACTGGTTGCGGGCGACCTCGAGCTGCTCGATCGCACGGCGCCGCTCGATCCGGGCCGCCTCCAGCGCCTGTTCGCGCGAGACGTCGGTGGTGTCGATGTCCTTGCGTGCCACAATTTCGGCCTGCCGGACCTGCCGGTCGGCATCGATCCGCTCGGAGCGCTTGGCGGCCAGCGCGATCACGCGCTCCTCGTCGGCGAGCTCGATCGCCTTCTTCTGGTCGATGTTGAGCACTTCGCGGGTCCTGGAGGAGGCGATCCGCTCACTCTCCAACGTCAGCTCGACATCGATGCGCTGCCGCTCGATGGCGTCGCGGCGCTTCAGCTCGGCGGCCTCGATCGCCTCGGTGCGCGCGATCTCGAGCCCGCGGGTTTCGCGCTCGGCGCGGATGCGCTGCGCGGCGACCGACTTCTCCTGCGAGATCCGCGCCGCCTCGATCGCCTCGCGGGAGGCGATATCGGCTTCCTCGATCGCGCGGGTGCGCGCGATCTCGAGCGCCCGGACGTGCTCTTCCTGGGCGATCCGCGACGCTTCGGTGGCTTCGCGGGCACTGATCCCGGCAATCTCGACCGCCTGGTTGCGCTCGATTTCGAGCTTGCGCGTGGTGTGGTCGGCGGCGATGCGCTCGGCGGCCAGCATCTTCTCGCGCGCGATGCGGGCGGCCTCGACCGCCTTCTGCGCCTCGATCTCGGCTTCCTGGATGGTGCGGACCTGCTGGATCTCCAGCGCGCGGGTGCGCTCGTCGGACGAGATGCGTTCGACATTGACCGTCATGGTCTGGGCGATCCGCGCCTTCTCGGTGGCCTCGCGGGCGGCGATCTCGGCCTCGTCGACCGCGCGGGTGCGCTCGATCTCGCGGCGCCGGGTCTCCTCCTCATTGGCGATGCGGGCATCGGTGACGACGCGGTCCTGCTGGATCCGGGCCTTCTCGATCGCCTCGCGAGCGGCGATCTCGGCCTCCTCGACGGTGCGCATCCGCTCGATCTCGCGCTGGCGCACCTCGCGCTCGGAGGCGATGCGGGTGGTGTCGACCGAGCGCTGGTTGGCGATCCGGACCTTCTCGATCTCCTCGCGGGCCAGCAGCTCCTTCTCCTCAACCGCCCGCGTCCGCTCGATCTCCTTGTGCCGGGTCTCGCGCTCCGAGGCGATCCGGGCTTCGGTGATCGCCTGCTCGTTGGCGATCCGCGCTTTCTCGATGGCTTCGCGCGCCGCAATCTGGGCCTGCTCCGACTCAGTCTCGCGCAGCGCGCGCTCGCGGGCGACCTCAGTGCGCTGCAGGGCACGGCGCATCTCGATGTCGCGTTCCTGCTCGAGGCGGGCGGTCTCGCTTTCGCGCTCGATCTCCAGCGCCTGCCGCTCGGCTTCGAGGTTGCGGGAGCGGATCTTGATCATCGAGTCCTGCTCGATGTCGTTGCGCAGCTTGCGCTTGGCCTCGATGTCCTCCATCAGGCGGGTCAAGCCTTCGGCGTCGAAGCGGTTCGAGGGGTTGAAATATTCGAGGTCGGTCTGGTCGAGATCGGTGATCGCGACCGACTCCAGTTCGAGGCCGTTCTGCGCCAGCGCTTCGGCGGCATTGGCCTTGACGCGCGCGACATAGTCTCCGCGCTGCTCGTGCATCTGCTCCATCGTCATCTCGGAGGCGACCGAGCGGATCGCGGAGATGAACTTGCCGGAGAGCAGGGTGTGCAGCTGCTGCGGCTCCATGGTGCGGCGGCCGAGCGTGGCAGCGGCGATCGAGACCGCCTCGCGGGTCGGCTGAACCCGGACGTAGAAATCGGCCTCGATGTCGACGCGCATCCTGTCGCGGGTGATCACCGCGTCCTGCCTGGAGCGCACGATCCCCATCGGCAGCACGTTCATGTTGACCGGCGTGTAGTCGTGGATGAAGGGCAGCACGAAGGCGCCGCCATTGATCACCACGCGCTCGCCGAGGAAACCGGTGCGGACGAAGGAGACCTCCTTCGACGAGCGGTGATACAGCCAGTTCACGACATAGACGATGATGACGATCGCGACGATTGCGACGATGAGCCAGAGGATCAATTCACCGACCAGCATCCCCGACATCTCTTCCTCCCTTGGTCACGGCGGCTAGCGCGCGCCGATCGCCTTGAATTTGCGAACCTGATCCGTGAGCGCCCGCTCGACCGGCAGGCGTTCCATCGAGGAGGCGCCGTAGAAGCCGTGGCAGTTGCGGGTCTGCTTCATGATGAAATCGGCATCGGCGGGGTCCGCGATCGGACCGCCATGCGCGAGCACGATGATGTTCGAATTGACGCTGAGCGCGGCCTCGGCCCAGGCCTCGATGCGGGCAGGGCAGTCGGCGAGCTTTGGCGCGGTCTGCGCGCCGATCGTGCCGCCGGTGGTGAGGCCCATATGGCAGACGATGATGTCGGCGCCGGCGATCGCCATCGCGGCAGCCTCCTGCTCGCTGAACACATAGGGCGTGGTCAGCATGTTCTTCTCATGCGCCTTCGCGATCATGTCGATCTCGAGCGCATAGGACATTCCGGTCTCTTCGAGGTTGGCGCGGAAGGTGCCGTCGATCAGGCCGACGGTCGGGAAGTTCTGCACGCCGGCAAAGCCGAGCGCCTTGAGCTGGTCGAGGAAGACATCCATGTCACGGAATGGATCGGTGCCGTTGACGCCGGCGAGCACCGGCGTCCTGGTCACGACCGGCAGCACCTCGCCGGCCATCTCGACGACGATCGCATTGGCATCGCCATAGGGCATCAGTCCGGCGAGCGAGCCGCGGCCGGCCATGCGGTAGCGGCCGGAATTGTAGATCACGATCAGGTCGACGCCGCCGGCCTCCTCGCATTTCGCCGACAGTCCGGTGCCGGCGCCGCCGCCGACGATCGGCTCGCCGCGTGCGATCATGGCGTGAAACTTCTTCAACAGCGCCGTGCGTTCAAACCTGGCCATGGGTCACCTCGCTACTCTCCGCCGCACACCGGCGCGTCCGAGCAAGGGGCGGAACGCGCTGACGATGGCGGCGGTGAACTCGGGATCGTTGATGTTGCGCTTGACGCGGATGATCTGCCGGTTGCCGGTCCGGCGTACGGTGCGCTCCAGCGCGCGGAACAACGCCGCATCGGCCTCCGGGTCCCAGAATGGCTGGCCTAGTGCATCGAGCGCGGAGACGCCGCCCTCGGCCAAAAAGAAGCGCACCGGCCCGTCCATCTGGTTGAGCCGTTCGCCGATCCAGCGGCCCATGCGCTCGTTCTCTTCCGGCGTGGTACGCATCAACGTGACCTGCGGATTGTGGATGTGGAATTTGCGCTGTCGATAGGGCTCCGGGATCGTGTCGGGTGCGCCGAAGTTCACCATGTCAAGCGCGCCGACCGAGCCGACATAGGGCACGCGGCTGCGGATGATGGCGCCGAAGCGATCCTCGGTCGCCGGGAACACGCCGCCCATCAGGAGGTCGCAGACCTCGGTCGTGGTGAGGTCGATCACGCCGGCGAGTTGGCCGGACTCGACCAGCTTCTCCATCGAGCGGCCGCCGACGCCGGTGGCATGGAAGACGAGGCACTCGAAATCCTCACGCAGCTCGGCCGCGATCTTCTGCACGGCCGGGGTAGTGACGCCGAACATGGTGATGCCGATCGCCGGAAGGTTCGCGCCTGCGCTGCGCTGCTTGCCGGCCTGCTCATCGAGCCGCGCCTTAACCATGCCGACCAGCGCATGAGCGCCGTTGCCGAGCACCGTGCGCGAAATCGAGTTGAGACCCTGCACGTCGGTCACCGAATACATCATGGTGATGTCGGCGGGACCGACATAGGGACCGACGTCGCCGGACGCGACCGAGGAGATGATCAGCTTCGGCACGCCGACCGGCAGCGCGCGCATGCCGGGCGCGACCAGCGACGCGCCGCCGGAGCCGCCGGCGGAGATGATCCCGGCGATATTGCTCTGACGACGCAGCCATCGCTCGAAAGCCTCCGCCATCGCCGTCACCGAGGCGCCGCGATCGGCGCCGAACACGCCCGAACCGCCGCGGCCGTGGTTGAGTGCGATCTCCTGCGCGGTGACATCGCAGCTCGCCGCTTTGCCGCTGGTCGAGACGTCGACCAGTCGGGTGCGCAGGCCGCTGCCGGCGATGATATCGCGGATGAAGCGCAGTTCCGCGCCCTTGGTGTCCAGCGTGCCGACGACCAGCACGACGGGTGGCCCCGACGTTCTGGACGTCGTCGGTTCGCGCCGCGAGCGACTTGTTTCCTCGAGACGCGTGACGGCAGCGGATTGCGTCCGGGCGGCGGCCTCGATGCGGGCGATCGGCACCGCCTGCGACCAACGGGTCGGCAGCACGGGATTGGAGACGTAGATGCGGGTCGGCCCCTTACGTTCCGGTTGCGGGGCACCGGCCGCTTTGGCCTTCGCCGGCGTGGCCTCGACATCGGTCTCATCGGCGCCATGGGTGCCGACACCGAGCAGCCGCTGCTGCAGCTCGCGGTCGGTTGCAAGGCGCGCGGAATCGATGATGCGGTTGATCCTGCCATTGACCATGATGGCGACGTTGCGTGACACCGCCGTCGCCACACCGATGTTCTGCTCGATGACCAGCACGGAGATGTCGCCCTCATCGCCGAGCCGCAGCAGCATGTCCTCGACCTGGGCGACGATCACGGGCGCAAGGCCTTCGGTCGGCTCGTCCATGATCAAGAGATGCGGATTGGTCAGCAGCGCGCGCGCGATCGCGAGCATCTGCTGCTCGCCGCCGGACAGCTGGTTGCCCCCGTTGCTCTTGCGCTCGGCGAGGCGCGGGAAGGTGTCGTAGATTCGCTCGATGGTCCAGGCGCCGCGCCGCAGGCCGCCGGCAAGCGCAAGGTGTTCGTCGACGGTCAACGAGCGCCACAGGCGGCGGCCCTGCGGCACATAACCGACGCCGAGCCGGGCGATCCGCGCCAGGTTCAACCGTGTGACCTCCTCGCCGCGAATCCGGATCGAACCGCCGCTGGCGTGGACCAGCCCCATGATTGCCTTGCACAGCGTGGTCTTGCCCATGCCATTGCGGCCGACCACCGAGAACACGCCGGACTCGAGCGTGAGATCGACGCCCTGCAGCGCATGCGAATGGCCGTAATAGACGTCGAGGCCCTTCACCTCGAGCGCGGGCGCGGCGCGGCGGTCATTCATGGCCGCCTCCGAGATAAAGTTCCTGCACCTCGGGATCGGATTCGATCTCGCGCGGCAGGCCTTCCTTGAAGATGCGGCCGTTGTGCATCATCGTCACGCTCTCGACCACGCGCAGCGCGACGTCCATGTCGTGCTCGATGATGATGTAGCCGATATGCGCCGGCAGCGAGGTCAGGATCTCGATCAGCTCGCGCCGCTCGGTCGGCGACAGTCCTGCAGCCGGCTCGTCGAACAGGATGAAGCGCGGCGCGCCGGCGAGCGCCAGCGCGATCTCGAGCTGCCGCTGCTGGCCATGTGCAAGCTCGGCGACGCGCTGGTCCTTCACACCGCTGAGGTGAACCGCCTGGACCAGCGTTTCGGTCGCATGCATCAGCGCATCGTTCTGCCCCGGGCGCAGGAACGAGAACCGGCCGCGCGAGACGCCGCGGCAGGCGAGGTAGACGTTGTCCTGCACCGTGAGGCCGGGGAACAGCGCCGAGATCTGGTAGGTGCGACGTAAGCCCCGGCGGATGCGCTCATAGGGCGGGAACTGGGTGATGTCCTCGCCGAAGAAGCGGATCGTGCCTGATGAGGGCGGGAAGTCGCCGGTGATGCAGTTGAACAGCGTCGTCTTGCCGGCGCCGTTCGAGCCAAGCACCGCGCGCCTTTCGCCGGGCCGCACCGTGATGGTGACGTCGGTCAGCGCCGCCAGCGCGCCGAACAGCCTTGTCACGCCGCGCAGCTCGAGCGCCGCGCCGGCGCCGACCACGGACAGCCGCTGCGCGACGCTATCCATGGCGGCCTCCGCCTGAACGTTGCGTCGAGGATGCATTGCGCTGCCGCCAGCGTTCCCACAGGCCGATCACGCCATCCGACGACCAGAACACGATGGCGAGGAAGCCGAGCCCGATCAGCAGCCGGAAGCGGTTGCCGTCGAGCCCGAACTTGATCAGCACGTCGAGCGCGAAGGTCCGCAGTAGCACGAAGATCAGCGCGCCGATGAAGGGTCCGATCGGCCGCGTGATGCCGCCCACCACGGCGATGATCAGGACGTCGATGCAGGCGCCGACGCTGACCGAGCCGGGCGAGATCTGCCGGTAGTTCCAGACCTGCAGCACGCCGCCGAGCGCGGCGATGAAGGCGGCGAAGGCGTAGGCCGCGATGCGGTGCGCATTGGGGTTGAAGCCGAGCGCCGCCATGCGGCGGGAATTGTCGCGGACGCCCTGCAGCGCGAGGCCGAACGGCGCCCGCGAGACATACTGGACCGCGAAGTAGCAGATCGCGGCGACGCCGAGCGTGACATAATAGAAGGCGATATCGGCGCGCCAGTCGACGCCCCAGAAATGCGGCGTCGCGACGGTGTTGATGCCGGTGTGGCCGTTGAAGATCGCCCAGTTCTGGTTGGTGAAGTAGTAGAACGCCGCGCCGATCGCGAGCGTGATCATGATGGTGTAGATGCCCTCGGTGCGCACCGCGAGCGCGCCGCCGAGCGTGCCGAACAGCGTCGCCAGCGCCAGCGCCATCGGGGTTGCCAGCCACCACGGCCAGCCGAGGCTGATATTGGCGTTGCCGCTGATGCCGAAGACCGCGACCATGTAGCCGGCGAAGCCCGCGATGGTGAGCTGCATCAGGCTGACCATGCCGCCATAGCCGGCGAGGAACATCAGGCTGAGCGCGATGATGCCGAGGATCAGCGTGGTGGCGAATATCTCGATCAGGAAGAAGCCGTTGGCGATCAACGGCATGATCACGAGGATCAGCGCGACCAGCCAGGCCGCCGGGTTCTGGAATTCCGGCCAGGCACGGATGAAGGTGCGGCGGGTCGCATCGGCGGACGGGTCGGGGCGGAACTGGGTGCTCTGGAGCAGCGACATCTGTCATCGCCTCGCGAGCAGGCCCTGCGGCCGCAGCGCCAGCACCAGCACCATGATCAGGAAGGTGACGACGATGGCGTAGGTCGGGATGTAGACCGAGCCGAGCTGCTCGGCGAGGCCGATGATGACGGCGCCGAGCGCCGCTCCCGAGATCGAGCCCATGCCGCCGACGATCACGACGACGAGCGAGGCGAGCAGGAACCGCGTATCCTCGCCCGGCGACAGCGACTGGAAGGTGCCGCCGACCACGCCGGCAATGCCGGCAAGGCCCGCGCCGAGCGCGAACACCAGCACGAACACCAGCTGGATCCGTACCCCCGTCGCGGCCAGGATGTCGCGGTCGTCGACGCCGGCACGCACGATCATGCCGATCCGCGTACGGTTGAGCGCCAGCCACATCGCGATTCCGATCACGACTGAGGCGGCGAAGATCACAAGCCGCACCAACGGGTATTGCAGATAGACCGGCTCGCCCGATGATTTGATCGCGGTGAGCAGCGGCAGCTGGATCGGGCCGATCAGCCAGCTCGGGGTCTGGATCTGGTAGAAGTCGCCGCCGAACACCCAGAGCATCAGATCGGCGAACACGATCGACAGCCCGATCGTCACCATGGTCTGCCTGAGATCCTGACCCTCCATGCGTCGGAACACGACGAGCTGCAGGATCACGCCGACCAGCGCCACCGCGATGAAGGCGATGATGAAGCTGAGGAGCCACGACCCGGTCCAGCTGCTGATCGCGTAGCCGACATAGCCGCCGAACAGATAGAGCGAGCCGTGCGCAAGGTTGACGTTGCGCATCAGGCCGAAGATCAGCGTGAAGCCGCTGGCCACCAGGAAGTAGAGCCCGCCGAGCGTGATGCCGTTCAGCACCGCGTTGAGGAACACGCGCTTGCGGCCGATCGCGGCCTCCAGCCCCGGCGGCCAGATCGCGAACACCAGCCACGCGAGCACCGCGACCGCGATGATCACGATCAGCGCCCAGGCCGGATGGCGTTCGATGAACCTGGCCATCTCCGTCGCGTTCCCTCACTGGTCGCGACCGTCTGCCGGGCCGCGTGTCCAGTATCCTACCGAGGGCGTAAGCTCAGGATTTGATCGACAGTATCTTTTATCGTGCGCTCCGGAACTCCTTCACGGCCGCAACACCTTGGCGGCGCGGCGATAGTCGGTCGGCGCCATGCCGACATTGGCGGCGAAGAAGCGGGTGAAGCCGCTCTGCGAGGAGAAGCCGAGGTCGAAGCCGATATCGGCGATCGGCGTCTCGGTCGCGACCAGCGCATCGAGCGCCTGCTCCATGATCAGCGTGTTCATGTAGAGGTGAGGGGTGACGCCGGTCTGGGTGCGGAACAGCCGGTAGAAATGCGGCCGCGACAGCCCGGCCTCGCGCGCGATCGCATCGAGCTCGATCTCGGCGCCGGGGCTTTCCGACATCAGCTTGATCGATTTGCGCACCCTGAAATCGGTTACCGCGGCCGCCGCGCGCGCGTCCTGGGCCGCCTGCCAGCTCTCCTCGTAGCAGGAGTCGATCAGCTGCCGGAGTTCGCAATCGAGGCTGCGCAGCGACGGCGCGCCGCATACCAGTGCTGCGGTGCGGCGGATCAGCCGGTCGAGCGCTTCGGTGCGCGGAAAGAAGGTGCGGCCGAACCGCAGGCCCTGTGCCGTCGCGGGCTGCGGTGCGAACCATTCGGCGTTGACATAGAGCACGAAGAAGATCGCGCCGTGGTCCATGTCGGTCGGCAGAAAGTTGTGCGGTTCCCACGGGTTGACGGCGACGACGGTGTCGTCCTTGAGCAGCAGCCGCTGCTCCGAGACGTCGATCTGCGCCGGCGTTCCGCCGACATGAAAGATCAGATGCCCCTCGCGGTGCGCATGCACGTTGAAGGGACGGTTCAACTGATAGACCGTCGCGCGACCGAACCGGCCGTGGAAGACGGCAAGCGCCCTGCTCATGCCTCCCCTCCCGCGGGATGTTCTTGTCTTTTCGACAAGGGTTCATCATCCGCCCGCGGAAAGCAAGGGCGAGCAGGGCTCTTGATGCAACCGCGCACCATGCCGCGGCCGTTCAGCCTGCACTGCAACAAATACGTCAGTACTTCTTGCACTCCGGGACCGTGCGGCTCGGCAGGCCGATCTTGGCGAACACCGCCGGATCGTAGCCCAGCGTCTGGTTGACGTTCGGGATCACCTTGACGACCTTGCTGAACAGCGCGCCCTTGCCGTCATCGACCACCTCGGTGACGAAATTGGTGCCGATCGCCTGGCGGTTGGCGTCGAGCTTGATCTTGCCGTTCGGTGCGTCGATCTCGATCTTCGCCAGCGCGTCCTTGAGCTTGGCCTGGTTGTTGGAGAGATCGCCATTGACCTGGCGCAGCGCCAGGATCAGCGCCATCGTCGAGCCGTAATAGTTGGTCGCGAGCAGCGACGGGCTCGGAAAGCGTTTGGCCGGCGGGAAGGCATCCTGATAGGCCTTCACGAATTTCTGCCAGCCCGGATCCTCCCAGGTATCGGCCTGGCCGCTCGCGGCGATGGTGCCGATCAGCGCGTTCTTGGCATTACCCTTCGACGACAGGATGGTCTGGTCGATCATGATCGAGCCGCCCATCAGATGCGCCTTGCCGCCGGCCTGCTGATACTGGTTGAGGAAGTTGACGGCATCGGCGCCGCCGAGGCCGAGATAGATCGCGTCGACGTCGTCAGGCAGCGCGGCGATCACCGAGGCAAAGTCCTTGGTGCCGAGCGGCACCCATTGCCGGTTGGTGACCTGGCCGCCGGCGCCGCAGAACTCGAGCACCAGGCCAAACACCTGGGTGTAGATGAAGGAGTAGTCCTCGCCGACGGTCGCGATCTTGCGATAGCCCTTGGTCTCGTAGGCGTATTTGCCGAGGCCGACCTGCCACTGCGCGCCGTCCATGTTGTAGCGGAAGAAGTTCGGCGCCGGATCGACATAGGTCGTCTCCTGCGCGCCGGAGGCGGCGTTGACGAAGGTCAGCTCCGGATGGGTCTTGGCGAAGTTCTTGACCGCGATGCCTTCGTCGCCGGACAGCGGCGACAACAGGATCTGCACCTTGTCCTGCTCGATCAGCTTGCGCACCGCGCGCACCGCGGAGTCGGGCGTCGCGTCGGTCGAGGCGACGACGAATTCGAGCTCCTTGTCGCCGATCTTCTTGCCGAGCACGTTGAGCGCCGTCTGGAAGCCGCGCATGCCGTCCTCGCCGAGCACCGTGTAGGTGCCCTCGAGCGTCGCGGTGACCCCGACCTTGATCTTCTCCTGAGCGAACGCCGTGCCCGAAAGCAACAGGCTGCTCAACGCAATCAGTCCCAAACTGCCTTTCAACATCGCGCTCCTCCCTCTGCGTTGTCGCCGGCGTCCACCTGGCGTGCGAAGGCTGATGGGCGTCCGGTTGTTGCCGGCAAAGCTAGCCGAAGGCAGGCGCGGCGCGGATGTCGTCGGCGCCGGGTGGCTTAACGGGCAGTCTCATTTTGATTGTTGCGCCGCAGCGCGGCGCAATGCCGCGGAGCTTGTTCGGTGTCATCACCCGGGAAAGCGGGTGATCCAGTATATTCGAGAAACGGCGGTGCTGGAGCCGAGAGGTTGGGGCGTACTGGATGCGCGGATGACGACGCCGGAGAGGAATGCGAGCAGGCAGCTTCCTTCGCGTCGTCCCGGCGAAGGCCGGGACCCATACGCCGCGGCGGACGTTGTTGTAAGGACACGTCGTTCCAGCGATGCTTGACAATCGGAATTTGTGGTTATGGGTCCCGGCCTTCGCCGGGACGACACTCAATTTGTTGCGCGACTTGTGAGTCATACGTTTGCGTTCTCGCGACATATTTTGTCCGAGCTTTGCTCTTCTTTCCGCCCTCTCTTGAACAGAGGGCGCAGGGAAAGCCGGGTGCCGATCGCACCCATGGGCCCCGAGCAATGGGTAGAAAGCTCGGGGGTAGGACCACAGGTGTAACCGGAAACAACCCGGCTTTCCCTGCGCGATGGGTTACGGCTTATACGTGCTCTCCCCGGCGAGACTGGGCTTTTTTGTCACCGCCCTCGCAAACGCTTGCGCGCTTTGCGAGAGGACACCTGCCGCTAGGGCGTCAGGCCTGCACGATTTCGCCGTCCGCTTCATGCGCACTCGTCAGCTGCGCTTGTCGCGTCCACCGCATCTCACCGCAACACCCGTGACGATGCGCAGCGCCCCTCGATCGGGTGAGACGGGTGTTTCTATACACTGAGTTAAGCTTCGGATAAAGCGAAATATTTTTGCTGCGGGGACTTGCGCCGTCGGGCAAATCAGTGGCAGGGGGCACGCTCATGCCAGCTCCAGTCCGCCGTCGACGGTTATGATCTGACCGGTCATCCATTGCGTGGCGGGACCGGCGAGCCGCACGATCCATTCGGCCACGTCGTCCGGAAGGCCGCGTCGTCCAAGCGGGATGCGTGTGCGTTCGTGCTCCTTTACGGCCGCCGCCTGCTCGTCGCTGAGACCCATCATGCCGGTGAGCGCGCCGGATTCGGTCGGCCCCGCCGCAACGGCGTTCACTCTCACGCCGAGCGGCGCAAGCTCGAGCGCCCAGCAGCGGGTCAAATGCTCCAACGCCGCCTTGCTCGCTGCGTAGTGCGACAGGCCTGCCGCCGGCTTGTGTCCGTAGGTGCTGGAGACGTTGACGATGGCGCCGCGCGTCGGCGTCAGGTGCGGAAGCGCGGCGGCGGCGAGCAGGCTCGGCCCGACCACATTGACCGCGAAGATGTCCGCGATCCGGTCGGCCGTCGCATCTTCCAGCGGCAGGATCGCGCCGGCGCCCGCATTGTTGATGACGGCATCGAGCCTGCCCCAGGCCTCGATCGCCTTGGCGACCGTGCGCCGCGCATCATCGGCGGAGGCGGCATCCGCGATCAGGCCCGTGATGTTCGGATGCTCGGCAACCGTTTCCTCGAGGGGGCCGGGCCGGCGGCCGGTGACCAGCACCTTGTCGCCTTGCCGTGCGAAGGCGAGGGCGGCCGCGCGGCCGATGCCGGAGGTGCCGCCGGTCAGGATGATGACCTTGTCGTTCTTCATGTGATCGTCCTTTACGAAACTGCGATTGAGGTCAGGGTCGAGCGCGAGCAGCAAGAGAGGTTCACCTCTTCCCATCGGGGAGAGGCAGGCTGAAGCCGGGCTCGATCATTCGATTCAAAATCAGGCCCTTCGGGCCGAGATGAACGCGAGGATGTCGGCATTGACGATGCCGGGCTGCGTGGTGCAGAGGCCGTGCGGCAGCAGGTCATAGATCTTGAGCTGGCTGTGCTGCAGCAGCTTGGCCGACAGCAGGGCGGAATCGGAGACCGGCACGATCTGGTCGTCGCCACCATGCAGAACGAGCGTGGGAACGGTGATGGCCTTCAGGTCATCGGCGAAATCGGTCTCCGAGAAGGCCTTGATGCAGTCGTGGTGCGCCTTGGCGCTTCCGGTCATGCCCTGGCGCCACCAATTCCAGATCACCGCCTGCGATGTTTCGGCACCGGGACGATTGTAACCGTAGAACGGGCCGGATGCGAAATCGAAGTAGAATTGCGCGCGGTTGGCGGCGAGCTGATTGCGCAGGCTGTCGAAGACCTCGATGGGCAGGCCACCGGGATTGGCCTCGGTCTTCAACATCAGCGGCGGCACGGCACCGATCAGGACCAGCTTCGCCACACGATCCTTGCCGTGGCGCGCGACATAACGCGCGGCCTCGCCGCCACCGGTGGAGTGGCCGATGTGAATAGCATTGCGAAGATCGAGATGCTCGACGAGGGCCGCGACATCAGCCGCGTAGTGATCCATGTCGTGCCCGTCGCTGACCTGGCTCGATCGGCCGTGACCGCGTCGATCATGGGCGATGACGCGGTAGCCGCGGCCGAGGAAGAACAGCATCTGGGCATCCCAGTCGTCGGAGCTGAGCGGCCAGCCGTGGTGGAAGACGATCGGCTGGGCAGATTTCGGTCCCCAATCCTTGTAGAAGATGTGCACGCCATCTGTTGTCGTGATCGAGGTGACGGGACGCACCGTGTCGCCGGCGCCGGTCGGAGCTTTTGTTTCCTTGCCGACGGCGGATGTCGAGCGGATTGTCAGCGACATTGCCGACATGATCGAAGCTGTGAGCAGCTTTCGTCGCGACGTCCGTGCGAGCCGGGCGACCGAGTTGTTCCAGGCCATCTTGCTTGTCTCCTGTTGTTGGCGTGGGCATGCTGATGGTTTACGCCGTCAATTGCGCCGCTGCCCCAGAGCGATTGAGACCGTTGCAGCGCAATTGCTGCTAGCGCATGCGGCGCCGCCAATTGCTCGGCGTATCTCCCGTCAACCTCCTGAAGGCCGCGGCAAACGCGGTCTGGGAGGCGTAGCCCAGCGCGGCCGACACCGTGACGACGGACGCGTCGGTATCGCGCAGCATCTTCATGGCCTGCTCGAGTCGGTGCTGGCGCAGGAAAGCATGCGGCGAGAGCCCGGTGCTCTCCTTGAAGGCGCGGCAGAAGTGGAAGCGCGACAACCCCGCATCCGACGCCAGCGCGGCGAGCGAGACGTCCGCATCGCTGTCCGAGCGCAGGCGCTCGATGGCACGACGAAGCACCGCAGGCGACAGCCCGCCGACCGCCGGCGGCACATTGATGGTCGAGCCGGAATGCGCGACGAGCAGGCGGGTCGCCAACAGGTCCGTCAGCTGCTGCCTGAACAGGGTATCCAACGCGGTGTTGTTCTCCAGGAGGTCAGCCCCGCTGGTCAGCAATCGCGCCGTGATGGCGTCGGGATGTCCGATCCGTTCGGTCAGATCTGCCGGAGCACCCAGATCGGCTTCGCTTGCAATGCGCTCAAGCGTGGCGTGCGGAAGATAAAGCTGGATCAGATTCAAGAGTTGAGGCGAATCTGCGCGGCCCGCCGAACCGGCCGCAACGACATCCCACCGCGAGGTCGCGCCGGCGGGAATGACCGTCACCACCCCCGGCCGCGCGGTGCCGATCGCAACCGATTTTCCGCTCCGCCGCTCGAGCCGTTGAATGCCGGCGGGATAGGCCATGATGACGTGGTCGGCCATCGGCTTGACGATCTCATGCACGGGATCGTGTTGCCAGTAGGCGATCGAGCCGCCGGATGGCTCCAGAGCGAAGCGGACCGGCCTCGTCTTCAGCACGCGTGCCATTTCGGTATTGGCCGAGCGCTGGCCGGGAAGCGGCGGGCCATCCGGGCGGTCGTCGGGTGTCGCCGGCCGATCGTTCGGAAGATCATGCAGGACAGGCTTGTTCATCGATTTGCCTTCGCGCCGCTGACGGTGCCACTGATATCGAGCATGACGGCTTTCCCGGATCATGAGTGCGCGGCCGGCATGCCAGCTGGCCGCGATGCGGGAAAAAAGGCACGGTTTCCGAGACGGCGATACTGTGCCGCGGGATAGCCTCTGTTCGCCGGTCGTCAGGTCATCCCGCGTCCTCCGCTGCAGCGATCCATCCGGCTGCGAACGGGACGCCGGCGTACATGGGTTTCCATGAGGTGCGGCCGGCACGTGGCGGGGTTACAATCGGGGCGTAAACCGCCCAGCTTGATCAACTCCGGCCCTCATTTGACCAATAGCGCCAAACACGACAGTGCCGATCTTGAGGCTGCTCCCAAGATTGACGCCAAGATTGACCGCAAGGCTGATCGCTCGCGGGCGAGGCAGCCCAGCACGATGCCAGCGTTGCCCCGCCAGCGCGCTTTCCTGGCGATCGCAACCTGCCTCGCCGGCGTTACCGCCAGCTGGCTCACGAAATCGCCCTTCGGCCTGCTGGCCGTGGTGGCTGCCCTGTACCTCCATGTCGACCGACGGGCAGCCCTGCTCCTGCGGGTCGTGTGGGCCGTCGCGTTCGTCGGCGCGATTGCCGCGCATTTCCATGCGCACGACCCCCAGAGCGCCGCGCTATCGCTGGCGCTGTTTGCCATCCTCGCGCTTTGCATCGGCGAGATCGTCGCGATCCCGTCATCGGCAAAGCTGAGCGCCGATGCGGTGCAGGCCATGCGGATCATCGAGAGCATGCCGGCCTACACCTGGTCGGCGAGCCCGGATGGTCACATCACCCATGTGAGTGCGAGTACGCTGGCCTATCTCGGCGAGCTCGCCGACAAGACCGGGCTGTTTCACGTTCTGGACAATGCCGGCTGGCGGCGTGCCATCCATCCCGACGACTATGCGCAGGTGATGGAGATCCGCCGCCATTCCCTGAAGACCGGTATTCCGTTCGATGCAGAGTATCGGGTGCGCGGCTCGGACGGAACCTATCGCTGGTTTCGGTCGTTCGGTTCGCTGTCGCGCGATGAGCGGGGCGAACTGGCCGGCTGGTACGGCACGATGATCAATATCGAGGCGAAGAGGCAGGCGGAGGACGCGCTGCGCAAGAGCGAACGCCAGCTTCAGCAACTGATCGACGCGGTGCCCGCGCTGATCTGGAGCACGACGCCGGATGGAACGCCGACCTATGTCAACAAGCGGTTCAAGGTCGCAACCGGTGCTTCCCTCGAGGACATCACCGCGCCCGACGGATCGCCGTCGCTGAGTGTCGTTCACCCGGACGACAGGGCGGCCGCGATTGCGGCGATCACCCACTCGTTCAGGACGGGCGAGCCTTACGTCATGATCTATCGCCAGCTCCGCGCCGGGGGTGCCTACCACTGGACGGAGACCCGCGCCGAGCCGCTGCGCGACGATGCCGGCAATATCATCCAGTGGTACGGCGTGAGCGTCGATATCCACGACCTGGTGACGGCCCAGGAGGCGGTGAAGGAGAGCGAGCGATCGCTGCGCCAACTCGTCGAGACGCTGCCGGCCATGATCGATTGCGCCGCGCCGGATGGCGAGCCGATCTATCGCAGCCGTCAGCTCCGCGAGTTTCTTGGATACGATCTCGAGGAGCTCGACGGCAATGAGAAGGGGCGCCTCGAAGCGACGCTCGACGCCGGTGTCCATCCCGACGACCTTGACGGCGTCAAGCAGCGATACGCGCACTCATTGGCGTCGGGCGAGCCGTATGCCCGCAGGCACCGTCTGCGGCGTTTCGACGGCGAGTATCGCTGGGTCGAGACCCGCGCCGGCGCGATGCGCAACGCCGATGGCGCCATCGTGCAGTGGAATGTGATCTGTCTGGACATCGACGCCGAGGTGCGGGCGCAGGAAGAGTTACGGATGGCGCAGGCCGAGCTTGCCGGCGCAAGCCAGGCGGCGAGCCTTGCCGAGCTCTCGGCATCGATCGCGCACGAGGTGAACCAGCCGCTGGCCGCCGTCGTGGCCAATTCGCATGCCTGCCAGCGCTGGCTGACGGCGGACCCGCCAAACCTGGAGCGGGCGCGCAAGACGGTCGAGCGCATCATCCGCGACGCGAATGGCGCCGCCGATGTCGTGAGCCGCATCCGCGCCTTGTTCAGGCAATCGCTCGACAAGCGAAGCAGCGCGGAGTTGGGCAGCATCATCGCCGAGGTGCGCGAGCTGATGTCCGAAGAAGCCGTGCGGCGCCGCATCCGGCTCGATATCGATGTCGAATCCGCCATACCGCCCGTGACCGTCGATCGCGTTCAGATCCAGCAGGTTCTGAGCAACCTGATCCGCAACGGCATGGAGGCCATGGAGCGGGCCGTCGACGACAGATCGATCCGGATTCGCCTCGATCGGATCGAGGATGCGGTTCGGGTGCGGATCAGCGACCGTGGCCCGGGCGTCGAATTCCCAGACCGGGTGTTTCAGCCGTTTTTCACGACGAAGGAGTCCGGGATGGGCATGGGCCTTGCGATCTGCCGCTCGATCGTCGAGTCGCATGGCGGGCATTTGTGGGCGGAAGAAAATGAGCCGCACGGCGCCAGCTTCATTTTCACATTGCCGATTGAGGCGAACAGGGCGACATGACGGCCGAGGAGCAGATTGTCTTCATCGTGGACGACGACGAGCGCATTCGCGAGGCGTTGAGTGAGCTGTTGGCCTCGCATGGCGTCGAGACCGCGACGTTCGCCTCCGCCGGGGCGTATATCGACGCCGGGAAGCCGGACGTGCCGGCCTGTCTGGTGCTCGACGTTGAGCTACCCGACATCAACGGGCTCGATCTGCAGCGGCAGATCGCGCAGGGCGATCATCCGCCGATCGTGTTCATCACCGGGCATGGCGATATCCCGTCGTCGGTTCGTGCCATCAAGCATGGTGCGCTGGATTTTCTGACCAAGCCGTTCAGCGATGACGACGTGATGGCCGCGATCCGGGCGGCGATCGACCAGGACCGGGTCAGGAGGGCGGATCGCGCCGAACTCTCCGGCTTGCGGCAGCGTTACCTCAGCCTGACGCCGCGTGAGCGTGACGTGTTGCCGCTCGTGGTCAGCGGCCTCATGAACAAGCAGGCGGCAGCGGAACTCGGCATCAGCGAGGTGACGCTTCAGATCCATCGAAGGAATGTGATGCAGAAAATGGCGGCGGCGTCGCTCGCCGACCTCGTGCGCAGCGCGGAGCGGCTGCAAATTCCCGTCACCCACTCCCGGCGCGGCGGAGGGACCGACCGTGAGTAAGGGGGTTGTCGCTGTTGTCGACGACGATCCGAGGCTGGTTGAATCGCTGGCGGAGCTGTTGGAGTCCGCAGGCTATCAGACATGCTGCTTCTCGTCGGCGCAGGCGCTGCTCGCTGCCGGCTTTGCCAATGTGGACGTGCTCATCACCGATGTCGGCATTCCCGGGGTTGATGGCTTCGAGCTTCGCAGGCGCGCCCTGAAGCAGCGGCCGGACCTGCCGGTGTTCCTGATCAGCGGTCGCCATGAGGTGGCGGATCAGAGCCGTGCCCAGGGATTGAGCGGATTCTTCCGCAAGCCGTTCGACGGCCGGGCGCTGCTCGCCGCGGTGGATGATGCCCTGCGTGACGGAAGGGAGGGGAAGCATGAGGATTGACGCGCCGCTGCAACGACGCCTGCCGTCAGCCCGGCCGCTGCCGGGCGATAATGCTGCGCAACCGGTCGTTCTGATCGTCGATGACGATGCGTCGGTGCGGGAGGCGTTGTCCGAATTGATCCTGTCGGTCGGCTTCCAGTCGATCGGCTTCGCTTCCACCAGGGAGTTGCTCGAGGCAGATGTCCTGCAACGCCCCGGCTGTCTCATCCTCGACGTGCGGATGCCGGGCGCCAGCGGTCTCGACCTGCAAGCCTATCTGGTCCAGAACGGCAATCCCAAGCCGATCATCTTCCTGACCGGACATGGCGACATTCCGATGACCGTGCAGGCGATGAAGGCCGGCGCCATCGACTTCCTCACCAAGCCGGTGCGGGACCAGGCGTTGCTCGACGCCGTGCTCGCCGGCATCACGATGGATGCGGCGCGCCGGCAGCAGGCCCTGGTCGTCAAGGGCTATCTCGAACGCGTCAGGATGCTGACACCGCGCGAGCGCGAGGTGCTGCACAGGGTTGCGCATGGCGGCGTCAACAAGCAGATCGCCTTCGAGCTCGGGATCAGCGAGGTGACCGTCAAGCTGCATCGTGCCAACGTCATGCGCAAGCTGCAGGCGTCTTCGATCGGTGACCTCATCCGGATCTGGGAGGCGCTGCCGAAAGCCGTGCGCGAGACCGCCGTCGAAGGATGATCCTGGCACTCTTCCGCAAGCTGAGCAGGAACTCGATCAGGCGTTGGAACAACACGCGGCCCGATGACGCAGCTCTCGGTTGACCTGCCGACGGTTCGAGCATCAGGCCAAACGATGGCGCGACGCGCGTGGCGGATTGTTCGCAAAGCGCAGTTGCCGGAACCGATCGCAGCGAGCGTCGGAGATTTCGATAATTGGGACGAACGTGGAAGTTCCCTTGCGTTTGCCCAACATTGTCCATCATGAGTCTATCAACTTCGCGTGTGGTGCCTGTTGAATGCGGAGACAGGGGATCGCCGGAACCTGAGGTGCAGAGGCTCGGGTCGCGTCAACAGGCAGGCGGAGCGGAACAATCAAGCAAATCGTGGTGCGACGATGCCTGCCGCCTTTGCCGGCGCGGGCAAGGCGAAGGTATTTCATCGCTGCAGCGCGACGCGTTCTGCGTTCGGCGTGCGTCGCTGTCGTCGGTTGCTCGCTGTGCGAGCAGGCTCACGCGCTCGACTTCTTTGGTCTGTTCGGTTCCGACGATCCGCCGCCGGTCAGCGCCACGACACTGTCCTATCGGTTGGAGATCGAAGCCAAGACGCCGGAGGGCAAGAACGATAGCGACGCCGAACAGGCATTGCGCGATGCCGCCGGCACCTATCGCCTTCGACAGGAACCGCCCCCGGACGGGGAAGGTCTCGCGCGCCGGCTGCAGGCGGATATCAATCCGCTGCTCGATGCCCTTTGGGGGCTTGGCCGCTACAACGCCCAGATCGATGTGACGATAGATGGAGTTCCAATCTCCTTCGACGAGATCGGGCTTGCCGCGGCGGCGCGTCGGGCCGACACCTTTCGCAATCGGACCGTTGTGCCCGTCAAGGTCATCGCGCGACTTGGTCCGTTGTTCACGCTGCGCGCCGTTGATGTAGACTATCCGCGCGACCAAGCGCCGCAGGGATTGCCGCGCCGCGCGTTTGCGCTGAAGTCCGGCGATCCCGCGATCTCTGCCGACCTGCGCGCTGCGCAGGTGAAACTCGTCGACTGGTTCCGCAGCAATGGACATCCGCTCGCGAAGGTCGCCGACGTCAAGGCCACCGTCGATCATGGCGCCGCCGCGATGGACCTTCGGTTGCGGGTCGAAGCGGGCCCCAAGGCCGGCATCGGCGCCGTGACGATCTCGGGCGGAGACGTCGATCCGAGAGTGGTGGCCACGCACGTCTACCTGAGGGAAGGCGAGCCTTATTCGCCAGAGCGGCTCGCCTTGGCGAAAACCTCGATCGCAAAGATCCCGGCCATCGGGGGAATTCGCGTCCGCGAGGCGGACAAGCTCGATGCCAATGGCAATCTGCCGGTCTTCATCGATTTGACGGAAAGGCCCAGGCACGCGGTGGGCCTCTCGGCGAAATATTCCACCGTCGATGGTCCCGGCATTGCTGGCTACTACGAGGATCGGAACATATTCGGCGGCGGCGAGCGCCTGAGGCTCGAAGCGTCCGCCTCGCTCTTGCAACGGATCGACGGCACGTCCTTCACCGGCTTCAATAATCTGAGCGGCTCGGATTTCGGCGCACGGTTTACCGGCACCTTCATCAAGCCAGGCTTGTTCGGTACGGCCAACGATCTACTGATCGAGGCCACTGCGTTCCGCGAGCGTGTCGGCAACAACGACCTCGGCGGTTACACTGACGACACGGTGCGCGGCACGTTCGGCGTGATCCATCGCTTTTCGGAGGCGGCTTCGCTGCAGGCCGGTCTTCAGGTCGAGCAATCGAAATCGCAGGACGTGCTGGGGCGGGTCGATGCGACATTGATCGGCTTCACGGCGACCGGCCGCTACGACACGACAGACAATCCGCTCGACCCCACGCGCGGTGTGCGCCTCTCGGCGACCGTCAATGCCTATCCGAAGCTGATGGGTTCCACGATCGATCTGTTCGAAGCGCGGGTTGCGGGCTCGGCCTATTATGCGCTCGACGAGCAGGCCGACTACGTGCTGGCGGGTCGGTTGGCCGCAGGCTCGCTTGCGGGCGCGCCGCTCGACCAGATTCCGGATGCACATCGCTTCTTCGCCGGCGGCGGCGGATCCGTGCGCGGTTACGGCTTCAACACCATTTCGCCGATGATGTTCGGTCAAATCACCGGTGGTCGCAGCCTGATCGAGGGCTCCGCCGAGGTGCGGGTCAGGATCACGCCCACCATCGGCCTCGTGCCATTCTTCGACTTTGGCACCGCCTCCCGATCATCCCTGCCAGGCTTCGACGACTATGTGGGCTACGGCGCGGGACTTGGCTTGCGTTATCTCACGCCAGTCGGCCCGATCCGCCTTGACGTTGCGACACCGCTGAACCCTCGCCCCGGAGACAGCCGTTACGCGATCTATGTCAGCATTGGGCAAGCCTTCTGATGCGCATCCGACGGCTGTTCATTATCGGTTCCGCCGTCGCGGCCCTGGGTCTCATCGCTGCCGCGGTGCTTGGTGTCGTTCTCTACGGAATGGTGGGCGGGAGCGGCGAGAACCAGCAGGATGTGCTGGCCAGTCTTGTCTCGCGGACGCTCTCGACGCCGGCGACCCAGGTCCATGTCGGCGCCGTCGATGGTGTGCTGTCCTCGGATGCAACGGTCCGCGACGTTAGCATCACCGACAAGGACGGAGTCTGGCTGACGCTCGACAAGGCGCGCCTCGTCTGGCGACGCAGCGCACTGTTGCTGGGGCGGCTGGAAATCGACCGTCTCGAGATCGGTACGCTTGAGATCAGGCGAAAGCCGCTTCCGTCCGACCAGCCTGCCGCCGAGTCCGATCAGCCGATGCTGCCTGACCTTCCGGTGAAGGTGCAGGTGAAGGCTTTCGACCTGCGGGCCCTGACGCTGGGACAGTCGATTCTGGGTGAAGCTTTGAGTGTCGCGGCGACCGGCAATACCGAGCTCGGCTCGCCCTCGGAAGGGCTCGTCTTCAACCTCGATGCCACCCGCAAGGATTTCCCGGGCCACTTCAAGGCCGCTCTCGCCTACGTTCCGCAGGGAAATGCGCTTACCCTCGACGTCACGCTCGACGAGCCAGCCCACGGACTCATGTCGAAGCTCGGCCATCTGCCGGGCGAGCCGCCCGTCACATTCGCACTGGGAGGCAAGGGCACGCTCGACAGCTTTCGTGGTGCCCTGAAGTTGCAGGCCGGCCCCACGATCGATGCGACCGGCACGATTACGCTTGAGCGAAACGGCGCGGCCCGAGTGCTTGCAACGCGCCTTATCAGCCACCTCGAACCGTTGTTGCCAGCGATCGCCGCGCCGGTCTTCGCCGGTGAAACCAATCTCGACAGTACGACGCATTTTGGTGACGACGGCAGCGTCGCCCTGGACGGGCTGACGCTGACGAGCCGTCTCGCACGGCTCGACGCGAAAGGTTTGCTCGGAGCCGACAAGGTCGTGGATTTTGCGGCTTCGATCCGCTCCTTGCCAAGCAACGGCGACGTGACTGAGACTGACCAAGGCTCGATCCGCAGCCTCGTTTTCGACAGCCGCGTCAACGGCCCAATCAAGGCTCCCACAGCATCGGTCAAGCTCGCGCTGTCGGGTGCTCATCTGCCGGACGCAGACGTCGAGACGCTTGATGCTTCGATCACGGCCGTTCCTCGTGCCGAGGCCAGCGATCCGGCAACGCGTATCATCCTTGACGCGAACCTGCGCGCTTCCGGCATTGCGCCACGCGACGCGAGTTTGGCGGCCGCGATCGGTAACACCGCGTCGCTCGTGCTCCATGGCGATACGGACCTGGGCGGCCGCGCCAGGATCGAGCGTCTCGAGATCGGCACATCAACGGTTCAGGCCACCTATACAGGCGATGTCAGCGCCGATCGCCTGAATGGCCGGGCAACCGGAACCGTGCCCGACCTCGGCGTCTTTGCTGACCTTGCCGGGTTGAAGCTCAAGGGCTCGGTGGCGTTCGGCCTCGATCTCGACACGGATTTACAGCGTGGCAGCTTCGATATCAGAATGTCAGGTGCCGGCGAGAAGCTTGCGACGGGACTTGCGGCGCTCGATGGGCTTGCGGGGGCGCGGCTCGCACTCGCCGCCGACATCTCTGGCGATGGCCGCGACACTTACACGGTCCGCGGCGCGTCGATCGACGGAGCCCATGTTGCGGTTCGCGCCAAAGGAACAGTGAGGCGCGACTCGAGCGACCTGTCGGCGCGTGTGGACCTGCCGGATCTCTCGGCGGCCGATGCGCGCCTCACCGGTGCGGGAGCTCTCGACGTCGGCCTGACCGGCGGGCTCGCGCATCCCGGGGTTTCGTTCGCGGCCTCGGTGGATCGCGCCAGCGCGATGCGGCGTCCGATTCCGCATCTGGCGCTCGCTGCGACGGTCAACGACATCAACGGAGTCTGCGCTGTCGAGGCCAAGCTCGATGGCTCCGTCGACGGCAAGCCAGCGCGCGGGATTGTTCAGCTGAGTCGTCGATCGTCGGAGCCCGACGATCGCGCAGCTCCCGCCTTTGCAGGATGGCACGCAAAGACCATCGACATCGCGATCGGATCGGTATCCCTGAAGGGGGCAGCAACGATCGACGCCCAGAGATTCGCCAGCGGGCAGATTCGCTTCGCAGCCGGGGCGCTCGCCGATCTCTCGCCGCTTGCCCTCACAGAGCTCGCCGGTTCGGCCTCACTCGACCTTGCCGCTTCGGCCGACGGCGGCCAACAGTCGGTCCGGCTTGCCGGCAAGGGTGCCGGAATCCGTGCCGCGGGTGCGGCCGTCCGCAGTTTCGATCTGCGCGCCGATGGCGCCGATCTCTACAGCCATCCGGTGCTCAATGCTGATGTGCAGGTCAATGGTGCCGAGTTCGGCGGTCAGACAATCTCAAACGTCACGCTGGCGGCCACGGGCAATGCCGATGCGAGCGCGATCGGCCTGTCCGCCAAGGCTGCCGGATTCGATCTCGATGCCGCGGGTGCACTGACCACCAGGGAGCGGGTGCGGTTCGATCTCAACCGCTTCACCGCGCGCCGTGGCGCCAAAGCGATTGCGCTGCAGGGCCCCGCGGGCTTCACGCTCGACGATGGCACGGTGTTGATCGAGCATCTGGCGCTCGGGATTGGACGTGGCCGCTTCACGGTGGACGGCAAAGCCGGTCAGGTGCTCGACCTCAAGGCCATGGCCAGCGCGATCCCGCTCGGCGAGGCCGATGTCGCGATACCCGGTCTGGGCCTGAGCGGGACCCTCGACGCGTCAGCGGCCATTGCGGGCTCCATGAGCGCGCCGACCGGCCAGTACAAGGTCGCGGTCAAGCAGCTCACCGCGCCGCAGACCAGAAGCGCCGGCCTGCCGCCGATCGACGTTGCCGCGGACGGACGATTAGATGGCAGCCGCGCGAGCCTCAACACCACAATTGCCGCGGGAAGAGCCGGCGCGATCACGGCGTCGGGTACGGTGCCGCTCGACGCCACGGGTCCGATCGCGCTGACCGCGAAGGGCCGCCTCGATGCCGCCATCGCCAATGCCGCGCTTTCCGCCTCCGGCCGTACCGTGTCCGGCAGCGTTACGCTCGATGCCCGTGTCGGCGGCACACGTACCAAGCCCCAGATCGGCGGTGTCGCCACCATGAGCGGAGGTACCTTCCGTGACAGCATGCTCGGTACGCGCCTCGATGCCGTCGAGGCGAAAATCACCGCCGAAGGAGAGCGCATCGTCGTGGAGCGCCTAGCCGCGGTGACGCCCAACGGCGGTACGTTGTCCGGCTCCGGTGAGGTACGGGTCGCCCCGGATGCAGGCTTTCCAGGCACGATCTCGATTCGCGGTCAGCAGGCGACGCTTGCTTCCAGCGCGCTGGCGACCGCGCAGGCCAATCTCGCCATTGACGTCACAGGCGCCCTGGCACGCGATCCGCGGATCGTCGGTCGCGTCGACTTGACTCGCGTGAACGTCGATATTCCGGATCGCCTGCCGTCGACGCTGAAGCCGATCGATGGCATCAACCATGTGAACGCCTCCGGACAGGCCGCTGCACGGCTCGCAGCTGCGCGCAAGGCCGAGACGCCGAAAGACAACAAGAAGCGTCCGGCGCTCTTCAACGCCGCGCTCGACGTGACAGTTTCGGCGCCGAACCACGTCTTCATCCATGGCCGCGGGGTAACCGCGGAACTCGGCGGCTCCGTTCATGTCGGCGGCACGAGCAACGCGCCGGTTCCGAAGGGAGCCTTCTCGCTCTATCAGGGCAAGCTGGTGGTGCTCGGAAAGACGCTGACCTTCACCAAGGGCAATCTCTCCTTCAATGGCGATCTCGCGCCCGAGCTCGATTTCGCGGCAGAGATACAGGCCTCTGACATCACCGCGCAGGTCGGAATCTCGGGCCCGGCGGCCGCGCCGGTCTTCGCCTTCCATTCGCAGCCCGAGTTGCCGCAGGACGAGATCCTGTCGCACATTCTCTTTCAGAAAGCTTCGGGCAGCCTGACGACCTCGCAGGCCGTGCAACTCGCAGGGGCCGCGGCTCAGTTCGCCAGTGGTGGCGAGGGAACGGTGGACCGCATGCGCCGCTCGCTCGGGGTCGACAATCTGGACGTGGGCGCCGGAGCGGGCGGTCCGATGGTCGGCGCCTCGCGCGCGATCGGCGACAGGCTGAGCGTGGGCGTGCGGACGGGTGCGAGCGCCAGCCAGTCAGGAGTGTCGGCCAATGTCGACGTGACACGCCATATCCGCGTCGAGTCGGATGTCGATGCGAAGGGCTCGACATCCGTCGGAGTCGGCACACGGTTCGAATGGTAAAGGCGACTGAGATCGCGCCTCACTTCGTGGTGTAGCCGCCGTTGACGAGGATGGTCTGGCCGGTCATCCACCAGCCGTCCGACACCAGCAGGCGGATCCACGGCACGATATCCTTGATGTCGGTGAGGCCGGTCCTGGAGAAGCCGGACAATGCTGCCGCCGATTTGTGGTAGGCGACCGCGTCCGCGCCTTCGGCCGGATAGAAGAACGGCGTGTCCATCGGGCCGGGTCCGATTGCGGTGACCGAGATGCCGCGCGCGCCGAACTCCTTCGATGCCGCGCGGGTGAAATGCTCGACCGGCGCCTTGGTGCCGGCATAGGCCGCATAGAACCGCGTGTAGGCGCCGAGCAGAGACGTCACCAGCGTGCAGATCTTGCCGTTGTCGTTGACGTGGCGGCCAGCCTCCTTGAGGAAGAAGAACGCGGACTTGGCGTTGACCGCGCTCATCGCGTCATATTCGGCCTCCGAGATCTCGACCATCGGTTTCTTCAGCACCTTGCCGACGGTGTTGATCGCGATGTCGGGGCGGCCGATCGCGGCGACCGCCTCAGTGAACAGCTTCTCCATCGCGCCTGCTGTTGTGAGATTGGCCTGGAAGGCGACCGCCTTGCTACCTGCGGCCTGCAGCGCCGCCGCCGTCGCGTCGGCATCGGCCTTGGTGGCCGCGCTGTTGTAGTGGATCGCGATCGCCCTGGCGCCGTGGGCGGCGAGATCGCGCGCGATCAGGCCGCCGAGATTCTTGGCGCCGCCGGCGATGATGACGGTCTTGCCCTTGATGCTGTGGTCGGTCATGGCGTTCGCCTCTCCAGGTCTCGCGGCCGCGCCCTGCGGCCGCTTTCTGGAGAGGACGATATCGTCTAGAATTTGCCGATAAAGCCATGCATCCTGATATCACTTGTCGGGAATGGCGAACAATCGGGGACGATTTTGGACCGCATCGACCTGTTCCGCATCTTCGCTCGCGTCGTCGAGTGCGCGAGCTTTACGCGGGCGGCCGATACGCTGGGCCTGCCGCGCTCGTCGGTCTCGTCAGCGGTCGCAGAACTGGGGCAGCGCGTCGGCGCGCGGCTGCTGCATCGCACGACGCGAAAGGTGTCGCCCACGCATGACGGAGCGGCCTTCTACGAACGAGCCTTGCGCGTCGTTGCCGATGTCGAGGAAGCCGAGACTCTGTTCCGCCACGCCGCCGCCGAACCGTCCGGCAGGCTCAGGGTCGACGTGCCCGGGCGGATCGGCCGCCTGGTCATCGCGCCGGCGTTGCCGGCTTTCCTTGATCGTTATCCGCAGATCGACATCGATCTCGGCGTCACCGACCGCGCCATCAACCTGATCGAGGATTCCGCCGATTGCGTCGTGCGTGTCGGCCCGCTCAGCGATTCCGGCCTGATCGCGCGGCCGCTCGGCGATCTGACGCTGATCAATGTCGCAAGCCCCGGATATCTCGCGCGCCACGGCACGCCGCGCACGCCCGACGATCTCGGCGCGCATTGGGCGGTCAACTACGCCTCGCCCTCCACCGGCCGCATCGAGGAATGGGAGTGGTGCGAGCAGGGCGCAACCCGCACGATCGCGATGCGTGGCCGCGTCACCGTCAACAGCGCCGAGGCCTATATCGCCTGCTGCCTCGCCGGCCTCGGCCTGATCCAGATTCCCGCCTACGACGTGAAGCGGCACCTCGATGCCGGAGAGCTCGTCGAGCTGATGCCGCGGCACCGCGCCGCGCCGATGCCGATGACCTTGCTCTATCCGCACCGTCAGCATCTGTCGCGGCGGCTGCAGGTGTTTGCCGACTGGTTGACGGATTTGCTGAAACAGAAGCTGCTCGCGGCGGAGTAGGGGCGCAGGCTGGTGTTCCCGGTCGGTGGGAGGTATAATCCCGGCGCTCGTGACGGTAACCTGATGACCACTTTGGTAAGTAAATTCGGCCTTGCAAGCGTAGTGTTGGCGCTGTGCCTGAGCGGCCAGCAGGCCAGTGCCCAGGCCGGCCTGGTGCGCTACTGGACGCCGGGCTCGCTGTTCGGCTTCGGCGGCAGCCTTGCCGACGGCCAGAAGGCGGATACTTACGGAAACTTTCCGAGCTTTGACGCCGCCAGCGCGCAAGGCGGCGATTTCTCATATCTGAACGGCCGGCCCGACGGCTGGTTCGCCGGCAGCGAAGGCGGTCGCGTCGGCTGGAACGCACTCGGCCAATCAGCGGCGTTCGGCTCGCTGGAATATCAGGGCGCGCAGTTCGGATACAATTTCAGGGGCGTCGGTAATACGCCCGTGACCTTCTTCGCCGGCTTCGACACCCTGAAATACAATCCGCCCGGTGCCGGCGGGCCGCTGGCGCCGTTCAGCGGCAATCCCGGTGTCAACGCCGGCTATTCTGCGCGCGCGGGCCTCGAGTTCCGGCCGACTTCGAATCTCAGCCTGTCCTTCGGCGCGAGCTTCACCCAGCAAGGGGCGGAGCGGATGGACAGCGACATCCATTCGCAGCTGCTGCCCGGCCAGTCTCCGGTCCTGTTCGGCGGCCGGTAAAGCGCGATGAGAATCGTCATCGCGCTTTAGCTCTTTGTCTGAGCATGATCTCCGCGCAAACGCGTCCCGCGTTTGTCGCGAGGGAAAACCGCTTCGCACTTTTCCGAATCATGCTTTAGCGCGTCAGCGCAAGACGGCAGCGCTGCGGTCCTGATTCAACCAAAACTTCAGAACCCAAGAAGGCTCGAAGTCACGGGCACAGTCAGGATCGAAACATGGACATGCAGGGCAAGATCGCACTCGTCACCGCCGCGGCATCCGGCGCCGGCCGCGCCGGGGCACGCATCCTCGCGCGCGAAGGCGCGGCGGTCGCGGTGGTCGACCAGAACGAGGCCGGCGCGAAGGCGGTGGTCGACGAGATCAAAAAGGGCGGCGGACGCGCGCTGGCGCTGACCGGCGATCTGCGCGACGACGGCTTTGCGCGCGATATCGTCACGGCAACGGTGAAGGAATTCGGCGCGCTCGACTGCGTGTGGAATCACCTCGGTATTCCCGGTCCGTCCGTGATCGACGATCTGGAAGGCTGGGATCTCAGCGTCGATCTCAACCTGCGCTCGCAGCTGATCACCACCAATGCGGCGCTCGGCCAGATGACCGCGCGGCGCCAGGGCAGCATCCTGTTCACCGCATCGACCTCGGGCCTGGTCGGCTCGCCGTGGAGCCCGACCTATTCGGCGGCGAAGGCCGGCGTGATCGGGCTGGCGCGCGCGCTCGCCAAGCGCCACGCCAAGGATGGCGTCCGCGTCAACGCGATCTGCCCCGGTGCGATCGACACGCCGATGCTGCGGGTATTCGTCAACCGGCCGGACCAGCCGGGCCACAACGAGGCCGATCCGGAGGAGCTGATCAAGGCCGCGGTCACCCGCAATCCGATGGGCCGCGCCGCGCGTCCCGAGGAGATCGCGGAGGTCGCGGTGTTCCTGCTGTCGGACAAGGCGTCGTTCGTCACCGGCATCGCGATGCCGGTCGACGGCGGGACGGTGGCGTAGCGTCTTCCAGGGATTGCCCTAAAGCATGATCCGGAAAAGTGCGAAGCGGTTTTCCGAAAAGATCATGCTCAAACAAAGAGCTAAAGCGCGATGACGATTCAACCTAATCTCATCGCGCTTTAGAACTTCGCCCTGATACCGGCATAGGCGGCGAGTGGCATGCCGGGCACGAAGGTGCGCGGATCGGTTAGCTGGGCCATCAAATTGGGCGAAGCTCCGGCGCTGGCAAAGCCGCCGGTCTCGTAGAACGCGCCGCCGAGATAATAATGCTGGTTGAAGACGTTGTTGATCAGGCCGAACACCTCGATATTCGGCGTGATCTTGTAGGAGGTGTGCAGGTTCACGACCGCGTAGGCCGGGACCTTCTGGCTCTGGTTGGTGTCGTCGCCGATCAGCCACTGGCTGCCGACCACGTTGACGTCGGCGCCGACCTTCCACGCGTCGGTGGCGAGGTACTCGACACCTGCCTTGAAGCGGTGCGCCGGAATGCCCGGGATATGGTCGCCCGGCTTGACGTTGATGAACCGGACGTCGTCGTTGTTCGGGTCGGTCAGGGCGTTCGGGTTGTCGGGAGCCGGCAACGTGTTTGCGCTTCGATAGGTCGCATCGATGAAGGTGTAGTTGGCATAGGCGTTCCAGCGATTGACGCGGTAGTCGAGCTTGGCTTCGATGCCCTGCCGCAGGGTCTGCCCTGCATTTTGGAAATAGCCGAAATTGCCTGTGCCGATCGGGCTCTGCACCCGGATGATGTCGTCGTCGGACAGAGTGTGGAATGCGCCGACGCCCCAGCTCAGCACGCCGGTCCTGGCGTCGTTGCCCCAGGTGCCGCGGAAGCCGGCCTCGACGGTGTGCGAAACCACCTGCTTGAGCGGCGGATCCGACACCAGGAAGGAATCGATGACGCAGGGGCGGGCCGGATCGGAGCAGCCGAGCTCGAGCGGCGTCGGCGCGCGGTTGGCCTCCGAATAGCCGGCATAGAAGGTGAGGTTCGGCGTGATCTTGTAGGTGCCGCCGATCACCGGGTTGAGGCGCTGGAATCGGTTACTGCTGTTGAGCTGGTTATTTGTCCCGGTCTGGTCCTGCAGATCGATCTGGGCATAGTTGAATCGTCCACCAGCAGTGACCGAGAACCTGTTCGTCACGTCGAAGGTATCGGTGAGATAGACGCCGGTGTAGGTGTTGGTGGCGCGCAGGTCGACCGGGGCGAGACCGGCATCGGGCTGGTTGATGAAGATGCCGGTGCCGGTCACGAACAGGTTGTTCGGATCGATCGTTCCGAGCTCGCTGGTCGCCGTGAATTTCGTGTTGCCGTGGTCGACACTGACGCCCATCACAACGTGGTTGTCGTGTCCGAACAGCTTGTCCGAGTTGGTCAGCTGGGCTGTGCCGCCGAAGCTGTTGGTCGCGGCCCGGTTGCGGTCGACTTCGCCAAGGAAGGCGTTGCCCAGCGTGTTCGGAACCGAGGGACCTCCCGCCGGACCGAAAATCGGCAGGTCGTCGCCGATGCACAAACTGTCTCCCCCGTCGCAGGCATGCACGTCGGTGCCGTTGCCGTCGACATGGGTCTGCCGGAAGCCGCGGAAATAGGCATTGCCCTGGAAGGACCAGGTATCCGAGAAATTATGGTTCAGCGTGGCGTTGACGAAGGCGAGTTGAAGCAGCGTCGTCTGCGGCCAAGTGTAGACGCTCGACCAGCGTTGATTGAGCATCTGCACCGGCGTTGCCGCGACATTGCCGAGCAGGTTGCTGGCGCCGGTGAAATTGACATGAAATTCGGTGTCGTCGTTGCGTGCGCCAACGTCCACATACATGCGGTTGATGTGCGACGAATTGGCGTAGTCGCGCCAGCCGCGATCATACGCGGATTCGAACGCAGCGTAGGCGGAGATGTTGTCCCTCTGGCCGCCGGCCTGCACGCTGCCCTGCACGCGCCCGTAGGAGCCGCCGAACAGTTCAGCCTCGGAGCCCTGATAGGTGAATCCGTTCTTCATCTGGATGCTCAGCGCGCCGCCGATCGCGTTGAGGCCGAACACCGGATTGTTGGGAAACAATGCGACGCTGTCGATGGCCTTTTCCGGGATGAAATCCCAGTTGACCACGTCGCCCCAGGATTCGTTGATGCGCACGCCGTTCTGGTAGACCGCGATGCCCTGCGGCGTGCCCTGGACCGGCGAGGCGGTAAAGCCGCGGTAGTCGAGATTGCGCTGGAACGGATTGCCGGTCTGGTCGCCGAGCGTGACGCCCGGCAGCTTGCGGTTCACAGCATCGAGGAAGTTGGTCGAATAGTTGTGACTGAAATCCTGCGTCGTCATCACCGCGGTGTTGGACGGGACCTTGTCGCGATCAATCAGGGTGGAGTCGCGGTCGGAGGGGCCGGGTGCAGCGGTGCCGACATCGGGGCCCGCTGCCGGAGCAACAGGCCCGGTTCGGGTTCGCGCGGTTCGCGTGGTCCGAACCACCGGCCGTGCCGTCGGCCTTGCGCTGCGGGTGCCGGCCAGAGGTGTGGGCGCAATCACGTTGACGGGCGGCAGTTCAGTGGGGACCGGATCGGCCGTCTGAGCGTGCAGGACAGTCGATGGCAGTGCAGAGCCAATAACAGCCAGCACGGCCGCAGCGCCGTGCGTATAGACCGAAGAAGACAAAGACCGTGTTGCCGTACGCAACAACGCAGCAGCCATGACGCCCACCCCCAAGCCGCGGTTCGGCTTGATCCCCGACGAACCTTGGCTCGGAGACTGCGGGAACGCCCTTGCTTTGGCAAACAAGATCAATCCCGGGGGACCGGGATTCTTTTCCATCTGGAATCGGGAAAAATTCCCGATTCCATCCCTCGCGGGACCAACCGGCTGCATACCGGCCGGTTTCGGTCGGCGTGCTACTTCTGTTCACGCGGCGCCGGGATCAGAACAGATTGTAGCCGGGGGTCAGCAGATTGGCCGGATCGTAACGCCGCTTGGCGTCGCGCAGCTTCGGCCAGGCCGAGCCGAAGTGGCGTTCCCAATCCTTCGGCGCCATGGGCAGCGCGCTGACTGGATATTGGATGCCGCCCGCACCGCGGATCTGCTCGTAAAGCAGGCGGTTCTTCGACAGCGTCTGGCCAACCCCTGCCGCACCTGCCGACGCCGGCATGTGAACGATGTTGAAGCAGAAGGCGATGTTGCCATCGGGCCACCGCACCAGCGGCGTGCCCGACGCGCGCGTGTTCAGGGGATAAAAGGTCACTCGCCCGAGCGGCCCGATCTCCTCAACCGAGAGGCGGCCGATCATCTCGTCGGCCAGGTGCTCGGCGTTGCCGTCAGGCAGAAACGTGAACAACCAGGGGTGCGGGCTCGACCACAGCCCCTTCGACCTGAGCAGCGCTTCCAATTTCGCGAAGGCAAGCGCGTCGTCGTGATAGGCCAGATCGGTGATCACCGCCGTATTGCGGTCGTCGGACAGGGATCCAAGCACGGCGCCGTCGTTTGGGGGCGAACCCTTGTCGTAGAACACGGCGCCTTCGAGCTGGTATCGCCAGCGTCCGGGGCCGGTCGGGAGAATGGCCCCCTGTAATTGATCGAAGCGATCGTCTTGAAGCGCGCGGCGCTGGTCTGCAGCCAGTGAGGCAAGGTCCCGGTAGAAAAGCTGGTATCGGCGGACGCGCTCGGGCGCGCGCACCAGCTTCAGGGTTGCCCGTGTGATCAGACCGCACTGTGCAAGCCCGGCCCGGGCGGCATCGAACAGATCGGCGTGCGACTGCGGCGAACAGGTCAATTGCTCGCCGGTTCCCGTAACCATGTCCAGCGAGAGAACATGGTCTGTCTGCATGCCATGGCGCGACGAACTGCCGCCGATTCCGCCGACGGAGATCGTGCCGCCGACGGAAAGGCCGAGATAGTTGGTGAGCACCGGGGGCGTGAGGCCTTGCGCCAGGGTCGCTTCGAGGACGCGTTCCCACGTCGTGCCGGCATCGACGACGATACGATCGGCCGCAATGTGGTGGATCGCGTTGAGCGAGGTCATCTCGATGACGATGCCACCTTCGATCAGCGCGCGGCCATAGGTCGAATGGCCTTGCCCGCGTGCCGCTATCTTCTGCCCTGACTTGCCGGCCCAACGAACCAGGCGGACGACATCGGTGGCGGAGCCGGGCTTCAGCACCGCACGAGGTTGGCCTTGAACGATGTTGCCGAAATCGCGGGAAACGGCGGCGCGGTCGTTGTTGTCGTTGCTGAGCGCAATAGCAGCCGGGAGCAGGTCGCACGCGTCTTGGCTGAGCTCGCCGTCGGCCGCGGACCCGTCGCAACCCTGAGCCTGCGCCAGCGTCGTCGGGTAGGCGGCGCGAGACGCCAACGCTGCGGCCGCGCAAAGTCCTGCGCCGAGCAGGGTACGCCTGTTCGTCATGGGGCCTCCTCATGTGCATGATGCGGCAAGCCTCGTTGCCGCTCACCCGCACAATGGGTTCGGCACGCTTGCCGGACAATCAGCGCCTGGCGGGAAGCACCTTCCCATTTGCCGAGAGAATGGCGATGGCGCGCGCCAGTGTCTAAAGCTGCTCGTGCTTCAGTCGATCGACCAGGCTATCGGCGAACAGGCGCGTCTTTGCCGCCGGCATGCCGCTTGGCGGGAACACCGCATGGATCGGCATTCGCGGTGCTTCGAACTCCTCGAGAACAATTTCGATCGCGCCATCGTTGACGAGATCACGGACCTGCCAGAACGGCCCGTATCCGAGGCCGAGGCCGTCACGTGCAGCGGCGCAGAACGCCGCGGTATTGTCGGTCTCGAAGCAGCCATTCACCCGAACCGTCCTGATGCCGCCATCGATCTGAAACCGCCATATCGCGGGCTCGCCCCCGCTCGTGGTGCGGAGGACGCATTGATGCCGGTCGAGATCGTCGGGATGAGCCGGGCGTCCGTAACGGGCGAAGTAGCGCGGCGCGCCGTAGACGACGGTACGAATCTCACCAAGCCGTCGGGCCTTGAGCGACGAATCCGGCAACTCCCTGATCCGGATGGCGATGTCGAAGCCATCGCCGACAACATCGATGGCTCGATCCGAGGCCTTGAGTTCAGCCTTGATCAGGGGGTAGCGGGCAATGAAGTCCGCGATGACGGGCACGATAAACGCCGACGCGAACTGCACCGGCGCGGCGATGCGAAGCAGGCCCGACGGTTCGGCGCGCTGGCTGGCCGCTTCGAGACGTGCCTCGCTGATCTGCGCAACGGCAGGTTTGACGCGCCGATAGAACGCCAATCCCGCCTCGGTCGGAAACGACTGCCGGGTTGTACGTCGCACCAACTCGACGCCGACGCTGCGTTCGAGTGTCATCAGCGATCGATTGACCGATTGCAATGAGCGGCCCAGCCGACGTGCGGCCGCCGTCTGGCTACCGGCATCGATGACCGCGAGAAAGACTTCGATATCTTCCATCGAGCCACCTCATTCTCCCGCAAACCGGAAGGATATTACGGTGTGAGGGGATTGTCAGGAGAGGCTGGCCGTTCGCCGGGAACCGATCCGGCAGGGAACCGGCATGGCACGACGCGCGATCTCGACCGCGCTTGTCGCATTCGGTGACGCTCGATGCGGGACGCCGGGCAGCGTCCCGCATCAGCGTCCATCTCAGTCCTTGAACTCGCAGCCGAGGCGCTGCAGGGCCTCGTCGACCCAGCGGCGGTCGCTGGTGCCGGCGAGGATCTGCTGGATGGCCTTTTCCTCGGTGGCCTTCTTGGCCTCGGTCAGCTTGCAGATGGCCTCGGCGTCGTCATAGGGCACGCAGAGCACGCCGTCGTCGTCGGCCACGATGAGATCGCCGGGTTCGACGATCATGCCGTCGATCGAGATGGCGCAATTGATCTCGCCCGGGCCGTCCTTGTAGGGGCCGCGATGGGCGACGCCGGCGGCGAACACCGGGAACGATCCGGCGCGGATCGCGCCGGCATCGCGGATCGAGCCGTCGATCACGAAGCCCGCGACGCCCTTCGTCTCGGCCAAGGTCGACATGATCTCGCCGATGATGGCGTTGACCAGGACGCCGCCGGCATCGACCACGATCACGTCGCCGGGCTGGGCCAGGTCGATCGCCTTGTGCACCATCAGATTGTCGCCGGGCCGGGTCTTGACCGTCAGCGCCGGGCCGCCGAGCCAGCCGCCCGCGTGCATCGGCCGCAGCCGGTTGGTGCCCGCGATCCGCGACATCGAATCGCTGATATTGGCGACCGGCAGGGTGCGGTAGCGCGCGACGAGATCGGGCGACACTTTCCGCTTCGCCTTGTGAATAGCAAATCCTATGGCCATCGGTTTTCTCCGAGATTGATTGGTTGAAGTCGATTGTCGGTCTTGCTGCTTGGTTGGACCCTCATGGTGAGGAGCGCGGAACGCGCGTCTCGAACCATGTGGCCCGGTTGGGGCCTGCATCCTTCGAGATGCCCGCTTCGCGGGCTCCTCAGGATGAGGAGTTGGAGTGCTTGTCTCGGCAACGTTCAATGCGCGCGGTGGTCGAGATGGGCGTTGAGGCGAGGATAGACGCGGCGGGCATTGCCTTCAAAGATCTTGGCCTTGTCCGCCGCGCTCAGCGGCAGCGCGTCGATATAGCGGCGGGTGTCGTCGAAGTGATGACCCGTTTCAGGATCGATGCCGCGCACGGCGCCGACCATCTCCGACGCAAACAGGATGTTCTCGACCGGAATCACCCTGGTCAACAGCTCGATGCCGGGCAGGTGATACACGCAGGTGTCGAAGAACACGTTCCTCAAGAGATGCTCCGACAGCGGCGGCAGCTTCATGTCCTGCGCCAGGCCGCGGTAGCGGCCCCAGTGATAGGGCACCGCGCCGCCGCCATGCGGGATGATGAACCGCAGGGTCGGGAATCGCTTGAACAGATCCGAGGTCAGGAACTGCATGAATGCGGTGGTGTCGCCGTTGAGGTAATGCGCGCCGGTGCCGTGGAAGCAGGGATTGCAGGACGAGGAGACATGGACCATCGCGGGCACGTCGAGCTCGACCATCTTCTCATACAGCGGATACCACCATTCGTCGGTCAGCGGCGGATCGCACCAATAGCCGCCGGCGGGATCGGGATTGAGGTTGCAGCCGACGAAGCCGAGTTGGGTCACGCAGCGCTCCAGCTCCTCGATGCAGTTGGCAGGCTTGACCCCCGGGCTCTGCGGCAGCTGGCACACGGGGACGAAGTTCTGCGGGAACAGCGTGCAGACCCGGTGCACGAGGTCGTTGCAGATCGTGGTCCATTCGCGGCTGGTCGCTTCCTTGCCGACGTGATGCGCCATGCCGGCGGCGCGCGGCGAGAAGATGGTGACGTCGGTGCCGCGCTCCTTCTGCAGGCGGAGCTGCGCGCCCTCGACGCTGGAGCGGATCTCGTCATCGGTGATGCCGAGATTGGTGGTGAGCGGTCGGCGCGACTTGTCGGCGAGGCCGGCGAACTGCTTGTCGCGGAAGATCTGCAGCTTGGCCGGCTCGGTGGTGTAATGGCCGTGACAATCGATGATCATGGTTGCTTCCTTGGCAGGGGTGTCAGTGTGCGACGGATGACGGGATCGCGCCCGTCAATTCCGCCTCGCGCGGCTTGACGCGCATGGTGGCGGCGATGGCGGAGGCGACGAGCAGGAAGCCGGCGATCCCGACCAATGCCCAGGAGAAGCTTCCGGTGGAGTCCTTGATCAGGCCGATGCACCACGGCCCGATCAGCCCGCCGAACTGCGCCAGCGTGTTGACCAGCGCGATCGAGGCGGCGCCGGCCGCCCCGGTCAGCAGCGAGGCGTTGATGCTCCAGAACAGCGGGTTGCCGGCGTTGAGGCTGAAGCCGACGATGCACAGGAACACGAAGGCCAGCACCGGGCTCGCGACATAGGCGCTGCCGAGCATCGCGACCGCGGCGAGCAAGTAAACTGCTGCGAGATGAAACTTGCGATCGCCGGTCTTGTCCGAGCTGCGACTGACCACGATGGTGCCGATCACGCCGAGCAGCGGCGGGATCGCCGAGAGGAAGCCGACCTGGATGTTGCTGAGATTGCCCATGCCCTTGATGATCTGCGGCAGCCACAGCAAGAGGCCGTAGATCCCGACCAATGCGCAGCCGAACAGCGCCGCCAGCAGCCAGACCCGGATATCGAGCACGCATTCGATCAACCTGTGCTGCCCCTGTTGTTCGATCTCGGCCCGCTCGGCGGCGAGTTGGCCCTCCAGCCAGGCTGCCTGTTCCTTGGTGAGCCAGCTCGCCTTGGCCGGGCGGTCGGTGAGATAATAGAGCGTGAACAGGCCGAGCAGAATGGTCGGCACGCCCTCGGCGAGGAACATCCATTGCCAGCCGTGGAGACCGGCAGCGCCATCGAACCAGGTCATGATGCTGGTCGAGATCGGCCCGCCCAAGACCGCCGAGAACGAGCCGGCGATGATGTATCCCGCCACCGCGCGGGCGCGATAGCGCGCCGGGAACCAGTAGGTGAGGTAAAGCACCACGCCGGGCATGAAGCCGGCTTCCGCGACGCCGAGGCCGAACCGCATGACGTAGAGGCTGAGCGGATTCCAGACAAAGGCGGTCAGCGCGGCGACGAGGCCCCAGGTGATCAGGATGCGCGCCAGCCAGATCCGCGCCCCGAGCCAGTGCAGCATCAGGTTGCTCGGCACCTCGAGCACCATGTAGCCGAGGAAGAAGATGCTGGCCGCGAAGCCGAAGATCGCGGGGCTGAGGCCGAGGTCCTTGTTCATCGTCAGCCCGGCATAGCCGAGATTGATGCGGTCGAGATAGTTGAAGAACATCATCACGAACAGGATCGGGATCAGCCGCCAATAGACGCGGCGGATGGTCTGCTGTTCGAGCTCAGTGACGGACGCACCAGTCATTGCATTCCTCCCGTTCATTGTGATGGCGTTCATTGGGTCGCGACGCCATTTCGGATGTTGTTGGGGTGCTCCACCTCGCGTTCGGCAGGCAGCCGTTCGGCGCCGTCCGAAGCTGCGCCTGCCGCCATCGTTCTGAGGTCGATGCCCTGCTGCTCGGGCAGCAGCAATGCCGCGCAGAAGGCGGCGGTGTAGCCGCAGATGGCGCAGATCGCCATTGCGTCGCCGAGATGCATCCGCGTCGAGAGAATGCCGACGGTCGCCGGCACGATCGAGCCGAGGCCGCGCCCGGCGCTCAGCGCAAAGCCGGCGCCATTGGCGCGGATGCTGGTCGGAAACAGCTCGGCAAAGGTCGGCATCAGGCCGGAGGCGAGGCCGGCCTGCAGCGCGCCGAGGAAGAATCCGAGGATGACGGTGATGCCCTGGCCGATCGGCGCCTGCGTGTAGACCGCGACGTTCAGCGCCTGGCAGATCAGGAACAGCATGAAACCCTTGCGGCGGCCGATGCGGTCGGCGATCAGGCCGAACGCGATCGGTCCGACGAACGATCCGAAGATGTTGACGGCGAGATAGCCGGCGGTGTGCGTGACCGGCAGATGCAGCCCGGTTTGCAGATAGGTCGGCAGCCAGGTGATCATCACATAAGCCGCGCCGAGCGTGCCCGTGGTGAAAAAGGTCGCGACCAGCGTCTTGAACAGATGCTCACCGGTGAAGATGGTCCAGAAGCTGTGCGTCGGCGAGGCGGCGCGCTGTGCCTTCTCCTCGACGAAGATCGCGGATTCCGGCACGAAGCGGCGGACGAAGAACACCAGCAGCGCGGGGAGGATTCCGATCGCGAAGAACACGCGCCAGGCCATGTCCTGCGACAGCCAGCCGAAGATAACGGGAAACAGCGCCACCGATAGCGCATTGCCGACAGCGTATCCGCTTTGGATCGCGGCGGCGACGCGGCCGCGCATGCCGGCCGAAACCACTTCGGCGACCAGCACGGCGCCGACCGCGGCCTCGCCGCCATAGCCCATGCCCTGGACGGCGCGTGCGACCAAGAGATACCAGAAGCCGTCGGCAAAGGCGGCGGCAAAGGTCGAGACCGCGACCAGGAGGATGGTGAATTGCAGCACGCGCACCCGGCCGAACCGGTCCGCGGCAATTCCGGCGACCCAGCCGCCCAGGGCGGTGCCGATCAACGAGCTGGAAGCCAGAATGCCGGCGTCAGGCCGCGACAGGCTCAGCGTTGCGATCAGCGCCGGCGTGACCAGCGCGTAGATCGTCGTGTCCATCGAATCGAGTGCAAGGCCGCCGAAGGCGGCGAAGAAGGTCTTGCGTTCGACGGCGGACAGCTTGGACAGCCACCCCAGATTCATGTTCGTTTCCTCTTGATATCGCGGCCTCTTGCTGGGCCGTTTCTGCGAAATTTAAGGCGCGTCGAGTGCCGCCGGGTTCACCACATTGGCGCGATCGATGTCGCATTGCGTGAGGACAGCTGCGATGTTGCGCGCGGCCTCGACGCCGGTCCGCGTGATCGATGCTCCGGTTTGGGCTGCGATATGCGGCGTCACGATCAGGTTCGGCGCCTGCAGGATCGGCCGGTCCTTCGCCGGCGGCTCCTCCGCCAGCGTGTCGAGGCCGGCGCCGGCGAGATGGCCGCTTCGCAGCGCCGCGCACAACGCGTCCTCGTCGACCAGCGCGCCGCGCGCGGTATTGATCAGGAGGGAACCGGGCTTCATGGCGTTGAGCCGCCCGGCATCGATCATGCCGCGCGTCGTATCGGTCAGCGGCGCGTGCAGGCTGACGATGTCGGAGACCGCGAGCAATTCGGCGAGGTCGGCGGCTTCGCGCGCCAGTGCCGGATCGACACGGCCTTTGCTCCGGCCGAGCGCGACGACGCTCATGCCGAGCGCGGCCGCCGCGCGGGCGACGTGCCGGGCGATGCGGCCGAAGCCGACCAGGCCGATCGTGCGGCCGCGGATTTCGCGGCCGCGATAGGTGGCGCGGTCCCAGGCGCCGGAATGGGTTCGCGCGTTCAGGCTGACGACGTCGCGCCCGAGCGCGAGGATCAGCGCGATGGTGTGCTCGGCAACCGCGGGCGCATTCGCGTCGCCCGCGACCATCACCAGCACGCGCTTGGCTGTTGCGGCGTCGATATCGACGCTATCGACGCCGGCGCCGTGCTTTGCGATCACGCGCAGGTGCGGATTGCCGGCGATGGTGGCGGCGGAGAACACCGGATTGCCGCGCATCAGGATCGCCTGCGTCGGCGCCCGCGCCATCTCGTGCGTGAGACGTTCGGGCGTGACGGCATCGCGCATCAGCACGACATCTGCGCCGATCTCGCCGAGGACATTGACGGCGGCCGGCGCGAGGCTGTCGCCGGTGACGAGAACGCGAAACGGAGCGGTCATCTTCTATCGTTCGCTGCGATATTGCATGGCTGACCCGCTGCGCGCGCCGCGCAATTGTGCCTGAACCTGACGCATTTCACGGGCTTCTCCCTTGGAGGACTGGTGATTTCGCGCGAAGATCGGGAAACGGCCCCGTGAGGTCAAATACCTTGTTGACCCCCGACTTATAGGGAATCGGAATAAGCGATGGATTACAGGCAGCTCCGTTACTTCATCGCGGTGGCCGAAGAGCTCAGCTTCAGCCGCGCAGCGAAACGTTTGCATGTCAGCCAGCCGCCGCTGAGCACGCAGATCAAGGCGATGGAGGAAGAACTCGGCACGCGCCTGTTGGCGCGGACGCGGCGCGCGGTGGAACTGACGCAGGCCGGACAATTGCTGCTGGAACACGCGCGGCGCGCGGTCAGCGAGCTTGATCTGGCGTCGGAGACGGTGCGCCGTGCGGCGCGCGGCGAGGCCGGCATGATCCGCGTCGGCTTCACCGGCTCGGTCCCGATGCTCGACATGTTCGCCGAGCTGTTCCGCAGCTTTCGCGCCAGCTATCCGCGGGTGAAGATCGAGCTCCGGCACATGTCGACGGCAACGCAGCTGCGCGCGCTTGCCGACGCCGAGCTCGATGTCGCGATCATGCGCCCGCCGCTCGATTTCAGGCCGGCGGCCGATCTGCAGGTCCATGTGGTGTGGCGCGACCGGCTGATGGTGTTCCTGCCGCTGGATCATCCGCTCGCTGGCGCGAAGGGCGCGCTCGAGATGTCCGATCTTGCCGAGCATGAATTCGTCGGCATGGCCGAGAGCGGCTGCGGTGTCGGCGATCAGGCCGCGATGCTGTGCCGGCGGGCGGGCTTTGCCCCGCGTGTGGTGCAGGAGGCGCATGAATTGCGCACCGTGCTCAGCCTGGTTGCGGCCGGGATTGGGCTTTCGATCCTGCCGTCCTGCTACCAGCAGGCCGGCGTGATGAATGTGGTGGCGAAGCCGCTGGACACGCCGGATGCGGAGAGCCGCATGCTGGTGGCGGTGCGCTCCAACGCCTCGCTGCTGCCGCGCCGGTTCGTCGAATGCGCGCTGCAGGCGGCGTCGCGCAGCGCACCGCCGCTCGTTCCCGAGGTTGCGGCAGCGGGTCGTTGATCGTGCCGCACGCCCTATACTTTCGTCGGCCGTAGTCTTCCGGCATCCCGTCTGGCCTTGCTCTTGCATCGTTCAATGTCAGGTGCTGGGGCGCGGATATGTCGCGTTCTCGCCCGCGACGGCAGCGTCGCAGGCGAGCAGTCTGTGACGCGCGCCCGCAGCTGGATCGACACGGAGACGACGACATGCACGCCATCACGCGTGCGGCACTGCTGCTCGGGACGATGTGGCTGACATCGCCGACCCTGGCGCGGGACGACGGCCGCTACGCCAATTCACCGCTAAAGCCCTGGTTCGAAAGCCTGCACAGCGGCTATGGACAATGCTGCTCGGATGCTGACGGCTATGTGGTCGCCGATCCCGACTGGGAGTCGGACCATGGCCATTATCGCGTGCTCATCGACAATGAATGGGTTGTCGTGCCGAACGAGGCGGTGATCACCGAGCCGAACAAGGTCGGGCGCACCATGGTGTGGAAGCACTATATCGACGGCCACCCGCGCGTGCGCTGCTTCATGCCGGGCAGCATGACCTGAGGCGCATCGTCCGGGCTGCAACTCAGGCCGGCGGGACGAACACCCGGTTCGGGAATGCCTGCTCGACGACGTCGAGAAACGCGCGAACCTTTGCGCCGACCAGCCGTCGCGAGCTCTGCAGAGCCCAGATCTCGACCGGAGGTCTGGCATCCGTTCCCCAATAGGCAAGCCGACCCGCGGCAATGTCGTCATCGACCAGCAGCTTCGGCAGCAGGGCCGCGCCCGCGCCTGCGAGCACCGCATCGCGCATCATCAGCATCGATGAGAGACGCAGCATTGGCCGCGGCCTGAGCATCATCTCTTCGCGTTCATGTCGGATGCGCCAGAGCGTGTCCAGCGGCGTCTGCGACATCAGAACGGCATCGACCGAGACGCCATTCGGATCGCGCGCGGCGGTCGTCGGCCGTTGTCGATCGGGATGCGCCACGACGAGCAGTTCGTCGCTGAGGAAGCGGCGGCCGACCAGACGTTCATCCGGTGACGGGTTGATGCGGATGACGAGGTCATAGCCGTCCTCGACCGGATCGACCAGGCGATCCTCGGCGACGATCTCGAGCTGGACGTCGGGATAGGCGTGCGCAAAGCGCGCACCGATCCGGCCGAACGCGACGTGGGCGAGCAAGACCGGCGCACTGACCCGCAAGCGGCCGCGCGGCGTCGACGCGCCGAGCACCACGGCTTCGCCGGCCTCGGCGATGTCGGACAGCGGACCGCTGGTGCGCTCGTGCAGCGCGCGGCCCTCATCGGTCAATCGCAGACTCTGCGAACCCCGCTCGATCAAGCGGACGCCAAGACTCTGTTCCAGTTCGGCGACGCGGCGGGACAGCGTCGCCTTGGCCCGTCCGGAGGCGCGGCTGGCGCGGCCGAACCCGCCATGCGCGGCCACCAGGTTGAAATCGGTGAGCGCCTGAAGGTCCATCGAGCTGTTCCATATATGAAACGGTCTGTTCAGATAATGCCACCTCCAAAGAAAAATTGGAACGGATAGCTTCTCCGCAACGGCAGACGGTCTGCCCCAAAAGAGGAGTATTCGACATGACCATTCTGGTGACAGGCAGCACGGGCACCATCGGCACCCAGGTTCTCAATCATCTCGCCGGTCAGGGCGTCGAGGTTCGGGCCCTGACGCGTTCACCTGGCAAGGCGCAATTTCCGCAGCACGTGACGGCGGTTCGCGGCGATCTCGCCGACGTGGATTCGGTCCGCGCGGCGCTCGTTGGCGTCAGCACGCTGTTCCTGCTGGTGCCGAATGCGGCCGACGAACTGACGCAGGCGATGCTGACGCTGACCGCCGCGCGCGAGGCCGGCGTCAAGGGCATCGTCTATCTCTCGGTGTTCAAGGGCGAGGCCTATGCGGACGTGCCGCATTTCGCCGGCAAGCACACGGTCGAGCGGATGATCGAGGCGCTCGATCTTCCCGCGACCATCCTGCGTCCGTCCTATTTCATCCAGAACGATCTTCGGCTGAAGGAGCCGCTGCTGAACTTCGGCGCCTACGGCATGCCGATCGGCGCGAAGGGCATCTCGATGGTCGATATCCGCGACATCGGCGAGGCGGCCGCGATCGAGCTGCTGCGCCGCGAGCGCGCGTCCGCACCGCTGGGCCGCGAGACTTACGCGCTGGTCGGCCCCGACGTCGTGACCGGCGAGGGCGCGGCTGCGATCTGGCGCGATGAGCTTGGCCGTGCGGTCAGCTATGGCGGCGACGATCTCGCGGCGATGGAGCCGCGTTTCAAGGCAGCGATGCCGGCATGGCTCGCGCTCGACATGCGCCTCATGTTCGGCCGGTACCAGAGCGACGGCGCGGTCGCGACGGCCGACGAGCTGGCACGCCTGACGAAGCTGCTCGGCCGCGCGCCGCGGGCCTATCGCGATTTCGCCCGCGACGCCGCCGCGCAGTGGCGCAAGGGCTAGCTGCGCCCGTGCACGAGGAAGCGCGTGATCACGCCGCCAAGCGTGGCGTGGTCGAGCGGTTCGGTGAGCGAAGTCTTGGCGGCTTCGATCAGGGCATCCGGCGCGAGGCCGCGGCGCAGGTCGCACAGCGCGTCGGCATAGTCGGCGGTGAATTCCGGATGCGGCTGCACCGACAGCGTCGTGCCGTTGGCGTAGAGCAGGGCGGCGTGCGGCGTGAACCCGGACGACAGGATGGTGCGCGCGGAGGCGGGCGGGGTGACCACCTGGTCCTGATGCGAGCAGGCGACGGCGATCGTCTCGCCGTCGATCAGCCCGTTGTCCGGCGCGATCCGATAGACATGGCGCCCGATGCCCCAGCCTTTCTCGGATTTGCGCACCGTGCCGCCGAGCGCCTGCGCGATCAGCTGATGGCCGAAGCAGATGCCGACGGTCGGAATGCGCTTGTCATGGGCCGTGCGCACGAAGGCTTCGAGCGGCGCGATCCACGCGACGTCGTCGTAGACGCCGGCGGCCGATCCCGTGATCAGGATCGCATCCAATGTGGTGGGATCCGGAAGCGCCTCGCCCTTGGCGACGCTGACGACGTCGCAGTTCACAGATGGATCGGCGGTGGCCACCATCCGCTCAAACATTTGCGGATAGCTGCCGTGGCGCTCGCGGGCTTGCGGGTTGACGAGCCCGGTTTCGATGATGGTGATGCGGGGCATGGAACGCGCTGGCGGATGAGCGGGGATGACCCATCCTTTACTCCGAAAGCGCCAATGGCGACAAGCTGCGCGGCGGTCGTCGATCAATTCCGCGACGGTGCCGCCGCGTCGATCGTGGCGGTGTGCTGCGCTGTCGGCGTCGTGCTTGCGGTCGCCGGCGTCGTACTCTCGCTCGCCGGTGTCGCCGTCACGATCACGGGCTCGGTGCGGTAGCGCGGCAGCTGATCCTCGAGCGAGTAGCCGACGCAGAGCGCGAGGCTCGACCAGACCGCCATGCTGAAATACAGCGACATCCAGGCGATCTCCTCGCGCCACTCGGCGATGTCGTGGGTCACGACCCAGCGCCGGCTGACGTCGCGCAGGCCTTCCAGCGGATGCAGCAGCGTGCCGCCGGCGGCGAGGTTGGCGCGCCAGCGATTCAGATACATCGGGACGTCGACGGTCATCAGGAAGGCGAGGAAGCCGGCGATGCCGACGATCGCGACGATGAAGGCCCAGCGCACCGGGCCATGAAACTCCGGCAGCAGCCGGCACAGAGCAATCCCGACCAGGAAGAACACCACCGCCCAGATCGAGTTCTCGATCGCGTTGCAGAGATAATGGGTGGTCAGCACCGCATACCAGGAAAAGCATTCAGCGATCACGATCAGCGGCACGATGATCCAGGCGATGGTCACGGTGGTCTCGGCGCCGGTCATGGTGCCGAGCTGATGCAGGATGATCGCCCATTGCGCGGCGAAGCAGACCTCGGCGACGGTGGCGACGGTGCGGCCGACCACGACGCTCGACAGCCAGGTGTCGAACAGGCAGATGCGCTGCACGTCGGCGCGCGGCAGGACCGAGCGGAAAGCACAGCCGAACACATAGGCCGCGCATAGCAGCATCATCAGGCCGATGCCCGAGGTGTTGCTGAAGCTGCCATTGGCCTGTTCATTGAACTGGCGGTAGAGCGCGAACCAGATCGCGATGTTGGCGGCGCTGACGAGGCTCAAGAAGCCCCACCACCGGACCACTGGATTTGACCAAGCCAGCGAAACCGGCCGTGCCCGCCACTCCATGCTCATTCACCGCTCCGCGTGTAACCGAATTGATATTGAACTGTAGCAATTCTGTCATAGAAGGCGGCGAATCACGAACTAAAAATTGCGTGTGGGAGCGAGCCGGGCAGATCCGATTATGACAGTGCCCGATTGTGACAGTGCCCGATTGTGACAGTGCGCGATTGTGACAGTGCGCGGTGGTGCGTGACCGTCAGCCGCGCAGCGCCGTCTCGGGAATGGTGCGGCGGACCACCTCGCGCATCGCGAAGCTGGAATGGATGCGGGCGACGCCCGGCATCCGCGACAGATGCTGCTTGTGAATGCGCTCGAAGTCGGCGATGTCGCGGGCGATCACCTGCAGATGATAATCGTCGCTGCCCGACATCAGATGGCAGGACACGACGTCGGGGCAGCGCGCGATCGCGGCCTCGAACGCTGCGAGATAATCCTCGCTCTGCTTCTCCAGCGTGATGGTGACGACGACGGTCGTCACCAAGCCCAGCGCCGATGGTTCGAGGTCGACGCGATAGCCGCGGATCACGCCGATCTCCTCGAGATGGCGGATACGCCGCGCGCAGGCGGTCGGCGACAACCCGACCTTCTCGGCAAGCTCGATCTGGCTGGCGCGGGCATCGCTGACCAGCTCGGCGAGGATTCTGAGGTCGATACGATCGAGACCGTCCACGCAGATTTCCTTCAAGAGCTGAGCTGAAAGCGAAGGATATGGGCGTATTTGGCTGTGAGCAAGCTGGAAATCGCTGAGAAACGCCATGTGACGGGGCATAGCCTTGATGTCGGCGGAAACGAATCCTTCAAGGAGCGGACCATGCGCATCGGCGTGCCCAAGGAGATCAAGGTCGAGGAATATCGGGTCGGGCTGACGCCTGCCTCGGTACGGGAATATGTGGCGCACGGCCACGAGGTCGTGGTCCAGCGCGGCGCCGGTGACGGCATCGGCGCGGGCGACGACGTCTACACGCAGGCCGGCGCGCGCATCGCCGACACCGCCGAAGAGGTGTTCTCCGTCGCCGAGATGATCGTGAAGGTGAAGGAGCCGCAGCCGTCCGAATGGACCAGGCTGCGCGAGGGACAGATCCTCTTCACCTATCTGCATCTCGCGCCCGACGTGCCGCAGACCGCGGGGCTGATCGCCTCCGGTTGCACGGCGGTGGCCTATGAGACCGTGACCGACGCACATGGTGGACTGCCGCTGCTGGCGCCGATGAGCGAAGTCGCCGGCCGGCTCGCGATCGAGGCCGCGGGCGCCGCGCTGCGCAAATCCGCCGACGGCATGGGCAAGCTGCTCGGCGGCGTGCCCGGCGTCCCGCCGGCGCGGGTTGCGATCATCGGCGGCGGCGTGGTCGGCACCCATGCGGCGCGGATGGCGGTAGGCCTCGGCAGCGACGTCACCATCCTCGACCGCTCGTTGCCGCGGCTCCGCGCGCTCGACGACCTCTTCCTCGGGCGCGTCCGCACCCGTTACGCCACGCTGGAAGCGATCGAGCAGGAGGTCTTCGCGGCTGACGTCGTGATCGGCGCGGTGCTGGTGCCCGGCGCCAGCGCGCCAAAGTTGGTGTCGCGCGCGCAGCTTGCAGGCATGAAGCGCCGCGCGGTGCTGGTCGACGTCGCGATCGACCAGGGCGGTTGCTTCGAGACCTCGAAGCCGACCACGCATCAGGCGCCGACCTATCTGGTCGACGACATCGTGCATTATTGCGTCGCCAACATGCCGGGTGCGGTGCCGGTCACCTCGAGCCACGCGCTCAATCATGCCACCTTGCCGTTCGGGCTGGCGCTGGCATCGAAGGGGCTGCGCGCGCTGGTCGAGGATCCGCATCTGCGCGCCGGCCTCAACGTGCATCGCGGCCGCATCACCAACCGCGCCGTGGCCGAAAGCCAGCATCTGTCGGCCGTGATGCCGGAGGAAGCGCTGGCGTCGTAGGAAATTCGAAAGATCTAACTGCAGCGCGGGTCCAACCTCCCCTTGAAAAGGGGAGGTCGCTTTGCTCGCCAGAGCAAAGCGGGTGGGGATCAACTCTCTCCACATAGAGCGTCGCCTGCGGCTGACCCCCATCCCGACCTTCCCCCTTTCAGGGGGAAGGAGAAGACAGATATTTAGTCCGAATGCTTCGCTCCATCCGGGCTACGGCTTTGTCATCCGCACGAAGCGTTGAGCGTCCCGAGAGGTCTTTTCTCAAACGAATTTTGGCCCGGCTTCATCTGCCAGTTGTTTCAGCCGGCTCTGCATGACTTCAATGATGTGCGCGCGCTTTGCCGCGATACGTTCGATGGGGCCGCCGATGCCGATAGCCAGCGGAGCGCGTCGCTTTGGCAGGGGAACGAGCATGCCTATTGTGTTTGCGCCTGGCGTCGTGCGGCCGCCTGTCTCGGAAAAGCCGCGGCGGCGAATGCGCTCGACCTCTTCGAGAAAGGCGGATTCCCGAACGCGCGCCGACTGACTCGGCTCCTCGGCATTGTTGCGCCGGATAATGCCGCGAATTTTGGTGTTCGGCATTTGGCTCAGCAGCACATGTCCGAGCGCGGTCCGCACCATCGGTCGTATTTGACCGGCTTGTGCCGTGTACTGAAGCTGAGAGCCGCCGGGGACAACGTGCAGATACTGCATCCCGGCGGCGCCGGCCTGTTGTCCGAGCATGACGGTTTCGCCGCCCGTCGCGGTCCAGAGTTCCTCCATCAGATCGGTGAGCTTGGTATCACGGAACGGGGAACGACGGATCCAGTCACCCAGCAAATTGACCCGGTAGCTCGGGATGAAGAGCCGGGTCTTTCGCTCGTATTCCAAATAGTTCAATTCGACGAGACACCGAAGCAACACTGACGCGCTCGACTGGGGCATCTCCAGCGCGGACGATATTTCAGTCACGGAAGCAGCCCGCTTTGTTTTCCGAAAGAACTCCAGAACTGCAAACGTCCGCATGGCCGATTTGACGATGGCCGTCTTATTCGGATTCGGCATGGCTGGCTCCTCGGTGGGGTCAAGTACCGCACCTCCATCACATATGTGATGTTAGGGCAAAACTGCTTCACTTGACGACAACTTTGGCCCAGATTGGCGCCAATAAGATCAAGCCGCATGGAAACGCACAGAGCAGGGGAAGGCGGATGCCCGGCCGAAGTTTGCTCGAGAAGATCTGGGGCCAGCATGTCATTGCTCGCCTCAGCGAAGACACAGACCTCCTTCATATCGACCGCCATCTGCTGCACGATCTCGGCGGCTCGCGCGGCCTGCTCGATCTGAAGAGCCGGGGCCTCAAGGTCCACAATCCCGAACTGACCTTTGCAACGCCGGATCACGCGCTGTCGACGGCGCCGGGCCGCGCCGGAACCAGCAAGATCGGACTGGAATTGCTGGCTGCGCTGCGGGTCGAGACCTCGGCGAGCGGCATCACGCTGTTCGACGTCGACGAGCCCGGCCAGGGCATCGTCCACGTCATCGGTCCGGAGCTCGGCTTAAGCCTGCCGGGGGCGACCATCGTCTGCGGCGACAGCCACACCTGCACCCATGGCGGCTTGGGGGCGCTCGCCTTCGGCATCGGATCGAGCGAGCTCACCCATGTGCTGGCGACGCAGGCGCTGATCCAGCGCCGCCCGAAGACGATGCGCGCGCGCTTCGAGGGCAAGCTGCCGCTCGGCGTCACCGCCAAGGACATGATTCTGGCGCTGATCGGCCATATCGGCGCCGCCGGCGGCACTGGATATGCGGTCGAATATGCCGGCAGTGCGATCCGCGCGCTGCCGATCGAGGGCCGGCTCACGATCTGCAACCTCTCGATCGAGCTCGGCGCCAAGATCGGCATGGTGGCGCCGGACGAGAAGACCTTCGAATTCCTGCGCGGCCGTCCCTATGCGCCGCAAGGCGCGATGTGGGATCTCGCGGTGAAAGCGTGGCGCGAACTGCCGAGCGATCCCGACGCGGTGTTCGACCGCGAGGTCGTGATCGATGTCGAGAAGATCATCCCGCAGGTGACCTGGGGCATCAGCCCCGAGCACGTCGTCGGCGTCGACGGTGTGATTCCCGATCCGAAGGCGGTGGACGATCCCTTGCGGCGCGCCGCGATCGAGACGGCGCTCGAGTATATGGGCCTGCAGGGCGGGGCGCCGATCGCGGGCACGCCGGTCGATTGGGTGTTCATCGGCTCCTGCACCAACAGCCGGCTCAGCGATCTGCGCGCCGCGGCCGAGGTCGCGCGCGGCCGCAAGGTCGCGACCGGGGTCCGCGCCTGGGTGGTGCCAGGTTCGGAGAACGTCAAACGCGAGGCGGTCGCCGAAGGGCTCGACAAGATCTTCATCGACGCCGGCTTCGAGTGGCGGGAGCCGGGCTGCTCGATGTGCCTTGCCGCCAATGGCGAGGTGGTGGCGCCCGGGCAGCGCTCGGTTTCGACCTCGAACCGCAATTTCGTCGGCCGGCAGGGGCCGCGCGCGCGGACGCATCTGGCGAGCCCCGCGAGCGCCGCAGCATCCGCGATTGCCGGCGCGATCGCCGATGTCAGGATGATGGGACGCTAGAGCATGCCAAAACCGTTCGACAAGCTCACCGCAACCGCCGCGCCGATCATGCGCGGCAATATCGATACCGACGTCATCATCCGCATCGAGCGGCTGGTGGGCAATTCGATCCGCGGCACGCTCGGTAAATGGGCGTTCGGCTCGCTGCGCTATCTGCCCGACGGTTCGGAGAATCCGGAGTTCATCCTGAACCGCGAGCCGTATCGCGAGGCGGAGATATTGGTGACCGGGCCGAATTTCGGCTGCGGCTCCTCGCGCGAGGGCGCGGTGTGGTCGCTGCAGGAGCGCGGCATCCGCGCCATCGTCGGTTCCGGATTCGGCGACATCTTCTTCGCCAACTGCTTCCAGAACGGAATCCTCCCCATCATCGTCGACAAGGCGGTGGTCGATCAGCTTGCCGTCGACATCGAGGCGACGCAGGGCGCGGGCAAGGTCTCGATCGACCTCGAGGCCCAGACCATCGTCTCGCCGTCAGGCGCGCGGCATTCGTTCGAGATCGATCCGCGGCGGCGCGAGGGGCTATTGAAGGGGCTCGACGAGGTGGCGCTGACGCTGCAGCGCGACGACGAGATCCACGCCTTCCAGGCCTCCGACCGCGCGGCGCGGCCATGGATTCATTCGACAACGACACCCGCTTCAAGGACACCGGCATGAGCACGCAATCCAACATGGTCAAGGTCGCCGTCGTCGGCGGCGAGGGCATCGGCCCCGAGGTCACCGCGCAGTCGCGTCGCGTGCTCGACTGGTTCGCGGCGAAGCGTAACGTGCCGATGACGCTGCGCGAGGCGCAATACGGCCTGATCCCGTATCTGGCGACCGGCAAGGTGCTGCCCGAGGACACCGCCGAGGCGATGGACGAGGCCGATGCGATCCTGTGGGGTGCGACCGGCGGGCCGGAGACCACCGAAGTGCCGGCCGCAGCACGCAAGGCCGGCAGTCTGCTGGGCCTGCGCAGCAAATACGATCTTTATGCCAATCTGCGACCGATCGTGGCGAGCCCGGCACTGTCGGCCTCCGCGCCGCTCAAGGCCGAGGTGCTCGACGGCGTCGATTTCGTCATCATCCGCGAATTGACCAGCGGCATCTATTTCGGCGAGCCGCGCGGCATCGAGACGCTACCCGACGGCCAGCGCCGCGGCTTCAACACCGAGCAATACACCACGAACCAGATCCGCCGCGTGGCGCGCTCGGCCTTCGAGCTGGCGCGGACCCGGCGCAACAAGGTCTGCTCGGTCGACAAGGCCAATGTGCTGGAGACCAGCGTGGTGTGGCGCGAGGAGGTGATCAAGCTGCACAAGGAGGAGTTCTCCGATGTCGAACTGACCCACCTCTATGTCGACAACGCCGCGATGCAGATCGTGCGCGAGCCGCGGCAGTTCGACGTCATGGTGACCGGCAACATCTTCGGCGACATCCTTTCGGACTGCGCGGCGATGGCTTCGGGCTCGCTCGGCATGCTGCCGTCGGCCTCGCTCGGCCCGGTCGATCGCTTCGGCCGACGCAAGGCGCTCTATGAGCCGGTGCATGGCAGCGCGCCCGATATCGCGGGCAAGGGCATCGCCAATCCGCTCGGTTCGATCCTCAGCGTCGCGATGCTGCTGCGCTTGACGCTGAACCGGCCGGAGGACGCCGACCTGCTCGAGAAAGCGGTGCAGACCGCGCTGGCCTCCGGCGCGCGCACGGCCGATATCGCCGAGGCCGGGGCGAAAAAGCTGTCGACCGTGCAGATGGGCGATGCGGTACTCGGCGCGCTCGACAGGATCTCGGCCAAGGAGCACGCGTGATGGCGCGCCTCACCATGCCCCACATTTCAAGGCGATCGGCGCTGACGGTCATCGCCGCCGGCGGCGCCGCGCTGGCGACCGGGCGTGCGTGGGGGCAGGCGGCCGCGGGCCGCGCGATCTATCCGGTCGCGGTGCCGGTCTATCAGACGCAGTTCGTCGCCGACCGTATCGGCTACTTCAAGGAGGCCGGGCTCGACTGCAAGCTGGTGCAAGGCGGCAGCGGCGTGAAGACCCGCGAGATCATCGCCTCGTCGCAGGGCGACATCGGCATCGGCGACGTCACCCATCCGATGCAGCTGACCAATCACGGCCGCGCCGCGCGCGTGCTGTTGCCGGTCGACACGCGATCGAACTCGGTGATGTTCATTATCCGCAAGGACCTAAAGGACCAGGGCATCAACTCGCTGGAGGCGTTCACGCAATGGAAGCGGCCCGACGGCCGCAAGCCGATCGTCTCGGTCTCCTCGCTCGGCGGCACCAACCATGTCTGGTCGTCCTACTACATGGAAACCATGGGGCTCGACGACAAGGTGACCTGGATCGGCACCGGCAATGTCGACACCATGCTGGGATCGCTGAAGTCGAAGCAGGTCGATATCCTCGTCAGCTCGCTGTCGCTGTTGAACGAGGCACAGCAGCAGGGCTGGGGCGAATTGCTGTTCGATGGCACCGACGAGGCGATCTGGAACAAGCATATCGGCGGCAAGGTGCCGGTCACGGCGCATTTCACGCTGCAAGCCACCATCGACAAGGACCCGGCCAAGATGCAGGCCTACGTCACCGCGCTGTGGCGGGCGTCGCAGTGGATCAAGACCCACAAGCCGACCGAGGTCTACGACGCCATCGAGCCCTATGTCGGCAGCACCTCGCGCGAGGCCAATCTGCTGGAGATCACGTCGATCCAGAAGGTCGCGGACTATGAGGGCTCGATCGACGCCGCGAGCTTCGCGCGCGGCGAGAAAGTCTGGTTCCGCGAGATGACCGGCATCAAGCCGCTCAAGATCGCCGACGTGGTCAATTCCAACCTGATCGAAGCGGCGCGAAAGGCCTATCCGGGTTGAGCGCGCTCGAGACAAGCGCAACCGTATCGCCGCGCGCCGCGGCCGATCGCCGCGTCGAGGTCAAGGGCCTGAGCAAGTCGTTCCAGCTCGCCAAAACCACGATCGAGGCCGTGCGCGACGTGACCTTCGACGTCCGCCGCGGCGAGTTCGTCGCGCTGCTCGGGCCGTCGGGCTCCGGCAAGAGCACCGTGCTCAACATGATCGCCTCGCTGATCCGCCCGACCGGCGGCGAGATCCTGATCGACGGCAAGCGCGTCGTCGCCGGCAAGGCGACGCCCAACGTCGGCTACGTCTTCCAGCGCGACACGCTGTTTCCGTGGCGGACCGTCGGCGACAATATCGGCTACGGGCTGGAGCTATCAGGCGTGCCCGCTCACGAACGGAAGGAGCGCATCGCCGAATGCGTCGCGCAAGCCGGCCTGAAGGGATTCGAGAACGCCTATCCGTCGGCGCTGTCGGGTGGCATGCGCCAGCGCGCGGCGCTGATGCGGACGCTGATCGTCGAGCCGCAGATCCTCCTGATGGACGAGCCGTTCGGCGCGCTCGACACCCACACCAAGATCGACATGCACGAGGTGCTGCTCCGGATCTGGGAGCGCGAGCAGCAGACCGTGCTGTTCGTGACCCACGATCTCGGCGAGGCGTTGACATTGGCCGACCGCATCATCCTGTTCTCGGCGCGGCCGGGCCGGATCAAAGACATGTTCGAGGTCGATTTCGACCGCCCGCGCGATGCGGTGAAGGTGCGCGAAACCCCGCATTACGCCGAGCTGTTCCAGCACATCTGGCATTCGCTGGGCGAGGAATTCGTCAGGGGCCGCAGCGCATGAAGAGATACGGCACGCTCGGCACGGTCGGCTGGCAGGTCCTGATCTGCGCCGTCGTGCTGTCGGTCTGGCAATGGGGCTACGACCTCCGCACCAAACTGCCCTGGCTGGTGCCCGACCTGCTCGATCCCTACTTCATCTCGAAGCCGTCGATGATCTTCGACAACTTCCTGATCCAGAGCTGCCTGACCTCGAAGCTCGGCGTCTTCAACAGCTGGTTCAACGGCGACTTCGGAAAGTGCCTGGCGCGCAACGAGAACAACCTCTGGGCCGCGACCGCCATCACCCTGAAGAATACCTTCTTCGGCTTCATCACCGGCGTGGTCAGCGGCTTCGTCGCCGGGCTGATCCTGGGACGATCCGACCGGCTGAGCGCGATCTTTCAGCCCTTCATCACTGCCGTGAACTCGATCCCGCGGATCGCGCTGGCGCCGATCATCGTGCTGGCATTCGGGATCGGCGACATGTCGAAGATCGTGACGTCGTGGATCGTCGTCGTGTTCCTGGTGTTCTTCAACACTTTCGAGGGCGCGCGCTCGATCGACGAAGGCTTCACCAATGCCGCGCGCCTGCTCGGCGCCAGCGAATGGCAGATCACCCGGACGGTGGTGATCCCCTCGACCATGGCCTGGGTGTTCGCCTCGCTGACGCCCGCGATCTCCTTCGCGCTGATCGGCGTGATCGTCGGCGAGTTCATCGGCGCCGAGCGCGGCATCGGTCGCCTCATCATCGAATCGGAGGCGCGCGGCGAGGCCTCGGGCATGATGGTTGCGGTCGTGGTGCTGATGCTGGTCGGCGTGGTGCTGTCGGCGATCATCTGGCGGCTGCAGGCCTATCTGTTGCGCTGGCAGCGGCAGCGCAGCGCCGAATAGGCCGCGGGCCGTGGCGACGTCGCATTTGCCGCCACGGCCGGGCTGGATCTAGGCTGCATTTTCCGATGGCGAGGTCTCGCCGTCGAGCCAGTCCTGCTCCTTTGCCAGCGCGCGCCAGGCCGCTTCCATTCGCTTGAAGCGATTGTAGGTCGGCCCGTCGTCGGCACGCTCGGCAAGTTGTGCGCAGTTCTCCGCATTGTCGCGGAAGTGCTGTGACTGTTTCATGGAACGTCCTCCTGTTAGCTAAGGACGTGGGACATCAATTCAGGCTATTCAACGCGTGGAACATGGGTATTTCGCCACACAGATGAATGCCTATTCAGCGAGTTCCCGGCGCGATATTTCGCAACTGAGCGTGAGCAATTGCAGCATGGTCGATACAGGAACGGTGCGTCGCACTCGACGTTCCTCCTTCACGTCGCAACTGGAGGAGGAGAGACGGCATGAGGACGTATCTGCTAACCGCGGCCATGGTGACCGCGATCGCATCGCCTGTGTTCGCCGATGATATCGGTGTCCGCGCAGGTCCCGTCGGCGCAGGCGTAACGGTTGGTCGGGCACCCGAATATCGCGATCGCGATCGTGATCGCGCCACGGTGATCAGGGAGCGTGAGCCGCGCCATGACCGGACCACGGTCATCAAGAAGCGGGACGAATTCGGCAATCGCAGCAAGACCGTCATCCATAACGACGACGATTGACGCCAACTCAGGCGATCTTGTGTGAGCATGAACGTCCGTCGCTGACCTCGTCACGGCGGACGTTTGCTTGGTGCCCCAGGCATGGAGCGACGATGGCGGCCGAGACGGAGCTCAAATTCCACGTTCCCGCGCGCAAGCTCAAGGGACTGAAGAAACCGCGGGTCGCCGGCAGCAAGAGCGGTGCACCATCCGAGAGCGATCTCGTCTCGACTTATTTCGACACCGCGAAGCACAAGCTCAAGCGGCACGGACTGACGTTGCGCGTGCGGCGGGATGGCGGCAACTATGTTCAGACTATCAAGTCGGGAGCGGGTCCGCAGTTTGAACGGGGCGAATGGGAGACTGACCTAGCGGACGGAAACCTCAACCTCGACAAGGCTGAAGGCACGCCGCTCGAAAAGCTCGCGTCCGGCAGGCTGCGTCGCAAGCTGAAACCGGTATTCGAGACGTCGGTGCGGCGTATCACCGTGCCGCTGCGGACCAAACGCAGCGAGATCGAACTCGCGATCGATCGCGGCTACACCACGGCCGGGCACCGTTCGCGCCGAATCGACGAGGTCGAACTCGAACTCAAGAGCGGCCGCCCGCTCGACCTGTTCCGGGTCGCAAGGGCGCTGGAGCGGAAGGCGGCGGCGGAACTCGATCTGCGCTCGAAAGCCGAACACGGCTATGAACTTGCCGATGGCGAGGGGCATGTCGTCGTCTCCGCCGGGAGCATCGTGCTCGACGCCGGACTTACCGCCGGCGCGGCGTTCCGGGTGATCGCGCGCGCCGCGCTTCGTCACTTCTCGTCGAATGCCGAGGCCGTCCGCGAGGGCGAGGCGGAAGGCATTCACCAAATGCGGGTCGGGTTGCGGCGGCTGCGCGCCGCGATCTCGCTGTTCTCGAAGATCCTGACCGTGGCCCCGACGGAAGACATCAAGACGCAGCTGAAGTGGCTCACCAATGCGCTCGCCCCGGCGCGCGAGCTTGACGTGTTCGTCAAGGAAGATATCGAGCCAGCATCGCATGACGCGCTGCTGCGGCGCGGCGGCAAAGCGATCCGGCAGGAGTTTTCCGGCCGCCGCGATCGCGCATTTGCCGGCGCGAGGCACGCGGTCAATTCGCGGCGCTATCGCTCCATGCTGATCGACACATTGCAATGGATCGAGGCAAAGCGGACCATTACCGCGGAGGACGAAGGCGGCCCGATCGAGGACTTCGCCGCCGCGCTGCTGCATCGCCGCATCAGGAAGCTGCGCAAGGATGGCCGTCGTCTTGACGAGCTGTCGGCCCGGGAACGGCACAAGCTGCGCATCAGAGCCAAGAAGCTCAGATACGCGATCGACTTCTTCGAAAGCCTGTTTCCGCGCAAGGGTGAACGCAAGCAACTCGCGCGGCTGTCCAGGCACCTGAAGCGGGTCCAGGATGCGCTCGGCTCGCTCAACGATTTTGTTGCGCACCGCAAGCTGGCGGTCGATGCGGCGCTGAAGGCCCCGCATCGGAAGGAGCGCGCCAGCGCCTTCGCCTCGGGCGTTGTGCTTGGCCGAGAGGAACAGGCGGTCAAGCCGCTGATCAAGGTCGCCGCCAGGGAAGTGCGAGGACTCGAGAAATTTTGACGAGCGTGTGGTGGCGAACCCCGGACATCTATGCCGCTGGTGATGCCCCCGATTGCCTCTCCCGCTCGGCCGCTGCGATGCGACATTCCTCCGCGTAGGCACGCAGGCGCTCGGCCGTCAACGAGTCCATGCCGGTGCGTGCCAGCCGCTCGGCGCGGTCGGCCTGATCTCTGAGATCATTGATGGTCCGGGTCATGTGTGCCTCCATGCCCAGACAATTTGAATCGAATTGCGACGTTCCCCAGCCGGTCAGGACGTGGCTAACGGGCGGTTAAGGAGGCACGGTTGCTCAGGTCACCGGCGCCGGGTTGAACAGCGTCAGATCGTTGTGGATGCCCCAGCGGTCCGACCATGGCTTGGTGCGCCCGCTCGCGACGTCGAGGATCAGGCGGAACAGGTCCCAGCCGGTTTCCTCGATGGTCTTCTCGCCGGCGGCGATGCAGCCGGCGTCGAAATCGATCAGGTCCTTCCAGCGCCGTGCCAGCTCGCTGCGGGTCGCGACCTTGATGACAGGCGCAGCGGCGAGGCCATACGGCGTGCCGCGGCCGGTGGTGAACACCTGCAAGGTCATGCCGGAGGCGAGCTGCAGCGTGCCGCAGATGAAGTCGCTCGCCGGCGTCGCCGCAAACAGCATGCCCTTCTGCCGCGCCTTCTCGCCCGGCGACAGTACGCCCGCGATCGGGCCGGAGCCGGACTTGACGATCGAGCCGAGCGACTTTTCGACGATGTTGGCGAGGCCGCCCTTCTTATTGCCCGGCGTGGTGTTGGCGCTGCGGTCGGCGCCGCCGCGGGCCAGATAGGCGTCATACCATTCCATCTCGCGGATCAGCGCGCGGCCGACATCCTCGTTGACGGCACGGCGAGTCAGCAGCTGGATCGCGTCGCGCACCTCGGTGACTTCCGAGAACATCACAGTCGCGCCGGCGCGCACCAAGAGGTCGGCGGCGAAGCCCACCGCGGGGTTCGCGGTGACGCCCGAGAACGCGTCGCTGCCGCCGCATTGCAGGCCGATCACGAGATCGGCGGCCGGGCAGGTCTCGCGCTTGCGGGCGTTGAGCACCTTCAGCCGGGCCTCGGCCTGGGTCATGATGGCGTCGACGATGGCACCGAAGCCGTCAAAGGCCTCGTCCTGCATCCGCACGATGGCATCGCCGACGCCCTCCGGCACCAGCCGTTCCGGCGCGAGTTTCTCGCAGCCAAGCCCGACGACGAGGATCTCGCCGCCGAAATTCGGATTGAGCGCGAGATTCTGCAGCGTGCGGATCGGCACCACGGCGTCGGGCGCCGTGATCGCGACGCCGCAGCCATACGCGTGCGTCAACGGCACGACGTCGTCGACATTGGGATATTTCGGCAAGAGCTCGGCGCGGATGCGCTTCACGGCATATTCCATCGTGCCCTTGACGCATTGCACGGAGGAGGAGATGCCGAGGATGTTCTTGGTGCCGACCGAGCCGTCGGGATTGCGATAGCCTTCGAAGGTGAAGCCTTCGAGCGGCGGCAGCGCGGGCGGCACCGCGGTCGCGATCTCGAGTTGATCGAGCGGCGGCGCGTCGGGCATGCGGATGCGGGCCTCGTCGACCCATTCGCCGGCCAGGATCGGTGACAGCGCATGGCCGATCACCTCGCCGTAGCGGATGATCGGGGCGCCCTCGGCGATGTCTACCAGCGCGGTCTTGTGGCCCTGGGGCACGAAGGCGCGCAGCGTCAGGCCCGAGGCGAAGCGCGAGCCGGCGGGCAGCCCGAAATCATTCACGACGATGGCGACATTGTCGCGCTCGTTGAGCTTGATGTAGCGGGGCTGCTCCTGCGCGCCGATCGACTGGTCCATGCCGTATTCCTCCTGGCTTCACTTCACCTCTCCCGCTTGCGGGGGGAGGTCGGATCGCATCGAAGATGCGATCCGGGTGGGGGCTCTCTCCACGGCATGACACGCGGGGAGAGCCCCCACCCCAACCCTTCCCCGCAAGCGGGAAAGGGGCGCAGCGTCTTATGCAGCTGCACTCGGTTTCAACTGCTTCAGCCCGGGAAGGTGTAAGCCGTCTTCACCGTGGTGTAGAACTCGCGGGCATAGGCACCCTGTTCGCGTGCGCCGTAGCTCGAGCCTTTGCGGCCGCCGAACGGGACGTGGTAGTCGACGCCGGCGGTCGGCAGGTTTACCATCACCATGCCGGCCTCGCTGTTGCGCTTGTAGTGCGAGGCGTATTTCAGGCTTGACGTGCAGATGCCCGAGGCGAGGCCGAATTCGGTGTCGTTGGAGATCGCCAGCGCCTCTTCATAATCCTTGGCGCGGATCACGCAGGCGACCGGGCCGAAGATCTCTTCGCGCGCGATCCGCATCTGGTTGGTCGCCTCGGTGAACAGCGCCGGCTGCAGATAGAAGCCGGGCGTCTCGCGGTTCAACAATTCGCCGCCCCAGTGCAGGCGGGCGCCTTCATCCTGACCGATCTTGATGTAGCGCAGGTCCTGGTCGAGCTGGCTCTGGTCCACGACCGGGCCGACATGCACGCCGCTCTTCAGCGCGTCGTCCACCGAAAGCCCCTTCATCCGCTCGGTCAACGCGGCGACGAAGCGGTCGTGAATCCCCGCGGTGACGATCAGGCGCGAGGACGCCGTGCAGCGCTGACCCGTCGAGAAATAGGCGCCGTTGACCGCGACCTCGACCGCGACCTTCACGTCGGCGTCGTCGAGCACGACCAGCGGGTTCTTGCCGCCCATCTCGAGCTGGAACTTCTTCATGGGGTTGGAGAGCACGCAGGCCTGCGCGATCTTGCGGCCGGTCTGCACCGAGCCGGTGAACGAGATCGCGGCGACGTCGGGATGATCGAGCAGGGTCTGGCCGACCACCGAGCCCGAGCCGACCACGAGATTGAACACGCCGGAGGGAATGCCGGAACGCGCAATGATCTCGGACAGCGCATGGGCGGAGCCCGGCACCAGCTCGGCCGGCTTGAACACCACCGTGTTGCCGTAGCAAAGCGCCGGCGCGATCTTCCACGCCGGGATCGCGATCGGGAAATTCCATGGCGTGATCATGCCGACAACGCCGACCGGCTCGCGGGTGATCTCGACGTCGAGGCCGGGGCGCACCGATGCGCCTTTCTCGCCCATCAGCCGCAGCGCTTCGCCGGCAAAGAACGCAAAGATCTGTCCGGCGCGCGCCACCTCGCCGATGCCTTCCGGCAGCGTCTTGCCTTCCTCGCGGGCGAGCAGGCGGCCGAGCTCTTCCTTGCGGGCGAGGATTTCGACGGAAATCCTGGTCAGCGCGTCGAAGCGTTCCTGCGGCGTCGAGCGCGCCCAGGCCGGGAAGGCGGCCTTCGCGGCGGCGATCGCCTTTTCGGTCTGCGCCTTGTCGGCCTTGGCGTATTCGCCGACGACATCGCCGGTGTTGGAGGGGTTGATGTCCCGCGTGATGCCTGTTCCGTCGACCCATTCGCCGGCGATGAAGTTCTTCTGGTGAGCGGTCATGTTTCCAACCTTTCTTGTTTAGCGCACGAGGCAGGGACGCTTGTCGTCGAAGGTCCACCCCTGGATCAGGAACTGCATGGCCAGCGCGTCGTCGCGGGCGCCGAGACCATGCTGCTTGTATAGCGCGTTCGCGGCCTCGATGGCACCGCGATCGAGCTCGATGCCGAGGCCCGGCCGATCCGGGATCGCGATCTTGCCGCCCTTGATCTGGAGCGGCTGGCGCGTCAACGCCTGGCCGTCCTGCCAGATCCAGTGGGTGTCGATCGCCGTCACCTTGCCCGGCGCGGCGGCGCCGACATGGGTGAACATCGCCAGCGAAATATCGAAATGGTTGTTGGAGTGCGAGCCCCAGGTCAGGCCGTTGTCGCGGCAGGTCTGCGCCACCCGCACCGAGCCTTGCATGGTCCAGAAATGCGGATCGGCGAGCGGAATGTCGACTGCGCCAAGCCGCAATGCGTGCGAGAGCTGGCGCCAGTCGGTCGCGATCATGTTGGTCGCGGTCGGCAGCCCGGTGGCGCGGCGGAACTCGGCCATGATCTCGCGACCGGAGAAGCCGGCTTCGGCGCCGCAGGGGTCCTCGGCATAAGCGAGCACGCCATGCATGTTGCTGCACAGCCGGATCGCCTCGTCGAGCGACCAGGCGCCGTTCGGGTCGAGCGTGACGCGCGCCTTCGGAAAGCGTTTTGCAATGGCGGTGACGGCCTCGATCTCCTCTTCGCCCCTGAGCACGCCGCCCTTGAGCTTGAAATCGGCAAAGCCGTAATGCGCCTGCGTCGCTTCGGCGAGGCGCACGATGGCCTCCGGCGTCATTGCCACCTGGTGGCGCAGATCGAACCAGTCGGGCTTGCCGGTCTCGCCCTCGACGTAAGGCAGGCTGGTCTTCTTGCGATCGCCGACGAAGAAGAGATAGCCGAGCGTCTCGACGCTGGCGCGCTGCTGGCCTTCGCCAAGCAGCGCTGCGACCGGGAGATTGAGATGCTGACCGAGCAGATCGAGCAGCGCGGATTCGACCGCGGTCACGGCATGGATGGTGACGCGGAGGTCGAAGGTCTGCTTGCCGCGGCCGCCAGCGTCGCGATCGGCGAAGGCCTGGCGCATCGAGGCCAGGATGTTGTTGCAGGCGCCGATGGTCTGGCCGACGACGAGGTCGCGGGCGTCCTCGAGCGTCTTCTTGATCTTCTCGCCGCCCGGCACCTCGCCGACGCCGGTGTGGCCGGAGTTGTCGGTGAGGATAACGAGGTTGCGGGTGAAGAACGGCGCATGCGCGCCGCTCAGATTGAGGAGCATGCCGTCGCGGCCGGCGACCGGGATCACCTCCATCGCCGTGACAACAGGTGCGCCGGCAAAGCCGGTGCGGATCGTGTCCTGGATCATTTGCTCCTCCCTTCGTCCTTTGCTGTTGTCCTGGCCGTTCGGCTTATTCTGCCGCCTGCTGCGCGGCGGCCTGCGGCAGCTTGGCGACCAGCGCCGCGAGCTCGGCGATCTCCTGCTCGGTAAGATCGGTGAGCGGCGGCCGCACCGGGCCGGAGTAGCGGCCGATCACCTTCATGCCGGCCTTGATGATCGACACCGCATAACCCTTCTTGCGGTTGCGTATCGCGATCAGCGGCAGGATGAAATCCTTCAGACCTGCATGGATGGTCTGATGATCGCGCCGGCGCACCGCGGCATAGAAATTGGTGGCGAATTCCGGCACGAAGTTGAACACCGCCGACGAATAGGTGGTCACGCCCATGTCGAGATAGGGCAGGGCGAAGGTCTCCGCGGTCGGCAGGCCGCCGATATAGGTCAGGCGATCGCCGAGCCGGGTGTAGACGCGGGTCATCAGCTCGATATCGCCGATGCCGTCCTTGTAGCCGACGAGGTTCGGGCAGCGCTCGCAGAGGCGCGCCAGCGTATCGGGCTGCAGGATCGCATTGTCGCGGTTGTAAACGATGACGCCGATCTTGACCGATGCGCACACCGCCTCGACATGGGCGGCGAGGCCGTCCTGCTCGGCATGCGTGAGATAGGGCGGCAGCAAGAGCAGGCCGTCGGCGCCGGCCTTCTCGGCGCCGACAGCGATCTCGCGCGCGATCGCGGTGCCGTAGCCGGTGCCGGCCAGCACGGGAACGCGACCCTTGGTCTCGTCGACCGCGATCTTCACGACGTGGGGAACTTCACTCGGCGTCAGCGAGAAGAACTCGCCGGTGCCACCGGCGGCGAACAGGCCGGCAACGTCGTAGCCGCACAGCCAGTCCATGTTGGCGCGATAGGTCGCCTCGTCGAACGAATAGTCCGCGTTGAACGGGGTCACGGGGAAGGACAGGAGGCCGCCACCGATTCTCGCGGCCATCTCCTGAGGGGTCATCTTGCTCATGGCGCCACTCCTTGAATGTTTCTGGGAACGGGATGCGCGAGCAGCGCGCGTCCATGGCGGAATTTCTAGGGAATGCTTCGATGCGCGTCCAAGCCAAACGCGGTATCGAGCGATGCTAACTCTGCATCAATCGCCGCGCAGATGCGGCGCTGCGATTTCGGTTGCGATCTCGATCAGTGACGGCAGCAACTGGTTCTCGTGATCGCGCCGCCACACCATGAACAGCTCGACCGGCACGGGTGATCGCAGCTTCAGCGGCTTCAGCTTGACGTCCGCGATCTTCAGGCTGGCGGCCGCTTCCGGCACGATCGCTACGCCGAGCCCGGCGCGCACCATGGCGAGGATCGAATGGATCTGGCTGAGATGCTGCACATAGCGCGGCAGCACGTCGGCGCGCGTGAACATCGACACCAGGAGATCATGGAAGTAGCGCGCCTCATAGGGCGAATACATCACGAAGGGCTGGTCGTCGAAATCCTTGATGCTGACGGTCTCGGCCGCGGCCAGCGGATGCTTCTTCGGGATCGCGGCGAGCAGCGGCTCGGCCACGACGCGCCGGCTGGCGAATTCCGGCCGCGCGATCGGCGGGCGCAGCAGGCCGGCGTCGATCTGCCCGGTGGTGAGCGCCTCGAACTGATCGCCGGAGACCATCTCCTTCAGCGAAAAATCGACCTCGGGCAGGCGCGATCGGCAGGCCGCGATCAGGTCGGGCAGGAAGCCGTAGGCGGCCGCGGCGGTGAAGCCGATCTTGAGCGAGCCGGTCTTGCCGAGCGCGATGCGGCGGGCGACCTGCGAGGCGGATTCCGCAAGCTTGAGGATGCGCCGCGCCTCGGGCAGGAAGCTGCGTCCGGCCGGCGTCAGCCGCACCGAGCGGCTGGTGCGTTCCAGCAGCGGCGCGTCGATGATGTGTTCGAGCACCTGGATCTGCCGGCTCAGCGGCGGTTGCGTCATGTTGAGCCGCGCCGCGGCGCGGCCGAAGTGCAATTCTTCGGCCACCGTGACAAAGCAGCGGAGCTGGCTCAGGTCGAACATCGATGCAAGCCCGGAATTGATCGCGCGGGGATTTGTACGTTCTAGCATCGATGCCTCCCACTGGCCAAGAAGACAAAAAAGCAGACAAAAAAGCAGACAAAGACGGCGGCCTAAGCCGCCGTTTGGTTTTCTGCTCCCTCTCCCCGTTCTTACGGGGAGAGGGTTGGGGTGAGGGGCTCTCTCTGCGCAAAGGCCGCCTCGATGTGCACGCGCGATCCGAACGAGTCGGAAGGACTGTCTCTGCGGAGACGTATTGCTTCGCCCTCACCCGAAATTCGCTGTGCGAATTTCGACCTCTCCCCGCGGAAGGGCGGGGAGAGGTGAAGCGCGTTCACGCCGCCTTGAGCTGCACCCGCTTGATCTCACCGACGATGAACAGATAGGCGATCGCCGCGACCAGCGCGTTGGCGCCGACGAACACCAGCGCGCCGTTGAACGAGCCGGTGGCGGCCAGGATGTAGCCGATGACGATCGGCGTCGTGATCGAGGACAGGTTACCGAAGGTGTTGAACAAGCCGCCGGAGACGCCGCCGGCTTCCTTCGGCGAGGTGTCGGAGACGACCGCCCAGCCGAGCGCGCCGATGCCCTTGCCGAAGAAGGCGAGCGCCATGAAGCCGACCACCAGTGCCTGGCCGTCGACATAGTTGCAGGCGATGATCGACATCGACAGCAGCATGCCGCCGACGATCGGGATCTTGCGCGCCATGGTCAGCGAGCCGGTGCGGCGCAGGATATAGTCCGAGATCACGCCGCCGAGCACGCCGCCGATGAAGCCGCACAGCGCCGGCAAGGTCGCGACGAAGCCGGCCTGCAGGATCGAGAGCCCGCGCTCCTTCACCAGATAGACCGGGAACCAGGTCAGGAAGAAATAGGTCAGGGTGTTGATGCAGTATTGGCCGATATAGACGCCGAGCATCATCCGGTTGGCGAGCAGCTGACGGATGTGGTCCCAGCTGGGGCCGCTGTCCTGCGTTTTGCCGGCCTTCGCCGCGTCCATGTCGACCAGCGCGCCGCCCTGCTTGATGTAGTCGAACTCGGCCTCGTTGATCGCGGGGTGCTCCTTCGGCTCGTAGATGGTCTTGATCCAGGCAATGCCCATGACGATGCCGAGCGCACCCATCACGTAGAACACATGGCGCCAGCCATACTCATGGGCGATCCAGCCCATCAGCGGCGCGAAGATCACGGTGGCGAAATACTGCCCCGAATTGAAAAAGGCCGAGGCGGTGCCGCGTTCATTGCCGGGGAACCAGGAGGCGACGATGCGGGCATTGGCCGGGAATGATGGCGCCTCGGCGATGCCGACCAGGAAGCGCAGGGCGAACAGCAGCACCACGGCCGCGCCGGCGGACAGAAACCCGACCAGGCCTTGCATTGCGGTGAAGATCGACCAGACGATGATGCTGATCGCATAGACCCATTTGGAGCCGAAGCGGTCGAGCAGCCAGCCGCACGGCACCTGGGCGACGACATAGGACCAGCCGAACGCCGAGAACACGTAGCCCATCGCGACGGGATCGAGATGCAGTTCCTTGGAAAGGGCGGGGCCGGCGATCGAGAGCGTGGCGCGATCGGCATAGTTCACGGTGGTGACGAGAAACAGCATCGTCACGATCAAGAGCCGGACGCGGGATCGCCGCGTGTCTGCGGCGGACACAATTGCGCTCATTAGCGCCTCCTCGAAAATTTCCTCGGGGTCTGTCCTAGAGAGATGACGACAATGGGTCCAAGCCGAAACGGGTATTGATCCATACCGATTTTGAATGGATTGGCCCTGGTGTCATTCCACCTTCGCCGCTATTGCCAGGGTTCCACATTTAGTGTACGAGTAGTACAGTTATTGAGGGCGCAGCGTTGCGCCCGGCTGCTCGAGGTCGAAAGCTGATGACCACGCCGCGCGACTATGAGGTGTTCGAGGCAGGTGATGTGACGCTGCAGGGCGGCGCCGTGTTTCCGCAACTGAGGCTCGCCTACAAGACCTATGGCACGCTGAATGCGGCGCGGGACAACGTCATCCTCTATCCGACGTCGTTCGCCGCACAGCACACCGACATCGAATGGCTGGTACAGCCGGGCGGCGCGCTCGATCCCGAGCGCTACTTCATCGTCATCGCGAATCTGTTCGGCAATGGTCTGTCTTCCTCGCCGTCGAATTCGGTCGAGGTGCTCGGCGGCGCGCCGTTTCCTGCCTTCACCTATCATGACGCGGTCGCGATCCAGCGGCGGCTGCTGGTCGAGCGGTTCGGCGTGACAAAGCTCGCGCTGGTCTATGGCTGGTCGATGGGCGGCATGCAGGCCTATCACTGGGCCGCGCGATATCCCGACATGGTCGAGCGCGCAGCCGTGGTTTGCGGCAGCGCGCGGTGCTCGCCGTATAATCATGTGTTCCTCGAAGGTGTGAAGGCTGCGCTGACCGCCGACCCGGCCTACCGGGACGGCCGCTTCGTCAGCAAGCCCGCGGCGGGCCTTCGTGCGATGGGGCGCGTCTACGCCGGCTGGGCGATGTCGCATGAGTTCTATCGCGAGGAAGTCTGGCGCGCGGCCGGCTTTAACTCGCTGGAAGACTACCTCGCGGGATCCTGGGACGGTGCCTTCGCGCGGCGCGATGCGAATGATCTGATGGCGCAGATCGCGATCTGGCAGGCCGGCGATATCAGCCGTTGCGATCAATTCGGCGGCGACTTCGACCGGGCGCTGGCCGCGATCAAGGCGCATGTCCTGCTGATGCCGGGGCGTACCGATCGCTATTTCGACCCGCGCGACAACGAGGCTGAACTCGGCCGCCTGGTCAACGCGCGCTCGGCCGCGCTGCATGCGATTCCGTCGATCCACGGGCACCGGGCCGGCAATCCCGCCAACAACGCCGAAGACCGCGCCTTCATCAACGCCGAAATCTCGGCGCTGCTGCAACGCTGACAGGTGAGACGACCATGAGCACCGCAGAGACCAGTGACGCCGGACCCCGCCTGAAGCCGCTCAGCCCGCTGACCTTGCGCGATTTGTCGACCAAGTCGAACCTTGCCGGCGCGGTGCGCGCGGCAAGCCATTACGGGATGATCGTCATCGTCGGCGCGCTGATCTCTCTGGTCTCATCGCGCTACGGTCTGCCATGGGCGCTGCCGCTGATTGCCGTGCAGGGCTACTTCGTCGCATTCCTGTTCATGGTGGTGCATGAGACCGCGCACAAGACGGCGTTCCGCAGTCCAGTGCTCAATCTTGTCGTCGGCAATCTGTCCGCCTTCATGATCGGACTGCCCTACCGGTATTACTGCCTGTTTCACTGGGACCATCATCGCTACACGCAGGATCCGGAGAAAGACCCGGAGCTGATCGTCGGCCCCAAGCCCGCGTCGGACACCCAGCTCGCGATCGCCTATTCGGGACTGCTGCAGGTGTTGGTTCGCATCCGCCTGATGTTTTGGCATGCACTCACCGGAAAGGTGGTCGTGCCGTGGATTCCGGAGCCCAAGCGCGCCTCGATCGTGCTGGAGGCGAGGCTCTATCTCGCGGGCTATCTGCTGTTGCTCGCGGCATCGTTCGCGCTGCACAGCGCAATCCTGCTCTGGGTGTGGATCGTGCCGCTCCTGGCCGGTCAGCTCATCCTGCGCCCCTATCTCTATGCCGAGCACACCGGTTGCGAGCGGACGCGGAGCGCGTTCGAGAACACGCGCACAACGATGACCGGCAGGATCATGAAATGGTTCGCCTGGAACATGCCTTACCATGTCGAGCACCACGCCTATCCCACGGTGCCGTTCCATGCGCTGCCGAAGCTCAACGCCATCGTCGATGGCCACATCGTGTATCGCGGCAGCAGTTACCGGGCCGTCACGCGCGAGACCTGGGCCTGGTTCCGCCGTCAGCGCCAACGCTCTGCTTGATAGTCAAGCGTCCGTGCGTGGCCGCAGCACCAGATTGACGAGATTGCGGGCGTAGGCCGGCGTCAGCGGCTTGATGCCGAAGACGTAGCGGTAGAACAGGCTGCCGTAGATCGCGTCATAGGTGTCGCCGGGGACGCCCGGCGCGCCGATGCTGCCGTCCTTCTGGCCGGCGGCGATGATCTCCAGCATCTTGCTGCGGCGCAGGCCGAGGTAACGCTCGTAGAACAGTTCCGCCGTGCCGGTCTTCGAGATGCATTCCGAGATCACGGCGAGCTGGACGCGGCCGAACTCGCCCTGCAGCGCCTCGACATAGGTTGCGACATGGCGGCGGATGCGGGCCACCGGATTGCCCGCCTCAGGCAGCGGCACGGCCCGCGAGGCCTGGTCGAGGAAGGCATCGATCAGCAACGCTTCGCGCGACGGCCACCATTTGTAGATCGTCATCTTCGAGACGTTGGAATGTTTTGCAATCGCGTCGATGGTGGTCGCGGCGAGGCCGGTCGTCGCCATCAGCTGATAGGCGCCTTCCAGGATCGCGGCCGTGGTCGCGGCGGAGCGTGGCCGCCCGCGCCGCCCCGTTGCCGCTTCCTCTGTCTCCGTTTTGCCGCTGGCCATGGCCGGACTTCGCGTCCCGCGTCTTTCAATCATTGCGCTGCATGCGGGCATAGCATGAAATCGCGCTCGGTTTCAGATCGTCGCCGTCGCTGATAGTGTACAGCGCGCAAGCCAAAGCTTGCGTGCGGCACATTGCCCTCGCTCTGTCCAGCTCAGCCGATCGAACAGGAGTGTCCCCGTGAAGGCCGTCTACAGTGATCTGCACCGCAGCCATGATCCGCAATTCTTCCTGGTCCGCGGTGTGGTCCAGCGTACCACCGAACAGCCCGAACGCGCCGACCGCCTGCTGGCGGGCCTGAAGGCCGGCAAGCACACGCTGATCGAGCCGACCAGGTTCGGGCAGGGGCCGCGGGCGCGTGTGCACAGTCCGGAATATCTGAGCTTTCTCGCGGACGCCTGGGACGAATGGTCGGCGCTCGGCAATGCCGGACCGGAGATGATCGCGAACATCCACCCGGTGCGCAATGCCGGCACGTACCCTGCTCATATCGTCGGCAAGCTCGGCTGGCACACGATGGATACCGCGGCTCCGATCGGTCCCGGCACCTGGGCCGGCGCCTGCGCCGCGAGCGACGTCGCGGTCACCGCCGCGCAGATGGTGCTGGACGGCGAGGACGCCGTCTACGCGCTGTGCCGCCCGCCCGGTCACCACGCCTATCGCGACCTCGCCGGCGGCTTCTGCTTCCTCAACAACAGCGCGATCGCGGCCGAGCATCTGCGCCAGAAACATGAGCGCGTCGCGATCCTCGACGTTGACGTGCATCACGGCAACGGCACGCAGGGCATCTTCTATGAGCGACCGGATGTCTTCACCGTCTCGATCCACGCCGATCCGTCGTTCTTCTATCCCTTCGTTTGGGGCTATGCGCATGAGCGCGGCGCCGCAGGCGGCCTCGGCACCAATCTCAACATTCCCCTCGCCAAGGGCACCGGCGACGACGACTACATGAAGGCGCTTGCAGCGGCGGAAAAGGCGATCCGCTCCTTTGCCCCGACCGCGCTTGTGGTCGCGCTCGGTCTCGACGCCTCCGAGAAGGACCCGCTTGCCGGCCTCGCCGTCACCACCGACGGCTTCCGCCGCATCGGCGAGGGCCTGGCCCGCTTCGGCCTGCCGACGGTGCTGGTGCAGGAGGGCGGCTATCTCTCCGATATCCTCGGCGCCAATCTGACGGCGGTGCTCGGTGGGTTTGAGGCCGCGCGCTAGCGCTGGTTTCGGGCGAGGCGGTGACCGGTCCGCGCGAACAAAGCCCGTCAAAGCAGGAATCTGGAGCATCGGCCTTGATTGATCAAAGCCGATGCCCCGGCCGCGAGGCGCGCAACAGAGCGTCGTGGACTTGCGTGTCCGCAACCAAAATCACATCATGCCGTTGGTATTCGGCGCTGGCTTATGATTCTGCCTGGCGGTTTCAGCCGGCCAGGTGGACAGCAACGCGAGGACGGCCATGAGTGACCTGCTTCGCATCGCCATCGTCGGTTATGGCGAGATCGCGTGCCGGCAGCACCTGCCTGCGATCGCGAAGACGTCAGGCGTAGCTCTCGTCGCGGTGGTTGATCCCGTGAAGACTCCGCCCGGCCTGCCGCATTTCCGCGATTTGCAGGAGTTGTTGCGCGACGGGCCGGAGATCGACGCGGTCGCGCTGTGTACGCCACCGCAGGTGCGCCACGCGCAGGCCGCCGCCGCACTCGCGTCGGGCAAGCATGTGCTGCTGGAGAAGCCGCCGGGCACGACGTTAAGCGAACTCACGCCGCTGATCGCGGCCGCGCAGGAGGCGGGCCGGACATTGTTTGCCACATGGCATTCACGCTATGCGGCCGCGGTCGGTCCTGCGCGGCAATTGCTCGCGAGACGCACCATCAACAAGGTGACCATCATCTGGAAGGAAGACGTGCGCGTCTGGCATCCGGGTCAGGCCTGGATCTTCGAGGCGGGTGGCTTCGGCGTGTTCGATCCCGGCATCAACGCACTGTCGATCCTGACCGAGATCCTGCCGCGTGCGGTCTTTGTCAGGAGTGCGGCGTTGGACTTTCCGTCCAATCGGGAGGCGCCGATTGCGGCAGAGATCGAACTTTCCGACGCGGGCGGCTTGCCAATTCACGCCGAATTCGATTTCCGCCAGACCGGATCGCCGAGCTGGGACATCCTGTGTGAAACCGAGGCCGGGCCCGTGACGCTGTCGAAAGGTGGAAGGCAGCTGCGCGTTGGCGGCAGGCTGGTGGTCGATGCGCCGGATGAGGAATATCCCGCGCTGTACCGCCGTTTCGTCGCGCTGACCTCGGAAGGAAAATCCGATGTCGACCTCGCGCCCTTGCGGCTTGTCGCCGATAGCTTCATGCTCGGGCGACGGCGCCTCGTCGAGGCGTTCGAGGACTGACAATGACATCAGCCAGCATTGATCGCGCCCCCTTCGGCAAATTGCCCGACGGCACCGTGGTCGAGCGCGTGACGCTGCGCGGCGAACACGGCTTTGAGGCCGCCATCCTTTCCTTCGGCGCCACGCTGCAGGCGCTGATTGCGCCGGATCGTGACGGGCATTGCGACGACATCGTGCTTGGCCACGATGAGCTCGACGGCTATCTCGCACAGCGCAAATTCTTCGGCGCGACGATCGGGCGCTACGCCAACCGGATCGCCGGCGCGCGCTTCGTGCTCGATGGCGAGACCGTGCAGCTTGACGCCAACAACGGTCCCAACGCGCTGCACGGCGGAGTGCAGGGCTTTGATCGCAAGCTGTGGCGGATCGTCGAACTATCGGATGATCCGGGGCCAACGCTGGTGCTGGAGCGCGAGAGCCCGCATGGCGAGGAGGGGTATCCGGGCAATCTCGTGGTGCGCGTGACCTATTGCGTGCGCAGTCCGATGGAGCTCTCGGTCACCTACGAGGCGACGACCGACCGGCCGACCTGCCTCAATCTTACCAACCACAGCTTCTTCAATCTCGAGGGCGCGCGCTCGGGCATGCAGATCCTCGATCACCGCCTGACGATCGTCTCCGACCATTTCCTCGCGGTGGATGCCACGGCGATCCCGCTACCGGGCCCGCCGCGGCCGGTCGACGGCACGCCGTTCGACTTCCGCAAGCTCATAGCCATCGGCGCGCGGATCAGGATGCATGACGAGCAGCTGCGGCTCGGGCGTGGCTATGACCACAATTTCTGTCTGGCCTCGGGGGCGGGCCTTCGCCTTGCTGCGCGCCTCGAGGCGCCGCACAGCGGCCGCGTGATGGAGCTGTTCACCGATCAGCCGGGACTGCAATTCTATTCCGGCAATTTCCTCGACGGCTCGACCGCCGGCAAGGGCGATCGTCTCTACCGGCAATCCGATGCGCTCTGTCTCGAGCCGCATGCCTGGCCTGATACGCCGAACCGGCCCGACTTCCCGTCGGCGCGGCTCGATCCCGGGCAGCTCTATCGGCGCAGCATCGTCTACCGCTTCTCAACCGCGTGAGTGACGCACTGACCGACCGTGCCGCCGAGCCGCTGATGGAAGAGGTGCCGACATCGGTGCTGTCGGCGGAGCGTTGCCATCTCGGCGAAGGCCCGACCTATGATGCGGCGACCGACACCGCCTGGTGGTTCGATATCCGCGAGCGCCGCCTGTTCGAGCATCGATTTGCAGGCGGCAGCACTGTGATCCATGAATTGCCGAAAATGGCGAGTGCATTGGCCCGGATCGACGGCGAGCGGCAGCTGATCCTTACCGAAGATGGACTTTATGTCCGGCACGTTGCAGGCGGCCGCCTGGAGCGGTTCGCCGCGCTGGAGGCCGAGAACCCGCTGACGCGTTCCAACGATGCGCGTGTGCATCCGTCGGGCACGTTCTGGCTCGGCACCATGGGGCGCCATGCCGAGCAGGGTGCCGGCGCAATCTATGCGCTGCACCGGGGCCGCATCGTGCGACTGTATCCCGGGATCACCATTCCGAATGCGATCTGCTTTTCGCCCGCGGGCGACATAGGTTATTTTGCCGATACCGCGACCAACGTGCTGCATCGCGTGCCGCTCGATCCATCAACGGGACTGCCGACCGGTGAACCCATCGAATTGATCAGGCATCAAGGTAGCGGCGGGCTCGACGGCGCGATCGTCGATGCCGACGGGCTGATCTGGAACGCGCGCTGGGGCGGCGGTTGCGTCGACGTTTACGATCCCGCCGGTCGGCATCTGCGTTCGCTGCGCGTACCAGCGAGGCAATCGAGTTGCCCGGCATTCGTCGGCCGCGACTTCTCGCGCGTGCTGGTCACCACGGCCTGGCAGGACATGGATGAGGCGCAGCGCGCGGCCGATCCCGAGCATGGCAGGACGTTCCTGCTCGAGGCCGCCGCGCGCGGTCGGGCCGAGCCTGACGTCAAGCTATCCTGACGGATGGGTGCAGCGCGGCGTTGTTGACGCGACCGGATTGTTTGGACGATAGTACAAATATGGTCCGCAAACCTGCCAGGTCTGACGTGAAGGCCGCCGCCAGCACCCGCAAGCCGAACATGCGCGAGGCGATCCTCGCCGCGGCCGAGGAATTGTTCTCGACCTATGGCTTCAACGCCGTCTCGGTGCGCGACATCGCGCACGCCGCCGGCGCCAATCCGGGCAGCGTGACTTATCATTTCAGGACCAAGGACGGCCTGCTGCTGGAAATCTATCGGCGCCATTGCGGCCCGATGAACCGGCGGCGCTCCGAGCTGTTGGCGGCGGCGCGTCGGGTGCGCGATCTGCAGGACCGGCTGGAGGCGATCGTGCGCGCATATGTGTTGCCGGCCTTTACGTCCGGCAGCGATCTTGCCGGCGGCGGAACGCGGTTCACGCGATTGCGCGCGATCATGTCGGCCGAGGGCAACGAGGTCGTGCGCAAGATCATCGCGCAGACCTTCGACGACACCAGTCATGCCTTCATCGACGCGATTCATGAAAGCCTGCCGCATATTCCGCGTACCGATCTGGTCTGGCGCAGCCACTTCCTGCTCGGCGCGCTCTACTACACGCTGGTGACGCCGGAGCGCGTCTCGCGCCTGTCGCGCGGCAGCGCCGACGGCACCGATGCCGGCCACGCCATCGAGGAACTGGTGCGCGCGACCGTCGCCGCGTTGCAGGCCGCACCGCTCGACGAAGGGGCGCCGCGCAAGATCCCGGGCTCAAATCCGGGGCGAGTGGTGACCTGAACGTCCGGAGCTTGTCGCGATGGAGAAACTTCGGCTACGCGCCGTGCTCGGCAATCATCCGCACGTCCAGGCAGTGAAGAACGGTGAGCTTCGCTCCGACCTGTTCGATCTCGACTTCCCCGAATTCACGCCGACCAACGCCGCGTTCAAGCCGATGGTGCGCGAGCAGGCCTTCGACGTCTGCGAGATGGCGATCGTGACCTATCTGATGGCAAGGGCGCACGGCAGGCCGCTGGTGCTCCTGCCGGCGGCGATGGTCGGCCGCTTCCAGCACGGCCACGCGCTCTGTCGCGCCGACCGCGGTACGCTCGTGCCCGCCGATCTCGAAGGCAAGCGGGTCGGCATCCGCTCGTTCACGACCACGACCGGGGCATGGATGCGCGGCATCCTTGCCAATGACCATGGCGTGAACCTCGACAGGATCAACTGGGTCACGTTCGAGGATCCGCATGTCGCGGAATATGTCGACAGCACCGAGCGTGCGCCGAAGGGCAGCACCATCATTCAGATGTTGAAAGACGGCGAGCTCGATGCCGTGCTGGGCGAGACCTCCAGCGATCCGGCATTCAAGCCATTGTTCGCCGATCCAGCCGCAGAGGCGTCCCTGTGGTATGCGCGGCACGGCGTGGTGCCGGTCAATCATCTGGTGGTGGTGACATCGCGGCTTGCGGCATCGCGGCCGGACGTGGTGCGGAGCCTGTACGATCTCTTCAAGCGCGGCAAGGCGGAGGCCGGCCCGCCCGGCATGCCGGACCTGGTGCCGTTCGGCGTTGCCGCGAACCGCAAGCCGCTGGAGCTGATGATCGACTATTGCGTGCAGCAGGCGTTGATCCCCCGGCGCGTCACGGTCGACGAGCTGTTCGACGACACAACACGGGACTTGAACTGATGACAATCTCCGGCGATCCGCGGCAATGGCAGGTCGGCATGCTCGGCTATGGCGAGGTCGGCCGCATCCTTGCCGAAGATCTGCGCCAGCAGGGCGTGAGGGTTTCGGCCTACGACATCAAGCTTGACCGCGAACAGGGCGCGGCGCTGCGCGCGCACGCGGCGGAGATCGGCGTCGAGCTCGCGCAATCCCATGCCGATCTTGCGGCGCGGGCCGATTTCATCATCTCGGCGGTGACGGCGAGCCAGGCGGTGCCGGTGGCCGCGGCCTGCGCGCCCGCAATCCGGAACGGGGTCTGGTTTCTCGATTTCAACTCGGCCTCGCCCGGCGCCAAGCAGCGCGCGGCGGCGCACATCGGCGGCGCCGGTGGCCGCTATGTCGAGGGCGCGGTGATGACCTCGCTGCCGCCGTACCGGATCAAGGTGCCGCTGCTGCTCGGCGGTCAAGGCGCGCGGGAGCTGGCGCCACTGCTGGTCGCGCTCGGTTTTGCGGCGAAGGTCGCAAGCGACGCGCTTGGCGTCTCCTCGGCGGTCAAGATGTGCCGCAGCATCATGATCAAGGGGCTGGAGGCCATGGTGATCGAGAGCTTCACCACCGCACGCGCCTATGGCGTCGAGGATGCGGTGCTCGCCTCGCTCAAGGAGACCTTTCCGTCGATCGACTGGGAGAAGCAGGGCGCCTATTTCTTTCAGCGGGTGATCGAGCACGGCCGGCGGCGCGCCGAGGAGGTGCGCGAGGTGGCGGAGACCGTGCGCGAGGCGGGGCTGACGCCATGGTCTGCCTCCGGCACCGCCGAGCGGCAGGGCTGGATCGCCGATCTTGCCGATGAGGGCGTGTTCGGAGCCAAGGGAACGCCGGACTTCGCCCGCAGCGCCGACTGGCGTACCGAGGCCGACCGGATTCTCGCGCGCATCAAGTCGTAAGGTCTCGCCCGGAGAATCCGCCGCGTTCCCTGCCGACGCGCAATGCGCTATTGCTCCATGAACAGTTTGTTCTGGAGGCACTCCCATGAAGAATTCCGGCAAGGTCGTCGCCATCACCGGAGCGGCACGCGGCATCGGCAAGGCTTGCGCGGCGCGCTTCCTGTCCGACGGCGCCAGGGTCGTCATCTCGGATGTCGACGCTGCAGGGCTTGTCCACACCGCCCAGGAACTCGGACATATCGATCAGCTGCGGGCGGTCGAGGCCGACGTCAGCAAGCGTGCCGATGTCGATCGCATCGTCGCGACCGCGGTGAAGGAGTTCGGCCGGCTCGACGTCATGGTCAACAATGCCGGCGTCGCGCGCAACCGCGACTTCCTCGACATCAGCGAGGCCGAATTCGACGACGTCATGGGGATCAACCTCAAGGGCGCGTTCTTCGGCGTCCAGGCTGCGGCGCGCCAGATGATCGCGCAGGGCGGTGGCGGCGTCGTCGTCAACATGTCCTCGGTCAACGCGCTGCTCGCGATCCCCTCGCTCGCGACCTATGCGATGTCCAAGGGCGCGATGAAGCAGCTCACCTCGGTCGCCGCCGTGGCGCTGGCGCCGCACGGCATTCGCGTCGTGGCGGTCGGACCCGGCACGATCCTGACCGAGATGGTGGCGACGGCGATCTTCTCGTCCGAGGATGCGCGGCGCAGCGTGCTGTCGCGCACGCCGGCCGGCCGCTGCGGCGAGCCGAGCGAGGTCGCTGCCGTCGTGGCATTCCTTGCCAGCGACGATGCCTCCTACATCACCGGCCAGACCATCTATCCCGACGGCGGACGGTTGATCTTGAACTACACGGTGCCGGTCAGCGAGAAGAAGTAGCGGGCAGGTTCAATCGCGAGCGCACTGCCAAAATATCGAAAACAACCCCATGCAAAGGAGCCGGCCGGCGGCCGGCCTTCGACCAGGCGACTTGACGCGTCGGGCAAATCGGGGCTATTATTCCATTATTCAGAAATCGTGCGATCGTCATCCGGCGTCAACACCCGCGCATGCGAGCGATCCAGTATTCCAGAGGCGGTCGTGCTTGAGCCGATGGGCCGCGGCGTACTGGTTCGCCCGGTTGAACCGGGCGATGACCGGTGAGGATGGGGACGCCGCTACCGGCCCTTGAACTGCGGCTTGCGCTTCTCCATGAAAGCGCTGCGGCCTTCGCGGAAGTCCGCGCTGTCCATGCATTCGATGCCGACCTGCTTGATCGCGGCCATGTCGCGATCGGCGGGATCCTTCAGCACCTGCGCAATGGTGATCTTGGCGGCCTTGATCGCCAGCGGCGCATTGCCGGAAATGGTGCGCGCGATCTCCATGGTCGCATCCCAGAGCTCGGCGTCCGGCAGCACGCGATTGACGAGGCCAATTCGCAGCGCCTCGGCGGAATCGATCCGCATGCCCGTATACATGATCAGCCGCGCCCAGGACGGCCCGACCAGCGACACCAGATGGCGCAGCCCGTCATAGCCATAGGCGATGCCGAGCTTGGCGGCGGGTATGCCGAACTGGCCGCTCGAGCCGGAGATGCGGATATCGGTCAGCATCGCGACCTGCATGCCGCCGCCGAGGCAGAAGCCGCGGATGCAGGCGATGGTCGGCTTCGGATAGTCGGCGAGTAGGGCGCGCTGGGCGGCGCTGCGCCGTGAATATTCCTCGGAGGCCTCGGCGTTGTGCCTCGTCTTCTCGAACTGGCTGATATCGGCGCCCGATACGAACGCCTTGTCGCCGGCGCCGACCAGGATCACGACGCGGACGGCCGGATCGTCGCGCAACGCCGTCAGCGCCTCGCCGAGCCCCTCCCACATCTCCAGCGACATCGCATTGCGCTTGTCGGGATTGTTGAAGGTGATGACGCCGACGCCGTCGACGACGTCCTGCAGGATCTTGCCGTCGGCAAGCGATTTGTTTGACATGTTGAGCCTATGAGGGTCCGGACTGATCGAGCGAAGGCTAGCACCCGGCCGACAGCCGAGGCAGGCGGTTTGGAGCACGGCGCGATTGCATTGCCGGGCAGCAACTCTCCCGGTAGTTGTACGGTTCGCAAAATAAACTGCCGCGCAACGGTTGCGCCATAGAGTGCGCCGCCGGCGCTCCGTCCCGGTTTAACTTTTTCCTAGTTTTTCGACGGTATGGCTGTACGCACCTGCGCGCCAGGACCATTCGGCCACGCGCTGGAATGCGTGCCGCAGCTGCCCGCTACCATCGCGTCGGTAGCGGACTTCCCCACCCGGACCGGCAGTGAAGCCGGTCAATCCCGACCTCCGTGCATTCACATCGCCTCGGGCGAGGTTCAGTCGTGTCCGTCGAAAAGTTTCTCAAGCAACGCGCGGTCAAGATCACCGTCAACGGCAGCTACACGTTGCCGAACTGGTACGATGCCCAGGGCAAATTGCGCACCTTCGCCTGCCGCACCACGCGCGTCTCGCCGTTCCGGATGATCGTGGACGTGCCCGTCGTCGGCAAGGTCGGCGACCGGCTGACTTCGTATTTCGAGGAGTTCGGCAAGTTCGAGGGCTGCATCACCGACACGATGAGCGGCAGCTTCCTGCTCGAGCTCGAGATGACGCATGCCATGCGCGAGAAGTTCGCCGACAAGCTGACCTGGATCGAGAAGAAGCAAAAGGATCCGAGCATCCGCGAGGCGCGCAACAACCCGCGTTTCGTTCCCGTCGCGCCGCATGCCATGTTGACGCTGGCGGACGGCACCATGCAGAGCTGCTTCATCATCGATATGTCGCTGTCCGGCGCGGCGGTCTCCTCCGAGGCGCAGCCGCCGGTCGGCATGCCGCTGGCGATCGGCGCCTGCGTCGGGCGGGTGGTCCGGCATCTGCCGAACGGCTTCGCCATCAAGTTCGTCGAGACCTACAAGCAGAGCGAGCTGGCCCGCCTGATCTCGCGCAAATCCAAGGAATTGCAATTGGTGTCCGACGCGGACCCTGTCGCCTGACGGCCGGGATCCGCCGGCTCCCTAGGTCAGCTGTTCCGGGTCTTCGGCCGCGCGCATCCGCGAGATAGTGTCCTCGGTTGCATTTGGACCGGCCGCCGCGATCGCGATCTCCCGCGCCAAATTGGTGCATTCGGCCCACATCAGGAAGAACACCAGCGGTGGCCGTTCGCGCGCTTCCAGCAGTTGCCGGCAACGCTCGGCCGCGCCGTCGATCGCCCACCACTGTTGGGCGACCACCATGACCCTGCGGAAGCTCCGCAACGTGCCGGAAAACTTTTGCGAATCGGCGCCCACGAGAGCGCCGCAATGGTTCAGCCAGTTCAGGCCAGCGTAGATCGCAATCCCGTAGTCTTCGATCGCGGTGCCGGTGAAATCGACGACGGTTTTGTCGTGCGCGCGCTGGCGCAGGAAAGCATCGATCATCTCCGCCTGGCGGGCCGGATCGACCAGCAGCGAGATGTCCTGCCGCGGCACCATTGGGACATAGCGCATCGCTTCAAGCCGCGTGTGCTCCCAGATCGCACTGATGTCGCCGAGCAGATCGCCGGACTTGCGTTTGCAGGCCGGATAGACCAGCACGCCATTGTCGGCGAGATCGAGATAGCGCGGGACCACCTTGTCGAGCGCGGCGAGAAACGCCAATGGATCGGTAAGGCCGCGCAAGTCGCTGGCGGCGTCCTCCGCTTGTGCAGGCTTGTTGCCGCGTGTCCAGCCGAAATTGGCCATCCCCGGACGCCCTGATCTCAACCCGGCCATCAGGTTAGTTGGAAAATGCGGCGAAGCAAATGCGGCATTTGCTGCTACGCCGCCGTGCCTGCCCGCCGCTGCCGGTTGACGCGAGAGACCGCCGCGCCTAGCTGATGGTTAATGGCGCAACGCAGGTTGTTGCCGCTTTCGGGACCTATCGCCATGACCGCTTCTGATCGGCAATCGCATTGGCAGACCGTCTATCTGACCAAGGGAGAGCAGCAGGTGAGTTGGTCGCAGGCCGATCCGCAGCCATCGCTGCGTCTGATCGAATCGATCGCACCGGGCCCCGACGCGTCGATCATCGACATCGGCGGCGGGGCCTCGCGCCTCGTCGATGCGTTGCTTGCGGGCGGTTTCCACGATCTGACGGTGCTCGACCTCTCCGAAGCGGCGCTGGCGAGCGCGCGGGAACGGATCGGCGCACCGGGCGATAAGGTGCGCTGGGTTGCTGATGATGCGACGGTCTGGCAGCCGCAGCGAGCCTTCGACATCTGGCACGATCGTGCCGCGTTCCATTTCCTCGTCGATGAGACGGATCGCGCGGCCTATCTCGACCGGCTGCATCGCGGCGTCAAAGCAGGCGGCCACGCCGTGATCGGCACCTTCGCGCTGGACGGCCCGGAGAAGTGCAGCGGCCTGCCGGTGCAGCGCTATGATCCCGCGACGCTCAGCAGGACCATTGGTCCGGCATTCGAGTTGATCGCGCATGAGGCGCACCGGCACGTCACGCCCTGGGGCGCGACGCAGTCGTTCCAGTTCAGTGTGCTGCGGCGGAAGTGACCCGCCGCGGAGGGAGAGGTGAAATGACGGACGCGCCACGCACGATCGGCGAGATCGCGAGCTACCACGCCCATGTCTATTACGACCCCGCGACCAGCCGGGGCGAGGCGGAACGGCTGCGCAACTGGATCGGCGAGCGCTTCCTGGTCACGCTCGGACGCTGGCACGACGTCAAGGTCGGCCCGCACGATCAGGCGATGTATCAGGTGGCGTTTGCGGCCGAGTTGTTCCCGACCCTGGTGCCGTGGCTGATGCTGAACCACGGCAGCCTGAGCATCCTGGTCCATCCCAACACCACCAATCCGCGCCGCGACCACCACGACGATCCGCTCTGGATCGGCAGGCCGCTCGCCGTCCACGCCGACAAGCTGCCCGAAGAGGCCGAGATGGAGCAGGCGCCGGCGCCGAACACGTCGCCGACACTGCGTCCCTGAGCGTCTCCGGGTTGTCCGTAGGGCAATCGCATATGACCCTTCGGCGGCTGCGGAGGTAACTCGGCCTCGTGGTTCGAGACGCGCCGCAAGCGGCGCTCCTCACCATGAGGGTTTACTATTGTGCCGCAAAACAAGACCCTCATCCTGAGGAGCCCGCCGAAGGCGGGCGTCTCGAAGGATGGCCGCGAGGACGCTGCCCGACAGATTTCTTTCCATATGCGATTGCCCTGAGGTTATCCGGAATGGGTAAAGTTTGACGCAATTGTGCTGCAGCCGAGTCGTTTCAAACTCATCGCGTTTTGCAACGTGAGGTTAAGTCACGGTTCCTACGCTTACCCGATAAATTTGAGGGTCGGGCGCATTGGGCATGTTCTTTTCGTTTCGAAGCTGGGCACTGTGGCGGGTGGTTGGACCTCTGCTGGCCATCGTGCTGCTGCTGGGCGGCCTGTCTGCCGGCAGCCTGCAGGTGATGTCTGCGGTCAGGGCCTATGTGGCCGGCGAAAGCATGTGGTCGAAGGGTCAGAAGGATGCCATCCACTACCTGCAGACCTATGTCAGCACCGGCGCGCCGCTCTATCTGCAGAAGTTCGATGCCGCGATCGCGGTGCCGCTGGCCGATCGCACGGCGCGGCTCGCCCTGGAATCGCCGGGCAACAATGACGCCGTGGCGAGGGCCGGCTTCGCCAGGGCAGGCAATCATGATGACGACATCGGCGGCCTGATCTGGCTGTTCAAATATTTCCGCAAGATGCACCACGTGGCCGGCGCGGTGACGGCATGGCGCAACTCGGATGCGTTGCTCGATCAGCTGATTGAAATCCGGAACGAGGCCGCGAACGACGTCGCGCTGCACGATCCGTCGGCTGCGACCATCAGGCACTGGGCCGAGCGGATCGGTACGGTCGATGCCGCGCTGAGCACGCTCGCCGTCGATTTCTCCGATCATCTGGGCAAGGCGTCGCGCCAGGTCTCCGCGCTGCTGCTGCTGGTCAACCTCGTGATCGCGGCTTGCCTTGCCGGCATCGTGCTGGTCCACACGCGGCGGATGCTGTGGCGGCGCTGGCTCGCCGAGACCGCGCTCGCGGTCGAGAAGGAGCGCGCCCAGCTTACGCTGGCATCGATCGGCGATGCCGTCATCGTGACGACGCAGGACGATCGGGTCGACTACATGAATGCCGCCGCGCAGCGGCTCATCGCGGCAGGGCAGGAGGTGACGGGACGGCCGCTGGCGTCGCTGTTCAACATTGCCGAGCAGCCGGTGCGCGGATCGTTCGACGCCGCCGACGACAGCCGGCCGCAGCTCCTGGTGCGGCCTGACCATTCCAGCGTGCCGGTCTCGGTGGTCGAGACCCCGATCGTGCATGCCGGAGAACCGGCCGGCCGCGTCATGATCATTCATGACATGACCGCCGAGCGGCGGCTGGTCGAGGAATTGGCGTGGGCTGCCTCGCATGACGCGCTCACCGGCCTTGCCAACCGCCGGCAGTTCGAGTTCGAACTGCACAAGGCGATGTCGGGCTCGCCGGCCATCGGCGCCGACCTGATGCTGATCGATCTCGATCAGTTCAAGATCGTCAACGACACCTGCGGCCACATGGCGGGCGACCGGTTGCTGAAGCAGGTGGCAAGGCTGCTGGCGACCGAAGTCGGCGGCAGCGGCCTCGTCGCGCGTCTTGGCGGCGACGAGTTCGGCATTCTCCTGCGTGACGACGGCTTCGCGACGCACGACGTCGCTGCCGACGTTGCGGAGCGGGTCAGGGCGGTGATCGAGCAGTCGAACTTCATTTATGAGGGGTCGAGCTTCCGGATCAGCGCGAGCATCGGCCTGGTCGGGCTGGCCGACAGCGCCGGCGTGCAGGACGCGTTGCGGCTTGCCGACGTTGCCTGTTTCCTTGCCAAGGACAAGGGACGCAATCGCGTCCAGGAGCACCGCCCGTCCGACACCGGCATGGCCGTGCGCGTTGCCGAGATGAGCTGGGTCAATCGCATTCGCAAGGGACTGGATGAGGGGCGCTTCTGCCTCTACGAGCAGGAGATCCGCCCGGTGAACGGCGTGCTGAAGGGCAACGACCGGCGCGAGCTCTTGCTGCGCCTGCGCGACGAGAGCGGCGCGCTGGTGCCGCCCGGCAGTTTCCTGCCCGCCGCCGAACGCTACGGGCTGATGCCGCTGATCGACCGCTGGGTGGTTCGCCGCGCCTTCGAGATCATCGCCGAGCGCAAGCACCAGCCGCGCAAGATTGCCAGCTACGCCATCAACCTGTCCGGCGCCACCATCGGCGACAGCGACTTCGTCGACTTCGTCGCCGAGCTGTTCGCACAGCTTGACGTTTCGCCGGCATCGGTGTGCTTCGAGATCACCGAGACCAGCGCAATCTCGAACCTCGACGAGGCGCAGAAGTTCATCGCGCGGCTGCGCGAGATCGGCTGCAGCTTCTCGCTCGACGATTTCGGCACCGGCATGTCCTCGATCGCCTATCTGAAGCACCTGCCGGTCGACATCATCAAGATCGACGGTTCGTTCGTGAAGGAGATCCTGAACAGCAAGGTCGATCGGGCGATGGTCGAGATGATCACCAAGACCGCGAAGATCATGCAGAAGCAGGTGGTCGCGGAATTCGTCGAGAACCTCGCGATCCTGGACGAACTGCGCCAGATCGGGGTCGACTACGCCCAGGGTTACGCCATCGGGAAGCCGGTCCCGGTGCTCACCCTCTGGGAAGAAAAGATCGCCTGAGCCGCCGAAATCGTCCCGAATCGGGACTTTTTCGGTCAATTCAGCCCGCCCACGGCTGATTCTCCGGCACTTTCCATCCGAAAAACGTTTAAAAAACCTCTCGTTGTCCGCTTTGTCTCGATTATGCCTTACTCTAATTCCCTGATATGATGAGTGATCGGTGAATCCCGGTGGGCCGGGTAACAGGCCCCAGAGCACCGAACTTGGGGATTGATGGGTCAACGAACGACGAAACCTGCCCGGCGTAAGTCGAGCCGTGGCATGTCTCTGGTGGGCAGCACGGCGTTTGCCGTGAGCGCGCTTGCCCTGTCGTCTGGCCTTGCCGCCTGGATGGTCGGCATCGACCCCACCGCATGGCTTCACGGTCCGGCGCTCGCCAACACCACCGCCTCGCTGAACTTCGACGATCGCTTCGGCTCTCGCTCCACGATCAATTCGGCCTCACTCTATTATCCACTGCGCCGCGGGTTCCGTTCGAGCCGCGGCGATTTCAATTCCGAGTTCGGCCAGATCGAGGACGCGCTGGCCGGCCAGCTGCGCGACACGCAGACCGAACTGCCGACCAGCCAGTCGGCGACGGCGTCCGTCGCCGCCACGACCACGGCGACGACGTCCACCGTGCCGATGCCGCGGTCGCGGCCGGCCGAGGCCAATCTGCTTGCACGTAACGATCAGCCGCCACCGCCACAGGCGCCGGTGCAGCAGGGCGACAACCGGACATTCCTGCAGAAGATTGCCGACATGATGCCGGGCAAGATGCAGCTGGCCTCGCTCGATCCGAATGACGGATTGTTGTCCGGTCCGAGCCCCGATCTAGGCAAGCTCGGTTATGACAACACCACGGCCGTCTACGACATCACCGGCCGCATCGTGTACATGCCCGACGGTACCAAGTTCGAGGCGCATTCAGGCCTCGGCAATCTGCTCGACGATCCCGCGCATGTGACTGCCCGCAACGCCGGTGCGACGCCGCCCGGCATCTATGAGATGAAGCCGCGCGAGAAGCTGTTCCACGGCGTGCCCGCGCTGCGCATGACCCCGGTCGACGGCAGCGACACGTTCGGGCGCGTTGGCCTGCTGGTCCACAGCTACATGCTCGGGCCGAACGGCGACTCCAACGGCTGCATCTCGGTCAAGCACTACGACAAGTTCCTGCAGGCCTACCGCAGCGGCACGGTCAAGCGCATCGCCGTCGTCATCAACATCAAGGATGTCCAGTCGGCCTCGACCCGCGCGGCGTCGAACTCGTAAGCCGACCGCCGGCGCCTCCGGCAAATTGCGCAGGCTCTTGAAGAGTCCAACCTTCGATCCGCTGACCGCCTCCAGCGCGGCTTGGCTGCTTCTTCCATCGTCTCGGAAAATCGCGCCACGTCGTCTCGCCAGCTCTCCCTGGAGGCGGCGCCGACACGGTTATTCCAACGGATGTGAATTTGTGTATACTTATTGCATGACTATAATACCGTTATATATGAATATTGTCGTTTTCCCAGCAGTATTGTATACATAACGTATTCATTCGTGCTGAGGAGGCGGACCGGTGCCAAAACCCTTTCCGATGAACGCGTGGTACGCGGCCGGCTGGGATGCCGAGATCAAGCATGCGCTGTTGCCGCGGACGATCTGCGGCAAGCATGTCGTGATGTACCGGACGGGCGACGGCGAGGTGGTGGCGCTGGAGGATGCCTGCTGGCATCGCCTCGTGCCGCTCTCCAAGGGCCGGCTCGATGGCGATGCCGTGGTCTGCGGCTATCACGGCCTGAAATACAATGCGCAGGGCCGCTGCACTTTCATGCCCTCGCAGGAGACGATCAATCCGTCGGCCTGCGTGCGCGCCTATCCCGTCGTCGAGCGCCACCGCTTCATCTGGCTCTGGATGGGCGATCCCGCGCTCGCCGATCCCGCGCTGGTGCCCGACATGCACTGGAACCACGATCCGGCCTGGGCCGGCGACGGCAAGACCATTCACGTCAAATGCGACTATCGCCTCGTCGTCGACAATCTGATGGACCTGACGCACGAGACCTTCGTGCACGGCTCGAGCATCGGCAATGATGCGGTCGCCGAGGCGCCGTTCGACGTCACCCATGGCGAGAAGACGGTCACCGTGACGCGCTGGATGAAGGGCATCGAGGCGCCGCCGTTCTGGGCCAGGCAGCTGCAGAAGCCGGGACCGGCCGACCGCTGGCAGATCATCCGCTTCGAAGCGCCGTGCACCGTCAACATCGACGTCGGCGTCGCGCCGGCCGGTTCGGGCGCGCCAGAGGGCGATCGTTCGCAGGGCGTCAACGGCTATGTGCTGAACACGATCACGCCCGAGACCGAGAAGACCTGCCATTATTTCTGGGCCTTCGTCCGCAATCACCGCATCACCGAGCAGCGGCTGACTAGCGAAATCCGCGACGGTGTCGCCGGCATCTTCCATGAGGATGAGATCATCCTGGAAGCGCAGCAGCGGGCGATGGACGAGAATCCGGACCGGGTGTTCTACAATCTCAACATCGACGCCGGCGCAATGTGGGCACGGCGCGTCATTGACCGCATGGTGGCGAAGGAAAATCCGCCGCAGCAGCTGCAGGCTGCCGAGTAGGCGAGGGGCGAGCCATGGCGGAACGCGAGACCGATCGTTCAGTGTCGCAGACCGTGCGGGCGCAGCTTGCGCTGCGCGACCTCGTTCTCTCCGGCGGCCTGCGGCCCGGCGAGCGGATCTCGGAGCTGCAGGCGGTCGAGTTCACCGGGGTGTCGCGCACGCCGGTGCGGATGGCGCTGGTGCGGCTGGAGGAGGAAGGCCTGCTGGAGGCGATCCCTTCCGGCGGCTTCATGGTCAAGGCATTTTCCGAGCGCGACATTCTCGATTCGATCGAGCTGCGCGGCACGCTGGAGGGCCTGGCCGCGCGCTTCGCCGCCGAGCGCGGCGTCTCGTCGCGCGAGCTCGAGCCGCTGAAGGAATGCCTCAACGAGATCGACGGCCTGGTGCGGCAGGATCCGATTTCGGTCGAAGCCTTTTCGTCCTATGTCGCGCTCAACGCGCGCTTCCACGCGCTGCTCACCGAGCTGTCGCGCAGCCCGCCGCTGATCCGGCAGATCGACCGCGCCTCGGCGCTGCCGTTCGCCTCGCCGAGCGGCTTCGTGATGGCGCAATCGGCGTTGCCCGAGGCGCGCCAGATCCTGCTGATCGCGCAGGATCACCATCGCATTGTGGTCGACGCCATCGAGAACCGCGAGGGCGCGCGCGCCGAGGCGATCATGCGCGAGCATGCAAGGCTTGCGGCTCGCAATCTGCGGCTGGCGCTGCGCAACCGCAGCCATCTCGATCTGCTGCCGGCGCTGGCGCTGATCAATTCGGCAGCCGGCTGAGCGGAGAGCGCCATGCGATTCATCGAGACCTGGACATCCGCCACGCTGCTCGCCGTGCGCGACCTCGCGCCCGGCATCCGTGAATTCCTGCTGCGGCCGGATAACTTTACGGGTGCGCCCTATCCGGTCGGCAGCCATATCGATGTCGGCGTCACCATCGATGGCCAGCCGCAGACCCGCTCCTATTCGCTGGTCGGCGAAGCCGATCCGCAGGGCTACCGGATCGCAGTTCGGCGCGCAGCGGATTCCCGCGGCGGCTCGCGCTACATGTGGTCGCTCGCGCCGGGCGTGCGGCTCACCATCACGCTGCCGAGCTCGCTGGTGCAGCTCGACTGGACGCGGCGGCAGTATTGTCTGATCGCGGGCGGCATCGGCATCACGCCGATCGTCGGTGCGGCACAGGCGCTGACCCGCCGCGACGCCGGCGTGACGCTGCACTATGCCGTGCGCACGCGCGGCGATGCGGTCTATCTCGAACCGCTTGAGCGTGCGCTCGGCGACCGCCTCACCGTTCATGCCGGCGACGAAGGCAGGCGGCTCGACCTCGGCGGCGTCTTTGCGGCGCTGCCGCAGGACACGATGACGCTGTTCTGCGGCCCGATGCGGATGCTGGACGCGGCGCGGCGCGCCTGGGAGGCATCCGGCCGCCCGCTCTCCGATTTGCGCTACGAGACCTTTGGATCGAGCGGGCTGCTGCCGAGCGAGCCGTTCCGCGTGCGGCTCAGTGGTGAAGGGACCGAGTTCGTCATCCCGCGCGACCGGTCGATGCTGGACGTGCTCAACGAAGCCGGTCATGAGGTGATGAGTGACTGCCGGCGCGGTGAATGCGGGGTCTGCGCACTCGATGTGGTCGATGTCGACGGCGAGATCGATCATCGCGACGTCTTCTTCAGTGACCATCAGAAGCGGGAGAGCCGCAAGATCTGCGCCTGCGTGTCGCGCGCCCGCGGCACCATCACGGTCGACACCCTGCATCGGTCGGACGCGCCTTGACGAGCCGGTCGGCGCGGACATTCGATCGGCGTTACGCCGCGTGCACCGAGTGCTGCGGATCGTGATCGAGCAGTGCGGAGATCTCGCTGCCTGACATCGGCCGCCCGATCAGATAGCCCTGGACCTCGTCGCAACTGGTCTGGCGCAGATATTCGAGCTGGTCCGCGGTCTCGACGCCTTCGGCCACGACGCCGATCTGCAGCTCCTGCGCGAGGCCGATCACCGATTTGACGATCGCGGCGCAGTCCGGCTGGGTCAGCATGTCCCGGATGAAGGATTGATCGATCTTGATGCGGCTGAACGGCAGCTTGCGCAGATAGGTCAGCGACGAGAAGCCGGTGCCGAAATCGTCAAGCGCGACCGTCAGGCCGAGCTCGAGCAGCGCGTGCAGGATCGCGGGCGCCGATCCGTATTTCGAGATCAGCATCGACTCGGTGATCTCGATCTCGAGACGGTTCGGCGCGACATTCGCCTCGGCCAGCGCGTCGACGATCGTCTGCAGGATGCCGACGTTCTGGAATTGGACCGCGGAGAAATTGACCGCGATCCGGATGTCGTCCGGCCAGTGCGACAGCATCGTGCAGGCGCGGCGGATCACCCACTCGCCGAGCTGGTGGATCAGTCCGCTTTCCTCGGCGATCGGGATGAAGACGGTCGGCGGGATCAGGCCGCGCGTCGGATGCTGCCAGCGCAACAGGGCCTCGAAGCCGGTGACCCGGCCTTTGCGGATGTCGAGGAACGGCTGGTAGACGAGAAACAGCTCGTCCGCCTCGATCGCGTGCTCGAGATCCCGCTGCAGGGCGCGGCGGTCGCGCGCCGACCGGTCGTCGCTGGCCTCGAAGAAGCAGATGGTGCCGGGTGCGGATTTCTTCGCCCGGTAAAGCGCGATGTCGACATGCTTGAGCAGGTCGTGGGACGTGCTGCCGTCCCGCGGCGCCAGCACGATGCCGATGCTGATCGTGCGGTTGACCTCCAGCCCATCGATCGGGAACGGCTCGGCAAAGGCCGCGACGAACCGTTCGGCGATCGCAAACGCATCCTCGGGCCGCGTCAGATTCGACATGATCAGCGCGAATTCGTCGCCGCCAATCCGTGCGACATGTTCGGCCGCGCGCGTGCAACGCTGCAGCCGGGCGGCCACCTGCACCAGGAACTCGTCGCCTGCCGGATGGCCGAACCTGTCGTTGACCTCCTTGAAGCGATCGAGATCGAGCAGCAGCACCGCGAATTCCTCGCCCGATCGCGCCAGCCGGTTCAGTGCGCCGTTGAGCGCTTCATTGAAGGCAACGCGGTTCGGCAGATGCGTCAGCGGATCCTGCCTCACCGTCCGTTCGGCTTCGTGCTGGGCGATGATCCGCCGCCTGAACTCGAACGCGTTGACGAACACGCCGCGCAGCAGCACCGAACCATAGACCAGCACCAGCACGGCCATCAGGAGGTAGACGAAATCGCCGTCCCGGCCGAGGCAGATCGCGGTGCCGACGAAGATCGGTGCGGTGAACGCAATCGCGGCGATCGGGATGGTGGAGAACGCGAAGGCGCCGCCGGCCAGCATTCCGGCGCACAGGCAGGTGATGACGAGCTGGGCGCCGCTCGATGCGTTCGCGAAGAAGGCGACGGGGACGACGCCCCAGGCCGTCCCGAGCGCCAGCGCATTGCGCACCAGCCGGTACATGGTTCGGCGCGACACGAATTGCGGCTTGGCGATGCGGCGTGATGCCCGCGCCTGCAGGCCGAAGAACAGCGCCGCGCTGCCCACCGCGGCCGCCCACACCAGCGCGAAGGCCCAGTCCGGCGATTGCCACAGCGCAATCGCCAGCACCAGCGCGTTGCAGGCGTTGGCCAGCATGATGCCGAAGGAATAGCCGAGCACCAGCGAGACCTGTTCGGCGCGGATGTGGCCGGCAAGCGCTTCATCCGCCGGCGGCGCACCGAAGGCCGCGAGGTCGCCCGCGAGCAGGGTCGCGAAATATGATCTCAGATGGGTACGCATCACTACGTTGCCTGCCCGGTTTGGCCATGGCGCCGTGGCGAAGAATTCTCTGCAAACCTTTGACAAACTATGAACTATTGGAACGGACCGGGCCGCGGCGGGCGCCTCCTTGGGTTCCACCGGCGGGCATTGCTAACAAATCGATACAAATGCGTGACGCGAGGTCACGGAGCGGCAAAGCCTGCCTGGAGCCGCGCTGCTTGATCGCCCGCGGGTTTTTCGCAATGAGTCGGGTTCCCGCGAACGGCAAAAACCAGAAGGTGCGCATGAGCCTCCCGATCACGAACCACGATCCCGGGTTCCGTATCACGCGGGCCAGCCATGTCGTCCTGACCGTTCGTGATCTTGCGGCGAGCCGGCAGTTCTACGAAAAGGTGATCGGGCTGATCCTGACCGCGGAGGAGGCCGGCGCACTCTATTTCCGCGGCGTCGAGGAGGCCTGTCATCACAGCCTTGTGTTGCGCAAAGGCGAGGGCGCCGCCTGCGCACGGCTCGGCCTGCGGGTCTTTCAGGATGGTGACCTCGAGCGGCTCAAGGCCTTTTTCGAAGCGCAGGGATGCCGGGCCGCCTGGGCCGAAGTGCCGCATCAGGGCCGCACCCTGCATGCGACCGATCCGGCCGGCACGCCGCTGGAGTTCTGCGCGACCATGCCGGTCGAGCCGCGCATGATCACCAAATTCACCCGCCATGCCGGCGGCTCGGCGCTGCGGCTCGATCACTACCAGGTCCTGACGCCGGAGGTGCGCAAGGCGTGCGAGTTCTACACCGCGGCAGGCTTCCGGCTCAGCGAATACATCGCGCCGGCTGATACCTTCGACCTGCGCGGCGTGTTCCTGCAGCGCAAGGGCAATCCGCACGACATCGTGTTCTTCAACGGTGCCGGACCGCGGCTGCATCATTTCGCGTTTCTCGCGCCCGAAGTTCATCATCTGCTCAACGCCTGCGATGTCGCCGGCGAGCTCGGCTATGGCGCGGCCGTCGAACGCGGCCCCGGGCGCCATGGGCCTGGACACGCGATGTATGTCTACATGCGCGATCCCGACGGGCATCGCGTCGAGCTGTTCAACACGCACTACCAGGTCATGGACATCGAGAACGAGCCGGTCGGCTGGGATCCGTCCGACCACACGATCTCGTTCCCGTGGGGGTTGCCGGCGCGGCAGGCCTGGTTCGAGGAGGCTACGCCGTTCGAAGGTGTCGCGATCCGCGAGCCGCAAATGAAGCCGAAGCCGCTGACGCTCGAGAGCTACCTCGCGACGTAGCATGTCAGTGCCAGCCGACAATCCCATCCATGACGTGGCCATCGTCGGCCTCGGGCCGGTCGGCGCCATCTTCGCCAATCTGCTCGCGAAGGCCGGCTTGAGGGTCGCAGTCATCGAGCGCGTTGCCGACATCTACGACAAGCCGCGCGCGATCACGCTCGATCACGAGGCGCTGCGCGTGCTGCAGGCGATCGGGCTCGGCGATTTCATGGAACAGGCGATCGCCCCGCATAACGGCTCGCACTATCTCGGCGTCGACGGCGAGATCATCAAGATCTTCGACCCGATGCCGCCGCCGTTCCCGCTCGGCTGGATTCCGAACGTGACCTTCGTGCAGCCGGACGTCGAGCAGGCGCTGCGCGACAAGCTCGCCGACTATCCGCATGCCGACATTTTCCTTGCGGCCACGGGCGTGGCGCTGCAGCAGGACGATGGCGCGGTGATGCTGACGGCGCGCCGCGAGTCCGGCGAGGCGTTCCTGATCCGCGCGCGCTATCTGGTCGGCTGCGACGGCGCCAACAGCTTCGTCCGCAAGCAGCTCGGCATCGGCCTCGACGACCTCGCCTTCGATGAATGGTGGATGGTGGTGGACACGCTGACCAACGATCCCGCCAAGCGGCCGGCCAGGAGCTTTCAGTATTGCTGGCCGTCGCGTCCCGGCACCTTCGTGCCGGGCCCGCGCAATTTGCGGCGCTGGGAGATCAAGTTGCTGCCCGGCGAGGCCCCCGAGGCGGCCGGCGCACCCGACAACGTCGTGAGGCTGCTCAAGGGTTTCACCGATATCTCGGACCTCACGATCTGGCGCTCGGCGGTCTATCGCTTTCACGCGCTGCTCGGCCGGCGCTGGCGCGACCGCCGCGTGCTGCTGATGGGCGATGCCGTGCACCAGACGCCACCATTCCTCGGGCAAGGGCTGTGCGCGGGTATCCGCGATGCGGTGAACCTGGCCTGGAAGTTGCGGCTGGTTCTTCGTGGCGACGCCGGCGATGCGCTGCTCGACAGTTACGAGATCGAGCGCAAGCCGCATGTCCGCGCCGTCGTCGCCAGCGCCAAGGAGTTCGGCAAGATCATCGGCGAGCTCGATCCGGTGGCCGCCGTCGAACGCGACATGCGGCTGCGCGCCGACCTGAAGGCCGGCAAGGCCGAAACCATCAGGCAGAAATTCATCCCCGATCTCGTCTCCGGCCTGATCGCGCGCGATGCCGCGCTTGCCGGGCGGCTGTTCGTGCAGCCGCATGTGCGCGCGCCGGATGGGCGGACGTGCCGGCTCGACGATCTGCTGCAGCCGGAATTCGCGATCGTGACGACGGCGGCGGAGCCGATGGCGTGGCTGTCGGATGCGTCCGTTGCCGCCTGGCAGCGTCTGTCAGGCGAGCGCGTCGTCATCGCCACATCAGGCGAAACTGCCGATCGAGGCGATATCCTGACCGTGGTCGAACGCGACGGTTTGTTCGCGGACTGGATGCGGCAGCATGACTCCGCGGCGGTCATCGTGCGGCCGGACCGCTACGTCTTCGGCGCCGCGCGCAATGCCGGCGAGCTCAGTATGCTTGTCGGGCAACTGCTCCAGAACCTCAGCGCAGGGCACTAGTCTTTTCAAGCCGCCGCTTTGTCTGTACCACCGGAAGAAAGAAATTCCGGGGGAAACCAGTGAACAACAATAGCGATGCGGCGGAGTATGATTACGTCATCGTCGGCGCCGGCTCGGCCGGTTGCGTGCTCGCCAACCGCCTGAGCGCTGACGGCAAGCACTCCGTGCTGCTGCTCGAGGCCGGACCGAAGGACAGCAACATCTGGATCCATGTTCCGCTCGGCTACGGCAAGCTGTTCAAGGAAAAATCCGTCAACTGGATGTACCAGACCGAGCCGGAGCCTGGCCTCAACGGCCGGCAGGTGTTCCAGCCGCGCGGCAAGGTGCTCGGCGGCTCCAGTTCGATCAACGGCCTGCTCTATGTGCGCGGCCAGCACGAGGACTATGACCGCTGGCGACAGCGTGGCAATGCCGGCTGGGGCTATGACGACGTCTTGCCCTATTTCCGGAAGGCGGAAGATCAGCAGCGCGGCTCCAACACATATCACGGCGCCGGCGGTCCGCTGCCGGTGTCGGATTGGCGGCATCATGATCCGCTGTCGGAGGCCTTCGTGCATGCCGCAGCCGAGGTCGGCATTCCCACCAATCCGGATTTCAACGGCGCGACCCAGGAGGGCGCGGGCTTCTTCCAGACCACGACGCGGCGCGGCCGGCGCGCCTCGACGGCGCGGTCCTATCTGCGGCCGGCGCTGACGCGCGGCAATCTTCATGTCGAGACCTCGGCGCTGGCGCAGCGCATCCTGTTCGACGGCAAGCGCGCGAGCGGCGTCGCCTACAAGCAAGGCGGTCAGTTGCGCAAGGCCAAGGCGCGCAGGGAGGTGCTGGTATCGAGCGGTGCGTACAACTCGCCGCAATTGTTGCAGCTTTCCGGCGTCGGCCCCGCCGATCTGTTGAAGCAGCACGGCATCGACATCGTGCTCGATGCGCCGGGCGTCGGCAACGATCTGCAGGATCACATGCAGGTCCGCATCGTCACGCGCTGCGCGCAGACCGTCACGCTGAACGACGTCATCAATCATCCCGTGCGCCGCGTCATGGCGGGCCTCCGCTACGCGGCGCTGCGCAAGGGGCCGTTGACGATCGCCGCCGGCACCTCCGGTGCGTTCTTCAAGACCAGCCCGCGGCTGGCCTCGCCCGACATCCAGATCCACTTCCTGCCGTTCTCGACCGACAAGATGGGCGAGCAGTTGCATCCGTTCTCGGGCTTCACGGCCTCGGTCTGCCAGCTGCGCCCGGAGAGCCGCGGTTCGCTGAAGATCAGGAGCGCGGACCCGGGCGTGCCGCCGGAAATCCGCATCAACTATCTGGCGACCGAGACCGATCGCCGCGCCTTCATCGACGGCATCCGCATCCTGCGCAAGATCCTGGCCGCGCCGGCGCTGAAATCCTATTCAGTGGGCGAGGTCGATCCTGGCGCCACGGTGGTCAGCGACGACGACCTGCTCGATTTCTGCCGGCGCACCGGCAGCACGGTCTATCATCCGACTTCGACCTGCCGGATGGGCAACGATCCGCTCGCGGTGGTCGACCAGCGGCTCAAGGTGCGCGGCATCGAAGGTCTGCGCGTGGTCGATGCGTCCGTCATGCCGGACCTGATGTCGGGCAATACCAATGCGCCGACGATCATGATCGCGGAGAAGGCGTCGGACATGATCCTGGAGGATGCGCGGTAGGACGTGATCCGTCATCCTGAGGAGCGCGTAGCGCGTCTCGAAGGATGCACGGCCCCGCTCTGACGGCTCGGAAAGCTCCGGGCCGTCGACCCTTCGAGACGCGCGCAAGAGCGCGCTCCTCAGGGTGACGGTGATAGAGTGGGCTACAAGGCCTCAGCCCTTATATGCGCGCACCCGTGCGACCATCTGCTCGACATGGGCGATCGGCGTCTCGGGGAGGATGCCGTGGCCGAGATTGAAGATCATCCGCCCCTTGCCGAAGTTCTCCAGCACCTCGTCCACCGCGCGGTCGAGCGCGGCGCCGCCGGCGATCAGGGCCAGCGGATCGAGATTGCCCTGCACCGCGACGCGGCTCTGCACGCGCTCGCGGATCATCGACGGCTCGGTGGCCCAATCGATCGAGACCGCATCGACGCCGGTTTGCTCGACATAGGCCGGCAGCATGCCTGCCGCGCCGCGCGGGAAGCCGATGATCCTGGCATCGGGGACCTGCTTGCGCACCCCGGCCACGATGCGCCGGGTCGGCTCGATCGCCCAGCGGGTGAACTCGCGCGGCGGCAGCACGCCGGCCCAGGTGTCGAAGATCTGCAGGCAGTCTGCGCCGGCCTTCAACTGGCCGACGAGATAGTGGATCGAGTTCTCGACCAGCACGTCGATAATCTTGGCGAACGCATCCGGATGGCGGTAGGCAAGCATCCGCGCGGGCGCCTGGTCCGGCGTGCCCTGTCCGGCCACCATATAGGTCGCGACCGTCCACGGCGCGCCGCAGAAGCCGATCAGCGCGATCTCGGGGGCGAGTTCGCGACGGACGCGGCGCAGTGCTTCAAAAACCGGCTCGAGCGTGTCGAAGTTGGCACGGGTCGCCAACGTCGCGATTTCGCCGGGCGTTGCCAGCGGATCGAGCCGGGGTCCTTCGCCGGCCTCGAAGCGCACCGAGCGGCCGAGCGCGTAGGGGATCACCAGGATGTCGGAGAAGATGATCGCGGCGTCGAAGTTGAACCGGCGGATCGGCTGCAGCGTGACCTCGGCGGCGAATTCGGGCGTGAAGCAAAGATCGAGGAAGCCGCCGGCCTTGGCGCGCAGCTCGCGATATTCCGGCAGATAGCGGCCGGCCTGCCGCATCATCCAGAGCGGCGGCGCGGCCTGCCGGTGGCCCGACAGCACGTCGATGAGCGGCTTCTTGGTGGGATCCTGGGGCACGCGGATGGTTCCTGATCACGGTCAAAATTTGCGCCCCTGATACACGCTGCAGCGCAATGGGCCAAGGCGGTTCTGGAACCCCCCTTTGCGCGGCCGCGTTGTCCCCCCGAATGGAGGGACGACATGGCCGACAAATTCGATCCTGCCCCGCACGACAAGCATGCCGAGAAGCCGCATGAAGCGCAGGCTGCCGACCGCAAGGCTCGCACCCGGCTGAAGGAGGGGCTCGAGGATACCTTCCCGGCCTCCGATCCGGTCAGCGCCACGCAGCCCGCGCCCTCGAAGCACGACGGCAATCGGGACAATTAGCTAGTATATCCCAGCGGCTGCTAACCACGATGCCAAGTGAGTTCAACATGCGGCGACCTGCTCGCCGCGGAGCGATGGCTCGGAGCGACCGAGCCCGTCCGAGCACCCTGATTGCCGGGATAAACTAGACGGGGCCGCTTGCGGGGCGCTGCATCCGGTCAGATTCGAAGGTCACGCCGAGCCGCCGCTCCAGGCGCCAGGCCACTATGCAGTGCCGCCGGATCGGTTCGCTCTCGATCTCCAGTTCGAACGCGAGCGGGATTGCGACGTCGCTTTCCACGGCGAGCCCCGCGCCGCCGGTCGAGAGGTTGAGCACAAGACATCCGACACTGGTGTTGCGGAAGAAGATTGTCCCGCGCTTCAACAGGATCGTTCGTTGGCTGTCGGTCTTGTATCTTATCGTCGTGCTCACGGCAGTCTCCTACCCCCGATGTGATGCCCGTCGCGATCGCTCCCCTCAAGCGCGATGGTCGCGCTTTCGCTTCTTGTTTGAGCACCATCTCCGCGCAAACGTTTTGCGTTTGTCGCGAGGGAAAACCGCTTCGCGCGTTTCCGGATCATGCTCTAGTTCACCAGCACGGCGCCATCGCAGCGGATGCCCAGCACCCAAACGTCGACCTGGCCGAGCCCGATGCCGAGCGTCGCGAGCAGCGAGGCCAGCACCTGATCGACTGAACTCGTCACGCCGTTCAGGATGCTCATGACGAGCGCCCCCAATCCCGGGATCGGCAGCCCGAGCGGGCCGAGATTGATGGTCAGCGAGAGGTCGCCGAGCAGACTTCCTGTCAGCGATGAAAGGAAGTTGGTCGTCGTCACCGTCTTCTTGGTGCCCGACTGGATGTCGCTGTAACTGAAATTGACGTTGGTCGGCGTGGTGTTGCCCATGCCGGCATGGGCGAGGCCGGTGACGGTGGCGAGACCAAGGTTGACCAGCGTCGCCGGCGGCGGATTGGGCTTGGTCGTGAAGTTGGTCATGTCGGCGACCGTGACGTTGCCGATCCATGCATCGACGATCCCCGGCGTCACGCCGATCGTGACCTGCGAGGTGTTGATGTTGGGGTGGCCGCAGGACACCGCGTTGAGTGTCGCGGTGCCCGAGGCGACCTCGACATAGACCGGGAGATTGATCGCAGACACGGTGCCGGAGCCGAGCACATTGATCGTCGCCAGGATCCTGGTCTGCGCGGTGTGGACGCTCACACCCTGGGTGCCGATCGCGATCCAGCTCGAGCCGACCGGGCGCTCGCCGATCGTTGCGATCACGGAGACGTTGGCGATGCCGGGCAGGCCGAGATTGATCGAGGTCGCGATCTGATGGTTGCCGTTGGCGATCTGGGCCACCGTGGAAATCAGGTCGAACACCGAAACGCTGGCGCCGACCTTGGGTTTCTGTCCCACCGTGAGATTGGCGAAGGGACCGAGGTCGACCAGCGTGCCGGGCGAAATCTTGGTGGTGGAGCCGGTGACGGCCTGGGAGATCGTCGACAGCGCTGTGGTCGCCGCGTTGGCGCCGTTGGTGATCTGCTGGGTGGTCAGCGCGGACGCGACGATGTCGCCGACCTTGATGTTGCTGCTCAGCAGGTCGCTATAGGTGACGCCGGTCAGGTTGACCCGGGTCGCCAGTGCCGACAGGAAGTCCAGTGCGTCGATCTTCGCGCTGATCAGCGCATTGTAGTCCATCACCGAGAGCGACAGCGTGGTGCCGAGCATCGGGCCGAGCAGCGCATTGAGCGCGCCGCCGTTGACCGAGAGCAGCCTCGACCCGATCGCGAACGAGGCCATTTCGGTCGATGTCGCGGTGGCGGTTGTCTTGATGGTGAAGCTGCTCGCGCCGGTGAGGTACCGCGCGAAGTAGAGCGGGGTCTGGGTGTTCAGCGTGACCCGCGCGGCGTTGGGAGTGCCGACCGCCGGGGTCACGAAACGGGCCTGTGGCGCGATGGCGCTGTTTGCGGTGTAGGTTCCTGTCTCGACCTTGACCAGCGCACTGGCCGGGTACTTGTTCTGCGTCACCGTCGCGGTGGCGGCGTTGACCGGATTGTTCAGGTTGGCGGCGGCGACGATCGCGGCGAGATCGGCGGTGCTCTGCGTCTTGCGCCGGTCGGCGAAGATTGTGCCGAGATCGATGGCGAGCCCGGCGCACCCGATCAGGAGCGTCATCAGGCCGGCGCTGATCATCGCGAAGTTTCCTCGTTCGTCGGCGCCGAAGCGCCGCATCAGCATGAGGACGCCTCTCATCCTAGAATCCCCCGTACTGAATCGCCGCGGAGCGGACGATGGTGCTCGCCGGGGCGGGAACGAAGGGCAGCTTGTAGATAAAGTTGCCGGCCGCGTTGTAGTTGACCGTCACGACGTAGACGTTGGCATTCGATGGAGACGGCGCGGCATTGACCGTGAGATTGCTGGGGACGAGCAACGGATAGGTCGACGCGTTGGCGGTGACGTAGCTCGTCGCGAGGCTGTTGCGTTCGGTGTCGGTCATTCCCGCGATGGATGACCGCGCCGCTTCGGCGGCGAGTTGCTGAACGCCATGCACCATGGCGAGATACGAGCCGAAGACGATGATGCCGAAAATGAAGGCAAGAAACAGCGGCAGCATCAGCGCGAATTCGACGGCGGACGCGCCGCTTCGGCAGCGAAAAAACCTGGTCATTGCAACACACCTCGAAACGCCAACTACGACGTCACGTTGCGAGGCTTTGATTAAGGAAAACTATGAAAACGCTTCCGCGAATCAGCGGCGGCAATTCACACTTATCGGGTCAGTGAAACGTTATGGGGCGATCAGAATATTTGATGCGATATCCGCAAAAACCCGGGGTGTGGTGCGGTTGAGGTGCTGCAGCGTGTGGAGATGTAGTTGTTGGATACCGTGATATGCGGAGCAATGCACGTAACAATACATATGGCCTGCAATATCAGTGCCTTGTCGGGTAATTGTAGCTAAACGAAAGTGCAACCAAATGTTAGTATAGCCTGATGACATACTGTGGAGATTGGAATTGCGTCCCGTGCTGAGACTGGAGGGCTCGCGATGCATAGACCGCGTCAGCATTTGAATATTCCTACTGAAATCGTTCGCACCGTCGTTGCGATCGCGGAGACAGGCAGCCTGTCGAAAGCCGGGGAGCGTCTCGGCCTCAGCCAGCCGGCGATCAGTTCGCAGGTCAAGCGCCTGCAAAGCCTGATTGGCGGCGCACTCTTCGTCAGAACCGCAAACGGCACCACGACCACCGAGCTCGGCAAGGTCGCCGTGCAGCAGGCGAGGCGCATCCTCGAAGCCAACGATCAACTGCTTCGGCTCGGCGGCAATCATGAAGGACCCCAGCCGTTGCGGCTGGGAATCAGCACGATGCTCGCCGAGGAATTCCTGAAGCTGCATCCCTCCGATGCACTCGCCGACGTTCTGCTGCACGCCGACATGTCACCGGCCGTCATCAGGGGATTGATCGACGGCTACATCGACATCGCGTTCGTCTACAGCAATCCTTCGCAGGAGAACGAAGACGAGGTGACGATCGCGGCCGAAGCCGACGAGCGGTCGGTGTGGGTGCGATCGCGCGATTTTGTGCTGCGGCCGGGCGCCCCGATCCCGATCCTGGCCTGGCCCGGTGACGACTGGATGATCCGGACGCTCACCAAGCACAACATCACGTACAAGATCGTGTTCAGGAGCCCGAACCATCAGCTGCGACTGGAAGCCGCCCGGGCCGGATACGGCCTGACGGCGTGCCCCGAGCGAATGATCCCGTCTTCGCTGATCTCGGCGAAGGACTATTATCTTCCGGAGCTTCCGGTGCAGAAGCGCCTGCTGTGCGTTCGCCCTGGTCTCGAAGGCAGCCGCGCCACGGCGATGGTGCAGCGGTTGTCCGGCCTGTTCTTCAGCGGCGCGAAGCCGATGCGTCAGGTGAGCAACATGTAGCCGGTGCTGCCGCGGTCCGGCGGCACCGATCAATAATGCGGTGGGCGCTCGTTGGCGGGGCCGGGCGCTTGGCGTTCGGCCTCCTGAAGCCGGTCGCGCAACTCGGCGATCTGGCGCGTCAGCGCGTCGATCTGCTTCCATTGTGCCGTGATGGTCTGGTTCAGCGTCTCGATGGCCTCGTCCTGATAGGTCAGGCGAACCTCCAGCGCATCGATCCGCTCGCTCAGCTTGGCCGTGTCATTCATGGACGGCAGCCTCGCAGGGGGCACTCTCGCGCTCCGCGTCGCTCGAACGCGCACCCGCACGCTCGCGCAGGCCGTGGCCGAGCGCAACACGCTCGTCGAACACAAAACAGTCGCCGCGCCAGCGGCTGTCCTGCTGCGGCGTGTCCTCGAGATATTTCAGGATGCCGCCCTTGAGGTGATAGACCTCGGCAAAACCTTGCGCGAGCAGATAGGCGCTGGCCTTCTCGCAGCGGATGCCGCCGGTGCAGAACATCGCAATCCTGCGGTGTTTCGCCGGATCGAGGTTTCGCGCCGCAAATTCCTTGAATTGTCCAAAGCTCGCGATCCTGGGATCCACCGCGCCTTCGAACGTGCCCATCGCGACCTCGAACGCGTTGCGGGTATCGAGCACCATGATGTCAGGCGCGGCGATCAGCTCGTTCCAGGCGGCGGCATCGACATAAGTGCCGACCTGCCGCGTCGGATCGACCGTGGTGTCGCCGAGCGTGACGATCTCCTTCTTCAGCCGCACCTTGAGCCGCTGGAATGGCATCTGCGCGGCTTCGGAGAACTTCAGCTCGAGATTGTCGAGGCGGCCGCCGAACAGCGCTCCGTGCCTGAGCTCCGCAACGAAGTCATCGATGCCTTGGTCGGTGCCGGCAATGGTGCCGTTGATGCCCTCATGGGCGAGCAGCACGCTGCCCTTGAGATCGAGCCCGGCGCAGAACGTGCGCAGCGGCTCGCGCAGCGCACGGAAGTCGGGCAGCGCGGCGAACTGGTAGAAGGCGGCGACCTTGAAGGGCATCGCCGGGGTTTATCAGGCCGGCCAGGCCGGCGAAACCCGCAAAGCCATGCATTGTCGGGATAATTCCCCTGGCATGCCAGGCATTGCTCAGCCGGGGATGAGTGTGCCATGTACTTTGTACTCCCTTGGCATCATCCGCCGCAGCCGCATCAGACCATCACGATCAAGCGAGCACTCCGTTATGAGGAATTTCCATTTCGCCGGCCGTTCCACGGTCCACGCCCAGAACGCGATGGTGGCGACGTCGCATCCGGAAGCGGCGCTCGCGGCCATCGAGGTGATGCGCGAGGGCGGCACGGCCGCCGACGCGGCGGTTGCAGCCTGCGCGCTGCTCGGCGTTATCGAGCCGCAATCGACCGGCATCGGCGGCGACTGCTTCGCGCTGATCCAGCCGCGGGGAGAAGGCAAGATCACCGCCTATAACGGCAGCGGCCGGGCGCCGATGGCGGCGACCGCCGACTGGTATCTCGAGCGCAAGATCCATTCTGTGCCGCTGACCTCTGCACATGCGGTCAGCATTCCCGGCGCGGTCGATGCCTGGGACGTGATCCTGAAGGACCACGGCAAGTTCGGCTTCGACCGGCTGCTGCAGCCCGCGATCAAGGCCGCCGAAGAGGGCTACGTGGTCGCGCCGCGTATCGCCTTCGACTGGAAGAACGGCTTCGAGAAGCTGAAGAACGGCACCAACACCGAGCGCTATCTGTTGCCGCACGGCAAGCCTGCGGTTGCCGGCGACGTGATCCGCCAGCCCGAGCTCGGCAAGACGCTGCGCGCGATCGCGCAAAAGGGCCGCGACGCCTTCTATAGCGGCGAAATCGCCGCCGACATGGTCGACACGCTGCGCGGCATCGGCGGCCTGCACACGCTCGAGGATTTCGCCGCGCACTCGACCGAGGCGACCTCGCCGATCGGCACGATGTACAAGGGCTACGACGTCTGGCAGTGCCCGCCGAACGGCCCCGGCATCACCATGCTGGTCATGCTCAACATCCTGTCGCGCTTCGACCTGACCAAGTTCAAGCCGCTCAGCATCGAGCGCTTCCATCTCGAGGCCGAGGCGGCACGCATCGCCTACATGATGCGCGAGCAGCATATCGGCGATCCCCAGCACGTGCATGTCGACGTTGCCGGCATCCTCGCCAGGGAATTCGCCGAAGAGCACATCAAGAACATCCGGATGGACCGGCTGCTCGAACTGCCGAACCTCGCGCCGCCGATGAATCCGTCGACGGTCTACATCACGGTGGTCGACAAGGATCGCAACGTCTGCTCGTTCATCAATTCGATCGCGCATTCGTTCGGCTCGGCGATCGTCTCCAACAAGACCGGCGTCCTGCTGCAGAACCGCGCCGGCGGCTTCCGCATCCAGCCCGGACATCCGAATTGCATCGCACCGGGCAAGCGTCCGCTGCACACCATCATCCCGGCGCTGGTCACCAGGAACGGCCGTGCGCTGATGCCGTACGGCGTGATGGGCGGGCAGTACCAGCCGGTCGGCCAGACCCGTGTGCTGACCAACATGCTCGACTATGGCTGCGACATCCAGGAAGCCATCGATATGCCGCGCGGCCTGCACTACGAAGGCGTCTACCAGCTCGAGGACAGCGTACCGGCGGAGATCGTCGAAGGCCTGAAGAAGATCGGTCACAAGACCACCAGCGTGGTCGCGCCGCTCGGCGGTGGGCAGGGCATCTGGATCGATTGGGACAAGGGGACGCTGACCGGCGGCTCCGATCCGCGCAAGGACGGCTGCGCGCTCGGCTACTGATTGTCGCGGGCGATCAGGGGCCGCCGGAAACAAGGTGTTGTCGCGGGGATGGTGCTAGTCCTGCCCCGCGGAAGCCCGTCACCGGCATCACCTACTCATATCTGGCGGCGCAACTGATCGGTGATCTCATCGCGGGCGCGTCGTCGCCATTGATCGGTGATTTTGCGCTGGACCGCGACGGCGGCATGGCCGGTCACTGAAAAATGGCTAGGGATTCGACCCGCACTGGGCTAGAGACGGCCGTCCTTCACGAGAGGTGCAAGATGCGATCTTCCCGACGCACGATCATCAAGACTGCATTTGCCGGCCTTGCGGCGGCAGTCTCCACGTCCGTTGTCAGCGGGACGGCAACGGCCCAAACTGCAGGAAAGCCCATGACCACAGCTTCAGGCCTCCAGATCATCGACAGCAAGGTCGGCACCGGCGCCTCGCCGAAGACCGGCCAGACCTGCGTCATGCACTACACCGGCTGGCTCTACGAGAACGGCCAGAAGGGCAAGAAATTCGACTCCTCGGTCGACCGCAACGAGCCGTTCGAGTTTCCGATCGGCCAGGGTCACGTGATCAAGGGCTGGGACGAAGGCGTCGCCACCATGAAGGTCGGCGGCAAGCGCACCCTGATCATCCCGCCGAACCTCGGCTACGGCGCGCGCGGCGCCGGCGGCGTGATCCCGCCGAACGCCACGCTGATGTTCGACGTCGAACTGCTTGGCGTCAAATAAGCCGATGGGCGTCAAGTAACCGGCCCACAACAACAAGGGCGCAGCGATGAAGATCTCGATCCTCGACGATTATTTCGACACGCTGCGCACCCTCGATTGCTACCGCAAGCTCAACGGGTATGACGTCAAGATCTGGAACGATCACGTCCAGGACGTCGATGCGCTCGCCGAGCGGCTGCGCGATACCGAGGCGCTGGTCCTGATCCGCGAGCGAACCCAGATCCGCACGCCGCTGCTCGAACGTCTGCCGAAGCTGAAGCTGATCAGCCAGCGCAGCGTCTATCCGCACATCGACATCGACACCTGCACGCGGCTCGGCATCATCGTGTCGTCGAGTCAGCATGCCGATACGCCGTCCTACGCCACCGCCGAGTTCACCTGGGGCATGATCCTCGCGGCGATGCGCGCGATCCCGCAACAGATGGCGGCACTCAAGGCGGGCAAGTGGCAGATCGGCGTCGGTCATACGCTGCGCGGCAAGACGCTCGGCATCTATGGCTACGGCCGCATCGGCGCCGTGGTCGCGGGCTATGGCAAGGCGTTCGGCATGAACGTGCTGGTCTGGGCGCGCGAGCCGGCGATGGCGAAGGCGCGTGCCGACGGCTATGAGACATCAGCCAGCAAGGCGGATTTCTTTGCCCGCTGCGACGTGCTGTCGTTGCATATGCGGCTGGTGGACGCGACGCGCGGCATCGTCACGGCGGCAGATCTCGCGCAAATGAAACAGACCGCGCTGATCGTCAACACAAGCCGCGCGCCGCTGATCGAGCCCGGCGCGCTGGTCAATGCGCTGCGTGCCGGCCGGCCCGGCATGGCCGCGATCGACGTCTACGAGAAGGAGCCGCTGCGCGACACCGCGGACCCGCTGCTCAACATGGAGAATGTGGTCTGCACGCCGCATCTCGGCTACGTCTCGCGCGATGAGTACGAGATCCAGTTCACCGACATTTTCGACCAGATATTGGCGTACGCGGCGGGTACGCCGACCAATGTCGTGAACCCGGATGTGCTAGCACATCCGCGCCCGCGCGGCTGAGCAGCGTCGTTCATGATCGATCGGCCGGCTCGATGGGGCGGCCGTGTCATCTCTCGTTCAGCGAGGCCAGTGAGCCGCTGAGGTCACCCTACCGACGATCCTCTTGATGCCGCCGAGTGCCTTCTGTCCCTTGCCCTTGGCCTCCAGGATCGCGCCTCTGCCCTGCAGAGCCGGAGAGCCGGTGACCTTGCCGAGACGCCGCTTGAACCTGCCGATCGCCTCGTTGGTCGTGCCTTTGATCCTATCGGTCGTGCTACCCATGAAATTACTCCTTCGGAATACGCTGAGGTAACGCGCCGGAACATGGCGATGTTCCGATTTGGCGAGGTTCCGATTTTCCGCTCGCCTGCGCGGCTGCTTTTCGCTAGCGTTCCACGCACGAAATCAGGCCAACGAAAGCAAGAATGATGAGCGGTTCCCACGATCACACCCATTCCCACGACCATCACCATCACGACGACGAGCGCTGGAAGCACGACGGCGTCCGCGTGATTCCCGGCAACCAGCTCGATCCGAATGTGCCGTCGACCGCCGGCATGGACCGCAAGGCCGCGATCAATTTTGCCCGGGTCGGCGCGCAGAAATTGTGGGCGGGCACCGTCAGCATCAAGCCGGACGCCAAGACCGGCGCGCATCATCACGGCCATCTCGAAAGCATCATCTATGTCGTCAAGGGCAAGGCGCGGATGCGCTGGGGCGAGAAGCTGCAGTTCACCGCCGAGGCCGGCCCCGGCGATTTCATCTTCGTGCCGCCCTACGTGCCGCATCAGGAGATCAATGCCAGCCGCGACGAGGTGCTGGAATGCGTGCTGGTGCGCTCCGACGGCGAGGCGGTCGCGATCAACCTCGACATCGAGCCGATCGAGAAGCCGGAGACCGTGCTGTGGGTCGACCCGGTGCACCGCCATCCCGACGAGAAGAAATAGCCGCGACATTTGCGTCGAGATTCCGGGTTCACGCTTCGCTTGCCCCGGAATGACAGTCCAGGGGAGGAGGCCAGCATGACGCTCGTGCGTTACGAGAGCGCCGACCACATCGCGACCATCACGATGGACCGCGTCTCCTCGCACAACGCGCTCAACAACGCGCTGTGCGACGAGTTGCAGCAAGCCTGGCGGAGCTTTCGTGACAGCGACGACCGCGTCGCGGTGCTGGCCTCGGCCGAGGAGAAGTATTTCTGTGTCGGCGCCGACGTCAGGGATTTCCCCGCCAATATGTGGCAGGCGGTGCCCGGGCTCGGTGTCGAGCTCGACAAGCCGGTGATCGCAGCGACGTCGGGCTGGGTGGTGGGCGGCGGTTTCGTTCTGGTGCAGATGGCCGACATCTGCGTCGCCTCGGAGACGACGCGGTTCGTCTATCCGGAAGCCAAGATCGGCACCACTGGCGGCGGCGTCTCCTCGGTGCTGGCGCGCATGCCGCACAAGATCGCGATGGAGTTCCTGCTCGTCGGCGAGGAGCTATCGGCCGAGCGGGCCTACCAGATCGGCTTCGTCAACCGCATCACGCCACCGGGGCAGCACCTTGCGGCGGCACAGGAACTGGCGGCCAAGATCGCGGGCAACGCGCCGCTGGTGGTGCAGGCGCTCAAGAAGCTCGCGCGTGACGCGATGCCGAAGGGGCCGCTGGAGACGGTCGCGGAGGTGCGCCGGCAGCTCGACGCCATCAAGGACAGCGACGACCTCAAGGAAGGCGCCAGGGCGTTCAGCGAGAAGCGCAAGCCGAGATTTACGGGGCGATGACCTTTTCCGTCATTGCGAGGGGCTCGCGACAAAATTGCAGGCAACCTTGCGCTGAAGCGACGAAGCAATCCATCTGTCCCTGAGCGGAGATATGGATTGCTTCGCTGCGCTCGCAATGACGGGGCCTAACCCCTACGCAAACACCCGGTGATCGATCACACCGTTCGGCACGACATAGCCGTAACGCGTGTTCGACGGTTCGGGGCCGGCCTTCTCATACTGCGCCTTCATCATCGCAAATCGATCGCCCTTGAGGTCGAGCATCGCGCGCTTCGGCTGGATGTTGTAGAGTCGGGCGTTGTTGTCGCCGAAGATCGCCGTCTTGACCGGCCCGTCGGCGGGGCCGAGCGGTGCGTAGCCGAACTTCTTCTGCATCATCTCGGGGATCTCCAGCCGCCGCAGGCCCTCGATCTGCCATTGCGGCGCGCCGGTCCACAGCGCATCGGTACCCCAGCAGACGTGGTCGACGCCGAGCCCCTTGATCAAGGTACCCATCAGCGCGGCGCAGACATTGGGCTCGGCGACCAGCGTGGTCGCGAACAATTGCCCGACGTCGCCATAGACATTGTTGACGCCGTACTGCGCCGGGATATCGGCGAGGTCGGAGGTCCAGGCGATGCGGCCGGTGCGCTCGAATTCGGCGAGCGCGACCTTCGGGTCGCCGCCGACATGGCGATAGGCCGAGTGGTAGATGATGAAGTTGAGCTGCGGCCAGTCCTTGGCGGCTCGGCCGACATCGGCAACGTCGGCGAAGCCGCGCAGATTCGGATACTGCTTCTCGATCCCTGGCGGGAACAGCCCCTTGTGGACGCAGACATTCTTGATGCCCGCCTTCACCATCTTCTCATAACCCTTGTAGGCGACCTTCTCGTCGTCGAGCCGCCAGGGGTAGCGGCTGATCTCCTTGTGAGTGTTGTCGCCGATCGTGTAGCCCTTGCAGGATTCCGGCTTCAGCGCCAATGCGGCGTCGAGCTTGTCGAGCCAGCCGGGCTGCCCGGGCGTGAAGATGGCGTGGCAGAACACGCGCCGCGAGCCGGCCTCGTCGTTCATTTTCTTGCGCGCGTCGGCCATCTGCTCGTTGGTCAGGAACCAGTCCTGCTCGATATCCGACGGCGCCGAGGAGATCAGCGCGATCTTGGTGTCGGAATCGAGAAACATCTCCTTCTTGTAGTTGTCGAACTTGAGATCCTCGATGGTCTGCTCGTGATCGCTGAGCTCCTTGTTCCAGCCGGCCTTGCCGACCGCCTTGCGCATTTCCACAAAACCCATGATGCGGGTGTCGTCGCGCAGGAAATGCGTGTGCATGTCCATGATGAACTGGTCTTTGAGGGAGTTGGCGCGCTCCTGCGCCATCGCGGGCGTCGCGGCCTCCGCCGGCGTCACGGCGAACAGCTCCCCGTAGACCTGGTTCATCGCGACGAAGGAGGCGGCCATGCCGGCCGCGGTCTGGAAGAATCTGCGGCGGTCGAGGCCCTGCTTGCCGCCGAGATCGTCGGCCATCGCGAGCAGCCGCGCCTCGACCTCGCGCTGCCGTTCATTCTGCGGGTCGGGATAGAATTCGTCGCTGGAGACGATCTGGGTCGGGATCGGCGTCTGGTGCTGGCACAGTTCGGAGGGCATCAAGGCGGCAAGTTCATCGTCGGTGAGATTGCTGCTCATTCTTCGCTCCCGCTTCTCGCCGGATTTTTCCGGTCGGATCGCTGCGGAGACTAGGACCAAGTCCGCCCGTCGTCCGCGCCGTTGGCCGGAAACCGCATTCACAAAATCGTGCATCGCATTCGCTGTCATTGCGAGGAGCGTAGCGACGAAGCAATCCATACTCCGGCAAGCGGCGCGATGGATTGCTTCGCTTGCGCTCGCAATGACGGTTGTGGATGCTAACATCGTGCAACCCAGGGGCCGAACGAAGCCCCATCGTTCAGAGGGGAGCGAACCATGATGTCATCTGACCATTCGCGGCGCAGCATGATCAAAGCCATCGGCATTGCAACGGCCGCCGGCGTGCTCGGCGAAGCGCGGGCGCAGGCCGCGAGCGCGGTTCCTGCCGAAGGAGAAATATGGAGCAACGAATACTGGGCGAAGAAGGGTGACATCCCCTTGTGGATGTTCCGCAAGCGGATCGGTGCGCCGAAGCCGGGCGAGCCGGCGCGGCCGGTGGTGTTCTTCGTGCACGGCTCGTCGGTGACATCAAGGGTGTTCGACCTCACGGTGCCGGGCAAGGGCGAGTATTCGCTGCTGAACACATTTGCCCGCTACGGCTTCGATTGCTGGACCATGGACCACGAGAACTACGGCAAGTCCGGCCGCACGTCGGGCAATGCGGATATTGCAAGCGGCGTCGCGGATCTGAAGGCCGCGGTCGAGGTGATCGCGCGCGAGACCGGGCAGGGGCGATATCACTTCGTCGGCGAATCCTCGGGCGCGCTGCGGGCCGGCGCATTCGCGATGGCCGCGCCCGAGCGCATCGACCGGCTGGTGTTCGCGGCCTTCACCTACAAGGGCGAGGGCTCGCCGACGCTGGCAAAGCGCGCCGAGCAGCTCGCCTATTACCGCAGCCACAACATGCGCAAGCGCGACCGCGACATGATCCGCTCGATCGCGACCCGCGACAGGCCCGGCACGTCGGACCCCGCCGTGGTCGAGCTGCTGGCCGATGTCGAGATGCAGTTCGGCGACCAGATCCCGACCGGCACCTATCTCGACATGACCGCCAATTTGCCGGTCGTGCATCCGGAGAGGGTGCTGGCGCCGGTGCTGCTGGTCCGCGGTGAATATGACGGCATCGCCGCGGTTCCGGACCTCGAGGAGTTCTTCAACAAGCTGCCGAACGGCGATCGCCAGTTCGTCATCCTGCCCGGCACCGCCCATTCGGTGGCGCTTGCCACCAATCGGGAGCTGTTCTGGCATGTGACGCGGGCATTCCTAACTATGCCGACACCGATTGTGACCTGACGTCGCCCTGCGGCAGGACGCCGCAAGAAAAATCGGAACGGTGATGTCGGGACGCGGCGAGGCGGTTCGTCCTCGGGGCACAACCCCGCGAAAAGGAGCGCCTTTCATGGCCAAGCCGACAATGATCTTCGTCAACCTGCCGGTCAGCAATCTCGCCCATGCGACCGCCTTCTATGAGGCGATCGGCGCGACCAAGAACGCGCAATTTTCCGACCACACCGCCTCCTGCATGGTGATCTCGGACACGATTCACGTCATGCTGCTGACGCACGACAAGTTCCGCGAGTTCACTCCGAAGAAAATTGCCGACACCAAGACCACGAGCGAAGTGCTGATCTGCCTGTCCGCCGACAGCCGCGACGCCGTCGACGGCTATGTCACCAAGGCAACGGGCGCGGGCGGCAACGCCGATCCGTCGCCGCAGCAGGATTACGGCTTCATGTACGGCCGCAGCTTCGAGGATCCCGATGGTCACATCTGGGAAGTGATGTGGATGGACGTCGAGGCGGCGATGAAGGCGCAGTCCGCCGCGGCGACCGCCTGATCGCATCCTGCCATCACGAGGAGCTCAAGCATGTCCAAGGTATCTCCCTGCCTGTGGTTCAACGGCGAGGCCGAGGAGGCCGCGAACCTCTACGTCTCGCTGCTGCCCAATTCGCGGATCGAGACTGTCCAGAAGAACGTCATCGACAGCCCCGGCGGAAAGGCCGGCACGGTGCTGCTGGTCGAATTCACGCTCGCCGGTCAGCGCTTCATGGCGCTGAACGGCGGGATGAGGATGGAGCATACCCACGCGGTCTCGTTCGCAATCGACTGTGTCGACCAGGCCGAGGTCGATCGCCTGTGGGACGCGTTGCTCGCGGCCGGCGGCACGGCCGAGCAGTGTGGCTGGCTGCGCGATCGCTACGGCGTCGCTTGGCAGATCGTGCCGGCGGCGATCCGTCAATATCTCGGCGGATCCGATGCCGCCGGCGCCGCGCGCGTGATGCAGGCCGTGCTCGGGATGATCAAGCTCGATATCGAAGCCCTGCGCCGGGCCTATGAGGGCAAGTCCGCAGCGTGAGCTAGGGCTTCGCTGTCATCGCCCGGCTCCGACCGGGCGATCCAGTATTCCAGAGATTTCGGTGCTCAGCCGATAGGCAGCGGCGTACTGGATGCCCCGCATGAAGCGGGGCAAGACAGTATGGGCACGATGGTTCCGTCACATGACCGTGGCGACGGATCGCGGATGCAGCTGATATCGTATATTTGTCGCAAGCTGCGTTCCCCTCGCACCGTGCGTGCCCTTTGAACATCGTATCCAAATCTCCTTCTGTTCCGCGACGTCCCGCCGCGCGCACGGCGATCGTCGCGGCAATCGTCTTCATCGTCGCCCATGTCGTGCTGCTGCTCGGGATCACGGCGCCGGACAAGCTCTATTTCGACGAGGTCCATTACGTGCCGGCGGCGCGGCAGATGCTGCTGCCGGTGCGCGAGGGGGCGATCCTCAATCCGATGCATCCGCCGCTTGCCAAGGAGATCATCGCCCTCTCGATCAAGGCATTCGGCGACGTGCCGCTGGGATGGCGCTATCCCGCGGCGCTGTTCGGTGCGCTGGCGCTGGTCGGCGTCTATCTCGGCGGGCTTGCGCTGTTCGCGTCGCAGCAACGCGCGATCGCTGCCGTGCTGCTCGCCTTCTTCAACCAGATGCTGTTCGTGCAGTCGCGGATCGCGATGCTGGATATTTTCGCGCTCGCTTTCGGCCTGTTCGCGATCGCGACGTTCGTCCACGGCTTCAGGCAACAGCAGCCGCAATCCGCCTTTGCGTTGGCGGGCCTCTTCGCAGGGCTTGCCAGTGCCTGCAAATGGAGCGGGCTGTTCGTGCTCGCGACCTGCATCGCGATCGTCGCTGCGATCCGCCTGATGCAGGGCTGGCGCACGCGCTTTGCCGACGGCAATGCGGAGGATTGGTATCAGCCGGAGCCGTGGCCGGATTTTCGTCTTCCTCACTTCATGGTCTGCTTCGTGCTGATCCCGGCGGCCGTTTATCTCGCGACCTTCGTGCCGCTCTACGGCCTCTCGTTCACGGATATCATCGAGGCGCAGCGTCGCATCTTTGCCGACAACACCACGGCCGCCATCGCGGGCCACACCTATATGAGCTCATGGCCGTCCTGGCCGTTCCTGGTGCGCCCGGTCTGGTACCTGTTCGAGAAGGTCGGCGATGACAAGTTCGCCGCGATCGTGCTCCTCGGCAACCCGTTGGTGCTGTGGCCGGCATTGATCGCGCTGATCATTGCGCTGCGCGACTGGATCGTCGGGCGCGGCCGTGATGCATTTCTCGTGCTGGCGTTCTACCTCGGCCCGTATCTCGCCTGGGCCCTGCTGCCGCGCACGCTCGGTTTCATCTATTACTATCTCCCCGCGGCGACCACCGCGAGTTTCGTGCTGGTCTACGCCTTGACGCGCAAGGGTGCGCCGCGCTGGCTGCTGTGGGCGTTCGTTGCGGTTGGATGCGCGGGGTTTGTTGCGATGCTGCCGGTCACGGCCGCTGTCATCGAGACGTCGATGGCGACGTTCAACCGCCTGATGCTGTTTCAGGGCTGGATATGACGGTCTTTGAAGTAGAGTGATCCGCCTGCCGGGCATGGCAGGCGGATCGAGGCTGCGGGAGATTACTGCGAGGCGGTCTTGGTATCCATGTTGACGACCTGCACGCGTCGATTGGTCGGGTCCATCGGCGCGCTCGGGTCCTTCGGCCGGGTCTTTCCGTAGCCGACCGTCACGAGATCCGAGCCGTTCAGGCCGTAATGCTCGACCAGATATTTCTTGATGGTGTCGGCGCGGCGCTCTGACAGGTCCTGGTTATAGGCTTCGCCGCCGATCGCGTCGGTGTGGCCGGCGACGACGAAGGTCGAGCCCTTCATGCTGGCATCGGACAGTGCCTTGCCGAGCTCCTGCACCGCCTGAGTCGAGCCCTTGCTGATGTCGGCCGAGTTGTAGTCGAAGTGGATCTCCAGATCGATCTTCGGCTTGTTCGCCGCGATGTCGGCGATCTCCTGGCGTTCAACGCGCGACAACGAACGGGTCTGCCGGTTGCGGACGGTGTTGAGGAAGCTTGCCTCCTTGGCGGAAGCCGCGAGGTCGACCTGCGTGCCGGCGGAAAGGCCGCGGGTGGCCGACTTCGGCTTCAGCGCATTGAGAATCTGGGCGGCCGGAACGGCCTCGCTGCCGGCCAGTGCGACGCCCGCCGTCATCGACAGCGCGGCGCCGATTGTCAGAAAAGACAAGGAAAAAGAGCGGGTCATGGTTTTCGTCCTCAAATGTCGGGCTAGCCAATCCGGCTTGCTGTCGTTTTGATGCTGGGAGGATAGGACCGGTTCAAAGCCCAGAATGTGATCTGGGTCACGGTTGGGTGTGCCGCCCCGCCTTGCGCCAGACAGGGCAGGCGGGAAGCGAGGACATCATGGCCAACGTCAATCGCGTCCTCCGCTCGATCAATGACGAAGCTGCCTCGCGCTGCGTCGATATCTTCCTTCGCCCGGACGGCAGCATCGGCTTCGAGGAATATCGGCGGGACGTCGAAGATGGCCGTGGCTGGTTTCCGGTCGGCGGTCATTCGTCCCGCATCTTCCATGGAGAAAGCGCCGCGCTCGCGGCGGCGATCGGGGACGTTCCGTGGTTGCGGCGGGTCGTCGGATCGACCTAGCCGCTCCGAATGATGCGGAGCTGATTTCCGCCGCGCGGCTCTCCACAGCGGCGCGAATCTCACTACATTGCTGGGGCAATGTCCCGCGCCGCCGAACCCCTTTTGTTGAACAATGCTGCCGCCCGCCATATCTGGCTGCGCGCGCAGCGGCTCGATACAAAGGTGCCGTTCGGCGAGGGGGCGTCAGCGGTGGCGGCCGCCGTCGATCATCTCGGCTATGTGCAGATCGACACCATCAACGTGATCGAGCGCTGCCATCACCACATCCTATTCAGCCGCATTCCGGACTACCGCCGCGCCGACCTCAAGCAGGCGCAGAGCCGGGACAAGAGCGTGTTCGAGTACTGGACGCACGCGCTGTCCTACATTCCGTCCAAGGACATCGGCATCTTCCTGCCGGCGATGAAGGCGCACAAGCGCGAGGGCCACAAATGGTTCTCGTCGGTGACCCCGGCGGATACGCGCAAGGTGCTGCGGCTGCTTCGTGCCGGTCCGCTGACCATCCGCGACATCGACGACGATGTGCTGACCGAGAAGGAGCATCTCTGGCAGAGCCGGAAGCCCTCCAAGCGCGCGCTGCAGCTCGCCTTCTATGGCGGCGTGGTCACGATCAGCGAGCGCGCCGGCATGCTGAAGACCTATGAGCTGACGACCCGGCACTTCGGCTGGGACAAGCCGCCGAAGCCGGCCCCGGCCTCAGCCAGGACCGCCTATCTGCTCGACCGCGCGCTGCGCTCACAGGGCATCGTCAGCCTGGATTCGATCTGCCATCTCGACGCGCCGAGCAAGAAGGCGGTGCGCAGCCTGATCGAGGCGCGCCTGCGCCGCAAGGAGCTGGTCCGGGTCGCGCTGGAAGGCGCCGGCAAGCAGGAGCATTGGGCGCGGCCCGAGGTGCTGGACGCGACCGGCGACGGTGATCCCACCCTGGTTCACATCCTTTCGCCGTTCGATCCGCTGATCATCCAGCGCAAGCGCACCGAGCTGTTCTTCGGCTATGGCCACCGTTTCGAGGCCTATGTGCCGAAGGAGAAGCGCCTGTTCGGCTATTTCGCGCTGCCGGTGCTGGTCGGCGACGACATCGTCGCCGCCCTCGACCTCAAGACCGACCGGCAGAACAAGAAGCTCCTGATGCAGAAATGGAGCTGGGTCGGCAACGGCAAGAAGCAGGCGGCACGCAAGGAGCTGAAGCGCCGCATCGAGGAAGAGCTCGACCGCTTCGAGCGCTTCCAGCTCGCTGAATAGGGCTGGCTCTCCGTCATTGCGAGCCAACGGGTCGCGCGAACGCGCGCCCGATGACAGGCTCCGCGAAGCAATCCATCGCGCCACAAGCGGATAAGTGGATTGCTTCGCTTCGCTCGCAATGACGCCGTGCACAAAACGTATAGGGTTCCCGTTTGCGCTGTGAGCTATGAGTTTTTGCCATTGCTCAAAGCGGAGCCAGCCAATAATCCTCACGGCAAGCAACACCCGGGGGGACGCTTATGAGCCAGACAGCAACCATCGCGCCGGATCGCGGCGCCCGCAGCGAGATCGAGACGTCGACGATCCGCGCGATCTCCTGGCGGCTGATCCCGTTCCTGATCCTGGCCTACTTCTTCTCCTATCTCGACCGCGTCAATCTCGGTTTCGCCGCGCTCACCATGAACAGCGAGCTGAAGTTCTCGCCGGTGGTGTTCTCGTTCGGCGCCGGCATTTTCTTCATCGGCTATTTCATTTTCGAGGTGCCGAGCAACCTGGCGCTGGAGCGGTTCGGCGCCAGCAAGTGGATCGCCCGGATCATGGTGAGCTGGGGCATCCTCTCGGCGTTGATGGCGGCGGTCTATGACGAGCACAGCTTCTATGCGCTGCGCTTCTTCCTCGGCGTCGCCGAGGCCGGCTTCTTCCCCGGCATCATCCTCTATCTGACCTATTGGTACCCGGCCGAGTATCGTGCGCGCTTCCTCGCCGCCTTCGCGCTCGCGGTGCCGATCTCGACCGTGATCGGCGCGCCGATCTCCGGCCTGTTGCTCGGCCTCGACGGCGTGATGGGCTTGAAGGGCTGGCAATGGCTGTTCGTCATCGAGGGCATTCCCTCGGTGCTGCTCGGCATCGTCACCTGGTTCTATCTGACCGACCGGCCGGAGAAGGCCGATTGGCTCTCGGCCGAGCAGAAGGCGTGGCTCAAGGCGAAGCTCGACGCCGAGGTCGCGGCCAAGCAGGCGGCGAAGCATTTCACGCTGGGCGAGGCGCTGTCCTCGCCGAAGGTGCTGGCGCTGAGCGCGATCTATTTCGGTTTCGTCGCCTCGCTCTACGGTATGCAGTTCTGGCTGCCGCAGATCGTCAAGGCGTTCGGTCTGACCAACGCGCAGACCGGCTTCGTCACCGCAATTCCCTATCTGTTTGGCACGATCGCGATGATCCTGTGGGCGCGCCGTTCCGATGCCACCCGCGAGCGCGTGTTCCATGTCGGCGCGCCGCTGCTGCTGACCGCGCTGGCGCTCGCCGTCTCCAGCTACATCACCGATCCGGTCATGACGATGGTGGTGCTGACGGTCGCTGCGATCGGCGTGTTCTGCACCTTCGCGGTGTTCTGGACGCTGCCGACCGCCTGGCTCTCCGGCACCGCCGCCGCCGGCGCGATTGCGCTGATCAACTCGATCGGCAACCTCGCCGGTTTCGGCGGGCCCTATCTGATCGGCTGGGTCAAGGAAGCCACCGGCAGCACGTCGACCGGCCTGCTGGTGCTGTCGCTGTTGCCGCTTGCCGCGGGCCTGCTGGTTTTCCTCGGCAGCCACGAGACCAAGACCGAGTTCGCCGGCGCGAAGTAGCTCGCCCTCAAATCACGTGCTCCCGTAGCCCGGATGGAGCGCAGCTTAATCCGGGGACCCTCCCGCCACCGGTGAGGTCCCGGATTTCGCTGAGCCTGTCATCGGGCGCGCGTTCGCGCGACCCGTTGGCTTCATCCGGGCTACGCATTTTCCGAACTCCGCACCCGCCAAATCCGACCCCGCTCACGAATTGGTTATCACTGACGAATATTGACATTTATCAGTGATAAATCGATACTCTTCATCAGTCGTCAGCCCGATGGAGATTTCAGATGTTCGTTCGTTCCGTTTTCTCGAGCTATTACAGGCTCTTGACGGGAGCATCATTGGCTTTCGCGCTGTTCGCGCTGACCGGCTGCAATGAAAAGGCGGCTGAAAACGCCGATCCGGGGCGCCCCGTTCTGGTGGCGACCGTCCACTATGAAGCTGAAACCCCTGAGCGCAGCTTTGTCGGCACCATCAAGCCCCGTATCGAAGCCGATATGGGCTTTCGGGTCGCCGGCAAGGTGGCCAAGCGGCTGGTCGAGGTCGGACAGACAGTCGACGTCGACCAGCCCTTGGCCACCCTCGACGAGGTCGACCTGAAGCTGCAGGCCGAGCAGGCGGAGGCGGAATTCCGCGCCGCCACCGGCGTGCTGGCGCAGGCCGCCGCCGCCGAGCAGCGCGCCAAGGATCTGAAGGCCAAGGGCTGGACCACCGACGCGGCGCTCGATTCCGCCAAGGCCGCCGGCGACGAAGCCCGCGCCCGGCTGAACCGCGCCGAGCGCTCGGTCGAGCTGACCAAGAATTCCCTCTCTTATGCAACGCTGGTGGCCGACACCCGGGGTGTCGTCACAGCGACCATGATCGAGCCCGGCCAGGTGGTTGCCGCGGGCCAGGCATCGATCCGTGTCGCCCGACTTGGCGAGAAGGAAGCTGTCGTCGCGATCCCAGAGACGCTTCTTGCTCGTGCCAGGTCGGGCGTAGCCACGGTGACGCTGTGGTCGGACGCCAAGAAGAGCTATGCGGCCAGGCTGCGCGAGGTGGCGCCGCAGGCCGATCCCGCCACCCGCACCTATCTCGCAAAATTCTCGCTGCCGGACGCGGACGAGGCAGTTTCGCTCGGCATGACCGCGACGTTGACGCTCGCCGACAAGGCGAGCGAGCGCGTCGCCAAGTTGCCGCTGTCGGCGCTGTACAGCCAGGGCGGCGATCCCTCGCTCTACATCGTCGACGACAAGGGCGACATCGCGCTGAAGCCGGTCAAGGTGAAGGCCTATGAGAGCAACAACGTCGTGATCTCCGGCGGTGTCGACGATGGCACCAAGGTGGTCGCCCTCGGTGTGCAGAAACTCGATCCGAGCCAGAAGGTGCGGGTCGTGTCGTCGCTGTCGTTCTAACCCTCGCATAGCAGCGGAAACGGTTCTGGGACTGGTCTAGAACTTGGAGAGTTCGATGAAGCGCTTCAACCTTTCGGCCTGGGCGGTCAGCCATCCGACGCTGGTCCTGTTCCTGATGATCATCCTCGCCGCCGCGGGCTTCTTCTCCTACGAGAAGCTCGGCCGCGCCGAGGATCCGTTCTTCACCGTCAAGGTGGTGAACGTCTCGGTGATGTGGCCGGGCGCGACCTCGCAGGAAATGCAGATGCAGGTCGCCGATCCGATCGAGAAGAAGCTGCAGGAGCTGCCGTTCTTCGACAAGGTGCAGACCTATTCCAAGCCGGGCTTCACGGCGATGCAGGTCTCCTTCAAGGATTCGACCTCGCCGAAGGACGTGCCCTATCTCTTCTATCTCTTGCGCAAGAAGCTGGTCGATGTGCAGGGCGAGCTGCCCTCCGGCATCCTCGGCCCCGTCGTCAACGACGAATTCTCCGACGTCGATTCGATCCTCTATATGATGACCGGCGACGGCGCCAATTATGCGCAGCTCAAGAAGGTCGCGGAGGGTTTTCGCCAGCGCCTGCTGAAGGTGCCCGGCGTCACCAAGATCGATCTCTACGGCACCCAGGACGAGCGCATTTTCGTCGAGTTCTCGCATGCCAAGCTGGCGACGCTCGGCATCACGCCGCAGGCGCTGTTCGACTCGCTCGCCAAGCAGAATAACGTCACCCCGGCCGGCACCGTCGAGAGCTCATCGCAGCGCGTGCCGCTGCGCGTCACCGGCGCGCTTGACGGCGTCAAGGCGGTTGCCGAGACGCCGGTCGAGAGCAACGGCCGCGTGTTCCGGCTCGGCGATATCGCGACCGTGAGCCACGGCTATGTCGATCCGCCGAGCTTCAAGGTGCGGCAGGAAGGCAAGCCGGCGCTCGGTATCGGCGTCGTCACCGCCAAGGGCGCCAACATCCTCGAGCTCGGCAAGGAGGTCCAGAAGGCGACCGCCGAGTTCCTGAAGGCGGTGCCGCAGGGCGTCGATGTCCAGCAGATCGCCGACCAGCCCAAGGTGGTCGAGCACGCGGTCGGCGAGTTCGTGCACTCCTTCGTCGAGGCGCTCGCGATCGTGCTGTTCGTCTCCTTTGTCGCGCTCGGCTGGCGCACCGGCATCGTGGTCGCGCTGTCGGTGCCGCTGGTGCTCGGCATCGTCTTCATCGTGATGAACGCAATGTCGCTCGACCTGCACCGTATCACGCTCGGCGCGCTGATCATTGCGCTCGGCCTTCTGGTCGACGACGCCATTATCGCGGTCGAGATGATGGTGGTGAAGATGGAGCAGGGCTGGGACCGCATGAAGGCGGCGTCCTTTGCCTGGGAATCCACCGCGTTTCCGATGCTCACGGGAACGCTGGTCACGGCCGCTGGCTTCCTCCCCATCGGCTTTGCCAATTCTGCGGTCGGCGAATATGCCGGCGGCATCTTCTGGATCGTGGCGATCTCGCTGGTCGCGTCCTGGTTCGTCGCGGTGATCTTCACGCCCTATATCGGCGTCAAGCTGTTGCCCAACATCAAGGTGCACCAGAACCACGATCCGCACGCGATCTACGAGACGCGGATGTATCGCGGCCTGCGCAGCGTCGTGCAGTGGTGCGTCGATCACCGCATCAAGGTGGTGGCGGCGACCGTCGGCGTCTTCGTTGCCTCCATCGTTGCGTTCGGCCACGTCCAGCAGCAGTTCTTCCCGCTGTCGGAGCGGCCCGAACTGTTCCTGCAGCTGCGTCTGCCCGAAGGCACCGCCTTCAACGTCACCGAGAAGGCGGTGAAGCAGGCCGAAGGGCTGCTGAAGGGCGATGACGATATCCAGACCTACACCGCCTATGTCGGCCAGGGCTCGCCGCGCTTCTGGCTCGGCCTCAACCCGCAGCTGCCGAACGAGGCCTTTGCCGAGATCGTGATCCTCGCCAAGAACGTCGAGGGGCGCGAGCGCGTCAAGGCCAAGATCGAGCAGGCCGCCGCCGACGGTGCTTTGAACGAGGCACGGGTCCGGGTCGACCGCTTCAATTTCGGTCCGCCGGTCGGCTTCCCGGTCCAGTTCCGCGTGATCGGCCCCGATGCCAACAAGGTGCGCGACATCGCCTACCAGGTGCGCGACGTCATGCGCCAGAACAAGAACGTCAAGGACGTCCAACTCGACTGGAACGAGCAGTCGCCCTATCTGAAGCTCGCCGTCGACCAGGATCGGGCGCGTGCGCTCGGCCTGACCCCGCAGGACGTCTCGCAGGCGCTGGCGATGCTGATCTCGGGCGCGCCGGTCACCACGATCCGCGACGGCATCGAGAAGGTCGGCGTGGTCGCCCGGGCGGTGCCGTCCGAGCGGCTCGATCTCGGCCGCGTCGGCGATCTCACCATCACCACGCGCAACGGCGTCGCCGTCCCGCTGCAGCAGATTGCCAAGATCGAATATGCGCATGAGGAGCCGATCCTGTGGCGGCGCAACCGCGACATGGCGATCACCGTGCGGTCGGATGTCGTCGACGGCGTGCAGGCGCCCGATGTCACCAACCAGATCTCGCCGAAGCTGAAGGACATCCAGGCCCATCTCGAGCCGGCCTACCGGATCGAGCCGGGCGGGGCGTTCGAGGAATCCGCCAAGGGCAATGCGTCGATCTTCATCCTCTTCCCCGTGATGGTGATGGTGATGCTGACGCTGCTGATGATCCAGCTGCAGAGCTTCTCGCGCCTGTTCCTGGTGTTCCTGACCGCGCCGCTCGGCATCGTCGGCGCCTCGCTGGGGCTAAACGTCGCCAACCAGCCGTTCGGCTTCGTGGCGCTGCTCGGCCTGATCGCGCTCGCCGGCATGATCATGCGCAACGCCGTGATCCTGGTCGACCAGATCGAAAGCGACGTGGCGTCCGGCCTGACCCGGCGCGAGGCGATCGTCGAAGCCACCGTCCGGCGCGCCCGGCCGGTGGTGCTGACGGCCCTGGCCGCTATCCTCGCCATGATCCCGCTGTCGCGCTCGGCGTTCTGGGGCCCGATGGCGATCACCATCATGGGCGGTTTGTTTGTTGCGACTTTCCTGACCTTGCTGTATCTGCCGGGCCTTTACGCCCTCTGGTTCCGCAAGTCCCTCGAGGAGAGCGGCTCCGAGCAAACCGATACTGCGCCGCAGCATGCCGGCGATGCGCAACGCGCATTTCCGCTTGCTGAGGCGGCCGAATAATTGAAGATTGAGCAGGCCAACATGACACTGATCACGGAACATAGCGAAACCGACACCCGCGAGCGGATTCTCGTGGTGGCGGAGCGCTTGTTCCGGCAGATCGGGTATCAGAAGACGACGGTCGCCGACATCGCCAAAGAGCTGCGGATGAGCCCCGCCAACGTGTACCGCTTCTTCGATTCGAAGAAGTCGATCCACGAGGGCGTGGCCCGCGGCCTGATGGGCGAGGTCGAGATCGAGGCCCGGCGCATCGCGCGCTCGGAAGGGCCGGCGGCGCCACGCTTGCGCCAGATGATGACGACCATCAATCGCATGAACACCGAGCGCTATGTCGGCGATTCCAAGATGCACGAGATGGTCGAGATCGCGATGCAGGAGGACTGGGACGTCTGCGTCGCCCATATGGAGTGTATCGCCTCCATTATCGGCGAGGTGATCGCGCAAGGAGCCGCGTCGGGGGAGTTCGAGATCAAGGACCTGCAGCTCGCCTCGCTGTGCGCCTGCACCGCGATGATGCGGTTCTTCCATCCCCAGATGATCGCCCAATGTGCCACCAAGCCGGGCCCGACCATCGACCAGATGATCGATTTCGTGATCGCCGGCCTGTCGCCGCGCGGCCGCGCCATTTGAGCGCCAGCCCTTGAGCGCCAGCCCTTGAGCGCCAGCCCTGACATTTTCGTCAGTTGACTCTTCTCGCATAGCAGGCAAAGCGAGTTTGTAGCCCGGATGGAGCGCAACGCAATCCGGGGCCATTTTCGCTTGCGAGACCGTCCCGGATTACGCTGCGCTCCATCCGGGCTACGTGAGAGGGGCCAGCCGTGACCGCCAGAGACCTGCATTCCTACGAGCCGAAGAACGGCCACGGCCTGAAGCACGATCCGTTCAACGCCATCGTGGCGCCGCGGCCGATCGGCTGGATCTCCTCGCGCGACAAGGGCGGCAACGTCAACCTCGCGCCCTACAGCTTCTTCAACGCGTTCTGCTATGTGCCGCCGATCATCGGCTTCTCCTCCACCAACTGGAAGGACAGCGTCGCCAACATCCAGGACACCGGCGAGTTCGTCTGGAATCTGGCGACGATGGATCTCGCCAGGCACATGAACGCGACGGCAGCGCATGTCGCGCGCGATGTCGACGAATTCAGGCTCGCGGGCCTCACGCAGGTCGCCGGCAAGCTCGTCAACGTGCCGCGGGTCGCCGAAAGCCCGGTGTCGTTCGAATGCAAGGTCAGCCAGATCGTCCAGCTCCAGGGCGCCGACGGCAAGAAGGCCGAGGCCTGGCTGACGCTCGGCGAGGTGGTCGCCGTCCACATCGACAAGGCCTTCATCAAGGACGGCGTCTACCAGACCGGCCTCGCGCACCCAATCGTCCGCGCCGGCCGCCGCGGCGACTACTTCGAGATCAAGCCGGAAAACATGTTCGAGATGATCCGGCCGGATTGAGTGCTGCTCTATCATCCCTCTCCCCGTTCTTCACGGGGTCGAGACGAGCGAAGCTCGCTCTTAGAGGGTAGGTGAGGGGCTGCTTCCACCGGTTGTGATGGTCGTGAGACCTGTACCCCCTCACCCGAAATTCAAGCTGCGCTTGAATTTCGACCTCTCCCCGCAAGCGGGGCGAGGTAAGGGACGTCGCTCCGCTGCGGATTCGTGCGCTCCGCAACAACGGCCCGCGCCACAACAATGTGAAATTTCCGCGCGCGGGGATGAAAAACCGTCACTCGCAACCTCTCCGAGAGCAGTCTAACCTCCACCCGCCAGGCCGGATCAACGGCCGGCCAACAGAGTGGGAGGATGCGATGACACGCCAACCGCGGCGCGATCCGAACGAAGAACAACGCGATCCGAACGTCTCACGACGTACGCTGGTCCAGGGACTGGCGGTTTCCGCCGCCGCCGTCGCGGGCATCGGCAGTGCGCTGGCCCAGAACGCGCCCGCGCCGGTCGGGCCGCCGACAACGATCACCAGCCCGCCGCGCGACTTCAGTCCGCGCGGTGCGCCGACCACCTATTTCTGGGACCCCGACATCATCGCGGTCGATCCGTCCTTCAACGACCTTGCCCAGCCCAACACCTCGATCAAGCGCCTTTATACCGGCCTGTTGTGGGCGGAAGGCCCGGCCTGGAGTTCGCAGGGCCGCCATCTGCTGTGGAGCGACATCCCGAACAACCGGCAGATGCGCTGGTCGGAAGATGACGGCCATGTCAGCGTCTTCCGCACGCCGTCGAACTACTCGAACGGCAATTCGTTCGACTTCCAGGGCCGCCAGCTGTCCTGCGAGCATCTCACCCGCCGCGTGACGCGCTACGAGAATGACGGCACCGCGACCGTGCTCGCGGATTCCTATCAAGGCAAGCGGCTGAACTCGCCGAACGACGTCGTCGCGCATCCCGACGGCAGCTACTGGTTCACCGATCCGCCCTATGGCGGACAGCTCTATGAGGGCGAGCCTGATGCCGCGGGCGGCCCGGGCAATCCGGCCGGCAAGCTCAATCCCCGGATCGGCCAGCCGGCGGGCTTCGTGCCGGCCAAGCGCGAGCTGCCGACCAATTGCTACCGCATCGACCCGTCCGGCCGCGTCGATCTCGTAGTGAGCGAGGACCAGGTGCCGGACCCGAACGGCCTCTGCTTCTCGCCGGACTACAAGAAGCTCTACGTGGTCTCGACCGGCAAGGGACCGGGCGATAGCGGCCCCGGCGGCAAGGGCGACGTTTTCGTGTTCGATGTCGGCGCCGACAACAAGCTTTCCAACGGCAAGCGGTTCAGCGATTTCACGATCGACGGCGTGAAGTGCGGACCGGACGGCATCCGCTGCGACGTCAACGGCAATGTCTGGTGCTCGAGCAATGCCGGTCGCGCGGTCGGTTACAGCGGCGTGACGGTGTGGTCGCCGGAAGGCAAGCTGCTCGGCCGCATCCGGCTGCCCGAGATCTGCGGCAACATCACCTTCGGTGGTCCCAAGCGCAACCGTCTGTTCATGGCCGCAAGCCAGTCGCTTTACGCGGTCTATACTGCAACCCAGGGAGCGGGGCCCGCCTAGCTCGTCCTGCATGGGGATGGCGTCTGCGCCATCCCCCGCTACCTGATTGTCGCACCTCAGCTTTCGGAACCGAACCCGCGGCGTGCCGTTAACAAAATGGCGCCTGGGCCGCGTCAATTTCGCTTTATCTGCGAAGCGAAGTGTTCACCGGTGAACGGCACTTTCCGATAAGATCACCCATCCGCGCCGCCGTTTCATGAGGATCCGCCATGAGCTTCCGCCGCGACTATATGACAAAACCGATCTTCTCCTGGGCGCGTGGCGTGCTGCCGACGATGTCGGACACCGAGCGCGAGGCGCTGGAAGCCGGCGACGTCTGGTGGGACGCCGATCTCTTCACCGGCAATCCCGACTGGTCGAAATTGCTGGCGTTCGCGCCGGCCAGATTGACCGACGAAGAGCAAGCCTTCCTGCACGGTCCGGTCGACGAGCTCTGCAGGATGCTCGACGAGTGGAAGATCAACTGGGAATGGCGCGATCTGCCGCCCGAGGTTTGGGCTTTCATCAAGGCCAAGAAATTCTTCGGCATGATCATCCCGAAGGAATTCGGCGGTCTCGGCTTCTCGCCCTATGCGCATTCCGAAGTGGTGCGCAAAATCTCGTCGCGCTCGCTGACCGCGGCCGTCACCGTGATGGTGCCGAACTCGCTCGGGCCCGGAGAGCTCTTGATGCGCTTCGGCACCAAGGAGCAGCAGGACAAATGGCTGCCGCGCCTCGCCTCCGGCCAGGACATTCCATGCTTCGGCCTGACCAGCCCGGAGGCCGGCTCCGACGCCGCCTCGATGATCGACACCGGCATCATCTGCAAGGGCAATTTCGAAGGCCGTGAGGTGCTCGGCTTGAGGCTCAACTGGCACAAGCGCTACATCACGCTCGGCCCGGTCGCGACGCTGCTCGGCCTTGCGTTCAAGGCCTATGATCCCGATCACCTCGTCGGCAGCGAGGAAGAGCTCGGCATCACCGTCGCGCTGATCCCGACCCATCTGCCGGGCGTGTCGATCGGCCACCGCCATCTGCCGGCGATGCAGGTGTTCCAGAACGGCCCGAACTGGGGCAAGGACGTCTTCATCCCGCTCGACTACATCATCGGCGGCGAGGCACGGCTCGGCCAAGGCTGGAAGATGCTGATGACGGCGCTTGCCGCCGGCCGCGGCATCTCGCTGCCGTCGTTGTCGGCCGCCGGCGCTGCCTATGCCGCGCGCACCACCGGCGCCTATGCCCGCATCCGCGAGCAGTTCGGCATCTCGATCTCGAAATTCGAAGGCATCGAGGAGCCGCTCGCGCGGATCGCCGGCACGGCCTATCTGCTCGACGCCGCGCGGCGGCTGACCTGCGCCGCACTGAACGAGGGGCATCATCCCGCCGTCATCTCCGGGATCATGAAGCTGCACGCCACCGAGCGGATGCGGATCGCGATCGACGACGCCATGGACATCCATGGCGGCAAGGCCGTGATCGACGGGCCGCAGAATTATCTCGGCGGGCTCTACCGCTCGGTGCCGGTCGGCATCACGGTCGAGGGCGCCAACATCCTGACCCGTAATCTGATCGTGTTCGGGCAGGGCGCGATCCGCGCGCATCCCTATCTGTTGCTGGAGATGAACGCGCTCGGCGAGACCGACCGCGACAAGGGCCTGACCGCGTTCGACACCGCGTTCTGGAAACATATCGGCCACAGCTTCGCGACCATGTTCCGCGCCTGGGGCCGCAGCTGGAGTTTTGGGATGTTCGCACCGGCGCCGGATGCCGGCGATGCGACCGAGTTCTATCGCCAGCTGTCGCGCTATTCGTCGGCGTTCGCGCTGTGCGCCGACATGGCGCTGCTCACCCTCGGCGGCGCGCTGAAGCGCAAGGAGATGCTCTCGGCGCGCTTCGGCGACATCCTGTCCGAGCTGTATTTGCTCTCCGCTGCGCTCAAGCGCTGGCAGGACGAGGGCGGGCAGAAGGAGGATCTTCCCGCGCTCCAATGGTGCATGGCGTCCGGCTCCAAGACCATCGAGAACCGCTTTGCGGAAATCTTCGCCAATCTGCCGAACCGCCCGATGGCTTGGCTGCTGAAATTCCTGATCCAGCCGTTCGGCGCCCGCGTCACGGGCCCGACGGACCGCGTCGTGCAGCAATGCGCGCAGCTCGTGCTGTCGCCGTCGGCGGCGCGCGACCGGCTGACGCCGGACCTCGCCTTTGTCGAGGATGACGGCGGCATCGCAAGGCTGGAGAAAGCCTTCCGCCTCGTCACCGAGGCCGAGGATGCCGCCAAGCAGCTGCGCGCGGCGCGCCTCCATGACTGGAAAGAGGCGGTCAAGAAGGGCGTCATCACCGAGGCCGACGGCGAGAAGCTTGCCGCTGCCCACGAGGCCGTCGCCAAAGTCATCGAGGTCGATGATTTTGCGCCGGAGGCGCTGTCCCCGATTTACAAGAAATCCGCCGACGTGCATCAGTTCTTCCAGGAGCTTGGTGAGCAGAGGGCGGCGAGCTGATGGCGCGACCAGTCTTTATTGTCGACGGCAGCCGGACGCCGTTCCTGAAGGCGCGCTCCGGTCCCGGCCCGTTCACCCCGGTCGATCTTGCCGTGCAATGCGGCCGGCCGCTGCTGGCGCGGCAGCCTTTCGCGCCCACCGCCTTCGACCAGGTCATCCTCGGTTGCGTCAACGTGATCGCCGACGAGATGAACCCGGCACGCGCTGCGGCGCTCAGGCTCGGCATGGGCGAGCAGATGGTCGCCTTCACGGTGCAGATCAATTGCGGCTCCGGCATGCAGTCGATCGACACCGGCTACCGCTACATCCGCGAGGGCATCTCCGACCTGATCCTCGCCGGCGGTGCCGAAGCCTTGAGCCACGCGCCGCTGGTCTGGCCCAATTCCGGCGTGCGCTGGTTTGCCGGCTTCGCCGGCGCCAAGGGGCTAGGTGCCAAGATCGCCGCGGCGCTGAAGGTGAAGCCGAGCTACTTCAAGCCGATCATCGGCCTCGAGCGTGGATTGACCGACCCGATCACCGAGCTCAACATGGGGCAGACCGCCGAGAAGGTCGGCCATCTCTTCGGCATTACGCGCGCACAGTCCGATGCATACGCTGCCGAGAGCCATCAGCGGCTGGCCAACGCGCAGAAGCAGGGCTTTCTCAAGGGCGAGGTCGAGACCGCGTTCTCCCGCGACGGCAAGTTCTACGACCATGACGACGGTGTCCGCCCGGACTCGACCCCCGAGACCCTGGCGAAGCTGAAGCCGGTGTTCGAGCGTCCGTGGGGCCAGGTCACCGCCGGCAATTCCTCGCAGATCACCGACGGCGCCTCCTGGGTGATCCTGGCGTCCGAGAAGGCGGTGGCCAAGCACGGGCTGACGCCGAAGGCCGTCATCCTCGACAGCCAATGGTCGGCGCTCGATCCCTCGATCATGGGCCTCGGTTCGGTGCTGTCGGCAAGCGCGCTGCTCAAGCGCAACGACCTGACCTTGCAGGACGTCGAGACCTGGGAGCTGAACGAGGCCTTCGCCACCCAGGTGCTGGGCTGCCTCGCGGCATGGAACGACGAAAAATTCTGCCGCGAGATCCTTGGGCTCGATGGCGCGGCCGGCGAGATCGACCGCGCGAAGTTGAACGTCGACGGCGGCGCGATCAGCCTCGGCCATCCGGTCGGCACCAGCGGCAACCGCATCGTGCTGCATCTGGTCAATGCGATGAAGCGGCTCGGCACCAGGCGCGGCGTCGCCACCGAATGCATCGGTGGCGGGCAGGGCGGCGCGATGTTGATAGAGACGGTGTGATCATGGATTCACGGATCATGGACCTTCTCGCCGATCGCGTGCTCGAACTCGGGCCGAAGCCTACCGCCGACAGCCCCTACAAGAATTTCAAGCTGACGCGCGATGACGACGGTATCGCCTGGCTGCTGTTCGACCGCGCCGGCGCCAGCGCCAACACGCTGTCCGCCGATCTACTCGAGGAGCTCGATGCCATCGTCGCGGCGCTGGAGAACCAGCGGCCGACGGGTCTCGTGGTGCGCTCGGCCAAGCCAAGCGGCTTCATCGCCGGCGCTGACGTCAATGAGTTTCGCGGCGCCAGCGATTCCAGCGCGGTGGAGACCGCGATCGGTCGCGCCCATGCGGTGATCGACCGGCTCGAGGCGCTGCGCGTGCCCTCGGTCGCCGTCATCCACGGCTTCTGCCTCGGCGGCGGCCTCGAGGTCGCGCTGGCTTGCCAGATGCGGATCGCGATCGACGATGCCAGGTTCGGTTTCCCAGAGGTGATGCTCGGCCTGCATCCAGGTCTTGGCGGCACCGTGCGCTTCACCGAGCTGGTCAACCCGATGCAGGCGATGACCTTGATGCTGACCGGCAAGACCATCGACGCGCGCCGCGCCAAGGCGCTCGGCCTGGTCGACGCCGTCACCCAGGAGCGCCATGTCCGCAACGCGGTGAAGGATGCGGTGTTCGGCCGGCTGAAGCGCGCCAGGCCGGGCGCGCTCAACTCGATTCTCAATCTTGGTCCGGTCAGGGGCTTCCTCGCCTCGCGGATGCGCAGCGAGGCCGAGAAGGCGGCGCCGCGCAAGCATTACCCGGCGCCCTATGCGCTGATCGATCTGTGGGAGAAGCACGCCGGCAACCGCTCGGCGATGCTGAATGCGGAGAAGGCCTCGTTCGCCAATCTGATGGTGACGCCGACCGCGCAGAACCTGATCCGTGTGTTCTTCCTGCGAGAGCAGATGAAGAAGCTCGCCGGCAGCGGCAACAAGGTTGCGCACGTCCATGTCATCGGCGCCGGCGCGATGGGCGGCGATATCGCGGCCTGGTGCGCCAACCAGGACATGCTCGTGACCTTGGCCGACATGAAGGCCGAGCCGATCGCGGGCGCCATGAAACGAGCGTCAGAGTTGTTCGGCAAGATCATGCGCAAGCGGATCGACCAGCGCGACGCGCTCGACCGGCTGATCCCCGACATGGACGGCGAGGGCGTCCGCAATGCCGATCTGATCATCGAGGCGGTGCCGGAAAAGCTCGAGCTGAAGCAGAAGGTCTATGCCTCTCTCGAGCCGAAGATGAAGCCCGGCGCGATCCTCGCCACCAATACGTCGAGCATCCCGCTGCAGGATCTGCGCACCACGCTGGCACGGCCGGAGCGGCTGCTCGGCCTGCACTTCTTCAATCCGGTGTCGCGGCTGCAACTCGTCGAGGTCGTCAGCCATGACGGCACCGATGCGGCGATGCTCAAGGAGGCGCTCGCGTTCGTCGGCGCCATCGACCGCCTGCCGCTGCCGGTGAAGAGCTCGCCGGGCTTCCTCGTCAATCGCGCGCTGACGCCCTACATGCTGGAAGCGATGATGATGCTGGACGAGAAGACCGATCAGCGCCTGATCGACGCAGCCGCCGTCGAGTTCGGCATGCCGATGGGGCCGATCGAACTCGCCGACCAGGTCGGCCTCGATATCTGCCTCGATGTCGGCGACATGCTGCGCTCGAAGTTCGGCGACACGCTGCCGCCGACGCCTGCGTGGTTGCGCGAAAAAGTCGCCAAAGGCGAGCTCGGCCGCAAGACCGGCAAGGGCTTCTACACCTGGAAGGACGGCAAGGCGGAAAAGGCGCCGCTGCCGGAGACCGGTCCCCGGGTCACCGATGAGATGATCGACCGCCTGGTGCTGCCGATCTCGAATGTCTGCGTCGCCGCCTTGCGCGAAGGCATCGTCGACAATCCCGATATGGTCGACGGCGCGATGATCTTCGGCACCGGCTATGCCCCGTTCCGCGGCGGCCCGCTCAACTATGCGCGCAGCCGCGGCGTCGACAATGTGGTGTCGGCCATGCAGGCCTTGATGCGCAAGTTCGGCGGACGATTTGCGCCGGATCCCGGCTGGGAGGCATTCAAGTGAGCGATTCGCAAGTGACCGGCTCGCAAGTGACCGACGCCCACGCTCACGCGCCGCTGAGCAACGACGCCGAGCCGAAGGGCGATCTCTGCATCCGCACGCTGGCGATGCCGGCCGACACCAATGCCAATGGCGACATCTTCGGCGGCTGGCTGCTCAGCCAGATGGATCTCGGTGGCGGCGTGTTCGCCTCCAAGGTGGCGAAGTCGCGCACCGTGACGGTCGCGATCGACGCGATGAACTTCCGCAAGGCGGTCAATGTCGGCGATCTCGTCTCCGTCCACGCCAATCTGGTGCGCATCGGCCGCACCTCGATCACGGTGCATCTCGAGGCCTGGGTGCTGCGCCGCCGCGAGCAGCAGTCGATCCTCGTGACCGACGGCAATTTCACCTATGTCTCGATCGACGAGCAGGGCCATCCGCAACCGATTCAGCGCGACGGCGCGACGATCGAAACCTGACATTTTTTGCGCGCCAGTGCTGCTGATTCGGTGTGAAGGGAAACGCGTCGAAACTGAGTCCGGAGCGTGGTTTGATTGCAAAAACCCGGAGTTTTTGGCGCTTCGCTGCGCAAATAATCGAGGAACAAACAGCCAGCGACTCCGTTGTCGGGCCGAAGTCAAACCGAGGCTGACAATGTCCGACAGTTACGTGATCGAAGTGAGTTCGCAGACGGCGGGTATCGTGGTGCGCGATACGCGTGGATATCAGTTCTTTGCTGCATCGCACCTTTTTGACCGCCTTGAAGGCCAGATCTTCCGCAATGCGCGCGAGGCCGAGCGCGCGGCGCGCCGGCTGCTCACCGGTCAATCCATGCAGATGGCATCGTAGAACGCCTTCGCGTCATTGCGCGTGGCCCGGGCGAAGCGTTCACCTTCGCCCAGGCCTTCCCTGACCCGGCACTGCACGTTGACCTCCGTGCCGAACGGTCGCACCATGGGCGACTCGCCGTTTCAAGGGGGCCGCCGTGGCCGGACTCTCCCATCGCCAGACTGAAATCCTCAACATCGCGCGCGCGTTCGGCCGGGTCATGGTCGAAGACCTCGCCAAGCGATTCGAGGTGTCGGCGCAGACCATCCGCAAGGACCTCAACGATCTCTGCGACCAGCGGTCGCTGACCCGCATCCATGGCGGTGCGATCATCGCCTCGGGCGTCGAGAACCTCGCTTACGAGGCGCGCCGCTTCGTCGCCGCAGAGGAGAAGAAGGCGATCGGCGCTGCCGCGGCGGCACGGATTCCGAACGGTTGCTCGCTGTTCATCAATATCGGCACCACCACGGAAGAGGTCGCGAGCGCGCTGACCTCGCATGAGGATCTGCTGGTCATCACCAACAACCTCAACGTCGCGATGCTGCTGTACCGCCATCCGCGCATCGAGGTAGTGGTGGCCGGCGGCACAGTGCGCCGCGCCGACGGCGCCGTCGTCGGCTCCACTGCGACGCAGCTGATCGGCCAGTTCAAGGTCGACTACGCCATCATCGGTGCATCCGCGATCGACGAGGAGGGCGCGCTGCTCGACTTCGACTATCGCGAGGTGCAGGTCGCGCAGGCGATCATCGCCAATGCGCGCAACGTGATGCTGGTCTCGGACTCGACCAAGCTGCGCCGCAGTGCGCCGGTGCGGATCGCCCATATGAGCCAGATCCAGACCTTCGTGACCGATTCACCGCTTCCTGCGGGCCTCGCCAATATCTGCCATAGCCGCGGTATCGAGGTGGTCGTCGCGATGGACAAGCCGCAAGTCGATCTCGACGACAACGCCGCCGACGCGGCACCCGCGGCGCTGCGCAGCGCGCAGGGCGCTTGATCGCTCAAGTTTTAGCGAACCTGTTTCGGATGCCTTTCGGCCGCTGCTGTAGCCTGCCTGAGGTGGAGCGGTTCGTTGGTCAGTACGCAATTCAAGGTCGTCACGGCATTTGGCATGGCGGCGATGTTCGGCATCGTCTCGTTTGTCCTTGGCTTTAGCGTCGCATCCGCGTGCGCGACGGCGCTGGCCGGCGGTGTTTCTGCGCTTGTGGTCATGCGCGCGTTCGATGGTGAGACCCAGCCGCCATCGAAGAGCGTCCGTGCCAACATCGTTCGCTTCGGCAGCGGGAGCCGCCCGGCCTGGCTGTCGGAACTGGAACAGCTGAACGGCCGTGGCAGGAAACTGCTTTACGGACTGTCGCGGATCTTCTTTTCGGGATCGCTGTGTCAGCGCATCGCGAGCGGAGCCTTCCTCGCGCAGTCGGTAATCGGCCTGGTGGCGATCGTCCTGCTCTGGCTTGGCCAGGCGATGGGCTTTGACATGCGGCTGTTCGCAATCCCGTCGCTCGGCAGCTTGTTTGCGGATGGCATCCCGATGTCGGCTGAAGCAATCGCGGGGGTGAGGTTCGAGCACCTCTTCTTGCCGCTCGTCTCGCTCTACGCCGTCACGTTTTCCCTGTTCCTGATCGCATTGCTTGGCGATCTCGCGACCATCCTGCGCGACTGGCGAGAGCAGTGGAAGTATCTCACGATGCCGCTGTTCTGCTTTGCATTCTGGGCGCTCCTGGCGCACCGAAAATCATCGGGATATAGCGCCCTGCAAGTCGCGCTCGGCGGCGGGCACCTCTGGGCCTATGTCGCGGTCTTCGTGTTCTTTCCGCTTTTCTTTCTCGTGCTGTCGGCGTCGCTGCCAGGCAATCGGGCGATCCGGTGAACAGGGATCGCTCCGTCGGGCGAATCTATCTCCGCTTCGCGCTCAAATGGTATGCGATCCTTTTCGTCGCATCGTTGGTCTTCTACGTCCTGTTCGCCAGCGGTCACACATTCGTCGCGTCGACCGGTGTGCTCTTGCTCGCCGTCTACTTTGTGCGCGACAGCCGAGCTTGCGCCAAGCGGGTCGGCGGTGAAGTTCACCGTACCTACGATCCCGAAAAGGCTCTGCCGGAATTGCGCGTCGGACGATCGCCACAGCGTCCCTGACCGTCCGCCACCGCCTTGCCTGGCGTCACGCCAAGCGTCGCCCGTACGTCCACCCCAAAAGCCCTGACCGCGAGCACTCCGCCCAAAGAATCCCCAGCGAAAGTTCCCCATTTTCACTTTGCTTTCGTTTTTGGTTGTGATTTACTCCAATACGAAAGTAAAACCGTCAAAGCGAAGGCGGTTGCCGGGGGAAGCGTTCTTTGGACCAGATTTACGACCTCGCCATCATTGGAGGCGGCGTTAATGGCTGCGGCATCGCGCGCGATGCGGCGGGCCGGGGTAACTCTGTTTTCCTCTGTGAAATGAATGACTTGGCTAGCGGGACGTCGTCCTGGTCGACCAAGCTCGTGCATGGCGGTCTGCGCTATCTCGAATATTACGAGTTTCGTTTGGTGCGCGAGGCGCTGATCGAGCGCGAAATCCTCTGGCAGATCGCGCCCCACATCATTCGGCCGCTACGTTTCGTTTTGCCGCACCACGCCGGCCTGCGCCCGGCCTGGCTGCTGCGGCTCGGCCTCTTCCTCTACGACCATATCGGCGGTCGGCATTTGCTGCCGGCGACGCGCTCGGTCGATCTGACCCGCGACGTGGTCGGCAAGCCGCTGATTCCGGGCCGCTACACCAAGGGCTTCGAATATTCCGACTGCTTCGTCGACGACGCCCGGCTGGTTGCGCTGACCGCGCGCGATGCCGCCGATCGCGGCGCCGAAATCCGCACCCGCACCCGCGCGGTCGAGATCAGGCAGGTCGACGGCGTCTGGCACGTCACGGTCGAGGACAGTGTCACGGGTGCCCGCGACACGATCCAGTCACGCGTGCTGGTCAATGCCGGCGGTCCCTGGGTCGAACAGGTCCTGGCCTCGGGCGCCGGCGTCAACGCGCGCGCCAAGGTGCGCTTGGTGCAGGGCTCGCACATCGTGGTGCCGAAGCTCTACGACCACGACCGTGCCTACATCTTCCAGAACGCCGACGGCCGCATCATCTTTGTCATTCCGTATCAGAACGACTTCTCGCTGATCGGTACTACCGATCGCGACTATGACGGCGATCCGGCCAAGGTGAAGGCGACGCAGGAGGAGATCGAATATCTCTGCGCGTCCGCCAGCGCGTATCTCGCCAAGCCGGTGAAGCCCGAGGACGTGGTCTGGAATTACTCCGGCGTGCGTCCGCTCTATGACGACGGCGCGAGCGAAGCCAAGGCCGCGACCCGCGACTACGTGTTCGAGCTCGATACGCCCGGCGGTGCGCCGCTACTGTCGATCTATGGCGGCAAGATCACGACCTATCGCCGCCTCTCCGAAGAGGCGCTGGAGCGGCTGTCGCCTTATCTCCGCGGCACAAAGGCGCAGGAGGGCTGGACCGGCAAGGCGCCGCTGCCCGGGGGCGACATGGATGTATCCGCGGTCGCGGCGCTGAGCGCCGAATTGATCCGCACCTATCCGTTTCTCGCGCAATCGCACGCCAATCGTCTCGCGCATGCCTATGGCACGCGCGCCAGCAAAGTCTTGGGCAATGCAACATCGACGGCCGATCTCGGCCGCTCCTTCGGCGCCACCTTGACGGAAAGCGAAGTCAGGTACCTGATGGCGAACGAATGGGCTCGGACTGCGGACGATGTCGTCTGGCGACGATCCAAGCTGGGCTTGCGGATGACGGCGGGTGAAATCGCCGCGCTCGACGAGTGGATGCTCGCCAACCGCGTGTCCGGTGAACGTCCCCTCCGCGAAGCGGGAGGACGGGCATGAGCGTCACACTGCAGAATGTCACGCGAACCGTGGATGGCATGCCGACCATCCGCGACGTGTCGCTGACGCTGGAGCGTGGCACGCTCAGCGTGCTGCTCGGGCCGACGCTGTCGGGCAAGACCTCGATCATGCGGCTGCTCGCCGGCCTCGACAAGCCGACCACCGGGCGCGTGCTGGTCGACGGCAAGGACGTCACCGGCGCCGACGTGCGGCAGCGTTCGGTTGCGATGGTCTATCAGCAGTTCATCAACTATCCCTCGCTGACGGTCTACGAGAACATCGCCTCGCCGCTGCGGGTGCAGGGCAAGCCGCGCGCTGAGATCGAGCGGCGGGTGGCGGAAGCGGCCGGCCTGTTGCGGCTCGAGCCGTTCCTGAAGCGCACGCCGCTGCAACTCTCCGGCGGCCAGCAGCAGCGCACCGCGATCGCGCGGGCGTTGGTCAAGGGCGCCGACCTCGTGCTGCTCGATGAACCTTTGGCCAATCTCGATTACAAGCTGCGCGAGGAGCTGCGCGCCGAGCTGCCGCGCATCTTCGAGGCCTCCGGCGCGATCTTCGTCTATGCCACCACCGAACCGTCGGAAGCGCTGCTGCTCGGCGGCGACACGGTGTGCATGTGGCAGGGCCAGGCGCTGCAAACCGGCGCGACGCCGAAGGTCTACCGCCATCCCGACACGCTGCGCGTTGCGCAGGTGTTTTCCGATCCGCCGCTCAACATCATCGGCATCGAGAAGAAGGGCGCGCAAGTGATCTATGCCGGCGGCGAGCAGGCGCCCGCGGCCGGCCTCTATGCCAATCTGCCAGATGGCCGCTACCGGACCGGCTTCCGCGCGCACCAGCTCGAGGTCGGGAATGTCGCGGCCGGCCGCCACAAATTTTCCGCCGCGGTGACGGTGACCGAGATCACCGGGTCGGAGAGCTTTGTGCACGTCCATGTCCACGGCTCGAATTGGGTCGCGGTGCTGCACGGCGTGCACGAATATGAACCCGGGCAGGTGCTCGACGCCGCGCTCGATCCCGACAACATCTTCGTGTTCGACGCGGCCGACCGTCTCGTCGCGTCGCCCGCGACCGCGTTTTCGGGCGAGGTGCATCGCGCGTCGCGCGAAGCAAACGCATCAAGCGGCAACAGAAAGTGAGGGAGATGCTTCATGGCCCGCATTGACCTCGTCGATCTCGCGCACTCCTACGGCGGCAACGACGCGCCGCAGGAATCCTTTGCGCTGAAGCCGGTCACCATGACCTGGCGGCAGGGCGGCGCCTATGCGCTGCTCGGGCCGTCCGGCTGTGGCAAGACCACGCTGCTCAATTTGATCTCCGGCATCGTGACGCCGTCGCGCGGAAAGATCCTGTTCGACGGCCGTGACATCACGCCGCTGTCGACGCAGAAGCGCAACATCGCGCAGGTGTTCCAGTTCCCGGTGATCTACGACACCATGACGGTCGGCCAGAACCTGGCCTTCCCACTGAAGAATCGCGGCGTCGCGAAGGCCGAGGTCGACGCGCGGGTCAGGCAGATCGCCGAACTGCTCGACCTCACGCCCTATCTCAAACGCAAGGCGACGCGGCTCACCGCCGACGCCAAGCAGAAGATCTCGCTCGGCCGCGGCCTGGTGCGGTCCGACGTCGCGGCCGTCCTGTTCGACGAACCGCTGACGGTGATCGATCCCGAGCTGAAGTGGCAGCTGCGCTCCAAGCTGAAGGCGCTGCATCGCGAACTCGACCTCACGATGATCTACGTCACCCACGACCAGACCGAGGCGCTGACCTTCGCCGACACCGTCGTCGTGATGCATGACGGCCGCGTGGTGCAGAGCGGCACGCCGGCCGAATTGTTCGACAAGCCGGCGCATACGTTCGTCGGCTACTTCATCGGCTCGCCCGGCATGAACATCGTGCCCGCCGAGGTCAGTGGTCACGAGGCGCGGGTCGACGGCCATGTCATCGGCCTGCATCGAAACTATGGTGTGCTGCCTGCGGGCAAGAAGATCGAGATCGGCGTGCGGCCGGAATTCGTCGATGTCGCGGCGCCGGCGTCAGGGCTGCTGTCGGCCACCATCGAGCGGATCGACGATCTCGGCCGCATCCAGTTCGCCCGCGTGCGCGTCGGCGATACCAAATTTGCCGCGCGCGTGCCGCCGGGCTTCTCGGTCTCCGGCAACACCGCCGGACTGATCTTCAATCCCGCGCACGTCCACGTCTATGCCGACAGCCATTTGGTGGAGGGGGTCGCCTGATGGACAAGACGATCAACCAAAAAGCCTGGTTCCTGGTGCTGCCGGTGTTCCTGGTGGTGGCGTTCTCGGCGGTGCTGCCGCTGATGACCGTCGTGAACTATTCGATGCAGGACACCTTCGGCAACAACCAGTTCTTCTGGAACGGGGTCGGCTGGTTCAAGGAGCTGCTCGATCCATCGACCGATCTCGGCGGCCGCTTCCTGGCCTCGCTCGGCCGCAACCTGTTCTTCTCGGCGGTGATCCTTGCGATCGAGGTGCCGCTCGGCATCATCGTCGCGCTGTCGATGCCGCGCGAGGGCTGGAGCGTCGCGGCCTGCCTCGTCATCCTCGCCTTGCCGCTGCTGATTCCGTGGAACGTGGTCGGCACCATCTGGCAGATCTTCGGCCGGCCCGATATCGGCTTGCTCGGCTATGTCCTGAACCACCTCGGTCTCAACTACAATTACGTGTCCAATGAGGTCGACGCCTGGGTCACGGTCATCGTGATGGACGTCTGGCACTGGACCAGCCTCGTCGCGCTGCTCTGCTACGCCGGGCTGAAGTCGATCCCCGACGCCTATTACCAGGCGGCGCAGATCGACGGCGCCTCGCGCTGGGCGGTGTTCAAGGCGATCCAGCTGCCGAAGATGAACCGCGTGCTGCTGATCGCGGTGCTGCTGCGCTTCATGGACAGCTTCATGATCTACACCGAGCCGTTCGTGGTCACCGGCGGCGGCCCCGGCAATTCGACGACCTTCGTCTCGATCGAGCTCGTCAAGATCGCGCTCGGCCAGTTCGACCTCGGCAAGGCCGCGGCGCTGTCGCTGGTCTACAATCTGATCATCCTGATCGTGTGCTGGGTGTTCTACACCGTGATGGTCAATGCCGGCTCCGAGCGTCCGGCCAAGGAAGGAGCGGCGTGATGCATTCGATCCCCGGCCGCCGCCTGATCATGGCGCTGTTCTTGATCTTCCTGCTGTTGCCGATCTACTGGCTCGTCAACATGAGCTTCAAGACCAACGCCGAGATCGTCTCGACGATGACGCTGTGGCCGCACACGCCGACGCTGCAGCACTACAAGCGCATCTTCACCGACGAGAGCTGGTATTCGGGCTACATCAATTCGCTCGAATACGTCGTGCTCAACACCATCATCTCGATCGCGGTGGCGTTGCCGGCGGCCTACGCGTTCTCGCGCTACCGCTTCCTCGGCGACAAGCATCTGTTCTTCTGGCTGCTGTCAAACCGCATGGCGCCGGCGGCGGTCTACGCGCTGCCGTTCTTCAACCTCTATTCGGCGATCGGCCTGTTCGATACGCCGTGGGCGGTCGCGCTCGCGCACTGCATCTTCAACGTGCCGCTGGCGGTGTGGATCCTCGAAGGCTTTGTCTCCGGCGTGCCGCGCGAGATCGACGAGACCGCCTTCCTCGACGGCTATTCGTTCCCGCGCTTCTTCATCAAGATCCTGGTGCCGCTGATCGCAAGCGGCATCGGCGTCGCCGCCTTCTTCTGCTTCATGTTCTCCTGGGTCGAGCTGCTGCTCGCGCGCACGCTGACCTCGGTGCAGGCCAAGCCGATCGCGGCGATCATGACGCGCACGGTCTCGGCGGCCGGCATGGACTGGGGCCTGCTCGCCGCCGCCGGCGTGCTCACCATCATTCCGGGCGCGCTGGTGATCTGGTTCGTCCGCAACTACATCGCGCGCGGCTTCGCGCTCGGCCGGGTCTAGGAGGCGATCATGGAATCCATCGCATGGATGGCCTGGACGCTGCCGACCGCGATCTTCTTCGTGCTGCTGGCCTCGACGCTCGGCGTGATGACCTGGCTCGCGGCGGTTTATCCCGAGGCCGAGCGGGTCGGCGTGCTGCGCATCCCGACCACGCGCGGCGATCGTTTGTTCATTTCGCTGGTGCTGGCGGCGGTGATCCACCTGGTGTGGATCGGCCTCGTCGGCACCGATCCGATCCTCACCCTGCCAATCGGCGAGGGCGTGGAAATTTCGAGCCTGTGGCTCGCAACGCTGATTTCGCTTCTTTCAGCCGTGGCGATCTTTCGCACCGTCTGACGAAAGCGAAGAAGAGCAGATCCGGGGTCTACCCGGGCCTGGGGTTTTGTTTGTCGCTGCAACCGGAGGAATCATAATGCGACATTTGAGAACGACAAAGGATAGTCTTTTGACTATGACCAGCGCCGCCGCGCTGATCGCGGCTTCGCTCGCGGTCGCCACGCCGGCCCGCGCCGCCGACGATGCCGTGATCCAGAAGTGGATCGCGGAATTCCAGCCCTCGACGCTGTCGAAGGAAGACCAGAAGAAGGAGCTCGAGTGGTTCGCCAAGGCCGCCGAACCCTTCAAGGGCATGGAGATCAACGTCGTCTCGGAAACGATCACGACGCACGAGTATGAATCACAGACGCTGGCCAAGGCGTTCTCCGAACTGACCGGCATCAAACTCAAGCACGACATCATCCAGGAAGGTGACGTCGTCGAGAAGCTGCAGACCCAGATGCAGTCGGGCAAGAACGTCTATGACGGCTGGATCAACGACTCCGACCTGATCGGCACCCACTTCCGTTACGGTCAGACCATCATCCTGTCGGACTACATGAAGGGTGAGGGCAAGGAGGTCACCGACCCGATGCTCGACGTCGACGACTTCATCGGCAAGTCGTTCACCACGGCGCCGGACGGCAAGCTCTACCAGTTGCCCGACCAGCAGTTCGCGAACCTCTACTGGTTCCGCTACGATTGGTTCACCAACCCCGAGTTCAAGGCCAAGTTCAAGGCCAAGTATGGCTACGAGCTCGGCGTGCCCGTGAACTGGTCGGCCTATGAAGACATCGCCGAGTTCTTCACCAACGACATCAAGGAGATCAACGGCGTCAAGGTCTACGGCCATATGGACTATGGCAAGAAGGATCCCTCGCTCGGCTGGCGGTTCACCGACGCGTGGCTGTCGATGGCCGGCAACGGCGACAAGGGTATCCCGAACGGTCTGCCGGTCGACGAGTGGGGCATCCGCATGGAAGGCTGCCGCCCGGTCGGCTCCTCGGTCGAGCGTGGTGGCGACACCAACGGCCCGGCCGCGGTCTACTCGATCACGAAATATCTCGACTGGCTGAAGAAGTATGCCCCGCCGCAAGCCCAGGGCATGACCTTCTCGGAAGCAGGGCCGGTGCCGGCGCAGGGCAACATCGCCCAGCAGATGTTCTGGTACACCGCCTTCACCGCCGACATGGTGAAGCCGGGCATCGCCGTGATGAACGCGGATGGTACGCCGAAGTGGCGTATGGCTCCGTCGCCGCACGGCGCTTACTGGAAGGAAGGCATGAAGCTCGGGTATCAGGACGCCGGCTCCGTGACGCTCCTGAAGTCGACCCCGCCGGATCGCCGCAAGGCAGCCTGGCTCTATCTGCAGTTCATCATCTCCAAGTCGGTGTCGCTGAAGAAGAGCCATGTCGGTCTCACCTTCATCCGTGAGTCCGATATCTGGGACAAGTCGTTCACCGAGCGTGCGCCGAAGCTCGGCGGCCTGATCGAGTTCTACCGCTCGCCCGCGCGCGTGCAGTGGACCCCGACCGGCAACAACGTGCCCGACTATCCGAAGCTCGCGCAGCTGTGGTGGCAGAACATCGGCGATGCGTCGTCCGGTACCAAGACGCCGCAGCAGGCGATGGACGCGCTGGCCGCGGCCCAGGATTCGGTGATGGAGCGTCTTGAGAAGTCCGGTGTGCAGGGCGCCTGCGGACCGAAGCTGAACAAGAAGGAATCCGCCGAGTTCTGGTACAAGAAGGCCGAGAAGGACGGCACCATCGCTCCGCAGCGCAAGCTCGCGAACGAGAAGCCAAAGGGCGAGACGATCGACTACGACACGCTGATCAAGTCGTGGCCGGCCAACCCGCCGAAGCGCGCCGAAGCGAAGTAAGGCGCAAGCAAAGGCGTACCAGCCCACGCCATCCGAAGACGACGAAAGGCCGGGAGCGATCCCGGCCTTTTTGCTGATTGCCAGGTCATTCCGGGATGGTGCGCAAGCACCAGACCCGGAATCTCGAAATTCCGGGTTCGATGCTTCGCATCGCCCCGGAATGACGATGTGGAGAGAGGAGCGCTCCCTACTCCGCCGCCTCGGTCGCCTTCAGCGTCGGATAATCCGTGTAGCCCTTGGCGCCGCCGCCGTAGAAGGTCGCCTTGTCCCACTCGTTGAGCGTCGCGCCGGTCTTGAGCCGCTCGACCAGATCGGGGTTGGAGATGAACGGCTTGCCGAACGCGATCAGGTCTGCCGCGCCGGCCTCCAGCACTTTCTCCGCAAGCGCGAAATCGTAGCCGTTGTTGGCGACATAGGCCTGCTTGAAGCGCTTGCGCAGCGAGGCGTAGTCGAACGGCGCGATATCGCGCGGGCCGCCGGTCGCGCCTTCGACGACGTGGAGATAGGTCAGCTTCAGCGCACTGAGCTGGTCGACGATGTAGTCGAACAGCGCTTGCGGATTGGAGTCGGTGATGTCGTTGGCCGGCGTCACCGGCGAGATCCGGATGCCGGTGCGATCGGCGCCGGCCTCGCTGGCGACCGCCTTGGACACGTCCAGCATCAGCTGGGCGCGGTTCTCGATTCCGCCGCCATAAGCGTCGGTGCGCTTGTTGGTGCCGTCGCGGGCGAACTGGTCGAGCAGATAGCCGTTGGCGCCGTGGATCTCGACGCCGTCGAAGCCGGCCGCCAGCGCATTCGCGGTGCCGCGCTTGAAGTCCTCGATGATCCCTGGAATTTCCGACAGCTCGAGCGCGCGTGGCTCGGACACGTCGGCAAACGTGCCGTTCACGAAGGTCTTGGTCTTGGCTTTGATCGCGCTCGGCGCCACCGGCGCGCCGCCGTTCGGCTGCAGTGCGACATGCGAGATGCGGCCGACATGCCAGAGCTGGATGAAGATGCGGCCACCGCGCTCATGCACCCGATCGGTGACCCTGCGCCAGCCCTCGACCTGTTCCTTCGAATAGATGCCGGGCGTGTCCTGATAGCCCTGGCCCTGCTGCGAGACCTGGCTCGCTTCGGTGATCAGAAGGCCGGCGGAGGCGCGCTGGCCGTAATAGTCCACCGCGAGTGGGCTCGGCACCATGCCGGGCGGCACCGCGCGGTTGCGCGTCAGTGGCGCCATCACCAGGCGGTTCGGCAGCGTCAGCGCGCCGAGCTTGTAGGGCTCGAGAAGTTTGGTCGATTGGCTCATGTGAAATGTTCCAGAGAATGACTGATGAAGGAGAATTGTGCATTGCCGCGACGAGCGCAATGGGCCGAGGCATTCGCGCTCCGCAGGCTAGCTGCGCACAATTCCGCCCATGTGGCCGGCATCGAGGAACAAGGTGTGCGCGTTCACGTAGGAGGATTCATTCGAAATCAGGAACAGCGCAGTATAGGCGACCTCCCAGCCGGTGCCCTGGCGGCCGAAAGGCACTGTCACGGCGCGGTCGGATCGCCTGCGGCTGGCGTCGCGCCCCATCGGCGTGTCCATGAAGCCGGGCGCGATCACATTGCAGCGAATGCCCCTGTCCTCGCCGGCCCGCGCGATCGCCCGCCCCAGCGCGATCTGCGCCGCCTTGGAGGATTCATAGGCCGGGTTGCGGCCGCCGGCGCGCTGGCTCGCCATCGAGGAGATCAGGATGATCGCGCCGCCCGGCGCCATCACCTCCAGCGCCTTCTGCGCGAACAGCATGTGGCTGCGCACATTGACGGCATAGTCGCGGTCCCAGGCTTCGGCCGTCATCTTGGGCAGCGACAGGCCGGAGGAGATGCCGACATTGAGCGCCAGCCCGTCGAGCCCGCCGAGCCTTTGCGCGCAGCGTTCGACCGCGGGCGCGATCGCCGCGACGTCGGAGACATCGACCACATCGGTGAAGGCCTTGCCGCCTTCGCCTGTGATCTGCGCGACGGTGTCGTCGGCGGCGTCCTTGTTGACGTCGAGGCAGGCGACCGACGCGCCCTCGCGCGCGAACAGCACGCTCATGGCGCGGCCGTTGCCGATCGGCGGCGCTTCATCCACGGTGGTGCGCTGTCCCGCGCCGACCACGATGACGCGCCGCCCGGCGAGGCGGCCGTGGTTCTTCGCCAGTCCGAGCGCTTCGGCATGCAGCGAAGCGGACGGATCGATGGCTTTCGGTGCGTGGGTTGTGGTCGACATGGCGTGCTCCCTGACGTCTTGTTGTTGTCAGGGAGCAGTAGCACGGCTGCGCATGCGAGGCGACGTGTCGCGCCGCAGCCTTGGCGAAGGCGGAGAATCCCGCCGCGGGGAATATCGATCACCCCGGCCCTGTTAGGTCCTCATCCTGAGGAGCCGCGAAGCGGCGTCTCGAAGGATGCGGCCCGAGTGGGGGCTCATGGTTCGGAGACGCGCGAAGACGCGCTCCTCACCATGAGGGACGAAGCGCGTCAGCTGACGCCGAGGAAATCGCGCTTGCCGATCTCGACGCCGTTGTGGCGCAGGATGTCGTGCGCGGTCACGGCGTGGAAATAGAAGTTCGGGAACGAGAACGCGCTGACGAATTGCTGGCCCTTCAAGGTCATCGTGCGATCGGGGCCGATCGGGAAGGTGACGTCCCTGGCGTCGGCGCCGTCGAACTGCGCCGGCTTGAACGACTTCACATAGTCGATCGTCTTGGCGAGCCGCTGCTTCAGTTCACTGATGCTCTTCTCGGTATCGGGCGTCGACGGCACTTCGCTATGGGTCAGCCGCGCGCAGCCCCGTGCGGCGTGATCGCAGACAAGTTGCACCTGCTTGGTCAGCGGCAGCATATCGGGATAGAGCCGCGATCCCAGCAACACCTCGGGCGCGATCTTCTTCGCTTCGCAATGCGCCTCGGCCTTGGTCAGCTCGCCGGTGAGGCTGTTGAGGATCTGCAGGTAGGCGGGGACGACGGCGTCATGAAAGGACATGTGATGCTCCCTGTTCTGATGAAATCCGGATGTTACCGAACGGCGATGCTGCAAGTGGGGCGGCAAGGGGAAGAATACAACTGCGGGCGGCTGTAACAGTTGGTCAAATATTTCCCGCGGGCGGCATTCTTGATCCCGTCATCCTGAGGAGCCGCGAAGCGGCGTCTCGAAGGATGCACGGCCCGGCTGGGGGGCCGATTCATCCTTCGAGACGGCCGCGTTGCGGCCTCCTCAGGATGACGGATCGCCAGAGTCTGCGTAGCCCGGATGGAGCGCAGCGCAATCCGGGGAGGCGCATCGGGGCTTGTCCCGGATTTCGCTGCGCTGCATTCGGGCTACGGAAAATGGGCGTTCGCTCTACCGCATCCCCGGTGCCGCGGCGTCCGCGGCCGGCTGGGTGCGGGGCCCGCCGCGCATCCGCGCCAGGAGCTCCGCGGTCGGCCAGGAATCCGCCGGCAGGCCGTACTTCATCTGCATCGCCTTCACCGCACTGCGGCTTGCCTGTCCGAGCACGCCGTCGATCTTGCCGACGTCGTAGCCGGCACGCGCGAGCAATCCCTGCAGCTCCTTGATCTCATTGAACGGCAATTGCGCGACCGGCGCGTGCGGCCGCTGCATCGGCGGTGCGCCCGCGATGCGGCCGGCGAGATAGCCGGCGGTGGTCGAATAGATCAGCGAGTTGTTCCACTCGGTGTAGGCGGCGAAGTTCGCATAGGCGAGGAACGCCGGACCCATCCGGCCCATCGGCAGCAGCAGCGAGGCCGGCATCTCGTCATTCGGCAATGGCTTGCCGTCGGTCAAGCTGACGCCAAGCGACACCCATTTCGAGCGCGGCAGCTTGATGGTGAGGTCGGCCTGGTCCCACGGGAAGTTTGCCGCCTGCGGCACGCGCACCTCCTGCAGCCACGGCTCGCCGCGCCGCCACTTCAATCCGGTGGCGATGTAGTTCGCGGTCGAGCCGATCACGTCGGGGCCGCTTTGCAGGAGATTGCGATGGCCGTCGCCGTCATAGTCGACCGCGTAGTTGAAATAATGCGTCGGCAAGAATTGCGTCTGGCCGAGCTCGCCGGCCCATGAGCCGATCATCTCGTCGGGCGTCAGGTCGCCGCGCTCGATGATCTTCAGCGCGGCGATGGTCTCGCCTTGGAACATTTCAGAGCGGCGGCAGTCATAGGCCAGCGACACCAGCGATTTCAGCGTCGGCAAATTGCCCATCTGGACGCCGAAATCGCTCTCCAGTCCCCAGAACGCGGCGATCACCGCCGGCGGCACGCCATATTCCTTTTCGGCGCGCGCGAATGCGGAGGCATAGGTCCGGATGTATTGCTGGCCCTGCTGCATGCGATAGTTCGCGGCCATGCGGCCGGCGAACTGGGTGAAGATCTGCCCGAACACGCGCTGGCCGCGGTCGCGGTTGACGATGCCTTGGTCGTAGATCAGGTAGGGCGCGGTCTCCGCGATCGTGCGCTGCGAGACGCCGGCGGCGACCGCCTTCTGCTTCAGCTCGGCGAGGAAGCGATCGAAGTTTTGCCCGTTGTGACAGGACGCAGCCCTCGGCGAGGCGACGGCGGCCGGGCGCGGCCTGACCGGTGCGGGATTCAAGGGGCTGGGCAGCGGCTGCTGCGCCGAGGCGAGGGTAGAGAGCGCCAGCGCCCCCGCGATCGCTGCGATCATGATCGGGGCGCGGAGGGGAGAGGCTGGCATCGATGTCACCGGCTGGAAAGAGGGGAATTGAAGCCCAATCTGCATACACCAGGGCGACACCGGGCAACAACGGGGATAGCGCCGTTAGACCAATTGGGCTGAGGTAGGTTGAGCCGCCACCACTATGATCGGCCGGTGATTCGCGGGCAGGGGTGTCGGCGGATCGATCACGCCCGGAGGGACCCATGTGGAGTTTTCTCGAGCGTCTTTTGGATTCGTCGACGTTTTCGCCGCACGGCATCTGCCTGTTATGGGAACCGGAGCTGATCTGGCTCCACGTGATTTCAGACGCGATCATTGCCGCTTCGTATTTCTCGATCCCTTTTGCGCTGGCGATCCTCGTCTCCAAGCGGCGCGATTTCCAGTTCGGCTGGATGGCGTGGCCGTTCGCCGCGTTCATCCTCGCCTGCGGCCTCACCCATGTGTTCTCGATCTACACGCTGTGGGTGCCGATCTACGGTCTCGAGGGCCTGCTCAAGGCACTGACCGCTGTCGCCTCGATCTTCACCGCAGTGCTGCTCTGGCCGCTGATCCCGCGGATTCTCGCGATCCCGACCGAAGAGCAGTTGCGCGAGGCCCATGTCGCGCTCGCCGAGGAGGGACGCCAGCGCCAGCGCTCGGAATTCCTGCTCGAGCGCTTTCGCGAGGCCGAGGCGAATGAGAGCAAGATCCGTCAGGCGCAGAAGATGGAAGCGGTCGGCCAGCTCACCGGCGGCATTGCGCACGACTTCAACAACATCCTCACCGTCATCACCGGCACGATCGACATCCTGGCCGAGGCAGTCACTCACAACCGCCAGCTCACCGAAATCACCGCGCTGATCCGCGACGCCGCCGAGCGCGGCGCATCGCTGACGCGGCATCTGCTCGCCTTCGCGCGCAAGCAGCCGCTGCAGCCGAGCGACGTCGACGTCAACGCGTTGATGGTCGACACCATAGAGCTGCTGCGGCCGACCATCGGCGACCATGTCGACATCGATTTTCGCGCCGCACCCGATCTGCCGCGCGCACTGGTCGATGGCAACCAGCTCGTCACCGCGATCATCAACCTTGCGCTCAACGCGCGCGACGCGATGCCGAAGGGCGGCCGGCTGATGATCGAGACCCGCACCGCCGAGCTCAAGCCATCGGACGTGAGCGGCCATGATGGGCTTGCCGCCGGTGACTATGTCGCGATCGCGCTGACCGACAACGGTCGGGGCATTGCGGAAGCCGATCTGGCCAAGGTGTTCGAACCGTTCTTCACCACCAAGGACGTCGGCAAGGGCACCGGGCTCGGCCTCAGCATGGTCTACGGCTTCGTCAAGCAATCCAACGGCCACGTCGTGCTCGACAGCGAGATCGGTCGCGGCACCAAGGTGATGCTCTATCTGCCGCGCGCGGCGGTGGTCTCAGCGGCAGCGGTGCCCGAGCGGCGGCAGCCGGACGTGCGCGGCGCGCGGGAAATCGTGCTCGTCGTCGAGGACGACAGACTGGTGCGCTCCTATGTGCTGACCCAGATCGAGAGCCTCGGCTACACCACGCTGTCGGCCAATAATGGCCGCGAAGCCCTTGCCGTGCTCGACAGCGGCGCGCCGATCGATCTGTTGTTCACCGACGTCATCATGCCGGGCGCGATGAACGGACGCGACCTCGCCACCGAGGCGCGGAAGCGCCGCGCGGGTCTGCGCGTCCTCTTCACGTCGGGCTATACCGATGACGCTATCGACCAGGACGGCAAGCTCGAGCAGGGCATCCTGTTCCTGGCAAAACCCTACAGCCGCGCCGAGCTCGCCCGCATGTTGCGCGTCGCATTGCGCGAGGAGGGGGCGGTGATTGCGCAGGAACCGGCGGCGTAGCGAAGGATCGTAGCCCGCATGAGCGAAGCGACATGCGGGACCGGTCTTACCCGCATATCCCTTCGCTCATGCGGGCTACCGATCGCCGCGGCAGATAACCGATTGTTAACCCCCGCCGCGTCGCTGCGACGCACTGGTTCCCCTTGCGGCTTCAGCGGCAAAATCCCTACCTCAGCGGCGTGAGTTGTGGCAGCATTCCGCTCGCCGTGAGGGAACAACGATGAACTATTTCCGCACCGCGCTCCTGCTTGCCGGCCTCACCGCCCTGTTCATGGGGGTCGGCTATCTGATCGGCGGCGGCACCGGCGCCGTGATCGCGCTGATGGTCGCGGCTGCGACAAATCTGTTCACCTACTGGAATTCCGATCGCATGGTGCTGTCGATGTACGGCGCCCATCAGGTCGATGCGGGCTCGGCGCCCGAACTCTACAATCTCGTCGCCGAGCTGGCGCAGCGCGCCGCGCTCCCGATGCCGCGTGTGTTCCTGATGGACGAGGCGCAGCCCAATGCGTTCGCGACCGGCCGCAATCCGGAGAATGCGGCGGTCGCCGTCACCACGGGCCTGATGCAGCAGCTCAGCCGCGAGGAGCTAGCCGGCGTGATCGCGCATGAGCTTGCGCATATCAAGCATCACGACACGCTGACCATGACGATCACGGCGACGATCGCCGGCGCGATCTCGATGCTGGCGCAGTTCGGCATGTTCTTCGGCGGCAACCGCAACAACAACGGCCCCGGCATCGTCGGATCGATCGCGATGATGATCCTGGCGCCGCTCGGCGCCATGCTGGTGCAGATGGCGATCAGCCGCACCCGCGAATACGCCGCCGACAATTATGGCGCACGCATCGTGGGCCAGCCGATGTGGCTTGCCTCCGCGCTCGCGAAGATCGAGAACGCCGCGCATCAGGTGCCGAACATGGAGGCCGAGCGCAATCCGGCCACCGCGCACATGTTCATCATCAACCCGCTGTCGGGCCACGGCGTCGACAACCTGTTCGCGACCCACCCCTCGACCGCGAACCGCATCGCCGCGCTGCAGCAGCTCGCCGCCGAGCTCGGCACCCAGACCGCGCCGCGCCCGGCCGGTGGAAGCTATCCGCCGCGCAGCCCGTGGGGCGGATCCGGCCAGCGCGGCCCGTGGGGGTAGGGTGGGACCAAGCCGTAGCCGCGAAGGCGGTGTGCTCCCTCGCCCCGTTCTTACGGGGAGAGGGTTGGGGTGAGGTTCGTCTCCGCAAATACAGCGATAGCTGCATTCGCGGAAGCTCCCCCTCACCCGGAACGCATCTAGCGATGCGTTCCGACCTCTCCCCGCACGCGGGGCGAGGTGAAGTGAAGGCAGCTGCTACGCGCTCGCGGCGTCCAGCCGTTCGACCTGGTCCTTGCTCAGCTCAAGTTTGGTCGCCGCGACCAGGGTTGCGACCTGCTCGGGCCTGGTGGCGCTGGCAATCGGCGCGGTGACGGAGGGTTTTGCCATCAGCCAGGCGAGCGCGACCGCAGCCGGCTCGGCGCGGGTTTCCGCGGCGACCTCGTCGAGACCGGCCAGGATGCGCATGCCGCGCGGGTTCATGTATTTAGGAATGCTGCGTGCACCGCGCGGGCTCTTTGCGAAGTCGCTCTCCGAGCGATATTTGCCGGTCAAAAATCCGGCGGCGAGCGAGAAGAACGTGATCACGCCGACGTCGTTCGCCTCGCAGACGCGTTGCAGCGCGCCTTCGTAGCTTGAGCGCTCCGCGAGGCTGTATTCGGGCTGCATGCTCTCGTAGCGCGGCAGGCCGTTCGCCTTGGCAATGTCGAGCGCGCTCTGGAGTCGCTCCGCCGAGAAGTTCGAGGCGCCGATCGCCCTGACCTTGCCGGCCTTGACCAGTTTGTCATAGGCCGCGAGCGTCTCTTCCTGCGGCGTCGTCTCATCGTCCTTGTGGGACTGGTAGAGGTCGATGAAATCGGTCTGCAGCCGCCGCAGCGAGTCCTCGACGGCGCGCGCGATGTAGTCCGGCTTCAACCCGACATTGCCGCCGCCCATGTCCATGCCGACCTTGGTGGCGAGGACGACGCGGTTGCGGTTGCCGCGCGCCTTCATCCATTTGCCGATGATCGTCTCGGATTCGCCGCCGCTGTGGCCCGGTACCCAGCGCGAATAGACATCCGCCGTATCCAGGAATGTCAGCCCCTGATCGAGCACGGTGTCGAGCAGGCGAAACGACGACGTCTCGTCCACGGTCCAGCCGAATACATTGCAGCCGAAGCACAGGGGAGGGACAGTGAGGCCGGAGCGGCCGAGCGCGTGATGCTTCATGAGTTTTCTTTCGCTTGTTCTTGATAGCGGGCGGCGGACACTGAGGCAGATCGCCCTTGTTTGCAAGGCGTTGTGCCGCAACCGCCTGGCAGGCGCTTGGCGGACGCGGATGGATCGGGACCGCTCGTCGGTCAGGTCAGGCACGCTGCCCCTCGACGCTGCATCGACTAAGGAAGAGATTCTGTCGCAGAGCAGAAACGCGATTTTATTTGCCGCGGGTCTGATGTAGATTGCGCGGCGAGCTGCCACCGGTTGCGCCGAAATCCGGAGAATGAGCGGCAGCGCGACTGGCCATCGGCAGGCCATTTCTTCTCATTTTTCAGTACGAAATGCTCTGCCCGGGCCGCGTGCCTGGGTGAATGTTTTTTCATTCCAACCAAACGGAGCGATTGCCATGCATTTCTGCTTCTCTGGTGAATACACCCCGCGTTCCCTGAACAACATCATGGAAAACCCGACGACCAATCGATACGAGGCCGCGAAGAAGTTGATTGAGGCCGCCGGCGGAAAGCTGATTTCGATGTACAGCACGGCGACCGATGGCCCCGGCGTGATGGTGATCTTCGACGTGCCGGATCCGAGCTTCGCGCCTGCGGTCAGCGGCGTGGTGGTCGCGGCCGGCGCCATGCAGAATGTGCGGCTGATCCGGCTCTTTACCCAGGACGAGATCAAGGTGGTGCGTCAGCACGCGACCAAGCTCAAGGCCGCCTACACGCCGCCCGGCGGTTAGCAGGCCGAGCGATCCAAAACGGCGCAGATTGATCTGATGGCCGGTGTCACTCTCGCGCGGCGGCGCTTGCTGGCGTCCCGCGCGGAGGCGAGGGCCGTTGCGCGCCGCTGATCCGGGGCGTCAACGGATGGGCACTAGCTCAGGCGGATGTCCTGGCTACGTGCATGCCGGCCACAGCCCCGGCCGGTTGTGCCGTCGCATGACGTCCGCCGCCTCGCTCGGCCTCCGCTTCAGCAAGACGAGCGCAGTACGCGCTAAGGCGCGATGAGATCAGGGCGTGTACTCATGAATTCTTCGCGTCCGCTTTGATCTCGGAAGCTGACGTTGAGGCCGACATCGCCGTATGTCGGCCTTGGGCCAAAAAGCAACATCCAAAGAAGTTCAGTTGACTGCGTGCGGCCTCAAAGTTCATGTTGAACGGCGTCTCGGTCGCGCGACCGAACTACTTAGAGCCCGCCCCTATAACGCTTGCTCGCATGTCCAGCCCTTCTTAGCGGACGACTAGCGAATGCGACAGGGGATGCGAAGTATCGCCTTGGCCGACCAGCGCCGCTTGGGGATGGAAAAATCACACCCCCCGCTTCTTCAGACCGAGCCCCTCGAACTGCGTCTTCTGCTCGTCACTCAGGTTCCAACGGAAATCGTCGACCGCGTCGTTCACGCTGATGATCGCCTCTCTCATCGCTTCCAACCGCGCCTTCGCGGCCTTAAGGCGGGCCGGCGGGGTGAGCGCGTCCTTTGGCGGGCATGGGTTTAAGGCTTCCATGGTGCCCATCGTGGTATCCTGCACCACTTCGAGCGCGGCGCGTTGCGTATCGTTCAGTTTTAGGCTGGCGACGATGTCGTCGAGGGGCCATTGCTGGGCGACGAGCTGGCGGTATTGCTTTTCGGCCTGTTGCTCGTCTTGCGGTTCACGGCTCGCCTGGCAGGCGGCGTCCTGCATCTCCTTCAGCTTCGCGGCCGCAGCGTTAGCGCGGCGGTCGCGTTCGGGCGTGTTGAGCTGGGCCTTCTGTTCATCGCTTAGGAGATCGTAGAATTTTTGAAATGGCGGCATAACGGTCGCAACTGCGCTCAGCATCGCGTTGACGCGGCTCTGCATGGCCGCGAATCGCTCCAGCGCGGTGGTTGCGGTCTGTGCTGGACAGGAAGCGCGGATGGTGTTGCCGGCGGAAATCCAGGCGCTCGCGAACTCGTCGAAGGCTGCGCGCTGCGCCTCGTTCGCCGCGACCGCTAGGCCGATCCGCTCGAGGGGAAGGCCGGTCGTCTCGGCGGTGTCGCCGCTACAGAATTCCTGCACCGAGGGCGCTTTGCGATGCCGCCTCCCGGCGGGGCGCTCGGCCGCAAACGCTGAGAGATCGCTCGCAGCGTAAGGCGAGAAGATCGCGGCGTAGAGATCGCCGTAGCCATAGGCCCAGAAGCCGCTGCCATCATTGAGAAGCGCGTAGTCATAGAGATCGCTATAGGCAAACGGCCAGAAGAGCGGACCGACCCAGCCGTATGAACCGTCGGAGTGCTGCCACCAGCCTTGCGCAGCTCGGCCGCCCTGCCAGCCGGCCAGCGCGGCGACGGCCGTGAGCTGCGCGCGCTCACTCGGGCCGATCGACTCGGCGGCGGGGCGAAGATCTTGCGGTCTTAGAGCAGCCGTGCGGACGCGGCTGTGGCGCGCCGCCATGCGTGCGTGGCGGAGACCCGCGACCGACAGCACGCCGGCCATCGCGAAGCGCGCGACACTCACGGGGCCGCCAACGCGCAGGCGGAAACCCGCCTCGGCCGCGCTCGGCAGCGCTCCCAGAACGCCAATTGCAACGCCGGCCGCAGCCATTCCAAGGCGGGACTTTGACATGATCTCTCCCTCGGTCTCTCCCTTGGCGGTCCAGGCCACATCGCGTCACAAATATGACTCGCAGCGGAACCGAAAGTTCCTCCCGCCGTTTTCATTGGGTGAACCTGCGGTCAGGTCACGACGTCAACGGATTAGTCGCGTCGGGTACACGCGCTGGGTCGAATCGTCATCGCGCTTTAGTTTGGTGTGTGATTCGCGCAAACGCGTTGTCGCGAGGGAAAGCCGCTTCGCACTTTTCCGGATCATGCTTTAGCGCACGTCGTCCTCGGTCGAATGCTCCTCCGTTTTCGGCGGCCAGGCGCCGCGCCGGACCAGCGCCTCGTGCAGGAGATGTGCACGCTGTTCGTCGCACCCGACGGCTGCAAGGTGGTCGAGGGCGCGATCAGCAAGGACGGCTGGTGCAAGGCCTTTGCCGCGGTGGATTGATCGGCGGATTGATCCTTGGCTCACAACTCCCGCGCATTCGAGAACGCGAACGAGGACACGCGCCGCGTGGTCTCGTCCAGGATCAGGGTGCGCGTGATCGGCGGCTCGGCGCGCTGGCTGCAATTCTCGCGCTCGCAAAGCCGGCAGTTGACGCCGATCGGGGTGCCCTCGACCTTCTCCAGATCCATGCCGGTGGCATAGACGAGCTTGGCTGCATGACGGATCTCGCAGCCGAGTCCGATCGCAAAGCGCGGCTGCGGCTGCGGGTAGGGCGCCACCGGCCGGCGCACCATCTGCGCGATCGAGAAGTAGCGCGTGCCGTCCGGCAATTCGATCACCTGGCTGAGCAGGCGATCCGGCATGTCGAAGGTCGAGTGCACGTTCCAGAGCGGGCAGGTGCCGCCGAACTTGGAGAACGGGAAGGTGCCGGAGGAGAACCGCTTCGACACGTTACCGGCATTGTCGACGCGGAGCAGGAAAAACGGCACGCCGCGCGCGTTCGGCCGTTGCAGCGTGGTGAGGCGGTGGCAGACCTGCTCGAAGCCGGCGTTGAAACGCTGCGCCAGTACATGGACGTCGTAGCTCAAGGCTTCGGCTGCGGAATGAAACGCCTGATAGGGCATCATCGCGGCGGCTGCGAAGTAATTGGCGAGCGTGATGCGGTAGAGCCGGCGCGCGGTGTCGTCGAGCGGACCGGCGCGGCTGACGATGGCGTCGATCGAAGCGCCGCACTCGACAAAGCCGATCTGCAGCGCAAGCTGGAAGCTGCGGCCGGAGCTGTCGACCAGTTCGGAGATCAAGAGCTGACGGCGATGCCGATCGAAACGGCGCAGCGTCTCGCGCATCACGTCGACCGGCATCACGCGGGTCAGAATCGAATGTTTTTCGCGGAGGCGCGTGGTCAGCGCCGTGAACAGGCCTTCGGTCGGCACGTTGAGCTCGTCGCGCAAATTCTCCGCGGCGGTCTCGAGCTCCGGAAAATAGTTGCGGTTGGCCTCGATCAGGTCGCGCACCCGCTCGATCGGGTTGGCGTCGAATTGCGAGCCTTCGCGGTCGGCCATCTGCGCCGCCACCAGCGTCTCGCCGCGTCGCGCCTCGGTGTAAGCGGCGTAGAGCCGCTGCAGCGCATGCGTCACGCCGGGGCAGAGCTCGGCGAGGTCGCGCAGCTCCTGCTTCGGCAGGTCGATCTGGCGGAACAGGGGATCGGAGAAGATCTCGTTGAGTTCGGCGAAGAAGCGGTCCTCGTCGGCGGTGGCGAGGTCGCGCAAGTCGAGGTCGTAGGTCTCGGCCAGCCGCAGCAGGATCTGGGCCGTCACCGGGCGCTGGTTGCGCTCGATCAGGTTGATGTAGGAGGGCGAGATGCCGAGTCCCTCGGCGATCTGGGTCTGCGACAGCCCCAATTGCTGGCGGATCCGCCGGAAGCGCGGACCGACGAAGAGTTTCTTTCCGGACTCGCCAGGCATGGCAGGCTTCCTGACCTATTTTGTGACAAAATTTACAAATCGACATTTATTACAAGTTCATATGTTACATGACATCACCAATAAATAACAAGGCATCTGTACGAACTTCGCGTTTTCGCGTTTATCTCCTGACACGCGGTTCGCAATGCTCTGTCAAGAATGTCGATCGGACGAGCAGGTTGCGGGGATCAAGGTACAGGCGGCTGGGCAAAGGCAGCCCGATTTTTTGAAGGAGACTGACGATGAGCAAGGGCAGCAATTTCTGGGTGATCGGCGGAGAGTTCGGGTCGATGAACTTCCACAAGCTCGTCGAAGGGTCGGCCCAGGTCCGCGGTCCGTTCAAGACCCGCAAGGAAGCCGAAGAGTGCTGGAAGGAAGTTTCGGAAGAGAGCCGCCACAAGGCCGGCGTGCGCTTCTCCATCGTCGAGGAGCCGTCGCGGGTTTCGGCCTGAGCGCCAGAATTTTCAGAGCTAAGAAAACGTCCAAGGACGGCGGCCCCATCCGGTTTCATCCGGGTGGGGTCGACCGCTTTTGGGACAGCGTCAGGTCTTTGATCTGGGGATAAGTGGCGACCTAAGTGCTTGGGAACCAACGCCCTTTGCGGACATCTTGGTTGCTGATAGGTTAATGCGCAGGAAACCCGTCACCACGAGACCGCAAGGCATGTCCGATCCGCAGAACACCGGCAGCGAGGCGCGCGAGATGCGGCCGACGCTGCGAGAGGCGTTGCGACGGGCGCGGATCGAGGCGGCCGATCGCACCGGTGTCGTCGTCGAGTTGCGCGACGCCGAGGTGGCGCGGCTCGAGATCCTCAACGATGCGCTCGATCCGCTGTTCGCGCAGGTGCCGGACAAGGTCGATCTGTTCGACCGCGGCATCAGCCAGGGCGAGACGCCGCGGCTGTGGATCGACGTCGTCGCGCATGTGCTGATGGGGCGCGACAAGCGGATCTACCGCTTCGTGCAGGACACGAGGTTCGGCCGCATCGTGCTTGCCGAATCGCATGACGTGGCCGCGATCGTCGATGCCGTCACCGACTATGTCGCGCGCCGCCTGATCGAGCGCGAGCATGCGATGGTGGCAACGCCGCTTCCGGTTGCCGAGCCGCCGGCGCCGCCGCCCGTGCCGGTGGCGCCGAAGCGCCGCGGCGGGATCGGCATGTTCGTGTTCGGCTTCGTCATGGGCGCGCTCGCGCTGTTCGGTCTCGCGCTGTATGCGAGCTTGCAAAACTTCTAGCCGCTCAAGGGGCGGGGCATCGTGGTCATAACACCCGCCTCGGCATTTTTCGGCGTCCTGGCGGCGGCCGCGGTGGTCGGCAGCGCCGTGCTGTTCGGCAAGTGGCAGACGTTGCGGCGCGCCGAATACATCCGCACCTTTTACTGGCCGGCGGGCCTGTTGGCGCGGCTCGAGAAGCGTCACCCCGGCTTCACCCGCAAGGACAGCGCGCTGGTCTCGCGCGGCCTGCGGCAATTCTTCCTCGCCTATCTGATGAGCGGCAAGCGCTACGTCTCGATGCCGTCGCAGGCGGCCGACGACCTCTGGCACGAATTCATTCTCTACACCCGCGAATACGACGCGTTCTGCCGCCGCGCCTTCGGCAGCTTCCTGCATCACACCCCCGCGGTGGTCCTGGTGAAGGAGCGGCGCAGGAGCAATGAGGGGCTGCGCCGGGTCTGGTGGTACTGCTGCAAATACGAGAACATCGATCCGGTCAGGCCGACCCGGCTGCCGCTGCTGTTCGCGCTCGACGCCAAGCTGAACATCGCGAACGGCTTCATCTATCACACCGACTGCGAGGCGCTGCGCCGCAGCGGCATCGGTGGTAGCAGTCCCTATTGCGGCGGCGATTTCTCCGACTCCTCGATCGACGGATCGTCAGCCGGCTTCGGCGATGCCGGCAGCGACGGGAGCAGTGGCAGCGATGGCGGTGACGGCGGCGGTGATGGTGGCGGCGGTGACAGCGGCGGCGGTTGCGGCGGTGGGTGCGGCGGTGGCGGGGGCGGCGATTAGGCTAGTCGTGCTTGCTTCAATTCGCGAATGCCGGCGTGATCGCCGAGCCCGCGCACGGTCTGCTCGCAGCGCCAGCCATTGCCGTCACGCTCGATCGTGAACAAATTGTAGGCCGCCGCCGGATAGTGCTTGCGCGCCAGCGCCGATGCCGACGGCACGCCGATCGCCGGGATCTTCCGCTCCGGGCCGTCGAACCACATCGTCGAATGGATGTGGTCGTGGCCATGCAGCACCAGTTCGACGCCGTGGCGCCTGAGCAGCGCCAGCAGCTGATGCGAATCGGTCAGCCGCTTGGCGCGGCCGTCGGAGTGCAGCGGGTGATGCACCAAGAGGACGCGGAAGGCGTCCTCCCGCGACAGCTGCGCGAGAATCGCATCGAGCGCATCGAGCTGAGGATGGCCGAGCCAGCCGGTCGCCATCAGCGGCGGGGTCGGCACCGCCGAGGAGACGCCGATCAGCGCCAGCGGCCCGCGGCGGCGCACGAACGGAAAATGCGTTGCCGCGCCGTCGGCGTCGCCGCGCAGATAGTCGCCGAAGTGACTGACGAAGCGATGCCGGGTCGCGCGCACATAGGCGTCGTGGTTGCCGGGGACCACGGTGACGTCGGCAGGCGAACCTACCCCCTCCAGCCATTGCCGGGCCGGATTGAACTCGGCATCCAGTGCCAGATTGACGAGGTCACCGGTCACGGCAATGTGGTCCGGCTGCTGCGCCTGCATGTCCGACACCAGCGCGTCGAGCACGTCGCGGCGGTGATATTTGTGACGGTTGCGCGTCCAGTTCAGGTAGCCGAAGGCGCGCTTGCCGGCGAGATCGCGCAGCCGCGCCGCCGGCAGCGGCGGCAGATGCGGGTCCGACAGATGCGCGAGGCGGAACGCCGCCATCATGCGATTCCCTTCGGATTGTCCGCGAAAAGTGGCCGGCAGCCGGTCATGTCGTGCTATCCCGAACGTCCTGCCCTGTATTGGCAAGAGCTGCGCAGGCGCGCAAGGATCAAAGCACGGATCAAACACCATGATGTCGAGGGTTCAGTGACGGTCCTGCTCGATTTACGCAAGCGCTACGAGCCGCAGATCAGATGGGTGTTTCATTTCTACTGGCGGCTCGTCCGCAGCATGACGCTCGGGGTCCGTGCCGTCGTGCTCGATGCCGACAACAGGGTGTTCCTGGTCAAGCACAGCTACGTCCATGGCTGGTATCTGCCTGGCGGCGGGGTCGAGGTCGGCGAAAGTTTTATCGAGTCGCTGCGGCGCGAATTGGAGGAGGAGGGGCGGATCGAGCTCAAGGGCGAGCCGGTGCTGCACGGCATCTTCCACAATAGCCACGTCTCGCCGCGCGATCATGTCGCGGTCTACGTCGTCAGGAACTACCGGCAGGACCGCCTGCCGGAGCCGAATCGCGAGATCGTGGCCTGCGGCTTCTTCGATCCGGCTGATCTGCCTGACGAGACCACCCCGGGTACGCGGCTGCGGATCGCGGAGGTGCTCGAGGGCAAGCCGCCGACGGCGACATGGCGGTGATGGACCGCGCCCGCGCCAGATGCTATCCCGCGCCCCACAATGACCGAATTGTCCCTGACCATCCTGCCCGAGACCCCGAAAGACGCCCAGGCGATCGAGCGTCTGCACGAGCGCACCTTCGGGCCCGGCCGCTTCGTGCTCAGCGCCTACCGGCTGCGCGAGCATGTCGATCATTTGCTCGATGTCTCCTTCACGGCGCGGATCGGCACGCTGCTGGTCGGCTCGGTGCGCCAGCTGCCGGTCACGATCGGCGATACGCCGGCCCTGATGCTTGGGCCGTTGACGGTCGAGCCGCCGTTCCGCAGCCGCGGCGTCGGCCGTGCGCTGCTCGAGCGTGCGATCAACGACGCCCGCGCCAAGGGCCATCGGCTGATCGTGCTGGTCGGCGACGAGCCATACTACGCGCGGGTCGGCTTCAAGCCGGTCCCGAAGGGGCGGATGACCATGCCCGGCCCGGTCGATTACAGTCGCCTGCTTGTCATGGAACTGGTCGACGGCGCGGCCGAGGGCGTGTCCGGGCCAATCCTGCCGGACTGGAGCAAGGCGATCTGACATCCGCGCGAGCGGTGCCGGAACGGTTGCGCACCATCGGAAACTGAAGCACAGTTGAGGCAAGCGCCGGGACAAGACCGGCGCATGTCATATCAACAGGGAGAGTGCGCGCCATGATCAAAGTCAGTGTGATGTATCCGAACAATCCAGGCGCACGCTTTGATCACGACTATTATCGCGACAAGCACATGCCGCTGGTGAAGGCGCGCCTCGGCGACGCGTGCAAATACTACACCGTCGACAAGGGTCTCGCCGGGGGCGCGCCGGGGCAACCTGCAACCTATGTCGGAATGTGCCACATCTTCTGCGACTCGGTTGAGGCCTTCGCGGCCGGCATGGGCAAGCACGCCCAGGAGATCATGGGCGACATCCCGAATTACACCGACCAGCAGCCGGTGATCCAGATCAGCGAAGTCGTCGTCGGCCACTGATCGTCCAGACCGAGCAGGTTACGCAGCTCCCCTCAGAGACGCTCGTAGCCCGGATGGAGCGAAGCGAAATCCGGGATCAGTCTCACCGCGGGAGCAGTCCCCCCGGATTGCGCTGCGCTCCAACCGGGTTACGCGATCGCAAAATCCCTCTGCCGCTGGCGGCAGAGGGATACGCACGTCTCAGAACTTCAGGTTGGCGAACGCCCGTATGCCGAGGCCCGGCATCAGCACCTCGTCCTTGGTATAAGAAACGGAGTTGCGGATGTTCTGGTTGAGCAGGTTGTTGCCGACCAGACCAAGCGTCATCTCGCGTGCGCCGATCCATGACGAATTCAGCTTGGTGTTGTAGGTGATCTCCGCGTTGAGGAGATTGTAGCCCGCGGTCGGGGTCTCGCCGATGACAGCGATGTCGTTCTGCGCGAAGGCGTGCACCAGATTGATGCGGGTCAGCCAGTTGCTGTCGCGCCAATAGAAGCCGCCGCCAAGCCGCACCGGTGGAATCCGCGGCACGTTGGTGCCGTCGGTGAAGGTCGCGCGCACCACGTCGAACTGGTTCTCGATGCCCCAGATGCCGCCGTTGAGCGGACCGATGTCGAACTGGCTCTGGAATTCGGCGCCGCGGAAGATCGCGTCACGCTGCGAATAAACCGCCTGCCGCGCCTCATTGTTGGGATCGCCATTGCCGCAGGAGTCGAAATCGTCGCCGCACATCACCCCGGTCAGGCGGCGATAGATGAAGTTGCTGAAGCGGGTGTAGTAGGCGGTGGCTTCGAAGCGGAACGGTCCGGTCGCCTTGCGCAGGCCGATCTCGACCGATTTCGCGGTCTCGATGGTCAGGTTCGGATTGCCGATGTCGAAGGTCGCGGTCGCATCATGCGCGCCGCGCGAGAACAGCTCCGCAGGCTTCGGCGCGCGTTCGACATATTGCGCCGTGATGCTGCCGACGAGATCGCCGGGCAGGTTCTGCAGCAGCCCGATGCTGCCGCTGACCGGCGTGTAGGACGGATTGCGTGCGATCGAGCTCTGCGGTGCGCCGTCAGGCAGATAGTCCGCCGGGAAATTCGGCATCGATCCGTGCAGGTCGACATGTTCGATGCGGCCGGCGATCTGCGCCTTGGTCGAATCCGTGAACTTGAACTCGTTGAACACGTAACCCGCGACGCGGTTGTTGTTGTTCGGACTCCACAGGCCGTTGAACAGCGAGGTCGGATCGTCCGGGCTCGGCGCGGTCAGCTCCTGATGCCCGGCCTGCACGCCGAACGCGGTCGTCACCGTGGCGAAGCGCGCGTTGAACGGCATCATCTGCACCTCGACGCGGGCTTCCTGCTCCTTGTTGGTGAAGGTCTGCCGCACGCCGTCGCTCAACGGGTCGGTCGGATCGGCGAGGCCGAGCTCGTTGTGGCGATAGTCGGTCGCGCCGACCCAGAACCGCACCGCATCGATCGCAGCAGTATCGGGCCGGTACTCGCCCTTGACGGCGATCTTGGTCTGGTGCGCGTCGATCCGGGTCTGGTGGTCGGCGCCGTCGATGCCGGGGATGTGGTAGAGCGAGTCGTTCTGGGTGATCGCCGCGCCGATATAGCCGCCCTGGAAGAAATAGGAGGCGCCGACCGACGCGCCGTCCGACTGCGTCGCGGAGTTCGGCTGGCGGCCGTTCACCGGCCGCGTCTGGTCGAACAGATATGGATAGCTCGGGATGCTGTAGTCGCTGGTCGAGCGGCCATAGACGTCGGCATGCACGGCGACATTGTTGCCGCCGGCGTCCAGCAGCATGCCGCCCTCGACGCCGCGATTGACCGAACTGACCGACGTGCGGGTCTCGACATTGAGGCAACCCGGCGCGCCGGCGTCGGCCAGCGGAGCCTTCACCGGCAATCCGTAGCTCTGGAACGGCGCCGCCACGCAGGTCGGCATCGCATCGGGAATCCGGTTGTTGGTGGCGCTGACGACGCCGCCGATCGAGGTCGAGCCGTAGCGCAGCGCGGCCGGGCCGCGCACCACTTCGATCTGGTTGGTCGAGAGCGGATCGATCGGGACGAAATGATCTTCGCCGAGATCCGACACGCCGCCGCCGCCGAGACCGTTTTCGACGATGCCGACGCGGTTGACGTCGAGGCCGCGGATGATCGGCCGGCTCGACGCGCCCGGCGCGAAGCTCGAACCGGTGATGCCGGGCTTGGAGAACAGGAGATCGCCGAGCGTGGCGGCGCCGGAGCGCCGCAGTTCCTCGTTGGGTATCACGGTGACGGTGGCGAACTGATCGGTAACCACGGGCAGCACGCCCTGCTGCGGTGCCGGCGCTGGTGCCGCAGCCGCCGGTTGCGCGGCCGCAGCGCGTTCGCGGTTGCGGCTCGGCGCGGCCCGGACAACATGACTCGGCGTACGCGTTGGCGCCGCCCGGTGCCGTTGGATCGGGCTCGGTGCCGTCACGGTGATGTCAGGGAGTTGCGTCGGCGCGTCGTCGGCCAGCGCATTGTGGCTCATCGCGCCCAGCAATAGCCAGCTCACGCTCCCGATATAGAGTGCTCGTTTCTTCTGAAGTGTCATTGTCCCGTTCCAGGCCCGTCGAAATGACGGATCGATTCCGATTTGCCCCGCTGGCGCAGGCCGCAAATGTGACGCGGCCGTCCGCTCAGGGCGTGCAGCAATCAGTCGATGTCAGGACAGGGGAGGTGCGCGGGAGCGGAAGGCCGCCGGCGCCGATTTCAGATGGGCGAATTCGGCATTGGTGGTGCGGAACAGAAGCTCGATCGCTTCCGGCAGCAACAGCACCGGCGGCGCCGTGAACAGCATGCTGCTCGCGAGCGAGATGACGGCGCAGATCGCGCAATTGTCGGCCGGATGCCGGTCGTTGTCGTGATTGGCGGGCTGTGGCGTCCCGGTCACCTGGACCGCGAGGTCCGGCGTCGCCGAGGTCCCGATATAGGCGAGATCGACCAGCGACAGCCCGGTCTGGCCTGCGGGCGCCGCTTGCGCAGCCGCGATCGGATGGAAATGCCCGAACGACAGCATGAACTGGACGGCGAGCGCGAACAGCGCCAGCCGCGAGCCAGTCTTGATGTGTCGCCGGAACCACTGCATGTCTGATGACGCCCGCCCAATCGGGAGCGCATCAACACCCCAGCGCCCCGATGTTACATTATAACATCGGATGGCATGCGCGATGTCAACCAGCGTTCAGACAAACCGTGTCGATGCATTGCCTGTGTGTGCTTGATGCAACGCAAACGTGAGCCCGGCCGGGCTCAGCGTCCCTCGCGCAGCCATGTTGCCGCGAACGCGCCGAGCAACAGCAGCAGGCCGACCAGGCCGGCGAACATCGGCAGCACGCCGACACCCTTAACGACGCTGGCGTCGCGCATCTTGACGCCGAGCCAGCCGTCGCCGCGGAAGATCGAGGAGGAGCGCACCGGCACGACGCGCGGCATATCGAGGCTCGAACCGTCGACGATGCGCCGTGCGTCGCCGCCGGTCGCTTGCGCCAGCGGCTTCAGCATGTCGGTGGTCGAGGTGACCTCCGAGAATTCCTTCGGGTTGGTCGGGCCGACATTGATAAGCGCCTTCAGCGTGCCGTCGGTGGCCTGCCACAGGCCGAGCTCGTTGGCGGGCAGCGTCGCGCGCCACTCGCCGGGATCGCCGGCGGTGAGCGTCAGTTCATGCGTGGTGCCGCTCGGCGACGTCACGGTGACCGGCGATACGGTGTCGGCCATCGTCTGGCGCACCACCATGAGATCCTTACCCTGCACCTGCATGCGCAGCGCCTCTTCGTCGAGGTCGGGCTGCTTCATCAGCCAGTGCGACACCCGCCGCAACAAATCGAGATGCGGGCCGCCGCCCTCGTAGCCGCGCGCCCACAGCCAGATGTGGTCCGAGAGCAGCAGCGCGACGCGGCCTTCGCCGAAGCGCGACAGCAGCAGCAGCGGCTTGCCGTCGGCGCCGGTCATGACCGGCGGATTGATTGCGTTGCGGGTATCGACGGTGCGGAAGAACCGGCTCCAATGCGGCGGCTCGGCATTCGAGCCTTCCAGCCCGCGCGTCACCGGATGGCGCTTACCGGCATCGCTCAGATGCGCGTAGAACGGCTTCTCGGTCACACCGACCGGTTCGGCCGGCAGCACCGAATCCAGCGGCGTGCGCCAGATGCTGGTGGTCGAGGCGTAGTCGGGGCCGGCGGACACCAGCACCGCGCCGCCGGCGCGGACATAGCGAGCGATGTTGTCGAAATAGGCGATCGGCAGCACGCCCTGGCGGGCGTAGCGGTCGAAGATGATCAGCTGGAATTCGTTGATCTTCTGCTGGAACAGCTCGCGGGTCGGAAATGCGATCAGCGACAGCTCGTTGATCGGCGTGCCGTCCTGCTTCTCCGGCGGACGCAGAATGGTGAAGTGCACGAGATCGACGCTGGGGTCGGATTTCAAGAGGTTGCGCCAGGTGCGTTCGCCGGAATGCGGCTCGCCGGACACCAGCAGCACGCGCAGCTTGTCGCGCACGCCGTCGATCGCGACCACGGCGCGATTGTTGACCGGCGTCAACTCGTTCTCGAGCGGCGAGGCCTCGATCTCGACGATGTTGGGCCCAGCGTGCTTGATGTCGATGTCGACGCTCGAGGTCTGGCCGCTGGTCAGCGTGCGCTCGTTGATCACTTCGCCGTCGCGGCGGATCGTGACCTTGGCGCGCTCGCCGGTGACGCCCTGGTCGTCGAGCCGGAAGGTAATGGTCTGGGTCTGGCCGACGATGCCGAAGCGCGGGGCGGCGGTGATCGCGATGCGGCGGTCGCGCTCGTCCTTGCGGCCGGTGATCAGCGCGTGCACCGGCGCCTGGAAGCCGAGCGCCTGGGCGTTGGCGGGAATGTCGTGCACGCGGCCATCGGTGATCATGAAGGCGCCGGCGACGCGCTCGACCGGAACGTCCGACAGCGCCGACGTCAGCGCGCCGAACAGTTTTGTGCCATCGGTCTCGCCATCGGCCTGACCGGCCTCGACGACGCGGACCTCGAGGCCCTTGATCTGCTTCAGGCTGTCGACCAGCGCCTGCCGCGCCTTGTCGGTCTCCTGGTTGCGCGTGCCGAAATTCTGGCTTGGGCTCTTGTCGACCACGACGGCAGCGACCGAAGACAGCGGCTCGCGGTCCTCGCGGGTGAAGGAGGGATTGGCCAGTGCCAGCAGGATCAGCGCCAGCGCCGCGACCCGCACCGCGGCGCCCCGCGCGCGCGACACCAGGAGCAGCACGGCAATGACGACGATCGCGCCGAGCGCGAGCCACAGCACGAGCGAAGGAACCAGCGGTGTGAACGCGATACCGTAGTTCATATTATTGTCCTAGCCGCTCGATCAAGGCAGGCGCGTGCACCTGGTCGGCCTTGTAGTTGCCGGTCAGCGTGTACATCACGATGTTGACGCCGGCGCGGAAGGCGAATTCGCGCTGGCGCGGTTCGCCCGGCGTCAGCGGCAGCATCGGCTGGCCGTCGGGGCGGATCGCCCAGGCGCCGGCGAGGTCGTTCGACGTGATGATGATCGGCGAGACGCCGTCGCCGCCGCGCGCCGGGCGCTGCGCAGCCTCGTCGTCGTCTTCGCGCGGCAGCGCCTCGACCCAGGTCTGGCCGGAATTGAAGCGGCCGGGGAAGTCGCGCAGCAGATAGAACGTCTTGGTCAGCACGTGCTCGCGCGGCACCGGCTCGAGCTCGGGCACGTCGAGGGTCGACAGCAATTCGCGCAGCGTCTGCATGCCGGGCGTTTGCGATGAGCCGTTGTCCCCCGGCGGCGCTTCGACGGCGTCACGGGTATCGAAGATGACGGTGCCGCCCTGCTTCATGTAGGCGTCGATCTTGTTGATGGCGTCCTGCGGCGGCTTCGGCGCGCCCGGCACGATCGGCCAGTAGATCAGGGGGAAGAACGCCAGCTCGTCGCGCGCGGGATCGATGCCGACGGGATCGCCGGCTTCCAGCGCGGTGCGCTGTCCGAGGAACAACGTCAGCCCGGACATCCCCGCCTTGACGATGGAATCGACGTCGGCATTGCCGGTCACGACGTAGGCGAGCCGCGTCTGCGACACCGCCTTGATGGCGAAGTCGTCGCTGCTGGCGTTCTGCGCGCGGCTCGGCGAGGGTACCATCGTGGTCGCAAGGATGAAGGCCAACGCGAGCACGGCCGGTGCCGCGCGCCGCCGGATCAGCGCGGCAAGGCCGCCGCCGAGCATGGCCACCACGATCGCATCGAGCAGGAACAGCGCCAGCGCCGTCGACAGCATGATGCCGCGCAGGTCGCGCGGTTCGGCGTTGGTATAGCTCGCACGCGTCGCGCGCAGGGCTGAGGTGTCGAGCGGCGCGATCCGATCGGCCGAGGCGAGCGTGTTGACCGCGATCGGGCTCTCGGCAGTGCCGTAGAAGCCGGGCGGATGGTCGGCCGTGCCGCGATCGCGATAGTCCGCCGACATCGGCTTGGCGCTCGAGGGCGGCGGGCCGAAGACGCCGAAGCCGTCGAGCGTGCGCAGCGGCGCAACCGTCTCGGCATTGGGATCGCTGGCGACGCCCGGGCCGGGCTTCGAGGTATAGCCGGACATGTCGATCAGCCGGCGCAGCATCTCGACGAAGGTGCCGGACATCGGCAGATCCGACCAGCGCATGTCGGCGCCGACATGGAACAGGCTGACCACGCCCTTGCCGCGACGCTCGCCGGTGACCAGCGGCGTGCCGTCCTCCAGCGAGGCCCAGCTCTTGGTCGAGAGCACGGCGTCGGGCTCGGCCAGCACCTGGCGGTTGACGGTGATGTCCTTCGGCACAGTGAGGCCCGAGAACGGGCCATCGGCGGCGAACGAGGCCATGTGCTGCGGCTTCTCCCAGGTCAGGCTGCCGCCGAGCGTGCGTCCGCCGCGGCGGAGCTTGACGGGAACGAGGTCGTCATCGGCCTGGGCGAGGCGCGGACCTGCGAAGCGCACCAGCACGCCGCCTTGCTCGATCCAGGCATTGAGCCGGTCGCGGATCTCCGGCGACAGCGTGCCGACGTCGGCCATCACGATCATCGGCAGCCGCTGGTCGAGGAATTGCCCGATCACCTGCTGCGGCGCGCCGCGATCGCCGAGCCTGACATCGGCGAATGGCGACAGCGCGCGGGAGAGATAGAAGGTCGACGCCAACAGCGGCTGCGCAGTGTCGTTGCTCGCACCCGAGACCACGCCGATGGCGCGGCGGCGCCAGCGCCGGTCAAGCAGCTGCACGGCGCCGGCCGAATGCTCGCCGGAGATTTCGAGCCGTGCGATGTCGTTGCGCAATTCGACCGGAAGATCGAAGGCGGCTTCGGTCTCGCGATCCTGCGGTCCGAATGTGTAGCGCGCCTCGCCGATCGGCGAGCCCTTGGCGTCGACCGCGCGCACCGTTCCCGCCGCGATGCCGCTCTCGGTGCGCAGCACCTTCACCGTCATCTTGGCGGCGGCGTTCTCGGCCGCGACCAGCGCCTGCGCCGACTGCGCTCCGCCCGCATAGATCGTCAGATTGCGGCTCTCGATCACCTTGCCGAGCCCCTCGGTGAATTCGCTGCCGCGTCCGGTGTCGACGCCGTCGGACAGCCAAGCGATGTCGCAGTCGCCGGTCGACTTGAGGAAACGTCCAAGCGTGCCGAGAGTTTCAACCCGATCGACCGAGTAGGGCTTCGGTGCGAGCTGGCGCAGCGCGACGCGCGCGGCGCCGGCCGGCATCAGCGTGATGTCGCGCGCGGGCTCGGACAGCGGCACCAGCGCGACGCCGCGGCGGTCGCTGTCCGCGTTGGCGATCAGTTCGTCGGCGGCCCTGATCCGCGCGTCCCAGCTCGAGGCCGCGCTCCAGCCGTCATCGAGCAGGATCACCAGCGGCAATTTGCCGGCGGCAACGCCGGTCTGCGGATTCCAGATCGGGCCGGCAGCGGCGAAGATGACGAGCGCGGCGGCGGCGAGCCGCAGCAGCGTCAGCCACCACGGCGTGCGCGACGGCGTCTCCTCCTTGGGCGCGATGTCGAACAACAGCCGCGTCGGCGGAAACTCGATCCGGCGCGGCCGCGGCGGCATCACGCGCAACAGCCACCACAGCACCGGCAGGCTGACCAGCCCCAGCAGCAGCAGCGGTTCGGCAAAGGAGAGGGGGAGGCCTGCGATCATGCGCTGCGTCCCGCCTTGACGGTTGAGCGGCCGCCGCCCTTGCTCACCATCATGCCGGCATGCAGGAACAACAGCAGCTCGGCCGCGGAGCGGCTGGTGGTGTGGGTCGAGAACAGCCAGTCGAGCCGGTTGGTCTCGCCGCGGATCTGGTCGCGATGCAGTGCGACCCGGGCGACATAGTCGCTCGCCCAGCTCTCGGCGCGGCCCGCGGTGATGACGCTGCCGATCTCTGGCTCGACGAATTCGACGCGGCCGGAATAGGGAAAGGTCTCTTCGGCGGGATCGACGACCTGGATCAGGGTGCCGTGCGCGCCGGAGGAGGAAAGCCCGGCCAGCATCGCCGTGATCTCCGTGATCGGCGACCAGAAATCCGACAACACGACGACTTCGGCCAGCGACGACGGCACGAAGGACGGCGGCAGGCTCGCGCGCGTCTTCTCGTCGTGCAACATCGCTTCCGCCATCTTGTCGATCACGTTGAGGCTTGCCGTCGGATTCAGCAGGCCGGGAATGCCGACGCGTTCTCCGCCCGCAACGAGCAACTCTGCGAGCGCGAAGGCTACGATCAGTCCGCGCTCCAGCTTGCTGTCGCGCGCCTCGCGCGAGGCAAAGGCCATCGACGGCGAGCGGTCGGGCCAGATCCACACCGTGTGCGCGGCTTCCCACTCCTGCTCGCGGACATAGAGATGGTCGTCGCGTGCCGAGCGGCGCCAGTCGACGCGCTGCGACGGCTCGCCGGAGACGAAGCGGCGGTATTGCCAGAAATTCTCGCCCGAGCCGGCGCGGCGGCGGCCGTGCAGGCCATGGATGACGTTGGCGGCGACACGGCGGGCCTCAAGCACCAGACGCGGCAGCGATGCGGCGAGCGTTCGGCTTTCGCCATCGGCACGTCGAACCGCAAGGATCTCCTCGTTCTGGTGCCTGTTGTCTGCGGCCATCAACCGATCCGGGTCTTCAGTTGCTTGATCACGTCGGGAATGGTGCGACCCTCGGCGCGCGCCGAGAAGGTCAGCGCCATGCGGTGCTTGAGCACGGGCTCGGCAAGATCGAGCACGTCGTCGATCGACGGCGCGAGTCTCCCGTCGAGCAATGCACGGGCGCGCACCGCGAGCATCAAGGCCTGGCTGGCGCGCGGACCCGGGCCCCATGCGATCAGCTTGCCGGCCTCGCCGCCCTCGGTGCCGGGACGCGCGGCGCGGACCAGCGTCAGGATCGCCTCGACCACGGAATCGCCGACCGGCAGCCGCCGCACCAGGCGTTGCGCGGTGAGCAACGTCTCGGCGTCCATCGACGGCTTGGCCGCTGCCTCTTCGGCGCCGGTGGTTTCGAACAGGATGCGCCGCTCGGCGTCGCGATCGGGATAGTCGACGTCGATTTCCATCAGGAAGCGGTCGAGCTGCGCCTCGGGCAGCGGATAGGTGCCTTCCTGCTCCAGCGGGTTCTGCGTCGCGAGCACGTGGAACGGCTTTGGCAAATCATGCCGCGCGCCGGCAATGGTGATGTGCTGCTCCTGCATGGCTTGCAGCAGCGCCGACTGGGTGCGCGGGCTGGCGCGGTTGATCTCGTCGGCCATCAGCAACTGCGCGAACACGGGACCTGCGATGAAGCGGAACGAACGCTTGCCCGCCGAGCTCTCGTCGAGCACTTCGGCGCCGAGAATGTCCGACGGCATCAGGTCGGGGGTGAACTGAATGCGCTTGGCATCGAGGCCGAGCGTGACGCCGAGCGTCTCGACCAGCTTGGTCTTGGCGAGGCCGGGCACGCCGATCAACAGCGCGTGGCCGCCGGACAGGATCGTCACCAGGGTGTTTTCGATCACCTGGTCCTGGCCGAAGATGACGGTGGAGACCGCTTCCTTGGCGGCCTTGATCTGGCCCGCGACCTGCTCGGCCGAACGGACGATCACATCCTCCAGTTTCTCGACGCTGTCTGCACCAGCCATTCGATCCGCTCCTTCTTGACGATGCGCGCACATCGGCGCGTCGTCATCATCTGTCGTCATCTCGGCCCTCATGCTAAACCTGAGCGAAGGCCATGTATTCGTTGAATTAAACTATCCCCACCTTATCGGTGTTTCAGGGTATGAACGGCATCACGATGTGGCGAGAATGACATCCCGACCACATCTCAGGATATGTGCACCAAACGTGCCAGATTGAAGGTAGGAAACCTTAAGGCAAACAATGGCGAAGCAAGGGCAGAGCGATTCCGGCAGGGAAACTACGGGCCTCGGGAGCAAGGGTCTCGAAGGGCTCACCACGGCCGCCAATCAAGCTGCGACGTCGGGTCCGGCCGGACGCAAGGGTCTGCCGCCGGTTCACCTGTGGAATCCGCCATTCTGCGGCGATCTCGACATGCGAATCGCGCCTGACGGCACCTGGTTCTACATGGGAACGCCGATCGGCCGCCCCGCGCTGGTGCGGCTGTTCTCCACGATCCTGAAGCGCGAGGACGGCAAGCACTTTCTCGTGACACCGGTGGAGAAGGTCGGCATCCGCGTCGATGACGCGCCGTTCCTTGCCGTGGAAATGCAGACCGGGGAAGACGCGCGCGGCCGCCTGCTCAGGTTCCGCACCAATGTCGACGATTGGGTCGATTGCGAGAAAGGCCACGGCCTCAGATTCGAGGCGGCCGAGGACGGCGGATTGACGCCCTATCTGCACGTCCGCGCCGATTTGTGGGCCAAGGTCACTCGCGCGCTCTATTACGATCTGGTTGACATGGGCGAGCAGCGGATGGTCGATGGTCAGGAGATGTTCGGCATCGAGTCCGGCGGCGAGTTCTTCGCGATGGCCGATGCCAGTCAGGTGAGGGACGCACTTTGAACGAGCCGTTGCTGAAGGTGGAGCCGGCGACGATCAGCTCGACGGAATTCTTCGCGCGGGCCCGCACGCGGCTCACTTTCGATGTGCCGCCGGGCCTGGTCGATCCGCATATCATTCCGCGCACCGGAGATTCCGGCAACGACCGCATGCTCGAGATCGTGGCGCAGGAGCAGCCGGTGCGGCCAGCCGCGGTGCTGATCCCGGTGGTCGATCACCCCGAGCCGACCGTGCTGTTGACGCAGCGCTCGCCCAATCTGTCGAGCCATGCCGGCCAGATCTCGTTTCCCGGCGGCAAGATCGACGCCACCGACGCCTCGCCGCTCGATGCCGCGCTGCGCGAGGCCTGCGAGGAAGTCGGACTGAAGCGGGAATTCATCGACCCGGTCGGCTATCTCGACCTTTATGGCACCGCGTTCGGCTTCCGCATCCTGCCGACGGTCGCGAAGGTGAAGCCGGGATTCACGCTTGCGATCAACGAGGCGGAGGTGGTCGATGCGTTCGAGGTGCCGCTCGCCTTCCTGATGAATCCCGAGAATCATCAGATCCACACCAAGGAATTCCGCGGCATGGACCGGTCCTATTACGCGATGCCGTTCGCCGAGCGCTACATCTGGGGCGCGACCGCGGGCATTCTGCGCGTGCTGTATGAGCGGATCTATCTGTCATGATCCGCACGGTATTGACCGAGATCGGAATCTTTCTGATCCCCTTCGCGGTCTATGCCATCTTCCTCATCGCGACGCGGTCCGGCGTGACGCTGCCGGCGTCATGGCCGCTCGACATGATCGCAAAGCTGACGCTGGTGGCGCTGGTGATGGTCATCGTGAGCTTCGTGCTGCTGGCCGAATTGACTGGCGCGCCGCCGAATTCGACCTACGTTCCAGCCCATATCGAGAACGGCAAGCTGGTGCCGGGAGTTGAGAAATGAGCGAGGTGCGCCTGTTGTCCGACGCGCCATGGCTCGCTTCCGGGCCTGCGGCGCGCGTGCTCGGCCTGCTCAATGCCGACGGCGAGGAAGCGCGGGTGATCGGCGGGGCCGTGCGCAACGCCTTGATGCAGATTCCGCTCGCCGACATCGACATCGCCACCACGGCGCTGCCGGAGGAGGTGATCCGCCGCGCCAAGCGGGCGGGCATCAAGAGCGTGCCGACCGGCATCGAGCACGGCACGGTGACCCTGGTCGTCGACAGCCAGCCCTTCGAGGTGACGACGCTGCGCGAGGATACCGAGACCTATGGCCGCAAGGCCAGGGTGGCGTTCGGTCGCGACTGGGTGCGTGACGCCGAGCGGCGCGACTTCACCATCAACGGCCTGTCGGTCGACGCTTCGGGCGTCGTGCACGATCACGTCGGCGGCCTCGCCGACATCGAGGCGAGGCGCGTGCGCTTCATCGGCGATCCCGCGCAGCGGATTGCCGAGGACTATCTGCGCATCCTGCGCTTCTTCCGTTTCCATGCCGCCTATGGCGCGGGCGAGGTCGATCGCGCCGGCTATCTCGCCTGCATCGGCGGGCGCGCCGGTTTGAGCGGCCTGTCGGCCGAGCGGATCCGCATGGAGATGCTCAAGCTCGTGGTCGCGAACGGCGCCGCAAGTGCAGTGGTCGCGATGGGTGACGGTGGTTTGCTGCAGCCGCTGTTCGGCGGCGTCGCCTATACCGGGCCATTCGCGGCGATGATCGAGATCGAGCAACTGATGAAGCTCGCGCCGAGCGCGATGCGAAGGCTCGCCGCGCTGACGGTCGCCGTGACCGAGGACGCGCGGCGTATCGCCAGCCGGCTGCGGCTCTCCAACGCCGAGGCCAAGGCGCTCGATTCGATGGGCCATCGCTGGTGGCGCTTGCCCGGCATGGACGAGGCCCATGCCAAGCGCAGGCTCTACCGGCTCGACGAGGAGCCCTATCGCGACCGGGTGCTGCTCGCCTGGGCGCGCACCGGCGCGGGCCAGGATGTCGATCAATGGCGCGAGCTCGCCACGCTGCCGGAGCGCTGGCGCGCGCCGCACTTTCCGTTGCGGGCATCGGATTTCATCGCGCGCGGCATTGCCGAGGGACCGGCACTCGGACATGTCCTGACCCTGGCGGAGGATGCCTGGTTGGCCGCGGACTTTCCGCTGGAGCCGAAGATGCTGTCTGATATCGCCGACCAGACTGCGGCCCGTTTCACCCGCGACCATCGGCTTTGAATTTTCTCTGAGTTTTCTTGCCGACGTCTCGATGCCGCCGTGGTCGGCGGCGGCACGGTGACGATCGGCTGAACGACGATCGGTCGAACGTCGCATGGAGGCGATGCTGCCGGCACCTGCCAGTCAGCATCGCGCCAATGGATCTCACGCCGCCTTGCGCTTCTTCTTGCGGTCGCCGTCGTCGTCTTCGTCCTCGTCGTCCTCGTCGTCCTCGTCTTCGTCGTCTTCCTCTTCATCGTCCTCCGGATCGAGCTCGGTCGATTCGAGTGCGACAAGCGGCACGGTTTCGCGAAACAGGTCGCCGTCCGTTCCCATCCACAGGCACTCGACCTTGTCCTCGTCGATTTCGACGACCGTGATCGGATGGCCGCCGGACTTCAGCATGACAACATCGCCTGGTTTCAGTTCCATGATTTTCCCTCCGCGCTGGATGACGCGGGCGGCAGGCTAGCGACCGGTGATGACAGCCAAATCACGGCCGGCGCCAGCTTCAATGGAATTGACGTGGAAAACGGCCGCGATGCGCTATTTGCGCGCGGCAGGAACCAGTTCGCTCAGCGAGCGGATGATGCGGTCGGGCTTGATGGTCGATCCCGGCGGCAGCCCGACACCGTGCACGTCCATCCAGATCGCGTAGATGCCAAGCCGCTGTGGCGCCACGACTTCCCACTCGAGATTGTCGCCGATCATCCAGGTGTCCGGTGCGGTGACGCCGAGCGCTTCCATCGCGTGCAGGTAGGCGCGCTCCTCCGGCTTGCCGAAGCCGTGCTCGCCCTCGATCTGGATGTGATCGAAACGATGGCCGAGCGCGAAGCGCTCGACCTTGGCGCGCTGCATGTCGGCGGCGCCGTTGGTGACCAGCGCGAGCTTGATGCCAAGCGCCTTCAACGCATCGATCGCTTCATGCGCGCCGGGGAAGACGAACATCTCTTCCTCGCGATAGGCGGTGAAGCGATCGGCGATGCGGTCCGCAAGATCGTCCGGCAGCGCGCGGTGACCGGCCGCCGCAAGCGCCGCGAAGCCGCCCTTCACGGTGAGCCGCCGCGCCTCGCCAAGCTTGATCCGCCAGATCGGCTCGGCGGTCGACCAGAATTGCCGCGCATAGGCCAATAGCGCCGTCGCGACCTGATCCGGGGGCAGGGGCGCCAGCTCCGCGGCGAACTCGGTGGTGATCGTGTTCCAGGCGATCTCGGGGCGTCCATAGGCCGACAGGATGGTGTCATCCATGTCGATCAGCATCGCGCGCGGCAGGTTCATCACGGCCATTTCACCTCCGGCGGCAGCGACGACAGGATCGAATCCACATTGCCGCCGGTCTTTAGGCCGAAGATGGTGCCGCGGTCATAGAGCAGGTTGAACTCGACATAGCGTCCGCGGCGGACCAGCTGCTCGTCGCGATCCTCCGCGCTCCAGGCCGCCGCGAAATTGCGCCGCACCAGGTCGGGATAGATCTTCAGGAAGCTGCGCCCGACGTCCTGGGTGAAGGAGAGATCGGCCTCCCAGTCGCCGCTGTCGTGCCAGTCATAGAAGATGCCGCCGATGCCGCGGGCTTCCTTGCGGTGTGGCAGATAGAAATACTCGTCGCACCATTTCTTGTACTTGTCGTAGTCGGCGACGCCGTTCGGTCCGCTGCACGCCTCCTTCATCGCGGCGTGGAAGGCGACCGTATCGGGGTCCTCCTGGGTGCGCCGGCGGTTCAGCACCGGCGTCAGGTCGGCGCCGCCGCCGAACCACGCCTTGGTGGTGACGACGAAGCGGGTGTTCATGTGCACGGCGGGCACATTCGGATTGCGCAGATGCGCGATCAGCGAAATGCCCGACGCCCAAAATCGCGGATCGTCGCCGGCACCTGGAATCTGCGCGCGGAATTCGGGGGCGAACTCGCCGTGCACGGTCGAGCAGTGCACGCCGACCTTTTCGAACAGCCGGCCCTTCATGATCGACATCACGCCGCCGCCGCCCGGCTTGCCGGTGTGGTCGGTGCGGTCCCAGGGGGTCCGCGCGAACCGGCCGACGGCGCCGGGATAAAGCGTGGACGGGGCGTCGTCCTCGAGCTTCTCGAAGGCCGCGCAGATGTCGTCGCGCAGCGCCTCGAACCAGCCGCGCGCACGCGCCTTGCGGTCCTCGATGATGGCGGGGTCTGTTGGCAGCATGACTAACCTTGCGGACCGAAATAGGTGCAGCTTTCGTTGCAGCTGTCGCGATGGACGCTGACGCGGGTCAGCTTGCCTGCGTGTTGCAACCGCTCCCAGATGAAGCGCGACAGATTCTCCAGCGTCGGCACGCCGATCGCCTCGATCTTGTTGAGGAACTTGTGGTCGAGCGTCTTCTGCACCTCGGCCATGGCGCGTTCGAGCAGGCCGAGATCGACCACCATACCGGTCGCGGGGTCGGGCGTGCCGCGCACGGTAACTTCGGCGCGAAAGGAGTGGCCGTGAATCTCCTCGCTGGCGGTGCCAAAGGTCGTTCCGGACAGCGCGTGCGCAGCCTCGAACCGAAACGCTTTCGTCAATTCCCACATCTCGTTCAACAATCCGATTCTGTTAGTTCATCTAATGCCGAGCGACTTGTGCGTCTGCACGCTAAGGCGCCATTGCGGGTGCTTCAGGCAATAGGCGATCGCCCGCTCGGTATTCTCGATCACGTCGGGGCCGTCCATCGGCTGCAGCGAGAAGCGCTCGAAGGCGAGGCTCGCGAAATCCTCCGGTGTGTTCTCCACCTGCGGATAGACCAGTTTGAGCTCGTGCCCCTTGCGCACCACGAGTTCGGCTGCGGCCTTGGGACTGACGCAGATCCAGTCGAGCCCGTCGGGCGGGGCGATTGTGCCGTTGGTCTCGATCGCGATCGCAAAGCCGTGGCCGTGCAGGGCATAGATCAAGGCCGCGTCGACCTGCAGCAGCGGCTCGCCGCCGGTCAGGACCACGTAGCGGTCGGCCTCGCCTCCCGTCCACTGCGCGGCAATGGTGCCGGCCAGCTCTTCGGCGGTCGCATAGCGGCCGCCCAGCGTGCCGTCGGTGCCGACGAAATCGGTGTCGCAGAACTTGCAGACCGCGCCGGCGCGGTCCTGCTCGCGGCCGCTCCAGAGGTTGCAGCCGGCGAAGCGGCAGAACACGGAGGCGCGGCCCGCATGGGCGCCTTCGCCCTGCAGGGTGAGAAAGATCTCCTTGACCGCGTAGCTCACCAAAAATCCCTTAAGTTGCCGAACCGGCAATTCCCGAGCCGGCGCTTCCTGAACCGGTCTGCCGCAGCGCCTCGCCGACGGCCATGGCCGCCGTGACGGCCACATTGAGCGAGCGCATGGTCGGCCGGATCGGAATCGCCAGCCGCGCATCTGCGGCGGCCACCACCGCGTCGGTCACCCCGGCCGTCTCGCGCCCGAACAGCAGGACATCGGAGGCCGTATAGGCGAAATCAAGATAGGATTTCGCCGCCCTTGTCGTGAACAGCACCAGCCGGCATCCGGCCTCGGCCCGCCATTCCTCGAATTTCGACCATGAGTCGTGACGCTTCAACCGCACATGGTCGAGATAGTCCATACCCGCCCGGCGGAAATTCCTGTCCGAGGTGTCGAAGCCCGCCGGTTCAATGATATGGGCTGCCACGTCCAGGCAGGCGCAGAGGCGCAGAATCGTCCCTGTATTCTGGGGGATGTCGGGCTGGAACAGCGCGATCTGCATGGTGCGGGCGGCCTGTGAAATCCGGATGAAATTGTCTCAATAAAACATCGCTCGGCGCGGATTTCGTGCATTGCACGTGTGCGAGCCGATAGCGGGCTTGCGCTCGTCCGGCAAGGGTGCCAATAGAACGATTCTGGACTGCTGTTCCGCCATTTGGGGTGGGGAATAGCGGTTTTCTGCCGCCGCGGGGGCCGCGGGCGCCGGCAGCCTTTCTTGGGGCGCGTCCTGCGTCTCCAGGGCGGTTCCACCGGCTGCAGAAAAGAAAGGGCTAGGAATCGTGACGACAGCGTCTTCGGCGGACCATCCGACACGCCGTGATTTTCTCTTTGTTGCAACCGGAGCTGCCGCCGCGGTCGGCGCAGCCGCCACCGTCTGGCCGCTGGTTGCGCAGATGAACCCGGATGCCGCGACGATCGCGGCCGGCGCGCCGATCGAGGTCGATCTGACGCCGATCGCCGAGGGTCAGGACATCAAGGTCTTCTGGCGCGGCAAGCCGATCTACATCAGCCATCGCACCAAGAAGCAGATCCAGGAGGCCCAGAGCGTGGCGCTCTCGAGCCTGCCCGATCCGCAGCCCGACTCGGCCCGCGTCAAGGCCGGCCACGACCAGTGGCTGGTTGTGATTGGCATCTGCACCCATCTCGGCTGCATCCCGATCGCCCATGAAGGCAATTACGACGGCTTCTTCTGCCCCTGCCACGGCTCGCAGTACGACTCCTCCGGTCGTATCCGCCAGGGGCCGGCGCCCGCCAACCTGGCGGTGCCGCCTTACGCCTTCCTTTCCGACACCAAAATCCAGATCGGCTAAGTCCCGGCCCCTCCGGGATTTCAGCTTCCACTTGGACCCATCGCGTCGTTTTTCTTCTTCAGGATCGCATCAATGAGCGGACCATCTGATTTCCAACCGAGCAACCCCGCCTTGAAGTGGATCGAACGGCGCCTTCCGATCTTCGGCCTGATCCACTCCTCGTTCGTGGCCTATCCGACGCCGCGCAACCTGAACTACTGGTGGACCTTCGGCGCCATCCTTTCGATGATGCTGGCGCTGCAGATCCTGACCGGCGTGATCCTGGCGATGCACTACACGCCGCACGCCGACCTCGCCTTCAAGTCGGTCGAACTGATCGTCCGCGACGTCAATTACGGCTGGCTGCTGCGCAACATGCATGCGTGCGGCGCGTCGATGTTCTTCTTCGCCGTCTACATCCATATGTTCCGCGGCCTCTATTACGGGTCGTACAAGGAGCCGCGTGAGGTGCTGTGGATCCTCGGCGTCATCATCTACCTCCTGATGATGGCGACGGGCTTCATGGGCTATGTGCTGCCGTGGGGCCAGATGAGCTTCTGGGGCGCCACCGTCATCACCAATCTGTTCTCGGCCGTGCCCTATTTCGGCGAGAGCATCGTGACCCTGCTGTGGGGCGGCTATTCGGTCGGCAACCCGACGCTGAACCGCTTCTTCTCGCTGCACTATCTGCTCCCGTTCGTGATCGCCGGCGTAGTCGTGCTGCACGTCTGGGCGCTGCACGTCGCGGGTCAGAACAACCCGGCCGGCGTCGAGGCCAAGACCGAGAAGGACACCGTTGCGTTCACGCCGTATGCGACGATCAAGGACATGTTCGGCGTGTCCTGCTTCCTGATCTTCTTCGCCTGGTTCATCTTCTACATGCCGAACTATCTCGGCGACGCCGACAACTACATCCCGGCGAACCCGGGCGTGACGCCGGCGCACATCGTGCCTGAATGGTACTACCTGCCGTTCTACGCGATCCTGCGTTCGATCCCGAACAAGCTCGCCGGCGTCGTGGCGATGTTCTCGGCGATCATCATCCTGTGCTTCCTGCCCTGGCTCGACAGCGCACGGACCCGTTCGTCGAAGTATCGCCCGCTGGCCAAGCAGTTCTTCTGGATCTTCGTGGTGGTCTGCATCCTGCTCGGTTACCTCGGCTCGCAGCCGCCGGAAGGCATCTATGTGATCGCCGGCCGCATCCTGACGGTCTGCTACTTCGCCTACTTCCTGATCGTGCTGCCGCTGCTCGCCCGCATCGAGACCCCGCGTCCGGTGCCGAACTCGATCGCCGACGACGTGCTGGCGAAGAGCAAGGGCAGGGCCGCGACCGCGGCCTCTGTGATGCTCGCGATGGTGGTGGCCGGCAGCCTGCTCGTCGGCGGCACCCAGAACGCCAAGGCCGAGGAGGGCGGCACTGCGCCGCCGGCCCAGAAGTGGTCGTTCTCCGGTCCTTTTGGCACCTATGACCGTGGCTCGCTGCAGCGCGGCTTGAAGGTCTACAAGGAAGTCTGTGCGGCCTGTCACGGCCTGTCCTATGTCGCGTTCCGCAACCTCGCCGATCCCGGCGGCCCCGGCTATTCGCCGGCGCAGGCGGCGGCGTTCGCGTCCGAGTACAAGATCAAGGACGGTCCGAACGACCAGGGCGAGATGTTCGAGCGTCCGGGCCGCCCGGCGGATTACTTCCCGTCGCCGTTCCCGAACGAGCAGGCCGCGCGCGCGGCCAATGGCGGCGCGGCGCCGCCCGACCTCTCGCTGATCACCAAGGCGCGGTCCTACAAGCGCGGCTTCCCGCAGTTCGCGATCGACTTCTTCACCCAGTACCAGGAGCAGGGACCCGACTACGTCGACGCCATCCTGCAGGGCTTCGAGGACAAGGCTCCGGCCGGCGTCACGATCCCGGAGGGCTCGTATTACAACAAGTACTTCCCCGGCCACGCCATCAAGATGCCGAAGCCGCTGTCCGATGGTCAGGTGACCTTCGACGACGGTTCGCCGGCGACGGTCAAGCAGTACGCGCATGATGTCACCACGTTCCTGATGTGGGCCGCCGAGCCGCACATGGAGGAGCGCAAGCGGATCGGCATGCAGGTGTTCTTCTTCCTGGTCGTCTTCGCCTTCCTGATGTACTTCACCAAGCGCAAGGTCTGGGCCAACGCCCACTGATCTCGGGTACGGCATAGCGAGTTTGAAAAAGCCCCTTCGGGGGCTTTTTTGTTTGCAATCACTCCGTCATTCCGGGGTGACGCGGTAGCATCGAACCCGGAATGACAGTGTCGTCAATTGCGTCGGCCGCCGAGTGCGGACAAGATGCCGGCCAATCAGCCGGCAAACATTGCGGAGGAACTCATGGGTACCAGCATCAGCTTCAAGCGTCCGGACGGCAAGGAAGCGTCGGGCTATCTCGCCAATGCGGCGCGCGGCAACGCACCCGGCGTCGTCGTGATCCAGGAATGGTGGGGCCTGTCGGACCAGATCAAGGGCCTGTGCGACCGCTTCGCGGTGGCTGGCTTCGATGCGCTGGCGCCCGATCTCTACAAGGGCAAGGTGGTGCCGTATCACGACACCGATGCCGCGGGCAAAGAGATGAACTCGCTCGACTTCATGGACGCCACCACGCAGACGGTGCGTGGCGCTGCGCAGTATCTCGCCAAGAACGGCGCCAAGGTCGGTCTGACCGGCTTCTGCCTCGGCGGCGCGGTGACCATCATCGGCTCGGTGCACGTGCCGGAATTGACCGCGGGCGTCGTGTTCTACGGCATCCCGCCGGAGCAGGCCGCCAAGCCCGCCGATGTCAGGGTTCCGCTGCAGGCGCATTTCGCCAACAAGGACGATTGGTGCACGCCGGAGCTCGTCAGCAATTTCGAGAAGGCGATGAAGGCCGCCGGCAAATCGCTCGAGCTGTTCCGCTATGACGCCGAGCACGCCTTCGTCAACGAGCAGCGCCAGTCGGTGCACGACCGCGAGGCCGCCGAACTCGCCTGGGGCCGCGCCACGGACTTCTTCAAGAAGCACCTGGGGTAAGGCGATTGCAAAACCACCGGCGTCGTCCCGGCGAAGGCCGGGACCCATACGCCGTGGCTTTTGCAATGGGCACGCTGGCAGTCATCTCGCCAAATAACTACGCCCTGTGGTTATGGGTCCCTGCTCCCGTGCGCAATTGCGCACTAGGCAGGGACGACGGCGAGACTTAACTTTCCTTCACCCCGTCCCACCACGGGCAGGTCCCCGACATCAGCCTGAAATTGCCTTCCATCACCTGCACCGGTGCGCGCTTGCCCTCGGCGGCGGCGCGCATCCGCATCTCGCGCGCGACAGCGCGGTCCTCCGGCGACAGCCAGACCCGCTCGTGGCCCCACAGGCTTGGGCCGTCATGCATCTCGAACGGTGTCCAGTTCGCCGGATCGATCTCGCGGCCGCCCCAGCCGCACTCGACCATGAAGGCGGACGGCGACCTAGCGTAGAACGACGTCATCAGGTCGTTGGTGTGACGGCCGAGCGTGACGTTGACGCGGTCTTCCTGCTGCGCGACGTCATAGGCTTGGCCGACATCGTCGAGCGAGAACAGCTCGACCATCAGATGATGCATGCCGTTCGTGCCGGTCTCGATCAGCGCCAGCGAGTGGTGGCGGGCGTTGATGTGGAAGAAATAGGCGCGGAACGGTTTTTCGATGTAGTCGCTTAAGCCGAAACCGAGCACGTCGACATAGAAGCTCATCACCGGGGCGATGTGCTCGACGGTCAGCACCGCGTGGCCGAGGCCGAGCGGCCCGGTGCGGAAGCCGGAGATCGAGCGCCCCGGCCTGAACGGCGTGTCGTCGATCTCGGCGCCATGAAACGCCTCGAGACGGTTGCCGGCGGGGTCGCGAAACGAGATCAGGCCGCGCACTCGCCTCGCGTCAGCGAGCGCCTGCGGCTCAGCGGTCACGGCGACGCCGGCGCGTTCCAGCCGTGCCGCCAGCGCGTCGAGGGCCGCACGGTCAGCCACCTCCCAGCCGAAGAACCGGGTGCCTTCGCCCTGGGCGCGGTCGATCACGATGCGCTGCTTGCGGTCGTCCATCCGGAACGCGAGCAACGAGTTGCCGCGCTCGACCGCCTGCAGCCCGACGAGGCCGGTGCCGAACTGCCGCCAGTCGTCGAGCGCGTCGGAGCCGAAGCCGGCATATCCGAGACTCAAAATCGCCATCTGCGCCTCCGCCATCTGTCTGTTTTTTGGGCGGCCGACCAGCCGCCATTTCAGCAAATCCTACGCGGATTCCCGCCCCTTCAAACCCGAAAATGCCGCCCGAAAGGGCGTCCAGGATTGGGGCAGGGGTGCCGGGCCATCTCTTGACACGGCCCGCGCCGGGTGGTGAGTAACGGGCATGAGCACCGTTGCCAGCCCATCCCGTCGTTGGTGGCCCACCTTCTCTTAGGTGGCCGGTGCGTTTTCTTTTTTCACAAACGTCGAAGGTCGCCATCGCAGTGCGACCGATGGTTAGTTTATTTGCCCTTCGTTTGTCCTGTGTGGCGCTCTCTCGGCAAGTCTCGTAAGAGGATCACATGAACAGGACAGTCTTCTCCCTGCCGGCTCGAAGCGAATATCTGACCAATGGCGGCCTTGCGGTCGCGCGCGTGGTCGAGCAGTTCACCGGCGGCGCCAACCGCCTCGACGATTTGATCGCGCTACTGGACCGCCGCCGCGGCGTGGTGCTGTCCTCGGGCACGACGGTACCGGGCCGCTACGAGAGCTTTGACCTCGGCTTTGCCGATCCGCCGCTGGTGTTGGAGACGTCAGGTACGAACTTCTCGTTGCAGGCGCTGAACCCGCGCGGCGAGGTCTTGATCGCCTTCCTCGGCGACGTGCTGCGCGAGCCCTCCGTCGTGACCTCAGAGCGGAGCGCAACACGGCTCGCCGGCCATATCATCCGCGGTGCCGCGCCGGTCGAGGAAGACCAGCGCACCCGCCGCGCCAGCGTGATGTCGCTGGTGCGCGACATGGTGGCGGCGTTCACCTCCAATGCCGATCCGCTGCTCGGCCTGTTCGGCGCCTTCGCCTACGACCTCGTGTTCCAGATCGAGGACCTGGTGCAGAAGCGCGCCCGCGAGGCCGACCAGCGCGACATCGTGCTCTACGTGCCGGACCGCCTCTTGGCCTATGACCGCGCCACCGGCCGCGGCGTGGCGCTCAGTTACGAGTTCGCGTGGAAGGGCAAATCCACCGCCGGCCTGTCGCAGGAGACCGCGCCGAGCCTTTACGCCAGGAACGGCCGGCAGGGCTTTGCCGATCACGCGCCCGGCGAATATCAGGCGACTGTCGAGGTCGCGCGCGCGGCGTTTGCCCGCGGCGACCTGTTCGAGGCGGTGCCCGGGCAGCTGTTCGCCGAGCCCTGCGAGCGCTCGCCGGCGGAAGTGTTCCAGCGGCTCTGCCGGATCAATCCGTCGCCCTATGGCGCGCTGATGAATCTCGGCGACGGCGAATTCCTGGTCTCCGCGTCGCCTGAGATGTTCGTGCGCTCCGACGGCCGCCGGGTCGAGACCTGCCCGATCTCGGGCACCATCGCGCGCGGTTCGGACTCGATCGGCGATGCCGAGCAGATCCGCAAGCTCCTGAACTCGGAGAAGGACGAGTTCGAGCTCAACATGTGCACCGACGTCGACCGCAACGACAAGGCGCGCGTCTGCGTGCCCGGCACCATCAAGGTGCTGGCGCGGCGTCAGATCGAGACCTACTCAAAGCTGTTCCACACCGTCGATCACGTCGAGGGCATGCTGCGGCCGGGCTTCGATTCGCTCGACGCCTTCCTGACCCATGCCTGGGCGGTCACCGTGACCGGCGCGCCGAAACTGTGGGCGATGCAGTTCGTCGAGGATCACGAGCGGTCGCCGCGGCGCTGGTATGCCGGCGCGATCGGCTGCGTCAATTTCGACGGCAGCATCAACACCGGGCTCACCATCCGCACCATCCGCATGAAGGATGGACTTGCCGAGGTGCGCGTCGGCGCGACCTGCCTGTTCGATTCAGATCCCGCCGCCGAGGATCGTGAGTGCCAGGTCAAGGCGGCGGCGCTGTTCCAGGCGCTGCGCGGCGATCCGCCGAAGCCGCTGTCGGATTTCGCGCCCGACGCCACCGGCTCCGGCAAGAACGTGCTCTTGATCGATCACGACGACAGCTTCGTGCACATGCTGGCCGATTACTTCCGCCAGGTCGGTGCCAACGTCACCGTGGTCAGGCATATCCATGCCCAGGACATGCTCAAGAAGAAGGGCTGGGACCTCCTGGTGCTGTCGCCCGGGCCGGGTCGGCCGGAGGATTTCGGCATCGCGAAAACCATCGATACCGCGCTCGAGAAGCAGCTGCCGATCTTCGGCGTCTGCCTCGGCGTGCAGGCGATCGGCGAGTATTTCGGCGGCCAGCTCGGCCAGCTCGGTCAGCCCGCGCATGGCCGTCCGTCGCGCGTCCAGGTGCGCGGTGGCCGGCTGATGCGGAACCTGCCCAATGAGATCGTGATCGGCCGCTACCACTCGCTCTATGTCGAGCGCGACAGTGTGCCCGAGGTGCTGGCGGTGACCGCGACCACCGAAGACGGCGTCGCGATGGTGATCGAGCACAAGACCCTGCCGGTCGGCGGCGTGCAATTCCACCCGGAATCGCTGATGTCGCTCGGCAACGAGGTCGGCCTGCGCATTGTCGAGAATGCATTCCGGCTTAATGTGAGTAGCAAGTGAAGGCTAAGTTTAACCATCGTCATTCCGGGATGGTGCGTTAGCACCAGACCCGGAATCTCGAGATTCCAGGTTCGATGCTTCGCATCGCCCCGGAATGACCCTCAGAGCGAGACCAATGACCTTCGACCACGACATCAAGGCGACCGTTCGTACCATCCCGGACTACCCGAAGAAGGGCATCCTGTTTCGCGACATCACGACGCTGCTGGCGGATGCGAGGGCCTTCCGCCGCGCCGTTGACGAGCTGGTGCATCCCTGGGCGGGGGCGAAGGTCGACAAGGTCGCCGGCATCGAGGCCCGCGGCTTCATCCTCGGCGGCGCGGTGGCGCATCAGCTCTCTGCCGGCTTCGTGCCGATCCGCAAGAAGGGCAAGCTGCCGCACACCACGGTGCGGATTGCCTACTCGCTTGAATACGGCATCGACGAGATGGAGATGCATGCCGACGCCGTGCAGCCCGGCGAGCGCGTGATCCTGGTCGACGATCTGATCGCGACCGGCGGCACCGCGGAGGGCGCGGTGAAGCTGCTGCGCCAGATCGGCGCCAATGTGGTCGCCGCCTGCTTCATCGTCGACCTGCCCGACCTCGGCGGCGCGGCCAAGCTGCGCGCGATGGACGTTCCGGTACGCACGCTGATGGCGTTCGAGGGGCACTAGCTGCAATCCCTCCACACGTCGTCCCGGCCTTCGCCGGGACGACAGTTATCCCCGCTGCAGCAGCATACTCAATTCGAGATCGCGGAACGTCGTGTAATTCCGCCGGATCCATTGATGCAGCTCGGTCGATGAATCCTTTTCCTGGCGCAGATAGCCGGTGAAGGAGAAGTTCAGCCGGTCGATATAGGTCTTCAGAAACACCGGCAGCGCGCGGAAGCGCAGCACCCGGCTGGCGGTCATGACCGGCGGCAGCTCGCCGCGCACCACGAACTCGTTGTCGATGACGATCAGCGCGTTCGGCGGGATCGTGCCGAGCAGCGTCTGGTAGCCACGCACCGAGGCGCGGTCGGTATCGGCGACGTACAGGATGACCGGCGCGACGCGACGGCGTAGCGCCTCCTTCATCAGCCCGATCTCGTCGCACATTTTGAAGAATTCGTCGAAGGCGTGGTAGCCGAGGTCGATCACCTTGCCGATGCCGTCATTGACGATGACGCGGTCCATCAACTGCATCTTGCCGTAGGTGTCGATCACATCTGCCGTTTCGGTGATCCGCGGCAGGTAGTCGAGCAGCGACGGCTCCTTCAGATTGATGTCGTAGCAGGCCACGTCGCCGTTCTTGAGCAGCAGGAATTCGCCGAGCAGCCGCGCGATCAGCGTCTTGCCGACCTGCGGGCGGGGCGAGCAGATGATGTAAACGGGCGTGGACGACATCGCCCGCTATATCAGGCCAAATTTTCGCCTAATCCAGCCCCATCAAGGTCGAAGGTCCGACTATTTTTCGCCTTTGGCCGACTTGGCGCCGACCAGGTCGGTCAGCTTGATCCGGTCGAACTCGCTCCAGACATTGGCGAGCCAGTGCCGGACATAGCCGCGCAGCACGAAGGAGTAGTTCGCGGCGTCGTCGTTGATGCCCTTGTTGGCGACGAATTTCAGGAACGGAACCGAGGAGACCTCGACCTGCTCATAGGCCATTTCGTTGAGCTTGGGGATCGTGAGGTCGGTCGCGTCCTTGATGCGATGGAAGTAGGAATTGTAGGTCGCCTGGTCCCACTGGAAGAATTGGGTGTCGTTGATGAAGTTCTTCACCAGGAAATACTTCGCGCCGCTCATGAAGTTGGCGGTTTCGGCGATCTCGTCCAGCGAGGCGATCGACGGGCCGAGGATATGGAACACGGCGAAGGTGATCTGGCCGGAGCGCGCCGCGTCGAGGAAGCCGATATCGCGCAACGAGGCCAGCGCGGGCGACAACAGGCCGGCGCGGACGTCGATCACGGTGACCGAGGGTCCCGAGTTCAGCGTGTCGAAGATCTTCATCTGGTCCGCGGTCGTCGTCATGTCGACGATCTCGGTGATGTCGGGATGGAAGCGCTTCAGCGTGCCGCGCGGCGATTCGGTGTCGAACGCCCGGGTCTGCACGTTATTGGCACTGAAATAGTCCAGGAGCGTCCGCGAGACGGTGGTCTTGCCGACCCCGCCTTTGTCGGCGCCCACCACGATCACAACCGGCTTTGCCATGGAAGTCCCTTAAAGCGCGCTCCCGACCGCGATGGCGATCGGCAAGTCCCCACACTGCTTTGGGCGCGAACATGGCAGAAACGAGGGAGAATTCAATTCCTTAAGGCGCCCGCAATCGGTTTGGTGGGAATTTCCTTAATGGACTGAGTAAGCTAGGGCCATGATCCGGAAAAATGCGCAGCGGTTTTCCGAGACAATCATGGTCAAATCAAACCGCTACAGCGGTCAGCGGCGCGGGCCCCAAGGGCCCTGGAGCGGACCTTGAAGCGGACCAAACGGTCCCTGCCTCGGAGTTGTGTCCGGCAGCGGCGGCGGATTGTCCGGCTGTGCCGGCGGCGTATCGCCCCATGGGCCATGGGTCGCCGGTGGAGCCTGGTCGCCCGCCGCGGACGGCTCATCCTGCGGCTCCGTCTCGTCCGGCAGCGCCAGCGGTCCGGGATCGTGGCCGCCGGCGTATTTCACCAGGGCATCGACCCGGGACTTCACGGAGGGATGGGTGGCGAACAGGTCGGCAAACCCCTCGCGCGGATTGTCGACGCAGAGTTCCATCACCGCCGAGGTGGCGTCCGGCAGCTCGCCGCGGTTCTCGATCTTGCGCAGCGCCGAGATCATCGCATCGGGGTTCTTGGTCAGCTCCACCGATCCGGCATCGGCGAGGAATTCGCGCGAGCGCGACAGCGCGAGCTTGACCACTTGCGACAGGAGCCAGGCCAGCACGATCAGCGCGACCGCGATGATGATCACGATGATCGCGCCGCCGCCCGAGCCCTTGCTGTCGCGGTCCGAGGATGATGACGAGGAGCGAGAGGATGAAGACGACCAGCCGCCTCCGCCGCCGCTCGAATTCCACGACAGGTTCGTGAACAGGCGGAAGAACAGCTCGCCGAAGAAGCCGACCACGCCGGCGATGATCACGGCGATCACCATCAGCTGCACGTCGCCGTTCTTGATATGGGTGAGCTCGTGGCCGAGCACGGCCTCGATCTCCTTATCGTTCAGCGCCTTCAACAGGCCGGTGGTGACGGTGATAGCGTATTGACTCCGGTTCAGTCCGGTCGCGAACGCATTCAGCGCCGCGCTGTCCATCACCTTCAGCTTCGGCATCGGGATGCCGCGCGAGATGCAGAGATTTTCCAGGAGATTGTAGAGCCGCGGCTCTTGCTGGCGCGTCACGCTCGCGCCGCCGGTGACGGCGTCGATCATCTTCTGGTGGAAGAAATAGGCGATCACGATCCAGGTCACCGCCGCGATCGTCGCCCACGGCAAGGCCGAGATCAGGTCGCGCAAGGCCCGCGTCAGGTAATAGTCGACGGTGCGGCCGCTATCGATCATCACCTCCGCGACCAGCGCGCCGGCATAGACCAGCACGTAGATCAGCAGGAACAGGCCGGCAAGCAGCAGCATCGAACGAAACTTGTTCGATGCGATATGCGTGTAGAGACCATAGGCGGCCATGGTGCGCGTCCGCTCTCACCGTCATTCCGGGGCGCGCGGCACGCGCGAACCCCAATGCGCAATTGCGCTTTGTGGAATCTCGAGATTAGTGAGTGAGATGAGATTCCGGGTTCGATGCGTTGCATCGCCCCGGAATGACCGAAGGGGCGTCATCTCGAAGGAAGTAATCAGAACTTCACGCTGGGCGCCGCCTCGACTTCCGTGCGGCTGGCGCCGAGGTCGAAGAAATCCTTGCGGGTGAAGCCGAACATGCCGGCGAACAGCGCGGCCGGCATCTGCTGGATGCCGGTGTTGTATTCCTGGACCGCATTGTTGAAGAAGCGGCGGCTGGCGGCGATCTTGTTCTCGAGATCGGAGAGCTCGGAGGCGAGCTGCTGGAAATTGGCGTTGGCCTTGAGGTCCGGATAGGCCTCCGACAGCGCGATCAGCCGGCCGAGCGCGCCGGAGAGCTGGTTTTCCGCCGCCGAGACCTGGGCCGGACCCTGCGCCGACATTGCCGAATTGCGCGCCTTGATGACATCGTCGAGCGTGCCGCGCTCATGCGCCGCGTAGCCCTTCACGGTCTCGACCAGATTCGGGATCAGGTCGTGGCGCTGCTTGAGTTGCACGTCGATGTCGGCAAAGGCCTGTCCGACCCGCTGGCTGAGCGCCACGAGGCGGTTGTAGGCGCCGAACGCAAACAGCACGAGAAGCACGATGACGCCGATAACAATCCAGCTGGTCGACATGACGGGGCAGCTCCTGATGGACGAGACGGCGGCACCGTAGCCCAAGATCGGGGCGCAGGGCAGCCCGCCGCGGAAAGGTGGGCAAGCGTTAGTCGAAGGTTGGCCGACATCGGTTCAACATATTCCGTCGTCCCGGCGAAGGCCGGGACCCATACGCCGCGGCCCGCGGAAGGGGCACAAGCGGCGACGGCTTCACTCACAACAAATCTCGGTGGTTATGGGTCCCGGCTTTCGCCGGGACGACGAGATACCGCATCGCCCCAGCGCCAGCGCCGGGCGCTTGCGTATTCGGCTCTGGCGCGGCGCGGGATCCGCGCAACCGATACGCCCTCGGGCGTGCACAGTTTCGCCGCGATCTCGACCTTGCCGATGTCCGGCTGCGCCAGCACGCGCGATGGCCTGTTCTCAACGCGCGCGCGGCTCAGCGCGACATAGGCGAAGCGCTCGTCCTCGAAGGGTAGCTCCGCGCCCTTGACCTGCTTGTGCGCGCGCGAGCGTTGCAGGCGCTGCGAGAAGTGGCACCAGTCGGGCGCGACCAGCGGACAGCCACCGTCATGCGGGCAGGGTCCCACGACGTGTGCGCCGGCGGCGATCAGGCGTGCGCGCAATGCGATGATCCGCGCATAGCCGGCGGGCGTGCCGGGCTCGACGACCAGCAGCGTGTCGCTGGTTTTCGACCACAGCGCATCGGCGAGCGCCCCGCACTCCGCGTCGCCGAGCTCGCCGATCATGTAGCTGGCGACGACGAGGTCGGCAGTTTCGGCCTTGTCGAGCAACGAATGCGCCTGGCCGAGTTCGTAGCTGGTGTCATGCAGGCGAATGCTGCCGCGAAACAGCTCCTCGGCCAAAGACCGCAGCGCACCGTTGGCGTCGAGTAGGGTGAAGTCCCGCAGCGACGTGAACGCTTCCGCGGCGGCCCAGGTTGCGGTCCCCGGACCGGCGCCGACATCGAGCAGGCGCGCCGGCGCGAAGTCCGGCCTGATCTCGGTCAGCGCATTGAGACATGCCACGACCGCAGCATAGGTCGCCGGCATCCGCGCCAGCGCATAGGCCAGCGCATCGATTTCGGTCCTGATGGTCGAGGAGCCGCCGCCTTCGCGATAGGTCTGCGAGATCACCGCCGCGCGGCCGGCGGCGTCGCTGCGCGACAGGCCTTCGAGCCTGGCGTTCAGGGCGGCGCGCAGTTCGGCGGGGAGGTCGGGTGAGGTCATGTGACGGACTATCCCACGTCATTGCGAGCGGAGCGAAGCAATCCATAGCGCCGCGTGCTGAGGCATGGATTGCTTCGTCGCTATCGCTCCTCGCAATGACGATGCGGAGGCGCGGGTATCAAGAAAATGACGTCGACGCGTAGGTGCTACGCCTAAGCCACGTTCTGGTCGAGGATGTCGACCGCGCCCTGCAGGTCGACCGACACCAACTGCGACACGCCGCGCTCGGCCATGGTGACGCCGAACAGCCGGTTCATCCGCGCCATCGTGATCGGATTGTGCGTGATGATGATGAAGCGCGTCTCGGTCGAGCCGGTCATCTCGTTCAGCAGGGTGCAGAATCGTTCGACGTTGTGGTCGTCGAGCGGCGCGTCGACTTCGTCCAGCACGCAGATCGGCGACGGGTTGGTCAGGAACACCGCGAAGATCAGCGCGAGCGCCGTCAGCGCCTGCTCACCGCCCGAGAGCAGCGAGAGCGTCTGCGGCTTCTTGCCGGGCGGCTTGGCGATGATCTCGAGGCCGGCCTCGAGCGGATCGTCGCTCTCGATCAGATGCAGCGCGGCTTCGCCGCCGCCGAACAGCTCGGTGAACAGCCGCTTGAAGTGGTTGTTGACGGTCTCGAACGAGGTCAACAGGCGCTCGCGCGCTTCGCGGTTGAGGCTCTGGATGCCCTGCCGCAGCCGCTTGATCGCTTCGACGAGATCGTCGCGTTCGGTGGTCAGCGCGGTGTGCTGGGTCTCGACTTCCTTGAGCTCTTCCTCGGCACGCAAATTGACGGCGCCGAGCCGCTCGCGGTCGCGGCGCAGCTTTTCGAGCTCTTCCTCGACCTGCGTGACCGGCGGCAGCTCCTGGCCGGGTTCGATCTCGGCCATGCCGACGACCGCGCTGGGCTCGACCTCGAGCATGTCGTGGATCTCGCGCTCGATGTCGGCGAGGCGGCGGCGGGTACCTTCCATACGCTCCTCGGCGCGCGCGGTAGCTTCGCGGGATGAGGACAGCGCTTCGAGCGAGGCCTTGGCGAGGCGATCGGTTTCCGCCATCGCGGCTTCCGCGGTCGCCAGCGCGTCGGCGGCAATGCGGCGATCGCCCTCGGCGTGCTCGATCTCCGTGATCAGCGCGCTGCGCTTCTCGGCGAAGACTTCGGGCGCATTGGCGAGTTCCTCGCGCTCGGCCGACACCTCGGCGATGCGCGCCTCGACGGTCTCGACCTGCGAAGCGGCGCTGGTCTTGCGGTTCTGCCACTCATTGCGCTCGGCAACGATCGCCTGCACGCGGCGGTCGGCGAGCTCGGCCTCGCGGGCCAGCGCCTGCGCCTCGGCGCGGACTTGCGCCGCGGCCCGGCGCTGGTTGTCGATCTCGGCGCGAACCGCGGCGAGCTGGGCCTCGGTCTCGACACCCGGCGGCAGTTCGGCGAGCGCGGCAGCCGCGCTCTCATGCGCGGCTTCGGCCTCGGCGCGGTCGGCGGCGACGCGGCTGTGCGCCTCGGTCAGCGCCGATTTGCGCGCGGCGTGGCGGTTGATCTCGCGCTCGGTGGCGGCATGGCGTTCGCGCGCGGCGTCGGCCTCGCGGCGGGCGGCGCGGACGGCTTCGCGCGAGGCACCCTCGGCGGCGGACGCCGAGCGCAGTTCTTCTTCTGCCGTCTCCAGCGCCTGGCGCTTGGCGGCGGCGTCGATGCGGGCCTGTTCCAGTTCGTGCTCGATGTCGACCAGACGGGCGCGCTCGGCGAGACGGCGGGCGGCGCCGGTCGGGGCATGCGCGTCGGCGACAAAGCCGTCCCAACGCCAGACATCGCCTTCGAGCGACACCAGCCGCTGGCCGGTCTTCAGCTGCGACACCAGCGCGGCGCCGCGTTCCTTGGCCACGACGCCGATCTGGGCCAGACGGCGCGCCAGTTCCGGCGGCGCCTGGACATGGTCGGCCAGCCGCTCGACGCCATCAGGCAGCGCCGGATCTTCGCCGGCCACGCCGATATTTGTCCAGCGCATCGGCGCCGAGGAATCCACCGGCGCATCGAGGTCGTCGCCGAGCACGGCGCCGATCGCCTTTTCATAGCCCTTGGCGACGGTGATGCCGTCGATGATCGGCGGCCAAAGATTCTTGGTCTCGCTGGTGACGAGCTTGGAGATGGTGCGGGCTTCCGTCTCAAGCCGCTGCACGCGCTTCTCGGCTTCGGTGAGCGGGTTGCGGGAGGCTTCCAGCGTCTGCCGCGCGGCGGCGTGATGCGCCTCGCTGGTCTGCACGGCGGCCTCGGACTCGGCAAGCGTCTGCTGCGCCATCTCCATGGCGGCGGCGAGCGCGTCGATGTCGCCGAGATTGCCGGTCTCCTGCGCGAGCCTGGTTTCCTCGGCCTGGACGTTGGCGATCTCCTGATCGAGCCGGGCCAGCCGCTCGCGATGCGTACGCACGCCGGCCTCGAGCTGATTGCGCTTGGCGGTGAGATCGGCGAGCTGCGTGGTCAGCTCGGAGAACTGGCGCTCGGTCGCGGCCAGGATCTCCTCGGCCTCAGCGACGCGCTCGTCGACGCCGGAGCGCTTCTCGACGCGCGACTTGATCTCTTCCTTCAACTCCGCGTCTTCGGTGTCGAGCCGTTGCAGCGCGATGTCGGCATCCGAGGTCTGCTGCTGCTCGCGCGCGATGTCCTGGGCGAACTGGGTGAGGCGGCGATCGAGCTCGCCGACGCGCTCCTTGGCGCGCTGCTCCTCGCGGTCGAGCATCTCGCGCGTGTTGGTCAGGCGCTGCAGGCCGGCGGCGGCGCGCGCTTCGGCATCGCGCAGCGCCGGCAATTCGGCGGCGCGGATCGCCTGGATGCGGGCGGATTCGGCCTGCTCGCGGGTGCGCTCGGCCATCTCCCGCACGGAGATATCATGAGTCTGCGCGGCGTCGTTGACGTCGGCATTGGCCTCGATCCAGCGCAGATGGAACAGCATGGCTTCGGACTTGCGCACCTTGGCCGCGACCTCACGGTAGCGGATCGCCTGGCGCGCCTGCTTCTTCAGGCCTTCCATCTGGCCTGTGAGCTGGCCGATCACGTCCTCGACGCGGGTGAGGTTGGTTTCGGCCGCCTTCAGCCGCAGTTCCGCCTCGTGGCGGCGGGCATGCAGGCCGGCCACGCCGGCGGCGTCTTCCAGCACGCGGCGGCGCTGCTCGGGCTTGGCCTGGATGATCTCGCCGATCTTGCCCTGGTGGACCAGCGCCGGCGACCGCGCGCCGGTGGCGGCGTCGGCGAACAGGATCTGCACATCTCTTGCACGGACATCGCGGCCGTTGATGCGGTAGACTGAGCCGGCTTCGCGCTCGATGCGGCGGGAGATTTCCAAGAGCTGGCTGTCGTTCACCGCGGCCGGCGCCGAGCGATCGGAATTGTCGATCGTCATCACGACTTCGGCGTGATTGCGTGCCGGACGGTTGCCGGAACCGGCGAAGATCACCGCGTCCATGTCGGCGGCGCGCAGCGACTTGTGCGAGGTCTCGCCCATCGCCCAGCGCAGCGCTTCGACGAGATTGGATTTGCCGCAGCCATTCGGTCCGACGACGCCGGTCAGGCCCGGCTCGATCATGAAATCGGTGGGTTCAACGAACGACTTGAAACCGTGCAGGCGAAGGCGCGTGAGCTTCATGTACACAAATCTCGTTTGGCCGGGCGCGAATCTCCCTGCCGTGACAATACCATGGAAGGCAATGTCGGTGTGTGGGTGAGTTGCTGCGTGCAGCTCTCATGAGCGGCGACAATGGCGATGCGAGCGCGTCAGGGCAACCGCTTGAGCAAGCTTTTCCCAAGGGATTTGCAGGGTTTTATGGCCCTTGCATGTCCTCGATGATTCGCATCGCGCGAATCAGGTTTTCAACAACCAAATGATGCGACGGCCGCGTGCCGTGATCGCAAATCATCCACAATTATCGTGCCTCGACTCGAAAGCGAGGCACGAAGACGTCAGGTTCGCGGGCTCCCGATCAGCTCTTCAGCAGCGGATCGATGTGCTTGCTGAATTCCTCGAACGAGGTCTCGCCCTTCAGCATCTCGCCATTGACGAAGAAGGTTGGCGTCGAGTTCACCTTCAGCACCTCGTTGGCGTATTTCTGGTCGGCTGCGATCTTGTCGAGCAGCTTCTGATCCTTCAGGCAGTCCTCGACCTGCTGCTGGGTGAGGCCGGCCTGCTTGCCGATCCGGGTCAGTGTCTCGGTGGTGTTCTTCACCACCCAGTCGTTCTGCTGGCGGAACAACAGGTCGATCACGGCAAAATACTTCGGCGCGTCGTCCTTGGCGATACAGCGCGCCAGCATCGAGCCGGCGGCGGCCTTGATGTCGAGCGGGAATTCGCGGAACACGTAGCGGACCTTGCCGGGGTCGATGTAGGTCGACTTGATCTTCGGGAACACGGTCTCGTTGAAATTGGCGCAGTGCGGGCAGGTCATCGAGGCGTATTCGACGATAGTCACCTTGGCGTCCTGCGGGCCGAGCCCCATGTCCGGCAGCGACTGCGGCTTGGCGACCTCGGCGGCGGTCTGCGCGAACGCGTCGGTGATCAGGCGCAGCGGCGACAGGCCGGCGAGGGCGGCAAGCCCGGTCAGCGAGAGAGCGGTGGTGAAAGCGCGGCGCGTGATGATCAAGGTCAGCTCCCGGATTGGCGCATTCACGCCACAATGAAGGGGTCCCGAAAAGAAGCCTTCGCTAGCTTGAAACGGCCATTGTGGCAATGCCGCGGTCTTGCGGCGGGCCTGCCGAAAAGCGTCAATTTCGCTTGATCGAGGCACCCAAACGGGCCAGCGCCGCGCGCAGATCGTCGTCCTCGACGGCCGCAAGGTTGGCCGCCTCCCGGGCCACGGTTTTGGCGTCCGGCGGGCGCGGCCGTACCGGGCGGCTGCGGCGCGAGAGCGGCGCCTGTCGGATGGTCAGGCGGCCGACCGCATGCCAGCCGAAGAAGCGGTTCACCCGTTCCAGGATGACGTCGGAGGAGTGCTGGATCTCCAGCGCCATCGGCCCTTCGACCCGCAGCACCAGCGTCGCCGGCTCCTGCGGCTGTCCCTCCACCGGCCGCGGCCACTGCATCTTCAGCGGCTCGCAATAGGCGGCAATTCGCTCGCCCGCGATCTCGGTCCAGCGCGTCACCAATTCGCGCGCGGCAAAGCCCTGCTTGGCATAGGCGTCGGTGAAGACGTCGCTGAGCAGGATCGACAGGGGCTTTGCGCTGATCGGGCCGGGTCTGGACATGGGAGGGTTATAGCAGTGGTGGTGATGTGGCTGAAACCGTGTTCATCATTGTGGCGGCGTTTTCCGTGCCGGGCGAAGAAAGACGTGGATGCCCGGGTCAAGCCCGGGATGACATGGCGAGATGTGGCTTAAGATACGTTCATGAGCTCGCGCGCGGCCGCCAAAATCAAATCGACCGATCAGCAGGCCGACCGCCCGGCGCGGCTGCTTGCCTGGTATGACCGGCATCGCCGGACGCTGCCGTGGCGCGCGGTGGCGGGGGAGCGCGCCGATCCGTACCGCGTCTGGTTGTCGGAGATCATGCTGCAGCAGACCACGGTGCGGGCAGTCGGACCGTATTTCGAGAAATTCGTGTCGCGCTGGCCCGATGTGACCGCGCTTGGGCGTGCCTCGCTCGACGACGTCTTAAGGATGTGGGCCGGGCTCGGCTACTATTCGCGGGCGCGCAATTTGCACGCCTGCGCGGTCGCGGTGATGCGCGACCACAGCGGGGCGTTTCCGGACACCGAGGACGGCCTGCGCGCGCTGCCCGGCATCGGGCCGTACACCGCGGCCGCGATCGCCGCCATCGCCTTCGACCGCCGCACCATGCCGGTGGACGGCAACATCGAGCGCGTGGTCAGTCGGCTCTACGCCATCGAGGAGGCGCTGCCGCAGGCCAAGCCGCTGATCAAGGAGATGGCGGCGACATTGCTCGGTCCGTCCCGCGCCGGCGACAGTGCTCAGGCGCTGATGGATTTGGGCGCGACGATCTGCACGCCGAAGAAGCCGGCCTGCGCGTTGTGTCCGCTGAACGACGACTGCGCGGCGCGCACGAGCGGCGATCAGGAAACCTTCCCGCGCAAGGCACCGAAGAAGAGCGGCATCTTGCGCCGCGGCGCGGCCTTCGTGGTGACGCGCGGCGGCGAGCTTCTGGTGCGCTCGCGCCCGGAAAAAGGCCTGCTCGGCGGCATGACCGAGGTGCCGGGGTCGCAATGGCTGGCCGGGCAGGAGGACGCGGCGGCACTGGCGCAGGCGCCGGACCTCAAGGGCGTCACGCGCTGGCACCGCAAGGCCGGCGTCGTCAGCCACGTGTTCACGCACTTTCCGCTGGAGCTCGTCGTCTACACCGCCGGCGTGCCGCCGCGGACCCGCGCGCCGGATGGCATGCGCTGGGTGCCGGTGGCGACGCTGGACGGCGAGGCGTTTCCGAACCTGATGCGCAAGGTCATCGCGCATGGGCTCGATCTCTGACGATGCGATGAATCACATCATCGGCTCATTTTTTTGAGCATGATCTTTTCGGAAAACCGGTTCCCACTTTTCCGGATCATGCTCTGACCTGCTGACACCATGCTGGCAGCAGGGCTTCGCTATCACCTCCGGAAACCGGAGGCCGCCATGATCGTAACCGCACTCGACCGCATTCCGATGCCGCCCGTCGCAAAGCTACTGGGTTGGCGCGTGGTCGACGCCCGTCCGCAGGAGGGCTGGATCAGGATCGTGTTCGACGGCAAGCCGGATTTTTGCAATCCGGCCGGCTTCATCCAAGGCGGCATGCTCTCGGCAATGCTCGACGATACGATGGGGCCGGCGGTGTTCGTGATGACCGAGGGCCGGCTCTTCACCACGACCATCACGATGACCGTGAATTTCCTGGCGCCGGCAAAGCCCGGACCGATCACCGGCGAGGCGACGGTGACGCAACTCGGTAAGACCATCGCCTTCGTCGAGGGAAAGCTGATCGCCGCCGACGGCACGCTGCTCGCCACCGCGAGCAGCAGCATCCGCCTGGTGGAGGCGGCGCGGGCGTTGCGGTGAAGCCGCGCCCGCATTGGCAAATCCGTCATGCTGAGGTGCGAGCGGAGCGAGCCTCGAAGCATGCACGGCCACCGGCCGGGGTCGTGCACCCTTCGAGACGCCGCTTCGCGGCTCCTCAGGGTGACGGTGATAGATCGTGCGCCGCGCTACAACTCAGCCTGCCCGCTGCACGATCGGCGGCTTGGCGTTCAGTCCCTCGACCTGGAAACCGGCGACGCGCTTGTAGTTGGCGGCGATGTCTTCCAGCTCCTGCTGCGACAGCACGTCGGTGACGACCTTGAAGCCGTCAGGCGCGCGCTCCTCGACCAGCTGCATCACCTGCTCCGGGCCGTTGCGGCGGTTCAGCATCACGAGGTCCGTGGTCGCGGGCCTCCGCTCGGCCTCATAGGCCGCGAGCGCCGCCTGCGTCGGGCCATGCGCCAAAATCTCGCGCGTCAGCACGCGCGCATCCAGGATCGCCTGCGAGGCGCCGTTGGAGCCGATCGGATACATCGGATGCGCGGCGTCGCCCATCAGCGTGACGTGGCCGAACGTCCATTGCGGGATCGGATCGCGATCGACCAGCGGATATTCGTAGGCATGCGGACAGTTCCGGATCAGGCCGGGGACATCGAGCCAGTCGAAATTCCAGCTCTCGAACCACGGCAGGAACTCGTCGAGCTTGGCGGTCCGGTTGTAGTCCTCGCGGCGCCATTGATAGGTCGGCGGCATGTGTCGCTCGGCGACCCAGTTGATGTCGAACTTGCCGTCGGGGCCGGCCTCCTTCGAGATCGGGTAGCAGACGAATTTCAGGATCTCGTGGCCGGCCATGATCATGGTGCGGCCGGTCAGGAAGGCATCGCCGCGGGTGATGCCGCGCCACAGGATGCGGCCGTTCCAGATCGGCGGCCCCTCCTGCGGATAGAGCTTCTCGCGCACCGCCGAATGGATGCCGTCGGCGGCGATCAGCACCGCGCCGTCATAGCTGCCGGCGGGCTTGCCGGTGGCGCGATCGATGAAATCGGCGCGGACGCCGTCGGCGGTCTCGGTCCAGCCGGTGAGGTGATGGCTGGTGAGGATGTTCGCAGCTCCCAGCCGTTCGGTCGCGGCATCGAGCAGCAGCTGTTGCAGCCGGCCGCGATGGATCGAGAATTGCGGCCATTTGTAACCGGCCTCGAGCCCGCGCGGCTCGCTCCAGATCGGCTTGCCGTGCTTGGAGAAATAGGCGAGCTCGCGGGTGCGCACCGCTGAAGCGTCGAGCACATCGCGCAGGCCGAGCTCGATCAGTTCGCGCACCGCATGCGGCAGCACGTTGATGCCGACGCCGAGCGGCCGCAGCTCGGGCACGCTCTCGAAGACGCGGGCCGGCACGCCGATCTGGTGCAGGCTGAGCGCCAGCGTCAGCCCGCCAATTCCGCCACCTGCAATGAGCACAGTCATGAAAAATCCCCTCGATTGGCCATGGTCATCGCACGACGGCACCGCCGCGGGCAAGGTCTGCGGCGCGCGGGGTGGACGGCCAAGGGGGCTGCCGCTAACCTCCGCGCCGTCAGAACAAGAACCAGAGCCGCGTTCGCAACGAACCGACAAGGCTCGGAGAGGACAGCAACATGCTCAAGCTCTATTTTGCCCCCGGCACCTGCGCGCTCGCGTCCCACATCGCGCTGGCCGAGGCCGGCGCGCCCTACACGACCGAGAAGATCGACTTCAAGACCAACCAGCAGAACAGCCCGGAATACCTGAAGATCAATCCGAAGGGCCGCGTGCCCACTTTGGTGACCGATCGCGGCGTGCTGACCGAAACGCCGGCGATGCTGGCCTACATCGCGCAGAGCTTTCCGCAGGCGAAGCTCGCGCCCGACGACGCCTTCGAATTCGCCAGGCTGCAGGCCTTCAACTCCTATCTGTGCTCGACGGTGCATATCTGCCACGCCCACAAGATGCGCGGTCCGCGCTGGGCGACGCAGGAGACTTCGTTCGCCGACATGAAGGCGATGGTGCCGAAGACCATGGGCGCCTGCTTCAACCTGATCGAGCGCGACATGCTGAAGGGCCCGTGGGTGACGGGCGAGAATTACACCGTCGGCGACGCCTATCTGTACACGCTGACCCTCTGGCTCGACGGCGACGGCGTCGACATCGCAACGCTGCCCAAGGTGAAGGCGCATCGCGCGGCGATGGAGAGCCGCCCGGCGGTGCAGAAGGTGCTGGCGGAGCAGAGGGCGTAAGCAAAAAACTCGGTGTCGTCCCGGCGAAAGCCGGGACCCATAACCACCGCTGCTGGTCGTCTGACAGGGCTGTGGCTCCAGCGTCGCGCCACACGAAGGTTGGTGGTTATGGGTCCCGGCTTTCGCCGGGACGACGCGGGGATAGAGCGCGCCGCTACACCTTCCGCGTCTCCAGCTCGCGTCCGGTCTCCAGCATCAGCTTGCGCAGCCACAGCGAGCCCGGGTCCATCTGGGCACGCGTCGGATAGAACATGTGCTGCTCGTCGATCCCTGGATCGAGCGGCGGCGTCACCGTCATCAGCGACAATTGCTTCGACAGCGCCGAGATCAGCCGGCGCGGCACGAAGGCGACGAGGTCGGTGCGCGCGGTGACGTGCAGCGCCTCGATATAACCCGGCACCACCAGCGCGATCCGCCGCTCAATGCCCTTGGCGCGCAGCCAGCTGTCGATCAGGTCCTCGTTCTGGCCGCGGATGATCACGGCGACATGGCGCGCGGCGAGGAAGGCCTCGCGCTTCTTCAGCTTCGTGCCGACGCCGTGGCCGCGCCGCACCGCGAGCGCATCGCTGTCGGTGTAGAGCCGCTGGCGGTGAAAGCCCTTGAAGGAGTCGCCGATCGAGATCACGAGATCGATGGTGCGGGCGAATTCGGGCGTGAAGATCGCGGGTCCCCGCCACGGCACCACGTCGATGGTGACGTTTGGCGCGATCTGCGTCACCTTCTCCATCAGCGGCGGCATCAGGAGCTCGACCGCGAGGTCGGGCATCATCAGGCGAAAGTGCCGGTCGCTGCGCGCGGCGTCGAAATCGTCGGAGACGAACAGCGCGCGCACCTGGTCGAGCGCATGGGCCAGCGGCGAGCGCAACGCCTGCGCCCGCGGCGTCAGCTCCATCCGCGCGCCGGTGCGCACCAAAAGCGGATCGCCGATCAGGTCGCGCAGCCGCTGCAGCGCGTGGCTGGTCGCCGGTTGCGACAGATTGAGCCGCATCGCCGCGCGGCTGACATTGGCTTCGCGCAGCAGGGCGTCGAGCGCGACCAGCAGATTGAGGTCAAGCGAATTCAAATTCATCGGGTGAATATATATCATACTACCTATCGATTGGAAGAATGCGTGCAGGCGCCGCAGGATTGCGGGCAAGGCGTTCTCACGCGAGCCGAAGGCCGCATCGCGTGAGGAAACGCCTGGAATCAGGGTCTATCAATCGCAAGGAGACGCGCCATGAGCGCAGCCGACAACAAGAAACTGGTGCAGGAGATGTTCGTGATCGCAGGCAGTCCCGATCCTGTGGTGCGCGAGAACTCGCTGTTCATGGCAACGCTTGCCGACGACGCGATCTGGACCGTGACCGGGCAATATTCCTGGTCGCGTACCTTCACCGGCAAGCAGTCGATCATCAACGATCTGCACGGCCATGTCCGCTCGAAACTGGTCGAGCGCGGTCGCACCGTCGCCCATCGCATCATCGCCGACGGCGACATCGTCGTGATCGAGGCCAAGGGCGACAACCTCACCAAGCAAGGTCAGCGCTACGACAACGACTATTGCCTGGTGTTCCGTTTCGACGGTGGTCGGATCAAGGAGGTGCGGGAATATTGCGACTCGGTCCTGACCGAGAGCGCGCTCGGCGCGTTTCCGGCGTAGCAGTCCGCCGCTAACGGGCGGCACAAACGAAGACGGCGCCCATCCGGGCGCCGTCGTCTTGCCGTCGTGTGGATTGGCTTACGCCACCTTGGACTTGAGGTGGCCGAACATGATGTCGCGGGCCGCGTCGTCCATCTCGGCCTTGAAGGTGTGCTTGTCCTTCAGCGCGATCGCGCGCGCCGCCGCCGGCCGCGCCGAGATCTCGTCGACTAGCCGCTTGACGTTCGGATATTTGGCGTAGCCTTCCTCGCCGAGGATGAACGCCGCCATCCGCGCCCAGCCCCAGAACGCCATGTCGACGATCGTGTAGCTGTCGCCGACCATGTAGCGCTGTTTCGCCAGGTGATCGTCGAGGATCTTGTAATGGCGGTGCGCCTCGTACTGGTAGCGGTTGTTGGCGTAGTCGAGATCCTTCGGCGCGAAGTGCTTGAAGTGCACGGCCTGGCCGGAATAGGGGCCGAGGCCGGTCGCGATGAACATCAGCCAGGACAGCGTCGCGGCGCGATTGGCCGGCGTATTGGCGGGCAGGAACTTGCCGTGCTCCTCGGCGAGGTAGAGCAGGATCGCGTTCGAGTCGAACACCAGCACGCCGTCATCGTCGATCGCCGGCACCTTGCCGTTCGGGTTGACCTTGAGGAATTCCGGCGCGAACTGCTCGCCCTTGCGGGTATCGACCGGGATCGCCTCGAACGGCAGGCCGGACTCTTCCAGGAACAGCGCGACCTTGTTCGGGTTCGGCGCACCATTGAAATAGAATTTGATCATGAAGGGACTCCCTTGGTTCTTGTAGCCGGCGAGATCGCGACGCGGCGGGGAAGGCCGCAGACCGGCTCCTCTTGCGCAAATTTCACGCCGCGGCGCAAGCGACGAGTTTGTGAATCAGGGTCGCGTGGCGCGCTGGTCAGCCGGCCCAGAAGAAGCCCAGGATACCCGCGACGACCAGCGCGATGCCCGCGACGTCCAGCGCGGCGGCGGAGCGGGTCGCAGCACGCAAATGGGAGACCTGCGCCGCGCGTTCTGATCCCCGCGCGTAGCCATGGATGATGATCTCTTCATTGAACTCGCCATGCGCCTCGAGGGCGAGCGTCAGGCCGACGCAGACGAGCAGGATGCCGAAAATGATCAGGCCGAAGAATCCGAGCAGGCCGATCAGCAGCATCGGAAACATGCCGAGCAGGAAGACCGGCAGCAGCGGCACCAGCAGCAAGGTCTCGGATTGTCTTCGCATCGGCGACCAATCGAAGCGGCAAGTGGTGGGACCGAATCTAGTCCCGCCGTCGCGGCGCAACAAGGCGGGCCGCATTCAAGACGGCGTCATCTTTCCCAACGTGTCATTCCCCGGTGCGCAATTGCGCATCTGAGGGCGCCGGGAAGCGGCGAGCCCGGAATGACGAGGAAGATTAGTCGGCTTGCCTCAGCCCGCCGCCATCTCGGAGCGGATCTCGGCGCGCAGTTCGTCGATCAGCCGCAGGCCGCTCTTGGTCTCGACGTGCCAGAAGGTCCAGCCGTTGCAGGCGCCGGAGCCCTGCGCGACCGCGCCGATGCGGTGGATCGAGCCGACCTTGTCGCCGAGCATGATGGCGCCGTCGGCGCGCACCAGGGCGCCGTGGCGCTTCTTGGCGTCGACCAGCCTGGCGCCCGGCACGATCATGCCGCGCTCGATCAATTCGGAGAACGCCACCCGCGGCGCCTCGCGCGCGGTCATGAACGGCGCCAGCGTTGCTTCCGGCAGCGGCTCGATCGCGGCGATGCGCGCCTCGGCGGCGGCGGCATAGGCCTTGTCGCGCTCGAAGCCGATATAGCTGCGGCCGAGGCGCTTGGCGACGGCGCCGGTGGTGCCGGTGCCGTTGAACGGATCGATCACGAGATCGCCGGGCTTCGAGGACGACAGCAACACGCGGGCGAGCAGCTGCTCGGGCTTCTGCGTCGGATGCACCTTCTTGCCGTCGCCGTCCTTGAGGCGCTCATCGCCGGTGCACAGCGGGATCAGCCAGTCGGAGCGTGCCTGCACGTCCTCATTGGACGCCTTCAACGCTTCGTAATTGAAGGTGTAGCCCTTGGCCTTCTCGTCGCGCGCGGCCCAGATCATGGTCTCGTGCGCATTGGTGAAGCGGCGGCCGCGGAAGTTCGGCATCGGATTGGACTTGCGCCACACGATGTCGTTCAGGAGCCAGAAGCCGAGGTCCTGCATGATAGCGCCGACGCGGAAGATGTTGTGATAGGAGCCGATCACCCACAGCGTTGCCGACGGCTTCATCACGCGGCGGCAGGCCAGCAGCCAGGCGCGGGTGAAATCGTCATAGGCAGCGAACGACGAGAACTTGTCCCAGTCGTCGTTGACGGCATCGACATGCGACTCATCGGGGCGCTTGAGGTCGCCCCTGAGCTGCAGATTGTAGGGAGGATCCGCGAAGACCAGGTCGACCGAGCCGGCCTGAAGCTTCGACAATTCGGCCACGCAATCGCCAATGACGATGTGGCTCGATGGGGCACTCTCAAATTTAGTGCGGGGCGCCCTTGCAGACGCCCCGCGACGCGACACTACCATGACTCAAGAACTCTGACTCAGGCGACGCTGTCGGCGACGCGGGACTAAACAACCGACTGGCGTCACATTGACCCGGCAAAGTAAAAATCGACTTAATTGGAAATCTTCATGCAAAAGATTGCAGCATCTTTTGCGCGGCATGGCGCAGTGCCGTCGGCGTTGTGCTGCAACATCAGCGCGTTCGGCGAAAAAATTTGCGGATCATCAAACCGGCACGATTCGCGCGGTAGATTCGCCCTCATTCGCAGCCGTTTGCACCGCAAGGGATGCGCCTCTTCCGGACTAGGCAATTATTGCCGGGCAGGATATTGATTAACAGAATGGAAATTTTAAGTTGGAGTGTCCCGCGTTGGGTCGCCGACTGGAATGAAGGGAAACCACCATGCGCTATGATGATTTCCGCCGCAGCGACGACATCGAAGACCGTCGCGATGAAGGCGGGATGGGCGGAGGGGGCGGTGGCGGCTTCGGCATTCCGATGGGCGGTGGCGGGCTCGGCATCGGCACCATCATCGTGCTCGGCCTGCTCGGCTATGCCTTCGGCATCGACCCGCGCATCCTGATCGGCGGCGCCGAGATTCTCACCGGCGGCGGCCAGGCGCCGACCTACCAGACCGACCGGCAGTCGTCGGGCGGGCAGGCCAAGCGCGGCGCGCCGACCGACGAGATGGGCAGCATGATCGCCGGCATCCTGGGCGAGATCGACGATCGCTGGAGCGAGATCTTCAAGGCCAGCGGCCAGACCTACACCGGTCCGAAGATCGTGCTGTTCCGCAATGCCACCAATGGCGGCCGCTGCGGCATGGCGCAGTCGGCGATGGGACCGTTCTACTGCCCGCCGGACAAGACCATCTTCCTCGACACCGGCTTCTTCCGCGAGGTCGAGACGCGCTTCCGCGGCTGCTCGGGTAACGCCTGCAAGTTCACCGCGGCCTATATCATCGCGCATGAGGCCGGCCATCACATCCAGAACCTGCTCGGCATCATTCCGCGCGTGAACCGACTGCAGCAGCAGGCCGGCAGCAAGGCCGAGGCCAACGCGCTGCAGGTCAAGGTCGAGCTGCAGGCCGATTGCCTTTCCGGCGTCTGGGTCAATCGCGAGGAGAAGAAGCGGCCGGGCTTCCTCGAGGCTGGCGACATCGACGCCGCGCTGACCACAGCGAACGCGATCGGCGACGACACGCTGCAGCGGCAGGCTACGGGCAGGGTGGTGCCCGATTCCTTCACCCACGGCTCCGCCGCGCAGCGTAAGGAGTGGTTCATGAGGGGCTACCAACAGGGCACCGTGCAAGCCTGCAACACGTTCGGCGGTAGCTTGTAGCCGTGTGCCGGTAGCGTCATCCCCGGATGAGCGCATTAGCGCTCACTCGGGAGGTGCTCGCCTCTTCGGCGAGCCTCGAAGGATGAAGCGCCTGTGGCCCATCCTTCGAGGCTCGCCCAGCGGTGCAAGTGCACCGCAAGGCGAGCACCTCAGGATGACGTCAGCGGGATGGGAAAGAGGTGTAAATGTCCTCACTCGACGAATCCAAATCATTCATCCCACTCAACATCGCGGTGCTGACGATTTCCGACACCCGCTCGCTGGCGGATGACAAGTCGGGCACCACGCTCGCCGATCGTCTCACCGCGGCCGGCCACAAGCTCGCGGCGCGCGAGATCGTCACCGACGATGTCGAGGCGATCAGAGGCGTGATCCGGCGCTGGATCGCCGATCCTGCCGTCGATGCCGTCATCACAACCGGCGGCACCGGCTTTACCGGTCGCGACGTGACGCCGGAGGCGGTCGAGCCGCTGTTCGAGAAGCGGATGGACGGCTTTTCGATCGCCTTCCACATGCTGAGCCACGCCAAGATCGGGGCGTCGACGATCCAAAGCCGCGCCACCGCCGGCGTTGCGGGCGCGACCTTCATCTTCTGCCTGCCGGGCTCGCCCGGCGCCTGCCGCGATGGCTGGGACGGCATTTTGGCCGCGCAGCTCGACTACCGCACGCGCCCCTGCAATTTCGTCGAGATCATGCCGCGGCTGGATGAACATCTGCGCCGCCCAAAGGCGAAAGGCGCGAGCGCTTAGCCGCTGCTTTTTTGTCATCCCGACGCGCAATTGCGCATCTGAGGGCGTGTGAACCACGAACCCGAATCTTGAGGGTGAGCTTCCGTAGCCCGGATGGAGCGAAGCGAAATCCGGGGCAGTCTCTTCCCCGGCGGCACCGTTCCCAAATTGCGCTTCGCTCCATCGGCTACGCAGTCCAGACGTCTCGGGCTGCGGCTTCACAACTCCAGCTCCCAGGTCTCGCCGACCAGGTCGACGCCAAAACTGTGATGCTTCTCTTCCTTGACCCGCTGGAAGCCGGCGCGGGCGTAGATGCCGCGCGCGGCGACCAGGATGCTCTGGGTCCACAGCGTCATCTTCGTGTAGCCCTTCTCGCGCGCGGCGCGGATGCATTGCTCCACCAGGGCGCGGCCGACGCCGAGCCCGCGCGCCTTTTCTTCCACCAGCAGCAGCCGCAGCTTGGCGACCCCGTCGCCGCCGTCGACCAGGAAGACCGAGCCGACCGGCTCGCCGTCGACCTCAGCGATCCAGCAATGCTCCCGGGCCGGATCGAACGATCGCAGAAACTGCGCGCAGATCTCGGCCACCAACGCCTCGTAGCTGATGTCCCAGCCATATTCCTCCGCGTAGGCTTGTCCCTGCCGCGAGACGACCCAGCCCATGTCGCCGACGCGATGGCTGCGCAGCAGGAAGCCGACCGGCTTCTCGGCCGGTGGCTCCAGCGATTGCTCGATCGTGCCCATGGCGCGCACCACCGCGGCGCGACGGTCGCCGTCTATCTGCTTCAATAGCGCCTCGACCTCGCTGCGCGAGCGGCGGTCGAGGTCGGCGGCTGCGGTGCGGCCCTTGGCGGTGAGGGCCACCTCGTTGACGCGTTTGTCGGCCTTCGACGGCTTGCGCGTCACGATCTGGCGCCTTTGCAGCGCCGCCAGCGTGCGGCTGACGAAGCCGGCATCGAGGTCGAGATCGCGCACCAGGTCGGTTGCGGTGCAATTTTCGCGGTGCGCGAGCTCGTAGATGATCCGCGCTTCCTGCAGCGTGAATGTCGAGTGCAGCAGCTTCGGCTCGATGATGCCGAGCTTGCGGGTATAGAACCGGCTGAAGCCGCGGATCGCGGCGACCTGGCTCTCGAGCGTGGTGTCATAGGAATTTGATTTCATCAAATATATTATTTGACGGAATCAAATAATCCGCAAGCGCTTTAATCAGGCCACCATGATCCGGCTGCGCAGCATGGTGCGGGAGGAACGGCCGAGCCGGCGCAGCAGGCGCGCCTCGGAGCGGCGGGCGTCGGGCCGGTAGCCGCCGATCCGCTCGTAATGCTCGCGCGCGATCAAAAGGCCCTGTTCGGCCGAGGGCCCGGTGATCATCCGGGCAACGAATTTGAGGCCGTCGCGCAGGCCCGGATCGGTGTAGGGTGCGCGGGCGTAGCGGAAGATGCCGGCGCGGTCCTTGCCGCTCGCCGCCACCATCTGGATGAACTGGGTGGTTTCCTCGATCCAGCCGGCATCGAGCACCGCGCCCGGATGCAGGAACATCAGCCAGGGCGACCGCGCCTGCCGCGCGCCTGCCGCAAGCGCGGCGGCGCGCGTGCCCTCGAAGCGCAGGAAGCGGCAGCCGGCGACGTCGGCGACGCGCTCCATCACATCGCTGTTGCCGCGGTCGACCAGCAGCACTTCGCGGATGACGCCCGCGGCCGCGCCCGGCACCAGCGCCGCCAATGTTGCGACCGCGGTGCGCTCGACGCCGTCGGTTGGAATGATCACGCTCAGCATGATTTTGAGGCTTCGATGGCTCAAACGGTGGAGAAACTCCGGCCGTGTTATCACCTTGTCATATTCAAAGCAGCCTGTTCGCCTGCAGAATTTTGTAGCAAGGTTTTGTGGAATTTCTCCGTTCATGTTCTTGATTTGTTCTCGTGCTGTGTTAGCTTCAAAGCATGAGCCGAGCATCCTCTCATGCCCTCAAGCACCCGCCGGTAACGGCGCCCTCCGATAACCCGGCGGGTGCACCTTCCCCTTTTCCCGAGCTTGCGGTCGCGATCGAGCGCGAGCGGCGGCGCGGCCGCGGCGCGCAGTCCAACGCCAGCGGCCGCTACGAGGCCGAGGCGCGCGTTGCCTTCGACGACGGCTGGCAGAGCCTCGAGGACCTGCCGCCATTTGCGACCAGCGTGGCGCTCGACACCTCGCGCAAGGTGATCACCCGCAACGACTCGCCCGACATCGGCTTCGACCGTTCGATCAATCCCTATCGTGGCTGTGAGCATGGCTGCGTCTATTGCTTCGCGCGGCCGACCCACGCCTATCTCGGCCTGTCGCCGGGGCTGGACTTCGAATCGAAGCTGTTCGCCAAGCCGGACGCACCCGCGCTGCTCGAGAAGGAGCTGGCGGCTCCGGACTACGAGGCGCGGATGATCGCGATCGGCACCAACACCGATCCCTATCAACCGATCGAGCGCGACCGGAAGATCATGCGCGGCATCCTCGAGGTGCTGGAGCGCGCCGGCCATCCGGTCGGCATCGTCACCAAGTCAGCGCTGGTCACCCGCGACATCGACATCCTGGCACGTATGGCCAAGCGCAATCTCGCCAAGGTCGCGCTCTCGGTGACGACGCTCGACCCGAAACTCGCCCGCACCATGGAGCCGCGCGCCTCGACCCCGCCGAAGCGGCTCGAGGCGATCAAGCGGCTCGCCGATGCCGGCATCCCGACCACGGTGATGGTCGCACCTGTGATCCCGGCGCTGAACGACTCCGAGATCGAGCGCATCCTCCCTGCCGCCGCACATGCCGGCGCCAGGGAGGCGAGCTACGTGCTGCTGCGCCTGCCGCTCGAGGTGCGCGATCTGTTCCGCGAATGGCTGATGGCGAACTATCCCGACCGGTACCGTCACGTCTTCACGCTGATCCGCGACATGCGTGGCGGCCGCGACTACGACTCGCAATGGGGCACCAGGATGAAGGGCACCGGCCCGATGGCCTGGATGATCGGTCGCCGCTTCGAGATCGCCTGCGAAAAGCTCGGCCTCAACAAGAGGCGGACCAAGCTGACCACCGATCACTTCGCCAAGCCGAAGCGTAACGGGCAGCAACTCAGTCTATTCTAGGCGGACCCGTAGCCCGGATGGAGCGCAGCGAAATCCGGGTCTGTTCGACCCGTGGCCGAAGATTTCCCGGATTGCGCTTCGCTCCATCCGAGCTACGAAGACGTCAAACAGTGAGTGCAAACATGAGTAACACCCCGACCGCACGCTTCACCGTCCTCACGCTCGGCGTCAGCGACATGCGCGCCAGCATCGGCTTTTATGAATCGCTTGGCTTCACCAGGAAGATGCGCGCGACCGGCGAGGAGGTCGCCTTCTTCGAGACCGGCGGCACCGTGCTCGGCCTGTTCCCGTGGCATCTGCTCGCCGCCGATGCCGGGCTGCCGGATCAGCCACGGCCGTCAGCGTTCCGCGGCGTCGCGATCGCCTGGAACTGCAACGACGACGCCGAGGTCGATCGTGTGATGGCGTTCGCGCTGTCGAAAGGCGCCAGGCTGCTGAAACCCGCGCAGCCGACCAGCTATGGCGGCTATTGCGGTTATTTCGGCGATCCCGACGGCCACGCCTGGGAAGTGGTGCGCGCGCCGGGCTTTGAGGTTCGCGACGACCGCCGGGTGTCAATTCCCGATTAGAGCGCCGACCCCGATTAGAGCGGCGGATTGAATAACGGGGAAGGGCGCCAGGTTCCCGGTTGCGCCGCGGGCCGGGCTTGATCACGATCCCGGCATGATTCGGGACAAGTCCAATAGCACGTCAAAGACCGCGTCGAAGAAGAAACCGGCCGAGCCGGCCAAGCCGGACAAGCGCGTCATCGTGGTGACGCGGCCGAGCTTTCGGCGCGAGCGCGCGCTGATCAAGCGCGGTGTCTGGCCGGTTGCCGGCTGCGACGAGGCCGGGCGCGGGCCGCTGGCGGGTCCGGTGGTCGCCGCCGCCGTGGTGCTGGACCCAAATCGGATACCCAAGGGCCTCGATGATTCGAAGCGGCTGACCGTCGAGCGCCGCGAGGAACTGTTCGAGGAAATCTGCGCGACAGCAGCGTTCTCGGTCGCGGTGGCGTCACGGGCGCGGATCGACCGCGACAACATCCTGCGGGCCTCGCTGTGGGCGCTGGCGCGCGCGGTGCATGCGCTGCCGGAAATGCCGAAGCACGTCTTCGTCGACGGCCGCGACAAGCTCGCCACGTCCTGCGACTGCGATGCCGTGATCGGCGGCGACGGCATCGTGGCCTCGATCGCGGCGGCCTCGATCATCGCCAAGGTGACGCGCGACCGCCTGATGTGCGCGCTGGCGCTGGATTGTCCCGGCTACGGCTTCGAGCAGCACAAGGGCTATGCCGTCCCCGAGCACCTCGAGGCGCTCGACCGGCTCGGCCCCAGCAGCCATCACCGCAGCTTCTTCGCCCCCGTCGTCGCGGCGCGGTTGAAGCATTTCCCGGTCCCGGCGGAGCCGGACCTGTTCACGTTGGACGCCGAAAGCGAAGCCGCGGCATCCGAAGCGGCGTAAAGCGCGGCGGCGGCGCACTCTCGGCTGTCATCGCCCGGCTCGCCGCCTCCGCTAAAGCTTCGGCGCGCCAGGGGGCCGTGGCCTCGTCGAAGCCTTGGCGAAGACGGGACCGGGCGATCCAGTATTCCAGAGACCGTTGTGCTCAAGCCTGGCCGCCGCGGCGTACTGGATCCCCGCCTTCGCGGGGCATGACAGCGATGTTTGACTTTGCACCGTGGACACATCTAGCCCGGTTGCCTCCATCGCCGCCGCCGTTTATCAAAAAACCTCGGGATCAGATGGCGCCGCTTGATACGGGTGGCTGGGGCATTTCAGGCGTTTCATGCGGTTTACCTCCCTGGTTGTCGAACTGATCCGCGCCCGGCCGCGCCTCGTGGTCTGGATCGTGGTGCTGGCGCAGGCCGCGATCTGGCTGTTCCTGCCGGCCATCTTCTACGGCAGTCCGCCCGGCAACCTCGCCACCATCCTCGCCTTCGGCCGCGAATATCAGGTCGGCACCGACATGGGGCCGCCGCTCGCGTTCTGGCTCGCCGACATCGCCTTCCGCGCCGTCGGCAATCACGTGTTCGGCGTCTATCTCCTGGCGCAGGTCTGCGAGATCGTCACCTTCATCGCCTTCTACGGCCTGGCGCGCGCCATCGTCGGCGGCCCGCAGGGCGTGCTGGCGGTGCTGCTGTCGATGACGGTCGTGGTGTTCTCCTCGCCGAGCGTCGAGTTCGGCCCGCTGATCCTGGCGCGCCCGCTCTGGGCGCTGCTGCTGCTGCATTCCTGGCAACTGATCGGGCAGAACCGGCGCAGCGCCTGGTTCGCCTGGTCGATCGATTGCGGCCTCCTGCTGCTGACGACGCCGGCAGCGATTGGCATGATCCTGCTCGTGACCGGCTTTGCGCTCGCAACCGAGCGCGGGCGGCGCATGCTCAAATCGGTCGATCCGATCTACGCGCTGCTCGTCATCATCGTGCTGGCGCTGCCCTACCTGATCTGGCTGCTCCGCGCCGACGTGCTGGCGCTGCCGGCCTTGCCGGCATTCGCCGATCTCAGGGCGCACGCGCTGCGCTGGGGCGTGGTGCTCGGCGGGCTGATCGTGGCGACCGCCGCGATCGCGCTGCTGGCGATCCTCAATTCGCGCTGGTTCGCCCGCGATACGGAGGATGCTCCGATTATCTATCGTCCGCCCGTCAGTCAGCTGGCGCGGCAATTCGTGTATTTCTTCGCGTTCGCGCCGGCGATCGCCAGCAGCTTCGTCTCCGGGCTGTTCAATCTCGATCGCGCCTTCGGCGGCGCCGGCGTGGCGCTGTTGATGTCCGGGCTTGCCGTCGTGGTCGCGACCGGCGACTTGATCCCGCTCAGGCGGCAGCGGTTGCTGCGTTCGGTCTGGGCCCTGGCGGTCGCGGCGCCTGCGGCGCTCGCGCTGGCGGCGGCTCTGTTCCTGCCCTGGACCAGCACCACGGAGGCGTCCACCTCGCTGCCGGCAGCCGCGATGGGCCGCTTCTTCGATGACAGCTATGAGCGCCGCACCAACCAGCGCCTGCGCGCGGTGGCCGGCGATCCCGAACTTGCCAGCCTGATTGCAATGAACCGCCGCCGCCCGCATCTTTTGCTCGACGCCACGCCGCAGCGGACGCCGTGGCTGTCGGTCGCAAAATTCAACGAGACCGGCGGCGTCGTGGTGTGGCGCGCACAGGACACCGCCGGCACGCCGCCGCCCGACATCGCGCAGCGCTTCCCCGGCCTTGTGCCGGAAGTGCCGCGTTCGTTCGACCGGCTGGTCAACGGACGGCAGCCGGTGCTGCGGATCGGCTGGGCGATCGTGCGGCCGAAGGGGACGTGATTTGACGTGGAGCCGTAGCCCGGATGAAGCGGAGCGAAATCCGGGGCCGCTCTTTCACTCGACCTGATCCACCCGGATTGCGCGGAGCCTGTCATCGGGCGCGCGTCCGCGCGACCCGTTGGCTCCATCCGGGCTACGAAGCTACGCCACCTGCAGCACCTTCGCGATTGCGCGCAGATCCTGCCACGACAGCCGCTTGTACGACGGCGAGCGCAGCAGATAGGCCGGATGGAAGGTGGCGACGGCGCGGATTGTGCGGGTGCCGGTGTCGTAGTCGATCCATTTGCCGCGCGTGCGCATGATGCCCTCGCGCGTTCCGAGCAGCGCCTGCGTCGAGGGATTGCCGAGCGTCACCAGCACGTCGGGATTCACGAGTTCGATATGGCGCTGGATGAAGGGCAGGCACACCTGCGTCTCCTGCGGCGTCGGCGTACGGTTGCCGGGCGGCCGCCACGGGATCACGTTGGCGATATAGGCTTTGCTGCGGTCGAGCCCGATCGCGGCGATCATGCGGTCGAGCAGCTTGCCGGAGCGGCCGACGAACGGCAGGCCCTCGATGTCCTCGTCGCGGCCCGGTGCCTCGCCGACGAACATCACGCGCGCCTGCGGATTGCCGTCGGCGAACACCAGCCTGTTCGCGGTGTGCTTCAGCGCGCAGCCGTCGAAATTCTCCATCAGCATGCGCAGGGCTTCAAGCGTCGGCGCGGTCCGCGCAGCCTCGCGCGCGGAAGCGATCGCGGCATCCGGCGCCACGGTGATTTCGCTGCGCGGAACTGACGGCATCGGCGGCGGACGCAGCGGATTGGGCGCAACTGATGGACGCGGTGCGGCAGGGGCGGGAACTGGCTCCGGCTCCTCGAGCCGGTTGATCGGCGCATCGCCGAGCGCGCAATCGACCCCGGCCTCGAGGTAAAAGGCCAGCAATTGCTGCAGTGTAGGGGTAGGCTCGGGCGGCAGGGCCATCATGGGCGCAATCTAGAGCATCGACCAGAAAAGTGGAGGGCGGTTTTCGGAAAGATTATTCTCTGCGGTATCCGGGCCGTGCAAACCCATGGAAGCGCAATTCCATGGTTGTCCTTCCGCCAAAAATCGGAAACAACGACCCGTGAAAAGCTTAGAAGCGTTCTCAATGGGCTGAGATCAAAGATCATGAGTGCTGAAGACCTTCCTCCGCGCGAGTCTATGGAATTCGACGTCGTCATCGTCGGCGCCGGCCCGTCGGGCCTGTCGGCAGCGATCCGGCTGAAGCAGCTCAATCCGGAGCTCTCGATCGTCGTGGTGGAGAAGGGCTCCGAGGTCGGCGCGCACATCCTCTCGGGTGCGGTGATCGATCCGGCCGGGCTCGACAAGCTCGTGCCCGACTGGCGCGAGGATGCCGACTGTCCTCTGAAGACGCAGGTCAAGGACGACCGCTTCTACTGGACGACGTCGCAGGGCTGGTTCCGCATCCCGAACTTCATCATGCCGCCGTTGATGCACAATCATCACAACTACATCGGCTCGCTCGGCAATGTCTGCCGCTGGCTGGCACCGAAGGCGGAAGCGCTCGGCGTCGAGATCTATCCGGGCTTTGCCGCGGCCGAAGTGCTTTATGACGACAAGGGCGCGGTGCGCGGCATCGCCACCGGCGACATGGGCATCGCCAGGGACGGCAGCCACAAGGATTCCTACACCCGGGGCATGGAGCTGCTCGGCAAGTACACGCTGTTCGCCGAAGGCGCACGCGGCTCGCTGTCCAAGCAGCTGATCGCGAAGTTCAATCTCGATGCCAACTCCGAGCCGCCGAAGTTCGGCATCGGCCTCAAGGAGGTCTGGCAGATCGACCCGGCGAAGCACAAGAAGGGTCGGGTGCAGCACACGCTTGGCTGGCCGCTGAACGACAAGACCGGCGGCGGCTCGTTCCTCTATCACTACGACGACAACCGCGTCGCGGTCGGCTTCGTGGTGCATCTGAACTACAACGACCCCTATCTGTCGCCGTTCGACGAATTCCAGCGCTTCAAGACCCATCCCGATGTCCGCGAGCTGTTCGAGGGCGGCAAGCGGCTCGCCTATGGCGCGCGCGCCATCACCGAGGGCGGCTATCAGTCGGTGCCGCGGCTCTCGTTCCCCGGCGGCGCGCTGATCGGCTGCGCGGCGGGCTTCGTCAACGTGCCGCGCATCAAGGGCGTCCACAATGCGATGGGCTCCGGCATGCTCGCCGCCGAGCATGTCGCGGCCGCGCTCGGCGCCGGCCGCGCCAATGACGAGCTCGTCGAGTACGAGAACGCCTGGCGCTCGTCGGCGATCGGCAAGGACCTGTTCAAGGTCCGCAATGCCAAGCCGCTGCTGTCGAAGTTCGGCAATTTGCTCGGAATGGCGCTCTCCGGCTTCGACATGTGGTGCAACACGCTCGGCTTCTCGCTGTTCGGCACCCAGTCGCACGCCAAGCCGGACCGCAAGACGCTCGATCCGTCCAAGCAGCACCAGCCGATCGCCTATCCGAAGCCGGACGGCAAGATCTCGTTCGACAAGCTGTCGTCGGTGTTCCTGTCCAACACCAACCATGAGGAGGACCAGCCGGTCCATCTCAAGGTTGCCGACCTCAATCTGCAGAAGACCTCGGAACACGACGTGTTCGCCGGTCCTTCCAACCGCTATTGCCCGGCCGGCGTTTATGAATGGGTCGAGGAATCGACGGGTCCGCGCTTCCAGATCAACGCCCAGAACTGCGTCCATTGCAAAACCTGCGACGTGAAGGACCCCAACGGCAACATCACCTGGGTTCCGCCGGAAGGCGGCGGCGGTCCGAACTACGAGGCAATGTGAGGCCAGGGTGAGCTCGAGGCGGCCGACCACATTTGCGTGAGGCGGCCGCGCGAGTTGCCGCAACCTCCGCTTTGCCTCTCCGCGCGTGGAGCGGCCGGATTGCACTTCAGGTTACAACGGAAGACGCGGAAAAGGGTGCCGTGGCACCCTTATCTCGCGCCTTTTTGCGTCCGCGCTCGAATATGCCTGGCCCGGTCACGATACCGCCATAGTGGAAGCGTCTTGCGGAGGCTGGCTGGATCGGCGGGCCTAAAGGCCTAATCTGCCAATTGATTCGTCATGGGTTGCCTTTGGGCGATCCTTGCGGATAAGCGCCAAAAGCGGCATTGTCCCCCGCCGTGATGCCGCCGCTTGGGTTCGCATTTTGAGACTGATCGCAAGATCTTGGCCATAAAATCCATCTTGGCGTAAATCCCTGGAGCAAGGCGACCGTGATGCTGTCCACCCGATTCCACCGCCTGACGATTGCCGTTCTCGCTGCCGCGGCTCTTGCCGTGCCTGCGCAGCTTGCAGCGCAAACGCCGGACCATCCGACCGACAATACCGCGCAGTTCCCGTCCAAGAACGACCTGAAGTCGCTGACCACCGCCGGCAGCTATCTCGCCGCCCGCCACGCCAGCGTCGAGCGCGATGCGACCTCGGCCGCGACGTTCTACCGCTCGGCGCTGCGCACCGACCCGAAGAATTCGGAGCTGCTCGACCGCGCCTTCATCTCCTCGCTCGCCGACGGCGACATCGAGGAGGCGGTCAAGCTTGCCGACCGCATCCTGACCCAGGACAAGGCCAACCGCGTCGCGCGCCTGGTCGTCGGCGTGCGCGATCTCAAGCTGAAGAAATATGCCGCCGCGCAGTCCAACATCAACCAGTCGGTGCGCGGCCCGATCACCGATCTCGTCGCGACGCTGCTGTCGGCCTGGGCCGCCTATGGCGCCGGCGACAGCAAGGCCGCGGTCGCCTCGATCGACAAGCTGACCGGCCCCGAGTGGTACCCGATCTTCAAGGACCTCCATGCCGGCATGATCTACGAGCTGTCCGGCAAGGAGAAGGATGCCGGCGCCCGCTTCGAGCGCGTCTACAAGCTCGACGATTCGATGCTGCGCACGGTCGACGAATATGCGCGCTGGACCTCGCGCAACAAGGACGCGGCCGCCGCGACCGCGATGTACGAGGCCTTCGACAAGAAGCTGCCGCGTCACCCGCTGGTGCTGGAAGGCATCAAGGAGACCAAGGCCGGCAAGAAGCTGCCGCCGCTGGTCGAGTCACCGCAGGCCGGCGCGGCCGAGGCGCTGTACGGCATCGGCGCGACGCTGACCCGCCGCGGCGGCGAGGACCTCGCGCTGGTCTATCTGCAGCTCGCGCTCTATCTGCAGCCCAACCATCCGCTGGCGCTGCTGTCGCTCGCCGATCTCTATGAATCGGTGAAGAAGCCGCAGATGGCGATCAAGGTCTATGAGCGGATGCCGGCGTCCTCGCCGCTGAAGCGCAACGCGCAGATCCAGCTCGCGACCAATCTCGACGCCGCCGACCGCAGCGACGAGGCGATCAAGATCCTCAAGGAAGTCACATCGGATCAGCCGAAGGACATCGAGGCGATCCTGGCGCTCGGCAATATCGAGCGCGGCCGCAAGAAGTTCGCCGACTGCGCCACCACCTATTCGCAGGCGATCGACGCACTGCCGGCCGGCGGCGACAAGAACGCCTGGGTCACCTATTACTATCGCGGCATCTGCGAGGAGCGCTCCAAGCAGTGGAACAAGGCCGAGGCCGACATGCGCAAGGCGCTCGAGCTGCAGCCCGAGCAGCCGCATGTGCTGAACTATCTCGGTTATTCCTGGATCGACCAGGGCATCAACCTCGACGAAGGCATGAAGATGATCAAGCGTGCCGTCGATCAGCGCCCTGACGACGGCTACATCGTGGACTCGCTCGGCTGGGCCTATTACCGGATCGGCAATTACGAGGAGGCGGTCAAGAACCTCGAGCGCGCGATCGATCTGAAGCCGGAAGATCCGACCATCAACGACCATCTCGGCGACGCTTACTGGCGCGTCGGCCGCACCCTGGAAGCCAAGTTCCAGTGGGCGCATGCCCGCGACCTCAAGCCCGAGCCGGAAGAGCTGCCGAAGATCCAGGCCAAGATCGACAACGGGCTGCCGGATGACACCTCCAACGCCGCCGCCGCCGAGAAGAAGAAGGACGACGACGGCAAGGGCGGCTGAGCGGCGGTCGTCGCGCTGCATCTTCATAAAATACCGTGATGCCCGGGCAAAAGCGCGAAGCGCGTCTTCGCGCAAGATGTCCCGGGCATTGACGTTTGCCCGTCATGGCCGGGCTTGACCCGGCCATCCATCCCTTCGAGAAATTCGTTCTTGGTTGATAGATGCCCGGGGCATAGGCGAGCGGAAGCGACGCCGTCCTTCAGACGGCTATGCCCGGGCATGACGAGTCATGGCGGAATTTCCATCCCAACAAAGGGATAGGATCGTACGGCGATTTACGCTAATCGCATCACGATGTTTGTTTTTTAGGGGTTTATCGCCGTGCCGGCGCTGATTGAAGAAGGGCGTGCCAAGGTCAACCTGACGCTGAAGGTTGTCGGGCGGCGCGTCGACGGGTTTCACGACTTGGAGAGCGTCGTCGCGTTTGCCGATTGCGCCGATCGCCTCACGCTCGAGCCGGGACCGGGGCTGTCGCTTTCGATGGCGGGGCCGCTGGCCGATGCCTGCGGCGACACCTCTGACAATCTGGTGCTGAAGGCCGCGCGGCTGCTCGGCGAGCGCGTCGCGGACCTCGAGGTCGGTCACTTCACGCTGGAGAAGGTGCTGCCGGTTGCGGCCGGCATCGGCGGCGGCTCGGCGGACGCCGCGGCGGCGCTGCGGCTGTTGGCGCGGCTCAATGAGCTCTCGCTCGACGATAGCCGGATCATGGAGGTCGCGCTGCAGACCGGCGCCGACGTGCCGGTGTGCGTCGCCTCGCGGGCCTGCGACATGACCGGCGTCGGCGAAGGCCTGCTGCCGCTCGACCTGCCGAAAATGCCGTGCGTGCTGGTCAATCCGCGCGTGCCGGTTGCGACCAGGGACGTCTTCAATGCGCTCGGTCTGCGCAACGGCGAGCTCCTGATCGGCGCCACCGACGTCGTGATGCAGGCGCCGTCATGGCCGGAAGCCGGCCGCGCGATCGACGATTGGATCGCGGCGCTGGCGCGCGGCACCAACGATCTCGAAGCCCCCGCGGCGCGCATCGAGCCTGTCATCAGTGACGTGCTGTCCGCCCTGCTCGAGACCAGGGACGTTCGTCTGGTGCGCATGTCGGGCTCGGGCGCGACCTGCTTTGCCGTGTTCGGAACCGACGCCGACGCCGAGGCGGCCGGCGAACAACTCCGCGCCGATCACCCCGGCTGGTGGGTGCATGCGGGCACGCTGAGCTAGCGCGCGCCCATTCTCTCTCCGTGATTCCGAGGCTCGCGCCAGGAGGCGCGCCCTCAGGCGCGCAATTGCGCACTGGGGAATGACGACGGAGAGGGGTGCGACAAAACAACCCGACGGGCAACTCAGCAAAACCTGTCAATCCTCGCGCGCGAAAATATTTCGCTTTATCCGAAGCGCGAAGCTCGGACAGTGTCGCGAGAAGGCGGAAGTTTGAATCACTGACCGTGCCACCTACTCGGTGTCGTCCCTGCCTAGTGCGCAATTGCGCACTAGGCAGGGACGACAGGGGCATTTGCGGCGCGCCCATCCCGCCCCAACGCCGGGCAGCCTTGCGGGGCCATTGCTTGGCAAGCCAAATCCCGTTTGCCATAACAGGATGAAACAACAACGTTGCGCGTGCGGGGCCGTTCGGAATCCGCCTGCAGCCAAAGAGCCGGGAGGATGCCATGGCCAATATCCGAGTTCTCGCCACCGATCTGGAGTTTCCCGAAGGTCCCGTCGTCATGCCCGACGGTTCGGTCGTGCTGGTCGAAATCCGCGGCCAGCGGCTGACGCGGGTCTATCCCGACGGGCGCAAGGAGATCGTCGCCAAGGTGCCGGGCGGCCCGAACGGCGCGGCGCTCGGTCCCGACGGCAAGATGTACATCTGCAACAATGGCGGCTTCTCCTGGATTCCGACCCGCAACATGATCATGCCGGGGCCGCAGCCCGAGGATTATCTCGGCGGCTCGATCCAGCGCGTCGATCTGCAATCCGGCAAGGTCGAGACCGTGGTGACTAAATGCGGCGAGCACGCGCTGCGCGGGCCGAATGACCTGGTGTTCGACAGGCAGGGTGGCCTGTGGTTCTCCGACCTCGGCAAGCGCCGCGCCCGCGACATGGATGTCGGCGCGTTCTATTATCTGAAGCCCGGCATGAACGAGATCGTCGAGGCCGTGCACGGCATCCTGCCAGCCAACGGCATCGGCCTGTCGCCGGACGAGAAGACCGTCTACATCGCGGAGACGCCGACCGCGCGGCTGTGGGCGTATGAAGTTTCAGAGCCCGGCACCGTCAAGCCGCGCGATGTGATCTATCGCGGCGAGCGCGGCAAGCCGATCGCCGGCCTCGGCGGCTACCAGATGTTCGACTCGCTCGCGGTCGAGGCATCGGGCAATGTCTGCGTCGCGACGCTGGTGTCGGGCTGCATCTCGGTGATCGCGCCCGACGGCACCGTGGTCGAGCAGGTGCCGACCGGCGACCGCGTCACCACCAACATCGCCTTCGGCGGCCCCGAGCTGAAGACCGCTTACATCACACTGTCGGGCAAGGGCGAGCTGATCGCGATGGACTGGCCGCGGTCGGGATTGCCGCTGAACTTTCTGAATAGATGACGATTGCGGTTCGCGAAGCGCAATCGTCATTCCGGGATGGTGCGAAGCGCCAGACCCGGAATCTCGAGATTCCGGGTTCGATGCTGCGCATCGCCCCGGAATGACAAAGATGGAGAGATCTCGAATGCCCTGGCTTGAACCGGTCACCCTTCGCGGCGCGCATGCGCGGCTGGAGCCGTTGTCCCACGATCATCGCGACGGGCTGGTCGAGGCGGTGAAGGACGGCGAGTTGTCAAAGCTCTGGTACACCGCGATCCCGCAGCCGGAGAACATGGCCAAGGAGATCGACCGCCGGCTCGGCCTGCAAAAGGCCGGATCGATGCTGCCGTTCACGGTGTTCGACGCCGACGGCAAGATTTCCGGCATGACGACCTACATGAACGTCGACACGTCGAACCGTCGCGTCGAGATCGGCTCGACCTGGTACGCCAAGCGTGTGCAGCGCAGCGCGGTCAATACGCAGTGCAAACTGCTACTGCTGACCCATGCCTTCGAGAAGCTTGATTGCATCGCGGTCGAGTTCCGCACGCATTTCTTCAATCACCAGAGCCGGCGTGGCATCGAGCGTCTGGGTGCGAAGCAGGACGGCATTCTGCGCAGCCATCAGATCGCGCCCAACGGCACGTTGCGCGACACCGTGGTTTACAGCATCATCGCCAGCGAATGGCCGACGGTGAAGGCGCATCTGACCTATCAACTCAACGAAAAGCCGCGCTGACACGATAGTCGGCGCCAGAAACGAGACGATGGAAACGTTCGATTATGTGATCATCGGCGCAGGCTCCGCCGGGAGCGTGCTGACCAACCGCTTGAGTGAAGACGCAGGCACCAAGGTGTGCGTGCTCGAGGCGGGGCCGAGCGACTGGCATCCCTACATCCATCTGCCGGCCGGCTTCATCAAGACCTTCCATATGAAGAGCGTGAACTGGGCCTATCAGCAGGAGGTGGGTCCCTACACCGGCGGGCGCAGCATCTATGCGCCGCGCGGCAAGACGCTCGGCGGCTCGTCCTCGATCAATGGCCACATCTACAACCGCGGCCAGCGCCAGGACTTCGACACCTGGGCGCAGCTCGGCAATCGCGGCTGGGGCTATCCCGACGTGCTGCCCTATTTCCGGCGCATGGAGAGAAGGATCGGCGAGGGCGACGACACCTATCGCGGCCGCGACGGCAACCTCACCGTCACCACCATGGACTGGCAGGATCCACTCTGCGAGGCCTTCATGGCAGGCGCGGTCAGCCTCGGCATTCCGCGCAATCCTGATTACAACGGCCAGTTACAGGAAGGCGTGTCGTACTGCCAGCGCACCATCCTAAACGGCCGCCGGGTCAGCGCCGCGACCGCGTTCCTGCATCCGGCGCGGCGGCGGCCCAATGTCGATGTGCGCACGCATGCGCATGTCACCGGCATCATCTTCGAGGGCAAGCGCGCGGTCGGCGTGCGCTACAACCGCGGCGGCAAGCACGGCGATCCCCTGGATATCCGCGCTACCAAGGAGGTCATCCTCTCCGGCGGCGCCTACAACTCGCCGCAGCTGTTGCAGCTCTCCGGCGTCGGCGCGCCCGAGCTGTTGCAGGCGCACGGCATCGAGGTGCGCCACGCGCTGCCGGGTGTCGGCGAAGGTTTGCAGGATCATTACGCGCCGCGCTCGGTGGCGCGGGTCAAGAACATCAGGACCATCAACGAGCTTCGCCGCGGCTTCAGCCTGTGGGGCGAGGCGATCAAATGGGCGACGACGCGGCGCGGCCTGCTGTCGCTGTCGCCGACCATGGTCTACTGCTTCTGGCATTCCGGCGAGACCACCGAGAGCTCCGATCTGCAGCTCACCTTCACGCCGGCGAGCTACAAGGAAGGCGTGCAGGGCCAGCTCGAGGACGAGCCCGGCATGACGGTGGCGTCATGGCAGCAGCGGCCGGAGAGCCGCGGCTATGTCCGGATCCGCTCCGCCGATCCGTTCGCGCCGCCGATCATCCAGACCAACTACCTTGCCGAGGAGATCGACCGCCGCGTCGTCGTCGCCGGCATGAAGCTGGCGCGCCGGCTGCTCGCCTCCGAGCCGCTCGGTCCGTATTACGCCTACGAGGACTTTCCGGGCCCGAAGGTCACGAGCGACGACGAGCTGCTCGCGGCCGCGACCGAGCGCGGCACCACCACCTTCCATCCCGGCTGCACCTGCCGGATGGGACCGGCGGACGCGCCGTGGGCGGTGGTCGACGACCAGCTTCGGGTCCATGGCATGGAGGGCCTGCGCGTGATCGACGCCTCGATCATGCCGCGGATGATCTCGGCCAATCTCAACGCCTCGACCCTGATGATCGCCGACAAGGCCTCCGACATGATCCGCGGCAAGGCGCCCGAGGCGGCTGCGAAGCTGCCGGAGTATGCGTGAGGGAATAGAGGCGAGCGCGATGGATGTTGCTTCTTGATCAGCGCGCTGTGTCTAACACCGTCATGCTGAGGAGGCCGCGAAGCGGCCGTCTCGAAGCACGACGGCCCGACTGGGGCCGTGCATCCTTCGAGACGCGCTACGCGCTCCTCAGGATGACGGGACTAATATCAGGAGCTCAGCCGTAGACGAACGCCTTGTCCTTGAGGTCGATCGCAGGGAATTCGTCCTTCTCGGCCCAGTAGTCCTGATTGTGCTGCCACTCCGGCTTGTCGCCGCGCTTTGGCAAGAGGTGCATGCCGCGCATCATGTAGCCGGGGTTGAAGTTCTCCGGATCGATCCACGGCAGCAGCGGCATGTTGTGGTCTTCGGGGCGAAGCTCCGGCGTCACCTTGTTCGCGCCGGTCGCCTTCATGTGCTGCAACAGGCGGCAGACGAAGTCGCCGACCAGATCGACGCGCAAGGTCCAGCTGGCGCGGAAATAGCCGAACACCCAGACGAGGTTCGGCACGCCGGTGAACATCATGCCGCGATAGGTCACGGTATCGGCGAAGTCGAGCGGCTTGCCGTCGATCTCGAAGTCGATGCCGCCATTGGCCGAGAGGTGGAAGCCGGTCGCGGTGATGATGATGTCGGCCTCGAGCTCTTTGCCGGACTTGAGCAGGATGCCCGTCTCGGTGAAGCGGTCGATCTCGTCGGTGACGACCGACGCCTTGCCGCCCTTGATGGCGTGGAACAGGTCGGCATCCGGCACGAAGGCGATGCGCTGCCGCCACGGCCGGTAGCTCGGCGTGAAATGCGTGGCGATGTCGTAGTCCTTGCCGAGGACGGCTTCGACCGCTGCCAGCAGGTCCTTCTTGGCGCCCTCGGGCTCGGCGAAGGTCCGCCTGGTGAAGGCGTCCTGCTCGAACAGGATCTTGCGGCGGGTGATCTCGTGGATCCAGTGCTCGTCGACCTGCAGCCTGCGCAGCTCCTCGGCGATCTCGATCGCGTTGCGGCCGGTGCGGAAATAGGTCGGCGAGCGCTGCAGCATGGTGACATGGCCGGCGTCCTTGGCCATCGCCGGGATCAGGGTCGCGGCGGTGGCGCCGGAGCCGATCACGACCACGCGCTTGCCCTTGTAGTCGAGGTCGTCGGGCCAGGTCTGCGGATGCACGACGGTGCCCTTGAACTTCGCCATGTCGGTCCATTCGGGCGTATAGCCGGCGTCGTGGCGATAATAGCCCTGGCACATCCAGAAGAAGTTGGTGGTGAAGCGCAGCCGCTCGCCGGTATCGATGCGCGTCGCATCGATGGTCCAGAGATTGGTCTCGTTCGACCACTTCGCCGCGGTGATGGTGTGGCGATAGCGGATGTGACGGGCGATGTCGTTCTCCTCGATCACCTCGCCCATGTACTTCAGGATCTCGGCCGCGGTTGCGATCGGCGCGCTGGTCCACGGCTTGAAGCGATAGCCGAAGGTGTGCAGGTCGCTGTCGGAGCGGATGCCGGGATAGCGGTGGGTGGACCAGGTACCGCCAAAACTCTTCTGCGTCTCCAGCACCACGAAGCTGGTGCCGGGGCATTGCGTGGTGAGGTGGTAGGCGGCGCCGACGCCGGAGATGCCGGCGCCTGCGATCAGGACGTCGAAGTGCTCTGTCGTGACGGGCTCGGCGGCCCGGATCTGGGTTTGGACGTTCATCTTCCCTGGTCTTCTTGCTTGTTGGCTTGTTTCTTGAACTGCAGAAGCAAAACGCCGGAGCCATCGCCCCGGCGTTTGCCGATATCGGAACTAGACTTCGCGGCGGCTGAGGAAAGCCAGCCGCTCGAACAGATGCACGTCCTGCTCGTTCTTGAGCAGCGCGCCATGCAGCGGCGGGATCAGCTTGCGCGGATCGCGCTCGCGCAGCATCTCGGGGGTGATGTCCTCGTTCAACAGCAGCTTGAGCCAGTCGAGCAGTTCCGAGGTCGAGGGCTTCTTCTTCAGGCCCGGCACCTCGCGGACTTCGAAGAAGATCCGCAGCGCCTCTTCCACCAGGCGCTTCTTGATGCCGGGGAAATGCACGTCGACGATCTTGCCCATCGTCTCACTGTCGGGGAACTTGATGTAGTGGAAGAAGCAGCGGCGCAGGAAGGCGTCCGGCAGTTCCTTCTCGTTGTTCGACGTGATCATCACGATCGGGCGCAGCTTCGCCTTGATGGTCTCGCCGGTCTCGTAGACGTGGAATTCCATGCGGTCGAGTTCGAGCAGCAGATCGTTGGGGAATTCGATGTCGGCCTTGTCGATCTCGTCGATCAGCAGCACCGGACGCTTCTCGTTGGTGAAGGCCTCCCACAGCTTGCCGCGCTTGATGTAGTTCTTGATGTCGGACACGCGGGCGTCGCCGAGCTGGCTGTCGCGCAGCCGCGAGACGGCATCGTATTCGTAGAGGCCCTGCTGCGCCTTGGTGGTCGACTTGATGTGCCAGGTCAAAAGCGGCGCGTCGATCGCCTTGGCGACTTCCTCGGCCAGCACGGTCTTGCCGGTGCCGGGCTCGCCCTTCACCAGCAGCGGGCGCTCGAGCACGATGGCGGCATTGACGGCGACCTTGAGGTCATCGGTGGCGACGTAGTCCTTGGTACCCGTGAATTTCATCTATCTGTTTGCCTTGCTTCGTTCGTCGGCGGCCCGGGCCCCCACACGAAACGACCGCTCTCGCAGCGGTCGCATGTCCTCTCCGATATCTTGTCCGGTACAATTCTAATTGAAAAAGCCGGGCGGTCTAGCGCGGATTCCGCAGCGCAGCGGTACCGATGTGGGCTTCCGCATGGAATGTCATGCATCATCTTTCCGCTCTGCGGAATGATCACCGGCGTGGCGCGACCTTGCCGCGATGGCGCGGGCGCCGCCACGGATCGACGGCGGCGGAGGTAACCCGGTGAAAGTGGATGGCTGATCTCGGGATGAAGCACGGCCGGGGGCCCTTGACGCCACCGGCCCAGCGGGCGATCTAGGTGGGTATGTTCCTGCAGTTTTTCACATCGCTGCGCGACGCCCAGGTCCCCGTGACGCTACGGGAATATCTGACCTTGATGGAAGCGCTTGACGCCGATCTCGCCGAGCAGACGGTCGAGAACTTCTACTATTTGTCGCGCGCCGCGCTGGTGAAGGACGAACGCAATCTCGACAAGTTCGACCGCGTGTTCGGCACCGTGTTCAAGGGGCTCGAGAGCCTGCTCGATGCAATGGGCAAGGCGGAGATCCCCGAGGAGTGGCTGAAGAAGCTTGCTGAGAAATATCTTACCGAGGAAGAGAAGAAGCAGATCGAGGCCATGGGCTGGGACAAGCTCATGGAGACCCTGAAGAAGCGGCTCGAGGAACAGAAGGGCCGCCACCAGGGCGGCAGCAAGTGGATCGGCACCGCCGGCACCTCGCCGTTCGGCGCGCATGGCTATAATCCCGAGGGCGTCCGCATTGGGCAGGAGAAGAACCGCAACAACCGCGCCGTGAAGGTGTGGGACAAGCGCGAGTTCAAGGATCTCGACGGCAATGTCGAGCTCGGCATCCGCAACATCAAGGTGGCGCTGCGGCGGCTGCGCAAGTTCGCGCGCACCGGCGCGCCAGACGAGCTCGACCTCGACACCACGATCAAGGAGACCGCCAACCACGGCTATCTCGACGTGCACATGCGCCCCGAGCGGCGCAACGCGGTCAAGGTGCTGGTGTTCTTCGATATTGGCGGCTCGATGGATTCGCATATCGAGCAGGTCGAGGAACTGTTCTCGGCCGCCAAGAGCGAATTCAAGCACATGGAGTATTTCTACTTCCACAACTGCCTCTACGAAGGCGTCTGGAAGCAGAACAAGCGGCGCTTCACCGATCGCACGCCGACCTGGGACGTGCTGCACAAATATCCGCACGACTACAAGGTGGTGTTCGTGGGCGACGCCTCGATGTCGCCTTACGAGATCATGGTTCCCGGCGGCTCGGTCGAGCATGTCAATGAAGAGGCCGGCTCGGTCTGGCTCGATCGCATCATCCGCACCTATCCGCACGCGGTGTGGCTCAATCCGGTGGCGCAGAAGCACTGGGACTATTCGGAATCGACCACCATCATCCGCCGCCTGTTCTCCGAGCGCATGTATCCGATCACGATCGAAGGTCTGGAGAACGCGATGCGGGAGCTGGTGCGGTAACCAATCCCGTCATTCCGGACGGTCCGCAGGACCGATCCGGAATCTCGAGCTGATGAAATTCGATCGAGATTCCGGGTTCGATGCTGCCGCATCGCCCCGGAAAGACGATCAAGAAAAGCCAGGGAGAGCCCCATGCCCCAGAACATCCACCGCGGCATCAAGGTGATGATCGACGAGGCCAATGCCGAGATCGAGACCATCAGCGCGGCCGACGCGATCACGCTGATCGGCAAGAACGACGTCGTCATCGTCGACATCCGCGATCCCCGCGAGATCGAGCGCGACGGCAAGATCCCCGGCGCGTTCTCCTGCACTCGCGGCATGCTCGAGTTCTGGATCGATCCGAACAGCCCCTATGCCAAGCCGATCTTCCAGGAAGACAAGAAGTTCATCTTCCACTGCGCCGGCGGCCTGCGCTCGGCACTCGCGGCCAAGACCGCGAAGGACATGGGCCTGAAGCCGGTCGCGCATATGGGCGGCGGCTTTGCCGCCTGGCGCGAGGCCGGCGGGCCGATCGAGGCGTGGGAGGCGAAGAAGAAGGGCTAGGCAGGATGTCACACGCGGGCTTGACCCGCGTGTCCATCGCTTCAAGGCAAGATGGATTGCCGGATCAAGTCCGGCAATGACGATGGAGAAACACGCAAGATGACGATGACTGACGATCCGCTCGTTTCGACCGAATGGCTGGCTGCGCATCTCGGCGATGCCAACGTCAAGGTGCTCGACGCGACCTTCAAGCTGCCCGGCGTGCTGCCATTGCCGAAGGACGATTATCTCGCCGCGCATCTGCCGGGTGCTGTGTTCTTCGATGTCGACGCGGTGTCCGACCATGCCAATCCGCTGCCGCACATGTTTCCGAGCGTCGAGCAGTTCGGCCGCGACATCGGCGTGCTTGGCATCGGCAATGCCGACACCGTGGTGATCTACGATTCCGGCGGCTGGGTTGCGGCGCCGCGCGCCTGGTGGATGTTCCTGTCCTACGGCCATCGCAACGTGCGCATTCTCAACGGCGGCCTGAAGAAGTGGCGCGCCGAGGGCAGGGCGGTCGAGAGCGGCGAGGTGAAGCCGAAGCCTGCGACCTTCAAGGCGAGCTACGATCCGCAGCGCGTGCGCAGCATCGAGCAGATGATCGCCAATGTCGAAAGCCGTGCCGAGCAGGTGATCGATGCGCGCGCCGCCGACCGCTTCGAAGGCCGCGCGCCGGAGCCGCGTCCGGGCATCCGCGCCGGCCACATCCCCGGCGCCCGCAACGTGCCCTACAACCAATTGTTCGATGCCGCGACCGGCGAGATGAAGCCGCTCGATGACCTGCGCAAGTCGTTCGCGGGCGCCGGCGTAAAGCTCGATGCGCCCATCGTCACGAGCTGCGGCTCGGGCGTCTCGGCCGGCGTGCTGACGCTGGCGCTCTACCGGCTCGGCGTCACCGAGAGCGCGCTCTATGACGGCTCGTGGTCGGAATGGGGGCAGGCGAGCGGCCCGCCGATCGCAACGGGGCCGGCCTGACAGGTCATTCCTGCTTGCTAGCGCCGGGTGAGCGGCACCAGGGTCGGCTGGCCGAACGGATCGAGCTGCTGCTGCTGAACGACCTGCCGAACCGGCGGCGCGCGGACAATCCGCCGCCGCTCCTTGCGATGTGCCGGCTTGCTGACCGCGCTGCGCTCCGGCTTCTTCGCCTCAGCGGCCTTCGGCGCCACCGGCGCTTCGACAACAACTTCAGGCCCACCCAGCGTCGCGATCTTGGTCGCGGCCGCGATCGCCTCGGGTGATGGCGGCGGGGCGGGCTCCGGCGCTGCCATTGCGGGTGCCGGCGGCGGAAGCGCGGGCTCGCTGGGGCCGGGCGGATCGGCGACGGCGGCGACCTTGGCCTCCGTAGCCGCCGGTGCGGCTTCGGCGGCAGCGGGCGTCGGCTCCGATGCCGCCGAGGGATCTGCGGTCGGAGTCTGAGCCGCAGTGTCGGCGGATTGGGCCGGCGCCGGGGTCTCCGTGGCTTGGGCCTCCGGCTTCGGCGGAGCGGGTGGGACCCGATCATCCGCCGTCACGGCGGCGACCTTCTCCGGCTCGGCTGCAGGGGCGGCGATCTCAGCGGGAGCGGCCGGTTGTTCGGACGCGGCCGGCTCGGACGGGGCTGCCGGCGTATCGGTCGTCACCTTGTCGGCGGCGGGCGGATCGACCCGCACCATGGCAAGCACGGGCGGGGTCTCGGGCTGCTGCGCGAATTGCGGCTCGGGCGGCGGCGCCCGGCGGGCCGGAATGCTGGCGAACTCTTCATGTGCCGCGCGAAACAGCGCGGCTGCCCCTAACCCGAACACCAGAAGCGAGGTCGCCAGCACGATCGCGGCGAACAGAAAACGAAGGCCGGGGAGCATGGGCGCGGGTTCCCCCTTCTGCGGGAGGGTCTTCGATGTCGAGGGAACGCGGTGACCACACAAGAAAGCCGGCGTCGCGAGCGCGAATCAGGCCGATTCGAAGATATCGCAACGTCCCGGGACTGTTTGTTACAAAATGCGGGTGATTGATGACTTTGGCCACGTGGACAAACATTCCCGACCCGTGAGACATCTTTGCCGCAGCGTTGACGCGAAATCACAAAAGGCCCGGAATAGCCCGGGTTTCGCGGATTTGTCTTGAATGCGCCGCTATCTTCCTGCATTGGGCCGTTAACAGTCCGGTGTGGCTTGGGGACTATAACAGAGCAATGATGATCAACCGCATTCTGACGATTTGCGCTGCCGCGGCTCTCGGCGTGGCAGGAACCTCGCTTGCGCATGCGCAGCAGGGTTATCCGGCGCCCCAGGGCACCGCCTATTCGACGGCACCTCAGCCCTACCCCCAGGGCAGCATGCCGGATTTCGACGCTCTCAATGACGATGACGGACAGGATTCGGCTGCACTGCCGCCGCCCGGTCCGGTGCTGTCGCCGAACGACCCGCGCTATGGCCGTCCGGCGAATGCGCCCACCTATTCCGATCGTGGCGCGCCGACCGGCCCAGTGATGTCGCCGGACGATCCGCGCTATGGCCGCCCGATGAATGCTCCTCCGGTCTATTCCGACCGTGGCGCGCCGACTGGGCCGGTGATGTCGCCCGATGATCCCCGCTATGGCCGTCCGATGGGGCCGCCGCCGGTGATCTACGGCGATCGTCCGGGTGCGCAACAAGCCAATCGCGACAATGGCGTTCCGGCCGCCGGTGTTTCCTACGGCGACGACCGCGGCGGCATGCGCCCGCCCGAGGGCGTTACCGGAGCCGTGCCGCAGCAGCAGGCACCGGTCGATGCCAATGGCAAGCCGGTGCAGATCGCGGCGCTGCCGCCGGACGAGCAGCCCGAAGACGCCCCGGCGCAACTGCCGCCGAATCTGCGTCGCCAGGAAGTGTCGTTCGCGACCAAGGAGCCGGCAGGCACGATCGTGGTCGATACGTCGAACACCTACCTCTATTACATCCTGGGCAACGGCCGCGCGGTTCGTTACGGCGTCCGTGTCGGCCGCGACGGCTTCACCTGGACCGGCGTGCAGAAGATCACCCGCAAGGCCGAGTGGCCGGATTGGCATCCGCCGACCGAGATGATCGAGCGTCAGCCCTATCTGCCGCGCTTCATGGCCGGCGGACCCGGCAACCCGCTCGGCGCCCGCGCGATGTATCTCGGCTCGACCGTGTACCGTATTCACGGCACCAACCAGCCGTCGACCATCGGCAAGTTCGTCTCGTCGGGCTGTATCGGCATGCTGAATGAAGACGTCTCCGACCTGTTCGAACGCGCCAAGGTCGGCACCCGCGTGGTTGTGCTGCCCGGTGGTCCGCCGCCGGGAACGGCGACGGCTTCTGCCGCGCCCGCGAACCCGATGGCTCCCTCTGCGGCCCAGGCTCAGGCGGCCGCGCCGCTGCCCGGCACGCAGCCGACCACGGTGCAGCCGCTGCCCGCACCGGTGACGGTGCGCTAGGCCAACCGGCAAGTTCATCATTGAAAAAGGCGCGCGAATAGCGCGCCTTTTTTTGTTGCAACAAGCCGCGCATTTCGACGTTGCAGCTTGGGAAGCAATGCGATGCAGGACGTCTGCGAGACCTATCCGCCGCTGAATGCGCCAAAGCCTGTCGCCGATGACGTATGGATGATCGATGGTCCGATCATCCGGTTCGGTCCGCGCTGGTTCAAGATGCCGTTTCCAACGCGCGCGACGATCGTTCGTCTGCCGGGTGGGCGGCTGTTCATTCACTCGCCGACACCATTGCTGGCCGAGCTCAAGGCCGCAATCGTTGAGCTGGGCGTACCGCGCTGGATCATCGGTCCGAACCGTCTGCATTACTGGTGGATTCCGGAATGGAATGCTGCCTATCCCGACGCGCGCATCTTCCTTGCGCCCGGGATCAAGCAACAGGCGGACAATCGGCTGACCTTCGAAGGCGAGCCACTGGAACGATCATCCGGCTATCCCTGGGATGAGTGGATCGCGACGCTGCCGGTGGCAGGCAGCTACATGACGGAGGTCGTGTTCTTCCATCTGCCGTCGCGGACATTGCTGCTGACGGACCTGATCGAGAATTTTGAGGCCGGACGAGTCCGCTCGCCGTTGATGCGGTTCCTGATCTGGCTCGGCGGCGTGCGTGATCCCGACGGCAGCACGCCAACCGATCTGCGCTCGACCTTCCTGCAGGACAGGGACGCGATGAAGGCCGCCGTCGCCCGCATGATCGAATGGGATCCGGAGCGGATCATTCTCGCCCACGGGCGCTGGTACGACCGGGATGGCCGCGCCGAGCTCGAACGCGCGTTCCGCTGGCTCGGCTAGCCGCAGTGAATGCCGCTGTCAGGCCAGGCGCCGCGGCGGCTCGTTGCCCTTGGTGAAAGCATCGATGCACTCGACCATCTGCTGATAATGCGCCTGCAGGCTCTCGCGCGTCGCGTAGCCGAGATGCGGCGTGATCACGACGTTGTCGAGCTTGCGCAGCGGGTGATCCGACGGCAGCGGCTCGACCGAGAACACGTCGATGCCGGCGCCGGCGATCGTCTTGTCGCGCAGCGCCGCGAACAGGGCGTCCTCATCGACGATCGGCCCGCGCGCGGTGTTGACGAGATAGGCCGACGGCTTCATGCGGGCGAGATCGGCGGCGCCGACCAGTCCGCGCGAGCGCGGGCTCAGCACGACATGGATGGTGATGATGTCTGATGTCGCGAACAGCTCGTCCTTGCCGGCATAGCCGACGCCGGCCTCCTTGCACTTCTCCGGCGTCAGATTGGGACTCCAGGCGATGACGTTCATGCCGAACACTTTGGCCATGCCAGCGACCTTGCTGCCGAGCTTGCCGAGGCCGATGATGCCGAGCGTCTTGCCCTCGATCTCGGTACCGGCAAAGGTCTGCCAGGCCTCGCCGGCGCGCATGCGCGCGTTCTCGCGGCCGATGCCGCGGGTCAGTTCCAGGATCAGGCCCATGGTCAGTGGCGCGGTCGGATCGCGGCTATATTGGGTGCCGCACAACACCACCTTGCGGTCCTTGGCGGCCTCCATGTCGATCGCCGCGTTGCGCATGCCTGACGTGATCAGGAGCTGCAGTCTGGGCAACGCGTCGAGCAGGCTCTTCGGGAACGGGGTGCGCTCGCGCATCGCGCAGATGATCTCGAAATCCTTCAGCATCGTCGCCGCTTCCGCCTCGCTCGCGAACGGCTTGTCGAACACGGTGACGTCGACCCGGTCCTTGACCTTTGGCCAGTCGGCCACCGAAAGCGCGATGTCAAAATAGTCGTCGAGGATTGCACAGCGCAGCCGCGTCATCGGGGAGGTCCATTCAGGGTGAGGGCGACGGCGAGAGATCAACCGTCGGGATACCCGTCATGGTCGCGCGCAATCGGCAGGCGCGCAAGCGGCCGCGGTTTCAAAAAGCGGCGATTGTCACACGAGCGGCGACGGCTTCTGCGTCTTCGTGGCGCGGATATCGGCGAGCATCGAGCGGACCGCCGGCGACAGCGCCATCTGCTTGGCGCGACAGGCCGGACCCGGGCCGCGCATATAGTGCAGTTCCGGCCGGTAAGGATTGAAAGCCTTGGCGACGAAGGCGCGCCAAAACGCGCGGAATTCGGCGAACAGCGTCGCCTCGCCTTTGGTCGCCGGGCGCGGAAGGGGTGCTGAAATGATGGTAGCCATGACGTGGCCTCAACTGTTTTGGCCGCGGTTCTGCCGCGAAAATCGCCGTTTTTCGACGTTGAGAACGAGTTTTGGCCTGATTTATTAAAAGATGGTTTCAATTGTCGTGATTCGGCGCGCACATGACGTCGAACCCGTAATCACCCGTGGTGAAGCCGCGAAACGTGGTGAACGGACGGAAAACAGAGGTCCCGCGGTTGCGCTTTCGGGGGCCGGCCGTTACATCGGCGGCAGCAAAATTTCCACAAATCGGATCAATTCCAGGGACAGCGGATGGCTCGCCAGTTCATCTATTTCATGCAGGGTCTGACCAAGGCGTACCCGACCCGCAAGGTGCTCGATAACATCCATCTGAGCTTCTACCCGGACGCCAAGATCGGCGTGCTCGGCGTCAACGGCTCGGGCAAGTCGACGCTGCTCAAGATCATGGCCGGCCTCGACAAGGAGTATAACGGCGAGGCCTGGGTCGCCGAGGGCGCCCGCGTCGGCTATCTCGAGCAGGAGCCGCACCTCGATCCGGCACTCAACGTTCGTGAGAACGTCATGCAGGGCGTCGCCAAGCAGAAGGCGATCCTCGACCGTTACAACGAGCTCGCGGTCAACTATTCGGACGAGACCGCCGACGAGATGACCAAGCTGCAGGACGAGATCGAGGCCCAGGGCCTGTGGGATCTCGACAGCAAGGTCGACCAGGCGATGGACGCGCTGCGCTGCCCGCCCGACGATGCCGATGTCACAAAACTGTCCGGCGGTGAACGCCGCCGGGTGGCGCTGTGCCGCCTGCTGCTCGACCAGCCGGAATTGCTGCTGCTGGACGAGCCGACCAACCATCTCGACGCCGAATCGGTGTCGTGGCTGGAAGGCCATCTGCGCAACTATCCCGGCGCGATCCTGATCGTGACCCACGACCGCTACTTCCTCGACAACGTCACGGGCTGGATCCTCGAGCTCGACCGCGGCCGCGGCATCCCGTACGAGGGCAATTACTCGTCCTGGCTGGTGCAGAAGCAGAAGCGACTCGAGCAGGAAGGCCGCGAGGATGCCGCGCATCAGAAGACGCTGGCCCGCGAGCAGGAATGGGTGGCGTCCTCGCCGAAGGCGCGCCAGGCCAAGTCGAAGGCGCGCTACCAGCGCTATGAGGATCTGCTCAAGAAGGCGAGCGAGAAGCAGACCCAGACCGCGCAGATCATCATTCCGGTCGCCGAGCGGCTCGGCGCCAACGTCGTAGACTTCGAAGGTCTCAGCAAGGGATTTGGCGATCGCCTGCTGATCGACGATCTCACCTTCAAGCTGCCGCCCGGCGGCATCGTCGGCGTGATCGGTGCCAACGGCGCCGGCAAGACCACGCTGTTCAAGATGATCACCGAGCAGGAGACGCCGGACAAGGGCACCATCACGGTCGGCGAGACCGTGCATCTCGGCTATGTCGACCAGTCGCGCGACGCGCTCGAGGGCAACAAGACGGTGTGGGAGGAGATCTCCGGCGGCAACGAGTTGATCCTGCTCGGCAAGAAGGAAGTCAATTCGCGCGGCTACTGCTCGGCGTTCAACTTCAAGGGCGCCGACCAGCAGAAGAAGGTCGGCGCGCTGTCGGGCGGTGAGCGGAACCGCGTGCATCTCGCCAAGATGCTGAAGTCGGGCGCCAACGTGCTGCTGCTCGACGAACCGACCAACGACCTCGACGTCGACACGCTGCGCGCGCTGGAAGAGGCGCTCGAGGATTTCGCCGGTTGCGCCGTTATCATCAGCCATGACCGCTGGTTCCTCGACCGCATCGCGACCCATATCCTGGCCTTCGAGGGCGACAGCCATGTCGAATGGTTCGAGGGCAACTTCCAGGATTACGAAAAGGACAAGATGCGCCGGCTCGGCCAGGACAGCATCATTCCTCATCGCGTGAAGTACAAGAAGCTGACGCGCTGACCAGTATGAACGGTCGAACGCGGCATCTCGCCGCGCTCGACCGTTCTTCGTTGGCAGGATCGTGACGGCATCGCGGCGCAATCTGCGGCCAGTTGTCACTTTGCACGCACGCGGGATTGCGTAGATAGAGCGCTCCGCAATTTTCAATCCTGCGAGCACTCCAACATGTCCGCTGTTTCAGACGCGCGCACCCCCCTGAAGGGTCGCTCGCTGCGTCCCGTTCCGATGCTGATCTTCGGATCGCGCTGGCTGCAATTGCCGCTCTATGTCGGCCTGATCATCGCTCAGGGCGTCTATGTCGTGCTGTTCCTCAAGGAACTATGGCACCTGTTCGCCCATTCCTTCGATTTCAGCGAACAGCAGATCATGCTGGCCGTCCTCGGCCTGATCGACGTCGTCATGATCTCGAACCTGTTGGTGATGGTGATCGTCGGCGGCTACGAGACCTTCGTCTCGCGCCTCAATCTGCAGGGCCATCCGGACGAGCCGGAATGGCTGAGCCACGTCAATGCCAGCGTGCTGAAGATCAAGCTGGCGATGGCGATCATCGGCATTTCCTCGATCCATTTGCTGCGCACCTTCATCGAGGCCGGCGCGCTGTCGTCAGGCAAGGGCAACTACACCGAGACCGGCGTGATGTGGCAGACCATCATCCACTGCGTCTTCATCCTGTCGGCGATCGGCATCGCCATCGTCGACAAGCTGTCGAACGACTCGATCGAAGGCGCCAAGCAGGCCACGCATTGAGCGCGGCCGCCAAGGTTCACAGCAATCCGGTGTCGTGGTAAGGCTCACGACACTGATATCGCGGGCGTTGGCCTGATGGCGCGCCCATTGGTCCGCTGCGTGAACAGGTTGTTGGATTTGACATTCCTCCGCGCGCTTGCCCTCGGGCTTCTGCTCGCATCCGTCGTCTCACCCGCGCGCGCGGTCGACGCCGCGTTCACCCAGTTCATCGCCTCGCTGTGGCCGGAGGCCAAGGCCGCCGGCGTGTCGCGCGAGACCTTCGATCGCGAGACGCGCTCGCTCGAGCCCGACTACAAGCTGCCCGACCTGATCCTGCCCGGACGTCCGAAGACCGGCGCACCGGCGCAGGCCGAGTTCGTGCAGGTGCCGGCCGATTATATCAGGGAAGCCTCGATCGCGCGGCTCGCCGCCGAAGGGCAGCGGTTGATGCAGAAGTATCGCTCCTCGCTCGATGCGATCGAGAAGCGGTTCGGCGTCCCGGCCACCGTCGTGCTGGCGATCTGGGGCCGCGAGACCGATTACGGCCGCTATTCGCTGCCCTACGACACGCTGCGCGTGGTGGCGACTCAGGCCTATGTCGGCCGCCGCAAGGATCAGTACCGCACCGAGTTCATCCTCGCGCTGAAGATCCTCGGCGAGGGTGCGGTGACGCGCAAGGAGATGCGCTCCTCCTGGGCCGGTGCGACCGGCTACACCCAGTTCCTGCCGTCGGAATATTACAAGCACGGCGTCGATCTCGACGGCGACGGCCGCGTCGACATCTGGCATTCGGTGCCGGACGCGCTCGCCTCCGCCGCGCAGCAGCTGGTCAACAAGGGCTGGCAGCCCGGCGTGCGCTGGGCTTATGAGGTGCAGGCGCCGGCCAATGCCGACTGCACGATGGGCGTGCCTGAAGTGACGAAGCCGATCAGCCAGTGGCTGCGCGCAGGCTTCGTGCCGGTGCGCGGGCAGAAGCTCAGCGCCGCCGAGCAGGCGCAATCGGCGTCGCTGCTGCAGCCGGAAGGCAGCTACGGTCCCGCCTTCCTGACCACGCCGAACTACTTCGTGATCAAGGAATACAATTTCTCCGATCTCTACGTGCTGTTCGTCGGCCATCTCGCCGACCGCATGACGAGCCCGCAGCCATTCGCGACGCCATGGTCGGCGTCGAAGCAGCTGCGCTCCGCCGATGTCGAGGCGATGCAGCAGCAGCTGACGAAGATCGGTCTCTACAAGGACAAGCTCGACGGCAAGGCCGGGATGCAGACCCGCGCGGCGCTCGGCGCCTATCAGAAGCAGGCCGGGCTGAAGGTTGATTGCTGGCCGAGCGAGGCGGTGCTGCGCGCGATGAACGGGCAACGCTGATCGGGCCGGCTCGCAAGGCCGCCTGGTGGCGTAAAAGCAAAAACCCGGCCGCGAGGCCGGGTTTTCGAGTGTGATGCTGAAAACGTGTCGGTCGATCAGTCGCAAACCTGGATGCGACGGAAGCGCCAGCCGTAGCCGTCCCAGAAGCGCTCACGAACCATGCGGCACGGGGCCTCTTCGACGTAAACCGGCGCCGGTGCGACATAGACCGGGGCGGGGCGAGCGCCTGCGATAGCGCCGCCCAGCAGGGCGCCGCCGATCAGGCCGCCGGCAACGCCGGCCGCGACGGCGCCGCCGTCACCAGCCTTGGCAGCCGGAGCAACGGCCAGCGAACCGGCAATCGTGGTAACGGCGACAAGGGCAGCTAAAGTCTTCTTCATGTCTTTGGCTCTCCTGGAAGGTGGTGGCGTCGTGGTTCGGCGCCGGGTTGAGGTGACTCACACGCTGATCTCGAACTGCTGTCTTGCTAAACAGCGCAGAACAGTCAACCGAAAGTAAACGTCCGCAGGCTGATCGCGCAGAAAAGCGGTTTTTTCTGGCCATCTGCAGCAGATGCCCCGGAGAAACAGTCGGTTTTCCGGGACATTTGGTTCGATTTAATCGAGATGAACGGCGATCAATCGCAAACGCGGACGCTGCGAACGCGCCAGGTGTAGCCATCCCAGAACCGCTGGCGCTGCCAGAAGCAGTCGGGACCATAGCCGGGCTCGGCGACATAGGCCGGGCCGGGCGCATAGTAGCCGTATCCGGGACCGTAATAGCGGTTCTGCGATGCGATCGCGCCACCGACGATGGCGCCACCGATCAATCCCGCAGCGACGCCGGCGGCGACACCGCGTTGTGCCTGGGCGGGGGCGGGCACCGCCACAGTCGAAGCCGCCACAGCGGCAACGGCGCAAAGCGCCAGCAATGTCTTCTTCATGGCCTCACCTTTCTCGCGGCAGCAGGGACAGCGTGCATTGTCGATCTGTCTCGCCGGAGGGTTCCATATTCAGCTTGAATGATCAATGAACGACGCTGCCGCATTCGCGACCAAATGCTTGCAGCTTTTGCAATATCTTGCAACGCACAAGCCCGATAGCGCCGCGGCGAGGCGTGTGCTCATGGGGGCCGGCGGCGAAGGAAGCGGTCATTGGCCCGTCAGCCACCCGGCGGGTGTCGGATTCCTGACCTCCGACCGATTTAGACTCATTCCAATATGAATCCCGCATCAGTTTGGAATTGCTACAAAAACCGCTTTTTCCTTTTGCATCACGCGGGAGCCGACAATATCCATATTGGGAAGCATCACCGTTGGACCCCGCCTTTCTCCGATGATTGTCTGTTCCTGTAACGTCCTCAGCGACCACGATGTCCGCAATGCCGTCAATGGCGGTGGGTCCGTGACACGAAATGCCAAGCAGGTGTATGGCTGCCTCGGCTGCAGTGCCGAATGCGGCCGCTGCGCGCGAACCATCAAGGCGATCATCGACGAGGCGCTCGGTCCCTGCGCCAAGGCCTGCTGCTCCGGCTGCCCCCACAGCGGCCATCCGCACGCCGCCAACGAGGACGCCGAGCCGGCCGAATTCGCGCTCGCGGCCTGCTAACACTTCTCGTTTCGACGCGCTTCCTGACGGCGAACGGGCTTCCGGTTCGCTGCAAGACGCTGCGCCAAATCCTTCGAACCCGGTTATCCACGCGCTGCTTCTGCGAAGGGTTGCTCTTGCCGGCAATCTGATTTAGAAACGTTCTAAGTTTAGCGCCGGCCAACGTTGGCCGCGACAGGTGGAGTGGATCATGCAAGGCGACCCGAAGGTCATCGATTATCTGAACAAGGGGCTGCGCAGCGAACTGACCGCCATCAATCAGTACTGGCTGCACTACCGGATGCTCAACAATTGGGGCCTCCTGGAGATGGCCAAGGTCTGGCGCAAGGAGTCCATCGAGGAGATGGAGCACGCCGACAAATTCGTCGATCGCATCCTGTTCCTCGACGGCTTCCCGAATCTGCAGGTGCTCGATCCCCTGAAGATCGGCCAGGACGTCAAGGAGATCATCGAGTGTGACCTCGCCGCCGAGATCGGCGCGCGCACGCTCTACCAGGAGGCGGCGACCTACTGCCATGGCGTCAAGGACTATGTCAGCCGCGACCTGTTCGAGCAGCTGATGAAGGACGAGGAAGACCACATCGACTTCCTCGAGACCCAGCTCGACCTGATCAAGCGCATCGGCCTTGAGCTCTACACCCAGAAGCACGTCGGTCATCTGAAGGGCGAGGATTCCTGACCGGCTGTCAGCCGCGCGCCGAGCGTCTGCCAAAATACGAGAGGCCGTCCTTGCGGGCGGCCTCTTTGTTTTTGTGAACGGGATCGAGCTATTCGTCAGTAGCACCGCGTGATGTTGACGGTGCGGTCGCCGCCGCGGCCGGGCACCGTGACGCTCTCGGTGGGGCAGCTCGACACATAGGGACGATCTGACGGCACCACGGCCGGCGGATAGCGATGCGCCCAATCCCACGGCACGTCCTGGGTGTAGGTGTAACGGACGTCGCTCGAGACTGGCGCCGGGACCTCGGCAGCGAAGGGAACGCTCGCCGCGCCATCATAATAACCGCTCGCGTCCGGCAACACGATGCCGGGGACCCTCACATGATGGCGGAAGGCTGGATGGTGCGAGGAGAACGTGCCGCGCGCTGCGGATCCGGATCTCGCATAAGTTTCGGTCGGGGAAGCAAGCAGCAGCGCTGCAAAGCCAAGGGACGCCATCAGCGCCCCAGTTGTTCGATACGCCATTCTTCGAAGAGCCATGGCACGCACCAACTCGCGGTTACGGAGCATTTCTACAGACGCTAGGCCGCGCCTCACGGCGCCCGCAAACTCATCCTTAATTATTGGTTAAAAAGTAAGGTTAACAGGGAGTAACTGTTTCAAATTGACGCGACCTCGCGCGCAGGCTTCCCGCGCAGGCGGCGAGCGCCGTTCAGACCGCATCCGCCGGAACGAAGCAGCTGATGATGATGCTGCCGCGGTGGTGCACGTACCACACCACGGCCTCGCCGACCGGGTTGCCGCGATCGCGGATCACGGCGCGCTCCGGCACCATCATCCACTCGCCCTCAATCGGCACCCAATAGGCGCCGCCCCGAACATCGTAGCTCGTGCGATGGCCGTCGGAGATGTCGCAGCACGGCACGCCATTTGGCGCAATCACGCTCTTGAACCAGGCGCGGATATCGGGGGGCACGTTGTCGTACTGGCCGTTGTCGAACGCCAGTGCAGCGCCCGCCATCATGGCGAGCCACGCAAGCACCGCGACATGCGTGAGCCTTCGCATTGCCTTCCTCCGGTGAAAACTTCTACGTGACCCGCGCGTAGAGCCGCGCGAATCCGGTGTTTGCGCGATTAGGCACGAACCGCGCGCGGGATGCATGCTCAAAGAATCAGCGAAACCGCGCAGTCAGGCGTGATGCAGTGCGGGATGGTTGCGCTCAGGTTGGCTGCTTCGCGCGCGCCTTCTTCGCGGGTTTTAACGCGATATTGTCCCGCGCCATTTTCAGCGCGCTGCGCAGCGTGACCTGATCCGCTTTCGCGAGGCGGACATTGGTGCTGCCGCTCTTGCCCCAGCCGCCCGGCACCGGCCGGAAGATCTCCGGCTCGGCCTCGACCACCATCGCCTGCTGCTCGGGTGTCAGCTTCACCATGCCCCAATCCCGGTCGGGATAGCCGAGGGTTGCGAAGATGCGCTTGCCGACGCGGAAATCGGTTGTGCCGTGATGCGCGCCTTCAACGACCGCGGGCAGGCCCAGCGCAATGCGGCGGAAGCGACCAGCGGACATCGCCCTGACCTCGATCGCTACATCGTGCGTTGCGGCGCCGTTTGCAACAGCTCCTGCAATTGCCTGGCATAGAACCGCGCGTCGCCGGTGGTGAGATGGCCGCGTGTCTCGCTGCTTGCCGGGATCAGATCAACCCTACCGTTCTTGATCCGCTTCACTGCAGCTTCAGTGACGCCGGTTTCCGGCGGATTACGTTCATCGTCGGCGGCGTTGATGGCAAGCAGGGTGGCCTCGATCTTCTCCATTCCGGCGGAGGGATCGTAGTCGTGCGAGGCCTCCCATTGATAGATGTAGTCGTTGGCATCTGATGTGACCGGCAGCGCCAGCTGGTCGTCGACCAGCTTGTCGGCCTGCGCCGCGGTCGGCGCCAGCGTCTGGTAATTGAGCGTGCCGCCGGCACTGGCGAAGCGATAGGCGGCGACGGCGTATTTCATCATCCGCGGCTGGCTGGTGTAGTTGCCGCCATTGTAGTCGGGATCGTTGCGGATCGTTTCCAGCATCGTCCGCCGCAGCATCCAGTTGCGTGCCGCCATAGCGGTCGGCTGCGAGGCCATCGGCACCAGCACGTCCATCATCCGCGGATAGCGCACGCCCCAGATCCAGGTGTGCATGCCGCCCATCGAGTTACCGATCACGAGCCGCAGATGCCTGATGCTGAGCCCTTCGGTGACCAGCCTATACTGCGCGTCGACCATGTCGTTGTAGTCGTATTTCGGAAAGCTCGTCCGCATCGCGTCCGACGGCTTCGACGATTTGCCGTGCCCGATGCCGTCAGGGATGATGATGTAGTATTTCGCCGCGTCGAGCGGCTGGCCCGGGCCGAACAACTGGCCGGCAAAGCTCGGCGTCAGCATGCTGGCGGCCGAGCCGCCGGAGCCGTGCAGCACCAGCACCGGCTGTCCGGTCGGTGTGCCGACCGTGGTGTAGTGCAGCCGCAATTCCGGCATCACCTCGCCGCTGTGAAACCTGAAGTCCTTTGCGATCCACTCGCCGTCCTGCGGCGTGGGGTAATCTGCAGCCATGGCCGGTACCGAGATCGAGACGAGAGCGGCCACGAGCGCCGCGCACCAACGGATCATCATGCTTCTTCCCACGCGCGGCGCGTTTGTCCAGCCGCTTCGGTGCAAGCCTAGCATGGAGGAAGGAGATGTCCGAGAGTACGTCGGCACGGCTGGCGAAGAAGTGTTCGGCTAACTCTGCTTCAGCACGTTCAGCGCATACCATCCCCAATAGACGCGGTGACGCTGGATCAGGCCGTCATCGATCTCCATGACCTCGACCAGATCCATCTGATCGCCGTCCGGAGACTGCCGCGGATATTCCCAGGTCAGGACGCGGCCGTCGCTGAAGAAACCCTGCTTGAAGCGCCGCCGTTGCGGCGGGCTGGTGCGGAACACGCGCGTGATGAACTCGCGCAGCGCGTCGCGGCCGCGGACGATCCCGTCGTTGGTCTGCATCAAATGCTGGACCAGCGGGCTCTCGATCGAGGCGTCGGCTGCGTAGAGCGCGAGCGCCGCCTCGAGGTCCTTGTTACCGAGCGCCTCATCCCAGAGCCTGTAGATGCGTTCCGCGTCGTTGCTGCCGGCTGTCATGATCGTTCCCTTGTGTTTGATCGACTGCCGCCCATTTGAACGGAACAGGCCGCCGCGACGTTTCAGGAAAATCTGAAATGAACTGCGCGGCACGGCGCATGCGGGTAGGACGTTTCGGCGCGATCTGGAGGACGATGCGGTGGGATCAATCCAGGCTTTGCAGACAGGATTTTCGCGGATCGCCGAGGCCTTGGGCGATCCGGTCCGCGAGGCGATGGTCAGTGCGCTGGCCGACGGCAAGGCGTTGCCGGCGGGCGAGCTTGCTGCGGTCGCCGGCATTTCGCCGCAAGGCGCCAGCGCGCATTTGCAGAAGCTGGTCGACGCCCGCGTGCTGTCGGTGTGGGCACAGGGCAGGTTCAGATATTACCGGATCAGGGACGACGACGTCGCGGCGCTGATCGAGAACCTCGTCGATCTTGCGGCCAAGGCCACCGTGGGGCGACGGCGTGCGATGCCGGCCGAGCAGCTCCGGCAATCGCGCACCTGCTACCACCACCTTGCGGGTCAGCTCGGCGTGCTGTTGTCGAATGCGCTGATCCGCCGCCGCCTCGTCGTGATCGACGGCCGCGATGGTCGCGTGACCGAGCAGGGGTTGGCCTGGTGCCGGGCCGAGGCGATCGATTTCGATCCGGCGCGGCGGCCGCATCTGCGGCTCTGCAACGACTGGACCGAGCGCGTGCCGCATCTCGCCGGTCCGTTTGCCAATGCCGTGCTGGCGCGGCTGGTCGAGATGCGCGGCGTTGCGCCGCATCGGATTCCGCGCGCATTGCGGATCACCGACCGGGGGCGGGCGTTCTTCGACCGGCTTGGCGTCCAGGTTCCGTTCTGAAGGCGACGAGGTGAACTAGCGGCCGTCCTCGACCTCGGTCTCCGGGCGGTCGTTGCCGGATGCGGTTTCGATCAACCATTTGCCGTCCGACGTCTCGTACTGGATCGCCTCGGTGCGGCCGGGGACACGCTGCTCGTTGGCGGCGCGTCGGGCAGCGGCGAGTGCCGCGGCGTGGGTAGGAAATGGTTCCGAGAACACCCCGTTGACGGTATAGGCCCAGCCGCCGTCGTGCTGGACGACCTTGTAGATCACGTGGCTCATCCGGAACCTCGCTCCACCGTGGACGATGACACTGCCAGAATAGACCACGATGTCGTATTTTGCAGCAGCCGATCGTCCTTGAGAGAGCCGCCCCGTTGCCGCGGGCGAGGGAGACCGACATGTGCCGCAATATCAAGACGCTGTTCAACTTCGAGCCGCCCGCCACCGAGGACGAGATCCACGCCTCGGCGCTGCAGTTCGTGCGCAAACTGTCCGGCTTCAACAAGCCGTCGCAGTCCAATGAGGCCGCCTTCAACCTGGCCGTGACCGAGGTCTCGAATGCCGCGCGCAGGCTCCTGATCTCGTTGCAGACCACGGCACCGGCGCGCGATCGCGAGGTGGAGGCGGAGAAGGCGAGGGAGCGTTCGCGCCTGCGGTTTGGCTGAGGGCGGGGCGCACCGTGATGCAGATCACGGTACGGCGCCACGCGTCCGGGCATCGGTGCAGTTCACCCGATCCCGGAGCAACGCCATGAAGCCTGCCCTGCTCACGTCCTGTTCGATTGCGTTCGCCGTGCTCTGGACCTGCGGCATGCTGTGGTCGAGCGGGACGATCGACCTTGCCAACGTCATCATCCTGTCGGCCTGCGGGGCGCTCGCGGGCGTTGCCTGGTATTACGCCATGCGCTGGGTCTTCCAGCTCATGCACCTCGCTCGCCCCTCCGATCCTCCGGCCAATCCGGGCGCGGAGCCGTAGGCATCGGGGCGACACGGACAGAGCTGGCCGTGTCGCCGCGTGAGGACAGGAAGGATTACTTCTTGTCCTTCTTGCGGTGCTTCTTCTTTTTCTTGTGATCGTCGTCCTCGTCGTCATCTTCCGCAAAGTCGATGGCGTCGACGTCAAGCGCGATCGCTTCCGCTGCTGCGCGCTCGGCGGCATCGCGCTCGGCGAACTCGGCGGCTTCACGCTCCTTGGTGCGCTTGTAGTCTTCCCAGGCGTCGAAGATCATGTGCAGCCACGGCATCACCTGTTCGATCGACGGCAATTGTCCGGGCGGGCCGGCTTCACCGCGCGGGCCGGCCGGTCCCTGCGGTCCCTGTGGGCCAGCTTCGCCGCGCGGACCCTGCACGCCCGCCTTGCCTTGCGCTCCCGGCTTGCCCTGGGGCCCCGCCTTCCCAACCAGTCCGGGCTTGCCCTGCGGACCCGGCTTGCCGCGCGCACCTTCCGGCCCCGGCCGCCCCGGATGTCCTTGCGGACCGGGCCGACCCGGCTCGCCCTGACGGCCCTGCGGCCCCTGCGCCCCTCGTGACCCCTGGCGGGAGATTGTCTCGTCAGCCACTGATATGCTCCGTCGCGATTTCAAGCCGCTTGTAACAGAGGTTGGATGACGGCTTCAATTCTGCCCGACGCGGCTGATGCAAGCGATCAACAGTCATAATTCGATGCGAAGATCGTGACGGGAGGACGCGTTGCGGATTCTGAACGACAGGCGCGGGGCAGTTGCAGGCGACGCAACAGGGGCGCTGACGTTCGACATCGTGGTGACGCGGCACGATCTGCGCGACGAAGCGGCGTTTCGCAACACTGGCGTCCTCGATCTGTATGCCGAGCTGTTTCCTCCCAACGAGCGCGACGCCCCCGACGACATTGTGCGCTGGGTGCTGTCAGATGATGTCGGCGAGCGACGAGAGTTCAGCGTCGGTGATCAGAAGCTGTCATATTGCCTCGACTCGCGCTGCTTCATCCTGCGCGCGGAAGGGCGCGCGATCGGCCTCGGCTTCTTCACCTACGATCACGCAAGCGAGCTGATCTACTGCAACTATGTCGGCGTCGCGAAGGCGTGGCGCGGCGGCGGCCTGGCGGGCCGGTTCTATCGCGAGATGATCGAGATGCTCGACGCCTTGTTTCCGCGCAATATCGGCGTGGTGCTCGAGGTCGAGCCGTATGATCGCGATCGCTTGGCGGCGATCATCGGCGATCTCGAACGGACGGGCATGAGGCGGCTCGCAGCGGATCAACAGACCGAGATTCGCAGATTGCTGCGCGTCAACTGGTACGACAAGCTTGGCTATTGCTTCTTCTGCGACGCGCGCGGCATGCAGCCGCTTGAGTGTCGCTCGCCATGCCTCGATCCATCGCTATTGCCATCCGCTTGGGGCGGCGCGGAGGAAAATTATTGGTTGGCCTGGCAGTCGCGGACCGGCGCGTCCTCGGCGGAGGGCGAGCGCGCGGGTGAGCTCTGGCAAAGAGCCGTCGCTGCGATCTATGTCGAGATCCTCGCAAAATCGCTGGTCGACGACGATCCGAAGGGACGGCGCGACTATTGGGACTATGCGACGGCGCTGGTCGCGCAGACGCTGCAACAGGCCGCGACGACCGAGGTGCGTCTCGCTCGCTGCCTCGATGCCGACGGCAGCGAGCTATTGTCGCGCTGGCGGCGGCTTTCGATCGACCTGCCGATCTAGCGTCGACGTGCCGCAAAGCGTGATGAGATCCGGTTGAATCGTCATCACGCTTAGCTCGTTGTCCAAGCACGATCTTCCCGGAAAGCCGCTTCGCGCGCTCCCGGATCTTGCTCTAGGCTGCGGCGTGCTCGCTCAGCGGCACGTCGATGCCGTCGGCCGAATATTCGCGGATCTTGTTCCGCAACGTCCGGACCGACAGCCCGAGCACACGCGCGGCGCGGGTGCGATTGCCGTCGCAGCGCGCGAGCGTTTGCAGCACGAGCTCGCGCTCGACTTCATCGACGGTCGCGCCGATCAGCAGTGGGACGATTTCATTTGGAGCCAGCGACGGCAGCAGCGCTTCCGGCGACGGTACGGTGGACGCGTAAGACATGAACTCCTCCCGATCAACGCCCGCTTCGTCGGTGAAGCGAAGACATCGAGAACCAACTACCCCGTAGATCCACGGTGTGCCGGTTTGGTTAACAAGCCCTTAACGCGCCCCTAACTCCCTGCTCTGTAAGCAAAATACCCAGAAATCGCCACGATTGCGGTTCCATCCGTCACAATGTGCGGTAGCCGCCATCGACCATCACGATCGATCCCGAGACATAGGCCGACAGGTCCGAGGCGAGGAAGATGGCGGGGCCGACGATGTCCTCCGGCTTGCCGGCGCGGCCGAGCGGGGTGTGGTCCATGAAGACCTTGACGAGGTCGGGATTGGTGGCGCGCACCTTCTCGTTCAACGGCGTCTCGATGAAGCCCGGCCCGATTGCATTGACGCGCACACCATCCTTGCCGAGCTCGGCGGCCAACGCCTTTGTGAAGCCGAGCACGCCGTGCTTGGAGGCAGTATAGGCTGGCGAACTCGGCGTGCGCAGATGCACGAAGGACTGGATCGAGCCGATGTTGACGATGCGCCCCTTGTTCTTGCGCAGTGGCGCGAGGAACGAATGCGTCACGTTGAACACGCCGGTGAGATTGATCGAGATGATGTCTTCCCAATCCTTGATCACGGCCTCGTCGGTGCCGAGCATGCCGTTGCGGCGCGCGATGCCGGCATTGTTGACCAGGATCGAGACCGGCCCGACCTTGTCGGCCACTTGCTTTGCCATCGCGACGCAGGCGTCGCGATTGGTCACGTCGAGCGCAAAGCTCTCCGCCTTGCCGCCGGCATTGCGGATCTCCCTGGCCGCTTCCGCCGCCGCATCGCCGTTCATGTCGAGCAGCACCACGCGCGCGCCCTCGCGGCCGTAGCCCAGTGCGATGGCGCGCCCGATGCCCGAGCCCGCACCGGTGATGACGGCGATGTGATTGTCGAGAAGGGCCATGGCGTTTCCTCGTTCTGATTTGTGAGCGTTGTCGACAACACTATTCAAAACCGCGCCAACCGAAACGCCAAGCCGCGTTTGCGCGTTGCTGTTATCCGGATTCGGATGACAGTTACGGACCGCGGACATGGACCCGAATATCAGACACTGGAAAGTTGCGATCGAGCGCTTTTGCGCGGCGCCGGATCCCAACTACCGCGAGATGGCCAAAATGGTCGCGGAGATCGCCGCGACCGACATCGACGAGACGCTGCGGCATGCGGCCGCACAGGTGCTGCCGATCCTGCGCCAGGCGGCGATGAAATCGGCCGACCGCCGCACCAAAGCGATGGCGCTGCGCCGTCTTGGCATCGTCGGCGACGCACTGCACATGCTGTCGGCGCCGCGGTTCGGCCGGCGCGGCCTGACGCCGAAGGTGCTGACGCAGGAGGAGCAGTACCGGCAATTGCTCGGCCTGCCGTTGGGCCGCCGCCTCGCTGCGACCGAAGTCCAGCAAGCTTTCAAGCGCGCGGCCAAGACGGTGCATCCCGACGGCGGCGGCAACGGCGCGGCATTCCTCGAACTCGCCGCCGCGCGCGACGCCCTGATCAAGCATCACTGACGCTGGATCGCGTCATATCTGACAGCACAAGGACGGACGCCGCGCTGTTGCCGCGTGTCCGCCCTGTGCGTGATCGAATGGCGTTCGCTCAGAACGCGCAGGTGCCGTTGTTCAGGAGGCCGGTCTTGTAGCTGAACGCAGCGTCGAAGGTCGGCAGCTCCTCGCTGACGATGGAGAAGTTCGCCGGCCACGGCGTGGTCGGGATGCTCTGGTCCCAGATCTGGCAGAAGCCGGTGTCCTGCCAGCGGATCAGATGATAGGGCGTGGCGCTTGCCGGGCTTGCCGCAGCAAGCACGGACACGGTGGCGGCAATGGCGGCACAGGCAATCGCAAGACGACGCATGGGAAATCTCCGGTTTGAAAAATGAATGCTCCACGGGGCAATCCTGGAGCTCAGGGGCCGATCGCCCCGGACATGCAGTGAGTATTGCAACCCCGGGAACAGGTTCAACACCGGTCGTGCGAAAGCACCCGTCAACAAATCGGCCATCGCTGTGCCAAATTGCGCCTGTTTACGCGCTTGCTACAGTCGGAGCATCGCGATTCGCAGCCGTGTCACGACGCGAGCAAATCGACGAGAGCAAATCGACGAGAGTAAATCCTGGGGAGACCGCACATGAAATCTTCATCCACCCTGCGTGCTGCGCTTGTCGCGCTGCTGGCGTTCACCGGCCTTGCGTTCTCTTCCGCGGCCCGCGCCGACAGCGGCTTCGTGACTCTCACGATCTACAAGGCCGGATGGATCATCGGCGGCTCCGGCGGCAGCGGCGTGTTGACCTTCCGCGGCCGCTCCTACCGGCTCTCCACCGGCGGCCTCGACTACGGCCTGGTGTTCGGCGGCTCCAAGACCGTGCTGCGCGGCCGGGTCAGCAACATCAACCGTCCGTCCGACGTTGCCGGCGTCTACGGTGCGGCCGGCGCGGGGCTGGCCGTCGGCCGCGGCGCGCGCGCGATCGTGCTCACCAACCAGAAGGGCGCGGTGCTCGAACTGACCGGCCACCAGGTCGGTCTGATGGCCAATGCCGATCTGAGCGGGCTTGCGATCACGATGCGGTAGAGCATTTCGTTCGGTTTATCCCCGTCATCCTGAGGAGCGCGTCTTCGCGCGTCTCGAAGGATGCACGGCCCGGCTGGTGGCCGATTCATCCTTCGAGGCTCGCCGAAGAGGCTCGCACCTCAGGATGACGGGGACAGCTAGTCTAAAGCGTTGAGTGCGCGAAGCCGCAAGGCCGTGCCGGCACTGGCCAGGGCAAAGCCGCGTTCACCTGAACAGATGTAGCGCGGCGTATTGCAGCAGCATGATGGTCTTGGCGTCGACGATGCGGCCGTCGCTGATCATGGCGAGCGCGTCGTCGATCGAGAGCTCGAGCACCTCGATGTCCTCGCCCTCGTCGGCGAGCCCGCCGCCGTCACCGATGCGCATCGCGGCATCGTATTCGGCGACGAAGCAATGCAGCTTCTCGGTCACGGCGCCCGGAGACGTGAAAGCCTCGAACACCTTGCGCACATGCGCGAGCCGGTAGCCGATCTCTTCCTCCGCTTCGGCGCGGATGCGTGCTTCCGGCTCGGCATCGTCGAGCATGCCGGCGGCAACCTCGATCAGGAGATCGTCATAGCCGTTGGCGAAAGCGGGGTAGCGGAACTGGCGCACCAGCACGACGCTGCGGGTCGTCAGGTTGTAGGGCAACAGCGCCGCACCGTTGCCGCGGTCGTAGACCTCGCGCACCTGAGTCTGCCATTCGCCGTTGGCGCGCCGGTAGTCGAACGTTGCGCTCTTCAGCTCGTAGCGGCGCTTCGAGAGCAACTCGACGTCCTTGACGCGGACGCGGTCGGCGATGCTCATGCGTTGATCCTCAACCCTCTCACGGCGTCGCTTCGCGACCGTCGAGCCATTTGGCCAGCATCACCGAGGTCGATTCGTCATAGCCGAGCGATTGGTAGAACGCGCCGGCCTTGGCGTTCTCCCGCCGCACCAGCAGTTGCAGCTTCGGCACGCCGGCGGCGCGCAGCCAGTCCTCGGCCGCCGCCATGATGGTGCGGCCAAGTCCCTTGCCCTGGCGGTTGGGATCGACCGCGACGTAATAGACCCAGCCGCGATGGCCGTCGTGGCCGACCATCGCGGTCGCGACGATCGCGTTGGCGTCGCGGCCGACCAGCACGGCCGAGTTCGGTCCGCGCCGCGCCAGCGCGATGTCGGCGGCGGGATCGTTCCACGGCCGCGTCAGGCCGCAGCCCTGCCACAGCGCGACGACATCGGCGATGTCGTTATCGGTGATCGGTGCAATGGTGAGGGAGGCAGAGGAGGAGGGCATCGTCGCCTGCTCGGTCACAGCACCTTGCCCGGGTTCATGATGCCGAGCGGATCGAGCATCGCCTTGACCTGCCGCATCAGCTCGATCGCGACCTTGTCCTTTACGTCGGGCAGTTCGTCGCGCTTGAGCACGCCGATGCCGTGCTCGGCAGAGATCGAGCCGCCCATCCGCAGCACGATCTCGAACACGACGGCATTCACGTCGTGCCAGCGCGCGAGGAAGTCGGCCGCGTTGGCGCCGACCGGCTGGCTGACATTGTAGTGGATGTTGCCGTCGCCGAGATGGCCGAACGGCACCGGCCGCGAACCCGGGATCAGCTTCACCACGGCAGCATTGGCTTCCTCGATGAAGGCGGGCACGGCGGCGACCGGCACCGAGATGTCGTGCTTGATCGAGCCGCCTTCCGGCTTTTGCGCCGCCGACATCTCGTCGCGCAGCTTCCAGAACGCCTGGCGCTGGCTCAGATTGGCGGCGATGACAGCGTCATCGACGATGCTGTCCTCCATGCCCTGGGCCAGGATCGCCTCCAGCGTGTCGCGTGCGTCGTCGCGCGACGACGACAATTCCATCAGCACGTACCAGGGGTGCTTGCTCTCAAGCGGATCGCGGATATCGATGCCGTGGCGGATCGAGAAGTCGACCGCGACGTCGGCGAGCAACTCGAAGCTCGTCAACGCACCGGCCGCTTGATCGCGCGAGATCGACAGCAGCTTGAGTGCGGCCGCCGGCGAAGCCAAGCCGACATAGGCGGTCTCGACCGCACGCGGCCGCGGAAACAGCTTGAGCGTCGCCGCGGTGATGATGCCGAGCGTGCCTTCGGCGCCGATGAAGAGATTGCGCAAATCGTAGCCGGTGTTGTCCTTTTTCAGCTTCGACAGCGCGTTCAGCACCCGGCCGTCAGCCAGCACGACTTCGACCCCGAGCGCCATTTCGCGCGCCACGCCATAGGCAAGGGCTCCGGTGCCGCCGGCATTGGTCGAGAGGTTGCCGCCGATCGTGCAGCTGCCTTCTGCGCCGAGCGACAGCGGAAACAGCCGGTCGACCTCGGCTGCCTTTTGCTGCGCGATCTGCAGCACCACGCCGGCCTCGCAGGTCATGGTGTTGGATTCGACATCGATGTCGCGGATCTTGTCGAGACGCCGGAGCGAGACCACGACCTCGCCATTGTGCGGCGTCTGGCCGCCGACCAAGCCGGTATTGCCGCCCTGCGGCACCAGCGCGATCCTGTGCTCGGTCGCGAGCTTGCAGATCGCAGCGACTTCGGCGGTCGAGCCCGGGCGCAGCACCAGCGGCGAGCGGCCGTGGAACAGGTCACGCTCCTCGGTGACATAAGGCTTGATGTCGGCGGCGTCGGTCATCGCATATTTCGCGCCGACGATGGCGCGGAATTTCTCGAGCAATTCGGGCGGAAGCGGCGGCACCGCTGATTGGACGATATTCATTTTTTCTTGGTCTTTCACTCAGTCGGGGATCTTTGCCTAAGCATGCCCTTCGCGCAAACGCTTCGCGTTTGTCGCGAGGGAAAACCGGTTCCCGCTTGGCGCCAACGCGGCCGTTCCGGTCCGGGTCATACTTGTTACCGCCCAACGGCTGCGCGGCGCAGCCGGTCATTGATGGCTTCGCCCAATCCCTCCTCGGGAATCGGCGTCACCGCGATCGCATCCGCGTTTCTCTTGTCGAGGGTGCGAAGGTAGCCGAACAGATTGGCGGCGGCCTCGGCAAGATCGCCGCGCTCGGACAGGTTCATCTCCACGGAGGCGCATTCGCGCCGCGCGACCTTGGCCGGCCCGAACGACAGCAGGGCTTCGCCGACATGGACGTCGCTGGCATTGAGCCGGACCGGTGTCCGCGGCGCGTAGTGCGAGGCGAGCATGCCGGGGGCAACCGGCTGGGCGTCGCTTTCCGCGTCTTGCGGCGGCGACTGCAAGGGCTGGCCAAGCACGCGCTCGATCTCTGCGCGCGTCAGCCCGCCGGGTCGCAGCAGCACCGGATCGGAGAAGCAGCCGACGATGGTGGATTCGACGCCGACCTCGACCGGCCCGCCGTCGACGATCAGGTCGATGCGGCCCGCGAGATCGCCGTTCACATGCTCGGCGGTGGTCGGCGAGACATGGCCGGAGAGATTGGCCGACGGCGCTACCACGGCACCGCCGAAAGCCTTGATGATGTCGCGCGCCACCTTGTGGGCCGGGATGCGTATGGCGACCGTGTCGAGCCCGGCGGTCGCGAGTTCCGCAACCGGGCAGGACAGCGCCTTCGGCAGCACCAGGGTCAGGGGACCCGGCCAGAACGCGTCCGCCAATCGCAGGGCCTGCCCATTGAACAGGGCAATCCGGCGGGCGGCGCCCAGATCGGCGACATGGGCAATCAGGGGATTGAAGGCCGGCCGGCCCTTGGCCTCGTAAAGCCGGGCGATCGCGGCGGCGTTACCGGCATCGGCGCCGAGGCCATAAACCGTCTCGGTCGGAAACGCCACCAGGCCGCCCTCGGCCAGGACCCCGGCGGCGGTCGCCGTGGCGGCGGCGCCTGCGGACAAAACGTGCGTTTTCAGACCTGTATCCACTGTGACTAGATTCCTCAATTGGGTGGCTCGTGGTCCCTTGCGGTCCCCGAAACCCGACGCTATAAGCCGGCCCTCAGTCGGAGTGTGGCTCAGCCCGGTAGAGCACTGCGTTCGGGACGCAGGGGTCGCAGGTTCGAATCCTGCCACTCCGACCATTCTTTCAAGCACTTATAGGTTCTGTGTTTTTCGTGCGCAACGAAATGCGCAACGATTTGAGTCTCGGCAGCCATGTCTGTCGCCCTCGAGGCAACCGTCAAGGACGTCGAACAGCGGTCCGCGGCGGCCTTGTACTGTTCTAAATCGGAAAAAAGACGGTCGGGAAGCGCGAGGGAACTAGCCCCTGTCGGGATGCTACATCGAACACCATCAAGCACCACAAGTCCTCCCTTCGGACCTACGAGCTGATTTGGCGGATATCAAAGCACGAATAGCTCGCGGAGAGTAGTGGTCAGCTTAGCGCCTTGCCCCAAAAGCTTTCGCCGCCTCTTCCTGAAAGTCCGGGTGGTGATGGCCATAGTTGGCCTCTAATTGCTCAACGGTCATGCCGAGCCAGCCAGCGGCTTCCCACATGTCGACGCCCGCCTGCATCAACCATGTCGCCGCTGTATGGCGCAGTGAATGCCGGACGACGTCGTCGCCCAGCCCGGCGTCCTCCAGAATACCATTCCAGGCTGACCTGATCTTGCCAGCAAGCGGCTGGCCGTCGTGCATGCGGTTCACGACGAACCGGATTTGTTCACCGTCTCTCATAACCCCTGAGACGCGGAGTTCTGCAGATCGAGCTTGGTCGATCCTGCGCCATCGAATCAGATGCGGACGCAGGCGGCTAGCGATCTTTGCCGGCGGCCGCCGTTTCTTGGTCGACTGCTCCAGCGCCCCTTTGCCCTGGTAGACCATCGCGTCAAGGTTCATCCATGGATGGGTCGTTGTTGGTAGCCACTGGGTGCGCCGGATGGTCTCTTCGCGACGAGCACTGTAAATACCGATCAGGCAGAAGCGCGCCGCGGGATAGCGACGACGAATGATCCACCGCTCCCGTCGCACGAGCTCGCCATCCTCGCTGCGCTTCCACGTTTCCTCCTCGGTGTCCCACACGTAGCCGATTGTTGCTCCGAGTAGGCGCGCTGCCTCGTTGCGCGTTAGCCATCGGTGTCGTCCTTCGGCTTTAGGAGGAAGAGTGATCTTTGGAACGACGGTGAGCGTATGCTCGGCGTGGTAGGCGTTCACGGCAGCGCGTAGATCTTCGAGTCGGCGTCGTGCGGTTTGATCAGAGACTGCCCCGTTGCGTGGCTTGATGCCAGCCTTCCTATGATTGTCGTTCGCAGTACCGGTGGACCAATCGACAAAGTCGCGACAAAGCTGAGCTTTAAGCTGACTGACGTTTTTATCGCCAAAAAAATTGTTAAGATCGAGCAAGCGAATGAGCAGCAGGTCATGTTGTGCCCACGCGCGTTCATCGCCCGTGTCCTTGGGCCGCTTTGAAATTTCGTAGGCAGTGAGGACGTCGGCTATCGCGAGGACGTTCGGGTCAGTTGCCCCGATGGTGCTGGTATGTCGCTCGCCGATATAGGTCTCGAGCGCCTTCGCAGCTCCGTCAATGTCGTCGCGGCTGCAGCCTGTGCGGATTTGCCGGCCACGATCGAGGATGATCCAGGTTTCATCGTCCTCTCTAAACCAGAGTCGTGGCGGCTTGGCTTTGCGGCCCGGCATGACGGCTTGACCAATTTGCAGATCGCTCGAGGGGTTGTCAGATCCTTGCCCGCAACTTTGGCGATTTCAAGAGTCCCAGTGGCCGCGGCTCTGCGCAACGATGATATTGTCAACGGACCGAGTGGGAAGAACACTGCCGCGGCCTCGACAAGGGTCATTACTTCATCCTCACCCCATTGGGCAGGATCGGGCCGCGCTTTTGCGCGAGCGAGCTTGTCGATCTTGCGCTTCGGCATTCCTTGAACGCGTTGCTCGTGGGGTCGCGCTGCCTTTGGATCGGAGCGTGAGGCCCTAAGTGTAGACGAAATCCACTCTTCGAGCAGTCCTACTGATGCGTGGATGGGGTAATCGGCGGCTTACGACTGCGAATCGGACAATTGTGCTTGCAGAGCGCAGTGGAGTGGCGGCGGCCCTTTGCTCCGGGGACAGTGGTGAGCAGCTCAATAGGCGGGAGGATCTTATTCGAGCTTGAGGTGGCGCCGCCCTATCGCAGGTTTTGCAATCTTAACAACCTGTGACAGCCGAAGCTATCCTGAGAACGAGTCTCGGCTGTCTGACATCACACTCGACTGGATGGTGGAATTCATCACCGAGAAGATTCCCGAAGCAGGGCGCGTGATCGTCGACAAGAACCTGTTACGGCTCTATCCGCCGGCCGATGGAATGATGCGCGACGAATGCATGGTCGGATGGGCGGAACCGCATTCCGTTGGTCGAAAGCGGTCCGCGACGTGCCAGAAACCGCGCAACTTCACGAGACGGTCTATCAAAGGCTTGCGATGAGCTCGGTCCGCAACTTTACGAGCTTTGGCCCGTACAGGCCAGTCGCTCTGCGAAATCATCTAAAGGCAAAGGCGTTCTTCGAACCAGCCTCGACGGAGAAGGATCTCGCCGCGAGATAACATTCCAAATGAAAAACAAACGTGCCTCGCTTTATGAGGGAGACTCAGCGGCGAAGTAGACCCTCGCTGCCCGACAACGCCGATCACTTCGTTTCTGAATAGAGGGGGGCAATGATCGCGGCCGCAACCTCCTATTGGATAAACTAAGCCAGCGACACCGCATCGCAAGGAGCTGCTTGGATTTGGCAAATGGATAACCACAGTCTTCGCGCTCGTGTCATTCCGATGGCAGGAAATTCAACTGCTGATGCAATGGAGGTCCAGCGATACACTTGTTGGACGGCTCTCGATTTTGCTATCAAAGCCGCTTGCCATTATCTTCAGCAGGCGAGTCTTCGCAACCGAGTTTTCGCCCGCATGGCAACAATCGTCGCGTTTCGCGTCAACAAAAGAATACCGCTTTCCCGGACGCGCTGAAAAAGAGTTTGGCTTGGACTCGCTCGTCCCAATTTTCTCTGAGAGTATTGGTTGCTCGCCGATGATGCTTGCGAGGGGAACGTGGATGACTTTCAAGGGCCTCTTTGACCGATCTCGAACCTGCGTTGCGCAGCTGATGTCCTATCGCGCACCGTGTTGTTGACGCACCGATTGCGCGCCGGCGCGGATCAGGGCTGATCGCGCAAAGTTTCCCATCCCGATCTCAGTGACGGCTTGAACGAGCTGTGTCGTAACCCGCGCCAGCCGCAGCGTGAATGCATCGTGCTGCTTGCGTCACACTTGCAAATCCAAACTTCAGAAGGACATTCCTATGACCGCGAACCATGATCAGATCAAATTCGCCTATTGGGTGCCGAACGTTTCCGGCGGCCTCGTGATCAGCAAGATCGAGCAGCGAACCGGGTGGGATATCAATTACAATCGCCGGCTGGCGCAGATCGCGGAACAGGCGGGGTTCGACTATGCCCTGAGCCAGATCCGCTTTACGGCCGGCTATGGCGCCGAGTTCCAGCACGAGCCGGTCGCCTTTAGCCACGCGCTGCTCGCGGCGACCACGAAGCTGAAGGTGATCGCGGCGCTGCTGCCCGGGCCTTGGAATCCGGCGGTCGCCGCCAAGCAGATTGCCACCATCAACCAGCTCACCGAGGGCCGCGTTGCGGTCAATATCGTCTCTGGCTGGTTCCGTGGCGAGTTCACCGCGATCGGCGAACCCTGGCTCGATCACGACGAACGCTACCGGCGCTCGGAAGAGTTCATCCGGTCGCTACGCGGGATTTGGACTCAAGACAGCTTTACCTTCCGCGGCGATTTCTATCGCTTCAGCGACTACACGCTGAAGCCGAAGCCGGCCCAGCCGCTGCCCGAGATCTTCCAGGGCGGCAGCTCACGCGCGGCGCGCGACATGGCCGCGCGGGTGTCGGACTGGTACTTCACCAACGGCAACTCGGTCGATGAGATCAAGAAGCAGGTCGACGACATCAGGGCCAAGGCAAGGGCCAACAACCATTCGGTCAGGATCGGCGTCAATGCGTTTGCGATCGCGCGCGATAGCGAGGCCGAGGCGCGCAGCGTCCTCAACGAAATCATCGCCAAGGCCGATCCGGAGGCCGTCGATGCCTTTGGTCACGAGGTCAAGAACGCCGGCAAGGCCTCGCCGGAAGGTCAGGGCAATTGGGCCAAATCGAGCTTCGAGGATCTCGTCCAGTACAATGACGGCTTCAAGACCAACCTGATAGGCACGCCCGAGCAGATCGCCGAGCGCATCATCGCGCTCAAGGCGGTCGGGGTCGACTTGGTGCTGCTCGGCTTCCTCCATTTCCAGGAAGAGGTCGAGTATTTCGGCCGCCGCATCATTCCGCTGGTGCGTGCACTGGAAGCGGACGCGTCGCGGCACGTCCAGGCCGCCGAGTGATCCGGGAAACATTGGCGTGACCATGATCGCAGCAAGCGCGGGTGTGCTTCCGTTGGATGGCGCCCTTGTCGAGCCGGCGCTCTCTGCGCCCTTGTCCGCGCGCGCGGACGTCGCGGACTGCGCGCTCGTGAAACGAGACAGTGGCGAGATCCAGCCGGTGCTCGCGCTTGCTGACATCTCGCTCTCGTTCGGCGGCGTCGCCGCACTGCGCGACATCGATCTCGAGGTCGCACAAGGCGAGATCCGCGCGGTGATCGGCCCCAACGGTGCCGGCAAGAGCTCGCTGCTCAATGTCATCAGCGGGCTCTACCGGCCGGACCGGGGCCGGGTCTGGCTCGGCGAGCATTCCTTCGGCCATGTACCGACGGCGCGGCTGGCGCAGCATGGTGTGGCGCGGACGTTCCAGAATCTCGCTGTGTTCAAGGGCCTCTCGGTGCGCGACAACGTCCTGATGGGACTGGCGCACCGGGTCCGCGCCGGCTTTCTGCGCCAGATCGCCGGCTCGCCTCTGGCGCGGCGGATCGAAGCGGAGAACCGCGCCGCCGCAGAAGACGTCATCGGCTTCCTGCACCTTCGCGAGGTGCGCGACCGCGCCGCCGGAACCTTGCCCTATGGTTTGCAGAAGCGCGTCGAGTTGGCGCGCGCGCTGGTGGCGCGGCCGTCGCTTTTGCTGCTCGACGAGCCCTTTGCGGGCGTCACGCTCGGCGAGAAGCACGAATTGGCTGCGCATGTCCGCAACGCCCGCGACAGCTATGGCGCCACCATCGTCCTAATCGAGCATGACATCGGTGTGGTGATGCGGCTGTCCGATCGCATCGCGGTGCTCGACTATGGCCGCAAAATCGCCGACGGCACGCCGGACCAGGTGCGGTCCGACCAGGCGGTCGTCGATGCCTATCTCGGCGTCGCGCATGCGGACGAAACGGAGCTCGCACTTTGATGTTTGACTATCAATTCCTCATCGAAGTGCTCGTGGGCGGTCTGCTATCGGGCGTGATGTATTCGCTGGTCGCGATCGGCTTCGTGGTGATTTACAAGACTTCGGGCGTGCTCAACTTCGCGCAGGGCGCGATGCTGCTGTTCGCGGCGCTGACCTTCGTCAGTCTGGTCGAGCGCGGCGTCGCGCTTCCGCTCGCGCTGCTGGCGACACTCGCGATCATGGTCGCGCTCGGTGTCGCGGTCGAGCGCACGGTGTTGCGGCCGCTGGTCAACCAGCCGCCGATCACCTTGTTCATGGCGACGCTGGGGCTGTCCTATGTGATCGAAGGCGCGGCGCAGCTGTTGTGGGGCACCCAGGTCCACGGCCTCGACATCGGCATCAGCGACGTGCCGCTCGATATCGCCGGCGTCTTCATCAGCCGGTTCGACCTGTTCGCGGCGGCGGTGGCGGGCAGCCTGGTAGCGCTGTTCGCGCTGTTCTTCCGCACCACGCGGACAGGGCTGTCGTTCCGCGCCGTCGCCGACGATCCGTTTGCAGCACTTGCGGTCGGCCTTCGCCTGCCGCGGGTGTGGGCCATCGTGTGGACGGTCGCCGGCATCGTTGCGATGGTCGCCGGATTGCTGTGGGGCGCGCGGCTCGGCGTGCAGTTCTCGCTGTCGCTGGTGGTGCTCAAGGCGCTGCCGGTGCTCGTGCTCGGCGGCTTCGATTCGATCGCCGGCGCCATCGTCGGGGGCCTCCTGATCGGCGCGATCGAGAAGCTCGCCGAGGTCTATGTCGGCCCGTTGATCGGCGGCGGCATCGAGGCTTGGGCGGCCTATGTCGTCGCGCTGGCATTCCTATTGGTGCGGCCCTCGGGACTGTTCGGGCAGAAGCTGGTCGAGAGGGTCTAGCACATGGACGCAACCTCGAACCTGCGCCAGACCCGCCCCATCGACCGCATTCTGATCGGCATCGGCGCAGTGATTGCGTTCGGCGTTATCCCGCTCGCCGGTTCGGATTATTTGATGGACGCGGTTCTGACGCCGTTCCTCGCGCTGGGGCTCGCCGCGGTCGGGCTCAACGTCCTCACCGGCTATGCTGGGCAGGTGTCGCTCGGCTCGGCCGCGTTCCTCGCGGTCGGCGCCTATGCCGCCTACAATCTGCATCTCCGTGTGCCCGAGCTGCCGCTGCTGCTCGATCTGGTGTTGGCCGGCCTCGTCGCGGCCGCGATCGGCATCGTGTTCGGGCTGCCGAGCCTGCGGTTGCGCGGGTTCTATCTCGCGGTCTCGACGCTCGCGGCGCAGTTCTTCGTACAATGGGCGCTGACCAAGTTCGGCTGGTTCTCCAACGACAATCCGTCCGGCGTGATCGACGCGCCGGCGCTGACCATCGCCGGCTATTCCTTCACCAGCGCGGCGGGCCGCTACCTGTTCTCGCTGGCCGTCGTGACGGTGGCGACGATCTTGACCTTGCTGCTGCTGCAATCGCAGACCGGCCGCAACTTCATCGCGGTCCGCGATCACGAGATCGCGGCAAAGGTGGTCGGTGTGCCGCTGCTACGGACCAAGCTGCTGGCGTTCGGCGTCTCCTCGTTCCTGATCGGGGTCGCTGGGGTGCTGTGGGCCTTTGCCTACCTGCGCACGGTCGAGCCGGCCGGCTTCAATCTCGATCGCTCGTTCCAGATCCTCTTCATCATCATCATCGGTGGATTGGCATCGCTGCGCGGCGCGTTCCTCGGCGCGGCCTTCATCGTGGTGTTTCCGCTGATCCTGTCGCGGCTCGGCGCGGCGCTGCTCGGTGGCGTGTTCGACTCCGGCGTGCTGGAGATGAGCCAGCGCATCGTGGTCGGTGCGCTGATCATCGCCTTTTTGATCGCGGAGCCGCGCGGATTGATCGCGCTGTGGGACCGGTTTCGCGCGGCGTCGGCCGCGTGGAGCGGCTTCCGCAAGACGTTTCCTGCAACTGACACATCAAGGAGCTGACGATGAGGTTTCTACACTTGAAATTCGCGCTGGGGGTAGTGGGTGTCCTTGCATTTGCCGGAGCACCGGCGGTCCACGCTGACGAGCAGTTCTTTCCGCTGCAAAGCTATCGGGTTGGCCCCTATGCCGCCGGCGGCACCGGCTTCTTCGGCGGCTTCATCGACTATCTGAACCTAATCAATATCCGCGACGGCGGCGTCAACGGTGTAAAACTGACCTGGGACGAGGGCGAGACCCAGTACGAGGTCGAGCGCGGCGTCGAGGTCTATGAGCGGTTGAAGAACCGGCCCGGCGTCGCATCCTGGAATCCGCTGTCGGTCGGCATCGCCTACGCCATGATCGACCGCATCACCAAGGACAAGGTGCCGCTGATCACCGTCAACCATGGCCGCACCGATTCGACCGACGGTCGCGTCTTTCCCTACGTCTTCCCGCTGCTGCTCAATCCTTACAGCGAGACCTCTGGTATCGTGAACTACATCGCGAGCCGCGAAGGCGGCGTCGATAGGCTCAAGGACAAGAAAATCGTCGTGCTCTATCATGGCTCGCCCTACGGCAAGGAGACGATCCCGATCTACAAGCTCCTCGCGGACAAGTATCATTTCAGCGTCGAGCAGATCGAGGTGCCGCATCCCGGCAACGAGCAGCAGTCGCAGTGGCTCTCGATCCGGCGCGCCAAGCCCGACTATGTGGTGCTGCGCGGCTGGGGCGTGATGAATCCGGTGGCGCTGAAGACCGCGCAGAAGGTCGGCTTCCCGGCCGACCACATCATCGGCAATGTCTGGTCCAATTCCGAGGAAGACGTGATCCCAGCGGGCGACGCCGCCAAAGGCTATATCGCGATCACCACGCAAGCCTCCGGTGCCGAATATCCGGTGCTGCAAGAGGTGATCAAGACCGTCTATGGCGCAGGCAAGGGCAATCTCGACGACAAGAAGCGGATCGGCAGCGTGTACCACAACCTCGGCATCGTGAACGGCATCCTCAACGTCGAGGCGATCAGGATCGCGCAGGCGAAGTTCGGCAAGCGCACGCTGACCGGCGACGAGGTGCGCTGGGGCTTTGAGCATCTGCAGCTGAATCCGGCGCGGGTCGAGGCGCTCGGCGCCAAGGGGCTGTTCCATTCGATCAATGTCACTTGGGACAATCACGAGGGCGACGGCCGCGTCACCTTCCAGCAGTGGGATGGCGCGAAGTGGAAGGTGGTGTCGGACTGGATCGCGCCGGACTGGGCGTCCCTGCGGCCGATCATCGAGAAGTCCGCGGCCGCCTATGCCCAGGAGCACGGCATCAAGCCCCGCACTTCCGGCGACGATCCGGTCAGCCAGTAATTGATCGCGCCGCTGCGGGAGCCTTATGCCTCCCGCAGCCGGTAACTCGACGGATCGAACCATGAGTGAAGTCCTGCTCTCAGTCGACGGCCTGGCCGCGACCTACAATCACGCCATCCGCGCCGTCAGCGACGTGTCGCTCGTGGTGCGGCCGGGCGAAATTGTCGCCGTGCTCGGCGCCAACGGCGCCGGCAAATCGTCCACCCTGCAGGCAGTGTCGGCGCTGCTGCCCGCCCGCCGCGGCCAGATCACTGCGGGCCGCATCCTGTTCGACGGCCACGATCTTGCCGGCATATCGGCCGCCGCGCTAGTGCGGGTCGGCATCGTGCCGGTGCTCGAAGGGCGGCACTGTTTTGCGTCGCTGACGGTCGAGGAGAACCTCTTCACCGGCGCGATCGGGCGCGATGCGACCCGCGCCGAGACCGCAGATGATCTCGACCGCGTCTACACGCTGTTTCCGCGGCTGAAGGAGCGGCGCCGTTCGCTGGCCGGGCTGACCTCCGGCGGCGAGCAGCAGATGACAGCGATCGGCCGCGCCCTGATGTCGCGGCCGCGGCTGCTGGTGCTCGATGAGCCGTCGATGGGGCTGGCGCCGCTCGTCGTGGAGGGGATTTTTCGCGCGCTCAAACAGCTCAATGCCGAGCAGGGTCTGTCGATCCTGGTCGCGGAGCAGAACTCGACGGTGGCGCTGCGCTTCGCCGACCACGCTGTCGTGCTCGAGAACGGCCGCAGCGTGCTCGCGGGTGCCGCCGGCGAGCTGCGGCGGCGCGGCGACATCAAGACGCTCTATCTCGGCGGATCGTCACAAGCCGATCCGAGCCGGCAGCCGACCCACGTTGTCGCTTGACATCAACCCGGACAGGAGAATGACCATGGTCCAAGAAAATCTCGCCCGAAAGATCGACGACGACGTCTATGCAAGACTCGACGCCGCGATCGACGCCACCGTAAAGGTGAACGCCGATCGCAACGACAAGGAGAGCCGGTTTCCGCGCGAGAATCTGCGTGCGCTGTCGGAGGCCGGATGGACCGGTGTGCTGAACGAGGTGCAGCATGGCGGGCTCGGCCTCGCTCACGTCGACTTCGCCGAAGCCGCCTATCGCATCGGGCAAGCCGATGCCTCGACCGGCCTCGTCTATGTGATGCATGTCGGCGCGGCCCAAACTATCAATCTGTTCGGCAGCGCCGACCAGAAGGAGCGCTGGCTCAAATCCAACAATGGCGGCCTGCTCGGCACCTATTCGACCAGCGAGCGCGCCACCGGCGGGCACTGGTGGTTCAATCTCTCGGAAGCCTCGCGCGACGGCGAGGATTATCTGGTCAATGCCGAGAAGTCGTTCACGACCAGCTCGGGCCAAGCCGATTACTATGTGGTGCAGACGCGCACGCCCGGCGCAAAGGACCAGGCCGATATCGTGTTCTTCATCGTCGACGGCAAGGCCGAAGGGATCGAATCACGGCCTTGGGATGCGCTCGGCGTGCGGGCCAATCATTCAGGCCCGATCCGCTACAGCAATGTGCGGGTGCCACGACACGACCGGCTCGGCGGCGAGGGGCAGGGCAAGGAAATCATCTATGACGGCGTGTCGCCGGTCTACCTGATCGGACTCGGCGCGGTCTGGGAAGGCGTGGCGCGCGGAGCGCTGAACGCGGCGGTGGCGCACACCACGAGCTTCGTGCACAAGGATCGGAATAAGAGCCTATCGGATTACCAGGCGATCCGGCAGGAGCTAGGCGCCGCTAAGGTGCTCGTCGAGACCTTGCGGCCGTGGCGCAACGAGCTCGCGGCGCGACTCGACGTGCTGTGGCGCGCCGGCAGGCCGCAGAGCGAGATCCTGATTCCGCTGACCGAATTCAAGGTCCACGCCGCCGAGGTCGCCAACAAGGTCGCGGCCACCGCGCTGACGGTGACCGGCGGCTATGGCTACCATCGGGGTCCGATCGAGCGATCCTATCGAGACGCGCGCGCAGCGATCGCGATGGGCCCGTCGAATGTGATCGCACGGGACTGGATCGGCAAGGCGCTGGTCGGCCTACCATTGGAGCTGTTCTACGAAGGCGGTGAGTAAGGCCTCACGGCCTCTACTCCATAGGCCGCGGATGACCGTCCACTACGTCGGTAGTTGACCGCGAACCGCGAATTTGTACAAGCTTAGGGGCCCTTCAGAAGTCGTTGGCAGTCTTTGGCTCGCTCGATCAACTTTGCAGCAAGGTGCTGGATAACGGCGTTATCTAGCCCTTCCGCTTGCGCGGTAGGGAGTGGGGTAACACCAACAGCATTGCTTGTTTTAAAGATCGGAAAGAGTGCTGGATATCTGCAATACAGGCCATCGGAGCCAAGCAGATTGGAAGGATGCGCAGCCTGTTCTGATGGCCGATAGCTGCTCAGCGGTTACTCCTCGACGAAGGACTGATCGGTAGGCCACTTATGAATCATTGAAAAATTGATTCGGGAATCCTGATAAGAAATCCAGCAATCTGCCAAAGTAGTGCTAGTCACGTGAATCTAAAGTTCACCACATAAAGTCTGGTGAGCTTTGTGGCAGAAGCGTTTAACGGAAGCCAAAATCTGGTTGGCAGACTTTAGTCCATTTGAAGGGCTTCGGGTTTTTGTTGTGCAGCTTGCGTGGCGTCAAGACTGATGCGGAGTACGCCTCCGATGCCCTGTCCAGCATCAGATCTCCTGTCGTCCTGATCGGGTACAATCTCAGTTACGAAAAATTCAGCGTTGTCTTTCGTAGCCGAGTCTTTTCTGCCACTTCCTGACGCTCGCTAGGGCCCTCCCTACTGCTCCTTTGCTTCCATTGACGTTGAATGCGGGGCGCCTCAGGGTAGCTCCTTCGATTATGGAGGAGACGTGATCTTGATACGGCGTGGTCAGGACCTCGAAAGCAGTGTCCAAGTTGAACGTAGTGCAGCCGCAGATATGCCGGTGCCCAGCCATCTGCGTCGCCTCCCGTTTGCGCAGCGGGTGACCTGCACTGTCGCGGAGGCCTGTGAAGCGACAGGTCTCGGGCGGACCAAGATCTATGAACTAATCGGAGATGGTCGAGTTGCCACGACGACGGTCGGTCGCCGTCGTCTAGTCATTGTGCAATCTCTGTTGGCTCTGGTTGGTGTCAATGCCAAACCAGCCGACCCTGGACAGGTTCGCGGCTCCTGATGACAGCTGACGATGGCACGGCTACCATATCGATCGTGAATTGGCTCTTACCTTGGTTGTCGCCTCAGCCCGGTAAAGCCCCGAGTCTGGAAGCCTGATACTATCAGTCGTGTGGTGGAAGCCACTATAGAGTGTGCTTTTGCAGTAAGCGCCTCTTATTGATCATCCGAGCCCAACCGAATTTTCGCTGTGGCGCGGGACCAGGGAGACAACTGCCGCCCGCGCGAGATCTTCCAACGCCGTTGAGATATATTTAGCGTAATGCCGCTCAATCATTTTCACGGAAGTGTTGTGCAGCTTAGCAACGTGTTGAATAGGGAGGCGGTTTCGCAATCCGCGAACGATGCTGGAATGTCGCAACGCATAAGGAATGGCTTCTGGTAGCGCGGCGCGATCTCGGATGGCGTGCCATGGACGAGTAAGTTCTGCCGTCTTCCATGGACCGCGTTTTGACTTTCTCCAAACGATGCTGCCGGCCTCCTGCTCGTAGCTCCATCGCTCGAACAACGGCGCCTCTTTTGGCCGATCCAATATGGCTGGCAACAGGACTTGGATGACATCTTCGCCCACCGGAACTGGAACGGAGCCACCGTTGCCACCACGCCCCTTGTATGAACCTGGCACCATCAAGCGCTGCTCGTCCCATTGTGCATCACTGACGCGCATCCGTCTTGCCTGTGCAAATCGCGCACCCGTGGCTGCAAGGCACACGACAATGCGATGTAGGTCGCCTTCGAATCTCTGCTCATCGTCGATCTCGCGCGCGGCCCGAAGTAGGGTGCAGATTTGCGCATCCGTAAGGACTTGGTTGTCTCGAGCGACTGATGACTCATCATCATCATCGATGCGCTCAGCTTTAAATCCGTCTTTCACAATCGAAGGGAACGTTGGGTTCAGCTTCTTTTGTTCCGCCGACAGGCGGGGCCATGCTGCATTCAGCCCGGCCTTCAGATCATTTATGAGCCGCTGTTTTGTCGTGGCCTTCAATTCGACAGGAAGATCCTCGCGCCACGTCAAAAGATCATCTTCCCGTAGCGCGTGCAGATGCACTGCGGCGAGAGAGGCGGCCTCAACGGCTTCCTGGCTACCACGCTCCTCTTGACCAAGAACATAACGCCGCAAGCGGTGACCAGCATCGGATCGAACCTCGCGACCGGCCCGTCGGCTATCACGGGCATTACGTTCCCTGATGTACGTCTCTACAGCCGTACGCACGGTGGGTGCCGGTCCGGCCGCTTGGGCCGCCGCTTCTATTCTGAACCGGGTGACGTGTTCCCGCGCTTGGGCCGCCGCCAGCTCGAAAGTCAGCGTGCCTTCGGCAAGTTTGTCGTTGACGTCGTTGGCGATGCCGACCGGCGCCTGCTTGTAGTTGGCTCCGTCATGGTGATTGCGCCAGCGCACGAGCCAAACGCCGCTCCGCTTGCCCTTGCGGTAGCCAAGATGCGCCTCGGCATCGAGGCGGCGCCAATGCACGCCAAGCTCCAGTCTGGAGCGGGCCTTGGCAGTGGTGATCTGAGCCTCAGTGAGTGTCTTTGTCATAGTATACGACCCCCGGAGTCGTCGAATATCCGTCGAATAAGCATCGGCGTACAAGGCCGAACAGCGAAGAACGGCTTTTAGCTAAGTTATTGACAAGGCTAGATTATGACGAACGAGTGCGGACCTGGCCGGGGAGAGTTTTCAGCCCTCTCAAGGCTGAAACAGGGGTTCGATTCCCCTAGGGAGCGCCAAATGTTCGCTATTCCACGACATTTTACGATACGGCTCCATTCGCCGGGAGCTTTCCTGCTCGACGACTGATTGATCACGCCGGCCGCCTGAGCAGTTGCCGCCTTGTGCTCATTTGCGTCCCGGTGACGCAGCTTCGAGCCCTCATCGCGCCTTGGCGGGCAATCTTGGCGGGCAATCCCCACCACGAAACAAGCGGCGGGCGTCCCTCGTTTCCGCTATGATGAAGCCATGACGATCGGGATTACCGGACCCGGCCGGAAAGGACCACGGCAAAGTGGCGTGGTCAGGCTGATCGTTGCGGCCATCGTCATCACGATTTGCCTGATCCTGCTCTCGTTCGCGAGCGACTTCCTGGTCGATTGGCTGTGGTTTTCATCGATCGGCTACCTACAGGTTTTCCTGACGGCGATCGGCGCCAAGGCAATCGTCTTTCTCTCCGTCTTCGCGGTGACCACTGTCGTCCTCTCGCTGAACGGAGTCCTGGCGGTGCTGTTTGCCATGCAGCAGCCGCTACAGAACCGAGTCGCCCCGGGGAAGGTCGCCGGTTTTACGGCGCCGCCCGATCCGTTCGTAGAGCTGCGCGACCAATTAGCCCGGCCGCGGTTTGTCGCGCTCGGTGCGGGCGTGCTCGCCGTGCTGGTTGCCGCAGGCGAAGTCGGCAATTGGAACATCTTCCTGCAGTTTCTCTACCACGTGCCCTACGGTGCGCAGGATCCGCTCTACAACAAGGACATTGGGTTCTATCTCTTTTCGCTACCCGCCTATATCGCGATCAAGAACTGGATGCTGCTGACAATTATCCTGGGCGCGCTGTTTGCCGGAGCGATCTACTGGGTGCGCGGCGACATCGAATACGATGTTCACAACCGTTCAATTTCGCCGACCGTGATCGCGCATGGCTCGGCGCTGATTGGCCTTCTGTTCGCGGTGAAAGCCTGGTCCTATGGGCTCGACCGCTATCTGCTGCTCTACGGCGACAATGGTGTCGTGGTCGGGGCGAGCTACACCGATGTCAATCTGGGGCTGCCGGCTCTGTGGTTGATGATCGGGCTTTCGATCATCGCGGCGCTCATCGCATGGGCCAATTTGCGGGCGTGCACCTACCGGCTTCTTGCCGCCGCGTTCATCCTCGTCGGCGTCGGCTCTGTCATGCTGTCGAGCCTCGTCCCTTCGCTTTTCCGGCACTTCGTCGTCAAGCCGACGGAGTTGGAGTTGGAGAAGCCCTACATCGAACGCAACATTGCGCTCACCAGGCAGGCCTACAATCTCGACCGGATCGCAACCAAGCCGTTTGCCGCTGAACAGAGGCTGACCTTCAAGACGCTGGAAGCGAACAAGGCGACCATCGACAACATCCGGCTGTGGGACTGGCTGCCGCTGTCGAATACCTACGCGCAGCTGCAGGAGATCCGTACCTATTACAATTTCCACGATCTTGACGTCGATCGCTATTGGCTCGACGGCTCCTACCAGAGCGTGATGCTCTCGGCCCGCGAACTCCGGGCCTCCCTGCTGCCGGCGAACGCCCAGACCTGGGTCAACCGCCACGTGCTGTTTACGCACGGCAACGGCGCAGTGATGAGCCCGGTCACCCGCAAGAGCACGGAAGGACTGCCGTTCTTCTATTTGCGCGATATTCCGCCCGTTGCCGACGGTGGCCCCAGGATCGACGAACCGCGCATCTATTTCGGCGAAGAGAGCGACGACTACGTCATCGTCAAGGCCAGCATCCCGGAGTTCGATTATCCGAAGGGGAAGGACAACGTCTATGCGGCCTATGACGGCAGCGGCGGTGTGCCGATCGGAGCATTGGGATGGAGAACGCTGTTCGCCTACTACTTCAACGACGCGAATCTGGTCCTCTCAAGCTATATCACGGCCGACAGCCGGATCATGATCCGGCGCAACATTACGGAACGGGTGCGCACGATCGCCCCATTCCTCAGGCTCGATCATGATCCCTATCTGGTCGTCAGCAACGGTCGGCTGTTCTGGATGCAGGATGCCTACACCACGAGCTCCTATTTCCCCTCAGCGCAGCCCGTGCCGGAGCTCGATCTCAACTACATCAGGAATTCGGTGAAAATTGTCGTCGATGCCTATAACGGGACGGTCGATTTTTACCTGATCGACCCAAGCGACCCCATTGCAGCGACCTACCAGCGCATCTTCCCGGACCTGTTCAAGCCGTTCATGGCCATGCCGGCGGATTTGCAGAAGCATATCCGCTATCCGGAGAATCTGTTCCTGATCCAGGCGCGGCTGTATCAGACCTACCACATGGAGCAGGCCGAAATATTCTACAACCGCGAGGACTTCTGGCAGTTTCCGCGACAGCCGGGCGGCGACGGCACTTCGGTGATGACCCCCTATTACATCATCATGCGGCTGCCCGGCGAGCCGCAGGCCGAGTTCTTCCTGATGCTTCCCATGGTACCGAGCCGTCGCGACAATATGATCGCGTGGCTCGCGGCGCGTTGCGACGCCCCCGACTACGGCAAGCTGATTGTCTACGAGTTCCCCAAGGACAAACTTGTCTATGGGCCGTTTCAGATCGAGGCACGGATCAATCAGAATACCGAGATCTCGCAACAACTCACGCTGTGGAATCAGATGGGCTCGCGGGTGATACGCGGTGCGAACCTGCTGGTGATCCCGATCGAGAACTCGATCCTTTATGTCTCGCCGCTCTATTTGCGCGCCGAGCTTGGACACCTGCCGGAGCTGAAACGCGTGATCGCGGCCTACGGTGAGCACGTCGTGATGAAGGAGACGCTCGCTGACGCCCTGGCCGCGTTGTTCGCGGAGCCCGGTGCGGTGCCGGCGGTTTCAAACGCAACCGAAACGGCGTCCCCTGCGGGCGGGACGGCGAGCCCGGCGCAGCAGGCGCTCGATCACTACAATCAGGCGATGGAGCGATTGAAGGCGGGAGACTGGAAAGGTTTCGGTACCCAGTTCGATGCCCTGCGCGAGCCCCTTGAGGAAATGAACCGACGCTCCGCCGGTCACTAGAGCATGATCCGGAAAAGCGTGTAGCGGTTGTCCGAAAAGATCGTGTCAAATCAAAGGGCCAGAGCGGGATGACGATTCGAAGAAAAGTCATCGCGCTCCAATGGGCGCGGGGAATTGTGAGTGCGGACGCACGCCTCAATCGGGTATTGTTAAAGGTCGCATTGCAATTTCAATCACATAGAGTTCGCAGTTTCGTTCCGATTGGCGCGCCATTGAGCCCTCATCCGCAAACCCGGAACTGACCCGCTTCGGCACGCAAAAGCGGCCATTTCGAGCGCATGGCTGCGGCTCCCGATTCAGATTGCGGTGCCGTTGGCCGCGATCACATTCGTGAACGATTGCGCAGGTCTTTCGGAACGGGCGCGCGCGAGAGCGCGCCTTGGTCGTTCGCCCCTCGCGAACTGATCGGCGCAGCATCAGACGCGATAGCTAGACTCCGCTGCAAATCCGCTGCTATACTTTCAGTTGCTCGACCGGCGTAAGGCACGCGCCGACATTTCGTTTGATTGCGATATCGCGAAAAGGAGCTCAACGATGGCGATCACGCTGACGGTCTTGGCGAGCCTGCTGCAACTGCACGGGCCGGGTGCGACAATCGAAAGCGATCATCAGGGTATCGACGCATTGCTGAGTGGTGTGCGCGAGCAGAGCCTTCAGGAGCAGGGCGCTCAGGAACAGAGCCCTCAAGAACAGAGCTTGCAAGAACAGAGCCCTCAAGACGTACAGGGCTTCCAACTCGGGGTGGTTTCCGACCAGCCCCAGGCGACTCAGGTCTATTTCCGACGCGGGGCCTTTGCCAGGGGGCCCTATGCGGGCGGCTTTCGCAGAGGCGGCGGCTACTATCCGGGCGCCGGCGCATTTCGCAGGGCCGGCGGATATTATCCCGGAGCAGGCGCGTTCCGACGAGGTGGCTTCGTCAGGGGCTACTAGAGCATGATCCGGAAAAGTGGAAACCGGTTTTCCCTCGCGACAAACGCGGGACGCGTTTGCGCGGAGATCATGCTCAAACAAACAGATGAGATCATGATGCGATTCCGTGGAAACGCATCATGATCTAGCCCGATCGCAGCTTGCTGGTATCCGCATGTCGGTTGACGCTTCAAATTCCGTCGCGTTTCAGGAGCAGCCGATCACGCAGTTGCTGGTCAAGGTCGCGGCGAGGTGCAACATCGATTGCTCCTATTGCTACTGGTTTCGCGATGCGGCCGTCTACGACAAGCCCAAGCTGATGAGTGCGGAGGTGCTGCAGCAGCTATTGCTGCGGCTCGAACAGCACGTCGCCAGATACTCCCTCGTCGACTTTCCCGTGATCCTGCACGGCGGTGAGCCGCTGCTTTGGGGCGTCGATAATTTTCACCGTTTTGCGGAGGGCTGCGAGGGCATTTCATCCCGGACCGGCTGCGAGATCCCCATCGCGGTGACGACCAACGGCGTCCTGATTGATGATGAATGGCTCGACTGCTTCGAGGCCCGCAATATTTCGGTGGCGATCAGCATCGATGGGCCGGCACATATTCACGACGCTCACCGCAAGACGTTTCAGGGGACCGGCACCCATGCCGCTGTGGAACGTGCCGCCCGCATGCTGGTCTCGCGCGACATCGGCGTGATCGCCCTCGCGGTCTGCAACCCGGCCTACGCGCCAAAGGAGTACGCGGATTTTTTCGCGGCGTGCGGCATCGCCAACTACGACATCATGATTCCCGACGCCACGGTGGACGAGAAGCCGTCGTCCATTGCCCCGTTCTATAACGGTCTTTTCGACTTGTGGCTGGAAGCCAATCGCACCAAGCCGACATCGAATGTCCGCATCATTTCCGACATGGTCGCGGCCCTGATCGGCAACAACGCGCCGACTGAAGGTGTCGGCCACAAGCCGGTCGAGCTTTGCACGGTCATGACCGACGGCACGGTGGAGGCCCACGACGTGTTGCGAATTGCGGGTGACGGTTTCACCAACACGCGGTTCAACATCTTCGATCACGCGATCGACGATGTCAGGACCGAGCCGCGCTGGAAAGCCGCACGCGATGCTTCAGTCAATCTTTGCGAGAAATGCCGGCAGTGCAAGTTCATGAACGCCTGCGGCGGAGGCTACCTTCCGCACCGCTTCTCCACGAAGAACGGTTTCGACAATCCGTCGGTTTATTGCGACGATCTCTATTCGATGTTCGAGAACATGCAATCCGTGCTGGAACGTCATCTCTACGTCCGCAAGCAGGACGGGGAACGGATTGACGTGCGCAACGCAGCGGCGGGCGGTTAGGCAATTCGAGAGATTTTCCCGTTCCGATGGAATCGGAACGGGGCTCCAGATTCTTGTTTTGACGCGACCGCCTCAAGACCACCGTCGAAACACCAGGCTGGCGTTGACGCCGCCAAATCCAAAACCGTTCGAGATCGCGTTTTCGATCGCCATCGGCCGCGCGACGTTCGCGACGAGGTCGATGCCCTGCGCTGCGGAATCGGCGTTCTCCAGATTGAGCGTCGGTGGCGCGACCTGATCGCGCAGCGCCAGGATGGTGAAGATCGCCTCGATGCCGCCGGCGGCGCCGAGCAGATGTCCGGTCGCCGACTTGGTGGCGCTGACGGCAACCTTTCCCTCGCGCCCGAACACGCGCTTGATCGCCTCGAGCTCGGAGAGATCGCCGACCGGCGTCGACGTCGAATGCGCGTTGAGATGCTGGACCTCGCCGGGCCGCAGGCCGGCCTGCCGCAGCGCCGCCTCCATCGCGCGCCGGGCGCCGTCGCCGTCTTCGGGACCCGCGGTGATGTGATAGGCGTCCGCCGTCGTGCCGTAGCCGATGAGCTCGGCGATCGGCTTCGCGCCGCGCCGAAGCGCGTGTTCGAGCTCCTCGATGACCAGTACACCGGCGCCTTCGCCCATCACGAAGCCGTCCCGATCGCGGTCGAACGGCCGCGACGCCCGCGCCGGCGTGTCGTTGAACGACGTCGACAGCGCCCGCGCCGCGGCAAAGCCGCCGAGGCTCACCGGATCGATGCAGGCCTCCGCGCCGCCGCAGATCGCAACGTCGGCTTCGCCTGATCTGATCAGGCGCGCGCCGTCACCGATCGCCTGAACGCTGGCGGCGCAGGCGGTCACCGGCGCGCCGATCGGACCCTTGTAGCCGTAGCGGATGGTGATGTGCCCGGCCGCGAGATTGGCCAGGAAGGATGGAATGGTGAACGGCGACAGCCGGCGCAGGCCGCTCTTCTCCGCCGTGCGTACGGCGTCTGCGATCGCCGGAAATCCGCCGATCCCGGATGCGATCACGGTGGCGGTGCGCTGCTGCGCCTGCGCCTCGGTCGGCATCCAGCCGGCCTGCGCCACGGCTTCCGCCGCGGCCAGCAGCGCGAACAGGATGAACCGGTCCATCTTCTTCTGGTCCTTGCGCGGGGCTGCGGAATCGGGATCGAAGCCACCTTCGGCATCCCCGGCCTTGTCAGGCACCTGTCCTGCGACGCGCCCCGGCAGCGCCCCCGCCCATTCCGGCAATGCTGCGAGCCCGGAATGCCCCGCCAGCAGCCTCGACCACACCAGTTCGGTGCCACAGCCCAGCGGAGACACCGTCCCCAGGCCGGTCACAACAATTCGACGCATGGTTCTCCTGTCGCGCCCCTGGTGCGAACCGGCATGGCCGGGATTCGAACCGGCCCGGGCGTCGGGTCGTTATATGATGATTGTCATCTATTGTCTCGACCGGCCGGACGTCAAGGGATTGACTTCGCTCTCAACGCGCCGTTCGTCTGGCGGTGGGGACGTGGCCGCTCGAGGCCGGAACAAGGGGTTGATGAGCGATTGCAGCTAGTGTGCTGAATGCGAAGTTCGTGCGATTTCGCGGCAGCTAGTTTCACGAACTTCGCATTCATAAAGCACACTGGAATCATAAGTTTGCTAGTGTCCTTATCGAATCCGAAGTTCGCTCCGAAGGTGCGGCAAATGATGCGAACTTCGGATTCGGGACACTAGCCAGCAACGATCACGCCGGCACGACGATATGGTCCGGCGCAATGCCCGCGCGGTGACGCTCATACATCGCGGTATAGGCGGCCTCGATATGCCGGGTGAAACGTTTGGTATCGAACAACGGCGCCGTCAGCTGGTTGGCCTTCAGCCTGGTTCTGAGCGCCGCGAGCTTCTCGGGATCGGTCGCAAGATCGACCGCCATGCGCTCATAAGCCTCCGGCGATTCCGCAATAAGCTCGGGCAGGCCGACCGCATGGAGCAAGCTCGCCGCGACCCGGCTGGCAAACGTGTGGCCGAGAATGGTCAGCACCGGCAGGCCGGCCCATAGCGCATCGCTGGCGGTGGTGTGGGCATTGTAGGGCGTGCTGTCGAGGAACAGGCCGGCGAGGCGATGACGCGCGAGATGGTCGGGCAGCGACATCCGCGATGCGAACACAAGGCGCTCCGCAGCGACGCCACGCGCGACCGCCTCCTTTCGCAAATTTGCGGCAGAGTCGGCGTTGGCTTCGAGGAGCCACAACATGCTGCCCTCGACGCGGCCGAGAATCCTCGTCCACCGATCGAACATGTCAGGCGTGATCTTGTAGTTGTTGTTGAAGCAGCAGAACACGAAGCCCGTCGGCGCCAGCCCCACGTCGCCGCGCGTGAACACGCGATCGGCAATGACGCGCTTGTCGTCGTTGGCCTGATAGCAGTCGGGCAGGGCGACCACCTTTTCGCTGTAGAATTCGCGATGGTGATCCGGGATCACGGTACGATCGGCGATGATGTAGTCGATGAACGGGGCACCGAGTGTTCCCGGATAGCCCAGATAATTGACCTGGATGGGGGCGGGCCGGCGGCCAAGGACTCTGGTGCGGGATCCCCCGGTAAAGCCTTTCAGATCGACCAGGATGTCGATTTCCAATTGTCTGATCAGGTCGGCGACCTCATCGTCGCTGCTGTCCCGGACCTCGACGAATCGATCGAATGAGGCCTCCAGCCGTCGACGCATCTCCGAGGGGTCGTTGGGCGACCATGAGATTGCCACCGTCTCGAATTTCGACCGGTCGTGGCACTCGAACATCCCTGCCATCAAGAGCGATGTCGCGTGGTTGCAGAAATCCGACGAGAAATAGCCGACGCGAATTCGATCGTGATGGTAGCGCTCGCCCCGCCAGCGCTGGCTTGCGGACGGCGGATGATTCTTCGCGGTCCATCGCGTGGCGCATAGCAGTTGGTCGGCGGTCGATGAAGGAACGCTGCAAAACAGAAATGGCGGCGTCGTCGCGTTCCGGGTCCTGATCAACTCGATAAGTCGGTCGCACTCGGCGTCAAAGCCGGCCCAGTCGCAAATGTGGGATTTGGCGTGCAGGCGATAGCCTTCGATGTCGGCCTGGTCCGGTTTGAGCGCGACGGCCTTGTCATAGGCGGCGAGTGCCTCGGGGTAGCGCGCCAGAGTGGACAGAACCTTGCCGCGGTTGGCGTGGGCAGCCGCATCGTCGCCCTTGTGCTGGATCGACTTGTCGATGCTGGCGAGCGCCGCCTCATGATGCCTGAGCCTGAACAGCGCCGAGCCGCGGTTGTTGTAGGCCTCGGCATAGTCGGGCCGCAGCGCGATCGCCTTGTCGTAACTCGCGACTGCCTCTTCGAGACGATCCAGTTCGACCAGCACGTTGCCGCGGTTGTAGCACGCGCCGGCAATTCCCGGCGCCCGGTCGTAGCTCGCGAGCGCATCATCGAACCTCTTGAGGTCGTTGAGCACGTTGCCGCGATCGTTGTGTGCGCCGGCATCGTTGGGCTTGAGCGCGATCGCCCTGTCCAGGCTCGCCAGCGCCTCATCGAGCCGCTGCAGCTTCCTCAGCGCGGCGCCCCTGTTTCGATGGGCATCCGCATGGTCAGGCACCAGCGCGAGCACGCGATCGAAGCTTGCGAGCGCCTCCTCGTGGCGTCCAAGCTCCGCGAGCGTGATTCCGCGATTGTAGAGCGCCGGCGCAAGGTTTTGCTTGAGCGCGATCGCCACATCGAAGCTCGCGAGCGCTTCGTCGAAGCGGCGCAACGCGCGCAGCGCATTGCCGAGGTTGCTGTGCGCGTCCGCGACGTTGCCGTTGAGCCTGATCGCGCGCCGGATCAGGTCGACGCCGCGCTCGCTGCGCCCGGTCTGCGCGGAAATCAGGCCCAGCAGATGCAGCGCATCGAAGTTGTCCGGCTGCTGTCGGAGCATGTCTTCATAGATTTTTTCTGCTGCGGCCAACTGCCCCCGCTGATGCAGCGCGACAGCCTGCGCGAAGGCGCGCTGCAAGGCGGTCGCGCTGGATTTTTGAAATTCACCTGTTTCGGGCATCAGACGTCTTCACGCGCTCTGTGTCCGGGTCATGGCCTCACGCCGGCGGACATGTCGCATCCTGTGCCCGCGATATGGATCGCCCGTTGATTAAAGGTTGAAAACTGGCAGATCGTCCTCGATTGCGCAACGGCCTCCAGGAACAGCTCCAGGAACAACTCCACGAATAGTCGGACTGAAGCGGATGGTCCCCGGTCAGCCCGGCGGCTGCCTCGTCAGCCGCAGCCGAACCGTGGACGGTCACGACGCAAGCAGCGGCGTCGTCTTGAGCAATAAGGCCGGCGCTCACGATGCGCCTGCCATTCTAGCTCGAACACGCGTCGTTGCTGAGAAGCGGCGTCGGGTTCTCGGTCGAATTTTCCCCGCCGCGATACCATGGCTTGAAACGAAACCCGGTTCTCGCATACGACCATGGCGCGGTCAGGGATCGAGCGTTGCCCTCCGTCGTATATTCTGAAGCGACGCCAGGGTCTGGATTGTAGAGCGAGAAGATCCCGCGCCAGCTGCCGTCCGGCTGCTCCTGGGCGTAGGACAGCTCCACCTTGTTTCGCGAGACCGAAACCAGACGATCCGAAACGTGATCGAACACGAATGGCCGCTCGAACCAGATCGTCGTCTCGTCCTGCTTGATCGCGACGTTGGCCTCCTGTCTTGCCGTGCCGCCACCGACCAGCAGGGGAATCCCCAGCGGCACCGCGACGTCAGCGGTGGCGGTGGCATTGAGACGGTGGGCGGAAAGCGTCGATGCAAAACCATCGGGCCGCGCGATGATGGTCTTCTTCGTGAACGGGCCCTGCGGGCTATCTGCCGTGGCAACCAGCGCGACGGCATTCTGCGTGTTGTTGTAATAGCCGTGATAGAAGATGACATATTCGCCGTTCGCGCGCCGGCAGGCATAGCTGATCGACAGCCCGGACGCTTCCTCGGGCAGTGAGGGCGTGATCACGGTGCCATGGCGCGTGAACGTCGTGCCGTCGACGCTGGTCGCCAGCTTGATCTGCTTCGACGCGCGGTCGAGGTAATAGATCATGTACGGCTCGGCTGCTCCGGGCTCATACACCACCTGCGCCGGGCCGATCCCGCCGGGCTCGGACGCGTCCGACTGAAAGGCGATTCCTTGCGGGATCCAGGCGCCTTCGTTTGTCGACGTCCAGAGCCGCAGCTGAAACCAGCCCGTCGTATAGGCTGACGCGTAAAGACGCCGGGTATGCGCATCCGGCGCGATCGCGGATGGCCACGCCAAATAAGGAACGCCATCGGGCGGCGACAGCGCCGGCGTCAGGCTCGACACCAGGCCGTCGTCGCCGAACTCCCAGATGTGATAAATGCCGCTGCTTCCGAGGCCGTTGAGAAACCAGCTTCTGGCAATTGCGCCGCCCGGAAAAATGCTGAGGATGACGAAAAGAAGTCCCCGCACAATCATGAAATTTATCCTGGGTCGTGCCGTCTATCGAGCAAACAATTCCGCTGTGATGACACACTCGGGCGCCCGTTTCGCCCGGAAATTTGTTTCTGAAAATAGAACGAATTCCGGATTGAGACGCGCAGGACAGGCCGGCGGATTCAATTGCCGGTGGCACTCGCCGTCGATGTTGCGGCGCTGCAGAGTCTTCTTGAAATCGCTGCCGCGGCGGAGATCGGCGATCGCTTTGCTCGCGACCTCGATCAGCGAGTGTGGCCCGGATCAGCGGTGGCGATGCGCTCCTGCGCAAGCGCATCGACCGGCATCCAGCCGGCCTGCGCCACGGCTTCAGTCGCGGCGAGCAGCGCGAACGAGATGAAGCGGTCCATCTTCTTCTGGTCATTGCGCAGGGCTGCGAGGTCAGGATCGAAGCCGCCCTCGGCATCCCCAGTCTTGTCAGGAATCTGACCTGCGACGCGCAATGCGCCAAGCCCTGAATGCCCCGCAAGCAGCCCTCGACCAGACCAGTTCGGTGCCGCAGCCCAGCGGAGACACCGTCCCCAGGCCGGTCACAACAATTCGACGCATGGTTCTCGTGTCGCGCCTTTACCGGCTACCGCACGGCGTCGGTCCTCGAAACGGTAGGGTTTCGAGGTCGCCTAGATACATGACGATCGTCATCGATTATCTCAACCGGTCGGGCGTCAAGGCACGACGTCACGCCGTTCCCAACGTACTCCTGTGCTCCCGGCAACCCGAATCCGGCGACATCAGAATTACGTCGCTCGCGCCTAGCTTTGCCGCACTGCAATGCGACCGGTCTGCCCAGACCGGCTAACGGCGTCGTCGCCAACTGTCCATATCCGACGACGATCAAAGGCTTGGCCTTTTTGATGATCCGGGTTAGCGGAATTTCGCTCGCCTCACGGTTGTGATTCCGATAATGGTGGGCCGGTATTTTTGGATCACCATGTCGAATTCTTCACCGACCGACGAGCGGTCGAAACCAAAAAAGCACAGCACGAAAAAGTCGCTCGTCAGCGCGCCCCCAACGCCTATCGACGTCTTCAACGATTCCGATCCGGGTGATGCTACCCAGCGCAATTTCCGGTACCAGCACGCATTTGGGGTAATTCTCCTCGTAGCCGGAAAAATGGGCAATCGACCTTACGTTGCGATCTGGTGTGAGCAGCACGAAGACTTACTTGCCGAACGAAGTGACGGAACGTTCGACGGCTACCAAATCAAGACCTCCCGCCCCGAAAACGGCCCCTGGAAACTCAACGACCTAGAGCTAATTAAGACGATTGGCCGCTTTACTGGACTCGTCCGGGAATTCGGCAATGCCATCAACGAAGTCTTCTTCGTATCGAATACCGAATGCGACAGCATTGGCAAGGAAGCAACGAACGATCGTCGACGGTCGCTATGCCCACGCCTCTTCCTAGAGCACGTCCAATCGTGCAGCGCGCCATCCGAGATCAACTCGGTTTTTTCTCTCACTTTCCAGAATCTGCAAGCTGAGTGTGGCTGCAGCGAAGCCGTGTTATTCCAGACGCTGCACAAAATGAACATTGTACTGGGGCCCTCGCGCAGCGAATTCGAAGCAGCGATATCACACGAACACATTGCACAGCTCGACCAATGCAAAGAGCTCAACGCAGACCAATTAGACGCGTTTCGCGATTACTTAATTGGCGTTGTCTATCGCGCATCTTCTCTACAAACCGGCGACCCTATCCGCCATCTTCGTCCGCTTATCAATGGGGGGGATATTGATCCGCGATTGGCCAACAAGCGGCTTCCCGTCGAGAGCTTAGTAATCTACGCCGCTCAATCCCAAGGGCCCCACGTGTTCCAGTACGTCGGCGAGAGCCTCATTGAGCTTGGCAAGCTTGGACGATCAACAGTCCTAAAACAAAAGCTTACCGCGGGTGGCTTGTCCGATCAGATCGACTATATGGCTGAACGCGAGCGGTCTGCCGAACGACATCTATTGGAAGATGTCCAACGCAGACCGGAACGCTATCCTGAGTTGATGAAGCAAATTGAACAGGTGGTACTCGGCGAATGCCGCGAAGCCCACCTACGTGCGCGACAAACCTCGGCACCGTACGGGCCGGCCATGCTGATCGATGTGCAGAATCGCTTGCGCAAGATCGCTCGCGAAGAGACGGCGCTGATAGGCGACCACACCTACGAATGCCTTATCGGAATGGTCGGTCTGCTGACACGGGAATGTGTCGTTTGGTGGAGTCCTAGTTTCCCAATTGAGGGCGACTAGATATGAGCCTACGCCTTGTCAAAGCCGCTGCCGAATCTGAAAACGACGATAATCTACACCTCGCGCGACTGCTGCTTCTGCTCGGGAGTGCCGATGCGCGCAAGACGACGGTCATTACAAAAGCACGAGCTGTTGAAGGCATAACGAAGCTGGCGAAGATGGACTTTCTGCTTCGCTATCCTACGTGCCTTGAGCGAGTTCTCGTCGCTCTCAATAGATCTCCCGAAGATGTCGGCGTGCATGAACGCGAGCGCACGTCTATCGAATCCAAGATGATCCGATTCCGGTATGGTCCGTGGGACGTTCGTTATCGTCGCTGGCTCGGCCTCCTTTCCTCCCGCGGACTCGTCCGGCTGGCAGTAGAGGGAAACACAATTGTTATTGGCTTAACCGATGCGGGTCGTGCTCTCGCAGAATCCATCAAAACCGATCCGCTGTTTGCAGAGTTGGCACATCGCAGCGACATTGCTGTTAAGGCCGTCGGCTCCATGTCCGCCACACGCTTAAAGGATTTTGTCTACGAAGCGGTTCCTGAAATCACGACTATGAAGTGGGGCGACGAAATCGCTCTTTGACCTGGAGGCCTGCTTGGAGTTTCATCTGCTATCTTTGATGCTCGCGTTTAGGCGGGAGACTGTTACGATCCCGCTTGCGCAGGTCAGTTATTTTTGGGGTCAGATGGGGGCTGGGAAGACAAGCGTTGCCCGACTGATAGATTATTGTCTCGGCGGCAACATCGAGCTCTCGCCAGCGCTTCAGAATGAGTTTGTGTCGGCAACTTTAACCCTCAAGCTCAAGAAGGGGCTGCTGGAAGTTGAGCGCGGCCGCGATACGAACACGATCGTTGCTAAATGGGGAGAAAGGGATGGTGCCGTGCAGGTCGCTGTTCCTGCCCGAGAGGCGCATGGCGAGCTTGTTCCAGGCACAGGGATCGAAAATCTCTCGGATTTGCTCTTCTGGATGTCCGGACTTGTTCCACCACGTGTAAGAAAAAGTAAAACCAAGGCAGACAGTGAGACGAAGCGTCTCTCTATGCGAAATCTGTTGTGGTACTGCTATTTGGACCAAGACGAGATCGACAGCTCCTTCTTCCATCTAGACAGCCGAGATCAGTTCTCGCGGTTAGCTAGTCTTGACGTAGTGCGATACGTCACCGGCTATCACGATGAGCACATCTTGGACATTGAAGCTGAGCTTGACTCCCTTAGAGGTGAGCGAATGGCGATGCTCGCAAGCATTGATAGTCTTGCGCGCGTCCTTCGCGATGTTGGCGTCGGATCGGAGCTCGAAATATCTAGTCGCGTCGAGGCGCTCCGCGAGACAGCAGACGCGATTTCAAGAGAGATCAGTCAGCAGCGTGCGGCGTCCGTATCCGATCGCACGACCGTACATGCTCTCGATACGCTGAAAGCGGAGGCTCATGCTCTAAGTATCCAAATTTCGGGGGCCGATCAGGCGATCTCAGAACTGCTTCAAACGAAGGATCGCGATACGCGGCACCTCCACGAAATTGAAACCCTATCGATAAAGTTCCGGCGCTCTCAATCTGCCCGCGCGGTACTGTCCGGCGTTCAATTCCATTCGTGTCCGCGCTGTGCGCAAACCCTTCCTGAGCGATCCTACGAACAATGCATCGTCTGCGGACAAGTAGAACTCGACGGCACTCCCAATTCAACCGAGGACGCCCTCCTCCAGAGAGATATCAAGCAACGATCCGAGGAGCTTCGCGACATCATACGTAGACATGACGAGGCTCTGATTCCGCTCCGTCGAGAGCGAGATGCACTCGATGTGGATAAGCGCCGCATCGAACGAGAGAGAAACGAAGCATCTCAGCGGTTCGATTCTGCCTATCTGTCAACTATGCTGAGCAAGGAGCGAGAGCGGTCTGCTTTGCTCCAACAAGCAGATAGCTTGGCGGCGATGGCGCGCTTTCCACAAATGCTGGAGGCCCAGCGTCAAAGAGTTGCGGACATCCAGGCACAAGAATCAAAACTTCGCGGTCAACTGAAAGAAGCTCGTGAGGCGGCGGAGAAAGACGCCACAAATATCAACACGTTACGTCAGTTTTTCCTGGACTGTCTCGTTCGATCGGAGGTGCCGGGCGTCACGTCAGACGATGTTGTCGAGATTCCGACGAACACCTACTTGCCCGAGATTCATTCTCCGGGGCTCGCTGATAATACCGTTGCAAGCTTCGCAACGCTGAGCAGCGGAGGAAAAAAGACTCTCTTCAAATGCTGTTTCGCCGTAGCGATGCATCGACTGGCGGTCAAAGTCGGTGCGCCGCTTCCGGAGATGCTAATTATCGATTCGCCAATGAAGAACATCAGCGAACGAGAGAACCGCGAGCAATTTGAGGGCTTCTATAACATGGTTTATCAACTAAAGGCCACCGAACTCAACGCGACGCAGTTCATCCTCATCGATAAGGAATTTACGCCTCCGCCGGAGGGGCTGAAGTTGAACGTATTTAATAGGCATATGAAGCCGAACGACCCGTCAAAACCCCTTGATCCTGAAACAGCGCCACTGATCCCGTATTACCTTGGAAGCTGAGCAAGCGTAGCCCGGATGAGCGCAGCGACATCCGGGGAATGGTCCGTCCCGCATGTCGCTGCGCTCATGCGGGCTACTTGCTGTCACTGTAAACGCATGCTTACGCTTAGGGCGGACTGCTACAACACTTGAAAGACTATCATGATCGATAAGGTCAAACCCCGAGTGAGCTTGTCGTTGTTCATCGATGCGCAGCGGCGACGCGATGATCCAAGTGCGGTACAGGCTCAAGAAGAGATCGCGAACTATTACCAGAACGCGAAGGAGGGCGACGTAGCTGCGATCCGCGAGACCTATGCCGGGAAACTCTGGTTTATCGTCACTACGGTTGTCGGCTCAAAAAGTGGTCGAATTTACATGAAGGATGCGCCTCTGTCGGGCTATAGCGGTCCTGCCTTTTACATCAAGAGTGGCAAGAACTGCCGAGCTCCCAAGGGGCAGTGTTCGGTTGTCAAACCAACGCCCGAAGTCTTGGCGCACGCGGAGAAGCACCCGCCGACAAATCTTGGGTATTAGCGCTTGTGCTTCGCGTCCCATGCGCGTTCGGCAGCTTCAATTTCCACTCGGTGGTGGTAAAACCACAAATCCATGAGATCGGTTTCCGGTCGGTGCTCATGTTCGTAAAGAGGATCATCGTTGGACTTCCTCTTCCCAGCGGCGGCCAACACCGCGCTGTCCACGGGCTTGCCGATCAGCCGCAGTGCGGCGGCACGGAAGAGCCCCGCATCTTCGTCCGGCACGTCTTTTGATGCGATGTAGAGGTAATGCGCGACCGCGCCCGCCAGGCTGCCTTCGAACTCCTGAGTAGTGTCTACGGCGCGGCCGATCTGGTCACCGCCGATAATCGCGAACCTTCCGTTCCGCTCCAACCACTCTTGAAGACTCATTTCAGCAATCGACTTCGTAGGCATATCCGACTCCGGCGATTTGGGGGATGGCGCCAACGTGGCAGAAGATGGCAATTCGTCAAGCCAAGGATGAGAACATTTTGAGCCGCCACGTCCCCGCTACCGATCTCAGATCAACCGCGTTCTTGGAGGCTGGCAGCGCCCGATCGACCCCGACGGTGATGATTGGTGGGCAGAGGCAAATCACTTCGTCCCCTCCAATAGCCTCCACGCTTCCCGTAACAACGCGCATATCCGCCTTCGCTCAGCGATCGCATCCCTGCTGAACAGGCCGCGCTTGCGCGCGTTCTGGTTTGCCCTTGGCGGGCTGGATCGCTTTGGGCCGCCGAGCATGCGGCAACGCGTCTTGCCGTACACCGCCGGCGCGCGGCACGCGACGCCCGAGCGGGTTCTGGCGCCGCAGCACGGCTCGCCGGCATCGGTCCGGTCGTTCTGATGTGATCGCTCACGCCTGTGCGTCCCGCCCGGTATCAGCGGCATCATGCCGTCGCCTGGCGCCTGCGGACCTAAGTGCCCGCGCCGCGGGTGGTCGGAGACGATCACGCGCGCATGCCGTATGACGTTGCCGACAAAGGCGTTGCCGCCGCCCTCCACCTTCTCGTTCTGCACGGTGACAAGCCCGACAGGCCGGCAATTGGAAAGAGAGGGTTACTTCCTCAGAGCCCACAGGGTTGGCGCCGGCGGCTTACAGGGACTAGCCCGGATGGACGGTCCCGTAGATTTACCATGATCCGGAATTCCAGCTGTCCGGCGCCGGAGCGGGCGCTAAGTTGATGGCGCGGGGGCGGCGCCTTGAGGTCAGGAGGCCGCAGTGGAGCGTCTGTATTTGGGCATCGCCGTCACCAGCACTTACGCGCTGGTCACGATTGCGCTGATCCTGGCCTTCGTGCACTGACCGCCGGGAATCCGGATCTTTGCCCGCCGGGCCGCTACGGAGTGCGTCGTCTTCGCGGAACGCGGCAATGTCCGGCAACCGGCAAGCTTTTACTGCGTCAGCGGATTTAATCGTCATGCCGAGGCCAGTAGCGATAACCCTGATGAGTTTGGCCGTTGCAACGCTCACGGCGTTCGGCATCGCCGCAGCCCTCATGATCCATTAGCGGGAATGGGCCACCGGGATTTTCACGCCCGGCGGCCATTGGCCGTTGCGGAGCGCGGGCGAACGACCATCAGTTCGGTCGTGATCTAGCTGCTGCGATCGACCCGAAGATGAATGCCGTTGCCAGTGCGATCTTCGCAATTCTCATTTCAACGTTTTCTTTCCTATCGAGCTGGCGCAACACGCCTCGAGGATCGACGTTCCCAAATCCCGTTTTTGCGCGCGGCCATTAAACGCGGTCACTTCATCCCCTCCAGCATCTTCCGCACCTCCCTCAACAACGAGCGGATCTGCCTTCGCTCGGCGATCGCATCCCCCGTGAACCGGCCGTGCTTGCGCGCGTTCCGGTTCGCCCGTGGCGCGCCGGATCCCTTTGCGCCGCCGTGCATGCGGCAGCGCGTCTTGCCGCGCACCGCCGGCGCGCGGCAAGAACCGCCGCCGCGGGTCCTGGCGCCGCAACGCCGGCTGGCCAGCATCGGGCCGGTCGTTTGGATCTGGCCGCTCATGCCTGAGCGTCCCGCCCGGCATCGGCGGAATTCCGCCGTCGCCTCGCGCCCGCAGCCTTCGGCGCATTCCGCGCCGCGGATGCCGGGTTGTTGTCGGACACGATCACGCTCGCATGCTGCGTGACGTTGCCGACGATCGCGTTGCCGCCGTCCTCGACCTTGACGTTCTGCACGGTGATGGCGGGCTCGCCATGGCTGCGGTGGCGGTTCAGCGCGTCGATCTGGGCGGGAAAGGTGCGGGCGAGCCGGCCCAATGCGCGCGCGGCGCTGTCGTGCTGGGCGAGGTCCTTGGCATGCGCGAGGTGATGGGCACAGCGCATCGCCATCACATGAACCGACACCATCTGCGCCACCAGCATGGCCTCGACGGAATCCCGCGGACCGATGCTTCTCACCATCGAGATCATGAAGGCGAGGTTGACCTCGCAGGGTTTGCCGCCGCTCACGCTGGCCTTGACCAATTGCCGCAGGATGCCGTCCATCGCGTCGCGGTCGGCGACCCCCAGCGCGTTCGCCATCAGCTGTGCGCCGAGCTCCGGATCAGGATGGTCGATGCAGAAGCCGTGCGGGGAGAATTTGATCCGCGGGGCTGCGGCAGCGTGGGCGGTTGCGGCGGCCATCGTCGGCACGGCGATGTTGGGTGCAGTATCCATGTCGGGTATTCCTTGGAATGCGCGCGGCAAGCGCGCAGACGATCGCTCGCTGCGGCAGCCGGTGCGATGTCAATTGTGGGGAGGGTCTTGGGCGGCAAGCGCCATCCGCGCGCCCGCTGTTGCGGGCGAGGGGGGCGGTTACACGATTTCGGAATATTGGAAATGTATCCCTGATTTGCCCGACACGTCAAGTGGCCTTGTCGGGCGCCGGCGGCCGCCGGCTCCTTTGCATGGGGTTGTTTTCGATATTTTGGCGGCGCGGCCCCGGCGGGGAGTTCCGCCGCCGTCGCCCGCAGTCATGCCGGCAAGGCACGGTGCGATCCGTGTTAGCGGGTACCGTGCGCCGATTGGATCATTATACTGGCGGGGAATGTTGCGACAGGCGTGGCGTGCGCCGGCCTGGGATGAAGGAGCATCGATGAGCGAGACCATTGGCCACCCCGATCCCGGCCTCGATCTGTCCGACGGATTCAAGCCGCACACCTCGCATTGGGGCGTGTTCTCGGCGCGGCTCGGCAAGGCGGGTCTCGAAGTCAGGCCCTATGCCGCCGATCCCGATCCGAACCGCATTATCAACAACTTCCCCGGCGCGCTGCGCCATCAGGCGCGCATCGCGCAGCCCGCGATCCGCCGCGGCTGGCTCGAGCGCGGGCCCGGTCCGGACGATCGCCGCGGCCGCGACGAGTTCGTCTCGGTCAGCTGGGAGCAGGCGCTCGATCTGCTCGGCGGCGAGCTGACGCGGATCCGCGACACCATCGGCCCCGGCGCGGTGTTCGGCGGCTCCTACGGCTGGTCCAGCGCGGGCCGCTTCCACCACGCGCAGAGCCAGGTGCACCGCTTCCTCAACATCGCCATGGGCGGCTATGTCCGCTCGGTGAACACCTATTCCTCGGGCGCGTCCTCGGTGCTGCTGCCGCAGATCCTGACCGGCTACGAGGACATCACCAAGCGCAACGTCACCTGGGAGCAGATCGCAGCCGAGACCGACATCGTGCTGGCGTTCGGCGGCATGGCGCTGAAGAACTCGATGGTGGCCGGCGGCTCGATCAGCAAGCATGTCGAGCGCGGCGCGATGGAAGCCGCGCAGCGGCGCGGCTGCCAGTTCGTCCTGGTCAGCCCGCTGCGCGACGATTTCCCCGTCGAGGCCGGCGCGGAATGGATCACGGCCACACCCGGCACCGACACCGCGCTGATGCTCGGCATCGTCCATACGCTCGTCAGTGAGGGCCTGCACGATCAGGCCTTCCTCGATCGCTACACCGAGGGCTGGCCGGTGTTCTTGCGCTATCTGACCGGCGAGAGCGACGGTGTGCCCAAGCGCGCCGAATGGGCCGCGGCGATCTGCGGCATCGATGCCGGCACCATCAAAGCGCTCGCGCGCCGGCTCGCCGGCCGTCGCGCGCTGATCACCGTGTCGCATTCGCTGCAGCGCGCCGAGCATGGCGAGCAGCCGGTGTGGATGGGCATGGTGCTGGCGGCGGCGCTCGGCCAGATCGGCCTGCCCGGCGGCGGCTACGCCTATTCGCTCGGCGCGATCGGCTATTACGGCCGCCGCGTCAACGCGGTGCCCGGACCGACGCTCGGGCAGGGCCGCAACGGCGTCGCCGACTTCATTCCGGTGGCGCGCATCGCCGACATGCTGCTCAATCCCGGCACCAGCTATCGCTACAATGGCGAGACGCGGACCTATCCGGACATCCGCCTCGTCTATTGGGCCGGCGGCAATCCGTTCCACCATCACCAGGACCTCAACCGCCTGCGCAAGGCGTTTGCGCGGCTCGACACGCTGGTGGTGCATGAGCTGGCATGGACCGCCACAGCACGCCACGCCGACATCGTGCTGCCCTCGACCATGACGCTGGAGCGCGAGGACATCGGCTATTCCAGCAACGATCCCTTGATGGTCGCGATGCACCGGATCGCCGAGCCGTTCGGCCTCGCGCGCGACGACTACGAGATCTTCGCCGATCTCGCCGAGCGGTTAGGGGCCCGCGAGCCCTTCACCGAGGGACGCACGTCGCGGCAATGGCTGGAGCATCTCTACGAGCCGACCCGCAAGGTGCTCGCCGCGCGCGGGCTCGAAGCCCCGAGCTTCGAGGAGTTCTGGGAACGCGGCAGCCTGGTGGTGCCGCAGCATCTCGACGACGGCGGCTCGCTGCGTCGTTTTCGCGAGGACCCGGTGGAGCGCCCGCTGCCGACGCCGAGCGGGCGCATCGAGATCTTTTCGCGGAAGATCGCTAGCCATGGCGATGCGGACTGTCCGGGCCATCCGGTCTGGCTCGAGAAATCAGACACGCCGACGCCGGGCGCGCCGTGCTTCCTGGTCGCCAACCAGCCGGTGACGCGCCTGCACAGCCAGCTCGACTTCGGCGGCCATTCGCTTGACGCCAAGCATCGCGGCCGCGAGGTCGCGCGCATGAACCCGCGCGACGCCACGCCGCGCGGCATTGCCGACGGCGACATCATCCGCATCTTCAACGCGCGCGGCGCCTGCCTCGCCGCGGTGCATGTCACCGACGGCATCGCGCCCGGCGTGGTCCAGCTGCCGACCGGCGCCTGGTACGATCCGATGGACCCCGAGGAGGAAGCGCCGCTCTGCGTGCACGGCAATCCGAACGTGCTTACCCGCGACATCGGCACGTCATCCTTCGCGCAGGGCTGCACCGGCCAGCTCACCAGCGTCGAGGTCGAGCGTTTCAACGGCAATCTGCCGCCGATCCGGGCGTTCGATCCGGCGTAGAGTATGATCCGAGGCGGTGTTCCCTCGCGACAAACGCGTAGCGTTTGCGCGGAGATCACGAACAAATCATCGCTGGGCGCTGGATGGCGCTCACGCGTTCGGCTACGGCATCACGAGATCGCCCCTGAGTTCTGGATTTGCTGAGATGCCCCTGAAAACCCTGTTTCACATCGCCGTCGCCGCGACCGTTGCGCTCGGATCGTCCAATGCATTGGCGCAATCGGCCGCCGAGCCGGCCTATGGACCGGAATTGCAGGGCTTCGACTATCCCTATCCGGTGGAGCATTATCGCTTCAGCTCGCAGGGGCAGGAGCTCGACATGGCCTATCTCGACGTCAAGCCGGCGACGCCGAACGGCCAGACCGCGGTGCTGCTGCACGGCAAGAATTTCTGTGCCGCGACCTGGGACGGCACCATCAAGGCGCTCAGCGGCGCCGGCTATCGCGTCATCGCGATCGACCAGATCGGCTTCTGCAAATCCAGCAAGCCGGAGCGCTATCAGTTCACCTTCCAGCAGCTCGCCGGCAACAGCCGCGCGCTGCTCGCCTCGCTCGGGATCGCGCATTCGATCATGGTCGGCCACTCGACCGGCGGCATGCTGGCGATGCGCTATGCCCTGATGTATCCGGAGGCCACCGACCAGCTGGTGCTGGTTGATCCGATTGGCCTCGAAGACTGGAAGGCCAAGGGCGTGCCGTGGCTCAGCCTCGACGGCTGGATGCAGCGCGAGACGCGCGTCACCGCGGACAGCATCCGCGCCTATGAGCGCGCCACCTATTACGCCGACACCTGGGATGCGTCCTACGAGACGTGGGTGCAGATGCTGGCCGGCATGTATCGCGGTCCGGGCCGCGCCGCCGTGGCATCGAGCTCGGCGCGACTCTATGACATGATCGCGACCCAGCCGGTGTTCTACGAGTTCGAGCAGATCAAGCCGCCGACGCTGCTCTTTGTCGGCGACAAGGACACCACCGCGATCGGCAAGGACACTGCGCCGCCGGAGATCCGCAAGACGCTCGGCAATTATCCGGTGCTCGGCAAGGAGGCGGCCAAGCGGATTCCGCATGCGCAGCTGATCGAATTCCCCGACCTCGGCCATTCGCCGCAGATCCAGGCGCCGGCGCGCTTCCACGAGGCGCTGCTCGGCTGGCTGCAGCATCCGGAGACCGGTGCGTCGCTGGTCAAGTAGCAGACGGCGAGACAGGCGAGCGACATCATGACGACAGCCGAACTGGTCAGCGTGTTCACGGTGGATGGGCAGGGCGGCAATCCCTGTCCGATCGTGGTGGATGCAAGCGGCATGAGCGCGTCCGAGATGCAGGACGTCGCCCGCCGCCATAATCACGAATCCGGCTTCGTGTTGCCGGCGCAGAGTGACGATTTCGACGCCACGTTCCGCTTCTTCGTTCCGAACCACGAAATGGAAATGTGCGGCCACGCGACCATCGGTGCGCTCTGGCTGCTTGCGCGCCATGGAAAGTTGCCGGGCGACACGATGCGGATCTCGACGCGCAGCGGTCCGGTCACCGGCTTCATCAGCCGTGATCGTCACGGCGAGCCGCGTGTCGAGATCACTCAACCGGCCGGGAAGACCGTTCCGCTCACCACGGCGCAACGCGATGACGTGCTGCGGGCGCTCGCGATTGGACCGCATGCGATCGGTGAGGGAACGCCCTGTAACGCCGTCACATCGCGGATCAAGACACTCGTTCCGATGCGCTCCCCCGGAGCGCTGAATGCGCTCGATCCCGCCGCCGAGCAAGTCGAGGCGGTCTGCGGCCGGATCGGATCGACCGGGCTCTATCCATTCGCCGTGATCGACCGAAAAGCTCGCCTGTTCGAGGCGCGGCAATTCCCGCGCTCCTCAGGTTATCGGGAGGATGCCGCGACCGGCATTGCGGCCGCCGCGCTGGCGTTCGGCCTACTCGACTATGGCCTGGTCGCTCCTGATGACGACGAGATCCGAATCTTGCAGGGCAGGGCGATGGGGCGGCTGTCCGAGATCCGCGTCCGCATCGGCTTCGCCGGCGGCCGCCCCGTCGGCTGCCTGCTTGGCGGCAATGTCGCGCTGATGGCTGCACCGTCACACTGAGCAGCACCAGCGCGGGGCGCCGGCTTCGTGAGCAGTATCCGGGTTTAATCAGCGGCGCGCTTGGCTCGCTCCTGCGCCTTGGCGTGCACCGGTGATGATTTCCGCGCACCGGGGCCCGGATGCACGTGGACCGCCTTCGCGCTCAGCGGCTCGCCGCATTCCGAACAGACCATGACGGGATCGAACATCTTCTTGCAGGTCTTGTGTTCGTGCAGCATCGGCCGGCCGCGCGAATCGACCATGTGGACGTTGCCCCAGTGCACGATCGACATGATGATCGGATAAAGGTCGAGCCCCTTCTGCGTCAGGATGTATTCGTAGCGCTTCGGCGCCTCCTGATACGGAATCTTGCGCAGCACGCCGAACCGCACCAGCTTCTTCAGCCGATCGGCGAGCAGATGCCGCGTGATCCCGAGCGACGCCTGGAAGTCATCGAACCTGCGGATGCGCAGGAAGCATTCGCGCAGGACCAAGAGGCTCCAGCGGTCGCCGATGACAGCCACCGTGCGGGCCACCGAGCACGGCTCCTCCTCGAGGGCATCCCATTTCATCAGCATCTCCTGCGGCCGGCGACGATATCGCTCAGTAAAATTCTAAAACAGAACTAACGTTATTTCAATAGGATGCCTCGCTTGCGGCCGTAGCTTGGTCATTGGATGACAAATATCATATTGACAGTTCTAAAATAGAACTTAAGGTCCCGGCTCGATCAACGCGGCGGCTGACGGCCGCTGGCAATCGAAGGGAAGGGCGTTCCATGGCTGCTCCGCTCAAGGTCGAATTCCATTTCGATTTTGGAAGTCCGAACGCCTATCTGGCGGAACTGGCGCTGCCCGACATCGAGAAGCGTACCGGAGTGAAATTCGACTACATCCCGGTGCTGCTCGGCGGCGTCTACAAGGCGACCGGCAACATGTCGCCCGGCGAGTCGCTGCGCGGCATCAAGAACAAGCCCGAGTACAACGCGCTCGAGACCGAGCGCTTCCTGCACCGCCACAGCATCACGACGTTCAAGACCAACCCGTTCTTTCCGGTCAACACGCTGATGCTGATGCGCGGCGTCGTCGCTGCCGATTTCGAAGGGCTGTTCGAGCCGTACTTTCGCGCCGCCTATCACCACATGTGGTCCGAGCCCAAGAAGATGGACGATCCGCAGGTGTTCCGCGAAGCGTTCCTGTCTTCCGGCCTCGATATCGACCGCATCATCGCCCGCGCCCAGCAGGACGAGGTGAAGAAGAAGCTGATCGACAACACCAGCAACGCGGTGGCGCGCGGCTCGTTCGGCTCACCGACCTTCTTTGTCGGCGACGAGATCTTCTTCGGCAAGGACAAGCTGCGCGAGGTCGAGGACGAGATCGTCGCGCAGCTGGCTGCGCCGCGACGCAAGACCGCCTGAGCGGGAAAATTCCTCAAGACAACAAATCATGCCCAAAGGGCTGTCACAGGGAGGTTTCAGTGCAGGCGTCGACCCAGTTTGAAGGAAGTGTGGAAGGCTTGCCGAACCGCATCCACGAGGTGATCGATCACCACGTCGGGGCGACGCCGGATCATCCGGCGCTGATCGACGACAAGACGCGGCTGACCTACCGCGAGCTCGACCGAACGGTCGGTCGCGTCGCCGAGGCGCTGCGGGCGCTCGGCATCCGCGCCGGCGACCGCATGATGATCGTGAGCGAGAATTCGATCCCGCTGGCCTGCCTGCTGCTGGCGGCGAGCCGGCTCGATGTCTGGTCCATCGTGGTCAATCCGCGGCTCTCGCCGCGTGAGCTGGACCAGATCAGGGATCACAGCGGCGCCCGGCGCGTGCTGCTGACCGCCGACGTCTCGCAGGAGGCGGCTACCCATGCCGCGCGTTACGAGGCCGCCGTGCAGGATGTCGGGCCGCTTCGCGGCATCGCCGTTACCGGCCTGAACCTGGCAACCGTGGCTGAGCCGGTCGAGGCCGACGGCGCCAACCAGGTCGCGGTTCTCATTTACACCTCCGGCACCACGGGCACGCCGAAGGGCGTGATGCTGACCCATCGCAATCTGTTGTTCAGCGCCCGGGCGACAGCAAGCTTCCGAAAGATGGCGGCCGATGACGTGCAGTATTGCGTGCTGCCGATCTCGCATATCGTCGGCATCTCGTTGCTGACCATGACCCTGATGATCGGCGCCACCGTGCGTCTGGTGGCGAAATACGATCCGGCCGCGCTGGTCAAGGCGATGACTGAAGAGGGCATCACGATCCTGAACGGCGTGCCCGCGACCTATCAGCGTCTGCTCGAATACCGGCGCAATGCCGGCCTGCCGAAGCTCGATCGCGGCCGGTTGCGGGTGATCTCGGTGGCCGGCGCGCCGCTCGACCTCGATCTCAAATCACGGGTCGAGCAGGAACTCGGGCTGCCGCTGCTCAACGGCTACGGCATCACCGAATGCTCGCCGGGCATCTCCGGCGTCCGGCCCGACAATCCGCGGGCCGACCATGCGGTCGGCACCGTCATGCCCGGCCTCGAGGCCAAGCTGGTCGGCCGCGACCTCAAGCCGGTCGCGGCAGGCGAAGTCGGCGAGCTGCATGTTCGCGGCCCCAACGTGATGCGCGGCTATTACCGCGCGCCCGACCTGACCGCCAAGGCGATCGATCCCGACGGCTGGTTCAACACCGGGGATCTGGCCCGCTTCGAGAACGATGCGCTCTATATCGTCGGGCGAACCAAGGAGATGATCATCCGCTCCGGGTTCAACGTCTATCCGGCCGAGATCGAGGCGGTGCTGAGCACGCACGACGCCGTGGTGCAGTGCGCCGTGGTCGGTCGGCCGGTCGAGGGCAATGAGGAGGTGGTCGCCTTTGTGCAGCTGATCAAGGGCTCGTCCGCCACCGTACAGGACCTGATGGCCCATATTGCCCCGCAACTCACCTCGTACAAGCGTCCGTCGGAGATTATCCTGATGGACGCGCTGCCCGCGACATCGACGGGCAAGCTGCTGAAGCACAAGCTGGCGGAATCGCTGCGCGGCTGAGACTGAGCCGTCGCCGCGAGCCAGTTCACTCAAACAGGACCGGAGTACACCATGCAGAAGAGAAACAGGACGGTGGCCGTCATTGGTGCCGGCGATTTCATCGGCGGCGAGATCGCCAAGAAGTTCGCCTCCGAAGGCTTTACGATCTTCGCCGGCCGCCGCAATGGCGACAAGCTGGCGCCGCTGGTCAAGGAGATCGAGGCTGCCGGCGGCGAGATCCATGCGCGTTCGCTCGATGCGCGTAAGGAGGAGGAGATCACGGCCTTCCTCAACGACGCCGACAAGCATGCGCCGCTTGAGGTCTGCATCTTCAACATCGGGGCCAACGTCAATTTCCCGATCCTCGAGACCACCGAGCGGGTGTTCCGCAAGGTCTGGGAGATGGCCTGCTACTCCGGCTTCCTGGCTGGGCGCGAGGCGGCGCGGCTGATGATGCCGCGCGGCGAGGGCAACATCTTCTTCACCGGCGCCACTGCGTCACTGCGCGGCGGCAGCGGCTATGCCGCGTTTGCCAGTGCCAAGTTTGGCTTGCGTGCCGTGGCGCAGGCGATGGCCCGCGAGCTGGGGCCGAAGAACATCCATGTCGCGCATCTGATCATCGATTCCGGCGTCGACACCGAATGGGTGCGGCAGCGCCGCATCGAGGCGCTCGGCCCGAACGCGCTCGACAATCCCGATCTCTTGATGCCGCCGGCATCGGTCGCGGGCGCCTATTGGCAACTCTATCAGCAGCCGAAGAGCGCCTGGACCTTCGAGCTGGAAATCCGGCCCTTCGGCGAGAAGTGGTAGGGAGCCGGTCAGATGGAGCTCGCGCTATCCCCTGAAGATGCGGCGTTCCGCGATGAGGTTCGCGCCTTCATCAAGGACAACTACCCGGCGGAGATGCGCGTCGCTAATCCGGAGACCGATCTCTCCAAGGAGCAGATGCTGCTGTGGCATCGCATCCTGCATGACAAGGGCTGGATCGCGCCGCTCTGGCCCAAGGAATATGGCGGGCCCGGCTGGTCGATCACCCGCCGCTTCATCTTCGAGCAGGAGACGACGCGCGCCGGCACCATGCCGCCGCTGGCATTCAGCGTCACCATGGTCGGCCCGGTCATCTACACCTTCGGCAACGACGCGCAGAAAGGGAAATTCTTGCCGCGCATCCTGTCCGGCGAGGACTGGTGGTGCCAGGGCTATTCGGAGCCGGGCTCCGGCTCCGACCTCGCCACCGTGCGCACCAAGGCGGTGCGCGACGGCGACCATTACATCGTCAACGGCCACAAGACCTGGACCACGCTGGCGCAGCACGCCGACTGGATATTCTGCCTGGTTCGTACCGATCCCACAGCCAAGCCGCAGTCCGGCATCTCGTTTCTCTTGATCGACATGAAGTCGCCCGGCGTCACCGTGCGGCCGATCATCACCATCGACGGCTCGCACGAGGTCAACGACGTCTTCCTGGAGAACGTCCGCGTCCCCGCCGAGAACCTGATCGGCGAGGAAAACAAGGGCTGGACCTACGCCAAATTCCTGCTCGGCAATGAGCGCACCAGCATGGCCGGCATCGGCCGCTCGACGCGCTACATCGCGCGGCTGAAGAAGATCGTGAAGGCCGAGATCCCCGAAGACGATCCGGCGCATCTGGAGTTCATCAGGGACATCGCCCGCGTCGAGCTCGACGTGCTGGCGCTGGAGGCGACCGAGCTTCGCGTCGTCGCCCAGATGGCGCGCGGCATCGACCCGGGACCGGCGGCCTCGCTGTTCAAGATCCGCGGCACCGAAATCTTCCAGGATATCACCGAGCTGACGCATCGGGCGATCGGCAATTACGGGCTTGCGATCCGCGAGCATCCGGTCAGCGCCAATCACTTCATGCCGGGCCCCGACTACGGCCACACCGCGTCGGAAAAATACCTCAACTCGCGCAAGCTCTCGATCTACGGCGGATCGAACGAGATCCAGCGCAACATCATCGCCAAGGCAGTGCTTGGTCTCTAGCCACAAGCAACGAGGATCGGATGGATATCCAGTTCACGGAAGAGCAGGAATTGTTGCGGTCCAGCGTCCAGCGGCTGCTGCGCGACCAGTATGATTTCGACGCCCGCCGCAAGATCGTCGCGAGCGAGGAGGGGTTTGGCCGCAAGCAATGGGCTGAATTCGCCGAGCTCGGCCTGCTCGCCGCGCCGTTCTCGGAAGCGGTCGGAGGGCTCGGCGGCGGGCCGCTGTCGACCATGATCATCATGCAGGAGTTCGGCCGCCATCTCGTGGTCGAGCCATTCGTCGAGACGGTCGTCGTGGCGGGCGGCTTGATCGAGCAGGCAGGTTCCGACGCGCAGAGGCAAGCGTTTATTGCCGACATCATCGCAGGCACGAAACTTTGGGCGCTGGCCTGGACCGAGAACGGCTCGCGCTTCGATCTCGCCACCGTCACCACCACGGCGCGCCGCGAGGGCGACGGCTATGTCCTCACCGGAGAGAAGACGGCGGTGCTAGCGGCGCCGTGGGCGGATTATCTGATCGTCTCCGCACGCACCTCGGGTCATCGTCACGATCGCGGCGGCGTCAGCCTGTTCGTGGTCGATCGCCGCGCCGCCAATCTCGACCTGCAAAGCTTCAGGACGATCGATGGCCGCAGGGCGGCCGAGATCAGCCTGCGCGGCGTGCGCGCGGAATTGCTGGGCAGCGAAGGCGGGGGCGTCGCCGCGCTGGAAGCCTGCCGTAACCGCGCGATCGGCGCGCTCTGCGCCGAGGCGGTCGGCGCGATCGGCGAGCTGAATGCGGCGACGCTGGACTATTCCAAGACGCGAAAGCAGTTCGGCGTCACGATCGGCAGCTTCCAGGTGCTGCAGCACCGGATGGTCGACATGTTCATCGCGCATCAGGAGGCGCTGTCGCTGATGCAGCATCTCAGCCTCAGTCTCAGTGACGATGAGGCCGGCGTGTCTCGGCTCGCCTCCGGCGCCAAGTCGAAGATCGGCCATGCCGGCAAGTTCGTCGCCGACCAAGCGGTGCAGCTGCATGGCGGCATGGGCATGGCCGACGAGCTCAATGTCGGCCATTACTTCAAACGGATTTCCTCCATCAACATCCAGTTCGGCGATCCCGCCTATCACGTGCTGCGTTATGCGCAGCTCGACGCGGTCGCCTGATTCAGAGAGGCAAGCATGTCACAAGATGCAGTCATCGTCTCCACCGCGCGCACCGGCGTCGGCAAGGCCTATCGCGGCGCGCTCAACAACACCGACGGCCCGACTTTGGCCGGGCATGTGATGGCCGAGGCGGTGAAGCGCGCCGGCATCGCGCCCGGCGAGGTCGAGGACGTGGTGATGGGCTGCGCCATGCAGCAGGGCACCACGGTGATGAACGTCGCGCGCAAGGGCGCCATCCGCGCTGGACTTCCCGTCACGGTCGCTGGGACCACCATCGACCGGCAATGCGCCTCCGGCCTGCAGGCGATCGCGGTCGCTGCCCGCTCGGTGATATCAGACGGCGTCGAGATCGCGATCGGCGGCGGCATCGAGTCGATCAGCCTGGTGCAGAACGAGCACATGAACAGGTTCCACGCCGTCGACGACGAGCTGATGGCGATGAAGCCCGAGATGTACATGTCGATGCTGGAGACCGCCGAGGTCGTCGCCGAGCGCTACGGGATCGGCCGCGACAAGCAGGACGAGTACAGCCTCGAGTGCCAGCGCCGCGTCGGCGCCGCGCTGCAGGGGGGCCGCTTCAACGACGAGATCGTGCCGATCACGACCAAAATGGCCGTGGTCAACAAGGACACTAAGGAAGTCAGCTACCAGCAGGTGACGCTGGCGAAGGATGAGGGCCCGCGGCCGGATACCACAGCGGACGGGCTCGCCAAGATCAAGCCGGTGTTCGAGGGCAAGACCATCAGCGCCGGCAATGCCAGCCAGCTCTCGGACGGCGCCTCGGCCTGCGTGATCATGAGCGACAAGGTTGCCGCGCAGAAGGGCCTGAAGCCGCTCGGCATCTTCCGCGGCTTCGTCGCCGCCGGCGTCGAGCCGGACGAGATGGGCGTCGGCCCGGTTGCCGCGATCCCGCGGCTCCTCAAGCGGCACAACCTCAAGATCGACGACATCGATCTCTGGGAGCTCAACGAGGCCTATGCGGTGCAGGTGATCTATTGCCGCGACAAGCTCGGCATCGATCCGGACAAGCTGAACGTCAATGGCGGCTCGATCGCGATCGGCCATCCCTACGGCATGACCGGGGCGCGGCTCACCGGTCACCTCTTGATCGAGGGCCGGCGGCGCAAGGCGAAATACGGCGTGGTGACCATGTGCATCGGCGGCGGCATGGGCGCGGCGGGCCTGTTCGAAATCGTCCACTGAGCGGAAACGCGGGAGAGACTTGTGAAGACAGCAATCACTGAACTGTTCGGCATCCAGCATCCGATCATCCAGGGCGGCATGCATTTTGTCGGCTTCGCCGAGATGGCGGCCGCGGTGTCCAACGCCGGCGGCCTCGGCATCATCACCGGCCTGACCCAGAAGACGCCGGAGCTGCTGGCGAAGGAGATCGCGCGCTGCCGCGACATGACCGACAAGCCGATCGGCGTGAACCTGACCTTCCTGCCGAGCTTCACCGCGCCGCCCTATCCGGAGTATATCGCCGCGATCCGCGAGGGCGGCGTCAAGGCGGTGGAGACCGCGGGCCGCAGCCCGGAGCAGTACATGCCGGCGCTGAAGGCGGCCGGCATCAAGGTGATCCACAAATGCACCTCGGTGCGGCATTCGCTGAAGGCCGAGAAGATCGGCTGCGACGCGGTCAGCGTCGACGGCTTCGAGTGCGGCGGTCACCCCGGCGAGGACGACATCCCGAACATGATCCTGCTGCCGCGCGCGGCGGACGAATTGAAGATCCCGTTCGTCGCCTCGGGCGGCATGGCGGATGCGCGCAGCCTTGTCGCCGCGTTGTCGATGGGTGCCGCCGGCATGAACATGGGCACGCGCTTCATCGCGACGAAGGAAGCACCGGTTCATCCCAATGTGAAGCAGGCGCTGCTCGACGCCGACGAGCTCGACACCCGCCTCGTGATGCGCGCGCTACGCAACACCGAGCGGGTGCTGAAGAACAAGGGCGTCGATGAGCTGCTCGAGATCGAGCGCGAGAAGGGCGCCAGGCTGAAGATCGAGGATATCCACGAGCAAGTCGCCGGCGTCTATCCGAAGGTGATGATCGACGGCGAGATGGATGCCGGCGCCTGGAGCTGCGGCATGGTGGTCGGCCTGATCAATGACATCCCGACCGTCAAGGAGCTGATCGACCGCATCATGACCGAGGCCGAAGCGATCATCCGGCAGCGGTTGACCGGCTTCCTCGACGGCAAATTCGAAACCACGGCGGCCCGCGCGGTCGCCTGACGGGAGAGTGCCATGACCGAGCATGTCAAGGTTGAGATCGCCGCCGGCGTCATGACGCTGACCTTGCAGCGGCCCGAGAAGAAGAACGCGCTGACCGGCGCCATGTATGACGCCATGTCGCAGGCGCTGAAGCAGGCCGAGACCGATCTGGCCGTCCGCGTCATCCTGTTCCAGGGCGACGGCGACAGCTTCACCGCGGGCAACGACCTCGCCGACTTCGCGAGCCAGGCACGCGGCGAAAGCGCAGTCGATAGCCCCGCGCATCGCTTCATCGAGACCATCAGCAAGGTCGGCAAGCCGCTGGTCGCCGCCGTGCAGGGCAATGCGGTCGGCGTCGGCACCACGATGCTGCTGCATTGCGACCTGGTCTATCTTGCCGAGAATGCGCGGCTGATCACGCCGTTCGTCAACCTCGCTCTGGTTCCGGAAGCGGCGTCGAGCTGGTTGCTGCCCTTGAGGATCGGGCATGCGCGGGCCTATGCGATGTTCGCGCTTGGCGAGCCGATGGATGCGCAGGGCGCGCTGGCATCGGGCCTCGCCAATGCCGTGGTACCGCAGGCCGATCTGCGCAAGAGGGCGCATGACGCGGCGATTGCGCTGACCAGGCGGCCGGCGGGGTCGCTCGGCATGACCAAGAAGCTGATGCGCGAGCAGCAGCGGATCGCGGCGCAGATCGCCGAGGAGGGCGTGTTGTTCAAGGAACGGCTGACGACGCCCGAAGCGCGCGAGGCCTTTGCCGCCTTCGCCGAACGACGCCAGCCAGATTTCACCAAGCTGTCTGCCTGACCGGCGGCGGAACTCACGGACATATCGAGGGAGTGAAAAGCATGGGCGTCGTGGGCAGCCATCAATATCCCAGCATGGAATCCGTGATCTACGGCAAGCCGGCAGCCGAGGCGCTGCGCGAGGAGGCCGAGCGGCTGGGCGCCAAGCGCGTCTATCTGATCGCCAGCCGGACGTTGAACACCACGACCGACGAGATCGAGAAGATCCGCAAAGCGCTCGGCGATCGTCATGCCGCGACCTTCGACGGCGTGCCGCAGCACACGACGCGGGACGTTGTGACGCAGATCGCGCGGCAGGCTAGCGAGGCCAGGGCGGACCTCGTCGTCGCGCTCGGCGGCGGCTCGGTGGTCGACGCGGCGAAGATCGTGCTGATGTGCATGGAGCACGAGATCTTCGAGCCGGCCGGGCTCGACGGCTTCGAGACCACGCCGGATCGGCGCTTTGGGCCGTTCCGCTCGCCGAAGGTCCGGATGATCGCGATCCCCAGCACGCTGTCCGGTGGCGAATACAATTCCGGCGCGCTGGTCACCGATACCAGCCGCAAGCTGAAGCAGATCTTCAACCACCCGATGATGATGCCGCGCAGCATCATCCTCGATTCCGCGATCACGAAATATACGCCGGAGAAGCTCTGGCTCGGCTCCGGGACGCGGGCGATGGATCACGGCATCGAGGCGATCTGCTCCAGCCGCCCCAACGTGCTGGTCGATGCGGTGTGCCAGCAGGGGCTGCGCTATCTGCACGACGGCCTGCTGCGCACCAAGGCCCACCCCGACGACGCGGCGGCGCGGCTGAGCTGCCAGCTCGGCTCCTGGCTGTCGGCGTTCGGATTGCAGTCGCGGGTGCCGATGGGCGCCAGCCACGCCATCGGCCATGTGCTCGGCGGCACCTGCGACGTGCCGCATTATTTCTGCACGGCGGTGATGATGCCGAGCGTGCTGCGCTACAACCGCCCGGCGACGGAGGCCGCCCAGCAATCGATCGCTGCCGCGCTCGGCGCGCCGGGGCGCGATGCCGGCGAGGCGTTTGCGGCGTTCATCGCGGAGCTCGGCCTGCCGCGCCGGCTTGCCGATGTCGGCGTCGGCGAGGACCGCTTCGAGCTGATCGGTAAGAACGCCATGCTGTCGATCTTCACGCGGGCCAACCCGCAGCCGATCCGCGAGCCCAGCGACGTCGTCAAGATCCTGAAGCTCGCCGCCTGAGGCATCAGCACCGGAGCAGCCGCCATGGCCGCCTTGCGCATCTTCTCCTATCTGCCGAACCCGCGCGTCTGGAAGGCAACCATCGCGGCGCGGTTCTGCGGCATCGATGTCGAGGTCAGGGGCGCCTCGGGCAAGGAGTTGCGCGACTGGTTGTGGGACTATGATGCCCGCCCGCTGGCGGAGCATGAGCGCGCCTCGCTGTCGTCGCTGGCACGGACCGGACGGGTCGGACTGACCGGCGCGCAGTTGTTCAAGACCGACGCGTTCATGGCGGCGCAGCCGTTCGGTAATGTGCCGGCCGCGTTCGGCGCCGACGGCAAGGTCGGGATCTTCGAATCGAACAGCATCATGCGCGCGGTGGCGCGGCTCGGCGAGGCGAAGTTCCCGCTCTACGGGCGCGACGCCTATGAGGCGTCGCGGATCGACAGTTTTCTCGATGTCAGCCTGGTGTTCGCGCGGGACTCGCAAATCTATCTGCTGGCGCTCTCGGGCGGCACGGTCGATGCGGCCATTCATGCGCGTGCCAAGGATGCGTTCGCGATCTATGCGTCCGGCATTGAGCAGGCGCTGTCGCCGCGGCGGGAGGCGCTGGTCGGGAACGGCATCTCGATTGCCGACATCTGCTTTGCCGCCGAACTCGCGCTGTTCATGAATGAACATGCGCGGACCGAGCAGCTGCAAAAGCAAGGATTGGCGAAAATTCTGCACCCGGGCGTGCAGGATGAGTATCCGCTGATGTTTGCGCACTTTGATCGCCTGATCGCGCACGAGCATGTCAGGCCGGACCTCAAGCCTTACGTCGAGAAGCTGCTGTCGAAGGCGGCCGCCTGACCATGAAGGCCAAAGGCCGCAACGCGGAGGGTTGATCGCATGACCGCACCTGTCTGTCTGATATCCGGCGTTGGGCCCGGCACCGGCTCGGCGCTCGCCAGGAGATTCACTGAGGGCGGCTATCGCGTCGCGCTTCTCGCCAGGAACGAGGCGCGCCTCGCCGCGCTCGAAAAGCAGCTTCCGGGCGCAAAGGCCTATCGGTGCGATGTGTCCGATCCCGCGCAGGTCGAGGCGGTGGCCTCGTCCGTGGAGCGTGATCTCGGCAGCCCGGGCGTCGTGATCCACAACGCCGTCGGCGGCGCTTTCGGCACCTTCCGCGAGATCGATCCGGAGATTCTCAATCGCAACTTCCAGGTCAACACGATGGGACTACTGTACCTGGCACGGCGATTTGCCCCGGCGATGATCGCTGCCGGCAAGGGCGCCATCGTCGCGACAGGCAACACCTCGGCGTTGCGCGGCAAGGCCGGCTTCGCGGGGTTCGCGCCGACCAAGGCGGCACAGCGGATTCTCGCCGAGGCGATGGCCCGCGATCTGGGGCCGCAAGGTGTTCACGTCGCCTATCTCGTGATCGATGCCGTGATCGATCTGGAGTGGACGCGGAAGCGCTGGCCGGATCGGCCGGACGACTTCTTCATCAAGCCGAAAGCGATCGCCGACGAGGTCTGGCACGTCGCCCATCAGGATCGCAGCGCGTGGTCGTTCAATGTCGAGATCAGGCCGTTCGGCGAAGCCTGGTAGCGCCGCGCGCCGGTCGCAAGAGTTGGAATTCATAAAAGCTCAGGAGGAATTTCATGGTGTTGAAGACGTTTGCCGTGTCCGTTGCGATGCTTGCGGCGCTTGCCGCAGCTCCAGTCCGCGCCGAAACGCCAGGGGTATCGGAATCGGAGATCAAGGTCGGGGCGACGTTCCCGTTCAGCGGCCCGGCGTCTCCGCTCAGCAACACCGGCAAGGGGTTGATCGCCTACGTCCATTCCGTCAATGACCGCGGCGGCGTGAACGGCCGCAAGGTCAACCTCATCACCTATGACGATGCCTACACGCCGCCCAAGGCCGTGGAGCAGACCCGCAAGCTGGTCGAGAGCGACGAGGTGGCGTTCCTGTTCAGCCCGCTCGGCACGCCCGGCATCGGCGCGACCATCAAATACGTCACCGCGAAGAAGGTGCCGCATCTGTTCGTCGTCAGCGGTGCGACCAAGTTTGCGAATTTCGCGGAGTTTCCGCTGACCACCACGGGACTGCCGAGCTACAACACCGAAGGCAAGATCTACGCAAGATACATCACGCAGACGGCGCCCGATGCGAAGATCGCGATCCTCTACCAGAACGACGATCTCGGCCGCGATTTCGTGGCCGCGTTCAAGGAGGTGCTGAAGGCCGATTTCGACAGGAAGGTGGTGACGTCTCCCTATGAGGTCACCGAGCCGACCATCGAATCCCGCGTGGTGACGTTGAAGGCGTCGGGTGCGCAGGCGTTCCTGATCGCCGGCACGCCGAAATTCGCGGCCCAGGCGATCAAGAAGGCGAACGAGATCGGCTGGTCGCCGCTGACCATCGTCAACTACGTGTCGAGCTCGGTCTCCGCGACCATCGTGCCGGCGGGGGCAGACAAGGCGGTGGGCGTTGTCGTGGCGACCATCACCAAGGATCCGAACGACAAGAAGTGGGCCGACGATCCCGGCATGAAATGGTATCGCACCCATTTCGAGAAATATCTTCCCGGCGCCGATATCGGCGACAACAATTATCTGTTCGGCACCCAGCAGGGCCAGATCCTGGAGCAGGTGCTGAAGCAGTGCGGCGACGACCTGTCGCGCGAGAACATCGTGAAGCAGGCGCGCAACATCAGAGGGCTCGTGCTGCCGACGCTGATGCCGGGCATCACCATCAACACAAGTCCCGACAACAGCATGGCCTATACGCAGCTTCAGTTGCAACGCTGGACCGGAAGCTCATGGGAGCAGTTCGGCGGCGTGCTGAGTGCCGACCTGAACTGAGCCGGGTCGACCGAGGCGCTAGTGGAGCCGACGTGCGATCGGCTTCGCCAGCGTGCCTTGCCACTCCCGCGGCGATGACCGGCCGCTTGACCGCAGGCTGTTCAGCAAGGCGGTGGTCTTGGGCTGAACCCGCGAGCCGTCGACCACCTCGAGCCGGCCGCAGCGGTTGAGCGTGTGCAGCTTGCGACCGGTCCACAGCGGCCCGGGCTTGAGCAGATGGCGCACGGCTTGTCGGTAGGTCGTCGGCGACAGTTCGAGCACTTCCGCAAGTCCGAGCGCCGCGCCGTATCCGTTGGTGCAGTCCTGCACCGGCCGCCACAGCTTGCCGTTGATGGTCACGAAATTGCCGGCCGGCCGCGTCGTCGCGCGATCCATCAGGATCGGATTGCTTGCATGCGGCCGCCACGGGCCGAGCAACTGTTCGGCGTAATAGATCGCCAGCGTGTCGGAATATCCGCCGGTGCCGTCGCGCCAGGCTCCGAACATGTAGTAGAGGCCGTCATGCTGCGTGATGGTCGCGTCGGCGAGTTCGAGCCCGGACAGCAGCGTGCCTTGCCGTTCCCACTTGTCGGGAAAGCGAACGCATTTGTAGATCGGGACATCCCGATGCGCGGTGCTTTCCGGGATCATCCACAGTTCGCCGTTGTTCTCGATCAGGAACGGGTAGGACAGGTGCCACGGCTCTTCGAGCACCGGCAGCACCGTGCCGACCGGACCCTTGCCGTCGAATTCGATCGCGGAGATGATGCCCTTGCCGGTGCGGTGGTCGAGGTCCTCGAAGAACACGAAGGTCCTGCCCTGCCACTTCACCGGGACGGGATCGGCATAGAAGTGATTGCCGGGATCGCCGAGCACGTTCCAGGCAGGCCCCGACAGGTCACCGGTCCGCCAGACATCCGCGTTGTCGGCGTAGCGCCAACCGACATGCCAATGCGGCGCATAGCAGCAGAGACGGTAGATTTCCTTCGCGATCGAGGTCGCGACGCCGCGCAGGACAAAGGGCGCGGGATTTCGCGGCGCGCTGGCCGCCGGCACGGCCAGTTGCGGGACCAGTCGCGGAGCCCCCGACAATATCGGCGGCAGCATGGACAAGGTGCGCGCCATCACCGTTTCGAGCCCGCCGCTCAGGCCGGCGGCGATTTCCGCTGAGGGATGGCCGCGGTCCATCACCGCGCCGTCGAGCTCGTTGACGATTTCAATCACCGGCAGGTCGCCGGCGAGAATGGCGGCCAGTGCGGCGGCTTCGCCCGCCTGTCCGTTGAAGCGCGGACGGAGATAGAGCCTGGCGGAGCGGTTCGGGTCCCGCGCGGCAGTGGTGAAGTCGACAACCACATCGGGGTTGCCCAAGCGCGGTCGTTCCGCAATCGCCTTCAGCCTGTCGGCATCGCCGGCCTTGCCTCTGCGCAGCACGATGCGTTCGAGCTCGAACAGCATGTCGAGGCCGGCTGGCCTCGGCCCCGGCGTCGTAGTCCAGGCGATTTGAACGGGAATATCCTGATCGCTGACGCGCAGCGTCTCGCGGCGCATCCAGAGTCGCGCCTGCGCGCGATCGCAGCGAAACTCGATAATCATGTCCAGCCCAATTTCCTAGTGCGCGTCCACTCCCACGGCATTGCCGAGAATGCGGACGTATTCCTCTATCATGGCATCTAACGAATAACGCGACTTCAGGCCCACGGCACTTTGCCGCAGCTGATCGCTCAACAAACGATCGGTCAGGACTTTCGACACGGCGGCCGAAAACTCCGCCTCGTTCGCCGCGTCAACGAAGACCGCCGCGGGCTGTCCCTGGTAGGACAGCACCTCGCGCAGCACGGGAAGATCGTTGACAACGCAGGGAATGCCGGCGCTCGCGGCTTCCACCGCAGCGAGGCCGAAGGTTTCGGCCTGCGTCGGAAAGACGAAGACGTCGAGGCACGCCAGGAATTCGGCCATCTGGCGCGGTGGGATCTCGCCGATGAAGTGCAGCCGGTCCGCGACCTTCAGCTCGCTCGCCAGGGCTCGCAGCCGTTCCTCATCCGCGCCTTGTCCGGCGAGGGCAAGATGCCAGGATTGGTCGGCGGCCAGCAGGCGAATTGCCGCATCGAGCCGCTTGTGCGGATGCAGCCTTGCCGCGCAGCCGAGCAGCGTGCGATCCGGCGGCAGCCTGAACTGCTGCCGCGCGACGTCCTTCGGCAGGCTGTGCGACTTGTCGTCGAAGCCGTGCGGGACGTGCGTCATGCGCGCGCGATAGGTCGCGGGGTAGCGGGCGTATTCACGCTCCATGTCCCGCGAATTCAGCGTGATGCACTGGAAGAAGCCGGTCGAGCCCATGAAGATGTCGGCGGCGCGCACCGGCATGCTCATCGACATCGCCGAGGACACCTGATTGGCGATCACCGGAGCGCGGCTGACGAGCCGCGACACGCCTCCGCCGATCATATTGCCGAAGTGCTGGAAGGTCAGCACGACATCGGGCCTGATGGTCCTGAGATGACCGGCGAGCGTCCACAGCATCCGCAGCAGGGCCAGGGGATTTCCCGGGCGGGTGGGCGCGCAATAGAAAGTATTGGGCGGCTCGTCGAAGGAATCCGATTTGCGGAAGAAGAACAGGTTGGCCACCTCGTAGCCGCGCGCGGAGAGGCCCGCGCCGAGCAGCCGCGATATCTCCTGCGCGCCGGCGTTCTCGGCCTGGGTCTGCACCAAGACGACACGCAGCTTTGGCTTGCCCACGTTCGATTGATCGCGTGGCGCGGTCGATGCCTCGCGCAATTCTATGCTTGGCCTGTAATGGAGCACGGCTTCCTCACCCGTCGAAGGAATGAAATCGTCTCCCTCGCTATTGCGCGCGTACTTATCACGCGAAGCGCGCTCGTAGACCGAGTAGCGCGTGTTGAGGTTACTGCTCATTTAGTGCGATCAGACATTGCCAGCAATCGAGAGCCATTGTTTCACACATAGGGTACAGCCGGCTCGTTAACTAATTGGTTACGTCCGCAAGAGGAGGGGGTAACCGTGGATTAACCATAGATATTTACGTTGGAGCAGCACTGTCAGTTGAATTCGAGTAACAGCCCCATGAAGTTCGGTAGCCGCGTAGGCCCGAGACGTTCCGAAGCCACGGAACCCGCCGCGTCGTGGGAAACTGCTGGCGTGCCGACCAGCCGATCCTCTGCGGAAACCACCAAGGGCGTGCTTAGCATTCCCGGCGTGGTGGCTTTTTTCCGCGAGAACGGTCAACGCATTCTGATGCTCGCCGCGGTGATCTTCGCGGTCGGCGTCATTCTGCTGATGTTGATTCCGGCGCGCTATGCCGCGACCGCGCTCGTCGTGGTCGACCCGCGCGAGCAGCGCGTCACCACCGATCAGGACGTCCTGCCGGGCATCGGTCAGGATGCCGCAGCACTGCAGAGCTATGTCGAGATCGCCAAATCCGACGGATTTCTCGGGCCGCTGATCGAGCAGCTCAAGGTCGCCGAGGACAGCGACATCTCCGGCGGCAGGACCGATCCCACGCGCCTGCTCGACCGGTTCCGCAACCGGCTCGACATCTCCCGGCGCGGATTGACCTATGTCATCGCCATCAAGTTCACGTCCAACAACCCGCAGCGCGCGGCGTATTACGCCAATGCGGTGGCTGCGGCGTTCGTCGCCAGCCAGCGCGGCACGCGCAGCGTGGCGACCGACGAAGCCGCCGACTGGCTGAAGAGCCGGCTCAAGACGTTGAACGACCGCTTGCGGTCTTCGGAAGATGCCGTTGCGAAGTTCAAGCTCGAGCACCGGATCGTCAACGCCGGCAAGGAATCGACGACGCAGCAATTGCGCGTCACCGATCTGACCCAGCAGGTCGCCGCCGCGCGCGCCCGCACCGAGGAGGCCAAGGTTCGCTACGAGCAGCTGCAGCGCGACCTGAGGGCCAATGTCGACGGGCCCGTCAAGCAGGACCTGCTGAGTGCGCTGCGCGCCCAGCGCTCCGCGCTCAACGACCAGATCGCACAAAAGCGCGGGGTGCTGGGCGACCGTCATCCGGACCTCGTGATGGCCCTCAGCCAGCTCAGCGATCTCAACCGCCAGATCGAGATCGAGCGGAAGAAGAACATCGACACCGCGAAGTCGGAATATGAGGCGCAGCGCGATCAGCAGAAAGCGCTCGAGGATCAGCAGAAGGCGGTCGAACAGCAAATCCTGGTCGACGGTCAGGCCCTGGTCAAGTTGCAGGAGCTGCAGCGCGACGCCGACGCCAACAAGAATATCTACGAGCAATTCCTCTCGCGCTACAAGACCACCGACGAGCAGCGGCTGCTGCAGAGCTCGCAGACCAAGGTCGCATCGCCCGCGACGCCGCCGGTGCGCTCGACGCTGCCGCCGCTTCCGCTGTTGCTGGTCGCGCTCGCGATCGTCTCGCTGCTGACGTCGACGGCGATCGTCGCTGTTCCCGGTCTGAATCTGAAGCAGCTCCCGATCAAGGCCATTCCGCCGCTGCGTCGGGCCGAGGCGCCCGCACCGCCGGCGCCCGCCGCGCCGCAACCCGCGCCGCCGCCGGAATTGCCGGTGCTGGCCCGCATTCCCAACATCGCGTCGCCGGATGCCGTCAGGAGCGTCTGGCAGACCCCGATCCCGTCGACGGCCGAGCCCGATCTCGCGCCGCATCTTCAGCTGCTGATCGAGAACATCGAGCAGCTTCCGGGAGAGCACGGCAAGGTGGCGCTCCTGCTATCGGTTGAGGGCGGTGCGGGCGGCAGCACCGTTGCACGGTCGCTGAACCGATCCGCCGTCAAGAACGGGATGCTCAGCGTCCTGATCGAGATGGAATCCAGGCGCGCCGAGTCGGCGCCGTCGCAAGGATCGGGGATCATCAAGGCCGATCTGCCGTCCGTCGTCGAACTGCTGGCTGCCAGCAGCAAGGCGCCGCCCTATCCGCCGGACGATATTCGCGCCGATTTCGGCCTGATCATCGTCGACGCATCGTCGCTTGCCCTGCAGCCGGCCGCGGTGGCGCTGGCTGCCCATGCCGACCTGGTGATCCTCGTGGTTCGCGAAGGGGCGGCCAACTCGGCTGCGATTGGCAAGGCGCGGGCCGATTTATCCGGGTATGGTTCGGTCCCGACCGCGCTGGTCGTCAATCGCGTGGCGGTCGATGCCGCCGTTCGCGGTCGCCAGGGCGAGGCGCTCGGCCTGGCGAGCTGAAGGCGGTTCGGCTGAAGCTAGCGCCTTTTTCGTTCCGATAGTATCGGAACGCGGCTCTTCGCTCGAAAAACGCTCTAGTCGTTGCTGTCCGCAACGCGGACCGCGTAGGCGTCACCTTTCGACGGCCACAGATGCGACAGTACCAGAATGGATGGGTCGACGCCGGTCCGCCGCCGGCACAGCACGTTGAGCGCGATGGTGGCGACGACCAGCGAAACCGTCGCCGAGATCGCGGCGCCGAGCACGCCGAGCCACGGGATCAGCACGACAAATCCCAGCAGCCGCAACGCCACATTGGCTGCAACGACGGGAACATAATCGCGCTCATGGCCTGTCAGCTGCAGAACAGCGGCAGAGGGTCCGCCCGCCGCCTGGAAGGCCGTTCCGATCGCGAGCACGATCAACACCCACTGCTGCGCCGCGAAGTGCGGCCCGAACAGGCCGAGCAGATGGGGGGCACCCACCCAGACGATGACGAGTCCGCTGAGTACGCAGAGCGCGGTCACCTCGGCCATCAGCTTCAACGTATGTTCGAGCTCGCCGTGGTTCTTGCTGAAATACAGCGAGGGGAGCCGGCGCGCGCCGAATGTGTAGAGCGCAGCCGACAGCATCGCGAAGATGTTCGCCAGCCGCGAGGCGGCGAAATAGACGCCGGCGGTGGCCGGGTCCAGCATCCAGTAGACCAGGATGACGTCGAAATACTGGTTTGCCGCTTCGAGAATGGAGGCGAGCCAGAACCGGAATGCGCTCTTGTTCCAGCGCGAGGCCTCGAAGCGCGCCGTGACCGACCGCAGGTTCGGCAGCGCCCGCATGATCGATACGATCTGCACGACGAGCCCGAGCGCCATCGCGGCCGACATCGCGCTGAACAGCTCGGCAGGAGTGAGTTGCCGGTGGCCGAACAGCACCGCGATCAGGAACAGGACGACGGCGACGCGCCAGAAGAACTCCCGATTGCCTTCGCCCATCAGGATGCTGACCAGGGATCGCGCGATCTGGCTGCCGAGCATGAGCCCAGCATTGATCGCGGTGAACGCCGAGACCGACAGGATCAACAGCCACCACTCGCCGCGAATGCCTGCCACCGCGGCGATCGCGGCGATCGAAATCAGCATCCCGATCGCTGAGTTCCTCAGGCTCGTCAGCAGCACACCCTTGGTGAACTCGGCCTGGCCGCGCACCTCATACTCGTTGAGAAACCGAACCAGGAGCAGCTCCTGGCCGACCAGGCCCACCACCGAGGCGATCTGGGCGACAGAGAGCAGGGTTGCGAAGTTTCCAAACGCGTCCGGCGTCATCGCCCGCGCGGCGAGCGAGAACAACGCGAATGCGAGCCCGCCGCTACCAACCTTGAGCAGGATGGTCCCGGCAACGCCGCGCGTAACGTCGCGCCGTAACAGTTGGAGCACGGAGGCAATCACCAGAGACGTCTCAATATCCAGTCGGGCTGTTGACCGCTGCAATCGGTGAAGCCTGGAGTGTTAATGTTCTCTTGCTAAGATTCCGTTCCTTTCGAACGGCTGCCGGGCCCAACGCAGTTGTGAACAGGGCCAGGTCGCGTTGCTCCATTCTGGAACGGCGCCGTCTGCCCTGTCTCCAAACGGCGCAGGTTGGATTTGCCTCCAGCGTCCAGTCCAGTGGTGCGGACCTTGCCGGAAGAGACTGCGCTTGTGCGTCAACGCCATTTGTCGCTGCTCGATGGCCTGGCGATCGCCTCGCCATCCCGCTGCGGAGCCTGCAAAGGATCGGTTTCATGGCCGACCGTCGTGCAAGCCATGTGCCGAGAGACCGCTGATCGTGGTCCGGAGGTTTTCATTAACCGCAATTCTGGAACTCGCCATGCTCGATCGGCAAGGCGGCCCCGCAGGCAAGGAAATTGCAGTTCTGCGGCCAACCAGAGCTTTTCCCGTTCCGATGGAATCGGAACGGGGTTCTAGATTCTTGTTTTGACGCGTTTTCTTCACGCGAACCGGTATCGACTTCGCTCGAAAACGCTCTAGCCGTCGGAGCGGACGAACATGATTGCCGAGAAAAGTGCGACCAAGCCAATCGTGGCCTGCGAGACCGAGGTCATCGAAGCGGACGTCGCAATTGTCGGAGCCGGTCTGGCAGGCTCGCTCGCAAGGGCTGTGCTCGCCCGAGCCGGATACCGCGTCGTCCTGATCGACAAGCGATCGATCCCGCCGGACGAATTCCGGGTTGAAAAAATCGCCGGACGGCAGATCGACATCTTGCGCCGCCTCGGCTTCATCGACGACGTCGAGGCCATTGCCGCGCCCTATGACCGGGTGCTCAACATCAGGAGCGGCAAGCTGGTCGATATCGGCGTCGGCCGGTCCTACGGGATTTCCTATGCCAACCTCGTCAACATGGCACGCGGCCTGACGCCCGATGCGTCGAGCTTGCTGCTCGACCAGGTGACCAATGTCAGCTGCAGCGAGGAACGTCAGCAGTTGACGCTGGCCTCCGGAAAGCGCGTCGTCTCGCGTCTGGTCGTTCTGGCGACCGGCATGGCGAACTTGCTCGGCCATAATCTCGGAATGCGCCGGCAGATGCTTGCTGCGCGCCACTCTGTCTCGTTCGGCTTCACGATCGCACGGCCGGACAACGCGCCATTCGATTTCGATGCGCTGACCTGCTATGGCGAGCAGGCGGCTGACGGCGTCGACTATCTCAGCCTGTTTCCGATGTCGGGCGGCATGCGGGCGAACCTGTTCATGTTCCGCGATCCGACCGATCCGATCATGCGCGAGCTGCGCCGCGACACCAGACGGACGCTGCTTCGCCTGATGCCGGGATTGCAGCCCCATCTCGGCGATTTCGAGGTGGTCGGCCAGGTGCAGAACTGGGTCATGGATCTGACCGTGACCGAGGGCCATCTGCAGCCCGGCGTCGTGTTGATCGGCGATGCGTTTCAGACCAATTGTCCCGCAGCCGGAACCGGCGTGGGCCGCCTCTTGGTGGATGTCGAACGTCTTTGCACGGACTATGTGCCGCGCTGGCTGGAGACCGCCGGTATGGGCGCGGACAAGATTGCGCAGTTCTATTCCGATCGGGACAAGCTCGCCGCGGATCAGCACTCGCTGCACCTGGCGAGCTTCCGTCAGGCCTTGACGCTGAACACCGGTGTGCGCTGGAACTTGCGGCGGAAGCTGCACTTCCTGCGCCGCATGATCACGCACCGGGTGGACCGGATTCGTCCGGGATGGGTGATGCGCGTCCGCAGCGCGCTCCGCTGATCGGGCTGCCAGCGCCGGGCGGCGCTAGCGCGTGCCGGTCGAGGTGCGGACCGGCCTGAAATCGGTCACACGCTTGGCGGCCTGCTTGATCCAGGGCGCCTGCTTCAAGGCAAACAGCGCGAGCGAGCCGGCCGCGCTCCCGGCCCGCGTCACGGCCGACATCGGCGTCGGCTGACCGCCGAAGTACGTCTTGTAGGGTTCGTCACCGATGGTGAAGTCCAGCACCCGACCGCCGCGCTCGATGCAATCCCTTGCGACGCTCTCGAATGTCAGCGCGCCGATCGATTGGCTCTTGTACCCCTCGACATCGAACGCCGTCATGACGACAAGGAGGCTGTCACGGTGAACCAGCCCAAGGGCCGCCGCGATGACTTTGCCGTCCATCTTCATGGCGTAGAGCCGGGTAAACGAGCCCATGCCGCGAAGCGCCACGCTCGAGTAGAAATCGAAATACTCCGGTCGCTGCAACAGGTCGCCATCACCCTGTTCGTGAAACCGCGGACCGCGAAACTTTCTCATCGTCTCCATGGCTTCGCCGACGGAAGCGCTATCGTCGCAGCATGAGAAGGTGAGCGTGCCCTTCTTGTGGATCTGGCGCCATTTCTTTGCCAGCTCCTTCTGGTACGACTTTCCCATTGCATTGATCTGCCATTGCTCGAACGGCGCGACCAGGACCGTCGCGTAAGCATTGGTATCCATCAGGCTGCGATGGGGCGCTCCGAGCAGATTCTCGATCGGCATCCTCGCATCGAGCAGCTTGGGTATGCGCAGCAGGTCGAACGGTCGCAGCAGCTGTCGAAGCCTTTCGCAGGCACGCTGGTCTTGCAGCAGGTCGGTGAATGTCGCGATGCTGCACACCGGCGACAAATAGTCGGACACGCGGAGATCGGCGAATTCGATGGTGCGCATCGGGCCGCGCCGCACGCGCAGCATCGGCAGCACGGCCGCAAGCGACTTGTTCGCACGATGGCGGACGGCGACGACCAGCGGCTTGGCCGACGCAGCGGGAGCGAGCTTGCGATAAAGGCTGTCCAGCCATAGCGGATGCTGGAAGGCGGTCGCGTCCGAGCCTTCAAATAACTTCACGTACTCTTCAGACAGGAAGTCGAATGCGTCGTCGATGCTGACATCGAACGCGTCATCATTCTTGTTCATGTGAGACCAAACAAAACGACAGTTTCAAAGCGCCGATTGTATCCGGCACGCCGCCCTTATAGCAAAGGTCGATCGGCTCGGGCAGCGGCAGAATACGATTTGTATTAATGCAATGCCTCGACCTTTGCACATTGTTGCTGGGTCGAGCCCTTGGCTTCATCGCATCGACTGCGATCGGCTGTCATCTCAACGTGGCCGCGTCCGAAGGATCAGCATCGTTAACAATTCCTTAAGGATCAGCTCAATCGCGCCGTGGTGAGATATCGCACGCGGTCTGGACCGGATATTGCAGTTAAGGGCTCGCAAGTCCTGGAGTCCCGCCGAAATGCTGAGTCACAGCCAAAAAACCCGCGCTTCCTATGCAATTTCGTCCCCGCAGGCCGACCGCAAGCCGCCTCGGCGTCTCAATTCGGACATGGCTGCTCCGCCTGTCCGGATTTGCGACACGTCGCGGGCCGAGCGGATGTCCCCGGCGCCGGCGCAGATCGGATCATTGCCACACGGCGCTCCGGAGCGGCGTATCAATCCTGTCGGCAGGGCTGCGACTGCCAGTGTCCCCCGGGCGACCATCGGTGGGCTGCGGCTCGCCGTGCTCGATCGCGAGCAGACCGCCGAGTTCATGGTCGAGGCGGTGCATCCGAACCGGCGCGCCAATCGTCCGCTGTATCTGACCTCCGCCAACGGCGAGGTGCTGTCGCGCTGCTCGACCGAGCCGATGACGGACCGGCTGTTCCGTACCGCCGACCTGATCAACGCCGACGGGCAACCGCTGGTCATGGTGTCCAAGCTACGGTCGCCGAATCCGCTTCCCGAGCGCGTCGCGACCACGGATCTGTTTCACGACGTCGCACGCAAGGCGGAAGAGCTCGGGCTGACTTTTTACCTGTTCGGCGCCAACGAAGCCGAGAACAAGGCCGCCATCGCCAATGTCCGCCGGGCCTATCCGGCACTCAAGATCGTCGGCCATTCGCACGGTTATCTGCGCGGCGACGCGCTGCGGACCAAGGTCGACGAGATCAACGCCCTGGCGCCTGATTTTCTCTGGGTCGCGCTCGGCGTGCCCTATGAGCAGGCTTTCGTCGACCAATTCATGCCTCGGCTCGGCAATGTCGGCGTCATCAAGACCTCGGGCGGGCTCTTCAACTTCCTGTCCGGCTCGCGGCCGCGTGCGCCGAGATGGATGCAGATCGTCGGCCTCGAATGGGCCTGGCGCCTGTGGCTCGAGCCGCGGCGACTGTTCTGGCGCTACCTGACGACCAACCCGCACGCGCTCTATCTGCTGTTCAACCGGACCCGATCCTCCTCAACGAAAGACTGACGCCTCTCACGAGTGCAATGTGCTGCTCCGATCCACCGGAGCAGCAAGCTCATTCCATGAGCGGGGTACAACCGAATGGACGGACGTGCGATCGACAGTTCGATCTGGCAGGCACCCGGCGTCGGGGCGGAGAATTTCGCCAGGACCGTCGTCGGTTGGTCGATCACCATCAATGTGATCATGTCGATGGGGACCTTTCACGCGGCGCTGCTTCCGACTGAATTGACCCTGGTACAGCAAGCCGTCGCCCTGTTGATGTGGGGCGTCCTGATTTACGCAAGCCTGTTCATCCGTCCTTGCCTGCGGCTGGCCCTCAATCTCGACACGCTCGTGATCGTCGCGTTCTATGCGTTTGCCACTGTTTCCGTGCTGTGGACCAACCTCGGCGTGGCGGCCCTGATGAAGGCCGCGGCGCTCGCAATCACGACGCTTGGCGCGTTCTGCATGATCACCCGCGTCGATATCGACGACATCGTGACATCGGCCACCCGCGGCCTGTTGGTGCTGATCGCGGCCTCTGCGCTCTGTGCGGTGATCCTGCCGGACATCGGAATCGATCAGACCTGGATGCACAAGGGGCAGTGGCAGGGGGTCTTCGAGTCGAAGCAAACCCTCGGCTTCGCCGGGGCCTATCTCATGTTCTTCGCCTGCTATCGAAAGATAGCGGGACAAGGATGGCTGTCGTTCCTCGTGACGTTCGTGCTGGCCTCCACCTGTGTCATGCTTTCGGAGTCGCGCGGCGCCGGCGCCCTGTCGTTGGTTGCCTGCGCGCTGCTGCTCACCTCCCTGTGGTCGGTCCGGTGCATGCAGGTCTACGCGATCCTGCCATGTGTCATGTGCGTCGCGGCCGCGCTATTGATCCTGTATTTCTACACGACCGGATACGATTCGATTCATGCCTTCGACACGACGATCGACTTCACCGAGCGAACCTTCATCTGGCAGTACGCCATCAGCCATTTCGATGACGCGCCGCTGTTCGGATTCGGCATCAACGGTTTCTGGACCAATCCGGCGATCTACGACTATTTCAACCAGAACCACGGCTGGGTCCTCGACAATTATCACAACGGCTATATCGCCATTCTCGTCGAGACCGGATTCCTGGGCTATTTCCTGTTCACGGCGAGCGTCTTCCTGTTTTCCTACAAGGTGCTCTGCCTGATCGCAGCGCGGGCGATCGACCGCCTGCACTGCGCGTTGATCATCGGGTTCGTCTTCCTCAACTGCCAGACCAATTTCACCGAGACGGTCTTCCTTCGCTCGACGATGTTCACGTCGGTGCTGCTGATCGCATTCTTCCTCGCCATCTGCCGGCCGGTGCCGTCATCGCGCGTAGATCCGCGCGAGTTGGAGCAGCCATGACCGCGTTCCGATTGCTTCTGCGAAGAGCCTTCGTCATGCTGGCGGCGGCGGCGCTTGCTGTCCCGCTGACCGCACCGGCGAATGCGGCGGGGCGGGGCGCATCGCCGGACGCCGCGGCATTGGGGCGCGGCATCAATATCCTCGGCTATGACGGCATCTGGGAAGGCTACCGGAACGCGCCGTTCCGCCTGGAAAACCTCGCCGCGATTCGCAGGGCCGGCTTTTCCCATGTCCGGATCAACTTCTTTGGCTTCAGGCATATGGATTCCGGCAACATCCTCGATGATGCCGTCCTGCGGCGCCTCGATGCCGTGATCGAGCAGGTGCTGGAGAATAGGCTCGTTCCGATCCTCGATGAGCACGACACCGATCTCTGCCAACGCGACGTGGCCGAATGCGGCGTGAAGCTCAAGGCATTCTGGCGCCAGATCGCATCGCGCTATGCGGGGAAATACCCGGCGCTGGTGTTCGAGATCCTGAACGAGCCCGGCGGCAACATGACCTCGGCCGAATGGAATGCGCTGCTCGGCGATTGCCTTGCCGTCATCCGGGATACCAACCCGAAGCGCAATGTCGTGGTCGCGATCCTGAACACCGAGGAGCTGCCGATCGATCAGCTGGCGCTGCCGGCCGGCGACCGAAACCTGATCGTCACATTCCACTATTACCTGCCGCTGCAATTCACCCATCAGGGCGCGCCGTGGTCGCCGACCTTCTCGAAGATCGGTCCGTTGCACTGGGGCTCTGCGGAAGACGAAGCCAGGGCCTCGGCCGATTTCGACAAGATCCGCTCCTGGTCCGAGAAGGAACAGCGCCCGATCTATCTTGGCGAGTTCGGTGTCTATGAACGTGCTCCCGCGGAGAGCCGCGCGACGTATCTGTCGTTCATGACTCGACGCGCGGAACGCAATGGCTGGGCGTGGGCTTACTGGCAGTTCGACCACGATTTTGCGGCATTCGACGGCGCCCGGCAACGCTGGAAGGCGGATATCCTCCGCGCGATCATCCCTCCGGTCCGCTAAGCCGTTCGATTGGGCGCAGCGTCCGATTCAGGATCGGCTGGCGGCCTTGACGACGCGATTGTCCCGCGCAACGAGCACGCCACCCTTGTAGACTGAACGCCCGGACGGCCGCGCCACCACGGCCTCCTGGATATGCACGGCGTTCAGGGTCACGAAATCGGCCTTGGCGCCGACATGCAGGCCGTAGTCCTCGAGCCTGAGCGCCTTGGCGCCGGCCGCGGTGATCATGTCGAACGCGATCGCGAGTTCCTCATCGGTGTAGAAACCCGAGCGGTATCCGATCATCATGGCACGGCCCAGCATGTCGGCGTCGCCATAGGGCCACCAGGAGTCGCGGATGTTGTCGTTGCCGCTGAACACGGTGACGCCGGCCTTTCTCAACACGGCGACGGGCGGGAACGGCCGGCTACCCGGCGCATTCGTCATGATCGCCACGCCCGAGCGCGCCAGACTGTCGGCGGTCTTCTTCAGCGCATCGGCGGGAATGTCGCCGAGCCCGTAAGCGTGGCTGACGGTGACGCGGCCCGCCATGCCGAGCGCGCGGGTTCGCGCCGCGATCTGCTCGACCTCGAAGGCACCGAGCATGCCGCCGTCATGAAGATGGATATCGACATCGACGCCGCGCTTTTGCGCAACGCCAAACACGACGTCGAGATGGCCCTCGACATCCCGGTCGAAGCTTGCGGGATCGAGCCCGCCGACCGCATTGGCCCCGAGCTTGACGGCCTCGTCGAGCAGTTGCGGCGTGCCGGGGCTGGTGAGGATGCCGTTCTGCGGGAACGCCACGAGCTGGATATCGATCAAGTCCCTGTATTCCTCGCGAACCCTGAGGATGGTCTCCAGCGACTTCAGCCCCACAGAGCCGTCGACCATGACGTGGCTGCGCATCCGCGTCGTGCCATGGCCGATGCAGAGGTCGAGCTGGTTCCGCGCGCGCACGTCCATCGGCGCGGCGGCGGCAAGGTTCTCGGCCTGAAACGCCACCCGCTCATGGACGTCGAATCCGTCGGTGCAGGGACGGTGCGGCCGCCAGCTATCGCCGTAAAAACTGGTGTCGAGATGAATGTGGCCTTCGACGAAGCCGGGCACGACCAGCGCATTGCCGAGATCGACGATCTCGACCCCGCTCGGGCGTTCGCCTTTCGCCTCGATCGCAACGATGCGGCCGTCACGGACCAGCATTTCGCGGCTGGCGCCGTCACCGAGCCTGGTGTTGATGAAGAGTTTGTCGGCTGGCATCGGATCTGTTCCTCTTGTCGCTTGCGTCGCATGCAGATCGCGCGGCTCTCCATGCCTTGCCTAACATGGTCAGAGGAATAATACTCCGCTCGCACAAGCAGACAAGGAACCGAGAGCGTTGCCGGAGATTGCGAGCAGGGAACAGTTCGATGTCAAGCGCGCAGCCTTTGCCGCGACCATCGGCAACATGCTGGAGTTCTACGACTTCATCACCTACAGCTTCTTTGCGACCGAGATCGGCCGCACCTTCTTTCCCGCGCACAGCGAATACGGCAGCCTCATGCTGTCGCTTGCGACCTTCGGTGCCGGTTTCCTGACGCGGCCGATCGGCGGCATCGTGCTCGGCATCTTCTCCGACCGGGTCGGACGGCGGCCGGCGATGCTGCTGAGTTTCGCGCTGATGGGCGGCGCGATCCTGACCATCGCGCTGACGCCGTCCTATGCCGCGATCGGCATTGTGGCGCCGATCATCGTGATCCTGGCGCGGATGGTGCAAGGATTTGCGCTGGGCGGCGAGGTCGGACCGACCACGGCCTATCTGATCGAGATCGCTGCCCCGAGGAACCGCGGCCTCGTGGTCGCCTGGCAGCCTGCCAGCCAGGAGATCGCGGCGACGGTGGGCGCGCTTGTCGGTGTCATCCTGAGCAGCACGATGGCGCCCGACATGCTGCAGGCCTTTGGATGGCGCATCGCCTTCCTGCTCGGGGCCGTGTGCCTGCCGTTCGGCATCTGGATGCGCCGCACGCTGCCGGAAACGGTCTCGCATGGCGAGCACGTCGGTGGGCAGATCGAACGCTCGAGCCATGTGGCGCTGGCGCGGCGGCATCTTCGCGTCATCGTGCTGGCGGTGATGATCCTGGCCAGCGGCACGATCTCGACCTATGTGACGCAATACATGACGACCTACGCCAAGAATACGCTGCATGTGTCGCCGTCGCTGGCGTTCACGGTATCGCTGGTCAGCAACGGACTGCAGATCATCGGCGCGGTGCTGGGCGGCTGGCTTGCCGACCGGCTGGGGCGAAAGCCGATCATGATCTGGCCGCAGCTGGTCGTGCTGGTGCTGACCTATCCGGCCTTCCTGTGGATCGTCCAGGACCCCGGTGCGTGGTCGCTGCTGTTCGGCTTTGGCATCCTGTCGTTCATCGGATCGCTGCCGTTCACGGCGTTCTATGCCGCCTTCACCGAAGCGCTGCCGCAGAGCATTCGCGGCGGCGTGTTCGCCACGATCTACGCGGTCGCCATCGCGACGTTCGGCGGCACCGCGCAACTCGTGGTCACGTGGCTGCTGCACGTGACCGGGGATCCGCTGGCGCCGTCCTGGTATCTTCTGCTCGCGGCGGCGGTCGGCATCGTGGCCATGAGCCTGATGCCCGAGACCGCCCCGGTGAAGGTCGGCGAGAAATAACGCCGGCAGACGCGCTCAATCCATGTCGCGAAAGGCGTGGCCGTTGGCCTCGATTTCCTTCACGAGCTGCGGCGGCAGATTGGCCTGCGCCGAGGTGCCGTCGAACACCCAGTCCTTGGCGTCGGCAAGGTCGGGAAGGCCGGCGCCCTTGCGGACGTAGAGACCGACCGATGCCTTCTTCGGATTGATGTAGAGATCGTAGTCCATTGCGCGCCTCCTCTCCGTTTCACGTTTGGCGGAAGCTCCGGCCACGGCCGGAGACTTCCCGGATAGGTCAACGCCGGCAAGACTAGGCGGGTTTCTTCGCCTCCGGCGCAAGCACCACTGACGCCTCGCTCGTCAGCATCAGGAAGGTGATGGTCTCCTGGAAATACAGCTGAACCGATTTCGCCGAGTGGCTGAGATAGCCGATCGAAAGATCCTGGCCGATCGAGAGCTGGAAATCGCCGCCGCGGGTGGTCAGCAGGACGCCACCCTCGATCGCGGGCGCCCAGATGATCTTGCCGTCGATCAGGCGCTGAATGTGCTGCAGCACCGGATAGCCGTCGTCGGTCGCGCCGCCGATCGCGGTATAGGGCTCGGTGCCGAGCAGCAGCGTATAGGGACCGTTGACGCCGGCGAGCCGCAGCTGGCTGACCGCCTGCGCGACCACGGCGGGATAGTTCTTGACGCTCGACGGCAACGTCAGCACCGGGTTGCTGGTGCCTTGACGGATGCCCTGAATGCCGGCGGCCGCATAGCCGTCGAACACCGCGCGATCCTCGGCGAAGGCGATCTTGCGCGCGGCATCCTTGAGCGGATCCCAGTCGGAATCATTCGCGCCGCGCTCGACATCGTCGATCGCCTGGCGCGAGAGCTCGAACGGCACACGCAGTTCGACCAGCGCCTGGACGTCGCGCTGCGTCGCCTCGACCCCGTCGCCCGGCGCCGCAATCTTCTTGAGATGACCGGTGCCGACCGCGGAGAAATCCGTTCCCTTCGGACCGTCGACGTCGACGACACGGCGCGCCGCCAGATGGCGCTTCAACGTGCGCGAGGCCTCCTCTTCGATCTGGGCCCATGCCGCGTCCGAGATGGGAGCGAGTCCCCGATGAAGATTATTCATGTCCAGCCTCTCCTTTCAGTGAGCCGATCCCGAGCGAGCCGTCGGACGGCGATATTCCTGGTGCAGCTGTGTCGCCAGCCCCGGCGTCGTCCAGCGACGGCTCGGCGGGCGAAGCTGCCGGCGCCTCGCTCGCAACATCCTCCAGGAAGGTCGCCGACGGGACGAAGAACAGCATGCCGGTGACGGCGCGGCTGAAGTCGAGCAGGCGGTCGTAATTGCCCGGCGGCTTGCCGACGAACATGTTCTCGAGCATCTGCTCGATCCGGTGCGGGGACTTGGCATAGCCGATGAAATAGGTTCCGAACTCGCCCTTGCTGATATTGCCGAACGGCATGTTGTCGCGGACGATATCGAGCTCCTCGCCATTCTCGACGATCGTGGTCAGCGCGTTGTGCGCGTAGCTCGGCTTCACCGCGTCGTCGAGCTCGATGTCGGACAGTTTGGTTCGGCCGATGATCTTTTCCTGCATCTCGACCGGCAGCTCGTTCCACTTCTTCAGATCGTGCAGGTATTTTTGCACGATCACATAGCTGCCGCCGGCAAACGCCGCGTCCTCGTCGCCGATGATGGTGGCGTCGGTGGCCGCCTGGTCCTCCGGATTCTCCGTGCCGTCGACGAAGCCGAGCAGGTCGCGTTCGTCGAAATATTTGAAGCCGTGCACCTCGTCGGAGGTCGCAACCGCATCGCCGAGCCGCGTCATGATCTGGGTCGCCAGCTCGAAGCACAGGTCCATCGGCACGGCGCGGATATGAAACAGCAGGTCGCCCGGCGTTGCGACGGCGTGGTGGACGCCGTTGATCTCGCGGAACGGATGCAGGCCTTTCGGCTTCGGCGCGCCGAACAGCCGGTCCCATGCGTCGGAGCCGATGCCCATGACGCATGACAGCCGGCCCTCGAGATCGCGGAAGCCCACCGCACGCAGCAGCGCGCCCAGATCGGCGCACAGCGACCGCACCACCGCGTCATATTCCGGATTGGGCTTGATCGTGACCGCAAGGAAGATGGCCGCGCGCGTCAGCTTCGCAGCGACCGGTTGCGGAACGGCTGATGGCACGCATGTCTCCTTGACTAAAAACGGCACTTCCGCGAGGACAAAAGGCAGGCGCTGGACGCCGGATCGGCGTCCAGACAGCGGCAGAGGAGCATGCCAGTGGAACCTTTACAAGGGCTCGAATGGCTCAGGCTCTTGCAGAGGTGCCTGTCTCAATCGACGGGCTTGCCGGACTTCTCTTCCTCGAGGGTCACCGCAATCGCGGCGTTGGCCGAGAGCCGAACCTTGGAGCCTTCGACACCCGCCACGAAGCCGAGCTCGATGAAGTGGTGATGGCCCTTGTGGAAGCCGTCGCTCTCGCTTTTCTTGAGCTTGATGCGGTTGCCCTCGACGTGATCGACGGTGCCGACATGCACGCCATCGGCGCCGATGACCTCCATGTTGTCCTTGATCTTGTGCTGCGTCATGGCGCTCTCCTGGTTGCAGGTCAGCTTGTATGTTCGGCTTGCATATGATGCCGGCAGACGACGCGGCGATGACAGCGCGTCGCTGGCGATCCGGCCTGTCTCACACCGGTTCGAATTCGTCCGCCGCCGCGTTCTCCGGCTTCTTGCCGTTGAAGGTGAGGCCGGCCCTGGTGGCCGAGAGCTTCACCTCTGAGCCGTCGCGCACGTCGCCGGAAAGGATCATCTCCGCCAGCGGATCCTGTACGCTGCGCTGGATCACCCGCTTCAGCGGGCGGGCGCCGTAAGCCGGATCCCAACCCTTCTCGGCGAGCCAGTCGCGCGCCTTCGGGTCGAGCTCCAGCTCGATCTTGCGATCCTCGAGCAGCTTGCGCAGCCGCGAGAACTGGATCTCGACGATGCGGCCCATGTCGCTCTTCTGCAGCCGGTGGAACAGGATGATCTCGTCGATCCGGTTGAGGAATTCGGGCCGGAAGTGCGCCCGTACCATGTTCATCACCTGCTCGCGCACCGCGCTCGTGCTCTGGCCTTCCGGCTGGTTGACAAGATACTCGGCGCCGATGTTCGAGGTCATGATGATCAGCGTGTTGCGGAAATCGACGGTGCGGCCCTGGCCGTCGGTCAGGCGGCCGTCGTCGAGCACCTGCAGTAGTACGTTGAAGACGTCGGGATGCGCCTTCTCGATCTCGTCGAACAGCACCACCTGATATGGCCGCCGCCGCACCGCTTCGGTCAGGGCACCGCCCTCATCATAGCCGACATAGCCGGGCGGGGCGCCGATCAGCCGCGAGACCGAATGCTTCTCCATGTATTCGGACATGTCGAGGCGGATCATCGCGGTCTCGTCATCGAACAGATATTCGGCGAGCGCCTTGGCAAGCTCGGTCTTGCCGACGCCGGTGGGACCCAGGAACATGAACGAGCCGATCGGCCGGTTGGGGTCTTGCAAGCCGGCGCGGGCGCGGCGCACCGCGGTCGACACCGCGCGGACCGCCTCGGCCTGGCCGACGACGCGCTTGCCGAGCATCTCCTCCATGCGCAGCAGCTTGTCCTTCTCGCCCTCGAGCATCTTGTCGACTGGCACGCCGGTCCAGCGCGACACCACCTGCGCGATATTGTCGGCGGTCACGGTCTCGCTGGTGGACGAGGTCTCGCTGGCCTCGACCGCCGCGAGCTTCTTCTCGAGCTCGGGAATGCGGCCATAGGCGAGCTCGCCCGCCTTCTGGAATTCTCCCTTGCGCTGCGCGTTGGCGAGCTCGGTACGCAACTGTTCGAGTTCACCCTTCATCTTCTGCGCATCGGAGAGCTTGCTCTTTTCCGACCGCCATTTCGAAGTCATATCCGCCGATTTCTTTTCCAGGTCGGTGAGATCCTTCTCGAGCGTCTGCAGGCGGGTCTTGGAGCCGAGATCGGTCTCCTTCTTCAGCGCTTCCTGCTCGATCTTGAGCCGGATGATCTCGCGGTCGAGCGAGTCGAGTTCTTCAGGCTTGGAATCGACCTGCATCTTCAGCCGGGCGGCCGCCTCGTCCATCAGGTCGATGGCCTTGTCGGGCAGGAAGCGGTCGGTGATGTAGCGGTTCGACAGCGTGGCAGCGGCGACCAGCGCCGAATCCGCGATGCGCACGCCGTGATGTTGCTCGTATTTGTCCTTCAAGCCGCGCAGGATCGAGATGGTGTCCTCGACCGTCGGCTCGGAGACGAACACCGGCTGGAAGCGCCGCGCCAACGCTGCATCCTTCTCGACATGCTTGCGGTACTCGTCGAGCGTGGTGGCGCCGATGCAATGCAGCTCGCCGCGGGCGAGCGCGGGCTTCAGGAGGTTGGATGCGTCCATCGCACCGTCGCCCTTGCCGGCGCCGATCAGCGTGTGCATCTCGTCGATGAACAGGATGATGCCGCCCTCGGCCGAGGTCACTTCCTGCAGCACCGCCTTGAGCCGTTCCTCGAACTCGCCGCGATACTTTGCGCCGGCGATCAGCGCGCCGAGATCGAGTGCGAGCAGCGCCTTGTCCTGCAGGCTTTCCGGCACGTCGCCGTTGACGATGCGCAGCGCGAGGCCCTCGACGATCGCGGTCTTGCCGACACCGGGCTCGCCGATCAGGACAGGATTGTTCTTGGTCCGCCGCGACAGCACCTGGATGGTGCGGCGGATCTCCTCGTCGCGGCCGATCACCGGGTCGAGCTTGCCGTCGCGCGCGGCCTGGGTGAGGTCGCGGGCATATTTCTTCAGCGCGTCATAGGCGTTCTCGGCCGATGCGCTGTCGGCGGTGCGGCCCTTGCGCAGCGCGTTGATGGCCGCATTCAGGTTCTGCGGATTGACGCCGCCCTTGGCGAGCAGCTTGCCGGCCTCGCTGTCCTTGTCGGCTGCGAGCGCCTGCAGCAGGCGTTCGACCGAGACAAAGCTGTCGCCGGCCTTGTCAGCGGCCTGTTCCGCCGCGGCGAAGGCGCGCGCGGTCTCGGGCGCCAGGTAAATCTGTCCCGAGCCGGCGCCGCTGACCTTCGGTACCTTCGCCAGCGCGTCCTCGGTCGCCTTGAGGATCGCGCGCGAGTTGCCGCCGGCGCGGTCGATCAGGCCGGCCGCGAGGCCCTCATTGTCGTCGAGCAGCACCTTCAGGATGTGCAGCGTCGAGAACTGCTGATGCCCCTCGCGCATCGCGAGCGATTGCGCCGACTGAATGAAGCCGCGAACGCGATCAGTATATTTTTCTATGTTCATCGTGGCACCTCAAGCAACGCAAGCTCGTCGAGATCCATTATGCCACGCAGTTCCGTCGGCGACAGATGGCGGAACGATGACATCCATCATGCAACAGCCCCGTGCAATTGCGCCGGCGGAAAACCGCGGGCCCAAGGCTGCCGCGTCCCGCATCGTGTGGTCCTTTCAGGGGAGTGTCAATCGCGCAGCGCGCTCGCTGGGATGCTGCGGTTAAGCCGTTGCGAGGGCTGACGTTCGTCGCTGGCACTCATCCGGGGGCACTGCTACGGCCGCGCGGGTAAGACGGGGTGCACGCATCGCGCTGATTACGGTTCGATGGATCGCCGGGCTCGCGAAGCGAGTGTTGGATGAGCATGGACCGGTGTGATCGTACAAAAGCCCAGGTCATGATCGGGACACGTTATCGGAATCGATCGCGTCGCGTTTCGCGTCGCTCGCTCGCTCGATGATACAGAGAAGCAACGCGCGATGTTCCACTGCATCGCGCAACGTTGCATCACGGCGCACTCTGAACCGACCGTGAATAGCCGGATGAGCGCGTTTCCGTTTGCGTCGATGCGTTTCAGGCTGGTGTAAGGTCAAGGCGCTAGCGATGAAGTGTGTCGGTGCATTGCCGACGCACGGAACTTTTGTTCCGTCTCACGTTGAACGTGCTCATCGAAGAGGCTCCCAATGACAACTCGTCTCCTTTCGACCGTGTCGTGTGCAGCGATTACCACGGCGCTGTTCTATGCGACTGCGGTGCCCGCAATCGCGCAGGATGCGGCATGCGCGCCGGTCTCTGCCGTCGAGACCGCGCCGCCGCCATTGCCGACCTACGATCAGCCGCCGGTGCCTGGTCCCGGCTACATGTGGTCGCCGGGCAATTGGTCGTGGGACGAGGATCGCGGCGATTACTACTGGGTGCCGGGCACCTGGGTGCAGCCGCCGCGGGTCGGACTGCTGTGGACGCCCGGCTACTGGGGTGCATTCGGTGGCGGCTTCATCTTCCATCAGGGCTATTGGGGTGATCGCGTCGGCTTCTACGGTGGCATCAATTACGGTTTCGGCTACGGCGGGTCGGGCTATGAAGGCGGCCGCTGGGATCACGGCAACTTCTTCTACAATCGCACCGTGAACAATCTGCAGGGTGCGCGGATCACCAACGTCTACGAGAAGAACGTCACGATCAATCAGACCACCGTCAACAACGTCAGCTACAATGGCGGCCGCGGCGGCATCGAGGTGCGGCCGACGCCGGCCGAGCGCACGATCGCCAAGGAGCAGCACTTCGCGGCGACGCCGTTGCAACGCAAGCAGGTCGAGACCGCAAGCCAGGATCCGAACCTGTTCAAGCGGACCAACAATGGCGTGCCCGCAGTCGCCGCAACGGCGCGTCCCGGCGAATTGAAGGGACCGGGCGTGGTTCGCGCGCGGCCGGCCGGCGAGGCAGTGCCTGCCAACGCCGCACGGCCGGCGGCCGGGGAGCCGGGGCACCCGGGAGCTGCACCCGCACCCGCAGCAGCACCGGCTGCCTCCCATGCGCTCCCGGTCCCGGGAAAGGAGCTTCCGGCGGCGCATCCGCCCGCCGAGGCGAACAAGCCCGCGGCCGAGGAGAAGCGCGCAGCACCTGCTCCCGAGACCAAGGCCGAGCCGCACCCTGCTGCGCCGGCACCTGCCGGATCCCACGCGCTTCCGGTTCCCGAGAAGGGTGTTGCGGCGCATCCGCCCGCCGAAGCGAACAGGCCCGCGGTCGAAGAGAAGCGCGCGGCGCCTGCCGCCGAGCCGAAGCTTGAGCCGCATCCTGCAGAAGCGGCGCGGCCTGCCGTGCAGGAGAAGCGGCCCGAAGAGGTGCGCAAGGAAGAGCCGCGTCCCGAGCCTGCCGCGAAGCCCGTCGCGCGGCCCGAGCCAGCGAGGCCCGAAGCGCGACCGGAGCCAGCAGCGAAGCCGCAAGCGCACCCGGAGACGATGGCGCGCCCTGAGCCGCATCCGCAGCCGCAGGCCGCCCATCCCCAGCCGGCGGCACGGCCGGAGCCGCACGCCGCTCCGCATGCTGCGCCTGCGGCAGGTCATCCCGCAGAGGAGAAGCGGCAGGAGCAACACTAAGGCACGTCCGCGCTCCGCTGGCTCGTTCCGGCGGAGCGCGGTATTGTTCCGCCTGTGCAAGCGATCATCACTGGAGGTTGGTCATGGCACAGAGTCATGGCGGCGATGGACAGCTCGACGATGGCAAGCCGCGCTTGAGCGAGGACGACATGCAGCGTGCCCTGCTCGGTCCGAGGGGCGTGCCAGGCAAGGCGGATACCGCCAAGATGACGCCGCAGCAGCAAAAGAACATGCCGAACTATCTGGACCCCGGACATACATCTTAACTTGTCATGTGACGTGAGCGCATGCTGCGTCGGCCGCTTCCGGACGGCGCGCCTGCGCACTTGCAAATCGCCTGCTTTTGCGCCCTCATGATTGCAGGTGCACTCACGGTGTTGCGGAGCAGGTTGTGAGAAATCCGTACGAGGTCCTTGGCGTTGCCCCGACGGCCTCTGCGGCCGATATCCAGAAGGCCTATCGCAAGCTGGCGAAGAAGCTGCATCCGGATCTCAATCCGGGCGACAAGGCGGCCGAAGACAAATTCAAGGAAGTCGCGGCTGCGAACGATCTGCTCTCGGATGCCGAGAAGCGCAGGCGCTTCGACGCCGGCGAGATCGATGCTGATGGCGCCGAGCGGCCGCAGCATCGCTACTACCGGGATTTCGCCACCGCCGATGCGGGGCATCCCTATGCCGACAGCTCCGGCTATGCCGACTACATGGACCAGGACGACGCCTTCGCCGAATTGCTCCGGCGCAGCGAGCAGGCGCGCGCCAACCGGCGTGGCCGCGATTTGCATTACGCTCTCGCGATCGACTTCGCGGAATCGATCACCGGTGCGAGCAAGCGGCTGACGCTTCCCGACGGCGGTACGCTCGACGTGACGATCCCGCCGGGGCTCGTCGATGGCCAGATCATTCGTCTGCGCGGCAAGGGCATGCCCGGCAGCGGCAAGGGCGGTCCCGGCGATGCGCTGATCGAGGTGGAAGTTCGCCCCGACCCGCGCTTCACCCGCGAGGATGACGACATTACGCTGGAACTGCCGATCTCGCTGTCCGAGGCGGTGCTCGGCGGAAAAGTCCGCGTTCCGACGCCGACCGGTGCCGTGACCATGACGGTTCCGAAGGGATCGAACACCGGCACGACCATGCGGTTGCGCGGCAAAGGCGCGCCCCGCGTCGGCGGAGGCCATGGCGACGAACTCGTCAAGCTCAAGGTGGTCCTGCCCAAGGGACCCGATCCCGAGCTCGAGGCGTTTGTGTCGAACTGGGATCGAAAGGCATTCGATCCGCGCGAGGATGGTGCATCATGAACAAGCAGCAGTTCCTCATCGATGCGGGTCTGGAGGTGCAGACCCTGGAGTTCTGGATCGAGCAGCAATGGCTGGTGCCGGACGAGACCGCCAGCGAGATCAGCTTCTCCGACACCGACGTGGCGCGCGCGCATCTGATCCGCGACCTGAAGGGCGACTTCGGCGTCAACGACGAGGGCATCGACGTCATCCTTCATCTGGTCGATCAGCTGCACAGCCTGCGCCGTGCGTTCGAGCAATTGCACAAGGACATGGCGTCACCATCGCGCTAGGCGCCTCACTTGCGACGAACCTCAGCCTTGGGACTCAACCTTGGGATCAGCCTGGGAGACGATCATGACGGACAAGCCGACGCCGCTGGCGCATGGCGAGATCGACGTTCTTATCCTGCAGGCGCTGGTGCGCAAGCTGATCGCGAAGGGCGTGCTGACGCCGGACGACGTCCGGTCGATGCTGTTCGAGGCCGCCAAGAATCTTGACCTGGTCGGCAGCGAACTGACGACGGAAGCCGCCAACATCATCGTGCAGGAGGATCTGGCGCCGGCATTCCTTGGCGGCTAGCGCATGATCCGGAAAAGTGGAAGCCGGTTTTCCCTCGCGACAAACGCAAAGCGTTTGCGCGGAGATCACGCTCAAACAAAGAGCTCAAATAATGAGGCTTCAGGTCTGGCCGCCGCGGGTGGAGACCAGCCGGATCCGGGTGACTTGGCCGGCATTGCCGGCGAGATAGGCTTGTGCGTCACGCACCAGCCGCTCCACGGCGGCCGCGTCATAGCTCGGATGACGGGTGTTCAGATGCAAGTCGGTCTCGATCTGCATGACGTTTGTCGTGTCCGCGGCGCCGATCTCGACCGAGAACGACACCAGCGATACGTGCGGGCTCTTGAAGGCCATCGCTCGATCTCCCTCATCGCGTGACGCGCGGCGCGCATCGGTACGATGGGCGCAGTCTATCTCAAGCTGCCGAATCCTGCTCGGCCGTTCGCATAGCAGCCGGACGCGCCCTGTCGAGCTCCTCGATCATGCCGCGGGCGATCTCGCGCTCGCCCATGATCACGATGTCGGCGCCAAGTGCCTTGAGATGATCGACCTCGGCGTCGGAATGTGCACGGGCGATGATCTGGATATCGGTATTCGCGGCGCGCGCCTGCTCGACGATCTGGCCGGCCTCGAAGGCTTCGGGAATGGCGATGACCAGCGATCGCGCGCCGGCCGGATTGGTCGCGCGCAGCACGCTGGCGCGCGCGGCGTTGCCCATCAGAGCTTCGATGCCGCGCTCCTTGAGCTTGGCAACCATGTCGTCGGACGCCTCGACCGCGAGGAACGGCGCGCTGCGTTGATGCAGCGCATCGCCAACGATGCTGCCGACCCGGCCGTAGCCGACCAGGATGGTGTGATCCTGCAATTCGGTGACCGGGATTGGTTCAGAGGCCGCGGCGGTTGGCGAGGAGGTCTGCGGCTTCTCGAGCCGCGACGTCAGCCAGTCGACCACCGCGAACACCAGCGGGTTGAGCATGATCGAGAAGATCGCGCCCGCCAGGATCAGGTCGCGGCCGGCCTTCGGCAGCAGATTGAGCGCAACGCCGAGTTCGGCCAGGATGAAGGAGAATTCGCCGATCTGGGCGAGGCTCGCCGAGATCATCAGGGCGGTTGCCATCGGATGACGGAACAGCACGACGATCAGAAGGGCGGCGATCGACTTGCCGACCACGATGACGAACAGCGTCGCGACGAATGGCCAGGGCTCGCGGACCACGCTCATCGGGTCGAACAGCATGCCGACGGAGACGAAGAACAGCACCGCGAACGCGTCGCGCAGCGGCAAGGTCTCCTGGGCCGCGCGCTGGCTGAGCGGCGATTCCCGCAGCATCATTCCGGCGAAGAAGGCGCCGAGCGCCAGCGAGACGCCGAACAGCTTGGTCGCGCCGAACGCGATGCAGAGCGCGATCGCGAGCACGGTCAGCCGGAACAGCTCGCGCGAGCCGGTATGCGCGATGTAGTGCAGGACCCACGGGATCAGCCGGCGTCCGACCACCAGCATCAGCGCGATGAACAGGGCGATCTTGATCAGCGTCAGCACCAGCACGCCGGTGAGCCCGAGACCGAAACGGGCGGCGAGGGGGTCGGAGGTGAGCGCCGCGCCATCGCCGCCCTGCAAGCTCGCCACCGCCGGGAACAGCACCAGCGCCAGCACCATGGCGAGGTCTTCGACGATCAGCCAGCCGACCGCGATCTTGCCGCGTTCGGTGTCCATCAGGCGGCGCTCCTGCAGCGCGCGCAACAGCACGACGGTACTTGCGACCGACAGCGCGAGGCCGAACACCAGACCCGCGCCGACGGTCCAGCCCATCAACAGCGCGAGGCCGAGGCCCATTAATGTGGCGACCGCGATCTGCGCAATCGCGCCGGGCACCGCGATCGCGCGTACCGACAACAGATCGTTCAGCGAGAAATGCAGGCCGACGCCGAACATCAGGAGAATGATACCGAGCTCCGCCAGCTCGGTTGCCAGCGCCTGATCGGCAACGAAGCCGGGCGTGAAGGGACCGACGGCCACGCCCGCGAGCAGATAACCGACCAGTGGCGGAACCCGAAAGCGCTGGGCGATGGTTCCGAAGACAAAAGCGAGGCCGAGGCCCGCGACGACGGTCGCGATCAGAGGTGTGTCATGCGGCATTTCGCCTTGTCGCACAGCATCCCTGGCGGTGCACCGCGACCATTTGAGGCGCGGCATTCCGCGCGGAAACCGTGATCTATTGCTCATGGCGTGAGCATATGATCTCATGTCGGGATGGATCCGCGGCTTCCCGAGACTGATCTCGTCATCTTCGACTGCGACGGCGTGCTCGTCGACAGCGAGGAATTGAGCTGCCGCTGTCTTGCCGAGGCGATGGTTCGGGCCGGCATCGGGATGAGCACCGAGCGGGCGCTCGAGCTCTTCCTCGGCCGCAGCACCGCGGCCCTGGTCGACTACTGCCGGGGCGTGGGAAAGCCATTGCCCGAGACGTTTCTGCCTGACCTCGCGCTGCAGGTCCGTGAGACCTTCCGCTCCCGGCTGAAGCCGATCGCCGGCATCGCGGCGGTGCTCAAGGAATTGCGGCTGCCATATTGTGTCGCCTCATCGAGCGATCTCGAGCGGGTGAAGTTTTCGCTGGAGCTGACCGGCCTCGCTGCCAGCTTCGGGCCGCGGCTCTACACCGCGCAGATGGTCAAGCGCGGCAAGCCGGCCCCGGATCTGTTCCTGCATGCGGCAAGCGCAATGGGCGCCGCGTCGCGCCGCACGCTCGTGATCGAGGACAGCGTCAGCGGTGTGATGGCTGCGAAGGCGGCGGGCATGAAAGTGTGGGGATTTGTCGGCGGCGCCCACTATCGGTTGGCGGATGGCAGTGCTCTGCTGCGGCAAGCGGGGGCGGATCGAATCTTCGCCGCGATGACGGATTTCTGGATGGAAGGCTGACGCAAGACGATGGCTGCGCCCGACAACGAAAAGTCTCGCCTCGACGATGCGGCGCGCGCCGGCTGGCTGTATTTCATCGCGGGCCACACCCAGGATGAGATTGCGAAAATGCTGCAGGTGTCGCGCGCCTCGGCGCAGCGTCTGGTGTCGCTGTGCCTGGCGGAGCGGCTGATCACGTTCCGCCTCGAACATCCGATCGCGGCCTGCATGGAGCTGGCCTCCCGGCTGAAGGCGCGGTTCGACCTCGTGCATTGCGACGTCGTGCCGACCGATCCGGCGGCGCCGCTGTCGAATGCAGGGATCGCCGAGCGCAGCGCCAATCTGCTGGAGACGACGCTGCGTTCGGAGACGCCCGTGATCGTGGCGCTCGGCACCGGCCGCGCGGTGCGCGCCGCGGTCGAGCGGGTCTCGCCGATCGAGCGGCCGGATCACCAGATCGTCTCGCTGGTCGGCAACATCTCCGCCGACGGCTCGGCGAGCTTCTACGACACGGTGGGACGGCTCGCCGATCGCACCGGCGCGCGCCATTACCCGATGCCGCTGCCGTTCCTGATGTCGAGCGAGGACGAGCGCAACCGCATGGTGCGCATCGACCCGATCGCGCGGGTGAGGGCGGTCGCCGCCAAGGCCGATCTGCGGCTGATCGGCATCGGCCAGATGGACCAGAAGGCCCAGGTCCATGTCGACGGCTTCGTCACCCGTGAGGAGCTGCTCGAGATGATGCGGCTCGGCGCGGTCGGCGAGGTGACCGGCTGGGCCTATGACGCCAAGGGCCGCCTGATCAAGGGCGGCACCAACAAGCGGCTGACGAGCATTCCGCCGCAGATCCCCGCGGAAGCGACCACGATCGCCGCGGCCGTCGGCGCCGCCAAGGTGCCGTCGATCAAGGCCGCATTGGCGGGCCGGGTGGTCAACGGCCTCATCACCGATGAGGCCACCGCGCGCGCGGTGCTGGATCGCTAGGCGCCACGAGTCGTACTTCACCTCGCCCCGCCTGCGGGGAGAGGTCGGATCGCATCGGAGATGCGATCCGGGTGAGGGGGATCTCCGCGCATTCGTCCGCTTCGTATGCGCGGGAAGAGCCCCTCACCCCAACCCTCTCCCCGTAAGAACGGGGCGAGGGAGCGCAGTCCCGCTGTGGCCGCAAATCAAGTTGCCTTCTGGTCTCAGCGCCCTTCTTCATCTCCGCAAACACCTCCATTCCAGCGTGCAGTGGAACCCGCAAACGCGCGGGACGGCGCTTCCGCGCGCTTGACAAAATTTGACGGCAGTATGAACATACGCTCAACACGTGGGCATATGCTCAACGTGACATAAGGGAGGTCACCTTGAAAAACGTCCTTTGCGCCGTTGCGGGCGCGGCTGCTGTTTTGATCTCTGCCCCCTCGATCGCCCAGACCACGCTGACGGTGGCGACCGTCAACAATGGCGACATGATCCGCATGCAGGGGCTCACCAGCGAATTCACCGCGAAGAATCCCGACATCACCGTCAAATGGGTAACGCTCGAGGAGAACGTGCTGCGCCAGCGCGTGACCACCGACATCGCCACCAAGGGCGGCCAGTTCGACGTGCTCACCATCGGCACCTATGAGGTGCCGATCTGGGCCAAGAAGAACTGGCTGGTGCCGCTCGACAAGCTCGGCGCCGATTACGACGTCGGCGACCTCCTGCCCAAGATCAAGGACGCGGTCTCGGTCGACGGCAAGCTCTATGCCGCGCCGTTCTACGGCGAAAGCTCGATGGTGATGTATCGCACCGACCTGTTCGACAAGGCCGGCTTGAAGATGCCGGAGAGCCCGACCTGGGACTTCGTGGTCGACGCCGCCAAGAAGCTGACCGACAAGTCGGGCGGCGTCTATGGCATCTGCCTGCGCGGCAAGGCCGGCTGGGGCGAGAACATGGCGTTCCTGACCGCGATGGCGAATTCCTTTGGTGCGCGCTGGTTCGACGAGAAGTGGGAGCCGCAATTCACCTCGCCGGAATGGAAGAAGACGCTGACGACCTATGTCGACCTGATGAAGCAGGCCGGCCCTCCCGGCGCCTCTTCCAACGGCTTCAACGAGAACCTCGCACTGTTCAACGCCGGCAAATGCGCGATGTGGATCGATGCCACGGTGGCGGCGTCGTTCGTCAGCAATCCGAAGGAATCCACGGTCGCCGACAAGGTCGGCTTTGCGCTGGCGCCGAACACCGGGCTCGGCAAGAACGCCAACTGGCTGTGGGCATGGAGTCTCGCGGTTCCTGCCGGTTCGAAGAAGGTCGAGGCGGCCGAGAAGTTCATCGCCTGGGCGACCAGCAAGGATTACACCAAGCTCGTCGCCGCGAAGGAAGGCTGGGCCAACGTGCCGCCGGGCACGCGCACCTCGCTGTACAAGAACCCCGACTATCTGAAGGTCGCCCCCTTCGCCAAGCTGACCTTGGCCTCGATCGATGCCGCCGATCCGAACAAGCCGACGGTGAAGCCGGTGCCTTACGTCGGCGTGCAGTACGCGGCGATCCCTGAATTCCAGGGTATCGGCACCCAGGTGGGCCAGCAGTTCTCCGCGGCGCTCTCAGGCTCGACCACCGTCGATGCGGCGCTCACCGCTGCCCAGTCCGTGACCGAGCGCGAAATGAAGCGCGCGGGCTACATCAAATGAGCATGATCCGGAAAAGTGTGAAGCGGTTTTCCGAAAAGATCATGCTCAAAACAAAGCCGCGACTCGATAGCTAAGGCGCGACAGCCGCCTTGGCCGCCCGACCAGCTTAGACCTCCCGAGCTGGGCCACTCGCGACCATCCTGTCCCGCAGCGGGATGGTCGCTCCTTTCCTTGAGAAGGAGGCGGGGATGGCGACCCAGCAGACCCAACTGCTCGCACGCACGCTGCTCACGCCCGCGGTGGCGCTGCTGTTCATCTGGATGATCGTGCCGCTGGCGCTCACGATCTATTTCGCGACCCTGCATTACAATCTGCTCGATCCCGGCTCTGAATCATTCGTTGGGCTGGAGAATTTCCGCTACTTCCTGACCGATCCGGCCTTCCTCGCCTCGTTGCAGAACACCCTGGTGCTGGTCGGCTCGGTGCTCGCGATCACGATCATCCTCGGCGTGCCGCTGGCGCTGCTGCTCGACCAGCAGGTGGTCGGGCTCTCGATCGTCCGCCTGATGGTGATCGCGCCGTTCTTCGTGATGCCGACGGTGAGCGCGCTGGTCTGGAAGAACCTGTTGATGCATCCGGTGTCGGGCCTGTTCGCCTGGATCGCGCATCTGTTCGGGCTGCCGGCGATCGACTGGTTCAACGACGCGCCGCTGTTCTCGGTGATCCTGATCATCTCCTGGCAGTGGCTGCCGTTCGCGACCCTGATCCTGCTCACTGCGCTGCAATCGCTCGACGAGGAGCAGAAGGAGGCCGCCGAGATGGACGGCGCCAGCGCGATCTCGACCTTCATCTACATCACGCTGCCGCATTTGGCGCGCCCGATCACCGTGGTGATCCTGATCGAGACCATCTTCCTGCTCACGGTGTTCGCGGAGATCTTCGTCACCACCGGCGGCGGCCCCGGCCTGCAGACCACCAACATCGCCTTCCTGATCTATTCGCAGGCGCTGATCCAGTACGACGTCGGCAGCGCCTCGGCGGGCGGCCTGGTCGCGGTGGTGCTCGCCAACATCGTCGCCTTCTTCCTCGTTCGTATCGTCGGCCGGAATCTGGAGGCGTAACGTCATGGCGCGGATGGTCACGACACGGCGCAAGGTGATCTCGACGGTGGCGGCCTGGCTGGTCGGCTTCCTGATCTTCTTCCCGATCCTCTGGATGGTGCTGGCGAGCTTCAAGACCGAGCTCGAGGCGTTCGCGATCCCGCCCTCGTTCCTGTTCTTCCACTGGACCACCGAGAACTACGCCACGGTGCAGGAGCGCAGCGACTATTTCCATCACGCGCTCAACTCGATCATCATCGCCGGCGGCTCGACCTTGATCGCGATGCTGATCGCGATCCCGGCGGCGTGGTCGATGGCGTTCTCGCCGACCAAGCGGACCAAGGACGTGCTGCTCTGGATGCTGTCCACCAAGATGATGCCGCCGGTCGGCGTGCTGGTGCCGATCTATCTGATTTACCGCACCTTCGGCCTGCTCGACACCCGCTCCGGCCTGATCTTCATCCTGTGCCTCGGCAATCTGCCGATCGTGATCTGGATGCTGTTCACCTATTTCAAGGAGATCCCGAAGGACATCCTCGAGGCGGCGCGGATGGACGGCGCCACGATCGGCCGCGAGCTGATCTACGTGCTGACGCCGATGGCGGTGCCGGGGCTGGCCTCGACGTTGCTGCTCAATCTGATCCTGGCGTGGAACGAGGCGTTCTGGACCCTCAACCTGTCGACGCTCGAGGCCGCGCCGCTCACCGTCTTCATCGCGTCCTATTCCAGCCCGGAAGGATTGTTCTGGGCGAAATTGTCGGCGGCGTCGACGCTCGCGATCGCGCCCATTCTCGTGCTCGGCTGGTTCAGTCAGCGGCAGCTCGTCCGCGGCCTGACCTTCGGCGCGGTCAAGTAGCAGAAAGGCTTTTGCCATGGGTCAGATTACGCTGCAGGGTGTGCAAAAATCGTTCGGGCCGGTCCACATCATCAAGGGCGCCGATCTCGACATCGCCGACGGCTCCTTCGTCGTCTTCGTCGGTCCGTCCGGCTGCGGCAAGACCACGCTGCTGCGGCTGATCGCGGGGCTCGAGGACGTCACCGGCGGCGCCATCCTGATCGACGGACGCAATGTGGTCGACGTGCCGCCGGCCAAGCGCGGGCTGTCGATGGTGTTCCAGTCCTACGCGCTCTATCCGCATATGAGCGTGCGCGGCAACATCGCGTTCGGCCTGAAGATGGCCGGGATCGCCAAGGGCGAGATCAACCGCAAGGTCGAGGCCGCCGCGGCGACGCTCAACCTGACGCCCTATCTCGACCGCAAGCCGCGCGAGCTCTCCGGCGGCCAGCGCCAGCGCGTCGCGATCGGGCGCGCCATCGTGCGCGAGCCGAAGGCGTTCCTGTTCGACGAGCCGCTGTCCAATCTCGATGCCGCGCTGCGCGTGCAGATGCGGCTCGAGGTGACGCGGTTGCAGAAGCAGCTCGGCACCACGGCGATCTACGTCACCCACGACCAGGTCGAGGCCATGACCATGGCGGACAAGATCGTGGTGCTGAACGGCGGCAAGATCGAGCAATACGGTTCGCCGCTCGAGCTCTATGAGAAGCCGGCCAATCTGTTCGTCGCCGGCTTCATCGGCTCGCCGAAGATGAACTTCGTCACCGGTGAGATCGCCAAGCAGCAGGGCGCCGCGACCATCGGGGTGCGGCCCGAGCATTTGAGGGTCGAGCGCGACGGGCAGGGCGGCTGGCACGGCACCGTCTCGGTCGCCGAGCATCTCGGCAGCGACACTTTCCTCTATGTCGACGCCGGACCGCTGGGAATGCTGACCGCGCGCTATGTCGGCGAGCTTGACCTGCATCCCGGCGACCGGGTGTCGCTGATCCCGGATCCGGCGCGCATCCACCGTTTCGACGACAGCGGAAAATCGATTCACGCATAGAGCATGATCCGGACCCGGAGGGCCGCGTTAGCGCAAAGCGTGAAGCGGTTTTCCGAACGGATCATGCTCAAAAAGAAGCTAAGGAAGAAGAAAATGTATCTCGAAAAGTTCAGGCTCGGCGGCAAGACCGCCATCATCACCGGCGCAGGTCAGGGCATCGGGCTCGCCTGCGCCGAGGCGCTCGCCGAAGCCGGCGCCAAGGTCATCATCGGCGATCGCGACGCCAAGGTTGCCAATGACGCCCAGGCGGCGCTGAAGGCCAAGGGCTTTGACGCCGACATCGCGCTGATGGACGTGACGGATTCCGGTCGCGTCGCCGCGGTCGCCGACGAACTGGTCGGCAAGTACGGCAAGGTCGACATTCTCGTCAACAATGCCGGCATCGCCCGCAGCGAGACGCCGGCGGAAACCGTGACCGACGAGCACTGGCTCAACGTCATCGACGTCAACCTGAACGGCACCTTCTGGTGCTGTCGCGCCTTCGGCAATCACATGCTGAAGGCGAAGTCCGGCACTATCGTCAATGTCGGCTCGATGTCCGGCTTCATCGTCAACAAGCCGCAGGAACAGTGCTTCTACAACGCTTCCAAGGCCGCGGTGCATCACCTGACCAAATCGCTCGCCGCCGAATGGGGCGCGCGCGGGGTTCGCGTCAACGCCGTGGCGCCGACCTATATCGAGACGCCGCTGAACGCCTTCGTGAAGAACAGCCCCAGAATGTACGACGCCTGGATCGGTGGAACCCCGATGGCGCGGATGGGGCAGGTTGACGAGATCGCCTCCGTGGTGCTGTTCCTGGCGTCCGAGGCGTCGAGCCTGATGACCGGAAGCATCGTTCTGGTCGATGGCGGCTACACTTGCTGGTAGGCTTGCGCCCGGGGATCATGCTCAAGCAAAGATAAAGCGGTCATGCGGCAAGCCTATATCGGGGTGGACGTCGGAAGCACCAGCGCCCGGGCGGGCGTGTTCGACGAGTCGGGGAAGCTGCTCGGGTCGGCCCGGCATCCGATCCGGGTCTGGCACGAGCCCGGCGACATCGTCGAGCAATCGTCCGACGACATCTGGGCGGCCTGCGTCGCCTCCGTGCGCGGTGCGATGCGGGAGGCTGCGGTTGCCGCCGAACACGTCAAAGGCATCGGCTTCGACGCGACCTGTTCGCTGGTTGTGCTGGATAGGGAAGGCCGGCCGCTCACCGTCAGCCCGTCCGGCGATCCCCTACGCAATGTCGTGGTCTGGATGGACCACCGCGCAATGGACGAGACCGAATTCGTCAATGCGACCGGCGACAAGGTGCTGCGCTATGTCGGCGGCGCCATCTCGCCGGAGATGGAGATCCCGAAAATCCTCTGGCTGAAGCGGCATCTGCCCGCGACCTTCGAGGCCGCCGGGCATTTCTTCGATCTTGCCGACTATCTGTCGTTCCGCGCGTCCGGCTCGCTGGCGCGCTCGACCTGCACGGTCACCTGCAAATGGACCTATGTCGCTGACGAGGGCGGCTGGAGTGAATCCTTTTTCAAGCGGGTCGGGCTCGAGGCGCTCGCGGCCGACCGCTTTGGGCGGATCGGCAGCGAGATCGTGCCGCCCGGCTCGCCGCTCGGCCGCGGGCTGTCCGAGGATGCCGCGCGCGATCTCGGCCTGCTGCCGGGAACCGCGGTCGGTGCCTCCCTGATCGATGCCCATGCCGGCGGCGTCGGCGCGATCGGCGGCCGCGATGGCTCCGGCGCCGAGGTCGATGTCTGCCAACGGCTCGCCTACATCATGGGAACGTCGGCCTGCATCATGGCGACGACGGTCGATCCCTGCTTCGTGCCCGGCGTCTGGGGGCCGTATTTCGAAGGCATGGTGCCGGGCTTCTGGCTCAACGAGGGCGGCCAATCGGCGGCGGGCGCTGCGATCGATCACCTGCTCAAGTCGCATCCGGCGCATGCCGAGGTTGCGCTCGCGGCGAAGACCGACGGCGTCGACGTCATCGAATATCTCGAGAAGCGCATCCTGGCGCGCAGCGGCAATGCCGGTGCTGCGGCGTTGCTCGCGCGCAACGTTCACGTTCTGCCGGAGTTCCTCGGCAACCGTTCGCCCTATGCCGATCCCGGCTCGCGCGCGGTGATCGCGGGCCTCGATCTCGACACCGACGTGTCGGCGCTGGAGCGGCTGTTCATCGCCGGCCTGTGCGGGCTGGCCTATGGCCTTGCCGACGTCATCGACGCCTTGCAGGCGCATGGCGTCAACGGCAAGACCATCGTGATCGGCGGCGGCGCGAGCCGCAGCCCCCTGGTGCGCCAGATCATGGCCGACACGACAGGCTACACGGTGGCGCTGCCGCAGACGCAAGAACCCGTTTTGCTCGGCGCGGCGATGCTGGGCGCGGTCGCCAGCGGTGCGCACAATTCGATCAATGCGGCGATGGCCGGCATGTCGGCGCTCGGGCGGTTGAGCGAGCCGACCAGGCCGGAGCTTGCCGAGTTCCATCGCAAGAAGCGCGGCGTGCACAAGCTGCTGCGGGAGCTTGACCGCGACAGCCGCGAGGCGATGAGGCGGGCGCCCGGCGAAGCGCCGACGTAAGGTTTGCCCCATGCTGCTGAGTTGCGGAGATGCGCTGATCGATTTCCTGCCGTCGAAGACGGCGGATGGACGTGAGGCCTTGACGCCCGCCGTCGGCGGCTCCTGCCTCAACATCGCGATCGGCAGCGCGCGGCTCGATGTTCCCACCGGCTTTGTCGGCGGCATCTCGACCGACACCTTCGGCAGGATGATCGCCGATCATGCCGCGGCGTCCGGCGTCGATCTTCGTCGCGCCACCCGCAGCAATCGCCAGGCCACGCTGGCCTTTGCGCGCGTCACCGGCACCGAGACGCAATACGCCTTCTACGACGCCGACACCGCGTCGCGGAACTGGACCTATCGGCGCGATGCGGTCGCGCTTGACGGCGTCACCTGCGTGCATACCGGCTCGACCACGCTGGTCCATGACAAGGGTGCGGCGGAGACGCTGGCCTTGATCGAGGATGCGCGGCCGAACGTGACGATCTCGCTCGATCCAAACTGCCGACCGAACCTCGTCAAGGACAAGGACGCCTATCGCGCGCGCATGCTGGCGTTCTGCGGCAAGGCCGACATCGTGAAGATGTCCGACGTCGACTTCGCCTATCTGTTCGGTGACGAGGCCCATGCTGCGCGGGCCGAGACGCTGCTGTCGGGCGGCGCATCGCTCGTCGTCATTACGCGCGGCAATGATGGCGCTTGCGCCTGGCATCGCAATGCCGGACCGATCGCGGCCGAAGCGCCGGTGGTCAACGTCGTCGATACGATCGGCGCCGGCGACAGCTTTCAGGCGGCGCTGCTCGCTGCGTTGCATCGGCTGGACCGGATCGCGCAGCCGCGGTTGCGCGACGTCCCCGCAGCCGAGCTGACTCGTGCGCTGTCCTTTGCTTGCAAGTGTGCCGCCTTCACCTGCACGCGGCCCGGCGCCGATCCGCCGCGCAGCCGGGAGTTGCCGGCCGACGATTGGTAGGGCATCCACGGCCTCAGCCGGCGCGGCCTCTCGCGCGATGCCGTCGCTTGACGCTTAGTCTCATTTTGCGTGCTGCGCCTGCGAAGGCAAATCTGCCCGGCGATGCGTGAAGGCGTCCGAAGCACCCGATATCGCTCGGATTTGATGCCAGCCCGCGATCGCTACATTTCGAGCGTGCGAAGTCATGCTGCTTCGGCTTCGCATTGAGCGCATCGGTTGTCTTTGTGAAAGACCGCGCTAACATGGAATCCATCCATCGATACCTGTCTTCGTCCTTTTTTGATCGTCTATTGCAGCGCAACCAGGCCACGCAACGGGTTGCGGGCTCGCCAGGGCGACCGGGCCTCGAAGGGAAGTAGCAGACACGCATCCCTAATATTGCAACCAAGAAATAACGGGGGAAGATATGTATGTGAAAGGGATTGCGGCATTCGCCGCCGCACTCGGCGTTGGCCTGTTGTCGGGCGCCGCCATCGCGCAGGAAGTCAAGCAGGAGAAGCAGTCGGTCCTCGGCAACGCCAATGTTTCTCCGGTGACCCAGGAGCAGCTCAACGCCGCCGACAAGAACAGCAGGGATTTCCTGCTCACCAACGGCAACTATGCCCAGACGCGATTCTATCCGGGCAAGCAGATCAGCCGGGACAATGTGAAGGACCTGCACGTCGCATGGATCTTCCAGACCGACGTCAAGGAATCGCTTGAGACGTCTCCGATCGTCGTCGATGGCGTGATGTTTGTCACGACGTCGTTCAGCCATGTCTATGCGCTCGACGCCAAGACCGGTCAGCAGCTCTGGCACTACGCCCACAAGATGGGCCCGATCACGGTCTATTGCTGCGGTCCCAACAATCGCGGCGTCCAGGTGCTCGGCGACCGGGTCTATCTGGCGACGCTCGATTCCAAGCTGATGGCGCTGAATGCCAAGACCGGCGAGGTGGTCTGGACCACCAACATCGCCGATCCCGAGCTCGGCTACAGCGAGACGATGGCGCCGACCGTGGTCAAGGATAAGGTGCTGATCGGAACCAATGGCGGCGAGTACGGCATCCGCGGCTTCGTGCGCGCCTATGACGCCAAGACCGGCAAGCAGCTCTGGAATTTCCACACCATTCCGGAGAACTCCGTCGGTGTCTGGGCGACCAAGGATGCCACCGGCCGCGACATGCATCGCAATATCCAGGCCGAGAAGGACATGCTCGCCAAGATCGGCGATCCCTATGCCAAGCTCGGTGGCGGTGTGTGGCAGAACCCGTCGGTCGATCTCGCGACCAACCGGATCTACTTCGTCGTCGGCAACCCGTCGCCCGACCTCGACGGCTCGAACCGGCCCGGTGACAACCTCTACACCAACTCGCTGGTCTCGCTCGATCTCGACACCGGCAAGTATGTCTGCCACTTCCAGTACATCGCCCATGACGTCTGGGACCTCGACGCGGTCAGCCCGACGGTGCTGGTCAACGTCAAGGACAAGAGCGGCAAGACGATTCCCGGCGTCATTCATGCCGGCAAGACCGGGCACATCTATGTGCACGATCGCAAGGACTGCAGCCTGATCCGCTTCTCCGAGGCGATGGTGCCGCAGGAGAACATGTGGGTGCTGCCGACCAAGGAAGGTGCGCGCATGCTGCCCGGCGCCAATGGCGGCGTCGAATGGTCGCCGATCGCGACCGATCCGGGACAGGAGCTGGCCTACGCCATCAACCTGCACCAGCCGATGACCTACCACGTCGAGAGCTCGGCCTATCCGAACGGCAAGCTGTGGCTGGGCGGTGCCTTCAAGGTGATCCCGGGCGAGAAGCAGGCGGGCAACATCACCGCGGTGAACTACAACAACGGCAAGATCAAATGGCAGGTCAACACGCCCGAGCCGATGATCGGCGGCATCCTCGCCACCGCCGGCGGCCTGGTCTTCACCGGCGAAGGCAACGGCAAGTTCGCGGCCTACAATTCGTCGAACGGCAAGGAGCTGTGGAGCTTCCGGGCCGGCGCCGGCGTCAACGCGCCGCCGTCGAGCTACATGGTCGGCGGCAAGCAATATGTCGTGGTCGGCGCGGGTGGTAACACCCAGCTCGACTACAAGCGTGGCAACAACATCATCGCCTTCACGCTCGACTGAGCCCGAGCCTGATGCATCATCACGCGTGCAAACATTGACGGCGAGGCGGGACCGGTTCGGTCCCGCTTCTGTTTTCTACGGATGAGCAGATGTTCAGTAGATTGATGATTTGCGGCGCCGCGCTGTTGCTGATTGCGGCGCAGGCGCGCGCAGAGACGATTGAGGAAAAAGTGCAGGTCTGCGCCGGCTGCCACGGCGAGAACGGCAAGCCGGTCGACAAGACCATTCCGACGATCTGGGGCCAGCAGGCCGGCTATCTCTACATCCAGCTGCGCGATTTCAAGCGCGGCGATCGCAAGAGCGAGATCATGCAGCCGATCGCGGCGCAGTTCGAGCGCGACGACATGCTGGCGATTGCGGAATATCTTTCGCAGAAGCCGTGGCCTGACCTCGGCCAGCCGCGCGCGCCCAAGGACGTGGCGGAGAAGGCGGTCAGCGCCAGCCGCTCGGTCGGCTGCCCGGCCTGCCATCTCGATCGCTTCCAGGGCGACGGCACGGTGCCGCGGCTCGCCGGCATGGGACGGGATTACCTCGCCAAGACCATCGCCGATTTCCGCACCCGCGCGCGCGGCAACAATCCCGGCATGTCCGACCTGATGCTGGCAACTTCGCCCGACGACCTTGCCGCGCTGGTGGACTATCTGGCGGGGTTGTAGCTGCGGACACTCGTCATGCCCGGCCTTGTCCCGGGCATCCACGTCTTGGTATCCAGGCAAAGGAAGACGTGGATGGCCGGGACAAGCCCGGCCATGACGTCCGAGCAAGTCGCTTCAACGCGGCGTCAGCTCTTCGCGCAGCACTGAGAGGATGGTGAGATCGGCGGCGTGCTTGCCGGCCTTGTCGGCCAGCGCAGGGTCGGCGCCGTGCGCCAGCAGTGTCCTGGCAATCGCCGGATGGTTGCCTTCGGCGGCGATCATCAGCGCCGTGCGGCCGCGCGCATCGCGGTCGTCGACCTTGGCTCCGACGTCCAGCAGATATGAGACGACCTCCAGCGCCTGCGCCTCCGGCACGGTCTCATCCGGTCCGGCGGCCCACATCAGGAGCGTCAGATCGTTGGCGTAGCGCGCGTTGATGTCGATCTCGCGCGCGAGCAGCTGCTTGACGATGCCGAGCTGGCCGCCGGCCGCGGCGTAGATGACCGGCGGCTTGCCGGTGTCGTCAGCCTTGCGGCCGTCGGCGCCGTGCGCCAGCAGCATGCGTACCACCATGTCCCGGCCGGCATAGGCCGCGGCCGCGACCGGGGAGGCGCCGCTGCGTCCGGTGAGATTGACGTCGGCGCCGCGGTCGATCAGGCGCTGCACGATCGCGACATGGCCGCGCTCGGCGGCAAAGTACAGCGCGGTCGATCCCGCGAGGTTGCGCGCATCGAGCGGCGCGCCGCGTGCCAGCAGCAGGTCGACCATGGCAAGATGGCCGGAGCGGGCGGCATGGCTCAGCGGCCTTGCGCCCAGCCGGTCCCGCGCATCGACCGAGGCGCCGTGATCGAGCAGCTCGGTAGCAAGGTTGATGCAATCGGCATTGGCGGCCGCAAACAGCGACAGCGAGATCTCGATCGCGCTGAGCTGGGCCTTGTCGGTTTCGTATTTGCGGATCAGCTCGCGGCACCGCGCCGGATCGGGCGCCGCGAGGCTGCCGGGCACGCTGCCGGCAACGATCAGCACGGCGAGGGCGATGCGGCGATACAAGGCGTGGTCCTCCGTCATGCTGACAGCATTCGGTTCAAGCGTCGCATGATCCTCCGTCGCTGCCAAGCCGCGCGGCCGGGAAGGGCCCGCCGGAGCCGGCAGGCCATGCACCCGTCGTGGCTCCACGGCGTTGCGCCATGCGTCCGAGCGGATGGACTTGCCGCATGCCGCGCGGCACGATGCGGCGTCGACCCTGTCTGACGCGAGTCCCTGCCCAAATGAGCGACGATCTGTGTCTGCTGTCTGCCGTTGAGCTTCGTGGGCGCATCGCCCGCAAGGAGGTTTCGCCTGTCGAGGTTACGCGCGCGGTGCTCGCCCGTGCCGAGCGGCTGCAACCCGAATTGAACTGCTTCATCACGCTGTGCGGCGATGCGGCGATGGCGCAGGCGAAAGCCGCCGAGCGGCAAATCACGGCCGGCGAGCCGCTAGGTCTGCTCCACGGCATCCCTTTCACCGTGAAGGACATCGTCAACACCAAAGACGTCCGGACGACCTTCGGCGCGGTGCCGTACCGGGACAACGTGCCCGACAATGACGCCGTCGCGGTGGCCCGCCTCCGTGCCCAGGGCGGCATACTGATCGGCAAGTCCACGACGCCGGAGTTCGGCAGCAAGTGCCTGACCGACTCGCCGCTGTTCGGGCGAACCCGCAATGCATGGAGCGCCGAGCGGTCCAGTGGCGGCTCCAGCGGCGGCGCGGCGGCGGCCGTCGCGAGCGGCATCGCGCCGCTGGCGGTTGCGACCGATGGCGGCGGCTCCACCCGGATTCCCGCCGCCTGCAACGGTGTGGTCGGAATCAAGCAGAGCAACGGGGTGATCCCGCATAGCCAGGTGCAGGACGCTTTCGGCAACCAGACCTATGTCACGCCGACCACGCGCACCGTTGCCGATACGGCGCTGATGATGCAGGCGATGGCGGGAGAAGATCCGTCGGACCCCTGGTCGATCGGGGTGCCGGTGCCTGACTATCTCAGGCTTGCCGCCCCGCGCGGCGACCTCAAGGGCCGGCGGGTGCTGTTCTGCCTGTCGCCGCCGGGGCGTCCGGTCACATCCGATGTGGCCGCGGCGTTCAAGGCAAGCCTCGACCGTCTGGCGAGCCTCGGCGCCGCGCTCGAAGAGTTTTCCGGCGACGGCTTTGACATCGAGCCGATCTGGCGTGCGATCAATCACACCGTCTGGCGCACCCGCTTCGAGAAGCTCGCGGCCGATCATCCGGATGATCTCAGCGCAACCTTCCTGAAGCAGCTCGCGCTGGCGGCCCAGGTCAGCGGTGTCGACTACCAGCGGGCGATGTTCGAGCGCACCGCGCTGTTCCGCCGGGTGCAGTCGCTGTTCGCGCGCGGCGATCTCCTGGCGATGCCGACCTTGACCCGGTCGGCGCTGCCGATCGACCAGGACCTGTTCGGCACGATCGAGATCGACGGCCGGAGTTTCGACAGCGTGCGGCCGCACTGGTTTCCCTGGACCATGCTGTTCAACATGACCGGGCATCCCGCCGTCAGCATCCCCGCAGGTTTCGGCCGCGACGGCCTGCCGATCGGACTGCACCTGGTCGGCCGCTTCCGGGCCGATGCCGAGCTATTGCGCGTTGCAGCGTTGTTCGAGGCGGCGAGCGACTTGCTTGGTCGCTGGCCGGCCTGATGTTGTCGGCGTCGCCGGTTTAGCCGGTCTGCCCGGTGCTCGCATTGGCGACGGCGCGCGCGACATTGGCGATCACCTCGTTGCACTTCTCCATGGGAGCACTTGCCCCGGTCAGGTAAACCGTCACCACGATCGGCTTGCGGCCGGGCGGCCAGAACACGCCGATGTCGTTGTAGGTGCCGCGCTCGCCGGTGCCGGTCTTGTCGGCAACCCGCCAGTCGCGGGGCACGCCGGCACGCAGCCTTGCGTCGCCGGTTTTGTTGGCGACCATCCAGTCCACCAGCTTCTGGCGCGAGACGGTCTGCAGAACGTCGCCGAGCACGACGCGCTGCAAATCCTTCAGCATCGCGACAGGACTCGTGGTGTCGCGCTGGTCGCCGGGCACGGCTTCGTTCAGCTCCACCTCCCAGCGGTCGAGCCGGCTGACATTGTCGCCGATGGTGCGGAAGAAGCTGGTAAAACCGGCGGGCCCGCCGATCTCGCGCAGCAGCAGGTTGGCGGCGGTGTTGTCGCTGAGTGTGATGGCAGCCGCGCAGAGTTCGGACAGAGTCATGGCCGATCCGACGTGCGCCTTGGTGACCGGCGCGTAGGCCAAGATATCCTTGGCCTCGATTTGCACGCGCTGATCGAGGCTGGATTCGCCGCGGTCGACCCGGTGCAGCACCGCAGCCGAGGCCAACGCTTTGAAGGTGCTGCACATCGGGAACCGCTCGTCGCCGCGCCGGCTCGCGCGCAATCCCGTCTCCATGTCGAGCGCGGCGACGCCGAGCCGGCCGCTGGTCGCCAGCTCGATGCGCGCAAACTCCTGCTGCAGCCGCTGCGCCGGATCGCTTGGTCCCGCCGCCGCGCCTGAACGCGCCAGAGTGCAGGACACCGCAAGGCCCAGCGCGCGCAATCCAAATGTCCGTCTCGTCAGCATGTCGAATCTCCCGTTGGCGGCGCGAACCTGCCGGGCGGCGTGACGGCGCACAAACAATCATTTATACAGCGAGACATGAGGAAAACTTGGTCATGACGCCGTGCGCCGGCATCTCCCGCTGAACGCGCTGCGCGCCTTCGAGGCCTCCGCGCGGCTGCTCAGCTTCACCCGCGCCGGGCTGGAGCTGCGCGTGACGCAGACCGCGATCAGCCATCAGGTCAAGCAGCTCGAGGATCTCCTGGGCACGAGCCTGTTCCGCCGGCTGCCGCGCGGGCTGGTGCTCACCGACGAGGGGCTGGCGCTGTTGCCGGTGCTGTCAGACGCGCTCGACCGGATCGGCGCCGCGATCGACCGCATCGAGGCCAAGGGCACGCGCGAGGTCGTGACCGTCGGCTGCGTCACGACGTTCGCGACCGGATGGCTCTTGCAAAGGGTCGACCGCTTCAAGCGCGCGCATCCCTATATCGATCTGCGTCTGCTCACCAACAACAACCGCGTCGACATCGCGGGCGACGGGCTCGATCTCGCGCTGCGCTTCGGCGACGGCTCGTGGCACGGCACCGAGGCGATCCATCTGTTGTCCGCACCGCTCTCGCCGGTGTGCTGCCCCGACGCGGCGGACCGGCTGCGCAAGCCGTCCGATCTCGCGCAGGAATTCCTGCTGCGCTCCTACCGCGCCGAGGAATGGCCGCTGTGGTTTGCGGTCGCCGGCGCGCCGTGTCCAAAGATACAGGGGCCGATCTTCGACAGCTCGGTCGCGATGGCCGAGGCCGCCGCGCGCGGTGTCGGTGTCGGCCTGGTGCCGATCGCGATGTTCGGAAATGAGCTGGCGTCCGGCCGGCTGCTGCGGCCGTTCGCGGCCGAGGTCCCGGCGGGCTCCTATTGGCTCACCTGGCTGAAGTCGCGCGAGGTAACGCCGGGCATGCGCGCGTTTCGCGACTGGCTGCTCGAGACGCTGCGGACGGAGGCGAATGAGGTGGAGGACGCCGTCGCGCCTGCACCGCGGCGGAAGATCAAGACAAAGGCCGGACCGAAGCCGCGGACCAAGACCAAGCGGCGTTAACGTCTGACGACGCGATTCAACTATCGTCGCCATTATTTCGGAATTATCGAATGATGTCGCTGATTTGCCCGACATGTCAAGTGCCGTGTCGAACGCCCGCAGCCGCCGGCTACTTTGCATGGGGTTGTTTTCGATATTTTAGGCGGTGCGCTCCCGCGCCGGCTGGCTATCGCATCTGGCGCGCGACCTACGCCAGATGGCACGCCACGGAATGCCCGTTCCTGCCTTCCAGCAACTCCGGCGCGCTCTGCCGGCAGCGCTCCTCGGCGATTGGACATCTCGTGTGGAAGTGGCAGCCCTTGGGCGGATTCATCGGGCTCGGCACGTCGCCCTTCAGGCGGATGCGGTCGCGCTTCGCCTTGGGATCCGGCACCGGCACCGCCGAGAGCAGTGCCTTGGTGTAGGGGTGCTGCGGGTTGCGGTAGAGATCGCTGGCCTTGGCGAGCTCGACGATGCGGCCGAGATACATCACCGCGACTCGGTCGGAGATGTGCTCCACGACCGAGAGATCGTGGGCGACGAACAGATAGGTGAGGTTCAGCTCGGCCTGCAGATCCTCGAGCAGGTTGATGACCTGGGCCTGGATCGAGACGTCGAGCGCGGAGACGGGCTCGTCGCACACGATCAGCTTCGGCTCCAGCGTCAGCGCGCGGGCGATCGCGATGCGCTGGCGCTGGCCGCCGGAGAATTCGTGCGGGTAACGGCGCATGTGCTCGGCCTTCAGCCCGACCTTGACCAGGAGGCTCGCGACGCGGTCCTCGCGCTCGCTGGCCGAGCTCACGAGGTTATGGATGATGAAGGGCTCGCCGAGGATCGCGCCGACGGTCATGCGCGGATTGAGCGAGGCGAACGGGTCCTGGAACACCAGCTGCATGTTGCGCCGCATGGCGCGCAGATCGCCGCCGCCGAGGCCCGTCACGCTCCGGCCGTCGAACACGACCTCGCCCGAGGTCGGCTCGATCAGCCGCAGCACGCAGCGGCCGGTGGTCGACTTGCCGCAGCCGGATTCGCCGACGAGGCCGAGCGTCTCGCCGCGATTGACCGAGAACGACACGCCGTCGACCGCATAGACCTGGCCGACCTCGCGCGAGAGCAGGCCGCCCAGCACCGGAAAGTACTTCTTCAGATTGGAAACGCGCAGCAGCGGTTCGCTCATGACGCGTCTCCGAGGTGGCAGGCCATGCGGTGGCCGGGCGCGATCTCGCGCAGCCGCGGCTCCTTTTCGGTGCAGATGCTCATGGCGTATTTGCAGCGGGCGGCAAAGCGGCAGCCGGGCAGCGGATTGATCAGGATCGGCACCGAGCCGCCGATCGCCTCCAGCCGCGTCTTGTGCGCGGCGTCGAGATCGATGCGCGGGATCGAGCGGATCAGGCCCTGGGTGTAGGGATGGCCGGGATTGCCGAACAGTTCGTCGACCGGCGCCTCCTCCACCACCTTGCCGGCGTACATCACGACGACGCGTTGCGCGGTCTCGGCGACCACGCCCATCGCGTGCGTGATCAGCATCACCGCCATGCCGAAGCGCTCCTTCATGTCCTGCAACAGGTCGAGGATCTGCGCCTGGATGGTGACGTCGAGCGCGGTGGTCGGCTCGTCCGCGATCACGAGCTTGGGCCGGCACGCCAGCGCCATCGCGATCATCACGCGCTGGCGCATGCCGCCGGAGAACTGGTGCGGATAATGATGCACGCGGCCTGCGGCGTTGGGGATCTGCACCAGCTTCAGCATCTCGATGGTGCGCTCGAGCGCCTGCTTCTTGGTCACCGCCTCGTGGCGGCGCAGGCTCTCGGCGATCTGCTCGCCGATGGTCAGCACCGGATTGAGCGAGGTCATCGGCTCCTGGAAGATGAAGCCGATCTCCTTGGCCCTGATGTCGTCGAGCTGGTGGCTGGTCAGCGGCACCAGGTCGCGACCCTCGAAGATGATCTCGCCTTCGACGATCTTGCCCGGCGGCATGGCGATCAGCTTCAGGATCGACATCGCGGTGACGGTCTTGCCGCAGCCGGATTCGCCGACCACGCACAGCGTCTCGCCGCGATTGATGCTGATGTCGACGCCGTCGACCGCCTGGAGGATGCCGTCGTCGGTGGTGAAATGGGTTTTCAGGCCCTTGATGTCGAGCAGCGCCATCAGATCACCTTGCGCGCGTCGAGCGCGTCGCGCAGCCCGTCGCCGATGAAGTTGATGGCGACCACCGCGATGAAGATCGCGCCACCCGGGAACAGCGCCCAATGCGGGCCGATGTCGAGAAAGTCCTTGGCGTCATAGAGGATGCGGCCCCAGGTCGGCGTATCCGGCGGGAAGCCGAGGCCGAGGAACGACAGCGTCGATTCGGCGATGATGGCGGCGGCGACGTCGATCGTGCCGGCGATGATCACGGGTCCCAGCGCGTTGGGCAGGATGTGGCGCACCACCTGGCGCACCGGACTCGCGCCGAGCGCGCGCGCCGCCTCGACGAATTCCTTCTCGCGCAGCGATAAGAACTGAGCGCGCACCAGGCGCGCGACCGGCATCCAGCGCAGGCCGCCGATCACCAGCACGATCAGGATGAAGATGCCGCCCTCGGGACCGAACATCGCCTTCAGCCCGTCGCGGAACAGGTAGATCAGCATCAACAGCAGCGGCAGTTGCGGCAGCGACAGGAACAGATCGGTCAGCCACATGAGGGCATAGCCAAGCGCGCCGCGCGACATGCCGGCGAGCGCGCCGATCAGCGTGCCGACGAACACCGAGACCAGCATCGCGGCGAGACCGACCGCGAGCGAGATGCGCCCGCCATAGATCATGCGGGCGAGCAGGTCCTGGCCGAGATCGTCGGTGCCGAACGGATGCGCCAGCGAGGGGCCCTGCAGGCCGGCCACGACGTCCATGTCGCTGATCGAGACGCGCCAGACGAACGGGCCGATCACGACGGCCGCGATCAGCAGCAGCAGCAGCACGGCGCTGACCACGGCCGGCCGGTGCCGGCGGTAGCGCCGCCAGGTTTCGCGCCAGGGCGAATAGCCGCGCCGCTCAGCGGAAGGAGATGCGAGGGTCAAGCCAGCCATAGAGGACATCTGCGATCAGGTTGAACAGCACCACGAGACACGCGAAGACGAAGGTCACGGCCATCACGACCGGCGTGTCATTGGCGAGGATGGAGGAAATCAGCAGCGAGCCGATGCCGGGAATCCGGAAGATCTGCTCGGTGACGATGGCGCCGCCGAACACGGCGGGCATTTGCAGCGCAATGAGCGTGACGACCGGGATCATCGCGTTGCGCATCACGTGCTTGACGATCACCTTGGCCTGCCCGAGCCCCTTGGCGCGGGCGGTGGTGACATAGTCGAGCCGGATCACGTCGAGCATTGCCGAGCGCACGAAGCGGGTCATCGACGCCGCCTGGAACAGGCCGAGCACCATCACCGGCATGATCGCCTGCCGGATCATCTCCAGCAGCCAGGGAATGCCGCTGCCCGGCACGTCGGTGTAGACGAAGGGCAGCCAGTCCAGCTTCACCGAGAACACCAGGATGAACAGGATGCCGGTGAAGAAGGTCGGCAGCGAGAAGCCGATGAAGGCGAAGGTGTTGGCGAGCTGGTCGAAGATCGAATAGGGCCGGGTGGCGGCATAGACGCCGACCGGGATCGCGATCAACAGCGCCAGTAGCTGCGCCGAGCCGATCACGTAGAGCGTGGTCGGCAGCCGCTGCAGGATCAGCGTGTCGACATTGATCCGGCTGACAAAGGAAAAGCCCCAGTCGCCTTGCGCCATCGCCGCGAGCCAGTGCAGGTAGCGAAGATAGATCGGGTCGTCGAGGCCGAACTTGGCGCGCAGCGCGGCCTGCACCTCGGGCGGCACGTTCGGATTGGTCGCGAGCTCGCTGAACGGATCGCCCGGCGCGAGCGCCAGCACGACGAACAGCACGAGCGAGATCCCGAGCAGGCTCGGAATCGCGATCATCAGGCGACGCAGGATATATTGACTCATCGAGAGATCATCTAACTAACGCTCGCACCTTGAGCACGTTGATCTTGCTTCCAGTCGAAAGGCGAGCTTCACCTCGCCCCGCGTGCGGGAAGAGGTCGGAATTCAAGCACGGCTTGAATTCCGGGTGAGGGGGAGTCTCCACGAACTCATCTTTCACGGTGTTTGCTGCGAAAGCCCCTCACCCCAACCCTCCAAGAGCGAGCTCCGCTCGTCTCGACCCCGTAAGAACGGGGAGAGGGAGAAGATGCACCTACTCAAACTCCGAACCTGTCCCCGTGTCTCAGGTTTCACGATACCAGTCTTGCAGATTGTCGGTCTGGTTGGCCCAGCCGGAGAGCGCGGGCCGCACCGTGTTGGAGCAGGCTTCCACTGCGAGGCGGTGCATCACCGGGATCACCACCGTGTCCTGCCACATCAGATCGTTGCACTTGATGTAGAGCTCGGCCCGCTTGATCGGATCGGTCTCGATATCGGCCGCCTCGATCGCGGCGTCGAAATCCTTGTTGACCCAGCGCGGGAAGTTCTGCCCTTGCCACTTGTTCTCCTTGGTCGCGACATTGCGCGACAGATAGCGGCGCATGTGCAAGCCCGGGTCGGGTTGCGTCATCGGGATCTGGAACATCTCGATGTCGGCGTAGAACTTGGAATAGGTGTCGGGGTTGGCGACGTCGGAGGAGAAGAACACCGAGGCCACCACCGACTTCAGCTCGACGTCGATGCCGGCCTTCTGGCAGGCCTGCTTGACGATCGCCTGGGTCTTCTGCCGCGGGCCGTTGATCGAGGTCTGGTACAGCAGCTTCAGCTTCTTGCCGTCCTTCTCGCGGATGCCGTCGGAGCCGACCTTCCAGCCGGCCTGTTCGAGCAGCGCGCTCGCCTTCTCGACCGAGAACTCCCATTTGGTGTTCTTGGAAACGAACTCCTCGGGGCCGTTGAGATAATTGGCGGTGGCGCGGCCGGCGCGGCCGTAGATCACCTTCTTGACGGAGTCGCGGTCGACCAGCAGAGCCAGCGCCTTGCGCACCGCCGGATCCGACAGGATCGGATGCTTGGTCTTGATCGACGAGCGTTCGCCGTCGACCTCGGTGTTCGGGTCGGTGAAGTTGATGGCGATGAATTCGATGTCGCCGCCGACGGCATAGAGCGTCTTGCCCTTGCCGCCCTTTTCCAGCCGCAGCAGCACCTCGTCCTCGACCTGGATGTTCCAGGCGAAATCATATTCGCCGGTCTGGATCACCGCGCGCGCCGCCGACACCGCATCGCCGCCGCCCTTCATCTCGATCGTGTCGAAATAGGGCCGGTTCGGCATGTGGTAATCGGGATTAATTTCGCCGCGCACCAGATCGCCCGGCTTGAACTCGACGAACTTGTAGGGGCTGGTGCCGACCGGCTTCAGATTGTTCGGCGCCTCGCGTGACTTGCTGCCCTTGTACTCGGCGAACAAATGCTTTGGGATGATGCAACCGTAGGCGCCGACGAACGCATTGGCCCAGAACGGCGTCGGATCCTTGAACTTGATGCGGACCGTGAGGTCGTCGACTTTCTCCACGGTCATGCCGGAATAGGTGCCGCTCGAGACGGCCGCGGTCGCAGGGTCGGTGGCATATTCCCAGTTGAACACGACGTCGTCGGCGGTGAAGGGTTTGCCGTCATGCCATTTGACGCCGGGCTTGAGTTTCCAGACCACCGACTTGGCGTCTTTGGAAAGCCCGCCGTTCTGGATCGAGGGGATTTCGGCGGCGAGGATCGGGTTGAGATGGCCGTCGACGTCCCAGCTTGCCAGCGGTTCGTAGAACAGTCGCGAGCCGTCCTGGTCCTTGGTGCCGGTGGCGAAGTGCGGATTGAGCAGGGTGGGGCCCTGCCACCACAACAGCTTCAGCGGACCGCCGCCGCCGCGCTTGGTCGGCTTGTAGGGATTCGGGCTCTGCGCCATCGCGACGCCGCCGATCGCAAGGATCTGGTTGGCCATCGGCGCGGTGAGGCCGACGGCAATCATTCGCTTGACGAAGGCGCGGCGATCCATCCGCCCGTCCTTCACGTCGTCGATCATGCCACGCAGATTCCTGTCGAACATTGTCCCCTCGGTCCGGCTCAATTGGTTATTGCGGCGGGCCGTGGAACCGGCCGCCGTGTTGGCGGCAGGATGGCACACCGAATGACCGCGAAGGTCAACGCCTCCCGCCCATCAGCGCATAGGTCTTTTGGCTATCGCTTGTGCAGAACCTCCCCTTGCCGCACACCGGTTCAGCAGATCGGCGCCAAAGCACGCCCTTGCGCGCCTCGCAGTGCGGAAAATTTGTTCGTTATCCTTTGTTCCGAGATGCTTTTTTGCCACGCAGGCCGGAGTTCGCGTCTGAAGCGATCCGTCCACAAACTCGTCATGCCCGGCCTTGTGCCGGGCATCCACGTCTCCGTTTCCGCGTGAGAAAGTCGTGGTTGGCCGGGACAAGCCCGGCCATGACGATGGGGATATGCGATTGCTTGATCCCGGAGAGCCCGCACACGCGGCTCTCAGGCGATCGACATGTCCAACGGCGGTGCAACATTCGCCGGCAGCGGACTGACATAGGGCGTTCTTGTGGTCCGCTTCTTGAGGTCGGCCTTGGCGGCGGCGATCAGCTCCGGCTCCATCAGCGCCTTGACGCCGAGGCCGGCCATCGCCTTGGCGGCCTGCACCATCGCCTTGTGCGCGGCCGGCGTCTTGCCCTGCGCCACAACCTGCCAGGTGTGGAACGGCGTGCCGATTGCAACCGTCGGTGCATGGACCTGCACGGTCGGCACCACCCAGCTGACGTCGCCGACGTCGGTCGAGCCGATCAGCGGATTGCGCGTGGCGTCGATCGGCACCAGGAAATCGGCGAGCGGCCGGTCGGTCGGCTCCATGCCGATCGCATAATAGACCGAAGCGATGTCCTTGTCGGTCAGGGTCGCGCGGATCTTGCCGGCGAAATCCTTGTCGGCATCGTCGAAGTGCGGCGGGCCGAGTTCTTCCATGATCCGGTGCAGCGTCTGTTCCAGCGGCGTGTTGGGCAGGATGTTGGAGACCGCGGAGATGATCTTCATCTCCACCTTGGTCTCGGTCATCAGCGCCGCGCCCTGCGCGATCTTGTGCACGCGCTCGACCAGCTCGTTCATGCCGGGCAGGTCGCGGGCGCGGATCGAATAGCGCACCCGGGCATGGGCCTGCACCACGTTGGGCGCGATGCCGCCGGTGTCGAGCAGTGCGTAGTGCACCCGGGCGTCGCTCGGCATGTGCTCGCGCATGTAGTTGACGCCGACATTCATCAATTCCACCGCATCGAGCGCGCTGCGGCCGAGATGCGGCGAGGCTGCCGCATGCGAGGTGCGCCCGGTGAAGGTGAAATCGGCGCGGGTATTGGCGAGCGACGGCGTCACCGCCACCTCCCAAAAACTGTGCGGATGCCAGGTGATGGCGATGTCGGCGTCCTCGAACGCGCCACAGCGCACCATGAAGGCCTTTGCCGCGCCGCCTTCCTCGGCAGGACATCCGTAATAGCGCACGCGCCCCGGCACCTTGTTGGCGGCCAGCCAGTCCTTCACCGCGGTCGCGGCGAGCAGCGCGGAGGAGCCGAGCAGATTATGTCCGCAGCCATGGCCGTGGCCGCCGCTTTCGACCGGGCGATGCTCGGCGATTCCGGCCTCCTGGCTGAGGCCGGGCAGGGCGTCATATTCGCCGAGGAAGGCGATCACCGGGCCGCCTTCGCCCCATTCGCCCATCACCGCGGTCGGGATCTCGGCGACGTTCTCGGTGATGCGAAAACCCTGATGGCGCAGTTCGGCCAGATGTTCGGCGGATGAGCGCGCCTCGGTGTAGCAGACCTCGGGCATCGCCCAGACCCGGTCGCTCAATTCGATGAAACGCGGCTTGATCGCGTCGACGCCGCGCCAAACATCACTACGGTTGTCCATTTGCTCCGATCCCTTAACGCTAGAGCATGATCCGGAAAAGTGTGAAGCGGTTTTCCGAAAAGATCATGCTCAGACAATGAGCCGAAGCGCGATGATCTCATCGCGCTTTGGGCAATCTGAAGCGCGAAACGCTAGCAGCTTGTCGCGACGCCGCCTAGCGCGCGCCGGCAGACCTGCTTTTCCGAATGTCACGTCCTGGTGTGCAGAAATGTTTCTGCGTCAGGCGGCGCTGAGCCGCTCCAGGCCTTTCCAGTCGAAGGCGATGCCGTGCCCCGGGCGATCCGGCGCAATCGCCATGCCGTTCTCCAGAACCAGCGGGTGCTCGATATAGCGGTCGAGGCCGAAGCCGTGCGCCTCGAGATACGACCGGTTCGGGCACGCAGCCAGCAGATGCACGGTGATGTCGTGCGCGCCATGGCTGGTCACCGGAATGTTGAAGGCCTCGGCGAGCCGGGCGATCTTCATGAAGCTGGTCACGCCGCCGCAATTGGTGACGTCGGGCTCGGCATAGGACAGCGCGCCGCCGGCGATGTAGGGCTTGAATTCCCACAGGCTGCGGAGGTTCTCGCCGGCCGCGATCGGCACGCCGCCGGCCTGCACGATGCGAGCGTGTCCCGCGACGTCGTCCGGAATCGTCGGCTCCTCGAGCCAGGTCAGGTCGAACGGTTGCAGGGCGCGCGCGGCGCGGATCGCTTCCTCGACGGTCCATTTCATGTTGGCGTCGGCCATCAGCGGAAACTCGTCGCCGAGATGGCCGCGCATCGCCTTCACGCGCGCCACGTCGGACGCAAGGCTCGGCCGACCGACCTTCATCTTGATGGCGCGAAAGCCCTTGGCCAGATTGTCGTCGGTCTGCTTCAGCAAACCATCCAGTGGCAGATCGAGGTCGATGCCGCCGGCATAGCAGGGCACGCGACGGTCGAAGCCGCCGAGCAGCCGCCACAGCGGCAGCGATGCCCGCCGCGCCTTGAGGTCCCACAACGCGATGTCGAGCGCGGACAGCGCCAGCACCGCCGGCCCGCCGCGGCCGCCATAATGCAGCGCCCACCACACTTTGTGCCAAAGCTGCTCGGTGTCGTCGGCCTCCATCTCGCGCGCGATCTCGGTGATTTCGCGGCCCAGGATATCGGCGATGGCGCCGCCATTGCGGCCGACCGTGTAGGTGTAGCCGGTGCCTTCCGCGCCGTCGGCATCGCGGGCGCGGATCGTGACGAGCTCGAACGCCTTGATCTCGCCATGCGTGCTGTCGCTCAGCACCACCGGGAGCGGGATCTTGTAGAATCCGATGCTGAAGTCCTTGAGGATGGCCACGCCGGAACTCCTTGTCATGGACGTATGCAATGCGCGGCACACGATCTCAAAAGCCCCGGCTGCCTGCAACCTTGCGCCTGCGAATGTCTGCCTTGAGCGATCAGTCTGCCTTCCTCTATGATGTGGCTCGCGAGGACGTGGTCCGACCATGGATGATGCAATTCCGTCTCTGTTACCGAGAAATTCGGGCCACCAGTTCGTGATCTATGCCGATGCCTGCTCGGGCGTTCCGGGCGCGCTGCATGAGCGCACCTTCGCGTCGGTGAACGACGTGGTGCGCCGGCTGCATCCTGCGCCTGAATTCATTCTGTTCCCCGGCGACGAGATCATCGGCCTCACCGCCGATGCCGACGCGCTGCGCGCGCAATGGCGGCATTGGTTCGAGGTCGAGATGTCCTGGCTCGACCGGCGCGCGGTGCCGCTGTGGCACACGACCGGCAACCACACCACCTATGACGAGATGAGCGAGGCGGTGTTCCGCGAGGTGCTGCAGCTGCCGCGCAACGGCCCGCCCGGTCAGGAGGGGCTGTCCTACTGGGTTCGCCGCGACGATCTCGTGATGGTGTTCGTGCACACGCTGTGGAGCGGCCTCGGCGGCGAGGGGCATGTCGAGACCGACTGGCTGCAAGCGGTCCTCGCACAGCACAAGGACGCCAGGCACAAGCTGGTGCTGGGCCATCATCCCGTGTACCCCATCAACGGCTACAGCGGCAGCTATCAGCGCGAGATCGGCCACGAATACCGCGAGCGCTTCTGGGATATCCTCGTCCGCGCCGATGTCACCGCCTATCTGTGCAGCCACATTCTCGCATTCGACGTCCAGGTTCATCGCGGTGTGCTGCAGGTCTGCACGGCGGGCGCCGGCACCGCGCACCGGATGCCCGAAGGCGTCGAGTATCTGCATTGCGTGCAGGCCGCGCTCGATCAGGATGGGTTCCGCTATCAGGTGCTCGATACCGAAGGTGTGGCGCGCGAGCAACTGGCATGGCCGCTGCCATCGCTGGACCAGGCCGCGTGGTCGCCGCTGCCGCGCGGGACCAGCCCTGCACCGCTGTCGGGGACATTGGCGCCCGCGACGGTCATCGCGCTGAAACTGGCGGGCCGCACCGCCGCGGGAACCGCCGCGCCACAAACGCTGCTCTGCACGCCCGCGCCCGGCGTGATCGCACCGCTCTGGCTTGGCTTGCGCGGGCCGAATCAGACGCTCACCTTGATCCTTGGCCGCGAGCGTGGACGCAGTCCCTATTACTGGATCGGTCCCGATCTCGGTGCCAACAGCGATTTCGACCTCGACATCGCCTTCTATCCGGACATGGGACCGGGCGGCGTGCTGTGGCGACGCAGCGGTGACACGCGCTGGACGTCGTGCGCGGCGATATCGGCAACGGGGCTGGAGCGGTTCGCATGGCCGGCGGTCTGGAACGTCGGGTGCGGCGAGGGTGGGCCGGATGACAGGCGCTATGCCGGACCACGGCTCGAGATCGCTAATTCCGTCATCGCATTGTAGCCAGTCGCGCCCGGGCCGACGCGCTGGACGTCGGCGCTGCGGCTGAGCGGGCTTCGACGCCCGCATTGCGGTCGCATTGGCTCCAATGAATGGCCATGGAAAAATCAGACGTCAGCCAAACTTCGCGCGTAGGTTTTATCGCTTGCTGACCTCAAAAAGGAATCGACCATGCGCAATCTCACAGCATTCGTCACTGTTGCCGCGCTCGCTCTCGGAACGCCCGCCTTGGTGCAAGCGCAAGGCGCGCAACCCAAGGCGCCGCCGCAGTCATCTGATCAATCCAATGTCATCCGGAGCATACAGGTCGTTGACATCAAGGACCTCAAGCCCGAGATGCGATCGAAGATCGAGGATGCGATGGCAAAGACCAAGGAGGACGACATCCAGTCGCTTCGGAAGTCGATTGACGCGACACCGCAGGCGGTCTCCGCGCTCAAGGCCAAGGGCCTGACTTCGTCGCAGGTCGTCGCTATCAACATTGCCGATGGCGTGCTGACGATGTTCGCCAAAACAGCCTGACCAGGGTCAGCGAATGTCGGCAGCGGTGGTTGGACCTCCCCGCGGCCACCGATGCCAACAACTCCCTCAGCCGGCGCTGCGGGAGTTTTCGTTTCTAATAGGTGCGCGGCACGTCCAACGGACGTTCACCGAGGTGAGTGATTAGTCAGGCTCGTTGGTACGTTCCGCGCGTTTCAATTCGCGATCGATCAGCGTGCAGACTCGCCGCCGCGCCAGCAGGTCGAGCCGCGCGCGCGTGGTACCTTGCCTGGTCTTGCCGTTGATGTCGAACGACCAAGCCCAAAGGTCGGGTTCGATGTTGGTGAGTGTGTATTGAATGTCCCGATGACGACCGATCAGCTTCTTCATGCCGCTTCTTCTTGTTGGCTGAAGATTGCATAGCCAGATCGTGAAGGCGTCTGTATCCGGTCGAATACTGAGTCGGGTGTCCGCAGGGCGGAATTTTCCAAATCGCTGATTTGGGTTGCTGTGCAGTGGCTGCGTGAAGCAGACGAGTGCGCACGAAAGATTCGCAGTCGTCCTGGCGAAGGCCAGGACCCATTACCCCAAGTGCGCACTGTTGCGCGATGCTGGGGTTCACCGTCAAATGCTGTGGTTATGTCTTGGCTTTCGCCGGGACGACAATGACGAGTCCCGCCTGCAACATCCGCCGCCGCGTATGAGCCCCTGCTTTCGTAGGGGATGACGGGTGGAGAGATCTCAGCTCAGCGTCACTACAACAGTCATCCCACCCATCACAAATTGATCACCCCGCGCCGCGCGGCATGGGCGACGGCGTCGGTGCGGCCGGTGGCATCGAGCTTGTCGAGCAGCGAACCGACATGAAACTTGGCGGTGTGGACGGAAATCCCGAGCCGCTGTGCGATCATCTTGTTGGACGCGCCTTCCGCCAGCAGCGCCAGCACGTCGAGCTCGCGCGGCGTCAGCTCGAAGTTGCCGGCGCCCGCGGCCTCGCGGTTGCGTGCGACGACCGCCGCCGTGGCCTGTTCGCCCGGCGCGGCGAGCCGCAGGCCGGCGACGCTGCCGAGCAGGGTCGCCAGCCGGTCGGCGAGGACGGCGTCGTCGACCTCGAGCGCGATGACGATGTCGTTGGCCGGCTCACCGCTCACGTCTCGGGCCTCTCGCCGACTGTCACCTTGAAGTTCAGCGGCTCGCCGCCGCGATGCACGGTGAGCTCGACCACCGTGCCGACGCTCTGCGGTCCGAGGCCGCGCGACAGCGCGCGCACGCCGGACAGCTTCTCGCCATTCACGGCAATGATCACGTCGCCTTGCCGGATGCCGGCGGCGGCCGAGGGGCCGGCCTTGTCGACGTTCATCACCATCGCGCCGAGGCCGTCGTCGAGACGGACCGGCTGCAATCCGACGCCAAGATATCCGCGTGCGATGCGGCCGCTCTGCTCGAGCTGGCCTGCGACCCGCTCGATGGTCGTAGCCGGGATCGTCAGCACGCGGCGCGGGCCGAGCACGGCCATGCCGAACGGCTCGCCCGCGGCGTTCAGCGCGAGGCCACCCTGCTGGCTGTGCCGCAGCCGGACGTCGAGCTCGATCCGTGCATCGATTTCGCCGCCGCGCAGGCTGCGCCAGGCCGGGCCGGACAATGCGACCATGCCGAGCCGCGCGGTCGGCGCGCCGCGGTCGGCGGCGACGATCACCGCGAGCGATCCCAGCGCGGGGTTCTCGGTCGAGAGCTTGACGGGGGCGACATCGCCTTCGACGCGCAGCAGCGCGATGTCGGTGGTGTGGTCGCGTCCGACGACGGTCGCCGGCCTGCGGCTGCCGTCGGCGAACTGGATTTCGATCTCGCCCTCGTCGGCCAGCGCTTCGTCGGCGGTGACGATCAAGCCCGCCTTCCAGACAAAGCCGGAGGCGCGCGCGCGATGCGAATGCACGGAGACGATGGCGGGCGCAGCGCGCGCAATGGTCTCCGCGAGGGCTGATGACAGCGATGACAGGATATTCGGTTCGGTCATGGGAAACTCCGTTGGCTTCCCTCAATCTGGGATGTTGCGGCTGACGGCGATACTGGCCGGATGGGCAGGGCGTGGCCGGGCCGCCCGGAACTGCCGCTCAGCTCAGCCGCTGCAGGGTCGCCTTCGGGCTCTCGCCGAACTTGGCGCGGTAGGCGCTCGCCATCCGGCTCAGATGGGTAAAGCCGAGGTCGAATGCAATATCGACGATGCGCTCGCTCGGCCGCGCCGTCTTGAGGCGGGCGTTGAGATGGGCGAGGCGGATGTCGAGCAACATCTCGGACACGGTCGTGCCGAAATGACGGCGGAAGCCGAGTTGCAGCGCGCGGATGCCGGTGCCCGCGATCTCCGCGAGCTCGGCGAGGTCCAGCGGCTCGGTCGCCCGGCTCTCCAGATAGGCGCGTACGCGTTTCAAGGCGGCCGGCTGAGCCTCGGTGCGGCCGTTGAAGACATCGATTGCCGAACTCAGGCTGTGCCGCTGCCCGTTGAGCAGGACGTTGAGAAACGACTCGCGCCAATCGGCCGCCGCGACCGCCGACAAAGGCTTGCGCGGCCCGAGCTGCTCGGCGGCCGTGACAAGCTGCTCGATCCTGGCCGAGAGCGTCTGCCCGAGCGGCCCGCTCAACGCGACGGCCGGATCGAACTCGACCGGCCTCACCGCCACGCCGCCAAGCGCCGCGGCGCGATGCTCGACCAGCTTGCGGTCGAGCAGCAAGATCAGCTGGGCGCAGTCGCCGCGCCAGGTCATCTCGGTCGGAATGGTCGGCGACAGCAGCGAGGCCGTGTGCCGTGGTCCGGTGGTGAGCTCGCGCGCGGCGGTCCGCACCGCGGCCGAGCCGGACAGCGGCATCTGCAGCAGGAAGAAGCGGTCGAGGCAGCCGGGATTGATCGCGACCGATCCGCCATAGGCGACGTAGTTGACGGAGAAGCCGTCGAAGTCGGCGCAATTGTGATGCGCGGAGAAATCGCTCGCGGAATGATCGACCGGCGTCAGATCGTGCGGACAGAAGATGCGGCCGATCGCTTCCGCCGCGTCATCGACGCGCGCCGTCGCGACGCGTGCGAAATCCTTGAGCCTTGTGCTTGCCGGATTTGCGCTTGCCGAAACCTCGTTGCCAACAGCAGTCACGCCGGCCGTCCGGAGTTGTTTGAGGCCTAAAACATCAGGCAGCCTAGAGCATCCCGCGGCAAAGGGGAACGCCGTTTCGTCGTGCAATCTGCCCGATCGGCGGTCAGGACGATGCGACGGCATTGGGCAGCAGCCGGCCGGCGCAATGCTCCCGCATTGCAGCATGAAGGTGCCGGGTGCGGATTCGTTTATCGGCTAGACAGCCTCACCGGCCGGCGACAGGCTCCGTGTCGGCACTGCGCATCAAAACTGGAGAGGCTGACATGGGCACGCTCGAAAAAGGCATTACCCGAACCGGCACCGGCTACGGCGGCAAGACCTGGAATATCCTGGGCCAGGTATACTATCCGAAGGCGGTCACCGACTCGACCTTCGCGTTCGAAACCAACAGCGATCCCGGCCAGTTCGTGCCGGTGCACATCCACCCGACCCAGGACGAGTTTATCCTGGTGCAGGAAGGCGTGCTCGACCTCAAGCTCGACGGCGTCTGGGTGCAGGCCAAGGCCGGCGACCTCGTGCGCATGCCGCGCGGCATCCCGCACGGCTATTTCAACAAGTCGGACAAGCCGGCGCGGGCGCTGTTCTGGGTGTCGCCGATGCAGAAGCTCGAGGCGCTGTTCGAGAAGCTGCACAATCTGCAGGACCCCGCCGAGGTGGTGCGTATCTCCGCCGAGCACGACGTGGACTTCCTGCCGCCGGAAGCCAACGACTAGCCCGGCGGTCAAACAGACAATACGCACACGAGGCGGCAATCGCCGGAGCTGGACTCCGGCGATGACGGGGACGCGTGCGCTTAACGAAATTGGACCTGTTCATTCAATTCGGAGCGGTTTCATGGTCAAGCAGAAGCATGTGTGCGTCATCGGCGCCGGCATTTCCGGCCTTGCCGCCGGCAAGGCCTTTGCCGGTCGCGGCCACAAGGTGACCATCATCGAGCGCAGCGGCGATCTCGGCGGGGTTTGGGAGCCCGCGCGCTCCTATCCCGACGTGCAGACCCAGAGCCCGAAGGAGCTCTATCGCTACACGGACAAGGCGATGCCGGAGTCCTATCCGGAATGGCCGAAGGGTCCGCAGGTCCATGCCTATTTGCGCGACTATGCCCGCAGCCACGGGCTCGACGGCGCGATGCGGTTCGACACCAAGGTCGAGACCATGACGCGCCGCACTGACGGCAGGCCGGGCTGGACGCTGGCGCTGCGCTCGACCGACGGCGCCACCGGCCACGAGGATTTCGACTTCGTCGCGGTCTGCACCGGGCAATTCAACGAGCCGCAGGCCTTGCCGCTGGCGGGCGAGGACGGCTTCAAGGCGCAGGGCGGGCAGATCCTGCATTCATCGCAATACGGCGATCCAACGCTTGCCAAGGGCCGCAAGGTGGTGGTGCTCGGCGGGTCCAAATCGGCGACCGACATCGCGGTGAATGCGGTCAATTCCGGCGCCGGCGAAGTCACCATCGTGTTTCGCGAGCCGGTCTGGCGGATTCCCTATTTCGTCGGCGGCCTCGTCAACTTCAAGCGCATCCTCTACATCCGCGCGCAGGAGCAGATGTTTGCCAGCTGGGGCATCGGGCCGATGGCACGCCTCGCGCATGTGGTGGCAAAGCCGTTCGTGTGGGCGAACTGGCGCGGGCTCGAGAGCATGTTGAAGATGCAGCTCAAGCTGAAGCAGTGCGGCATGGTGCCGAAGGAGCGGATCGAGGACGGCGTCAACTGCTCGGTGCCGATCGCAACCCCCGGCTTCTATCCGATGGTCGCCGACGGCCGGATCAAGGCAGTGCGCGGCACCTTTGACCATTACGACAGCAAGACCATCGTGATGAGCGGCGGCCAGCGCGTCGCGGCCGACGTCGCGGTGCTCGCGATCGGCTACAAGCTGGGCGTGCCGTTCCTGCCCGAGGAGTATCAGAACAAGCTGGTCGAGCCCGACGGGCAGTACCGGCTGTACCGGCTGATCGCCAATCCCGATCTGCCCGACATGGGCTTTGTCGGCTTCAATTCGAGCTTCTGCACCGTGCTGTGCGCCGATCTCGCCGCGAACTGGCTGGTGCGCTACGCCGACGGCCAGCTGGCGCGGCAGCCGAGCGCGGCCGAGATGCACGACAACATCGCGATGATGCTGAACTTCAAGCGCGTCGAGCGTCCGGCAGCGGGCGTCTATGGCGGGCTGTGCGTCGCGCCCTATCACTTCAAGCATTTCGACGAGCTGCTGGCGGACATCGGCACCAAGGCGTCGCGCCGCAACCCGCTTGTTGAAAAGTTCACCCCGCCGGATGCGGACGCCTATGCCCGCTTCCTCGCGACTGCGCCAGCATACAGAGCGGTGGCGTAGAGCATCACGGGATTGGGGCGAGCAGCAAGGGCGCTGCGCTCCCTCTCCCCGTTCTTACGGGGAGAGGGTTGGGGTGAGGGGCCGTCCCCGCATCTGCGGTGATAGCTGCGTTTGTGGAGACTCCCCCTCACCCGGAACGCATCTAATGATGCGTTCCGACCTCTCCCCGCACGCGGGGCGAGGTGAAACGGAGGCCGCTAATCGCGGCCGGCGTCAAGGAAGGCCTGCGCCAGCCGCTCGGGGTTGGAGAAGCACAGCTCGTGGCTGCCCGGCACCTGGACCAGGCGGAACAGCCCGAGCTTCTCCGACAATCGCGGATGCCAGGGCAGGCTGTGCGGCATCGCGGTGTCCTCCGTGCAGTTCACGTAGGACTTTGCGATGGGCATCTCAGCAGGATTGCTGCGCAGCGCGATCTTGTCCTGGAAGGTCTTCAACGGGTGCGGGTTGAGCTTGTCATAGGCGCGCTGCGCCGTCTCGAGATCGGCGTCGTTGATGAAGGCCTCGCGCCAGATCGGGAACGGCAGCACCACCGAGCCGTCGCCCCGCTCGGCATGAATGGCGTCGAACAGGCCGCGATAGTGCGGCGGCACCATGTCGTTGAGGCATTCGCCATTGTTCGGGACAAAGGCGTTCCAGTAGACGAGGCGGCGGATGCGGTCCGCGGCAGCGTCGGCAACGCCGGTGATGACCATGCCGCCATAGCTGTGGCCGACCAGCACGATGTCCTTGAGGTCATGCTCGGCGAGATAATCCACGATCGACTGGATCGCCTCGGCGAGGCCGGAGTCCTTCCGGTCGCCGGGCCGGTTGCCCCTGATGGTCGGGGTGTGGACGGCATGGCCGGCCTTGCGGATGGCGGCCGCAACCGGCTCAAACTCGGCGCCGGTATGCCAGGCGCCATGGACGAGAACATAGGTCGACATGTTGTACCTCCCTGTCTGGATTGCCGCGTCCAGACGGCCCGGGATACGCGCAGGTTTCATCCGCTTCCTGATGGATATTGACCTGGATATTGACCTGGACCCGCGGAACGCGCTTGGCTGTGAGCGAACCGGACTGGGCTCGGAGTGAACTGATGCAGCAAATCGCCGCCGCGGATCGCTCGCGCAGGCTGAGCTGGAATACCGCGGACACCAGGCCCGGCGAGCAGTTCGCGTATTACCGCGAGGCGATCTGCCAGGCCTTCATGAACCTGACGCCGGAGCCGCCGGCGACGCCGGGCTTCCTCGCCCGCGTCGAGACCGTTAGGCTCGGTGATGGCGCGGTCAACCGGGTCAGCTTCCCGGAGCATGTCGTGCGGCGCTCCGCTGCCGACATCGCCGCGTCCAGCCGGCGCTGCTACTACCTCAATCTGAAGCTCGCCGGCCGCTGCCGGATCCAGCAGGCGGGACGCGAGATCAGCCTGTCGCCGGGGCAGGTCGGAATCTTCGACAGCGGCCAGCGCTTCGCGCTGCTGCACGACCGCGGCCCGGCGCTGCAGGTCGCCTCGTTCTGGGTGCCGGCCGAGGCGCTGGATGAACGGCTGCCGTCGGCGCCCGAGGTCGCGCCGGCGCGAGTCTCGGATGATCCCTTCGTCGGCCATCTCATCACCGAGACGGCGCAGGTCCTGAACACATCCGCCCTCCGTGCTTCGGATGCGGACAACGCGCGGCTGTTCGGCGTGCTGCTCGATCTGGTCGCGCTCAGCCTGTCGCGCAGCGGCCGCGCCGGCGTCGCCGAGAGCGCCGGCCTTGCCGATGCGACGTGGCTTGCGTTGCGCCGTGCCGTGGACCGCAGGCTGCGCGAGCCCGGGCTCGGCGTTGCCGCCATTGCGGCTGCGATCGGCATCAGCGAGCGCTATGTCCACAAACTGTTCGAGCGCGCCGGCACCACATTCGCCAGCCATGTGATGGACCGCCGTCTCGACGGCGCCGCGCGCGATCTGAGGGATCCCGCGGTCGCCGGGCGCGCGATCGGCGACATCGCGTTCGACTGGGGCTTCTCCGACCTGTCGCATTTCACGCGGCGCTTCAGGCACCGCTTCGGCTGCACGCCGCGCGACTGGCGCCGCGGCTGACCAACGCTTCGGAAATCGCCATGACGCAGCCGTTCACCTACCAGGTCAGCCCGATGCGGGTCGTGTTCGGGGTCGGCACGGTCGCGCAGCTGGCGGACGAGCTCGACCGGCTTGGCGTTAATCGCGCGCTGGTGCTGGCGAGCCGGCGGCAGCAGGCCGAGCTCGGCGATCTCGCTGACCTGACCGGCGGCCGTGTGGCCGGATCGTTCGACGGCGCGGTGGTGCACACGCCGGTCGCGGTGACCGAACGTGCGATGGAGATCGTCCGCGAGCTCATGCCGGACGGCGTGGTTGCGATCGGCGCCGGTGCCGCGACCGGCCTCAGCAAGGCGATTGCGCTGCGCACTGACCTGCCGCAACTGATCGTGCCGACCAGTTATGCCGGCTCCGAGATGACGCCGGTGCTCGGCGAGACCGTCGACGGCGTCAAGACCACGCAATCATCGCCCAAGATCCTACCCGAGACCGTGATCTACGACGTCAACCTGACGATCTCGATGCCGGCAAAATTCTCCGCGATCTCCGGCCTCAACGCGATCGCGCACGCGGCCGAGGCGCTGTACGCGCGGGACGGCAATCCGATCACCTCGCTGATGGCGGAAGAGGCGATTGCGAAGCTTGCCTCGTCGCTCCCCGACGTGATCGCGCGGCCGCGCGATCTCGAGGCGCGCGCGGACGCGCTCTATGGTGCGTGGCTGTGCGCGGTCTGTCTCGGCACCGTGGGCATGGCGCTGCATCACAAGCTCTGCCACACCGTCGGCGCGTTGTTCGACCTGCCGCATGCCGAGACCCATGCGGTGCTGCTGCCGCATACCATCGCCTACAACACGCCCGCCGCGCGCGATCCAGTCAGCCGCGCGGCGAGGGCGCTTGGGGCGGCCAGCGCCGCCGACGGCCTGTTCGATCTGTCGGTAAGGCTCGGCGCGCCGCGCTCGCTCGCCGAGATCGGCATGCCCGAGGACGGCATCGCAAGGGCCGCCGCGCTCGCCACCAAAAATCCTTACTGGAATCCGCGACCGATCGAGGAGAGCGGCATCCGCGATCTGCTGAAGCGCGCGTGGTCCGGCGCGCGGCCGCAGGCCGGATAGATCACACCCCGATCGCGTTGCGCGCGATCACGTCACGGTAGAACGCCGCGCTCAATTTCGGCACCCGGGCCTGGGTCTCGAAATCCACCCGGTAGAGGCCGAAGCGCTTCTCATAGCCGAAGATCCATTCGAAATTGTCCATCAGGCTCCACAGGAAATAGCCGTGGACCGGGACGCCGTCGGCGGTCGCGCGCTGCAATTGGGCGAGGTAGTTGCGCAGGAACATGATGCGGTCGAGATCGTAGATCTGGCCGTCCGGATGCACCTTGTCCTCGCCGGACGTGCCGTTCTCGCTGATATAGATGCTCTTGATGTTCCACAGCTTGGCGGCGATCCGCGGCGCCCAATAGATCGTCTCTGGTGCGATCCGCAGCCATTCCGAGCTCATGTGCGGGAAGGAGGCCGGCATCGGCAGCGGCTTCCAGCCGGGGGCATGGTCGGTGGCAAGGATGTAGCATTGCGGCGCGTAGATGTTCAGCCCGACGAAATCATTGGGCTGCGAGATGATCTTCAGCTCGTCCGCGGTGAATTTGGGCGCATCCGCGCCGGCATATTGCAGGAAGCCTTCGGTGTACTTGCCTTCGAGGACGACGCCGAGAAAACCTGCGTTGAGCTCGCGGGTCGCGGTTTCGGTGGCGCGGATGTTTTCCGGCGTGTTGAAGGCGGGCACGCAGGCGGTGATGTTCTCGGCCGGCCCGACCCGCGTGCCGGCACGGCCCTTGGCGCGGATCGCCTGCACCGCAAGGCCATGCGCCAGCGCCACATGATGGCGCGCCTGGTTTACCTCGCCCGCCGGCAGCTTCAGCCCGGGGGCGTCGACGCCGAGCGCATAGCCGAAGGGGAGGAAACGTCCGACCTCGTTGAGGGTGAAGACGTTCTTCACGCGGTCGGTCAGTCGCTGCGCCACGTAGCCGGCATAGTCGCCGAATGCCTTCGAGGTGTCGCGCGAGCGCCAGCCGCCGACGCGGTCCTGCAGCGCCTGGGGCAGGTCCCAGTGATAGAGCGTGGCGTAGGGCTCAATGCCGTTCGCCAGCAGCTCGTCGACCAGGCGGTTGTAGAAGTCGAGGCCCTTCGGGTTCGGCGTGCCGGTGCCATCGGGAAACACCCGCGGCCAGGCGATCGAGAAGCGATAGGCCTTGGCGCCGAGATCCTTGATGAGGCGGACGTCCTCCTTGTAGCGGTGATAGTGGTCGTTGGCGCGGTCGCCGGTCGAGCCGTCCTCGATCTTGCCCGATGTATGGGTGAAAGTGTCCCAGATCGATGGGCCGCGGCCGTCCTCATTGACCGCGCCCTCGACCTGGTACGACGAGGTTGCGGTGCCCCAGATGAAGCCCGCGGGAAAGCTCGTGCCGTCCGGCCGTGACGCACGGTTTGCAGCCTCGGCAGGGCCGGTCAAACCGAACGCCGAGAGGCCTGCAAGGCCCGCAAACTGCCGGCGCGAGAACTTTCCGAACATTGCTGTCTCCCGTCGCCGAACGCTGCGGTTGGAATGCGGGCCGTAGGTTAACCTTCCATCCCGCCGTTGAGCAACAAGGGTCAGCAGGCCCAAGCGCCGTGGCGAGCGGCGCACCAATCAATGCGAACCATTGTGATGTCAATGTCGCGGAGTTGTCAGTTTTGTGGCGACATTTTCTCTACTAGATTGCCTGCTACGTCCTTCCGCAATGACATCCGAATATCCCCGAGATCCCGGTGAGCTGCGCGCGATGAACAAGCCTGCAACCCATGTCCGAAGGGCGCTGCTGCGTCGTCTTGCCACTGCGATCGGCTTGGCTTTGGCGATGGCCGCAAGCGCGCAGGCCGAGCAGACATTCTCGTTCGACCACACGCCCGGAAAGCTGCCGAAGACGGTCGTCCCGTTGCATTACGCGATCGAGCTGACGCCTGATATCACGGGCCTCGCTCTGCCAGGCGTCGAGACCGTCGACATCGAGGTGCGCGAGGCGACCGCGCAGCTGACGCTGAACGCGATCAACACGACTTTCACCGAGGTTACGATCGATGACGGCGCGCAGCGCGTGGAGGTCGCGACCGACGCCGCCGCGCAGACCGCAACGCTGACCTTCGCCAGGCCGCTTGCGGCCGGCCGCCACAAGCTGCGCATCGCCTTCACGGCGCAGATCAACAAATTCGGTACTGGCCTGTTCTCGGTCGACTACCCGACCAGGACCGGGATCAAGCGGATGATCTCCAGCAAGCTGGAGCCGGCCGATGCCAGGCGGATCTTCCCGTGCTGGGACGAGCCGTCGTTCAAGGCGAGCTTCGCGCTGACCGTCGTCATTCCGCGCAATCTGCTCGCGGTCGGCAACATGCCCGTGACCAGCGAAGAGCCGGTCGCCGGCGATCTCAAAAAGGTTACGTTCGCGCCGACGCCGAAGATGTCGAGCTATCTGTTCGTGCTCACGGTCGGCGAGCTCGAGCGCATCACAGCGGATGCCGGCGGCGTCACGGTCGGCGTGGTGACGACGGAGGGCAAGGGCGGGCAGGGCCGGTTTGCGCTCGACAGCGCGGTGAAGCTGCTCGCCTATTACAACGACTATTTCGGCGTCAAATATCCCCTGCCGAAGCTCGACCTGATCGCCGTTCCCGGCGGGTTCGGCGGCGCGATGGAGAATTGGGGCGGCATCACCTTCTTCGAGAGCCGGCTGCTGTTTGATCCCGCGACGTCTGCGGAGACCGCGCGGCGCGGCATCTTCGCCATCATCGCGCACGAGATGGCGCATATGTGGTTCGGCGATCTCGTCACCATGGCGTGGTGGGACAATCTCTGGCTCAACGAGGGTTTTGCCAGCTGGATGGCAACCAAGGCTTCGGAGCAGTTCTATCCGCAATGGCAGGGCTGGCTGAACGGCTACGGCGCGAAGCAGTTCGCCATGGCGCTCGATGCGCGGCGCACCTCGCATCCGGTGCAGCAGCCGATTGCCGATCACAGCGAAGCGGTGACGGCGTTCGACGCCATCACCTACAACAAGGGGCAGGCGTTGATCCGCATGCTCGAGACCTATCTCGGCGAACCGGCGTTCCGCGACGGCATCCGCAAATACATGGCCGCGCATGCCTACAGCAACGCGACGACCGCCGATCTCTGGCAGGCGCTCGAGAGTAGCGGCGGCAAGACCATCACCGGTATCGCCGCCTCCTTCACCGAGCAGGACGGCGTGCCGCTGGTCGTGGCCGAGACGGACTGTGCTGGCATGGCGCAACGTCTGACCTTGCGGCAGGACCGCTTCGTGATCGCGCCGGCCAACAATCCGCCGCTGCCGGCCCGCAACTGGCAGATCCCGGTTGCGGTCGGGCCGGCGCATGGCAAGCCGTTTGACGAGATATTGCTGAAGGGGAGCACCAATATCCCGGCCGGCGCCTGCGGCGATGCGATCAAGGTCAACCTCGGCGACGTCGGCTACTTCAGGGTCGAGTACGGCCCGAAGAACCGTGCGGCGTTGCTGAACGCATTCCCGCAAATGCAGGTCACGGACCGTCTCAATGTCGTCACAGACAGCTGGGCGCTGGTGCAGGCGGGCCGCGCGGAGGCGCCGTCCTATCTCGCGCTGCTCGATGCCCTCGATGCCGGTGACCAACGCGCGGTGTGGGACCAGGTGATCTCGACATTCGCAACGCTGAACCGGCTGTCGCGCGGCCGCACCGAGCGGCCGGTGATCCAGGCCTATGCCCGCGCCAAGCTGCGCCCGGTGTTCGATCGGATCGGATGGGACGGCGCCGGTTCAGGCGACGATGACACTGCGTTGTTGCGTGCAAGCCTGATCTCGACGCTCGGCGACCTCGGGGATGCGGCTATTGTGGCGGAAGCGAAGCGGCGCTTTGCGGCATTCGTCGATGATCCCAATTCGCTTCCGACCGCATTGCGCGATGCCGTCACGCATGTTGTCGGTGTGACCGCCGATCGGGCGACCTACGGCCAGCTGCTGGCGCTGGCGCGCAACAGCACGGCGACCAATGAACGGCTGCGTTATTATCTCGCCGCGGCAAGCGCCCGCGATGCCGAATTGGCGCGGGCGACGCTGGCGTTGACGCTGACCAACGAATTGCCCGACACGATCGTGACGGGGATGATCAACGCGGTTGCGTCCGCCGGCGAGCAGCCGCAGCTCGCCTGGGACTTCGTCCTGACTAATTTCGATACGTTGCTGGCAAGGCAGGGGCCGAACTTCCGCGACCAGTTCGTGCCGAACTTCATGACCAATTTTACCGATGAGGACCACGCGGCGGAACTGGCCGCGTTTGCTCCGTCGCAATCGACCACCGGCGGACGGGTGATGGTGGCGCGATCGGTGCAGGCGATCGCGATCTCGGCCGATCTTGCCGCGCGCGTGCTGCCCGCCGCCGATGCCTGGATCAGGGCGCACAAGCCGTGAGCTCGCGAAGCAGTTTCCGGCGGCGCGCGATGCGGCTATGCTCCGTGCGCGGCATGCAATCAACGATGCGAGGCTGAGATGGTCAAAGGTTCCGATTTGCTGGTCGCGGCGCTCGAGAATGAGGGCGTGGAGCGGGTGTTCGGCGTCCCGGGCGAGGAGAATCTCGATGTCGTCGAGAGCCTGCGCAAATCCTCGATCAAACTGATCGTGACCCGCCACGAGCAGGCGGCGGCGTTCATGGCGGCGACCTATGGCCGGCTGACCGGTAAGCCCGGCGTCTGCATGACAACGCTCGGTCCCGGCGCGCTCAACCTGACCACCGGCGCCGCCTACGCGCTGCTCGGCGCGATGCCGATGGTGATGCTGACCGGACAGAAGGGCATCTTGAGCAGCCGGCAGGCCAAGTTCCAGATTGTCGACATCGTCAACACGTTTCGCCCGCTGACCAAATTGTCGCTGCAGATCGTCAGCGGCGCGACCATTCCGACGCTGGTTCGCGACGCCTTCCGAATTGCGACGCAGGAACGGCCGGGGCCGGTGCTGCTCGAACTGCCGGAAGATATCGCAGGCGAGGAGATTGCGCCGGTCGAAATGATACCGCCGCATCCGATCGAGATTCCGATCGCGCACGCCGCCGCGCTCGACCGTGCCGCCGACATGATCCTGAAGGCGCAGCGCCCACTGATCATGCTTGGTGCTGCGGCATCGCGTCCGCGTTCGACTGCCGGGATCGGCGACTTCGTGCGGCGCACGAAGATCCCGTTCATCACCACGCAGATGGGCAAGGGCACGGTATCCGGCGGCACCAATCAGTATATGGGAACCGCCGCGCTGAGCGAGCGCGACTACGTGCACGAGGCGATCGACCGCGCCGACCTCATCATCGCGATCGGTCACGACACGGTCGAGAAGCCGCCTTTCATCATGGGCCCGAAGGGGCCGCAGGTGATCCATGTCAGCTACATGCCGGCAACGGTCGAGCAGGTCTATTTCCCGCAATGCGAGGTGATCGGCGATGTCGGGCCGAGCCTCGAATTGCTGGCCGATCGGGTCGAGGGGAAGCTGCCGCATGCCAGCGCGCTGCTCAGCCTGCGCCAAAGCATTCTGGCCAAGATCACCGATCGCGCCACCGAGGGCCGCTGGCCGCCGACACCGCAGCGCATCGTGCACGATGTGCGGCAGGTCATTCCGGAGGACGGCATCGTCGCGCTCGACAACGGCATGTACAAGATCTGGTTCGCACGCAATTATCGCACGCTGCTCGCGAACTCGCTGCTGCTCGACAACGCGCTCGCGACCATGGGCGCCGGCCTGCCGTCGGCGATGATGGCGGCGATGCTGTATCCGAGCAACCGCGTGCTCGCGGTCTGTGGCGATGGCGGCTTCATGATGAACTCGCAGGAGCTCGAGACCGCCGTCCGCCTCAAGCTCAATCTGGTGATCCTGATCCTGGAGGATTCCGCCTACGGCATGATCCGCTGGAAGCAGGCGGTCGACAATTTCCCGGATTTCGGCCTGACCTTCGGCAACCCGGATTTCGTCAAATACGCCGAAAGCTACGGCGCCAAGGGTTCGCGGATCACGAGCACGGATGCGATCGTCCCGACACTGGAACGGGCCTTCTCGGGCGGCGGCGTGCACCTCGTCGTGGTGCCGATCGACTATACCGAGAACAAGCGGGTGCTGGTCGACGAATTGCGCGAGAAGGTGCAGCAGATCGATGTGTCGTAGAGCATGATCCGGACCCGAAGGGCCGCGTTAGCGCAAAGTACGAAGCGGTCTTTCCTCGCGACAAACGCAAAGCGTTTGCGCGGAGATCATGCTCAAACAAGAAGCCAAAGCATTGCTGCGATGGGCAAGGAACGAAAAGCGCTCGGCTTGATTGAACGTAAGCCGCCATGGTAGCACGCCAAGATGTCACGCAATGGCATCACCATTGCGCAGATTGTCGGCGATACCAGATCTGAGAGGTCACGTGACTGCACCAAATCCTGCCGCCGGAAAACCCATCGATCCCGCCTCGCTCGCCAATGTGCCGCGGCTGGTCACTGCCTATTTTGCCGGCAAGCCCGACGCTGGCGATCCCGCTCAGCGGGTTGCGTTCGGCACCTCGGGCCATCGCGGCTCGTCGCTGAAGAATTCCTTCAACGAGGACCATATCCTCGCCACCACGCAGGCGATCTGCGATTACCGGCGCGAGAAGGGTCTCACCGGGCCGCTGTTCATCGGCATCGACACCCATGCGCTGGCCGAGCCGGCGCTGGCCAGCGCGGTCGAGGTGTTCGCGGCCAACGGCGTCGAGATCATGATCGACGCGCAGGGCGGCTACACCCCGACGCCGGTGATCTCGCATGCGATTCTGAGCTACAACAAGGGCCGTAGCGCGGGCCTCGCCGACGGCGTCGTCATCACGCCGTCACACAACCCGCCGGAGGACGGCGGCTACAAGTACAATCCACCGCATGGTGGTCCGGCCGACACCGACGTCACCGCCGTGGTCGAGAAGAACGCCAACCGCTACATCGAGGCCGGTCTCAAGGGCGTCGCGCGGCTGTCCTATGATCGCGCGCGCAAGGCGGCGACCACGCATCTGCACGATTATATCACGCCCTATGTCGCCGATCTCGGCAACACCGTCGATCTCGCGCTGATCAAGTCTGCCGGCGTCAAGATCGGCATCGACCCGCTCGGCGGCGCGGCGGTGCACTACTGGCAGCCGATCATCGCGCGCTACGGCATCAACGCCAGCGTCGTCAATGATGCGGTCGATCCGACCTTCCGCTTCATGACCGCGGACTGGGACGGCAAGATCCGGATGGACTGCTCGTCGCCTTATGCGATGGCGAGCCTGATCGGGATGCGCGACCGTTTCGACGTCGCTTTCGCCAACGACACCGACGCCGACCGCCACGGCATCGTGACCCGCTCGAACGGGCTGATGAACCCGAACCACTTCCTCGCCACCGCGATCGCGTATCTGTTCGCGCACCGGCCGCAATGGAGCAAGGACGCCGCGATCGGCAAGACCATCGTGTCGAGCTCGATCATCGATCGCGTCGCGAAGAAGCTGGGCCGCAAGCTGGTCGAGACGCCGGTCGGCTTCAAATGGTTCGTCGATGGGCTGGGCAGCGGCGGCTTCGGCTTTGCCGGCGAGGAGAGCGCGGGCGCATCGTTCCTGAAGCGCGACGGTTCGGTGTGGACCACCGACAAGGACGGCATCATCCTCGGCCTCCTGGCGGCCGAGATCATCGCCAAGACCGGCCGCGATCCGAGCGAATTGTTCGCCGAGCTGACCGCTGAGCTCGGCGTTCCCTATTACGAGCGCATCGATGTGGCGGCGACGCCGAAGCAGAAGAACGCGCTGAAGGCGCTCGGGCCCGATCAGCTCAACATGACGCAGCTCGCCGGCGATGCCGTGCGCGCGGTCAGGACCAAGGCGCCGGGCAACGACCAGCCGTTCGGCGGCATCAAGGTCGAGAGCGAGGCGGGCTGGTTCGCCGCGCGTCCCTCCGGCACCGAGGATGTCTACAAGATCTACGCCGAAAGCTTCCGCGGGCCGGATCATCTGAAGCAGATCCAGGGCGACGCGCAGGCCGCGATCGCCAAGGTGTTCTGAAAGGCGCGGGCCGGGCGGACCTCATGCGAATATTGTTGACCGGCTCCTCCGGCTGGCTCGGCCGTTTCCTCGCGCCGCGGCTTCGACAGGCCGGCCATGATGTGGTCGGCCTCGACGTCGTCCCGGGCGAGGCGACCGATGTCACAGGCTCGGTAGCCGAACGATCGGTGGTCGAGCGCGTGTTCGCCGAGCGCGGCATCGAGGCCGTGATCCATGGCGGCGCGCTGCACAAGCCCGATATCGCGCGGTTCGGGCCGCAGGCCTTTGTCGACGTCAACGTGTCAGGCACGCTTAACTTGCTGCAGGCAGCAGTGGCTGCCGGCCACGACCGTTTCGTCTTCACCTCGACGACCTCGCTGATGATTTCGCAGGCGATCCGCGACGAGGAAGGCCATGCTGCGGTATGGCTCGACGAGACGACAGGACCGCTCGAGCCGCGCAACATTTACGGCGTGACAAAACTTGCCGCTGAAGGGCTGTGCCGTCTGTACAGCCGCGAGCACGGGCTGAACTGCGCGGTGCTGCGCACCAGCCGCTTCTTCCCCGAGGATGACGATACCATCCGCGACATCCATGGCGAGAACCTGAAGGCGACCGAGCTGCTGTACCGCCGCCTTACCGTCGAGGACGCCGCCGATGCCCATGTCGTGGCGCTGGACAAGATCCGCGGCTTCGAGGTCTTTGTGATCAGCGCGCCGACGCCCTTTGCGCGCAGCGATGTCGCCGACCTGAAGACCGACGCGGCCGGGGTGATCGCGCGCACCTTCCCGGATGCGCCGGCGCTGTTCGCGCGGCGTGGCTGGCGCCTGCCGAAATCGATCGGCCGGATCTACGACGCGAGCAAGGCCGAACGGCTGCTCGGCTTCCGTGCCGGCACGGATTTCGCAGCGGTGCTCGGCGCCTTGCGCAGCGGCGCGCCGCTTCCCTTTGCGCACGATCCCGATTATGTCTCGCCGTCAACGAGGCTCGCAAATGGCTGATTTCCACGGCGTCTTTCCGTACCTGGTGTCCCCGGTCGACCCTGCCGGCCATGTCCGCACCGAGGTGCTGGGCCGGCTCTGCGACGATCTGGTCAAGGCCGGCGTCCACGGCCTGACGCCGCTCGGTTCGACCGGCGAATTCGCCTATCTCAACAATGCGCAGCGCATGCAGGTGGTGGCGACCACGATCGAGGCCGCGCAGGGCCGCGTGCCCGTGGTGGCCGGCGTCGCCTCGACCTCGACGGCGGATGCGGTGGCGCAGGCCAAGGCCTACCAGAAGCGCGGCGCGACCGGCATCCTCGCGATCATGGAGGCGTATTTTCCGGTCGGCGACGCGCAGGTCGAAGCCTATTTCCGCGCCATCGCCGATGCCGTCGACATTCCGGTCGTGATCTACACCAATCCGAATTTCCAGCGCTCCGACCTCACGCTCGACGTCATCGCGCGGCTCGCCGGGCATCCGCGCATCGGCTACATCAAGGACGCCTCGACCAACACCGGGCGGCTGCTGTCGATCATGAACCGTTGCGGCGACAGCCTGAAAGTGTTCTCGGCCTCTGCCCATATTCCGGCCGCGGTGATGCTGATCGGCGGCCATGGCTGGATGGCGGGCCCGGCCTGCATCATCCCGCGGCAAAGCGTCGAGCTCTACAATCTGTGCCGCCGCACCCGCTGGGATGAGGCGATGGCCCTGCAGCGCAAGCTGTGGCGCATCAACGAGGCGTTTGCCCGCTTCAACCTCGCCGCCTGCATCAAGGCCGGGCTCGCGAGCCAGGGCTACGACGTCGGCGATCCCGTGCCGCCGCAGGCGCCGCTCACGGCCGAGCAGCGCAAGGTGGTCGAGGCGGCGTTGCGCGATCTGGGCTGACGCCGTCGGGGGGCTGCGCGGCAAAATGCCGGGCAATCCGCCTTGGCCATGCCAGAAACCTCCGCTTGGTCAGCGCGTTTGTTGCGTGGAGCACAGCAATGAATCGGCGTACCGTCCTTGTCCTGGCCGTGATCGCGGCCGTTCTGCTGATATTCGCGGCCGGCAGCATCCGTCAGGCGCCGTGGAGCGGCCCGGCTGCCCGCGCGGTCGCCGAGCGCGGCGCGCTGTCGGATGCCGAAAAGGCCAATGTCGAGGTCTTCGAGAAGGTCTCGCCGTCGGTCGTGCAGGTGGTGACGCAAACCGCCGCCAATCCGCTGAGCGAGGAGCAGGAGGGCGGCGCGGCGTCGGGCACCGGCATTGTCTGGGACAATGACGGCCATGTCGTCACCAACAACCACGTGGTGCAGAACGCAAGCCAGGTCGCCATCCGCTTTGCCTCCGGCGAAGCGGTGCGAGCCGAAATCGTCGGCACGGCGCCGAACTACGATCTGGCGGTGCTGCGCATCCGCAGCGCGCGCAAGCTGCCGCCGTCACTGGCGCTCGGCAGCTCGGCCGATCTCAAGGTCGGCCAGTTCGCCTACGCGATCGGCAACCCGTTCGGGCTCGATCAATCGATGTCCAGCGGCATCATCAGCGCGCTCAAGCGCCGGCTGCCGACCTCGAGCGGGCGCGAGATCTCCAATGTGATCCAGACCGACACCGCGATCAATCCGGGCAATTCGGGCGGCCCGTTGCTCGATTCCGCCGGCCGGCTGATCGGCGTGACCACGGCGATCCTGTCGCCGTCGGGCTCGAATGCCGGCATCGGCTTTGCGATCCCGGTCGACATCGTCAATCGCGTGGTGCCCGAGCTGATCCGCAACGGCCGCGTGCCGACGCCGGGGATCGGCATCGTGACCGCGAATGAGGCCGTCGCCACCCGTATCGGTGCCGAAGGATTGATCGTGGTGCGCACGACACCTGGGTCGCCGGCCGAGCGCGCCGGGCTACGCGGGGTCGACATGTCGACCGGTGAGCTCGGCGACGTGATCACCGCGGTCGACGGCAAGCCGGTGCACCGGCTCTCCGATCTGGCCGACCAGCTCGAGCAGATCGGGGTCGGCAAGAAGGTGCGGCTCAGCGTGAACCGCGACGGCTCGGCGCGCGATGTCGAAGTCGCCATCGTCGATATCGGCCGGGCGCAATAATGTCGTCACTGCCCTGACGCGTGCCACCGGATTGTGCTTTCGCGCGCCGCGCGACGAGACGCCTGTCCTCCGGCCGGCGCGTGGTTGTCAGGCCGCCAAAATCCGCTAAAACCCCCGCCAAATTCTCTGGAAATTCTTGGAAGCTCGAAGGACCCTCTGATGAACATTCTTCCCGGCAATATGCGTTTTGGTGCGGGCCAGCCAGTCAAGCGTCTGGAAGACCAGCGGCTGGTCACCGGGAAGGGGCATTTCATCGACGACAAGCCGCAGGACGGTGCGCTCTGGCTGCACGTGCTGCGCTCGCCGCACGCCCACGCCAACATCAAGGCGATCGACGCCAGGGCGGCGCTGGAGATGCCGGGCGTCAAGGCCGTCTATACCGGCGCCGACCTCGTCAAGGACGATATCGGCACGCTGCCGACGCTTGCGATCTTCAAGCGGCCCGACGGCTCGCCGATGACCGTGCCGCCACGGCGCCTGCTGGCGCATGATGTGGTGCGTTACGCGGGCGAGGGCGTCGCGGCCGTGGTCGCGACCTCGCGGGTGCTGGCGCAGACCGCGGCCGAGGCGATCGAGATCGATTACGAGGTGCTGCCCTCGGTGGTTGATCCGGTCGATGCGATCAAGCCCGGTGCGCCGGCGGTCTGGCCGGAGGCGCCCGACAACATCGTGGCCGCGATGAGCTATGGCGACGCCGCCAAGGTCGAGGAAGCCTTCGCCAATGCCGCGCACAAGGTGTCGCTCGATCTGGTCAGCCAGCGCCTGGTGCCGTCGGCGATGGAGCCGCGCTCGACCATTGCCGAGATCGAGAAGAAGACCGGACGGCTGATTCTCCACGTGCAGTCGCAGACCCCGGGCTCGACCCGCGACCTGCTGGCGGAATCGATCCTGAAGCGGCCGAAGGACAGCGTACGCGTGCTGGTCGGCGACATCGGCGGCGGCTTCGGGCAGAAGACCAGCCTGTATCCGGAAGACGGCATCGTCGCCTATGCCGCGACGAAGCTGAACGAGAAGATCCGCTGGCGCGGCGACCGCACCGACGAGTTCGTCGGCGGCACCCATGGCCGCGATCTGACCTCGACCGGCGAGTTCGCGCTCGACGCCAAGGGCCGCGTGCTGGCCTACCGGGTGCGCTCGATCGGTGGTACCGGGGCCTATTCGTCGGGCACCGCCAACATCATTCCGCTGGTGCTCGGACCGTTCGTGCAGACCGGCGTCTACGATTTGCCACTGGTGCATTTCGAGGTGAAGTCGGTGATGACCCACACCGCGCCGGTCGGCGCCTATCGCGGCGCCGGCAGGCCCGAGGCGGTGTTCATCGTCGAGCGGCTGTTCGACGCCGCCGCGCGCCAGATCGGCATGGACCCGCGCACCATCCGCAAGGTCAACTACATCAAGCCGGCGCAGCTGCCCTACACCAACGCGGTTGGGCAGGTGTACGATTCCGGTGCCTTCGCGCACATGCTGGAGCGCGCGTCCGATTTGGCCGACTGGAACGGCTTTGCCGCGCGCAAGAAGGCGGCGAAGAAGAAGGGCCTGCTCTACGGCCGCGGCCTGACCAGCTACATTGAGTGGACCGGTGGCCGCGCCCACACCGAGAACGTCTCGCTGCACGCGACCGCCGAGGGCCGCGTCATCCTGCATTCCGGCACCATGGCGATGGGGCAGGGCCTCGCCACCACCTACACCCAGATGATCGCTGATACGCTCGGCATCGCCATGGACAAGATCGACGTCGTCCAGGGCGACACGGACCTCGCCACCGGCTTCGGCAGCGTCGGCTCGCGCTCGCTGTTCGTCGGCGGCACCGCGGTTGCGGTCTCCACCAACGACATGATCAACAAGGCGCGCGACAAGGCTTCCAATCTGCTGGAAGCCTCCGTCGAGGACATCGAGTATCGCGACGGCTTCCTCACCGTGGTCGGCACCGACAGGCGCATCAGCCTGTTCGAGATCGCGGCTAAGGAAAACAGCGCAAAGCTCTCGGTCGAGAGCGAGGGCAATGTCGACGGGCCGAGCTGGCCGAACGGCACGCATATCTGCGAGGTCGAGATCGATCCGGAGACCGGCGTCACGCGGGTGGTGCGCTACACCACGGTCGACGACGTCGGCGTCGCGGTCAATCCGATGCTGGTGACGGGGCAGGTGCATGGCGGCGTTGTCCAGGGCATCGGCCAGGCGTTGTACGAAGGCGTGGCCTACAGCGAGGAAGGCCAGTTGCTGACTGCGAGCTATCAGGACTATTGCATCCCGCGCGCGGACGACATTCCGCCGATCACGGTGACGCTCGATGGCTCCGCGCCGTGCAAGACCAATCCGCTGGGCGCCAAGGGCTGCGGCGAGTCCGGCGCGATCGGCGGGCCGCCCTGCATCACCAACGGCGTGATGGATGCGCTGAGCGAGGTCGGGATCACCCAGCTGAACACGCCGCTGACGCCGTCGAAGATCTGGCAGGCGATTCGCGACGCCAAGGCGACGGCCGTTTAGCCGTCATTCCGGGGCGACGCGCAGCGTCGAACCCGGAAGCTCGCGCCACAACATCGAGGTTCCCCGGTGCGCAATTGCGCACCTGAGGTTCATCGCTCTGCGATGCCCCGGAACGACGGGGCTACAGCCCCAGCACCATCTTCGCGATGATGTCGCGCTGGATCTCGGACGATCCGCCGAAGATCGTATAGGCGCGGCCGTTGAGATATTCCGGCACCACCGGCAGCAGTTCTTCGGGGATCGCCGGCTCGTGGTTGAGCCGGTAGAACGGCCGCGCCGGCTCGACGGCAAGCCCGTCCTGGCCGATCACGTCGACGCCGAGCCGCGTCACTGCCTGGCGGATCTCGCTGACCCTGAGCTTGATCAGCGACGACACCGCGCCGGGATTCTGCCCGGTCTGCAGCGCCGACAGCACCCTGAGCTCGGTCATCTCGAGCGCATCGATATCGACCTCGACCTCCGACATCCGGACCGCGATATCGGGATCCTCGATGGCGCGGCCGGTAACCTCGGAGCCAGCGAGATCGGTGATCGTCTTCAGCGCCTCGCGCAGCTTGGCGGACGCGATGCCGGAGCCGCGCTCGAATTCGAGCAGATATTTGCCGTAGGTCCAGCCCTTGCCTTCCTCGCCGACGCGATTGGCGATGGGAACGCGGACGTCGTCGAAGAACACCTGGTTGACCTCGTGGTCGCCGCCGATGGTCAGGATCGGGCGCGTGGTGATACCCGGCGTCTTCATGTCGATCAGGATGAAGCTGATGCCCTCCTGCTGCCGCTCGCCGTCGCTGGTGCGCACCAGCGCGAACATGCGGTTGGCGTGGTGGGCGTGCGTGGTCCAGATCTTGGTGCCGTTGATGATGTAGTCGTCGCCGTCGCGCACCGCGCGCGTTTTCAGCGAGGCGAGGTCGGAGCCCGAGCCCGGCTCGGAATAGCCCTGGCACCAGTAATCCTCGCCGGAGAGAATCCGCGGCAGGTAAAAGTTCTGCTGCTCGGGCGAGCCGAACCCGATGATGACGGGGCCGACCATCTTGACGCCCATCACGTTGACATTGGGCACGCCGGCGCGGGCGCATTCGGCCTCGAAGATCCAGCGCTGTGCCGGCGTCCAGTCCGGTCCGCCATGCTCCACCGGCCAGCCCGGCGCGCCCCAGCCCTTCTTGTGCAGCGCGCGCTGCCAGGCCATGCCGATGTCGGGATCGGAGAACACCGACGGCGTCAGCGCGGTGGCGCGCTTCATCTCCGGCGTCAGGCTCCCGGCAATGAAATCGCGGACTTCCTGCTCGAAAGCGCGTTCCTCGGCGCTGAAGGTGAGATCCATGGTGCGCTCTCCGTTAGGCGTGGGCGCGGCCGCTGAGCGCGGCGTGGCGGCGATAATGATGGGCGCTGTTGCCGAACAGCGTATCGAACGCGAGCAGCCGCTTGAAATAGGCGCCGATGTCGAGCTCCTCAGTGACGCCCATCGCGCCGTGCAGCTGCACCGCCTGTTCGGCGACGAAGCGCGCGCATTTGCCGATCTTCGCCTTGGCGCCGGATGCCGCACGGCTGCGGGCCACGGGCTCGGCATTGGCCATCAGCGCGGCGCGCAACGCCATCGAGCGCGCCTCGTCGACCTGCATCGCTACGTCGGCGAGGCGATGGCGGATCACCTGGTTGGCCGATAGCGGCCGGCCGAACTGTTTGCGGATTTTGGTATATTCGAGCGTGGTGTCGAGCAGCGTCTGCATGATGCCGACCGCCTCCGCGCCGAGCGCGGCCATCGCGCGGTCGACCACGGTTTCGATCGCGGGTAGCGCATCGCTGCCGTCGCCGAGCAGCGCATCGGCCGGCAATTGCACATCCTTCAGATCGAGATTGCAGCCGCGCCCGCCGCCGAGCCGCGCGTAGTCGCGCAGAGTGAGCCCGGGCGTCCCCGCCGGCACCAGGAACAGGCCAAGCTTGCCGGACGCACCATTGGCGTTGGCGATACGGGCCGAGACGATGATCTGGTCGGCTGCCGCGCCGTCGAGCACGGCGATCTTGCTGCCGTTCAGGCGCCAACCGTCGGCCGTCTTGCTGGCCGTCGTGTCGACATGAGCGAGGTCGAAGCGCGCGGCGCGCTCCGAATGCGCGAAGGTGAGCGTAAGCTTGCCCTCGGCAACATCAGGGAGGATCGCCTGCTTCTGCGCCTCGGTGCCGCATTCGGCGACCAGCGCGGCGCCGATCACGACCGTGGATAGGAACGGCTCGGACACCAGCCCGCGGCCGAATGCTTCCATCAACAGTCCGATCTCGATCGCGCCGCCGCCGAGCCCGCCATGGGCTTCGCTGATCGGCAGCGCCAGCCAGCCGAGCTCGGCGAACTGTTTCCAGATCGCGGGCGAATAGCCCAGCGGATCGTTCGCCGCTTTCTTGCGATGCTCGGGGTTAAAGGTTTCCGCCACGAAGCGGTCGGCACTTTCGCGCAGCAGGCGCTGCTCGTCGCTGAGGGTGAGGTCCATCTGGCTTGCTACACGTTGGCGGTTTTCTTGACGGAGGGATGCAGACCCGCGGGGTCGACCACCATGCCGAATTCCTGAAGGTTGTGGGCGTGGCAGAGCTGATGCAGCGCGAAGGCCTGATCGATCGCGGCAGGCTGCCCCATGATGTCGATCGAGCGGTTCACCGCCTCCTTGGAAAGCTTCAGCGCAAAGGCGGGCTTTGCGGCAATCCGCCGCGCCAGCGCCAGCGTGAACGACGACAGATCGCCGCGCGGCACCACGTGATTGACCATGCCGAGACGATGCGCCTCGTCGGCACTCCAGACGTCGGCGGTGAACAGCATCTCCTTGGCCTTGCGCGCGCCGAGCTCCCAGGGATGCACGAACCATTCGACGCCGCAGACGCCCATCGTCACCACGGGGTCGCAGAACTCGGCATCGTTGCTGGCAACGATCAGGTCGCAGGCCCAGGCCAGCATCAGTCCGCCGGCAATGCACTTGCCGTGTACCTCGGCGATGGTCGGCTTTGCCAGATTGCGCCAGCGCCTTGTGATCTGCAGGTAGATCTCCTGCTCGCGCGCGAAGCGGCCATGGGCGTTGGGCTCGGCGAAGCCGCCCCAATTTCCAACTGGCGGGAAATCGACACCGGCCTGGTTCTTGGCCCCTGGCCTGAGATCGTGACCGGCCGAGAAATGCGGGCCGTTGCCGGCGAGGATGATGACCTTGACCGCGTCGTCCTGCACCGCCCGGTCGAAGGCGGCGTTGAGGTCGTAGGTCATCTGCAGGTTCTGGGCGTTGCGGGCCTCGGGGCGGTTCATCACGATCCGCGCGATCGCGGGCTCGGGCCGTTCGACAACAATCGTCTCGAATTGTTCAGACGCCAATGGATCCTCCCGCGATCGATTTTTTCGCCATGATGAACGGCGCGGGCAGGGATAGGCAAGCGTCATCATCCGCAAAAGAAGCCGCGAAATCCGCCGCACGGGATTATCCGGCGAAAATCTGTTACGCTGACGCAGAATCCACCCGGGGAGGACCATCTTCATGCGCAAGCTTTGGACCGTGCTCGCAGCGCTGGCGACATTGAGCCTGACCAACTGCGGCTACAACGCGATCCAGACCAGTGACGAGCAGGTGAAGTCGAGCTGGTCGGAGGTGGTGAACCAGTACCAGCGGCGCGCCGATCTCGTGCCCAACCTGGTCAACTCCGTGAAGGGCTTTGCGCAGCAGGAGAAGGACGTGCTGCTCGGCGTCACCAACGCGCGCGCCAAGGTCGGCAGCATCCAGGCAACGCCCGAGGTGCTCAACGACCCGGCCGCGTTCCAGAAGTTCACACAGGCGCAGGGAGAATTGACCAGCGCGCTGTCGCGGCTGCTGGTCGTCACAGAAAACTATCCGCAGCTGAAATCGGACGCGCTGTTCCGCGACCTGATGGCGCAGCTCGAGGGCACCGAGAACCGCATCACGGTAGCGCGCAATCGCTACATCAAGGCAGTGCAGGACTACAATGTCGGCATCCGCACCTTCCCGAACAATCTGACCGCGATGGCGTTCGGCTACAAGGAGAAGCCCAACTTCACGGTCGACAATGAAAAGGAAATATCGACCGCGCCGAAGGTCGATTTCAATAATCCGTCGCCGACCCCGGCGCCGTCGAAATAACGCCGGCGTGCGCGCATCGCGATGACCGCCGCACGCGTTATCCTGCTCGCCTTCCTGCTGGGCTTGGTCTGCCCGGCATGGGCCGAGGTCGCGGTGCCTCCGCTCACCGGCCGCGTCGTCGACCAGACCGGGACGCTGTCCGCCGGCGATATCGCATCGCTGACCGACCGGCTGAAGGATCTGGAGACTCGCAAGGGCAGCCAGATCGCGGTCCTGATCGTGCCGACCACCGGCGAAGAAACCATCGAGCAGTTCTCGATCCGCGTGGCCGAGGCCTGGAAGATCGGGCGCAAGAAGATCGACGATGGTGCGCTCCTTGTCGTCGCCAAGAACGACCGGCATTTGCGCATCGAGGTCGGCTACGGCCTCGAAGGCGTGCTGAGCGATGCCGTCACCCATCGCATCATCGACGAAGACATCACGCCGAAATTCAAGGCCGGCGATTTCGCCGGCGGCATCTCGGCCGGCGTCGACCGGATGATCCGCCTGATCAATGGCGAGCAATTGCCGGCGCCGGAGCCCGAGCATTGGCAAGGGCCGAACCTGGTCGACTTCGCCAATCCGGTGACAATCTTTATCGTCATCATCGTGGCCGGCGTGTTGCGTGGGATACTGGGACGGTTGTTGGGCTCGGTTGCGACCGGCGGTGTCGTCGGCGTCTTCACCTGGATGGTGGCCGGCTCGCTTGCCACGGCGCTGGTGGTCGGCCTGTTCGCCGCCGTTGCGGCGCTGATCTTCGGCGGATTGAACTTTGGCGGTCCGGCGGCAGGCTCGGGACCGTACCGGCGCGGCGGCGGTTATTCCGGCGGCTGGTCCGGCGGCGGGGGCTGGAGCAGCGGCTCGAGCTCGAGCGATAGCGGCGGCTTCAGCGGCGGAGGCGGCAGCTTCGGCGGCGGCGGCGCCTCGGGGAGCTGGTAGGCATGGGCATCAAGCGTATCGGCAAGCATCTGCTCGAACACCGCTGGCGGGTGCGGCGTGATTTTCCGCCGCGCGTGCTCGACGCCATCGAGCGGGCGATCAAGGCCGGCGAGGCCACTCATTCCGGCCAGATCCGCTTCGTCGTCGAGGGCGCGCTCGACGGCGTGCCGCTGTTCCGCAATCAGGCTGCGCGGGAGCGCGCGCTCGACGTGTTCTCGCACCTGCGGGTCTGGGACACCCATCAGAACAATGGCGTCCTGATCTATCTGTTGCTCGCCGACCGCGACGTCGAGATCGTCGCGGACCGCGGCATCGACGCGAAGGTCGGCCATGCCGGCTGGGAGGCGATCTGCCGCACGATGGAAACGGATTTCCGGGCAGGCCGCTTCGAGCAGGGCGTGATCGAGGGGATTGAGGCGGTGTCGCGCGAGCTGGCGAAGTATTTTCCGCCGCCGGCCGGCCCGAATGAGCTGCCGGACAAGCCGGTGGTGATTTAGGGATTGAGTGGTCGGGTGCTCTTCATCCTCCCCTGGTGGGACCCTGGAGGGGGAGGATGAGAAGACCGCCTTTTACGCCTTCACCGATGGCCGCGCGCCGACGCGGTTGAACCAGGCGACGACGTTGGCGTTCGACTGGTCCAGCGGCTGGCCGACCTGGTTGCCGAAATCGAGCCAGCAATAGAGCAGCATGTCGGCGAGCGTGAAGCGCTTGCCGCAGATATAGTCGCGGCCGTCGGCCATCTGGTCATCGAGCCATTTGATGCGGTTGGCGGCGATCATCTTCAGGCCGGGCGAGGCTTCGGGTGCAACGGGAATGCGCTTCTCGAAGAATTTCAGCGCTTCGCCGAAGCGGTAGCCGTTGGCCAGCGGCTCGGCGATGTTGAGATCGACGCGGCGCGTCCACATCCGGCATTCCGCGCGCTCTTCCGGCGTGGTGCCGATCATCGCGGGCGAGGGGTGCTTCTCCTCGAGATATTCGCAGATCGCCGTGATCTCGGAGAGGTAGTTGCCGCAGTCCAGCTCGAGCGCCGGCATCTGGCCGTGCGGATTGCGCTTCAGGTGTTCCGTCTCGCGGTTCTCGCCCTTGCGCAGGTCGACGGTCTGTTTGGGTATCTCGATGCCCTTTTCCGCCATGAACATGCGCACGATGCGCGGATTGGGTCCGATCGAGTCGTAAAGCTTCATGGTCCTCGCTCCCTGTTTTCTTCAGCGTTGTTGTTGCCGCTGTTGAACAGGCCGGGCGCGGATTTGTCAAATGTGAAGGTGCTCGGTCGCCCGAACGTCATTGCGACCCGTTGGCTCGCAACGACGGGGAAGAACTGAGCTCAATCGTCGAGCTTGTTGAGGTCGCGCACCGACTGCATGATCGGCTCGAAATTCGAGCGCGCATCGAGCGCGTCGAACAGTTGCGCGGTGTCCTCGAGCAGCCCGTGCGAGCGCTGCAGCGCGATCCGGACATCGTCCTGCGGCGTATCGGACAGCCGGCCATGACCCGACAGCAGGATCTTCGAGTTGAGGCCCTTCAACCGCTCCAGCGACTGGATGTAGTCGGCGATCGAGCCGGAGCCGAACACGCCGCCCATCACGCCGCCGGGCATCAGCGTGTCGGCGGCGAACAACAGGCCCTTGTCCTGGTCGAACAGCGTGATGCAGGCCGAGGTGTGGCCGGGCGTGTACATCACGTTGAGGCGGAAATTGCCGAGGTCGATCAGGTTGCCTTCCTCGAGCCAGATGTCGATATCGATCGGCACGTTCGGCTCGTTGAACATCTTGCGCAGCATCGAGAAATCGTCGCGCAGCATGATCTTGTTGGCGGCGAGCCGGTGCGCGGCGATATAGGCGCTGCCGTGGAAATGATAGGCCGCGCCGATGTGGTCGAGGTGTTCATGGCTCAGCACCACCATATCGATCATCTCGGGCGTCACCCCGAGATGGTTGAGGCAGGCAATGAGCGACGGATAATTGCTCGACAGTCCGACGTCGATCATGATCGTCCGCTTGCTGCCGCGCACCAGATAGGCGTTCGCCGCGCGGTTCTTGAAGCGGATCTGATAGACGTCGTCGGCGGCCTGGATCAGTGTTGCGACCTCGGCGTCGAACAGCGTCTTGAACGGGCTTGGCTTGCGGTCGCTCATGGTGTTGCCGCCGTCCGGTAAGTGACCGCGTTGGATGCGCGCAGGCGCTTCGAGAGCGCATCCATCACCATCAGCGCAAACGCCGGTTGTTGGCTGACCAGATAGACGAAGCGGGCGTGGTTGATCCGCATCACCCGCGTCGCGGGCGCGGAGGCGATGGCGGTCGCCGAGCGCGCCGAGCCGTCGATCACGGCCATCTCGCCGAAGAACTCGCCCTTGCCGAGGCTGACGATAACAGTCTTGTTTCCGCGATCGATCTTGGCGATGTCGACCTTGCCGTCGAGCACGACAAACAGCTCACGGCCGGTCGAGCCTTCCTCAAAGATGACGTCATCGACACCAAATTCCTTGATGCATTTCTCGATCGTCATGGCGCTCTCCTGCCTTCTGGCTGGAAGATGGCGGTATGTTAATCGGGAAAGCGCCGCGCGCAAACGGAAGCGGCGCAGATTGCCGCAGGGCAGCATCGCCCAAATCCGGCCCGGAAAACTCCCTAAAATTTAGGTAATGGCGGAGCGGGGTAACCATTTCGCAAGCAATAAAAGTTACCGAATTGTCAACCTAGTCTGGAGACTTTGAACGTGAGTGAGCAGCAGAGCGAGCCGGTCAGCGGTCAAACCGGCGCCGAAATGGCGGCGAAAAGCGAGCCCGTGATGGCCGCGACCGGTGTCGAAGCTCCCCGGCTTGCGCCCGAGCAGGAAGAGACGTCGCCAAAGGCGGACGCGCCCCGGATGCACGCGCCCAAGATTGAACCCTCGAAGCTTGAACCGTCCGGGATCGAGCCCAAGATCGAGTCCATGATCGAGCCGAGGGTCGAGGCCAAGGTCGAGCCGACCAATATGGACGTGCCCAAGGTCGAGACCGGCAAGCGGGAAGAACCGCATTTTCCGGGCAAGCTGATGATCATGGCGCCGGGTGACCGCACCTGGGACCATGAGGCAACCGCATCCAGGCCGGGCGCCGAGCAGGCGGCCAAGGCGGCAGGCAAGCCGGCCGGCACGCGCCGGATCGGGGCGATGGCCGCGGTGATTGCGCTGGCGACCGTGGCCGGCGCCATCGGCGGTGCGCTCGCGACCGCAGGGCTCGGCCATCTTGCCACCCCCGCCGTTGCTTCCGCGACCGATACGGCTGCCAGGGACGCGGCGGCGAAGGAAGCGGCCGATGCCGCGCTCGCCCGGATCGAATCCGAGGTCGCCGCGCTGAAGGCCAGCGTCGAGCAGACCGCCAAGGCCGGCCAGGCCCAGTTCAGCAAGGCCAGCGACCGGATCGAGAAGGTCGAGAAGGCCCAGGCCGAGCCGATGGCCAAGCTCAACAAGCTCAGCGAGGCGGTCGACAAGCTCCGCGCCACGCCGCAGACGACCGCCGCCGCGGCGACGCCCGCCCGCGAGGTCACGGGCTCGATCACCCCGGCGACTGCCGCGGCGGCCCCAGCCGCGCCCAGGCCCGAGGTCGGCCGCCTGCCGGTGGTCGACGGCTGGTCGCTGCGCGACGTCGGCAATGGCGGCGCGCTGATCGAGGGCCGCGGCGGCATCTACGAGGTCTATGCCGGCGACCCCGTTCCGGGTCTCGGCCGCGTCGACGCCATCCGCAAGCAGGACGGCCGTTGGGTGGTCGTCACCAGCAAGGGCCTGATCGTCTCTCGCTGATCGCCGAAACGCGACAACACCAAGGCGCTTCACCACGATGTGAAGCGCCTTTCTTCTTGAATAGGGTTTGCCGCGCGGTGTTAGTGGGGGCATGAGCCGTGCGCTGAAATGCCTCCTGCTGATGTCCGTTCTGCTCTGCGGCGTCGCGCCTGCACGTGCCGCCGAGGATCGCACGCTCGAGCGCGGCGCGGCTGTCATCGATCCCGCCATCCTGCGCGAGCTCGATCATGGCCGCTTCAACCTCGGCCGGATGCTCGCGCCGGAGCGTTCCGCCGACACGCCGCTGTCCAACCGCGATCTGTTCGGGCTCGCCGCGATGGTTCCGGTGCGCGAGGCGCTGGATCGCGAGTTCGATCGCTACGTCGCAAAACATAAGGCAAGCCTGCCGAATGAGAGCATCGGCGTCGGCGACGGCTTCGCCTTTCAGCTGTTCGACCGGGCGCTGCTTGCATCCCCCGACGTCCGCTTCGTGCTGTCAGGCATCGTCAACCGCATGGACCGCGCCTATGTGGCGCCGAAAGATTGCGGTGAAATCCGGTTGATCTACCGGCTGACCCGTACCGATGTGCCGCCGATCGGCGAGAACGCGGTGTCGCAACGGCTGCCGATGACGCTGAACTTCGTGCTGAAGGCGAAAGGCGACGGCAACGACGCATCGCTTGGCTGCCGCGAAATCGCGCGGCGCTGGCTCGCGACCGGCAGTGCACCGCCGGTGATGGAGAAACTGCTCGGCAAGGACGGTCCGCTCGACCTGATCGATGCGCGCAATATCGATCGCATCGAGACCAATCTGCAGATCGCGCACGCGCCGAAATCCGCGGTGCGCGATTTCCGCACCGACTATCTGCTCAAAGTGTTCGATTATGACGGCGCGGCAAAGCGGTTTGCCGAAGCGCCGCTGGAGAACCAGATCGATCGCGACCGCATTTTGGCGGACGAGGCACTGAGGCGCGACTTCAAGGCGTGGCTGCTCGATCCCAAACATTTTGCCGAGCTCGATCGCGGCACCTTGCTGATCCCCGATCGCTTCCTCGCGACCGCAGCGGTCGCGCCGACGCCGACCGGTTTCGATGTCAGCGAGCTGGAGCCCGAGTTCGGCATGGTGCAGGGCGAGGGCACGGCCGGCAATGCGGTGTTCTCCGATGGTGACGTCGTCGGCGCCTTGCAGAAGGCTGCGGCCGACGGAACGAAGCTGCAGAACATCCAGTCGCTGGCCGGCTTCGAGCGGCGCCTCAACGATGTCACCTGCGCCGGCTGCCACCAGACCCGCGGCATCGGCGGCTTCCATTTCCCCGGCGTCGACTGGATGGCGGCAAAGCCGTCGAACTCCACCGTGGTGCCGGCCTCGCCGCATTTCTTCGGCGACCAGCCTCGCCGCCGCGATATCCTTGCAAGCTTCCGCGACGGCAAGGCGCCGGACTTTTCGCGCGGCTTCTCCAACCGGCCGCAGCAGCGCGGCAGCGCGGAGCTTGCCGGCACCGAATACAGCGACGGCTGGGGCGCGCACTGCTATCTGCCGGGCGCGAGGCCCGCCGAGAGCGATCGCAGCTTCCGCGGCTGGACCTGCGCCGAGGGCCTTGCCTGCCAGGTGGCCGGGAAGGCCTCGCGCATCGGCATGTGCTTCGTGAAGGGCCGGTGATTTCGGCCGGAACCGAAGCGGCTGCGCGTCATTATTTGATGCTACATTCCGCGTCGCGACCACGCCCCGAACAGCCCAGCCTTGAGCGGAGACCGGCCGATGAGTGCTCCCGAGGACGACAAGCAGCGCGACCGCGAGATCGCGGCCAACGAGGCCGAGCGTCAGGCGGTCAGCGCCGTCCGCGTCAGCAGCTGGGCGATCGGGCTCGCGGTCATCATCGGCATCATCGTTGTGGCCATCGTCTGGGCCTGGATGAAGCGCTGAAGCGACGCTCGACGGAGATCGATCCGCTACGCCACAGCGCCCGACGCGCGCAGCTTCTGGATCGTGGCCTCGTCGTAGCCGGCCTGGCGCAGGATCTCGTCGGAATGCTCGCCGACCTCGGGCGGCTTGCGCGGCTGCACCTTCCTCGCGCCGTCGATGAAGATCGGGCTGTTGACGGTCAGCATGGTGTCGTTCTCGAACCGCACCAGCACCTCGTTCTCGATCATCTGCTTGTCGTTCGGGATGTCGTCGAGGATGCCGACGACGCCGAACACGAGACCATTGCCGTCGAGGATCTTGCGCCATTCGGCGAGGTCCTTGCCGGCGAACACCTCGTCGAAGATCTTGATCAGCTCGACCGAGCGCGCATGGCGGTCCGCCTTGGTGGCGAAGCGGGCATCGGCGACGAGGTCCTCGCGGCCCATGCAGCGCGCCAGCGTCGGCCATTGCCGGTCTTCGTTGAGCAGCGACAGGATCAGCCAGCGGCCGTCCTTGCACTTATAGTGGTTGGTGACCGCGTTCAGCGCCTCTTCGCGCGGCTTGCGCTTCTTGAACTTGGCGCCGGCGAGCTTGGCCTGCGCCAGCACGCCATTGGCCCAGACGCCGTTGGCCATCAGATTGGTCGAGACGTGCGAGCCCTTGCCGGTCTTCTCGCGCTGGAACAGCGCGGTGACGATCGCGCCGTAGAACGCCATCGCGCAGGGGTGATCGCCCATGCCGGCGACCGAACGGGCCGGCGTGGTCTCCTCGTCGGCGCGCACCAGATCCATCAGGCCGGAGCGGGCCCAATAGGCGTTGGAGTCGAAGCCGGGCTTGTTGGCCTCTTCGCCCTTCTCGCCATAGCCGGTGAAGGAGGCGTAGATCAGCCGGTCGTTGAGATGGGCGAGATGATCGTAGGTGATGCCGAGCTTTGCGCGCACCTGCGGCGGCATGTTGGTGATGAACACGTCGGCCTCGGCGACGAGCTTGTACAGCACCTGCTGCGCGTCAGGCTTGGTGAGGTCGAGCGCGAGGCTCTTCTTGTTGCGGGCCTCCAGCATCCACGCGAAATTGTGCTCGCTCGATGGATAGCCGGGCAGATTGGGCAGATTGCGATAGGGATCGCCGGCGCCGGGCGGCTCGATCTTGATGACGTCGGCGCCGAAGTCGGACAGCACGGTGGCGGCCGCGGGCGCCGCGATGAAGCTCGCGCAGTCCAGGACCTTGAGCCCGTCAAAAATGCCTTTTTCCATCGTGCCGTCGCTCCCGTGGCGCTTGTTGGTGTTTTTCCGGTAGCTGGAATTATCGCAAGCAATGATCCCGATCGGACCGCCATTTGACCCATCTGGGGGGCACGATGCAACGGCACTTTCTTACCCTCACTTTCACCCTCCCCTGGAGGGCAGGGCTATCGCATATGCCCCTTGGCGACCGCGCAAGTGCTTGGCCTCGTGGTTCGAGACGCGCCGCAAGCGGCGCTCCTCACCATGAGGGTCTACTATTGTGCCGCAAAACAAGACCTCATCCTGAGGAGCCCGCCGAAGGCGGGCGTCTCGAAGGATGGCCACAAGGACACCGCCACGAAATGCGATAGCCCTGGCCTCCAGGGGAGGGTGAAGCGCTTACTCCACCCCCGCCATCAGCGCCGCATTGCCGCCCGCGGCGGCGGTGTTGATCGTGATCGTCTGCTCGGTGGCGAAGCGTGCGAGGTAATGCGGGCCGCCGGCCTTGGGGCCGGTGCCGGACAGGCCGCTGCCGCCGAACGGCTGCACGCCGACCACCGCGCCGATCATGTTGCGGTTGACATAGATGTTGCCGACCTGGAGGCGGTCGATCACGTGCTCGATCGTGTCGTCGATGCGGGAATGGATACCGAGCGTCAGCCCGAACCCGGTCGCCTCGATCGCGGTCAGCACCTCGCCGAGCTTGTCGGCGCGATAGCGCACCACGTGCAGGATCGGGCCGAACACCTCTTCCTTCAGTTGCCCGGCCGCCGACAGCTCGAAGATGTGCGGCGCGACGAAATTGCCTGACGGCGCCTCGCCGGCGAGATGCACCCGCGCCTCCTGCTTCATTTGCGCGATATGCGCATCGAGCCGCTGCTTGGCGTCGGCATCGATCACCGGTCCGATATGCGTCGACGGTTCGGAGGGATCACCGATCTTCAATTCGCGCGCGGCGCCGGCGATCATCTCGATCATGCGGTCGGCGACGTCGTCCTGCACGAACAGCAGCCGCAGCGCCGAGCAGCGCTGGCCGGCGGAGCGGAACGCCGAGGTCACGACGTCGTCGGCGACCTGCTCCGGCAGCGCGGTGGCGTCGACGATCATGGCATTGATGCCGCCGGTTTCGGCGATCAGCGGCACGATCGGGCCGTCCTTGGCGGCGAGCGTGCGGTTGATCGACCGCGCGACCTCCGTCGAGCCGGTGAAGACGACCCCGGCGATGGCGGGATGCGCCACCAGCGCGGCGCCGACCGCGCCGTCGCCCTGGACCAGATGCAGTGCCGATGGCGGCACGCCGGCCTGATGCAGCAGGGCAACCGCTTCGGCTGCGATGCGCGGCGTCTGCTCGGCCGGCTTTGCGATCACCGCATTGCCCGCCATCAATGCCGCCGTCACCTGGCCGAGGAAAATCGCGAGCGGGAAATTCCACGGCGAGATCGCGACGAACGCGCCGCGGCCGTGCAGCTCCAGCACGTTGCTTTCGCCGGTCGGCCCCGGCATCGTCTCGCCTTCGCCGAACAGCTTTTGCCCCAGCGCGGCATAATAGCGGCAGAAGTCGATCGCCTCGCGCACTTCCGATAGCGCATCATCGAGGGTCTTGCCGCCCTCGCTTTGCAGCAGAGCGAGGAAATGGTCGCGGCGCTGCTCGAGCAGCTCCGCGGCCTTGTCCAGGATCGCCGCGCGTTTTGTCGCCGGCGTGGCGTTCCAGGCCTTGAAGCCGCGGCGCGCCGCGGCAACGGCGGCATTCGCCTGCTCGGTTGTTGATGGGGTGATCGAAGGCGGGGCCTTGCGCTCGGCTGCGATCGCCGATGTCATCGTGTCGAGCGCTTTGCGTTCGCCGAATTCGATGCCGTGCGAGTTCTCGCGCTGCGGCCGATAAAGCTCGGCCGGCAACGGAATCGCGGAGTGCGACGCCTTGTCGTCGGTGCCGACGATCTCGGCCGGGCGGCGCAGCAGGTCCACGATGGACACGCGATTGTCCGCGGCCAGCGCCACGAAGGACGAGTTGGCGCCGTTCTCGAGCAGCCGCCGCACCAGATAGGCGAGCAGGTCGCGGTGGCTGCCGACCGGCGCATAGGTCCGGTGGGCGATCTCGGGCCTGTCCTCGCCGAGCTGGGCGTAGAGCGCTTCGCCCATGCCGTGCAGCCGCTGGAATTCGAAGCTTGAGGGATCGTCGGCGAGTTCGAGGATGGTTGCGACCGTCAGCGCGTTGTGGGTGGCGAATTGCGGAAACAGCCGAGGCCGCAGCGCCAGCAGCTTGCGCGCACAGGCGACGTAGTTCAGGTCGGTCATCGCCTTGCGGGTGAACACCGGATAGCCATCGAGCCCGCGCTCCTGCGCGCGCTTGATCTCGGTGTCCCAATAGGCGCCCTTGACCAGGCGCACCATCATCCTGCGATCGAGCGCACGCGTCAGCGCATCGACATAGTCGATGACGTCGGCGGCGCGCTTCTGATAGGCTTGGATTGCGAGGCCAAAGCCGCTCCAGCCGGCGAGCGAGGGGTCGGCGAATGCGGCGGCGATGACGTCGAGCGACAGCTCCAGCCGGTCGGCCTCCTCGGCATCGATGGTGAAGTTGAGGTCGAATGCCTTGGCGCGGCGCGCGAGATCGATCAGCTGCGGCACCAGCTCGGTCATCACCCGCGCGTGGCTCACCGCCTCGAAGCGCGGATGCAGCGCGGAGAGTTTCACCGAGATGCCGGGCCGGTCGGGCAGGGGCTGGTCGCCGGCCGCCTTGCCGATCGCCTCGATCGCGCGGGCGTAGGATTCGAAATAGCGATGGGCATCGTCGGCGGTGCGCGCACCCTCGCCGAGCATGTCGAACGAATAGCGCGAGCCGCGCGCCGTGTGCGATTGCGCGCGCGACAGCGCCGCCTCGATGGTCTCGCCGAGCACGAAATGGCTACCCATCAGCCGCATCGCCTGCCGTGTCGCGGCGCGCACCGCCGGCGCACCGAGTCGCTTCGTCAGCCGCCCGATCGTGCCCTGCGGCGTCTCGCCGGGCTGGATCACGCGGGCCGACATGCCGAGCGCCCAGGCCGAGGCGTTGACCAGGAACGCGCTCGATCTGGTCTCGTGGTTGACGAAGTCGCCCTGACCGAGCTTGTCCTCGATGAACTGGTCGGCGGTGCGCGCGTCCGGCACCCGCAGCAGCGCCTCCGCCAGCACCATCAGCGCCAGCCCTTCCTTGGTCGACAGCGCGAACTCCCGCAGCATGTCCTCGACCCCGCCGAGCGGATCGTCATTGGCCCGGATCGCCTCGATCAGGCGGGTTGCCGCGCGGTCGATCCGTGCCTCCGCCTCTGCGCCAAGCTTCGCGTCCTGACGCAGGCGGGCGGCGATGGCGCTGTCGTCTGGCGCATACGGCGCGCTGAACGGGGGCGGGAGCGGCAACGGGTCTGGCATGGCGGTTCCTTGAGATTGTGTGGGAACACGTACGCGCTAGTGAACCGTAGTTCGATAGACAAATTAGCAGATTTGCCTTAGAAAATCAGGATCAATTCGAGAATTACCGTAGATATGACAGAAATCGACAAGACTGACCGCAAAATCCTCTCGATCCTGCAAGGGGATGGCCGGATTGCCAATGTGGAGTTGGCGGAAAGGATCGGCCTATCGCCGACCTCGGTCGGCGAACGGTTGAAGCGGCTGCAGCGCGACGGCTTCGTCGAGGGCTATGGCGCGCGGCTCAATCCGCACCGGCTCGGGCTTGGTCTGCTGGTGTTTGTCGAGGTGCTGCTCGACAAGACCACGCCCGATGTATTCGAGAAGTTCGCCAGGGCGGTCCAGACCGCGCCGGAAGTGCTCGAGTGTCACATGGTGGCCGGCGGCTTCGACTATCTGGTCAAGGCGCGGGTCGCCAACATGACCGCCTATCGCAGGTTTCTCGGCGAGACCCTGCTGGCGCTGCCGGGCGTGCGCGAGACGCGAACCTACGCGGTGATGGAGGAAGTCAAGCGCGACGCGCCGCTGCCGGTCTGATCCACAGCCATGCGCCGGATGTCTTGGCATCGCGACACGCCCGCGATAATCCTTTGGTCGAGTTGGGGCGGTGGTTCATGAAAGACGCTGATCAGCCGATACGAATGAAGCGGGCCGGATTTGCCGGCGCGCTTGCTGTGCTCATGCTGTCGTTGCCGTCGGCCATGCCGGCCCGCGCGGCCGAGCTCAGCTCCGGCATCCTGCAGCTCTACACCTCGGTCTCGATCTATCCGCCGTCGGCGACGGGGATGACCGTCTGTTACGGCTTCGTCTGCCGGCGTCGCGAGATGCTCGACTTCAGCGCAGCCGACCGGGCGGCGCTGGCCAAGATCATGGCCACGGGCCGCGCCAATGCCGCCGCCGAACGCGCGGCCGTGCAAAAGGCCGTGATCTGGTTCGACCGGCGCATGGGGCCGATCCTCGGCACCGACAAGCGCGTGGCGAAAGCGGATTTCCGCGCCAACGACGACAAGCACAATTATGATTGCTGGGACACGACGCGGAACACGACCAGCCTGATGCTGGTGATGCGGGCGTGGAACCTGTTCAGGTTTCATGACGTCGGGGATCCCCACTATCGCGGATTTTCGTTGGCGCAAACGCCGCACAACACCGCCGTTCTCGTCGAGCGCGCGAGCAAGGTGGAATGGGCTGTCGATCTCTGGCCCCGCGGCTATCTGCAACCGCCTGATGTCATGACCGTCGCCAAATGGGTGACGGAAGATTGAACGGCTGAGCGTCGTAGCTGCGCGTTCCGCGCTGTTCCATCCTCATTGATCTCAGGGATAGCGTTCCGCGTGACGCTGGGAACCGAATGCCAAGATTCGAACAATAGCTTCGCACGATATGGTTCCAAAAAATACGTTCAGTGCCGATCACCATAAGAACCAAGTGACGCGTTAACACCGGCAGCATTCGGTCAACCCGAGGCTACCACATGCGTTCACGTTCGATCTGCATTGATGCCGCCAGCGGCGGCGTTCGTTTCCCACAGCTGCTGGCGCTTGCGCTGCTGCTTTGGCCTGTGCTCGCCGGCCCTGCCCGTGCGGGTGATGTCGAGGATTGCAGCGGGCCGCCGACGGACAAGGCCGAGGCGGCGTGCTCGGGCATCATCAACGATACCGCACGCTCCACGGAGGACCGCACCAAGGCCTTCACCGGCCGCTCGCGATTTCACATCGCGCGCGGCAAGATCGATCAGGCGCTCAGCGATGCCGATGCGGCGGTGCAGCTGAATGGACAATTCGTGCCGGCGCTGATCGCGCGCGGCTATGTCCAGCAACGCAAGGGTAGCGCGGATCAGGCCCGCGCCGACTTCGATCGCGCGATCGAACTCGAGCCGAAGAACCCGTTCGGCTTCCTGGCGCGCGGCAATCTGCGCGCCGACCAGCACGCCTGGAGCGATGCGATCTCGGATTACGACCAGGCGATCACGTTGCGGCAGGATCTTCCCGCTGCCCGTGTCGGGCGCGCGCGGGCCTATGTCGAAACCGGACAGCCCGATGCGGCGCTGGCCGACGCCAACACCGCGATTGCCGTCAACGCCGGCACGCCGAATGCATTCTACTGGCGGGGTCAGGCCTATCGCCGCAAGGGCGACATGGATAAAGCGATCGAGGATTTCTCGCGCGCGATCGCGCAGGCGCCGCAGGCCGAGCGCAACGCCTATTTCGCCCGTGCCCAGCTCTACAGCGCCAAGGGCGACTATGCCCGCGCGATTGCCGACTTCGACCGGCTGTTGACGGTGCTTCCCGACAACAAGGAGATCCAGCAGCAGCGCCAGCAGGCGGTCACGATGCAGGCCGAACTCGCCAAGGCAGCAGGCGGCGCCGCGCCGCCGCAGGCCGCGCCGGCTCCAGGCGCGCCGCCGGCGCGGCCAGCCGGGCCGGCGGCGGGTAACCAGCAGGTCGAGCAGGCCAAGCAGCTCGTCGCACAGGGCAACTACGCGGGCGCCGTTGCCAATCTCACCCCGGTGCTGGGCGGCGATCCCCGCAACGAGGCTGCGCTGCGTCTGCGTGCACTGGCCTATTCAAAGCTCGGCCGGTCGGCGGACGCGCGCAACGATCTCAATGCCCTGCTCAAGGTCAAGCCGGACGATCCGCAGCTGCTGGCGGCCCGCGCGCTCAATGCCGCCGGCACGCGGCAGTTCGATCAAGCGATGGCCGACGCCGGCCGTGCCATCACGCTCGATCAGAACAATTCGTTGGCCTATCTGGCGCGCGGCCTCGTCAAGGCCGGCACCGGCAAGGTGCAGGACGCGCTCGCCGACTACGATCATTCGATCTCGCTCAATCCCAAGGAGACGCTCGCTTTCACCGAGCGTGGGCTCGCCCATATCGGCCTCAATCAGCTCGACAAGGCGCTCCTGGATTTCGATCAGGCCCTGGCGCTGGTGCCGACCAATCTGATCGCCAAATCGTGGCGCGGCCTCGCGTTGATGCTCAAGGGCCGCGCAGATGAGGGACTGGTCGATATCGACGCTGTGCTGGAGCGAAGCCCGAACAATCCGACGGCACAGCTCGGCCGTGGGCTCGCGATGCTGACTTCCTCCCAGTACGACCGCGCCATCGCCGCCTTCGACCAGATCATCACGCGGGCGCCCAACGATGCCTTCCCGCATGTGCTGCGCGCCCGGGCCTATCTCGGGCTGAAGAAGCCGGATAACGCGATGAAGGATCTCAACTTCATCCTCTCTGCGCGGCCCGATTATCAGCCGGCGTTGACATTGCGCGGCATCACCTGGTCGGCGTTGCGCAACTACGACAAGGCGGTCGAGGATCTCGATCGAGCGATTGCGCAGAAGGAGACGGTTGAGGGCCTGTTCGCCCGCGCCAAGGCGCATGAGGCGCTCAACCATGTCGACAAGGCGACCGAGGACTTCCGCAAGGCCACGCAGCTCACCCCGTCAAGCGTGTTCGACGTGCTGGCGCAGGCCGAGTCGAACCGCAAGGTTCAGCAGCTGTCGAAGCGGGTGCCGTGCGGCAACGGCCAGAGCGGCACGTGCCTGTGATGCTGCAATGCACAGCCGCGCTTCCCGGCGCAAAAGGCAGTCGTCGGCGCGCGAGCGGTGGCCGCCGAAATAGTTCAACGCCATATAGTTCAACGCCATGGCGCGCGGGCATCGTGCCCGCCCCGCCGAACGTCACGTTGTCTGGTGTGTGGATCGGCCCCCACTCCCGGATGGCGTCCGAGAGTGCGCCGCCGGATCTGGCGCTGTGACGCTAGACCTTGAGGTTTTCGGCTGACGTCTTGCCGCGATTTGCAATCTCTTCGTATTCAACCGACTGACCTTCGTTGAGGGTCTGAAGGCCAGCCTTCTGAACTGCTGAAATATGAACGAAAATGTCCTTGCCGCCCGATGCGGGCTGGATGAATCCATAACCCTTGGTCGGGTTGAACCACTTCACTGTACCTTTGGGCATTCCAGTCGTCTCCGCGGAATCAATCGAAAACAGACCAGTCGGTCCCCGCAAAAACCGGCTTGTCCGCAACGACAGGATAGCAGTTTGAAAAAAGCTGGGTAGATCAAACGACGGTGTGTTTTTGACCGGAAACAACCCGCTTTGCGGGGGTTTTACGCCGGATTGCCCGTTTCGTGGTCAATTGATGCGCTGCAAAAACGGATCGGTTCCGGTGTACCGAACTGGATCGATCGTCCCGCGCGCTGCCTTTTCGGCCGGCGCGCGGGGATCGACCGGCCGCGTTTCAATAGGTAGCGGAGAGGTATTCGACGATCTTGCCGACGTCGGCTTCGTCGATCGGCGCACCGTAGACCTTGATCATCTTGGTCACCTCGGCCTGCCAAAAATCCTTCTTGAACTTCTCGCCCTGCGGCTGGGTCTTGATGTAGTCGGCCGAGTGGCAGGCGGTGCAGTTGTTTTGCACCACCTCGAGGTTGGGACCCGGCTTTAAGGCCGCGGTCTCCTCGGGGACCGTGTAGTTCACGGGCGCGGCGATGGCGGCGCCGATCGACAGCGCAGCGATCGCGGCGAGGGATGGAAGCAGCTTGCTGGTCATGATGCTTCTCCTCACGCTGCGGTGACGCGCACGGTTTCGACGACGTTGCGCAGATAGCCGGCCGGATTCCACAATGGATCCGTCGGCTGGGTGTCGCCGGCATTGTTGGTGGCGCGCACCTTCAGCTCTGCGGGACCGGCCGCGAGCTTCACCGGCAACTTCCATTCGCGGAAGGCGTACTTGCCGAGGTCCTTGCCGAGCTTGGCCGGCGTCCAGCTCTTGCCGCCGTCGGTCGAGACCATCACCTCCTTTATGCCTTTACCGCCGTCGAAGGCAATGCCGCGCAGCATGGTGCGGCCGGCCTTCAGCTTGGCGCCGTCGGCAACGCTGGTGATGAACGAGCGCACCGTGAAGCGATTGATCGGGATCGTCGCCTTCGGTGCGGTGCCGGGCTCGACCGCATTGTTCGGCGTATCCGGTATCCGGTAGGCGGACTTCATCCAGAAGCCCTCGAACACGTTGTCGATCACGGTGATCTCGTTGAGGTGCTTCACCCAATAGGTGCCGTAGTAGCCGGGCACCACGAGGCGGAGCGGGAAGCCGTTGAGGAAGGGCAGGTCCTCGCCGTTCATGCCCCAGGCCAGCATCACCTCGCCGTCGCGTGCGTGGTCGATGTCGAGCGCCTTGACGAAATCCGGCGTCTTGTCGCTGACCGGACCATCCATGCCGTTGAAGGTGACCTGCTTGGCGCCGGCCTGCACGCCGGCCATGTCGAGCACGGTCTTCAGCGGCACGCCGTGCCAGCGCGCGCAGCCCATCGCGCCGTTGCCGAGCTGGCCGCCGGCGACGCGCGGACTGAAGAAGCCGCGGCTGTTGCCGGAGCACTGGTTGACGGCAACGATCTCAGTCGCCTTCAGCTTCCTGACGTCCTTCAGCGACAGCCTCAGCGGCTTGTCGACCTTGCCCTTGATCTCCAGCGTGAACTTGTCCGGATCGAGATTGTAGGGCAGGTCGGCGAGATGATAGCGGACGAAGAACGCATTGTTCGGTGTGATCGGGCCGTCGTTGAAGACCGCAAACGGCGTTTCCAGCTGCGGCGGACGGGCGGTCAGGCCGATCATCGGGCGCTTTTGCGGGTAGCGCACCTGCGGTCGCTCGCCATTGCCGAAGGGCAGCGTCACGGTGTCGAGGGCGAGTGCGCCCCTTGATCCCAGCCCCGTCACCAAAGCCGCCAATCCGGCGCGCTTCATCAAGTCTCGTCGATCGAGCATTCCGCTTCCTCCGAAGCTGTTCTGTCGTGAGCCGGTCATCACCAGGCCCAGATTGCCTTGCGCGCCCTCGCATCATGGAATGCGCGCGGTCCAAATGTCGCACCTGACAACCGCGAGTCAATTGAGCTTTCGCAGCGTTGCGTCGCAACAACGAAAAGCCCCGGTCGCGTCGGCGACCGGGGCGTTTCCATCCAAGTAGAAGGTTCGATCAGTAGCAGACGTTCACGGTGCGATAACGATAGCCATAGGGCGTCAGCACCAGGCGGGTGGCGTAGCAGCCGGAGTCGACGAAGCCGACGGCAACGCCCGGGCCACCCCAGAAGTGATGGTGATGCGGATGCCAGAAGAACGGCTTGGCGGAAGCTGCGGTCGGCGCCAGCGCGGCGGCACCGAGGGTTGCGGCAGTGGCGAGAGCGAGCGTGACTTTGCGAAGCATGGTCTTCTCCTTGATGCGCGTTGAGCTCTGTCGCGGCGCGGTTGCAGTGTTACCCATCGCCAGTCAGTCGCATCCGGCATCGGGCACGTTCGAGCATCTCTGCTGAACGCACCGTCGGATGTGCGGCAGGTCACATTGGGCTGAAGCGGAGATGAACCGGTCAGGCCGCGACGGCACGCCGGTCGTCGACCAGCGTTGACAGGAGCTGCGTCTTTTCGATCGTGCGCACGGTCATCGGCTCGTTGCGGCCGCGGATCGCGACCTCCTGCGCCGGCAGGGCAACGTCGGCCAGCCCGGCGGTGACGCGCACCTCGTCCGAGATGATCGCCTCGCAGGCCAGCGCCTTGGTCATGTCCTGCAGCCGTGCCGCGACGTTGACGGCATCGCCGAGCGCGGTGAACACCATGTGGTCGCGATAGCCGATATCGCCGACGATCACCTCGCCGCCATGGATGCCGATGCCGAAGCGGATCGGCTCGCGCAGATCGTGGCTCAGGAACTGGTTCAGCTCGTCGATATGGGTTGCGATCAGCGCCGCCGCGCGCAACGCCTGGCGGCAGGCCACCTGCCGGTCGGTGGCAAGCCCGAACAGCGCCAGCATGCCGTCGCCGATGAACTGGTTGGGCCGGCCGCCTGCCTCCAGCACCGCCTGCGACACCGCGCCGAGGAAGCGGTTGACGATGAACACGGTGTCGAACGGCAGCCGCTTCTCGGCAAGCTGCGTCGAGCCGCGCATGTCGACGAACATGCTGACCAGATAGCGCTCCTGGCCGACCCGTGCCGGATTGGCGGCGTGTGCATTGGCCGACGTCGTGCTCGGCAGGAACAGCTGGAAGAAATTCAGGTCGGCGGTCGGCCGCAACTGGCAGGCCAGCCGGATCGACGGATCGTCAGTGCCGACCCGGTGCAGTACGAAGGCTTCGCGCGGCGAGGGCTCGGGCAATCCTGCGTGATCGCCGATGATGCGGATGCGGCAGGTCGAGCAGCGTGCGCGGCCGCCGCAGACGCTCGCATGCGGCACGTTGTAGCGCAGGCTTGCTTCCAGCACGCTCAATCCCCTCGGTACCCGCAGCGTGCGGCCGTTGCCGTAGGACAGCGCGATCATGCCGCCGCGGCGCTCCAGCAGGGCCCGCGCGCCGCGCGCCAGCAGCACGAGGCCGAGCAGGCCGAGATAGCCGATGGTCAGGCCGTCGGTGATCTTCTCGAGCGTGCTCCCCTGCGCCGCCGTGCCGAGCTTCTGCACCGACAGCTCCTCGCGCCGCCAGTCGGGATCTTGATAATCCGCGATCGTGGCGCGGCCGCCCTGGTAGATGCCGAGCATCGCCAGGGTCGGGATCAGCACCGCTCCGGCGAGCAGGAACGGCGCGGCGCGCTTGAAGAACGGACGCAGCCGCAGCCAGAAATACAGGCCAATGCAGCCATGCACCCAGGCGATCACCAGCACCGCCAGCATCTGCCACAGCCGGTTCGGCGAGGCGATGAAGAAGGTGTACAGCTCCTGGGGGTAGAGCTTCTCTTGCCCGTACAGGGTCTGGCCGAGCCGTACGCCGACGACGTGGGCAACGATCAGCATCGGGATGCTGAGGCCGAGCGTGAGTTGCAGCGGCTCGATCGCTTTCCAGTGGAACTCGCGGCGCTGATAGAGCGCCCAGATGCCGAGCCCGGTATGCACCAGGCAGGCGCTGTAGAACACGATCGCGACCGGCAGGAACTGCCAGAACTCGGTGTGGTAGTAGACCCCGATCGCCATCGCCTCCGTCGAGATATTGCCGAGCGCGTGGTTGAGGAAATGGCTGATCAGGTAGGCGAACATGATCGCCCCCGTGACGATGCGGACCTGCCGCAGGCCGATACCGCGGGCCATGTCCTGCAAATGCTCGCGCGAGGGGGAGGCCATGTGATTCATGATCGGCAAGTCTAGTGGTTAATTCCCGCGCTGAACACCACCGCGGGTCCGCACCAGCCGTGAGAGCGGGCCGTGCGGCACGTTGACACTCCGTTAAGAGTCGAACAAAAAGCGCGCCGTGACGATAGCCCAAGCCGAACCTGGAGCCGATAACAACAGCGTTAAGCCGGCCCGTTCGCGCGCGCCGGACTGGCGGGGCGTCATCGCCGTGATCGTTGCCATGACCGCGATGCGGCTGGTCTACGCCCATGCGCTCGATCTGCGCACCGACGAGGCCTATTACTGGACCTGGTCGAAGGAAAACGTGCTGTCGTTCCTCGACCATCCCCCGATGGTCGCCTGGTTCATCCGCTTCGGCACCGCGATCCTCGGCGACACCAATCTCGGCGTCCGCCTCGGCGGCATCGTGGCGATGCTGGCCACCCAGTTCCTGCTCGCCGACATCGTCCGCCGCGTGACCGCCAACAACGTCCGCGCCGTGATGCTGGCGCTGCTGCTGCCGGAGGCGGCGCTGTATTACGGCCTCTTGATGGCCAAGGTCGCGCCCGATACGGCGCTGATCCCGTTTTCGGTGGCGATGCTGTGGTCGCTGGTGCGGCTTGCGCAAAGTGGTGACGGACGCTGGTGGCTCGCGGCGGGGCTGTTTGCCGGGCTGGCGCTGCTGTCGAAATTCACCGCGATCATGTTCGCGCCGGCGGTGCTCGCCTTTGCGCTGGTGCCGGACTGGCGCTGGCGCTGGCTGCGCAGCCCGTATCCGTATCTTGCCGCGCTGATCGCGATCGTCGTGTTCGCGCCGGTGCTGATCTGGAATGCCGGGCACGACTGGGCCTCGTTCCGCTTCCAGGCGGTGCGCGCCACCGCCGAGCGCGCCTTCACGCTGCGCACCGTCGGCGAGTTCGTCGGCATGCAGTTCGGCCTGGTCGGCTTCGTGCTGCTGCCGGTGACGCTGTTCGGCACCGCGCTGACGGCATGGCGCGGCTATCGCAAGCGCGAGCCGGTCGCGATCCTGCTGGCGACCGCGGTCTTGGTGCCGTTCATCTACTTCCTCTGGAAGTCTTTCACGCTGCGGGTCGGCGACACCTGGCCGATGTTCCTGTGGCCGGCCGGCTTCGCGGCGGTCGCCATCAACGTCACGCGGATGCCGTTCGAGGGCTGGTCGGTCGGGCTCGTCAAATCTACGGTCTATTGGGCACGGACCGCGATTTCCACTGGCATCGTGTTCGTCGTCTGCGTCTTCCTCTACTACATGTTCGCGCCGTGGAATCTGATCGGCCGCACCGATCCGATCGGCACCGAGGCGGGCTACGATGTGGTGGCCGCGCGTACCCTGGCCCAGGTTGAGGCGACCGGCGCGACCTGGGTCGCGACCACGGATTACCGCACCTATGCGATGCTGCGCTGGTTGCTGCGCGGGAAGGTGACGGTCATCGAAATCAACGAGCGCGGCCGCTTCCAGGGCTTTGCCGATCCCGGCATGAGCAAGATCCGCGATCACGCCGGCATTTATGTCGGGCGCGAGCCCGAGAACAATCTGTCGCTGTGGAACGAGACAACAGCGGTGCGCCAGCCGCTGGAGCGCGTGACGCGCAGCTGGCGCGGCATGGTGATGGACACCTATGCGCTGGAGAAGATCAGCGGCTGGACCCCCGATCTGTCGCCGCCGCCGGACACCACCTTCTTCCGCTGGCGCGTGCTGGCCTCCTCCTTCTCCCCGCTTGCGGGGAGAAGGTCGGGATGAGGGGGAGTCTCCGCGGGGATGGCGAGAGTTGGTCTCGCGGAGACTCCCCCTCACCCGGAATTTGCGCTTCGCGAAAATTCCGGCCTCTCCCCGCAAGCGGGGCGAGGCAAGCACCTCATTCCTCTTCTTCGCGCTTGCGCAAAAGGTCTTTCGCGAGATCCGTTAGCGCCGGGCGCGGCAGGGCGTTGAAGGGAAGCGGACGGGTGACGTCGATCGCGGCGAGGCCGAGCCGGGCGGTCAACAGGCCGTTGAGCATGCCTTCGCCGAGGCGTTGTGACAGTTTGGCCGCGATGCCGTGACCGAGCATCTGCTGGATCAGGCTGTCGCTGGCGGCCATGCCGCCGGTGATGGCGAGATGCGCGATGACGTGGCGCAGCAGGCGGATCATGCCGAGCGCGCCGGGCCGGCCGCCATAGAGCCGCGCCAGCTGCCGGATCATCCGCAAGCTCGCCACGAACACGAACAGCACGTCGAACAGCGCGCGCGGGCTGACCGCGGTGACGACCGAGACGCGCTGCGCGGCCGTCGACACCAGCCGCCGCGCTTCCTCGTCGAGCGGGGTCATCAACTCGCGCTCGGCGAGGCGGATCATGTCGGCGCCGTCGATGATGTCGTCGGTGTGGCTCTGCAGCGCGCTGCGGGCGCGGGCGAGCTGCGGGGTCTGGTGCGCGAGCTTGAGCAGGTCGCCGACAACAGCGCGGCTCGCGGCCCGGTCGTCGCTGATCAGTACCTCGGCGGCGCGCAGATGCAGCTTCTCGATCGTCGCCAGCCGCGCCAGACCGACCAGCTCGCGCGTGGTCACGACCGCGAGCGCCACCGCGGCGATGACGGCGAGTCCCAGCCCGAGGACGCCGAGGCCTTCATTGCGCGCGAACAGGTCCTCGACGAGGTTGAGGACGCCAAGCCCGGTGCCGAGCACTACCAGGCCCGCGACCGCGCTCCAGAACAGCGTGCCCCAGCGGAAGCCGCGGCGCGCCGGCACCAACGGCGTATCGACCGGGACCGGGAGCTGCGCCGGCTCGGCCTCGGGCACGATCTGGATCGTGCCGCGGGTGAGGCGGCCGCCGTCGTCCGGATCCATCACGACCACGCCGGGATCGTCGAGCTTGAACGTCGCCGGCCGCCGCGGGGGCGTCTTCTCGTTCATTGCAGTCTGTCTCCGATCAGGAACTGGAGAGCGCGGTCAAGGCGGATGTGAGGCAGCGCCGGCTCTGCATCGCCGTTTCGTTCCCGCTTTGGCGGACGGAAGCGCAGGAAGCGGTAGTCCGCGGCCTCTGTGTCCGAGCTTGAGAGGCCGCGGAAGCCGCCGTTGAAGAGCTCCTCCGGATTGTCGGGCAGGTCGCCGGGAAAGGTCGCAACTTCCGTCTCGCCGTCGAGCCGCTCGCCATTGGCGACCTCGCCCGGCGCCGGCGTGCCGAGGATCGACGGCAGCCGGTCGCGCCCGCGCTGGACCTGCGCCTCGCGCGTGGCGCGCACCGCGGCGAGCGCGACGACGTCGATGTCGGCGCCGGCATATTCGGCGCGCTCGGCGGCCTTGGCCACGATCCGCCGCAGCACGGCCTCCAGCCGGTCGTGGCTCTGGTGGTGCAGATGGTCGGCCTTGGTTGCCGCGAACAGGATGCGGTCGATGCGCGGCCGGAACAGCGCGCTCAGGATCGTGCTGCGGCCGATCCGGAAGCAGTCGAGAATGCCGGCGAGCGCGGCCTCGAGATCGTGCAGCGCCTCGGGGCCGGCATTGAATGCGGCGAGCGCATCGGCCAGCACGATCTGGCGGTCGAGCCGCGCGAAATGATCGCGGAAGAACGGCCGCACCACGACGTCCTTGTAGGCCTCGAAGCGCCGCCGCATCATCGCCCACAGCGAGCCGTCGGATGCGCTGCCGCCTGCGGGCACGTCGAGCGGCGCAAAGGTCAGTGCCGGCGTATCGGCGAGATTGCCGGGCATCAGGAAGCGGCCGGGCGGCAACAGGCTCATCGCGAAGCGCTCGTCGCGGCAGGCGCGCAGATAGTCGGTGAACAGGCGCGCTTCGGTCAGCGCGGCCTGCTCGTCCTCTTTGGCCTCCGGCTTCAGCGTTGCGAGATGGGCGTGCCAGGGCGCCCCGAGTTTGGCGCGCAGCGGCTCGCGCGACAGCGCAAGGCTCTCCGCCGACCATTGCTCGTAGCTCTTGTTGAGCAGCGGCAGATCGAGCAGCCACTCGCCGGGATAGTCGACGATATCGAGGGTCAGCGTGCGGTCCGCGCCATTTTGCCGCTGATACTCGATCACGAGACGGAGCTCGGAGATGTCGGTGGTCGAGTTCGGCCAGCGCCGCTCCTCGACTAATGTCCGGACATGGTTCTCATAGGCGAAGCGCGGCACCGCATCGTCGGGCTGCGGGGCGAGATAGGCGCGCGCGATCCGCCCCGAGGCATAGGCCTCGAACACCGGGAAGCGGCCGCCGCGGGTCAGGCCGTGCACAAGCGCGGTGATGAACACGGTCTTGCCGGCGCGCGACAGGCCGGTGACGCCGAGCCGCACCGTCGGGTTGAAGAACCCCTCGCCATAGTCGAGCAGCGCCCGCGCCGAGAGACGGGCTTCCTCGACGATATCAGTGAAGCTGGGGGGCATGGAGGGTTAACGATAAACCCGGCAGGAGGGACCAAAAGGGCGGGCGATCACCCGCAAGGTGGCGATTATCGGGCCAAAATCAAGCTTCACATTTCCGGCGCCTTTGCAGGCGAGGGGTTGTCGGGGGGCAGGGGAATTGAACGCGTCAGACCACCCGCGCTCCCCATCGTCCATCGGCCCACGGGAAAGCCTGCATGACGGTCTTCCGCCTGAAGCAACTTGCCTCGACCTCGATCCACGCGGCCGGCGCCGCGCTGTGGAACTACGACCGTGCCGAGCTGATCGCCGACGGCGTCGTTCATCTCGTCGGCGTCGCGTTCGGGCTGGTCGCCGCCACCGCGCTGATCGTGCTGACCGCGGTCTATGCCGGCCCGTTCGACATCGCCGTGGTGTCGGTCTATGTCGCCGGCCTGCTCGCGATGCTGGTGCTGTCGGCGACCTATAATCTGTGGCCGGTGTCGCGCGCCAAATGGGTGCTGCGGCGCTTCGACCATTCCGCGATCTATCTGCTGATCGCCGCGACTTACACGCCGTTCATCGTGGAACTGAAGGACAGCACCTTCGCGATCGCGCTGCTGGTCGGGGTGTGGTGCGTGGCGATCGTCGGGATCTGGCTGAAGCTGCGCTATCCCGGCCGCTTCGACCGGCTCTCGATCGGGCTCTATCTCGCGATGGGCTGGAGCGGCATCATGCTCTACGACCGCGTCGTGAAGGCGCTGCCGGCGATGGCGCTCGGCTTCGTGCTGGCCGGCGGTATTCTCTACAGCCTGGGCGTGATCTTCCACTCCTGGCGGCGGCTGCGCTTCCAGAACGCGATCTGGCACTGCTTCGTGCTGCTCGGGGCTGCCTGCCACTACACGGCGGTGTTTGACGTCGTGCTGGCGAGCTGAAGTTCTCGCCATCTGCGGCGAATGGGCTATCATGTTTCGTGATAGGCGCATTCAGCCCTCACACCGTCACCCTGAGGAGCCGCGCAGCGGCGTCTCGAAGGGTCGACGGCCACCAGCCGGGCCGTTCATCCTTCGAGACGCGCGTCGCGCTCCTCAGGATGACGGACGGCGCAGGGCAGAATGGGCAAGGCAACAACGTACGAGCAAAGATAGCGGGAGGATGGCCATGCAGGTGGCAGGTAAGGTTGTGGTGGTCACCGGCGGTGGCAATGGCATCGGCAAGGCGCTGTGCGAGGCGTTCCATGCCGCAGGCGCGTCGAAGGTCGTGGTCGTCGACCTCGATCATGGCGCGGCCGAGAAGGTCGCGGCCACGGTCGGTGGTGCCGCCTTCAAATGCGACGTCGGGCAGGAGAAGAACATCCTGCATGTGATCGACGAGACCGAGCGCATGTTCGGCCCGATCGCGCTGTTCTGCTCCAATGCCGGCATCGGCGGCGGCTTCGATCCGCTGTCGGTGAATGCCGGCGGCACCTCGGACGAGCCGTGGTCACGGAGCTGGGCGATCCATGTGATGGCGCATGTCTATGCCGCGCGGCATCTGGTGCCGCGCATGAAGGGGCGCGGCGGCGGCTATTTCCTCAACACGATCTCGGCCGCGGGCCTCTTGTCGCAGGTCGGCAGCCCGGCCTATTCGACCACCAAGCACGCCGCGGTCGGCTTTGCGGAAAACCTCGCGATCTCGCACCGCGCCGACAACATCAAGGTCTCGATCCTCTGCCCGCAGGGCGTCGACACCAACATGCTGCGCTCGATCCCGAAGGGCCCGCAATCCGGCGACGGCGATCTTTCCGCCGAGCAGGTCGCGCAGGATGCACTCAAGGGCATCGAGCAGGAGACCTTCCTGATCCTGCCGCATCCGCAGGTGCTCGGCTACATGCGCAAGAAGACCGAGAATTACGACCGCTGGATCGGCGGCATGGCCAAGATCCAGGCCAAGATGCGGGAAGCGCACGGTAAGTGAGACCTGTAGCCCGGATGGAGCGAAGCGTAGTCCGGGTCGAACGTGCGCGCGTGAATCCCGGATTTTGCTGCGCTTCATCCGGGCTACGATATCGGCCGCGCAACTGAGGCGGCCTCACTCCTTTGCGATCTGCGCGATCCTGTCGCGCAGATAGGCGTCCATCAAATCGGGCGCCGAGGCGCCGAACATCCTGATGCGGCCGGTGTGCAATAGCAGCAGGAGGCCGGTCGCATGCGCGAAGCAGTCCACCATCACCGTGTTCGCCTTCGACCTGGAGGCGCCGAGCGCCTCTGCGGCTTCGGCGATCGGATGCAGCGCCGCCTCCAGCGCGGCGTTCAGCGCGTGATCGCGGTCATGGCCGAGCCCGGCCGGCTTCATGCCGCCGCGGAACAAATAGAAGCCGAGATCGAGGTCGCGCGGGTTGTCCGCGTAATAGCGGAAGAAGCCCATGCCTGCGGCGTGCAGCTTCTGCTTGGCGCCGCGCGTCGTCGCGACTGCCGCACTGACGGCTTCGCCGAGCGAGGCCAGCGATTGCCGCAGCACCTCGGCGTAGATCGCCTCCTTGGAATCGAAATGGAAGTACAGCGCCGCCGGCGTGTAGCCGGCCCGCGTCGCGATCGCCCGCAGGCTCGCGCCCTCGAGGCCTTCCTCCGCGAACACGCTGCGCGCCGCGTCGAGGATCAGCTCCCGCTTGTGGCGGCTGACCGCTTCCTTCCTGCTCTCGCGCATCTGCATGGCCCGGCGAATCCGTTCTTGACTCAATTCTAACAGCGTTAGATAATTTAACAATGTTAGAATAAATGAGCAAGGGAGAAGCGCCATGCTGATGACGGCTGCGGACTACCGGGAATCCCTGCGCCGCTACAAACCGCGTGTGTTCATCAACGGCGCGGCCGTTGCGAGCGTCGCGGACGAGCCGTTGCTGGCGCCCGGCGTGGCAGGCGTCGGCGTGACCTATGATTTCGCGCTGCAGCCCGAGCATGTGCCGATCATGACGGCGCGGCAGGGTACCTCGGGCAAGACCGTCAACCGCATGCTCCACATCAATCGGAGTTCGCAGGACCTGCTCGACAAGCTCGAGGCGGTGCGGCTGGTGTGCAGGACGTCGGGCTGCGCGCAGCGCTACCTGAGCCATGATGCGCTGAACGGTCTCTTTCAGGCGACCAGGCTGACCGACGATCGCCACGGCACCGACTACAGCCAGCGCTTCCTCAACTATCTGCACGAGGTGCAGGACCAGGATCTGACGCTCGGCATCGCCATGACCGATGCGAAGGGCGACCGCTCGAAGCGTCCCGGCCTGCAGGCCAATGCGGACGTCTACGTCCACATCAAGGAACGTCGGCCCGACGGCATCGTGATCCGCGGCACCAAGGCGATCGTGACCGGCGCGCCTTACATGCACGAATTCCTTGTCATGCCGTGCCGCACCCATGTGCCCGCCGACAAGGATTTTGCGGTCTGTTGCGCCGTGCCGGTCGATGCACCCGGCGTCACCATCGTCGCACGCCCGGCGGGCCGGCCGGGCGATGCCGCGGCGAAATTCTCGGCGAAGTATGGCCAGTCGGTCGGCGTCGTGATGTTCGACGACGTATTCGTGCCGCATGACCGCGTGTTCCTCGCCGGCGAGACCGAGGAGGGCGGCTTCCTCACCACCTCATACGCGACGCATCACCGGCATTCCTGCATCGGCGCCCGCGCCGGCTTCGGCGATCTCTTGATCGGCGCCGGCGCGCTGATGATCGAGGCCAACGGGCTCGATGCCGAGAAGCACGCGCATATCCGCGAGGCGATGGTCGAGCTGATCACCATCACCGAAAGCTTCTATGCCTGCGGCGTCGCCTCCTCGGTCTACTGCACGAAGGATCCGGCGGGCTCGGTGATGCCGGATGCGGTGTTCTCCAACATCGGCAAGCTGCTGCTGGCGACCAAGATCTACGACATGCACCGCGTCGCGCATTACGTCTCCGGCGGGCTGATCGTCGCGCTGCCGGGGCCCGACGAGGATCACAATCCGGAAACGCGCGCCTCGCTTGCCGCTGTCATGGGCGGACGTCCCGATATCCCGGCCGAGCAGCGCGCCGAGGTGGCGCGGCTGATCGAGGACCTCACCGTCTCGCACGAAGCCGGCTGGTATTCGGTGATCTCGTTGCACGGCGGCGGCTCGCCGGAGGCGATGAAGCGCGAGATCTGGCGCAACTATCCGGTGATGGAGAAGGCCGAGCTGGTCGAGAATTTGCTCGGCCGCGACCTCGTCGACCAGGGACAACGGGTGTCGAAGCAGCCCGGACGCTGCTGCGCAACCGGCTGCGAGGCGCCGACGCCGTCAGCGGCGCCCATGCTCGGCGATCCAATGCCCTCGTAATAAGGTTGCGAATATATGTCCAGCCGTCATTGCGAGGAGCGGCAGCGACGAAGCAATCCATATCTCCACTTGCCGAAAGATGGATTGCTTCGCTTCGCTCGCAATGACGTGGCGAGATTGCCGCTCAGCTCTTCTGCGCGTAGAGCAGCGGCACCGCGGAATCGACCATCACCTCGATCAGGCTGGTGCCTTGATGCGACAGCGCGCGCTGGTAGGCGCCCGGAAGCTCGGCTGATTTCGTCACCCGCACGGCGTCGCAGCCCAGGCCTTCGGCGAGCTTGACGAAATCGATGCCGGGCAGATCGAGGCCCGGCACGTTGCGCACCTGCATCACCTGGCTGAACGAGCGCATCGCGCCGTAGCCGGAATTGTTCAGCACGACGACCGTCAGCGGCAACTTGCGCTGCGCCGATGTCCACAGCGCCTGGATCGAATACATCGCCGAGCCGTCGCCGATCAGGCAGACCGTGCGTCCCTGGCGTCGACCGAGCGCCATGCCGACCGCGGCCGGCAGGCTGTAGCCGAGGCCGCCGCTCGCCATGGTGTAGAAGCTGTCCTGGCCGTGCATCGGCATCGCCTTCTGCATCAGCGGGCGGTGCGACGGTATTTCCTCGACCAGCGCATCATGCGACCCCATCGCGGCCGAGAGCGCGTGCAGCGCGTATTCGGCGGGGATCGGGTCGCCGGCCGCGGGCGCCGGCGGCAGGATGCGGCCGGCCGGCGCGGAGCGCCTGGTCTCGGGCAGCATCTCGAGCAGCGCCGTCAGCGCCGGCTTCATCGTCGCGACGATGCTGTGGCCGGTCGGCGTCATCGCGGCGGCATCCGGATCGTCGGTGATCTGGAAGATCGTGGTCGAACCGTCGAAGATCGCCGCATGGCCCTCGACATGGAAAGTGAAGACCGGCGCGCCGACCACGACGACGAGATCGTGATCGCGCAGCGCATCGGAGAGCTGGCCCGGCGCGGCATGCAGGAAGCCGGCGAACTGCGGATGCCGTTCGGGGAACGAGCAGCGCGCCGAGAACGGGCTGGCCCAGACCGCGGCTCTCGACTTCTCGGCGACGCCAACCATGAGATCGACCGCCTCGGCACGATCGACGGCCGGGCCGACGACGAGGGCAGGGCGCTTGGCCTCGCCAAGCGCGGCCACCAGCGCCTGCATCGCCGACAGATCGGGGCCGATCTCGCGGCTGACCTGGCGCGCGTCGAGCGGCTGCGTCGCATGCGCCCAGTCGCCGATCGGCACCGAGACGAAGGTCGGCCCGCAGGGCGGCTGCATCGCGACATAATAGGCGCGCGCGATCGCGGCGGGCACGTCTTCGGCGCGCGCCGGCTCGACCGCGAATTTCACGTAAGGCCGCGGGAATTCCGAGGCCCGCTCGGCATAGAGGAAGGCTTGCAGCGGCATGATCGAGCGCGCCTGCTGGCCCGCGGTGATCACCAGCGGGGTCTGGTTGCGATACGCGTTGTAGATGTTGCCGAGCGCGTTGCCGACGCCGGCCGCCGAATGCAGATTGACGAAACCGGCATTACGCGTCGCCAGCGCATAGCCGTCGGCCATGCCGACGACGGAAGCCTCCTGCAGGCCGAGCACGTAGTCGATGTCGTCGGGCCAGTCGCTCAGGAACGGCAGCTCGGTCGAGCCGGGATTGCCGAACACCTTCTTGATGCCCCACGCGCGCAGCAGGCCGAAGGTGGCGTCCTTGACGGTGACGGTCGTGCCTTTGCTGGCGGCGGGTTTGCGCGAGGACATCGGGCGGCTCCCATTTCTGTCTTGTTACGTTCCGTCATTGCGGGCGGCAAAAGCGGAAAGGCAATCCACCTGTCGATGGATTGCCTGACGATGTCAAGCCGCGGTCTGGATGCGCTCCAGCGTGGAAGAAGCACCGTCGGCTATTCCACGTCATCCTGAGGTGCGAGCGGAGCGAGCCTCGAAGGATGCGTGGCCCGAGTTGGGCCGTCGATCCTTCGAGACGCGCGCTGATGCGCGCTCCTCCAGCGACAAAGGTGCAGCCTTTGCGCGGGGATGACGGGATGACATTCCGTTGCGCTAGTTAATTGGACTTCTGCAGCGCGGCGGTCTGCTTGGCGAGCTGCTTGTCGAAATCCTGCTCCAGCCCGGCCACGTAGGTGGCATTTTCGCCCGGCTTGACGAATGGGTTCGGCGCGCCGTCCTTCATCTGCGCCCGCTTGGCCTGCATGCCGTAGACCTCCGGATGCGGCCCGAGCAGCACGTCGACCTTCATCGCCTTGACCTTGGTGAAGGTCGAGCGGTAGTCGTCGACGATGCCGGGATAGGTCGGACGGCCGACCAGCCGGTTCAGCGCCACCGTTCCGCTGCAGAAGAACAGCACGTTGCGCGCCTGGCTGCCGTCCTTGACCGTGATCTCCCAGCTGGTGCAGCCGGGCGAATGGCCGGGGGTGGTGTGCGCGGTCAGCGTGACATCGCCGAGCGTCACCTTGTCGCCTTCCTTGACGGTGCGGTCGACTTTCACCGGCGCAAAGGCGAGATCGGCGTTATTCTCGTCGCCCGGATAATAGCCGCCCTCGAGCAGCGGCTTGTCGCGCTCGCCGGCGATCAGTTGCGCGCCGGTCTCCTTCTTGATCTCGGCAAAGCCGCCGGTGTGGTCGAGATGGGCGTGGGTGTTGAGGATGACCTTGATGTCGCCCTCCTTGAAGCCGAGCTTGGCGATGTTGTCCTTGATCATGCCGGTCGACTGCTGCATCGCCGTGTCCATCAGGATCAGCCCTTGCGACGTCTTGATGACGTAGACCGCGATCCCGTCAGTGCCCACGTAGTAGATATTGTCGATGAGCTGGAACGGTTCGAACGGCGCGGTCCATTTCTTCATGACAACAGCCATGAAGTCCTTGAGCGTCTGTGCCTGCGCACCGGTTGCGATCAGCGTGAGCGCGCACAGCGCGGCTGCGATCGTCCTCATGGTTGCCTCCCTCTTTGTTGTTGTTCGTGCACGGGCGGGACTATGCGTGCTGGCAACGCCGACCGCAAGCTGCGGAAGGCAAGCCGCCGGGCAGGCGGCCGTCCGTCCGGCGCATTCCTGTTCTGCGTTCAGCTCGCGTATTGCGCGATGCCGTGGCCGAACGACCAGTTCTCCTTGGCGACCTCGACCAGGTTGATGACAACGTCGTCCGGCCGGCCCTGCAGCTGGCTCTGATAGTCGTCCACGATCCGCTTGTAGAACGCCTTCTTCATCTCGACGGTGCGCCCGGCATTCATGGTGATCTGGATGAAGACGAGATCGTCGCTGTAGGTATTGCCGAGATAGTTGTCGGCGTAGTTCAGATCGCCACGGTCGTGCTCGGTGATGACCTGAAACTTGTCGTTCTCCGGCACGTTGATCACCTCGCGCATCGCCTTGTAGACGATCTCGCCCAGCGTCTTGCGATATTCGGCGGACTTGCCGCGCTTCAGGTCGATGCGAACGAATGGCATGGTGGTCTCCTGTGTTGCGCGAGGCTCGGCCCCGCGTGATCGGGATGTACGACGGTGCGAACGGGCATCGTCCGCTTGCGCCGGCGAGGTCGGTGCGTTCAGCGGGCCGCCTTGAAGGCCTCCCAGCGCGCATCGCGCTCTCTCTGGTATTTGGGCGTTCGCTCCGCAACCATGTCCGACCAATGCAGCGGCTTGCCGCAGGACTGGCAGACCGGACCGAGCCCGGCCGGCTTGCCGCAGACGAGGTGCGTATAGTTCATGGAAAGACCGTCCCTGGGTGACTTGCACCAGGTCTCGCCCCAGGCGCGCAGGGCAAACATGACGGGGAAGAACGCCGCGCCCTTCTCCGTCAGATGATATTCGTGGCGCAGCGGCCGCTTGTTGTAGACGCGCCGCGTCACCAGTCCGTCCGCCTCCAGCTTCTTCAGCCGCGCGGTGAGCATCTGCGGGGTCGCGCCGGTATGGGCCTGAATCTCCTCGAAGCGATGGTTGCGCGCGAACAGCTCGCGCAGCACCAGCACGGTCCAGCGGTCGCCCACCACGGTCTCCGCGCGCGCCACCGGACACAGCGTTTGGTCAGCAGGGTTGCCCTTTGGCCTTGCCATCACGTTTTCTTCATCCGGCATTGTTGCTATGATTTTCATAGCAATATGGGCTATCGTCGATATGGATGCAACGGCCGTTTCCGGCCCGGTCCCTCACATTTCAAGGAGCACGCCATGAGTACCGAAGGCAGGAAATCGGGTATCGACATGAAGCTCGAGGTCGTGGTGATTCCGGTGTCCGATGTCGACCGGGCCAAGCGCTTTTATGAAAATCTCGGCTGGCGGCTCGACGCCGATTTCGTCAGGGCGGACGGGTCCCGGGCGCTGCAGCTGACGCCGCCGGGCTCGCCGACCTCGATCCATCTCGACAAGGGATCCGCGCTGCCGCGCTTCCTGATCGTGAACGACATCGAGGCGGCGCGCGCCGACCTGATCGCGCGCGGCGCCGATGTCAGCGAGGTGTTCCATCGCGGGGCGGCGGGCCGCATCAAGGGACCCGATCCGGAGCGGCCGAGCTACGGTTCGCTGGCGACCTTCAACGATCCCGACGGCAATGTCTGGCTGCTGCAGCAGGTGACGCAGCGTCTGCCCGGACGCGTCGACGGAAACAGCACGACTTTCGCTTCATCCGCTGATCTTGCCGCGGCGCTCCGGCGCGCAGCCGAAGCCCATGGCGAGCACGAGAAGCGAACCGGCGGCCACGATGCGAACTGGCCGGACTGGTACGCCGACTACATCGTGCGCGAGCAGGCCGGCAAGCCGCTGCCGGAGTGAAGGATCAAACAGGAGTATCCGTCATGGCGGCGCAATCGATCGCGCAGTTTCGCGAACGGACCGCCGCGCTCGGCGTCAAAGTTGCCGGGGACGCGGTGTACGCCGGCCGAGTAGGCGGAGTTACGCCTTGAGGCTGGCGCCGCGCTCGGACAAAACCTTCTCGGCCTTCGGCGTCAGCTCGTAGAGGTCGCCGTCCTTGGCGACGTATCCCTCCCTGATGAGCCGGTCGACTTCGCCTTGCACGTCGTCAGCGAAGGCAATGGATTGGGCGATGTCGCAGAGAACCGCGACCTGTTCATCTCTAAGCATGGCGTCCTCCGTCAGGGCGGGGAACGCGCAAGCCGGCATTCGGTTCCAAGGGGCCGGATGATACACCCGGCTTTCACCCGGTGAGCTGTGGCTCCGGGTGTTGCATCTTACCCATGCCGCGCATCGAGTACCGGCGCGTAGCCACCGCCGTCTCGGCGAACATGAGCACAGCGCGGGCCGCGGAAGTGGGCGGGTATGACGAGGCGGCCGCTGTCCGCGGCCTCTGCCAGGATCTTCGTCCTCGTCTCGCGCGCGAGCTGTGGGTCGGCACAGGATGATGTCGACAGATCGGGCTGGAAGATCTGCACCGGATTGTGCACGGCATCGCCGCAAAAGATCGCGCGATGTTGTGCGTAGTCTACCATCAGCCCCATCTGGCCGCTGGTGTGGCCCGGCAGCGGGACCAGCCGCAGGCCCGGTCCCAACTGATGGCCATCGTCGACCAGATCGACACGGCCTGCCTCGACGATCGGGATGACGCTCTGCTCCAGGGCGCGGGCGTGGATCGGCGGGGCACGTCCGGCATCATGCTGCGTCATCCAGTCGGCCAGCTCGCGGCGGCCGAACAGATACCGCGCGTTGGGAAAGGTCGGCTGCCAGCGGCCGCTGTCCTGGCGGGTATTCCAGCCGACGTGATCGACATGCAGATGGGTGCAGAATACGACGTCGATGCCGGCCGGGTCGATGCCGCACGCGCGCAATCGATCGAGGAAGCCGCTGCCGCGCCGCCGATGCCAGGCCGGAATCTCGGGGATGTCCTTGTGCTCGCCGATGCAGGCGTCGATCAGCAGCGTTCGGCCGCCGGTTCGCACCACAAAACTCTGGATCGCGTGTTTCGCGACGCCCCGGGTGAGGTCGATGAACACCGGCTCCAGCGTGGCACGATGCGCTTCGATCAAGCCGCGATCGTGTCCGGGCAGGAATTCGGCGAGCGGAAGGCCGAAATCGTCGTCGTCGACGATGACGTCGACGGTTGCGTCGCCGATCGCAAATTGCATGACCGCTCCTTCCCGGAGAACCGTGCATCCCAACGCGCGGTCACTATGCAGGTTGGCGCCGTCGATCGCAAGTTGCGTCGCTTGTGAACGGCTATCAGACCATGCCGCGCAGCAGGCCGATCAGGCGGCCGCACTCATCGTCGGTGCCGACCGTGATGCGCAAGAAGTCCTCGATCCGCGGCTTCTGAAAATGCCGCACCAGCACGCCGCGCTCGCGCAACCTCGCGGCGAGATCGGCGCCGCGATGGCTGGGATGGCGGGCGAACACGAAATTCGCCTGCGACGGCAGCACCTCGAAGCCCAGCTCAATGAGGCTGCGGACCAGCGCCTCTCTGCTCCGGATGATGCGTTGCCGCGTCTCCTCGAACCACGCCTCGTCCTCGATGGAGGCGACCGCGCCTGCGAGCGCGAAGCAGTCCAGCGGATAGGAGTTGAAGCTGTCCTTGACCCGCTCCAGCGCCTCGATCAGCGGGCGTTGGCCGATGGCGAAGCCGACGCGCAAGCCGGCCAGCGCGCGCGACTTGGAGAGCGTCTGGATGACGAGCAGATTGTCGTGGCGCGCGACCAGCGGCACGGCGCTCTCGGCGCCGAAGTCGACATAGGCCTCGTCGACCACCACCAGCCGGTCGGGATGCTCGGTGAGCAGCGCCTCGATCGCGGCGCGCGGCAGCGCGGTGCCGGTCGGTGCGTTGGGATTGCACAGCAGGACGGCGCTGCCGGGCCGCCGGTAGTCGGCAAGGTTCAGCCGCATCGCGGCGTCGAGCGGCACGGTCTCGTAGCCGACGCCATAGAGGCGGCAATAGACCGGGTAGAAGCTGTAGGTGATATCGGGAAACAGCAGCGGCGCATCGTGCTTCAGCAGCGCCGGGAACGCGTGGGCCAGCACCTCGTCCGAGCCGTTGCCGACGAACACGTCGTCCTCCGCGACGCCGTAGCGCCTCGCGATCGCCTCACGCAGCGCGGTTGCGCGCGGGTCCGGATAGAGCCGCAGGCGATCCGTCGTCGCCGTGATCGCCGCCACCGCACGCGGCGACGGCGGGTAGGGATTTTCGTTGGTATTGAGCTTGATAAGGCCGTCGATCTTCGGCTGCTCGCCGGGCACGTATGGCGACAGATTGTGGACGACCGAACTCCAGAAGCGACTCATGATCTGCGATCCAGGGATGAACGCGATCACAATAAGGAATACGAGGCGCTGATGAAAGCGCCTCTTTATTCCCTCGCGTTATGACAGGCGTCGTGCTCGCGCGTTACCAGGTCGCCGTGCCCTTCATGGTCGGCTGGCCCTCGGCATTCGCGGTCCACAGCTCCATGCCGCCGTCCTTGTCGCTGGCATTGATCGAGAACTCGCTGCCCTCGAACAGCGGCTGCACGCCGCGATAGGCGAGCTTCTTCGGCGGCTTGCCGCCGCGCAGCTTGGCGGCGAACTCGACGATGAAGGAAGCCTGCAGCGGGCCGTGGAAGATCAGGCCCGGATAGCCCTCGACCTTGGTGACGTAGTCGCGGTCGTAATGAATGCGATGGCCGTTGAAGGTCAGCGCCGAGTAGCGGAACAAGAGCACCGGGTCGGAGACGTGGCTCTCGCGATGCTGCGCGACCGGCGGAGGCGGCGGCGCCTTGGCCGGCGCAGCGCCCTGCGTGCTCGTCATCTCGCGATAAACGATGTCCTGCCGTTCGCGCACCGCAAGCCCGCGCGAGGTCGTCACCTCGTGATTGACCGAGACGAAGCACAGCGTGCCGGTCGAGCCTGATTTGACCGTGACGTCGACGATCTTCGAGGTGCGTTTGGCCTCATCGCCGATGCGCAAGCTGTCGAAGAATTCGAGCTCGCCGCCGGCCCACATCCGGCGCGGCAGCGGCACCGGCGGCAGGAAGCCGCCGCGGGTCGGGTGGCCGTCGGGGCCAAGCTGCGACATCGGAAACACCGGCTGCGCCAGGCACCAATGCGTGGTCCACGGCGCGGCGTCACCGGCCTTCGGCTCGCCGATCTCCTGGAACAGCGTCGCGCGCAGCCCCATCACGAGATATTTGGTGACGACGTCGGAGGCCTCCGTGGTCTTGCCGATCCATTGGCGGAGATGATCGAGGTCGAGTTTGTCGCTCATGATTGTGTTGCCCGGGCAGGAGGGATTTCAGGAACGTCTGGTGCGCTCGCCGATCGCGGGCACCTTGCCGTAGTGCCTGTCCTCGCCGACCACGATCGCGGCCGGCGCCGGATAGCTGACCTTGCCGTTCGGCGTGTCGACCTCGACGCGGCGCAGATGCGGATGTTTCGCGAGGTCGTCCATGCTGTTGACCTCGGCAAAGGCGATATCGGCCTCGGCAAGCTTCGCCAGCAATTCCTCGCGCGTCAATTTGCCGAAGCTGTCGCTGACGATTCCGTCGGTCAGCACCCGGTTGCGCACGCGCTCGACCATGTTGGCAAAGCGCGGATCGTCGGGCAGGCCGGGCTGGCCCAGCACCTTGGCGCAGAGCGTCTTCCACTCGCGCTCGCTCTGGATCGAGATCAGGATCTCCTTGCCGTCCTTCGAGCGGAACACGCCATAGGGCGCGATCGAGGGATGGGCGAGGCCGATCCGCTTCGGCGACTTGCCGTCCTCGGCATTGAGCAGCGGCACGGTGAGCCAGTCGGCCATGACGTCGAACATCGAGATGCGGATGTCGGCACCGTCTCCGGTGCGGCCGCGGCCGATCAGCGCCTCGAGGATCGCGGCATGTGCGGTGGCGCCGGTTGCGACGTCGACGATCGACATGCCGACGCGCGAGGCGCCTTCCGGGCCGCCGGTGATCGAGGCAAGGCCGCTCTCGGCCTGGATCAACAGGTCATAGGCCTTGCGGTCGGCATAGGGGCCGGTGTCGCCATAGCCCGTGATCGTGCACATGATCAGCTTCGGGTAATCCTTGCGCAGCCGCTCGCGCGCGAAGCCGAGCTTGTCCATCGAGCCGGGCTTGAGGTTCTGCAGCAGCACGTCGGCGTCGGCGATCAGCGTCTCGAGCTGCGCGCGGCCTTCCTTGGTGGCGAGGTCGACCACGGCAGAATCCTTGCCGCGGTTCAGCCAGACGAAATAGCTGCTCTGGCCCTTCGCCGCGGCGTCGTAGCCGCGGGCGAAATCGCCTTCGGGCCGCTCGATCTTGATGACATGGGCGCCGGCGTCGGCGAGGCGTGACGAGCAGAACGGCGCGGCAACCGCTTGCTCGACGGCGATGACGGTCAATCCCTCAAGCGGCAGCATGATCAAGCAACTCAGTAGGAGCGGGGCATGCCGAGCACATGCTCGGCGACGTAGGACAGGATCAGGTTGGTCGAGATCGGCGCCACCTGGTAGAGCCGGGTCTCGCGGAACTTGCGCTCGACGTCGTATTCCTCGGCGAAGCCGAAGCCGCCATGGGTTTGCACGCAGGCATTGGCCGCTTCCCAGGAGGCATCGGCCGCCAGCATCTTGGCCATGTTGGCCTCGGCGCCGCAGTCGAGACCGGCTTCATATTTGCGGGTGGCTTCCTTCACCATCAATTCGGCCGCGCGCATCGAGGCATAGGCCTTGGCGACCGGGAACTGGATGCCTTGATTCTGGCCGATCGGCCGGCCGAACACGCTGCGCTCCTTGGCGTAGTTGGTCGCCTTGGCGATGAACCACTTGGCGTCGCCGACGCACTCGGCGGCGATCAGGATGCGCTCGGCGTTCATGCCGGAGAGGATGTAGCGAAAACCCTTGCCTTCCTCGCCGATCAGATTCTCCGCCGGCACCTTCATGTCGGTGAAGAACACTTCGGTCGTGGCGTGGTTCATCATGGTGCGGATCGGGCGGATCTCCAGCCCCTTGCCCTTCACCTCGCGCATGTCGACGATGAACACCGAGAGACCGTCGGTGCGCTTCTTCGACTGCTCCTTCGGCGTGGTGCGCGCGAGCAGGACCATCAGGTCGGAATACTCGGCGCGGCTGGTCCAGATCTTCTGGCCGTTGACGACGTAATGGTCGCCCTCGCGGCGCGCGAAGGTTTTCAGCGACGACGTGTCGGTGCCGCTGGTCGGCTCGGTGACGCCGAACGCCTGCAGCCGCAACTCGCCGGTCGCGACCTTCGGCAGATACTTGGCCTTTTGCGCGTCATTGCCGTGCCGCAGCACGGTGCCCATCGTGTACATCTGGGCGTGGCAGCCGCCGCCGTTGCAGCCGGCGCGCTGGATCTCTTCCAGGATCGCCGCCGCCGCCGACAGCTTCAGGCCGGCGCCGCCATATTCCTCGGGGATCAAGACCGAGAGATAGCCGGCCTCCGTCAGCGCATCGACGAACTCCTTCGGATAGGCCATCTGGCGATCGAGCTTGCGCCAGTATTCGCCGGGAAACTGCGCGCAGAGTTTTGCCACCGCGTCGCGGATGTCGGAATGGTCGTCGATGTGTTGATCGTGTGCGGTCATTGTTTCGTCTTGCCGAGAGGTTGCGCCAGAGCGTGTTCGAGCGAAGCGGAAATCGGTTCGCGTGAAGAAAACGCCCGCTGTTGTGGGGCCCCGGTAAACTCCCTATGCTGTTTTGTTATAGCGTATGAACCTGCCTTCCAGGATTGGCAAGTATGGATTTCCGCCAGCTTAGGACCTTTGCGTGCGTCGCGGAACTCGGGAGCCTGAGCAAGGCATCCGATACCTTGCGGGTCGCGCAGCCGGCGCTGAGCCGGCAGATCAAGCTGCTGGAACACGAGCTGCGCACCGAATTGTTCACGCGCAACGGCCGCGGCATGGTGCTGACCGATGCCGGCCGGCTGCTGCTGGCGCGCACCAGCGGTATCGTGCGGCAGATCGACCAGATCCGCGACGACATCCAGTCCGCCGGCGGCGCACCGTCCGGGCGCGTCGTGCTCGGGCTGGTGCCGACGGTGAGCTGCGTGCTGTCGGCGCGGCTGGCGCGGCGCACGGTGGAGCGCTATCCCGGCATCTCGCTCTGCATCGTCGAGAGCTACAGCGGCCATCTGATCGAGTGGCTGCATCGCGGCGAGATGGACCTTGCCGTGATCTATGGCCCGTCGGTCGATCTGCATCTGGCGGTGCAGAGCCTCGGCCGCGACAGCATCGTCGCGGTCGGCCCGCGCGGCAGCGGGCTGAAGCCGAAGAAGCAGGTCGACTTCGGCTGGCTGATGCGCCAGCGCCTGGTGCTGCCAAGTCATTCGCACGGCCTCCGTGCGCTGCTCGAACATGCCGCGGCCAAAAAGAAGATCGATCTCGACGTCAAGCTCGAGGCGGATTCGTTTCGCGTGCTGACCAGCCTGGTCGAGGAGGGGCTCGGATATACCTTGCTGCCGCCGTCCTCGGTCCGCGCCGAGGTGGCGGAGGGCCGGCTCGAGACCGCCGCCATCGCGCGGCCGGCGCCGCGGCGCGAGCTGACGCTGGCCTCGCCGGTCGAGCATCCCGGCTCCAACGCGATGACGCTGATCGCGAAGCTGTTGCGTGACGAGGTCGCCGCGCTGCGCGCCGAGGGGCTCTGGGATATCCAGCTCGCCTGAGCGCGGCTCCGCATCAGCTCACCTTGAAGCCGAGATGGCCGCGGAAGCGGTTCTTCAGGTAGGTGCCGTCGCGCGGCGGCAGCGCGCGCTCGACCTCGCCGGCCGCGATCCGGATCCGCGCCAGCCGCGGGCCGCCGCCGAGATCGCGCAGGCTGTTGCGGAAGTTCTCGATGCCGGCCATGTCGGCGATCTCACAGACATTGCCGATGCCTGCGCCGCTCGCAATCACTTCGAGCCTGGCGCCGAGGCCGGAGTGACTCGGCTGCATGCCGGTCTCGCCGAAATGGCCGTTGTCGAGCACCGCGATCGAGAGATTGCCGGGCTGCTTGGTCGCGATCGTCAGCAGGCTGCCGATCCCCATCAGCTGCTCGCCGTCGCCGGTGATCACGAGCACCGGGCGCTTCGGTTGCGCCAGCGCGAGGCCGAGCCCGACCATCGCGGCGCCGCCCATCGCGCCCCACAGATAGAAATTGCCGGGATGCTCGCCGGCGTCGAACACGTCGTAGGAGGAGGAGCCGAGCCCGGAGATCACGAGCAGCTCGCCGCGGTCGGCGAGCAGCGCCTTCACGGCAGCGCGGCGATCGAGAGTGCCTGTTGATGCCGACATCAGTGCGTCTCCCTGGTCCACTTCTTGCGGCCGATCATCCGCTGCGAGATCAGCACCGCGACCTGCTGGTCGCCGTCATAGGCGAGCGAGGCGGCGGCCGAGATCACCTCCTCGGCATCGTCGGGGTTCTCCAGCCGCAGCACGGTGGTACCCATGATCTCGAACGCCTGCGGCGTCGCCCGGCCCATCGGGATCTGCCAGGGATTGAACTCGGCCCATTCGCCGCGCATCGTCACCAAGGTGAGCAGCGGGAAACGGCAGCTCGCCATCAGCGACAGCATGTTGACGCAATTGCCGACGCCGCTCGATTGCATCAACAGCACCGCGCGATCGCCGCCGAGCCAGGCGCCGGCCGAAAGCGCCACGCCCTCTTCCTCTGTCGTCAGCACCGTGGTCTTGATGTCGGCATCGGCGTGCGACAGCTTGATCAGCTTGGAATGTCCCGCATCGGGAACGTAGGACACCTGTGCCACGCCAAAGCTCTTCAGCGTGCGGTAGATCGCAACCGGCCAGTCCCGGCTGGTTGCGCTGTCCTGGTGAACGGCAATCTGGTCCATCATGGCCTCGGCGGTAGCGTTTTCGAACGAACCGGGTACCGGTTCGCGAAGAAAAACGCGTCAATACAAGGGACGCGCATTGGCGCGTCCTCATACCGCTGGCTTTAAGCCAGGTCAGGGGTTTATTCTCTTCGCATCTGGCTCGCCCAGCTATGCCGGAATTTTATAGGGCCAGGGTTTTGCAGGGCCGACGCAAGCGAAATGGCGGGCGGAGCCGACTGCGTCTTTTGGTCGGGTCGAACGACAGCCCCATTACGGCCTAAAACGACGCTCTATGCTAGAAGATGCCGGTTGGCGGCAGCGCCGGCTTCATTTTCAAGGCTTCATTTCGCATATCGATATATCCGTCGCATTTTCAGGGATCAGGGCATGATTGTCCGAGATCGGTTTCGCGGCCTCTTCCCAAAGTATTTTCTCGCGCTGTTCCTGGCCGTCGCGCTTCCGCTCGTGATCAACGGGTCGATCGAAGCCTGGTTCGGTTACCGCGATCAGCGCGCAAGGCTGGACCAGTTGCTTGGTGTTCAGGCGGCTTCCGCGGCCGCTGAAATTCATAACTTCATCTCCGACATTGCAAGCCAGCTCGGCTGGCTGGTCCAGCTTCCCTGGACCAACGAGGCCGATGAGGATCGCCGAACCGATGCGTTGCGTCTGTTTCGTCAAGCGCCGGCCGTCGTCAGCCTGACACTCATCGACAACAATGGGTTGGAGCGTCTCTACGTCTCACGGGTCGGCCTCAATCGAATTGAAAGTCGTATCGACCGATCGGCTGAACCTGCGCTGGTCGGCGCCCACGCGCGCCAGGTTTGGTTCAGCGATGTCAGCTACAACAGAGGCTCGGAGCCGTATTTGACCATTGCGCTCGTCGGTAACCGATCCGCCGTCGGCGCAGTCATCGCCGAAGTCAATCTCAAGCTGATCTGGGATGTCGTATCGGCGATCAAGGTGGGAGAGACCGGCCTCGCCTTCGTGCTGGACCGGCCGGGCCGTCTCATTGCCCATCCCGACATCAGCCTCGTCCTCCGCGGGCTGGAAGAAACAACCTCTCAGCCGTTTCGCACCATACGCGACGCGATCGGCCCGGGAGCGGGCTTTGCAACGGGCCGCGACGGACAGGGACGTCCGGTTGCCGCCCGCGCGGCTCCTGTGGCGGGTCCCGACTGGACCGTCGTGGTGGCGCAGCCGCTCTCCGAGGCTTACGCCCCGATCTATGCCGCGTTGCGACGGACCACAGTGCTTCTCGCGGGCAGCACCGTATTTGCAGGGCTGCTCGCCTATGCATTCGCGCACCGGATGACCGAGCCGATCAGGCTGCTCGAGGAGGGGACGGAGCGGATCGGCGCCGGATCGTTCGAGCACCGCATTTCGATCCAGACCGGGGACGAATTTCAGCGTCTGGCAAGCAGCTTCAACAGGATGGCCGGCGAGCTCGCGCTGGCGCAGCAGCACCAGGAGCGGATCGCGAAGCTCAAGCGGTTTCTCGCGCCTCAAGTCGCCGATCTCGTCGATCGTGCCGGCGATGACAGCGTGCTGGATGGCCGACGCACCGACGTCGTCGTTGTGTTCTGTGACTTGCGCGGGTTCACCGCGTTTTCCGCGGGCGTCGCTCCCGAGGAAGTCATGAGCGTGCTGTCCGAATATTATGAGGTTCTGGGCAGGGTCATTGCGCGGTTCGAAGCAACGCTCATCAGCTTCTCGGGAGACGGGTTGATGGTGCTGGTGAACGCACCCGTGCCGGTCGAGGAGCCGGCGCTGAGAGCCGTCGACCTTGCGACCGAAATGCAGAAGCGCGTGCAGGGCTTGATCGGCGGCTGGCGGTCGCGGGGCTACCAGGTTGGCTTTGGAATAGGGCTTGCCAGTGGATCGGCGACGGTTGGGCGGATCGGCTACGAAGACCGGCTCGATTACACGGCCATCGGCAGTGTCGTGAATCTCGCCGCCCGCCTGTGCGCATCTGCCGCAGATCGGGAAATCCTGATGGACGCAGGGACCGCCGCAAGCGTCAGAGGCAAGCGCTCCCTGGAGGATATCGGGAGTCGCCAAATCAAGGGCTTCGATGACGCCATTCCGGTGTTCGGAATATCTTTTTGATGTGCGTCGGCCGATGTAGACCGGAGCGGTTCGGTGCAGTCCATTGGCGACTGGTTTCGGATCGTGGGATATACTTCCGCCGACGGCGAACGCCAGCGGGTCGATAGAGCATGAGTTGCGCTCATTCTCGTGCAGCAGCATCGCACGGACGCGGCAGCCGGCGCGAGGTCCTGTTGTTGATGGCCGCCGCCGCGGCCTGGACCACATCCTCGCGGGCGCAGAAGCCGTCGATGCCTGTGATCGGCTATCTTTGTCCGGAATCGCCGGAGTTGTTTGGCAGCCGGCTGAACGCTTTCCACCAGGGACTTCGTGAAGCCGGCTTTGTCGAGGGCCGCGATGTTGCGATCGAATATCGATGGGCCAACGGGCAATATGCCCGGTTACCTGCACTGGCCGGCGAATTGATCGCGCGCGACGTCGATGTGGTGGTTGCGCCCGGCGGCGCCCCCGTCGCGCTTGCCGCCAAAGCTGCCGGCGTCACCAAGACAATCGTTTTCGAGATGGGCGGCGACCCCGTTCAGCTGGGTGTGGTGGACAGCCTGTCGCGGCCGGGAGGCAACATCACGGGAATCTCGAGCCTGAGCGTCGACGTGTCGCCGAAGCGGCTCGAGTTGATGCACGAACTTCTGCCGGCGGCGAAAACGTTGGGGGTCGTGACCAATCCGACAAGTCCAACCGCCGGCTCGCAACTGCAGAAGCTTCAGGCCGCTGCCGAAACTTTGGGGGTCCATCTGCAGATATCGAGGGCAAGCAAGGAAGAGGAGTTCGAAGCCGTATTCGCTTCCGTAGCGAGAGAGTCGACCAATGCGCTTGTTTTCACCTCCGATCCCTATTTTGCATTTCGCAGCCGGCGATTGGCCGATCTCGCACTGAAGTATCGTGTTCCCGCAATCACGCAGACCCGGGATTTCCCGACAGCCGGAGGCTTGATGAGCTATGGCGGAGATTTCGTGCAGTCGCATCGACGCGCGGGCGTCTACGCCGGCCGGGTTCTGAAGGGTGAGAAGCCTGCCGATCTTCCGGTCCAGCTGGTCACCAAGGTCGAGTTCGTCATCAACCTGAAGACCGCCAAACTGCTCGGCCACGAGTTCTCTGCTTCAGTCGTCAGCGGCGCAGACGAAGTGATCGAGTGAGTCATTCCTTCATGAGCCTGGTAGTCCGGCCGGCACGGAGTGAGTGGTCCGGCCGGACCGTGGCATCGCGTGCGCTCACGGGCTCAACTGTCGGGCTGTAGAAACGCGCCGTATTGCTTGCTCGTGGCGACCACGGCTGCCGCCTGTCCGATCACACGCATTGCCGCCATCATCGGCCACGGCCCAAGGCTCACCCTGCGAACACCGGCACGGGCGAGCTCGCCGATTTCGGGCACGCCTTGCGTCACCATGATGTTGACGGGCAGCGGCGTCAGTTGAACGAACCTCTCGATCAGTACGAGGTCGGTGAGCCCCGGCACAAAAATTCCATCAGCGCCGGCATCGGCATAGACCTTCGCACGTCGCGCCGCCTCATCCAGACATTGCTCGGGCGAGCCGAACTTCAGCAGAAACGGATCGGTTCGCGCATTGATGAAGAGGTGAACGCCGAGTTTTTGCGCGGCGTCCCGCACCGCTCTGATCTTCGCGGCATGCTGCTCCGGAGCGACGAGCTGCCGCTTTCCGCCAACAAGCCCGTCCTCGATATTGATGCCGATCGCGCCGGCCTTCAGGATCATCGCCGCCGAATGCGCGGCGGCATCCGGCGTGTCGCCATACCCCGCCTCCAGATCGATCGACACCGGAACCGGCACCGACGCGGTCATCCGCGAGACCAAGCCTTCCACGATGTCGAGCGGGGCATTTTCGCCGTCGGCGTAGCCGAGCGCGGATGCGACCGCGCCGCTGCTGGTCGCCACCGCCGGCGAGGCCTTCGCGATCGCCTTGGCGGTGGCGACGTCCCAGGCGTTGAACAGGACGAGCGGATCGCCCTGCTTGTGAAGTCGGTGAAACGCTTCGGCGTAGTGCTGCTGTGTCGTGGCGTCCATTGCGCGCACTCCTGGTCAGAGAATTCGAAGGATGGTGTGGCTGACGCGGCCGCAGGTGGTGGCGTCCGTTCAGTCGGCGGCGTGCGTTGTGAACCAGTCCATGATCAGACCTGTGACCTCGGCCTCGCGCTCGAGATGCGGGAAGTGTCCGACGTCGGGCAGGACGATGCGCCGATGTGGTCCCTTGAAGAGCGGCTCTTCCTTGATCGAATACCGCGCCGTCGGATCGTTGCCGCCATAGATTGTCAGCGTCGGTGTATGCATGTCGTTGACCGGTAGCCGGCCCGCAACTCCCGCATCGACCAGGCCATTGTAGTATTTCAGCGCCGCCTTCATGGTGCCGGGAGAGCTGAGCGTCTCCTTGACCGAGCGGAGATGCTCGTCGTTCTGCAGGGTTGGCGACCACAGCTTCCAAAGGTAGTCGACGAAGGGAAGTCCCTCGATGTTGACCGCCGAGTGAGCGCCAGGCACCGTGAAGAAATAGACATGGAAAACCGATCGAACGGCATCGGGATCGCTCCGGAGGCTTGGGATTGTGATCGGGTGCGCGGTGTTCATGACCACCGCGGCCTTGATCGCCGACGGCGCCGTGGCCAGTGCCTGGAAGGTTGACGTGCCGCCCCAATCCATGCCGACGACGTAGGCCCGTCCGTCGTCGCTCAGCGCCGCGATCAACGCTTCGAGATCCTGGCCCAGCGCGATCGGATCGAAGATGCCGTCGGCGGGAATCTCGGTCGGCGCATAGCCGCGCAGGAACGGCGCGACCGCGCGATAGCCGGCATCCGCGAACACCTGCAGCTGCTTTCGGTACGACCAGGCGTTGTCGGGAAAGCCATGCATGAACATGACGAGCGGTCCGCTGCCTTGTTCGAGATAGGCAAATCGCACGCCGTTGGCCTGCACGTATTTCAGGGCGGGTTCGCTGCCGGCGGCGTCACGCGTTGCCAGTGCGGTGCTTCGGGTCGTCATCGCTGCTCTCCATTTGTGTCGTCGTTGCACTCCCGGGCATATATGTGCGCAGCGCACATATATGGTCAAGTTGTTTTTTGTGCGCAGCGCACATATTATTCCCGGCATGGAACACGGAATCGCCAATCTGCTGGGCGCGCTGTCGCTCGCCGTCATGGATCGGATCGAGCAAGGCGCGCGCGAGGTCGTCGGTCGCGGCGGCGAAACGCCCGCGGCGCTCATCGTCATCGGCTATGGTCAGGGCATGACCAACGACAAGCTGAGGCGGATCCTTGGCCTGTCGCACTCCGGAACGGTCCGCCTGGTGGATCGCCTGGTTTCGGATCGGCTTGTCGAACGCCGGGCCGGCAAGGACGGCCGCGAGGTCGCCTTGCACCTGACGGCATCGGGCGCCGCGTCCCGCAACGAACTGCTGGCGTCGCGGATTTCGGCCGTGACGTCGCTGCTGGACGTACTGTCGGCCGCCGAGAGGAAGCAGCTTGCAACGCTGATCCGCGAGCTGCTGGCGAGGCAGGATACATCCGAAATGGATCGCTTCACGATCTGCCGGATGTGCGACGACCGGGTCTGCACCAATTGCCCGTTGCCGACCAACAAGGGCCAGCACGCGCGCTAGAGAGGTTACTCTGAATCGAGCGGCCAACTCCGCTCACCTCGCCCCGCGTGCGGGGAGAGGTCGGAACGCATCGCTAGATGCGTTCCGGGTGAGGGGGAGTTTCCGCAAACACAGCTATCACCGCTTATGCGGAGAGTGCCCCTCACCCCAACCCTCTCCCCGTAAGAACGGGGAGAGGGAGCGCGGTGCCATCGCGGCCGCTATTCGACCTCATCTCCTCACGCTCCAGCAGCTTGCCGTCAGCGCGCGCTCTTGCCCGCCATGAACACGTACATGTCCCAGAACGTCTCGGGATGATCGACCTCGAAGCGGTGCCACTGATCGAGATTGGTCTCGTCGGCCGCGCCGGGAAACTTCTTGCGGAATCGGTCGAGCACCGCCGGGTCGTCAAACGGCTCGAATCCCCCAAACGTCAGGCCGTGTTCACTGAGGAATGCCGCGATCGCCGGAATCGTCAGGCGGTGTTCCATGACGTTGAACAGCAGATCGCGGCAGCCGCTCATGCTGTAGAAATCCTTGGCGCCGATCAGGGGTTTCCATTTGTCGGCTTCGCGGAAGATGTCCTGCCGGCAACGTCTGATGTCGTCGGCGGTGGCGCGATAATTGCGTGCCGCGATGCGATCGCGGGCCTCGACGATGACGCGGCGCGCCAGATCGCTGTAGAGCCCGATGCGCATCGTGCCGCCCGGCCGCAGCAGCGAGACCAGCACGCGCCAGCCGGCCAAGGGGTCGGCAAGATGATGCAGCACGCCGACCGACTCGATGCTGTCGAAGCTGCGGCCGATCGAGGCCAATTCCAGGATGTCCGCCTGCGCATACTCGATGTTGCGCAAGCCGAGCTCCCGCGTCTTGCGGCGCGCATAGGCGAGGCTGGTCATGCTGATGTCGACGGCGAGCAGGCGGGCGTTGGGATAGACCTGCGCGATCTGGATCGCGTGCGAGCCGGTGCCGCAGCCGGCGATCAGGATATCCCGTTCGGCTCGCTGGTCCGCGGTTGCGACGGTCCGTCCCTGCGCCCGGTCCGCTGCGAAGGCCGTCAGCGGGTTGACGGTCCAGCGCGGATAGGGATTTTCCTCGTATTGGCGCATCACGTCGACCGACACGCTGTTCTTGATCGGTGTGAGCGTCGCAACGGCGCTGCGCTCTTCGATCTCCTCGCGGGGTTCGCGAAGCTGCACCCGCAACAGGCCGGCGACGGCCGCGGGCCAATCCCGGCGCAGCAGCGCGTCCGCCGTCGGCAAGGCATGAAGCGGGAAGTAAGCGGCGACAACGGCGAGCGTGAGCGGCGTGATCGCAGCGCCTGATGCCAGGTCCTGCAGCAACCGGTCGCGCAGCGCGCCCGCGTCTTCGCTCTCCGCCCCGGTCTGCGCATAGACATATTCGTTGATGAAGCATTGCCGGGCGAGCGCGCAGGCAAAGGCTACGATATCGTCGTCGACGTCATCCTGATCCGGCTTGCTCGCGAGCCGCAACAGCTCGGCCCGCGCATATCCGAACAGCACCTCAAGCTGCATGCTCGCCAGCGTCGTCGTTTCCATCGCGCAGCGCAGGAACAGGTCGTTCGCGAGCGGAGCGACACCCTCGCTGCCGAACAATTCGACGCTTGTGACCGGTAGCGGCCACTTGCTTGCAATCCGCCCGACATAGCTGGTGACGGTCGGGCTCTGCAGGATGAAGCCGACCGCCTTCGCGTCCATGCCGAGCGCCAGCGCATTGCTGAAATGCGCGGCCGCCTTGCTGCGATTGCCCAGCGCCTGGTAGGAATTGCCGGCGTTGTAATGGCAGGCGGCATTGACCTCGTCCGAGGCAATCGCCTTGGTGAACATCTTTGCGGCAGCCCGGTGATCGCCGGCAGCCTGCGCCATCAGGCCGAGAAGATTCAGGCTCTGCACATGGGCCGGCTCACGGACGAGAATCTGCCGGCAGATCTCCTGTGCTTCGTTGAAGCGACGCATCCCGTAGAAGCGGCTTGCCTCGGCGGCGAGGCCGCCAATGCTCACACCCGTGGAGCCGAAGGCAGGTACGTTTTTGCTGGACGCGTCCCGTTGCTTCCCGGCCGCACGCCGCTCTTTTCGGTTCATGTTCCGTCAACTGGCCCAAGCTGCGAGACGCGGTGCATCAACCACCACGCCCGGGAAGACATAGGGCCGATCGTCTTTGGGGCCAAGGACAATCTGGCTTCAGCCCGGGATCCGCACCGGCAGGTTCTCGATGCCGCGGACGAAGCTGGAATAGACCCGCTTCGGCTCGCCGACCACCTCGATGCGGTCGAAGCGCTTCAGCATCTCTTCCCAGACGATCCGAAGCTGCAGCTCGGCGAGCCGCATGCCGACGCAGCGGTGGATGCCGAAGCCGAACGACAGGTGGATGCGCGGCCGCGGTCGGTCGATGATGAACTCGTTCGGACGGTCGATCACCTCGTCGTCGCGGTTGCCGGAGACGTACCACATCACGACGCGGTCGCCCTTCCTGATCGTCTTGCCGCCGATCTCGGTGTCCTGAAGCGCGGTGCGCCGCATATGCGCGAGCGGCGTCTGCCAGCGGATCACCTCCGGCACCATGGTGTCGATCAGCGCGGGATTTTCCTTCAGCTTCCTGAACTGGTCGGGGTGCTCGTGCAGCGCCAGCACCGAGCCGCTCATGGTGTTGCGCGTGGTGTCGTTGCCGCCGACGATCAGCAGGATGATGTTGCCCATCAGATTGTCGGGGTCCATGTGCCGCGTGGCGTCGCTATGCGCCATCATCGACAGAAGGTCGTTGCGCGGCGGGGCGTTGACGCGCTCGTTCCAGAGCTTCGAGAAATAGGCGTAGCACTCGTCCATCTCCTGCCGCCGCTCCTCCGGCGAGTTGACGATGCCGCTCTTCGGCAGCGCGGTGGAGACGTCGGACCAGCGCGTCAGCTTGCGCCGCTCCTCCCAGGGGAAGTCGAACAGCGTCGCCAGCATCTGGGTGGTCAATTCGATCGAGACGCGCTCGACGAAGTTGAAGGTCTCGTTGCGCGGCAGATTGTCGAGCACGCTGGCCGAGCGCTGCCGGATCAGCTTTGCCAGCTCGTCGAGATGCGTCGGCGTGAACATCGGCGACACGGTCTTGCGCTGATGAGCGTGCCTCGGCTGGTCCATCGCGATGAAGCTCGGATAGTCGTAGCCGGGCGGCACGTCGCGGATCGAGATGCCGCCGAGCGTGGAGTCCGAGGAGAAGATGCCGTGGCTGGTGTCGACATGCATGATGTCGTTGTACTTCACCACCGACCAGTACGGCTCGATCGGCGCATTGGTGCAGTAGTGCACCGGCTCTTCCTTGCGCAGCCGCTCGAACCACGGCCACAGCGTGTCGTTCTGGAACAGTTTTGGCGCGCCGGGATGAAAGTCCTTGAGCGGTGTCGAATACGCTTCCTCGCGGGCCTGGCGCAGCAACTCGGCCCGGTCGGCACGGATGGCGGTCTGGACGTTCATGTTCCTTGATCCCGGTTGGCTCGCGACGCGTCAGGCGGCGATGCGCACTGGCAGCGTCTCGTAGCCCTTGATGAAGCTGGAATACACCCGCTGCGGCTCCTCCACCACCTCGATGGTGTCGAAGCGCTTGAGGATCTCCTCCCAGATGATCTTGAGCTGCAGCTCGGCAAGCCGCAGGCCGACGCAGCGGTGGATGCCGAAGCCGAACGAGATGTGGGTGCGCGGCCGGGCGCGGTCGATCAGGAACTCGTAAGGCTTCTCGATCGCTTCCTCGTCGCGGTTGCCCGAGACGTACCACATCACTACCTTGTCGCCCTTCTTGATCTGGCGGCCGCGGAACTCGTAGTCGGCGAGCGCGGTGCGCCGCATATGGGCGAGTGGCGTCTGCCAGCGGATCACCTCGGGCACGAAGCTGTCGATCAGCGCCGGATTCTCGCGCAGCTTGCGGTACTGCTCCGGATGCCTGCTCAGCGCATAGATGCTGCCGGACAGCGTGTTGCGCGTGGTGTCGTTGCCGCCGACGATCAGCAGGATCAGATTGCCGAGGAAGTTCTTCGGGTCCATGTTCCGCGTGGCGTCGCTGTGCGCCATCATCGAGAGCAGATCGCTCTTCGGCGGCTGGCTCGCGCGCTCCTTCCACAGCCTTGCGAAATAGCTCGCGCATTCCATCAGTTCGGCTTGCCGCTCGTCTTCGGTGGCGACGAGGCCGCCGGCGCCGGGCAGGGTGGTCGCGACGTCGGACCAGCGCGTCAGCTTGCGGCGGTCTTCCCAGGGAAAGTCGAACAGCACCGCGAGCATCTGGGTCGTCAGTTCGATCGAGACCTTGTCGACCCAGTCGAACACCTCGCCGCGCGGCAGATTGTCGAGGCACTCGGTCGAGCGCTTGCGGATGTTGGTGGCGAGCTCGTCGAGGTGCGTCGGCGTGAACATCGGCGCCACGGTCTTGCGCTGCGCCGAATGGCGCGGCTGGTCCATCGCGATGAAGCTTTCGCGGCGCAGATCCGGCGGCACGTCGCGGATGGTGATGCCGCCGAGCGAGGCGGCCGAGGAGAACACCGAGTGGTTGGTCTCGATGTCCATGATGTCGTTGTAGCGGGTGATCGACCAGTACGGACCGAACATCGAGTCCTTGCAGTAGTGCACCGGATCCTCGCGGCGCAGCCGGTCGAAATACGGCCAGAAGGTATCGGTCTTGAACAGCTCGGGATTGCCGGGATCGTAGTCCGAAAGCGCAAGCGAGTTGGCGCGTTCGCGTGCGGCGTCCAGATTCGTGTTGTCGACGAGATCGATGGTCCCGTGCATGAGCGGCTCCTCAACCGTTTGAGCTGCCGGGGCATGGCCGGCGCGGCATGTTTTACCGAATTACATTCTCATTCCGCGGTTTGCGCAAGGGCTCTCGACGCGCATTTGGCCGCATTGATGTCAGGCCAAAGCGGCCGAATCCGGGCTTTTCCGGTGGGGAACGGGCGCGGCCGCGACCACGCCCGTTTGAAACGGCGTTTGATTTGGCCGGGCGGCGGCGTGCGAAAGGTGCGGGCGCCGTTTATTGACCGCCGGTTTTCTCGCCGGCGGGCTTTTCGCAGGGGTAGGTGTCCTGCATCCCCCACAGCAGCAGGAGAGCGATCACCATCTCACCTTTCGCCGAGCGCTTGTCGGCGGACTTGAGCATGATCTCTTCGGTCTGCTCGCTGCTCAGTGCAAGGTCGTCGGGCATGCAGAACAACAATTGGCCGCCATGCCGTTTCAGCCAGGCATTGGACGCCATCAGGCCACCCCTGACGCCGTCGAGGTACATGTGATTGAAGATGCGGAAATTCTCACTCTTTGGATTGCGATAGGAATCCAGCCGCACGTCGACGGCAGTAGCCGGAGCTGCCGTGAGCGTCAGGAGGCATGCTGACAGGATCCATCTGTTCATCGCTGCGGTTTCCTCGCTTTGCGGCGGCGCCTTCGCCTCGATCGCCTGATCGTTAAGTATGTCATTGCCGCCCGGGGGTTCGACGCCGGCGGTCGATCGAGGACCGCGCGCTTTCCGGCATTGCCGTTAAGGCATGGCCAACCGCATCCCGCCAAAAATCGGCCGGCGATCTCGACCTTGTGTGAAACCTGGATCACACTCGCGACGACAAATCTGTGCTTTTGATACCCAGAGATTGTCCCGCCAGGAGCCATCCCGTGAACGACATGAGCTGGACCCCGCTGGGTCCGCCGCAGCCGCCTCCGCAACCGGCCCCGCCGCCGATGCCGGTGGCGTTTTCAGGGAACCGGAAGGAGTTCTTTCGCCTGGTCGCGCGCGGCGCCGGGCTCGAACTGGTCACGGTCGGCTTCTACCGGTTCTGGCTCACCACCGACATCCGCCGTCATCTGTGGTCGAACAGCCAGATCGATGGCGACGCGCCGGAATATACCGGCCGCGGCAAGGAGCTCCTGATCGGCTTCCTGGTCGCGCTCGCGATCCTGGTGCCGATCTATCTCGGCTATTTCCTGATCGGCGTCGAGGCGGAGCATCTCAAGGCGTTCGCCTCGCTGCCGCTGGTCGCCTTCTTCTATTTGTTCGGCCAGTTCGCGATCTATCGCGCGCGGCGTTACCGCCTGACCCGCACGGTGTGGCGCGGCGTCCGCTTCTGGATGAGCGGCTCGGGTTGGGTCTATGCGCTCAAGGCCTCGCTCTGGGGCGTGCTGGTCGTGATCACGCTCGGCCTCGCGCTGCCGTGGCGCGAGGCGGCGCTCGAACGCTACAAGATGCGGCACTCCTATTACGGCGACCTGCAAGGCTCGTTCGACGGCCGCGGCTGGGAGTTCTTCAAGCGGGGCTGGTGGCTCTGGGTCCTGATGCCGTTCGCGCTCTACAGCACCATCTTCGCCCCGTTCGCCTATGCCGCGTTCAAGGCGGTCGAGTGGCGCTGGTGGCTGTCGGGAATCCGCTTCGGCGAAGTGAGGCTGGAATCCACCCTCCGCCGCGGCGCGCTGATCGGCCTGTACTGGAAGGTGATCGGCTGGGTCGTGCTGCTCGGCGTGGTGTTCGCGGCCTATCTCGCGCTCTGCACCTTGCTGGTCGCCAGCATGGACGGCTCCTCGATCGCGGACTTCTTCAGGACCGAGGCGTTCGCCAAGAGCATTCCGTTGATCGTGCTGCTCGGCATCGGCTATCTCGCCTTCGCGCTGGCGCTGAACGTGGTGTTGCGCGTCTATCTGATGCGCGATCTCTGGGTCCGGGTGCTGTCCTCGACCATCGTGCACAACATCCAGGCGGCGGCCAACGTCACCGCGCGCGGCGAGCTCGCCAATGCGCTCGGCGAAGGCTTTGCCGACGGCCTCGACGTCGGGGGCTTCTAGCTCCATGGAATCCGATTCCAGCGAGACAAACTCCGCGGCGCTGCCTAATCCCGGCGGCGTCTTCTTCGACGGCCTGTCGAACCGGCGGCGCATCGTCGCACTCAGACTGTCCGACGCACTGGAGATCCGCGAAGACGGCGCGCTGCTCGCGCGGTGGGCGTTTCACGACATCCGCCGCGCCGACAGCCCGTCCGGCCTGTTGCGGCTGAGCTGCCTGACCGCACCGCCTCTGGCGCGGCTCGACATCCGCGACGCCGGGCTGATCGCCGCGCTCGTCGCGCGCTGCGACACGCTCGAGGAGGGACTACCGAACCGCAGGGGCGTCGCCGCGATCGTCGGCTGGTCGCTCGCGGCCGCGGTGTCGATCGTGCTGGTGGTGCTGTTCGGCGTGCCGCTCGCCGCCGAGCGGCTGACGCCGCTGGTGCCCGACTCGTTCGAGCGTCGCATCGGCGATGTCGCGGAGGCGCAGGTCAAGGTGCTGTTCGACGGCAAGCCGTGCAGCAATCCGGCCGGCCAGGCGGCGTTCGCGAAGCTGGTCGGCAAGTTGCGGCAGTCCGCAGGCTTCGATACGTCGGTGCAGTCGGGCGTGCTGGCGACGTCGGTGCCGAACGCCTTCGCGCTGCCGGGCGGCAAGGTCTATCTGTTCGACGGGCTGTTGGAGAAGGCCGAGAACCCCGACGAGATCGCCGGCGTGCTGGCGCATGAGCTCGGCCATCTCCGGCATCGCGACAGCATGCGCGAATTGATCCACAACGGCGGCACCTCGTTCCTGATCGGGCTGTTGTTCGGCGACGTCACCGGCTCCGGCGCGCTGATCTTCGCCTCGCGCTCGCTGGTGACGTCGTCCTATTCGCGCGACGCCGAGACCAACGCCGACAGCTTCGCGATCGAGACCATGCACAAGCTCGGCCGTCCGGCCAAGCCGATGGGCGAGCTGATGTTCCGCGTCACCGGCAAGGAGGGCGGCAAGGGGCTCTCGCTCGTCTCCAGCCATCCCTTGACCGAGGACCGCCTCGCGCGCATGGACAAGGCCGATGCCGCCAGCCGGCCCGACGGTCCGCCGCTGTTGTCGTCCGCCGAATGGCAGGCGCTGAAGGGCATCTGCGCGGCGGGCAAGGGCAAGGTGTGACGCAGGGGGATTTCGAGACTGGAGCAGGCTAGCGCGACATTTTGACGGAATTGACCTGGGTGGATGCAGACTGCTCATGGTCTCCGAGCCCGCACGCGCCCGGAGGATTTGCCGTCTTGACCATCGAAAGCGACGCCCGCTTCTGGGACCAGGCTGCACGCAAATATGCCGCGCGGCCGATCGCAGCGCCGGCCGAATATGAGCGCACGCTGGACCGCACCCGCGCACTGTTGAAATCCGGCGATCGTGTGCTGGAGCTCGGTTGCGGGACCGGCACCACGGCGCTCCGGCTCGCGGGCGACGTCGAGAGCTATCTCGCCACCGACATTTCGGCGGAGATGATTGCGATCGCCAATGAGAAGCACGCGAAGACGCCGATCCGGGGTCTGACGTTCCGGGTCGCGACTGCCGATACCACTGCTGGACCATTCGACGCCATCCTGGGCTTCAACTACCTCCATCTGGTTCGGGACCTGCACGGCACTCTCTGCCGGATTCACGCGCTGCTGGTGGCGGATGGCGTTTTCATTTCCAAGACGCCCTGTGTTGGCGAGATGAACCCGCTGGTCCGGCTTGTGCTGCCGGCGATGCGCGCGATCGGAATGGCGCCCCATGCCGGCGTGTTCACGTCCGAGAGACTGCGCGAGTTCTTGAATGCCGGCGGGTTCGAGATTGTTGCCGCAGAGAACCATGCAACGAAGGGCGACGATCATCGCCCCTACATCGTGGCGCGCAAGAGGTGACGTTCTACTTCACCAGCCGGAACTTGCCGCCCTCGACCTTGATCAGGAACGCCGAACGCTCGTCATAGCCGTTGTGATCGGTCGGGCTCATGGTCGAGAGGCCGTTGTTCAGGTAGACGTCCTTGCCGCGCTCGAGCTCGTCGCGCAGCGCGGCGCGGAATTCCGCCGTGCCTGGCTTTGCGGTCTTCAGCGCATTCGCGGCTGCCCGCTTGAACAGCGTGACGGCGTCCCACAGATGGGCGCCGAAGATGTTCGGCTTTTGCCCGTTGGCCTTTTCGTAGGACGACACGAACTCGTCGCGCACCTGGCGGAACGGATCGTTCGCCGGCAGATCGTCGGCGATGGTGAAGGCTTCGCCGGTGAAGATCGCGCCCTCGACATTGGCGCCGCCGAGCTTGATGAATTCCTCCGACGCCACGCCGTGGGTCTGGAAGATCTTGCCGGCATAGCCGCGGCTGCGCAGCGCCTCCTGCGGCAGCACGGCGGGCGTGCCGGCGGAGGCGATGAACACCGCTTCCGGATTGGTCGCGATCACCTTCAGCGCCTGGCCCATCGCGCTGGTGTCGGCGCGCGCATAGACCTCATGCGTCGTCACGGTGAGGCCGAGCTGAGGGGCAAGCCGCGACACCTCCTTGTAATAGCCCTCGCCATAGCCGTCGGAGACGCCGATATAGCCGAGCGTCTTGATGCCGGACTTGGCGATGTATTTCAGGATCGCCGCCGCCATCAGGTCGTCATTGGGCACCACCTTGAACGCCCAGCGGCGGCGGTCGTCCATCGGTTGCACGATCGCGGTCGCCGCCGCGAGCGAGATGATCGGCGTCTTGCTCTCCACGGCGACGTCGAGCATCGGCATGGTCACCGGGGTGAGCGAGGAGCCGATCAGGATATCGACGCCGTCCTGGATCACGAGGCGCCGGGCATTCTGCGTACCCTTGGTCGGATCGGACTCGTCGTCGAGCGCGATATAGGTGACCTTCTCGCCGCCGATCTCCTTCGGCAGCGCGGCGATGGTGCGCATCTGCGGCTGGCCGAGCGCCGAGCCCGGTCCGGATCCGGACACCACGACGCCGACCTTGATGTCGGCACGCGCGCCCGGCGCAATCAGGATCGCGCTCGCAAATGTCAACAGTCCGGCCATGGCCAGCTTCATTGCAACTCCTCCCAGCAGGTTCTTTTTATCTGCGGCCGATGATAGCGGACCGCCGTCCGGTCGCGCATCATATTGATTCCGCCCGATCCGTCTGTCCCCCTGATTGGGGACATTGGGCGGCGCTGGGCAGGGTCTGCGCCTCCTTGAGTTCTGCCCTGATCGGCTGAGATGCCGGAACGGGGAACGGGGATGGCGAGGCCGACATCGTCCGGAGCTCTTGAACGGGCTCCGCCCGTCCTCAACCTCGCGTTTACCAATCCCTTAAAGGCCGTGAGAACCAGTTTCCCTAATCGGGCGGCAACGACCTGCTGTTATTGAAGGACAGGAAAAGGGAGTACGAACCATGTTCAGCATTGTTCGGATCCTCGTCTTGATCGCATGTGCACATGCGGGATCCGTGGTTGCGGAAGTGCAGTGGGACGGCGCGCAGTCATCGCCGGCGGTCCACGTCCATGATTGAGCCTCATCCGATTGCGTCCGAGCACGCGCGCGCCATCTGCGAAGAGATTGGCGAACGGCTGCGCCATGCCCTGCGCGGCGATTACGCCGATCTGCCGCCAAGGCTGCGCGAGCTGGTCAACGAGCTCGCTCTGCAGGATTGTGAAGCGCCGCCGCTGGTGCCCACGATGGCGGAGATGACGAGACCGCTGGTCGTCGCGGCCTAGGTCATCGCCTCACGACGATCTGCCGATCCGCCGGCGTGCCCTTCGAGAGCGATAATCAATGCACGGAAATCGGACTGAATAACGGTTGGAGAAGCGGTGAAGTCTCCGCTTATTGCACCAGCCTTGCTTTGAAGTAGGGAACAGAAGCCCGCTTACACGTTCTTCGCGACCTTCCGCGTCCGCGTTGGTCCGGCGCCGGCGATCGTCGGCTTGATATTCCATACCGCGCGCACGCTTGCGAAGGCATGGGCGATCACCGGCTCCTGGCGGCGGGCGGCAAGGCTGGCGAAGGAGAGATCGCAGGTCAGCTTCACCTTGTCGGCGACCACGAACTGATGCGGCCGCGCCATCCGCGGCGCCAGCACGTTGTCGCGTGCGAGGCTGAGGCAGAGGCCGGATTCGACGAAGTCGATCATTGCCTCTTCCTGGTCGGTGTAGCCGATCCGCTTCGGCAATGCGCCGAGCGGGCGGAAGATGTCGTCGAGCAGCCGCCGGTGGCCGGAGTGCGGCGGTGTCGCGAGCCAGGGCAGCTCGGCGAGCTCGGCCCAGCCCTTGCCCATCACCCGGTCGCGCCAGGCGATCGGTGCGATCACCCGGTAGTCGTAGCAAAGCAGCGGGGCGAGCTGGTAGCGGCCGTCCACGATGGTCCGTTCGGTGAAGCTGTGATGGACGAGCTGGTCCTGAGGCGTGGCGTCGACATAGTAGCCGACGTCGAGTTCGCCGCGCCCGATCTGCGCCAGCACGTCGTCGCTCACGCCATGGCGCAGGAAGACTTCGGTGCGCTGAGAGGACATCGCAAGGCTGCGCACGAACGGTCCGAGCCGGGTGAATTCGGGGTCGAGGATGGTGCCGACGCGCAGCGTGCCGCGCTGTGCCTCGTTCAGCGAGTCCGCCATCGCCTTGAAATCGGAGGCGGCCGCGACCGCCCGGTGCGCCAGCGGCAGCAGCGCGGCGCCGGCCTCGGTCAGGGTGAATCCGGCAGGTGTGCGGTTGAACAGCTGCAGCCCGGTGCTTTCCTCGAGTGCCTTCAGCTGCAGGCTGACCGCGGGCTGGGTCAGTTTCAGCATCGCCGCTGCGCGCGATACCGTGCCCTCACGGGCAACCGTGATGAAGCAACGCAAGGCCTGGGTACGGGGAAGCTCGATCATCGCACGTGCTTATAGCACACTTTTTTTGCGCGCATCCGACCTGCGTCGTGCATTGTCATACGATTATAATACAACCAATGCGAGAAGTCAGGACGGCCGCCACGCGATCGTGCCTTCGGTGCGCGCGCGGACCTCGGGCGAAGCAAGGCAGGTCGCGACCGCTTCATAGCCCGCCGCGCCCGGGACGGGCGTAACGCAGATCGGCCGGCTGTGATTGGCGGGGCACAGGATGATCGCTTCATCGTCTCCGACCGCGTCGAGATCCAGGATCGCGTTGGAGCGAGTGAGGAAGAATAGCGGCCGGGCCTCGGGTCCGCGGCGGCGCAGATGCGCGATGACGGCTTCCTGGCTCGCCGCATCGAGCCCTTGCTCGAGCATGTCGATCACGAGGATCGCGTCGTCGCCGGCCTCGAGCGCCGCGAGCAGGGCAGTCAGAGCCGGCGAGTCCACGGCGCCGTCGGCCAGCAGGGTGGCAAGGCTCGCCGCGACCCTGGCGTCGTGCGCCGGATCGGCATCGAGGCGCGCCCGCACGGCCGCGCCGCCGTCGGCCGCGCGGTCCAGCCCGACGAAGCTGGCGCCGGGCAGGGCTTCGGCGAGCCGTTGCGCAAGGCGCGTCTTGCCGCTGCCGAGCGGGCCGACGATATAGTTCAGCCGTTTGATGTCGCGCAGCTCGAAGCGCTCGCCGCCCCACGGCCACGGCAGATCGAACGCGACGCCGATCGCCGGCCGCGTCCGGACCGCACCGATGATGTCACCGGTCGCGGGCATCCTGCCGCCGCCGAGGTCGGCGCGCAGCCGGCGCAGTTTGGCGATGCTGTCGCCGCATTGGCGGATGCGCGCTTCGAGCGTGGCCTCGTGCGCGGCCAGCACGCGGCCGAGGATGACGGCGTCGCCGTTCAGGATCCGCGCCACTTCACCGACGCTGAGGCCGAGCGCGCGCAGCTCGACGATCTCGGCGCCGCGCGCCATCTCGGCCGGACCATAGGCGCGCCATCCCGCCGGCGTGCGGCCGGGTGCGATCAGGCCGCGCTCCTCGTACAGGCGCAACGCTTTCGCGGAGATGCCGAGCTGCCTCGCAGCTTCGGACGGGCTGAGGAAACGGGCGGCAGCAGCATTCATCGAATCACCTCGCGTCGTCTGACCGCGCCTCTATGGAGGCGGCCGCAGGGGCAAGGTCAAGCGGGGAGGACGGTGATTCCGTGTCCTGGGTGTGAGCAGCGAGGTGAGCACGCCGGTCAGGCTCACCCGCATGCGCGGGTGATGACGCCGAACCAGCTGCTTGACGGTGGAATCGAGGACCATCCTCATCGTCGTCCTGGCCTAGTGCGCACTTGCGCACGGGGACCAGGACCCATTACCCCAAATCTCAATCGCTGCGCGACGCTGGAGCCACGATCCCGTTCACAATCGAATGCGGTGGTTATGGGTCCTGGCTTTCGCCAGGACGACGATTGGGGAGATCGCACGCTCATGTCGCGAGAACGCGAATGCATGATTCACAAGTCGCGCAACAAATTCAGTGTCGTCCCTGCCTAGTGCGCAATTGCGCACGGGAGCAGGGACCCATAACCACAAATGTTGATTGTTATGCACCGCTGGAACGACAAGTCCCGTCAACAACATCTGCCGCGGAGTATGGGTCCCGGCCTGCGCCGGGACGACGGCGGTATGTGTCGCGAGCGCCTGCGCTCATCGCCCACCCTCACTCCAGATGGTTCACCTTCGCCACCCAGGCGCGGACGTCGGCGAGGACGGCGGGCAGCACGGTCTTGACCTCCTGCACGGTCATGCCGGGCTTGATGCGGGGGTCGTAGAGCAGGTTGAGCAGATATTGGTCGTAGACGTCGAAATAGCCCATCGAGACGTTGTCGTTGAACATGGTCCAGGGCACGGTGGCGGTGTCGTTGATCGGGCCGAGCGACTGCAACAGCTCCTCATAGGCGCAGTCGAGGAAGACGAAATCGCCGTTGTCGACGGTGAGGATCACGTCGGAATGCTCGATCTCGTAGTTCTCGTTCTTGCGGAAGCCGGACAGGCATTGCGGGTCGAGCGAGGAGCGGATCTCCCTGGCGCGCTCCTGGCCGTAGAAGGTCGCGATCGTGCGGTACAGCTCGCGGTCGCGCACCAGCTTGACCACGACATTGGCCGCTTCGTTGTTCTCGGTCATCGCGATGTCGAGATGCTGCACCTTGCTGCGGATGTCGGCGACGACCCTGGCGAGCTGGGCCTTGCGGTCGGCGCGGCTGCCGTCGGCGAACACGCGCACCGGACTGTCGTACTTGCGGATGCGGTCGACCCGTCCGGCGAGATGATATTCGGCGCCGAACGCGGTTTTCAGAAAGCCCTCGACGATCTCGGCGTCGGTGAAGACCTTCTTCTCGTTGCGCTGGCGCGCGGCGATCGCCGGTACCTCGGTGGCGGCCGCGGGCAGCGCGGCATCAGCGAGGCAAGCGGCGAGCGTTGCGGCGAGAAGGACGAGGATCGAAGGACAGTGCTCGGGCATTGTGACAACGCTGCCGCAAGGTTTGCGGCAGCGCAAGGAGGGATCAAGGCGGCGGGATCAGCGATCTTGCCGAATGGCGGCGCCTGGTTCCGTTGAAATCGACGCGATCAGTTGTTCTTCACCACCACGGTGGTGCCGACCGAGACCCGACCATAGAGGTCGGTGACGTCGTCGTTGGTCATGCGGAAGCAGCCCGACGAGACGGCCTGGCCGATCGTCTCCGGTTCGTTCGAGCCGTGGATGCGGTAGAGCGTCGAGCCGAGATACATCGCGCGCGCGCCGAGCGGGTTCTCGATACCGCCGTTCATGTGGCGCGGCAGATCGGGGCGGCGGCGCAGCATCTGCGACGGCGGCGTCCAGGACGGCCATTCCTTCTTTGCGGAGATGCGGTGGACACCGCTCCAGCGGAAGCCGTCGCGGCCGACGCCGATGCCGTAGCGCAGCGCCTGGCCGTTCGCCAGCACCAGATAGAGCCGGCGCTCGGCGGTGTTCACCACGACGGTGCCGGGGGCGTAGTTGGTCGGGTAGTTGACGGTGGTGCGTGGGATCGGGCTTGCGCCTCCGCCGCCGAAGAAACTCGGGGCTTCGGACTGATAGCCGCGAGAGTCGAAGAACTGGGCGTGGGCCTGGCCGGCACCTGCCAGGATCGTGAGCGCGGCAAACATCAAGGCAATCGGGCGCATGGTCGTCGTCCTCGCGAACAATCAAATATGTAGTCAGAGAGGCCACAATTGCCGGCGTTTCGCAAGCGACGAAGCCGTGACCTCAGGCATTTTCGAACAACACGGTTTAAAAAGGCAACAGATCGGAAGCGATACCTGCATTGTCCGGCCAAGCCTTTGACGAAGCGGCTGAAGAATGGTTGATCTGGAGCGTTTTCAAGCGAAGTGGGTACCGGTTCGCGTCAAGAAAACGCGACCAAACAAAAGCTGGAGCGTTTTCGAGCGAAGTGGCTACCGGTTCGCGTCAAGAAAATGCGACCAAACAAAAGGATACGAGCATGATCCGATTCAATCGGATCGGATCATGCTCTGAGCGACCTCAAGAACATCTCGAAACGGGAGCGAGAGCATGAATGGTGCGGAAAGTCTGGTGCGGACATTGGTCGCAGGCGGCGTGGATGTCTGTTTTACCAATCCCGGCACCTCGGAGATGCATTTCGTCGCGGCGCTGGACAAGGTCCCGGGCATGCGCTGCGTGCTCGGTCTGTTCGAAGGCGTGGTGACCGGTGCGGCCGACGGTTATTTCCGCATGAAGGGAACGCCGGCCTCGACGCTGCTGCATCTCGGGCCTGGCCTCGCCAACGGCCTTGCCAATCTGCACAACGCCAAGAAGGCGCATTCCGGCATCGTCAACATCGTCGGTCAGCATGCCACCTACCACATCGGCTACAATGCGCCGCTGACGTCAGACATCGAGGGCCTGGCGCGGCCGATGTCGTCCTGGGTGCGCACCTCGCCGGATGCCAAGTCGGTTGCGGCCGACGGCGCGGCCGCGATCGCCGCCGCCAGGAGCGCGCCGCCGCAGATCGCAACCCTGATCCTGCCGGCCGACACCGCCTGGAACGAAGCCGACGGCCTCGCCGAGGTGCCCGTGGACACGCAGCGCCCGAGCTATTCGCCGCAGGCGGTCGATACCGCGGCGAAGATCCTGCACGGTGATGCCGCGCATACGCTGCTGCTCGTCACCGGCAGCGCGCTGACCGAGCACGGGCTGGCGCTGGCCGAGCGCATCGCCGGCAAGACCGGCTGCACGGTGATGGGCCAGACCTATCACCCGCGCATGGCGCGCGGCCGCGGCCGCTTCTCGATCAACCGCATTCCCTATGTGATCGAGCAGGCGTTGCCGATCCTGAAGAATTTCCGTCACATCGTGCTGGTCGAGGCCAACGATCCCGTGGCGTTCTTCGCCTATCCGAACAAGCCGAGCATGCTGAAGGCCGAAGGCTGCGAGGTGCATCGCATGACCGCCTGGGGCGAGAATTCGGTCGCGGCGCTCGAGGCGCTCGCGGGTGCGCTGCATGCGACCGCGCAGGACGTCAAGCCGCAGCAATCGCAGGAACTGGTCAAGCCGACCGGCGCGCTCGACCACGCCACGATCGCGCAGGCGATTGCGTGCGCGATCCCCGAGAACGCCATCATGGTCGACGAATCCGTCACCACGGGCCGCGGCTTCTTCCCGCCGACGGCAGCGGCCGCGCCGCATGACTGGCTGCAGAACATGGGCGGCTCGATCGGCTTCTCGACGCCGGTGGCAACCGGCGCCGCGGTCGCCTGTCCGGACCGCAAGGTGATCTGCATGGTCGGCGACGGCAGCGCGATGTACACGATCCAGTCGCTGTGGACCCAGGCGCGCGAAGGGCTCAACGTCGTGACCATCGTGTTCGCCAACCGCATCTATCAGATCCTGCGCGGCGAGTTTGACGGCGTCGGCGCCGGCGAGCCGGGCAAGCGGGCTCAGGACATGCTGAAGATCGATCGGCCGACGCTCGACTTCGTCGCGCTCGCCAGGGGCATGGGGGTGCCGGGCAGGGCGGTGACGACCGCCGACGAGTTCAACAAGGCGCTCGCGGAAGCCGTCGCCGAACCGGGACCGCGGCTGATCGAAGTGCAGATGTAGGGGCGTAGCTGAAAGGCCGCGGCGGCGGCCCAGTCCAGTCGGAGGCGTCGATGCAGACCGAGCTGAACAAGGTGATTGCCGCCGTGGAGGAATTCTATGCGCAGGAGATGTTCCTGCTGGAGCGCGATCTCGGCGAGCGAACGCTCACTCACCGGCTGGCGGTCTATGTCGAGCGGCAATTTTCCGGCTGGCAGGTCGATTGCAACTACGACCGGCTCGGCGAGCGCACGCTGCGGCTGCCGCGCGGCTCGGGGAGTTCGACCGACGACCATCTCGGCAAGTCGATCTATCCCGATATCGTCGTGCATCAGCGCGACATCCCGAACAATCTCCTGGCCATCGAACTGCGCAAGGACAGCAATCACCAGCCGATCGAGCACGATCAGCGCAAGCTGCAGGCGTTGACCGATCCGAATGTCTGGTTTGCCTATGCGATGGGCGTGCTGGTGATCGTCGGACGAAGCGGGGTGAGCTTTTCCGAGGTCTATGCCGGCGGAGCCATCGATAGCGCGACATCGCTCTGGTTTGCCGAGCGGCTACGCGAGAGCGGGCTCGCGAACAGGCGCGACAATGGCGCTCCGCATTAAGTCTATCGATGAATCTTTCCTCGCGTTTGCAGTGATAGCCCGTTTGGATCATGCGTGGCCCCTGCACGCGCGGCACAACAGAAGGCGCGGGAGGTGGAGCAATTCCTGGAGCTGGTGGTCAATTTTCAGAACGATCCGATGGCGGTGCGGATTATCAGCTTCGCAACTCTTTCGCTCCCCCTCCCGCACTTGAATTCGCTGGCTCGACTTTCGCTGGTCCAGCTTGCACTGATCCAACTTCCACTGCCCCAACTTCCAACGCCCCAACTTCCACTGCCCGAGGTGGTCGGCGCACTTGATTGCGACGCGACGGGCCGAAGCAACATCCGCACCGAGACAGTAAAAAGGCCGCCTTCGGGCGGCCTTTTCCGTGATCGCCAAGTCCGTGATCGCCAGTTGGATCACTGAGCGCGATTGTTTCTGTTTATTGCTTGGTGGCATCGCTGCCGGTCGTGGCGGCACCGGTCTTGGCACTCGATTTCTTGGCGGTCTTCTTCGCTTTCTTCTTCGGCGCCTTGGCCGCCTCGCCCTTGGTCGCGGTGTCGCCGCTTTGCGCGGCGGGGGCCGGGCTGCCGCCCGCCTTGTCCTGCGCGAGCGCGGTGGACGAGACGAAGGCAAGGGCGGTGGCGGCGAGGATCAGAGTTCGCATCGGATGTTCTCCCAAGTTGGTTTCCGGCGAGCCTCAACGGGACAGAATGTCGCAGGGTTCCGCGACGCCGATCAGCAGTCCGTGAGCTGTGCGTGAACGGGATCGCCGCCGCGGAACCGGGAACCGGGCGCCGCGTTGTCTGGCCGGGCAGGAGTTCCGAGGAGAGACGCCATGCGGTGGCGGTCAATGACGGAAACCACCAATACGATGCTCGACACCGCCCCCGAGGATACCTTCTACGCGGCGGGCTGGACCATCAGCGGCGTGGCGACGCTGGCCACCATCGTCGCGATCTGGATGTTCGGGATCTGAGAGCGAACGATCCACGACAAGGCGACCGGTGCGCTATCGCCGGCGGCCGGGCCGCGGTCTGGGTCGTCCGCTACTTCCGCAGAATTGCCAGCGCTTCCCGATAGAGCTGCGAGAAACAGACCAGGAGCGCGCTCGACAGCAGGAACATCGCCAGGCTGTCATAGTCGCCGGCCGTCGGCCAGCCGAACTCGAAATAGGGCGGCATGAACGCCCACCAGACGATCGGTACCGTGATGATGGTCGCAAAGGCGCCGGCGGGCGCGCCGCCCATCAGGCCGGCGATCAGGATCGCCGGCACGAAGCCCGCGAAATAGAATTGCATGCCGAAGCTCGCGAACATCTCCTGGGTCGCGGTGGCCAGCACCACCGCAAGCACGGCGACGACGAATGTCGACAACGACCAAGGCCGCAGCTTCAAAATGTAGTCGTTGCCCTTGCGCATCCAGACTCCCGGCCCCCGCGAGTTCCGGGAAGGTAGCCGAGCAGGCCTGCAAACAAAACCCCGTACGATTCCGAGGGGCAGGGTTGTGCTCGATACAGTGAAAAGGAACCGGCCCGGTCAAGCCGCCGCCGCATTGTCGCGCATATTGCATTGCGGCACGGTGATTGGGGGCAACACGATGCTCGAGCTTCTGATTGTCGCTATCGTCGCCGGGATCGGTTTCATCTCGGGGTACGGCGCACGCGAGCTGATCTCGCGCCGGCGGCGGCGATCCGCCCCGCGCGCTCACGTTCGTGCGCCGCAGGTTCGCGCCGCGAATGACGACAGCTCCGCCTCCGGCTGGTATCGGCGGACCGGCACGCAGCACGCCGATCACGCCATCCCGCCACCCGACGAACTCGACGGCGCCGTTCGCGACCTGCTCGGCGAACTCAGCCGGCGCGCCGCTCCGCCGGGTAGCTCGCGGGCGCCCAGTGATCTGCCCAAGGGCGGGCCGCTTCGAGCTGATAGGCCAGGCTGAACAAAGTGGCCTCCGCGCCCGCGCGCGCGGCGAAGTGGGAGCCAATGGGCAGGTTGTTGGCGCTCCAGTACAGGGGAATGCTCATCGCTGGTATTCCCGCCGCGTTGATCAGCGGCGTAAAATCCGAATTATCGACGACGCGCTCGAACAGAATGTCGAACGGCAGGTCTGTGGCGTGCTCGCCCAGAAGTTTCGGCGGATGACGCGCCACTGGCGACAGCAGCACATCGTAGGTTTCGAAAAATGCGTCCAAGGCCCGGCTGGCTTGCGTCAACTGAGCGACCGCACCAGCAATCCGATCCGGCAAAAGCGCCGCCCCTCGGCCTGCGAGCCCCAGCGTCCAGGGCTCAAAATTTTCCCTGTCGGCGTCGCATCCGATCCATGCGCATATTCCTTGGACTGCGCTCGCGGCCAGCACCATCCATGCGTCGAGGAAGGCCTCGATCGCTGCCTGGCCGGGAAATGGCCACTTCGTGGGCTCCACATGGTGGCCCAAGCTTTCGCAAAGTCGCGAGGTGGAGACCAGTGCGTCGTCCACATCGGTGGCGGCGCCGTTGCCACTGAAGCCCTCCCGTATCAGACCTATGCGAAGTGGTTTGCTGACTGGATCGCGCACGAACCCCAGCGGACCAAGTTTGGTGTCCGGGTCTTCCGTGAGGCTAAGCATGAGCGCACTATCGCGCACCGATCGGGTAAGGACATGATTGACGGCGACGTCGGGCAGGTCGAACGGCATGGGAGGGGCGCCATCGCTTCGATTGCGGCCACGGCTGGGCTTAAGGCCAAAGACGCCGTTGTGGCACGCCGGATGACGGATTGATCCGCCCCCATCGCTGGCATGCGCTATCGGAGTCATCCCGGCTGCGACCGCCGCTCCAGCCCCTCCTGAAGACCCGCCGGGTGAGCGCGCGAGGTCCCACGGATTGTGGGTCGGACCGAACAGTTTGGGCTCGGTCGCGTCGATCAGCGCGAACTCGGGCGTATTTGTGCGTCCGACCGTGACCAGGCCGACAGCCTGCAGCGCTAGCGCGTAGGGGGAACTGGTCGGCGGGACAAAGTCGGCTAGTGCTCGGCATCCAAACGTGTTCGGCGTGCCCGCCACGGACAGTACATCCTTGATCAGAAACGGAACACCGGCGAAAGGACCGGACAAGGCGGGGCTTGCAGCGCGCTCGCGCGCTTGAGCGTAGAGCTTGTGAGTGACCGCGTTGAGCGCTGGGTTGGTCGTCTCGATCCTTGCGATGGCGGCTTCAACAAGCTCGCTTGCGCTGATCTCGCCGGATCGAACCAGATCGGCTTGGGCGATAGCGTCGAGCCTGGCGAGCGCGTCATTTCCGCCCGAGTGAACTTGGGTCTGCGACATGCGTGCCCACTCAATGTTCCTGACTGAGGCAGTTCACACTATCGGCGGGCGCGGGGCGTGGGCAAGCCCGAGTTGGCGGAATGGTCAAATGGCCGCTTGCCCGTTAAGCAACCCGGCGCGCAGCCCGCTCTTCATCGGCAACCAAGCCCGCCTCGCGCTCGGCTGTCTTCAATGCCTTCCGCCATGTTGGGAGGAATGACCTGTCGTCATATCCTCAGTAGCTCCAGGAGGCTCACAACATGACGCGAATTGCGAGCTGCCAATGTGGACAGCTGAGTTTAACGGTAGAGGGTGACCCTGCTTTGGTTTCAGTGTGCAATTGCACGCGATGCCAAAAGCGCTCCGGGAGCGCGTTCGCGCTTTCGTCAAGATGGAACGCCGACCAAGTGACGAATCGTTCCGGCGACGGCCTCACCTATAGTCGGACGGGTACTTCGGGCAAGGCCGTCAAATTCTTGTTCTGTCCCGTATGTGGATCGACAGTGAGCACCAGTCTTGAGCTCTTACCAGATGTCATCGGTATTCCGGTTGGATGCTTCGCCGACCCAGACTTTCCCGCGCCGAAGGTGGCGGCTTGGTGCGAGACAAAGCTTGAGTGGGTTCGGTTTCCTGATGGACTTCTACTTTTGCGCGACCAGAGCCAGCCAATGGAGCCCGAATAGACCTGGCCTGAATAACTTGGCTCGCGTGGCGTAACCCATTGATCCGGCGTGCGTCGGCTACTTTGCATGGGGTTGTTTTCGACATTTTTGATGAGGCGGTGCCGAAGGGCACCAGAATGTCGACAATCGTCCGCCCCGGCGGTTCCGAAGGGGGATGGTGGACGCACAAGGGATCGAACCTTGGACCTCTCCCGTGTGAAGGGAACGCTCTCCCGCTGAGCTATGCGTCCGGGATGTGACGTGCCAAAGGCCGCTGGTCGGCGGCCGGTCGAGTGCGGCGCTTCGTCAGAGCGTGCGATTTACGAAGTGCCGGGTAGGGGTGTCAAGCCAAACCCTGCGGGAATCATGCCCCTTGCTGGCGGGCGCGGGAGGCGTGTGACTGCAGCGCCCGGATGCGCTCGGCGAGCGTGCCGCCGCCCTCGGGCATCCCGCTGCCCGGCGAGACGCCGTTGGCGGGCTTGGCCGCCGCCTTGCCCGGCACCGTCGGCTCCGCCGCCAGCATGGCCTCGATCGCCGAATTCGGGCCCTCGAGCTGGATCGCGAGCTTGGCCACCTCGGCGGCAATGTCGTTGATGCGCTCGCGCAGCAGCGCATTCTCCATCCGCTCGGTCGCCCAGGAGCTCTCGGCCTGCTGCTGGATCGCATTGATGTCGCGCTGCAGCTTGCCGCGCTCGTCACTGACCGTGCGCAGCTGCTCCTCGACTTGAGTTTTCTCCTGGCGCAGCTTGTCGAGCGCGGAGGATTTGCCGCCGCCCACTGCTGCGATCTCCTCGCGCAGCTCCTGCACCGTCCGCTCGGCGGCGGCGTTGGCCTGCTTCAACTGGCCGTTCTCGAATTCGCGCTCGGCAAGCAGCTTGCCCTGGGTCGCAAGCCGCGTCTCAAGGTCGTTGACCCGGTTGCCGAGCAGCTCGGCTTCCTTGACCTGGGCGACGAGCTGGCGGTCGAGATCGGTGACGCGCTGGCTCAGATTCTCGACCCGGCCGCGCGCGTCGGTGAGATCGCGCGTTGCAGTTTCCGACTGGTTGCGCTCCTGGGCGAGGCGGGCTTCGGTTGCCGCGAATTCTCTGGCGGCATCGCCGACCCGGTTCTTCAGCTCCTCGACCTGGGTCCGCACCGCGACCAGTTCGATCTGGCGGCTGTCGGCGGTCATCGCGCGGTCGTTGAGCTCGGCGTTGATCTTGCCGAGCTCGCCCTGCTTGTCGGTCAGCGCCTGCTCGGCGTTGCGCAACAGCTCGGTCTTGGCCGAGAACTCTTCCTCGGTGGCGCGAAGCTGATCCTTCATCGCCTTCTCGCGCGCCTCCAGCGCGAAGATCGCGGCGTTCTTCTCGCCGAGCTCGATCTTCATGCGGTTGATCGCATCGGTCTTCTTGCCGAGCTCGGCGAGCTGGCTCGTGGTCTTGCTCTTGAGCTGGTCGACGCTCATCTCGAGCCGGCGGGCCGACATGGCGAATTCGGCGCGGAGCTGGTCCTTGTCGGCCTGGATCTCGGCCATCGACAGCGGGGTGGCCGCCTCCATGCGGCGCGTGGTCAGCCGCACCGCCCGGTTATGCACCAGCGGAACGATCATCAGGCCGCACAGCATCGAGATCAGGAAACCGATCGCCGCGTACATGATCGGCTCGATCATGAAGGGTCACTCCAAGAAAAGAAGGAATTTGTTAATCACAATGCCACGGCGGGCCGGCCAAAGGCCAGCCCGATTGCCGCGTTAACCTGAATTGCTAACCGTGCCGGAGCGCCGGTCTCATCGCCCGATCAGGGCTGCGACCTCGCGCTTCGTTCCGACTGAATCGGAACGAAGCTCTGGATTCTGTCCTGACGCGTTTTCTTGATGCGAGCCGGCGTCCGCTCGGCTGGAAACGCTCTAGAACGGGTTCCAGGTCGCGCGCGGGGTGAATTTGAGATAGCCGACGCTGGCGCCGAGCCGCAAGCCGATGCCCGAGCGAATCGGGACCAGCACGATGTTGTTGGCGGTCAGCGCCGTCATGCCGAAGCCGCCGACGATATAGGCCGAGCCGTCAATGCCGACGAAGCGCTGATAGATCGCCTGGGTCGAAGGCAGGTTGTAGACCAGCGTCATGGTCCTCGCGCCGTCGCCGCCCCAGTCGAAGCCGACCGAGGGACCCTGCCAGTAGACCCTGAGGTCGCCGGCGTTCTTGGTGTAGAGCGTGCCTTCGCCATAGCGCAGCCCGGCCACGAAGGCGCCGGAGCCTTCCTCGCCGAGCACATAACCATTGGGCAGGCCCCACTGGCTGACCGCGCGCTCAATGACCGAGGCGAGTCCGCGCGAGACATTGCCGAAGAACTTGTGTCCGGCATTGACCAGTTCATCGGGCCCGTAAGTATACGGGGTCGGTTCACGCTGTGGCGGCGGATATTGCGGTGGCGGGCCCTGCTGCGCGGACGCCCCTGCGCTCCAGCACATCAGCGCGGCAAACGCGACCGCGGCAAGGCGTGATGCGAAAGTCATTAAGAACCCCTGCTATCGAAATCCGGGCGCTGCCCTTTAACCTGATGCCAACAGGCACGGCTCTAGGTTGCGCCCGGTGTCCCCTCGACTCGGATGTTATCGGTATCAACTATGACGGCACAACGGCAGGAAAGATATGGATCGTGCCGCGGGATGGCGTTTTTCGGCCTGTTGGCGGGCATTTTGGCGGCCATCTGGCCGTCCTTGCCTGTTCAGGCCACCACAACCGAGCGCGTGGTGACGAACCGCTACTCCGGATTGGCGATCGAGGGATTCGATCCCGTCGCTTATTTCACGGACGCCGCCGCCACCCAGGGGCGGCCGGAATTCGAGGCCGCAGAGAACGGCGTGGTCTGGCGTTTCCGCAACGAGGGCAACCGCGCCTCGTTCGTGGCGCATCCCGAAATCTATGGCCCGCAATTCGGCGGTTACGATCCGACCGATCTGGTGCGGGGAGTCACCTGTGCGGGCAATCCGCGATTCTGGGCCGTCGTCGGGAACAGGCTTTACCTGTTCAACCGGGAACGCAGCCGTGACGCGTTCGCCGCCGATCCCGCGCGCTTTTTGAAGGAAGCCGCGGCGCGTTGGCCGGAGCTGGAAGACAATCTCGCGCAGTGATCACGGCGCCGCGGCCGGGTCGCCCCAGGCAATGAATTCCGACACCAGAAAGTCTTCGCGGCCGAGCCCGAAATGCAACGGGCTGCCGTTCGAATCGGTGACCTTGCCGCCGGCCGCAACGACGACCGCGTGACCGGCCGCCACGTCCCATTCGGATGTCGGCGACAGGCGGGGATAGATATCGACTTCGCCCTCGGCGACACGGCCGAATTTGACCGCCGAGCCCAGCACGGCGCGGACCGCGCCGCCGCGCGCGTCGATGAAGGCTTCGGTGCGCGCATCGCCATGCGAGCGGCTCACGGCCACCGTCCATGGCGCGCCGCGCGGCGGGCAGGGACGGGTCTTGATCGGCACCGCCTGCGAAACCGCGCCGCCCTGCAGCGTCAACCGCTCCGCGCCCTTGCCGACGATGCCGCGCCAGATCAGGCCGAGCGCCGGTGCGCCGACGATGCCGAGCAGCGGCACGCCTTGCGTGACCAGCGCCACATTGACGGTGAATTCATTGCGGCCGGCAACGAACTCCTTGGTGCCGTCGAGCGGATCGATCAGGAAGAAACTGTCCTTGTAAGGCGGCGTCGCCAGATGGACGCGCTCCTCCGACAGCAGCGACACCTGCGGCGCGAGCCGCGTCAGGCCTTCGACGATGATGTGGTCGGCGGCGAGATCGGCCTCGGTGACCGGCGACCCGTCGCTCTTGCCGGTCACATTCATCGCGGAACGATTGACGGCAAGAATTGCCTCGCCGGCGCGGATCACCAGTTCGGTCAGTGATTCGAGCAGCGTGGCGGCGGTCTCGCAGCCGATCAGGGACGGCTGTGCCTTATTCATGTGCGGGTCTCATGTCAGCGGATCGCATATCCTGTTTGTGTTCCCTGAGATCATGATGCGATGACGGAGCATCGCATCATGATCTCATCTCCTTGTTTGAGCATGATCTTTTCGGAAAACCGGTTTCCACTTTTCCGGATCATGCTTTATCAGTCCTGCCGCAAGCTGGCAGCATCCGTCTGCGCGGTGTATCAAGCCCACAGGCATGCGTGATTCGCACTCCTCGGTCGGCGTGCGGCTTTCCAGGAAACAATTGATGTCTGGCACTTCGTCTCCCGGTCCCGCTCCCGACGCGCTCGAACTCGCGGCGCTCTTGTGCTCACGGGTCTGTCACGATCTCATCAGTCCGGTCGGCGCGATCGTCAATGGGCTTGAGGTCCTTGACGACAATCCCAAGCCCGAAGATCGCGACTTCGCGCTCGATCTGATTCGCAAGAGCGCCAAGACCGCTTCGGCGCGGTTGCAGTTCTGCCGGCTGGCGTTCGGAGCGGCCGGTTCCTCCGGCGCGCAGATCGACCTCGGCGATGCCCAGAACATGGCGAAGGGGCATATCGAGGACGGCAAGGTGACGCTGACCTGGAATTTGCCGCGGCTGCTGTTGCCCAAGAACCGGGTCAAGCTGCTCTTGAACATGCTGGTCATCGCGCAGCAGACGATCCCGCGTGGCGGCACGCTGACGATCGATCCGGTCGGCGAAGGCGAGGCGATGAGCTTCCGCATCACGGCCGCGGGCCTCAATGCACGCGTGCCGCAGAACATCGTCGATCTCCTGAATGCGACCTCGCCGAACACGGTCGATGCGCATGCGGTGCAACCGCACTACACCCGCCTGCTGGCGGAAGCCTGCGGGCTGAAGGTGACGCTCGCGCTCGACGGCGACAAGGTCATCATTGCCGCGTCCTGACCGCGGCCGCGCCGATATCATTAATCAAAGGTTACGACCGGCCGCGCGATTCGATCGCGCGGCCTTATCTCTTTGTTGATCCCGTTCCTTTCCATTTGCTCAACCAAACTTAAACGCTTTGCGGAGAAGCTGACCTGAGTTCCGTCAGGCGCGTCGATGTTGCGCGCCGGTGCGTTTTCGGCGTTTTTCGAAGGTTGGTTTCATGGACGATCTGTTGCGCGAGTTCCTGACGGAGAGCAGCGAGAGCCTGGATACGGTCGACAACCAGCTGGTGCAGTTCGAGCAGGATCCGAACAACGCGAAGATCCTGGATAACATCTTCCGGCTTGTGCACACCATCAAGGGCACCTGCGGCTTCCTCGGGCTGCCGCGGCTCGAGGCGCTGGCGCATGCCGGCGAGACCCTGATGGGCAAGTTCCGCGACGGCATGCCGGTGAAGGCGGAAGCCGTGACGCTGATCCTGTCCTCGATCGACCGCATCAAGGAGATCCTTGCAGGGCTCGAGGCGACCGAGGCCGAGCCTGAAGGCAACGACCGCGATCTGATCGATCAGCTGGAGGCGATGGTCGAGCACGGCATGGCCGCGATGGCTGCCGGTGAGGCCGCCGCTGAAGAAGACGTGCCGGTCGTCGAAGCCCCGCCGGTGCAGGCTAACATGACCGAGGGCACGCTGGTGGTGCAGACGCTGGAGCGTCCGCTGCGTCCGGGCGAGGTCTCGCTCGACGAGCTCGAGCGCGCCTTCCGCGAGACCGAGACCGAAGTCGCCGCACCGGCGCCGGCCGTGAAGCTTGCACCTGCTGCCGCCGCCGCCGAGCCGGCTGAGGCTGCGAAGAAGCCGGCCCGCAAGGCCGCCGGTGAGGATGTCCAGGAAGGCGACAAGATCGCCAACCAGTCGATCCGGGTCAATGTCGACACCCTCGAACACCTCATGACCATGGTCTCCGAGCTGGTGCTGACCCGCAACCAGCTGCTGGAGATCTCCCGCCGCAACGAGGACACCGAGTTCAAGGTGCCGCTGCAGCGGCTCTCCAACGTCACCGCCGAGCTGCAGGAAGGCGTCATGAAGACGCGCATGCAGCCGATCGGCAATGCCTGGCAGAAGCTGCCGCGCATCGTCCGCGATCTCTCCGGCGAACTCGGCAAGCAGATCGAGCTGGAGATGCACGGCGCCGACACCGAGCTCGACCGCCAGGTGCTCGACCTGATCAAGGATCCCTTGACGCACATGGTGCGCAACTCCGCCGACCACGGGCTCGAGACCACCGCCGAGCGCGTCGCCGCCGGCAAGCCGGAGCAGGGCACCATTCGTCTTTCCGCCTATCACGAGGGCGGCCACATCATCATCTGCATCGCCGACAATGGCCGCGGGCTCAACACCGAGCGGATCAAGGCCAAGGCGCTCCAGAACGGTCTCGTCACCGAGGCCGAGCTGGAGAAGATGACCGAGGCCCAGATCCACAAGTTCATCTTCGCGCCGGGCTTCTCGACCGCCGCGCAAGTGACCTCGGTGTCCGGCCGCGGCGTCGGCATGGACGTGGTGCGCACCAATATCGACCAGATCGGCGGCACCATCGACATCAAGAGCGTGGCCGGCGAGGGCGCCTCGGTCACCATCAAGATCCCGCTGACCTTGGCGATCGTCTCCGCTTTGATCGTGGAAGCCGGCGGCGACCGTTTTGCGATTCCCCAATTGTCTGTGGTCGAGCTGGTGCGGGCCCGCGCCAACTCCGAGCACCGCATCGAGCGCATCAAGGACACCGCGGTCTTGCGGCTGCGCAACAAGCTGCTGCCGCTGATCCATCTCAAGAAGCTCTTGAAGATCGACGACGGCGCGACCACAACCGACGCCGAAAACGGCTTCATCGTGGTCACGCAAGTCGGCAGCCAGACCTTCGGCATCGTGGTCGACGGCGTGTTCCACACCGAGGAGATCGTGGTCAAGCCGATGTCGACCAAGTTGCGGCACATCGACATGTTCTCCGGCAACACCATCCTAGGCGATGGCGCCGTGATCATGATCATCGACCCCAACGGCATCGCAAAAGCCCTCGGCGCGTCCGGCTCCTCGGCCCATGACCTCGCCGACGACAATGCGAGCGCCCATGCGGCAAGCGGCGAGCAGCTGACCTCGCTGCTGGTGTTCCGCGCCGGCTCCTCGCAGCCCAAGGCGGTGCCGCTCGGCCTCGTCACCCGCCTGGAGGAGATCGCAACCGACAAGATCGAGCTCTCGAACGGCCGCTACATGGTGCAGTACCGCGAGCAGCTGATGCCGCTGGTGCAGATGGCCGGCGTCGAGGTGCAGTCGCAGGGCTCGCAGCCGATCCTGGTGTTCGCCGACGACGGCCGCTCGATGGGGCTCGTGGTCGACGAGATCATCGACATCGTCGAGGAGCGGCTCAACATCGAGGTCGCGGGTTCGCAGGACGGTATTCTGGGCTCGGCCGTGATCAAGGGCCAGGCCACCGAGGTGATCGACGTCGGTCACTTCCTGCCGATGGCGTTCGCTGACTGGTTCTCGCGCAAGGAGATGCGCTCGTCGGCCTCGGCGCAGTCGGTGCTGCTGGTCGATGACTCAGCGTTCTTCCGCAACATGCTGGCGCCGGTGCTCAAAGCCGCCGGCTACAAGGTCAGGACCGCGGGCGGCGCGCAGGAAGGGCTCGCGGCGCTGCGTTCGGGACAGAGCTTCGACGTCGTGCTGACCGACATCGAGATGCCCGAGATGAACGGCTTTGAGTTCGCCGAGAACATCCGAAGCGACCACAATCTGAACCAGCTGCCGATCATCGCGCTGTCGGCGATGGTGTCGCCGGCGGCGATCGAGCGCGGCCGGCAGGCCGGCTTCCACGACTATGTCGCCAAGTTTGATCGTCCCGGGCTGATCGCGGCGCTGAAAGAGCAGACCGCCGAACTGCGCCGGGCGGCCTGACACGGGATAAGGACAAGGATTGATGACCAGCAAGACCGAGACAAGCGAAGGCGCGATGGCCGAATACGTCACCGCCGTGATCGGCGGGCAGCTGTTCGGCCTGCCGATCTCGCGGGTGCAGGACGTGTTCATGCCGGAGCGGCTGACGCGGGTGCCGCTGGCCTCCAGCGAGATCGCCGGCGTGCTCAATCTGCGCGGCCGCATCGTCACCGTGGTCGACATGCGCGCCCGGCTCGGGCTGCCGAAGGCCGACGATGGCCAGCTGCCGATGGCGGTCGGCGTCGACCAGCGCGGCGAATCCTATGGCCTGTTGATCGACCAGATCGGCGAGGTGCTGCGGCTCTCCGAAAACAGCCGCGAGGACAACCCCGTCAACCTCGATCCCCGCATGGCCAAGCTCGCCGGCGGCGTCCATCGCCTCGACGGCCAGCTCATGGTCGTCCTCGATGTCGATCGCGTGCTCGAACTGGTGCCCGACGCCAAAGCGGCGTGAACAGGGCCGCCCGAACTGAAGAACTGAAACATCCCACCGGGGATGAGGAAGTAGAGGTCGCAGATGAGAACCTGTCTTGTTGTCGATGACTCAAGCGTCATTCGCAAAGTCGCCCGCCGCATCCTGGAAGGGCTCGACTTCCAGATCGTCGAGGCCGAGGACGGCGCCAAGGCGCTCGAGGCCTGCAAGCGCGCGATGCCGGAAGCCGTGCTGCTCGACTGGAACATGCCGGTCATGGACGGCTACGAGTTTCTCGGCAATCTCCGCCGCATGCCCGGCGGCGATCAGCCCAAGGTCGTGTTCTGCACCACCGAGAATGACGTCGCGCATATCGCACGCGCGCTGCATGCCGGTGCCAACGAGTACATCATGAAGCCGTTCGACCGGGACATCGTCACCGCGAAGTTCCAGGAAGTCGGACTCATTTGATTCTTCGTTCGATCCGGCGGCAGAAGCCTTCGGCTCAACGGTTGTTGTGCGTCGTGTTGCGTCGCTGGTGAAGCCATGAGTGTTGCGTTGACAAGTACTGCGGTCCCGACATCGACCCGTTCCGACAAGGTGCGGGTGATGGTGGTCGACGATTCCGTGGTGATCCGCGGGATGATCTCGCGCTGGATCGGCGCCGAGCCCGACATGGAGGTCGTCGCCTCGCTGCGCACCGGCCTCGACGCCGTCAACCAGCTCGAACGCATCAACCCCGATGTCGCGGTGCTCGATATCGAGATGCCCGACCTCGACGGCATCTCGGCGCTGCCACAGCTGCTGGCGAAGAAGCGCGATCTCGTCGTCATCATGGCCTCCACGCTGACCCGCCGCAACGCGGAGATCAGCCTGAAGGCTCTCTCGCTCGGTGCGTCCGACTATATTCCGAAGCCGGAAAGCACGCGCGAGGCCACCGCCGCGGAAACCTTCCGCCACGACCTGATCCAGAAGATCCGTCATCTCGGCGCCAGGGCGCGGCGCAGCCCGGTGCACACGACGGCAAGCCCGCCGCTTGCGCCCGGTCATGACAGATCGCGTCCGCTGACTCCCGCTGCCGCGCACACGGCGCCGGCCCAGGCCACGCGCCGTTCGTTCGGCCTGCTGCCGCCCAAGGTGCTGCTGATCGGCTCGTCGACCGGCGGACCGCAGGCGCTGATGACGCTGGTCGCCGAGATCGGCCCGGTGATCGATCGCTTCCCGGTGCTGATCACCCAGCACATGCCGCCGACTTTCACGACCATTCTCGCCGAGCATCTGGCGCGCACCAGCAAGCGGCCGGCGCATGAGGGGATCGACGGCGAGAGCATCAAGCCGGGCCAGATCTATCTGGCACCGGGCGGGCGCCACATGCGCGTCGTCCGCCACGGCGTCGATGCCACGATCGCGCTCGACGACGGGCCGCCGGTCAATTTCTGCAAGCCCGCGGTGGATCCGATGTTCACCTCCGCGATCGACGTCTGGCAGGGCAGCATCATGTCGGTGATCTTGACCGGCATGGGCTCCGACGGCATGCGCGGCGGCAAGGACATCGTCGCCGCCGGCGGCAGCGTGATCGCGCAGGACGAAACAACCAGCGTGGTGTGGGGCATGCCCGGTGCCGCCGTCAATGCCGGCATCTGCGCCGCGGTGCTGCCGCTCAATCAGATCGCACCGAAGCTTGTTCGGGTATTTGCGGGAGACCGTTCGTGACGCCGCTGGACTACGACTATCTGCGTAAGCTGCTGAAGGAGCGTTCCGGCCTCGATCTCTCCGCCGACAAGCAGTATCTGGTCGAGAGCCGCCTGTTGCCCTTGGCGCGCCGGTCGAACCTCGCCGGGATTCCCGAGCTGGTGCAGCGGATGAAGGGCGGCGCGGAGCTGCTGACATCCGAGGTGGTCGAAGCGATGACCACCAACGAGACCTTCTTCTTTCGCGACAAGATCCCGTTCGACCATCTGAAGGAAGCGGTGCTGCCCGCGCTCGCGCAGGCGCGCGCGGCGCGCCGTAGCTTGCGCATCTGGTGCGCGGCGTCATCGACCGGGCAGGAGCCGTACTCGATCGCGATGCTGCTGAAGGAGATGACCGCGCTGTTTGCCGGCTGGCGGATCGAGATCATCGCCACCGACCTGTCGCAGGCGGTGCTCGAAAAGGCCAAGGCCGGCCTGTTCAGCCAGTTCGAGGTGCAGCGCGGCCTGCCGATCCAGCTGCTGGTCAAGTATTTCGTGCAGAAGGGCGAGCTCTGGCAGCTCAACGCCGATATCCGCGGCATGGTGCAGCACCGCCAGCTCAATCTGTTGCAGGACCTGTCGCATCTCGGCACCTTCGACGTGATCTTCTGCCGCAATGTGCTGATCTATTTCGATCAGCAGACCAAGGCCGGTATCTTCGGCAAGGTGTCCCGGATGCTCGAGCCCGACGGCGTGCTGGCGCTTGGCGCGGCGGAATCCGTGGTCGGCATCACCAACCTGTTCAGGCCGTATCCCGACCGGCGCGGGCTCTATCAGCCGAACACTGCGCCAGTCGCGCGCGCCGGCGCCGCGCTGCATGTGCTGAAAGCGGTTGCGTCCGCCGCGCGGTGAGGTCAACTCGTTCGAGCTCAAAGCCTGGCTAGGTCTCTTCCCGTCATCCTGAGGTGCGAGCCTTGCGGCGCAATTGCGCCGCTGGGCGAGCCTCGAAGGATGCACGGCCACCAGCCGGGCCGTCGATCCTTCGAGACGCCGCTTCGCGGCTCCTCAGGATGACGGAGAATAAGCTGTCTTCGTTTCAACGTTCATGAACTACAGAATCGCGTGCGGCAGGAAGCGCGAGGTGTTGCCGGTGATCGGATTCTCGTCTTCCCGAATCGAGAGTCCGCAGGGCGTGCCGTCAACCAGCCAGCTGCCGAGCACCGGATACTGCCCGGAAAAATTCGGCAGCGGCGCCAGCGCCTGGCGGATGAAACCTTCGGCGCCGTAGGGGCCTTGCTCGGCGACCAGCGTGACGCCGGCGCTGACCAGCTCGACATTGGCGCCCTCGCGCGAATAGATCGGCTTGCGCACGAACGACGTGCCGAGCTGGGCGGCCTGCGGGTCGTCCTCGAAATAGGCCGGCAGCAGATTGGGGTGGTTCGGGAACATCTCCCAGAGCAGCGGCAGGATGCCCTTGTTGGAGAGGATCGCCTTCCATGGCGGCTCGATCCACTGCGTCGGCGCGGTCGCGAGGTTCTTGCCGAACGCGTCGTGGAACATCCATTCCCACGGATAGAGCTTGAACGCGAGCGCGATCGGGCGTTCGTCGAGGTCGACGAACTGGCCGTCGTCGCGCAGTCCGACCTCTTCGATGTCGAGCAGCGTGGTCTTCAGCCCGGCCTGCGCCGCGGTGTCCTCGAGATAGGCGAGCGTGCCGGCGTCCTCGGGATTTCCGGTCAGTCCGGTGAGATGCAGCGGGTGGGTCGCGCCGATCCTTTTCCAGGCCTCGATCAGCCGGTCGTGGATCGAGTTGAACTGGTCGGCGCGCTTCGGGATGATGTTGCGTTGGATCGCCTGTTCGAGCCAGGTCCATTGAAATACCGCGGCCTCGAAGATCGAGGTCGGCGTGTCGGCATTGTATTCGAGCAGCTTGGCCGGGCCGCGGCCGTCGAAGGTGAGATCGAGCCGGCCGTACAGGCTCGGATTCCTGCGGCGCCAGCTTGCCGCGATCAGATCCCAGAACGCCTCCGGTATCTTCAGCCGGCGCAGATAGCGCTCATCCCTGACCGCGCGTCCGGCCAGCTCGAGACACATCGCGTCGATTTCGCCGGTCGGCGCCTCGATCGCGCGCTCGATCTCGTCCAGCGTGAAGGCGTAATAGGCGCGCTCGTCCCAGTACCGTTCGCCGTCGATGGTGTGGAAGGTGAAGCCGGCATTCTCGGCAGTCGTCCGCCAATCGTCGCGTTCGGGACATGCGATGCGTTGCATGAGGGGAAACCGCGCTCGCTCGTCAGCCTGGTGTCAGCTTCCGCCGTGCGACGGATCGTCGTCGCCGTAGCGGGCGATGGTGCGCGGCGCGCCGCCGAAGCCCCCGGAGGGTGACCGTTCCGCCGATTTTCCCTTCGTTCCGTGTCCTGCATGCTGGTCGCTGCGGGCATGGCTTGGCGTCAGGCCGATCGACGCTGCGCCGATCGCGATACTTCCCATCAATTTCAGCCATACGCGGCGCGAGCGTTTCATGGACGCAATTCCTGCCTTGCCGTCTGCGGAGCCATGGCGAGTTTCCATCAGCTGCGTTCGCCGGGCAAGCGAAAGCGCGATGACACGGCGATGACACCGCAACATGCATCAGCCGCCGCTAAAGCCGAACGCATGCGCGAATGAACCGAAGCCGCCGCGGCTCACCGACGAGCTTGACGATGAGCTCGAGGAAGAGGAGGCGCCGCTCGACGAGGAGTTGCTGTTATAGAAGCTGCTGCGCGACGAGCCGCTGTTGCCGCCCGATCCGGACGATGAGCTGCGCGACGTGCAGTCAGCGCCGGGTTGTGGCGGGACCGGCGTGGCGACGCCCGGTGCGGTGACGCCCGGCGGCGTCGGCGGCACCGGCTGGCAATTCGGCCGCGGCATCAGCGCGTAGGCGCTGCCGCCGACCGCGAGCGTTCCCATCAAGAGCAGCGCGACGTGGTTGGAGCGCTTGGATGGCGCATCCGGCCGCGGCGGCGTCGGCACCGCCGGCACGACCGGTCGCCGTTTGCCGAAGTCCGGGTTCGGTTTGCGCGCCATGATTTGGCTCAACGGCTCAGTAGATCATGCAGGCCGCGTTCAGCGCGCCTGCGGCCAGCGAGGACAGCCCGAGCCAGATCGCCGGCGCCATTTCGCCGGAAGCGATCCGCCCCGACAGGTTCGGCACCGGGATCTTCACGATGTAATAGACGATGATCTGCACGATCAGCGCGATGATGCTCCAGATCAGGCAGTCCACCACATTGGCGGAATGGGCGATCGCGCTGACCACCGGCAGCACGAAGCCGAGCAGGCTTAAGCCCAGCGCAATCGCTGCCGCCGGATCGTTGTCGCGGATCAGCTGGAATTCGTCATGCGGGGTGACGCGTGTGTAGACGAAGAGGTAGGCGACCACGGCGATCAGCGCCGTGCAGAAATAGACCAGGAACGCCGGCAGGCCGGCGAGGGATTGCAGGATCATGTCGGGGCGGTCCGGGAGTTCGTCGGGATTCGCGCGAGGCAGGATTGCACGTTCCCTTGGTCGGCGCATGCGGACAGCCGGTTCAATCCCAAACAAAAACCCCGCCATTTGCGGCGGGGTTCAGGTCGAATGGAGCGAACCTTGCGGTTCTCTGTGGGCCCAGAAGGTCAGGCGGGAATGCGCTCGTCGGCCTCGTGCGGCTCGCGCAGCACGTAGCCGCGGCCCCACACGGTCTCGATGAAGTTGCGGCCTTCGGAGGCGTTGGCGAGCTTCTTGCGGAGCTTGCAGATGAAGACGTCGATGATCTTCAGCTCCGGCTCGTCCATGCCGCCGTAGAGATGGTTGAGGAACATTTCCTTGGTGAGCGTGGTGCCCTTGCGGAGCGAGAGCAGCTCCAGCATCTGGTATTCCTTGCCGGTCAGATGCACGCGCTGGCCGCCGACCTCGACCGTCTTGGTGTCGAGATTGACCACGAGATCGCCGGTCTGGATGACCGACTGGGCGTGACCCTTGGAACGGCGCACGATCGCGTGGATGCGGGCGACCAGCTCGTCCTTGTGGAAGGGCTTGGTCATGTAGTCGTCGGCGCCGACGCCGAGACCCTTGACCTTGTCCTCGATGCCGGCGAGGCCGGAGAGGATCAGAATGGGAGTTTTGATCTTCGACACCCGGAGCTGCTTGAGCACGTCGTAGCCGGACATGTCGGGCAGGTTGAGGTCGAGAAGGATGATGTCGTAGTCGTAAAGCTTGCCGAGATCGACGCCCTCTTCGCCGAGGTCCGTCGTGTAGACGTTGAAACTCTCGGACTTGAGCATCAATTCGATCGACTGCGCGACGGCGCTGTCATCTTCAATCAGCAAAACGCGCATGCCAGTCCCCTATAGTCGCCGCTCCGGGCGTCAGGTCGGCCGCACTTGCGGCACTCACAAAACGCCTTTGAACAACTGATTCGGATCCTGACGAGATATGGTTAACAAAAACTGATTCCTCCGCGCAAGCTCTAACCGTGCAATTTTTGTCGAATCGCCCTAAGATATTGCGTAGAAGAAGCTTTTCCTAACCGCGTCCGTTCAGTTTCCACATTAAGAGACGGGCCTAACCGACTCTCGCGACTCGCCCTTCTTCTGATGGGCAAGCGACCTCAGTCACCAAAGACAGTGACGCAATGATTAATGATGCGGGTAAACACGAAGTTAAGCGGCCGGAGCAAAAAAGCGGAAACTTAAGGTTTTCGCAATGAAGGCGCTCGCGGAGCAGATCGGCGACATCGACGGCGTCAATATTTATGGCCGCGTGGTCGGCGTCCGCGGGCTGATGGTCGAGATCGCGGGCCCCATTCACGCGATGTCGGTCGGCGCCCGCATCGTGATCGACGTCGGCGCGGGCCGCTTCATCCCCGCCGAGGTGATCGGCTTCTCCGGCGAGAACGCGGTGGTGATGCCGTTCGGCGGACTAGATGGCGTGAGGCGCGGTTGCCGCGCGGTGATCGCCAATGCGGCGAGCCAGGTGCGGCCGTCGCCGGCATGGCTCGGCCGCGTCGTCAACGCGATGGGCGAGCCGATCGACGGCAAGGGCCCGCTGGTGCAGGGCGCCTCGCCGATGTCCTACCGCAACTCGCCGCCGCCGGCGCATTCGCGCAAGCGGGTCGGCCCGCCGCTCGATCTCGGCGTGCGCGGTCTCAATACGTTCCTGACCTGCTGCCGCGGCCAGCGGCTCGGCATCTTCGCCGGCTCCGGCGTCGGCAAGTCGGTGCTGCTGTCGATGCTGGCGCGCAATGTCGATGCCGCGATCTCGGTGATCGGGCTGATCGGCGAACGCGGCCGCGAGGTGCAGGAATTCCTCCAGGAGGATCTCGGCGAGGAGGGGTTGGCGCGCTCGGTCGTGGTGGTCGCCACCTCGGACGAGCCGGCCCTGATGCGGCGCCAGGCGGCGTATCTGACGCTCGCCATCGCGGAGTATTTCCGCGACGAGGACCAGGACGTGCTGTGCCTGATGGACTCGGTGACGCGCTTTGCGATGGCGCAGCGCGAGATCGGCCTCTCGGCGGGAGAGCCGCCGACCGCCAAGGGCTACACGCCGACCGTGTTCACCGAATTGCCGAAGCTGCTCGAGCGGGCAGGGCCGGGCACTGGCGACGGCACCATCACCGCGATTTTCACCGTGCTGGTCGACGGCGACGATCACAATGAGCCGATCGCGGATGCGGTGCGCGGCATTCTCGACGGCCATATCGTGATGCAGCGGGCGATCGCCGAGCGCGGCCGCTATCCCGCGGTCAACATCCTCAAGTCGGTGTCGCGCACCATGCCGCGGTCGGCCGACCCCAACTTCCTGCCCTACATCAACAAGGCGCGGCAGGTGATGGCGACCTATGCTGACATGGAGGAATTGATCCGCCTCGGGGCCTACCGGCCGGGTTCCAGCGCGGAGGTCGACGAGGCGATCCGGCTGCATGAGCCGCTCGAGGCCTACCTGCGCCAGGCCAAGGACGAATCCACCAGCCTTCCCGACGGCTACCGGCAACTGGCTCAAATCCTGTCGGGTTTGGAAACGGAACGCTAACTTTGTCAGGCCATCATCGCCGGCACACCATGGCTATGCCGGCGGGGCCCAGCGGGGAGCCGGCTCTGTCCCGCGTTCAGATTTGGGACTTCTGGGGAGTATGAGTCGATGAAGTCACGTGAAACGCTGATTCGCCTGAAGAAATTTCAGGTCGACGAGAAGCGCCGTCGGGTTACCCAGATCGAAGGCATGATCGCCGACTTCCAGCGCATGTCGGTCGAGCTCGAGCGCGAGATCCAGACCGAGCAGGAGCGCGCCGGGATCAACGACCCCACGCACTTCGCCTATCCGACCTATGCCAAGGCCGCGATCCAGCGCCGCGAGAACCTGACCCGTTCGGCCGACGAACTGCGCGCCCAACTCGACGACGCCAAGGCGCTGCTGTCGGAGGCATTCGAGGAATTGAAGAAGGTCGAGCTGCTCGACGAGCGCGACCAGGCGCGCGAACGCGCGGAGGAGAGCGCTCGCGAACAAGCCGACATGGATTCGATCGGCCTGATGCGGGCCCGTCTCGGCGTCATCGCCTGAACCCTCGCTCCCTCCGCTGACCAGATTGAGAGCCCGGGCCGATCGCCCGGGCTTTTTGCTGGGCGCTGTCCACAAGCCGCCGGCTTGCCGGCCACTTGTTAGCCCCTTGTTAGCCCCTTGGCGGATCGTGGTGTCCCAAAATGTGCTACCACCGGTCCGGACGGATGATCGGCAGCACGGTGGCAATGAGGCGATGGGGGATCGGGGCTTGGAGGGCGCAAGATGCTGACGCCGGCTGAGCTGGTCTGGCTGATCGCCGCCGTCGCCAAGGGGGATGAGGCCGCCTTCGAGCGGCTGTACGCCGCGACCCGCGCGAAACTCTTCGGCGTCGTGCTCCGTATCTTGCGGCGACAGGACCTCGCCGAGGAGGTCATTCAGGAGGCTTACGTCAAGATCTGGAACAGCGCCGGGCAGTTCAACCCAGCCCTGTCGTCCCCGATCACGTGGATGACGTCGATCGCGCGCAACCGCGCCATCGACGTGGTGCGCAAGCGCGGCGAGGCCTCGCTGGAGGAAGAGCCGGCGGCGATGGAGGTCGCAGCCGACCAGCCCGATCCGCTGGCGCGACGGGAGATGACGGAAGAGTTGAAGCGATTGCTGGAGTGCGTCGGCCGTCTGGAGCCGGATCGTCAGAAGCTCGTGCTGCTCGCCTATTACAACGGCTGGAGCCGCGAGCAACTCGCCGCAAAGTTCGAGACGCCGGTAAACACGGTGAAGACCTGGCTGCGCCGCAGCCTGATGGATATCCGGGAGTGTCTTGGACTTTGATTGATGGCCTATAGCGAAGACCATATCGCGCTCGCCGCGGAATATGCGCTCGGTACGCTCGATGCCGAGGAGCGCGCGCAGGTCGAGACCATGATGGCCGTCGACAGCGAGTTCGCAGCGCTGGTGCAGGCTTGGCAGTTCAGGCTCGGGTCGCTGAATCAGATGGTCGGCCTGGTCGAGCCGCGTCCGGTGGTCTGGGACAATATCAAGGCGGCGATCGGCCACACGAGCGCGCCGCAGGCGCCGCTGGTGCTGCCGGAGACGCCGGCCACGACGGTGACGCCGCCGCCTTCGCCAATCACGGACGATCCCGAATTCGGCTCGGCGTTCGATCCGGAGCCTGCGCAGTCGCCCGAGCCCCGGAGGCTGCCCGAGGCCCGACCGCCGCGCGTCATCTTCGACGAACGCAACGTGACTGCGCTGACGGGCCGCGTCAAACGCTGGCGCGGCATCGCGTCGGCCGCGACCGCGATCGCGGCCGCGCTGCTGGTGACGCTCGGCCTGCAGATCTACAAGCCCGACGCTCTGCCGAATGCGATCCGGCCGAAGCCGCGCATCCAGACCGTCGAAGTGAAGACGCCGGCGCCGGCGTTGACGCCGTCGGCGCAATATGTCGCGCTGCTGCAGGGGCCGAATGGCGGGCCGGCCTTCATCATGACCATCGACGGCGCCACCAAGAATTTTACCGTCCGCAAGGTTGGCGCCCCGTCGGAGCCCGGCAAGAGTTTCGAGCTCTGGCTGATCTCCGACAAGCTGCCGCAGCCGCGCTCGCTCGGCGTGATCGGCGCCGATGATTTCACCGCGCGGCCGGTGCTGTCGGGCTACGATCCCGACGTGATCAACGGCGCCACCTACGCGGTGACGGTGGAGCAGGCCGGCGGTTCGCCGAACGGACAGCCGACCTCGGCGCCGATCTTCACCGGCAAGCTGATCGAGACCGTGCCGGGCGCGTCGGCTTCGCCGCCGCGATAGCCAGCCGCCCATCGTCAGAGGTTGCCGACGGTGGCCGCCCGTCATTGCGAGCGCAGCGAAGCAATCCATCCTTCCGAGCGAGCCGTGACAGCGGATTGCTTCGCTTCGCTCGCAATGACGAGGATAGAGCTGCCCGTTTCGCAGCAGGTCAGTTCGATCCGCCATCCGCGCAAAAAGAAAACGCCCGTGGGGAGCGGGCGTTTTCGATAGTCAACTTGGGGGTAGTTGGGGGTCTTAAATATCCACGCAGCGACTTTGGGGGGCTGTAAAGAACACTACGTGAATTCGTGAAACTCTCCTGTTAGCGGACCAGCGAGTTGCTGGTGCTGGTGATCGCGACGGGCTTGCCGGCCTTCATGACCCGCGCCGTCTGCGTGTATCCCTCATCCGACGAGTTATGTGCCGCGATGCCGAAGCCCGCGACCAGGATACCGGCGAACAACGCCACAACCACAATCTTCAGATGCGTCATACGATCGGCGCTGTAGATCGAGTGGTTCATGGAAGTCTCCTGCCGCCTTCCTGCTCTCAGTAAATCTGTCGGTTCGGTCTGTTGTCCGGTTCAACGTCTCGTGCCCCGCTAACGTAGGATTTGCCGATTCCGTTCCCTAGAGGCCATCACAAGGCCGTGATGAGACGTGATCGGGCGCGATCAGAAATGACCCTTTGGTAATCCGAGACGCATTAAAGCTATTTAATATCAGTGTCTTGGGATTATGCTGGGATGCTGCATCCCAGATAGGGCCGTTCCGGCCTATTCTGCATAAATCAGTTGCCTGTGGCGAGAAAGCACAGACGAAAACGCAAGTGATTTGCGGCCCCTAGCTCGTTTTCGCGCGAAGTGGACGCCCGGCTCGCGTGCAGAAAACGCTTCCGAACAAGTGACTCTAAACGCTGCCGACCGTCTTCAGCCGGGCCCTGGGATGGATCTCGGCTTGCGACAGGACGGTGGTCTGCGAGCGGAACCGTTCCACCAGTGAGCGAACGAACGGCCGGATCGCGGCCGACGTCACCAGGACCGGCGCCTCGCCCTCGCGCGCCGCCTGCTCGAAGGCGTTGCGCACGGCGGTCATGAACTCCGACAGTTTCGAGGGCTGCATCGCCAGGCTGCGGTCGTCGCCGGTGCCTACGATCGATTCCGCAAACGCCTGCTCCCAGCGCGCCGACAACGCGATCAGCGGCAAATAGCCGTTCGGCGAGGTGTTTTGCGCACAGATCTGGCGCGCCAGCCGGGCGCGGACGTGCTCGACCATGGTGGCCGGGTTGCGCGAGAACGCCAGCGCTTCGGCGATGCCTTCGAGGATGGTCGAGAGATCGCGGATCGAGATGCGCTCGGCGAGCAGCAATTGCAGCACGCGCTGGATGCCCGACACCGTGACCTGGCCCGGCACGATGTCCTTGATCAGCTCGCCTTGCTCCTTCGGCAGGTCCTTCAAGAGCTTCTGCACCTCGCCGTAGGACAACAGGTCCGCCATGTTGGTCTTGAGCAGCTCGGTCAGATGGGTCGACAGCACGGTCGCGGCGTCGACCACGGTGTAGCCCTTCAGCGCGGCCTCTTCCTTCAGGCCGGCGTCGACCCAGGTCGCCGGCAGGCCGAAGGTCGGCTCGATGGTGTGGATGCCGGGCAGTTGCACCTGGTTGCCGGCGGGGTCCATGACCATGAACTGGCTCGGCCAGATCTTGCCGGTGCCGGCGTCGACTTCCTTGATCTTGATGACGTAGCTGTTGGCTTCGAGCTGGACGTTGTCGAGGATGCGCACCGCCGGCATCACGAAACCCATCTCGATGGCCAGCGAGCGGCGCAGCGCCTTGATCTGCTCGGTCAGGCGGTCGGTGCCGTCGGGGCCGTTGACCAGCGGCAGCAGCGCGTAGCCGAGCTCGATCTTGAGGTCGTCGATCTTCAGCGCGGCGGCGATCGGCTCCTCCGCGGCCGCAGCGGCGGCGGCCGCGGCTGCAGCCGGGGCGGCGGCTGCTGCCGTTTCGGCCGCCTTCGCAGCCCGCTTCTGCTTGCGAGCGTTCCAGGCCAGCACCGCGGCGCCGGAGCCCAGCGCCAGGAACGGCAGCGTCGGAATGCCCGGCAGCAGCGCCAGCACCAGCATCACGCCGGCCGACATGCCGAGCGCCTGCGGATAGCCGGAGAGCTGGCGCATCAGCGCCTTGTCGGCGGCGCCGGTGATGCCGGCCTTGGAGACCAGGAGGCCGGCGGCGGTCGAGACGATCAGCGCGGGCACCTGGGTGACGAGGCCGTCGCCGACCGTCAGCACGGTGTAGGTGCGGGCGGCTTCGCTGAAGGAGAGGCCCTGCTGGGCGACGCCGATGATGATGCCGCCGACGATGTTGATGCCGACGATCAGGAGGCCGGCGATGGCGTCGCCGCGGACGAATTTCGAGGCACCGTCCATGGCGCCGAAGAAGCCGCTCTCGTCTTCCAGCGCCTTGCGGCGCTCCTTGGCGGCCTTCTCGTCGATCAGGCCGGCGGAGAGGTCGGCGTCGATCGCCATCTGCTTGCCGGGCATCGAGTCCAGCTGGAAGCGTGCGGCGACTTCGGCGATGCGGCCCGAACCCTTGGTGATGACCACGAAGTTCACGATCACCAGGATCGCGAACACGATGATGCCGATCACGAAGTTGCCGCCCATCACGAAGTTGCCGAACGCCTCGATGACGTGGCCGGCGGCCGCCGTGCCCTCATGGCCGTGGCTCAGGATCAGCCGGGTCGAGGCCATGTTCAGCGACAGCCGCAGCATGGTCGAGATCAGCAGGATGGTCGGAAACGACGAGAATTCCAGCGGCGCCTGGATGAACAGCGAGGTCATCAGGATCAGGATCGAGACCGTGATCGAGACCGCCAGGAAAAGGTCGAGCACGATCGAGGGCAGCGGCAGGATCAGCACCACCAGGATGGTGAGGACGCCGATCGCCAGCGCGATATCGCCGCGCTTCAGGATGTCGCCGATCTCGCCGAGGCTCGGCAATCCGCTCTTGCCTGCCGTGCCCTGACCCGCCGTGATGTCGACCATGGTAGCCGCTCTCCCCCGCGACTGGCGGCTGCGGCCGCCAAGCGTCTGCGCGACGGCCGCAGGGCCGCCGTTCCGAAAGTGAGGCACCGCGCTGGCGTTCACGGGGATCTCCGCCCGTTAGACGCGTTCGACGACACTCGACTTCACTCGGCAATTCTTGCCGGGTGTATGGTTAGCAAAGGGTTAATAAGTGCTTTCGCGCGACCGCACGGGTCGTCGCAGGCGCCGGGCAGGGGGATTCGCGGCCGGGAGCAGGGGTGAGAGGGCCTCGTGGTCGAGATGCGCCGCCCTCACCATGAGGGTCCAGACCAGGATTTTGCCCCGCAACAACGCGTCATCCTGAGGGGCCCGCCAAAGGCCGGCGTCTCGAAGGATGGCACGGATGAGGCCGCCGGCCTTGCGGCCTCTATCTGAGCGCACCGAGCACGACGCCCGATGCGGCGATGATGCCGAGCGTGATGACGCTGGCGCGCCACAAGAACTGCTGCCGGGCGGCGCGCCGGTCATGAAAGGCCAGCCAGTCGTGGACAAAGCCCGCGGGGATGTCGAACACCACCGCCGACTTGTTGCGACGGTGCGTTTCATGCTCGCAGTACATCGTCCGGACCGTCGGCACGCCCAGCCGCTCGAGCTCGCAGTGCCACTCCCAGGCATGCTTGCCGTTGGTCCAGCGATTTTCGAAGGGGATCACGTGTGATTCCATGACGAGCCTCCTGGCCCACCCTTGAACCTCACGCGACAAGTCTAGCCGATTTCAAGGGCTGGCGCGAGATTGACGCCGCACCGGGGCTCGTGGCCGTGCGGCGCGATGGCGGTAACTCGTCCGGGCGCCATGGAGCGTCCCCGGCGGCCCTGCGCCGGGTCCGCCCGGCGGTGCAGGGGCCCGCTTTAGGCGGGCTCAGTCCAACTGCGCCAATGCGTCGGTTGAACATGGACGTGGTCATTTGAACCAACGACCCAGTCGGCGCCGTCCTTGTGGCAGGGGAACACGAGCGCATGGACCATTCCATCATAGTCCAGGACACAGACTTCGAGATCCCGGTCTGCTGGCGCAGTTGAAACGGGTAGCCATTCTGCGGGCAAGGTATGCATGATGTACCCTCCGATGAAATGCATGCGGTTCTCTGGGTGCGACGGCCGGGGGCGTGGGGCATCTGGCTTGACGCCAGCACGCGAGCGTCTGTCGCTCGTCAGTTCCGTCACAAGCAGCGCTGCCGGCCTGTGACGCACAATCCACCGTCCGAACGATCTTGGCACGGATGACGATTGGCAAGTGTGAACCAACTCGCACTGCTTTCAATCTTCTTCGACAGGATGATCGCCGTCGCGCGATCGATATTCCTACACGTCCGGACACTTTCTCAAGTCGTATGCACGAGCACGATCAGTCCCGCCACAATCAACGCGGCGCCGGCGGCATAGCTGAGGCGGTGGCCGACCGGGAGCAGCTTCTCGCAGGCGACGTAGACGGTGATGCCGACGATCCAGAGCAGGTTCATCACGCCGCCGACGAACAGCAATGCCATCAGGAACCAGCAGCAGCCGAGGCAGTAAAGGCCGTGCCGCAGCCCCATGCGCAGCGCACCGGCCGTGCCCGGTTGCCAGTGCCGGCTCAGGAACAGCACCGGGCTCTGGCAGTAGCGCAGGCAGGCGCGCTTGAGCGGCGTGAACTGGTAGAGCCCGGCCAGCAGCAGGACGCCGCTGGCGAGCGTCGCGCTGGTAGCAGCCATCGCCATCGACAAGAGGCCGGCGAGGTCGAGTTGCCATTGCGCCAGCGTCGCGGCGAGGCTAAAGCCGGCCCAGATCACGAGATAGCCGCACAGGAAGATCCAGGCCTCAGCGAGGGGAGAGGGCGTTGCCGATTGCTTGCGCTTCAGGGCGGCGAACAGCAACACCATCGGCGCGGCGCTCGAGATCATCATGGCGACCATCATCGTCAACCACATGATGAACACCAGCACGGCATAGGAAGGCGTCCATGGCGTCGGATCCATCGGCATATCAGCCATGCTCATGTCGATGCCGGCGCCGGCCAGGAGATAGGCCCAGGCCAGCGCCATCACCGCGGCGATGCCGCCTGCAAAGATCAGGCGGTCATGCCGCAGGACGTGTTCGAGCGCCGATGTCTCGCTCATGGTGGGATCCCAGCAGCTGAACGGCCGAACCGCGTCCGGCCGTGTCAGGCCGCGACGCCGTCCGGCGTCTGCACGACGTTGGCGAGCGAGCTGTGCGAGCCCTTGGTCTCGTACTTGATCGCCCCGGTCGAGCGGATGTTGGAGGAGGCCACCTCGGCCCCCCTGTGCTCGAACCCCTCCGGCATCACGACCTGGATGCGATGCGGCGTGCCGGTGACAGGATTCTTGATCGGCTCGACCTCGGTCTCCAGCACGCCCTTGGCGACGAGCTTGGCGACGCGCCCGTTCTTGTCGAAGGAGAACTCGATCGGCACGAACACCGGATCATGGATCTTGGTCACGATCAGGCTGAAGATCTGGAACAGCGTGCCTTCGGCCGAATTCTTGCCGGACAGGATGTTGAACAGCGCTTCGCGCTGTTCCGCCGTGGCGCGCTCGTCGATGATCGGCTGCATCTGCCCGTTGCCCTCGTGCAGCGCGCCGGGAAAGTCGACGGTTGCCGCGAACACCAGGCCGTCGAGCTTGGTGCTGCCGAAATGCCCCTTGGTGATCCGCATGCCGACCATGCCTTTGCAGGAACCATGCGTCGGCAGCGCATTGAAATCGCAGGGGCAGCCAAATGCACAATTGCAGTTCTTGATCCATTCGCCTTCGAGACGCCAGTCAGAAGCCATGGCAAACCTCCATATGACTGTCGGTGATCAATGCAGGCGCTTCAGAATGCCTTCCGCTTCAAAAAAACCGGATCAGTTCAAGTAGGCCGGGATCATAGCAGCAACCGGTCCGGCGGTACAGGAAGCGCTGACGCCCGATCGCCCAAACATCGCCGCGGCGGCGCACGGAGGCGCCTATCGGGGAGGGAGGACGGACCGGGATTGAACGTCCCAGCCTCGACGTCAGACGAAATACCGAGCAAGTCGCTTCGTGTCGGGGGATTCCATGACAAGCCAAGGAGACCGTGCGGCGGCAACGACCGGCAAACCCTGGAATGGTGGTTTCGGGGCTGTCGCGGCTGTCACCCTTTCCGTCGCGACGGGTGCTGCCGCAAAGCCTCCGGGCCAGGACGCCGCCATGATGCGCATGCTGGCGTGCGACGGCGAAGGCGTCAGGATGGAGGTCTATCTACCGCTATCGGTTGCATTGGCAGGCCAAGGCCTGCGCGCCGGCCAGACGGTGATCGGCTACTACGCACTCGACCTGACCGAGGCCAACAAGGGCAAGCCGCTTGAGCCGGTTCGCGTCACGATGAGCGCGGACAAGAAGACAGTGACTGTCGACCAGTACACAAGGGGACTGCCGCCGACACAGATTCCGGTGGGCGGGGGCACGGTCGATTTCGATCAGCGGTTTGCGAAACGCGCCAAATGCGGCCCGTTCCAGTCGCAGGACCCGAACTTCGGGAATTGATGCGACGCTAGCCGCGCGCGAATCCGCCGCGGAGCGTGCCGTTTCAAGGGGCGGCGTCCCCTTGCTGGCGCATGCCTAATCTCTCGGCAATGTGGCTTGACCCGGAGGCAAATGCCGACGAAGTTCCGCCTGCCGTGGTAATTTCTTCTGAATTTTCCCCTGAAGTCGCTACGTTCATTCCCGACTCGCGCCGGGCATGGCTGCGCCTTGTCGTGGCCGTCGTGATCGGCTCGCTCGGCAGCGTCGGCATGTGGTCGGTCGTGGTGGCGCTGCCGGTGGTGCAGACCGACTTCGGCGCGACGCGCGGAACGGCCTCGCTCGCCTTCACCATGGTGATGCTCGGTTTCGGCCTCGGCCAGGTCGTGACCGGCAAGATCAGCGACCGCTACGGCATCGTCGCGGCGATCGGCGCCGGGATCGGCATCCTCGGCCTCGGCTATGTCGGCGCCGGCTACGCGCCGTCGATCTGGGCCTTCATCCTGCTGCATTTTGCCATCGGTCTGTCGTCGGCGGCGACCTTCGGCCCGTTGATGGCGGAGGCGTCGCACTGGTTCGAGCGCTACCGCGGCCTCGCGGTCGCGATCGCCGCGAGCGGCAATTACGTCGGCGGTACGGTGTGGCCGCCGCTGGTCAATTTCGGCATGCAGAGTGTCGGCTGGCGCACCACCCATATTGCAATCGGCATCTTCACCGCGATCTCGATGCTGCTGGCACTCATGGTGCTGCGCGTGTTGATGGGCGCAGCGACCAGGCGCAGCCATGGCAACGCGGCACCACCGCGGGTCGACCTCAAGCTTTCCACCAACGCGCTGACCGCGATCCTGTCGCTGGCGTCGATTTCCTGCTGCGTGGCGATGTCGATGCCGCAGGTCCATATCGTCGCCTATTGCGGCGATCTCGGCTACGGCGTGGCGCGCGGCGCCGAGATGCTGTCGCTGATGCTCGGCTTCGGCATCATCAGCCGGATCGGCTCCGGCTTCCTCGCCGACCGGATCGGCGGCATCCGCACCCTGCTGATCGGCTCGATCGCGCAAGGCGCGGCGCTGTTGTTCTATCTGTTCTTCGACAGCCTGACCTCGCTCTACGTCATCTCGGCGATGTTCGGCCTGTTCCAGGGCGGCATCGTGCCGAGCTACGCGATCATCGTGCGCGAGGCGATGCCGGCGTCGGAGGCCGCGACGCGGATCGGCATCGTGATCTTCGCCTCGGTGTTCGGCATGTCCTTTGGCGGCTGGATCTCGGGCGTGATCTTCGACGCCACCGGCTCCTATGCCGCCGCCTTCGCCAACGGCCTCGCCTGGAATCTGCTCAATGTCAGCATCATTCTGCTGCTCATGATGCGGGCGCGGCAGCGGGTGGCGCTGGCGTAATTCTCGATCACACCGCCTGGCCGGCCTTGAGTAATGAGCAGCCGGTGATCTTCAGGCTGCCGTCGGCCTGCCGCTCCAGCGTGTAGAGCGCCTCCCACGCCTCGCCATTGGCGTCGACGATATGGACGCGCTGCGCGATCCGATCGCCGTCGCTGCGCGCCTCGCCGAACTCGAAGCTCCTGTGCCGATAGACCGGCGCGTATTGGTTCTGCACCATCGACATGAAGATGTCGGCTTGCGGAAAGATCTGCCGGATCGCGGGCGCGGCATGCGAATAGGCCGCCGCGGCGTCGTCGCGGCCGAACGCCTGCTCCTGCGCGCGGATCACGGCCTGCGCGGCGCCGACGTCGTCGGCCGCTGCGGGAGCGAGCGAGCCGAGCAGAATAGCGACGAACATCAGGATGATGCGCATGCGGTGGCACCGTCGACAGTCGACCTTCCAGCCGCCGCAAGGCTACTCCCGCGCGACCACGGCGGCAACGGAGCAGGCGCGTTCGGCGGCTGGCTCCGAACGACCACGCAGCGCGATGTCAGTTGACGCGCCGATGGTGCCGCAGCGCCTCGGCAGTCGGGCATCCGGCGTGCCGCGCATCACGCGTTGCGAATGGCTGCTCGATGGTGACGATCTGGCAACCGTATTGCGCCGAAACCTCGGCGATGACGTTCGACACCGCGTCGTCGATCCGCGAGCCGGGCAGATGCGCGACGATCAGGTCGCCGATGCTGAGCCGCTTGCGGACGCGCAGGTCGTTATCGATGCGGTAACTGAACAGGGCATGGATCACGCCGCGGCGATCGCGGATCGCGATCAGCCCGGTCTCGGGCGAGCTGCCGCGGCAGCGCCGGCGCACGAACCGCAGCCACTGATCCGTGGTAATACTGGCATCATGCATGAACACCAGCGGATAGGCCACGATCGCATGCTGATGGTCGATCGGAAGTGCCTGGAATTGCTCGTTCATCGCCCGGATTCCCCGATGATGGCGAAACTGCTGGGGAAAGCGCGGCGCAGCATTGATCTGCATCAATGCCGTTGGCGGTTGATCCAGATCAAATCGGGGTTGATAGTGTGAAGCACCTAGCCATGCGGACCCTCGAAGCCATGAGCATTGCCGAGCCACTACAGGATTCGTGTGCCGGCGCGACGCGTTCCGACTGCAGGCACGGCCACGCCACGAATGGCTGCGAGGACTGCAAGGTCAGGCTGTTCAGCGTCTGCGCTGCGCTGGAGCCGTCCGAACTCGAGGAGCTCGACCGGATCAGCCAGGCAAAGCAGGTTCCGGCACGAACGACGCTGTTCGAGCAGAGTGCGCTGGCGGGCAGCGTGTTCAATGTCACCGACGGGGTCGTGCGGCTCTACAAATCATTGCCCGACGGCCGCCGCCAGATCGTGGGTTTCGCGCTGCCGGGCGACTTCCTCGGACTTGCGCTGCAGGACCGCTACGGCGTCACCGCGGAGGCGGTCAACGACGTCGCGGTTTGCCGTTTCGTGCGATCGGCGTTCCTCGCCTATGTCGACGGCAAGCCGCATCTGTTGCGCCGCCTGCATGAGTTCGCGGGGCACGAGTTGAGCCTGGCGCAGGACCAGATGTTGCTGCTCGGACGGCGCAGTGCCGAGGAAAAGATCGCTGCATTCTTGCTCCACATGCAGACGCGATACGCCCGGATCGGAAGCGTGTCTGTCACCGTGCCGCTGCCGATGAGCCGGCAGGACATCGCCGACTATCTCGGTCTCACCATCGAGACGGTGAGCCGCACGCTGACCCGCCTTGCGCGCGAGAAGGTGGTGTTGATCGTGCCCGATGGCGTGCGGCTGCTCGACCTCGAACGGCTCAAGCTGAGCGGCGCGAACTGACGCTTCGGCGTCGGCTTTTTGATCCAGCACAAGGCGATGCGCGCGCAGGCGCGCTAGGTCTCTCCATCACATGCAGGAGACGACCCATGCCTCTCGACACCATCCTCGTCATGATCGCGGTCACAGCGATGTTCGCCACCATTGCCGCCGTTATTGCCTGGGGCGACCGGCAGACGCGCGATCTGTGATACTGCCGAGTGACCAGAGCCATTCCGGTCCGATTGAATCGGAACGGGTCTCTGGATCGTTGTCCTGACGCGTTTTCGTCACGCGAACCGGTATCCACTCCGCCTGAAGACGCTCTATCTGATCGAGCCCTTGAAATTATCGATGTCCGGCGAGGGGCGGGCGGGAAACATCCGCGCGGTCGAGGAATTGTCGAGCCGGCGCTTGCATTTCGCTTCGTCGGCGTCCTTGTTCTCGGTGCCGTCCTTGTTCGAGTAGCGCTTCTTCGCGAACAGATCGTCCTGCCGGTTGACGATCAGCATGGCGTGGTCGCGCTCGAGCGTGTCGGGGTTCTTGCGCTGCTCGTCGGAGCGGAACGTGCCGCCGACGATCTTGCCCGTCATCTCGTAATCGCAGCCGGCCTTCCAGTCGCCCTGGTCCCACTTCCATCCCGTCGCCTTCACGGCGCCGTTGCTCTCGGTGGTGATCTTGATGATCGCGTTATGGGCGAGCCAGATGCCGGCAAGTCCGCCGCGCTTGTCGTCAAAGCCTTCGAGCAGCGCCAGGCGTTCGCGCTGCAATCCGTCGACGTGATCGCGGGCATCGACGGTGAAGTGAACCTGGGAGCTCTGCTTGTTCCAGGCCGGGTGCAGGAATTCGGGATATTGCTGCGCCTGGCTCTTCACCCAGTTGCGCTGGTCGTCGATCAGCGCGCGCCGCGTCGCCTCGTCGAGGTGCGGCTGCAACGCCTTCCAGGCGCGGTTCAGCCGCCGGTCGTTGTCGGCCAGATCAGGGTCGGCGCAGATTTCCTCGTCGGTCGCCGTCTCCGGCCTGGTGCAGTCGAAGGTCGGGACGACGAAGGCGGTGTCCGCACTGTCGGATGCCGTATCCTTGCCGGCGGCAAAATAGCTGCCGGTGACCTGCCACATCGACGAGCAGTCGGCGAAGCCGTCCCACTCCTCGTCGTCGATGCTGCCGACGATCCGCAAGGTCTCGCCCTGGCGGCGGAGTTTGAGTGACGGCGGCCTGGCGGGAGCGGCCGCAGCGTCGGCTTTCGGCTTGTCGGCCGCCGTGTCCGTATTGATCACCACGGTGCCGGCGAGCCAGCCACTCCCCGCAGGCTTCAGGTCGGCGGTGAGCTTGCAGCTTCGCCTGCGGTCGCCGCCATAGTCGCCGCGCAGATCGGCGGCGAGGCGATAGGCGCCGCCGTCGGCCGGCGTCAGCGTGATGTTGCCGAAGGCGTTGACCCAGTTGCCGGCGAAGCCGGGACGGCCGGATGCCATTCCCTCAAGCGCGGCGGCGCGGCGCCGCAAGGCTTGCGCAAAACTCTCCTTCAATTCGTCCGCGTCGCTATCGGCCAGCACCTCGGCGGCGTCGATGATCATCTCGTTGAACCAGGTCTGGTCGCGCTTCAAAAGCGGCTTGATGTTCGCCGGCATCCTGCCGAGCGCCGCGTCGAACGCCCGGTCGATCTGCGTCACCAGCCTGTCGGTGCCGGCCTTCCTGCAGTCCGCGGTCTTGATCGTGCCGTCGCCGCTATCGCCGCACAGCCTGATCGCGGTCGGCCCGCTGCTCGATGCCCGCAGATCATCGTCCGTCGCAACGGACGGGCCGGACGCAAGGACCGCGATGGCCGCGACGGCGGCCGCAAACCGTGGAGAGCAAGGCATCGACGTCACCCGCACGGCCGCGCCATGCGGCCCCTGCGGCTTGGGTCGCCCGCCGCGCGCGCCGGGTTCAAAATGTCGGCGGCGTGCAGGCCGAGATCACTTCGCACGGCTTGGCGCCGATGCAGCGGAAGCGGTGCGGGCGGCGGCTTTCGAAGTAATAGGCGTCGCCGGCGTTGAGCACCCGCCGCTCGTCGTCGACCGTGACCTCGAGCCGGCCCGAGACCACAATGCCGCCTTCCTCGCCCTCATGCACCAGCGGCACCCGGCCGGTGTCGCTGCCGGGCTCGTAGCGCTCCTTCAGGATCTGCAACGCCCGGCCGAACAGACTGTCGCCGATTTGCAGGTAGGAGATTGGCTTCTTGCCGATCTCGGTCAGCTCGTCGGCGCGATAGAACGCCTTGCGCGGCCGCTCCGGCTCGATCGCGAAGAATTCGGCAAGCCCCATCGGGATCCCGTCGAGGATGCGCTTGAGGGCGCCGACCGACGGGTTCATCTGGTTGGATTCGATCAGCGAAATCGTCGAATTGGTCACGCCGGAGCGCTTGGCGAGCTCGCGCTGCGACAGCTTGTGCCGCGCGCGGATGAATCGAAGCCGACCGCCGATGTCGACGCTCATGGCAGTCCCCTTGGCAAATCCCTGTTGCAGGTGTTGCGGATCGAACAAATCTTGGCAGACCGCCTCAACAAGATCAATGGCTTGCGGCGCGGCAGAAAAGGACTTGTTGAGTGCCTGGAAGAGTGGTCCGACTAGCATCAGTCAGCAATGGAGCGCCGCCGTGACCGTTCATCAGATTCCGAACACCATCAAGACCGACTCGTTTTGGATGCCGTTCACGGCCAACCGGCAGTTCAAGAAGGCGCCGCGGCTGTTCTCCTCCGCCAAGGGCATGTACTACACCTCGGTCGACGGCCGGCAGGTGATCGACGGCTCAGCCGGCCTGTGGTGCGTCAACGCTGGCCACGGCCGCCCGCAGATCGCGGCCGCGGTCGAGCGGCAGCTGTCGACCTTGGACTTCGCGCCCTCGTTCAACATGGGCCACCCGCTCGCGTTCGATTTCGCCGAGCGGCTCGCCGAGATCGCCCCGAAGGGGCTGGATCGCGTCTTCTTCACCAATTCGGGCTCTGAATCGGTCGATACCGCGCTGAAGATCGCGCTGGCCTATCACCGCGCCGCCGGCCAGCCGAGCCGCACCCGTTTGATCGGCCGCGAGCGCGGCTATCACGGCGTCGGCTTCGGCGGCATGTCGGTCGGCGGCATGGTCGCCAACCGCCGCCAGTTCGCGACCCATCTGCCCGGCGTCGACCACATCCGTCATACCCATGATCTCGCCCGCAACGCCTTCGCCAAGGATCAGCCGGAGCACGGCGCCGAGCTCGCCGACGATGTCGAGCGGATGGTGGCGCTGCATGGCGCCGACACCATCGCGGCGGTGATCGTCGAGCCGGTGCCGGGTTCGACCGCGGTGCTGCCGGCGCCGAAGGGCTATCTGCAGCGCCTGCGCGAGCTCTGCACCAAGCACGGCATCCTGCTGATCTTCGACGAGGTCATCACCGGCTTCGGCCGCCTCGGCACCCCGTTCGCCGCCAACTTCTACGGCGTGACGCCCGACATGATGACGACCGCGAAGGGCATCACCAACGGCACCGTGCCGTGCGGCGCGGTGTTCACCAGCCGCCAGATCCACGACGGGCTGATGGTCGGCCCGGACAACGCCATGGAGCTGTTCCACGGCTACACCTATTCGGCGCATCCGGTGGCCTGCGCGGCGGGTCTTGCCACGCTCGACATCTACAAGGACGAAGCTCTGCTGACCCGCGGCGCCTCGCTCGCCGACTACTGGCGCGATGCCCTGCATTCGCTGAAGGGCCTGCCGAACGTGGTCGACATCCGCAATCAGGGCCTGATGGGCGCGGTCGAAGTCGCGCCGCGCGATGGTGTCGTCGGCGCGCGCGGCTACGACATCATGGTCGATTGCTTCAATCGCGGCCTCTACTTCCGCATGAGCGGCGACTCGCTGGCATTGTCGCCGCCTTTGATCGTCGAGAAGTCGCACATCGACGACATCGTCTCGATCCTCGGCGACTCCATCAAGCGCGTGGCCTGATAATTGCTAGCTAGATATTAGCTAGCTCTACAAATTGCTGTCGCCGTTGCGAAGCAGAGTGGTTTCGCAGCGGCGATTGCGTTTTCGCTGCAGGATGTGAGGAAAAGTGAAGGTCCTTGTTCTCGGCAGTGGCGTGATCGGCGTCACCTCTGCCTATTACCTTGCGCGCGCCGGCCACGAGGTGACGGTGATCGACCGTCAGCCCAAGCCCGCGCTGGAAACCTCCTTTGCCAATGCCGGCGAAGTATCGCCCGGCTACTCATCGCCCTGGGCCGGCCCCGGCGTGCCGGTCAAGGCGGTGAAGTGGCTGTTGATGAAGCACGGCCCGCTGGTGATCCGCCCCAAGCTCGATCCCGTGATGTGGCTGTGGCTCTTGAAGATGCTGCGCAACTGCACGACGGCGCGCTACGCGGTGAACAAGAGCCGGATGATCCCGATCGCGGAATACAGCCGCGACTGCCTGCAGGCGCTGCGCAGCGAGATCGGCATCCGCTATGACGAGCGTGCGCGCGGCACGCTGCAGCTGTTTCGCGAGCAGGCGCAGCTCGATCACACCGGCGACGACATCGCGGTGCTGAAGCAGTACGGCGTGCCGTTCGAGGTGCTCGGCCGCGAGGGCTGCATCGCCGCCGAGCCCGCGCTGGCCGGCGTGAAGGAAAAGTTCGCCGGCGGGCTGCGGCTGCCGCATGACGAGACCGGCGACTGCCACATGTTCACGCAGGCCCTGGCGCTGGAAGCCGAGAAGCTTGGCGTGCGCTTCAACTTCAATGTCGGCATCGACGGACTGAATGCGGACACCACCCGGATCACCGGCGTCGCGACCAGCGCCGGGATGATGACGGCGGACGCCTATGTGCTGGCGCTCGGCAGCTATTCGCCGATCCTGCTGCGGCCGCTCGGCATCTCGCTGCCGGTCTATCCAGTGAAGGGTTATTCGGTCACGGTGCCGATCAAGGACGCGTCCGGCGCGCCTGAATCGACCGTGATGGACGAGAGCTATAAGGTCGCGATCACCCGGCTCGGCGATCGCATCCGGGTCGGCGGCACCGCGGAGATCTCAGGCTATTCGACCAAGCTCTACGCCGCGCGGCGCGCGACGCTGGACCATTCGCTGACCGACCTGTTTCCGCGTGGCGGCGACCTTCCCAGGGCCACCTTCTGGTGCGGGCTGCGCCCGATGACGCCGGACGGCCCGCCGGTGATCGGCGCGACGCGCTTCGCCAATCTGCATCTCAACACCGGCCACGGCACGCTCGGCTGGACCATGGCCTGCGGCTCGGGCCGCGTGCTGGCGGACATGCTCTCGGGGAAGAAGCCCGAGATCGACACCAAGGAGCTGTCGATCAAGCGCTACGATGTCAGGTTCGGCTAGCTCGTTTCGAGCGAAGTTTCGTAGCCCGGATGAGCGCAAGCGATATCCGGGTCTTTGTCCCGCATGTCGCTTTCGCTCATGCGGGCTACGCGGCTTCGGTTCTGATTCAATCAGAACCGAGAATGCTCTAGCGGCTTGATCGAAGGAACGCGACAATGCCGATGCAGCGGATGCCTGCCGATTACGAGATATCAGCCGATCCGCACCGCCTGGACGTCGAGGTCATTCACACGTTTCTGGCGAAGGATAGCTATTGGGCGCGGGGCATTCCGAGATCGACCGTGCAGCGGGCAATCGACAACTCGATCTGCTTTGGCGTCTATCATGGCGCCGCACAGGTTGGCTTCGCGCGTATCGTCACCGACAGGTCGACCTTCGCATTGCTTGCCGACGTGTTCATCCTCGAGGCGCATCGCGGCAAGGGATTGTCGAAATGGCTGGTGCGTTGCGTTGTCGAGCATGAAGACCTGCAGGGCCTGAGGCGCTTCCTGCTCGCGACCTCGGACGCCCATGGACTGTACCGCCAATTCGGGTTCGAAGCGCTCGGCAACCCGTCGCGCTTCATGGAGATCGTCCGGCCGGATATCTACCGGTCGGCTTGACCGCCCCGCCAGGGCGGTTGCGATCGCGGGTTCGCTTCCACTCCGGGGCTATTCGGCGGCGTTCTTCACGGGCGGTTCGGCATCGTCGTCTCGCTTCGTTGCCGTCCAGTTCGACAGCGCATTCGAGAATCGGTCGAGATAGAGATACACGACCGGCGTGGTGAACAGGGTGAGCGCCTGGCTTACGATCAGGCCGCCGACCATCGCATAGCCGAGCGGCTGACGGATTTCCGATCCCGTTCCGGTGCCCAGCATCAGCGGGACGCCGCCGAGCAAGGCCGCCATCGTCGTCATCATGATCGGGCGGAAGCGCAGCAGGGCCGCTTTCCGGATCGATTCACGCGGCGACAGATGTTCCTCGCGTTCGGCGGCGATCGCGAAGTCGACCATCATGATGCCGTTCTTCTTCACGATCCCGATCAGGAGGATGATGCCGATCAGCGCGATCAGGCTGAAATCGAACCCGAACGCCATCAGAATCGCCAGCGCGCCGACCCCAGCCGATGGCAGCGTGGACAGGATCGTCAGCGGATGGATGTAGCTTTCATAGAGCACGCCGAGGATCAGATAGACCACGACCAGCGCGGCCAGGATCAGCAGCGGCACCGAGCTCAGTGATTGCTGGAAGGCCTGCGCGGTGCCCTGGAAACTCGAGCTGAGCGTGGCTGGAGCACCGAGATCGGCGACGGCGTTCTGGATCGCATCGGTGGCCTGGCCGAGCGCCACCCCTTGCGCGAGGTTGAAGCTGATCGTGGTCGCAGGAAACTGCCCCTGGTGCGCGATCGCGAGCGGGCGCACCGGAATAGTGGTCCACTTGCAGAACACGGAGAGCGGTACCTCGTCCCCCGTGGTCGGCGACTTGATGTAGAGCTTGTTGAGCGTGTCGAGCTTGCCCTGCAATTCGGGCAGGATCTCCAGGATGACGTGATAGCTGTTGAGCTGGGTGAAGTATTGGGTCACCTGGCGCTGGCCGAAGGCGTCGTACAGCGTGTCGTCGATCAGTTGCGGCTGGATGCCGAAGCGCGACGCGGTGTCGCGATCGATGGTCAGCGTCAGCGTCGTTCCCTCGGTCTGCTGGTCGGTGGCGACGTCGCGCAGTTCCGGCAGCGTCTTCATCCTGGCCAGAATCTTCGGCGCCCATTCGTTCAGCTCGTCGAGCTTTGCATCCTGCAGCGTGTATTCGAACTGCGTCCGCGTGGCGCGGCCGCCCAGCCGGACGTCCTGGGACGCCTGCATGTAGAGACGTGCTCCCTCGACCGCCTCGAGCTTCGGCCGCAGCCGCGCGATGATCTGCTGCGCATTCGCGTCGCGCTCCTCGCGCGGCTTCAGCGTGATGTACATGCGACCCGAATTCAGTGCGGTGCCGCCGCCGCCGATGAACTCGGCCATGCTCTCCACCGCGGGATCGGCCCGAACGATCCTGCTGAGCTCTTCCTGATGCCGCTCCATGTCGGCGAAAGAGATATCCTGGGCCATCTCCGACACCGCGTTCAGGAAGCCATTGTCCTGTTGCGGGAAGAATCCCTTGGGAATGATCACGAACAGATAGACCGACAGTGCGACCGTCGCGAAGAAGATGCAGAGCGTGGTCCGGCTCCAGCTCAGCGCCCGATCAAGCCCTCGCTCATAGGCATGCAGCATCCTGTCGAATGCCGCCTCGCTCCATTGGTAGAGCCGGCCGTGCCTGGTTTCGCCATGCGCGCGCAGGAAGCGCGAGGCCATCATCGGCGTCAGCGTCAGCGACACCACCAGGGAGACGAAGATCGCCATCGCCAGGGTCACCGCAAATTCGCGGAACAGCCGGCCGATCACGCCACCCATCAGCAGCAGCGGGATCAGCACCGCGATCAACGAGATACTGATGGACAGGATGGTAAACCCGATCTCGCCGGCGCCCTGCAATGCCGCGGCGAGCGGCCGCGCGCCCTGCTCGACGTATCGCGTGATGTTTTCCAGCATCACGATGGCGTCGTCGACCACGAAGCCGACGGCGATCGTCAGTGCCATCAGCGAAAGGTTGTCGAGCGTGTAGCCGAACACCCACATCAGCGCGCAGGCGCCGAGCAGCGCGAGCGGCACGGTCACGGCGGGAATCACCGTCGCCCAGAAGCTGCGCAGGAACAGGAAGATTACCATGACGACCAGAACGATGGTGATGAGCAGCGTGATCTGCACGTCCTCGACCGCGGCGCGGATGGTCAATGTCCGGTCGCTGATGATCTTGATCTTGATGGCGGGCGGAATCGCGGCAACCAGCCTTGGAAGCTGCTCCTTGATCCTGTCGACCGTTCCGATGACGTTGGCGCCGGGTTGTTTGAAGATGACGAGGAACACGCCGCGTTTGCCATCCGCCCAGGCGACCCGCTTCATGTCCTCCGGCCCGGCGACGGCCTGGCCGATGTCGCGAATCCGCAACGGGCCGCCGTTGCGGTAGGCGATGATCACGTCATTCCAGTCCTTGGCATCCAGCAGCTGATCGTTGGCGTAGATCGTGTAGGCACGGCTCGTGCCGTCGATGTTGCCCTTCGGACTGTCGACCGTCGTGATCGCGATCTGGCCGCGGATATCTTCCAGCGAGAGCCCCTTGGCGACCAGCTTGGCGGGATCGATCTGCACGCGGATCGAAGGCTTCTGCTGGCCGCCGATGAACACCTGGGCGACGCCCGAAATCTGACTTATCTGCTGCCCGAGCTGGGCGTCGACTGCATCGCTCACGGTGATGAGCGGCAGGGTGTCCGAGGTCGCCGACAACAGCAGGATCGGCGAGTCCGCCGGGTTGACCTTGCGATAGGTCGGCGGCGTCGGCAGGTTCTTGGGCAACTGGCCGCCTGCGGCATTGATCGCCGCCTGGATGTCGTTGGCGGCGCCGTCGATGCTGCGGTTCAGATCAAACTGAATGGTGACCGCGGTCGACCCGAGCGAACTCGTCGAGGTCATCTGGGCAATGCCCGGAATCTGCGCGAATTGCCTCTCCAGCGGCTGCGCAACCGAGGAGGCCATGGTTTCCGGGCTGGCGCCGGGCAGATTTGCGGAAATCTGGATGGTCGGAAAGTCGACTTGCGGCAGGGGCGCGACCGGCAGCAGGGGATAGGCGACCATTCCGACGAACAGAATGCCGGCCATCAGCAGCGAGGTGCCGATCGGGTAGCGGATAAACCGAGATGAGATGCTCTCGTTCACTTCTGCGATCCAAATGAACGGCAGGCGCATCTTTTCCCGAAGGTCGGGAGTCGTCCTCGAAAGCTCGAGCGCGAACGCGCGTTTTCCTCGCCATGGCCAATCGGCAGATCGCGGAGCTGCCTCCGCGTCTACCTGTTTTTTGCCAGCATAATCATTCCGGGGCATGCCGCGCGAATGGAAACGTCGGATCGCACATTCGACGTTCGTTCAATGGCCGGAATTCGCGTGCCGTTATCGCCGCTTGGGAAGCGTCAAAAATGTCGCTGGCGCAGAATATATCGTGGGACGACATATTATTGCGCGCGCGGTTGGCTCGACGCCACGAGGGGGCGTCATGATTGTTCAGCCGCGGCTTGTCCGATGCAACTTACTGGTGCAGCGGTCCTAGGCGATGTCGAACTCGTCCTGCATTCTGGTCACGATGTCGCGAAGTTCTTTTTCCTTCGCCTCGTCCAGCGCCGTCTCGCGGGTGCCGCCGAGATCCCAGCTCGGCGTATAGCCCTTGAGCCGGATCAGCTTCAGGCCAGTGACACCGGATCGTCTTTCCAGCTCGGCCGTGATCTCGTGCTGCATTTGAAGCGTCTTCATCGCGCATCTCCGGGAACGCTATCCCGCTCAACAGGACAGCCAGCATCATGTTCCTCGCGAGCCCGCGCCGGATGTGTGTCCCGCCGTGCAGGAACGTGCGCCTTGCGGTCCACGTTGCTTCCGGTCGAACCAGGAAAGGATATCACATGAAGAAACTGGCAACGATCGGATTGGCTGCGGCCATGATGCTGTCGACATCGCTAGCCTTCGCGCAGGGTGGGGGCGGCGCCGGTGGCGGATCGGCCGGAGGCGCGAGTGCAGGCGCGGGGACCGGAAGCTCCGGCACGGGAACCGGCACCGGCGGCACCACCGGGATGGGAACAGGCTCGGGAATGAGCAATCCGCCCGGCAGCACGACCGGCAACATGAACAACCCAGGCACCTCGACGCCGAACTACTGGACCGACCCAAACAACAATTCGGCGACCGGGACCGGGACATCAAACCTTCCCGGCAACAACAGCGGAACGCGGACCAATCCGCGATGATCGCGAAAGCCCCGCCTCAGCGCGGGGTTTTTCATTACGGGCGCGTTCGGCGACGAAAGAGCCCGGCACGATGGCCGGGCTGGATCGCGAATATGAACAGATATGTATGTACCAGGCTTGGCAATGCGACGATCTAACCGGATGCCAACCTGATCGTCTGTGCACTTTAGCACACTTGCGCGGCCACCGTGCTCAGCGACCGCCGTCATCGCATCCGGGCGCGGGCTTATGCGGCTCATATGCCGCGGAGACCGCAGCGCTCTCGAATTCATATCCCGCCCTGAAGATATTGAGCCCGACGCAGACGCTCTCGCGTGCAGGCCAGGCTGTTGGAGTTCGGCCGCGAGCGCGGCAGCGAACCGAAAGGTGATGTCATGTCTTCGCTTCAGATTGCTATCGGCGACCGGATCATCGAGCCGATGATCGCGCTTGCCGGCTGCACGACGCAACAGCGCATCGTCGTGGCCGGCACGAGGAGCATGGAATTGATGTTCGAGCTGCAGCGGCGCGGCTACGCGCGCGCGGCGGCGTCGGGCAATTGCGGCCGCCCCGCCGGTCAGTACGACGTTGCGCTGGTCGATTGGCGGCGGCGCACGCTTCTCTCGCTCGAGCCGGCGCTGGACTGGTTGACGAATGTCCTTAGCGCCCGTGCGGTGCTGGTGGTGTGGGTCGATGCCCAGAAGTCCTCGGCCAACCAAAGCCTGCGGGCGTCGCTGGAGCGGCGCGGCTTCGTCGTCGAACAGGGCATCGTGCATCAGTACGGCTGCGCGCTGTCGGCACGGAGGTCGCAAGCCCATCCGCTGCAGCTGGCGGCCTGACGCGCTGAACGCGGCTATCGCGAAGGGAAATCGCCATGTCCAAGGTGCGACGCGCCGTGATCCGCGAATGGATGCTGCTGGCGCGCGAGAAACGGCAATCCAGCGAGCAGGCGGCCGCATTTGCAAGGGCGGCGCTGCAGCGGCACGACATGCCGCGCAGCAGCCGGCGAACACCGCACGAAATCATCATGCGGTGGCTGCGGCCACGCACCGGACGTCCTTGAGCGGTGGCCGCCGCCATCGTGGGGCGGGCGGCAATCAACAGCAGAGCAATCGATGCGTGCCCATGAGTTTGAGCTGTCCCCATATGCGCCTCGCGGCGCGGAGGATCTTGTTGCCGAAATCGCGAGGTCAACGTCCGACGCTGCGGCGCGCAGCGCCGCGGCTCTCGCACTGGTGTGTTGCGACATCATCGCGGGCGAGGGACCCACGATGGCCGGCCGGGCGCATTTCTCGCGAACGATCGACGCCGCCGACGCCGCGCTATGTGCGCGTATCCTCTGTGCCGCCGGTCGCGCCGGACATTCGGTCAGTCGCGTCGAAGCCGACGCGCTGTTCGCGATCGATGCGGTCGGAAGCGAACGGGTCGATGACGGACGTTTCGACGACCTGCTTGCCAAGGCGGTGCTGCATCATCTGATGGGCGCCGCCGGCACAACCATTCCCGGCCGCGAGCAGGCGCTGGCCCGCGACAATCCGCTGGATGACTGGGGGTCGGCGATCGTGCTGGCTGCGGAGCCGCGATCCTGGCTCGCCGGTCATCTTGACTGGATGAAGCCGTCATCCCCCGCCGCGCGCACCATCGATGCGGTGCTTCATGTCAATCCGGCAGGACCCCGGCTGCCGCTCGGCATCCTCTTCAACATGGAGGCCTGAACAAGCATAGCCCGTTGAGCCAACGGGTCGCGCGATGGCCCGCCGATGACAGGCTCCGCGATATCCGGGGCAGTCGGTCCCGCATGTCGCTGCGCTCCTGCGGGCTACGATGGGTAAGGTCAGCGTGACGGCTTTGGGTTGGCCTTCTTCGCAGGCTTTGCCGTTGTGCCGACCGGCTGCACCCGCAAGCCGTCCACGAACACATCCAACAGCCTGAGCGCGGTGGTCTGCCAGCCGGGCTGGTCGTGCATGTAGCACATGCCGATCAGCGCCCGCAGCACGTCCTCGGCGCTGATGTCGCCGCGGATCGCGCCGGCCGCGACCGCGCGCGCGAGCAGGGTGCCGATCGCCCTGGTCAGGCGGTCGAACGAATAGGCGTGCAATTCGGTCGAGCCGTGCGCGACCAGAGCCAGTGCCGCGACCATGCCCTTCTTGGTGGCGACGAATTCCACATTGGCGCGCAGCCAGCGGCGCAGCGCCTCGACCGGCTCGGGGGCGCATTGCAGCTGCTCGGCCAGATCGCCGAGCTGCTCGACCTCGCGGCGATAGACCGCCTCGTAGAGCGCCTCGCGGGTCGGAAAGTGGCGATAGAGCGTGCCGATGCCGACGCCGGCGTGGCGCGCCACCGCCTCGAGACTCGCCTCGCTGCCGCCGGCCGAGAACACGGCCTTGGCCGCTTCCAGCACGCGCTCGCGATTGCGCACGGCGTCGGCGCGGGGCTTGCGCGCAATTTCTGGTGATCGACCGGCCATCGCTTTTTCTTTTCACCCTCCCTTGTAAACGGAGGACGCCTCCGTATATGGCGACCAGCACCGGACCTGACAAGGCGCGCCGATCCTGCATCGGCGGCCACGGGCTTCCGTTGCCTCGATTCAACCCGACCATACACGGATCGGAGCCCCGCATGAATCTCCCACTCAGCCTCACTATCAACGGTGTCCGCCGGGAAATTGCCCTCGACGACCCCCGCGTGACCCTGCTCGACCTGTTGCGCGAGCGCCTCGACCTCACCGGTACCAAGAAGGGATGCGACCGCGGCCAGTGCGGCGCGTGCACCGTCCTGGTCGACGGTCGCCGCATCAATTCCTGCCTCGCGCTTGCCGTCAGCCATGACGGCGCCGAGATCACAACCATCGAAGGCGTCGCGCGCGGCGACCAGCTGCATCCGGCGCAGGCCGCCTTCATCGCCCATGACGGCTTCCAGTGCGGCTTCTGCACGCCGGGCCAGATCATGAGCGGCATCGGCCTGATCCAGGAAGGCCAGGCCGGCGACGATCCGGAGCGCGTGCGCGAATGCATGAGCGGCAATCTGTGCCGCTGCGGGGCCTATCAAGGAATCACCGAGGCCGTGCTCGAGGCGCAGGCCGATATCAACGCGACCAAGCAGAGGCGCTCCGCATGATGAACTTCGATTATGTCAGGCCGGCCAGCGTCGCGGACGCGATCGCGGCGGCATCCGAGAAGGGCGCGAGCTATCTCGCCTCCGGCACCAATCTGCTCGACCTGATGAAGGGTGGCGTCAGCCGGCCGAGCCTCCTCGTCGACGTCACGCGTCTGCCGGGGCTCGACCGCATCGAGCATCTGGCCGACGGCGGCTTGCGGATCGGCGCGCTGGTGCGCAATGCCGATCTCGCGCATGACACCGGGTTCGCGCGCAACCATCCGGCGGTCGCCGAGGCGTTGCTGTCGGGCGCGTCCGCCCAGCTGCGCAATGCCGCGACCGTCGGCGGCAATCTGATGCAGCGGACGCGCTGCGCCTATTTCTACGACGCCGGCAGTGCCTGCAACCGGCGCTGGCCGGGCGCCGGCTGCGACGCGCTCAAGGGCGAGAACCGCCTGCACGCGGTGCTTGGCTGGAGCGATGGCTGCATCGCGACCCATCCGTCGGATTTCTGCGTGCCGCTGGTCGCGTTCGACGCCGTCGTCGAGATCGAGGGCAAGACCGGCCGGCGCGAGCTGCCGCTCGAGGCGCTGCACCGTCTGCCGGGCGAGACGCCGGAGCGCGAGACCGCGCTGGAGCGCGGCGACCTGATCGTCGCGCTGCGGCTGCCGGCCGAAGCGCAAGGCTTCTCCGGGCATGCGCGCTACATCAAGGTGCGCGAGCGCACCTCCTATGCGTTCGCCGTGGTCTCGGCCGCCGCGGCCCTGCGCATCGAGGATGGAAAGATCCGCGAGGCGCGGCTCGCGCTCGGCGGCGTCGCGGCAAAGCCGTGGCGGGCGCGCGAGGCCGAGCAGGTGCTCGCGGGCGCCGCGCCCGATGCGGCGACCTACCGCGAGGTGGCGCGCGCCGCGCTCGCCGATGCAAGGCCGTCTGGCGACAACGCCTTCAAGATCGAGCTCGCGGAGCGCATCGTCGTGCGCGCGCTCACCCTTGCCGCCGCAGGCACGCCGGACCGGATTCCCGCGCTGCCGGGCTCTCCCTTCTCATCCGTTGCAGGAGCGTAACGCATGACGGCTGAACTCAATCTGACCCGCGACCCCGCCCATCTCAGGCACGGCTCGAATATCGGCCAGCCGCTGACCCGCACCGACGGCACGCTGAAGGTGACCGGCAAGGCCCGCTATGCCGCCGACAATCATCCGCCCGGCATGGTCTATGCCGTGATCGCGACCAGCTGCATCGCGCGCGGCCGCGTCACCGCGCTCGACGTCGCTGCCGCCAAGCGCCATCCGGGCGTCATCGACGTGATGACGCCGGCACACAAGCCGGAACTCGCGGAGGACCCGGACGCCAAGGGCAATCCGTTCGCCTTCCGCATGGAACTGTTGCAGAGCGACGAGGTGCGCTACGCCAACCAGGCGATCGCGGTCGTGATCGCGGAGACGCTGGAGGCCGCCACCGAAGGCGCCGCACTGCTGTCGCCGCGCTACCAGGTCGAGATCGCGCGCGTCGGCCTCGACGCCGGCGAAGCCTATGCGCCGCCGGTGGTCGGCATCGGTAATCCCGCCGAAGTCCGCCATGGCGATATCGATACCGGCCTTGCCGCTGCATCGAAGCGGATCGACGCAACTTACGAGACGCCGGCGCAGTATCACAACGCGATGGAGCCGCACGCGATCGTCGCGGTGTGGGACGGCGACCGCCTGTTCCTCGACACGCCGAGCCAGGGCATGGCGATGGCGCAGATGCGGATCGGCGGCCTGTTCGGCGTTCCGCCCGGCAACATCCACATCAACAGCCCGTTCCTCGGCGGCGGCTTCGGCTCCAAGGGCTTGGTCTCCGGGCCGCAGGTGCTCGGCGTCATGGCGGCGAAGCTGGTCGGGCGTCCGGTCAAGCTGGTGCTGCGGCGGAGCCAGATGTATGGCCCGGTCGGCCATCGTCCGCAGACCCGCCAGCGCATCCGGATCGGCACTGGTGACGACGGCCTGCTGACCGCACTTGATCACGAGGCGCGCGTCACGACGTCGAGCTTCGACGATTTCTACGAGCCGGCGGCGGACGCCTCGCACACGCTCTATGCGAGCCCGGCAATCCGCACCGCGCATGAGGCGGTGCGCGTCGACACCGGCACGCCGTTGTTCATGCGCGCGCCGGGCGAGGCCACCGGATCGATCGCGCTGGAAAGCGCGATCGACGAGGCGGCATTCGCCTGCGGCATCGATCCCCTGGAATTCCGGCTGAGGAACTACGCCGAGGTCGAGCCGACCACCGGCAAACCGTTTTCCTCCAAGGCGCTGCGGCAGTGCTACGCCAGGGCCGCCGAACGTTTCGGCTGGGCGGGGCGTCCGCTGCAGCCAAGGCAGATGCGCGACGAGAACGGCTTTCTGGTCGGATGGGGCATGGGCACCGCGACATTCCCGGCGCTGATGTTCCAGGGCAATGCCCGGGCCGTGATCCGCGCCGACGGACGCGGCGTGATGGAGAGCGGCGCGCATGACATGGGGCAAGGCGCCTGGACCGCGCTCACGCAAATCTCGGCCGATGCGCTGGCGCTTGATCTCGAGCAGATCTCGTTCCTGTCGGGCACGTCGGACCTGCCGGATGCCGGCATCGCCGGCGGCTCCGCGCACACCGCAACGGTCGGTGCCGCGATCCACAATGCCGGTGCGGCGGTGATCGCAAGACTCGCCGAGCTTGCGACCTCCGATGAGCGCTCGCCGCTGTTCGGCGCCGGCAATGCCGGCGTGGTGGCGCGGGCCGGGCGGCTCCATCGCCGCGACGATGATGCGCGCAGCGAAAGCTACGCCGAGATCCTGGCGCGCGCCGGCGTTGCCGAGGTCGAGGCCTCCGGCACGGGTGCGGCCGATCCGGCGGCGCAATCGCAATATGCGATGCACGCGCATGGCGCTGTCTTTGCCGAGGTGAAGGTCGATCCGGAACTCGGCCAGATCCGCGCCACGCGGCTGGTCGGCGCGTTCGCCGCAGGGCGCATCATCAATCCGTTGATGGTGCAGAGCCAGCTGCGCGGCGGCATGATCTGGGGCCTTTCCTTCGCGCTGCACGAGGAGGCGGTGATGGACAAGCGGTCCGGCCGCATCCTGAATGCCAACCTTGCCGAGTATCATGTGCCCGTGAATGCCGACGTGCCGCCGATGGAGGTGATCACGGTCGACGAGCACGATCCCCATGTGAACCCGCTCGGCATCAAGGGCGTCGGCGAGATCGGCATCACCGGCAGCGCCGGCGCCGTCGCCAACGCCGTCTTCCACGCCACCGGCATCCGCGTGCGGAATTTCCCGATCAAGATCGAGGAAGTGGTGATGGGGTTGAGGTGATGCGGCTCGACATGAGGGCTCCATAATAACAGGTGTCGTCCCGGCGAAAGCCGGGACCCATAACCACGAATGTGAGTTATGGCAGGACGCTGGGGCCGCTTCCCCTTCGACAATCAAGATTGGTGGTAATGGGTCCCGGCCTTCGCCGGGACGACGGCGGAGGTAGATGGGCCGTCACCCCGCCGCCGTCACGCAATTCACCCACAGCACCACGGCCTTCGCATCGCGCGCCGGGTTGGAAAACCGGTGCGGGCGGCGGCTGGCGAAGCGGAAACTGTCGCCCTGCTTCAGCGTCCAGGTCTCCGTGTCCACCGTCAGCGTCATCTCGCCCTGGAGCACGAGGCCGGCCTCTTCGCCGTCATGGGTATAGAACTCGTCGCCGGTGTTGCCGCCGGGCTCGAGATGCACCAGGAACAGGTTGAGCCGGCTCTCGCTGCCGGCCGGGCTCAGCAGCTGCTTTGAAATTCCCGTGCGCCACAGCTTCAGCTCGGCGCGCTGCACCTCGCGGGTCACGATGCCGCCGGCGCCGTCATTCCTGGGCGTCGCGCCGAACAGCGCGGCGATGCCGACGCCGAGTACGTCGGCCAATGTCGCCAGTACGCGCAGCGAGGGCGACGACAGGCCGCGCTCGATCTGGCTGATGAAGCCGATCGACAAATCGGTGCGCGCGGCGACCACCTCCAGCGACATTTCCTTACTGCGGCGCAGGTCGCGTATGCGGCGTCCGACCGCGAGATCCATCGCGGGCTCCGCCGGCTTGCCGACCGGTTTCTTCACCGGTTTCCTGGCCGGTTTCTTGGCCGCGCGGCGTGCCGTCGCGGGCCCTGCTGCCGCGCCTTTACGCATTCTGTTGCCGCCGCTCACGTCAGTTCGCTTCCTTCATGTGCATGAAAACCGCTTGCATTGGCCGCGGTTTCGTGACCACATTTTCATATTGGTGAAAATAGGCCGGAACGGCGTCGACCGCAACCAAAAGCCCGAAACGCGCGGGCGATGCGGCGCCAAGGCCAGCTTCGGGAGGTGTTGCGATGTCGTTTCAGCGTCTCGTCCAGGCCGCGGTGGCGGCGCTCGCCCTTGCCTTGACCGCGCCGTCAGGGGCGCAGCAGGTGCTGAAGGTCGGGTCGACCCCGACCGGCATTCCCTTCACCTTCCTCGACACCAAGACCAACTCGATCCAGGGCATCATGGTCGATCTCGCCACCGAGATCGGCAAGGATGCCGGCTTTACCGTGCAGATCGAGCCGATGCAGTTCTCGGCGCTGATCCCCTCGTTGACCGCGAACAAGATCGACATCATTGCGGCTGCGATGTTCGCCACCGCCGCGCGCAAGGAGGTGATCGACTTCTCCGAGCCGGTCTACACCTATGGTGAAGGTTTGGTGGTGCCGAAGGCCGACACCAAGGCCTATGCCTCGCAGGAGGATCTGAAGGGCACCGTGGTCGGCGCCCAGGTCGGTACTGCCTTCGTCGATGCGCTGAAGAAGACCGGGCTGTTCAGCGAGGTCAAGGTCTACGATACCATTCCCGACATCCTGCGCGACGTGAATGCGGGCCGCCTCAAGGCCGGCTTCGCCGATTATCCGATCCTCGCCTACAATCTGCAGCAGGGCAATTTCGCCGACGTCCGTCTGGTCGACGGCTACAAGCCGGTCACCGTCGGCACCGTCGCGATCGGTGTCCGCAAGAGCGACACCGAACTGCTCGCGAAGATCAATGCCTCGCTCGCCAAGCTGAAGGCGAACGGCACGATCGCAAAGATCCTGGAGAAATGGGGCCAGAAGGCCAACGCGTCGTGACGCGCGTGTGCTTCTACTGGGCTTGCCGGGCTACGCAAGAGTGACCCGTCACCCTGAGGAGCGCGTAGCGCGTCTCGAAGGGTCGACGGCCACCAGCCGGGCCGATTCATCCTTCGAGTCGCGGCGAAGACGCCGCTCCTCAGGATGACGGGAGCGGGTGACGGGACGGGATAAATTTAGCCGATGCAAAAATTCTTCCATGACGCCGTCGAGTTCGTGCCGATCCTGCTGCAGGGTGTCTGGCTGACCATCGTCGTCACCGTCGGCTCGCTGTTGCTGTCGACCGTGCTCGGGCTGGTGTGGGCCTTGATGCGGGTGTCCGGCATCGGCGTCCTGGTCGGGCTCAGCGCCTCGTTGATCAACGTGATCCGCGGCATCCCGATCATCGTGCTGCTGTTCTACATCTATTTCGTGATGCCCGATTTCGGCATCGCGCTATCGGCGCTGCAGGCCGCGATCATCGGGCTCGGCATTGCCTATTCGGCCTATCAGGCGGAAAATTTCCGCGCCGGCATCGAGGCGATCGACAAGGGGCAGATCGAGGCGGCGCAGACCATCGGGATGGGCTGGTGGCTCACCATGCGCCGCGTGGTGCTGCCGCAGGCGGTCAGGATCATCCTGCCGCCCTACGGCAATATCATGATCATGATGCTGAAGGATTCCTCGCAGGCGTCCACCATCACGGTCGCCGAGCTCGCGCTGCAGGGCAAGCTGATCGCCTCCTCGACCTTCAAGAACACCAGCGTGTTCACGCTGGTGGCGCTGATGTACCTCACCATGAGCATCCCGCTCATCCTGCTGGTTCGGCACTTCGAGAACAAGGCGAACCGCAAATGATCGAGCTCCGCGACGTCCACAAGAGCTTTGGCAGGGTCGAGGTGCTGAAGGGCATCACCGCCTCCGTCGCCAGGAGCGAGGTGGTCTGCATCATCGGCCCGTCCGGCTCCGGCAAGTCGACCATCCTGCGCTGCATCAACGGGCTCGAGAGCTACGATCGCGGCGAGATCAGCGTCGAGGGCGCGCGCGTCGACAGCAATGACCGCTCGATCGTGGCGATCCGCACCCAGGTCTCGATGGTGTTCCAGCGTTTCAATTTGTTTCCGCATCGCACCGCGCTCGAGAACGTCATCGAGGGACCGCTTTATGTGAAGAAGGAGCCGCGCGAGCAGGCGATCGCCCGCGGCCGTGCGCTGCTCGCGCAGGTCGGGCTCGCCGACAAGGCCGAGGTGCATCCGCCAAAACTCTCCGGAGGCCAGCAGCAGCGCGTCGCGATCGCGCGGGCGCTGGCGATGCAGCCGAAGGCGATCCTGTTCGATGAGCCGACCTCCGCGCTCGATCCGGAACTGGTCGGCGAGGTGCTGTCGGTGATGCGCAAGCTCGCCGACGACGGCATGACCATGGTCGTCGTCACCCATGAAATGGGCTTTGCCCGCGACGTCGCCGACCGCGTGCTGTTCATCGACGGCGGCGTCATCGTCGAGCAGGGCGCCGCCAAATCGGTCCTCAACCAACCCCAGCACCCGCGCACCCAGGATTTCCTGCGCCGCGTGCTGCATCCGCTGTGATCAGGTCACCTGTAATGAACGCGCCAATCCGCCTGCCGCTGCCACCGAGCCTCTATGCCGACACCGCGGTGCAGGCGACGCCGACGCTTCAGCTCACATCGGACAAGAGCGTGCCGGTGGCGATCATCGGCGGCGGCTTCACCGGCCTGTCGACCGCGCTGCACCTCGCCGAGCAGGGCGTGCTGGCGACCGTGCTCGAAGCGCAGGAGCCGGGCTGGGGCGCCTCCGGCAACAATGGCGGGCAGACCAATCCGGGACTGAAGCACGACCCCGACCAGATCGAGCAGGATTTCGGCGCCGATCTCGGCCGCCGCATGATCGAATTCTCCTACGGCACCACCAACTTCACGCATGACTTGATCCGCCGCTACCAGATCCCCTGCGAGGCCAGGCAGAACGGCACGCTGCGCGCCGCCTACAACGAAGCCAGCGCAGCGGCGATCGCGACCACCGCAAAGCAGTGCATCCGGCGTGGCATGCCGGTGAAGCTGCTCGACGCCGCCGAGATGCGCCAGATGACCGGCAGCGACCGTTACCTCTGCGCCATGCTGGATGCGCGCGGCGGCGACCTGCATCCGCTGAGCTATGCCCGCGGGCTGGCACGCGCCGCGATCGGGGCCGGCGTCGCCGTCCATGGCGAGACCCCGGCGCTGCGGCTGCGCCGCGACGGCGGCCGCTGGCGGATCGAGACGCCGCGCGCGGTCGTGCTCGCCGACAAGGTGCTGCTCGCGACCAACGGCTTTACCGATGATCTCTGGCCGGCGCTTCGCCGCAGCATCGTGCCGGTGTTCTCGTCGATCGCGGCGACGGCGCCGCTGTCCGAGGCGATCGCGCGCGCGATCATGCCGACCCGGCCGGTGCTCTACGAAAGCGGCCACATCACGGTCTATTACCGCATCGACCAGCACAATCGGCTCTTGATGGGCGGCCGCGGCCCGATGCGCTGGATCAGCAAGCCGACCGACGTCGCCTATCTGATCCGCTACGCCGAGCGGCTATGGCCGCAGCTCAAGGGCGTCAGCTGGACCCACGGCTGGAACAGCCGCCTTGCCATCACCGCCGATCACTACCCGCATGTCCATGAGCCCGCGGAGAATTTGCTGATCTCGCTCGGCTGTAACGGCCGCGGCGTCGCGCTCTCGACCGCGATGGGCGCAGAGCTGGCGCGCCGCCTGATCGGCGGCCCCAAGGCCGAGATCGACATGCCCGTGACCGGTATCAAACCGATCCCGACGCACGCCTTCTGGCGGGTCGGCGTCACCACGGCCGTGCTGACCGGCCGGGTGCGGGACTACCTCGGTGTGTGAGGCATTTAACACAATTACAGAATGTGCTGGGCTAATCTCGCGCGTCGGATATATTCGCAGTCTTTATTGGAAGGCTGTTCATGCAGTGCGAGCGATGCGGCCGCGCAAACCGGGCTGGCAACGATTATTGTGAAGATTGCGGTGCGCCATTAGGCCTCAAATGTGACTCCTGTCAGCATGTGAACGGGCCCTCCAGCCGCTTCTGCGGCCGCTGCGGCACCGCGCTCGCCGCGGGCAGCGTTCGTCCCGACGCGCCCTCGCAGCGGCTGCTGCGTTCGCTCAGCACCAAGGGCGGCGAACGCAAGAACCTCACTCTGCTGTTTGCCGATATCCGCAACTCGACCAATCTGATCGACAGCCTCGGCGATCCCGAACTCGGCATGCGGCGCCTCGAGCCGGTGCTCGACCTGATGAAGGAGGCGGTCCACCGCTACGACGGCATCGTCAACAAGATCCAGGGCGACGGCGTCATGGCGCTGTTCGGCGCGCCGCCGCGCCCGCACGAGGACCATGCGGTCCGCGGCTGTCTCGCCGCGCTCGCCATGCAGGATTCGGTGGCCAGGCTCGCCGATCCCGGCATGCAGATCCGGGTCGGGCTGCACACCGGCGAAGTCGTCGTTCAAACGGTGGAAAACACAATCTATCAGACCTACGACGCCGCCGGCGCCAACGTCCATATCGCCAACCGGATGGAGCAGATGGCGGATGAGGGCGCCATCCTCATCACGCGGGACACCTATCTCGGCGCCAGGCAATTCGTCGAGGTCACGCCGCTCGGCATGCAGACCATTCGCGGCATCTCCATGCCGGTGGAGGTCTTTCGGCTGACCGGGCTGCTCAGCGCGCCCGCCAGCGACGTTTTCCGCAGCGGCCGCCGCCTGACCTCGATGGTCAACCGGACCGAGCAGATGGCGGCGTTGGAGCATGAGCTGTCGCGTGCAGTTGGCGGCGACGGCCGGGTCGTCGGCATGGTCGGCGACGCCGGCATCGGCAAGAGCCGGCTCTGCTTCGAGTTCGCCGAAAACTGCCGCCGCAAGGGCATTCGCGTCTACGAGGCCCGCGTGCTGGCGCATGGCCGCGCAACACCGTTCCAGCCCGTGCTCGAGCTGTTGCGCGACATCTTCGGCATCCGTGCCAAGGAGCCGATCGAGACATCCCGGCGTCGCGTCATCGACCGTTTTGCCGAGATGGCCGCGTCGGAGCAGGAATTGCTGGTGCTGCTCGAATTCCTCGGGCTCGCCGATCCGGCGCATCCGGCCCCGAAGCTCGATCCGCGCGCGCTGCGGCTGCAACTGCTCGAACTGGTTCGAACGCTGGTGCATGCGCGCCCCGGGGACACGCCGGCGGTCGTCATGATCGAGGACCTGCACTGGATCGACGCCGCGAGCGAAGAGTTCGTCGAGACGCTGGTCGATGCCATCGTCGGCACCGCGACGTTGCTGGTGGTCAATTTCAGGCCGGGCTTCACGGCACCTTTCATGCAGCGGTCGCACTACCGTCAGATCGCAATCCCGCCGCTGCCGTGGTCCGATTCGAACGAGCTGCTCCGCGAGCATTTCGGCAGGCATCCCTCGCTGGCCTCGCTGAGCAGCAACGTCATTGAACGCGCGCAGGGCAATCCGTTCTTCATCGAGGAGCTTGCCAACACCGTCGTGGAGCGCGGCAATGTCGAGGGCGAACGCGGCAACTACCGGCTCAAGCATGGCGTCGATGCGGTGCCGCTGCCCGCGACGGTGCAGGCCGTCGTGGCCGCTCGCATCGATCACCTCGAGGATATCGCCAAGCAGGTGCTCGAGACGGCGGCGGTGATCGGCCGGCTGGTCGCGATGTCGGTGCTGCGTCCGGTCGCGGCGCTGCCGAACGACGATTTGCAGAATGCCATCGCGCAGCTGCGCCAGGCCGAGCTGCTTTACGACCTGCCGCCCTACGACAAGGGACTGCTGGCGTTTCGCCATCCGTTGATCCAGGAGGTCGCCTACGCAACTCAGTTGCGGTCGCGGCTGACCACGCTGCATGCGACTGTCGCCAAGGCCATCGAGGGCTTCGACTGGGGCAAGCTCGACGAGTTTGCCGGGCTGCTCGCCTATCACTACGAGGCCGCGGGCCAGCCGCTGGAGGCGGTCACCCATTTGCAGCGTGCGGCGCGCTGGATCGGCAAGACCAACTCCGCCGAGGCAATGAAAAGCTGGAAAAAGGTTCGCGCCCTGCTGCAGGACCAGCCCCCGTCCGAATATGTCGACCGGCTGCGGGCGATGTCGAGCGGCCAGATCCTCAACTTCGGCTGGCGTGAGGGGATGTCCGCCGAAGAGGTCAAGCCCTATGCCGAAGAGGCGATCAAATACGCACGCGCGGCGGACCCGGTGCACGAGCCGATCCTGCTCGGCGCCTACGGCAGGATCCTGGCCGCGACCGCGGCGGCCGACGACTATGTCAAGCTCGTGCAGGACGCCTTGAAGCTCACCTCCGGCACCGGGGACGTCGGACGGTTTGCGACGGTCAACGCCATGCTGAGCCAGGCGTTCTTCCTGTCGGGCCGTCTTGCCGAGGCGCTCGACGCCGGTCAGGTGGCGGTTGCCGCGATTGCCGAGCAGGGCGGTTTTCACAACAACGTCACACTCGGTCTCAACCCGAACCAGATTCTCGGCTTCGACGTCGAGCACTGGATCAGGTGTCTCGGCACCAGAATTCTGGTGCGGCTCGGCCGGTTCGACGAGGCCGAACGGCGGATCGCCGAGGTGCTGCGGGCCGAGCCGGAGCGCTTCGCCGCCGTCGTGCAGTTCATTCCGCATTTTGCGATGGTGGAGATGGGCTGGAGCCGCGGCCGGCCCGAACTCGCCAAGCCGCACGCGGCGAGGATCGCCGAACTGGCCGAGCAGTCCGGCACGCCCTATCTGCGGGTCGCGGCGCTCGCCAGCGCCGGCCTCGCCAGCGGCGCCGCGGGCGATTTCAAGGTTGCCGCCGCCCAGCTTCAGGAAGCGATCGACTTTGCGCGCTCTGCGCGAGCCGGCCTCGAATTCGAGGCGCGCATGCTGGCGGATCTGGCCGAAGCGCTCTATCGCGCCGCCGACCACCATGCGGCCCTGCAAGCGGTGGACGAGGCGCTGATGGTCGCGCGGCGAAGGACTGATCGCGTCGCCGAGCTGCACGCGACCGTGCTGCGCGGCCTGATCGTTTGCGCCTTGGGCAGCACGTCACATGAGGAGCTTGACGAGATTGTCGGCGGCGCTCAGAATCTGCTCGATGTCTCGGGGGCAGTCTATTTCACACCACAACTCGATCAGCTTCGATTGCATCTTGAGCGACGCTAGACGCGCCGATTTTTCATTTCTGGAAACAAGGTACTGAGGGGGTTTTAATGGGACGGATGATTCAAGACGATACGACGCGCGATGTCCTTGATCTGCTGAACAAGCGGTTTGGTCCCGGCGGGATCATGGAGATGGTGGAGCTGCAAAAGGAGTTCGACATCTTCTCTCCCAATCATCCCCTCGAACAGTCGTTCCGGCTGATCGGGATCGAGCCGGCCGACCGGGTCGAGCGGAAGCGCTGGTATACTTTCCTCGGCACGCTGAAGGACTATCCTTCCGATCAGCCCAATGTGAGCGGATACAAGCGGGTGGTCCAGGCGTTCCGGCAGGCGCTCACGCAGGGTCCGTATCTGCCGGTGCTCGTTAGCGTTCACGCCATGAAGGAAAATCCGAAGGTGACGTTTGCAGCCGATGGCCATACGCCGCTGATCTACTCGACCCAGTCGTATCGGGTTCTGTCGATCCCGACCAAGCCAAGCCAGGTCGCCCGCAAGGAGCTTGCTGCGATGGCGAAGCAGCGGCGGGCCAAAGCCAAGAAATGAGCCAGACGTGAGCATCGCAGCGGAGACCGCAGGTGTCGGCGCCGAAGGCGACCGCGCACGGTTCTCCGACCTCTATGCCGATGTCGAATCCTACTACAGCGCGCGGGTCGCCAAATACGGCGCCACCCCGCGCGGGGTGGACTGGTCCTGCCAGGCCACCCAGGACCTTCGCTTCGTCCAGTTGCTGAAGCTCTGCGACTTCTCCGCACCGTTCAGCCTGAACGACATCGGCTGCGGATACGGCGCGCTGTGCGCTTATCTCGCAAGGCGCCATCCGCAAGCGGAGATCGACTATCTCGGGATCGACCTGTCGCTCGCCATGATCAGCCGCGCGCGCCGCCGTTTCTCGGCGCCGGGGCGCCGCTTCAAGGTCGGCAAGGGCAGCCTGCGTCGCGCGACCTATTCGGTCGCGAGCGGCATCATGAATGTCGATGTCGGCGGCTGCCGCCGATCCTGGGAGGCATTTGTCGCCGGGATGCTGGCCGACCTGCGCCGCGCCAGCCTGCGTGGCTTCAGCGTCAACTTCGTTACCGGCGGGACGGAAGGCACGGCGGCCGCCGATGCGTCGCCGGTGCAGCTCTATTGCACCAGCCCCGAGCCGTGGATCGATTATTGCGAACGCGAGCTTGGCTGCACCGTCGAGACCATCGACGGTTACGGACTGAACGAAGTCACCCTGCTGGCGCGATGTAGGGATTGCTGATCGGGCTGCGGACTATCGCTTGTCCAGAACCTGCAACTCGGCGGTGGCGCTGGCGACCGTTACATCGTTGGCGTCGATCAGATCGGCTTCGACGATCATGTCGCGGTCGGTCTGCGAGATGACCTTCGCCTTGGCCGTGATCGGGCCGACGCGCGCCGGTTTGAGAAACCGCGTGGTGAGGGTCCTGGTCACGACGGTCCGCGTTGCGGGCAGCACTGCGAGGGCGCCGAGGCCCGTCGCTGAATCCAGCATCGCGGCAAGGAAACCACCCTGGATCGTTCCGTGGCGGTTGGTGAACGAGGGTTGCGCCTCGAAACGGACTGTGGCGATTTCACCGTCGAAGCCCAGCCACTCGCGTCCAAGAAGTCGCGCGCCGGGCGGCACGTCTGCGCTTGCTTCACTCAAGCCGGTCACCGCAATTGTTGTCGGTCCAAATGTATCAGCCCGTCTGGCTCATGCAATGTCCGCGGGCGCGGGTGGCGAAAAGCGCCAAATCACTGAGCGGCCCGACCTTTTGCACGAGGCCATGGGTGCGATCGGCACCTGGCTTTCCCTGCGCCCTCCGATCGAGAGGGAGCGGAACGAAGAGCAAGGCGCGGGCAGATCGTGTCGCGAGAATGCGAGCGTGTGACTCACAGGTCGTGCAACACATTCACTGTCGTCCCGGCGAAGGCCGGGACCCATAACCACCGATGGTCGTTGTTTCGCGATGCTGGAACGACGAGCGCGATCCACAATTCTCGCTGCAGCGTATGGGTCCCGGCCTGCGCCGGGACGACGGTGGAGAAGGAGTCGTGCGTATAACTCACCCCTCCGCGACCGCATCGCCCCAGGGCTGGAACGGCTCGGTGGCGCCGCTGTTGGTGGTGCCGTCGCGCAGCACGACGCTCGGGCAGGCGAACTTCATCGGCAGGGTCTGGATACGGGCCTCCTCGAAGTCGAAGCGGCCGCGCAGCGCCTCGCGTACGCTCGCGGGCAGGCGCTTGTCGCCGATCACCACGGCGCCTTCGCTGGCGTCGATCCGCGGCTGGTGGATCGCGGCGTCGAGATCCATGCCGAAATCCATCACGAAGGAGAGCAGTTGCGACACTGCCGGCAGGATGCGGCGGCCGCCCGATGCGCCCGCGGCAAGCGTGCGGCCGTCGGCGGCCTGCGCCACGACAGGCGTGTAGTTGGTCAGGCAGCGCTTGCCGGGCGCGAGCGAGTTCGGATTGCCTTGCGTCGGATCGAACCACATGATGCCGTTGTTCATGGTCAGCCCGGTGTTCGGCGTCACGAATTTGGAGCCGAAGGTCGACAGCAGCGTCTGCGTCACCGCGGCCATGTTGCCGTCGCGGTCGACCGCGGAGAAATGCGTGGTGCAGCTTGGCGCGATCGCTTCGGCGCCGAGCGCGCGACGGCCGTCGACGTCGCCCATGTCCTTCAGCCGCTCGCGATAGGCGGCTTGCAGCGCCTCGGCATAGGCAGCGTAGGCCGCCGCATCCGGACCGCCCTGGGCAGGCGCCAGCGCCTTTTGCAAAAGGCCGAGCGTGCGCGCCATCGTGGGACCCGCGGTCAGCTCCGGCGTCGCATAGACCGTGCCGCCGCGGTAGGGAATTTTCAGCGGCTCGCGCAGATGGGCGCGGAAGGCGGCGAGGTCGCGCACCGACAGCGCGCCGCCGGCGGCCTGGATGTCGTCGGCGATGCTGCGCGCCAGATCGCCCTCGTAGAAATCGCGCGGACCGGCCGCGGCGAGCTGCGCCATCGTCGCCTTCAGCTTGTCCTGCGGCATGCGGACCACCGACCTGATGCCCCATTGCGCGTTCGGCGGCAGGCCGTCCTGCAGATACGCCGCCGCGCTGGCGGGATAGCGCCGCAGATCGGCGGCGGAGCTTGCGATCATCGCGGTGGTCCACCAATCGACCAAAAGGCCCTCGCCGGCGAGCTTGACGCTCGGCGCCAGCAGGTCCTTCCACGGCATTTTGGCGTGGCGGCGATGCGCTTCCTCCATGCCGGCAACGACGCCGGGCACCGCGATCGAGCCGGGGCCGTGCAGGTTGCGGTCGTCCTTGACCCGCGCCCAGGGGAACAGGTCGGAGGCCGCGCCGCCGGTCAGCGGATAATCCTCGATGCGCAGGCCGTCGGGCGCGCGCATGCCGTAGTCGATCACCTCGACTTGGTTCTCCTTGGCGCGATACAGCACCATCGCGCCGCCGCCGCCGGCGCCGCTCATCCACGGCTCCACGACGCCAAGCGCGAAGGTGGTTGCGATCACGGCGTCGACGCAATCGCCGCCCGCAGCCAATACCTCCGCGCCGACCTCGGCCGCCCGGCGCGACTGTGCGGCGACGATGCCGCCCTTGGCGCTGACGGCCGGCTTGCGGATCACTTGCGAGTTGGAGAACTGGTCGGACATGGCGTTGCTTTCGCTGTTCTTGTTGCGGGTGGGACACGTTGGCGTAGCATGCCAAGCATGGCACTGTCAGTGCAACAACAAGAACCAATTTCAGGGAGCGGAAAATGACCGGTGTGAAGCGTGAACGGGACGGCAAGGTCGGCATCCTGACGCTCAACGATCCCGCGAGCCTGAACGCCATGACGCCGGAACTGCTCGGCGATCTCGCACTCGCCGTCGGCGAGATGAGCCTCGACCCGGACATCCGCGCGCTGGTTCTGACCGGGGAGGGACGCGGCTTCTGCTCCGGGCAGAACCTCAAGGCGTTCCAGTCGCTCGGCGACAATATCTACACCGGCGTGATGAGACATTATTGGCCGGCGATGCAGGCCTTGCGCGAATGCCGCGTGCCTGTCGTGGTCGCGGTCAACGGCGTCGCGGCCGGCGGCGGCTTCAGCCTCGCGATGTCCGGCGACATCATCCTGGCGGCGCGCTCGGCGAGCTTCATCCAGGTGTTCAGCCGGATCGGCCTGGTGCCCGATCTCGGCTCGACCTGGCTGTTGCCGCGCCTGATCGGCCGCCAGCGCGCGCTCGACCTGATGTTGCTGAACGAGCCGCTGCCGGCCGAACGGGCCAAGGAGTGGGGGTTGGTGCGCGACGTGGTCGATGATGCCAAACTGCTCGGCGAGGCGAAGGCGCTCGCCGGCCGTCTCGCGGACGGACCGACGCGCGCGCTGGTCGCGACGCGGCAGCTGCTCGAGGAGAGCGAGCACGCCAGCTACGCCGATCAGTTCCGCCGTGAGATCGAGCTGCAGCAGGTGATCCGCGAGAGCGCCGACGCGAAGGAAGGCCGCCAGGCCTTCGTCGAGAAGCGCAAGGCCCAGTTCACGGGGCGCTAGAGCGGGATGAGCTTACCTCGAATCGAGCGGCGGGCTCCGCTTCACCTCGCCCCGCGTGCGGGGAGAGGTCGGAACGCATCGTTCGATGCGTTCCGGGTGAGGGGGGTCTCCGCGAATACAGCTATCACCAGACATACGCGGAGGCAGCCCCTCACCCCAACCCTCTCCCCCTAAGAACGGGGCGAGGGAGCGCAGCGCCGTCGCTGTTCGGCGCAATCTCAGCATGCTCCAGGCCTTGATCGTGCACGTGCTAGCCGATCGCAATCGCGATCTTGCCGAAATGCGCGCCGCTCGCCATGTGGGCGAACGCGGCCTTGGCCTGGTCGAACGCGAACACCTTGTCGATCACGGGCTTGACGCCGTGCAGGCTGATGCCGTCGCACAGCGCCTGCAGATCCTCGATCGAGCCGACGGTGACGCCTTGCAGCCGCTGCTGCTGCATCACCATCAGCGGCAGCCGCGTATCGGACGAGGCGGGACCTGCGAGCACGCCGATGAAGGCGATGGTGCCGCCGATCCTGGTGGCACGGATCGACTCGTTCAGCGTGCCGACGCCGCCGACCTCGACGACGAGATCGACGCCGCGCCCGGTCAGCTCGCGCGCCTTCTTGCCCCAATCGGGCGTGGTCTTGTAGTTGAGCGTGACATCGGCGCCGAGTTGTTGCAGCCGCGCGATCTTGGCGTCGCTGGAGGATGTCGCGATGACGCGGGCGCCGCACATCTTGGCGAATTGCAACGCGAACAGCGAGACGCCGCCGGTGCCCTGGGTCAGCACCGTCTGCCCCGGCTTGATGTCGCCGAGCTTGACCACCGCGCTCCACGCTGTGAGGCCGGCGCATGGCAGTGCCGCGGCCTCGATGTCGTTCAGATGATCCGGCGTGCGCACCAGCGCATGCGCGGGGAAGACCCGGTACTCGGTCAGCACACCGTCGACGCTGCCGCCGAGCGCCGCGCGCATCCGCGCCTCGCTCGGCTCGCCCCCGAGCCAGCTTTCGAAGAAGCTGCCGATCACGCGATCGCCGGGTGCGAAGCTGCTGACGCCGGCGCCGACCGCCTCGACCACGCCGGCGCCGTCGGAGACCGGCACCAGCGGAAATTTCTGGCGCGAGCCGTAACCGCCCTTGACCGTGAGCAGGTCGCGATAGTTCAGCGTCGCCGCCTTCAGCCGCACCAGGACCTCGCCCGGGCCGGCTTGCGGAACCGGCTTGTCGACCAACGCCAGCGCGTCGACGCCGCCGGGGCCTTGCAACTCATAGCATTTCACGGAACGTCTCCTGCTCGGTGCTCTTGTGTTGGGCAGCGCTCGCGGCGCTGCCGCGCATGCGCTGAGCATATGCCAGGCCTGCCGCGCGTGGCCAGAGCGCACAGTGCGGCCGATGGAATGGCGCCCATGTCCCGAACGCGTTGGCGCGCGACCGGGAAATACCGCCAATCTGTGGCGTCAATGAAGTGACCGAGCGGAGGTGACCATGGCTGCCTTGCTTGAGACGAAGCGCGATCTGATCGCAACGCTCGCACGCGGCGCGGTTTGCGTGCTGCTTGCCGCTGCATGGATCGCTTGCTGTGGTGCGATGGCCGCGGCAGACGACAGCCTCTACCGCGCGCAGACCGTCGTCACCGGCCAGGGCGAGCCGAACCGCATCATTGGCTTCGGTGCATGTTTGGAAGATGTGCTGATCAAGGTTTCCGGTCAGCCAATGCTGGCAGGCGACCGCCGGCTAGCTGCCTACAAATCGAAGGCCAAGGATTTCGTCAGCAGTTTCGACTATCACGATCAATATGCCGGCAAGCCGCATCATGACGAGCAGGGCACCCGCGACCGGCCCTACGACCTGACGGTGGATTTCGACGAGAAGAAGATCGACGGCATTCTCGCCAGGCTCGGTCTCAAGCCGTGGCGGTCGCAGCGACCGGTGCTCGGCGTCTTCGCCGAGATGCAGCACGGTCCAAAGGACTACATCGTCACATCCGACGGGACGCAGTCCGACCTGCAACGCGACGCGCTTGCGGCTGCGGCCGGAAAACGCGGCATGCGTTTCGTGCTGCCCGATACAGCGGCATTGACGAGCGCCAACCTCACCGCCGCCGAACTGTTGAAGACGCCGCCGGCGAAGCTGAGTTCGATCGTCGCGGCGCAAGGCGGCGAGGCCAGCCTGCTCGGTCGGCTGGTCTGGGACGACAAGGATCTCGGCTGGGCCACGCAATGGCGGATGGCCTGGCACGGTAAGGATTACAAATGGCAGTTTCGCGGGGTCACCTTCGATGAAGCCTTCCGCCGCGGCGTCGGCGGCGCCGCGCAGGTGCTGTCGGGCAATGGCGATCCGGCGCGAGCGAGATGAGTTTGCGCAAGCGTAGCGGCTGCCTGCTTCTAGCCGGCATAACCGAGCGTCTGCGACGGATACTCCCCGAACATCGCGCGGTAATATTGCGAGAAGCGCCCGAGTTCGATGAAGCCCTGTTCGATCGCAACCTTGGAGACGGTGGTCTGGTCCGGGGTGCTTTCGCGCAGGATCGAACGGATCATGCAGAGCCGCTTGTAGCGCAGGAAAGTCACCGGGCCGACCCCGAACACCTCGTGGAAGGCGCGGTGCAGGCTGCGTCGCGACAGCCGAAGCTCGGTGCAGATTTCCGAGACATGGACCGGGCGCGTGCCCGCGGCGTGCAGATAGTCCTCGACGTGGCGCACCAAGCGCATCGCCGACGGCAGATAGCTCGTTTCGTCGGGCGGCAGCGATGTCACGACGGTCGCGGTCACGCAGTCGACGATCGCGCGCCTCCAGAAGTCGGCCGACGCGTCCGTCAAGGCGTCTGGATAGCGCGCGAGGTGCGCGACGATCCGCGGCAGTTTGTCCGCCGCGCCCATGCCGATCGTGGGGTCGGCGCGAAAGTGGTTCTTGGCCTGCCAGGTTTCGGCGTCGGCGAGCCGCGGCTCGCCGCCGAATATGTCGGGCAGATCAGCGAGGTCGAAGCGGATGGCGGCGTAGGACGAAGCGCTGTGAAAGACCCCGTCATGCTCGACCGACGGCGGAATCACCAGCACATCGGCCGGCTGCATGTCGAACGCCCAATGCGTGACACGGTCGGTCGCGTTCAGCAGCATTCCGATGATCAGCTTGGGATCGGTCGAGATGCGCTGGGTGCGGACCCCGACATTGAACGCGCCGATGCTGAGCGAAAAGTCACCGATCCCGACGTGAGACAATGTGCCGCGCAACTTGCCGCGCTCAAGCTGCATGACTTCGACATGCGAACCTTTGACGGCATCGTGAAGACCCTCGAAGCCGTCAAGCTCGCCGGTGCTGACCGTCAGGTGTTGGCCCATATCCACGTTCACAACTGCAGCGCGATTAATCTACTAAAACCAAATGCTTGAAGTCGGTACAAAAAGTGCGGCCGCGACAATGTGCCTAGATTGGTTTGATTCGCATGGCGAGATCGTGGTGGTGGATTTGCAAACGTGCAGATTTTCGCTTGTTTTTTCGAGAAAGCAATAAGGCCGACCGGATCGGATTGATCGAATTCGAGCATCTTCCGTTAAGCCTGCACGCCTCGGGGTTGAGATTGGCACAAAGTGCACATCACTTGTATAGTGCGTTCCGCTATCGTTTGAACTGACAGCAGAATTCGCTCGTGACAACGTCCAGTGGAACGGGTCACGATGGGGAAATCCTGTGCACGCAAGTGTGCATATGGATCGGCAACGGAGGAGAAAAGGGAAGAAGGCCTGACGGATCAACGCTGCCGAAAAGTGCAGCACAGAAAAATGGAAGGGCGCGACAATGCACTCAGGCACGACCCAATCATGGACGACGTTCGGTCACCGAGATCATAACGCTCCGATCTTCAACAGGATTTTCCGTCTGGCGCTCGTTGGAGCAGCCGCGATTGTCGCACAGGCCGGCCCGGCGTCGGCGGTCAGCATCGGCTCTTCCGCTTCATTGCCGATCATCGAACAGCAAGAAGGCAGCGGTAACGTTGTGCAGGTGCGCGCGGTCGCGCGCCGGGGCGGCGTTGCCGTGGGACCGCGCGGCGGTGCGGTTGCTTATCGTAGCCGGACCGTAGTGGGTCCGGGAGTGAGGCCCGGCTGGCACGGCGGCGGCACGCGCTGGGTTGGACCTCGGCCCGGAGGTTGGGCGCGGCCCGGCTGGTACGGCTGGCCGATCGGGGGCGCGGTCGCGGCCGGCGCAGCGATCGGTTTCGTCAGCGCGGCGAGCGCAGCCGCCTGGGCGGGACCGCCGCCGGCAGCCGGCATGTGCTGGTACTACACCGACCCGTCGCGAACACAGGGCTTCTGGGACTACTGCTCGCGGTAATGCGCAAAAAAGAGGTGCATCGCCATGTCCCGGGTAGAGATCGCCCCCACTGAACGAGAGCGTGACGACCGCGTCCAGACCGACGACATGGTCTGGATTCCCGGCGGCACGTTCCGCATGGGCTCCGACCAGCATTATCCCGAGGAGGCGCCGGCGCATCGCGCGTCGGTCGACGGCTTCTGGATCGACCGCACCCCGGTGACCAACGCTCAATTCCGCCAATTCGTGCGGGAGACCGGGCACATCACGGTCGCCGAGCGGCCGCCGGATCCCGCGCAATATCCGGGTGCGCTGCCGCATATGCTCTACGCCGGCTCGCTGGTGTTTCAGCCGCCGCGCCGCGTCACCACCCTGCGCGACTGGAGCCAATGGTGGACCTTGATGAAGGGCGCGAACTGGCGCCGCCCCTACGGCCCGCGCAGCAACATCAACGTGCTCGGCAGCCATCCGGTCGTCCACGTCGCCTATGCCGATGCGCTCGCCTACGCCAAATGGGCCGGCAAGGAACTTCCGACCGAAGCCGAGTGGGAGTTCGCGGCGCGCGGCGGGCTCGAGGCGGAGGAGTTCGCCTGGGGCAATGCCTTGACGCCCGGCGGCAAGCACATGGCCAACACGTGGCAGGGCAATTTCCCGATTCAGAACCTCTGCGAGGACGGCTTCGACCGCACCTCGCCGGTGACCGCGTTTCCGCCCAATGGCTACGGCGTCCACGACATGATCGGCAACGTCTGGGAGTGGACCGCCGACTGGTGGTCCGCCGGTCATGAGGCCGACGCCGCGAAGCCCTGCTGCATCCCGCAGAATCCGCGCGGCGGCCGCGAGGAGGCGAGCTACGACCCCGCCCAGCCCGCGATCAAGATTCCGCGGAAGGTGCTGAAGGGCGGCTCGCATCTCTGTGCCCCGAACTATTGCCGCCGCTATCGCCCCGCCGCGCGGCATGCCGAACCGGTCGATACGTCGACCAGCCATGTCGGGTTCAGATGTGTGGTGCGGTCGCGGACCGGTCAGTCAGGGAGTTGAAGCGATGTCCGCGTCGATACTCAACACCGGGAAGCAAAAGAAATGGTTGCTGTCGTGAATTGAAGCCGGGGAGCGTCACAGAACAGAGTGAAAGTGAACAAGTGAAGCAAGCATCAACCTGAGGCCACATCACAGCTGCGATCCGTGTAAGGGAGCATCGAATGAGTAATGATGGTAGTTTTCCGAGAGTAGAGAATCAGAAATCGAGTCTAGGAGGCAAGCTGCTTGGCGGGACGTTGCTGGCGGCGGCGCTGCTCGCTTCGAGCATGGTCCCGTTTGCTCAACGGACTGCGTCCGCGCAACAACCGGCTGCGGCAAAGCCGAACATCCTCGTGATCTTCGGTGACGACGTCGGTCAAGCGAACATCAGCGCTTATACCCGCGGGGTCGTCGGCTACAAGACGCCGAACATCGACCGCATTGCCAATGAAGGCATGATCTTCACGGACTACTACGCCGAGAACAGCTGCACCGCGGGGCGCTCGACCTTCATCACCGGGCAGGCCTGTCTGCGTACCGGACTCTGCAAGGTCGGCATCCCCGGCGCGACAGTCGGACTCCAGAAGGGCGACATCACGATCGCTCAAGCGCTCAAGCCGCTTGGCTATTCTACCGCACAGTTCGGCAAGAACCATCTCGGCGACAGGGACGAGTACTTGCCGACCGCTCACGGCTTCGACGAATTCTTCGGAAATCTTTATCACCTCAATGCCGAGGAAGAGCCGGAGCGTCCCTATTTCCCGAAGAACGATCCGGACTTTGTCAAAGCCTATTCTCCGCGCGGGGTAATCAAGTCGTCTGCCGACGGCAAGATCGAGGACACCGGGCCGCTGACGCGCAAGCGCATGGAAACGGTCGACGATGAGACGACAGGCGCTGCGATCGATTTCATCCAGCGGCAGGCGAAGGCCAACAAGCCGTTCTTCACCTGGATGAACTTCACTCGGATGCACATCTTCACGCATGTTCGACCGGAATATCGCGGCAAGAGCGGCATGCCCGGCAACGAGTATGCCGATGGTATGTGGGAGATGGACCAGAATGTCGGAAAGCTCCTGAAGACTCTTGAGGATCTCAAGATCGCCGACAACACCATCGTCGTGTTCACGACCGACAACGGTCCCAACGCCTTCACCTGGCCGGATGCGGCAACCACGCCGTTCCGTTCGGAGAAGGATACCAACTGGGAAGGTGCCTTCCGCGTTCCGGCGATGATTCGTTGGCCGGGCCACGTGAAGTCCGGCGAGATAGCGAACGGCATCGTTTCGGGCCTCGACTGGTTCCCAACCCTGCTTGCCGCTGCCGGGGATACGTCCGTCAAGGAACGCCTTTTGAATGGCTGGCAGCCGCAGGGTAACCCGACCACCTTCCGCAATCACCTCGATGGGTTCAATCAACTCGACTACATCACGGGTAAGACGGACAAGAGTGCGCGCGGCGACTTCTTCTACTTCAATGACGACGGCGCGCTGGTAGCCGTACGTTTTGACAACTGGAAGTTCGTCTTCGAGAAGCAGGAGCAGCCTGGACAGTTTGACGTTTGGGCGAACCCCTTCACGCCGCTGCGCGTTCCGAAGATGTTCAACTTGCGCATGGACCCATATGAGCACGCCGAGATCTCGGGCAGCGGTTATGACCAATGGCGCGTGGAAAACGCCTACCTGTTTGCCAAAGGGGTGATGGAGTCGGCGGCGTTCCTCCAGACGTTTGCCGAGTATCCCCCGAGCCAGCGCCCGGCGAGCTTCAGCATCGATCAGGTTCGCAAGCAGGTCGACAAGAAGATCGACGAGTCGTTCAAGAAGCGCGGTCTCGAATAGTCGCGAGGCCCTGCGAGACAGGCCAGTGGTATTGGCCTGTCTCGCACTGTATCCAAGGGGACTAGCGGATGGATGCTCGATCGAGCCTAGGGTCTGCATCGACCGCGACCCGAGCGCAGCGAAAGAATCTGGACGCCGGTGCGAGCCGGAGGCTTGTCGCAGCGGCGCTGGCATTCGTCTCGGGTGTCGCCGGCCTGATCTACCAGGTGATCTGGATCAAGCAGCTCTCGCTGGTCGTCGGCGCTGATGTCTATGCCATCACGACCGCCGTGAGCGCCTTCTTTACCGGCCTGGCGTTGGGCGGCCTGATCTTTGGTGGAAGGGCTGACCGCGCCAGCCAGCCGGCGAAACTCTACATCGCGATCGAGATCGGCATCGGCATAACCGGCGTCGCCACCACATTGATCCTGGCGAATATTGAGCCGGTCTTCGTGGCGATCGAGAGCGCGAGCGGCTTGCTCGCATGGGCCATGGTGTTCGTTCTGGTCGGTATCGCCCCGCTTCTGATGGGTGGGACGCTACCGGTCCTTGTGCGTGCGGTGCTGCAGAATTCCGGCGATGCCGGGCGCGTCGGTGGCCGGCTATACGCCGCCAACACGGCCGGCGCGATTCTTGGCGCTCTGCTGCCGATGTTCGTCCTCATTCCGCTGTTCGGGGTGCAAGGGACCTCGATCGCGGCGGCGACCCTCAATGTCCTCGCGGCGGCGGGGGCAACGGTGCTCGGCCGGATTCCCTTGGCGTCGGCGAGGATCAGGTCTGCCCGCGGCGCGGCGGTGCATCAACCGCGCCGGGTCGGATTGGCCGTTGCCCTCTATGCTGCCGCCGGCGCAATTGCCCTCGGCTATGAGGTCATCTGGTCCCAGTCCATCGTTCAATTCATGAGCACGCGCAGTTTCGCGTTTTCGGTGGTGCTTGCCACGTACCTCGCGGGACTTGCGGCGGGCGCCGCGATCGTTGCGCGGGTCATCGACCGGATCCGCGATCCCTGGAGTGTCTTTGGCCTTCTGATCGCCGCCGCCGGGTTCCTGGCCTTGATCGAGATCGCGGCACTTGGCCATTGGCTCGTGGTCGCGCAGACGGCGACCGAGGCGTTCGTGCTCCGCCTTACCGAAAACCAATTCGCCGGCATGTGCGCCCGCTTCGCGGTGGCAGCGTTCTGCATCGTGTTCCTGCCGACCTTGCTGCTCGGGGCGGCCTTTCCGGTGGCGCTGCGTCTGGTGGTGCGGGATGCGCACATCGGGCAGGACGTTGGCGCCGTCGTGGCGGTCAATACGCTGGGCGGAGTGGGCGGCGCGCTTCTCACCGGCTTCGTGCTTCTGCCCTGGCTCGGGCTTGTCCACACCCTTGCATTGCTCGCAATCGGTGCCGGCCTGCTGGGCGTCTTGGCCTGCTGGGGCGGTCGCTCGAGCCGCACCGGCCTTGGACTGGCAGTCGCGGTCGGCGCAGCCTGCATCGTCGCTGCGGTTGCCACGCCGTCCGACCGATTTGCCCAATTATTGCCGGCAGCGCGGTCGGGAAGAATCATGTTCTATGAGGAGAGCCCGGGTGGGACGGTCGCGGTGGTCAACACCGGCCGCTTCCGCCGGCTCTATATCCAGGGCGTATCCAATTCCGGCGACGCCATGCCGTCGCTGCGCTACATGCGGCTGCAAGCGCTCCTGCCTCTCATCATTCACAATGGCGAGCCGAAATCAGCCTTGGTGATCGGCTACGGCACGGGCATTACGGCCGGCGCTCTCTCACAATTCCCTGCTCTCGACAGGAGGGTGGTGGGTGAGCTGCTCCCGGCGGTCCTTCGTGCGGCTCCGATTTTCGACGGCACCTTCAACGCCGCGACCGACCCGGGATTGGAGAAGCGCTTGGGCGACGGCCGTCGCCTCCTGCAGCGCGAGAGCCAGATCTACGACCTGATCACGCTGGAGCCGCCGCCGCCATCGGCGGTGGGCGTCGTCAACCTCTATTCTCGCGATTTTTATCGCCTGGCTTCGTCGCGACTGAACGACGACGGGATCGTCGCGCAATGGTTGCCGCTGCCAACGCAGAACGATGAGGACACGCGCGCACTGGTTCGCAGCTTCATCGATGTGTTTCCGTACGCCTCTCTGTGGACATCGGAGCTGCATGAGATGTTGCTTGTCGGGTCGCGTCGTCCGATTCAGTTGGATGCGGAGCGCATCAGCGCGAGATTCAACCAGCCCGAGACCTCTGCGGCACTTTCCGCGGTCGGCGTCAACTCGGTCGCCGCGCTGATCGCAACCTGGATCACCGACCGCGACGGGCTCGTGCGCTACGCGGCGGACGCGCCGGCAGTGACAGACGACAGGCCGCGGATCGAATACGCGACATGGGTTCGTCCGGACGAGTTCAGCCGGACGATTTCGCACATCTGGCAGTACCGTAGCGAACCGCCGCTCAAGGGAGCGGACGAGCAATTCACCACTTCGCTGCTGAGCGAAAGGCGAGATCTTGATGCGTTCTATCGTGCCGGCCTCAGCGCCTATGCGGGCAACCGGCAGGCCTACGCGCGCGAGATGGCGAGCCTCAGTCAAGCGGCGAGACGAAACCCCTATTACAGGTGGTTTACGGGGTCCAAGGAGCCGTAGTGCAATGTCAGACCATGCCGCAACACAGTTAGCGGCCGCCCCGGCGCGGCGAACTGCCAAGGACTCCGCGGCCCGCGACGCCGTGCTCGATCTCAAGGCGCGCATCGGCAAGTCGGTGCTCGGGCAGGATCATCTGGTCGAGAGCATGCTGATCGGGTTGCTGGCCAACGGCAACCTCCTGATCGAAAGCCTGCCGGGGCTTGCCAAGACGCGGGCGGTGAAGACGCTGGCGAAGAATCTTGCCGCGGATCTGTCGCGCGTGCAGTTCACGCCGGACCTGCTGCCGTCGGACGTGACTGGCGCGGAGATCTACCTGCAGACCGAGAGGGGCGGCCAGTTTCAATTCCAGAAGGGGCCGATCTTCGCCAACCTCGTGCTGGCGGACGAGATCAACCGCGCGCCGGCCAAGGTGCAGTCGGCGCTGCTGGAAGCGATGGAGGAGCGACAGGTCACCGTTGCCGGCAAGACCTACAAGATGCCTGACCTGTTCATGGTGCTCGCGACCGAGAATCCGATCGAGCAGGAGGGCACCTATCCGCTTCCCGAGGCGCAGCTCGACCGCTTCCTGATGCATGTCGTGATCACCTATCCCGACGAGGCGACGGAAGGCGAGATCATCAAGCTCAATCGTGCCGAAAATGCGCGGAAGCCGGAAGCCGGAACTGCCGAGCCGCCGCCGGTGCCGCAGCAGGCGATTCTCGATGCGCGCGGCGAGCTCGACGGCATCTTCGTCTCCGACCTCGCGCAGAAATATATCGTCGACCTGATCTATGCGACGCGGTTTCCCGGCCGCTACGGCGAGCCCCTGAGCAAATGGATCCAGATCGGCGCCAGCCCGCGCGGCAGCCTTGCCATCGACCGCTGCGCGCGGGCGCGCGCATGGCTCGACGGGCAGGATTTCGTCACGCCCGACCACATCCGCGCCGTCATCCACGACTGTCTGCGGCACCGGCTGATCCTGAGCTACGAGGCCGTATCGCAGGGCATCAGCCCCGACCAGGTGATCGACAAGATCACCGAGCTTGTCGCTGCAGCGTGAGGGCCGTGATGACGGAGACATCAGCAAGAACGCCCGGTGTCTATGTCAGTCTCGACGATCTGATCGCGCTCGAATTCAGGGATCGCAGGGTTTCGTTCCTGCCGCGCCAGCCGGTGCATAGTCTGCTGTCGGGCCGGTTCGCCTCGCGCATGCGCGGCCGCGGGCTGAACTTCGAGGAGATCAGGGACTATCGCCCGGGCGACGATGTCCGCGAGATCGACTGGAAGGTCACGGCGCGGCTGCAGAAGCCGCATGTGCGCGTCTTCAACGAGGAGCGCGACCGTCAGGCCCTGCTGGTGGTCGATCAGCGGCTGTCGATGTTCTTCGGCAGCCGGCGCGCCATGAAGTCGGTCACCGCAGCCGAGACCGCCGCGATCGGCGCCTGGCGTGTGCTCGGCGTCGGCGACCGGGTCGGCGCCATCGTGTTCAATGACAGCGATGTCGTCGAGCTGGCGGCGCGGCGCAGTCGCGCGACGGTGTTGCAGATATTGTCCACCATCGTCGCGCAGAACCAGGCGCTCGGCGTCGGCCGCGGCATCGTTCCGGCGTCAGGCATGCTCAACCGGGCGCTCGAGCATGCCGAGCGGCGGACGATGCACGACGCCACGGTGATCCTGATCAGCGATTTCGATGGCGCGGATAGCGCAACGCGCCGGATGATCGGGGCGATCGCCCGGCATAACAACGTGGTCGCGGTGCTGGTCCACGATCCCTTGCAAAGCGATTTGCCTGTCTCGAGCCGGATGACCGTGACCGATGGCGAGCTGCAGATTCAGCTCGAAGTCGGCCGCGAGAGCGTCCGCAAAAGTATCGCGCAGGCATCGCAGGAGCGGCTGCGCGGCGTATTCGCGTGGACGCGCGAGCTCGGCATTCCGGTGCTGCCGCTGAGCACAGCCGAGGAAACGGCGCCGCAAATCCGGCGTCTCCTCGGCGGGCTGCCGGCCCGGCACGGACGCGGTGGCGGTCACACCAGAGCGGAGGCGGCTCTTGGCTGACACCCAACCGGTCACCGTGGATCCCGTTGCGGGCCTGATCGATATCCCGCTGCCACCGTCGGTGAGCCTGCTTCCGGCGACATGGGCATCGCGGATCGTGATCGTGCTGGTTGCCGCGGCGGTCGCCGTTGCGGCGTGGCGCCTGCTGCGGCATTTCCGCGCCAACCGCTATCGGCGTGCGGCGCTCGCGGAGCTTGACCGGCTGCTGCAGACACGAGGCGGCGTCCCGGAGGGAATGGCGGCGAGCCTCGCGCTGCTGGTGCGGCAGACCGCGCTCGATGCCTTTCCGCGCGAAACCATCGCGCCACTTGCCGGCGCGGGCTGGCTTGCGTTCCTCGACCGCAGCTATGGCGGGAACGAATTCTCGCAAGGCGCGGGACGCCTGCTCGCGACCGCGCCGTACGGGCGGACGACGGCCGATGCCGGCGACCTCACAGCGCTGCAGGATCTGGTGCGGCGCTGGATCAGGGGGCACCATGTTTGAGTTCGCATGGCCCTGGATGCTCGCGCTCCTGCCGCTGCCGATCCTCGTGTGGTGGCTGTTGCCGCCGTATCGCGCGCGGCAAGCCTCCGTGATGGTGCCGTTCTTCGATCGCCTTGCGGCGGCAACCGGACAGACCCCGCAGCGCGGCGCCGTCGTGCTGCAGCGCCGGCGCATCCAGATGGTGACGGCCGCGTTGATCTGGGTGCTCATCGTCGCGGCGCTGGCGCGGCCGCAATGGGTCGGAGATCCCGTCACGCGCGAGGTTTCGGCGCGCGATCTGATGCTCGCGATCGACATCTCCGGCTCGATGGACCAGCGCGACTTCCGCGGCAGCGACGGCGCGATGTTGACGCGGCTCGACGGCGTCAAGCGCGTGGTCACGGATTTCATCGCGCACCGGCACGGCGACCGCATCGCGCTGGTGCTGTTCGGCACCAGGCCCTATGTGCAAGTACCGTTCACGCAGGATCTGCAGACCGCGACCGCGCTGTTGGCGCAGACCGAGGTCGGCATGGCCGGACAGCAGACTGCGATCGGCGACACCATCGGGCTTGCGATCAAGACCTTCGAGGCAAGCAAGGCGCGCGAGAAGCTTCTCGTCCTGCTCACCGATGGCAACGATACGGCGAGCCGCGTCCCTCCGGAACATGCCGCCGACATCGCGCACCAGAACGGCGTCGTGATCGACACGATCGGCGTCGGCGATCCGGCCGCGACCGGCGAGAACCGCGTCGATCTCGGCGTCCTGCGGTCGGTCGCCGCCACGACCGGCGGCCATTTCTACCGTGCCGAGGACGGTGCGCAGTTGCAGGCGATCTACGCGGACATCGACCGTCTCGCGCCGGCCAAGCTCGATACGCTGTCGTGGCGGCCGAAGCAGCCGCTGTTCCAGTGGCCGCTCGGCGCCGCCGTGATGCTGTCGCTGCTGCTGTGGCTCGGCCTTTCGCTGGAAAGCGGGCTGGGACGAAGGGGAGCGATCGGCCATGCATGACGCGGCCGCGATTCCCTTCCATCTGCTGCGGCCGCTGTGGCTGCTCGCGCTGATTCCCGTCGCTGCCGTATTCGCATGGGTGCGGTGGCGGCAGAGCCCGCTAGCGCAATGGGGCGGGGTGATCGCGCCGCATCTGCTCAACCATCTCATCGTGCAGCCGGGGACGGGACGCGGCGTCAGCCCGCTTTATCTGGTCGCCGCCGCGCTATCGCTCGGCATCGTCGCGTTGTCGGGCCCGACCTGGCGGCGTGAGCTGCCGCCTTTCGTCGAGGATAAGGCGCCGCTGATGATCGCGCTGTCGCTCGACGCAACGATGGGGCAGAGCGACGTCGCGCCGACGCGGCTCGAACGCGCCAAGCAGAAGATCAGGGATTTGCTTGCGGCGCGCGCCGGCGCGCGCACGGGACTGATCGCCTATGCGGGCACCGCGCATCTGGTGATGCCGCTGACCGACGATCGCGCCGTCATCGAACCCTTCCTCGCCGCGCTTACCCCGGGCCTGATGCCGTCGCCCGGGAAGAACGCCGTCGCGGCAGTGGCGCTCGCCGCCGAGGCGCTCGCGACCGAAACCGTGCCCGGCACGATCCTGCTTGTCGCCGACGACGGCGGTGACGAGGAGGGAGCGGTTCGTCAGTCCGCCGGACGGAACGGCCTGGTCAAGCTGAGCGTCACGCCGAACAAGGGCGAAAGGTTCGCGCTCGGTTCGGACGTCGTACAGGTCAGCATTGACGACGCCGACATCGTGGCGCTCGAGCGCCGGATCGAAACCCGCTATCAGGCCGCGCAGGGTGACGCGTTCGGTACGCAATGGCGCGATGAGGGCTTTTGGCTGCTGCTGCCGATTGCACTGCTCAGCCTGCTCTGGTTCCGTCGCGGCACGACGGTGGCCTGGGTTGTCGCCTTCGTCTGTCTGTCGCACGTGTCGTCCGCGAGGGCGGAGGAGCCGCGCCGTTTTGCCGACCTGTGGTTGACGCCGGATCAGCAAGGACGCATCGCCTTCGATCGCGGCGACTATGCGACCGCGGCCAAGCGCTTCTCCGATCCGATGTGGCGCGGAATCGCCGCCTATCGGGCGTTCGACTTCCTGACGGCCGCGCAGGAATTTGCCCATGTCGATACGCTCGAGGGACGCTTCGCACTGGGCAACGCCCAGGCGCAGAACCACGCCTACGAGAAGGCGATTGCCGCCTATGATGAGGTTCTGAAGATCGCGCCTGGCCATGTCGCCGCGAAGACCAACCGTGCCATCGTGGTGGCGGCGCTGAAGGCGAAAGAGGAGAAGCGAAAGAAGCAGGAGCAGGACGACAGCGCGCCGCCGGACGAGAAGGCCGACGAGATGCGGGTCGACCCGACCCAGAAGGGCGGCAAGCGGATCCAGGTGAAGCCGACGGATCTCACCACGGCCGGCGCCGCCGAAGCCTGGATGCGTCAGGTCCAGACCACACCGGCAGACTTCCTCAAGATGAAATTCGCGATCCAGGACGCGGCGCGGCCGGCGGGGGCGAAACCATGAGGCACCCGCTCGCCGCCGTAGCCCTGATGCTCGGATTGCTCATACCCTGCGCGGCGCTGGCCCAGCAAAGCGCGCCGGAGCCGATCCTGCGGGTGACGATCGATCCGCCGCGCGTCGTGGTGGGGCAGGCGGCCGCGCTGCGGATCGACGTGCTGGCGCCGAACTACATGACGGCGCCGCCCGAGTTGCCCGACTTCCAGGTCCGCAATGCCGTGACCCGTCAGTTGCGGAGCGTCAACGAGAACGAGCAGCGGGACGGCGTCACCTATGCCGGCGTCCGGTTCGAATTCGCCATCCATCCGCAGGAGCCGGGCAGCTACGCGATCGCCGGCCAGGCGATCACCATCAAATACGCCGCCGAGCCGCCGGCGACGCGCGAAGCCACGCTCGCGCTGCCGCCGATCGCATTTGAGGCCTTCATCCCGGACGCGGCCTCCGCCCTGCAGCCGTTCCTGGCCGCGCGCAATCTGTCGATCGAGCAGACCGTCAACCGTTCGTCGGATCAGCTCAAGACCGGGGATGCCGTGACGCGGACCGTCACCGTCAAGGCCGAAGGCATTCCGGCGATGCTGCTGCCGCCGGTGAAGTTCACCGCGTTCGACGGGCTCAAGCTCTATCCCGCGCAGCCGTCGCTCCAGGACAAGACCGACGGGCGCACCGATGTGCTGTCCTCGGCGCGCACCGACAGCGGCGTCTACATGCTCGAGAAGGCCGGCGACTATGTGCTGCCGCCGATCGACCTGCGCTGGTGGAACACCGGCGCGCAAAGCATCGATGTGGCGCATCTCGACCCGGTGACGCTGCACGTGGAGGCGAACCCCGCAGCCGGCGGCGCATCGTCAATCGGCACGTCCGGCCCGCGCCGGTCATGGGGCGCGCTGCGCGATGTCGTCGCCGATCGCTGGAAGTCGACTGCGGCCGTGCTGCTGGTACTTGCCGGGCTCAGCTGGCTGATGCCGCGGATGGTGCGCGCGATCGCGGCGCGCTATCGCCGGCGTCGCGAGGCCTACCTGCGCTCGGAAGCGTTCGCCTTCAGCGAGCTGCGGCGCGCCGCGCGCCGTGGTGACGCCAAGGCGGTTTACTTCGCGCTGCTCGACTGGCTGCAGCGGTTCGAGCCGGTCGCGCCGCAGCACACGGTCGAGGCGTTCAGGGCCGTTGCCCATGATGCCGCGCTCGATGACGAGATCGGCGCGGTCGAGCGCGAGCTGTTCGCGCCGGCCGTCGGCGCGGCGCGCTGGTCACCGCGTCGGCTGCTGCGCCAGGTCGGCGGAGCCCGGCGCAACTTGCGTCGGCGCGCGAGACGCCGCGAAGACACGCGCTTACTTCAGAACCTGAATCCGGTCGGGCTTTCCTCCACCACGTCCTTTGGTCGACCAAAGCCCGCCAGATGAACGAAGCACATTGAGACCGATCGAGCAGAACGCATGATTCGTAGTCACTAGAACGAGCAACCTAGAGTAACTCAGGAGTGTCGAATGACGAGTGAGACGAAGAAACATGACGCCGGCGCCGATTCCACTTGCGGTGCCTCGAACATTGATCGCCGGGCCGTGCTACTCGGCACGTCGTCGCTTGCTGCCACGGCGGCGTTGACGTCACAGGCTCTCGCGCAGGCCCAGAAGGCCGCGCCCGCCGCGGCGCCGGCCGGTGGCCGCAAGCCGAACATCCTCGTGATCTTCGGCGACGACATCGGCATTCCGCAGATCAGCGCCTACACCATGGGCATGATGGGATATCGCACGCCCAACATCGACCGGATCGCGCGCGAGGGCGCCATCTTCACCGATGCCTACGGTCAGCAAAGCTGCACCGCAGGCCGCGCCTCCTTCATCCTCGGGCAGGAGCCGTTCCGGACCGGCCTTCTCACCATCGGCATGCCCGGCGATCCCCATGGCATCCAGGACTGGATGCCGACGATCGCCGACACCCTGAAGACCCAGGGCTATGCCACCGGCCAGTTCGGCAAGAACCATCTCGGCGACCGTGACGAACATCTGCCGACCAAGCACGGCTTCGACGAATTCTTCGGCAATCTCTATCATCTCAACGCCGAGGAGGAGCCGGAAGGCTATTTCTATCCGAAGGATCCGAACTTCCGTAAGCAGTTCGGCCCTCGCGGCGTGATCAAATCGTCCGCCGATGGAAAGATCGAGGACACAGGTCCGCTGAACACCGCGCGCATGCCCACCGTGGACGAAGAGTTCCTCGGCGCTGCCAAGGACTTTATCGGCCGCCAGGCCAAGGCGGACAAGCCGTTCTTCGTCTGGTTCAACTCGACGCGCATGCACGTCTTCACGCATCTGAAGCAGGCGTCTCTCGGAAAGACCGGCAAGGGTATCCATGCAGACGGTATGGTCGAGCATGACGGAATGGTCGGCGAATTGCTCAAGCAGCTCGACGATCTCGGCATCGCCGACAACACGATCGTCCTCTACACCACGGACAATGGCGCGGAGATCGCGCTCTGGCCTGATGGGGCGATGACACCGTTCCACGGCGAGAAGGGCACGACCTGGGAAGGCGGCATGCGCATTCCGATGATGGTGCGATGGCCGGGCGTGGTGAAGCCGGGCACCGAGTACAACGAGATCATCTCGCTGATCGACTGGTTCCCTACGCTATGCGCCGCGGCGGGGATGAATGACGTCAAGGAGAAGATGAAGACCGGATTTGCCGGCGCAGGCGGCAAGACCTTCAAGGTTCATCTCGACGGCTACAACTTCATGCCGTTCTTCAAGGGAGAGGCAAAGGAGCCACCCCGCGATGCGATCTACTATTTCGACCAAGGCGGCAATCTCAACGCAATCCGGTGGAACGACTGGAAGCTGAGCTTTGCCTCATCAAAAGGAAACATCGCAACCGGCACACGTGAAGTCACGGCGTGGTCGCTGATCACCAATCTGCGCATGGATCCCTATGAGCGCGGCCTTGAGGAAGGCGGCGGAGCGATCCAATTCCTCGCCCAGAACATGTGGCTGATCGTGCCCGTGCAGGGGAAGATCAAGGAGTTCTTCTCCGACTTCGACCAGTTCCCCTACCAGGAAGGCAGCTCGCTGAACGCAGGCGGCATCAATTACGGACTGCTTCGACAGCAGGCGGCCTTGAAGCGGCTCAATGACCTCGAGCGCTTGAAGCCGCAATAGAGCGCAGAGCATGGAACGACGGCGCGGCGAAGACGGCGATTGCCGATTTTCGTCGCGCGCGACACGACGCGGGCGGGACTTCGTACCGCCCGCGCATTCGCAGCGAATTCAAATCGCAGGATCAATCAATGAAGACTGAAAACAAGATCGCCGTCGTACTCGTTGCCGGTGCACTCATGCTGTCACCCGCAAAGGCGCAGACGCCACTATCGGCCTACGCGGACGCCAACGGCTTCGACGATGTGCAGGCGCTGACCTGCGCGCAGCCTGCCGGCACCTATCAGGAAGACGCCGACATGCTCGCGGCCTGGTACAGCGGTTGGTACAACGGCCTCGCCAAGAAGCACTACGCACACATCACCCGTGCGAAGTCCGGTGAGCATCAACTGATCGTCTACTGCAAGGCGCATCCCGCCACGAAGATCATCGAGGCGGTCGATCTCCTCCTGAAGAATGAAGGGAAATAAGCGGAGCGGCTGCGGCCGCGCGTCCGCAAAGGGAGAACCATGAGCGGTTATGACATATTTGCCTGGATCGTGCTGGTCATCCTGATTGCCAGCGCGATCGGCGTGTTCTGCATCGCGGGCTGGCTGCCTGGGCACATCGCGAAGTCGCGCAATCATCCCTACGCGCAGGCGGTGACGGTGGCCGGCTGGATCACCCTGATCTGCGGCTTTGCACTGTGGCCGGTCGCCCTGGTCTGGGCCTATGTCGATGTGCCGTCGCCGCGACGGGCGGGAGATGCGTGATGGGCGTCGCGATCATCAACATCTATCTGGTGCTGCTGTTCCTGCTGGTGCATTTCAAGATCGTGCGCTTCAATTTGTTCTGGAAGCTGTCGCCGTTCATCGTGCTGGTGCTGGTGATGTTCGGTCTGCTGGTGCCGATGGGATGGGGTGCGCCGCAGGGTTCGGCGCTGGTGGCGCGCAATGCGGTGTCGATCGTGCCTGACGTCGCCGGCGAGGTGACCGAGGTGCCCGTCGTCGCCAACGCGCCGCTGAAGGCCGGCGACGTTCTCTTCAAGATCGATCCGACCCCCTACGATGCGCAGGTCAAGGCGATCACGGCGCAGCTCAAGCTGTCGAAGACGCGGCTGACGCAGATGACGACGCTTTACGAACGCGATGCCGGGCGTGGTTTCGACGTCGAGCAGCGGCAGTCCGAGGTCGACCAGCTCAGCGGCCAGCTCGAGGCCGCGCAGTGGAACAGCGACAAGACGGTGGTCCGCGCGCCGGCCGACGGCTATGTCACCAACGTTGCGCTGCGCAAGGGCGCGCGGGTGTCGAACCTGCCGCTGTCGCCGGTGATGGCGTTCATCGATACCTCGAATACGATCATCGGTGTCGAGATCAACCAGATCGATGCGCGCTATGTCGCGCCCGGGCAGGAGGTCGAGGTGACCTTCAAGTTCGCGCCAGGGCAGATCTATTCCGGCAAGGTCGAGAGCGTGCTGCAGGCGGTGGCGACCGGCCAGGTCACGACCTCGGGCACGGCCGTTGCGCCGAAGGCGATCGAGGCCGTGCCCTTCGTCGTGCGCGTCAGGCTCGACGATGCCGCGTTTGCCAGCCGGTTGCCGGCCGGCTCGACCGGGACGGCGGCGATCTACACCGACCGGATGAAGCCGACCCACGTCGTGCGCCGCGTGATCCTGCGGCAGGTTGCCATTCTCAATTATGTAAATCCGTTTTGAGTGATGGAGATTAGGATGAGAAGAGCGATCCTTGGGGCTCTCGCCGTCGTGCTTGCGGCGGTAGGCGCCAATGCGCAAACTCCGGAGGAGCTTGCTGCGCGCAACATCCACCGCCGCGCCGTCGAGGCGATGATCTGGGCGATGCCCGCGGTCAATACCGATCTGATGCTGCAGGCAATGCTCACGAACACCAAGGCCAAGGTCAACGAGATCGTCTACTGGTCGAAGCCGGTAAATTGGAAGAACCAGACGCTGACGCCCAATCCGGATTCGATCTACCTGATGTCGTTCTGGAACGTGAAGGACGGTCCGGTCGTGATCGAGATTCCGCCGGCGCAAGGCGGATCGATCGCGGGTAACATCGTCACCGCATGGCAGATGCCGCTGGAGGACGCCGGTCCCGAAGGCGCCGACAAGGGACAGGGCGGCAAATACGTGATCCTGCCGCCCGGATACAAGGGCGAGGTGCCGGCCGGCACCTTCGCGCTGCAATCCGACACGTTCAGCGGCTTTGCGCTGCTGCGTTCCAGCCTCGCCAGCCACAAGGAGGCCGACATCGCCAAGTCGGTTGCTTACGGCAAGCAGATCCGGGTCTATCCGCTGGCGCAAGCCGCCAATCCGCCGCCGACCAATTTCAGCGATGCTTACGACGTCTTGTTCGACTCGACGATTCCGTATGACGCGCGCTTCTACCGCAATCTCGACCGCGTGGTGCAGAACGAGCCCTGGCTCGATCGCGATCGGGTGATGATCGACCAGCTCAGGACGATCGGCATCGAGAAGGGCAAGCCGTTCACTCCGGATCAGAATACGACGGCAATTCTCGATGAGGCCGCGCGCGAGGCCCACGCACTGCTGTCCGAGCGTTACGACCAGGGCTTCCCCGTGATCAATCCCGGCATCCGGTGGTTCCCGGCGGCGATGCCCGAGATGGTGAAGGCGGCGCAGGGCGGCTACGGCGACCCCGATGCCTATCCCGTCGATGCGCGCGGCGTAACCTACACGCTCGGCTTCACCGGCATCAAGCGGATCGGGACCGCCCAGTTCTACCTGATGACCAGCAAGGACAGGGATGGTGCGCCTTTCGACGGCGAAGCCATGTACCGCCTGACCGTGCCGGCCAACGCGCCCGTCCGGCAGTACTGGTCGGCGACGGTCTATGACCGCGAGACCCACGCACTGGTTCGCAACATGCCGCGCGCGAGCAGGGCTTCGATCAGCGACGGCATTCAGAAGAATGCCGACGGTTCGATCGACGTCTATTTCGGCCCGAAGGCGCCTGAGGGCAAGGAGGCCAATTGGGTGCCGACCGATCCGAATCGCAAGTTCGAACTCCTGTTCCGCCTCTACGGCCCGGAGAAGCCGCTGTTTGACCACAGCTGGAAGCTGCCCGACGTCGAGCGGGTCGCCGGCACGGTCGGCGGGATAACGAAATGAGATACTGCCATGAAAATCAATCAAAGGAGCAATTCATGAAGGCCGGCGTCTCGCTGCTGAGCTTCGCGGGCATTTTGTTTGCGTCATCGTCTGCATTCGGCCAGTCGCCAATACCGGTTACGGTCGACACTTTCGTCCGCGCCGAGTCCGATCTCTATCTGAGCAACCTTGCCAAGGACGCAGGCCTCGGAAAGCTCAATCATCGCCGCGAGCCGGCCAATATCGACAAACAGAGCGTGATCCGGCTCAACCGTGACACGCTCTATACGTCGGGCGTGTTCGATCTCGATGCCGGGCCGGTCACGATCACGATGCCGGATCCCGGCGAGCGCTTCATGTCGCTTCAGGTGATCAGCGAGGATCACTACGTGCCCGCGGTCTATTACGGTGCCGGCAAGCGCACGCTGACGCGCGAGAATGTCGGCACGCGTTACGTGGTGGTTGGGATTCGCACGCTGGTCGATCCGAACGATCCCAAGGACATCGCGCAGGTGCACGCCCTTCAGGACGCCATCAAGGTCAGCCAGAAGGGTATGGGCAAGCTCGAGCTACCGAACTGGGACCCGGCCAGCCAGAAGGCCATTCGCGATGCGCTGCTTGCGCTGAATGACCGCACTGGCGGCTTCGCTCACGCGTTTGGACCCAAGGGACAAGTCGATCCAGTCAGGCATTTGATCGGCACTGCCGCCGGATGGGGCGGCAATCCCGACAAGGACGCCACCTATCTGAGCGTCACGCCTGCCAAGAATGACGGCACGACGGTCTACAAGCTGACCGTCCGCGACGTCCCTGTCGACGCGTTCTGGTCGATCAGCGTCTACAATGCCAAGGGATATTTCGAGAAGAATTCCTACGACGCCTACACGTTGAACAATATCACCGGCGTCAAGGGCCGTGACGGCTCTGTAGCCGTCCAGTTCGGTGGTTGCGACGGCAAGATTTCTAATTGCCTGCCGATCACCAAGGGCTGGAATTACACGGTTCGGCTCTACCGGCCGCGCGCAGAAATCCTGAACGGGAAGTGGAAATTCCCGGAGGCGCAGGCGGTGAATTGAGGCGCACGCGAATCCGCTATGATATCTTGAACGGAATGGGGAGATCAGGATGAAGAGGGTCAAGAATCACAAGCGCGCCGCACTGGGCATTGTTGGCGCACTCGTGCTGTCGGCGGCGCCGCAAGCCGCGTTCGCCGACGAGGGCGGCATCAGCTTCTGGCTGCCCGGAAATTTCGGCAGTCTCGCCGCGGTGCCGGGAACGCCGGGCTGGTCGTGGGCGACGGTCTACTACCATACCGAGGTCTCCTCCGCCGCCGGGGCACGCTTTCCGCGCGGTGGGCGTATCGATCTCGGCATCGGCGGGCAAGGCGATCTGGCGATCTTCGGACCCACCTATACCTTCGCGGTGCCAGGCCTCGGCGCGGTCGGCTCGGTCAGCCTGCTCGCCTTCGGCGGGCGCAACAATGCCTCGGTCGCTGCGTCCCTGACCGGGCCGCTTGGCAACACGATCAATCTATCGCGCTCCGAGGCGCTGACCGATATCGGTGACGTTATTCCGCAAGTCACGTTGAAGTGGAACAAGGGCGTCAACAATATCATGATCTATGCGACCGGCGACGTCCCGGTCGGGGCCTATGATCCGGCGCGCCTTGCCAATATCGGCATCGGACATGGTGCGATGGATTTTGGCGGCGGCTACACCTATTTCAACCCGCACAGCGGGAACGAATTCTCCGGCGTTGCCGGCTTCACCTACAACTTCAAGAATCCCGACACCCAATATCAGAGCGGCGTCGACTTCCATTTCGACTGGGGCGCGTCGCACTTCTTCACGCCGAACGTCCAGCTCGGCCTCGTCGGTTACGTGATGCAGCAAATCTCCGACGACACGGGCCCGGGCGCTACGCTTGGAGGCTTCCGCTCGCGCATTGCCGGCGTCGGACCGCAGGTCGGCTTCATGTTCCCGGTGGGCGACATGCAAGGCTATCTCAACATCAAGGGCTACAAGGAGTTCGCCGCCGAGAACCGTCCGGAAGGCTGGAACACCTGGGTCACCTTCGCGATCTCGCCGGCGCCACCAACGCCGGCCTCGACCAAGCCGATCGTGCGCAAATATTAGCGGAGGCGAACGACGAGCTCGATGAGTGATGCGCGCGAGACCGGCCGGGGGCCGGTTCGTATCGGCTTCCGCACCTCGATCATCACGGTGGTCATCGCCGCGGTGCTGGTGGTCGGACTGACGCTGGTCTATCTCAGCTTCAGGCGGGTTTCGTCGATCACGCAGATGGCTGCGAGCACCTTCATCGACAAGGTGGGCCAGATCGGCGCAGATCGCATCGACGCGCAGTTCAAGAATGTGCGCGACAGCCTCGAGATCCTGGCGGGAATTCCGGCCATCCAGGAGGCCGACGTCGCCGATAATGTCAGGCTCTACGCGCTGCTGGCCTCGATGCTGCGCAACAATCCGCAGATCTTCAATCTCTATGTCGGCTATGAGGACGGCTCGTTCCTGGAGATGGACGTCATCGATCGCGCCAAGCCGCAATTCCGCACGGCGCTGAATGCTGCCCCCGACGCCGTCTACCGCGTCGTCGTCATTGCCCGCTCCGGGGCGGCCGCCGCGGCGCCGGTGACGCTGTTCCTGTCGGAAAACCTGACCCAGGTCGCGAAGGTGGCGGGGCCGCATAGCTACGACCCGCGGCAGCGTCCCTGGTATGTCGATGCCTTAAAGGATCGCAAGACGCTGCTCACCGGGCCCTATGTGTTCTACGCGACCGGGGAGCCCGGCTACACGCTGCGCACGCCGCTCAGGGAGGGCCGCCGCGGGGTGGTGGCCGCCGATCTGCTGCTCAATCGCCTCGAGGAGATGCTGAGCCGGCAAAAGCTCGGAAAATCCGGGCTGGCTTTCCTGTTCAACGACGCCGACCGCATCGTCGGCCATCCCGAGATGCGCGAGCTGATGACTGAACGCAGCGACGCGTTGCCCCGGATCGATGCCATCAAGCTTCCCGGCCTGTCCGCGGCGATCCAGGCCTGGCGCACCGACGGGCTCGCCCAGCAGTTCTTCACCGACGCCGACGGACGGACCCTTGTCGCGGCCTTTCACCGCATCGAGACGGCCGGTGCGGCCAACATCCACCTTGCGGTGGTCGCCCCGCTCGACGAGTTCTTCGCCAAGATCATCTCGGAGCGGCGCGCGCTGTTCGCCGTCGCGCTCGGCTTTGTGATCGCGATGCTCCCCTTCGCGTTCTGGCTCGGCTCGCTGCTCGCCCGATCGCTGCGCGAACTGGCGCGGCAGACCGACGAGATCCAGCGCTTTCAGCTCGCCGACCGGCCGCGCATGCAATCGGCCATCGACGAGATCGACGAACTGGGGCGCTCGGTGTTTACGATGCGCACCGTCGTACGCAACTTCTCAAGCTTCATTCCGCAGCCGATCGTCCGTCAGCTGATGCAGTCCGGAGCCTCGCTGCAGCTCGGCGGCATCAGGCGCGAGGTCACGGTTCTCTTCACCGACGTCGCCGACTTCACCGCGAAGACGGAAAAAGCGGATCCCTCCCAGGTCATGATCTTCACCTCGCGTTATTTCGCCGCGATGTCGGAGGCGATCATGAAGCACCATGGCACCATCGACAAGTTCATCGGCGATGCCGTGATGGCGCTGTGGAACGCGCCGGACGAGGATCCCGATCACGTCGTTCATGCCTGCGAGGCCGTGCTGGACTGCGTTCAGCGCAATGCCGAGCTCAACCGGGCCTTCCGCAGCGAAGGCTGGCCGGCCTATGGCACGCGGTTCGGCCTGCATCTCGGCGATGCCGTGGTCGGCAATGTCGGCTCCGCCGCCCGCATGAGCTACACCGCGCTCGGCGCCACCATCAATCTGGCCTCGCGTCTCGAAGGCCTCAACAAGAACTACGGCACGCAGGTCCTGGTGAGTGCAGCCGTGAAGGCGCGTGCCGAACACAGATTCGCGTTCCGCAGCGTCGACCAGATCCGGCCGAAGGGCTTTGCCGACGCGATCACGGTCTACGAGCTGTGCGGCGAACACGGGGATTCGGAGCTGACGTTCTGCGCGCGCTGGGAAGCCGTCTACAGTTCGATCCGGTACGCGGAGCCCGCCGCGGCGGCGCTGCGCATTGCCGATTTCCTGGTCGAGTACCCCTGGGATTGCGTCGCGCAATACCATGCTGAACGGCTGCGCAATGCGGTTCAGAAACCGCTGCTTGATCTACCGTGCATTGAGATGCAGGGTGAGGAAATTCGATCCGACCCTCGATCGTCCAGGGCCGCTTCGCTCATTGATCGGGTCGCGCGATCGCCGACGCGATCGTTTCAGCCGCCCCCGTAATAGGGGCGCGCAGCGCCGGTGGCTAGGCCGCCATCAGCTGCTGAAGCGCAACAGCCTGCTCACGGGTCTGGAATGCGATGGCGGTGTGGGTAAAGCCCGACGAGGCCTGGGTCTGCGCGATGTGATTGAGGACCTCGTTGCCCTTGACCACGTGAAGATCCATTCCCTGGCCGGCCGGAAATATCCCCAGAACGACGTCGTAGGCCTCGATGATGGCCTTCAAGGCGCCACCCTTGTCTTCCGACGCGTCGATAAAGATACGAACATCCGCGGCGATACTACGAAGTTCGTCAAAGTCGATCACTGGAAGTCTCCCATACGCAACTCACTGATCGATCCTAGCTACAACTTGCTTACTGAAACATAAATTACGCGGGGTTCCTCACCGGACAAGTGTCGCTAGGCGCCGGTCGGCGGCCCCCGCTTCGCAATGCGTTTGACCGGCGCATGGGCCGGCACGGCATTCGAGGTCTGGTCGGCCATGTGGGGAATGCGGTGCTCGATATGCGCCACGACCCGGAAGAAGCTCTCCAGCGCCTTGGCGTCGAGGCCGGCCGTGAGGTTGCTGTGCCGGCGCAGGATTTCATCCAGACTGCGGTCGAGCAGCGCCACGCCCTGCGAGGTCAGCCGGATCTCGGTCCGGTTCCGGGCGCTGCCTCGCACCGGCGTCAACTCGATCAGGCCCTTCTTCTTCAGCGAGGTCGTCTCGCGGCTGACGACGGCCTTGTCCAGTTGCGCATTGGTCCAGATGTCGTAGGCGCTTGCCGGCTCATGCTCCCTGAGAAAGGACAGCACCCGCCATTCCGCGAGCGATACGCCGTAAGCCTGCGGGAAGAAGGCATTGGCATTGGCGCGCAACTTCGCGACCAGGCTGGACAGCACCGTCGGCACGTAGCGCTCGAAATCAATCACCAGTTCCGAGCGCGCATCCTCTTGGCCGGCGCGGCGCGGGGCAGGGGTCTTGGTACGATTTGTGGCGGTGCGACTGCTCATTCTTTCACGAGTTGGGTGCGTGCGATCAAGACCAATGCCGCCGCGACCAGGAGAACGCCTGTTACCACGAGGAATCCGGTGGTGAAACTGCCCGAGGCGTCCTTGGAGCGTCCGATCACGATCGGGATGGTGGCGCCTCCGATGCTGCCGATGGTGCTGACCAAGCCGATCGCGCCCGGCGCGCTCTGCCGCGACATGTAGGACTGGGGAATAGTCCAGAACACGGCCTGCGTACCATAGACACCGACATTGGCAACCATGAATCCGATGATGATCCAGACCGGCGATGTTGAAAAGGCTGCTATCGCGAAGCCGGCCGCCGCGATCACGAAGGTCATGGCCGCATAATAGAAGCGCTCACCGACATGGTCGGAGTGCCGCGACAACGCGATCATGCCGATCAGGCCGGCGACGGGCGGGATCGCGGTCACGAAACCGACCTGTGAATTCGGCAGTCCGAACGACTTGATGATTTGCGGCAGCCAGGGAAACAGCGAAGCCAGGCCACAGAACAGGCCGAAATTGCACAGGCCGAACAGCAGCACCATCGGCTTGGTGATGGTCCTGAGCACGCCTTCGGCGTGCACCACCCCGGTCGCCTTGGCGTCGCGCTCGAGCGCGCTGGTCAGCCAGTTGCGCTGCGCCGTCGACAGCCAGCTCGCCTGCTGCGGGCGGTCGGTCAGATAGAAGATGCCGACGATCCCGAGGATGACGGGCGGCAGGCCTTCGAGGATGAACAGCCATTTCCAGCCCGAGATGCCGAACACCCCGTTCAGCTCGAGGATCGCGCCGGAGATCAGCGATGCGAAGATATAGGAGATCGGCACCGCATAGTTGAACATCGCGTTGTAGCGGGCGCGGTAGCTGAACGGAAACCAGAGGCTCAGCAGCAGCATCACCCCGGGAAACAGGCCGGACTCGGCAAATCCGAGGAAGCCGCGGAATGCATAGAGGCTGAGCGGGCCTTGCGTGAATGCCATCAGCATCGTGGCGATGCCCCACAGGATCGCGATCCGCGTCAGCGTGACGCGCGCGCCGTATTTGCTGAGGATGAGATTGCTCGGGATCTCGAAGATCGAATAGGTGAAGTACATGATGCCGACCGCGATGCCGAACTTCTCGGCATTGAGCCCGAGCTCCTTGTTCATCTGCAGTGCGGCAAAGGAGATGTTTCCGCGGTCGAGAATGGCGAGGAAATACATCGCCATGACGAACCACATCAGGCGCAGCGCGACCTTGCGGATTGTGGTGCGTTCGATCTGCGGATCGGCGGTCGTTATCGCCGCCTTGTCCATCACGACTTCGGTCATCCCTGTTTCCCCCGATTCTTGATTTTTGATGGTTCTCTTATGCGGGCAGGCAGACTTCGAGCCTGTCACCCGCCACGCGTACCGGATAGGTCCGGATGTCGATCTCGACCGGACTGGTCAGCGCCTCGCCGGTTCGGATATCGAAGCGGCCCATGTGCAGCGGGCATTCGATCTCGCAGCCCTCCAGAATGCCGTCGGACAGCAGCGCCTCCGCATGCGTGCAGATGTTGCTCGTGGCGTAGTACTCATTGCCGACGCGATAGAGCGCGACGTGGTGGCGGCCGATTTCGATGCCGTACGGCTCGCCCTCGTTCAGCGCGCTGAGTGCGGCAGCTTCGTGCCAGGTTCCCTGATCGTCCGTCATGTGCCCTCTCAAATGCTGTAGAAATCGAGCACGGTCGGGACGCGGTCGTTGACCAGCGTGATGACCTTGCGCGTGATCTTCCAGGTCTCGCCGTCACGCCGCAGCGTGTGCTCGTAGCGCCCGTGCCGCAGATGTTCCTTGGCCATGCGCGGGTCGTAGACGTGGACCGAGAACACCGAGTGGCAGGTGATCTGATCAGCGCCGGTTTCCGACGCTTCCAGGTTCGAGATCTGGTGCACGGTGCGCGGCAGCGGCAGCGCGGTGATCGATTTGCGCGACTCGATGCGCGCGATCCGCTCTTCCAGCCCGCGCCGCGCATCGTGGTAGAGCAACGAGACCTGCGTGTCGGGATCATTGGTGGTGGTGTACTCGTCGAGCCAGGCCGGTACCCAATAGACGGCATCCTCGCTGTACATCGCGACCCAGTCGGCCCATTCGCCGGCGTCGAGCAGGCGGGCCTCGCGAAAGATGACCGCCGCTGCGACCGCGTGGGCACCGGTTTGCTTGATTGCGTCGGCCGCCATCACGCCGTCTCCCCGGCAGCGTGCTGCAGCAGCCTGCGCCACTCGCGATACCCGGGATGGAAATTCGTCTCGCCGCCGAAGCTGGCGGGGCCGAACGACCATTCGGTTGGGGTGATGCCCAGCTCGCGCGTGTGCGCGCTCTCGCCGTGGCCGACCTCCGCGACGCCGCGAAGATAACCTTGCGTGGGCGCGGCGGTCGTCGCGTCGTAGCCGGTCTGGCAGAACTCATACATGACGTTGTCGTCCGAGCTTGCCAGCCCGGAGGCATTGAAGAAGTCTTCGTAGTTGCGAATACGAAGCGTGCGCGCCGCGGCACTTTCGCCGACCGGAGCAAGGCAATGCGACACCATCTCGGTCTTGTCGGGTGCCAGCGGCCGCCAGGTTCGTACCTGCGCCGACAGGATGTCGATGACCTGCAGGTTCGGAAAAATCGTGAGGTTGCGCTGGCGCAGCATCCATTTGGCGCGGGTGCTGCCGACGCGCTGCCGCACCGCGTCGAGACGCGCCGGATCCATGCCGAGCGGCCGGCCATAGAGCTGCGTGCGCTTGATCGACCAGTTGACGGCGTGGCCGTAATCGAAGCTGAAGCTGCCTTGCCCTTCCTGCTCGCCTTCCGGCTCCGCAGTGAATCCGGCATCCGGTCCGGCGGTTGCATTACGCTTCTTCAGGATATCGACATAGGAGCTGTGTGTGGTCGCGAAGTGATAGTAGTCGAGACCGTTCTCGAACTGCAGCTTCCAGTTTCCATCGAACGTGTAGGTGCTGGCGCCCGGCACGAATTCGACCTCACCGCTGTCGCTCTGATCGATGATGAGGTCGAGGAACGCGCGGGTGTCGCCGAGAAATTCCTCCAGCGGCGGAACGTCGGCCGAGAGGCTCGCGAACAGGAAGCCGCGATACGAGCCCAGTCGCGCGACCGGAAGAAGGTCGTGATTGCTGTTCGAGAAGGACGGCGGATACTGCCCGCTCGCTTCCTCCGTCACGGAGATGTTGCGCCCGCCCGAGTCGTAGGCCCAGCCGTGATAGCGGCAGACGTGAAACTTCTGCCGGCCCTGCTTGAACGGGCAGACGATCGTTCCGCGATGCCGGCAGGTGTTGAGGAAGGCGCCGACTTTTCCCTCAGCGCTCCGCATCACCAGAATGGGATGGCGGCCGATATGGGTGGTGACGAAGTCGTTGGGCCGGGCGACCTGGGATTCCAGGCCGATGAAATTCCACGTGGCCTCGAAGATATACCGCAACTCGGCGTCGAACACGTCCGGATCGGTGAAGATCCGGCGATCGACTTCAAAGATGCGTTCGCCGGGGCGGTCGTCGATGAGCCGGGAAATCTCGCTCAGCCTTGCCGCGTGGGTCTGCGAAGCAGCGTTCATAACGTCCTCCCTTCGACTAACCGCCGGCCGCGAAAAGTCGTCCGCAGAGCCGCGTCACGGCTCGCGTCTTCTCACGGCGGGAACAGCCGGCTTGATCGCCAATCTTGGAATGACTCTATAGTTGTCATGACAACTATGGTCAAGACGGATTGGCGGGCCGGGAAGTCGGAGCCGGACGCGGTGGACGGGCCGACCGTCTGGATCGGGCGGCCGGATGCAGCGAATGAGGCCCGCGCGTACAGCGCGGAATCAGCCGATCGTTTGGAGTGGCGTACTCAGGTCTTGCGCGCCGGTGCAGTCAGGATAATTCCCTCATCGATCAGGGCGCGACAGATCTTCTTCAAGGCGGCAATCGCTTCGCGCGTTGCCCGGCTGACCGGCCGTCCGCGCGGCAGCGCCAGCACGCGGTCGGCGCGCATCCACGGCAACAGCGCCGCCGACAACTCGCCGGCAGCCACCTCCTGGTGAATGCCGGAGAAGGGTAGCAGCGCGTAGCCGAGGCCAGATGCCACCATGCGTTTCATCGGTGTGCTGTTGTCGACCCGCACCGCGCAGAGCATGGTCGACGGGAATGGGTTGCGGCTGAGCGGGGCCACCGCGGATGGCAGGGCATCGAATTCCTTGCGGGTCAGCCGGCCGCGCTTCAGCAACGGGTCGCGCGACGGCCCGATCAGGAACACCTGCTCGACAACCATCGTTTCATAGTCGAGATGGTCGTTGGGGGATGGCGTCGTCACGATCGCCAGATCGAGTTCACCGCGCAGCAGGCGTTCGGATGCGTTTTCGGTCAGGCCCTCGCTCAGCTCGAGCCTCACGCGTGGAAACTGTGTCACGAAGGTCTGGGCCAGCGGCGGGTAGAGGATATCGCCGAGGCTCGGCGGCGCGCCGATCCGCACCGTACCGCTCGGCTCGCGGTTTTCCGTGCGCACTTCGGCCTTGATGTCGTCGATTGTGCCGAGCAGCCAGCGCCCACGCGCGAGCAGCACCTTGCCGGATTCCGTGACCGAGACACCGCGCGCGCCGCGTTCGAGCAAGGCGCCGCCCAATTCCTCCTCGAGTTCCTTGACGTGGCGGCTGAGTGCCGACTGGGCGACGTTCAGCGTGCTCGCTGCGGCGGCAAAGCCGCCACGCTCGGCGACGGCGACGAAATAACGGATCTGCCGCAGGTCCATGACGGGCGCTCCATCTCAAATCGAGATGGATACCATATCAAACATGTTCTTGTGAGATACCAAAAAGAGGGCAGTCTCTTCCCAACGATCAAACGGAGGAGAGACGAGGATGGGCATCGCCACCGATGAGGCACGCCGGACGTCCGTATTCATTGCCGGCGGCGGGCCGGTCGGCCTTGCGATGTCGCTGCTGCTCGATCGCTTCGGCATCGACTGCGTGGTGGTCGAGAAGAGCCCGACGACGACGGATCATCCCAAGTCACGCGGCTGCTGGGTCCGCACCATGGAGATCTTCCGGCAGTGGGGGATCGAGCAGGCGATCCGCGACCGCGGCCTGCAGGACAATTCCGACATGTTCGTGTTCCTCGACAGCATCGCGGGCCACGAGTTCGGCCGCACCCGGCCCGAACCGAATGTCGGTCATACCCCCGCCTGGAAGAGCCTGGTCGCCCAGGACGCCGTCGAGGAGGAAATCCTGCGGGTGGTCGAAAAGTCCAAACACGCCACGGTCCTGTTCAACACGGCCTGTGAATCGTTCGAGGAGACCAACAGCGGCGTCAACGTCACGACACGTAGCGAAAAGACCGGCGAAGTGACGCAGTGGACGGCGACCTATTTGATCGCAGCCGATGGCGCCGGGAGCCAGACGCGGCGCAGCGCCGGGATCGAGATGGTCGGGCCCTCGACGCTGGCGGTGATGTCGAACGAGTATTGGCGTGCCGATCTGTCGCGGCTGCCGATCGCGCGCGAGGCCGCAGGCTTCATCATCGTCCCGGACAAGCCCGACCTGCCGCGCGCCGGCATCCTGAACACCAATGGCCGCGATCGCTGGCTGACCGTGACGCAAATCGGCCTGACCAAGGACGATCGCGAGCGGCCGTGGACCGACCAGGAGTTCATCGAGATCGCGCGCGGCCATGTCGGCATTCCCGATCTCGATGTCACGCTTTTGAACCGCTCGATCTGGCGCGTCAGCATGCAGGTGGCCGAGACCTTTCGAAAGGGCCGGGTGTTTCTGGTCGGCGACTGCGCACACCGCTTTCCGCCGACCGGCGGCTTCGGCCTGAACTCCGGCGTTCAGGACGCGCATAACCTCGCGTGGAAGCTGGCCTTCGTGCTGAAGGGCCTTGCGGACGAAAAGCTGCTCGACAGCTATTCCAGCGAGCGCCGTCCGATCGCGCAATCCAATGCCAATTTCAGCTACGGCAATCGGCTGAGATTCGGGCTGACCGACGATGCCGTGCGATCGCGCAATCCGGACCGGATCAGGTTCTGGATCAACGACATGGACAATCACCTGCACAGCATCGGGCAGAACCTCGGCCACAATTACGAGGAGGGCGCGGTGATCCCCGATGGCACCGTCGCGAAGGCGTTGAACTCCCGCTACTACACGCCGACGGATCGTCCCGGCGCGCGATTTCCGCATATGTGGCTCGAACCTTCGCGAAAGAAATCGACACTCGACTGGTTCGACAAGCAGTTCACCGTCGTCACGGGGCCGCTCGGCAGCGAGTGGCTGGAGGCGGGGAAACAGGTGTCGGAGAAGACCGCCTTGCCGCTGTCGCTGAAGCAGTTGCCGTCAGCCGATCCGGCGGACGGATTCCAACTCGGCATGCGCGGCGCTGTGCTGGTGCGCCCCGATGGACATGTGGCCTGGCGAATGCCGTGGCTGCCGTCGGATCCGGCGAAGGAATTGGCAGGCGCGCTTTCAACGCTGCTGCATTAGCGGGGTCCCGATGCAATCGTTCGAAGCCAACGGCGTCGTCACGGCGTTTGAGAAAACCGGGCGCGGCGAGCCGATCGTGCTGCTGCATGGCGGCGAGGCCGATCATGCTATGTTCGACGGCCTTGCGCCTGTCCTTGCGGCGAACTTCACGGTGATCGCCTATGACCAGCGCGACTCCGGTGCCACCCGAAACCCTCCGTCGTCCTATTCGCTGGCCGATTTGGCCGACGACGCTGCGGCCTTGATCGGAGGGCTCGGTTACGATCGTGCCCATGTCTTTGGAACCTCGCTGGGTGGGCAGATCGCGCAGGTGCTGGCGGCCCGTCATCCCGACCGCATCGACCGCCTGATCCTGAGCAGCACCTGGAAGGTCAACAGAAGCCCGCTCGACGTCAATGCGGATGTCTTCCGCAAGCTCGCTTCCTGGCGCGCGGATACCATCGCCAATGCGTCGAAGATTGCCGAGTTCTTCTTCCCGCCGGCATACCTGCGGGCGCGCCCCGAACTGATCGAGATCTTCCGCGGCTCCAGCCGCGACGAGGGCCAGAAGGCGCGCCGCGGCGTCTTGCTTGCGCGGCCTGTCGCCGCCGATCTGACCGGCTTTGATCGCCCGACGCTCTTGCTGGCGGGCGGTGATGACCGGCTGATCCCGAATGCGGAAACATTTGCGCTCGCCCGCGATCTTGCGCGCGTCGAGACGCGGACCATCGCAGGCGTCGGCCATGTCGCGTCGATCGAGGCCCCCGAGCGGGTGGCGGAGGCGGTGACGGCATTTCTGAATTCAAACAAGAAGGCGGCTTGACAACAACAGGGGGAGACCATGGCGGAGCAAACGAGCGTGGTGCCGTTCGACGAAGCGCCGGTAACGACGCGCTATTGGCTATCGATCATCATCTTCGCCGTCACCGGCGTGGTCGATTTCTTCGATTTCTTTGTGGTCGGATTCCTGGTCTCGGTGCTGGCGCCGAAATGGCACCTGACGTTTGGGCAGACCTCGATCATGCTGATGAGCGCCGGCATCGGAGCGATGCTGGGCGCCTTCGTCGCGGGCATCCTCGCGGATCGGTTCGGGCGCAAGCCGCTGGCGATATCAGGCGTTATGATTTGCGGCCTGACCTCGGGCGCGATCGCGTTCATTCCGGAAGACGGCTGGGTTGCGTTTGCGATCCTGCGCTTCTTCGTCGGCTTCGGCCTTGCCGCAGGAGCTGCGGCGGCGGTTCCTGCTATCGTCGAATTCGCACCGACCCGCCATCGCACGCTGGTCACGAGTCTCGTGGTCGTCCCGGTTGCCTTTGGCGTGCTGTCGGCGTCGGTGACGGCGAGCTTCCTGCTGCCGCTGGTCGGCTGGCGCGGATTGGCGGCGGTCGGCTTCTTGCCGATCCTCCTCGGAATTCTGACCATGATCATCATGCCGGAATCGCCGCGCTGGTTGATCAGCAAGGGCCGCGTGCGCGAGGCACAGGCGAGCGTCCGGAAACTCTATCGGGTCGGCGGCGATGAGTTCGCCCTGCCTACGCCGCCGCCGGCGAGCCCGGCGACATTTGCCGATCTCTTTGCCGAGCAGCGGCGCTTCTGGCTGACCGTCCTGATCTGGCTCGGCGCCAGCACGGCGAATTACGGTGTGTTCCTGTGGGGGCCGACGATCGTGGCGCTGCTGCTTGGCGTCTCTCCCCAGGATGCAGCCAAGATGTTCATCTATGTCAGCCTCGCCGGCGTGTTCGGCCGGACCGGCTTCGCCTTCCTCGCCCATCGGATCGGTCGCAAGCCTTGTGGTCAGTTGATGGGCTATGGCACCGCGGTGTCGCTGGCGCTCGCCGCCTATTTTCACAACGACTTTGCCGGCTCGGTGCCGCTGTTCCTGGTCTTCCTGATCGTCGGCGCCGTGTTCTTCGATGGCGGATTTTCGAACATCGCACCCTATCCGGCGGAAATCTTCCCGGTTCAGCTGTCGGGACGCGCGGTCGGCCTTGCCCAGCTCTCGAATGGGATCGGCAAGATCGTAGGTCCCCTGTGTCTCGCATTGATCGCCGGTGCTGACAATCTCGTGCATCCAAGTGCGACCGCCGCGGCGGTGATGCCGGCGTTCTGCTTTCTTGCCGGCGCGGGCCTCCTGATCGGCCTTGCCTTCACGTTCCTCGGCGTCGAGCCGCACGGGCGCCCGGTGGTTCTGTTTGGCGAAAACGCGGGCGCGAGCGCCGCACCGAAATCGCTGGCCGCGAAACCGGCAGCGGGACAGTGAAAGACGAAAGGTCATACCATGGACAACGCTTTCGACACGATCGCAACGGCGGCGCCGTTCGATACTGCAAAGCTCGATCGGCTGATGGATGAAGCGGGGCTCGACGTCCTGATCGTCACCTCGCGTCATAATGTGCAGTATCTGCTCGGTGGATATCGTTTCTTCTTCTTCGACGTCATGGAGGCAATTGGCACGAGCCGCTATCTGCCGGTGTTCGTCTATCAGAAGGGACATCCGGAGAATTCCGCCTACATCGGCAATCGGATGGAGAAGTTCGAGCAGCAGCTCGGACGGATATGGGCGCCGACTGTCAGAGCAGAGGCGTGGGGAACGATCGATGCGGTCGGCCTCGCGATCGAGCATGTGAGAAAGCTCGGGGGCGCGGCCCTGCGTATCGGCATCGAGACAGGTTTCCTGCCGGCCGACGCCAGGGATCATCTGCTTGCCGGCTGCGGCCATGTCGAGTTCCGCGAGGCCCATTTCACGCTGGAACGTCTTCGCGCCGTAAAATCTGCCGTTGAACTGGATCTCATCATAGAGGCTTCCGAGCGGGTCGTCGACGCGATGATGGCCACGTTCAAGGTCTGTGCACCGGGCATGACGAAGAACGACGTCGTCGCCCGTCTGCGCCGCGGGGAGCAGGAGCGCGATCTCGTCTTCGAATATTGCCTGATTGCCGCGGGCAAGAGCCATAACCGCGCGCCTTCCAGCCAGCGTCTCGAGCAAGGCGACGTGATCTCGATCGATTCCGGAGGAAACTACCGGGGCTATATCGGCGACCTCAGCCGCATGGGTATCCTGGGTGAACCCGACAGCGAGCTGCGCGAGTTGCTACAGGAAATCGAGGACGTCCAGCAGTTGGCCCGGCGCGCGATCCGGCCGGGCGCCATGGGTGGCGAGATCATCGCGGCGGGCGAGGCGGCCGTCAAAGCCTCGCCGCATCGCGCCGTGCTCGACTTCACCGCACACGGCATCGGGCTCGTCAGCCACGAAGCGCCGCGCCTGACTGCAACAGGTCCGGTGCCTTATTCGCCGTACGACGCCGATCGGCCGCTCGAACGCGGGATGGTGATCTCGATCGAGACCGCGCTGCTGCATCCAACGCGCGGCTACATCAAGCTCGAGGACACCCTGATCGTCTCCGAATCGGGCTGGGAAGCGCCCGGTGACCATGGCAGGGGGTGGAATTCGGCCCGTCCCATGGCCTGAAGCGGTCAGTGCAGGGCGGTATTTTGGCTAAGCCACGGATTCAGCTGCAGCGCTGGAGGCGTTTGGCAATATTCGGAATACTAGAAATGTACCCCTGAGTTGCCCGACGTGTTAAGTGGCTCGGTCGAGTCTGGCCGCCGCCGGCTACTGTGCATGGGGTTGTTTTCGATATTTTGGCAGCGGCGGTCTTTGCTTCACGCCAGCCTCCCCTCATGCGATGCTTCGAACTGGATGCAGCGGCGGCTTCATGCCGTCCGCTCGCCGGGTCGGCGCCGACGATGGTAAGGTGCAACCGATATCGATTGCCTCCCCATCGACAGAAGCGACCCGATGACCGCTGCCGCCGACGCACTCCGTGACTACGCCCAAAGCATCCTGACCGCCCGTGTCTACGACGTGGCGGTCGAGACGCCGCTCGATCCCATGCCGCGGCTTTCGGAGCGATTGTCGCGTAACGTGTTGCTGAAGCGGGAAGACTTCCAGCCGATCTTCTCGTTCAAGCTTCGCGGCGCCTACAACAAGATCGTCAGGCTGCCGGACGCGCAGCGCAGGCTCGGTGTGATCTGCGCGTCGGCGGGCAATCATGCCCAGGGCGTCGCGCTGTCGGCGCGCAAGCTCGGCATTCCGGCGACGATCGTGATGCCGAGGACGACGCCCGCCATCAAGGTCGAGGCCGTCCGGCGTTTGGGCGGTGATGTTGTCCTGCATGGCGATACGTTCGACGACGCGCAAACCAAGGCCAGGGAGATCGAGGCCGCGCGTGGCTTGACCTTTGTGCATCCGTTCGACGATCCCGATGTGATCGCCGGCCAGGGAACGGTCGGGATGGAGATCCTGCGCCAGCATCCCGATACGATCGAGGCGATCTTCGTGCCGATCGGCGGCGGTGGGCTGGCGGCCGGCGTGGCCGCTTTCGTGAAATTCCTCAACCCGTCGATCAAGGTCGTCGGCGTCGAGCCGGCGGATGCCGCGTCGATGGCGGCCGCGCTCGCCAAGGGCAGCGTCGTCGCGCTGGATCAGGTCGGACTGTTTGCCGACGGCGTCGCCGTCCGCAAGGTGGGAACCGAGACCTTCCGGCTCTGCCGCGACCTGCTCGACGAGGTCGTCACGGTGGACACCGATGCCATGTGCGCCGCCATCAAGGATATCTTCGACGACGTGCGATCGGTCGCCGAGCCCTCCGGCGCATTGGCGCTCGCCGGCCTCAAGGCCTACGCCGAGCGCGGCGCGCTCAGCGACGGCAGCCTGATTGCCGTCAACAGCGGCGCCAATCTGAATTTCGACCGGCTGCGCACCATTGCCGACCGCGCCGAGGTCGGCGAACATCGCGAGGCGCTGCTTGCCGTGACCGTGCCGGAGAAGCCGGGCAGCTATCGGCACTTCATCCGCATCCTCGGCTCGCGCGCGATCACGGAATTCAACTACCGCTTTGCCGATACCACCGCGCCGGCGCAACTGTTCGTCGGCATCGCGCTGAGCCGCGGCGAGGTCGAGAAGCGGGAGGTCATGGAGTTGCTTCGGCGCGAAGGCTATCCGATCCTCGATCTGAGCGAGAACGAGATGGCCAAGGACCATGTGCGCTACATGGTGGGCGGTCGCGCTCCGTTGCTCAAGGACGAGGTCATCTACCGCTTCGAGTTTCCGGAGCGTCCGGGCGCGCTGCTGAAATTCCTCGAGAGCCTGGCGCCCGACTGGAATATCTCACTGTTCCACTATCGCAATCACGGCGCCGACTACGGACGCATCCTGGCAGGGATCGAGGTCAAGCCGCACGAGCGCGCCCGGTTCGTTCAGGCGCTGGATGCGCTCGGCTATCCCTACTGGAACGAGAGTGAAAATCCGGCCTATCGCCTGTTTCTCTCCGCCGAGAAGGGATGAAGCACCGGGCGGCTCTATCGACCAGCGGTCAGCGATCGGCTGTCAATTGCTGGCGATAGCGCTCGGCGTCCCAATTGAGCAGCGCACGCTCGTTCTCTGCCGTCAGATAATTGACCCGTGCGGTCAGGGGCAGGCGGCATGTGACCAATGCGAGACAGCTCAGCATGGCCTCCGCTCCGTCGCTCGCATCGTCGCGGATGAGGCTGCCGAGGTCGGGGACGAGCAGGGCAACCGGCGGCGGCAGTCCGTTCGCGGTGGTCTGCGCGATCATGCCGCTCAGCTTCTCGCGATGCTCCAGGACCGGCAGGCCCGGGCCAAGGAAGACGACGTGATCGGGATACAACGAGCCGCTGGTCGCGATCGCGCGGCTATAGCGGTCAGTGGCAATGTCGTGGCCGCGAGGATCCCGCGGCGGGCGATAGTTGGTGCCCGCGCAGATCGTGCGGAGCGTGCCGTGATCTGCCGCCGGCGCGCTGCGCTGCTCGAGGGCCAGACGTTGCTCGACCTCGCCGACCAAAGCCTCGGCGGCGTCGCAGCTGGCCGCACCGACCACCAGGCCGTGATTGCCGAGGATCAGGACGTCCACCGTATCATCGGCGATCGCCGCGCTGACCGCGCGTGCGAGTGGCAGCCCCGGGTGATGATAGTCGAGGTAACGCCAGGCCAGTCCGTCCAGTCGCAGGGCAAACTCGTCGCGCGCGTCGGTGCGCACCGCCCATGCGATGGTGTTGACGGAATGGACGTGCAGCACGATCCGGTGCGGCATCAGCGCATGCAGCGAGGTCTCGATCGAGGCGCGCAGCGTCGTCCCGGCGTTCGGCGCCAGCGGCACGCGTTCGTCGCCATGCAGCAGCGCTGCGCGCGCGGCCGACAAGGCGACCGGGACGAAAATCTCCTTGTCCTCGGCATCGGCGAGCCAGGTACCTGACGCCTTCACCCAGAGCACGTCGCCATCCTTGACCGACGAATTGCCGCCGGCGCCCTGCACCAGCAGGATATTCCTGCCGACGCGTGCCGACATGCGGCGCAGTTCATCCAGCATTTGAGGCGGTCGCATCAGGGCTGTTCTCACCAGGTCAGATGGTCCATCGTCCAGTGCGGCATCCGCGCCGCTGTGCCGGCCACGGTCTTGATCGCCCGCGGCAGATCGCTCGCCTGCGCAAGCGTCGCGCGGTGCGCACCGGAGCCGATCAGCAGGGTCAGCATGCCGGCGGTGCGTCCACCGGCGATATCGTGATCGAGGGAGTCGCCGATGACGAGGATCCGGTCCGGCGGCGGCCGTCCCAATTGATCGCGCGCGGCGGCAAACATCGGCGGATGCGGTTTGCCGACGAACAGCACGGTGCCACCGAGCGAATGATAGAATGCGGCGAGCGCGCCCGGCGCGGGGATCAGCCCCGCGACCCCGAACATCACGAGATCGGGATTGGCGCACAGCATCGGCAGCTGCCGCGCGCCGGCCGCGGTCAGTTGCGCACGCCATCGCTCGGGCTCGGCCGCGTCATCGTCGAGACCGCCGAGCAGGATGAAATCGGCCTCGCGCATGTTCGAGACCACCACAAGGTCGGTGCCGTCGACGATCGAGTGGTCACCGTCGCGCGAGATCAGGAAGCAGGCGCGTCCGAGTTCGGCAAAGGGCGCCTGCTCGCGCGCATGCAGGCCGCGCCAGGTCACCTCGCCCGAGGACAGCACGCCGTCATAGGCGTCGGACGGCAGGCCGAGCGTCGCGAGCCGCCGCTGGTTGCTGCCGGCGCGCTTGCCGGAATTGGACAGGATCAGGATCCGCTTGCCGGCTTCGCGCAGCCGCGCCACGCACTCCAGCGCCGCGGGGAACACCGCCAGTCCCTCATGCAGCGTGCCCCACTGGTCGAGCAGCACATGATCGAAGCGGTCGGCGATGGCGTGAAGGCCGGCGATCGCGGTCGCGTCGGCCTTCATGGCGGGCCTCCGTTCAGCGCGAGCAGCGCGGCGCCGTAGCTTGCTTCGGTCTGCTCGGCGACCGAGACGGGAACGCCGAGAACGCGGTGCCGGATTTTGGTCCATGCGTCGTTCTTCGCGCCGCCGCCGATGCCGATGACGCGGCGCAGGCGCGGCGCACCGAGCCGCGCCAGCTGACGGTAGGCGAGGGCTTCCACCGAGGCGATGCCCTCGAGCAGACCCTGGAAGAAGCGGCAATCTTCCGCCGGACGCGGCGTGACCCGCGCGGCCAACGCTGGATCGGCGATCGGAAAGCGTTCGCCGGGTTTTGGCAGCGGATAGTAGTCCAGCCCGGTCGGCTGGTCCGGCGTCAGCTGCGGTGTCAGCCGCTCCATCTCGGCGGCGGTGAAATGCACCAGCAGCGCGGCGCCGCCGGAGTTCGAGGCGCCGCCGGCAAGCCAGTGTTCGCCGAGCCGGTGCGAATAGACGCCCTGATCGGCCGCGAAGATCGGCTGGGTCGCAAGCTGCTTCACCACCAGCGTGGTGCCGAGCGAGGTGACGGCATCGCCCGGCTGGTCGGCGCGCGTTGCGATGAAGGCCGCAACGCCATCGGTGGTGCCGGCGGCGACCTGCGCCGTGGGCGGCAGTCCCAGCGACCGCGCGACCTGCGGATCCATCTCGGAAAATGGCGTGCCCGGCACCAGCACTTCGGGCAGCAGATCGTCGCGCACGCCGAGCTGTTCGAGCCAGGATGGCCAGGCACGCGCGACCGGGTCGTAGCCGAGCTTCAGCGCGTTGTTCTCGTCGCTGATGCCATGATGGTTCGCGAGCCGGCCGGCGATCCAGTCCGCCTGGTGAACGGAGTGGCGCGCATCGCCGATATAGTCATGGCTCAGCAGATAGAGCAGCTTGGCGAGCGCGCTGCTCGCGCCATGCGCGCCGCTCTCGCGCGGGGCGACCGCCGCAACGCGCGCCGCTTCGCGCGTGGCGCGGGCATCATTGTACATCAGCCCCGGCGAGCAGGGGCGGCCGGCGGCGTCGACCAGCAGCAGTGTGCCCGATGTGCCGTCGACGACGGTGCGCGTGACGTCGCCGAGAGCGACGGTCTGGCCGAGCTTGCGGATGGCCGCCGTCGCGGCTTGCCACCACAGCTCCGGTGTCTGGTCGATGGCGTTGCCGTCGACGCGCGGCGCGGGCAGCGCGACGGACGCGAAGCCGCGGATGCCGCCCTGCGCATCGATTGCACAAGCGCGCACGCCTCCGGTTCCGACATCAATGCCGAGATACAAACCTCCCATGCGACCTCAACGCTCTCAGGTGCGCGCGCGTCGACATTGGTTGCGCTGCAGCACGTTTGGGGGATTGACGCCCCGTTCGGCCTCTGCAATTTTTTGCAGGACGTGAAGAAATTTGCAAGCGGACTTTTCCTGATATGGCACCCCCGCCCGACAGGCTGCCGGTGATCGACGGCGAGGCGTCGCTCGCGACGCGCGCGGCGTGGCTGTATTTCGCGGCGGGGCTCACCCAGTCCGAGGTCGCCGACCGCCTCAACATCCAGAGCACCAAGGCGCATCGCCTGATCGCGCGCGCCAGCCGCGAGGGCATGATCCGCGTGTTCGTCGAGGGGCCGGTCGCCGAATGCGTCGCGCTCGAGAACGATCTCGCGCAGCGCTTCGGCCTCTCGTTCTGCCGCGTCGCGCCTGATCTCGGCGAGGGCGATCTGCCGCTGAAGGCGCTGGCGCTGGAAGGCGCGAGCTTCCTGCGCCAGATCCTGGAGCGCGGCCAGGACAAGGTGATCGGCTTCGGCCATGGCCGCACGCTCGCGGCGGTCGTGGAGCAGATGCCGCAGACGCCGGCGCGCGACGCGCAGTTCGTGTCACTGCTCGGCGGACTGACGCGGAAATTTGCCGCCAATCCGTTCGACGTGATTCACAAGCTCGCCGAGCGCACCGGCGCGGAAGCCTATCTGCTGCCGGTGCCGGTGTTCGCCAATTCGGTCGCCGACCGCGCCGTGCTGATGCAGCAATTCGGCATCGCCGACGTGTTCGCGCTGGCGCGCAAGGCCTCGCTGCTGTTCGTCGGCATCGGCCAGGTCAGCCGTGACGGCTTCCTGGTGTCGAGCGGCATGATCAAGCCCGACGAGGTCGTCGAGCTGAAGCGCGTCGGCGCCTGCGCCGACCTGCTCGGGCATTTCTTCAGCGCCGACGGAACGGTGCTGGACACCGATCTGTCGGCCCGCGCCACCTCCATGAGCATGCCCGACCTCAGGAAGCACCGGATCGTCGCCATCGCCGGCGGGCCGGCCAAGGTGACCGCGCTGCGCGGCGTGCTGCGCAGCGGCGTTCTGCACGGCCTCATCATCGACGAAGCGACCGCAAAGGCGCTCGCCACCGACAAGCCGGAGACCACATCCGGCAAGACAAGAAGCAAGACCCGGAAGGACACATAAAACAAAGCGTCAACAAGGAGAGGAAATACATGTTCGATCGCGAGAAGAATCTGTTCGACTCCTACGCTGCCAAACGCATCAGCCGCCGCGATCTCCTGGACGGCGCCGCCAAGCTCGGCATCGCGGGCATCGCCGCCAACGCCGCCTTCGCCTCCTCGATGTCGAAGGCGATGGCCGCCGACTTCAACTGGAAGGCCCAGAGTGGCAAGAGCGTCAAGCTGCTGCTCAACAAGCACCCCTATGTCGACGCGATGATCGGCGACATCGAGGCGTTCAAGTCGCTCACCGGCATGAACGTCACCTACGACATCTTTCCGGAGGACGTCTATTTCGACAAGGTGACGGCGGCGCTGTCGTCGAAGTCGGACCAGTACGATGCCTTCATGACCGGCGCCTACATGACCTGGACCTATGGTCCGGCGGGCTGGATCGAAGACCTCAACACCTACATCAAGGATCCCGCCAAGACCAATCCGGCCTTCGCCTGGGACGACGTGCTGCCGGGCCTGCGCGCCTCGACCGCGTGGGACGGCGTCGCCGGCTCCGAGCTCGGCTCGGGCAAGGCCAAGCAGTGGTGCATCCCCTGGGGCTATGAGCTGAACAACATCACCTACAACCGCAACGTCTTCGACAAGGTGGGCGTCAAACCGCCGAAGAACCTCGACGAGATGCTGGAGGTCGCGGCCAAGATCACCAAGGACGCCGGCGGTCCCTACGGCGTCGGCGTGCGCGGCTCGCGCTCCTGGGCGACCATCCATCCCGGTTTCCTGTCGGCCTATTCGAACTTCGGCCAGAAGGATTTCGTGATGGAGGGCGGCAAGCTGAAGGCCGCGATGAACACGAAGGCTTCGAAGGATTTCCACGACAAATGGGTCAAGATGATCCAGACCTCGGGCCCGAAGAACTGGTCGACCTACACCTGGTACCAGGTCGGCACCGATCTCGGCGCCGGCGCCTCGGGCATGATCTTCGACGCCGACATCCTCGGCTACTTCATGAACGGCGGCGACAACAAGGAGAAGGGGCATCTCGGCTACGCGCCATTCGCGGCCAATCCGGCCGCCAAGGCGCCGACCCCGAATGTCTGGATCTGGTCGCTCGCGATGTCGAGCTTCTCCAAGCAGAAGGAGGCGGCCTGGCTGTTCATGCAGTGGGCGGCATCCGTCGAGCACGACCTGTTCGGGGCGCGCAAGATGGACTTCGTCAACCCGGTGCGTGCATCGGTGTGGAAGGACAGCGAATTCCGCGACCGCATCGCGAAGTCCTATCCCGGCTATCTCGAGCAGCACGACATGTCGTCGCCCGGCGCCAAGATCTACTTCACGGCGCAGCCGCTGTTCTTCGACCTGACGACCGAATGGGCCGCCTCGCTGCAGAAGATGGTGGCGAAGGAGGTCAGCGTCGACGAGGGGCTCGACAAGCTCGCCGACAGCATCAACCGCCAGCTCAAGCAGGCCGGTCTCGGCTGACGGATCAACTGTGCGGTGCCTGATCCCCCGCACCGCACCCATCCGCCGGCTCGGACCCTTGTCCCATCCGAGCCGGCGGCGTTTGCCAGCCGAACGCGATCTCTTATCATCATGAGCATGGTCCAACTCCTCCAGACGAACGCGCAGGCAGCGCCGGCCACACCAAGGCCGCGCGTGCGCCTCTTGCCCTATCTGCTCAGCCTGCCGGCGCTGCTCGTCTGCGTGGCGATCCTGGTTCCGTTCGTGACCGCGGCTGTCTACTCGCTGCAGCGCTACCGGCTGAACCTGCCTCATCTGCGCGGCTTCATCGGCGCCGGAAACTACATCGACTTCCTGTCCGACCCGGCGTTCTGGAATACTTTCCGCGTCTCGATCACCTATACTGTGGTCACGGTCGTGCTCGAGCTGCTGCTCGGTCTTGGCATCGCGCTGCTGCTGCGCCGGCCGACCCGCTTCCACAATGCGGTGTCGATCATGCTGCTGCTGCCGCTGATGACGGCGCCCGCGATCGCCGCGCTGATGTGGAAGCTGATGACCAATCCGAGCTTCGGCATCCTGTCCTATCTGGTCGGCCTGTTCGGCGTCACCGATTTCAAATGGGCCTCCGATCCATCGAGCGCGCTGTTCACGGTCGTGCTGGTCGATGTCTGGGTCTACACGCCGTTCATCATGATCCTGCTGCTCGCGGGCCTGCGCTCGCTGCCACGGCAGCCGTTCGAGGCCGCGGCACTCGATGGCGTGCCGGCGAGCTTCGTGTTCTTCCGCATCACGCTGCCGATGCTGGCGCCCTACATCATCACGGCGTCGCTGTTCCGGCTGCTCGATTCGATCCAGCAGTTCGACATCATCTATGCGATGACGCAGGGCGGGCCGGGTGACCGGCTGATGGTATTCCAGGTGCAGGCCTATCTGGAATTCTTCCAGTACACCAATGTCGGCAGATCGGCGGCGCTGTTGATGATCCTCTGGCTCATCACCAACATCCTGTCGAACATCTTCATCAAGAACTGGCTGCGGCTGCGCGCGCGTGCGCACGGCCACGCGTGACGGGGAGGGGAGCGATGGAACATTCCAGCCTTGCCGGTCGCATCTTCCGCGGTGTGGCGCTCACGCTGATCCTGATTTTCTTCATGTTTCCGATCGTCTGGATCTTCCTGATGTCGTTCCAGACCAACGAGCAGATCCTGCGGATCCCGCCGCGGATCCTGTTCGAGCCGACGCTTGCCAATTACGAGGCGCTGATCTCCGGCCAGCTGCGCACCGCGGCCGGCAATCTGCAGATCTCCTTCATGCGCAACCTCTTCAACAGCGTCGTGCTGTCGAGCGCGGCGGTGCTGCTGGCGCTGCTGCTCGGCGTGCCGGCGGCCTATGCCTTTGCGCGCTTCAAATTCCGCCTCGGCGAGAGCATCGCGTTTACGCTGCTGTCGTTCCGCTTTGCGCCGCCGCTGCTCGTGCTGCTGCCGCTGTCGCTGTACTACCAGGAGCTCGGCCTCAACGACACCTACTTCGGGATCGTCTGGGTCTATCAGCTGATCGCGCTGCCGTTGATCCTGTGGATCGTGCGCGGCTATTTCGAGGATATCAGCCCTGATATCGAGCATGCCTACCGACTGGCCGGGCATTCCTGGCGCGAGGCCTTCACCAGAATCGCGGTGCCACTGGCAGGACCGGGGATCGCCGCGGCGGGACTGCTGTCGTTCATCTTCTGCTGGAACAATTTCGTCTTCGCGCTGATCCTGGCCTCCGCCGACAAGCAGCCGGTGACGGTCGGCGCGCTCGCCTTCGTCACCGCGTCCGGTATTCAGTACGGCCAGATCGCGGCGGCGATCGTGCTGTCGGTGACGCCGACCCTGTTGCTTGCGCTCTATGCGCAGCGCTATCTGGTCGAGGGTCTCTCGCTCGGCGCGGTGAAAGGCTGATCCGATGGCGCGTCTCGAAATCAATTCGGTGAGCAAGGCGTTCGGTGCGGCACGGCCCGCCGACGGATTGTCGCTGGCTGTCGAGCCCGGCGAGATCGTGGCGGTGTTCGGACCGTCCGGTAGCGGCAAGACCGTGCTGCTGCGCATGATCGCGGGCATGTTCGAGCCCGACGACGGCGACATCCTGGTCGGCGGCCGCTCGGTGGTCGGTGCTCCGCCCGAGCGGCGCGGGATCGGCATGGCATTCCAGAACTTTGCCTTGTTCCCGCACATGACCGCCCGCGACAATATCGCAAGCGGCCTACGCGCCAAGGCCGGCGGCGGCGATGTCGCCGGCCGCGTTGCCGCGATCAGTAGGCTGCTCAAGATCGAGCATGTGCTCGGCCACGCACCGCGCGAATTGTCGAACGGACAGAAGCAGCGCACGGCGCTGGCGCGGGCGCTGATCGGCAATCCGGATGTTCTGCTGCTGGATGATCCGCTGCGCAATGTCGACGCCAAGCTGCGCTACGAGATGCGGCTCGAGCTGCCGAACCTGCTGCGGCGCGGCACTGCCGCCGTGCTCTACGTCACCCAGGACTATCGCGAGGCGATGGCGATCGCCGACCGCATCGCGGTCTTGATCGACGGCCGGCTCGCGCAGGTCGCGACGCCGACCGATATCTATGCCCAACCCGCATCGGTCGCGGTCGCGCGCCTGTTCGGCGATCCGACCATTAACCTCGCGGAAGTCTCGCCAGTAGCGGAGCACGGCATGCTGTCGGCTGACATCGCTGGCGCCAGGATGCGGCTCGGCGCGGCCGATGGCGCAGCGCCTGCCGGTGCATGTTGGCTGGGCGTCCGGCCCGAGGATCTCGCGGTTTCGTCCGCATCCACCGACGACGCCATCCCGGCGCGCATTCTCGCGATCACGCCGATGCACGAGAAGGCGGTGCTGCTGCTCCGTCTTGCCGACGGAACGGAATGGCTGGCGGCGCTGCCGCCGGATGCACCGCAGGGTGCGCCTGACGATGCCGTTTTCGTTCGATTCGCGCCCGACGCCGCGATGCTGTTCGATCGCGCCACCGGGCTGCGGATCGGGGCGTCGCACCGGCTCAAGGCGGCATAGGAGCGGATGGTCATGGACATGCTCGAGCTTCGAGGCATCGACAAGGTCTATCGCAGCCGCGGCAAGGAGCCGGTGCATGCGGTGCGCGCGCTCGACATGGCGGTCGAAAAAGGCGAGATCGTCGCGCTGTTGGGATCGTCGGGTTGCGGCAAGACCTCGACCTTGCGCATGATCGCAGGATTCGAGGACGTCTCCGCCGGATCGATCGCGCTCGGCGGGCGGCGGATCCACGAGCTGCCGCCGGCGCGGCGCAAGGTCGCGATGGCGTTCGAGGGCTACTCGCTCTATCCGCCGCTCACGGTCCGCGAGAACATTGCGTTCGCGCTGAAATCCGCCCAGCTGCCGCGCGCGGAGGTAACGCGTCGCGTCGACGAGATCGCCCGCCTGGTCGAGATCGAGGACATCCTCGACAGCTATCCGCGCGCGATCTCAGGCGGCCAGCAGCAGCGCGTGTCGCTGGCGCGGGCGCTGGTGCGCGACGCCGATCTTTATCTGCTCGATGAGCCCATGGGGCAGCTCGAACCGCAGCTGCGTGCGGTGCTGCGCGGCCGGATCAAGAGCCTGCTTGCCGAGCGCGGCATGACCGCGATCTTCGTCACCCACGACCAGGCCGAAGCGAGTGCGCTGGCCGACCGCATCGCTGTCATGGAAGGCGGCATGCTGCAGCAATTCGCCAGCGAAAAGGAGCTGAAGGGCCGCCCGGCCAATCTGTTCGTCGCGAGCTTCATCGGCGAGCCGCCGATGAACCTGCTCGACGCTGGCGTGACGCGGTCGGATGGCGGCTTCCGCCTGTCGGTCGGAACCGACATGCGTTTCGATATTGCCGGCGCCGGGCTCGACGTTGAGGCGGCGAAGTCGCTCGCGGCCACGCCGCAGGTGCGGATCGGCATTCGTCCGCAGAAGATCGTGGTCGGGACCGGTGAAGTCAGGGTCAAGGTGGTCTCCAACCAGTGGCTCGGCGATCAATCGCATGTCGCCGGCGATTGCGGCGGCCGCATGCTGATCGCGGTCACGCCGGGCCGCGTCGCCGCGCGGCCGGGAGAGATCATCTCGTTCGCGCTGGAGTCGCGTCACCTGCACATCTTCGGCGGGGACGGGACCTGCATTCGTCATGCGGAGGGAGCGTGACGATGACCGCTTCCGCAAGCCGCGATGTCATCATCGGCATTGACGCCGGCACCTCCCTGATCAAGGCGGTGGCGTTCACGTTGAATGGCGAGCAACTAGCCGATGTCTCGCGGCCGAACGCCTACGTTAGCCCGGCCAGCGGCCATGTCGAGCAGGACATGGCGCGGACCTGGAGCGATACGGTCGCGGCCATTCGCGCGCTGGCGAAGTCAGTGCCTGACCTGTCGGCGCGGATCGCGGCGATCGCGGTGACCGGGCAGGGCGACGGCACCTGGCTGATCGATGACGACGGCCGGCCGGTTGCGCCGGCGCTGCTGTGGCTCGACTCGCGCGCCGGGCGGCTGGTCGAGGAGATTCGTGCCGGCGAGCGCAACGCATCGCTCTATCGCCGCACCGGCTCCGGGCTCAATGCCTGCCAGCAGGGGCCGCAACTGGCGTGGCTGCAGGCCCATATGCCCGACACGATCGCCAGCGCGACAACGGCCTTCCACTGCAAGGACTGGCTTTATTTCCTGCTCACCGGTGAACGCGCAACCGATCCGTCGGAAGCCACGTTCTCCTGCGGCGATTTCCGCAAGCGAGCCTTCGATCCGGAGACCGCGCGGTTGATCGGCATCGCCGACCTGACGCGCCTGTTCCCGCCGGTCGTTGACGGCGCGGTCATGACGCATCCGCTGACAGCGGCCGCCGCCATCGAGATCGGCCTGCCGGAAGGTGTGCCGGTCTGCCTCGGCTATGTCGACGTGATCTGCAATGCGCTCGGCGCCGGGCTCTACGATCCGTCACCCGATGTCGGCTGCACCATCATCGGCTCGACCGGCATGCATATGCGGCTGGTGCCGAGCGCCGACGCGGTGACGTTGAATCGGGAGGCAACCGGCTACACCATGCCGTTCCCGGTGCCGGGTCATTATGCCCAGATGCAGTCCAACATGGCGGCGACGCTGAATATCGACTGGATGCTCGATCTCGCCTGCGACATGCTGGCGGCGGAAGGCGTGACGCGCACGCGCGCCGAGCTGATCCGCCGCCTCGACGATCAGGTGCTGCGGGCGAGGCCCGGCGAGGTGCTGTTCCATCCGTTCATTTCCGATGCCGGCGAGCGCGGTCCGTTCGTCGCGCATGAGGCCAGCGCGCAATTCTTCGGCTTGCGGTCGCGCCACCGCTATGGCGACCTGATGCGCGGCGTGATGGAGGGCCTGGCCTTCGCCGCACGGGATTGTTACACGGCGATGGGGTCGCTGCCGCGCGATGTCAGGATCACAGGCGGCGCGGCGAAGAGCCGTGCGCTTGGCGCCATCCTCGGGGCCGCACTGGATTGCGACGTCCGGATCTGCAGCCGCGCCGAGGCCGGCGCCGCAGGCGCTGCGATGATCGCGGCGGTCGCGATCGATGCCTATCCCGACATGCGCGCCTGTGCCGAGCAGTGGGTCGCGCCGCATCTAAGTGCGCCGCAATCGCCGGACGCCGCGCTGGCGAAGCGCTATGCCAGCATCTTCCCGACCTATCTCGAGGCAAGGCTGGCGTCGCGGCCGGTCTGGAAGCAACTCGCCGCGCTGCGCGCCGGAGGCGATCATGTCTAAGTCCATCGCCATCGTCGGCGACCGCTTCATGCTGCCCTCGGTGTTCGCCGAGCACATCCGATCGGCCTGCGGCGATGGCGTCGATATCCGCACCCTGGAGCAGCCCTGGCCGGACGAGCCGATGGAGCACGGTTACGCCGGCTCGAAGCTCGACGGCCTGAAGGAATTCATGGGGCAGCCCGACGAGATCATCGGCTTCATCGGCGATGCCGAGCTGCTCGTGACGCATCTGGCGCCGATCTCGCGGTCGATGCTGGAGCGGCTGCCGAAGCTGAAGTTCATCGCGGTGTCGCGCGGCGGCCCGGTCAACATCGACATGCAGGCGGCGCGCGACCACAACGTGCTGGTGGTCAATACGCCCGGCCGCAATGCGGGTGCGGTCGCGGAGTTCACCATCGGCGCCATCCTCGCCGAGACGCGCCTGATCCGCAGCGGTCACGAGGCGCTGCGCGGCGGGGAATGGCGCGGCGATCTCTATCGCGCCGACCGTACCGGGCGCGAGCTCGGCGAGATGACGGTCGGCATTGTCGGCTACGGCGCGATCGGCAGCCGCGTGGTTAAGCTGCTGAAGGCCTTCGGCTGCAAGATCCTGGTCGCCGACCCCTATGTCCAGCTCAGCGCCCAGGACCGCAATGACGGCGTCGAGCATGTCGCGCTCGGCGAATTGCTCGGCCGCGCCGACGTCGTCACACTGCACGCCCGGGTGACGCCGGAGACCACCCGTTTCATCGGGCGCGAGGCGCTGGCGCGGATCAAGCCGGGCGCGTTCCTGATCAACACCGCGCGCGGTCCGCTGGTCGACTACGAAACGCTGCATGATGCGCTGGCATCGGGGCATCTCGGCGGCGCCATGCTCGACACCTTCGCGGTCGAGCCGGTTCCGGCGGACTGGCCGCTCTTGCGACTTCCCAACGTCACGCTGACGCCGCACATCGCCGGCGCCTCCGTGCGTACCGTCACCGTGGCCGCCGGGCAGGCGGCCGAAGAGGTTCGTCGCTTCCTGGCCGGCGAGCCGCCACGCAATCCGTGCTGAAGAGAAAGGCAGTTCGTATGACCCGTGAGGAACGACAGTTGCGCGAGGCGATCATCGCCAAGTGCCGGTGGATGAATGCGTCGGGTCTCAACCAGGGGACATCGGGCAACATCTCCGCGCGCTACAAGGACCGGATGCTGATTACGCCGTCGGCGACGCCCTACGATTCGATGAAGCCGGAGATGATCGCCTCGATGCCACTCGAGAGCGAATATGGCACGTGGGAGGGGCCGCTGCAGCCGTCCACCGAATGGCGCTTCCATCTCGACATCACGCGCGCCCGGCCCGATGTCGGCGCCATCGTCCATACTCACTCGACCTACGCGACCGTGCTCGCGATCGCGCGCAAGCCGATCCCGGCCTGCCATTACATGATGGCGGCGTTCGGCGGCACCGAGATCCGCTGCGCCGGCTATGCGCGCTACGGCACCAAGGAATTGTCCGATCATGCGATCGCGGCGCTCGAAGGACGCAATGGCTGCCTGCTCGCCAATCACGGCATGATCGCGCTCGGCGCCAATCTCGACAAGGCGATGTGGCTCGCGGTCGAGCTCGAGACCATCGCGCGTCAGTACTACCTCTCGCTGGCGCTCGATTCGCGCGTCATCCTGACCGACGAGGAGATTGCCGACACCGCGAAGGGATTCTCCACTTACGGTCTGCAGGCGCCGAAGCCGAACAAGGCGCGCGCAACGGCAAAGGCAGCGCCGCGCCGCGCCGAGAAACGGCGCAGCAGCAAGCGATGACGGGCACTGCGCCGGTCGCAGGTACGGATCACGGGCTGGTCGATATCGCGGTCATCGGTGGCGGCATCAACGGTGCCGGCATCGCCCGCGATGCCGCCGGCCGCGGCCTGAAGGTGCTGCTGTGCGAGAAGGATGATTTCGCCGAGGGCACTTCGTCGCGCTCGGGCAAGCTGATCCATGGCGGGCTGCGCTATCTCGAATATTACGAGTTCCGCCTGGTGCGTGAGGCGCTGATCGAGCGCGAGGTGCTGCTCGCGTCGGCGCCACACATCATCTGGCCGATGCGCTTCGTGCTGCCGCATTCGCCGGAGCAGCGGCCGGCGTGGCTGGTCCGCACCGGGCTGTTGCTCTACGACCATCTCGGTGGCCGCAAGCAGCTGCCGGCGAGCCGCAGCCTGGATCTGTCGCGCGCTCCGGAGGGCGCGCCGCTGCGTCAGGAGTTCCGGCGAGGCTTCGAATATTCGGACTGCTGGGTCGATGACAGCAGGCTGGTGATCCTCAATTTGATCGATGCAGCGCAGAACGGCGCCTGCATCCTGCCGCGCACGCGGGCGGTGCGCGCGCGCCGCGACGGCGAGACCTGGCTGCTCGAAATGCACGGCGACGACGGCACAACGCAGGTCGTGCGGGCGCGCGCGCTGGTCAACGCCGCCGGGCCGTGGGTTCAGGATGTCATCCAGGGCGTGGCGGGCCTGAACTCGGCCCAGAGTGTGCGCCTGGTCAAGGGCAGCCATATCGTGGTGCCGAAATTCTGGAGCGGGCCGCAGGCCTATCTGCTGCAGAACAGCGATCGCCGGGTGATCTTCGTCAACCCCTATGAGGGCGATCTCGCGTTGATCGGCACCACGGACATTCCCTATCACGGCCGCGCCGAGGACGTCGCGATCGGCGAGGACGAGACCGATTACCTGTTGCAGGTCTTGCGCCGCTATTTCCGAACGCCGCCGCAGGCCGGCGAGATCGTGCACGCGTTCTCCGGGGTCCGGCCGCTCTACGACGACAACGCCGACAATCCGTCGGCCGTGACGCGGGACTATGTGTTCGAGGTTCACGGCGCGCAGGATGCGCCGCCGCTGCTGTCGATCTTCGGCGGCAAGATCACGACCTACCGCCGGCTGGCGGAGCAGGCGCTGCAGCGCCTCGCGCCGTGGTTTCCGAAGCTGTCGTCGGCCTGGACCGCGGATCGGCCGCTGCCGGGCGGCGACATCGGCGGCAGCTTCGATGAATTCGCGAACCGGCTGGCGCGCGACTATCCCGATTTGCCGCGAACGCTCATCCATCACTATGCCCGTCTCTATGGGACGCGCGCGCGCCAGCTGCTGGGTCCGGTCCGCAGCGCCGCAAACCTGGGCCGTCATTTCGGCGGCGAGTTCTATGAATGCGAAGCGGTGTATCTCCGCGAGAATGAGTGGGCAAGGCAGCCTGCCGACTTCCTGGACCGGCGCACCAAGCACGGCTTGCACTTGACGCCCGCGCAGCGGGTCGCGTTCGAGAGCTACCTCTAGGACGCGATTTGCGTCCAGGTGCGTCACGCAATCGTTTTCAAATACAGGCTCGGATCGAAATATTTGCTTGCCGGGGTAAAGTCCTTGATGCCGGCATTGGCCATGAAGAAGTCGGTCGATTGCTGCAGCCAGTTGGTGACCGTGCCGTCGGAATACATCCGCTTCCAGTCCCGTGACGAGAACATCTTCTGCGCCTTGAACGATTCGTCGATGTCGGCCATCGGCGTCTGGCTGTAATGGCCCTTCTGCAGCTTTTCCATCGCTTCGGTGCTGTTCGCGATGATGTAGTCATTGGCATCGGCCCAGCCACGGATCAGCTTCGCCAGCGTTTCCTTGTTGGGCTCGTAATAGTCGTTGGCCGCCGCCCAGCCGCCGATGATCGCGGCCTTCGGATAATAGGCCGAGGCGTCGGCGAGCTTGACCGCGCCCGGCACCTTGTCGCGAACCGTCACGTTGAAAGGCACCCAGAGCGCGACGGCAGGCACCGCGCCTGAAATGAAGGCGGTTACGGCGGCCGGCATGGTCTGGTTGACGAGTTCGACCTGTTTGGGATCGACCTTGTTCGCGCGCAACGCGGTGTCCAGGAACACATGCGCGGTGGTGCCGGTCGCAGTTGCGATCCGCTTGCCCTTCAGGTCCTCGAATGACTTGATGCCCTGATCGCCGCGCACCCAGAGCTGTGCGGTCGCGACCTCGATGTCGTTGATGAGGAAGACCTTGCCCTGGCCGCGGGCGGGGAAGTTCGAGAGCACGGCGCCCGTCGCCAGCACGTCGAGGCTGCCGCCGATCAGCGCCTGGAAGATTTCGAGGCCGGTATTGAACTGCCGCAGCTCGAGATCCAGTCCCTGCTTTTCGAAGGAGCCGCGGTCCATGCCGGTCCAGATCTGGCCGTCGACGGCAACGGTGTGCAGATAGCCGACCCGAACTTTTGTCTTTGCCTGCGCAATCGCCGGCGCTGCGGCGGTGAAGGACCCCAGGGCAAGCCCGGCCGTCGTGGTCAGAAATTGTCGCCGATCCATAGGTCGTCCTCCGCTGTGTTGTTTATTCCGAGAATGAGACCGGACGCATCTGCGCCTGCTGGGCGCGATACTCGTCCATCACGAGATGCTTGATATAGCTTCGCAGCTCGCCGAATTCGGGCCGCTCCTGGATCGATTCGTCACGCGGATAGGCGAACGGCACGTCGATGATCTGCCTGATCCGCGCCGGCCGCGCGGTCACCACCACGATACGGGACGCGAGATAGATCGCCTCCTCCACGGAATGGGTGATCAGCATGACCGTCTTGCCTTCGGTCTGGAGCACCTTGAGCAGCAGGTTCTGCATGTTGGAACGGGTCTGGGCGTCGAGCGCACCGAACGGCTCGTCCATCAGCAGGAACTGCGGCTTGACGGCGTAAGCCCGCGCGATCGCGAGCCGCTGCCGCATGCCGCCGGACAAATGCTTCGGATAGGAGTTGGCGAAGTCGGACAGCCCCATCAGGCCGAGATAGTGATCGCAGATCGAATCGCGCTCGCCGGCCGCGACGTGATTGGCTCGCAGCGTCAGGCCGAAAGCGATGTTCTGTTTCACCGTCAGCCACGGGAAGACGCCATATTCCTGGAAGATGACGCCGCGCTCGGGACCGGGACCGGCGACGGGCTGTCCGTCGAACAGCACGCTTCCGGTCGTCGGCTTCTGGAAGCCGGCGAGCATGCTCATCATCGTGGTCTTGCCGCAGCCTGAAGGGCCGATCACCGCGATGAAATCGCCATCGTTGATATCGTAGCTGACATTCTCGACGACGTTGAGGCGTCCCTTCGGGGTCTCGAAGGCAAGCGAAACCTTGTCGAACTGTGCACGCGTGGTCATGCGATGGCCCGATCCTGCCAGACCAGCAACCGGGCCGTGATCTTGCGCAGGATCATGTCCATAATCAGCGCGATCAGGCCGATGCAGATGATGCCGACATAGATGACGTCGAGCAGGAAGTAGGTCGACGCATTCTGGATCATGGCGCCAAGCCCACGCTGGGCCGCGATCAGTTCGGATGCCACCAGCGTCGCCCAGGCTACCCCAAGCGCGACCCGCAGCGCGGTGAGGATGTGCGGAACGGTGAGGGGAATGATGACCTTGCGGAAGATTTCCGCCTGATTGGCGCCGAGCGTCTGCGCCACGCGGATATAGAGCGGGGTGATCTGCGAGACACCCTCATACATGACGATCACGCCGGAGAAGAACGAGGCGTAGAACAGGATGACGAGCTTTGCGAGCTCGTCGACGCCGAAATAGACGATGACGAGCGGGATCAGCGCGATCGGCGGCAGCGCACGGAAGAAATTGATCATGGGGTCGGCGAAGGTGCGGGCCGGGCGATACCATCCGAGCAGAAAGCCGACGGGCACCGCGACGAGTATTCCGAGCGAGACGCCGAAAAAGACGCGCCTGGTCGAGGCGAAGATGTCGATCAGGAGGCCTTCCTTGGTGAGAAGCTCGACGAACTTCGCGGCGACCTGGTGCGGGGCGGGGATCAGCGATGTGTTGACGAAGCCGCTCCAGCGCACGGCATACCAGAGCAGGATCGCACCGACCCACGGTATCAACCCGAGACCAAAGCGTCTCACGCCAGCTCCGTCCATTCGACGCGTCCACCCAGATTGCAGTTGATGTTTGCCCAAGTCATATTATAAATAGGATGACCATACAAGCGCCGCTTTGGTCGTAGGCGCCGCAGGCTTTTCCGCGCATGACATCGCCGCCTTTCACCATCCGGAGCGTCCAGGCCTTTGGCTTTCGCTATCCTCTGACGACACCGGTCATCACCTCGTTCGGGCGGATGGGGGACCGGCCTGCCGTGTTCGTTCGGGTCGAGGACACGGACGGTTACGTGGGCTGGGGCGAGGTCTGGTGCAACTTTCCCGCGCCGGGCGCCGAGCATCGTGTTCGGCTGGTCAACGAGGTCCTGGCACCGGCGCTTGTCGGATTCAGGGCAGGCGAGCCTGATGCCGCATACGAGCGACTGACGCAGGGAACTTCGGTGCTCGCGTTGCAATCCGGCGAAGCGGGCCCATTCGCGCAGTCGATCGCCGGCATCGATATCGCCGTCTGGGATCTCCATGCGCGCCGCCGGAACGTAGCGTTGTGGAAACTGCTCGGCGGATCGCGGAAGCGGATAAAAGTCTACGCCAGCGGCATCAATCCGGTCGGATCGGAGCGAGCGGCGGAAGCAGCGCTCGGCCGCGGCTATCGCGCCTTGAAGCTGAAGATCGGCTTCGATCCGGCAGACGACCGGGCCAATCTCGCCGCACTGCGCCGCCTCGTCGGCGATGGCATGCTTGCGGCCGACGTCAACCAGGGCTGGACCATCGCGCAGGCGCTCGAGCGTGCGCCGCAGCTCGAACCGTTCGGCCTTGCCTGGCTCGAGGAGCCGATCCGCGCGGACCGTCCGCGGCAGGAATGGAAGCAGCTGCACGAGACGATCCGTTTTCCGCTCGCTGCCGGTGAGAACATCGCGAGCCACGCCGGCTTTGCCGAAGTGCTGAGCGAGCCGGCTCTCGGTGTCGTCCAGCCTGACATCGCCAAGTGGGGCGGGCTTTCGGCTTGCGCCGGCATCGCCCGCGACATCCTGACGTCGGGCAAGATGTTCTGTCCGCACTATCTCGGCGCCGGCATCGGCCTGTTGGCGTCGGCGCATCTGCTGGCGGGCGTCGGCGGCGAGGGACTGCTGGAGGTCGACAGCAATGAGAACCCGCTGCGGGATCAATTCTGCGGCCCCGTGCTTCACGTCAGCGATGGCATGATCGAACTCGGCGACGAGGCGGGTCTCGGCATTGCTCCCGATCTTGCCTCGATCGAACAATACCGGACCGCGTGATGTCGGGGCTTGGCTACGATTACATCATCGTCGGTGCGGGGTCGGCGGGCTGTGTGGTCGCAAACAGACTATCAGCCGATCCCGCCTGCCGCGTGTTGCTGCTCGAAGCCGGCGGATCGGACCGGAATTTCTGGCTCAAGCTGCCGGTCGGGTATTACCGGACCATCTACGACGAGCGCTTCTCGCGCCTGTTCAAGACCGAGCCGTCGGAAGGAAGCGGCGGCCGCGCCATCGTCTGGCCGCGCGGCCGCGTGCTCGGCGGATCGTCGTCGATCAACGGCCTGATCTTCATCCGCGGCCAGCACGAGGACTTTGACGACTGGGAACGTCTCGGCGCCGCCGGCTGGAGCTATCGCGACGTCCTGCCCTATTTCCGGCGCTACGAGCGCTATCGCGGCGGCGAGAGCCAGTTTCACGGCGGCCTCGGTGAGTTCGAGGTCTCCGACCTCCGGAACGACAATCCGGCGTCGAGGGCCTGGGTGGAGGCGGGCGTGCAGTTCGGCCTGCCGCGCAATCCCGACTTCAACGGCGCGACGACGCTTGGCGTCGGTGCCTATCAGCTTGGCATCGGGCGGCATTGGCGGACCAGCTCGGCATCCGCCTTTCTTCGACCGATTGCCGACCGGCGCAACCTGACCATCATCACGCATGCGCAGGTGAGCAAAGTCACTTTCAACGGCCGCGTCGCGACCGGCGTCGAGTGGATCAGCAAAGGGCAGGTTCATCGCGCGACAGCCGATCGCGAGGTCATCCTGTCGGGCGGCGCGCTGCAATCGCCGCAGATCCTCCAGCTTTCCGGGATCGGTCCGGCCGACCTGCTTCGCAAGCACGGCATTGCCATCGTCACCGACTCGCCCGAAGTCGGCTCCAATCTGCAGGACCATTACCAGGCACGGCTGATCGTGCGCCTGAAGGAGCGGATCTCGCTCAATGACCAGGTCCGTCATCCTGTCGAGCTCGCGAAGATGGGGCTGCAGTGGATGCTGGCCGGGCGAGGACCGTTGACGGTGGGGGCGGGACAGGTGGGCGGAGCGGCCTGTACCGAATATGCGGTCGGCGGCCGTCCCGACGTGCAGTTCAACGTGATGCCGCTCTCCGTCGACAAGCCCGGCGAACCCCTCCACAGCTATTCCGGCTTCACGGCCTCGGTCTGGCAATGCCACGGCCGGTCGCGCGGACAGCTCGCGATCCGCTCGGCCGATCCGTTCGAGCAGCCGCTGATCGCGCCCAATTATTTCGCCGAGGAGATCGACCGCAAGACCATTGTTGCCGGCCTGAAGATCCTGCGCGAGATCTATCAACAAAAGGCGTTCCGCCCGCTCTGGGACGTCGAGATGGTGCCGGGCGAGGCCGCAAGCAACGATGCGGGGCTGTGGGATTTTGCGCGCAACACCGGCGGCACGGTGTTTCACTGCGTGGGCACCTGCCGCATCGGCAGCGACGAGCGGGCAGTACTCGATCCGCAGCTGCGGGTGCGCGGCGTTGAGCGGCTGCGCGTGATCGATGCCTCGGTGATGCCGCAGATCACCTCGGCCAACACCAATGCGACCAGCCTGATGATCGGGGAGCGCGGTGCAGCCCTTGTCATGCCGTGATTGGGCCGCTTGATTTCCGGAGGGCGAGATGGAATTGAGTTCCGACAGTCACGTCCCCAAATACGCGCAGATTGCCGATATTTTTCGCCAGCGGATTGCGCGGGGTGTCTGGAGTCAAGGTTTTCGCCTGCCGGCCAACGAGGATCTGGCGGCCGAGTTCGGTGTCTCGCGTGTCACCATCAGGCAGGCCGTCGAGCTGCTCGCCCGCGACGGTGTCATCGAGGCGCAGCAAGGCCGCGGCACCTTCGTCACCGGGACTGTACGACAGGACCGCTGGCTCAAGGTCGAGACCACCCTGTCCGATCTTGCGGACATGTACCGCGACACTTCGCCGGAGATCATCAACATCTCGGAAAGCCGGAGCGATGCGCCGTTGCTTCCCGAAGACGGCAAGCCGGCCGAGAAATATGTCTTCATGCGCCGTCTGCACTCGCGGCAGAAGCAGCCTTATTGCGTCATTTCCATCTATCTCGATGAGAAGATCTTTCGCAGGTCTCCCAAGCGCTTTCGCAACGAGACGGTGATCCCGATCCTCAACGATCTCAGGGATCCGGCGATCGCCAGCGCCCGCCAGACATTGACGATCGGAACCGCGGACATCGAGGCGGCGCGGCTGCTGCGCGTGCCTTTGAATTCGCCGGTCGCCGAAGTCCGCCGTGTCTTCACGGCGAGCGATCGCACCGTGATCTATCTCGGTGAAGTCACCTATCGCGGCGATTTTGTGCGGATCGATATGGATCTAAGGCCATAGCGCGCAAGCATCACCGCGAAAACAGCTCCTGGTTCCGGCGTTCGAGCTCTTCCCCATAGGTGCGCAGCACATGGGATTCGCTTAAGGTGCCAATCGTGACACGATGGTCGGCACGGTCGATGACCGCGAGGACGTCGGCTTCGCTCCGTTCAAAGGCCTTCAGGATCTCGCGAACCGACGTGGTCGGAAGCAGGTACTCATCCTGCTGCTGGGCCAGCGACCCGAGCGGATCGTCGTCCCGATTGGTGACGGAATGCAGCGTCGCCGCCGCAACGATGCCGGCATAGCTGCCGTTCGGATCGCGCAGCACGACCTGCCGGACCTGCGCCGGCGAGAACAACTTCTGCGCCTCGCCGATCGGCATGGTCGTCAGCGCATTCTCGAAGTCGGCGCGCATCAGGGAAGCTGCGCTCATCTGACGGACCCAGCCGATGTCCTGCGGACCGCGGATCACCTCGCCGCGCAGATGGAAGCGCCATGTCGCAAAACTGTAGCCGAACAACTCGCGGACGATGAGCGCGCAGACCGATGATGCGACCACGGCTCCTACGGTCACGGAGAAGTCGCCGGTGATCTCGAGTGCAAGACAAACCATGCTGAACGGTGCGCCGAGCACACCGGTTCCGAGTGCGGCGAGAGCCGCGATGGCGGCGGTCCCGGGCTGAAGCGCGAGCGTGGGGAAGGGGCCGGTCAGCACGACGCTGTAGAGCTGCCCGATCAGCGCGCCGAGCAGCAGCGAGGCGAAGAACAGGCCGCCGCGAAAGCCGGAGCCGAGCGAGACGGCCGATGCCAGGATCTTGAGCACGATGGTCGTCGTGAGCAGGAGCCAGCTCGGATTGCTGACCAGCAGGATCTGCATTGCGCCATGTCCTGCGCCGAGCACGGTCGGCGTCAGCAGGGCGAGGCCGCCGAGCAGCAGGCCGCCGAGGATCGGGCGCACGAAGCCGCTGAAGAGCGTGACGCGCTGAAAGCAACGTTCGGAGAATGCGACCGCGAGCATGACGAGGATGCTGACGAATGCGCAAATGATGCCGATCAGCACGGTCTGTCCGATCATCTCGACGGACACGGGCGATGGGAAGCCGGGCACCATCAGAAAGGACTGGTGCGTCAACCCCCGCGCCACCAGCCAGGCCGTGACGGCGCTGGCGATGACGGGCACGAGAGCGGCCGAGGTGTAGGCTCCCAGCACGACCTCGAAGGCATAGAAGGCGCCGGCCAGCGGAGCCGAAAACGCTGCGCTGATCGCCCCCGCCGCGCCGCAGGCCACCAACAGCCGCATGTCGTTGCGGCGGGCGGCGAGGCGCTGGCCGACATGGGAGCCAAACATCGAGCAGATCTGCGTGTATCCCGCTTCCAGTCCGACCGATCCGCCGAACCCGTTGGACAGCAGAGTCTGGATCGAGATCAGCAGGCTGCCGCGGAAGGACACCCGGCCGCCATAGAGCGCGTTGGCTTCGATGGCGTCAGCGAGCTGCTGTCCCTTGACGCGCCGCGCGAAGTACAGCCCGATCAGCGCCAGGACCAGGCCGCCAACTGCCGGGATCAGCAGCGTGCGCTGCCAGGAAATCACGCCGGTGGCGCTCAGATGTGCGTCGAGGGGAATGTCGAACAGCAGCGCGTGCGAAGCCTGGCTGAGGCCCGAGATCGCGGCAACGAGGACGCCGCTCAGCAACCCGACGACAATGCCGACCAGCACGAGGCCGGTCTCGCGATTGCGCACGAAATTGCGCAAGAACTGCGGCAACAGACGGGTGCCGGGAGCAGGGGCCGGCTTCGCGGCATTTGTCGCCAGCGTCATCCTATGCTGGATCCCGCAGCTGCCCGGTGCGCACGACAGAAAAGCCGATCTTGCTCGACGAGCCGACCGACGCGTTCGGGTCTCGCTGCGAAGCGGCGGCGGCTGCCGTAGGACTCGAGGCAGGATTCACCGCGCGTCGAGCGGTTCGGTGCGGGCTCGCGATTCAAGGGGACTCCCGACGGTGCGAGGCGGTCCCCGTACCATTCCCAGACATTTCCGGCGACATTATGCAGGCCGTATCGGTTGGTTTCCTGGCTCATCCGGCAAGAAACCCGCCATCCACCGCGACGACGGTGCCGGTAGCATATTGTGATGCCGGCATGCAGAGGAATGCGACGGCTCCCGCAACGTCCTCCGGCTGACCCCAGCGCTTGAACGCGGTGCGGTCGGCGATGCGCTGATAGTGCGCGCGATCGGTGCGGCCGGCCGCATTGATCGCCGTTTCAATATAGCCGGGGGCAACCGCATTGACCCGGATGCCTTGCTCGGCCCATGCCAAGGCGAGCGCCTTGGTCAGCATCACGACACCGCCCTTGCTGGCGCAATAAGCCGGGATTCGCGGCAGCGCCAATGTCGCATTCATCGAGGCAAGATTGACGATCGCGCCCTTGCTCTCGGCGAGAAGCGGGCGGAACGCCGTGCAGGTTCGAAAAGTGCCCGTGAGATTGACGTCAAGCACCTTCATGAAGGTCTCGATCTCGTATTCCTTGTCGCGGGCGAGAATTCCCGCGCAGTTGACCAGCGCATCGACGCGCTTGTGCTGGCGGGCGAAAGAGGCGACAGCGTCGTCGTTCGTGACGTCGAGCGTTGCGAGTGTGAGTCCGGGGCGCGATTTCAGCAAAGTGCGCGCCAGATCGGTCTCGTTGGCCGCCGCTGCGGTCACCGTCGCGCCGAGGTCGCAAAACTGATTGCTGATTGCGGCGCCAATGTCGCCGGCGCCGCCGATCACCACGGCATGGAAGCCGGGCGCAAGAGAGAAATTTGAGCGCATCGCAGGGGTCTCACTTCAGGATTTGAGAGGGGGAGCCGTCGATTCACGGACCACCAGGGAGAAGTCGATCTCGCGATGCATGATGGTCTGCTCGCCGGCGAGGCTGCGCACCAGATATTCGCCGGCGCGCTGCCAGGTTTCTCCGGTCGGTACGTGGATCGTGGTCAGGCTCGGCCGCAAATGGCGGCTCCAGTCGAGATCGTCGAAGCCGACCACCGACAGGTCGCGCGGCACCGAAAATCCATCGCGCTCCGCCTCGAGCAACACGCCGTAGGCGATGACATCGTTGCCGCAGACGACGGCGGTCGGACGATCCTTCAGGCTGAGGAGATAGCGGGCCGCTTCGCGCGCGTCGTCCAGCGTGTAGGGCACCTCGACATGCCATTGCGGCGGAAGCTCCAGGCCGTTCTCGGTGAGCGCGCGGCGAAAGCCGGCGACGCGAGCGCTGGCGCGGTCGTTGTTGCGCTGGAGCGCCGAGACGATCCCGATGCGACGGTGGCCAAGCTCGATGACGTGGGCGGCGGCGCGATGGGCGGCCGCTTCGTTGTTGGTTCCGACGCACGGGTGGGGTCGATCAGGCTGGTAGATGCCGACATTGATGAAGGGAACCGCATTGTCCGCAAGCAACTTGCGCAGTCCGTCGTGATGGCAATCACCGCGCAGCACAAGTCCATCGACGCCGCGGCTGATCAGATTGCGCGCTTGTTGCAATTCGACGTCGAGATCGTAGCCGCTCGTGGTGAGAAACAGCATGTATCCGACCGAGGAGAGATACTGCTGCAGCGAGGCGATGCCGCGCGCGAACATCGTGTTGTCGATGGTCGGAACGATCGCGCCGAGCGTGCGCGAGCGCCGTGACGACAGGATGCGCGCCGGCGCATGCGGGATGTAGCCGAGCGCGTCGATGGCCTGTTCGATGCGCGCCCGCAAGGAAGGGCTTACCGCATCGGGATTGTTGAGTGCGCGCGACACCGAGGCCGTGGAGACGCCGGCGCGGGCTGCCACGGCGCGGATGCCCTGTTTCACGGATTTGGCGTTGGTCAATCGCATCAATGTAACGTTACATTCGATGGGGCAAACCGCGTGGTAGCGGTAATCTCGTAAATTTGCCGCAGAATATTCGGTTTGTCCATTGCTTGACACAACCGATGTGAGGTCTAGATTGTAACCGTTTTCAAGCCGCGTTCAAATGGCCCGCCAGCTTAAGGCGGCCAGCCGGGAGGAGAGTTCGATGAAGGTCAGGATGCTCGCGACGCACGTCGCGTTGCCCGTTCTCGCAATTGTCGCCGTCAGCGCGCAGGCTCATGCGGCCGATTTCGACTGGATGAAGTTCAAGGGCAGGACCGTCACCTTTCTCGCCAATAACAATCCGGTCGCGCAGGCGCTGCTGACCTACAAGGCCGATTTCGAGAAGCTGACCGGCATGACCCTGAAGGTCGACGGCTATCAGGAACAACAGATGCGCCAGCGTCTGGTCACCGTCATGAATGCGAACAGCGACGAGGTCGACGTGTTCATGACGTTGCCTTCGCGCGAGGGCGAGCAGTTCGCCGCAGCCGGCTGGTACGGCGATCTCACTGCGATGGCCAAGAACGAGGTGGCCAAGGAATACGACCCGGCCGGGTTGAGCCAGGCCCTGCTCAAGGCCGCGACCTTCGGCGGCAAGCTGACCAGCATGCCGATGAACATCGAAGGTCCGATCTTCTATTACCGCACCGACATCTTCAAGAAGTGCGGCATTGAGGCGCCGAAGACCATCAAGGATGTCGAGGCGGCGGCCGAGAAGATCAAGACCTGCGACAGCGCTGTCACGCCCTTTGTCTCGCGTGGCCTCAAGCCCGCGGTCGCCTACACCTTCAGCAACATGCTGCACAACATCGGAGGCAGCTACATCGCAGGCGGCAAGTCGAACCTCTGCTCGGCCAAGGGCAAGGAAGCACTCGACACCTATAGCCGGCTGCTGCGCGACTTCGGTCCGCCGGGTGTGGTCAACTACAGCTTCCAGCAGATTTCGGCGCTCTACCGCAGCGGCCGCGCCGCGATGGCGTTCGAATCCTCGAATGAGTTGCGCACGGTGATGGAGGGCGGCGCGCGCCTGAAGGACACCGGCCTATTGCCGTTCCCGGCAGGTGAGGCCGGCCAGGTGCCGACCACGATCGGCTGGGGCATGGCGGTATCTTCGCACAGCAAGCAGCCGGACGCGGCCTGGTACTTCGTGCAGTGGGCAACCAGCCCCGAGGTGCAGAAGAAAATGGCGCTCCAGGGCATTGCCCCGCCGCGGCCGTCGGTCGCCAAGGATCCTGCGTACCGCAAATGGATCGACGAGGAGCCGGTCCGCAAGGAATGGCAGGCTGCGCTCGACGTGCTCGCGACCAAGGGCTCATCGGAAGTCGGCTATCCCATCATCGCCAATCCGGAATCGCGCGAGTTCATCGGCCAGGCCGTGCAGGACCTGATCCTGAAGCAGAAGCCGATCGACCAAGCCTGTGCTGATGCCGACAAGGCGCTCGATGCGCTGATCGCCCAGAAGTAACCGCTTGATGCCGGCAGGCTTATGCCTGCCGGCGCCTCACTCTCAAGGAAACGGACGCATGTCGGACGCGGCTGCGACACTCACGCAGGACCGGCAGAAGCTGGAAATGGCGACGCTCTCGGCGCCGGCCGTGATCTTCACGGTCGCGATGATCGCGTTTCCGGTCGTCTATACGATCTGGCTCGGCTTCCAGACATTCTCCTCGACCGGCAAGCAGTCTTTTGCGGGCCTCGCCAATTACTCAAAGCTGATCTCCGACTACGAGTTTTGGCACGGACTCTGGATCACCATAGCGCTCTATGTGCTATCGTTGGTGCTCCAACTCGTCTTTGGCGTGTGGCTGGCTCTGGTGTTGTTTCACGCCAGGCGCCTGCCGGGAATCGTGCGCTCGCTGTTCATCTCCCCGTTCATGATGCCGCCGGTGGTGGCGGGCATGATGTGGCTGGTGATCCTCGATCCCTCGCTGGGCGCGGCCAACTACGTCCTCCAGTCGTTCGGCCTGCCGCCGTCGGACTGGCTGGCGTCGCCGACGTGGGTCATTCCGACCGTCGCTCTGATCGACAGCTGGCAGTGGACGCCATATGTCGCCTTGATCGTGCTGGGCGGCCTGCAATCGCTGCCGCCGAGCGTCTACGAGGCCGCGCAGATCGACGGGGCATCGCCGTTCAAGACTTTTCAGCGCATCACGCTGCCGCTGCTGCTGCCGACCATCGTCACCGCGGCCATCCTGCGCAGCGTCGATCTTCTGCGTTTCTTCGACATCATCTACATCACGACCCAGGGCGGCCCCGGCAACGCCTCGAACACGCTCAACATCTACGGCTTCCGGGTGGGTTTCGAGTTCTTCAACATCGGTTACGCCAGCGCCCTGATGCTGACGCTGACGGCGATCGTGTTCGGCGCCGTGCTCGCCTTCAACCGCCTGCGCGGCGCCGTGGCGTGGTGATGTCATGACGGATGCCGCCAACACCGACCGCTGGATCCGCTGGCTCAACACCGTGCAGCTCGTGCTCGCCGGCGTGCTCATCATGGCGCCGACGGTCTGGATGGTGTTGTCCTCGTTCAAGCCGTCGTTCGAGGTGACGGCCTATCCGCCGACGCTGATCTTCACGCCGACGCTCGACAATTATGTCGAGCTGACGAAGACCACGCCGTTCCTCAGCTATGCGCTCAACAGCCTCATCGTCACCGTCGGCTCGACAGCGCTCGGACTACTGTTCGGCATCCCCGCCGCCTTCGCCGTGTCCTGGACTCGCATTTCCTGGCCGGCGATCCTGACGCTCGCCGCGCGCATGGCGCCCGGCACGCTGTTCCTGCTGCCGTGGTACGTCATGTTCCGGCAGGTCGGGATGATCGGCTCGTACACCGCGCTGATCCTGAGCCACGCGGTCATCACGCTGCCGATCGTGATCTGGGTGCTGCTGCCATCCTTCGACGGCATCCCGCGCAGCGTCTTCGAGGCGGCGCAGGTCGACGGATGCAGCGTCACGCGCATCCTCTGGCGTATCGCGCTGCCGCTGGTGGCGTCCGGCGTCGCCGTCTCGGCGATCCTCGCCTTCGTCTTCTCATGGAACTACTTCCTGTTTGCGCTGGTGCTCTCCAACGGCGACACCAAGACGCTGATCGCGGCGGCCTTCAACTTCATCGGCGAAGGCTCGACGCAATGGGGCGCTCTCATGGCCGCGGCGACGCTGATCGCACTGCCGCCGCTGGTGCTGGCTGCCCTGGTTCAGCGCTGGCTGGTGTCCGGACTGACGCTCGGTGCGGTGAAAGGCTAGGTATCTGATGAACGTATCACCCCGTCCGAATTCGATCATGCAGGCCGCGGTCTTCCACGGCGGCGACCGCATCACCATCGAGCGCGTGGCAATGCCTGACGTCGGCACCGGTGAAGTGCTCGTGCGCGTGTCGCGCACCGCGCTGTGCGGTTCGGACTTCAAGCTCTGGCACAAGGGCGCAGAGTTCACCGCCGGCCATGAGATTTTCGGCGTGGTCGAGCAGCCCGGTCACCGGCTGCATGGTCGCCGCTGTGCCGTCTATATTCCGCTCCACTGCGACCATTGCGCGGCCTGCAAACGCGGCGATACCCAGATGTGCCTGGAGGTCTCCAGCCTGATCGGCTGGAACCGGCCGGGCGGCTACGCCGAATACGTGCCGGTGCCGGAAAATTGCCTGCTGCCGGTGCCCGATGACATCGAGGACAGCCTCGCGCCGCTTCTGCTCGACACCATCGGGACGTCGGGCCACGCCGTGCGCTTCGTCAGCCGCGTGGTGCCGCCCGGTGAGGCCGGACCTGTTCTAGTCATGGGCGCCGGGCCGGTCGGTCTCGGCGTCGTGCTGGCGCTCCGCGCGCTCGGCTACAACGACATCCACGTCGCCGACCCCAATGCGACGCGGTTGAAGATCGCGCAATCCTTCGGGGCGAAGGCGCATCCCGTGGGCGACACCTCGAAGCGCTTCGCCCTCATCGTGGAATGCTCCGGCGCGCATGCGGCGCGCAATCTCGGCATCGAGCTTGTCCTGCCGCGCGGCGCGCTGGTGCTGGTCGGCGAGAACGCCGCGCCCTGGACCATCGAGGAGGGCAAGGTGTTCCGCCGCAAGGACTTCTACATGATCCGGACCTTCTACTTCCCGGTCTCCGATTTCGAGCCGAACATCGAGCTGCTGCGCAAGTTCAAGGACGAATACCGCGTCCTCGTCGACGGCGAGTTCGGCCTGTCGGCGCTGCCTGAGAATTTCGCCCGCTTTGCCAAAGGCGAACTGATCAAGCCGGTACTGGCGCTGGGTTAGGCGATCATGGCCTCGATCTCGATCCGCAACCTCGTCAAGCGCTACGGCAGTTTCACCGTGATCCCCGATCTCAATCTGGAGATCGCGGACCATGAATTCGTCGTCTTCGTGGGGCCGTCCGGCTGTGGCAAGTCGACCCTGCTGCGAATCATTGCGGGTCTCGAGCCGATCACGTCCGGTGACCTCTACATCGGCGACAAGCGCGTCAACGGCGTGCAAGCTGCACAGCGCGACATTGCGATGGTGTTCCAGGACTACGCGCTCTATCCGCACATGCGCGTCTACGACAATATGTCGTTCGCGTTGGAGTTGCGGGGAACGCCGAAGGCGGAGATCGATGCGCGCGTGAAGCGTGCGGCCGCGCTGCTGCACATCGAGCCCTATCTCGATCGCAAGCCGAAGGAGCTATCCGGCGGACAGCGCCAGCGCGTCGCCATGGGCCGTGCGATTGTGCGCAATCCCAAGGCGTTCCTGTTCGATGAGCCGTTGTCCAACCTCGACGCAAAACTGCGCGGGCAGGTGCGGGCCGAGATCAAGGCGCTATCGCAGGAGCTCAAGACCACCATGGTCTTCGTGACCCATGACCAGATCGAGGCCATGACGATGGCCGACCGGATCGTGGTGCTCCAGAACGGTACGATCCAGCAATACGACACGCCGGAGACGGTCTACGAGCGGCCGGCCAACCAGTTCGTCGCCGGCTTCATCGGCTCGCCGGCCATGAACTTCTTCCCGGTCGAATGGCGTGAGGAGCGCGCGATCCTTTCGCAAGGCGCAACGGCGGTGCCGCTGGATGGCGAGGCCGCAAGCCGCCTGCAGCAGGCGGGAAATGCCGTGCTCGGCATTCGTCCTGAACATTTTGCCGTCACGACCGATGCGGCGGACGGCATTGCCATCAACGTCAAGCTGGTCGAGCCGCTCGGCTCGGATACGCTGATCCATTTCGATCTCGCCGGCGTCTCCGCGATCGCAAGGGTCGATCCGTCGTTGCGACCAAAGCCCGGCGATCGCCTCAGCTTGCGGCCGCAGCCGGGCAAGACGCATTTGTTCGATGCGGCGAACGGGCAGGTCTTGCGGTGAGCGCATCGGCGAACATAGCAGCTCTTTCGGCGCTCGCGGATGTGGCGTCGGGAGCCAGGGGCGTCCAGGTGATCTGCCTTGGGCTGTCCGCGCTCGATCAAGTCTGGCGCGTCGATCGGCTCTTTGCGGGCAACAGCGAGAAGATAAAGGCCATCGACTACGGTACCCTTGGCGGCGGAATGGCCGCCAATGCCGCGGTCGCGGTCGCGCGGCTCGGTGCCTCCGTCGCGTTCTGGGGGCGGGCAGGGAACGATGCCGCCGGGCACGAGATGCGGTCGGCTTTTGCGGCCGAAGGTGTCGACGTCGAGAATTTCCGGCTGTTTTCCGATGGCCGCTCATCGGTCTCGGGGATCATCGTCGACAGTTCGGGCGAGCGGCAGATCGTGAACTTCCGTGGTCTCTTTCCGGAAGCGGCCGATTGGCTTCCGCTTGAAGCCGTCGCTCGCGCATCCTCGGTGCTGGCCGATCCGCGCTGGGTGCAGGGTGCCGCGACGCTGTTTCGCGAGGCGCGTGCGCGCGGCATTCCGACGGTGCTGGACGGCGACATGGCTGATGCCGAGGTATTCGAGCGACTGCTGCCCCTGACCGACCACGCGATCTTCTCCGAGCCTGCGCTCGCCTCGTTCGCCGGATCTGCCAAAGACGAATCTCTCGCAGCACTGGCGCGCTTCGGCTGCAGTGTCATCGCCGTCACGCGCGGCGAGGGCGGCGTCAGTTGGTACGAGAATGGCCAGCTGCACCGGCACGCCGCCTATGCCGTCGATGTCGTCGATACCACCGGTGCCGGCGACGTCTTTCATGGCGCCTATGCCCTTGCGATCGGCGTCGGCCTCGATGTGCGCACCGCCATGGCGTTTTCTGCAGCCACGGCCGCGATGAAATGTCGCCACGCCGGTGGCCGCAACGGAATCCCCACCATCAACGACTGTCTTGCATTCATGAGGACGAAGCCATGAGAACGATTGGAAAGAACCGCGGGCTGGGCCGCCTTGCTGACGCGGAAGGCCACTTTCGCATGGTCGCGCTGGATCAGCGGCCGCCGCTGTTCGATGCCATTGCGAAGGCGAAGGGAATCACGCGGGATCAGGTCGAATATTCCGACGTCACGGCGGCCAAGCGGCTCCTCGTCGAAAACCTTGCGCCGCATTGCAGCTCGATGTTGTTCGATCCGAACTTTGCCGTGCCCGCCGCGATTGATCTGTTGCCGCCGCGCTGCGGCCTGATCATGACGCTGGAGGAGCATCGCGTCGAGGAGACCGCGGGCGGTCGCAAGTCGCGCGCGATCGCCAACTGGAGTGTGGAGAAAATTCGCGCCATGGGCGGCGACGCCGTCAAGGTGCTGGCCTGGTATCGGCCGGATGCGGACGCCGCGGTCAACGAGCATCAGAAGCGCTTCGTGCGCGAGATCGGCGAGGAGTGCGCCCGCCACGACGTTCCCTATGTTCTTGAACTGCTGGTCTATCCGTTCCTTGGCAGCGCCAATCACACCGCCGATTATGTGGAATCGCCCGGCAAGCTGCCGGGCCTCGTCATCGATAGCGTGCGCGAGTTTGCCAAGCCCGAATACGGCGTCGATCTCCTGAAGCTTGAGAGTCCCCTCGCGGCCAACAGCCTGCCGGCCCGTGACGGCAGCGCCGAAGCCAAGGCCGCGCAGAAGGAATTCGATGCAATCGGCGATATCTGCCGCGAGCGGAGCATTCCCTGGGTGCTCCTGTCGGGCGGCGCCGCGCCGGAAAAATTCGAGCGCGTCCTCGACTTCGCCTATGCCGCGGGCGCGGGCGGTTTCCTGGCCGGCCGCACCATCTGGCTCGATGCCGTCCTGAAGAATTTCCCGGACCTTGCGGCGGTCTCGGCGGGCCTGCGCAAGGATGGCCTCGGCGTGCTTGAGCGGCTCAACAAGCTGACGACGGCCAAGGGCACGCCGTGGAAGGCGCGCTTCCCTGTATTCACTGACATCAAGCAGGAGGGTGACTTCGCGCGCGCCTATTGAAACGGTGACGGCTCCACGTGTCTTGGTGGGCCCGGCAGGACTCGAATCTGCAACCAGACCGTTATGAGCGGCCGGAAAAGGGATGCGGACGTAAGCTTGAGTGCTCAGTTCGCTTGCCGAAGGAATCCGTGTATCAGATGATCCGCCGAGATGCGTCCCGGTCCCCAAGCCATGATCCCGAGCGCCATCGCCGCCCAGGTGAGGTGGATCGGCCAGCCGTCGGGCACGGTGAGTTCGACAATCATGGTCATGAAAAACAGCCCGAGTGCGGCAAAGCGGGTGCCGAGGCCGAGCACCAGCAGCACCGGAAAGGTGATCTCGCCGCATCCGGACAGGAATGCCATCACCGCAGGTAGCGGATAGTGATAGGGCCCGCCTGGCAGATGCAGCATGAACTCGTCGGTAAACAGCGTCACCGCGGTGTCGCTCAGCTTGAGGAAGCCGGTCCATTTCAGCATGCCGGATTTCCAGAACGGCACCGCCAGCGCCACGCGCATCACGAACTGAACCAGCGACGGCGGGGCCACTGTCTGGATCAGGTGCTCGGCCTTGTCAGCGAGGTGGCTCAGCCGGTGGCGTTCACTGGCGCCAAAATGCTGATCGATGACCATCATGCTTCTCCGAAACTGATTGATGTGAAAGCGCCCGCCTCGATCATGCCCGCGATGTTCGCCGCGATGTCGAAGCCGGGCGAGGACTGAAGTGCCGACGCTGCGGCCTCGCCAAGCGGCCGTCCGGACATCAGGTTTGCCAGAAACACCGCGCCGCCCTCGGGCAGATGGCGCACGACGACGTCCATCTCGGGCCGGGTGATCAGAGCATCTTCCGGCGTTCCCGCGTCGATCTGACCCGGCATCTCTCCGCCGCGATTGGCGGCGAAGATCGTCACCGCCGCGAAAGGCGAGCGGACGATTCCTGCTGCAAGATGTGCGGTGAATACCACATCCGCCAGCCGCTCCGGCGGAACCAGAGCGAGCACATCCCGTGACAATGGCGCGGCATCGGCGGCATGATAGGCGTCGAGCCAGGCCCGCTCGATCCGCGCGACATCCGCTAGCCAGGGCATGGCACAGGCATATTCGTAGGTTTCGATGAACGCGGGAAAGTCGCGGCCATAGTCGAGCAAGAGCGGCGATGTTGGCGGCGAGGCCCGGACATGGAACCGCGCCATGGCACGGAAGAACTCGACGCCCGTGATGCGCTGGACCGCAGGGTAGACCGCGGCAAGCGCATCGATCAGGCTGACCGTGACGTTGTTGCGATAGACATTGTAGCGCCGGACCGCCGCCTTTCCGTTCGGCCCGGTGACGAGCGAGGGTGTCTCGCGCCCGGGGTCGATCAGCGCAGCCGCGAAGCGCGCCGCGTAGGACGAGAGCTCCTCCTCAAGCGGCAGCATAGCGCATCTCCCGCTGGTGGCGGTCGAGGATTGCTTGCGCCGCGGCCGCTTCGGCCTTCAGCACTGGCCAGTCCGGAATTTTGCTGTCCCATTCGACCAGCGTCGGGACGGGACCACAGCGCGAGACGACGATCTCGAACAGCTTCCACACCGCGTCCGTGACCGGTCCGTCATGGCTATCGATCAGGAGCAGGTCGCCTTCATCGTCGAACTGCTCGGCATGACCGGCGAGATGGATTTCGCCGACGCGTGACAACGGAAAGTCGGAGAGATAGTCGAGCGCGGAGAAGCCGTGATTGTTTGCCGAGACAAACACATTGTTGATGTCGAGCAGCAGTCCGCATCCGGTGCGCTCCGCGACGCGGCGGATGAACTCGGTCTCGCTCATCGTCGATTCGGTGAACGCGAGATAGGTCGACGGATTTTCCAGCAGCAGCGGCCGCCAGATGGCGTCTTGCACTTGATCGATATGATCGCAGACCCGTGCGAGCGTCGCTTCGGTATAGGGCAGCGGCAACAGGTCGTTGAAGTAGGTGGTTTCGTGGGTCGACCAGGCGAGATGTTCCGAAACCAGCGCAGGCTCGTAACGCTCGACGAGATCGCGGAAGCGCTTCAGATGCGCCTTATCGAGCGGCCGTTCGCCGCCGATCGACATGCACACACCATGCAATGATACCGGATGATCGCGGCGCACGGCTTCCAGCGCGCGATGCGGCGGCCCGCCCGCGCCCATGTAATTCTCTGCATGCACCTCGAAAAAGCCACGCTGCCGTCCCGCGCCAAGGATCGCAGCAAGGTGCTCGGGCTTGAAGCTGGTACCAGCCAGGCCATGTATGGCAAGCGCGGGAAAGCGGGGAGGCTCGGCCGCGAGCAACCGGGACGAGATCGCAGCGTTCATGTCGTCTCTCCGCTTTCCCTATGATCGTGAACGTCTGCCGTGCGGTGCGACTAGACCGGCTTGAGCGATCCGGTCTTCCCGTTCGGAAGCTGGATGCTGGTGCAGGTGCCACCCTGCACGAACTTCCACGCATTGCCCTGAAAGTCGACCGTCGAGGTGCCTTGGCAAGTCGTGCCGGGGCCGGCCGCGCAATCGTTCTGGCCCTTCAGCGCGACGCCGAAGCACTTCTCCTTGTGGGCCGCGGTCGCTGCATCCGCCTCGGCCTTGGTGAGGGGAGCGGCGGTGGCAAGGGTTGCAAGCGCGGTCGAAACGGCGCCGGCAAGGACAAGCGAGCTGATGACATTCTTCATAGATCTCTCCACATCGTTATTTTGCGTCGCCTCCTGAGGCGTCGGGGGCGCATCGAAAGGTTCGTTCCGTTCGCTGCCGCCGTTACGGTTTTGGCAGCTCACGAATCCGTGACTTCGCTGCAGGTGTCCCGCAAATGGCTCTTGTGCCGTCTGCGTGCCAATCAAATACGCTGGCATCGACCGGAGCCTCCAATGCCTTGTCGCTATGGAAACCGGGCGGGTCGAGCATTGGCGATGGCGACGCTCCGTCTGTCATAATTCCGAGACGTAACAATCTGCCCGACGCAAGCGTATCGCCATCAAGCCCTCCGACCGCCGGCGAAGGCCAACATGAACGCCTTTGAACGCTCAAGCGCCCTCGAACGACCGCGGTCACCGTCTTCGGCGAGGATGCTGACGATCAGCATTCGTCTTGCCGTCTCGGCGCTGGTCCTTACGGCGATCCTGCTCACCGCAGCAGCCTCGAGCCTGCTCTGGTGGCGCACGGCCGAATCGATCAGCCGGCAGCTCGCCTCGACGATCAACGAACAGATCGTCGCTGCCGTTCGCAAGGAGGTGTCCGCGATCGTCAATGAAGCGCGCGCCGCCCACACCGCCGTGCGCACGCTGTTCCTGCAGAACGTGCTCGATACCCGCGAGGCCGACAAGCGCGAGTTCGTGTTCCTATCACAATTGCAGTCGCAAGCGACGATCTCCTGGGTCGCCTTCGGGTGGCCCGACGGTTCCTTCTTCGCCGCGCATAAGCTCGGTGACGGCCATCTCGAGATGATGGAGATCTCGAAGATCGACCATGTCGGCCAGCGCCGCATCGACGAGTATCAGGTTATCCCCGGCGACATCGAATTTGAATCCCGCCGTTTCGAACCCACAGACTTTAGCGTCACTATGCAGGACTGGTTCAAGATCGGCATGGAGGCCAAGGGCCCGCAGTGGTTCGGGGTCGTCGACCATCCGATCGGCCCGCGCCCATCGATCGCCTTCGCGGGGCCGATCGATGTCTATCAGGAACGTCAGGGCGTCCTTGCGATCATCATCGAGTACACCAGGCTCTCCCGTTTCCTCGCCCAGCTCGAGGTCGGGCGCACCGGAACGGCTTTCATCCTCGGTGCCGGCGACGAATTGATCGCGGCTCCCGACAAGAACGCCGACGAACTGCATCCCGCGCACAGCCGGATCGATCTGTTGCCGTTGGCGCGCATGGCTCTGACACTGGCCGGCGAGGACGGTCGCAAGGAAGCCTGGCGGCGGCGGCTTACCCTCGATGGCGCAGCCTATGAGGTTGGGCTGACGCCCCTACCATTTACCGGCTGGTGCCTGGCGACCGTGATCCCTGAGGCTGAGTTTCTTGGTCCGGTTGAAACCACGCTGCGACGGCTCATCATCGGTCTTGCCATCGGTGCGCTGCTCGCCGCCCTGTTCTCTGCGATGCTGGCGCGGTCGGTGATCGCCGCACCGCTCGCCCGTGTGGTCGGCGAAATCCGACATGTGGAAAGTTTTGCACTGGAACAGGTGCGCCGCCACCCGTCGCGGCTCGCCGAGATTTCGAGCCTTTCGGGCGCGATCGCCGAGATGGCGCAGGGCTTATCTGCTTTCCGCAAATTCATCCCGGCCGATCTGGTCCGGTCGCTCCTTCGCCAGGGCATCGAGGCGAAACCTGGCGGCTCGATCCAGGAGCTGACGGTAATGTTTATCGATGTGGCCGGCTTCACCGGGCTTTCCGAGCGCATGGGGGATCGGGTTGTGCCGCTGTTGTCGCGATATCTCGACGTCGCCTCCGAAGTCATCGTCGCCCACGGCGGCACCATCGACAAATTCATTGGCGACGCTGTGATGGCATTCTGGGGCGCGCCGACAGCGCAGGCCGAACATGCTCTGCTCTGTTGCCGTGCAGCACTCGTCTGCCGCCAAGGCATTGAGGCCGCGGGCGTCAGGGACGACCAGGGCCATCCCCTGCAAATCCGGATCGGCATCAATTCCGGCCGCATGCTGGTTGGCAATGTCGGCTCCGAATTGCGGCTGAACTACACGGTGATTGGCGATGCCGTGAACGTGGCGAGCCGCCTCGAAGGCGCCAACAAGCACTATGAGACGCAAATTCTGATCGGCGCCGAGACCAAGCGCCTCGTTCAGGGGGCCATGATCACACGCGAGATCGATCGCATAGCCGTCTACGGCAAGACGGAAGGCCTCGCCGTGCATGAACTGATCGGTTCGGCTACAGGCGAAGCTTACCCGGCCTGGATCATCGATTACGAACAGGGACTACTTGAATATCGCAAGCGCGACTTCGCCGGCGCCATATGCTGCTTCGAGGCTGTCTTGCGCCAGCGTCCTCACGACAGGCCGGCTGAACTGATGCTCGACCGCTGCAAGCTCCTCGAGCGGTCGGGTGTTGACGACACGTGGTCACCTGTCGTGACACTTCAATCGAAATAGCCGACACGCCGGTACCAGACAGACGACCGGATGCTGCCCATGCTCGAAAGCGGCAGCATTCGACATCGAAGAAGGACGTCGTTGCCGGCCCGCTGGTCAATCCTGAGTTCTGGCGGGAAATGAGCCTGACCACGGTCAAGGCGAGGCTCTATCCGTGGGCTGTCGGTTCGCTCGTCCACGAGGCGATGAGATCGGCGTGGCTAGGTGACGTCTCTCTTGCCGTCAAGGACCTTTTCGCTGCGGAAGCTGGATCGGACGAGTAATTCTTCCCATCATGCAATCCTGTTCCTGGCGCGCACCTTATTCCGCCGCCACCGGCATCAATTCCATCTGCTCATGCAGGATCACGCCCGACAGCGGATCAAACTCGCCAACCCACGGCGCGTGTTCAAGGGCTGCTCTGGTGTGCGAGTAACCAGCGTCCCACCGCTGCATGATGCCGCGCGGGCTGAAATCGATGTCCTTGGTGTGAGTTTCGCGATCAAGCTGCGGCGCAAGCAGACGCACGACGTGCATGCGTGTCTGACAGCCGTAACCGACCAGTTCGCGCACCTCCGGGGTGTTGCGTTCGCTGTCGGGCAGCCGTTCGGCCAATTGGTTGATGATGTGACGCAACCGATGCGCCTGCTGCTGGCGTGCGATGTGGCTCATGATGCGGCTGGAATATTGGACATCCTTGTGTCGATTCAGCACCTCCGCCATCGTGGTCGGCTCGAGACCCGCCGGATTCCACAGATGGACAGCGAAGATCAGCGAGTTCTTGCGGGGATTGTCATCGAACACGACTTCAGTCGGCGTGTTGGACAGAATTCCACCGTCCCAATAGAGCTCGCCGTCGATGCGGACGGCGGGAAAGGCCGGCGGCAACGCGCCGGAGGCCATAATATGCCTGATGGTGAGCTCGCCGTCGCGGCTATCGAAATAGTGCATCTGGCTGGTCCGCACGTGGGCGGCCCCGACCGTCAGGCGCGGCGAACAGCTGTTGAGCAGCTTGACGTCGACGAGTTCGCACAGGGTCTGCTCCAGCGGCGCGGTCGAGTAATAGCCGGCCCGTTCGGTACCCAGCGGGTAGCTGTCACCCGCATGAGCAAGGGCATTTGAACGAAAAAAGCCGGGAATTCCGTGGGTGATGGTCGCCCAGTAGGATAGCCGGTCATTGAAGTCGGGAAAGGCCGTCCGGATGTTCCAGACCGGATTTTGCTCCATCCGCTTCCAGAACTCTTTCAGGCGTGACAGCCGGTTCTCGACCGGATTGCCGGCGATGAGGCTGGCATTGATGGCGCCGATCGATGTGCCGATGATCCAGTCCGGCTCTATGCCTGCTTCGTGCAAGGCTTGATAGACACCTGCCTGGTACGAGCCCAAGGCGCCGCCGCCTTGCAACACCAGAACGACCTGGCCGGGGAGATCCTTGGCCAGCGATTTGATATTTCGCGACGAAGTTCTGTCCTGCATGTTGTGCTCCCATTCCGGCCTGGTCTAATATTCGCAAGCGCGCCGGCTCTGTTACGAGCGTCGTCTCAATGTGCTGTCCAACCGCCATCGACCGGCAAAGCAATTCCGGTAATCGACGCGGCTGCTTCGCTCGCCAGGAAAACCGCCAGCCCACCGATCTCCTCGACTGTCGCAAAGCGTTTGTTCGGTTGCTGGGCCAGCAGCACATCGCGGATCACCTGATCCCGAGAGATTCCATGCGCCTTGGCTTGTCCATCGATCTGGGCTTCGACCAGCGGGGTATAGACATAACCAGGGCAGATGGCGTTGCACGTACCTTCCTCGGCGATTTCGAGCGCCGCTACCTTTGTCAAGCCGACAATGCCGTGTTTGGCGGCGACATAGGCCCCCTTGAACGGCGAGGCGACCAGCCCATGCGCAGATGCCACATTGATGATGCGGCCGAATCCTTGTTTGCGCATCGCCGGCAGTGCCAGCCGCGTGGTGTGGAACGCGGACGATAGATTGATCGCAAGGATCTGATCCCATTTTTCGACCGGAAACTGGTCGAGCGGTGCGACGTGCTGAATACCGGCATTGTTGATGAGAATGTCGAGCCGACCAAAGTCGGCCAGCGTCACCGCGACCATCTCGGCGATCGCATCTGGCGACATCATATCGGCCGCTGAATAGCCGACCTTGACGCCATGATCGGCTTCTATCGCATCCTTCGTCCCGGCGATCTCGGCCGCGGCTCCGAAGCCATTCAGCATCACGTTTGCGCCAGCCGCGGCAAGCGCGCGGGCGATGCCAAGCCCGATCCCGCTGGTTGAGCCGGTCACCACGGCGGCCCTGCCATCGAGCAATTTTGCGTCAACGTCGGCATGCGATTTGATCTGGACATTCATCTTCTGAATCCCGCTTGCGTCGTCGGTGGTATCCGACAATCGCCAAAATCTGCATCGCAAAATGGATTCACGGAAATACCCTTTGACTTCCAAAACCATAGGTGCGCGCTATGGCCGCCTTGGCCCTCAATCGGCTAGACTGTTGGCCGGATCAGGGGAGTTCGACCATGGAAATGCATCAGGTTCGGTATTTCCTCGCGGTCGCGCGGACGCTCAACTTCACGCGTGCTGCGGATGAGTGCAATGTCACCCAGCCATCGCTGACGCGGGCCATCAAGCAGCTCGAGGCAGAGCTTGGCGGCGACCTGTTTCGCCGCGAGCGTCCGGCCGGATTGACCGAGCTCGGTCAGCGCATGCACCCCTTGCTGAAGCAATGCTACGAGGCCGCCGCCGGCGCGCGCTCGCTCGCCTCGTCATTCAAAAGCGGCGAAATCGGTGCGCTGAGAATCGCGCTCACCCACTCGATCGATCTGTGTCTGCTGATTCCCTTCCTCGATCAGATCAAGCGCCAGTTCAATCGGCTGGAATTCCGCTTTCTCCGTGGCGATAGCCGCGAAGTCGGAGACATGCTGAAGAAAGGCGAGGCGGAGCTTGGAATCGCAGCTGAGCTCGACCCGAATTGGGAGCGGCTCGACACTTGGCCGCTTTTTACGGAGGACTTTCAGCTCGTCGTCAACGCTGACCACCGGCTTGCCGATCAGGATAGCATCGACCTCGATGATCTGCGTTCCGAACAGCTTTTGTCGCGTGGGTACTGCGAGTATGGCCCGCGCTTGAACACCGTCTTGCGAGAGCACGGCATAGACGTCGATCATTGCCACGAAATCTCGAGCGAGCGCGATCTCATTGAGCTGCTTGAGGCCGGTATCGGCATCGCCGTGGTTCCTGACACCTCGCGGATACCGCAGACGCTCAAACGTACCTCGGTCGAGGGACTCGATGCCCGACGCACGGTCAATCTCTACGGCATCGCCGGTCGCGAGCGAACTGCGGTCGCATCTGCCGTTATGCGCATGCTGCGTGGCACCGATTGGCGGCAGTTTTTGGAGAAGAGCCGAGCCGCGTGAGAGGACCAATGCACGCGGGTCGCCCGGAAGCGCCTACCTCGCGTCCTTCAGAGCTCCGAGTAGATCCTCGATCGCCATGCGGCGCCGGAAGTCGGGATCAACAAAACGCGTTTTGACGATGCCATCGCATCCGATCACAAAGGCCGCAGGAATCGGCAACACCCAACCGTCGTTGCCGTGAAAGCTCGGCATGTCGAGATAAGAGAGAAGCCGCTCAATCTCTGCACCAAGCCAGATCGCCAGGTTGAGGGACAGCGCATAGCCATTGTCGAGATCGGTCAGCACTGGAAACGGTGCTCCGGCTTCGGACTTGAATTCTGCCGCATATTCCTGTGTCTCAGGCATGATGGCGACGACGTCCGCCCCCAGAGCCTTGATGCGGTCATAGGCCTTGATCACCGCCCTGACATTGAGCCGGCAATACGGGCACCAATGGCCGCGGAAAAACATCACCGCCAGCGGGCCTCGCTCGAGCAGAGAGGGCATGGCGATTAGGCGACCGCTTTCGTCGGGTAGCACGAAAGGTGGCATCGGCTCGCCAGGACGCGGCGCGTTTTCGCCGCCGCCATTTTCGTTGACCCTGATAACGAGGCGATCGACTGCGTCGCCATAGGCCGGAAAGATTTCCCGGCCTGCTGCCGCATAGGCTTGGAGCTGCTCGTTGAGAGTGCCTTCCATCTCCCGGCAGCGCTGAAAGGCGACCTTGAGCCGCTCGGCGTCGGCTGGGGAAAGCGATGTCATCCCTTGCTCCCGTATGTTTGACCTTCAGATGGCAATTCCTGCGCGGACCGCCCACCAGAGGCGCCTTTGTCTCCGCTAGGAGCATTGCACAAAGCACGATAGCATTGGGCTATCGATATCAGAGCGCGCCCGCATTTCATGTTTGGACGCCTGAGCGAGGATAGCCGTCCCCCGAGGGGTTTTCTATGTCCCGCTATAACGTACTGTGAATTGGCAAATTCGCTTCCGTTCCTTTCCTGATGTCCATCGTGGGCCATGCCGGTCATGAACTTGGAGATATGTTCGGCCTTGCAATGAAACTCGGCACCCGCGGGAGCGAGCTTCGTGACCACATCTCCGCCTGTCCGACCTTCGCGTCCGACATCAAGCACATGCTCGGCCGCGCTTGAGTCGCATAGCCCGCCGCTATCGACTCAACAGCCAACGGGCATTTCCCGAAGCAAGGGCCTTGCGCGATGCTCCTGACACGCCGGCCAGCCTTTCGGGGCCGCGACATCAAGGAGACAACAACATGTTCAATGACATCGCAACCTCGCGCAAGATCCGGCAAGCTCTCGGCGTCGCAAGCGCCATTGCCATTTCGCTCGCGACAGCATCCGCGGCTTTCGCCGGCGAATGTCCCGCCGACAAAATGAAGGCCAATGCCCGCTCGATGGTGGACTACAAGCCGGTTGGTGTTACCGACGTGACGCTTGGCTCCATCGATCTCGGCAAGCAACCCGCGCATATCGAGGGACGCGAACTGCGCTTCCGCAAGCTGACCATCGAGCCAGGTGGCATCGTGCCCTGGCACAGCCATGACGATCGGCCGGCGCTGATCTTTGTCCAGCAGGGCGAGGTCGTCGAATACGCCAGCAACTGCATCGATCCGATCGTGCACAAGGCAGGTGACCTGCGACCGGAGGTCTACGGCACCTCGCACTGGTGGAAGAACCTCGGCAAAGAGACCGTCATTCTCTACGTGGGTGATGTCCGCAAGGATCCGACTGACCACAACATGTAACGAGTGCTCCAGCCCCACGCCTCGTTACCGGATGTGACGACCCGGGAGCTACGTGTTGGCCCCGCACGCCCGGGGCGTCACATCCCCCTTCGATCACAGGAGCTGCGGCGATGACTGATATGCCGATGGAAGTCACAGCAAAACCAATGCAAGAGCTCGATCATTCGCCGGACGTAGCGCTGCGATCTCTCGTGATCGGCCTCACCGCATTCCTGACCGTCGTTGACCTGTTCGCAACTCAAGCAATTCTGCCAACTCTGACGCGGCACTACGGCGTCACGCCTGGTGCGATGGGCTTCGCCGTCAATGCCAGCACGATCGGTATGGCAGTCGCAGGACTGGCGGTCGGGTCCTTCAGCCCGCACATCGATCGCAGGACCGGCATTCTGGCAAGCCTGCTTCTGCTCGCGATTCCGACGAGCTTGCTTGCCATCGCACCGAACCTTACGGTCTTCACCATTCTTCGCATCATGCAGGGTCTCTGCATGGCGTCAGCCTTTACGTTAACCCTTGCCTATCTGGGCGAACAGTGCAGCGCAATAGATGCTGGCGGCGCCTTCGCCGCCTATATCACCGGGAACGTCGCAAGCAATCTGATCGGGCGTCTCATCTCGGCGTCCGTGTCCGACAATCTGGGCCTGGCGACGAATTTCTATTTCTTTGCCGTGCTCAATCTCGCAGGCGCACTGCTGGTCTACTTCACAATCAAGCGCGTCCAGCCCATGCACTCCATCGGCCCGGCACAATCGCCACTTTCGGCAATGATAGAGCATTGGCGCGATCCGGCCCTACGCGCGGCCTTCGGCCTTGGCTTCTGCATCCTGTTCGCGTTCATCGGCACCTTTACCTACGTCAACTTCGTCCTGGTCCGTGCCCCACTGTCGCTCGGTATGATGGGGGTGGGTTTTGTCTATTTCGTATTTCTCCCCTCCGTCGTCACGACGCTGCTGGCTGGCAAAGCGGTGGCACTGTTCGGCATGCGCCTGTCACTTTGGGGCGGTCTCGCAGTCGCCGCTCTAGGCCTGCCACTGATGCTCTCATCGCACCTTGCGGACGTGCTCGCGGGGATGGTGCTGATCGGGGTCGGCACGTTCTTTGCGCAAGCCTGCGCCACAGGCTTCGTCGGGCAAGCGGCGCGAACAAACCGCGGGGTTGCCAGCGGCACCTACCTTGCCTGCTATTTCTTCGGCGGTCTGGTCGGCAGCGCGGTGCTTGGTCAATTGTTCGATCACTTCGGATGGCTCGCCTGTGTCGCAGGCGTGGGCGTGGTGTTGGCATTGGGGTGCATTTTGACCGCAAGCCTCAGGATCCCGGTGTCCGGTCGATAACACGAGTGGTGGGCCCGGCAGTTCGCGGCAATGGCAGATTTCGGCCGACACGGAGGCTGCTCGCGCGCTCAATCGCTTTGTTGAACGTTCAGTAAAGTCACATACTAAACATTCTGCTGTGGCTGACCTTCTGGCTTTCCTGTTATCGGGACGGGCCGAATTGCGTCCGCTGGACCAGGCCGGCAGTCGTTGTTCGCCGCATTTGCCGCAATCCTCCGGCAATTTGTTGCATTGCGAACATCGACGCGTGCGCGTGCGAGCGTCGGGAATATTTTCGCCAAGGTCGCGAGAACCGGCTTGACGGGCCAAAAAATTTAGTACTACGTTTAGTAATACAAAAAACTAAACATCGCGCATCGAGCGCCGATGTGCAGGAGGAGCCCAAGCCAATGCCGGAGCCGTCTCCGGCGACGGTCCGTCTCGTCCTTCACTCATCGCTCCTCAAACTCGGTTTCAGGGTCTTGGCGTCGCTCCGGCAGGGCGCGCCGAGCGGGTTGGATGCTTCAACGAGAGAGGAAACGGATATGCGAACATTCAATTGGCTGAGAAGCTCGGCGGCCACCACGGTTCTCGGGGCGGCGCTGCTGGGGATATTTGGCGGAGGCGAAGCTGCGGCCCAGGGTAAGCAGCTCACGCTGTGCTGGGCGGCATGGGATCCGGCCAACGCGCTGGTCGAACTCGGCAAGGATTTCACCAAGCAATCCGGCATCGAGATGAAGTACGAGTTTGTCCCCTGGACGAGCTACGCGGATCGCTTCCTCAACGAGCTCAACTCCCACGGCAAGCTCTGCGACCTGATCATCGGCGACAGCCAGTGGATCGGCGGCGCCGCCGAGAACAAGTGGTACGTCAAGCTCAACGATTTCTTCGACAAAGAGCACATCTCGATGGACGACTTTGTCCCGGCGACCGTTGTCGGTTATTCGCAGTGGCCGAAGAATTCGGCGAACTACTGGGCGCTGCCGGCGATGGCCGACGCCGTGGGCTGGACCTATCGCAAGGACTGGTTCTCGCGGCCCGACATTCAGTCGGCTTTCAAGGCCAAGTACGGTCGTGATCTGGCGCCGCCGAAAACCTATGACGAGTTGAAGCAGATCGCGGAGTTCTTCCAGGGCCGCGAGATCGACGGCAAGAAGGTCTACGGTGCCTACATCTTCACCGAGCGCGGCTCCGAAGGCATCACGATGGGCGTGACCAACGTCCTCTACAATTACGGCTTCAGCTACGACAATCCGAAGAAGCCGTACCAGATGCAGGGCATCGTCAATTCCGCCGAGGCGGCCAAGGGGCTCGAATTCTACAAGGAGCTCTACAAGTGCTGCACCGCGCCGGGCATGACCAACGCCTACATGCAGGAAGGGCTCGATGCCTTCAAGTCGGGCCAGGTGGCGATGCAGATGAACTGGTTCGCCTTCTTCCCCGGCCTCTACAAGGATCCGAATGTGGGCGGCGACAAGATCGGCTTCTTCGTCAATCCGGCTGGCCCGAACGGGCATTTCACCCAGCTCGGCGGACAAGGCATCTCGGTGGTTGCGACCTCCGACCGCAAGGACGACGCGCTCGCCTATATCAAGTGGTTCGCGCAGCCCGCCGTGCAGCAGAAATGGTGGCAGATCGGCGGCTACTCGGCGCTCAAGGCGGTGGTCGACGCGCCGGACTTCCCGAAGAGCGCGGCGTTCGCGCCGCAATTCCTGGAGTCGATGGGCATCGTCAAGGACTTCTGGGCCGAGCCGTCCTACGCCCAGCTGCTGCTCGATATGCAGAAGCGGGTGCACGACTACGTCGTCGCCGACAAGGGCACGGCGCAGCAGGCGCTCGATCTCCTGGTCAAGGACTGGACCAAGGTGTTCAAGGAGCAGGGCAAGCAAGTCGCCTCGCAATAGCCCGAACGCCGCGTCCCAACTGAACTGGCTTCCCCGAGGTCAGCCTCGGGGAAGCCGAACCAGCCCAGCCGATGGACAAGATGACGACGATCCTGCAACCCGAGCATGCTACGATCCCGGGCGTGAGCGAGCCAGGCAAATCCCGCGCCGCGCGCCGCAGCCATGGTCTGTCCGACCGGACCATCGCGTGGCTGTTCGTCGCGCCGACGATTGCGCTGCTGCTCGCGATCAACATCTTCCCGCTGGTCTGGATGATCCGGCTGTCCTTCACCAGCCTCAACCTCAGTATGTCCTATCTGCCGCTGCGGTTTGTCGGGCTCGACAATTTCAGCGACATACTCAACGACGAGGACGTCTGGTTCCGGCTCCAGACCACCGCGCAATTCGTGATCTGCTCGGTCGCCTTGCAGGTCGTGGTCGGCTTTGGGCTCGCGCTTCTGATCAACCGTCAGTTCCGCGGCCACAGTTTCTGGACCACGATCATCCTGCTGCCGATGATGCTGTCGCCGGCGGTTGTCGGCAATTTCTGGACGCTGCTGCTGCAGCCGCAGATCGGCCCGTTCAACTATCTGATCAGCTTGTTCACCGGTGTGCCGCCGAGCTCTTTCAGCATGACTGGGCAGGTCGCGCTCGCGCCATGGACCATCGTGCTCGTCGACACCTGGATGTGGGCGCCCTACGTGATGCTGATCTGTCTCGCCGGGCTGCGCTCGATCCCGGATTACATCTACGAGGCGGCCGAAGTCGATCGTGCCTCGGCCTGGCGGCAGTTCTGGTCGATCACGCTGCCGATGACGGTGCCGTTCCTGATGCTGGCGGTGCTGTTTCGCGCGATCGAGAACTTCAAGATGTTCGACATGGTCAACCTGCTGACCTCCGGAGGGCCGGGGTCGACCACCGAGCTCGTATCGATCACCCTCAAGCGTGCGGCATTCGAGAAGTGGCGCACCGGCTATTCGTCCGCGCTCGCCATCATCCTGTTCGTGACCGTGTTCGGGGCCGCCAACATCTACGTCAAAGCGCTCAACAAGGTGAAGCAACGATGACCGCTGCCGTAGCCAAATCGGTCCTGGCCAGATCCAGCGCACACTCGATCGTCGAGGCCTCGCCGCGCATCAAGGCATTCGCTGGTGCTCTCGTCATCCTCTATGCGTTGATCACGATCCTGCCGCTAGTCTGGATCGTCGCCACCGCCTTCAAGTCGCAAAGCGATGCCATCGCCTATCCGCCCAAGGTGATCTTCGAGCCGACGCTCGAAGGTTATGTCAACCTGTTCACGGTGCGCACCCGCCAGACACCTGATTTCATCGCCAAGTTGCCGCCGCCGGAGACCTGGTATGACAAGCTCGTCCGCAAGCATGACATGGTCATTGCCGGACCGTCCAAAGTCGTCCCGCGCTTCGTCAACTCGCTCATCATCGGGTTCGGTTCGACCTTCCTCGCCGTCTTCCTCGGTACGCTCGCGGCCTACGCTTTCTCGCGCTTCCGCATTCCGTTGGCCGACGATCTCTTGTTCTTTATTCTGTCGACGCGGATGATGCCGCCGGTCGCGGTCGCGATCCCGATCTATCTGATGTACCGGCAGCTCAACCTGACCGACACCAGGCTCGGAATGATCCTGCTCTATACCGCCGTGAACGTCTCGCTCGCGGTCTGGCTGCTCAAGGGGTTCATCGACGAGATCCCACGCGAGTACGAGGAGGCGGCCCTCGTCGACGGCTACACGCGACTGCAGGCGCTGCGCAAGGTGGTGCTGCCGCAGGCCGTCACCGGAATTGCGGCGACCGCGATCTTCTGCCTGATCTTCTCCTGGAACGAATACGCCTTCGCGGTTCTGCTGACCAGCGGCGAGGCGCAGACCATGCCGCCCTTCATTCCTTTCATCATCGGTGAGGGCGGGCAGGACTGGCCGGCGGTTGCCGCCGCGACCACGCTGTTCGTCGTCCCGATCGTCATGTTCACCGTGCTGCTCCGCAAGCATCTGCTGCGCGGCATCACCTTCGGAGCGGTGCGCAAATGAGCGGTTCTGCTGTTGTTAAGGGTGCCAAGGGAACCAAGGGGGCATTGCACCGCTTCTTCAGCCGCGGGCGCTGGGAGGCCGTTGCGATGATTCTGATCGGGGGCGGCATCTTCATGCTGGTGCAGCCCTTCTCGATCGATCTGTACAGCTATTCATTCGTGACGATTCTCGCCGGCACGGTCGGCTTCGTCGTCGTCAGCCACTTTCCGGAATAGGGCCATGGCTCAGATCCGCATCGAAGATCTTCGCAAGTCGTTCGATCAGTTCACCGCGGTGGAAGGGTCGACCTTCACCATCGACGACGGCACTTTCTTTGCGTTGCTCGGCCCTTCCGGCTGCGGCAAGACCACCACCTTACGCATGATTGCCGGCCTCGAGCTGCCGACCGAGGGCAAGATCCTGCTCGACGGGGAGGACGTCACGTTCCACCGCGCCGCCGCCCGCGATATCGCGTTCGTGTTCCAGCTGTTCGCGCTCTATCCGCACATGAATGTCGGGCAGAACATCGGCTTCCCGCTGAAGTGCCAGGGCATGGCGCGGCACGAGATTCGTGAGCGGGTGCAGGAGACCGCGCGGATGCTGCGGATCGAGCATCTGCTGTCGAGCAAGACATCGAAGCTCTCGGGCGGCGACCGCCAGCGTGTCGCGCTCGGGCGAGCCATGGTGCGGCGCCCGAAGGCCTTCCTGATGGACGAGCCGCTGGGCGCGCTCGACGCCGAGTTTCGTCATCTGATGTGCGGCGAGCTGCGCGATTTGCACGATCGCATCAAGGCGACCACGGTCTATGTCACCCACGACCAGCTCGAAGCGATGTCGATGGCCGACCAGATCGCGATCATGAACAAGGGGCGCGTGGAACAGATCGGCACGCCGCAGGAGGTTTATGACCGGCCCGCCAGCATGTTCGTCGCGGACTTCATTGGCTCGCCGCCGATGAACTTCCTGCGCTTCGAGGGCGGCCTGCGATCTGGTGACCGGGCGATCAATTTTCACGACACCAGGCTCGTGGTGCCCGAGATCCGCGAGGACCGCGCCAGCGCCGCGCTGGCCCTCGGGATTCGCCCGGAACATATTCGATTCACCGACGCCGGATCCGTTCGCGGCGAGGTGTTCGGCGCGGAATATCTCGGCACGACGCAGATCGTCACAATCGACACGGCGTATGGACGGGTCGCGGCGCGGCTGCCGTCGAGCGCCTCGGTGCGGATCGGAGAGACCGTCGGCCTCGAATTCAACTCTGTTCGGCTCTCACTGTTCGATGCCGGCAGCGGCCTTGCAATCAGGACCGCCGGCGAGGAGGAGGGGCGCCATGGTTGACGTCAGCTTGCGCAATATCAGCAAGCGCTTCGGCGCGGTGGAGGCGGTGCGCGACCTCTCGCTGACGGTGAACGACGGTGAGTTCCTCGTCCTGCTGGGGCCGAGCGGTGCCGGCAAGACCACGACGCTGCGGCTGATCACCGGGCTCGAGAGCCCCGACGCCGGTTCGGTCATGATCGGCGGGCGCGACGTGACGCATGATCCGCCGGGTGCACGGGACATCGCATTCGTGTTCCAGCAATATTCGCTGTATCCGCATCTGTCGGTCTATGACAACCTCGCGTTCCCGCTGCGCTCTCCGGCGCGGCGCGTTCCGGAGCCACAGATCCGCAAGCGCGTCGAGCAGACCGCGGAGCTCCTGCATATCGCCAGCAAGTTGAATAATCGCGCCACCCGCCTGTCGGGAGGTGAGATGCAGCGGGTCGCGATCGGCCGCGCGCTGGTGCGCGATCCCTCGATCTATCTGATGGACGAGCCGCTGTCGTCGCTGGATGCAAAGCTTCGCGCCGAGCTTCGCCTCGAGCTGAAGCGGATCCAGCTCGAGCTCGGCGCGACGATCCTGTATGTGACCCACGACCAGGTCGAAGCCATGACGATGGCGTCAAGGATCGGCGTGATCAAGGACGGCCGGCTGCTTCAGCTCGGCACGCCGAGGGAGATCTACGAAAATCCATCCAGCAGCTACGTCGCGTCGCGGCTCGGGACGCCCCAGATCAATTTCGTGCCCGCACGGCTGCTGTCCGATGTGGCGATACCGCCGGAAACCGAGACGGTCGGCATCCGCACCGAGCACCTTCAGATCGCCGCGCGCAACGGCGGGCAGATGGTCGGCCGGGTGCATCGCGTCGAGCATCTCGGCGAGCAGAATCACGTTCACCTCGACTATAAGGGCGAAACGCTGGTGACGCTGGCGGATCCGCATCAACCGCTGCGGGCCGGCCAGGAGGTTGAATTGCAACTGGTGCGTCCGCTGTGTTTCGATCGTGCGGGGCAACGCATCGGCGCGATGGTCCAATAGGGGAGCGAGAGGTTCAGATAGATGTCTGTGCAACCGGAGACATTCAAGTCGCTGCTCAAGGCGGCCGCCGAGCAGCTCATCGCCAGCGCGCCGGAGCTCACGAGCCTGGACCAGGCGATCGGCGACGGCGACCACGGGACCAACATGAAGCGCGGCTTCGAAGCCGTGCTCGGCAAGCTCGATGCCATCTCGGCGCAGCCGCTCAACGAGGCATTCAAGGCGATCGGCAAGACCCTGGTCATGACGGTCGGCGGCGCCTCCGGCCCGCTTTATGGCAGTTTCTTTCTCGCCGCGGGCGAGGCGCTGTCGCAAGACAAACACCTGCCTGACGATCTCGCCGACGTGTTCGGTAGCGGCGTGGACGCGGTGAGCGCGCGGGGCCGCTCGCAGGCCGGCGAGAAGACGATGCTCGATGTGCTCGTTCCGGTGCTGGAGACACTGAAAGCGGGCGCCGGCCAGCCCGATCTGATCGCGCGGGTGCGCATCACCGCAGCTGAAGCGGTTGAGCGCACAGTGCCGATGCAAGCCACCAAGGGCCGGGCGTCGTTCCTCGGTGCGCGCAGCGTCGGTCATGTCGATCCCGGGGCACGATCGAGCTGCGTTCTGCTGCACGCTGTGTGCGCTGGCCTGGAGGCGCGGCAATGACCGATACCGTAGGGATCGTGATCGTCTCGCATTCCCGGGATATTGCCAAGGGAACCGCGGACATGGTGCGGCAGATGGTCGGCAGCGAGGTCAAGGTCGCCTTCTGCGGCGGCAATCCCGATGGTGGTCTCGGCACCAGCGTGCCGCTGATCATCGACGCCATCAACGACGCCTGGTCGTCGAAAGGCGTTGCTGTGCTTGTCGACCTCGGCGGCGCCGAGACGAACAGCGAAATGGCGGTCGAAATGCTGGAGCCGGCGCGGCGTGATCTCGTTGTCGTCTGCAACGCCCCGATCGTCGAGGGCGCCGTCATGGCGGCGACCGAAGCTGCGGGCGGCAGCTCGCTGGCCCAGGTCAGAGCCGTGGCCGAGGAACTCTCTGCCGACTGAGCCGGCGGGGAAGCGATGATGGATGATGAGCATGCTTGATAAAGCGGACGAACAGATCTTCACCGGCAGTGTGCGGTTGGTGCATGCGGTTGGCATGCACGCGCGCCCCGCGGTCAAGCTGACCAAGCTCGCCAAGAAGTTCCAGGCTCAGATCTCGGTGCGGGTCGCGGGCGCGCCTGAATGGATCAATGCCAAGAGCGTGGCCAAGATCATGGCAATGCGCGCGGCACACGGCAGCACGATCGATATCAAGGCCTCCGGCAGCGATGCCGAGGTCGCGGTCGCGGCGTTGGTCGATCTGATCGCGAGCGATTTCCCGGATGGAGCACCATAGCATGCAGGGCGGCGCTGCAGGGCTGGCCTACCGCGGCAGGACCGCCTCGATCGGCTTTGCCCATGGCCCGTTCGTCCGTGTCGACGCGGGCGCGGCCGGCGAGCGTGTGGCCGGCACACTGGTCGAGGAGGCGCTGGCCTTGCGCAATGCGATCGACGTCGCGAGTGGCCAGATCGCGGATCTTGCCGCCAGCGCCGGCGGCGAAGCTGCGCAGATCCTCGAATTCCAGGTTGCGCTGCTGGAGGATGAGGATTTGATCGAGGCGATCTTCGCGTCGATCGGCGAGGGACGTCCAGCCGATATCGCATGGCGTTCGACGCTCGACGCGCACATCGCCGACTACAATTCCGCGCCGGACGACTATCTGAAAGCGCGTTCCTCCGATCTTGCGGATTTGCGCGACCGCGTGGTCCACATTCTGCGTGGCGACCACGGGCAGCCGCTGAAGGTCCCGAGCGGGGGCGTGGTCTGCGCCGACGATCTGCCGCCATCGCGATTCCTCGAGATTGACTGGTCCGGCGGCGGCGGCCTGGCGCTGTTGCGGGGCAGCCCGACCAGCCATGTCGCGATGCTGGCGCGGGCGCGTGGCATCCCGATGGTGGTGCAACTCGGTTCAATTCCAGACATCGGCACCATGGCGTTGCTCGACGGCGAAGGCGCGACGCTGGAACTCGATCCCAATGCCGAACAGGTCCGTACTTTCGAGAAGCGGCGCGACAGCCATCTCAAGAGCAGGGCATCCGCGCGCGCAATCCTGCGGCGGCCGACAGCCTCCTGGCGCGGCGAGCGGATCAAGCTCTTCATCAACATCCAGCGCGTCGAGGATCTCGAGCATGCCGACGCGCAATATGCCGACGGCATCGGCCTGATGCGGACTGAATTCCTGCTCGCCGGCCGGAGCGTGCCGGACGAGGAGACCCAATTCCAGGCCTATGACGCGATATTGCGCTGGGCTGGCCAGCGGCCCGTCACCATCCGCACGTTCGATGCGGGCGGCGACAAGCCGGTGCCCGGGTTCACGCTGGATGGCGAGGCCAATCCGTTTCTCGGCGTGCGCGGCTTGCGGCTTTGCCTGGCCCGGCCCGAGATCTTTGCGGTCCAGCTCCGCGCGCTGGCGCGGGCCGCGGTGCGCGGCAATCTCAAGGTCATGTTCCCGATGGTCACCTCGGCGGACGAGCTCGAGGCGGGACGGAAGCTGTTCGCCGATGCCGTGCAGCGCTTGCAGGCGGACGGCATTGCCGCAATGCTTCCCGAACTGGGAATCATGGTCGAAGTCCCGGCGGCGGCCCTTGCGGTATCTAGCTTCAAGGCCGCCTTCTTCTCGATCGGCTCGAACGATCTCGCGCAATATGTCCTGGCCTGCGATCGTTCCAACGGAGCTCTCGCCCCCTTGATGGACCCTCTGCATCCCGCAGTGCTCGAACTGATCGCGCGGACCGCGGAGCACGGCCGCCGCGCCGGCATCAGTGTCAGCCTCTGCGGCGACATGGCCGGTGATCCGCGCTGCCTGCCCGCCTTGCTGAATTGCGGACTGCGCGAATTGTCCGTGAACGCCTCGGCGCTGGCGCAGATCAAGCACACCATTGACCGGCTGAGCAGCGGAGGCAGCGTTGGCTGACACGGCGGCCGATGACGCGCCCGAAGCGGGCGCGGTTGCGGTCTACAAGCGCATCTTCAAGGAAGTCCTTGAGAGCCGCCCGTCCGGCATGCGGCTTCGGCTGGCCCATGCCATGGGCAAGAACCGCAGCTTCGTCAGCCAGATCAGCAATCCCGCATATCCGGTGCCGATACCGGTGCAGCATCTCAACACGATCTTCGATGTCTGCCACTTTCCGCCACAGGCGAAGGCAGCCTTCCTTCGCGCCTATGCGCGCGCACATCCGCGCCGCGTCGGCCGGTTGAGCGAAGGCTCGCACGAGCGGACGCTGACGCTGCATCTGCCGGACCTCGGCAGCGCCAAGCGCAACGCCGAGCTCGACACGCTGCTCCAGGAGTTCACGCGGCGACTGATTGCCATCATGCGGGAAAAATAGGCGAGAAACGCCAAACGGACGAAGCGGGGAGGACACAATGAAGAAGTTCATCAATTCGGTCGACAACGTGCTCGGCGAAAGCCTCGACGGTTTCGCGGCCGCGCACGCCGATCTGGTTGTGCTGGGCGCCGAGCGCAAATTCGTCCGCCGCCGCGAGCTGAACTCGAAGAAAGTCGCGCTGGTCTCGGGCGGCGGCAGCGGGCACGAACCGCTGCATGCCGGTTTCGTCGGCTACGGCATGCTGGATGCCGCCTGTCCCGGCCAGGTGTTCACTTCGCCGACGCCGGACCAGATCGTCGAGGCCGCACAGGCGGTCGCGGGCGATGCCGGCGTCCTGTTCATCGTCAAGAACTATGCCGGCGACCGCATGAACTTCGAGATGGCAGCCGAGATCGCCGAGGGTCGCATCGCCACCATCGTGACCGATGACGATGTCGCGGTCGAGAAGTCGACCTACAGCACCGGGCGGCGCGGCGTCGCCGGCACGTTGATTGTCGAGAAGATCGTCGGCGCCGCGGCCGAGAAGGGCGCCGATCTCGCCTCCTGCGTGGCGCTCGGCGAGCGCATCAACGCACAGACGCGCTCGATGGGCGTTGCGCTGACCAGCTGCACCGTCCCGGCTGCGGGCACGCCGACCTTTGCACTTGACGAAGACGAGATGGAGATGGGGGTCGGCATTCACGGCGAGCCTGGCCGCCGCCGCGTCAAGCTCGCGCAGGCCGACGCGATCGCCGCCGAGATGATCACCGCGATCGCCGATGACCTTGGCGCGCGCACCGGTACTGAGGCGCTGCTGCTCGTCAACGGCTTCGGCGGCACGCCGACGATCGAGCTCTATCTGATGTACAACGCGGCGCGCCGGATGCTGGAGGAGCGAGGCCTGCGCATCGCCCGTTCGCTGGTCGGCAGCTATGTCACATCGCTGGACATGGCGGGTTGCTCGCTCACCGTAAGCCTGCTCGACAGCGAGACCACCGCGCTCTGGGATCATCCCGTGCGTACGGCCGCATTGAAATGGTGACCGCCGTGGTGGGCGGCCGCTGATTTTCAGATTGCGCCCTGACCGACGATGGGCCGGGGTCTCAGGCATGCACCGGAAGTCTGCCGGTTCACCCTCCCTGAAACTTGCCGTGTCCTTCGGGCGCGGCATCTTTTTTGCGCGGAGTAGACAGGATCTCCGGCGATCGTGAGTGCCAAGCCATCGATTTGCTGGTGGGCCCGGCAGGACTCGAACCTGCAACCATGAACGGGCATAGCGGTTCGGTTGTGAATTTGCCCTTGGATGCATGCTCCACAATTCGCCTGACGCGGAGCATTTGGACTGTTCGGACGGCGTTAAGAGGCAGCAGAACCGAGTGAAGGATGAGGATTGGATACAAGCCGTCGAAGAACGCGTATGCGATGAACGCGACATTGCTCAAGATGGCCGTGATCCTGAGCTGGAGCATCGTCTTCATGCAAAACGTGGCGAAGACGAGAAGAGATGCGAGATAGCCGGCGGCTTCAACCCAGGACTTCGAGCCGCAGAGCAAAACGTCTGAGCAGCGCATTTCCGCGTCTTTCTATGAACTTGCCCGTGAAGAGCGCGACGACGCCTGTACCTGTGGCTCAACGGGCCTGGATACCGAAGCAAACGCAAAAATCAGATGCTGATCGGCTAGAAGAATCCGGCACTGAGATCTAGCCCATAACTTACCGACAGCAGCCACACCAAGAGGGCGGCTCCACAGAACAACGCGGTCTGCTTGAGGACGTTTGCCTGCAATGACGATGCGGGGAATACCCGGACAAAAGCGTTTGCAATCGCAGCAATTGCAGCGGCCCGCATGATGATCTCCAGGAGTTGGCAAGTGGTGCGCCAACAGCGCCTCGATCAGGGAATGTTGATCGCCGGCAGCGGGCCAGTGGGTCGGATCAACGCTTTAGCAGGTTGCTCCTGCGCGAAGGCCGCGAGTGCAATCAAAACGGCGCATAATAGGGCGATGAAAAAGCCGAGACGCCACCGCCGCTCCGTCCGGCCGTCGTCGGGCGTGTCAAGCCGGCGCGCGCCCGTTGCTGTGCGCATCGTTAATCTCCGAATATCGTGACGGTGAGAAGGCCAGTCTTCCCAACACCCGCACTGAATATCTCGCCAGTTGATGCGTCTGGGAACTACCTAGAAAGGTGGTCCGGTGTCTCCTATGCTTGCTCGAAGGTCGGTGACCTGCGCACTCGTTTCGGGGGGGACATGTATCTATCCACGGATTCCACCAATCCGCAGAATCAAGATGTCTATGTACTCTGGGATCGGCTGGCCGAGTTCTCCGTCGGCGACGGCGACGCCGCACTGACACATCTGCTAGCCGCACTGCGTACCATGTTGTCGGCACGCAATGTGCTATGGGGCGTTGTCGTGCGATTGCCTTCGCCGAAGCGGGCCGATCCCTTGCTCGGTTGGCGTCCGCGCCTCGTCCGGGTGCTGGACCCGATACCGGCGGTGGCTGCATCCGTGCAGAAGCAGTTCGATACGCTCTGGTCCCGCGACGTCGACCTGTCTCAGATCCTTTCCATGTCGGGAGATGAGCCGTTCCGCGTCCGCCTGCTGTTCGAAGCGCTGCCGCCGGAATGGTTCGAGGGCGAGCACTATCGGCGGCACTATTTGGACGTCGGCTTCGCCGACAGCATTTCCGTGCGCATTGCGCTCAATGACGACGTGAGGATTCGCCTGTTCGTATTTCGCGATGCGGAGGCCCCTCGCTTCTCGGCGCAGGACGGCCAGCGTCTGGGCTTCGTGATGCGCGGGTTGAGATGGTTTCACCGTCAGCAACTGCTCAGCCACGGCCTGCTCATCGCCAATGCACCCCTGACACCTGCTGAACGCAGGGTGTTGCTCGCACTGCTCGACGGGCACACCGAAAAGCAGATCGCGCAAAGGCTTGACCAAAGTCCGAACACCACGCATTTCCACGTCAAGTCGATCTACGCCAAGTTCGGCGTGCGCAATCGCTCGGCGCTCACCGCGCTGTGGCTCGGCAAGCTGCGATAACGAACTTACAGTTGATTTGCTGGTGGGCCCGGCAGGACTCGAACCTGCAACCAGACCGTTATGAGCGGCCGGCTCTAACCATTGAGCTACAGGCCCCGCCGCCTTGCGGGCCGCGGGGCGCGGCCGGCAACGGTGCGGGCTCCGTTTACAGGCTGACTGCGGTTTCGGCAATGCCGCCCGCACCTCTGCGCCGACGCCACCGGGCCGGCCACGTCTTGCGGCCGGCATCGCTGGAACAGCGGCCGGCAGCCATCCTGTCTGGCCCTCCGTCTTTCTGGCGACCGGCCCCTCAATCCACCGAGACGCCGGCAAACTCGACGACTTTGCGCCATTTCTCGGTCTCGTCGGCCACCAGCTTGCCGAATTCGGCCGGGGCCATCGGCTTCGGGATGCCGCCGACCTCGGCAAGGCGCGCCACCAGCTTGGGATCCTTCAGCGCTTCGCCGACCGCTTTGTTGAGCGCGTCGACGATTTCCGGCGGGGTGCCCTTCGGCGCCGAGATGCCGTAGAAGCCGACCGCCTCGAATCCCGGCACGGTCTCGGCGATCGCCGGCACGTCGGGCACGCTGGCCCAGCGCTTCGGCGAGGTCACGCCGAGCGCGCGGACGTTGCCGCCGCGGGCCTGCTCCAGCGCCGACGGCAGATTGTCGAAGATCAACTGCACCTTGTTGGAGATGATGTCGGGGAAGGCGATCGCGGATCCCCGGTACGGCACATGCAGCATGTCGCACTTGGTCATCGCCTTGAACAGCTCGGCCGACATGTGCACCGAGGTGCCGTTGCCCGACGAGGCATAGGAGATCTTGCCGGGATTGGCCTTGCAGTAGTCGATGAACTCCTGGACGGTCTTCACCGGCATCGCGTTCGACACCACCAGCATGTTGGTGAGCTGCATGATGCTCGCGACCGGGGTGGTATCGCGCAGGAAGTCGAACGGCAGCTTCTTGTAGAGCGAGGTCGAGATCGCGTTGTTGGGCGCGACGAACAGCAGCGTATAGCCGTCAGCCGGCGAGTTGATCGCGGCCGCGGCGGCGATGTTGCCGCCCGATCCGGTGCGGTTCTCGACGATGAATTGCTGGCCGAAATGATCCGACAGCCACTGGCTCATGATGCGGGCGACGATGTCGACCGGACCGCCGGCGGCAAACCCGATCACCCACCGCACCGGGCGGTTCGGATAGTCGGATGCGGATGAGGGGGCAATCGAGGCGAGGCAGCAAATCAAACCAAGCAAAGCGACACGCGCGAACCGGATCATCGTCTCTCCCGTCATTTTCTTGTGACTGTTGCCGGCATCGTTTCACAAAACGCTGGCTTTGCCTACGATGTCGCCCGTGCGACGATAGTCGCGCTCACGTGGAATGCTTGAGGCTCGGGATGAAATTCGCTGTTATGATGTGCGCCGGCGCGCTGCTGCTCGCGGGCGGGGCGGCGGCGCAAGAGGGGAGCAAGACCATTTCCAAGACCACGATCAGTTTCGCCACGGCGACGCCGGGTGGCGGCTTTCCGCTCTATGGCAATGCCTTCGCCGAGGTGATGAATGCGGCGGACCCGACGCTGTCGATCGAGCCGCGCAACACCAAGGGCTCCAATGAGAACATCCCACTGCTCGAGGCCGGCAACGTCGATATCGCGACCGTGGCGGGGGAGCCGTCCTATGAAGCCTTCATGGGCATCGGCCGGCCGAAGGTCACGAAGCTGAAGATCCTCACCGCGATGTATTCGAGCCCGGGCATGTTCGTGGTGCGTGCCGACAGTCCTTACAAGACGATCCAGGACCTGGTCGGCCAGCCCGTCGCGTTCGGCGCCAAGGGCTCCGGCCTGCCGATCCTGTCGCGCTACATCCTCGACGGCATCGGGCTGAAGCAGGACGAGGACTTCAAGTCGATCTATCTCGATCGCGCCGGCGACGGGCCCGCGATGGTCGAGGACGGCCGCGCCGCCGCATTGTGGGGCGCCGGCATCGGCTGGCCCGGCTTCACCAAGATGGCCGAGAGCGCCACCGGCGCGCGCTTCATCGCGCCGACCACGGACGAGATAGCCCGCATCCGCGCCAAGCACACGTTCCTCAAGCCGCTGACGATCCCCGCCGGCAGCTATCTGAAGCAGACCGCAGCAATCTCTTCGGTCGGCTCCTGGAGCTACATCCTGGTGCGCGAGGCCTTGCCCGACGACGTCGCCTATCGGCTGGCGAAGACGCTGCACGGCATCGAGGCGACCTTCTGCAACAAGCTCGCCCAGGCGTGCGAGACCACGGCGGCGAACACCGTCGCCGCCGCGCCTGATACCAACCTGATCCACCCCGGCGTGCTCAGATATTTCCGCGAGATCGGGGTGGCGAAATGACCTCTGCATGGACGCGCTATCGCGCAGAGGTCATTCCGGGGCGCGCGAAGCGCGAACCCGGAATCTCGAGATTCCGGGTTCGATGCTGACGCATCGCCCCGGAATGACGACCTTCGGTCGTCATTTCTTCGCCATCGCGCAGGCCGGGTCCGGCGGGCCGAACGCGTCCTCGCCCGAGATCTTGGCCAGGATCTTGTAGTAGTCCCACGGATATTTCGACTCGGCCGGGGTCTTGACCTGCACGAGCCAGAGGTCGTGCACCATCAGATTGTCCTCGCGCAGCTTGCCGTTGCGGGCGAAGAAGTCCTCGACCGGCTTCTCGCGCATCTTGGCCGCGACCTTGAGCGGATCGTCGGTGCCGGCATCCTTGATCGCGTTCAGATAGGCGGTCACGGAGGAGTAGACGCCGGCCTGCCACATCGTCGGCATCCGGTTCATCTTGGCGAAATAGCGCTTCGACCACTCGCGGGTCTTGTCGTCCATGTCCCAGTAGAACGAGGTGGTCAGCAGCAGGCCCTGCGCGGCCGACAGCCCGATCGAGTGGATGTCGGTGATCAGCGCCAGCAGCGCCGCCATCTGCTGCCCGCCGGCGAAGACGCCGAACTCGGCGGCGGTCTTGATCTCGTTGGTGTTGTTGGGCGGTCCGCCGGCAATGCCGATGATCTTGGCCTTCGAGGCCTGCGCCTGCAGGATGAAGGACGACAGATCGGGCGTCGCAAACGGCGGCCGCACCGCGCCGAGCACCTTGCCGCCGTTCTTGGTCACGATCGCGGAGGCGTCCTTCTCCAGCGAGTGACCGAACGCATAATCGTCGGTGATGAAGAACCAGCTGTCGCCGCCGCGCTTCACCACCTCCTGCGCGGTGCCGACCGCGAGCGCCCTGGTGTCGAATACCCACTGTATCGCGTAGGGCGAGCAGAACTTGCCGTGGAAATCGGTCGCGCCGGTCGAATGCGTGATGAACAGCTTCTTCTTCTCGTTGGCCATGTTCTGCACCGCGAGCCCGACCGCCGAGACCGGCACGTCGACGATGAGGTCGACCTGATCGACGTCATACCAGCGTCGCGCGATGGTCGCGCCGATATCCGGCTTGAGCTGGTGATCGCCGACGATCACCGAGATTGGCTTGCCGAGCACCTTGCCGCCGAAATCGTCGACGGCCATCTGCGCGGCCGTGACCGAGCCCTGGCCGGTCGGCGTCGAGGCGGGGCCGTTCATGTCGGTCAGCACGCCGATCTTGACGATGTCGTCGGATACCTGCGCCGATACGGTCGGGGAGGCCAGCAGCGCGGCTGCGAGCGTCCCGAACATGGCTAGTCTGGTGGCCTTCATTCTGTCTCCCTCCTGAATTGGCGCATTGGCCATTATTGGTTGTGCCGGGCCTTCGGGGACCCGGTCATATTGGTTTCTTTTGCAACTATATTGGGGACCGCGTCAACGCGCCATCGGTCTAATGACGCAGCCCCGGTCGGGCGAGAGGCAGTTTCTTTCGGGGCCGATTCAGTCCATAGCGGGCCATGGTCACCGCCCAGCGCCTTCCGCCTTCGCTCACCCCGCTCGATGCGGCACTGGCTGCCGTGCTGCGCGACGTCGGGCCGGTCCAGCCGATCGCGTTGCCGCCGACCGACGCCTTGCGCTGTATTGCGGCCGAGATGCCGGCCTTGCGCGCCTACCCGCCGCACGATGTCGCGGTCAGCGACGGGTGGGCGATGCGCGCCAATGACCTGGTCGGCGCGTCGTCCTATGCGCCGTTGCCGCTGGTCGAATCTCTGGTCTGGGTGGCGGCAGGCGCCGCGATGCCTGACGGCACCGACTGCGTGGTCGATGCCGATGCCGTCGATACCTCCGGTCCGCTTCCGCAGGTGCTCGCCGAAGCAATCCCGGGGCAGGGCGTCAGGCGTGCCGGCAGTGACATCGCCGTCGGGCGCAGCGTGATCGCAGCAGGGGAGCCGCTGCTGCCGCGCGGCCTGCTGCTCGCGCGCGCGGCCGGACTGCAGATGTTGCGCGTGCGCCGGCCGCGGCTTCGCATCGTCAACATCGCCAATGGCGAGCTGACCGCACAACTGATCGCTGATACCGCGCGCCTCGCGGGCGCTGAGGTCGTCGGCATCGACGCGGCGCCCGATGTGGCGGCGATTGCAAACGCACTCGAACCAGACGGCTGCGATCTGATGGTCACGATCGGCGGCACCGGCGTTGGTCACACCGATGCTGTGGTGAATGCGCTGGCAAGGCGTGGCGCACTGATCGCGCACGGGATCGCGCTGCAGCCTGGGCGCACCGCAGCGGTCGGTCGGATCGATGCATCGCCGGTCGTCGCCTTGCCCGGCGCGCCGGATCAGGCTTTCGCGGCCTGGTGGGCGATTGCGCTTCCTGTGCTCGACCGCCTGTCGAGCCGGCGCGCGCGCAAAACGCTGGCGCTGCCGCTGGAACGCAAGATCGCCTCCGGCGTCGGCGTTGCCGAGGTCGCGCTGCTGATACGCGAGCAAGGTTCCTGGACGGCGCTTGCCATCGGCGACCTGTCGCTCGATGCCATCGCGCACGCCGAAGCCCTGCTGATCGTGCCCGGCGCTGCCGAGGGCTTCGCTGCGGGCACGGTGGTCGATGCCTATATGTTGCGGGAGTGAGTTCCCGAGATGAGCAACACGTTCACGCCGAAATCCAACCCGTCCGTCGAGCAGGACCAGTTCCTGACCATCCTGTCGCGCGAGGAGGCGCTCGCGCGCTTTGAGGCGGCGCTGTTCCCGCGCCAATTGCCATCCGAGAAACGGCTGCTCGCCGATGCGCTCGGCCGTGCGCTGGCGGAGGACGTGGTGGCGCCGATCGACGTGCCGCCATTCGATCGCTCCAATGTCGACGGCTTTGCGGTGCGCTCGGCCGATCTGGTGCGCGCCGGCGAGGCCGCGCCGGTGCAGCTCGCGCTGAACGACGAGACGATTTCGTGTGGGACTGCGCCCACCCTGCCGGTGCTCCCGGGTACTGCAACTGCGATCGCGACCGGCGGTCCGGTACCGCGCGGCGCTGATGCCATCGTGATGGTCGAGCACACCCAGCTCGCCGGCCACGGCACCATCGAGGTCCGGCGTGCGGCATCGCCCGGCCAGTTCGTGTCCTATGCCGGCTCCGACATCGCGCGCGGCGAGGCCCTGCTGCGCGCGGGGACGATGATCGGGTCGCGCGAGATCGGCATGCTCGCGGCCTGCGGCATCGCCGAGGTTGCGGTGACGCGCCGTCCGCGCGTCGCGATCCTCTCGACCGGCGACGAATTGGTGCAGCCGGGCGAGAAGCTGCGGCCGGCCGCCATCTACGACACCAATGGTGCGATCGTCACCGCGGCGATTGCCGAGAACGGCGCCGACGCGTCGTTCCTTGGCGCGATCGCCGACAACGAGGCGATGCTCGAGGCCGCGATGCGCAAGGCGCTCGCGGACAGCGACATGCTGGTGCTGTCAGGCGGCACCTCCAAGGGCGCGGGTGACGTCTCGCACCGGATCATCGCTCGCCTCGGCAAGCCCGGCATCATCGCGCATGGCGTGGCGCTGAAGCCCGGCAAGCCGCTGTGCCTTGCGGTGTGCGACGGCAAGCCGGTGGTCATCCTGCCGGGCTTTCCGACCTCGGCGATGTTCACCTTCCACGACATGATCGTGCCGGTGCTGCGGCGGATGGCCGGGCTGCCGCCGCGATCGGATGCCAAGGTGGCGGCGAAGGTGCCGGTGCGCATCGCCTCCGAGCTCGGGCGTACCGAGTTCGTGATGGTGTCGCTGGTCGAAGGCGCCGACGGCCTGATCGCCTATCCCGGCGGCAAGGGCTCGGGCGCGATCACGTCGTTTGCGCAGGCCGACGGCTTCCTGAAGATCGAGGCGCTCGCCGACCAGTTGCCGGCCGGCAGCGAGGCCGAGGTGACGCTGTTCACGCCGCATGTGCGGGTGCCCGATCTCGTCATCGTCGGCAGCCATTGCACCGGGCTCGATCTCGTCACGGCGCCGCTGGCGCATGCCGGTCTCGTGGTGCGCTCGATCGCGGTCGGTAGTCTCGGCGGGCTCGCTGCCGCCAAGCGCGGCGAATGCGATCTCGCCCCGATCCATTTGTTCGACGACAAGACCGAGACCTACAACACACCGTATCTGGCCGACGGGCTCGAGCTGGTGCCGGGCTGGCGGCGCATGCAGGGCATCGTGTTCCGCAAGGACGACACGCGCTTTGCCGGCTTGAGCGCAGAGCAGGCGGTGCGCGCCGCGCTCGCCGATCCCGCCTGCATCATGGTCAACCGCAACCAGGGCGCCGGCACCCGCATCCTGATCGATCGCTTGCTCGCGGGCAGCCGGCCCGACGGTTACTGGAATCAGCCGCGCTCGCACAATGCGGTTGCGGCCGCGGTGGCGCAGCACCGCGCCGACTGGGGCATGACCATCGCGCCGGTCGCCGATGCGTCGGGACTCGGCTTCATACCGCTCGCCGAAGAGCATTATGACTTCGCATTGGTGACGGCGCGCAAGCAGCGGCCCGCGGTGCAGGCCTTTCTCGATGCGCTGGCGTCGGATGAAGGGCGGGCTGCATTGACGAAGGCAGGGTTCAGGCCGGCGTAGCCGGTGTGCCGCTCTGCCGCACCATCACAGCTGTCGTCCCTGCGAAAGCAGGGACCCATACGCTGCGGCGGGCGTTGCAGGCGGGACTCGCCGTTCCAGCATCGCGTAACAATTTGGATTTGTGGTTATGGGTTTCGCAGGGACGACACTGAATGCGTTGCGCGGCCAGAGGGTCACACATCCGCGTTCTCGCGACATGAGTTGTCCTGCCGAAGGTACCCTGATCACTCGCTCAGCTTGCGGTCCAGGAAGTCGACGTAGGAATTGTCCGGGTCCAGTTTGACGGCCAGGCGAAGCGCTACCCGGGCGGCGGACCTGTCGCCGTCGGCCGTGGCCTTGTGCTCGTCCAGGATCGCATTGGCCACCGTGCGCGCGGTGTTGAGACGGGCCTCGTCGATGGAACGGTCGGCAAGATAGGCTTCCACCGGCTCGCGGAGGCGCTTCAGTTCGTCCACGCTGACCGAACCCAGCGGATACCAGTTATAATATTCAAGACGCGGCCGATCATCCGTGAGGCTCGGCACATCCCCGACAAAGGCTGCGAGTTTTTCATCGGCGGCGATGAATGTCGCCAGGAAATCCTCGGGCGAGCCGAGGCCGTTCGCCGTCAGGTCTTCTGCCACCGCGGGCTTCGACATGCGCATGGCGAGCTCGCGCGGATCGATGTTCAACGGTTCATCGGAGGCGATCGCCACGCCTTCCATTCTGGACGGCAGCCACAGCGAGACATGCTTGAACTGGCCCATCATGGCCTTGAGTATCATCTTCGGAAGAATGCCGCGGTTGAAATCCAGCGGCACCCATTGCGCGAGAACGCCGCCGGGACGCATCTTCTGCTTTGCCAGCGCATAGAATTCCTCCGTGTAGAGGTTGATGACGCCGGCATCATGGGGCGGTGGCGGCTCGAGCGTGATGACGTCAAATGTTTCCTTGGTCCCCAGCAGGAAGTGGCGCCCGTCCGCGACGATCTGATGGACCTTGGGATTTTGATAGAATTGCTTGTTGATCGGCACGAAGTGGGGCGCGAATTCGAACACCGTCGATGCCAGATCGACCGCGTCGATGGATTGCAATTCCTCATGGGTGCTCACCGCTCCCACCGTGGTTCCGGTCCCGATGCAAATGACGACAGCCGTTTCAACCGGGCCCCGGTGCAGCAGAATGGGATAGTGCCCCATCGCGGCCATGTAGCGTCTGCCCTCGGGACGGTTGTTGGCGTAGCTCTTCGAATTCACCACCAATTGCTGATAGGTGCCCGCCGCCTTCTCGCGATACTCGACCACCGCAAACGTCGCTTGCCGGGTTTCCCGCAACTCGAGCACATTGGCGCCTTCGATCGCGGTCAGGACCCGCTCCAGATAGTGCGGGGTGAAGAGCAGCAGCGCCACGGCGATGACGCTCGCGGCGATCGTCCCCTGCCGCCACAGGCTCCTTTCTCTCAGCAGATCCGGCTGCGACACAGTCGTCGCAACAAAAAGCAGGACGTTCACGGCAATCAGCGCGGTGAGCGCGCCCTGGCTGCCCAGATACGGGATCAGCAGAAACCCCGCCGCCAGCGAGCCCACGACGCCACCAATCGTGTTCAGGGCGTAGAGCGTGCCGATCCTGCGGCCCAGCGCGCTCATCTGCATCACGGTCAGTTCGCTGGCGAGCGGAAAGCTGATGCCGATCAGCGTCGTCGGCAGCAACAAGGCAACAGCGCAGACCAGGAAGAATGAAACGTCACCCCCCAACAGCTCCTGCACCGGGACAGGAAGCAGGCCCGATACGATGGGAGACAGCGCTACTCCCATGGTCCGCGCCTTGCCGAGTATTCCGACGGTCAGCGTGGCCGCAACCGCGATCAGCAGCTGCGTCACGGCGAAGTATCGCAGCAATTGATCCTTGCGGGGGGCGAGTAGCCTGGCGCAGATCAGGGCACCGATCACGAGCCCCAGCAGGTAAACGCCGAGCATGCCCGAGAAGGCGTAGACGCTCGAGGTGCTGACATTGGTCAGGAATCGGAACCAGACGACCTCATAGGCGATCGATACAAAACCGGAGCACGCGAAAATCCAGATCAGGATCGACGTCCTGTCACGCGCGGTCGCGGCGGTTTGCGCCGGCGCCCGTGCCGCAACCGGCAAGAGCGGAGTTGCGTCGCGCGCAACGAGCAGGGCCACAACGCCGACGCAGATGTACAGCGTTGCCGCAACCAGGCTCGATCCCGCGATGCCCCAAAGGCCCATCAGCACAAAGCCGACAACCAGGGTGCCGAGGGCGGCGCCGAGGGTATTGAACCCGTAGAGCAGACCGATGCGATTGGCGAGGTCGGTTTGTGTGCGGGTCAGGAATCTCACCAGGAAGGGCAGGGTCGCGCCCATCAACACCGTCGGTAGCGACAGGATGGCGAGCGACACGGCGACCATGAGAGGCAGCCGGAATGGCGACTCCAGATCCAGCATCGGTGACAGCCAGCCCACCCATGTCGGCCAATGCGACAGAAACGCGGTGACCGCGAGAGAAACGAGGGCGAGGGCGAGTTCGAGCAACCCGTAAATTTTCAGCGGGCGGCTGACGGTGTCGGCGATCCGGCCTCCCAGGGCGCTGCCCAGCGAGAGACCGAAAAAGAAGCTTGCCACCGTGACGCTGACGGAGACGGTCGCGCTTCCCAGCACGAATTGCAGTTGCTTGAACCAGAGAACCTGCAGGATCAGCGATGCCGCGCCCGATGCCAGAAAGATCGCCGTGACCAGAACCCGGTTTGTCAGGCTTACGGCGTCTCGAACGTCACCACGATTACGCACTGGACCGGTCTCCCGTTGAACGGGAGAACAGGTAAGGCAAATGCTCTTAATATTGCCTTATGGCGGAGCGGCGCCGTGAGGCAGCCGGATCGCGTTGAGATTGCTCGGAAAATTGCCGTTTGGCGGATGCTTGCCGGGGCCAAACGATCGCGTTGTGAGAAGGCCCGCGCGCTGCGGATCCAGCTCAGTGCCGCATTGCCGTCTCCACGAACTCCAGCACGGAGCGCGGGACCTCTTCGTATTCGACGAAACGGCGCCGAAGCTCGTCGGCAATGTCGGTCGTGACGTCGCGCGACCATCCTTCGTTGGTATTGAAGGCCACGATGCGGACCGGGCGGCTGTACTGGTCATCCAGGAGACGCCGGATCAGCGTTTTCCGGTCAGTGCCTTCTTCGTCGGTTTCGCTCCAGGCACGGCCCAGTCGGCCAAAATCGTTCAGCACCAGATAGGTGTCGTGGTCGATTGAATGCGGCACAATCGAAGGCGAGCGAGGCATACATAGTCCTCCATGGTGCACATTATCGTGTTCCAATCGCCCTGCGTATTGGAAATTTCGAGGTAAATCCGCTGGATAGCGGGATCGCGCGTGACGTGAGCGGGGGCTGCAACATGCGTTGGAGCAAACCGTCCCGTCGCTGGTTATCTCTTGTCACCGACATGGGCCCTGTTGTGGATGTCGGTGGTTGAGCGACCGATGGGGCTCCCACCCGCTCGAGGAGCGGAGCGATGTTAAGAAGGCTTCGTTTTAGGAATACAACGCTGGAAGAAGTGCTGGCAGTCGATACGCAGCGGCCGCGGAAGAGGCTACGGATGCGTGACCAGCCCCCGAGAGAGAGCCGATCGGCAAGGCTGGCCAAGCCGGGGCGGCCGGTCAGTCAACGAACCGACTGACCCTGCGGGATAGCGAGCCGAGCCCGACTTGCGCGGCGGCCCCGTGAACGGGTTCGCCGATTGCGGCGACCAATCCATCATGGCATTCGACACCGTCAATTTTCGTAAGATTGCCGCGCTCGTCGCGGCGGCCGGCACCTTGTTTTGGCTCTACACCTTCTACGCCATCGCCCATGTGCCGCCCGGCGACGGCACCGGCTTCCAGTGGCTGGCGGTGTTTCCGCTCGGCATGGTGTTCGGCCTGTTCTTCCTGCCGGCCTGGCTGCTCGTCGCCATCGGCCGATTGCCGCGATTCACCGCGGCGCTCGGGGCCTGTGGCCTGATCGCGTTCGCGGTGCTGTGGGCACAGCTGCTGCAGGAGTTTCCGAGGGCCGTCCTCTAGCGCGCCAGCCGATCTTCATCCGCCGGCGAGCCTGGCATGACATTGCTCCAAGGCTGATATAAGCAGCGTTGGGCGCAAGTCGCGGCTTTCCGCCATCACGGCTGGTCCCGGCCATCCATGTCGGGCGGAACCGCAGGCGTGGATGTCCTAACGATTGGTATGTCTTCGGAGACGCGTATGAAAGTGATTGGCCTCGCGGGCTGGAGCGGTGCCGGCAAGACCACCCTGCTGTCGCGGGTGATCCCCTGCCTGCTGGGCCGCGGCCTGCGTGTCTCCGTGATCAAGCACGCCCACCATGAATTCGATGTCGACGTGCCCGGCAAGGACTCCTGGGTGCACCGGCAGTCCGGTGCGACCGAGGTGCTGGTGTCGTCGACGCGGCGTTGGGCGCTGATGCACGAGCTGCGCGGCGCCGTTGAGCCGCGGCTGCCGGATCTGCTCGCCAAGATGGCGCAGGTCGATCTGGTCGTGGTCGAAGGCTTCAAGCGCGAGCCGGTCAACAAGATCGAGGTGTACCGCGCCGCCAACGGCAAGCCGCTGCTGTTTCCCGACGACCCGCGCGTGGTCGGGATTGCCAGCGATGTCGCCGTTGCAACCACGCTGCCGGTCGCGCATCTCGACGACATCGAGGACGTTGCCGAATTGATGCTGCGCGCCGCGATTCCCGTCGACGACGTGCTCGCGTCGGCTCCGGCCGAAGGCTGACGTGGACGGGGAGGCGGCGTTGACGATTCAGGACGGCTTCGCCATGGTCGAACCATGACAACGACGAAGCTCGATCTCACCGGCCTGAAATGCCCGCTGCCGGCGCTGAAGACGCGCAAGGCCCTCCGGAGCGTGACGGCGGGAGATTTCCTCGAGGTGCACTGCACCGATCCGCTTTCGGTGATCGATATCCCGGCCCTCATCCAGGAGACCGGCGACAAGGTCGAGATCACCGAACGAAGCGACGCCCGGATCGTTTTCTTGATCGAGAAGATCAATGGAGCGATAGGCAATTCGAATGCTGCATTGCCGCGTACGCGCTAGATGCAGCTTGATATCTACCTTTTGCCTATCGACACCTATTTTCCATTCTGCGCGAATTGATAATGTCCGCCGGGTTGTGGTGATGGCGTTGTGCTCGAGTGTGGGCGCATCGACGGACAACGACTGGGCCTGTGTCCAGATCACGGGCTGCACGGCCGGGCATATCCGGTCGTATTGGGGGTTAGCATTTCCGGAATGTGCGTGGTTGGTCCCGACGCATTGAGGAAATGTGCGGAGCTGCCGGCTGACGCTGGCCGCAATGGGCTGAGACGGGATCGAAGACGCAGATGCGCCTGTCGTAATGGCGGCTGCAGGGGAGGTGTCAATGACCACAGTGAGCAGCGCCGGACGCGTATCCGCGACAGGCGCAGGTTTCCTCGACAAGGAACATACAATCGCGACCGCCGGCTTCAACCGCTGGCTGGTGCCGCCGGCCGCGCTCTGCATCCATCTGTGCATCGGCATGGCTTACGGCTTCTCGGTGTTCTGGCTGCCGCTGTCGCGCGCGATCGGCCTGACCGCGCCGAAGGCGTGCCCCGACATCTCGCTGGTGCAGGAGCTGTTCACCACCACCTGCGACTGGAAGGTCGCGAGCCTCGGCTGGATGTACACGCTGTTCTTCGTGCTGCTCGGCGTCTCCGCTGCGATCTGGGGCGGCTGGCTCGAGAAGGTCGGTCCGCGCAAGGCCGGCTTCGTCGCGGCACTGTGCTGGGCCGGTGGTCTCGTGATCGGCGCGCTCGGCGTCTACACACATCAGCTCTGGCTGATGTGGCTCGGCTCCGGCGTGATCGGCGGCGTCGGCCTCGGCCTCGGCTACATCTCGCCGGTGTCGACGCTGGTGAAATGGTTCCCCGACCGGCGCGGCATGGCGACCGGCATGGCGATCATGGGCTTCGGCGGCGGCGCGATGATCGGCGCCCCGCTCGCCGACAGGCTGATGAACTACTTCAAGACCCCGACCTCGGTCGGCGTCTGGGAGACCTTCCTCGCCATGGGCGCGATCTACTTCGTGTTCATGATGATCGGCGCGTTCCGCTATCGCATTCCGCCGGCCGGCTGGCAGCCCGAGGGCTGGACGGCGCCGACGAAGGCCAACGCGATGATATCGAGCAAGCACGTCCATCTCGACAATGCGCACAAGACGCCGCAGTTCTGGCTGATCTGGTGGGTGCTCTGCCTGAACGTGTCGGCGGGCATCGGCGTGATCGGCATGGCCTCGCCGATGTTGCAGGAGATCTTCGCGGGCAAGCTGATCGGCCTGCCCAATGTCGGCTTCAACCAGCTCGATGCCGGACAGAAGGCGCAGATCGCGGCAATCGCGGCCGGCTTTGCCGGATTGCTATCGCTGTTCAACATCGGCGGCCGGTTCTTCTGGGCGTCGCTGTCGGACAAGATCGGCCGCAAGAACACCTACTACACGTTCTTCATCCTCGGCATCGCGCTCTACGCGCTGGCGCCGACCTTCGCCGCGATGGGATCGAAGCTGTTGTTCGTGCTCGGCTTCGGCATCATCCTGTCGATGTATGGCGGCGGCTTCGCCACCGTGCCGGCCTATCTTGCCGACATGTTCGGCACCCAGTTCGTCGGCGCCATCCACGGCCGCCTGCTGACGGCATGGTCGACCGCCGGCATCATCGGTCCTGTCGTGGTGAACTACATCCGCGAGTTCCAGCTTGCCGCCGGCGTGCCGCGCGACCAGCTCTACAACACCACGATGTACATCCTGTGCGCCATGCTGATCGCGGGCCTGATCTGCAACTACCTGATCAAGCCGGTCGATGCGAAATGGCATATGAGCGACGCCGAGGTCGCCAAGCTGCAGGATGCGAGCGCCAGCGCCGCGGCGGCCGGACCGCACGGTTCCTACGGAATCGGGTTCGGCGGGCTCGACGCCAAGGCGGCGCTGTTCTGGCTGTTCGTCGGCATTCCGCTGGCGTGGGGCGTCTACATGACGCTGCTCAGCGCGGTCAAAATCCTCTGATCGCAATTCAGGCCGCGCGCGGGACATCTGGTATCCCGCGGGCGGCCTGAGGCGTTTTCGAGCGAAGTGGATGCCGGCTCGCGTGAAGAAGACGCGTCAAACAAGAAGCTCTACGCCGTTCAATTCAACAGATAATCAAGGGACATTTCAGTCATGTTTCGTACCGCAAGCTGTCTTGTGGCCGCCTTGCTTCTCGCCGGCTCGCTGCACACCGCGTCAGCCCAGACCACCGAGGCCAAGCCGTCGAAGGTCAAGCTGACCATGCAGAAGCTGAAGGACATGAAGGCGAAGTGGAAGGCCAACAAGCCAAAGCTGAAGGTCTGCCGCGCCGAGGTGAAGTCGAAGGGTCTGACCGGCGACGACCGCTGGTTCTACATCGAAGAATGCATGGGCAAGAGCTGAGCGGCACCGCTCCGCTATCTGCAACGCAAGAGGGCGTGACGGCGATCGCTGTCACGCCCTCTTGTTGCGTTTGAGACGCGATCACTCCGCGGCGGCGGGCGTCGTCTTGGCGGCCTCCAGCGCGGCTGCGATCGCTTCGTCGACCCGTTCGAGCCAGATGAACTCCAGCTTGGCGCGGGCGCCGGCGGGGATGTCGTCGAAGTCGCGTTTGTTGCGCGCCGGCAGCATCACCCGGGTCAGGCCGGCGGCTGCGGCCGCGACCACCTTCTCCTTGATGCCGCCGACCGGCAGCACCAGGCCGCGCAGCGAGATCTCGCCGGTCATCGCGGTGTCGCTGCGCACCGTGCGGTCGGTCAACAGCGAGGTGAGGGCGGTGAACATCGCAACGCCCGCGCTCGGACCGTCCTTCGGCGTCGCGCCGGCCGGAACGTGGACATGGATGTCGCTCTTCTCGAACACGCCGGGATCGATGCCGAGCTGGGACGCCCGGCTCTTCACCAGGGTCAGCGCGGCCTGCACGCTCTCGCGCATCACCTCGCCGAGCTGGCCGGTGAGGATCAGCGCGCCGCGGCCCGGCGTGCGCGACGCCTCGATGAACAGGATGTCGCCGCCGACCGGGGTCCAAGCGAGGCCGGTGGCAACGCCCGGGATGCTGGTGCGCATCGCGATCTCGTTCTCGAACCTCGGCTGGCCGAGCAGCGAGACGATGTCCTTCGGCGCGATGGTGACGTGGCTGGTGCTGCCCTCGGCGATCTGCACCGCGACGTTGCGCAGCACCTTGCCGATCTCGCGCTCCAGGTTGCGCACGCCGGCCTCGCGGGTGTAGCTGCGGATGATCAGCCGCAGCGCATCCGGATCGATCTCGACCTGCTCGGCCTTGATGCCGTTGGCCTCGAGCTGGCGGCGGACCAGATAGCGCTTGGCGATCTCGAGCTTCTCGTCCTCGGTGTAGCCGGCGAGGCTGATCAGCTCCATGCGGTCGAGCAGCGGGCCGGGGACGCCGTCGAGCATGTTGGCGGTGGCGATGAACACGACGCGCGAGAGGTCGAACGGCACGCCGAGATAATTGTCGCGGAAGGTGCTGTTCTGCTCGGGGTCGAGCACTTCGAGCATCGCGGCCGACGGATCGCCCTGGATGCCGCGGCCCATCTTGTCGATCTCGTCCAGCATCATCACGCAATTGCGCGCGCCGGCTTTCTTGATCGCCTGGATGATGTTGCCAGGCAGCGCCCCGATGTAGGTGCGGCGATGGCCGCGGATCTCGGCCTCGTCATGCACGCCGCCGAGCGAGACGCGGACGAACGGCCGCGCCATCGCGCGCGCGATCGATTGGCCGAGCGACGTCTTGCCGACGCCGGGCGGCCCGAGGAAGCACAGGATCGGCGCCTTGCCGCCCGGCGCGAGCTTGCGCACCGCGAGATATTCGATGATGCGGCTCTTGATCTTCTCGAGGCCATAATGGTCCTGGTCGAGGATCTTGCGCGCCTCCGCGATGTCGATCGGCTTCTCCTCCGGAATGCTCCAGGGCAGGTCGATCAGCCAGTCGAGATAGCTGCGCACCATGCCGGATTCGGCCGCGGCCTCCGGCATCCGCTCGTAGCGGCGCAGTTCCTTCTGCGCCTGGCTTTCGGCCTCCGGCGGCATCTTGGCCTCCACGATCGCCTTGGTCAGCTCGGTGACTTCCGCAGCCTTGCCGTCGCCTTCGCCGAGCTGGCGCTGGATCGTCGCCATCTGCTCGCGCAGGATCGCCTCGCGCTGCCGCTCGTCGAACACGGCCTTGGTCTTCTGCCCGATCTCCTGGCTCAGCCGCAGCACCTCGATGCGCTCGGCGAGGTGACGCGACACCTTGTCCATCCGCGCCACGAGATCGATGGTTTCCAGGATGTCCTGCTTCTCCGACGGCTTGATGTCCATGTAGGACGTCGCAAGGTCGGCAAGGGTTGCCGGCGAGGTGGTGCCCTGCAGCGCGGCGATCAGCTCCTGCGGCACCTGCGGCAGCAATTGCGCGGCCTCCAGCGCCTGGCGCTGCAGATTGAGGAAGCGCGCCTCGATCTCGGGCGAGGTGGTGGTCGGCTCCGGGATTTGCAGCACGCGGGCCGCGAGGAACGGCGTGCCCGGCAGATAGTCGAGCACGCGCATGCGCTGCACGCCCTGGCAGACCAGATGGTGGGTGTCGTCGGCGCCGGTGATGTAGCGCACGATGTTGGCTGTTGTGCCGACGCGGTAAAGCCCGTCGGGGCCGGGATCGTTGGTCTCGGGATCACGCTGCAGCAGGATGCCGATCGGCCGCTGCTCGCGCACCGCCTGCTGGGCCGCGGCAATCGAGGTCGCGCGCGCGATCGTGATCGGAATGATGACATCCGGAAACAGCACGGTGTTGCGCACCGGGACGATGATCAGCGCGTCGCTCGGGATCGGCGTCGAAGTCGATGCTGGGCTTGAAACGTCTGAGGCAGCCATGTCGAAATCCTTTAGCTCGACTTTCCGAGCCGCAGGCCGACGCAACCATGCGCGGCAAAGCGGCTGATGGTGTAGCGGCCGGTCGGCAGCGCGATCCGGCGCTCGAACCGGCCCTGCGGCAGTTCGAGGCGCAGGATGCGGGCGTTGCGGAGTTCAGGGGGCAGGGTGCGGCGGCCGGAGATCACCAGCGTGCCGCCGTCGAGCGCGGCCTCGACCTCATCGGGATCGACCCCCGGCAACGCGACCAGGATCAGGATTTCATCCTCGGTCTCGATCACGTCGGTCGGCGGTTCCCAGCTCGGCTCGGTGCTTCCCGCGCGCGGGTGCAAATTGAGGAAGCTCTGGTGCAACCGTTCGGCGCGGGCGAGCGCCTCGATCGCATCCGACAGCATCCAGTTGATCTGATCCTTGGGCCGCATGGGCACTCTCCACGTCGCATTGGGAGGCGAGGTTACCGGTCTTGCCGCCGACCGTAAACCGGCCCCTCGCGCGGCTGATCGAGGGTAAAATTGTCCGAAATCTCGCGATTTGCGGCATGACCGCGATGCACGGACCGCGGCCGGATGCTTATGCCGCGGCTATGTGACAGGGCTGCGGCTGCTCTCGAATTCCTACGGCCTTCCCCGCATCTTTTGCCGTGACGCGGTGCGCTCGCGCGCGCCGCCAAACGGGAAGGTGGCACATGACCTTGCTCCATTACCACGATGCCCGGCCGCACGGTTCGGCCGGCGCCATGCCCTTGATGCTGCGGCGAACCGTCAGGCGGATCGGCCTCGTCTTCAGGACTGTTCACCGCGCGATCGCCGCCGCCAAGATTCATCGGCTCCGCAATGAGCTGCTGCTGCATCGCGGCCACGAGGATTGGGCGCGGACCAACCTCAACGTCGGCATGCTCGGCGGCGACGCCGAGAGATATCCACGGGCGCCGGTCGTGCTTGGCGAGAAATGGGACTACTGAGATGCGCACAGTTTCGTTCATCGCTGCCCTGCCGCGCCGCGCCGCTGAAGGGCTGCTCGCATTCCTCGCCTGGATCGGCGAGGAGCCGATCAGCGGCTACCGGCCCGAGGCGCATTACATGCGCGGTCCGGGACCTGCGTGGCGGGCCAAGCATCGCGGGCGTTAAGGCCCCGAACCCATCCGCGTCATTGCGAGGAGCATAGCAACGAAGCAATCCATATCTCCGCATGTGGCGCGCTGGATTGCTTCGCTTCGCTCGCAATGACGTGGAGAGGCCGCGGCGCCTACGAGACCTACGATCCCGAGCGCGCCGACCTTGAGCGACCGTCGTTTCTGCTCCCAAACCCAGTTCACGTCGCTTCACGTCGCGGCGCCAGGTGATCGAGCAGGTTCATCGGGAGCGGGAAGACCACAGTGGAGGAGCGCTCGCCGGCAATGTCGTGCAGCGCCGCGAAGTAGCGCAGCTGCATCGCCTGCGGCTCCTGGGCGAGGATCCGGCCGGCCTCGACCAGCTTCTCGGCGGCCTGCTGCTCGCCCATCGCGTTGATCACCTTGGCGCGCCGCAGCCGTTCCGCCTCGGCCTGCTTGGCGATCGCCCGCACCATCGTCTCATTGAGATCGATATCCTTGATCTCGACCCCGGTGACCTTGATGCCCCAGACGTCGGTCTGCCTGTCGAGGGTCTCCTGGATATCGGCGTTCAGCTTGTCGCGTTCCGCCAGCATCTCGTCGAGCTCGTGCTTGCCGAGCACCGAGCGCAGCGTGGTCTGCGCAAGCTGGCTGGTCGCAGCCATGTAGTCGCTGACCTTGATGATGGCGCGCTCGGGATCGACGATGCGGAAGTAGAGCACGGCGTTGACCTTGACCGAGACGTTGTCGCGCGAAATCACGTCCTGCGGCGGCACCACCTGCACCACCACCCTGAGATCGACCTTCACCAGCTGCTGCACCACCGGAATCAGGATGATGAGCCCCGGGCCCTTCACCCCGGTGAAGCGGCCGAGCGTGAAGATGACGCCGCGCTCGTATTCGCGCAGCACGCGCACGGCCTGGGTCAGGAATACGATGATCAGCAGCGCGATCGCCGCATAGGTGAAATAATCAAGCATCATGCTGTACCTCCTTCGCCGGGAGAGGCGGGCGTGCGCCGTACCACCAGCGTCAAATCGATGATGTTGGCGACCTCGACCGTGTCTCCCGCCGTGAACGTCTCGGTGCTGCGCGCTTGCCAGCGTTCGCCGTTGGTGAAGACGTGACCCGTGGTCTCGGACCAGTCGAGCACCTCGGCCGATAGCCCGCGCATGGCTTGCGCACCGATCCGCACCGGGCCCTTGCGCGCGCGGCGGAGCGCGCCGAGCACGACGAGAATGAGCCCCGTGAACATCGCGGCGACGATGCCGATGACCGGCCATGACAGCCGGTAACCGGGCGCCTCGATCCGAAACAGCATGGCTGCTCCAAGCACGAAGGCGACGATTCCTCCGAGACCGATCACGACGGTCGGGTTGAAGGCCTCGATTGCGAGCAGCGCGATCCCGACCAGCATCAAGGCGAAGCCGGCGTAGTTGATCGGCAGCATGTTGAGTGCGTAGAGACCGAGCAGCAGGCAGATCGTCCCGACAACCCCGGGCGCCACGGCACCGGGCGACATGAACTCGAAGATCAGGCCGTAGATGCCGACCATCAGGAGAATGAATGCGATGTTAGGGTCGGTGATGACCGCGAGCGCACGCGCGATCCAGGTGGGATCGATGGCCTCGATCGCGGTGTCCGTGGTCGCCAGGCGTTGCGTCTTGCCGCCGGGAAGCTCGATGGTCCGGCCATCGACCTGCCTGAGCAGGTCGGCCGGGTCGCGCGCGGTGAGATCAATGACGTTGGCCTGCAGCGCGGCGTTGGCGGAGAGGGTGGCGGCATCGCGCACCGCCTTCTCGGCCCAGTCGGCATTGCGGCCGCGCAATTCGGCGAGGCTGCGGATGAAGGCGACGGCATCATTCGTCACCTTCGCCGTCATGGCATCCTTGGTTTCCGACGGATGGCCGCCGTCCTTCTGGTCCTTGCCGCCCTTGTCCGGGGTGCTGCCCGGCAGCCCCGGTATCGGGCCGCCAATCTGCACCGGCGTCGCGGCGCCGATATTGGTGCCGGGCGCCATGGCCGCGAGATGGGTCGCATAGAGGATATAGGTCCCGGCGCTCGCGGCATGGGCGCCGGATGGCGCAACGTAGCCGACCACGGGAACGGGCGAGGCCAGCACGTCGGCGATGATCTCACGCATGCTGGTGCTGAGGCCGCCCGGCGTATTCAAACGCAGGATGACAATTTCGGCGTGGCGCTCGGCGGCCTTGGCCAGGCCGTCCTTGACGTAGCTGGCCGCTGCCGGCCCGATTGCCCCGTCGATTGAAATGGTCAGGGCAAGATGGCTGTTGTCCGCGGCCGGACCGGGACGGATGGAGACAACCAGAGCGACCAGGACGGTCGCAACAACGAGGGCCGCCTTGAAGGTGGTGTGCACGGCAAGCACTCCCTTGCCGTGGATATGGGGCGCCGTTTCGGAACCTCAAGTTGGCGCCGTGTCACGGGCACCGTGTGCTGATCGCATTGTGCATTGCGATGGGTTATGTCGGGTCGGCAAACCTCAATGCGCGGCTGCGAGGTACTCGTCGGCAAGCTCGGCCATCGCCTGCGAGACCTCGGCCTTTGCCGACCCGTTCAATTGCACGATCGGCGGCCGCGTCGTCGGCTGCATGAATCCCAGAAGCGCCAGCGCGAACTTCAATGCGGCGGGATGCTCGCGCTCCAGCAAGGTCGCAAGCGGCACTAGCCGCTGGTGCAACTCCCGCGCCTGATACAACCGTCCCTCGCGGAAATGCCTGTGAACGGCCACGTACAGATCGGGCGCGACGTTCGTCACGACCGAGATGCAGCCATCGCCACCGGCGGCGAGCCAGGCCAGCGAGGAGGCGTCGTCGCCGGTCAGCATCCGGAACGTCGCCGGCAGGCGTGAGCGCAGGCGCGCCAGCCGGGCAACGTCACCGCTGCCGTCGCGCAAACCCACGAAGCGTGGCGATGCGGCGAGCTCGAGCAGGGTCTCGTCGGCAAGGCCCTTCACCGTGCGCGACGGAATGTCGTGCAGGATGACAGGCAGCGTGGTGGCCGCGGCGACGGCGCGGAAATGCGCTGCTGTGCCCTGTGGCATCGGCTTGTTGTAATAGGGTACGACCGACATGACGGCGTCGGCGCCGGCCGCTTCCGCGGCCCGGGTGAATGTGACGGCGCGATCGGTCGCGTTCGATCCGGCGCCGGCGATGATGCGAACCCGCTTGCGCGCGACGCCGGCCGCGATGCGAACGAGCTGCGTGCGCTCCGCGGGCTCCAGCGTCGCGCTTTCACCGGCGGTCTCGCCGACCAACAGCGCGGTGGCGCCGGCCGCGATCTGGCGCTCGCACAGCCGGCCGAACGCGTCCACGTCGATCTCGCCCCGATGGTTGAAGGGGGTCGGAAGATCGGGGATGAAGCCCGACAGCCATCCGGCCGTGTCGGCTTTCGCAGCCGTTTGCCAGGTCATGGGTGGCTCACGCCACGCGGATTGCGGGCAAGCTCGCGGTCTCGCCGCGCATATCGAGCTCGATCTCACGCGACAGCTCGACGATCATTTCGGGATGCTGGCCGTTCTCGAACAGCGCGTATTTGACGGCCTGGGCCCGGTTGACGAACAGGCCGCCATAGAGGCCGTTCTGTTGCTGGGCGACCCACTGGCCGCGATGGTTGCGGCCGATGAAGACGACGGTGGACGCGGCGCTACACGAGGGAGGTTCGACGAGTTTCACGGTGGTGGTCCTTCTTTTTGTTTCTGACGCGTTTTCCTCGCGCGAACCGGTATCCGGCTCGCTCGAAAACGCTTCAGTCACGGTCACGCGATCAATGTCTGATTTGCGGGATATGAAATCGAGCGCGTGCGAGCAGCGACTTCATAGGAGCGGCATAGGATTTGTGAGGATGGTCTAGAGGCGCTGGACGATGCCGGTGCCGAGCGCGCACAGCGCGACATAGGCGGTCATCTCGTCCCAGTGATTGAGGTTTGCGGCAAACGGCATTTCGCGCTTGGCGATCCCTGCGAAGGCGCAGATCACGGCCGACATCCACAACAGCGTGACGAGGCCCTTGCCGAAGCCGGCGCCGGCGAACACGGCAAAGCCGATCATGATGGCGAGCCGGAAGCCGAACCGGACCATGACCTGGACCGACTGCAGCTGCCGCGGCAGTTGTTTGGTGTCCACGGCCGCGCCGCCGTCAGCCGATATTGTCGACGAACAGCGGCTCGTACAGCGCGCGCGTGTCGCGACGGACGGTCGGCACGCTGGTTCGGCTATCGGACGCGGAGATCCGCTGCGCCTCGACGAAGGCGCTGAGGATCGCGAGCGCAAGATCGGTGTGGTGGGTCTCGATCGACTGGTCGAGCCAGTCCGGCAGCTCGCGTTCGCGCGACAAGGCGCAGTGCCACTCGCCCTCGTCATAGACCAGGCGGCGGATTTGCCATTGCGGCAGTTCCAGATCGAGCAGCGCGATCACGGCGTCGGTCCAGGCGCCTGACTGGATCAGCCGCTCGACCCGGCGGGTCTTGCCGCTCTGTCCGACCGAGGGAAAGCGCCGGCAGGTCTGGCTGATGATGTCGGCCATGAATTCGGCTGTCACCGCATAGGCGTCGCGCAGCCGTTCGTCGAGATCGATGGAGGTGTTTTGGGAAAGCACTGACATGGCGTCATCTCGTCTTGCGCGGCCCAGGGTATTGGCCGCAAGCCAAAAATGGCCGGACCGCCATTTGAAAACGAGATGAGGCGGGGGACGGAGATATAGGGATTCCATAAAGGCAAAGCTGTCGTCACGGCGAAGGCAGGGGCCCATTACCACCGGATCTGCTTGTGAGATCAGGTTGGGGCCCCAGCCATCGCAAAACTCGGCCCTGTGGTTATGGGTCCCGGCCTTCGCCGGGACGACGGCTGCGCAGGTCGTGGCACTTATAGGATTCCTATAACGTCCTTATTCGCTACCTCTCGAAAACCTATGCCCCGGATGGCACCTCACGGCCATCCGGCGCGGAGCGCTTATACGGTTGTCCCGCGCCCCCTCGGATGCATAGGAGTCTCACATGATGGACATTCTCATGGCGGCGCTTGCGATCGGCTTCTTCGCGGCCGGCATCGGCTATGCCTACGCCTGCGAACGGCTGTAACGGAGGCGGCGATGATCTTCGATTACTCGCTCGCCGGCCTCGTCTCGCTCGGCCTGCTGTTCTACCTCACTTACGCATTGCTGCGGCCCGAACGTTTCTAGGCGGCCCGCGATGTCAGCGCTTTGCACAATTCTGTTGGCCGACGCGATGTTGACCGGGCTGTTGCTCGGCTTGTTCGCGTCGATGCTGCGCTTCGCTCCCATTCGAAAGGTTTGACGCAATGACCGTCATCGGCTGGATTCAAATTATTCTGTTTTGCGCGATCGTCGCCGCGCTGGTCAAACCGCTCGGCTGGTACATGACCCGCGTGTTCAACGGCGAGCGCACCTTCCTGTCGCCCGTGCTGCGCCCGGTCGAGCGCGGCATCTACTGGGTCGGTGGCGTCGACGAGCGGCGTGAGCAGCACTGGCTGACCTACACGGTCGCCATGCTGCTGTTTCATGTCGGCGGCTTCGCCATCATCTACGGCCTGATGCGGCTGCAGGCGGTGCTGCCGTTCAATCCGGCCGGGCAATCGGCGGTCGCCGAGGACCTCTCCTTCAACACCGCGATCTCCTTCGTCACCAATACCAACTGGCAGAACTACGGCGGCGAGAGCACGCTGTCCTATCTGGTCCAGATGGTCGGCCTGACCCATCAGAACTTCCTGTCGGCGGCGACCGGCATCGCGCTGGCGATGGCGCTGATCCGCGGCTTCACCCGCTCGTCGATGCGCACCGTCGGCAATTTCTGGGTCGACGTCACGCGCTGCACGCTCTACGTGCTGCTGCCGATCTGCGTCGTCTATGCGCTGTTCCTGGTCTGGCAGGGCATGCCGCAGACGCTCGGCGCCTATGTCGACGCCACCACGCTGGAGGGCGGCAAGCAGACCATCGCGCTCGGGCCGGTGGCCTCGCAGGTCGCGATCAAGATGCTCGGCACCAATGGCGGCGGCTTCTTCAACGCCAACGCCGCGCATCCGTTCGAGAATCCGACCGCCTTGTCGAACCTCGTGCAGATGGTCTCGATCTTCGCGCTCGGCGCCGCCATGACCAACGTGTTCGGCCGCATGGTCGGCAACGAGCGCCAGGGCTGGGCGATCTTCGCCGTGATGGGCATCCTGTTCGTCGCCGGCGTCACCGTCACCTACTGGGCGGAGGCCAACGGCACCTCGGCGCTGCACGCGCTCGGTCTCACCGGCGGCAACATGGAGGGCAAGGAGGTCCGCTTCGGCATCGTCGCGTCCTCGCTGTTCGCCGTCGTCACGACTGCCGCCTCCTGCGGCGCGGTCAATGCCATGCATGACAGCTTCACCGCGCTCGGCGGCATGATCCCGCTGATCAACATGCAGCTCGGCGAAGTCATCATCGGCGGCGTCGGCGCCGGCTTCTACGGCATGCTGCTGTTCGTTGTGCTGGCGATCTTCGTCGCCGGCCTGATGGTCGGCCGCACTCCGGAATATGTCGGCAAGAAGATCGAGGCGCGCGAGGTCAAGATGGCGATGCTCGCGATCCTGGTGCTGCCCCTGATGTATCTCGGCTGGACCGCGGTCGGCGTGGTGCTGCCGTCGGCGGTGGCCTCGATGGCCAACTCCGGCCCGCACGGCTTCACCGAGGTGCTGTACGCGTTCACCTCGGCCACCGGCAACAACGGCTCGGCCTTCGCGGGCCTCACCGGCAACACCCTGTTCTACAATCTGACGCTCGCCTCCGCGATGTTCGTCGGCCGCTTCTTCATGATCGTGCCGGCGATGGCCATTGCAGGTTCGCTGGTCGAGAAGAAGTCGATCCCGGCCTCGGCGGGCACGTTCCCGACCACCGGCGGGCTGTTCGTCGGCCTCGTCATCGGCGTGATCCTGATCATCGGCGGTCTCACCTTCTTCCCGGCGCTGGCGCTCGGGCCGATCGTCGAGCACCTCGCCATGAACGTCAACACCCTGTTCTGATCGAATTGTCCGGAGTGACAACCATGGAAACCACAAGACTGCAAAAGCAGGTGACGGCGTCGACCATGTTCGACCCGAAGATCCTGGTGCCGGCGATCCGCTCGGCCTTCGTCAAGCTCGATCCCCGGCTGATGGCGAAGAACCCCGTGATGTTCGTGGTCGAGGTCGTGGCCGCGTTGACCACGGTGATCTTCGTCCGCGACCTCGTCACCGGCAGCGCCAATCTCGGCTTCACCTTCCAGATCATCCTCTGGCTCTGGTTCACGGTGCTGTTCGCCAACTTCGCCGAGGCCGTTGCCGAAGGCCGCGGCAAGGCGCAGGCGGAATCGCTGAAAAAGACCCGCACCGAGAGCCAGGCCAAGCTGCTCACCGGCACCGACCGGACCTATCGCATGGTGCCGGGCACCTCGCTGAAGGTCGGCGACGTCGTGCTGGTCGAGGCCGGCGACAATATCCCGTCCGACGGCGAGGTGATCGAAGGCGTGGCCTCGGTCAATGAAGCCGCGATCACGGGTGAATCTGCGCCTGTGATCCGCGAGTCCGGCGGCGACCGTTCCGCGGTCACCGGCGGCACCCAGGTGCTGTCGGACTGGATCCGCGTCCGCATCACCGCAGCGCAAGGCTCGACCTTCATCGACCGCATGATCAGGCTGGTGGAGGGCGCCGAGCGGCAGAAGACGCCGAACGAGATCGCGCTCAACATCCTGCTGGCGGGCCTCACCATCATCTTCGTGTTCGCCACGGTGACGATCCCGAGCTATGCGGCCTATGCCGGCGGCTCGATCTCGGTCGTGGTGCTGGTGGCGCTGTTCGTGACGCTGATCCCGACCACGATCGGCGCGCTGCTGTCGGCGATCGGCATCGCCGGCATGGACCGCCTGGTGCGCTTCAACGTTCTGGCGATGTCCGGCCGCGCGGTGGAAGCTGCCGGCGACGTCGATACGCTGCTGCTGGACAAGACCGGCACCATCACGCTCGGCAACCGCCAGGCGACCGCATTCCGTCCGATCCGCGGCGTCGCCGAGCAGGACCTCGCCGACGCGGCGCAGCTTGCCTCGCTGGCCGACGAGACGCCGGAAGGTCGCTCGATCGTGGTGCTCGCCAAGGAGAAATACGGCATCCGCGGCCGTGACATGCATGAGCTGGCCGCGACATTCGTGCCGTTCACCGCGCAGACCCGCATGAGCGGCATCGATGCAGGTACGTCATCGGTCCGCAAGGGCGCGGTGGACGCCATCCTCGCCTATGTCGACGGCGGCTCGCCCCGCACCGTCGCCTCGGGCAACACCGTCCGCGCGGTCGCGGCGACGATGAGCGCCGAAGCGCGCGAGATCCAGTCGATTGCCGACGAGATCGCCAAGGCCGGCGGCACGCCGCTGGCCGTCGCCAAGGACGGCAAGCTGCTCGGCGTCGTGCACCTCAAGGATATCGTCAAGGGCGGCATCCGCGAGCGCTTTGCCGAACTGCGCCGCATGGGCATCCGCACCGTGATGATCACCGGCGACAACCCGATGACCGCGGCCGCGATCGCGGCCGAGGCCGGCGTCGACGACTTCCTGGCGCAGGCAACGCCCGAGGACAAGCTCAAGCTGATCCGTGACGAGCAGTCCAAGGGCAAGCTGGTCGCGATGTGCGGCGACGGCACCAACGACGCGCCGGCGCTCGCGCAGGCCGATGTCGGCGTCGCCATGAACACCGGCACGCAGGCCGCCCGCGAGGCCGGCAACATGGTCGACCTCGATTCCAACCCGACCAAGCTGATCGAGGTGGTCGAGATCGGCAAGCAGCTGCTGATGACCCGCGGCGCGCTGACCACGTTCTCGATCGCCAACGACGTCGCAAAATATTTTGCGATCATCCCGGCGATGTTCCTCGCGTTCTATCCGCAGCTCCAGGTGCTGAACGTGATGCACCTGGCGAGCCCGCAGAGCGCGATCCTGTCGGCGATCATCTTCAACGCGCTGATCATCATCGCGCTGATTCCCTTGGCGCTGAAGGGCGTCAAGTATCGCGCGGTCGGTGCCGGCGCGCTGCTCGGCCGCAACCTGATGATCTATGGCTTGGGGGGCATCATCATCCCGTTCATCGGCATCAAGGCGATCGACCTCGTCGTCGCCGCTTTGGGCCTGGCTTAACCACAGCGTCATTGCGAGGAGCGAAGCGACGAAGCAACCCATCCATCCGTTATGCCGATCCATGGATTGCTTCGCTTCGCTCGCAATGACGAAGGAGATTTAGGAGACCAGTCATGCTGAAAGAAATCCGCCCCGCCATCCTCGTGCTGGTCCTGCTGACCGCGATCACGGGCCTTGCCTATCCGCTCGCCATCACCGGCATCGCCGGCGTCATCTTCCCGCGGCAGGCGCAAGGCAGCCTGATCGAGCAGGACGGCAAGGTGATCGGCTCCGCCCTGATCGGGCAGGAGTTCAAGGAGGACAAATATTTCCACGGCCGGCCGTCGGCGACGGTCGCGCCTGATCCGAACGATTCTTCCAAGACAGTGCCTGCGCCCTACAATGCAGCGAATTCCGGCGGCTCCAACCTCGGCCCGACCAGCAAGGCGCTGAACGACCGGGTCAAGGAGGATGTCGATAAGCTGAAGGCGGAGAACCCGTCCGCCAGCGTGCCGGTCGATCTTGTGACCACGTCGGGCAGTGGGCTCGATCCGGACATCTCGCCGGACGCCGCGCTGTTCCAGGTGCCGCGGGTCGCCAAGGCGCGCAGCATGTCCGAGGACGCGGTGCGCGAGCTGGTGACGCAGAACACGCAGGGCCGTTTCGCCGGCGTGATCGGCGAGCCCCGTATTAACGTTCTTGCGCTCAACCTGGCGCTCGACGCGGCAAAGCCGAAATAGGGGAGTAGGCTGCCCCTCGCAGGATGACTATATTGCGGTATGGCCAATCAGCGCGACCCTGATAAACGACCCTCGCCGGATGCGCTGCTGGAGGCGGCGCGCCGGGAGACCGATCGATCGGGGCGGCTGAAGATCTTCATCGGCGCCGCCCCCGGCGTCGGCAAGACCTACGAGATGCTCTCGAGCGCCCACGCCCGCCTCAAGGCGGGCGTCGACGTCGTGGTCGGCGTCGTCGAAACCCACGGCCGGGTCGAGACCGAGACGCTGCTCAGGGGTCTCGAGGTGCTGCCGCGGAAGCGGCTAACCTATCGCGACCAGACGCTCGAGGAGATGGACCTCGACGCATTGATCGCGCGGCGGCCGCAGCTCGCGCTGGTCGACGAGCTCGCCCATACCAATGCACCGGGCAGCCGGCATCCCAAGCGCTATCTCGACGTCGAGGAACTGCTGTCGAACGGCATCGACGTCTACACCGCGATCAACATCCAGCACATCGAGAGCCTCAACGACGTCGTCGCGCAGATCACCCATGTGCGGGTGCGCGAGACGGTGCCGGACTCAGTGGTCGATCGTGCCGATGCCATCGAGCTGATCGACCTGACGCCCGACGACCTGATCCAGCGGCTCAAGGAGGGCAAGGTCTACGTGCCCAAGCAGGCCGAGCGGGCGCTGGAACACTATTTCTCGCCCGGCAATCTGACCGCGCTGCGCGAGCTGGCGCTGCGCCGCACCGCCGAGCGGGTCGACGAGCAGCTGCTCAACCACATGCAGGCCAATGCGATTGCCGGACCCTGGGCCGCCGGCGAGCGCATCCTGGTGTGCTTGAGCGAGGATCCGCGCGCGGCCGGGCTCGTGCGCTACACCAAGCGCCTCGCCGACCGGCTGCATGCGCAATGGACCGCGGTCAGCATCGAGACGCGGCGCAGCCTGCAACTTTCCGACGAGCAGCGCGATCGGCTGGCCGACACCATGCGGCTCGCGGAATCGCTCGGCGGCGAGGCGCTGACGCTGCCCGGCGTCGGTCGCCGCATCGCCGACGACGTCATCAATTTCGCCCAGGCCAACAACGTCACCCAGATCATCATCGGCAAGTCGACGCGCTCGCGCTGGTTCGAGCTGACGCATGGATCCGTGGTGCACGATCTGGTGCGCCGCGCCGGCAATATCAGCGTCAACGTGATCGCCGGCGACGAGCTGCCGGTCGGCAAGGCGGCGGTGCAGACCGCGCAGCGGCAGGAGCCGTTCAATCCACGGCCCTATCTGATGGCGCTGCTGCTGGCGGCGCTTGGGCTCGGCGCAGCCAAGCTGATCCAGCCGTTCTTCGGCATCGAGAATGTCGACCTTGTCTTCCTCACCGCCGTGGTCGGCGCCGCGGCGCGTTACGGCCTCGGGCCGTCGCTGCTGGCGAGCGTCGCGGCCTCGCTGTGCTACAATTTCTTCTTCCTGCCGCCGGTCTATACCTTCACCATCACCGACCCGACCAATGTCGCGGCGTTCTTCTTCTTCATGCTGATCGCGCTGCTGGTCTCCAACGTCGCGGCGCGGGTGCGCACCCAGGCCGACACCGCGATCAGCCGGGTCCGCACCACCGAATCGCTCTACGCCTTCAGCCGCAAGCTCGCCGGCACCGCGACGCTGGACGACGTGCTGTGGGCGACCGCCTACCAGATTGCGCTGATGCTCAAGGTGCGCGTGGTGCTGCTGCTGCCGGAGGACGGGATGCTGACCGTCAAGAGCGGCTATCCGCCGGAGGATCAGCTCGACCAGGCCGATCTTGCTGCCGCCAACTGGGCCTGGGGCAACGACCGTCCGGCCGGCCGCGGCTCGGACACGCTGCCGGGGGGAAAACGGCTGTTCCTGCCGATGCGCACCGGCCGCGGCCCGATCGGGGTGATCGGCATCGACGACGACCGCACCGGGCCCTTGCTGACGCCGGACCAGCGCCGGCTGCTCGACGCGCTGGTCGATCAGGGCGCGCTGGCGATCGAGCGCGTGCTGCTGGTCGAGGACATGGACCGCGTCAAGCGCACGGTGGAATCCGACCGGCTGCGCGGCGCGCTCCTGACCTCGATCTCGCACGATCTCAAGACGCCGCTGGCCTCGGTGCTCGGCTCGGCCTCGGCGCTGCGCGACCTCGGCGCCAACCTGAGCGATGCGCAGAAGCACGATCTGCTCACCACCGTGATCGACGAGTCCGAGCGGCTGAATCGGTTCATCGCCAATCTGCTCGACATGACCAAGCTGGAATCCGGCGCGATCGTGCCGAACACGGCGCGCCATGATGTCGGCGAGATCGTCGGCAGCGCGCTGCGGCGGGCGAGCAAGATCCTGGTGCATCACCGGGTGTCGCTGGAGCTCGCGGCCGACCTGCCGATGCTGGAGCTCGACGCCGTGCTGTTCGAGCAGGTGTTGTTCAATCTGCTCGACAACGCTGCCAAATACGCCCCGTCGGACACCACGATCTCGATCCGCGGCGCCCGCGATCGCGACACCATCGCGCTGCAGATCCTCGATGAAGGCAACGGGATTCCCGCGGCCGAGCTCGAAAGCGTGTTCGACAAATTCTATCGCGCCGAGAAGGGCGACCATGTCCGCCCCGGCACCGGCCTCGGGCTTGCGATCTCGCGCGGCTTCGTCGAGGCGATGCGCGGCACGATCGCGGCGGCCAACCGCGCCGACCGCAGCGGCGCCGTCATCACCATCCGCCTGCCGATCCCTGCCGACACCAACGCGCTGGACACTGCTGCATGAACGCCACGCCGATCAAGGTCCTGGTCATCGACGACGAGCCGCCGATCCGCAAGCTGCTGCGGATGGGGCTGAGCACGCAGGGTTATGACATTCTCGAGGCATCCAACGGCAAGCTGGCGCTGGAGATGCTGGGTGAGGGACCGGCGCTGATCATCCTCGACCTCGGATTGCCCGACATTCAGGGCCATGACCTCTTGCGCATGATCCGCGGCCGCAACGAGAGCGTGCCGATCGTGGTGCTGTCGAGCCGCGGCGACGAGGCCGGCAAGGTGCAGGCGCTCGATCTCGGCGCCGACGACTACCTGACCAAGCCGTTCGGCATGGACGAATTGCTGGCGCGGCTGCGCGCGGCGCTGCGGCACCAGTTGCAGGTGCAGGGCGAGCGGCCGGTGTTTCGCTCCGGCGATCTTTCGGTCGATCTGGTGCGCCGGATCGTCAAGGTCGGCGACAAAGAGATCAAGCTGTCGCCGAAGGAATATGACCTGTTGCGCGTGCTGGTTCAGCATGCCGGCAAGGTGCTGACCCACCGCTTCCTCTTGAAGGAATTGTGGGACGAACTGACCGACGCGCAATATCTGCGCGTCTATGTGCGCCAGCTCCGCCAGAAGATCGAGGCCGACCCGGAGCGTCCGCAATTCGTGCTGACCGAGACCGGCATCGGCTATCGGCTGCGCGCGGCGGACTAACATGTAGCCCGGATGAGCGAAGCGATATCCGGGGCATCTCCCGCATGTCGCTGCGCTCATGCGGGCTACATTGGTGCCGTCGCCCGACGACACCAAACGGAACTTTCGCTGCCATCGAGGCTTGTTTTCCGTTAGCGGGAGACAAGCCATGGCAAGGAAATATTCGCGGAAGGCATCGGGCGATGTCGAGCGCGCGATGAAGAAACGCAAGGCCGGCACGCTGCGCAGCGGCCGCTCCAAGAAGAAGGTGAAGAGCCGCAAGCAGGCGATCGCGATCGGGCTATCCGAGGCGCGCGCCAAGGGCAGGAAGGTGCCGAAGAAGGCGTCCAAGAAGAAGACGGCGAAGAAGCGCAAGACTGCCAAGAAGCGGAAGAGCTCGAAGAAGAAGTAGCGGACGAGTTGCATCCATCCGTCATTGCGAGGAGCGTAGCGACGAAGCAATCCATCCCTCCGCGTATGTGGAGAGATGGATTGCTTCGCTGCGCTCGCAAGGACGAGAGATCTCACCCCGCCTTGCGTCGCCGCGCGCTTGACCGGTGCGTCTTCTTGGCGGCGCGGCGATGCGAGGTCGGGCGGCGCGCGGTGGAGCGCGAGCGCGTTGCGCCGCTCTTGCCGCCTTTCAGGCTCTGCTGCAGCGCGTCCATCAGGCTCACGACGTTGCTTGGCTTCTCCTCGCGCTCGGCGGCCTTGATCGGCTTGCCGGCCGCCTTGCGGCGGACCAGGGCCGTCAGCGCGGTCTCGTACTCGTCCTTGAATTTCGACGGATCGAAATGCGCGGCCTTGCTGTCGAGGATATGGCCGGCGAGCTCGATCATGTCCTTCGTGACCTTCGGGCTCTTGATGTCGTCGAAATAGTCGTCGGCGTCGCGCAGCTCGTAGGGGTAACGCAAGGTGGTGCCGAGCATGCCCTTGTCGAGCGGCTCGATCGCGATCACATGCTCGCGGTTGGTCAGCACGATCCGCGCCAGCGCGACGCGGTCCTGATCCTTCATGGCGTCGCGGATCACCGCGAACGCGTCGACGCCGGCCTTGCCGTCGGGTCTGATATAGTAGGGGTGGTCGAGATAGCGCTTGTCGATCTCGCCCTCAGGCACGAAGCTGTCGATGTCGATGGTGTGGCTGCTCTCGATCTGCACCGCTTCGAGCTCGTCCTTCTCGATCTCGACATATTTTCCCTTGCTGACCTCGTAGCCGCGGCCCTTCTGATCGCCCTCGACAACGTCGCCGGTCTCGGTATCGACCATCTGCTGCTTCAGCCGGTTGCCGGTCTCCCGGTTGATCATGTGGAAGCGGGTCTTCTCGACCGCGGTCGAAGCCGGGTAGAGCGCCACCGGGCATGACACCAGCGAGAGCTTGAGCGTGCCTTTCCAGTAGGCGCGGGGAGCGGCCATGATCGCCTCCAAACAGCTTGAGTTTGGAACTTGAACGGATACCGTGGGTTTTGGTTCCTGATGGCCGCACGGAGGCGGCGGCCGTCGTTTGCGCCGAGGGTTTGCCGAGGTTTGTTGTGTCGCTGAGAAACCTGTCCACCTATCGCAAGAAGCGCGACTTCGAGAAGACCAACGAGCCGTCGGGCGACGTCAAGGTCGCACCCAGCAAGCAGCGGCGCTTCGTCATCCAGAAGCACGACGCGACGCGGCTGCACTACGATCTGCGGCTCGAATTCGACGGCGTCTTCAAGTCCTGGGCGGTGACGCGCGGGCCCTCGCTCGATCCGCATGACAAGCGGCTGGCGGTGGAGGTCGAGGATCATCCGCTCGACTATGGCGATTTCGAAGGCACCATTCCCGAAGGCCAATACGGCGGCGGCACGGTGCAGCTGTGGGATCGTGGCACCTGGGAATCGGACGATCCCGAGCGCGGCTTCAAGAAGGGCGACCTGAAGTTCACGCTTGAGGGCGACAAGCTGCACGGCAGCTGGGTGCTGGTGCGGATGAAGGGCGACCGCTTTGGCGGCAAGCGCACCAACTGGCTCCTGATCAAGCACCGCGACGAATATGCCGTTGACGGCAACGGCGAGGAGATCCTCGACGAGGACCGTTCGGTCGCCTCCGGACGCTCGATGGCGCAGATCGCGGCCGGCAAGGGCCGGGCGCCGAAGCCGTTCATGCTGGCCAAGGGCAACGGCAAGGCCAAAGCGGACGCGGTCTGGCAGTCCAACCACGGCATGGCTGCGGACGCGCGCGCCAGGACCAAGGCGCTTGCGCCCAAGGAGCGGCTGAAGGCGGCGCGGCAGGCGAAACCGAAGCAGGTATCGGAGATACCTGATTTCGCCGCGCCGCAGCTCTGCGCCGCGGTCGAGTCTCCACCCAATGGCACGGGCTGGTGCCACGAGATCAAGTTCGACGGCTACCGCGTGCAGTTGCGTGTCGAAGACGGCGAGGCGGTGCTGAAGACGCGCAAGGGGCTCGACTGGACCGCCAAGTTCGGCGCGATCGTGAAGGAGGCGGAGAAGCTGCCCGACGCGCTGATCGATGGCGAGATCGTCGCGCTCGACAAGAACGGCACGCCGCATTTTTCGACGCTGCAGGCCGCGCTCTCCGACGGCAAGACGGATCGGCTGATCTTCTACGCGTTCGACCTGCTGTTCGCCGGCACCGAGGACCTGCGCCCGCTGCCGCTCGCCGAGCGCAAGACGCGGCTGAAGCAATTGCTCGCGGCGCGCAAGGGCAAGAATCCTCTGATCCGCTATGTCGAACATTTCGAGCAGCGCGGCGAGGCGGTGCTGGAATCCGCGCGCAAGCTCGGCCTCGAAGGCATTGTCTCCAAACGGCTCGACGGTGCCTACCGTTCCGGCCGCTCCGACGACTGGACCAAGGCAAAAATCCGCGCCGGTCATGAGGTGGTGCTCGGCGGCTGGAAGACCACCAACGGCAAATTCCGCTCGCTGATGGCGGGCGTCTATCGCGGCGATCATCTGGCTTTTGTCGGCATCGTCGGCACCGGCTTCGGCCAGGACACGGTCCGCCGCATCATGCCGGCGCTGAAGGCGGCGGAGGCGGACAAGAGCCCGTTCGGCGGCAAGGACGCGCCGAAGAAGACCCGCGACGTGCACTGGCTGAAGCCGGAGCTGGTCGCCGAGATCGAGTTCGCCGGCTGGACCGACGCCGGCAATATCCGCCAGGCCGCCTTCAAGGGCCTGCGCCAGGACAAGCCGGCGCACGAGGTCGAGGCCGAGCGGCCGGTTGTAACCAAAGTGGTGAAGCCGATGGCCAAGGGCGTGGCGAAGAAGGGCGCCGGGAAGGCGTCCAGCGAGGTGATGGGTGTCGTCATCTCGCACCCGGACAAGGCGCTGTGGCCCGATGCGGGCGATGGCGAGCCGGTGACCAAGCTCGATCTCGCGAACTATTTCGCGGCGGTCGGCGAATGGATGATCTCCTATCTCAAGGGCCGGCCGTGCTCGATCGTGCGTGCGCCCGACGGCATCAAGGGCGAGACCTTCTTCCAGCGTCATGCGATGGCCGGCACATCGAAGCTGCTCAAGCTTGCGAAGGTTTCGGGCGACCGCAAACCCTATTTGCAGATCGACCAGATCGAGGGCCTGGCGGCGGTCGCGCAGCTCGGCGGCCTCGAGCTGCATCCCTGGAATTGCGCGCCCGATGCCTATGACACGCCGGGCCGGCTGGTGTTCGATCTCGATCCCGCGCCCGATGTCGCATTCACCGACGTGATCGACGCCGCCAAGGACATGCGGCAACGGCTGACCGCGGCCGGCCTCGAGAGCTTCTGCAAGACCACCGGCGGCAAGGGTCTGCACGTCGTCACACCGCTGCTCGCAGGCAGCAGGGACAAGGTGACGTGGAAGGAGGCCAAGGCGTTCGCGCAGGCGGTCTGCCAGTGGATGGCGCAGGACGATCCCGAGCGCTATCTGATCAACATGTCCAAGGCCAAGCGCACGGGAAAGATCTTCCTCGACTATTTGCGCAACGACAGGATGTCGACGGCGGTCGCGGTGTTGTCGCCGCGGGCGCGTCCGGGAGCGACGGTGTCGATGCCGCTGACCTGGCCGCAGCTGCGCGGTGATCTCGATCCGAAGAAATTCACGCTGCGCACCGTGCCGGCCTTGCTCGCGAAGACGAAGGCTTGGGATGGCTACGAGGACGCGGCCTCGTCGATCAAGTCGGCGATGAAGAAGCTCGCGGCCAAGTAAGCGCCGTCCAACGAAGCACCACCCGCTTTCGCGGGTGATGCTGGTCGTCGATATCGGCAGGACGCAACGCTACCAAGGGCTACAGTCGTCCCATCAGGAGCAGGATCAGCAGAATCACGACGACCAGGCCGAGCCCGCCGCCGCCGTAATAGCCGGTACCGTAAAACGGTCCGCCGCCGATGCCGCTGAAGCCGCCAAGCAGCGCAATGACCAGAATGATGAGAATGATCGTTCCAATTGACATCTAGCGTCTCCTCAGCCCCGCGGGCTCGTCTCGTTTCTGCCCTTCGGGAAGGAAAACAACCCGTAACTGTGAAGGTTCCGGAGTTGGCGCTGTGATAAACCTGTGTGGTTCTTCCGTTTGCCTTGGAACAGAACTACATCAACGAAACCCACGGAGGAGTGCATCGCAATGTCGGCGCCGCTGATCGTTTCGATACCCCATAGCCTCGGCCGCGACGAGGCGATGCGCCGCTTGAAAACGGGCCTGTCGCGCGCGACGGCGAACCTGCCGGTCATGAGCGTCGACGAGGAGCGCTGGGACGACAACCGGATGAGCTTTCGTGTCCGGGCGCTGGGACAGGTCGCGGCCGGGCATGTCGATGTCGAGGATGCCCATGTGCGCGTCGAGGTGACGCTGCCGTGGCTGCTGCAACGGTTCGCCGAGGTCGCGCAGGTGGCGATCCGGAAGCGCGGGCAATTGCTGCTGACCAAGCGCTGACGCAGGACGTCAGGCGTGCGAGCGGGCCGGCCTTGCGGTGCGTTTCGTCCCCGCGACCTTTGTCTTGAGCACGGCAACCGGCAGATTGCCGAACAGCTCCGGGAGCTGAATCCGGGTTGCGCCATCCCTGAGCGCATATCCCGTCACGTCGATTTCACCTTCAAAAGCCTCGGGGCGCGGCCAACTGCGGCCGCCCTGCGTGAACGGGGCGAATGACCTTGCCACCGCAACGATGGCCGCCTCGCGCCCATGGCGCCGCGCGAAGGCAATGACGTGATCGCGGTGCGGGCCGCTGACGGCGAGCGGCACGTAGTCGCCGCTGGTGAACACATCGGCCAGCTCGTTGCGGAGCCGTAGCAGATACCGCGTCCATGCGAATTTGAGACGGCCGTCGCGCCAGTTTTGCGCCAGCGCATCCCAATCCGGCATCTCCAGTGCGGCGAGCATTCCTGCCCGTTCGGTAAAGTCGACCGGGCGGCGGTTGTCCGGATCGACCAGCGAAAGATCCCAGCTTTCGGTGCCCTGGTAGAAATCCGGCACGCCCGGCATGGTTGCCTTCAGCGTGATCTGGCTGAGCGAATTCAGCGCACCGATCAACGCGGTCCGTTGCGCCAGCGTCCCCAGCGCATCGAGGAATTCCGGCGAGGTCTTGCGATCGAGGATCCGCTCGATGAAGGCTTTCACGCCCGCCTCGTAAGGCTGGTGCGGATTGAGCCAGCTGGTTTCCTGCTTGCCCTCGCGTGCCGCCTTCAGCGCGTACGCCTGGATGCGGGCGGCGAGCGACGTATCATCGGGATCCCAGGCGCCGAGCAGGGCCTGATACAGCATGTATTCGAATGTCGCCGATGGCGCGCGCATCTCGCCGTCGAGCACCAGATGCGGCGCATTCAGCACCTTCCAGCGCGCCACCGCGCTGGTCCATTCGCCGGGGATTTCCGCAAGCGCCATGATGCGGGCGCGGGCGTCCTCGCCGCGCTTGGTGTCGTGGGTCGCGGTCGCCGTCATGCCGTGCGGCCATTCGCGCGCGCGGGCCTGCATCATGGCGTGGAAGGTCTCGGGCGCGATCGCGCTCGCCGCCGGATCGCCGCCAACCTCGTTGAGCGCCAGCAGCCGGTGATAGCGGTAGAAGGTGGTGTCCTCCAGCGACTTCGCCATCATCGGCCCGGTGAATTGCTGCACCTTCAGCGCGAAGCGGCGGACCCGCGGCGCGCCATGCGGCGGCCGGCCGGGCTGCAGAAGGTCCATGGTGAAGGCATCGCGCAGGAAATCGAAGATGCCTTCGTCGGCGGCGAACCAGTCGGCGCGGGCGCGCTCGATGGTTTCGCTGATCAGCGCGCGGTCATGCGCGGCTGGTCCCGAGGCGGTGAGATAGGTGCGATAGACCGGAAAGTGCAGCACATACAGCTCGAGCGCCTGCCGCAGACTGTCGCCGGAGAAGTCGCGGGTCGAGTAGTGTCCGCTGGCAATGCGCGCGAGCAGCCGCGCCAGCACGGTGAATTCGCTGGTGAGCAGCGTCTCCAGCACGCGCTGCTTGGCCTCGCGCAACACCGGCGTCAGGTTCGGCGACTGGTTGCTGATCTGGCGCCAGATCTCGTTCAGTGGATCGAGGCCGCGACCGTCGACCAGTGCCTGGCTGATCGTGTTCATCCATTCATAGCCGGTGGTGCCGTGAACGCCGCTGAATTTCGGCAGCTTCTCGTCCTCGCCGAGGATCTTCTCGATCACCACGTAGAACGGCCCGGCCTTCGCGCCCTGCGCGGCGCGGATCAGGCGGCGCAGCCGCTGGAAGTATTGCGCGGGATCGCGCAGGCCGTCGATATGGTCGAGCCGCAGGCCCTGCAGCCGGTCTTCGGCGATCAGCCGCCTCACGAGGCTGTGGCTCGCCTCGAAGGTAGCGGCGTCCTCGACCCTGAGGCCGGCCAGCGTGTTGACGTCGAAGAAGCGGCGATAGTTGATGTCGCTGGACGCCAGCCGCCAGTGGCCGAGCTTGTAGTGCTGACGTTCCAGCAAATGATGCAGCGCTAGCGTCTGGGTCGGGCGGTCCTCACCGGCGCGATAGGCATCGAGGCCGCGTGCGATGGTTTCGGCGCCGCCCTCGATCGCCTTGATCGCCGCCTTCACCGCCGGCGCTTCGACGCGGTTGGGGCGACGCAGCGCCCGGTATTGCGCGGCGAGCTCGAGCATCGCGCGTCCGGGCGGGCTGTCTTCGGCCGCGGCCTCGCGGACGATGGTGCGCAGCACCTCGCCATAGCGCTCCGGCGCGATCGGCAGGCGGTGCTCGAAATACCAGGCCGAGAAGCTGCCCTCGTTCGCGTCATAGCGCAGCTCGATGTCGCCGCGCTCCAGCGCCTGGCCATAGGACGAGCCGAGGATCGGCAACAGCACGCCGCCGCGCGCGCGATAGGGCAGCTGGTCCCAGTCGATGTCGAAGGAGACCGCGTGCGGCGACGCCGGTCCCCATTCCAGCACATCGAGCCACCACGGATTGTCGGCGAAGTGAACGCCGACATGGTTCGGCACGAAATCCAGGATCAGGCCGAGATCATGGCGCTTCAATGCGTCGCTCAGCCGCGCAAAGCCCTCCTCGCCGCCGAGCTCCGGATTGAATTTGGTGTGGTCGACGACGTCGTAGCCGTGGGTCGAGCCCTTGCGCGCCTTCATGAAGGGCGACGCATAGACATGGCTGATGCCGAGCGCCTTCAGATACGCCGCCACGCCGGCGGCGGCATCGAAGTCGAAATCGGCAGTGAGTTGCAGACGGTAGGTTGCGATCGGGATCGCCGGAGGCATTGTGCTATCCGATGTGCCAGCGCACCGCCCAGCCGGGGAGGTCGCTCGACAACGCGCCGCCCCAGATCGCAGTTCCCTTCGGCTCCGGTCCATCGGGGATGTCGCGAGCGGACAAATTGGCTGTCAGCCGCAGCGTGCTGCCGTCGCCCATCTGCCAATGCGCCGTCAACAGGTCGCCAGCCACGATGGCATCGCCGAAACGGCACCCTTTGAGCCGGGGCATGATCTCCTGCCGGCGAACGGCGAGCAGGTCGCGCACCAGCGCAAGCCGCGCGCGCGCCGGATCATGGCCGAGCGCCGCCCAGTCGAGCACGGCCGACCGCACCGTTTCGTCGGCGAGCGGGTCGGGAATGTCGTCGCCATATTTGGCATAGGCCCAGGCGAACTCCTTGCGTCGTCCGGCGCGGACGGCATTGGCGAGGTCGCCCTTGAAATCGCAGAAGAACGGGAAGGGCGTCGTCGCGCCCCATTCCTCGCCCATGAACAGCATCGGCGTGGTCGGCGCGATCAGCGTCACCGCCAGCGCCGCCGCGACCGCCGCCGGCTTGGCAATGCTGACGAGACGATCGCCGAGCGGCCGGTTGCCGATCTGGTCGTGGTTCTGCAGGAAGTTGATGAAGCAGGTCGGCGACAGCATGCCGCTCGGCTCGCCGCGCGCCTTGCCGCCCCAGAACTCCGAGACTTCGCCCTGGTAGATGTAGCCGGACGACAGCGCGCGTGCGAGGTCCTGCTTCGGCGCCCGGTAGTCGCCATAATAGCCCTGGGTCTCGCCGGTCAGCAGCACGTGCCAGGCGTGATGATAGTCGTCGTTCCACTGGCCGCGGAATTTGCCGTGCGGCGGATCCTCGGCGGCATCGAGCAGGCTTGCAATGTTGTCGCCGTTTTCGAGCACGAGGTTGATGGAGCGGCCGGTCTCGGTGGCGAGCTTGCCGGCGGCCTTGCTGAAGTCGTGGAGCACGGAGACTTCGCCGGCTTCGACGATGGTGTTGACCGCATCGAACCGCAGCCCGTCGAAGCGATAGTCGCGCAGCCAGCTCACGACGCTGCCGATCGCAAACGCGCGCACCTCGGGCACACGATAATCGATAGCGCTGCCCCACGGGGTGTGCGCGTCACTGAAGAAGGACGGCGCATAGCGGCCGAGATAATTCCCCTCGGGGCCGAAATGGTTATAGACCACGTCGAGCATCACCATCAGCCCGCGCAGATGCGCTTCGTCGATCAGGGTCTTCAGGTCCTCGGGACGGCCATAGGCGCTGTCGGGCGCGTACCACAGCACGCCGTCATAGCCCCAGTTGCGCTTCCCGGCGAAATCCGCCAGCGGCATCAGCTCGAGCGCGGTGATGCCGGTCGCCACCAGATGATCGAGCTTGTCGATCATGGCGCGATAGGTGCCCTCGCGGGTGAAGGTGCCGACATGGGCCTCGAGGACGACGGCCTCATGCCAGGGACGGCCGCGCCAGTCCGTCGCGCGCCACTTGAAGGCGGCGTGGTCGATCACCTCGCTCGGGCCGAACACGTCGTCCGGCTGGAATGCGGAGGCGGGATCCGGCACATCGACTTCGTCATCGATGCGGAATTTGTAACGCGTGCCGGCGCGCCCGCCCGGGATCTCGGCGACGTACCAGCCGGCTGCATCGCGCGTGAGCGTATGCGGTTTGTCGATCAGCAGGTCGACGCGCTTGGCCGCCGGCGCCCAGAGCCGGAAGCGCGTGCCGTCAGATGTCAGCTCGGCGCCGAAATGTTGTCTGTTCATGTGGAGCCTGCAAATGCCAGCACCGAGCGCGGCGGTGCCTTGGTATCGGCGCCGGATGCGAATTGCTCACCCGTTTGCTCCGCCTTGGTCGTGTTCAAGACCTGCCGCCAGCTCCTGTATTCCGTCATCCTCGGCATCCTGAACACGATTTCCTGCGGTGCGGCATTGAGCACGATAAAGATCGGCGCCTGTCCTGGTTCCATCGGTCCCAGCACATAGGCGAGGAATCGGCTCTCGGGGAATTTCCAGTCGGATTCCTTCATCTCTTCCGCCGCGGGCGTCAGCCAGAGCACGCCGTAGCTGCCGTCGGTGCGGCGGCCGTCGAGCCAGCGCTGGCAGCGGATCTGGCCGAAGCGCTGGCGCAGTGCTGTGAGGTGGCCGATGAAATCGATGGCGTCGTCGTCCGTGCCGAGGTTCTCCCAGCCGATCCAGCCGGTCTCGTTGTCCTGGCAATAGGCGTTGTTGTTGCCACCTTGCGTGTTCGCGACCTCGTCGCCGGCGAGGATCAAAGGCGTGCCCTGTGCGAGCAGCAGGCAGGCCAGCGCATTCTTCCTGAGCTGCCGGCGCAGCGCGATGATGGCGGGATCGTCGGTCGGGCCCTCATGGCCGCAATTGTTGCTGTGATTGTCGTTGGAGCCGTCGCGATTGTCCTCGCCATTGGCCTCGTTGTGCTTCTCGTTGTAGCTGAAGAGATCGGCGAGCGTGAAACCGTCATGCACCGTGATGTGGTTGACGCTGGCGCGGGTCGCGCGGTTGTCGTGGTGAAATAGATCGGAGGATGCGGTCATGCGGCCCGAGATGTCGCCGATCAGGCTGCCTTCGCCGCTCCAGTAGCGCCGCATCGCGCTGCGATAGCGGTCATTCCATTCCGACCATTGCGATGGAAACGCGCCGACCTGGTAGCCGCCGAGACCGAGGTCCCAGGGCTCGGCGACCATCTTGGCGGTTGCCAGCACCGGGTCCTGGCGGATCGCGGTGAGGAAGGGGTGGTTGCGATCGAACCCGTTCGGCCCGCGCGCCAGGGTGGTGGCGAGATCGAAGCGGAAACCGTCGACATGGCAGACCTCGACCCAGTAGCGCAGCGAATCCATCACCATCTGCAGCACGCGCGGATGGGTGAGGTTGACCGAGCTGCCGCAGCCGGTGAAGTCGTCGTAGAAGCGCGGGTTCTCGCGGTTCAGCCAGTAATAGGAGGCATTGTCGATGCCGCGGAAGCACAGCGTCGGGCCCATATGGTTGCCCTCGGCGGTGTGGTTGTAGACGACGTCGAGCAGCACCTCGATGCCGGCATCGTGCAGCCGCGCCACCGTGGTGCGGAAGGAATCGAGCGCATTGTCCTGGGCGTAGCGTGCCTCCGGCGCGAAGAAGGCGATGGTGTTGTAGCCCCAGTAGTTCGCCAGCTTCTTCTCGACCAGGATACGGTCGTCGATCAGGCCGTGGATCGGCAACAGCTCGATGGTGGTGACGCCGAGCCGCTTGAGGTGGTCGATCATCGCAGGCGACGACAATCCGCCATAGGTGCCGCGCAGGTTCGGCGGCACGTCCTCGCGCTTCTGCGTCAGGCCCTTGACGTGGGCCTCGTAGATGATGGTGTCTTCCCAGGGGATATGCGGCCGGATCTCGCGGCGGCCCCAGTTGAAGGTCTCGTCGACCACGACCGCCTTCGGCATGCCGCGGGCATTGTCGCGCCGGTCGAACGAAAGGTCCTCGCGCGCGCTGCCGGTGCGGTAGGCGAAATGCGCATCGCTCCATACCAGCCGGCCGGCGAGCCGCTTGGCGTAGGGGTCGAGCAGCAGCTTGTTGGCGTTGAAGCGATGGCCGCGCTCCGGCGCGTAAGGCCCGTAGACGCGATAGCCGTAGAGCTGGCCCGGCGAGACGTCGTTGAGATAGCAGTGCCAGACGTCCTCGGTGCGCTCCGGCATCTCGATCCGCTCGAGCTCGCGGCGGCCCTGGCCGTCGAACAGGCACAGCTCCACCTTCTCCGCGTTCGCCGAGAACAGCGCAAAATTGGTGCCTCTGCCGTCCCAGCTTGCACCGAGCCGTGCGGACGTACCCCCGGTCAGTCGCATCAATCAGCTTTCCGGTACGAGGAAGATCGCAGCCAGCGGCGGAATGGTCAGGCTCAGTTCGGGCGTGGCGTCCTCCGATGCGCGCACCTCGCCGACATTGCCGACATTGGTGCCGCCGTAATGCGCGGAATCCGAGTTGAACACCTCGTGCCACTTGCCCGCGAACGGCACCGGGACGCGATAGTTGCGGTAGACGTTGGGTGAGAAGTTCGCGATCACGAGGCAGCGTGCGCGCTCGGCGTTGCCCTTGCGGATCCAGGCGAACACGTTGTTGTTGGCATCGTCGGTGATGACCCACTCGAAGCCGGCCTGGTCGCAGTCGAGCTCGTGCAGCGCCGGCAGCGCGCGATAGAGCCGGTTGAGGTCGCGGACCAGGTTCTGGATGCCGCTGTGCTTCGGTTGTTGCAGCAGATGCCAATCGATCGAGTAGTCGTGATTCCACTCGCGTTCCTGGCCGAACTCGCAGCCCATGAACATCAGCTTCTTGCCGGGGTGGCCGAACATGAAGCTGTAATAGGCGCGCAGATTGGCGAAGCGCTGCCAGTCGTCGCCGGGCATGCGGCCGAGGATCGAACGCTTGCCGTGCACGACCTCGTCGTGGGACAGCGGCAGGATGAAATTCTCCGAGAAGGCGTAGTGCAGGCCGAACAGGATGTCGCCGTGATGGTATTTGCGGTGGATCGGGTCCTTGCCGATGTATTTCAGCGTGTCGTGCATCCAGCCCATGTTCCACTTGTAGCCGAAGCCGAGCCCGCCATATTCGACGGGACGCGACACCTGCGGCCATGCGGTGGATTCTTCCGCCGCCGTCGTCGCCTGCGGAAAATGCGCGAACAGTTCGGTGTTGAAGCGGCGCAGGAAGTCGATCGCCTCGATGTTCTCCCGGCCGCCATATTTGTTCGGGATCCAGCCGCCGGCGGGACGGCTGTAGTCGAGATAGAGCATGGAGGCGACGGCATCGACGCGCAGCCCGTCGATGCCGTAGCGATCGAGCCAGAACAGCGCGTTCGACACCAGAAAATTGGTGATCTCGGTGCGCCCGTAATTGTAGATCAGCGTACCCCAATCGAGGTGACGGCCCTGCAGCGGATTGGCGTGCTCGTAGAGCGCGGTGCCGTCGAAATTGCCGAGCCCGTGCGGATCGTCGGGAAAATGCCCGGGCACCCAGTCGAGCAGCGCCGCGAGCCCGGCGCCGTGGCAGGCGTCGATCAGCGCGGCGAAATCGTCCGGCGAGCCGAAGCGGCTGGTCGGCGCGAACATGCCGGTCGGCTGGTAGCCCCAGGAGCCGTCGAACGGATGCTCTGATATCGGCAGGAATTCGACATGGGTGAAGCCCATGTCGCTGGCATAGGCCGGCAGCTGCTCCGCCATCTCGCGATAGGTCAGCCACTCATTGCGGCCCTTGCGCCGCCACGACCCGAGATGGACCTCGTAGATCGACATCGGCGAGCTCAACGCGTTGACGCGATCCGGCGCCGGGCGCGGATGCGGGATCTTGCGCTCGTCGATCACGATCGAGGCGGTCTTCGGGCGCACCTCGGCGGCGAACGCCAGGGGATCGGACTTCAGCGGCAAATGCTGGCCGTTGCGCCCGATGATCTCGAACTTGTAGTGGTCGCCGACCCTTGCACGCGGGATGAACAGTTCCCAGTAGCCCGGGCCGCGCACGCGCATCGGATGCCGCCGTCCGTCCCAGAAATTGAAGTCGCCGACCACGCTGACCCGCCGAGCATTCGGCGCCAGCACCACGAACCCGATGCCGTCGACGCCGTCGAGCGTCATCGGATGCGCGCCGAGCGTGTCGTAGACGCGCTGATGGGTGCCTTCGCCGAGCAGATAGAGATCGAAATCGCTCAGGATCGGCGGAAAGCGATAGGCATCTTCCAGCTCGACGACGTTGTCACCGAAGCGGGCGCGGAGCTGGTAGCGCGTCGAGCCGTTCGGCAGGGGGCCTGCGAACAGGCCGGCGTCATGGATCCGCGCCAGCTGTGCGGTCTCGCCATGCTCGCCGATCGCCTCGACATTGCTGGCATCGGGCAGGAAGGCGCGGACGACGTTGCGATCCCCCTCGGGGTGAAGCCCGAGATAGTGGAAGGGGTCGGAGTGGCGGCCCTCGATGATGGCATAGGCCTCGGCGGGCAGTTTGCTCATGCAACCTCATGCGGCTGTTGCGCCAGGATCCTCAGCAGGCCGGTGAGCGGCACCCGCAGCCAATCCGGCCGGTTGGCCAGCTCATACTCGATCTCATAGAAGGCTTTCTCAAGCAGGAAAAAATTGAGCAGGCGATCGGCCGTCTTGGCGTCGGCGGGCCACAGCCGCTGGCCGGCCACCGTCTCGCGATAGGCCGCCAGCAGGGTATCCGCGGCCTGGTCGCGCCAGTCGGCCAAGGCGAGGCTCAACCGGCCGCTCTCGTCGGGGGAGACCTTGAGCGTGCGTTCCAGCGCGGCGGTCGCCGCATAGTCGATCGAACGGATCAGGCCGGCGACGTCGCGCGCCGGCGGTGCCTTGCGCCGCCGCTCGGCGATGGTGCGGCCCGGTCCGCCGTCGAAATCGATGATGAAGACGTCGTCCTTGACCATCAGCAACTGGCCGAGATGCAGGTCACCGTGATGGCGGATGTTGAGGCCGTCGGTTTCGCGCGGCAGCAGTGCCTTGAGCCGCTCCGGCAGCGTGTCGTGCTGGGCCTGCAACTGATCGGCCAGCAGCCGGTCGGCCTCCTTCAGGGAGCCGCGCCGCTGCTTCAGCGTATCGAACACGCGCTCGGCCCGCGCCATGATCTCGTCGGCCCAGCGCTGCAGGTCGTCGGGCTTGGTCGGCTCGGGCGCGAAGTCCGGCAGGTCGCGGTTGCTGGCGAGCGCCAGATGCAGCTCGGCCAGCCGCTTTCCGCTATGCGACATGTGGCGCAGATAGGTCGCCTGGTCGCCGTTCTCCACGGGGTGCTCGCTCACTGTCAGCAGGCGCTGCCGTTCGACCAGGCGATCGAGGTGTGCGCCTGCGATGGTCCAGAGGTCGCCCTGGTTGACGACCATCGCATGCAGGACGGCGATGGCGCTGCGCTTGTCGCCCTCGATCAGCTCGGCGGTGCCGAGCAGGGCAGGGGTGTTCGGAAAGTTGACCACCTCGGTGAGGAAGCGGCCCATCTCGATCTCCGGATTGATGCCGACCTCGAGCTTGCGATAGATCTTGGTGACATATTCGTTGTCGACCAGCGCGGTCGAATGCGGCTGGTCGTTCTCGAACACCCGGATGCGCTCGGGCTGCCGCACCGGCCGGTCGGAGAAGCGGCTGGTCGGCCGGAATTCGAGCTTGAGGCCCTGCTCGCCTTCGTAGACCGTGAGGTTTTCCCGCAGGTTGCGCAGGAACAGGCCGGTGAAGATCTGGTCGGTGGCGACATCGAGCAAGGTGCCCTCGCGCGCGCCCTGGCGTACGGCGGCGAATGCGCGCGGATTGTAGCGCTCGCGGTCGAAGCGCACCCACTCGATCTGCATCGGCAGCACGTAGCGGCTGGTGGTGCCGCGCTGCGTGGTCTCGAAGAGGGCGAGCCACGGCCGGTTATCGCCGATGTCGCAGAACGGGATCGCGGAAACCAGCATCGGCTGGATCGCGCTGGCTGAGCGCTCCGGATACCAGCGCGTGCGGGCGAGATGGCCGGGCAACACGTCGTGCTCGAACACGCCGCGGGTGCGCGCCAATGACATCCAGGTCGAATTCAGCGGCACCACCAGCGTCTCGAATTCCGGCACCGCGCGCGGCGTCACCGGCTCGGACTTGTCGCGCTCCTGCAGCTGGAACCAGTAGAAGCCGTACGGCGCGAGCGTGATCATGTAGGGCAGCTCGCCGATCGCCGGGAAGCGCGTGCGCCCGAGCATCTCGAGCGGAATGCGGTCCTTGAAGGCGGAGAGGTCGAGCTCGGTGGCCTGTGCAGACCGCGACAGATTGGCGACGCACAGGATCGCCTCACCCTGGTACTGGCGCACATAGGCCAGCACCGAGCGGTTCTCCGGGCGGATGAAGGTCATGGTGCCGCGCCCGAAGGCAAGCGTTGACTTGCGTACCGCGATCAGCCGCTTGGTCGCCGACAGCAGCGACGACAGGCTGCGTGACTGCGCCTCGACATTGACGGATTCATAGCCGTAGACCGGGTCCATGATCATCGGCGCGTAGAGCCGCGCCGGGTCGGCGCGCGAGAAGCCGCCGTTGCGGTCCGGCGACCACTGCATTGGCGTCCGCACGCCGTTGCGGTCGCCGAGATAGATGTTGTCGCCCATGCCGATCTCGTCGCCGTAATAGATGATCGGCGTGCCCGGGAACGACAGCAGCAGCGAGTTCATCAGCTCGATCTTGCGCCGATCGTTGTCCATCAGCGGCGCAAGGCGGCGGCGGATGCCGACATTGATGCGGGCGCGCGGATCGTTGGCGTAGGTCGACCACAGATAGTCGCGCTCGACGTCGGTGACCATTTCCAGCGTCAGCTCGTCGTGATTGCGCAGGAACAGCGCCCACTGCGCAGCGGCGGGAATGTCGGGCGTCTGCCGCAGGATGTCGGTGATCGGAAAGCGGTCTTCCTGGGCGATCGCCATGTAGATGCGCGGCATCAGCGGGAAGTGATAGGCCATGTGGCATTCGTCGCCATGGCCGAAATATTCCTGCACGTCCTCCGGCCATTGATTGGCTTCGGCCAGCAGGATCTTGCCCTTGGCGTAGGCGTCGAGCTCCTGGCGCAGCCGCTTGATGATGGCATGCGTCTCCGGCAGGTTCTCGTTGTTGGTGCCGTCGCGCTCGCACAGATAGGGAATGGCGTCGAGCCGGAAACCGTCGACGCCGGTGTCGAGCCAGCGCTTCATCACCTGCACGATGGCGCGCACCACGCGCGGATTGTCGAAATTCAGGTCCGGCTGGTGCGAGAAGAATCGATGCCAGTAGAACTGGCCGGCCTCCGGATCCCAGGTCCAGTTCGACTTCTCCGTATCGGTGAAGATGATCCTTGTATCGAGGTATTTCTGGTCGGTGTCGCTCCAGACATACCAGCTGCGCGCGCTCGAATTCGGCGGGCTGCGGCGCGCGCGCTTGAACCACGCATGCTGGTCCGAGGTGTGGTTGACGACGAGCTCGGTGATGACGCGCAGGCCGCGCTTCTTGGCCTCCTGGATGAAGCGCTTGAAGTCCTTCATCGTCCCGAAATCGGGATTGATGTCGCCATAGTCGCCGATGTCGTAGCCGTCGTCGCGGCCGGGCGAGGGATAGAACGGCAACAGCCACAGCGCGGTGACGCCGAGCTCCTGCAGATAGCCGAGTTTCTCCGTCAGCCCCGCGAAGTCGCCGATGCCGTCATTGTTGCTGTCGGCAAATGCCTTGACATGCAGCTGGTAGATGATCGCGTCCTTGTACCACAGCTGGTCCGCAGTCTCGGTTGCGACCTTCTCCTGGGTATTGACGGAGGAGAATACGTTCATGACGGCTCCTTCAGGCGACACAGCGCAGCAGCAACGCGGGATCGCGCGCAGGATCTATACGTAGACGGATGCCTCCCCATTCGAGCGCGTGGCGCTCTCCGGTGACAAGGTCTTCCACTGCCGAGACGGGGCGGCGGGCATCGCCACGGCCGACCATGACGTCGCCGAGCGGCAGCCAGACCTCACGCAGCTCGGCTGATAATGCAATCGCGGCCGCGATCACATTGCCCTGATCGACCGCCTCCTTGATGAAGCCGATCACGCCGCCGTCATCGACACTAATAAAGCGCAAATTGGCGAATTGTTGCAGGGCCGGATTGCCGCGTCTGATCCGGTTGAGAGCTGCGATATAGGGCTTGATGTTCCCCGGCTGCTCCCAGTTGCGAACCCTGATCTCGTACTTCTCGGAGTTGAGATATTCCTCGCGGCCGGGCACCGGCGTATGCTCGAGCAATTCGAAGCCGCTGTAGATGCCATAGCTGCTTGAAAGCGTCGCGGCCAGCGCGAGACGCGACTTGAACATCCAGGATTTGCCGCTTTGCAGGTGGAAAGGCAGGATGTCCGGTGTGTTGACGAAGAAATTCGGCCGAAAGAAGTCACGCTCGGGATAGGAGGTCAACTCGCCGAGATATTGTTCGAGCTCGAAGCGCTGCGTCCGCCAGGTGAAATAGCTGTAGGACTGTGTGAAGCCGAGCTTGGCGAGGCCCTTCATCAGTTTCGGGCGCGCGAAGGCTTCCGCAAGGAACACCACGTCCGCGTCGCGGTCCCGCACCTCGCGGATCAGCCACTCCCAGAACGCCAGCGGCTTGGTGTGCGGATTGTCGACCCGGAAGATCCTGACGCCCTGTTCGACCCAGAACAGCACGACGTCGCGCAGTGCGCGCCACAGCGCAGCGGCATTCTCGGACCCGAAATCCGGGTTGACGACATCGTCCCAGCGCTGCGGGGGATGCTCGGCCGTGCGCATCGATCCGTCCGGGCGCCGCTTGAACCACTCTGGATGTTCGTTCAGCCAGGGATGATCGGGGGAGCACTGCACGGCGAAATCGAGCGCGACCTCGAGGCCATGCGCCTGGCTTGCCATTACGAAGGCGCGGAAGTCGTCGAGCGTGCCGAGTTCCGGATGCACGGCGTCGTGGCCGCCCTCGGCTGCGCCGATCGCATAGGGGCTGCCGGGATCGCCCGCCTGTGCGATCGCGGCATTGTTGCGGCCCTTGCGGTGCTGCCGGCCGATCGGATGGATCGGCGCGAGCAGGACGACGTCAAAGCCCATCGCGGCGATGTCGGGAAGCCGCGCGATGCTGTCGTTGAAGGTTGCATGCATGCCCGGTGCCTTGCCCTGGCTGCGCGGAAACATCTGGTACCATGCGCCGCTGCGCGCCCGCGGGCGGTCCGCGGTCAGCGGGTAGAGCTGCGATCGCATCAGATCGCGGCGAAGCTGGCTGCCGGCCATCGCCTCCCGCAATTCGGGCGCGAGCAGCGCACCTGGTTCGCCGGTCTGCAGAAAGATTTCGCACTGCCTGATGATGACGGCCGCCGCCGACGGGCTGCCGGCCTGCGCCTGGGTCAGCATGCCCGCGCCTTCGAGCGCGTCCAGCGTGCGATCGCTGCCGTCGCGCGGCTTCTGCTCGAAACGATGCCGCCAGCTGGCGAATTCATCGGTCCAGGCCTCGATCGCGAAGGCGTAGCGGCCGGGCCGGTCGGGCACGAAGGCGCCGCCCCAGCGGTCATCGCTGTGCGCCGTCATCGGCGCGATCTGCCATTCGCTGTCGCCCTCGCGCCGCCACACCAATGCCGCCGATATCACGTCATGTCCGGCACGGTAGATGTCGGCCCACACCTCGACAGGTTCGCCCACAATGCGCTTCACCGGAAAGCGGCCGCCATCAACCGACGGATAGACATCGGTGATATGAAAAGTGCCATGGGCACTCTCGACAGGCCGGAGGGTTTTGTTCACGGTGATGCCGCCATTAAAAATGCAAATGACGTCCCGGCGCCGGGAAGGAGGCGCGCCAGACCCATATAGAAAGCCGCTCGCCGGGCAATGGTTCCCGGTGGGAACGCCGGATAGGGTAGAGCGTTGAACATCAACTATCCCTTTCCCGTATCTGTACAATTTAGCAACGATCCACCAACCGTTGCGAGCAGGCAGCGTGCCGAATGGACCTTTACGCCAAAGCCCAGACCCTGGGAATCCAGACCGAGTATATCGATGGCAGCGGTCACCGCCGTGTGACAACCCCCGAGGCGCTCACGGCGATCCTCGACGCGCTGCCGCCGCAGGCGCCCCGTCGGATCATCGCCGATCCGGTGGTGGTCAGAGGCGGCCAGGCTGCGCAAACGCAGCTCTCGGAAGCTGCCCGGCTTCCGGTGCAATGGAAGCTTGCGAATGGCACCGGGGTGCTCGCGCAGGGCGAGGCGCGTGAGCGAAGTGTGACGTGGCCGTCGGGTCTGCCCGAAGGCGTGCACCGGTTGCAGCTATCGGACGCATCTGGCAGCGAGGAACTGCCGCTGCTGGTGGCGCCGCACGGCGCCTTCGGCGGCGAGTTCGACCGCTGCTGGGTGATCGCGGTGCAGCTCTACGGCGTGCGGTCCACGCGCAACTGGGGCATCGGTGACTTCACCGACCTGCAGCACCTGCTCGAATTCGCCCACCGGCTCGGCGCCGACGGCGTCGGGCTCAATCCGCTGCATGCGCTGTTCGACGATCGGCCCGGCGATTGCAGCCCGTACTCGCCGAACAGCCGGCTGTTCCTCAATGGGCTTTACATCGACGTCGAGCAGATTCCCGAATTCCGCGTCGATGCCGAGACCAAGGCCGCGCTGGCACCGCTCCGCAGCCACGACATGGTCGACTATGTCGGCGTCGCGGCGCAGAAATGGCCGGCGCTGCGCGCGGCGTTCGCGGCCTTCAAGGCCAACCCGGGCCTCGGCCGCTGGCAGGATTTCGAGGCCTATCGCAACGAGCAGGGCACGCTGCTGTCGCGCTTCGCCTGCTTCGAGGTGATGCGGCACAAATTCAACACGCCGTGGTGGGAATGGCCGGACGAATGGCGGCAGCCGAGCGATGCAGCTTGTGCCAAATTGCGCCGCTCGCGCGACTCTGCCGCCGAGGTCGAGTTCGTCGAATTCGTGCAATGGACCGCGGACCGTCAACTCGGCGCCTGCCAGGCGCTGGCGCACAAGCGCGGCATGCGGGTCGGGCTTTATCTCGACGTCGCCGTCGGCGTGCAGTCGGACGGGTTCGACGCCTGGAATGAGCAGATCGCGATCTCGCGCCATCTCGGCGTCGGCGCGCCGCCTGACCCGCTCAACACGGCGGGCCAGGACTGGGGGCTTGCCGGCTTCAATGCCGCGGGTCTTGAACAGCGCTCGTTCGAGCCGTTCAGGCAGATGCTGCGCGCCTCGATGCACCACGCCGGCGCAATCAGGCTCGACCACGCGTTCGGGCTGAAGCGGCTCTATCTGGTGCCGCGCGGCTTCGGCCCGGCCAATGGCGCCTATGTGCTGATGCCGTTCGAGGCGCTGCTGGCGGCGACCGCGCAGGAGAGCGTGGCGAGCCGCTGCGTCGTGATCGGCGAGGACCTCGGCACCGTACCTCCGGGGTTCCGCGAGCAGATGAACGGCTGGGGCATCTGGTCCTATCTCGTGATGATGTTCGAGACCGACGACCAGGGCGTCTTCCGCAATGCCGACTACTATTTGCCGGATGCGTTGGTGACCTTCAACACCCACGACCTCTCGACCTATGCGGGCTGGCGCTCGTTCAGCGACCTCAAGACCAAGCGTGCGCTCGGGATCGATCCCGGCGAGACCGACGAGGGCCGCTGGCACGCGCTCGGCCAGCTCGACGACGTGCTGCGCCGGCACGACATCCACGCGAACGATTTCTATTCGGTGGCAAGCTTCCTGGCACGGACGCGGTCGCGGATGATGGCGGTGTCGATGGAGGACCTGCTCGGCATTGTCGAGCAACCGAACATTCCCGGCACCGTCTACGAGCATCCGAACTGGAAGCGGCGGCTCCCGGTCTCGATCGAGCATCTCGCGTCGGCGATCGACGTCGACGCGCTCAAGCGCGCGACCCGCGAGCGCTCGCACACCGGGTAACGCGGAGCGCAGCGCGTGGCCTCTCGTATCGAAGACTATGGACTGATCGGAGATTGCGAGACCGCCGCGCTGGTCGGCCGCGACGGCTCGATCGACTGGCTGTGTTGGCCCGCGTTCGATTCCGACCCCTGCTTCGCGGCGCTGCTTGGCACGTCGAGGAACGGTCGCTGGCTGCTGGCGCCCACAGGCGAGATCAAGCAGACCTCGCGGCGCTACTGGGACGATACGTTGATCCTGGAGACCCGGTTCGAGGTGAAAGGCGGCGCGGTCGCGCTGATCGACTTCATGCCGCCGCGCGGCAACGCCTCCGATGTGGTCCGCCTCGTTCGCGGCGTCAGCGGCCGCGTCAAGATGCACATGGAACTGGTGATCCGCTTCGGCTTCGGGGTCGATGTCCCATGGGTGCGGAAGAATCCGGATGGCGACGGGCTTCTGGCGATCAGCGGGCAGGATATGACCGTGCTGCGCACACCGGTCGAAACCCGCGGCAAGGATCTGACCACGATCGCCGATTTCGAGGTCGGCGAAGGCGACACCGTGCCGTTCGTCCTGACCTATGGACCGTCCTATCACCCGGTGCCGGAGGCGATCGACCCTGAGGCTGCGCTGAAGGACACCGAGGAATACTGGCGGGAATGGTGCAGCCGTTCGACCTATGACGGCAGCTATCAACGCGCCCTCGTGATGCGCTCGCTGATCACGCTGAAGGCGCTGACCTTCAGGCCGACCGGCGGCATCGTCGCGGCACCCACCACGTCGTTGCCGGAAAAGCTCGGCGGCGCGCGCAATTGGGACTACCGGTTCTGCTGGCTGCGCGACGCCACCTTTACGCTGCTGGCCCTGATGAACTCGGGCTACACCGAGGAAGCGGCAGCCTGGCACAACTGGCTGCTGCGGGCCGCAGCCGGCGCGCCGGCCAACATGCAGATCATGTACGGCATCCTGGGCCAGCGACGCCTCCTGGAATGGGAGGCAGGGTGGCTGTCCGGCTATGAAGGGGCGCAGCCGGTACGCGCCGGCAATGCCGCGCACGCGCAACTTCAGCTCGACGTCTATGGCGAGCTGATCGACGCCTTCCATCAGTCCCGCATGGCCAAGCTGAAGCTCGACGAAGAGAATTGGTCGCTCGAATGCACCGTCGTCACCCATCTCGCCGATGTCTGGGATCAGCCGGATCACGGCATCTGGGAACGCCGCGGCACTCCCAGACACTACGTGTTCTCCAAGGTGATGTGCTGGGTCGCCTTCGACCGCGCCATCAAGAGCGCGGAGCGGTTCGGCTTCAAGGGGCCGCTGGTCAAATGGCGGGTGCTGCGCGAGGCCATTCATCGCGACGTCTGCCAACGCGGCTTCGATCCCGGCCTCAACAGTTTCGTCGAGAGCTATGGCTCAAAGTTGCTCGACGCCAGCCTGCTGCTGCTGCCGTCGGTCGGCTTCCTGCCGTCAGGCGATCCGCGCATCCGCGGCACGATCGACGCGGTCGAGCGGCACATGATGCGCGACGGGTTCGTGCTGCGGCACGATCCGCGCGAGGTGTCCGATGAGGTCCAGCCGATCGAGGGCGCGTTCCTGGCCTGCAGCCTGTGGCTTGCCGACGCCCATGTGCTGGCGGGAGATGTCGACAAGGCGCAGACCATGTTCGACCGCGTGGTGGCGGTCGCCAACGATCTCGGATTGCTGGCGGAGGAGTTTGACTCCGGCGCCGGCCGGCAGACCGGCAATTTCCCGCAGGCGCTGACCCATATCGCGTTGATCAACACCGCGCACAATCTCAGCGCCGCCAGGGCCGACGCCGAGAAGCCTGCGGTGCAGCGTTCGACCTAAACCACCGCGGCGATGCCGCCCTCCGTCTTCCGCTTGCGGGACCGCCGCAGGTCCGCGCTGCCAAAATATCGAAAACAACCCCATGCAAAGGAGTCGGCAGCTGCCGGCATTCGACCGGGCAACTTGACATGTCGGGCAAATCAGGAGTATATTTCCAATATTCCGAAATCGTGCAAGCGGCGATCACGCTGCGCCCTGCGCTCGATCACGGGTGGGGCGATCGTTCGCACGCTTCAGCGAAGCTGCAACACCGTGTCCATCGCGCGTGCGAAACCGTCCTGCTCGTTGGATTCGGTGACATGGGTGGCGCGCGCCTTCACGTCATCGCTGGCATTGCCCATCGCGAAGGAGACGCCGCTTCGCGCGAACATCGGCAGATCGTTCTGCATGTCGCCGATCGTGGCGACGTTCTCCAGCGGCACGCCAAGGCGCTTTGCGATGCCCTCGACGAAGGTGCCCTTGTCGTGGCCCGGCGGGGTGACGTCGAGATAGTAGGTCTGCGAGCGGACCGCGGTGGCATCGCGGCCGACCATCTGCTGCATCTCCGCCTCGCAGCGTTGCAGCAGGGCCGCATCCGAGCTCGCGCCGACGATCTTGCAGGCCTGATCGAGATAGGGCGTGAAATCGCCGACGATGGTCGGATCATGCTTGATCGTGTGCTGCTCGTGGGCGGTGTACTCGCCGTCGGGATTCCGCGTCAGCCAGCGGTCGTTGGTGAATAGCCAGATGTCGACGTCGCGCTCGCGCAGCATGTCGATGCAGCGTTTTGCGACCGCGGCCGGGATCAAATGCTGTTCGAGGGGCTTGAGCTGCGGATCGACGATCGAAGAGCCGTTGAAGGCGCCGATCGGCTGTGTGATCGCAAGCGGCGCAACCAGAAAGCCCATCCCGATCGTCGGCCGGCTGGAGACGATGGTGAAGCCGATGCCGGCCTCGTGCAGCCTGCGCACTGCCGCCCTGGCGCCGTCGGTCAAGGTCTTGTCCTTGGTGAGCAGCGTGCCGTCGACATCGGATACGACAAGGGCGATGCGGGTCATGTGCGGTCCAGCTTCAGTTGATTGACGATGTCTTCGACGATGGTTTCGACCGGACGGTCGATCGCAACCGTGATCGGGCGTTCCTCCGGGGTGGGCGGCTCCAGCGTCTTGAACTGGCTGGCGAGCAGCCCCGGCGGCATGAAATGGCCCTTGCGCGCGCCGAGCCGCGTGGCGATCAGGTCCTGCGAGCCGTCGAGGAAGACGATGCGGATATCGTCGCGGCCATGCACCAGGATGTCGCGATAGGCGCGCTTCAGCGCGGAGCAGGCGATGACGGCGCGTTCGCGGACGCCGCAGGTGCGGTCGATCTCGTCGGCGATCGCGCGCAGCCAGGGCCAGCGATCCTCGTCGGTGAGCGGCTGACCCGAATGCATTTTGGCGACATTGCTTGGCGGGTGAAAGCTGTCGCCGTCCTCGAAGCGCCAGCCGATCCTGATCGCCAGGCGGTCGGCGATGGTGCTTTTGCCCGAACCCGACACGCCCATCACGACCAGTGCACAGGGGTTTTGCCTGTCACCCACGAAAGTCCTCCGGCAGCGCGGCCTGATCGATCAGCCAGACGGTCTCGCCCAGCGATCGCGCGCGGTTTGCCGGCAGGTTCTCGCCTGCGAAGAGGCGCGTCAAGATTGCGCGCTTGTTCTCGCCCGCCACCTCGAACAGCATCTCGCGGCAGGAGGCGAGGGCGGGCAGGGTCAGCGACACGCGCGGCACGAACGGCTCGACATTGGCCTTCGGCACGCCGACCACCCAGCGTCGGGTTTCCTCGACCGCGGGATAACCCGGAAACAGCGAGGCGGTATGGCCGTCGGGGCCGATGCCCATCAGCACCACGTCGAACAGCGGCCGCTTCGGATCGAGCTGTTCGGCGCCGTAGAATGCCATCAGCTCGTTCTCGTACAGCGCCGCGCTGACGTCGGGATCCCTGAGGTCGGCGGTGTCGGTCGCGATCGGATGGACATTCGCGGCCGGCGCACAGCGGTCGAGGAAGGCCTGACGCGCCATGCTCATGTTGTGCAGCTTGTCCTTGCGCGGCACCAGTCGCTCGTCGCCGATGAACCAGTCGACGCGGTCCCACGGAATCCTCGCGCGATAGTCCGGCGTCGCCAGCAGCTGATAGAGCGCCTTCGGGCTGGAACCGCCGGTGAGGCACACCGCGATCCGGCCGCTGTTCTGCTCGATTATGGCGCACACCCGCTCGGCGGCCGCCTGCGCCAGTGCCGCCGGATCGGCGACCGTGATGATCCTGCGCTCGCCGGCCGCGGTCATGTCAACCCAGCTTCCGCCAGCTGCGGCCGTCACGCGTCAGCAGCGCATTGGCGGCCTCCGGGCCTTCGCTGCCGGCCTTATAGGGTTGCAGGCCACGGCCGCCGGCGCTCTTCCAGGCGTCGATGAAGGGCTGCACCGCCTGCCATCCGGCCTCGACACTGTCGGCGCGCTGGAACAGCAGATTGTCGCCGATCATGCAGTCATAGATCAGTGTCTCGTAGCCGGTCGACGGCTCGGCCTTGAAGTAGTCCTTGTAGCGGAACTTCATCTCGACGCCGTCGATGTTGATGGTCGGGCCGGGTACCTTGGTGTTGAACTGCAGCTCGATGCCCTCGGTCGGCTCGGTGGAGATGACGAGGTAGTTCTGCGACAGGCGATCGACCGACGTGTCGCGGAACATCGCGAACGGCGCCTGCTTGAACTTGATCGCGATCTCGGTGCGCTTGGTGGTCAGCGCCTTGCCGGTGCGCAGGTAGAACGGCACGCCGGCCCAGCGCCAATTGTCGATGGTCAGCTTCAGCGCGGCATAGGTCTCGGTCGAGCTGTCGGGCCTGACGTCGGGCGTCTTGAGAAAGTCCTCGATCTCGGTGTCGCCGATCCGGCCGGCGCGATACTGGCCGCGCACCGAATTGTGCAGCGCCTCCTGTTCGCTCTGGGTCTGGATCGCGCTCAGCACCTCGGCCTTTTCGGAGCGCACCGCGTGGGCGTCGAACCGCGCCGGCGGCTCCATCGTCACCAGCGACAGCAGCTGGAACAGATGGTTCGGCACCATGTCGCGCAGCGCGCCGGTGGCGTCGTAGAAGCTGCCGCGATGACCGACGCCGAGCTTCTCGTCGACGGTGATCTGGATGTGGTCGATGTGGTTGCGATTCCAGATCGGCTCGAACATGCCGTTGGCGAAGCGCAGCACCAGGATGTTCTGGACGGTTTCCTTGCCGAGATAGTGATCGATCCGGTAGATCTGGTGCTCGTCCATCAGCTTCAGCAGCGCGGCATTCAACGCCCTGGCCGACGCCAGATCGGTGCCGAAGGGCTTTTCGATGATCAGCCGTCGCCAGGCGCCGTTCTCTTCCAGCATGCCGGTGCGCCCGAGCTGCTGGCTGATCGGCAGGAACGCTCGCGGCGGGGTCGCGAGATAGAACAGCCGGTTGCCTCCGGTGCCGCGCGCCGTCTCGAGCTTGTCGAGCCGTTCGTTCATGGCATCGAAGGAGGGCGGATCGCTCGGATCGGCCTCGATCGAGGTGACGCATTCGAACAGCCGCGTGACCACCGCCTCATCGAGCGGCCGGGTCGCGAATTTGCGCAGCCCTTGCATCAGGCTGTCCTTCATCTGGTCGCTCGACATGCCCTTGCGGGCGATGCCGACGACGCAGAATTTGTCCGGCAGCAGATTGCCGGCGGCGAGATTGTAGAGCGCCGGGATGACCAGCCGGTGCGTCAGATCACCGGTGGCGCCGAAGATGATGAAGGAGCAAGGGTCGGGTTTCTTCTGCACGTGACCTTCCGCGGTTCTCTTCAAGCTTTCTATGCCTTCTTCGGCGGCTCCTTGTGGCCGCCGAAACCTGCGCGCATCGCCGAGAGGATCTTCTCCGCGAAGGTGTGATCCTTGCGCGAGCGGAAGCGCGTGTAGAGCGCGGCCGTCAGCACCTCGGCCGGCACGGCCTCGTCGACCGCGGCATTGACGGTCCAGCGGCCTTCGCCGGAGTCCTCGACAAAGCCGGAATATTCGTCGAGCGTGTGGTTCTGCGCCAGCGCCGACGCCGTGAGGTCGAGCAGCCAGGACGGGATCACGCTGCCGCGCCGCCAGACTTCCGCGATGTCGGCGATGTCGAGGTCGAAGCGATGCTCGGCCGGCAGCGCCTCGATATTGGCGTTCTTCAGGATGTCGAAGCCTTCGGCATAGGCCTGCATCAGGCCGTATTCGATGCCGTTATGGATCATCTTGACGAAATGCCCGGCGCCGATCGGGCCGGCGTGGATGTAGCCCTGTTCGATGCGCGGATCGCGGCCCTCGCGGCCGGAGGTGCGGGAAATGTCGCCGATGCCGGGCGCCAGCGTCTTGAAGATCGGGTCGAGCCGGTCGACCACTTTCTTGTCGCCGCCGATCATCATGCAATAGCCGCGCTCGATGCCCCAGATGCCGCCGCTGGTGCCGACATCGACGTAATGCAGCCCGCGCTCCCTGAGCGCCTTGCCGCGGCGGACGTCGTCCTGCCAGAAGGTGTTGCCGCCATCGATGATGACGTCGCCTGGCTGCATCAGCTTCGACAGCGCCTCGATGGTGACTTCGGTGATCTTGCCGGCCGGCAGCATCACCCAGGCGGTGCGCGGCGCCTCCAGCTTGAGGACGAAATCCTCCAGCGATGAGGAGCCGGTCGCATTGTCGGCGACGAGCGCCGCGACGGCCTTCGGATCCTTGTCGTAGACCACGGTGGTGTGGCCCTGGGTCATCAGGCGGCGGACGATGTTGCCGCCCATCCGCCCGAGGCCGATCATGCCGAGTTGCATCCCTCGCCTCCGTCAGTTCAGTGCAGCCGAGATCGCGGCATCGAGCGCCGCGAGCCCGGAGCTGAGATCGCCCTTGAGATGCACCCGCAGCGCCCGCCGGCCGCGCTCGGTGAGCACGTCGAAATCGCCGCGCGCCTGCGCCGCCTTGATCACGCCGAAGCTCGCCTTCTGGCCGGGCACCGGCAGGTCCGCTGTATCGTCGGTCGTGACCTGCAGGAACACGCCGCTGTCGGGCCCGCCCTTGTAGGCCTGTCCGGTCGAATGCAGGAAGCGCGGACCGAACTCGGCACAGGTCGCAAGGTGTCTTGCGTCGCGTACCTTCAGCCGCATCGCCTGCATGGCGTCGATGGTGTCGCCGTCGCGCTCGATATAGGCGAGCAGGGCGACATAGTCGCCGCGGCCGGAGCGCGCGAGGTGTGCCTTGATCCAGGAGTCGAGATCGCCGTTCGCTCCGGCCTTGCGCAGCTCCTCGGCGTTCTGCGCGTCGGTGTAGAGATCGACCCCGTCCGCCGACACCACCGGCTGTTCGGCCGGCAGCGACCCGGTCTTCTCGAACGCTGCCGTCAGTTCGCGGGTCTTGATCTTGGCGGCTTCGACGTCGGGCTGGTTGAACGGGTTGATGCCGAGGATCGACCCGGCGACCGCGGTCGCGATCTCGAAGCGGAAGAACTCCTGACCGATATGGTCGATCGACTTCATCACGATCCGAACCACGGGATGGCCGGCGGCCTCGAGCGCCGCGAGCTTGGCCTCATGCGCTGCATCGTTCTCGCCATCGGTGCGCAGATCGATGAAGAACCGGTCGTTGCCGTAGACCGCGGCGTCGCCGATCGTCTCGCCCTCGATCGGGATCAGGCCCTTGCCGTCCTTGCCGGTCGATTCCGCGATCAGCTGCTCGGCCCAGGCGCCGAAATCGGCAACGTCCGGCGAGGCGAAGATCGTCACCTTGTCGCGGCCTTCGAGCCCCGCGATGCCCATCGCGAGCCCGAGCTGCACGCCCGGGTTCTCCTGCGGCGGCACGTCGGCACCGCAGGAGCGCACCATCGCGAGCGTATGGCCGAGCAGGCTGCGGACGTCGATGCCGGCAGCGGCCGCCGGCACCAGACCGAACGGCGACAGCACCGAATAGCGGCCGCCAATCGCAGGGTCGCCGTAGAAGATGCGGGCAAAGCCCTGCTTGATCGCGACCTTCTGCAGCGATGAGCCCGGATCGGTCACCGCGATGAAGCGGTGGCCGGCCTTGTCCTTGCCGATCGCCTTCGCCACCTGATCGAAGAAATAGTCCTTCATCACGTTCGGCTCGGTGGTGCCGCCGGATTTGGAGGAGACGATGAACAGCGTCCTTGCGATGTCGACGTACTCCTCCATCGCGCGCACCTGGGCCGGATCGGTGGAATCGAGCACGTGCAGCCGCGGGAAACCGGACCGGTGCGGGAAGGTCTGGGCCAGGACCTCCGGCCCGAGGCTCGACCCGCCCATGCCGAGCACGACGGCATCGGTGAAGTTCTGCCCCTTCACGCGCTGGGCGAAGTCCTCATAGTCGGCGACGTTCGCGGTGGCCGCGCTGGTGAGCCAGCCCAGCCATTTGTCCTCGTCGTCGCCGGTCCAGACCGATTTGTCCTTGTGCCAGAGCCTTCGGATCCGGGCGGAGGCGCGCCATTCCTCGGTGCTCTTCTCGACCGCCTTCTCGATGGTGGCGCCGAGCGCGAGCTTCTGGCGGTCGATGCCGCCGCCGAGCGAGGTGGCGCGCTTGTGGGCGACCGCGCCGTAGAGCTTGTCGGCCGCGTCGGCGAACAGCTTGACGCCGTCCCTGACCAGCTCCTCGGTGATCGCATCGAGCGAGATGCCGGACTTCTCCAACTCCTCCAGCACGTGGCGGGCGTCCTCGACATTTTCCTCGAGGCTGTCGCGGACCTTGCCGTGGTCGCGGAAGGCGTCGAGCGTTGCCGGCGGCACGGTGTTGACGGTGTCGGGGCCGATCAGCTCCTCGACATAGAGCACGTCGCTATAGTCCTTGTTCTTGGTACCGGTCGAAGCCCACAACAGCCGCTGCGGCTTGGCGCCCTTGGCCGTCAGCTTGTCCCAGCGGTTGCCTGCGAACAGGTGCTTGTAGTCCTGATAGGCGAGCTTTGCATTGGCGATCGCCACCTTGCCCTTCAAGGCCGCAAGCCGCTCCTTTTCGTGCGGATCGTTGGCCTTGGCGATCTTCTCGTCGAGCTGCTTGTCGACGGCGGTGTCGATGCGGCTGACGAAGAAGCTCGCGACGCTCGCGACATGGGAGGGATCGCCGCCCTTGCCGACGTATTTCTCCAGGCCCTTGAGATAGGCCTCGGCGACTTGGCGATAGACCTTCTGCGAGAACAGCAGCGTGATGTTGATGCTGATGCCTTCGCCGATCAGGTACTCGATCGCCGGCAGGCCCTCGGGCGTCGCCGGTACCTTGACCATCAAATTCTTGCGGTGGACGTCCTTCCAGAGCCGTTCGGCTTCCGCGATCGTGCCCTTGGTGTCCATCGCGAGATAGGGCGACACCTCGAGGCTGACGAAGCCGTCGCCGCCGTGGCTCTGGTCGTAGACCGGGCGCAGCACGTCGGCGGCGTGCTGGATGTCCTCGACCGCGAGGTGCTCGAACAGGTCGGCGACCGAGCGGTCGCCGTTCTTGAGGGCCTTGCCGATCGCCCCGTCATATTCATCCGAGCTGCCGATCGCCTTCTCGAAGATCGAGGGGTTGGACGTCACGCCTTTGACGCCGTCGGTCTCGATCAGCCGCTTCAGGTCGCCGTCGGCGACGAAGCCGCGGGCGAGGAAGTCCAGCCAGACGGCCTGGCGGTGATTTTCGAGTGCTTTGACGGGGTTCATGGGTGCCTGTTCTCGTTCGATCGAGGGTCGATTTTTGGGTTCCCGGGCAGCTTTCGGGGGCGGAGGGGGATTGTCAACATGGCGGGAGCCCCGGGCGGAATATCAGCATTTCCAAGGGATAACGCCATTCACAACCGTTCGATCCCCTCGGACGCAGGTGCGAGCAGACCCCCATCTCAGCACATTTTTATGACGCGTTGCGGCGCAGGACCGCGCGTCAGGGGCGCAGGTAGAGGTAACCCTGGGATTGCAGCTCGGCGAGGCGGACCACCCCGCCGCGCTCGGCGGCGACGAAGCCGGGGAGCAAGTCGGCGAGGCCGATGTTCTGCGATTTCATGGTGTTGCCGCAGGCGGCGAACTCGATCCCATCCTTGGTGAACCGCGCGACATGTTTTGACAGCTCGGGATTGGCGGCTGCTGAATGAAACGCCTTCAGCGCCCGGCCGTGCACCACCAGCGCAATCGTCACATTGCCGGGGCCGCCGACGCCGTCGAGATGGTTCTGGATGTTGCCGATCACGAAATTGACCTTGTCGAGGTCATCGAGGTGATAGACCACCTTCAGCTTTTGCGGCGGTGCTTCGGTGGCGGCGCCGGCCTGGGACGCTGCCAAGACGGCGCCGATCGCTGAAAGCGTGCCCCAGAGGATGCTGCGTCGGCGCATGGCGTCTCTCGCGCAATTATTGTTGATCCAGTGTTGTCCCTTTGGGCAAACCTATCATTTGTGGCGGAGCGCGGCGAGTTCCTTGCGGTCGGTCACAAGTTCGGCGCATTCGCCCAAGTCCGCGCGATCGACGCGAAAGATCTTGTCGTCGGCGCCGGCGAACAGCGCTTCGCCCGCATCGTCGTCGGGCTTGTTGCGATTCCACACCATGATGCGGCCAAGGCGCGCAATCGCGGATTTATTGTCCTTGGACAACGCCACGGTGATACCGCCGCCCTCGCAATCCACGCCGCATTCGAAGCGTATTTCGTGGCCGGATTCGGCCGCGATGGCATGATTGCAGTAGCCGCTGGAGTCGAAATTGCCAGGGCGGTGGCGATACGCGACGCCGAGCCGGAATGAATAGTTGGTGGCCTTGTCCTCCGGAGCGTCTTCCGCTGACACCAGCAGCTTCATCGCGCTGACCTTCTGCTTCGGATGCTGCGCCAGATGATTTGCATCGTAGCGCCGCACGAAGCAGGCATAGGCTTTCGCGCCGGGCGGGCCCGCGAACATCCTGTTGTCGAAGGCGGCCGCCGCGGCCTTGTCGACGCCTTCCTGCGCCTGAACGGCTAACGGCGCGCCGGCATAGGCGGCGGCTGCGAGTGCGACAACAAGGAGCGCCTGCTTCATGACCGGCTCGGGAATAGCCAGCGCCTCCAAGGTGTCATCTTTAAAGCGCGGCAATGGTGCCGCGCGGAACTGCGCGGGCTCGTTGCCTTAGTCGCGGCGACAAGGAGGCACGTTCAACGGCGGCTGAACGTTTGTTCATGAGAGTCTATGACGCGTGCATCTTGACGCCACGGCTGAACGGTCACACTTTTTCAGGGAAGCCCAACGTCCATCGCCGGACGGGAAGTTGCCCGCTCGGATGTCCGCTTCGGAGGCCTGGGCCCCGGTAAACCACGGATGTGGCGAGGGGGTTACAGCCACCAAAAACAAGGGGATATTGATGAACCATTAAGCTTCCTGCCTGTTGATAAGGCAGAGGCTGCACGCGCCGTGCATTGCCGAACTGAGTCGGTCGAGTGTCCAATAGACCCAGCGTGCCGACGCTGATTCGATCCTAGGACGCTCTTGTTACGACTCGTGTCAGTCGTGCGGCGATACATATCGTGGAGAGAGGGATCATGTACAACGATTCTTTGTTCAACGCCTTCGCAAGGTCGTTTGAAGCGCGAAGCCAGACCGACATGTCGATGGCCGAGTATTTGGAGTCGTGTCGAAGTGATCCGATGCGATATGCAAATGCGGCCGAGCGGTTATTGGCGGCAATCGGTGAGCCCCAGATGATCGACACGGCCAAGGACCCACGCCTTGGCCGTATCTTTTTGAACCGTACGATCAGGTCGTATCCGGCCTTCGCCGGCTTCTACGGCATGGAGGATACGATCGAGCGCCTCGTCGGCTTCTTCCGTCACGCCGCGCAGGGCCTCGAAGAGCGCAAGCAGATCCTCTATCTGCTCGGGCCGGTCGGCGGCGGCAAGTCATCGCTCGCCGAGCGCATCAAGGCGCTGATGGAGATTCATCCGATCTACGTGCTGAAGGCGGGCGACGAGCTGTCGCCGGTGTTCGAGAGCCCGCTCGGGCTGTTTGATCCCGAGACGCTTGGCCCGATGATCGAGGAGAAGTACGGCATTCCGCGCCGCCGGCTGAGCGGGCTGATGTCGCCCTGGGCCTACAAGCGGCTCGAAGCCTTCGGTGGCGACATCTCGCAATTCCGCGTCGCGCGCATCCAGCCTTCAAGGCTGCGCCAGATCGCGGTCGCCAAGACCGAGCCCGGTGACGAGAACAACCAGGATATCTCCTCGCTGGTCGGCAAGGTCGACATCCGCAAGCTCGAGACCTACGCCCAGAACGATCCCGACGCCTACAGCTATTCCGGCGGCCTCAACCGCGCCAACCAGGGCGTGCTCGAGTTCGTCGAAATGTTCAAGGCGCCGATCAAGATGCTGCACCCGCTGCTGACCGCGACGCAGGAGGGTAACTACATCGGCACCGAGAACATCGGTGCGATTCCGTTCACCGGCATCATCCTCGCGCACTCCAACGAGGCGGAGTGGCAGAGCTTCAAGACCAACAAGAACAACGAGGCCTTCATCGACCGCATCTGCGTCATCAAGGTCCCGTACGTCCTGCGGGTCACCGAGGAGCAGAAGATCTACGAGAAGCTGATCCAGGGCTCCGAGCTTGCCGCAGCACCTTGCGCTCCGGCGACGCTGGAGACGATGGCGCGCTTCTCGGTGATGTCGCGGCTGCGCAAGCACGAGAACTCGACGCTGTTTGGCAAGATGCGGGTCTATGACGGCGAGAGCCTCAAGGAATCCGATCCCAAGGCGCGCAGCGTTCAGGAGTACAAGGACGCGGCCGGCGTCGACGAGGGCATGGACGGCGTCTCCACCCGCTTTGCCTTCAAGGTGCTCGCCTCGACCTTCAACCATGACACCACCGAAGTCGGCGCCGATGCGGTGCACCTGATGTATGTGCTGGAGCAGGCGATCCGCCGCGAGCAGCTGCCTGACGAGACCGAGAAGCGCTATCTCGAATTCATCAAGGCCGACCTCGCGCCGCGTTATGCCGAGTTCATCGGCAACGAGATCCAGAAGGCCTATCTGGAATCCTACGCCGACTACGGTCAGAACCTGTTCGACCGCTATGTCGACTACGCCGACGCCTGGATCGAGGATCAGGACTTCAAGGATCCCGACACCGGCCAGCTGATGAACCGCGAGCTCCTGAACCAGGAGCTGACCAAGATCGAGAAGCCGGCCGGCATCGCCAACCCGAAGGACTTCCGCAACGAGGTCGTCAAGTTCTCGCTGCGCTCGCGGGCCCATAACGGCGGCAAGAACCCGAGCTGGACCTCCTACGAAAAGGTTCGCGACGTGATCGAGAAGCGGATATTCTCACAGGTCGAGGATCTGCTTCCGGTCATCTCGTTCGGCTCCAAGAAGGACGGCGAGACCGAGAAGAAGCACGGCGAGTTCGTCGAGCGGATGGTGGAGCGCGGCTATACCGAGCGCCAGGTCCGCCGGCTCGTCGAGTGGTACATGCGGGTGAAGCAGGCCGGCTAGTGCGCGATCCGGAAAGCCGGCAGCGGCTTTCCGTTTCGTCTCGTCCTGTCCAATAAAATGCGATGCGACTGTCATGATCGCATCCGGTGAGGCAGATGCAACGTGGTCATGCATATCGTCGATCGGCGGTTGAATCCGGGTAGCAAGAGCCTGGAGAACCGCCAGCGCTTTCTGCGGCGCGCCAAGGCGCTGGTGCAGGGGGCCGTCAAGAAGTCGTCGCAGGACCGGGACATCAAGGATGTCCTGGAAGGCGGCGAAGTGACAATCCCGCTGGATGGCATGGACGAGCCGCGGTTCCGGCGCGAGGGCGGCACGCGTGACATGGTGCTGCCCGGCAACAAGAAGTTCGTCGAGGGCGACTGGCTGCAGCGCCCGAACCAAAGCGGCGCCAAGGGCTCCGGCGCAGGCGAGGGCGACAGCGAGGACGCCTTCCGCTTCGTGCTCAGCCGCGACGAATTCGTCGATCTCTTCCTCGACGATCTCGAACTGCCCGATCTTGCCAAGCGCAAGCTCGCGGAAACCGAAAGCGAAGGTATTCAGCGCGCCGGCTATGCGACCTCCGGCTCGCCCGCCAACATCTCAATCAGCCGCACGGTGAGCCGGGCGCTGGCGCGGCGCGTGGCACTGCGCCGGCCGCGCAAGGACGACATCGAGGCGCTCGAGGCGGAGCTTGCGGAATGCGATGACGATGCGCGGCGCCGCGAGCTGCTGGCGCTGCTCGAAGCGCTGAAGGCCAAGGCCAAGCGGATCCCGTTCATCGATCCGATCGACATCCGCTACCGCCGCTTCGAGACGGTGCCGAAGCCGGTGGCGCAGGCCGTGATGTTCTGCCTGATGGACGTCTCAGGCTCGATGTCCGAGCACATGAAGGATCTGGCGAAGCGGTTCTATATGCTGCTCTACGTGTTCCTGAAGCGGCGCTACAAGCACGTCGAGATCGTGTTCATCCGTCATACCGACCGGGCCGAGGAGGTCGACGAAGACACCTTCTTCCATGGCCCGGCTTCCGGCGGCACGCTGGTGTCGAGCGCGCTGGTCGCGATGAACGATATCGTCCGCACCCGCTTCCGTCCGGCCGACTGGAACATCTACGCCGCCCAGGCCTCGGACGGCGACAACATGACCTCCGACAGCGCGCTGACCGGTCACCTCCTGACCGACAAGATCCTGCCGGTCTGCCAGTTCTTCGCCTATCTCGAGGTCGGCGAAGCCGCCAACTACACCTTCGACATGCCGGACTCCTCGCTCTGGACGCTCTATGAGCGTCTGCGCAACGAGGGCGCGCCGCTGTCGATGCGCAAGGTGAGCGAGCGCGGCGAGATCTTCCCGGTGTTCCAGGACCTGTTCAAGCGCCGCAGCAAGCAGGAAAGGGTGTAGCGTGATGGGTTCTTCCGGGGAACGGCTGTTCGAGGGCGCCGATTGGGATTTCCAGACCTTGCAGCGGGTCCACGACGCCTGCGAGAAAATCGCGCGCACCGAGCTCGGGCTCGACGTCTATCCCAACCAGATCGAGGTGATCACCGCCGAGCAGATGCTCGACGCCTATTCCTCGGTCGGCATGCCGCTATTCTACAAGCACTGGTCGTTCGGCAAGCAGTTCGCGTTCCAGGAAGCATCTTATCGCAAGGGCCTGATGGGCCTCGCCTATGAGATCGTGATCAATTCCTCGCCGTGCATCTCCTATCTCATGGAGGAGAACACGGCGACGATGCAGACGCTGGTGATCGCGCACGCGGCGTTCGGGCACAATCACTTCTTCAAGAACAACTATCTGTTCAAGCAGTGGACCGACGCCGACGGCATTCTCGACTATCTGGAATTCGCCAAGGGCTATATCGCGGTCTGCGAGGACCGCCACGGCCGCGAGACGGTGGAGCGGACGCTCGATGCCGCGCATGCGCTGATGTCGCATGGCGTCGACCGCTATCCCGGAAAGAAGACGCTCGATTTGCGTGCCGAGGAGAAGCGGGCCGGCGAGCGTCGGCAGCACGAGGAAAGCGTGTTCAACGATTTGTGGCGGACGGTGCCGAACACCAAGGCCAAGAGCAAGGCTGCGCTCACGGCCGAGCGCCGCCGCGCGCTGCTCGGCTTGCCGCAGGAGAACATCCTCTATTTCCTCGAGAAGACCGCGCCGCGCCTTGCACCCTGGCAGCGCGAGCTGATCCGCATCGTCCGCCACATCGCGCAGTATTTCTACCCGCAGGGCCAGACCAAGGTGATGAACGAGGGCACCGCGACCTACGTCCACTACCGCATCATGAGCCGGCTGCATCAGCAGGGCCGGCTCACCGACGGCAATTTCCTCGAATTCCTGCAGTCGCACACCAATGTGGTGTTCCAGCCCGAATTCGACGACCGCCGCTATTCCGGCTTCAATCCTTATGCGCTCGGCTTCGCCATGATGCAGGACATCGAGCGGATCGTGAAAAATCCGGAGGACGAGGACCGTGAGTGGTTCCCCGATATCGCCGGCAAGGGCGACGTCGAGGGCGTGCTGCGCGAGATCTGGAGCAACTACCGCGACGAGAGCTTCATCAACCAGTTCCTCAGCCCGGCGCTGATCCGGCGCTTCCGCATGTTCCATTTGCACGACGACCCCGCGGAAAGCCAGGGGATCAAGGTCGACGCGATCCACGACGAGCGCGGCTACCGCCGGGTCCGCCGCGAGCTGGCGCGGCAATACGACGTCGGCTTCGTCGACGCCAATATCGAGGTCGTGGATGTCGATCTCGACGGCGATCGCCGCCTGATGCTGCGTCACACCACCGTGAAGGGCGCGCAACTCAACGAGACCGACGCGCGGCGCGTGCTGCAACACCTCGCCGATCTGTGGTCCTACGACGTCGCACTGACCGAAATCGACGGCACCGACAAGGTGCTGAAGGAATACGTCGTCAGCCCGCGCGCGGCTGCGGTCGCGGCTTGAGGATAATGCTCGCGCTGACATGAGCGCGGCGCGCACCGCCGTGCGGAATGCGAGTCTTGCTCGGTGAACCTTCGTGACTATCGAAGGCTCACATCATGAACATCACGGCAACATTCCGACTTTGAAAGCGCATGGCGGCGTTCTATGCGCGAACGCGATTGCCGGCATGCGGAAATCTCGCGAGACGTTCTTGGTGATTGCCTGCGCGGACGCGATGGATAATGTGCGCCGCGTCAAGAAAACCAAGAAAAGGATATGCTCTTGTCAACTCGCTCCCGCCTGGCGGGCTTTCTCGCCTTCACCGCGCTCACGGCCTCGTTGATCTCGCCGTCCGCGGCAGCCGACACCGAGATCAGAATAGGAAACACCGCGCCCTATAGCGGCCCGGCGTCGGCCTACGGCACGATCGCGCGTGCCGAAGCCGCATATTTCCAGATGCTCAACGATCAGGGCGGCATCAACGGCCGCAAGATCGACTTCGAGAGCCTCGACGACGCCTATTCGCCGTCGAAGACCGTCGAGCAGACCCGCAAGCTCGTCGAGCAGGACGAGGTGCTCGCGGTCTTCAGCGCGGTCGGCACCGCGCCGAACATCTCGGTGCAGAAGTACCTCAACATCAAGCGCGTGCCGCAGCTGTTCGTGTCCTCCGGCGCGACGCGCTGGAACGATCCAAAGCAATTCCCGTGGACGGTCGGTTTCAATCCGACCTACGAGCTCGAAGGCCGGCTCTACGCAAAATACATCCTGAAGACCAAGCCGGATGCGAAGATCGCCGTCATCACGCCGAACGAGGACGCCGGCAAGGACTATCTGAGGGGTTTCAAGGACGGGCTCGGCGAGCATGTCGGCCAGATCGTCGCCGAGACCACGTATCTCACGACCGATCCCACCATCGATTCCCAGATGGTGACGATGCGCGAGTCCGGCGCGGACGTCTTCTTCGCGGAGGCGACGCCGAAATTCGCGGCCCAGGCGCTGCGCAAGGCGGCGAGCATGGGCTGGAAGCCGCTGACCATCCTGCCGACCGTCTCGAACTCGGTCTCCGCGGTGCTTGAACCGGCCGGCCTCGAGAACGTCGTCGGCGTCGTGACCGGGCTCTATCTGAAGGATCCGACCGATCCGCGCTGGGCCGACGATCCCGCGCAGAAGGAGTTTGCGGCCTGGATGAAGAAGTACCAGCCGAATGCGAGCCCGGGCGACCTCTTCAACGTGCAGGGCTACACGGTGGCGCAGGTCATGACGGCGGTGCTGAAGAACTGCAACGGCGACTACAGCCGTGCCAACATCATCAAGCAGGCGACCAATCTGAAGGCGCTCGAACTGCCGATGCTGTTGCCCGGCATCAAGGTGCAGACCGAGCCCGACAATGTGACGCCGATCCGGCAAATCCAGATGGCGCGGTTCGACGGCAAGTCCTGGGCGCTGTTCGGCGACGTCTTGAGCGACAAATAGCCGTCACCAACTCCGCTGTCGTCCCTGCCTAGTGCGCAATTGCGCACGGGAGCAGGGACGACACGGAGTGTGCTGCCACTGCTCAGCGCAGGCTGGCGTTGATCTTGTCAAGCACGGCCGAGCCGGGGCACAGCGCCTGTTCGTCCAGCGTGTTGAGCGGCGTCTCGACGGTGTCGAGATGGGTGTGCAGATCCTCGGCATCCGGATCGACATAGAGCAGGCCAGTGACGATCTGGCCCTTGGCCGCGTGCTTCTGCAGGAAGGTCATCGCGCCCAGACGATCATGCGGATCGTAATCGGCGTCGAGCTTGCGCAGCGCCAGCCTGGAGCCGTCATGCTGCTCGACCACCTGAACGGTGCCCGGTGCATAGTCGACGCTGATCGGATCGCGGCCGACCAGCACGTCGAGGCGATTCACCGCGTCATTGTGCTCGCGGACATAGTCAAAACTCTTGGTCGAGCCGGCGTGGTTGTTGAAGGCGATGCAGGGGCTGATCACGTCGATGAAGGACGCCCCCTTGTGGCGGATCGCAGCGGCGATCAGCGGCACCAGTTGGGTCTTGTCACCGGAGAAGCTGCGCGCCACGAAGGTGGCGCCGAGTTGCAGCGCGATCGCGACCAGGTCGATCGCATTGTCGGTGTTGGTGACGCCCTTTTTCGATTTCGAGCCGCGGTCGGCGGTGGCCGAGAACTGGCCTTTGGTCAGGCCGTACACGCCGTTGTTCTCGACGATATAGGTCATGTTGACGGCGCGCCGGATCGAATGCGCGAACTGACCGAAGCCGATCGAGGCGGAATCGCCGTCGCCGGAGACGCCGAGATAGATCAGGTCGCGGTTGGCGAGGTTGGCGCCGGTCAGCACCGACGGCATCCGGCCATGCACCGAGTTGAAGCCGTGCGAATTGCCGAGGAAATAGTCCGGCGTCTTCGACGAGCAGCCGATGCCGGAAATCTTCGCCACCCGGTGCGGCTCGATCGAGAGCTCGTAGCAGGCCTCGATGATCGAGGCGGTGATCGAATCGTGGCCGCAGCCGGCGCACAGCGTCGAGATCTTCCCTTCGTAATCGCGGTGGGTATAGCCCAGCTCGTTCTTCTTCAGGCCGGGATGATGAAACTTCGGCTTTGCAATGTAAGTCATGTCACGGCCTTGCGGAGAGGGGTCACCTTGAGATGATCCTGGTGGTCGCCGATCGCGCCCGCGATGAAGCGCGCGGTGATCGGTGTGCCGTCATAGTGCAGGATCGGCACCAGCCTGACGGGGTCGATGCCGTTCTCGTTGACGATCAGCTGGCGAAGCTGCGCGTCGCGGTTCTGTTCGACCACGTAGACGAAGTCGTGGTCGGCGATGAAGCTCGCGACGCTGGAGTGGAACGGGAAGGCGCGGATGCGCATGCGGTCGAGCTGATGGCCGCGCGCCTCCAGGATCCCGATCGCCTCGTCCATCGCGGGCGAGGTCGAGCCGAAATAGATCACGCCGTATTTGGTCGGCTTCGCCGCATTGGCCTGCAGCGGCCGCGGCACCATGTCCTGCGCGGTCTCGAACTTGCGCACCAGGCGTTGCATGTTGTCGGCGTAGACCGCGCCTTCCTCGGAATAGCGCGCGTAGCGGTCGCGAGAGGTGCCGCGGGTGAAGTAGGAACCCTTGGTCGGATGCGTGCCGGGATAGGTGCGATAGGGGATGCCGTCGCCGTCGACGTCGAGATAGCGGCCGAAGTCGCGGCCTTCCTCGAGCATCTCCGCCGTCATCACCTTGCCGCGGTCGTATTGCTTGGCGTCGTCCCACTTCAGCGGGCGGCACAGCCGGTGGTTCATGCCGATGTCGAGATCGAGCATCAGGAAGATCGTGGTCTGCAGCCGCTCGGCGAGGTCGAAGGCGGCCGCGGCGAACTCGAACGCCTCCGCCGGATCTTCCGGGAACAGCAGCACGTGCTTGGTATCGCCGTGCGAAGCATAGGCGCAGGCGATCACGTCGCATTGCTGGGTGCGGGTCGGCATGCCCGTCGAGGGGCCGGCGCGCTGGATGTTCATGATCACGGCCGGGATCTCGGCGAAATAGGACAGGCCGATGAACTCGGTCATCAGCGAGATGCCGGGACCCGAGGTCGCGGTGAAGGCCCGTGCGCCGTTCCAGGAGGCGCCGATCACGATGCCGATTGAGGCGAGTTCGTCCTCGCCCTGCACGATGGCGTACTTCGCCTTGCCGGTCTCGGGATCGTGGCGGTACTTCTTGCAGTGGCTGGTGAAGGCTTCCGCCACCGACGATGATGGCGTGATCGGATACCACGCGCACACGGTGGCGCCGCCATAGACGGCGCCGAGCGCGGCCGCGCTGTTGCCTTCGACGAAGATGCGGTCGCCGACCTTGTCGGACTTCTTCACCCGCAGCCCGACCGGGCATTTCAGGTTTTGCAGCGCCCAGTCGCGGCCGAGATGCAGCGCATGGACGTTGGAGGACAGCAGCTTCTCCTTGCCCTTGTACTGCTCGCCGATCAGCTGCTCGACCAGCTTGGGATCGAGGTCGAGCAGGGCACAGAGCGCGCCGAGATAGATGATGTTCTTGAACAGCTGGCGCTGCCTGGGATCGGTGTAGGTCGAGTTGGTGATCGCGGTCAGCGGCACGCCGATGACGGTGATGTCCTCGCGGAATTTCGACGACGGCATCGGCTTGGTCGAATCGTAGAACAGATAGCCGCCGGGCTCGATCGAGGCGACGTCCTTGTCCCAGGTCTGCGGGTTCATCGCCACCATCAGGTCGACGCCGCCGCGGGCGCCGAGATGGCCGTCCTCGGTGACGCGCACCTCATACCAGGTCGGCAGGCCCTGGATGTTGGACGGGAAGATGTTGCGTGGCGAGACCGGCACGCCGTGGCGCAGGATCGAGCGCGCGAACAACTCGTTGGCGGAAGCCGAGCCCGAACCGTTGACGTTGGCGAAGCGGACGACGAAGTCGTTTACGCTGCTGATCGGGCTTTGGACTGACATGTTGATCCCGCTTGAACCATATCGATGAGGTACTTCTGCATGTCCCAGGCGCCGGTCGGGCAGCGCTCGGCACACAGCCCGCAATGCAGGCAGACGTCTTCGTCCTTCACCATGACGCGGCCGGTCTTGAGGTCGCCGGAGACGTAGAGCGCCTGGTCGTGATGCGGCGAGGGCGCTTTCAGCCGCTGCCGCAAATCATCCTCCTCGCCGTTCTCGGTGAAGCTGATGCAGTCCATCGGACAGATGTCGACGCAGGCGTCGCATTCGATGCACAGCGGCGCGGAAAACACCGTCTGCACGTCGCAATTCAGGCAGCGCTGCGCCTCGCCGAGCGCGAGCTTGAGGTCGTAGCCGAGCTCGACCTCGGCGCGGATGTCCTTCAGCGCGACCACCTTGTCGCGATGCGGCACCTTGAAGCGCTTGTCGGCGGAGATGTCGTTGTCGTAGCTCCACTCGTGGATGCCCATCTTCTGCGAGGAGACGTTCACCTCGGGCAGCGGGCGCTCGTTGATGTCCTCGCCGGACAGCATGCGGTGGATGGAAAGCGCGGCGTCGTGGCCATGCGCCACCGCCCAGATGATGTTCTTCGGCCCGAACGCCGCATCGCCGCCGAAGAACACCTTCGGATTGGTCGAGACGAACGTCTTGGGATCGACCTTCGGCATGTGCCACTTGTCGAATTCGATGCCGCAATCGGCTTCGATCCAGGGGAACGCGTTCTCCTGGCCGACCGCAACGAGCACATCGTCGCACGGCACGGTCTCGTCAGGCTCGCCCGAGGGCACCAGATTGCGGCGGCCCTTGGCGTCGTACTCCGCCTTTACCTTTTGGAAGGTGACGCCGATCAGCTTGCCGGCCACATGCTTGAACGCCACCGGCACCATGTAGTTCAGGATCGGGATGTCCTCGTGAAGCGCGTCTTCCTTCTCCCACGGCGAGGCCTTCATTTCCTCGAAGCCGGAGCGGACAATCACCTTGACGCTTTCGCCGCCGAGGCGGCGCGCGGTGCGGCAGCAATCCATCGCCGTGTTGCCGCCGCCGAGCACGATGACGCGGCGGCCGATCTTGTCGACGTGGCCGAACGACACGTTGGCCAGCCACTCGATGCCAATATGGATGTTGGCGGCGCCCTCCTTGCGGCCGGGGATGTCGAGCTCGCGGCCCCGCGGCGCGCCAGAGCCGACAAAGATCGCGTCATAGTTCTCGGCGAGCAGCTGCTTCAGGCTGTCGACACGCTGGCCACCCTTGAACTCGACACCGAGGTTCAGGATGTAGTCGGTCTCCTCGTCGATCACGCTGTCGGGCAGGCGGAATTTCGGAATCTGGCTGCGCATCATGCCGCCAGCCTTGGGATCGCCGTCGAACACGGTGCAGTGATAGCCGAGCGGCGCGAGATCGCGCGCCACGGTGAGCGAGGCAGGGCCGCCGCCGACCAGCGCGATGCGCTTGCCGTTCTTCGGCCCGGGCTTCGGCAGCCGATGCTTGATGTCGTCCTTGAAGTCGGCTGCGACGCGCTTCAGGCGGCAGATCGCGACCGGATTATCCTCGACCCGGCCGCGGCGGCATGCCGGCTCGCATGGACGGTCGCAGGTGCGCCCGAGAATGCCGGGGAACACGTTGGACTTCCAATTGATCATGTAGGCGTCGCTGTAACGCCCCTCAGCAATCAACCGGATGTACTCGGGAACAGGGGTGTGTGCGGGACAGGCCCATTGGCAATCGACTACTTTGTGGAAGTAATCAGGCGCCGAGATATCAGTCGGTTTCATTCCTACCTTTGACCCGCGCGAAAATGCCAGACCCGCGCGGCCTTATCGTTGACGACGAACGCTCACGTGGCGTTGTTCTGGTTTTTGAATTGGATCATAGGCTTATCTTATTAGAGCCGTTCAAGGGAAGGCAAAGGCTAAATTGTCCGATCATCAGCTTTCGCGCGGCTGATGCGCGTGTAGCGTTAATCTCGATTGCGTTATGTGGCGGTGCAGCATGATCTGCGCCGCCACGCTTGCTTGAGAAAATGTTTTTCGGGAAGGCGCCTCGCACGCTTCCGGATCAGGCTTACTCGCGCGGAAGGTCGCTCTTCGCGATATCCCACAACAGCCTGTAGACGCCGCTGGTGACCACGAGCGGCTTCAAGGCTGCATTGCCGGTGATGCCTGCGGCCGCTGCGGGGACCGCGCCGACGTCGGTGGCGTCGATCAGCACGAACCAGTCGCCGGCGCCGGGATCGGGTTTCTCCGCATCCGCCGTGAGCGGTTTCGACAGGTCAGGGTCGTTCTCCAGGAGGTGCATCGAGATGATGCCGTCGCGCGAGGCCGGATCGAGTTGCTCCCGCAATGCAGCGCGAAGTTTGTCCGCGCCTTCGGCAGGTGGGCGCAGGCGGATGATGCCGAGCGCTGCACCCCTGCCGACGCCGCGGCTGATCGTGATGCGCGCGACCCCGCGGATCATGTTCTGAAAGCGCGCGATATTGGCCTTCGACCAGTCGGTCTGGTTGGCGAGCGCCTTGCGATAGGCCGGGCTCTCGAGCACATCGAAGGTCGCGGTCGAGTAGAGGCTGAGATATTTCGGCTTGCCGTCATGGGCGACGTAGCGGCGGGCTTCCAGGAAGCCGTCGATGGCGACCCGTTCCTCGAGATGCTCACGGTCGTACCAGCGATTGAATTCAGCTTCGTGCAAGCTGTCGATATCCATCGAGGTCAGCAGCATGCCTTGTCCGGCGATTGGCATCGAGTGCTCCTTTTTTGCCTGTTTTATCCGCGCAATATCGCCTGATCGCGCGGACCAGGGAAGCCGGTTCCCGTCACCACAGACCAAGGATTGCCACAATTGCTGCAATCCTGTTCAGCACCGGTTCACAGAGGTAGCATTTCATTCGTTACGACAACTCTCGAGAAGAAAAGGGACGACCACCATGGCACGCATTCTGTGGGCATTGATCGTCGGTCTGGTGTCGCTCGCCTCGCTTCCCGTGCATGCGCAGGATCAGGAAAAGCGTCTCGCACTTGTCGTCGGCAACGGCGCCTATGAGGCCGGCGCGTTGCAGACCGCCGCGAACGACGCCGGCCTGATCGCGCAGACCTTGCAGGCCGCCGGCTTCGACGTGATCGGCGCACGAGATCTCGACGGCGAGACGCTGCGCAAATCGTTCCGCGATTTCATGCAGAAGGTGCAGGAGGCGGGGCCCAATGCCGTCGCTTTCGTCTATCTCGCCGGCTACGGCGTGCAGCTCACAGGCGAGAACTATTTCGTGCCGGTCGATGCCAAGATTGCCCGCGACACCGACGTGCCGGTCGAGGCGATCCGCATCTCCGACTACAGCCATCAGCTCTCGGCGCTGCCGATCAAGGCCGGCGTGATCGTGCTCGATGCGGCGCGCAGCAATCCCTTCGCCAAGGAGGGCCAGCCGCTGGCCGGCGGTCTTGCGCTGGTCGATCCCGATCCGAAGATGCTGATCGGCTTCAATTCGGCGCCCGGCACCGTTGCCCCTGACGGTGCGCCGCCCTACGGGCCTTACGCGCAAGCGCTGGCGGAAATGATCCGCACCGGCGGCCTGACCCTGCCCGAGGTGTTCGACCGCGTCCGCCTGCGCGTCAACGAGATGACCAAGGGCGCCGAGATCCCGTGGGATGCGCACAAGGTCGACGCGCCCTTCATGTTCTTCGAGCGCAAGCCGGACGCGCCGCCGCAGCAGGTCGATGCCGGGCTGCGCACCAAGCCGATCCGCGATTTCTCGGCGCAGGATGCCTACGCCGCGGCGCTGGAGCGCGACACGCTGCAGGGCTACGAGGATTACCTCCAGGCCTATCCGAACGATCCCCTGGCCAAGCGCGTGCGCGCGATCGTGGCGGCGCGGCGCGAGGCCATCACCTGGCGGCGCAGCTACAATGCCGACACGCCTGATGCGTATTGGTCGTATCTGCGGCGTTATTCACGCGGGCCGCATGCCTACGACGCAAGGCGCCGGCTCACCTATCTGTCGGCCGCGCTCGAGCCGCCGCCGCAGTTCACGGTGCTCGACTATGACGTGCCGCCGCCGCCGCCCGACGAGGTCGTCTATGTCGACCGTCCGGTGCTGTACTACAGCGATCCGGTGTTCGACTTCGCGCCGCCTCCGCCGCCGCCGGTGGTCTTCCTGCCGCCGCCGCCGCCGGACTTCGTCGTGCTGCCGCCACCGCCGCCGCCGATCGGCCTGTACGTGCTGCCGACGCCGACGTTCGTGGCGATGCCGGCCTATGTCGCCGCACCGGCCTATGTCGTGCCGCCGCAGAACAACATCGTGTTCAACAACATCCACAACACCACTGTCATCAACACCGTCATCAACAATCCCAACCCGACGCCGGCGCAGCTCCATGCGGCCGGGGTGACGGCGGCGATGGGCGGCGCGCCGGTGACGGCGGCACCGCGACTGCCGGCCGCGGCGATGCAGCGCGCCAATCTGCCGGGCGCTCCGCAAGGCGTGACGCCCGCGCAAGGTGCGGCGATGGGAGCTCCGCGCGCCGCACCGAACGCTGCCGCGGCACCGAATGCTGCTGCCACTCCGAATGCTGCCGCCGCTCCGAATGCGATGGGCGCGCCGGGCACACCGGGTGCGCATACCCTGCCGGGCGCGAAAAATGGACCGCCGCTGCCGCAGTCGGCGACCGCACCGGCCAATGCCATGCAGCATGGCGCTGTGCCGCCGGGAGCCGCACAACCCGGCGCCGCGCAACCGGGGGCAAAGCCGAATACGGTGGTGCCGGGCAAGCCGGCGACTGCCATGGCGCCTGCCAATGCGCAGCCTGCTCCTCCGGCCAAGCCCGGTGTCGCGCCGGCGACAAACGCGCCCGCCTCACCCGCGGCCGCCGGCAAGCCAGGTGCGCAACCGCTCCCGCATGCGGCGACCGCTCCGACCGCAAACGTGAAGCCCTCGGCGGCGCCGTCACCGGCGAACCGCGCGATGTCGACACGGTCGACGCCGGCCGCGCGCCCGGCACCCGCGCGCGCGGCAGTGTCGCCAGCACCGGTCTCCCGGCCCGCGCCGGCGCATGCGGCAGCTCCGCCAGTCCATGCCGTAGCTCCGCCAGTGCGGGCTGCGGCTCCGCCGCCGCGGCCGGTTGCCCCGCCACCTCGTGCTGCGGCTTTGCCGCCGCGTCCGGCGCCGGCACCGGCTCCGCGCGCCGCGCCGCCGCCACGGCCGGCGATGCAGGTGCAACACGCAGCGCCGCCACCGCGGATGGCGGCGCCGCCAAGGCCCGCGGCCGCGCCACGGGCGGCGCCGGCATGTCCTCCCGGCAAGTGCAAACATTGAGGGAAGCAAGGGAGCCGGTCGAACTCTTCACCGGCTCCTGATGTCGAGGATGTTCCTGCGGCGGTCTAGCGCTTCGCCGCGAGGTCGGCGATCGCCTTCATCACGGCGTTGCGGATGCCGGGATCGTAGAGGATGTGGCCGGCGCCATCGATGATGCGGACCTCGCTGCCCGGCCAGCGCGCGGCGAGCGCGTGCGATGTTGCGGGCGGGCACAACAGATCGTAGCGGCCCTGCACCAGGATGCCGGGAATGCCGGCGAGCCTGCCGGCCTCGTCCATCAATTGACGCGGCCGCATGAAGCAATTGTTGGCGAAGTAGTGCGCCTCCATGAACGGCGTCGAGGGCAGGGCGCCCGAGGCCTTGAGGTCGAGCCGCGTCTGCTTCGGCGTGTGCTCCGACAACGCGCGTTCGGTGTCGTGCCAGGCGCGCGCGGCCGGCGCATGCACGGCGGCGTCGGGATCGAGGATGCGGCGATAATAGGCCGCAAGCGGTGCTGCGCGCTCGCTCTCGGGCAGGAAGTTGAGGAAGTCCTCATGGAGGGCGGGATAGAAGCGCGGCAAGGCGCGCAGGAAAACGTCGTCCAATTCCTCCGCTGTGCCGAGAAACGTCGCGCGGAGCACCAGCCCGCTGACCCGCTCAGGGTGGGCCTGCGCATAAGCCAGCGCCAGCGTCGCGCCCCAGGAGCCGCCGACCACCATCCAGCGCGCGAAGCCGAAGCGATCGCGGATCTTCTCCATATCCGCGATCAGGTGCTGCGTCGTGTTATTGTCGCGGCTGCCCTTCGGCCGGCTGCGGCCGCAGCCGCGCTGGTCGAACAGCACGGCGTGAAAGCGCTCGGGATCGAACAGCCGGCGATGATCGGGCTGACAGCCGCTGCCGGGGCCGCCATGCAGATAGACCGCGGGAATGCCGCCCTCGCGCCCGACGCTCTCGACATGGAGATCGTGACCATCGCCGACGTCGAGCCATTCCGACGTCAGCGGCGCAAAGGGATCGGCACGCCTCGCGGCCTTGCCGACGTCGGCGTCAGGCGCCATTGCGCTTGTCCTGGGATTCGTTCCGGGGTTCGTCCGTCTCCAGCGTGCCGCCGGCGAAGTTGCGATACAGGAAACGGTTCTGCGTGCCGGCGGATTCCCGCTCGGCCTGCTTGAAGATCTCCTCGTGTCGCGGCGACAGCGCGCAGGCCGGGTCGGTGTTGCCGGCATCGCCGGTCAGCGCAAAGGCCTGGCAGCGGCAGCCGCCGTAATCGACCTCGCGGAATTCGCAAGACTTGCACGGCTCCGGCATCCAGCCGGTGCCGCGATAGCGGTTGAAGGCCTCCGAGTTCTGCCAGATCCAGGCGATCGAATGGTTCGAGCGCACCGATTCGAATTCGAGCCCGGTGATGCTTTCGGCGGCGTGGCACGGCAGCACCTTGCCGGCCGGCGAGATGTTGAAGAACTGGCGGCCCCAGCCGCCCATGCATTTCTTCGGCCGCAGCGCGTAGTAATCCGGCACTACATAGTCGATCGCAAGCGTGCCCTTCAGGCGCATTTGGGCTTCCTCGACGATGCGGCTGGTCTCCTCGATCTGCTCGATCGTCGGCATCAGCGCCGCACGGTTCTTCAGCGCCCAGCCGTAATACTGCACGTTGGCGACCTCGAGCCGGTCGGCGTCGAGGTCGACGGCCATCTGGATGATGTCGGGCAGCTGGTGCAGGTTCTGCCGGTGCATCACCGCATTCACCGTGAGCGGCAATTCGAGCTCGCGCGTCCATTTCGCGACCTCGAGCTTCTTCTTGTGCGCGTCCTTCAGCCCTGCCACGCGGTCGGCGACGTTGGGCTCGTTGCCCTGAAAACTGATCTGCACATGGCTGAGGCCGGCGTCGGCCAGCGCCGAAAGCTTGTCCCTGGTCAGCAGCACGGCCGAGGTGATCAGGTTGGAATACAGCCCGACATCGGTCGCGTGCTGCACCAGCTCGACGATGTCCTTGCGCGCGGTCGGCTCGCCGCCGGAGAAGTGGATCTGCAGCACGCCGAGCTCGGCAAGCTCGCTCAGCACCTTCTTCCATTCCTCGGTGGTGAGCTCGGTCGAGCCGCGGTCGAGCTCGACCGGGTTCGAGCAGTAGGGGCATTGCAGCGGGCAGCGATGGGTGATCTCGAGCAGCACCGCAAGGGGAATGCCGTGGGTCTCGGCCGCCGAGCGGCGGCTCTCCAGCACGGCGAGCCCATCACTTGGGGCTGCGCTCGGGCCCGGCGCTGTCGTCTTGTTGTCGGCGAGCGTGTCACTCATGCTGTGCTCTCGCGCGCTTCGGTGAGAAAACCCTTGTCGGCCAGATCCTGCAGCATCGCGACCACGTCGGTCGCGATCGCCTCGCGTGGGGCGGCGTATTTTTCCGCGAGCTGGTCCACCATCTCGGCGACGCTGCGCATGCCGTCACACAGCTGCAGCACCTCGACCGCGATGTCGTCCGGCGCCAGCACGCGCTCGGGCGCCAGGATCACCCAGACCTGCCGCGTCTCGTCGAATTTCAGCTTGGTATGGCGCGGCAGTTTCGGCCGGCTGGTCTCGCTGACGCTGATGTTGCGGCTGGCCATGATGTTGTCTCTAACCTGTCTTCGGCACGAAGGCGCCGGGCGGAATTTGGCCGTCGACATACGCATGATACAGCGCGTCGAGCTGCACCCACAGCACGTTGGTCTTGAAGATCAGCGCGTTGCAGACCGCTTCGCGCTCCGCGGGCGTCTTGGCGTGCTGCTTGACGTATTCAAGCGCGAAGCCGGCGTCGCGCGGCGCCTGGGTGAGGCGGCGGCTGAAATAGCTCATGATGTCGGGGTTGACGAAGTCGTAGTGCTTCAGCATCCCCGAGATGCGCTCCTCGTGCAGGTTCGGCGCGAACAATTCGGTGAGCGAGGAGGCGATCGCCTCCAGCGGCGTGCGATCGCGGCAGAAATGCACATAGGCTTCGACGGCGAAGCGCGTCGCCGGCAGAATGCCTTCGGTGGACTCCACATAGGCCGTGTCGAGGCCGAGGCCTTCGGTCAGCTTCAGCCAGCGCTCGATGCCGCCCTCATTGCCGAGATCGCCGTCGTGATCCTCGATGCGGTGACGCCATTCGATCCTTGTGTTGCGGTCGCGGAAGCGCGAGATCACCATCGCGTCCTTCAGCGGGATCGTGCTCTGGTAATAATAGCGGTTCAGCGCCCAGGCCTGGACCTGGCCCTTGTTGAGCTTGCCGCCGTGCAGCAGGCGGTGGAACGGGTGCAGGCTGTGATAGCGCGTGGCACCGATCGTGCGCAGCGTCGCCTCCATCTCCTCGGCACTGTCGAGCGTGATGCCCTTGCCGATCGAGAGCGCGGTCATTCCGGTGGTAGGCACGACATTCACAGCACGATCTCCGTTCCGTCGGAGGGAATCTGCCAGCCCGCCTGTTCGGCCGCCTTGCGTTCGGCCGAGGTCCCAAGCAGCGCCGGGTTGGAGTTGTTGATATGCAAAAACACTTTTCGTCCGATGTCGAGCCCGGCGAGGCTTTCGATCGCACCCTGATCGCCCGACATCGCGATATGGCCCATGCCCTGGCCGGTCTTGTTGCCAAGGCCCGCCGCGATCAGTTCGTCGTCGCGCCACACCGTGCCGTCGAAAAACACCAGCGGGGCGCCCTTGAGCCGTGATTTCAGGTCGTCAGTCACCCGTGCGCAGGCGGCCAGGAAATAGAAATATTTGCCGCTGCGCCTGTCCGCAATACGCAGGCCGAGCGTATCGCCGACGCCGTCGGCGCCCGCCGGATGCGCCTTGCCCTCGAGATACCACGCGCCCTTGCCGGGAACCTCGAACGGCAGCACCTCGAGCCCGGACGGCGATCCGTCGGGGAGGGCCGGTTCGAAGGCCTGGTCGACCGCGATCGGCCGGCGGTCGACGTTCTTGTCGCTGAGCACGTTGAAGATGCTGTTCGCGCGCAGGATCGCGAGCACCCGCTCATGCGCGTAGATCGTGAACGGCGATCCCTCACGCATCGACAATAGCCCGGCGACCGCGTCGATCTCGCCATTGGTGAGGATGACGCCCGCGATCGGGCTGTGGCGCAGTGCGCCGTGCTTCGGATGCAGCTGCGGCGTGGCAATCAACTGCTGGCGCAGATCCGGGGAGGCATTGACCAGGAACCAGTGCACGCCATCGCCGCTGACGGCGATCGAGGCTTGCGTGCTCTGCAGTTCGGGATGGTCGCTTCGCGCCGTCCTGCAGACGGCACAGCCGCAGTTCCACTGCGGAACGCCGCCACCCGCTGCGGCACCCAGGACGACGACACGAAGCATGATCCGTCCCCTGGAGAAGCTTGGCCTGGAGAAGTTTGTTGGACCCAGAAACGTTACGAGGTGGACTCCGGATTTGAAACACACTCCCTTGCTCGGGAGCGCGTTACGCCCGGATGTCCACCTGCGCTAAAACGCTAAACGTGTAGAGGGCGCTGCCGCTTACTTGCGGGTTGCGCACATATACATGTTGATTTCCATGCCGACCGACACTTCAACGATCTTCGGTGCTTTCCAGGCCATTTGGCTCTCCTTGTTGCAACCGGACGAACTTTCCGCCCTGCAGAGTAAACTACTGTGGTTGGAAAAGTTCGCCAGTTAAATTTTCTGTAAGGTGCCGCCTCGAGGGGCATGCTGCACTGCGGCAAGCAAACCTTACCCACTCACAAATTTGTGCGCGCGTTTCCCGTCAAAAGCCCGTGGCATCAGACCTTTTTCCTGTTGTTCGCCACACGGTGAATGGTGATGTTGGAATAAGTAAACAGCAGCCCCGCGGTCCTCCGAAGGTCCCGGTGACGATCCGTGCTTCCCCGCGACGGGAGGCGACTAACCGAGCCGAGTTCAGCCGATGCCACGCTATTTCTTCAACACCCGTATCGGCGACGAGCTGATCTCCGATCCCGACGGCGAAATCCTGCGGGACCCCGATCGTGCGTGGGAAATGGCGCGCGCGATGATTCGCGAACTGCTCAAGACTGAGGGCGCCGATGGCGCGCTGCTTAGCGCCGTGATCGAGGTGACCGACGACGAGGGCGAGGTCGTGCTGGAGTTTCCATTCACCGAGGCGATTCTCGATCGCCCGGACCGCTCGATGACAAGGCACTGACGCGCGCTGGCCCGCCGCGCGGCCACAACCATGCGTTGGCCGACGCCAGCATGTTTCCGATTGCAATTGTCCGGACAAATTCGCAAGACTATGAACGGAAAGCCGAACCGCGCCGGGCGACGTCAATGGCGCAACCAACAACGGCTTCCACCCAGGGGAGATCTTCATGAAAAAACACTCGTTCGCACCGCGCAGCTTGCTGCTCGCGGGGGCCATGCTCGGGGCGTTCACGCTCTCTGCTGCAGCGCAACAGCCGGCCGCGCCGGCGGCAGGTGCCGCCCCCGCCGCCCAGCCGCTGCCGCCGGGCTCGCCCTTGATCGGGCGACCGGACAATGAAGCCGCCGCCAAGCTCGCGCCGGTGGCGCCGCCGCCGCTGCCGTCCGCACCCGACAAGCTGCCGCTCGCCAAACTCAAGGCGCCGGCCGGCTTCAATGTCGAGGTCTATGCGGCCGGCATGGCCAACGCGCGCTCGCTGGCGCTCGGCGACAAGGGCACGGTGTTCGTCGGCAGCCGCCTCGTCGACAAGGTCTATGCGATCGTCAACAAGGACGGCAAGCGCTCGGTCAAGGTGATCGCCTCCGGCCTCTATCGTCCGAACGGCGTCGCCTTCAAGGACGGCACGCTCTACATCGCCGAGCTCTCGAAGGTCTCCAAGATCGACAAGATCGAGGACAATCTGGATAACCCGCCGAAGCCCACCGTCGTCTACGACAAGCTGCCGAAGGACGAGGCGCATGGCTGGAAGTTCATCGCCGTCGGTCCCGACAACAAGCTTTATGTTCCGGTCGGACAGCCCGGCAACAACGTGCTGCATGACGCCGACCACGGCCAGATCCGCCGCATGAATCTCGATGGCTCCGGCGCCGAGGTCTACGCGCTCGGCGTGCGCAACACGGTCGGCTTCGACTGGAATCCCGAGAACAAGCAGATGTACTTCACCGACAACGGCCGCGACTGGCTGTCGGAGACGGTGCCGGAAGACGAGCTCAACCGCATCACCAAGGCGGGCGAGGATTTCGGCGCGCCGTACTGCTACCAGGGCAACATCATCGACCAGGAGCTCGGCTGGGGCAAGAACTGCAAGGACTACACCGCGCCGGCCGGCCTGATGGGCCCGCATACCGCGTCGCTCGGCATGCGCTTCTACACCGGCAGCATGTTCCCGAAGAGCTACAAGAACGTGATCTTCGTCGCGCGTCACGGCTCCTGGAACAAGTCGCAGAAGCAGGGTGGTGACGTGGTCGCCGTCAGGCTGAACAAGGACGGCACCGTGAAGTCGATGGAGCCGTTCCTGACCGGCTTCCTCGAGGACAACAAGTATGTCGGCCGCCCGGTCGACGTGATGCTGCTGAAGGACGGCTCGCTGCTGGTCTCCGACGACTGGAACGGCGCGGTCTATCGCGTCAGCTACGGCAAGCCGAAAGTCGCCAATCAGTAAGTTGAAGTAGCTCAGTCACCGTCATTGCGAGCGAAGCGAAGCAATCCATTCTGCCCTCGCGGCGATATGGATTGCTTCGTCGCTTCAGCGCAAAATTGCCTTGCAATTTTGTCGCGAACTCCTCGCAATGACGGAACATGCCAGGAGAGGCCAATGCACAAAACGATCATTGCGGTCCTGGCACTCGCCTCCGTCGCCGTATCCGCGAATGCCGAGACCATCCAGGAGCGCGCCGCGGCGTGCTTTGCCTGCCATGGCGAGCATGGCACGTCGGAGACCGAGAACACGCCGTCGCTCGGCGGCCAGACGGCGCCCTATGCGCTGATCCAGCTCTTCATGTTCCGCGAGAAGCTGCGGGTGTTCGACCCCATGAACGAGATGGCGAAGCCGCTGACCGACGACGATTTGCGCAGCTTCTCCGATTTCATCGCGACCTTGCCGAAGCCCACGCCGCCCGCTGACGCCAGCGATCCGGCCCGGATGGCGCGCGGCCAGGCGCTGGCGCAGCAGAACCGCTGCAACAGCTGCCACAACACCGATTTCTCCGGCAAGGAGAATGTCCCGCGCATCGCCAACCAGCGCGAGGACTACCTCGCCAAGACGCTGGCCGAATACAAGGACAATAGCCGCCATGGCTATGACGCCACCATGGCCGACGTGATGCAAACGGTCACCAAGGAGCAGATCGGCGACCTTGCCTATTACATTGCGCACGTCCGCTGAAACATCGGGCGGCGGACCGCTGGCCATGTTCTTCGCGCGGCGCTAAAACGCAGCGTCACACGGAGTTGCACATGCAGGATATTTGGCGTCTGTCGGCGGCCGAGCTCGCCAGCCTCATCAAATCGAAGAAGGTGTCGGCGAAGGAGGCGGCGGAGGCCGGGCTCGCCCGGCTCGACGCGGTCAACCCAAAGCTCAACGCGGTGGTCGATCACCGGCCGGACGACGTGCTGGCGCAGGCCGCCAAGGTCGATGCGGCCATTGCGCGCGGCGAGGCGGTCGGGCCGCTCGCCGGCGTGCCAATCACCATCAAAGTCAATGTCGACCAGGAGGGCTACGCCACCACCAACGGGCTGAAGGCGCAGCGCGACGTCATCGCCAAGGTCGACAATCCGGTGGTCGCCAATCTGCGCAAGGCCGGCGCAGTGCTGCTCGGCCGCACCAATTGTCCGGCGGTCTCCTATCGCTGGTTCACCACCAACCTCATTCACGGCGACACCAAGAACCCGCGCGACCCCGGCATCACCCCTGGCGGCTCGTCCGGCGGCGCGGGCTCCGCGGTCGCGGCCGGCATCGGCCACATCGCGCACGGCACCGATATTGCCGGCTCGGTGCGCTATCCGGCCTATGCCTGCGGCGTGCACGGCCTGCGGCCGAGCATGGGCCGCATCCCGGCCTTCAATTCGGCTTTGCCGGAGCGGCCGATCGGCCCGCAGATCAGCGCGGTGTCGGGCCCGCTGGCGCGCACCGTCAACGATCTGCGCATCTCGCTCGCGGCGATGTCGGCGCCGGACTATCGCGACCCCTGGTATGCGCCGGTGCCGCTCGAGGGACCGCCGCGCGAGAAGCGCGTTGCGATGTGCCTCAATCCGGATGGTCTCGATCCTGTGCCGGAAGTGGTCGCCGCGGTGGCCGATGCCGGCAAGCGCTTGCAGAAGGCCGGCTGGATCGTCGAGGAAATCGCAAACACGCCGTCCTTGCGCGAGGCGGCCGAGATCCAGACCCGGCTCTGGCTCGGCGACGGTTACGAGGCCCAGCTTGCCTTCGCCGAGCGCGAGGGCGATCCCGGCGCACTGGCCTGCCTGCGCGGCGTCCGCTCCAAAGTGCATCCGTTCGACCTGTCGCAGGCGCTGACCCGCCGCGCCACGCTGACGCGCGAATGGTTCGCCTTCTTCGAGAAATATCCGGTGCTGCTGATGCCGGTGTCCGGCGAACTGCCGTTCCCCGACCATCTCGACCGCAAGGACGAGGCGTCGTTCGCGCGGGTGTGGCACGCGCAGCTGCCGCAGATTGCGATCCCGTTCATGGGGCTTCCCGGGCTCGTGGTCTCCACCGGTCTCGTGGGACGGATCCCGGTCGGCGTGCAACTGGTGGCCGGACGCTACCGCGAGGATCTCTGCCTTGCCGCTGGTGAAGCGATCGAGGCCGGTGGCACGCCGTCGTCTCCGATCGATCCGGTCAGTTGAGATGGCGACCGTTTACGATTTCACCGCCAAGTCGCTCGCCGGCGACGACGTGCCGCTGCAGCGGTTCGAGGGCCAGGTGCTGCTGATCGTGAACACGGCGAGCGCCTGCGGGTTCACGCCGCAATACAAGGGCCTGCAGGAGCTGCACGCCGGCCTCTCGGCGCGCGGCTTTGCCGTGCTCGGCTTCCCCTGCAACCAGTTCGGCGCGCAGGAGCCGGGCGATGCGAAGCAGATCGCCGCGTTCTGCGAGACCAACTACGCCGTGACGTTTCCGATGTTCGCCAAGATCGACGTCAATGGCTCAGGCGCGCATCCATTGTACGAACACCTGAAACGTGAGAAGTCGGGCCTGCTCGGGCCCGCGATCAAATGGAACTTCACCAAGTTCCTGGTCGATCGCGCCGGCAAGGTCGTGGCGCGGCATGCGCCGACCGCCCGGCCCGAAGGATTGAGGAAGGATATCGAGGCGCTGCTATGAGCGACGACAACGACACCAACGACCAATTCCCCGACCGCCTCTCGGTCGATCCGAACAGCCCGTACTACAATGCGGATATTCTCGCCCGCGATGTCGGCATCCGATTCAAGGGGGCCGAGAAGACCAATGTCGAGGAGTACTGCATCAGCGAAGGCTGGGTCCGCGTCACCGCTGGTAATGCCAAGGACCGTTACGGCAATCCGCTGACCATCAAGGTGCACGGGCCGGTCGAGCCGTATTTCCGGGATAAGACGAAGTCCTGAAGCCGCTTCCTCTGCCGTCATTGCGAGCGAAGCGAAGCAATCCATTCCTACGCTTGTTGTTGAGGCATGGATTGCTTCGTCGCTTCGCTCCTCGCAATGACGCTGAGGAGAGAAGCGGGCACCCAACATAGAAAGCCCCCCATGTCCGTCCGTATCGTCGACGTCCGCGAGGTGACCAAGCCGATCTCCTCGCCGATCCGCAATGCCTATATCGACTTCACCAAGATGACCTCGAGCCTGGTGGCCGTGGTCACCGACGTGGTGCGCGACGGCAAGCGGGTGGTCGGTTACGGCTTCAATTCCAACGGCCGTTACGGGCAGGGCGGTCTGATCCGCGAGCGCTTTGCGCCGCGCCTCAAGGAAGCCGATCCGAAATCGCTGCTCGATGCCGATGGCGGCAATCTCGATCCGGACAAGGTCTGGTCGACGCTGATGTCGAACGAGAAGCCGGGCGGCCATGGCGAGCGCTCGGTCGCGGTCGGCACCATCGACATGGCGGTGTGGGACGCGGTGGCGAAGATCGCGGGCAAGCCGCTGTTCCGGCTGCTCGCCGAGCGCCACGGGCTATCAGCCAATCCGCGCGTGTTCGTCTACGCCGCCGGCGGCTATTACTATCCCGGCAAGGACCTCGGCGCGCTGCGCAAGGAGATGCGCGGCTATCTCGATCGCGGCTATAACGTCGTGAAGATGAAGATCGGCGGCGCGCCGCTTGCCGAGGACCGCGAGCGCATCGAGGCGGTGCTGAAGGAGATTGGCAGCGCGGCGCAGCTTGCGGTCGACGCCAACGGCCGCTTCGATCTGGAAACCGCGATCGCCTACGCCAAGATGCTGCGCGAGTATCCGCTGTTCTGGTACGAGGAGGCCGGCGACCCGCTCGACTACGCGCTGCAGGCCGCGCTGGCCGAGTTCTATCCCGGCTCGATGGCGACAGGCGAGAACCTGTTCAGTCACCAGGATGCGCGGAACCTGATCCGCTACGGCGGCATGCGGCCGGACCGCGACTGGCTGCAATTCGATTGCGCGCTCTCCTACGGGCTCTGCGAGTATCAGCGGACGCTCGAGATGCTGAAGACCCACGGCTGGTCGCCGAGCCGCTGCATCCCGCATGGCGGCCACCAGATGTCGCTCAACATCGCGGCCGGCCTCGGCCTCGGCGGCAATGAGAGCTACCCCGACCTGTTCCAGCCCTATGGCGGGTTCCCGGATGGCGTGCGCGTCGAGGGTGGCCACATCGTGATGCCCGACCTTCCCGGCATCGGCTTCGAGGGCAAATCCGATCTCTACAAGGAGATGAAGGCGCTGGCGGACTAAGTCCGGCCAGCGACTGCCGATCCGCCGGGCGCGGGGTGGGTCAGGGCTTGCTCGCAAAATATTGTGAGCGTTGCTCAAGAAATTATTGAACGTTGCTCATTTCTGGATATACTCATGAGAACAGGGCGTCTTTGTCCCGGATGATCGGGAGCAGGCGCGAAAACCGGCCGTGAGGATAGCCGCATGCCATATTCAGCCAAGGATCTCCGGGACGCCGCCAATGCCGGAGCGATCAGCCCGGCCGATCTGGAACGGTTGCTCGCTTTCCTGGCGAGCAGCGCCGGGCAGGGGCCGGCGGGCGATGTTAGTCCCGCCGCCAAATTCGATGCCGCGCATGTGCTCTGGTACGCCGGCGCGCTCATCGTGATCGGTGCCATGGGCCTGTTCTCGACCCTGGCCTTCACCCAGATGGGCGGCCGGGCGCTCACGGCCTGCGCGATCGCCTATGCGGTCGGGTTCAGCGTGGCGGGTCACCACCTCTGGCACGACAAGAATTTGCGGGTTCCCGGCGGCCTGCTGATCGCGATCGCGGTCTCGATGGCGCCGCTCGCGGTCTACGGCATCCAGGACGAGCTTGGCTGGTGGGGCAAGTTCGGCAAGCCGGGAACCGTGCAGGACTTCTACGTCTGGGTGAAGGGCAGCTGGATCTTCATGGAGATCGCGACCGTCGCCGCCGGCATCGTCGCGCTGCGCTACTACCGCTTCGCCTTCATCGTCGCGATCATCTCGGTCGCGCTGTGGTTCATGTCGATGGACCTGGCGCCGTGGTTCAGCGGCATGGCTCACGCCGATTTCGAGATGCGCCGCAGGGTGTCGATCTGGTTCGGGCTTGCCGTGCTCGCGGTGGCCTGGATCGTGGACTATCGCAGCCGCAACGGCGACTTTGCGTTCTGGCTGCATCTGTTCGGCCTGATGGCGTTCTGGGGCGGAATTAGCGCGTCCGAAGGCTCAACCGAATTGAGCAAGGCAGTGTACTGCCTGCTCAATGTCGGCCTGATCGTGATCGCCGTGATCCTGATGCGGCGCGCCTATGCGGTGTTCGGCGCGTTCGGCATCTGCCTCTATCTCGGCCATCTCGCCGACGTCGTGTTCAAGGACTCGCTGTGGTTTCCGTTCTCGCTGTCGCTGATCGGCATTGCCGTGATCGCCGCAGGCCTGCTCTACCATCGCAACGAGCGTGCGATCACTGGCTGGATCGATGCGCATCTGCCGGCGGGGTTGCGGCCGCGATCCGCAACCGCATGACCACGACGTCCTGATCGTTTTAGAACCGCTACAATCTGGAATCGCTACAAGAAGAGCGGCGCGCAAGCGCCGCTCTTCGTTTCCGGGCGCAAATCCGGAAGCCGACAGAAACCATTCGCATCCTTGACTTTTCCAACCCTGCGCTCGCCGCGAGGTGTATCCGCGTCCATTCGTCGCGATTTTATTCCGTCGTCACGCAAAAATTTTCTCGCGCCCGTCGTCTGGACGCACAGCGCCTCACCTCACTAGAGGACGGCGCATCGCCTTCAGCGAAGGCGAGAATTGCTTGGGGACGACGTCATGACATCAAGATCACAAGCCCATCGTCGCACTGTCTCGCTTGCGCTGCTCACGGCGAGCTATCTCGCGCTGAGCGTTCCGCTCGCTACATCTGCCGCACAGGCGCAATCGGCGCCGTCGCAGGCCGGCGCCTCGTCGCTGCCGCCGGTGACAGTCACCCCGCCGGCCACGCAACGCCGCCGCAGCGCGCCGTCGACATCGCGTAGCACCGCCGCAGCACGAGGCCGCCGCACCCAGACGGCACGGCGGATCGCGCCCGCGGCGGCGGCAAAACCCTTCGCGGAATCGCAGGACGCCCGCACCGGCACATCGGGCTATTTCGCCAACAGTACGTCGGTTGCGACCAGGACCAACACCGCGATCGTCAACATCCCGCAATCGCTCAACGTGATCACGCGGGAGCAGATCCGCGACCAGAACTACCAGGGCCTCACCGATGTCACCCGCTATGTCCCCGGCGTTGCCGTGCACCAGGGCGAGGGCAATCGCGACGAACTCGTGATCCGCGGCGTCGATTCCAGCGCCAACTTCTTCGTCAACGGCTTTCGTGACGACGTGCAGTATTTCCGCGACATGTACAATGCCCAGAGCATCGAGGTGTTGAGGGGGCCGAGCGCGCTGACCTTCGGCCGCGGCGCCGGTGGCGGCCTGCTCAACCGCACGCTGAAGGAAGCCGACGGCAACCGCGTCTACGAGGCGACGGCGCAGACCGGCTCGTGGGGCGATCGCCGCGTCAGCCTCGATGCCGGACAGGCGATCAACGACAACGTCGCAGCAAGGCTCAACGTGTTCTACGAGGGCGCCGACGCCTTCCGTGATTTCAATCATCTGGAGCGCTACGGCATCAATCCAACGGTAACGCTGAAGCCCGACGACAACACCAAAATCAAACTGAGCTACGAGTACTTTCACGACGAGCGCACCGCCGATCGCGGCAATCCCTCGCAGGGGCTGCCGGGCGGCGCGACCCGCTTCAACCCGACCACGCCGTTCGCGCCGAACGGCGACTTCTCGACCTTCTTCGGCAGCCCTAGCCTGAACACCGCGCAGGCGACGGTGCAGACCGGCATGGCCATTATCGAGCACGATTTCGAGAACGGGCTGACGGTGCGCAACGGCACCATGGCCGCCGACTACCAGAAGTTCTATCAGAACGTCTATCCGACCGGCGGCCCGCTCGCCGGCGCGGTCAATCCCGCCGACACCGCGGTGAACCTCGGCGCCTACCAGCACACGACGAACCGCGACAATGTCTTCAACCAGACCGATTTCACCTACAAGACCTGGACCGGGCCGCTGTTCCACACGGTCGGCTTCGGTACCGAGTTCGGCCGGCAGACCGGCGTCGACATCCGCAACACCGGCGTGTTCCCCAACGGCACCAACACCATCGTGCAGAACCCGTTCGCGCCGACCTATTTCGGCCCGGTGACGTTTCTTCACCATTTCACGGGCACCAACAGCGACGGCGTCACCACGCCCGATTCGAACAGCCGCTACGCGTTGAACATCCAGTCCGGCTATCTCAGGGACACCATCGAGATTTCGCGCGCCGTGCAGATCATCGCCGGCGCGCGGTTCGATCGCTACGACATGTCGGCCACCGACATGAACACCAACATCAATCGCAATCGCGTCGACAATCTGGTGTCGCCGCAGGGCGCCCTGATCATCAAGCCGATCGATTCGATGTCGGTCTATACCGCCTACAGCGTCTCCTTCCTGCCGGCCTCGGGCGACCAGTTCAGCGCGCTGAACGACGGCACTCTGATCCTGCAGCCGCAGCGCTTCGAGAATGTCGAGCTCGGCATGAAGTGGAACATCAATCCGAAGCTGCTGTTCTCGACCGCGGTCTACAATCTGAACCGCACCAACCAGCCGATCGCCGACGGCAACAATCCCGGCTTCTTCTTCCCCTCCGGCAGCACGCTCACGCGAGGCGTCGAGGCAAGCCTGACCGGCTATGTCACCGCGCAGTGGCAGTCGTCGCTGGCCTATGCCTACACCGACGCGAAGATCACCGGCGCGACCTCGGCGACCGTCGTGCCCGGCAACCGCGTCCAGCTGGTGCCGTACAATCAGTTTGCCTGGTGGAACAAGTATCAGTTCACGCCGATGTGGGCCGCCGCGCTCGGCGTGATCTATTTCGGCGATTCCTTCGCCTCATCCGACGACACGGTGCGGCTGCCGGGCTTCGTGCGCTTCGATGCGGCGATCTATGCCAAGATCGACGAGACCTGGAGCGCCCAGCTCAATATCGAGAACATCTTCGACAAGGGCTATTGGGCGTCGGCTGACGGCAACAACAACATCTCGCCGGGGCAGGGCCGCACGGTAAGGCTGATGGCGCGGGCGAGGTTTTAGGCGGCGGCCATGATGCTGGGACGTCATTGCTGTCGCCCCGTCATCCTGAGGAGCCGCCAAGCGGCGTCTCGAAGGATCGACGGCCACCGGCCGGGCCGTGCATCCTACGAGGCTCGCTCCGCTCGCACCTCAGCGGTCTCCCGTCCGTTACCGCACCGGACACTCTATCCGATCCAGTGCCTCCTGACTTACAAGGATGACGGTGTTGGAATGCGAGCGCTCCCAGTCGTCGTTGCAATGACGTGGATAGAGCGGCGTCCTACCCCAACCGCATGTCCAGCAGCCGCCGGCCTTCGCCCTTCAGGAGCTTCTTCACCGCGCTCGAGGCGATCACCTCGCCGTTGTTGGCGTAGGCCTCGTGGTTCTTCTCGATGTCGTCGAGGCGGTAGAGGTAGTTGACCATGATGCCGGCGGATTCGCGCAGGCCCTTGGGCGAGAGATCGCCGAGCCAGTTGATCCGCTCCAAGCGTGCGCCGTTGCCGAGATGGAAGCGCGCGACCGAATCGATCAACCGTCCCTTCGGGGTGCGCGCCTTCAGGAAATAGTACGCGGCAAGCGGCTCCAGCACGGCGCGCAGCTGGGTCGCGAGCTCGGCGTTCTCGAACCAGTCGGGCTTGCCGAGGCTTTCCAGCAGCTGGCGGTCCTCCTCTGTGAGCGGCACGTCGTCGGCCTGCTTGACCCACTGCATGAAGCCCGGCACCGGCGACAGCGTCACGAAGTTGTCGAGCTTCGGCAATTCGCGGCGCAGCTCCTCGACCACCTGCTTGATCAGGAAGCTGCCGAAGGAGATGCCGCCAAGGCCGCGCTGGGTGTTGGAGATTGAATAGAACACCGCGGTGCGGGCGCGCTCGACCGGCACCGGCTCGCGCTCTTCGGCCAGCAGCGGCGCGATTGCGCCCGGGATGGCTTCCGTGAGCGCGACCTCGACGAAGATCAGCGGCTCGTCGGCCAGCGCCGGATGGAAGAAGGCGTAACAGCGGCGATCGATCGGATCGATGCGGCGGCGCAGATCGTCCCAATCGCGGATCTCGTGCACGGCCTCATAACGGATGATCTTCTCCAGAATATTGGCCGGAGACGACCAGTCTATCCTGCGCAGCACGAGGAATCCCCTGTTGAACCAGGACGAGAGCAGATGCACCACGTCGCGATCGAGCGCGGCAAGGTCCTTGTTGCCCTTCATCAATGAAAGCAGATCCGAGCGGATCGACACCAGCTCGCCGGTGCCGCCGGGCGCGCGATTGAGCCGGCGGATCAATTCCTGGCGGCGCGGCTCGGAGGCGAAATGCAGGTCGCTGGCATCGTCGCCATTGGCTTTGGCGCGCCAGCTTTCGATCGCCTGCGCCAGCTTGGCGTGATCGGGGCCGAAATCGCGGGCCAGCGTCTGGAAGAACGACAGCCGCCCGGCGGCATCGAGATGGTGGTAGCGGTCGAGCACTTCGCGCGCCATCGCGGTGCCGGAGGCTTCGCCGCGGCCGGACAGCAGCGCCTCGCACAATTCCAGCAGTTCGGACGCATCCTGCTTGTCGTTGGCCGGGCTGGCGCGGCCGAGCAGGACGCGGCCGCGTTCGGAAATCGTCGAGAGCAGGTCGGAGAAGAAGGCATTGGCCATGAGCAGGTCGTATCCAGCAGGTCGTATCCAGTGAAGCCGGACCTTACACGGGATTTAAGGTCGGGAGCACTGCAATCAAGCGCAGGGATCGTACGGAAATATGTCGCAGCGCGACAGCGGTATAATTCGTCGTCGCTGCGCCCGGTGACAAACCCGGTTCACGTTTTCTCCGCGAACGCGGTCGGTGTCTTGCCGGTAACCTGGCGGAACGCGTGGGAAAATGCCGGCACGCTGGCATAGCCGAGGTCGGAGGCGACCTGCTTGACCGAAACGTTCGCGGTGCTCGACAGGCGCTCGATCGCGGCCGCGATGCGGGCGCGCTGGCACCAGCTCTTGAACGAGAGCTGCGTCTCCGCCGAGAACAGCCGCGACAGCGTCCGCGCCGAGGTGCCGACCGTGCGCGCCAGCGCGTCGATGTCGTGGTCCTGCGTCGGATCGGCCAGCACCAGGTCGGCGGCGCGGCGGCAGCGCGGCTCCTGCGGCAGCGGGATGAAGGTCGCGGAATCCTCGGCCTGGTGCAACTCCAGCATCACGAGGCGGATCAACAGATCGGTGCGCTCGCGTCCGCATGAGGCGTCGAACAGCGCGAGGATCGCCTGGTGCACCAGCGGTGACACCCGCACCACGAATTCGTGGTCGAGGCTGTCACTGCGCTTTTCGCGCGCGAGCCAGGCCTGGTCGAAATACAGCGTGCGCATCTCGATGTCGGCAAGCACGTCGATCGCGTGCGGGAGCAGGGCAGGGACCCACACCGCGCGGTCCGGCGGCACCAGCCAGCGCCCCTTCGGCGTCGTCACCTGCATGGTGCCGCTGGCGGCATAGACCAGCTGTGCCTCGCGGTGCATGTGCGGGTCGAGCCGGACGCCCTTGCGATAGCTGCGCGCCACCAGATGCACGCCGTCCCCGGTGACACGCCGGTCCTGGTGGAGGGCTCTTATTGGCGGCTCAGCGATAGTCATTGGCGACATCCCGTCAGGACAAGCACCTATAACCTATTTTCGAGCAATTGAAGAATCGCGTGAGAGACGTGCCGATGAACGGTCCAAGCAACAGTCCCAGCCGGGTGATCACCTTCGTCAACGCCGCCCATTTCATCGATCACTACGCGATGCTGATTTTCGCCGCCGCCGTCATCATCATGGGCCCGGCGCTCGGCATGGCCTATTCGGAACTGCTGCCGTATGCGACCCCGGGCTTCATCGCCTTCGGCGCCGGCTCGCTGGTCACCGGCTGGCTCGGCGACCGCTGGAGCCGCCGCCACATGATGGTGATCTTCTTCATCGGCATCGGCCTGTCGATGATCTCGGTCGGCTTCGTGCAGACGCCGCTGCAGCTCGGCGCCGCACTGCTGGCGATCGGCGTCTTCGCCTCGATCTATCATCCGGTCGGCACCGCGATGATCGTGTCCTATGCCGAGAAGCTCGGCGCCCAGATGGGGATCAACGGCGTCTGGGGCAATCTCGGCGTCGCCTCGTCGGCGCTGGTGACCGGCGTGATCGGCCAGTATCTCGGCTGGCGCTGGGCGTTCATCGTGCCCGGCACGGTCACCGTGCTGATCGGCATTGTCTTTGCGATGACGGTGGTGCATGAGGACCGCAAGGGCTCCAGGCAGGCCGCAGCGCAGGTGCGGGTCGCCAAGGAGGACATGTGGCGCGTGGTGCTGTCGCTCCTGATCGTGGTGATCGCGATCTCCACCACCTTCAACGCGGTGACCGTGGCGCTGCCGAAGCTGTTCGCCGAACGGCTCGCCGACCTGACCAAGAGCCCGGCGCTGCTCGGCGTGATCGCAGCGGGGGTCTATGTGTTCGGCGCGATGACGCAGTACACCATCGGCAAGCTGCTCGACAGATATTCGCTGAAGACGGTGGCGCTGCCGCTGTCGTTCCTGCTGGCGCCGTTCCTTTATCTGGCGGCGAGCCTAAACAACCTGCCGCTGATCGTGGTCTCGATCGGCATCGTGATGGGCGCGTTCGGTCAGGTCACGGTGAACGATGCCATGGTCGGAAAGTACACCACCGAGGAATGGCGCTCGCGCGCCTATGCGGTGCGCTATTTCGTCGGGTTCACCGCGGCCGGCGCTTCCGTCGGCCTGGTGGCATGGCTGTACGACCAGGGCGGCTTCTCGATGATGCTGCGCGCGTTCGCGGCGCTGTGCCTGCTGGCGATCGCGGCCGCGATCATCCTGCCGCGCGAGATCCGCACCCCGGCCACGCAGGCGGGCTGACGCAGGGCGTTTTTGCCGCCCGTTTGCCGTTGCGACGAGGCGTGCCCGCCCGACCGGCGGTTGGTTCGGCCAACGGCGGACAACCGTGACATGGTCACGCTTCGTGAACTTTGTTCCGACCCGCAGGTGTGGTAGGTTCAAGCGGGCCTCGGGGACGACGGCGCCGGTTGCGCCTTGAACACGTCTTTGCGGAGCAGCCGGAGCGCTATGGGAGAAATTCGCGACTTCAAGTCAGGCCGGTCACAGGCCGACAATACCCAGCCTCCCGGCGATTCAATGCCGCGGCGCCTCGCGGCGATCGTAGCGGGCGATATCGCCGGCTACAGCCGGTTGATGCAGCTCGATGAGGAAGGCACGCATACGCGCGTCAAGCGGACCCTGCGCGATCTGATCGAGCCCACGATTGCCGAGCACCACGGCAAGCTGGTCAAGACCACCGGCGACGGCTTTATCGCGATGTTCGACAGTCCGGTCGAGGCCGTCCGCTGCAGCATCGTGATCCAGCAGAACATGATCGGCCGCAACGCGGCGATCGCGCGAGATCACTGGATCGAGTACCGGATCGGCGTCAACCTCGGCGACGTCATCATCGAGCCCGACGATATCTATGGCGACGGCGTCAACGTGGCCTCTCGCCTGGAAGGGATCGCGGCGCCGGGTGACGTCTTCATCTCCGGCGGCATCTACGAGCAGATCAAGCACAAGATGGTCTGCGGATACGAATCGCTCGGCGACCGCAAGGTCAAGAACATCACCGATCCGGTCCGGGTTTATCGCGTCCTGCCGGATGCAGCCGCGTACCAACGGACGCGCAGGCGCCGCGAGTCCGTCCTGCTCACGCTGCTCGGACTGGCGGTCGCGATCATCGCCGGCGGCGTGCTGTGGTATCTGCTGGCGCAACCGCGCGGCAAGCCGGCCGACGTGGCACAGGCGCCTCCGTCACCGGCGGCATCGCCTGCCGTCCAGCCGCCGGCACCAAGCCCGGCTCCGACCCAAACCGCAAGTCCGACCCCGGCGGCACCGACGCAGCAAGCGTCGCCTCAACCCGCGCCCTCCGCGAGCCCCACCCCGGACCTGCCGGAACCCGAACTGGTCTCGCTTCAAGCCGGCAGCTTCTCGATGGGAAGCAATGACGATCCTTCCGAGCGGCCGATCCGCCGGGTGACGGTCAAGCCCTTTGCCATGGGCAAATATCCGGTCACGGTCCGCGAATGGAATGCCTGCGCGGCGGCCAAGGCCTGCGGCTTCACGGCCAGCGGCAAGGACGACGTTCCGGTCACCAATGTGAGCTGGAGCGATGCGAAGCAATATGTGACCTGGCTTGCCGAGCGCACCAAGAAGCCCTACCGGCTTCCGAGCGAAGCCGAGTGGGAATATGCGGCGCGCGGCGGAACGCAATCGAAGTACTGGTGGGGCGACCAGATGCAATCGGGCCACGCCGGGTGCAAGGATTGCGGCGGCGACAGTTCGGCCGAGCAGCCGGTCAGGGTCGGCAGCTACAAGCCGAATCCGCTCGGCCTCTACGATATGGGCGGCGGGGTCGATCAATGGGTCGAGGATTGCTGGCACAGGAATTACCAGGGCGCGCCGACCGACGGTGCGGTCTGGTCCGGCGGCGACTGCGCCTCGCATGTCATCCGCTCCGGCTCCTGGAAGAATGACGCACGCTATGTGCGCCCGGCCAATCGCGATAATTACGACACCAATGTCCGTTATCCGACCCACGGTTTCCGGGTCGCGCTGTCTCCCTGAGCGATCATCCCTGATCGCCAGGCTTCATGGAGGGGCTATGAAAAGTGCAGGCTTGATCATGCTCGCCGCGGCACTGACGCTGTTCGCGGCTCCGGCCGACGCGCAGAACAAGCCGGCCGGCAAGGACACCAAGCTGTATTTCATCTGGCCGCGCGACGGCGCCAAGCTGAAAAGCCCGTTCTGGTGCCGCTTTGGGCTGCGCAACATGGGCGTCACCCATGCCGGCGACGACTACCCGAACAGCGGCCATCACCATCTTCTGATCGACGTGAATGAGCCGTTGAATCCGAATGAGCCGATCCCGTCGGACAAGTCTCATCTGCATTTCGGTGCCGGCCAGACCGAGACGCAACTCGACCTGGCGCCCGGCAAGCACACCTTGCAGTTGGTGCTGGGTGACGCCAAGCACTATCCATTCAGCCCGCCGGTCGTCTCCGAAAAAATCACCATCCGGGTCAGATAGGCCGATACGGATAGCTCCCTTGCGGGAACCGGCGCTTGCACAAGGTCGCGCCGTGCGGTTTGTTGCGCGCCTGCCGGACAGCAGGATTCGGCGTGGAGGAAGTCCGATGTCGTCTCGACTGCTGCGTCTGGCCGGCCTCGTTCTGGGAGTGATTGTCATGGCCACATCAGCGGATGCCGACGCTTTGAAGGATCAGATCGCGCCGACCGGAAAGCTCCGGGTCGCGATCGCGATCAGCCCGGCCGGCGGCGCGTTCTGGTCGACCAAGACCGAGAGCGGCTATGCGGGCGTTCCCGTCGACCTCGGCCGCGAGATGGCGGCGCAACTCGGCATCCCCGTCGAATATGTCGTGCACCAGAATTCCGGCCAGATCACCGACGCGGCGGCCAAGAACACCTGGGACATCACCTTCCTGCCCAAGGATCCCGAGCGTGAGACCAAAATGACGTTCGGGCCGATCTACGAGGTTGCCGACGCCACCTATATCGTCAAGCCCGGCTCGACGATCACGAATTTCGCCACGCTCGACCAGGACGGCGTCAAGGTGGCCGCCGTCAATGCCACCACCACGATGCGCGGCGCGATCGCCCATCTCAAGCACGCCAAGGTCACGGGCTATCAGACCTATGACGAGATCTTCAATCTGCTGAAGAGCGGCGAGATCGACGCCTTCGCATTGTCGCGCGATCAGCTCAATGCGATGGCGAAGAAGATCCAGGGCACGCGCGTGCTGGACGAGACCTTCAAGCAGACCGTCACCGCGGTCGCGGTGCCGCTCAACCATCCGCTCGCCGCGGCCTTCGCCACCAGGTTCATGACGGAGGCGATCGCCAACGGCACGCTGCGCAAGGCCTACGACAACAACGGGCTGAAGGACGCACCGGTCCGCACCGAGGTGAAGTGAAGCAGCGGTGCGTATCGACTCTTTCCCCGTCACCCTGAGAGCCTGACTGAAAAATGGGTGAGTGATCTCAGTGGGGTGTGATTCCATCGGATTTGCAAAGATTCGAGGGAGAGCACGATGCCCTGGACCAAGATCACTCGGGAGCAATATCGGCGGGACGATCTGCGTTATGCAAGCGATATGACCGATGCGGAGTGGGCGCTGATCAGACGCCTGTTGCCGCGAGCGAACCGGCGCGGCCGGCCGCGTAAGACGGAGCTGCGTCGTGTGATCGAAGCGATCCTCTATATCGTTTCGACTGGCTGCCAGTGGCGGGCGTTGCCGCAGGAGTTCCCGCCCTATTCGACGGTGCAGGGCTATTTTTATAGATGGCGGGATACAGGCCGGTGGCAGAGGATTGTCAGCGTGCTTGTCCGACGGGCGCGAAAAAAGCTTGGACGGACACCGAAGCCGACGGCAGCCGTGATCGACAGTCAAAGTGCGCCAACCACGCAAGCTGGCGGACCGCGCGGCTACGATGCAGGCAAGCGCATCTACGGCCGCAAGCGGCATATCGTGACGGATACCAATGGCCTCCTCCTTGGGGTTCATGTTCATCCGGCCAACGTTCAGGACTGCCATGGCGCCGTACCGCTGCTGAAGAACGTGCGGATGAACTTCCCCCGGCTGCGCCACGTCTTTGCCGACCGGATCTACCGCGGAAATCAACTCCTCGACGCGCTCTCAGACTGCGGTCCATGGACTGTCGAGATCGTCGAGCGGCCTCAAGGCGTCAAAGGCTTCCAGCTTCTGCCGAGGCGGTGGGTGGTTGAACGCACATTCGCTTGGTTCGGCAGATGCCGCCGCCTCGCCAAGGACTTCGAGGCGACGGTCGCAACCGAAGCTGCCTGGCTGCTGATTGCACACATCAGGCTCCTGACCCGCAGACTCGCGGCTGCAGCTAAGGTTGGGTGATTTATGAGTCAGACTCTGAGGAGCGCGTAGCGCGTCTCGAAGGGTCGACGGCCACCAGCCGGGCCGTCCATCCTTCGAGACGCCGCTCCGCGGCTCCTCAGGATGACGGTGATGGAGGGGCGCGCATCCTCTGGGCGACATCTGGGCATGCTGCATAATTCCGCGCCATCGCGCCGTGCGGTTCCTGCGCCACCAGCCTAACTCATTGTATTGACGGGGATTTAAAGCCAGTCGCAAGCGTCGCGGCTTGGCACATCCATTGCTTTTGATTGCACCAGTCAATGACGACTGCCGTCCTCCGGATTGCCGAGGCCAATGCTGGCCGAGGCGAGGGGATCAAGGCGCCCGGCCCGGGCGTCTCGAGCAATCGTTGAACCCCCCATCTCCCGGACGAACGAGCATTTCAACCAACCCGCGTCGCTTCCGGCAGGCAACCGGCGCGGCCGAATTGCGCAAGGGGATTTTACGAATGGCCTATCTCGCTCCGTCCGAATTCGTCACCAAGATGGTGGATGCCGGCGAATCCAAGATCTTCATGTCGACCCGCGACACCGTGATCCGCGCCTATATGGCCGGCGCGATCCTGGCGCTGGCGGCCTGGTTCGCCGTGACGATCAACGTCAATACGGGTCAGCCGCTTGTCGGAGCATTGTTGTTTCCAGTCGGTTTCGTCATGCTCTATCTGCTGGGCTTCGATCTATTGACCGGCGTGTTCGTGCTCTCGCCGCTGGCGCTGCTCGACAAGCGCCCCGGCGTTACGCTTGGCGGTGTGCTGCGCAACTGGGCTCTCGTCTTCATCGGCAATTTCGGAGGCGCGCTCACGGTGGCGTTCATGATGGCGTTCGTGACGACGTTCGGCTTCACGCAGGAGCCCGACAAGGTCGGCATGACCATCGGCAACATCGGCGAAGGCCGAACGCTGGGCTACGCGGCGCATGGCGCGGCGGGCATGGCCACGCTGTTCATCCGCGGCATGCTTTGCAACTGGATGGTCTCGACCGGCGTCGTCGGCGCGATGATTTCCACCACGGTGCCCGGCAAGGTGATCGCGATGTGGATGCCGATCCTGGTGTTCTTCTACATGGTGTTCGAGCATTCGGTGGTGAACATGTTCCTGTTCCCGTCGGGACTGATGCTGCATGCGAAGTTCTCGATCATGGACTACCTGATCTGGAACGAGATCCCGACCGTGCTCGGCAATCTCGCCGGCGGCCTCGCCTTCACCGGGCTCACGCTCTACACCACGCATGTGAAGACGGCGCCGAAGCGCCAGCGCCTCGCGGCTTGATCCTCGACGACTTATGGGGCTCTCCTGTCACGGAGGGCCCCATTGGCTTTGGGACGGTCGATGCCGCGCGCGCTGACAATATCGGTCGGGCAATTCTCTGATCAGGGCCGCAAGGACGCCAATCAGGACTTCCACGGCGCCTTGATCCCCGGCGAGCCGCTGCTCGGCCTGAAGGGCATCGCGGTGGTGCTCGCCGACGGCATCTCCTCGAGCAGCGTCGGCCGCATCGCCGCCGAATCCGCGGTCAAGAGCTTCCTGACCGACTACTACTGCACCTCGGAATCCTGGTCGGTGAAGTCCTCGGCGCAGCGCGTGCTGGAGGCGACCAATTCCTGGCTGCACGCGCAGACCAGGCGCAGCCAAAATCCCTACGACAAGGACAAGGGTTACGTCTGCACGCTGAGCGCCCTGGTCATCCGGTCGACCACGGCGCACCTGTTCCACGTCGGCGACTCCAGGATCTACCGCGTCGCCGGCAACAGCCTCGAGCAACTGACCAACGACCACCGCGTCGTGATCTCCTCGCAGCAGAGCTATCTCGGCCGCGCGCTCGGCGTGAACCCGCAGCTCGAGATCGACTACCAGGCTCTCCCGCTGGAGCGCGGCGACATCTTCCTGCTGGTGACCGACGGCATCTACGAGCATGTCCCGGCGCGGCAGCTGGCGAAGACGATCAAGGACGGCGCCGCCGATCTCGATGTTGCCGCGAAATCGATCGTCGAACAGGCCTATGAGAACGGCAGCCCGGACAATCTCACCGTGCAGATCGTCCGGATCGACGAATTGCCCGACGGCGACGCCGGCGAGGTGTTCGGCCAGCCGACCGAACTGCCGCTGCCGCCGCTGCTCGACGCACGGATGCTGTTCGACGGCTATCGCATCGTGCGCGAACTGCACGCATCGCACCGTAGCCACATCTATCTCGCGGTCGATGAGGACAGCGCCACCACGGTCACGATCAAAATCCCTTCGATCGACCTGCGCGACGATCCGGCCTATCTGAAGCGTTTCATGATGGAAGAATGGGTCGCCCGGCGGATCGACAGCCCGCATGTGCTGAAGCCGTTTCTGCCGCAGCGCAAGCGCAATTTCCTTTACGTCACGATGGAATATATCGACGGTCAGACCCTGACGCAGTGGATCACGGACAATCCAACTCCTGCGCTGGAGACGGTACGCGGTATCACCGAGCAGATTGCAAAAGGGCTGCGCGCGTTCCACCGCAAGGAGATGCTGCACCAGGACGTCAGGCCCGACAACATCATGATCGACAGGACCGGCACGGTGAAGATCATCGATTTCGGCTCGACGCGGATCGCTGGTGTCGCCGAGGCGGCGCCGGCGGGCGTCGAGGACATCCTGGGCACCCAGCAATACACCGCGCCGGAATATTTCCTCGGCGAGGGCGGCACGGCGCGCTCCGACCTGTTCTCGCTCGGCGTCGTCACTTACCAGATGCTGACGGGACGCTTGCCCTACGGCGCGCAGATCGCGCGGGCCCGGACACGATCCGACTTCAACCGGCTGGTCTATCGTCCGGCCGCGCATCGCGGGCGCGAGATCCCGGGCTGGGTCGACGGCGCGCTGGAGCGCGCCGTGCATGCCAACCCGCTCAAGCGCTATGAGAGCTTTTCGGAGTTCCTGTTCGACCTGCGCAATCCCAACGCAAAATATCTGACGACGTCATCGACCCCGCTGATCGAGCGCAACCCGGTGCTGTTCTGGAAGTCGACCACGCTGCTGCTGGCGCTGGTCGTGGTGCTGCTGCTTGCCTACGGCGCGCATCATTGGCGGTAGGGATAGCCGGCCCTCTTCCCGTCATCCTGAGGAGCGCGTAGCGCGTCTCGAAGGATGAACGGCCCCGCTGGTGGCCGATTCATCCTTCGAGGCTCGCTCCGCTCGCGCCTCAGGATGACGGGGAGGGAAGAGGATGACGGGGAGAGAGAGAGGCCGACTTCAGTGCGTCCCGCCCGTCGCAATCGGATCGAGCCCACTGTTCACCAGCGCGTCGTGCGCATCCGGCGAGGCGAGGAAGTTGATCAGCGCCTTGCCGGCCTCACGCTCCTTTGCGACCGTCGCGATCCCGGCGGAAAATACCGTGATCTTTTGCAACGGCTCCGGCAGCGGACCGACGATGTCGATGCCGGCAACCGGCTTCAACTCGGAGATCTGCTGCAGGCCGATCTCGGCCTCGCCCTTGGCCACGATCTCGCCGACCGGGGTCGCCGGGATCATCCGCGCCTTGTCCTTCATCTGATCGGCGATGCCGAGCTTTGCGAACATCTCGGTCGAGACATAGACGCCGCTGGCGCTGTCCGAATAGGCGACCGATTTCGCCGCCAGTAGCGCCTGCTTGACGCTGTCGGCCGAACCGATGTCCGGCTTCGCCGCGCCTGACTTGACCGCGATGCCGATCGGCGACTTCACAAGGTCGACGCGGCTGTCGGCCGGCACCTTGCCCTGCTTGATGAGATCGCCGAGCGCATAGCCGACCATGATCAGCACGTCGGCCGGCTCGCCGCGCTCCAGCCGCACCGGAATGGCGTTGGTCGTGGTGCCCATCGACGGCCCGAAGGCGGTCACCACCTTGTGCCCGGTCTTGCGTTCGAACTCCGGCACCAGCGCCTTGTAGGCCGCCGTCAGTCCGCCCGAGATCATGACATGGACTTCGGCGGCGGATGCGGCTGAGGTGAAGGCGAGGGCGCCGATGACGGCGAGCGTGAGGGCACGGAAGGCAGTGGGCGCGCGCATGGAGTTTCTCCCTGGACGATTCTTCGGAAGCGGGTCGTCGTGGCGGGGGAGACTACTGCCTGATGGGATGCATGGCTAGCCGCAGCGTCTTTGCGAAGCGCGCAACGATGCAGATGGAGCATTGTCGGGAGGCGAGATTTCGTAGCCCGGATGAAGCGGAGCGAAATCCGGGAGCGGCTTCTCCGCGGAAACACCTTCCCGGATTGCGCTTCGCTTCATCCGGGCTACGGGGAATCTGTCACGAATTCACATGCACGAAGTCGCGCAGCAGCGGGTAGATCTCGTTGTTCCAGCGCTTGCCGGAAAACACGCCGTAATGGCCGACGCCGGCCTGCATGTGATGCACCTTGCGATAGGTGCGGACTCCGGTGCAGAGGTCTTGCGCGGCGAGCGTTTGGCCGATCGAGCAGATGTCGTCCTTCTCGCCTTCCACCGTCATCAACCCCATGCGCCGGATCGCCGCCGGATTCACCGGGCGGCCGCGATGCATCAGCATGCCCTGTGGCAACAGATGGTCCTGGAATACGTCGCGCACCGTCTCGATGTAAAACTCCGCCGGCAGGTCCATGACCGCGAAATATTCGTCGTAGAAGGTCTTGATCACCTCGGCCTTGGCGGTCTCGCCCTTGGCGAGATGGTGGGCCAGATCGATATGCTGCTTGATGTGCCGCTCCAGATTCATCGACACGAACGCCGTGAGCTGCACGAAGCCGGGATAGACCTGGCGCAACGCGCCCTTGCACTGCATCGGCACGTAGTTGATCAGATTGTCCTCGAACCATTTGATCGGCTTGCTCTTGGCGAATTCGTTCACCTTGGTCGGCTGGATCCTTGTGTCGATCGGCCCGGCCATCAGGGTCAGCGACGCTGGCCGCGCCGGATGATCGTCTTCCGACATGATCGCGGCGGCCGCCAGCGCCGACACCGAAGGCTGGCAGATCGCCACCATATGGGCGCGTGGGCCGAGCTGGCCGAGGAAGTCGATCAGATGGTCGGTGTAGTCCTCGAGCCCGAAGCGGCCCTCGCTGCGCGGGATGTCGCGCGGATTGTGCCAGTCGGTGATGTAGACGTCGTGGTCCTGCAGCAGCGTCTTGACGGTGCCGCGCAGCAGCGTGGCGAAATGCCCGGACATCGGCGCCACCAAGAGCAGCCGCGGCTGCTCCGGGCCGTCGACCTTCCTGAAATGCAGCAGCGAGCCGAACGGCGTGGCATAGGCGACCTCCTCGGTCACCTCTAACTCCCTGTTGCCGACCGTCACGCTGCCGATGCCATAAGGGGGCCGCGCGTAGGTCAGGCTGGAGCGCGAGATCAGCTCGAGCGCGGCCGCGAGCCGGCCATACATCCGGTCAGCGGCGCCCTGCGGCACCAGATTGAGGTATTTCAGCGCCGCTGCAGCCCCGGTCCGCCATGGCGCCGTGAGGTCCATGTGGTTCTGATAGGCTTGGTACATCATTGACATCATACGCATCCACCCGTGGCTTGGCTTGCCATGCAATATCGACGCCAGAGGCGGGCCGGCCGCCCGGCAAATTGGCACGTGGCTTGCTGCAAAAGCTGATAGCTCCGGGTGCGCGGCGGCTGAACCGGCGCGATATCCGGGAGCCGAGGACGCGTTCAGGCGTGAGGGACAGATATGGCGAAAGCGACACTCACCATCAGCAGCAAGAATTACTCCTCCTGGTCGCTGCGCGGCTGGCTGCTGGCGAAATTCGCCGGGCTCGACTTCGAGGAGGTGGTCACCGCGCCCGACGACCCGTCGGCCCGCGCCGAGCTGCTGCTGCTGTCGTCCTCGATCCTGGTGCCCTGCCTGCGCCACGACGGCGCGACGGTCTGGGATACGCTCGCGATCGGCGAGTATCTCAACGAGATCATGCCGCATGCAGGGCTGTTGCCGGAAGACCGGATCCAGCGCGCGCATTGCCGCTCGATCTCGGGCGAAATCCATTCCGGCTTCACCACGCTGCGCTCTTCGCTGCCGGTCAATCTCAAGGGCCATTTCCCCGGCTTCAAGATCTGGTCGCGGGCGCAGGCCGACATCGACCGCGTCTGCACCATCTGGCGCGACTGCCTCGGCGCATCGGGCGGGCCGTTCCTGTTCGGCGAACGCCGCACCATGGCGGACGCGATGTATGCGCCGGTCGTGACCCGCTTCATGACCTATGACGTCAAGCTCGAGCCTGCGCTTGCGGTGTATGCCAGCACCATCATGACGATGCCCGAGATGCAGGAATGGATCGAGGCCGCGAAGGCGGAGCCGGCCGACGTCGAGGAGCTCGAGGTCGAATATTAGGCAGCGCCCGGGCCGGCCTGCCTGCATCGGCGGCTCAAGCACGAGGCAAGCCTTGCTCAATGGACGTGCCGTCGGCGTCAGGCATTGGCGCCACGCGACGGGTGTGCACGACAGCCGTCGAAGCGCAAATTCGCGCCTCGCTCCAAATGCTTCCGCGGCGATACCAGCGCATGGCGAGACGGTTCGCCGCAGCCCAACCCGGCTGGCAAGGATTTCGCATGGCAATGACCGAGCTGTGACCGCGACGATGCGACGCTGCCGAAAATTTGGACGCCGAGCCGCGCCGCGATCTCGCGAACACGAGAACCGTGGAGGCTTGAAATGAACCAGCACGCCGTCGTCAGCAAATTTTCCCACGTCAAACCCGGTGACACCGAGTTCAAGGGCGGAGGTCTGCGCGACTTCTTCCTGTATCGTGATCTTGGTATCGCCGATGCCACCAGCGGGCAGGTGATCTGCCACCTGGTCAAGGCCAATCCCGACATGCCGCCGGAGCAGGGCACCGGCTGGCACAAGCATCTGTGCGATTTTCAGATCGTCATCATGACCAAGGGCTGGGCGCGCTTCATGTACGAGGACAAGGAGACGCTGGTCGAGGCGGGTGACGTCATCCATCAGCGTCCCGGCATCACCCACTACCTGTTCGATTACTCGAAGGACATGGAATACCTCGAGATTGTCAGCCCTGCCGATTTCAAGACCGTGGATGTGCCGCCGGCGACCGAAACGGTGCCGCCGATCACGCCGTGGAAATGATCGCCAGGAGTACAGAGAGGAGGGATCGCAATGTCGTCTGCGGAGGAGTTAACCTTTGTTATCGGCCGCTGGCTGCGGCCGATCGTCATGCTTCTGTATGTGGTGCGCAGCCTCGGGCTGATGACCACATCTAGCCGTGAACAACGCAGTACGCTGCTCGATCAGTGATTCGGACGCGGTTCGTTCCACCCGCGTTCCAAATCTTAAGGCACGGTGCGCGCGCGTCGCGTTTTGAAACAGCGCGCGCCGATGCCGGCCTCAGGCCATGCCCGCCTGCTTCTCGCGCGGCTTCCGCCAGGCGATGACGTTGGCTTCCAGCGCGCCGCCGGTGGTGTCGTTGCGCCACTGGCCGTTGACGAAGCGGCAGGCGAACGGCAGCTGATACGTTCCGCTATGATCCTCACAAAGTACTTCCACGCGCTGTTCCGGCGCAGGTTCGCCATTGCCGTCGAATTGCGCCATCCGTTTTTCGCGCGTTGCCATGCGATCTGTCTCCACTGCCCAAGGCCGAGCCAAAAGGGATCGAACCAAACAAGTTCCGAGGCCCCCGTCCCCACGAGTAGTCCCGTAATGGGTGAAGCACACCGCTTGAATGCGGTTTCAGTGTGGTATGTCTGCCTCGCTTTCAGCGTCGCGAGCACAAAACTGTGAATGACGCATTTGCCTGGAGACGCCGATGACTGCTCGTTTTGTTCTCGCCTTGCTGGCACCGCTCGCACTCGGCCTCGCCGGAACTGCGCATGCGCAGGACGTTCCCGGCATCGAGATCTGCACCGTCGAGAAAACCATGGAGCGGCGCACCAGCTGTCTGCAGAGCAATGTCGATTTCCTGCAGAAGACGATCAACAAGCTCACATCGGATCATCAGCAGAAGCTCGATGCCACCAATCGGCAGATCGTGAGCTTGCAGAGTTCGGTCGCGAGCTTGCAGAAGCTCGTCACCGATCTGCAAACAGCGCAGGTCAAGCTGACCGAGGATCTGAAGAAGAAAGCCGACGCGCCGCCGGCGAAGGATGCCGCGCCCGCCGCGAAGGATGGGACGAAGTAGGAAATCGTCATTGCGAGCGAAGCGAAGCAATCCATTCCACCGCGCATGCGGAGAGATGGATTGCTTCGTCGCTTCGCTCCTCGCAATGACGATGGAACGAGCCGGGCTCCTCACGCCACCCGATACTGCTCCATCACGTCGCGATCCGGCTCGTAGCCGAGGCCGGGGCCCTGCGGCACGGCGACATGGCCGTTGGCGTCGACGTCGATGCGATCGCCCCACAGGCAGGCCGGACGCTTCATGAAGAACACCTCGATCAGCCCCGCGTCGCGGATCGCCATCAGATGCAGCGTGGCGAGGAAGCCCGGCCCGAAATAGGGCGAGTGCGGAATCACCTGGACGCCGAACTCGTCCGCGAGGACGGCCACCCTCAGGAATTCGGTGATGCCGCCGACCTTGATCACGGAGGGCTGCGCGTGACTGACCGCGCCCGCGGTCATCATCTGGCGGAATTGATGCACGGTGCAGGCGTTCTCGCCGGCCGCGATATCGAGCCGGCCTTCTCTGCGCACCTCGGCGAGCGTCGCAAAATCCTCCGGCGGCCAGACCGGCTCCTCCAGGAACAGCGGCGCGGCCTGCTTGCAGTCGCGCGCGAACTGGATCGCCGCGGGTCCGTCCAGCGGGCAGTTCATGTCGACCATCAGCGGCACGCCGGGGCCGATCGCCTCGCGCGCGGCGGTGACCGCAGGCACCGTGGTCTCGTGCAGCTTGATCGCGGAATAGCCCAGCTTGATCGCCTTCTTGCATTCGGCGGCGATATGCGCGGGATTGCCGATCCGCATCAGGCTGGCATAGGCCGGGATCGTGCTCCGCTTCGCGCCGCCGATCAGTTGATGCAGCGGCACGCCCTTCACCTTGCCAGCGAGATCCCACAGCGCGATGTCGAGCGCCGAGATCGCAAACATCGTGATGCCGTAGCGGCCGAACAGATGCAGGTTGCGCTGGATCTGCTCCATCGCGGCGGGGATGCTGGCGGCGTCGGGCACCTCGAGGCCGCGCGCCTGCGGCGCGATCATCTCGGCCACCGCCGTGCAGCTCGTCTTCGGGCAGACATAGGCGAAGGCATCGCCCCAGCCGGTGAGGCCGGCGTCGGTCGAAACCTCGACCAGCACCATGTCGAGCGCCGAGATCGCGGAAGCTCCCTGGCGGAAGCTCGCGGGCCCGGCGTCATAGGGAATGCGGATATGGTGGGCGCGGACGTCGGTGATTTTCATTGTTGTTGTCCTTCCGATCGCAGGATGTGCCTGGAATTCGTGGTGGCCGGACACTTGAGCCTGAAGAACGGCGTCGCTTCGGCTGGTCTGGGTTCCGGCCATCGCAAATCTTGCTCGTAACGAGTCTTGCTTGCGACAAGTCTTGCTCGTGAATCATGTCGAAGACGTGGATGCCCGGCGCACGGCCGGGCATCACGAACCGCAAAGTTGTGGAGGAAAGCCCTCAACTGCTCTTCTCGCCGCTCATGATGGGGCCGAACCGCTCCCAGCTCTCGCCCTTGAAGCGCATCATCTGCAGCTGCTCGATCGGCGCATAGTCGTCCGGCCCGGTCTTGATCTTGGTGCCGGGCAGATAGATGCCGATCTCGAGGTTGAGGCTGGCCGCCTGCTTCATCAGATTCTCGCGGGTAAGATTGTCGCCGCACTGCCGCAACACCTGCTCGAGCCCCTTGGCGACACCATAGCCGAATACGGTCGCGGCGTCGTCGAGGTCTCCTTCGGGATACCACTTGGTCATGAAGGCGCGCCACTCGGTCATCGCCGGATCGTTCTTCCACTCGGTATCCTTGGGGTCCTTGAGATACGCCGTGGACAGCACGCCCTGGCTCGCTTCATAGCCGGCCGGCTTCATCACGCCGCCGATCGAGCCGGAGACGTTGGTCAGGAACTGTACCGGATGCCAGTCGAGCTCGGCGGCTTTCTTGATCGCCTGCGCCGCGAATTTCGGCGTTGCAATGTTGACGAAGATGTCGGGGTTGGCGCCCTTGATCTGCACGATCTGCGAATCCACCGTCGGTGACGAAGTCTCGTAGGAGGATTCGACGACGATCAGCTTCTTGGCCTGGTCGCCGAGCCCGTCATGCAGGCCGATCAGATAGTCCTTGCCGAAATCGTCGTTCTGATAGAGCAGTCCGATGGACTTGCCCGGATAGTTCTGCAAAATGTACTTGGCGTAGATGCGCGCTTCGACCTGGTAGCTCGGCTGCCAGCCCATGGTCCACGGGAAGTTCTTCGGATCATTCCACTTGGCCGCGCCGGTGGAGACGAACAGCTGCGGCACCTTCTTGGCGTTCATGTATTTCTGGATCGCGGTATTGCCCGGCGTGCCCAGCGGATTGAAGATCAGGAGCACCTCGTCGCTCTCGACCAGCTTGCGGGCCTGCTCGACCATCTTCGGCGGCGAGTAGGCGTCATCGTAGGAGATGAAGTTGACCTTGCGGCCGTTGATGCCGCCTTCGCTGTTGAGCTTGCTGAAATAGGCTGCTTCGGTCTTGCCGATCGTGGCGTAGGCGGACGCCGGACCGGAATAGGGCATGATGTTGCCGACCTTGATCTCGGTGTCGGTCGCGCCCGGATCGTATTTCTTCTGCGCGTTGGCGGCGCTCGCGACGGCGATCGTCAAAAGCCCCGCAAGCGCCGCTGACTTGACGCAGTTGGCATAGCTCAAGCGTTGGTGGTGCATCATTGTCCTCCCTGACATGCTGGCCGCGGCTCTTGCAGTCTTGATTATCGGGCAGCTTGATGAGCCGTCGGATCGATGCGTCGGCGAGTATGCACGATTGCAACATTGTTGCCAGCGACGGCTTTGCGGGTAAATTTCCGTGGAGCGGAACCACAGTTTCGCCGCCCGGGCAGCAAGGACTGTCAAATGCCGCGCGCGGCAGCCGTGCATGATGCCCGAGCTTTGCAGGAAAGCCGTCATCCATGAATCCAGCCCAGAAGGCGCTCTGGTATATCGAAAGCCATCTCGGCGCGCCGCTGACGCTCGACGAGATTGCCGCCGTTGCGGGCGTCTCGCGCTTCCATCTGGTACGGGCGTTCGCGGAGGCGACCGGGTTCTCGGTGATGCGTTATGTGCGGGCCCGGCGGCTCAGCGAAGCCGCGCGCCAACTCGCGGCCGGTGCGCCGGATATTCTCAGCCTCGCGCTGGATGCGGATTACGGCTCCCACGAAGCATTCACCCGCGCGTTTCGCGACCATTTCGGCGTCACGCCCGAGACGGTGCGCGCGACAACGTGCCTGACGACACTCAATCTCCAGGAGCCGATCACCATGATCTCGACAGCTCTCGACCACATCGATCCGCCGCGCATTGCCACCGGAAAGGCGTTCCTCGTCGCCGGCATCGGCGAGCGTTACAACCACGGCAATGGCAGCGATGCCGGCATTCCGAAGCAGTGGCAGGGCTTCCACCAGCAATGCGCGGATATCCCCCGCCAGGTCGGCAATGTCGCCTATGGCGTCTGCTGCAACGGCGATGATGCCGGCAATTTCGATTACATCGCCGGCGTCGAGGTCGCCGATTTCTCCGACCTGCCGCGCGAGTTCGCGCGCGTCCGGATTCCCGAGCAGAAATACGTCGTGTTCACCCACGCCGACCACATCTCGACCATCCGCCGCACCGTCAACACGATCTGGAATCGCTGGCTGCCGCAATCCGGCATGAAGGTCGCGGACGCGCCGAACTTCGAGCGCTACGACGAGAAGTTCGATGCGAGTACCGGCAATGGCGGGCTGGAGATCTGGGTGCCGGTGAAGGAGTAGCGGGTGCCGGTGCAGCAAACCCTGTCGTCCCTGCGAAAGCAGGGACCTATAACCACCGATGCTTGTTATTTGCGTGACGCTGGAATGACGAGTCCCGCCTACAACTCTCGCCGCGGAGTATGGGTCCCTGCTTTCGCAGGGACGACACCGTCGATCGTGCCGACGTTGTTGGGTGAGCCATACACCTGAGTTGCCCGGGCAAACAAACTCGATGTCGTCCTGGCGAATGCCAGGACCCATTACCCCAATTGGCAATTGTTGCGCGACGCCGGGGCCGCGATCTCTTTCACCATCAAATTCGGTGGCTATGGGTTCTGGCCTTCGCCAGGACGACAAATATTTTGCGACGGGCGGTGCAACAAACTGGGTGTCGTCCCTGCAAAAGCAGGGACCCATAACCACCGATGCTGCTTATTGTGCGATGTTGGAACGACGAGTCCCCGTCACAACTTCGGCCGCAGAGCATGGATCCCTACTTCGCAGGGACGACACCGTCTTGTTGTTCGCGAGTGCCTAGATCAATGAGAGCGCGCCAGGCAGAACGCGACGACCTCTTCCAGCGCGGTCTTCATCGGCGAGGGCGGGAACAGCGCCAGCGCGTCGACCGCCATCGCGCCGTAGTGCTGGGCGCGGCTGATGGTGTCTTCCAGGGCGCGGTGCTTTGTCATCAGCCCGATCGCGTGATCGAGGTCGGCCGATCCGATCTCGCCGCGCTCCAGCGCGCGGATCCAGAACTTGCGTTCGGTGTCATTGCCGCGGCGGAAGGCGAGCACCACCGGGAGCGTGATCTTGCCCTCGCGGAAATCGTCGCCGACATTCTTGCCGAGTTTTGCGGATTTGCCGCCATAGTCGAGCACGTCGTCGACGAGCTGGAAGGCGATGCCGAGATTCATGCCGACCGAGCGGCACGCGGTCTGCTCGGCCTTCGGACGGTTGGCTATCACGGGGCCGACCTCGCAGGCGGCGGCGAACAGCTCCGCGGTCTTGCCGCGGATCACGGCGAGATATTCGTCCTCGGTGGTCGCGGTGTTCTTGGCGGCGGCAAGCTGCATCACCTCGCCCTCGGCGATGGTGGCGGCGGCGGCTGAGAGGATGTCGAGCGCGCGGAGCGAGCCGACCTCGACCATCATCCGGAACGCCTGGCCGAGCAGGAAGTCGCCGACCAGCACGCTGGCCTCGTTGCCCCACAGCATCCGCGCGGACAATTTGCCGCGGCGCAGCTCGCTCTCGTCGACCACGTCGTCATGCAGCAGGGTCGCGGTGTGCATGAACTCGACCGCGGCGGCGAGCTTGATATGGCCGTCGCCGGAATAGTCCGCGAGCTGGGCCATTGCCAGCGTCAGCATCGGGCGCAACCGCTTGCCCCCGGAGGAGATCAGGTGATTGGCGACCTCGGGGATCATGGTGACCTCGGAGCCGGTCCGCGAAAGGATCGTCGCGTTGACGCGCTCCATGTCGGCGGCGAGAAGTCCCACCAGCCCGTCGATCGAAGCATTGGACGGGCTTTCGAAGGGTACAATAACCGCCACGCTGGTCTCCAATTTTGCCGAATACGCACTATGCTCAGCTATAACAATAGAAACTGAGCGGTGCAGCGGCAAGGCCATCAAGTTATTGACATGTGGCGCAAGTGCCGCACTGCGGGGGCGACAGGAGAGCGTATTTTGCGGGAATTGGTACGGACCAATGACATGGTGCTGGTCTCCGCCATCGGCGCGCTGCTCGACAGCGCTAACATCCATCATCTGGTGCTGGACCAGAACATGAGCATCATCGAGGGCTCGCTCGGCGTCTTGCCGCGGCGGATCCTTGTGCATGAGGACGACAACCACGAGGCCCGCCAGCTCCTGACCGATGCCGGCCTCGGCCACGAATTGCGGGCCGATGACTAGAGCGTTTTCGAGCGAAATGGGCCCCGGTTCGCGTGAAGAAAACGCGTCAAAAAGCGAGTCTGCGGCCGCCGGGATCACCGAAGACGGATTTCTCGGGGGCCAATTGCGCCTGCGGCAACCCCGCAGCGGCCACCGCGCCGGCCATGACGCGATCCTGCTCGCCGCGGCGACGCCGGCTCGATCAGGCGACCGTGTCGTCGATCTCGGCTCCGGCGTCGGCGCGGCCGGGCTGGCGGTGGCGCGGCGGGTGAGGGGGATCGATCTCGTCCTGGTCGAAATCGACCCGGCCCTGGCCGAGCTTGCGCGGAATAATGCCGGCACCAACGCGATCATGGCGGAGGTGATCGTGCTTGATGTCGAAGCCGGCGCCGCAGCCTTCGATGATGCCGGCCTCGGGCCGGATAGCGCCGACGTCGTGCTGATGAACCCGCCGTTCAACGATCCGTCGCGGCACCGCGCCTCGCCGGACGGTGTGCGCGAGCGCGCCCATGTCGCGAGCGCGACCACGCTGGCCGGCTGGGTTCACGCGGCGCGGCGAATTCTCAAGTCGAACGGGCAGCTTGCGCTGATCTGGCGGGCCGACGGCATTGCCGAGGTGCTGGCCGCGCTGGACCGCGGTTTTGGTAGCGTCGAGATCCTGCCGGTTCACGGCGACGGGACGTCGCCGGCGATCCGAATCCTGGTGCGGGCGACCAAGGGCGGCCGGGCGCCGACGCGGCTCCATGCCGCACTGCTGCTCAATGAAGAGTCAGGCGTGCCCAATAAATGGGTGCAGGAGGTTCTGGCCGGGAAGGGGGAATTGCCGCTGGCGCGGCGCTAAAAGATCATGCTCGAACAGGAAGCCAAGGCGCGATGGCATTGCGCTTTAGCGGGCAGGCATGCTGCCCACGTCGTCAGAGGCACTAAATCACTGCGAAGCCGTTTCCGACTGGCGGTCCGGCGTGGACGTGAAGTGGATCGCCGCCAGGAGTGTACCGATCAGCAAAATCAGCAGATAGATTTTCATGAGTCCCTCTCCGCCCGCGCATTGCAGCGCCAATGACAAAATGCAAAACGCGTTCCACGGATTCCAATGACAGTGGCGTGATAAAAAGTGGTTAATTCGAGGTAACGGCATGAGTGAACAAATAAGTGATCACGCTGGACGTTCGGGACTGCTCGAACGCGTGCAGGCAGTGTTGCCGGCGCGCTTCAGGCGCGGCGCGGCCGTCGTGCCGGTGGTGCGGCTGGCAGGCGTGATCGGCGCGGTGACGCCGTTGCGGCCCGGCATGACACTCTCCGGCGTCGCCAAGATGCTGGAGCGCGCCTTTGGCACGCGGAATGCCAAGGCGGTGGCGCTGGTGATCAATTCGCCGGGCGGCTCGCCGGTGCAGTCACGGCAGATCTATCTGCGCATCCGGCAACTCGCCGCCGAGAAGAAGTTGCCGGTGCTGGTGTTCGTCGAGGACGTCGCGGCCTCCGGCGGCTACATGATCGCCTGCGCGGGCGACGAGATCTATTGCGACCCGTCCTCGATCCTCGGCTCGATTGGCGTGGTCGGTGGCAGCTTTGGCCTGGAGGGGCTGATCAAGAAGATCGGGGTCGAGCGCCGGCTGTATACGGCGGGTAGCCACAAGGCGATGCTCGATCCGTTCCTTCCCGAGAACCCCGACGACGTCGCCCGGCTGAAGGCGATCCAGCGCGAGATCCATGCGATCTTCATCACGCTGGTGAAGCAGAGCCGCGGCAGCCGCCTCAAGGGCGCCGACGACATGCTGTTCACCGGTGAATACTGGGCCGGCGATACCGCGATCGGTCTCGGGCTCGCCGACGGCATCGGCGACATCCGCTCCACGCTGCGGGCCCGCTATGGCGACAAGGTGCTGACCCCGGTGATTGCGCCGGCCAGCGGCTTGCTGTCCGGCCTGCTCGGCCGGCGGGCGCCGGGGGCGGGATCGCTGGCGGCGCTGGATGGACTGGCCGCGCTGCCGGACGAGGTGATCTCGGCGCTGGAAACCCGGGCGATTTGGGCCAGATTCGGGCTGTGAACACAGGGATGTGAGCGCGCCATTTAGCCCCAAAACCGCGATTGCGGCGCAGGCCGCCTTGCGCGAGAATGCCCGTCATTGGGGGCCTGACAGACGTGAACGACAAGGATCGACCGATGCCGCCGCTGATTGCATTCGCAGGCGTCTTGGGAAGCCTGGCCGTGGTCCGCTGGGCGTACAAGACGGCCGTCCGGATCAACCAGGAACTCGAAGAGGCGCGATTGTCCCGCGTGGCCGAGGCCACCCGCGCGGGCGAAATCAAGACCCTGCGCCGCGACCCCGTGACCGGGGCCTATCGCCCGGGCTAGGGGGCTTGGATCTCCCTCGCCCCGCTCTTGCGGGGAGAGGGCCGGGGTGAGGGGCTGTTTCCGCAGATTCGAAAGACCTAAGTTCGCGGAGAGTCCCCCTCACCCGAAATGCGCGCTGCGCGCGAATTTCGACCTCTCCCCGCAAGCGGGGCGAGGTGCAGAAACATCCTCCATCGCCTTGATTCCATTGGCTGCCGCCGATACGGTCCCGCGCGCCTCACACCCCCTCGCGAGATCGATTCCAACGATGGACGCCCTGCCTGACCACATGCGCCCGGAACGTTCGTTCCAGGGCTTCATCCTGGCCCTCCAGCGGTTCTGGGCCGAGCAGGGTTGCGTCATCCTGCAGCCCTACGACATGGAAATGGGCGCCGGCACCTTCCATCCCGCGACCACGCTGCGTGCGCTGGGGCCAAAACCCTGGAACGCGGCCTATGTGCAGCCCTCGCGGCGGCCCAAGGACGGCCGCTACGGCGAAAACCCCAACCGCCTCCAGCACTACTACCAGTTCCAGGTGATCATGAAGCCGTCGCCGCCGAACCTTCAGGACCTGTACCTGAAGTCGCTGGCCGCGATCGGAATCGACGCCGCCGTCCATGACATCCGCTTCGTCGAGGACGACTGGGAAAGCCCGACGCTCGGCGCCTGGGGCCTCGGCTGGGAATGCTGGTGCGACGGCATGGAGGTGTCGCAGTTCACCTACTTCCAGCAGGTCGCCGGCGTCGAATGCGCGCCGGTCGCGGGCGAGCTTACTTACGGACTCGAGCGGCTCGCGATGTATGTGCAGGGCGTCGACCGCGTCTACGACCTCAACTTCAACGGCCGCGAGGGCGCCGAGAAGGTGACCTATGGCGATGTTTTCCTGCAGGCCGAGCAGGAATATTCGCGACACAATTTCGAGCACGCCGACACCGCGATGCTGTTCGAGCAGTTCAGGATGGCCGAGGACGCCTGCCGCAAATATCTCGCCGGCGGCTGGCGTGAGGGTGGGAATCAAAAGGAACATCTGATGGCCTTGCCGGCCTACGACCAGTGCATCAAGGCGAGCCACGTGTTCAACCTGCTCGACGCCCGCGGGGTCATCTCGGTGACGGAGCGGCAGAGCTACATCGCCCGCGTGCGCGACCTGGCGAAGGCCTGCGGCGAGGCATGGATCCACACTGAAACGGGCAGGGCGGTCTGATGCCCGATCTTCTCCTCGAACTGTTCTCCGAAGAAATTCCCGCGCGCATGCAGGCGAAAGCGGCCGACGATCTGCGCCGCATGGTGACCGACAAGCTGGTCGCTGAAGGCCTGGTGTATGAGGGCGCCAAGGCGTTCGCGACCCCGCGCCGTCTTGCGCTCACCGTGCACGGCATCCCCGCGCGCCAGCCCGACCTGAAGACCGAACGTCGCGGCCCGAAGATCGGCGCCCCCGATGCGGCGGTGCAGGGCTTTCTGAAAGCGACCGGTCTTACGTCGCTGGAAGAAGCAAAGATCCAGAAAGACGCGAAGGGCGATTTCTACATCGCGCTGATCGAGAAGCCCGGCCGCGCCGCGATCGACGTGATCGCGGAAATGCTGCCGGTGATCATCCGCACCTTCCCCTGGCCGAAATCGATGCGCTGGGGCGCGCGCTCGGCCAAGTCAGGTTCGCTATCCTGGGTCCGCCCGCTGCATTCGATCATTGCGACCTTCGGTCTGGAGACCGAGGAGCCTGACATCGTCAAGTTCTCCGTCGACGGCATCGAGGCCGGGCAGACCACCTATGGCCATCGCTTCATGGCGCCGGGGACGATCTCCGTGCGCCGCTTCGAGGATTACGAGGCCAAGCTGAAGGCGGCGAAAGTGATCCTCGATCCGCAGGCGCGCAAGGACATCATCGTCGAGGACGCCAAGGAACTGGCGTTTGCGCAGGGCCTCGAACTGGTCGAGGATCAGGTGCTGGTCGACGAGGTCTCCGGCCTCGTCGAATGGCCGGTCGTGATGATGGGATCGTTCGAGGAGCGATACCTGTCGATCCCCGACGAGGTGATCCGCGCCACCATCCGCAACAACCAGAAGTGCTTTGTGGTCAGGGATCCCAAGACGGGCAAACTGACCAACAAGTTCGTGCTGACCGCCAACATCGAGGCGCCCGACGGCGGCAAGACCATCGTCGCCGGCAATGAGCGCGTGATCCGTCCGCGGCTGTCGGACGCCAAGTTCTTCTACGAGACCGATCTGAAGACCAAGCTCGAAGACCGGCTGCCGAAGTTCGAGCAGATTGTGTTCCACGAGAAGCTCGGCACCCAGGCGGAGCGGATTGAACGTATCGAAAGCTTGGCGGAAGAGCTCGCACCCTTAGTTGGTGCCGATGCCGAAAGGGCAAAACGCGCGGCGCATCTCGCAAAGGCGGATTTGCTGACGGAAGTTGTCGGCGAATTCCCCGAGTTGCAGGGCCTGATGGGCAAGTATTACGCGCTGGCGCAGGGCGAGGATGCGTCGGTCGCCGCGGCGAGCGAGGAGCACTGGAAGCCGCAGGGGCCGACCGACCGCGTGCCGACCGATCCGGTCAGTGTGGCCGTGGCACTCGCGGACAAGATCGACACTCTTTCCATGTTCTTTTGGATGAGGGAATTCCCAACCGGTTCAAAGGATCCGTACGCGCTCCGTAGAGCGGCGATTGGCGTGATTCGGCTAATCCTGGAGAACGATCTGCGCCTACCGTTGCGCCCGCTTTTTGAGTCCGCGATCTGGTCAACCATCCATCTATGGGACAATCGATATCGATCCGTACTCCTAGTATCTGACCCGATTAATTCAGAGGATGAGGATGACAGCGGCCGAAAATTGAAAGGAAGGCATTTCGAGCATATTCGCTCACCAAAGAGCTTAGAGGAATTTCGGCTGCGAGACGAATTTAGCTCCATAGCTTTCACATTAAGTGATGAGCAGGGAGTTAGTGGATTCGAATACGAAGGACTTGTGTGGGCGCAGGCCCGATTGGGGTTTTCTGATCCCTTTGTGGCCATTCGTGAGCTCGAGCTGTTCTTCGCCGACCGTCTGAAGGTTCAGCTCCGCGATCAGGGCGCGCGTCACGATCTCGTCGATGCCGTGTTCTCGCTCGGCGGCCAGGACGATCTGCTGCTCGTCGTGCGCCGCGTCGAAGCGCTTGGCAAATTCCTCGACAGCGACGACGGCAAGAACCTGCTCGCGGGCACCAAACGCGCCAGCAACATCCTCAGCATCGAGGAGAAGAAGGACAAGCGGACCTTCGACGGCGCGCCTGATGCCGCGCTCTACACGCTCGACGAAGAGAAGACGCTGGCGAGGGCGATCGACCAGGTGAAGGCCGAGGCCTCCGCCGCCGTCGCCAAGGAAGACTTTGCCGCTGCGATGAGCGCGATGGCCAAGCTCCGTCCGGCGGTCGATGCGTTCTTCGACAAGGTCAAGGTCAACGACGACGATCCCAAGGTGCGCGAAAACCGCCTGAAGCTGCTCAACGAGATCCGCGCCGCGACGCGTGCGGTAGCGGATTTCTCCCGGATCGAGGGCTGATCGATGGACCGCGCGACGCTCGCCGCTTACGACAAGGACGCGGCGGCGTTTGCGCAGGACTGGCACGAACAGCCGGCGCCGGTCGATCTGCAGGAGATCGTCGCGCAATTCTTCATCAAGGGCGGCGCGACCGCCGATATCGGCTGCGGCAGCGGCCGCGAGGTGGCCTGGCTGAATGCCCACGGCTTTCCGGCCGAGGGCTATGACGCCTCCGAGGGCCTTCTCGCGCAAGCGCGCGTCCGCTATCCGGCCTTGCGCTTTGCGCACGCTGAGCTGCCAGACCTGTCCGGCATCGCCTCCGGCAACTTCGATAATGTGCTGTGCGAGACCGTGATCATGCATCTCGATCACGCGCTGATCGCGCCGTCGGTGCGCCGAATGTTCGAACTCGTGAGACCCGGCGGCGTCCTCTATCTGAGCTGGCGCGTCACCACGGGCGACGATGCGCGCGATGCACATGGACGGCTCTACGCAGCGTTCGATACGGCGCTGGTGCGGTCCGAGCTGGCGGCGGTCGAGCTGCTGCTCGACGCGGAGGTCGTCAGTGCCTCGTCCGGCAAGGTCATTCACCGGCTGGTCGCGCGAAGGCGCGACTGATCCGGCCTCCCGAAATATTTCGACACAATTTGCAATTTGTTAACCATGCCCTGCGAAGGTCCTGACGAAGCAACGATTTCTTAAGAAATCGCCCCTCGCGCCAATGCAGGGACCGCCCGATGACCTCGATCGGCACCACGCCCAATCCCTACGCCCAATATGGTTCGGCCTATGCGCGGGCAGCAGCGACGCCATCGCTGGCGGCGACCTTGTCGGGCGACGGCACCGCCGGCGATCTGTCGGCGTCCTCGACATCCAACGCCGCAACCAACCTCACGCTGTCGGACGCCGCCCGCGCGCAGCTCGCCAAGGCGCCGCTGCCGGATTTTGCCGCCGTCACCAGCGATGCGCGCATCACGCTCGACCGGCTCTACACGGTCGCCGGCGTCAAGGCACCGATCGTCGACGGCAAGACCACCATCGGTCTCTCGACGCTGGACCGTCGCTCGCTGTTTGCGATCTCGACCAACAATGGCGGCAAGTTCACCCCGGACGAGCAGGCGGTTGCGGCCACCGAGCTGAAGCAGCGCTTCGACAAGGCGATGGAACCGTCGCTGGCGACCACGCGCCTGACCGGCGACTACAGCGTCAGCTACAAGGCCGCGCTCGATTATCTCGATGGTGCGAGCGATGAGGAGAAGGCCACCGCAACCTGGGCCAGCCAGCGCGCCGCGGTGCTGAAGGGCTATCAGGCGACGCAGCAGGATCCCAACACGGCGCCATCTGGAATTTCCGGCGATCCGATCGCGGCCGCACTGGCGGGGACGGCGCCTCCCACAAAGAGCACCACGCGCGACTTCAGCAGCATCGCCAGCGACGTGCGCGCCTTCCTCGATCGGCAGAAGAGCGAGGCGGTAAAGAGCGGCAAGGAACTGGTCTACGATTCCCGCCGCAAGACCGGACAACTCGCCGACCTGTCCTCGCTCGACAACCGCTCGCTCTCGGCGATCTCGCTGAACCAGGACAAGAAGTTCTCCACCGAGGAGATCTTCGCGGCCAAGCAGGAACTCAATACGCGGACGCGTCTCGCCGTGCTCGACGCGCTGAAGCAGAGCCAGACCGCCGGCGATCCGCGCCAGTTCAGCCTCGGCATCCTCAAGCAATATTCTTCGATGAGCGCGGAGGAGCGCCAGGCGGCCAACTGGACGCAGGATTTCCAGGACGCCGCGATCAAGAGCTACAAGTCGACCTCGACGCTACTCTCGATCCTCAAGTCGTAACCCGGCACGGCATCAGAACGGAAGAGCCCCGCCCGGAGGGGAAGCCGGGCGGGGCTTTCTGGTCCGGTCGATCCTCGCGCACATCCGCTTGCGCGGCGCCCGGACTGTCGTTCAGGCGATCGTGCTGACGTTGATCTAGTCGACCACCTGAACGATCCGTCGCGAACGCGGCTCGACCAGAACGGTCTCACCGTTCACGACGGTGTAACGATAGGGCGTCGCGCCGAACCGCTGCGGCACGTCGTAGGTGGTCACGCCGGCGTCCGGCAGCACGGTGCCGACCACGATGCGATCCGGAACCGTGTAGTTCGGCACGCGCTCGCGCACGATGTACTCGCGGAAGGCCGGACGCTGCTCGACAGTAATGCCTTCGTCATCATCGACTGCAACCGGCGGGCCACCGCGGACGACGCCAACGGTCTGGGCCTGTGCGGCAACAGCCGGCACCGTGATCGCAGCAGCAACCGCTGCAACGGCAAGTATTCTGTTTCGCATGGCTCGCTCCATTCTTTTTCGATGCGCGCCGGCCTTCGCCGATGCGCACGGCGAGCCAATGCATCGGCTGCTGTGATGTTCCGGAAAACCGCCGCCATATACGCGGCAATTTGGAGCAATTTTCGTGAGTTGCGGGAACTCTCAGGCCGTGCCGGCGTCTTGATGTGGGAACCCCCTCAGCGGATAAACTGCCGCTCGATTCGCTCTTCCAAGAAACCCCCGGAGAAAACTTCAATGACCATCACCGCTGGGCATCTGCCTGCTATCGTGGCTCTGATCGCGGGCGTCCTGATCCTGATCATGCCGCGGCTCCTCAATTACATCGTCGCGATCTATCTGATCTTCGTCGGGCTCGTGGGGATGGGTCTGCTGCGCTGGCTGCACCTCTAGCGGGAAAGCGGGGTTTCGCGGCTTGCGCGGAACCCCTCAAAATGGTGTAAGGCGCGCATCTTCGACCCCTCTTTTCGGATTGTTGTCTGACATGGCCAAAGCCGTCGCGAAGTCCAAGAAAACTGCCGAGAAAACAGCAGCGAAATCAAAGCCCTCCGCCGCAGCCCGCAAGGCCGCTCCGGCGCGCAAGGCGCTGAAGAAGAGCGCCCCGAAGGCGGCGCCGAAAGCCGCCCCCAAATCGGCTGCAAAGCCGGCCGCAAAGCCCGTCAGCAAGGCGCCGGCGAAGGCCGTTGCGAAGAAGGCGGCCCCGGCTGCGATCAAGGCCGGCAAGTGGGTCTATACGTTCGGCGACGGCAAGGCCGAGGGCCAGGCGACCTTGCGCAATCTGCTCGGCGGCAAGGGCGCCAACCTCGCGGAAATGGCCAATCTCGGCCTGCCGGTGCCTCCCGGCTTCACCATTCCGACCTCGGTCTGCACCTATTTCTACGAGCACGACAAGACGTATCCGAAGGAATTGAAAGCACAGGTTGAGAAGGCGCTCGACTATGTCGGCAAGCTGACCGGCAAGACTTTCGGCGACGCCAAGAACCCGCTGCTGGTCTCGGTCCGCTCGGGCGCGCGCGCCTCGATGCCGGGCATGATGGACACCGTGCTCAATCTCGGCCTCAACGACCGCACCGTCGAGGCGCTGGCCGAACTCTCCGGCGACCGCCGCTTCGCCTATGACAGCTATCGCCGCTTCATCACGATGTATTCGGACGTGGTGCTCGGCTTCGAGCATCATCACTTCGAGGACATCCTCGACACCTTCAAGGACGGCCAGGGCTATTCGCTCGACACCGACCTCACCGGCGACGACTGGGTCGAGCTGGTCGGCAAGTACAAGGAGGCGGTCGCCAAGGAGACCGGCCACGACTTCCCGCAGGATCCGCACGATCAGCTGTGGGGCGCGATCGGCGCGGTGTTCTCATCCTGGATGAACGCGCGCGCGGTGACCTATCGCAAGCTGCACGACATTCCGGAATCGTGGGGCACCGCCGTCAACGTGCAGGCGATGGTGTTCGGCAACATGGGCGAGACCTCGGCCACCGGCGTCGCGTTCACCCGCAATCCCTCGACCGGCGAGAGCAAGCTCTACGGCGAGTTCCTGATCAACGCGCAGGGCGAGGACGTCGTCGCCGGCATCCGCACGCCGCAGGACATCACCGAGGAGGCGCGCCAGGAATCCGGCTCCGACAAGCTGTCGATGGAAGCCGCGATGCCGGCCGCGTTCAAGGAGCTGACGCGGATCTACACGCTGCTCGAGAAGCATTACCGCGACATGCAGGACATGGAGTTCACGGTCGAGCAGGGCAAGCTGTGGATGCTGCAGACCCGCGGCGGCAAGCGCACCGCGAAGGCGGCGCTGCGCATCGCGGTCGAGCTCGCCAATGAAGGCCTGATCTCGCGTAAGGACGCGGTGACGCGGATCGATCCGGCCTCGCTCGACCAGCTGCTGCACCCGACCATCGATCCGGCCGCCAAGCGCGACGTGATCGCGACCGGCCTGCCGGCGTCGCCTGGCGCTGCCTCGGGCGAGATCGTGTTCTCGTCGGACGAAGCGGCCAAGCTGCAGGCCGACGGACGCAAGGTCATCCTGGTCCGCATCGAGACCAGTCCGGAAGACATCCACGGCATGCACGCCGCGGAAGGCATCCTCACCACCCGCGGCGGCATGACCTCGCACGCGGCGGTGGTCGCGCGCGGCATGGGCAAGCCCTGCGTCTCCGGCTGCGGCACCATCCGCGTCGATTACGGCCGCGGCACCATGAGCGTGGGCTCGCGCACCTTCAAGACCGGCGACGTCATCACCATCGACGGCTCGGTCGGCCAGGTGCTGGCCGGCCGCATGCCGATGATCGAGCCGGAGCTGTCCGGCGAGTTCGGCACGCTGATGGGCTGGGCCGACGAGGTCCGCAAGCTCGGCGTCCGCGTCAACGGCGATACGCCCGATGACGCGCGCACCGCGGTGAAGTTCGGCGCCGAAGGCATCGGCCTCTGCCGCACCGAGCACATGTTCTTCGAGGAGACCCGCATCCGCACCGTGCGCGAGATGATCCTCTCCGAGGACGAGCAGTCGCGCCGCGCCGCGCTGTCGAAGCTGTTGCCGATGCAGCGCGCCGACTTCGTCGAGCTGTTCGAGATCATGCAGGGCCTGCCCGTCACGATCCGCTTGCTCGATCCGCCGCTGCACGAGTTCCTGCCGCACACCCAGGCCGAGATCGAGGAAGTGGCGCGCGCCATGAACACCGATCCGCGCAAGCTCGCCGACCGCGCCCGCGAACTGTCCGAGTTCAACCCGATGCTCGGTTTCCGCGGCTGCCGTCTTGCGATCGCCTACCCGGAGATCGCCGAGATGCAGGCGCGTGCGATCTTCGAGGCTGCCGTCGAAGCCGGCAAGCGCACCGGCAAGCCGGTCGGTCTCGAGGTGATGGTGCCGCTGATCGCGACCAAGGCCGAGTTCGATCTGGTCAAGGCGCGGATCGATGCGACCGCCAACGCGGTGATGAAGGAAACCGGCGTCAAGCTGAGCTACCAGGTCGGCACCATGATCGAACTGCCGCGCGCCTGCCTGATGGCGGGCGAGGTGGCGGAGACCGCGGAGTTCTTCTCCTTCGGCACCAATGATCTGACGCAGACCACCTACGGCATCAGCCGCGACGACGCCGCGAGCTTCCTCGGCACCTATGTCGCCAAGGGGATTCTCGAGATCGATCCGTTCATCTCGGTCGATCGCGACGGCGTCGGCGAACTCGTCAGGATCGGCGTCACCCGCGGCCGCAAGACGCGGCCGAGCCTCAAGGTCGGCATCTGCGGCGAGCACGGCGGCGATCCCGCGTCGGTCGCGTTCTGCCACGAGGTCGGGCTCGATTACGTCTCGTGCTCGCCCTATCGCGTGCCGATCGCGCGTCTCGCCGCGGCGCAGGCCGCGCTCGGCAAGGAGATCGCCAGCCAGGCTTGAGCGATCTTACAGTTTAGAGAGTGCGATGGCCGGGACCAAGTCCCGGCCATTTTTGTTTGCTGACGCAGCCCGCAAATAGCGTCATTGCGAGCCAACGGGTCGCGCGAACGCGCGCCCGATGACGGGCTCCGCGAAGCAATCCATGTTTCCACTTGCCGAGCCATGGATTGCTTCCGCCTTCGCCAAGGCTTCGGCGGACAAGTCGTCGCTGTCGCTCCTCGCAATGACCGCGGGTGGCTGCCGTGCCTGCAACACTTTGTTCACCAACTCCGTTGACCTGTTGTTTACGACTTTCATGCGCCGCGCGTTTACCAAGGCGCGCAATGCAACGCGCGAAACATGCGCGATCGCTTGAGTGTAGCGCGCGAGCAACGCCGATTAACTCCGCGGCAACCTAAACGGTTTAGCAACGAGAAAGGTCGAATTGCGCGGATGTACCGCGTTCGATTGCACTCAGTAAGCGTTGCGTGAGCGTACGATGTTTGTGTCGCGTAACCAGCCGAAGGGCGCACGTCTTGCGCTCTTCGGTCTCGGTCTTGGCATCTTCGCACTGATGCCGACCGAGATCGGATATCAGGATATCGCCTCGCTCCTGGCCCGGCAGCCCGGCGTCGCCGAGCGCTGGCAGAAGCGCGTCTTCGCCTCCGCCGTCGGCTCCATCCAGGTCGCGACCTACAGCTTCGGCCGTCCGATCGGCACGTCCGCGCCGCAAGCCCCGCAAATCCTGCTCGCGAGACTGGACAGTTCGAACCTCGACATCACCGGCACGGTGACGCGCAATCCGATCACAGCCCCGCCGCCGCGCTACCAGGCATCCGATTTTCCCAGGGTCGATCGCACCATGAAGGGTGATCGCCTCGTCGTCAGGCGGCCCGATCAGGTCGAACCGGCGGAGCCTGCAAATACGGCGCCGGCGAACGAGGATCCCGCGACATCCAATTCGTCGGTCAAGGGCATGAAGACCGCGACCGCACCGGCCGACAGCGCGCCGCTCGATCCTGAATTGCAGGAGGCGCTGCGCGCGCCGCCCTTGCCGCAATATGCCAAGCCGTCGCCGCAGCAGAACGACGTGTCGCTCTCGCTCGAGGCCAGCCCGCTCGACGATCTGAAGCCCGCGCCCGCGAAGTCCGTAGCTGCGCCCGCCGATGCGGCGCGCGAGCGCGACCCGTTCGCACTCCAGACCGCCAGCCTGTTCTTCGGCTCGTCGCTCGGCACGCCGGAGAACCTCGAGCGCTGGCAGCCCGGCGAGGCGCCGGTTGTCGTGATGCCGGCAGCAACGCCCGATCCCGACATGAAGGTGATGGCGTCACTGCCGGTCGATGCCGACAGTCCGGTCAAGGCCGGCGAGATGGGCGAGAGCATCGCGCCGAAGGGCGAGGTCAATGCCGACGACCAGCACACCAAGACGCCGGCGGAGCGGCTCGGCCTGTTCGACGAGAAGTCGCGCGCCAAGTCGGAGAAATGCCTCGCCGAGGCGGTCTATTTCGAAGCTCGTGGCGAAGCGGTGCGTGGCCAGATCGCGGTCGCCCAGGTGGTGCTGAACCGCGCCTTCTCCGGCAAATATCCGGAGACGGTGTGCGGCGTGGTCTACCAGAACAAGCACCGCCACTACGCCTGTCAGTTCACCTTCGCCTGCGACAACGTCCCTGACGTCGTCCGCGAGCCCGAAATGTGGGATCGCGCCAGGAAGATCGCGAAGGCGATGCTCGACGGCGAATTGTGGCTGCCGGAAGTCGACCGCTCGACCCACTACCACGCCTATTGGGTGCGGCCGTCCTGGGTCAGCGAGATGAAGAAGATGTACAAGTTCGGCGTCCATACCTTCTATCGCCCGCGCGCCTGGGGCGACGGCAGCGACGCGCCGAGCTGGGGCAACCCGGCCGAGACCGCGAAGATCTCAGCGCAGCTCGCCGAGGCCGCCCAGAGCTCGGCCGAGCAGGCCAGCGCCCGACGATAGGGCCTTCTGCCTCTCGTTCCGCGGCCGGCGTGCCCCGGAATGACGGTCATCATCCTCTCCGATTCTGCAGAGCAGCCCTGCAGGCGAATATTTTTCTCCGGCCCCTCTTGGGGTTTTCATGCACCTGCATTAACTCCCCGTAACGTTCGGCGGGGCGGCCCCCCGCGCAGCAGTTGCGGGGGAAGACAAGATGGCTGTTACCACCGGGGATCTTCGACCGACGTCGGGCACGTGGCGCACGCCGCTTGTCGTCATCGTCTGTGGCTGCGCGATTGCGCTGCTGAGCTTCGGCCCGCGCTCCAGCCTCGGCTTCTTCGTGCAGCCGATGAGCCATGAATTCACCTGGGGCCGCGACGTGTTCGGCCTCGCGCTGGCGCTGCAGAACCTGTTGTGGGGGCTCGGCCAGCCGATCGCCGGCGCAATTGCCGACCGCTTCGGGCTGCTGCGTGTGATGGTCGTCGGCGCACTGCTTTACGCCGCGGGCCTGCTCCTGATGCGTTACTCGGCGACGCCGCTCTCGCTCAACCTTGGCGCCGGCGTCTTGATCGGCTTCGGCCTGTCGGGCTCCTCGTTCAACCTGGTGCTGTCGGCGTTCAGCAAGCTGTTGCCGCCCGCGCAGCGCGGCATCGCGCTCGGCGCCGGTACCGCCGCGGGCTCGTTCGGCCAATTCCTGTTCGCGCCGTTCGGCGTCGCGATGATCGACAATTTCGGCTGGCAGACCGCGCTCCTCGTGTTCGGCGCGCTGATGCTGCTGATCCTGCCGTTGTCGCTGGCGCTCTCGACGCCGCCGGCGGAGACGAATGACGCCGCGCCGGCCGATCAGCAGTCGTTCAAGACCGCGCTGGCGGAGGCGTTCGGCCATCGCTCCTACGTGCTGCTGGTGCTCGGCTTCTTCACCTGCGGCTTCCAGCTCGCCTTCATCACCGTGCATCTGCCGGCCTATCTCGCCGACCGCGGCATTCCGGCATCGACCGGCGGCTGGGTGATCGCGGCGATCGGCCTGTTCAACATCGTGGGCTCGCTCAGCGTCGGCTGGCTGCAGAACGTCTTCCCGAAGCGCTGCATCCTGTCGGTGATCTACTTCACCCGCGCGCTGTCGATCATCGCCTTCATCTCGTTCCCGATCACGACCTTCTCGGCGATCGCGTTCGGCGCGATCTCCGGCCTGACCTGGCTCTCCACGGTACCGCCGACCTCGGCGCTGGTGGCGCTGATGTTCGGCACGCGCTGGTTTGCGACGCTGTACGGCTTCGCCTTCGTCAGCCATCAGGTCGGCGGCTTCCTCGGCGTCTGGCTCGGCGGCATCGTGTTCGAGCAGTACGGTTCCTACACCCCGATCTGGTGGCTGTCGGTGCTGTTTGGCGTGCTGTCCGCGCTGATCAACCTGCCGATCGTCGAAAAGCCCGTCGTCCGCCCGGTTGCGCAGCCTGCCTGATGGGGTAAACCATTTCCCCGAAACCAAGATTACGGGGAGTGCACATCGTGGCAACGTTCAAGGCAATCAGGATCGACAAGGCGGACAAGGGTACCACCGCCGCGCTCACCCAATTCGACGAAGCCGAGCTGATGGACGGCGACGTCACCGTCCGCGTCGAGTGGTCGACACTGAACTACAAGGACGGCCTCGCACTGACCGGCAAGGCGCCGGTGGTGCGCCGGTTCCCGATGATCGCCGGCATCGATTTCGCCGGCACGGTCGAGCAATCCAGCCATCCGGACTGGAAGGCGGGCGACAAGGTCGTCTGCAACGGCTGGGGCATGGGCGAGACCCATCTCGGCGCCTACGCCGAAAAGGCCCGCGTCAAGGGCGACTGGCTGGTGCGGCTGCCCGACGGCATCTCGGCCCGCGATGCGATGGCGGTCGGTACCGCCGGCTATACCGCGATGCTCTCGGTGCTGGCGCTCGAGAAGCATGGTCTGACCCCGAAGAGCGGCCCGGTGGTGGTCACGGGTGCCGCCGGCGGCGTCGGCTCGGTGGCGATCGCCGTGCTGTCGAAGCTCGGCTACCACGTCATCGCGTCGACCGGGCGGATGTCGGAGACCGACTATCTCAAGGGTCTCGGCGCCACCGAGGTGATCGACCGCGCCGAACTGTCAGGTGCGCCCAAGGCCTTGGCGAAGGAGCGCTGGGCCGGCGGCGTCGACAGCGTCGGGTCGACCACGCTCGCCAACCTGCTGTCGATGACGAAGTATGGCGGAGCCATCGCGGCCTGCGGTCTGGCGGCCGGTATGGATCTGCCGTCGTCGGTCGCGCCCTTCATTTTGCGGGGCGTGTGCCTTCTCGGTATCGATTCGGTGATGTGTCCGATCGAATTGCGCAGGACCGCCTGGCGCCGCCTTGCCAGCGATCTGGATAAGGCGAAACTGGCTGATATCACTCACGAAATCGCCCTGGACGAAGTCATGGACTTTGGCGCGAAAATCCTCGGTGGCCAGGTCCGCGGCCGCATCGTGGTAAAAATAGTCTGAGGACGTTCAGACTTTACCAACCAAGCTGCTCCAATGTTGCCACTGTTGGTATGGTAAGCAGCGGGTAAAGAGACTTGCAGCATGATCCCGGGGGGCCGGGTTTCCTCGCGCAGACGTCGAAAAGCGTTGGTGCGGGGGTCATGCGCAACAAGGAGCGAGTGCCCGCGCTCGTAAGTGGAGTAGCTCATGCTTGCGCGTTTGGTGTTGGGGGCCGTCACGGCCGGAGCAATGGTCGTGCCGGCATTCGCGGGCATGATGAACGCCGATGAGGCCCGCAGGTTCGTCGCCGGCAAGGTGTTCGCGTTCACCTGTTTCGATGGCACCCGCGGCGCCGGCCGCATCCTCGACGATCTGGGTGCGGCAGGCTCGGTCCAGTTCTCCGGCTCGGGGCCGATCCGTCACCTGCGCCTGCCCGGCAACACGCTGCAGATCCGCGGTCAGAGCGTTTGCGCGTCGCTGAAGGGCATTCCGTTCGAACCGTGCTTCAATCTCGACAAGCAGGACGACCGCTCGTTCCGCGGCTCGGTCTCCGGCATGGGCTTTGCCTATTGCGATTTCCATCACCAGGGCGGCCAGCAGATGCTGATGGCGCGCGCGGCGGCGCGTCCGCGCTCGCTGCATCCGCGCACCCGATCCGCGGATGCCTCGCAGACCGAAGTGTCGCGCGTTGAGACGCCGCAGGTCGGAAGCGCGAAGCTCGAGCCGGTCAAGGCCGCGCCCGCCAAGGTTGAGAGCGCGCCGGAATTGCGCCGCTCCACTGACTAACCTTTCATCTGCGCGCTAGCGGGAATAGCGCCGCCAAGCCGTAGTCATACGGATGGCGGTCGCCACGCCTTGCTCGCTACTCAATACCTGGCGTTCGCCGCGAGGCGGGACATTGGGGACTCTGATTTTGAGTAGTCATATGGCGCAATATTTTTTTCGAATTAGTGATGGCGATTACGCTGGTGCATCCGACCACGCGACGGAGTTTGAAAGCCGCGACGTGGCCTGGGCCGAGATGACCAAGGTCTGCGGAAATTTCCTCGGCAGCATTTCGCGCAATCTGAAACAGAACAGCGAATGGCACATGGAGCTGCTCGACGAGGGCAGAAAACCCGTGTTCAGGATTCGACTGGTCGCCGAGTCCGTCGACTGAAGCTGTCCTTCAGGACGGCAAGTCCTAACCCTCAGCTTGCGCGAGCGGCGGAGCGGTTCGCCTGCGAAACAGGATCCGCTGATACAGCCAGCCGATCGCGACCAGCACGATGCCAAGGCACATGAACGACAGCGCACGGTAGACACCCGCGAGCGTCGACATGTCGATCAGGAAGGCTTTCAGAATCGTCAGCCCGATCACCGCAGCCGACGCGAGCCGCGCCCGCTGCGAGTTGACGACGATGCCGATGCCGAGCAGCGCGACGCCGAACATCAGCCAGGCGATCGAATAGGTGTATTGCTCCGCGCCCGTGGTCTCGCCGCGCGTCAGCACCGGTCCATGGTAAAGCCTGCGGATCTCGAACGTGACGTAAGCGAGCGCGAGGACCAGCGCGCCGGCGGCGATCGTGTTGGCATAGCCGGCAGGACGATGGCCCGCCACCGCATAGGACAGCAGCAGTGCCAGCACCGCCGGCAGCGCGTAGCCGAGCAGCAGCAGGTTGATGAAGCTGCCGCCGACGTCCTGCCACCACAGCATCGGGTTCTCCAGCGCCAGCAGTCCGAACAGGCTGGCAAGCCCGGCGAACGCGGTCAGCAGGATCGCGCCGACATTGTGCACGATGCTGCCGCTGCGCAGGCGCAGCCGTTCCAGTCCGATCGCCATCGCAAGCGTCACGCCGACCTGCAGCGCGACCTCGGTCAGCCCGGCGCTGGCATAATAGACATTGCCGCTGTTGACCGCGTGGCGGATCTCCATGAAGGCAAGCAGCACCGTGAACAGGATCGCGGCGGATTCGACGATGCGCAGCGGGACGTCGTCGCCGTTGCGGCGCAGGAAATGGCTTGCCGCCCAGAATGACAGCGCCGGCACGCCATAGCCCCACAGCAGCCAGTTGAAGATCGGCGTGGTGCCGACGGCGTCGCCCGCGATCCGCGGCTCATAGCCGATGCGCAGCACGACGATGCCGGCCAGGATCGCGGCAAGCCAGCGCAGGAACGGAATCGGCCGCTGCACCGACAGCCACGCCGTGCCCAGCGACACCAGCGCGAGCGCGATGGTGAGCCAGCCCTTGTCGAGCGTGAAGGTCAGCGCCAGCGCCAACGAGGCGAGGGCGCCGGTGGCGGACAACGCAATCGAGGGCGACAGCTCCGGCCGTTCGCCGCGCCGGGTCAGCGCCTCGGTCGCGGCTGCGTAGGCCGCCGCCAGCAGCACGGCGAGGATCGCGAACGGGATCGAGCGGTCGAGATGCGCGATGCGTGCATAGAGCGCGACCAGCAGCGCGACCGGCGTGAACACCGCCGCCGCAGCCCAGGTCACCGTCACCTTCGCGGTGGCAAAACGCAGTTGCGCGAGGAAACCGGCGATGCCGAAGGCGGCTGCGAACAGCGCCGCGGTGAAGAGATGCAGCGAGACCGAGCCGTCGGTCGCGGACGGGCCGATGCCGGGGATCGCACCGCCCGGCAGCACCAGCATGTCGACGTTGCGGCGGACGGCCCACTCGCCGAACACGATGAACACGAAGATCGACGCGGCGCCGATCGCACTGGTAGCAGCCGGCGCGCGCCAGGCGACAAAGAGGCTTGCGGCTGTCAGCAGCGCAAAGCCGATCATCGCGGTGTCGGCGTGGGCGCTGTTGAGCACGATCAGCATCGCGCCAAGCAGATAGGCCGCGAGCGAACCCGACGAAATCGGCTCGATCTCCTCGCCATCGCCGTCGGGACCGAACATGAAGCCGCAGACCACGAGCAGCGCCGCCAGCACGAAGCCTGCGATCACATGGAAGACGTGCGGCGCGATCATCTCGGGCCCGCATGCCAGGCATGGGAAGGTCCACAGCAGCGCGAAGGCGATCGTCGTGACCGCGAGCCAGCGCCACAGCCGGATGCGGGCAAGCGCGAAGGCTGCCGCCGTGACGATGGCGAGGTAGACGTAGAGCGACCAGAAGTCGGGCTTGTCTGACGACACCAGGAGCGGCGTGACGAAGGCGCCGACGATCCCGAGCCCGGCCAGCGCGGGTCCGTGCAGCAGCGCGGCCGCCAGCGTGCCGAGCGCGACCATGCCGAGCAGGATGAAGGCGGTTGCCGGGGCGAGGAAGTCATACAGCGCGTAGGCGGCGTAGACGGTAGCGAATGCCACCGCGGTGCCCGCCGCGGTGAGGATCGCCGGGATGTTGGCGATCGGCAGCGCCGCGATGTTGGAGATGCTTTCCTGGCGCCTGGTCCATTCACCGGCGCCGAGCAGCGCCAGCGCAAACAATCCGCCGAGCATCGTGCGAACGCCGGGGCCGAGCAAACCGGCCTCGATCGAATAGCGCACCATGAAGAAGCCGCCGAGCGCGAGCGTCAGGCCGCCGATCCACACCACCCAGCGCGTGCCGAGCGTCTCCTCGAAGCCGGGCGCCGGCTGCGGCGGAGCTGGCGGCTCCGGCAGGGGCGGCGGTGCGGCGCCTGCAGCGTCCGCGGCTGGCTCGCTCTGCGCGGCCGGCTCGCCGGGAGCCGCCTCCGGGAGCGGTGGCGGCACGGCGGAAGGCGCCGTCGGCAGCGGTTGCTCGAACTCCTGCAGCGGCGGCGGCACGGCCGTGCGCACGGCGGCGCCGCCCGCGGCCTCGATCGCATCCAGGCGTCGCTGCAGCAGGTCGATCCGGCCCAGCGCCTTGCGCGCGAAAATGATCGCGACGATGGCGAGGACGAGCGTCAGGAAGTCGAACGGCGAATCGAACATTGGGCCTCCGGCAGGACGCGCCGGACTTGGCCAGCCGGCGGCCCGTCGCAACCTAGTAGTGCAGTGAGGAGGACCGGAAGTTCAAGCGATCGGGCGTGACCGGCCGCGCTTAGTCCAGATCGATGCGGAAGGGCCGGCCTTCGACGCTCATGCTGCCGGGGCCCATCGCGTCGAGTGCGCGCAGCATCCGGCCCTCGCGTCCCAGCGCCTTGTCGGCGAGGCTGACGATCAGACGGTTGGGAGCCGCGATCGGCGAGGCCTCGCGGATCATCCGGGCGATGGACATTTCGTCGCGGTGCGGGTTGAGGGCGCAGACCGTGGCGAATGCGCTCGCGGTCGAGCGGCTGATGCCGGCGTAGCAATGCACCACCATCGGTGCTTGGCGATCCCAGCCGCGCACGAAGCTCAGCACCTTCTCGATATGCGACTCGTTGGGCGCAACGAACCCGTCCATCTGTTCGATGATGTCGTCCATCGACACTTTCAGGTGGTTGGCCGGCAGCACGGAAGGCGGCCGCTGCACCTGGTCGACATTGGCCATCACGGTCAGCACATGGCTGGCGCCGGTGGCGCGAACCGTGTCGGAGAGTGCGGCAAGCGAGCAGACGTGAAGCATGATGATCCTTCTATCGGGGGTATCGGATTATAACGGCTGCTCCCCGAGTGGGCAAAGGCGGGGGTGCCATGCCGATTCGTCGTTTTGCGGCGCAACCGGCGGCACGTTCTCGGTGCCGCCCTACGAGGCGTGCAATGCCTTGAAGCGCTCAAGAAACTGCTTTTCGGCCCGCGCGGCGGTCCATGGCGTCAGATAGTCGCGCTCGGTTGCTTCCGGCAGTTCCGGATCGCGGCCGAACAGCCGCTTGGCCTCGGCTTGCGAAAATCCCGCCAGATGCGTCGCCTCGAGATAGGCGGCGCCGCGATCGGCGGCCTTGATCTGCTGGGTGATCTCGTCCGCCAGCACGGCCGGCAAGCCGAAGCGGATATGGATCGCGCCGAGCAGCCGCTTTTCCACCGCCTTGTATTCGCCTGACAGCACCGCCTTGAACGGTGAGATCATGTCGCCGATGACATATTCCGGTGCGTCGTGCAGCAGCGCGGCGAGACGATGGCGGATGTCGACGCGCGGCATCTGCTGGCGCATCACGGCTTCGACCAGCAGCGTGTGCTGGGCCACCGAGAAGATGTGCGCCCCGCTGGTCTGGCCGTTCCAGCGCGCGACCCGCGCCAGTCCATGCGCGATGTCGACGATTTCGATATCGAGCGGCGACGGGTCGAGCAGGTCCAGCCGGCGTCCCGACAACATCCGCTGCCAGGCGCGGGTTGTCTCCGTCGATTTGCGCGCCGTCATTTCTTCTTGAGTCGCGGTGTGCGGAGCTTGCCGCTGCAGCTCTCGTGGCAGAAGCAGGTCACGAGGTGATCGTTGACCATGCCGGTCGCCTGCATGAAGGCGTAGACGATGGTGGGACCGACGAACTTGAAGCCGCGCGCACCGAGCTCCTTGGAGACCTTGATCGAGACCGGCGTCGAGGCCGGCACGCTCGCGGTGGTCTTGAACTGATTGACCTTCGGCTTGCCGTCGACGAAGTCCCACAGGAAATTCGCGAAGCCGGGGCCCTTCTCCATGATCTCCAGATAGCCCTTGGCACTCGCGACCGCGCCTTCGATCTTGGCGCGGTTGCGGACGATGCCGGCATCGTTCATCAGCGCGTGCACCTTCTTGGCGTTGTAGCGCGCGATCTTCTCGGGCTGGAAATCGTCGAAGGCTTTGCGGAAGTTCTCGCGCTTGCGCAGGATCGTGATCCAGGACAGACCGGCCTGGAAGCCGTCGAGGATCAGCTTTTCATAGAGTGCGCGGTCGTCATATTCCGGCACACCCCATTCATTGTCGTGATAGGCGACGTAGAACGCATCCTCGCCCGGCCAAGGGCAGCGTGTCTTGCCGTCGGGGTGCAACTGCGCGGTACGGCTCATGCGACGGTCTGCTTGGGTGTGATGCGGACGGCGTCAGGTTCGGCGAGGTGAAGCGACAGCCCGCCCGCGGTCAGCGCCAGGCCGGCGTCGAGCGCATCGGCGACGCGGTCGATGCGGACCAGCGCGAGACCTTTCTCGCCGGCGGTTGAGCCGATGGTGCCGACCTGCTTGTCGCCAGCCAGGATGGTAGCGCCGGCTTCGGGCGCGGGGCCGTCGAGGACGATCTTCACCGTGCGGGTGCGCGCCGTGCCGCGGTGCTGCATGCGCGACACCACCTCCTGGCCGACATAACAGCCCTTGTCGAAATCGACGCCGTTGAGGCGATCCATGTTGGTCTCGTGCGGGAAGGCGTCGCCATACATGAAGTCGAGCCCGCCGCGCGGCACGCCGGTGGCGATCCGATGCGCCTCGTAGGCGCTGGAGTCGACGAGATCGGCACCGATCAGCTCAGCGAGCTTCTGCTTCAAATCTTCCGGGATCAGGATGCGCCAGCCGAGCGCTGGGTTGCGCGGATCGGCGAACGCGAGATCCGGCGTCGCCGCCGGCTCGCCATCCCAAGCTGCCAGCACACCGAGGCTATCGGACAGGTTCTCGACCACGACCTTGGCGCGCAGCTTGTAGAAGCCGAGCTTGTCGGCAAGACCCTTGGCGAGCGCGCGCGGCGCGTCGATCAGGAAGCCGCCGCCATGACCTGAGGGTATCTCGGTGATCAGGAAATCGACGATGATCTTGCCTTGCGGCGTCAGCAGCGCGCCAAACCGGGCCTGTCCCGCGCGCAACTCGGCGATGTCGGCGGTGATGAGGCCGTTGAGGAAGTTGCGGGCGTCCTCGCCAGAGACCTTGACCACGCCCCGATCTGGAAGAAACGCTGCTTTCATTCGCAAAATTGGCTCTTTTCCAAGTTCCTTGGGAAACGCGCAGGCCGCGATATCCCCTGCCAAGCTAAGGCGCTAGAGTGCGCCGAACAAGGCCCGCGCGACAGCCGAAAGCGGGCGTCGAGGACCGATGAATCAGCATTTTGACACCATTCTAAAATCCGGCACCGTGGTCAATCAGGACGGCGAGGGCGTGCGCGATATCGGTATCGCGGGCGGCCGCATCGCCGCGATCGGCTCGCTCAGTCAGGCCTCGGCCGGCGAGGTGATCGACTGCAAGGGCCTGCACATCCTGCCCGGTGTGATGGACACCCAGGTGCATTTCCGCGAGCCCGGGTTGACCCAGAAGGAAGACCTCGAGACCGGCTCGCGCAGCGCGGTGATGGGCGGGGTCACCGCCGTGTTCGAGATGCCGAACACCAATCCGCTGACGGTCACCGAAGCGGCCTTCACCGACAAGATCAAGCGCGGCCGCCATCGCATGCATTGCGATTTCGCGTTCTTTATCGGCGGCACCCGCGAGAACGTGCAGGATCTGCCGGAGCTCGAGCGCGCCCCGGGCTGCGCCGGCGTCAAGGTGTTCATCGGCTCCTCCACCGGCGCGCTGCTGGTCGAGGACGACGAGAGCCTGCGGCGGATCTTCCAGGTGATCCGGCGCCGCGCCGCGTTCCACGCCGAGGACGAGTATCGCCTCAACGAGCGCAAGCCGCTGCGGATCGAGGGCGATGCTCGCTCGCATCCGGTGTGGCGCGACGAGACCGCCGCGCTGATGGCGACCGAGCGCCTGGTCAATCTCGCGCGCGAGACCGGCAAGCGCATCCACGTGCTGCACATCTCGACCAAGGAAGAGATTCTGTACCTGCGCGACCACAAGGATGTCGCCTCCTGCGAGGCGACGCCGCACCACCTCACCATGGCCGCGCCGGAGTGCTACGAGCGGCTCGGCACACTGGCCCAGATGAACCCGCCGGTGCGCTCGGCCGATCACCGCGCCGGCATCTGGTACGGTATCGAGCAGGGCATCATCGACGTGCTCGGCTCGGATCACGCGCCGCATACGCTGGAGGAGAAGGCCAAGACCTATCCGGCCTCGCCGTCGGGCATGACCGGCGTGCAGACGCTGGTGCCGCTGATGCTCGATCACGTCAATGCCGGGCGGCTGTCGCTGGCTCGCTTCGTCGATCTCACCAGCGCGGGGCCTGCGCGCCTGTTTAACATCGCCTGCAAGGGCCGCATCGCGGCCGGTTACGATGCCGACTTCACCATCGTCGACCTGAAGCGCAGCGAGACCATCACCAACAAATGGATCGCCTCGCGCGCCGCCTGGACGCCCTATGACGGCGTGCGGGTGCAGGGCTGGCCGGTCGGCACTTTCGTGCGCGGCCGGCGTGTGATGTGGCAGGGTGAAGTCACGACGCCGTCGACCGGCGAGCCGGTCCGGTTCCTCGAGACGCTGAAGCAGTAGGTTCGCGCTTGACGCGTTTTCTTGACGCGAACCGGCGGCCCACTTCGCTCGAAAACGCTATCGCTTTACTGCCTGGCCAATGCCAGCGAGAACTCGCCGTTGCGCACGCGCGCGGCGAGGCCCTCGGCAAATTTCGCCACCGCGTCCTCGCCATAGGTGCCGACGAGCTCGGCGAGCGCCGCAAACAGGCTCGCCTGCGCGAGGCAGTCGCCATCGACGCCGTCGTGACGCGCTTCAGCCCAGGCCTCGTTCAGGTAGCCCAGCGCGGCCTGCTTCTGCTCGTGGTCGGGTCGCGGGTCTTGGTGATGGGGGAAGGACGCTGGATGGCGCATGAAACTCTGCAAATTGACAGCGCGCGGTCCGAGGAGCGAACCACTGCGACGCGCGAGATGTATCACGCATGCAGGTACCGCCTAGCCCACATCTTTCGAAAAGGTTAACGGCCACCCCGGCATTTAAAGGGGAATTCCGGATATCCGGGCCGCGATCAGCCGAATGAGCTGTGGATATGGTCCAGCACCGCGCGCGGCGTGGCGCACAGATGGCTGGCGCCGGCCTCGGTCAGCTCCTCGGGCGTGCCGTAGCCATAGGTGACGCCGACCGCCCGGATGCCGTTTCGATTCGCCCCGATCACGTCGTGGCTGCGATCGCCGATCATCAGGGATTTGGCCGGATCGGCCCCGGTCTGCGCCAGCGCATAGGTGAGCAGGTCGACCTTGTTGACCCGGGTTCCGTCGAACTCCGAGCCGAACACGTGGTCGAAATAGCCGCCGAGGCCGAAATGCGCGATGATCCGCGTCGCGAACACATGCGGCTTCGAGGTCGCGACGAACATCCGGCCCGGCGCCCGGCGCAGCTCGGCCAGAACCTCCGCGATGTCGGGATAGACCGCGTTCTCGAACAGCCCGACATCGCCGAATCTTTCGCGGTAGAGCGCGACCGCGCGGTCGGCGAGTTCCTCGCCGCCGAGCAGCATCGCAAAGCTCGCCCTGAGCGGCGGCCCGATGCACCAGGTCAGTTCATCCTGCGAGGGAACCGGCCGGCCGAGCTTTTCCAGCGCGTACTGGATCGAGCCGGTGATACCGGGCTTCGGGTCGGTCAAGGTGCCGTCGAGGTCGAAGAAGATCGCCCGTTCAGTTGGCATAGCGGGCCGTCAGGTCGCGCGAGATTTTCGAGCCCTCCTCGATGTAGCGGCGGATCGCCACGGTGGCCGCGGGCGTGCAGGTCCGGTAGGTCTGCTGGAAGCCGTTATAGCCGCGGTTGAAGCCTGCGATCATGCGGGCGCGGCGGTCGCCGGAGGGGGTCTCGGCATCGATCAGCGCCTGCATCTCGTTGCGCCATTTGGCGCCCTCGTTGGAGCCGCAGATGCCGCGCAGATAGTGCAGGGCGCCGAGGATCTCGGCCAGCCGCTGCAGATCGCCGTCGAACGGCGCAGCCGCGTCCTGCGCCCGGGCGGGCGTCGCAAGGCATGCCGACAACAGGATCACAACGGCGAGAAAGGCTTTGATCATCGGGGTTCCGGAATGGCCGTGGTATGCCCCCTCAATGCGCCCGAGGCAAGGCGGCCGAGCCCCCCAAAGCCGCTAAAACGGGCCTCAAACCAGCCGTCGGGCGGCCGCAATCACCTCATGCAGGCCGCCGGTGACCTTGAGGTCGCCGATCTCCTCCGGCGCCAGCCATTTGAAATCGTCGTGCTCGTCGTTCAGGTGAGGCTCGCGGGACGCCCAGCGCGCCGCGAAGGTCATGATCAGATAGTGTCCGGTGCCGGGGCCGGTCGGCAGCACCTCGCGCCAGCCGGCGAGGCCGACGATCTCGACCTTGAGGCCGGTCTCCTCGTCGATCTCCCGGTGCAGGGCGGTATGCAGCGATTCGCCGAACTCGACCCGGCCGCCGGGCAGCGAATAGAAGCCCTTGCCGGGCGAGCGGGCGCGGCGCACCAGCAGCACCTTGTCGTCGCGGAAAATCACGCCTGACACGGCGAGCTGCGGGCGGATCGGAGGTTCGGGAGAGGTCAAGGTGATTGGCAGCCGGTTGTGAAGACCATCATGCCCGATATCTCAGGCGCCCGCCATGATGCTGTCGACATCGGCCTCTGCGGCGCCGTTGATGATGCCGGCGGTCTGCATCACCAGCGGCTTGACCCAGACGATCGCCTGCTCGGCGAGCGCGACCCGGCTCTTGTCCTGCTGCAATTGCCGCATCGCCGCCCCGACCTCGGTCAGGATCTTCGTCATGCTGTCGGTGAGCTGGTCGAATTCGGCCCGGATTGCGGCGTCCGCGGTCTCATAGGCCTCGATCGCGAGATCGCGCGCCCGGAAATTCGACGCGGTGAAATGCTCGGCATAGGACAGCGGCTGCCATTCGAGGAAATCGCTGGCGCATTCCGGCAGGTCCGGGACCATCTCCAGCAGCATGATGGCTTCGTTGAAGTGATTGAGGTAGTCGGTGGCAAGCCCGGTGCGGGGATTGATGTTGGCGGCGCGCAACAGCGCCGCCCGCGCCTCGTCGGGGTACGTCGGTCGCGGGGAAGAGCCCGCTATGGCGGCCGTTGAGGTCATTGATCGCAGTCTTTAACGTTCCAAGTTAAGGCAGAATAAACGGATACCACTCTGGACGGCAAATGTGCGGACGCTTTGTCATTACCTCGCCGCCGGCGGCCTTGCGCGAGATGTTCGGCTATATCGAGCAGCCGAATTTTCCGCCACGGTATAATGTTGCGCCGACCCAGCCGATCCCGGTGGTGCTGTTGCAGAATGGCGGCCGGCATTTTCAATTGATGCGCTGGGGCCTGATCCCGTCGTGGGTCAAGGACCCCAGGACCTTCTCGCTGCTGATCAACGCGCGCTCCGAGACGGTGCGTGAGAAGCCGGCCTTCAAGAACGCGATCAAGCGGCGCCGGGCGCTCATCCCCGCCGACGGATATTACGAATGGCAGGATGCCGGCGGCCGCAAGCGGCCGTTCTTCATCCATCGTCGCGACGGCCACCCGCTCGCCTTTGCCGCGCTCGCCGAGACCTGGATGGGACCGAACGGCGAGGAGCAGGACACGGTCGCGATCGTCACTGCGCCGGCCAGTCCCGACCTCGCGCAATTGCATCACCGCGTGCCGGTCACGATCAGGCCCGAGCAATTCGCGCGCTGGCTCGACTGCCTGCCGAACGATGTCGACGACGTGATGCCGATGCTGAAGGGCCCCGAGGTCGGCGAGTTCGCCTGGCACCAGGTGACGATGCGCGTCAACGCGGTCGCCAATGACGATGCGCAATTACTGCTGCCGATGACCGCGGAGGAAATCGCCGCGGAGGACGCGCCGCAGCCGAAGAAGGCCGCGCCGAGGAAGGCGGCGGTGCGGGAGGACGACGGGCAGGGGTCGTTGTTTTGAGGGCTCACTGAACCGGCGTGATGCAGCGCGGATTTGCGTCAGCTCTTTCCACATCGTCGTCCTGGCGAAGGCCAGGACCTATAACCACCGAATTTGCTTGTGAACGGGAACGCAACCCCAGCGTCGCGCGACAATTGAGATTTGGGGTAATGGGTCCTGGCCTTCGCCAGGACGACGATGAAGATGGACCTCGATTCAACCGGTGCGCAATTGCGCACCTGAGGGCTCGCGCCAAGTGGCACGCTCCGGCATGACAGAGCCAGAGATCACCCCTTCACCGATGCCACGCCCTCGATCTCGATCAACATCTTCGGATTGGGCAGCGCCACCACCACGCAGGTGGTGCGCGCGGGGTAGGGAGCGGGGCCGAACGCGCCGGCATACAGCGCGTTCATCGTCGCGACGTCGCTCGCGCGCGTCAGCAGCACGTTGACCTTGACGAGATCGCGCATCGTCGCGCCCGCCTCGCTCAGCACGCGCTTGAAATTGATCACGACATTGGCGAACTGCGCCTCGAAGCCGTCGGGCAGCTCGCGATTGGCGTCAAAGCCGGGAATGCCGGAGATGAACAACAAATCGCCGACGCGGGCGCCGAACGAGAGTGGCGGCGCCTGGACGCCGGGCGGAGGAGGGAAGTGCTTGATTGTGGTCTTTTCAGTCATTGGGTCACCCGTCTGCGCGAGATGGAAGGGGAGAAGTTTCGATGGCGCGCGGCGCCGCTGCACGCCGGCGCCAAAGATTCCTGCCGAAGAGATTCTGGCCGATCATGCCTGCGAGCATCGCGACGACGAAGAGCACGATCGGTAACGAGAGGCCGGCGAGATTGACCAGTGCCGGCCCGGGGCAGATGCCGACGAGGCCCCAGCCGATGCCGAACAGCACCGCGCCGGCAACCAGCGGCGCATCGATGTCGTTGCGGTCGGGCCAGAGGAAGCGCGCCGAGAAGGCGGGCGCGACGCGCCGCCGGGCGATCGCAAAGCCGGTTGCTGCGACCGCAACCGCGCCCGCCATCACGAAGGCGAGCGTCGCGTCCCACGCGCCAAACAGATCGAGGAAGCCGAGCACCTTCTGCGGATCGGTCATGCCGGAGATCAGAAGCCCCGCGCCGAAGATCAGGCCGCAGACAAAGCTTGCGAGAGGTGTCATCGCTAGCCTCCGATCCCGTGCCTGACGATCGCGACCGTCGCGATCGCCGTCAGCATGAAGATGCATGTTGCCACGATCGAACGGCCGGACAGCCGCGCGAAGCCGCAGACGCCGTGGCCCGAGGTGCAGCCATTGCCCATCCTTGTGCCGAATCCGACCAGCAGTCCCGCGATCGCGACCACCACAAGGCTCGCATTCATCGCCGGCCGCGGCAGCGGCGCGCCGAACAGCGCCGCAATCAGGGGCGCTCCGATCAGTCCCGCGATGAACGCGATGCGCCAGGAACGATCGGCGCTACGGTCGGCGCTGCGGTTGGCGGTATCGGCCTGCAGCGCGCCGCCGACGATGCCGGTGACCCCGGCGATTCGCCCAGTCAGCAGCATCAAGAGCGCCGCGGCAAGCCCGATCAGGGCGCCGCCGGCAAGGCCGGAAAGTGGGGTGAAATCGTGCATCGATGCAGATCCCTGTTGCGCAAACTCCTCAGCGATCCGGCAAAGCGGTGGGCGCGCATGCGCCAGTGGTCGCGCGGCTGCAGAGGCGATGATAGACTCCGCACCATCAGGAACAAGCGCAATCCCGCATGTTTCGCGGCATTTCAGCGATGCCGCCGGTCGGCTGGATTGCCGCGATTCGCTCTCACTTCGTCCGGAGAATCCCCCATGAAATTGCCATCCGTCGCCCGCGCCGCGCTGCTCGCGCTGGCGATGCTCACCGGAACGTCCGCCGCCCTGGCTGACGAGGGCGCGGTGACGCTCGTGATCTTCAAGGGCGGCTGGGTGTTCGGCGGCTCCGCCGGCAAGGGCGTCATGACCTTCCACGGCCAGACCTATGGGCTCACGGCCGGCGGGCTGGACTATGGCCTCGTGTTCGGCGGCTCGCAGACCACGTTGCAGGGGCGGGTGCGCAATATCCGCCGTCCGCAGGATATCAACGGCGTCTATGCCGCGGCGGGCATGGGCGTTGCGCTCGGCGCCGGCGTGCGCGGCATCCTCTTGACCAACCAGAACGGCGCGGTGCTCGAACTGAGCGGCAAGCAGGTCGGCCTGATGGCCAATGTCGACCTCAGCGGGCTTGCGATCACGTTGAAGGAATAGGCGTTCGGTCTCGTAGCGATCTCGTAGGATGGGTAGAGCGAAGCGAAACCCATCGACTTCAGTGCGTCGGGAGAGATGATGAGTTTCGCTTCGCTCTACCCATCCTACAGTTCGGTGATCCACTCGGCGAGCTCACGCCACGGCTGCAAACTCCAATGCCCGGACGCTGCGCCGGATGGCGACGGCAGCACGAACACTTCGGGAAAGCCGTTCACTGATGGCTGCCGACCGAGCACGAGCGCGCTGGTCGGCCTGTTGTAGAACAGGCTCGCCGCCTTCCTGCTGGTGAAGGCGATCGTCCTCGGCCGATAGGTCTCGATCTTCGTCTGGAAGCCCACCACATCGAACGACTGCCTGTTGATTTCGTGATCCATCCCGGCGCCGGTCTTGGAGAGATCGGTGAAGCCGATGCCGAGCGCGAGCAGCGCCGCGAACTCGTCCGGCCGATAGCGCCGCGGCGTGATGCCGGCCTCATGCAGCGCACGCCAGAACCGGTTGCCGGGATGCGCGTAATAATGCCCGACGGCGGCTGAGCGTGTGCTGGCTGCGGTGCCGACGAACACCAGGCGCAGATCGGCGCGGAGCTGGTCGGGGAGGCGGTGGGAATTGTTCGCGGGCATTCAAAACACTGGAGTGGAGCATTAGTGGGAGGTGTAGCCCGCATGAGCGTAGCGATATGCGGGACGGAAACAAACCCGGATGTCGCTTCGCTCATCGGGCTACACGCCATCGCCCTTGCATGGGACGCTTGCATCACGCCGCCCGCAAAACCTTCATCGTACACTGGCGCGAAGCTCGCGGACGCCTCTCCCCAAGCGCTCGCGCAGCAGCGTTCGCAGCGTGGCGCCGTCTTCATAGCCGACTTCGGCGGCGATCGCTTCGATGTCGAGGCCGCTGCCATGCAGCAGCGATTGCGCGCGCTCGACGCGAAGATCCTGGAAGTAGGACAGTGGTGATTTGCCGAGAACCGCTTCGCAGCGGCGCTGCAGGGTTCGCGGGCTGGTCGCGAGAGCATCGGCCGCGTCCTGCAAGGAGAAACCGGCCCTGAGATGCTCGCGCGCCCAGCGCTCGAAGCGCTGGATCAGCGGATCGGCCTGCGCCAGATGGTTCGGGATGATGAAGACCGATTGCGACGAGCGCAGGTCCGCCAGCAGATAGCGCGAGACGACGGACGCCAATTCGGGGCTCGCCTGCCGGATCAGCCAGAGCGCGAGATCGAGATGGCCCATCGCGGCACCTGCGGTGACGCCGATGCCGGAAGGAACGAGCATGCGCGCTTCATCGAGCCGGACATGCGGGTAACGCTGCCGGAAGAGCGGCGCGAGCCACCATGTCGTCGTCGCGTCCTGATGATCGAGCAGCCCGGTTTCCGCCACGATGAATGAACCGATGCAGGAGGCGGCGATCCGCGCGCCGAGTTCGTGCCACTGCACGAGTTGCTGCGTGGCTTGCTTCACGTCGCGCCGCTCGAGCGCGGGCACCAATTGCTCCGGCAGTCCGGTGTTGAGTGCAGGGACGACCACCCAATCCGGTTTGACGTCCGCCGTGACGGTCTTGACCGGAATCCCGAGGCCCTGGCCGGAGCGCACCTTCTTGCGCATGCCGTAGACCGAAACGTCAAAGCGAACCGTGCCGCCCATCTGCAGCCTGGAAAACTTGTCGGCGAGGGAGAGGGCGTCGAGCATGGCCGTAAGCCCGGTGTCCCAAAGTCCCTCGAGCGCGAGGATCGCGATATTCATTGGCGTAAATGCCTTCAAAGTTGTCGCTTGCGACAATCGTCGTCCAGCCGCTGCCGAGCTAAGCCTCTTTCCGCGAACGCTCCGAACGACGCCGCAGACGACCGGAGATGCCGGCCTAAACTACTGACAGAACGCGATTTCCGTCAATGATCGGCCGCCATCTGGCTTGGCGTAAACGGCATCAAAATTGTCGTTTCCGCCTCTGGCTCGGCGCGGATTGCGGCGTCGGTTCGTTCGCGCCAACCCTCGACCAAACAGGAGAACAATCATGAAAGTCTTCGCGATCGGATCGGCCACCAAGCCCATCACCGACGAGCAGCGGAAGGAGATGATGCCGAAGGAAGTCCCCGACACGCTGCGGCTCTACCTCGACGGCAAGATCGAGCAATTCTGGTTTCGCGACGACAAGCCCGGCGTGGTGTTTCTGATGAACGTCGACTCGGTCGATCAGGCCAAGTCGACCATCAACGCGCTGCCGCTCGCGGCCGGCGGCATTCTCGCCTTCGAGATGATTCCGGTCGGCCCGCTCAAGCCGCTTGGCCTGCTGCTTCAGGGCAGGTGAGCGGCGCGGGTATCAGCGGCGTCGGCACTGCGCTCCCTCTCCCGCTTGCGGGAGAGGGCTGGCGTGGGGGTTCGCTCCGCGAGCGATATCGTGGAGAGAGCCCCACGCAACTAGCGTACCGGCTCCTTGATCTCTTCTTCCGTCGTGACCGCTTGCGACGGTCCGGTCGAACGCACCATCAGGAACGTCCCTGAGAACCTTGTGCCGCGAATGCTCCAGCGGCCGTCGATTTCGGTCGCATCGGCATTGACCGCGCCTTCATAGTGGACGGTGTTGTAGCCGTAGCCGGGCGGCTCGTAGCGTTTGACGAACGTAACAGCGCTGCCGGAGCGCTGGCCCGCGAGCGAGGCATTGTGCGTGCTGATCGGACAGCCCGGCATCACGCAGGGTTCGGTCACGCTGCCCCCGAGCGCGCCGCCGGCGTCGATCAGCGTCGCCAGGAACGTGACCATGCCGCTCGGCTGAACATAGCTGCCGTCCCAGACGCCGGTGAGATTGTCGGTCATGTCGCTTGCCCGGATTGCGCTCGGTGAAATTGCAGTGATCGATGTGGTGCATGCAGCGCCTCAACGCAAGTCGTGCCCGCTCGCGCGGTTGCTTGCAGGAGCAAAAGGGTCTGTAATCCGCTCAAACAGATCAAGAAGAATTCGGGAGCGGACATGACAGGAGAGGCGAAAACCCATTACGAGGTGATCGTGGTCGGCGCCGGCGTCGCCGGCATCTACCAGATCAAGCGGCTGGCCGATCTCGGCATCGACGCCACCGTGCTCGAAGCCGCGGCCGATCTCGGCGGCACCTGGTACTGGAACCGCTATCCGGGCTGCCGCTTCGATTCCGAGAGCTATACCTACGGGTTCTCGTTCTCGCGCGAGCTGCTCGACGAGTGGCACTGGAAGGAGCGCTTCTCCGGCCAGCCCGAGAATTTGCGCTACCTCAACTACGTCGCCGACAAGTTCGACCTGCGCAAGCACATGCAGTTCAATTGCAAGGTCGAGACCATGCAGTTCGACGAGACGCGCGATCTCTGGCAATTGAGGATCAGTGACGGCCGCGAACTGACCTGCCGCTTCGTGGTGCTCGCGATCGGGCTGCTGTCCGCGCCGACCATGCCGCGCGTCGAAGGCATAGAGGATTTCAAGGGCCGCTCGTTCCACACCTACTACTGGCCGCACGAGCCGGTCGATCTCGCGGGCAAGAAGGTCGCGGTGATCGGCACCGGCGCGACAGGCATCCAGCTGATCGGCGAGATCGCCGACAAGGTCGGCGGGCTCACCGTATTCCAGCGCCGGCCGAACTGGAGCGCGCCGCTCAACAACTCCGCGATCTCCATTGAGGAGATGGCCGAGATCCGCGGCCGCTATGACGAGATTTTTGCTGCCTGCGCGCTGACGCCGGGCAGTTTTGTGCATGGCCCCGACAAGCGCGGCTTCTACGAGGTGAGCCGCGAGGAGCGGCTCAAGCTGTGGGACAAGCTCTACGACGAGCCCGGCTTCGGCATCTGGCTCGCGAACTTCCGGGAGATTTTCATGGATGAAGCCGCCAATGCGGAGCTCTCGGAATATATCGCGGGCCGTATCCGCCAGCGCGTGAACGATCCTGACGTCGCCGAGAAGCTGATCCCGCGGGATCACGGTTTCGGCGTGCAGCGCCTGCCGCTGGAGACCCGATATTTCGAGGCGTACAATCGCGACAATGTGCAGCTCGTCGATCTCTCCGAAACGCCGCTGGTGCGCGTCACCGAAAAAGGCCTCCGCACCACGGCGCGCGACTACGATTTCGACATCATCGTCTACGCCACCGGCTTCGACGCCATCACCGGCGCCTACGACCTGATCGATATCAGGGGCATCGGCGGCGAGAGCCTTGCCGACAAGTGGAAGCACGCGCCGTCGACCTTCCTCGGCATGCTCGTGCACGGCTTCCCGAACCTGTTGATGCCGACCGGCCCGCAAAGCGCCTCCGCGTCGACCAACTTCCCGCGCGGCATCGAGAACGGCGTCAACTGGTGCACCAACCTGCTGCAATACATGTGGGACCGCGGCCTGACCCGCGCCGACGCGACCCTGGAAGCGCAGCAGCGCTGGACCGCGCATGTCGTCAAGATGTACGAGATCATGCTGATGCGAAAAGCCAAGTCGTGGTTCACCGGCTACAACTCAAACGTCGCCGGCCACGAGGAGGGGACGGTCCGCTACTTCGTCTACAACGGCGGCACGCCGAAGTTTTTGGGAATCATCAACGGGGTGGCGGCGGAGGGGTATCGGGAGATCGAGTTTGGCGCGAGCGCCGGTGGCGCCGTGCAGGAGGTGGCCACTGGCGCGTCGGCATAGCGTAGCCCGCGTGAGCGCAGCGATATGCGGGTCAGATAGAAACCCCGGATATCGCTCGGCTCATCCGGGCTACTAGCTTTGTCTTCAGGCCATCGCCACCGCTGTCACATCGAGCAGCGAACATACGGCGTCTCCACCGGCACCGGTTCCTTTGAGCTGAGTATGATCTTGTTCTCGCCGGAGAGCTTTATGTCGAATGACACGTCCGAAACCGCGACGCCGTCCGAGCACGCCGCAATCACGCGAACATTCTGCCCGTCATCATGCAGCGATTTGACGGTGCATTTTTGAAACGTGCCGGTGATTTGCTTGCCCTGGACGATCAGGCCACCCGCGTTGAAATCGGCATCTTTCCTGAACGCGAGCTTGTTGTTCTCCTTGGTGAAGACCTGGTTGCAAGCCGAGGCGTCGATCGTCCAGGCTCCGTTCAAATCCGCAGCCTGTGCCGAGGCCGCTTCCGCAACGAGAAGTACGAATAGCACGGCGTTGAAGGTTCTCATGAAACTCTCCGATCAAATGGTCATTAGGCTGCTGGACCCTCTGCGATCGAACGTGGAATTGGCGCTCAATCGCCTGCTTGAGGGGGCAGGGGTAATATCCCCGACGCGACCTTCATCGCTTTTGAGCGTCATAGCAAGCGATGAGACAGCGGATTTTTCGTTGATCCAAGTCAAGGGTTCTGCGGAGCGCCTGGCGTGGCCCTGGGCCGGTTGCTGCCGTGACCGGCCCTGTACGAGCCGCACACGCGCACTGGATCATAAGTGAATGGTCCAGACGCAAAAAGGCCGGGCTTTCACCCGGCCTTTCGTATTTCGATGGATACGCGGGTCATCTCGCGCGAAGACGCGCTTCGCGCTGTTGCCCGGCACGACGAGCGGTGAGGGCGAGCCCTCACAACACCCGATTGCTCTCCTTCACCTTGTCCGCATCGAGATACACGCTAGATCCCATCTCCTTGAACTTGGCGCTCATCGTCGCCATGCCGTCCTCGATGGTGGCTGACACCGACATCCCGACGCCCGTCGGATCGTTAAGCGTCGCGGCGTAGTCGCGGACGTCCTGGGTGATCTTCATCGAGCAGAATTTCGGGCCGCACATCGAGCAGAAATGCGCGACCTTGTGGGCTTCCTTCGGCAGGGTCTCGTCGTGGAAGTCCTTCGCAGTGTCCGGGTCGAGGCCGAGGTTGAACTGGTCCTGCCAGCGGAAGTCGAACCGGGCGCGGCTGAGCGCATCGTCGCGGAGCTGCGCGGCGGGGTGGCCCTTGGCGAGGTCGGCGGCGTGGGCTGCGATCTTGTAGGTGATGACGCCGGTCTTGACGTCGTTGCGGTCGGGCAGGCCGAGATGCTCCTTCGGCGTGACGTAGCACAGCATCGCGCAGCCGAACCAGCCGATCATCGCCGCGCCAATGCCCGAGGTGATGTGGTCGTAGCCCGGCGCGATGTCGGTCGTCAGCGGCCCGAGGGTGTAGAACGGCGCCTCGCCGCATTCCTTGAGCTGCTTGTCCATGTTGATCTTGATCTTGTGCATCGGCACGTGGCCGGGGCCCTCGATCATGACCTGGCAGCCCTTGTCCCACGCGATCTTCGTCAATTCGCCGAGCGTCTCGAGCTCGGCGAACTGCGCGCGGTCGTTGGCGTCGGCGATCGAGCCGGGACGCAGGCCGTCGCCGAGCGAGAACGAGACGTCATACTTGCGCATCAGGTCGCAGATCTCGTCGAAATGGGTGTAGAGGAAGCTCTCCTTGTGATGCGCGAGACACCACTTCGCCATGATCGAGCCGCCGCGCGACACGATGCCCGTGACGCGGTTGGCGGTGAGGTGGATGTAGGGCAGCCGGACGCCGGCGTGGATCGTGAAATAGTCGACGCCCTGTTCGCACTGCTCGATCAGGGTGTCCTTGTAGAGCTCCCAGGTCAGCTTGACTGGATCGCCGTCGCACTTCTCCAGCGCCTGGTAGATCGGCACGGTGCCGATCGGCACCGGCGAGTTGCGCAAGATCCATTCCCGGGTGGTGTGGATGTTGCGCCCCGTCGAGAGGTCCATCACGGTGTCGGCGCCCCAGCGGATCGCCCACACCATCTTGTCGACCTCTTCCTCGACCGACGAGGTCACCGCCGAGTTGCCGATATTGGCGTTGATCTTGGTCAGGAAGTTGCGGCCGATGATCATCGGCTCGAGCTCGGCATGGTTGATGTTGGAGGGAATGATGGCGCGGCCGCGCGCGATCTCGTCGCGGACGAATTCCGGCGTGATGAAGGCCGGCACGGAGGCGCCAAAGCTCTCGCCGTCGGCAAGCGCGGCCTCGGCGCGCTCGAGCTGTTGCTTGCGGCCGAGATTCTCGCGCTCGGCGACGTAGATCATCTCCTTGGTGATGATGCCGGCGCGGGCGAACTCGAGCTGCGTGATCTTGTGGCCGTCGAGGCCGCGCAGCGGCCTGTGGTGCGCGGTGAACGCCTTGGCGGCGTGCGTGGCGCCGACATTGCCGTTGTCTTCCGGCTTGATGGTGCGGCCCTCATATTCCTCGACGCCGCCGCGCTCCTTGACCCAGGCCAGCCGATTGCGCGGCAGGCCGGCATTGACGTCGATCGTGACGTTCGGGTCGGTGTAGGGGCCCGACGTATCATAGACCGGCAGGTTCGGCTCGCCGGCGCCTTCCGACAGCATGATCTCGCGCAGCGGCACGCGAACATCAGGCGCGGCCTCCGGCGTCGCAAAGATCTTGCGCGAGGCGGGCAGCGCGCCGGTGGTGACGGCGGGACGTGTGGTGTCGGGATTGGAGCGGATGTTCATGAGGGATCCTCCGTTTTAATTCGTGTGCGAAATTTTGACCTCGTCATCCTGAGGAGCGCGAAGCGCGTCTCGAAGGATGAACGAGCCGGGCCGTCGACCCTTCGAGACGCGCGTGCCGCGCTCCTCAGGGTGACGGAATGGGCAGGGTGTTGTGGGCATCACGCGGCCTCCGCGCTGAGGCCGAGCCATTGTCGGACCCGCGCGTCTGGGTCGGGGTTCTGGGTGACGTCACTGACGACGGCGATCGAATCGGCGCCGGCGGCGAAGATCTCGGCGGCGTGCTCGAACTTGATGCCGCCGATCGCGACAAGGGGGATGGAGCCGATCCGTTTCTTCCACTCGGTGATCTTCGGAATGCCCTGCGGCTCGAACCGCATCGATTTGAGCGTGGTGAAGAAGATCGGGCCGAGCGCGACATAGTCCGGCTTGGCCGCGAGCGCGGTGGCGAGCTCGGCGTCGTCATGGGTGGAGATGCCGAGCGTCAGCTTGGCTTTGCGGATCTCGGCGAGGTCGGCCTCAGAGAGGTCCTCCTGGCCGAGATGCAGATGCTCGGCGCCGGCGACGATCGCCGCGCGCCAGTAATCGTTGACGACGAGCTTGGTCGGCGTGCCCTTGGTCACCGCGAGCGCATCGCTGACGAGCTGCAGCGCCCCGGCGTCGTCGAGCTCCTTGGCGCGCAGCTGGATGGTGCCGACGCCGAGTTTGGTCAGTCGCTCGACCCACTGGATGCTGTCGACGACGGGATAGAACGGATCAGGATACGGCATGCCAGAACGGGGTCCCAACGACAGGGGTGGAGGGGGAGGCGAAGTCGCGGGCTTCCATCAGCCCGGCTTCGTAAGCGGTGCGGCCGGCCTCGACGCCGAGGCGGAAGGCATTGGCCATCGCAACGGGATCGGCGGCTTTGGCGACCGCCGTGTTGAGCAGCACGGCGTCATAGCCGAGCTCGAGCGCCTCGGCGGCATGCGAAGGCGCCCCCAAGCCGGCGTCGACCACCAGCGTGATGTCGGGCAGGCGGTCGCGCAACAGCTTCAGCGCGTCGCGGTTGGTGATGCCCTTGGCGCTGCCGATCGGTGCTGCCCACGGCATCACCACCTTGCAGCCGGCCTCGACCAGCCGCGAGGCGACCGAGAAATCCTCGGTGCAATAGGGGAACACCTCAAAGCCGTCCTTGATCAGGATGCCGGCCGCCTCGACCAGGCCGACCACATCGGGCTGCAGCGTGTCGTTGTCGGCGATCACCTCGAGCTTGATCCACGGCGTGCCGAACAATTCGCGCGCGAGCTTGGCGGTGGTCACCGCCTCCTTCACGCTGCGGCAGCCCGCGGTGTTCGGCAGCACGGTGACGCCGAGCTCGCGGATCAGCGACCAGAACGCGTCGCCGGTCTTGCCGCCGGCCGCCTCGCGCCGCAGCGATACCGTGACGATGCTGGCGCCGGAGGCACGGATCGCGTTCTGCATGATCGCAGGCGAGGGATACAGCGCCGTGCCGATCAGCAGGCGGGACGGGAACGATTTGCCGTAGAAGGTGACCATGTGTCTCCTCAAACTATGCCGTCGTCCCGGCGAAAGCCGGGACCCATAACCACGACCGGATGTTGTTGCGACGAGCGTCTCCGCGTGTGCCCCAAAGAGGGGCCGCGGAGTATGGGTCCCGGCCTTCGCCGGGACGACGTGGGGAGAGTTTGTGCGTTCATTGTCACATCACCCTCCCTGCCGCGGCGTGATGATCTCGATCTCGTCGCCGGCTTTCAGCGCGGTGTCGGCCCAGCGGCTCTTCGGCACCACGTCGTAGTTCAGCGCAATCGCGAAATGCGTGCCCTCATAGTCGAGCTCCGCCAGCAGCGCATCGACACTGGAGGCCGCGATCTCCCGCTGCTCGCCGTTGACGATCACGCGCATTGCATCACCTCATTGTCGATTTCGCCGCGCGCGAGGTAGGCGAGCGTCAGCTCGGCCAGCGCCGGCGCCAGCAGGAAGCCATGACGGTAGAGTCCGTTCACCGTGATGCGTTCCTGCTCGATCCTGATTTTCGGCAGATTGTCGGGAAATGCAGGGCGCAGGCCGGCGCCGAATTCGACGATGCGCGCCTCGGCGAATGCCGGATGCACGACATAGGCGGCCCCTAACAGCTCCAGCGCCGAGCGCACGCTGACGCCGTTGTCCTCGGCCTCGATCGAGGTCGCGCCCAGCATGAAGCGGCCGTCGCCGCGCGGGATCACGTAAAGCGGCCAGCGCGGATGGATCAGCCGCACCGGGCGCGCCAGCTCGACCTCGGAGGTCTCGATGATGATCATCTCGCCCTTGACGCCGCGCAAGCTCGCCTCGCGGTCGCGCGCGGCAAGGCCGCGGCAGTCGATCACGACGCCGTCGAGATCGGTTGCCTCGGCGTCGCTGCCGAACTTGATGGCGCCGCCGGCCTTGGCGATCGCGGCATGCAGCCGCGGCAGCACGCGGCGCGGCTCGACATGGCCCTCGTCGGGATAGAACAGGGCGTCACGGAAACGGCCCTCGAGCGACGGCTCGAGCGCGCGAACGCCCTCGGCGTCGATCCGGCGATGGCCGGTGGTGAGGCGGGCAAAGCGCTCGAAATCGGCGCGGTCGCGCGGATGCGCCACCACCAGCGAGCCGTTGAACGGGGTTTCCGGAACATGCTGCCGCCACAGCGCGAGCGAGCGGATGCCGAGCCGGGAGATCACCGGCTCGGAGGCCTCCGCCTCGCACCAGGGCGCCAGCATCCCGCCGGCCCAGTGGCTTGTGGATTCCGTCATCGCGGCGTCACTGCGCTCATGCAGGGTGACGGCACGTCCGGCCTCTGCGAGCAAGAGCGCATGCCAGGCGCCGGCTATGCCTGCGCCGATGATGGAGACGGGGGAATCCCCCCGCGGTCTTGACGTCTGATACATCCCTGTCCCTTCGCCGGCATGACCCGGATCAGGTTCAAAGGGTCACCGCGGTCCCGGACTATTCGCCTACTGGCTAGCCCAAGCTTGCGGTATCTCAGCTCCTCCTTCGGAGCACCCCTCGGAACGCCCCTAATGTAGGCGGATGGGCTCGTGTGTCAACTTGTATGCCAGACGCGTTGACAGGCGGTGTCGAGGATGGCCGGCACGCGCCGTGGGGCTGCGCGGACGCAATCGGTGCTATCTTTCGGCCTGTTCCGGCTTCGGCTCGGCGGTATCGGCCGTCATTTGCTCCGACTTGGCGAATTCCTTCGGCGGTGCACCCGCGCCGCCATGCTTCGCTTCCTTCAGGTGATCCCCGCGCTGGCGCTTTGCGACGTAGTAATACCCGCCCGCGAAATAACGCACGGCTCGATCGTGATTGCCATCGGCGGCGCGATAGGCGCCGGCGAGGTATTTGATGCCGTATTTGAGGTTGGTCTGGGGATCGCGCAGACCCTCGGCGGTACCGGTGTAGCCGAGGCCGCGTGCAGTGCCGAGCTTGATTTGCATCAGCCCGATCGTGCCGCCGCGTCCGATCAGCTGCGGATGGTACTTGCTCTCGCGCACGATGACGCGATGCACCAGCTCTTCCGGCACGAGGTTCGCCTGGGCCTCGGCCGCCACCATCGCCTCATATTGCGCGCGCGATTGCGCCTGCGCGCTCGCGCAGGACGCCAGCAGCGCGATTGCGGCAAGGCAGCCAAGGGCTTGTACGGTCTTCATCTCAATCGCTCGGGTTTTCAGATGCGCGTCGGTTCTGCGGTCTCATTGGTACGCCGAGCGGGCAGGAATGTGGCAAAACCTTCGCATCAGCGAACGTTATGCATCCGTGATTGTCCGGTCATGGGGTGAAGGGACGACGCGATTGCAAGACGGATGCTTCAAATTGTTTGCTTCAATCGTCTCAGCCAAAAATTGTCTTGGCCTGCAATTTCCTTCTAATTTTTCTGACTAATTTTGCCGCACGCTATCCACAGCAGTTTGTCGTGCAAACGAATCAATGAAGGTCTAGACTTCATCCACGACAGAGTGCGTGATCGTTCAGTCAGCAGCTCTGTCCAAGCACGCAAGAAACAACATTCGGGAGATGCGCCATGGTCCGTCAGGACACCGGCTATATGCCTCGCGAAAATCCCTGCGCGCAATGCGGCAAGCCGATCGCCCGCCCTGATTGGGTGGAGCACAGCGAAGGCCGCTCCTCGTTCCTGTGGAATTGCCGCGCCTGCAATTACCGCTTCGAAGCCATCGCGATCTACGAGGAAGCGGAGCTCATTACGCCGCTCGCCGCTTGACGTCTCCTCATCGCATCAGCTTCAGCTGATCAGGCCGCGGATCTCTGCCGCGGCTGCAATTGCTGTTGCCGCGCCGGCAATTCGATCCGGACCACGAGCCCGTGCGGCTTGCGATCGTGCAGCGACAGCGTGCCGGCATGCGCGAGCACGATGGCATTGGCGATCGACAGACCAAGGCCGAAGCCTTCGGCCTCATCCATATTGCGTGCCTGGTCGCCGCGCACGAACGGCTCCAGCACGCTCGCCTTGTGCGCATCCGAGATGCCGGGCCCGTCATCCTCGATATCGACGACGAGGCGGTCGGGCTTGACGTCGAGGCGGACGGCAACTTCGCCGCCGAACCGCACGGCATTCTCCACCAGATTGGTGATGCAGCGATGCAGGTCGGCCGGCCGCGCGGTCGCCATCGCGTGCTGCGGGCCCGTGTAATTGACCTTGTGTCCCATGTCGGCGAACTGATCGGTGACGAGGTGCAGCGTGCTCGCGATGTCGACCAGCGTCATCTCCTCGAGCTTGCGGTCGTTGCGCAGGAACGACAGCACCGATTCCAGCATCGAGCGCATCTGGTCGAGGTCGCGCAGCATGCGGTGGCGGTGGGTCTCGTCCTCGATGAATTCGGCGCGCAGCCGCATCCGCGTGATCGGCGTGCGCAGGTCATGGCTGATCGCGGCCAGCATCTTGGTGCGATCGTCGATCAATGCGGTGATGCGCTCGCGCATCCGGTTCAGCGCCCGGGCCAGCGAACGAATCTCCTCCGGACCGCGCTCGGGCAGCGGCGCGGCGGCGCCGTTCAGGCTGAAGGTCTCGGCGGCCTTGACGAAGGACGACAGCGGCGCGGTCAGCGCCCATGCCGCCCACAGGCCGAGCAGGGTGACGCTGATGACGGCGAACAGCACGGTCATCATCCACGGTCCACCCCAGAACGGCCGCATGTGCTGATCCGGCGTCAGGTTGGCGGCGAACATGGCGCCGTCGGGCAGGCGGATCGCGACGCGACGAATTTCGCCGTCATGCGGCGTGCCGCCAGCCTCGCGCGGCAGCAGGAAGATGCGATAGCCGGTGCCGAGCCGGCGCAACGCGTGCAGGCTCGGCGTGTCGGTTTCGGTGAGCGCGCCGGCATCGGCCGGCAGGTCGCCGATGGCAAGTTGCGGGAAGGCGCGGGCGACGTCGGCCACGAGCCGCGGCCGCTCCGACGCCGGGGCATGCCCGAGCAGTTGCGCGGCGGCGGCGAGCTGGGTGTGCCAGCGGTCCGAAGGCTCCACCCGATCAGGGCGATGGATCAGGAAGGTGGCGGTGATGATCAGATGCAGCGCGACGATCGAAACGACGACCAGCGCCGCCATCTGGGCGCCGATCCCCCGCAGACTCAGCACGCGCAGCAGCTTCATGGTCAGTTGTTCGTGGCGGCAACCGCCTCCACCCTCGGCGTGAACACATAGCCGCCGGAACGCACCGTCTTGATCATGGTGGCTTCCTGCGGATCGGGCTCGATCTTGCGGCGGATGCGGCTGACCAGCACGTCGATCGAACGTTCGAACGAGCCGGCGCTGCGACCCTGGGTCAGGTCGAGCAGGCTGTCGCGCGACAGCACGCGGCCAGGCCGCTCGCAGAAGGTGCGCAGCAGGTCGAACTCGGCGCTGGTCATGGCGACGCGCGCGCCTTCGGGGTTGCGCAGCTCGCGCAGGCGGATGTCGATACGCCAGCCGAGGAAGGTCAGCGTGGTCGCGCCCTCGATCGCGCTGGCGTTGCGCGCGGCGGCCTGCCGGCGCAGCACCGCGTTGATCCGCGCCAGCAGCTCGCGCGGGTTGAACGGCTTTGCCAGGTAGTCGTCGGCGCCCATCTCGAGGCCGAGGATGCGGTCGACGTCCTCGCCGCGCGCGGTCAGCATGATGATCGGCGTCTGCGATTCCGCCCGCACCTTGCGGCACAGGCTGAGGCCGTCCTCGCCGGGCAGCATGACGTCGAGCACCAGGAGATCCACTCGGTGGTCGGTCATCGCCTTGGCCATCTCGCGGCCGTCGGAGGCGGTCGTGACATGACAAGAATTGGTACGGAGATATTTTGCGATAAGCGACCGCGTCTCGCGGTCGTCCTCGACGACAAGGATATTGGGCGCAGCCTGGGTCATACCGATCTTTTGTCCGTGATTCGGGGAAAGCGGCTCAGGAATTTTGTTTCAGTATGTGTCTGAAATCTTGCCCGGCTATCCGGGTTAACAGGTCGGCCGCAGGGAGAAAAGTTATCGTTCTGTCATCAATCCTGATGCCCTGAAATGCGTGCAGAACCCTCTCGGGACAGCGCGTCGGCCCCTGTTCGTAATGGCGGCCGGAGAAAGGGAAGAGCGGCTGTCATATCCGGGGGCGGAACCCGTTACCCCGGCGACGCGTTATTTCCCTTTCGGGTCAAGGAGGATGAGATGGCTGTCGAGGTCGAGACCAGGCCGCATCAGCTCATTGCGAGCGACCGGGTCGAGGGGACGGCGGTGCGCCGGGCCAATGGCGACATGATCGGCCATATCGAGCGGCTGATGATCGACAAGATCTCCGGCAAGGTATCGTACGCGGTGTTGAGCTTCGGCGGCTTCCTGGGCATTGGAACCAATTTGATCCCGCTGCCCTGGGGCCGGCTGCACTACAACCCGAAGTTCGAGGCCTATGAGCTCGACATCGAGGACGAGGAGCTCAAGCGCGCGCCGTCGTTCCGTGCCGACAAGGATTTCGATTGGGGCGATCGCTCGCAGGAAGTCGAGCTGCATCGCTTCTACGGCGTGCCGCCCTATTGGGGCGGCTTCTGATCGCGCGGCAACATGCGCGCATGACGACGCTCGCCGATCGATGATGCGGTCGCCGGGACGAGCGCGCGGCTTGTGCAGCGCGGTTCGCCGGGACGACTTAGTGAGCCAAACATCGTCACATCATGGACTGCGCGTCCGGCGCAGTCGTGAGGCTCAACCGCAAGCTCACTTGAGAGATCACGATCGCTTCCGTCAAGCGGCGCAGCGTTCCATGCGCTGAAAGGTCCTCACCCTGTTCCTCGGCATTTAAGCGGCTTTTGAGCGCAGGTCCGTTAGGAACGGTTGCGAAGATGACGGGTTTTCCCAGCATCGATTTTGCGAGAGGAGAGCCATCAATGTTGGTCAAATCCATCATCGCCGGCCTCGCCGGCACCGCGCTGCTTGCAACCGTCGCCGTTGCGCAGACGCCAACCGATAAGGGCGACAAGATGTCTCCTGCGGCGTCGACGTCATCCACGTCAGCCACGTCGCCGGATTCGTTCAAGGGCAACTGGCGCGCGTCGAAGGTCGTCGGCCTCAGCGTGTACAACGACGCCAATGAAAGCGTCGGCTCGATCAATGATCTGCTGATGGAGAAGGGCGGCGCCATGAAGGCGGTCGTGATCGGCGTCGGCGGCTTCCTTGGCGTCGGCGAGCACCTGGTCGCGGTCCCGATCGACAAGGTGAAATTCGTGAACGAGCCGATCGCCTATACCGGCGCCTCGAACACCGGCAGCACAAGCAAGTCGACGACCACCACCACGGGCGCGGCGCCTGCGGCGGCGACGTCGAAGCCGAATCCCTGGTATCCCGATCATGCCGTGTTCAATGCGAGCAAGGATGAGCTGAAGGCGATGCCGGAATTCAAGTATTCGACCGACTAACGCATCGCGTCACCCGCAAGAGAAAAGCGCGTCCGGTTGCTGCCGGGCGCGCTTTTTTGCTGGCCGGATGGATAAAATTTGGGAAGAGTGTAGGGAGTGGGTCAGGCGATCCAATTCGGACAGCGCGTTGCAATCATCATCAACCCCTACGTGATCATTCGTCAAATGGCTGAAGAATCCGATGAATGACAGGGAGCGCGATGGAGGCAATCCCGCGATAGCCCGGATTCGCGGCCGCTACCCGCAATACACGCGGCGCCGGTTGGCAGGCTTTGCGGAGCGGCTGCAACAGAAGGTTCATGCCGACCGCGTGCCGGTCACCTCGCTCGCGCTTGCCGGTCCCACCGAGCGGATCAGCCTCGAGGACGCGCTCAAGCTCGATTATCGGCCGGTCCCATTGGGCGAGACGCTGGGACCGCTATGGGCGACTTATTGGGTGCAGGTCGTGGCCGAGGTGCCGCAGGCCTGGGCCGGCTCGCGCGTGGATCTTTATTGGGACAGCCGCTCGGAAGCGCTGCTTTGGCTCAACGGACGTTCCTCGCAGGGTCTCAATCCCGGCCGCCACATCGCGCCGCTCGTTCAGTCGGCGAGCGGAGGGGAGACGATCAGCTTCCATGTGGAGGTGGCCTGCAACGGCCTGTTCGGTGCGTTCTGGAGCGATCCGCAGGCCTACGCGCTGGTCGCCTGCGAGCTGCGCCGCTTCGATCCCGAGGCCACGGCATTCTATTTCGACTACGAGGTGCTGCGCCAGCTCGAGGCTGACCGCGACCCCACGACAAAGTCGAGGTCATACGGCGCTGTCGGAGAGACGGCGCAGCCGGCGCTGGATCGGACCTGGGCGGGGCGCCTGCTGCACGATCTCAACCGAATCTGCAACATCGCCGATCCCGACGATCGCGCGACATGGCCGGCGGCGCGGGCGATCCTCGATGGCCTGCTCGCGGCACGAAATGGCAGCATCACCCACGAGATGTCGGCGATCGGCCACGCCCATCTCGACACGGCATGGCTGTGGCCGCTGGCGGAAACCCGGCGCAAGGCGCAACGCAGCTTCTCCACGGCGGTGGCGCTGATGGAGCGCTATCCCGATTTCAAGTTCGCCTGCTCGCAGGCCTATCAGTATGCCGTCATCGAGCAGAATGACCCTGACCTGTTCGCCCGAATTCGCGCCAAGGCCGCCGCCGGCCAATGGATTCCGGTCGGCGGCAGCTGGATCGAGCCGGACTGCAATCTGCCGTGGGGCGAGTCGATCTGCCGTCAGTTCCTCTATGGTCAGCGCTATTTCGAGCGAACATTCGGCGCGCGCTCCAGCGTGTTCTGGAATCCCGACGTGTTCGGCTACGACGCCCAGCTGCCGCAGCTGATGCAGTCGGCGGGGATGTCGCGCTTCCTGACCCAGAAGCTGTCGTGGAACAAGTTCACCTCACCGCCGCATCACAGCTTCCATTGGCGCGGACTGGATGGCAGCACGGTGCTGGCGCATTTCCCCCCGGCGGACACCTACAACGGATCGGCGCAGGTCGCGGAGCTCCGCTATCACGCCGCCAATTACAAGGACGCCGACCGTTCGTCCGACGCACTCTATCTGTTCGGCTATGGCGACGGCGGCGGCGGTGCCGACGAGACGATGCTCGAGACGTTGCAGCGCGCAAGGGACTTGCAGGGGCTGCCGCGGATCCAGATTCGCTCCGTCGACGAGTTCTTCGACCGCCTGGCGATATCGGCGCCGGATCTGGCGACGATCGAAGGCGAGCTCTATCTCGAATATCATCGCGGCACCTACACCACGCAGGCCGAGACCAAGCGCCTCAACCGCGCTTGCGAGGCCGGTCTTCAGGCCCTCGAATTCGTGACCACGGTCGCGGCCGCCTGCCGGCAACCGGCACCATCAGCACAGGAGATCGAAGCGCTGTGGCGCACGCTGCTGGTGAACCAGTTCCACGACATCATTCCCGGCAGCAGCATCCGCGAGGTCTATGAACGTGCGGAGGTCGAACTCGCCGGCGTGGCGGAGGAGGCCGGGCGTCGCACGCAAGCCGTGCTGGCGACACTGTGCGATCCCGAAGACGGCAATTGGACACCCGTCAACACGCTGGGCTGCGCGCGCGCCGAGGTCGCGTCCGACCCCGACGGCGAGCTTCATCACATCGTCGCCGCGCCGTTTGCGGCGGGCGAAACGACGACGACCGACGATCGCGTTGTGGTCGCCGCCGATCTGGACGGCTTCGTGCTGTCGAACGCGCGGCTCGAAGCGCGCATTGACCGCAGCGGGCTCGTTCGGTCGCTGCTGCATGTTGCGACCGGCCGCGAGACCTTCGCATCGCCGGCAGCCCGGCTGCTGCTGCTCGATGACCGGCCGCTCGATTTCGAGGCTTGGGATATCGATCCGTTCGCGCTGGAGACCGCGCGCGAGGTGACGGGGGAGGTGAGCTGCGTCGTGCTGTCGGATGGCGGACTGCGCGGCGAAGTCCGTTTCGAGCGCGGGCTCGGACGCGCGAGCAGGCTCGCGCAGGTGATCCGCCTCGATGCCGGCGCCGATCATCTCGAATTCGAAACCACGGTCGATTGGCAGGAGCGCAAGACGGCGCTGAAGGTCATGTTCCCCGTCGCCTGCCGTGCATCGAACGCAACCTATGAAACCATGTTCGGCGCAACCGAGCGGCCGACCCATGCCAACGCGGATGCCGATGCGGCCAAGTACGAGGTGCCCGGGCATCGCTGGGCCGATCTCGCCGAGCCGGATTTCGGCGTGTCGCTGTTCAGCGACTGCCGTCACGGCTATTCGGCGTTCGGCAACCAGCTCGCGCTGACGCTGCTGCGCGGCTCCGAATTGCCTGATCCGCAGGCCGATATCGGGCGGCACCGGATGCGCTATGCGATCTATCCCCACCAAGGCGACTGGCGCAGCGCGGACACGGTCGGGCGCGCCTTGCGGTTCGAGCGTCCAGTGCTGTGGACCAAAGGGCGCGCTCGCGCGCTGTTGCGACACTCGCTCCTGACTGCGTCCCCGGCCAATGTGATCGTCGATACGATCAAGCCCGCCGAGGATGGAGACGGCTGGGTGGTGCGGCTCTACGAGAGCGCCGGCATTCGCACCGCCGTGACGCTCGATTTCGGCGTCGACATCGCGTCGGTGTGGATCAGCAACACCCTGGAAGACCGCATCGAGGCCTTGCCGACCGAGGATCGGGGATGCCGCCTGGCGCTGCGTCCATTCCAGATCGCAACGCTGCGGGTCTTCCAGGCCTAATGCTTGCAGTGACTTTCGCCCCGGCTTGCGCGGAGAGACCGGATCGCATCGCTGGATGCGATCCGGTGTGGCGTAGCCGTCAGTTCGACTTCACCAGCGGGCAGCCGCCCTTATCGAGCGGGCGGAACGCCTCGTCGCCGGGCACGGTGGCGATCAGCTTGTAGAGGTCCCACTCGCCCTTGGATTCCTCGGGCTTCTTGACCTCGAACAGATACATGTCGTGCACCATGCGGCCGTCGATCCGGATGTGGCCGTTCTTGGCGAAGAAGTCGTTGACCGGCGTGGCGCGCATCTGGGCCATCACCTTCGGCGCCTCATCGGAGCCGATGGCCTCGATCGCCTTCAGGTAATGCATGGTCGCCGAATAGAGGCCGGCCTGGATCATGGTCGGCATATGGCCGACCTTCTCGTTGAAGCGCTTCGAGAAGGCGCGCGTCTCGTCGTTCATGTCCCAGTAGAAGGCGTCGGTGACGATCAGGCCCTGGGTGGCCTTGATGCCGAGCGAATGCGTGTCGGTGATCTCCTGCAGCAGCGCGATCATCTTCTGGCCGCCTTGGGTCAGGCCGAACTCGGAAGCCTGCTTCAGCGCGTTGGTGGTGTCGCCGCCGGCGTTCGCCAGTGCCACGACCTTGGCCTTGGAGGCCTGCGCCTGCAGCAGGAAGGACGAGAAGTCCGACGAGTTGAGCGGATGACGCACGTCGCCCAGCACCTTGCCGCCGCTCTCCTTGACGACATTGGCGGCATCGCGCTCCAGCGCCATGCCGAAGGCGTAGTCGGCGGTGACGAAGAACCAGGTGTCCTCGCCGCGCTTGACCATCGCCTTGCCGGCGACGTTCGACAGCGCGTAGGTGTCGTAGGTCCAGTGCACCGTGTTGGGCGAGCAGGCGGTGCCGGTGATATCGGAGGATCCGCCGCCGGAATTGATGTGGATCTTGTTCTTCTCGCGCGTCAGCGCCGAGATCGGCAATGCGACCGACGAGGTCGGCACGTCGAGGATCGCGTCGACCTTGTCGTTGTCGTACCAGTTGCGCGCGATGTTGACGCCGACGTCGGGCTTGTTCTGGTGATCGGCTGCGATCACCTGCACCGGCTTGCCTTTCACCTTGCCGCCGTAATCGGCGACCGCCATCTCGACGGCGGCGACCGAGCCCTTGCCGGTGGCGTCCGCATAGAGGCTCGACATGTCGGTGAGCACGCCGATCTTGACGACATCGTCGGAGATCTGGGCGTTCGCCGCGGTCCCTGAGACCGCGAGCGCGAGGCCGGCCGCCGCTGCGGCCAAGAGTGTTTTCATCGTGTTTTTCTCCCTGACTTTTTCGTTGAGGGTTGCTTCCACCGGGGCGTTCTAGCCGCTGCGACAAGCTGTCGCAAAGACGACTTTTTGAGCATGCGCGCGGCAAGTGTTCCCCCTCTCCCCGCTCTTCGCGGGGAGAGGGTTGGGGTGAGGGGCCTTATTCACGAGTGGCGATTGTCGTGAGACCTGTACCCCCTCACCCGGATTGCTTCGCAATCCGACCTCTCCCCGCGAGCGGGGCGAGGTAAGAGAGCAATCCGCTCGGGCAGTGTCCTACAGCGCCGGTAACGCGGTGACGGCGGCCTTGATGGTGCCGTCGGTTTCCACGATCACCCGCAACGTCTTGGAATCGAAGTCGATCCCGGCAAGCCGGATGCTGTTGACCTCGGCGTCGACGCGGATGCCCTCCTCGTTCTTCTGCAGGTCGGCGATGGCGGCGGCGACCTTGCGCTGCGCGTTGGTCGCGAATGGCTTCAGGTCGACCACCAGCCGGTCGTTGAGGGTCTGCTGCATGTGCGGGATCGCCGCGCGCGCGGCGGCGCCGAGCAGGCCGAACGCAGCCTCGGATTCCACCGCCAGCTCGACGTCGGTCAGCCGCAGCGTCTGCGACGGCTGGTCGAGCCGCGGCCGGCCCCAGATGTGCACGGTCGCCTCGGCGCCCATGCCGAACCAGCTGGCCTTTTCCTTGGCGTGCACCAGGAGCGAGATCAGGAGCCGGTCGCCGGAGGCGGCGATGCTCGCGCTCTTGACCGTCACGTCGACCGGACCGGAGCCGTCCTCGGGGAAGGTTTTGCCCTTGAGCTGCGCCTCGACCAGCTGGCTCAGCGTGGTGAAGGACAAGTCGACCGGCAGGCCGATCGCGACCTGGCTCGGCATCGGCGGCACGATCGAAAGTTTTTCGGGGAACGGGCAGTTTGGCGTGGTCTGCGCCTCCGTGATCCGCGTTTCGGCCTCGATCCCCATCGTCAGGATCAGCGAGGACGCATCGACCTTCGGCTGCGCGGCGATCGCGCGGGTCGGTCGCAACTCGAGCCACATCGGCGGCATCGAGGTGGTGCCGCCGGTGCCTTGCAGCGGGATCGAGCGGCAGGCCTTGGCCCATTGCGTGCGGGCGTTGTTCTGGAACACCGGGTCGTTGTGCAATCGGGCCTCGACCACAGAAATCTGGTCGGCGACCGCCTTGTCGATGACAGGCTTGACCTGGGCCGGCACGCTGATGCGGACGCCGGCCGTCGACAGGCTGGTGTCGCCGAGATTGACCTGTGCCTGCAGGTTCGGCTCGATCCGCCAGGATGCGCCGAGCTTCGGCCGCGCGGTGAGGGTGACGTTGCCCTTGATCTCGGCGTTGGCGTTGATGTTCTTGATGTTCACGGCGCCGATCTGCTTGGCGACATTGCCGCCGAGCAGGCTGCCGAGCGCGTCGTTGACCGCACCGGTTGCCTTGGCGGACAGCGCGCCGGTGACCTTGAGCGTGCCGTTGATCGGGGTGGTCAGCGTCAGCACGTCCTGCGCGCCGGTAGCCGCGATCGGCCCGCGCGATGCGGTCCAGCCGATGTCGGCATTTTGCAGGATTTGCTGGACCGGGTTGTCGGCCTTGCCGCCGAACGTCTTCGGCGCGCCGCGTTCGGCGGCGTCGCGGATCGCCGACAGCGCGACCGAGACCTGCGCCACGATCGTCGAGGAACGCGGCGCCTGCGGCAGCGGCGGCAGCTCTGCGAGCTTCGGCTTCTGCACGGTGACGCTCGGCGCGAGCCAGTCCATTGCCTTGAGGCTGATCACGAACGAGACCAGCACCACCGCGATCCCGACCGCTATCGTCCTTGGATGCATCGGTAGACGCATCATTCCCCCGGATGAAAATCAACTTGACGGCTTGTACAGGCCCCCCGACGAGGGCGCCAGTGTGGCGGGATCAAGCTGCTTCAGGGGCGAAGGCGTTAAGGTTTATGAACGCGACAACGGCCCCGGCATGAGAATGCCGGAGCCGTCGTCGAGGACGCCTTTATTAAGGGACGCCTTGGAGGGGAGGGGCTTAGCGGACGGCCGAGCCGAGATCGGCGCGGCGGTCGGTCATCGGCAGCACGATCACCTTGGTGCCGACGCTGACCCGCGAATAGAGGTCGGAGACATCTGCATTGGTCAGGCGCAGGCAACCGGAGGACACGCGGGTGCCGATCGTCTCCGGCGCGTTGGTGCCGTGGATGCGGTAGATGGTGCCGCCGAGATACATGGCGCGGGCGCCGAGCGGATTGCCGGGGCCGCCGGCCATGTGGCGCGGCAGATAGGGCTGGCGGGCGATCATTTCCGGCGGGGGCGTCCAATCCGGCCACTCTGCCTTCTTGGTGATGGTCTGGGTGCCCGACCAGGTGAAGCCGTCGCGGCCGATGCCGATGCCGTAGCGCATGGCCTGCCCGTTGCCGAGCACGAGATAGAGATAGGTGTGCGGGGTGTCGATGATGATCGTGCCGGGCGCCTCGCGCGTCGGATAGGCGACGACCTGGCGGCGCAGGCGGGCGGGCAACTCGACCGAACGGTCTTCCTCCTGCGCCTGCGGCATCGACTGCACCGGCGGCTGCACGGCCTCGGTCGGCGGCGTCAGGATGAAGGGGAACATCGGCAGCGGAGCGGCCGCGGCGGTATTTGCGAATGAGACGGTGCCAATCGCCAGCGCACCGAAGGCGGCGGCAGCGAGACGTGAGTTCAGCTTGATGGAATTGAACATTGTCGACCCCTGTTGTTTGCGCCCTGCGCGCCAGTTCCGGCGCGTCGTTGGGTCAAAGCAGTACAGGTGAGGCGTTTCAGGACGTTTGCACGAAATCGCCAAAATGGTTTCGTGCCGTTAGGGAATTGTTTCGTGCGTGTTTCGTCGCACGGTTAAGGCCGGGTTGCCGGGAAGGGGGTGTCCCGCCGCAAGACAGTCTTTCTGGCACGGCGCTTGCTGTCCCAGCGCATTGTTTCGGAATGGAGTGGAAATGATGCTGGGGCACACGATCGGCAGCATGCTGGATCGGCAGAAGGGCTTCGGCCCCGGGTTCGATTTCCTCCGCATTGCACTTGCGATTTCCGTCGTCGCCGCCCACGCGCCCTATGTCGCGAGCGGTAGTGGCGACGGCGAGCAGGCGTGGATCTCCTGGTTTCCGCACTACGCCATCCTCGTGATGTTCTTCGCGCTGAGCGGGTTTCTCATCGCGGCGAGCGGGCTGCGGCTTTCTCTGAAGGAGTTTCTCACCAATCGCGGCATGCGGATCATTCCGGCGCTTGCGGTCGAGATCGTGCTGTCGGCACTGATCCTCGGGCCGATCTTCACCGCGCTGCCGCTGCACGACTACTTCACCAATTTCGGCACCTACAAATACTTCACCAACATCATCGGCCTCGTGAACTACGTCCTGCCTGGCGTGTTCAGCGGCAATCCCGCGCCGGAGGTCAACAGCTCGCTGTGGACGGTGCCGTTCGAATATGGCTGCTACGCGCTGATGACGGTGTTCATCCTGTTCGGCCTGTTGCGCAAGCCGCCGCTCATCGTGCTCGGTGCGCTCGTGCTGGTCGGCATCGGCCTTGGGCTCGCACTCACTGGGCATAGCGCGCAACCCTCGCAACTGCCCGCCGGGGTCGCCGGCACGCTGCATGACAGGATCTTCAGCACGGCGCCGTTCCTCGGACGCGGCGCGAAGCTGCCGGTCGCGTTCATGCTCGGCATCGCGATCTATCTCTATCGTGACCGCATTCCCTACAACGGATGGCTTCTCGCCGCGTGCTGCGCGCTCTGCGCGGGCGCCGCGCTGCTTGGTCCGGCGGACTGGATGAGCCAGCCGGTGCTCAATCTGCTGATCGCCCCGGCGCTGGTCTATATCACCGCCTATCTCGGCGTCTCGAAGCTGCCGCGGCTGCCGCTGATCTCGCGCGGCGACTATTCCTACGGCATCTATCTCTACGGCTTTCCGGTGCAGCAGGTGGTGCGGGTATGGCTGCCGCACGCGCCGGTGATCGTTCAGTTCGCGATTGCGCTGCTGCTGATCACGCTGTTCGCCGCGTTCTCCTGGCACTGGATCGAGAAGCCGATCCTGAAGCTGCGCAGCCGCTTCTCCTTCGTGGCGCGCGAGCGCCTTGCGCCGGACGACGCGGCCGCGACGCGCCAGGACATTGCGCCGCTTGCCGTTGCCGCGAGCGCCGTCCGCAGCAGGCAATCCTCCTGACGAGGAGCCAGCACTTTCGCTGTTCAGGAACTGAGATATCCGGCCGATCCGTCCCACAGCAGCTTGGCCGCGGTGATGACCAGAATGGCGTAGCAGGCGCGGTACAGCGCGCGCTGGTCGAGACGTTCGTGCAGCCGCCATCCGGCCCAGACGCCGACCGGCACCGCCGGCACGCAAAGCGCCATCAGCATCCACAGGCTGCGCGACGGCGTGGCGAGCACGAGCCACGGACCGGCCTTCAAGAGGTTGCCGACCGTGAAGAACAGGCTGGTGGTGCCGGCGTAGAGCGCCTTCGACATGCCGAGCGGCAGCAGATAGATCGCAAGCGGCGGCCCGCCCGAATGCGCCACCATCGTGGTGACGCCGGAGGACAGGCCGGCGAACGTCGCCTTGAACGTCGAGCGCGGACGCGGCTCGATCTCGCCGCCGCCGAGAAACCACAGCGCGGCGAACACCAGCGTCACGACGCCCATCACGATCTCGACGGCATGCCGGTCGAGATCGCGCAGCACGAAATAGCCGAGGCCGATGCCGACGACGAGCGCCGGCAGCAGCATCGCGAGGTCGATGCGCGACCACGTGCTCGGGCGCCAGAATCGCAGCGCGGTGACGTCCATGACGACGAACAACGGTGCCAGCAGCGCGCCCGCCGCGATCGGGTCCATCGCCAGCGACAGCAGCGGGATGCCGACGATGGCAAAACCGCCGCCGAATGCGCCCTTCATGAAGGCGATCAGGAAGACGCCGGCGAAGGCAACCGCGAGCACGAAGGGCCCAGGCAGGTCAGCGACGATGGACGTGATCATGGTGTCGTGCGAAGCGTTGTGGTCGTACTCAACATGGCCACGCGCGCCTGCGTGCGCAATCCAAACATTGCTCTCGGTGCACATTGCTCTCGGTGCAATTCGGCGTGCACGCGGCCTAGCCGGCGCGCATCCGCGGCAGGCCCGGCTTGTCGCCGTTGATTACGGCGCGGCGGTCGGAGACGGCGTGATGGAATTGCTCGAGCGTCAGCCCGATCACCGAGAGATCGCCTTCCTCGATCGCGCCGTCGTCGTAGCAGTCGAGCGCCTCGCGCAACAGGGCATCCGCATCGCCCTGCATGGCGGCGAGCTGTTCCGGCGTCTCGGCGCCGCGCACCTGCGAGATCAGGGTCAGCAGATTGTCGCGATGGGTGATGTAGTGCTCGCGCTCGTCGCGCTTCACGTAGTGGCGCAGCCAGGCGCCGGCCGAGCCGAGGCCGGAGAGCAGCAGGATGCCGCCCCAGATGTAGTCGGAGTATTTTTCGAGGAAGGTGCGCTCGGTGCCGTCGATATAGGCGGCCGCGCCCTGATGCGCCGGCAGCGCGGCGTCCTTGTCGGTGTCGGGCTTCTCGATCTTTGCCGCCGCCGGCAGATCGCGCGCGACCTGGAGGCGCAGCGTGAACAGCTGACGGTCGAGCGCGCCGACGGTCGCCTCGCTCAGCGCATGTTGCGCGATGATGAGGTGATTGACGCTGACGGTCTCGACCTTGTCCTCGGGCCGCGCCGGCGACGACGAGAAGATGCTGCCGGCGATCTCCTCGGACTCATAGCGCGGATGCTTCTGCGCGATCGCTTCCGAGACATCGACCGGGAGGAAGACCGGCTCGCCGCGCGCGGCCGCCGTCGCCGTAATCGCTTCCGCCGTTATCTTGCTGTCGAGCGGGCCGACGGTCATGTAGGCATCGAGCGAGGGGTCGCGCGCGAGGTCGGCGATCTTGTTGACGGCGAACTGGCTGACCGCGACCTTGTCGGGGTTGACGCCGGACTCGGTCAGGATCACGCGCAGCAGCGTGACGTTGGCCTGGGTGCTGCCGACCACGCCGACCTTGTGGCCGGCGAGGTCGTCGATGCTCTTGATCTTCGCGGACCGCCGCTTGCCCTTGGCGCCCGTGGGCGCCCACAGCACGACGACATTCTTGCGCAGGATCGCAACCGACTCGGCGCTTGCGGGCAGGTCGAGGTCGCCGCGCACCACCGCGAGGTCGACCTTGTTCGCCGTGAACAGCGCGATGCTCTCGGCGGAGCCCTGCGTCGTGACCGGCTTCAGCCGCACCGAGCTGCCGTCGTGCGTAAAGACCTGGGCGAAGCCCTGGATCAGCTTGACGTCCTCGCTGCCGGTCGGGCCGACCGCGATCGCGAGCGTCACCGGACGCAGCGCGTAATACAGCGCGCCGGCGGCGAGGCCGAACACAAGCATGCCGGCCGCAAGGATCAGCAGCGACGAGTTTCGTCTCCTGAGCCTGCGGCGCTTGGTGCCGGGATTTTCACTCTGCTCTGACATCTGGCTGTCACGTTACACGAAAAACCGGCCGTTTGCCGTGAAAAACAAACTAACATTTCGATGACGTCATACGTTTGAAACATCCATGTCAGAACGTCGTGCGAGCAGAATCAAGATTAACGATTTGGATCTCCTGCAATGCGCATACTCGTTGCGACCGATGCCTGGCATCCGCAAGTCAACGGCGTGGTCCGGACGCTGACGTCGCTTGCGCGCAGCGCAGCCGGGCTCGGCGCCGAGATCGAGTTCCTCACTCCCGACGGTTTCCGCTCGGTCGGCGTGCCGACCTATCCTGGCCTGCGCGTGGCGCTGCCGAACCGCCGCGAGATCGCGCGCCGGATCGAGGAGGCCGCGCCCGAGGCGATCCACATCGCGACCGAAGGGCCGATCGGCTGGGCGGTGCGCGGCTATTGCCAGCGCAACAAGCTCGCCTTCACCACATCCTATACAACGCGCTTCCCGGAATATGTTTCGGTTCGTACCGGCATTCCCGACAGCGTCGGCTATGCGGTGCTGCGCCACTTCCACGCCGCCGGGTCGATGACGATGGTCGCGACCGACTCGCTGCGCAGCGAGCTCGCCGAGCGCGGCTTCCGGAGGCTCGGCTTCTGGACCCGCGGCGTCGACACCAGGATCTTCAATCCGGACCAGCCGGCTGTGCTCGATCTGCCGCGGCCGATCTTCATGACCATGGGCCGCGTCGCGGTGGAGAAGAACCTCGACGCCTTCCTGTCGCTCGACCTGCCGGGCTCAAAGGTCGTGGTCGGCGACGGCCCGCAACGGGCGGCATTGGAACAGAAATATCCCGACGCGATTTTCCTCGGCGAGAAGAAGGGGCAGGATTTGACCTCGCACCTCGCCGCCGCCGACGTCTTCGTGTTCCCGAGTCTGACCGACACCTTCGGCGTCGTGCAACTCGAGGCGCTGGCCTGCGGCACGCCGGTCGCGGCATTCCCGGTCACCGGCCCGAAGGACGTCATCGCCAACCATCCGATCGGCGCGATCGACAACGACCTGCGCAGCGCCTGCCTGCGCGCGCTGACGATGTCGCGCGCGGATTGCCGCAATTTTGCGTTGGAGCGTTCCTGGGAAAACAGTGCGCGTCAGTTCATCGGCAATCTGGCCACGCTGCATCCGAGTCGCGCGCCGCGGCCCGCCCGCCGCGTCGCCGGCCGCAGTGCGGTTCCGAATTAACAGCTCAATCGAACGAGAGACGAGAGACGATCTATGGCTGAAATCATCAAGCTGGGTGCCGACCGTTCCATGGACTTCGACCGCGAGACGGTCGAGCAGGCCTATGACCGCTGGGCGCCGATCTACGACCTCGTGTTTGGCGGTGTGTTCAGCAAGGGTCGGCAGGCCGCGATCCAGGCCACCAACAAGATCGGCGGCCGAGTGCTCGAGGTCGGCGTCGGCACCGGCATCTCGCTGCCGCTCTACAGCCAGAACGTCCGCATCTTCGGCACCGACATCTCGGAAGCGATGCTGGAGAAGGCCAAGAAGCGGGTCGCGGAGCGGGGCCTGAAGAATGTCGAGGGCCTCGCGGTGATGGACGCCGAGAAGCTCGAATTCCCCGACAATTCGTTCGACGTGGTGATGGCGCAGTACGTGCTGTCGGCGGTGCCGAACCCGGAAGCCGCGCTCGACGAGTTCGCCCGCGTGGTGCGTCCGGGCGGCGAACTGATCATCCTGACCCGCGTCAGCGCCGATGCCGGCGTGCGCCGCTTCATCGAGCAGAAGCTGCAGCCGGTGGTGCGCCCGCTCGGGTTCCGGACCGCCGAGTTCGCCTGGTCGCGCTACACCAAATGGCTCGCGGGCGCGCGGGGCATGGAACTCGCTGAGCGCCGCCTGATTCCGCCGCTCGGCCACTTCTCGCTGGTCCGCTTCCGCAAGGCGGATGTTGCCAAAGCCGCCTGAGGCGGCCCGGCCAGGCGGCCCAGCCCGCCGCTCCTCCCGGGTGAGGTAGCGCACAGCGCACCCCAAGCCGGGAGGCTACGATCTCCTTCGCCTGATCCCCGCAGATTTCGTCGGGATGAGGCGAGACCCTGCTCCGGTTGCGTCAAGGCGTCGCTCCGCATTGTCATATGTCATTATGATGATGTCACACGCGATACATCGAATCCCTGTAAATCCTGTTCCGAAAGATGTTGGGGGAACCAATGATCAAGAATTTCCTGCAAGAGCTGCGTACCCAGCGTTGGGATGACCATCGCTTCTACCATCACAGCCGGATCAACCAGAGCCTGCACTTCGTCAGCGCGCTGAGCTTCCTGTTCGCCTATGTGATGCTGTTCTTCGATCCGGTCGTGTCGGCGCTGGTCGGCTGGCTGGTTTCGATGACCTCGCGCCAGGCCGGTCACTTCTTCTTCGAGCCGAAGGGCTACGACCACGTCAACCAGGCGACCCACGAGCACAAGGAAGACATCAAGGTCGGCTACAATCTGCAGCGCAAGGTCGTGCTGATGGCGATCTGGGCGCTGTCGCCGATGGTGCTGTACTTCGATCCGACGCTGTTCGGCCTGTTCAAGCCCTGGGTCACGATGGGCGACTTCACCCGCCAGGTGGCCAAGATCTGGCTCGTGGTCGGCATCGGCGGCCTCTTGTTCCGCACCATCCATTTGTTCTTCATCCGCGACGTCGAGACCGGCCTCGTCTGGATGACCAAGATCGTCACCGACCCGTTCAACGACCTGAAGCTCTATCACAAGGCGCCGCTGTTCCTGATGAAGGGCGAACTGATCGATCCGGGTCTCGAGAAGCACGTCAAGCACGCCTGATCGTTGCTCCCAGCGTCTTCAAACTGCGTCATGCCCGGGCTCGTCCCGGGCATCTACGTCTTAGGATTACGGCGGATCATCACTTGAGCGCCTTCGACCGCGCGCACACGTCACCTCGCCCCGCTTGCGGGGAGAGGTCGGATCGCGTCAGCGATCCGGGTGAGGGGGGCTCACCGCGAGTCCGTCCATTTCCGATTTTGTGGATGCAGCCCCTCACCCCAACCCTCTCCCAGCAAGAGCGGGGCGAGGGAGTAGGAGGGCCGCGCGTTGCCTCAGCGCCTGAACTTCACGGTGGCGACTTAAATGCCGTCATTCCGGGGCGATCGCGCCAGCGAGCGAACCCGGAATCTCGAGATTCCGGGTTCGATGCTGCGCATCGCCCCGGAATGACGGTGTGCTCAGCGGCCGAACCTCACGGCGACCATCTCCTTCAGGATCTGGCGCTTGATGTTCTTGTTGGTAAGGCCGGCCTTGTGCCACCACCAGCCGTCGCGCTTCATCTTCTCGGCTGCCGCGACGAAGCGGTCGCTGACCTCGGCGAAGTCGGCATCGGTGTAGTTCAGGGTGAAGATCAGGCGGCCGGTGCCGACCCAGCTCAGCGCCAGTCCCTCGGCCCGCAGATAGTATTGCAGCATCCAGTTGTAGCGCGACGGCTCGGTGTAATAGACGGTCCAGATCGACGAGATGTTGCCGACGCGAACCGGCAAGCCTTGCGCGGCGAGGCGGTCGTTAAGCGCCTTGGCACGGCCGTTCCAGGTCTCGTCCAGCCCGTTGTAGACCGAGCGGAAGTTCGGGCTCGCGAGCCGGCTCAGGAACTCGTCCATCGCGGTCATCACATAGGGATGCGAGTTGAAGGTGCCGCGGGCAAAGCAGATGTCGGCCGGGCGGTCGTCGCGGAAGCGCCGCATCAAATCCTTGCGGCCGCACACCACGCCGACCGGGAGCCCGCCGGCCAGGCTCTTGCCGTAGGTCGCCATGTCGGCCTTGACGCCGAAATATTCCTGGGCGCCGCCGGCGGCGAGGCGGAAGCCGACGAACACCTCGTCGAAGATCAGGACGATGCCGCGTTCGGTGCACACCTCGCGCAGCTTCTTCAGCCATTCGGTGTAGGCGGCGCGGTCGTATTTGGAGGAGCGCGAGGAGTCGACCAGCGCGGAATCGCCGGGTGCGTTGGAATTGGGATGCAGCGCCTGCAGCGGGTTGACCAGCACACAGGCGATGTCGTTGCGCGTCCGCAGCACGTGCAGCGTCTTCTCCGACATGTCGGCGAGCGTGAAGGTCTCGTGCGGCGACACCGGGTTGCCGACGCCGGGCTGCACGTCGCCCCACCAGCCGTGATAGGCGCCGGCGAAGCGCACGAGGCGCTTCCGCTTGGTGTGGTAGCGCGCGAGCCGCACCGCCTGCATCACGGCCTCGGTGCCGGACATGTGGAACGAGACCTCGTCGAGGCCGGAGAACTCGCACAGCCGCTTGACGTTGTCGGCAATGACCGGGTGATAGGGGCCGAGCACGGGGCCGAGCGCGTGCGCGCGCTTCTCACCCTCGGCGATGCACTCCTTGTAGAAGTCGTTGCCGAAGATGTTGACGCCGTAGGAGCCGGTCAGGTCGTAGAACACATTGCCGTCGACGTCGGTGACGGTGACGCCGCTGGAGGCCTCGACGAACGCCGAGGTGCCGAGATGTTCGCGCACCAGGCGGCTGTACTGGAACGGCACGCGGTAGGTTTCGGTGAACTGCAGGTCGGAGATGCGCTCCGTGACCTCGGCGGTCAGCGCGCGGCCCTTGGGGTAGCGATCCCCGTAGAGGCCGGCGAGGCGGAAGAAGCCGTCTTGGCGCTGCATCGCGACGTCCTTCGGCGCGCCGTCGGAGCGGAAGAAATCGTCGATGTCGAATTCGTAGTGCGGGACCATCCGCGCGACCATCTTGGACATCTTGGAATGTCCGGTCAGCGAGCGGTGCTTGGCGCGCGACAGCGCGATGCGGGCCTGAATTTTGGGGAAAGCTGCGGCGGCGCCGGCAAGCGCGGCGGCGGACAGCGAGAGAATCGGAAGGGATGTTTCCATGACAGAAGCGCTAGCCTCAGCACCTAACAGATTCATGACAGTCAAGGGCCTGATCTCGGCATTCACCCAGCAGGAAGACCTCAATTTCCTGCTCACCAACCGGATTCCGCGGGCGGCGCTGACCCGCTTCATGGGCTGGTTCTCCAAGGTCGAGAACCCACTGGTGCGCGACGCCTCGATCGCCTGCTGGAAGCTGTTCTCCGACCTCGATCTGTCCGAGGCGAAAAAAACCGAGTTCAGGAGCCTGCATGACTGCTTCACCCGCGAGCTCAAGCCCGGCCTGCGTCCGGCAGCGGCCGATCCCGCCATTATCGCGAGCCCGTCGGACGCGATCATTGGCGCGCATGGGCGGATCGAGGACGGGCAATTGTTCCAGGTCAAGGGCGCGCCCTATTCGCTGCTCGATCTGGTCGGCGATCCCGCGTTGGTGGAGCAGCACCGGAACGGCCGCTTCGTCACACTGCGGCTGACCTCGAGCATGTATCACCGCTTCCACGCGCCCTATGATCTTGCCATCGACAAGGTGACGTTCATTCATGGCGACGTCTGGAACGTCAATCCGATCGCGCTGAAGCGGATCGAGCGGCTGTTCTGCAAGAACGAGCGCGCGGTGCTGCGCGCCAAGCTTCCAGCCGGCGAGGCACTGACGCTGGTTCCGGTCGCGGCGATCCTTGTCGCGAGCCTCCGCCTGCATTTCCTCGACATTACGCTGAACGCGCAGTCGCGGGGCCCGGTGGATTTTTCCTGTAACGCGCATGTGAAGAAGGGCGACGAACTCGGCTGGTTCGAGCACGGCTCGACGATCATCGTGCTGGCGCCCGGCAATTTCGAATTCTGCGACAACGTCGCGGAGGGAACGCGGATCAAATGCGGCGAGCCGTTGCTGCGGAAGCCTGCGATCTGATCTGCGCATCGCGCTCATCGTTTGAGCGGGAAAACCGGCTTCCACTTTTCGAGATCATGCGTAGAATAGTCGGGATCGTCGTGCGACGATCCTAAATCGCAAACCTTTGGGACACGAGATGGCGCGGACGCCTGTTCTGGCGGCGGGAGGCATTGTGCTGCGGCGGGATGCACCGCAGCGCTTCGCCGTGGTGCGGCTGCGCAAGCGCAATGAATGGGTGTTGCCGAAAGGCAAGCTCGACGACGGCGAGACGCCGCGCGCCGCTGCCGAGCGCGAGGTGCTCGAGGAAACCGGCCACGACGTCGACGTGCACGAATTCCTCGGCACGCTGGTCTATGATTCAGGCGGCCGATCCAAGGTGGTGCATTACTGGCGCATGGATGCCGGCGGCAAGCCGGTGCGGGCGCTGATGAGCGACATCCGCGAGGTGGACTGGCTGCCGCTCGATGAGGCACTCGAGCGTCTGTCACGCGGCTATGAGCGCGCGTTCCTGGAAAATGTCGGACCGATCGCGTTGCAGGCCGCGGCGCTCGCCGAGCGCGAGCGGCGCGCGCGGGCGAGAGCCGTGGCCGCAGAGCGCCGGCGGATACGCGAAGTCGCCGTGCCACAGGTCATCGACGAGCAGGAGGTCGCGGACGCGCCTGATGTTGCCGATGCGGCTGCGCCGGCGGAGACGCCGGCCATCGATCAGCCGCCGCTGGCGCAAAGCGAACCCGATCCGCCGGCCATGGCACCGCAGGACGTTCCGGCGGCTGCACCCGATGCAATTGCAGAGACTGAGCGGAGCGCCGAGACGGTTGTCCCTGAACAAGCGTCGCCATTCGTGCACGAGGTCGTGCCGGCCGGCGCGGCACCTCAGCCCACGCCCCGCAAGAATCTGATCGAACGCGTGCGCGACTGGCTGCGCCGCGCGGCGTGATCACCCGCACATCTGACGTCGCGCCGTTGGCTGCCAGGCGTCAATGTCACGCTGCAAGGCAAGACACTCGGCAAGACGCTTGGGCGAGCCCAGGTCACGGGCCAGAAGCTGTGCCGCATGAACTTCGGCCATGGCGCCGCGAACGTCTCCATGCTCCAGCTGGAGGCTGGAGATCTGAAGCCTCAGCCGCACGATCTGAACCCGCCCTTCGATGCTGGACCACAGCTGGCGGGCGAGATGAAGATGCCGCATGGCTGTTTCATGATCCTGCCGGGAAAGCGCGAGGATCGCCTGCGCTTCGTTGGTGAGCGCGCGGATCGAGGGCATCGGCCAGCGATCCGGACTTCCCGACAGTTCGCAGATCAATGCCTTCGCTCGAACGGTCCGATGCGTGTGCGCGGCAACCAGCGCCAGATGCGCGAGCAGGATTCCGCGTCGCTGCAGCGTCCACCAGGTCTTGCCGATCAGGCTTCGCTCGAGGCTTGCATAGGCGGCTTCCGCTTCCCCTCTTGCGAGCAGCAACATGGCGCGGCCCGGCTCCGGGCACCAGCCCAGCGTGTAAGCCCTGTCATAGGCTTCGAGCGCTGCGTCGTCATTGCCGATTGCCGCCTGAATATCGCCCAGCACCCGGTTGGCATCGCCCAGAGACCAGGGCGCATCGCTGGTCAGGCGCGCGAGCGCGTCCTGAATGCGCGCCAGCGCTTCGTCGAGCGAGCCTCGGATGCCGAGCACCTCGGAGCGGTGCAACTGGCACGAGCCCGTCAATTCCATGCCGCTGCCCGAGCAGAAGTTCTGGTAGCTCCGCGTCCACTGGTCGGCGCGTGCCCAATCTCCGAACATCCGGGCCGCCCAGAGGATGTTGCAATAGAGGTTGCCGCCCATGATCGGGTCCAGATTGTTGCTGGACAGGGCAACTGCGGCGGCATGGTCCTGATCGGACAGTCCTCCGTGTGTGTCGCCGAGGCATAGCCGATAGAAGCCGCGATAGGCGAGGCTCAGCGCTTCGATATTGATTGCATCCTTGTATCTGACGGCGGTGTAGGCAGCATCGGCCAACGCGAGTGCCTGTTCCGGCTCGCCATCGAAAGCAGCCAATTTCGACTTCATCCATAGTACCAGGGCCGTCGTCGGAGGATCGTCGAGCGTTGAAGCCCAATCTTCCGCCCGCGCGAGCCAGCCCTTTCCGATCGCGGCCTGGCCGCTTTCGAAATGCAAGGCCGAGAGTGCTATCGCGTCGACCGTGGCGCCAGCGGCGTCACCGGCCTGGCTGCGTGCGCCGACCGCGCGAACCAGAATCGGAATCGCTGCCGTGGCCCTGCCGAGGCACTGCAGGGCAAGCGCCCAATCGTGGAAATCTTCAGCGTTGAGCTGGCCGCTTTCATCCGCGCTCGCGAACAGGGTCGCTGCCTGCAACCACAATTGTCCGGCCGCTGCGCGTCGGGCGAGACCGATTGCACCGACGGTGCCATCGACTTGCTTGGGGTCGATGCGTTCCGGCTGCCGGATCTCGGACTCGAGGAAGAAGCGATAGCCTTTGCCCGGCAGATTTCGGATCGCGCCGTCCATGCCGCCGTTGCGCAGCGCGGCGCGCAACGCACTCACCGCCCGCTGCAGCGAGTTGTCTGTGACCGTCACATCCGGCCAGACGGCTTCGAGGAGTTCTTCCTTGGGGATGACCCGGTCGCGGTGTCGAACCAGATAAATCAGCAGATCGAACACACGCGGCTGCAATGGGACCTCTTGGCGCGCGCACAGCAACACGCGTCCAGCTTCATCAAGCTCGAACAGTCCAAATGAGAATGCCATGTGTATGAGTGCGGGCTCGGCGGAAAAGGTTCAGGCAAGGATCAGACAAAGATCAGGCAATGATCAGTCCGCGGTAAGGACAGTCGGCATCGACAGCGCCTATAGCTGATCATGGCTCGCCACGAGCGCCTGCCGTTCAATAATTGCAACCGAGGAGATTTCGATGGAACTCTATGTCATTCGCCGTCCGAGCGCCTGGGCGAACATGAGCGAGCTGGAACTCGCCGGCGCAACGTCCGCAAGGGTCGGCGACGAGCAGATGCCGGACCGTGTCCGCTGGATCCGCAGCTATGTGGTGCATGAGGCGGATGGTCGCATCGGCACATTCTGCATATACGAGGCGCGTGACGGTGACTCGATCCGGGAGCATGCGCGCTGCGTCGGCATGCCGGGCGAGGAATTCTACAAGGTCGCGGCAACCGTGGTGGTGCGTGGTGATCCGGTCCAACCGCCCATTGCAGCCGAATGACGCCTGAGCGGCGTCGCATGGCGTATCCCGACCAAACCTGATCCGGAGCGCCATCACACTTCGATCAAGGAAACAATTATGTCGATTTCATTCATGGAATCCATTTCAAGTCCGGTACGAAGGCATTTTTCCTTCCTGCTTTTGCGGATCCGCCGGATCGTCAATCAATCGGTTGCAGGCATGCTCGCCCATCGCGAGCGGCAGGCCAGTCGCCTGATGCCGCGCGAGGCCGGCGGCCAGTCGAAGGGCGCCGGGAACCGCTGCTCACGGCCGATCGGGCGAAGCGCGCTGCTCGGGCTGGTGATCGCGGGTTTGTCCTCGCCCGTGTTCACCCGAGCGGAGGAACCTGTCGTTCGGGAGCATCGTGCAGCTCCGGCGCAGCAGGCCGCCTCGACTCAGCGTAGCAGCCACGGCTGCAGGCATCGCTCCGACTGGAGCATAGTTGCCGCATCGACCATCCCGATCCTGCTCGACCGCCGCACATAGCGCGCAGCACATTTGAAGTCATTGCACTGCTCGACGCCGTTTTTTGGCGCAACTCGCGGACTCTCGGCGAAGCCAGCGGCCTCGCCACGAGCCGCACCACATTTTCAAAGGAGATGCACATGAACGTTCAGACCGAAATGCCGACTGTCGATCTCGCCGCCGTCAAGGCGCGCCAGCAAGCCACCTGGAGTGCGGGCGACTACGCGATCGTCGGCACCACGCTCCAGATCGTCGGCGAGATGCTCTGCGAGGCAGTCGACCTGCGCAGCAATCAAATGGTGCTCGACGTCGCCGCCGGCAACGGCAATGCGACGCTGGCCGCGGCACGGCGCTTTGCCGACGTGGTCTCGACCGACTACGTCGCGGCGTTGCTCGAGCGCGGCCGCGAGCGGGCGGCGGCGGAGCGTCTGCCCGTCACGTTCCAGGAAGCGGACGCGGAGAAGCTGCCCTTTGCCGATGCCAGCTTCGACGTCGTGCTGTCGACCTTCGGGGTCATGTTCACCGCCGACCAGCAGCAGGCGGCGAATGAACTGCGCCGCGTCTGCCGCATCGGCGGCAAGATCGGCCTCGCAAGCTGGACGCCGGAAGGTTTCATCGGCCAGCTGTTCAAGACCATCGGGAAGTATGTGCCGCCGGCGCCGGGCGTGAAGTCTCCCGCGCTGTGGGGCACCGAAGCGCATCTCGGCGCCTTGTTCGGCCCGCAGGCGACGCTCGATGCCAGGCGCAGGCACTTCAATTTTCGTTACAGGTCGCGCGAGCACTTCCTCGAGATCTTCCGCACCTATTACGGGCCGGTGCTGAAGGCGTTCGGGGCGATCGATCCGGTCAAGCAGCAATTGCTCGCCGCCGACATGTTCAGCCTGATGGACCAGTTCAATATCGCCAGGGACGGCACGCTGGTGATCCCGAGCGAATATCTAGAGGCCGTGATCACCAGGCGCGGCTGATCCGCCGCTCGCCATTGGTCGATCTGTGCATGGCGCCGGCGTAACTCGCCGGCGCCATTCGCTCGTTTGATCGACATTGCTGCGATCGCTCGGTTACTGGCGCTTGTCCCTGGGCGGAGGCTTCGCGCCGCGAGGCGGAGGCGGCGCGCGCCGTTGCTGGAAGCCTGGACGCGCCTGCACCGCGGGCCGTTGGATGCCCGGATGCGCGCCCGGTGCGGCTTGCTGGGTGCCGGGTCGCATCTGGCCGGGCGCCTGCGGCACGGGCTGCGCGGTGCCTTGTCGCGGCGCGCCCGATTGACCCGGCTGGGGCGCTGGTTGTCCTGGCTGGCGCACGTCGCCCGGCGCCTGGGTGCGGCCGGGCTGCAGACCGCCTTGACGTGCCGGCGATTGTTGTCCGCCGGGTTGCGTCGCGCCGCCTTGGCGCGCGGGCTCTTGCGTGGGGGCTTGGCGCGTTGGCTGTTGTCCCGCCGGCTGTTGTCCGGCTGGCGTCTGGACGCCGGGCGCGTGCGGCAGCGTCGCGCCGCCGGGTTGGCCGGGCAGCGCATGCTGTGCGCCGCCCTGCTGCTGCGTGCCGGGCCGCTGCTGCGAACCTTGCCGGCCAGGCGTGCCCGGTTGCTGGCCGGGACGGTTCGGCTGACCGGGCTGCTGCATCTGGCCCGGACGGTTCTGCTGACCCGGCTGCTGCGGGGCGTTGCGGTTCTGGCCCGGCAGGCCGTTCTGCCGCTGCGGGTTCGGCTGCACGGGCTGGCCGCGGTTCGGATAGGGCGCGGCCGGATTGGCCCTGCGGAAATCGGGATTGGCGCGGCGGAAGTCGCGCTGCTCGGTCACGACCTGGCGGCCCAGCGTCTGCGCGCTATGGACCTGGCGCACAAAGCCCTGGTCGCGCGTGATCTGTTGCGGCGAGATCGTCAGCGGCACCGCGGCGAAGCGGGCACCGCCGGCGCCCGGACGAATCGCAAAGCCGCTGGCGCCGCGCGTCAGCACGCCGAGCGAGGCACCGCTGCGGTCGTTGACCTCGATGCGGCCGACATGTCCGTCGGCGTCGGGATAGAGCTTGATGCCGACATTTCTGCTGGTCGCGGTGGCGCCTTCGGGCACCTCGACGAGGCCGGTGGTGCCGCGGATGCCGAGCGTCGCGGTCGGGGTCGAGATCTTCATGTCGCCGGTCTTGGCGACCGCGGCGGCGACGAAGGCCGCCGTTCCCTTGGTGACGTTGAACAGCGCGCTGTTCTGCTGGCCGCCGTCCTCATAGACGTAATTGTCGATCGTGATCCTGGCATTGGCGCGCAGGTTGAAGGTGGTGCCGTCGTTGAAGGTGATGCCGAGCGAGGAGGTCGCTGATGTCGCGACCTCGTCATTGGCAAAGATGTCGTCGCGGATCTGCAGCGGCGTCGCGGTGTTGTTGCGCGTGACGGTCGCGGTTCCTGTCAGTGTTGCCACGTTGCCGATCGGCTCGGGCGCCGCGGGCTGCGCGCTCGCGGCCGGCGCCGGCGTTGCAGGCGCGGGTGTTGCGGGAGCGGGCGTAGCCGGCGTCGCACTCGGCGCCGGGGCGGGCGCCTGTGCAGGCTGCGCCTGTGCAAGCCGCGTCAAATCCGGCGCGGCATTGGCCGTTGATTGCCAACCGATCGTGACGCCGGCGCCAAGCAGAAGCGCAAAGAGAAAGCTGCGGCGCATCGCCATCGATTCCCGGGGGAGGCAGTGGGGACGGCAATTGAGCCGCGTCAGGCTGAATGCCGGATGAACGGTCGTGCCTTGTTGTCATGGCGGACCGAAACGATCAAGCACCGCGCTCCGTTGCCGGAAGCGCGGTGCTTGGTCGCTGTTGGGGTTTTGCTTAGCCGCGCTTGTGAGGAGTGATATTGAGCGGTTTCGCCGGCTTGGCCGCGGGCGCATAATTCGCGGGTTGCGCAGCCGTCGGCGGCACGTAGTGGAACACCGCCTTGCAGCCGTCGCTGAGCAGCGCGCGCTGACGGATCATGCAGGCGGTGACGCGATCGACGTCGGGAATTTCCGAGCTGCACAGCCGCATGGCGTCGCTGGTGCACATCTGCTGCTGCTCGTCGGTGTAGGCATAGGACGCCGAGGTCAGCAGACCGAGCGTGAACGCGGTTGCCGCCAGCAGTTTGCCGTGACGAAGCGCGGAAGCGGTGAAAGCCATCATGTCCCCCTTATGATCGCGCCGAAGCAGCGCGTTGTCGAAGCCATCACTAGGTAGGCTTGGTTTCGGCAATTCTTCGTCGTCGGGACAAAATGGTTTCGTCGCGCGGGCCGTTTGTTTCGTCGACCACACCCCTGGTCGGGGGCTACGGCGCAGCTGGCGCCGGTGCCCCTTCGAGCGCGAGCACGGCCTCGCGCTGGGCCTCTGGCATGGCGCGGATGCGGCGCCTTGCGGTGAGGCGGAGCGCGGCAAAGCCGCCGAGGAACACCACGATCTTGCTCACGATGCCGAAGATCGGCATCACGACGGCCCATGTCGTGATCTCGCAGGTCAGCGCGACGATGGCGTTCACCGCGGCGGAGATGAACATCAGGGCGGCCCAGGCATAGCCGACCTTGACGGCGACATCGGGCACGACTTTCTGGGCGATCTCGGGCAGGTAGCGGTTGAGCCAGCCGGGCTTCAGCATCACGACGCCGACGATGGCGTAGATCACGCTCGGCTTGAACAGCACGAAGCGCGGGTCGTGGGTCAGCAGCGTGGCGGAGCCGGCGGCGACAACCAGGAACAGGCTCAGCCATTCCATGGTGTCGATCCGCTTGCCGCGCACCATCTGGACGCCGATCTGCACGACGCCGAATGCGATGCCGAGGCCGACCGCGAGCGCAGTGTTGTGCGTCAGCAGGAACAGAACAAGAAACACAAGCGTCGAGGCGAGGTCGAGGGCCAACAGCCTTGCCGCGGTGAGGAAATGCTTCATTGATTGCCAGTCGCCCGCAGGTTCAATTCATTCTCGACAATGCGGCTCTTATAGCGGGTCCGGCGACGCACATGAAGCGACCGCCGGGCAGATACAAGCCATTACCTGAAGGGCGACTCGCAAAACTCGACCCGCCGTTGCACGGCGCCGCGCTGCACGCGCATCGCATTCGAGCCCTCATCGCGATCGTCGAGCTGTAGTTGTGGCGGAGTGAACGCAAAACAGCAAAGCGCCGGCGGGGGCGGCCGCCGGGCGCTGAACTCATGCCTGTCGAATGTCCTAGAACACGCCGAGAATAATGGCGCCGACGAAGGCTAACGCGATGTACGCGGCCACAATGCTCAGCTTGCTCAGCAGAGGACTCGCGAAATCCATTGGGGAAACTCCCTCGGTTCACACAACGCTGCCCGCATTAACGTCCAAGCTAGCAAGGGGTTCCAGGCCGAAAAAGGCAGTCTTGTTGTCAGGCTCGCTATTCGCGGCAATGCCGCATTGCGATGCACGGCTCAAATAGCCGCCGAATCAAGGCGTTGACGCGCCGCAAATATATTCAGCGGCGGCGCCGGTTCCAGGCGCCGATAGCAGTACCCGCTTGGATGTCCGTCGGTTGCTCTCGCGCCAGCTGCCCGTGAGCCTGTGTCGTTGCGCCGCAAGGCAGCGCCGGCATTTGTTGTGCGCCTGTCACAAACCATACCCAGATTGCCGCCCGCAATGACCGGGGCTCTACCCCGGTAATAAGTACTTGGGGGCGTTACGTGAAATCTGAGTTTCTGAGCCGCGCAAGCCGGCTTGCGCTGGCTATTTCTGCGACTTCGTTGGGGTTCTCCTGTCCGGCATTGGCCGCAAGCTTCAGCACTCCTCCCAACAGCACGACGGCGCAGACCGTCTCCAACAATGATACCGGCTCGGTCGCCGCCGGCAGCAGCCTGTCGGTGACGGGCACCGCGATCACCTGGATCACCGGCCTGTCGTCGCCCGGCGTCGTCATCACCAACAACGGCACCATCTCGGCGACCTCGCGCGGCATCGACACCTCGAGCAGCGCCATCAGCGGCAATCTCACGCTGATCAACAATGCCGGCGCGCTCTTCACCGCGTCCAATGATGCATTCCGGATCAATGGCGGCCTGAGCAGCGGGTCGGTCACCGTCGACAATGCCGGCACCATCCAATCGACGGGCAATGGCCGCGTCTTCGACTTCGTCAATGCGACGTCGAACACCACCGTGTTCTCGATCACCAACCAGAGCGGCGGCACCATCAGGTCATCAGGCAGCGACGTGATGCGGATCGGCGGCGAAACCACCACGATCACCAATTCCGGCATGATCGACGCGACCAATACGGCCGGGTCTCGCGCGATCCGCGCCACCACCAATCTCAACAACGTGATCTCACTGTCGGTCGTCAACAATGCGGGCGCGACGATCCAGTCGGCGGACGACGCCATCCAGATCAACGGCGCGTCGGGCAGCAACAGCACGACCGCGGCCAGGTTCTCGGTCGACAATGCCGGCACCATCAAATCGGCGACCGGGCAGGCGATCGACTTCGACAATCTCACCTCGACCGCCGCGAGCGTTCACATCACCAACCGCGCGACCGGCCTGATCACCGCGGCCAATGCGGACGCGATCCGTCCGGGCGAAAACTTCACGATCGACAATTACGGCCAGATCATCGCCAATGGCACGATCGATCCCGCAACCGGCCGGCCCAGCGCCGATGCGATCGATCTTCAGGGCGGCCACAACGGCACCGTCAACAACTATGCCGGCGGCCTGATCTCGGGTGCCAAGAACGGCACCGCGGGCGACGCCGGCACCATCACGGTCAACAATTTTGCCGGTGCAACCATCATCGGCCGCAACGGTGCGGGCGTCGGCGGCGGCAACGCCATCGTCACCAATTACGGCACCATCACCGGGGCGATCGACGGCGTATCGACGCGCAGCGATGGCGACGGCATCGATATCGACAATGTCCTGACGCTGACCAATTACGGCATCGTCCAGGGCACCGGCGCGACCGGCGCCGATGACGGCGGCCGCTTCAACAACAGCGAAGGCCTTGCGATCGGCGGCGGCACCATCCGCAACTACGGCACCATCAGCGGTGCCGCGGCGGGCATCGTCGTCAACAACGATTCAAATCCGGACAATTCGCGCAGCGGATCGGCGGCCCTCGACCTGATCAACTACGCCGGCGCCACCATCGTCGGCAACAACAGCTATGCGATCCGCTCCGAGAACAAGACCGGCAATGCCGCCGTCGACAACGACAGGATCGTCAACTACGGCACCATCATCGGCAACGGCACGATTCCCGATCCCAACGGCGTGACGCTGCTGCAGAACGGCACGCCCGACACCGGCTCGGTCGGCACGCTGAACGGCGTGACCTATACCGGTACCGGCTCGACCCGCTTCATCCGCGGCGACGGCGCGGCGATCCAGACCGGCGAGGGCGCCGATGTGCTGTCCAACTTCGGCACCATCATCGGCAATACCGGCCGCGCGATCAGCATGGAAGGCGGCGACGACACGCTCAATCTCTATGGCGGTTCGTCCATCACCGGGCGGATCGATGGCGGCGTCGGCACCGATACGCTCAATCTGTTCGGTCCGGGCACGGGCACGCTCTCGAACGTGATCAATTTCGAGGTGCTCAACGTGCGGGGTGGCGTCTGGACCGTGACCGACACGCAGAGCTACCAGAACGGCGCCACCATCGGCTCCGGCGCGACGCTGTTGGTCAACGGCTCGCTTGGCAATGCCGTGACCGTCAATGCCGGCGGCACGCTCGGCGGCAATGGCGGCGTCGGCAATGTCCTGGTCAATGGCGGCACGCTGTCGCCGGGCAATTCGATCGGCATCCTGACGGTGCAGGGCAGTCTCACCTTCACCGCCGCATCGACCTATCTGGTCGAAGTGTCGGCCGCGGCGTCCGATCGCACCAATGTGACAGGCGTGGCAACGCTCGGCGGCGCCACGGTCAACGCGTCCTTCACCGGCAGCACGTTCCAGAAGCAGTACACCATCCTCAACGCAGCCGGCGGTGTCAGCGGCCGTTTTGCGGGGTCGGTCAACAGCAGTTTGCCATCGAACTTCATCTCCAGCCTGAGCTATGACGCCAACAGCGTCTATCTCAATCTGGCGCTGAATTTTGCCGCAGCCTCGAAGCTCAACGGCAATCAGGCCGCGGTCGGCCATGCGATCACCAACGCGTTCAACGGCAGCGGCAGCATTTCCGCCGCGTTCGGCGCGCTGACGCCGGCGGGGCTGACGCAGGCGTCGGGCGAACTCGGCACCGGCTCGCAGCAGACCACGTTCGATGCCATGAACATGTTCCTCGGTGTCATGACGGATCCATTCACCGAAGGGCGCGGCGGCGTGCCTGCAAATGGCGGCGCGTCGCAATTCGCTGATGACACCATGAACTACGCGTCGACTGGCATGTCGCGAGCGAATGCCGCGCCCGACGCCTATGCCGCGATCTATCGCAAGGCACCGCCGCTGCAACAGATGTTCGAGCAGCGCTGGAGCGTCTGGGCGGCGGGCTTCGGCGGCGGGCAGAGCACTGATGGCGCCACCGCCGTCGGATCGAATTCGACGACGAGCCGCATTTTCGGTGTCGCTGTCGGCGCCGACTATCGGATCTCGCCCGACACGATCGCGGGCTTTGCGCTCGCCGGCGGCGGCACCAATTTCACCGTGGCCAATGCACTCGGCGGTGGACGCTCCGATCTGTTCCAGGCCGGCGCCTTCATCCGTCATGGATTCGGGCCGGCCTATCTGCTGGGCGCGCTGGCCTATGGCTGGCAGGACGTCACCACTGATCGCACGGTGACAATCGCCGGCATCGACCGGCTGCGCGCGCAGTTCAACGCCAATGCGCTGTCGGGCCGGATCGAAGGCGGCTATCGCTTCATCACGCCGTGGTCGCTGGCGCTGACGCCTTATGCCGCCGGACAGTTCACGACCTACGATCTGCCGTCCTATGCCGAGCAGGTGCTGTCGGGATCGAGCGCGTTCGCGGTGGCCTATGGCGCCAAGACCGTCACCGCCACGCGCAGCGAACTCGGCGTCCGCAGCGACCGCTCGATCGCGTTGCAGGATGGCATTCTCAGCCTGCGCGGCCGACTCGCCTGGGCGCACGACTACAACACCGATCGCAGCGTTGCCGCGACATTCCAGACGCTGCCGGGCGCGTCCTTCGTGGTCAACGGTGCGGCTCCTGCGAGCGACGCGGTGCTCACCACCGCGAGCGCGGCGATGAACTGGACTAGCGGCTGGTCGGCGGCGCTCACCTTCGAAGGCGAATTCTCCGACGTCACGTCGTCCTATGGCGGCAAGGGTGTCGTTCGCTACACGTGGTGATGGCGATCATTCTCGGCAGGGCGCGTGTCGCCCTGCCGGGTTCCGCCGCATGGTTAAGGACAGCTGAAAACAACGCATCGAAATGCGTTGAAGAGTCTTTAATCAAATTCGCAGAACCTCCGCGCCATGACGCGTGGAGTTCGTTTGTATCTCGTCGGCTCCCTTGTCCTTGTGTCGCTGGCTGGTTGCGGTCGCGGTCTGTTTCAGACCGCCGAGCGCGAACCGTGGCGGGCCGAGGCCGAGGCCGCATGCCTGAAGTCGGGCGCGGTCAAGGAGAGCGCCGACCTCGTCCGCATTGATCCGATCTCCGGTCCTGGCGTTTGCGGCGCCGAGTTCCCACTCAAGGTCGCCGCACTCGGTGAAGCCAGTTCGGCTTACGGATTCGCCGACGACAGCCTGCGGCCGCCGGCATCGATCGGCAACCAGCCGCGCTGGCCGATCAACCGCCAGCCGCCTCCGCCGCCCGCGCAGGCGCCGTATTCCAATCAGGCCGTTGGCCAGCCGAGCTATGGCAACGAGCCGAGCTATGGCAGCCGTCAGAATGGGCCGGTCTCGCTGTCGGCGCCCGGCGTTCCGCCGCAGCAGGACGAGATCGATTTGCCGTCGGAAGGCTCGCCCGATGCCAGGCGCGAGCGACCTTATTATCCGGGCCTGCCATCCAATCCGCAGCGCGACAGCGCGGCCGCGCCCTATTCACCGGCACCGTATTCCCAGCAGCCGCCCGGCGCGCCACCGCCGCCGCGGCTCGGTCCCTCGGGCGGCAATCCGGTGGTGACGGTCGGCCCCGTCGCAGTGAAGCCGGCGGCAACGCTGGCGTGCCCAATCGTCTCGGTGCTCGAGCGCTGGCTCGCCGATTCCGTGCAGCCGGCGGCGCAGCGCTGGTTCGGTGCGCGTGTCGTCGAGATCAAGCAGATCTCGGCCTATTCCTGCCGCGGCATGAACGGCAATTCGCACGCGCATATTTCCGAACACGCCTTCGGCAATGCGCTCGACATCGCAGCTTTCACGCTGGCCGACGGGCGCCGCATCACCGTGAAGGATGGCTGGAAGGGCCTGCCGGAAGAGCAGGGCTTTCTGCGCGATGTCCAGGCCGCCGCCTGCCAGCAATTCACCACGGTGCTGGCACCGGGGTCCAACGTCTATCACTACGACCACATCCATGTGGATCTGATGCGCCGGGCCAGCCGGCGCCTGATCTGCCAGCCCGCCGCCGTCTCGGGCGAGGAGGTCGCGGCGCGTGCCGGCGGCCGTAACCCCTATGCAACGCGCGAACCTTATGTCACAGGATCGCTCGGCGGCAGAAAGCCGGCCCCGCGGGGTAAGGCGGGGGTCAACGAAGAAGACGAATTCGCCGACGAATAGGGACGCGTCTGATACCCGTATTTTTACTGGGTGACACCGTGCAAACGGTAGCCACTTTTATGCTGCATATGCTTCGGAGCCGGGCGCACCCGGCTGATTTCTGGGGGATAGCTTTGCAAGACGCGCCGATCATTCTCGTCATCGAAGACGATCGTGATCTTCAGATGATGGTAGAGGACGCCCTGAGGGACGGCGGCTATGAGCCGGCGATCGCGGGCTCGGGCGAGGAAGCGTTGACGCTGCTGAAGGCGTTCCGCACCAAATACAGCGCACTGGTCACCGACATCCGCCTGCTCGGACGGCTCGACGGCTGGCGCGTGGCGCGCGGCGCCCGCGAGATCGACCCGTCATTCCCGGTGCTCTACATCACCGGCGGCGGCGGCGACGAGTGGCCGACCCGGGGCGTGCCGGACAGCGTGCTGCTGAACAAGCCGTTCTCGCCTGACGAACTGGTCGCGGCCGTGGCCAAGTTGCTCAAGAACGGCGCGCCGGCCTGAGCGACTGATCGTTCCTGCGATTTGACGATGCGCACGTTGCGCGGGCAAAACGTGCCGGCATGAATGATTTCGCACAGTCGATCACGGCGGCGGCATCGCTGATAGCCGGTCGCGATCCGGTCCTGCTTGGGATCGTCGCATTGTCGTTGCGCGTCAGCCTGCTGGCGAGCCTGCTCGCGCTTCTGATCGGCGCGCCGATCGGCGGCTGGCTTGCGATATCGAGGTTTCGCGGACGGCAGGTGGTGATCGTGCTCGCCAATGCCTGTCTCGGCCTGCCGCCGGTCGTGGTCGGCCTCGGGCTTTATCTGCTGCTGTCGCGATCCGGACCGCTGGGCTTCGCCGGGCTGCTGTTCACGCCGACGGCGATGGTGGTGGCGCAGGTCATCCTGGCGACGCCGATCGTGGTTGCGCTGGTGCATCGTCCGGTCGCGCTGCTGTGGGCGGAATATGCCGATTTGATCCGCACCGACGGCCTGTCCCGCCTGCGCAGCCTTGCGCTGGTGTTCTCGCTCGGCCGCGCCTCGCTGCTCACCGCGTTCCTCGCCGCCTTCGGCCGCGCCATCGCGGAGGTCGGCGCCATCATCATCGTGGGCGGCAATATCAGCGGCTATACGCGAACGATGACGACCGCGATTGCGCTCGAGACCAGCAAGGGCGAGTTGGCGCTCGGTCTCGGGCTCGGCGTCATCCTGCTTGCGCTGAGCGTCAGCGTCAGCACGATCGCGTTTCTGCTAGTGCGCGGCGTTGGGGAAAAATAGCTGCTCGCCGCCGACCTTGTAGCCGGCGATGGCCGACTGCCCGGCCTGCGAGACCAGCCAGTCGATGAAGGCCTCGCCGTCCGCGGCCTTCACCGTCGGATGTTTCGCCGGATTGACGAGCATCACGCCGTACTGGTTGAACAGCCGCCGGTCGCCTTCGGTCAGCACGGCCAGCTCGCCGCGGTTCTTGAACGACAGCCAGGTGCCGCGGTCGGACAGCACATAGGCGTTCGACGCGGATGCCATGTTGAGCGCCGGACCCATGCCCTGGCCGATCTCGCGATACCACTGGCCCTTCGCTGAGCCGAGATCGACGCCGGCCGCTTTCCAGAGCCGCAGCTCGGCCTCGTGCGTGCCGGAGCGGTCGCCGCGCGAGATGAAGGCCGAACTGGTCGCAGCGATCTTGCGCAGGGCATCCGCGACATCCTTGTCGCCGGCGATATGCGCCGGATCGGCCTTCGGGCCGACGATGACGAAATCGTTGTACATCACGTCATATCGCCTGGTCGCAAAGCCCTCGGCCAGGAATTTCTCTTCGGCCACGCGATCATGCACGAACACGACATCGGCATCGCCGCGCCGTCCGATGTCGAGCGCCTGTCCGGTGCCGACCGCGACCACCTTCACGGCAATGCCCGAGGCCTCCGAGAACCGCGGCAGCAGATAGCCGAACAGGCCGGACTGTTCGGTCGATGTCGTCGAGGCGACGGTGACGGACCGGGTCTGCGCGAGTGTGGGGCCGGCGAACAGCAGCGCGGCGGCGATGACAAGGTGTCGAAGGAGGGATGTCATGTGAATACTGCGTACCGGAGAACGATGTCGGTCACCATGCCGCATTTCGTCCGGTGACGCAAAGCAGGCGCGATGTCGCGCGCTGCGATCGGCGGTGATAGGGTCGCCTCGAACGAAGCAACAAGAAGGGATATCAGGTCATGGCTTTGGAGAAGGTCGCGCTCGTTACCGCAGGCGGCAGCGGCATGGGAGCGGCGGCGGCGCGGCGCCTCGCGGCCGATGGTTTCCGCGTTGCGATCCTGTCGTCGTCGGGCAAGGGCGAGGCGCTGGCGAAGGATCTCGGCGGCCTCGGCTTCACCGGCTCGAACCGTTCCAACGATGATCTGAAACGCGCCGTCGATGGCGTGGTGGAGCGTTGGGGCCGCATCGATGCGCTGGTCAACAGCGCCGGCCACGGCCCGCGCGCGGGCGTGCTCGAACTGACCGACGAGCAGTGGCACACCGGTCTCGACGTCTACCTGATGAACGTGATCCGCCCGACGCGTCTCGTCGCGCCTCACATGCAGGCGCAGAAGTCGGGCGCGATCGTCAACATCTCCACTGCCTGGGCGTTCGAGCCGAGCGCGATGTTTCCGACCTCGGCGGTGTTCCGCGCCGGGCTCGCCGCGTTCACAAAACTGTTCACCGACAGCTACGCCGCCAGCAATGTGCGCATGAACAACGTGCTGCCGGGCTGGATCGACAGCCTGCCGGCAACCGACGAGCGCCGCGACAGCGTGCCGATGAAGCGCTACGGCAAGGCGGAAGAGATCGCCGCAACCATCAGCTTCCTCGTCTCCGACGGCGCGGGCTACATCACCGGCCAGAACATCCGCGTCGACGGCGGCCTGATGCGGTCGATTTGAGGCAACTGCTAACCCGTCATCCTCAGGGGTGACTCATAGTCAGACTCTGAGGCGCAAGTGAGCTAGAGATTCACAAGCGGCACCAAATGTTCGGTGTCGTCCCGGCGTAAGCCGGGACCCATAACCACCGATGGTCATCGTTTGCGCGTCGATGGAACGACGAGTCCCGTCCACAACATCCGCCGCGGAGTATGGGTCCCGGCTTTCGCCGGGACGACATCAAAGTGTGCGGCGCCGTTCGTACCTGTTGCGTCGCCACAACTTACTTCACCAGTTGCGTCTACGCGCTGCGCGGCGCGCTCCAGGCCGCGGGCGTCACAATTGCGGCGACCTCTGATTGCGTTTGTCGTGATGACAAACTGAAGGCGCAGGGCTAGCCTTCCGTCAAATCAAAACATACGGAGGAATGGCATGCCAGACGCAGCAGTTGCAGCACGCGCTTCAGACTCCACGCAGAGCGGAACCACGCAGCAGGTCGACGTTGCGGTGGTCGGCGCCGGCTTCGCCGGACTTTACCTGCTGCATCGGTTGCGCAAGGCGGGCTTCTCGGCGGTCGCGCTTGAAGAGGGCTCCGATGTCGGCGGCACCTGGTACTGGAACCGTTATCCCGGCGCACGCTGCGACATCCAGACCATCGACTACAGCTACACCTTCGATCCCGAGCTCGATCAGGCCTGGACCTGGTCGGAGAAATACGCGACCCAGCCGGAAATCCTGCGCTATCTCGGCTTCGTCGCCGACCGCTACGATCTGCGTCGCGACATCAGGTTCGGCACCAAGGTCACGCAGGCGACCTGGAATGATGCGACCTCGCGCTGGCAGATCTCGACCAACAACGGCGCCAACGTCTCGTGCCGCTACTACATCATGGCGACCGGCTGCCTGTCCTCGCCGAAGCCCCCGGAGATCGACGGCGTCAAGGACTTCAAGGGCGAGATCTATTTCACCGGCCGCTGGCCGCATCAGGGCGTCGATCTCAAGGGCAAGCGCGTCGCCGTGATCGGCACCGGATCGTCGGGCATTCAGTCCATACCGATCATCGCCGAGCAGGCCGCGCATCTCACCGTGTTCCAGCGCACGCCGAACTTCGCGCTGCCTGCGGGCAACGGCCCGGCGCCGGAGGATCGCAAGACCTATTTCGAGAGCGATCGTGCTGCCTATCGCGACCAGGCGCGCTGGTCGATGGCCGGCGTGCCCTATCCGCAGCAGACCGTGGTGAGCTGGCAATTGAGCGACGCCGAGCGCCGCGAGCGGTTCGAGAAGGCGTGGGCGGCGGGCGACCTCGTCCACATCCTGACCCAGCTCTGGGCCGACCAGGCGGTCGATGTCGACGGCAACAGACTGGTGGCCGATCTGATCCGCGAGAAGATCGGCGCTGTGGTCAAGGATCCGGAGACGGCGGCGGCGCTGGCCCCGCATGATCATCCGTTCGGCGCCAAGCGTCCCTGCCTCGATACCAACTACTACGCGACCTACAACCGCCCGAACGTGACGCTGGTGAATCTGCGGCAGGAGCCGATCAAGGGGATCACCGCTAGCGGCATCTTCACCAACGGACGCAAGTTCGACGTCGACGTCATCGTGTTCGCCACCGGCTTCGACGCGATGACCGGGGCGATCATGGCGGTGCATCCGATCTCCGGCCGCGGCGGCAAGTCGCTGTCGGATGTCTGGGCGCACGGACCGCAGACCTATCTCGGCGTCACCGTCGCGGGCTTCCCCAATCTGTTCATGATCACCGGCCCCGGCAGCCCGTCGGTGCTGTCGAACATGGCTGTCTCGATCGAGCAGCATGTCGATTGGGTGGTGGAGCGGATCGCCGCGCTGCGCGACGCCGGCTTCGCCACGATGGAAGCGACCGAGACCGCGCAGGCCGGCTGGGAACGCCACATGGCCGATTGCGCGACGCTGACGCTGCACCGGCTCGCCAACACCTGGTACACGGGCGCCAACGTGCCCGGCAAGCCGCAGGGCGTGATGCCGTATACCGGCGGCGTCGGTCCGTATCGCAGCATCTGCAACGAGGTGGTCGGTCGCGGCATGCTCGGCTTCAGGCTCACGGGCCCCGGCGTTGCCGAGCAATGCAATGACGGCGAGATCGTGCGCTTGCAGCCGGATGTGCGGCTGGTGCTGAACCTGCTCGGCGAGATGAACCTGCCGCCGCTCGAGACGATGGGGGCGCAGGGCGCGCGCGACTTCCTTACCGAGTTCAACAAGGGCCGTCCTGCCGGCCGCCCGGTCGGCGAGGTCGGCAGCGGCATGCTGCAGGGCGCGGACGGTCCGCTGCCGTACAAGCTCTACCGGCCGGCGACGCCGGGGCCGCATCCGATCGTGGTGTATTTCCACGGCGGCGGCTGGGTGCTCGGCGACGAGATGTCGGACGATCCGTTCTGCCGCGACCTGTGCCGGCGCACCGGCATGATCGTCGTCAGCGTCGGCTATCGCCATGCGCCCGAGCATCGCTTCCCGGCCGCGGCCGAGGACGGTTTTGCCGCGGCGCGCTGGATCGCAGCCCACACCGCCGAGCTCGGCGGCAGGGCAGGGCCGCTGCTGGTCGCCGGCTGGAGCGCCGGCGGCAACATCGCGGCCGTCACCTGCCAGCTCGCGCGCGATCGCGGCGGGCCCGAGATCGCGGGCCAGCTCCTGATCTGTCCGGTCACGGATTCCACATTCGACCGGCCGTCCTATGTCGACAACGCGACCGGCTATTTCCTGACCCGCGGGCTGATGTACTGGTTCTGGGACCTGTACTGCTCGCCGGCCGACCGCACCGACCCGCGCGTCGCTCCGCTGCGCGGCAAGCTCGAAGGCCTGCCGCCGGCGTTCATCGCGACCAGCGAGTTCGACCCACTGCGCGACGAGGGCATCGCCTATGGCGACGCGCTCGCCAAGGCCGGCGTCAAGGTCGAGCAGCTCAAGGCGCAGGGCCACTTCCACTCGTCGTTCGTGATGGTCGACGTCATCATCACCGGCGTCAGCGGCCGCGTGAAGATGGCGAAGGCGCTGCGGCGCTTCGCCGGCCTGCCCGAGGAGGTCGAGCAGGACAACGTCGCCGCGCCGGAGGTCAACGCGGCGGCGAACTAGATCGGGTTTGAATTGCAGCCGCGCTCCTCTCCCGCTTGCGGACACTTGCGGGGGAGGCGCGTTGCGAAAATATCGAAAACAACCCCATGCAAAGGGGCCGGCGGCGGCAGACGTTCGACCAAGCCACTTGACACGTCGGGCAACTCACGGATATATTTCTAATATCCCGAAATCGCGCAGACGCACGCTCGCCTCAGCGTGCGTATGGCATTTGCGTGCTTCTGTAACCGACGTTTCCACGTCGTTATGGCCGATAGCCATATGCTATAGCCCTGCGTTTGCGGGGGAGGTGTAGCAGTCTGCGGCGATACTTATCCGGCTTCATCTAGCGCTAACCGAGTTCGAACGTCGTCACGCCGAACACGCGATCAATCCGCAATGGCGGGATCGTACCGGTATACATCCGCGCGGTCTCGAACACCGGTGACAACCCGAGGTCTTGCGCCAAGGCGACGGCGTCGCGGTTGACCGCGGGGACGTCGAGGAAGATCTCGCCGCCGCCTGCGCTCGCAAGCAATGCCGCGAGAACGGCCCCGGCGCCGGCACGGTCGTCGGCAACGAGCGGGCCGATCTTGCAGCCGGTTCGGCAGGGGCGGATCACGCCCCAGCCGGCCAGCTGGCCGCCGCGCATCAGCGCGCGTCCGACATGTCCCGGCGTGTTGATCCAGCTGCGCAGGAAGGCCGGGCGGGGCGCGGGAAATACCGTGGCGTCATCGGCCTCGATCAGCGCCATCGGTACATCGCTCAGCGCGACGATGCCGGCATTCGGTGCCGGCGGTGCGGCGACAGTGCCGCCATAGCGCACATTGGCGTAGGCGAGCGCGAAGCCGGACTTCTGGTAGTTCGCCTGCTGGGCCACCACGCCATCGAGCCCGATCACGCGCGGGCGCGCATGCGCGATGGCCGCATTCCAGATCTTCAGGCCATGGCCGCGGCTGCGCAGATCCGGACGCACGATGTAGATGCCCAGAAAGGAAAATTGCGCGCCGTAATTGACGCAGGAGATCACCGCGGCCGGCTCGCCATCGAGCTCGCCGATGAAGAAGCCCTGCGGGTCCTCGGCGGCAAAGCAGGGCGCATCGGCGAGACCGGGATTCCATCCCTCCGCCGCGGCCCAGTCCACCGCGAGCGCGATCTCGTTTGGCCGCATGTGTCGGATGGTGAGGTCGTTCATGGTCGATCGCCTCGTCGTGCTGGAGTTATTGATCGTGCACATCGACGGCTGGAGAACAATACCCCCCGTGACGATCTAAAGAACCTACGTCCGTCATGTTGATGAGGCTGCCAACGGTCCGCGCAAAGCGCGGCCCGTTGATAAACTACGCGGTCGTCTCAAGCACGACGGCCAATCGGGCCGCGCATGCTTCGAGGCTCGCTACGCGAGCACCTCAGCATGACGGGCCGAAGAGCGCGCTGGTCCGCGATAAGACGTCGATCTCACCCGGCCTTCGGCCGGTACGCCGCGAAGAACACGCGCGTCGCGCTGTCGACGACGGTTGCGATCCGCTCCGGCGAGGGCGACGGCCTGGCCTGGAAGATGAACGCCTGGAACAGCGTCGCCTGGCACATCTGCATGAACTGCCAGGCCGCGAGCTGGTAGTCGTCGATCACGAGCTCGCCGAGCGCGGCGCGCGCCTCGAGATAGGCGGCGAAGCGGTCGACGGTGTGGGCGATGACGTGAGTGTAGAACCGGCTGCCGAGCTCGGGCATCCGCTCGGCGATCGCCATCACGGTTCGGATCGCCGAGCCGCCGCCGGGCCGGCACAACACCGCGACATAGGCGCGGCCGAATTCGGGGAGGGTGGTGTCGACGTCGCGCGCCGGATCGAAATTGAAGGCGACCTTGCCCTGCTCGAGCTTCTCTTCCTCGACGATCGCCGCGAACAGCCCGGCCTTGTCGGGGAAATAGACGTAGAGCGTGCCCTTGGAGACGCCGGCAGCGCGCGCGATCTCGCCCATGCTCGCGCCGTCAAAGCCGAGCTCCAGGAACACCTTGCGGGCGCCGTCCAGGATCTGGCGACGTTTCGACGATTCCTCCTCGCCGACGGATTGGAGGGAGGTTCGGGGCGCTGCAACCATTGATTTAGCTTCTCGGGAAAGAACTCAACCCAGAGTAGGAAAGGGAAGAATCGAAGCTTTATAATCTAACAGGCGGAATATAGATTGACCGAACCGTTCGGTCAATGGTATCTCAGGAGTGACGATGCGCCGCACGGCCCTTATTCTGCCATCGCGCGCGTCAAGATTTTTGTGGGGAGCCTCGGCTATGGCCGCAGCACGGGATCAGGCTGCACGCATTGTTCGTTCCGAGCCTGAGATGGCCGAGGACGCGATCGCACGCGACGCATCCGCCGATCTCGGCGAGCAGGGCCGGGCCGATGAAGCCAAGCGCCCCGCTGAGGCGCCGCCCGCTTCTGCGCCCGAGCAGCCGGCGGCTTCGCCCGCTGCGGCGCCGGCGCCGAAATCCGGCAAGCGCAAATTCGTGATGATGGGCGTGGTCGGCCTGCTCGCGCTCGCCGCAGCAAGCTATGCCGCCTATTACCTGATGGTCGGGCGCTTCTACGTCTCGACCGACGATGCCTATGTCCGCGCCAACAACTCCATGCTCGGCGCGCGCGTCGCGGGGCATATCGCGGCGATCCTGCCCGGCGACAACGCACTGGTGCGCGCGGGCGACGTGATTTTCCGGATCGATGACGGCGATTACCGTATCGCGGTCGACGCCGCGCGCACCCGGATCGCGACCCAGCAGGCGACGATCGAGCGCATCGGCCGCCAGGTGGCGGCGGCGGCGAGCTCGGTCGAGCAGGCGCAGGCCCAGCTGGTGTCCGCGCAGGCCGGCCTGAAGCGCGCCGATCTCGATTTCGACCGCCAGCAGGCGCTCAGCACCAAGGGTTTTGCTTCGCGCGCCACCTTCGAAGTCTCGGAGGCCGGCCGCGATCAGGGCGCGGCCAGCGTGCGTTCCGCGCAGGCGGCCTATGATGCTGCCAAGGACAATGTCGAGGTGACCAAGGCGCAGCAGGCCGAGGCCCGCGCCCAGCTCGCCGAACTGCAGACCCAGCTCGCCAAGGCCGAGCGCGATCTCGAATTCACCAATGTCCGTGCGCCGGTCGACGGCACCTTCTCCAACCGCCTGGTCAACACCGGCGACTATATCAATGTCGGTCAGCGGCTCGGCAACGTGGTGCCGCTCGACGGCGTCTACATCGACGCCAACTATAAAGAGACCCAGCTCAAGCGCATCCGCACCGGGCAGCGCGTGACGATCAAGGTCGACGCCTACGGCTTCCGCAAGTTCACCGGCCTCGTCGACAGCATTTCGCCGGCGGCGGGCTCGGTGTTCACGCTGCTGCCGCCCGACAACGCCACCGGCAACTTCACCAAGATCGTGCAGCGCCTGCCGGTCCGCATCCGCGTGCCTGCCAGCGTCGCCAGGCAGGGCCTCTTGCGCGCCGGCATGTCGGTCTACACCACCGTCGACACCCGCGAGGGCGCGGCGGATGCCGATGCCGAAACCGATCTCGACGCGCCGATGATGATCCATCCGCAGTGATGTCTTGAAGCTTCGGACAGTGTCCGAGGCTCGGAGCCGATGAGCCCATGGCCGACGCGACCACTGCTTCGCCCTCGATGATGACCGGCGCCTCGGAGTCCGAGCGCATCCAGCCGAAGCGGCTGGTTGCCTTCATCATCATGGTGTTCGGCATGTTCATGTCGATCCTGGACATCCAGATCGTCTCGGCCTCGCTGTCCGAGATCCAGGCCGGCCTGTCGGCGAGTTCGACCGAAGTGTCGTGGGTGCAGACCGCCTATCTGATCGCCGAAGTGATCGCGATTCCCTTGTCTGGATTCCTGTCGCGCGCGCTCGGCACAAGGCTGTTGTTCGCGATCTCGGCGTTCGGCTTCACCGCCTCGAGCCTGCTGTGCGGCTTCGCCTCCTCGATCGAGCAGATGATCCTGTGGCGCGCGCTGCAGGGCTTTCTCGGCGCCGGCATGATCCCGACGGTGTTCGCCTCGGCCTACACGATCTTCCCGCGCAGCAAGTTCCACATCGTGGCGCCGATCATCGGCCTCGTCGCGACGCTGGCGCCGACGGTTGGACCGACCGTCGGCGGCTACATCACCGACCTGATGTCGTGGCACTGGCTGTTCTTCATCAACATCGTGCCTGGCGTCATCATCACGGCAGGCGTGCTGGCGCTGGTCGATTTCGACCAGCCGAACTTCGCGCTGCTCGAGCGCTTCGACTGGTGGGGCCTGATCTTCATGGCCGGTTTCCTCGGCTCGCTCGAATATGTGCTGGAGGAGGGTCCGCAATATGAGTGGCTGCAGGACACCTCGGTCGCGGTCTGCGCCGCGATCGGCTTCGTCTCGGCGGTCGCGTTCTTCTGGCGCGTCTTGACCGCGGAGGAGCCGATCGTCGATCTCTACGCCTTCAGTAACCGCAACTTCGCGGTCGGCTGCGTGCTGCAGTTCTGCATCGGCATCGGGCTCTATGGCCTGACTTACGTCTATCCGCGCTATCTCGCGGAGGTTCGCGGCTACAGCGCGCTGATGATCGGCGAGACCATGTTCGTCTCCGGCGTCACCATGTTCTTGATGGCGCCGGTGGTCGGGCGGCTGATGCAGAAGGTCGATTTGCGCTACATCATCGCCTTCGGCCTCGTCACCTTCGCGCTCGGCTCCTGGCAGATGACCTGGATCACCCGCGACTATGATTTCTACGAGCTGCTGCTGCCGCAGATCCTGCGCGGCATCGGCATGATGTGCGCGATGGTGCCGACCAACAACATCGCGCTCGCAACGTTGCCGCAGGATCGCGTCAAGAACGCTTCCGGCCTGTTCAACCTGATGCGCAACCTCGGCGGCGCGGTGGGGCTCGCCGTCATCAACGAGGTGCTCAACGACCGCACCGATCTGCACATCTCGCGGCTGCATGACCGCGTGACCTGGGGCAACACCACCGCGGTCGAGACCCTCAACATGTTCACCCAGCGCATGCAGGGCATGGGCGATTCCGCCGTCATGGCGATGAAGCAGCTCTCGCAGATCGTGCACCGTCAGGCAGCGGTGATGGGCTATGGCGATGCCTTCTTCATGCTGTCGCTGTTCTATGTCGCGCTCAGCCTTCTGGTGCTGTTCGTCAACAAGCCGCCGTCGATGACCGCAGGCGGCGGCGACGCGCATTAGGTGGTGTCATCGGTTTTTCGTAGCCCGGATGCGCGAAGCGATATGCGGGACCGATCTCGGCAGTTCATCACTGAACGTGACGCGCCCCCGGATATCGCTTCGCGCATCCGGGCTACGAAGCTTCGAGATCCCAGCCGCTGATCTGTATTGACGCAAGCGTCTGCTAGTCTGCAATATTCTGGCATCGTAGCCCGCATGAGCGAAGCGACATGCGGGACCGATCTCAGCATTTCATCACTGAACGTGACGCGGCCCCGGATATCGCTTCGCTCATCCGGGCTACGAAGCTTCGAGATCCCAGCCGCTGATCTGTATTGACGCAAGCGTCTGCTGATCTGCAATATTCTGGCATCGTAGCCCGCATGAGCGAAGCGACATGCGGGACCGATCTCGGCAGTTCATCACCGAAAGTAACGCGGCCCCGGATATCGCTTCGCTCATGCGGGCTACGAAGCTTCGAGATCCCAGGCATTGATCTGTATTGACGCGAGCGTCTGCTAGTCTGCAATATTCTGGCATCGTAGCCCGCATGAGCGAAGCGACATGCGGGGCCGATCTCAGCATTTCATCACTGAAAGTGACGCGGCCCCGGATATCGCTTCGCTCATCCGGGCTACGAAGCTTCGAGATCTCAGGCGCTGATCTGTATTGACGCAAGCGTCTGCTAATCTGCAATATTCTGGCATCGTAGCCCGCATGAGCGAAGCGACATGCGGGAATGCTGCGGGAACTGGGGCATGGTCAGATACCGACGCAACTTCATCCCGGGCGGTACCTTCTTCTTTACGGTCACACTCGATGACCGGCGATCCAGCCTACTCGTGGATCATATCACGGCGTTGCGGGATGCGTTCGGTATCGCCCGTCGCGAACGTCCGTTCTCAGTCGACGCAGTGGTGGTGCTCCCCGATCACCTCCACGCGATCCTTACACTGCCGCAAGGCGATTCCGATTTTGCAGGTCGTTGGCGTCGGATCATCAAAGGACACTTCAGCAGCCGGTTGCTTGCTGCCTCGATAGAGCTGAAGCGTCGATCGAATGGTGATCTGGCGCTTTGGCAGCGGCGGTTTTGGGAGCACACTATCCGCGATGAAGATGACTTCGCGCGGCACGTTGATTACATCCATTTCAACCCCGTCAAACATGGCTTGGTCCGGCGCGTGTGCGATTGGCCGCATTCCTCGTTTCATCGCTATGTGAGGGAGGGTGTGTTGCCATTCGACTGGGCGGGCGATGCGGGAGAAGGCGGAAGTTTTGGCGAACGTCCTGAGTGAGAAGGGTTGGCGGATCTTCATTCGTAGCCCGCATGAGCGGAGCGATATGCGGGACCGATCTCAGCAGTTCATCACTGAACGTGACGCGGCCCCGGATATCGCTTCGCTCATCCGGGCTACGAAAGTGTGCCGTTGTCGCCGGGCTGAGTGCATCGCATCGGCGCGCGGGCTGCGCCCGGTCGCGTGAATAGCTGATATCGCCGACACATTGACGCACTCACGCCGATGTTACCTTGCCAATCGCGCGTGATGCATTTATAAGCAGCGCTTCCTTACTCGAACCGGGGAGATGCGCATGAAGTCGTTTATTTCGCAGATCGCGCGCCCGCGTTCGACGGTGCTGGACGCGTTTAAGCGTTAGCTCCCGACGTTGATCGGGCCTGATCCCCGATCAGCAAAACTTCCCAACACGCTATCGACAATTTCCAGCGGCGCTCGCGGTCGGATTCTGCCCGCACGTCGCCTCAGATGGAGCCGGCACGCGCTGCAAAGGCGTGGCCGGAATGTGCCATGACCTCTCTGACGACCAAGCGGCCGGCCGCAATCCGGATCGTGCTCCCCTTTGTCTTCCGCCATTGGCTGGAACAGCCGCTGCGTGCCTCCGCGGTGACGGCGGGATTCCTCGGCGCAACCGCGGCCGACCTGTTCATGCCGGTGTTCTCCGGCCATCTGGTCGACGCGCTGACCGCGGGCGCCACCGATGCGGCCGCGCGCCATGCGGCGATGCTGGCGTTCGGCGCCATCGTCGGCCTCGGCGCGCTGTCGCTGGTGCTGCGGCTGGTCGGCATCCAGACCATCGTGCCATTCACGCTGAAGACCATGTCCGATGTCGGGCAGCAGGCCTTCATGCGGGTGCAGCGCTTCTCGACCGACTGGCACGCCAATTCGTTCGCCGGCTCCACCGTGCGCAAGATCACGCGCGGCATGTGGGCGCTCGATTTGCTGAACGACACCATCCTGATGGCGCTGCTGCCGTCGGTCGTGGTGCTGCTCGGCTCGATGATCCTGCTCGGCGTGCATTGGCCGCAGCTCGGCGCGGTGATCGCGGTCGGCTCGGTGATCTATGTCGCGATGACCATGGTGTTCCAGGTGCGCTACGTGGCGCCTGCCGCGCGCGTTTCCAATGCGTGGGACACCAAGGTCGGCGGCACGCTGGCCGACGCCTTGACCTGCAACGCGGCGGTGAAATCGTTCGGCGCGGAGACGCGCGAGGACATGCGGCTCGACGGCGTCATCAGCCGCTGGCGCCGGCGGGTGCGGCGGACCTGGTTCCGCTACAACCATACCTCGACGGCGCAGCTCGTGGTGCTGCTGTGCTTCCGTGCCTCGGTGATCGGTGGTGCGATCCTGCTGTGGGCGCAGGGCCGTGCCACGCCGGGCGACGTCACCTATGTGCTGACCAGCTACTACATCATCCACGCCTATCTGCGCGATGTCGGCATGCACATCAACAACCTGCAGCGTTCGGTGAACGACATGGAGGAACTGGTGCAGATCCATGGCGAGCCGCTCGGCATTGTCGATGCGGATGATGCTGGGACGATCGACATCCAGGGCGGCCGCATCGTGTTCGACGACGTCACCTTCCACTATGGCGGCCATCGCCGGCCGCTCTATGACGGGCTGTCGGTCGACATCGATGCCGGCGAGCGGGTCGGCCTGGTCGGGCGCTCCGGCTCCGGCAAGACGACCTTCGTCAAGCTGGTGCAGCGGCTCTACGACGTCTCCGCTGGCCGGATCCTGATCGACGGTCAGGACATCGCCAAGGCGACGCAGCAATCGCTGCGCAGCCAGATCGCGATCGTGCAGCAGGAGCCGATCCTGTTCCACCGCACGCTGGCGGAGAACATCGCCTATGGCCGGCCGGGCGCCGGCATGGAGGCGATCGAGCAGGCGGCGCGGCTTGCCAATGCGCACGACTTCATCATGCGGTTGCCGAAGGGGTACGGCACGCTGGTGGGCGAGCGCGGCGTCAAGCTGTCGGGCGGTGAGCGGCAGCGCGTGGCGCTGGCGCGCGCCTTCCTGGCCGATGCGCCGATCCTGATCCTGGACGAGGCGACCTCGAGCCTCGATTCGGAATCCGAGGCGCTGATCCAGCAGGCGATGGAACGGCTGATGAAGGGCCGCACCTCGATCGTGATCGCGCACCGGCTGTCGACCGTGCGCAGCATGGATCGCATCCTGGTGTTCGACCGCGGCGAGATCGTCGAGCAGGGCACGCATGAGGTGCTGGCCGCGCGTCAAGGCGGCATCTATCGCGGCCTGTTCGAGCGCCAGGCGACCGAGTTCGGCCAGGCCGCGGCTGAGTGAGATGGCGCGCGAGCTGGAGCGTCGATTCTGATTGGATCAGAACCGGCGCTCTCGCATCGCCTGCGCTATTTCGGCGCCAGCCCGTTCCACACCAGCGCGACGCCGGACAGGAACAGCAGCAGCAGCACGACGTCGGAAAAATTGCGGTCGCTGAGCGCGTGATAGAGCCGCGCGCCGAGCCAGGCGCCGAGCAGCGTCCCCGGAAACGCGCATGCCACCAGCCAGATCAGCTCGGGCTTCACCAGGCCGCTTGCGATCTGCACGCAAAGCGCGGCCGCCAGGATCGTGAAGTTGAAGATCTGGAACACGCCGCGGCGCTGCTGCTTGCCCCAGCCGCGCACGCTGGCCCACAGGATCGGCAGCGGGCCGGACAATCCGGCGAGGCCGCCGAGAATGCCGCCGGCAAATCCGATCGCGCCGTCGGCCCATTTGCCGCCGAAGGCGATCGACATCGGCTTGCGCTGCAGGAACAACGCGGTCGGAAACACCAGCAGGAAGACGCCGATGGTCAGCTTGAAGACCTCGGGGTCGGCCCGCGCGATCAGCAGGATGCCGATCGGCACGCCGGCGAGGCCTGCGATGACGAACGGCCAGACCAGACGGAAATCGATGCTCTTCCAGATCGACGGCAAGGTCGAGAGCTGCGCGATGACCGAGCAGACCAGCACCAGCGGCACCGCGAGTGTCGGCGGCAGCACATAGAGCCAGATGCCGAGCGCCATCAGCGCGGTGCCGAAGCCGGCAAGGCCGGAGACGAAACCGCCGGCAAGCGCGCCGAAGAACAGGATCGCATAGCTTGCCGGGGTCATTTTTTCTCCTTCGTCATTCCGGGATGGTCCGAAGGACCAGACCCGGAATCTCGAGATTCCACAATGCGCAGTTGCGCATTAGGGTTCGATGCTGGCGCATCGCCCCGGAATGACGGTGGTATTTGGCGCCACGTTTACACAACGCGTCTCGCAGGTACTATTCAAAATCGCGGCTCATCAACGACAATCGGAACGGAAGCATGCCCAACACTTCAGGCTCGCCTGCGAATTCGCAAAAAACCTTTCTGGTCTGTCACGGCGCCTGGTCGGCAGGCTGGGCATGGAAGAAGATGCATCCCCTGATGCAGGCCGCCGGACATCGGCTGGTCACGCCGAGCTACACCGGGCTTGGCGAGCGCGCGCATCTTGCGCATCAAGGACTCGACCTCGAGGCACATATCCAGGATGTGCTCAGCGTCATCAGTTACGAGGACCTGCACGACATCGTGCTGATCGGGCACTCCTATGGCGGCATGGTCGCGACCGGCGTCGCCGACCGGGTGCGCGAGCGCATCGCGCAGATGATCTATATCGACGCCTTCGTGCCGAGCGACGGCCAGTCGCTGTTCGATCTCAACGAATCGGCGATCGAGACCATGCGTGAGTTCGCGAGCGACGGCGACGGCTGGCGTATTCCGCCGATGCCGGTGCCGCCGGACACGTCGCCCGCAGACGTCGCATGGCTGAGCGCGCGGCGCGTCGACATGCCGATCAAATGCTTCGAGCAGAAATTGAAGTTGAAGCACGGCGAGAGCAGCCTGCCGCGCAGCTACATCTACGCCACCCGCACCACGCAGGCCGACACGTTCGGCCAGTTCGGCCGGCGCATCAGGAACGAAGCCGGCTGGCGCTATTTCGAGATCGACGCCAGCCATTCGCCGAACGTCACCGCGCCGGAGGCGCTGATGGCGATGCTGCAGGAGATCGTCGCGTGATGAGCCGTCGTACCATACAACGCGCAGCATCGAGGCGTCGCGGTTAGCACAGCGAGTTCCAACTATCCTTCCGAAGGATCGTGCACTTCGCCGATCTTGTGGACTGCGACATTGATCGACATGCCGAGGTAATCGGTGGGTTCGCCGAACCACGAGCCGGCCAGCGGAACAGCCTGGCCCGGATGCCGCGCAATGGCCACCGGGATGAGGTCAAAGCCGCTGCTGAGGCAGTTGGTCGGGTCATAATCCAGCCAGCCGGCGCCGGGAAGGAACACCTGCACCCATGCGTGGGTCGCGCCCGAGCCGGTCATCCCCACGTCGCCGCCATCGAGCGCCGCGTCGTACAGATAGCCGCTGACGAAGCGGGATGCGAAGCCGAGCCGGCGCAGCGTCTCGATCATCAGCCAGGCAAAGTCCCGGCAGGTGCCCGATTTGGTGCGTAGCGTCTCGTTCGGAGATTGGGTGCCTTCCGCATCTCTCCCGCGATAGCTGAACCCGCTGCGAAACGTCTCGAGCATCCGGTGCAGCACGTCGATGGTGCGATCCTGATCGCCGGCAACGAAGCTTTTGGTCCAAGCCGCGAGGCTGCCGTCCGGATCTTCGGCATGCGGACGCAGGTAACCGGAAAGGTCGGTCCATTCGTCCGGGGTATACTGCACGGGGACTTCGTCAGCCCGGGACTCCAGCGGAAACGCCTCGATCCCCTTGATGCCGAAATAGATGCCGCGAACCTTGAACGTGAATGTGAGCTCGCTGCCCTGTGCGTTGAATTCAATCACCGTGACGGCGTTGGAGCGGGAGTCGGTGACCCAATGCACCTTCGACGGCACGCTCGTGCGTGCGGACCAGCTGAGCAGGCGGGTTGAGGCGCCACGCCGCGGCAGGAACATCGCCCGGTGCGTCCCGAACCTGACCGGCTTTGCATAGCGGTAGATCGTGGTGTGCGTGATTTCGCCAATGATCGCCATGCCCTGGTCCGCTTAGCGACGTGTGCAGCACGGCGGCCGCGCCACGCCAAGTCATGTCGAGCCCGCCTCCGCTGCCGGATACAATGGGTTTGGCCGGGAGAACGTTGATCTATCTCAATGGTCGCGGGTTCGTTTGGGGCGTGGATGCGCGAATTAACCGAATGGAGCGATGGAAATGGGCATCCTCTGGACGATCATCATTGGATTTATCGTAGGAGTAATCGCGAAGTTCATCATGCCCGGCAACAAATCCGAGCCCACGGGATTCATTCTGACCACGGTCTTGGGCATCGTCGGCGCGTTCGTCGCGACCTATCTCGGTCAAGCGGTGGGATGGTATCGGTTCGGGGAGGGTGCAGGCTTCATCGGCAGTGTCGTCGGCGCAATCATCCTGCTTTTCGCGTACGGGCTTTTCACTGGCCGCGAAGGGCGCGCTTGATTGCGATTGCGACCAGCGTTGCCGACGGCGAGCGCGATTGCGCAAATGCACCAGATCGCTTCCTGGTGAGCGAACTGGTGCAAGCCTTCCGCACCGACGGCGCTGTTCTGGACTGCAGGTGCGGGCTCTCCGCCATGTGGCGCGGCCCGCACGCATGCCCTGCGATCAGTCGGCGCTGGCCTTTTCCTGCATCGCCGCCTGCAGTTTTTTGATGTCCGCGGGCGTGAGTTGCGGCCGGTCGACCTTGATCGTGAGTTTGTTGAGCTTGGCCGTCAACGGGAATGGAGGCCTATAGTCTGCATCGTTCACGCTCGTGAGCGTGTCGGAGCCGATGTCGAAGCTCTCGTCCCACTGGAGGATCATCGGCAGCGTCTTCTCCATCTTCTGGCTAGCAACCGCCTTGCCGTCGACCTTCAGCGTGCCGGTGCCGGGCTGAGCGAGGCCGCTGAAATCGTTGTACGCGAGCGTGCCGGCACCAATGCCGTCGTATTTGAAATCGAACTCAACCGTGTGCCGGCCCGGCGACAGCGCATCAGGGCCCTCCCACCTGATGCGTTCGAGATCGACCATGTTCCAGAGGAAGACCGGTTTGCCCTGCAGCAGGTAGAAGCCATAGCCGGCGAAGCGGCCCCCCGAAGTCAAGATCATGCCTTCGGCGCCGCCCTGCGGCACATCAATGTCCGCAGTGATCGTGTACGAGGTATTGAGCAGCGCGGGCGAATCCCCCTGCGGCAATCCCGTCATCGGCCGCGTGTACACGAATTCCTTGCGGCCGGCGGTGATGTTCGGGCGCGGTGCCACGATGCGGGCCGCGACGGAAGCATCGAGCGGGAAGACCTGATACTTCCTGGCTTCGGAAACGAACTTCTGCCGCATCGCCTTGACCTTCTGCGGGTTCTGCGCCGCGATGTCCTCGGTCTGGCTGAAGTCGTTGTTCAGGTTGTAGAGCTGGAAGACCTGATTGTTGAGCGGATCCGGGTTCGCCGGGCCGAACGTCTGCCAGGGCGCGCGGTTGACTTTGGTGGAGAGCATCCAGCCGTCGTCATAGAGAGCCCATTGGCCGAACATCTCGAAGTACTGGGTCTTGTGACGCGAGGAGGTCTTCGCGTTCGCCGCGTCGAAGGTGTAGGCGAAGCTGGTGCCTTCGATCGGTGCCTGCTTGATGCCGTCGACGATCTCGGGCGCGCGGATGCCGGCCGCCTCGAGGATCGTGGGGACGACGTCGATCACATGCACGAACTGCTCGCGCAAGGCTCCCTTGTCCTTGATGCGTGCCGGCCACGACACCACCATGTTCTGGTTGATGCCGCCGAGCCTGGAAGCATTCTGCTTGAACCAGTCGAACGGGGTGTCGAATGCCCACGACCAGCCGGCGGACATGTGGTTGTAGGTCTGTTCGGTGCCCCAGACGTCGTAGAACTTCATCTGCACGTCTGCCGGCAGCTCGTTCAGGCCGTTGAAGAACGCAACCTCGTTCGGCGTGCCGAGTGGTCCGCCTTCGGCGCTGGTGCCGTTGTCGCCGTTGATGTAGATGACAAGCGTGTTGTCGAGCCGGCCAAGATCCTGGAATTGCTGGATCACGCGGCCAATCTCGTGGTCGCTGTAGGCGGCATAGGCGGCAAAGACCTCGACCTGGCGGATGAAGAGCTTCTTTTCCACGGGGCTCAACTGGTCCCACGGCTTCAGCATCTCGTTGGGCCATGGTGCGAGCCTGGTGTTCCTGGGAACGACGCCGAGACGCTTCTGGTTCTCGAGGATGCGCTCGCGCAGCTTCTCGTAGCCATCGTCGAACAAATGCATCGCGCTGATCTTGTCGACCCACTCCTTGGTGGGGTGGTGCGGCGCGTGGGTGGCGCCGGGCGCGTATTTGATGAAGAGCGGTTTCGACGGATCGGTCTGGTGCATCCGCGTCATCCAATCGATGGCGTCGTCGGCCATCGCGGTGACCAGGTTCCAGGTGCCGGGCGGCTTGCCCTGGAACGGATAAATCTGCGTCGTGTTGCGGAACAGGTTGGGCTCCCACTGGTTGGCGTCGCCGCCGACGAAGCCATAGAAATACTCGAAGCCCATGCCGACCGGCCATTGGTCGAACGGCCCGACCTGGCTCGCGGCAAAGGCAGGCGTGTTGTGCTCCTTGCCGAACCACGAAGTGCCGTAGCCGTTGTCGAGCAGGATCCGACCGATTGTGGCTTTATCCTTGCCGATAATGCTGTTGTAGCCCGGGAAGCCGGTCGACTGCTCGGAGACCACGCCGAAGCCAGCCGAATGGTGATTGCGCCCGGTGATCAGCGCCGCGCGGGTCGGTGAGCAAAGCGCGGTGGAGAAGACGCGGTTGTAGCGCAGGCCGTCATTGGCGATGCGGTCCATCGCCGGCGTCGGGATGACGCCGCCAAAGGTGCTCGGCACGCCGAAACCGGCGTCGTCGGTGATGATCAGGAGTACGTTCGGTGCGTCCTTGGGCGGGACGACACGCGACGGCCACCACGGCTTCGACTGCAGGGCGCCGTCCTTGATGATACCGCCGAACTTGGGATCGGGTGGCGGAAGCTGCCTTCCGTCGATTGCTGTCGTGGCGCTGGGCGAGCCGGGTGCGCCGGTGCTTTGCTGGGCTAGCGCCGAAGTGGAGATGAGCAATCCAAGGGTAAGAGCTGACACAGCTTTGGGGCAATGCATGGCGACGCTCCCGATTCAAAAAATATGGGCAGCGTCACCTGTCATGGCGGTTGCGACATTGATGTACATCAAGCCGGAAAGCGCGGGCGAGGATTGGAGCGATCTCGACCAGGTCAGCGGCATTGACCAATGCCGCTGAAACGCCGCGCCCTGTCCGCTTCGGCATGGGGGAGGCCGCGCGCAACCGCGACGGCTGGCATATGCCGCGGGATGCCGATGCCGCGCCGGAATCAATCAGCCGCTTGTTTGCGCGGGATCATGCACCGCGCGCGTCGCGGACGGCTTGAGCGACCTTTGTCGCCTGCGATACGCGTCCGATCTTTGCGCCTGCGATGATCTTTCGTCGGCGTTCGCTTGGCTTCGACGCCATGCCTTCGCCCGCGGTGGCTCCAGCCGGGGGACGCGTTGTGAAGTTCGCGGCCCGGTGCAGCGCGAGGGCCTTTCGCGCCGCTTCGACATGCGCGGTCCGGGTTGCCAGATTGTGCTGACGCCTCAGCTCCGTGTTGACCCGTTTCAGCGCCGCCGCGAACACCTGCTTACGCTCCGAGGCATGCTTGGCGGTTCCTGGAAAGCTCGTGCCGCGAGCCTCGGCTTTTCCGCGGCTCTCTCGCTGCTTTTGTCGGCCGACCGTTCGCTCCTTGTCGCGCATCTTGCGCAAGCGGGGTCGCATGGCCTCGAGCTCGCTCACCTCGACGTCGTAGATGGCGGGATGATGCGTCAGGCGGATTGCTTCATATTCTTCGTGGCTGAGGATGCTGCGTTCGAACTTGCAGGCGACCGACATTCCTATTCCTCCTCTTGATCTTCTTGAATCTCGGGGCAGAAGGACACGTCCAGCTCTGGCGGATCATAGCTGCAATGCCGCCGGATGGCCAATCTGCCACTATCCAAACTCGGCCAGCGCTTCGATCGCAGTGATCGATTGTCTTGCTGTGGCGTCAAAGCACAGTGGCTCCTACTTTGGGCTCCTACTTTTCTGCTTCGTCGTCCTTGAGACGAATCCCCTCAGTCCGCAGAGCCGCAAACAGAGCCGCGATATCTTCGGGCTCCATATTGTTGGGGCACATCCCGTTCAGTTGCTCCGTCGTGATCGAGCCGGTACTCCTGGCGATGTCTCTCGCCTTCGCCATGATCTTCTGAAGGTCCATCTGCGATCCTCCGCGAGAGGCACACTCTACGCCCGCCACCCCATGCATGTCGCCTTTTAAGAAACGTGGGCCTGTGGCGGCACTGAAGCGATCGCTTCGCTTCGAGTTGAGATAATATCGTTCGAAGTTCGCCATCGGAATTGGGCAGCGACCGCAACTTTGTCTCGCATGTTCGGTTAAACTGCGACATAATGAACGCCTCGCGTGCTGGTGAGCATGGATTCATGAACCGCAGCCCCGTGCTCGTAGACCTGGCGCTTCAAGGTGGGGGATCGCACGGTGCGTTCACGTGGGGTGTCCTGGATCGGCTTCTCGAAGAACCATGGTTTCAGATTGCGGGCATATCCGGGACATCGGCCGGAGCGATGAACGCAGCCGTGCTGGCGGATGGTTGGACCGCGGGCGGCGCTGCCGGCGCACGCGAAGCGCTTGAAAAATATTGGCGAAGCGTCTCGCGCGCCGCCGCATTCAGTCCGTTGCAACGGTCGCCGCTCGACCGCCTGATGGGACGCTGGTCGCTTGACAGCTCCCCGGCCTATCTCTTCACCGATTTGATGTCGCGGATGCTTTCACCCTATGACCTCAATCCGCTTGGCTTCAATCCGCTACGCGACATATTGAACGACAGTATCGATTTCGAGCGTCTTGCACGCGCGCCGATCAAGCTCTTCATCACCGCCACGCGCGTGCGTACGGGCCGCGGACGGATTTTTCGCAACGCGGAGATTACCGCGGAAGTCCTGCTTGCGTCGGCTTGCTTGCCAACGATGTTTCGCGCGATCGAGATCGATGGCGAGCCCTATTGGGACGGCGGCTACGCGGGCAATCCCACGATTACACCGCTCGTTCGCGAGACCGACGCGCGCGACACCGTCGTCGTCCAGATCAACCCGACCGAGCGTCCGGAGCCGCCGCGCACGGCCGCTGACATTCTCAACCGGCTTAACGAGATCTCATTCAACTCGCCGTTGGCAAAGGAGCTGCGGATGATCGCGTTGCTTCGCCAGGTCGCCGACCCCGGCACAGGGGAAGGCGCCCGCTGGGCGCAGATGAAGACGCACCGGATCAAGAGCGACATGCTCGCGACGTTCGGTTCGTCATCCAAGCTTAATGCCGAATGGGCGTTCGTGGCGAAGCTGCACGAGGAAGGGCGGCGAGCCGCCGGTGAATTCCTTGACGCGCATGGCGCCGATCTCGGTGAGCGTTCGACCGCGGATCTCGATATTCTGCTGGCGGAGTGCTGAGACGATGGGTCTTCTCGGCATTGTCGTCGGGCTTGGACTGCTGGTCTGTCTTGCTTTCCGCGGTTGGAGCGTGCTGCTGCTCGCGCCGCTCTGTGCGCTGGTGGCCGCAGCCTTCGGTGGCGAACCGCTGCTCGCCAACTGGACGCAGACCTTCATGGGTAGTGCGTCGGAGTTTCTCGCGCAGTTCTTTCCTATTTTTCTGCTTGGCGCCGTGTTCGGAAAGCTGATGGATGACAGCGGCGCGGTCGCTGCGGTCGCGGGCTTCATCTCCCGGTGCCTGGGCGAACGCCGGATCATCCTCGCGGTCGTGCTCGCAGGCGCACTGGTCACCTACGGCGGCGTCAGCCTGTTCGTCGCCTTCTTTGTCATCGTTCCGATGGCGCAGTCGCTGTTTCGCACGGCGGGGATTCCACGTCGTCTGGTACCGGCGGCGGTCATTCTCGGGACTTCGACCTTCACCATGTCGGCGCTGCCGGGCACGCCGTCGATACAGAATGCGATACCGATGCCTTTCTTCGGCACGACCCCCTTTGCCGCACCGGGCCTCGGCGTTGTCGCATCGATCATCATGCTGGGCGTCGGGCTGTGGTGGCTGCTTCGCGCGGAGAAAGCAGCGCATCGCGCAAAAGAGGGCTATGGCGACGAGCCGCCGGTGCCGGCGGATGCAGCCGACGATGAGCTGTTGCGCGAGCGGGCTACGACGGCGCGGGAATTCGACCCGGCGGAGTTCCGCCACGGATATCACAGCGATGCCGCCGTCCCGATTTTCAACGCCTTGCTTCCCCTGATCGTCGTCGTCGCCGTCAATCTGGTGATGTCGCTGGTTGTGCTGCCTCGGCTTGATTTCTCGTTCCTGGCCGAACAGCGGTGGGGAAATACATCACTGGCTGCCGTGGCAGGTGTCTGGTCGGTGGTCGTGGCGTTGGCGGGAGCGATCGTGACGGTCATCCTCTGCAACTGGACGCGGCTGCCCGCACTGCGACGAACCATGGATGCCGGTGCCAACGCGTCAGTCTTGCCGGCGCTGAGCGTCGCAAGCCTTGTCGGATTCGGCGCCGTTATCGCCTCGCTTCCCGCTTTCGGCGTGGTGCGGGACTGGGTGTTGCGAATTGAGGGCGGTCCATTGGTGTCGCTCGCGGTCGCGACGAACATCCTTGCGGCGCTGACGGGGTCGGCTTCCGGCGGCTTGACGATCGCGCTCGATGCGCTGGGACGGACCTATATGGATCTTGCCGCGGAGGCGGGTATTGACCCCGGCCTGTTGCATCGCGTCGCGGTGATCGGTTCGGGAACGCTGGACATTCTACCTCACAACGGCGCTGTCGTTAGCCTGCTTGCGATCTGTGGGCTCAAGCATCGCGATAGCTATCTCGACATTGTCATGGTCGGCATTGTGAGTTCTGTCATTGCTCTCGCAGCGGTGATTGCGATCGGCACCGCATTCGGGTCGTTCTGACGCAAGCTGACGGGTTGGCTCTACTTCCCGCCGGCGCGCGTAGCTGGAACGATGCTGATCTGAAAATGGCGAGGGGCCCGGCGTGTCGCGCCGAGCCCCTCATACTCCAAGATATCAGCCGGCCTGTAAGCCGGGTTCTGTAGGGCACCATTCTCGCGAATGGTACGCGACGGCCATTCCTCTGGGACAAGGTTTGCACCTTGCCTCGGGCAACCTACCCGGACAGCGGGCCTGACATCGCCCTGCGGTGTTATCGCGCGTGCGCGAACTAACCGCGTTGCCGTCCCTATTCGGTTTTGCTCCCGGTGTGGTTTGCCATGCCATCTCCGTTGCCGGAAACGCGGTGCGCTCTTACCGCACCTTTTCACCCTTACTTCCTCCGAGGAGGGAGCGGTTCGTTCTCTGTGGCACTTTCCCTGGGGTCGCCCCCGCCGGATGTTATCCGGCACCGCATGTCGATGGAGCCCGGACTTTCCTCCCCCGCGGCCTTTCGGCGCTTGCGGGAGCGGCCGTCCGGCCGACTGACGGCGTACGCATGCGGGCTTTGGCCGCCCGCGTCAAGCGATTGCGATGGTTAACCTTGGCCTGGCGCCCGGCTGGCTCTCGATTTTGACATTCGCAGAGGAAGGGCCTTTGATATCGATTTGATCGATCCAAAGGTCGAGGCGCGCCATGGATACCGAGCTGGCCCGGACGTTCCTGACGGTGGTGAGCGCCGGCAACTTCATCACCGCGGCGGAGCGGCTGCATGTCAGCCAGTCGACCGTCAGCACCCGCATCCACACGCTCGAGCAGCAGCTCGGCTGCGTGCTGTTCGTGCGCAACAAGGCCGGCACCACGTTGACGCCGGCCGGCCGCCAGTTTCAGCGCCACGCCTCGGTGCTGGTCCGCACCGTCGAGCAGGCGCGCCATGATGTCGGAATCCCCAAGGGATTTTCCGCGACGCTGGTGGTCGGCGGCCGCATCGGACTTTGGGAAGAGTATCTGCTGCGCTGGCTGCCGCTGATGACGCGGGCGCATCCCGACATCTCGATCCGCGCCGAGAGCGCGCTCGAGCCCGAGCTGATGCAGGGGCTGGTCGAGGGACGCATCGACATCGGCGTGATGTACACGCCGCAGAGCCGCCCCGGCCTCAAGGTCGAGCAGCTGTTCGAGGAGCAGCTCATCCTGGTGTCGACCGATCCGAAAAGCGCACCGGAGCCGGGACCGGGCTATGTCTATGTCGATTGGGGCCCCGAATTCTACGCGCGTCACGCCACGCTGTTTCCGAATTTCGCCGGCCCCGCGCTGACGGTGAATATCGGCTGGCTCGGATTGCAGCATCTTTTGGAGAATGGCGGCTCTGGCTTCTTCGCGCGTCGTATCGTGGAGCCGCTCCTGAAGGCGCGGCGGCTGCACGCCGTCGCCGGCGCACCTGGCTTTGCGATGCCGGCCTATGTCGCCTATCCGGCGGATAGCCAGGACGATCATCTGGCGCGCGCGGTCGAGACCATGCATCGGCTTGCCGCGTCGCAGGTTAACGCCGCTACCGATGTCCCGCGGGCCAGGCCTGCCGCGCGGCGGCGGCGCTGACCGCGATTGCTATCGGCATCACCGATCCGTTCCATCGGCTTTCTTCGCTTGTCAGCGCAAACGTCCGCGTTCACAGCAGGATCGGGATCAGCAGGAGGTCAAACGATGGATATTGCGGCAGAAGTGGGAGACGCGTTGCTCAAGGGCGCCTCCGACGCGATCGTTGCGACCGATGTCGAAGGCCGCATCACCTTGTGGAATCCCGGTGCAGTCAGGATGTTCGGCTTCGGCGCCGAGGAGGCGATCGGGCAATCGCTCGATTTGATCATTCCGGAGAATCTGCGCGCGCGTCACTGGGCCGGCTTCCGGCACACGATGGCGACCGGGACGAGCCGCTACGGTCAGGGCGATCTGCTGTCGGTGCCGGCGCTGACCAGGCACGGGACGCGCATCTCCGTCGAATTCACCATCGTGATGCTGCACGATGCGGCGCACAAGGTCGCCGGCACTGTCGCCGTGATGCGTGACGTGACCAAGCGTTTCGAGGAGCTCAAGGAGTTGCGGCGCCGCGCCGCGCAGCAGGCCGGACCATCGTCGTAAAGGCTGTGAAGCCATGCCGTCACTGCGAGGAGCGGTAGCGACGAAGCAATCCATCGCTCCGCACCTGCTACAGATGGATTGCTTCGCTTCGCTCGCAATGACGCGGATAAGGCTACAAGCAAATGCCAGGTTCTCGGTCATCCCTCCGGAACTGGTCACGGCAGCTGGAGCTATTTTCCCGATCGCAGGCGGGTTTCCGCCAGCGCGGTCACAAGGCCGATGACCAGCATCGAGGCGACGATGTCGGCTTCCGCACCGAAACCAAATGCGATCACCGTCGCTGCGGCGACCGCCGCAAGGATCGCGATGGTCAGCCCTTCGTCGGCGATCAGCTGACGCAGCGCCTTCAGGCGCGTGATGCCCCGTTGCATTGCCTCCTCACACGCCGAGCGGATTGCCGCCCGCGGCGATGTTCGAGGCGACCTGACTGGCGTGGTGGCGCGGTTTCGCCACGATCCGGCTGCGCAGGATTCGGTACAGCATCGACAGCAGGAGCCGGGAAAGGCGTGTGGCTGTCTGCGGCAGTGGTGTCATGGCGAAGTCCTCCAGGCATCCGAAGGCTACGCGCAGCCATGAATTTAACAAACGAATAATATTGGCGATTACTATCGGGTTATCCGATATAAGCTTGCTCTGCGGCCCGCCGGGGCCAGTGAGACATTCACGCCGGGCGGCCAAAATAATTTATCCTGACGATGTCGTCCTGCGTGTCGCCCGTTCGACTGGGTGTCGGCGATCCAGCCGATCAAGAGGAGTTCTCAAGATGCAATATCTGTTGCTGATCTACCGGAGCGACGCGGAATATGGCCGCATGAATGCCGACGACCGCAAGGCCCTGTCGGCGGAATATGGCGTCTACACCCAGTCCATCATCCAGAGCGGACACTTCAAGGCGGGTGACGGGCTGCAGCCGGTGTCGACCGCGACCACCGTTCGGGTGCGCGACGGCAAGACGCTGACGACCGACGGGCCATTTGCGGAAACCCGCGAACAACTCGGCGGCTATTATCTGGTCGATGCCAAGGATCTCGACACGGCGCTCGGCCTCGCGGCGCGGATTCCCGGCGCCAAGACCGGCTCGATCGAAGTCAGGCCGGTGATGATCTACGACAAGTGATGGTTTCGTCGTTCCGGGGCGCGCGAAGCGCGAACCCGGAACCTCGAGATTCCGGGTTCGATGCTTCGCATCGCCCCGGAATGACGGTGAGACCATGACCCCCAGCCAGATCGAAAAAGTGTTTCGCGACGAGGCGGGCCGGGCGCTCGCAACGCTGATCCGTCTCGTCGGCGATTTCGACCTGGCCGAGGATGCGCTTCAGGATGCTTTTGCGGTGGCGCTGCAGCGCTGGCCGATCGGCGAATTCCCCTCCAATCCGCGTGCCTGGCTGGTCAATGTCGGCCGCAACAAGGCCATCGACCGCGTTCGCCGCGCGGCGACGTTTCGCGGCAAGCAGCAGGAACTGACGCATCAGATCCTGCTCGATGCAGAGTCCTCGCCCGAGCCGGCCGATGCAACGCTCGACGACGACATGCTGCGGCTGATCTTCACCTGCTGCCATCCGTCGTTTGCGGCGGAGGTCCAGGTCGCGCTGACCTTGCGCACGGTGTGCGGGCTGACGACGGTGCAGGTCGCGCGCGCCTTCCTGGTGAGCGAGGACGCCATGGCGCAGCGCCTCTTGCGCGCCAAGCAAAAGATAAAACTCGCCGGCATTCCCTATGAGGTGCCGGAGCGTGAGGCGCTGGAGCCGCGCCTCACCGGCGTGCTCGCGGTGATCTACCTCGTCTTCACCGAAGGTTATGCGGCGACCGCCGGCGAGGATCTGATGCGGCCCGATCTTGCCCGCGAGGCGATCCGGCTGGCGCGGCTGATCGATGCGCTGATACCGGCGCGCGGCGAGATCAAGGGGCTGTTGGCGCTGATGCTGCTGCATGATGCGCGCCGCGCCGGCCGCCAGACCGCCGGCGGCGATATCGTGCTGCTCGAGGAGCAGGACCGTTCGCTGTGGGATTTCCAGCAGATCGCCGAAGGCCTCGAACTGGTCGAGGAGGCGCTGCGAATGCCGGGCCGGCCGCAGTCCTACGCCGTGCAGGCGGCGATCGCCGCGCTGCACGCGCGGGCGCCGAGTTATCAGGACACCGACTGGCCGCAGATCGCCGGTCTCTACGAGGTGCTGCTGCGCATCAGCCCGTCGCCGGTGATCGAGCTCAATCACGCCGCCGCAGTGTCGATGGTCGATGGTCCGGCGCGCGCGCTCGACCTGATCGACGCGCTGGACGCGCGCGGCACATTGAAGGGATATGACCAACTGCCCGCGGTGCGCGCCGATTTGCTGCGCCGCCTCGGCCGCAGGGACGAAGCGCGGCAGGCCTATCTCGCCGCCTCGGCCGCCACGCAACTCGAACCGCTGCGGCGGCTCTATGCACGGCGGATCGCCGAGATGGGGTGACGCACCCCATCTCGTGCGTAGCCTGTGACGGCGCGCTATTCATTCACGCTATTCATTCACGATGGTCAGCGCGCCATACGGCGTTGAGCGTGCTCAGTACCCTGTCTTTGCCTTGGCGCCGGTGCTCGATTGCCCGGTCGTCGTCCCCTTCGACATGCCGGTCGTGGTGCCGGGTGCCATCTTCTTCTGCGCGTGATGGACCTTCTGGGTCTTGTGATGGGTCGACGACATGGTCTTGCTTTGGGTCGACATAGCGCCAGCGGCTGCCGGAGCGACAATGAGGCCGACGGCGGCGGCTCCTGCGATCAGTGCTTTGAACATGGACGAATCTCCACTCGGACCGCCCCACCTACAAAGACCGCTCATGCCGAAAAGTTCCAACGTGCACGCACACTTGGCCGGTAAATGCGCCGCTCCTCGCGACGACGGACGGAGGCGAGCCTAGCTCGACGCGACCACCGTCGCCGCATCCGGCGGCAGGCTCTCGAGCAGCGCGTGCAGTGTGGCCATGGTGGAACGGTCGGCGATCCCGTCGATGCGCTCCGGGCGGAAGTGGCGCTGGAAGGCGGTGACGACCTCCATGGTCGGGCCGTCGAACTTGCCGTTGTTCGGGATGTTGTAGCCGTAGCGCCGGAACGCGGCCTGCATGTTGGAAACGCTGTCGCTGATCGCACCGAGCTGCAGCGCGTCGCCGCGCACGATCGGCGCCGGCTGCACCCAGTGCCCGACGCCGGAATTGGCCAGCGAGTGCCACGGGAATTTCTCGCCGGGATCCTTCTTGCGCGCCGGTGCCACGTCGGAATGGCCGAGCACGCGATGCGCTACCACCTTGCGGCGAAGCATGATGCCGCGGCAGAGCGCGATGACGGCCGCGATCTGGCGCAGCGGAAAATCCGGATAGCCCCAATCGTGGCCGCGATTGACGATCTCGACGCCGATCGAGCAGGAGTTGATGTCGTCATCGCCGGCCCACGCGGACACGCCGGCGTGCCAGGCGCGCTTGCTCTCCGGCACACACTGCACGATGCGGCCGTCCTCGAGCACGATGTAGTGCGCCGAAACCTCGGTGCCGGCCGTGCAGAGCTGGGTGATCGCACCTTCGACGTCGGGCATGCCGGTGTAGTGCAGCACGATCATGTCGGGTTGCCGGCCATTGGCGCGATCGCCGAAGTTCGCCGACGGGATCACGTCGGAGGCGATCGAGGAATCCGGCGTGAACGTCTTCGCGTCCGCCACCCCCTTTGGAACAGGGAGGGCGCGCTGACGCTTCGAATCAGCGTTGCCGGACGAAGACGAACTTGAAGCCATACGAATCACTCAAACCCGAACCAGGAGAAAGCATTTTGACATATGGATAAACAAATAGGCGTTTACTATTCCTTTACCGTGCGGGCCGCGCAATCGACCCCTGCCGGTTCCACGATCCGCATGATGCGCTGCGCCATTGTGCCCGGAGTGGGTCGCGAGGGTATCACTCGAATGCGGATCAAAGCCGCGCGATTCCGCTAACCGATCATCAACGTTTTCTTAACGTTAAGTGCCGTTACTGAGAGGTGAAGTGCCGAACCGGTTTCGGGGGACGGCCAAAGGACGCTGAGCCCCGCTGTTTGCGCGAAATCCCATGGAAACCCTCCCAATTCCGGTCGGATATCAGGATTTGCGGCCGAGGACGGGAGTTGGCGCTGGCGTCACGCAGCGGCTTTTTCACGCGTTTTCGAGCGAAGTGGATACCGGTTCGCGTGAAGAAAACGCGTCAAGACAGGAATCCAGAGCCCCGTTCCGATCCAATCGGAACGGAGAGGGCTCTGGGCGCGAGGATTCGAGGCGCAATGAGTCGGCGCGCACCCAGCTTGCATGCCAGTTACGCGGCCCCGCCCGGGAGCGGCGCATGAGCGAGCGTGCGCCGCGTCACATTTCGGTGCTGGGCCGCGAGGCGGTCGCGTATCTCGCTCCGCGCGCCGGCGGCATCTATGTCGACGCGACCTTCGGTGCCGGCGGCTACAGCCGGGCGATCCTCGATGTCGCCGATACCCGCGTGATCGGCGTCGACCGCGACCGCACCGCGATAACCGGCGGCTTCGATCTGGTCGACGGCGCAGGCGGTCGGCTGACACTGGTCGAGGACCGCTTCTCCAACCTCGCCGAGGTCTGCGCATCGCAGGGGGTGGATAAAGTCGACGGCGTCGTGATGGATGTCGGCGTCTCCTCGATGCAGCTCGACCAGGCCGAACGCGGCTTCTCATTCCGGCTCGGCGGTCCGCTCGACATGCGGATGGCCCAGAGCGGCCCGACCGCGGCCGACGTGGTCGCGACCGCTTCCGAGAAACAGCTCGCCGACATCATCTATATCTTCGGCGAGGAGCGGCATTCGCGCGGCGTTGCCCGCGCCATCGTCGCCGCGCGCAAGGACGCGCCGATCACGACGACCGACGCGCTTGCCGACATCGTCGCGAAGATCGTGCGCGCCAAGCCGAACGAGATCCATCCGGCGACGCGGACCTTTCAGGCGCTGCGCATCTTCGTCAATGAGGAGCTCGATGAGCTCTATCTGGCGCTCGCAGCGGCCGAGCGCGTGCTGAAGCCGGGCGGCCGGCTCGTCGTGGTTTCGTTCCATTCGCTGGAAGACCGCATCGTCAAGAATTTCCTCAGCCTGCGCGGCAAGGTCTCCGCCGGCTCGCGGCATTTGCCCGAAATGGCGCAAGCGGCGCCGAGCTTTCAGATCCTGACCAAGCGTCCGGTGACGCCTGATGAGGCCGAGCTTGCCGCCAATCCGCGCGCGCGATCGGCCAAGCTGCGTGCCGCCGAACGCACCGCGGCGCCGGTGCACGCCGACGACGACCTGCCGTCATGGCCGCGTCTGTCCGACCTGAAACGGGGAGGGTGACGATGCGCCTTCTCCATCTCCTCGTCATCGGCATGCTGATCTTCGCGGCGTCCTATGTCTACCGCATCAAGATGGAATCGACCGCGCGCGTCGAACGCGTGTTGCAGCTCAATGCCGAGATCCGCGAGCAGCGCAATGCGATCGCCGCGTTGCGCGCCGAATGGGCCAAGCTCGATGCGCCGCTCCGGCTGCAGGGCCTCGCCGAGCGCCATCTGCCGCTGAAGCCGGTCAACGCCAACCAGTACGATTCCCTGAAGAACCTGCCGGAGCGGCCGCCGAGCTTCACGCGGCCCGGTTCGCGCGATCCGATCGGTGCGATGATCGACACCATCGAGGCCGCCGCGGCGCCCGACAGCACCACCGGATCGATCGACAAGGCGGCGACCGACCAGCCGGCCGCCGACCAGCCTGCGCCCGACAACTCCGGGCAGGGCGGGGGAGACCAGCAATGACGGGACCAGCCATGACCGATCCGGCACCCGCCAACACACCGGCCGTGAAACCGGCCGAGCCCTGGAACCAGCGGCTGATCCGCACGCTGCTGTATGGCAGCAATGTCGACCGCGCCGCCAAGGCGCGCGCGCGCGTTGGCCTCGCCATCCTCGCTTTCGCCGCGGTCTATTGCGTGTTGGCCGGACGTCTCGTGCTGTTCGCCGTCGGCGCCGACAGCCATGGCGCGCGCCGCACCGCCTCGCAGGACGCCATCGCGACCGCGCGGCCGGACATCACCGACCGCAACGGCGAAATCCTCGCCACCGACGTCAAGGCGCCGAGCCTGTTCGCCGAGCCGCGCCGTCTGATCGACAAGGACGAGGCGATCGAGCTTTTGACCGGAGCCTTGCCCGATCTCGACACCAGCGAGGTGCGCGATCGCCTGTCGTCGCGCAAGGGCTTCGTCTGGCTGAAGCGCGAGATCACGCCGAAGCAGCAGAGCGACATCCATCGCCTTGGCCTTCCCGGCGTCGGCTTCCTGCGCGAGAACAAGCGCGTCTATCCGACCGGCAACGAGGTCGCCCACCTGATCGGCCTCGTCAACATCGACAACCAGGGCATCGCCGGCATGGAGAAGTGGCTCGACAGCAACGGGCTGGCCGATCTGCATCGCGCGGGTTTCGCCACCGACCGGCTGCAGAAGCCGGTGGAGCTGTCGGTCGACCTGCGCGTCGAGCACGCGCTGCGCGACGAACTGCTCAAGGCGAAGGAGAAGTTCAAGGCCAAGGCCGCCTCCGGCCTCGTCTCCAACGTGCGCACCGGCGAGATCGTGGCGATGGTGTCGCTGCCGGATTTCGATCCGAACAATCCGAAGGAGGCGCACGATCCCGATCGCATCAACCGCCTGACCACCGGCGTCTACGAGATGGGCTCGACCTTCAAGGCGTTCACGCTGGCGATGGCGCTGGATAGCGGCCGGTTCGACCTCAACTCGATGTGGGATGCGCGTGGCCCGCTGCACTACGGCAAGTTTGCGATCCATGACGATCACAACATGGGCCGCATGATCAACATGAAGGAGGTGTTCTACTATTCCTCCAACATCGGCGCCGGGCGCATTGCGCTGGCGATGGGCGTCGATGCGCACAAGGCGTTCCTGCGCAAGATGGGCCAGCTCGAGCGGCTGCGCACCGAACTGCCGGAGAGCGCCTCCCCGATCGTGCCGAAGAAGTGGGGCGAACTGAACACCGTCACCATCTCGTTCGGTCACGGCATCGCGGTGGCGCCGCTGCAGGCGGTGATGGGCATCGACGCGCTGGTCAATGGCGGCTACCTGATCCCGCCGACCTTCCTGAAGCGCACCGAGCAGGAGGCGATGGCGCTCGCCAAGCGCGTCATCAAGCCCGAGACCTCGGACAAGATGCGCTATCTGATGCGGCTCAATGCCGAGATCGGCACCGCGAAGAAGGCCGACGTCAAGGGCTACTATATCGGCGGCAAGACCGGCACCGCGGAGAAGGTGATCAACGGCCGCTACGCCAAGAAGCGCGTGCTCAACGCATTCACCGCGATCCTGCCCGCCGACAATCCGAAATACCAGCTGCTGATCATGCTCGACGAGCCGCAGCCCCTGAAGGAAACCTACGGGTTCATCACCTCGGGCTGGAATGCGGTGCCGACCGGCGGCAATGTGATCGCCCGAATTGCGCCGCTTTTGGGCGTTGAACCGCGATTCGACCTGCCGCCGTCCGACCGCCTTATTCTTGCGGCATCCAGAACAACCCAGTAAGGCGTATACTCACGCGGCGCCAGAACGGCGCCGGCCAGACTGGAAGATCATGAGACTTCGCGACCTCTTCAGCGATGATGCCACGATCGATCCGAGTGCCTCCTCGCTCATTGTCGGAGGGCTTGCGGTCGACAGCCGCGCGGTGAAGCCGGGCGACCTGTTCTTCGCGCTGGCCGGCAGCAGGACCGACGGCGCGCGCTTCGTCGATGCGGCGATTGCCGCCGGCGCGGTCGCGGTCGCCAGCGACCATCTGCCGCAAGGTCACGCGCGCGCCCCCTTCGTCATCACGCCGAATCCGCGCCGTGCGCTGGCGCTCGCCGCGGCGAAATTCTTTTCCCGCCAGCCGGCGACGATCGCGGCGGTGACCGGCACCAGCGGCAAGACCTCGGTCGCAGCGTTCACGCGCCAGATCTGGCAGCGGCTCGGTCATTCCTCCGCCAGCATCGGCACCATCGGCCTCGTCTCGGACAAGCGCACCGTCTACGGCTCGCTGACCACGCCGGATCCGATCGCGCTGCATCGCCAGCTCGACGAGATCGCGAGCGACGGCGTCACCCATCTGGCGTTCGAGGCGTCCTCGCACGGCCTCGACCAGTATCGTCTCGACGGCGTACGCATCGCCGCCGGCGGCTTCACCAATCTGTCGCGCGACCACATGGACTATCATCCTGATGTCGCGCATTACCTCAACGCAAAACTGCGGTTGTTCCGCGATCTGGTCGCGCCAGGCGGCGCTGCGGTGATCTCGGCCGATCATGACTGTTCGGGCGAGGTGATCGATGCGGCGCGCTCGCGCGGCCTGCGCATCATCACGGTCGGGCGCAACGCCGATGCAGGCGATGGCATCAAGCTCACCGATGCTGTCATCGAAGGCTTTGCCCAGAAGCTCGCGATCGAGCACCGCGGGCGCAAATATGCGATCCGGCTGCCGCTGGTCGGCGAATTCCAGATCGAGAATGCGCTGGTCGCGGCCGGGCTCGCGATCGGCACCGGCAGCGCCGCCGCCGACGTGTTCGGCTGCCTCGAACATCTCGAAGGCGCCAAGGGCCGGCTGGAATTCGTCGGCGAGCACAATGGCGCGCCGATCTTCGTCGATTACGCCCACAAGCCCGACGCACTCGCCAAGGCGCTGCAGGCGCTGCGGCCTTATGCCAAGCGCAAGCTGGTCGTGATCTTCGGCGCCGGCGGCGACCGCGACGCCGGCAAGCGTCCGATCATGGGCGCGATCGCGGCCGAGAATGCCGACCAGGTCATCGTCACCGACGACAATCCGCGCAGCGAGAAGCCGGAGGCGATCCGCGCCGCGATCATGGCGACGGCGAAGGGCGCGCGCGAGATCGGCGACCGCGCCGCGGCGATCCGCGCTGGCATTGCCGGCCTCGCGCCGGGCGATGCGCTGGTGGTCGCCGGCAAGGGCCACGAGGTCGGGCAGATCGTCGGCAACACGACGCTGCCGTTCAGCGATCATGAAGCGGTCGCCAGTGCACTGGCTGCGGAGGGCGCATGAGCACGATGTTGTGGACCTCGGATGCGATGGCGACGGCGATGCGGGCCGCCACGCAGGGCGCGCTGCCCGACGGCGTCACCGGTCTCTCGATCGACAGCCGCACCATCGCGCCCGGCGAGGCGTATTTCGCGATCAAGGGCGACGTCCATGACGGCCATGCCTTTGTCGAGGCGGCGCTGAAGGCCGGTGCCGGGCTCGCGGTGGTCGAGACCGCGCAACGGGCAAAGTTTCCCACTGATGCGCCGCTGCTGGTGGTCGACGACGTGCTCGCCGGCCTCGTCGAGCTCGCGCATGCCTCGCGCGCGCGGCTCAACGCGCAGATCATCGCGGTGACCGGCTCGGTCGGCAAGACCTCGACCAAAGAGGCGCTGCGCCGCGTGCTGTCGGCGCAGGGCGAGACCCATGCGTCCGTGGCGTCGTTCAACAATCACTGGGGCGTGCCGCTGTCGCTGGCGCGCTGCCCGGCCAGCACGCGCTTTGCGGTGTTCGAGATCGGCATGAACCATGCCGGCGAGATCACGCCGCTGGTGAAGATGGTGCGCCCGCACGTCGCAATCATCACCACGATCGAGCCGGTGCATCTGGAATTCTTCGCCGGCATCGAGGCGATCGCCGACGCCAAGGCGGAGATCTTCGCAGGGCTCGAGCCCAATGGCGCCGTCGTGCTCAACCGCGACAACGGACAATTCGCGCGGCTGCAAAAGCAGGCCAAGCAGGCCAGCATCTCGCGCATCGTCTCGTTCGGCGCCGACAAGCGCGCCGAAGCGCGGCTGCTCGACCTGTCGCTGCATGCGACCTGCTCGGCGGTGCATGCGGATATTCTGGATCATGACATCACCTACAAGATCGGCATGCCCGGCCGGCACATGGCGATGAACTCGCTGGCGGTGCTCGCTGGCGCCTCGCTGCTCGGCGCCGATATCGCGCGCGCGGCGCTGTCGCTGTCGCAGCTCGAGGCGCCGACCGGCCGCGGCTTCCGCCGCACCCTCGAGGTCGCCCATGGCGAGGCGATGCTGATCGACGAGAGCTACAACGCCAACCCGGCCTCGATGGGGGCCGCGCTCAACGTGCTCGGCCAGGCCCAGACCGGGCCGCATGGCCGGCGCATCGCGGTGCTCGGCGACATGCTCGAGCTCGGGCCGACCGGGCCCGAATTGCACCGCGGCCTCAACGAGGCCGTGACCGCCAACCGCATCGACCTCGTATATTGTTGTGGTCCGCTGATGCGGAATCTGTGGGATGCCCTTTCCACCGGCAAGCGGGGAGGCTATGCCGAGAGCTCGGCGGCGCTCGAAGCGCAGGCGGTCGCCGCGGTCCGTGCCGGTGACGTGATCATGGTGAAGGGCTCGCTGGGATCGAAGATGAAGCTCATTGTCAGCGCGCTGGAAAAACGCTTCCCCGACAAGGCCGCGCACGAAGAAGCGGTATAGGACTCCTCGAATGTTCTACTGGTTGATCGAACTGTCCAACACCGTTCCGGGGTTTGGGGCGTTCCGCAGCGCTTTGAACGTGTTCCGCTACATCACCTTCCGCACCGGCGGCGCGATGGTGACCGGCGCATTGTTCGTGTTTCTGTTCGGGCCCTGGATCATCGATCATCTGCGGCTGCGGCAGGGCAAGGGCCAGCCGATCCGGACCGATGGCCCGCAGTCGCATCTGATCTCCAAGAAGGGCACGCCCACCATGGGCGGGTTGATGATCCTGTCCGGGCTCGTGGTGTCGACGCTGCTCTGGGCCAACCCGCTCAATCCCTATGTCTGGATCGTGCTGGCGGTGACGCTCGGCTTCGGCTTCGTCGGCTTCTATGACGATTATCTGAAGGTCACAAAGCAGTCGCACAGCGGCTTCGCCGGCAAGCTGCGGCTCCTGATCGAGGCGGCGATCGGGCTCGCCGCCACCTACGCGCTGGTCCGGCTCGGGCGCGACGTGTCGTCGACCTCGCTCGTGATTCCGTTCTTCAAGGACCTCGTGATTAATTTCGGCTGGTTCTTCGTGATCTTCGGCGCCTTCGTGATGGTCGGCGCCGGAAACGCGGTGAACCTGACCGACGGCCTCGACGGTCTTGCGATCGTGCCGGTGATGATCGCCGCCGCCAGCTTCGGCATGATCTCGTATCTGACCGGCAACGCGGTGTTCTCGGATTATCTGCAGATCAATTACGTCGCCGGCACCGGCGAACTGGCGGTGCTGTGCGGCGCGGTGCTTGGCGCAGGCCTCGGCTTCCTCTGGTTCAACGCGCCGCCGGCCTCGATCTTCATGGGCGACACCGGCTCGCTGGCGCTCGGCGGCATGCTTGGCGCGACGGCAGTTGCGGTGAAGCACGAGATCGTGCTCGCCGTGATCGGCGGCCTGTTCGTGCTGGAGGCGGTCTCGGTCATCGTCCAGGTCACCTCGTTCAAGCTCACCGGCAAGCGCGTGTTCCGGATGGCGCCGCTGCACCATCATTTCGAGCAGAAGGGCTGGACCGAGCCGCAGATCGTGATCCGGTTCTGGATCATCTCGGTGATGCTGGCGCTCGCCGGCCTCTCCACCCTCAAGCTGCGCTGATGGCTTCGCATCCCATTGACTGTCATTCCGGGGCTCGCGCAGCGAGAACCCGGAATCTCGAGATTCCGGATAACCGCTGCGCGGTTTCCGGAATGACAGGGAGATAGACATGATCCCGGTCACCTCCTTCTCCGGCAAGACGGTTGCGGTGTTCGGGCTCGGCGGCTCCGGGCTCGCGAGCTGCCACGCGCTGAAGGCCGGTGGCGCGGAGGTGATCGCGGCCGACGACAATGCCGACAACGTCGTCAAGGCGGCGCAGGCCGGCTTCACCACCGCCGATCTGCGCACCGTGTCGTGGGCGAATTTCGCCGCGCTGATCCTTACCCCGGGCGCGCCGCTGACCCATCCGGCGCCGCACTGGAGCGTGCTGAAGGCGCGCGAGGCGGGCTGCGAGGTGATCGGCGACGTCGAACTGTTCTGCCGCGAGCGGCGCCGTCACGCGCCGAACGCGCCGTTCGTCGCCATCACCGGCACCAACGGCAAATCGACCACCACCGCGCTGATCGCGCATCTGATTGATGTCGCCGGCTACGACACCCAGATGGGCGGCAATATCGGCACCGCGATCCTGTCGCTGGAGCCGCCGCGCATGGGGCGTGTCCATGTGATTGAGATGTCGTCCTACCAGATCGACCTCGCACCGTCGCTCGATCCGTCGGTCGGCATCCTGATCAACATCAGCGAGGATCACATCGATCGCCACGGCACGCTCGAGCATTACGCCGCGGTGAAGGAGCGGCTGGTCGCCGGCGTCCAGGCCGGCGGCACCGCGATCACAGGCGTCGACGACATCTGGTGCCGCAACATCGCCGACCGGCTCGATCGCGCCGGCAAGCGCGTGGTGCGCATCTCGGTGAAGAATTCGCTGCCCGACGGCCTCTATGTCGAGCACGAGACCATCGTGCGCGCATCTGGCGCGGCGCGCAGCGAGATCGCGCGGCTAGGCGGCATCGGCTCGCTGCGCGGCCTGCACAATGCGCAGAACGCCGCCTGCGCCTCGGCCTGCGCGCTGGCGATGGGGATCGCGACCGACGTCTTACAGAACGGCCTGCGCAGCTTCCCGGGTCTCGCGCATCGCATGGAGCAGGTCGGCCGCCGCGGCAACGTGCTGTTCGTCAACGACTCCAAGGGCACCAACGCGGATGCGGCCGCGCATGCGCTGTCGTCGTTCGCCGACATCTACTGGATCGCCGGCGGCAAGCCGAAGGCCGGCGGCATCACAAGCCTGACCGAATATTTCCCGCGCATCCGCAAGGCCTATCTGATCGGCGAGGCGGCGGCCGAATTCTCCGGCACGCTCGGCGAGCGCGTCCCGCACGACATGTCCGGCACGCTCGACGTCGCGATCGCCAGCGCCGCGCGCGATGCCGAGGCATCGGGGCTCGCGGAAGCCGTCGTGCTGCTGTCGCCGGCCTGCGCCTCGTTCGACCAGTACCGCAATTTCGAAATCCGCGGCGCCGCCTTCCGCGACATCGTGCAAGCGCTGCCGGGCGTGAAGCTGGTGGTGTGACGACACGCAGGGCGGATTGGCACAGCGTAATCCGCCGTTCGGTGCCGGGCGATGACACCGAGATGAAGTACGCACTGACGGTGCGTCGTATCGCGCGAGAACCATCCTCATCGTCGTCCTGGCGAAAGCCAGGACCCATTACCCCAAATCTCAATCGTTGCGCGACGCTGGGGCCGCGGTAGCGTCCATTATCAAGTGCGGTGGTTATGGGTCCTGGCTTTCGCCAGGACGACGTCGGGATGGGGGCTCATTCACCTCCCTCAAAAGTTACCCATCCCGTTAACCCCTTGGAAACCATCCTGCGCCACGAATGGACGTTATCTCTGCCATCTGGGGACGCCCATGCTCGCCCGTGACCAACGCACCCCGTTCTCGGACTGGTGGTGGACCGTCGACAAGCTCCTGCTTGTCGCGATCGCCGCGTTGATGCTGGCCGGCGTCATCCTGTCGCTGGCGGCGAGCCCGCCGGTGGCGACCCGGATCGGGCTCGATCCGTTCCACTTCTTCAACCGCCACGTCATGTTCCTGGTGCCGTCGCTGATGGTGCTGATCGGCGTCTCGTTCATGACGCCGCGGCAGATCCGGCGCACCGCGCTGATCGTGTTCGCGGTCTCGATCGCGCTGATCGTGCTGACGCTGCTGCTCGGCCCCGAGGTCAAGGGCTCGCGGCGCTGGATCACGCTGCTCGGCGTCAACATCCAGGCATCCGAAGCTGCAAAACCCTCTTTCGTCATCGTCGCGGCCTGGCTGTTTGCGGAATCGACCAAGCGGCCGGAGATGCCGGCGACCTCGATGGCGCTGGTGCTGCTGCTGACGCTGGTCACGCTGCTGGTGATGGAGCCCGACTTCGGTCAGACCATGCTGATCCTCACGGTGTGGGGCGCGCTGTTCTTCATCGCGGGCATGCGGATGATCTGGGTGTTCGGGCTCGCCGGCGCGGCGGGCGCGGGCCTGTTCGGCGCCTATCTCCTGGTGCCGCACGTCGCCGGCCGCATCAAGCGCTTCATGAATCCCGCCTCCGGCGACACCTTCCAGGTCGACACCGCGATGGAGGCGTTCTGGAACGGCGGCTGGTTCGGCTTGGGGCCGGGCGAGGGCATCGCCAAGCGCAGCCTGCCGGACAGCCACACCGACTTCGTGTTCGCGGTCGCCGCGGAAGAGTTCGGCATCATCCTCTGCTTGATGCTGGTTGCGCTGTTCGGTTTCGTCGTGATCCGCACGCTGACCCGCGCCTATGCCACCGAGGACATGTTCTCGCGCTTCGCAGCCTCGGGGCTTGCGATCCTGTTCGGCGTGCAGGCGACGATCAACATGGCGGTCAATCTGCAATTGATCCCGGCCAAGGGCATGACGCTGCCGTTCATCTCCTATGGCGGCTCCTCGTTCGTGTCGCTTGCCTATGGCGTCGGCATGATGCTGGCGCTGACGCGGCAGCGGCCGCGCACCGAGATCGAATCGATGGAAGGCGCCAGCGCTCAGCGCGCCTACGCGTAGGTGACTGTGACGGTCGTGTCGGTTATCTGGAAACCATGGACAACGCGCCCCTGATTCTGCTGGCGGCCGGTGGCACCGGCGGCCATTTGTTCCCGGCCGAAGCGCTCGCCGTGGAATTGATCAGGCGTGGCCTGCGCGTCCGGCTCGCCACCGACGGCCGCGCGCTGCGCTATTCCGGTCTGTTCGGCCGGGAGAGCATCGACCTCGTGCCGAGCGCGACCGTGCGCAGCCGCAACCCGATCTCGCTGGCGCGGACCGCGCTGATGCTCGGCTACGGCACGCTGGTCGCTGCCAATCTGGTGCGGCGGCTGAAGCCCGCGGCCGTGGTCGGTTTCGGCGGCTACCCGACCTTGCCGCCGCTGATGGCGGCGCGGCTGCTCGGCGTTCCCGGCATCATCCACGACGCCAATGCGGTGCTGGGCCGCGCCAATCGTTTCCTCTCCGGCCGCGTCAATGCGATCGCGACCTCGCTGCCCGGCGTGCTCGATCGCGATCCCGCGCTCGCGGGCAAGGCCACCACGGTCGGCACGCCGATGCGGCCGGCGATCCTCGCCGCGGCCGCGGTGCAATACACGGCACCCGAGCCGAACGGGCCGCTGCGCCTGCTCGTCGTCGGCGGCAGCCAGGGCGCGCGGGTGATGAGCGATATCGTGCCGCCGGCGATCGAGCAGCTCGCGCCCGCGCTGTGGAGCCGTCTGATCGTCACCCAGCAGGTGCGCGAAGAAGACATGGATCGGGTGCGCGCGGTCTACGACCGGCTCGAGATCAACGCCGAGCTCGCGCCGTTCTTCACCGACCTGCCGGCGCGCCTCGCCTCGAGCCAGCTCGTGATCTCGCGCTCCGGCGCCGGCACGGTCGCCGAGCTCGCCGCGATCGGCCGGCCCTCGATCCTGGTGCCGCTGCCCGGCGCGATCGATCAGGACCAGTTCGCCAATGCCGGCGTGCTGTCGCAGGCGAACGGCGCGCTGCGCATCGCGCAGAGCGACTTCACGCCCGTGCGGCTGGCGGCTGAAATTTCGGCCTTCGCCGCCGAGCCCGCGAAGCTGACCGCGATGGCGGCGGCGGCGCGCGGCGTCGGCCGGCTCGATGCCGCCGAGCGGCTCGCCGATCTGGTGGCGAAAGTGGCCGGAATTTAGGCCGCTTTCGAGGAATTTCGGCCGTGGGACGCCATGGCCGGGCTTGTCCCGGCCATATCAGTCTTTCATAAGTCGGAGAATTGCCGGGGTGAGTCCGGAGACGATGAAGGTGTTAGCATCATGAGACTGCCGCGCGAGATCGGACCCATTCACTTCGTCGGGATCGGCGGCATCGGCATGAGCGGCATCGCCGAGGTGCTGATCAATCTCGGCTACACCGTGCAGGGTTCCGATGCTTCGGACAATTACAACCTCGACCGCTTGCGCAAGAAGGGCGCCAAGGTTTCGGTCGGCCACACCGCCGAGAATGTCGACGGCGCCGATGTCGTCGTGGTCTCGACTGCGATCAAGCGCGACAATCCCGAACTGATGGCGGCGCGCGCGCGACGCATTCCGGTGGTGCGGCGCGCCGAGATGCTGGCGGAACTGATGCGGCTGAAGAGCTGCGTCGCGATCGCCGGCACCCATGGCAAGACCACCACGACCACGATGGTGGCGACCCTGCTCGACGCCGGCGGGCTCGATCCGACCGTGATCAATGGCGGCATCATCAACGCCTATGGCTCCAACGCGCGGCTCGGGGCCGGCGACTGGATGGTGGTCGAAGCCGACGAGAGTGACGGCACCTTCCTGAAGCTGCCGTCCGACGTCGTCATCGTCACCAATATCGACCCCGAGCATCTCGATCACTTCAAGACCTTCGAGGCGATCCAGGACGCGTTCCGCAATTTCGTCGAGAACGTCCCGTTCTACGGCTTTGCCGTGATGTGCACCGATCACCCCGTGGTGCAAACTCTCGTCGGCAAGATCGAAGACCGCCGCATCATCACCTACGGCCAGAACCCGCAGGCCGATGCGCAGCTCAAGGATCTGACGCCGATGGGGGGCGGCTCGAAATTCTCGGTCGCGATCCGCGATCGCAAGTCCGGCGCGGTCCATGAGATCGCCGATGTCATGCTGCCGATGCCGGGGCGCCACAACGCATCGAATGCGACGGCGGCGATCGCGGTCGCGCACGAGCTTGGCGTGTCCGATGACGTCATCCGCCAGGCCATGGCCGGCTTCGGCGGCGTCAAGCGGCGCTTCACCAAGACCGGCGAGACCAACGGCATCACCGTGATCGACGATTACGGTCATCATCCGGTCGAGATCGCAGCCGTGCTGAAGGCGGCGCGGGAATCCGTCAACGGCAAGATCGTCGCCGTGGTGCAGCCGCATCGCTATACCCGCCTGCAATCGCTGTTCGAGGAATTCTGCACCTGCTTCAACGATGCCGATGCGGTCGTGGTCGCCGAGGTCTATCCGGCCGGCGAGGCGCCGATCGCCGGCATCGACCGCGACCATTTCGCCGCCGGCCTGCGCGCCCACGGCCATCGCAACGTTGTCCCGCTGCCGAACGCGGGCGAGCTCGCGAAGATCGTGCACGGCCTCGCCAAGCCCGGTGACCTCGTCGTCTGCCTCGGCGCCGGCAACATCACGCAATGGGCCTACGCGCTGCCCGGCGAATTGAAGGCGTTGGGGTGATCGTGACCTTCCCCGACATCACGCCCGATCTGAAAGCCGCGATGCCGGAGCTGCGCGGGCGGCTGCTGGCGAACCAGTCGCTGGCGGAGCTGACCTGGTTTCGCGTCGGCGGCCCGGCGCAGATGCTGTTCACGCCGGCAGATGAAGATGACCTCGCCTATTTCCTGAGACGCCTGCCGCAGGAATTGCCGGTCTATGTCGTCGGCGTCGGCTCCAATCTGATCGTGCGCGATGGCGGTATGCCCGGCGTCGTGATCCGGCTCGCGCCGCGCGCCTTCGGAGAGACCAGCGCGGCGGGCGATGTCGTTACCGCTGGTGCTGCGGCGCTCGACAAGCGCGTCGCCGAGACGGCTGCGGCTGCTGACATCGGCGGCATGGAATTCTTCTTCGGCATTCCCGGCACGGTCGGCGGCGCGCTGCGCATGAATGCCGGCGCCAATGGCGGCGAGACCAAGGACGTGCTGATCGAGGCCACCGGCATCGGCCGCGACGGCGTGAAGCATACGTTCGGCAATGCCGACATGAAGTTCGTCTATCGCAACAGCGGCGTCGATCCGTCCATCGTCTTCACCTCGGCGCGCTTCCGCGGCAGGATCACCGATGCTGAGGCGATCCGCGCCCGCATGAACGAGGTGCAGACCCATCGCGAGACCGCGCAGCCGATCCGCGAGAAGACCGGCGGCTCGACCTTCAAGAATCCGCCCGGCAACAGCGCCTGGAAGCTGATCGACGCCGCCGGCTGCCGCGGCCTCAAGGTCGGCGGCGCGCAGGTGTCGGAGATGCACTGCAATTTCCTGATCAACACCGGCAACGCCACCGGGCACGACATCGAGACGCTCGGCGAGACGGTGCGTGAACGGGTCAAGCAAAGCAGCGGAATTGAGCTACACTGGGAAATCAAGCGGATCGGGAATTCATCGTAGTCGTCATTCCGGGGCGATGCGCAGCATCGAACCCGGAATCTCGAGAGTCCGGTCTGGTGCTTCGGACCATCCCGGAATGACGGAAGCAGCGAAGACAGGCAAAGAAGATGCAGGTGACCATTCTGTTCGGCGGCACCAACAAGGAGCGGCTGGTCTCGGTGGCGAGCACGCAGGCGCTGCACCGCGCGCTGCCCGACGCGGATCTCTGGTTCTGGGATGTCGACGACACCGTGCACGCGGTGACGTCGGAAAAACTGCTCGGCCACACGCGGCCGTTCGAGGTCGACTTCAAACCCGACGGTCGCGGCATCGCGCTCGACCAGGCGCTCGACAAGGCGAGCGCCGAGCAGCGTGTGCTGGTGTTCGGTTTGCATGGCGGCCGCGCCGAGAATGGCGAATTGCAGGCGATGTGCGAGATGCGTGGCGTCGCGTTCACCGGCTCCGGCTCGGCATCGTCGCATCTGGCGTTCGACAAGCCGTCGGCCAAGCGTTTCGCCGCGATCGCAGGCCTCAACGCGCCGCAGGGCATCAATGTCGAACAGATCGATGACGCCTTCGCGAAACACGGCAAGCTGATCGCAAAACCCGCCAAGGACGGATCGAGCTACGGGCTGATCTTCGTCAACGCGAAGCAGGATCTCGTCGCGGTCCGCAATGCCGCAAACCATGAAGAGTATCTGATCGAGCCGTTCGTATCGGGCGTGGAGGCGACCTGCGGCGTGCTCGAGCAGTCCGACGGCTCCGTGTTCGCGCTGCCGCCGATCGAGATCGTGCCGGGCGAGGGAACCTTCGACTACACGGCCAAATATCTTTTGAAGTCGACCCAGGAGATCTGTCCCGGCCGCTTCGCGCCCGAAGTCAGCGCCGCGATCATGGACCATGCGCTGCGGGCGCACCGCGCGCTGTCCTGCACCGGCTACTCGCGCAGCGATTTCATCGTCTCGGCCAATGGCCCGGTCTATCTCGAGACCAACACCCTGCCGGGGCTCACCGCGGCATCACTGTACCCTAAGGCCTTGAAAGCACAGGGTATCGCCTTTGCCGACTTCCTCACCGACCAGATCGAGCTGGCCCGCCGCCGCGTCCGAAGTTAATGCCCGGCCGGGGGGAACCCGCCCTGGTCGGCCGGATGGAACCCGGGCGCTGTTGCTAAAATGCTAACGAGTTCGCGGCAAAGTACTCACAGCGTTGGTCAAAACACGCTCCAGGCCGAAGTCATTTACCCTTTGTTTACCAGGAAGCCCGAAGGTTAACGCTGGCGGCGCATGTAGCGCTTGGCTGCCGGGGCGTGAGCTGTCGCGGATTACCGCTTCGAGGATCGCAACCAGGGAACAGGGGGCCACTCTAATCCCACCGGTCTAGCCGAGACGTGATTTGTGCCGGGACCCGCGGGGTTTGCGGGCGCAACATGTGACGAGCTCGTGCAATGGATGGTGCAGGACGCCTCACCCGATCGCTGCGATCGCTGGGGCCTCAAGCTGACCTGAGAGCAGCCGCTATTGGAGCGGCGGTGCTGCTGCGCGAGTATGTCGGCGCCCATCTCGCGCGCCGCAGGCGGCGTCCCGCCAAGCGGCCGCAAGTCATCATCGATCGCGAGCCGCCGAACCGCTACATCCTGATGGTCGAACGCTATCTGCCGCGCCGCATCGGGCTGGTCGCGACGCTCGCGATCCTGTTCGGCAGCCTGGGCCTCGGCATCGTCAAGGGCGGCCATGTCGAGGAATTCACCACCGCGCTCAGCGACGCCCGCAACGCGCTTGCAAATACTGCCGGCTTCCGCATCACCACCGTCGGCATCAACGGCCGCAAGCAGCTAAGCCAGGACGAGGTGCTCGCGATCGGCGGCGTCAACGGCCGCTCCTCGCTGCTGTTCCTCGACGCCGACACCGTGCGCGCCAAGCTGAAGGCCAATCCCTGGATCGCGGATGCCACGATCCTGAAGCTCTATCCGGGCCGGCTGCAGATCGACATCGTCGAGCGCACCGCCTTCGCGCTGTGGCAGCAGAACGGCCGCCTGTCGGTGATCGCCTCCGACGGCGCGGTGCTCGAGCCCTACGTCTCGCGCCGCTTCCTCAATCTGCCGCTGGTGGTCGGCAAGGGCGCCGACGTCAGGGCCCACGACTTCCTGGCGCTGCTCGACCGTTATCCGCAGGTCCGTTCGGTGACCAAGGCCGCGATCTTCGTCGGCGAGCGGCGTTGGAACCTGCGTCTCAAGGACGGTCTCGACGTTCGCCTGCCAGAGAACGACGTCGGCAACGCGCTCGCTGCGCTCTCCAGGCTCGACAAGGACGAGAAGCTGTTCTCGCGCGACATTGTCGCCGTCGACATGCGGCTGCCCGATCGGCTGATCGTGCAATTGTCCGAGGACGCCGGCAAGGCGCGCGACGAGCTGTTCAAGGACAAGAAGTCCAAGAAGAAGGCCGGTGACTCCGCATGACCGGCCTCGATCGCAACCTGACCCCGAAGACCCGCCCGATGCAGAAGCGCACCGCGATGGTGGCTTCGCTCGATGTCGGCTCCAGCAAGATCGCCTGCATGATCGCGCGGCTGAGGCCGTCGCCGCCGAACGAGGCGCTGCGCGGACGCACCCATGCGGTCGAATTGATCGGCTACAGCCAGATCCAGTCGCGCGGCGTCAAGGCCGGCTCCGTCGTCGATCTCGCCGAATGCGAGAAGGCGGTGCGTCACGCGGTGGCGCTGGCCGAACGCATGGCCAAGGTCCGTGTCGAATCCGTCCTACTGTCGGTCTCCGGCGGCCGGCAGCATGGCCAGCTGGTCGAAGCTGCGGCCGATATCCGCGGCGGCTCGGTGACCTCGGACGATATCAGCCGCGTCACGTCCGCCGGCATGCGCCACGCCGCAGGCGCGGGCCGCACCGTGCTGCACGCGCTGCCGGTCGGCTACGCACTCGACGGCGTCAAGGGCATCCGCGATCCCAGAGGCATGGTGGCGCGCCAGTTCGGCGTCGACATGAACGTGGTGACGTCGGACGCGACGGTCGCCAAGAACCTGATGCTGGTTGTCGAGCGCTGCCATCTCAACGTCGAAGCCATGGCGTCGAGCCCCTATGTCGCGGGTCTCTCGGTGCTGACCGACGACGAAGCCGATCTCGGCGCTGCCGTTGTCGAGATGGGCGCGGGATCGACCACGATCGCGACATACTCCGGCGGACGTCTCGTGCACGCATCCGGATTTGCGCTGGGCGGGCAACACATCACGATGGACCTTGCGCGCGGCATCGGCGCATGCATTGCGGATGCCGAGCGAATCAAGACCTTATACGGCACGGTGCTGACCGGCGGTTCGGACTCGCGCGAGCTGATGTCCGTTCCCACTGCAGGCGATGATCGGGAGACACCGCAAATCGTGTCCCGCGCCACGATTGCGAACATTGTCCGGCATCGCGCCGAGGAGATTTTCGAAATGGTCCGTGACCGGCTCGCGGATTCCCCCTTTGCGGCAGAGCCGAGGGCGCGCGTCGTGCTGAGCGGCGGCGCCTCGCAGCTCACCGGCACCGTCGAGCTTGCCACCCGCATCCTGAACCGTCAGGTCCGCATCGGCCGTCCGCTCGGCTTCGGCCGGCTGCCGAACGAGGCGAAGGGCGCCTCATTCTCGGTGCCGACGGGCCTCCTGGTCTATCCGCAATACGCACATCTTGAACATGTCGAACCGCGGCGCACGCGGCAGCTCAGGACAGGGACAGACGGTTACTTCGGAAAGGTCGGACGATGGCTTCGCGAGGGCTTCTGATGACCGCACCCCGGCTCACAGCATTTTCACCAGCTCCGGCGGCCAGCGGCCGGGACGAATCAACGCGCGCATAATCGAGAGAGGCAACCATGGCACTCAATCTGACACCCCCTGACATCAGCGAGCTGAAACCGCGGATCACCGTCTTCGGCGTCGGCGGCGCGGGTGGTAATGCCGTCAACAACATGATCACCGCCGGGTTGCAGGGCGTCGACTTCGTCGTCGCCAACACCGACGCGCAGGCGCTGACCATGTCGAAGGCGCAGCGCATCGTGCAGATGGGCACCCAGGTCACCCAGGGCCTCGGCGCCGGTTCGCAGCCCGACGTCGGTGCTGCGGCCGCGCAGGAGGTCATGGACGAGCTGCGCGATCACCTCACCGGCGCCAACATGGTGTTCGTCACCGCCGGCATGGGCGGCGGCACCGGCACCGGTGCTGCACCCGTGATCGCCAAGGCCGCGCGCGAGATGGGAATCCTCACCGTCGGCGTGGTGACGAAGCCGTTCCACTTCGAAGGTCAGCGCCGCATGCGCACCGCCGAGCACGGCATCGCCGAACTGCACAAGGTGGTCGACACGCTGCTGATCATCCCGAACCAGAACCTGTTCCGGGTCGCCAACGAGAAGACCACCTTCGCCGACGCCTTCGCGATGGCCGACCAGGTGCTCTACTCGGGCGTCGCCTGCATCACCGACCTGATGGTCAAGGAAGGTCTGATCAACCTCGACTTCGCCGACGTCCGCGCCGTGATGCGCGAAATGGGCAAGGCGATGATGGGCACCGGCGAAGCCACCGGCGAGAAGCGCGCGCTGACCGCCGCGGAAGCCGCGATCGCCAACCCGCTGATCGACGACAGCTCGATGAAGGGCGCCCGCGGCCTCTTGATCTCGATCACGGGCGGCAAGGACCTGACCCTTTTCGAGGTCGACGAAGCCGCCACCCGCATCCGCGAGGAGGTCGACGCCGACGCCAACATCATCGTCGGTGCCACCTTCGACGAATCGCTCGACGGCGTCATTCGCGTCTCGGTGGTCGCAACCGGTATCGAGCAGGCCGCGATCGCCTCCCGCGCCCAGGCTCCCGCCGCGCAGCAGTCGGGCGGTTCGCCGGAGAGCCGGCTGGCCGATCTGACCGCCCGCCTGCGTGCCGACAATCAGCGCATGGCCGAGCGTGCCCAGAAGCTGGAACCGCCGACCGGCGTGACGGTCGCCCCGATTGCAGCTCCCGCCGCTCCGCAGCAGCGTCCGGCCGTCGAGCGCGCCGCGCTCGCGGCGATCGCCGCCGCGGTTGCTCCCGACAGCGCGCCGGCTGCCCAGGCGCCGATGCAGCCGGCCTCCTACGGTGACGTCACCGTGCGGCCGATTGCCCAGAAGCCCTCGCTGTTCCCGGACCACGAGGCCGCCCGGGCCGAGCAGCATGAGCCGATGCCGCCCGAGACCTTCATCCCGCAGGCGGCGGAACGGTCGCCGGTCCGTGCTCCGCGGATGCCGAAGTTCGAGGATCTGCCGATGCCGGCGCAGGCCGAAATCCGCCAGGCCAGCGGTGACGGCGAACCGGAACACCCGCAGAAGACCCGCCTGTCGCTGCTGCAGCGGCTAGCCAATGTCGGCCTCGGCCGCCGCGACGAAGAGACCGAGCCGCCGATCGCGGCCCGTAGCTCCGGTCCGGCCATGCCGACGATGCCGCCGCTGCCCGAGCGCAAGCCGGCCCGCAGCGTCGCCCAGCAGATCTCGGCGAACGAATCGCCGGTATCCGAATATGCAAAGCGCCCTGCGCCGCAGGGTCTGGACGCTCATGGCCGCCAGGCACCTGTTGCCCCGGCGCCACAGGGCGACGACCATCTTGATATCCCGGCCTTCCTGCGCCGGCAGGCAAACTGAAGTTTGTTACAATCTTGGCCACGAAGAAGGCCTCGGCGGGGAACCGCCGGGGCCTTTTCCTTGTCGCGGGCAGGCGATCGCGCCGGATGAACAAGCAACTGATTTTAAATGATTAATTATTCTTTCGGTGGTCAGATGGCGGCTCGCCGAGGACCGCTTTCGCTGCCGTAGTTTGGTTTACCTTGGGCGTGAATGCGGCGGAGATGGGGTAACAATCGGTAAAGAAGCGTGAGTTGGCGCGGTTTAGGGCCGTGACTATGGTCTGCCGTGACTTGGGGAGCTCAAGCGAGTCGGCCTTGGGGAAATTTGGCCACTTGAATTGAGTGAAGTCGGTAGTGGGCATTATCGAATGAAGTTCAGCCGTCAAACAACGCTTCGGTCGCAAGCCACCGTGACTGGCGTAGGCGTTCATTCCGGTCTTCCTGTCAGTCTCACCCTGGGACCTGCACCTGTTGATGCGGGTTTTATTTTTGTCCGCACCGGTCTCGACGGTTCCGACCGCGAAGTCGTGGCCACCGCCGATGCGGTGATCGCGACCGAGTTCGCGACGGTGCTGGGTGACCGCGAAGGGCCGCTGGTTTCCACCGCCGAGCACGTGCTCGCGGCGCTGCGCGGCATGGGCGTCGACAACGCCACCATTGAAGTCGATGGCGCCGAAGTTCCGATCATGGACGGCAGCGCTGCAGCGTTCGTCGCGGCCGTCGATCAGGCCGGCATTGTGACCCAGCCCGGTGTCCGCCGCTTCATCCAGGTTTTGAAGCCGGTGCAGGTCAAGATCGGCGAATCGGTTGGCGAACTGCGTCCGTTCGCCGGCGGGTTCCGCACCGAAGTCGAGATCGATTTCACCAACCAGGTGATTGGCCGCCAGACCTTCACCTTCGATCTGTCGCCGGAAGGTTTCCGCCGCGAGGTCGCGCGGGCCCGCACGTTCGGCTGCATGAGCGACGTGGCGCGGCTGTGGGGTGCAGGCTTCGCGCTCGGCGCGTCCTTCGACAATACCGTGGTGTTCGACGAGGCCCGTCTGCTCAACGCCGAGGGCCTGCGCTACGCCGACGAATGCGCCCGCCACAAGGTGCTCGACGTGATCGGCGATCTGGCGCTGGCCGGCCTGCCGCTGCTCGGCAGCTACCGTTCGGTACGGGGTGGCCACAAGCTCAACAACGCGGTGCTGAAGGCGCTGCTTGCCGACCGCAGCGCCTGGCGGGTGGTCGAATCGGAGACGGCTCGGCGACCGGCCCGTGGCCATGTCGAAGCCGGTGCAGGCACCGTGGGCGGCCTCGTCGCCCCGGCCTATGGCCCGGACGTGTCCTGATCGCCCAAGTCCTGATCGCCTGGCCGGTCGGGCCCAATTTCCGTAATAACCACAGCAGGCTGTGAGCTTCGTCGGGTCGCCTTATTCCCGGCGGAATGGCTCCGTATTCGGTTGGTCCACGGTCATTTTTCGGCTAAGCAGGCCTGCGGTTGCGAGTAACGGCAGTCAAGGCACTGGAAATATTACATCCATGACCGCGGTTCATGGGTGGAGTGGGGTCGCCGTTAACCGCATCAAAGGCGTCAGGTTCTAAAATTCATGTCGGCAATGCGTATGGCGCTCGAATCACGCAATTCTTCTGACGTCTCCGGCCTGACCAAGGCCGCGCGCACGCTGCGTTTTGCGGCGGGCCTGATCGTGCTGGCCATGCCGCTCAGCGGCTGCGGCACCGGCGCGCTGTGGGACAAGTTCATGGCCAAGGACGACACGTTCGTCGATGAGCCCGCGGACAAGCTCTACAATGAGGGCTTGTACATGATGAACGAGAAGAAGGACCTGAAGGCCGCCTCGAAGAAGTTCGAGGAAGTCGACCGTCAGCATCCCTATTCCGACTGGGCGCGCAAGTCGCTCTTGATGTCGGCCTATTCGTTCTACCAGGCGGGCGACTACGACAGCTGCATCGGCTCTGCCACCCGCTACGTCACGCTGCATCCCGGCAGCCCGGACGCGTCCTACGCCCAGTACCTGATCGCGGCCTCGCATTTCGACCAGATCCCGGACATCTCGCGCGACCAGAGCCGCACCGAGAAGGCGATCGCGGCGCTCGAAGAGGTGGTGCGCAAATATCCGACCTCGGAATACGCCACCCAGGCCAAGTCCAAGATCCAGGCTGCGCGCGACCAGCTCGCCGGCAAGGAAATGGCGGTCGGGCGCTATTACATGGGCAAGCGCGACTTCACCGCCGCGATCAACCGCTTCAAGACCGTGGTCACGCAGTACCAGACCACGCGCCACGTCGAGGAGGCGCTGTACCGCCTCACCGAGGCCTACATGGCGATCGGCATCGCCGGCGAGGCGCAGACCGCGGCCGCGGTGCTCGGCCACAATTTTCCAGACAGCCGCTGGTACAAGGACGCATATAATCTAGTAAAGTCCGGCGGTCTCGAGCCGAGCGAGAATCAGGGTTCCTGGATCAGCAGGACCTTCAAGAAGATAGGTCTCGGCTAGGAATTGTCCTCGCATGCTGGCGCGTCTGTCGATCCGTGACATCGTCCTGATCGAACGGCTCGATATCGAATTTTCCCGTGGCCTCGCGGTGCTGACCGGCGAAACCGGCGCAGGCAAATCCATCCTGCTCGATGCCTTTGCGCTGGCGCTCGGCGGCCGCGGCGATGCCGGACTGGTGCGCCACGGCGCCGAACAGGGGCAGGTCACCGCCATGTTCGACGTCCCGAAGGGGCATCCGGCGGCCGGGATCCTGGCCGAGAATGGCCTCGACGACACCGGTGAGATGATCCTGCGCCGCGTGCAACTCGCCGACGGCCGCACCCGCGCCTTCATCAACGATCAGGCGATCAGCGTGCAGACCCTGAAGGCGGTCGGCGCCGCGCTGGTCGAGATCCACGGCCAGCATGACGAGCGCGCGCTGGTCGACGCCTCCACCCATCGCCAGCTGCTCGACGCCTTCGCCGGACACGAGAAGGACGTCGCGGCGCTGGAAGCGCTGTGGGATATCAGGCGGACCGCCAATGCCGATCTCGACGAGCATCGCGCCGGCATGGAGCGCGCCGCGCGCGAGGCCGACTATCTGCGCCATGCCTCGCAGGAATTGAAGACGCTGGCGCCGAAGGAAGGCGAGGAGACCGAGCTCGCGGGTCGCCGCACCACCATGATGCAGGGCGAGAAGATCGCAACCGATCTGCGCGAGGCGCAGGAGGCGATCGGCGGCTCGCATTCGCCGGTGGCGTCGCTGTCGGCCGCGGTCCGGCGGCTGGAGCGGCGCGCCGCCAATGCGCCTGCGCTGATCGAGCCCGCGGTCAAGGCGATCGATATTGCGATCAACGCGCTGGAAGAAGCCGACCAGCACCTCAACGCCGCGCTGGCGGCGACCGATTTCGATCCGGCCGAGCTGGAGCGCATCGAGGAGCGGCTGTTCGCGCTGCGCGCCGCCTCGCGCAAATATTCGACGCCGGTCGATCTGCTGGCCGCGCTGGCGGCGCAATATGCCGGCGACGTCGCGCTGATCGATGCCGGCGCCGACCAGCTGAAGAAGCTGGAAGCGACCGCCAGTGAAGCCGACAAGCGCTATGCGGCGGCTGCCGCCAAACTGTCGGCGGCGCGCACCAAGGCCGCCGAGAAGCTCAACAAGGCCGTCAACGCCGAGCTTGCGCCGCTCAAGCTCGAGCGCGCGAAGTTCATGACCCAGGTCGAGAGCAACGCGGCCGCGCCGGGGCCCCAGGGCATCGACCGTGTCGAGTTCTGGGTGCAGACCAATCCGGGCACCAAGCCGGGGCCGATGATGAAGGTCGCCTCCGGCGGCGAACTGTCGCGCTTCCTGCTGGCGCTGAAGGTCGTGCTGGCCGATCGCGGCTCGGCGCCGACCTTGGTGTTCGACGAAATCGACACCGGCGTCGGCGGCGCGGTGGCCGATGCGATCGGCTCGCGGCTGGCGCGCCTCGCCGGCAAGGTGCAGGTGATGGCGGTGACGCACGCGCCGCAGGTTGCCGCCCGCGCCAGCCAGCATCTCCTGATCTCCAAGGACGCGCTCGACAAGGGCAAGCGGGTTGCCACCCGCGTCAACGCGCTCGCCGCCGACCACCGCCGCGAGGAGATCGCGCGCATGCTGGCCGGCGCCGAGATCACCGCGGAGGCGAGGGCGGCCGCGGAACGGCTGCTCCGGGCGGCGAGTTAGTTCGCCGATGGCCACCAAAGCCAAGAAAGCGCTGGTCGACGTCGACAAGCTCACCAAGCCCCAGGCCAAGGTCGAGTTGATGCGCCTTGCGCTCGAGCTCGAAGGTCACGACAAGCGCTACTATCAGGACGATGCGCCGAGCGTCACCGACGCCGAATACGACGCGCTGCGGCAGCGCTACAATGCGATCGAGAAACGCTTCCCTGAATTCGTCACCGCGGAATCGCCGTCGCAGAAGGTCGGCGCCGCGCCGTCGGGGCGCTTCAGGAAGGTTCGTCATTCGCTGCCGATGCTGTCGCTCGACAACGCGTTCGCGGAAGCCGACGTGGTCGACTTCGTTGGACGCATCACGCGCTTCCTCAAGTTGCCGGATGACAAGATCGATTTCTCGGCCGAGCCGAAGATCGACGGGCTCTCGATGTCGCTGCGCTACGAGGGCGGCGAGCTCGTCACCGCGGCAACCCGCGGCGACGGCGCCGAGGGCGAGGACGTCACCGCCAACATCCGCACGCTCGAGGACGTGCCGCAGAAGCTGAAGGGCCGCAACGTGCCCGACAATTGCGAGGTGCGCGGCGAGGTCTATATGACCAAGAAGGCGTTCCTCGCGCTGAACGAGCGGCAGAAGGCGGCCGGCGACACCATCTTCGCCAATCCGCGCAATTCGGCGGCCGGTTCGCTGCGGCAGAAAGATCCCACAATCACTGCCTCGCGGCCGCTCGGCTTCTTCGCCTACGCCTGGGGCGAGATGAGCGCGATGCCGGAGGATACCCAGACCGGCATGATCCACTGGTTCGAGCGGTGCGGCTTCAAGACCAATCCGCTGACCAAATTGTGCCACTCGGTCGAGGAGCTGATTGCGTTCCATCGCAAGATCGAGGAGCAGCGCGCCGAGCTCGACTACGACATCGACGGCGTCGTCTACAAGGTTGATCGCATAGACTGGCAGGAGCGGCTCGGCTTCGTGTCGCGCACGCCGCGCTGGGCGATCGCGCACAAATTCCCGGCCGAGCGCGCCATGACGGTGCTGCGCGACATCGAGATCCAGGTCGGGCGCACCGGCTCATTCACGCCGGTCGGCAAGCTCGAGCCGGTCGGTGTCGGCGGCGTGATCGTGCAGAACGTCACGCTGCACAATGAGGACTACATCAAGGGCATCGGCAACAAGGGCGAGGTGCTGCGCGAGGGACGCGACATCAGGATCGGCGACACCGTGGTGATCCAGCGCGCCGGCGACGTGATCCCGCAGGTCGTCGACGTCGTGATCGACAAGCGGCCGAAGAGCGCGAAGGAATTCCACTTCCCGAAGAAATGCCCGTGCCCGCTGCACACCGACGTGGTGCGCGAGGAGACCGCGGCCGGCGAGGAGGGCTCGCGCGCCCGCTGCACCGGCGAGTTCGCCTGTCCGTTCCAGAAGGTCGAACACCTCATTCTGTTCGTGTCGCGCCGCGCCTTCGACATCGACGGTCTCGGCGTGAAGCAGTTGCAATATTTCTTCGACGAGGGATGGGTCAAGGAGCCGGCTGATATCTTCACGCTGCAAAAGCGCAACGCGAAGCTGAAGCTGGAGGACATCGAAGGCTACGGTGAGACCTCGGTGCGCAATCTGTTCGCCGCGATCGACAGCCGCCGCAGGATTGGCCTGGAGCGCTTCATCTACGCACTCGGCATGCGCCATGTCGGCGAGACCACCGCGCTGGCACTGGCGCGCGGCTATGGCTCCTGGGACGCGTTCCACGATGCCTGCCTCAAGGTCGCCAAGGGCGACGAGGAAGCGATGGCGGAGATGGATGCGCTCGACCAGATCGGCGACACCGTGATCAAGAGCATCGCCGACTATTTCGGCGAGAGCCACAATCGCGGCATCGTCGAGCGGCTGACCGGAGAGCTCGACGAGATCATCGACGCCGAGAAGCCGAAGAGCAATTCGGCGGTGGCCGGCAAGACCGTGGTGTTCACCGGATCGCTCGAAAAGATGACACGTGACGAGGCCAAGGCGAGGGCCGAGCGGCTGGGCGCCAAGGCGGCCGGCTCGGTGTCGAAGAAGACCGACTATGTCGTCGCGGGGCCGGGCGCCGGCTCGAAGCTTGCCGAAGCGCAGAAGCACGGCGTCCAGGTGCTCACCGAGGACGAGTGGCTGAAGCTGATCGGGGAGTAGGGTTGTCCGTCATTCCGGGGCGCCTCGAAGAGGCGAACCCGGAATCTCGAGATTCCGGGTTCGATGCTGCGCATCGCCCCGGAATGACAAACTGTTCACATCATCCCCTGCTCATCCTCCTCGGCCTGCGCGATCAGCTCTTCGCTCACCACCACCTTCCGCCGCGGCACGACGAAGATCATGGTGCAGGCGCAGGCGATCGAGATCGCGAAGATCGCCGCGGTCAGCGGCAGCGTCGTGGTGGAGTGGCCGCCGAGATAGGCGCCGAATTGCGAGATCAGCGAGCCGATGCCCTGCTGCAGGAACCCCATGGCGCCCGAGGCGGTGCCGGCGGCTTCGGGCCGGATGCTGATGGCGCCGGCGGCCGAATTGGCCATCACGAAGGCGTTGGCGATCATCACGATCATCTGGGTGCCGAACAGCCAGAGCGGGGCCTGGTTTACTCCGGTAAAACTCCAGACCAGGTTCAGCAGGCTGCCGCCGACCTGCAGCGCGAGGCCGAACCAGATCAGTTTCTCCAGCGAGTGCCGCGGCGCGAAGCGCACGCACAAGAGATTGCCGACGAAGTAGCCGAACCCCGTCATCGCGAACCACGCGCCATACTCGGCGCTGGTCCGGCCCATCTGGGTCACCACGATGTAAGGGCCGCCGCCGGCGAAGGCGAAGATGATCTGCGACGCCAATACCTGGCACAATAGATAGCCGACGAAGGCGCGGCTCGTCATCAGCTTGCCGAGGTCGCCGCGAAAGCTGCTGCTCTCGGCGCGGTCGCGGCGGGTTTCCGGCAGCGCCAGCGCGATGAAGATCGTGGTGATCAGCGACGCCGCGGTGATGAGATAGAGGATCGCGCGCCAGCCGAATGCGGTCTCCAGCAGGCCGCCGGTCAGCGGGCTCACCATCTGCGCGATCATCAATGCGGCGACGACGAGGCTGATCATGGCGCCGACCCGCTCGCGCGGATAGAGATCGCGGATGATGGCACGGCTGATCACCATGCCGCTGGCGCCGCCGAGCGCCTGGAAGAAGCGCGCCGCGATCAGTTGCGGCAGGGTCTCGGCGAACACCGAGCCGACGCCGGCCACGACCATCAGGCCGAGGCCCGCGAGCAGCACCGGCCGACGGCCGAACCTGTCGGACAGCGGCCCCATGATCAGCTGTGAAAGCGCGATGCCGACCATGTAGAGCGACACGGTCATCTGCGCGATAGAGATGTCGCGGCCGAAGGTGGTCGCCAGCACCGGCAGCGCCGGCACCAGCATGTAGAGCGAGATCGGCGCCACGCCCGTCATCACGACGAGCATCAGCAGCATGACCTTCGATGTCGCGATGTTGTCTTTGGCCGCGCCGGGCGGCTTGCCCATCACGCCGTGCATTCAGGTCCGATCCAGCATTGTGAAAGGACTGTAGCGCGCCTGTCCGCGCGGAATACGGGCGTTTCGGCATACGCCCATGCGAATTCAGGAGACGCTGCGACGATGTTTCGTCCCGCGCAATAAATGTACTGTCGTCAGCTGCGAATTCCGCTGTTGTCCTCGGCGAAAGCGGGGACCCAGTACTCCAGAGGCAGGCGTATTTGAATTGAGAGGCCGCGGCGTACTGGATCCCCCGCTTTCGCGGGGGATGACACAGAGCGTTGGGGGGACGACGTCGAGTGTGCGGATGCCGGGGCGCGCCGCTACTTCAGCGCCGCCGTTGCCTCGTCCAGCCACAGCTTGGTGGCGTTGTCGTCGAGATGCGGGCGCACCACCTGCGCGACGCGGGCGTGGTAGTCGTTGAGCCAGGCCAGTTCGTCCGGGCTCAGCAAGCTGACCTCGATCAGACGGCGATCGATCGGCGCCAGCGTCAGCGTCTCGAATGCATTGATCGGCTTCTCGGCGCCGGCAATGTCGGTGCCGATCACGAGCTCGAGGTTCTCGATCCTTATGCCGTAGGCGTCGGTCTTGTAGTAGCCGGGCTCGTTCGACAGGATCATGCCGCGCTTCAGCGGCGTGGTGCCGAGCTTGGAAATCCGCGCCGGCCCTTCATGGACGCTGAGATAGCTGCCGACGCCGTGGCCGGTGCCGTGCTCGAAATCGATCCCGGCCTGCCAGAGATATTGCCGCGCCAGCGTGTCGAGCTGCGCGCCGGTGGTGCCGTCGGGGAAGATCGCGCGGGCGATCGCGATATGGCCGCGCAGCACGCGGGTGAAGCGGTCGCGCATCTCGTCGGTCGGCTTGCCGATTGCGATGGTGCGGGTGACGTCGGTGGTGCCGTCCTCATATTGCGCGCCGGAATCGATCAGCAGGAGGTCGCCGGGCTCGATGCGGCGGTTGCTCTTGCGCGTCACGCGGTAGTGCACGATGGCGCCGTTCGGCCCGGTGCCGGCGATGGTCGGGAAGGAGACGTCTTTCAGCGCGCCGGTCTGGCGGCGGAACGTCTCCAGCGCCTCGACGGTATCGATCTCGGTGAGGCTGCCGGAGGGCGCCTCGCGATCGATCCAGGCGAGGAAACGCACCAGCGCCACCGCGTCGCGCTGATGCGCCGTGCGCGTGCCCTCGATCTCGGTGACGTTCTTGACCGCCTTCAAGAGGCTGACCGGATCGCTGCCGCGCACCGGCTTGCCGCCGGCACCCGCGATCAGGCGGCTCAAGGCATCGGCCGCCGTCGCGCTGTCGAGCGCGATCGAGGCGCCGCGCTTGGCGAGCTCGGTGAGTTTTGCCGCCAGCGCCGCGGGCTGCTCGACATCGGCCGATTGCTCGAGATGGTCGCGTGTCGAGTTGGACAGCTTGCGCTGATCGATGAACACCAGCGGCCGGCCTTCCTTCGGTACCAGCGCATAGGACAGCGGCAGCGGCGTATGCGAGACGTCGGCGCCGCGGATGTTGAAGGTCCAGGCCACCGCGTGGCTGTCGGACAGCACCAGCGCGTCGACGCCGAGCTTGTTGATCTCGAGGCGGATGCGCTTGAGCTTCTCGGCTTCGATCTCCCCGGAAAACTGCGCGCCGTGGATCGTAACCGGGCCGAGCGGCGGTGCCGGCCGCTCGTGCCAGATCGCATCGAGCGGATTGCTGTCGACGGCGACCAGTTCCGCGCCGGCCTTGGCGCAGGCCGCTGCCAGTCGTTCGGCTGCCGCAGAAGTGTGCAGCCAGGGGTCAAATCCTAGGCGGTCGCCGGCCGCCAGATGCCGGGTCAGCCAGTGCTCCGGCGGCGGATCGACCAGCGGCTCGACCTGCCAGGCCTTGCGGTCGACCTGCTTGCCGGCCTGCAGCGTGTAGCGGCCGTCGACGAACAGGGCGGCCTCCTTGCTCAGCACGATCGCGAGCCCGGCCGATCCGGTGAAGCCGGTCAGCCAAGCGAGCCGTTCCTCGGAGGCCGCGACATATTCATTTTGCTGCTGGTCGGCGCGCGGAACCACGAATCCGGTCAGCTTGCGCCGCGCCAGCTCCTCGCGCAGCGCGCTCAAGCGGGCAGTCAGCGCCACGCCGCCTTCAGGCTCTTCGAACGTCTGGAAATGGGCTTCGAACATCGCCGTCGCACTCTCTTCAGATGGAGCATGACCTTCGCGCGAGCGCGGTCAAGCATGACCATATTTTTGGCATAACTTATGCTTGAATATGGCATAGTGGAATTGGCCGGACGATGTCCACTGCACGTCAACGGTCAAGCGTACGGGGAGTGTCCAGGAGTGTCTCAACTCAACGGTGAGGAGATGCACGATGCCTGCATTCACGTTTGAGAAGATCTCGCCGCCGGTCCGCCGCGGCCCGATCGCGCCGGTCGAACAGAAGCAGCGCGGCGTCATCGTCCAAATGCTGGAACGCCTGGTTGAGGCGCGCGCCAAGCGCGCGGCCGGTCAGGACAAGGTCGAGACCATCCGTAGCGATTCGCCAGCGCCCGAATAAACAACCCACGGATCGCGGCTACCGTGCCAGATCAGATGCCTTCGCCACGGTCACATTGACGACCTTGCCGTCCTCGAGCTCGCGCACGATCCGCTCATCGGGGCCGACGATGCCGAGATCGAATTCGCGCTCGGGCGTCACGAGCGTCATGCGCTGGCCGGCGATCACGACGACGGTCATGTCGAGCGTCTCGCCGGAGATCGCCCATTCCCTGAGCTCGTTGCGAAACGGCTCTTTGCGCCAGGCGTCGGGGAAGCCCGGATCGCATCTGACCTCAAGACCATCTTCCGACGTGGTCAGGACGAGCTTCGACCTGGAAGGCTTCCAGTGCTCCTCGAGCAGCTCGTTCGCCAGCCAGACGCAGCTGAACGAGCGGCATTCCGCCGGCCGGCCCGGATAGATCCGGCAGCCGCGCCCCGGCTTGCAATGCGGGCACCACGTGTTGGCGGGCTTGGCCAGTTCCTCGATCGCCATCACCTTGCAGCAGAGCGTGCAGTCGCCGCACTGTCTGCCGGTCGCGGTCACTTCACGAAACGCAGCAACAGGCTGCTCCAGCCCTCGATCTTCAGATGCCGCAGCGGCACCAGCCCGCGGGCGCGGTAGGCGGCGATGACCGCCGGCGCCTGGTGCGTCAGCAGGCCCGAGAGAATGACCTGCGCCGACGAGGCGAGGTGGCGCGCCATCGGGCCGGCCAGCTGCCGCAGCGGATTGGCGAGGATGTTGGCGAGCACCAGGTCGAACGGACCGTCCTCGGCAAAGCGCGGAGCGGCAAAGCCGGTGGCGCGGATCACGTCCACCAGATCGCCTGCGCCGTTCAGCCGGGCATTCTCCTCGGCGACCCTGACCGACGGCGGGTCGATGTCGCTCGCCAGCACCTTGCCGTGCAGCGCCTTGGCGGCGGCGATCGCCAACACGCCGGTCCCGGTGCCGAGATCCAGCACGCGGCGGGGCTGATACGCTTTCAGCACGTGGTCGAGCAGCAGCAGGCAGCCGCGGGTGGTGCCGTGATGGCCGGTGCCGAAGGCCAGCGCCGCCTCGATCTCGATCCCGAGCTTGTTGGGGGGTATCCGGTGCCGGTCATGCTGGCCGTGGACGATAAAGCGGCCGGCGGCGACCGGGACAAGATCCTCCAGGCTGGCCTTGACCCAGTCCTTGGCCTCCACGGTATCAAAAACTAAAGTAGATGCGACATCCCGCCGCACCACTTGGCCAACCAGCTCGCGCAGTAAATTTTGGTCCGGCGGCTCGGCAAAATGGACGGTGACGTCCCAGCGGCCATCCGGCCGCTCGAAGGCCGCAAACGCCGCCTGATCCTCGAAAAACAGCTCGGAAAGCGCGTCTACCACGCGCTTTGCGGTCGATTCATCTGGAAGGGTGACGCTGGCGCGGTGTGTGGACGGGGTCATCGGAGGCCGGTAGCGCGGTTTTTGTTAAAATTTCAAGCCGGATTCAATCGAATATCGCGAGAATTGAGAGGTTCCCGGTTCAGACAACCTTAGATGTTGCCGTACTACTACGGTGGCGGAACTGGGAACACCCTTCGTTCCAAGGCATCACAACCAAGGGCAGGGCTGCAATGAAGGCTTTTATCGTTAAGTTTTTGCGGAATGAATCCGGCGCGACCGCCATCGAATACGGACTGATCGCAACCGGTATCGCCATCGCCATCATCGCTGCGGTGAATGGCGTCGGCACGGCACTGAGCGGGACCTTCAACTCGATCAGCGGCTCGCTGAAGTAATTTCTCGAACGGCGTTCTCAGGGAAACACCGGGCGACATGTCGCCCGGTGTTTCTTTTTGGCCGGTTGTCCACAGAGCCACACGCAGCTTGTCGACAAGACGTCAACAGCGTTCTCCCGGGATTGTCAGCGTCGGTCGCACAGCCGGTCCACAGCGACGTCCACCGGTTATCCCGTCTTGAGACAAGGCCGCTGTCCACCGCAGACCCACAGCTTCTCAACACGCCTGTCCACAGCTTGTCCCGCGGCGCGCGGTGTGTCGTCTACGAGAACAGCGCGCGATGGTCGGCCAGGATGGCCCGCGCGGCATTGTGGCCGGGGGCGCCGGTGACGCCGCCGCCGGGATGGGCGCCGGAACCGCAATGGTAGAGACCCTTCAGCGGTCCGCGATAGTCGGCATGGCCGAGCATCGGCCGTGCCGAGAACAATTGGTTCAATGTCAGCGCGCCGTGAAAGATGTCGCCGCCGAGCAGGCCGAATTGCCGCTCGAGGTCGAGCGGCGACAGGATCTGTCGGCCGATCACGCTGCCTGCGAACCCGGGCGCGTAGTGGTCGACGGTTGCGATCATCAGATCGGCGACCTCTTCGCGATGATCGTCCCACGTTCTGCCGTCGGGTAGTTGCGGCGCGACGTGCTGGCAGAACAGGCTCGCGACATGCTGGCCCGGCGGGCTCAGGCTGTCGTCGAGCGTCGAGGGGATCAGCACCTCGACGACCGGGGCGCGGCTCCAGCCGAATTCGCGCGCATCGTGCCAGGCGCGATCCATGTAGCCGAGGCTCGGAGCGATGATGATCCCCGCCGTGAGGTGATCGCCGGGACCGGGCAGCGCGGTGAACGAGGGCAGGGCACTTAGCGCCACATTCATCCTGAACGTGCCGGACCCGTTCCGCCATCGGGAGATGCGCGCGCGAAACTCGGGCGCCAATGCGCCCTCCGGCACCAGGCGTGTGTACAGCAGCTTCGGATTGACGTTCGAGACGACGTATTTGGCGCGCACGGTCTTGTCATTGTCGAGGATGACGCCGACGGCGCGCTCCTTCTCGACGATCACCTCGCGGACGGCAGCATCGGTTTCGATCTCGACGCCATGGCTGCGCGCGGCACGCGCCATCGCCTGGGTGATCGCACCCATGCCGCCGATCGCGTGGCCCCAGACGCCCTTCTTGCCGTTCACCTCGCCGAACGCATGATGCAGCATCACATAGGCCGAGCCGGCCGCGTAGGGGCTGGCATAATTGCCTACGATGGCATCGAAGCCGAACAGCGCCTTGACGAGGTCGTTCTCGAATCGCTCGTCGAGCATCTCACCGGCCGATCGCGTGAACAGGTCGAGCAGATTGCGCTGCTGTTCCAGCGACAGCCGGCGCAGGATGTTGGCGGTGCCGAGCGCGTTGAAGGCCTCGCTGATCGCGCTGATGCCAAAGCCCTCGACGAGGTTCGGCGGTGCGCGCAGCACGAACTGCCGGAGCACGTCGGCGATGGCTTCGAGTTCCCCTGAGAAAGCGTCGATTGTGGCGGCGTCCTTGCGGCTGAGCTTTTCGACCGACTCCTGGGTTCGGCCTTCGCCCGTCAGCAAATAGCTGCCGTCGGGCGCGGGGAGGAAGTTCTGCGCGCGCCGCTCGACAATCCTGAGGCCGTGATCGGCAAGTTTCAGGTCAGACATGATCTGCGGATTGAGCAGGCTCACCGTGTAGGCGGCGACCGAATTGCGGAAGCCCGGGCAAAATTCTTCGGTGACCGCGGCGCCGCCGACCACCTTGCGGCGTTCCACGACCTTCACGCGCAGCCCGGCCATCGCAAGATAGGCCGCGCAGGTGAGGCCGTTGTGCCCCGCACCGATGATGACGACGTCTGTTTCGTTCATGTCCGCTTCAAGAAGCAGTGATTAGAGCATGTGCTGTGGCGCCGCAGCGCCGCGTCGTCAAGTCCGCGTGACCGCCGTTTCTTGTCCGTGATAGTGCCGTATGCTCAACTGAAATCCTCCGGTGGAGTGCCACCGGACTGTCCGCCTCCGGCGCCCGCCGGGTCCATGCCGGAGCTTTCATGACGTCTGAGCCGACCGCCTCGCGCAACCGGCTGGTGCTGGTTGTCTACACCGCCGCGATCTTCGTCAGTGCCCTGTTGCTGTTCTCGGTGCAGCCGCTGTTCACCAAGATGGTGCTGCCGCGGCTCGGCGGCTCGCCGGCGGTGTGGTCGGTGGCGATGGTGTTCTTCCAGTCGCTGCTGCTCGGCGGCTACGCCTATGCGCATCTCTTGATGAAGCTGAACGGCCGTATTGCGCCGGTCGTGGTGCATCTGGTGCTGCTCGTCGTCGCGTTGCTGACCTTGCCGCTGGCGATCAGGAGCGGCTGGGGCGAGCCGCCGACGTCCGGCTATGCGATCTGGCTGCTCGGCCTGTTCGCGGTTTCGATCGGCCTGCCGTTCTTCGCGCTCGCCGCCAACAATCCGCTGCTGCAGGCCTGGTTCGTGCGCACCGGACATCCCAATGGTCCCGATCCGTATTTCCTCTACGCATCCTCGAACATCGGCAGCTTCCTCGCGCTCTTGTCCTATCCGGTGCTGCTCGAGCCGATGTTCACGTTGCGCACCCAGAACCTGATCTGGACCGGTGGTTATGGTCTGCTGATCGTTCTGATCGCGAGTTGCGGCATGCTGCTGTTGCGGTCGCCGGCCAATGCCGCCGCGCTCGACATGCAGGTCGATGACGCCAATGCGCCGGCGCCGTCCTGGCCGCTGCGGGCGCGCTGGATCTTCCTCGCCGCGGTGCCGTCCGGCCTCTTGATCGCGGTGACGGCGCATATCTCGACCGACGTCGCCGCCGCGCCCTTGCTGTGGGTGCTGCCGCTGTCGCTGTATCTCTTGACCTGGGTGCTGGTGTTCCAGTCGCGGCCGCTATTGCCGCACAAATGGATACTGCGGGCGCAGCCGCTGGCGATTGCCGGCGTCGTGATCCTGCTTGCGGTCGGCGGCGAGCAGAACCTGCTGCTCACGCTCGGCGGCCATCAGCTCTGCTTCTTCGTCATCGCGATGGCCTGTCATGGCGAGCTCGCGCGCACCCGCCCGGCGGCGAAGTATCTCACCGGCTTCTACGTCGCGCTGTCGTTCGGCGGCATGGTCGGCGGCCTGTTCGCGGGGCTTATTGCGCCTTTTACTTTCTCGTGGGTCGCCGAATATCCGATCCTGCTGGCGCTCGCGGCGCTATGCCGTCCGCCCGGCGGCGCGGAGCGGCTGCCGCGCTGGAGCGCCTGGTACTGGCCGTTCCTCGCGGTGCTGGCGGTGGCGCTGATCGCGCCGAGCCATTCGGCCGGCGACATCTTCAACTGGTTCGACGTGCACCGGGTCTGGGTGATCGGCGCGGTCGGCGTGCTCTCGGCGCTGCTGGCGCTCGCGCTGAACGCCAATCGCTGGAAGATCTTCGCCACCGTCGTGGTCGCGCTGGTGGTGCTGCGTGCCTATCCATCCGACGACGGCCGCGTCGAAACCGTGCGCAGCTTCTTCGGCGTGCACAAGATCGTGGTGACGCCGAACGGGCAGTACCACGTGCTGATGCATGGCACCACGATCCATGGCGCCGAGAAGTTCAAGAACGATGACGGCACGCCGGTCGCCGGAAAGCCCGAACCGATCAGCTACTATCACAAGGACGGCGGCATCGGGCGGGCGATATCAGCGATCCGCGAGCGCAAGGGCGCGCCGCTGAAGGTGGCGGTGATCGGGCTCGGTTCGGGGACGCTGACCTGCGCGTCGGCCCCCGGCGAGGACTGGCGCTTCTTCGAGATCGACCAGTCGATGGTCGATACCGCGCGCGATCCGAAATACTTCACCTACATCCAGAACTGCGAGCCGAACCTCAAGCCTGTCATCGGCGACGCGCGGCTGACCTTCGCCAAGGAGCCGGACGGTGCCTACGATCTGATCATCGTCGACGCCTATTCGTCCGACGCGATCCCGATCCATCTCGCGACCGAGGAGGCGATGGCGATCTACAAGGAGAAGCTGGCCCCGCAGGGCGCCGTCGTGATGCACGTCTCCAACCGTCACCTCGAACTTGCCAGCGTCGTGGTCGGCATTGCCGACGCCAACGACATGAAGAGCTGGGTCTACAGCGAGGATTCCGGCCGCGACAACGAGTACATCTTCTCGACCTCGGTCGTGGTCTCCGCGCGCGAGGAGGAAGACGTCGGCAAGCTCGCATCGTCTGACGTCTGGACCGAGACCGAAGCCGACGAGAAGCAGCGGGTCTGGACCGACGACTATTCGAACGTGCTGGGCGCGGTGTACCGCCGCCTGCGCGACGGCGAGCAGTAGGACCTGCAAGCCGAGCCAATCGCGGCGGCTTCCGCGCGATAATTCTCTAGCGATCGGATACCAGCAGTCTGGCGAGCTGGGGCTTGACGATCGCGGCAAACATTCCGGGATCGTCGAAAGCCCTCGCCGAGAGCATTGCCCCATGAACCGATGCCATCAGCATCTGGGCCTCCTCGTCCGGCCGCTTGTCCAGCCGGAACAGATGCTGCTCCGCGCCGGCCCGCAGCACCGTGCTGAGCCATCCCGCAAGATGATGGAAATGGGCGCGGACGCGCGATGCGACCTCGTCCGGCAGCATCGGCATCTCGCCGGCAAGCATCGCGCAGACGCAGAACGGCAGCGAGGCATCGCCGATGCACGCCTGCCAGAAGTTCACGTAAGCCTGCAGTTGGTCGGCCGGGCTTGCGAATTGCTCCCGAAGCGACTTCAGGCCCAGCTCGGTCTGCTGCCGGTAGCGATCCACCAGCGCCGAGACCAGCTCGGCCTTGGTCGGGAAGTGATGGTGGATGCTCGCCTTCCGGATGCCGATGGCATCGGAGATGTCGGCATAGCTGAAGCCGTTATAGCCCCCCGCGACGATGAGGGGCTGCGCGACGTCGAGAATTTTTTCAGAAGTCGAAATCATCACGTTCACGTCATGCCTACCTTCCAGTAGGTAAATCCACAAGATAAATCAAGGCCTTCCTCTCCACACGGGGCGTCCGAGCGCCAGATTGACTGGAACTCGACAGCTACCTACTAGTAGGAAGACAAGCAAGGAGCCCTGTCAATGCAAAGCCACCTTTCGACGCAATCCACCTGGCTGCGATCCTATTATCTCGGGCGCGCCATCTTCTCGGTCGCCTGGGTCGCCGCCGCCGTTCTGTTCAGCGGCCAAGCCGGCCCTGCCGCGCTTCTGTTCGTGATCTACCCGGCGTGGGACGGCATCGCCAATCTGGCTGATGCCCGGGTCAATGGCGGGCTGAAGGCCAACCCATCCCAGGCCCTGAATGTCGCGGTCAGCGCGATCACGACGCTCGCCGTGATCGTGGCGCTCAGCCACAGCAGCTATGCCGTCCTGGCCGTGTTCGGGGTTTGGGCGATCCTCGCGGGCGTGCTGCAATTGTACACCGGCGTCAGGCGCTGGCGTCATTATGGTGCGCAATGGGCGATGATCCTCAGTGGCGCACAGTCGGCACTCGCCGGCGGCTACATGATCAGCCAGTCCATCGGCACCGTTGCGCCGACCATTCTCGACGTCGCTCCCTATGCGGGCTTCGGCGCGTTCTATTTCCTGCTTTCCGCAATCTGGCTCGTTGCCACCGGCTATCGCCACGCGCGCGCCTAGAGTCAAAGCAAGAAGCTGGAGCTCCGTTCCGATCCAATCGGAACGGAGAGCTGTCCGACGGAGAGCGCCAGCTCGCCTTCAGCGCGACGCGACTATTTGTTCTCTGGCGGCGCCGCACCCGCGGAGGCGGGAGTCGAGGCAGCGAGCAGCGGCATCGTCGGCGTACTCTGGCCGGCATCCTCGTCGAGGAATTGCTCCACGCCGGCCTGGATCGACGATTTCGCGCTGTCCGGGCCGCGGTCGCTGAGATCGTTGTGCTGGAATTCGGTTCTGACCACCTTGATGCCGAGTCTGGCACAGGTCTCGTCGTCCGGCACGACGCCGGGATCGGCCTTGAACACCGGATCCCTGGAGCGGAACGAGAGGATCTTGATCCTGCCGTCGGTGATGAAGGGGACGCGCAGATTGTCCAGCGTGACGACCTTCTTGACCAGGTCGGGATGCTGCTTGGCGAAGAACATCGAGATGTCGCCGCCGTTGGAATGGCCGATCAACGTCAGCTGGCGATAGTTTGCGTTCGGATAGACCTTCTTGAGCTCGTCGATCGCATACATGATGTTGAAGACGCCGCGATTGTACTGCATGCGGCGGCCGACATATTCCTCGCCGACCTTGGTAACCATCGGCGCGTCGGTGTCGAGATCATGCTGAATGCTGATCACGAGGTATCCGCGCGACGCGAACAAATTGGTGAGGAACGAGTACTCGGTGTTCTTGACGGTGTTGCCGTGGCTCAGGATCGCGACCGGCAGCTCGATCATCTCGGCCATTGCCTGCATTTGCCGGTCGCGGCGCACCGCGACCTCGACCGTGACGTCGCGGTCGTCGCGCAGAACGTCGTGGAACGTCAGCGTCGTGTGACGGATGGCCCATCTGTCCGTCGTGAAATAAGCGGCCATCGCCACGATGCACAGGCAAAGGACAATGATGCCCCGTTTCATGTCGACCTCTGATCTTGCCTACGTGACCCGCGCTTCTCGCCCTGATTTCATCGGGCATGCCGCGTGAATCGGCCTCCAGGGGCCAGGCGGGCGCTTGTGCCGCCGAATATCGGGCTAGTTTTACAATCAGATGACGACGCGACGACGGGCCACGGCGCACGATGACGGGCGGCCTTTGCGACGGTCACAAGCGGGTGAGGGGAGCGTGAACTGACGGCGCGCTGCCTGCGGCGCCGTCAGCGGACGAGGAGCGCGCGGCAGATTTCTTTTGACGCGTTTTCTTGATGCGAACCGGCGCCTACTTCGCTCGAAAACGCTCTAGTGTCCCGAATCCGAAGTTCGCATCATTTGCCGCACCTTCGGAGCGAACTTCGGATTCGATAAGGACACTAGCAAACTTATGATTCTAGTGTGCTTTATGAATGCGAAGTTCGTGAAAGTGGCTGCCGCGAAATCGCACGAACTTCGCATTCAGCACACTAGTCCTGATAGGTGTTGCCGTAGAAGCCGCGCGGCTGATAGGCGGGGCGCGGCTGGTAGTAGCCCTGCGGCGCCGGCGCGTAGCCCTGATTGCCGTAATACTGCTGCTGCTGGCCATAGGCCTGCGCATCGTAGACGCGGCGGCTTGACGGCGGTGCCGGATAGCGGCGATCGGTCGAGCTGCCGTCGGCCGGATAGATGTAGCCGTCGTCGGTGCGGGCCTGCGCCGGATAGTCTCGCGGCTGCGGCGTCAGCACGACCGGATCGCCGGCGGCGGCGGTGCCGTACTGCTCGTCATATTGCTGCGGCGCGCGGCGGGCGACGGCGGTGCCATTGCGCCCACGCGGATTGCGCGCCAGCGCGACCTGCGACGAGCCGGTCAGCGTCACGGTGGTGTTGAGCACGCCTTCCTTCTGGACCAGCGAGTAAAGCGTGGTTGCGTTGTCGCGCGACAGCCGCACGCAGCCATGCGAGGCCGGCGTGCCGAGGCGGCTCACCGAGTCGGTGCCGTGAATCGCGTGCCCGATCTTGGTGAAGAAGATCGAGTGCGGCATCGGCGCGTCGTCGAATTCCTTGGAATAGTGATCCTCTTCCATGCGGAAGGCGCGGAAACTGCCGTTCGGCGTTTCGCGCGACGGGATGCCGGTCGAGACCGGCCAGTGATAGCGCGCGACGCCGTCGACCGCGACGGTCATCTGCTGGTTGTCCTTGTCGATGGTGATATCGACCTTGGCCTGTGCGGCGCCGGCGGTGAAGAACATCACGGACGTGAACGCAATGAGGAACGAACGCATTTTACCTTTGGCCTCCAGGCCTGCTCGCGAAGCCGCGGCTCTCCGTCCCCGGCAATCAATATGCACGGAATCCGAACTTGGTTCCAGTGGCGGGCCAAGGCTGTGATCAATCGCCATGGTTAATCCCGCGCGCGGCGCAAACAAGGCCGAAGCCGGGCCTGCCAGTCACGGCGGGCTGACTTTTTCGCGAGCAGGCCGCGACGACGGCCCAATCGGTCTCCGACACGCAACCATTTGGCCGCATGGGCGTTTCACAAATCCCCGGCGGCGCGTTCGCGCCGCGCATCAAGGAATCCAGATGAACAACACCAAGGTGAAGACCGCGGCCGTCGTCCCAGCCGGCCTCTCCGCGCGGCTCCTGCTTGCGGCCGCAGCCCTCGCTTTGACGCTGGTCGCAGTCCCCCATGCAAGCCATGCCCAGGGCATCGTCCGCGGCGCTCATGAGGGCGCCTATGAGGGCAATCGGGTCGCAGGCCCGGTGGGCGGCGTGGTTGGCGGCGCCGTCGGCGCCGGTGTCGGTGGCGCCATGGGCGCGGTCAAGGGCGTGTTCGGCATCCCCGATCGCGGTTACCGCCGTGGCCACCGCTGCCGCGGCTATTACCGCCACGGCCATTTCCACTGCTATTGATCGTTGAAGAACCTGTAGCCCGGATGGAGCGAAGCGAAATCCGGGTTCTGCAGGCTTGGCGATAAAGGTCCCGGATTGCGCTTCGTTCCATCCGGGCTACGGGCGAGGGTCATTCCGGGGCATGCGAAGCATGAACCCGGAATCTCGAAGTGACGGCGCGAGATTCCCCGATGCGCAATTGCGCATCTGAGGTTCGCGCTGAGGCGCGCCCCGGAATGACTTGCTTGCAAGTCAGTTCTTCAGCCGGTAGCCGGTCCTGAATATCCACGCCACGATGGCCATGCAGGCCACGAGGAATCCCACGGTCATGCCGAGGCTCAGCGGCACGCTGACATCGGCGATCTCGTAGAAGCTCCAGCGGAAGCCGGAGATCAAATAGACCACGGGATTGAGCAGCGTAATGGTGCGCCAGCCCGACGGCAGCATGTTCACCGAATAGAAGCTGCCGCCGAGGAAGGTCAGCGGTGTCACCACCAGCATCGGGATCATCTGCAGCTTCTCGAAGCCATCGGCCCAGATGCCGATGATGAAGCCGAACAGGCTGAAGGTGACCGCCGTCAGCACCAGGAACGTCAGCATCCACACCGGATGCTGGATATGCAAGGGGACGAAAAGCCCGGCCGTCGCCAGGATGATCAGGCCGAGGATGATCGACTTGGTGGCGGCGGCGCCGACATAGCCGATGACGATCTCGAAATAGGAGATCGGCGCCGACAGGATCTCGTAGATCGTGCCGACGAATTTCGGGAAGTAGATGCCGAACGAGGCGTTGGAGATGCTCTGGGTCAGCACCGACAGCATCACGAGCCCCGGCACGATGAAGGTGCCGTAGCTGACGCCCTCGACCTCGGTGATGCGCGAGCCGATCGCGGCGCCGAACACCACAAAGTACAGCGAGGTCGACACCACCGGCGAGACGATGCTCTGCAGCAGCGTGCGCCAGGTGCGCGCCATTTCGAACAGGTAGATGGCCCGGATTGCGCGGTAGTTCATGGCGCCCTCACGAGGCTGACGAAGATGTCTTCGAGGGAGCTTTGTTTGGTATCGAGGTCCGAGATGCGGATGCCGGCATTGCGGAGATCGTTGAGCAGGCTGGTGATGCCGGTGCGGTCGCCTTTGGTATCGTAGTCGTAGGTCACGGTGCGGCCGTCGTCGGACAATTCGAGATTGTAGGCAGACAGAACATCGGGAATGGCCTCGAGCTTGTTCTGCAACTGCAGGGTCAGCTCCTTCTTGCCGAGCTTCTGCATCAAGGTCGCCTTGTCCTCGATCAGGATGATCTCGCCCTTGTTGATGACGCCGATGCGGTCGGCCATCTCCTCGGCTTCCTCGATGTAGTGCGTGGTCAGGATGATGGTGACGCCGGAAGCCTGCAGCGTGCGGACCACCTCCCACATGCCCTTGCGCAATTCGACGTCGACGCCGGCGGTCGGCTCGTCGAGGAACAGGATCTGCGGTTCGTGCGACAGCGCCTTGGCGATCATCACGCGGCGCTTCATGCCGCCGGACAGCGTGATGATCTTGTCGTCCTTCTTGTCCCACAGCGACAGGTCGCGCAGCACCTTCTCGATATGGGCGGGGTTCTTCGGCTTGCCGAACAGGCCGCGGCTGAAGCTGACGGTCGCCCAGACCGACTCGAACGCGTCGGTGTGCAGTTCCTGCGGAACCAGCCCGATCATCGACCGCGCCGCGCGGTAGTCGGCGATGATGTCGTGCCCGCCGATCGTGATGCGGCCCTCGCTCGGATTGGCGATGCCGCAGATGATGCTGATCAGCGTGGTCTTGCCGGCGCCGTTCGGCCCGAGCAGCGCGAAGATCTCGCCCTTGACGATATCGAGATTGATGCCCTTCAGCGCCTTGAAGCCGGAGCCATAGGTTTTTGAAAGATTGGATACGGAAATGATCGGCGACATGGAGGATCGAAAGCGTGAGGGAAGGGCGCGCGCGGATTGGGGCCCGGGCGGGCAAGATGCGGGTCAAGCGCAGATAGGGACGGACAATCCGTTCTGCAATCGCCCGCCAGGGCAGAAATTTATTCCGCGGCGTGCGCTCTGACGGGCAGTTCGACCAAGGCGACCATGTAGGTTTTCAGGTCGTCGGCGACTTCGGGGTCTGCCTTCAGCTCGGTCAATGTCCGGGGACGGGGCAGTTCCTGTCCATCGTCCCCTTAGGCCCTCGGCATAGAGCTCCAGCGCCTCAGGGGCATTGCGCAAAGCCTCGTCGATATCATCGCCCGCGGATGTGCAGCCGGGCAGGTCCGGAAACCAGACGCCTACGGCGTAGTCCGGTCCGGCGTCCTCAATGATGGCAACGTAGTGAGCCAAGGTGTGCCTCAATCGGGTTTCCAGCCCGCTCCCCTATAAATGGCACGCACCACCAAGCCTTTTCCCAAGTCCTTCTTGGGGTGCGGAACGACCAGCGTTTCGCCCGATCGGGGGGTCTTGAAGACGTGGTGAGAACCGGCAACGCGGACGGGGCTCCATCCCTCTCGCTCCAGGTGCCGAATGATATCGCGGCTGTTGGTCAACATGGCAATTCCGAGAACCAAGCAATCCGGACATGATGGTCCGAATCTTACCGCGTTAAGTGAGCGGCATCAGGCTAGTGCTTCTTGGCTGATTTCGCCGGCTTCTTGGCGGCGGCCGCCGGGGCTGGGTGCGCGGGCGGCGCGCTGTCGGCGACCTTGGCGACCAGCATGATCTGCACCTGGTTGTTGACCGGCCCGTTGGGCCGAGCGGGATCGAGCAGTTGCTCCTCGCCGAGCCCGACCGATTGCAGGCGCTTCGCGGTGATCTTGAAGGTGTTGACCAGGATGTCGCGGATCGCGTCGGCGCGCCGCTGGCTCAGCAGCACATTGTTCTCGCGTCGTCCGGTCGATTCGATGTGGCCGACGATCAGGAAGGTGTAAGGCAGCAGCGAGGAGTGCGTCAGCGCATCGGCGATCCGCCCGACCGTCTGATACGATTCCGGCAGCACGATCGGCGTGTCGACGTCGAACGCGATGTCGACGTTGAACGTCGGCAGCTTGGTCAGATCTGGAGCGATCGGCGGCCGCTTCGAGGGCGGCGGCTCGTTCTTCGATCGCGACTTCGATCGTTCGGCCACCTGCTGGCGCAGCGCAGGGACATCGATCTCGGCGTCTGTCTCAAAATGATTGAGCTTGGCGATGACGTCGTCGCGTGTGATGGCGGTCTGCGCCGGCGCCGGCACAATCGGCATCGCCAGCAAAGCCAGCGTGCCCAGCAGGGCCAAAAGGCCAGGATCGCGCAAGCCTCGCCTCGACAGCCGCATCATTGATACCCCGCGTCATTGATCGCCTGGGTGCAGTTGCGGCTGAGGCCCTTGGCGCTGACGAGGCAGGGCACCGACTTGCTGGTCTCCTTGGTCGAGCCGCCGCAAACCTTGACAATCTCGCGGGTGCAGGCGTTCGCAACGGTGACGCGCGCCGCGATCCGCTTCTGGATCGCATCGAGGGTGGAGAAGTAGCTCTCCTTGCACTGCGGCGATATCACGTCGCGGTTGCGCGACAGGCATTCCTTGAGGCGGTTGGAGTCGAGATTGACGCCGCGGCAGTTCGCGGTGATGTCGGCGCCGCAGGCCTTGGCCAGTTGCGCTGCCGAATCGCCAAAGCTCATCGTCTCCGCGACCGCCAGCGACGGCGCAGTGAGCGCGATGACAAAAAGGAAAAACCTCCCCCGGACCATGGGGCCATCTCAACCCATGAAATCAACTGGGGTCAAGGGCTACGAACAGGGAAGGCCGCTAAAGAAGGTCGCTATATCACACCCGTTGCACAAAGCTGTCGACCACCTTCTTCTCGCCGGCCTTCTCGAAGGCGATGGTCAGCTTGTTGCCGTCGATCTTCACCACATGGCCGTAGCCGAATTTCTGGTGAAATACCCGGTCGTCCAGCGAAAAATCCGACGTCGTGCCGGTGGACTTCGCCACCAGCTCGCCTTCGATCACTACAGGGCCGCGCTTGGCGCGATTGAAGCTTTCGGAGGAAAAGGAGGATTGCCGCTCCTCGAAGCCGCTCCCGCTACGGCCCCCGCCGCTGCGGTTGCGGTTGGCCTGGGCGCGCTGCCAGCCCGGGGTCGAATAGCTCGAGCCGAATGATTCGAGGTTGTCGAAGCGCGAGGCGCCATAGCCGCCGCTGCCGCCCCAGCCCGATCCGCCCTTGGATTCGGTGATTTCGACATTGTGCGCCGGCAGCTCGTCGAGGAAGCGCGAGGGAATCGTGGTCGACCAGGTGCCATGGATGCGGCGGTTGGTGGCGAAATAGATCTTGGCGCGGCGGCGGGCGCGGGTCAGCCCGACATGGGCGAGGCGGCGCTCCTCCTCGAGCCCGGCGCGGCCCTGTTCGTCCAGCGTGCGCTGGCTCGGAAACAGGCCTTCCTCCCAGCCTGGCAGGAACACGTTGTCGAATTCCAGCCCCTTCGCCGAATGCAGAGTCATCAGCGACACCGCCTCGTCGCCGGCCTCGCCGTCGCGGTCCATCACCAGCGAGATATGTTCGAGAAACCCTTGCAGGTTCTCGAATTCCTCCATCGAACGCACCAGCTCCTTGAGGTTCTCCAGCCGGCCGGCGGCATCCGCCGAGCGGTCCTTCTGCCACATCTCGGTGTAGCCGCTCTCGTCGAGCACGATCTCGGCGAGCTCGGTATGCGAGGTGACCTCGCGCTGGGCGCGCCAGCGGTCGAACTGCATGACGAGATCGCGCAACGACCCGCGCGCCTTCGGCTTCAGCTCGTCGGTCTCGACCACGGCGCGCGCCGCCTCGAACAGCGGAATGCGGCGCTTGCGGGCATGGTCGTGCAGCAGCTGCACGGTGGCGTCGCCGAGCCCCCGCTTGGGTACGTTGACGATGCGCTCGAAGGCGAGATCGTCGGCCGGCGAATTGATGGTGCGCAAATAGGCCAGCGCATCGCGGATTTCGGCGCGCTCGTAGAATCTGGGGCCGCCGATCACGCGGTAGGGCAGGCCGAGCGTGACGAAGCGGTCTTCGAACTCGCGCATCTGGAACGAGGCGCGCACCAGGATGGCGACGTCGTTGAGATTCTCGCCCGCGCGCTGCAGTTCCTCGAGTTCCTCGCCGATCGCGCGCGCTTCCTCTTCCGAATCCCAGGAGCCGGTGACGGTGACCTTCTCGCCGTCGACATCCTCGGTGCGCAGCGTCTTGCCGAGCCGGCCTTCATTATGCGCGATCAGATGCGAGGCCGCGGCCAGGATGTGGCCGGTGGAGCGGTAATTGCGCTCGAGGCGGATGACCTTGGCGCCGGGGAAATCGTGCTCGAAGCGCAGGATGTTGTCGACCTCGGCGCCGCGCCAGCCATAGATCGACTGGTCGTCGTCGCCGACGCAGCAGATGTTCTTGAGGGGTTGTTGCGTGGTGACGTTTTCCTCGTCATTCCGGGGCGCACCGCCAGGTGCGAACCCGGAATCTCGAGTTGAGTCCTCATTGCTTCGGGATTCCGGGTTCGCCTCTTCGAGGCGCCCCGGAATGACTGGCGCGTTGGTTGCTCCCGGAATGACGTCGGCAAGGCGTCGCTCCGGCCGCGACGGCGCCTGCGACAGCAGGCGCAGCCACAGATACTGCGCGACGTTGGTGTCCTGATATTCGTCGACCAGGATGAACCTGAAGCGGTTCTGGTACTGCCGCAGCACATCCGGATTTTCGCGGAACAGGCGGATGTTCTCGAGCAGCAGGTCGCCGAAATCGGCCGCGTTGAGGATCTTCAGCCGCTCCTGATAGGTCGCGTAGATCTTGCCGCCCTTGCCGTTGCCGAACGAGGCCGCTTCGCCCGCCGGCACCTGCGACGGCGACAGGCCGCGGTTCTTCCAGCCGTCGATCAGGCCGGCCAGCATCCGCGCCGGCCAGCGCTTGTCGTCGATGTTCTCGGCCTGCAGCAATTGCTTCAACAGCCGCACCTGGTCGTCGACGTCGAGCACCGTGAAGTTGGATTTCAGCTGCACCAGCTCGGCATGGATGCGCAGGATGCGGCCGCCGATCGAGTGGAAGGTGCCGAGCCACGGCATGCCCTCGACCGCCTGGCCGAGCATCTGGCCGAGCCGCAGCTTCATCTCGCGCGCCGCCTTGTTGGTGAAAGTCACCGACAGGATTTCGTGCGGCCGCGCGCGGCCCTGGCTCAGGATATGCGCGATGCGCGTGGTCAGGACGCGTGTCTTGCCGGTGCCGGCGCCGGCAAGCACCAGCACCGGACCGTCGAGCGTCTCGACCGCCTCGCGCTGCTCCGGATTGAGGCCGTTCAGATATTGCGGACCGGCCGCCGCCCGCGCACGCGCGGCGATGCCGCCAGCCGCCGGCTGGTGCTCGGGAACGCCGTGATGGGGCAATTTGCTCGGCTCGGTCATTGGCGAATCGTCTCGGCCCCACGATGGCACCGCAGGATGGTGAAGGGGAGCCTTCTTAACAGGGATTGAAGGCCATATAGGGCCTGATCGGCCGTTTTGACAGGTTTTATCGCGGCTGACGGGAACGCTTTTGGCAGCAGCCCGCCATCAAACCTGGTTCCGGAAATCGACGAAAATTTCGCGGTTTCATGCTCAGGAACCAGCATTTCCCCGCCGGATTGTTTCAACAGGTGCGGCGCCGGGCTGAGGTCCGCGCCAAGCAACAACAGGGAAAACGAAGCGGAGTTTTGATCATGCTGAGCTGGGTCGTCACGTTCCTGGTCATCGCCCTGATCGCGGGCATTTTGGGCTTTGGCGGCATCGCCGGCGCCTCCGTCGAAATCGCCAAGGCGATCTTCTTCATCGCCGTCATCCTGTTTCTGGTGTCGGCGGTGGTCGGATTGGTGCGCGGCCGCACAAGGGTCTAGCGAGGCCGCGAACCGGCGGCGCCGCTTCGCCTCAAAGCGCCAAGTTATTTCGCCGAGGGCATCGCCACGTTGCGGCCGATGCCCTCGGGGCGCGGGACGCCCGCATAGCTGTCCACGATCGCTTGCGCCCGGGCGCGGATATCGGGCGGAAACGGCGCCACCTTGCGCGCCTCCATGTCGATGTGCAGCGTGAGATTTTCCGAGGTCGCGGAGAGCCAGCCTTCGGTGGCATGGCGCAGCTCCTCGAATGTGTGCAGCCGCTTCTCGTCGGCGCCGAGCAGGTGGACCTGGACTTGCACGGGATCGCCGAGATGAATTTCCCTGAGATAGCGGACGTGGCACTCGGCGGTGAAGGTCGAGCACTGCCGCGCCTTCATGTAGTCCGGCCCGATGCCGAGCTGCAGCCACATCTCGTCGATGGCGCGGTCGAACATCACATTGTAGTAGGCCATGTTGAGATGGCCGTTGTAGTCGATCCATTGCGGCTCGATCTGCATCACCGAGGATCTGAACGGAGCCGACGGAAGCGGCATCTCGCTGGTGGCAGTCGCTGAAGTCATGATCCGTCCCCGGTTCGTTGGCGTTCGAGCATGAGCTTTTCTGTGACTCCGGCGTCCACTTTTTCAAGTCAGGCTCTCTTGACCCCTTATACAAGCTTTGCCACGGTCGGCTAAAGGTGGGAGGAAATTTGACGTGGCGACAACGATTTCGGGCAATGTGACGCGACCTGATCCGCAGGCCCTGAAGCGCGCGATCGACGCGCTGGCGGCGCGGTTCGGCAACCGGCTCGTCACGTCGCAGGCGGTGCGCGAGCAGCACGCCCATACCACCACATGGCTGCCGACCCAGCCGCCGGACGCCGTCGTGATGGCGCAGGAAACCGCTGACATCCAGGACGTGGTGCGAATCTGCGCCGCCAATCGCGTGCCGGTCATCGCCTTCGGCACCGGAACCTCGCTCGAGGGTCAGGTCAACGCGCCCGCGGGCGGCATCTGCATCGATCTGCGCGACATGAACAAGGTGCTCGAGGTGCATGCCGAGGACCTCGACTGCGTGATCCAGCCCGGCGTGACGCGGAAGGCGCTCAACGAGCATCTGCGCGACCAGGGTCTGTTCTTTCCGATCGATCCCGGCGCCGACGCCTCGCTCGGCGGCATGACCTCGACCCGCGCCTCCGGCACCAACGCGGTGCGCTACGGCACGATGCGCGAGAACGTACTGGCGCTGAAGGTGGTGCGCGGCGACGGCGAGATCATCACGACAGGCACGCGCGCCAAGAAGTCGTCGGCCGGTTACGACCTGACGCATCTGTTCGTCGGCGCCGAAGGCACGCTCGGCATCATCTCCGAACTGACCATCCGTCTGCGTGGCATTCCCGACACGATCGCGGCGGCGGCCTGTTCGTTCGACACGGTGCGTGGCGCCTGCCAGGCGACAATCCTCGCGATCCAGACCGGCATTCCGGTCGCCCGGATCGAGCTGCTCAATGCCGCGCAGGTGAAAGCCTGCAACAGCTATTCGAAGCTGTCGCTGCCGGAGACGCCGCTGCTGCTGCTGGAATTCCACGGCAGCGAGGTCGAGGTCGCCGAGCAGTCGAAGAATTTCCGCGACATCGCCGCCGAATGCGGCGGCGGCGACTTCACCTGGACCACCAAGCCTGAAGACCGCACCAAGCTGTGGCAGGCCCGGCACGACGCCTACTGGTCGGTGAAGGCGCTGCGCCCCGGCGACAGCATCGGCGTGGTTGCGACCGACGTCTGCGTGCCGATCTCGCGGCTCGCCGACTGCGTCACCGAGACCGAGGAGGATCTGCAGCGGCTCAACCTGCTGTCGCCGATCGTCGGCCATGTCGGCGACGGCAATTTCCACTGCTCGCTGCTCTGCGACGTCAACGACAAGGGCGAGATGGCGCGCGGCGAGGAGTTCATGCACCGCCTGGTCGAGCGCGCCCAGGCCATGGACGGCACCTGCACCGGCGAGCACGGCATCGGCCAGGGCAAGCAGAAATACTTGCAGGCCGAGCTCGGCCCGGAAGCGCTCGACGCGATGCGGGCGCTGAAGCAGGCCCTCGACCCGCAAAACATCTTCAATCCCGGAAAGATCGTCCCGGCCGCTTGAGGCGTCGTCACGCCGCGCAGCGTTCGCGAGCCCGCGCGCGGCGCGTGTCACGCGCGGAACTTTTCTGCCCGCCCGGCGTCTCTCTTGTGTTGCCGCGATATGTGCGGTGCGCGGAGGGAACGCCGTGATCGGACGGGCAATCGGAATTGCGGTCGTGGTGCTTGCGATGGCGCTGTCGGGCGATGCGATCGCCCGAGGCGGCGGCGGGCACGGTGGCGGCCATGGCGGAGGACATGGTGGCGGCCATGGGCATGGTGGTGGCCACGGGCACGGCGGTGGCCATGGTCGTGGCGGGCATGGCTTCGGCCACATGCATTTTGGCGGCGGCCATCATGGCGGGGTCGGCCGCTCGCATGCGATCTCGCGATCAGGCTTCGCCGGCCATGGCGCCTTCGCATCGCGCGGGGGCGGCAATTTCGGCCGGATGCGCAATGCCGCGATCGCACCAGGCCATATGCGCAATGCGTTCAACTCGCTGTCGCGCAACGGCGCATTGCGCAACGGCCGACTGTTGAGCAACCCGGCGGCGCGCGCGCAGATCGCCGCGGCTGCGGCGCTCGCCGGCTGGCACGGCGGGACTGTCGCCAACGGCTGGTGGCAGCATCCCGGCGGCGGCTATGGCTGGGTTGGCCCGCTGTTCTGGCCGTTCGCGTACAACGACATCTACGACTACGCGATCTGGGGCGACGACATCGGATTCTGGGGCTACGGCTATCCGGACATCTATGCCGGCATCTTCGGGCCTTATGGGTATGACGATCTCAGGGCCTATCTGCCGGAGCGCCGGACGGGCCGCCGTTACCGCGGCGGCGGGCGCATCGAGCAGATGTGCGGCAATGACAGCCGTTCGGTCGCCGGCCTGCCGGTAGATCAGATCGCGGATACGGTGCAGCCGACCGAAGCGCAATCGGCGGCGCTCGGCGAACTCGGCAACGCGTCGCTCGCGGCTGCCCAGGTCATTCGCGCGGCATGTCCCGCGCAGGTGGTGTTGACGGCGCCGAACCGCCTCGCCGCCATGCAGCAGCGGATCGAAGCGATGGTCACCGCAGTCGGAATCGTCAAGCCTCCGCTGGAAAAATTCTACGGCCTGCTCGATGACGAGCAGAAGGCGCGGCTCAACGCGCTCGCCGAGAACCAGCGCAAGGAAGCCGCAGCCCGCGATCCGAACGCGACGGTTGCCCAGAGCTGCGGCGCCGCACAGCCGGCGATGCAGGAATGGCCGACCGGCGAGATCGAGGCGCGGCTGCAGCTCAGCGACGCCCAGCGCGGTGCGCTTCAGGCGCTGCAGGATGCCAGCGCCGACGCCGCGCGGAAGCTGAAGGCCGCGTGCCAGACCAACGAGGCGATGACCCCGCCCGCACGTCTTGCCTTCGTCGTCAAGCGGCTCGACGTCATGCTGCAGTCGGTCAAGGATGTCCGTGCCGCGCTTGAGAATTTCTACGCCACGCTCAGCGATGAGCAAAAGGCGCAGTTCGAGGCGATCGGGCCGAAACGATCGGCTTAGAGCCTCGTCGGTTCGCGTGAAACGGGCTTTATTCCATGGGTTCGACATCAATTCGCGCGCGGATCAGCCGCGGGTGTGGCCGCCGGGCCATAGTGTGCACCTCTTGCTCGGCACCGAGCCGACTCTGCGGTTCACAGGTTGCGCCAAGGCCAGCTATGTTTGCCGTGCTTTCAAGGTGCGGCGATGTGGTGGTTCAGCAAGGACGAGCACAAGGATATCTGGGACGATCCCGTCGCGCATCCGCTCGGCGACATCGAAGCTGCGCAGCGGATCCGTGCGATCTGCCGCGATGCCGCCGGCTGCGCCGAGGCGGTCGGCTCGCCCGACAAGCGCTCAGCGAAGAAGCAGCAGATCGAGCGTGATCGCTACGAGCGTGCCGCCAAGGTCGCGATGGAGACCGCGATGAAGATCTCCGACGAGCTGGTGCGGGATTCCGCGGTGCGCGAGATCGTCGGTCTCTGCATGAAGGCCAATAACATCAAGACGGGGCGGGCGCTGCTGCGCGCCATCCACGCGGGCTCGATCAAGGCCGAGGTCCTGAGGGAGCATCCGACGCTCGAGGGTGAGCAGGCCTGAGGTCGTCCAGTAGCCCCGGATGGAGTGTAAGCGAAATCCGGGACGATTTATCAACGCGCGAGAAGATCCCGGATTGCGCTTCGCTCCATCCGGGCTACGCAGCTGAGTCGCCCTAAATTTGTAGCTCCGTCATTGCGAGGAGCGATAGCGACAAAGCAATCCATGCTTCCGCATATGCCACACGATGGATTGCTTCGCTTTGCTCGCAATGACGGAGGATCGTGCGTAGCCCGCATGAGCGAAGCGATATGCGGGAACGGTTTCCCGGGTATCGCTTGGCTCACCCGGGCTACGGACTGATCTCATCAATTTCTACGCCTGTCCGCCGAGCGTGCGGACCGCTTCGTCGACGCTATGGAAGACGTGGTCCCGCGGCAACACCTCGTAGAGACCGAAGCGCCCGAATGCATCCTGCGCGCGCTCGGATTCGAGCCGCGCCACCGCCACCGTCACGCCGTCATCGCGGCATTCGCGAAACAGGTCGCGTAGCGCCTGCGCCGCCGTGAAATCGATCTCGATCATGCCGCTGGCCTCGATCACCAGCAGCCGCGGCTTGGGCGTCGCCCCGCCGATGGCCTTGAGCACGCCGCTGTGGAAGCTTTCCGCGTTGAGGAACGACAATGGCGCCTGCAGGCCGACGACGGCAATGCCGGGCTTGCGCTCGCCTGTGACATGCGGGCCCGTCGGCCACCAGATCGTGGTGCCGGGCACATGGATGAACTCGACCAGTTGGCCGCGCGTCGTGGTCCAGATGCCGTGCAGCAGCGACAAGGCGATGCCGACGGCGACGCCTTGCTCGATCGGCAGCACGATGATCGCGGCCGCCGTCGCCACCACCAGCAGGAATTCATAGAACGACTGGCGGAAGATCGCGACGATCTGCTTCACGCGGATGATGCGCAGCGCGACGAACAGCAGCACGCCGCCGAGTGCCGCGTCGGGCACGTGTCGCAGCAGCGTTGCGCCGAAGGCGAGCAGCGCGAGCACAATGGCCGCGGCAAACAGCCCGGAGAGCTGCGTGCGTCCGCCGGTCTCCGACACGATGCCGGTCCGCGGCGGGCTGGCGTTGACCGGAAAGGCGCCGAACAGCCCGGACAGCAGGCTGCCGGCACCGGCGCCGAGGAAGTCGCGATCGACGTCGGCCGGCTTGTCCGGATCGGACAGGAACGAGCGCGTCGTCGCCGCGGTCTGCACCATGACGACAACCGCGATCAGGATCGCTAGCGACAACAGTTTGATCCATCGCTCCGGCGCGATGTCCGGAAACGATGGCGTCGGCAGCGTCCCGGGCACGGTGCCGACCACCTTGACGCCCTTGCTTTCGAGATGGCCGGCGATCACGGCAACGGTGGCCACGACAAGGCCGATCAGCGCGCCCGGAATGCGAGCGCTGATCTTCTCCGATCCGGCAACCAGCGCCAGCACGCCGAGGCCGATCGCTAGCGTGTAGAAATTGGTTTGACCGATCTCCTCGGTGAGCACCCCGAGCTTGTAGAGCGTCGGCCCGTCCGGCGTGGTCAGGCCGAGCACGCCGGGCAATTGCGAGACCACGATGTGGACCGAGATGCCGGCGAGGAAGCCGACCGTCACCGGCGTCGACAGCAAATTGGCGATCCAGCCGAGCTTGAACAGGCTGCCTGCGATCATGATGGCGCCGACCATCAGCGCCAGCGCCATCGCCAGCGCCTGATAGTCTGGCGAGCCGGCGGTCGCCATCAGCGCGAGGCCGCCGGCGAAGATCGGCGTGATCGTGGAGTCGGCGCCGCAGGACAGGAAGCGGTTGGCGCCGAACATCGCAAAGCCGAGCGAGCCGGCCATGAAGGCGAAGAAGCCGACTTGCGGCGAGAAGCCGCCGAGCCGCGCGGTCGCCATTTGCTCCGGGATCGCAATCGCGGCGAGCGTCAGCCCGGCGATCAGGTCACCCGGCAGGTCGCTTGGCCGGAACGCCCTGAGCGAACGGAAGATCGGCCAGCTGGCGCGCGTCTGACGATCCTGGCCCATCGGTGCCCCGTGAGGATTGCGGCGATTCCCCGATAGTCCGACATCGCGCGGCCAAAAGCCAGCCGACGGCAGCCTGCGCCGGCGCGCAGGCCTAGCCGATATTTTGCAGCGCCGGGAAGGTTTCCAGCAGCCAGACGCTGACGCTCGAGACTGCGCCGGTCAGGAAGCCGATGCCAGTGACCACCATCAGCACGCCCATCACCCGCTCGACGGTGTCGAGATGGCGCTTCATCCGCGCGAACAGCGAGGAGAACTGCTTGACCATGAAGGCCGCAAGCAGGAACGGGATGCCGAGCCCGGCGGAATAGACCGCGAGCAGGCCGGCGCCCTTCGTCACCGTGGCCTCCGCGGCCGCGATCGAGAGGATCGCGGCGAGGATCGGCCCGATACATGGCGTCCAGCCGAAGGCGAAGGCCAGACCCATGACGTAGGCGCCCCACAGCCCGACCGGCTTCGGCGCGGTCAGCCGCCCCTCGCGCATCAGCAGGCCGATCCGGGTCACGCCGAGGAAGTGCAGGCCCATGATGATGATGACGATGCCCGCCAGGATCGAGAGCTCGGCCGACCAGGCGCGCACCAGCCCGCCGACGAAGGACGCGCTGGCGCCGAGCGCGACGAACACGGTGGAGAAGCCGAGCACGAACATCAGCGCCGCCGTCATCACCGCGCGCTTGGAGGCCGCGGTGGCGCCGTCCTGGTTGACCTGCTCGATGGTCGCGCCGGTCAAATAGATCAGATAGGGCGGCACCAGCGGCAGCACGCAGGGCGAGAGGAAGCTGACCAGACCGGCGATCAGGGCCGCCGGGATCGAGACGTCGTGCATCAATGAAACCTTCGCAGAATAGCGCTCCTGTCTTGGCGTCTACGCGGCCAACAATCCAGAAGTTTCGTCGTCGCAGCCTTCAACTATGGTCACAGGCCCGTGTGCGGGTCGACTCTGACGTGGCGGGCGCGGAATGACAGTGAGGCGAGCACGCCGCGCGGCTCCCACTCTCGCAAGGGGCAGGGAACCCTTCTGGCGGTGCCTCGCTCACGCGTCAATCACTGATGCCCATTTTTGACCTGCAAGCGGCACCACACATTCGCTGTCGTCCCGGCCTAATGCGCAATTGCGCAGGGCGGGCCGGGACCCATAACCACCGCTGAACTTGGTTGCGCGACGCTGGAACGACGAGTCCCACCGACAACATCCGCTGCGGCGTATGGGTCCCGGCTTTCGCCGGGACGACTATTGGGATGTAGGTCGCGCCGCATATTCGATGTCGTCCTGGCGAAAGCCAGGACCCATTACCCCAAATGTCAGGTCTTGCGCGACGCTGGGGCCATGATCCCGGTCACAACCACTTGCGGTGGTTATGGATCCTGGCTGTCGCCAGGACGACCATGTGGAAGCAGTGAGCGCATCACGACCGCAGTCACCAACATCATCGGCGCTTGGCTGGACGTGGCGTGTCGAACTCCCGGCCACGGATTCGCACCAGATCGTCGGCGGAGTTCGCCAGCAGCACGACCGTAGCTTGGCGCGCGCCGTCTGCATCTCCGGCGGCGATCGCGTCCAGCACCGCGCGGTGCTCGCGCAGCGCCCGCGGACGGTGCGAGCCCGGCGCTGCGATCGTAAAGCTCTGGCGCAGCGTGATCTCGAACATCTGCGCGATCGGCCAGAAGAATTCGTTGCGGGTGGCGAAATAGATCGCCTGGTGGAACGCAATGTCGGCGGCGACGAACTCCTCGTTGGTTTGCGCGGCGTCCATGCCGTCGCATCCGGCGCGGATGCGGGCGATGTCGACCTCCTCGGCATGGGTCGCCGCGAGCGCTGCCGCGGCCGGCTCGACCGCGGCGCGCAGCTGGAACAGCTTGGCGAGGTAACGGTCGATCTCCGCGGTCTCGAGGTGCCAGCGCAGCACGTCAGGATCGAGCTGATTCCACTGCTCGGGCGGCCGAACCCGCGTGCCGCTCTTGGGTCGCGACTCGATCAGGCCCTTGCCGGTCAAGGTGCGGATCGCCTCGCGCACCACGGTGCGGCTGACGTCCATCATCTCGCAGATCCGGATTTCCGGTGGCAACGTTTCGCCGACGCCGATCTCACCGCGCACGATGCTGCTGCCGACGCGGTCGGTGACCTGGCTGTGCACGCTCCGACGCAACGCGTTGGATGTCTGGAACATCGAGGGGCCTCGCGGCGGTTGCAGCCTGCGCCGCCGCCGAGCCGCGCCCTTGCACAACCGTATCCGTTTTGTCATACATTATGACAAATCGGCTGCCAAGCTCACGCCGTCAGGCGGGTGGCCAACACAATAAAGATCCGTCCCCGGGAGGAGCACCATCATGACGTCGAACCGCGTGAGCCGCCGCATTGTGCTGCAGTCGTCGGTCGCAGCGACAGCGTGGCTTGCCGCCGCGCCCGCCATCATCGGCCGCGCCGAGGCTGCGGTGATGAAAATGCGATGCTCGTCGTCGCTTCCGAACGATCCCAAATATGCCAATGGCCGCGTCTACTACGACAATCTGGTCAAGAGTCTGAAGGCGAACGGGCTCGGCGAGCAGATCGAGGTCACCTTCTTCCCCGACAATCAGCTCGGCCAGGAGATCGACGTCATCAACTCGGTGAAGCTCGGGGTGATCGACCTGATGGTGTCGGGCTCGTCGATCTCGGCGAATCTCGTGCCGCTGGTCGGCACCTTCGACCTCGGTTACCTCTTCACCAGCTTCCAGCAGCAGACCAAGGCGTTCGACGCCGGCGCGGCGAAGCCGATCGAGGCTGCGCTGCTCAAGGGCGCCGGCATTCACATCATCGGCTGGGCCTATAATTTCGGTGCGCGCAGCGTGCTGGCGAAGAAGCCGGTGAAGACGCCGGAGGATCTCGCCGGCCTGAAAATCCGCACCTTGCCCAATCCGATCATCACCGAATGCCTGCGGCTGATGGGCGCCGCCGCAACGCCGCTGGCGTTCGGCGAGATCTATACGGCGCTGCAGGCCGGCGTGCTCGACGGGCTCGAGCACGACCCGCCGACCATCCTGGCGAGCAAGTTCTACGAGACCGCGAAGCACTATGCGCTGACCCAGCACATCTTCTCGCCGCTCGCGGTCTATTTCAGCGACACCAGCTTCAACCGCATGGCTCCCAAGCTGCGCGAAGGCTTCCTCGATGCGGCGAACAAGGCCGCGATCGACACCCGCGCGCACGGCCTTGCGGTGGAGAAGGAGGCGCTGGCGGCGCTGGTGGAGAAGGGCGTCACCGTCGTCGAATGCGACAAGGAGGCGTTCCGCAAGCGCGTGCTGCCGCAGACCGACAATTTCATCAAGGCGCGGCCCGAGGCCAAGGCCGTCGTCGACCTGATCCGCGCCACCCAGGCCTGAGGTCGGCGCATGTCAGTCGCCGCAGTCGAGGCGAGAAGCAGCGCCGATCGGATCACGGCGCCGCTGCTTGCCGTCAGCGACGCGATCGCCGCGCTCCTGCTTGCCGCCGATCTTGTGGTGGTCTGCGTCTCGGTGCTTGCCCGCTTTCTGTTCAACGCGCCGGTCGAATGGTCCGACGACGTCGCCCGCGGCCTGATGGTCGGGTCGAGCTTTTTCGGCGCGGCAAGCGCGCTCGCCCGCAGCGAGAATCTCGGCGTCGCCTTCTTCGTCAACATGCTGCCGCCGGGCGTGCGGCGGGTGGTCGACGCGGTCGGTGCGCTGCTCGTCACGATCATCGCCGGATACGTTGCGTTCAATGCCGTCAAGATGGGCTGGCTGACCACCGGTCAGACCTCGGGCTCCGGCCTGCCGCTGGAATGGACGTTCTATCCGATGGGCATCGGCGCGGCGTTCATGACGATCTTCGCGTTCGAGACGTTCTGTGGCCGGCCGCTGCGCGACATGGCGGTGGCCATCGTCGCGACTGCCGTCATCGTGGGTCTCTATCTCGCCTGGGATGCATTCGCACCATCGTCCGTACCGTCATCGCAAACGTTGATGCTGATCGGCTTCTTCCTCACGCTGTTCGGCGGACTGCCGATCGGTTTTGCGCTGGCGCTGGCGGCGCTGATCTTCATCTGGGTCGAGGGCACGCTGCCCGGCGTGATCTTCGCCCAGCAGATGGCGCGCGGCATCGACAATTTCGTGCTGCTCGCGATCCCGTTCTTCATCCTGGTCGGCTACCTGATGGAAGCCAACGGCATGTCGGTCCGGCTGATCGAGCTGCTGCAACGCGCGGTCGGACGGATGCGCGGCGGGCTCAACGTCGTCATGGTGATGTCGATGGTGCTGTTCTCCGGCATCTCGGGCTCCAAGATGGCCGACGTTGCCGCGGTCGGCTCGGTGCTGATCCCGGCGGCGCGCCGCTCGCGGCAGAACCCGGGCGGAGCGGTGGCGCTGCTCGCCGCCTCCGCGGTCATGGCGGAGACCATTCCGCCCTGCATCAACCTCATCATCCTCGGCTTCGTCGCCAACCTCTCGATCGGCGGACTGTTCGTCGCCGGCATGTTGCCGGCCGCGCTGATGGCGCTGGCGCTGATCGCGGTGTCGATCATCTTCGGCAAGCGCCCCGCGGCGAACGTGGAAGCCGAGCCGCGCGTCGCGGTATCCGGGCTCTGGACCGGTGCGATCGCCTCGTTCGGGCTGATCTTCATGATCTTCTTCGGCTTCAAGAGCGGCTTCGCCACCGCGACCGAGATCTCCGCCTTCGCCGCGGTCTACGCCATCGCCGTCGGCAGCCTGCTGTTCCGCGAGCTCGGTGCGAGGAGTCTGGCGCACTGCTTCGTGCAGTCGGCTGTTCGTTCGGGGCTGGTGCTGTTCATCGTCGCCGCGGCGCAGTCGCTGGCCTTCATCCTGACGCTGCAGCAGGTGCCGCATGCCGTCGGCGATCTCATGCTGGCGATCTCGGGCAGCCACGGTGTCTGGTTGTTCATGCTGCTGTCGATCCTGGTGCTGGTGGTGATGGGCTCGGTGCTCGAAGGCGCCGCGGCGCTGATCATTTTCGGCCCGCTGCTGCTGCCGGTTGCCGTCAAGCTCGGCATCGATCCGCTGCATTTCGGCGTCGTGCTCGTGATCGCGATGGGGCTCGGGCTCTTTGCTCCGCCCCTTGGCCTTGGGCTCTACGGCGCCTGCCTGATCGGCAACGTGCCGATCGAGCAGACCATCAAGCCGATCGCGGGCTATCTCGGCCTGCTGTTGCTGTGCCTGCTGGTGATCGCCTTCGTGCCCGCGATCAGCACGGCGTTGCCGCATGCGCTTGGCTACTAGGGGAGTGGGATTGTGAAGGTGCTGCTCGCCCATACCCCGCAGATGCGCCGCGACTATTATGGCGAGCGCAGCCTGAACGGCCTGCGCGCGGTCGCCGACGTCGAGCTGCACGAGGGCGAGGAGGCGCTCGATGCGGCGGCGCTGGTCGAGGCCGCGGCCGATGTCGACATCATCGTCGCCGACCGCATGACGCAGGGGCGTGGGGAGATCTTTCCGCAGCTGCCGAAGTTGCGCGCCTTCGTGCGCTGCGCGGTCGATATCCGCAATATCGACGTGGCCGCGGCCTCCGCCGCCGGCGTGCTGGTGACGCAGGCGAGCGCCGGCTTCGTCCAGTCGGTCGCCGAGCTCGCGCTCGGCTTCATGGTCGATCTGTCGCGCGGCGTCTCGCGCGCGACCGCGGATTATCACGCGGGCAGGGCGCCCGAGGTCGTCATGGGCCGCCAGCTGGCGGGAAGCACGGTCGGCATCATCGGCTATGGCAGCGTCGGGCGCTATCTTGCCGGGATCGCAAAAGTGCTCGGCATGAGTGTGCTGGTCGCCGATCCCTACGTAACGATCGATGATGCGGCGATCGCGCATCTGCCGCTCGACGATCTGCTGGCGCGCGCCGACTACGTTGTCTGTCTCGCGATCGCCAACGCGCAGACCGAGAACCTGATCGGGCAGGCCGCACTGGCGCGGATGCCGAAGCACGCATTCTTCATCAACCTCTCGCGCGGAAACCTCGTCGACGAGGCGGCGCTGTCGGCCGCGCTGCGCGATGGCCGCATTGCGGGTGCCGCGATGGATGTCGGCCGCGCGTCGGACCAGATGCCGACGCCCGAGCTTGCGAAGCTGCACAATGTGATCGCAACGCCGCATGTCGGCGGCCTGACGCCGCAGGCGATCGAGCATCAGTCATCGGAGACGGTACGCCAGGTCGCGAAGATCATTGCCGGCGAGATACCCGTCGGCGCGGTCAATGCCGGCTACTGGACGCGGCGGCCTCGGCCATGAAAGTTTGGCGAAGCCCAATGTCGTCCGCGGGGCTGGACAAGAGCTTCGCATCCGGCCCAGACTTGGCCCGCATAACCGCGGCCCCTGAGCGCGCGGACAATCAATGAACGGACGTCCCGCAACAAACGACGGGCGCCGAGAGGGAAACAGGGAGGCATCACATGGCTATTTCACGCCGTGACGTTTTGTTGGGCAGCGCCGGTGCATTGAGCGCCGCATCATTTTCCTTCCCGGCGCCAGCCGTCGCACAATCGGAACCGATCAAGATCGGCTGTCTCGCGGCGATCACCGGCCCGAGCTCGGCGCCGACCGTCGGCTTCAATCGCGGCGTCAACTTCGCGGTCGACGCCATCAACGGTGCCGGCGGGGTGAAGGGCCGCAAGATCGAGCTCGTGATGCGCGATACCCAGGGCGATCCGACCAAGGCGGTGAACGCCACGCAGGAGCTGATCAGCCAGGCCAAGGTGCACGCGATCTGGGGGCCGCTGAACTCGGGCGAGGCGCTGGCGACGACGCCGATCATGGCGCGCGCCAAGATGCCGGACCTGCATCCCTGCGTCGTCGAGACCCTGATCGACCCGGTCAAGTTCCCCAACGCGTTCCGCATCGCGCCGTCGAACAACCAATGGGACGATGCCGTGCGCAATTACTGTCTCAAGATCCTCAAGGTGAAGAAGGTCGCCGTGATCGGCGACACCACCGGCTATGGCGTCACCGCGGTCGGCGCTTCCGTCGCGGCGTTCAAGAAGGACGGTGCCGAGGTGGCCTACCAGGCCAACATCGACGCCACGCAGCCCGACATGACGCCGGACATGCTGCGCGCCAAGAATGCCGGCGCGGAAGCGATCGTGGTGTGGAGCGTCTCGACCGGCATGGAGGCGCGCATGTTCAACACCCGCGCCGCGATGAACTGGGACGTGCCTTTTGTCGGGCATCCCTCGATGGCGTCGGGCGAGCTTGCGAGCCTGGTCGCCAAGCCGGAGAACTGGAAGAAGGTCTACGCGATCGGCTACAAGAGCTGCAGCTATGACGGCGCCGGCAAGCTGCCGCCGAAGAGCGCGGACCTGGTTGCGCGCCTGACCAAGGCCAACATCGCGCTGAACGACACGCTGTTGTGGTGGGTCGCGGGCGGCATCGATTGCATCGAGCTGATCGCCAAGGCGGTCGCCGAAAGCGGCTCGACCGACAGCGCCGGCATCATCAAGTACTGGAATACGCTGTCGACCTATCCCGGCTATTTCGGCAATTACCGCTTCTCGCCGACCGAGCACAACGGCTATTTGACCGAAGAGATCGTGATGTCGGAAGCCTCTACCGCCAAGGACGGCACCTTCGCGCTGGCGCCGGGGTATACATAGAAGGGCGAGGCGCAGCCGATGCTGGCCTCGATCCTTGCATCCGGTCTCGCGGCGGGCGCGATCTACGCGCTCGTCGGCGTCACCTACAACACGATGTTCTCGACCTCGCGGGTGATGAGCTTCACCGCCGGCCAGCTGGCGATGCTGGGCGGCGTGTTTGGTTCGATGTTCACGCTGAAGCTCGGCCTGCCCATTGCCGTCGGCTTCGTGCTGACGCTGCTCTGCTGCGCGGTGATTGGAATCATCACCGAATTCGTCGCGGTGCGGCCGGTGCTCAAGAGCCTCGACCAGCATCTCTATGTGCTCTCGACCCTCGCGGTCGCGCTGATGATCCAGCAAATCACCGCGATCAAATGGGGCACCGAGCCGCAGCCGTTCCCGCGCATCGCAGGATTCGGCGAGGGCCTTTGGGACGAGAAATTCTGGCTGCCGGTCCTCGCCTGTGCCGTCACCATCATCGGCCTTGAGTATCTCTACCGCCGCACCCTGGTCGGCCGCGCGTTCCTGGCCATCGCCGAGGATAATTTTGCGGCGCGGGCGCTCGGCCTGCCTGAGCGCAATCTGCGGGTCGCGAGCTACGCGCTTGCCGGCGTGGTCGGCGGCATCGCCGGGTTTTCCGGCGGCCAGTTGCTGCTCGCCTTCTTCGCCAACGGCGCGCTGCTCAATTTCTACGGCTTCGTGCCGGTGGCGCTGGGTGGGCTCGGCAACAACAGAGGCGCGATCATCGGCGGGCTGGCGCTCGGCCTGTTCCAGCAGGCCGCGAACTTCCTGGTCGGCGGCATCTTTTCCTCGGTCGCGGTGTTCACGCTGTTCATCGTGGTGCTGCTCGCCGCGCCGCAAGGGCTGTTCGGCGCCTCGACCGCGCGGAGGGTGTGATGACGTCGGTCGTGGCCACGCCGTCCCGAACCGACAGCGGCGTGTGGCGCGCCGCGCTGCCGCACGTCCTGCCGTTCCTCGGCATTCTGGTGGCGGCGGTGCTGCTGCCGTTCGTCAGCAACGATTACTGGGTGCTGATCGGCACCCGCATGGCGATCTACTGGGTGCTGGTATCGGGCCTCAATCTGGTGGTCGGCTTCGCCGGTCACCTTGCGATCGGCTATGTCGCGCTGCTGACGCTCGGCGCCTACACGACGAGCGTGCTGGTTGCCGGCAACGTGATGCCGGCGCTTCCGGTATTCGTCGCCTTGCCGATCGCCGGCCTGATCGGCGCGATCTTCGGCGTGGTGGTCGGCTTGCCGGCGCTGCGCCTGCGTACCTTCTACTTCGCCATGTCGACGCTCGGCTTTGCGACCATCGTGACCCAGATCGCGCTGGCCTGGCAGAGCGTGACCGGCGGCGGCATCGGCATTGCCGGTCCGGAATTCCCGCCGCCGTTCAACACGCCGTGGGGCTTCTACGCCCTCTGCATCGCCTTCGCCGCCTTGACCACCTGGATGAGCGCCAACGTCGCGCGCAGCCGGTTCGGCCGCGCGCTGATCGCGGTGCGCGATGCCGAGGTCGCCGCTGAGGCCAGCGGCATCTCCAAGCCGAAAATGCTGATCGCGATCTTCCTGTTCGCCGGCGCGCTGGCGGCGATCGCCGGCGGATTGTTCGCGACCCTGCAGACCTACATCACGCCTGATGCGTTCACCTTCGATCTCTCGGTGCTGTTCTTCATCGCGATCCTGATCGGCGGCCGCGGCTCGATCCTCGGGCCCATGCTCGGCACCATCATCCTGACCATCCTGCCCGAGATCGCGGCACCGCTCGCGGCGTGGTCGACCTTCCTCTACGCGGTGCTGCTGCTCGTGATCGTACTGGTGATGCCCGGTGGCATCGCGGCGTTGCTCGATTTCCGCAACCGTCGGCCGCTCGCCAGCAACCGTGCTATCGTTCCGCGGCCCGCTGCACTCGCCGACATCGTGCGCCGCAGGGACGGCGGCAAGACACTGCAATTGCGCGGCATCGCGCTGAGCTTCGGCAATGTGAAGGCGATCGACGGCCTCGATCTCGATATCGCGCCCGGCGCGATCCACGGGCTGATCGGACCGAACGGCAGCGGCAAGACCACGACGCTCAACGTGATCTCGGGCTACTATGCCGCCAAAGCCGGCACCATGACGCTTGGTGGCGAAGTCCTGGCCGCGGGTCAGCCGGTCAAGCGCGCCGCGTGCGGCATCGCGCGCACCTTCCAGACGCCGCGCGTGATCGGCGAAGCCTCGGTGCTGGAGAACGTCATGATCGGCGGCTCGATCGAGGGCCGGGCCAATTTCGTCGAGGCGATGCTCGCGCTGCCGCGCAACGGCGCCGACGAGCGTCTGCTCGCGGCCAAGGCGCACGCGCTGCTCGGCGTCGTCGGCCTCGAGGCGCTCGCCGACATCCGCGCCGATCGCCTGCAGCACAGCGAATTGCGCTTCATCGAGATCGCGCGGGCGCTGATGCTCGATCCGGACTTCCTGCTGCTCGACGAGCCCGCCGCGGGTCTCTCCAATGACGAGATCGAGCGGCTTGCCAGCCTGATCAAGGCGGTCTGCGGCCGCGGTACCGGTGTGCTGCTGGTCGAGCACCATGCCGATCTGATCTTCGATATCTGCCACCAGGTCACCGTGCTCAATCTGGGCCGGACGCTGGCGGCGGGAACCCCGGCGGAGATCCGCGTCCACAAGGAGGTCGTCAGTGCCTATCTCGGCGGCTGAACCGTTGCTCTCGGTCAATCGGCTGGAGTCCGGCTACGGCAAGATCCGTGTGCTGCACGGCATCGACATCGCGATTGCCGCCGGCGAGGTCGTGGCGCTGCTCGGGCCCAACGGGGCCGGCAAGACCACGCTGCTGCGCGCGATGTCCGGACTGTTGCCCGTCACTGCCGGACAGGTCCGGTTCGGCGACCGCGACATGACCAACGCCACGCCACGCGATGCCGCGCGGGCCGGGCTCGTGCATGTGATCGAGGGACATCGCGTGTTCACGCAGATCTCCGTGACCGACAATTTGCTGCTCGCAGGTTATGACCTGCCGCGCGCCGAGCGCGCCGTGCGCATCGAGGAGGCATTGGCGTTCTTTCCCGAAATCGCCGAGAAGCGGCATGAACGCGGCGGCGCGCTGTCGGGCGGGCAGCAGCAGATGCTGACGGTGGCGCAGGGCCTGGTCCGCCGGCCGCGGCTGTTGATGCTCGACGAGCCGTCCGCGGGACTGTCGCCGGTGCTGGTCGATCGCGTCCTCAACGTCATCGGCCGGCTGCGCGAGCAGGGCACCTCCGTGCTGCTGGTCGAGCAGCTCTTGGAGAAGGCGCTCGCCTGCGCCGATCGCGTCTACGCGCTGGTGCAGGGTGCGATCGCGCTGGAGGCGTCGACCGGAGAGAGCGACTTGGCGCATCGGCTCGAGCGCGCCTATTTCGGCCATGAGAGCCACGCGTTGCAGACTTAGCCAATGCAACCTGTGTGCTCGACGCCAACGGCGACGCAACTTGTGATCGGATGCGGCGTCGACTGCCGTTTTGGCGCAATCTGCACGTGCGCCATAAAATGGCACGACAGGTGCAGGCGGCTTTGCTAAGCTTCACAACGATACCCGATTGTGATCATTGTCGCGTTGTTTTTAAGACTTGTTGCTGTTGCCTGCGTCTGCAGCTCTCTTCAAGAGGCCTACGATGCAATGTTTGCGTTGCGGTTGTCAGAACAGGGCGACCAATGAGTATTGCGAAGGGTGCGGGGCCACTCTCGGAATTACGTGTGAAGCTTGCGGCCACCTGAACGGATCAAGCAGCCGCTTTTGCGGAAAGTGCGGCGCTGCGTTGGCGACGGCGATTGACGCGACCCGGGTTCAGCCGTCGCACGAGCATGCCCTGAGGAGCTTGCATGCCAAGGGTGGGGAGCGGAAGCGCCTCACGATCCTTTTCGCTGATATCAGCAACTCGACGGGCATCATCGATAGCCTCGGAGATCCCGAACTGGGCATGCGCCGCTTGCAGCCGGTACTCGACCTGATGAACGAGGCGGTTCACCGCTACGGCGGCGTCGTCAACAAGGCCCAGGGCGACGGCGTCATGGCGATGTTCGGCGCCCCGCAGCCTCATGAGGATCACGCCGTTCGGGGCTGTCTCGCGGCGCTGGCGATGCAGGATGACGTCAAGCGCCTGCATGACGTCGATATGCAAATCCGCGTCGGCGTCCACACCGGTGAGGTCGTCTTCCAGGCCATCGAGCACGGCATCTATCAAACCTATGACGCCGCGGGCGCGAACGTGCACCTCGCCAGTCGACTGGAGCACCTTGCCGAGCCCGGCACCATTCTGGTCTCGAGGGAAACCTACGCTGTCGCGAAGCAGTTCGTGGAGGTGGAGTCGCTTGGCGAGCAGGCCATTCGAGGGCTGGCGGCCCCCATCGAGGTGCTCAGGCTGAGGGGCCTCCAGCATGCGCCGTCGAGCGGTGTGTTCCGGACCGGACGACGGTTGAGTCCCTTGACCGGCCGCGCCGACGAGTTTGCGGCGCTGACGGCTGAACTCGAGAACACCCGCAAGGGAGATGGCCGGGCGATCGGTGTCGTTGGCGAAGCCGGCATAGGAAAGAGTCGCCTTTGCTTCGAATTTGCCGAGAGTTGTCGCAGCAAGGGCATCCGCGTCTTTGAGGCGCGTGTGCTCGCGCACGGCCGCGCAACGCCGTTTCAGCCGGTGCTGGCGCTGCTTCGGGATATTTTCGGCCTTCGCATCAAGGAGGAAGCGCCGGACGTCTCGCGCCGCCGTGTCTTCGACCGGTTGGCGGCAATGCCGGTCTCCGATCATCTGGCACCCGTGCTGCTGGAATTCCTCGGTCTGGCGGACCCGCACCAGCCCGCGCCGAAACTGGATCCCAAGGCCCGCAAGGCCCAATTGCTCGATTTCGTCGGCGAACTGGTACGCGCCGCACCTCGTGACAATGTGACGGTCGTCCTGATCGACGATCTGCACTGGATCGATCCGGCGAGCGAGGAGTTCGTCGAGGCCCTTGCCGACGCCGTGGTCGGAACCACGACGATGCTGCTGGTCAATTTCAGGGCCGGATTGAGCGCGCCGCTGATGCAGCGGTCGCATTACCGGCAGATCAACATGGCTCCGCTTGGGCCCGCGGAGGCGCAATCGATCTTGCGCGATCATTTTGGTACCGACCCGTCGCTGGCGCTGTTGAGCCGGAACATCGTCGAGCGCGCGCACGGCAATCCGTTCTTCCTGGAAGAGCTCATGAGCGCCCTCGTCGAGCGCGGCGACTTCGAGGGCGAGAAGGGCGCGTACCGGCTGAAGGGCGGCATCGACACAATTCCGCTTCCGACGACCGTGCAAGCAGTGGTCGCGGCGCGCATCGATCGCCTCGACGAACACGCAAAAAGAGCCCTTGAGGTCGCTTCGGTTGCCGGGCGCGAGATTTCGTTGTCGGTTCTCGATGCCGTTGCCGGACTGGCGAAGGCCGAGCTGCTGGAAGCCGTGGGACATTTGCGACGCGCCGAATTGCTCTACGACGTGCCTCCCTTTGAGCAGCGGCTGATCGCGTTTCGTCATCCGCTGATCCAGGAAGTCGCTTATCTGTCGCTGTTGCACGAACGGCGCCGCGAGCTTCACGCGGCCGTCGCGCAGGCGATCGAGAAGCTGTTCAAGGATCGCGCCGAGGAACGGGCGTCGCTTCTCGCCTACCATTGGGAGCATGCCGGCGAACATTTGAAGGCGGCGCAGCAGCACATGCGCGCGGCGGTCTGGGTCGGCGCGAACGATCCCAGTCAGGCCTTGCGAAGCTGGAAGAAGGTGCGTGAACTCCTGACGCACCAGCCTCCGTCGCAAATGACCGACTATCTGAAGATGATGGCCTGCGGCCAGATCGTGAATTTCGGCTGGCGCGAGGGAATTTCCGCCGCCGATGCGCAGGTCTATTTCGAGGAAGCCCGCGGCCTCGCGCTCGCGATGGGGGACCTGCGCGCCAACACGCTGATTCACGCTGCCTACGGCCGGATTTTGGCGAATGGCGGCTCGGCCGACGAATATGTCGAGCGGGTGCTGGAAGCCAAGGCGCTTGCCGACACCGGCACCGACTCCAGCGTCCAGGTCACGCTGAAGGCCATTCTCTGCCACGCGCTCCGGCTCTCGGGGCGGATGTCGGAGGCGCTGCAGATGAACATGGAGGCGGCCGCACGCGCCTCGGAGATCGTGAAGTCGGACCGGGAGACGCTTGGATTCGACGTCGAGGTCTGGCTGACCGCCATGCGCGGGCAGACGCTCGTGATGCTGGGGCGCGGGTCCGAGGCCCGGCCGCTGCTCGATCGCGTGCTGCAACTGGATGGCAGCCAGGTCGATGCCATTCACTACGTCATTCCGAGCCTCGCCTATGTCGACCTCGCCTGGTCCGAAGGCGACGTCGGACTGGCCCAGCACCACGCCGATCGCGCCTTCTCGCTCGCGGTCAAAAGCGGCAATCCATATTTGCGCGTCTACGCCCAGGCCAGCCGCGGCCTGTCCCATATGGTGGCAGGCCGGATCACATCATCGATCGAGGATCTGACGGCCGCGCTCGACTTCGCGCGAACTCGCAAGGCCGGCCTCGAAAACGAAGCACGGATTCTCGCCGATCTGGCGAACGCGTATCGGCAGAAGGGAGATGCGGCGGCAGCGTTGTCCGCCGTCGACGAGGCGATTGCGGTTGCGGTCAAGCGGCACGCGCGCATTCCGGAATGCCTTGCCCGATCGGTTCGCGCCGATCTGCTGTTGCGCTCCGGGCGCGGCAATGAGGCCGAGGAGAGCACGAAGGAACTGGATCGCGCGACCGCGCTGCTTCACGAGACCGGCGCAATGATCTTCGCGCCCTTTGTCGGTGGCGCGGGAAAGACGGTCAAAGCGAGTCGAAGTTCGAACGAAGCCAATAATATTTGAGTTGCGAGTGAAATTGTTCTGATCCCATTCGGATGATCTCATGTTGTTCGCGAATGTGACGGGCGAACCGGTCGGCAAAGGAAGCGCCCGCGCGTGCAGGGACGCGCTCCTTTGCGAGATCCTGGCCGATTTCAGGCGTGCGTTTTCCGATCTGCTTTTCGAGCTCGACGAAGGAAGCGCAACCGTCAATGCTCAGGCCTTCATTCGTGGCAACGACCGCGTCGTGCGGATCTATGGCGGACTGGCTTACCACGCGGCGATGAACGCCGACGGCCTTGTCTTCGCCCTGCTTCACGAAGTCGGACACCATCTGTCGAAAGGCGGCCGGCTCGCCGCCAATTCCGAGCTCGGTTGCGAGTGCGCGGCGGACCGCTGGATTCTCGCCAAGGGCGCAGCCCGGTTACGCAAGCAGACCGGGCGCACGCTCTCGATTCAGCGCGCGGTATCGAGCATCGAGCAATTGACCGCGCTTGCCGCCTGCGGCCTGGGAGCTCGCAAGCGCGGTCCAAGCGTGTGCTGGGCCGATCATTGGCCGAGGCGCAAACGCGTACTGGTTCGACCGGAGGCCGCGCCGGCAATTCCGCGGTGCTATCTGTCCGAGTTTTTACGACTGAATCAAATTGCACAAAGGGAGACGACAAATGGGTGCGCTACTTCCCGTCGGCAGCGGTCCCGATGCTGAAATCGTGGACCGGCTGAATGAGCTCTTCAGCGGCAAGGATCTGGCTACTCTTCGCAAGCACAACAAGAAAGAAAAGCTGTTTGATCCGAGCCACAGGTTGCGGCGCGTCGCGTTCCGCATCGGTGCCTATCCGAGCAAGGATTACGGGAAGGATGATGCCAAGCGGAAATGGTTCTTCTTTCTCCACCATGTGCTGCCTCAGGAGACGCAGGAGGCGATCAAGAAGATCCTGGGCGACGCGATGACCCGAACCGCGATCAAGGCGGTGAAGTTCTCGGTTGAGGAAAACAGCGTGGTGACCCATCCGCATCTGTTTCCGAGCAACAACGAGCCGCTCGCGAACTACCTGAATGGGGCCGGCACCGCCTATCTTGTCCATCTGGTCGTGCAAGGGCCGATGGATGACAGCGCCGAAGATCCGCCCGGCGACAACGACCCAGACAGCGGTGAACAGCCGATCGCCTGGCCCGAGCTTTCGCTCCGCAGGCCAACGTTCAGGCGCACCAAATCAGGCGGCGGGAAGCGCGCCGGCAAGAAGAAGGTCGTTAGCAAGAAGAAGGCAGCCAAAAAGGCGGCTAAGCGTCCGCGCAAGCGTTGACGAGGCGATCACGGCGGTTGATTGTGGCGGCAAGGGTCGACGGATACGTCGGCCCTTCTGTCTCCAGGTCGTCCTGAAATCTGGCTGGTGGCAGCGCCTGCTGCCGGCTGCCCAAAGTCCGCTACGGCGCCGGTCCAGCCTGTTCCGTTGCGGATGGAATGCTGCCTCCGATGCGACTTCCCTTTTTCTACGGCTGGATCATCGTCGCGGTGACCTTCGTCACCATGGCGATCGGCGTCAACGCGCGTACGGCGTTCTCGCTGTTCTATCCGCCGATCATCTCGGAATTCGGCTGGGAGCGCGGCATCACGGCGGGCGCCTTCTCGTTCGGCTTTGTCGCCTCGGCGATCGCAAGTCCGCTGATCGGCCGGTTGATGGACCGCGGCGGTCCGCGCGCAGTGATGGAGCTTGGCGTGCTCTTGATGGGCTCGGGTCTGCTGTTGGCGCCGCTGACGACGCAGCCCTGGCACCTCTATCTCACGATCGGCGTGCTGGTCGGCGCTGGCAGCGTCTGCCTCGGCTATTCCGGACAATCGCTGTTCGTGCCGAACTGGTTCCTTCGCCGCCGCGGACTCGCGATCGGGCTCGCCTTCGCCGGCGTCGGTATCGGCTCGGTGACGCTGCTGCCGTGGGTGCAGCACATGATCGAGCACACCGGCTGGCGCACCGCCTGCACCGCAATGGGGATCGTGGTGCTGGTCGTGCTCGCGCCGATCAATCTCTTGCTGCACAAGCGGCCGGAGGACATCGGCCTGCAGCCGGACGGCGATGCCGCACCGACGGCGACGTCAGCCAGGCCGGCATCGAATATCGTCGACCCGGTGTGGGCCGGCACCGACTGGACGCTGTCGCGTGCGCTGCGCACCGCGCGGTTCTGGTGGATCGCGATCGGTTATTTCTGCGGCCTGTACATCTGGTACGCGGTGCAGGTGCATCAGACCAAATTCCTGCTCGACATCGGGTTCAGCTCCAGTGTTAGCGTCTGGGCGCTTGGCGTCGTCAGCCTGCTCGGCATTCCCGGCCAGATCTGGCTCGGGCATCTCTCCGATCGCATCGGCCGGGAATGGGTGTGGGCGATCTCCTGCTTCGGCTTCGTGATCTGCTTCGCCGCGCTCGCCGCCTTGAAATACTGGCCCAACATGGCGCTGATCTATCTCATGGTCTTCACCCAGGGCGCGCTTGGTTATGGCCTGACATCCGTGATGGGACCGGTCGTGCTGGAGATCTTTCAGGGCAAGCATTACGGCAGCATCTTCGGCACCGTGATGCTGGCTGCGCTCGCCGGCGGCGCTGCGGGCCCCTGGATCACCGGCCAGCTCTATGATCTCTCGGGCAGCTATACCAGCGCCTTCCTGCTCGGGATCGCCGTCAGCCTGCTGTCGGCATTTGCGATCTGGCAGGCCTCGCCCCGCAAGGTCCGCGCCGTCGCCGGACAGGTGCACAAGGTCGCAAGCGCGGCCTGACGCGTCAGGCTGCCGAAACGCCGATCGCGCGCTGCAGGTCGGTGATCGCGCGCAGGCAGCTGTCGGCGGGGGTGGTTTCCGGATCGATCAGGCGGTGCAGGCGGAAACCATCTTCCAGCGCCAGCACGATCGCTCCGGTCCAATCCGGATCGAGCCTGCCGTTCCTGCCGCTATTCTTCTGCGCAGTCGTGACGATGTCGGCGATCAGCTTGCGCCGCGCGCGCAGGCGCTTGGCGAGCTCGGGCCGGCGCTTCTCGGCGCGCGCCACGAACAGGATCATCTCCATGTGCAGGAGAGGGGAGCGGCCGAGCGGATCCTGCCGGCTGCGATCCATGGTGCGCAGCGCCTCGAGGAAGTCGGCCAGGTTGCTGTGCCGGGCGAGCAAATCGAGATTGCGCCGGATCGATTGCTCGACGTGATCCTCGAGCATCGCGAAGATCAGCTCGTCCTTGCTCTTGAAGTTCGAATAGAAGGCGCCGCGGGTGAAGCCCGCCGCGGCCGCAATCGCCTCGATGCTGGCGCCGCCGATGCCCTGTTCCTCGAACACCCGCGCCGCCGCCTCGAACAGCTTCTCGCAGGTGTCGTCCCGTGTCGGTCTGGTTCGAACCCTTGACATCGGCGCATTTTAGGGCACAATGCAACTCGATACAAGAGTGTATCGAGTTGCATTCGACAGAACCAGAACAGCCGCATCCGTGATGATGCGGACTTGAGGATGACACCAGGGCACGCCAGGCTGCATGCACCGGCGTAGCGAGCGAACGAGGTCACCATGAACGAGCAAGTTCAGCCGGCGAGCGGCGAGCCGCTTTTCAATCCACTGGCGCCTGAATTCATTCGCAATCCCTATCCGTATTACGAGCGGCTACGCCGCCTCGATCCGATGCATGTCAATGTGCACGGCGCCTTCGTCGCCAGCCGGCACGCCGAGGCGAGCCTCGTGCTGCGCGACAAGCGGTTCGGCAAGGATTTTGCCGAGCGCTCGATCCGCCGCTACGGTCCGAAGATCATGGAGGAGCCGGTCTTCCGCAGCATGAGCCACTGGATGCTGCAGCAGGATCCGCCCGACCACACCCGCCTGCGCGGCCTTGTCGTCAAGGCCTTCACCGCGCGGCGGGTCGAGGACATGCGGCCGCGCATCCAGCACGTCGTCGACGAGACGCTCGACCGCATCATTCCGCAAGGCAAGATGGACCTGATCGAGGATTTCGCGTTCCGCCTGCCGGTCACGATCATCTGCGACATGCTCGGCATCCCCGAGGAACACCGCGAGGCCTTCTACAACGGTTCGCGCGATGGCGGCCGTATCCTCGAGCCGGTGCCGCTGACGCCCGAGGAAATCAAGCAGGGCAACGCCGCCAATGCGATGGCGGCGATGTATTTCCATCAGCTGTTCGAGCTGCGCCGCAAGCAGCCCGGCGACGACCTCACCACCCAGTTGGTGCAGGCCGAAGAGGACGGCCAGAAGCTCACCAATGAGGAACTGACCGGCAACATCATCCTGCTGTTCGGCGCCGGCCACGAGACGACCGTGAACCTGATCGGCAACGGCCTGCTGGCGCTGTTCCGCAACCCGGACCAACTCGCGCTGCTGAAGGCCAATCCCGGCCTGATCACCAATGCGATCGAGGAGTTCCTGCGTTACGATTCCTCGGTGCAGCTGACCGGCCGTGTCGCGCTGGAGGACATCGACGACCTCGGTGGCAAGCGCATCCCGAAGGGCGAGAGCGTGCTGTGCCTGCTCGGCTCGGCCAATCACGACGAGGCTGTCTACCCCGATCACCCCGAAAGGCTCGACATCCGGCGGCCGAACGTCAAGCCGCTGTCGTTCGGCGGCGGCATCCATTTCTGCCTCGGCGCCCAGCTGGCGCGGATCGAGGCCGAGATCGCGATCTCGACACTGCTGCGCCGGATTCCCGACCTGCGGCTCGATGACGCGGAAAATCCGGAGTGGCGGCCAACCTTCGTGCTGCGCGGGCTGAAGCGGCTGCCGGCGAGCTGGTGACGTTCCCGCGGGGCAGCGATCCGCGGCGAGGCCGGCACACGCACGCTTGAACGGGAAATCCACCATCTGTCCGAAGTCCCAGCAGTAAACCGGCTGTGACTTCGCCGTAGTTGTCTCTATATTTGGGTTGCTCCGGCCAGAGGTTGGCAAAGGGTTCAGCATGAGGAGGCTGCCCCGGAGCTGGCTCAAAGGGAGACACCGTGCAGACGACGCTGCTCGGCCTGGCAATTGCCTTCATTCTTGCACTGGTCGCGGCGCTGGTCGGTCCATATTTCGTTGACTGGAACCAGTTCCGGCCGCAGTTCGAGGCGGAGGCGTCCAAGATTATCGGCGTGCCGATTCGCGTCGCCGGCAATCTCGACGCGCGACTGCTGCCGGCACCCTCGCTGCGGTTGAAGACGGTCACCGTCGGCGGCGCCAACGACCTCGGCAAGATTCGGGCTGCCAATCTCGACGTCGAGTTCAGCCTGAGCTCGCTGATGCGCGGCGAGTGGCGCGCGAACGAGCTCACCGTCAACGGCGTGTCGCTCGATCTCGGGCTCGACCCGAAAGGGCGGATCGACTGGTCGCCGTCGAGCGGGAGCTTCAACCTCGCTTCGCTGGCGATCGACCGGCTCAACCTGACCGGCCGCATCGGACTGCATGATGCCGCGAGCCGCAGCACGCTCGAGCTGAACGACATTGCCTTCAGCGGCGACGTCCGCTCGCTGGCCAGCGCGATCCGCGGTGACGGCAATTTCATGTTCGACGGCAACCGCTACCCGTTTCGGGTCTCCTCGGGGCAAAGCGCCGATGGCAGCGGCACCCGCCTGCACTTCAGCGTCGATCCCGGGCAGCGGCCGGTGTCGGCCGATCTCGACGGCATCCTGACCTTCGAGGCCCGCGCGCCGCGGTTCGAGGGCACACTGACGCTGGCGGGTGCGCCCGGTCAGCGCGGCGGCGATGCGCCGCCATGGCGGATCGCAGCCAAGGTGAAATCGGACTATTCGGCGGCACGGCTCGACCAGATCGAATTGAGCTATGGCGCCGAGGACCGTGCGCTGAAGCTCGCCGGTAATGGCGATCTGCGTTTTGGTGCGTCGCCGCTGCTGCGCGCCTCGCTTACGGCGCGGCAGCTCGACGGCGACAAGTTCGCCGCCAAGGATAGCGCCAAGGATAGCAACAACGGCAATGTCGAGCCGGTCCGCGTGCTGCCGGCCATGCGCGCGGTGTTGTCGGGTCTTCCGCAAAGCCCGATACCGGCGCAGCTGGAGCTGGCGTCCGAGCAGATCATGCTCGGCGGCCGTCCGTTGCAGGACATCTCGGCGGAGCTGCGATCGGATGCGAAATCCTGGACGGTGCGCCGGCTGGAATTTCGCGCGCCGGGATCCACGCGGGTCTCCATGAGCGGTGCCAGCGCGCAAGCCGGTGCAGCGAACAGCTTCAAGACCGCGCTCAACATCGAATCGTCCGATCCCGACGCGCTGATGACCTGGCTGCAGGGGCGCGGCGACGTCACCTATCGCAGCCAGAAGCCGCTGCGGTTGCGCGGCGACGTCATGGTGTCGCCATCAGGCTTTTCGATCGACGCGATGAAGGCGGAGATTGAGGGCGGCACGCTCGAGGGCCGCGTCGCGGTTACGCACCGCGAGGCGACCAGCGGCTCGAAGGTCGAGGCGCAGTTGAAGGCGGAGCGGCTCGATCTCGACGCGACCGCGGCATTGATCCGCTCGCTGGCCGGTCCGCAAGGCGAATGGCCCGACGAGGCGCAGCTGTCGCTCGACGTCGGGCGCGCGGTCTCTTCCGGGCAGGAATTGCGGCCGCTGCTGGCGAAGATCGCCTATAGCCCGAAGAATATCGTGCTCGAGCGCGTCAAGATCGGCCAGCCCGACAACGTCACGCTGGACGGCAATGGCAATTTCGACCGCGCTAATTCGACCGGCAAGCTCGCGGTCGACGCGACCGCCGCGTCGCTTGGCCGGCTGACCGCTGTGGTTCAGCCGTTCGCGCCGGCGCTGGCCGCGCGGCTTGGCGTGCTCCGCGCGGCTGCCGGCCCGGTTCGCGCCAGGCTCGCGCTCGACCTCGGCAAGGGCAAGGCGGCCGATCGCGTCAGCGCGCGCGCGACGCTCGATCTCGACACGCCGCAGCTCAAGGGCAATACGGTGATCTCGGCGACGCCGCAGGTGGCCGCGATCCGTGCGCTGGATTTCGATGCACTTCGCCGCAACGAGGTTGCAGCGGAGACGAAATTCTCGGCCGGCGATGGCAACGCTTTGCTGGCGCTGCTTGGGCTTGACCATGCGGTCGCAGCCGGTGCCGGTTCGACGCAATTCGAGGGCACGGCGATCGGCGCGTGGGGCGCGCCGTTGCGGCTGAAGGCAAGGCTCTGGGGCGCAGGGCTCGACGCGGATGCCGAAGGGACCGCGGAGCCTTGGACCAAGGACGGGGCCAACGCGGGCAAATCCAGCATCAGCCTCCGCGTCCGCAGCGCCGACATCAGTCCGCTGCTCAATCTGAAACCAGCCGATCCGGTCGCAAACATCCGCCTGTCGTCGAAGCTGACGCTCGCGGGCGACAGGCTGACCTTCGACGATCTCGACAGCATCATCGCCGGTTCTCGGCTGCGCGGCCATCTGGCGCTGACGCTCGCCGATCAGAAAAGCGTCGACGGCGAAGTTGGTCTCGATCAGATCACGCTGGCGCCGATTTTCGCGGCCGCGATCGGCGCGGCCGGTCACGATGCGACGGAGCCGCTCGGCCAGGGGCTCACAAGCGCCTGGCGCGGCAAGGTCACGTTCGAAGCGCTGCATGGCCTGCTGCCGGGTGGCGCCGAGCTGCAGCCGGTCAGCGGCACCATCAGGTCGGACGGGCAATCGCTGACCTTCGACGGCATCAAGGGCAAGATCGGCGGTGGCGAGGCGACCGCCACCATCGATGCGCGACAGGGCGCCAACGGACTTGCGCTCAGCGCCAATGTGCAGCTGTCCGGCATCGACAGTTCAGCCTTGCGCTACCGCAGTCTCGCGATGCCCAAGGGACGCGCCTCGATGCAGATGACGTTGTTGACGCAGGGCCGCAGCGCCTCGGCCTTGACCGGCGCGCTGTCCGGCAGCGGCACCGTGACGCTGGAGGGGCTGAGCCTTCCGGGCCTCGATCCGCGCGCCTTCGAGGTTGCGATCCGCGCCAGCGATTCCGGGCAGGCGACCGACGACACGCGGCTGCGGCAGATCGTCGAACCGGTGCTCGCGAGCGGCGCGCTGTCGATCGCTTCGGCGCAAATCCCCTTCAACATCCGCGACGGCCGCCTCCGGGTCGGCGCCACCACGCTCGCGGCGAACGGCGCCAATGCGATCGTATCCGGCGGCTACGACATTCCGGCCGACCAGGCCGACATCCGCGCCGCCCTGGCATCGACGCAGGTCGGCACGGCCAACAGCCGACCGGAAATCCAGCTGCTTGCCGTCGGTACGCCCGATGGATTGTCGCGCAGCATCGACATTGCGGCGCTGTCGTCGTGGCTTGCGGTGCGCGCGATCGATCGGGAGACCAAGCGGCTCGACGCCATCGAGCGCGGCGAACCGGCGCCGCCGCCGACCCAAACGGCGCTTCCGCATCCGGCCGAGCCGGCGCCGGATGCATCCAACCCGAATTCGGCGGGAGTGCCTTCCGCCAACTTGCCGGGGCCTGGCCCTGACCCGCGCCGCGTGCCGGCGAAGCCGAAGATCGTTGCGCCGCGGCCGCCGACTGTCCCGCCGGTTGCCACCGCACCCGCCATTGTGCCGCCCGCGTCGGTTGCGAGCCAGCCGCAGCTGGCGCCGCTGCCGCCGCCGATCGAGGTCAAGCCGGCGCCCGGCGCGGCCAGGCCAAAGCCGCTGCGGCCGCCGCTGTCGCTGACGCCGCAGGTCGCCAATCCATCGCAGCGGCCGGCGATGCAGAACTAGACGCGCTTTCAAGCGAAGCGGGCACCGGTTCGCGTCAAGACAGCGCGTCAAACGAAGCGCTGGCTCATGATCGGTGCTGGAGAATATTGATCAGCTTGCCGAAGGGATCGCGGACGAAGAAGCGCCGCACGCCCCACGGCTCGTCCGCCGGTCCGTATTCGATCGCGATGCAGGCTGCCTTCATTCGGCGCAGGGCCTCGTCGAGATCGTCAACCTCAATGGAGAGATCAGGCACCGGCGTGCCGGAGCCACCTTCGGAAGCGAAGCTGATTTGAGCCTGCATTGTTTCGGATGAGCCGTAAGTCGCAACCCAACCGAAATCCATCAGGGGCTCGAGGCCAAGCACGTCGCGATAGAGCGACTTCGCTGCCGCTGTGTCCGGTGCGGCAACGTTCGCGACGATCCGATTGACCCTCATGCTGAGCCCGCGCAGCGGAACGACCGTCAACTGGTGGCGACGGTCGGAGAGGCCGTCAGGCCTGCTGACGCGTGTCGACCTGTTGCGGCCTGACATCCGTGGGCACCGCCGGCGTGGCGCGCGAGCGGAAGTAGTCGAGCACGAACAGCCGGATCGCGGAGGACAAATTGCCCTGCTGACGGTTGTTGTCGATCTCGCCGACCAACTCCGACAGCGTCATGTTCCGCAGACCGGAAATCTCCTTCATGCCATTCCAGAAGGCTTCTTCGAGGCTGACGCTGGTCTTGTGTCCGGCGACGACGATCGAGCGCTTGACGACGGGAGACTTCATGATGCGTCTCCATTTTCGATGCGGTGCTGATCGAGCACACGCGCGTTGCGCTTGCCGAGGAATTCGTCACGCGCTCGTTCGGATTTGGTGCGACCGAATAGCGCACGATTGGCTTCGGCCTGCTTCGCTGCTTGTTCGCGCTCACCGCGCTTCTTGAATCGTTTCAAGTTGACCACGTCGCCCATGCTCGTCGTCCTCATCGTCCCCAGAGCGGAATTGGTGATGCATCGTGACGAAAGCAAGAGCAACTGCGCTACGCGCCCGGCTCGATATCCATCCCGAATCCCCGTTTGATGCCCTGATAGCATCAAAGAATCCGTTTCGCTCTGCGAAAACTAGACGTCTGTACCATGCGCCAGCGCAGAGCTCATAGGTAACGCGCCTTAGTCTTTAGGCGTTATGATCGATAATTATATCACGCGCGCTGACCGTAATTATCCGGACAATGCGCGCTTCGCTTTAGCCCGGGTGTGTCATTTTGTCCGGCTGCACGAGGCGATCAAATTCATCCGCGGAAACAAATCCGAGCCGCAAAGCCTCTTCCTTCAGCGTCGTTCCGCGCGCATGCGCCGACTTGGCGACCTTGGCTGCGTTGTCGTAACCGATCTTCGGTGCGAGTGCGGTGACCAGCATCAGCGAGCGCTGCATCAGTTCGTTGATGCGCTTTTCGTCGGCGCGTATTCCGACAACGCAATGCTCGGTAAATGAGCGGACAACGTCAGACAGCAACTGAATGGAATTTATCATACAGTATGCCAACACAGGCTTGTACACGTTCAACTCGAAATGGCCCTGGCTGCCGGCGACGGTGATCGTGGTCTGATTGCCGAACACCTGGCAGCAGACCATGGTCATGGCTTCGCACTGGGTCGGATTGACCTTGCCCGGCATGATCGACGAGCCCGGCTCGTTCTCGGGCAGGATCAATTCGCCGAGGCCCGAGCGCGGGCCCGAGCCGAGCAAGCGAATGTCATTGGCGATCTTGAACAGGCCGGTCGCCACCGAGTTGATCGCGCCGTGCACCAGCACATAGGCGTCGTTGGAAGCCAGCGCCTCGAACTTGTTGGCCGCGCTGGTGAACGGCAGCTTGGTGATCTTGGCGACGTGGCGCGCGAAGGTTTTCGCAAATCGTGGCTTCGAGTTGAGGCCGGTGCCGACGGCGGTGCCGCCCTGCGCGAGCGGAAACAGATCCTTCACCGCGACGCGCAGCCGCGCGATGCCGCTCTCGACCTGCGCGGCGTAGCCGGAGAATTCCTGGCCGAGCGTCAGCGGCGTCGCATCCTGGGTGTGGGTGCGCCCGATCTTGACGATCTTGGCAAACGCCTTCTCCTTCTTGCGCAACGCGCGAAGCAGTTCGGTGAGTGCTGGAATCAGATCGGCGACGATGCGGCTCGCTGCGGCGATATGCATCGCGGTCGGAAACGAGTCGTTCGACGACTGACTCATGTTGACGTGATCGTTCGGATGGATCGGCTTCTTGGCGCCAAGCTCGCCGCCGAGCATCTGGTTGGCGCGGTTGGCGATCACCTCGTTCGCGTTCATGTTGCTCTGCGTGCCCGAGCCGGTCTGCCAGACCACCAGCGGGAAATTGTCGTCGAGCTTGCCTTCGATCACTTCCTTGGCTGCGCGGATGATGGCGCCGGCGCGGCGCGCATCGAGCTGGCCGAGCTCGCGATTGGTCTCCGCGGCCGCAAGCTTCACGATGCCGAGTGCATGGACGATCGCGATCGGCATGCGGTCGTGGCCGATCTTGAAATTCTGCCGCGAGCGTTCGGTCTGCGCGCCCCAATAGCGGTCGGCGGGAACGTCGATCGGACCGAAGCTGTCGGTCTCGCTGCGGGTCTTTGCCTTGGAGGGGATCGTCGATCGAGCCATCATGCTTTCCGTGGATGCTTGCCGTTGCGTCGTCAAAACGTGGCCCCGCGCGGCAACGCGACAGCGTCCGCGTGAAGGGCACGTTCATGCAGAAGGTAGGCCGGGATGACGATTTGTCATCCCGATCCCGGCAGGCATCCTACAAGGTCGAGGCGTGATCTGCGCTTAGATTATTTCTTGCGGAAGCGGTCCAGCCGCACGACCTCGGCGCCTTCGCTGGGCTTCGCGGGCTCCTGCTCGGTCTCGGCGCTCTCGGTCGCAGGGGCGGGCAGGGGAGAGGCCGGTGCGGTGGCGGGAGGGGCTTCTTCGGACAGTGCGTCCGAGACATCGAAGCGCAAATCGAACGGCGCGGACGGATCGAGGAAGCGCGTCACCGCGGCGAACGGCACGGTCAGCCGCTCGGGAATCCCGCCGAACGACAGGCCGACCTCGAAGCGATCCTCGGTCACCACCAGATCCCAGAACTGGTGCTGCAGGATGATGGTCATCTCCTCCGGATACTGCGCGAGCAGCCGGGGCGACAGCTTCACGCCGTCGCCGTGCGACAGGAAGGTGATGTAGAAATGGTGCTCACCTGGCAGGCCATGTTCGGCGGCGTCGGACAACACCCGGCGCAGCACCCCGCGCAGCGCATCGCGCGCCAGCACGTCATATCGGATGTGATCGGTCGCCATGGTGATCCTGTCGCTTCGAAAATGCCCGCCGGGGCGGCGCCGGACCGTCCGACTCGCCCTTTTGCCATGCTACCCCGCCGGGAGCCGGAAATCAGCAGGGCTGGCCGCTGAAATGCGCGCAGACGCCCGATTGGGAAACAAGGGATAAAGTGGAGGCTTCTGTTGCCAGGTGCCTCCGAACCCCGCCTAGCGGAGCTTAACCCGCTAGGACTTTAAGATGGTCTTTCAAACTGCGTTACGCAGCCTGAGCAACCGGAGCAAAGTTGTCGTTGGCAACTATTGCATTGGCCCGATGTCGGCGGAACCATACCGAGAAAAAACACGCCCTTTACGCCCTCGTCGATCCTATTTCGCCCCCGCCGAAAGCCACCGCGACGGATGGATTTTGGTGGAGGCGCCGGGTACCGCCCCCGGGTCCGAATGGTTTATTGCGACGGTCATTTATTTCCATAGCCGGCGAACCGGCACCCCCAATATAGCGGCAAAGTCTTAGAAAAACAGAGCCGATTCAGGTCCTTTCGGCTGTGAAAACCCGCCGATTTGGGGTTGGCCAAGGTCTTGGCGCTGTCCCGGCGCTGATCTAGGTTTTGTCCATGCCCCCGGATTCTCCGCCGGTTGCCGCCCCGGCGCCGGATGCCTCCGCACCATCGCCGCCCCACCAGCCCGGCCTGCTCGAGCTGTTCCTGGCCTTTGCCAAGATGTCGCTAGCCGGCTTTGGCGGGGTTCTGGTCTGGGCCCGGCGCGCGATCGTCGAGCAGCACCGCTGGATGACCGCGGAGGAGTTCAACGAGACCTTCGCGCTGTGCCATTTCCTGCCAGGTCCGAACATCGTCAACCTGTCGGTCGTATTCGGCTCGCGCTTTCGCGGCATAGCCGGCGGGCTCGCCGCCTTCGCCGGGCTGGTCGGGCCGCCGATGGTGATCGCGACCATCCTTGCCGCGCTCTATGCCCGTTACGGCGACATCGACGTGCTGCGCCGGACGCTCGCCGGCGTCGCCTGCGCCGCGGTCGGGCTGCTGTTCGCCGTCGTCTTCAAGATGATGATGCCGCTCCTGAAGCGGCGCGATGTCACGGGCCTCGTCATTCTGGCTGCTGTTTTCGTCGCGATCGGACTGATCCGCTGGCCGCTCCAGATCGTGCTGCTGGTGGCGATCCCGCTCAGCATTGCGACGACGGTCCTGGCCCGCCGCATGGTGCGGGCATGAGCTCGGAGTCCAACCCGATCGCGGCGCTGGTCTGGACCTTCGGCCTGATGTCGCTGTTTGCGGTCGGCGGCGCCAATTCGGCGATTCCCGAAATGCACCGTGCCGCCGTCGACGTGCATCACTGGCTGACCGACAAGCAGTTCGCCGACGTATTCGCGATCTCGCAGCTCTCGCCGGGGCCGAACGTGCTGATCGTGACCTTGATAGGCTATTCTGTCGCAGGCGTGGCCGGGGCGTTGGCCGCTACGGTGGCGATGTGCGGACCGACCGCGCTGCTTGCCTATTATGTGAGCCGTTTCCTCGATCGCTCGCGCGAGGCGCGCTGGCCGGCGATGATCCAGGCGGCACTGGTTCCGCTGTCGATTGGTCTGATGGCGGCCTCCGGCCTGATCGTGGCGCAGACCTCAGACCAAAGTTGGATCGCGGTCCTGATCACCATTGTCGCGGCCGCGCTTGCTTTTGCGACGCGGATCAACCCTTTGTGGATGTTGCTGGCCGGAGGCCTCTTGGGTTTCGCTGGCGTTATCTGACGAAAATCGCTAGCAAGGCTTTCGGTCAACGCACCACAAACCAAGCCATTCAATCAAAACGGGCGGGACAGCCCTGACGGGGGAAGCGAAGTCATGAGCGATACGCCGAGCGAGGCGCCGGTCAAATCGATCTTGCCGAAATGGGTGCGCGGTCCGCAGGATTTTGTCGGCGGGCTCGCCATGATGGCGGTTGCGCTGTTTGCCTTGTGGGCCTCGAGCGATTTGCAGGGCATGCACGGATTTTCGTTCGGCGCCGGAACCGCGCCGCGCATGTTCGCCGTGCTGCTGCTGTTGCTCGGCGGTGGTGTCGCGCTGATGGGAGTTCTGCAGGCCGGCCCGCATATTGCGGCCTATTCCTGGCGCGGCCCGTTGTTCGTATCCGCCGCAATCGTGTTCTTCGCATTGGCGATCCGGCCGCTCGGGCTTGTGGTCTCCGCCTTTGCCGCCTTCATGATCGCGGCGATGGGCTCGCAGGAGACGAAATTGGTCGAGGCCATCATTGTCGGCGCCTGTCTGACCCTCGGCTGCGCGCTGCTTTTCCCCTATGTGCTGGGACTTCCGATGCCGATGTTCCCGCGTTTCCTGATCCAGTGAGGGCGTGATGGAACTGTTTGCCAATCTCGCCCACGGTTTCGCGGTCGCATTCTCGCCGATCAACCTTCTGATGTGCCTGATCGGCGCACTGGTCGGCACGCTGGTCGGCGTGCTGCCGGGCATCGGCACCATCGCCACCGTCGCCATGCTGCTGCCGATCACCTTCGGCCTGCCGCCGGTCGGTGCGCTGATCATGCTCGCCGGCATCTATTACGGTGCGCAATATGGTGGTTCGACCACCTCGATCCTGGTCAATATTCCGGGCGAGGCGACCTCCGTCGTCACCGCGCTCGACGGCCACCAGATGGCCAAGCAGGGCCGCGCCGGTCCGGCTCTGGCGATCGCCGCGATCGGCTCGTTCTTCGCCGGCTGCGTCGCGACCGTGCTGATCGCCGTGCTCGGCGCGCCACTGACCAAGCTCGCGCTGGCGTTCGGCCCGGCTGAATATTTCTCGCTGATGGTGCTCGGCCTGATCTTCGCGGTGGTGCTCGCCAAGGGCTCGGTGCTGAAGGCGATCGCGATGATCGTGTTCGGCCTGTTGCTGTCGATGGTCGGTTCCGACATCGAGACCGGCGCCTCGCGCATGGCCTTCAACATCCCCGAACTCGCCGACGGTCTCGGCTTTGCCACCGTGGCGATGGGCGTGTTCGGCTTCGCGGAGATCATTCGCAACCTCGACCACGGCGCCGAGATGAACCGCAACCTGGTGCAGCAGAAGATCACCGGTCTGATGCCGACCAGGAAGGACATCGCGGATTCCACGCCTGCGATCCTGCGCGGCACCGTGCTCGGCTCGATCCTCGGCATCCTGCCGGGCGGCGGCGCCGTGATCGCCTCGTTCGCGGCCTATACGCTGGAGAAGAAGCTGGCGAAGGATCCGAAGCGGTTCGGCCGCGGCGCGATCGAGGGCGTGGCGGCGCCGGAAAGCGCCAACAACGCCGCGGCGCAGACCTCGTTCATCCCGCTGCTCACGCTCGGCATCCCGCCGAACGCGGTGATGGCGCTGATGGTCGGCGCGATGACCATCCACGGCATCGTGCCGGGTCCGCAGGTGATGCAGAAGCAGCCCGATCTGGTCTGGGGCATGATCGCCTCGATGTGGATCGGCAATCTGATGCTGATCATCATCAACCTGCCGTTGGTGGGCATCTGGGTCCGTCTGCTGCGCGTGCCGTACCGGCTGATGTTCCCCTCGATCGTGGTGTTCTGCGCGATCGGCATCTATTCGGTGAACAACGCGCCGGTCGACGTCGTGCTCGCCGGCGTGTTCGGCCTCGTCGGCTATTGGCTGATCAAGCACGATTTCGAGCCGGCACCGCTGCTGCTCGGCATGGTGCTGGGCCCGCTGATGGAGGAGAACCTGCGTCGTGCGCTGTTGATCTCGCGCGGCGACTGGAGCGTGTTCGTCTCGCGGCCGCTGTCGGCGGTGCTGCTGGCGATCGCGGCCGGTCTCCTGGTGCTTGCCGTGCTGCCGACCTTGCGTGCCAAGCGCGACGAAGTGTTCGTGGAGTCCGAGGGCTAGAGCATGATCCGGAAAAGTGTGAAGCGGTTTTCCGGATAGATCATGCTCAAACAGGGAGCGCCGGCCCTGCGTCGGCGCGCCGCAGGCGGAAGTCGAATCGACACTCGATGTCGTCCCGTGAAATGAAAATGCCGGCCGATTTGGCCGGCATTTTTATTGGTCAAACGTTCCGGGAGGAATTGAGATGATGTCCATTCGCTCGCTTGCGGGCGCATGCCTTTCGGCATTTGTCGCGCTCGGCGCTTTCGCCGTGCCGGCGTCCGCGCAAAACTATCCGACCCGCACCATCACCATGATCGTGCCGTTCGCAGCCGGCGGCCCGACCGACGTCATTTCGCGCATCGTCACCGCGCACATGGCGCAGACGCTGGGACAGAGCATCGTGATCGAGAACGTGGTCGGCGCCGGCGGCACCACCGCGACGACGCGCGCCGCACGTGCCGCCAATGACGGCTATACGTTGATCACAGGGCATATGGGCACGCACGCCGCCTCGGTGCCGCTCTATCCGAAGCTTGCCTACCACCCGGAAAAGGATTTCGAGCCCGTCGCGCTGCTCGCCGGCACGCCGATCCTGATCCTTGCCCGCAAGGACTTCCCGCCGAAGGATCTCAAGGAGTTCGTCGCCTACGTGAAGGCCAATGCCGAGAAGGTCAACGCCGCGCATGCCGGCATCGGCTCGGTCTCGCACGCCTCCTGCGAGCTCCTGAACTCGATCCTCGGTGTCAAACCGGTCGGCGTGCCCTTCAACGGCACCGGCCCGGCCATGAATGCGCTGGTCGCCGGCCAGGTCGATTACATGTGCGACCAGATCGTCAACGCGGTGCCGCAGATCAACGCCGGCACCATCAAGGCCTATGCGGTCGCCACCCCCGAGCGCAACCCGTCGCTGCCCAATGTGCCGACCACGACGGAAGCCGGCTTGCCGGCATTCCAGGCCCAGGCCTGGAATGCGATTTTCGCGCCGAAGGGAACTTCGCCCGCCATCATCGCCACGTTGAATGCCGCGGCCATCAAGGCGCTTGACGATGAGAATGTCCGCAAGCGCCTGCTCGACCTCGGCAGCGTGATCCCGGCGCCCGCCAACCGTACGCCGGAGGCGCTCGCGACGCTCGTCAAGAACGAGATCGCGAAGTGGACGCCGGTGCTCAAGCCGGCAACTTAATCCAGTACAATCAGGCAGATAGGGCAGGGGCGGGACGCGAGTTCCGCCCCTTGTCGTTTGGCGCGGAGTGCTCACTTTTCAGGGTATAATCGGTACGCTCAGCCGAATCAGCGTGCCGACCGGCGGCCTTGGCCGCTACATTGGTCGTTCTCTCGAAAGCCTGAAACAGACGCCATGAACCAGTATCACGACCTGCTCGAACGCATCCTCGCCGACGGTGCCGAGAAGCACGACCGCACCGGCACCGGGACGCTGTCGATCTTCGGTCATCAGATGCGTTTCAACCTCGCGGCCGGCTTCCCGATGCTGACCACCAAGCGGCTGCCGCTGAAGGCGATCGTGCACGAGCTGCTCTGGTTCCTCGCCGGCGACACCAACATCAAATATCTCAACGACAACGGCGTCACGATCTGGGACGAATGGGCCGACGCCAACGGCGACCTCGGTCCGGTGTACGGCTCGCAATGGCGGTCGTGGCCCGCGCCGGATGGCCGCAGCATCGACCAGATCGCTGGCGTGGTCGAGATGATCAAGCGCAATCCGGATTCGCGGCGGCTGATCGTCAGCGCCTGGAATCCGGCCGAGGTCGACAAGATGGCGCTGCCGCCGTGCCATTGCCTGTTCCAGTTCTATGTCGCCAACGGCAAATTGTCCTGTCAGCTCTATCAGCGCTCGGGCGACGTCTTCCTCGGCGTGCCCTTCAATATCGCCTCCTATGCGCTGCTGACCATGATGGTCGCGCAGGTGACCGGGCTCAAGCCCGGCGATTTCGTGCACTCGCTCGGCGACGCGCACCTCTACTCCAACCATCTCGAGCAGGCGCGCCTGCAGTTGACGCGGCCGACGCGGCCGTTGCCGACGATGGCGATCAATCCGGACGTGAAGGATATCTTCGCGTTCCGCTACCAAGACTTCAAACTCGAAGGTTACGACCCGCATCCGCACATCAAGGCCGAGGTCGCGGTATGAGTTGCGGTCCGAGGGATTGAATGTCGCTGACGATCCGCCGCGCGCGGCCCGATGAGGCCGGACTGGTGTTCTCGCTGGTCCGCGAACTCGCCGAATACGAAAAGCTTCTGCACGAGGTTCACGCCAGCGAGGCCGATATCGCCGAGGCGCTGTTCGGCGCCAACCCACGGCTCTATTGCGACATCGCGGAATGGAACGGCGAGCCTGCCGGCTTCGCGGTCTGGTTCGTCAACTTCTCGACCTTCGCCGGCCGTCACGGCATCTATCTCGAAGACCTCTTCGTGCGTCCGGCGCTGCGCGGCAAGGGCATCGGCAAGGCGCTGCTCGTGCATCTGGCGAAGCAATGCCTCGCCAATGGCTGGTCGCGCCTGCAATGGGCGGTGCTCGACTGGAACGCGCCGTCGATTGCATTCTACAAGTCGCTCGGCGCCGAGATGATGGACGAATGGACGATTTGCCGCGTCTCCGGCGAGGCGCTGTCGACGCTCGCGGAAGGGACGCTCTGATGGAGATCGTGCTCGTCGTAGCGGTCGCCGAGAACGGCGTGATCGGGAGCGACAACGCTATTCCGTGGCGGCTGAAATCCGACCAGCAGCGTTTCAAGGCGATCACGCTGAACAAGCCCGTCGTGATGGGGCGCAAGACCTTTGAGTCCCTGCGCAGGCCGCTGCCGGGCCGCACCAACATCGTGGTAACGCGCGATCCCAACTACCGCGCGCGCGGCGCCATCGTCACGACGTCGTTTGACAACGCCCGCGCCATTGCGCTTGGCGACGCGCTGCGGCGTTTCGCCACTGAGATTGCCGTCATCGGTGGCGCGGAAATCTACGCGCAATGGATGGGCACCGCCGATCGCCTTGAGATCACCGAGGTCCATGCCCGGCCGGACGGCGACACGCGGTTCGACAAAATCGATGCGCAGCTGTGGGACGAGGTGGCGCGCGTGCGAAATCCGGCAGGCCCGGACGACAGTGCCGACTTCTCCTATGTGACATATCGTCGGCGCGGCCGGGGTTAACCAATGTTTGCATTGACAATTATGCCCCGACGCATAGCTCGTCCGGCCAGGAAGCTTGCGTTGTAAGGGCCCTAGCGGTCCCCTATAACCGGGCCGGACATTCGAGGCCGGGCGTCCCGTCCGGACTTGCCGAGGAGATGTTTGATGCCGTGGAAAAATCAAGGCGGGGGGCCCTGGGGCTCGGGTCCGAAAGGGCCATGGGGCACCGGTCCGCAGTCAGCCGGGCCAAGGCCGCCGGATCTTGAGGATCTGCTGCGGCGCGGCCAGGACCGCCTGCAGCAGTGGCTGCCCGGCGGGCATTTCAGCGGCATGGGCGTCGCGCTGGTGCTGGTCGCCGCGCTGGCGATCTGGTTCGCGACCGGCATCTTCCGCGTGCAGTCCGAAGAGCTCGGCGTCGTGCTGCGCTTTGGCAAGTATGTCCGCGATGCGCAGCCGGGCCTGCGCTATCACCTGCCATATCCGATTGAGACAGTGCTGCTGCCGAAAGCGCTGCGCGTCAACACGATCTCGATCGGCATGACCCTGATCGACGATCCCGCTCGCCGCGGCCGCACCATGCGCGACGTGCCGGAAGAGAGCCTGATGCTGACCGGCGACGAGAACATCGTCGACGTCGACTTCACGGTGCTGTGGCGCATCAAGCCGGGTGGGGCCGGCGCCTATCTGTTCAACATCCAGAATCCCGAAGGCACCGTGAAGGCGGTTGCCGAAAGCGCGATGCGTGAGGTGATCGGCCGCTCGCAGATCCAGCCGATCCTGACCGGGGCGCGCAACGTCACCGAGCAGAGCGTTCAGGAGTTGATGCAGCGGACGCTCGATACCTACAACGCGGGCATCCAGATCACGCAGGTGCAGATGCAGAAGGTCGATCCGCCGGCGCAGGTGATCGACGCATTCCGTGACGTGCAGGCGGCGCGCGCCGACCTCGAGCGCAAGCAGAACGAGGCACAGACCTACGCCAACCGGATCGTGCCGGAGGCGCGCGGTCGTTCCGCGCAGATCCTGCAGGCTGCCGAAGGCTACAAGGAGCAGGCGGTCGCCGACGCCAAGGGCCAGAGCGCACGCTTCCTGAAAGTCTATGAAGAGTACAAGAAGGCACCCGACGTGACGCGCGAGCGCATCTATCTGGAGACCATGGAAAAAGTGCTCGGCGGCTCCGAGAAGCTGGTTTACGACGGCGGCCCGGGCCAGAACATCGTGCCCTACCTTCCGCTCGGCGAACTGACGCCGCGACGTCCGGCGGCACCGGCCACGACCGGCCAGCAGCAGGGAGCCACCCGATGAGGTCTCCCGTCACCGGCATTGTGTTCCTGATCATCCTCTTCATTGTGCTCGCCGTCGGCTACAGCTCGGTGTTCACCGTGCAGCAGACCGAGCAGACCATCGTCTTGCGGTTTGGCGAGCCGGTCGACATCGTCACCGAGCCCGGCCTGCACTTCAAGGCGCCGTGGAATTCGGTGATCAACGTCGACAAGCGCATCCTCGATCTGGAAAACCCGTCGCAGGAGGTGATCGCCTCCGACCAGAAGCGGCTCGTGGTCGACGCCTTCGCGCGCTATCGCATCAAGAACGCGTTGCGCTACTACACCAGCGTCGGCTCGATCCAGGCCGCCAATCTGCAGCTGACCACGCTGCTGAACGCAGCGCTGCGCCGCGTGCTCGGCGAGGTCAACTTCATCACCGTGGTGCGTGACGATCGCGAGAAGCTGATGCAGCGGATTCGCGAGCAGCTCGACAGGGAAGCGGACGGATACGGCATCGAGGTCGTCGACGTCCGCATCCGCCGTGCCGACCTGCCGGAGCAGAACAGCCAGGCCGTCTACAACCGGATGAAGACCGAACGTGAGCGCGAGGCGGCCGAGTTCCGTGCCCAGGGCGACCAGAAGGCGCAGGAAATCCGCTCGAAGGCCGACCGCGAAGCGACCGTGATCGTCGCCGAGGCGAACTCGGCCGCGGACCAGACCCGCGGTGCGGGTGACGCCGAGCGCAACCGCCTGTTCGCCGAAGCCTATGGCAAGGACAAGGACTTCTTCGCGTTCTATCGCTCGATGACGGCTTATGAGAACGGCCTGCGTTCCAGCGACACGCGTTTCCTGTTGCGGCCGGACTCGGAATTCTTCAGATACTTCGGCGGTGCAGGCGGCAAGTTGCCTGAGGCGGCCGCCGCGCCGAAGCAGTAACGTCACGACTTGAACATCAGGACTTGGCGGCGATGCGGATGACGCTTCGCCGCCGACCAAAAACAACAAGCATCGAGCGGGAGGCTGCCATCCGATGAAGTCCATAGCGTTCGGCGACTTCCTCATCGGGTTGGGAATCCTGTTCGTGCTCGAAGGCATCCTGTTCGCGGCAAGCCCCGCCTGGATGCGCCGGGCGATGAAGAGCGCGCTGGCGACACCCGACAACATCCTGCGCGTCGTCGGTATCGGCTCGGCGGTCGCCGGGCTTGTCCTGATCTGGGTGGTGCGAAGATAGTCGCCGCTCCGGAGCATGCGAAGCATGACCGCCAATGCGCGATTGCGCATCGGGGAACCTCGAGATTTCCCCAAGGTGCGCGATTGCGTCCCCGGGGTTCAGCCCTGTCGGGCTGCCCCGGAATGACAAGCAAGACTGAACATAATCGTGAGCCTCTCGCCGCCGGTTTTTCGCCGAAATGTCCGGCTGAGATGCTTGCGCCGTATGCCCGTTCGGGCGCACTCTGTAACTAGCGCATTTGAACCCGTTTGCTTCTGGAGAAACTCCTACATGACCGCTGCCAGACCAGCCCTGAGCCGCCGCTTCCGCATGATGGGAGCCGCGATCTCGATCGGTGCTGCGAGCATGCTGAGCTCCGTGCCGGCGTTCGCACGCGGTCCTGAAGGCATCGCCGACATCGCCGAGAAGGTGATCGACGCCGTCGTCAACATCTCGACGTCGCAGACCGTCGAGGCCAAGGACCGGACGATGCCGCAGCTGCCGCCGGGTTCGCCGTTCGAGGAATTCTTCGACGACTTCTTCAAGAACCGCCGCGGGCCGCCTGGCAAGGGCGGCGACAAGAGCGGTGAGTTCCAGCCGCGCAAGACCAACTCGCTCGGCTCGGGCTTCATCGTCGACACCGCGGGCATCGTCGTCACCAACAACCACGTCATTGCCGACGCCGACGAGATCAACGTCATCCTCAACGACGGCACCAAGATCAAGGCCGAGCTGGTCGGCGTCGACAAGAAGACCGACCTCGCGGTCCTGAAATTCAAGCCGCCGAAGCCGCTCACCGCGGTCAAGTTCGGCGACAGCGACAAGATCCGGCTCGGCGACTGGGTGGTCGCGATCGGCAACCCGTTCAGCCTCGGCGGCACGGTGACCGCGGGCATCGTCTCGGCCAAGAACCGCGACATCAGCCAGGGCCCGTATGACAGCTACATCCAGACCGACGCCGCCATCAACCGCGGCAATTCCGGCGGTCCGCTGTTCAACCTCGATGGTGAGGTGATCGGCGTCAACACGCTGATCATCTCGCCGACCGGCGGTTCGATCGGCCTCGGCTTCGCGGTGCCGTCGAAGACCGTGGCCGGCGTCGTCGACCAGTTGCAGAAATTCGGCGAGCTGCGCCGCGGCTGGCTGGGCGTGCGTATTCAGCAGGTCACCGACGAGATCGCCGACAGCCTCAACATCAAGCCGGCGCGCGGCGCGCTGGTTGCCGGCGTCGACGACAAGGGGCCGGCCAAGCCGGCGGGCATCGAACCCGGCGACGTCGTCGTCAAGTTCGACGGCAAGGACGTCAAGGACCCCAAGGATCTGTCGCGCATCGTTGCCGACACGGCGGTCGGCAAGGAAGTCGACGTCGTCGTCATCCGCAAGGGCAATGAGGAGACCCGCAAGGTCACGCTCGGCCGGCTCGAGGACAACGAGAAGGTTCAGCAAGTCAACGCCAAGTCGAAGGACGACACCGCCGAGAAACCGGTGACCCAGAAGGCGCTCGGTCTCGACCTCGCGGCGCTGAGCAAGGACCTGCGCACCAAGTACAAGATCAAGGACAGCGTGAAGGGCGTCGTCGTCACCGGCGTCGACGGCAACTCCGATGCCGCCGAGAAGCGGCTGTCGGCGGGCGATGTCATCGTCGAGGTGGCACAGGAGGCGGTGTCGAGCGCCGCCGACATCAAGAAGCGCGTCGATCAGCTCAAGAAGGACGGCAAGAAGTCGGTGCTGCTGCTGGTCTCGAACGGCGACGGCGAACTGCGCTTCGTCGCGCTCGGCGTGCAGTAGCCCCGATGGTCATTGCCGGGCTTGACCCGGCAATCCATCACCTAACAAAGTTCTTGCGAAGAAGATGGATGCCCGGGTCAAGCCCGGGCATGACGACTTTCGCGAACGGCTACCCCGCCACGAACTCATCCCGCCGGTAGCCCTGCGCGTACAGCAGCGCGGTGAGATCGCCGTGGTCGATCCGGACCGCGGCGGCGGCAGCGACCGCCGGCTTGGCGTGATAGGCTACGCCGAGGCCCGCAGCCTGGATCATGCCGAGATCGTTGGCGCCGTCGCCCACCACCAGGGTGTCGATCTCGTCCAGATCGAAGGACTCGGTGAGCTCGATCAAGGTGGCGAGCTTGGTGGCGCGGCCGAGGATCGGCTCGACCACCTCACCGGTCAGCTTGCCGTCCACGACCTGCAACTGGTTGGCGCGGTTTTCCTGAAAGCCGACCTTCGCCGCGACCACCTTGGTGAACAAGGTGAAGCCGCCCGAGATCAGGCAGGTATAGGCGCCGTGCGCGCGCATGGTCATGACCAGTTCGCGGCCGCCCGGCGTCAGCGTGATGCGCTTGTCGAGCACCTCGTCGACCACGCTGACCGCTAGGCCCTTGAGCAGCGCCACCCGCTCGCGCAGCGCGGACTCGAACTCGATCTCGCCGCGCATCGCACGCTCGGTGATCGCAGCGACATGGGCCTTGAGCCCGGCGAAGTCGGCGAGCTCGTCGATGCACTCCTGGCCGATCATGGTGGAATCCATGTCGGCCAGAAAAAGCTTCTTGCGCCGAGCGATCCGAGGCTGCACGACAATGTCGATCGGCAGGTCGCCGCGGGCCTGGCGAAGGCGTTCCTCGATTGTCTTGATACCGTCCCTGCTGCTGTCCTCGCCTTCGAACGGAATGTCGGCGGCGACTTCGTTGAACAGCCACTGCGCCGGGCCGGGTGAGGGCAGCACGGCCCGCGCACCGTCGACGATGGTGGAGTCGAGCGCGGGGCTTGCAGGATTGCAGATCAGCGTGGCAACGAGGGACATGCAGGCGCATTCGGGATTGTTGAACAAGGCAGTGCTTATCGCAGGGCCGACCGCCAGCGGCAAGTCGGCGCTGGCGCTCGAACTCGCGCAGCGGACCGGCGGGGTCGTGATCAACACCGACTCCATGCAGGTCTATCGTGACCTCCGGACCATCACCGCGCGGCCGACCGCAGGCGAAGAGGCGCTGGTTCCGCACCGGCTCTACGGCCATGTCGACGCCGGCGTGAATTTCTCCGCCGGCGCCTGGGTGGCCGATGCGGCGAAGGTGCTTAGTGAGGCTCGTGAGCAGGGACGGCTGCCGATCTTCATCGGTGGCTCCGGCCTCTATTTCAAGGCGCTGACGCGCGGCTTGTCGGCGGTGCCGCCGATCCCGGCTGATGTGCGCGACGGCGTGCGCGCACGGCTCGAGCAGCACGGCGTCGAGGCGCTGCATGCCGAGCTTGCAGCGCGCGATCCGGTGTCGGCCGAGCGGCTGAAGCCGCGCGACCGCACCCGCATCGCACGCGCGCTCGAGGTGGTCGAGGCCACCGGCCGCCCGCTGCCGGACTGGCATCGCGAGGGCCTGCCGCCACTGCTGCCGCCGGGCGATTTTCATGCGCTGTTTCTCGCGCCGGCGCGCGAGACGCTCTATGCGCGGATCGACGCCCGGTTCGGTGTCATGCTCGATGCCGGCGCGCTCGACGAGGTCGCGGCGCTGGCGGCGCGTGGGCTCGATCCGTTGCTGCCGGCGATGAAGGCCCATGGGGTGCCGGCGCTGATCCGGCACCTGAGGGGAGAGATCAGCCGCGAGGAGGCCGCCGAGATCGGCCGGGCCGACACCCGCCATTATGCGAAGCGCCAGTTCACCTGGTTTCGCCATCAGCTCCCGGAATTCGAATGGGTGGTGCCGGAAGCTGGCGGGGAATGGCTGGAGAGCCGGGTCCCGTAGCCCGGGCCGGCGGTCCCGCACGCCCGTCAGCCATGCGCGTTCGCCTGCGCAAAAACACTCGCCGAACGAGCGGAACCCCGGTAGAGTACCGAAATCGCGAAAGTGCTTGCCTTGCCTTGACATTCAGGCTTTGGCCGCTATGTTCGCGCAACCTTTGGGAAGACTGGGTCGTATCGTGCGCAACATTATTACCAAACTGCTTATCGCCGTCGTACCCAGGCACACCGCCGGGGATGGCTAGCGGCCATCCAAATTCGGGCGGTGTGCATGGGGCCTCTAGGGCCCCTTTTTATTGCCCGAAGCCGAACTGACGAGAACTGACAAAAGCCGCGCAAAAACAAGCGCATCCGGAGCGAACCATGACCGACAAGAGCCACGATCCTAATCAGATGACCGGCGCCGCGATGATCGTGCGCGCGCTCATCGATCACGGCGTGCAGCATGTCTTCGGCTATCCCGGCGGTGCGGTGCTTCCGATCTACGACGAGATCTTCCAGCAGAGCGAGGTCGAGCACATCCTGGTCCGTCACGAGCAGGGCGCCGGCCATGCCGCCGAAGGCTATGCCCGCTCGACCGGCAAGCCCGGCGTGGTGCTGGTGACGTCGGGCCCCGGCGCCACCAACATGGTGACGCCGCTGACCGACGCGCTGATGGATTCGATCCCGCTGGTCTGCATCACCGGCCAGGTGCCGACCCACCTGATCGGCAACGACGCCTTCCAGGAGTGCGACACGGTCGGCATCACGCGGCCCGCCACCAAGCACAATTGGCTGGTCCGCGACGTCAACGACCTTGCCAGGGTGCTGCACGAGGCCTTCTATGTCGCCACCACCGGCCGCCCCGGCCCGGTCGTGGTCGACGTGCCGAAGGACGTGCAGTTCGCGACCGGCACCTACCATCCGCCGCGCAAGTCGGACGTGCACGTCTCCTACACGCCGCGCGTCAAGGGCGATGCGACCCAGATCCGCAAGGCGGTGGCGCTGCTCGCCAACGCAAAGCGGCCGGTGATCTATTCCGGCGGCGGCGTGATCAATTCGGGTCCCGAGGCCTCGAAACTGCTGCGCCAGCTGGTGGAGGCGACCGGCTTCCCGATCACCTCGACCCTGATGGGGCTGGGCGCCTATCCCGCTTCGGGCCCGAACTGGCTCGGCATGCTGGGCATGCACGGCACCTACGAAGCCAACATGACGATGCATGATTGCGACGTCATGCTGTGCGTCGGCGCGCGCTTTGACGACCGCATCACCGGCCGTACCGACGCGTTCTCGCCGGGCTCGAAGAAGATCCACATCGACATCGACCCGTCCTCGATCAACAAGAACATCCGCGTCGACGTGCCGATCATCGGCGACGCCGGCAACGTGCTCGGCGATTTGCTGCAGGTGTTCAAGGCGGAAGCCAAGAAGCCGGACATCAAGTCGTGGTGGCAGCAGATCGCGCAATGGCGCGCGCGCAACTCGCTGTCCTACCGCAAGAACAACGATATCATCCTGCCGCAATACGCGATCCAGCGCCTGTTCGAGCTGACCCGCGGCAAGGACACCTACATCACGACCGAGGTCGGTCAGCACCAGATGTGGGCCGCGCAGTTCTTCGGCTTCGAGGAGCCGCATCGCTGGATGACCTCGGGCGGTCTCGGCACCATGGGCTACGGCCTGCCGGCCGCGGTCGGCGTGCAGGTGGCACATCCGGACAGCCTGGTGATCGACATCGCCGGCGACGCCTCGGTGCAGATGACGATCCAGGAGATGTCGACGGCGGTCCAGTTCGAACTGCCGATCAAGATCTTCATCCTGAACAACCAGTACATGGGCATGGTGCGGCAATGGCAGCAGCTGCTGCACGGCAACCGCCTGTCGCATTCCTACTCCGAGGCGCTGCCGGACTTCGTCAAGCTCGCCGACGCCTATGGCTGCGTCGGCCTGCAGGCGACCAAGCCGTCCGATCTCGACGGCGCGATCAAGGAGATGATCTCGATCAAGCGCCCGGTGCTGTTCGACTGCCGGGTCGCCGCGCTGGAGAACTGCTTCCCGATGATCCCGTCGGGCAAGGCGCATAACGAGATGCTGCTGCCGGAAGAGGCGACCGACGAGGCCACCGCGAAGGCCTTCTCCGGTGGCAAGGCGCTGGTGTGATGATGGATCGGCGTGGAGCACTCTCTTTTCACCTCGCCCCGCTTGCGGGGAGAGGTCGGATTGCGCGCAAGCGCAATCCGGGTGAGGGGGAGTCTCCGCGAGTCCGTCTCTCACCATTGCTCTGGAAGCAGCCCCTCACCCCAACCCTCTCCCCGCAAAGAGCGGGGAGAGGGAACTTATCGCACGCTCGGATGGAGGGCGGCTCCCATGTTTGACCTCAACGAGCTCGAGCGTGCACACCGGATCGTCGGCACCGCAGTGCCGGCGACGCCGGCGCACACATGGCCGCTGCTGGCGGAGCGGCTCGGCACCGAGGTCGTGGTCAAGCATGAGAACCACACGCCGACCGGCGCCTTCAAGGTGCGCGGCGGCCTGGTCTATCTCGAACGGCTGAAGCGCGAGCGGCCCGACGTTCCCGGCATCATCTCGGCGACGCGCGGCAATCATGGCCAGAGCCTGGCGTTCGCGGCAGGACGTCAGGGCGTGTCGGCGACAATCTACGTGCCGCGCGGCAACTCGGTCGAGAAGAACCGCGCCATGCACGCGTTCGGGGCCGAGCTCGTCGAGCATGGCGACGACTTCCAGGCCGCGCGCGAAGAGGCCGAGCGCCGCGCCCAATTCGCCGGCCTGCACATGGTGCCGTCGTTCCACCCGGACCTCGTGCTGGGTGTCGCGACCTACGCGCTCGAACTGTTCCGTACCGCGCCCGATCTCGACATTCTCTATGTGCCGATCGGGCAGGGCTCCGGCATCTGCGGCTGCATCATGGCGCGCGACCTGCTCGGGCTGAAGACCGAAATCATCGGCGTGCAGTCGACCGAGGCGCCGTCCTACGCGCTGTCGTTTGCGGCCGGAAAGATCGTCACCACCGAGTCGAGCAACACCCTTGCCGACGGCATGGCGACGCGGATTCCGGACGCGGATGCGTTCGTGCTGATCCGCAAGGGTGCCTCCCGCATCGTACAGGTCAGCGACGACGAGGTCGGGCAGGCGATCCGCGCCTACTGGACCGACACCCACAATCTCGCCGAGGGCGCGGGCGCTGCGGCGCTCGCGGCCGCGCTGCAGGAAAAGAACAGGCTCGCCGGCAAGCGGGTCGGCCTGATCCTGAGCGGCGGCAATATCGATTTCGATCTGTTCCGGACCTGGATCGGAACGGATGCCGCGCCGGCCGCCGAGCGGGCGGTGGCGTGAACAGAATGTAAGGGGACGACCATGAACCAGCCCGCATCCGCCTACTTCCTCGAAGAGCGTCACGATCCCAACGAGACGCACACTTTGTCCGTGCTCGTGCAGAACGAGCCCGGCGTGCTCGCGCGCGTGATCGGCCTGTTCTCCGGCCGCGGCTACAACATCGAGAGTCTCACCGTCTCGGAGACCGAGAGCCAGAAACATCTCTCGCGGATTACGATCGTCACCACCGGCACGCCGATGGTGATCCAGCAGATCAAGCATCAGCTCGACCGCATGATCCCGGTCTACCGCGTCGTCGACATGACGCTGACCGGCAGCTCGATCGAGCGCGAGCTTGCGATGGTCAAGGTGCGGGGCGGTGGCGATCACCGCGTCGAGGCGCTGCGGCTGGCGGACGCGTTCCGCGCCCGGGTGATCGACGCCACGACCGAGAGCTTCGTGTTCGAGATCACGGGCAATTCGTCCAAGATCAGTCAGTTCATCGACCTGATGCGTCCGCTGGGCCTGGTCGAAGTGTCACGAACCGGGGTGGCCGCGATCACGCGCGGGCCGGAAGGGATGTGAGGCATGTTGGCGCGCGACTGGTACTACACGCAACGGCGGCAGGTCGGTCTCGATACCGCGGTGGCCTCGATCTATGACGTCAGCGAAGACAGCGATGTCCGTGCCCGCCAGGCGCTGACCATGCTCGGCGTCAAGCCGGGCTGGCGGATCGCCGATATCGGCTGCGGCAACGGCGTGCTGGCCACCGAGGCGGCGCTGATGGGCGCCGAGGTCGACGCCATCGACATCTCGCCGGCGATGATCGGGCTTGCCGAAATCTATGCGCGCGACCGCAAGGCGAAGATCCGGACCCAGCCGGCCGGCCTGCTGTCGTTCGCCTACCAACCGAATTCCTACGACCTCATCGTCAGCGAGTTCACGCTGCACCATCTGCCGGACTTCTGGAAGGCAGTGGCGCTGTCGCGAATCTTCAACGCATTGAAGCCCGGCGCGAACTTCTATCTGCGCGACATGGTGTTCGTCGGCATGCCCGACGGTGTCGATCGCGATGTCGAAGGATGGGCCGACTTCTCGATCAAGAATCACGGTTTCGAGCGCGAAAGCGTGATCACCCATATGCGCGACGAATACTCGACCTTCGGCTGGGTGATGGAGCGTATGCTGACCGAGACCGGTTTCACGCTGGTCTCCGTTGACTACCACGCGCCGCTGCACGGCACCTATCTGCTGCGCAAACCGAAGCCCGACGAACAGATCTAGATCCCGACCGAAACGGAAGCAAAAGAAGAACAACAATGAAGCCGGCCGATGTTGGCATCGCCGTCATGGTCGCGGTGATCTGGGGGCTTGCGTTCGTCGCAAGCCGGATCGCGCTCGATGAGTTCTCGCCGGAGCTGATGACGACGCTGCGCTTCGCCATCGCCGCGCTGCCGTGCCTGTTCCTGCGCAAGCCCGGCGTATCCTGGCCGCTTCTGATCGCGATCAGCTCAACGCTGTTCCTCGGCCAGTTCCTCGCACAGGCCTTTGCGATCGCGCATGGCGTTCCCGTCGGGCTTTCCAGCGTGATCGTGCAGAGCCAGGCGCTGTTCACCATCGCCTTTGCTGCCTTGGCTTTCGGAGAAATCCCGACGCGGACCCAGGCGATCGGCATCGCGATCGCCGCGCTCGGCCTGCTGATGATCTGCGGGACGGTCGGCTATGACTTCAGCGTCGCGGCGTTCGCGATCATCATGATCTGCCCGATCAGCTTCGCGATCGGCAATCTTCTCCTGCGGCAGGCGAACGGCGCGCCGATGTTCGATCTGTTCGCCTGGCTGTGCCTGTCCGCCGCGGTGCCGCTCGCGGTGCTGACCTTGATCACAAACGGCCCGCAGCCGACCTGGCATGCGCTGACCCATATGTCGCTGACCGGGCTCGTCTGCATGCTCTGCCTCGGCGGCATCTCGACCAGCATCGCCTACTGGCTGTGGGGCCGGCTGCTGCGGGATTATCCGGCGGCGCAGGTGGTGCCGTTCGCGCTGCTGGTGCCGTTCGTCGGCTCCGCCGCCTCGAGCATCGTGTTCGGCGAGACATTCGGGCCGCTGCGGCTGGCCGGCATGGTCACCGTGATCGCCGGCATCGCCGTGATGCTGCTGTCGAAGCGGCCAAAAGCTCTGCCGAAAGTCGCGTGAGGGCGCCATGTCGAATTCGCTGCTGTTTGCCTTTGTCGTATTCGCCGTCGTGATGTTCTTCACGCCGGGCCCCAACAACATCATGCTGCTGTCGTCGGGGCTGACCTACGGCTTCCGCCGTACGGTGCCCCATATCGCTGGCATCACGGTCGGCTTCGCCTTCATGGTCGGCGCGGTCGGCGTCGGGCTAGGGACCGTCTTCATTGCCTATCCGGTGCTGCAGACGATCCTGAAATATGGCGGCGTCGCCTACCTGATCTATCTCGCCGCCGTCATCGCCATGGCCGAGCCGCCCTCGGCGGACAAGGACGACAGGGGCGGCCGCGGCCCAATGACGTTCTGGGGTGCCGCCATGTTCCAGTGGATCAATGCCAAGGGCTGGGTGATGGTGATCGGCACCATCACGGCCTATGCGGCGATTGCCGCCTTTCCCTGGAACATCGCGATCCAGGTCGGCCTGAGCCTGATCCTGGGCACGGTGTCCTGCATCGTCTGGGCGCTGTTCGGGACCGCCTTGCGGCCGATCCTGACCTCGCCCCGGGCGATCCGCGCCTTCAATGTGGTGATGGCCATCCTGCTGCTGGCCTCGCTCTACCCGGTCTTCATGGACGCATGATGCCGCACCGCGCCATGCGAGATGAGGGTTTCCCCTGAGGGGGAAAATGCTCTAGACAACGCCGGAAATTCGCGGGCGCCCGGCGGTTCTGACCTTCCGAAAGCCTGATTCATCGGCCGATTTTGGCCCCCTTCAAACGAGGAAACCACGATGCGAGTTTACTACGATCGCGATGCCGACCTGAACCTGATCAAGGGTAAGAAGGTCGCCATCGTCGGCTACGGCAGCCAGGGCCACGCTCACGCGCTGAACCTGAAGGATTCGGGCGTCAAGGAAGTGGCGATTGCGTTGCGCAAGGGTTCGGCCTCGGCCAAGAAGGCCGAGAACGCCGGCTTCAAGGTGATGGAAGTTGCCGAAGCCGCCAAGTGGGCCGACCTCGTCATGATGCTGACCCCGGACGAGCTGCAGGGCGACATCTATCGCGAGCACCTGCACGACAACATGAAGAAGGGCGCGGCGCTCGTGTTCGCCCACGGCCTCAACGTGCACTTCAACCTGCTCGATCCGCGCGCCGACCTCGACGTGCTGATGATCGCGCCGAAGGGCCCCGGCCACACCGTGCGTTCGGAATACCAGCGCGGCGGCGGCGTGCCCTGCCTGATCGCGATCGCCAAGGATTCGTCGGGCAACGCCCATGACCTCGGCCTCAGCTACGCCTCGGCGATCGGCGGCGGCCGCGCCGGCATCATCGAGACCACCTTCAAGGAAGAGTGCGAGACCGACCTGTTCGGCGAGCAGGTGGTGCTCTGCGGCGGCCTGGTCGAGCTGATCAAGGGCGGCTACGAAACCCTGGTCGAAGCCGGCTACGCGCCCGAGATGGCCTATTTCGAGTGCCTGCATGAAGTGAAGCTGATCGTCGACCTGATCTATGAAGGCGGCATCGCCAACATGAACTACTCGATCTCCAACACCGCCGAATACGGCGAGTACGTCACCGGTCCGCGCATCGTCACGGCCGAGACCAAGGCGGAGATGAAGCGCGTGCTGGCCGACATCCAAGGCGGCAAGTTCGCCCGCGACTGGATGCTGGAGAACAAGGTCAACCAGACCTCGTTCAAGGCGACCCGCGCCAAGCTCGCCGCACACCCGATCGAGGAAGTCGGCGCCAAGCTGCGCGACATGATGCCCTGGATCAAGAAGGGCGCGCTGGTCGACAAGAGCAAGAACTAAGGCAGAATTGCAGGGTGAGCGCGGTTTCGCTTGCCCTGCACGCCAAAAGTAAAAAGGGTGGGCGCGTTGCCCACCCTTTTTCTTTGTCGCAGAGGCGCGGCGGCCTAGCCGGCCGCCATCGGCTGCTTCTCGATCCTGTTGTGCAGCTGCCAGAACCGCACCGTGCGCTGCGCGGTTTCAAGCGAGAGCCGGCGGTAATCGCGCTGCGCGATCTCGAGCGTCGCATTGTCGAGCGGCAGCGGCAGCGGCCGCTTGCGCAGGATGCTTTCGACCGTCGGCCAGTTGAGCCGCGCCGAGCGGCACGGGATCAGGATCAGGTCGGAGCGAAGGCCGAGCATCAGCCGTTCGATCATCGCGATCGGCATGTCGTTGAGCACGGCGAGCGCGACCGTGACCTCGTCGAGCTTGCCCTCTTCGGCGAATTTGTAGACGGCCGCATCGTCGAGCTCGTTCAACTGCTTCATCAGCTTGACCAGCTCTTCGGCGATGCCGTAGTTGCGGCGCGGCGCCGCGGCCTCTTCCTGGGCGATGTCGTTCAGCACCTGGCTGATCTCCTCGCGCGCCCTGGGCGACGCGATCGAGAGCAGGCGGGCGCGCACCGTATCCTTGGCGCGCTGCAGCAGGTCGCGCAGCAGCTTGGCCGGAATGTCGATGCGCAGCCCGAGGATCTCGACCAGCTCGTCGTCGCCTTCGGCGCGGGCGACGATGCTGGAATAGCCGTTGTCGGAGAACTGCGCGCCGGCGTTCTTGGCGAGACGCCGGATCACCTTGTCCTCGCCGCGGTCGATGATCACGTCGGTGACGGAAGGCGGCAGGTTTTCCCGCGCGGAGATCGCGAACAGGTGGTCCTGGCCCTTGCTGCTCGCGATCTCGCGCAGGGCGTCGTTCGAAAGGCGGCTGGAGTGGGTCAGCACGTCGCCGGCGACGCTGATGTCGTCGTCCCAGGCGAGGTGCTGAATCACCTCGAACGGCGCATAGTCGAGCGGGGCGAGCCGCTTGCTGAGCTCGGCCCGCGCACGGGTCTCGACGCGCGCGACCAAGAGGCAGAGCACGTCGTCGAACACCTTGACCTGTTCATCGTTGAGGCGGTCGCCGTCGTTCAGGAACAGATCGGTGACCTGCCGCAGCGTCTGCACGCGCTTGGCCGATGTCCCGTCCCGGACCGCATCCTCGAGTTCGGCAATAATCGATTGTGACGCCTGTTGCGCCATCGATGGGCAACCTTGTTTTTGTTGAATGACACCTGTCTGCGCACCATGCGGGGCGCGGTCTTACACCTGCGTTAAGGTGGAACCCGGTGCAAATACGGTGTGCATCGCATCCTTAACAGGCTGCGACCGGACTCGATTCAATGCGCGCTTTCGGCTCAGCGGAAGCTGATGCCGGTGCATTTTAAGAGATCGTTTAGGCCGATAGGCGCCGCGCGACGGAAAAGATGTCGATCGACGCTGCTCGTCCGCGCAATTGCGTCGAGCCGAGCGGCTCGACGACTAAGTCCCGGTCCGGCGGCAGCAGGCGGAGCAGGTCGCCCGATACCAGCAGCGGACGGCCGGCCTCCTTGCAATGCGCCTGCAGCCGCGCCGTGACGTTCACGGTGTCGCCGAAATAGGCGATCTGCCGCCGCGAGTCCCCGCATTCCGCGATGACGACCGGACCGGCATGCATCCCGGCCCGAAACGCGGGCACCACGCCGAACTCCTTGCGATATTGATCGGCCCGCTTGGCGAGGCGATCCTCGATCGCGAACACGCAATCGAGATACCGCCGCGATCGTCCGTCGGCATTGGCCGGCCAGGTCACGATCACTTCGTCGCCGACATAGGCGTGGACTTCGCCGCCGTGCGACACGATCGGCTCGTCGATGTCGAAGAAGAAGCGCGTCAGCAATTCCTGCACGCGCAGCTCGCCCATCGACTCCGCTAGCGTCGTCGAGCCGACCAGGTCGAGGAACAGCAGCACGCGCTCCTCGCGCACCGGCTGCCGATAGCGTCCGAGCACGATGCCGAGCAGCGTATGCCCGCCGATCATCCGGACCAGCTCGTAGATCGTCGTGATCGGGATCGACAGCAGCAGGCCGACGCCAATGATCTTCAGGAAAGTTTCGCGCATCCACTTGGCTTCGAGCCCATGCCCGTAAAGCACGATTTCCAGCACGATCGCGGCGGCCGCAACGGTGACGGTGAGGATCACAGAGCGGCCGATCAGCTCGACGATGAGTGATTGCCGTCGCAGCCAGCCACCACGTGCGGCCAGATAGAGATGCGTCGCCCAGACGATCACCGTGAGGGCTGCGCCGTCGAGGGCGCTGCGCACATAATTCGAGACGGAGGCCTTGTCGGACTCATCGAACGCATAGCGAAACAGCCCACCGACGAGCAGGCCGAACACCGCCAAGACGATCACAGGCGTCACGGCGCGCCGCATGGTCCCTCCATGCATATGAAATATCCTGCGCGGACCGGGAAGGCCAGCCGCGGCGCGGCCGGCGGTGGACGGGATGCATCGCGGCGGCACTCATGTATGCTGCGACGACAGGATCGATCGAACAGGGAAAGTGGCATGACATCGGCTGTCACCACAGGCGCGTGCAGGCTGGCCGTTCTGACGGCCGTCTCCATCGCCTTCACCGCGCCAGTTGCCCGCGCCGGCGATCAGAGCGTTGGCGAGCCATCCTGCGACGGCGACACCTACCAGATGGTCGAATGCCTCAAGGCCAAGACCGCGCAGTGGGACAAGCGGATGAACGTCGCCTACCAGAAGGCGTTGAAGGATGCCGCCGACGACAAGCAGCGCGAACAGCTGCGCACCGCGCAGCGGCTATGGATCCAGTATCGTGACGCCAACTGCCTGTATTACGACCTCGGCGAGGGCACTATCGCCCGGCTCGATGCCGGTGAATGCATGCGCAGCATGACCGAAGCCCGCGCTAAGGAACTGGAGAATCTTGGCCATCAGTGAGCCATCTTCCGGAGTCAGGACCGAGGTCATGACTGATGGAAAGAGCCAGGACGAATTGACCCAGCTTGCGGATGAGGCGTTGCGCGCCCAGCCCGGCTGTGAGACCGCGCGCGTGCCGGCGATCGCCGGGCTGCCCGATGCGCAGATCGGACGCAACTGGGAGATTCCGAACGTCGTGCTCGGCGACAGCCTGATCAGCGACGTCGACCGCGCGGTGCTATCGGTTCATCGCCAACTCGGCCGCAAGTTTCACCTGGTGTAAGGTGGCCCGATCTTAGCTCGCCTGCGCCTGACGTGGCGCGGGCCGGCCGGCCATGCTGATCATCCTGAGCGCGAACACCGCAGCGAGCGGCACGAGGAATAGCGCGTAGAGCGGCATCTCGGGAATCCGCTTGCCGAACGAGACCATGAACTGCAGCAGCAGATAATAGCCGCCGATCAGATGCAGCCTGCGCCAGGAGCGCGGGTCGAGCAGTGCAGCCGTGCGATCGAACGAAGTCGCGGTCAGCGCGATGATGGTGAGATAGCCGATACCGCCGAAGATATACGAGACCGCCGAGGTCGCGGCCGCAAAGCCGGGTGGATCGAGCATCGCGAAGGAGGCGATCGCGACCGCATGGATGGCGTGCGAGGCCGCGAAGGTGACGCCCAAATAACGGCGGTTGCGGCGCTGCCAGTGCGTCCAGGCGTTCGGCCACAGCCGCGCCAGCGCCGCTGCGGAGAAGGCAAGGCAGAAGAACAAAAGCGAGGTCCGCGCCGTGAAACGGACCACCATCCGAACACCCTCGACCTCAAACTGCCGCATCGCGGCGATCCAGATCGAAAGCCCGATCAGGGTCAATGTGAGCAGGCCGAACAGCCGCCAGCCCTCGAACCAGTTTCGACGCGCCGTCATATCCCGCCTCTCGTTTATGTAATCGCCAATTACATTGCGCGGTCTCGCGCGGTCAATCCGTGTAATCAGCGCTTACATTCACAAGCGGGTGATGCTAGAGGTGCGCCATGCGCCGACCCGCCAAAAGCCCGCCCTCCGGACGCCGGCCCGCCAAGCCGCGTCCGGCCGCGGCAAGGGCGACGGCGGCCAGGCCGTATCACCACGGCGATCTCCGCCGGGTTCTGATCGATGCCGCCATGCAACTGGTCGGCGAGGGCGGCCCGGAGGCGGTCAGCGTGCGCGAGGCCGCGCGCCGGGCCGGGGTCTCGCCGGGCGCGCCGTTCCGGCATTTCCCGAGCCGGGACGCGCTGATGAATGCGGTGGCGGAGGAGGCGCAACGCCGCTTTCTTGCCGAGATCGAGGCGGCGTTGGCCGAGGCGCCGTCAGGTGATCCGCTCGGCCGCTTCCGCTATCTCGGGATCGCCTATCTGCGCTGGGCGATGAAGAACCCGACCCATTTCGAGATCATCTCCAGCCGCCGCTTCTTCGACCACGACCGCTCGGCCGCCCTCTCCAGCGACAATGCCGAGTTGATCGGTCTGACCGGGCGCACGCTGGCGGAGGCATTTTCAGCTGGCCAACTCGGGACGCGCGACCTCAGGCAGGTCCAGATCGCCGGTCGCGCGCTGGTCTATGGCTTCGCGCGGATGCACATCGACGGTCATTTGCCGCGCTGGGGTGTCGGCGATGCGGAGGTCGAGCAGATGGCCGCCGACATCGTCGATCTCTTCATCGCGGGTATCGCGAGCCACGCTGCGCCGGCTGCCAAAGTTTAAAGGCACGGGCGCTGCCTGCCGCGGCCAGGCCTGGGCAGGCAAATTCATTGCACGTTCATGACGATTCAATTACGGTTTTGTGACGCGGTCCAGACACCGGCTGTGCCGCATGCCTCCTGGCCGTTGCCAGTCAAGGCGGTGGCATTGCGCCGGGTTGTATTGCGTCCCGCCCATGGCGCCCGCGCCTCAGCAGAACTCCTCCGTCGCCGCACTGGCCGGCGGTCTTGCCGCGCTTGGCATCTGGCGGCTGATGGCGGTCGCGGCACCGCATTTCGGCGCGCTGATCCTGATGCTGCGCACCGAGACCGATTTCGGCTCGCGGCTTTGCTTCCTGCTCACCTGGGGAATCCTGAACTTCCTGTTCATCGCGCTGCTGCGCCGGCCGGCGCTGTCGGGCGCGCTGTCGCTGACACTGGTCGTGGTCTTGGTGCTGCTGTCGCGCTTCAAGCACGACGTGGTGCAGATGACCGCGAACTTCGTCGACCTGATGGTGATCGACCGCGACACCGCGGCGTTCCTGCTGACGATCTTCCCGAGCCTGCGCTGGTCGATCATCGGCGCCGGCCTCGTCACGCTGCCCCTGATGTATGCGCTGTGGTGGCTCGATCCGTTCCGCATTCGCCGGCTGCCGGCTGCGGCGGCCTGCCTCGCCTGCACGGCGGCGCTCTCGGGTTATGCCTTCGCTTGGCCGGATGAAGCCTGGCGCGGCTATTACGACGACGGCTACCTCTCGAAGTTCGCGCGCTCCGGCGTCACGGCCGTGTCCGATTTCGTCGCCTACGGCTTCATGGAGTCGGATCCGACCGCGAGCGATCAGCTCAAGATGCCCCTGGTCGATGCCTGCCATCCCGCCGGGCGGCGGCCGAACATCATCATGATCCATGATGAATCGAGTTTCGACATCCGCGCCGCCTCCGGCGTCAAGGTGCCGCCGGGCTATGGCAGCCAGTTCAAGTCCTATGACGGCGTCGCGCGCAAATTCCTCGCCGAGAGCAATGGCGGGCCGAGCTGGTTCACCGAGTACAACGTCCTTGCGGGATTGTCCTCACGCTCGTTCGGCCGGTTCTCCTATTTCGTCACCCGCATCGCATCGGGACGCGTGGAGCGCGGCCTGCCGTTGGCGCTGCGCCGCTGCGGCTACGACACGCTCTCGCTCTATCCCGCATTCGGCGCCTTCATGAGCGCGCGCAACTTCCAGACCACGACCGGCATCCAGCGCTTCTACGACGCGCATGACCTGCATGCGAAGGATGTCGAGCCCGACAGCTTCTTCTACGACAAGGCGCTGAAGCTGATGGCCGAGCAGAAGACGTCAGGCACGCCGCTGTTCGCCTTCGTCTATCTCGCCGCCAATCATTTCCCCTGGGAAACCAAATTCCGTCCCGAGTTGCTGCCGTCGTGGAAGCGGCCGGGCAATACGCCCGCGGTCGACGAATATCTGCGCCGGCAGGCGATGAGCGCTGGCGATTATGCCGGCTTCGTCGCTGCGCTGAAGAAGAAGTTTCCGGCGCAGCCTTTCCTGATCGTGCGTTACGGCGATCATCAGCCGGAATTCTCGCCGCAGCTGCTCGATCCCGATCTCGACGAGGCCGGCATCGGCAAGAAGCTGATGGATTACGATCCGCGTTACTACGCGACCTACTATGCGATCGACGCCGTCAACTTCGAACCCGTGAAGAGCCCGGCGGTGATGGACACGATCGACGCCGCCTATCTGCCGTTGGTGATTCAGGAAGCCGCGGGCATTCCGCTCGATCCGTCGTTCGAGGAGCAGAAGGCGATCATGCTTCGCTGCAACGGCGCGTTCTATTCCTGCAAGGACGGCGCAGAAGCACGCCGCTTCAACCGCCTGTTGATCGATGCGGGGATCATCAAGGGATTGTGAGACGTCGTCATTGCGAGGAGCGTAGCGACGAAGCATACATCTTTCCTCGCATGCGGAGAGGTGGATTGCTTCGCTTCGCTCGCAATGACGGCGAGAGGCTATTTTCCGCCGACCTTCCCCCACAGCCAGCGCGCCACGGCGTCGGGCGACGATGATGCGTCGTTGCCCGACGCGCGCAAATTCGCCTCGCGCATCCCGGCGATATCGATCTTGCCGAGCAGCGGCCGCAGCGCCGCCTTGAGCGCCTCGTCGTCGCGCCGCTTTGGCGACAGCAGGACGATGGCGTCATAGGGCGGGATGGCGTGCCTGTTGTCCTCGAGCGTGACAAGATCGTATTTCGCGATCAGTCCGTCGCTGGTGTAGCCCGCGATCACGTCGACCTCGCCGGAGGCAACCGCCGCATACATGAAATCCGGCTGCATCTGACGCTGGGCGCGGAACGTCAGCCCATAAGCCTTCTGGATGCCGGTCCATTCCGGCCGCGAGAAGAATTCATAGTCTCCGGCGATCGACATCGTCGCCGCGCGTGACGCGAGGTCGGCGATCGAATGGATACCGAGCTCTTCGGCGCGCTTCCTCGGCATCACCAGCGTATAGGCATTCTCGAAGCCGAGCTCGCCGAACAGCGTGATGTCTTGCTTCGCCAGCGTTGTCTGCAATTCGCCCAACAGCTCGGCGCGGGGCTTGATGTCGGTGTGGTGGAACTGGTTGGCCCACAGCGTTCCGGAATAGTCGACATAGACATCGATATCGCCGGCCGCGAGCGCGTCGAAGATCACGTTGGAGCCGAGGCCGGCGCGGGTCGTGGCCGGAAGGCCCGCCGCTTGCAGCCGCTGCGCGATCAACGCCGACAGCACATATTGCTCGGTAAAAGTCTTGGCGCCGACCACGATGCGCGCATGCGGGCGCGCGATCGCGGGCACCACCGTCGCCGCGATCAAGGCGGCAATACCGAGCCCGCCGAGTGCCGTCCGGATGCGGCTGCGATTGCGCAGGCCGTTCTCGATCAGCGCCAGCAATTGGTCGACCACAAGCGCGAGCACGGCCGCAGCGAAACAGCCGAACAGCACGAACACCCAGTTTTGGGTCTGCAATCCCGCGAAGATATAGTTGCCGAGGCTGGTCTGGCCGATCGGCGTCGACAAGGTGGCGGTGCCGATTACCCATACCGCCGCGGTGCGGATCCCGGCCATCATCACCGGCAGCGCCAGCGGCAGCTCGACCATGGTGAGCGATTGCCGCGGCGTCATGCCGACGCCCTGGGCGGCTTCCAGCACCGCCGGATCGACCCCCGACAGGCCGGTGATGGTGTTGCGCAACACCGGCAGCATCGAATAGAGAGCGAGCGCCAGCACGGCGGGCAGGAAGCCGAAGGCGGAGAAGCTGAAGCCGAGCCACGCCGCGGTCAACGCGGCGAGCGCCAGCAGCAGCGGATAGAACAATGCGAGCAGCGCGAGACCGGGCACGGTCTGCACGATGCTGGCAAGCCCGAGCAACGTCGTGCGCAGCACCGGCCGGTTACGAGCGATGATCGCAAGCGGCAGGCTGATCAGGAGCCCGAGCGCCAGCGCGGCGACGCTGACCCGCACATGATTGCCGAGATAGTCGGGCAGATGGGAAAGCGCCTCGCTCCAGCGCGGATCGGCTGATAGAGTCATGCCGTGTCGCCCCGCGGCAGCAAAGCGCCCAGGCGTTCCGCCTGCCGCCGCGGCGTGCGCATCAGTTCGCCGACATAGCCGTCGGTGCTGGCCGAGAGCTCCACCGGCGTGCCCTGGGCCAGCAGCCTGCCGCCGCGCATCACCGCGACACGATCGGCCAGCAGCAACGCCTCGGTCATGTCGTGGGTGATCATGACCGTGGTCAGGCCGAGCTCGCGGTGCAGCGTTCGATAATCGTCGCCGAGCGCGTCGCGGGTGAGCGGATCGAGCGCGCCGAACGGCTCGTCCATCAGCACGATGCGCGGCTTCGCAGCCAGCGCACGCGCGACGCCTATGCGTTGACGCTGGCCGCCGGAGAGTTCGTGCGGCAAACGCTCGCGATATTGTGAGCGGTCGAGCCGCACAAGGTCGAGCAGTTCATCAACCCGCGCCGCGATCTCCGCCTGCGTCCAGCCGAGCAGATGTGGCGTGATGCCGATGTTGTCGGCGACGGACAGATGCGGAAACAGCCCACCGCTCTGGAAGACATAGCCGATGCGGCGCCGCAGCAGGATCGGGTCGATGCGGCTGACATCCTCACCCTCGACCGCGATCCGGCCGTGGTCGGCTTCGATCAGGCGATTGGCGAGCCTCAGCAGCGTCGTCTTGCCGGAGCCCGAGCCGCCGACAATCGCCAGGAATTCACCCTCGGCCACGTCAAGCGAGACGTCGTCGACCGCCACCACGCGACCACTGTCAAAACTCTTGCCGACATGCGCATAGGCAATCAGCGGCGTTGCGGGCATTCCAGGGCGACCTCATGTCTCACCGTCGTTAACGACAGTGATAGCCCATAAATTGGACTTTGACTCGAGGCGCGGGCGCCTGCGCGGTGGTTTCGCAGGCTGTTCCGGTCGAAGCGGGTCAGCCCCGTCCGGGGCTGTGAGCACACATCACACTTCGTTCTTGGGTACGTACTTGCCCATGATGCATTTATAGCTCTGCAGGTGCCATTCGTGATACGGCCCCTTGGCGAGCCAATCGGCGATGCCGATCTGCGCATTCACTGCGCAGGCGCCCATGGTGATGCCGGATTGGTCACTCGTGGTGACGACCTTTTCCATGCAGAGTTGAGCATTGCAGAGGATGGCGACGAGCGTAACGAGCATGACGGCCTTTATCAGTGGGGTTAACCCGGTCTGACCCGAATCATGCAGGGTTCATGCCACTATCAGCAGCTTTGGCGTCGCGGCCGACAGGGCCGGGAAAGTACGGCCGGAGCGGATCGTCACGCCCGTCAGCGCGTAGCCGCACGCCCGTAGATACGCTATAGTCGCTGCCCAACTACGGCGTGAGATCGGGGCGAGCGAGGAACGTTGCGCGGTCGGGGGCTGCATCGATGATGACGTTACCTGAGTTGGCGGCAGGTGCTTTGGAGAAGTTTCTCGCCACGCATGTCAGCCGCACCTTCGGCGCTTCGCAGGCGCGCTTCGGCGAACTCCTGCCAGCCGCCGCGCGCATCGCGCTGGAATGCATCGGCAACAGCGACGCGCTCTACCACAATGTCGAGCACACGATGCTGGTCACGCTCGCCGGGCATGACATCATCCGCGGCCGCGCGCTGCACACCCACGTCACCGCCGAGGATTACACCCACACCATCATCGCCTGCCTGACTCACGACATCGGCTATGTGCGCGGTCTTTTGAAAGGCGATGGACCTGACGGCTACGTCATCGATGCCTCCGGCAACAAGGTGGTGCTGCCGCGTGGCTCGTCGGATGCCGGCCTGATGCCGTATCATGTCGACCGCTCGAAGCTGTATGTGCTCGACAGGCTCGAGGCCGTCCTTCCGCTCGATCGCGAGCGCGTCGCGCGCAACATCGAGGGCACGCGGTTTCCGGCGCCCGAAGGCCAGCAATATGACGATGAGGCGTCGATCGTCCGGGCGGCCGATTTCATCGGTCAGCTCGGCGATCCCAACTACATCAGGAAGGCCAACGCGCTCTATCACGAGTTCGAGGAGGTCGGCATCAACCGCCAGCTCGGCTATGAGTCGCCGGCCGATATCGTCGACCGCTATCCGCAATTCTACTGGAACATGGTTGCGCCGCACATTCAGAGCGCCATCAACTGCCTGAACATGACGGCAAGCGGCCGCCAGTGGATCGCGAACCTCTATAGCAACGTGTTCCGCGCCGAGCGCGAGGTGACGCTGTCCGGCCCGCAAATCTGACGCCGCGGCCTTTCAGCACGGATTGTGCTGCGTTCCCCAGCCGTTCGCGTGGTGTCCACATTTAGGCCTGCTTCGTCGTTGCACAGTCCGTGGAAATCAGCGACCTTGCGCCATGGACCCCTCCAGCGACCGTGCTTTCGACCGCTTCAGCATGATCTCCCGTTTCGCTCAACTGATTGCGGCTGCCGTCCTCTGCTGGCCGGCGCTCGCCGTTGCCGCCGGTCCGGTCTACGACGTCGATCTGTACGCGTTGATGTCCGGCACTTGCCGCAATGTCACCGTTGCGGGCCGCAGCTACACCTGCAAGGCAGTCGCTTACTTTCACACCCTGCGCGGCCGTTCCGAATTCACCGTGGTGCTCGACGATCCCGCCGACAAGAGCCACATCATCTCGTTTTCCGGCGAGAGCACCGAGCGCACCCAGGACAATCTGTTCGAGCTCGCGGTCGACCGCATGTTGCTGAAGTCCAGCGACCGCCCGCGGGTGGATGGTCTGCCGGTGCCGCTGGTCGAGATGTCGACGGGCTCATGCCGTCAGGTCGGAAGCTTCATCACGCGGCAGGTATCCACCATCACCTGTGCCGCCACCGACCAGAACGGCAAGAAATACGAGCTGAGCTTCGAATCGGACGGCTCGCCGATGACGTTGCGCCGGTTGCGGCAATCGACGCTGCCGTCCGAACGGCAGCGGGCGCGCCAGATCGCACAGCTCGAATGCCGTCTCAAGGCGCGCGCCGCGCAAGTGCTGCCGCGGGACACGACGGCCTTCATGATCCGCTGCCTCGGTGAGGGCGACGGCAAGCCGGCCGACGAGCAACGATAGCCGCGCCCTGCGTTCCGGACGAGGCTTGAGGAGAATTCGATGCGTTTGAAACTCATCATCATCGCCGCCGTTGGCGTTTGCATCGCCGGGCCCGCCGCCGCACAGATGTACGATCCGAACTATCCGGTGTGCCTGGAAGTCTATGGCGGCAGGCTGACGCCCGAGTATATCGATTGCAGCTACACGTCGCTTCCGCAGTGTCAGGCGACGGCCTCGGGGCGCTCCGCGACGTGTTCGGTCAATCCGTTCTACAAAGGTCCGAAAAAGCCGCCAAAGCAACGGGGGCAGCGACAACGCCAGTCCGCCAACTAGCGCGCTCAGGCTTGCCGCCTGCCGTCGCTCAAGACTGTATGGCCGTCGTGTCCCCAGTGCGGTTGACTAACTCCGGCAGTTGTGAGGAAACGGTCCGAGCAATAAGGAGAATCCGATGCGCCTGAAACTTTTCGCGATCGCTGCGTTCGCGGTCGCGCTGGCCCGACCTGCCGCCGGACAGGCCTATGATCCGAACTATCCGGTCTGTTTGCATCTCTATAACGGGCCGATGGCCGGAGACCACATCGATTGCAGCTACACCTCGATCCCGCAGTGTCAGGCGACCGCATCGGGTCTCTCTGCGATGTGCATCGTCAATCCCTTCTTCGCTCCTCCGCCACCACTCCCGGAACGTCCGGTGCGCCGCGGACGCCATCCCGTTCAGTGAGGCGGGCCCGCGAAACTCGTCCCGTCAAAGCGGCACACGCGAGGCATCGTAGGTGAACAGCCAGTCATAGCGCTCGCGCACCCGGTCCGGTTGCCATTCGCGCGAGACATAGGCATCGGCGCCTTCGGCATCGGCGAGTGCCGGATTGTGGAAGCGCCTGGCATTCTCGGCCGACTTCACCACGATCGCGTTCGTCCGCGTCAGCCGCGCGGTCTCGTACCGCCGCAGCGCTTCCTCGGGCGGGAAGCCTTCAAGGCAGCGCGCCAGCACCATGCCGTCCTCGATCGCCATGTTGGCGCCCTGGGCCAGGAACGGCAGCGTTGGATGCGCGGCGTCGCCGAGCAGGCAGGCGCGCCCGACGACGAAGCGATCGAGCGGGTCGCGGCCGAGCAGCGCCCATTTGTAGGGAATATCGAGGCTCGCGATAATGGTGTGGATCTCTGGATTCCATCCGGCAAAGGCACCGCTGCAGGCCTCGCGCGTGCCGCGTTCGGTCCACGACTCGACCGACCAGCTCTCACCCTCGAAAATACCGACGAAGTTCAACAGCTCGCCGCGGCGAACTGGATAGGTGATGACGTGGCCGCCCGGGCCGATCCAGTTGGTGCCGACGTCCCGTTGCAGGCTCGCCGGTAGCCGTTCCATTGGCACCAGGCCGCGCCAGGCGGCCACGCCCGAGAAGAACGGCTTGGTGTCGCCGCCGATCTGCCGGCGAATTTCGGAGTGCACGCCGTCGGCGCCGACCACGACGTCGCCGCGCCGACGCTCGCCATTGGCAAGGTGCAGCCAGATGCCGTCGTCGTCCTGGTCAAATCCGGTGCAGCGGCTGCCGAGATGCAGCCGCCCCGGCGCCCGAGCCGTGAATGCGTCGACCAGCACGCGGTGAAAGTCGCCGCGATGCACCATCCAGTAGGGCGCGCCATAGATCACGCGCGAGGAGGCGCCGAGGTCGAATAGTTTCCAGGTCCGCCCGGTGCTGAACAGCCTGATCTCCTTGCCCGAGGGCTCGCAGGCGATGGCCTGCATCTCCTGCTCGAGCCCGAGCGCGATCAGGACGCTGGTGCCGTTGGCGCTGAGCTGGACACCGGCGCCGAGCTCGCGCAGCTCGGACGCCTGCTCGAAGATCTCGACTTCCACGCCACGCTGCAGCAGCGACAATCCGGCGACGAGACCGCCGATCCCGGCGCCGGCAATCAGAACTTTTGGCTTGCGGTGTGTACTCACGCGAACACCGCTATCTGCGCGTGATCAGGAAGTCGTCGGTGAATTCGCCGCGCGACAGCTTGACCGGGATCTCGCCGTCGCTGCCGATCTCGACGATCTCCGAGCCGGACTTGTTATCCTCAGGGGTTAACAGCTCGATGCGCTCGGCGATCCGCTCCGCCTGCCAATCGGTCAGCTTCCAGGCAAACCGGCCGCCGAGATCGCGCATGCCGAATTCGTCGTCGGCGGGCGCCAGCACGAGCGCGTCGCGCGAGACGGCACCGGGAATCCGCTCCGCGACGGCAATGGTCTGCGGGTCTTCGGCAAAGCGCCGCAGCAGCATTGCCAGGGCGGCGAGATCGGCAGCTTCGCCGAGGAACAGGAACAGCGGATGAAAATCGCTCGGCATGTATTCAAATCGCAGCATGATCGTCGGTCCGTTGACTGGGACTACTCGCTGAGCACCTTGATGACGTCCTGGGCGTGGCACAGCTCCACCGTGCCAACGTCGGCGGGCCGGGCAGGGCACTCCAGATAGTGCACCTGCAGCCACTGGCCATCGTCCATGTTCTCCACCACTTCGGCGACGACGCCGGCCTCCAGTTTCAGCCGCGTCCCCACCTTGATCGCCGTCACGTCAATCATCGCTACCCCTGCTACGCTTGGCCCACTCGGAATTGGCCTCGTTCAGAAGAACGTGGTGAGATTCTTGGCCAGCAGGATATTCTGTTCAAGCAATATCTCGCGCCGCGCGATCTTCCAGCCAGTGTCGGTCAAGCGTAGCGCGTCGTTGCGGCGGCCGACGAAGATGTAGGTCTCGTACTCGACGCGGTTCTGGTAGACGAGGAAGCGGCTGGTGACGTCGAGCTCATGGGTTGCATCGATGTCGGGCCGCGCGGCCTTGATCTGCACATTGCTGACCATGTGCGTGATGCGCGACAGCGGCTCCTCGGCATAGTGCACGCCGGTCAGGATCTGCTCGACCCGCTTGGTCAATGTCCATTTGTCTTCGTCGAACCAGCTGATGCCTTCACCGCGTTTGGTGTTCTCGCGCGCGGCCTGCTGGCCGAACTTCACGTTGCGGCGGATCGGCATGAAATAGCTGATGTCGTCGGTGAGTAGCTCGAGCCAGTCGCGGAAGCGCCGGTCGTCGAGCAAATCGGCCTCGTGGTAGTAGAAATCCTCGACATCGGCCTTCAGCCGGTAGTAGGCCGCCGATCGCTCGATCGCAGCGTTGCCGGCGGGTTGTTGTTTGTCCTGATCCTGAACGGTCGTCGTCATCGCTATCTCCACATCAGGCATCGCAGGGTTGTCAGAGCGCCGGCTTTGGCGGGATCGGTCCGCCCTGCTGGGCGAAGCAGCCGACATCGATCACGGTGCCGGACAGCGTTTCCGCTTCCGGCGACAGCAAGAAGGCGACCACATTGGCGATGTCGTCACCGGCGGCGACGCGGCCCGCAGCGGTGCCCGGCGCGCCCTTGCCGAAACGCGCCGCATCGCCGCCGACACGGCCGAGGCTCATGCCGCTGACGATGCCGCCGCCGCCGGGGATCACGGTGTTGACGCGGATGCGCTGGTGGAAGAAGTCGTAGGCCATCGCCGCGCTCAGCGCGACAACGCCGCCCTTGCTCGCGCTGTAGACCGCCATGTTCGGCTTGCCCCAGCCGGCGCCGGAGCCGACGTTGACGATCGAGCCGCCGCCTTGCGCGATCATGTGCGGGATCGCGGCGCGGCTGGTCAGATACGGTCCCTTCAGGTTGACGGCGATGATCCGGTCGAACAGCGCCTCGTCGGTGTCGAGCACCGTGCCGAGCGGGCCGATCGCGGCGTTGTTGACGACGCCGTCGATGCGCCCGAACCGCGCCATCGCGTGGGCGACCACCTCGGCGACATCGCCGGCCTGCGACACATCGGCTTCCATCAGTTCGGCCGAGAGCCCTTCGCGATCAAGCTCCTCGCGCAGGGCCGGAATGGCGTTCTGCGCGGTACTCGAGACCTGCGCCGCCTCGAGACCGAAGGCGACCACCGCGTGGCCGCGCCGCGCAAGGCCGAGCGTGATCGCGCGGCCGATGCCGAAGGTGCCCCCGCTGACGAGGACGGTTTTTGCGGGCGCGGTCATTCTGCGGCCTGCCGGTTGCCAGCGGGTGATCCGAGCAGCTCGTGCCAGTCGCCGCCCTGCATGTAAGTGGTCCAGCGGCGATAGAAGCCGCGCGCGATCTGCTCGGTGACTTGCGTCGAGACATCGCCGCCGAGCGGATGATCGGTGACGTAGGCGCCCATCGACTGCTGATAGTTGAAGGGATAACGCCGCGCCACCGTGCCGGTGCTCGCCGCGGTGGCATAGAGCCAGTTCTCCATGTCGTCCTGCTCGGTCATGCCGGCCGGGCCGGAGTAGCGCATGTAGTAGCGGCGCAGATATTCCTTGGCTTCCTTCGGCGCGTCCTTGTCGACCAGGAAGAAGCGCCAGCCTTCGGTCGAGGTCGGGCTGTGCGGATGCCAGGCGCAAAGTCCGCGCGGCTGGCGGCCGTGATAGGAGGTGTTGGGGAAGATCGTGCCGACGAACGGCAGCAGCCGCGCCCCTTCGCCGAGCCGCCGCTTGCGCTCCTCGAAACAGTATCGGAAGTATTTTTCGAGGATCGGGTTGTCGAGGAAGGACTCGATATATTCATTGGCCTCCGGCTGGATCGCGCTGTGCACGCCATGGCCTTCCGGAAAGCTGATCCAGACGTGCTGTGCCTTCTCCAGCTCGTCGTCGCGGCGGCCCTTCTTGCCGGCGGCAGCGCTCGGCCCGATGCCGATCAGGTCGACCGAGCGATGGCTCGGGTTGTGATAGGTGTCGCCGAGGAAATTCTCGGCCGCGAATTTCCAGTTGGCGGGGAACACCCATTTGTGGACACCGATCACCTCGGAGCCGCCCTCGCGGCCGTCGCGGCAGTCGAGCGCCTGGTCGAGATGGACCTTGGCATCGCCGAGATAGGTGATGAAGTCGGGCGCGTCCTTGTCCCAGGTCGCCCAGATCGAGCCCTTGTAATTGCAGAGCTTCGCCACCGAGACCAGCGAGTTGGCGTCGCGGTCGAGCACCCCGTCGTACAGCGTCCGGTGCAGCGGAACGCCCTGCAGCTTGCCGTCGGTGGTGTAGGTCCAGCTGTGATAGGGGCAGGTGAACAGCGACGTGTTGCCCTGCTCGTAGCGGCAAACCTTCATGCCGCGGTGCCGGCACGAATTGAGGAAGACGTGAATCTCGCCCTTCTTGTCGCGGCAGAGGATCACGGATTCCTCGCCCATCCGCGAGGTGTAGAAATCGCCGGGATTGGGCACCAGGCTTTCGTGCCCGACCAGCAGCCAGGCGCGGGTGAAGACCTTGTCGAGCTCCTGCCGATAGATATCGGCGTCCACGAAGATCTCGCGGCTAATGAAGCCACCCTTGACGTCAACAAGCTGATCGAAATCGTTGCGAAGCGGCATCGGCTCCTCCTTGTCTGGCCTGCGCGATCGTCAGTCGCGGTGAATGATGGTGCGTCTACTTGTCGAGCTTGCAGCCGCCGGTTCCCTCGGGGCGGAACGCCTTGTCGCCGGGGATGGCCGCGATCTTCTGGTAGTAGTCCCAGGGATATTTGCTCTCGTCCGGCTTCTTCACGCGGTAGAGTGAGAGGTCGTAGACGACGCGGCCGTCTTTCCGGATGTGCGCGGGGCGGCCGAAGAAATCGACCGGCAGCTTGCGCATCTCGGCGTTCACCGCGTTCGCCTCGTCGCTGCCGCCGGCCTCGATCGCCTTCAGATAGTGGCGCACGGCGGCGTAGGTCGCGGCCTGCAATTTGGTCGGTTCACGCTTCTCGATCTCGATGAAGCGCTTGGCGAAGGCGCGGGTGCCGTCGTCATCATCCCAGTAGTATTGGGACGCGATGTACATGCCCTGCGCGTCGCGCAGGCCGATCGAATGGACGTCGGAGATGAAGGTCAGCATGCCGACGATGGTCTGCCCGCCCTGTTGCAGGCCGAATTCGTGGGTCTGCTTCACCGCGTTGACGGTATCGGCACCGGTGCCGGCCAGCGCCACCACCTTGGCGCCGGAGCTCTGGGCGCCAGCAAAAAGGATGAGAAGTCGGTGGTGTTGAAGGGATAGCGCACCGCGCCGATCACCTTGCCGCCGGCATCGGTGACGGCGCGCGAGGCATCCTTTACCATCGCGGTGCCGAACGAATAATCGACCGCGACAAAGAACCATTCCTTGCCGACGCGGCGGCTCAGCTCGCCGACTAGGCCGGCCGACAGTGCGTAGGTGTCGTCTGCCCAATGCGTGACGACGGGCGAGCATTTGTCGCCGGTCAAATCGGACGTCGCGGCGCCCGAGACCAGCGCGGTGCGGTTGCTCTGCGTCGCAAGGCCGGCGACCGCGAGTCCGACCGAGCTCACGGCGAGATCGGTCACCGCGTCGACATGCTCGACGTCGAACCACTGCCGCGCGATCCCGACCGCGACGTCGGGCTTGTTCTGGTGATCCGCCGAGATGATCTCGATCGGCTTGCCCAGCACCTTGTTGTGAAAATCCTCAGCGGCAAGCTTGGCCGCGGTCACCGAGCCCGGCCCGCCGAGATCGCGGCCGCTGCCGTAGTCACCCAGCACCGCAATCCGCACCACGCCGTCCGAGATGCCTGAGCCGTCGGGTGCGGCGTACGCCAGCGGCGTCGAGAGCATCAGCGTGGCGATCGCGGCGGCGGCCCATCTGCGCGAGGTGTTTGTCTCCAGCAATTCCAATCCTCCCGTCGATTTTTCGCATGTCCATCTAGTGGACATTATTCTCATAATTTGCGATACTATCCGCGCGGGCCGATTGGTCAAGCGCGCTGGATGCAGCGCGCCCCTGCCGATTTTGCGGATGTGGACGGATGGCAAAGAAACCGAAGGCGGAAGTTCTGGACGCGGAGCAGGGGGCGTCAGGCGTGCGGGCCGTCGACCGCGCCATCGCGATCCTGCAATGCTTCACGCCGGATCAGCCGGCGATGAGCGTGATCGAGATCCAGAAGCGGGTCGGGTTGAGCCGGCCGACGCTCTATCGCCTGCTGCAGACGCTGGCGCAGCGCGACCTGATCCAGGCCGAAGGCGACCCGCAGCGTTTCCGGCTGTCGCACGGCGTGATGAAGCTGGCCCATGTCTGGCTGAAGGGTCTCGAGGTGGTCGCGATCGCGCGCCCGGTCGTCGAGGGCCTGCGCGAGGCAACCGGCGAGACCGCAGCGTTGTTCCGCGAGCAGGACGATCGCGGCATCTGCATCCTCGAATGCGAGAGCCGTCACGTGCTCTCGATCAGCCGCGGCGTTGGCCACAGTCTGAGCCTGATCCAGGGATCGACCGGCAAGGCGATGCTGGCCTTCATGGACCCGAAGCGGCAGGCCGCGCTTCTTGCCAGCATAGCAAAGAGCGCGGACCGTGCGCGGCTCGAGGACGCGCTGACCTTTGCGCGGCGCAACGGCTATGCGACCAGCCATGGTGAGATCTTCGCGGGCGCAGTCGCCGTCTCCGCGCCGTGCTTCGATCACCGCGGCGAGGTGGTCGGTTCGGTCGGCCTCTACGGACCGAGCGCGCGCATCGACGAGCGGAAGCTATTGGAATATTCAAAGCTGGTGCGCGAGGCCGGCCGGCAGATCTCGGTTCTGCTGGGCTATCAGGACGGCGCGCCCATCGCGTAGGGTTTCAACACCGCATAGAGCATGTCGTGTGTCGGCGTCGGGACGCCGAGCTTGCGGCCGAGCTCCACCACCTTGCCGTTCAGCCACGGCAGTTCGAGCCGGTTGCCACGCTCGAGATCGAGCGCCATCGAGGCCTTCATCGCAGGTGGCGCGTGTCCGATGAAGTCGAGCACTTTCGTCAGCGCATCCGGCGGCAGCTTGATGCCGCTGGCGTGCGCGACGGCGATGATCTCCTCGCAAGCCGATACGAAGAGCGGGCGCAAATCGGGATCGTCGCGCAGCTTGCCGATCGGCAGCCGCGTGACCGCGGTCATGCCGGCATTGGTGGCGAGGCCGACGAACTTCATCCAGAGCTCGGTGTTGATCTGCTCGCTCAAGGTCGCGTCGAAGCCGGCCTTCAGGCAGAGATCGAGCAGCGCCTTGCCGCGCGGCGTGATGCGGCCGTCGAGCTCACCGAAGATCATGCGCATGAAGGTGCCGACCTGGTTGATGACGCCAGGCTTGATGATCGAGGCCGAGATCTGCGCCACGCCGCCCATCACGGCGTTGCGTCCCAGGATCGGGACCAGTCTGTCGGGCGCGTCGATACCGTTCTGCAGCGGGATCACCGCGGTGTCGGGGCCGACCATCGGCCTGATGTGTTGGCCGGCACTCTCGACGTCCCACAGCTTGACGCAGAACAGCACGATATCGACCGGGCCGACGCTTGCCGGATCGTCGGTCGCCTGGGTCGGGACCAGATGGGTTTCGCCGCGGCCGCCCTGAACCTTCAGCCCCTCGCTGCGCATGGCGGCCAAATGAGCGCCGCGCGCGATAAAGGTGACGTCCGCGCCGGCATGCGCGAGCGCCGCACCAAAGCCGCCCCCGACGCCTCCGGCGCCCACCACTGCGATCCGCATGATTGTCTCCTTGTCCGTCGCTTTGGCCCGCAGCCTCGACGATGTCGGCGCAATGCGCAACCCGGTTGCGCAATTGAGCAACCCTGGCCTGTCTGAAAATCGCGTGACCACAGCCTTGTTTGCTAGGCCATCTTCCTGCGTTGACTTGCCCGCCCGAACCGCTAAGCCATCTCGGAAAGTTCGGGAGGGATGCGTGGCGATGACGGAGCCGACGGCGGTCGCGCTTGACAGTGCGACGGTGGCGTTTCGGTTGGCGGATGGACGCGTCTATACCGCGGTCGAACAGGCCAATCTTTCGGTTGATCATGGCGAGTTCGTCGCCATTGTCGGACCGACTGGATGCGGGAAATCGACGCTACTTAATGTCACGGCCGGGCTGCTCAAGCCCGCGGCCGGAACGGCAAGGATCTTCGATAAGCCGCTGAGCGGCCTCAACCGTGATGCCGGCTACCTGTTCCAGGCCGATGCACTGTTCCCCTGGAAGACCGCGATCGACAATGTCGCGATCGGGCTCGAGATATCCGGCACGCCGCGCGCCGAGGCGCTCGCGCGCGCGCAGAAATGGCTGACCTCGGTCGGGCTCGGCGCCTTCGCCAATCGCTATCCGCACATGCTGTCGGGCGGCCAGCGCAAGCGCGTCGCGCTGGCGCAGGTCCTGATCCGCGATCCGAAGATCCTCCTGATGGACGAGCCGTTCGGTCCGCTGGACGCCCAGACCCGGCAGATCATGGGCAATCTGCTGCTGGAATTGTGGAGCGCTGACCGCAAGGCGGTGCTGTTCGTCACCCACGATCTCGAGGAAGCGATCGCGCTGGCCGATCGCGTCGTGATCATGTCGGCCGGTCCTTCCGCGCGCATCATCGGCGACTGGCGCATCACGCTGCCGCGGCCCCGCGACATCGCCGAGATCCGGATGGAGAAGGATTTCCATGCCCTGCACCGCGAGATATGGGGCGTGCTGAAGGACGAGGTGATGAAGGGCTATGTCCAGTCGACGCAGGCGGGAGCTGCCTGATGTCGCGCGTCGCGCTGCTGTCCTTGCAGGTTCTGGTCGCCGTCGTCACGCTGGCGCTGTGGCAGGTCTTTTCCACCGTGCCGGTGTTCGGCAAGGTGCTGCTGCCGCCGTTCTTCTTCTCCAATCCGATCGACGTCTTCAGCCAGATCGTGAAATGGTTCTCGACCGGGGTGATCTGGAAGCATCTCGCGATCACGTTGTGGGAATCCATCCTCGCCTTCGTGATCGGCTCGGCCGGCGGCATTCTGGTCGGCTTCTGGTTCGCGCGGCAGCCGCGCGTCGCCGCGGTGTTCGATCCCTATGTGAAGATGGTCAACGCGTTGCCGCGCGTGGTGTTGGCGCCGATCTTCGCGCTGTGGTTCGGGCTCGGCGTCTGGTCCAAGGTCGCGCTCGGCGTAACCCTGGTGTTCTTCATCGTGTTCTTCAACGTCTACCAGGGCGTCAAGGAAGTGCCGACCACGGTGCTCGACAATGGCCGCATGCTCGGCATGAACGAGCGGCAGCTGATGCGCCACGTCTACTGGCCGTCGGCGCTGTCCTGGATGTTCTCCTCGCTGCACACCTCGGTCGGCTTCGCGGTGGTCGGCGCGGTGGTCGGCGAATATCTCGGCTCCGCAGCCGGCCTCGGCTACCTGATCCAGCAGGCCGAGGGCGTCTTCGACGTCGCCGGCGTGTTCGCGGGCATGTTCGTGCTGTCCGCCTTCGTCATCCTGATCGACATGGGCGTGACGATGGTCGAGAATCGGCTGCTGGTTTGGCGACCGACGCCGGTGACGCGGGACTAGGGCACAAGCCTGGCGCGTCCCGAACGAAAGAGGCCGCCAGCGTTGGTGGCCTCTCCGCATTCGCGACGCGAAAGCATCAGGTCTTGTATCCTTGACTGGTGCACCACCATGAGGTGCCCCAGCTATCGTGGCCTAACTTGAGCAGGAATTCCCGGCATTCGTTGTAACTGTGGAAACGTTGGACGAGACGTGGCGCGCACGGCACCGGCGCCGGATTGGGGCAACTGCTGGTGACGGAGCAACCAGACGGGTGTGTTTCCGCGGCGGCCTGCGTGATGAGTTTGCGCTTGTTCTCAGCATTCGCAGATGCAATCGAAACGATTGCGACAGCTAGGCCTGCGACGCAAAGTGACGAGGCTTTCATGGCTTCTCCCATCCACCGTTGGCTCGGTGGTGGCGCACTATACCATAGGTCGCATCAAAGGAGCGCTTCAATTCGCGTTTCGCTACGTGAACGGCGCCGACGATCATGTCCGTTCATTTCCCGGGTGCGGTGTTCATCAACCCGCGAATCTTCTCCGCCACCTCGGGGTCGATCGGATTGTAGACGATCATGCTGAGGTCGGGTCGGCCGTCGACCGCGAACGCCGAATATTCGAACTTGACCGGGCCCAGGATCGGATGCCGGAGCTGCTTGACGCCCTCGCCGTGCGTTCGCACGTCGTTGTCGCGCCACAGCGCCGCGAATTCCGGACTGAGCCGGCAGAGCTCGTCGACGAACGGCTGCACCTCGGCTGCGGCGCCGGCACGCGCTGCGTCGACCCTGAAGGCGCCGACCACGAAGCGCGCCACGCTGGCCCAGTCATGTTGTGCGGCGCGGACGCGCGGATCGAGGAACATGAAGCGCAGCACGTTGCGCTCGCGCGGCGGCAGCGATCCGTAGTCCGTCAGCATCACGGTCGCGGCCCGGTTCCAGGCGACGATGTCCCAGGTCGCGGTGCGTATCACGGCGGGGCGCGGCTCCAGCGCGTCGAGCACGCGCTGCAGCCGGGGCGTGACGCCTTCGCTCTTCTGGTAGCGCACCTCGGGCGTGCGGCCGAGGCCGAGCAGGAACAGATGCTCGCGCTCGACATCGGTCAGCATCAGCGCACGCGCAATGCGGTCGAGCACATCGGCCGAGGGCGCGCCGCCGCGGCCCTGTTCGAGCCAGGTGTACCAGGTCGCGCTGATGTTGGCGCGCTGCGCGACCTCTTCACGGCGCAGGCCCGGCGTGCGCCGCCGCTCCGGCGGAAAGCCGAACACGGCCGGATCGAGCTTGCTGCGGCGGTCCTTCAGGTAGGCGCCGAGCAGGTTCTCTTGCGCGAGCGGTTCGCTCATCCTGTTAGCTATTATACCATGATAAGGTCACTACTTTAACAGGATAGCGCGCAGGGCCAGATTTGTCTCCAACGAAACCTGGAGACTTCCTCATGCGTGTGTTCGTCACTGGTGCCACCGGATTCATCGGCACTCCCGTCGTCAAGGACCTGATCGCCGCCGGACATCAGGTTCTTGGTGTGGCCCGTTCGGACGAGGGGGCGAACGCGATCTCTGCCATTGGCGCGGAGGTTCTTCGCGGCTCGCTCGAGGACCTTGATAGCTTACGCAAGGGGGCGAGCGCTTCGGATGCTGTCATTCACCTGGGCTTCGTTCACGACTGGTCTAATTTCGCGAAGAGTTGCGAGATCGACCGCCGCGCCATCGAAGCGCTGGGTTCTGTTCTGGCCGGATCGGACAGGCCGCTGATCGTGACCGGGGGCTTGGCGGGATTGGCCGCGCCCGGCCAGATCGCGACTGAGGACCAAACGATATCGCCGGATTTCCCATTTCCCCGTGTGTCGGAACAGACGGCCCTGTCGCTAAAGGGCGTCCGCGCGTCGGCCATGCGTCTTCCCCAGGTCCACGATCCCGTCAGGCAGGGTCTCATCACCCCCTTGATCGCGGTGTACCGCGAAAAGGGCGCGTGCGCCTATCTCGGCGATGGGCAAAATCGCTGGCCGGCGGCGCATGTTCTCGACGTGGCGCGTCTCTACCGGCTGGCCATCGAAAAGGCTGAGCCGAACGCAAGGTATCACGCCGTCGCGGAAGAGGGGGTCTCGATGCGCGATATTGCCGAAACGATCGGACGGCGGCTGAAGCTGCCGGTCAAATCCATCGCCCCGCAAGAGGCGCAGGCCTTCTTTGGCTGGCTCGGCACGTTCGCGGCATACGACATGGCGGCTTCCAGCGAGCAGACGCGCAGGAAGCTTGGATGGCAGCCGACCGGGCCGGGGTTGATTGCCGATCTCGAACAGCTGGTCGATTCCGCGCAGTAAGAAGCAGCGCAGTAGGATGCGTAGGGTGGGATAGCCGAAGGCGTAAGCCACCCTACGCATCTACGCTGCGGCTCAGAGCGGGAAGCACCGCATGTAGGCGGCGAACAATGCTTCGTCGCTGTAGCTCACCAGCTTCGCGGCAATCGCGTCGGCCAGTTCGAGGTCGCGGTTCTGCACGCGCAGCCAGGCCTGGGTATCGGCGGTGATGGTCAGAGCCGCCTCTCCGACATGCCGTCCCGGCACGACCTGGAGATCCTTGCCCTTGATCGCAACGGTCATGTCCAGCGCGCTCGTGCCGGTGAAGCGCAGATGCGTCACGAAATCCAGGCCTCGCGCCCTGCCGCGCTGGAATCCGAGCGAGAGCGAAAAGATATAGGCCTGCAGGCTGCCGGTATGGCGGCCCGAGGTGACATGCTGGACCTTCTTGTGCGGAAAGCGCCGCGTCACCGTGTCCTCGGCGTCGGTATCCGGGATCACGTAGACGAACTCGTCCTTGTCGATCAGCGGCTGCACCACATCGGAGAAGTGGGCGTCGCGATCGTGCAGGAAGGGGCCGATCACGTCTTCGCCGGCCGGGCAGGCCGAGATGCAATAGGCCGCCTTGTAGCCCGGCTTGAACGACAGCGATTGCCAGATGTTCATCGTCTCGGTGCGGGGAACGCGGGCGCGATAGTCCCTGGCGTCCTTTGCATCCGCGACCTTCTCCACCCACTGCGAGAAGTTGCCGAGAAAGTCGTGGTAGTTGTGGGTGTGGCAGGACAGGAAATCGAAGCCGCCGTCCGGCTTGATGGCGCCGACCGGGCAGGCGGCGACGCACAATTTGCACTCCAGGCACGGATTGTAGTCGATCGGGTGGTCATGCGCGTCGACCTCGCATCCGAGCAGGATGGTGCCGAGCAGGACGAAGCTGCCGAACTTCGGATGGATCACGCTGCGATGGATTCCCATGCGGCCGAGACCGGCCTCCACCGCGATCGGCTTGTGCTGGACCATCATGATCCTGGGCAGGTCCATCTCCATCGGGAACGCGGCAACCGAGTTGCAGGCCGGGATGCCGTGCTCGTCGAGCGCGCGAACGATGGCGCGCGCGGTTTCGTTGACGTGATCGTAGGTGCTGTGGAATTCCTCGTTGGCGACCGAGCGCGATGGCGAGCGCACCGGCTCGCGGTTCATGTGGCAGACGATCGCGAGCAGGGAGCGCGTCCGGCCATAGACCTTGCGAATGAAGTCCCGCTGCGGCGCGATGGCGGCCCGTTCGAACTCGATGATGCCGACATCATCGGCTCCGCATCGCCGCGCGATATCCTTGATGAGTTCCGATGAAACCGGGACGTCGCGGACCGGTTCGCTGCTGAGCGCGCGCACAGCCCTGACCGTGGGGTGATCGTCCAGGCTCATGGTTCCGGCTTTCCATAAAATGACGCTCGTAATATTATGGATGGCCGGACGTTAGGCAAGCGAATTATCCGGCAAAGAACGGTTGCAAGAATTGCAGGCCCGGCCACGCGGCCAGTGACGCCTGCGAACGCGCCATCAGCAATCCGAAGTCAGCCGCGAACCGCCGATACGCCTGTACTCCGCCAGGAATAGGTCGTTGGGCAGCTGGCCGTCGCCGTCGCGCGAATATTCCTTCCTCAGACCATTGAGAAGGAACATTGCGTGCGCGTGCTCGTGCTTGGTCTCGACGGGGCCGCGCGATTCCAGTTCGAACAGCCTGCGGACATGTCCGGCGACGGTCTCCGAGACGTTGATTTGCCCCACGACCCCGAACGCTTCCATGAACCACGCGGTGTTGACCGCATCACCCCAGATATCGAAGGTCATCCGGCGGTTGCCGACAACGCCGGAAATGACTGGTCCGGTATGGATGCCGATGCGCAATTGCAGAGCCTGTTCGCCGATCGCTTCGTGTTCCGCCCTCAAGCGACCGAGCCGGGCCCGCATCTCCAGAGCCGCCAGGCAAACGTCGATCGGGTGCCGTCGGTCGGGCGCAAGCACGCCGGCGACCGCCATGTAGGCGTCGCCCATGGTCTTGACCTTCTCCAAGCCATATCGGACGCCGATCTCGTCCAGGGCCGAGAAATACTTGTCGAGGAGATCGATGAGCCTGGCCGGCTCGGTCTGTTCGGCCAGCAGGGTAAAGCCCTGGATATCCGCAAACAGAATGGTCGCGGACCGTGTGTATTTGGGCTGAACCTTGCCGCTGCGCTTCAGCTCGTCGGCGATCGGCGTCGGCAAGACGTTGCGCAACAGCTCTTCGGCGCGCGCGCTCTCGGCCGCGGTCTCGAGTCGTGACTGCTTCAGCTCGTTGATCGATTGCTGGTATTCGATCAGCTTTCGACGAAGCTCGAGTTGTGCCAGCACTTGATGCGACAGCATTCGCAGCGCTTCCGTCTGCTCGAACGACAGGTGCCGCGGCGCGAAATCCATCACGCAAAGCGTGCCTAACGCATACCCTTCATCGGTAATGAGCGGCATGCCGCAATAGAAGCGGCATGGCGGCACCAGGGCCGTCATCGGGCTGTTGTCAAAGCGTGGATCCTGCTTCAGGTCGGGCACGACGAACAGCTCGGTGCCGCAGATCGTCGTTGTGCAGACGGCAGTTTCGCGCGGTGCGTCGGATATTTCGGCCGGCAGACCATATCTTGCCTTCAGCCAGCGCCGGTCGTCATCGATAAAACTGATGTAGGAGACCGGGCAGCTACAGATCTGGGCCGCAAGCTCGGCGATTTCATCGTAAGCCGCTTCCGGCGCGCTATCGATAATGTCGAGTGCATGCAGCGCAACCAATCGTTCGGTTTCGTTTGTGGGGGCCGTTGGCGGCATATTGGTCTCCACCGCGGAGAACCTGAGACGGACCTCCCGCCTTCCGAAAGCCAGGCGGCGCGGTCCCCATTCATTTGGGAAAGCGTTGCAGGTGCGACAAGGGCGTTCCGTTCAGGGACAAGGTTGGTTCCACGCTAACCCTGCCAGAGCGGATCACATTCCTTTGGGGGGAACGTTGCAACGACGAACGGGTTCACTTCCGCTGCAATACTTCGTGTTTCGCGTTGATCCGGAGGGAACCGCCATGAACGCTGATACAAGCCGCGATCTTTCGCAGTTGAGCCCGTTGTTCCGGACGCCGGGCACGGGACTCACGCTCGACGTGCTCGGTGTGACGCATCGCTACAAGGCGATGGCGAGCGATACCGGTCAGCAATTCTCGATCTGGGAATCGATCGTGCCGCCGGGCCGCGGGGCGCCGGCGCACACGCACACCCGTGAGGACGAAGCATTCTTTGTGTTGAGTGGCGAGGTGCTCGTTGAGGTCGAAGGCACGGACGAGCCAGTGCGTCTTGGCACCGGCGCATTTTTCTTTGCCCCACGTCATCGGCGCCACGGCTACCGCAATGTGAGCAACGATGCGGCGCGCCTGCTCGTGTTCGCGATGCCGGGCGCCGGCCTCGATCGCATGTTCGCCGCCTTCGACGAATTGGGCAAGCGGAGCGGACATAAGCCAGCTATCGAGGCCATTGCTCCAATTGCCGAGCAGTATGGTGTCGCCATTCAACCGTCGTCCGGCTAGACGGGTGAAAGCTGCCGCGATTGCCGCCCGCGGATGCTACGTGCCTTAATCAATCCAGCAGCTTGGTGTCATCCGGCGCCTGCGGCGGCGTCTTGATCGCGATCGCCTTGATGGAGCGGCCGTTCGGCTTGGTGCCGCCATGCGGCGTGCCCTTCGGGATCACGATCAGGTCGCCCGGCTTCACCGTCACCTCCTTGTCGCCGAGCCAGACCGTGCCGGTGCCTTCGAGGACGAACTGCATCTCGTTGGTGTTGGGATGCATGTGCTTCGGCACATTGCCGTCCTGGATCGAGACGGTGGCGCCGTCGGCGGAGACGAACATCTTGGAACGGAAGCCGACCTTGTTGGCGTCGCCGAGCTTGTCGCCCTCCATCTCGCCGGTGTGGATGACCTGCGCCGTGATGTTTTCGGCGGCGAGCGCCGGCCGCAGCAAATGGGTGATGCCACAGCCCGCGGCAAAGGCGGTAGCGATCGACAGCGCGGTTGCAATACGATTCATGAAGACCTCCCTTGATGTTTCCCCTGAAGTATTCTTGGTGCTTCTAGCTTTGGCGCTTCTTCTGCGTTTTCTTGTATCCGCGATGCTATGCCGCCCCCGCAGGCTTGACCAGCTGTCGGAAAGTCGCCTTCTCAAGGCCTGCCGGCTCCTCTATCTTGCCGGCCAGTCGAACGGAGGACGTCATGAACAAACTGCTTGGCAAGCTTGCCGGAATGCTGCTGGCGCTGACCCTGTCCACGGGCCTTGCCGCGGCGCAAAGCAAGATCACCATCGCGGTCGGGGGCGGCGCCTGCCTGTGCTATCTGCCCACCGTGCTGGCCAAGCAACTTGGCGAATATGACAAGGCCGGGCTTGCGGTCGAACTGGTCGACCTCAAGGGCGGCTCGGACGCGCTCAAGGCCGTGCTCGGCGGCAGCGCCGACGTCGTCTCCGGTTATTTCGACCACTGCGTCAATCTCGCGGCCAAGAAGCAGGAGCTGCAGGCCTTCGTGGTCTATGACCGCTATCCCGGCCTCGTGCTGGTGGTGTCGCCGAAGCACACCGGCGAGATCAACTCGATCAAGGATCTCGCCGGCAAGAAGGTCGGCGTCAGCGCACCGGGCTCCTCGACCGATTTCTTCTTGAAGTATCTGCTCAAGAAGAACGGCCTCGATCCGGCCGGCGCCGCCGTGATCGGCGTCGGTCTCGGCGCCACCGCGGTGGCGGCGATGGAGCAGGGCCAGATCGACGCTGCCGTGATGCTCGATCCTGCCGTTACCGTGCTGCAGGGCAGCTACAAGGACCTTAAGATCCTCAGCGACACCCGCACCCAGCACGACACGCTTGCGGTCTTCGGTGGCGAATATCCCGGCGGCGCCCTGTATTCGACCGCGGCCTGGGTCAACGGCCACGAGAAGGAGGTGCAGGCGCTGACCAATGCGATCATGGCGACGCTGGCCTGGATCCATTCGCACAGCGCCGAAGACATCATGGCCAAGATGCCGGATGAGCTCGTCGGCAAGGACAGGGCGCAGTATCTCGCCGCGCTGAAGAACACGATTCCGATGTATTCGGAAACCGGCAAGATGGACCCCAAGGGCGCGGAAGCCGTGCTCGCGGTGTTCAGCGAAGGGTCACCCGATGTCGCGAAGGCCGGCATCGACGTCACCAAGACCTACACCAACAAGTTCGTCGATCAGGCCAAGAAGACCACCGGAAGCGGAAAGTAAACGCGTACGGACATGCAGTCTCCGCTCATTTGTCGTGTCACCGCGCTCGACCTTGCCTTGCAGCGGCGCCCTTGGCTGTTCGCGGACGAACGGCGCGCCGAGATCGACGCGCATTTCGCCGAGCAGCAGCGGCTGAACCCGAACCTGTGGAACGGCCGCGTCCTGCTCGGGCGCGATCCGGTCTTCGCCGGCGAGCGGCTTAGCGCGAGCTATTTCGAGACCGATTTCGCGAGCTTCCTCGCCTGGCGCGACTGGGGTTTTCCGGACAGCGAGGTATTCAACGGTTTCGGCATGGGCGCGCTGCTCGCCAGCGACGGTGCCTTCGTGTGCGGGGTGATGGGCGAGCAGACCGCGAATGCCGGACGCATCTATTTCCCGTCAGGGACGCCCGACCTCGACGATATCAGGGGCGACACGGTGGATATCGCCGGCAGCGTGATGCGCGAACTCGAGGAGGAGACGGGACTGTTGCCGTCGGATTGCCGCGGCGACGCCGACTGGCACTGCATCTACACCGGGCCTGCGCTTGCGATGATGCAGATCCTGCGCGTCGATATGCCTGGTGACGCGCTGCAAGCGCGGATCGAGGCCAATCTCGCGCGCCAGGCAAATCCCGAGCTTGCCGGCATCCATCTGGTGCGCAGCCGCGCCGATCTCACTCCCGCAATGCCGCGCTTCGTCACCGCATTCATCGAGACGCAGCTGCCGGCCTAGGCAAAGGAATGCGCAATGACCGAGCAAGGCACCGCTGCCGCTGCGTCGACACCGGCAATCGCCGACGGCCCTAAAACGATCAAGGTCATCATTTCGGGTGGATTCGCCGCGGTCTACCGCGACGTGCTGCCTGAATTCGAGCGAAGCACGGGCATCAGGGTGCAGACCGGATCGGGCGCGTCGGAGGGCACCGGTCCGAAGACGATCAGGCACCAGCTTGCGAACGGCACCAAAGCGGACGTGGTTATCCTTTCGCGTGAGGGACTTCGAAGTCTGATCGAAGATGGCCGAATTCGTGTGGGATCGGAAGCCGGACTGGCGACGGCACCTTTGGCCGCGGCGGTTCGGGCGGGCTCTTCCAGGCCAGACATCGGCGATGATGTCGCGCTCAGACAGGCTTTGATCGACGCCGGCGAGGTGGTGGCGCCGAGCAGCACGAGCGGACAGTACGTCCGCGACAAGGTCTTCCCCAGGTTGAACTTGCCGGACACGGTCAGGCTCACCCTCGAGACACGCGGAACCGAGGCGGCCGAAGCGCTGAGAGCAGGCAAGGCAAATCTCTCGATCGGCCCGACCAGCGAACTGGTTCAGGAGAACGGCATCGAAGTTGTCGGCCTGCTGCCGCCAGATCTCCAACTGGTCCAGACCTTCACGGCCGCGATCGTCAGCGACGCACAAGCGCCGGAAGCAGCCAAGCGCCTGATCGATTTTCTTGTCTCGGACAGCGATATTTTGCTCACGGCAATCAAACGGGCCGGCATGGAACGGCCCCGCGGATAAATTGCCGCCGCCAAGCGCACGCCCGAGCGCCGCGCGTCGGCACCGTTTCGCCGAAACTTTGCGCAAGCCTGCGCGGTGCGGACGCAGCCATCGCGCTTGACATCATCGGCCGCTCCCTCTGTGATAGGGGGCGGCACGACAACAAAAAATGCAGTGCACAATCTCTGGGGAGGGATTCATGCCGGTCAGGAGGGCTGCCCGCTGGCTTGCGGGTCTATCTGTCGCGCTTGCGGCGCTTGGTGTGGCCAATGCAGCGCATGCGCAGGACAAGAAGATCAAGATCGGCGTGATCTTCGATTTGACCGGCCCGCTGGCCGGCGGCGGCTCCGAGCTGCAATACACCGGCGTCAAGATCATGCTCGACCATTACGCCAAGACCGGCGTCGAGGGTTACAAGGTCGAGGCCGTCTATGCCGACGCGCAGAGCAAGCCCGACATCGCGATCAACGAGGCCGTCCGGCTGCTCGAGCAGGAAAAGGTCGACATGGTGATGGGCTTCTTCTCCTCGGCGCAATGCGTGCCGGTGTCGGCGCGGGTCGAGCAGATGAAGAAGTTCATGTGGATCACGACCTGCATTTCCTCCGGCGTGTTCGACGGCAAGAACTACAGATACGTGTTCCGTCCGCAGGCCGCCGGCAACCAGTACGGCATGATGACGACCGACTTCATCGCGCAATACTCCATGTCCAAGTTCGGCAAGGAGCCGAAGGACCTCCGCGTCGCAATCATCCATGAGGACGGCGCCTATGGCGTCGACGTCTCCAAGGGCAATGAGGCCGGCGCCAAGAAGGCCGGCTTCAACATCGTTCTCAAGGAGGGCTATTCGGCGACCGCGCCCGATCTGTCGGCGCTGGTGACCAAGCTGAAGCGCGCCAAGCCCGACGTGATCTTCCACACCGGCTACAATCCGGACATTACCCTGCTGTTCCGCCAGGCCCGCGAGCAGGGATTGAAGTTCGGCGCCATCGTCGGCCATGGCGCGGGCTACGGCGTCTACGAGAAGCTGAAGGAAGGGCTCGGCACCGACGCCAACTATCTCTTCAACACCGACCCGATCTCGATCTGGCTTGCCAACCAGAAGAACATGGACCCCAAGCTGCCGCCGGTCATCAAGATGGTCGGCGAGGAGTTTGACCGGCTGAAGCCCGGCGTGCCGATCCGTTCCGCACACGTCGGCATCGGCGCGGCCAATGCCTATGTCTTCCTCGACGACGTCTTGCCGCGCGCGATCAAGAAGTATGGCGGCGTCGATCCGGATGCGCTGCGCAAGGCCGCGCTCGACACCGACATACCCGAGGGCGGCACCATGCTCGGCTATGGCGTGAAGTTCTATGGCGAGGGAGAGCAGTATGCCGGGCAGAACGCGCGCTCGTTCCCGGTGGTGCTGCAATATATCGACGACAAATCCTATGTGGTGTGGCCGAAGAGCCAGATGCAGCGCGAGACCGAGCTGCCGCTGCCGGCCGGCACCACCTACAGCTACAAATAGCTCGCTCGCGAAGGGAACTGCCGTGCTCGCCGTCGAAGGCCTGGTCAAGCGGTTTGGCGGCTTTCGTGCCGTCAACAACGTGTCGTTCCGCGTCGAGCAGGGCGAGATCCTCGGCCTGATCGGCCCGAACGGCTCGGGCAAGAGCACGATCTTCAACATGCTCTCGGGCACCTTGCCGCCGACCTCCGGCTCGATCCTGTTTGACGGCCACGAGATCGCGGGGCTCGCCCCGCACCGGATCATCAACCGTGGCATCGGCCGAACCTTCCAGATCCCGCGACCGTTCCATCGCCTCAGCATCTTCGAGAACGTCGTGCTCGCCGGCTTCTACGGCCAGGGCCGCCACAGCCGCGGCAAGGCCGAGGAGGCGGCCGAGCGGGCGCTCGCGATGGTCGGGCTGCCGACCGATCGTCACGCCAGCGTCGAGGGCCTGGGCGCCGCCGGGTTGAAGAAGCTCGAGCTCGCCAAGGCGCTCGCCACCGGCCCGAAGCTGTTGCTCGCGGATGAGAGCCTTGGCGGCCTTGACGAGGCCGAGATGGACCAGGCCGCCGACATGCTGCGCCGGATCCGCGACGAACTCGGCATCACCATCATCTGGGTCGAGCACATCATGGGCGTATTGATGCGCGTGGTCGATCGCGTGATGGTGCTCGATCACGGCGAGAAGATCGCCGAGGGCCTGCCGGCCGATGTCGCCGGCGACGCAAGAGTGATCGAGGTCTATCTCGGCACCGATGCGGATGCGAGCCTCGCAGCGGCGGCCGCAGCCCAGGCGCGGCGCCGGATCGGGGCGTGAGCGCATGCTGGAATTGAGATCGATCGACGCGGGCTATGGCAGCTTCCAGGCGCTGTTCGACGTCAGTCTCGACGTCAAGGCGGGCGAAGCGGTCGGCGTGATCGGCCCGAACGGCGCCGGCAAGACCACCCTGATGCGGGTGATCTCAGGGTTGATCCGCCCGATCAGGGGCACGATCGCGATGGAAGGCGTGAACGTCATCGCGACGCCCCCGCATCGCATCGTCAGCCTCGGAATCGCGCATGTGCCGGAAAATCGCCGGCTGTTTCCCCGGCTCACCGTCGCCGACAACCTGAAGATGGGCGCCTACATGCCCGGTGCCCGCGCGCATTACGCCGAGCGGTTGGAGTTCGTGTTCGAGCTGTTTCCGCGCATGAAGGAGCGCCAGCACCAGATGGCCGGCACGATGTCGGGCGGCGAGCAGCAGATGTGCGCGATCGGCCGTGCGCTGATGTCGAACCCGAAACTGCTGCTGCTCGACGAGCCGTCGGCCGGCCTCGCGCCGGTCGTGGTGCAGCAGGTGTTCGAGCTGGTCAAGCGCATCCGCTCAAGCGGGCTGACGGTCCTGATCGTCGAGCAGAACGTGCAGCAGGTGCTGCGCGTGGTCGACCGCGCCTATCTGCTGGAAGCCGGCAGCATCCGCGCCGCCGGGTCAGCGGCGGAGCTCGCGGCCAGCGACACCATCAAGCAGGCGTATTTGGGGGTGTGAGGGGGTAATGATCGTGAATCGAGCAAGCGCACTCACATATTTCCCCGTCATCCCCGGACGAACGCGTTTGCGTTCGCTCGGGAGGTGCGCGCTCTTGCGCGCCTCGAAGGATGAATCGGCCACAGACGGGCCGTGCATCCCTCGAGGCGCGCTCCGCTCGCACCTCAGGATGACGGTTGCGCTAGTTCGAGTTCGGCCAGATGACGACGCCTCGGTCTAAGGCAGAGCCACCATGCAATCCTTCCTCGACGTCTTCGACATCTACCTGCTGGAGGCCGTCATCAACGGCATCCTGCTCGGCGGCGTGCTGGCGCTGCTTGCGCTCGGGCTCAATTTGATCTTCGGTGTCATCGACGTCACCTGGATCTGCTACGCCGAGCTCGTCATGATCGGCATGTACGGCATGTACTATCTCGTGCAGTATTACGGCCTGCCATACTGGGCTGCGGCGCCGCTGGTGATCCTGCTGGTGGCGCTGCTTGGCGCCGCACTGCATTTCTTCGTGATCGCGCCGCTGCTGACCGCGCCGCCGATCAACCAGCTGCTCGCCACCGGCGGCGTGCTGTTCATCCTGCAGAGCTTTGCCACCGTCGCCTTCGGCATCGACTTCCGCAATCTCGGCATCCGCCTGCCGGTGCTCGCGCTCGGCGAGATGAATTTCAGCTACGCGCGGTTGCTGTCGTTCGCTGCCGCGCTGCTCGGCATGATCGGCGTCTATCTGTTCCTGACCCGCACCTTCACCGGCACCGCGATCCGTGCCATCGCGCAGGACCGCCAGATCATGCCGCTGATGGGCGTCGACCCCAAGCGCATCTATCTCGTCACCTCGGCGATCGGCGGCGGGCTTGCCGGCCTCGCCGCCTGCCTCCTGGTGCTGCAGTATGACGTGCATCCGTTCGTCGGCCTGTCGTTCGGGCCGATCACCTTCCTGATCTGCGTGCTCGGCGGGCTCGGCAATTTCATCGGCGGCTTCATCGCGGCCTTCGTGTTCGCCGAGATCATCTCGCTCGGCGGCCTGTTCTCCGATCTCGAATGGGGTTACGTGCTGGCCTTTGCCTTCTTCATCGTCATGATGTTCATCCGGCCCGCGGGCCTCCTGGCGAGGCGCTCGTGAACAGGCAAGCCCCCGGCTGGATCATCGCGCTGATCGCGCTCGTCGCGGTGCCCTTCGTGCATCGCGATCCCTATCATCTGCACGTGCTGGTGCTGATCCTGATCTGGTCGTTCGCCTACACCTCGTGGTCGATCATGGGGCGCTTCGGCCTGGTCTCGCTCGGCCATGGCGGCTTCATGGGCATCGGCGCCTATGTCACCGCGCTGCTGTGGAACCATCTCGGCGTGTCGCCTTGGATCGGCATTCCCGTCAGCATGGCGACCGCCGGCGTGCTCGCGCTCGTCGTCGCCTATCCCTGCTTCCGCTTCCGCATCACCGGGCATTATTTCGTGCTGGTGACGCTGGCGCTGTCGGGCATCGTGCTGCAGGTCATCACCGCGACCCGCGACTATACCGGCGGCTCGCTCGGCTACACCCCGCAGCGCGCCCCGAGCGGCAAGGGGCTGCTCGCGCTGCAATTCGACGACAAGACCACCTGGTATCTGATCGCGCTCGCGGTCTGGCTCGCCGGCCTCGTGATCTGGCGCGCGATCGATCGCAGCATGATCCGCCATGCCATGGAGGCGATCTCGGAAGACGAGGATGCCGCCGCCGCCGCGGGCGTCAACGTCACCGCCGAGAAGCTCAAGATCACCCTGATCAGCGCGCTGATGACCGCGCTGTCGGGCGCGCTCTACTGCCAGTACCAGATGTTCATCTCGCCCGACACGGTGAGCGGCATCGCGGTCTCCCTGCAGATGGTGTTCGCGGCGATCGTGGGCGGCGTCTATGTCGCGCTGGGACCGACGGTCGGCGCCGTCATCACCATCGTGCTGGCCGAGGTGTTGCGCATCTCTTTCGGCACCAAGGCGGTCGGCTGGGACAATCTGGTCTATGGCGTACTGCTGGTGTTGTTCATCATCTTCCTGCCCAAGGGCATTCTTGGTAGCGTGATCGACCGGATCAAATCGCCACGCAAGCCGTCGAGAAGCCATGAGCAACAAACCGTCCCCATCGCTCGCCGATGAACTGAAGCCTTTCGTCGCGCCGTTCCGCTTCGACGGGTCGGGCGAATTTCACCTCAAATCGTATCCGACCGCCGAGAAGGGCGGCATCGACAAGGACGCCGGCGGCAAGATCATCGAGGCCAACCGCAAGCGGCTCAACGACTTCCAGGAGAAGCTCTACGCCCAGGACCGCTGGTCGCTGCTGCTGATCTTCCAGGGCATGGATGCCGCCGGCAAGGATTCCGCGATCAAGAGCGTGTTCGAGGGCGTCAATCCGCAGGGCTGCGAGGTTTCCTCCTTCAAGCAGCCTTCGACCAGGGAGCTCGACCACGACTTCATGTGGCGCGCGATGATCGCGCTGCCGGAGCGCGGCCGCATCGGCATCTTCAACCGCTCCTATTACGAGGAGTGCCTGGTGGTGCGGGTGCATCCGGAAGTGCTCGACAAGCAGAAGATCCCGAAGAAGCTGGTGACCAAGAACATCTGGCGCGAACGCTTCGAGGACATTGCGTCGATCGAGCGCTATCTGTCGCGCAACGGCACCGTGATCCTGAAATTCTTCCTCAACGTCTCCAAGGAGGAGCAGCGCCAGCGTTTCCTCGACCGGCTCGAGGAGCCGGCCAAGAACTGGAAGTTCTCGATGGCCGACGTCGCCGAGCGCAAGCTGTGGGCCAAATATCAGGCCGCCTATCAGGACATGATCCATCACACCGCAACCAAAGAGGCGCCCTGGCACATCGTGCCCGCCGACCACAAATGGTTCGCCCGCGTCGTGATCGGCTCGACCATCGTCAACGCCCTCGACGGGCTCGACCTGAAATTCCCCGAAGTCGACAAGGCCGACTTGAGCGAATTCAAGCGCGTCCGCGCGGCGCTGGAGGCGGAAGGCAAGGGCGGGGCGGGCGAGAAGACGTCTGCAAAGAAGTAGGCGCCGCGTCCCATGTTTGTCGCATGCGGATATTCCCAGCGCGTACCGGCCGCTCGCAAGGCAATCTTAATGAATTGACGCAACATGGGGCATGGCAACCACAGATTTAGCGATAGGCAGTCACAACCCGAACGATGACGCACTGAGGGGCGTGCTATGGGCGCCTGTCCTGCTGTTCCTGGCTGGTTGCTTTGCTGCCTTCCATTGGTCCGGATTCCGGCACGTCGATGTCAATTGGGCCGGCTATGGCGGGATGGCAGCGATCTTGCTCAGCGCCTACCTCGTGACAAAGGGACTGCGAATCCAATTCGTCCAATTGTTCATAAACTGCTGGTCGCAGAATCTGGTGGTTGCGATCGCCGCGACGATGTTGACCTATGCCGCCGCGACAGTCGGCCGTCCCTTGATCGACGACCAATTGCTGCGTGCTGATCAGCTGATCGGATATGATTGGAGAGCTTATGCGGGGTTCTTCGCGGGCTCGGACACGATGGTCCGCATCGTGAGCGAATTCTATAACTCGATTTTTTATCTGCCCAATGTTGTGATCCTGGCGCTGGCCATCAAGAAGGATGTCAAGACGCTTGAGAAATTCATCCTGGCGGCGATCATATCACTGCTGCTGACGATTGGGATTTTTGCCCTGGTTCCGGCCACCACGGCGTGGACCCATCTGCATCTCAGCGATACCGAGATATCCTCGTTCCGGAATTTGCCGCTGTCGTCCGACGGCTGGATCGATGAGCTGATCCGGATTCGCGAAGGAAGCCTCAGAAGCCTGCGCAATTTCCAGGGCAAGGGACTGATCGCGTTTCCTAGCTTCCATTGCGCGGCAGCCCTGATCCTGATCTGGGCAAGCTGGAACATCCGCTTGCTGCGCATCCCGATGACGCTCGTCAATCTGGGCATGATCCTGGCAACGCCGATCGTCGGCGGTCACTACGTCGCGGACCTGATCGGCGGTCTGGTGATCACGATCGTGTCCGTGATCCTCGCTGGTTGGCTTCACACCTGGATGCTGCGGCACGTGGTTGTGGTCCGGCGAGGAGCATGGGCGATGATACCCGCGGTGCAACGAGCTGCGCCCCGGGCGGAAGTCAGGTGAGGGCGATCGCGCCCAAGCCATGCGGCAACGATAGGTCAACCCAACTGACCATCTTTACCCATTGCGGCAGCTTGCCATAATCGTCTAGAACGACGGCGCACAGCGCGTGCCGGCAACCAACCGTCAATGGTTTTGCCCGAGAATTTTGGCGCTCAACAGGGTCTGGCAATGCTGATTCGCGGCCAAATTGATGGGATTTCGGGGGAGGTGGCCCAGGCTACCGCCACGATCCCTGCCGCAGCGCCCACCCTGCTTATTGGCGGCCTTCTTCTTACCTGCCCCTGAGGGCCGGCTGGGCGTTTGCGCCTGGGCACTCAGGGGTTTGTACGAGATCACCGAACCCTGATATCGCCCAGGTAATTGCTCAAGGAGCAACATCACGGGCGCCAAGCTTAAAGGAATTTCTGACATGGCCACCGCGAACAAGTCCGACAAGGACCGCGTCATCATTTTCGACACCACCTTGCGCGACGGCGAGCAGTGCCCCGGCGCCACCATGACCTTCGAGGAGAAGCTCGAGGTCGCCGAACTCCTGGACGACATGGGCGTCGACGTCATCGAGGCCGGCTTCCCGATCACCTCGGAAGGCGATTTCCAGGCGGTCAGCGAGATCGCCCGCCGCTCCAAGAACTCGGTCATCGCGGGCCTGTCCCGTGCCCATCCGGCCGACATCGACCGCTGCGCCGAAGCCGTGAAGTTCGCCCGCCGCGGCCGCGTCCACACCGTGATCGCGACCTCGCCGCTGCATATGCGGGTGAAGTTGAACAAGACCCCCGAGGAGGTCATCGAGACCTCGGTCGCGATGGTCGCCCGCGCCCGCAACCAGATCGACGACGTCGAATGGTCGGCCGAGGACGGCACCCGCAGCGAGATGGACTATCTGTGCCGGATCGTCGAAGCGGTGATCAAGGCCGGCGCCACCACGGTGAACATCCCCGATACCGTCGGCTACACGGTGCCGGAGGAATACACCCACTTCATGCGCACGCTGATCGAGCGCGTGCCGAACTCCGACAAGGCGATCTTCTCGGTACACTGCCACAACGACCTCGGCATGGCGGTCGCGAACTCGCTGGCCGGCGTCGTCGGCGGCGCGCGGCAGGTCGAGTGCACCGTCAACGGCATCGGCGAGCGCGCCGGCAATGCCGCGCTGGAAGAGATCGTGATGGCGATCAATGTGCGGAACGACAAGTTTCCGTACTGGAACAAGATCGACACCACGCAGCTCACCCGCGCCTCGAAGGTGGTGTCCGCGGCCACTTCGTTCCCGGTGCAGTACAACAAGGCGATCGTCGGCCGTAACGCGTTCGCGCATGAGAGCGGCATCCATCAGGACGGCGTGCTGAAGGACGCCTCGACCTACGAGATCATGCGGCCCGAGATGGTCGGGTTGAAGCAGTCCTCGCTGGTGCTCGGCAAGCATTCCGGCCGCCACGCCTTCATCCACAAGCTGGAGGAGATGGGCTACAAGCTCGGCGCCAACCAGCTGGAGGATGCCTTTACGCGGATGAAGGCATTGGCCGACCGCAAGAAGGACATCTACGACGAGGACATCGAGGCGCTGGTCGACCAGGAGATGGCGGCCGCGCACGACCGCATCAAGCTGACCTCGCTGACCGTGATCGCCGGCACCCATGGCCCGCAGCGCGCGACCATGAAGCTCGACGTCGATGGCCAGATCAAGATCGAGGAGGCCGAGGGCAACGGCCCGGTCGACGCCGTCTTCAACTGCATCAAGCGCCTGGTTCCGCACGAGGCCAAGCTGGAGCTCTATCAGGTGCACGCGGTGACCGAAGGCACCGACGCGCAGGCTGAGGTCTCGGTGCGTCTGGCACATGAAGGTCGCTCGATGACCGCCCGCGCCGCCGATCCGGACACGCTGGTCGCCTCCGCAAAGGCCTATCTCGGCGCGCTGAACAAGATCGTGATGAAGCGCCAACGCGACGTCCCGGCCAAGGCTGCGGGCTGACGAGCGCGGTCGACCGACAGGTTGAAACGCGGCGCCCCGGCGCCGCGTTTTTCGTTCGGGCGTGCAGATCTAGAGCGAGAGTCCTCCGTCATTGCGAGCGTAGCGAAGCAATCCATCTCTCCGATTCCTGATACATGGATTGCTTCGTCGCTTCGCGCCTCGCAATGACGGCGGTAGTTGGCCAGATTGGAATAAAATTAGATCATTCCGGTTACCGTTGGAATCATTTACCAATATTCCGCTCCATCCCGCACTGCTTTGGAATCTTCCGCGCCATCTCCAGCGCTACGCTGCGTTCTTTCCTGGGGAACGCCGTCCATGCCGATCTCCTCCATCGTGACAGACCTTCCGCGCGCCGCCACGCCGGCGGAGACCGCGCTGACGCGCCGGGTCGACCTGACAACGCTTCGCCTGTTCGTTGCGGTCTGCGACGAGCAGAACCTCACCCGCGCCGCGCAGCGCGAGGGGATCGCGGCGTCGGCGGTGTCGAAGCGGATGAACGATTTCGAGCTGGCGTTCGGCGTCACGCTGTTCAAGCGGCTCGCCAAGGGCATGGCGCTGACGCCGGCCGGCGAGGCGCTGCTGCACCACGCCCGGGTGACGCTGCTCAATGTCGAGAAGATCGCGGTCGAGCTGTCGGAATATTCGCAAGGCGTGCGCGGCCATGTCCGCATGCTCGCCAACCTCTCAGCGATCGTGCAATACCTGCCCGAGGATCTCTCCGGCTTCTTCGCCGCGCATGAATTGCTCCGCGTCGATCTGCAGGAGCGGCCGAGCGGGCAGGTGGTGCGCGGCATCGAGGAGGGCGCGGCCGAGATCGGCATCTGCTCGGCCGAGGCCGACAGCCGCGCGCTCGAGGCCTTCCATTATCGCTACGACAATCTGGTGGTGGTGATGCGCGCCGACCATCGGCTGGCCGGCCGCGAGACATTGCTGTTCACCGAGACGCTCGATTTCGACCATATCGGCTTGCACACCGCGAGCTCGATCTATCTGCGCTCGCAATATGCGGCGACGCAAGCCGGCAAGGCGATGCGGCTGCGCATCAATGTGCCCGGCTTCGATGCGGTCTGCCGCATGGTGCAGGCCAATATGGGGCTCGGGCTGATCCCCGACCGCGCCTTCGAGGTGGTCGGCGCCGGCATGGGCCTTCGCGCGATCCCGCTGCGCGACGATTGGGGACGGCGCGAGCTGAAGATCGTGGTCCGCGACACCGCGCATCTGTCGGCAACCAGCCGCCTGATGCTGGACTATCTGCGGGCGATCGAAACGGATCGGGTCGGCTGGGTTGGCGGACGGGCCAGCTAAGCGATCAACGCGAAGCGTTTGCGCGGCGATCATGCTCGAACCATGAGCCAAAGCGCGATGACGATCCGACCCAATCTCATCGCCCTTTAGGGTCTCCCGCAACGGCGGGCGACACACGAGCCGCGGGATTTCCGGAACGTGAACACGAAGTGCGGCAATCTGTCACACGAGTGTTGCGATCGGCCCCGTATGAGGAAACCCATTCCAATTTTCAAAGAATGGGGGGTCTTCGCATGTTCAAATCAATCGCCAAATCGCAAACAACTCCGGAAACATTTCGCGGCGCGATTGTCCGGCGCCTGATCGCGGGTACGGCGCTCTCACCGGTGCTTTTTGCGGTCCATCCGGCGTTGTCCCAGACCGCGGGCAATCCGCACGAATTGCTGGTCAGCACGGCGGTCTATGTGGGCAACCCATCGACCGTCACCGTAGGCCAGACGCTGCCGACCGGCGCGACGGCTGTGGCGGACGGCCGCTATCCGGGGGTCTTCAACAACGTGGCCGTCGATTCGAACTTCGGCGTGACTGCGCCGGTGGTGATCAAGAAATTTCATCTGGAAGGCCGTCGGCTGCGCGAAATCGGCGCGCTGACCGTCCCGGCGGACGTGGCGGTGACGAGCTTCAGCTCCAAGTCTGAACTGTCGCTGCATTTGTCGCCCGACGGCAAGGCCGTGACGTTCATGGGCTACGACGCGGCGGTGAACCAACTGGATGTTTCCAACTCCAACTCGCCGAACCACGTCGACCCCACCAATCCGGACACCAGCGTGCATGCGCGCGTGGTCGCGGAGCTGGATTTCGGCGGCTCGCTGCACCGGACCAAGGTCAACGTCTATAGCGGCGACAATGGCCGCGGCGCGATCCGCGCCAACAAGGTCAATGGCACCCAGGCCGACCAGTATTTCACGGTCGGCAACGCCGGCAACGGCAGCGGCACCCAGCCGGTGCTTGTCGTCAACGACACCGGCGTTCAACTTGCGACGCCCGGTGTCGATGGTTCCGATGCCGTGGTTGGCGTGCAGCAGGGCACGCCCGGCAGCAAGAATGGCTTCCAGTTCGGCTTCTCGGTTGCCCAGTTTGGCTTTGCCGCCGACAAGTCCGGCAAGGACGATAATTTCCGCGGCCTCGCGATCTCCGACAACACGCTTTACGTGACCAAAGGCAGCGGCAGCAACGGCATCAACACGGTTTATCAGGTCGGCCAGCCGGGCGTGTTGCCGACGAGGGATACGGCCGCGTCGACGGCGTTCAGCATTCTTCCGGGTTTCCCGAACAATCCCTCGGCGAACTCCGGCGCGAACGGCTTCTATCCCTTTGGCATCTGGTTCGCCAATGCGACGACGCTTTATGTCGCCCAGGAAGGTGACGGCAATCTCGCCGACGCGGCCACGTCACCGACCGCAGGCCTTCAGAAATGGGTCTATGCCAACGGCAGCTGGAGCCTTGCCTACACGCTGCAGAAGGGCCTGAACCTCGGCACGTCCTATCATGTCAACGGCTATCCGACCGATCCGGCAACCGGCGGCCTGCGCAACATCACCGGCCGCGTCAACCGCGACGGCACCGCGACGATTTTCGCGGTGACGTCGACCGTAGGCAACTCGGTCGAGCCTGGCGCCGATCCGAATCAAGTCGTCACCACCACGGACAGAGTCGCGGCGACAACGCTTCCGGCGAACGAAGCTTTTGACGTCGTTGTGCCGCCGGCGTTCGGCATGGTCTATCGCGGCGTGTCGTTCGCTCCCGTCAATTGCGATGGCGATCACGGCCGGATGAAGGACAACGGCCGCGGCCACGACGGCGGCAACAATGCGCAGGACGACGTCTGCGGCCCGACCCGGATCGCCGCGGGGCACTGATCGCCGCGACCCAGCGGAGCCTGTGCCGGCTGCTTCCGGTCAGGCTTCGGCTGGATCAGGCCAGGCACGATCGGCTGAACCCGATCGCGCCTTCCGTATTGCACCAGCCTCACGATCTCCCTGCAGAATCTTCATGCAGCAGGGGCCTTCCGATTGCCGCTTCGCGGGTTAGGTAGTGGGTACGATTCACTGCAGCGGAGTGCCGGCGCGCATGAATCGTGACGCCATTGGCCGTCCAGTGCATGCATCCGGGACGCTACACAGGGCAGGAGTGCGATGATGGCGGACACGATTTCCGGCATTCGAATCCCGGACAGCAAGATCGCGCGGGAAGCCGCCGAGCTGGTGCGGCAACATGAGACCGAGATGTTGTTCAATCACTCGGTCCGCGTGTTTGTGTTCGGCGCGCTCAAGGGTGCCAGGCAAGGTCTGAAGTTCGACGCTGAACTGCTTTATGTTGCCGCGCTGTTTCATGATCTTGGCCTCGTCGATCATTTTCATACCGAGACCAAACGGTTTGAGGTCGACGGCGCCGATGCGGCGCGCAAATTTCTCAGGAGTCACGGCATCGCCGAGCCCAAAGCGGACCTGGTGTGGGAAGCGATCGCCTTGCACACCACGCCCGGCATCCCGCAATACATGCGGCCGGAAATCGCGCTCACCAATGCGGGCGTATTGGTCGATGCCGTCGGCGTCGGATACGATGACTATACCGCCGAGCAGCGCGACGGTGTCCTTGCCGCGTTGCCCCGCGGCGATTTCAAGAACGAGTTCATCGAGGTTCAGACCTGCTCGGCCCTGAAGAAGCCGCAGACCACGTTCGGCACGGTCAATTTCGACTTCGTCGCGGAGCGCGATCCCACATTTCACAGGCCGAATGCCTGCACCCGGATCCGCAACACGCCGTGGCCGAGCTGATCCGGGCGGCGGACATTAGAGCGTTTTCGAGCGAAGTGGACGCCGGTTCGCGTGAAGAAAACGCGTCAAAACAAGAATCCAGAGCTTCGGTTCTGATTCAATCAGAACCGAAAATGCTCTATCCGCCGTCGAGCGCGGCGAGGCGATCGGCTTCCGCGATGTCCTCGACGGTGTTGGCATTGAAGAACCGATCGAGCGGCTCGATCGGCCACTCGACCGTTGCGAGCGGATAGCGCGCGGTCCAGCGGTCGATCTTGCGCACGTCCTCGACGACCAGCGCCTGACGCAATTCGTTCCGCAGGCGCACGCTCCAGAGGCCGATGACGGGATGCGTCTGCCCGCCGGATGAAGCGACCGCGAGCTCGGCATTCTGCGCTCGACGCGCTTCTTCGAGGCGCGTGACGAGATCGCGCGGCAGAAACGGACAGTCGCCCGCGGCGCTCAGCACCCATTGCGCATCCGGCCGGTTGGCGGCGGTCCAGTCGAGCGCGGCCAGGATGCCGGCGAGGGGACCGGGATAATCGGCGACATCGTCGGCGACGACCGGAAGGCCGAACGCGGCGAAGCGCGTGGGGTCGCCATTGGCGTTGATGATCAGCCCACTGCATTGCGGAGCGAGACGGTCGATCACCCGCTGCAGAATGGTGCGGCCCGCGATCTTGCGCATCGGCTTGTCGCCGCCGCCCATTCGCCGCGCGAGGCCGCCGGCGAGCAGTACGCCCGGGATGCCGGACCCCGGAATGTCAGTCATTGTCGGTCTCGCCCTTGCGCTTGTGACGCATCGATTCCTCTTCGACATAGTCGAGGTTCTGGTCGTAGACGATCCGCTCCTCACCGGACAGCGCGATGAAGCGCTTGCCGCGGGCGCGACCGACCAGCGTCAAACCGACCTGCCGCGCCAGATCGACGCCCCACGCCGTGAATCCGGAGCGGGAGACCAGGATCGGGATCCCCATCCGCACCGTCTTGATCACCATCTCCGAGGTCAGCCGGCCGGTGGTGTAGAGAATCTTGTCGGCCGGATCGACATTGTGCCGGTAGATCCAGCCCGCGATCTTGTCGACGGCATTATGCCGGCCGACATCCTCGGTGTAGCACACCGGCGTCGCCTCCTTGCACAGCACGCAGCCGTGAATGGCGCCGGCTTCCAGATAGAGCGAGGGCATCGTGTTGATGGTGTGCGTCATCCGGTAGAGCCATGAGGTTCGCAGTTCGGCCTTCGGCAGCGCGACCTTCTCGACGGCTTCGAGCAGGTCACCGAACGCCGTGCCCTGGGCGCAGCCCGAGGTCTGGGTGCGCTTCTTCAGCTTGGCCTCGAAATTGGTGTGGTGCGCGGTACGCACCACGACGACCTCGAGATCGTCGTCATATTCGACCTCGGTGACGACGTCGTCGTATTTGAGCATGTTCTGGTTCAAGAGGTAGCCGAGCGCGAGGTATTCGGGGTAGTCGTTGATCGTCATCATCGTGACGATCTCCTGCGCGTTGAGGTACAGCGTCAGCGGCCGCTCGACCGGCACCTTGATCTCGGTCCGCGTGCCGGTCTGATCGACGCCGACCACGCGCTCCGTCAGGCGCGGATCGTCCGGATCAGGAACAATGATGGGAGCGGTGGTTTTCTCGGGCACTGCTTGACGTCCAGATGGGTTCACATGGCATCGCAGCTGGGGATATAAGCACGTTCGGAGACTGACTGGCGACTCTCCGCCGCGTCGCGGGAACTGGCATCGATCGGTCCGGCTTTGAGGATAACGCCGCAGTTCGCGATCCGGGTCGAACAAATCTTGTCGATGGCCGAGGACTGAGGGAGATCATGGCGCAGCTTTCGGACGACTGCTTCGCATTCGGCGGACCGATGATGTCGGTCGACGAAGCCGTCGCGATCATCGCCGCGCGGGTCAAGCCTGTCGGCGAGACCGAAGCCGTTGCCCTGGTGGATGCGGACGGACGCATCCTGGCCGGCGACATTGTCGCGCCGCTTGCGCTGCCGTCGTTCAAGAATTCCGCCGTCGACGGCTACGCGGTATCCGGCGCGGACCTGCCGGCGAGCGGCGAGCGCGCGTTCCCCGTTGCCGGACGGGTGCAGGCGGGCGCGTCGGCGCAGCCGGCGCAGCCCGGACAGGCGGTGCGGATCTTCACCGGCGCGCCGATGCCCGATGGCACCGACACCGTGTTCATGCAGGAAGACGTGCGGATCGACGATTCCGGGAGCGTGATCCTGCCGTCCGGCCTGAAGATTGGCGCCAATGTGCGTCCGGCCGGCGAGGACATTGCACGCGGCCATGTCGCGCTGGCGGGCGGCCGGCGGCTGCGCCCGCAGGATATCGCGGTCGCCGCCGCCTTTGGGCTCACCACGCTCGATGTGGTGCGGCGGCTTCGCGTCGGGGTGTTCTCGACCGGCGATGAACTGGCTGCGCCCGGCAGCGCGCGCACCGAAGCGCAACTGTTCGATTCCAACCGCTTCATGCTGATGGCGATGTTGCGGCGGCTCGGTTGCGAGGTCGGCGATCTCGGCATCCTGCGCGACGAGCGGGCCGAGCTTGCCGCCGCGCTCAAGCAGGTCGCGCGGCGCTACGACCTGATCCTGACCACCGGCGGGGTCTCGACCGGCGAAGAGGACCACGTCAGGGCCGGCATCGAGCAGGCGGGCTCGCTGGTGCTGTGGCGGATGGCGATCAAGCCCGGCCGCCCGGTGGCGATGGGAATCATCGACGGCACCCCGCTGATCGGCCTGCCCGGCAATCCGGTGGCGAGTTTCGTCACCTTCGTTCATGTCGTGCGGCCGACCGTGCTGGCGCTATCGGGCGCTGTGCCGTCCCCCTTGCTGCCGATGCCGGTGCGGGCGGCCTTCAGCTACAAGAAGAAGAGCGGGCGGCGCGAATATGTCCGCGTCTCGCTGCGACAGGCGGCGGACGGTGCGCTGGAAGCGACCAAGTTTCCTCGCGAAGGAGCCGGTCTGCTGTCGTCGCTGATCGAGACCGATGGACTGGTCGAACTCGGCGAGTCGGTGGTGCGGGTTGAACTTGGCGATGCCGTCGGCTTTCTCGGCTACGCCGACCTGCTGTGAGAGCTGAAACGCGGTCGGGACCGCGGAGCGCGACGAGCGCGCGATAGCAAAATCAGATCGCCCGATAGGCAAACATAAACAATGGCCTACGCGGCAACCCGACGCTGCTAGAGGCGTTCTAAAACTGCTTGCCTCTGGCATACCAGAGAATAGAGTTCGTCGAAGCAGTGCAATTCGCGCAAAGCGTGGTTCCCAAGGCGAGGCTTCATGAGTGGAGACGACGTTCACAAGGTTCGTGCGTTCGAGCATCCCGGACAGGGCAGGAAGCGAGCGAAGGCTACGCCCAAGGGACGCCAGGTCGACCCCGTGGCCGCCCACGAGATCGAGACGCTGCTCGGCGATCGTCCGAGGCGGCGCGACCTCCTGATCGAGTATCTGCATCTGATCCAGGACAAATACCATCAGATATCGGCGGCGCATCTTGCCGCACTCGCCGACGAGATGAAGCTGTCGTTCGCCGAAGTGTTCGAGACCGCCACCTTCTACGCGCATTTCGACATCGTGAAGGAAGGCGAGCCTGACATCGCGCCGCTCACCGTGCGTGTCTGCGATTCGCTGACCTGCGCGATGCTCGGCGGCGAACAGCTGTTGAAGGATCTGCAGAACCGCGCCGGCCCCGGCATCCGCGTCGTGCGCGCACCGTGCGTCGGCCGCTGCGACACCGCGCCCGCTGCCGAGGTCGGCCACAACTTCGTCGATCATGCGACCGTCACCAATGTGCTGGCGGCGGCGAAGAGCGGCGACACCCATGTGCACCTTCCGCCATATGTCGACTACGACGCCTATGTGGCGGGCGGCGGATACCGGCTGCTGGCGCGCCTGCGCTCAGGCGAGCTGCCGCGCGAAGACCTGCTGAAGGCGCTCGACGATGCGTCGCTGCGCGGCCTCGGCGGCGCCGGTTTTCCGACCGGCCGCAAGTGGCGCGCGGTGCTCGGCGAGCCCGGTCCGCGATTGATGGCGGTGAACGGCGACGAAGGCGAGCCCGGCACGTTCAAGGACCGCTATTATCTCGAGACCGATCCGCATCGCTTCCTCGAGGGCATGCTGATCGGCGCCCACGTGGTCGAGGCGCCGGAAGTCTACATCTATATCCGCGACGAGTACCCGGCCTGCCGCGACATCCTCGCCCGCGAGATCGCGAAGCTCCCGCCAGGTGGTCCGACGCTGCACCTGCGGCGCGGCGCCGGCGCCTATATCTGCGGCGAGGAATCCTCGCTGCTGGAATCGATCGAGGGCAAGCGCGGCCTGCCGCGGCACAAGCCGCCATATCCGTTCCAGGTCGGGTTGTTCGGCCTGCCGACGCTGATCAACAACATCGAGACGTTGTGGTGGGTGCGCGACATCGTCGAGAAGGGCGCCGACTGGTGGAAGAGCCACGGCCGCAACGAGCGCCATGGCCTGCGCAGCTTCTCGGTGTCGGGACGCGTCAAGAATCCCGGCGTCAAGCTCGCTCCCGCCGGCATCACGCTGCGCGAGTTGATCGACGAGTTCTGCGGCGGCATGGCCGATGGCCATACCTTGCAGGCCTATCTGCCGGGCGGTGCATCCGGCGGCATCCTGCCGGCGTCGATGGACGACATCCCGCTCGATTTCGGCACGCTGGAGAAATATGGCTGCTTCATCGGCTCCGCCGCCGTGGTCGTGCTCTCGCAGGCTGATGACGTCAGGGATGCCGCGCTGAACCTGATGAAGTTCTTCGAGGACGAGAGCTGCGGGCAATGCACGCCGTGCCGCGCCGGAACCGAGAAGGCGGCGCTGTTGATGCAGCAGCCGGTCTGGAACAAGGAACTGCTCGACCAATTGAGCCAGGCGATGCGCGATGCGTCGATCTGTGGCCTCGGTCAGGCGGCCTCCAATCCGCTGACCTCCGTGATCAAATATTTTCCGGACGGCTTTCGTCCGCAGCAAGCCGCCGAGTAGGCGAGGCCGAGCAGACGAATTTCGACGAGGATTTGAATGAGCAACAATCAGAACTCAGGCCTGACGATTCAGTTCGAGCTCGACGGCGAGCAGGTCGAAGCGCGGGCCGGCGAGACGATCTGGCAGGTCGCCAAGCGCCAGGGCACCGAGATCCCGCATCTGTGCTATTCGCCCGCGCCGGACTACCGGCCGGACGGCAACTGCCGCGCCTGCATGGTCGAAATCGAAGGCGAGCGCGTGCTGGCGGCGTCCTGCAAGCGGACGCCGACGGTCGGCATGAAGGTGAAGTCGGCCAGCCAGCGCGCCGTCGCGGCGCAGAAGATGGTGATGGAGCTGCTGGTGGCGGACCAGCCGGCGCGCGAGACCTCGCACGATCCGGACTCGAAATTCTGGCACTGGGCCGAGAAGACCGGCGTGACCGAAAGCCGCTTTCCCACCACTGAACGCTGGCATGCCGACACCAGTCATCCGGCGATGAGCGTCAATCTCGACGCCTGCATCCAGTGCGGCCTCTGCGTGCGGGCGTGCCGCGAGGTGCAGGTCAACGACGTGATCGGCATGGCCTACCGCAACCACAATGCCAAGATCGTGTTCGACTTCGACGATCCGATGGGCGAATCGACTTGCGTCGCCTGCGGCGAGTGCGTGCAGGCCTGCCCGACTGGCGCCCTGATGCCGGCGGTCATGCTCGACGACAAGCAGACCCGCGTCACCTATCCCGACAAGAAGGTGGATTCGCTCTGTCCGTATTGCGGCGTCGGCTGCCAGGTCACCTACCAGGTCAAGGACGAGAAGGTGATCTACGCGGAAGGCCGCGATGGTCCCGCCAATCACAACCGGCTCTGTGTCAAGGGCCGCTTCGGCTTCGACTACATCCATCACCCCAATCGTCTGACCAAGCCGCTGGTGCGGCTGCCCGGCGTCAAGAAGGATGCCAACGACCAGGTCGATCCGGCCAATCCCTACACCCATTTCCGCGAAGCGACATGGGAGGAGGCGCTCGATCTCGCCGCTGCGGGCTTGCGCAAGATCCGCGACGAGAAGGGCGCCAAGGCGCTCGCCGGCTTCGGCTCGGCCAAGGGCTCGAACGAGGAAGCCTATCTGTTCCAGAAGCTGGTGCGCACCGGCTTCGGCTCCAACAATGTCGATCACTGCACGCGGCTGTGTCACGCCTCGTCGGTGGCGGCGCTGTTCGAGGGACTGAGCTCCGGCGCGGTGTCGGCGCCGTTCGCGGCCGCGGCCGACGCCGAGGTGATCTGGGTGATCGGCGCCAATCCGACCGTGAACCATCCGGTCGCCGCCACCTACATCAAGAACGCCGCCAAGCGCGGCGCCAAGCTCTATGTGATGGACCCGCGCCGACAGACGCTGTCGCGCCACGCCACGCAGCACCTGCAATTCAAACCGGGCAGCGACGTCGCGATGCTGAACGCGATGATCCACACGATCATCACCGAAGGCCTGACCGACGAGCAGTACATCGCCGGCTATACCGAGGGCTATGACGAGCTGAAGGCGAAGATCCAGGAGTTCACGCCGGAGCGCATGTCCCAGATCTGCGGTATTCCGGCGGAGACGCTGCGCGAGGTCGCGCGCGCCTATGCCCGCGCCAAATCGTCGATCATCTTCTGGGGCATGGGCATCAGCCAGCACGTCCACGGCACCGACAATGCGCGCTGCCTGATCGCGCTCGCCCTGATCACTGGCCAGGTCGGCCGCCCCGGCACCGGGCTGCATCCGCTGCGCGGGCAGAACAATGTGCAGGGCGCCTCCGACGCCGGCCTGATTCCGATGTTCCTTCCGGACTACCAGCCGGTCGGCCGCGACGACATGCGCGGCGCCTTCGAAAAGCTGTGGGGACAGGAGCTCGATCCGGTGCGCGGCCTGACCGTCGTCGAGATCATGAACGCGATCCACGCCGGCGAAATCCACGGCATGTATGTCGAGGGCGAGAATCCCGCGATGTCCGATCCCGACCTGCAGCACGCGCGCGAGGCGCTCGCCAAGCTCGATCATCTCGTCGTGCAGGACCTGTTCGTCACCGAGACCGCGTTTCACGCCGACGTCATCCTGCCGGCTTCGGCGTTCGCCGAAAAGTCCGGCTCCTTCACCAACACCGACCGCCGCGTGCAGCTGGCGCGCGAGGTGATCAAGCCGCCGGGCGATGCAAGGCAGGATCTCTGGATCATCCAGGAGATCGGCAAGCGGATGGGACTGCCCTGGAACTATGCGGAGCCGGGTGAGGTCTTCACCGAGATGGCCGAGCTGATGCCGTCGCTGAAGAACATCAGCTGGGAGCGCCTGGTGCGCGAGGGCGCGGTGACCTATCCGGTCGACGATCCCGACAAGCCCGGCAACGAGATCATCTTCACCACCGGCTTCCCGACCGAAAGCGGCCGCGGCAAGATCGTGCCGGCCAAGGTGATCCCGCCTGACGAACTGCCCGACGACGAGTACCCGATGGTGCTGTCGACCGGCCGCGTGCTCGAACATTGGCACACCGGCTCGATGACGCGCCGTGCCCAGGTGCTCGACCAGATCGAACCCGAAGCGGTCGCGTTCATGACCCCGAAGGACATGCACAAGAAGGGACTCGCGCCCGGCGACTTCATCCGTCTCGAGACGCGCCGCGGCGCGGTCGAGGTCAAGGTGCGTGCCGACCGCGACGTGCCCGAGAACATGGTCTTCATGCCGTTCTGCTACGCGGAGGCGGCCGCAAACCTGTTGACCAACCCGGCGCTCGATCCGTTCGGCAAGATCCCGGAGTTCAAGTTCTGCGCGGTCCGCGCCGAGAAGATCGATATCCGGACCGCGGCGGAGTAGCGGTCCGGGGTCGAAGCGTTGAGGACGAGCCGGCCGCGCCGGCTACTCGCTCGCCCGACACGGCACCGCAAGCACCGTCGATCGACGTCCGCTCAGAGCATAGGAGCGGGGCGTCGCTGCGGCGTGGACCCATGTCGCCCTTTGCCCCAAAGCGGACCTGTTTGAGAGTCCGGAAGTTGCCATTTCCACGCGAACTCGCGTATGCATGACGTGCAGGATCGCAGTGTGAGAAATTCAGATGACGATGGAGCTGAGGGGCGCGAGAGGCGAGGGATTTGCGACGATTGCCGCTGATGGGCGCGTGCTGGATTCCTGGTTTCTTCAGCTGCGCCTGGTCGCGGAGGCCGACAAGACGGCAACGGTGCGTCTGACGAAGGACGAGGTCAGCAGATCGTTGGGCGAGTCGGCGGACGGATATGCGCGACACGACGACATTCGCAATGTCGACATCGTTCCAATCCGTACGGAAATTGGCTCCCTTGCATCTGCGCCGACGGACGTGCACGACGCGTATCTTCGACTCCATCTGCTGAGCCACCGGCTCGTCCAGCCGAATTGTCTGAACCTCGAGGGAGTTTTCGGTCTCTTACCTAACGTTGCCTGGACGACCCTCGGTCCCTGTGAGTGCTCTCGTGTACCGGACGCGCGAATGGAGGCACGAAAGCGTGCCCTCGCGTTTGAGGTGACAGGCGTGGATAAATTTCCGCGCATGACTGACTATGTGACGCCCGCAGACGTGAGAATTGCAGATGCGGATCGCGTAAGGCTCGGCGCCCACTTGGCCCCGGGCACGACCGTCATGCATGAAGGCTTTTGCAATTTTAACGCGGGTACGCTCGGTCCCTGCATGGTCGAAGGCCGGATCAGCGCCGGTGTGGTTGTTGGAAGCGGCAGCGACGTTGGTGGCGGAGCGTCGATCATGGGCACTCTGTCCGGAGGAGGGAAAGAGAGGATTACAGTTGGCGAGCGCTGCCTGATCGGAGCCAACGCCGGTATCGGCATTTCATTGGGTGACGATTGTATCGTCGAAGCGGGCTGTTATGTCACGGCAGGCGCGCGCATCCTTTTGCAAGATGGCCGAGTCCTGAAAGCCAAGGAACTCTCTGGCCAGAACGGCCTGCTGTTTCGTCGGAATTCCCAGAGCGGCGCTCTTGAGGCAACCAGACGTACGCCAAATTGGGACGGCCTCAACGCGCAACTTCACAGCTAGTCCCCGTCCGTCAGGGGACGATCACCACTCGGAATGCGATCTGTTTGGCGCGATCGCCGTTCACCACCAGTATGGCCACCGCCACGCCTCATAGAGGCGCCACGACGACTCCAGGGGCGGGGCGTATGGATCGACCCGGTCGTCTTCAGGGCGATATTGATATCGTGGAACAATATAGTAATCCCACGGAGTTGGCCTTATCACGGGCGTCGGGATAATGATCCGCCTTGGTTCATGAACGACTTGTGCCTTCCGCGCCCGGGCTTCAGCACCAGACGTCCCGAGGTTGCACAGCACGAGGGCCGCTCCGAGAGCGCACGCGACGGTCATTATCTTCATGCATCGGCCTCCTTGCCTGAGAGTGCAAAAGGACTCAAAGCAAAGCAAGCTAATTCGCGCTCAACTGGGTTGAATGACCGCTTATAGCCCATAGCTGACGATCCGGATGACCATCGCGAACGGCGGCTCTCCGAAGTGAACCGGAAGTCCCCAGGTTCGGCTTTTGACCTATTGCCGAACTGAAAGTCACTCTTTGTCCGGCCCCGCCGCCCGCCCCGGGCGCGCGGCGTAGCGGTTCGAGACGGCCAAATCGCCGTCATCGGGCTCACCGCTTTTCACCTTCGATGCTTGCTTGTCATTCGCACAGCGCCGCTCACCGCTCAGTCAGGGGCGGCCACATCCTGCGCAAAACCCCGTCCTTGATCACATAGCGGTGGAAAAGCGCGGCCGCGGAATGAAGCAGTGCCACAGTGACGATGATATTTGCGAACAATCCGTGCCACCCATTGATGCTACGCATGAATTCGTCACCGCCGAATTTCGGAAAGTGCAGAATGTTGAACAGTGGGAAACCGTGCGCAAACACATTGGTGATGCCCAGTGCGACCATGATCACTAGCAGCAGATCGAGTAGCCGGTGCATTGCCACTGCCGTTACGTGCAAGACGCCGCGGTTAATCGGCGGCAATCTACGGCCGCGTGTGGCGCGCCAGAACATTCCAAAGATCACTACGCTCGCGAACACAAAACCAAACAGGACATGCACGGACCAGATGTCGACCCGAAGCGGGCCACGCTGCAGAAGGTTAGTTGTCCTACCGATCAGAAACTGGATCGCGACGAGAATTGCGGTCGTCCAGTGCAGCGTGATCGTTGTGCGGTCATAGACTTCCGGCTGACTTCCAGATGTGTCCGTCACGTCGCGGCTCAATCCGCTTCCAGTGAGGCGTGTTTCTTCTCGAAAGCCCACACCTCCTGAAAACCAATCAACGAGCTGAACACGTTGAAGTCATAGAGCGGCTCCTGCACCGGCTTGTCTTCGGCCAGCGCGCTATAGACGTTGTTCAGAGCATAAGCGGTAGCGAGCAGGCCCGCCGTCGGATAAATAGCCATCCGGTAACCGATTTCCCTAAGTTTATCCTGGTTGAGAATGGGGGTCCGACCCCCGTGTAGTTGGTTCGAGACCAGCGGCACGTCCAAAGCTATTCCGATCTTTCGCATCTCCGCTTCCGATTCCGGACTCTCGATGAAAATAATGTCGGCCCCGGCTTCAGCATAGGCTTCGCCGCGGCGGATCGCTTCATCGAGGCCAAGTTGCGTGCGAGCGTCCGTGCGTGCGATGATTAGGAAATCTTTCGACGAGCGCGCATCGTTCCCGACGGTCAACTTGTTGACCATCTCCTTGGCAGAGATCACGTGCCGGTTCGGCGTGTGCCCGCACTTCTTGGGGCCTTGCTGATCTTCAAGCTGGATCGCTGCGGCTCCAGCCCTCTCGTAGCCGCGGACGGTATGATGAACATTCAGCAAGCCACCGTAACCGGTATCGCCATCGGCGATCAGCGGCTTGCGCACGGTTTGGGCGATAACCTGCACGCGATCTAGCATCTGCGAATAGGTCGCTAGACCGGCATCGGGCAGTCCGAGGTAAGACGCCGCGACCCCATAGCCTGTCATGTAAAGCGCGTCGGCCTTGGTGCGATCGGCGAGCTTACCGGAGACCAGATCGAAGACACCGGGACAGGTCACAAACGGCTTTTCCTCGATCAACTTTCTCAGGGTTTTGGACGTCATCGTGATCTCCTCAACTGATTTTGGATGATGAGGTGGGCTGCGATCGTCACGATTGCCCGGAGGTGGCCAGCGCAGCAGGCCTTCTGCACGGAAACATTCAACAGATTGCTCATGGCCTCTATTGCTATGCGTCAATAGCTATTTGATAGTAACAATATGAGAATTCAACGCCGGAACCGCGACATCACGCAATTGCGAAGGCAGTTGATGGACGCTTCCCGCCGGCTGCGCCATGAAGCCACCGCGGACGATCGATCCTGGGCACGGTTGCTGGTGCTGGGTGCGATCGACCGCCACGGCGAAGCGGCCACACCTTCGGTACTCGCGGCCGACGAGGGCATGCGCTCTTCAAATCTTGCTGCAACGCTGCGCTCCCTCGAAGCGCGCAATCTGATCGTGCGGACGCCGGATACCGAGGACCGGCGCAAAGTCAGGCTCCGGCTTAGTTCAGCCGGGCAGCGATTTCTCGATGACAGCCGCGCCAGCGGCGAGCGCTGGCTCACCGAAGCCATGGATGCATACCTCACAGCCAGCGAGCGCTCGGACCTGATCAAAGCCGGGGCCTTGCTCGACCGCATCACGGCTTACTCCAAAGCGGCAATGCGGCGCAGCCGAAAATCGTGAGAATTCCGTACGACTGATTTCAGTTTCAATGTCAGCAATCCGCTTATGGCTGACGATCTGAATGACCTCGAGAGCGTCGGCTCTCCGAAGGGAACCGGAAGTCCCTGGGTTCGGTCGCGATCGACGGCTTTTGACCCGATGCGGACATTGGGGCCAGTAACGAGGGTGGACCGAAGCGCGCATGTATCCGCCCATGGCTCCCAACTTCCGTCAATTTTTGATCGCCATGTCAGATGTGGAAATTCTTGTCGAAGCGTGGCGATAGGAGTCACGCGATCAATGCTTTCGTTCCAAGTGATTTGCAGGACGAGTAATGAAGAACGCAACACTGCTTGCCCTTGGTTTATTGACGGCGGGAGTTTGGTCACAAGACAGCGCGAGATGTCAGACCTCGCTTTCCCCTCCGCTTTCGCTTGCGCCGCCGCCGTCGGACGAGGGATCGGCATCTCCGGCTGCAACCAACAGCGTCTGGCCGCCGACGGCGACCGCTAAGAGTTCGGTACTGCCCCGAGCCGCCAAGGAGTCTTTGCCACGCTCCACTGCCCCACGATCTGCCACTGTCGAACACACGCCGGTAGAGTCAGGCAGCGCTTCGCCAGCACAGGTGATCGACAGGTCGCCGCCGTCGGCTGGACCGGTCCCCGATTACGATGGTTTTAGCGTCGGCATCGACGACGACACGTCAAGCCGGACGACGCGACCCGTCAGGTCACACCGGGCAAAGCAGCCCAGGCTCGATCAAGAAGCAGATCGGGTCTCTGGGCAGCAATCGGTCGATCCCGGGGACGATGACAAGCTAAAGGGCAAGCTTACGATTTGCCGCGGCTGCAAGTAGCAAGCAGGTGCCACTCCGGGCGGACATTTGAATTGGCCCGTTATTTCGTGGCGATCGGACCGCGATCGGCCGCGCGGAAGCCGGAGCCCGCACCCATGATCGATATGAGTACGCGCCCCGGTTCGGCTCTAACTCGACAAGGTCTCAGTAGTCCCAGAACACCGGCACCCAACGGAAGGCGTCACCCTCGACCGCGACATGTCCGACGGACGGGAACGGCATATGCGTGGCAACCAGCAGCTCGCGGTTCGCCGCCAGTTCCCGCAACAGACTGATCCGGGCGCGGGCCGCCTCTTCGGGATCGTGCTCGAAGCCGTTGTGCCATTCGGGGTGCTCGAACCCGACCGCGAACACGAGGTCACCGGCGAATGTCAGCCGGTCGCCGCCGGACGCCAGACGAACGACGCTGTGGCCGGGAGTGTGGCCGCCGCTGCGACGGACGACCACTCCGGGCGCCACCTCGTGCTCCTCGTCGAACAGCCGCAACTGGCTCTGGTATTCCTTCTTGAACCGCTTGGCGGTCGCACGAAGCGCGTCCGGGAAACCCGGCGGCATCGAGACGCGGGAGAAATCGGGCGCCTCCCAGAACTTGACCTCGGCAGCCGCCACATGAATCCGCAGGTCCGGACGCAGCCGCTCCTTCACGCCCTCGACGAGCAGCCCGCCAACGTGGTCCATGTGCATGTGGGTCAGGACCACGTCGGTCACGGACCCAAGATCGATGCCGGCCGCCTCCAGTCGCTTGACCGTCTGCCCGGCCTTCGGCAGGTGCAGGTCCGGGTCCGACCCCAGCCCGGCGTCGACGAGGATGGTTTTCCCGCCGCTTCGCACCACGACCACGTTCAGCGCCCAGTCGAACGCGTCCGGCGGCAGGAACATGTCGTCCAGCCAGGCCGCGCGGACGGCCGGCTCGGCATTGTGCGCCAGCATCTTGGTCGGCAGCGGCAGCACCCCGTCGCTGACGACCAGCACGTCGATCTCGCCGATCTTCAGCGCGTAGCGCGATGGCACCAACTCGTTTGGCCCCGGCTGACCGGCGTGCGAGACATTGTCGAGGTTAATGCTTGTCTCCTGAGTATTGCGGATCATCTGGTTCATCGTTGAAAACTCCTGCGTTCGATCCTGATGTTCGATCCCGGCGGGCCGCATTGTTTCCGCCCGTGGATTGGACATGGTGGTGATCTAACGGATCGGGTGGGGCGCCGCCCCAGAGCGGTTGCCGTCGCTGTAGAGCGATTGCTGCCAACGCATGCGGGCCGCCGCACGCGAGCGCTGGGGACGAAACGGGAGGCAGCAGGCAATCGCCATGCCCCCAGCCATATGCGACACTTCGGATTGGCGAAGCCGGTTCAACCCAGGACTAATATCTCCTCGTCGAGACCCCGGAATACGAACGTTCGGAGCAATTCATGGCCAAGCATCGGATCTATACAACGAGCTTCGCAAGCGTTTACCCGCTCTATGTCGCGAAAGCGGAGAAGAAGGGACGCACCAAAGCGGAGGTTGATCAGGTGATCTCCTGGTTGACCGGCTACGGTTCGAAGGAGCTGGAAGCTCAGTTGGAAAAACAAACCGACTTCGAAACGTTCTTCGCAAAGGCGCCTGAAATGAATGCTTCGCGGGCCTTGATCAAGGGCATGGTGTGCGGTGTCAGGGTTGAGGAAATCAAAGAGCCGACCATGCGGGAAATTCGTTACCTGGATAAGCTGATCGATGAGCTGGCGCGTGGAAAGGCCATGGATAAAATCCTGCGGAGGGAATGACGCCTGATCGACCGGATTCCGTTCGCTCGGCGAGGCGACACCGGACGCTGGTGCGTCGCCCGCAATGACGAAAGGACCGGGGAGGGCCGCTACCACTGAGTTGCCCGACGGCGCAAGCCTCCGCAGCAAAAATATTTCGGTTTATCAGTAGGACAACTCAGTGTATAACGCTGCCCGTCTCACCCGACACGAGGGGCGCTTCGCGGTCGTCACGAACGTGGGTCGAGATGCGGTGGACGCCGATTGCGCAGTTGACGAACGTGCATGAGGCGGACGGTGAAGTCGTGTGGTCCTGACGCCCTAGCGGCAGGTGTCTTTTCCGATTGCGCAGTGCGCGTTGCGAAGACGGTGACAACCAAGCCCAGTCTCGCCGGGGAGAGCACGAAGTAAGCCGTAGCCCATCGCGCAGGGAAAGCCGGAGTGTTTCCGGTTACACCTGTGGTCCTACCCCCGAGCTTTCTACCCATTTGCTCGGGGCCCATGGGTGCGATCGGCACCCGGCTTTCCCTGCGCCCTCTGCTTGAGGTGAGGGCGGAACAAGATGCAAAGCTCGGACGCAATGCGCCGCGAGACTGCGGAAGCATGAGCCACACGTGGTCCAACACATTCAGTGTCGTCCTGGCGAAAGCCAGGACCCATTACCCCAAATGAGATTTGTTGCGCGATGCTGGGGCCACGACCTCGTTCACAATCAAATGCGGTGGTTATGGGTCCTGGCTTTCGCCAGGACGACAACGAAGAGTCACATTTGCAAGATTTGCCGCGGCGTATGGATCTCTGCCTTCGCAGGGGCGACAGCCGGCAAGAAACACGCGCAGCATTCGCGCCCGGCGAACCCGCCATTGCCAAACCTCGCATTGACCTCATTGCCGTGGCCGGGCACAGCGTGCGGGCGGTGTCATTGAACGGTCGCAAGAGCCGAAGGGGATACCGCCGCATCGAATTTTGCAGTGCAGCAATGGTGCAATTGGCCCCTGCTAAAGGGGCAATGGCAATCGTCTTTGCTTGTCTGTAATGGTGCGACCGGATGTCTCGGGGCCGGTATTCGCGCTCCGCAATTACGCGGGAGGAAACATGCGTAAACTCATATTGGCTGCGGCGTCGATCGCGGCTTTGACCTTTGTCGGGCCTGCGGCGGCGCAGTCGCCGATCGTTCTCAAATTCAGCCACGTGGTGGCCTCGGATACGCCGAAGGGCAAGGCGGCCGACAAGTTCAAGGAACTCGCCGAGAAGTACACCGGCGGCAAGGTGAAGGTCGAGGTCTACCCGAACTCGACGCTTTACAAGGACAAGGAAGAGCTCGAGGCGCTGCAGCTCGGCGCGGTGCAGATGCTGGCGCCGTCAAACTCGAAGTTCGGCCCGATCGGCATCAAGGAATTCGAAGTCTTCGATCTGCCCTACATCCTGCCCGACCTGAAGTCGCTGCGGAAGGTAACCGACGGGCCGCTCGGCGCCCAGCTGCTCAAGAAGCTGGATTCCAAGGGGATGACCGGTCTCGCCTACTGGGACAACGGCTTCAAGCAGATGAGCGCGAACAAGAAGCTGGTCGCGCCCGCCGACTACAAGGGGCTCAAGTTCCGCATCCAGTCGTCGAAGGTGCTGGAAGCCCAGTTCCGCGCACTCGGCGCGATCCCGCAGGTGATGGCATTCTCCGACGTCTACCAGGCGCTGCAGACCGGCGTGGTCGACGGCCAGGAGAACACCTGGTCGAACATCTACACCCAGAAAATGCATGAGGTGCAGAAGTACGCCACCGTCACCAATCACGGCTACATCGGCTACGTCGTGGTCGTGAACAAGAAGTTCTGGGACGGCCTGCCGGCCGATATCCGCGAGCAGCTCTCCAAGGCGATGAAGGAAGCCACCGAGTTCGGCAACAGCCAGTCGGCCAAGGAGAACGACGACGCGCTCGCCGAGATCAAGAAGGCCGGCAAGACCGAGATCGTTGCGTTGACGCCCGAGCAGGACGAGGCGATGCGCAAGGCAATGATGCCGGTCTACAAGGACGTTGCCTCGCGCGTCGGCCAGCCGCTGATCGACGAATTCCTCAAGGAAACCGGCCGCAGCCCGATGAACTGAGGCGGATCGCCTGATCGCCGCCGAGAAGGCGGTGCGCTCCCTCTCCCGCATGCGGGGGAGGGTTGGGGTGGGGGCTCTCTCCACGAGTCATTCTCTTGGAGAGAGCCCCCACCCGTATCGCATCTTCGATGCGACGTAGCCGAAGCCTAGCTTCGGCGTTCTACAGGGACGGCCGAAGGCGGCCTACGCTCCCCCGCAAGCGGGAGAGGTGAACGAGTTTGCGGATCGATCTCTCGATCGAGAACCGTCAAGTAGTTGAATGAACGCCGCGGCCGCGTGACGTCGCGGCTTGGGTGCCGTGGCCGGTTGCCGCATCAGGCCATGACAGGGGAGATCAATGCTGCTTAAAATTCTGGACCGGCTCGAGGAAATCATCATCGCGAGCCTGATGGGGGCCGCGACGCTGCTGACCTTCGTCACGGTCGTGCACCGTTTTCTGGTCGACGTTCCCGTGCTCTATCCGTACCTGTTCGGCATCAATCTCGCCTGGTCGCAGGAACTCTGCATCTACATGTTCATCTGGATGGCGAAGTTCGGCGCCGCCTATGGCGTGCGCGCCGGCGTCCATGTCGGCGTCGACGTCCTGATCAACCGCCTCAACGATTTCTGGCGCAAGCGCACCATCACCTTCGGCCTGCTCGGCGGCGCGCTATTCACCGGGATCGTCGGCACCATGGGTGCCAAATTCGTGTTCGAATTGATGCATACCGACCAGGTCTCGCCGGATCTTGAGATCCCGAGCTGGATCGTCTACGCCTGCATCCCGCTCGGCTCCTATCTGATGTGCTTCCGCTTCCTGCAGGTGTGCTGGAATTACTGGTGGACCGACGACCTGCCGCACCATGACGCCTCCCATGTCGATGGCGTCGAGACCAGCAAGACCGCGCCCGTCGCGCTTGGAGAAGCGTGATGAGCGCCGCACTTATTTTCGGACTGCTGTTTGCCCTGATGCTGACGGGCATGCCGATCTCGATTTCGCTCGGCCTGACCGTGCTCACCTTCCTGTTCACGATGACCGAGGTGCCGATCGAGAGCGTCGGCCTGAAGCTGTTTTCGGGCCTCGACAATTTCGGCATCATGGCGATCCCGTTCTTCATCCTGGCGGGCACCTTCCTGACCCGCGGCGGCGTCGCGCGGCGCATGATCGCGTTCACCACCTCGCTGGTCGGGCATCTGCCTGGCGGCCTTGGGCTGGCCGGCGTGGCGGCCTGCGCGATGTTCGCGGCGATCTCGGGCTCAAGCGTCGCCACGGTGGTTGCGATCGGCTCGATCATGATGCCGGCGATGGTCGATCACGGCTATCCGAAGCGGTTCGGCGTCGGCGTGATCTCGACCTCGGGCGCGCTCGGCATCCTGGTGCCGCCCTCGATCATCCTGGTGCTCTACGGCGTCTCCACCAACACCTCGATCGGCGCGCTGTTCATGGCCGGCATCGTGCCGGGCGTCGTGCTCGCGCTGATGCTGGCGGCGGTGACTTTCTTCGTCGCGCAGCGCAACGGCTATCCGAAGATGCCGCGCGCGACCATCGGCCAGCAGTTCACGGCGTTCCGCGAAAGCATCTGGGGCCTGCTGCTGATCGTGATCGTGCTCGGCGGCATCTATGGCGGCATCTTCACGCCGACCGAAGCCGCAGCGGTCGCCGCGACCTACGCCTTCTTCATCACCGTATTCGTCTACAAGGAGCTGAAGCTCTCCGAGGTGCCGAAGGTGCTGTTGCAGGCGGCGAGCATGAGCTCGATGCTGCTCTACATCATCACCAACGCGGTGCTGTTCTCGTTCCTGATGACGCACGAGCAGATCCCGCAGGAGATGGCGGCCTGGATCATCGACAAGAACTTCTCGGTCTGGATGTTCCTGCTCGTCGTCAACATCATCCTGCTGCTCGCCGGCAACGTGATGGATCCGTCGTCGATCCTCTTGATCATGGCGCCGATCCTGTTTCCGCTGGCGACCAAGCTCGGCGTGCACCCGGTGCATCTCGGCATCCTGATGATCGTCAACACCGAGGTCGGGCTGTGCCACCCGCCGGTCGGGCTCAACCTCTACATCGCGAGCAGTATCGCCAAGATGGGCATCAGCGAGATCACCATCTCGGTCCTGCCATGGCTGTGCGCGATGCTGGTGTTCCTCGGCCTGATCACCTACGTGCCGGAGATCTCGCTGTGGCTGCCGCGCTTGCTCGGCATGATCTAGCGCAAACAACAGACATCCAAAGCGCGACCTCGCGCCTTGGATGTTTCTGCGGTGCAATGAAAGCGGATTACATCTTGGTAACAGAGCTCTCTCTGTCCAATCCGTAAGTTGAAGGCGCGGGCGGGCGGCATCATCTTCGAGCAACCTTCAAAGGAGGTTCGTATGAAGAAAGTTCTGCTCGCCGGCATCGCGGCGCTCACGATTGCCGGTTCGACCACGGTCTATGCCCAGCATCGTCCCTGGTTCCACGGCCATATGCGGATGAGCCCCGAGGATCGGGCCGCCTTCCTCGACGCGCGGATCGCCGCCGTCCACGCCGGGCTGAAGCTCAACGCCGATCAGGAGAAGCTGTGGCCGCCGGTCGAGGCGGCGGTGCGCGACTTCGCGAAGATGCGGCTCGATCGCGCCAACGCGCGGATGGCCGCCGAGAAGACCGATGCGGACAAGTCGCAGAAGCCGGATGATCCGGTCGCCCGCCTGCGCGAGCGCGCCGGCAACATGGCGGCGACCGCAACGTCGCTGACGAAGATCGCCGATGCCGCCGACCCGCTCTACAAGACGCTCGACGACAACCAGAAGCGGCGGCTGAGCATGCTGACCCATATGGAAGGGCGCGGCTTCGGCGCCGAAGGCTGGCGCCGCCACCGCCTCGAGCGCGGCATGGACCGCTGGGAGCGCGGCGGCCGCGGCTTCGATCACGACCGTTTCGACCGCGACGATGGCCCTGATCAGGAGCGCTCCGGCCGGCTCTGAGCGCCGTCCGCCGGCACCCTCGCCAAGTCTATGAAAGGCCGCCGGATTCCGGCGGCCTTTCGGTTGTCAGAAAGTCGGGAAAACTTGCTTGAGCTTGCTGGACATCGGGGAATCGCTTTGCTAAACGACCGCTCTCTTGCGAGGGTCATTTCCGGACAAGTTCCGGGCGCATAGCTCAGTTGGTAGAGCAGCTGACTCTTAATCAGCGGGTCCCAGGTTCGAGCCCTGGTGCGCCCACCAAGCTTTTCAATAGCTTAGGTTAACCCTCGTAGTTGTCATTCCGACAAACGGCCGCGTCTATTCCGACAAACCGGCTGCTTTTGTTCGCTCCTCGCGGCGCTTCCGGGTCCCCGAGATCAGCTGTTTACGGGTCCGCTTTGCATAGATCGGCAATTGCCGTGCAGACCTGTGGCGGCCGGCCGCGGCGACAATGTCCTTCACGACGCTGCGCAGGTAGCGGAGGTCCTTGCGCTCAGTTATCCACGGTGGCGGAGTACGCGACTTGCGGTGCGCGCGATCGCGCCTGAAGACCAGACCCGAAACGTGACCTGCTTGATGGCATCGAGTTCGGCCATCAGTTCGGGGAAAAGTGATTCGCCCCGATCATCGAAAAGCGGCCACCAGGCTTCCTCGCCGTTCTTCGGATGCACGATCTTCACGCTATTGGGCCGCTCCTTGGGGCGGTAGTACGAAATCTCAAAAGCCCCGACGACATGCTCCTCGCGCTGCAACCACTCCGTCAGCCCGTGAGACCGCCAGCTGTCGAAGGCCAGCAGAAGAACGTACTCGGCGCGCTCAACGGCCGCATTGTAGATCTCACCGAGTGCCTTCGCCTTGACGTGACACCCTTGCGCACGCGCCCAGGTTGGAGGCTCGAAGAAGTAGGCCCATCGGCCGTTGCGCAACGGCTTTCGCCTGCAATACCGAACAATCTCAGAGCGGTCTTGGGAGGCTTCATATTAGCGCCCGAAGAAAGCCTGCGCGAGCGCGACGACTTACAGGCCGACGTTCCGCTGGCCGAGGCGGTGTCCCGCCTGCAGGCGAGGGCCCCGCCGGGCACCCTTGCGGCCGAAGCATGCGACGGTCGGGGCTTCGGTGGGTGTTGCCCCAAGTAAGCGTTTCGAGCATCTGCGCGATGAGCACCGTGCCCAACCTCTCATGACCCAATTCCCTGGCATTCTCCCGCGAGCAAAATCAATCGCATCTGACGGAGCGAATGATCGGGTCAGTTTTGCGCAAAATGCGCAATGGGTCTTGAATGCTGCGCGATATGAGCATATACGGCCACCGTTTGCTCGTTTTTATAGCAAAACGCGCAAAATGATCGGAAGTGCGCGGTGTGCGGGAGGACAACAGAAATGCAGGTTCCAATTAAGCGGGCGATCGAGAGCGTGCCGGGCGGGATGATGGTGGTCCCTCTGTTGGTCGGGGCGCTTATTGCGACCTTCTTTCCCGATACCCCGAAGTTTTTTGGCTCCTTCACCGGCGCACTGTTCTCTGGCGCGCTGACAATTCTCGCCGTGTTCTACGTTTGCATGGGCGCGAGCATCGACTTCCGCGCGACCCCCTATATTGTGAAGAAGGGCGGCACCCTGCTGATCGTGAAGGTTGGCGTGGCCGTTGTCCTCGGCCTGATCTTCGGCCGCATTTTGGGAGAGACGCCGGTCGCAGCTGGCATGTTCGCGGGTGTCTCGACGCTCGCGATCGTCGCCGCCATGAACGACACCAATGGCGGTCTCTATATGGCGTTGATGGGCCAATATGGACGTCCGCGTGACGTCGGCGCCTATACCGTCATGTCGCTGGAGAGCGGTCCTTTCCTCACCATGATCACTTTGGGCGTCGCCGGCCTCTCGGCATTTCCATGGCAGACCCTCGTGGGCGCTATCCTGCCTCTGGTGGTGGGTATGATCATCGGCAATCTCGACAGAGAGATGCGCGACTTCCTGAGCCGCGCGGTGCCTGTGATGATCCCGTTCTTCGCCTTCGCGCTCGGCGCCGGCCTCGATCTGTCGAAGGTTTGGCAGGCCGGCCTGCTCGGCCTCGGCATGGGAGTGGCCGTGGTGGTTGTGACCGGCATCCCGCTGTTCCTCGCCGATCGCATCACTGGCGGGAATGGTGTCGCGGGTGTTGCGGCGGCCTCGACGGCCGGTAATGCGGCGGCCGTCCCGGCGATTGTCGCCGCGGCGAATCCAGCCTATGCGGACGCGGCGCGGCCTGCGACTATCCTCGTCGCGGCCTGCGTCGTGGTTACCGCAATCCTCGTGCCGATCGTCACCGCCTGGACAGCCCGCGTTGTTGGTCGCGACGTCGAGGAGCCTGCAGAAGAGAACAACGTGGCTTCTGCCGGCAAGATGACCCCCGCGGCGCGCTCGGTTGTCACTGAGGCAAGTCACTGAGGCAAAGTCACTGAAGCAGGTCGCTGAAGATGGCCCCTAAAGCGTTTTCGAGCGAAGTGGATACCGGCTCGCGTCAAGAAAACGCGTCAAGCCAAAGCTGGCTGATCGTCGCTGACGATCTCACCGGTGCCGCGGACTGTGCGATCGCCTTCGGCAGAAGGGGGCGTGCGGCTGCGGTGACGTGGGGTGAGGTGACCGACGCGTCGGGCTACCAGCTGCCTGTCCTGGCCTACGATGCCGCGAGTCGAGGCCTTTCGGCCGGGGCCGCTGCAGCCCGCCATGCCGATGTGCTGGCGCGCCTTTGCGAAGGCGGACGTATCCTTTTCAAGAAGATTGACTCGACGCTGCGGGGGCAACCTGCAGTGGAGACTGCCGCCGCGCTTGCGCATCTCAAGCCACGGTCGGGTCCGGCCTTTGGCGTGTTCGCGCCGGCCTTTCCGGCCACCGGCCGGACCACCATCGACGGGCGTATCCTGGTCAGAGGCCGCCCCCTCGAGGAGGCCGAGGTCTGGCACCGCGACCACACCTACCCGAATGCCGATCTTGTCGACGTTCTCGCGACCGCGGGCGTTCGCGGTGAGAAGGTCAAGCTCGCTGCCGTGCGCGGTGGCGATCTCAAAGCCACGTTCGCGAGGCTCGCCTGGGAGGGCGACGTGGTCGCGGCCTGCGACGCCGAGACTGAACACGATCTGCGTTTGATCGCGGAGGCGAGCCTGCATGCATCGCCCGCAACCTTCTTCATCGGCAGCGCCGGCCTCGCGCATGCGCTGGCCGGCCTCGAAGTCAGCCATGCCGTCGAGCCGCTGCGCATTCCGACGAGCGCATCCGGCACCCTGATCGTGGTGGGCTCGCTCGCCGGCGCATCTCGCGCCGCCGCGCGCGAGCTGGAGGCGACCGGCACCGTGGCGCATTTCCCGGTCGCGCCGGAAACGCTGCTCAACGATGGTGCCGGCCGGGCGGCGCTCGCCGCGGACGTGATGAAACGACTTGCCGGCGGCGGCGATACACTGGTTGAGATCATGATGGATGATCACCCCGACATGTCGCTCGGCCCGCAGCTCGCCAAGGGGCTCGCCGACGCTCTTGAGGCCGTCGCACCCGCGATCGGCGCCTTCGCTGCGACCGGCGGCGAAACCGCCGCGGCGATGCTGTCGCGCTTCGGTGTCAACGGTATCCGTCTTGTCGACGAAATCGAGCCGGGCGTGTCGCTCGGCCTTACTCTTGGCCGATTGTCTGTTCCGATCGCCACCAAAGCGGGCGCGTTCGGTGACGAGAACAGCCTCATCCGCATCAGCGAGCGGCTTCGCGCCGTCCGAACCAGAGGAAGTTTCATATGACTCGTCCGACCATTGCGATCACCATGGGAGATCCGGCCGGTATCGGGCCCGAGGTGATCATGAAGGCGCTGGCGCAGCCGCGGGTGCGGGCGATCTGCAATGCGCTGGTGATCGGCGACTCCAACCGTCTGCGCAAGGCCGGTCAGATCGTCGGCGTGCCGCTTGAGGTCGATGCGTTGAGCGACGCGAAGCAGGCGAATTTTGCGTCGAAGGCCGTGCAGTGCGTTGACCTGAAGCTGGTGCCGGACGATCTGCCGTTCGGCAAGGTGTCGGCGACGGCAGGTGAGGCGGCATATCGGTATATCGAGAAAGCCGTGCAGGTGGTGCAGGCAGGGCTCGCGCAGGGCATCTGCACCGCGCCGCTTTCCAAGGAAGCGCTGCATGCGGCCGGCCACAAATATCCCGGCCATACCGAGCTCCTGGCGCATCTGACCGGCACGCCGGAAGTATCGATGATGCTGGTGTCGCCGAAACTCCGCGTCATTCACGTGACCACGCATATCGGCCTGCTCGATGCGATCGAGAAGATCGAGCCCGGCCTCGTCGAGCGTGTCATCGCACGCGGGCATGACGTGCTGGTGCGCGCCGGCGTCGCCAATCCGAAGATCGGCGTCTGCGCCATCAATCCGCATGCCGGCGAGAACGGGTTGTTCGGTCGCGGCGAGGAAGCCGCGAAGATCGCGCCGGCCGTGGAAGCCTGTCAGCGCAAGGGCTGGGACGTGCACGGCCCCCTGCCTGCCGACACGCTGTTCTTCCTGGCCGGCCGCGGCGACTACGACATGGTGGTCGCGATGTATCACGATCAGGGCCATGGACCCATCAAGGTGCTGGGGCTGGAAGCCGGTGTGAACATCACTGTTGGTCTGCCGGTGATCCGCACCTCGGTCGATCACGGGACCGCCTTCGACATCGCGGGCAAGGGCATCGCCGACGAGCGCAGCCTGATCGAAGCGCTGCGGCAGGCGGTCGATCTCGCGCCGAAGAAGGCGGCTTGAGGGGGCTGCGCGGGCTCCTCAGGATGAGGAGCGAGATGCGCGTTAAGCGCTGACATTGCGCGGCCGATGCATCGTGGTATCCATCGGCCGTGCCGCGAAGCCGATACGGTCGAGCTCGGCTGACGGCAATGAATCCGGGGGCTGAGGTTCGATGTCGATGCGCAGCAAGGAGCGTCACGCTCGTCTGTTGGAAGCACTGAACGCGGGAGAGATCGATGTCGACGATCTCGCGCGGCGCTTCGACGTTTCCGCTTCCACCGTGCGGCGCGACTTGCAGCATCTTTCCAAGAACAATGCCGTGCGCCGCACCTATGGCGGCGCCATTCTCACCGCCCACGCGAACGAGACGACGCTCGAGCAGCGCCTCGCGGTTCAGGGCAAACAGAAGCAGGCGATCGCGCGCGCGGCGATCGATCTGATCGAGGATGGCGACACGCTGATTCTCGATGCCGGCTCGACGGTCGCAGCCTTCGGCCGACTGCTGCAGCATCGGCGGCTGCGCATCATCACCAACAATCTTGCGCTGCTGCCCTTCTTCGCCAAGGCTCCGAGCATAGAGCTTGTGGTGTTGGGCGGCGCGCTGCGCACCACCAGCATGAGCACCATGGGGCCGCTCGCCAATGAGGCGTTGCGGCGCATGACCGCGGACCGCGCCGTCATGAGCGCCGACGGCGTGGTGAATGGCCGTGGCCTGTGCGAAGCGGATCTTGAACAGGTCGCACTGAAGTCGCTGATGATGCAGCAGTCGAAGGAAGTCATCGTTCTCGCCGACGCCAGCAAGCTCGGCCGCGCCGAACAGATGGCCTGGGCGCCGCTGCCGCCACGCTGGACTCTGGTGACTGATGTCGGCGCATCTGAGGAGCAGTGCAAGCGTCTCGCCGATGCGGGAGCGCGCGTGATCGTTGCCGGCGTTCGCTGAGCCGGCATCGCAATTTTTCGCGTGATCGGAGAAAAATATCGACCGAGGCGGGGTTGCGGCAAGGAATCGCTGAACCGGGGCGCAATGCCGTCAACTTGAATCGCCATATGCTAGGTGGCGATCACCAAACGAGGTTCGCCATGGCGTGCAAGTCTTGGAGTGGTTCTTGGAACGGCACTTGGATCGGCTCTTGGATCAGCCGGCTTGGCGCGCCGCTCGTCGCTTTTGTTTTGACCGTCGCGCCGTTGGCTTCGCCGGTGCGCGCCGTTGAGGACGCTCGCAAGGTGAGCGTGGTGTCGTTCGGCCTTTTCGGCGATCAGGGCGTGTTTAGAAGCGAGGCGACCGGCGCAGCACAGGTCGTAGCGGGTCGTTTCGGGAGCGGCCCAGTCAACGTGCAATTCAATTCGAAGAAAGGCGGAGGTGCAACGATTGAAGGCCTGGCTAAGTCCTTGCAGGCGGCGGCCAATGGGATGGACGCCGAGAATGATGTTCTGTTCTTGATTCTCACCTCGCACGGCTCCCCCGACGGGCTTGCAATCAAAGCCGGGCGGCTTACGCAAACGCTCACGCCGTCCCATCTCGCCGCCATGCTGGCGCGGACCGGCATGCGATACAAGGTGGTGGTCATCTCTGCCTGTTATTCCGGGGTCTTTATCCCTCGTCTCGCGAACCCCGATACGTTGGTCATCACCGCGGCCGATGCCGGCCATTCATCGTTTGGCTGTCGGGACAAAGCCAAGTGGACCTACTTCGGCAACGCCTTTTTCAATGTCGCACTCCGGCAAGCCAGAAGCCTGAAGAACGCCTTTGTTGTTGCACGCTCGCTCGTCCAGCAGCGAGAACTGCGCGCTCGCTTCGAGCCGTCGAATCCCCTGATGGCAGGCGGCGCAAACGTGCAGCCGTTGCTCATTGCGCGTCCTTGAGGACCGGCCGCGTTTGCGGCCGGCGCCTATGGGTGCCGTCAACCTCGTCCATGTTGATCTGGTCACCGCATCGCGCCGCATGTCTGCTACTGGCCCTTGGCGGACTTGATTGGCGTTATGGCTGACTTCCGCTTTGCCGGAGATAGCCGACTTCACCGCCAAAGGGAGAGACTGCTTCTGTCGGTGCCTCTCCGTCGGCCGAAGGCGAGGATCGTGGATGGCACTGTCGCGTCCACTCATTTAGCAGGTGAGCTTGCCTGACGCCGTTGCGAACTTTCGTGTGAACGAAAACTGCACGTATCTGGTGCGGTTTCTGGTGCGGTTGTCGCGCTACGGGCAACGGGAACGAAGTAAGCTATTGATCTCATTGACGGGCCCGGCAGGACTCGAACCTGCAACCAGACCGTTATGAGCGGTGGGACAATCGTCGCCGCGGTTAAGTTTCCTGCCTTTTCGTCGAATTCGACCACGTTCGCCGCCCTTCGTGCGGGTTGTTATTGGCGCGAAACTGGTGCGGATTGTCTGTAGTCGAATCTTGGACCAGGACGTTGCGTTCTGTAGGTGATAACGTGAGAACGCACTCAAGCCCAGCGATCGACGGCAAGCGACCTCCATACGGCAGCGTGCCGGCAGATCGCCGCGGCCGGCCAAGGTCAGCCTCATAATGCAGGCTATGGGAAGTAATCAAAAGCGGTTCATGACAAGCCAGGCGAAACATAACGTGAGTTTCTGGGAGCGTTTAAAGACAGAGGCATCTGCTGAGTGGCGCGCCTACACCGAGCATCCCTTCACGAACGGATTGGCAGACGGCTCGCTCGCCGAACCGGCATTTCGTTATTATCTTGCTCAGGATTACTTGTTCCTCATCGAGTTCGCGCGCGCCTACGCGCTCTCGGTCTACAAATCGCCCAAGCTTGCCGACATGCGTGAAGCAGCGGCCGGTCTTTCGGCCATCCTTGATGTCGAGATGAACCTTCATGTGACACTCTGTGCCGGTTGGGGGCTGTCCCCAAGCGACCTTGAACAGACCCCTCCGGCGGCCGAGATGCTAGCCTATACTCGCTACGTGCTGGATGCTGGAATGCGCGGCGATCTGCTGGCGCTCAAGGTGGCGCTGGCCCCATGCGTGATCGGGTACGCGGAGATCGCGAAGCGGCTGGCTGCACAACCCGATGCGAACGCTGCGACGAACCCCTATCGCGTGTGGATTGCCGAGTACGCTGGCGCGCCATACCAAGAGGTCGCGGCGAAAGCGGGAGCACACTTGGAACGTCTCGCTGATCTCTACGCCACCCCGGCCCGGGAGGCAGAGCTGATTGCGATCTTCAAGGAAGCTACTCGTCTCGAGGCAGACTTCTGGGAGATGGGCTGGCGCGCGGGCCAGCGTGTCGAATAGCGCATCGGAAATTGTCAGGCTTATAACCTGAAGGTCCCACACCACGGTGCATCCCGACAACGGTGACCGGAGCATCCATCGGTCCGCCAAAAGCGGGTGTCCGACAACGAAGGTACTTCGCGGACGAGTACCGCACGGCCGATACCCCCACCTGTGAACTTCCTGATGACGCGCCAATGTTGGCTATGAACCTTCAGCTGCTGCTAGTCGACAACGGTGATGCCCGCATCAGGTGCCTGTAGCTCACGTCTTGGTTGCCTCGCTATTTGGTCGCTTGCCTTTCATCCCAACGTTGGCATCACGTACTCCGCGCCACTGCGAATACCGGTCGGCCAGCGCGTCGTAATCGTCTTCAACCTGGTATAGAACCGCACGCCTTCTGGTCCGTGCATGTGGTGATCGCCGAACAGGGAGGCTTTCCAGCCACCAAATGAATGGAAAGCCATCGGAACAGGAATCGGCACATTGATGCCGACCATCCCGACCTGGATCTGGTTGGCAAACTCGCGTGCCGCGTCGCCGTCGCGCGTAAAGATCGCGGTGCCATTGCCGAACTGGTGCGCGTTGATCAGGGCGGCGGCCTCGTCATAAGACGAGGCGCGTACGACCGTTAGGACCGGTCCGAATATCTCTTCGCGGTAGATCGTCATATCGGATGTGACGCGATCGAACAGCGTGCCGCCGGTGAAGTAGCCTTTCTCGTAACCCTGGCGGCGAAATTCACGACCATCCACCAGCAGCGTCGCACCTTCGGCGACGCCGGCATCAATGTAGCCTCGTACCTTGTCGCGATGTTGCTGGCTGACAAGCGGACCCATCTCGCTCTCCGGGTCCATGCCTGGACCGATGTTCAACGCATGAATCCGGGGTACGAGCTTTTCGATCAAGGTCTTTGCCGTCGTCTCGCCGACAGGGACCGCAACCGAAATCGCCATGCAGCGTTCGCCGGCCGAGCCGTAGGCCGCGCCCATGAGCGCGTCGACAGCCTGGTCCATGTCGGCACCCGGCATGATGATCATATGGTTCTTGGCACCGCCCAGGGCCTGGCAGCGCTTTCCGTGCAGAGTTGCAGTTTCGTGGATCGATCGTGCGACAGGTGTCGAGCCAACGAAGCTCACCGCTGCGACATCAGGATGCGTCAACAGCGCGTCGACCGCTTGTTTGTCGCCGTGAACGACGTTGAACACGCCGTCCGGCAGCCCGGCCTCTTTCAACCATTGCGCCAGGAGGATGGACGCGGAGGGAACCTTCTCGGAGGGTTTCAGGATGAATGTGTTGCCGCAGGCAAGTGCCACCGGAAACATCCACATCGGAACCATCGCCGGGAAATTGAACGGCGTGATGCCCGCGACGACCCCGAGCGGCTGGCGCAACGAATGACTGTCGACGCGCGTGCCGACGTTCTCGGTGATCTCGCCCTTCAAAAGCTGTGGCGCGCCGGTGGCAAACTCCACGACTTCCATTCCGCGCTGTACTTCGCCCTTTGCGTCGGAAAAAACTTTGCCATGCTCTGACGTGATCACAGCCGCGAGCTCATCGAGCCGTTCCTCGAGGATACGGAGGAAACGATTGAGGATGCGGGCGCGCCGCAGCGGCGGAGACTTGGCCCAGTCGGGAAAGGCGGTCCGTGCGGCCGCGACCGCCGAAGCGACCTCGTCGGCGCCGGCAAGCGGCACGGTCCCGGATTGCTCGCCTGTCGCAGGATTGTAGATCGGCGCGGCACGGCCGTGCAAAGACGTGACCGGGGCGCCATTGATGAAATGCGGAACGGGATGGGTCATTTGCGGAGTCTCCTCGATGAAACGAATGGCGGCTAGGCGATGCGGGACCGATGCGCGTCGTCGAGCACCATGCTGGCGCCCTTGCGCGCGATCATTGCGGTTGGGGTGTTGGTATTTCCCGATGTGATGGTGGGCATGATCGAGGCGTCGATGACCCGGAGCCCGTCGATGCCTCGCATGCGAAGGCGCGCGTCAAGCGGTGACAGCGGATCCGCCTCGGGCCCCATCTTGATGGTACCGACCGGATGAAAGATGGTCGTGCCAATGTCGCCGGCAGCGTGCGTGAGTGACACGTCATCGTCGGCGACGTACGGGCCGGGCAGAAATTCCTCGGGTGCGTAACGAGCGAGCGCCGGCTGGCGCATCAGCGTGCGGGTGACCCGAATGGCATCTGCCGCGACGAGCCGGTCCTCGGGCGTAGCAAGATAGTTTGGCGCGGTGTGCTGCAGAGCATGAAGGAGGTGAATAACCGAATTTGATGCGTACAGCTTTATGAGAGATGGAGGTTGGCCCTCCTGCATCGGCGTTCCAGCCGCAGATGCAAAACCACGACACTGTGGCTTCGCTTAAAAGGCGCGGTCATCAGCAAGTGTTGCAAAAGTCCCGGGTTTACGGGGCAGGTGAGTATCCAGAAGGCGAGCGAAAGCGAATCTTCCGATGACGCGTCGAAAATTATTTAGATGTCGCCAAAATCAGGGGCGCGTGCCATCCCTGAGATCAATCCGTGAGGCGCCTGGATTACTGCGCGGGTGGCGACCGGCGTTTAGGGGACGCGATCTGGATACAGGCTCTTGTAGAGAACTGCAGGAACCAGTCGTTGTGATGCCAAGGGAGAAGTTCAAGCGGCGCACACCGCGAGACGAGAGTACCGAAGCACGACACTGGGGCGGATTGGCTCGTAGTAGTGATGAAGGTGCTGTAATGGGACTGGAGCGAAGGGGCCGAGGCAAGTGGTTCCACCCGCATGCAACTGTGATGAGCAGGAGGACATGATGGGTGTAACCGAACGTAAGCAGTACAATATCGACAAGCAAACAGTGATGAAGGCCTACCGATTGGTCAAAGCCAATGCGGGCTCAGCCGGCGTGGATAAGATATCGTTGGAAGCTTTCGAGAAGAACTTGAAGGGCAACCTTTACAAGGTCTGGAATCGGATGTCTTCTGGCAGCTACTTTCCACCTGCCGTTCGGGCTGTCCCCATTCCCAAGAAGAACGGCGGACAACGCATTCTAGGCGTGCCGACAGTAGCAGATCGCGTGGCGCAGACGGTCGTCAAGCTGCAGATTGAACAAGCACTCGAGGAAATCTTCCTTCCCGATTCCTACGGCTACCGGCCCGGAAAATCCGCGCTGGACGCCGTCGGCGTCACCCGGCAACGGTGTTGGAAGATGGACTGGGTGCTGGAGTTCGACATCAAAGGCCTGTTCGACAATATCAGCCACAAGTTGCTTATGAAGGCCATCAGGAAGCATGTGCAAGACGAATGGGCTCTGCTCTACATCGAACGCTGGCTAATAGCGCCGATGCAAGGCAAAGACGGAGCGATCACCGCTCGCGACCGGGGCACACCCCAAGGCGGCGTGATCAGTCCCGTCCTTGCCAATTTGTTCTTGCATTATGCGTTCGATACATGGATGGCGCGGAACTTCCCGCGGTCACCATGGTGTCGATACGCAGACGACGGGCTCGTTCATTGCCGAACCAAGGCTGAAGCGGAGGCCATCAAGGCGGCGCTGCAAGCAAGGTTTGAGGAATGCGAACTCGAAATGCATCCCGACAAGACCAAGATCGTCTACTGCAAAGACAGCAACCGCCCGGGTAGCCATACCAGTCAGTCGTTTGACTTTCTGGGATTTACCTTTCGACCGCGCAGGGCAAGAAATCATCAGAAGAAAGAAAACTTCTGTACGTTCTCGCCAGCGGCCAGCAGGGCGGCGATGAAGTCTATGCGTATGACGATCCGGCAGCTCCGGCTCAGGCTTCGCTCGCAGACGGAAGTCGACGTAATCGCCTTGGAACTGAATCCCGTCCTTCGTGGATGGATGCAGTACTACGGCAGATATGGGCGGTCAGAAATGCACAACCTGTATCGATACGTCGACGAATCTCTTAACCGCTGGGCGCGACGCAAATACAAAGGGCTGAAGAATGGAAAAGTTAGAGCCTCCACCTGGCTCAGATTGATCCGCCGCCGCAGGCCAAAGCTGTTTGCTCATTGGGCGAGGTTGAGTTCTGCTTCGGTACTTGTTGAGAGCCGTATGACGTGAGAGCGTCACGTACGGTTCGGAGAGCGGCTCCGGGTGCAACTCCCGGGGCCGACTCACCATGCGCGGTGGGGCATTGAGGCTGCTGGACTCGATCCGGACTGTGCCCCGTGACGTCGGCCGAAGATTGCAAGCGGCGACGGTGATCGCAGGAAAGCGGTGCAGTGGTTCGCCGAACTTGTCGAGCGAGAGAGGTTGGATATGAAACTGGATATTAGCTCTCTCATGCGTGGGGCTCGATCGGGTGAAGATGCCGAGTTGTGAAGGCGCCATGGTGAGCGGGCCGCGTCGGCGGAAGATGTAGTCGAGGCCCATGAGGGCGCGGCGGCCAAGCGAATGGTACGTTTCGTTCAACGTGCGAATGCCGCTGACCTTGTAGATCGCGCGCTGCTGAAGATGATCCTGCAGGTTTCGTCCGATACCCTGACCATCAAGCGCAATGTCGACGCCCAACGGGCGGAGCCAGTCCGCTGGCCCCACGCCGGAGCGATGCAGGATCTGCACGGAGCCGAGCGCGCCGGCACACAGGATGACTTCCCGCCTGGCAGCGACATCGACGGATTGACCGTCTCGGACCAGACGCAGGCCGGTCACGCGACGGTTTTCGATACGGAGCCTGTCTACGCAGACATTGGTCTCGAGGCGGAGGTTTGGTCGGCTCAAGGCTGGCTTCAGAAAGCCTCGCGCCGAAGACCACCGTCGGCCGCGCTTCTGGTTGACGTGGAAGTAGCCTGCGCCTTCGTTGTCACCGGTGTTGAAATCCAGGCTGCGCGAAATGCCCATGTCCTCGGCGGCCGTCGCCACGGCGTCGAGAACCCGCCACGACACGCGCGGCGGCTCGATCCGCCAGCCGCCTCCCGTGCCGTGGAGGTCGCTCGCGCCTATGAAGTGATCTTCGAGATTGCGAAATTCCGGCAGCACATCATCCCAGCCCCAGCCCTCCAAGCCGAGCTGACGCCATCCGTCGTAGTCCGCCGCCTGGCCGCGCATCGAGATCATCGCATTGATCGCGGACGAGCCGCCGATCACCTTGCCGCGGGGATAGGCCAGCGCGCGTCCATTCAATCCCGGCTCCGGGTCCGTCTTGAACATCCAGTCGGCGCGTGGATTTCCGATGGCAAACAGATAGCCGACCGGAATGTGAAACCAGATCCAGTTGTCCCTCCCGCCTGCTTCGAGCAGAAGGACGCGGTTGTGCGGGTCTTCGGACAGCCGGTTTGCGACGATGCAGCCTGCGGTGCCTGCACCGACAACCACATAGTCAAAATCCCCCTCGATCCGCATCGGGCCTCTCTTCTCTCTCCGCGCAATGTTGCCGCTGGATGGCATGGCGGATTTGTGCTCTCAATGCCCGAAACTGCGACTTCCAATTGCAAAAATGCGAGAGCCCCGAATGGATTGGGATGATCTGCGAGTCTTCCTCCAGGTGACGCGGAGCGGCCGGATGTCCGAGGCCGCGAAACTGCTCGGCATCGACGACTCGACTGTCGGGCGCCGTGTCCTCCGCCTCGAACGGTCGGTCGGGATGCCGTTGGTCGAAAGGGCGGGGCGGCGGACGGCGGTGACCGAGCATGGCCGCCGGCTCGCGGACATCACGGAGGAACTGGAGTCGATCATCCTGCGCGACATCGCGGGGTTAGCCGACGCCCAATCAGTGGTGAATGGGCGCGTTCGGATTGGTGCGCCCGAAGGGCTGGGGGCCGGATATCTCGGCGGCAAGATCTTCCTGTTGTCCGCCGCGCATCCCGAGCTCGAAATCGAACTGGTCGCCTTGCCGCGGACCTATTCGTTGGCGGCACGCGAGGTCGACATCGCCATCACGCTTGACCGGCCGGTGGCGGGGCAGGTCGCGGCTCAAAAGCTGACCGACTACACGCTCGACCTCTATGGTTCGGATATCTACTTCCAGCGGATGGGCCGTCCGAGGTCACTGCAGGATCTCAGGAAGCACGTCTTCGTCGGGTACATCCCCGAGCTCCTTTTTACCCAGCAGCTCAACTTTCTTGACCTGGGTGACGGTGTGGAAGTCGTGCCGACGATCCGCACCAGCAGTGTGATCGCACAGGTCGACGCGGTGGTCAGCGGCGCGGCTATCGGCGTTCTGCCGCGTTATCTCGCTCGCGAGCGACCGGGGTTGAAGCTTCTGCTCGGGGACAAATTCCAGGCAACGCGCAGCTACTGGATGTCTGTCCACGATGATACCCGTCGACTTCGCCGCGTCCGCGTGGTGCTCGAGGCGGTCGCTGCCGCGGTTCGGTCCGACCGCAGGTCCTTCCTGCGATGAATTGGACGCCCGTCGTATTTCGTGCGGCGGCTCGCACTCGTCATGGCCGAAGTTTTTACGGTTGCTGCATTGCAACGAGTCCCGGCCTCTGACATACTTTGCATGCGGCTCGCATGGTCGAGATCGCCCTGAACGCGAACAGTGTGGTTCTCGACCTCTGCTAAGGGGGACGGGGACCATTTTTTTTGGGTGAACGCTGATGGATATGGAGACTTGGCGCGTCGGTGTCTTGTTTTCTGAGACCGGAGTGACCGGTGCGATCGAGCGCACGCAGCGGGCGGCTACGCTTCTTGCGATCGATGAAATCAATGCCGCCGGCGGAGTCTGCGGACGGCGCATCGAGCCGGTGGCTTACGATCCCGCGTCGACACCGTCCCGCTACCGCGAACTGACGGTGAAGTTGCTCGACGAGGATCGGGTGCGCGTCATCTTCGGCGGGCACATGTCGAGTACCCGAAAGGCGATGCTGCCGATCGTCGAAGCGCGGAGCGCGTTGATGTTCTATCCGACGCTCTACGAGGGCTTCGAGTATTCGCGCCACTGCATCTATACCGGCGCAGCTCCCAATCAGAATTCGGTTCAGCTGGTGGATTATCTCACCAGGAACTACGGCGGTCGCGTATTTCTGGTGGGGTCGAATTACGTCTACCCCTACGAATCGAACCGGATCATCGCGGACCTGTTTGCGGGTGCCGGAGGTCATTCGGTCGAAGAAATGTATGTGCCGCTCAATCTGACCGCCGGCCACATCGCAAAGATCCTCGACAGGGTGCGCGCCACCAGACCCGACGTGATCTACTCCACCATCGTCGGCGCCGGCATCGTGCCGTTCTACACCGCCTTCAAGGAGGCCGGATTTGACGGCCGGCTGCTTCCGATCGCCAGTCAATCGACCAGCGAGGCCGACGTCGTTCTCATGCGGGCCGATGTTGCCGAAGGCCACGTCACGGCGGCGCCATTCTTTCAGTCCGTCGATACGCCGGCGGCCCGCGCGTTCGTTGCGGCCTATCACAAGCGGGTGGGGAACGATTGGCCGGTGACGGCGCCGGCGGAAGCGGCTTACTTCTCGGTTCACCTCTTCGCGGCGGCATTGGAGCGCAGTCGTAGCGATCATCTTGAAGAACTGCTGCGGTCGCTCTGGGAAGTGGAGTATGACGCGCCGCAAGGACCGGTCCGGATCGACGGTAACACCAACCACACGCATCTATGGCCGCGCGTGGCACGCGTCGATGCCACCGGAAATTATCGCGTCGTTCACGACGCCGGCGTGAGGGTGGCACCCGACCCGTTCATGCTGGAAGTCCGCTTCCAGCACGAATCGGGGAGTGCATGGGCACTGTCCTACTGAGCGAGGCCGAACTCCATGTCTGTCGCTCTTCTCAAGGACCTTCGCGATCTCGATGTCGCCGTGATTCATCCATTCGATGCCGATGGCGAACGGCTTGTCGAGCATCTGCGCCGCATCGGGTGCATGGCGAACCTGTTGTGGCCGGTGCCGCCGTCGGTGCCGCAGGGATGCGATATCGTCTTTCTCTCGATGGAAGACGAGGCGCGCGAGGAAATCGGGCAATTGCTGAGGTCGATGCCGAATCCGCCGCCGACCATCCTCGCCATTGTGAGCTACGAGAATCCATCGATGCTGCAAATGGTGCTCGAGAGCGGGGCGTTGTCCGTGATCGAGCGACCGATCAAGCCGTTTGGCTTGCTCACCAATCTCGCCATTGCCCGCAATCTCTGGCTGCAGCGGCAACGCCTTTTGAAGGAGGCGCGCAAGTACAAGAGGAAGGTTCTCGGCGATCAGAAGATCGCGCGCGCCAAGGCGATTCTGATGGCGGCAAACAATTTGAACGAGCGGGATGCCTACGCGAAGTTGCGTCAGGAGGCGATGGCGCAGCGTCTTCCGATCGACGAGATCGCGAACGCGGTCATTAATTCCGAAACGCTCTTGCGTTAGATAAAAAACGATGCTTGTATCCGGCAACATCTGAAACAGATGTTCCTGGCGCATCCCCTCAATCCTTGAGGCCATGTTCTAGGTGTGTAGCGCGCAAGCCGCGTTACACTGCGGCGATGAAGCCCGCCCAGTCCTCTGACCGAGGATGGTGCGGGTTTTTTGTTTGCCTGCTGACAAGGCCGTCAGCCCATTCACCTCGAGATGATCGTCACGTCGACATGTTTGTTCGACCGATGGCGCTCGCCTTGATCCCGGCGGGTGCTGGCGGAAGTTCGCCGGCGCGGGACGAAGGGAGACGGATGTTTTTCCGCTTTCATCGACTTTTGGAAACAGGGGAAGTTCTATGAACGTAAGTCGCCGTCATCTTCTGAAAGCCGCCGCGCTCGGCTCGGCCAGTCTTGCCGCGCCGCAGATCGTGAGCCGTGCCTTTGCCGCCGAACCGATCAAGGTCGGCGCGCTCTATTCGCAAACAGGCAATCTGGCCGTGGCGGAGAAGCTTCTCGCCAACGGCGTCTCGATGGCCGTCGCCGAGATCAATGCCGCGGGCGGCGTGCTTGGTCGTCCCGTCGAGGTGGTCGTCGAGGACGGCGCGTCCGATCCGAAGACGTTCTCCGAAAAGGCCTCCAAGCTGATCGTCAAGGACAAGATCATGACGGTCTTTGGCTGCCACACCTCGGCGAGCCGCAAGGCTGTGCTGCCGATCTTCGAGAAGCGCGGTGCAATGCTGTTCTACCAGACCCATTACGAAGGCTTCGAGTGCTCGCGCAACGTGATCTATTCCGGCGCCGTGCCGAACCATCAGCTCGCGAACTACATCCCGTGGATCGTGAAGACCCTGGGCAAGAAGAAGTTCTTCATCGTCGGTTCGAACTACATCTACCCGCGCGAGATGGCCAAGGTCTCCAAGAAGCTGATCGAGGCCGCAGGCGCCCAATGGGTGGCCGACGAATATCTCGAGCTCGGCCATTCCGAGTGGGCGGTCATGGTGAAGAAGATCAAGGAGTCGGGTGCGGACGTGGTGCTGTCCAACGTCGTCGGCGACTCCATCATCGCATTCTACCGGGAATTCAAGAACCAGGGCATCTCGCAGGCCGAGATTCCGATTTGCGCGACGGTGACGTCGGAAATCGAGATCGCGGCCATGGGCGCGGACTATGCCGCCGGCAGCTACACCTCGTTCCCGTATTTCATGTCGCTCGACATGCCCGGCAACAAGAGCTTCATCGAGCGCTTCCGCAAGTTCGTCAACGATCCGAAGCAGGTCACCTACCATTCGTTGGAAGCCGCCTATTTCCAGGTGTTCCTGTGGAAGCAGGCGGTGGAGAAGACCAAGGATCTCAGCGCAGAGGGGATCCGGACCGGAATCGCCGGCGAGAGCTACGAGGCGCCCGGCGGCAAGGTGACGATCGATGCCGACAATCTGCATTGTTGGCTGACCCCGCGCATCGGGCAGTGGCAGGCGGACGGCCAGAGCAAGGTGGTCGATGCCTATCCGCATCCGATCAAGCCGCTTCCGTACTTCGCGTATGGCGAAACCGAATCGAACCTCTTCTGCACCTCGAAGGGGCTCGATACGTCGAAGCTCAAGATCTGAGCTCATCACTCAACCCGTGAGGCGATCGCCGCCTCACGGACCCTCGCAGCGACAGGGCTGGATTGCGGTACGCCTCATGATCGACGTTCTTTTCATCGGCCTCAGCCTGGGCTCGATTCTACTGCTGGTCGCGCTCGGTCTTGCGATCACCTACGGCGCCATGGGCGTCATCAACATGGCGCATGGCGAGATCGTGATGGCGGGGGCCTACGTGGCCGTGCTCTCCGGGATCTGGTTGAAGACCAGCTTCTATGTGGCGTTACCGCTCGCATTTCTGGCCGCTGCAGCCCTTGGCTGGATCATCGAACGTCTGGTGGTGAGCCGCCTCTACGGACGGCTTCTCGATACGCTGCTCGCGACGTGGGGAGTCTCCATGCTGATTCAGCAGGCGATCCGGCTCGAGTTCGGTTTGACGTTCCTGGGAATCCACATCGACGGACTGGGGACCGGCCTGCAGAACGTCGCAGTGCCTGCTGAACTTCAGGGGGCGGTCAACATCGCGGGCGTCGAACTCAATGCCTATCGCGGCTTCATCGTGCTCGTGACCGTGGTGCTCACGGCGCTGACCTGGTTCATCATGTATCGGACTTCGCTCGGGATGAAGGTCCGCGCGATCATCCGCAACCCGAAAATGGCGGCCGCGTGCGGCATCGACGTGAGGAAGGTCAATGCGCTGACCTTCGCTTACGGTTCGGGATTGGCCGGTGTCGCCGGCGTCATGATGTCCGGGTTCAAGGGGGTCTCGCCCGATCTCGGCTCCAGCATGGTCGTGGACGGCTTCATGGTCGTGGTCACCGGCGGGCTTGGAAGCCTCGTCGGCACGATCATGGCGTCCGGACTTCTGGGCGAGACCAATGCGCTCGTCGCCGTGGCGACCAACGACATCCTGGCGCGTGCCGTGGTGTTCGCGGCCGTAATTCTCGTCATCGTTCTAAAGCCCGAAGGGCTCTTCTCGTTCAAACGGCGCTGAGCTCCATGACTCTCGATCGCAAGCTGACACTTTGCGCCTACGCGCTGTTCATCGCCGCAATTTTCGCGGTGCCGCTGTTCGTTGACGAATTCGGACTGAACCGGATCGCCAAGTTCCTGGTCTATGGCATGCTCGGCATCGCGATCGCGCTGTCGTGGGGTTATGCCGGTATCCTCAATCTCGGGCAGGGGCTCTTCTTCGGGCTCGGCGCGTACATGCTGGCCATGTCGTTGAAGCTGGCGAGTCCGACCAGCCTGCAGCAGGGCGCGGACAAGCCGGTGCCGGACTTCATGCTCTGGAATGCGGAGCCCGGGGCGCCGACCGACCTGTGCTGCATCAACAAGGCGTCGTTTCTCTGGCTGCCGTTCCAGCACCAGAGCGTCGGGCTCATCATGGGAATTGCGCTGCCGGTGATCGTGGCGGCGCTGCTGGGCATCATTGTATTCCGCAAGCGGATTGAAGGGCCCTTTGTCTCGATCATCACGTTGGCTCTGGTGCTCCTTGTCCGGCTCGTGCTGGTGGATGCGCAGCCGGTGACGGGTGGATTTAACGGGCTTACGGACCTCGCCTCGCTCGAGATCTTCGGCTTCGAGTTCGATCCTTACAGCAAGGGCACGTACTGGCTGGTCGCGAGCATCCTGACCGTGACCCTGGTGGCGACGCGCCTGATCGTGGAGACCCGGGCCGGTCTGGTGTTGCAGGCGGCGCGGGACGACCAGCGGCGCGTTCGCTACCTCGGCTTCGATGTCTCGCTCTACCAGACGTTCTTCTTCTGCGTCGCGGCGGCGATCGCCGGGCTGGCGGGAATGCTCTACGTGATCGTCGCCCAGTTTGCCTCACCGACCTTCATGGATCTTGCGTTCTCCGTGACGATGGTCGTCTGGGCCGCCGTCGGCGGCCGCGCCTCGATCCTGGGGGCGTGTGTCGGAGCAATCCTGATCAACATGATGGAGGCCGGTATCAGCGAAACGGAGGCGCTGGTCGGAGCCTGGAAGGCGATCATCGGCCTGGTGTTCGTGCTGACCGTCCTGTTCCTGCCTCGGGGGCTCGGTGGGCTCCTGCATGACCTGATCGGGCGGTTCGGCGCGGTCGCGCGCGGCAAGCCGCGTGTCGCACATGTTCCAGCGTCCAACGCGGCCGTCACCGAAGCGAAGGAGGCATGAGAATGTCGGCGGTCGCGATCACGATCGACGGGCTTGGCGTAAACTTCGGCGGCTTCAAGGCGGTCGACAACGTTTCGCTGACGGTCGACGACGGGGAGCTTCGCGTTCTGCTCGGTGCGAACGGCGCCGGGAAAACCACGCTGATGGATCTGGTCAGCGGAAAGACACCGAGCACGGAAGGCCGCGTCTGGGTCTACGATACCGAGATCACAAACTGGCCTGAGCACCTGATCGCGCGTGCAGGTATCGGCCGGAAATTTCAGATCCCGAGCGTCTTTCGCGACCTGACCGTGAAGCAGAATCTCCAGGTCGCGAGTTGCCGACGCACCAGCGTGATGGCGAACCTCGGTTTCGGCCATCCGGCGATCGCGCGCGAGAAGGTCGACCGCGCGATCGAGCTGATCGGGCTCCGTGACCAGATCAATACTGCCGCGGCCGATCTCAGCCATGGCCAGACCCAATGGCTCGAGCTCGGAATCCTGATGGTTCAGAACCCAAAAGTGATCCTGCTGGACGAGCCGACAGCCGGCATGACGCAAGCGGAAACGATGCGAACCGCGGAGATCATCAACGGCATGAAGGGGCAGCACACGATGCTCGTGGTCGAGCACGATATGGGCTTCGTGCGCGAGATTGCGCAGCGGATCACCGTTCTTCATCTCGGTCGCGTTCTGGCCGAGGGCGGGATTTCGGAGATCGAAGCGAACCCGAAGGTCCGCGCGGCCTATCTCGGATCAAAGGGGTTGTCGTGACGCTCCAGCTTTCCAATATCGACAGTTTCTACGGCCGTAGCCACGTTCTCCACGGCTTGTCGCTTACCATTCCGGCGGGACAGGTGACGAGCGTCGTGGGCCGGAACGGCACCGGCAAGACGACGCTTTTGAAGACAATCATGGCGCTGACGGATCACGCCGACGGGCGGATCATCCTCAATGGCGAGGATCTGTCGGCCAGGCCGACGCATTTGAGGGCCGCCGCCGGGATCGCCTACGTCCCACAGGGGCGCGAGATCATCGTGGACTTCACGATACGGGAAAACATCCTGATGGGCTGCTTTGCCCGCCGCGACGGCAAGCGTGTGGTGCCGGACTTCATTGGGGAGCTGTTTCCCTATCTCATCGAGAACCTCGACCGGCGGGGCGGCTTGCTTTCCGGCGGGCAGCAGCAACAGCTCGCGATCGCCCGCGCGCTTGCAGCCGACCCGAAGGTGTTGCTGCTCGACGAGCCGAACGAGGGGATCCAACCGTCGATTGTCGAGGAGATCGAGCGCATCATCGTTCGCCTCAATCGCGAGATGGGGCTCACCGTCGTCCTCGTCGAGCAGAACATCGACTTCGTTCGCTTTGCGTCTCACAGCTTCGCGATGCTCGAGAAGGGGCAGATCGTGGCGTCTGGGCCGATCGCCACTCTCACCGACTCGCTCGTTCACGAGCACATGGCCGTCTGACGGCATCCTCCGGAGTACATCAATGACGATACCCACGAGCTACCGCGCCGCAACGGTTCAGTTCGAGCCGACCATGTATGAGAAGGAGCGCAATATCGAGCGTCTGCTCAAGCTCTGCGCTGAGGCTGCGGCCGAGGGAGCGCGCCTGATCGTCACGCCCGAGATGGGGACGACGGGGTACTGCTGGTACGATCGCGACGAGGTCAAGCCGTTCGTCGAGACCGTGCCTGGCCCGTCGACCGACCGTTTCCAGCGGATTTGCGAGCAGCATGATTGCTACATCGTGCTCGGGATGCCCGAGGTCGATCCCGCGACCGAGCTCTACTACAATACGGCCGTCCTCATCGGACCGAACGGGATCGTCGGCCGGCATCGCAAATCGCATCCCTATATCGCCGAGCCCAAATGGGCGGCGAACGGCGACGTCGCGCATCAGGTCTTCGATACCGAGCTCGGTCGGATCGGAATGCTTGTGTGCATGGATCTGCACTTTTTCGAGACCGCACGCATCGAGGCGGTCGCGGGCGCCGACGTGATCTGCCACATCTCGAACTGGCTGCAGGAGCGCACGCCTGCGCCTTACTGGATCAATCGGGCATTCGAGAACTCATGCTACGTGATCGAAGCAAACCGTTGGGGATTGGAGCGTACGGTACAGTTCTCGGGCGGTAGCTGCATCATCGAGCCGGATGGTCGCGTCGCGGTGTCGATCGATAGCGGGGACGGCATCGCTTATGCGCAGGTCGATCTGGGCAAGTCGCGCAAGCGGGAAGTGCTCGGTGAGAAGGTGTTCGAGAAACGGCGCCCGGAGCTCTACCCGGAGCTGATGACCAACAGTTTTACCTGGAATCCGGGAGACTTTTTCAAGCTCTACGGCTACCAGCCCATTCCAAAGGGGAAGCTGTCGCAGCTCGCGGTCGTGCAATTTTCGCCGGCAGACGATGTTGCTGCAAACCTGGCGACCATCGAGCATCGCGCCCGCGATCTTGTCGCAGCTGCCAAACCCGACATGATCGTGTTTCCTGAGTTGTCATTGACCGGGTTGACCGATCCGGCCGCGCGCGCCGAGGGAGTGGAGGGGCCCGCCGTCAAGGCGTTGACCAGGATCGCCATGAAGCTGCGAACGTATATCGTTGCCGGTCTTGCCGAGCGCGATGGCGATGGCATCTACAACACGGCGGTCCTTGCGGGGCCCGAGGGCCTCGCCGGGAGCTATCGCAAGATCCACCTCGGGAACGCCGATATGGGATGGGCGACGGCGGGCGACACATGGAAGGTCTTTGATCTCGCGTTGGGCCGGGTCGGCATCGCCATCGGCCACGACGCCCTCTATCCCGAGGCCATCCGCTCCCTGGCGCTTCGCGGATGCGATATCGTCGCTTGCCCGTCGGCGATCGCGGGCGTCTTCACTGGATCGCACGCGGGGACTGCCATCCCGCACAACTATCCGATCCCGAAAGGCGCCGATCCCTATCATTGGCATGCGTTCCGCACGCGCGGCGGCGAGAACAACGTCTATCTGGCGTTCGCGAACGTGTTCGATCCTCCGCGCGGCTTCCTGGGGGCGAGTGCGGTGTTTGGTCCGGACAATTTCGTCTTCCCGCGGCAGGAAACCGCGATCCTCGATCAGGAAGAGGGCGCCGTCGCCACCATCGATACGAGCAATCTCGATACGCCGTATCCGACCAATATCGTGCGACGGAAGGATCTCGTTGTGATGCGCTTGCCACATCACTACTTGCCACTTGTGACGTGGCACCAGTAGCAAAGTGGGAATGATCCTTTCGATTTCCTGCGACAGATGTCGCTTTCGCTCGATGGAAGCCCGAGATCTGTCAACATTCCTCTGCGTAAAGCTCCGCTCGCCATGCACGCTCACGTCCCAATCTCAGGCGTTAGTTGTTGAAGAACTGTTGGCACTAGACGTCTCCCTAACTGATCCAGCGCCGATAGTGCGCTGTTGCGCCCGTGCTCCAGCGTGACGTCGTGACACTCGTGCTCGAAGTGGGTGCCTTGCCGAGCGGGAACGGCGTCGCGGGCCAACGCGACGCCGTCGTCTACATCGAGGGCCGTGGCTAGAACTTAACCGTAACGCCGCCGTAGACGGTCGATTCAGTGCAGGTGTTGGTGCTCTGGCCTGTAGCGGCGATCGTGCAAACGCCGGGTGCGGCGTTATGGTCGAGGCCGAACTTGTTCTGCCAGTAGCGATAGGCGACCCATCTGCGGATCCGGCTAGTTTTTCCAAATGCCCATTGAAATCGCTGAATAATCGAGCGGATTTTGATTCCACCATTCTGAATTTGCTCAAGCTGCGCGTTGGTACTGAGAATCCAGGAGCTTACGGTAGCTTCGATTGCTCGTTTGGAAGCCAAGCATTTTCAGAAGCATCGCTCTGCCGGCAACCATGAGCTGACCTCGCATTTCGGCAGCGCAAAGACCCACGATTTCGCTGTCTCTTGATCAGCGGCTTCTTCGAGGTGTGCCCGACTGGCGAGCGACAAAAGACGCCCGCTTCGCTCACCGTCTACCCAAACGATCTGTCTCACACCGTCGGATAATTGTTGCGCTCGAGCCTGCGCGCGAACGAAAAGTGCACCTATCTGGTGCGGTCGTCGCGCTACGGGCAACGAGAACCGAGTAAGATATTGATCCTCTTGGTGGGTCCGGCAGGACTCGAACCTGCAACCAGACCGTTATGAGCGGCAGAATAGCGATCAGCTTCGTCGCCTTTGCCGCGCATTCGGTCGCTTCTGCTCGCGTTCGTTACGTTTTGATGATGTCGCTCCCGCTTTGGTCGCCAGCCAGCGATCAGTCAAAACGTCTCGGTAACCTTGCTCAGGCGAGGGGGACGATCCGGGTCAAATCCGCGCGCGCATGCCGCCTGCTCGATCATCCGGTAGGCCGGAACGAGCATGGTGATCGGGTCGGTGGCGGGGTCATCCTCGACCAACCAAGGCAGCGAGCCATGCGGTCCGCCGCAGAGATGCAGCGCGATCTTTTGCTCACGCAATTCCTCTGCCAGTGCGTCCACCGTGGCCGCCGTTTCATCCATGAGGCGCATCATGACAACTGGCGTGCGCGATGATAGCGCGGCACGTGGCCCATGCTGCAGCTCGGCGGCGCTCAGTCCGATCGAAGGCAGGCGCATGATTTCCGAAAGCTTGAGCGCGATCTCCCTCGCCGAGCCCAGGCCCAGGCCCCGAGCCGCCACAAACACAGCTGATGCCTTGACGAGATCATCGGCAATCTCCGACCAGTCGAGCGCCAGCGCGCGGTGCAGGCGCTCGGGCAGCCGGTCGAGGGCTGACCGCAGCGCACGATCTTGCGCCAGTTCGGCAACCAGTCCGGCACTGGCGGCCATCGAGCCGATCACGGTCTTCGTGGCCGCTACGGAGTGTTCTTGGCCGGCTTCGATCGGAACGACGAATTCCGCTTCGTCAGCCACCGGCGACGACGTCGCATTGACGATGGCAATCGTGCGTGCGCCCGAGGCTCGTGCCGACCTGGTCGCTGCGACGAGATCCGGGCTGCGCCCCGATTGCGAGATTACGATGAACAGCGCATCGCGGAGCATCAAAGGTGTGCGAAATGCCGTGATCACCGAGGGAGCACTTGCTGAAACGGGAAGGCGAAGCCGCGTCTCGACAAGATATCTCAAGAAAACACCGGCATGCCCGGAGCTTCCCCGACCACACACGACGCACAAAGGGGCGGAGTCAATCCCAATCCGCTGTGCGATGTCGCGCAGGGCGGGTCGGCTGCGAACAATGTTAGCGGCAACATCCGCGCTTTCCCCGATTTCGCTCGCCATCGCGGATGTCGTCACGGCTCAACCACTCCGCCTCGGCCGCGTCCCGCCGCTCCCTTTGGGAGTCGGTCACGATGCGAGTCACGATTCTTGGCAAGCTCGACAAACACTTGCCGAAGGTTGCCGTCACAGTTCTCCAGAAGGGTCTCCGCATCAACCCTGTCGACACCGAGCGCCAGAAGGACTGCAATCTTGATGTCTCCCTCGGCCTGCTCGAGCGAGCGTGCCGCGTGCGACGGATTACAGCGCGCGATTTGCGCCACCATGGCCTCGGCGCGCCGCTTCAGCTTGGCATTGGTCGGCGGCATGTTCACCATCATGCCGCGATATACCCGGCCAAGGCGCAGCATGATCCCCGAGGAGATCAGGTTGAGCACGACCTTCTGCGCGGTGCCCGCCTTCATCCGCGTGGAGCCGGCGATCAGCTCTCGGCCGGTCTCGACCAGGATCGGAAACTTTGCCAATGCCAGCAGTGCGGTGCCGGGATTGTTGGCGACACCAATCGTTACTGCATCGAAAGACCCTGCCTGCTGCAGCGCCGCGACCGTGAACGGCGTTGTGCCGCTGGCGGCTACCGCAATCACCACGTCGTGCGGCGTGAGCCGTGCGGCGCTGATCTGCGTGACTGCATCATCGACATCGTCCTCCGCGCCCTCGATGCTGGTCACGAACGCGCTGTCACCGCCGGCAATGACGAAGCGGACGCGCTCGCGGGGCCAAGCGAAGGTCGGCGTCAGCTCGGCGCCGTCCTGGACCGCCACGCGGCCTGACGTGCCAGCGCCGACATATACAATGCGTCCGCGGTCGCCCAGCACCGTCTTGGCCGCTTCGGCTGCCGCGGTGATCGCGGGAAGGGCGTGGCCGATCGCGGCGACCGCCGCAAGCTGGCCCTCCCACATCGCTTCCATCGCTGACGTCAGCGACCATGCATCAAGGTCGGTAAATCTGGGATCGACTTCTTCGGTGGCCATATCGGTGATCCAAGCACCATCAAACGCGGAACTTCGAAGCCTGTTCATGGTCAGTTTCTCTCTTGGGCGGGTCCAGCTTGCGCAGGTCGAGCCGCCCTCGGGCCACAAGCAGCGCGCCGGCCGCTGCGTCGGCGTCAGGACGCCTCAGGCGAGCGCGCAGGTCAGGCGTTAGCCAGGGTGTAATCGCATCCGCGAGCCCGCCCACCAGCGCGAGCCGGTCAATTCCTTTAGCCAGGAACAGATCAAGCAGATCGCCAATGGCATCGGCCGCGCGTTCGACAATGCGGCGGCCGACCGGATCGCCCTGATTGGCGTGCCGCATCACGGTCGGCGCGAACGCGGCGTAGTCGGTGGCCCGAGCTTCTTCAGACCACGCCACGGCCTGATAAGGATCTTGATCGAATGCGCCCAGCACCTCTGCAAGCAATGGTGTCAGCTCGCCGCGGCGATCCGCGGCCCGCAGCGCCAGTCGAACGACCTGCAGGCCAATGTCGGCGCCGCTGCCTTCGTCCGAGACCGGGAAGCCGTAACCGGCGATGCGGATCTCGCTGCCGCCAATCAGGCCGACACCCACCGAGCCCGTGCCGGCCACCACGATGGCCCCGTCCGCGCCGCTATGGGCGCCGAGACAGGCAGCTAGGCCATCGCTGATGAAGATAACGGACGCAAAGGGATGCGGGATCTCCTTGAGCGCCGCTTCCGCGCCCCGGCGACCAATGCCGGCGAGGCCAATTCCGGCGTGCATCCGCGCGAAATCCTCGCGCGTCAGTTCGGACTGTGCGGCCGCCGCTTCGGTGGCCTCCATGATGGACCGCCAGGCCCTGTCGAAGCCAATCCGGGTCGTGGCAGGCCCCGAGCTCGCTTCACCGAGTACCCTGCCGTTTTCGTCCTCGATCCGGGCGCGGCAGCGGGTTCCGCCCCCATCGATGCCGAGATAGGTGGTACCTTTTGTTTCCATGAGAAGTTAACGCAAGGATTTAGCTCCGGGTCCCTGAAGCCCGTTGTGTACATATAGGGACCTGTACAGCACGGGACTCGCCTCACGAGTCCGTGATTGCCATTCTCGGATCAGCACTTATGGGCCAAGCTGGGTCTTCCGTGGTTTTCTCGATTGCTGCGCAGCACATCTTTGACGGTGCCGACATGCGCGGGCCGGGGTTGGTCAGGATATCGCAGGGGCGGATCGAAGGCATTACCGAGGAAGCGCGCGCCTCGATCCACCTTCCCCGAGATGCGATACTTGCACCCGGATTCGTCGATGTTCAGGTGAACGGAGGCGGCGGCGTTCTTCTCAACGACCAGCCAACGGAGGCCGGCGTTCGCCGCATCGTCGAGGCGCACCGCAAGGCCGGCACCACGGGCTGTTTGCCAACCCTCATCACCGATCGAAGCGAGGTCATCGAACGATTGGCTGTAGCAGCTCAGGCGTGCCTCGAAATTCCTGGCGTGCTCGGCTTTCATCTGGAAGGTCCGGCCCTCAACAGGTCTCGCAAGGGCATTCATCCGGAAGCCGAGATACGCGTGCCCGATCGGCGCGATCTCGCCGCCATCAAAAGCTTCGGGGACCGCGGTCGCTCCATGGTGACCTTGGCCCCGGAATGCGTGCCCGCGTCCATGATCGATGAATTGATCGGCGCCGGATTGCGTATCGCGGCCGGCCACAGCGACGCCACCGCAGCCGAAATCGGGCAGGCGGTCGATCGCGGTGTCTCGGGGGTGACCCATTTGTTCAATGCCATGTCGCAGTTGAACGCCCGAGAGCCGGGCTTGGTGGGCGCCGCGCTGGGAGATGACCGGTTGTTTGCAGGGATCATCTGCGACGGCATCCACGTTGACCGCGCCGGCTTGCGTGTTGCCTTGCGCTGCAAGGGACGCGATCGATTGATGCTGGTTACCGATGCCATGCCATTGGCGGGCACGAGCGACCGGAAATTCCTGCTAAAGGGAAGGGAGATCACGTTGCATGACAATCGCCTGACTGACCGGGATGGCACGCTCGCGGGCGCTCACCTCACCATGATCGAGGCGGTGCGCAACGCTGTTGCGCTTATCGGAATCTCCCTTGTCGATGCTCTTATCATGGCTTCCCGGACGCCCGCGGCATTTCTGGGCCTTGGGTCCGAGCTTGGACGGATCGCGCCCGGATACCGCGCGGATCTTGTCGCCTTTAATCCGAACTTTGAGGTCGTCGGTACATGGATAGGCGGTGTTGGTTCGATGGGCGAGGCGAACAAGGCTTCCGAGCGAGGTTAGATGCGCAACCAGCCCATCGTCGTGCAGAAATATGGTGGTGCCTGCCTTGAAACACCGGCGAAGATTCGCGCGGTTGCGCGCAGTCTCGCCGACCTGCACGGCCGTGCGAAAGGCACCTCTGACCGGGAAAAATGCGCCTTGTCCCTTCATCCTTCCAAGTAAGCTGTTGCAATCGCAGCAAATGCGAACGCCCTCCGAGCGCACCATAATTCCAAAGCGGGGACACGACGTCGCTCTTGGCTTCACACTGGCCAAGCATCCAGGCTTGAGAACTGGTGAGAAATTGCGCGAAGTCATTTGCCATGAGGCGCGCGTTGCGCTGGTTAGTCAATGTTGCTGACGGTAATTCCCCGGAATTGCTGGCGCGCCAAACCCGGTCTGGGATGCCTCATTCAACGCATCCGGTTCTTGTCAAGTCAACGTCCGCCCCTGCACTCGCATCGAACATATTTGGAGATGATCATGCGTAGCATAGCCTTGATGATTGCATTCGTGATCTCGTTTACCGCACCGGCGTTAGCTCAAAAAGCCGAGATCGAGGCCATCAATGCGAAATGGATTGAATTGTTCAACAAGGGCGACTTCTCGGGAGTTGCGTCACTCTACAGCACGGATGCGACCGCATTCCCGCCAGGTACTGCGATGGTTCACGGCCGATCAGCCATCGAGGCAATGTGGAAAAGCATGGCGGAACAAGTTGGCGATCCGAAGCTCGCAACCCTTGACGTTAAGCCCCTTGGCCCATCCGCGGCGCGCGAGATTGGTACGTTCGCCCTCAAGACCAAAGGACCGACACCGAAGGATGTGACTGGAAAGTATGTCGTGGTTTGGGAGAAGGTCGGCGATGATTGGAAGCTGACCACCGACATCTGGAACGAGGGCAACTAGGCATCTCTGTTCATTGCTGTGCTTTGCGCCAAACGCGGCTTTATGTTGAGTTGGCTGTTGCACGGTCGAAGGCGCGCGCGATCGGGGCCCCATGGCATCGCTTGGCAGCGCCCAGCTTTCGCCGGAGCCAATGTGTTAAACTGGCTGAGATGTCTCGCGATCGGTGCTTCCATTTGCAGATGTGCCTTCGCAGGTCTCTGCAATGTGCTACCCTTATCCCTATTGGCCATAGGTATACCATGACAGGTATTGCAGAGTGGCTGGCATCGATCGGTTTGGGAGAGTACGCCGATCGTTTCGCAGAGAACGCTATCGACCTCTCGGTCGTCGGCGATCTCACGGAGCAGGACCTCAAGGACCTCGGCGTCCTGCTTGGGCACCGGCGCAAGATGCTGCGCGCGATTGCGGCACTTGAGGATGATGTCGCTGCATCGGACCAAGCGGCTGCCAAACCAGCGCCGCGAGACGGCGCCGAGCGGCGCCAAATCACGGTCATGTTTTGCGATCTGGTGGGCTCGTCCGCACTTTCGGCCCGGCTGGACCCGGAGGACTTGCGCTCGATAATCGGCGACTATCACGCCTGCATCGCTGAGGTTATCGCCCGGAGTGAGGGCGTTATCGCGCGCTACATGGGGGATGGCGTGCTTGCCTATTTCGGCTACCCCCTGGCGCACGAGGACGATGCCGAGCAGGCGACACGTGCGGGGCTGTCACTGGTCGATGCCGTGGCCAACCTTCAGACAGATATCGGCACCAAGCTGCAGGTTCGCGTTGGCATCGCTACCGGTATGGTCGTCGTGGGCGATCTGATCGGCGAAGGCGCCGCCAAGGAGCAGGCGGTGATCGGTGAGACACCGAATCTGGCTGCTCGTCTGCAGCAGTTCGCCGAGCCCGGTACGGTGCTAATCTCCGAGAGTACGCGCCAGCTCACCGAAGGATATTTCGAATACTGCGATCTTGGCTCGATCGCGCTGAAAGGATGGGCGGAGCCAATACCTGCCTGGCAGGTGCTCGGGACGACTGGAGTCGAAAGCCGCTTTGAGGCTCAGCACAGGACTCGATTGACGCCCTTGATCGGGCGAGACGAGGAGATCGAGCTGCTGTTGCGGCGCTGGCAGCACGCCTCTTCGGGCGAAGGTTGCGTAGTGGTTCTAACTGGAGAGCCAGGTATCGGTAAGTCGCACATCGCGCTGGCGCTTCAAGAGCGGCTCCAAGCCGAACCACACATTACGGTCCGCCATTTCTGCTCGGCGCACCATACCAACAGTGCGTTGTATCCGTTCATCGACAATCTCGAACGTGCTGCCCGGTTCGAAAGAGGCGAAGCGCCGACGGACAAGTTTGCCAAGCTTGAAGCTCTGCTGTTGCGGTCTGGCGCCGACGCAGATCGTGTGGTGCCGGCTCTAGCAAACCTTCTGTCGCTGCCGGTCAGTGACCGCTACCAGCTGCCCGAGCTCAGTCCGCAGAAACGCAAGGAGATGACGTTGGCGGCATTCTCGGCTCAGCTCGAAGCGTTGGCGGCGCGGCAGCCAGTGTTCATCATCTTTGAGGATGCCCATTGGTCGGACCCGACTTCGATGGAGCTGCTCACGATTACACTGGAAAAGGTACCACGACTCCGAGTGCTGCTGCTCATCACCGCGAGACCAGAGTTCACGCCGCCCTGGCCTGGTCATGCACATGTGACGACCGTCTCGCTTACACGGCTGAACCGGCGCAACGGGGCGGCCTTGATCGAGCGCGTCACGGCAGGCAAGACGCTCCCGGAGGAGGTCTTGGACCAAATCCTCGCTCGCACCGACGGCGTGCCCCTGTTCGTCGAGGAACTGACCAAGGCGGTGCTCGAAACCGGCTTGCTGCAGGAGCGAGACGACCACTACGTGGTCAGCGGTCCGCTACCCTCGATGGCGATTCCAACGACATTGAACGCATCACTGATGGCTAGGCTCGACCGATTGGCCCCCGTGAAGGAAGTTGCTCAGATTGGCGCAGTTGTGGGGCGCGAGTTCTCGTACGAACTGCTGAGCGTGGTCGCCAAGCTGCCAAGGCAACGGCTTGAGGAGGCGCTTGCCCAGTTGGTTCAGGCGGAGTTGATATTCTGCCGAGGCGAGATACCCCGGGCGGTCTACACCTTCAAGCATGCGCTCGTGCGGGACGCTGCCGAAGCGGGACTTCTGAAGAGCCGACGCGCAGCGCTGCATGCCGCCGTCGCCAACGCTTTCGAGCAACGATTCCCGGAAATTGTGGAGTCTCAACCCGAGACTCTCGCACTCCACCTTACCGAGGCGGGATTGTTCGAAAAGGCGGGAGAATATTGGCTCCAGGCAGGCAAGAAAGCGGCCATGCGCTCCGCCAACCTCGAAGCGATCGCACACTTGCGCAAAGGCATTGAGGTCTCGGCCCATTTGGCCGACGGTGCGCTTAAAGACCGGCTGGAGCTCGATTTCCAGTACGCGCTCGGGCCCTGCCTCATTGCCACCCAGGGGCCGGCCTCGCCCCAGGCGGTGGCGACCTTTGCGCGAGCGCGCGAACTGTGCCAGCGGCTCGGAGATCCCCCCGAGCGACTACAAATCATGTTTTGGTTGACCACCGCGAGCGTCATTCGCGGCGAGTTGCCGGTCGCCGAGGAAATGATCTCGGTGTTGCTCGATCTTGCGGAGGGTCGGGGCGATCGACCAACGTTGCTCAACGCGATGCGTGGGCAAGGGATGATACGCCTTTTCATGGGAAATCTCGTAGGTGCCCAGGAGGTGATCGAACGGGCCTTCGAAGCGTTCGAAGCGAGCAGCGAGCATGACAGATTGGCGGCGCGTGCTGCCGGCCAGGATGCGGGTGTGGCCGACCTGGCTCTGATGTCATGGGCGCTCTGGCTGCAGGGCCGTGCTGATACGGCACTCGCGCGTGTAAATGCCGCCCTTCAGCGTGCCGACGTCATCAGTCATCCGCATTCGCAGGCCTATGGATGCTATTATGCATCCATTCTCCACGCTCTTCGGGGTGACTTCCGAAAGGCACACCGCTATGCCGATCGTTGTCTCGCCTTGTCCGAAGAACTCGGATTCCGGCAGTGGCGAGGATTGGCTCGCGCCATCCGGGGGATAAGCGCCACCTTCCTTGATCCTTCGTCCGCTGCGCTCGAGGAAATCCGCACGGCGATGAACGAATATCGCGGCGCGGGCTATCAGCTTGGCATCACAGCACTGTATGTGCTCCTGAGTGCCGCTTTGTTGTCGAGCCATCAAAGCGAAGCCGCGCTCGAACTGATTGAGCAGGGTCTCGCTACAACCGGCCGCAATAGCGAACGGATATTTGAGGCCGAGCTCTATCGATTGAAGGCGCGCGTATTGCTCGTCCGCGATGCACCGGAGGCCAGCACCGATGCACGATCACTGCTCGATCACGCATTGACAACTGCAAAAAGCCAACGCGCCAAGGCCCTTGAACTTCGAGTAGCAGTAGACCTCGCCAACTTGTGGATCGATCAGGGCAGAACCAGCGAAGCGCTCGACCAGCTCGTGCCCATCTACGGCTGGTTCGTCGAGGGTCTTGAAACGCAGGATCTGAAGCAGGCAAAGGCAGTACTCAACCGACTGCAGTAATTCCGCCTCGACTGCGGATATTGGAGCTTGGCTCAGCAGGCCGGCCTCAAGGCTGCTTTACCTTGCCGTTACGCAGCCCGCCTTCGACATTCGTGATATGCCTCCTTAACCTCTCGCCATCCCGCCTCATCGCTTTCCGCAGGATTCTCATTTATGAAATGTGGCCCGTCATGCGGCGGACGTTTTCCGTGTTCGTAGTATGCCTTGATTGCTTGTTCAGCAGCGATCCTTCCCAACTTTCTCCCGCTGTCCAGGTTGCTGTGGTTCCATTTGAAACTGATGTGCCCCGGCACATGAATCTCGACGATTGTGCCCTTCCACGGATGCTCTCCGGATTTTGGCTTGTCGTACCGCACGTGGTATTTGAAGAGCTTGACATCATCTTCGCCAACGGTCGCTGCGAACAATTGGCAGAGATTTGCCAGGGCATCGTGAAGGTTTTCCGGTTTGCGGACTTGCTTTGAATCGACGATCCTGCTCACCCATATCTCGTCCAGCTCATCGCCTGGCTTATGGTGCTCCTGGAGCAAGCTCTCGAAGTTGACCGTATCGACCAGTGCTCCTTCGCAGTAGGTAACTCCGTCGATCTCTACGGTTTCTTCCACGAAGGGAAGGGCTGAACACGCACATAAGCTGGATGCGCTGATAGGCACTTTGTACTCTTTCCCGTCGACCTTCTTGTTCTCATCGACCTTCTTGGGCATTGGACGGTTGGAAAACAACGCGAGTTTATGCTCATCGAGATTCCAGGCGTTGTGGAATATGAATGGCTTTTCGGGTCTTCCCAGCGCGTCGAAATTTATGCTCTTCATAAACTGGCTGTGTGGATAGTTAATCCTGGAGAGGCCGGTGACTTGGGACAGATACATCATTGACGTGAGGTAACGAACGAAAGGATTTGGTGCCAGCACCTGATTAAGAACCCATCTGTTTACGTCTCCCTCATCCGGGCTCGTGAACTTCTTCCCGCAGTCCGTGTCGGGCTGTTGAGCGAACCAGAGCGACATGGATTCCCTGAAGGCATTCGCGACCCTGTTTGGGTCCCACAAATCCTTATAGGTATTGGGATCTGCGACGAAGTTGGTCAGAGCCTTGCCGATGCTTTCCCAATCCGGGCCGAACACCGTGTTTATGGGAAAGCGCCTATAGCTTTCGTCGTCTCGAAACACGCCATTCTTGAAGAATTGATGGGTCTGTTTCGCCCTGTCTTTATTGTCAACGTTGTCAAACTGATTGTAGACGATCCCAACCCAGGCGCCGATGCAGGACAATGCCCACACGTCAAAGGTTATACCTGCGTTGGCAAGAGCTTCCAGAACTCCAATGTGCAGCCCTGCCGCCGGACCACCACCGCCGAGCGTAATCGCCCTCTTCACCATTGGTTCCTCCATCAAATTTTTGCATGGCTTATTCTCTGATCAAGCTTCTGAACCGCGTAAAACTAAAAGACTGGTCGTTTGCTGGGTCCGCGGGCTTTCGGCCGCACCGAATGCCGTTGAATCCAACTCGACAACTCATCGATCGCAGCGTTGCGAAACACGATACGTGCGACGGAACGGTGGACGTCGAGGTTCGGCGCCTTCTCGAGCCTGCTGATCGCGCTGGGCGCACGCCGGCCAAGAACTCGAGCAAGCGTATCGCGGTCTGGCCCGCCCATTTGTGAACCAATTCACGGAAGATATTTATCGCTGATGTTAGTGGGGGAGATGTTGTCCAATTGTGGCTTCCGCTTCTGGCCCATCGCGACATATTGCGCTGCCGCACGAACTTGGTCGCTATAGGAGCAAAGCGGACGTAGTCACCAGTCACATGAGGCCGTCGGATTTATAGGCCACTCTATACGATGGGCAGGCCGAATGTGCCGCATGGCAGGCTCAATCTCTTCAGACAGACGGGTCTTCTTTGGCCCAGGGGCCGCGCGGAGGATAAAGCACGTCCAGCCTGTCGCAGACCTTGGCCAGACTGTTCCCGGTGATTCCGAATTCCTCGGCCGGCCGGATCCATTCACCAACATCAGCGCCAAGGCGTGGCGAGATCCCCCCTAACCTTCGCAGATCAGCCGCCTTCGCTTCTGGCAGATGCCCAGCTCGATACGTGTATAGGCCTGACGAACAAAATAAGCCGGGATTTCGAGAGGAAATCCCTGCCTAGACTAGAGCAACGTGACACCTGAAGTGCGTCGCCAAGGCAAATGGCGATCCAAGCGCCGTCGGCGAGCTTGCAGCGATGCTGATTTGACAATAGCAGAACAAGATCTTGCCGATGGAGAAACGTCAATTCTGTGTCCTGGTTTCGGACAGCAGCCAGTCGCGGAATGCAGCAATCTCCGGCCTGCCAACGTCGGTTTCGCGGCCGACGAGGTGGTAACTGTCGGCGGTTCGTACCACCAGCGGATGGATCGCCAATAGTCGTCCCGCTTTGAGATCGTCCTGGACCAGTTCCAGATGCGCCACCGCGATGCCGAGCCCGTCGATCGCCGCTTGATAGGCTAGCGAGGAATTGCCGAACGACAGTCCTTCGCGAAAGCTCCCGGGTGTGACGTCCGCCGCCTCAAACCAGATCCGCCAATCGTGCGGGCGCTTCATTGAATGAAGTAACGTGCGGTCGAGCAGCTCTCGTGAATCGTGCACGGGTGGATGCTTGTTGAATTCGGCGGGGCTACAAACCGGCAGCAGCTCGATCGGAAACAGCGTGTCGTAACGCACGCCGGGCTTTGGAATGGCGGGAGTCTGAATGGTGAAGTCCACCTCGCCAGCGCTCACATCGACGAGATCGTTGGCGATCGTGACCTGCACATTGATGCTTGGGTAAAGGGTATGGAAGCGCGCGAGCCGCTTGACCAGCCATTTCATCGCCACCGTGGGAAACAGCCGTATCCGCACCACGCGATTCTGCTTGTCCCGGCGGCTGACCTGGGTCGCGAGTTCGATGCGATCAAAGGCTTCGGCAATGGCCTGCGCGTACTGTTCGCCCTGCGTCGTCAGCTTGACGTCGCGTTGATTGCGGACGAACAGGCGCAGGCCAAGGAAGGCTTCGAGTTGGGCGACATGCCGGCTGACGGCGCCCTGCGAGACGTTGAGTATTTTGGCGGCGTGGGTGAAGTTCTCGGAGCGGGAGGCGACCTCGAAGGCGCGAAGTGCATTCAGCGGGGGCAATTTTCGGGCCATCAGCGCCTCCCACTGAGGGCTGATCGCGTCCGCGCCGCATTCTCTGTGTTGCTCTGAAGATAAGTCATCGTCGTGATGAGTAAATTAGCATACTCGGCCCAAAGCATTCCGCCTATTTTGCCCGCATAAGCGGCGCTGAACGCCGCTACTTGCGGGAGAAACGCTTTCTATGACCACCCCCGTTAACGCCGCGGGCCGGCTTGACCGGCTCCCGATGGGCGCATTCCAGTGGCGGATTCTCAGCCTGATCGGCCTCGGGATGTTCTTCGACGGTTTCGACAACCAGATGGCCGCCGGCGTGTTGGGCGCCCTCGTTAAGGAGGGCTGGTCGAACATGGAGACCAATGCCCACTACATTTCCATCACCTTTGCCGGCCTCGCCATTGGCGCGCTGATGACGGGGTTGGTCGGTGACCGGTTCGGCCGGCGTTTTGCCTATCAGTTCAATCTTCTGATTTTCGGCAGCATGTGCCTGCTCTCGATGCTCGCGCCCTCGATGACTTGGCTGATGGCGATGCGTTTCTTCATGGGGGTAGGGATCGGCGCAGAATATGTCTGCGGTTACGGCATGGTCAGCGAGTTTGTGCCGCCGCAACGGCGCGGATGGGCGCTTGGCCTGATCAGCGTGGTGTCGATGGCATCGACATTCGCCGTGAATTTTACCGGACTATTCGTCATTCCGGCACTGGGATGGCGGCCGATGTATCTGATCGGCGGTTGCGGCGCATTATGGGTCTGGTTCCTGCGCCGCAAGCTTCCGGAGTCGCCGCGCTGGCTCGAAGCGCGCGGCCGTTATGAAGAAGCCGAAAAGATCATGCAGGATATCGAAGCTGAGGCCTCGAAGGCGGGGCCGCTCCCGCCGGTGACATCAGTGGCCGCGCCTGCGCCGGCCTGGGTACCGATCTCCATCCTGTTCTCGCGCGGCGTCGTCACCCGCACCTTGCTCGCGATGGCGGTTTGCATCACCTGCCTGGTCGGTTCCTACAGCTTCTCCTATTGGGTGCCGACCTTCTTCGTCAAACAGGGGCTGAGTGTCACGAAGTCGCTCAGCTTTGCGACCGTCATGGCGCTGGGCAGTTCGCTCGGGCCGCTGGTCGGCATGCTGACCTCCGACTGGATTGGACGCCGTCGCGGCACCATGTTTGCGGCCTTATGGTGTGGCGTGTTCGCGCTGGCGTATTCGCAGCAGACCGACCCCACCTGGGTGCTGATCTTTGGCTTCCTGTTGCAGGGCGGCATGAGCCTGATGATCGGCTTCGGTCTCGGCGGCTACACGCCGGAGTTGTTTGCAACCGAATATCGCTTCCGCGGCTCTGGCATCGCCCAAATGACGGGGCGGATTGCTGTCATCGCATCGCCCTACATGGTTGTGTCGCTCTATGACAATTATGGTCTCCCATCAGTGCTCTACGCCATTGCGTCGCTTTATCTGCTGTTAGCGCTTGGTATTCTCTTGTTCGGTATCGAAACCAACCAGCGCTCCCTGGAATCGATCGCGCCAGCGCGCGATGGCGAAGCGGCGGTGACAACATCGCGCTCCGCTGAAAGCGCGGCCTGATCTGGTCGCAATCCCGACATCCACACCAGAGCTCACGAAAAAGGAACTGCACATGGATCAAACGCTGCTCATCTTGGGCGATACCAACATCCAGAACCGCGAAGATCCTTTCAGCGCATTCGTCAATGTGCGTGACATGCTGACATCGGCCGATGTCTTGTTCGGACAGCTGGAAGGCCCGCTTGCCGAGCCCTCGATCGATCCCGCGCGGCCCGATATCCCGCACAAGAAGGGTTGGCGCCATTCGGGCGCCAAGGTAGGTCCGGCGCTCAAGAAGGCGGGCTATGTCGGCGTGAGCTGCGCCAGCAACGTCGCCTATCCCGCGAGCGCCGCCGTCGCCAGCGTCAAGGCGCTGGATTCGGCGGGGATCCTCCACTGTGGCGTTGGCGAAACGCTGGCCGAGGCCAGGAAGCCGGTAATCATCGAGAAGAACGGGGTTCGTTTCGGCTTCTTGAGCTACACATCGGTGTTCTGGCCGAGCAATCACGCCGCGTCAGCCAACAGCTCCGGATGCGCCACCATCAAGGCCCACGCCGCCTATGAGCCGGGCCCGCGCGCGCTGGAAATGCCGGGTGCTGAGCCGATCACGCATACATTCGCAGACGCCGACGAACTCGAGGCCATGCGGGACGATGTCCGCGCTCTGCGGACCAAGGTCGACCTTGTGATCCTTTCATGCCATTGGGGCGTGTCGTCCAAAGAGGAGCCAGTCGCATATCAGCGCGAAATAGCCCGAGCCGCCATCGACGTGGGGGCAGACATGGTGTTCGGCCACCATCCGCATGTGGTCCAGGCCGGCGAAATCTATCAGGGTAAGCCGATCTTCTACAGCCTTGGCAACTTTGCGTTCGACTGGGACGTTATGCGCGGCCGTCATCTCGATGGTCTGGCGCTGCGGTGCTTGATCGCGGGGAAGAAGATCACCGAAATTGAATTACTACCGGTCCGTCGCAACGAGCACAACGATATCTGCGTACATAGTGCAGACACCGGCGCGGGCAAGGACATTCTCGGCCGTTTCGAGCAGCTGAGCAGGAAACTCGGAGACTCAATCGTCTTGTCGAGGGCTACTCACCTGCGGCTTGAGGGTATGTAAGGTCAACGCGGCTGCTGAATCCCCCAAGCCGTTGTTTTGCCGAGCGATATCCAATCAGGGGAGCAAGAGGCCTCGCTCCTGACTGCGAGGAAAGCGCCTGCCGCCTGTCAAACATTCTCCTTGGGCGGAAAAGCCCTGGATCTTCCATGTACCACCGTATCGCACTCACCATGCGATGCTCGTCGCCTTTGTGAACTTGCGCGCGAACGAAAAAGAAGCACGTATCTGTGCGGTCGCCGCGCTGGGGGACAACGAGTATCCAGTAAGATGTTGATCTTCTTGCACTCAAACCTGCAACCAGAACGTATGAGTGGCCGAACGAGGGTCGTTGACCTTTCGTTTCAGGGGCGAAGTCGCACTGACGGTCTCATGCTCCGAACACCGGCTCCTTACCGGTGAAGGCCCTGAGTATATTCGCCGTTAGGCGCGAAAGACCGTTGTCGCAGCCGTTCCAGGCCAGGGCGCCGGCATAGGCGATGGAGCCGACCGAAAACACCCAGCCGCCTCCATCGATCGGAAACAGGACCATGTCCGATCTCACCACGTCAGGCCGCTGTGCGCCTCCCTGATCAGGGAGCGAAAGAGTGAGATCCTCGATGACGAGCTGATATTCGTTGCCAAGCCCGGTCGAAGTCCCGAGCACATAGGCATGCTCGGGACTTCCGAGCGTAACGTCGTACCTGTCGACCTCGTCTCCCACCGCTCCACCCAGCACATAGCCGTAATCGCCGACGATTTCCTCAGTGATGCCGTCGAACAATTTCGCGGCGGGCGAATTGTAGCTCGCCTCCAGACGCCGATAGCCGCAGCCCTTCGACCATCCCTCCGATGCGAAGCCCACGCCCAGCATCTTGTTCGGGGCGCGGCCGCGCGTGCGCCAGATGCCGCCGGCTTCAGTCGTCGCAACATGGGTCCGTTCGCCATAGGGGGCATCCCAGCAGCGCGTGCCGCTGTTGTCGCGGCGCACCTCGATGATCCAGGGCTTTGCACCGAGCCGGCTCGTTACCCAGTAGAAGCCGTTGCCGCCAAGATACATGACCCGTCCGCCGTCATGCAGGTATCCGTCGAGGATATCGAGGCCGGTTCGTGTCCAGTATTCCGGGTGCGAGCCCGTGACGATCGCCGCGTACCGGTCGGCCAGGTTGCGGCCGCCACGTTCGAAATCCTCGTCGGTTGCGACATGATATTCGATGCCGAGGTGCTCAAGCCATTCGACGATGTACATGTCGACGGGAAAGTGACGGTACGAGCCCGTTAGCCAATTCGGAAAACCAGGGCGGACGTTGAACAGCGGCCGTCTGCGGCCCGAATAGCGAACCGGCGTTCCGTCGGCATGGGTATCGTAGCAGGAGCGGCCCGGCTCCGGATGTGAGAACAGGTACTGTTCGTCCTCGGGCACCACCTTGTCATGAGGCATCACCGATGAGAAATCGAGCGAAGCCAGGTGGTCGTTCGCATAGGCCAGATAGGTGTTGGTCGGCACCAGGAACAGCACGGGTGCCGAGGTGCCCAGGACCGGTCTGACAAACAGCGGAAAATGATTGCGGCGTCCGCCGGCCTCGAGCCGAACTGCGTAGACTCCGCTTTGAAGGTCCTCCGGCAGGCGGAATTCGAGATTATACCTCCAGCCGGCATCCACCATGTCGTCGTCGTGGAATTGCAGCGCACAGTACTGCTCGGGAACTTCGACGAAGGAGTCGCTTCGCCCGTCCCAGTTGCGTCCGGTCACACCGCGCTCGACGCCGTTGACAAGGTGCCCCTGTTCGCCTCCAGCGTCCGGCTCAATCGTCTCCGACGCGAAGTCCCTGCCGAGTTTCCATGCTGCCCATGCCGGCTGCGTGGGAGTCTTCCCCGCGTGCCATGCGGCGATCATCTCGGCGGATGGCTTCGCGAGGTGCAGCGTTGGCGAGTCGATCTTGCCATTATATGGCTCCAGCGGCGACCCGGACCGGCCGATGCCGGCCGCCGCGAGCAGGAGCGTCGCCGCATTTGCCGTCGCGCCGGTTGCTGCGCGGAGCGTGCGTTGTGCCCCAACCTTGGCATCAAGACGCCTCAGGTCGATGCAGACCTCGCCGTCGCCGATGGTAGTCACGATCGAATACCAGTGTTTGGCGATGATCGCATCCGGCAAGACCGCGAGCGTTGCGCTGCCCATTCGAAGCGCAAGACCGCCTGAGATGATGACGAGCGCGACGTCGCCAATCGACCAGATGGCCTGGGGCGCGCTCCGCTCGGGGACGGTCGGCCATGCCCAGCAATGGACGCTGATCGCCGCATCGTTGATCGGTGAGGGAAGCGGAAATTCGGCGTGCGAGCCGACCACCGTGGATTGCACGCCGCCGGAAACGGTGCGGTCGAGCACCGACGAGAAATCGACCACCTTGCCCTCGATCGCTTCGTCGCGCCCGGGACCCGAGACCAGTCGCACGAGGCTTGCGCGGACGGTGGCGTGCGGCGTACTGATCGCGAGCCGGACGACATCGCCGGGCTCGCAGGACCACTCCTCGAAATAAGCCTGGATATCCATCTGACGCCGCCCACGCTCGCTGGTTAAGTCCGCTTCGGACGCGCAATGTCCGAGCGCGCGCCCATCATTCGCGGATCAAAGCCGGCGGGGAAACATCTGTTGCGGCATTCTGGAGTCCGGGAGCAACAACACTGGAGAAGCGGACAGGCGCGCCGCGGCTGGTCCCGAAAGTCCGCGTCACAATCCGCGCAGGAACCGGTCGCCGAGCGCGACCGTTCCGTCGGTGTAGCCCGTACCCAGGCGTCGTGCGGTTTCGGTGTCCGAATGCGAAGCGAGCCAGGCCGTCAGCAGCATGCGCCTGAGCATCACGAACGCAGGCAGCATGGCCTCGTCGTCGCGCGAGACCGGTGCGACGGTCCGGTATCCCGCAAGCCACGACTGCTGGAGCAGGTCCATCACCGGCTCGTGCTCGATGAAGCTGACGGCCGCGGCGAAGTCATAGAAGAACCACGAGAAGCCGCAATCGTCGAAGTCGATGACGCCGAGCCGGTCGCCTTCGACGAGCAGGTTGGCGAGGCGGAGGTCGGCGTGAACGAGGCCAAACCGCTGCTCGCCCCGTCCGTAAGCCTCGACGCGCCGTTCAAGTTCGTCGGCGACCCTCTGCAGCAGCCTGCGGCCATCGTCGCGCAGGCCAAGACCGGCGCGCCAGTCACCCCATAGTGGCCGGCGGCCCAGCATGGCATCGAAATCCCAGACCTTGCGCTGGAACGTTGATGGCATTGTCCATCGGCGGCTGTGCGCGTGAAGCCGCGCGCTGGTCGCGCCGAGCTTGCCGAACCAGGTGGCCAGATCGTCCGAGGCGTCCGGCTCCTTGCCGCTGAGGAATTCGAATGCAACGACGTGTCGTGTCGCGCCACTCAGGGGAATGGGGCATAACAGGTGTCCCTCCCGATCGGCGACCGGGCGCGGCGTGAGCACCACGTTGTCTGCGATCACGGCGTCGATCCAGGCGAGCTCGGACGCAATCTCGTCAGGTGAGTGATAGCCGGGCCGCTGCACGCGCAACACGAGTTTTTGCCGAGCGGCCGAATCTTGCGCGAGAAAGGTGGTGTTCTCGGAATGGCTGAGAAAGGCGAGCGTCGATTGCGATGATAGTCCCCAGCGCGGCAGGCTCGCGGCAAGAGAGGCCTGCATGCTCTCGATGAGACCGGGAGTCATCATCGCGGCCAACCGACCGTCTCGGGGTGCGCGAGGTCAAGAAGGCTCGCGATGATGCGATCGGGAACGACGTCCGCCACCGCATTGAAAGGGACGTCGCTGGCGAGCAGGATCGACCGCATGCCGGCCGCCTTTCCTGCTGCGATATCGGTGCCGATCTGGTCGCCGACCATGACGGTCTCATGCCGGGCGGTGCCGAGATGCGCCAGCGCCTGTTCGATCAGGAACGGTTGCGGCTTGCCTAGCACGATCGGCTTCGTACTGGGAACGGCTGCTGCAACCGCGGCCGTGATCACGCCGACGCAGGGATCGTAGCCGTCATGAACCGGCGTCAGGACATCGGGATTGGTGGCGATGACGGTTGCGCCGGCGAGTGCGGCCCTGACCGCGGTGCGCAGCTTGGCGTAGTCGAGCGTGGCATCGAATCCGAGCACGACGATCTTGGGCTCGACGTCGGTCAGGTGATAGCCACTGTCCTCGATCGCCTCGAGCAGTGGTCGTTCGCCGATCGCAAACACGGGCGTGGTGCGCGGCCAGCGCCGTTCGAGCAGGGACGTGACCGCCGAAATCGTCGTGAAGACCTGTGAGGGCTCGGCCGGAATGCCGATGCGGCTCAGCTTGGCGGCAAATTGCGCGGCGGATTTCGTCGAATTGTTGGTGACGAACGCGTAGGGCAGGCCCCGCTCGCTCCATCCGCGAAATGCCTTGACGGAGTCTTCGATCGGAGTGTCGCCGCGATAGGCGACGCCGTCGAGATCCGAGATGACGCCGCGAATGGGATGGTCGGCCGGAGCAATGCGCTGTTCCAATGCTGAGATTCCGTTCAGTTCCGCGAGCGTGATCATATGGTTGCCTGCATGGCGTTGCTGCTCTGTGCATCCATGATTTGTGTGCTGCACATTGGAAAGGCGACCTTGCCTTGCCGGTGTGCGCCATGCTTCCGGGAGCGGAAAATCTCCGTGCGCGACTGCGGCGCCCCGGGAGTGTCAGCAACGGAATCGTGGAGCAGCAGGAATCGGGCGATTGCGCCCTTTGGTCTAGGCTTTGCAGGCGTGAAAGCCACGATTTGTGCAAGACGATCGAAACGGCTGAGTGCCTTGCGGCCTCGAGAGCAGTTTCAGCGTTGCCGAAATCATCGAGGGATTACCATATGATCAACCGCAGAGACTTGATGTTAGGGGGACTGGCCGGGGCCGCGGCGTTCGGCTTCGGGCGGGTCAATCCCGACTTTCTTGTGAATTCCGCCTTTGCCGCCGAAGGCAAGACACTGCGCTTTCTCGGCGCGGAAGCGCTGACCGGCAACTGGGACCCAACCACCCATACCAATCTCGGCCAGCTCATCGTCGAGGGCTTCGTGTTCGGCTATCTGACGCGGGCGCCGATGCGCCCGGAGAAGCCGGACGAGCTGATCTTCGAGCTGGCTGAATCGATGAAGCCCATCGACACCTATACGATGGAGGTGAAACTCAGGAAGGGCGTCAAATTTCATGACGGGACCCCGTTCACAGCGGCCGACGTCAAGGCGACCTATGAATATGGCTGCCAACCCGATCGTCCGGCGCAGTGGTACCCCGGTCTCGTCACCGTCGACGTCGTCGACGACTACACCTGCCACATCAACACCAAGGCGCAGGGTTATCCGGCGACGCTCTACTACTACCTGTCGTCCTTCCTGCCGATCATGTCGGCCAAGGACGTTGCCAACAAGGCACAGCTCTCGGCGCGCATGAACGGCACGGGCCCCTACAAATATGTCGAGCAGAAAGGTGACACCACCGTTCTCGCCGCCAATCCCGACTTCTTCCTCGGCGCAGCGAAGATCCCGGGTGTCGAGTATCACTTCGTCGGTGACACCACGACGCGCACGCTGTCGCTGTTGAACGGCGAGGCCGACATCATCGAGCGGCTCGAGCAGGAGCAGGTCGAGACCATCTCGAAGGATGCCCGCTTCAGCATCCACAAGGCGGTTTCGGTCGAGAACAAATACCTGTTCTTCCGCTGCTCGAAGAAGCCGTTCGACGATCCGCGCATTCGCCTCGCCGCATGCTACTCGATCGACCGCAAGCAGGTGCTCGACGTGCTCGGCGTCTCCGGCATCTATTCCAAGGCGCACATCTCGCCGGTCAAGTTCGGCTATGCCGAGGTGGCCGACTATCCTGAATTCGATCCGGAAAAGGCGCAGAAGCTGCTCGCGGAGGCCGGTTTCCCCAAAGGCCAGGGCCTGCCCGAGCTCACCTATTACACGTCGGTCGGCTTCTATCCGAAGACGAAGGAATATGCCGAGTTGATTACCGGCATGCTCCAGGAGCAGGGGTTCAAGGTCAATCTGCAGACGCTCGAAGTCGCGGCGTGGGGTAATTTGCTTTACGACAAGCCCGGCGGCGGTGAGGGCAACATGATCGACTGCGGCTGGTGCACCGGCTCGCCCGAGCCGGATCTCGTCCTGCGCACCCACTTCCATTCCTCCTCCAAGCGCATCACCGGCATCGTCGACAAGGACATCGACGCGGTGCTGGACAAGGAGCGCAACGCCACGACAATCGAGGAGCGAAAGAAGATCCTGCAGACCGAGACGCTGCCGACCATCGCCAAGAAGGCCCCGGCGCTCGCGTTGTTCACCTCGGTCTTCATCCATGCCTACAGCAAGAAGCTGGATGGTCTGTACATCTATCCGAACGGCATGCAGGACATGACCAAGGCAACATTGGCATGATGATTGCTCGGCAGGCCGGGTACGCCCGGCCTGCCGGTTCGCGAACGCAGGCCGGACTGGTCGGGTCTGGTCCTCATGAATTGCAAGGGTAGCTCTTCTCGATGTTGATCCTGGAATTCCTGGTCAAGCGGATCGCGCAGGGCATCCTGATCGTCTTCATCACGTCGTTGATCATCTTCACGCTGCTGCGCGTGGTGCCGGGCGATCCCGTGCGCCTGATCGTCGGCGGCATGGCGCCGGCCGACGTGGTCGAGAAGGTCGCGACCAAGATGGGGCTGCGCGACCCCATCATCGTGCAATATGGTCGGTACATGCGCGGGCTGGTACAGGGCGATCTCGGGCAATCCTATTTGCGGCCGCGCAGCGGCATGATCGCGACCGGCGGGCAGTATGTTGACCCGACCAAGTCGGATATGGCGCCGGTGATCGATCTCATCCTCGAACGCCTGCCGTTCACGCTGCAACTGGGCGGAATGGCGCTCGTGTTCGCGCTGCTGCTGTCGTTTCCGATCGGCATCGCGGGCGGGCTGCACCAGCATCGCTGGCAGAATGCGTTGGCGTTCGGAATGCAGTCGCTGTTCGTCTCGATTCCGAATTTCTGGCTCGCGATCGTTCTGATCCTGTTTCTGTCGGTGAAGCTGAAGCTGCTGCCGGCGCTCGGTTACCAGGGATTTTCCTATGTCATCCTGCCGGCCTTCGTGCTCGCGGTGGAGATCGCCCCCTTCATCATCCGCACGCTGACGACCTCGCTCGGCGAGGTCATGCAAGCGCCGTTCATCGACGAGGCGCGGGTGCGCGGCCTGTCTCGCCGCCGCATCGTCTATTCGCACGCCCTGCGCAACGCGGCAGTGCCGCTAGTCAACCTGCTCGGGATCCAGCTTTCGACGCTGATCGGCGGCGTTCTCGTGATCGAATACATTTTCGACTATCCTGGCCTCGGCAATCTGACCGTGGTCTCTGTCGTCGGGCGCGACTTTCCGGTCATCCAGGGCATCGCCATCACAACCAGCGCCGTCTTTGTCTTCATCAATATCATCGTGGATTTGGTCGCCTATCTGGTCGATCCCCGCGTGGAGATCTGAGCATGACGGCCACCACGATCATCGCCGAGGAGCCCGCCTTGCCGGCGGCCCCAATCCGTTCCGTCAACCGCCGCATCATGGCCGCGGCCTGGCGCATGCCGAGCTTCAAGATCGGTTTCTTCATCTTCATGGCGCTGGTGCTGGCCTCGGCCATCTATCCCGAGGTGTCCTCGATCAGTGCGACCAAGATGGTGGTGAAGGACAAGTTCATGTCGCCGGTCTTTCTCGGCGACAAATGGACCTGGGATCATCCGCTGGGTACGGATCAGCTCGGCCGCGACATGCTGATGCGCAGCCTGATCGGCCTGCGCTATTCGCTGCTGGTCGGCGTCGTCACGGTCCTGCTCATCTTTGTCATCGGCTGCGGCCTTGGCCTGTTCGCCGGCTTCAAGGGCAAATGGTGGGACACCGTCATCATGCGGATCACCGATGCCCAATTGTCGATTCCGATGATCATCCTGGCGATCACCATTCTCGGCGTGTCGCGGCCGACGGTGCCGACCATCATAATCGTGCTGGCGCTGTCCGGCTGGCCGCTCTACGCGCGCGTGGCGCGCAGCGCCGCGGTCACCGAGCGCGGCAAGGAATATGTCCGCGGTCTGCGCGTGCTCGGCGCCGGGGACTGGCGGATCCTGTTTCTGTTCGCCGCGCCGAACATCCTGCCGCCGATCGCATTCGTCGCCGTGCTCGACGTCGCACGCATGATGATCTTCGAAGCGATCCTCGGCTTCCTGGGGCTTGGCGTCCAGCCGCCGACGCCGAGCTTCGGCAGTATCATCGCCGACTCTCGCAAATACCTGATCAATGCCTGGTGGATCGCGACCACGCCGGGCGTGTTCCTGGCTATCGCGCTTACCTCGATCAACCTGATGGGGTCGGCGCTCGAGAAGGCGCGCAACCGCATCTATGGGGGTCTCTGAGATGGATCTCTCGCTCATTCTGGAGGTCGACGACCTCACGGTCGGTGCTTCGGCGCCGGGCGCCGCACCGATCCTCGATCACATCTCCTTCCGCCTCAACACGTCGGAGATCTTTGGCATCTACGGCGAAAGCGGCGCCGGCAAGACCGTGCTCAGCCGCGCATTGGCGAACTGGCTGCCGGAAAGTCTGGCGTATCGCTCCGGACGGGTCACGTTCGCCGGTCACGACATTCTCGGCGCCGGGGCGCGCGAGGTGCGGATCGGCCGCGACATCGCCTATATCGGCTCCAAGCCGCAAAGCTCGCTCGATCCGACGATACCGGTCGGGACCCAGATCGCGGAAAAGCTGCACAGCGTCAGGCCCGAATGGAATCCGCGCGAATGCCGCGAGCGGGTCGTGCAGCTCCTCGGCGAGGTCCGGATTCCATCGCCGAAAGAGCGCTATTGGGACTACCCGGCAAAATTTTCCGGCGGCATGATGCAGCGCGCGATGATCGTGGACGCGATCTGCGCCGAGCCCGCCGTCCTGATCGCCGACAACATTACCCAGCCGCTCGATGTCACCATCGCGGCACAGATCGTGGCGCTGCTCCACGACCTGTGCCTCCGCCACAGGATGGCGACAATCTATCTGTCGTCTTCCTTGCCCACGCTCGGCCAGTTCGGCGACCGCACGGCCGTGCTCCATCAGGGCCGGTTCGTCGAGCAGCAAGCGTTTGCCGGCCTGCTCGCCTCGCCACAGACCGACTACACGCGCAAGGCCATTGCCAGTGTGCCGCGCATGTGGGCGACCACCGAGGGCCCGCTGGCCCGCCGCAAGGCGCAAGACGAAGTGCCGCTGATGAAGGTGGAGCACGTTGTTCGGACCTATCGCGCGCGCAAGCGGGGGACGTTCAATACCTACAGCAACGTGCAAGCGGTGCGCGGCGTAACGCTCGACATCATGCCGCGCGAGAATTTCGGCATCGTCGGGGAATCCGGCTGCGGCAAGTCGACCCTCACGCGCCTGCTGGCCTGGCTGGAGGTTCCCGACAACGGCAGCATCGTCCTCAACGGCACGTCGCTCGGGGCGTTGTCGCCGCGCGAGCTGATCCGCACCCGCAGCGAATTCCAGCTGCTGCTGCAGGATCCGTACAACGCGCTGCCGCCGCGCACCACCGTCGGCCGCATGATCGAGGAGAGCCTGCTGATCCGCGGCAATGTCGCCCGCGCGGACCTGCGCAGCCGGGTCATCGCAGCGATGGCCGAGGTCGGTCTTGCCGCCGAGCTCTATGACCAGCTCCCGAACACGCTCTCCACCGGAGAGCGCCAGCGCATCTCGATCGCGCGTGCCCTGATCCTCGATCCCAAGCTGTTGATCCTCGACGAAACCTTGTCCGCGCTGGATCAACGCGAGCAGTCAAGGCTGATCGACCTGTTCTCGAAGCTGCAGGAGAAGAACGACCTCACCTATGTCTTCATCTCCCATGATCTCGCAATGGTGCGCAGGGTCTGCACGCGCATTGCCGTGATGTATCTCGGTGAGATGGTCGAGATCGCCGACAACCGTGAGCTGTTCTTCGATCCCCAGCATCCCTACACCAAGGCATTGCTCTCGGCCGCCCCGACGCTGGAGGAGAAGCCGTTCAACCCGGCGGACTTCTTGCTGGAGGGCGAGCCGCCGAGCCCGATCGATATCCCGGCGGGATGCAGCTTTGCCTCGCGCTGCCCGAAGGCGTTCGACCGCTGCCGGCTGGAGACGCCGAAGCTGGTCGAACACGCGCCGGGGCGCTTCGCCGCCTGCCACCTTCTCGACGGCGAGCCGGCGCAGGCCGCGGCCTGAGCGCTCAGGGTCGTGGCTTGAACGGCCAGTCCATCGCGAACGAGCGCATGTCCTCCAGCGCCTTGGTCACCTGCAGCACGCCGAGATCGTCGAAGCGGTGCCCGGTCACTTGGACGCCGATCGGCAGATGGCGGGAATCGAATGCCATGCAGACGGTGGAGGCGGGCTGGCAGGTCTGGTTGAACATGGCGGTGAACAGCGTGTGCGCGAGCGGCATCTCACGCGACACGCCGGGCTCCTCGGCTGGGAAATTCACCACCGGCAGCGTCGGGGCGATGACATAGTCCCAGCCCTCGAAGGCCGCGAGCAGCGCCGCCTTCATCTTGGCGATCTGGCCCAGCGCCCGGTAGAGGTCGGCGCCCGAATGTTTCGCCCCGCCAAGGCACCATGCGCGAACGTAGGGATTGATGTCGCGTGCGGTGTCGCCATGCGGCGGCAGCGATGCATATTCGAGATAGCCGCGCACCTGGAGGAACAGGTCGATCGGCGCATAGGCGTCGTCGGTGAGGGGAGAGGTGAACGGCTCGACGATCGCGCCGGCGCCGGCGAGCAGCTTGCCGGCCGCATCGACCGCGCTGCGAACCGTAGCTTCGGCCTTCATGCCGAAGCCCATGTCGGTGAGGACGCCGATCTTCAGTCCCTTCACGTCGCGCTTCAGATGCTCGTGATAGCGCACGCCATCGGCGGGCAGGCTCCAGGTATCGCGCTCGTCCTGCCGCGTCAGCACGGTCAGCAGGCGCGCGATATCATCCACGCTGCGACCCATCGGGCCTGCCATGCGCATGGTGTCGGCCGGCAAATGCGGCACACGGCCATGGGTCGGCTTCAGTCCGGCCAGTCCGCAATGGGCGGCCGGAAGGCGGACCGAGCCCGCGATATCCGTGCCGACGGAAACATAGCCGGCGCCAGCGGCGACGGAGGCGCCTGCGCCGGCCGACGAGCCGCCGGTATTCCAGGCGAGCCCCCAGGGGTTGCGGGTAACGCCGTGCAGCGAGCTGATGCCCGACGCCATCAGGCCGCAATCCGGCATCGTGGTCTTGGCAAAGATCACCGCGCCGGCCTCGCGGAGCGCGATCGCCGGCGGCGAATCGTAGTTGGACGGCGGCAGGGCACGGTTGGCGCCGATGCCGTGAAAATAGGGCCAGCCGATCATGGCGACGCTGTCCTTGACCGTCATGGGGACGCCGTCGAGCGGACCCAGCGCGGTTCCCGCCTTCCATCGCGCTTCCGAGCCTTGCGCGCTTGCGATGGCTTGCTCCGGACGGAAGCAGAACAGCGCATTGATCGCGGGATTGACCGCCTCGGCATGGCCGAGCACGGTTCGCAACACCTCCACCGGCGACAATGCGCGCGATGCGTAGGCCTCCGTCAGCCCCGCAAGGCTCATCCCGATCAGTTCCGCAGCAGACATCTTGGCCTCGACAAATGGCGTTCTGGATCAGTGTCCGGATAGCGAAAGTCGCCCCTGTCGGGGTAGTGCCGCTGCCGTAAGGGCATGATTTGGTGGAGTGCGAGGCATCCCTTTTGCAGCTGTCTTGATCGAATTTGTCATCAAACCGGGAGGCCCGCGACAGGCGGGCCGAACGACACCCGCGAGAGATCAGAAGTCGTCATGAGCCAATCTGGAACGCAAATCGCCACGGTCCGGAACTACATTGCCGGGCTCCCGGGATGGGGGACGGGCGATATCGTGATCGAGCCCGCCATTCCGGTCCTCGCCTCGCCAAGCTGGCGCGGGGTCGACGGCGCTCCCTGGCGCGCCACCAGGAACGGAAGCGGCGAGAGCATCTTCATCAAGAACATGGATGTGGATGCCAAGCTCTACATCGACGTTGCCTGCGCGTTCGAAGCGGCCCGGCGCGCATCCGATCTCGGTATCGGTCCCAAGGTGCTTGCGGCGGATCCGGACGCGGGACTTCTGGTCATGGAAGATCTCAACCGTGGCTGGCGGGTCGGCACGCTGGAGCGGATGCTGGAGCCGAAGATCGTCGACGCGGTCATCGCGGCGCGGCGCCTGTTCCAGGCAGGGGCGCCTCTGCCGCGGCGCATGGGAGTCTTCGACGAGATCGAGCATTTCTACGAGGCGGCAAAGGCCGCGAAGGCGCAACTGCCGTCTGATGCGGAATGGCTGGTCAAGGAGCTGCGTTTTGCGGCCGATGCCTTGAGGAAACTCGACATCAAACCGGTGCCAATCCATGGCGATGGCAATGTCTCGAACATTCTGATCAGCGACACCGGCGAGGTTCGCCTGATCGATTGGGATCGCGCCACGACGGCCGACCCGCTGGAGGACCTCGGCAGCTTCCTCGTCGAAGCCTTCGCGCAGGAGCCGGAGGCGCGCGACGCCTTCAGCCGCAACGCCGGCGGATTCGACGAGCGCGCATTCAGCCGCGCCCGCATCTACGGCATGGCGGATGATCTGCGCTGGGGCCTGATCGGCGCCGTGCTCGCCGCGCGGTCGGCGCGCAACACCTTTGAGTTTTACAAGTTCGCCAGCTGGCGCTTCGTACGTTGCCGCATGACGGTCCGGGAGCCGCGCTTTGGCGAGATGCTTCGGAGGATCGCATGACTGTCCGCAGGAAGCTCGGCGAGGGAGCGACAGTCCACGAGCGCAATATCGAGGCAGCGATCGCCCGCGTGCCGCAATGGCACGGCAAGGGGGCGGCCTATACCCCGCTGGTCGGCGGCCTCATGAATCAGAACTGGCTGGTCGAGATATCCGGCGATGGACGGCGTTACTTCATCAAGGTGCCCGGCGAGGGCTCGGAGATGTTCATCGATCGCGTGACCGCCAACGAGGCTGCGCGCAATGCCCACGCCATGGGCGTTGCGCCCGAGGTGATCTTTTTCGACGCCACGGACGGGCTCGAGATCAGCGAGTTCCTCGAAGGCTATCGCGCCTGCACCAATGCCGATTTCGGCGATGCCGCCATCCAGGCCGACGTTCTCGACCTTTACCGCCGCCTGCATGCCGGCCCGAAGCTCGGCCAGACCAAGACCATCTTCGACATGATCGAGGAACATATCGAGCAGGGCAGGGAGCTCGGCGCGCATTTCCCGCAGGACATGCCCTGGCTGATGCATCGCTACAATCAGGCCAAGTCGGCGTTCCTGGCGTCGGGTCTCGATCTCGTGCCGTGCTTCAATGATCCGATGCCGGGCAATTTCCTGATCTCGGCGGAATCAGGCGCCCCCAAGCCGATGAAGCTGATCGACTATGAGTTCGCTTCCAACAACGAGCGTAGCTATGAGCTCGGCGTCCTGTTCGCCGAGATGTTCTTCGACGAGCATCTGACGGAGGCCCTGATCGAGCAATATCTGGGCGAGATGCGGCCGCAGATGGTCGCGCGCGTGATACTCAACCGGGCGCTCGCCGACCTGAAATGGGCGTCATGGGCGGTCGTGAACCGGAAGCTCAAGGACTGGGATTTCGACTATCAGAAGTACGGCGTCTGGAAATACATGCGTGCCCGCGACGTGATGTACGATCCCCGCTGGGATGGCTGGTTGCGGCTCGTCTGAGCCGCGCGACAGGAGGGCTTCCGCAGTTATTGATTGAGGATCGCGAGCGCCTGCTCGAGCAGGCTGTCGTTCGCGGCCGCGATGATCCGGCCATCGGATTCCGGCGACAGCGGCCGCCCCTGCCAGTCGCGGACGATGCCGCCTGCGCCCTCGACCACCGGAATCAGCGGCATGAAGTCGAACGACTTGAGGGAGGTTTCGACCACGAGATCGCAGTGGCCGGATGCGAGCAGGCCATATTGGTAGCAGTCGCCGCCAAATCGCCGGAACATGGCCTTCTGGCTGAGCGCATCGTAGCGGGCCCAGTCGCTCGGCGTGAAGAAGTCCGGCGATGACGTGTAGATCTGCGCGTCTTCCAGTCGCGTGGTGCGGCTCACCCTTGCCAGCTTGCCGTTGAAGGTGGTGCCTTGCCGGGTGCCGTACCACCGCTCGGCCAGCGCGGGCATATCGATCATGCCGGCGGTGATCGATCCATCTCTCTCGTCGGCGAGCGCGACGAGCGTGCCGAACAGCGGCATGCCGGAGATAAAGCTCTTCGTTCCGTCGATCGGATCGAGATACCACGTGTAGCGGTCCCCGGCCGTCGATCCCATCTCCTCGCCGAGGATGCCGTGATCGGGGAAGCGCGAACCGATCAGCTGCCGTAGCTCCATTTCGATCGCACGATCGGCGATCGTGACCGGCGTCAGGTCCTGCTTGCGCTCGAAATCGACGCGGGAACGGAAGTGCGTCACGGCGATCCGTCCGGCCACGTCGGCAAGCTCATTGAAGAACGAAGCGAGCTCGCTTGCGGATAATCTGTCTTGAATGTCGTCCAATGGTCGCTCCGGGCGGGAGGCGCGCCGACGTCGCGGGACGCACGACGCCTTGCCTTGGGATGGGGCGTTACGCGGTCTCGTGGACCGACTGCTTGTCGATCTCCCAATAGGGGGAGTCGAATCCGTTGCGCCGCGCCACTCGGGCGGCAGGGCTCCTCGGCTGCGGCGAGCGCACGCCAGCGGCCGGCTGCGGCGCCGACACGGGCGCCTGGCGAACGTCGCGCGGCGCCACCTTGAAGTGCCGGCTGAAGCAGCGGGAGAAATGCGACACGTTCTTGAAGCCGACTTCGTAGGCGACCTCCGAGACGGTCCGCCGGCCCTTCGGATCGGCGACTAGGATTTCATACGCCCGCTGCAGCCGCTTGGTCTGGACGAACTGGCTGACCGTGGTCTCGTTGTCGTTGAACAGGCTGTACAAATAACTGAGCGAGATGCGGCTCGACGCCGCGATCTTCTTCGGCGACAACGACTGGTCACCGAGATGGCTCTCGATGAAGTCGACGATCCGGCGGCGCAGGTGATAGCGCGCGTTGCGCACATCGGTTGCGGCGCCGCGATCCTCCGATCCGATGGTCAGCGCGACGAAGCTGATCATTTCGGTCGCGAGCGCCTGGGGGTTCGGCGGCGGTGAGGCGACGAACAGTTCGGCCACGCTGCGGATCATGCCCGCCAGCAGGTGTGTCATCTGTTCGTTTGGCTTGAAGCGGCGACTGATGTGATCTTCAACCGAGACGAGCCGGCCGCGCAGCTCGGCGGCCGGAATCCGCAACATCAGGAAGCGCGCGGTCTTGTCAGACGACAATTCGTAGAAGGCGAGCTCGCTGAGCAGGACATATTCGCCGGGACGTGCGATCCCGATGCGGCTGTCCTGGCTGAATGCGACGCATCCTGTCTGCGGAAACACCAGCACATAGGCGGCATCGTGGATGCAGGCAACGCGTTCCCAGTTGCGGGCAAAGGCGTGGTCCGGCCCGACGAGTTCGAGATCGAGGCGTCCGATCCGGGTCCGCCAATCCTGCGTGGGACCGGGGCCCTTGTCGTTGCCAGCATGAAGGCCGGTGTGTTCCTCGCGGGAAGCAACAGATGTCAGGCGTGCCATGGCTGGGCCTTTCTCAGGGTTGCGCAACGATGATCTCCGTTCCGGCTTCACGGAGAGCGGTTGCCAGAGCTCCCTCTGGCTGCCGATCGGTAACCAGGCGATCGATATCGGTCCAATGTGCGAAGACGGTGAGCGCACGCTGGTCGAATTTGCCGTGATCGGCCACCAGGATGGCTTCTGCGGCGCGCTTGGCCATCGCGCCATAGATGGCGCCGGCCTCATCGTCGGCATCATTCGCGCCGCGCGCGCTGATGCCGGTCGCGCTCACGATGGCGCGGTTGGCTTCATAGCTGTTGATGTTCGCGATCGTCTGCGTGCCGAACACATAACCTTCGGTGGGGTGATAGCGGCCGGGACAGCAGAGCACGCGGATCGACGGATTGACGGCTAGCGCGGCCGCAATGGCGTAATCATGGGTGATCACGGTGATGTCGTGCGCGCGTGAGGCCAGCCGTCGCGCGATGTGAAACGTGGTCGCGCCGGCGCCGAGCATCAACACCTCGTTCGGCAGGATCAGGTCGGCGATCACCGCGGCCATCGCCTCGCGCTCGGCGATCATGATCGCCTTGCGATCGGTCAGCGCCGGCTCGAGCGCGAAGGGACGGGACGCTCCGCCATAGGTGCGGTTGATGAGCTTCTGCTCCTGAAGCTCCATCAGATCGCGCCGGATGGTCTCGCCGGAGACGCCGAGCACGGCGGCGAGCTCGGAAGCCCGCAGCGTCGGCGCGGCGGTGAGTTGCGAGATGATGTGCTTGTGGCGCGCGAGCTTCGAGAGGCGGTCGCCGTCGGCCTTTCGTGGCCGCTTGTCGGCCGCAGCAGGGGCGTCACTCGTCATTCCGCTGTCTCTCCGGCTGCAAACCTCTCCAGCGTCCGTGCCATGATCGTTCCCCAACTGATGTTGTGAGTCCACATCAATTGTGTGGCATATTCCTCATTTTTTGGGCGCCGTGCTGCCTATGGAATTCGCAAAGGAATCATGGCGATCGCATAAGACACTGAAACATATGAAGTATGGCTTTGGAATGCGGAGCGCATGTCTGACGTTCTGGTGTCTCTTGCCTGCAATCTGCTTTTCAGTTGTGGGGATTCGCACATAGATCCAAGGTCTCGGTGGAACGGCTGGGGAATGATCGCCGCAGGGGACGGCTTTGGTCCACGCAGGCCGCGGGCCAAAGGGAAGGCAGGCGATGCAGCAGGAGAAAGGGATTCTGGCGTTGAACGCCTTCGATCAGAGCCGGGTGTCGTCAATCGACCCAGCGCTCGGCGAGGCGGTGCAACGACGCCTGCGTTCGTTCGGAAAAGCCTCGGTGCTGTTCTATCAGGAGCCGATCAGGATGGCGCGCGCCGAAGGCGTCTATATGTTCGACGTCGATGGCCGGCGCTATCTCGATCTCTACAACAACGTCCCGTCGGTCGGGCATTCGCATCCGCGCGTTGTCGAGGCGATAAGCCGCCAGGCCGGCCTGCTCAGCACGCACACACGCTATCTCAACGACGTCGTCGATGGCTATGCGGAGCGTCTCCTGGCGACGTTTCCGCGCGGGATCGATCATCTGGTCCTGACTTGCACCGGCAGCGAGGCGAATGACCTTGCGCTACGGGTCGCGAAGGTGGCAACCGGGCGGACGGGCTTCATTGTCACGGAGACCGCCTATCACGGCAATAGCGCCGCAGTGACCGATGTCTCGCCGTCCTCGCGTCCCGGTCAGCCGCTGCCGCCCCACGTGCGGGCAGTTCCCGCACCCGAGATGTATCGCAATCCGGTCGGCGATCCCGGCCAGCGCTTTGCCGACAGCGTTGCCGCAGCGATCACCGATCTCGAGCGAAGCGGCTTCGGCTTTGCTGCGCTGCTGGTGGACACGATCTTTTCGAGCGATGGCATCTATGCCGACCCTGCCGGCTTCCTGGCCCCCACCGTGAAGCACGTGCACGAACGTCAGGGACTGTTCATCGCCGACGAGGTGCAGCCAGGCTTCGGACGAACCGGGGCGGCGATGTGGGGCTTCGCGCGCCATGGCGTCGTCCCCGACATCGTCACGATGGGCAAGCCCATGGGCAACGGCTTTCCGATGGGAGGCGTCGCCATGCGCGCCGCGCTGCTCGATCGCTTTGCCGCGGAGGTGAAGTACTTCAACACCTTCGGCGGCAACCCGGTGGCCGCGGCCGCAGGCCTTGCCGTGCTCGACGTCATCGAGGACGAGGGCTTGATGCAGAATGCGCGCGAGGTCAGCCGTCACCTGATGGATGGATTGCGCGAGATCGGCAATCGCCACATGACCATCGGAGACGTTCGTGGTGCCGGCCTGTTCATCGGGCTCGAGCTGGTGCGCGACCGCGACAGCAAGGAGCCCGCGCCGGAGCTCGCTAGCCCGCTGATCAATCGCCTGCGCCGGCGCGGCATCCTGATCGGTGCTGCCGGTCCGTTCGGCAGCACGCTCAAGATTCGTCCGCCGCTGTGCTTCGGCAAGGACCACGCCGACATGTTCATCACCGCGTGCGACGAGGAGTTGCGCGAGGTGGCCGCGTCGTGACGCGATCGCCCATAGCCCGCGATGCCACAGAAGCCGAAGATTTGAAGATCATGGATGCAAGAAGCGTACGAACTACCGCCGAGGCGAAGGCCCTTGTCGAGGAGCGGGGCCTCTCCCACGTCAAGCTCGGCATCGTCGATCTCGACGGCGTCATTCGCGGAAAATATCTCGCGCGCGACAAGTTCGTCGGCGCGCTGGAGGCCGGCTTCAGCTTCTGTGACATCGTGTTCGGCTGGGACTCCAACGACCAGATGTACGACAATTGTGCATTCACCGGCTGGCATACGGCCTTTCCCGACGCGACCGCGCGCATCGATCCTTCGACCTGCCGCAATGTGCCGACGGAAGAGAACATGCTGCTCTTCCTCGGTGAATTCGAGGGCGCCGCGGCGGGGGTGTGTCCGCGCCGGCTGCTGCGGCGCGTCATTGACCGCGCCGAGGGCATGGGATTCTCGCCGTCCGTGGCCGCGGAGTTCGAGTTCTTCGTGTTCGACGAGACGCCGCACAGCGTGCGCGAGAAGGGCTTTCGCGGCTTGAGGAATCTCACGCCGGGCTGGTTCGGCTATTCCATGCTGCGCGCCTCCGTCGAGTCCGAATTTCATCGCTCGCTGCTCAAGCTCTGCAACGAGATGGACATGCCGGTCGAAGGCCTGCACACCGAGACCGGACCCGGCGTGCTGGAGGCCGCGATCCAATACACCGATGCGCTCGCGGCCGCCGACCGCGCCGTGCTGTTCAAGACCTTCTCCAAGGTCTGGGCCGAGCGTCAGGGCAAGATGCTCACCTTCATGGCCAAATGGTCGAACGCCTATCCCGGACAATCCGGGCATCTGCATCTGTCGCTGCGCGACCGAGACGGCAAGCCGGTGTTTCACCAGGGCGGCAGGCCCGGCGACATGTCCGACACCATGCGCTGGTTCGTCGGCGGCCAGCAGGCGCTGCTTCCGGAGCTGCTCGCGATGGTGGCCTCGACCGTGAACAGCTACTCGCGCCTGATCCCCGGCTTCTGGGCACCGACCGACGCGACCTGGGGAATCGAGAACCGGACCTGCGCGTTGCGCGTCATTCCCGGCAAGCCGGCCAGCCAGCGCGTCGAGTACCGCGTCGCTGCCGCCGACATCAATCCGTATCTGGCGATCGCGGCCGCGCTCGGATCGGGCCTCTGGGGAATCGAGCACAGGATCGAACCGGACAAGCCGATCATCGGCAACGCCTATGAGCGCAAGCATCCGCCCGAGCGCGCGTTTCCGCGCACGTTGTCGGAGGCGGCCGACCGGCTGGTCGCCTCGCAGGCGGCGCGCAATCTGTTTGGCGACGTCTTCGTCGATCACTACGCGATGACGCGGCAGTGGGAGGAGCGCGAGTTCCGCAAGGCCATCACCGACTGGGAGCTCGCTCGCTACTTCGAGATCATTTGAGACGGATCCTCCCTTCCAAAAACGAGTGACATCACGTGAACGATATCGTCTGCATTTCGCCGGTCGACGGCAGCGAGGTTGCCCGGCGGCCCGTCGCAACGGGTGCCGAGGTCGCCGCGGCTCTCGCGCAAGCACGGAAAGCGCAGCAGGAATGGTCGAACATATCGCTCGCCGAGCGCAAGGCGATGATGCTCGCCTTCCTGCACGAGATGCGGGCGCAGAACGACGAGGTCGTTCCGGAACTCGCGATGCAGATGGGCCGGCCGGTGCGCTATGGCGGCGAACTGCGCAGCCTGGAGGAGCGCGTCCGCGTGCTGGTCGAGCTCAGCGATGAAGCGCTGGCGCCGATCGTGCCGACCGGGCAGCCCGGCTTCCGTCGCATGATCAAGCGCGTTCCTGCCGGCATCGTGCTGGTAATCGCGCCCTGGAACTATCCCTATCTCACCGCGGCCAACACCATCGTGCCGGCGCTGCTGGCCGGCAACGCCGTGATCCTGAAGCATGCCGCGCAGACCCTGCTGGTCGGTGAGCGCTTCCAGGCGGCACTGGACCGGGTCGGCCTGCCCAAGGGGGTGTTCAGGACGCTCACGCTCGACCATGTCATGACCAGTGAGCTGATCTCATCGCGCTCGGTCGACCATGTGAACTTCACCGGTTCGGTCGCCGGCGGCCGGGCCGTCGAGCGAGCGGCGGCCGGGACATTCATCAGCCTCGGGCTAGAGCTCGGCGGCAAGGATCCGGCCTATGTGCGGCCGGATGCCGATTTCGATTTCGCGGTCGAGCAGCTCGTGGACGGCGCCTTCTACAACTCCGGCCAATGCTGCTGCGGCATCGAGCGGATTTACGTGCATGAGCGGATCTATGACTCCTTTGTAGACGCCTTTGCCGGCCTGACCGCGCGCTACCGGCTCGGCAACCCGCTGTCGCAGGACACGACGCTCGGCCCGATGGCGGCGACACGCTTTGCCGATACCGTCCGCGCCCACATCGGCGAGGCCGTCGCAAAAGGCGCGCAGCCTCTGATCGATCCGGCCCGGTTCCCGGCGGACAAGATCGGTACGGCCTATCTGATGCCTCAGGTCCTGGTCGGCGTCGATCACTCCATGCAGGTGATGATGGAGGAGAGCTTCGGGCCTGCGGTCGGCCTCATGAAGGTCTCCTCCGATCAGGAGGCGGTTGGCCTAATGAACGACAGCCCCTATGGCCTGACTGCATCGGTCTGGACCGAGGACGCCGCCGCAGCCGAACGTATCGGTGACGGCATCGCAACGGGCACCGTATTCATGAACCGCTGCGATTATGTCGATCCCGCCCTGGCGTGGACCGGCCTCAAGGACACCGGACGTGGTGTCGGCATGTCGCGCTTCGGCTTCGAGGCGCTGACCCGCCCAAGATCCTTCCACCTTCGCATCGAGCATTGAGGGCCGCACATGGACGTTCAGATCACCGGCGCCTGGAATTTTCCGACGCGCGTCGTTACCGGCGCGGGCCGCATCGCCGAGCTTCCCGAGGCGTGCCAGACCAACGGCCTCACGAGGCCATTGCTGGTCACCGATCACGGGCTTGCCAAGACCGATCTCATCGCCAGCATCGTCGACCGTGTGCGCGAGGCGGGCATTCCGCTCGCCGTGTTTTCCGACGTGAAGACCAATCCGACCGAAACCAACCTGACGGCTGGCGTCGAAGCCTTCAAGGCCGGCGGTCATGACGGCGTGATTGCGGTGGGCGGAGGTTCGGCGCTGGACGTCGGCAAATGCGTGGCGTTCATGGTGGCGCAGTCGCGCCCGGTCTGGGATTTCGAGGACGTCGGCGATTGGTGGACGCGCGCCAACACCAAGGGCATCGCGCCGATCATTGCGGTGCCGACGACCGCAGGCACGGGGTCCGAGGTCGGCCGCGCCGGTGTGATCACTCGTGAGGATACCCATGAGAAGAAGATCATCTTCCATCCCATGATGATGCCCAGGATCGCAATCGAGGATCCCGAGCTCGCGGTCGGTCTCTCGCCGTTTCTCACCATGGCAACCGGCATGGATGCGCTGTCGCACTGCTTCGAGGCCTACTGCGTCAAGGCATTTCACCCGCTTGCCGACGGCATCGCGCTGGAGGGGATGAAGATCGTCGATAACTATCTGCCGCGCGCGGTCGAGAACGGTCGCGACCTCGAAGCGCGCGCCTACATGTTCGCCGCGGCCTCGATGGGAGCCACCGCGTTCCAGAAGGGGTTGGGCGCGATCCACTCGATATCCCATCCGGTCGGCGCCCGATACGATACCCATCACGGGCTGACCAATGGTGTGGTCTTCCCTTATGTCCTGGTCTGCAACAAGGCTGCGATCGCCGACAAGATTCCGCACATTGCCCGCGCGCTCAACCTGCCGAGCCAAGACTTCGATGCCGTGCTGTCCTGGCTGCTGGCCTTCCGCAAGAAGCTCGGCGTGCCGCATACGCTCGCCGAACTCGGGGTGAAGGAGACCGACGCCGGAACGATCGCGGCCGATGCGGTCAAGGATCCGACGGCGGGTGCCAATCCGCGGCCGTTGACCGAGCCGGAGTTCAAGCAGTTGACGCTGGCCGCCATTCGAGGCGATCTTGGAAGCTGAGCCGTGCTGAGGCTGCTCGTTCTCGAGGGCAACACGCTGGCCGGCCGGCGACGAATCGCCGAGACGGCGGGCGCAATGCCTGCGGAGAGCTATGCGGCGGTCCTGCGGTCGCTTGCACCTCGCGTCGTCGTCGACATCGCGACACCGGCGGATGCGAGCTTCGCGCTGCCGCAACCGCTCGACGCTTACCACGGCATCGCGATCACGGGATCGGCCCTCAATATCTACCAGCGAGAGGTCGAAGCGCTGCGGCAGATCGACCTCGTGCGCGAGATCTTCGTTCGCGGAGTGCCAATGTTCGGCTCGTGCTGGGGCCTGCAGCTCGCCACGGTCGCAGCGGGCGGCGAGGTCGGTCTCAACCCGGCGGGACGCGAGGTCGGATTCGCGCGAAGGATCATGCTGACGGCTGAAGGCCGCGCTCATCCCATGCATGCTGGCCGTGCGGCGGTGTTCGACGCGCCGGCCATCCACAGCGATATTGTCACCCGCCTTCCGCAGTCCGCAACCGTCACCGCCTGGAATACCATGTGCGAGGTTCAGGCGGCGGAGATCCGTTTCGGTCGCGGGCTATTCTGGGGCGTGCAGTATCATCCCGAATATCGCCTGCACGACGTCGTCGCCGTCATCCGGCGCTACGGACAGCTCCTGGTTGACGAGGGTTTCTTTGCCGATCTGGACGCGCTCGCGCGTTATGTCGCCGACCTCTCGGCGCTCGAGGCGGACGAACGGCGTGGCGATCTCGCCTGGAAATTCGCACTTCACCGCGACATTCTGAGCCATGATTGCCGGCAGACCGAGCTGAGGAACTGGATCGCATCGCTGGAGCAGACATGACCGCATTGCATGACCTCATCGCGCGCTTTGCCAGGATCGGTGCGACCGACGACGGTGGCGTGTGCCGGCTGGCTGGAACGGCGCGCGACAAGGAGGCGAGGGATCTCTTCTTGCACGAGATCGCCGATCGCGGCCTTGTTCCGAGGATCGACGCGATCGGCAATCTATTTGGCGTGGCGATGCTGGCGCCGGCGTCCACGGACGTCGTCATGACCGGCTCGCACCTCGATTCCCAGCCGACGGGAGGGCGATATGACGGGGTCTTCGGCGTGCTCGCCGGGATCCTCGCGGTCGAGGCCGTCAGGGAGCGTTGCCGTGCCAATCCCGGCGCCGCGCGACGCAACCTCGCCGTCGTGAACTGGACCAATGAGGAGGGTGCCCGCTTCCAGCCCAGCCTGACCGGCAGCTCGGTTTTCGCCGGCGCCCTGAGCCTGAAGGATGCATATGCGTGCAGCGACGCAGAGGGCGTCACCCTGGGCGAGGCGCTGTCCGCGATCGGCTATTGCGGGACGACGCCGCTCGAACACAATCCGGTGCGCTATGTCGAGTTGCATGTGGAGCAGGGCGATCGCCTGGAGCAGGCGGCTGGCGACATTGCCGCAGTGTCCGGCGCGTGGATGACGCGCAAGATATCGGTGATGTTCGAAGGCGACTACTCGCACACCGGACCGATGCCGATGGCGCTCCGCCGCGACGCACTGCGCGCAGCGGCCCGGGCTATCGAGGCGCTGTACCAGGAGGTCGCGAGGGAGACTGCGGGCGCCCATGCCTCCACGGGGCGCATCAGCGTTTATCCCAACTCGCCGAATGTCGTGGCGGGCCGTGTTCGGGTCTGGTTCGAGATCCGGCATGAGGCCGAAGCCGTGGTCTCGGCGATCAGCGATCGCTTTCTGAAGCGAATCGCGCGTGAGTCGGGCGAGATCGGCGTTGGTATCTCGATCGCTGCCGACGAGAGGCGAGCGGGGACCGTGCTTGATCCCGGCGGCGTGGCACTGGTTCTTTCTGTCGCCGCGGATCTCGGCTTCAAGGCCATGACGTTCAAGACCATCACCGGCCACGACGCGCTGGCCATCCAGAAATCTGTTCCGTCCTCGCTGATCTTCGTCCCGAGCGAGGGCGGGCTCAGCCACAATCCGCGCGAGTTCACGGCGCCCGCGGCCCTCGACAAGGGCTACGCGGTGCTGACCGAAGTGCTGTGGAGAATGGTTACCGCGAGGGCGTGAGGCATTTCGGGTGGATGATGCCAAATGGGCGATGAAGGGACATCATCCGACAAGTAATTGATTTGCTGGTGGATCCGGCGGGACTCGAATCTGCAACCAGACCGTATGAGCGACGATCGCGTTCGAAGCTCGTCTGCCGCTTATCAAAGTAGACCGTTAGCTGATTTCCGCTTCTGGCCCAAAGCCGAACTTTGCAGAAGGTTGCAATGTCCGCCTTCGGGAGGAAAGTCGACCAAGGCGAAGCAGACCGCCGAGGTCGGCTTGGACCCATATGACGGACCTCGTGCGCATTGAGCCCAGTTACGGAACCAGTATCGCAATCGATAAACTTCGATTTGCTCTGCAAGCCTTTCTTTTGAACGAGCCGATAAACGCTTCGGGCACGAAGGATTATTTCGGGATGATGTTGAGCAGGAATTCGGCGATGGTCTGCTCTTTGGCTTTGCCGGCGTAGACTGCAACGGCCGGCCACGGCGATGCCACAGAAGAAGCCACAGCCGCGGCGGGCGGATAACGGTAGTCATCCCTTGATGATGAGGCGCCCCAGGAACGCATTGCAGGCCCGCTCGGCTTCAGCGAACGAACTGAAGGGAGACCCGGATACGTGAGCCGCTGGCATATTCAGAAAGTCGGGGCGATATGATGCAACAAAGCCCGGCTCTCCATGCAATCCAGGTCCACTCCGGCTCTCGTTGCTGATGACGAATGAATAGTCGTCGCTGCTTGCGATCCATATCTCCAGTTCAGTATCGACTCGGCGGAAGTGCAGGGCCATCTCACCCTCACAAACTTTGGTCCTCCGTGATCATCCACATGGGACGCTTAGTCTGCTTTTGTGCGGTTGGCCGCTTCTGCCTCCCGCGCCAGCCGTTCGGCCTTTAGGCGCTCTCGATTATCATGGACCGCTTTTTGCGCTTTGGCGTAATCCGTCATAGCATCCTTCGGCCTGACAGTTTTGAATGCCTTGTTTGCTTCGCGTTCCGCAGCCGTCGGCGCCCGTCGGTCTCGCTCTTTAATCATTGTTGACCTCCCATTTGGGCTGACTAATTCAACGCGCGAAGCAAGCTTTCGATCCTATTATGGGGCAATGATCTTGAGGCTGTGATCATTTTAGATTTCTGTCGCGGCGTACCTTGTGAAACCGCTCCGGCCTTTTGATGAGCTTGCGCTTGCGGCTGGCCTGATCGTCTTGGCTGGCTGTACTGTCGGTCACCTTGTGGATTGCGTCGCCTGCCAATTCGCGGGCGCGCTCCCTGGGGCTGTGCCGTTCAGCGCGCAGCGCCGTGGGCGATACAGTTAGCTCGAACTCGATGAGCCGGCGGACGTCCTCAGAGCGGCCCGGAGTATCGTCCTGCTTTGCCGCCCAGGCATCGACGACGGCCCGTAGGTCGGCTGACAGGCGAATTACGACTCTCCAGCTTGTGCATCGTCGCGGGATGTCGAGACAGGTGATGGCGCGACAATCGCGGCGCGCCCAGCATGGCATGAAATCACCCGGAGTTTGGCAGGATATCACCTTGCCGGATGCGGTCCGGATTCTAATGCTCCGAGCCTGGAGAGGAGACACCCCGAGCCTTGAATCTCTGCGGCGCAACGCACGCGGATGGGCACGGCGATCAGCAAAATGTCTCCGAGGGAGGAATCGGATGCCGCAACTGTTGCCGGACCGCACGCGAGAAATCCTTGCCGACGCCGCGTTCAGGGAACTGGTCTCGGGACGCGCGCGGCTGCGATGGGGTCTGTCCATCCTGACGCTGGTCATGTTCTTCGGCTTCATCGCGCTGATCTCGACCGCGAAAGCCGCGCTCGGCGCGAGTTTCGCCGGCAGCGCGATGCCGCTCGGCTTCGCGCTCGCCCTTCTCATGGTTGCGGCGATCATCGCCTTCACCGCCTTCTATGTTCAGCGCTCGAACACGCGCTTCGACGAACTCGCGCGCAGAGTCAATCGGGAGCTCGGCCGATGATCGCCAGATGGCTGCTGATCGCACTTTGTGTGGTGTTTCCATTCGCGGCGATGGCCCAGGGCGCGCCAGCCGCGGCGGCGCGTGGGCCCGACTGGATCGCGATCGGAATGTTCCTGATTATCGTCGCCGTCACGCTCGTCATCACCTGGCGCTCGGCCGGCAGCACCGGATCGAAGGCGGGCTTCTACACCGCCGGACACGCGATCACGCCGGTGCAGAACGGTCTGGCGACCGCTGGCGATTTCCTGTCGGCGGCCGCATTTCTCGGCATATCCGCGCTGGTCTACGCCAACGGCTTCGACGGCTTCATTTACGCGCTCGGCTTTCTCACGGGATGGCCGATAGTGCTGTTCCTGATGTCGGAGCGCATGCGCAATCTGGGCAGCTACACCTTCGCGGATGCCGCCGCGTTTCGCCTGCAGCGGACGCCGGTCCGGCTCGTCGCCGCGACCGGAAGTCTCGTCGTTGTGCTGTTCTACCTGATCGCGCAGCTGATCGGCGCGGGCAAGGTGATCCAGCTGCTCTTCGGCATCAACTACATCTTCGCCGTGCTCGGCGTCGGCGTGCTGATGATCCTTTATGTGATCGTGGGCGGCATGCAGGCGACCACTTGGGTTCAGATCACCAAGGCGGTGCTGCTGCTGTGCGGCGGAACGCTGCTCGCGCTGGCTGCCCTGTGGCATTTCGAGTTCAGCCTCGGACGGCTGCTGGAGGCCGCAAGCCACGTCCATCCCAAGGGAGCCGCTATTCTGGTCCCCGGCGGACTGTTCGCCGAACCGGTGTCCGCCATCTCGCTCGGCCTCGCGCTGGTGTTCGGCACCGCCGGCCTGCCGCATATCCTTATGCGGTTCTTCACGGTGAAGGACGCCGCCGCGGCCCGCAAATCGGTGTTCTATGCGACGGCCTGCGTCGCGTATTTCTGCTGGATCATTCCGGTGCTGGGCTTTGCCGCCGCAGCGATCCTTATGACGGATCCGAGCTATTTCAATGTCGCGGCATCCGGGCAGTTCAACAAGATCGCCGATCTGGTCGGCGGGCCGAACATGGCGTCGATCCATCTCGCCCACGCGATGGGCGGTCCGCTGCTGCTCGGATTCATCTCCGCGGTGGCATTCGCGACCATCCTTGCCGTCGTCGCCGGCCTGACGCTCGCCGGCGCCTCCGCCGTCAGTCATGACATCTACGGCCAGGTGCTGGCCGGCGGCAAGGCATCCGAAGCGCGCGAACTGCTGGTCTCGAAGGTCTCGGCTGTGGCCATCGGCGTCGTTGCGGTTCTGCTGGCCTACGCCTTCGAGAACCAGAACGTGGCGTTCATGGCCGGACTTGCGTTGTCGGTGGCCGCGAGCTGCAATTTTCCGGTGCTGGCGATGGCGATGTTTTGGCGTGGCACCACGACGCGCGGCGCCGTCGCCGGCGGTCTCGCGGGCCTCGTCGCGTCGGTCGTGCTGGTCGTGCTGAGCAAGACGGTCTGGGTCGCCGTCCTCGGCTTTCCGACGGCGCTGTTCCCCTACGACAATCCGGCTCTGGTCTCGATGCCGCTCGCCTTCCTGTTCGTCTGGCTCTTCTCGGTAACGGATCGCAGCGAGCGCGCTGCGCGCGAACGCGAGGCGTTTGCGGCGCAGTTCATCCAATCCGAGATCGGAACGGTTTTGGCCAGCGAACGCCCGGCTCTCGCAGCCGCGGCCTCGTGACAATGGACGGCACGGATCGAGGAACCTGGAAGACAGCATGACCAACGCAGTTCAACTCGACGAGACCCACGACCCGGCACGGCGGAGTTTTGTCGAGACGGCAAACGGCGGCGCGACCGACTTCCCGATCCAGAATCTGCCGCTTGGCATCTTCAGCACCGCGGCCGATACGCAGCCGCGGATCGGCACCGCGATCGGAGATTTCGTCTTCGACCTGAAGCGAGCGCTCGGTTCCGATGAGCACCTCGCGGCGCCGATCCGCCAGGCACTCCAGCAAGGCACGCTCAATGCGCTGTTCGCGCTCGGACCTATGGCGATGCGGAAGCTGCGCCGCCGCGCCGCCGATCTGCTGGGGCAGGGCAGCGCGGCCAATGACACCAGGCGCCGCGCCTCCGAATTGCTGACGTCGATCGCGGATGCGACGCTGCATCTGCCCACACGCATCTCGAACTACACGGACTTCTACGCCGGCATCTATCATGCGCGGGCGGCGGGCGCGCTGCTGACGCCGGAAAATCCGCTTCCCGCGAACTACAAATGGGTGCCCATCGCCTATCACGGCCGTGCCTCGTCGGTGCAAGTGGGGCGCGGGATGGTGCGACGGCCACTCGGGCAACGCCCGCCCACGGTGGCGGGCGCAGCGCCGGGCTTTGGCCCGTGCGAACGGCTGGATTTCGAGCTCGAGATGGGCTTCTACCTCGCTGCCGGCAACCGGCTCGGCAATCCCGTCCCGATCGCCGAAGCATCGCAGCAGATCGTCGGCTATTCGCTGCTGAACGACTGGTCGGCGCGCGACATCCAGCGCTGGGAGATGTTTCCGCTCGGACCGTTCCTCAGCAAGAGTTTTGCCACCTCGGTGTCACCGTGGGTCGTCACGTCGGATGCGCTGGCGCCGTTCCGTGTCCCGGCGCCGGCGCGGCCGGACGGCGATCCGCGTCCGCTCGACTATCTGTTCGACGCGGCCGATCAATCGCACGGCGGACTCGATGTCCACCTCGAGGTCCTGCTCTCGACCGCGCAGATGCGCGCCGCGAACCAGCCCGCTGCGGCGATTCTCACATCCAATGCCAAATACCTGTATTGGACCCCGGCGCAGATGATCGCGCATCACAGCATCAACGGCTGCAATCTGCTGCCGGGCGACCTGATCGGCACTGGCACCATTTCGGGGCCTAGCCCGGCGCAGCTTTCGAGCATGCTCGAGTTCACCGCCGCCGGATCACGGCCGGCCGTGCTTCCGAGCGGCGAGCGCCGCGGCTTCCTCGAGGACGGCGACGAGGTTACCTTCCGCGGCCGCTGCAGCCTGGAAGGTTTTGCGAGCATCGGCTTCGGCTCATGCGTCGGCAGGATCGGGCCGGCGGACGCCGTCATTGCCGGAAACAACCATGCCTGATGGCGGGAGGGTGATATGGAGTGTCAATCGCTGCTAACCTACGCACAGCTCCAGAACGCAGCGCTCGATCCAGACGACTTCCGCTTCGGACAGCTCCTGACATTGGCGGTCGGGTTATCGCTGTTGCTGGTCACGCGTCTGGCGACGCTGCTGGCCGCTGCGCTGTAGGGTGACGGAAGTCCGACGGCGAGCGGTTGGTCCACTTCTTGAACGCCTTGCGGAAGCTGGTAGCGTCGGCAAAGCCGACACGCTCGGCGACCTGATCGATTGCCAGATGGGTGTTCTCGAGCAACTCCGTCGCAATCGACTGCCGCATCCCGTCGACGATCGACTGGAACGACTGCCCGTCCACCGCCAGCCTGCGGTGGAACGTTCGCAGCGACAGCCCGAGCTTGGATGCGATCTCCGGCGCGCCCGCAAATCGGCTGGGGCTGTTGAGGCAGGCGGCTCTGATCCGCCTTACTAGCTCGGATTCGCCGGGATGCTCGGTCAAGACGACGTCACAGAGCTGCTGGCAGATCTTCGCGGTGATCGGGTTTGCATTGGGGCAGGGCAGATCGAGCACCTTGGCATCGAAATGCCATTCCATGCGATCGGCGCCGAAGTCGATCGGGCAGTTGAACATCCGCTCGTAGTTGCGCCAGTGCACGGGTGCGGCAAACGGAAAGATCATCCTCTTGCTCGGGAACGGCGACTCGAGGATGCGGCTGAACACCGCGGTCATCGAGCTGCGCCAGAATTCCGCGGCGAACGGCAGCAGCTCGCCGAGCGGGTCGAGCCCATGGCTGCGAAGGATCGCGGTCGTCCCGTGCTCGATCCGGAAGCTGATCTGCCTTACTGCCGGCCCGGCCATGGTGATGTGATCGAGCGAGAACATCAGCGCTTCGCCGAATGTCCGGCTCGACACCAGCGCATAGCCGTAAATGCCGTAATCGCTGATGCGCTGCCGAGCGCCTGCGAGCAACCCTATATCGGAGCGCTTCGCCAGCCGCATCGCGTTGCGGTAGATCGCCAGCCGCTGGCGGTGCGAGATGCGAGCGTGGGGATCCTCGAGCTGGGAAGCATCGAGACCGGTCCGTGCAAACAGCTCCCGAACCGACACGCCCTGCGCCGCCAGCTCGGCGGCCAGCGCGCCGAGTCCGAGCAGGCTCTGCGTCGGCGCATCGGGGTCGCTCGAGATCGGCATCACGATCTTGATCGGCTTCATGGCACTTCCTCCACGTCCGGCTGGCACAGATTGACAGGCCGACGAACGGCTCTTCCGGCCGTTTGGCAATTTTCGACATCATAATTGGCAGAGCTTGACGTTGTCACGTTTGTTATGACGGACGACATTCAAATCATCAGAACAGCGGGATCTGCGCCGGGCAGGCTCGCAGCGAGGAGACGTCTGACCGCCGTGACGCTGCGTCGAAAGCGCTGCCGGCCGGCTTTTGTATCGAGCGGAGGGAACCTGATGACGACAGTACTTCACGAGATGGACGGCAAGGTCGGCGTGGTGACGCTGGCGAAGCCGCCGCACAATTTGCTCGACGACCAGCTCATCAACGATGTGGTCGGCGCCTACCACGCTGTGGTTGCGGCCGGCTGCCGCGCCATCCTGCTGCGTAGCTCGATGCGGCACTTCTGCGCCGGCGCGGAGATGGCGTCCTGGGGAACCGGCACCAAGCTGCACACCGATCAGGCGGGCCTCGAAAAGATCTGGCGTAGTCTCGAGGATGTACCGATTCCCACGGTTGCCGCCGTCAATGGCGGCGTGCTTGGCGGCGGGCTTGAGCTCACGCTGACCTGCGACATGATTATCGCAGCGAACACCGCGTTCCTCGGCCAGGTCGAGGTTGCGGTCGGGTTGCTGCCGCTGCTCGGCGGCACGCAGCGCATCGCGCAACGCGCCGGCATCGCGCGGGCCAAGGAGATCGCGATGCTCGGCCGCCGTCACACTCCCGAGGCGTTCGAACGCTGGGGCATCATCAACCTCGTCGTCCCGGAAGCCGAATTGGGCGCTTCATCGATGACCATGGCCCGACAGCTCGCCGCCGGCCCGACCAAGGTCATCGCGGGCATCAAGATGCAGGCGAACCTGCAGGCGCGCGGCGGCGTCGCCGCTGCCGACGCGCGACAGGTCGAGATCAACGACATGATCTGGAAGGCCAGGGATCGCCAGCGCGGCGCCGACGCCTTCTTCGCGTCGGGCCCGGCAACAGCTGTCTTCGAGGGAGACTGACGATGTCGGCTGCGCCTCTTCAGGGATTGCGGGTGGTCGATTTCACTCGCGTGTTGGCCGGTCCGCATTGCACCAAGGCGCTGCGTGACCTCGGCGCCGAGGTCACCAAGATCGAGCCGCCGTCCGGCGACATTGGCCGCGCCGGACTGCCTTACGTCGGTGGTATGGGTCTCTATTTCGTGCAGCAGAACGCCGGCAAGCGGAATCTCAGCATCGATCTGAACTATGTTGAGGGACGCGAGATAGTCACCCGCCTGTGTAGGGGGGCCGACGTCATCGTCGAGAATTTCCGTCCCGGCACCTTGGCGCGGTTCGGCTTCAGCTACGACGACGTCCGTGCCTTCAACCCCGGCATCATCTATGTCTCGCTGAGCGGCTACGGGCAGTCGACCTCCTGGCGCAACCGGCCGGCCTTTGCGCCTACGGTGCAGGCCGAGACCGGCCTGACCTCGATCGTGCAGGACCATTTCGGTGCGGCATTGTCGGAGCCACGCGGCGATTCGTGCAGCCATGCCGATGTCTATACCGGGCTGCAGGGCGTGATCGCTGTGCTCGCCGCGCTCCAGCATCGCAACCGCACCGGCGAGGGACAGCACGTCGACGTGTCGATGGCTGCGACGATGCTGTCGGTCAACGAGCGCGCCGGCGCGATGATGTCGGGGATCGACACCGACGGCGAGCCTATCGCGCTGTCGGCTAATGAGTCGCACATCTTCGAGATGTCCGACGGCACTCGCCTGACGATCGCCGCCAGCCCGATCTATTCGCCGATGTTCACGCGCTACTGCGCGATGATGCGGCGAAGCGATTTGCTGGCCGATGCCCGCTACGCCACCGCCAGCCTGCGCCGGCAGAACCTCGCGCCGTTGCTCGCCGAAATCCGCGCCTGGATTACGACGTTCGAGAATCTCGAGCAGTTGCAGGCGCAAGTCAGTGAAGCCGGGCTCGCGGTTGGGCGCGTGCGCACCGTCAACGAGTTCGTGGAGACTGATTGGGCCAAGGAGTGGAATGCCGTGGTCGAGGTCGATGACCGGGCCGGCGGATTGGTCCGAATGCCGGGCAATCCCTGGATCTTCAGTCGCTCGGAACTGCCGTCGCCCGGCATGCCGGCCTATCAGGGCGAGCACAATGAAGACGTCCTTGGCCAGCTCGACTTTGCGCCCGAAAGGATCAAGGATCTGCAGCACCGCAACATCCTGCTCAGCCGGCGATAGGCGGAGCTTGTCCGGGCATGGCAAAAAGATCGCTTCAATTGGATGGAGGAGGAATCCGACGACATCAAGCGATCCGCTCCGACCTTCTCGGCACTTTCCGCGACGGACATTTCGCGACGCGAGCCTCCCCAGGCCGGCACCTAACTGGTTCCAACCCTCTCGCAGTGGAATTGCGGGCGAAAGGAGGCCTTTGACGGGGTATCAGGAGGCGACCTCGCGAGTTTGCCTGCCCGTAGGTAGAAAAGAGGGCTTCGAGAATAGTGGGCTTAGCGATGCAGCGGACCAGTGCCTCGAATTCCCGACGCCTTATCGTCAGTTGGTCCGGGCTCGCTCGAAATTTGCCTTGCCCCATTCCGACAAGAGGAAATCAAACTGGAGGTTCAATGCACGCTCTACGAGCGATTTGTCGGAATGGCCGTTGATTTTGCTAACAAATCATACGCCTCTTAATCAGCGGGTCTCGGGTTCGAGCCCTGGTGCGCCCACCAAGCTTTCATAGCTTAAGTCCGCCCTCGTAACGGTCATCCCGGCCGGTCGCGTCTGTTCCGGCAACCGCTATCGCCTGCTTCCTCACGCCGCTTCCTGATCTCTGCTCTCACGCTTGCGCGTGCGCTTCGCAGCGGCACGCAAATTGTCGGGGCATGTCCGCTATCGCGCGCGGAATTTCGATCGCCGTTTGAATTTGACGAAGTTCATCACGACAGCGCTGACAGGAGTTGGGGTGAAGGTGCGGGCTGCGCGGGGCGCCCTGCGGCGAGGGCGGTTGACAGGGGAGAGCGCCCACTTTAATCACCTGACTAATTAATCAATTAATTAAAGCCCGAAACCCTAGGGAAAGAATCCGCCTGATGCTGGCCGGCCAGAGACATCCGAAGCTGCTTGCCCCGCGCGGCCGCGGCTTCACTTGGCTGGAAGACCAGGTGTTGGTGCATTCCGTGCGCAGCGGCCTCGAACAGGCTGAGAATGACCTTGCCGAGCCCGCCGCACGCTTTGCCGAGCGCAACGTCAGTGTGATCACCGCGGGCAGACCGAACGCCGGAGCGACCGGCCATCGCGTCAAACCGTCGATCCCGGAAAAATCTGTGCAGCACCGCTGCGATCGCCCACGCGGTGCGCGCCGCGGACCCCTGCCGCCAAATCTCGCACATCAGTTCGGGCGCGCGAGCGTTGCGCGCCCGGCCGTGATGTCGCGGATCGGCGTCTGCCGCCCGAAGCAGAGTGGGCTTCGTTCACCCGTATGGAAAATGAGGAGTGAGGCGTAAACGATGGGACGTCGATCTGAGGTACTGATGGCGCAAGAGACCGCCGGCACGGACAACCGGCGCGTGATCCAGGTGGTGTCGCGCGCATTCGACATCGTGCGTTGCTTCGAAGGTCGAAGCATACGCCTGGGAAATCGCGAAATCGCCGATCGCTGCGGTCTTCCGCGATCGACGGTCTCGCGTCTCACCTTGACGCTTACCCAGATCGGGCAGCTGATCTATCTGCCGCAAGAGCAGAAATATGCTCTCGGTCCCCACGCCGCTGCGCCCGGCGCGCCGTTGTTTGCGCAGGGTTGCGACAAGCCTGTCTGCGCCGACGAGCAGCAACTCCGGCAGGTGCCGCGCTTCGGGTACTTCGAAGATCAGCGCAACTCGATTGCCGAGCCGCTTGCGGTGACGCCACACCGTTGACGCCTCGCGGAGACGGTTGGGACTATCGGTACGAGCGCAAGCTAACGAAACATCCGAAGCAAAGGGAAACGCATGTCTGAAGCATACATCATTGACGCTGTTCGCACGCCGCGGGGCATCGGCAAGCCGGGCAAGGGGGCGCTGTCGCACCTGCATCCGCAGCATCTGGCCGCGACGGTGCTCGGCGCGCTCAAGGAGCGCAACAAGCTCGATACGTCGACCGTCGATGACATCATCTGGTCGACATCGACTCAGGAAGGCAAGCAGGGCGGCGATCTCGGACGCATGTCCGCGCTCGCGGCAGGCTACGATATCAACGCCAGCGGCACCACGCTGGATCGTTTCTGCGGCGGCGGCATCACCTCGGTGAACCTCGCGGCAGCGTCCGTGATGTCGGGGATGGAAGATTGCGTCATCGCCGGCGGCACCGAGATGATGAGCTACCAACAGACCCTGGCAGCCGAGCGCTCCAAGGCCGGGCAGCCGGCGCGGATGATGGGTTCGGGCAATCCGGCGCTCGACGAGATTCACCCGCAGTCGCACCAGGGCGTGTGCGGCGACGCCATCGCGACGCGCGAGGGGATCAGCCGCGAGGCCTGCGATGCACTGGCGCTGACGAGCCAGCGGCGCGCCAAGCGGGCGATCGATGAAGGCCGCTTCGCCAAGTCGGTGATCCCCGTCCTCAACGACGACGGCAGCGTTGCCCTCAATCGCGAAGAATTCCCGCGCCCGGAAACCACTGCCGAAGGACTGGCTTCGCTGAAGCCGAGCTTCGAGCAGCTTGCCGATTTCGACCTCGGTAACGGCGTGACCTTCAAGAAGCAGATCCAGCGCCGCTATCCTAACCTCGAGTGGAAGGGCGTGCATCATGCCGGCAACAGCTCGGGCGTGGTGGACGGCGCCGCCGCGGTGCTGATCACGTCGAAGGAATATGCCGAGAAGCACGGCCTCAAGCCGCGCGGCCGCGTCGTGGCCTATGCCAACCAGGGTGACGATCCGACCCTGATGCTCAACGCGCCGGTTCCGGCGGCCAAGAAGGTACTCGCCAAGGCCGGCCTGACCAAGAACGACATCGACGTCTGGGAGATCAACGAGGCTTTCGCGGTCGTTGCCGAGAAATTCATCCGCGACCTCGAGCTGGACCGCGAGAAGGTCAACATCAATGGCGGCTCGATCGCGCTCGGCCATCCGATCGGCGCGACCGGATCGATCCTGATCGGCACGGCGCTCGACGAGCTCGAGCGCAGCGGCGGACGCTATGGCTTGGTCACCATGTGTGCCGCCGGCGGCATGGCACCGGCCATCATCATCGAACGCATGTGATCGCGAAAGGATATTGCCATGAAACTCGATTCATCGGTCGCCGCCGTCGTCACCGGCGGGGCTTCCGGCCTTGGTGCTGCCACCTCGCGCGCGCTGGCTGCGCAAGGCGTGAAAGTCGCGATCTTCGACTTCAACGAAGAGAAGGGTGAAGCCATCGCCAAGGAAATCGGCGGTGTGTTCTGCAAGGTCGATGTCACCTCGGACGAGCAAGTCGATGCGGGCTTCGCCAAGGCCCGCGCCGCGCATGGCCAGGAGCGCATCCTGGTGAACTGCGCGGGCACCGGCAACGCGGTGAAGACCGCGGGCCGCGACAAGAAAACCGGCGAGCCCACCCACTTCCCGATCGACGCCTTCAACCGCATCATCCAGATCAACCTCGTCGGCACCTTCCGTTGCATCGCCAAGTCGGCGCAGGGCATGCTGTCGCTGGCTCCGCTGGAGCACGGTGAGCGCGGTGCGGTCGTCAACACAGCCTCGGTCGCGGCCGAAGACGGCCAGATGGGGCAGGCGGCCTATTCGGCCTCGAAGGCCGGCGTCGTCGGCATGACCCTGCCGATCGCGCGCGACCTGATGGCCGAAGGCATCCGCGTCAACACCATCTTGCCGGGCATCTTCAACACCCCGCTGCTGCAGGGCGCCCCGGAGAACGTCAAGGCCGCGCTCAGCGCGTCGGTGCCGTTCCCGAAGCGTCTCGGCATGCCGGAGGAATATGCGCATCTGGCGCTGACCATGATCACCAACGGCTACTTCAACGGTGAAGACGTCCGTCTCGACGGCGCCATCCGCATGGCCCCGCGCTAAGCGACCGCGCACGGCAACAGGAGACGAGAGCGATGTCCGAAGAAACTCCGGTCCTCACTGAAGTCCGCGGACCGATACTGATCATCACCCTGAACCGGCCGGAAGCCAAGAACGCGGCCAATCTCGCCCTCTCCAAGGGCGTGGCCGCGGCGATCGACCGGCTCGACGCCGACGATTCCTTGAGCGTCGGCATCATCACCGGCGCCGGCGGCACATTCTGCTCGGGCATGGACCTCAAGGGGTTCCTGAAAGGCGAGCGGCCGTCGATCCCCGGCCGCGGCTTCGCCGGCCTCACCGAGGCGCCGCCGAAGAAGCCGCTGATCGCGGCTGTCGACGGGTATGCGCTCGCCGGCGGGATGGAGATCGCGCTGTCGTGCGACATGATCGTCGCCAACCGCAACGCCAAGTTCGGGATCCCCGAGGTGAAGCGCGGGCTGGCTGCCGCGGCCGGCGGGCTAATCCGCATGCCGCGGCAGATGCCGTTCCGTGTGGCGATGGAGTTCGCATTGACGGGCGAGTTCTTCGGCGCCGAGCGCGCCTATCAACTCGGCATCATCAATCGCGTGACCGACGGCCCGGCGCTCGACGCCGCGCTTGAGCTCGCGGCAGCGATCGGCGCCAACGGCCCGCTCGCCGTCAAGGCATCCAAGCAGGTGATCGTCGAATCACGGCTCTGGCGGGAAGATGAGATGTGGAAGAGGCAGCAGGAGATCGTCGGTCCTGTCTTCGTATCCGAGGATGCCCGCGAAGGCGCGGCTGCCTTTGCCGAAAAGCGAGCGCCGAACTGGAAGGGCAAGTAGCGCATCGCCTGTTTCGATGACGGAGCGTCGGTTTTGATTGCAGCAGAACCGGCGCTCCAATTTTTTGTACCGGTGACTCGGCGCACGCCGGCGGTTTCCATGACAGCGCTATTGGGTGAATGATGCGCAGCTTTACCGAAGACCAGGTCATCTTCCGCGACTCCTACCGCAAGTTTCTCGCCAGCGAGATTGCGCCCCATATGGAGGAATGGCGGGAGGCCGGCATCGTCGACCGCAGCGCGTTCAAGAAGGCCGGCGACCTCGGCTTCCTGATGATCTGGCCCGAGGAAAAATATGGCGGAATGGGCGACGAGGACTTCCGCTATGAGCAGATCATCATCGAGGAGACCGCGCGCTCGGGCTGCAAGGGCTGGTTCAACACGCTGCACAGCCGACTGGTCGGTTCTTACTTCAAACGCTTCGGCACCGAGGAGCAGCGCGACCGGTTCCTGCCGAAATGCGTTAGCGGCAAGACCATCCTGGCGATCGCGATGACCGAGCCCGGCGCGGGCTCGGACCTCGCCGGCATGCGGACGACGGCGGAAGACAAGGGCGATCATTTCCTGCTCAATGGCTCGAAGACCTATATTTCCAACGGCATCAATTCCGACGTGGTGATCGTCGCGGCCAAGCTCGCGGGCGCCGAGAAGAAGCATGCCATGGTGCTTCTGATCGTCGAGCGCGGCATGGAAGGTTTTGAGCGCGGCCGCAATCTCAAGAAGATGGGCATGCCGGCGCAGGACACTGCCGAACTGTTCTTCAACAATGTGAAGGTGCCCAAGGCCAACGTGCTGGGAGAACCCGGCAGGGGCTTCTACTATCTGATGGAAGGCCTTGCCGAGGAGCGGCTGATCTCCGCGGTCGGATCGATCGCCAACGGCCGCAAGGCGTTCGACATCACGCGCGCCTACGTGATGGACCGCAAATTGTTCGGCCGGCCGCTCGCCGAACAGCAGAACACCCAGTTCCGCATGGCGGAGATGGATGCCGAAATCGATCTCGTGCAGGTCTATGTCGATCACTGCGTGGCCGAACACAATGCCGGACGCCTGACCAGCAACATGGGCGCCAAGGCCAAGATGATGTCGTCGGAGGTCGAGTGGAAGATGCTCGATCTTGGCGTCCAGTTGCACGGCGGCGCAGGTTACATGGATGAATATCCGATCAGTCGCATGTTTACCGACGCGCGCGTCAATCGAATACTGGCAGGAAGCTCCGAAGTGATGCGGCTGATCATCGGCCGCGATGTTTTCTCAGAGCACTACAAGAGCATTCTGGACTAGCCGGTCACCATGACCGGCTATCTGCCTCCGCTCCGCATCAGCCGCGGGCCTGCCGCAGTGGTTCGCGCGCATGCTCCTTCGAGCGCAGCAATGCATCGACGAAGATCGGCTCCCAGGAGCGGATGTGAGTGCGCAGCAGGGTGGTCAGCGCCTCGGTCTCGCCGGCGAGCGCGAGCTCGATCAACCGGTAGTGCTCAGGCACTGACGCTTGCTGCCGCTCGTGGCCGGCGCGGGAGCTGATGCCGTAGAGCCGCATCTTGTCGCGCAGGCCCATCACCGTGTCGGTCAGCAGGTCGTTGCCGGCGGCCGCGATGAACTCGCGATGATAGTTGCGGTCGGCTTCCAGATAGAGCTGGACGTCGTCGGTCTCCACGGCCCTGGCGATCTGGTCGGCCCAGCCGCGTACGATTGTTAGATCCTTCGGTGGATTGGCGGCGACCAGCACGGCGGCGTGCAGCTCGAGCACTTCGCGCATGTCGAACAGATTGCGCAGTTCAGTCAGCGTCGGCTCCACCACCTTGAAGCCGCGGTTGCGCATCGGCTCGACCAGGCCGCCGCGGCTGAGCTCAAGCAGCGCTTCGCGCACCGGCGTCGAGGAGACGCCGAGGCTCGCCGCGAGACTCGGCACCGAATACATCGTGCCCGGAAGGCTCTGCCCGGAAATGATCTCGGCCCGCACCCGCTGCAGCACCTGTTCTCGCAAATTCTGGTCCATCGGTGGTCGTGGCCGCCTCTCGCTGGGAACTCCGATTCGTCGCTGATTATTACTTAGCCTTGACGCCGCCGGTAGCGTATGACGTAAATGTGTAACGCATTACAAGAATGCGTCACAAGGGGCGATCGGATAGTGAGACGGCGGTGAAACAGCGGCTACCCGGCTATTGCACGCTTTGTCGCTCGCGCTGCGGTGCCGTCACCGTGGTCGAGGATGGGCGTCTTGTCGGTATAGAGGTATTGAATAACCACCCGACCGGTGGCGCCCTATGCGCCAAGGGTCGCGCGGCCCCCGAGATCGTTGCCAGCCCGCGCCGGCTGACCGTCCCGCTCAAGCGGACCCAGCCGCGCGGTGCCGCCGATCCGGGCTGGGTCGAGGTGTCGTGGGATGAGGCGTTGACCGAGATCGCCGAGAAGCTCGGCACGATCCGCGCCGAGAGCGGCGCCGAAGCGGTGGCGTTCGGCGTCACCACGCCGAGCGGTACGCCGATGGTCGACAGTTTCGAGTGGGTCGAGCGCTTCATCCGCGGCTTCGGCAGCCCGAACCTGATCTATGCGGTCGAGATCTGTGGCTGGCACAAGGACTATGCGCACGCGCTGACCTTCGGCCGCGGCATCGGCTTTCCCGATTACGACAATGCCGATGCGATTATCCTGTGGGGCCACAATCCCGCGCGAACCTGGCTCGCCCAGGCAACGCGGATCGCCGATGCGCGGCGGCGCGGCGCCAAGGTCGTGGTGGTCGATCCCAAGCCGAACGGCTCGGGGCAGCAGGCCGATCTGTGGCTGCGCATCCGTCCGGGCGCCGATGGCGCGCTCGCGATGGGGGCGATCCGTCACCTCGTCGCAACCGACAGCTTCGATGCGGATTTCGTCAGCGCATGGACCAATGGATCGCTGCTGGTCGATCGTGCGACGGGACGCTTCCTGCGCGCCGACGCGTTGTGGCCGGATGGCGCGCCGGAGGCTTTCGTTCGTCTCGATGCGTCGGGCGCGGCCGTGCCTTGCGACACGCGTTACGCGCCGGAGAGCTGTGGCCAGCTGCGTGGCGCGCTGCAGGTCCGCACACGCGACGGCCGGATGATAGCGGTGGCAACCGCGTTCGAGCTGCTCGTCGAGCGAGCCGCGCCTTACACGCCGGCGCGCGTCGCGGAACTGACCTGGCTTCCTGTCGAGGACGTCGACGCGTTCAACGCGCTGCTCGCTCGCCGGCCGCGGCTCGCCTATCATTCCTGGACCGGCGTCGGGCAGCACACCAACGCGACCGCGATCGAGCGCACGATTGCGACGTTGTATGCGCTGACCGGCGCTTGCGATCGGCCCGGCGGCAATCGCTGGCCGGTGCCGCCGCCGACCCGTGCCCTCAACGACTACAATATCCTGTCGCCGGAGCAGCAGGCGAAGGCGCTGGGCATTGCCGAATTGCCGCTCGGCCCGCCGGCCAAGGGCTGGATCACGGCGCGCGATTTCAGCAGGGCGGTGCTCGATGGCGAGCCTTACCGGGTCCGCGCGCTGGTCGCCTTCGGCACCAACTTCGTCGTCTCGCAGGGCCATTCCGAGCGCAACCGTGCCGCGCTGAACGCGCTGGAATTCCAGGTTCATATCGACATGTTCATGAACCCGACCGCGGAGAGCGCCGATTTCGTGCTGCCGGCCAGCACGCCGTGGGAGCGCGATGCGCTCAAGATCGGATTCGAGATCACGCAGGAAGCCGTCGAGACCGTGCAGTTTCGCCCGCGCATGGTCGAGCCGGTCGGCGCAGTGAAGGCCGATTACGAGATCGCCGCCGCGCTCGCGCTCAAGCTCGGGATGGGCGAATTGTTCTTCGGCGGCGATATCACGGCCGGCTGGAACTATCAGCTCGCGCCGCTCGGCATCGGTGTCGAGGATTTGCGCGGGCATCCTGAAGGCCGCCGCTTCCCGCAGATCTTCCGCGACGAAAAATACGCCGTGGCGCAAGAGGACCGAACGGTTGCCGGATTCGCGACGCCGACGCGCCGCGTCGAGCTTTATTCCGAGCTGATGCTGGGACACGGGTATGATCCCTTGCCCGACCATGTCGAGCCGGTCGGCAGCCCGCTCACGGCAGCGCCGGATGCACGCTTTCCGCTCGTGCTTTCCACCGCCAAGAGCGGCTGGTTCGTTCACTCCTCTTATCGGCACGTCGCCTCGCTGCGGCGCAAGTCACCCGATCCGGCCGTCGAGATCAGTCCGCAGCTCGCGGCGCGGCGCGGCCTTGCCGAAGGCGACTGGGCCGTGGTCGAGACGCATGGCGGTGACGTGCGCCTGAAGGTGCGCCTCAATGCGGCGCTCGACGATCGGGTCGTCGTCTCCGAATTCGGCTGGTGGGAAGACTGTCCGCCGCTCGGCCGCGAGCGTTCCGCGACGGCAGGCATCCACACCCGCAACATCAATGCCGTGCTGCATGACGATGCGCGCGATCCGGTCAGCGGCTCCGTCCCGCTGCGCGCGATCGTCTGCGACATCAGGCGCGACGGCGTTGCCAGTCGCGGCTTGTGGAGCGGTCAGCGGCGGTTCACGCTCGGTGCGCGCCGCGCCGAGGCAGATAATGTCATCGCGCTCAACCTGCTGCCGCTTGACGGCGGTCCGCTGCCCGACTTCCTGCCGGGCCAGCACGTGATGGTCTCGCTGCCCGGCGCAACGCAGGCACGGGCCTATTCGCTGACCGGATCGGGCGATCGGCCGGATGTGCTCTCGATAGCGGTGAAGGGGCGCTTCTTCAATGAGGCGCCGAGCGGCGACGCGCCGTTCTTCATGCCGGATCGTCTGCACCGTCTTGCCGTCGGAGACGAGGTCGTGCTGGAGCCGCCGGGCGGCATCTTCACGCCGCCATTGAAGGGGCAGCGGCCGCTGATCTTCCTCGCCGCCGGCATCGGCATCACGCCGTTCATCAGCCATCTCGAAACGCTGCAACGGATCGCACCACAAGATCGCGTTGGCGAAATCCTGCTGCTCCACGGCTGCCGCAGCAGTCGGGAGCATCCGTTTGCCGAGCGGCTTGCGGAGTTGGAAACCGGTATTCCGGGGCTGAAGCGTGTGACGTTCTATTCCGCGCCGTTCGCGCAGGATCCGATCCACTCGCATTCGTTGCGCAAGGGGAGGGTTGATCTCGGAGAGGTCAAGCCGCTGTTGCCGCGTTGGCCGCTGGTCTACATCTGCGGCTCGCCGGAATTCGTTGCGGCACAGATCGAGGCCGTGACGGCGCTCGGCGTGCCGCGCTTCGACATTTTTGCTGAAAGCTTCGTGTCGCCGCCGTCGGTGCCGAGCGATCTTGCGCCGCGCACCGTCCGGCTTGCGGGCAGCAAGCAGAGTTTTTCCTGGCGGCCGGAGCAGGGGACGCTGCTTGATGCGGCGGGTGCGGCGGGCGTCGCGCTGCCGAGCGGCTGCCGTGTCGGGCAATGCGAAAGCTGCGCGGTTCAGGTCGTCGATGGCGAGTTCACCCATCTCGGCCCTGTCGATGGCAGTGAGGGACAGTGCCTTGCCTGCCAGGCTGTGCCGCTGACCGATCTCACGCTCGCGCTTTGATGACCAAACACGATTGAAGGCTGTAACCGCGTTACCGGAAGGGGATCAGATTGATGACGAATGCAACGCACGATCAAACCATGAGCTTACGAAAACCTGTCGCGGACAACATCATAGCGCGATTTTCGCAAGCCCTGGTGGCGTTTGCGGAGCGCTGGTTTCCGGATGCCTACGTCTTCGTCCTGATCGCGGTGATTGCGGTCGCGATCGGCGCGATCTTGCATGGCGGTTCGCCGCTCGCCGTCAGCCGCGCGTTTGGTGACGGGTTCTGGAACCTGATTCCCTTCACCATGCAGATGGCGCTGGTCGCGATCGGCGGCTATGTCGTGGCGATGTCGCCGCCGGTGGCGGCCGTGCTGGCGCGGCTCGCCAGCGTGCCGAAGACCGGGCGCGGCGCGGTGGTCTTTGTCGGCGTGCTCAGCATCTTCCTGTCGCTGCTGAACTGGGGCCTGAGCCTGATCTTCTCCGGCCTTCTGGTGCGCGAGATCGCACGGCGCACCGACATCAGGCTCGACTACCGGGCGGCCGGCGCCGCCGGCTATCTCGGGCTCGGCTGCGGCTTCACCCTCGGCATCACCTCCTCGGCCGCGCAGCTGCAGGCCAATGCCGGCAGCATTCCGGCGTCGCTCCTGCCGATCACCGGCGTGATCGGTTTCTCCGAAACCATCCTGACTTGGCAGAATATGGTCACCGTCGTGATGGTGACCGTCGTGTCCGCGGCGATCTGCTATTTCACGACGCCGGCGCCCGAGCAGGCCAAGACGGCCGAAGACCTCGGCGTAGCGCTCGGCGATGATCGCATCGAGGCCAGGAAGCCGGCGCGTCCGGGCGACTGGCTCGAGTTCAGCCCGCTGCTGACGATCCTGATCGCCGTGCTTGCCGCCGGCTGGTTGTGGCAGACATTCCAGTCGGGCAATCCGTTGATCACGCTGTCGGGCCTCAACACCTATAATTTCGTCTTCCTCATCCTTGGCATCGTGCTGCACTGGCGTCCGCGCAGCCTCATCGAGTCGTTCTCGAAGGCGATGCCGAGTGTCTCCGGCGTGCTGTTGCAGTTTCCGTTCTACGCCGGCATTGCGCAGATCCTGACCAAGGTCCCGAACAGCAGCGGTACGACGCTGTCGGACACGATCGCACACTGGTTCGTCGGCGCCTCCAGCAATTCCACCGTATTTTCGTTCCTGGTTGGAATCTATTCGGCGCTGCTCGGCTTCTTCGTGCCGTCGGCCGGCGGAAAGTGGATCATCGAGGCGCCATACATCATGAAGGCGGCCAACGACATCGGCGCGCATCTCGGCTGGACCGTGATGGTCTACAACATCGCCGAGACGCTGCCGAACTTCATCAACCCGTTCTGGATGCTGCCGCTGCTCGGCATCCTCGGCCTGAAGTCGAAGGATCTGATCGGCTACACCTCGGTGCAGTTCTTCATCCATTTCCCGATCGTGATGCTGTTGGCGGCCATCCTGATGGCGACCTTCACCTATCACCCGCCGATCCTGCCCTGAGCGACCTTGGCCGGGCACCGGGATGCACGGTGCCCGGCCAATTCAGCGCTCCACGACCGTCACCACCAAAACTGTGCTGTTTTTCCGCTGGCCGCGAATGAGGCGTCGCGCCGGACTCTTATCTTTGGTCAGCCATTTCATTGACCGCCGCGCGGTTCGGCCGGATATTGCTGCGCGATACCCCGCGTTGTTCAAGGCCACCGCAATGAGACACGACCACCGCAGCTTGATGTGCGACATGCGAAACCGCATGCAGCATCGCTGCGTCTCGGTGGCGACCGGCGTCTGTTGTTGATCGCTCCAACAAGTCAAGCACCCGACAATCAGACAGGAGCGCCGTCGTCCGGCGATCGAACACGCATGTCCCAAGCCCAAATGTCTCAAGCCTATGTCATCGAAGTATCGGATCGGACCGCCGGCATCGTCGTCAGCGACAAAAGCGGCTTCTGCTTCTTCTCCTCCGACCGCGCCTTTGACGTCCTCGACGGCGGCTATTTCGGCTCCGCGCGCGCCGCGGAGCGTGCGGTGAGGGCGCATTTGCAGCGGCACCGCGAGGTCCGGGGCGGTGCGACGCGCGGTTGAGGCCGTTGCTCAGGAGGCCGCGGCAAGCGGCGGCGAGACCACCTGCGGCGCCTCGGGCACCTGCATGGTAGTCGTTGCTAGCTGGAAGCGGATGCCGTGCAGCGAGCAGGTCAGCGGGATGCCGCGAAAGTCGTCGTGGAAGGCGCGGATCCGGCGCGCCAGCTCGCCGGCGCTGATGCCGGCGGGAAGCTCGCACATCTCGCGGTACATCCGCCGCGTGCTCTTGATTCCGCACCAGGCGATCTCCAATTCCGCCAGCGGCATGGGATTGCAGGCGAGATCGCGCGACATCCGCCAGAACAGATGGGCAAGCCGCACATAGGCGATCTGTTCGAGCCCGCGCACGCTGATCTTGTCGGGAATGATGAAGGTCTCGACCCCGACGATCGGGCCGGAATCGACGCGCGCGGCCATCACATGGGCCGTCGCGCCGAAGGTGCGGGCACCGTCATAGAGCGCGAAATGCGCCGGCGCCCAGCCGGGATATTGCGGTGGGCCGGGATGGAAATTGTAGGCGCCGTGGCCGAGCGCCGCCAGAATGTGCTCCGGCACGATGACGCTGGTGGTGAAGGCCAACAGCCGGGCCTCGCGCAAGACCTCCGGCTCGATCGCGGCGAGCTCGTCGGCCGTTACCGCGCAGCGGAATGACAGCGCCGGATTGTGTGCCTTCAACAGCTCGGTAAGCGCGAATTGCTGGTTGGCGACGCCGATAAGAAGGATGATTGTCTTCACGATGTCGATGTCCTTCCCTTGCTCTGTCTTCCCAGCATTCATCAGCCGCGCTGCCCGGCCATCACGACGACGCTGCCGGCATCGCGGGACTGGCCCACGGTGCGGAACAGGTCGGCCGGCAGCGTCTGCCACGGCGCGATCTCGATGATGCGGTTGTTTGCGCTTTTCGCGGCCGATTTCGCCGCGCGGATATCGTCCTGCCAGGGGCAGAGTGCGAGCTCGAGCCTGCCGAACCCGCCGCAATCGGCTGCGAACGCGCCGGTGACCGCCTCGATGCTGGCAGCCATTTCGCGCGCGTCGCTGGCCGCGATATCGCGCATGATCACGGTGATCGCATGATTCGAGGCCGCCTGCGACCGGATCACGATCATGGCGTCACGGCCGCCGCTGCGGCTGGCGCGCCGCGCGGCCCGCATCGCGACGCCGAATTCGGCGTCCGGTCCAAGATCGCTGCTGTCGGTAGGCAGGTTGTGAACGATTGTGGTGTGGCGGGGCGTGCCGGCGTCTTCAGCTGGGGCGTGGTATGAGCGCGGCAGCCAGACGGTGTCGAGCGCCATCTGCGACGACGTCAGGCTCCAGGCCTGGTCGAGCGAATAGCCTTCCCAGACCGCGGGATAGGCGCTCGCGATGTGATGCCAGTTGCGCAGCACCGTTTCGGCGGCGGGCGAACGGCCGAGATAGAGGGTGCGCGCCGACATTTCCCACCGGTTCCATTTGTGGAGCGCGATCTCGCAATCAAGGTATGACGGCAGCAGTGGCGGCTCGCTGAGGACTGCGTCGGCCTCGATGAACAGCAGCGGCTCGCGATGCTGCTCCCACATCCGCAGCAAGAAGGCGGATTTCTCGGCTGCGCGCATGTGCTCGCCGTCTGCGGTGTCGATCGGTGCGATATCGCAGGGGATCCGAAATTCGGCCAGTTTGTCGCGGAGGGCGCGGGCATGATCGTCGCCGCAGGCGCGGGGATAGCAGGAGACCACGCGCAGCGATGCCCCGGACCTCGAGCCTTGCTCGGGCGCGATCGGGCGCCAATTGAGGCCGCCCCACCACATCTCATGCGGGCCATCGAAGCTCGGCCCGATCGTTCCGAAGTCGGTCAGCTTGGATTTCAGGAAGTCGAAGGCGGGATTTTCGCCGAAGGGGACGACGACCGCGCAGTCGGCGCGAAGCGACCGGTAAAGCATCTCTGCGGCAGGGCCGCTCGGCGGCTCGATGAGGATGATGACGCCATGGTCCCTCGCCGGCGCCGAGCCGGACTGATGGACGACCGCGGGTCCGAGCCGCTCCGATAACCATGCGAGCCGCCGGCGCTGCGCCGCGCACATCCGGATGCCGTTCGCCGCTAGCAATTGGTCGAAGTTCGTCTGCAAGCCGTCCGCTTGCGCCGTATCAGCCGAAATCATGCCCGCACTACCCCTTGTTAACCTTCTACGTGCGGGGCGGCCGGATCAGGCGGACAAATCAGCTGTCGTCGTTCGTTGTCGGCATGCCTCTGGCGCTGCGCCAGGTCAGTGTGGCCGAAGCGGCGCCGTTGCCGTCGCGGTCCGCGACCGCAAGGATGCGATCATGGTCGAGGGCGGTCAGCGCGACCGTGTAGATGGCGACGTCGTCTTCGAAGCCGTCGACGGGGATGAGCAGCATGCCGTCGTCACTGGTGGCGCAGAAGTGACAGCCGCGCCGTTCGAGGCCGACATCGATGAGCCGTCCCTCGGCGATCGCTGTCACGTTCGAACCCTCGGCGGCTTTCGCGGCGCTCTGGCCGTATTGGACCGTGATGCCGTGGAGCATCCCGTCGCGGGTGAGCTTGGCCAGCGGCAGCGCGATAGTCGCGATCGCCATCCGGCGCGACAGCGGGATCCGCAGGCGAAGATCGCCGAGCCCGGTATGATAGACGCTGATCGCCTCCAGCGACGCCTGGCCGTTCCGATCGAACAGACCGACCTGCAGCGTCCCGCACAGCGCTTCGCCGAACACATTAGCGGGCAGGCGATTGGCGCCGAACAGCGTGTAGAGATAGGCATGCGACGGCGACAGGGCGGCAAAGCTGCCCGCCAGCCACATCGGGGGCGCCGGAGCCGTGCAGGCGGTCATGAGGCCGCGGGCGATGATGCTATCATTGACGAAGTCGGCATCGAGCAGTGGCGCCAGCGCCTGGGTGCCGAGATTGACGTCATGCTTGATGCCGCCGAGCAGCGCGAGTTCATCATCGTCCGGCAGCAGCAGGAGGCGTCCGAGCACGGCGGCCGTCCAGCGCGCCGCGACCGCGGGGCCGGCATCGGGCTGCAATCCGTAGCGTGGTGCCAACTCGCGGGCGCGCGAAACATAGGCGAGCGTCCCGGATTGCACCTCGGTCGCCAGCGCCAGCTGGGCGGCCGGGCGCTGATCACCCTCGCGCAACACGTCACCGTCACGATAATCCCGCGCCGATCCTTCCGTGGAACAGCACAGCTGCTCCAGCAAGGCGACGTTGCGGATCAGCATGCGCTTGACGTGCGGCGTGACGACGCGATCCGAGATCAGGCCCTCCGCGGTGTCGTCATCGGCGATGTCGTCGAAGGCATCGTCAAGCGTCAGCAGATAGGCGCCGTGCAGTCGAATGCGGATGCCCTCGCGATCGAAAATTCGCCGCAACGATTTCTGCACGCTTGCGGAATAGCCGAGGTCGACCAGGATCAGATCGGTGCAGCCGTCGAAATCCCGGATATGCGCGCGAAGATAGGTCAGCAAACGGGCCCGGACGCCGGCAGCGATATCGGTGATTTCGCGCGGGTCCATCAGATCGGGCAGGGCGTCGGCGAGTTCGCGACCGCTGGCAATGCCGTCGGGATACTGCGCGAAGAACTTCATCACTGCGAGCGGCTGCACCTTGACGATGTCGATAAAGGTCGCCGCGTCGATCTTGACGACCCGGCTCAGCAGCTCACAGAGTGGTTCGAGCGTATCGGCAGACCCGACCAGGCTGACGCGACGATTGATCTCGATATAGGCGCCGGTCTCGCCGTGGTTTGCCTGCCAGACGCGATGCGGCAGCAGGCCGTCGCGGCCGAGGAAGCCGACCGCAACGCGCGCGCCCTCGCGAGCAAGCGCGCTGCGCCGCGCGGCAATGAATGCGTCGAACGCCGCCATCACGGGGCCGAGCACGGTCACGCCGAGGTTGAAGGCGGGAGAATGCTCCGCGCTCTTCGCCGTCACCGCGCGCCGCAGCGTGCGGGCACCGCAATCGAGCCGCGACGGCTGATCGGGACACAGCAATTCGAAGATCGATGCTTCGCGTTGAAACTTGGAAGCCAGCGCCGCGCCGGCCTGCGGGTAGTAGCGCGGACGGATGCCGTGACGGCGCGCCCCCTTGATATCGGCGGTGTGGTTGTCGCCGACATGGAACGAGCTTGCCGCGTCGATGCCTTGCTCGGCAAGATAGGCCTCAAACAGCGCCTCGCTCTTGCTGCTGCCGTGATCGCAGGACGCATAAAGGAAATCCCAGCTCAGCCCGGGACTGCAGGAACGCAGCAGCTGCGCGAGCTGGTCGGTGCTCCAGTAGGTGTCGGAAATGAAGCCGACGCGAAAACCGCCGCGCTTCATGTCCAGATATTGCTCGAGCATTTCGGGATTGACGCGGCAGAGCTCCAGTTCGGTGTCGAACTCGATCTGCGCGAGATCGTGCAGCGCATCGCGGGTCAGGCCGAACAGCCTGAACGGAAAGTATTTGTAGATGTCGGCGATGCGCACTTCAGTTGAGCCGCGGCGCTCTTGCGATACTTTGCGCGCTCGCGCCTCCGCCTGGATTCGATGCTGAACGAAACTGGCGGACATGTTCGGAAATTTTTCAGCAATGCAGGAACGCTGAAAAACCCCTTCAAATGCGCCATCCGGCGTCGTGCAGGCGCGCAACAGAAATGTATCGAAAACATCGAATGAACATGCAGAAACATTCTGCGCTCGACGCGTCGCGTCGACCGTCATGATTGTCATGCGCAAAATTCCCGCCAGTCCTCATGCGTTGAACGCGCGCGTGAGACAAATCAGGCGCGACAGTTCAAAAAAGTTGATGCGGGATTCGAAAACGCGCGCTTCGCGACTGACAGATTCAAAAAATCCGATAACGTCGAAACAGTGATTCGGAAAAATTTTCCTAGTCGCAATCGTCGAATGCAAGATGGCGACCAACGGCGGTGAGTCACTCGCATGCTCGGCGCATGCATGGGTTCGCGTGGCGTTAGTTGGTGTGACAACAGCGTTTTCCGACGCGACGATCTCTTCCGCGGAAATGCGAGGCGATGCTGAACGACTGCTCCAAACTCCGTCGCATTTTTCCCTGCGCCTACGCGCAGCGGCAGCTTTTGCCGGGCGGTCGGCAAAAACATCCAGCTAAGCGTTTGAAAAATAACGAAAAAAGTTCGCCTGGTTTGCTGGACCCCTCCGTTCAACGCTCAGAAGCCGCATGGAATGTGTGCCAGCGGCGTTGGTTGGAGAGCGGCGGATGAGTTACGCGCTTGATATGAGGGCACCGGCCGAAGTGGAGGCCACGCCGGCCGCGGTTGCACCGGCCGAAGCGGCCGCGCCGTGGGGCAACGTCCCCACCGTTGCCGATGCGGGCCCGCTCGACACCGTCGAGATCCACGACGAAGACAAGGACTTGCTCGACCGTCTCGCCGCCGGCGACGAGACGGCATTTCGTGCTCTGGTCGAACGCCACGTCGATCGCGCCTACGCGATCGCGCTGCGCATCGTCGGCAACGCCGCCGACGCCGAAGACGTCGTGCAGGACACGATGCTGAAGGTGTGGACCCATCGCGGCCGCTGGCAGCACGGCCGCGCCAAGTTCTCGACCTGGCTCTATCGCGTCGTCAGCAACCGCTGCATCGATCTGCGCCGCAAACCGCGCACCGAGAATGTCGATGTCGTGCCCGAGGTCGCCGACACCCAGCTCGATGCCTCCGCCGTGATCGAGCGCAACGAGATCGGCAATCTGCTGGAAGTCGCGATGCAGCGGCTGCCCGAGCAGCAGCGCGTCGCAGTGATCCTGTCGTATCATGAGAACATGAGCAATGGCGAGATCGCCGAGGTCATGGACACGACCGTGGCCGCGGTGGAGTCGCTGTTGAAGCGAGGACGGCAGCAGCTGCGCGAGATGCTGAAGCGGCACGAGCGCGACCTGCGCGGCGCGTTTACGGACTGCTAACCATAAATTCCGGCTTCTGAAGATTTTGCGCCTGACCACCGGCGGTCGACCCGTTTGATCGGGCGGACGGGGGCTGGATCCGCGTCACCTCTCTTTTTCACGATGCGGCATGCCATGCCCCATCAGCACAGGAGCTACTCATGCCGGCAATCTCCACCAACACCGCAGCGAACTCCGCGGTCCGTTACCTCAACATCAACTCGCAGCAGGAAACCAGCGCGCTGTCGAAGTTGTCGAGCGGCTCGCGCATCACCTCGGCCTCCGACGACGCGGCCGGCCTTGCGATCTCGACCCGCATCTCCTCCGACATCACGACGCTGCAGCAGGCCGCCACCAACGCGGCTCAGGCGACCTCGATCCTGCAGACCGCCGACGGCGGCGCTTCCAATATCTCGGACATCCTGGCCCGCATGAAGTCGCTGGCTTCCGAGTCCGCCTCCGGCACCGTGGCGGATTCGAGCCGGGCCTACATCAACTCGGAATTCACGCAGCTCAAGGGCGAAATCGACTCGATCGCCAGCGGCACCCGCTACAGCAGCCAGAGCTTGCTCGACGGTTCAAGCGTGTTCTCCTCGGGCGTCTCGGTGCTGGTCGGTTCGACCTCGGCCGACACTATCACGATCACGCTGACGAGCCTCACGGCCTCGTCGCTGTCCGTGACGTCGCTCGATGTGTCCAGTCTGTCGAGCGCCACCAGCGCGATGACGGCTCTCGACACCGCGATCGACAAGGTTTCGTCCGCACGCGCCGAGATCGGTGCTCAGGAATCCCGCTTCAACTTCAGCGCTGACTCGATCTCGACCCAGACCCAGAACCTGCAGTCGGCGAACTCGGCGATCAAGGACGTCGATATCGCCTCCGAGCAGGCGACGCTGTCTTCGGCCGAGGTGAAGACCCAGGCCGCGGTCTCGGCTGAAACCGCGGCGAACCAGATGCCGCAGTACCTGCTGAAGCTGCTCGGCTAATTCGAAAGACCGATCGGGCCGGCATGATGCCGGCCCGATTCTTATCGCGGCGGAAGTGTCGACATGACGGTTAGCAGCGCCACCTCGAGCACATCAGGCACGACGTCGACCAGTTCCGCCAGCACGGTGACAACGACCGGCACGACCAATTCGACCAGCATCGATTGGGATGCCCTGATCGAGGCCGAGGTCAACGCCAAGCTCGCAGCGGCGACCTCGATCACCACGACGATCACCGCGAACCAGGCCAAGATCACGGCCTATCAATCGCTGCAGACCGAGCTGTCGACGCTGGCGACGGGGTTGTCGTCGCTCAGCACGTCGATCATTAATTCGATTGCCACCAACGCGTTCGCTACCCGGGCGGCGACGATCTCGTCCACCGGTGACGTCAGCGCCTCGTCGGCGCTCAACATGAGCGTCAACAGCGGCTCGGCGACCGGCGATCACACGCTCCAGATCACCCAGCTCGCAACCGCGCAGAAGGTGATCGGCTCCTCGCAGTCGAGCAGCTCGACGGCGCTGGGCCTCTCCGGCACTTTCTCGCTCGGCCTGTCCGGCGGCACCAGCACGGCGATCTCGATCACCAGCGGCATGTCGATGCAGGATATCGTCGACACCATCAACGCCCAGACCTCGACCACCAATGTCCAGGCCTCCATCGTCCAGGTGTCGAGCGGGTCCTACGAGATGGTGCTGACAGGGACGCAAGACGCCGCTGACATCGCCTATTCGTCGACGTCGGGCGATGACATCCTGAACAAGCTCGGCGTCACCGACACGTCCGGGGCGTTCACCGACGTGCTGCAGAAGTCGCAGTCTGCGGAGTTCACCCTCGACGGCATCGCGCTCACGCGTAACACCAACGACATTTCCGACGTCCTGTCCGGCGTCACGTTCGACCTGCTGCAGCCGACGCCGAGCGGCACCAGCCTCAACATCAGCATCGAGACCGACACCAGCCAGATCACGTCAGCGCTGCAGGCCTTCGTCACCAACTACAACGCATTTCGCGACCAGGTGATCGCGCAGTCGGCGCAGAATTCCGACGGCACGGCTGCGTCAAGCGCGGTGCTGTTCGGCGACAGCACGATGCGCGATATCATGACCCAGCTGCAGCAGATGCTCAGCGGGACGGTCGGCGGCATGACGATGGCCGATCTCGGCCTGTCCTTCAACGAGAACAACGAGCTCCAGCTCGATACCGGCACGCTGTCGACGGTGCTGACGCAAAATCTCGCCGGCGTCACCCAGCTGCTGTCGGCGCAGACCACCACTTCGTCCAGCCAGCTCAGCGTGGTCAATACCGGCACGTCGCCGCAATCCTTCACGCTCGACCTCACGGTGGACTCCACCGGTACGCTGACCGGAGCCACGGTCGGCGGCGACAGCTCCGGCTTTTCGGTGGTCGGCAACACCATCATCGGCAATTCAGGAACGATCTACGCCGGTATGGCCTTCACCTATACGGGCTCGACCTCGCAATCGATCACGGTGACATCGTCGTCCGGTTTGGCGACGCAGCTCTACCAGCTCGCGCACACCAGTTCCGGAACCAGCGGTCAACTCCAGACCATGATCACCAACTTGCAGTCGCGCGACACCGACCTGCAGTCCCAGGTCAGCGACATTCAGAGCAATGCGGCGACGTTCAAGGCTCAGCTGCAGGTTCAATACGCCAATTACCAGGCGGCCATCGAAAGCGCGAACAACACGCTGGGCTACCTGAAAGCACTCCTAGACGCATCATCGAGTAACTAATGACCCAGAACGCGACCGCCTACCACGCCAACAATGCCTATCGATCCGCCGCGGTGGCGGTGCCGCCGTTGAAGGCGGTGGTGATGCTGTGCGACGGCGCGATCACGCTGTTGCAGAAGGCGCTAGACGCGCACGAGGCGAAGCGCTTTGAGGAAGGGCACATCTATCTGACGCGGGCGACCGCGATCCTGCGCGGGCTGAGCCACAATCTCGACTTCACCCGCGGCGGCGCGATGGCCGATCGTCTCTACCGCACCTATAACGCCCTGATCATGGCGTGCCTGCGCTCGTATGGCCGGCCGCAGGCCAGGGAGAATTTCCGGCGCATCATCGCGAGCCTGGCGGAACTGCGCGACGCCTGGAAGTTCGTCGAGGCGACCGCCGGCAAGGCCGCCAAGGCCAGGGCACTCGACATGACGCTCGAATCAGCCGCCGGCCGCTGAGCCCGGAGAGGGCCGCGAATCACCCGACGAGGGCGCTTAGCCGGCGCAGCAAGGGGCCTGAGCGGGCGCCCTGGTTGGGGAAAATAGCCGCCCGGCGAGCGCCATGTTGGACCTGATGCGACAGCGGCGGAAATTGATTTCCGCCGTCCCGCGAATGCTTTATGACAGCCTTGGCGACGAGGCTGGATCTGCGCGCGCGATGGACGTTGCGACATTCGAAGACCTGATCGGCCGGCTGGGGGAGGATCTGTCCCGCTGGCCCGACGATCAACGTCTTGCCGCCGCCCAGCTCTTGGCATCTTCGGCCGAGGCGCGGACGCTCTACGAGGAGGCGAGCGCGGTACGCCGCGCGCTCGCGGCGCCGCCTGTTCGCGCACCCAAGGGTCTTGCCGACCGCATCGTGACCGCGGCGGCGAAATTGCCCCAGAAGCCCGCGTCGGGGCCGGCCTCGGCTGACGATCAGCCGAACGATGCACAAGCACCGGGCCAATCCGCACAGCAGGGCAAGGTGCTGCCTGCGCTGCTGCTGGCCCTCTGCCTGTTGCCCGCACTGACGCCGCCGGCGGTGATGCTCGGCGAGCCGGATCTGCCGATCAGCCTTTCGCTCTAGAACGCTCCGCATTGCCGTTGCAGCTCTCCGCGGGCTCTCGCGGCGAGATGCACGCCTGCGAGCCGCGAACCCGCAACGAACACGGCAAATTCTGCCGATTCATCAAGTGATTCCGGGTGGATGAATCCGCGCCTGAAATCGGCGCGTCATCCGTTCTATCTGCGAACGACATCACGACCCCAATGTTCCACCGCGTTCCGTCGCGCATTCCGCGGCGAAGAGAGCCTTGTCATGACCGTTTCCTCGGCAACCTCTGCTGCAACCTCCACCACGTCGAGCTCGTCGTCGAGCGCGTCGATGGGGATGAGCTCGACCGATTTCCTCAACCTTCTCGTCAGCGAGCTGCAAAACCAGGATCCGCTGAACGCCACCAGCACGACCGACTTCATCAACCAGCTCACCTCCTACGCCAACTTCACCGAGCAGCAGTCGACCAACGCCAGCATGACGTCGCTGGCGAGCTCGTTCTCGAGTCTCGTGACGCTCAACTCGGTCAACTATATCGGCCACACCGTCGAGGCGAAGACGAATACGGCGGAGCTGACCAACGGCTCGGCGACCTTCGGCTACTCGCTCACCTCGGCTGCGTCCAACGTCGCGATCACGATCCAGGACTCCTCGGGCAACACGGTGTGGAGCGGCAAGGGGACCGGAACCGCCGGCTCCAACACCTTCACCTGGAACGGCCAGACCTCCGACGGGACCCAGCTCAAGGACGGCGGCCAATACACGATTCAGGTGACCGCGACCGACTCCGCCGGAAACTCGCTGCTCAGCTACACCACGATGACGGGAACGGTGACCGGCATCGATGCCTCCGGCTCGACGCCGTCGCTGCTCGTGAACGGCGTCCCCGTCAGCGCCGCCAACATCATCGGCGTCACGTCCTGATTGCCTCCGGAGTAATATCATGAGTCTCACTGGTGCTCTTTCCTCAGCGATCTCGGCGCTCAATGCGCAGAGCCAGTCGCTGGCAATGATTTCCGACAACATTTCCAACGCCGATACCACGGGCTACAAGACCACGTCGGCAATGTTCCAGGATCTGGTGACCGCGTCGAACAGCGCCACCTCATACACGTCCGGCGGCGTCACGGTGTCCGGCCGCGCCAACATCACCCAGCAGGGCTTGCTGTCCGCGACCACCAACGCCACCGACGTCGCGATCCAGGGCAGCGGCTTCTTCGTCACCACCAACGCGACGTCCGGCGGCACCACCTCCTATACGCGCAACGGCGCGTTCACCACCGACAATCTGGGTTACCTCGTCAACAACGGCAACTACCTCGAGGGCTGGCGCACCGACGCTGACGGCAACATCGTCGGCAATGCCTCTGCCGCGAGCCTCGGACCGATCAATACGCAGGTGGCTTCCACCAGCGGCAGTGCCACCACCAAGACCACGGTCGCGGCGAACCTGCCGGCCGATGCCGCGGTCGGCGCGACCTTCAACAGCTCGATGACGGTCTACGATTCGCTTGGCACGGCAAGCACGATCCAGATCGATTGGAAAAAGACCGCCGACAACAGCTGGCAGGCCAGTTTCGAGACGCCAAAGCTCGCCTCGGACTCCACGACGGCCAGCGCCAGCGCGATCACCGATACGGTGGCGATCACCTTCAATAGCGACGGTTCACTCAAATCGACGGTGCCGAGCCCGCCGACCATCTCGGTGACCGGTTGGACAGACGGCGCGGCCGACAGCTCCATTACGCTCAATCTCGGTACGGCCGGCAAGACCGATGGCCTCACGCAGTATTCGTCGGGCGAGACCACGCCGGCCGTCGACCTTACGAGCATCACGTCGGACGGTCTGCCCTATGGCAAGCTGAGCAGTATTTCGATCGGCAAGGGAGGCGTGGTCGACGCCACCTACTCCAACGGGCAGACGATCGCGATCTACAAGATTGCGGTCGCGACCTTCAGCGACCCCAACGGATTGAGCGCGGCTAGCGACGGCATGTACTCCGCGACGGCAGCTTCCGGCAACGCCACGCTGCAGACCTCGGGCACCAACGGCGCCGGCACCATCTACGGTAGCGAGCTCGAGTCGAGCACCACCGATACCAGCGGCCAGTTCTCCAACATGATCTCGGCGCAGCAGGCCTATTCGGCGGCCTCGCAGGTGATCACCACCGTCGACAAGATGTTCGATACGCTGATCTCGGCGGTGTCGCGATGATGACCGAGAAGCGGAATGACCGCCTGCTGATCAGGCTTCAGCGGCTGAAGGCGAAGGCCGCTTCGGTCCGGCCGGACGATCGGGCGCAGCTCCGTGCGTTGCTCGACGATGTCGGAACGTTGCGGGACCTGCTGATGCGCGAATGCGCGCGGCTCGACCAGGAACTCAACCGGGCCGCGGTCCGGGTAACGGCAATCACCGCGTATGGACGCAGCGCGCAATCGGTTCGCGCCCTGCGTCGCGGGCACTAGCTTGAACGGGAGCGATGACATGACACCGGAACGCAACATCAAGGTCAATCCCGCGGGCAATGACGAGCGAGCAAGGTCGTTGATCGCGCTGATCGACAACCTGATCGCGATCGTGAACGAGGAGAATGTCGAGCTCGCCAAGGGCTTGCCGGCCTCGCGGCTGAAGCAGGTCGACGAGAAGCATCGACTTGCCACCCTGTTCGAGCAGTGTGTGGCGGAAGCGGTCGGCAAGACGGCAAATCTCAACGTCCAGGACCGCGTGCTGCGCGAGCAGCTGATGGACCGGATCCTGAAGCTGCGCATGGCGATGGACGAGAATGTGATGCGGCTACGCGCTGCGATCGATGCCAGCAATCGTAGGATCGAGGCGATCATGCAGGCGATCCGCGAGCAGATCGCCAACGTATCGCCTTATGGCGCCGGCGGTCGTCGCGTCACGCCGGCGATGTCCTATGGCACCAACGTGCGGGCCTGATCGGGCCGGCGCCGGAGGGAGTTGGTCGTGTCGTCGCTCGATATCGCACGAAGCATCGCATTCAGCGGGCTGTCAGCCACGCAGGTGCAGATCAGCGTAGCTTCGGCCAATATCTCCAATGCCGACACCAAGGGCTATACCGCGAAGACGGCCAACCAGAGCAGCAGCGTCACTTCCGGTGTCGGTACCGGCGTCACGATCACGGGGATCAGCAGCGCGGTCGACAAGCTGCTTTTGAAGTCGCTGGTCGGGGCCGATTCTGATCTCGGCGCCGCCGACACCACCAACAGCTTTCTGACCGAGCTCCAGCAGCTCTATGGCAGCACATCGAGCTCGGACAGCTCCACGACGGGCACCTCGCTGGCCAACACGATCGCGGCATTCGGGTCGGCGTTGTCGTCGCTGGCGAGCACGCTGAGCAGCGCGTCGCTGCAATCGAACGCCGTCAGCGCGCTTGCGGCGGTGACGACACAGCTGCAGCAGACCTCTAGCGGCATCCAGACGCTGCGCTCCAATGCCGACCAGGACATCGCGTCGTCGGTCACCGATATCAATTCCGACCTGCAGCAGATCTCCGACCTCAACAAGCAGATCAAGCAGCAGGCGGCAGCCGGGCAGTCGACGGCCGATCTGGAGGACCAGCGCAACAGCGCGCTGCAGGATCTCGCGTCGATGATGAATGTGAGCTATTTCACCACGTCGACCGGCGATCTGCAGGTCTATACCGGATCGGGACAGGCGCTGGTCGATAGCACGGCGCATCCGCTGAGCTATACGGCGCTGCCCAGCGTCACGGTGTCGACGACGTATAGCGTGGGATCGTCAAGCGGTTTCAGCGGCATCACCGTCAACGGCGTCGACATCACCTCGCAGATCTCCTCGGGCAAGGTCAGCGCGCTGATCACGCTGCGCGACCAGACGCTGCCGGCGGCGCAGTCGCAGCTCGACGAGCTGGCCCGGCAGCTTGCCGCGAGCGTCAACGCGGTGTCGAACCAGGGCACGTCGGTGCCGCCGCCGGCCAGCCTGACCGGAGCCGCCACCGTGAGCAGCACGACGCCGTTGTCGGCGACCGGCACGGTGCGCATTGCGGTTGCGGACAAGAGCGGCAATCTGGTGTCCTACCAGGACCTCGATCTGTCGTCCTACGCCACGGTCGGTGATCTCGCCACCGCGATCAACGGCATCTCGGGGCTGTCAGCTTCGGTCGATCCCAACGGCCACTTGTCGATCTCGACGACCACATCCGGCAACGGCGTCGCAATCAACGAGATGACGAGCGCGGTCGGCAGTTCGGGCGAGGGCTTTTCGGATTACTTCGGGCTCAACGACCTGATCACAGGAACCAGTGCGTCGAATATCGCTGTTCGCAGCGACATCCTCAACGGCACGGCGGCGCTGCCGACGGCGACGCTCGATGCGTCGTCCACGCTGACCGCTGGAAACTCGGTGCTGTCACCGGGCTCGGCGACGGTGGTGAACGCGCTCTCGAGCGCGCTGACGGGGGCGACCAATTTCGGCATGGCCGGCGGCCTCGGCGCGACCACAGGCTCTTTCACGGACTACGCGGCCGCCATCGTCGCCAACGTCGCCGGCAAGGCGACCCAGGCATCGGCGGCCTACACCGCCAAGCAGACCGCGCAGTCGACCTATGCGAATTCGCTGTCGTCGCAGTCCGGCGTCAACATTGACGAGGAATCCGCAAATCTGAGCGCGTTGCAGAACAAATACGCCGCCGCGTCCCAGATCATTACCGCGATCAACGCCATGTTCTCGGCGCTGATGACCGCGATGAGCGCCAGCTGAACCCGAGGCCGTCGTCATGATGATGCGCGTTGCCACCTTCGCACAGTCGGACCAGATGATATCGAACGCGCTGCGGGTGCAGGCGGTGATGGCCAACGAGCAGGTGCAGGAGTCCTCCGGGCTGCAATCCGAGGATTTCGGCGGCTACGGTTCCGGCGCCGGGCGCGTCATCAATTTGCAGGTGTCGGTGACGCGTGCGCAGTCCTATATCGATGCCAGCCAACTCGCCGACAACAAGGTGCAGGTGATGTATTCGGCGGTCGGGTCGATGACCGACATCATCACGCAGCTGCGGACCCAACTCAGCGCGGCCACCACGGGCAGCAGCACGGCGACGGCATCGGTGATCAACTATGCGCAGCAGGCCATGGCGCAGATGCAGGGGCTGCTCAACACCCAGTATGACGGCGAATATGTCTTCAGCGGCGCCCGCACCGACACCGCGCCGGCGGACCTGTCGAGCTATGGGACGGGCACCGGATCGCTGACGACATCAGACACCAGCTACTACAAGGGCGACGGCGAGATCGCGTCCGTGCGCGTGTCGGACAGCCAGTCGATCTCCTACGGCGTCACCGCCGACAATCCGGCGTTCGAGCAGGTGATGCGGCTGTTGAAGTACGTCGGCAACAGCGCGACGCTGTCGTCGAGCGACATCACGCAGGCGCTCGACCTCGCGAGCAATGCGCTGGATGCCACATCCACCGTACAGGCAAAGTTGTCGGCCGCGGCGTCGCAGATCGAGACCGCCAGCACAAACCAGAGTGACTATCAGAATTTTGCGAAGACGCTGTCGACGGACCTCACCAGCGTCGATGTCGCGGCCGTGACGGCACAGCTTTCGACCTATCAGGCGCAGCTGACGGCGTCCTATTCGGCGATCTCCAAGATCCAGAGCATGAATCTGGCAAGCTATTTGCGATAGCTATCGCCGGCATCACCGGTTCAGGATCTTCAGCCAGACATCGCCGAGGATGATCGGCTCGCGCGGCGGAAGCCAAGTGAGGCCGGCAGCCTTGCCGAGCTCCGCGATGGTGCCCTTGGCCTGCAGGTCGGCGAGGACCTTGTTGACGGATTCCAGCAGCGCCTTGTCGGTCTCGAGCGCAACGTAGCCGCGGTTGGCGCCGATCGGATAATAGTAGCCCGAGGCCGTGATCCTGGTGTCGGGATGTTCAGCGCGGTAGGCGTCGAAGCGGCGCAGGTCGAGCAGCGTGGCGTCGAATTCGCCGCGTTCCAGTTCGCCCAACAGATCGCTGCGCCCCGGAACGAGGTGCGTGATGTCGTCGATCAGCTTTCCCTTGTCGAAGGTCATCAGGATGGCGTCGCCCAGCGTGCCGCTTTCGATCGTCAGGCGAAGGCCCGCGAGATCGCCGATATCGGTGATCTTGCGCTCCTTGATCTTGTCCTTGGCCTTGGGACCGAGCACGACGGTCATCGGCGAATAGATGTAGGGCTGGCTGGGCGCCAGCACGCCGATCGGAATCCGTCGGCGGCGATCCTCGCGGGTGGCGCCGTCGAAGTCCGGCAGCTTGGCCGTCGTGACGCCGGGCGCCTTCAGCGAGTCCTTGGTGAGGGCGTAGCCGCCGACCAGCGAGCAGCGCCCGTCCGACAGCAGCGCATTGGCTTCGAGCGCGGGGCTTGCGGTGTCATCGAGCTTGCTTTCGAACCACTGGATCTCGAGCTTGCGGCCGAGCCGCCCGGTTATTGCCTGCGCGAGCGCAACGTCGAAGCCCGAGGCGGGCTTGCCGCGATGATGCACGGAAAACGGCGGCAGGTCCTCGTCGAGACAGACTCGGAGCGGCTCGTCGGCCGCGCGTGCCGCGGTCACGCCGGCAAGCGTCGAGATCAGTGCGAAGCCGAGAGCGGCGGCTAGCGCCGCGGTCCAGGCCCTCATGGCTTTCTCCGGCTTGCGACGAAGGCCCAGAGATCCGATATCTCCTCGTCGCTCAGGATGTCGCCCCACGGCGGCATCTTGCCGTTCTTGCCCTGCTTCACCGTGGTGACGAACCGTGTCTTGTCATCGGGATGGGTACGAAGGTCCGGCGTGACCGTGCCCGAATTGACCATGTTCGGACCATGGCAGTGCGAACACTTCTGGGCGTAGGTGACTTTGCCCTTGTCGATCGTGGCCTGATCGCCGTCGGCATTTGCTTGCTGTGCGATGGCAGGCATCGTCATAGTCGCGATGCCCGTCATCGCGGCGGCGGTGAACACCGCCGCCGTCCAGATCGATACTGTCTTCACGTGCGATCCGCGCTCACTGCTTGACGGCGAAGACCCAGAGGGACCCGCCCGTCGGCACTTTCGCAAGGCGCTCGTCGCCGGAGAAGATCGAGTACACTCCGCCGTAGCCGCTGGTGACGGCGATATACTGAACGCCATCTTGCTGCCAGGTCACCGGCTGACCTTCGATGCCGGAGCCGGTCTGGAAGCTCCACAGCTTCTTGCCGTTCTCGGCGTCGAACGCATCGAATTCACCGGTCAGCTGGCCGGAGAACACGACGCCGCCAGCGGTCGAGAGCACACCCGAGAAGCGCGGGATCTCGCTCGCCACCTCCCACTTGCTCTTTCCAGTCATGGGCTCGATGGCCTTGAGATAGCCGCGCGGTCCGTTGGGCCAGGCCCAGGGATCGGTGAGGTCCATGCCGAGATACCATTCGCCCTGCTTGTAGGTCGCGGGCTCGGCCTTGTAGTTGCCGCCGATATTGAGCGTATTGGCATAGGCTAGGCCGGTCTGCGGATTGTACGACATCGGCTCCCAGTTCTTGCCGCCAAGGATCGACGGTTGCACGAGGACTTTCTTGCCGTCGCGCGCATCCTTGGAGATGTCGGTCTCAATCGGACGGCCGGTTTTCAGATCGATGCCGCTCGCCCAGTTGACCGTCACGTAAGGATTGGCCGCGAGCAGCTTTCCATTGGTGCGATCGAGCACGTAGAAGAAGCCGTTGCGGTTGGCGTCCATCAGCACCTTGGTCGGCTTGCCCTCGACGGTCATGTCGGCGAGCACCATCTCGGCAACCGAGTCATAGTCAAACGGGTTGTTCGGCGAGAACTGGTAGTGCCACTTGATCTTGCCGGTCTTTGGATCCAGCGCGAGCACCGAGCAGGTGTAGAGGTTGTCGCCGGGACGCACCGCCGAATTGAACGGTCCGGGGTTGCCAATGCCCCAATAGACGGTGTTCAGCTCGGCATCGTAGGAGCCGGTGATCCAGGTCGATCCGCCGCCGAGCTTCCAGGTGTCGCCCTTCCAGGTGTCGCCACCGGGTTCGTCCGGGGACGGGATGGTATGGGTGCGCCATAGATGCTTGCCGGTTGCGGGATCCCAGCCGTCGATGAAGCCGCGGGTGCCGAACTCGGCGCCCGAGATGCCGGTGATCACGACGCCGTCGGCGACCAGCGGGGCCACCGTCATCGAGTAGCCTTCCTTGATATCCGCGGCCTTCTGGCGCCACAGCTCCTTGCCGGTCTTGGCATCGAGCGCGATCACATTGGCGTCGAGCGTAGTGCGGAACACCTTGCCATCGAACAGCGCCGCGCCGCGGTTGATGATGCCGCAGCAGACAATGCGCGGTGTTTCGGCGGGATATTCGACCTTGGTCTTCCACACCTGCTTGCCGGATTTGGCGTCAATCGCCATCGTGGCGTTGTGCGTGGTGAGATAGATGGTGCCCTGGTAGATCAACGGCTGCGATTGCTCGCTGCGATCGTCGGCGAGACTGTAATTCCAAACGGGAACGAGATTCTTGACCGTGTCCTTGTTGATCTGGTTCAGCGTCGAGAAGCGCTGAAGATTGTAGCCCATGCCGTAATTGAGAACGTTCGAAGTATCAGTCGCCCCCTTGACCAACTGCTCGTTGGTCTGGGCGCTTGCACCATACGATGCAAGAATCACGAGGCTTGCGGCCAGCGCAATGCGTCTCATCCTATCCTCCCAATGAACCTTTTTTCGCACGCCTATTCCTGACGTTGCGGACGGAACCATCCGCCTGAAACCAAAACGGGTCAATACGAAAACGTGAACGAGCGCCCGGTAACCGCAAGAGACTGATCGAAAGCGTCAGGTCTTTCGCAGATGCGTTCGTGGCTTGCGGTCGCGTGGAATACGCTACACCAGCGCGGCCCGCCGTGATGCCGCGGCGCGAACGGTCAGCTGGACGGCGTCGGGGGACAGACACTCGGCCGCGGTTTCGCGCCCCGCTTGTCCGGCGGCACATTGCAATTATCGATACGCTGCTCGTCGGTCCATTTGCGGCCGAGCCGTTCCTTGCCGGTGAGAACGCGCTGCTGGACCGCCTCCGCCGATGGGGCAGGGTACCGGGTCTGCGCGGACACGGGCGCGATAAGACCGAATGCAACGAGGCAGCCCAATGCGTTCTTGCAAATGCTGGTCATGGGTCACCTCGCTCGTTGTGGTGCAATCGAGAGCGCCACAGATGGCCCGTGAGGCAACCGCTTTCCACCCGAATCCCGACAGGATTTCGCCGCGTACACGAACCGTGGGAAGCCCCGCTGAAGCTGCTATGGTAGGGTCGGATCGCAGGCGCTCCGTGTCTTCGCCGGAGCGGCACTTACGGGAGACGAACGATGATTTCGCGCCGATCGCTTGCGCTGAGTTTGGCGATGGTTGTCCTGTCAGGTCCCGCGTTGGCCGCATCGGGCGGTCGCAGTGCGCTCAGGATGCTCGACCCCGATAATGACGGCACGGTCGACCTTGCCGAAGCCAAGAAGGCTGCCGCCGATCTGTTCGCGAAGCTCGATCCCGACCATGACGGCACGCTCGACGCGCGCGAATTGCGTGGACGGCTGACCGCGAAAGAACTGGCCGCTGCCGATCCCGATCACGACGGCACCCTGACGCTCGACGAATATCTCGCGGTTGTCGAGCAGCGCTTCAAGGCCGCAGATCCCGACAATGACGGAACGCTGGATGCGAAGGAGTTGAACTCGCGCGCCGGCCGGGCCCTGCTGCGCCTGCTCAAATAAGTTGCCAGCCGGCGAACTTTGCCGGGCGGATTTGCCGGATATTGACGCAGAATTCCGCGCATAACAAAAAAAGTTGCGATTTCGCTCTTGGGCAAGACGCGGCTGGATGAATCGGGTCTCCTTACCCACGCGTCGCCGCCCGGCAGCCGGAAAATGCCCGACAGATCAGTGTCGGAGTTCCCGATGCCGGGCAGATGTCAGCGAGCCGTCGTCCGCTTCGGCATGTCCAGCAGCGAAGTCGGGTCCTTACCCGGCCGGCTTGCGCCCTGGAAAAGGCAGCCCTAGCTTGCCGCGCGGCGCGAGGCTTGCGCCAACTTATGACTTGGGAGAAGGAAATGGCCTGGAAAACACCGAAGATCGTCGAAGTGCCGGTGGGCATGGAAATCAACATGTACGCCTGCGCAGCGCGCAAGTAATCTTAAGACAAGTAACGCGAGACAGCCTGCCCGGCTCGTGCAGCGCGCTGCATCGAGCCGGGCAGGCGTCTTTTGTAGAAAGCGTCTTTCGTGGGTCCTGATGCGGCCGCTCGGACAGCTTCTCTCATACCCTTCCCACAAGACCTTGAGACCGACACCACCTGCGCGATTGGCGGGCCTAGCTGCTTTGTCCTACAGTGTAGCCAGAGGCTGCGGCGCGGGGACTATGAATCCAAAACTCAAGATCAGGCGTTGGGCGGGGATGCTGTGCGCGGCGATTGCCGGCATCGCGGCGTTGTTGCCGCCTGGCGCCCATGCCGAGGACTTTGATACCGAGCACATCTTCGGCTTCATGATCGGCTCCGACGTGGGCAATGTCGGCGAACGTGAATTCCAGAGCCAGACCACCGGGCGCTTCGCCAAGGACGGCGGCCGGTATCGCACGCTCAATCAGGAAATGGAGCTCGAGCTCGTGCCCGCGCCGAATTTTCGTGTCGAGCTCGGAACGTCATTCAGCGCATACGACATCAACCGCGTTCCGGGTCTTGACGATCGGCGTCAGCTGTCGTGGCAGAGCGTCTCGGTCGATTTCCGCTATCGCTTTCTGAATCGCGAGGCGGCGCCCTTTGGCATGACGGTCGCGCTGGAGACGCGTGCCGATCGCGTCGACGAGACGACGGCAGCAGCCGTCCGTAGTTATGGCACCGAACTCACGGTCGCGTTCGACCGCGAGGTGATCCCGAATTTTGTCATCGCGGCCCTCAACCTAAGCTATGAGCCGGAATGGACGCGCACGCCGCGCACCGGCGCTGCGGATCAGGATGCCACCATCGGTGCCGCATTCGGCCTCATGGCCAGGGTAAAGCCGGATATCCTGATCGGCGGCGAAGCGCGCTATTTCAGGAAGTACGAGGGAATCGGCCTGGATGAACTGTCCGGGCAGGCGCTGTTCATCGGACCGACCGCCTATTTCCAGCTCTCCGAACGTTCACGCCTGACCGCGACCTGGAGCGTCCAGGCCTGGGGGCAGCGGGCCGGGAGCAATGCCGCCCTCGACCTCGTCAATTTCGAGCGCCACCAGGCGCGGCTGGTGTACGGTTTGAACTTCTAGAGCGTGAAGCCTCCCGGACCGGGTTCCCCAACCTCTCACGGGGCTGTGAAACCCGGACGTGGCTGATTACGTATTTCGCCGTGTTATCTATTCCATGAGCACGCTTAGGGATCGCGCATGAACCCGATTGATCTGATCGTCACGGTATGTGCCGTGCTGTCGCCCGCCACCTGCGAGGAGCAGCATCTGGTGTTCAACTGGAACGGCTCGCTGCAGCAATGCGCCATGGCCGCGCCGCCTTACATCGCGCGGTGGGTCGGCGAACATCCGAAATGGACCGCGGTGCGCTGGCGTTGCGAATATCCGCACAGCAACGATCGGGCCGGTGCGGGCGGCGAGCTGCCGGCGGGTTAGCCTTCCTATTTGTTGCAGTCCTTCAGGTCCTTGTCGGATACCGAAAACACGGCGTCGGCCTTGATCTCGATGTCGCGAACGAAGCACTGTTTGGCGCCGCTGTAGCCGACCTTGGCGTCGTAGCGGCCGGGCTCGACGCCGGTGATCCGCAGGCGCTCGTCATGGTCGACTTCCTTGTCCTTGTCGTTGAGCGTCTGGTTCGGACCCCACTCGCTCTTGCCTGCCGGCGACAGCTCGAAGCTCGAAATCGTGGCGCTGGTCAGATTCCACAGCCGAATGCCTTTGCCCTTGCTTTGGGCGAGCACCGTCGCCGGCAGCACAAGCGACGCAACACCAACAGCGATCAACGCGCGCGACATCCAGCCTCTCCTTTATGCTTCGTCCAAGGATGACGGCGTCTCACATATTTGCAAGGTCCAACTGTGAGAGCTGCCGCTTGATTTCGTCGATCTCGGGCTCGCCGCGCGTCGCGCGTGGTGCGGCAATGGTCTCGACGTGGAGGATTCGGGCCGGCCGCGACGACAGGAAGAACAGGCGATCGCCGAGGCGAACGGCGTCGTCGAGATCGTGGGTGACGAGCAAGGTCATCATTTTTCGGCTGGCCACCAGCGTCGCGACCTGATCGCGCAGCCGCCCCGCGAGTGCATTGTCGAGCGAGGCCAGCGGTTCATCGAGGATCAGGAAATCGGGCTCGATGGCGAACGCGCGGGCCAGCGCGACGCGGCGGGCGAGGCCGAGCGACAGCTCCGCGGGAAAATGGTTGCGGTGCGCGCCCAGTTCGAGCACCTCGAACAGCGCAGAGAGCGTGCTGTCGCCGACATGCGGCGCGGCCAGCCGCACATTTTCCTCGACCGTGCGCCAGGGCAACAGCCGCGGCTCCTGGAAGACCATGCCAAGGCGCATGCCCGGCGACCGCGCGACATGGCCCCGGTAGTTGGCGTCGAGCCCGGCGAGGATCCGGAGCAAGGTGCTCTTGCCGCAGCCTGACGGGCCGAACAGCACGCCGACCTCGCCAGCGTTCAGCGTGAAGGTGACGTTGTCGAGCACGTCGTGCCGCTTCCCGGCCGCGCTCTCAAAACTCTTGCCGGTGATATTGACTTCAAGCTGCACGGAGCCGCCACCGCGTTAGCCTGGTTTCAAACGGCTGCACCAGCAGGGTTTCGATGATGAGCACGACACCCGCAAAGCTCAGCGAATAGGCGAGCAGCAAGGGGATATCGAACAGCTGGAAGGCAACCCCGATCTCGAAGCCGACACCGTTCGGCCTTCCGAGATATTCGGCGACCAGCACGATCTTCCAGACCAGCGAGAGCCCGGAGCGCGCAGCGGCCGCGATGTAGGGCGCAAGCTGCGGCAGGATCACATGACGGAAGGCGCGGCCGCGCGGAAAAGCAAACGCTGTCGCCATTTCGTCGAGCGCAGGGTCGAGCGCGCGGGCGCCCTCGCGCAGGGTGACGACGGCGGTCGGCAGCTTGTTGATGGCGATGGCGGCGATCGCGGCGACCTCGGTCAGCCCGGCCCAGATGTAAGCGAGCACGATGACGACGAGCGCGGGCAGGTTGAGCAACAGGATCAGCCAGGGATCGCCAAGGCGATTGGCAAGCGAGACGCGGCCCATCAAATAGCCGATCGCCGAGCCGAGCGCCATGGCAAGGGTGAAGGCCAGCGCGACCCGGGCCAGGGTTGCGCCGAGATTGACGAACAGCGCGCCCGATCGGGCTTCGGCGACGAGCACCGACAGCACCGCCGGCGGCGCCGGCAGCTTCGCATCGCCGATCAGGAGAGAGGCAATCCACCAGGTCGCGATGAACAGCGTGAATGAGAGGAGACGCAGCACCGCTAGTCTCCCGGGATCGCTTGGTAGAAGGTGCCGGGATCGAGCTCGGTTGCCGTGCCGACCAGATCGCGGCCGCCGAGCTGCGCCAGCACGCGGTAGAGCACGCGCGCATCCGCCTCTTCGTCCGCGATCGGACGGCGCGGGATGCCTTCGCGGTAGCGCTCACGATAGGCATGCAGGGTTGCGGCATCCTGCGCACCGGTGAGCGGCGCGATCGTGTCCCATTCGGCATCCGAGGTCGCCAGAATCTCTTTCGCCGCACGCGTCACGGCGATGAAGCGGGCCACCAGATCCTTGTTGGCGTTGGCCCAGGCTTCGTCGAACACGTAGCCGATCATGGCGATGCGGCCCTTGCTGCCGAGCTTTTGCAGGATCTCTTCCATCCCGGCGAGCCGGCGAAAGCCCTTGGCTTCGAGCGCGGCGCAGAAATTCCAGTAATTGAGCGTCGCGTCCATCTCGCCGCCGAGCGTCTTGGCGGCGAGCAGCGGCGGCGCGCCGTAGACGATGGTCGCCTGCGACTTCAGGTCGACGCCGTCCTGCTTCGATGCGGCCTGCAGCAACAGCCAGTTCTTGTCGATCGCCCCGCCGGCAATGGCAAGCTTCCGCCCCTTGAGGTCCGCGAGCGTCTTGACCGGCGAGGAGGCCGGGACCATCACGGCGCCCAGCGCGCTCGAATAGGGATAGAATTGCAGCTTGGCGCCGAGCGACCGCTCGCGCGACACCCAGGGCCAGTCCGATACCATCACGTCGGCCGTGCCGGCGCGCAGCGCGATCTTGCCGGCCTCGGGGCTGGCCAGTTCGACGACGTCGATCGACAGATTGGCCTTCTTGTCGAGACCATGGGAGCGAATGACGGCCAGTTCCCAGGCCAGCGTTCCGGTCTTCTGCGCTGCGACGCGGATGGTCTGCGCGTAGCACGAGGTGCCGAACTGCATGACCGCCAGAACTGCCGCAGCCAACACCGTGCGTACAGAGATGATCATCGTTTCTTGAGCCACTTCCCCGAATGTTTTCTTTTCTGATCAACATCCATAGCATAGCTTGCGGAAAGAGAAGAGGAAGCAGGACCATGGCAGGAGCTGGCATGCTACGACCGATTGTCGCCATCCTGGTGCTCGCCGGGGCGGCGGTCAGCGTGCGGGCCCAGGAGATCAACGACTATCCGACCTCGGCGCGGGCGGAATATGTGTTCGGCTGCATGAAGGCCAATGGCGAATCCCGGCAGTCAATCGAGCAATGTTCCTGCTCGATCGACGTCGTCGCCTCGATCATCCCCTATGATCGCTATGTCACCGCCGAGACCGTGCTGAGCATGGCGCAGGTGCGGGGCAATCTGGGCGGCCAGTTCCGCTCGTCCGAGCAGGCCGCGAACGCGCTCAACGACCTCAGGCGCGCCCAGGCCGAAGCCGAAGTCAGGTGCTTCTAGAGCATGATCCGGAAAAGTGCGAAGCGGTTTTCCGGAAAGATCATGCTTAAATACCGGGCTAAAGCGCGATAGCGATCCAACCTGATCTCATCGCATTTTTGCGTCCGTCGTGAGATCGCGAGGCGTCAGGTGCCGGGATTCTCGACCTTCCATTCGTGCTCGAAGATGTGCCCTTCGGTGTCCTTGGCTTCGGCACGGAAGCGCTTGGCGCCGTTCGAGACGTAGGTAAAGCGGATATTGGGATCCTCGGAAATCGAGATTCCTCCCTCCATCGCCAGTACCGGACTGTCGTCCTGCCAGATGTGCAGCTCGTTGACGAAGAAGGCCGGGATATAGAGCTGCGTGACCTGGTCCATCTGCAGGCCTGAATTATTCGGATGCCCGATCATGATTTGGGCTTCCCGCGTGCCGGTCGCTGGTCCCTGTTCGGACTTGGTAAATTGCCGGTAGCGCATCTGGCCGAGGCGGTTCTTGGCTTCCTCGACGTTCTTGCCGGCCGGCGCCGAGCAGCCGCCGGAGGCTTTGACATAGACCTTGCTCACATAGAGCTTGCCGTCGCTGAGCTCCGCGACGGCGTGCACATTGGTGTAGTTGTTGACGCGGACACGGGTCGAGATCTCGGTGACGTTGGCGGCCGGCCCCAGCGTGAACTTCGCGGCCATCGGCGCCGGGTTCTCGTCGATCACAAGCGTGATCGCGACGACGCGGCGGCTGTCGCTCGGTTGCAGCTTGGTGCGCAGCGTCACCGGCACGATCGCGGCGTCTTCCGCACGCATCGGCATCTCGATGCCGATGACATCATTGCCGTCATTCATCGGACGGTTGCTGAAGATGTCCTGGACGAGACCCGGCCAAGGATCATAGGCCTCCGCCGCGGGCGCAGCCGGTGTGCCCAGCGCGATCGTGAGCAGGCTTGCGATGCAAAGCAGGCGGGCGCGATGTCCGGTCATGGTCGCGAAATCCTATACAGCCGCCTCATCATAGGACGAACAGCTACTCCCATTCAATTTCCGAGAATGCTGCAGTTGCGTTGCGGGCGTTGTAGTCGTCGAACAATTGCCAGCGCGGCCGCTCGGCGGCTGCGGCGTGCTCGGCCGCGGCCGTGATCGGTTTGCCGCTTGCGACCAGTGCGCGCACGTCCGCGGCCAGCACCCCAAGATAACGCCGCTCGTCGGCAAGCGCGGCCGGCCACGCGCTCACGGGCCCGTGACCGGGAACCACGCGCTCGGCGGAGATCGCCGCGAGCTCGTCGAGCGCACGCAGCCAGCCCTTGAGGCTGCCGTCGACCACGGGAATATGGATGAGAAACACCATATCGCCGGCGAACAGGGTTCTGGTTTGCTCGTCGAGGACCGTGAGGTCGTTGTCGCTATGGGCGGGCGGCCAGGCTTTCAGGGTGAGGGCCCGCCCGCCGAGGTCGAGCTTCAGCGTGTCCGCGACCAGCACGGTCGGGGGGATGATCTTCACCTCGTTGATCAACGCGTCGCCCATGCTCCGGCGAAACCCGTCGAGGTAGAATTGTCCGCGCGCGGCCAGCGCGCGTGGCAGAGACTTGTGGCCGACGAAGCTGGTCCCGTCGCCGACGAAAGCCGCATTGCCGAAGCTGTGGTCCGGATGCGCGTGGGTGTTGATCACATAGCGGATCGGCTTGTCGGTACGGCTGCGGACCGCGGCGAGCAGCTGTCGTCCTTCGCGGACGCTGCCGCCGGTGTCGATGACGGCGACGGCACTGTCGCCGATCACGAATCCCACATTGGCGATGGCGCCTTCGTTCTCGCGCGTCATCAATGCGGTGACCCCTGTGTGAACGAATATTCCGGGAGCGACTTCGCTTACAGGCAATTCCGCCTCTTGCGCCCGCGCTATGGTCGGAGCCCAAAGCATCAGGAGCAGCGCAAGCACCGAACCGCCATGAGCCATGTTTCCGCCTCAGTTACTCCGCGACGCGCGATCGATGTCGTCGCGTTCCAGTTTGCGCTGCAGCAAGCAGCGCGGCGTGGTCGCGATCATTATTCCTGTTGCACGTCATGGTGCGCCGGGCAATTGCTGGATGGCGGCGATCGATCCGATCAAGAGGAGACCGCGTAATGAGAGTTGTCGGATGCCGTCCTGTTCTGCTCGCGCTTGTCGGCTTCATCGCCTGTCTGGCCGGCCGCGAAACTGCGCGCGCACAGGTCAACGATCAGGGCGAACTTTCCATCGAGCTCATCGATGCCCGCGTGCTGCGCATCTGTGCCGATCCCCGCAACCTGCCGTTCTCGAACGACAAGGGCGAGGGGTTTGAGAACAAGATCGGCGAGCTGCTGGCGGGGAAACTGCAAAAGAAGCTCGACTACATGTTCTTTCCGCAGGCGACCGGGTTCGTGCGGATGACACTCAGCGCGCATCGCTGCGACGTGATCATGGGCTTTCCGCAAGGCGATGACCTCGCGCAGGGCACCAATCCCTATTACCGCACAGCCTATGCGATCGTCGCCAAGCCGGGCAGTGGGCTCGATGAGGTCACGACGCTCGAGGACCAGCGGCTGAAAGGCAAGCATATCGGCATCGTGGCGGGAACGCCGCCCGCGACCAACATGGCCATCAACGGTCTGATGACCAATGCGAAGCCTTATCCGCTGATGATCGATACGCGCTACGATTCGTCGGCCGAGGCGATGATGAACGATCTCGCCAAGGGTGAGATCGACGCCGGCATCCTGTGGGGACCGATGGCGGGCTTTTACGCCAAGAAGGCCAACCCGCCGCTGCACATCACGCCGCTGGTCAAGGAGACCACGGGACCGAAGCTGATCTATCGCATCGGCATGGGCGTGCGGGCGTCCGACCAGAACTGGAAGCGCCAGCTCAATCGCCTGATCCAGGAGAACCAGCCCGAGATCAACAAGATCCTGCTCGACTACGGCGTCCCGCTGCTCGACGAGAACGACCGTCCAATCGGGCCGGAGAAAGCGACCAAATCACCATGATCAGGCTCGCGGCCGTGCTTGCGGTGATGTTGGTCGCCGCTTCGCCCGTCCGCGCGCAGGACCCACCGGTAGAGCCGGAGGGCTATCGCACCGAGGACTACCGCGCGCCGGTGCCGGTGACGCTTGCCGGCGCACGGGTGCTCACGACCGCGGAAGCGGAAGCGATCTGGCGCGACAAGTCCGCCGCGTTCGTCGACGTGCTGCCGCGTGCGCCGAAGCCAAATCTACCCGCCGGCACGGTATGGCGCGAACGGCCCCACCTCAACATTCCCGGCAGCATCTGGCTGCCCGATACCGGCTACGGCAAGCTCGCCGGGCCGACGGAGGATTATCTGCGACGCGGGCTGGTCCGCGCCTCAGGCGGCGACGCGACCAGACTGCTCGTGATCTACTGCCAGGAGAATTGCTGGATGTCGTGGAACGCGGCCAAGCGCGTGCTGTCCTACGGCTACCGCAACGTGGCGTGGTATCCGGAGGGAACCGACGGATGGGAGCGTGCCAAATTGCCGCTGGCGGATGCCGAGCCCGAGCCGCGCGAGGGAGAGCAGTAAGCCTCGCGCGCCACGCGGGCCGTTACTTCTGCTTGTCGAGCTTGTTGATGGTCTTGCCGCCGTCGCTGTCCGTTGTGGTGAACGAGACCTTGTCGCCGGCGTGGAAGGCCTCCAGCGACTGTCCCTTCGGCACCTTGTATTCCTGGATCGCGCCACCGGACGCGCCCACCGTGCCGCCTTGCGTCTGCTGGATCGAGATGGTTCCACTCAGTCGGTCAATCTTGGTGACCATTCCCGACATGGATTGCTGGGCCAAAGCCGCTGTGGTGACCAGGCTCGCGGCGGCAAGGCTGGTCATGACGATCTTGGCTGCTTTCATGGAGGTCTCCCAAGTTCAGATATAGTTGGGGACAACGAGCGGGCAGTGCAGTTTGTTCCGGATCGGCGTGGCCCAACACACTGTTACCCAAAGACCGTCAAAACGGCGCGTTGACGATCCCGGGGCGTTCGGTCGCAGGCCTCAATCGAGCTCCTGCTGGATGGTGCGGCCGAGCGCGAACAGGCGCTGATCGATGGCGGTCGGCACCTCGCAGACGAATTTCACCACGCGCCCGCGGTCCTCGAAGATGCGGGTCTCCCAGACCAGCTGGTTGCCGAGCTCGTCGACCTTGGCCTGATCCGGCGGTGTCGCGTCCTGCAGCGCCTGCAGCTTGAGCGTGTCGTCGCGGATCTTCTCCGCGGCCTCGCGCTGCTTGCGCATCACGCGCTCGAGCCCGTTCATGACCGAGGCGCGCTGTCCGTTCAGCGTATCGAACAGACCGGCGAACAGCAGTTTTCCCGCATTGGCCTTGTCGGCCGCGGCCGCTGACAGGAATTCGGTGATTTCCTTCTGCGCTTCTTCGAGCGGAACGCGGCGCGCCGCGAGCTTGATCGCGAGCGCGCTGACTTTCGGGTCGTCCTTCCACTTGGTCTCGGCATCGCCGAGCGGCGGCCCGGCCCACACCGCGGCCAGCGAGATCTCGGGCACCTTGGCCTGTTGGCAGGGCCAGTCCGGATAGCGCGGGTCGGCAGCCGATGCGGCCTGGTTCGACAGAAACATCGCGAGCAGCGCGCCCAGTCCTGTTCGCCAGCCTGTCATGCCTCGCCTCCGCCGGGTCCGCGGCGCACCAGGCCGCGCGATGGATCGTAAGCCAGGATCGCGCCGATCATGAAGACGACGGTGCAGCCGCCGACCACCGCGAGCGAAACCCAGTTCATCTTGCCGTACAGCGCAAACCGGATCAGCTCCACCGCATGCGTGAACGGATTGCACTGGCAGATATAATACAGCATCGGGCTGCCTTCCTGCACGCGCCACAGCGGGTAGAGGGCCGACGATGCGAAGAACATCGGGAAGATCACAAAGTTCATCACGCCGGCGAAATTTTCCAGCTGCTTGATGCTGGCCGAGATCAGCATGCCCAGTGCGCCGAGCATCAGGCCCGACAGCACCAGCGCCGGAAGCACGGTGAGGTAGCCGATGGTCGGCGGCGCGATGTCCCAGAACCACGCGATGACGAGGAAGGCATAGACCTGGAGCAGCGACACCGCCGTGCCGGCGAGCAGCTTGCAGAACAACAGATAGCCGCGCGGCAGCGGGCTGACCAGCAGCGTGCGCATGTTGCCCATCTCGCGGTCGTAGACCATCGACAGCGAGGACTGCATGCCGTTGAAGAGCTGGATCATCGCCATCAGGCCGGGCGCGATATAGACCTCGTAGAGGATGTAAGTCTCGTAGGGCGGGATGATCGAGATGCCGAGCACCTGCCGGAAGCCGGCCGCGAAGATGAACAGCCAGACCAGCGGCCTGACCAGCGCCGACACGAAGCGCTCGCGCTGATGCAGGAAGCGCAGCGCCTCGCGCCACACGATGCCGTTCAGGCAGACGAGGTATTCCGACAGCGAGAAGCCGCTTCGCTCAGGCGTAACCGTCGTGCTGGTCATGACGGCGGTCTCCCCGCGAGTGTTGCCGTTCCGGTCAGGCGCATGAACGCGGTGTTGACGTCCTGGGCGCCTGCGTCCGCGATCACCCGTGACATCGGGCCGTGCGCCAGCATTCGGCCCTGATGCAGCACGACGAGGTCGTCGTTTGGCATGATCTCGTCGAACAGATGCGTCGCCCAGAGCACGCCGATGCCCTGTTCGGTGACGAGCTGCCGGACATGGTCGAGAATGTCGGCGCGCGCCTTGACGTCGAGCCCGACCGTGGCCTCGTCGAGCAGCAGCAGCCGGGGCCGGTGCAGCAGCGCGCGGGCGATCTCAAGCCTTCGCATCTGGCCGCCCGAGAGATCGCGCACCTTGCTGGCGGCGCGGTCGGCAAGCCCGATGCGGCCGAGCACCTCGGCGCTGCGCAGCCGCGCCTCGCGCCGCGAGATGCCGTGCAGCGCGGCGTGATACAGCAGGTTCTGCGTCAGCGAGAGGTCGAGATCGAGCGTGCGCGGCTGGAACACCACGCCCATCAGCCGCAGCGCTTCACCCGGCGTCCGGCTGATGTCGTGGCCGAAGATCTTGATCTGGCCGTTCTGGATGCCGAACAGCCGCGTCACCAGCGAGAACAGCGTGCTCTTGCCGGCGCCATTGAGGCCCAGCAGCGCGGTGAAGCTCGCAGGCTGAACCGTGAAACTGACATCGATCAAAGCGCGGCGCGGACCGTAGCTGTGGCTGACATTGCCGATCGACAGCGCCGGCTGCACGGCCGCGGCTGTTCCAGGGCCTGCATCCGGCGAGGGCTGGCTCGCGATATGGGCGTCGGTTGCGATCATGGCTGCGCGATCGTGATCCCCCAGGGTAGTTCGCCGACCTGAATGGTCTTGATCACCTTCTGGGCCGCGACGTCGATCACCGAGACGTCGTTGGAGACACCGTTGGTGACCAGCAGGTATTTTTCGTCCGGGGTGAAATCCATGTGCCAGACCCGCTGGCCGACCAGCAGATATTTGAGGACCTTGTGGGTCACACCGTCGACGACAGCGACGCGGTTGGCGGGGCCGAGCGCAACGAATGCGGTCTTGCCGTCCTTAGTCATGCCGATGCCGACGGGCTGGATCGCCTCGTTGCGCAGGCCCGGAATTTCGAAAGTGATCTTGCCGGTCACCTCGCGCTTGACCGGATCGATGATCGACACCGTGCCGCCGATCTCGGAGGAGACCCACAATTCGGAGCCGTCACGCTTGAACTGGGCGAAGCGCGGTCGCGAATCGACCAGCACATTGGCGACGATCTGGCGCGTCGACGTGTCGATGAAATGCGCCATGTTGGTGGTCTCGGAGGTGTTGATCAGGATCTTGCCGTCCGGGCTGATCGTCATGCCCTCAGGCTCGACGCCGACCTGGATGTCGCCAATCCGGGCGCGCTTTTCGAGGTCGATCACGGTGACCGTGTTGTCGTTCTCGTTGGCGACATACATGGTCTTGCCGGCGGCATCCTGGGTGAACAATTCAGGGTCGGGACCGGAGGGCAGGGTGTCGACAATCTCCTGGGTCTTGGTATCGATCACCTGGATCGTGTCGTCGTCGCCGACCGCAACCATCACGAACTTGCCGTCGCGCGAGAACTCGATGCCGCGCGGCCGCTGGCCGACCTTGATGGTTTTGGTCACCGTCCAGCTGCTGGTGTCGATCACCGTGACGGTGTTGCCCTTCTCGTTGGAGACGTAGGCAACGAAGGCGGACGCCGGTGTCGCGGCAAGCCAAACGAGCATCCCGGTCAACAGACAGCGGCGCCACATGCGTTTCATCTCCCTCACTGCAGCTTGCACTTCGTTTCAGGCCGGTCAACTCCGAGCGTGTCGAGTTCGGAGACCTGATGCAGGAAACCTTCCTGCGGCGAGACCGAAACGACCATACGACCATCGGCCAGCAGGATCGGCTGGCGGAGCTGCAGATTCCAGTCTCGCAGGGTCAATCGCGTGCCCTTGAAGGCGGCAATCGAGAAATCCTTGCCCTTCAGGAAGGCGATAACCTTCTTGGGGTCCCCCGAATTGGTGCGGGATGTGGCTTCCCCGATCATGCGCGCGGCGGTCCAGGCCTGCATGTCGAGTGCGGTCATGCGGCGCATGTTCAGCTTGACGAAGCGGTTCTGGATCTGGACCGCGCCCCACTGGTCATGCGCAGCGTCCCAGCTGGTCGGCACGAGGCCCGCCGAGCCCGCCACCGGACGCGGGTCCCAGGTGCGGTACGGCAGATAGTTCGCGAACACCTCGCTCTCGTCGGCGGCGACCAGCACGTCGTAAGCCGGCGCCTGCTGGGTGAACACCGGCATCTGGCGCTGGATCAAGGTCACGCCGCTATCGGTGCGGCGCGCGCCGCCGGTGTCCTCGAAGGTGCGTTCCTGGACGATCTTGGCGCCGAAGCGGGTCGCGGCGCGGCGCAGCGCGTCGGCGTAAAGCTTGTCCTGATCATGCGAGCCGACCACCAGCAGCCAGCGTTTCCACTGCTTCCACACCAGATATTGGCCAAGCGCATCCGCCAGCATCGAGCGGGTGGGTGCGATGTGGATGACATTGGCGCGGCAGTCCTGCTCGCGCAGCCGATCGTCGATCGCGCCGGCGTTCAGCAGCACGGTGCTGCGGTCGCGCAGCGCGTCGGCGACCTTGAGCAAGGCGTCGGCGGGCAGGTCGGTGATGATATAGTCGTTGCGTCCGGCGAGGTCGGTCGCGACCTTGGCGACATCGTCGCTATCCTTGACCTTGACCTCGTCGAGCACGAAGCGCTGGTTGAGGAATTTGCCGGTCGTGTTGTTGTCCTCGATCGCAAGGCGCGCGCCTGCGATGCCGTCATTGTCGGCGGGTTGCTCGACCAGCGAGAGCGTCGATTTGACGCCGGCATGGCCGAGATAGCCGATATGAACCTCGACGGGATCAGCCGCCAGCGCGCCGGTCGCTACCATGCTGAGCGCGATCGTGCCGATCAGCCATCGCAACATAACTCCTCCCGCAGTCTTTTTTCACTCGGTATGGCCTTCGGAAATCCGGCTTCCATGCTGTTGACTTGCAAGATGCCGGAATTGGCCTAGCTTGCAACCCCGCTTTTTGTCGTTGCGACGTTACAAATTACGATTGGTTCACAATCATGAGATCAGCGTTTGCCTTCGCCGTTTCTTTGCTGGTGGTGTCTGCGGCGGCGGCAGCGCGCGCCGAGCCGCCCAAGCTCGCGGTGTTCGACCTCGAGATGATCGACACGAGCCTGCAGGGGGAAGTGAGCGGGCCACGCAGTGATGAGCAGGCGCGGCTGCTCCGGGCCGGCGATCAGGTGCGCAAGGAGCTCGCGGACTCCGGCAAGTTCCGCGTGCTCGACATCGCGCCGGTCAATGCTGCGGCGCATGGCAGCAATCTTCAGGCCTGCGGCGGCTGCGATGTGAAGCTGGCCGGCGAGCTGGGCGCTGATCTCGTGATGACGGGCGTGGTGCAGAAGGTCTCCAACCTCATCCTCAACATCAATCTCTATTTGCGCGACGTGCATAGCGGGCAATTGTTGGCAGCGGCGAGCGCCGACATGCGCGGCAATACCGACGAATCCTGGTCGCGCGCCACCGACTACCTCGTGCGCAACCGCCTGCTCGCGCCGAACTACGGCGCGCCGCAGACGCGGTAGCCTGCGCTCACGAATGGATCTCTGTCATCCTGAGGTGCGAGCCTTGCGGCGCAATTGCGCCGCTGGGCGAGCCTCGAAGGATGAATCGGCCCGGTTACAGCCACACGTAGAAATTCGGGCCGTGCATCCTTCGAGACGGCCGCTTCGCGGCCTCCTCAGGATGACGGGATGAACGGACTGCGTGACGCTCAAGCCTTCAGCCGTGCGGCGTGCCAGCGCAGATGATCGGCCATGAAGGTCGAGATGAAGTAGTAGCTGTGGTCGTAGCCCGGCTGACGCCGCAGGGTGAGGGGGATGTTGGCCTTCTCGCAGGCGGCCTTCAGCAATTCGGGCCGCAACTGCTCGGTGAGAAAGCCGTCGGCATCGCCGTAGTCGACCAGCAGATCGGAGAAGCGGGCACCATCCTCGATCAGGGCAACGGCGTCGTGCCTGCGCCACGCCTGCTTGTTGCTGCCGAGATAGCCGCCGAGCGCCTTGTTGCCCCATGGCACCTGCGACGGCGCTACGATCGGCGCGAACGCGCTCGCCGCCCGATAACGATCAGGATGGCGCAGCGCCACGGTCAGCGCACCATGACCGCCCATGGAATGACCAAGGATCGACTGCCGCGTCGTGTCGACCGGGAACTGCTCGGCGATCAGCTTCGGCAATTCCTCGGTGACGTAGCTCCACATCCGGTAATTGGTCGCGAACGGCTGCTCCGTCGCATCGACATAGAAGCCGGCGCCGAGACCGAAATCGTAGGAGTTGGCGGGATCGCCGGGGACGCCTTCGCCGCGCGGGCTGGTGTCGGGCGCGACGAAGATCAGGCCGAGCTCGGCGCATGCCTGGCGGAATTCGCCCTTCTCGGTGACGTTGGCGTGGGTGCACGTCAGGCCCGACAGATAGGTGACGACGGGCAGCTTGGTGCCGGCCGCATACTCAGGGACGAACACCGAAAAGGTCATGTCGGTCTTGGTCTCGCGGCTTGGATGCCGATAGACGCCTTGCGTGCCGCCATGCGACTTGTTCTGGGAAACCGTCTGCATTGTCGTATTCCTCTTGGTTGGAGCGCTGCGTCAGGCGACGCCGCTCTCGATCGCCAGCCGCACCAGCTCTGCCGAAGTGCGCACGCCAAGCTTCTGGCGCATGATCGATGACGTGTTTGCGACCGTCTTGTATGACGAATGCACCAGCCAGGCGATCTCCGACAGGCTTTTGCCGGAACTGAGCAGGCGCAGGATCTCCATCTCGCGCGAGGTGAGCTTGGAGAGCGGATTTTGCGCAAAGCCGGGCCGCGCAAACGCCACGTTGCGCGCGATCGCCGGTGGCAGATAGACGCCGCCATTGCCGACCTCGCGCACCGCTTCCACCAGATCGTTAGGGTCGCCGGTCTTCGAAACGTAACCCTTGGCGCCGATGTCGATGGCGCGGGCGGCGAACACCGGGTCATCGTTCATGCTGAACATGATGAGGCGCGCAGATGCATCATGCGTCAGGATGCGGCGCGCCAGCTCGAAGCCGGAGACCGTCGGCAGGTTGATGTCGATCACGCAGAGATCGGGCTTCTCCGCGACGAACGCCCGTTCGCCGCTTTCGGCATCCGCCGCTTCCAGCAGCGTGATCTCGGGATCGTCGGCGAACACGGTGCGGCAACCGGAGGCAACGATGGGATGATCATCAACGATCAGAATGCGCATGGCGTTGTTCCGGCGACCTGCTTCGATTCACTCATCATCACGTCGGTTTGCGCGAAGGACAGGTCGGTTCCGACCGGTTGTGCACCTCGTGCGGGATTGCGATAGGGTGCGATTAGATAGCCGGGCAAATTTGGCTGTCAACGATCCTCTCGGAGGAGGGATCGCGGTCGGGGGCAACGTCATGTGGCAAAAGCTATCCTTGCGCGCGCGGATCAACCTGCTGCTGGCGCTGATCCTGGCGCTTGGCCTCGGCATCAATATTGCGCGGCTCGTGCTGGAAGCGGGGCCGCGTGTCCAGGCCGAGGACCAGAGCGTGATCCGCCTGGCGCGTGAATTCGTTGCGACGATCGTGGCCGGTCTCGACGAGGCGCCGGATCCCGATGCGCGGCTCGACCAGATCGTCCAGGACCTGAGCCGGCTGCGTCACGTCAGCATCATGCGGCAGGATGGCGCGACCGCAAAATCTCCTGACCGCCCCGAGGACGCCGGCGATCCGCGCGCTCCGCCGCAGTGGTTCGTCGCGCTGGTTCATCCCGAGCAGACCTCGGTGAGGGTGCCGATCTCGGTGCACGGCAAGCCACAATCGCTGGTCATCACCTCGCATCCCGACGACGAAATCGCCGAGATCTGGGACGGCATCGTCACCCAGATCGAGGTCGGCTCCGCGATCGCGGTCGCGCTGCTTCTGGTCACCATGCTGGTGGTCGGCCGCGCGCTGGCGCCGCTGGAGGCACTGTCGCAAGCCATGACCGGCATCGAGGCCGGGGATTACGATGCCCGCGTCGAGCCCGGCGGATCGCCGGAATTGGCCGCCATCTGTGCCAAACTGAACCATTTGGCGGCGACCCTTGGCGATGCCGTGGAGGGCAAGCGGCAGCTCGCCGAGCGCGCGGTCTCGCTGCAGGATTCCGAGCGCAAGGAGATCGCGCGCGAATTGCACGATGAGTTCGGGCCCTATCTGTTTGCCTTGCGCGCGCATGCCGGCGCGCTGACCCGGCTGTCGGAAGTCGAAAAGCCGGACCCTGCGGCATTGCGCAAGCACGGCAATGCCATCCTCGAGCAGGTCAACGCGCTCCAGCAGTTCACGCGCCGGATTCTGGAGCGATTGCGGCCGGTCGGTCTGGCCGAACTCGGGCTGGCGGAAGCGCTCGGCGCGCTGGTGCGGCTATGGAGCGAAACCCACCCGGAGGTGGAGATCGAGAGCCGCATCTCGCCGGCGCTCGGCGATACCGGCGAGATGGCCGACCTCACGATCTATCGCATCGTCCAGGAAGCACTCACCAACGTGTTCCGCCATGCCGGCGCAACGGCGGTCGATATCACGATCGAACCGGCGGACCGGCAGGCCGGCCTGCGCGGCAGCCGCGACTGCGCCTTGGTGCGGGTTCGCGACAATGGCCGTGGCTTGCTGAGGGATCACAGGCTTGGCCGCGGATTGACCGGGATGCAGGAACGAATCCTCGCGCTCGGCGGCACGCTTAACATCAATTCCAGCGATGATGGCGTGACGGTCGAGGCGCTCGTGCCAAAGGCCGCACAGTCCTAGACGATTGGCTGTCGCCAATATCTGAAAGCCGCCCAAGCCAGCGCCACTGCGCCGGCGATCCAGAGCGCGACGATCGCGATCATTCCCGCCCGGCTGGTCGGACGTTGCAAGACGGCGCCGGCCTCGGCACGGCATTCCGTCATCACCTCGTCCGGCACGAGCGAGATCGCAAGCCAGATGCCGAGCGGCAGCAGGATCAGATCGTCGAGATAGCCGATCACCGGAATGAAATCCGGGATCAGATCGATGGGAGACAGTGCATAGGCCGCGACGGCGACGGCAAGGGCCTTGGCATACCAGGGCACGCGCGGATCACGCGATGCGAGATACAGCGCAACGCTGTCCCGCTTGAGGTTGCGTGCCCAAACCTTGATCGAGGACAGCTTGGTTGAGGACAACTTGATTGAGGAAAGTCTGTTGGCGGACGGCATGGCGCAACGCCAGCGCGTCGGATGGAACCGCTATTCCAGCACCACATCGGCCGGCATACCGCCGTGCAGGCCCTTGTGGACGGAGGAGGGCGCGATGCCGAAATACTTCCGGAAGACGCGGCTGAAATGCGACGAGCTCGAGAAGCCCCAGGAGAACGCGACGTCGGTGATGGTCTTGCCGTTCTGGGACTCCAGCTCCTGCCGGCAATTCTGCAGCCGGGCCTTCCAGATGTAGTCGCTGACCGTCATGCCGCGATCGCTGAACAGCATGTGCAGATAGCGCTTCGAGCAACCGAGCGCCGCAGAAATGCGGTCGATGCAGAGATCCGGATCGCGCAGATGCTCGCGGATGAAGCCCTGGGCCCGCACATAGGTGGCCTCGGCGCTGCCGCGGTCGAACATGGCGCCGGTCTCGCGCAGCGGCAACAGCAGCAAGTCGATCAGCGCATCAGCCACGCCGACGGCGTTGACCGGCGTCAGCGTCGGTGCCTCGCCGAAGGCGGCATGGACGAAATCATAGGCGATGCGGCCGGTGCCGTTGCGCGCCGACAGCTTGCACGGCGCCATCTTGGAAAGCTGGAAGCCGCGCTCCTTGAGCAGGTCCTTTGGAACGATGACGACCTCGTGCCGCGTCAGCGACGGGCTGATGATGGTGTGCGGACACGACACGTCGTAGGCGAAGCAGTCGCCCGGCATGATGTCGAAGTGCAGGCCGTCCTGCTCGAAATGCGAGACGCCGTGGGTCTGGAACACGATCTTGATGTAGGGGTGCTCGCTCAGCTTGATGCGCGAGATGGTATGCGCGATCCGGTGCTGGCTTGCCTCGATCTGACACAGCTTCAGGCGCGATACCGTCGTGAAATTGACCCGGGCTTCGAGCGAGGATCCTTCCAGCGCATCGACGTCGAACTGGCCGCAAAGGTCAGTGAGCGCATCCGACCAGCGCTGAATCTGCCGCTTGGGCGTCAATCCGTTCGTGCTGAGAGAATGGACTGTATCGGACATCTTTCCAGCCACCGATTCGATCCCCACGTGACTGCTCACCGAGCTTAAGTCTGGCCCGGGATGATGCGCCTTCTCCCTGATTCTGAATAGCTTAGGGAGGCGGCGGGATTTCTTCCCGGTTAATGTCGGGTGATCCTCCGACTTAGTTCTAGGCTCGTCAAGCGCAACCTTAGCACGCGTCAATCTGGCATCCGGATCGCGCCGGCCGCGATTGATGCCCTGCAACATGAAGCAAGCTTTCCAGCCAATTCAGGGCCGGGCGACAAAAATCTGACGAAGCTTCGCTTTTGAGCAAACGGCTCTTCTCTTCTGGGCAAGTCAGCGCGCTTCGAGAGGACTATGACTGGGGCACCAAAATGGAAGAAGTGGGGCCGTTTCGGCGGAAACCCTTGAGCTCTTGAACCTGGGAGGAAATCCACGATGCGCAAGATGCTTTACGCGACCGGTCTTGGGGCAATGGCGGTATTTGCCGCCGGAGCGGCCAACGCCAATGACGAACTCCACAAGATGTCGCAGAACCCGAAGGACTGGGTGATGCCGGCCGGAGACTACGCCAACCAGCGTTACTCCAAGCTGAATCAGATCAACGCCTCGAACGTCGGAAAGTTGCAGGTCGCCTGGACGTTTTCGACCGGCGTGCTGCGCGGCCACGAGGGTGGCCCGCTGATCGTCGGAAACATCATGTACGTCCACACCCCGTTCCCGAACAAGGTCTATGCTCTTGACCTTTCGCAGGACAACAAGATCGTCTGGAAGTACGAACCGAAGCAGGATCCGAACGTCATTCCGGTGATGTGCTGCGACACGGTCAACCGTGGCGTTGCCTATGGCGACGGCAAGATCTTCCTGCACCAGGCCGACACCACGCTGGTGGCGCTCGATGCCAAGACCGGCAAGGTGGAATGGACGGTGAAGAACGGCGATCCCAGCAAGGGCTCGACCGGCACCTCCGCGCCGCTGGTGGTCAAGGACAAGGTGCTGCTCGGCATCTCCGGCGGCGAGTTCGGCGTCCAGGCTCATGTGACCGCCTATGACATCAAGACCGGCAAGCAGGTCTGGCGCGGCTTCTCGGAAGGTCCAGATGACCAACTCCTGGTCGACGACAAGACCACCGAGCTCGGCAAGCCGATCGGCAAGGATTCGAGCCTGAAGACCTGGCAGGGCGATCAATGGAAGATCGGCGGCGGCGCGACCTGGGGCTGGATCTCCTACGATCCCGAACTGAACCTCGTCTATTACGGGTCGGGCAATCCCTCGACCTGGAATCCGAAGCAGCGTCCCGGCGACAACAAGTGGTCGATGACGATCTGGGCGCGTAACCCGGATACCGGCGTCGCCAAGTGGGTCTACCAGATGACGCCCCATGACGAATGGGACTATGACGGCGTCAACGAGATGATCCTCTCGGATCAGACGATCGACGGCAAGGCGCGCAAGCTGCTGACGCATTTCGATCGCAACGGCCTCGGCTACACGCTCGATCGCGCCACCGGCGAACTGCTGGTCGCCGAGAAGTACGATCCGAAGGTGAACTGGACCTCCGGCGTCGACATGAAGAAGGACTCGCCGACCTATGGTCGCCCGAAGGTTCTTGATGCCGCGTCGACCGACAAGGCGGGCGAGGACGTCAACGTCAAGGGCATCTGCCCGGCAGCGCTCGGCTCGAAGGACGAGCAGCCGGCAGCCTACTCGCCGGACACGCAGCTGTTCTACGTGCCGACCAACCACGTCTGCATGGACTACGAGCCGTTCAAGGTGAGCTACACCGCAGGTCAGCCCTATGTCGGCGCGACGCTGTCGATGTATCCGCCTCCCGGTGAGACCAACATGGGCAACTTCATCGCCTGGGACGGCAAGACCGGCAAGATCGTGTGGTCGAACAAGGAGCAGTTCTCGGTCTGGTCGGGTGCGCTCGCGACCGCCGGCGGCGTGGTGTTCTACGGCACGCTGGAAGGCTACCTGAAGGCTGTCGACGCCAAGACGGGCAAGGAGCTCTACAAGTTCAAGACCCCGTCGGGCATCATCGGCAACGTCACCACCTATGAGCATGGCGGCAAGCAGTACGTCGCCATTCTGTCGGGTGTTGGCGGTTGGGCAGGCATCGGCCTCGCGGCTGGTCTGACTGATCCGACGGCCGGTCTCGGTGCAGTCGGCGGCTATGCCGCGCTGAGCAACTACACTGCGCTCGGCGGAACGCTCACCGTGTTCTCGCTGCCGCAGCAGTGAGCTGAGCGACCTCGTTCCGGCGCATGGAGCGATCTCCATGCGCCGGTCCGTCTTCAATCTGCACGCGAGGATATGCTTTTGCGTAAGATCTGGTTTGTGAGTGCTGCGATCTTTGTCGTGGCAATGGGTGGAGTTGCCTCCGCCGAGGACGCTGGCGACCCGACCGCCGTCAAGTCCGAGGACGGCAAGTATCTCGACAAGGATGGAAACCCGACGTTCAAGGTTACGGCCGACGGCACGACGGACTGGTACACCTACTCCGGCTATCGCCGCTATCATTCGGAGTGCCATGTCTGCCATGGCCCCGACGGCATGGGATCGACCTATGCGCCGGCGCTGGCGAATTCGCTGAAGACCATGAGCTACGCGGATTTCATGGGCGTGGTCGCGAGCGGACGCAAGAACGTTTCCACGGCGCAGGAGAACGTGATGCCGGCGTTCGGCGATAACCCGAACGTTGCCTGCTACATGGACGACCTCTATGTCTACCTGCGCGCCCGCGCCAATGACGCGGTTGGGCGTGTTCGGCCGGCCAAGCACGAAGACAAGTCGGAAGCCTATGGAAAGGCGGAAGACGCCTGCATGGGGCACAACGACAAGAAGTGAGCCCGTCCGGTGCGAACGAGAAACCTGTTTGACGTTTAGTGGAGACCAAGATGAAGACCCGCGCCGCAGTCGCATTTGAAGCAAAGAAGCCGCTTGAGATCGTCGAGCTCGATCTGGAGGGTCCCAAGGCCGGCGAGGTCCTGGTCGAGATCAAGGCGACGGGCATCTGTCACACCGATGCCTACACGCTCGACGGCTTCGACAGCGAGGGCATCTTTCCCTCGATCCTCGGGCACGAAGGTGCGGGCATCGTTCGCGAGGTCGGCGCCGGCGTGACGTCGGTCAAGCCCGGCGATCATGTGATCCCGCTCTACACGCCGGAATGCCGGCAGTGCAAAAGCTGCCTGAGTCAGAAGACCAATCTCTGCACCGCGATCCGCGCCACCCAGGGCAAGGGCGTGATGCCCGACGGCACCTCGCGGTTCAGCTACAAGGGCAAGACGGTCTTCCACTATATGGGCTGCTCGACCTTCTCGAACTTCACCGTGCTGCCCGAGATCGCGGTGGCCAAGATTCGCGAGGACGCGCCGTTCGACAAGAGCTGCTACATCGGCTGCGGCGTCACCACCGGTGTCGGCGCGGTCGTCAACACCGCGAAGGTGACACCGGGCTCCAACGTGGTGGTGTTCGGCCTCGGCGGCATCGGCCTCAACGTGATCCAGGGCGCCAAGATGGTCGGCGCCGACAAGATCATCGGCGTCGACATCAATGACTCCAAGGAGGCTTGGGGCAAGCAGTTCGGCATGACGCATTTCGTCAACCCGACCAAGGTGGGCGGCGACATCGTCCAGCATCTGGTGGGCCTGACCGATGGCGGTGCCGACTACACCTTCGACTGCACCGGCAACACCAACGTGATGCGGCAGGCGTTGGAAGCCTGCCATCGCGGCTGGGGCGTCTCGGTGGTGATCGGTGTCGCGGAGTCCGGCAAGGAGATCGCGACCCGGCCGTTCCAGCTCGTCACCGGACGGGTCTGGAAGGGCACGGCCTTCGGCGGCGCGCGCGGCCGCACCGACGTGCCGAAGATCGTCGACTGGTACATGGGCGGAAAGATCCAGATCGATCCGATGATCACCCACGTGCTGAAACTCGACGAGATCAACAAGGGCTTCGACCTGATGCACGAGGGAAAATCGATCCGTTCGGTCGTCGTATTCTGAAATCAAAACACCAAGCACTAGGAGGATAGGTCAATGACTGTTCATATCCACCCGTCGGTCGACAATGGCGTCAAGCAAGGCTCCGGCAGTTTTGCCGGCGGCACGCTGGTCTGCAAATGCGCGGACAAGCAGGTCAAGGTCGGCATCAAGGGCGACGTCGCCCACAACCATGCCTGCGGCTGCACCAAGTGCTGGAAGCCTTCGGGCGCCACCTTCTCGGTGGTCGCGGTGGTGCCGCGCGAGAACGTCACCGTGTTGGAGAACGGCGACAAGCTGAAGATCGTCGATGCCGCGGCGGTGATCCAGCGCCATGCCTGCACCGGATGCGGCACCCACATGTACGGCCGGATCGAGAACAAGGGCCATCCGTTCTATGGCCTCGACTTCATCCATCCCGAGCTGTTCCAGGAGTCCGGCTCGGCAGCGCCCGGATTTGCCGCCTTCGTGTCGTCGGTGATCGAGTCCGGCGTCAAGCCGGCCGATATGGCCGGGATCAGGTCGCGGCTCAAGGAGCTTGGGCTCGAGCCCTATGACTGCTTGTCGCCGCCGCTGATGGATGCGATCGCTACCCACGTGGCGAAGTCCAAGGCGGCCTGACGACGGCACCGTGACAAAGGCGGCCTGACCGGCTCGCCTTGACGAGATCCTGCGCCGGCAGAGGGTCTGCCGGCGAGGGATATGCTGGTAGTACCCGTGACCTTGAACCTTGCATGCCCTGCGGACGACCACAGGGCATGCATTTTATTTTCCGCTTTGCCCTCGTCCTTTCCCCGATCCTGCTGCTTTCGCCGGCCCGCGCCGCGTCGCCGGAAGACCGCTATATCGCCGCGCGTGACGCCGCGATCGCCAAATTCGCCAAGCTGTCGAACGACAACAAGATCAATGAGGTCGTCGACAAGGCCGAGGCGGCCGCGCGCGACGAGCTGAGGGGGCAGCTGACGGCCATCCTGTCCCAGCCCGCCCGGCCGGGCTTTGCTTCCGCCCAGCTGAACCTCGACACTCTATATAGAGGCGATATGGGGTTCGGCATGCTGGACGGCCTGCGCTTCGATGCCGACACCGGCAGGGACGGGGCGAAGATCGGAGAAAAGCGTGCCGACGGCAGCTTCGTCGAGCCGAAAGCCCATATCATCGTCACCACCGAGCCTCTGTTCACGCGCTGGCTGCACGAACACAAGACCTGGTGGGACAAGGGCAGCAAGAACGTGCCGCAGTAGGTCGATGCCGCCCTGAAGTTCGAGGGCCTCTACACCCAGGCGATCTCGACCGATGCCGCGGTGGTCAATTTCGACGAGCTGCCGATCGCCAAGCCGGCGTCGGCCACGCTGGCTTACGGCTTCCTGGCCGGCCGCACCCAGGATTCGTTCCCCGACAAGGCCGACGAGGTGTTCGTGGCGGCGCTCGCCGGCGGCAAGATGTATGTCGCCTATGGCGAGATCGAGCCGGCGGTGCAAGTGCCGGCCTGCACCGTGGTCCGCACCGATTACAACAAGAAGGCCGATGCGGCGGCCGAGAAGCTCGAGCGCAAGCAGATCACCAGGCAGGCCTATGACAAGCTCGGCGACCTGCACCAGCAGGGCGAGGACGCGTTCAAGCGCTGCTTCACCGAGCGCGCGCCGCAACAGCCGGCCTTCGCCGCGGCCACCAGGCAAGCCCAGGCGCTGCTCGAGGCGGCGATCGGCAAATAGCTCGGCGAGCTATTGACCAGCGGCAATCCCAACTCTTCAACACGGCATCTTGTCGGTCATGGATGCCAATCAGATAGATTGCCACAACAAGCTCCGTCCTCTGCGACATCAGCGCTTCGATCGCCTGCGCGTGATGTCGATCTATTGTGGCCGATGTCTTAGCAAGATCGCGGTGCCGATAATGGTTCTTGTCGTCAGATTTCGCGGCTAGTCGTGCAGGGTTCGTGCAGGCGGGGTTTGCGGCGCGGGGTTTGATCGGCGACCCGCGCCAGCCTATCTTTCCCCGAAAGTTCAGCATCCCCGGGGAGACGCCATGACCGCCATCAGCCCGTTCCGCATCGCCGTCAGCGACGATGTCCTCGAGGATCTGCGTAATCGGCTGCGCCGGACCCGCTGGCCGGAAGCCGAACTGGTCGACGACTGGAGCCAGGGCGCGCCGCTGCAATGGATCAAGGACGTCTGCCACTATTGGGCCGAGACCTATGACTGGCGGCAGCGCGAGGCGCGGCTCAACCGCTTCAGCCAGTTCACCACGGAAATCGACGGGCTCGACATCCACTTGATCCATGTCCGCTCGAAGCATCCGGAGGCGCGGCCCTTGATCATCACCCATGGCTGGCCGGGATCGGTGGTCGAATTCCACAAGGTGATCGAGCCGCTGACCGATCCGACCGCGCATGGCGGCCGCGCCGCCGATGCCTTCCACGTGGTGTGCCCGTCATTGCCGGGCTTCGGCTTCTCGGCCAAGCCTATCGCGACGGGCTGGGGCGTCGACCGGATCGCGACGGCCTGGGCCGTCCTGATGCAGCGGCTCGGCTACGCCAGCTATTTCGCGCAAGGCGGCGACTGGGGCTCCGCGGTCACGACCGCGATCGGCGGGCAGGATGCTGCACATTGCGCCGGCATTCACATCACGCTTGCGATGTCGACCCGGCCCAATGTCGAGGGGCAGCCGACGCCGGAGGAGACGAGGGCGCTCAACGGCATCAAATATTATGCCGACTGGGATTCCGGCTATTCCAAGCAGCAGTCCACCCGGCCACAGACGCTAGGCTATGGCCTGACGGATTCGCCCAGCGGGCAGGCGGCCTGGATTCTCGAAAAGTTCTGGGCCTGGACCGATTGCGACGGCCATCCGGAAAACATCCTCCGCCGCGACGAACTGCTCGACAACGTCATGCTGTACTGGGTCACCGCAACGGCTGCGTCGTCGGCGCGGCTCTATTGGGAAAGTTTTGGGCCGGGCAAGCGAACCCCGCACAAGGTGAGCGTGCCGACCGGCGTTGCCGTGTTCCCCAAGGAGATCGTCACGCCGGTCCGCAAATGGATGGAGACAAACTTCACCAACATCCGGCACTGGAGCGAGATGCCGAAAGGCGGACATTTCTCGGCATTCGAGCAACCCGAGCTGTTCATCGGCGAGGTGCGCGAGTTCTTCGGGAAGCTGCGCTAAGCCTGACGCGTATGTTGGTCTGAAGCGGTTTGTGACAGAATGCGCCGTGCAACGGAGGACGTCGGCGTGCTGCTTGATCCCCGCCTCGGCGACTTTGAGGACAACGCCGCCAGCCCGGAACAGCGTTCGTTGTTCGCGATCTTGGGTAGCCTTCTGGTTGAGATAAGCCCGGCGAAACTATTGTTCGCCTGGACGGTTTCGCTTCTGCTTCCGGGCGTGCTGCTCGGCCTTGCGCCATTGGTCGCATCCGCCTGGATTTCGACCCTTTCGCAACACGCTCTTGCCCTGTCCGAAGTGGGCGCCGTGCTGATGCTGATTGTGATCGCGGCCTTGGGATGGCTCGGCGGACGACCGCTGCTTCAAATCGCGGAAACAAGCTTCTGGTCGCTGAACGCGCTCGCGGTGCAACCGAGTTATGCCTTCACGCGCGAGGCGCTGGGCCATCTGGCGGAGTTGCTTTGGCGCACCGGCGCAACTCCTGCCGCTCGCACGAGGCTGCGCCGCGGTTGCTCGGTCGGCGCCGGCATACTGCTCTCCGCGGGGGCGGCATTGATCGCGGCCCTGGCCTGGCCTGCCTCGCAATGGACTGCGACCGTCAATGACCTTGTTCTGATCCATCATCTGGTGTTGCCGACGTTCGCGAACGCCGTAGTGCTGGTGTCCTGCTATCTTGCGGTCGCGTCACTGGCCTGGAGCGTGGCCGACGCCAGTATGGAACAACCGGCCGACCTGGCCGGATTCGACGCGACGCCGTCCGGAGGCCGCTGCTGGCGCCTTGCGCATCTGTCCGATCTTCACGTGGTCGGTGAGCGGTACGGCTTCCGCATCGAAAGCGGGACCGCCGGTCCGCAGGGAAACGAGCACTTCAATCGCGTGTTGGCTCGCCTTGCCGAAATTCACACCGTTGATCCGCTCGACCACGTGCTGATCAGCGGCGATATGACGGACGCCGGGCGGCCCGGCGAATGGGCAGAATTTCTCGATGCGTTGGCAGGTCATCCCGAGCTTGCAGCACGCATCATCATGCTTCCGGGCAATCATGACGTTAACGTCGTGGATCGTGCCAATCCTGCGCGCCTCGACCTGCCGTTCAGCCCAGGCAAGCGGCTACGGCAGATGCGTACCCTGTCGGCGATCGCGGCCGTCCAGGGCGATCGCGTGCGCGTCGTCGACGGTTCCGGCAAACCGTCGGCCACGCTGAACCAGGCGCTTGCCCCTCATCATGATCGGATAACACAATTTGCGCAGCACGGGGGCGTGCTCCGCGCAGCGGCGCTCCGTGGCCTGTTCGATGATCAATTCCCAATGATACTGCCGCCGGACCAGGACGGTGGCCTCGGGATCGCCATTCTCAACTCCAACGCCGAAACCCACTTTTCCTTCACCAACGCGCTCGGTTTGGTTTCGGAAGCGCAAACGCGGCGGTTGGAGGCTGCGATCCGTCATTTTCCGACGGCATGCTGGACCATCGCGTTACATCATCACGTCATGGAATATCCCATGCCGGTGAAGACATTTGCCGAGCGCATTGGGACAGCCTTGATCAACGGCAGCTGGTTTGTACGCAGGTTGCAAAGGTTTTCCGATCGGTCGGTGGTGATGCACGGTCACCGGCATATCGATTGGATCGGTACATGTGGTGCGTCGAGGATCGTCTCGGCCCCGTCGCCGGTGATGGGGGCCGACGATGCAGTCAGCTATTTCTATATCCACAAAATGATGGTCGGCCCGGACCGGAAGCTCTGCCTCGCCGAGCCCGAGCGGGTTGAGATTGCCGCAAGCTAGGACGCTTCCGGCTTGTCATGGTGCGATCCGCCACACAGATCGGCTATCCATGCGGCCGACGGACTCTCGGCACAGAAGGTCAGAATAGCGAGCGTGATCGGCACGCCGATGAAGGTCCCAAACAGGCCCCAAAGCGAGCTCCAGAAGAAGATCGCAAACAGCACCAGAAACGGCGAGATCGACAACGTCGAGCCGGCCACCCGCGGTTCGATATAGCTGCCTACCACGAACTGGATGACGTTGAGGCAGGCGAACACGCCAAACACCGCGGGCCAGCTCTCGAACTGCGTCATGGCCAGCAGCGTGGGGAACAGCGTCGCGATGAAAGGACCGACGAAAGGAACGTAGTTGAGGACAAAGGCGATCACGCCCCATTCGAATGCGAATGGCAGCCCGGTCACGGCGGCGAACAGGCCGACCAAGAGACCCGTGACCGCGCTCATCTGCGTCCGCACCAGCATATATTTGCGAAACTTGGCGGCCGTCGCTTTGCTGCCCTTGAGCAGGACGCGCGCAGCTGTGCGATTCTCCAGCCGCTGGATTCGTTGACCAGCGTCTTCGACCTCGAGAAGTCCCAGCACGACATAGACCAGCGCGATGAGCCAGAAACTCAACGTGGTGTTGACGCGCCCCGTGACGTATTGCGTGGTACGCAGCAGCCAGCCGACATTGAAATGCTCCGCCCAGACGCCGGCGAACGAGACGCCATGGCCGTCGAGCCAGATCACCGCGGCATCGTAGAAGGCCTGATACCGCGCCGCATCCGCGATCAAGGAGCGCCCGACGCGGCCAAACCCCCATGCTGCCAGCGAGGCAAACGCGATGCAGGTGGCAACCGTAACAACGACAGTGATGGCGAGCGCGAGGAGCTTCGGCAGCCACGACTGAAGCCGTTGCTGAACGGGCCAGACGATCGCGATGATGAACAGGGCGGCCACAAGCGGGGCAAGCACGCTGCGCGCCTGAGCCACCGCCGCAATGACCAGCACCGCGGCGATGATGCCGGTCGTGATCTTCAACCCGCCAGCCATTCTTGGGTTACCCGATCTCCGTGAACGCAGACATTGTCAATCTGTCTCGTCGCGCGACAAGACGGAAATGGACTTGCGGCGCAGCTACAGCAATGCTCGATAGATCCCCGGCGCGGAGCCTTCGATGGCCACCGCGCCGACAGCTTTCGTATAGAATTCCGCCGGCCCGACGCCGCCGATGATGGCGTAGCCGAACCCCTGGTGCTTCATGTCCTCGAGGCAGGCAAACAGCAGCGCCTTGCCGATTCCTCCCTGCTGCGCCTTCGGCGCGACCCCGGTCGGACCGAAGAAGTTGCGACAGGCCGCGTCGTGGCAGGCGAATCCGAGGATTTTCTTTTGCTGGATCGCGATGAAGCAGGAGACCGGTTGGCGGGTGAACGCGACCTCGGTTTCGCTGGCCCACGCCTCGCTGAATGTCTCCCGCACCCAGGCCACAACCTTGTGCTTTTCCGGGGCGAGCGCGCGGCGCATGACAATTCCGGCCTTGAGCAATCGATCGTAGGCGGGCCGGGAATCGGGCAGGGCGTAGAGCTTGACGAGCATGTCCATCCGGTGAGCTTAGTTGAAAACGCATCCCGCGGGCAAATCACGGGAGCAAGGTGGCGGCGCCCGACTACCATTTGCGTTGTTGCTTGTTCGCGGTCCTGGCTTCACGTGCAATTGCCCAGAAATACCCGCCGCAGAATGCAACGATCGCGACAATCACGCCGGCGGCGATCAGCTCTTGCATATCAGCGGTTCTCCAAGTAGGTGTATCTCGTTCATGTGGGAATTATGCCCACGAATACGCCGACGAAAAGGCAGATCGGTTTCGGGACGTAACGAGGCGGAGCGAATGCAATGGTGACGGTTAGCGCAGCAGGCAGGCGTCTTCGGGCGATCGCCGCTCTCGTCGTCATGGCCGGCGTCGGTTCGGCGCAAGCCGCCCGAACTCCCGATGTGTCGGATGCCAGTGGGAGCACCGTCTCCATCCCGATCGACACGCGGAGCAAGACGTCCGCGATGGACGGCGTGGTCCGCGCCGTCCATCTTCCCAAGGGCGCTTCCGCGATCAGCGAAACCTACGGAGACTGGATCGTCAAATGCCAGCTCGACGGCGGGGCCAAGCTGTGTACCCTCGGGCAGACACAACTCGCCAAGGAGACCAATCAGCAAATCTTCGCCATCGAACTGATTCCCAGGGACGGAAAGGCCGAAGGCAACATCTTGATGCCGTTCGGGCTGAAGTTCGACGCCGGGGCCGTCCTCAAGCTTGACGGCAAGGATCTGGAGCAGACGCGCTTCTCCACCTGCACGACGCAAGGCTGCTTGCTGCCGGTATCCTTTCCCACGGTCGTGACCGACACCATCAGCAAGGCCAAAACGCTCACCGTTGCCGCACAGAACATCAGCAACGGGCAGGCCGTCGTCTTTAACGTCCCCCTCAACGGCTTCGCCGCGGCGCTGGAGCGCACCATTCAGCTCGGAAGCTGAGCGGCACGACGCTCCGCGCCCACCGCACGACGGATGCGACAAATCACCCCGACGGGCAAAATCCCGCTTCCGTCGTCGGGCAAATCAGTGATCCAATTCCGCCCGTCTCACCCGATTGAGGGGCGCTTCGCGGTCGTCATGAACGCGGTGTGAGATGCGGTGGACGCCGAGCGTGGTACTGACGAGAGCACGCGAAGCGGACGGCGAAGTCGTGTGGTCCTGACGCCCTAGCGGCAGGTGTCTTTTCCGATTGCGCAGTGCGCGTTGCGAAGACGGTGACAAAAAAAGCCCAGTCTCGCCGGGGAGAGCACGAAATAAGCCGTAGCCCATCGCGCAGGGAAAGCCGGATTGCTCCGGTTACACCTGTGGTCCTACCCCCGAGCTTTCTACCCATTGCTCGGGGCCCATGGGTGCGATCGGCACCCGGCTTTCCCTGCGCCCTCTGTTCAAGAGAGGGCGGAACGAAGAGCAAAGCTCGGGCGAAACACGCCGCGAGAATGCGGATGTGTGACCCACAGATCGTGCAACAAATTTCAGCGTCGTCCCGGCGAAGGCCGGGACCCATTACCACGAATGCGAATTGTTGCGCGACGCTGGGGCCACGGCCTGTTTTTCAACAACGCTACCCTGTGGTTATGGGTCCCGGCCTTCGCCGGGACGACGAATGGAGAAAGCCTGCGCCGGCTTTCGCTTTCAATCCCGATACGATGGATCCGCCCGGTCGAGCTTGCGCAGCAGCGCGGGCCAGGCGAGTTCGCCGTTGCGGGCGGCGCGGCCCGGCTTCGGCAGCATCCGCTCATAAGTGTCTTCGAGGATATTTTGCGGCGGATAGATCAGCTTGGTGTTGCAGGACAGCGCCATCACCTGGGTCTGGCAGGCGCGCTCGAGGCGGAACAGCACGTTGAAGGCGGCGGGCACGGTGCGGCCGACGACCAAGAGGCCATGATTGCGCAGGATCATCGCCTCGTTGTCACCGAGGTCGCGGACCAGGCGCTCGCGCTCGTCGACATTGTCGGCGATGCCCTCGAAGTCGTGATAGGCGATGTGCAGGAAGCGCATCGAGGTCTGCGCCAGCGGCAACAGGCCGCATTCCATCGCCGAGACCGCCATGCCGGCCGGGGTATGGGTGTGCGCGACGCAATCCATGTCGTGCTTGGCCATGTGGATGGCGCTGTGAATGACGAAGCCGGCGACGTTGACGTCGTAGTCGGTGGCGTTGAGCAGCGTGTTGCCCTCGACGTCGACCTTGATCAGGCTGGAGGCGTCGATCTCCTCATACAGCATGCCGTAGGCGTTGATCAGGAACTGGTCGGTGGTGCCGGGCACGCGGCAGGAGATGTGGTTCGCGATCATCTCGGTCATGCCGTACATCGCCGTCAGCCGATAACAGGCGGCAAGATCGACGCGGGCCTGCCACTCCTCTGCGCTCACCTGCTCGCGAACCGATTTCACGACCTTGATCGCGGGCGAGCTGACGGGGGGATTCATGGCGTTCTCTCCTTGAGATATCCGCGGGGCCGCGGCCCGATTGTTGGTGCGGACCATAGCAGAATCCGCGCGGCGGCAAGCTGCGCTGCGCCTGCGTATTTGCAGGTCTGGCGGGCAAAAACCGAATGCGGATTGGCGCGCCGCGCCTTCAATGCCACAATGCGGAAAACAGCCGAGGCGCACCAAAATGAGCGATCGCAAGATACGTATCGCCGTCCTGCATTTCTCCCACGAAACCGTCTCGTTCCTGCCGAACGAGACCACGCTCGACGACTTCATCTATCCGGGCTCGCCGGCCAAAGGCGAGGCGCTGCTGCAGTTCGATCCCAAGAACTATATGGGCGGCTTCGTGCAGGTGGCGCGCGAGTTCTCCGAGGTCGAGCTGGTCGGCATCGAATCCCCGCTCTGGCCGAAGACTTACACCGGATCCGGCTGGATCACCGAGGAAGCCTATCGCACCTTCATCGGCAAGATGATCGCCGGATTGAAGGAGGAGGGACCGTTCGACGGCGTCTATCTGTGCTTGCATGGCGCGATGGCCGTGCGCGGCGTGCTGCGTCCCGAAGCCGATCTGGCGCGGCAGGTCCGCGACGTGGTCGGCCGCTCCGCCTTCATTGCGGCGACCTTCGATCCTCACGGCAACGAGGATGAGGCGTTCCTCGAGCAGGCGGACATGGCGTTCGCGGTCAAATATTTCCCGCATTATGACGCGCATCTGCAGGGGGAACGCGCCGCGCGCATGCTGGTGCGGGCGATCCGCGGCGACTACAAGCCGGCGCACAGGACGATCAAGGTTCCCGTGATCTCGCCAACGGTGCTGCAATGGACCGGGGCGCGGCCCTGGATGGATCTCGTGCAGCGCGCGCTGGTCTGGGAGGCCCGCGAGGTCGACGTCTATGTCAACATCTTCTTCGGCTTCCCGTTCGCCGACGTTCCCGATGTCGGCATGACCGTTCAGGTTCTGACCAACGACAATCCAAAGCTCGCCGAGCAAATCGCGCGCGATCTCGCCGGCACGATCTGGCGGTTGCGCGAAGCCTTGCTGCAATCGACCAAATTGCACAGCATCGCCGACGGCGTCGCGCTGGCCAAGCAGGCCGTCGCCGCTGGCAACACACCGGTGGTGCTGGCCGATCACAGCGACCGGTCGGGGTCGGCGACCTGGCTGCTGCGTGAGATCATCGCGCAGGACCTTGCCAACACCGTGATCGCGACCATTGCCGACGCTAAGGCGACGGCAAGCCTGAAGGCCGCCGGCGCCAAGGCCGGCGATGCCTTCGACATGGAGATCGGCGGCCGCGCTGACGAGTCGGCGGGCGATCCGGTTCGGATCCAGGGCACCGTTTCGGCGGCGGGCGAGGGCTATGGCCAGTTCTGGGTCTGCTTGCGCTTCGGCCGCAACAATGTGCTGATCCTGTCCACCTATCTGGTGCAGGTCATGGAGCCGTTTTCGCTGAAGGCGCTGGTGCCCGACATCGGCGCCTTTGACGTGATGGCGATCAAGTCCCGGGTCCATTTCCGGCGCGGCTTCGACGACAATGGATTTGCCAAGACGATCCTCCTGGTCGAACCCGACGAGCCGTTCCTCGGTACCACGCGTCTCGACAAGCTGCCGTATAAGAACGTCGATCTCGCGCAGTTCTACCCGTACGGCAATCCGGCATTTTCGGAGGCATCGTCATGACGGAAAACCGCTATCGCCTGATCGGCTCGACCGCCTCGCCCTATGCGATCAAGTTGCGCGCGCTGATGCGCTACCGCCGGATCCCGCACGACTGGGTGATCATGACCAAGGCTTTGCGCGAGGCAACCGCGCATCTGAAGCCGATGCTGATCCCGGTGCTGCAATATCCCGACGGCAGCTACCGCGGCGAGACCACGACGCTGGCCTATGATCTGGAGGCGCGACATCAGGGACGTTCGGTGATCCCCGAGGACAAGGCCATCGCTTTCATCTGCGATCTGCTCGAGGACCTCGCCGACGAATGGGCGGTGAAGCCGTTGTTTCTCTATCGCTGGTGGGATCCGGAAGATCAGGCCTATGTCTCGCGCTGGGCCGGCGAGAAGTGGTCGACATCGGAGGCCGAGGTCGGCAGCCGCGAGGAGATCGAAGAGTTCCGGCAGCGGCAGATTTCGCGCATGGTCATTCTCGGCGCGACGGATGAGAACAGGCCGCTGCTGGAGGAGAGCTACCGGCGGACGCTTGCGGCGTTCGAGCCGCATGTCGGCATGAGGAGCTATCTGTTCGGCAGCCGGCCGTCGCTGGCGGATTTTGCCTGGTTCGGCCAGCTCAGCGAGATGGCGACCGACCCGACCCCGATGCGGATCATGCGCGAACGCGCGCCGTTCACCGATCACTGGGTACGGCGGCTCGACGATGCATCAGGTGTCGAGGGTGACTGGTATCCTCGTGAGCAGGCGCTTGACGGGTTCGCCGAGGCGCTGCTTCGGATCGCCGGTGAGCTCTATCTGCCGTTCCTTGCGGCCAACGCGGATGCATTCGCGAAGGGCCTCGAGCGGCTCGAGATCAACGTCTGGGGACTGCCCTATGCACTGGCGCCGTTCAAATATCAGGTCAAATGCCTGCAGCAGCTGCACCAGAAGTTTACTGCGCTCGATGCCGGCGAGCGCGCGGCGTTGAAACCGGTGCTGGAACGCACCGGGTGCTGGGCGATCCTGAACGGAGGCTGATCGATCAGCGACGATAGGCCGATTCGAAACGGTCGGCGCCTACGTCCGGTGCCGGCTGCCAAGCGCGATCGCGATCGTCTCCGGCTGCTTGATCCGCTCGATCAGCATGTCGATGCGGTCGCCGCCCCAGAACAATTCGCCGTTGAACACCATGCTGGGAACGCCGAACACGCCGAGCGCTTCGGCCTCGTCGATGATGCGATCATGTTCGGCGCTGGCAGGGCCGCGAACATAGGCCTCGAAGGCCTCAGTGGAACCACCGACCGCGGTGATCACGCCGGCTATCTCCGCCAGCTCGTCGATTTCCAGCTCGTGGTTCCAGAACCTCCGGAACACCGTATCGTGATAAGGCCGGAACAGCCCGTGACGCTGCGCGAACAGCATCCCGGCGCTGGCGTAGAAGGCGTCGTAGATCCGGCGCGGGCCCTTCATGGTCAGTCCCTGCGCGTTGGCGAACCGGCGCGCATCCATGTAGGCGTAGCGCACCTTGCGCCAGAAGTGCGGCGTACGCTCCTCGACTGTGCCCATGAATTCCGGAATGCGCAGCGTGTAGGGCAGCCATTCCAGCTCGACGCCGTATGTCTCTTCGAGTTCGAACAGCCGCTTGTTGGCGACATAGGCATAGGGAGACTTGTAGTCGGTGTAGATTCGGACCCGCGGCTTTTCCATCATCACTCCTCATCTCGTCGCGACAATTGTTCCCGATCCCGTGCGGGGGCGCAATGCGGCGTGACGAAGGGGAGATCGTGGGCAAACGAACGGGCCCCGGTGCAGTCAAGCATCGCGGGGCCCTGCTACTTCGTTTTAGCGAAGGATGTCTGGTATCGACCAGTCGTGTTTCGGGACCTAAAAGCGCGTGGCCTTTGCGCTCCTGTCCTGCGGATATGTTCAGATTGTCGGTGGCGCACGCGGCTAGCAGCTGCTGTTTGCCTCAACGTGCACCGGGACCTTGCCGCTGAGCAAGGTCGCTGGCTTGCGCCGGTGGCGTCATGCTCCTCTCCAAGGGTGGGCCGACGGACATCTGTCCGCTTCTGCTGCCTGACGGCCGATCCCATAATCGTCCGTCAATTCCTGCGACGCGAGGAGCAAGCGCTCCAGCACCCCAACAGGTGCAGTCAGCGAAATGCTGCGGCAGTTATGGCCATCTGTCAAGTTAACGAGCGAGGGAATTCAGGTCAGGAGTCCTGTCGCGACTTGGTCGTTCGATATTGGGTGAAATCCGGATCGTGCGTCATCTTCCAGTAGTCGACGAACCGCCACGGCATCGCCGAGAACACCCGGCCGCGTCTGTTGCGGTAGTAGGTCGTCATGCCCGGATGCGTCCAGATCAGTTGCTCATGCTCGGCGTCGACGTCGCGGATATACGCGTCATGCGCGTCGGGATGCACGTCGATCGCGGCGATGTCATTCTCGATCATCTCGACAAGGCACGCGGAGATGTAACGGCTCTGGCACTCCGACTGGAAGATGACGCTGCCGCCATGCGCAGGCCCCGAATTGGGGCCGAGCATCAGAAAGAGATTGGGGAAATCAGGTACGGTGAGGCCGAGATAGGCGGTCGGATTGTCGTCGCGCCACGCCTGCTTGAGATTCTTGCCGTCACGCCCTGTGATGTTGAGTCGTGCCGCCATCTCGGAGACCTTGAAGCCGGTCGAGATCACGATGACGTCGTGCTGCCGCGATGTGCCGTCGGCAGTGACGATTCCGTCCGCGGCGAAATGGTCGATCTTGTCGGTGACCAGCTCGACATTCGGTTTGGTCAGCGTCTTGAACCAGTTGTTGTCGAGCAGGATGCGCTTGCCGTAGGGCGGATAGGTCGGCATGCACTTCTCGATCAGGTCGGGGCGATCCATCAGCTCGGAGAGGATGAAGTCGGCCAGTTCCTGGCGATGCCGGTCGTTACCTTTGTTGACGGCACGGTCCGGATACGGCCAGGCCGGATCCTTGCGCAGGAACGGCAGCAATCCGTCGCCGTAACGCCAGAACATGTTGAAGCGATACCACTGCACATAGAACGGCAGATGCGCGAGCAGCCACTGCGCACCGTCGGTGATCGGATCGGAATAGCCCTTCACCGGCCGCGCCCACTGCGCGGTGCGTTGGTAGACGGTGACCGAGGCGACGCGGTCGGCGATCGACGGCACCAGCTGCATCGCGGTCGCGCCGGTGCCGATCACGGCGACATGCCTGCCGTCGAGCTTGATATCATCGGACCACAGCGCCGAATGAACCTTCAGACCGGTGAAGGCCTCGTCTCCCTCAAAGCGGGCAGGCAAGGGATCATTGAGCTGGCCGATCGCACTGACCAGCGCGGTGGACTCGAAGGTCTCTTCGCCGCGGGCGGTCTTCAGCGTCGAGATCCAGCGCCGCTTGCCTTCGTCCCAGCGCGAGGCGACGAGCTCGGTATTGAGGCGGACGTGCTTGCGGATGTCGTATTCGCGCACGACCTTGAGCAGATAATCGAGCAGCTCCTGGCGCTGCGCGAAATAGCGGGTCCACGGATTGCGGGCGCCGAACGAGAAGGAATAGGAGTGGTTCGGCGTATCGACGCCGCAGCCGGGATAGCGGTTGACGTACCAGGTGCCGCCGATCTCGTCCTGCCTCTCGACAATCGTATAGGGGATGCCGAGCCGGCCGAGCGCGACGCCAAGCGCGATCGCGCAGACCCCGGCGCCGACGATCAGCACATGCTGCTGCGCCAGCTTCTCGCCAGAAGGGCGCTCGCGCCAGCGCGCGTCGCGTGGGATGAACCCCATCTCCTCCCGCATCAGCGGCGCATATTCCGGCGCGACATTGTCGCCGAGCGTCGCGCGCATCATCCGCAGCATCAATTCATTGCCGGGATCGGTGATGACGGGCTTCGGGGTGCCGTTCGCGAACAGGTTCAGGACCGCCGCGCGAATCTCGTCCTGGATCTCCTGAGGCACACCGGCGTCGGGATCCGGGATCAGACGGACGTCGCGCTTCGGCTTGTAGGGCGGCTCGAGCCACTTTTCGTCGCCGGTCATGTGCACCAGCACCATCAGCAGCACGCGGATGTCACCCTCGGCGATGGCGGAGGACAGATCGAGGTGTTTGCGCGGAAGCTCGATATTCATGCGTTGTCCTCAGCTGCGTGGGGCTTCCGGCAGGCCGCCATAGGCGGCCCAGGTGGTGCCTGCGATGTAGCCGGCATCGACCGGGAGATTGATGCCGGTGACGCCGCTGCTCTGCGGCGAGAGCAGCCATGCGATCGCCTGCGCCACTTCGATCGGCTCGACCAGCCGGTTCAGCGCGGTCGGCCGCGCCAGCAGATCCTTGTTGAGGGCGCCCGATGCGATGCCGGCCTCGAGCGCTGCCGTGCGGGTGAAGCCGGGCGACACCGCGTTGACGCGGACGCCGGAACGTCCCCATTCGGCGGCGAGCGTCTGCGTGGTCTGGATGACGCCGGCTTTCGCCGCGGTATAGGCGTGGATCGGGCCCGACGTCATGCCGGCCACCGAGGCGACGTTGACGATCGCGCCGTGCCGACGCTTCGCCATGGCGATGCCGACGCTGCGCGCGACCAGGAAGGTGCCGCGCAGGTCGATATTGACCTCGCGATCCCATTGCTCCATCCGCACCCGTTCGATCGTGTGCATCTTGCCGAAGACGCCGGCGGCGTTGACGAGGCCGGTGATCGGACCATGCGCGGTCTCGATATCGGCAATGCCTGCGACAACGGCGCTCTCGCTCGCGACGTCGAACGGCGCCGGCCACAGGACGGCGGCTGTTCCAACCAGCGGCTCGGGCGCGATGTCGACGATGACGACGCGATGCCCCTGATCGGCGAGCAGTGTCGCGGTCGCCGCGCCAATGCCGCGGCTGCCGCCGGTGACGAGGATGGTGCCCTCAGCGCTCATGATTTTCTTCCCTTGTCGCTGGTGGTGAACAAGCCGCGGGTGACCAGCTTTTGATAGGCGGTGATCACATAGTCGGGCACCGCGGTGACGCCCCGCTCGGAATAGGAATAGCGGCGGCTGAGATAACCGCGCGCGCCCATCAGCACCTGGACGATGGCCTCGAATTCCTCGTCGCTGAACGCGTTGGTCGCACCGGCAGCCCGCGCGCGTTGCAGGATCCGCACATAGGCGCTCGAGATGTTGTCGAAATGCTTCTGGTAGCCGATCGGCGCGAAGAATTCGGCCTCGTTGAGGATACGGAGGAACTCCGGCACCTCGCGGATGAAATCGAAGAAGGCGCTGAAGCGCTCGACCTCCTGCCGGGCCTCGCTCGCGGTGCCGGTGCGCGCATGGATGAAGCGGACCATGTCGAGGCCGATCTTCGGCAGCAGCTGGTCGAGCAGCTCCTGGCGGTTCTCGAAATGATTGTAGAAGGTGCCCTGCGCGACGCCGGCAGCTTCCGTGATGCGCGCGACCGAGGCTTCGGCATAGCCGTATTTGCCGACGACCTTGGTCGCGGCGTCGAAGATATTCTGCTTGGTCCAGGCGTTGCGCTCGACCCGGTTGAGCTTTGTCACTTTGGCGGATGTCGCTTGGGTCATGCGGTGGCCTCGAGTTCGGCGCGGAGCACGCGTTTGAGCACCTTGCCGGATGGATTGCGCGGCAGGCTGTCGCGGATGACGAGCTGCCGCGGCACCTTGAAGCCGGCGAGCCGTGTCCGGCAGTGGTCGGTGAGACTGGGCAGGTCGAGCTTGGCGTCGTCGGCCAGCACCACGATCGCGACCGGCTTCTCGCCCCAGCGCGGGTCCGGCAGGCCGATCACCGCGACCTCGCGCACTTCAGGCATTTCGTAGATGACGCGCTCGACCTCGGAGGAGGCGATGTTCTCGCCGCCGGAGATGATCATGTCCTTCTTGCGATCGGTCAGATACAGGAAGCCGTCGTCGTCGAGATAGCCGACATCGCCGGTACGGAACCAGTCGCCGAAGAACGCGGATGCGGTCTTCTCGGGATCCTTCCAGTAGCCCTGCGTGACCTTCGGGCCGCGCAGGCAGATCTCGCCGTTCTGGCCGGCCGGCAGGCGCTTGCCGGCATCGTCGCGGATCTCGATCTCGACATGGGCGATGGCGCGGCCGGTCGAGCCGATCTTTTCGATCTCGCGGCCCGCGTCCATGAAGGTATCGCCGCCGCAGCTTTCGGTGAGGCCGTAGGCATCGATGTAGCGCGCGTTCTTGAAATAGTCAGAGAAGGCGCGGATGCGGACTTCCGGTGTCTTCTCGCCGCCGCCGATCGCCCATTGCAGGCTGGAGACGTCGTAGCGCTCGCGGTTCGGATGAGTGAGGAGGGCCGTGGTCATGACCGGCGCGAACCACGCCGCGTTCAACTTCTCGCGCTCGATCGCGGCGAGTGCGGGTTCAGGCTCGAAGGTGCGGTGAATGCACAGCATGCCGCCATGCCAGAGCACCGCGATGCCGGGCAGGTCGAGCGCGCCGACGTGATAGAGCGGACCGACGACGAGCAGCCGCGTGTCGGCGTTGAGCCCGAGCACCAAGGTCTGGTCGGCGGATTTCCAGTAGATGTTTTCGTAACTGAGCATCACCCCCTTGGGACGATCCGTCGTGCCCGAGGTGTACATCAGCCGCATCAGGTCGCGCGGCCGGCGCACGTGGATCGGCGCCGGCGCGATGTCGGGCGCAAGGTTGGTGATGCTGGACTGCGCGACCTCATCGAGCAGCACGACCGGCGCGCCGCCGATTACGATCGCGGCAAACTCCTCGTCGGCGACCAAGAGGCGCGCGCCCGAATTGCCGACGATGTAGCCGACCTCATCGGCCGACAGCCGATAGTTGATCGGCAGGAACACCGCGCCGATATGGCTCGTCGCGAACACCAGCTCGAGAAAGGCCGTGCTGTTCTTCATCAGCACGGCGACGACGTCGCCGGGCGCGATCCCGCGCCCCGCGAGCCAGCCGCCGACCTGCCGGATCCGCAGATCAAAGTCGGCGTAGGAGACGTCCTCGCCGCGATATTTCAGCGCACAGCGGTCCGGCGTCCGCCTGGCATGAAATGCGATGAAGCTGGAAAGGTTGATCATTTGCCGCTGGCGGGGCCGATTCCGGCGCCGTTTTCTCCCTAGATGAATTATGAGTCGTAATTCATCTTTGGCTTGACGTCACCCCCCTTGCTCTGAAAACATCGTGGCCATGGAGACGAAACGATCTCCGGCAGGGATTTTGGGAACGCGAACCCGACAGGGAGGGGAATGATGAAGAGGACCCGGAAACCGGGCATCACCCGGCGCTCGACGCTTGCGCTGATGGGCGCCGGTGCGGTGAGCTTTGCCGCGCCGTGGGTGGCGCGCGCACAGGCCAAGACGATCAAGATCGGCATGCCGACCATTCTGTCGGGCCGCGTCGCGCAGCTCGGAACGTCCTCGCGCAACGCAGTGCTGCTGGAGGTCGAGAAGGTCAATGCCGCCGGCGGCCTTGCCGGGCGGCAGATCGAGATGGTCATCCGCGACTCCAAGGGACAGCCGCAGGAAGCGGCGCGTGTCGCGCGCGAGCTCGTCAACACCGACGGCTGCGAGATGCTGCTCGACGGCGAAGCGTCCTCGGGATCGTTCGCGGTTCACGAAGTGGCGCGCGATCTCGGCGTGCTCTGCATCCACACCTGCTCGGAAGCGTCATCGCTGACCGCCGATCCCAAGCAGCACATCCCGAACGCCTTCCGTTGCGTGCGGCAAGGCATTCACGACTCGATCGTCGGCGCCAGCTACGCGGCAGGGATCGCCAAGGCCAAGGGCCTGAAGAAATGGGCGACGTGTTCGCCCGACTACGCCTATGGCCGCGACACCACCGGCGAGTTCGTGCTGTACCTGAAGAAGTTCGCGCCCGACGTCGAGATCATCAGCGAGTCCTGGCCAAAGCTGTTCCAGCCCGACTACACCGAGGTGGTGACGAAGATCCTGCAGGCCAAGCCGCAGGCGCTTTATTCGTGCCTGTGGGGCGGCGATCTCACCTCCTACATCGACCAGGCCAACATCTACGCGATGTTCACCCAGATGGAGGTGTTCGCGGTCAACATGGCCGACTACACCGCGCTCACGGTGGTGAAGAACCTGCCCAAGGGCATCCACTCCGGCGACCGCTACATCAAGACATTCCCGCCGACGCCCGAAAATGCCGCCTGGGGCGATGCCTACAAGGCCAAGTACAACGAGTATCCGACCAACTGGTCGTGGCAGAACGCCACGGCGGTCATGTTCCTCAACGAAGCCGTCAAGAAGGCGAACTCGACCGACGGCAAGAAGGTCGCGGAGGCTCTCGCCGGCCTCACCATCAAGTGCCCGTTCGGCGCTGACGGTACCGTCACTATGCGCGCCGACGACCACACGCTGGTCGGTTACGCCATCGGCTGGGGCACCACGATCCCGCAAGAGCCCTACGTGCCCGATGTGAAGGCCGGAGACTGGAAGACCATCTTCGAGCTCGAAGCCGAGTGGAAGAAGAGCAAGGGCTACACCTGATCCGCATGTGCGGCGGAGGCGGCAATCTGCTGCCTCCGCCTCGCATCTGATGTTTGTCGCGCGCCGACGTTGCGGCCCGCCGTGATGGATGATTTTCCGTGGACCTCGACGCGCTCGCCAGTTGCCTCGCCAGCCCTGCCTGCCTGGTGACGCAAACCACCAGCGGCCTGATCATCGGCATGCTGCTGTTCCTTGTCGCCGTTGGGCTGACGCTGATCTTCGGCGTGCTCAAGGTGGTCAATTTCAGCCACGGCGCCTTCTATATGTTCGGCGCCTATTTCGCGATGACGGCCTATCAGCTCACCGGCAGCTTCGCGCTGGCGATGCTGGGCGGCGCCGCCGGCACCGCGATCCTCGGCCTGATCTTCGAGCGCGTGTTCATGAGCCGGGTCTACGGCCGCGACGTCTTGATGCAGCTCCTGGTGTGCTACGCCTTCGTGCTGATCTTCGACGATGTCGTCCGCATGATCTGGGGGCCTGAGTTCAAGTCGATGGGCATGCCGGCTGCATTCCAGGTGCCGCCGCTGTTCATCGCCGGCGGCGTGGTGCCGCCATACTATCTGCTCTTGATCGGGGTGGCGCTCGCCACGGCGGTTGTTCTTGGCCTGGGGCTGGCGCGCTCCAGGATCGGCAAGGTAATCCGTGCGGCTGCGCATAATCCCGGAATGGTTTCGGCGCTCGGTATCAATACCGGGCTGATCTATGGCGGCGTATTCGCGCTCGGCGGCATGCTGGCGGGATTGGCGGGAGCGCTTGCCGCGCCAGTGCGCTCGCTGACGCCGGGCATGGGCTTCTCGGTACTGATCGAGTCCTTCATCGTGACCGTGATCGGCGGCATGGGCTCGATCCTCGGCGCGTTGATCGGCGCGCTTTTGATCGGCCTGATCCGCTCCTTCGGATCGCTCGGCTTCCCGCTGTTCACCGAGGGGCTGATGTATCTGTTTATGGTGATTGTGCTGGTCTCGCGCCCGACCGGGCTGTTCGGCAAGGAGGTCGCATGACCGAATTGCAGGCCGGGCAGGGCACGCAGCCCCTCGATGTTACCCGGATCGACGCCAGGCCGCAGCGGTACCGCGATGTGCTGATCGCGCTCGTGGCCTTTGTCCTGCTCGTGCTGCTGCCGTTCATCTTCGGCAGCAAGCAGCTGCTCGACTTCGTGATCCGCTGCGCAGCCTACGGATTGTTCGCGACGTCGCTCAACCTTCTGGTCGGCTATACCGGTTTGATCTCGTTCGGCCACGGCATGTTCTTCGGCCTCGGCGCCTATGGTTTCGGGCTGATGATGCAGAAGACCGGCGTGCCGATCCCGGTGGCGTTCGTCGCCACGCTGGCGATGACCCTGGTCGTCGCCGTCGTCATCGGTGCGATCTGCGTGCGGCTGAAGGAGATTTATTTCGCCTTCGTCACGCTGGCATTCCAGATGCTGATTCACTCGACCATCCTGTCGTGGCAGTCGCTGACCGGCGGCGACCAGGGCCTGCGCGGCGGGATCCCGAGGCCGCCGTTTCTCGGCATCGATCTGTCGAATCATCTGCATCTCTACATCACGAGCTGCGCCCTGCTGGTGATCGGCCTGCTGCTCATGCGCCAGATCGCGCAATCGCCGTTCGGCTACACGCTGCGCATGATCCGCGACAACGCCACGCGGGCGAGCTTCATCGGCATCGATGTCTGGCGCGCCAAGCTGACGATCTTCGTGCTCGCTGCGCTGTTCGCGTCGACCGGCGGCATCATCATGGCGCTGTTCGTCTCCGGCGCCTATCCCGAGTTCGCGTATTGGACGATCTCGGGCGAGGGCATCTTCATCAACATGCTCGGCGGCGTGACAACGTTCCTCGGACCGATGGTCGGCACGGTGCTGCTGCTGATCCTCAACGATACCGTTACCCGCCTGACCGAGTATCACGGCATCGTGCTCGGCATCGTGATCCTGTTCTTTGCCATCGGCCTGCGAAAGGGCCTGATGGACTTTGTCGTCGAATGGTTCGCGCAGCGTCGCGGAGAGGCCGGGGAGCGCGCGCCATGAGTGCACAGACGCGGATCAGCGTCGTAACCGGCGGCGCCAGCGGCATCGGCGCGGCGTGCGTGCGTGAACTCGCGGCGGCCGGCGATCTCGTCGCCGTTCTGGACCGCGACCTCGCCAAGGCGCGGACGGTTGCGGCTGAAGTTGGTGGCAAGGCGTTTGCGGCCGACGTGGCGGACGAGCGCAGCGTCGAGGCCTGTGCGGCCGCGATCGAGCGCGACTGCGGCCCGGTCGCGGTGCTGGTCAACAGCGCCGGCATCATCCAGGTGCCGGTCCGGCCGCACGAGCTGCCGATGACCTCCTGGGACGACGTCGTGCGTGTCGACCAGCGCGGCACCTATGTCGCCTGCATTGCCTTTGCGCGGCAGATGATCACGCGCAAGCGCGGCAGCATCGTCAACATCGCCTCGATTGCCGGCATGCGCTCGATGCCGCTGCATGCCTATGCGCCCGCCAAGGCGGCGGTGATCGCTATCACCGAATGCCTCGCGGCCGAATGGGGGCCCTCCGGCATCCGCGTCAATGCCGTGTCGCCCGGTTATACGCTGACGCCGGCTTTGAAGAATGCCATCGATCGCCGAGAGCGGGATGTCTCGGCGCTGGCTGCCAATGCAGCACTTCGCCGCCTCGTCGACCCCTCGGAGATCGGTCGCGTCGTCGCATTCCTGGCCTCCGACGCGGCCTCGGCGATGACCGGCGCCAACGTGCCGGTCGATTGCGGCTGGCTTGCCGGCACGTCGTGGAGCACGTATGGCGGTCTACGGGAGGCGAGTGGCTAGCCATGCTGGAGATTCGCGGACTCTCGAAATCCTTTGGCGGCGTCAAGGCGACCGACAACGTCTCGCTCGACTTCGCCGACGGTTCGCTCACCGCCGTGATCGGTCCCAACGGCGCCGGCAAGAGCACATTCTTCAACCTGATCACGGGCGCGCTGCAACCTGATGCCGGGCAAATCTTGCTCAACGGCGTCGACATGGCGGGCAAGGCCCCGCCGGAGATCGTGCGACATGGCATCGGCCGCGCCTTCCAGGTCGCGAGCATCTTCCCGTCGCTGACGGTGGAGGAGACGATGCTCGCTGCCGTCTGCGCCGATCAGCGCCGCGCCGGCGTGATGCATCGCCGGTTTCCGCTGGCCGAGACGCGCGACCGCGCCGAGCATGCGATGGAGCTGCTCGGCCTCGCCGGCAAGCGCAACCGGACCGCCGCAACGCTGTCGCACGGTGACCAGAAGCTGCTCGATATCGCGCTCGCGCTGGTGCTCGAGCCCAAGGTGCTGCTGCTCGACGAGCCGACCGCGGGCATGGGTACCGAGGAGCGCTGGCGCATGATCGACAAGGTGCGCGAGCTCTGGGAGAAGCAGAAGATCACCGTCGTGTTCATCGAGCACGACATGGACATCGTGTTCAAGATTGCGCCCCAAATCGTCGTGCTGTGCTACGGCCGGATCCTGGCGACCGGGACGCCGGACGCGATCCGCAGGAACGATGCCGTGATCGAGGCCTATCTCGGCAGCGACGACCACGCGGGAGCGGTGGCATGAGCGCGCAGCCGGTGGTGCAGGTCGAGGACCTCGACGTCTATTATGGCACCAGCCAGATCCTGTTCGGTGTCGGCCTGTCGGTGCGGCAGGGCGAGACCATGGCGCTGCTCGGCCGCAACGGCGCCGGCAAGTCGACCACGATGAAGGCCATCATGGGACTGGCGCCGGCGCACCGCGGCAGGGTGACCCTGCGCGGCCAGGTGGTCTCGGGAATGCGGCCGCATCACATCGCGCGGGCCGGGCTCGGCTTCGTGCCGGAAGACCGCCAGATCTTTCCCGAGCATACGGTGGAGGACAATCTCGTCATCGGCCAGAAGAAGGGGCCGGATGGCGAGGACGAGTGGTCGATCCGCCGCGTTTATGACGTGTTCCCGCTGCTCGAGCCGCTGCGGCACCGGATCGCCGGAAGGCTGTCCGGCGGTGAGCAGCAGATGCTGGCGATCGCCCGCACACTGATGGGCAATCCGGTGCTGCTGCTGCTGGATGAGCCGAGCGAGGGGCTGGCTCCGATCATCGTGCAGCGCATTGGCGAACTGCTGCGGCAGCTCCGCGGCACCGGTGCCACAGTATTGATCGCCGAGCAGAACATGCATTTTTGCCTTGGCCTTGCGAGCCACGCGACGGTTATCGACAAGGGACAGATCGTCTACACATCCTCGATCGAAGAGCTGAAGGCCAACGAGAACATCCGGCAGCGCTATCTGGCGCTGTAGGGCATGATCCGGGAAAAGCGCGCAGCGGTTTTCCCTCGCGACAAGCGCGTAGCGTGTGCGCGGGGATCATGCCCAAAGGACAGGGCTCTTCGACGGCGATGGGAGGACAAATGGCGGGCAAGCTGACGCCGACGCATGAAGCGCCGTATCGTGGGCTGAAGGTACTCGATTTCGGGCAAGGGATTGCCTCGCCCTATTGCGCGATGCTGCTTGGGGTCTACGGCGCCGACGTCATCAAGGTCGAGCCGCCGGAGGGCGACTGGTCGCGCTATCTCGGCACGACCTACGGCAATCACACCACGCTGTCGGCGGTCTACAACCGCGGCAAGCGCAGCCTGTGCCTCGACATGAAGCACAAGGACGGGATCGCGATCGCGCAGCTTCTGGCGCGCGAGGCCGACGTCCTCATCGAAGGATTTCGCCCGGGTGTCGCCGAGCGGCTCGGGCTCGGCTATCAAGGCCTGTCGCGCGACAATCCCGGCCTGGTCTACCTGTCGGTCAGCGGCTTCGGGCAGAGCGGCCCGTACGCCAAGCGGCCCGGCTCGGATTCGGTGGCGCAGGCGTTCTCGGGGCTGGTCTCGGTCAATGTCGGCGCCGATGGCGTGCCGCATCGGGTCGGCACCACGATCTCCGACGTCGTCACCGGCGTCTATGCGTTCCAGGCCATCGCCACGACGCTGTTCGCGCGTGCCACCGTCGGCACTGGCCGCTGGATCGACGTCAATCTCTGCCAGTCGACGTCGGCGCTGCTCGGCCACAAGGTGGCGGAGTTCATCCTCGAGGGCGGCGCGCCGCGCGCGCTGAACGTTCCGGCCGGCACCTACCAGACCCAGGACGGCTGGATGATGGTCACCCTGGTGAACGAGCCGCAATACAAGCGGCTGTGCGGTGCGATCGGCCGTGAGGACCTCGCCGGCGATCCGCGTTTTGCCGACTTCGCCCGCCGCGCCGACGCGGCCGACGCGCTGATCCCGCAATTGCGCGAGGTGTTCCTGACCCAGGCGACGGATGCCTGGCTGACGCGGCTGCATGCGGCCGATATCATCGCCGAGCGGATCCTCAATCCCGGCGAATGGCTGCGCAACGTCCATGTCGAGGCGACCAGGGCGTCGGTGCGCCAGGACACACCCGGCGTCGGCGCGGTCTACACGCCACGCACGCCGGGGATCGCGGGCCTGTCCGAGGATCACCTTTGCCCCGCGCCTGACGTCGGGCAGGATAGCCGCGCCGTGCTGACGGAGGCCGGCTTCGGTTCCGCTGAGATCGACGCCCTGCTGCTGTCGGGCGCCGTGCGGCAGGCCAAGAGCTAACGGGAGGCAACACATCATCAGCACCGACCTCGTTCGTTACTCGGTCACCGACCAGATTGCGGAGATCGTGCTGGATCGCGCGCCGGTCAACGCACTCAGCATTCCCCTGATCGATGCGCTGCTGGCGGCGCTGGCGAAAGCGCGCGATGACGACGCAGTGCGCGCCGTCGTCATCAGCAGCGCCCATAAGGTGTTTTGCGCCGGCCTCGATCTCGACATCGTCAGGGGCAAGCCCGCGATCGAGACCAAGACATTCCTCGAGCGGCTATACTTTGCGTTGAACGATACGCAGTATCGCATGGGCAAGCCGACCATTGCGGCGATCGATGGCGCGGTGCGCGCCGGCGGCATGACGATCGCGATCTCCTGCGACATGATTGTCGCGGGCGACGGCTCGACCTTCGGCTATCCCGAGATCGATGTCGGCCTGATCCCGGCGATCCATTTCGTGCAGTTGCCGCGGCTGGTCGGAAAGCACCAGGCATTCGGCCCGCTGTTCCTTGGCGAGCCCTTCGATGCCGCGACCGCCTTTCGCATGGGGCTGCTCAGCGAGGTGGTGCCGAAGGGCACCGCGCTCGCGCGGGCCCGCGAGATCGCACGCAAGCTCGCGGCGAAATCGCCGATCGTGATGAAGATCGGCCGCGACGCCTTCATGCGCGCGGTCGATGCCGATTTCCGCCGCTCGGTGGAAAACACGGCGGAAAGCTTTGTTGTGGTCGCATCGACGGAAGATTGCCAGGAAGGGCTGAATGCGTTCGTCGAAAAGCGGGCGCCCAACTACAAGGGACGGTAAATGGCTGGATTGTATTTCGAGGAGTTCGAGGTCGGGCAGGAATTCCACCACGAGTTCAGCCGGACCGTGACCGAGATGGACAACACCATGTTCAGCCTCCTGACCATGAACCCGCAGCCGTTGCATATCGACGCGCATTTCTCCGAGAAGACCGAGTTCGGCCAGCGACTGTTCAACAGCCTCTATACACTCGGCATCATGATCGGCATGAGCGTGTACGACACGACGTTGGGAACCACCGTCGGCAATCTCGGGATGACCGACGTCAAGTTCCCGAAGCCGGTGTTCCATGGCGACACGCTGAAGGCGCACACCAGGATCATCGGCAAGCGCGCCAGCAAGTCGCGGCCGACCCAGGGCATCGTCGAGTTCGAGCACACCATGACCAACCAGCACGGCGAGGTGGTGGCGAGCTGCCGCCGCACTGGCCTGATGCACTGCAAGCCGAAGGCGTAAGCGATGCGATCGTTCCTGTTCGTTCCCGGCGACAGCACCCGGAAGTATGAAAGCGCGAAGAAGACCGCAGCCGATGCGCTGATCCTCGACCTCGAAGATTCCATCGCGCCGGACCAGAAGGTGGTTGCGCGGGGCATCACGCGCCAGATGCTCGATGCGCGCAATCCGGAGCAGAAGCTTTATATCCGCGTCAACGCGCTCGACACCGATCTGACGCTCGGCGATCTCGCCGCCGTGATGCCCGGCAAACCCGATGGAATCGTGCTGCCGAAATGCGCCGGTGCCGCCGACGTCAACCGGCTCGCGCTCTATCTCGACGCATTCGAGGCCGCCTCTGATATCGCGCAGGGCACCACCCGGATCGTGACGGTCGCGACCGAGACGGCGCGGGCGGTGCTGAAAATCCTCGATTTCGAGAACATGAGCCCGCGGCTGTGGGGCATGATGTGGGGCGCGGAGGATCTCGCGGCCTCGCTCGGGGCAACGCGCAATCGCAGCGATGGCCGCTATCACTCGCCCTTCATCCTGGCGCGCGATCTCTGCCTGATCGGCGCGGCCGCCGCCGGCGTCGTCGCGATTGATACCATCGCGACCGACATCAACGATCTCGATGCTTTGAAGGCCGAGGCGGTCGCCGCGCGCCAGGATGGCTTCCTCGCCAAGGCCGTGATCCACCCCAAGCACGTCGACGTCGTCAATGCGGCCTTCATGCCGACGGATGAGGAAATCGCATGGTCGGAGCGGGTGATCGCCGCGTTCGCCAATAATCCATCGGGGGTCGCCAAGATGGACGGCAAGATGCTGGATAAGCCGCATCTGCGCGCCGCGGAGAAGATCCTGGCGTCGCGCAGGAAATAGTCGGGGAGGCGGGCTCGATACCGCGATGTTGCGCGATAGCGAGGCGCGGCTGCGGCGGTCGCTGGCGATCGACTAAACCGCAGGAATCAGGAATGAGCGACGGCCGACTTGCCGTCCTGCTGCTTCGACCACGAGACGTAGTAGGCGACGGCCGTCATCGCCGCGATACCGGCGATGCTGACCGCGACCTGCCTTGCCAGTGAGTATGGGCCCGTAATCAAGATCAGATGCGCAGCGAATGAGAGGAAGACGCCTGCACAGAACACGGCCAGCCATTCCTCGCCGCACTTGATGATCGGCTGCAAGGCGGGAGATCGCAGGTATTCCCAATCGCGCGGCACCAGCCAGCTGAACAGGAATGTCAGGACCAGGAAGTGCAGGATGCGATGAGGCGCGATCTCCTCCCGGTCGTTTGGCAGCAGCACATCGCTCAGCCCACTCGGCATCATTTGCGCGAGTGCCGGGATATCGCTGATCGAGACAATTGTCAGGGCGAACAGCAGATACAGCAACGCCATGGCGCGCAGCGCGGGAGCCGCCTGCATCGCGCGGATCGCGGGCGCATATCGCGCGCCGATCAGCGCGAGCCAGCCGCCCATCACGAACAGCAATTGCCAGCAGAACGGATTGAGGTACCAGTCTCCATACGGATATGACGACAGGTTCCAGTCGAGCAGCCGGCCGGCCGCATAGAGGGTCACGGATGCGACGACCGTCGCGTTCGGCACGTACAACAGCCCGAACACGATGATGGGCTGGAACGCCATCAAGGCAATGGTGAGTTGCAGCACGTCGAGATTGAGCGGCTTGGCTTGCAGGAACAGGCCGTAGATCAACGTCCGGATCGGGTGATCGATGAAGCCGGTGATGTTGAACTCGCTGATGATCTCGGGCGCCGCGGTCCGGGTGGCCACATAGCTGATCAACTCGACATAGATCACGAACAGAACGATATAGGCGGCATAGAGCTGCCATACACGCTTGAAGATGCGGGTTGCGGCCACCAGGAATCCGCGTTCCAGCGTCATCCTGGCGTAGATGAGCGTCACGGCGTAGCCGCCCACGAATACAAAAAGGTCGGTTGCGCCGCTGAAGCCGAAGTTGCGCATGGTCAGCGCGCCGACGACGTTGTGCGGAATATGGTCCAGAAACAGAAACCAGTTTGCGATGCCAAGCAGCAGCGCGATCCTGAGATCGCCATCGGCTTTCGCGATCTCGGCGTTTGTTGTCGAAGTCATCTGAAGCTGAAATTTGCCGGCCCGAGAAACGAATCGCTAGTCTAGAGGGAACCCGCGCCTGGCCCGAATAGACTTTGCGTGAACCCTATCTAGTCTGTTTCGGGTTCCGGCCAAGTGGCCGGCTCAAGAAAGATCACGTTTTCGCAATCAACTCGTGAGCGGTGTCAGACCGGCTCGTGTTTGCGCAGGTCGCGGGCATGATCCAGCATATTGGCTTGCACGTTCGCGCCGGTCACGGGGAGTTCCGGCAAGGCGGCCTCGGCCAGGAGGTCGTCCGTGACATCCTCGACCGAACGCTCGGCAATCTCGTGAATGAAGCTGATGTTCGCATATTCTCCCGAGGCGATTCGTGAGACGACGTCGCGTCGTGTCATTTCGGGATCGACGATCGCCTCGCGGCCACGGCGGCCATAGTCGATCATCACGACGAAATACTGCATTGCCTGATCGTTCGATGTTCTGACTGTCACCGAGCATTATTTCCGATAATCGGAAGCGTGTCAAGGTGAATTGTTGAAAACCGAAATTCACGCAAGCACGGCCGGACCGATTCGGCCCGCAGGCGTCCGAATCGGTCCGGCCGGTCCCTGAAGCAGCGCGGTTACTTCTCGGACGATCGCCCGCCCTGAGTCCGGGCAGATTTGCGACCCTTCGCCGCCGACTTGCCGCGCAGCCTTTCGATCTGGCCGCGGGGCAGGGTGACGCAGATTTCGCCGATCCATTCGAGCTTTACGCCGTTGATCGGCTTGGCATTAAAGCTCTTGAGGTTGACGGTGCCGGACGAACTGCCGCGTTCGATCGTCTTCAGATACCGCTCGCCGCTCTTCAGCCGGACCGCAGCTTCCTCTCCGTAGAAGCTCGACAGCGGATAGCGCTGCTCGCGATACACCACGATGACGTCGCCGTTCTCGTATTTCGGCAGCATCGAATCACCCGAGACCTCGAAAGCGACGGTCTCCTCCGTCATCGGGAACGGAAGCTCGATTTCGCCGAGACCCTCCGGCGGGACCTGCTCCAGTTCCGGCTGGATCGAGGCGCCGGCGCCGACCCGGCCCACGATCGGCACCGAATTCAACTCCAAATACTCCATGATCGGGGCGATCTCGGATGCCTTGATCAACCTTATTCCCGACAGGATTTCGGAGACCGCGCCGGCCCGAACCCCCATCGCGCGGGCAAGCCCGCCTTTGCTCTTCCCAGTCTTTTCCAGTGCTCGTTCGATCAGCGCCGCGTCCAGCATGTTTCATCCTTTCCCAAACCCGGAGACACTATATCCGTTACGATTATCAGAAACAAGCTTGACTTTTTTCTTCGGAATATCGGAAGGTGTGCGAGGCGCCGGCGGAATGACAGAAACGGGAATTTGGAATGGAAATGATGAACTGGCTGCCGGAGCATTCGGCAGCCCTGCAGGATCTCCGCGCCCGCGGCTTGTCCTATTCGGAAATCGCTGACACGATCAACGCTACCTTCAATACGGCCTATACGCGCAACGCGGCGCTCAGCCGAGCGCAGCGCATGGGGTTGGCGGGCCTCGAAAGGCTCGAGCCGTCCCTGCCGGGGCACCTCGATCCGCCCAAACCGTCCTTGCCGGAGCTCCCAAGGATCGGGCGGCTGCGTGAAGGGCACACTGAACGGACGCCGGATCTGCTTCGCGGGCCAAAGATCTTCACTGAAACTGTGGAGATGCCGCAGCTTCGTTGCGCGGCGGTCGTGCCGCGGCACCTTTCGCTGCTCGACCTCAAGCCCGGAGACTGTCGCTATCCCTATGGCGGAGATAGCGACGGCGAGACGATGACCTTCTGCGGTCATCCGTGCCGGTCGGGCTCGAGCTACTGCACCCCGCATTTTCACCTGAGTCGCGATCCTGAGGCCACGGCGAGGCCGGTATTGAGCGGCGCCTGGCTTCAAGCCATCGGGGCCGGTTGAGGCAATTCATCACCTGACCGACGGACATCGGTCCGCAACTGCGATCGCGCGGAAGCCTCCGCGTGCCCATCATCAGACATTTTGGAGGTTACCAATGCCGCGAGCCAAGCGCCGGAAGCCGTACGATCCCGCCGGAGCGCACGATCGACGTGCCCAGGATCTGCCCTTTAATGCCGAGGTGGCGACCGTCGAGGTCGACGATCCCCTTGCGCTCGACCTGGGCGAGAAGATCGTTGCCTTTCGCTCGATCCGCAACGATCCGCTCGGCCGGTTGCACGCGCACCGCCAGATCGACGATACGCAATATCGGAGTGGCCGGGCGTTCCAAAACGACTGGGAAAAGGCCGAGCGCGGGCCGCGCGCGGTGGATACGACACGCGAATTCGTCGATGGCGGCCTGCGACGAGAGCCGATCACCGAGGGGCAGCGCGAGGCGACGCTGCGCCTGAATCGCGCCGAGCATGAGCTCGGCGCCGACGGTTCGGCGCTGGTGCACGATGTCCTGATCCTCGGCATGACCATGGAGCAGGTTGGACAGCGGCGCGGGCTGTGTACGCAGCGCTGGCAGGACTATTTTGCGCGGCGTTTCAAGGAATGCCTGGATCGGCTGGCGCTGATGTACGGGCTTGCGACGGCAAGCAGGGTTCCGGTGAAGGACCGTCCGCGCTGATCTGACGTGATTGCTGCCGTGCCGGTTTGCCGCGCAGGAATCCGGCACGCTCACGATATGACTGTGCCTTGCCTCACACTGAACTCCCTCCTTGTGTGCGGTCGGGCTTGGGCCCGGCCAAGGCTGTGAAGATGGTCGACAGCGGCGCGGACTCTCATGTAACTTCCGTCGCGTCGACGACCTGCCTGCATTCGAGGCCTCTCGCGCAAGGAAGGGTCTGGTACGTCCACGCAAGGGAGTTCGCCGCGGCTACGCACCTGTCTACATCTTCTCTGCATCACGAACACCACGAGCAACGTGGATCGATGCCGACGCGGAGCCCAATCAAAATAACCCAAGGGAGAAACGACCGATGAATCACACTGGAAACTGCTTTTGTGGCGCCGTCGAACTCAAGGTCAGCGGAGAGCCTGAGGCAATGGGCTATTGCCACTGCCGTTCATGCCGTTCCTGGTCCGGTGGTCCGGTGAATGCGTTCAGCCTCTGGAAGCCCGAGGCGGTCGAGGTCACCAAGGGCGCCGACCACATCGCGACATTCGAGAAGACCGCGATGAGCCAGCGCAAATATTGCACGAAGTGCGGCGGTCACCTGATGACCAACCACCCGACGCTCGGGCTCGTCGACGTGTTCACCGCAACGATCCCGACGCTGAAATTCAGCCCAGGCGTTCACGTCAACTATTCCGAGGCAGTGCTGCAGATACGCGATGGCCTGCCGAAGTTGAAGGATTTTCCGGCTGAGTTCGGCGGCTCCGGCGAAATGATCGCCGAATAGCTCGAAGGGTCCCCATCACGAAAGCGGGTGGCGGCGGCGTGCCGCCACCCGCCTGCGTATGGGCTCCGCGCCCCACAGTTCGGTATCCGGCAGGCTTGCTTCGTATGCGAGGCGTCCGACAATGTCGGCGGCCGCCGGGTCGTCATTGGCCATTGACAGCCATGTCGGACGAAGGTCCCGCCCTGCAAAATCCGGGTTTGGTTTTGCTGACGAGCTTCCGCTAAAAGGCGAGCAGTGCCGGTCTTGGCAGGGACCGTCGTATTTCGCCTGACAAAATAACAGAGGAAGCGTCAGATCATGACCAGACCAGAATTGCCGGGGCGCGCGCCGCGCGGGGAGGGAGTTCCGACGGCGCTCGACGGCCTGCTGGTCGTCGACTTCACCCGCGTCGTGGCCGGCCCGGCCTGCACGCAAACGCTGGCCGACTTCGGGGCCGAAGTCATCAAGATCGAGAATCCGGACGGCGGCGATGACACGCGCGCCTATGAGCACGCCGAAATCGGCGGGGAGAGCGCGGCGTATCTGAGTCTCAACCGCAACAAGCGTGGCATTGCGCTCGATTTCAACAATCCGGCGGCGCTCGAGGTCGCGCGCGCGTTGATTGCCAAGGCCGACGTCGTGGTGGAGAATTTCTCCGGCGGCGTGATGAAGAAATTCGGTCTCGATTATGCGTCGGTGGCGCCGACCAACCCGCGGCTGATTTATTGCTCGATCTCCGCCTACGGCCGCAAAGGCGATTTCGCGCTACGCCCGGGCTTCGACCCGATCACGCAGGCAGAAAGCGGCTTCATGTCGCTCAACGGCTTTCCGGATGGCGAGCCGGTGCGCACCGGGCCGCCGATCGTCGATATGGCAACGGGCATGTCGGCCTGCAACGCTATTCTGCTGGCGCTGATTGCGCGCGATCGGCTCGGTCGCGGTCAGCAGGTCGAGGTCGCATTGATCGACACCGCGGTGTCAATGACCGGCTTCTACGGCATGGCCTATCTCATCAATGGCAACAATCCCGGCCGTTTCGGCAACTCTCCGAACGGTTCGCCGACCGTCGGCGTCTATCGGGCGTCCGACGGTCCGCTCTACATGGCCTGCGCCAATGACCGGCTGTATCGCCGGCTCGTCACCGACGTGCTGGAACGTCCGGATCTCGTCACCGATCCCGAGTTTGCTCACCGCAAGGCGCGTACCGCCAACAAGGAGAAGCTGCGCGCGATCATTGCCAGCGTATTTGCGGGCGACACGCTCGAGAACTGGATGGCGAAGATGAAGAAGGCCAACATTCCGGTAGGCTATCTGCGGACGGTCGAGGAGGGGTTCAACGCGCCCGAGGTGCGCGACCGGCATCGCCTGAGCAGGATTGTGCATCCAACCGCCGGCTCGGTGCCGAACATCGAGTCGCCGGTCAATATGAGCCTGACGCCGAGCGTTGATCCTGTTGCGGCTCCGCTGCTCGGTCAGCATACCAAGGACGTGTTGAGCAAGACGCTCGGCTACGACGACCGGCGCATCGCCGCGCTGGCCGAGGCCGGCGCGTTCGGCAAGGCAGGCAACACCGGCTAGAGCCTTCCGTTCCGATGGAATCGGAACGGGGCTCTGGCTTCTAGTTTAGACGCGTTTCCTTGACGCGAACCGGTATCCGCTTCGCTCGAAAACGCTCCGGCGTGCTCGGCCTGCACAAAAGATCAACTATTCGCAAACCAACCTGACGGCAGGCGAGAGGAAAGCCTCTCGCCTGGCGAGATATCTTTCAGGCGTCGCAGGCCCCGGCGCGTCGCCAGCGGCCCGGGATCTGGTCCGTTTCGGGAACTCAGTTCGGCTTGCTGCGCAAGTTGTTCCTTGGCATACTTTCAACTTCCTCGGGTTCCGCCCGATCAATCTCGAGGCGTGCCATCCGGAGGATGAGGGTTGCCGTGGTGAGGCCGAGGCGTTCGGCCTCTTGTGCTGCGGTGTCGACCTTCTGGGCCAAGCCTTCACGCTTACCTGGGTATGCCATTCGTAATCCTCACTTAAGGTGCGAGATGAAAAATCCCACATACGTTGCAGAGCTGCAGAAGAAGCTCGGAGCTCCATCGAGCGAAACACTGGAAAGCCTGCGACTGTTGAAGGCTTTCCTTCGACTTGCGCCCGACCAGCGTTCCGAGGTCATCGAACTGGTCGAACGTTTGGCGGTTGAGCCGCCGCGCGATCCCTCACTGTCCTGAGGTGCTCGCAAATCCTTCCTGTGCGTCAGTTGTTCATCGGCTTGGCGGGTGTTTGCGTCGCGATCACGTAGATTGCGCCGCCCTCGAGCGCTTCGGATTGATGCCGGGTGCCGGCCGGCAGCAGGATGGTATCGCCGGCGCCGACCACCCGCTCGCCGCCATCCCAGATGAAGTTCAGCCGGCCGCTGATGATCATCAGGATCTCGTCGACCGGATGGGTATGAAACTGATGCACCTTGCCGGCCGCATCATGCTGCAGTTCGACCGAGCCCTGGGCCGGGAGCAGGTCCAGGATCTCCGTGTCGATGGCAAATTCAGTCTTCGTGCCTGCGATGATCTGGGTCATGCTGCCTGCTCCTTGTTCGCGATCGGTTGCGCCTTGTTCTGCGCGAGCTTGGCGAAGGGGCAGCCCGAGCTCGCATTGTTGTCGTCGTGCAGGAAGTACTGCAGGTACTCGCGGCCGTCGGTTGCGCCGTAGCGGCCAAGAAGCGGGGAGGGGCTCGCGCTGTCGTACGGGATCAGGCGCTTGCGCACCTCCGCGAATGCGGCGTTCGCAGCCTTCTCCGTCCCGAGGATCTTCTCGAACACCCAGCGCGGCTGGAACGTGAGCATGAAGGCGCTGGACCGGCGGCTCTGCCGCATCACATGCGCGGGCGTCGTGCAGACCACAAAGATCGGCTCGCCCGCAAACGAGAACTCCCACATCGGGTGGTCGATCTGTTCCGGAATCTCTGATGGCCACGGGTTCTTGTCCAGCCGCGCGAGCTGATCGAGCGTCAGCCACATCTTGCGATAATAGGCATCGAGCGTCTGTACCGGGCGCGGCCGCGTGAATACGATCAATGAGGTGTTGGGACCGAACGAGCGCGCCTGCGAGACATATTGCCCGAGTTGCTCGCCCAGCACTGCCACATCATACGGATCGAGGAAAAGGTAGCGGAGCTGGTCCTGGCGATGTCCGGTCACGCCGAACACGCAAGGGAACGGCCTTGCCTCGCTGCTCATCTGCGCTTCAAACTCGGAGAACATCACGCTCTGCCAGCTGCTGACCGGAAAGTTTGACGCGACTTCGCCTCTTCTCAAGAACAAGCGCTCCATAACACCCCCTACACTCATAACGACACTAACGAGCTATCAACTTGCTTCTCATCAACAGCGGCCCGGCAATGCCGGGCAGCGACATGAGAAGCAGAATGACAATCAAGGCGCTGTAGCCGCCGTCGCCGATCGCGGCCGTGTTGTGTACGGCGTCGGTCCCCGAGGCGTTGCTGGCGGCGAGCATCGCGAAGCCGATGATGGGCTGCGAGATGCCGGCGAAAATTCCGGCGGCCGTGGTGTTCACGGATGCGCCCACACCGATCAGATCGGCGGTGTAGAGCTTCTTGACGCATTTCAGCACCAGCGGAACGGTGCCGCCGGCGACGAGCCCCAAGGCAGTGAACGCGACGGTGACGTAGGCGAGACCAAATGTCTGGGCGATCGGCGGCAGCAACATCGCGATCAGCAGCATGCGCAGCACGCAAATGCCGATCAGCGCGCGGTCAAGCGCCGCCGCGGCGCGATCGGCAGCGTGACCCAGGAAGATCGAGCCAAGCGCATTGCCGATCATGAAGGCGAGCAGGGGCGTGCCGGCCGCTGTCGGGGAGATATGGAAGAAGTGCGCGACCATCGGAATGCCCCAGACGCCCGACAGTGTGGTCACTACCGCGAAGTGCGACGCAAACGTCATTGCGCAACCCCAGTTCGCGACATGGGCCAGCGATTGCCGCGCGGCGAGCACCACGCCCTTCAGCGTCTTGTTGCTGTGCGAGGCCGGATCGGGCTTGAGCGCGAGCTTGGCGAAAGCGAGGTTGGCGAGGCCAATGCAGGCGATGAACAGGAAGCAGGCCCGCCAGCCAAAGCCTGAGACCGCGGCTGCAAGCGGCGTGGTCGCGATGACGCCACCGACATAGCCCGAGACCTGCGAGATGCCCGACATCATGCCGAACCGCTCATCCGCGAAGCTCTGTGCCACGAGCTTCAGGAGTGCGGTGAAGACCAGCGCATCGCCGCAGGCGACGATCAGGCGTGCAACAAAAACGTCGAGCAGGTTCGGTGCCAACGCGAACGCGGCGCTGCCGAGCGAGGAGGCGATCATGCTGACGAGAACGACGCGCTTGACGCCGTAACGGTCGACCAGAAGGCCTGCCGGAATTTGCATCAAGGTGTAGCCCCAGAAGTAGCTCGAGGCGAGCATCGCAACGCCGGCCGCGTCGGTGTTGAAGTCGTGCATGAAATTGAGGCTGACCGACTGCGGCGATACGCGCTGCAGGAAGGCGATGGCGTAGGCGATGGCCACCGCCGTCCACGCGAGATAGGCGCGATCGGTGAAGCGCGACGTCGGGGCATAAACAGCTTGTTGTCCGAGCATCGACATCACACCCTCGCGTAACCCACCGAGAAAAGGGCATCCGCAGAATTCGGAATCTTCCGCGACATCGCGGCATCGACCAGCGACGCGGTGCCATGATAGGCCTGCCGATGGTGCTTAATGTGGCAGTAAGCGCCACGCATGATCATGTCGGGCAGTTCGAGCGGCTTGCCCGGATAGAGCGAGGTGCACATCTCGATACAGGCCGCCTGCAGGGCGAGATCCTGCGTATCGTCGAGCAAGGATGGAGTCACTTTTTCGCAAATCTTAGCGTTCGCTGCCCAGACGATCGGGTTGCGGGTTCGCCAGCCGTAGAGCACGTTGCCCTCGGCTCTCGCGGCGGCACCGGAGCATTTCAGGACTTCCGATGTGAAGAAGCCGTAGAAGCCGCGGCCCTGGTGCGCCGGGAGCACTTCCGTGCCGCTGCGATAGATTCCAAGTCCGGCCGACATCTGCAGGATGCGGTAGACCGAGAAGGCAACGAGGCCAGACCGATCGTAGACAAGGATCAGGCTATACTTCTTGTCGAAGGGCGAGGAGGTTGTTGTCCAGTGCGGCTCGGTGGCCTGCCAGTTGACGGCAATGATGCCATTCATGGCGTCCATCAGCGGCTGACGGTCGCAGGCTTCGACCCGGGAGGCATCGGGTAGACTGTAGATCGCGTAATCCGTCCAAGGCGATTTGATCGCCTCGTATCCGCTGCCCAGATTTCGCGACATGGCAGAGCTCCAGAATTCCATTGCGAGCTATACAGGGCAGCCTCGAATGGCTTAAAGGACAATATGCCCTCGAAAACTGCCAAAGCGCCCCGGCCTGAGCCGCGCGACAAGAAAGCAACGCGGCGGGTCGCGATCGTTGCCTTTCCCGGTGTGACCTTGCTCGACATCTCGGGACCGGCGCAGGTGTTTGCAGAACTGGAAGCGATCGAGCTGCCGGGACCGGACTACTCGCTGTCCTACCTGTCGACCTCCGGCGGGTTGGTGCCGACCGATGTCGGCATGATGATCGACACGGCGCCGATCGACAGTATTGCGGCCGCCGAGGTCGACACGCTGGTGATCCCCGGCGGGCCCGGCATCTGGAAGATCCGCAACGACGCGAAGTTGATGAACTGGATCGCGGACGCGCTGCCCAAGGCGCGCCGTATCGCGTCGGTTTGCCTTGGCGCATTTGCGCTGGCCTGGACCGGGATTCTGGACGGTAAGCGGGCAGCAACGCACTGGCGTTATTGTCCCCGTCTGCAGGATAGCTTTCCCAATATCCGAGTTGAGCCCAACGCGATCTTCGTCAAGGACGGACGGGTCTGGTCATCGGCCGGGGTCAGCGCCGGCATCGATCTGGCACTCGCCATGATCGAGGAGGATTTCGGCCACACCATCGCGCTCGATGTCGCGCGCAGACTTGTGGTGTTTCTGAAACGGCCGGGCGGTCAGAGCCAGTTCTCCACCGTCCTTGCCGCACAGGCATCGGACGTCGAGGGACGCTTCAGCGCGCTGCACGCCTGGATCATCGAGAACATCACGAGCGACCTCAAGGTCGAGACCCTCGCGGAAAAGGCGGGGATGACGCCTCGCACCTTTGCCCGGACCTATGTCAGCCGCACCGGCATGACACCCGCAAGCGGCGTCGAGGCGCTGCGCGTGGAGACGGCGCGCTTGCTGCTCGAAAGCCGCCAGATCGGCGGCGTGGTCGAGGTCGCCAAGCGCGCGGGATTTGGCGATGACGAACGAATGCGGCGGGCCTTCCTGCGCCACCTCGGCGTATCGCCGACCGAGTACCGAAACCGGTTTTCGGGCAGCTAGCTAGCCTCCTGCGAGGCCGTCTGGATGCGGACCGCTTCGCGTCGAAAGCCGATCTATCTCACGAGCGAATAGCTGGCCTTCGCTGGCAGGATTCGTGGCTCAAGGTGGTAGCTTTTCCGGTTTGTCTGCGGCTAATGTGCCGGCCAAATCGGGAGAAGAAACACCATGAATGACGGGACCCCCATTCGACAGGCGCGCAATGTCGAACTCGGCGCCAGCGGCGAGGAATTCCAGAACCTGCACGAATTCGCGCGAAAGGCCCGCGCCAAGCTGAATCAGAACGCCTGGGACTACATCGTCGGCGCCTCGGAGACCGAGACCACGATGCGCCGCAACAGAATGGCGCTCGACGAGATCGCGTTCCGGCCGCGCGTCCTGCGCAACGTCATCAACGTCGATCCTTCCACCGAGGTATTCGGACGCAAGCTTCGGCTTCCCGTGATGATCGCCCCGGTCGGCGCGCTCGAGATCTTCGATCCGGATGCGGGCGCGGCCGTTGCGCGCGGAGCGGGAACGTTCGGCGCGGCGCACATGCTGAGTTCGGTGTCCGAGCCCGGGCTGGAGAACACCGCCAAGGCGGCACCGGATGCGCTTCGCATCTTCCAGCTCTATGTGCGCGGCGACGATGCCTTTGTCGAGGATGTGGTCAGCCGCAGCATCGACAACGGTTATGCCGCGTTCTGCCTCACGGTGGACACTGCCCATTACAGCCGGCGCGAGCGCGACATAGCCAAGCGCTATGTCCGCGAGAGCCGCATCCGCGCCACCGGTGGCGATTTCCAGAAGGGTCTGGAATGGCGGACGGTGAAGCTGATCAAGGAAAAGTTCAAGATTCCACTTATCCTCAAGGGGATCGCCACCGCCGAAGACGCTAAGATCGCGCTCGACCATGGGGTCGACTGGATCTACGTCTCAAATCATGGCGGCCGACAGCTCGACCATGGCCGTGGGTCCATGCATGTCCTGCCCGAGATCGTTCAGGCGGTCGCCGGCCGTGCCAAGATCATGGTCGATGGCTCGTTCTGCCGCGGCACCGACATTGTGAAGGCGATCATTTCGGGCGCTGATCTTGTCGGCATCGGCCGCCTGCAGTGCTGGGCGCTCGCCGCGGCCGGCGAGGCCGGCATTGTCCGGATGCTTGAACTGCTGGAGGACGAGGTGATCCGCTGCCTCGGTCTGCTCGGCGTCACCAGCTTTGCCGAACTGGACAAATCCTACCTACATCCGGCGACGCCGACCAATCTGCCGAGCGTGTTCAGCGCATTCCCGCTTCTCGATATCGATTCCTACCGCTACTGAGCCGCTGCGAGCAATGTATGAAGCGTTGGAGCGGTCGAGGCATTGTGCGCCTCGATCGCGCCAGCGGCGATCTATCTGTGGTGTCCATGAAGCCGCCGCGGCAACGACAAAGTCTGATCCAAATGCCGCACTAGTCGAGGCGGATGGCAGATAATCCATTCGCGGAATTTTCACTCGAGCGCGCGATCAGCTTGCGCTGGACCTTGCGGGATATTCAGGCCGGCAGGCTCAAATTGTCACCGGTCAGCGACGAGGATCTGCACATCCTCGCTGAGCTAGGTCTTGTCGAACTGCATGACGACGAGCCCGGGCTGACGGAGGCGGGAGCCGCCGTGCTGAGCGATTGAACAGGCGCGCAGCCTAGCGCGCGTTCAGGAAGCTTTCACCGGAATTGCAAGGCGTGCACTGATAGGTCAGCACGTCGTAGACTTGATCGCGCGGCTCGATCAAGGCAAGCCGCATTTGCGTGCCGCATTTCATGCACGGCATCTCTATGCTGGTCTTGAACCGGGTGCAGGTCGGTGTCGGACGAACGGCGCGCAGCATCGGATCCCCTTATTCCCCAGAGACGCGAACGCGACCGACGAAGAAGCCGAATCACTATGCCACAGTGCTGACACGATTGGAATCGGCTGTCGGTCGCGGCTAGGTAATTTTTCCTCAATTGGCCGGAGCGGGTGGGGTCTTCATAGCTCGCGATCCGGCGCTGACGCCGTCACAAACTATGCTAACGTCGCCGGACGCTTATTTCAGGGGGCGCGATCATGATTGAGCCGAAGCTTGAAGTTCCCGCCGAGTTGCGCGATCTCGCGGAAAAGACCATCGACCAGGCCGAACAGGCCTTCAGCCTGTTCTTTGATGCCGCGAGCAAGTCGATGACGTCGATGCCGGGCGCCGGTACCGAGATCTCCAAACAAGCGCTGTCGTTCACCGAGCAGAACATGAAGGCGGCGTTCGAGCATGCGCGCAAGCTCGTGCACGCTACGGATCTGCAGGAGGCGATGCGAATCCAGTCGGAGTTCCTGCGCAGCCAGTTCACCAATGCCGGCGAACACATGCGGCAGATCAGCGGTAGCGTGATGTCGGCGACCAAGGACGCGACGAAGGGCAAGTTCTAGGACGGCGTCGCGGGCCCATCGACGCTTTAGCGCCGGCGCGCGACGGCAACGCCGAGCAGAAACGCGACGAACAGGCTTGCGAGCGGCGCTTCGCGCGTGACCGCACTCACGGTGGCCAGGGCTCCGCCCGGTCGGCGCGAGGTCGCGATGGCATCGCTGAGGCGATCGGCGGCCGCTCGGAGTCCGTCCGACACCTCCGTGATCGTACGCGAGACGTCCGTCGCGGTGTCGATCGCTCGTTCACCGAGTGTGGGTTGAAGCGGGAACTCGGGTGTTTCGGAGCTCATGTGCCGTGCCGCGATTTATTGAAGGCCAGGTGACCGACGTCAGGTGACCGACGCCTTCGCTCTCCGCACGTCTTGAACGACGACGGCGGCCACATATCCCAGAAATTCCGCAGCGGTGGATTGGTTCCACCGACATGCCTCGCTTTCACATCGGGGAACCGGAAACTTACGCGCGGGTCGCGGCTTGTTTCCGTGGAGGAGGCGATGATGACAATGCAGGCGCATGGCATTGCGGATGGCGGTTCGGTCAAGCATCGAAATCGGCATGGTGGCACGCCGCTGTTGGTCGCGGCCGTGGTTGCGATCCTCGGCGTGCTCGGCATGCTGATCGTCGATCACGGTCCGTGGAACAAGCCGAACGTGCAGCCGGCCGCTTCGGCCAACTACTCAACGACCGGCGAGGCGGCGCGAGCCGCTGGCGCAAAGGTAATACCGACCGAGCCCAAGGCACCGATCGAGCCTGATCCACCCGGCCCAAAGCCCGCTCATCCGGCAAACCCGAGCACGCCGCAATAGATACGGGCGTTCGTGGGATCACATCCCGACGCAGGGCGGAGGAATTTGACTCGTCGGGCAAATCGGCGGCACAAAATCATCGTCGGAAATATCGCGGGATGATCAGCGAATGCTGACCAGCATGCCCCACGCTGCTGCAAATCCTGCACCGACGAGAACCAGCACCGGACTATCGCAGAACATGCCGCCATACTGGCACATGGTGGCGCCGAGAGAGCCGATCTGATGATGGCCCGCGGCGTAGAACAGGCCGGACAGGACCGCGAGCACGGCAGCAACGAAATACATCGACGCTTCCTCCTTGCAATCAAATGCGGCGCGGGTCAGTCCGACCGACGCAAGCCAAAACTGTATTGATGTCGATCCAAATATTGTGAGCTGTCCGCTTGACGCGTCGGGCAACTCAACGGCACACTGACATCATCGCAGTGAGCATAGGCGCTTGGCGCCGGCCTGCGCTGCGATTCTGGATCAATGCCCAAACTTTTCGCTCAAGGCGGTTTCTCACCGTCGAAGCCGACGCATCGCATTTTACCGATCGCATTCAGCCCGAAAAAAGGGTTTGACACGTCGGGCAAATCAGGGGCATAATCCGAAAATCAGAAATTGTTGAGCCCGCGCGGAGCAATCCGCGGCGGGCTTTTTGTTTGCCGTTTCACCAATCGGACGGCGGCCGCACCGTCACGACGCCACATCCTCCCAGCCCGTCGCCTGAGCGTCGCAAGCGTGCCGCCGTCCGAACCCTTTGAAAAGAGCAACGAATTGGCCGGTGCGCGCGAACGCGCCGGTCCTGCGGCGCGGCGCAAGCCGGCGCCGCCCGCGGCCCCACTTGTCAGGGATAAGGTTCGCGCCCCAAAGATCGCCACCCGTGCGCGATCTGCCGCACATTCATTCCATGGCCCCATCGCGCGCTGACGGCCGATCAACGAGGTTTGCATGACCGCCTATCTGATATCGCTCGCGCTCGCGGGTCTGGTTGCCGTCGCGTTGTGGGAGCTTGCATGAGCGCCGAGATCATCCAGTTCATTCCGCGCCCGCATCCCAAACGCGAGCAGACGGACTTTCCCACGATCGCATTTCGCTCCGCGTTGCCCGATCCCGAGACGAATTGCATCGACACGGCGCCGAGCGAATACCTCCCGTCCGATTGGCAGGAGAAGTGAGTGGCAAGAACGATTACGCAGATCCGTTCGCTTGCGCGAAGTCACACGAGAAGCGCGATCAACGCACTGGTCGGCGTGATGCGATCGACCAGCGCGACCCCGGCTGCCCGCGTTTCCGCTGCCAATGCCATCCTCGATCGCGGCTGGGGTAAAGCGCCGCAGGCGATCGAGAACGGTGACGGAGCGCTAGAGCTTGTGCACCGCATCGAACGGATCATCGTCGAGCCCGAAGAAGTCGAAGACGAAAATACCTGAGAGGCGAGGGCGCAATCCTCCCTGAGGCAGAGCGCTCGATCTGCCTTTGTCCGATGTCTGTTCGAATACGTTCAATCACTTCACCGCTGGGGCTGGACCACTCCTGTCGCCGCTCGCGGTACCGTGCTGCAGAACCGCCCTACCAGGGCACGGATCAGCATGATATCTATCATGGCGTGCTCCGCGCAAAAAGTGCTGCTATGGCGAGAGTCTGATGTGGATCGTCGCGACGGCCGTTGAACTGCTTGTATTGTTCTTTGTCGACCTCGTTGGTTACAACGTGGCGCGGTTTGTCCTGCCACTTCTTTCGTTTGGAAGAATTAGCGTGGCGCCCGGCATGTCGAACGACCAACGAGAGTTCGGCTGGTTCGGTGCCAGGCGTGACGGGCTCGGAAGAGTAGAGCTGGGGGCGAGCGCTGCCGGCGGAATTGGGCTTATTATCTGTGCTCTCTGTTTAGCGGCGGTCTTGTTCTTCGTGCGCTGATGTAATCGGTGTGGCCGATAAGGGTCTCGGCGGAAGTGCCGGCGATGGCATTCGTTGCGATAGATCGCACGATGTTCGCAGCATTGATCGGATTGGCAGTCTGTTGCGCCGGTCTTGCGGTGGTTCTGCGTTCCGTCCGTCGGTAGCCCCTCCCAAGCGAGCAAATTCTGAAAACACTCGACAACGATAAGACGTCTTCCCGAAATCGCGCATGCGCGGGCCAAATTTACTCGGACCTATTCGGGCGGACCTCGAGCCAAGGCTGAAAGCACTCATGTGGCAGTTGATTCTGGAAGAAGTTGCTCGAGAACTTGAGAGGAGGGCCGCCCAATGGGCGGGACGAAAGGTCTTCCGCAAAACTGTAGATGGGGGCGAGCCGAATAAGCCTGAAGCATATGCCGACAGGATCAATCGAGAGTTCGGGCTCCGCGATTATTTCAAGGCATGGAATCTTTATGATTCGGATCGTGCATATTGGGAAGAACTCTTCGGTAACGACCCTTTGAATTCCCCCGATCATCCTGCCTCACCTCCACGCAACCTGTTGCCGCGCGCGGACGCGCCGCGCAATCCGCGTTATGATTATCTCAATCCGGCGCCGAGGGGGGCTGGCGCCTTCGGCCGGTTTGGCACCGGCGGACAGTTTTCGGCGGGATCAGCTATATCGTCGCAACCGCTCTACGAGACGCGATCGTTCGTGGGGCCACCTGACGGCTCTCCGCAAGAATCGGACAGCAACGGAGCGCCTGTCCGGCGGCTGGTGCGAGTCCCGACGGCGGGCGAGAGCCAGGCCAGATTCGAAGGTGGAGCACCGGCCGTGCCGTTCGTTCCACGCGCTGCGAAACCGGGGCGTCCCGCCACATTCGGCGAGCGCTTCGGGGGATTCGCATCCCCAATCGCTGAGCCTCGGGCTCCCATCGATTGACGGCCTATGCCGAGTCCTCCGTTGCCGCCGTCGGTCTTTCGCTTTCCGGACAATTCCGACATTCCGGAGATGGATTTCAATAATTGGCTTGCCAGTCTGATCAGGCCGCGTGCTCGTCAATGACAGTTCACGGCCGACGATTGCAGCAAGGCAGCTGCCCGGCGCTCAAGCGGTCTTGCCTCATCGAGAGTAGTCTTGTCGATCCTGAAAATTCCAACGGCAAAAGTGTTCGAGCCGCTGTTGCGGCCGGCGCGTTACAAGGGTGCATTCGGTGGCCGCGGATCGGGAAAATCCCATTTCTTCGGCGAACTCCTAGTCGAGATGTGCCAGGCCGAGCGCGGCACGCTGGCGGTTTGCATCCGCGAGGCGCAGCGGACGCTGGCGCAATCATCGAAGCGATTGATCGAAAGCAAGATTGCGTCGCTTGGTGTCGGTCAGGGGTTCAAGAACTATTCGGACCGGATTGCGACGCCCGGTGACGGCGTGATGATCTTCCGTGGGATGCGGGATCATACGGCCGACTCGATCAAGAGCCTCGAGGGCTTCAAGATTGCGTGGATCGACGAAGCGCAGTCGCTGAGCGCGCATAGCCTCGCTTTGCTGCGGCCGACGATTCGTGCGCCAGGTTCGGAATTGTGGGCGAGCTGGAATCCGCGGCGGAAGTCGGACGCGATCGACGATTTTCTTCGGATACGCAAGCCTCCGGGAGCCATCGTCGTCAACGCAAACTGGCGCGACAATCCGTGGTTTCCCGCGGTGCTTGATGAAGAGCGGCGCACGGACCTCTCGCTCTATCCCGATCGCTACAATCACATCTGGGAAGGAGGCTACGTGCAGGCGTTCGAAGGCGCGTACTTCGCGCAGCTCTTGACCCAGGCGCACAAGGACGGCCGGATCGGCAAGGTCGCCGCGGACCCGCTGCTGCCGTTGCGCGCGTTCATCGACATCGGTGGCGCCGGCGCGACCGCCGATGCCTTCACGATGTGGATCGTGCAATGGGCCGGAAGCGAAATTAGGATCCTGGACTACTATGAGAGCGCTGGCCAGGTCCTGGCGTATCACGTGAACTGGCTGCGCTCGCGCGGCTATCAGAACGCGATCCTCTATCTGCCGCATGATGGCATGGCGACCAACAACATCACCGGCAAGCGCTACGAGGACCATCTGCGCGACGCCGGTTTCGCCGTCGAGCCACCGGTGAAGAACCAGGGCCGCGGCGCAGCGATGATGCGCATCGAGGCACTGCGCCGGCTCGGACCGCAACTCTGGTGGAACGAGGCGACGACGGAAGCCGGCCGCGATGCGATCGGCTTCTATCACGAACGCAAGGATGAGGTGCGGAATGTCGGGCTCGGCCCGGAGCACGATTGGTCAAGCCATGCCGCAGACGCGCTCGGCCTGATGGCGATCTGCTACGAAGCGCCGGGTAGGGCAGGGACTTTCAACCGGGTGATCAGGTACAAAGATCAAGGTTGGGTGTGAGGCGATCGCAAATGTGCTCTTCGTCGTACGGCGAAGCCTCCGCTTTTCCATCCGTGTTGAACGACGTTGTTTTTAGCCGATTGGGCGACTGCGCTCTGGCTCCCAATTGAGCTTTGCGTGGTATGCGCGGAGGCGCAGCGACGCCGAGGGCCGATTGACAATGTTCTTGATTCGTTCTAGTTGGTGATAGGAGCGTCTTTTGCACAACTCATGAGTAGCCAGACTGCATTGCCCAACATGGTTCACCTATGGCTGACGGCTGCTCAGACCGTCCACGAAATCTGATCGTGACTCGCCATTTGCCTTCGAGCAGAGAGGTTCGGCCGATGGCTTTGTCGGATACGTTCCAGCATGGGCTGGAGGCCACGGGTAGTGTTCGCGACGGCGCAGCGCCGTTAGTGCTGTCGATCAAAGCCGTGGATTGCAATTGCAGGTGATGCATGAAGGCTAATGGGCGACGTCTCGTGGCCACAACACTTCTGCTCAGCGGATTTGTCGCTACTCCTGCGTTTGCAGCCGACTACAGCGTGGATGTTGGTGTCGAGACCAAAGCCGGCAAGGACGCTGGGTCTCTTGGCTGTGTGTATGAGGAGACCTGCGGGCTGAATATGCCGTCGCTGGGGCTAAGGGTTACTCTTCTCTCGCTCAGGACTGATCCAAGCCGCGTGACCATCTATGTGAGCCGCCATGATCTTAGCTGCTGCTATTTTGAGAGCGCCGCCGACTCCCTTCATGTCGATCGGCGCAAGTCAACCTTCCGGGTACCCATCTTTACTGGTGCGCGGGCCAAGGGCGGCCTGTTTATCCAGAATGAGCGTGTGGGCACTCTGTACCTGCGATTTGACACGCGTTGAGTCATATTAGCGACATTGGAGATTTCGCGACATGGCGACGATTGAACGAAAGCCTCTGCCGCCGCCAGATTACAAGCCGGTTAGGATAACTGAAGCCGATCGGGCAGAGATCATGGCCCAGGCTGACGACGTCATCAACTATTACGTGAATGGGCCAGGATCCTATTTTGAGTCAGATACGCAGCAGCCGCTGGCGGGTGAACTCGGACAAAGCACCGTTGCAGACCTGAAGAACTTTAGGGACAAGGTAATTGCATCGAGGCAGTTTGCTGAGGATCCTGCTTCGATCATCGACGCTGTCGTTGATCAAACAAGAGATCCGCAAAGCCTGGAGATACGGCATCGAATCCTTTTGCGACGGTTCCATCGGGATCCTACGAATCACAATTTTGGCCCGAGGGGGGCGAATGGATCAGTGTTTCCTGCAACCGATAACTTCCGCTTCCTGGCTCGCAGTGTTGCTGGAAAATCGCAACCACCGGTGTTCGACACAGGCACTCCGACCATAGCGTTCGTTCCGCCGGATGGTCTGAAACCCTGGCGCGGCGAGCAGAGTCCGCGCGAGGCGTTGGCAAGCGGAGCGTCCAATCTGCGCCAGCCCGTGCTGACTAAGCAGACTGCGCGACCGATCGGTCTCGTCAGCGGGGAGCCGATGCCTGACTACCTGTTTGGATTGCCGATCTGGGAGCGAACAGAAAGTTCGGGCCAGCGCGATGCGAATGATGATGATTGGTTGATGCATTTGTTCCGGACCTCGGTCGCCAGCTGATTGCGTCGCTGTCGAGCTCGTCTTGCAGCTCTATTCCGAGTCGGGCGCCAGCGCCGAAAGCGATTTCAAATATCCAGCTTCCAATGAGCGCTGTTGCGTGCGGCGATCAGCGTTGGAATGCTGCCCTACCTGCACCCATATACCAAGGCTTTCACGAATGACGAAAATGTCGACGTCCGAGCTCAAGGCGATGCTCACCTCCGAAAAGGCCGATGCGCTCGCGGCGCTGTCCGCGGCGCGGCTCGCCGAGGAGCGCGCGGACGCAATGGACTATTATCTCGGCGACATGCGTAAGGACATGCCCGCGCAGGACGGCCGCTCGCGCGCGGTCTCGACCGACGTCGCCGACACTATCGAGGGGCTGATGCCCTCGCTGATGGATATCTTCGCCGGCTCCGACGAGGTCGTGCGCTTCGAGCCCGTCGGCCCCGAGGACGAGGCCGCCGCGCAGCAGGAGACCGACTATGTCAATCATGTCTTCATGCAGCAGAATCCGGGTTTCATGACGCTCTATTCCTTCATCAAGGACGCGCTGCTGTCGAAGGTCGGCGTTGTGAAGGTGTGGTGGGAGGAGCGCGAGGAAGAGAACCGGGAAACCTATTACGACCTGACCGACGACCAGTTCGCGCTGCTGGCGCAGGCGGTGATGGAGTCGAACGGTGCGATGAAGATCGTCGAGCACACCGTGCACGATCCGGCCAGCGATGTTGGGACCGAGGCTACGAGCTGACCGCTCGTCGTCGTTCGGGCTCGCGACCTAGAAGGAAGTCCCGAGCAGCGCCAGACTCAGAATCCTTCGGGTCAACGTCGACCGTTTGGCCCGGATTGCTCGCTTCTCAGGTCCTGAGATATGAAAAAAGGACTCCGATCAAGATGAAGCCACCGGCGCCCCATGCGATCATGATGCGATCATTTAGTCGCGCCCGATTCTGATAGGTTTTGCCGGCTTCAGTAAGAAGTGAGGGGTCGATCGCGGTGGCCTGAATTCTGAACTCGGCGCCTAACAGGGTGAAGGATTTGACGTCGCCTTTGCCGAAGTAGGTCGCTCCCGGCTGCAGATTATTCAATACCAAGCGGGAGAGATTCAGACCGCGTCCGGCCAGGAAGACGAGGCCGCAGAACCACAGCGTTACAAGGCTACCCGAGAGATAGATCACTCAGCTGTCCTCTACGTTCTGCCGATCTCCGGCGCCGGCTTTGTCGTGTCTCTACGAGCGGCACTTTACGATTTGCCACGCTAGCTGCCGGCGCAAGATAGATCATACGTTTCCGAAAGACCACCAAGGAGAGAGCTGTGGCTGAATCAGATAAGAAGATCCGGTGGCCGGACGGAATTTCCTTTGGCGGACCGCTGAAGGCTTCCAGGCGGGATGGCGAAGCACACGGAGTTTGGTGCATAGTCGCGACTGTCGTCGAAATGTTCAGGGAATTGCCATGTCTGTCGCCTTCTTTGCCGTCGCCGCAATTGTCGCAATATGGTCGGCCGTCAAGTCCGAGGTCATTCGTCGCCAGCTTGTCGATTCGTTTCCTCCACAGTTCCAGGACTACGACATGTCGCGATACGCGCTTCACACCTATGCGCTCGCGCCTTCGACGTCGTTACCGCAGCAAGCCGAGTACATGAAGACTTTGTACGGCTGGTGCGCCGCTGCCTTGAGCGGCTCGCTTGGATTCTTCGCAGCGGGAAACATCGTGTTTGGTTGTTTCGTGCTGCTTGGAGTCTTCTGGGTTGCTTATCAGACGTTCATATCCTGGAAAACCTATCGAGCGAATTGCGCGTAAGTAGGGCTGTGACACGACTAAGGAGTAAGCATGATGGCCAAGACCTATGGCGGACGAGCGATTGGAGCGGGCTTGTTTCTTGTGATGGTATTTCTGGGTGGATTCTGCAGTCACTCCAATGCGGAGGCACGGTGCTCTCAACTGACGACGCTGCGCAGTAAGGCCGCGGAAGCCGCAAAGCAAATGACAGGCGTTCCGACATGGGAGCGCTGCGAAGCATACAGCCGGTTTTCTTTGGTATGGGACGACATAGTCAGATACGCCAACGCCAATCGCGAGCCGTGTGACATTTCGAGCGATGCGCTGAGTGAGCTAGAGAGACGTTACCGCGAGGCAGCAAGAATGCGCGAGAACGTCTGCGCGAGCCGCTCCCTTGCGCCCTTTCCGCCAGAAAAAATTCTGCGCTGAGACAATTGAATCGTCGATTCTGTAGTCGGTTGCTGGTCGATGACCGGTACATCGTAGAACAGTATCACAAACCCGCAGTTTGAGGTTGCAGCATGTCGCGTTCAGTTGGCGGTCCTGATCCCAACCCGATGCTTCCTGGTTGGAAGGCAAAGGTTCCTACGATAGACGAACTTATGCTGCCTCCGCAGCCTCCTCCATGGTGGCAATTTCTTCCGCCACCGGCGACGCCGAAGAATGACGACCCATTCGGCCCAATTCCCATTATGCCACCGCCGCCGCGCGAAGTTGATCCGCCCGCCCGTCCCCCCGAGTGGATGTTTGGGCCGCCCCATATCAGCGGGGCTCCAACTCGAGTGTCTTCGCCTGGCCTATGGTATCGGTCGTTCGCTCCGCCTGAGAGCTCAATCGCATTGGATCTCGTAGAGCGGATCGCGGCTCTCAGAGGGGGCCTGTCGACTACGGGGCGGGATTCTCCGGTGCCGAATCTGCCCGGCACGGGGACTCCGCCGCTGACGTTCGTCGCTACTCCTGCCGAAGAAAAGTCCAGAGGCCTTGTCGGCATGATGACCGAAGCCGGGCTCTCCGATCCCTCGAATTCCGATATGCCACAGCCCGGCGGGTTGCTTGGCCTGATGCAAGATTACCTGCGCAAATAAACAGCCGCCGCGCCAGGGCATGTCCCGCGCCCAGGCCGTCACCCACTTTTCAGATGAGCTCAACGAAAATGGCTGTTCCCATGCTCCCGGGGCCGGCGGCGATGCCGCTTGGCTCATCCATTACTCACGACGTCACCATCGTCACCACGCGAAAGCTCACACAGGCGAGGGTGCTGGGCGTTCCGCCGGAAGAATTCGGCATCGAGCGTGGTGCACGTAGCATCCATGACTGCAACTACTGTTTCCACGAGGTGGTGACCAAGACGGAAGTCCAGCTGATTGCCGAAGGCTTCGATGCCGCGCAGATCAGGTCGCTGAACGACTATACCGGCAATACCAACATCGAGACATTGGCGCGCGATACCGCCGACGAGCATTTCGGTGCCGGCGCCGGCAGCATCAACGCGGCGGCGCGGCTGGTGCGGATCACCGAGCACTATGTGCGGATGGACTATGAGGGTAACGGTCGGCCGTGCTTGTATCAGGTGATCACTGGAGGCGACCAGTGCGAGATCCTGCGCAAGGATGGGCGTGACTGCATCACGCCGTTCGACGCGGTTCCGTTCGCGGCGACGACGCCGGTGCCGATGACGCATCGCTTCTTCGGCCGCTCGATCGCCGAACTGGTGATGCCGCTGCAGCGGGAGAAGACCGCGCTGAAGCGCGGCGCGCTGGACAATCTCTATCTGCACAACAATCCGCGCGTCGAGGTGGCCGAGAGCAATGCCGGTCCCAATACACTCGATGACTTGCTGGTCTCACGGCCGGGCGGCGTGGTGCGCACCAAGACGCCGGGAGGGCTGAACTGGCAGGTGGTGCCCGACATCACCTCCTCGATCTATCCGATGATGCAATATCTCGATGCCGAGCTCGAGAGCCGCACCGGCCTCAGCCGCCAATCGCAAGGCATCGACGCCAACGCGCTGCAGAACCAGTCGGCGACCGCGGTGGCCCAGGTGTTCTCGGCCTCTCAGATGCGGGTCAAGCTGATCGCGCGGATCATGGCCGAAGGTGTGCGCGACATCTTTGCGCTGCTGCATGGCACGATCCGCAAGCACGGCCAGCAGCAGCAGACAGTGCGGCTGCGCAATAGCTGGGTCACCGTCGATCCGCGCAACTGGAAGACCCGCGACGACATGACGATCAATGTCGGCCTCGGCACCGGTGGCAAGGCGCAGCAGTTCGCGCAGGTGATGGCGCTTGCCAATGTGCAGAAGGAGCTGATTGGCGGCGGCAAGATCAACATGGTTGGCGACCGCGAGCTCTACAACACAGCGGTCGAGCTGACCCGGATCATGGGGCACAAGAACCCGAGCCGGTTCTTCAACGATCCGACCGCGGTCAATCCACAGACCGGACAGTTGCTGCATCCGCCGCCGGCGCCGCCATCGCCGCCGCCGGATCCACGCGTGCTGGCGCTGCAGGCCAAGGCACAGGCCGATCAGCTTGCTGTCGTCCATCGTGCGCAGGTCGAGCAGCAGAAGGCGCAGGCCGATGCGATCCATCAAAAGCTCAAGGCCGAAGCCGAGATCGAGCTGGCGAAGATCAAGGCGCAGCTCGATGCGCAGATCAAGGTGTTCGATGCGCATCTGAAGGCCGCGACGGAAGCGAGAAAAGAACGCGCTTCCGTGCCGGGGGCGCGAAGGGCCAGGGACGGCCACCATTACGTTGAGGATCCGAAGCGGCCCGGCAAATTCCTGATGGTCGTCCATCATGTCTGATTTTTCTCTGGTGCCCGTCGACCATCAACCGGATTTCGCGGGCGTTACTCTTATTCCCGTCGACCACGATCCGTTCGCAGCGGACGTTCTGATTCGAGCGACTGGAACGCAAGCCGAAGGTCAGCCTCACCCGCATGCAACTAGCGTTGCCCCGCCGGATGTCGGTGTGTCGCTACGCGGCATGCCGCCAGTGGTACCCGGCGAGTCCTACGAGCCGGATTCCGCGGCCACTGGAGTTGCGGGCCAGGTCGCCGCACAGGATCCAACGTCAGCACCGATATCTCCTCCCGGCGAGCTGAGGATCGATCGGTCGGCTTTCAATCGGCCGACCGGCGAATTGAGGGCGGCGACTTATACGCCCACGCAGCGCATTGGATATCTCGCGGCCGATGCGCTGACGGGTATGGGTATGCAGCCATACACCGCGAACGACCTGACTTCACGGATCGGCAACGTACTCGGCTTAACCCCACTTGGCGTTGCCGGCTCGGCTCTTGACTTTGTCGATGCAAAGCGCCGCGACGACTTTCCCAGAGCCGTCAGAGCTGCAATTGGAATGATACTGGGCGCCACGGGCGGCGCGGCGTTCAGACGTGCCGCAGAAACAGCAGCGATCGGCGATAGCGTACCGATAGCCGGCCGAACTCTATATCATTACACTGATGAGGCAGGTCTGAATGGTATCCTAAAAGAGGAAAGGCTAAATCCGTCTCTTAAAGCCACAAGCCCGAATGATGTTCGATATGGAAATGGCCAGTATCTTTCCGATATCTCGCCGGGTACCTTGAAACCAGCACAGCTTTCGCGAGCCTTCTTAAAAATTCCCTTCCAGGGGAGGAGATTTACCCACTACCTCGAAATCAACACTGGCGATCTGGATGTCATTCGAGGCCGGCCCGGTGTTTATGTTATCCCAAACGAGGTGCCGTTGGATTTAAGCGGTAGGGTTATCGGTAGCGGAAAGGTGCCAAGCGAATGATCTATCTCAAGGTGAAATGGAAGCACTCGTTCTCTGATGAACCGGTGCTTCTTTATAGTGAGTTGGATCGCGAACGTTGGGAGGTTCGCAAGGTCGAAATCTTTCGTAGCGGAAGGATGGGGTATGCGGGTCCCGGAGGCGCTGACGGTGGAACGGATTTAGGCGTCGAGCCACTCCCATCCTTTGAGGAGATTGCCGGCGACCCCGATTTCGAGCCGGAAATCATTTCAAAAGCGGAGTTCGACAAGGTTTGGGCAAAGGCGACGGGGTGATTCGACTTCTGGCTGCGATACAGCACGATCTGCAAGCGGTGTTGGACCAATCTCATGTGCATGCCATTGATGCCTGCAACTGCAGCCGAGGCGGTGCTCGATAATCTATATGGAGCTCAAATCAACGTTGGGGATTGACGATGGCGGTCACGATCGGCTTTGAGCTCTCCTATGGGCAACTCTCTGTGTTCGTGAGTTCGCTGAAGGATCCATACAATGACTGGACTGACCGCCATATGTCGCAGGGCTTCACTTGGCGGCCTGGCAGCGTGTCGTTCAGCTCCATGGTCGAGTCAGGTCGGCACTCGGTGGAAATCCACGTGGTAAACCACGCCGCTGCCGTCCATCCCGGCGCGGTACGCGCAGTTGCGGTCCCCTTCGAGGTTCCGGCTGACGGGGCCATAGAAGTCGGAAGTATTTCAGAGACCGTTCCGCTGGAGCTGCCGCCCGGATCGTTTCTGCTACGTTGTGAGTTCTTTCAACCGTCCGGTACGGATGAAGACGAGCGGGCGCGACTAACCTAAGACGAGCATGGCGGCGATACTAAATGACATGCTGCTCGAGGTAGCTGCTGGCGGGTGATGCGCTACGCTCGCTGACTCAAGGTCAACATTGGCGGCGTTGATCCGGCCAAGCGCGCTAACGCCAACTCCTGTACCGACTCGCGGGACTGTCGGACTGCCCGGCCATCTCGCCTTCACTCTCGACCTTGTCGACCATGATCCCGATCGCTTCGATGGAGTACCTTCGCAATGACGATTGCCGATGAATCGCGACTGGACCAGGCCGTAGGCCGCGCGGTCCGGGCCGAACGGTTGCTCGCCGATGAATTGTTGGTCGAGGCGTTCGCGACGCTCGAGGACGCCTATACGACCGCGTGGCGGTCGACGACGATCGATGACGCGTCCGGCCGCGAAAAGCTGTTCCTGGCCATCAACGTGGTTGGGAAGGTGCGCGATCACCTCACCGCCGCGGTCACCAACGGCAAGCTGGCGAAAGCCGAGCTGAAGGAGCTGGCGCAGACGGCGGAGCGGAGGAAGCGGTTCGGCATCCTCTAGCAGCAGGCGTTGACATTGTTCTTGTTTTGTTCGATGTTGTCAGTTCCTGCACCAGCAGGTTGTGTAAGGGTGCAAGGCGTTTTTGAGCCATAGGCATGACAAGGGCAAACAAGACGCTTCGGAGAACGGAATCTCGCAAATCCGTGCGGGGAGATCTCCCGGCGGCCACCATGGCCCGGCTTCGCGGCGCCGTTGCTCGTCTTCGCCTTCCTCTTTCTCGGTTCAGGCGGGTTCTGCGCGCAAGCTGAAGCATTCGACAAGGCCAACTATCACCGCGCTGTCGAATATTGCCGAGGGGCCGTTGCTCGACCAATCGCACTCAGCGCCGATCAAACGATCCTTTGCTTTGACGGTAAGATCGATAAGGCGACGGATCGCGCAGAGGTCAGTGACTTGAAGAGGGGGGCTCTTCGTCGTTCGAAGCGCCGGGGGCGATATCGCTTCCGCTGTTGCTTTGTCCAACCTGCTTGGCGGCCGGCACGCGACAGTCGTCGTGTACGACTACTGTTTGGCGGGCTGCGCAAACTATCTCCTCATCGCATCCGACCAGGCATATGTGCTCAAGGGAGCCCTTGTCGCCTGGGACTACGAAAGCACCGATCCCGCGCTGCCATTCTGTTCACGGTATGCGTCGGTGCGAATGCCGAGCGGGGAGTTCCGTCTGCAGCGCGGTTCCTGTCAGCCTATGCCGGAGAAAGAGGCGGACTGGCGGCGCGTGGTGTTAGCGCAGAACAAGTTTTTCAAGCAGCGAGTGATCGATCCGTTGTTCGAGGCTCCGCCGGACAATCGCTATTTGAGAAAAGTCAGGAAAAATCTCTATTTTGACCCGTCTTAGATCACCGCATCGCGTGGACGCTGCATCCCAGATACTTCGCAAGGCTGTTCAAGACAAAGGTGATCTATGAGGCCTATCCGGAAAGCCAGACCGATGTCGACGACTTGGTGAGTCGTTTGCATCTGGAACTTAAGGTTATCTATGATCCGTAGGTACGATTTTCTCTCGCTCGACAACGAGCGACCCTCAAGCAGCAGCAGGTCATTCACTATCCGTAGGTAAGAAAGGCGCGTATCCGAACATGGCCAGGATACCGGAAGACAGCATCCCTCCGAATTCGCTTCTTGAATATCCAGGCTATTTGCCTCCCTGGTTCATTTGGATGATGCTCGGACGACCTCCTAGGTTTGCTTTCCCCGATTGGGGACCGCTTCCGTCGTTGCCCCGGAAAGAGGGAGCACCTGTACCGCTGCCACCTCCCCGAGGTCCCGACGTGCCAGGGCCGATCGAGGTTGATCCACCGGCACGACCACCGGAATGGCTATTTGGCCCGCCGCTCATTGTTCACTCGCCGGCGGCGCCGAAGGGACTGCCTGGCATGCTCGAAGATTACATCCAAGGGCAAATCTCGCCGAACACGCAGCCTCGCAGTTCGACCTTTGACGTTGGTTTGTCGCCGCCACCGCAAGGCAACGCGAGCTCCTTCAACGATCGCTTTGGCGGAACTCTCTCTGTTTCGCGATTGTCGTCGCGGTGGGACCGGTTGTGATGTTAGCTCGGGTGATCATACTGCAGGACTGAATTTCGTGCGCGCTAAGAAAAATACATCTTGCGAGTTGACACGTCGGGCAACTCACTAGCATAATCTCACCATCAAAAGTTTTGAGCCCGCGCCGGGAAGCCGCCGCGGGCTTTTTCATGACGCCGACCCTGCCCACGCAGGCGCCACGGCGGAGACGAGGGCCGGCCGAACCGGAAGCGAACTTCCGCGCCATCGTGCAGCCCAAGCGCTCAACCACCCAAGACCATCACGTCCGCTCATCACGATGACGAACGCTCCGCCGATTGGGCGGCGCGTCCGCTCGCGTAGTCGGACAGCACAAGGACCAACACATGGCTTTGCCTACCAACACGGTGACGACCTACCAGGCGATCGGCAACCGTGAAGACCTCAGCGATATGATCTATCGCATCGATCCGACCGACACCCCGTTCATGAGCGGCGTCGACAAGGAGAAGGCCTCCGCCGTCAACCACGAATGGCAGACCCAGGCATTGGCGCCGGCCTCCAATGCCAACGCCCAGCTCGAGGGTGACGATCCCACCGCCAACGCGCTGGTGCCGACCGTCCGGCTCGGCAATCTCTGCCAGATCTCCTACAAGATGGCGCAGGTGTCGGGCACGCAGCAGGCCGTCGACCATGCCGGCCGCGACAACGAGCTTGCCTACCAGGAGATGCTGCGCGGCCTCGAACTGAAGCGCGACATCGAGACGATCCTGGTTGGTAGCAACCAGGCCAAGGTTGCCGGCTCGACCAGTGTGCCGCGCAAGACGGCGTCAGTGTTGTCGTGGGTCGTGAGCAATACGTCGAAAGGGACGGCCGGCGGCGCAGCCGATCCGGCCGCGGCCGACGGCACCGGCACGCGTACCGACGGCACCCAGCTGGCGTTCACGGAGGTGCGGCTGAAGACCGTGCTGTCGTCGATCTGGAGCAATGGCGGCAAGCCCGGCACCATCATGACCGGCGCCTTTAACAAGCAGGTGTTCTCGACCTTCACCGGGCGGTCCACCGCGATCGAGGAAGCCAAGTCGAAGAAGATCGTCGCCTCGGTCGACGCGTACGAATCCGACTTTGGCAAACTGAAGGTCGTTGCCAATCGCTTCCAGCGTCCGCGCGACGTTCTGGTGCTCGAGATGGACAAATGGGCCGTCGCCTATCTCAACGGCCGCAACATGATCTCGATCCCGCTCGCGAAGACCGGCGATTCCGATCGGCGCCAAGTGCTGGCCGAGTACGCGCTGGTCGCGCGTAACGAGAAGGCCTCCGGCGGGGTGTTCGACAACACCACGTCCTAATCCCGTCATTGCGATCTGGCGGGCAACTTCGGTTGCCCGCTTTCCCTTGCCTCAGGAGGCCTTCATGCCACTTCCCGGTAATCACACTCTCAATACCGAGCACCTGACGGCCTATACGCCGTCGTGCGGTGCGTCTCCCGTTGCGGCCTATATTCGGGTTCCCTTTCGTTGCCGCGTGCTGAAGGCGACGGGAATTCTGGGCGGCGCGATCACCACGGCCGACGGCACCGTCACGGTCGCCGCCAACGGCAACACGCTGACGAGCTTCACGGTGCCCCAGGCTGGATCGGCTGCGGGGCAGCTGTTCTCGGCGGTGCCGGCTTCGCCGACCTATCTCAACGAAGACGATGTCATCGTGCTGACGCCGTCAGGCGCGTCCGGCGCCGCCGTTCCCATGCATTTCTCTCTCTCGGTGAGGACGGCCTGATGTCATTCTTTCCCAAACATCCGGCGTCGCGCCTCGGCGTGACGCAGACGATCGCCTACGACGCGAGCGTCGGAGCGACCAATGCGTTCGGTGCCGAGACCTACCAGCTGCGCCTGGTCGCCAACTCCGCCTGTTGTTATCGAATTGCCGACGGCACCCAGACCGCGACGACCGCTGATATCTATCTGCCTGCGAACCTGGTCGAATACGTCATCGTCAGTCCCGGGCAGCGGATCGCCGCGATCAAGGCGGCAACCAATGGCCTGGTCACCGCGACCGCCGGCACGCTCTGGGTTACGGAGATGTCGTGATGGACAGTGTCCTGATCCGGCCGCATTTCGACAGCAACGGTCGCGACCTTGCGATCGAGCACGTGCAGGATGTCGAGCCGATCCTGCAATGGAATCATGAGGCGCGTCGCGACCAACAACACAGCGAGTGGGGCCGACACGTCGCGCGCATCCCCAACGTGATCTACGTCAAATGGCTCAACGAAGAACACGCCAGGGGCAACACGTCGATCCGGATGTTCTCCCCCGAGTTTGACGCCATCGTGCAGCGCAAGCTCGACGATCCCGAATGGGCCTACCTGCGCACCGATCGACCGAAGCTGCAGACCGGATGGACAGCGGAGGCCTCGTGACACAAATCGTGGACTATGCCTCCTTGCAATCGGCGGTGACGGAATATCTGGCGCGCGATCAGGATGCCGTCCTGATCGCGCGGATCCCGACCTTCATCCAGCTCTCCGAGGCGAAGCTCAATCGGGAGCTCTTTGTTCGCCAGATGGAGCAGCGCGCCATCGCGGTCATCGACCTCACATCCGACGAGCCCGAGTTTATCGCGCTGCCGACCGACTTCCAGTCGATGCGAAGGATGCGGCTGTCGAGTGTGGCGGGCAAGCCCTGGCTCGAGTTCAAGTCGGGCACACAGCTCGACGAATACCGGTTCGGCATATCGGACGTCGCGGGACAGCCCCGATACTTCACGATCTTCGGCAGCGAGATCGAGATCGCTCCGACGCCCGACAAGGCCTACACAATCGAAATGGTCTATCGACGGGTGGTCCCGCCGCTCGCCAGCAATGATCCGAACTGGTTGCTGTCGGCAGCGCCGGATCTGTATCTCTATGGCGCGCTCCTGGAGGCCGCGCCTTACCTGAAGGACGATGGACGGATCCAGACCTGGGCGCTCGGCTTCTCGGCCGCGCTCAACAGTCTCAATAATCTGGGGCTGACCTCAACTTTCAATGCCGGGCCAATGACGGTTCGCGCTTCCGGTCAGATCATCTAGGAATCACAAGCATGGCCGCCTTCAACAAGTTCAACTGTTTCGTGCAGGATGTTGCTAACGCGCTGCACGACATGAAGACCGGGACAGCACAGGTCTACAAGGTATATCTCACCAACGCGCTGCCCACCGCGACCAACACCGTCTACAATGTGCCCGCCGATCTCCCGGCCGCAAACGGCTACCTGTCGGGTGGAGCATCGATCGGCACGGTCGCGGGATCGCAAACCTCGGGCACGTTCAGGTTCTTTGGCTCAACGAACCCGGCATGGACGGCGGCCGGCGGATCGATCGGTCCGTTTCAATATGCCGTTCTCTACAACTCGACTTCCGCAACCAAGCCTTTGATCGGGTGGTGGGATTACGGCACAGGCCTGGTGCTCACCAATGGCAATACCTTCACGGTCGCGCTCGACCAGATCAATGGCATCCTGACGATTTCCTGATATGGCAGCATTTCTCGACGCGTGCAGATTTTCTCCGGCATCTGGCGGCACCGCAGATTGGTTGGTCGCGGGGCCTGTCGGAGGATACATGGCGCCCGCGGCGGCAGGAGCCGTCAATGGGCGTATATACAAGTATCGCGCGGAGAGCGCGGACCTTTCCCAATGGGAGCTCGGCGAAGGTACCTGGAACGCCTCGACCGGCGTTCTGTCTCGAACCACGGTCCTGTTCAATTCGTCTGGAACGGCGTCGAAGATCAATTTCTCCGCATCGCCGCAAGTGGCGATCGTGGCTCTGAAAGAGGATCTGATCTCGATCGAGGAAGCTAACAATTTCGGCACGGCACAGCGCGCTCAGGCTCGGGCCAATATCCGAGCCAACTTGTCCGAAAACGGAACCTTCATCGTCGACCGAAATGGCACCGACCTCACCGGACTAACGGCCTCGGCGTATAACAAGATCACATGGACGAATAAGCAGGTCGATAACGAATCCTGGTTCGATACCTCGACCGGGAAGTATACCCCGCAGACCGCTGGCACCTATCTCTTTGTTCTGGATTGCACGACCGCGACAGGAACTTCTCCAACAGAGAGCTGTCAGCCGTCGCTTTACAAAAACAGCACGCGCATCAAGAACGGGGCTTACACGGCAGTTTCGGGCGGTATGTCGGGCGACAGCAACAAGCTGCTTGTTTGTGCCGTTCCGATGAACGGAAGCACCGACTACGTTGAGGCATATGTCTATATGCCAAACGGCGTCACGACACTGTTCGGTGCTACGTCAGGCACGCATTTTCAAGGCTTCAGGATTGGCGCCTAAGCGCCACCCTGTCTGCGCTTGATCCTCGTTACGGAGTCTCGGCGACATGATGAGGTTCATCACTGAGGCGCTGCGCGGCGGCGCGCCTCTTCGAACGGCGGGGGCGGTCTAGCAAATGTCGCTGCTCGGGTTCGACGCAATCGGCCGCCTCGCTCTGGGACAGACGAGGGTCAGCGGATCGAATGTTCTGGTCTGTGGATCGGCATCGTACGCCCTAGAGGGAAATGGGACGATCCTCGGTCTTCGCGAAACGGCGGCTCCGGCAAGCTACGCGCTAGCCGCCAATGCCGTGACCTTTAATTCAAAGTTGAATGCAAGCTCGAGAAGCTACAATGAGGGCGGCGCCGCCGCTCTGTTCTCTATTGGTCTCGTGTCGGGCGCGACGAACTACGTCCTCACTGGAAATTCCGTGAGGACTGCCATGACGCTCAGCGTCGCCCTAGGCGACTACATTGTTGCCTGTAACGGAGTGGCTGGGGCGGTTGCTCTGAATGCCGGAACGGTCGCGTACCAGGTCACTGGCAGCACCGCGGCGATGGGCCGAGACTTTGTGAACTGGTGGCCGGCCCAACCTACCGCAAGCAACTGGACTGGTGGAGTAGCGCCGTCTCCTGAGTGGACGACGAACGCGACGGTCTCGCCTGCCTGGACCACGGACGTGCCACCGATCTCGGCCTGGACGTCCCAGGCTGCTCCGGCGAGCGCCTGGACCGCTGATTCCGAGCAGGAAATTCCGAATCCAGTTGTGCACTAGCGCCGCTCTGCACAAAGCGCCCGGCATGCCGCCGGCAGTGCGTTCGCCTTGCCTGCCGTCCAATCTCCTGGAGACGATTGAAAGATGCCCTTGCTTGCCACTGGCGAGTATCGCCCCGATGTCAGCGACTATGAAGGTCAGGCGACGCGAAACATCCTCAATGTGATTCCGCGTGGTGACGGCTACGGACCATTTCCGAGCCTGTCAGCTTATGCGGCTCCGCTGCCGGCTGCTTGCAGGGGAGCCTTCTACGCGCTGAAGTCCGACGGCACCGTGGTCACTTTCGCAGGAACCAGCAACAAGCTCTACAAGCTCAACAATACTGATTTCACCTGGACGGATGTGTCGTCAGGAGGCGGAACGTACAGCGCGCTGAGCGCCAACGCGCAGTGGCAGTTCGCGCAAACTGGAAATTTCGTCTTCGCTACCCAAGCCAATACGACATTGCAGATGTTTGACCTATCCTCAGCGTCGACGTTCGGCAATGCGCTCGGCTCGCCGCCGCAGGCGGCCTATATCGGGGTAGTGGGCCGCTTCCTGGTGCTGTCCGGATTGCTCTCGAACCCTTACCGGATTCAATGGTCGGGGCTCAACAATTTCAACGCGGCTGACAGCTGGATCAGCGGCATCAAGTCCTCCGATTTCCAGGACTTTCCCGACGGCGGCATCGTTCGCGGTGTCGCCGGCGGCGAGGCGGGGATCATCTTTCAAGATCAGGCGATCCGGCGGATGTCCTACGTCCCGGGTTCGCCGATCGTGTTCCAGATCGATCGCATCACGCAGGACAAGGGCCTTTACGCGCCGTACTCGATCATCCGGGCCGGCGAGCGCATCTTCTTCTATGCGGGCCAGGGCTTTCACAAGATCGAGCCGGGCGGTGTGCCGGAGCAGATCGGCCGCGAGAAGGTCGATCGCACGTTTCTGGCGGATCTCGACAAGGGCAACCTGCAGCTTTTCATGGGCGCGGCCGATCCGCGCAGCACCCGCGTGTATTGGGCCTACAAATCGGTCTCCGGCGCCGTTGGAAATACCTATGACAAGCTGCTCGGCTACGACTTTCTGCTTGATCGATTCTTTCCTGTCTCGATGACCGGAGAATATCTGCTGGGTGTCTCGCAGACCGGTCTGACGCTGGAAAACCTCGACACCATCTCGTCCTCGATCGACGCGATGACATTGAGTCTCGATGCCTATGCCACAGCGGTGCAGCCTGAAATCGCGCAGTTCAACAATTCGCATGTGCTTGGCTTCTTTCGCGGCCTGAACCTGGAAGCGACGCTGGAAAGCGCGGAGCAGGGTAGCGACGAAAACCGGATCACGATCCGCGGCTTCAGGCCGATCACCGACGCGCCCACGCTGTACGGCTCCGTCTCTACCCGCGATACGCCTTCAGCGAGCGCCGTCCCGGGCACTGAGGTGCTCGTGAATGCCAGAACCGGACGCTGCGACATGATGCAGGACACGCGCTACTCGCGGTTCAAGGTGCGGATCCCCGCTGCAACCCAATGGACCTTCTGTGCCGGCGTCGTGCCGGATGTCATCGCGAGCGGCGCACTATGACGGCGTACGTTCCGGGAGTCACCGAGACCGACCTGAAGAAAATCGTGCTCGCCATCCAGGGCCTCGCCGCCGGTCGCTCGAACGCGGTCGGGACCGTAACGCTCGCGACCGGCGTATCGACAACGATCGTATCGACACCGAACGCTGCATCAGGTTCGACGCCGATCCTGACGCCAGCTTCGGCAAATGCTGCGACGGAGCTTGGCAACGGCACGCTCTACGTCAACGCCGTGGCGAATGGTTCGTTCACGATCACACATGCGAGCTCGGCGACGGCAGGGCGGACGTTCCTGTACGCGGTGCTTGGCTAGAATTCGTAGCAGCCATCGCGTTGCGTTTGCGCTCACAGAAAGCAAGTTGGCGAATCCTCATCTCGGACGGGCGAGTGCCCGGCCGCGCAGCGTCGTGCTTCCCGTATGAGGCGCGCTCGGTTCAGCAAGGAAAGTTCTCAATGGCTCCCCCATTTCCAAGATTTAGATTCTCTCCGAACGGAATGCCCCTTCCGGTCCCGCCACCGGTCGGGCCAACTGACGCTATCCCGCAAATTCCCATGCCGCCAATACCCGATTATTTGCGCTATGGATGGCTTGCAGCCACACTCTGGCCACAGCTCTTTCGGCAATCGGTGACGAGCCAGCCCTTCGTTGATAGCAATGATCCTGCATTGCTACGCGACTTAGACAATTCGATCCGCGGTTCTGTGAAGTCGAATCCTGACTCTGGTGGGGAGCAGCCGCCATATCAGCCGCCAAGTCTGCCAGCAGGGCTGCTTGGCCTGATTCTGAAATACCAGCAGCGGAGCGCGATCTCTGGCGACGACGGCCATGCCTTACCGGCATTTCCTGATCAGAAGCCCGTGGCGCCAGATGAGGGAGGGCGAGGGTCGTCAGACCAACCAAATCCGGATGTCAGACGACTTGAGCGCATCGATACGACAGCCGGAAAAGAGCGAAGGTCGGACAAATACTCTCCGCCGCTCGTGCCCAATATGCCGCTCGATGACGATACTGATGTCAGCGTCGTTAGAGGAGATCCGCGCTATTGGCGTCGAGGAGACCCGGAATGCGAAAAAGAGATAGTCGATGCGACAAAAAAATGTACTGACGCCTACAGAAAAGGTGAAACCTTGAATTCCTCTAGTCTGCAAGACTGCATTACTGGGCTTCTAAGTCCCAAGTGTGGTGGAACAAAGGTTCGTCGGGGCCTTACGGCAGAAGAGAGGGCGAGGATCCTGACCGAGCGCGTTCGACGTAGGATGAGGGGCGATGATCCTGATGATCTCGATTGATGGGAAGCCCTGCTTGGACGCACGATGTTAGTGTCGTTTCAACCAACGCTTGTCTTCATCTGCGGTGGTCAGTTCCGAAATAGCTCATGGTGTACGATCATGAGGAACCCGAATATCGATGGAGACATTCTCACGATGTCTTCCTCCTGTGGTAGAGGTCCGCTTACGAGTCTTGAGCTAGTCTGTGTCGATCCAAGGCGTATTCGTGAGATTTGGCCATATGCGTCCGCGTTGCTACATTCGGTCTGCCGCCGGACTGCGCTTAATTCACTAGAAGACTTGGAAGCGGATATTCTCTCCGGGCGCGGCCTTCTGTGGCTCGCCTGGGACGGTCGGGCAATCCAGGCGGCAGCTACCACGGTCCTGATCAATTCCGAAATCGGCAAGGTGTGCGTCATCACTGCGTGCGGCGGTACCGGGATGAAGCGTTGGCTGCCGCTGCTCAATGGGATCGAATCCTATGCGAGGGACGAAGGATGCACACGCGTGAGGATCTACGGTCGCAAGGGCTGGCTGCGCGTGCTCGATGGCTATCGCGCCAAGCATGTCATCATGGACAAGGAAATTGCGGTCTCGCAGGTGGGTTGACGAACGTTCACTATATGTTCTAGGGTTGATGTTATGCGCCCCCTCAACTCAACGAAGTGCAGGTAAGGTGTTTGGCTTCCGTGGAGTAAATGTAGCGTTTGCTGCACTCCTTTGGATATTTCTGGGTGCGGAAGCTTCGCGTGCCCAAATGCCAGAGGCGGAGAGCTATTCGGATGCGCTCGCATTCTGCCGAGGGGGCAAGGTGGACTCACCGGCGCTTCAGCCAAAGGCAACCAGCCCGTTGACGCTTCGGGACGACAGGAAGGTCCTGTGTGTCCATGATTGGATATTCTCGCAGCAACAGCTCGCAGTGGTGAGCAACCTTCAGCAGGGCGGATATGCAGTCGTCAAAGGATTTGGCGGCGAGATCTCTGCGACGATCATGCTTGCCGACATGCTCCGGAGCAAGCAGGCGGTCGTCATCGTCAACGACTACTGCTTCGCGGCTTGCGCCAGCTATCTCCTTTTTGCTTCCCCAGAGGCGTTCGTACCGAGAGACGCTATTGTTGCATGGACCAATCTCAAGACTGGGTTGTTGAGCAAGGATTGTTTCCGATTCTTGGAGACGTCCGACTCCGACGCGCAGCATTTTGGCACATACCCATGTTCTACTTTTGCCGATGCCCAACACCAGGCGCTCGCCGATCGCAAGGCGGAGTTCTATCATTCGAGGGGCTTTCCGGCCGGGTTCAAGGAGCCACCCGAAAGCACGACCATCAGAAGAATCCTGAAGCGGAAATTTGACCAAACGGGAACGCCTCCAGCAGATCTTTTTTGGACTTGGAATCCACGGTACGCCGTGCGCCAGAAGACAAGGCTGATCTATGAAGCATATCCGCGTAGTCAGGACGAGGTAGATGCGACCTTGGCGCGACTGGGTCTGTCGCAGTCGGTGATCTTCGATCCCTAGCCAGTCCATCCCTCAATAGCGCGATCTGCTAGGATCGAACTCCGGCTGATGAGAACGGGGGCACGTCCGTGACGCGCCTACGCCTTGTGACGTCCGCATCGTATCTGGCGACCGTATCGCATATTTCTGTCTCGAATTGTTTATGGAGGAATTCATGACGGCGCGGTTCAAGGACGATTCCTACCGGGTGCCAAATTTCGGAATCGACGGAGCGATCCCGCAGGAGTCTTGGTCGCGCATTCGCGACAAATTTCCTGACGTCAACGAGCCGGTGGTGCCGCGGATACCCGGATTTCCCTGGTGGATCGACCCGTGGATGCCGCCGGCGTCAGCTCCTGCTCCCCGACGGCCCAGATACCCCTTTCGGCCTGAGTTTCTAGATAACTCGGCAGCTTCGTCAGTGCAGATGATGCCAGACGAGCGTGCGGGGGGCCTTCTGCGTATGCTTTACGATGTCATGCAAGAAAGGGCGGCCTCGCTCGGCGCAAATAACCGCTGATTTCGCGGCGTGCCCCAGAGGCATCGAGAGCGAAGCCGGTTTGTCGCTTGATCTCGCCGTCGTTGCGTAGCGCCCTGCGCTGCGTGCTCATGCAGTGAACACAATCATTGATTCCAGGAGAAATTGATGGGTGGACAATCTTCCTCGACCCAAACGCAGCAGTCCCAGACCACTCCATGGACGGTCGCCCAGCCGATGTTGCAGGGCATCCTCAGTCAGCTTGGTTCAGGGTTGAACAACACTGGACTCACATCAGCAGAGACCGGTGCATTGAACACCCTTCAGAGCAATGCCGCGCAGGGCAATTCTTATGCGGCTCAAATTGGAGGCTATGCCAACTCGCTCTTGAACGGCGGCGGCGCAAATGCGCAGGCCGGAAACGTGCGGGACAATCTTGCCACGTTGCAGCGGCAGCTCATGCCCTATGCTAACGGCAGCATGATCGGAAACAATCCGGCACTGACGGCGCAACTGGCACAAATCCAGAGCGATGTCGGCAACAGCGTCAATTCGCAGTTCGCCGCGGCCGGCCGTGACCTCAGCGGAGCCAACCAGATGGCCTACGGGCGCGGGGTCGCCGCCGCGGAGGCTCCGGTGATTGCCGCGCAGTACAACCAGAATGTCGCCAACCAGCTCAATGCGGCGAACGCGCTCTACGGAGCGGGCAACACCACTGCGAATACGCTGAGCGGCATGCAGCAGAACTATCTCACCAACCAGGGGCAGGGCGTCACGGCCGCACAATCTGCGCTCGATGCGCAGAACTACGGCGCCAACGCAACGCTCGCCGAGGAGGCGCAGCGGCGCGGTATTCCGGTGCAAGCGCTGAGTCTGCTCGCGCAGATCGGTGTGCCGATCGCGCAGCTCGGCCAGCAAAGCAATGGGACCACGAACACCACCCAGCAGATGTCCGGGGCGCAGCAGTTTGGGGCGATCGCCAACGGCATCGGCAGCCTGTTCAAGTTCACGCCGTCCGACATGCGGCTGAAGGAAGATATCGCACCTGTCGGCACACTATTCGATGGGACGCCCGTCTACGGCTATCGCTATAAGGGAGCGCCGGCCTACCACATCGGCCTGATGGCGCAGGATGTGGAACGGACCGCGCCGCATGCCGTCCTGGACATCAATGGTTACAAGGCTGTCGATTATCATGCCGCGACGAAAACCTCTCGCAAGCTCGGCGAGGTGCGCTGATGGGATTGCTTGACGACTATTTGAGCTTTGATCCGAGGCTTTTCGATCCGGCTGGAGGATTGTATGGTCGGCTGGTCTCCCTGCAGCCGCAGTTGAGTTTCGACCAGCCTGCGCAGGGCTCGCCTTTCCCACCAGTCCCCGGCGCCGGGAGTTCGGGTCTACCGGCAAGCAACCGCGACACAGCGCCGCCAGATGGACCGAGCGCAACTGGGGCGCCTCAAACGCCGTCGAGCTGGCCGCGCGACGATGGGCAGACGCTCAACATGCGTATTGGAGATTACTGGATGCCGCAGTTCGGCCGCGCGGAACCTTCCGCGCCGGTCGCCGCTCCCACATTCGGTGATCGATTGAATGCCGGCTTTCAGAGTTGGGCTCATACCCCGCTAGGCAATCCATTCGCGGCTCTCGCCAACGGCTTGACGGGATTTAACACCGGCCAGCGTTCGGTCGAGCAGACTGGTCGAACCGCCCCTGCGTTTCCTGACAATCAAGGGGCGCCAACACTGGGGGGTGCGCCCGGTCGTAGCCCCGGCGCTTACCTGCGGAGGAGAGGTCTGAACAATGGCCGATGAACCCAGCAATGATCTTACGGGCGCTGCCCATGATTTGGCAGTGGCAGGCTACAAGCCGATGCCGGATCGCAGAGCGGACGAAGAGGAGCCGATCGGCAGCGACAATGCATCGCTTCGCGAGGCCGCAGAGAAGATCTCGGAACAGTCTGAGGACGTAGTTGTCCGGCAGTATCGGGACGCGGAGGGGAAGCCCGCTGCGGCGAATGAAGCGGTAACGTTGCGTCGTGCGAGCCGCGATTACGCGGCTGCCGTCGCGGCCGAGAAACTGATCGCCGACGGCGAAGACGCCGAACGATTGGCCGAGCGGGTCGACGCACTGCGCATGGAGGCGCTCGCAAGCGACCCGGAGGCGGCCGAGTTCTACGGCTTCGACCTGCCTGAAACCGATGCCGCAGAAGCCGGGCGAAGCAACGGCGACGTGAGGACGCAAGATGCCGACACGGGCGCCAACTTCAACGAAGGGCTCGATCCTGCCCTGGCGAGAGCGCTGGAGCATCCGCAGGTGCGTCAGGCGATCGATGAGGAGATCGCAGAGACGCACAAAGTCCGCCAGGGCTATCTTGATGCCCTTACCGGCGCGACGCAGATCGCGCAGGCGAGCTTCATCAATCAATTTCCCGAGTTCGTCGGCGTTCCGCTCGAGAACTTGCCTGGCGTCCTCGAGCAGATGTCGCGGCACGAGCCGGCCAAATTTGCGCGCGTTCGGAGCGCGATCGCGGCGACGGACCAGCTTCTTGCACAACATCAGCAAGAGAGCCAACGACAGGCTGAAGCCGCGTATCACTCCTTTCGCGCTCATGCGAAATCAGAGGACGCGCGGTTTGATGCGATGTTGAAGGGAGAGCCCGTCGAAACCCAGCGCGCCGTGATGCAGGAGATCATCGCATCGGCCAAGGCGAGTGGACTCGAGGCTTCCGAGTTGACGTATTTGCTCAACACCGAGCCGCTGATGCGCAACGCCACCTTTCAGCGGATGATGTACGACGCGGGAAAATATCGCCTGATGATGAAGGCGAAGGATGCCGTCACCACCAGGCCGCTTCCGCCGGTGCAGCGACCGGGCGCTGCGGCATCGCGTGGCGAGCGCGAGAACGTGGATCTTCGATCGCTCAATGCAAGGCTTTCGAGCACTGGCGATATCAAGGATGCGGTAGCGCTTTATCATGCGCGAAGAGGTGCCAGGCGGTGATGTCATTTCGTGTGCGTCTGCCAATCCTTTAACTGAGGTCTCCAAATGACAGACGATCGAGATTTTCTCGAGCAAGCCGAATCCATCACGGAAAAGGCCTGTGGCCAGCCCGCTACCGTTAGCGAGATCGCCGACAACTTTGCCCTTTATGGATTGAGCAAGCGCGCGGCCGCCCTGGACAGGCTCGATGCGGAGCTCGCCGGAGAGATCAATTCGGGCTCGCATAGCCTTCGGCGCCACGTGCGCCTTCAGGAGCTGCGGCGCAGGATGACCGATCTCCATCATGCGATGCGCAGGGCGAAGCGCTGAAGCGGGCGATGGTCAATCCCGTGTTGGCAACGCTCGCGCAAGCTCGCTTGCGTGCCGCACCAATATTTGTTCGCTGGTGTGAGTTGCACGGCGCGGTTTCGTATCCCGCAGCGCCAGCCGTCGTTGCCCGGTTCGTGGTCGACTGCGCATCCCTCGGCGTCGAGCGGCTGTGGCCGGCGGTGCAGGATATCTCGAAACTGCATGTGTCGGCGGGTCTCGCCGACCCCACGCTCGGAGGCCTGGCTGCGGCGGCAATAGCGCATATTGCAGGAATTGAACCGCCGAGATCCTGGCCGGACGATCGCAAGACGCGCTTCCGGTCACTGCCTTACGATGTGCAGATATTCATTGCAGCCCACGAGTCGCGTCGCGACAAGGCGTTGCGACGCGCCCAGAACGAAGCGGCCGCGGCGCTGAAGCGATGTGAGGCGCCGCGGCGAACGCCCTGCGCAGAGCCAGAAAGGACCAGAGATGAAGCCAGCCCGCACGCCACCAATTGAAAGCCGTATCAGTGAACTTCGTGCCGAAATTGAAGCCATCATCGATGCACGTGCGCAGGCTGTCGCCAGGGAAAGCCCCGGCGTGCCCATCGGCGTGATCCGCAATCTCCTGATCGCGCGGGCTCCTGCTTGCCCATGCGCCCAATATCTCCAGCTCGGTCGCGCGGAATAACGGCGGGGCTACTGCTCATCGACGAGAGCTGGCCTCGAGAAAATTCATCAAGGAAAGTACCATGACTCTCTACAAATGGTCCCGGATTGCGGCCTCGGATGCAACCGCTGACAGCTCGATCAATTGGCAGGAGGGACAGGCGCCTTCGAGTGTCAATGACTCCGCGCGCGCGATGATGGCGGCCACAGCAAAGTATCGCGACGATATCGCCGGCGCGATCGTCACAACTGGATCCAGCACATCTTATGCGCTGTCAAGCTATCAGCAATTCGACAGCTTCGCGAATATGAACGGTGCGATGGTTGCCTTCACGCCGCACATCACAAACGGCGGAATAACCGTCATCAACGTCGACGGGCTCGGTAACCGTCCGCTGAGAACTGCGCCAGGCGTCGAATTGCAGGCCGGCGTTATCATCCAGGGTACGCCCTATGCGGCGACTTACAATAACTCTGATGCAGTGTGGTATCTGCACGGCTTTTTTGGCAATCCATACAACGTGCCACTTGCGGCCGGCATGGATTATTGGGCGCCTACCGCTCCGAACAGCTCGTTTGTTTTTCCAGTCGGGCAGGCGATCTCGCGCACGACCTATGCGACGTTGTTTGCGCTGGTCGGAACGCTCTATGGAGCGGGCGACGGTTCGACCACGTTCAACCTACCCGACAAGCGAGGACGTGCCTCTGTGGCAGCAGATGCTGGCGCGGGCCGTATCTCAGGTGCCACGTTCTCCAGTTTGTCGCCCAACGGAACGGGCGGTTCCGAGACCCAAACCCTTGTTACCGCAAACCTGCCACCCTATACCCCGACGGGTTCGGTATCAGGCAGTATAACTGGCAATGCCTTCGCGAACTTCTTCTCGACTACCACTGGCACTCAGGCAAACGTGTACAGTCCGACTACTGGCACTGCGAGCCCACTTCAGGTAAGCGGGACTTTCTCCGGAACGCTGGCGGCTAACCCTCAAGGAGGCACGAGCACGCCATTTTCGAACGTTCAGCCAAGCATTGTCTGCAACTACATCATGCGGATTATTTGATCCGGTGAGGGCATGATGCTTTTGCTCACAATGCTGCCGGGCGTAACGGTGACGTTTTTTCCGATCTCCACGCCGCGCAAGATGATCGCACCTGCTCCTATTTGAACGCCATCGCCGATTGTAACCGGGCGATCTGCAAGCTCAACTTGCCGGGGATGCCCGACGGTGAAGATGCTTCTAATTTGTGTGTGTCGTTCTGCGGCGCGTAGCGGGTGCGTGTGATTATCGAAAATATTCACGTTGGGGCCGACTGTGACGTCGTTCCCTATCTTAATTGACACGCCAGACCATATCCGGGCGCCAACATCAATGTAGCAGTTACTTCCTATCTCGATGTCACCACCGTGAGCAAAAACAAACAGTTCACCGCCTACAAATGAATTCTCGCCGATCCTAATGTGTGCGCTGCTTTCGCGTGCGTTGAGAATCCTGGCCCTCAAGCCTAACCTTGCCCCTGGTGCGAGCGTACAAGTAGGGCGTCCAAGAAATGCTCTCGCCAGAAAGCCTAAGTTGGCCTGAACCATTGCCTGACATCGGCCTTGAGGAAGAGCCACGTGGATTTCAGGACAACCTTCCAATACGGAAGAATACGCGGGTCTCGCGCGTAGCGTCGTATGGTTCGATCAGTGTGCATGTCGCTGCGTTTATCATCACACCCCACGATAGACAATATTTGTAAGCTATGTTGCATTGCAGCGTAGGTGGCCTCTGGGCGGCTTTTTCTTTTGGAGATGCTATGACTGACCTCGTTGCCCTAACGGCGGCGAACGCTACCCGCTGGACAAAAGCCAAGTTGACCCGGAATTTCTCCGGTACCGCCAAGAGGCTCATCGCTCCGACTGCCAAAGCTCGGTATCAGGCGGTGTCGGCCAGGACTGGCGTGCCCTGGTTCTTCATCGCGGTCGCCCATGAGCGGGAGGCTTCACAGAGCTGGAACACCCAGCTTGGGCAGGGCGACCCACTCGGAAGCGTCTCTGTCCATGTTCCGAAGGGAAGGGGGCCGTTCAAGACCTGGGAAGACGGCGCCTTTGACGCGCTGGTCAATTGTGCGCCCTTCGCTGCCCGAAACAGGGACTGGTCGATCGGTGGCACGCTGACCATGCTCGAGCAATATAACGGGCTCGGCTATGCCGCTCGGGGCAAACCGTCGCCCTACATCTGGTCCGGCACCGATCAGTATGTCTCGGGTAAATATGTTCGGGATGGGGTCTTCGACTCGAGCGTCGTGGATCAACAACTCGGCTGCGCCGGCTTGTTGGCGGCGATGATGCAACTCGACCCGACCATCACCTTCACCGGGGCGAAGATTACCCCGGCAGGAACGCCGCCTTCGCCAGCGCCAAAGCCGCCTCCGGGCACTCCATCGATCCACGCTCCCGCCAAAGGCTCCCTCGGAGCCTTTTTTGTTGACCTCTTCAGATCTCTTTTCGGAAGGAAATGACGATGCTCTGGCTGTTCCTGACCTTGCCCGGACTGCTTTGCGCGTATTTCATTGTGCTGCGGCCGGTCTTGCACGCGATTCCAGCTCTCAAATCCTTCTACGATGAGGCCGATACGTTCTGGGGCAAGGCCTGGGCGCTGGCCGGACGATCTGTGACGGTGACCTGGGGCCTCTTCCTGACGGGTCTTGGGACCGTCTTTCAGTGGCTTGATCCGATCGCATCTGCCTTCGGCGATCCTGATCTCAAGGCCCAGATCATGGAGGCTCTGAAGAACAACCCGCGATATCTGGCCTACGCCATGATCGGAATCTCGACGATTACGATCGTCGCGCGGCTGCGGTCGATGGGAAAGAACTGATCCATGTGGATGGCTATTCTTTCATTCCTTGGTGGTCCCGTCATCAAGGGCCTGATCGATGCTTATCAGGCCAAGCTGAAGGCTGGAAACCTTGAGAGCAGGATCGCGGCCGATCTCGCTGCAAGCGAGATCGCAGCCCAGACGGCCGAGGCGGAGGCGCAGAATCAACTCAAGCTCGCTGAGATCGGTCATCCCTGGGAGCCAGAGAAGTTGGCGTTCTATGTCACTCTTACTTTTTACGCGAAGTGCGTCGTGTGGGACAAGGTTCTCGGTCTTGGGACGACGCCGCAGCTCGCGGGAGACGTAAGCACCTGGGCTGGCATGATCATGGGCTTCTATTTTGGAAAGCGCACGTTCGAGAATGTCGCGCGCATTATTCGACGGTGACCGCATGCACGAAGCTGATGTCAAAGCGATCGTGATGGAAACGTTGATTGAGCAAGATCGGGTACGACGAAGCGATATCGACGCCGTGGTAGTCAAGACTATTGCGACTGTTCTGACTTCATTCGGTTTTGAAGAGGGAGACCGACGCGAGCTGCGCGCGGATTTTCAGCACCTCCGGCGCTGGCGACGAAGTGTCGAGCAGGCGCAAAGCTACACATTCAAGGCAGTGATCACTGTGATTGCCACGGGTTTTCTCGGAGCCGTTTGGTTGGGCATCAAGGCCACGCTCGGAAAATGACTCGCAGAGTGCGGAGCGGATTAATGTCCTTGGACATAGATCTGGGCGCCTTGGCGGACAACAGAATTATTGGGGCGCAGAAATGTATCGGATACGCGAGGTCGAAGCCCAGGACGAAGCGGTGGCGGACTCGCTCGCCGAGCTTCATCAGCTGATATTCTGCGACGGGACCCGTGTACCGGACTTCGAGCAAGGATATTGGTGGATTGCGTTCCGTGGAGCGAAGCCAATCGCATTCGCGGGTGTCGTTCCTTCAACCCATGTTACAAATGCTGGATATCTGTGCCGCGTTGGCGTCGTGATGCCGCACTGCGGCCACGGCCTGCAGGTGCGGCTTACTCGCGCGTTGGAAGCACGAGCGCGGCGTGCCGGCTGGAAGGCGATCGTTTCGGATACCACCGACAACATTTTCTCGGCCAATAATTTTATCCGGCGGGGGTATCGGCTCTTCGAACCTGTCTCGCCCTGGGCATGGCAGCACACGCTGTATTGGCGGAAGGAGCTCGTCTAGATCCTGCGACGCGGTTCGGGTTGTTGCGAACAATCGATGACGTGGAGCGCCCGGTGGCTTCGGCCACCGGGCTTTTTTTGCGTTTCTGGCCATGGGTAGCCCTCTTTGGCAAGCCGTGGTCGCAGCCGGCATCGAATTTTGGGCGCGGGGATGCTAGAATGGACCTGTGCAGTGCGAATGAAGCATCGCTGGAAGCGTTTCCTCAAATGGGCGCCCCGGCGGCCGTCGTGGATCCTGGGCGTTGAATTCGCGGAATGCGGGCTTGCGCGTCTTGATCTCTGGTGATCGATCGATAAACTGAGTTAACGGCTCGATCGCACGCGCAAATGTCTTGGAGATCGAACGAAGGAAGAGACCATGGTTGAGGTTGGCCGCGGGCTCGATACGAAGGCACAGCCAGGCCCGGATATGAATCGTTATTCGGTCATGGTCGCACGAGCCAGGGCGCTTGTTCCGGCTTTGCGCGAACGGGCACCGCGGACCGAAGAGCTGCGCAGATTGCCGCCGGAGACCGAGCGGGATTTGCTTGATAGCGGCCTTTTCCGGATCTTGCAGCCCAAGCGCGTCGGAGGCAGCGAGCTCGACTATGTTGCGCTGGTCGACTGTGCCGATGCCCTCGGGCAGGGAGACGCCTCGGTCTCCTGGAATTTTGCCAACCTTGCAAGTCACCACTGGATGCTGGCTATGTTCGCGCCCGAAGCGCAGAGCGCGGTATGGGGAGAGGATCCGGATGCGCTGATCGCGTCCTCCTTTGTCTTCCCGGCAGGTCGTGCGAGGAAGGCCGGCGGCGGATATGTTCTGAGTGGTCATTGGCCGTTTTCGTCCGGGGTGGAATCCTGCGAATGGAACATGCTCGCGAGCGTGGTCGCCTCGGATGATGAGGCCGATGGTGTCGAGTATCGGCTATTCCTATTGAACAGGCGGGACTACAGCATCGACGACACCTGGAATGCGGCTGGTTTGCGCGGAACGGGATCGAACGACGTGCGGGTAATCGACGCATTCGTTCCCGAGCATATGACGGTCGCCGTCAGCGATCTTGCGGGAGGTGCGACGCCGGGCAGTGTCGTCAATCCGAATGCGCTCTACATGCTTCCGGTGTTTTCGTTGTTTCCCTATGTGTTGTCAGGGGTTGGTTTGGGAAATGCGCAGGCTTGCCTTGATGACTATGTCGAGATCGCGCGACACCGCGCTTCGACATATAACCGGGCCAAGATCGGGGACCTGCAAAGCACGCAGATCAAGATCGCCGAGGCGTCGGCGAAGATAGATGCCGCGCGGCTGATCATGCGCACGAACTGCGTTGAGGCGCTTGCGGAGGTCCGGCGTGGCGATATCCCGGGCATTGCAGCGAAGACGAAGCTTCGGCGCGACGGTGCGTTCGCGGTCAATTTGTGCACCGAGGCGGTGTCTCTTCTATTTGCGGCGGGCGGCGCACGCAGCCTGTTCACCTCGGGAGCGTTGCAGCGCCAATTCCGCGACGCGCATGCGGTGAATTCGCATCTCGCGTTCAATTTCGACGCGGCGGGCACCAATTACGGGCGGGTGGCTCTTGGGCTGCCGTCTGAAAACCTGACGCTTTGAGGTAAGCCGGATGTCCGACTCGCCCAAACATCCGCTGGATCCCGCCAGTGAGCTCGCAAGCGATAGTTCGTCGATCGATCCCCGTGATTTCCGCAATGCGCTCGGTACGTTCGCAACAGGTGTGACGATAGTCACCGCGATGTCGGCTGAAGGACGGCCGTATGGAATTACTTGTAATTCCTTTGCATCGGTGTCGCTCAACCCGCCATTGGTGTTGTGGAGCCTGGGCATGTTTTCGCAGGGGCTGCCGATCTTCCAGAACGCCAGCCATTTTACGGTCAACGTTCTGGACGCGTCGCAACAGGCGTTGGCGATGCAGTTTGCCAGATCGTCGGATGACAAGTTCGCGGGTGTGAGCTGGACGCCGGGTCTCGGGAATGCTCCCGTGCTTGCCGATGTGGTCGCGAATTTCCAATGCCGTGCCGCCAACCGCTACTATGGCGGGGATCACGTCATTTTCCTGGGCGCGGTGGAAGCCTACGCCTATAACCGGAACAGTCCGCTGTTGTTCGCGCGCGGAGGTTTTGGCCGGTTCCAGGCTGACGGTGGTGACGAGACATCATGAATCGAAAGACGCCCGTCAAGCGTGTTCGTGCCAAGCAGAGGCGACTATCAGCTGTCGATCGTCGCAGTGAATTCGTTACCAAGGCAACCGAGCTATTTGCGGAGGAGGGATTTGGCGGCGGCACGCGCGCCCTTGCTCACAAGCTCGGCGTGACGCAGCCGCTGCTTTACCGCTACTTTCCGAGCAAGGACGATCTCATCAAGGAGGTCTACCGCAAGGTATATCTCGAACCGCTTGAGATCGGCTGGGAGAAGGTGCTCTCGGATCGGTCACGTCCGCTCCGCGTGCGGCTCCAGGAATTTTACGAAATCTATACCAACACGATCTTCAACCGAAGATGGCTCCGGATCTATCTCTACTCCGGCCTGAAGGGCCTCGATATCAATCGCTGGTATGTTGGCATGGTCAAGGACAAGATCCTGACGCGCATTCTCAGGGAATGCCGCCACGACGCCGGCCTCGCGACGCAAGGCAGGCCCAGCGCAGCAGAACTCGAGCTGGCCTGGGTGTTTCACGGCGGCATCTTCTATTATGGCGTACGCAAGTACATCTACGAAGCGCCTGTCCTCGAGGACAAGGCGCAGATGATCAGTGACGCGCTGGATATCTTCCTCGCGGGATTTGAGAGGATGGCCGAGAGTGCGACCGATCGTCGACGGGCGCCGATCAAGGTCGTCGGCTGACCCGCGCTACATTGTCGCCATCTGACCCCGATACCAATCCCCGATCTCGCTTGCCGTCATGAGGGCGACGCCGTCATGGCCGATGACGTAGTCGAGCAGGGCCTCCAGGTACTTGATACGGTGCGGCACGCCCGTGATGTAGGGATGCACCGAGATGGCCATGATCCGCGCATTCTCTGCGCCCTCAAGGTACAGCCGATCGAACTGGTCAGTGCAGCGCGTCAGGAACTGTTCCGACGGAAGGTGTTGCAGCGCGTGAATGACGATGTCGTTGGTCTCGACCGAATAGGGAATCGTCGTCACGGTGCCGTGCGGCGTGGCGATGTCCTGGGGGAGATCGTCAATCACCCAATCGGCCACGTATTCGATCCCGTTGAGCCGCAGGAGATCGAGCGTGTCTTCGGTTTCGGTCAGGCCCGGGCTTTCCCATGATCGCGGCGGCTTGCCGGTAAATCCAGCAATCGTGTCGACCGCGCGCTTGATTGCGTCCGCCTGGTTCTCGACCTTGTGCATCGGGCCCTGAACAAACCCGTGTCCCATGAATTCGAATCCCGCCTCGCGCGCCGCCGACGCCACACGCGGATAGCTGTTGCAGACGTTGGCGTTCGCAGCCAGCGTCACCGGTATCTTTCGATCGGTGAGGGCTTTGAACTGTCGCCAGAAGCCGGCGCGCATGCCGTACTCATGCCACGACCAGTTCGGCACGTCGGGCAGCAGGGGCTGGCCCATCGGTGGGCTCAGCACGGTGCGGGGCATCGCATTCTCGATGCGCCATTCCTCGACATTGAGGATGACCCACACGGCAAGCTTCTTGCCGTCAGGTAATGTCAGTTTCGGTCGGTCGACCTGCGCCTGGTACGGAATGCGATCAGTAAAGGCCATGTCGAACCTCCTTCACGTCGATGATCCGGCAGCGGTGGCATTGATCCGCGGCAGGACCTTCTCGGCCATCAGGATCATCGATTGACGGCCAAGCTCGCGATCTTTCCAATCCTTGCCGGCGTAAAGCAGGGTTCCAAAGGTGCCAATCTCTTCCTGGAACGCCAGCAACTGGTCAGCCACGCTTTCGGGCGTGCCGTAGATGATCAATTTGTCGCAGATCGATTCCAGTGTGACCTCAGCGTCGGCTTGATCCCGTCGCGTCTTGAACAACTCGAGCCGGCCGCTGCGCTTCAGCTTCGTGAACAACTGGTGATAATAGTACACGTACGGACTGTTGGGCGACGTGGCATAGGCCTTCGCGGTCGCTGCATCCCTTGCCACGAACACGCTCTTGGCGACACGCCAATTGGCAGGCTCGGCTGCCCGGTTCACGCGCGCGCAACCCTCGACATATTTCGGCCAGTGACTCTTCACCCAGGCCGGCATCAGGAAGTTGGCCGAGATCGGATCCCAGCCGCGCGCCGCCGCCTCCGTGACGCCCTTTGAGAATGGCGCAACCGCGGTCACCACGATTGGCGGGTGAGGGGCCTGCAAGGGGCGAGCGACGATTCCCTGGCCGATATCCTCGATCAGAGTCCTTTTGACCGAAATGTTCCAATATTTGCCCTGCAAATCATAGGGCGGCTTACCGGCCCAGATATCAAGAACCTGATTGATGGCCTCGAGGAACATGGCATTACGGTCGGCATCGAGATTGCCGAAAACCTCCGCGTCGGACAGCAATCCACCAGGACTGATTCCAAGTATGAAACGGCCGTCAAGCATGTGATCAAGCATGGCGACAGCCGCTGCGACTGCTGCCGGATGCGTGTTTGGCATGTTGATGGTGCCGGTTCCAAGCTTGATCTGCTTGGTTGCGGCTGCGAGCCAGGCAATGAAGGCGATGCTGGAGGTGATGTTCTCGGCCTTGTCGGTGACGTGCTCGCCGACATACGCCTCGGTGAACCCGAGCTCATCCGCGAGCAGAAAAGCCTCGCGATCCTCCCGTAGCGATTGCCGCCAATCCTTGTCGAGAGGATGGATCGGCATCGTAAAAAAACCGAGCTTCATGATCCGCCTCCCCGCGATTTGAACTTTTGTTGGCAAGGAACCTGCGGCCTTCCCGAGGCGAAGACAAGCCCTGCCGCATAAATAATCACTCGATAAACAAGCTTGACCTTTGAAGAGGGCGGCCCTCTAATCGGGCAAACCAAAATTGGGCCCGGGAGGCCACGCCCACATGAAAGCCGCGGCTTTCGCCTACGCCCGCGCGACCAGCGTCGTGAACGCGCTGGAGTTGCTCGCCATGCACGGCGACAAGGCGAAGGTTCTGTCGGGTGGTCAGAGCCTGATGCCGGCGATGAACCTGCGGCTCCTGTCTCCGGACATTCTGGTCGATATCGGCGGCCTCGCCGAGTTGCGCGGCATCACCGTGAGGGAAGACGTGCTGGTCATTGGCGCGCTGACCCGGCACGTCGATCTGCTCAGATCGCCGGAGGTTGCACTGCACGCGCGGCTGTTGCGCGATGCCGTTGCCCACGTTGCCCATCCCGCAATTCGCAATCGCGGAACGATCGGCGGTAGCCTCGCTCACGCCGATCCTGCATCGGAGCTGCCGGCCTGTGTTTTGGCGCTTGACGCCACGATCGTTGTTCGGGGCTCGGGCGGTGAGCGCCGGATTGCTGCGACGGAGTTTTTCAGGGGAATTTACGAAACGGCGCTGCTGCCGGACGAGTTGCTTGTCGCGGTCGAAGTGCCGGTCGCAGGCCAAAGCTCGACATTTTTCTTTCAGGAGTATGCCCGGCGGCATGGCGACTACGCTGTCGTTGGTCTTGCCGCTCGTGCTGTTGTGGCAGCCGGCAGGTTCTCAGCTCTTCGGCTCGGCTTCTTTGCTGTTGGCGATCGGCCATTGCTCGCAGCGGCCGCCGGCAAACTGATCGATGCCACGGTAACTCCCGCCTTGCTCGCAGAGGCGGCGGCCGCATTGGCCGATGAACTCGATCCACAGGAGGACCAGCAGGCGACCGCGGCCATGCGTCGACACCTCGCGACGGTCTTGCTCCGGCGTTGCGTGGCAGCATTGCTCGCACGGCCAGAACTGGAAACGGGAGTCGGCAGGTGAACGCTCCGGTACCGGTCTCGCTTCTGGTCAACGGCGAACCCATCGAAGCCTTCGTCTTGCCGCGGCTCAATCTTGCTGATTTCCTCCGGGAAAATCTCAAGCTGACCGGAACCCACGTTGGGTGCGAGCACGGCGTTTGCGGTGCCTGCACGGTCCGACTCGATGGCGAGATCGTTCGCTCCTGTCTGATGCTGACGGTCCAGGCGCAGGGCGCGTCAGTTGAGACAATCGAGGGGCTGTCTGACAGCGGTGAAATAGCCGATCTTCAGGCGGCATTTCGCGAGCGCAATGCATTGCAGTGTGGTTATTGCACGCCTGGGATGCTGATCACGGCGCAGGACCTGCTGAAGCACCTGTCCGTGCCTGATCGTCGAGCAATCCGCGAGCATCTTTCCGGCAACTATTGCCGCTGCACGGGCTATCAGGCCATCGTGGATGCGGTTGAGGCGACAGCCATCACGCGCGCGGAGCGGGGCGCATGACGGTGACGCGGGCGCCAGCAGACGCGCTTTCGGTGCTTGATCGCCCGAATTCCTACATCGGCAAGACCGTACCGCGGCCGAACCTCGACAGGTTGCTGCAGGGGCGGGGCCAATATGTCAGTGATCTCGAATTGCCGCGGATGGTGCACGTGGTTTTTCTACGGTCGCCACATGCCCACGCCAAAATCGCAGCGATCGACGCCGACGCGGCAAGGCGCATGCCCGGTGTCGTTTCCATCGTCACGGGTCGTGAACTTGAAGCGGTCATCACGCCGTGGGTCGGGGTGCTCTCGCACCTGAAGGGACTGAAGTCCGCGCCGCAGCACGCGATCGCGTTCGACCGCGTGTGCTGGCAGGGCGAGGCCGTTGCAGCGATTGTGGCGACCAGCCGTGCTGCAGCCGAAGATGCCATGGAGCATATTTCGGTCGACTACGAGGAGCTCGAGGCGGTCACGGACATGCGTGCTGCGCTCGATCCGGCAGCTCCCGTCATTCATGCTGCGCTCGGCGACAATCTTGCCTTTGAGCGGACGCTCGACGCCGGCGACGTCGATCATGCATTGTCGGGGTCCGAACTCGTCGAGGCCGACTTCGTATTCGGGCGCCACACCGGCGTGACACTTGAGCCGCGGGCCGTCGTTGCCGATTGGAATGCGGCCGAGGCGCGGCTCACGATCTATCAGGGCACGCAGGCGCCCCATATGGTGCAGAACATCGCAGCGCTGCATCTTGGGTTAAGGGAAGCGCAGGTGCGGGTGGTCTGCAAGGATGTCGGCGGCTCGTTCGGCATCAAGGTCCATATCTACGCCGACGAAATGGCGACCTACGCGCTGTCCAAGCTGTTGCGTCGGCCAGTCAAGTTCGTGGCGGACCGCGTCGAGAGTTTCAACACGGACATCCACGCCCGCGATCATCGATGCAGGGGGCGGATCGGCGTCAGGCCGGACGGCACCATCACAGCCTTCGAAATCGACGACCTGACGGGGATCGGCCCGTATTCGATGTATCCGCGCACCAGCGCCATCGAGGCCAATCAGGTGGTCAATCTGGTCGGTGGGCCCTATGCCACGGCGAACTATCGGGCGCGGGCGCGCGTCGTCTTCCAGAACAAGAACGTGATGTGCCAGTACCGGGCGGTCGGACACCCGATCGCCTGTTCCGTCACCGAAGGCCTGGTCGATCTGGCGGCAGCAAAGATCGGCATGGACCCCGTCGAAATCCGGCGGCGCAATCTGATCGCCGACGATGCCTATCCGTGTGCATCACCCTCGGGCATGAAGTTCGAGCAGCTCTCGCATCACGCCTCGTTGACCAAGCTGCTTCAGATGATGGATTACGACGCGTTGCGCGCTGAGCAAGCGGCTTTGCGCGCCAGAAACGTCCACCGAGGCATCGGAATCGCGACCTTCATCGAGGTGACCAATCCCAGCGCTGCCTTTTACGGCGTGGGCGGCGCGAAAATCTCATCGCAGGACGGCGTTGCGGTCCGGCTCGACGCGCAAGGGTCGGTGGTCTGCCAGACCAGCATCACGGAACAGGGGCAAGGGTCGGAATCGCTGACGGCCCAGATCGTCGGCAGCGTACTTGGCGTTTCGATGGAACGCGTTCGGGTCATCCTGGGCGACACCGACAACACGCCCTATGGCGGTGGCACCTGGGCCTCGCGCGGTGCCGGCATCGGCGGCGAAGCTGCATTGCAGGCAGCCAAGGCCCTGCGAGAGAACATTCTGAACGTCGCCGCGGCCATCCTGCAATCGACGCCGGCCGAGCTCGATATCGTCGACAACGGTATCGTCAGCGCCGCCGACGGCGCGCCGCGCATCGAACTGAACGAGCTTGCGCGGATCGTCTATTTTCGACCGGACACCCTGCCGCCGGGCATCCAACCCGAATTGATGGCGACCCGGCATTTCGTTCCGCGCCAGTATCCCTTTGCGTTCACCAATGGCGTTCAGGCCTCATGGCTTGAGGTCGATACCGGGACCGGGTTCGTTAAGCTGCTGAAGCATTGGGTTGTCGAAGACTGCGGCACCATCATCAACCCGCAACTGGTCGACGAGCAGATCCGGGGCGGGGTCGTGCAGGGGCTCGGCGCGGCGCTGTTCGAGAAGTGCATCTACGACGAACGCGGTCAGCTGACCAATGCCAATATGGCGGACTATCTGGTCCCGATGTCCGGGGAGATGCCCGATATCGAGGTCGGCCACGTGGTGTCTCCGACGCAGGAATCGGAGCTGGGAGCCAAAGGGGCAGGGGAGGCGGGGACGGCCGGCGCGGCAGCGGCGGTTGCCAACGCGGTCAATGACGCGCTCCGGCCGTTTGGCGCAACAATTACCGAGATTCCGCTCACGCCTCAGGTTATCCTGACCGCCTTGGGACGGATCTGAGCGGAGACGTTCCGGGCAACGATAATACGATAAGCAAAGCGCAGACAGTTCTTGGGGAGGAATAGTCATGACGAAGAAGGTCACCAAAGCTGGATCGATATCACGGCGTCGTCTGCTGACGACGGCAAGCGCCGGCGCCGTTCTCGCCGTCTCGCCTTTTCGCATCAATCTGCTTCGGGCCCAGGAAGCGCCCATCAAGATCGGCTTCCCGGTTCCTTTGACCGGTCCATACGGTGCCGAGGCCCAGGATCAGGTGCGGGCGGGTCAGCTTGCTGTCGCCCAGTTCAATGATGCCGGCGGTCTCAACGGCCGCAAGGCCGAACTCGTCGTGCGTGACGACAAGCTGAATCCCGGTGAGGCGGCGACACGGACCCTGGAATTGGTCGAGAAGGAAAAGGTGAATTTCGTCGTCGGCAGTCTGTCCGCGGCGGTTCAGCTCGCGATCAACAACGTCACCAAGGAGCGCGGCGTCATCTTCAATTCGATTAGCCAGTCCGACGCCATCAACGAGGCGGCAGATTTCAGCAAATACACGTTCCACGAAGCGCTGAACCCGCACATGACGTCAGGGGCGGTCGGTCGCTACGCCTTCACCAAATTCGGCAAGAAGGTGGCATTTCTCACGGCGGACTATGCTTACGGTCACGAGATGGTTCGCGGCTTTCTCGAGGTCGGCAAGGAATTCAACATCGAGAATCTCGGTGACATCCGCCATCCGTTAGGAACGACTGATTTCTCGACCCTGCTGCCACGTCTCCAGGCGCTGAAGCCCGATATTCTATGCATCAGCAATTTCGGCCGGGATCAGCAAATCGCACTGAAACAGGCAACCGACTTCGGCATCAAGAAATCGATCCAGATCATCGCGCCGCTGCTGTCCCATGCCAGTCGCGTTGCGGCGGGCCCTCAGGCATTCGAAGGCGTCGTCGGCGGCTGCTCGTTCTTCTGGGGCATCGAGGACAAGTTCGCCTCGACCAAGGCGTTCAACGACGCGTTCCGCAAGATGTATGACGGCAAATTGCCTACCGACTACGGTGCGCTCGGCTATGGCGGTGTTCGGACGGTGCTCGAGGCGGTCAAGGGCGCGGGCAGCGTGGAGACCGACAAGGTCGTCGCGGCGTTGGAGGCTCTGAAGTACGACTACTACAAGGGGCCGCAATACTATCGCAAATGCGATCACCAGTCGGTGCAATCGGTGCTCGTGATCAAGTCGAAGTCCAAGGACATGAAAAACGAGTCCGATGTGTTCGAGGTTCTATCGACCGAAGAGCCTGACGAGAAGAACCTGCGTAGCTGCGACGCGCTTGGCCACAAGAGCTGAGCCATGCGCCGGCGCGCACCGCGGGGCGGTGCGCGTCGTGCTGAGGGGGACAAATGGCGGGCCTGAGCTTTGACCTGATTGCACTGCAACTATTCGCCGGGCTGGCGCTCGGCGCGATCTATGTGCTGTTTGCGATCGGCCTCTCGCTGATCTTCGGGATGTTGACTGTCGTCAACTTCGCCCATGGCGCCTTCTACATGGTCGGCGCCTATGTCGGGCTGTACCTGATCTCGATCGGCGGCAATTTCTGGCTCTGCTTGCTGGCGGTACCGCTTCTGATCGGGCTGTTCGGCCTTGCCGTCGAGCGCGTGCTGATCCGGCCGCTCTACGGTCGCGGCATCGATTATCCGCTGCTGCTGACCTTCGGGCTGAGCTACGTCATGGTCGAATGCGTACGCATTGCGTTCGGCAAGACCGGTTATCCCTTCGATACGCCCGAGCTTCTGCAGGGGGCTGTCAACATCGGTGTTGGATATTTTCCGCTCTACCGCTTGTTCGTGATCGGCGCGACGGCCGTCGTCTTGTTGGCGCTCTGGCTGTTCCTCGAAAAAACCAGCTTCGGGCTCATTATCCGCGCCGGCGCGCGCGATCCGCAAATCGTCCGCGTCCTTGGGGTCGACGTTTCCAGGGTCTGGTTGATCGTGTTCGGGATAGGCACCGCGATTGCTGGCTTTGCCGGGCTGTTGGCTGCGCCGCTTCAAGGCGTCATTCCCGAGATGGGCGGCACGATTCTCGCCGAGGCTTTCGTGGTGACGGTCGTAGGAGGCATGGGTTCGATCGGCGGCGCCGTACTGGCGGGCCTCCTCGTCGGTGTGGTGGTCAGCATGACGTCGCTGTTTGCACCCGAGATGGCCAAGGTTTCGATCTTTGCCCTGATGGCGATCGTCCTGATCGTCCGTCCCCAGGGCTTCTTCGGCCGCGCCGGATTGATGAGCTGAGAGCCAGGGATGACCGGAGCCACCGAATCCATCAAACAGCCTCGTGCCGCGACGGGCAGTTGGTACGAATTCGCAACGCGGCATCGCGCCAGCATTGTGGCGGCGGTGATCCTGATTTTCCCGTTGGTGATGCCGTTCACGGCCCTCGCGGTGAACATCCTGATCTATGGATTGTACGCCGTCGGCTTCAACCTCGTCTTTGGTTATCTAGGTCTGCTGTCGTTTGGTCACGCGGCGCTGTTCGGAACCGGTGCCTACCTCTGTGGCATCGCCATCGTGCATTTTGGCTGGCCATGGTATGCCGCCATCGCGGCCGGGATCGCCGGCGGCCTGTTGATGGCATCGTTGATTGGCGTGCTCGCGATCAGGACCCGCGGCATCTACTTCGCGATGGTGACGATGGCGCTGTCGCAATGTGTCTACTACCTGTTCTATCAGGCGGTTGACCTGACCGGTGGCGAAAACGGCCTCCGCGGCATCAACGTCCGCACCATCGATCTGTTCGGCTTGCGGCTCGACTTCATCAATCCGATGATCCGTTACTATGTTATCGCCGCTTTCGTGATTGCCGCTTTTTTCGTGATGTCGCGCATTCTCGCCTCGCCATTTGGCGCCGTCATTGAAGCCGTGCGGGAGAATGAGATGCGCGCCCGCGCGTCAGGCTATGACGTCACCAAGACCCGATTGCTGACCTTCGTTTTGTCAGGCGGCTTCTGCGGCCTCGCGGGAGCCTTGCAGGCGCTGCATCTGTCGATCGTTCCGATCGAGATCCTGCACTACGAGACCTCGGGCCTGGTCGTGATGATTGCTCTCCTGGGCGGTATGGGGACGTTCTTCGGGCCGATGATCGGCGCCGCCGTCTTCCTGGTCCTGGAGAACGTGGTCTCGGTGTGGACGGTTCACTGGCAACTGATCGTTGGCGCCATTTTCATTGCCTGCGTGCTGTTCTTCCCCGCCGGCATCTGGGGCACACTGATCGCGCGAGGCAGGCGATGAGCGCCGCGGAAGGCCAAACCAAGGAAATCATTCTGCGCACCAGGGGCGTCGGCAAGACGTTCGGGAAGTTTGTCGCGCTGAACGATATCTCGGCGGAGTTTTCCCGAGGAGCGATCACCTCCATTATTGGTCCGAACGGGGCCGGCAAGAGCACCTATTTCAATTTGCTGTGCGGCGCGTTTGCGCCCACCAATGGCAGCGTTGAATTCGAGGGCAGGGATGTCACCGGCCTGCCGCAGCACCGCTTTGCGCATATGGGCATCGCAAAGTCCTTTCAGATCACCAGCGTGTTTCCGCAGCTCACGACCCGTGAAAACATCCGCGTCGGTCTGCAGGCACTGGTGTCGAGATACGATATCTGGCGTCCCCGCGCTCGCCTGACCGAGTTGGTCGAGCGGGCGGACGAGCTGCTTGCCCTGGTCGGATTGTGGGAATCTCGCGAACGTGCCGCCAAGACGCTGGCCCATGGCGAGCAGCGGGCGCTGGAAATCGGCATGGCACTTGCCAGCCAACCCCGGTTGCTGTTGCTGGACGAGCCGACGGCCGGCATGAGCCCGGAGGAAACCCGGACCATGATGGATCTGATCGTGAAGCTCGCAAAGGAGCGTACGGTCATCCTCGTCGAGCACAAGATGAAGCTGGTGCTCGGGATCAGCGATCGCATCCTCGTGCTGCATCACGGAGAACTCCTCGCCGAAGGAACGCCGCAGGAGGTCCGGCAGAACGAGGCGGTGAAGCGGGTCTATCTCGGCCAGCGGGAGCATTGACGAATGCTGCAGATCGGCAAGCTCAATGCCTGGTACGGCGCAAGTCACGCGCTGCAGGACATAACTCTCGAAGTGACCAAAGGCGAGATCGTCTGCCTCATCGGTCGCAATGGAGCCGGCAAGACGACGACGCTGAAATCGATCATGGGGTTGATGGGACGAACGCGCGGCTCGGTCACCTTCAAGGGCAAGGAGCTGCTGAGCCGGCCGGCGCATGTGCGCTTCGCGCTGGGACTTGCCTATGTTCCCGAAGAGCGGCGGATTGTGCAGGGATTGTCGGTCCGGGAAAATTTGCGGCTCGGGCTGGTGGCGTCGCCGGCGAAGAAGCGGGAAGCCGAGCTGATCGACGAGATCGCGGTGATATTCCCACGGCTGGCCGAGCGCATGGACCAGGAGGCGGTCACGATGTCCGGCGGCGAGCAGCAAATGCTGGCGATCGCGCGGGCGATGATCGCAAAGCCCGACCTGATCATGCTGGATGAGCCTTCGGAGGGCATCATGCCGGTCCTGGTCGACGAGATGTTCGAGCTATTTCGCAACATGAAGGCGCAGGGAACGACGGTGCTGTTGGTTGAGCAGAACGTCGAGCTCGCGCTCGGCATCGCCGATCGTGCCTACGTCCTTGATCAGGGGGCGGTGGTGCACCAGGCGTCGGCGCAGGCCCTGCTGGCCGACGACGAGATCAAGGAGCGGTATTGTTCGGTGTGAGCGGGCTTTCCGGTCTCCCGCCGGCGCGAGCGGACCTTACTCCGCAGCGCGCGCGATCGCGTCGGCCTTGCGAGTGGTGACGACGACCTTGATCGCGTCATCCACGCGATCCCGCGCATATCTGAGCGCCGTCGGCAGGTCTTCCAGCGGAAACGTATGCGTGTGGATCCTCGTCGCGTCGAACCGCTTTGCCGCCATCAATTCCATGGCGCGGCGCGTGGCGCTGCGGCCCTCGCCGCGGATCCCGTAAGCGTAGATGTTGTTTCGCACGAGATGCGCGATATCCAGCGTCGCAGCCTTGTGCGGGAAGGCGGCCAGACAAATCTTGCCGCCACGATTGGTCATGTGAATGGCCTGGTTGAGTGTCGCTTCGGTGCCGGCACATTCGACGACATAGTCCGCGCCGATTCCCCCTGTTAGTTGCTTCACGACCTCAACGGCGCCTTCGTCGTTGACGTTGATGACGCGGTCGGCCCCCAGTTCCTGGCCGATCGCCAGCCGCTTGTTGCGCGTGCCGGTCAAAATCACCGGACTTGCGCCAAGCGCCTTGGCCACAGCAACTGCGAGAAGTCCGATCGGCCCCGGGCCGATCACCACGACGCTCTCGCCGGCCACCAATCCTCCCAATTCCGTCAAGCCGTACATCGACGTGCCCGCGGTCACCACGAGCGTCGCCTCCGCGTCGCTCATGCTATCCGGTACGCGCGCCAGCGTATTGATGTGGTTGACTGCGTACTCCGCGAATCCGCCGTCGGTCGTGAAGCCGTTGGCGCGGTGGCCCTTCTCCGGCTTTCCATAGTTGAGACAGGACGTGTACATGCCCTGGCGGCAGCGTTTGCATTGACCGCAGCCGGCATGGATTTCGACGCTGACCCGCTCACCGATCCTGAATTCGTCAACGTCCGGTCCGAGTGCGGCGACCGTGCCCATGTATTCATGGCCTGGCGTGAAGTTCTTGTTGAAGGGCAGACCGCCCTGAATGCTTGCCGGCGACCCGGCATGGATAATTTCGAGATCGGTGGCGCAGATCGCAACCGCGTCGATGCGCACCAGCACCTCGGCACGCGAGGGGACCGGCGTCGACTTTTCGCGAAGCAGGAGCTGGCCGGGGTCACCAAGGACCCAGGCCTTCATCAGGCCGGGAACGGGCAGATCAGGCGATGTGTTGACGCCGGGCGGCTGGTACATGGGCTTCCTCTTTTGGCCGGCAGCCTAGCGCGAAACCAGTGGTTGCCGCGAGCACCCGATGGTCGGCATCGGGGCCGTTGCATTTGCTGCACGGCAGCAAGCGCGTCGCAAAACATTCATACGCGGCCTATACTTGGTCGCCCGGTTGATGTTGAAATCCTCATTGCATCCTCTCCCAGACCGGAGCCTCCCATGAAGACCGTCCGCCTTGTCCTTGCGTTGCTGGCGCTGATGCTGATCGCGCCGTGGCAATCCGCCAGGGCGGCCGACGTGATCTGCTACAATTGTCCGCCGGAATGGGCGGATTGGGCCTCGATGCTGAAGGCGATCAAGGCGGATCTCAACTACGATATCCCGCACGACAACAAGAATTCCGGTCAGGCACTGGCCCAGATCCTGGCCGAGAAGAGCAATCCGGTCGGCGATATCGGCTATTTCGGCGTGACTTTCGGCATGAAGGCCAAGGCGCAGGACGCGCTCGAGCCTTACAAGCCGGCGCATTGGGATCAGGTCCCGGCCGGCCTCAAGGACGCGGATGGCTACTGGACCACGATCCACTCCGGCACGCTCGGCCTGTTCGTGAACAAGGATGCGCTTGGCGGCAAGCCGGTGCCGGCCTGCTGGAAGGATCTCCTGAAGCCCGACTACAAGGGGATGGTCGGCTATCTCGATCCGTCGTCGGCGGCGGTCGGCTATGTCGGCGCGGTCGCCGTCAATCTGGCGCTCGGCGGCTCGCCAGGCAACTTCGATCCGGCGATCAGCTTCTTCAAGGAGCTGCGCAAGAACGATCCTATCGTACCCAAGCAGACGTCGTATGCCCGCGTCGTCTCCGGCGAGATGCCGATCCTGTTCGACTACGACTTCAATGCCTATCGTGCGAAATATTCGGAGAAGGGCAACTTCGAGTTTGTGATTCCCTGCGAGGGATCGGTGGTGTTTCCCTATGTCGTTGGTCTCGTGAAGAACGCACCCGACAAGGAGAAGGCCAAGAAGGTGATGGACTATCTCTTGTCCGACAAGGGGCAGGCGATCTGGACCAATGCCTATCTGCGTCCGGCCCGTCCGATCGAACTGCCGGCCTCCGTGAAGGGGAAATTCCTCCCCGACAGCGACTATGCCCGCGCCAAGAGCGTCGACTGGGGCGAGATGGAAAACGTGCAAAAAGCCTTCGTCGACCGCTATCTCGCCGAGGTTCGCTGAGGCAATATGGTGCCTTCGCCGGGGCACCATTCTTCCGATGTCGCAAAAATCCTTCGTTTGGCTCTGCCTGCTGCCGCTCGCGGTCGTGACCACGGCATTCTTCCTGCTGCCGATGGCACGGCTGGTGGTCGCGGGTGCCGAAGGACCGCACGGGCTCGCCGGATATCTCGCCATCCTGACCGAAGCTCGTTATCGCGCGACGCTGATCAATACCGTGTTGCTGGCGGCGGCAACGACGGTCGTCACGCTGATCGTGGCGACGATTGCCGGAATGTTTCTGCAGCGGCACCGCTTTCCAGGACGGGCCGTGCTGATCGCGATGCTGACCTTTCCGCTGGCGTTTCCCGGCGTGGTGGTCGGCTTCATGATCATTCTGTTGGCCGGGCGGCAGGGGCTGATCGGCGATCTGTCGAACCGGATCTTCGGCGAGAAATTCGTCTTCGCCTATTCGATCTACGGGTTGTTCCTCGGCTATCTCTACTTCTCGATCCCGCGCGTGATCCTGACCATCATGGCGGCCGTGCAAAAGCTCGATGTCGGTCTGGAGGAAGCCGCGCGTTCGCTCGGCGCCAGCCCCTGGGCGGTCCAGCGTGACGTCGTGCTGCCCGCGCTCGCGCCGGCCTTCGTTGCGTCCGGCGCGATCGCATTTGCGACCGCTATGGGGGCCTTCGGGACTGCGTTTACGCTGGCGACGAATATCGATGTGCTGCCGATGCTGATCTATACCGAGTTCACGCTGGCCGCCAATTTCGCGACCTCGGCCGCCCTGTCGGTGGGACTTGGCCTGATCACCTGGCTCATCCTCGCGCTCGCCCGCTCGTTCAGCGGCAGCGCGGTCGCGGCGGCCGGGTGAACGCATGCGCGATCGCTTGATCTTCACCGGCCAGTTCATCTTCACGCTGCTCGTTGCCGCCTTCCTGGTGGTCCCCGCGGGGCTGTCGATCTCCGCCGGCGTCACCGTGAATTATTTCCGAGGCATCCAATCCGGCGTGACCCTGCAATGGGTCGCGCAGGTCTGGGAGCTCTATGCCGGCACCATCCTGCTCTCTTTCGTGATCGCATTCGCGACCCTTGCCGTCACGCTGCTTGCCGGCGTTCCCGCAGCCTACGCGCTGCATGCGCGGGGAGGCCGGCTTGCGCGCATCGTCGAGGAGATCATCACGTTGCCTTTGGCGATCCCCGGGCTTGCGATTGCGCTTGCATTGCTGCTCACCTATGGCAACTTGGGCGACTTTCGCCGTTCCTGGCTGTTCATCCTGGTCGGTCACGTGATCTTCACCATGCCGTTCATGGTGCGGTCGGTGATGGCGGTGTTCGCGACCGTGGACATCAAGACGCTGGATGAGGGCGCCGCCTCGCTCGGGGCGTCGCCATGGCGGCGTTTCCGCGACGTCATCGTGCCGAACGCACTGCCGGGAATTCTCGCCGGCGCGCTGATGGTGGTCACGCTGTCGCTCGGTGAATTCAACCTGACCTGGATGCTGCATACGCCGTTGACGAAGACACTGCCGATCGGGCTCGCCGACAGCTACGCCTCGATGCGGCTCGAAGTGGCGTCGGCCTATACGTTGATCTTCTTCGTGATGATCATTCCGCTGCTGGTCGCGATGCAGCTGCTGGCCGACAGGGATCACAAGCGATGAGCACGGCCGGGCATGGCGCAGCGGTGCGGATCGAGGCATGCGGCAAGACCTTTGCCGACGGCACGCGCGCGCTCGATCCCGCAACCCTCGACATTGCGCGCGGCGAGACGCTGGTGCTGCTTGGGCCGTCCGGCTGCGGCAAGACCACGATGCTGCGCATCATCGCAGGCCTCGAGTTGCCGGATGTGGGCGGCAAGGTCCTGTTCGACGGCAAGGACATGACTTCGGTCCCGATCGAGCGGCGCAATGTCGGGATGGTGTTCCAGTCCTACGCCCTGTTCCCCAACATGACGGTGGCGGACAATATCGCCTACGGGCTGAAGATCCGCGGTGTTGCCAGGGGCGAGCGTGCCGCACGCGTCGCCGAGTTGGTTGCTCTGACGAACATCACGGGATTGGAGAATCGCCGCATCGACCAGCTTTCAGGCGGCCAGCGTCAGCGCGTCGCACTGGCGCGTGCCGTCGCGATCCGGCCCGGCATCTTGCTGCTCGACGAGCCCTTGACCGCGCTCGACGCCGCACTGCGGGACCGGCTGCGCAGCGAGCTCAACCGGCTGTTGCGCGCGCTTGGCATCACGACGATCTATGTCACCCATGATCAGGCCGAAGCCATGGAATTGGGCGACCGGATTGTCGTGATGCGGAAAGGCGCAATCGCCCAGATCGGCACGCCGCGCGAGGTCTACTTCGCGCCGAAGGACCGGTTCGTGGCGGAGTTCATCGGAGCGGCGAACATTGTCGAGGCTCCGATCGAGAACGGCGCATTGATCCTGCCCGGCGGGCGACTGCCGATCGAGGGTGGCGCGACGACCGCGAACGCGACCGTCATGGTCCGCCCCGAAACCATTCGCGTGACGGAGGCGGGCGAGGGGATACTCTCGGGAATCGTCGATTCCGTCAGCTTTATCGGCGACCGGCAGCGGCTCGTCGTGAGTGATGCATCGAGCAAGCCGCTCAATGTCGACGCTCCCAACACGATTCAAGCCAGGATCGGCGATCGTGTCGGGCTTTCGATTGCGCCCGACGCTGTCCGTCTGCTCCCCTTCGAACCACGAGATTGATCGATGCCGTCGAAACCGGTCCTCATCGCCCAGATTTCCGACCTCCACATCAAGCCGCCGGGAGCGTTGGCCTATGGCCGGGTCGATACCGCGAAGGCGCTTGAACGCTGCGTGGCGGCGATCAATGGATTCGAGCCGGCGCCCGAATTCGTCGTCATCTCGGGCGACCTTGTCGATACGCCGTCGGTCGAGGAATACGACTACCTCAAACGACTGCTCGCGCCGCTGCGCGTTCCGTTTGCCGGAATTCCCGGCAATCACGACTCGCGTGCGTGGATGCGCGCCGCGTTTCCTGCCGCACCCTATGTTCACGCGACAGGCCCGCTCGACCAGAAGATCGAGGTTAATGGCCTCGATCTGCTGCTGCTTGATTCAAGCGTTGCCGGGAAGCCTCATGGCATGCTCGAACCGTCGACGCTGCAATGGTTGGACGCGACACTGGCGGCAGCAGTCGACCGGCCCGCGCTGCTTTTCCTGCATCACCCGCCGTTCAAGGGCGGCATCTGGCACATGGACCGCCAGGACCTTTTCAATGCCGCAGAACTGGCAGCAATCGTCAGGCGTCACCCGCGGGTGCGTTTGATCGGCTGCGGGCACGTCCATCGTGCCATGCTGACCTCCTTCGCCGGGATTCCCGTAACATTGTGCCCCGCGCCGAACCATGCGGTTGACCTGGACCTCGGACAACTCCGCGAACCATCGTTCAAGGTGGAACCGCCGGCGTTTCACTTGCACACGTGGTTTCCCGGGCCGGATTTTGGACAATTGGTCACGCACCAGGTCCCGATCGGCCAGTTTGATGGGCCGCATCCGTTCTTTGGGCCAGACGGCAAGCTGCTGTGAGTTGGCCGCGTTGACCCCTCGTACAGACGGATCCACCAGGCGAGATTGTCGCGGATGGGCCGGCTATGTCAGATCAAGGGCAGCCCGCAGCTGCAATTGAGCGTTGCATCGACGCAGATTTATTCCAAATTGTACCTTGGATGCCTTCTATCCCATTGCGCCGGCTCGGACCTTTTGTTGCTGTAGGCCCCCGGGGGGGCTATACTTCCGTCTGCTTTCATTGATCGATGGCTTTGTCGGCGTCCGCTGTGCTGGCGGGCCGATTGAACGCAACACAATCAGTCTGGATCACGATGACCGGTGCGTCGCCCATAGAACGAACTTCCGGCGCGCCGTTGTTTTCGAACAACAAGCTGTCGGTGTTGCGCAAGCATCCCTATTTCGCCGATCTCGAGCCCGAGGCATTCGATCAGCTCTGCCGCTACGCCAAGCACACCACGCTGAAGCGGGGCACGACGATCTTTTCCAAGGGCGATCCGGGCACCAGCCTGATTGCGGTGATCTCGGGCACGGTCAAGATCAGCATCTCGTCGCCGGATGGTCGCAACGCGATTTTGAACCTGATCGAGGCCGGAGAGATATTCGGCGAGATCGCGCTGCTCGACGGCTTGTCGCGGACGGCCGATGCCACCGCCAACACCAATTGCGAGCTGTTCGTCATTGACCGGCGCGAGTTCATTCCGTTCGTGCGCAGCCAGCCGACGCTTGCGATGAAGTTCATCGAGCTGCTTTGTGAAAGACTGCGCCGGACCAGCGATCAGGTCGAGCAGGTCATCCTGCAGAACTTGCCCGGCCGTTTGGCCAGCGCGCTGCTGCGCCTGAGCGACAAGCACAAGCCGCAAGGACGCACCATCTCGATCACCCAGCAGGAGATCAGCGAGATGGTCGGGATGACGCGCGAGAGCATCAACAAGCAGCTCCGCGCGTGGGCAATACGCGGTTGGGTCAGGCTCGAGCATGGCGCGATCGTCGTGCTGAAGCCCGAGACGCTCCAGGAGCTGGTCGACGCCGGGGCGAACGACGGCGAGTAGTCGCGCCGGCTGCCCGGTCGGTCGCGCATTTCACGAAACGGTGAGCTGAACAAGGCCTGTGAAGCCATTCACATCGGCCTTGCGTGCGCTGCGGTAAGTGACGCGTCGGGGGAGCACAATATGGACAAATCCATGCAGAGCTCTTTCGACAAGCGGCGGCAGGACCCACAGCACAATTACCAAAGCTTCAGCATCAAGCTTGTCGCGTTGCCGTTGCTCGTCGTCGTTGCGTTGATCGGGATGCTGGTCAGTCGTCCGGCGGCGGTCAGATGGATATCGGACGCGGCGCAAGCCGAGTTCGTCGGAACCGACACCGTCTACACTGATCCGATACCCAATATCGCGCGGGTGGCACCAACGATTCGGCCGGGCAGCGAGATCCGGACGGTGAAGGCCTACTGATCGTTGATGCTGTCGTTGTGCGGCAAGGCGCGACGACAGCCGCTTGTCCAGCAGCAAGCCGTCCTCACGCGGCTACGCCAAGCAGCTTTGCTGCGGTCCGCCCGAGAATATTGGCCTTGTCATCGTCGCTCAGCGACGACGAGGCGAAGATGTGGTCGACCGGTGCCAGTTGCCATGGATAAGGATAGTCGCTTCCCAGCACGATCTGACCGACGCCAACCTGGGCGGCGAGGTGCCTGATCGCCTCCGGCGTGAAGATCAGAGAGTCGAAATAGATCTGTTTGAGATATTCCGCCGGCGCCTTCTGGAGCTTGATCTCCGGATTGCATCCCTTCGGTCCAACCAGACAGGCATGGTCCGAGCGGTCGGCATACGAGCCGAGATAACCGCCGCCATGTGCGGCGACGATTTTCAATCCCGGGAAGCGATCGAGCGTGCCCTCGAAGATCAAATGGGAGAGTGCGATCGTCGTCTCGAGCGGATTGCCGATCGTGTTGCCGAGCCACCCATTGCCGGAGAGCCGCTTGTTGAGCTCGGGCACGCCCTGCGGATGGATGAACAGCGGGACGCCGAGCTCCTCGGCCTTCGCCCATACCGGATGAAACTTCGGGTCGGAGAATTCGACGCCATCGACGACACCGCCGATCGCCGCGCCTTTCAGCCCCTGTTTTTTCACCGCCGTCTCCAACTCCTGCACCGCAAGGTCCGGAGCCTGCAGCGTCAGCGAGGCGAAAGCCGCGAACCGGTCGGGCTTCGAGGCACACAGTTCGGCGAGCTTTTCATTCTGGATTTTCACGATCTGCGCGGCAAGGTCGCGGTCGCGTTCGTACCAGAACGGATTGATCGAAAGCACCTCCATATCGACGGCCTGCGCGTCCATCGCAGCCAGCCGCTTGTCGATCTCGACAAAGGCCTCGGAGGCGCCATTGACCGGCGGCAGTTGATATTTTCCGGCGTCCGCGCCGAGCAGCGCACCCGCCTCGCGGAAATGGCAATGCGAGTGAATGTCGATCGTCTTGACACGTTTGCCGTTGACCGTGACCGGCAACTGCTGGCGCGATTGCTGCGCATTTGCGTTGTGGACGAGCCCGCAGCCGCAGAACACGATGCCTGCCGTCGCCGTTGCTCCCGCTCTCAGGAAATCCCGCCTTGTGGTCATGACGATCGCCTCCCTGGTTGTTTTGTTATGGACGGGGAGCCTAGGGATGCTGGCTAGTGCTCGCAAGATCACACGCTGTGCGTGTCGCGCAATGTTGATCTGCTCAGACCGGCTTGATCCCCGCCTTTGCAATGATGTCGCGCCATTTCGGCACTTCGTCTGCAATACGCCTGCGCATGCCATCGGACCCGTTCGCAAGCACCTCGAAGCCGTCGTTGCGCAGCTGTTCCGCGATCTTCGGCGTCTTCAGAATCTCGATCGATTTCGCCGACAGCAACGCGACAACGGAGGAAGGCGTATTCGCAGGCGCGAGAAAGCCTTGAAACGTGTCGGAGACGAAATCCCTGTAGCCGAGCTCGATCATGGTCGGCACATCAGGCAAATCGAACCATCGATGGGTTCCGGTGACCGCCAATGCTTTCAACGCCCCTGACTCGATGTGCGGATGGGCAGGCGGAAGCGCCGCAAAGGCGACCTGGGTCGTTCCGCTCAGGATCGCCTGGATGGCGGGACCGGCGCCCGAGAACGGCACATGTGTCATCTGGATCTGACCCATGATCTTGAGCAGCTCGCCGGCGAGATGTGGCGTCGTCCCGAGGCCTGGGCTGGCATAGTTCAGTTCGTCCGGGTTAGCCTTGGCGCGTGCGATCAGCTCTGCGATTGAATTGATCCCGAGCTTCGGATCGACCAGGATCACGTTCGGTGACGTGCCAAGCTCGGCAATCGGCGCGAAGTCCCTGACCGGATCGTACGGGATCTTGGCGTAGAGGCCGGGGTTGACGACATAGGCGCTCGACGTGATCAGGAGCGTATAGCCGTCGGGCTCGGCATGTGCGGCAATGCCGATCCCGATATTGCCACCGCCACCGGGGCGGTTCTCAACCACGATGGTGCCGCCGAGCGCTTCGCCAAGATGGGTGCCGAGGATGCGGGCCATGATGTCGGTCGGTCCGCCCGGCGCAAACGGCACGATGACCTTGATCGGGCGTTCCGGGTAGCCGGCGGCCTTGGCCTGCCCGACGAGGCCAGCGATCGCAAGTGCGCTGCACCCGTTCAGGATCGAACGACGCGAGGGAGGGGCGGATCTACCTGTCATCGGATATGCCCCCGCATCACGAATCTAAAGGTCGAATACCGCTACGGCGCGGATCGGCGACGCCGTCCCGTCGCGCCATTTCATCGGCAGACCGATGAAGGTGAATTGCCCCTGGCCGAGCAGCGCTTCCAGATTGCACAGGCTTTCGATGTGGGTGATGTCGAGATCGAGGCAGGCCTTGTGAACAAGCAGGTTCTCGTCGCTGTCGGGACCTGGGCGCATCGAGTCGATACCGAAATGAACGATGCCTTGTTGCGCCAGCCATTCGGTCGCCGCGACATTCACGCCACAATTGTCGGTCGCATATTCCTTGCGTGGAAACGTCCGGGCATGGTGGCCGGTGCAGAGCAGGACGGTGCCACCCATCGGGATTGGCCGTCCGGCGTTCGTCACGGCAGTTTCGAGGTCGGAAGGGGTGATCTCGGCACGCGGCGCAATGTGGCGAAGGTCGAGACAGATGCCCGGTACAATGCACTTTTCCAGCGGATATTCATTGATCGGTATGCCGCTGGGGCCGAAATGCCGGGGCGCATCGATGTGGGTTCCGCCGTGGTCAGGCATCGAGATGAACATCGATGCCAGGCCAAAGACGTTTCGAGATTCCGCAAGGGCTTCCTCGTGGTTCTTCCACATCCCGTGCATGATGGGCGGATGGCCGGGATAGCTCGGCGTGCGGTGATAGAGCTCTCGGCTCAGGTCAATGATCCTCACGACGGGTGCCCTTTCTTGACGGAGCTGGCGCAGGCGCGCTTCTGCCCACAATGCTGACGCGTTTGCCGCGCTTGTGCAAGATGGCGCTTGCCCTCGGTGTCGAACCTGAAGCAAATCGGGAAAGTGCTGCATTCCGGCAGCGTCGCCGAAGGGAGGATTCACGTGACCGACTATCGCAAGCTATTCGATCTCACCGGCAAGACCGCCGTCGTGCTGGGAGCGGCCTCAGGAATCGGCAAATCCTCGGCCGAAGCGCTGGCCTCGCTCGGCGCGCGCGTGCTCTGCGCCGATCGCGCACAGGAAGGCGCGGAGGCAACGGCAGCTGCAATCCGGCAGCAGGGCGGATCGGCAACGTCAGCCAGCTGCGATGCGGCCGATCGTGCCGACGTCGAGGCGCTGGCGGCGAGGGCGCTGGCGGAATTCACGCGGATCGACATCGCGGTGACGACGCCGGGACTGAATATCCGCAAGACCATCCTCGACTACACCGAGGAGGATCTCGACCGGGTCATCAACCTCAACGTAAAGGGCACGGTCTGGTTCTTTCAGGCGTTCGGTCGCATCATGGTCAAGCAACAGGGCGGCAGCCTGATTGCATGTTCCTCGGTGCGTGCCGTGACCATCGAGCCGGGGCTTGCAGTCTATGGATCGACCAAGGCGGCGATCGGCCTTCTGGTCAAGGGCTTCGCGTCCGAGGTCGGGCGATCCGGCGTTCGCGTCAATGCGATCGCGCCGAGCATCTCGGAGACCGCATTGACCGGTCCGTTCAAGCAGCGGCCCGATATCTACAACCTCTATGCCGGTCATACGGTGTTCAATCGCTGGAGCAGCGCCGACGAGGTCGCGACCGCCGTCGCCTACCTTGCATCGGACGCGGCGAGCTATGTCAGCGGCAGCACGCTGTTCGTCGACGGCGGCTGGACCGCGGTCGATGGACCGCCAACCGGTCTCACGCAGCTGGCGCGCTAGGTTGCGTCGGAAACGAAGCCAGCCTGGCTGCGAACCTCAGACGTTTCCGGCGACGTCAGTAGCGCGATCAGGCGTTGCGCCTGCGATGCCGACGATGCCCGCGTCGGGATCGCAGCCGTATACATCGTCGCGAGCCCGCATTCCGACGGCAAGGCGCCCGACAGCACGACGCCAATGGTGCTGATGATCTCGGTCGATTGCGTGCAACCGATCGGCTGCCGGTCATTGGACTCCGCCAGATGCCGCATCGCGGTCGCGCCATTCGGAAAGATTCTCAGTCGATCCGCGACGACATCAGCGATGCCGAGCTGCGCCAGCAGCTTGGCGACATGAATTCCGGCCGTCGACGCCTTCGTATCGGGCACGAAGATCGCGTCCGCCGCGAGCAACGCCGCACGCAAGCTGGCCGCGTCGTCGGCCCCGACCAATGGAGCGCCGGCCCGAACTGCGAGGGCGGTTTCAACCCGGCCGATGTCCGTGATCGAGCTGCGCAAAACCAGCCCTTCATCGGCGAGCTTCGCGATCAGAGCGGCGGTCAGGATGACGATGTCGGTCGGTACGCCGGCGCGCAATCTGTCGGCCATGGCGCCGACCGCGCCAAAATCGCCGGCAATGCCGAGGCCGGTTTCAGCTTCAAATGCTGGCGCGAGGCTGCGCACAAGGTCCTGCGCCGCACCGCCGCTCAGGATGTTCAACGTCTTCATCTGCACTGTTCCTTCGCTCGCGGTCTTTGCCGCTGCGCGCTTACTGGGGCTTGTCCAGCCTTTTGACGACGCCTGCCCACTTCACGATATCGGCGCGCAGGAATGCGCCGAACGCCTCCGGCGTCATGGTCATCGGCACCGCGCCCTGCGCGGCCCAGAGCTTCTCGACCTCCGGCCGCCTGATCGCCGCATTCACCGCCGCGTTGAGCTTGTCGACGATCGGCTTCGGCGTGCCCGCCGGAGCCATCAGGCCGAGCCAGATCGTCGCCTCATAGCCGGACACGCCCGCCTCGATCACCGTCGGAACGTTGGGCAGCACCGTCGAACGAGTCTTGCCGGTCGTTGCGAGCGCTCGCACCTGGTTTTCGGCGACATTCGGCGCCATCGCGGGAACGGCATCGATCATCATCTGGACCTGGCCGCCGATGACGCCGCCGCGGGCTTCGCCGCTATTGCGGTAGGGCACGTGCACGACGTCGATCCCGGCCATGGCTTTGAACAGCTCGCCCGCCATGTGATACGGCGTGCCCTGACCTGACGACGCATAGTTCAGCTTTCCGGGCTGGGCCTTTGCGAGGGCGATGAACTCCTGCAAGGTCTTTGCCTGCACGGCGGGGTGGACCACGATCACGAGATCCGAAGTGTTCAACGACGCGATCGGCATCAGGTCGCGCATCAGCTCATATTTGCGCTGCGGTACCAGCGATTCGTTCGCGGTCTGGGTGTTCGACATCATCAGGAGGGTGTAGCCGTCGGCCGGTGCCTTTGCGACCTCGAGCGTGCCGATCACGCCGCCGGCGCCGGTGCGGTTTTCCACCACGAAGGGCTGGCCGAGGCTTTCCTGCAAGATGCTGCCGATTTGTCGCGCGACGACGTCGGCCGGACCGCCGGGGCCAAAGGGAACGATGATCCTGACCGGCCGCGCGGGATAGTCTTCGGCGTCAGCATATGAGCCTGACATGGACACGGTCAGCAACGCCGCGACAAACACCAAGGCGTATCGCAGGCTTGCCATTGACTGAATCCCCCAACTTTAGTCTTGTTTCTTGATCAGAAGTCTAGCTGCAACTTGAAGCTTCTGTCGACGACAGACTCCGTTTTCGCGCATCGGAATAAGAGCGGGAGGACGGTGTACTCAAACTTCGCCATCGCGTGCGGGGAATCATATGAGGAAACATCCTGGGCTATCGCGTCGCGACATGCTGAAGGGCTCGGGCGCGGTGCTGGCTGGGGCCGCCCTTTCAACGCGCGTGATGGCCGCCGCGCCACCTGCGGAACCGGTGACGCCGACGTTGATCGAAGCGGCGAAGAAAGAGGGGCAGGTCGTCTACTACACGTCGACCGATCTGCCGGTTGCCGAGAAGCTGGCAAGGGCATTTGAAGCCAAATATCCCGATATCACCGTGCGCGTCGAACGCACCGGCGCGGAGCGTGTGTTCCAGCGGGTCGGCCAGGAATATTCCAGCAACATTCATGCCGTCGACGTCGTGAATTCCTCCGACGCCGCACATTTCATCGTGTGGAAGCGCGACGGCATTCTCGCGCCCTATGTTCCGGAGGAGGTCGCGAAATACTACCCCGAGGAGCATCGCGACGCGGACGGGCAATTCGCAAGCTTCCGGGTCTGGCTTTCGATCATTGCCTACAACACCAATCTCGTGAAGGCAGAGGAGGCGCCCCAGAGCTTTGCCGATCTGCTGGATCCCAAATGGAAGGGCAAGATCGTCAAGGCGCATCCCGGCTATAGCGGCACCATTATGACCGCAACCTATCAGATGCAGCGCGATCTCGGCTGGAGCTTCTTCGAGAAGCTGGCCAAGCAGAACATCATGCAGGTGCAGTCCTCGACGGATCCACCCAAGAAGCTCGATCTCGGCGAGCGTGCTGTCATGGCCGACGGCAACGAATACAACATCTTCCAGATGAAGGAGGCCGGCCGCCCAGTCGAGCCGGTCTACGCCACCGAGGGGTCGCCGATCATTGTCGGCCCCAACGGGATCTTCAAGGACTGTCCGCATCCGAATGCCGCCAGGCTGTTCCAGTCCTTCGCGCTCGGGCGTGAGGGCCAGCAGCTCAATGTCGAGATCGGCGGCCTCAGATCCGTCCACGCGCAGGCCAAGGAGAAGGCTGGACGCAGGCCGCTAAAGGACATCAAGACCATGAAGGACGATCCGGTGGCGGTGGAGCGGGAAGGGGAATCGATCAAATCGCACTACACCCGCATCTTCCGCGTCTGATGGACGGCTCAGGCCAATAGCTGCCCGTCCGGGCGCCTCCCGCATGGCACGTGCCCGGATTTCGCGCCGGCTGGGTCGATAATGCCCCTCGGCGGAGGCGGCATTTGATGTTACCAATTTGGCCATGAACCAGCATGCCAAGGTCGACATCCGCCATTCCACCTGTCCGCACGACTGCCCCTCGGCATGTGCGCTCGACGTCGAGGTGATCGAGGGACGCTCGATCGGGAGGGTGCGCGGCTCAAAGCAGCAGACCTATACGGCCGGTGTGGTCTGCGCCAAGGTGGCGCGCTATGCCGAGCGGATTCATCACGCCGAGCGGCTGATGTATCCGCTGCGCCGGACCGGCCCGAAGGGCTCCGGCCAGTTCGCGCGGATCTCCTGGGACGAGGCACTGGACGAGATCGCGGCGCGCTTCGACGCGGCCGAGCGGGAGTTCGGCGCCGAGTCGGTCTGGCCCTATTACTACGCCGGCACGATGGGGCTGGTGATGCGCGACGGCCTCAATCGGCTGTCGCATGTGAAGAAGTATTCGCGCTTCTACGGCACGATCTGCGCAACCATCGCGCGCATCGGCTTTGCCGCCGGGACCGGCAAGATCGCCGGCGTCGATCCCCGCGAGATGGGCGTCTCCGACCTCGTCGTGATCTGGGGCACCAATCCGGTGAACACCCAGGTCAACGTGATGACGCATGCATCCCGCGCGCGCAAGGAGCGCGGCGCGAAGATCGCGGCGGTCGACGTCTACAACAACGAGACCATGAAGCAGGCCGACATCAAGATCCTGCTGCGGCCGGGCACCGATGGCGCGTTTGCCTGCGCCGTGATGCATGTGCTGTTCCGCGAGGGATTTGCCGATCGCGATTATCTTGCGCGCCATACCGATTGCCCCGACGAACTCGAAGCGCATCTGAAGACCCGCACGCCGGAATGGGCCTCGGCGATCTCAAGCGTGCCGGTCGAGGAGATCGAGGCGTTCGCGCGGCTGGTCGGACAGACCAAGCGCTCGTTCTTCCGTCTTGGCTACGGGTTCACCCGCAGCCGCAACGGCGCCGCCCAGATGCACGCCGCATCGTGCATCCCCGCGGTCACCGGTGCCTGGCAATATGAGGGCGGCGGCGCGTTCTTCAACAATGCCGCAATCTGGCGTTTCGACGAGTCGATCATCGAAGGCCATGACGCGATCGATCCCTCGACGCGGGTGCTCGATCAGTCCAAGATCGGCCGCATCCTCACCGGCGATCCCGAAGCGCTGCGCGGCGGCGGGCCGGTCAAGGCGATGCTGATCCAGAACACCAACCCAATGACGGTGGCGCCCGAGCAGGCGCTGGTGCGCCAGGGCTTTGCCCGCGAGGATCTGTTCGTCGCGGTGCACGAGCAGTTCATGACCGAGACGGCGCAGATGGCCGATATCGTGCTGCCGGCGACCATGTTCATGGAGCACGACGACCTCTATTACGGCGGCGGTCATCAGCACATCTCGGTCGGCCCGAAGCTGATCGATCCGCCCGGCGAGTGCCGTTCCAATCACGAGGTGATGCAGGGGCTCGGCCGCCGCCTCAACGCCGTGCATCCCGGCTTCGACATGACGCCGCGCCAGCTGATCGATGCGACGCTTAAGAAGAGCGGCCACGGCGACATCGACACGCTCGAAGCCGAGCTGTGGCGCGACCTGCAGCCTGATTTCCGCACCTCGCATTATCTCGACGGCTTTGCCCATGCCGACAAGAAGTTCCACTTCAAGGTCGATTGGGGCAAGGTGCCCGTCGGCACCGGCGGGCTGATGGGCGCATGGGACAAGATGCCCTCGCTGCCCGACCACTGGACCATCATCGAGGAGGCGGATGCGCAGCATCCGTTCCGGCTTGCGACCTCGCCGTCCCGCAGCTTCCTCAACACCAGCTTCAACGAAACGCCGTCGTCGCAGGCCCGCGAGGGCGCGCCGACCGTGATGATCCATCCCGACGATGCGGCTGATCTCTTGATCGCCGATGGCGACGCGGTGACGCTCGGCAACATGCGCGGCGAGACCACACTGACCGCAAAACTGTTCGACGGCGTTCGCCGCGGCGTGGTGATCGCCGAGTCGATCCATCCGAACAAGTCGCATATCGGCGGGCGTGGCATCAACATGCTGACCGGGGCGGAGGCCGTCGCACCGCTCGGCGGCGCAGCATTCCACGACAACAAGGTCTGGATCAGGAAGGCGTCCGCCGCCGCATAATCCTGCTTGCAGTCGGCGCCGATCCTGCCGCAAATGTCGGCTGACAACGGCGCACATGGCCAAGAAAACAGGCAGGAAACATGACCGACAACAGCGTTCTTCTCGAGAAGCGCGGGCAGGCGTTCTGGATCACCATCAACCGCCCGGACAAGCGCAACGCGCTCAATGCCGGGGTGATCGCGGGCATCGCCAGGGGCTATCGCGAGGCGCATGACGACAAGGACGTCCGCGTCATCGTGCTGACCGGCGCGGGCGACAAAGCGTTCTGCGCCGGCGCTGATCTGCAGAACAGCGGCGCGGCCTTCTCGATGGATTTCTCGCGCCCTAATGTCGACTATGCCGACCTGCTGCGGCTGTCGCAGAACGCGACCAAGCCCGCGATCGCGCGGGTCGGCGGCGTCTGCATGGCCGGCGGCATGGGTCTGTTGTGCATGACCGACATGGCGGTGGCTGCCGATGGCGTGATCTTCGGTCTGCCCGAGGTGAAGGTCGGCGTGTTTCCGATGCAGGTGCTGAGCCTGCTGCAATCGATTGCCCCGCCGCGCCTCGTCAACGAATGGGCGCTGACCGGCGAGCCGTTCGACGCCAGGGCCGCGCAGGCTGCGGGTCTGCTCAACTATGTGGTGCCGGCGGCCGAGCTCGACGCCAAGGTCGATTGGCTGATCGGCCGCATTGTCGACAAGTCGCCGACGGCGATCCGTCGCGGCAAATACGCGATGCGGGCGATCGCCTCGATGTCGTTCGATGAAAGCATCGCCTACACCGAAAGCCAGATCGCGCTGCTCGCGATGACCGAGGACGCCAAGGAAGGCCTCAAGGCCTTCGGCGAGAAGCGCAAGCCGACCTGGACCGGCCGCTGAGCACTTCGCTTCACCTCGCCCCGTAAGAACGGGGCGAGAGAGCACAGTCCCGTCTCGGTCGCTATTCGACCTGAACTGACCGCACTCTAGCCCGCGTTGGGCTTCAGGCCGGCGGCTTCGATGCCGGCCACGGCGCAGATCTCGTCGTTGTCCGAGGTGTCGCCGCTGACGCCGACGGCGCCGAGCAGGGTCGCACCGTCCATGATCAGGACGCCGCCGGGGACCGGCACCATCCGGCCCTGCGCCAGCGTGTTCACGGCGTCGACGAAGTAGGCCTGCTCCTGCGCGCGCTGAAACAGCGCCCGCGATCCCATCCCCAGCGCCAGCGCGCCATAGGCCTTGCCATGGGCGATCTCGGCCCGCATCAGGCTGGTGCCGTCCTGTGCCGCGGTCACCTTCACCGCGCCGCGGGCGTCGAGGATGGTGACGACCAGCGGCTTGAACTTCTTCTCGATCCCCTTGGCCAGCGCGGCATCCAGAATCTTGCGGGCAATTTCGAGAGTGAGCTCAGCCATGGGCCTCTTCCTTTGTCGGTAACAATCTGTCGGAATTTGATTTCGCACGTTTCAGGCTCATCGCCAATACGCTGGCGACATGCAGCGGCGTCCGCCCGCTGCCGTCCTTGATCTGGTGCCGGCATGAGGTCCCGTCGGCCACGATCAGCGTGTCCTGATCGGCGCCTCTGACAGCTGGCAGCAGCGACAATTCAGCCATCTCGATCGAGGCCTGATAGGTGTCGGCACCATAGCCGAACGCGCCGGCCATGCCGCAGCAGCTCGACTCGATGGTATTGACCTCGAGGCCCGGCACCAGGCGCAGTACCTTCTCCACCGGCTTGAACGCGCCGAAGGATTTTTGGTGGCAATGACCGTGCACCACGGCCTTGCCGGCGACCGCGCCGAGCGGCAAAGCGAGGCGCCCGGCCTCGGCCTCACGCACCAGAAACTCCTCCAACAGCAGCGCGTGGGCGCTGACCGTTTTGGCGGCCTCATCCGAGCGCAGCGACAGCAGCTCGTCGCGCAAGGTGAGAAGGCAGCTTGGCTCGAGACCAATGATCGGCACGCCGCGGGCCGCGAACGGGACGTAGGTCGCAACCAGCCGGTCAAGCTCGGCGCGGGCCTGCTCCACCAGTCCGGCCGACAGGAACGTTCGCCCGCAGCACGGCGGCCGTCCGCCGTCCGATGGCCTCGGCAGATGCACGCGATAGCCGCCGGCGACAAGCACCTCGATCGCGGCGTCGAGATTCTCCCGCTCGTAGCCGCGGTTGAACGTATCGGCGAACAGCACCACTTCGCGGCCATCCACCGGGCCCAGTGCCTCAGCGGCGGGCCGGAACGTGTCGTTGCGAAATTCCGGCAACGCGCGCCTGGCGCTGATCCCTGCAAGTTTCTCGAACAGCGCGCGCAGCAGCGGGCTCCGGTTACGCCAGTTCGCGATCGGGGCAAAGCGCGAGGCGAGATCGACATAGCGCGGCAGATAGCCGACCAGCCGGTCGCGCAGCGACAGACCGTGCGTCGCCGCGCGCGCGGCCAGCACCTCGATCTTCATCTTGGCCATGTCGACGCCGGTCGGGCATTCGTGGCGGCACGCCTTGCAGGAAACGCAGAGTTTCAGCGTCTCCATCATCTCGTCGGAGGCGAGCGCGTCCGCACCCAACTGGCCTGAGATCGCCAGCCGCAGCGTATTGGCGCGGCCGCGGGTGACGTCCTTCTCGTTGCGCGTCGCCCGATAGGACGGGCACATCACGCCGCCTTCGAGCTTCCGGCAGGCGCCGTTGTTGTTGCACATCTCGACGGCGCCCTGGAAGCCGCCGCCGGCGCCGGGATAGGCCGACCAGTCCAGCACCGTCTTCAATTCGCCGACGCGATAATCCGGCGCGAAGCGGAACAGCGAGCGGTCGTCCATGGCAGGCGGATCGACGATCTTGCCCGGGTTGAGCGTGTTGGTCGGATCGAAGCGCTGCTTGACCTCGCGGAAATCGGCCACGATGCGCTGCCCGAACATCGCTTCGTGGAATTCCGAGCGCACCAGTCCGTCGCCGTGCTCGCCTGAATGCGAGCCCTTGTATTCGCGCACCATCGCGAAGGCTTCCTCGGCAATGGCGCGCATTGCCTTGACGTCCTTCTCCAGCTTGAGATTCAGCACCGGGCGCACATGCAGGCAGCCTTCGGAGGCATGCGCATACATCGTGCCGCGGGTGCCGTGCTTGGCGAACACGGCATTGAGCCGCTCGGTGTAGTCGGCGAGATGCGGCAGCGGCACCGCGCAATCCTCGACGAACGAGACCGGCTTGCCCTCCTGCTTCATCGACATCATGACGTTGAGGCCGGCCGCGCGGAAATCGGCGATGCCGGTTTGCAGCGCGGGCTCGACGATCTCGACCACGCCGCCCCATTTGCGCTGCGGCTTGTCCCAGCCGAAGCCGAGGTCGGCCATCAGCTCGCCGAGTTGCTTGAGGCGGGCGAGATTGTCGGCCTGGTCCTCTTCGGCGAACTCGACCACCAGGATGGCGTCCGGATCGCCGCGCACCGCCGCCGAGATGATCGGCTGGAACATCGCGATCTCGCGGCCGAGCGCGATCATGGTGCGGTCGACCAGCTCCACGGCAATCGGCCGCAGCTTGACCAGATGCTGGGCCGCGTCCATCGCCTCGTAGAAGCTGCCGAAATGGCAAACGCCGAGCGCCTTGTTGCGGATCACCGGCCACAGTTTGAGTTCGACCTGCGTCGTGAAGGCAAGGGTGCCCTCCGAGCCGACCAACAGATGCGCCAGGTTGTTCGGCGCGTTGCGCGGCACCAGCGCGTCGAGGTTATAGCCGCCGACGCGGCGCTGCACCTTGGGGAATTTGTCGGCGATCTCGAGCGCCTCGCGCTCGCCGAGATCGAGCATGTCGCGAAACAGCTTCAGTCCGCTGTCGGACGAATTGACCCGCGTCAGGTCGCGCGGCACCTCGCCGAAATGCAGCAGTGTACCGTCGGCGAGCGCGGCATCCATCGACAGCGTGTTGTCGCGCATGGTGCCGTAGCGCAGCGAGCGGCCGCCGCAGGAATTGTTGCCGGCCATGCCGCCGATCGTGGCGCGGGAGGCGGTCGAGACGTCGACCGGAAACCACAGCCCGTGCTTCCTGAGTTGCCGGTTGAGGTCGTCGAGCACGATGCCCGGCTCGACCACGCAGGTCCGATTCTCGACGTCGAGCGAGAGGATCCGGTTCAGGTGCTTGGACAGGTCGACGACGATGCCGTCATTGACGGTCTGGCCGCATTGCGAGGTGCCGCCGCCGCGCGGGGTGACGATCCGCCCGGCGTCGCGGACGATCGCCAGGGCCCGCAGCGCCTCGTCGACGGTTCGCGGCACCACCACGCCGGCCGGCATGATCTGGTAGAACGAGGCGTCGGTCGCGTACCGGCCGCGGTTGAAGGCGTCGAAAAACACGTCGCCGGTCAGTTCGGACCGCAGGCGTTGTTCGTGCGAGGAGGCGTTCTTCATCCCAGATCCGATGTGATCCATGACGCCATTGTAGTTGCTCATGGATTATGCATTCTCTCGACGTGAGAATTACATTATGAATTCATAATGGGCAAGGATGGCTGCCCTCCAGCCATCCTTGTGCCGACCCCTTTAGTCGTTCCGGGGCGTCGTCTCCAGGCCGCTGTCCGGCCCCTCCGCGAGGTGATCGATCGCGGCGGCCCGCTTGTTGCGCAGGTGCTGGAACAGGATGTCGCTGAGCTCGCTTGCCGCGCGGCGGCGCAGCGCATCGAGGATCGCCTCGTGCTCGCGCATCGCCTCGGCCCAGCGCTGCCGCTTGCGGGCGAAATTGGCGGAATAGCGCACGCGGCGAATCCGGCCGGCGAAGTTGGCGTAGGTCGCCTTCAGCGTCTCGTTGCGCGCGGCCGCAACGATGCTCTCATGGATTTGCTGGTTGGTCTGGAAATAGCCGTGCATGTCGCGGTGCAGGTAATGGCCGTACATCTCGTAATGCAGGCGCTCGATCGCGACGATTTCCTCGTCGGTGATGATCTCGCATGCAAGTCGTCCGGCGAGGCTCTCGAGCCCGGCCATGACGTCGAACAATTCCTCGAGGTCGCGCGGGCTGAGCCGGCGCACCCGCGCGCCGCGGTTGGGCAAGAGCTCGATCAGGCCCTCGGCGGCCAGCACCTTGAGCGCTTCGCGCAGCGGCGTTCTTGAGATACCCAGCATCTCGCAGAGCTGCCGCTCGGGAACGCGGGCGCCCTCGGGAATGTTGCCCTCCACCACATAGTCGCGGAGCCGCAGCAGGATCTCGCCGTGAAGCGAGACCTCCTGGCGGTCGCTGCCATTGCCGGCGGCGGGCGGGGTGATTGGAACCCCGGCTTCGGGAATCGCGGATTTCATATTCTGAACAATAATTTGCCCGCGCGGTCGCGTCGATGCTCTCGATCGAATACCAAAATTGGATTGAAAAGACAAAAAATGAATGCAAAATAGCTGGCAGAGGAGCCGAAATCCGGCGATTGGGAGGTTCTCATGCATCAAGGGCGCCATTTTCTGCAGATTCCAGGGCCGAGCCCGGTCCCGGATCGTATTCTTCGCGCGATGGATATGCCGGTCATCGACCACCGCAGCGCCGAATTCGCCGCGCTCGGCCGTGCCGTGCTCGAGGGCAGCCAGAAGGTGTTTCAGACCAAGGGGCCGGTGGTGATCTTCCCGTCATCCGGGACCGGTGCCTGGGAGGCCGCGATCGTCAACACGCTGTCGCCGGGCGACAAGGTCCTGATGGTCGAGACCGGCCACTTCGCCACCCTGTGGCGGCAGATGGCCGGCCGGTTCGGCATCGAGGTGGACTTCATGCCGGGCGATTGGCGCCTCGGTGCCGACCCCACCCAGATTGAAGCAAGGCTCGCCGCCGACACCGCGCACAGCATCAAGGCGGTGATGGTCGTCCACAACGAGACCTCGACCGGCGCGACCAGCCGGATCGCGGACATCCGTGCCGCCATCGACCGCACCGCGCATCCGGCGCTCCTGATGGTCGACACCATTTCCTCGCTGGGCTCGGTCGATTACCGGCACGACGAGTGGAAGGTCGATGTCAGCGTCAGCTGCTCGCAGAAGGGCTTCATGCTGCCGCCCGGCCTCGGCTTCAACGCGATCTCGGAAAAGGCCCGCGCCGCGTCGCGCACCAACAAGATGCCGCGCTCCTATTTCGACTGGGAGGAAATGCTGAAGCCGAACGCCAAGGGCTTCTTCCCCTATACGCCGGCGACGAACCTGCTCTACGGGCTGCGCGAGGCCATCGCGATGCTGCTGGAGGAGGGGCTCGACAACGTGTTCGCCCGTCATCAGCGGCTGGCTGCCGCGACGCGCGCCGCCGTCAATCAGTGGGGGCTCGAGGTGCTGTGCCAGGAGCCCTCGGAATTCTCGCCGGTGCTGACCGCGGTGATGATGCCGCCCGGCCATGATGCCGATCAGTTCCGCAAGGTCGTGCTCGACAATTTCAACATGTCGCTCGGTGCCGGCCTGTCGAAGGTCGCGGGCAAGGTGTTCCGCATCGGTCATCTCGGCGAGTGCAACGAGCTGACGCTGCTTGGCGCGCTGACCGGCGTCGAGATGGGGCTGTCGGTCGCCGGCGTCCCGCATCGCCCGGGCGGCGTCGAGGCCGCGATGCGGCTTCTCGAGCAACGCGACCAGCGCAACGCGTCGTCGCATCTGAAGGTGGTCAGCACTTAGAGCGTTTTCGAGCGAAGTGGACGCCGGTTCGCGTGAAGAAAACGCGTCAACAAAACCTAGAGCTTCGGTTCTGATTCAATCAGAACCGAAGCTCTGGCAGCCACGGCATCCGCAGCGCAACGAACTCAGAACAATCGCGGATCGGGGGAGGGGATGATATGAGGCTTCGGTTCAAGGCCACCCATGTCGTGTTGGCCATGCTCTGCGTGATGTACTTCATCACCTATGTGGACCGGGTGAACATCGGCACCGCGGCCGGCGAGATCCAGAAGGAGCTCGGCCTGTCCAACACCGAGCTCGGTCTGGTGTTCTCGGCCTTCGCCTATCCGTACCTGCTGTTCCAGGTGATCGGCGGCTGGGTCGGCGATCGCTTCGGGCCGCGCCAGACCTTGTTCTGGTGCGGCATGATCTGGGCCGCGGCGACCATCATGACAGGCTTTGTCCATGGTCTTGCCGCGCTGTTCGTCGCGCGATTCGCGCTGGGGTTCGGCGAAGGCGCGACGTTTCCGACCGCGACGCGCGCGATGCAGTACTGGACGCCGGCGAACCGCCGTGGCTTCGCGCAAGGCCTGACGCATTCATTCGCGCGGCTCGGCAATGCCATCACCCCGCCGGTGGTCGCGCTGCTGATCCTCTGGCTGACTTGGCGCGGCGCGTTCGTCGTGCTCGGCGTCGTCAGCCTGATCTGGGGCATCGCGTGGGTCTGGTACTTCCGCAACGAGCCGCGGGACCATGGCTCGATCACCGCGGCCGAGCTTGCGACCTTGCCGCCGCGTCCGCAGGGCGAGCGGCCGAAGGTGCCGTGGGGACCGCTGCTACAGCGGATGTGGCCGGTGACGCTGACCTATTTCTGCTACGGCTGGTGCCTGTGGCTCTATCTCAACTGGCTGCCGCTGTTCTTCAAGAACAACTACAGCCTCGATCTGAAGAACTCGGCCCTGTTCGCATCCGGCGTGTTCTTTGCCGGCGTCGTCGGCGACAGCATCGGCGGCGTCATCTCCGATCGCATTCTCGAGCGCACCGGCAATGTACGGCTGGCGCGACTCAGCGTGACGGTCGTGGGCTTTGCCGGCGCGCTGCTCTCGCTGATGCCGATCCTGTTCGTTCACGACATCACGTTGGTGGCGCTCTGCCTGTCGGCCGGCTTCTTCTGCGCCGAGCTCGTGATCGGGCCGATGTGGTCGATCCCGATGGACATCGCGGCGAAATATTCCGGCACTGCCGCCGGGATCATGAACACCGGCTCGGCTTTCGCGGCCATCGTCTCGCCGTTGGTCGCCGGCTTCGTCATCGACGCCACCGGAAACTGGTACCTGCCGTTCCTGATGTCGATGGGCCTGCTGCTGGTCGGCGGCTTCTCGGCGTTCCTGATGCATCCCGAGCGGCCGTTCGAGGAGACCGGCGAACTGGTGGCGTCGGGCAAGGTGGTGGCCGCCGAATAAGGCGCTGCCGGCCCCGGCGGAGCGCCGTCAGATATGCATGACGGACCCCCGCCGGGCCTAGGACAAACCCGGCGAATAGTGATATGCGAGCGGCTCACCACGACCAAGACGAGACCGGGAAAGACGCTCATGACCGTGCATACTGGAAGGCATTTTCTGCAGATTCCGGGACCGACCAACGTGCCGGACCGGGTGCTGCGGGCCATGGATATGCCGACCATGGACCATCGCGGTCCCGAGTTCGCCGAGATCGGTTTTGCCGTGCTTTCTGCGATGCAGCGTGTGTTCCGGACCAAGCAGCCGGTGATCATCTACCCGTCGTCGGGGACCGGTGCCTGGGAGGCCGCGATCGTCAACACGCTGCAGCCCGGCGACAAGGTCCTGATGTGCGAGACCGGCCAGTTCGCGGTGCTGTGGCATGGCATTGCCGACAAGTTCAAGCTCGACGTCGATTTCATCGCGGGCGACTGGCGCCACGGTGCCGACCTCGAGCAGATCGAGGCCAGGCTGTCCGCCGACAAGGCGCACAAGATCAAGGCGGTCTGCGTGGTCCATAACGAGACCTCGACCGCCTGCGTCACCTATCCGCGCGACGTCCGCAAGATCCTCGACACGCTGAAGCATCCGGCGCTCTTGATGGTCGATACCATCTCCGGCCTCGGCTCGCTGGAATATGAGCATGATGCATGGGGCATCGATGTCTCCATCGCCGGCTCCCAGAAGGGGCTGATGCTGCCGCCCGGCCTCGGCTTCAACGCCGTGTCGGAGAAGGCGCTCGCCGTGGCCAAGGCCAATCCGGGCATGCGCTCCTATTGGGACTGGCAGGAAGTCATCAACATCAACAAGGCCGGCACCTGGCCCTATACGCCCGCCACCAACCTGCTGTTCGGCCTGCGCGAGGCCGTGAAGATGCTGGAGGAGGAGGGCCTCGAGAACGTCTTCGCCCGCCACAAGCGCCACAGCGAAGCGACCCGCGCGGCGATCAAGGTCTGGGGCCTCGAGACACAGTGCCAGGAGCAGGGCGCACACTCGCCGGCGCTGACCGCGGTGCGGGTGCCCGATGGCCACGACGCCGACCACTTCCGTAAGGTCGTGCTGGAGAATTTCGACATGTCGCTCGGCACCGGCCTCAACAAGGTCAAGGGCAAGGTGTTCCGGATCGGCCATATCGGGCACTTCAACGACCTGATGCTGATGGGTACGCTGTCCGGCGTCGAGATGGGCCTTGATCTGGCCAAGGTGCCGCATCGCAGCGGCGGCGTGCTGGCGGCGATGGAGGTCCTGAAGGGCCGAGACGCCGCGCAGTCGAAGGCTGTCGCCTGAAATCGAACCGCAAACAACAGAAAGAGCGAGACATGAACGCGCCCGTCACTTCGACCGAAGACCTGATCTATTCCGTCGAGGACGGGATCGCGCGCATCACGTTCAACCGGCCGCAGGCGCGCAATGCGCTGACCTTTGCAATGTACGAGCAGATGGCGGCGATCTGCGAGAACATCAATCAGGATCGCTCCATCAAGGCGCTGATCATGACCGGCGCCGGCGACAAGGCGTTCGCCTCGGGCACCGACATCTCGCAGTTCCGCGCGTTCAAGACGGCGCAGGATGCGCTCGACTATGAGGCGCGGATCGATCGCGTGCTGGGAACGCTCGAGCAGTGCCGTGTGCCTGTGATCGCGGCGATCGCCGGCGCCTGCACCGGCGGTGGCGCCGGCATCGCCGCCTGCTGCGATATCCGGATCGGCACCGAGGCGACGCGGATCGGCTTCCCGATCGCGCGCACGCTCGGCAACTGCCTGTCGATGTCCAACATCTCGCGGCTGGTGTCGCTGATCGGTCCGGCGCGGACCAAGGATCTGATCTTCAAGGCGCGCCTCGTCGAGGCGCCGGAAGCGCTGGCGCTCGGGCTGTTGAACGAAGTCGTCCCCGATGTGGAAACGTTGCAGCGCCGCGCCACCGAGACGGCGAAGCTCGTCGCCGGCCACGCGCCGATCACGCTCGAAGTGACCAAGGAGGCGGTGCGCCGCATCCGCCGCACGCTGTCGCGCGAGGAGGGCGAGGATTTGATCCTGCGCGCCTATATGAGCGAAGATTTCCGCGAGGGCATGGACGCCTTCCTCAACAAGCGCGCGCCCAACTTCAAGGGCAAGTAGCGGCGGCGCTCAATCATTGAGTTGCCCGACGGGTCAAGCCCTCAAAGCAAAAATATTTCGCTTTATCCGAAAGCCAACTCAGTGCTATAGAAATAGCCGTCTCACCCGATCGAGGGGCGCTGCGCATCGTCATGGGTGTTGCGGTGAGATGCGGTGGACGCCGGTTGCGCGACTGACGAGTGCGCATCCGGCGGACGGCGAAATCGTGCAGGCCTGACGCCCTAGCGGCAGGTGTCCTCTCGCAAAGCGCGCAAGCGTTTTTGCGAGGGCGGTGACAACAAAGCCCAGTCTCGCCGGGGTGAGCACGTATAAGCCGTAAACCATCGCGCAGGGAAAGCCGGGTTGTTTCCGGTTACACCTGTGGTCCTACCCCCGAGCTTTCTACCTTTTGCTCGGGGCCCATGGGTGCGATCGGCACCCGGCTTTCCCTGCGCCCTCCGTTCAAGAGAGGGCGGATCGAACTGCAAAGCTCGGGCAGATCATGTCGCGAGAGCGCGGATGTGTGACTCGCAAATCGCTCCACAAATTGGGTGTCGTCCCGGGCGAGCGAAGCGCGACCCGGGACCCACAACCACCGAAGGTCATTGTCGCACAACGCTGGAGCCACAGCTCGCTTCAACAACGAACGTCTGTGGTTATGGGTCCCTGCTTTTGCAGGGACGACAGCGAACAAGCTGTTTGAAAGTTGAATCAAAACTCACCCCGTCATCCTGAGGTGCGAGCGGAGCGAGCCTCGAAGGATGCACGGCCCGGCTGGTGACCGTCGATCCTTCGAGACGCGCGTTCCGCGCTCCTCAGGATGACGGGACTGTTGCAAAGCGGCTATGCTAAGCGAAGTGACGCACCCACCTCATTCCAAAGTCATAGGCCATGCGGCAGTTCGCGGCTTGAACTCACCTTCATTCTCGGCACAATGACGCGAGCCCGCCACCTCGCAGGTTTTGCCAAGCCGAACAAATAGATAGGGAAGAAACACGTGGGACAGATTGTAAAGACCACGGCTGCAATCGCGGCCCTCTTGCTGAGCACGCCGGCCTTTGCCGGCTGGGAGCCGAGCAAGCCGGTCGAAATCGTGGTCGCGGCCGGTGCCGGCGGCGCCTCCGACCAGATGGCGCGCATGATGCAGGCGGCGATCCAGAAGAACAATCTGATGAAGCAGCCGATGGTAGTGTCGCTGAAGGGCGGCGCGTCGGGTGCGGAAGCGCTGATGTACATGAAGTCCAGCGAGGGTGATCCCAACAAGGTGCTGATCGCCTATTCGCTGATCTACATGTTGCCGCTGTCGGCCAAGATTCCGTTCAACTGGCGCGACCTCACCCCGGTGTCGGTGATCGCGCTCGATCAGTTCGTGTTGTGGGACAACGCCTCCGGTCCGAAGACCGTGAAGGAGTTCATCGCTGCCGCGAAAGCGGCGAGTGCGCCGTTCAAGATGGGCGGCACGGGCTCCAAGCGCGAGGATCACGTGCTGACCGTGTTCATGGAGCAGAAGACCGGCGCAAAATTCTCGTACCTGCCGTACAAGTCCGGCGGCGAGGCCGCGACCCAGCTGGTCGGCGGCCACACCGAGTCCAACGTCAACAATCCGAGCGAGAACCTCGAAGTCTGGCGCGCCGGACAGGTTCGCGCGCTCTGCGTGTTCGACAAGGAGCGCATCTCCTACAAGACCAAGGTCACCGACACGCAATCCTGGAACGACATCCCGACCTGCAAGGAGGAGGGGCTCGACGTGCAGTATCTGATGCTGCGCGCGATGTTCCTGCCGGGCAAGGTCACGCAGGAGCAGCAGGCGTTCTATGTCGACCTGTTCCAGAAGGTGACGCAGACGGCTGAATACAAGGACTACATGGAGAAGCAGGCGCTGAAGCCGATCTTCCTCACCGGCAAGGACATGGTCGAGTTCCTCGAGGATGACGACAAGCAGAATGCCTCGCTGATGAACGCGGCAGGGTTCGTCGCGAAGTAGCGGATCCGCCGTCATTCCGGGGCGATGCGGAGCATCGAACCCAGAATCTCGAGATTCCGGGGGCACCCTTCGGGTGTCCCGGAATGACTGGGCCGGCTGCTTTCCTGTTAGCTTGGAATTGCCTTGCAAGTGGCAGCGGCGCAGTGATTACTGCGCCGCAGTATGGCCGAACGTCCGGCGAGCCCGATTGGGCTCGGTCACCCCTCCGGCGCCGTTGCGGGACCGTGAGGAGCGATCATGACCAAAGCCGTGTTGGGGATCATCGGTGGATCTGGCATCTACGATCTGCCGGGCCTGGAAAATGTCCGCGAGGAGGCGATCACAAGCCCCTGGGGCGAGCCGTCGGCGCCGCTCCGCCGCGGCGAGATGGCGGGACTCCCGATCGTGTTCCTGCCGCGCCACGGCCATGGACACGCGCTGTCGCCGTCCGACATCAACTATCGCGCCAATATCGATGTGCTGAAGCGGGCGGGGGTCACCGACCTCGTCGCGCTGTCCGCATGCGGCTCGTTCAAGGAAGAGCTGCCGCCCGGTACTTTCGTGCTGGTCGACCAGTTCGTCGATCGCACCCACAAGCGCGAGAGCTCGTTCTTCGGCAGGGGCTGCGTCGCACATGTCTCGATGGCGCATCCGGTGTCGCCGTTGCTGGCGAGGCATCTCGCCGCCGCTGCCGAGGCCGAAGACATCGCGTTCGCCCGCGGCGGCACCTACCTCTGCATGGAAGGGCCGCAGTTCTCCTCGCTCGCCGAAAGCCTGACCTACAAGGCGCAGGGCTATTCGGTGATCGGCATGACCAATATGCCGGAAGCCAAGCTCGCCCGCGAGGCCGAGATCTGCTACGCCAGCGTGGCGATGGTCACCGATTTCGATTGCTGGCATCCGGCGCATGATGCCGTGACGGTGCAGGATATCATCCGCGTGCTGAATTCGAACGCCGAGAAGGCAAAGGCGCTGGTCGCGCGGCTGGCGCGGGATTTCCCGCGCGAGCACGAGCCGTGCCCGGTCGGTTCGGATCGGGCGCTGGATACCGCGCTGATCACGGCGCCCGCGGCCCGCGATCCGCAGCTGCTGGCCAAGCTCGATGCCGTCGCCGGACGGGTGTTGCGGTCGTGAAGAAGTCCTCTAGCGAGCGCGCGACGCGAAGGGCGTAGGACATGAAAGTCGATGGACGACATTTTCGCAGCATCTGGCTCGAGCCCGACGGCTGGTCGGTCGGCGCGATCGATCAGCGCCGGTTGCCGCATGAATTCATCGTCGCCAAACTTACCACAGCGGACGAGGCCGGCGAGGCGATCCGCTCGATGCTGGTCCGCGGCGCGCCGCTGATCGGCGCGACCGCAGCCCATGGCGTGGCGCTTGCGATGCGCGCCGATGCCTCGGATGCGGCGCTCGAGCGCGCCGGCAAGATGCTGCTTGCGACCCGGCCGACCGCGGTCAATCTGAAATGGGCTGTTGACGAGATGCAGCGCGCGCTGGCGCCGCTCGCGGCTTCGGCCCGCGCCGAGGCGGCCTATGCCCGCGCGCGCGAGATCGCCGATGAGGATGTCGAGATCAACCGCGAGATCGGCCGTCACGGGCTCGGCCTGATCGAGACGATCGCCGCGACCAAGAGGCCGGGCGAGGTGGTGAACATCCTGACGCATTGCAACGCCGGCTGGCTTGCAACCGTGGATTGGGGAACGGCGACATCGCCGATCTACCAGGCGCATGATCGCGGCATTCCGGTCCACGTCTGGGTCGACGAGACGCGTCCGCGCAATCAGGGCGCTTCGCTCACCGCCTGGGAACTCGGTCACCACGGCGTGCCGCACACCGTGATCCCCGACAACACCGGCGGCCATCTGATGCAGCATCGGATGGTCGATCTCGCGATCGTCGGGACCGATCGCGTCGCCGCCAATGGCGACGTCTGCAACAAGATCGGGACCTATCTGAAAGCGCTCGCGGCCCGCGACAACAGCGTGCCATTCTATGTTGCGCTGCCGTCACCGACCATCGACTTTAGTATCGACGACGGCGTCAGGCAGATTCCGATAGAGCAGCGCGCGGCCGCCGAGGTGACGCACCTCACGGGACGTACGGCGGATGGCCGGATCGAGACCGTGCGCGTGGTTCCGGACGGCTCGTCGGTTGCCAATTTCGGCTTCGACGTGACGCCGGCGCGGCTTGTGACCGGATTGATCACCGAGCGCGGCGTTCTCAAGCCGGAGCGTGCTGCACTTGCGAGCGCCTTTCCCGAACGTTCCACTGTTTAGCTGAAGGCTGCATTGACGGTGGTTGCATCAGCACGCTATCCCAATCGTTGCCCTCGCAACCCAGACCGTCTCATCCATGTCCAATACCGAACTTGAGATCGTCGTCGACGATCCGACCGCCCCTGAAGATAACTCGCCGGCGGTCGTCAGCACCGGCGTCGTCGACGTCGTCGTGTCGCTGCTGTTGCTTGCGCTCGCCGTGGTGCTCGGCTGGGACAATTGGCGCACCGGCGCGTCGTGGGACTCGACCGGTCCGCAGCCGGGCTATTTTCCGTTCTACCTCTCGGTCATCCTCGGCGGCGCCAGCCTCTATGGCCTGGGTGCGGCCTTTGTCTCGCGCCAGGAGGCTGCCGAGACCTTTGTCACCCGCGCCCAGCTTCGCCGGGTGATGGCGGTGTTCGTGCCGACATTGCTGTTCTGCCTCGCCACCCAATATCTCGGCCTCTACGTCGCGAGCTTTCTCTTGATCGCGGGCTTCATGCGCCTCGTCGGCAAGATCGCGCTGTGGAAGTCGCTGCTCACCGCCTTTGTCTTCACCGCCGCAATGTTCGTGACCTTCGACATCGCATTCGACGTCATCATGCCGAAGGGGCCGCTCGAAGCGGCTCTCGGCCGCTAGCGAACCGAGTCGAACCATGGAAGCTTTCGGTCTCCTGCTGCACGGCTTTGCCGTCCTTTTGACGTGGAAGACGCTGCTCCTGATGATGGTCGGGCTGGTGCTCGGTATCTTCGTCGGCGTGCTGCCCGGGCTTGGCGGCCCCAACGGCGTCGCGATCCTGCTGCCGCTGACCTTCACCATGGATCCGACCTCCGCCATCGTGATGCTGTCGTGCATCTATTGGGGCGCGCTGTTCGGTGGCGCCATCACCTCGATCCTGTTCAACATCCCGGGCGAAGCCTGGTCGGTCGCGACCACCTTCGACGGCTATCCGATGGCGCAGCAGGGCAGGGCGGCGGAAGCGCTCACCGCGGCGTTCACCTCGTCCTTTGTCGGTTCGCTGGTCGCGGTGCTGCTGATCACCTTCCTGGCGCCGATGATCTCGTCGTTTGCGCTGAGGTTCGGCCCGCCGGAATTCTTCGCCGTCTATCTCCTGACCTTCTGTTCCTTCGTCGGCCTCGGCCGCGAGGCCAAGCACAAGACGGTCATCTCGATGTCGCTCGGGCTGCTGCTCGCCGGCGTCGGCATGGATACGGTGTCCGGGCAATTGCGCATGACGTTCGGCTCCGCGGAGCTCCTGCGCGGCATCAACTTCCTCGTCGCTGTCATCGGCCTGTTCGGCATCAGCGAGATCCTGCTCACGATGGAGGAGCGCCTCGCGCTGCGCGGACACGCGGCCGGCATCAGCCTGCGCGTCGTGCTCTCGGTGTGGAAGGACCTGCCGAAATACTGGGTGACGCTGCTGCGCTCGTCGGTGATCGGCTGCTGGCTCGGCATCACGCCGGGCGGCGCGATCGCGGCCTCCTTTATGGGCTACAACCTCGCCAAGCGCTTCGCCAAGGATCAGGAGAGCTTTGGCAAGGGCCGGATCGAGGGCGTGTTCGCGCCGGAGACCGCCGCGCATGCCTCAGGCACCTCGGCGCTGTTGCCGATGCTGGCGCTCGGCATTCCCGGTTCGGGGACCGCTGCGATCCTGCTCGGCGGCCTGATGGTGTGGGGCCTCAACCCGGGGCCGCTGCTGTTCGTCGAGCACAAGGATTTCGTCTGGGGCCTGATCGCCTCGATGTATCTCGGCAATGTCGTCGGCCTGGTGCTGGTGCTGACCACGGTGCCGATCTTCGCCTCGATCCTGCGCGTGCCGTTCGCGGCCGTAGCGCCGATGATCGTGGTGTCCTGCGCGATCGGCGCCTATGCGATCCAGAATGCGATGTTCGATATCTGGCTGATGCTGGGCTTCGGTGTCGTCGGCTACGTCTTCAAGAAAATCGGGATCCCGCTCGCGCCGTTCACCCTCGCATTGGTGCTCGGCAACCGCGCCGAGGATGCGTTCCGCCTCTCGATGATCGGCTCCGGCGGCGACATGAAGGTGTTCTGGTCGAACGGCCTGGTCGGCACCATCACGACGCTGGCGATCGTGCTGCTGTTCTGGCCGGTGATCGACAAGGCGTTCGTCGGGCTCGGACGAATGCTGCGGCCTGCGCGGGCGTAGTGGCGGTCCGGGATCTGGCGACCTCGAACCGCTAGGGCGTTGGTGGCTTGATACCGTCAAACCACCTTGCGCTGACGGAGCTCGGCGATCTCATCCTTGCCGAAGCCGAATTCGGCCAGTAGCTCTTCGGTCTGCTCGCCGAACTCCGGCGGCCGGGCGGCCATCCTGCTCGGCGTCCGCGACAGCGTCACAGGCTGGCTGACCAGCTGGATCTGCCGGTTCTCGTCATTGGGCACGTGCTGGGCCATGCCGAGATGCTTGACCTGGGCATCCTCGAACATCTGGTCGATGGAGTAGATCGGCCCGCACGGCACGCCGGCGGCGTTCAGCTCCTGTACCCAGGTCTCGGTCGATTTCTTCGCGGTCAGCGCGCCGATCCTGGCATTCAGCGCGTCGCGGTTCTTCGAGCGCGCCGGCGCGGTCGCGTAGTCTGGGTCGGTGATCAGCTCGGGCGCGCCGATCGCCTGTGCACAACGCTCCCAGATCCGCCCGCCTGTCGTGGCGATGTTGATGTAGCCGTCGGAGGTCTTGAACACGCCGGTCGGGATCGAGGTCGGATGGTTGTTGCCCGCCTGCTTGGCCACTTCCTTTTCCATCAGCCAGCGGGCCGCCTGGAAATCCAGCATGAAGATCTGGGCCTGCAGCAGCGAGGTCTGCACCCACTGGCCTTCGCCGGATACGTCGCGCTCCAGCAGCGCTGTGAGGATGCCGATCGCACAGAACAGACCCGCGGTAAGGTCGGCGACGGGAATGCCGACCCGCATCGGTCCGCCGCCGGGCGCGCCGGTCACCGACATCAGGCCGCCCATGCCTTGGGCGATCTGATCGAAGCCAGGGCGCTTGTGATAGGGGCCGTCCTGACCGAACCCGGAGATGCTGCCATAGACGATCCGCGGATTGATCTTGCGGATGCTCTCGTAATCGATGCCGAGCTTGGCCTTGACGTCCGGCCGGAAGTTTTCGACCACGACATCAGCCTGTTCGGCCAGCCGCTTGAACACCTCGAGCCCCTTGGGGTCCTTGAGGTTCAGCGTCATTGCGCGCTTGTTGCGATGCAGGTTCTGGAAATCGGACCCGCCGCGCGGGCCGCCCGGCTGCTCGCCACCGCCGTCCTCCAGAAGCGCATCGATCTTGACGACATTGGCGCCCCAATCGGCGAGCTGACGCACGCAGGTCGGCCCAGACCGGACCCGGGTCAAATCCAGCACGGTGAAACGGGACAGGGCTTGGGATGCGCGGGGAAAGGGCATTGAGACACCTCTTGTTGGGCGGGCTGCCCGGGGGCTTGAGCCCATCTGCCATAGACAATTTGGCAGGCCTTTCCAACTGTTACCCGGATCACAAACAGGGCCGGAAACAACCAGCCATGGTTCCGCGGAGATCGGCTCCTGCATTTGCCGCGGCCCTGGCCCGGACCCACGCCTCCCCGCCGTCCGCCAACCCTCGACAATCACCGCGCCGGCTGCTAGCCCGTCGCCATGCCGAATGGGGTTTTGCCCTTACGGAAGAGGCACTTGAGGCGTATCGGAGCGATGGACCGAAAGCGGGCATGGCGGTGAAAAAGGGTCCATCCCATCTGCTCGGTAACTCGGCATGGAACGCGACCGCCTTCGCGGTCGCGGTGCTGCTCAATCTCGCGATCCTGCCGTTCGTGATTTTCCGGCTCGGTCTCGCCGCGTTCGGCGTTGCGGGTCTGGTGACGGCCTGTGTCGCGCCGGCGCTGATGTTCAGCAATGCGCTCGGCCTTTCGACGGCGCGCGAGCTCGCGCAAAGGTTGGAACCGTCCGACCGCGACCAGGCGCGGCGATTTTTCGCGACCGCTCTCGCGCTTGCCATCGTCTTTGGCGGCCTGATCGCGGCGTTGCTTGCCTTTGCCGGCGCGCCGCTCGCACGACTGGGATTCCACCTCGGCGGCCCTGCCGCCGACGACCTCGGGCTCGCCTTCGCATTGGCCGGCGCCGGTTGGCTGTTCCAGTGCCTGTTCGCCGTCTTCCTCTCGTTGTTCACGGCGCGTCAGGACTATCGGCGGATCGCGTCGATCAGCATCACGGGCACGGTGGTGACGACGATGTCGATGCTGCTGCTGATCCCCTACGCGCCGCGTGCCTCGACCTTCCTCGGCTGTCAGGCCTTGGGCTTTGCAACAAATCTCGTGATGGCGTTTGCCTGGTCGCGCCACGCCATCAGTGACTGGCTGGCACGGCCGGCGCTCGATCGCGGTGCGCTGCGTGCGCTGGTCAAGCTTGGCGGTTGGCAGTTCGCGGCGCAAAGCGGCGCGCTGTTCGCCGGGCAGGCGGACCGCTATCTGCTCGGCGCTCTGCTGCAGCCGCAATTCGTCGGCTTCTACAGCGTCGCGCAGCGGCTGGAGGAGGCTGTCTATATCGGTGTGCTGAAGATCGGCGAGATCTTGTTCCCGTTCTTCAGCACCCTGCAGAGGGAGGATGACGATCGCAAGGTCGACCTCCTGCTTCGCTCGTCCTGGATTCTCAATGTGCTTGCCGCAAGCGCGCTGGGCGGCCTGATCCCGGTCGCAGGCGCGTTGTTGCATCGATGGACCGGCGCCGAGGTCGCCGCCGAGGCCCAGCTGGTGCTGGTGGTGCTCGCGATCAGCGGAATATTGGGGTCCAGCGCCAATGTGTTTGCGTTCTATCTGCTGTCGCAGGGGCGCTCCAGTTCCAACGCGTTGATCTCGCTCGTCACGGGCATCTTCACGCTGGCGACCAGCGCCGTCGCGTTGCCGTATTTCGGCTGGCAGGCGGCCGGATGGAGCTCCTGCGTCGGGATGGTCGCCCAGATGGTGATCACCGTGCTGTTGCTGCGGCGAACCTTCCGCCTTTCAGGTATGTGGTCACGGATGTTGCATTTCGTATTGATTCCGCTTGGCACGGGAGTAGCCATCGCGCTGGCGCTGCGTTCGCAGCTCGGCCACGCGTCGTTCGACCACGCGCCGTCATGGTGGTATGTGGTGTCGCTCTACGGCGTGTCGGCGGCGGCGATTTTTGTTGCCGCCGTCGCGATGTCGCAGCTCGGTCCCTATCGCGCCGTGTGCTGGCGGGATCTCCGCGTCATCAGCAGTCGCTTCCTACCCTTCAAGGCCATTTAGACATGTGCGGCATCGCAGGCATCGTCAATCTGCGCGGCGCTCCCGTGGAGCCGGTCGACATCTCGCGGCTCACCAATTTGATCGCGCATCGCGGTCCGTTCGGCGAGGGCACCTGGTTCAACGCCAAGCGAAACGTCGCCTTCGGCCATCGTCGGCTCGCCATCATCGATCCCGGTGAGGGCGGCTATCAGCCGATGGTGTCAGGCGATGGCCGCCATGTGATCGTCTACAACGGCGAGATCTACAACTTCCTCGAATTGCGCCGCGAGCTCGAGGCGAAGGGCGCGGTTTTCCGCAGCCAGTCCGATACCGAAGTGATCCTTGCCGCCTGGCAGGCATGGGGCGAGGACATGCTGCTGCGCTTCAACGGCATGTGGGCGCTGGCGATCTACGACACGGCCACCGATGATCTGTTCCTGGCGCGCGATCGCTTCGGCATCAAGCCGATGCTGTATGCGCTGTCGTCCGAGCGGTTCGTGTTCGCGTCCGAACAGCGGGCGCTGGCGCGGAGCGGGCTGGTCGAGACGTCGCTCGATGTCGACGTAGCGCGGCGGCTGTTGCTTGACCCGTTCGGGATCGAAGGCAGCGAGCGGACGCTGTTCGCGCAACTGCGCCGCCTGCAGGGCGGCCACTGCATGTGGTTGCGCCAGGGGCGTGTGCAGGTGCGCCGCTGGTGGCGGACCGTGGATCACCTGCCGGCGATCCCGGATACCGAGGCCGAACGCGTCGAACGCTTTCGCGACCTGTTTCAGGATTCCGTCGCGCTGCGGATGCGCAGCGACGTTCCGATCGGGACCTGCCTGTCCGGCGGCTTCGATTCGTCTGCGGTGATCTGCGCCATGGCGACCCATGAGAAGGCCGGCATGGGGCCGCGTGACTCGACCGCCTGGCGGCACGCCTTTGTCGCGACCTTTCCCGGCGCGAGCAATGACGAGCGGCCGATGGCGGAGGAAGCGGCCGCGTGGGCCGAGGTGGCACCGAGCTTTCTCGAGATCGGGCGCTCCGACGCGCTCACCGACCTTGACCGCATCCTCGACGACAATGACGACGTCTATATCGGGCTGCCGAGCGCGCCGTGGCTGATCTATCGCGAGCTCCGGCGCCAGAACGTCACCGTGTCGCTGGACGGCCATGGCGCGGACGAATTGATGGGCGCCTATCTGCAGGAAGGACAGTCGGCCGCATTCCGGATCCGGAACGCAGCAGCCGCGCTCACCTCACGATCGCAGCTGGCGCAGCGCGGCATCGACTTCTTGCGCGCGCAGATGATCAGGCGCGAGGGGCACTACTTCCTGCGCGGAGGCGCTACGGCCGCGCCCGCGCCGCTGCCGCTGGTCGCCGAGGACGACGAATTGCCTGATGCATGGGGTGCGTTGAACCGGCGCCTCTACCGCATGTTCCATTCGACCACGCTGCCCACCATCCTGCGCAATTTCGACCGGCTCTCGATGGCGCACGGGATCGAGGTCCGCATGCCGTTCATGGACTGGCGGCTGGTCACCTACACGATGGCGCTGCCGGAAACGAGCAAGTCGGCGGATGGCCTGACCAAGGTGGTGGCGCGGCAGGCGATGGCGAACCTGATGCCCGAAACCATCCGCACCGCGCGCCGCAAGGTAGGCTTCAACTCGCCGATGCCGGAATGGCTGAACGGGCCATTGGCGGGCTGGACGGCAGAGCTGCTCGATCGGAATGTTCCGGCTTTCGCCGAGTTCGTCGACGAAACGCCCCTTCGAAAGGCGGTCGGCCGCTTGACGGCGTCGCAGAGCTGGGATTGGAAGAGCGTTGGCCGGATCTGGCCTTACTTGAACATGAAATGGATGTTGGCAAGGTCCGCGTAACCAATGCGTCTGTTCCAGAATAGCGGTCTCTATCCGTCCTATTTGCCGAGGCTGAACCAACTCGCGGCAAAGGCGTCAAGTTTCGACGCGCGCCGCGACGTGTTCCTGCATGACCGGTTTGGCGCCGCGCATTTTCTCAAGCCCGTGCTCGACGGCGCAGCGCAAGCCTTCTTCACGAATGGCGACGATGAGGTGCTGCAGCGCCAGTGGGCACGTGAGCAGGGCATGAAGGAAGCGCCGACGCTCGAGGCCATTCTGCTCGCGCAGATTGAGCATCACAGAACCGAGGTGTTCTACAATCTCGATCCGGTGCGCTATCCGAGCGCGTTTGTCGCCAAGCTTCCCGGCTGCGTGAAGAAGACGCTGTGCTGGCGCGCCGCGCCTTCCGGAAATGCCGATCTCACCGCCTATGGCGCGGTGCTTGGAAACTTCCCCTCGATCCTCGAGGCGTGGCGCACCAAGGGGTGCCGGGCGGAGCTCTTCTTTCCCGCGCTCGACCCTGTCATGGAGCAGTACGGCCACGGCGAACGGCCGATCGACGTGGCGTTTGTCGGTGGATATTCGCGGCATCATAGCGCGCGGGGCAGGACGCTAGAGCAGGTCGCCGCGCTGGCAGCTGATCGCAAGATAGTGTTCTGCCTCGATGCGTCGCGGCTGACACGGCTTGCTGAAAGCGCGGTCGGTCGATTGCTGCCGCTGCGCAAGCACCGGCGCCCCGACGCCATCGCGCGAATCGCGAGGTTGCCGCTGTTCGGCAGGGACCTCTACGAGCTGTTCGGATCGGCGAAGATCGTGCTCAACGGCGCGATCGACATGGCCGGCAACGATCGCGGCAATATGCGCTGCTTCGAGGCGATGGGTTGCGGGTCGCTGCTCGTGTCGGATGCCGGCAACTATCCGGAGGCGATGCAGGACGGCGTCACGATGCGCACCTACGACGCTCCCGAACGGGCCGCCGAGGCGATCTCACGCAGCCTGCAGGATTGGCCTCAATGGGCTGGGATCGCCGCCTCCGGCAGGAGCCGCGTGCAGGAGACCTACAGCAAGGCCTCGCAATGGGCGCAGTTTATCGACCTCGTCGCGCGGATTGAGCCGTGATAGAGCGTTTTCGAGCGAAGTGGGCGCCGGTTCGCGCAGGGAAAATGCGTCAAAACAACAATCTGGAGCCCCGTTCCGATTCCATCGGAACGGAAAAGGCTCTAGACGGTGCACAGGGCCGGCCAGCGGGCGGGCGATCGGGCCGAGATGATGTCTGCAAGTGACTTGATCCATCAGCTGAAATGGGTGGCCGACGGGCTCGCCGTGCCGCTGTTCAAGCTGCGGCCGCGGCCGTTCGGCCCGGGCTATCAGACGGTCAAGCGCGATACCATCACTGCGGCCATCGATGCGGGCTTGCTTCAGGCAGGAAAGGAGCTTCCGCCTGGCTACGGCGTCGCCATGGACGAGCGCGTGGTGGAATATCCCTGGGTCTATGCCCGATTGAACAATGTCGGCAAGATGCTGGACGCGGGATCGACGTTCAACCACGATTTCCTGCTGCAGCGTCCGCCGTTGCGCGGCGCGGATCTCACCATCATGACGCTGGCGCCGGAGAAGCGGTGCTATTGGCATGACGGCTACTCCTATGTGTTCGGCGATCTTCGCAACACGATGTTCAGCGATCAGGTCTTCGACACCGTCGCCAGCATTTCGACGATCGAGCACATCGGCCTCGACAATCAGATGCTGTACACGGGCGATCCGCGCGACGCCGAGACCGATCGCGACGGCTTCGTTCCGGCGGTGCGGGAGTTCAAGCGCATCCTCAAGCCCGGCGGGACCTGCTTGATCTCGGTGCCGTTCGGCAAGCGCGACAATCTCGGCTGGTATCAGGTGTTCGATCTTGCCATGATCGAGCGGATCATCGAGGCATTCGGCGCGACATCTCACCATGTCGATTATTTCGGCTATTCGCGGCAGGGCTGGTCGCGCCGGAGTGCCGAGGCGCTCGCCGACGCGACCGTTTTCGACGTCCATACCGGCAAAGGGCAGGGCAATGACCTTGCGGCGTCGTCGCGCGCCGTCGCTTGTCTGCAGTTGACGGCATGAATGTCGATTACCTGATCCAGCGCCTGATCGGTCGCGCGACTTGCCGGCTGCAGCCGGACGCGGCGCTCGGCCGCTATGCCAGGATCAGAAACATCCGCGGCGATTCCGACAAGATCATCGTGGGCCGCAATAGCCGCATCCTGGGTGAACTCCTGACCTTCGCGCATGGTGGTGAGATCAAGATCGGCGAATGGTGCTATGTCGGAGAAGGAACCCGGATCTGGTCGGCGGCGTCGATCGAGATCGGCAACCGCGTCCTGATCTCGCATTCGGCGAATGTCTTCGACAATCTCACGCACCCGCTGCGGGCGGCCGAGCGGCACAAACAGGTCCAGCAGATTTTCACCCGCGGGCATCCGAACGATATCTCGCTTGATGAGAGTCCGGTCAAAATCTGCGATGATGCCTGGATCGGCGCGAGTGCGATGGTCTTGCGCGGTGTGACGGTGGGCCAGGGCGCTATCGTCGCGGCCGGCGCGGTCGTGACCAGGGATGTCGCGGCGTTTTCGATCGTGGCGGGCAATCCGGCCGTATTGGTGAGGGAGCTTGGGCCCGATGAACGGTGAGCGCAAGTTTACCACCTGGGAGGACGCGGTGGTCTGGCTGCGCAATCAGCCGGACCAGCGCCAGCTTGTGCTCGATGCATTCTACGACGATCCGCTGGCCGAAGCTGCCGAACGCTATTTCCGGAGCTCCGAGTGGCAGGCGGTCGCTTCGCTGCTGGCCGGCCGGTCCGGCACCGCGCTCGATGTTGGCGCCGGTCGCGGCATTGCGAGTTACGCGCTCGCCCGAACCGGCTTTGCCGTGACGGCGCTCGAGCCGGATCCGAGCGCAATCGTGGGAGCGGCGGCGATCCGCGATCTGGCAGGGCAGACGCAACTGCCGATCCGGGTGGTCGAAGAGTTTTCCGAGCGGCTGCCGTTCGCCGACGCGGCGTTCGATCTCGTCTTCGCCCGCGCCGTGCTGCACCACACGCGCGATCTCGAGGGAGCATGCCGGGAGATGTTTCGCGTGCTGCGGCCCGGTGGCATGCTGATCGCCGCGCGCGAGCATGTCATCAGCAACGAGACGGACCTTCCCCAGTTCCTCGCGCAGCATCCGTTGCATCATCTTTACGGGGGCGAGCATGCGTTCCTGCTCGATCGCTACACCGGCGCGCTGACCGCCGCAGGCTTTTCCGCGATCGACACGCTGGCGCCGCTGCAAAGCCCGATCAACCTGTTTCCCTATACGCTGGAGACCCTGAAATCGGCGATCGTGACCAGGTTGACGCAAAAGGTTCCGGTGGCGCCGCTGTGGCGAACCGCGTTTGCGTCACGCCTTGTGTTCGGCTCGCTGCTGTCGATGGCGGAACGCTTCGACAATCGACCGGGCCGGCTCTACTCCTTTGTCTGTCACAAGGCCTGAGCGATGATCGTCTGGGTGACAGGCGCGAATGGGTTCATCGGCCGCCATCTCGTGCATGAGCTGGCGGGAGCGGGCCATGCGGTGCACGGCGTCGGGCACGGCGCACTCGATGCAGCGGAATCCCGGCGGCTTGGTTTGCAGAGCTGGATCAACGGTGAAATCGACGCGGCCAATCTCAACGCGCTTGCCGCCGCGCACGGGCTGCCGGCGCAGATCTTTCATCTGGCTGGCGGATCGTCGGTCGGCATCTCGATCGAGCGGCCGTTCGAGGACTTTTCGCGGACCGTGGCGAGCACCGCGCGGCTGCTCGAATGGCTGCGCGGATCCGCGCCGAACTGCAACGTGATCGCGGCGTCAAGTGCGGCCGTCTATGGAGCCGACCATGTCGGCCCGATCGCTGAAAGCGCGATCACAACTCCGATGTCGCCCTATGGGCGGCACAAGTTGATGATGGAGCAATTGTGCGGGAGCTACGCGCAGTCGTTTGGCATCCGCTGTGCGATCGTGCGGCTGTTCTCGGTCTATGGACCCAATTTGCGCAAGCAGCTGCTCTGGGACATCTGCTCGCGGCTGGCGGCCAAGGAGCAGGTGCTCACGCTTGGCGGGACCGGCAACGAAATCCGCGACTGGACCGACGTGCGTGATGTCGCAAGGCTGCTCGCAAGCGTCGCAGCGCCGTCGTCGCCGGCGGCCTTCCGGGTCATCAATGGCGGGTCGGGCCGCGGGACCAGCGTTGCCGATATCGCAGCCGGTCTCATCCGGCAGTGGGGCGGCAATACCGTTGTGCGGCACTCGGGCGTAAGCCGGCCCGGCGATCCCCTGAGCCTGTTGGCCGACGATGCCGTGCTGCGTCAGATAGGGTTCGATTGGCGCATTCCGCTCGATCAGGGCCTTGCCGACTACGTGGCCTGGTTCAAGGGGCAGGCTTCGTGACGCCCCGCCCATTGCGGTTCGCGTTCAGTCACATTTCGCGACGGCTTTGGGCCGGCGGCTACAATTATCAGCGCAATCTGTTTGCGGCGCTTGCCAGGTTTCTGCCCGGCGAATTCGTTCCGATTGTCTTTGCCGGGAACAGGGCCGAGCAGAGTGAGCTCGCGGAGCTTGCCGCAATACCGAGTGTCGAGGTCGTTCGATCGGACGCGTTCGATGGACAGCCAGGGTTGGCCGCGGCACTCGGGCTTGGTCTGGATCGCGGCGCCGCAGCGGCGTTTCGAGGCGCCGGGATCGATGTCGTCGTCGAATCGGCACGTTTCTTTGGTTGGCGGCTCCCGCATCCGGCAGTGGCATGGATTCCGGATCTGCAGCACCGCTCTCTGCCGCAGCTGTTTCCAGCGACGGCACGCTGGCGCCGCGAGCTTGGCTTTCGCATGCAAATCGCCTCGGGCCGAACCATCATGCTGAGCAGCGAGAGTGCGCTGCGGGATTTCAAGGCCTATTATCCAGGCGCAGGAAACCAGGTCTGCGTCGTTCGCTTCGCAACCCAGCCGCCGGCCGCGTTCCTGAACACGGACCCGGCGGGAGTGATCGCGGCATATAATCTGCCGGCGAACTATTTCTATTTGCCCAATCAGTTCTATCGCCACAAGAACCACCAGCTCGTCGTCGACGCCTTGACGATCCTGAAGGGGCGGGCGATCGACGTGGTGATCTGTGCATCCGGCAGCAAGGAAGATCGGCGCGAGCCGGGCTATTATGATCTGGTCAACTCCGAGATCCAGAAGCGCGGCCTTGAAGCGCAGTTCCGCCACCTCGGTGTTATCCCGCTGCCGCATGTCTACGCGCTGCTGCGCGCTTCAACCGCACTGATCAACCCATCGCGCTTCGAGGGCTGGAGCACCACCGTCGAGGAGGCGAAGTCGTTTGGCGTTCCGATGATCCTGTCGGACATCGACGTGCATCGGGAGCAGACCGCGGGTAGCGCCCGCTATTTCGGCGTCGACGATCCGGTCGCGCTGGCAGACCACCTGATGCAGGCCGCGCAGGAGGCTCACGGGCCCATCATTCGGAACGTCGTCCCGCACCAGGACGACAATGTCAGCGCGTTCGCAGCGAGTTTTGCGGCGACAATGCGACAGGCTGAAGGTCAGGATCTCGGTGAACCGATCGAAAGATAGACGGTAAGTCAGCTCGCGCGATCGCTCCTTCACCCGGTGAGGTTGACGTTCATCGCGTGAACGGGTTAGAGGTGAGCTCAGGCGCCGGATGGGATTTCAAGCCATAGCGGCTCGAATGCGTTTCCTGTCGCATTGTCCACGAAACCCAAGCGGATATAGGTCAGTCACTCGTGTGCGGCATATTCGGCCTAGTCGCCAAGAACGGGCTCGTTGATGCTGATCAAGTCGATCGACTGACCGATCTCGTCGCTCACCGCGGTCCGGACGGGCGCGGAGTGCGGGTCAATGGCGCGGTCGGGTTGGGGCACCGGCGGTTAGCCATCATCGACTTGACCGACGACGGCGCGCAGCCGATGCGCGATCGACTGCTCCCGATTTGGATCACCTACAACGGTGAGATCTACAACTATCTCGAGCTTCGTGCAGAACTCGAAGCGCTCGGTCACGTCTTTCATACCGCCTCCGACACCGAGGTCTTGCTGGCCGCCTATGTCCGCTGGGGCGAGAAGTGCCTCGACCGCTTTAACGGCATGTGGTCGTTCGCGATTCACGACGAGCGCGACAATACGCTGTTCTGCGCGCGCGATCGTTTTGGCGTAAAGCCGTTCTACTTCGCAAATACGGCGACGCAGTTCGCGTTCGGCTCGGAAATTCGCCAGCTGCTTCCCCTGATCGGGCGTTCGATCGCGGACGACGATCTCGTCAGGGATTTTCTCGTCTGCGGTTTGAGCGATCACACCAGCCGGACCTTCTTCAAGGGTATCGAGAAGCTGCCGCCCGGACACAAGATGCGCGTCGACGTGTCGACAGGCCGGATCGAGATCCAGCGCTACTATTCGCTGGCGCCTCGTTTGGCCGTGGCGAACGAACAGGATGCGGCCAAGTTGCTGGCGGAGCTGCTCGACGATGCGACGCGCCTGCGTCTGCGCTCGGATGTTCGCGTCGGAACCTGCTTGTCGGGAGGTTTGGACAGTTCGAGCGTCGCGACGCTGGCCGCAAGGCACTACGCGTCGTCCTCCAATGGTCGCTTCTTTGCCATCACTGCGGTGAGCGAGCAGGCGGCGAACAACGAGGAAGCGTACGCGGCCGACGTCGTGGAAAAGGCCGAGCTGAACTGGTTGCGCACCAAGCCGAGCTATGAGGATTTCGCATCGACTGCGGAAGCCTTGCTCGAGGTGCAGGAAGAGCCGTTCGCAGGCCCCTCGATTATGATGCAATACGAGGTGATGAAGACGGCGCGCGCGAACGGCGTGATTGTGCTGCTGGATGGTCAGGGGGGCGATGAGACGCTGCTGGGCTATCATCGCTATTATGCGGCGTGGCTCCGCGACCAGCTGGATCGCTCCGGTGTGAGGGGATTTCTCACCGCCTTCCGCGCGGCTACACAGGCTGGCATTTCGGCTCAGCGCTTGCTGATGTACCTGTTTGGCGCCAGTTCGGCGGTGCTGAGGGCCACATTCTACCGTTGGCGATACGCCTTCCTGAAGAACCCGGACCTGCCGGAGTGTCTTCGCCGTTTTGCGCGGGAGACGCGGGACGCGCAGGAAATGCAGGTACTGGAGATCACGGAAACCAACCTGCCGATGCTGCTTCGTTTCGAGGACAAGAACTCGATGCGGTTTGGGATCGAGACGCGATTGCCGTTCCTGGATTACCGATTTGTTGAGTTTGCGTTGAGCTTGCCGACGCGCATCAAGTTGAACAATGGGTGGACGAAGTGGCCGCTTCGTGCAGCCATGCAGGAGGTTCTTCCGGCCAGCATCTCCTGGCGCAAGGACAAGATCGGTTTCGCCGCGCCCGATCGGCTATGGCTCAACCGACACTCGCCTGCAATGTATGAAAAGGTGGCCGGCAGCGCACTGCTTGCTCGGTACGTGAACATGGCTGCGGTGAAGAGGAAATTTCACCGGCTCGACCTCGGAATGCGCTGGCGGCTCTATTGCGTGGCGCTTTGGGCTGAGCGCTTTGGGGTTGAAGCCCCATGAAGATTTGCATGTTGTCGAGTGTCCATTCGGCCGATGACATTCGGATTGTCGAGAAGGAGGCGCGGAGCCTTTCCGAGGCCGGTCACGACGTGACTGTCGTGGCGCGATCACCCCGTCCGAGCGATCCAGGTCGCATTGAATTCAAGTTGATCGAGGTGCCGCCGGTTCCCCGATGGAAGCGCCCGTGGGTCGCGGGACGAGCGGCGCTTGCGCTTGCCCGCGCGACCGGCGCGGATGTCGTGCAATTTCACGATCCTGAGCTGATACCGTTCGCGCTGCGGCTGAAGAGCCGACGTTGCAGGGTGATCTACGACGTCCACGAGGACGTGCCGGCGGACATTTATTCCAAGAAGTGGATACCTCGGTGGATGCAGCCGATTGTCGCATTCGGTATGGAATTGGTGGAGCGGAAGACGGCGTGTCGGTTCGATGCCATCATCGCGGCGACACCGGCGATTGCGCAGCGTTTTCGTGACTTTGGCGCGGCCGTGACGCTAGTCCGAAATAGCGTTCGGTTGAATGAGTTTATCGAGCCGACTGATAACGCGCCGAGAAAGAGACAAGCGGTCTATGTAGGGCATGTGAGCTTTAATCGGGGGCTTGTTGAAATGGTCGAAGCCTGTGAAGCGGCTGGTTTGCCGCTGGTCCTGGCGGGGAGTATCGGTGTGGCCGAAGCTGACTGGTTGAAGTCGGTGTCTGGTGACGTCGTTCACCGTGGAAAATTGGATCGATCCGAGATCGCTACTCTGCTTAACGAGAGTCTAATCGGACTATGCCTCTTCCATCACGAGCCCAATCACCTTCATGCCATGCCAACGAAGATCTTCGAGTATATGGCTGCGGGAACGGCGGTTATTACCAGCGACTTGCCAAGATCGAAAGAAATCGTCGAGGCGGCCGGCTGCGGATTCTCGGTGTCTCTGGATGACAAAGATGAACTAGTGGAGCGTATCGCATTGCTAGCGGGAGAACCTGAACAAGCGATCAAAGTGGGGCAAGCAGGTAGAGTAGCCGTTGTCAGAGACTACAATTGGCAGCATGATGCGGCCGAACTGAAAAATCTCTACGAGAAGCTCGCGTCATGAACATTTGGCTGCTGCATCCCTTTGCAGGGGGGCCGGCCCTGGGGCGTCATTGGCGTCCGTTCTGGCTTGCAGACGCTTGGCGAAAGATGGGGCATCGGGTGTTGGTGGTCAGCGCCGCCTTCCATCATCTGCACAGGGAGCCACGCGTACCGGGACCGCAGTGGATCAATGACGTCGACTTCTGGTTTCTCGACACACCGCGCTATGGCAATGGCAGCTTGGGGCGGCTTCGCAACAACCTGAGCTTTGGGCCAGCCTTCCGCTCCGCAGCGCCTGCAATCGCCGCGCAGTTCGGTAAACCGGATCTGATGATTGCGTCGAGCCCGCATTTGTTCTTCATCTCGGCGGCAGATCAGATCGCGCGGCAGTTCGGTGCCAGGTTCTGGCTGGAGGTCCGCGACCTCTGGCCGGAGAGCATCGTGGCGCTTGGAATGACGCCCGCCTGGCATCCGCTGATGAAGGTGCTCGGCTGGAAGGAGCGCTCGGCCTATCGCGCGGCAGATCGCGTGATCTGTCTGCTGGCCGGAGCTGAAGCCCATATGCGCGCGCGTGGCCTGCCGTCTGGCAAGTTCATGTGGATCCCCAACGGAGTGTCCGACGGTGAAATACAGAGCGCGCTGACGATCGAAAATCTGGCTCACCCTCTGATCGATCGCATTAATCTGCTGAAGCGGCAGGGCAGGCGCGTCGTTCTCTACGCCGGCGGCATGGGCCCGCCAAATGCCGTGGAGGCCATTCTCGACGCTGCTTCCATCCTCGGCAAAGCAAACCCCGAGATCCATTTCGTGATGATCGGTTCAGGCACTTCGAGGGAGGCGTTGAGACAGCGGGCGGCCACGCTTGCCAATGTGGAGTTTCATGATGAAGTCGATCGATCGGTCGTGCACGGCATGCTGCATGCCTCCGATTGCGCGGTCGTGGCCTTCCACAAGAACGCGCTCTATCACCATGGCATCAGCCCCAACAAGCTGTTCGACTACTGCCTGTTCGCGCCGCGCAGCGTCATTGCCTGCGAAGAGCGGGCGCTTGCCGGCCTCGAGGATTTGGTGACCGCGCGATGCGCGCCGAACGATCCCGGTGCGCTCGCTGCGTCCCTGCGCGCCGCCCTCGACGGTCCAGCGCGTCCACTGGGCGATCGAATAGCTGTCGCGCGGCAATACAGTTATTCAACGCTCGCGGCGCAATATTTGGCCACCCCCCCTGATCGGGCCTGAAGTGTGGCCATTGCGACACATTGGCTTGATTAAAAATTCCTTTGCAATCAGTTAGTTGCGGCGTTCATCGTATGAACGAATTCGCTTGACGTTCATTGAGTGAACGCGCTATCAGCCTCTCCCAGTGGGGATAGGTGTGATGGCAGGCATTCTACCGACGGATGAGAATGACAGCGACCGGCTCGTGCTCGGCCTGCTCACCTCCCTCGAGGCGGATGGTGCGCAATCGCAGCGGCGGATCGCAGCCGAACTGGGCGTCGCGCTCGGCCTAGTCAACGCTTACCTGAAGCGAGCGGTCAAGAAGGGCTTCGTCAAGGTCGGGCAGGCGCCTGCGCGGCGATATGCCTACTACCTCACGCCGCAGGGCTTCTCCGAGAAATCGCGGCTGACCGTTCAATTCCTTTCGGACTCCTTTTCGCTCTTCCGCAAGGCGAAGGACGAATATGGCCGGCTGTTTGAACGCGCGCAGGCGCGTGGCTTCAGGCGGGTTGTGCTCGCCGGACAATCGGACCTTTGCGAAATCGCGATCCTGTGCGCGGTCGACGGGCCAATCTCGATCCTTGCTATCGTTGATCCCGATGCAACCGCGACGCGGTTCATCGGCGTCAAGGTGGTTGCCTCCTATGCGCTGGTGGACGAGCCGTTTGATGCGGTCGTTGTGACCCATTTGACGGGCGCTCGAAGTGTATTCGACCAGGCCGTCAGCAATTTCGGGGCAGAGAAAGTGCTCGCGCCAGACCTGCTGGGCTTGCGTCCGAAGCAGTCGCTGGGAGCGTGATCGCCATGGAGTCCAGTTCCCGCTGGTACGTCGTGCGGACACAGGTCAATGCCGAGGCAAAAGCGGCGGCTGGCCTCGTGCGGCAGGGCTTCTCCACCTACCTCCCCCGTTATCAGAAGCGCCGCAGTCATGCGCGGAAGGTGGAGTTTGTGCCGCGACCGCTATTCCCGCGCTACCTCTTCGTCGCGATCGACATTGCGGCCCAGCGGTGGCGCGCGATTCAATCGACGCTCGGGGTTTCACATCTCGTGTGCGTGGGAGACCGGCCGGCCGCGGTGGAAAATGGCGTCATCGATGCCTTGAAATCGCGCGAGGATGAAACCGGATTCGTCGCCCTTGCGCGCAGGCCGGCGTTCTCGCCGGGCGACACGGTGCGAATCGTCGAGGGTGCATTCGTCGACAGTCTTGCGCTCGTGGAAGATGCCAGCGATCACCATCGCGTGGCGGTTCTATTGAACTTGTTGGGCCGAAAGGTTCGCGTTCTCGTCGGGGCGGATCTCATCGCTGCGGCTTGAGTGCGTCTGCCGCCTGGCAGGCGTGATGGATTATTTTGGCTTGGGTGTGACGCTCGATTCACCCCGAGTGCGGTAGCTTGCCTAAATCAGAAGCTCGAAGAGAGGAATTTCATGACGATCTACGCGCTGATCGGTGCCGCCGGCTACATCGCGCCGCGACACATGCGGGCAATGGCCGATACCGGCGGAAAGCTCGCTGCGGCCTACGATCCAAATGACTCCGTGGGAATCATGGACAGCCATTTTCCCGATGCCGAATTCTTTACGGAGTTCGAGTTGTTTGATCGTCATGTCGGTGCGTTGCAGCGCGACGGCAAGAAGATCGACTACATGACGATCTGCTCGCCGAATTACCTTCACGACGCGCACTGCCGATTTGCGCTTCGCTCCGGGGTGGATGCTATCTGCGAAAAGCCGCTGGTCCTCAATCCCGGCGACATCGACGGGCTGGCGGCGATCGAGCGCGATACCGGCCGGCGCATCTCCACCATCCTGCAGCTGCGGCTGCATCCGGCGATCATCGCGCTTCGGGATCGCTTCGCGAAATCACAGAGGCGCCACAAGGTCGAGCTTACCTACATCACGTCGCGGGGACGCTGGTATCACGCCTCCTGGAAAGGTGCCGAGGCGAGATCCGGTGGCGTCGCCACCAATATCGGAGTGCACTTCTTCGATATGCTGAGCTTCGTGTTTGGACCCGCCAGCCGCAACGAGGCGCATCTGCGCGAGGCGGAGCGGGCGGCCGGCTCGCTGGAGTGCGAGCGCGCCGATGTCAGCTGGTTCCTGTCTCTGGACCGCAACGACCTGCCGGACAGCGTGAAAGGCAAGAAGACGACCTTTCGCTCGATCACGGTCGACGGTGAAGAGGTCGAGTTCTCCGAAGGCTTCACCGATCTCCATACCAGAAGCTACGAGGAAATCATCGCCGGCCGAGGCTTCAGCCTGGACGAAGTCCGCCCCTCGATTGATATCGTCTCCACCTTTCGGACGGCGCCGATCGTTCGCAGCAATGGCGTTCACGCGTTTGCCCAGAAGGCGATGCACAAATGAGCGGGATGCGCGAAGATCCGCGCTTTCCGGGCGTATTGATCCATCAATCCAGCTACGTCGACGACGGCGCAGTGCTTGGACGCGGCACCAAGGTCTGGCACTTCTGCCACATCCTGCCGCGCACGCTCATCGGTGAGAACTGCTCGATCGGCCAGAACGTGATGATCGGCCCCAATGTTAGGATTGGAAACGGCTGCAAGATCCAGAACAACGTCTCGATCTATGACGGCGTCGAGCTCGCCGACGACGTGTTTTGCGGCCCGAGCTGCGTCTTCACCAATGTCAACAATCCGCGTGCCGACGTTTCGAGGAAGGATGAGTTTCGCAAGACGCCGATCGGGCGCGGGGTGAGCATTGGCGCCAATGCGACCGTCGTCTGCGGACATTCCTTGGGTGACTACTGCTTCATCGGGGCCGGTGCGGTGATCACGAAGGATGTCCCGGCATTTGCGCTGATGGCGGGTAATCCAGCACGACGAATTGGCTGGATGAGCAGAGCAGGCGAGCGGCTGGGCAGCGATTTGGTGTGCCCGCGCACTCACCGTCGCTATGAACTTCAAAATGAAGCGTTGGTAGAAATCGAGGATTGAAGAGAATGGACATTCGCGGAAAGAAGGTAGTCGTTATCGGGGGCGCCGGACTGATTGGATCGCATGCGGTCGATCAGCTGACGAAGACCGATGTCGGCGAGATCGTCATTTACGATAATTTCGTACGTGGTACGCATGAAAACCTTGCCGTCGCGTTGCGCGACCCCCGCGTCAAGGTTTTCGAGGCCGGCGGCGATATTACCCAGACCGATATCCTCGATGCTGCCCTGAAAGGAGCCGACGGCGTCTTCCAGTTCGCGGCGCTCTGGCTGCTGCAATGCCACGAATTTCCGAGGACGGCCTTTGACGTCAACGTCAAAGGAATGTTCAACGTCCTGGACGGCTGCGTCCGCAACGGAGTGAAGCGGCTGGTCTGGTCATCGTCGGCGTCGGTGTATGGCGACGCCGTCGAGGAGCCGATGACGGAAGATCATCCCTTCAACAACAAGAACTTCTACGGCGCCACGAAGATCTGCGGCGAGGCGATGGCTCGCGCCTACCACTTCCGGTACGGCCTCGACTATGTCGGACTTCGCTATATGAATGTGTACGGCCCCCGGCAGGATTATCGCGGCGCCTATATCGCGGTCATTATGAAGATGCTCGATGCAATCGACAAGGGAGAGGGGCCGACGATCCTGGGCGACGGATCGGAAGCTTTCGATTTCGTTGCGGTCGAGGATTGCGCGCAGGCCAATCTTTGCGCGATGCAGGCGACCGCCACCGACCGCTTCTACAACGTCGGTACGGGAAAACGCACCTCGCTGAAGGAGATTGCCGAAAAATTGCTCAACCTCACTGGCTCCAACCAGCCCGTCAACTACGCGCCCCGCAGTCAGGCGACGCTGGTTCGCAACCGCATCGGCTCGCCGAAGCGCGCGCAGGGGGAGATCGGCTTTACGGCCGCAATCGACCTGGATGAGGGCCTGCGTCGGCTGATCGACTGGCGGAAGCAGCACATCGATCAGGTCGAGCAGCGTCGTGCAAAAGCACAAATATGAACTCGCGGACCTGAATTCGTTGAATAGATCGGCGAGCGACACATGTGCGGCATAGCCGGAATTCTGCACCGCGACGGGCGACCCGCTTCGATCGCCGCGCTGACCGCGATGACAGACGTCATCGCGCATCGCGGACCGGACGGCCAGGGACAGTACTGCAACGGTCCTGTCGGACTTGGTCATCGGCGGTTATCGATTATCGATTTGACCGACGCGGCGCGTCAGCCGATGGAGACGCGCGACGGCAGGTTTGTGCTGACCTACAACGGGGAGATTTACAACTACAAGGAACTCAAGCTCGAGTTGTCGTCCCGAGGACACACGTTCAACTCGTCGGGCGACAGCGAGGTTCTGCTCCAGGCGTTTGCCGAGTGGGGGCTCGATGCCCTGCTCAAGTTCAACGGCATGTTCGCGTTCGCAATCTGGGATACCAAAGAGCGCAGGCTTACCATCGCGCGCGATCGGTTTGGGGTGAAGCCGATCTACTATGCGGAGATCAACGGCACGTTCCTGTTTGCCTCGGAACACAAGGCCTTCCGGGCGTTTCCCGAATACGTCTCCCGCCTGGACGTCGAGGGACTTGCTGAATACCTTTCGTTTCAGAACTTCTTCACGGATCGCACGCTCTTTTGCAACGTGAAGCTCCTGCCGGCGGGTTGCTACATGCAGCTAGATCAGACCGGGAAGAAGGCCGAGCCGGTCCAGTATTGGGATTTTCATTTCGAAGAGCCTGAAGGCAATATCGGCGAAGCCGATGCGCTCGACGAACTCGACCGGCTGTTTCAACAGGCGGTCAATCGGCAGCTGGTCAGTGACGTCGAGGTTGGGTCGTACCTCTCCGGTGGAATGGATTCCGGTTCGATCACGGCGCTGGCTGCCGCGCAATTGCCGTTCATGCGAACATTCACCGTGGGCTTCGACCTTAGCTCTGCCTCGGGCGTCGAGCTTGGCTACGACGAACGCTCGAAAGCCGAGTACATGTCGTACCGCTTCAAGACCGAGCACTATGAAATGGTGCTCAAGGCCGGCGATATGGAGCGTGCTCTGCCGACCCTCGCCTGGCATCTCGAGGAGCCGCGCGTCGGACAGTCGTATCCAAATTTTTACGCGGCGAAGCTGGCCTCGAGGTTCGGCAAGGTCGTCTTGAGCGGGACGGGAGGAGACGAACTGTTCGGCGGGTATCCCTGGCGTTACTACAGGGCCGTGGTGAACGATGACTTCGACCACTACGTCGAGAAATATTTCGGCTTCTGGCAGCGCATGGTTCCGAGCGGAACGCTTCCGCGATTGATGGCTCCGGTGTGGAGCGATGCGAGCCGCGCGTCGCCGATCGAGATTTTCCGGAGCGTCTTCAAGGACCACGCTCCGCAGCTGACGCGTCCAGAGGATTACGTCAATCACTCGCTCTATTTCGAGGCCAAGACGTTCCTTAACGGGTTGCTCGTGGTCGACGACAAGCTTGCAATGGCACACGGGCTTGAGAGCAGGGTGCCGTTTCTCGACAACGATCTCGTCGATTTCGCAATGAAGCTTCCGGCCAAATTGAAGCTTGGAAACCTGACCGAGGTTGTTCGTCTCAACGAGAACGAACCAGGCGGCAAGGCGCAGCGCTATTACGAGCGCACGAGAGACGGCAAGTTGATCCTGCGCAGGATGATGAGCCGGCACATTCCTGAAGAGGTTGCCGAGCGCGAGAAGCAGGGTTTCTCCGCACCGGATGCAAGCTGGTTCAAGGGCGAGAGCATCGACTACGTCAAGCGCAGGCTCTTCAGCAACAGCGCCCGCATCTACGATCTGGTCGACCGGAAGACCGTCCATTCACTCGTCGACGATCACCTGGAGGGGCGCGAGAACCGGCGGTTGCTGATTTGGTCCCTGCTCAATCTCGAGCAAATCATGGAAAGCTACTTTTAGTCACGTGCAAATGAGAGCTGACGTCAGAACATGAGCGGCATTTTTCCGGCAGCGAGATGGGTACGGGTCGGCTTGTCTCCGTACCGCAATTCCCAAGCGCTATGGATCAGCATCAAACAGATCCGGCGATATCGCGAGCTCTTGCGAGAGATGGTGCATCGTGACCTAAGCGCCGCCCATGCGATGCATGGTTTTGGTGCCTTGTGGATATTCATACATCCCCTGGTCATCGTCGCGACGTACCTGCTTATCTTTGGATTCGTGTTGGGCAGCAAGTTGGCGATTAACGCTGATTTCCCCGGCGATTATTCCGCCTACATCCTGGCCAGTCTTGTCCCGTGGCTGATGCTACAAGCTGCGATCGTTCGCGGTCCCGGGGCACTGCTCGCAAGCGCAAATCTCGTCAAGCAGGTCGTGTTTCCGATCGAGGTGCTGCCGATTGCAGCGACGATCGCCGCAACGATCCCTCATCTGCCTGCGCTCGCGCTGGTCATTCTCTACAAGGCCTACGTTGGTGGTCTCAGCTGGATGGTGCTGCTCCTTCCGGTGGTGCTGGTCATGCATGGCATTCTGGCGATCGGCTTGAGCTTTGCTCTTTCTGCGATCACGCCTTTTTTCCGTGATTTGCGCGATATCGTCACGGTCTTCACCTCAATTGTCATGTACTTGATGCCGACGGTGTATCTCCCGGATTGGATGCCAAGTGTCCTTCGCCCGTTGATCTATTCGAATCCGTTCAGCTACGTCGTCTGGGTGTATCAGGACGTCCTCTTCTTCGGCACGTTCAAGCATCCCTACGCCTGGGTGGTCACTCTCCTGTTTGCGTTGCTGAGCCTGGGGCTCGGATACCGCACGTTCGAAAAGTTGAAGCCCTACTATGGCAATGCTCTCTGACAATCAGCTAGCCGGCGCGCTAAATCCGCTGATCGGCTCATCGGTGCCCGGATACGCCATTCGTGTCACCGGTCTGGGAAAGGCCTACCGGCTCTACCAGCAGCCGTTGGATTTCCTGAAAGAAGTCGTTACGGGCAAGCCTCGACACGTCGAGCACTGGGCAATTCAGAACGTCTCGTTCGAAGTGCCGCGGGGCTGCGTGGTCGGCATCATCGGGCCCAACGGAGCCGGGAAGAGCACGCTCCTGAAGATCATCGCCGGGTTGCTGGATGCCACAACTGGGCGCGTCGAGGTGGCTGGCAAATTGTCCGCGATTCTGGAGTTGGGGACCGGCTTTCATCCGGATGTGTCGGGCCGCGACAATATCGTCCTGGGCGGCATGTGCCTGGGAATGTCGCGGGCGGAAATAGAGGCGAAGGTTCCCTGGATCATCGACTTCAGTGAGCTTGGAGATGTCATTGATCAGCCATTCCGGACCTACTCCAGCGGGATGCAGGCTCGACTCACGTTCGCCACGGCCATCAGCGTTGATCCGGAAATCTTCATCGTCGACGAGGCTCTTGCGGCTGGCGACGCGGCGTTCGTTCACAAGTGCATGAAGCGCGTTCGCGAGATCTGTGAAAGCGGAGCTACGGTCTTGTTCGTCTCGCATTCGAGTGGATTGATCGGCGAGTTGTGCGACGAGGCGATCTGGATCGAGAAGGGGCGGGTCCTGATGCAAGGCAATGCTCAGCGCGTCAGCAAGGCGTATGAGCAGAGTGTCTGGGATCTTGAGGAAGCGCGCAATCTCAAGGCAACGCAGAAGCTAAGCCAGGCGGTCGAGAACACGTCCGAAACCGGCAAATATGAGCTTGGCGGCGATACGCTGCGTATTGCCTCGGTCGAGGTGATCGATGCCGAGGGCCGGGCGGTGGGCCTCGTAACGAACGGTCAGCCGCTTCGGGTGCGGATCTCGTGGTCAGGAACAACGGAGCACAAGCAGATCTACGCCAGCTTGCGGATCGATAGCGGCCGCCTGCAAGCCGTCGCGGGAATTGAAGGCTATGACGGTGGCATGTTTCTGGACGCGGACGGCGTTTTGCCGGCGCGCGGGAGCATCGTCTACGAAATACCGGAACTCGCCCTCGGCGAGGGCCAGTACTTCGTTTCCGCGGCTCTCTGCCGTCACATGCTGCCGAAGGGATCGGAAGCCATTCTCCACTACGTGGAAAAGGCCGCTCAGTTCTCGGTTGCCCGGAATTCCCTCTGGCACTTCAACTATATCTATGACCCGAAATTCACATGTCGGATAGAGAGCACTGAATAGCACAAATGACAGATCGTGATTGGCAGGAAAAGCTTGAGGCGTTCTTCGAGCTGCGCGCGAGACAGATTTCGGAGGTGCCCACGCTGGATGACCTCTGCTATCTCGCTGGCAGAAATCCGCTGCTCTGGACCGACCAAAACCTGCTTTCCGATCTCAAGTCCCATGTCCTTGATCTGATGCAGCTTGATCAGACTTCCAAGGTGCTGGAAGTCGGGTGTGCGGCTGGCCTTCTGGCATCCCTGATTGCGCCGAAGGTTGGCAAATACGTCGGGATCGATCTTGCGGAGGCTCCTCTCAGTGTCGCACGGCGGCTAAAGCTGGCCAATGCCGAGTTCCGGAAAGGTGATGGACAGAACCTGCCATTTGGAGATCGCGAGTTCGACGCTGCATTGTGCTACGACGTGTTCTCCAATTTTCCGGCGTTTGAGACAGGCGAGAAGATCATCCGCGAAATGCTGCGCGTGGTGCGAAGCGGCGGGCGCGTGCTGGTCGGTTCTATCCCGGATCAGAACGAAATCGAGCAGTCACAGCAAATCTCGGCTCGATTGGCCGCCGGATTTGGCACGCAACAGAGTCGTCCCCCCCTGCAAACCTTGGTCAAGGCCGAGAAGGCCGGCCCTCTTGCAAGACTTTCGAACTATTTGGGATTGACCGATAAGGACGCAGTCCGGGAGATCAAGCCGGAGATCGTGTCGTATTATTTTTCCAAAGACGACTTTGTCCAGTTCGGAAGTCGTCTTCAAGTTGAGACCCGAATTGCGGACATTCATCCGCGCAATCCGTATGCCGGCACTCGCTTCAACGTCATATTCACCGCAAAATGAAGATCCTCAGGTTTCACGAACTCGGTCCTGATCGCTGGAACCTGCTGGCCGCGTCCTCGGCCGAGGCGTGGCTGAACCACGACGCTGCGTGGGTTGCGATCGAGGAGCGGTTCTTTGTGGGCGCCAACTTGTCGTTTGCTCTCGTTGAAAACGACGAAGTGCTCGGAATACAGCCGCTCTATCTGGACGAGGGGGCAAGGGTACCGTTCGGCGAACGACTGCTTCATTCGGGAATCCATCGGCATGCCGGCTTGGCGACAAGCGAAGCAATCGGTCGGAGCACCAGGAGGGCCGTGCGCTCGGCGGCCATGGAGGAAATATTCAGGCTTGCCGAACTGTACGATGTCGATCGCATTCAGTTGAATACTCATAACCTCGCGCCGGTCAATCGCTCGACTTCACGCGAGGAAATTCCTTTCTGGGTGAGTGACTTCGGATTCCAGCTGGGAATTGCTTTTGGTCCGAATGGAATGATGCCGTTTCCGGGCCTTTCGACGGTTAATGCTGATCAGTTGATTGATCTTGATCGATCCGAGAATGATCTGTTCGCGAGTTTGGATGAGGGGTGTCGCAGGGCGGTTCGAAAGGCCATCAAGGCGGGTTTCGAATTCGAGCCTGCCAACGATCGTTCCGCGCTGCGGAGCTATGTGGAGATCGCCGAGGAATCCGCCACAAGGACCGGTGAGGTACTCCCGCCCATAGACTATTACGAAGCGATCCTGGACCAATTCCTTCCCCAGGGTCGCGCCCATCTGCTGTTCGCGCGTACTCCGGCTACCCGAGCGGCAGGCCTGATCCTGTTGAGTGACAAGAATGCCGTGCACTTCTTGGCGGGGGTTTCACGGCCCGATGAATTGAAGCTCAGGCCAAACGATTTTCTCCACTGGAGCGCGATGGTATGGGCGAAGAGCGCTGGCTTTCAAACCTACCGATTGGGGCCGTGGTTTCCTGAAGTGCCGCGAGACTGGCCAATTTCCAAGGTGTCGCGCTTCAAGACCAAGTTCGGATCGAAGTCTTTGCCTATCATTCAGGGCAGCCTGTTTCGACGCCCCGAGAAATACATTCAACAGCTTCCCGCAATCCGGAATGATTTGAAGATTGGACATGGTGCTGCATCGACCTCGGCATCTGCGCGAACCGGAGGCGAATTTGTTGCTCATCTTCTCCGGATTTTTGGCCTTCCCGGGGCCTCGGCATCTATGGACGGAGTGCCTGTCGTATTGTATCGCCCCCGGCAGGAGGCTGTAGTCGAGGCGCGCGAAGTTCTTGCTCGCGGGGGGACGGTCGTGGCGATGCTGCCCGCACTCGAATTTGCTGAAGCATTTGCCGTCGTCCTGCAGGCAAGAACCACCGGCTCGCCACAAGCTCTGCAAGCCGAGATGGCGGGGTCCAATGCCTGGAGAAGGCTGCGAACCTTGCATTCCTACATGCGCTTTTCCTCGGCGGATGGCGTATCGGTCGTATCCGACGACCAGGGATGCGCCGCTTGGCTTTACCTCGACGTGGTCGCGGGAGGCCGGATCCTATTCATCGGAACCGATTTGGTTTCGGACGTCGTTCGCTATCGCCAGGGCGATCCAGCCGCGGCCGCAAGGCGGCCAACGGAAGCGCAGTGGGGCTACGCCGGCGAGCGGCCAAACTACCTGTTCGAACCCCAGCTTGCCGGCGAAGACGCTCGTGCACGGCCGGCGGATTGGTGGTGTGAAGCGCTGGCCGATGCGTTGGAAAAGCTCTGCGGTCTGGCCAGATCACCGATGTTGCCGAAGGGGGCACCCGGCGCGATCGTCGTGACCGGCGATGACGACCAGGCGCCGCTGCATCGCTATGCTCAGCAGCAAGAGGCGTTGGGGTCGATGCCGATCACCTATTTTCTTCATCCGCTCACGAAGCACGACAAGGCTTCGTTGCAGCAGCTTGGAGAGGGTCGGCGCGTTGAACTCGGGCTTCATCCCGATGCGCTTGATCGTCCCGACCAATACAGAGAGCTGTTTTGCGAGCAGGCGGACTGGTTCAGGCAATTGACGGGCGAGGACGCGCGCACGGTTCGAAACCACGGCTTCCTCAATGACGGCTATTGGGGGCATGCGGCAACGTGGAACGACCACGGTGTCGAAGGGAGCTCCAATCTGCCGGGATTGGATGGCCGCATCATCAATGGCTCGCTCCTCCCGGCGCGACTACTGCTTGACGATGAACTAACGGAGCACTGGAGCATCCTTACCGCCATCGGAGATGGGATCGTCTTCGTGCACGGTTGGGACGATGTCCAGTCGGCGGCGTGCGTACTGGATCTAGCCGACCGGATTCGGGCGAGCGGCGTCCCCGGGGTGATCGTCATCAATCTCCATCCCGAGAACATTGACAAGACGCGAGGAATGCACCAGGCGGTCCTTAAGGTTGTCGAGGACGGATTCCTGCCCTGGACGATGAGTGAGTGCTTCGAATGGTTCGGAAAAAGTGCATCGCGAAGTGCCACGGCAGTTGCTTCAGATCGTGGGCGCAGCTCCGTTCTCGAAAAGGTTCGCCATCTGCTGAGTTGAACCGAAATGCTGCTAGGTGTTCTGTCAGATGCTCACGGAAATGTGGAAGCGTTTCAGCTTGGATTGAATCTGTTGGCGGAAGCCGGCGTCGACGCCGTCTATTTCCTCGGCGACGCCGTCGGATACATTCCGGATGCCGGCGTGGTGTCCCTGCTTCGTCAGGGTGAAATCCGTTCGATCAGGGGAAATCACGACGACATGCTGGTGCGACGAAGCGCGACCGCCGACCTCGACAAAGTCTACCGCCACAGCGAGACTTTTGCGAAGCTCAGCGATGACGAGCGAGATTTCCTGATGACGCTACCGTCACAGCTCAGGCTCAGCAGGCCGGGAACTGATATTCTGTTTGTTCACGGCAGTCCGTCCGATCCCCTGGCCGGTTACGTGTATCCAGACACCAGCCTGACCGATTTTATGAACGTGAATGCAGATGTCGTGTTCATGGGCCACACGCACCATCCGTTTGTTCGTCGGCAAGATGAGAAGCTGTTTGTGAATGTCGGCAGTTGTGGCCTGCCAAGAGGACAGGACCTTCGCGGAACGGTCTGTATCTTCAATGTCGATCAGCGGGACGTTGAGATCATCAGGTACGACATCTCGGCATGCTGTGAACGCGTACTTTCGCGCCATTTGCTATCATCGTCGGTTGCCGCACTGTTGGATCGATGTTCTCAGCCTATGACGGGAGAACAAGCATGAAGACTCGGCGCGCAAAGGTCTTGCTGACAGGAATTGGCGGCGGAGGGCACGGCGAGCAGATTTTGAAGGCGCTTCGGCTTGGCGAGATCGAATACAATATCGTCGGGACCGATACCAGCGATGCCTGCGCGAACCGCAATCGTGTCAATAAGTTCGTCCAACTGCCGCGGGCAACCGATCCGAAGTATCTCGATGAGCTGCGATCCCTGGCCCAATCGGAGAAATGTCTTGCGATCTTTCACGGCTCCGAGCCGGAGATGGCGGTCTTCAGCCGATCCAAGCCGTTGCTGGAAGCCGATGGATTCTATGTGCCCGTCAACCCTCCCGCGGTCCTCGAGATCTGCCAGGACAAGTTCAGAACGATGGCGCACCTGACCTCTCGCGGCTTTCGTACCCCGAAATTCATCGAGGTGCGCAAGCTCGAGGATACGGAAGCGTGGCACCAACTGCCGGCCATCTTGAAACCGTCGGTCGGCGGAGGCGGCTCTGCGAATGTCTTCATCGTGCAATCGAGGAACGAATTGCTGGCGTTCTCGCAGTACCTGCTGGGGATATGCGAATGCTTCATATTGCAGGAGTATGTCGGCAGCTCCAACGAGGAATACACCGTCGGAGTATTGTTCGGGAGAGATGGCTCGTTCATCAACTCGATCGCGATAAGGCGCGTCATAAACAATGCATTGACGATCCGAACTCAGGTACCGAACCGGACCTCGCGGGGCGAGCTCGGCTCTCGATTGATTGTATCGACGGGTATCTCACAGGGACATGTCGCCGATTGGCCTCAGGTTCGAGAAGCGTGCGAGGCAATCGCCGCGTCCCTTGGGCCCACTGCTCCCGTGAACGTCCAATGTCGCGTGGTGGATGGTGCGGTCATTCCGTTCGAGATCAATCCGAGGTTCTCCGGAACCACCTCGCTCAGGGCAATGGTCGGCTACAATGAGCCCGACGTCTTGATCCGCAGAGATGTGTTCGGCGAGAGTATCGCGCCGCGTTTTCCATGCAGGGAAGCGATGATCCTGCGCGGTCTTGAAGAGCATGCCGTCGCTTAACCTGGATTTCCCGGTACCCTCGAAGGAGAATGAACCGATGTCTGTTCGCTGTCCGGTCTGTAGTTCCGATCAGTTGCATGATCTCTATCCGTCGTTTTCGGGCACTTGCATCACGTCCGATATGATGGTGCTGCGCAATGCTTCGCTGGACAATCGGCTCTGCTCGGGCTGTGGGCTGATATTCAACGCCGGCGGCACGCGTGGCTGGAGTGAGGCCTTCTACAAGGACAGCTACAGCTTGATGATGAGAAGCCCAAACGCGGCCATTCAGAGCTTTTCGGGCCCGGCGCCGATTTCGCAGGCGGAGCGCACGCATCAGATATTGAGAGAGATGAGCGAATTGCCTTCGCAGGGAGCGATCCTGGAGGTGGGGGCCGGAAAAGGCGATTTCCTGGGACACTTCCTTGAGCAATCGACGGAATGGCGGGCCACCGCGTTCGAGCCGAGTTCGGCTTTCGATGTGTTGAAGCAACGGTTTCCGAGCGCCTCAATTCATCACTGCGATTACAAGGTGTTCGATGCCGGCGCGGCGAGGTTCGATTTGGTCGTGGCACTCGGCGTCTTGGAGCATGTGGAGAACCCGCTCGACATGCTTCGATGGGGGTACGAGCGTCTGCACGAGTCCGGGTTGTTCTACATTCGTGTTCCCAATTTCGCACGCAATCCCAACGACCTGTTTTGTGCGGATCACCTTTCGAAGCTTACGATCCACAGCCTAACGTCGTTGGCGAAAGCTGCCGGATTTGATGTGGTCGCGTCGAAGGAGGCGGGTGTCCCGATCTTCGTGCTGCTTAGAAAGAACGGCCATCCGGCAGCTTCGATCGAGAACGTAGCGGCCGTCAACCGGAGCGTGCTGGACCAGAATTTGCCTGTTGCTGGGAATGCGATGGAGGCGATCAACCGTTGCCAGACGGCAGCGCGTGCAGCGGGAGAGCCGTTCGCGATCTTTGGACTGGGACCCTCGGGCCTGTTCGCTCCGTTCTATTTTGGATTCGATGTGGCGGAGATTTCGGCGTACCTCGATGAGAACCGATCGACGTGGGGAAGCGGCATTCATGGTCGCCTGGTGGGCGGACTGGACAAGATCGACGAGCTGGGCATCCGCCACGTAGCGCTCGCCATAAGTCCGGTCTACTTCGACCAGGTGAAGGCAAAATTGGCCGGGCACAAGGTTCAAGTGTATTCGGCCTAAAGGTCAATGATCGTCCCGGTAACTCACCAGCGAACTACGGAATGGTTCGTAGGAGGTGGACGGGATATCTGCATCAAGAGTAACAGTTAGATGAACATCACAGAGCCAAGTTTCGACGAGACTGAAATAGAGTTGCTTCGGGAATGTCTCAGCTCGAAATGGGTCACGCAAGGCCCGTTCACCGAGCGGTTCGAGCGGCTTATCGCCGAGAAGCAGGACGTGAAACATGCGCTCGCCTGCACGTCATGCACCGCCGCCCTGCATTTGGCGACGATGGCGCTCAAGCTCGGTCCTGGAGACGAGGTTATTGTTCCGGCGTTCACGTGGGTGACAAGTGCGCATTCGGCCGAATACGTTGGCGCAAAACCGGTATTCGTCGACATCGACCTATCGACCTTCAACATCGACCCGGATGCCCTTCAGGCGGCGATTACGCCGCGAACAAAGGCAATTGTCGCCGTCCATCTGTTCGGCCTTGCCGCACCGATGGATGAAATAAAAGCCATTGCGGAGCGTCAGGGCATTGCCGTGATCGAGGATGCTGCCTGCGCGATCGGCACCACTTACAGGGGCGCACCGGTTGGCGCGATCGGCGATATAGCTTGCTTCTCGTTCCACCCGCGTAAGGCGGTTACGACGGGAGAGGGAGGAGCTGTAACCACGAACCGCGATGATCTCGCCGAGCGCGTGCGATCGCAACGAAACCACGGCTCCACGGGCGCGCCGGATTCGTCGATTGAGCCGCATGGTCCGTGGACGATGGCGACGTTCGACAACCTTGGCTTCAATTTGCGCTTATCGGACATTCAGGCGGCTGTCGGAGTTGCACAGATGGGAAAGCTCGACCGTTTGCTATCGGAGCGCAGACGTCTCGGACGTCGCTATTCCGAGCTGCTAGCCGGAAACAATTCGATCGGGCGACCGCTGGGCGGGGACGTCGATGGACATACGTATCAGTCCTACGTCATTCGCCTCTCCGAGGGGAATCGAGTGCGCCGTAACGCGGTGATGGCGGCGCTGGCGGCGGCGGGAATCCAAACCAGGCCGGGCACCCACGCGGTACATCGGCTCGGCTATTACAAGAGCAAGTATGGACTCAAGGCCGAGCAGTTTCCAAGGGCGGCACTTGCGGAGGACACCACGATTACGCTGCCCATTTTTCCCGGCATGACCGAGCAGGATCAGGAGTTCGTAGCCGATACCGTAAATCGAGCCGTTACTTGAGGCGTCCCGTTGTGTTTGCGCTAAGGCTGGCTTGGTCGGTTCGAAAGCTGTTTGGGATCGATTCGGACTTTCCCAATCTCAAGCGGTTCGCAAGACGAAACGCGAGCTTTCGCGAAGCTTCGCGAAAGCTGTTCCCAAATAGCTCACTTGCAAGGATAGGCGAGAACCTCTTGCAAACGGCAGATCGAATTGCTGTTGAAAAGGATTATTCGCAGGTCATTCTTCTCCTGGATGTCTTGCGGCCCTTCCTCAATCCGGATCAATCTACCGACGCGCAGGATTTCTGGAACGCCTTTGTTGGCGATTGCCGCAAGATCTCCGAGAAGCGAGTCCTGGCCGGCCATCTCAACTCGCTATGGGGGGTCACGCCAATCGTCAGTCTTCGCGCGTGCGTCGCGGCGGATCGTGCTCTGAACGTGAATGCGAGTTCAGTCGTATTTACCACTTATCACACGGCATCGGATTTTGATTTCGTCTTCGCCGAGATTCAGTCGCGGCTTGCCGCCGAGCGCAGTGAGGACGTTTATTTGTTTAGGTGGATCATATTGATCTGGGCCATTGCGAATTTCGATTTCTTTCACCTGTACAATGACCGGGGAATTATTGAGCCTGCGGGCGGTTACGGCAGCCCGCGCTTTGGAATCGCAGTGCGGGAAATGGAGCTGTATCGAGAGGCGGGAAAGCGTCTCTACACGTATGCGTATGGCGCTGACCACCGAACGCGCAATAAGACTCTAGCCTTGGGAAAATGGAGCTTCTGTTCGGAATGTCCTGAGCCAGGCCAGTATTGTGTCTGCGACGATGCCGGCGGGGCGAGCATGTTGGGGACCATCAGAGAATATTCGACAGCGGTCGTTGCGCACGGTCTTGCCGCAAAGCTGATTCCTGGCGCCAGGAATGTCCCGTATCTTACGGTGGATGTTGCCAAGTTTAACCCGCGAAAACTTGTGGGGCGCCGGGGTGGGGAATTGCTTGTTGGTCACTTTCCAAACCATCCCTATTTTAAGGGATCCAGGTATCTTGAGAAGGCTGTGCTTGAACTGCAGTCGGAGGGATATCGTATTGAGCTCCTGCAGCTCAGTGGAAAGCCAAATGACGAGATCCTGGCCGCAATGCAGACGATCGACGTCCTTGTTGATCAACTTGTGAGCGGATCGTTTGGGCTGACCGCTGTCGAAGCGATGGCCTCGGGGTGCCCCGTGATCTGCTACTTGCACGCAGGAGTAGGTGTTGCAAATCTCGACACCTGTCCAGTGATCTACGCCGATCCGGATACGATCAAGGATGTCCTGAGAGATCTTGTCTCGGACCGCACGCGCCTCTCTGTGGCTGAAGCGGCCGGGCCAATTTATGTCAAGCGAAACTACTCGATAGAGGCACTCGCGGGACATTTGGCAAGCCTGTACGTGGAGACGGCAGATCTTCCCGAGCTCGAAGCAGCCAAAATGGATCAGAGAGCCAAGGCTCTCGCTCTATAGGCCGTGCCATTGAACGCGAGCAGCTTCCCGGTTCGCATTGGGCGCCAAAGAAGCGAGCGCTGTGCATCCATGCGAATGCGGCGGTGTCGAGAACGAAAGGGGCAAGAGCTTGTTGAATGCTATGACAACCGTGGTAGCGCGGTATCCTAGGCTGAAGAAGTGGTTGCGCCCGGTTTGGTGGTTCGTCAACTCGCGGCGACCGAAGCTGGCGCGTAAACTGGAATTCCCAGCGCGGGTCGTCCGTGGCGTGCGGTCGAGATATCTGCGTATCAGCACCATGTTTTTGCAGAACGCGGAATTGATGCGTCAGCGCCTTCCGTTGCTCCGGGCGGCTTCGCGGCAAGGTCCTTTCTCCCGGATCGGCACGAATGCCAGCGGGACGGAGGTTGTCATGCTTGTAGTATCCGATCTCCGGATCGATCCTCGCGTGGAGCGCGAGGCTCGCGCGCTGGCCGAGGCCGGATATGAGGTCACGGTGCTTTGTCCGGAGCCGTCCGACGGGGCCGGAGAAAGCTTCAAGATCGATTGGGGGCCGTCGGTGTCGATCAAATGGCTGAATTGGACGGCAGCGTCATTCGTCAGCGAATCTCCCGGATATGTCGGAAATCAGCTCTATGCCGCCGCCGTCACGCTAAAGCCATTTGCGTTTCATGCACACGATCTCAATACGGCCTATGTCGCGCTTGCCGCAGCCAACGTCACCGGCGCCCATCTGATTGTGGACTTTCATGAATGGTTTTCAGAGAACGTGCATTGGGACTCGGGGCGCAAGGAGTACTTGCCATATCCGCAGCCTTGGAAGCGGCAATTGCAGAAACTGGAAGCTCGCTGTTTGCGTGAGGCGTCCGCCACGGTCACGGTTTGCGATTCAATCGCCGATGCCATGAACGCGGAATTGGGAGGCAAGCGTCCCTTGGTGGTGCGGAACATACCTAACATTCACCGCAGCCCGACGAAGAAATATCCGCCGCTCAAGGAACAGCTGAGTCTCGATCAATCGACCTTCGTCCTGCTCTGGCAAGGCGGAACGGGGCCCACCCGCTTGATAGAGCCGATTATTCAGGCTTTGGAATACGCAACGAAGTGCGTGCTCGTCATCAGAGGGCCTTCGCTTGATCTGTTCGGTGAGGGGTATCGTAAGCTAGCGGCCGAGATCGGTGCTGAAGGCCGGCTCATTCTCTTGCCTCCCGTGCCCTCCCACGATGTCGTAGCGGCCGCGCGGGGCGCTGATGCGGGCATTTGGACCTTGCCGGCTCTGTGCAGGAATTTTACGTTTGCCCTGCCCAACAAGATCTTTGAATACCTCGCTTCGGATCTGCCGGTCCTGGCCGCCGATTACCCGGAAGCAAGACGTCTCGTGTCAGGTAACCAGGTCGGGTTGATGTTCGACCCGTACGATCCGAAGTCGATCGCCCGTTCCATCAACAAGCTGATCGAGCAGGCGGATCTGACTGCCAGGCTCCGCGCCAACATAGGCGTAACGCTCGCAAGTCTTGATGCAGGGCGTGAATGGCAGCGTCTGGTGGAAGTCTACAAGCAGCTGCCACGGCGATGATGCAACGTGTCATCCGCTAGTGACGGCATGTATAACCTGCTTCCGTTCATGGCATGCCGCAATACGGCATTTCGGCGACATGCCGCATGGCTAGATTCGTTTTGGCCAACGACGGCCCTGTCCTAAGAACATTTGTCTCTGCAGGTAATTTCGCTATGTATGACCGGTTAAGAGCGGCCTCCAGGCGCGTGCTCCCCGTAACAGTCCGCAGATGGCTGCTTACTGTCTGGTCGATTGCGCGTTCACCAGATCGGAACACCCTGATTCTCTACCAGCTGAGAGCGCTTAGTCGAAAGCTCGCTCGCCTGGTCTTCATCCCGCCGGCCGGCACCGCAGTCTCGAAGGCAATTTTGGATGCCGCTATTTGGCTCAGTCCACGATTCGGCGCCATGCGGTTAAGGTTGGGCCGCGTTCGAACGCTGTGGGGCGTAACACCAATTTTGACGCTGCCACTGAAAGCCAAGGCGGATCGAGCGCTCGGGTTTCGCTCAACGTCTCTTGTTTATGTCACCTACATCATAACCTCGCAGTTCGACATCAATCTCAGGCGTCCCTATGCATTCGCCTGTTCGTTCGGCCTTGGCCTTGCGTTTCAGCGGCTGGTTCTTGCTTGGGCTCTGCTGCGGTATGATGTGTTTCATTTTTTTGCGGATCGCGGGCTGCTGGATTCGACGGCCCGCTTGCAGATCAATTTCGAGGAGCTTGCCGCGCTCCGGCGCGCTGGCAAGCGGGTCTATGTCTACGCCTATGGCGCGGACGTTCGCACCAGGCAGGCAACATTGGCGCTGGGCAGGTGGAATTTCTGCGTCGATTGCACCGAGCCGCCCAAATACTGTACGTGTCATGATGCCGATGCTCAGCGATACGTCTCCGAATTGGACAAGACGGTGACGGCCTTGGTTTCGCTGGGCGACATGCTGACCTACATGCCGACAGCGAGACATATCAATTACTGGCCGCTTGACCTGGGTCCAGCGAGGGCATCCGGTCCCGGCACCTCGTCTGGCTCACTTCGGATCGCTCATGCTCCAAATCACACGCATTTCAAGGGATCAACGTACCTTGAGCAAGTGATCGAGAAGCTGCGTGCTCAGGGGCATCAAATCGAATACTTCAAGATACAGGGCGTTCGTAACAGTCAGGTCCTCAGCCTGTTTGCCGAGAGCGACGTCGTTGCCGACCAGTTTATCGGGGGCGCATACGGCTATACTGCCCTGGAAGGGATGGCGCTCGGCAAGCCGGTGCTGAGCTTCGTGAGGAGCAGAGCTCTGGTCGATGCACCGGACGAATGCCCAATCATCAACACGACCCCAGACGAGCTCGAGCAGGTCCTGCTTTGGATGATGGATAACCGAAGCCGTCTTCGACTGATCGGCGAGCAAGGACGGCGCTACGTGGAACGGTGGCACACGGTTTCGGCCGTTGCTACCCGTTTGGGGCAACTCTACGAGGATACCGCAGACTTCCCGCCCCCAGTGCTGAGCCGGATAAGGAAAATGCGCGCGCAGGAAGAGACACGGCGAAACTCCATTCCGGTAGCCACCGGCTGGCAGCATCCGTTTCAGGTCTCAAGACAATGTGGCGCCGAACAACTTGGCGCTACCGGGACATCCGACACATGACGTTCGTGAGAAAGCACCGCCATCGGCGCAAACAACGAGCGACCGGCCTCGGGCCGAGGCTTGTCTTCGGCCAGGCCGATCGTCGCAATCCCGGATTGGTTGCGTCAGAAGGGGTGGACGCGCGATGAGAATTCTTCACGGCCCCTTCAACATCGGCAATCAGCCTTGGTCGCTCTCGCGCGCGGAACGGCGCCGCGGCAACAGCAGCGACCTGGTGGTAAGAAGCGGCACTTGGTTCAAGTATCCGGTGGACCGGGTCTTGTACGACGACAGCACTAGCCGCTTTCAAAAGACGCTTCGCAGTGCCGCTTTTGGGCTGTTGGCGCTGTTTCGCTACGATGTCCTGCACTACTACTTCGGCTTGACGTTCCTGTATCCGGGATTTCCGTTCCCTGAAACCACTCGAAGGGGCCGCCTGCTCAATCTTCTGGCGACAATTGATCTCAGGATAGCCAAGCGTCTCCGCACCAAGAGATTCATGACGCTTCAGGGGTGCGACGCGCGACTGGCAGGAGAGGGTAACAAGCGAAATCAGTGGACCATGTGCAGCAAGGGCCGCTGTTCAGCGTACGAGACCTGCATCAGCATGCTGGACGCGCGGCGTCGACACCTGATCGACCACGTTCTGCCGCTGTTCGACCGCGTGTTCTATCTCAATCCGGAACTCGGCCACCTCGTCCCGACGGGGCAGTTTCTGCCCTATGCCAATGTCGAAATCGACAAATTTGCGCCTCAGTACCCATCGCCAAGAGGCAAGCCCAAGATTGTGCATGCTCCCAGCGACGGGAGTATCAAGGGTACCCAGCTCATTCTCGATGCTCTGGAGCTCTTGAAATCGAGATTTGAATTCGAGTTGATCCTGGTCGAAAAAAAGACCCACGAGGAGGCGCTGGCCATCTACCGGTCGGCCGATCTTGCCATTGACCAGGTGCTTGCAGGTTGGTACGGCGGCTTTGCCGTTGAGATGATGGCGATGGGGAAGCCGGTGGCATGCTACATTCGGGAAAGCGACCTGAAATTCGTGCCTGAAGCGATGAGGGACGATTTGGCGATTCTGAACATCGATCCCGGACGGCTTGCCGAGGATATCGCTGCAATTCTGGAACGCCGGGACGAGTGGCCCGAACTGGGAAGAAAGGCCCGTCGTTACGTCGAGCGCTGGCACAACCACGATCATATCGCCGATGCGATGCTTGCAGCCTATCACGATACGCACAGCTTGTTTGTGCTGACCCCCGCCGGTTCCTGATCCGTCGCGCTGGCCAGATTCACATGTGCGGTATCTCCGGCATTTTGCATTTCGGTTCGTGTTCGGACGCGGAATTACGCATTCGGCGAATGACATCGAGTATTGAGCATCGGGGCCCCGACGACAGCGGCTATTATTCCTCACCCGACGTCGTGCTCGGTTTTCGCCGCCTTTCGATCGTCGATCTTGCGACAGGCCACCAGCCGATGCGCAACGAGGATGGGACCGTTTGGGTGATATTCAACGGTGAGATCTACAATCACCGTGAGCTGCGCAAGGAACTCGAGGCGGCTGGCCATCGCTTTATGACGGATCACTCGGACACGGAAGTCCTGGTCCATGGCTGGGAGCAATGGGCGACGAATTTGTTCTCGCGGCTCAACGGTATGTTTGCCTGTGCGATCTGGGACGAGAAGCAAGGCGAACTTGTCGTGGCCCGCGACCGCTACGGAATCAAACCGCTTTACCTCTCAAACTTGCCCGGCGGGGGTGTGGTCTTCGGTTCAGAGGTTCGCTGCCTGCATTCCAGCGGTCTGGTCCAGAAGGCCTTTGATGCGTCCGCAACGCTTGAATATTTTACACTGATGAATAACTGGAACGGGCGTACTCCGTTCCGCGACGCTCGGCTTCTGCAGCCCGGCACTTTCGAGCGTTTCGCGAGAGGCCGCCACTCCCGCGGAACGTACTGGTCGGCGTCCTACAACCGCGTTTACTCGCCCAGCCTGTCGCAAGCCTCCGGCGAATTCGCCGAGATCGTTCAGGCTGCGCTGCGGCGACAGTTGGCCGCCGATGTTCCGGTGATGACCTATCTTTCGGGCGGGATCGACAGTTCGGCCATCACGTCCGCCGCCCACCAGATCGATCATAATGTGCGGGCGTATTCCTGCATTTTCGACCTGGAGAATGTCGGAGCGGATAGCTTTGTCGACGAACGGGATTTCTCCCGTGCCGTTGCCAAGAGCTTGGACATCGAGCGCATTGAGTTGACGGTGCCGCAGGATGCGTTGGCAACCAATCTGGACTCCACAGTCGCCGCGCTCGAATATCCCCGAATGGGCATGGCTTATGTGAACTATCTGATTGCGCGCAGGGTCGCCCAGGACGCCAAGGTCGTAATGTCAGGCACGGGCGGTGACGAGGTTACCGGAGGCTATGTAGGGAGATACGCTATCGTGTCTCGGCCTGCATCGCTGATGCTGCGGGCAGCTCGATGGCTTCGTTCGGTCAGGTATCGAAGGCCGTCGCCGACAGATCCTTTTGCTTTGTACAGGGCCAATTTGAACGTTCCTGTTTCGGCCCAACAAATCGGAGACGCGTTCACGCCGGAGTTTCTCCGGGCCGCGGCCGGATTTGATCCAGTCGCGGCGATCAATGACGCTATCAATGCGGCGCCGTCACGAGATCCGTGGGACGTCGTGATGCACGTGGATTTTACGACCTACCTGCCAGGTCTGCTGGTCCTAGAAGACAAATTGTCGATGGCGCACTCTTTGGAAGCGAGGGTGCCGCTCCTGGACAACGAGGTTGTGGACTACTTGCTCAACGTCGATTGGAAGCTCCTGTCCGATGGCGTAACCGGAAAGATTCTGTTTCGCGAAGCTGTTCGGCCGCTCGTGCCGGAGGTCATATACCGCAAGCCGAAAATGGGCTTTGGACCGCCGGATGCTTCCTGGTACAGAGGAATCCTTCGTCCATGGATCGAGGAGCAGCTTTCGGAATCCCGAATCAAGCGGAGAGGCGTACTGCAACATGCATTCGTCCGCCGGATTCTTGACGAGCATTTTTCCGAGAAGGCTAACCACGTCGCCTTGATATGGAGCCTGTTGAGTTTCGAAGCATGGTGCCGACAACACGGCGCCTACGGCGGTCCCGTCTGATAGCGACACGAGGTATTAATTCATGCGACCTGTCGACAGTTCTCTGCTGCGGCCTGCCGGCCAGGCCTTGAACCTGGAGGTTTTCTCTCAGGTCGATGGTCATGTGCTCGAGGGTCTGCTTCGGACGCATGAGCCGTCGGTTTGGTATCCGATCTTACAGGGAGTTCCGTGCTTCCTGGGTGGGCCGATGAAACCCGACCTGACGGACTTCTGCGCGCGCCACGGACTGAAGGAACCGGTGACGGCTCCAACACGACCGGAGGCCAGCGAACAAGCCAAGACCAACGAAACCTTTTCCGACAAGTGGCGGCGTTTCAAGCAGTACGGCTTGGAGCCCGAGCACAAGGAATTTCTGTTCGGCTGGTACTGCAAGAAGCTCGGTCTGCCGGATATTGACGCGCTTCAGGATTTCTATCGCGCCAAGCGGCGCGTGTTGGAGGTTGGGCCGGGCTCTGGGTTCAACACTCGCTTCATCGCTGAGAATTGTCCTGGCGAGGTGTTCGCACTTGACGTTTCGGATGCGGCGTTCACGACCTTCGAGAATACCCGCGATCTGCACAATTGCTGCGTGGTTCAGGCCGATCTGATGGAAGCACCGTTTCCTGACGACACATTCGATTTCATTATTGCAGACGGGGTGCTGCATCACACGCCGAACACTCAATTGGCTGTGGAAGCGCTATACAAGAAGGTGCGTCCGGGCGGACAGTTCTTCTTCTATGTCTACCGGAAGATGGGCGCTGTCCGCGTATTTACCGACGGCTACCTGCGCGAAAACTTCATGCCGCTTTCGGCGGAAGAGTGTTATGCGGCTTGCGAAGGCATCACCGAGCTCGGACGCGAATTGTCTCGCCTGAATGCGACCATCGAGCTCAAGAAACCCATTCCCGCGTTGGGAATTCCTGCAGGCAAGCACAACGTTCAACGGTTGCTTTATTACAATTTCCTGAAATGCTTCTGGAACGAAGCCTTCGACTACGAGACCAACAATATGGTCAATTTCGACTGGTATCATCCTCACAATGCCTGGCAGCACACCGAGGAGGAAGTCGAGGGCTGGCTGAAGGGATTGGGTGTAGAGACCTACAGCTTCAACGACTCTAATCCGAATGGGATCTCCGTCCTTGCGACGAAGCCTTTAGCCTGATTTGAACATGCGGATATTGCTGACAGGGGCCACCGGGTTTGTCGGCTCTACACTTGGTCCTCGGCTAGTTGCCGCGGGTCACGAGCTCTTTTGTGTTTGCCGGCCCGAATCGCCGGTCGCTTTCGGCGACAAGGTGATTTGGGACGGGCGGGCGGAAATTGATTTCCCCAAGCTGCCTGACAAAGTCGACGTCGTCATTCATCTCGCGCAGTCGCGCAACTACCGTCATTTTCCGGCGGATGCGGGCGACATGTTTGCGGTCAACGTGGCGATGACGATGTTCCTGCTCGAATGGGCAGCGAAATCCAAGGTCAAACAGTTCTGCCTGGTGTCATCCGGAGCCGTATACGAGCCGTTCGTCGGCTCTCTGAAGGAAGACAAATCGCTGGCTCCCGCCGGCTTTTTGGGGGCGAGCAAGCTTGCGTCGGAGATCATCGCAAGGCCGTTCGCCAGCGTCTTCGCATTAAACATCTTGAGACTGTTTTTTCCCTACGGACCCGGTCAACATGGTCGTCTCATCCCGGAGCTCGTACGTCGAGTTCGTGACGGCACGGCGGTTCACTTGACCGACAACGGCGAGGGCGTTCGTCTGACGCCGACTCTTGTCGATGATGTCGTCGAAGTCATCCTTGCAAGCGTCACACATGGCTGGACGGAAACGTTGAATGTTGCGACGCCAGAGATGCTGACGATTCGTCAAATTGCCGATATGATCGGCAGGCAGCTCGGTGTTGAGCCGAAATTCGAGCTCGTCAAGACACCGTCGGCCAGCATCGTTCCTGATCTCGGTCGGCTTGCAAGCCGGTTTCAGCTCGATCGTTTCACGCGATTTGAGGACGGCTTGCGCAAGACCATAGGCGCGGATCTTCCACGCAGCACCACATGACGATCAACCCTGTACCAGTCTCTGGGGAGTACTCGTGAAGATCCTCACCATCGTCGGCGCGCGGCCGCAGTTCATCAAAGCGGCGGCCGTCAGTCGCGCAATTCGGGAAACCGGCGGGCTTACCGAAGTGATGATCCATACCGGTCAACACTTCGATGCGAACATGTCCGCAGTGTTTTTCGAAGAACTAGACATTCCTGAGCCCCGCCATCACCTCGATATCAACGGCGGTGGCCACGGAGATATGACCGGACGGATGCTGGCGGCCATTGAGCCGATCCTGCTCGCGGAGAAGCCCGACTGGGTCGTCGTCTACGGCGACACGAACTCCACACTGGCCGGGTCGCTCGCGGCCTCCAAGCTGCACATCCCGGTGGCTCACGTAGAGGCAGGGCTTCGCTCGTTCAACCGGCGCATGCCCGAGGAAATCAATCGACTGGTCACCGACCATCTCTCGACGATGCATCTTTGCCCAACCGGGACCGCCGTCGCAAATCTCGCGGCCGAAGGCGTCACCGACGGCGTTCATCACGTCGGCGACGTCATGTATGACGCCACGCTGTTCGCTATCGACAGGGCTGCAAAGAGCTCGACGATACTTTCTGATCTGTCCCTGTCGCCGAAGGAATATGCCATCGCTACGGTGCATCGCGCGGAGAACACCGATGACCCGCGGAACCTTCGCGCGGTCGTGCACTTTCTGCAGGAGCACGCGAAGCAGTACCAGATAGTCGTGCCATTGCACCCGCGGACCCGGCAGGCCGCAGCCCGAATGGGAGTGAGCCTGGATGGGCTAAGGGTTATTGATCCGATCGGCTATCTAGACATGGCGAAGCTGTTACACCACGCTACAGAGGTCTATACGGATTCCGGCGGACTTCAAAAGGAGGCCTATTTCCATCGTGTACCGTGCACGACGCTCCGTGACGAAACCGAATGGACCGAGACGATCGAGAACGGGTGGAACCGGCTCTGGAAGGGGCCGGAGCGTGCCGAACGCCGAGAGATCGGGGAATACGGGCAGGGGCGGGCAGCCTTCGCGATTTCCAGTCTGCTGAAAACCGGAATCCAGATGCAGTAATGACGTAAGTTCGACGAAAACTGCCCTCTTGGGGTTGTTCGCCGACCAAGGCTAGTCTAGGAAACCCGTGCAGGCTGTCCTTTTCTGCCATCCATTAATCCGAAAATGCCGCTATACCCGGCTCACGAGTCTCAACAATGAACTCCGACCTGATCGAGAAGCTCGACCGTAAAACGGCGAAGATTGGCATCGTTGGTTTGGGCTATGTCGGCCTTCCGCTGTTGCTCCGCTATTGCGAGGTTGGCTACCAGGTCATCGGCTTCGACATCGACCAACGCAAGGTTGATCAGCTTCAAGCCGGCCATTCCTACATCGAGCATATTCCGGCTTCGAGCGTGAAGGCTGCAAACGAGCGTGGCTTTGAAGCAACAACGGATTTTTCCAGAGCCAAGGAAGTGGACGCGCTGATTCTTTGCGTTCCTACTCCACTCAATAAGTATCGCGAACCCGATCTTAGCTTCGTGCTGAGCACGACGGAGTCGTTGCTGCCCCATCTGCACCAAGGCATGATCATATCGCTTGAGAGCACAACCTACCCCGGAACGACTGAAGAGGAACTGAGGCCGCGCGTCGAGAGCCGTGGGCTAAAGGCAGGAAGCGACGTATTTCTGGTCTTTTCACCGGAGCGCGAAGATCCCGGCAATCAAAACTTCACGACGCGATCCATTCCGAAGGTCTGCGGCGGCTGTACGCCGGCGTGCCTCGAGGCGGGCATCGCGCTCTATCGGCAGGTGATCGACAAGGTTGTCCCGGTGAGCTCGACTCAGGCCGCCGAACTCACGAAGCTCCTGGAGAATATCCACCGTTCGGTCAACATCGGCCTCGTCAACGAGATGAAGATGGTCGCCGACCGGATGGGCATCGACATTCACGAAGTGATCCGCGCCGCAGCAACCAAGCCGTTCGGATTCGTGCCCTATTATCCCGGCCCGGGAATTGGTGGTCACTGCATTCCGATCGATCCGTTCTACCTCACCTGGAAAGCGCGCGAATTCGGTATGCACACGCGCTTCATCGAGCTTGCCGGTGAGATCAATTCGTCGATGCCGGACTATGTGGTTTCGAAACTCTCGCTTGCGCTCAACCAGCGCAACAAGTCGATCAACGGCAGTTCGGTGCTTGTACTGGGGATTGCATACAAGAAGAATGTCGATGATGTTCGCGAGTCACCATCCGTGTTGCTCATGGAGAGGCTTCGGGATCTCGGCGCCAAGGTGGCGTATAGCGACCCGCACGTGGCTTCATTCCCGAAAATGCGCGCGCATTCGTTCGACCTGTCGAGCGTAGCGCTGACTGCCGACAACCTGCGGCGTTTCGATTGCGTCCTGCTCGCAACTGATCACGATAAGTTTGACTATGAGTTGATCCGGGCACAGGCACCGCTGATTGTCGATTGTCGCGGCAAATTCATTCAGTCGGCCGACAACGTGGTTCGCGCGTAAACGCGAGCGGGCGCCGGCTGTTTTGGTGATCGAGCCGAGAGCCGCCTAATAGCATGAGCAACCGGGCCGGTCGTGGCGCGGACGCTGCGATGATCGCTGCCGTCGTCCAGGCGCTGAAGGCGACGAGGTGATCGGCCCTTCCCGTCCGGAGCAGTTTGGGTGACGGTAGCCATCAAGCCGGTCAACTTCCGCAAGGGAATGGAGGGCTTGCGATGCTGGTGCGCGAGCACAGCCGCCCAGCCACGCCTTCACAAGCGCGTCTTCGAATCGCAGGCAGATTGGAAGCGTGTGGGGCGGTCATGGCGCGTCGGGAGCGGTCATGGATTGCCGATCTTGGATGTGAGTTGTTGGCATGACCTTCCCCCGGGAGGTCTACACCTTGTGCGACTTGAGGAATTCAAATGACTAGAGCGAGCGCCGCATTGTTCACGGCAATCTTCATCATTGGAGGCGCCGCCAAGGCTGAGCCAATGCAGTCGACGACGACTGAATCGTCTCCCTATCTCGGCATTCCAGCTCTCGTCGAACACAAGAACGCGCAATTCCTGCGACCTTACTTCGCTATGAGGGCCGGCTTGCGAGTGCGCTACGTTAAGAATATCTTCTCGACCTACCAACCAGACATGATGTGGTTCCCCTCGATCGAGAACGGCAGGCAGATTCTCGCCTGGCAGACATTTGACGGATCGGCCGGCCTTTACGGTGTGTTCCCTGGTAGTGAGCTTGAGCTGGTCGATGACACTTTGTACGATTTCGGGGTTGGCGCGCTCTTCGTTAAGGTCAAATCGAAGGACAAGCCGGAGTGTTACCTTCCATTGGAAACTCTTGTCGGGGAGACAGAGCCCGCAAACTCCGCGTTGTTGGCTGCTTCTGATCGGTCTCAGTTTTACAGGCATGCGTCGGTAGAGTTTGATGGCATAAGGCTTTACGAACAAACCGTCAGTCATGATCGGAAACAGTTCGAGAAGTTTGTTAGTCTGCTCGCTCGTCCAGAAGACTATGCCACTCAACTTTCCGGCGGACAGCCTGGCGGAGTTCACCCGTTGTTCGCTGCCTCATCGGTACGCGGAATGCTCTTCACTGCTCTATCGGACGGGATAGCGCCAGAGCAAAAGGCCGACGCGATCGCCTCAGCCGAGATCTTCGCCAAGCATTATATCAGTTCCGCAAAGAGAGAGGTTGCGCCCGGCGTCTTCGCTTGGCCATACAACTTCGAATGGACCATGAACTGGGGAATTAAACTGAGCCCGCCCTGGTATTCCGCGTTTGCGAATGGTCAGATCCTGAGTGTGTGTGCTCTTCTTTACCGGCTGACCGGAAAGGATGAATACAAAACTCTCGCAGGCGAGGCCTTCAGCTTCATTAAAACGCCAATATCATCTGGCGGCTCCGAATATGATGTCTCAGGGTTCAAGCTTCCGGCGGAGTACGTATACCCAACTCCACCTACGCCAAATGTTCGCGTGCTCGACGGAGAACTTGCCGCTTCGATTGCAATCTACAATGCGTCCCGCCTCTTGGGAGATTCCGAGATGCTAAGGGTTTCCTTTCGATATTTGGCGAGTCTGGCCATGCAGCTGGACCTCTATACGACTGCAAATGGAGACTTGCGGTTTTCGATGTATGGCGGATCCATGCCGGATGGCTATCGTTGGCCAATGTGGGCCATGTTGCAGGAAGCAGCGATCATCACGAAGGACCGACGGTTTACTGAAGCGGCCCGCAAGCTTACACCGTTCATCGGTAAGGCTTGGTGCGACCAGTACGGGTGCTGACCGCGTTGGCTCTTCTTAACGTGGCTCCAATACGTTCAAGTGTGTCGGACCAATTCATTTGAGCCGCTAGCAGTACGCTCAACCTGTGCTTCGTTGCTGCCGGTTTGTTTCGCCCTAAGCCTCGGCCCTGATCGGCGGTAGGTCACTTACGGTGATCCGCAAGTCTCCCCGTTCCCAAAAGATGCAGGCGCATTCGTTCGACCTGTCGAGTGTGGCGCTCACTGAGGACAATGTGCGCCGCTTCGATTGCGCCCCGAGCGGCGCGCTAGCCGGCACTTGCCGCTTGCAAATGTTCGCTCATAGCGGTCGTCGACGCTGCCGTCTGGCCGAATGCTGACCGCGGCGTAATGTACCAGAGCAGGAACAGCAGACCGGTGCCGTTCGTCAGCAGGGCGGTCGAAAGCGGCACATTGAGGAGGACCTGGGGGAGCAGCCCCGCGGAGAGCAGCACGAATTGCGACGGCAATCCGGACGACAGGCGATTGCCGAGAGCAATGATCAGGCCGCAGCCCAGCGCGGATACCGGGGCGAGTACGAGGCCGACCGAAGCGACGCCTTCGGTGGCGAACAGCGAAGCATTAAAGGCGCCGAGATCGTAGGCCTTGGCCATGACGGCCCATATTGGCTCATCATAGGCGCAGGCAACCACGAGCTTCAACGCGTTGATCTGGCAGAAATGGGTCAGCGGGTGCGCCGAGAAGTAGTTGTTGTAGACTTCAAGGGCGAGCGACGGGATCGCAACCATCCTGGTGTTGACGGTGCCGAAATAAACCAATGCGGGCTTGATTGGCAGCACCTCGGCCTTGACCAGGAAGAACAGGATAGTGCCGATCAGGATCGGCAGGAAAAACGACAGGATCGTCGTGACCCTGGCCTCAGCCAGCTTGCAGATCAGCGCGAGAAACAGCAGCCAGACCGGAGCAAACAGCGCCATCTTGGTCAGCATGATCGGGTAGAACATCAGCATCAGAAGCAGAGCGGCTCCTGCCTGCCAGATCCGCTTGCTGGCGACGAAGCAGGCAAAGGCGAACGGCAACAGCGCGTTCGAGACGATCCAGACCGCATATCGCAGGACGCCCGGCAACGCGAGCTCCGCTCGATATTTGTAGATCTCGGCGAGATCGACCAGCTTGAGGTTGTAGAGAGACCCGATGCCGATGATCGCGACTGAGGCAATCAGGATGACGGAAGGCATCATGTGAAAGGCGCGCGCCGGCATGACGACAGCCTGCCGTACCGGCGCGGTGATGAACAGCACGGGGGCGAGGAATGCGAGCGCCGAAAGCACGATCGAGGCGAGCGCCAGGCGATGATCGTAATCGAGCACCGAAAATTCGATCAGCCAGAGATACCCCAGGACCATGATGTAGAAGTAGAAGCCGACGAGATAGCCAAAGCTGAAGCGACCGATCGCGAACAGGATGACGACGGGACTGAACGCCAATACGTTGACGATTGCGGATGCCAGGTGTGCCTTGTCGAAGGCGATGACACCCGGGAAGGAATCGATGATCGTGATGCAGTACAGCGAGATGCAGCAAACCACGACGTGGGCATAGGCAAGCAGGGCAAGCTTGGCCTGGCGCCATCCGAAACCGGCCTCCAGCTGAATAACGCGATCGTTCATTCTCACCTACCGCCGTCTTGGGCTGCGCGTTTGGGACCGTCTCGTGGATAGTCATCGTATTCGGCAGACTAACCTGCGATCGCCAACCGATGCCGCCCTTTGAGCCAGGGGCATGGCACGACGCCGATAAGACGACAAGAACTATGCTGGTCCTTCATCCTATTATTCCTGGTTAATAACGCAAATGCCGCTTGTTGCTCCGGGGGGTAGGGGAGCGGTTGTCCCTGATCGGATCGCCGTTACCCGGCGATGCTTGTCGCAAGGACTTTTGCCATGCTCACAAAGGCCAAGCGCGCCGAGGCCGCGCCGCCTGACTGGTGCATGGCCTTGCCTTACCCCGAGTTTTCTGGGTAATGGACGTTGTCGCGCGGCTCGCAAGGCCGCTTGTTCCCTCGGCTCTTCGGCAGGCTGCAATGGCCGGCCACGAGACAAGACAGGGCCTGTTGCATGATCAGATTTGGCCTGCTCGGATGCGGGCGTATCGCCAAGCGCCACTCCGATCTCCTGGGTGGCAATCACATCGAGGGAGCGAGCCTGGTCGCGGTCTGCGATCCGATCCGCGCACGCGCCGATGCGGTTGCCGGGAAGTTCGGTGTTGCGGCCCATTACGACATGGACGAATTCCTGGCGCGGAAGGACATCGATGCCGTCGCCGTGCTGACGCCGAGCGGGCTGCATCCCGCGCATGTGATCGCCTGCGCCAAGGCCGGCAAGCACACCGTGGTCGAGAAGCCCATGGCGCTGCGGCTGCAGGACGCCGACGACATGATCCGGGCCTGCGACCAGGCCGGCGTCAAGATGTTCATCGTCAAGCAGAACCGCTTCAACGTGCCGGTGGTCAAGGCGCGCGAGGCGCTCGACGCCGGCCGCTTCGGCAAGCTCATCCTGGGGACGGTCCGGGTGCGCTGGTGCCGCGACCAGGCCTATTACGACCAGGACGATTGGCGCGGCACCTGGGCCTATGACGGCGGCGTGCTGACCAATCAGGCGAGCCACCATGTCGACATGCTGGAGTGGTTCTTCGGCGACGTGGTGAGCGTGCATGCGCGCGCGGCAACGGCGCTGGCCAATATCGAAACCGAGGATACGGCCGTCGCAACGCTGAAGTTCCGCAACGGCGCGCTCGGGATCATCGAGGCGACCACCGCGGCGCGCCCGACCGATCTCGAGGGCTCGCTCTCGATCCTGGGCGAAAAGGGCACCGTCGAGATTTCGGGCTTCGCGGTCAACCAGATCCGGCACTGGCGGTTTGTCGACGAGCTGCCGTCCGACAAGGACGTCGTGGAGAAGTTCTCGGTCAACCCGCCCAACGTCTACGGCTTCGGCCATCAGGCCTATTATCACCATGTGGTCGATTGCCTCGAGAACCAGCGCGCCGCGCTGGTCGACGGGCTCGAGGGCCGCAAGAGCCTGGAGTTGATCTCGGCCCTCTATGAGTCGATCGAGACCGGCGAGGAAGTCGCGCTGCGCTTCACGCCACGGCTGAGCCGGCTGGGCGTCGTTTCGTGAACCGGCCGGAGGTGCATCAGGCGAGCGTGCGTGATGTCGCGTTCGGCGAACGCGTCAAGATCGTCGAGCCGTGCAACCTCTATGGCTGCAAGCTCGGCGACGACTGCTTCGTCGGCCCCTTCACCGAAATCCAGAAGGGCGTGATCGTCGGCGCGCGCACCCGCGTGCAGTCGCATGCCTTCGTCTGCGAGCTCGTCACCATCGGCGAGGACTGTTTCATCGGTCACGGTGTGATGTTCGTCAACGACACGTTCTCCACCGGCGGCCCGGCGCGTGGACGCAAGGAGCTGTGGCGCGAGACGGTGATCGGCAACCGGGTGTCGATCGGCTCCAACGCGACGATCATGCCGGTCAGGATCGTCGACGACGTCGTCATCGGCGCCGGATCGGTGGTGACCAAGGACATCACGACGCCGGGCACCTATGCCGGCAATCCGGCGCGCCGGCTGCTGACGAGCCAATAGGGCAATAGGGGAATATCGATGGCGGTGCCGTATGCCGACCTGCAACTGCAATACCAGTCCATCAAGGGCGAGATCGACGCTGCGATCGCCGGCGTGATCGGCGACAACGCCTTCATTCGCGGCAGCTATGTCGACGCCTTCGAACGCGAATTTGCGGCGGCGGCCGAGGTCGCTCATTGCGTGTCCTGCGCCAACGGCACCGACGCGCTTTACCTCGCCATGCGGGCGCTGAAGGTGAAGCCGGGCGACGAGGTGATCACGACGGCGCATTCCTGGATATCGACCGCGGCGATGATCACCCATTCCGGTGCCACCGTCGTGTTCTGCGACACCGACGAGGCGACGTTCACGATCGATCCGGCGGCCATCGAGGCCGCGATCACGCCGCGGACGGTCGGCATCATCCCGGTGCATCTCTATGGCCAGCCCGCGGACATGGACGCGATCATGGCGATCGCGCGGAAACACAAGCTGTGGGTGATCGAGGATTGCGCCCAGGCCCATCTCGCGCGCTACAAGGGCCGTATGGTCGGCACCTTCGGCGAGGCCGCGACCTATTCATTCTATCCCGGCAAGAATCTCGGCGCGATGGGAGATGCCGGCGCGGTCGTCACCAACGACGCGGCGCTCGCCGAGCAGATGGCCATGCTGGCGCGCCACGGTGGACTGGTGAAGCACCAGCACCACATCGAAGGCATCAACAGCCGGCTCGACGGCATGCAGGCGGCGATCCTCTCCGCCAAGCTGCCGCATCTTGCCGCCTGGACCCAGGCCCGGCAGACGGCGGCCGAGGTCTATGATGTCGGCCTCAACCAGATCGAGGATGTCGTGGTGCCCGAGGTCGCGCCGGCGCGCAGCCACGTCTATCACCTCTACACGATCAGGCATCCGCGCCGCGCCGCGCTCGCCGCCCATCTCAACGCGAATGGCGTGCAGACCGCCATCAACTATCCCACCGCGCTGCCATTCCTGCCGGCCTATACGCGGTTCGATCACCGGCCGGAGCAGTTCCCCAACGCGCATCGCGATCAGGGCCGGATTCTCTCGCTGCCGATGTTCGCCGAGATCACGCGCCGGCAGCAGGACGAGGTGATCGAGCTGATCCGGAAGTTCTGATCGCGATCGCGGCCTCGTGCCTGACGCTGTGGTCGTCAGCTCCCGAGCAGCAGAGGCCTCAGGAACTGTTCCAGATTGGAGCCTGAGAACAGGTAGCCCTTCAGCCCGGCCGCACGTGCCGCCTCGAGATCCGTCGGCTGATCGCCGACCAGAAAGCTGCGTTCGACGTCGACCGGAAAGCGTTCCAGCAGATCATTAATCATGCCCGGCGACGGTTTGCGCCGGTGGCTGACCTGCCGATATCGTTCAACGGTCCCTTCAGGATGGAACGGGCAGTATTCAAAGGCGTCGATATGCGCGCCGATCCTGCCGAGCTCATCCGCCATCCAGTCGTGAAGCTGCCGGACGTGTGTCTCCTCGTAGAGACCCCTTGCGACGCCTGACTGGTTGGTCACGACGAACGCAAAATACCCCATGTCGTTGACGGCCTTGACCGCCTCGCGCGCGCCGTCGATCCAGACCACCCTGTGGCTTTCGAACAGGTAACCGATGTCCTGGTTCAGGACGCCGTCCCGATCGAAGAACACGGCCGGCCTTCGCGGCTGATCTCCGGAAGCGCTGCTCATGAGGTGATGATCCGTCCGTCTCCACGGGGCACGAGCTAGCTCAATAGTTCACAACGCCGCGCGCGACAAATCCGGACGGGTCAAACGCCGGGTGATCTCAAGGCCTATCGCTCGTCCGCAATCACCTTGCCGTCGTTCGGCAGCGAGCCCGGGCCGACCAGCTCGACGGTGCCGCCGAGCTTTGTCACGGCACGCAGCGTTGCCGCGACCTCGCCCTGCAGGGCATCCGGTGCCGAGGCGCATTCGGCCCGCAGCGTCATCGCGTCGGCCTCGCCGGCGCGTGTGACGACGAGGCGAAGCCGTCCAAGCTCGGGATGCCGCTTGCCGATCTCCGCGATCTGCTCGGGGCGCACGAACATCCCCTTCACCTTGGTGGTCTGGTCAGCGCGGCCCATCCAGCCCTTGATTCGCATGTTGGTGCGTCCGCACCGGCTCGCGCCGGGCAGGGCGGCGGTCAGGTCGCCGAGCGCGAGGCGAATCCAGGGGTGGTGCGGATCGAGCGAGGTCACCACGATCTCGCCGACGTCACCCGGCGCAACCGGATCGCCGGTGCCGGGCTTGACGATCTCCAGGATCAGGTCCTCGTTGACCGTCATCCCCTCGCGCGCCGCCGTCTCGAACGCGATCAGGCCGAGATCGGCGGTGCCGAAGGCTTGGTAGGCCTCGACGCCGCGCGACTTCATCTCCTCCTGCAGCGACTTCGGAAATGCCGCGCCTGAGACCAGCGCGCGCTTGATCGAGGATACGTCGCGGCCGGCGGTGGCGGCGGCGTCGAGCAGGATCTTCAGGAAGTCCGGGGTGCCGCTATAGCCGACCGGGCGATAGGCCTCGATCAGCTCGAATTGCTGCTCGGTGTTGCCGGGGCCCGCCGGGATCACCGCACAGCCGAGCGCCCGCGCCGAGGCGTCGAAAATGAAGCCACCGGGGGTGAGGTGATAGCTGAAGGTGTTCAGCACCACATCCCCCTCGCGAAAGCCCGCCGCAAACAGCGCCCGGGCGCCGCGCCAGGGATCCGCCTGGCGGCCCTCGGGCTCGAAGATCGGTCCGGGCGAGGTGAAGAGCCGGGCGAACGAGCCGGGCCTGTCGGCCACGAAGCCGCCGAACGGCGGGGCGGCCTTGTGCAGGGCCGGCAGTTCCGACTTGCGCAGCACCGGCAGCCCCGCCAGCGCCTCCCGGCTGGTGATGGAGGCGGGATCGGTACCCCTCAACAGGTCGGCATAGGCGGGCGCTGCCATCGCCTTGCACAGCATCTCAGGCAGCCGGGCGAACAACGCGGCCTCGCGCTGGGCCGGATCGCGCGTTTCAAGGGCGTCGTAATGGTCGGTCATGGCAGGTCCTTGAGAGGATGTGCGCGGGTTGCGTGCCGGTCCGCCCGTGCTATCAGACGGTGACCGCTGACATTGGGACGGTTCCAGGGAGCACGATGGCTGAGGCAGAGAGCGTTGCGGCGGACGGGGCCGCCGACGTCGTCGCGAGGCTGAAGCGCCGCATCATTGGCGAGGCCCTGCCGCTGTGGTCGACCGCAGGCTGGGACAGCAGCGCCGGCGGCTTTGTCGACCGGCTGCACAAGGACGGGACAGCCGACCGCGCCGCCCCGCGCCGGATCATGGTGCAGGCGCGCCAGATTTATTGCTACGCCAAGGCGGCCCAGCTGGGCTGGTACCCGGAAGGACGCGCGGTCGCGCTTAAGGGGCTGGACTACCTGCTGGCCAAGGCCAAGGCGCCGGACGGCCGGCCCGGCTTCGTCTACAGCCTGACCGCGGAGGGCGGCGTGCACGATCCGCTGCGCGACACCTACGGCCACGCCTTCGTGCTGCTCGCGCTCGCGACCGCCTACGGCCTCGACCAGGACGCCCAGATCCGCGCCGAGATCGACGCGCTGCTGTCGTTCCTCGATACCCAGCTGCGCTCGCCCCATGGCGGCTTCCACGAGGGCCTGCCGCCCTCGATGCCGCGCCGGCAGAACCCGCAGATGCATCTGTTCGAGGCGATGATCGCCTGCTTCGACGCGACCCACGATTTGTCGTTCCAGAACCGCGCCGGCGATTTCTTCGCGCTGTTCCTGGCCAACCTCTACGACAAGCAGACGCGCACCCTCGGCGAATATTTCGAGGAGGACTGGTCGAAGATCCCGCCGGTCAGCGTCGAGCCCGGCCACCTCGCGGAATGGGTCTGGCTGCTGAAGGGATTCGAGCGGATCACCGGCTGTCCGACCGGGCGACCGCGCGGCGAGCTGCTGGCGTCGGCGCTGCGCTATCGCGACGCGGCCACCGGCTGCCTGGTCGACGAGGGCGACGCCGAGGGCAACATCCGCCGCCACACACGCCGGCTGTGGCCGCAGAGCGAGCTGGCGAAGGCCTGGATCGCGCAGGCCGAGTCGGGCGAAGCCGGCGCGACGGACGAGGCGCGTGCGGCGCTGGTGCTGCTCGAGCGGCACTATCTTGGCCATGCCGTGGCCGGCGGCTGGTACGACCAGTTCGACCGCGAGGGCAATTCGCTGGTCGACACGATCCCGGCGTCGTCGTTCTATCATGTGCTCTGCGCGGTCACTGAAGCCGAGCAAGTGCTCGGATAGAACCGCCTTCCTGGTCTGACGCGTTTCTGCACACGCAACTCCGCCCGAAAACCCTCGCTATCCTCACAGCCAGCGCTTGCGCCGCTTGAAGCTCTTCAGGTTCTTGAAGCTCTTGCGCTGGTCGCCGGCGCCGCCGAGGTAGAATTCCTTGACGTCCTCGTTGTCGCGCAGCTCGTCGGCGGAGCCGTCGAGCACGACCTTGCCCTGTTCCATGATGTAGCCGTGGCTCGCGACCGAGAGCGCGGCGCGCGCATTCTGCTCGACCAGGAGGATCGTGACGCCGAGATCGCGGTTGATCTCCTTGATGATCGCGAACACTTCCTTGACGAGCAGCGGCGACAGCCCCATCGACGGCTCGTCCATCAAGATCATCTTCGGGCGCGCCATCAGCGCGCGGCCGATCGCGAGCATCTGCTGCTCGCCGCCGGAGAGATAGCCGGCGAGGCCGGTGCGCTCCTTCAGGCGTGGGAAATACTTGAACACCATGTCGATGTCATCGGAGACCTCGCCGTCGCGCCGGGTGAAGGCGCCGAGCCGCAGGTTCTCCAGCGACGTCATGTCGGCGACGATGCGGCGGCCTTCCATGACCTGGAAGATGCCGCGGCGGACGATCTTGTCCGGATCGATGCCGTTGATGCGCTGGCCCTCGAACAGGATCTCGCCACGGGTGACCTCGCCGTCCTCGGTCTTGAGCAGGCCGGAAATCGCCTTCAGCGTGGTCGACTTGCCGGCGCCGTTGGCGCCGAGCAGCGCCACGATCGCGCCCTTCGGCACCTCGAGGCTGAGGCCGCGCAGCACCAGGATGACGTCGTCATAGACGACCTCGATGTTGTTGACGCTGAGCAGCGGCGGCGGCGGGACTGCCGTCGGCCCCGGGCGGGTGGCTTCGAGGGTTTCGTTCATGGCCTGTGTTACCCTTCGACGTCATTGCCGGGCATAGCCGTCCGAAGGACGGCGTCGCTTCCGCTCGCCTTTGATCCGGCATTCCATCGATCGGAATACGTCTTCGCTTGATGGATGCGCGGGCCTAGCCCGCGCATGACGATGTGTGGACGTGATCGGCTGCCGCCTCACCACCCAAACCATTCCGGCTTGCGCGGCAGGTCGACGGTCTTCACCTTCTCGAGCTTGATCGTGCCCTTGCCCATCAGGTCGTTGATGTCGCCGTCGGTCGCGCCCGAGATCTTTGAGCGATACAGGTCGACCTTCGTGGTCGGGCGGTGATCCTTCTCGGTCCAGGTCGACGGATTGCAGACGCCGTCCATGCCGGCCGGCACCCAATCCTTCTTCTGGTAGAAGCCCTTGGCGACGTTCTCGCCGGTGGCGCCGCCGTTCTTGGCGGCCCAGTCGAGCGCTTCCTTCAGATAGAGCGCGCTGCAGACCGCGGCGATGTAGTGCACGGGCCGATAGACCTTGCCGGACGGATCGGACATCTTGGAGATTTCCATCACCGTCTTCATGCCGGGCGCGTTGCCGCCCCAGCTCACCGCCGTGCGGAGCGGGAAGATGACGCCGTCGGCTGCGTCGCCGGCAGTCTTCGCCGCGTTCTCGTCCATGCCCCAGACATTGCCGAGGAACTGGACATCGACGCCGGCGGTCTTGCAGGCCTTCAGCACCGAGATGTTGGAGGCCGCCGTGTTGCCGAGATAGGCATAATTTGCGCCTGAGCTCTTCAGACTGAGACACTGCGCCGAGTAGTCACCGGGGGAGAGCGCGAACACCAGCGGCGGCAGGACCTCGAAGCCGAGCTCGGTCGCGAGCGCTTCACCGGCCGCCTTCGGTGCGTTCGGATACGGATGGTTGGCGCCCATGTGGACGAATTTCGGCTTGCCGGGCTTGCCCTTGGCCTTCCAGTCCTCGGCAGCCCAGGTCAGCATCGCGCGCATCGAGTCCGAATAGCTCGGGCCGTAGAAGAAATTGTACGGCGCGGGCTTGGCCTTGCCGCTGGTGCCTTCCGGATCGGTCAGCGCCGCGGCGTAGGAGCCGGAGATGTCCGGAATCTTGTCCTGCGCCAGGAAGCCGGTCAGGGCCTCGGTATCCGCAGTGCCCCAGCCCATGATCGCCGCGACCTTGCCGTCGGGCGCCGACCATTTCTTGTACAGCGCGATGGCGCGCGGCACCTGGTAGCCATAGTCGTTGCTGTCGACATTGAGCTGCTTGCCGCCGATGCCGCCGTTCTTGTTGACCCAGGCGAAGGTGTCCGCGACGCCCTGGCCATAGGGGGTACCGACGTCGGACGTGCCGCCCGAGAGGTCCTGCAGATGGCCGATGGCGATCTGCGCCTGCGCGGTGGCGGCCGCGCTGCTGATCAGCAGCGCAACGGAGACCGAGCTCAAAAGGGATCTAATCGTCATTTTTGCTTTCCTCCTGCTTATTCGTTGAACCGAATTTTGAGTTGCGTTCCGTGCCTTGCGTCAATGCGAGAACGGGTAGAGCTTCCAGTAAGCCTTGATCTGCCGCCAGCGATGCGCGAGGCCGTCCGGCTCGAACATCAAGAAGCCGATGATGATCAGGCCGATCGCGATCTCGCGCAGGAAGGTGATGTTGTTGTTGAGCTGCAGCGCCTTGTCGATGGCGCCGCCCTTCAGCCAGGCGCTCAGCCATTCCATCGATTCCGGCAGCAGCACCACGAAGGCCGTGCCCATCAGCGTGCCCATCACCGAGCCGGTGCCGCCGATGATGACCATGGCGAGGAACAGCACCGAGCGCTCGATGCCAAAGCCTTCCTGCGAGACCACGAGCTGATAGTGCGCGTAGAGCGCGCCGGCGATGCCGGCAAAGAAGGCGGCAAGCCCGAACGACAGCGTCCGGTACTTGGTGAGGTTGATGCCCATGATCTCGGCGGAGAGATAGTGATCGCGGATCGCGACCAGCGCGCGGCCGTCGCGGGTGCGCATCAGATTGGTGACCAGCAAATAGCTGATCACCATGTAGGCGAGCACGACGTAGAAATACTGCCGGTCGCCGCGCAGGGTGTAGCCGAAAATCGAGAACGGATTGGCGCTGGCCGGCACCGAGCCGCCCGAGAACCATTCGGCGCGCGAGAAGAAGTCGAGCAGGATGTACTGCGCGGCGAGCGTCGCGATCACGAGATAGAGCCCCTTCAGCCGCGCCGCCGGCACGCCGAAGATCAGGCCGACCAGCGCCGTGACGACGCCGGCGAGGGGGATGGCGAAGAACACCGGGATCGGCGCGTTGTTGGAGATGTAGGCCGAGGTGAACGCGCCGAACAGGAAGAACGCGGCGTGGCCGATCGAGATCTGGCCGGTGAAGCCGACCAGGACGTTGAGGCCGAGGGCCGCGATCGCGAAGATGCCGATCTGGATCGCGATCGAGAGCAGGTAGTTGGATAGCAGCATCGGCGCGAAGCAGGCGAGAGCGATGCCGAGGATCGCGAAATTGCGGCTGGTCGCGGTCGGGAAGATCGTGGTGTCGGCCGCATAGCTGGTGCGGAAATCGCCCGAGGGGATGAGTGTGCTTGTCGCCATTGATCAGACCCGCTCAATATCCTTGGTGCCGAACAGGCCGTACGGCTTGATCATCAGAATGATGATCAGGACGTAGAACGGCGCGATCTCGTAGAGATTGCCCCAGTGCAGGTACTGGCTGTCGACATACTGGGCGACGTTTTCCAACAGCCCGATGATGATGCCGCCGAGCACGGCGCCGCCGACCGAGTCGAGCCCGCCAAGGATCGCGGCCGGAAACACCTTGATGCCGTAGGCGGAGAGGCCGGACGACACGCCGTTGACCACCGCGACCACGACACCGGCGACCGCCGAGACCGTGGCCGAGATCGCCCACGCCATCGCGAACACGTTCTTGACGGAAATGCCGAGCGACTGCGCGACCTGCTGGTTGAAGGCGGTGGCGCGCATCGCAAGGCCATATTTGGAGGCGCGGAAGAACCAGGCCATGCCGACCATCATGGCGAGCGAGACCACGAGGCTCATGACATAGACGGTCTGGATCTGCAGCCCGAACAGGCTGACCGACTGGCTCTGGAACACGCGCGGGAACGGTTGCGGGTTGACGCCGAATATCCACTTCAGCGCGGCCTGGAACACCGTCGACAGGCCGATCGTCACCATGATCACGGAGATGATCGGCTCGCCGATCATCGGACGCAGGATCACGACCTGGATCGCGATGCCGAAGATGAACATGAAGACCAGCGTGATCGGCATGCCGACCCAGAACGGCACCTGATACTTCGTCAGCAGCGCCCAGCACACCCAGGCGCCGACCAGCAGCAATTCGCCCTGCGCGAAGTTCACGACCTGCGTCGCCTTGTAGATCAGCACGAACGACATCGCGACCACGCCGTACAGCGTGCCGACCACGAGGCCGTTGACGATCAGCTGGATCAGGAACTGGGTGTTCATGGGGTCTCGCCGAATTTGTGGGTCGTCATTGCCGGGCTCGACCCGGCGATCCATCGCGCAAGACCGTCCTCGCGAAGAGGATGGATGCGCGGGTCAAGCCCGCGCATGACGATCGGGCATGCTGTTGTCGACGATCTCATTCCGCGGCCTCCGCGAGCACGGCGCGGCCGAGGTCGACGACCTCGAGCGTGGTGCGGACGCGCTGGGTCGAGCCGTCCTGGAAGCGGATCACGGTGTCGACGGGGATGCTGGCCTTGCCGCGGTAGATCGCATCGATGATGTCGGCGTATTTCTCGTTGATGACGCCGCGGCGGACTTTTCGGGTACGGGTCAGCTCGCCGTCATCGGCATCGAGCTCCTTGTAGAGCAGCAGAAAGCGCGAGATGCGCTGCGCCGGCGGCAGGGTGGCATTGACCGTCTCGACCTCTTTCTTCAGCAGCGCATAGACTTCGGGCCGCGAGGACAGGTCGGTGTAGGTCGTGAACGAGATCCGGTTCTTCTCCGCCCATTTCGAGATGATCGAGTAGCGGATGCAGATCATCGCGGCGAGCGCGTCGCGGCCGGCGCCGAGCACGACTGCTTCGGCGACATAGGGCGAGAACTTCAGCTTGTTCTCGATGTATTGCGGCGAGAAGCGCTCGCCGCGCGAGGTCTCGGCGAGATCCTTGATGCGGTCGATCACCACGAGCTGCCCGTTGTCGTTGTAGTAGCCGGCATCGCCCGAATGCATCCAGCCGTCCTTGATGTCGGCGACCGAGGCTTCGGGGTTCTTGTAATAGCCGTGGAACATGTTGGGATGCCGCACCACGATCTCGCCGACGCCGTTGACGTCGGCATTGTCGATGCGGATCTCGATGTTGTTGGCCATCGGCACGCCGGTGGTGTCGGGATCGACCTTGCCTTCGGGATGCAGCGTGTAGGCGCCGAGCAGCTCGGTCTGGCCGTACAGCGTGCGCAGCGGCACGCCCATCGCCTGGAAAAACTTGAAGGTATCCGGCCCGAGCGCCGCGCCGCCGGTCGCCGCCGAGCGCAGCCGCGTGAAGCCGAGCCGGTCGCGCAGCGCGCGGAACAGGAGCTGGTCGGCGAACATCGAGCGCTTGCCCTCGGCGAGCGCCGCAAGGCCGGTCTTCATGCCGAGGTCATAGAGCCGCTGCTTGAACGGCGAGGCGTCCATCACCCCGGCGCGGACGTCGGCCGCGATCGATTCCCAGACCCGCGGCGCGAACAGCACGAAGGTCGGCGCGATCTCGCGGAAGTCGTGCATCATGGTGTCGGGCTCTTCGACGAAGTTGACCTTCATCCGGGAGAGCAGCCCTTTGCCCAGCGCGTAGATCTGTTCCATGATCCAGGGCAGCGGCAGCACCGAAACATATTCGTCGTCCGGCCCCTTCGGATCGAAGGCGAGATAGGTCGCGCAGTGCCGCAGCACGCGCCCGGCCGAGAGCATCGCAAGCTTCGGGTTGGCCGTCGTGCCCGACGTGGTGCAGAGGATCGCGACGTCCTCGCCATCAGTGGCGTCGACCAGCCTCTCGTAGAGCCCAGGCTCGCGCGCGGCGCGATCGCGGCCCAGCGCAACGAGCTTGCTCGCCTCCATCAATCGCGGATCGTCGTATTTGCGCATGCCGCGCGGGTCGGAATAGACGATGTGCTTGAGGTGGGGCACGCGATCGGCAAGGCCGAGCATCTTGTCGACCTGTTCCTCGTCCTCGGCGAAGACCAGCTTGGCCTCGCCATAGGTCAGGAGATAGGCGGCTTCCTCGTCCAGCACGTCGCGGTAAAGGCCGAGGCTCATCGCACCGATCGCGTGGGCCGCGATCTCGGCGGCGACCCAGTCCGGCCGGTTGTCGCCGATGATGCCGATCACGTCGCCGCGGCCAAGGCCGAGCTCGACCATGCCGAGCGCGAAATCATGGGTGCGGGTCTGGTAGTCGTTCCAGGTGAATTCGCGCCACAGCCCGAAATCCTTCTCGCGCAGCGCGATCTCTTGGCCGTGCTCCTTCGCGTTCAGGCGCAGCATCTTGGGAAAGGTGTCGGCCTGCGCGGCGCGACCGGCATAGTCCATCATGCGGCGCTCTCCCGCACCGCCGGCTTGTCGTCGGGATCGACCAGCGCCTCGTCCTCTTCGCCGAGATAGGCGCGCTTGACATGGGGATCGGCGAGCACGGTGGCCGGATCGCCCTCGGCGATCTTGCGGCCGAAGTCGAGCACCATGACGCGGTGGGAGATGTCCATCACGACGCCCATGTCGTGCTCGATCATCATCACCGTCATGCCGAACTCTTCGTTGAGATCGACGATGTAGCGCGCCATGTCTTCCTTCTCTTCGAAGTTCATGCCGGCCATCGGCTCGTCGAGCAGGATGAGTTGCGGCTCGAGCGCCATCGCGCGGGCGAGCTCGACGCGCTTGCGCAGGCCGTAGGGCAGGGTGCCGGCGGTCGCCTTGCGCACCGATTGCAGATCGAGGAAGTCGATGATCTCCTCGACCTTGCGGCGGTGCTCCAGCTCCTCGCGGCGCGCGCCGGTCAGCCAGTACAGCGATCCCGTGATGAAGTTGTTCTTCAGGAGGTGATGGCGGCCGACCATGATGTTGTCGAGCACGCTCATATGGTGGAACAGCGCGAGATTCTGGAAGGTCCGGCCGATGCCGAGCCGGGGCCGCGCGTTCGGGTTGAGGCCGGTAATGTCCTGGCCGCGATAGAACAGCTGGCCTTCGGTCGGCCGGTAGCGGCCGGAGATACAATTGACGATCGAGGTCTTGCCGGCGCCGTTCGGGCCGATGATGGAGAACAGCTCGCCCTCGTTGACGCCGAAGCTCACTTCGGTCAGCGCGCGGACGCCGCCAAAGCGCAGTGAGACTCCGCGCACCTCGAGACTATTAGCCACCCTGTTCCCTCCAGATACGGGCGCTTTGGCGCGCTCTTTATCTTCGCTTCGATCTTACTCTTCGATCTTACATGGGCCGCCGAAGGGAGACCATCCGACTAATGATGCCGGCGTTCGGGAGATCGCTCGCCCCGATCGCCTGCGTCATGCGCGGTAACGCCGCACCCGCCTGCAAGCCCGTCCCTCGCGTCGTCTGCCTTCAGCGATCCATCGAGGAGCTGCGCGACGTTACGCGAGGTGGCTCTGAATACGAGAAAGCGATAGGTTGAATTGTCATGTGCCCGACATTTGGTCAGGAATTTTCGCTGGCATTCCAGGCCTCGGGTCCCTGGCTTCGCGCACGGCGTTGCTGCGGTGCAATATCGTTGCAGTCTCTTGGGGTAGGACGCCGTCGCTAGAATGATTGCTGCTGATTACCTGAGGCGCATCGCGGCCTGGTCGCGCGAACTGAGCGAGCAAGAAATCGAAATCGCACGCGCCGGCATTTCCGAGAAATCCTATCGCGCCAACGAATTCATCTTCATGCGCGGCGACAACTTCCAGTACTGGACCGGCATCGTCACCGGGCTGGCGCGCATGGGCATCGTCTCGCGCGGCGGCAAGGCGGCGAGTTTCGCGGGCCTCACCGCAGGCGCCTGGTTCGGCGAGGGGACCGTGCTCAAGAATGAGCCCCGGCGCTACGATGTGGTCGCGCTGCGCGACACGCGACTGGCGATGATGGATCGCCGGACCTTCGTCTGGTTGTTCGAGAACAGCGTCGGCTTCAACCGATTCCTGGTCGGCTCGCTCAATGAGCGGCTCGGCCAGTTCATCGCGCTGCTCGAATATGGCCGCACGCTGGACGCCACGGCACGGCTGGCGCGCTCGATCGCCTCGCTGTTCAATCCGATTCTCTATCCCGACCTGACGCTGCACCTCGAGATCACCCAGGAGGAGATCGGGGCGCTGTCGGGAATCTCCCGGCAGAATGCCAACCAGTGCCTGAAGCGGCTCGAGCGGGAAGGACTGTTGCGGCTCGAATATGGCGGGGTGACCATCCTCAACCTCGACCGGCTGCGCCACTATGGCGAGTGACTGGTTCCGGGCGCATTGAGCCGTTTTCGCAGGCCTAAAGTCCTGATTTCAAACGATTAAGCCATTAGACTTGGGGCAGGCTGGATGCTACAGACCGGCCTCGTCGGGATCGCGCGGTTTTCGCGCTCTCTGGAGATGACATGGCGGTTAAGGATTCGGCGGCTCAGGACTCAAAGCGGCGCGTTGCGCTGATCACCGGCGTGACCGGGCAGGACGGCGCGTATCTCGCCGAATATCTGCTCGGTCTCGGCTACACCGTGCACGGGATCAAGCGCCGGTCGTCCTCGTTCAACACCGCGCGCGTCGACCATCTCTACCAGGATCCGCACGCCGGCAACGTGCCGTTCCTGATGCACTATGGCGACATGACGGATTCGACCAATCTGATCCGCCTGGTGCAGCAGATCCGGCCGACCGAGATCTATAACCTCGCCGCCCAGAGCCACGTCCAGGTCAGTTTCGAGAGCCCGGAATACACCGCCAACGCCGACGCGATCGGCGTGCTACGGCTCTTGGAGGCGATTCGCATCCTCGGCATGGAAAAGGAAACGCGGTTCTACCAGGCTTCGACCTCGGAGCTTTACGGGCTCGTGCAGGAGGTGCCGCAGAAGGAAACCACGCCGTTCTATCCGCGCTCGCCCTATGGCGTCGCCAAGCTCTACGGCTACTGGATCACGGTGAACTACCGTGAGGCCTATGGCATGTTCGCCAGCAACGGCATCCTGTTCAACCATGAGAGCCCGATCCGCGGCGAGACCTTCGTGACGCGCAAGATCACCCGCGCCGTCGCCCGCATCGAGGTCGGCCTCGAGAACAAGCTCTATCTCGGCAATCTCGACGCCAAGCGCGACTGGGGCCACGCCCGCGACTATGTCGAGGGCATGCACAGGATCCTGCAGGTGGACGAGCCCGGTGACTTCGTGCTCGCGACCGGCGAGACGCGGTCGGTCCGCGAGTTCGTCGAGCTCGCGTTTGCCGAGGTCGGCCGCAGCATCGAATGGCGCGGCAAGGGCGTCGAGGAGGTCGGTGTCGACAAGGCGTCCGGCAACACCCTGGTGCAGATCGATCCGACCTATTTCCGCCCGACCGAGGTCGATCTTCTGATCGGCGACGCCAGCAAGGCGCGCGCCAAGCTCGGCTGGACGCCGAAGACGCCGTTCGCGCAGCTGGTGAAGGAAATGGTCGCCAGCGATCTCGTCGAGGCCAGGCAGGACGCGGCCAATGGCAAGCACGGCGTTTGAGCTGAAGGGCAAGACGGTCTTCGTTGCCGGCCATCGCGGCATGGTCGGCTCGGCGCTGATGCGCAGGCTGGCGCGTGAGGAGGCCGATCTCCTGACGGTGTCGCGCAGCGAGGTCGATTTGCGCGACCAAACCGCGGTCAACGCGTGGTTTGCCGCGAAGCGGCCGCAGGCTGTATTCCTCGCTGCCGCCAAGGTCGGCGGCATCGTCGCCAACAACACGCTGCGGGCGGAATTCCTCTACGACAATCTGGCGATCTCGAGCAATGTGATCGAGGCGGCCCACGCCAATGGCTGCGAGAAGCTGATGTTCTTCGGCTCCTCCTGCATCTATCCGCGCCTGGCGCCGCAGCCGCTGCGCGAGGATTCGATGCTGACCGGCCCGCTGGAGCCGACCAACGAGCCCTATGCCATCGCCAAGATCGCCGGCATCAAGATGGCCGAGGCCTATCGCAGCCAGTACGGCGCCGATTTCATCAGCGTGATGCCGACCAATCTCTACGGCCCCGGCGACAATTATCACCCCGAATACAGCCACGTCGTCGCCGCGCTGATCCGCCGCTTCCACGAGGCCAAGGTTTCGGGCGCCGGCAACGTCGCGGTGTGGGGCACCGGCACGCCGCGCCGCGAATTCCTCTATGTCGACGATCTCGCCGACGCCTGCGTTCATCTGATGAAGACCTATTCCTCGCCCGAACTGGTCAATATCGGCACCGGCGAGGACATCACCATTGCCGAGTTCGCGCGCGTCGTCGCGGCCGCTGTCGGCTATCGCGGCGAGATCAGCTTCGACACATCGCGCCCGGACGGCACGCCGCGCAAGCTGCTCGACGTTGGTCGGCTGGCGAGGCTCGGGTGGCGCGCCACCACCTCGCTCGAGGATGGCATCGCCCTCGCGTACCAGGCCTATCTGCGCGAGACGAAGTGACGCGGTAAACCTCCCGCCCTCCGACTGAGAATATCTGTCGGCTTGGCGACGCCGCGCGGCTAGGATGCGCGTGCCCAAGCGTGCCGCAAGAGCCGCCAGTGCGTCGGAGGAGACATCATGAAGGTTCTACGCCGCGAGTTCCTGCAACTTGCAGCCGCTACGGCGGCGCTTCCGCTCACATTTGGAAAAGCGATTGCCGAGGCCTATCCGGCGCGGCCGGTTCGCCTCGTGATCGGCTATACCCCCGGCGGTTCGGCGGACCTGACGGCGCGCCTGATGGGGCAGTGGCTGTCGGAAAAGCTCGGGCAATCCTTCATTGTCGAGAACCGGCCGGGCGGCGGGACCAACATCGCCACCGAGCAGGCGCTGCGCGCGGCGCCCGACGGCTACACGCTGCTGCTGGTCGCGCCGGCCAATGCGATCAACGCGACGCTCTACCAGAAGCTGCCGTTCGATTTCATGCGCGAGATGGAGCCGATAGCGGGCATCATTCGCTTTCCCAACGTCGTGGTGGTGCACCCCTCGCTGCCGATCAAGTCGATTCCCGAATTGATCGCCTATGCAAAGGCCAATCCTGGCAAGCTCAACATGGCGTCCTCAGGCAACGGTTCGACGATCCACATGTCGGGCGAACTGTTCAAGATGCTGACCGGCATCAACATGCAGCACGTGCCCTATCGGGGCGGCGCGCCGGCGCTCACCGATATGCTGTCCGGCGTGATGCAGGTGATGTTCGATAATCTTCCGACCTGCGCCGAGCACGTCAAATCCGGCAAGCTGCGCGGACTTGCGGTCACCAGCACGACCCGTTCGGACGTGCTTCCGGACCTGCCGCCGGTCGCCGACTTCCTGCCGGGTTACGAGGCCAGCGCCTGGTACGGTCTCGCGGCGCCGAAGAACACGCCGCCTGAAATCGTCGACAGGCTCAACAGGGCCGTCAATGAAATCCTCGCCGATCCCAAAGCCAAGGCGCGCTTTACCGAGATCGGCGCGATCATGCTGCCGGGCTCGGCTGCTGACTTCGGCAGGCTGGTGGCTGACGAGACCGAGAAGTGGGGCAAGGTGGTCAAGTTCGCCGGCGCCAAGGTGGATTAGCTTCGCGCCGCCGCGCGCGGCGGCGCCTTCGACAGCGCCGTCGCCATGGCCGAGATCAGCGGCTTCATGAAGAACGCATCGTTCGCCGGGTAGATGTCGGTGGATAGGCCATAGGTTTTCAATTCGTCCGACACCACGGGCCCGACCGAGGCGATCGGCGTCTGTTGCAGGCCTTCGCGCAATTGCGCCTCGCATCGATGCGCCTGCGCCACCTCGAGCAGGCGGCGAACCTGTCCCGAACTCGTGAGCGCGATCGCGTCGATGCGGCCGCGCGCCATCTCCTCGATCGCGGTGACGATGTTGGCGTCGGCGGCCTGCGCATCATAGACATAGGGCAGCACCGCATCGACCTCGGCGCCCTGTGCCTTGATCGCGCCGATCAGGGTGGCGTGATCCTTGTCCGGATAGAGCTGCAGGCCGAGCCGATGGCCGGTCAGGTCGAGCTTCGACAGCATCTCGGCGACGCCTTCCGACGTCGGCTTCTCGGTCGTCATTTGCGGTTCCAGGCCGATCTCGCGCAGTGCCCGGCCGGGTTTGGGGCCACGGGCGAATTTGCGCGCCTTGGCGAGGCCATCGACGAACTCCTGCTCGACGCCGATCCGGTGCACGACCTTCATCAGCCGGCGCAGGCCTTCGCCAGTCATCAGCACGAGGTCGTCGAGCGGCCGTTCGATGGCGCGGCGAATCCAGCCCTCGATCGGCGCCGCATCAGGCGCATCGTGGATGGTGAACATCGGGCATTGCAGCACGTCGGCACCCTGCTCGGCGAGCAGGCGGGAAAACTGCGCCTCCTCGCGCGTCTCGAGGATCAGGATGCGGTAGCCGTTCAGCCGTTCAGCCATGATGGTCCCTAACAACATTGTCGTCATTTGTTCGATTTGACCCCCGCGCCGGGATTGGCGCAAGGCCGCCTGCGGTGTAGACGAGGGCCGAAAATGACCGTTCCACCAATCTGCTCAAGCTTTGGTCAATTGGCATGCCCGACCATCAATTCGTTTTGACCCTGTCCTGTCCGGACCGCCCGGGGATCGTCTCGGCGGTCTCGACGTTTCTTGCCCATAACGGCCAGAACATCCTGGACGCCCAGCAGTTCGATGACGTCGAAACCGGCAAGTTCTTCATGCGCGTGGTGTTCACCGCGGCCGACCTCGCGGTCGAGCTCGCGGCGCTGCAGACCGGCTTTGCGGCGATCGCCGAACGTTTCGGCATGGAATGGCAGATGCGCGATCGCGCCAGCCGCCGCCGGGTGATGCTATTGGTGTCGAAGTCCGATCACTGCCTGGTCGACATCCTTTACCGCTGGCGCACCGGCGAGCTCGAAATGATCCCGACCGCTGTTGTCTCCAACCATCCGCGCGAGACCTATGGCTCGCTCGATTTCGGCGATATCCCGTTCCATCATCTGCCGGTGACCAGGGAGACCAAGCGGCAGCAGGAAGACGCGGTGTGGAAGCTGGCCCAGGACACCAAGACCGATCTCGTGGTGCTGGCCCGCTACATGCAGATCCTGTCGGACGAGATGTCGGCGCGGCTGTCGGGCCGCTGCATCAACATCCATCATTCCTTCCTGCCGGGCTTCAAGGGCGCGAGGCCCTACCACCAGGCCCATGAGCGCGGCGTCAAGCTGATCGGCGCCACGGCGCATTACGTCACCAGCGATCTCGACGAGGGGCCGATCATCGACCAGGACGTCGAGCGTATCAGCCATCGCGACACGCCTGAGGATCTTGTGCGCAAGGGGCGCGACATCGAGCGCCGGGTGCTGGCGCGCGCGATCCGCTACCATCTCGCCGATCGCGTCATCCTCAACGGACGCAAGACCGTGGTGTTCGTGGACTGATCCGCGCTTCGCTCGGCCCGCACAAGGCGATGCGGGCTCTGCGGCCGGCCGACCATACGCTCAGTGGGGCGCGTCCTGCGGTGCCGTTGCCGGCTTCGCGTCGTCGCCGCGCTGGGCCGCGGGCATCAGCCGCTTGCGTTCCCGATCCTGCATGAACTTGTCGTATTCGGGGGTGCCCGGTCGCGGCGGCGCATCCGCCGGCAGGCCGCCGGCCCAGGATGGAATGGTATCGGCCATGCCGGCCGAGAGCTTCTGGTTCATGGAGCTGCATCCCCCGAGCGCGCCAGCCGCGAGCGCGAGGGCAGTCAGGACAGCGATGGGACGCGAGACGATTGGCATGGGAAGCAGGATACAGCCCCGGTCTTTATGGATGATGATCTCGGGCGCGACCGTTCGGCTGCAATTGTGCTTGTTTGTTGACATTGCCGCTGCGTTTGTACGATCGTACAAATGAATCGAGCCGGCGGCGGCCTTGAATGCGCGAGACCGCTTCTCGCGGAGGCATTGAGTCTTGTGGAGCGATATTGGTATCCTGATACTTGTCTCTGCAACCAGACCCGATCGCGTCGCGCGCGGCACGCGTCCATCGTCCGATTGACAGAGGGCACGGGGAGACGCCTTGTCGCGTTGCGGCTTGGCCGTGCATGCTTGAGTTAAAACAAGGCAAGAGCCGGGGACCAAGGCTCGATGCAGAACAGCGGAAGGGGGAGGGACGTCGATGTTCAATCGTCGCAAAATGTTGCTGTGGGGCGCCGCTTCGGCCGTGCTTCCCGGGTTGTGTGCCAGCGTGCCGGCGTGGGCGGACGACGCCGTCAAGATCGGGCTGATCCTGCCGATGACCGGCGGTCAGGCGTCGACCGGCAAGCAGATCGATAACGCCATCAAGCTCTACATGCAGCAGAAGGGCGACACCGTCGCCGGCAAGAAGATCGAGATCATCCTGAAGGACGACGCCGCGGTGCCGGACAACACCAAGCGGCTCGCGCAGGAACTGATCGTCAACGACAAGGTCAATTTCATCGCCGGCTTCGGCGTGACGCCCGCAGCGCTCGCCGCGGCGCCGCTGGCGACGCAGGCCAAGATCCCGGAAGTCGTGATGGCGGCCGGCACCTCGATCATCACCGAGCGTTCGCCCTATATCGTGCGTACCAGCTTCACGCTGGCGCAGTCCTCCACCATCATCGGCGACTGGGCCGTGAAGAACGGCATCAAGAAGGTCGCGACGCTGACCTCCGACTACGCGCCCGGCAACGATGCTCTGACCTTCTTCAAGCAGCACTTCACCGCCGGCGGCGGCGAGATCGTCGAGGAGGTCAAGGTCCCGCTCGCCAATCCGGACTTCGCGCCGTTCCTGCAGCGCATGAAGGATTCCAAGCCCGACGCGATGTTCGTATTCGTGCCGGCCGGGCAGGGCGGCAACTTCATGAAGCAATATGCCGAGCGCGGGCTCGACAAGAGCGGCATCAGGGTGATCGGACCGGGCGATGTCATGGACGACGATCTGCTCAACAACATGGGCGATGCCGCGCTCGGCGCGGTGACGGCGCATCTCTATTCGGCCGCGCATCCGTCCGCGATGAACAAGGAGTTCGTCGCCGCCTACAAGAAGGCGTTCGGCAACCGCCCGGGCTTCATGGCGGTCAGCGGCTATGACGGCATCCATCTGATCTACGAGGCGCTGAAGAAGACCAATGGTGCGACCGACGGCGACAAGCTGATCGAGGCGATGAAGGGCATGAAGTGGGAGAGCCCGCGCGGCCCGATCTCGATCGATCCGGAGACCCGCGACATCGTGCAGAACATCTATATCCGCAAGGTCGAGAAGGTCGACGGCGAGCTCTACAATGTCGAGTTCGCGACTTTCGAGGCCGTCAAGGATTCCGGCAAGACCAAGAAATAGCATCGTCATCGGCGGCGTGCGCCCCGGCCCTCACCACGTCATGCCCGGCCAAAAGCGCGAAGCGCGTCTTCGCGCAGGTGTGCCGGGCATCCATGTCTTTCTTCCCGGCGAGCAGAAAGACGTGGATGGCCGGGACAGGCCCGGCCATGACGATGACCTTGACGTTCGAGCTGTTGTTCATGTTGCGTCCTCACGGCTAAGCTGACTTCATGGCCTCTATCCTGACCAACCTGTTCGACGGCGTCGCCTACGGCATGCTGCTGTTCGTGCTTGCCTGCGGGCTTGCGGTGACGCTCGGGCTGATGAATTTCGTCAACCTCGCGCATGGCGCCTTCGCCATGGCCGGCGGCTATATCTGCGCCGTGCTGGTGAACAATTCCGGCTGGCCGTTCTTCGCAGGCCTGCCGCTCGCCTTTGTCGGCAGCGCGGTGATCGGCATCGCGCTGGAGCGCACGCTGTACCGCCATCTCTATAGCCGCAGCCATCTCGATCAGGTGCTATTCTCGATCGGCCTGGTGTTCATGTCGGTCGCGGCGGTCGACTACATCATGGGATCGTCGCGGGTCTTCATCAAACTGCCGGCGGCGCTGGAAGGCCAGATCGACCTGTTCGGCGTCGGCATCGGCCGTTACCGGCTGATGATCGTCGTGATCTGTGGCTTGCTCACGCTGGTGCTGCAGTTGATCCTCGCCAAGACCCGGTTCGGCAGCCGGCTGCGCGCCGCGGTCGACGATCCGCGCGCTGCGATCGGGCTCGGCATCAACGTGCCGCAGGTGTTCGCCTTCACCTTTGCCTTCGGCTGCGGCCTCGCAGGTCTCGGCGGTGCGCTGAGCGCGGAGATCCTCGGGCTCGATCCGTATTTCCCGCTGAAATTCATGATCTACTTCCTGATCGTCGTCACCGTCGGGGGCTCGTCCTCGATCACCGGACCGTTCCTGGCGTCGCTGCTACTCGGCATCGCCGATGTCGCCGGCAAGTATTACGTGCCGAAGCTCGGTCCCTTCGTGATCTACACTGTCATGATCGTGATCCTGCTCTGGCGTCCGAACGGCCTGTTCGGCCGTACCGCGGCGCGGTGAGGCTGATATGACCGCGCTGTCCGACGTCTCCACCCACGCGATGGCCAGCGCGCGCTGGCGGATCAGCGAGGTCGCGTTCTGGGCGCTGGCGCTCGCCTGCGCCTTCCTGTTCCCGTCGCGCTATTTGATCATGACCGACATCGTGCGGCTCGGCTTGTTCGCGCTGTCGCTCGACCTGATCCTCGGCTACGCCGGCATCGTCTCGCTCGGCCACGCTGCCTTTTTCGGCGTCGGCGCCTATTCGGCCGGCTTGCTGGCGCTGCACGGCATCATCAACGAGCCCGTGATCGCACTGGTCGCCGCCGGTCTGGTCGCGGCGGTGCTCGGCATCCTGACTAGCTTTCTCGTCATCCGCGGTGTCGATCTGACGCGGCTGATGGTGACGCTCGGCATCGCGCTGCTGCTGGAAGCGCTCGCCGAACGCTTCTCCAACATCACCGGCGGCACCGATGGGCTGCAGGGCATCGAGATGCAGCCGATCCTCGGTCTGTTCACGTTCGACATGTTCGGCAAGACCGGGTTCTTCTACTCGCTGATCGTGCTGTTCATCCTGTTCCTGCTCGCGCGACGCGTGGTGCATTCGCCGTTCGGCCTGTCGCTGCGCGCGATCCGGAACAATCCGCTGCGCGCGGCCGCCATCGGCGTGCCGGTCAACCGCCGCCTGATCGCGGTCTATACGCTGGCCGCCTTCTATGCCGGGATCACCGGCGCGCTGTTCACCCAGACCACGGCGCTCGCCTCGCTCGACGTGTTTTCCTTCGAGCGCTCCGCCGACCTGATGCTGGTGCTGGTGATCGGCGGCACCGGCTATCTCTATGGCGGCCTGATCGGCGCCGTCGTGTTCAAGATGCTGCAGGAGCTGTTTCAGAGCATCACCCCGCAATACTGGCTGTTCTGGATCGGCCTCGTGCTGGTCGTGATCGTGCTGGTCGGCCGTGCGCGCATCCATCGCTGGGTGCTGTTCGTGCCCAACCTGATCATCCGCCAGTTCGCCGGCCGCAAGGCCGCCGTTGCCGTACCGGAGAGCGACGCGTCATGACGATCGCGCTGGAAACACGTGGCCTCGAAAAATCCTTCGGCGCCCTTCGCGTCACCCGCGATCTCTCGCTCAAGGTGATGCAGGGGGCCCGCCACGCGCTGATCGGGCCGAACGGCGCGGGCAAGACCACTGTCATCAATCAGCTGACCGGCGTGCTGACGCCGAACAGCGGGCGCATCCTGCTCGAAGGCAGCGACATCACCGGCCTGTCCGTCCACAAGCGGGTGCTGCGCGGGCTGTCGCGCACGTTCCAGATCAACCAGCTCTATCCCGACCTGACCCCGCTCGAAACCATCGGGCTTGCGGTCTCCGAACGGATGGGGCGCGGCGGCGACTGGTGGCGACGGATGGGAACGCGGAGCGACGTCAATGCCGAGATCGCCGAGATACTGTCGCGCTTCCATCTGCTCGACGTGATGACGGAGCCCACCTCGACCTTACCCTATGGCAAGCAGCGCCTGCTCGAGATCGCGGTCGCGATCGCCGCCAAGCCGCGCGTGCTGCTGCTCGACGAGCCCGCGGCCGGCGTGCCCGAGAGCGAGCGTCACGACATCCTGGCGGCGGTGGCGGCACTGCCGCGCGACGTCACCGTGCTCCTGATCGAGCACGACATGGACCTCGTGTTTTCCTTCGCCGACCGCATCTCGGTGCTGGTCAATGGCGGCCTGCTCACCGAGGGCCCGCCCGATGAGGTCGCGCGCGATCCGCAGGTGAGGGCGGTCTATCTCGGCGAGGCCGCCGATGCCTGACCTTCTTTCTATCGAGGGCCTGCGTGCCGGATACGGCGAGGCGGTGGTGCTGCCCGATATGTCGCTGGCGCTTGCGGAGGGCCAGGTGCTCGCGCTGCTCGGCCGCAACGGCACCGGCAAGACCACGCTGATCAATTCGATCGTCGGCATCGTCAGGCGCCTCAGTGGCAGCGTCGCGCTCGCCGGCCGCGACATCACGGCGATGCGGCCCGACCAGCGCGCCCGCGCCGGGATCGGCTGGGTGCCGCAGGAGCGCAACATCTTCCGCTCGCTGACGGTGGAAGAGAACATGACCGCGGTGGCGCAGCCCGGGCCGTGGACGGTCGAGCGGGTTTACGAGATGTTTCCGCGGCTGCAGGAGCGGCGGCGCAATTTCGGCAACCAGCTGTCCGGTGGCGAGCAGCAGATGCTGGCGATCGGCCGCGCGCTGACCCTGAATCCGAAAGTGCTGCTGCTCGACGAGCCAACCGAAGGCCTCGCGCCGATCATCGTTGAGGAATTGTTAAAGGCGATCGGAACCATCACGCGCTCGGGTGGCATCTGCTCGATCATCGTCGAGCAGAACGCGCAAAAGATTCTGGGGCTGGCCGACCGCGTTGTGATATTGGAACGCGGCACGATCGTGCACGATGCTGCAAGCAGCGCGCTGAAAGCCGATCCCTCCGTCCTCGAGCGCCACCTCGGCGTCTCAGGGGCCAAGGCACATTAGAAGGCACATGAGAAACGTCCGGGAGTTGACCATGCAGCGAACCAAGCCTCCGTTCCGCGCCGACGAGGTCGGCAGCTTGTTGCGGCCGCCGAAGATCAAGGAGGCCCGCGCCAGATTGGAGAAGGGCGAGATCTCGGCCGACGAACTGCGCAAGGTCGAGGACATGGAGATCGAGAAGGTCGTGCACAAGCAGGCCTCGGTCGGCCTGAAGCTTGCGACCGACGGCGAGTTCCGTCGCTCCTGGTGGCACTTCGATTTCCTCAGCCATCTGACCGGCTGCGAGCTGTTCCATCCCGACATGGGCATCCAGTTCGCCGGCGTGCAGACCCGGCACGACGCCATCAGGGTGATCGGTAAGCTGGATTTCTCCGATCATCACCCGATGCTCGATCACTTCCGCTTCCTGAAGAAGTACGCCGACCAGGCGCATGTCACGCCGAAGATGACGATCCCCTCGCCGGCGGTGCTGCATTTCCGCGGCGGCCGCAAGCTGATCTCGAAGGAGGTCTATCCGGACCTCGAGGAATTCTATCAGGACCTCGGCAAGACTTATCGCAAGGCGGTCAAGGCGTTCTACGATGCCGGTTGCCGCTATTTGCAATTTGACGACACGGTGTGGGCCTATCTGTGCTCGCAGGAGGAATTGCAGAAGTCGCGCGACCGCGGCGACAATCCGGACGGCCTGCAGGACATCTACGCCCGGGTCATCAACTACGCGATCGCCGACCGTCCGTCCGACATGGTGATCACGACCCATGTCTGCCGCGGCAATTTCCGCTCGACCTGGATATCCTCCGGCGGCTACGAGCCGGTCGCCGAGACCCTGCTCGCCGGCACCAATTACGACGGCTATTTCCTCGAATATGATTCCGACCGTGCCGGCGGCTTCGAGCCGCTGCGCTTCCTGCCCAAGGGCAACAAGGTCGTCGTGGTCGGCGTGATCACCTCGAAGTTCGGCGAGCTCGAGAAGAAGGACGACATCAAGCGGCGGCTGGAGGAGGCATCCAAGTTTGCCCCGATCGAGCAGCTCGCGGTGTCGCCGCAATGCGGCTTCGCCTCGACTGAGGAAGGCAACATTCTCTCCGAGGAAGAGCAGTGGGCCAAGCTGCGGCTCGCGGTCGAGGTCGCGAACGAGGTGTGGGGGAAGTAAGGCCGCATTCTCCGTCATTGCGAGGAGCGAAGCGACGAAGCAATCCATCTTTCCCCTGCATGGAGGTATGGATTGCTTCGCTGCGCTCGCAATGACGTGGAGAGCGCCGTGTCACTGCTCCGCCAGATAGACCTCACCGAGCAGCGAGGAGTTCGACCACGGCACCTGCTTGCCCTTGGTCGCGGCGACGACCTCGGCGCGGACCCGGGTCAGCATCTGCTGCACCTCGAGGCCGGGCGTGCCGACATGGCGCGACAGCGCCGCCGAGAACGGGCTGTTGGCGCCTTCGCCGTCGAGCGCGACCTGGCCCGGCGCGGTCGCAAACGCGATCAGCGTGCCGGCGCCGAGCGTCGAGCCCGATCCGAGCGAGGCGGGCGCGGCAAGGCCGGAGCCCGCTTCGATGCCGCGGCTTGGACCTGCGGAGGCCAGCTGCGGTGCCATCGGATTGTTGCGGCAGGCATCGAGGATCAGGATGTTGGTGCGGATCTGGTCGTCGAGCCCGGCCATGATCGTGTCCATGTCGACCATCGCGTCGGTCATGCGCGCGCCCGCCCTGAACTCGATGTCGACCGGCACGAGATAGTTGCGGCCGTCGACCTGCACGCCGTGACCGGCATAGTAGACCACGGCGATCTGCGACCGCGCCGCCTCGCGCAGGAAATCGTTGATCGTCTTCCGCATCGTGTCGCGATCGAGATCGAGCCCCTCCGAGACGGTGAAGCCGATGTCGCGCAGGCTCCTGGCGATGGCGCGCGCATCGTTGGCCGGATTGGGCAGCGCCTTGACATGCGCATAGGCGCCGTTGCCGATCACCAGCGCGAGGCGTCGGCCGGTTGCTGCCGCCGGGGCCGCCGCGGCGGGCGGCGCCGGTGCCGGTGTCTTGACGGAAGCGGCCGGTGGCGCGGCCGGGCTGCTCTCAGCGGCCGGCGCTGCCGCGGTCTTGCGCGGTGCCGCGTCGGCCTCCTTGAGCAGCGCGAGCCGTACCTTCGCGGTGGCCTGGTTGGCCTTGCTGCCGGCATCGGATGCCACGCCTTCGAGCACCGAGGCGTAATCTTCCTTGGCATGCGCAGCATCACCCTTCGCTTCATAGCTGAGGCCGCGCTGGGTATAGGCCGAGATCAGCACGCTGCCGGGCGGCGTCATGATGTTGACGGGCGCTTTGGCTTTGGCGAGCCGGATCGCTTCCGTCGTGTCCGCAATCGCGCGCTCGATCTCGCCCTTGGCGCGCCAGATCACGGCGCGGCTGATCAGCGGCTGCGGCAGCGACGGGTCGATCCTGACCGCCTCGTTGATGTCGGCGAGCGCGCCGTCGAGATCGCCGAGCGCCCGCTTCGAGGCGCCGCGGTTCTGATAGGAGAAGGCCGACTTCGGACCGGCCTTGATCGCGGCGTCATAGTCGGCGATCGCTTTGGCATAGTCGCCCTTGCTGCGATAGGCGTTGCCGCGGTTGTGAAAGATGATGCCGCTCGGCGGCCCCAGGCGCAGCGCATCGTTGAAGTCGGCGATCGCGATGTCGTACTCGCCTTTGTCGAAATAGGCTGAGCCGCGCAAATTGTAGACGGCGGTGCTGGGCTTGAGGCGCAGCGCATCGGTGGCGTCGGATATCACCTGGGCGTAGTTGCCCTTCTTGTTCCAGCCGACCGCGCGCCAGAAATAGATGGTCGCGAGCTTTTCGCCGGAAAACACCTTCAGCGCGATGATCTTGGTGCAGGCGTCGATCATCTGGTCGGCCGGCGTGGTCTCGGTCGTGCAGAGCGGACCGAGCTGGGAGCGCGCCTGGGCGAAACAGGGCGCCGACCAGAGCAAGGCGGCAAGGAGGGTGGGGATCAGGAGCAGGCGGCGCATCGGTCATCCGGGTGGTAAAGCCGTCATGGCGATCGATGACGGTAGGGCGATCCAAGAGACGGTCCAGGGGGCGGTCCTGACTGTTTGGTGATCGGGCAGCAGAGGGGGGTTCAACTGGTGGGAAAATGGTGATAAGACGCTGCCAGTCATCATTTCTGCCCACTCCCGTCCCACTCGCCGCTGCCCACCCAAGGCGCCATGAAGAACGACGAAATCCTCAGCCAGATCACGGATTTCTGCCGCCGCTCCGACATGGCGGAGACGACGTTCGGCCGCCGTGCCGTCAATGACGGCAAGCTGGTGTACCGGCTGCGGGAGGGTAAGCGCATCACCATCGATACGCTCGACCGCATCAACGCCTTCATCGCGACCTCGACGCCGGGCGGCGTGGCGCCGCCGCGCGGCCTCGTGGTGCCGCCGGAAAAGCGCGATCCACGGGGCAATTTCCGGTTTTTCGAGAACCGCCAGCGCTATTTGCTGTTCGTCCACACCTGCAGCGAGAAGCGGGTGATCGCCGACCGGGTTGCGCTGGAGCTGGCGGCCATCCACCCGCGGCCGCCGGCGCTGCGGGTGTTCGATGCCGGAATGGGCGACGGCACGGTGCTGGCCCGGGTCCTGCGCGCCATGCATGGCCGCTTCCCACATATGCCGTTCTATGTCGCCGGCAAGGAACTGAGCCTGGAGGACGTCCGCCTCACCCTCGACAAGGTCCCCGACCGCCTGTTCGAGCATCCGGCCAGCGTCTTCGTGTTCACCAACATGTATTACGCCGAGGCGCCGTGGCTGACGCCCAAGAACTCCGCGGCGGCCGCCAGCATGATCTGGCACGACGTGGCCCTGCGGGGCGCGTCCTCGGGTGAGTTCGAGGCCCAGATCGCCGAACTCGGTCCGTTCCTAGAGCAGAACTGGCGCGCCAATCTCAGCCCCGGCAATGCGATGCCGATCTATGAGCGGCCGGTGGCGCTGGTCCTGTACCGGGACGATCACCGGTTCCTGCTCGATTCCATCATTCCGCGGGCCGGCCGCACCGAAGCCAATTTCGATCTTGTGATCGCCTCGCAACCTTACCGTGCCAAATCCTCGGTGAACTTCCGCGCCAAGCGGATTATCGCGCCGCTGGCCCGCGCGCTGCGCGGCGGCGGGCGGCTGATAGGAATCCACTCCCACGGCGGCGATCCCGGGCTTGAAATGATTCAAGCGGTCTGGCCCGGAGAAAATCCTTTCGCCGTCAGCCGCCATGAGATACTGCGCGCGGTGAAATACGAACTGGGCTCCGCCGGCCGCGAGCTGAACTTCAACGCCTACGCCGATAACCGTTCGATCTTCCGATATGATATGGAAGCGCTGCCCAATGAGGTGACCGGCACGATCGGAACCTCGACGGCCTTTGCTGCGTGGAATGCGGCGGTGTATGTCGCGCAGATCGAAGATGAGCGGTTGACCGAAACGACCGAAAACGGACGAGCTCTCGAGGCCACACGCGAAGTTCTCCGCAAACACAACGGGCTGTGGTTCTACGACGAATCCTACGTCATCTCGCGGCGACGAGACTGACATGCCGGGGACATATTCACCAACCAACGTCGGACTTCGACTTAACAAGGGGTTTGCTTGATGCGCGCGTCTTACCTGTTCACCAGCGAGTCGGTCTCGGAAGGCCATCCGGACAAGGTCTGTGATCGTATTTCGGATGAGATCGTCGATCTGTTCTATCGCGAGGGACCGAAAGCGGGCATCGACCCGTGGCAGATCCGCGCGGCGTGCGAGACGCTCGCGACCACCAACAAGGTGGTGATCGCCGGCGAAACGCGCGGCCCGAGCTCGGTCACCAACGACCACATCGAGAGCGTGGTTCGCTCTGCAATCAAGGACATCGGTTACGAGCAGGACGGCTTCCACTGGAAGAACTGCGACATCGAGATCCTGCTGCATCCGCAGTCGGCCGACATCGCGCAGGGCGTCGACGCGCTGCAGCCGGGCGAGGTCAAGGAAGAGGGTGCCGGCGACCAGGGCATCATGTTCGGTTACGCCACCAACGAGACGCCGGACCTGATGCCGGCGCCGATCTTCTACGCCCACAAGATCCTGCGGCTGATCTCTGAAGCGCGCCACTCCGGCCGCGAGAAGGTGCTGGGTCCGGACTCCAAGAGCCAGGTTACGGTGCAGTACGAGAACGGCAAGCCGGTCGGCGTCCGCGAGATCGTGGTCTCGCACCAGCATCTGATCGAGGACCTGTCGTCCAAGCAGATCCGCGACATCGTCGAGCCCTATGTCCGCGAGGCGCTGCCGAAGGAATGGATCAGCGACAAGACGATCTGGCACATCAATCCGACCGGCAAGTTCTTCATCGGCGGTCCCGACGGCGACTCCGGCCTGACCGGCCGCAAGATCATCGTCGACACCTATGGCGGCGCGGCTCCGCATGGCGGCGGCGCGTTCTCCGGCAAGGATCCGACCAAAGTCGACCGCTCGGCCGCCTATGCCGCGCGCTACGTCGCCAAGAACATCGTCGCGGCCGGTCTCGCCGACCGCTGCACGCTGCAGCTCGCCTATGCGATCGGCGTGGCGCGTCCGCTGTCGATCTACATCGACACCCACGGCACCGGTAAGGTGTCGGAGGATCAGCTTGAGAAGGCGGCGGCAAAGGCGATGGATCTGACGCCGCGCGGCATCCGCAGCCATCTCGATCTCAACCGCCCGATTTACGCGCGCACCTCGGCCTACGGTCATTTCGGCCGCACGCCCGACAATGAGGGCGGCTTCTCCTGGGAGAAGACCGACCTCGTCGAGCAGCTGAAGCGCGCGCTCTGATACTTGCGTCATTCCGGGGCGCTCGCGGGAGCGAGCGAACCCGGAATCCCTAATCATCACCTCGAGATTCCGGGTTCGCCTCTTCGAGGCGCCCCGGAACGACCAGTTCAACAACAGGACGCTCAAATGAACGCCCCCACGAAGCCCGGCTTCACCGACTACATCGTCAAGGACATTGCGCTCGCCGATTTCGGCCGCAAGGAGATCTCGCTGGCCGAGACCGAGATGCCCGGCCTGATGGCCACCCGCGAGGAGTTCGGCCCCAAGCAGCCGCTGAAGGGCGCGCGCATCGCGGGCTCGCTGCACATGACGATCCAGACCGCGGTCCTGATCGAGACGCTGGCCGCGCTCGGCGCCGACATCCGCTGGGTCTCCTGCAACATCTATTCGACCCAGGATCACGCCGCGGCCGCGATCGCCGCCGCCGGCATTCCGGTGTTCGCGATCAAGGGCGAGACGCTGACCGAGTACTGGGACTACACCGCGAAGCTGTTCGACTGGCACGGCGGCGGCACGCCGAACATGATCCTCGATGACGGCGGCGACGCCACCATGCTGGTGCATGCCGGCTACCGCGCCGAGCAGGGTGATACCGCCTTCCTCGACAAGCCGGGCTCCGAGGAAGAGGAGATCTTCTACGCGCTGGTCAAGCGCCTCCTGAAGGAGAAGCCGAAGGGCTGGTTCGCCGAGATCGCCAAGAACATCAAGGGCGTCTCGGAAGAGACCACCACGGGCGTGCATCGCCTCTACGAGATGGCCAACAAGGGCACGCTCCTGTTCCCGGCGATCAACGTCAACGACAGCGTCACCAAGTCGAAGTTCGACAACCTCTATGGCTGCCGCGAGTCGCTGGTCGACGGCATCCGCCGCGGCACCGACGTGATGCTGTCGGGTAAGGTCGCGATGGTTGCCGGCTTCGGCGACGTCGGCAAGGGCTCGGCCGCCTCGCTGCGCCAGGCCGGCTGCCGCGTCATGGTCTCCGAGGTCGATCCGATCTGCGCGCTGCAGGCGGCGATGGAAGGCTATGAGGTCGTGACGATGGAAGACGCGGCGCCGCGCGCCGACATCTTCGTCACCGCCACCGGCAACAAGGACATCATCACCATCGAGCACATGCGCGCGATGAAGGATCGTGCCATCGTCTGCAACATCGGTCACTTCGACAACGAGATTCAGATCGCCGCGTTGCGCAATCTGAAGTGGACCAACATCAAGCCGCAGGTCGACGAGATCGAATTCCCCGACAAGCACCGCATCATCATGCTGTCGGAAGGCCGCCTCGTGAACCTCGGCAATGCGATGGGCCACCCGTCCTTCGTGATGTCGGCCTCCTTCACCAACCAGACGCTGGCGCAGATCGAGCTGTTCGCCAACAACAAGGACAGCAAGTACGCCAAGAAGGTCTACGTGCTGCCCAAGACGCTGGACGAGAAGGTCGCCCGCCTGCACCTCGCCAAGATCGGCGTCAAGCTGACCGAGCTGCGCAAGGACCAGGCCGACTATATCGGCGTCAAGCAGGAAGGTCCGTACAAGTCGGATCACTACCGCTACTGATCCGCGGTCATCGCGAGCGATGAAGTGAAGAGCCCCGGCATGGTCCGGGGCTTTTTGCTGGACTTGCAGGCGCCTCTCCATTCGTCAGGGCGACACCGATTGTGTGGCGTGGCCTGCATCTACAAGCCGTCGTCCCGGCGAAGGCCGGGACCCATACGCCGCGGCGGATGTTGTCGGCGGGACTCGTCATTCCAGCATCGCACAACAATGAACTTCGGTGGTTATGGGTCCCGGCCTTCGCCGGGACGACGATGAGGATGGTTCTCGGTTCATGATGTCTGCCAAGCTCTCGGTGTAATCACCCGCGCATGCGCATGAGAGAGCGGCTGAACACTCTGATCACTTCACCTCAATATCGACACCCCGTGCCGTGCCGTGCCCCAGCTGCCGCGAGATATCGCCCGCGCAGCCCCGCAACGCAGTTGCGATCGCGCTGTCCCAGCTGGCGTCGAAGGTGCCTTCCGGCCCCATCGCGGTGATGACCAGCGCGACGTGGCCGGCGTGATCGAACACCGGCGCGGCGAAGGCGTTGACGCCGGGCAGGGGATCGCCGATCGCGCGCGCCAGCCCGCGGCTGCGGACCTCGGCGAGGATCTCGGCCGTCTTCGCGTCCGCCGGCGGACGCTTCGGATTGTAGCCGACGCCGAGGCGATCGAGGCCGCTCTCGAGTGCGGTCCTGATCGCGTTCGGCGGCATGAAGGCGGCGAAGGCGCGGCCGGTCGCGGTCTCGAGCAGCGCCACCACCGATCCGACGCGCATCGCGATGTGCACCGGATGGCTCGGCTCCTCGAGCCGCACCACGGTCGCGCCGTGGGTGCCCCAGACCGACAGCGACACCGCGTGATTGATGCTGTCGGCGAGCGCTGCGATCCGCGGCGTTGCGATCCGCACTGCGGACTGCCGGCGCAGGCTGATCAGGCCAAGCTCCAGCGCCAGCGCCCCGATCTCGTAACGGCCGGTGGTCTCGTCCTGCTCGATCAGGCCGATGCGGGAAAAGCTGACGAGATAGGGATGCGCCTTGGCCGGCGGCATGCCGGCTTCGCGGGCGAGATCGCGCAGCATCATCGGTTCGCCGCTGCGGGCCAGCGCGCGGAGCAATTCTCCGCCGACCTCGATCGACTGTATGCCGCGGCTCTCTCTCGTCATGTGGCCCTGTTTGGGTTCGCGCGTTCGCACTTAGCAGGAAACTTTGCCGTCCGCGAGACGTCGATCTGCGCGGGAAGTCGTTGTGAGTGACAGGTCCCCACCCGTCATCCTGAGAGCCTGACTGAAAAATGGGTGAGTGATCTGAGTGGGGTGTGATTCCATCGGATTTGCAAAGATTCGAGGGAGAGCACGATGCCCTGGACCAAGATCACTCGGGAGCAATATCGGCGGGACGATCTGCGTTATGCAAGCGATATGACCGATGCGGAGTGGGCGCTGATCAGACGCCTGTTGCCGCGAGCGAACCGGCGCGGCCGGCCGCGTAAGACGGAGCTGCGTCGTGTGATCGAAGCGATCCTCTATATCGTTTCGACTGGCTGCCAGTGGCGGGCGTTGCCGCAGGAGTTCCCGCCCTATTCGACGGTGCAGGGCTATTTTTATAGATGGCGGGATACAGGCCGGTGGCAGAGGATTGTCAGCGTGCTTGTCCGACGGGCGCGAAAAAAGCTTGGACGGACACCGAAGCCGACGGCAGCCGTGATCGACAGTCAAAGTGCGCCAACCACGCAAGCTGGCGGACCGCGCGGCTACGATGCAGGCAAGCGCATCTACGGCCGCAAGCGGCATATTGTGACGGATACCAATGGCCTCCTCCTCGGGGTTCATGTTCATCCGGCCAACGTTCAGGACTGCCATGGCGCCGTACCGCTGCTGAAGAACGTGCGGATGAACTTCCCCCGGCTGCGCCACGTCTTTGCCGACCGGATCTACCGCGGAAATCAACTCCTCGACGCACTCTCAGACTGCGGTCCATGGACTATCGAGATCGTCGAGCGGCCTCAAGGCGTCAAAGGCTTCCAGCTCCTGCCGAGGCGGTGGGTGGTTGAACGCACATTCGCTTGGTTCGGCAGATGCCGCCGCCTCGCCAAGGACTTCGAGGCGACGGTCGCAACCGAAGCTGCCTGGCTGCTGATTGCACACATCAGGCTCCTGACCCGCAGACTCGCGGCTGCAGCTAAGGTTGGGTGATTTATGAGTCAGACTCTGAGGAGCCCGCGAAGCGGGCGTCTCGAAGGATGCACGGCCCGGCTGGTGGCCGATCCATCCTTCGAGACTCGCTCCGCTCGCACCTCCAGCGACAAAGGCGAAGCCTTTGCGCGGGGATGACGGTACTCACAACTTGCTTCTCTCCGCCGCCGTCTCACCTGCAATGTGCTTGCCCGCGATATAGCCAAAGGTCAGCGCGGGCCCGAGCGTGATGCCGGCGCCGGGATAGTTGCCGCCCATGATGCTCGCCATGTCGTTGCCGGCGGCATAGAGGCCGGCAATCGGCTGGCCGTCGGCGTCGAGCGCGCGGGCGTTGGCGTCGGTCCTTATGCCGGCATAGGTGCCGAGATCGCCGATCACCATCTTGATGGCGTAGAACGGCCCGTGCTGGATCGGCGCGATGCAGGGATTGGGCCCGTGCAGCGCATCGCCCTGGTAGCGGTTATAGGCGCGCGAGCCCTTGCCGAAGGCGGGATCGCGGCCCTCCGCCGCGGTGGTGTTGAACTCCGCGACGGTCGCCTCGAGCGCCTTGGCGTCGATGCCGGCCTGCGCGGCGAGCTCCGCCAGCGTCGCGCCGCGCTTGAGATAGCCGGTCTTCAGATGATGGCCGAGCGGCATCGGGCGCGGCGGCACGCAGCCGAGGCCGTATTTGCGCAGCGTCCCGTGATCGCAGATGAGATGCGCCGCGATCTCCTCGCCGGGCTTCGCCGCCTTGATCATCGCCTGCACGAAGTCGTGGTAGGAATTGCCTTCATTGGCAAAGCGCCTGCCGTCGGCCATTACCGCGATCACGCCCGGCTTGGCGCGATCGATGAAATGCGGCATCACGCCTTTCGAGCCGTCCTTGCGCGTCGTGACCGAGACCGGCACCCAGGCCGCGGCGTTCGGCAGCGAGTCGTCGACGCGGCCGCCGGCGGATTCCGCAAGGCGCAAGCCGTCGCCGGTGTTGCCGGTCGGGCCCGGCGAGTAATGCTCTTTTCCGGTCGGCGCATGCGGAAACATCTTCTGCCGTCGCGCGACGTCATGCGGGAAGCCGCCGCAGGCGAGCACCACGCCACGCTTGGCGTTGACGCGGATCGTGCGTCCTTCACGCACGACGACTGCGCCGCGCACCGCACCGTTCTCGACGATCAATTCGCGCACCGGCGAGTTGAGCCAGAGCGGGATCTTGAGGTCGAAGGCGGATTTCGCCAGCCGTCCGGCGAGCGCGTTGCCGTTGGTCAGCGTCATGCCGCGGCCGTTGCGCATCACGTCGATGGCGTGCTTCGACAGCCGTTTGGCGACATAGGCCGCCGAGGTCAGCGACCGGGTCGCGCGCATGAAATGCACGATCTCCTTGCCGGAGCCGAGCATCATGCCGAACACGGTGAGCTCGGGCAGGGGACTGCCGAGATTCTTGAGGGCGTCGCCGAGTTCGTGGGCGTCGAACGGCCGCGTCACCATCGAGCGGCCGCCCTGCGCGCCGCCCGGCGCTTCCGCATGATAGTCGGGGAAGGTCAGCGGCATGTCGAAGCGTATCGCGGTGCTGGTGGTGAAGAAGTCGACCGCCTTCGGCCCCTCGGTCAGGAACGCATCGACACGGGCGGCGTCAAAACTGTTGCCGGCCTCGTGGCGCAGATAGGTTTTGGCCTGATCGGGGCTCTCCTCGATGCCCCAGGCCTTGGCCAGCGAGGTGCCGGGGATCCATAGCCAGCCGCCGGAGCGCGCGGTGGTGCCGCCGAACCGCGGCTCCTTCTCGACCACCAGGACCTTGAGGCCGTGATGGCCGGCGGTGACCGCCGCCGACAGCCCGGCGCAGCCGGAGCCGACGACCAGCGCGTCGCAATCATAAGCTTCTTCGTTGGCCACGCGATCGATCCTATTTCTTGAGCAGCGGGCACTTCGACTCGGAGACCGGACGATAGGCGTCCTCGCCCTTCACCGTCTTGACGATGTCGAGATAATCCCACGGCTCCTTGGACTCCGAAGGCTTCTTCACCTTCGCCAGATACATGTCGCGGATCACGCGGCCGTCCTCGCGCAGCTTGCCGCCATGCACGAAGGTGTCCTCGATCGGCAGCTCGCGCATCTTGGCCATCACCGCCTTCGGATCGTCGGTGCCGGCGGCCTGGATCGCCTTGAGATAATGCAGCACCGAGCCGTAGACGCCGGACTGGATCATGGTCGGCATCACATTGGCGCGGGCGTAGAACTTCTTCGACCAGGCGCGCGTCTTCTCGTCCATGTTCCAGTATGACGCCGTCGTCATGTAGGTGCCCTGCGCGGCGTTGAGGCCGATCGCATGCACGTCGGTATCGAACATCAAGAGGCCGACCAGCTTCTGGCCGCCCTGCACGAGGCCGAACTCGCCGGACTGCTTGATCGAATTGTCGGTGTCCTGGCCGGCATTGGCGAACGCCACCACGTCGGCCTTCGAGCTCTGCGCCTGCAGCGCAAAGGAGGAGAAGTCGGCGGTGTTGGTCGGATGCTTGACGCTGCCGAGCACCTTGCCGCCCATCTCGTTGATGAAGCGCGTCGCGTCCTTCTCGAGCTGCTGGCCGAAGGCGTAATCCGCGGTGACGAAGAACCAGGACTTGCCGCCTTCCTTGATCACCGCCGAGGCCGTCACCTTGGACAGTGCGTAGGTGTCGTAGGCGAAATGCACCGTGTTGGGGCTGCACAGTTCGTCGGTCAGCGAGCTCGCGCCGGGACCGGACAAGAGCGCGATCTTGTTGCGCTCGCGCACCATGTTGTGCACGGCGATCGCGATGCCGGAATTCGGGATGTCGACGACCGCGTCGACCTTGCCGTTGTCGAACCAGCCGCGCACGACCTGCACGCCGACATCGGTCTTCATCTGGTGGTCGGCGGAGATGATCTCGATCGGCTTGCCGAGCACGGTGGGGCCGAATTCCTCGACCGCCATCTTGGCCGCCTCGACCGAGCCCGGGCCGGAATTGTCGCGGCCCCAGCTCGACAGGTCGGTCAGCACGCCGATGCGCACGACGTCATCGGAAACCTGGGCGTGAGCGGCCGTGGTGATCGCCGCGACAAGGGCTGCCGCCAGAAACTGTCTCATCATTCCTCCCTTTGGATGTCCGCGCTCTTCGGCGGGCCATCTCAGGATTAGGAATTGTCTAATCGGTTTGTCAATGGCGAATTAGGTGTGTGAATAGTGTCACAAAGGTGGCGCCCGCGCGGCGCGACGCTTCACATTTGGTGAGCGAACGCTTACATGGCTCGTCCGGGACGGCACCGCGGCAAGGCTTCCGGCTCATTCGCCAGACTGCGCCGCAGCGCCAAGTCACTATGAAACAGGGGAATTTTCGCGGACGGCGACGCGTTTCGCCGCCCGGACTGGGCCGCCCGTCAGGGGAACGGCTCCTGCGGGGCGGGGCATGAAGAGCGTCGGCGGGCAGCGATCATAGACGGATCATGTTGAGACAGCTCTTCGCGCCGCAGCTCGTCATTCTTTACGTGCTGGTGGCCTCTACGCTCTACGTCCACTTCCGTGGCAAGCAGCGGTTGCGCTTCGCCCGCCAGCTCGGCGATCACTCGACCTACCTCGCGCCCTACAATGTGCTGATGTATGCCGGCTCCGCCGTGCCCAACACGCCGGTGATTCCGGTCGAGCAGTTTCCCGAGCTCAGGAAGCTCTCCGACAATTGGGAGACGATCCGCGACGAGGCCACGCGCCTGTTCGACGAAGGCTTCATCCGCGCCGCGGCCAGGAACAACGACTGGGGCTTCTACTCCTTCTTCAAGAGCGGCTGGAAGCGCTTCTATCTGAAATGGTACGACGATTTCCTGCCGTCGGCGCGGACGTTGTGTCCGAAGACGGTGGAGCTGCTCAACTCGATCCCGAACGTGCATGGCGCGATGTTCGCGATGCTGCCGCCGGGCGGCAAGCTCGGGGCGCACCGCGATCCCTTCGCCGGCTCGCTGCGCTATCACCTCGGCCTCGTGACGCCGAACTCGAACCAGTGCCGCATCCTCGTCGACGGCGTCGAATGCGTCTGGCGCGACGGCGAGGCCTTCATGTTCGACGAAACGTTCATCCACAGCGCCGAGAACAAGACCGACGTCAACCGCATCATCCTGTTCTGCGACGTCGAGCGCCCGATGAAGTTCGGCTTCATGACGGCAATGAACCGCTGGGTCAGCCACAACATCGTCAAGGCGTCGGCGACCGAGAACGTCGACGGCGAGCATGTCGGCGCGCTGAACAAGGTGTTCGGCAAGCTCTACGAGATCCATCTCGCCAGCCGCAAGGTCAAGGAGTGGAATCGGAACGTGTATTACACGCTCAAATATTCCGCGACCGCGCTGATCCTCGGCCTGATCGTGATGTCGGCGCTGCACTGATTGCAGAGGCGTTGCCGCGTTGAAAGCAAAAGCCCCGGAGCACGCTCCGGGGCTTTCTGTCTGGGACGAGAGCTGTGAGGCGGAACAGCGTCAGTCGCGCTCGAAAACCTTGGCGCCGGGGTAGATTCGTCTGGCGTAGGCGACGACCCACTCGCGGTCCTGGGTCTCCAGGAACGGAGTTCGGATCTTGCACGACCCGACGATCAGGTGCCACAGGCCGTTCAGCTTCTGAATGTTGACGATCATCTGAGTGTCCCTCGAAACCCGCGTTCCAGTCGACACCTGCTACCCGTGACAGTCTTGCGATTGACGGCTCGGAGCAGTGATCCTGATCACGCTGGAGTAGCCGCGAGTGTAAAAATCTCTCGCCATCGCTCAACTGTACGGGCGTAAGCACGGGCCATCACAAGGAATCAGGCGGGCTATACCAAGGTATGTTGGTGTCGGTCCGCAGCTGCAGCCGCAGCGTCGGGGCCGTTCAACTTTGCGCGGCGGCGCGCCTTCGCACTCCGATCCGTTACATGGGCGTGATAACGTCCGATCTGGCGTTTCGCATTGAGGGGACCTTGCCATGTCGGAGTCATCAGGAGCTTTTGCGACCACTGCGCTGAGCGGCTACGAGCTGCTGGCCGATCCGCAGCTGAACAAGGGCACGGCGTTCTCCGAGGCCGAGCGCGAGGCGTTCGACCTGCATGGCCTGTTGCCGCCCAATATCCTGACGCTGGACGAGCAGGTGTCGCGCCGCCTCGAGGCGCTCCGCGGCTTTGAGACCGACATCGAGCGCTATGCCTTTCTGCGCGAGCTGCAGGACACCAACGAGACGCTGTTCTACGCGCTCCTGGTCGGCAACCTGGAAGAGCTGTTGCCGATCGTCTACACGCCGACCGTCGGCGAGGGCTGCCAAAAATTCAGTCGGCTGTTCCGCAAGCCTCGCGGGCTGTTCCTCAGCATCCCACATCAGCACCGGATCGACCGCATTTTCGCCCATCCGCGCTTCGATCACGTCGAGGCGATCGTGGTGACCGACGGCGAGCGCATCCTCGGCCTCGGCGACCAGGGCGCCGGCGGCATGGGCATCCCGATCGGCAAGCTCGCGCTCTATACCGGCTGCGGCGGCCTGCATCCGGCAACGACGCTGCCGATCATGCTCGACGTCGGCACCGACAATCCCGATTGCCTCGCCGATCCGCTCTATGTCGGCTGGCGCAACGAGCGCGTCCGCGGCCAGGCTTATGACGACTTCATCGAGGCTTTCGTCGCGGCGGTGGTGAAGCGCTGGCCGCGCGTCCTGCTGCAGTGGGAGGATTTCGCCAAGAACAACGCGACGCGCATGCTCGAGCGCTATCGCGACCGGCTCCTGACCTTCAATGACGACATTCAGGGCACCGCGGCGGTGGCGACCGGCGCCTTGCTCTCCGCGATCAACGTCACCGGCGTGCCGCTCACCGAGCAGCGCGTCGCCGTGCTCGGCGCAGGCTCGGCCGGCTGCGGCATCGCCAGCCTGATCCGCGCCGCGATGATCGATGCCGGCCTGCCGGAGAGCGAGGCGGCGAAGCGCTTCTTCATGGTCGACCGCGACGGGCTGCTGCTCGAGGGCATGGGCGGGCTCGCCCCGTTCCAGCTTCCGTTCGTGCAGGACAGGCAGGCGATCGCGGGCTGGCAGCTCAGCCATCCTGACAAGATCGCGCTGCTCGACGTCGTGCGCAACGCGAGGCCGACGGTGCTGATCGGCGTCTCCGGCCAGGCCGGCGCGTTCTCCGAGCCGATCGTCCGCGCGATGGCCGAATGCAACAAGCGGCCGGTGATCTTCCCGCTGTCCAATCCGACCTCGCGCGAGGAGGCGATGCCGGTCGATATCGAGGCGTGGACCGAGGGGCGGGCGCTGATCGGCGTCGGCAGCCCGTTCCCGCCGATCATGCGCGACGGCGCGCGCTTCAAGGTCGACCAGACCAACAACTCCTACATCTTCCCGGGCGTCGGCGTCGGCGCGCTCGCGGTCGGTGCCAGCCGGGTCAGCGACGGCATGTTCATGGCCGCCGCCAAGGCGCTGGCCAGCGTCTCGCCGGCGCGCGACAACCCGAAGCACAATCTGCTGCCGCCGGTCAGCGCGTTGCGCGACGTCTCGCAGACCGTGGCGCTCGCGGTCGCGCTGCAGGCGCACAAGGAGGGATTGGCGAGGGACGTTCCGATCGACCAGGTCGAGGCGCGGATTCACGCCAAGGTCTGGACGCCGCGCTACGTGCCGTACCGCCGCAGCGATCGGGCTTAGAGCTCGGCGCGGCGGCGCGGCGCGATCTTCCGCGCCGCGCGCGGGCCGCATCGATTTTGCGACCATCATGATCGGGGTGGGCCGGGCTCGACCCCGCTCGCGTCTACTCGATGGGCTTGACCGAAGTAAGAATTTTCTTCAATCTTGGCATGCCAAATGCCAGTGGCGGTCCTTCGGGGATTTGGACGTCGCGGTGTCCGCAGCCCGCGATCGCACAACATCGACACAACGAGGAAACGGGGAGGGAAGTCGAATGGCCAATCTTGGCATGTCGCGCAGGGAGTTGCTGATCGGGTCCATGCTCACGGCGGTCGCCGCGGCGGCGCCGCGACCGCTCCGGGCCCTCGACAATACGGGCGCGCTGGCGCGATCGAAGACTGGCATGGTGACGAGCCCGCACGAACTTGCCACGCAGGCAGGGCTCGAGGTGCTGCGCAAGGGCGGCAATGCGATCGAGGCGGTCATCGCCATCGGTGCCACGCTGTGCGTGACCTATCCGCATTTCAGCGGCCTCGGCGGCGACAGCTTCATGGTGATCAGCGACCGCAAGGGAAACGTCCGGACGCTGTCCGGCGCAGGTCAGGCCGCGCTCAATTTGCCGAACTACAGCGGCTCGGTCCCGATCCGGGGGCCTGGGTCGGCGCTGACCGCGGCCACGACCGTCGACGTCTGGGACCAGGCGTTCGATTTCAGCCGCAAGTCCTGGGCCGGAAAGCAGAGCTGGGCGTCGCTGTTCGCGCGCCCGATCGAATACGCCGGCAAGGGCTTCCCGGTCACGCCGTCGCAGCGCTTCTGGCAGGACATGGAAGCGAAGAACCTGAAGGACTGGCCCGACATCCAGCGCATCTTCATGCCCGCCGGCCGGATGCCTGAAATCGGCGAGCCGCTGGTCCAGGCCGAGCTCGCGAAATCGCTGGAGATGCTGGCGGCAAATGGCGGGCGTGATTTCTACGAAGGAAAGCTCGCCGCGCGCATTGCGGCCGGACTGAAGCAGATCGGCTCGCCGCTGACCGCCGACGATCTGGCACGCTGCCGCGCGCGCGACGAGACGCCGTTGCGCGTCGGCTATCGCGGCGGCGAGCTGCTCGGGCTGCGCCCGCCGACGCAGGGTCTCACAACGCTCGAGATCATGGGTATCCTCGACCGCTTCGAGCTCGCGAAATATCCGGAAGGGAGCGCGGACTACTATCACCTGCTGGTCGAAGCGGTGAAGCAGGCCTTCATCGACCGCAGCCGCTACATCAGCGATCCGGAATTCGTCGACGTTCCGGTCAATCAGCTGCTCTCGGCGAGCTACCTCGACGCGCGCGCGAAGGCGATTAACCTCGAGAAGGCGATGCCGTGGCCGCACGTGTTCAAGAAGGGCGACACGGTTTATCTCGCCGCGACCGACCGGGACGGCAATTGCGTCAGCATGCTGCAAACCGTCTACTACGATTGGGGAAGCGGCATGGTGGCCGGCGACACCGGCATCATCTGGCACAACCGCGGTGCGTCGTTCAACCTCGACCCGGCGAGCCCCAACTGCCTCAAGCCAGGCAAGCGGCCGTTCCACACGCTCAATCCGGGAATCTATCTCAAGGGCGGACGGCCGCACCTGCTGTACGGCACGCAGGGAGCCGACGGCCAGCCGCAGACGCTTGCGGCGGTGCTGACCAGGCTGATCGACTACAACATGGATCCGCTCACCGCGCTGTCGCGACCGCGTTTCCTGCTCGGCAAGACGTTCTCCGATGCGCGCGACAGCCTGAAGCTGGAGAAGGATGCCGGTGAAGAGGTCTTCAAGGCGCTCGCCGGGCGAGGCCACGAAATCAGTCCGATACCAGCCCAGAGCCCGCTCGCAGGACATCCGGGTGCGATCCGGATCGACGCCGACGGGAGCATCACCGGGGCGCATGATCCGCGCAGCGACGGGCGGGCCCTCGGGCTGTCATGAGACGAAGCGCGGTGGATTGACGGAGCCGCCCGGCGGTTGCCGGGCGCATCCGGCAGCCATGTGCGAAGCATGGTCCCCCCGTGGGCGAGCGGTGGCGGACGACGCCCTCGACGCGTTGCGATCTGTCGCTCGCCATGGCCGACTGAAGGCCGACTAAAGTTCAAGCCTCGACGTTCCGTTCCGGTGGAACTTTCCGGCGCGCCTTATCGTTTGTGCTCAAACAAACCAAGTCAATATCCGTCCGGGGGCCTGTGCGAGGGAGACACCCCCATGGCAAGATTTGGCCCAACGCTTGGTCTGACCCCCGGCCTCGACGCCAACCGGCTCACACCATCCGAGCATCAGCTGCAGATGCGCCGTGCGGTGATCGCCTCCACCGTCGGGACCGCGATCGAGTGGTATGACTTCTTTCTCTACAGCACCGTCACCGGCCTGGTTTTCGCAAAACTGTTCTTTCCGCATTCCGATCCCTGGGTCGGCACGCTCGAGGCCTTCGCCATCTATGCGGTCGGCTTCGTCGCGCGGCCGATCGGGGCCGCGATCTTCGGGCACTATGGCGACCGCATCGGCCGCAAGTCGACGCTGATCGCGACGCTGCTGTTGATGGGACTGGCGACCGCGGCGGTCGCATTGGTGCCGACCTATTCCAGCATCGGCATCTGGGGCGCGGTGATCCTGACCGTGTTGCGCTTCATCCAGGGCGTCGGCGTCGGCGGCGAATGGGGCGGCTCGGTGCTGATGTCGATGGAATGGGCGCGCAACGATCGCTCCCGCGGCCTGATCGCGTCATGGCCGCAATTCGGCGTGCCCTGCGGACTGTTCCTCGCCAATCTCGCGGTGCTGGCTTTCAGCCAGATGTCGGGCGACCAGTTCCTGTCGTGGGGCTGGCGCATTCCGTTCGCGCTCAGCATCGTCCTGGTCGGTGTCGGCCTCTACATCCGGCTCGGCATTCTGGAAACGCCTGTGTTCAGCAAGCTGCTGGCCGAGCGTCAGCTCGACCGCACGCCGATGCTGACGGTGATCCGCGATCATCCGAAGGAGATCCTCCTGTCCGCCTTCGCGCGGATGTCCGAGCAGGCGCCGTTCTACATCTTCACCGCCTTCGTGTTCTCCTACGGCGTCGGAACGCTGCACGTGTCGCGCGACTTCCTGCTGACCGCGGTGCTCGCGGCCTCGGTGCTGTCGTTCGTCTCGATCCCGCTGTGCGGGCACATCTCCGATCAGATCGGCCGCAAGAACATGTACATGATCGGCGCTGCCGTGACCGGCGTGTTCGGCTTCATCTATTTCGCGATGCTTAACACCGGATCGGAAACGATCATCTTCCTTGCGATCTTCCTGTCGCTGATTCCGCACGACATGCAGTACGGCCCGCAGGCGGCCCTGATCGCAGAGAGCTTTACTGGTCGCCTGCGCTACAGCGGCGCCTCGCTCGGCTATCAGCTTGCTTCCGTGATCGCCGGCGGTCCGGCACCGCTGATCGCGACCTGGCTGTTCGGCACGTTCCATTCGGCGACCGCGATCGCGGCCTATATCGCGGCTTGCGCAATCATCACGCTGGTCGCGACCGCGATGATGACCGACTACACGGGCAGGGACATCAATGCGCCCGAGGCGCATCAGCAGCGGGTTTGAGTAGCAAGGGAGCAATCGATGATGAAGTGGCGAAAAGAATCGGCGCTCGATCTCTATAACCTCGTCGCCGCGATCTTCCTGCTCGCCGCGCCGTGGCTGTTCGTGCGGGCCGATCCGACCGCGGCGATCGATCTCAGGATCAGCGGCGCGGCGATCGCGATCATGTCGCTGGCGGCGATCGTCGCGTTCTCGATCTGGGAAGAATGGATCAACCTGGTCGTCGGCTGCTGGCTGATCGTCTCGCCCTGGCTGCTCGGCTTCACGCATACCCGCGCGATGCATTTTGCCATCGCCGCCGGCGCGGTGGTGGCGTTCATGGCGCTGCTCGAGCTGTGGCTCGAATACGAGAAGACGCATTTCGGCCCGGCGGCGCCGCAGGCCGCCGAAAGGCCGTAGGATCCGCCACCGGCGAGACCGAGGGGTGTGGCTCCTTGTCTTTGAGCATGACCTCCTCGGAAAACCGCTTCGCGCTTTTCCGGATCATGCTCTAGCAGCCGCGGCAAATCCCCTTGATCTTGCGGTCGACGATCGCGTCCTCCTGATCGATGATCTGCTGCGATGTCGATGTCGTCGCCGGAATATCGGCGGCGCGCGGCTGGCGATGGCCGACCGGCGCCGACCACGGCCTGCTCGCGGTTTCGTTTGACGCGTAGGCGCGGGGCTGCTGGACCGCCGCCTGTGCGAAGCAAGCGGTCGCCATTGCCGCGGACATAATCGCAGCCAAGCCAAGTCGTACGCCGGGTCGTTGAAGATCGATCATGAAAACCTCCATACCGTCATCGCCGCGTTTTGCGCGCGGCCTTGATGACATGGAGTGCCCCGGTCGCTCCGGTATTCCCCGCTCCATCTGATGTGATCGGGCGCTCGCGGCGCGGTGATCGCGCGTGATGAAATAATTTCCGGGCGCGCGCGGTCCTGATCACAGGAGCCGAGCTAGGTCGGCTTCATCCACCGTACGGAGAAATCCCATGACCAAATTGACCCTCGCAGTGCTTGCGCTGGTTGCGGCAGCCGCCTGTTCGACGCAGGCGTCCGCCGCCGGCAACAACGCTGCGGTGCGGCGCGCCAATGCTGCGATGACGACAACGACGGTCAGCAGCAAGACCACAGATTGCGTGCGCGCGCCGAAGGTCGGATCGTTCGCGACCGCCCCCTTCACCGAGCCGCCCTGCATGCCCGGCACGATGCGCTGACGGCGCACAGCAAAAAGCCCCGGACCTGAGGTCCGGGGCTTTGGGCCTGGCCTTGTTCCTGAGGCGGTTATTCCGGCTTGCCGATCGTCACCGCGAGCTTGCCGACGCCGTCGACGCCGCATTCGAGCTTGTCGCCCACCTGCAGCTGCGAGACGCCGGCTGGCGTGCCGGTCATGATGATGTCGCCGGCGGCGAGCTTCACCTGCTGCGAGAGCTGCCAGATGATTTCAGGCACGTTCCAGATCAGCTCGGTGAGGTCGCCCTTCTGGGCTTCCTTGCCGTTGACGGTGAGCCAGATCTTGCCCGCGGTCGGGTGGCCGATCTTCGCGGCCGGCTGGATCGCCGAGCAGGGCGCGGAATAGTCGAACGACTTGCCGATCTCCCAGGGCCGCTCCTTCTTGCGCGAGGCGATCTGCAGGTCGCGGCGGGTCAGGTCGATGCCGACGGCATAGCCGTAGACATGCTCGAGCGCCTTGTCGGCGGGAATGTTCAACCCGCCGCTCTTCATCGCCACCACCAGCTCGACCTCGTGATGCAGGTCCTTGGTCAGCGGCGGATAGGGGATGGTCGTGCCGTCGGGCACCAGCATGTCGGCATGCTTGCCGAAGAAGAACGGCGGCGCGCGCTCGTCATTGCCCATCTCCCTGATATGCTCGAGATAGTTGCGGCCAACGCACCAGATGCGGCGGACCGGATAGGTGCCGGATTCGCCGACGACGGGAAGCGAGGGCTGCGGGGGAAGCGGAATGACGGTGGATGCGGCGTTCATGAACGGGTCCCGGAGGGTTGAAGGAGGGAGCGCGGGCGGTATTTACGCGCTTACGCCGCTCAGGGCTAGTGGCCGCGGCTGCATCCGGCGCAGAGGTGAGGCCAGCTTTCCGCCGAGCGCGGCCGCCTTTGGTCGACAAAGGCGGTGGTGCCCATGAGGAAATGGCTTTCGATGGGCCTGGCGCTGGTCGCCGTGGTCCTGATCGCCGCCGCCGTTCGCTTTTTCGCGGTCGTTCCGGAGCGGATCGATCGGGCGCAGAACAGGGTCCAGCGCGTGGCGCTGGATATCACGCCCGCCGCAACGGCCCTGCAGGCGACGCTCGACGTGGCGGACATGCATACGGACAGCCTGCTGTGGAAGCGTGACCTGATCGCGCGATCTGATCGCGGCCATATCGACCTGCCGCGCCTGATCGAGGGACACTACGCGCTGCAGGTGTTCTCGTCGGTCACCAAGTCGCCCAAGGGCCAGAACTATGATGCCAACGGCGCCGATACCGACACCATCACGAACCTCGCCATCATCGATCTGCAGCCGCCACGGACGTGGTTCTCGTTGCTGCAGCGCTCGCTGTGGCATGCCGAGAAATTGCACAGCTTCGCCGAGCAGTCCGCCGGGCGGCTGCGCCTGATCGCGACGCCGGCCGACTTCGATCGCCTGGTCGCCGACCGCAAGAGCGGCGCGACGGTGGTTGGCGGCATGCTGTCGATCGAGGGTTTGCAGGACATCGAGGGCAATATCGGCAATCTCGACGTGCTCTACGCCGCCGGATTCAGAATGGCCGGTCTCGCTCACTTCTTCGACAATGATGTCGCGGGCTCGATGCACGGCGTCGCAAAGGGCGGGCTGACGCCGCTCGGCCGGCAGGTGGTGCAGCGGATGGAGGCGATGGGCATGATCGTCGACCTCGCGCATGCGAGCCACGCGGCGGTCGGCGAGGTGCTGGCGATGGCGACGCGTCCGGTGGTCTCGAGCCACGGCGGCGTTCAGGCGACCTGCAAGGTCAACCGCAACCTCACCGACGACGAAGTCCGCGGCGTCGCGCGGACCGGCGGCGTGGTCGGCATCGGTTTCTGGCAAGGCGCGGTCTGCTCGCTCGATCCGAAGGACGTGGCGAGGGCGATCGCCCATGTGCGCGACCTGGTCGGAATCGACCATGTCGGCCTCGGCTCGGATTTCGACGGCTCGACCACGACGGGCTTCGATGCCAGCGAGATCGTCGCCGTGACCCAGGCGCTGATGTCGCGCGGGTTCTCGGAGGACGACATCCGCAAGGTCATGGGCGGCAACGTGCTGCGCGTGCTCCGCGCAGGCATTGCCCCGAAGGGATGAGAGGCGGGCCCTAGCCGGTGGCGCTGATCGGCGCCAGCGCCAGCGGCGACGGGTCGTGGTGGTGCTGCAGGCGGAAGAACGAGGCGTAGCGGCCGCCGCGGCGCAGCAATTCCTCGTGCCGTCCGCGCTCGACGATCTCGCCGCCCTCGACCACCAGGATGGCATCGGCATGCATGATGGTGTGCAGGCGGTGCGCGATCACGATCGTGGTGCGGCCCTGGCAGAGATGCTCGATCGCTTCCTGCACCTGCTTCTCGGACTCCGAGTCGAGCGCGGCGGTGGCCTCGTCGAGCAGGATGATCGGCGCGTTCTTGATCAGCGCGCGGGCGACCGCGATGCGCTGGCGTTGCCCGCCGGACAGCTGGGTGCCGTGCTCGCCGACCGGCGTGTCGTAGCCGAGCGGGAAGCTCATGATGAAGTCGTGCGCGCAGGCGGCCTTGGCGGCGTCGACGATCTCTTGCTCGGTGGCGCCCTGCTTGCCGAAGGCGATGTTGGCGCGAATGGTATCGCGGAACAGATAGACGTCCTGTCCGACATAAGCGGTCTGCTGTCGCAGCGATTTGCGCGACACTGACGAGATCGGCTGTCCGTCGATCAGGATGTCGCCCTCGCGCGTCTCGTAGAAACGCAGCAGCAAGGCCAGCACGGTCGATTTGCCGCCGCCGGAGGGGCCGACCAGCGCGGTCACCTTGCCGGGCTCGGCGACGAAGCTCATGCGGTTCAGCACCGGCTCGCCCGGCCGATAGGCGAAGCTGACGTCGCGCAGCTCGATCCGCGCGTCGGAGAGTTTCAGGGCCGGCTTGTCGTCGTCGGTCTGTTCGCTCGCCGGGCTATCGACCACCTCGAGCAGCATCCGCGCGCCGACCAGCTGGCTGTTGAGGTCGATGTTGAGCCGCGCCAGCCGCTTGGCCGGCTCGGTCGCCATCAGGAAGGCGGTCAGGAACGTGAAGAACTGGCCCGGCGTGGAACCGAGCGCCACCACGCTGTAGCCGCCATACATCAGGCAGCCGGCGACCGCGAAGCCGCCGAGCATTTCCATCAGCGGATTGGAACGGTTGGCGACGCGCGCCATCTTGTTGGCATTGCTCTCGACGGTTGCGATGTGCTCGTCGATCCGCTGCTGCATGGTGCCTTCCAGCGTGAACGCCTTCACGGTGCGGATGCCCTGCAGCGATTCCTGCATCGTCTCCATGATGTCGGCGGTGCCGGTGAACTGGTTGTAGGCGAGCGCCTTGATCCGCTTCACCAGCCTGCGCAGCATCAGCATCGCCGGCGGCACCGCCACGAGCCCGATGAACGACATCAGCGGGTCCTGCCAGACCATGACGGCGACCATGCTGATCAGCATCAGGAAGTCGCGGCCGATCGCATTGACCAGCATGTTGAGTACGTCGGTGATCGACTTGGCGCCGGCGGTCAGCCGCGCCAGGAATTCCGACGAGTGCCGCTGCGAGAAGAAGCCGATGCTCTCGCTCATCAGCTTGGCGAATAGCTGCCGCTGGTTGCTGGCGAGGATGGCGTTGGAGATCTTGTTCAGGATCACCATGTGGCCGTAGGTCGCCACGCCCTTGATGAACAGCAGCACCACCGTGATCCCGGCGAACATGGCGATGCCGGGGATGTTCTTGTCGACATAGGCCTGGTTGATCACCTGGCCGAGCACGTAGGTGGCGCCGGCCGTCGAGCCGGCCGCAACGGCCATCAGGGCGAACGCCGTCAGATAGCGCCGCCAATAGGTAATCCCTTGTTCCATGACCAGGCGGCGAATCAGGATCGCCGCGCCATAGGGATCGTCGGTAATTTTCTTTGGAAACTGGGCCATCCGCGTTCCATTGACGGCGGGGCAGCGCCGGCCGTCAGGGTTGCGGGACCTCCTTGCCCGCTTGGCGGGGCTTTTTCAAGCACAATAACTGCTTGATAACGGTTTGTTTTTTAGGCCGATTCCGCTTGTCGTGCGGAGCCGGCGCGCTCCCGGAACAGCTTCTCCTCCCAGGCCAGTGCGTGGCTCGCGATGGTCTCGAGATCATCGTAGCGCGGCGTCCAGTCAAGCAGCGAGCGGATCCTTGTCGTGTCGGCCACCATGGTCATGATGTCGCCAGGCCGCCGCGCGGCGTAGGCGACCGCGAAATTGCGCATCGAGACCCGGCGCACCGCCTCGATGGTTTCGAGCACGGAATAGCCGCGGCCATAACCGCAATTCATCGTCACCGATTGCCCGCCGGCGCGCAGATAGGACAGCGCCGAGCGATGCGCCTCGACGAGGTCGCTGACATGGATGAAGTCCCTGATGCAGCTGCCGTCCTGGGTCGGATAGTCGGTGCCGAACACGTCGATCTTGGCGCGCTGGCCGGTCGCGGCCTCGACCGCGATCTTGAGCAGATGGGTGGCGCCGATGGTGGCAAGGCCGACGCGGCCCTTCGGGTCGGCGCCGGCGACGTTGAAGTAGCGCAGCACGACGTAGCTCATGCCATGAGCGGATGCGACGTCGTGCAGCATGATCTCGGTCATCAGCTTCGACGAGCCGTAGGGCGACAGCGGACGCGTTGGTGCGATCTCCGGCACCGGCACCTGGTCCGGATTGCCGTAGACGGCCGCGGTCGAGGAGAAGATGAAGCGGCCGACGCCGCCCTTCACCGCCGCGTTGAGCAGGCTGCGGGTCGTCATGGTGTTGTTGCGGTAGTAGCCGAGCGGATCGCGCATCGAGTCCGGCACCACGACGGAGCCCGCGAAATGGATGATGCTGTCGATGCCGTGCTGGGCGATCACGCCCTCGACGAGGTTCTCGTCGCCGGCATCGCCGATGAACAGCGGCACGGCTTCGGGCAGGAACGCGGAGAAGCCGGTGGAAAGGTTGTCGATCACGACGACGCTCTCGCCGGCATCAACCAGCGCATGAACCATGTGACTTCCGATATAGCCGGCGCCGCCGGTCACGAGCACGGTCATGGATAGAGCTCTCCCGATGTTCTTTAACCGGTGATGCTAGCGGGAGTGCGGTGAAGAGGGGGTTTCGCCGCGGCCGAACTGGCCACTATGCTTAATGTTGCGTATAGGAACTGGCACGAAACGGAGACTTGCGTGCCGATCGAGAACACACCTGCCGGCGAGCTCGAGCTCATCGTGCCCAATCTGCACCGACGCTATTCGGGTGTCACCGCGACCAACCGCATGGTCGCGCCGAAGCTCGCAAAGATGTTTCGCGCAGCCTGGCTCGGCTCGCATCGGCCCGACGGCATCGACGCGATCGGATTCGCCGGTCTCCTGCGGCTGTGGCGGCGCGCGTCGCCGCTGATCTGGCATGCGCGGCGCAACGACGAGATGATCGTCGGGCTCGCGCTGCGTATGCTTGGCTGGCCGCTGAAACTGATCTTCACCTCAGCGGCGCAGCGCCATCACACCTGGCTGACGCGCTGGCTGATCCGCAACATGGATGCGATCATCGCCACCAGTCCGCTGTCGGCCTCCTATCTGAAGCGCGACGCGACCGTCGTGATGCACGGCGTCGACACCGATCGTTATGCGCCGCCGGCCGATCGCGCGAGCGCCTTCGCCGAGAGCGGACTGCCGGGACGCTATGCGATCGGCTGTTTCGGGCGGGTGCGCGCGCAGAAGGGCAGCGACGTCTTCGTCGAGGCGATGTGCAGGCTGCTGCCGCGCTATCCCGATTTCACCGCCGTCATTGTCGGCGCCGTGGTGCCGGAGCAACTGGCCTTTGCCAACGAGCTGAAGCGGAAGATCGAGGCCGCCGGCCTGCAATCGCGCATCATCATCACGGGCGAACTGCTGATCGAGGATGTCGTGCGCTGGTACCAGCGGCTGACGATCTACGCCTTCACCTCGCGCAATGAAGGCTTCGGCCTGACCCTGATCGAGGCGATGTCGGCGGGCGCGGCGCTGGTGGCCGCGCGCGCCGGCGCGGCCGAGTTCGTCGTCGAGGACGGCGTCACCGGCGTGCTGACGCCGCCTGGCGACGCCGACGCGCTGGTGGCCGCGCTGGAGCCCTTGATGCGCGATCCGGCAGCGGCCGCGGCGATGGGGGCGCGGGCTCGGCAACGAGTTGTGGATAAGTTCAGCCTCGATGCCGAGGCGAACGCGATCGCGGCGGTCTACCGCGCGCTGAGCTGAGCCAGCACGCGCTGCGCAATCTCCACGACCTCTTCGGGGGCGATGTCGCGCATGCAGCGATGATCGTTCATGGTGCAGACCGTGCGCTGGCACGGCTGGCACGACAGCTTGCTCCTGGTCTGCAGCACCGTCGCGGCGAGGCCGTTGAGGGGCGCCCAGAGCTTGGGATCGGTCGGGCCGAAGATGCCCATGGTCGGCGTGCCGATTGCGGCGGCGATGTGCATCAGGCCGGAGTCGTTGGTCACAGCGACGCTGGCCGCGGCCATCGCAACGATGCCGTTGCGCAGATCGCTGCCGGTGAGGTCGCGGACCCGCGCGCCGCCGGCTGCCGCGATCTCCTGCGCCAGCGCCTTCTCGCCGGGGCCGCCGACCACCCAGACGTCGAAGCCATGTTCGGCGAACAGCCGCGCGGCCTCCGGATAATAGGTCCAGCGTTTCGAGGCGCCGACCGAGCCGGGGCCGAGCGCGATGGCGGGACCGCGGCCGAGGCCGTTGGCCTGCCGCCAGCGTTCGATTTCGTCCGCGGGAACCCGAAGCTGCGGCACCGGCCACTCCGGCGGGCGGGCGGCGCCGTCGGGCAGCGCCAGGATCGCGTTCTTGTCGATGAAGCGCGGCTGCCGCTTTTCGCCCCATCGCATCGCGTTGATGAGGCCGAACCGCACCTCCCCAAAGAAGCCGACCCGTTCCGGGATGCCCGCCAGCGCCGGTGCGAGAGCGGCCTTCCAGGTCCGCGGCAGCACCAGCGCGGTGGCGTAGTTCCGTCGGCGGAGCTCGGCCGCGAGCGCCTGCTGCTGGGCCAGCGCCAGCCGGCTGCGCGGCAGGTCGGACACGATCCCGGCGCGAACATCGGGCATATAATCGACCAAAGGGGCGCAAAGCCTGGATGTCAGAAGGTCGATCGGCCGGTTCGGCCAGCGCTTGCGGAGCACCCTGACCACCGTGTGGCCGCGCACGAAATCGCCGATCCAAACATAGGGCACCACGAGGATAGGTCTGGTATCCCCGGTATCCTGTGTTTCGATATCAGGTGTTGAATCAATATTCATTTCTAAATAGGCCAGGACCGATCGGGCGCGGCCAAGTCGGTAACCGGTTCGCGATGAGAGGTAAAGCCGTCGTTGCCTGCGGCGCGGGAGTGGGGCAAAGCTGACGGCTGCAAAGGAATCTGGCGGGATTTCATCATGTTTCTGGTAACCGGGGGCGCCGGTTTTATCGGATCGAACGTCGTGGCCGCGTTGAACGACGCCGGGCGCAGCGACGTCGCGGTCTGCGATCTGCTTGGGCAGGACGGCAAGTGGCGGAACCTGGCCAAGCGCCAGCTTGCCGATGTCGTTCCGCCGGCCGAGCTTGGCGACTGGCTGAAGGGGCGGCGGCTCACCGCCGTGATCCATCTCGGCGCCATTTCCGAGACCACGGCGACCGATGGCGACCTGGTGATCGAGACCAATTTCCGTCTCTCGATGCGGCTGCTCGACTGGTGCACGGCAAATGCCACGCCGTTCATCTATGCCTCCTCGGCCGCGACCTATGGCGACGGCGAACGGGGGTTTGACGACGACGCGTCGGTCGAGGCGCTGAAGCGGTTGCGGCCGATGAACCTGTACGGCTGGAGCAAGAACCTGTTCGACCTTGCGGTCGCCGAGCGCGCGGCGAAGGGCGAGCCTCTGCCGCCGCAATGGGCCGGGCTGAAATTCTTCAACGTGTTCGGCCCCAATGAATATCACAAGGGCCCGATGATGAGCGTGCTCGCGCGCCGCTTCGACGACATCAAGGCGGGCCGCGTCGTGCAGCTCTTCAAGTCGCATCGCGAGGGCATCGCCGACGGCGATCAGCGCCGCGACTTCATCTATGTCGACGACGTCGTGCGGGTGATGATGTGGCTGATCGCGACGCCGCGGGTCTCCGGGCTGTTCAATGTCGGTACCGGCAAGGCGCGCAGCTTCAAGGACCTGATCGTCTCGGCCTATGGCGCGCTCGGGCTCGAGCCGAACATCCAGTATGTCGACATGCCCGAGCAGATTCGCGGCAGTTACCAGTACTTCACCCAGAGCGTTGTCGATCGTCTCGGGCGCGCTGGATACAATGGCGGCTTCACGCGCCTGGAAGACGCAGTCGGGGCCTATGTGAAGGGCTTTCTCGATCGCGCGGATCGCTATCGCTAGAGCGGATGACGGTGACTGATGTTCGATTTTGAAGCGATCTCGCGTGCCATGTCCGGCCAGACCGTGCTCTGCGTCGGCGACCTCATGCTCGACGAGTTCGTCTATGGCGAGGTGTCGCGGATCTCGCCGGAGGCGCCGGCGCCGGTGATCGCGGTCAGGCGCAGCGAGACCAATATCGGCGGTGCCGGCAACGTCGCGCGCAACATCGCCGCGCTTGGCGGGCGCTGCATCTTCGTCGGCCTGATCGGCGAGGATGCCGCCGGCGCGATGCTGGCCGAGGCGCTGGGGAAGGAGGCCGCTATCGAGACCGTGCTGGTGAGCGACGCCACGCGTCCGACCACGCGCAAGGTGCGCTTCGTCTCCGAGCAATTCTCGACCCACATGCTGCGCTCCGACTGGGAGCTCGCCGCGCCGGCCGCGCCGGCGATCGAGCAGCAGCTGATCGATGCGATCCTGCCGCGTCTTGCGCGGGCCGACATCGTGCTGCTGTCGGACTATGCCAAGGGCGTGCTCACCGCGCGCGTGATCCGCAACGTGATCGACGCGGCGCGCCAGGCGCAAAAGCGCGTCATCGTCGACCCCAAGAGCGCCAATCTCGCGATCTATCGCGGCGCGACCGTGCTGACGCCGAACCGCAAGGAATTCGCCGAGGCGACCCGCAGCCGCGCCGATAGCCAGGACAGCATCGCGCAGGCCGCGCCCGATGCGATGTACCTCGCGGATTGCGAGGCGATGCTGGTGACGCAGGGCGAGCGCGGCATGACGCTGGTGACGCGGGGCGGCGAGTCGATCCATGTGCCGGCGCTGCCGGTCAAGGTGCGCGACGTCTCCGGCGCCGGCGATACCGTTGCCGCGGCGCTGGCGCTGGCGCTGGCAGGCGGGGCCGACTGGGAAGGCGCGCTGCGGATCGCGAGCGCGGCGGCGGCGGTTGCGGTCGGCAAGACCGGTACCGCGATCGTCAAGTCCGCCGAATTGCGCCGAAGGATCCTGCCGCACGCTTCGCTGGCGGCCGAGGAGAAGATCGTCCCGGCCGGCGGCGACATCGATGCATGCCTCGAGGAGTGGCGCAGGCAGGATCTGCGCATCGGCTTCACCAATGGCTGCTTCGACATCCTGCACCCCGGCCACGTCAAGGTGCTGACCGCCGCGCGCGGCGCCTGTGACCGCCTGGTCGTCGGGCTGAACAGCGACGCCTCGGTGAAGCGGCTGAAGGGCGAGGGACGTCCCGTGCAGAACGAGCGCGCCCGCGCCGAGGTGCTGGCGGCGCTGGAAGCCGTCGACCTCGTCGCGATCTTCGAGGAGGACACGCCGATCAATCTGATCACGCGGGTGCGGCCGAGCGTGCTGGTCAAGGGCGGCGACTATACCCGCGAGCAGGTGGTCGGCCACGAGATCGTCGAGGCCGCCGGCGGCGAGGTGGTGCTGGTCGAGATCCTGCCCGGCCACAGCACGACGTCGCTGGTTGCGCGGGCCCGTGAGGGCAAGGCGTGAGCGCAAGCATGGCATCCCCGGCAGGCGCCGCGGCGTGTCCGGCCTGGCGCGATCCGGCGCGCTGGCAGACCGCGACCGATGTGGTCGCGGTCCTGATCGCGCTGTCGCTGCCGTGGTCGACCTCGCTGGTCGGCATCTTCGGCGTGGTGCTGCTGATCGCGATCGCGCCGACGGTCGATCTGAAGGCGTTCTGGGCGCTGCTGAAGCGGCCGATCTGCCTGGCGCCGGTCGCGTTGTTTTGCCTCGCGCTTGTCGGCACGCTCTGGTCGGACGCGGCCTGGGGCTTGCGATTCTACGCGGTCGGGCCGACCGCAAAGCTCCTGGTGCTGCCGGTCCTGCTCTATCATTTTCAGCGCTCGACCCGCGGGACCTGGGTGTTCGTCGCTTTCCTCGTCTCCTGCACGCTGTTGATGCTGATGTCCTGGCTGGTGCTTGCCTATCCGCACCTCGCGCTGCGGGCGCCCGCTCCGGGCGAGCAGGGAGTCTTCGTCAAGAACTACATCGACCAGAGCCAGGAATTCACGTTATGCGCGGTCGCGCTGGCCTATCCGGTCGTGATGCTGCTGCGGACCAAACGCATCCTGCCGGCCATGTTGCTGATTGCGATTGCGCTCAGCCTGTTCGCCAACATGGCGATGGTGGTGGTGTCGCGGACTGCATTGGTGACGGTTCCGATTATGTTCGCGGTGTTTGCGCTGCTCCATCTGCGCTGGCGCAGCATCGTCCTGATCCTTTGCGCGGCCGCTGCGTTCGCCGTGGTGGCGTGGTATGGCTCGCCGCAATTGCGCTCGACGGCGGAGTCGTTCGAGCGCGACTACAAGCTCTACATGCAGCGCAACGAGCCGACCTCGCTCGGCTTGCGGCTCGAATTCTGGCGCAAGTCGCTCGGCTTCTTTGCCGAGGCTCCGGTCATCGGCCATGGCACCGGCGCGACGCGGGGCCTGTTCGAGCGCGTCGCGAAGGGCGGTGCGACCCAGGCTTCCGGCGAAGTGATCGGAAACCCACACAATCAAACGTTGAACGTCGCCGTGCAGTGGGGCATTGTGGGTGTAGCGATACTGTACGCGATGTGGCTCCTGCACCTTTTGCTGTTCCGCGGCGACGGTCTCGTCAACTGGATCGGGCTTCTCGTCGTGGTACAGAATATTTCTAGTTCGTTGTTTAATTCACACATCTTCGACTTTCATGAGGGCTGGATGTATGTGCTGGGCGTTGGAGTTGCGGGCGGCATGGCGTTGAAGGGGCAATTGCGGGCCAATATGGAACCCGAACCTCCTGCTCGTCCATGATCGCTGGCAAGGGCCCTGCAGATACGCTATCAGCCTGCCAATGTCCCATCGCGAACTCCCAGTTGCCGGCAACCCGTCCGTTAGATGACGCGCCTTTCACAACTCACCCTGCGCAATTTCCTGATTTTGGTGCATGACGCGCTCGCGACGACGTTCGCGTTGCTGGCGAGCTTCTATCTGCGTTTCGAGGGCAGCCTCCTTACCGATCGACTGCCGCATCTGCTGCTCATCCTGCCCTGGTTCGTGCTGTTCAGCGTTTTCGTCAGCTATTTCTCCAATCTGACCACGGCGAAATGGCGCTTCACCTCGCTGCCGGACGCGCTGAATATCCTGCGGGTCGCAGCCGTGCTGACGCTGGCACTGGTCGTGCTGGACTACGTCTACTTCTTCACCGGAACGAATTCGCAAAGCCCGGTGTTTCTCGGCCGGGTCACGATCATCCTGTTCTTCTTCCTGGAGGTGTTCGCGCTGAGCGCGTTGCGCCTCGGCTACCGCTATTTCCGTTATTCGCGCACGCGGCTGCATGCCCGATCCGACAATGCCGCGCCGGCGCTGCTGGTCGGACGTACGGCCGATGCCGAAGTCGTGCTGCGCGGCATCGAGAATGGCGCCATCAAGCGGCTCTGGCCGGTCGGCGTGCTCTCGCCGTCGGACGCGGACCGCGGCCAGATGATCCGCAACATTCCCGTGGTCGGCGGCGTCGACGACATCGAGGCCGTGATTCGGGATTTCGAGACCCGCCAGCGGCCGATCAAGCGTGTGGTCATGACACCGTCGGCCTTCGAACCCGAAGCGCATCCGGAGAGCGTGTTGATGCGCGCCCGGCGGCTCGGCGTGATGGTCAGTCGCCTGCCGTCGCTGGAGGGCGGCGACGCGCCGCGACTGACCAACGTCGCCGTCGAGGACCTGCTGCTGCGCCCAAGCCAGAAGATCGACTACGCGCGGCTCGAGACGCTGGTGAGGGGCAAGTCCGTCATCGTGACCGGCGGCGGCGGCTCGATCGGCGCGGAAATCTGCGAACGGGTCGCGACCTTCGGCGCGGCGCGTCTCCTGGTCGTCGAGAATTCGGAGCCGGCGCTCTATGCGGTCACCGAGGCGCTGTCCGCGCGCGACTCCGGTCCCGAGATCGAAGGCCGGATCGCCGATATCCGGGATCGCGAGCGCATCACGCGGCTGATGAGCGAGTTCAAGCCCGACATCGTGTTCCATGCCGCGGCGCTCAAGCATGTGCCGATCCTGGAGCGCGACTGGAGCGAAGGCGTCAAGACCAACATCTTCGGGTCGGTGAACGTGGCCGACGCCGCGCATGCCGCGGGCGCGAGCGCGATGGTGATGATCTCGACCGACAAGGCGATCGAGCCGGTGTCGATGCTGGGCCTGACCAAGCGGTTCGCCGAGATGTATTGCCAGGCGCTGGACCATGACCTGATGACCGAGGCAAAGGGTAGGCCGCACATGCGGCTGATCTCGGTGCGGTTCGGCAATGTGCTGGCGTCCAATGGATCGGTGGTGCCGAAATTCAAGGCGCAGATCGAGACCGGCGGACCGATCACGGTGACCCATCCGGACATGGTTCGCTACTTCATGACGATCCGCGAGGCCTGCGATCTCGTGATCACGGCTGCGACACACGCCGTGACGCCGGCGCGGCCCGACGTCTCGGTCTATGTGCTGAACATGGGGCAACCGGTGAAGATCGTCGATCTCGCCGAGCGGATGATCCGTCTGTCGGGCCTGCAACCCGGCGTCGACGTCGAGATCGTGTTCAGCGGCATCCGTCCCGGCGAGCGGCTGAACGAGATTTTGTTCGCAAGCCAGGAGCCGACGCTCGAGATCGGCGTCGCCGGCGTCATGGCCGCCAAGCCGAACCAGCCTCCGATGTCGACGCTGCGCAAGTGGCTCGCGGCGCTGGAGGATGCGATCGAGAGAGATGACCGTGTGACCATCCGCGCCGTCCTTCAGGACGCCGTGCCCGAGTTCGGATCGAATGCCGCCTGACCGCGCCGTTCTGCGGACGCCGAGACAGGACCGTTTCGAAAGCCATTGATGCGTAGTTCTCGAAAAGTCGTGGTCGTCAGCCAGCACTATCCGCCGGACCACAGCACGACCGCCGCGATCATGTCCGCGATCGCCGAACGGATCGCGCAGGAGTCGGAGGTGATGGTGGTCTCCGGGATGCCAGGCTCGGCGCGGGCGCCGGCGCCCGGGCGGCCCGCCGTCGTCGAGATCAGGAACTGGCTGCCGGGAAAGGCGGCGCTGATCAAGCGCGCGCTGGCCGAGGCGCTGTTCACCGGCCGGATCTTCTTTGCGCTGTTGTCGCGCCTGAAGCGGGGCGACGTTGCGCTGACGGTGACCGCTCCCTTCGCGCTGCCCTATGCGGTTGCCGCCGCGGCAAGGTTGAAGGGGGCCAAGTCGGCGCTGATTCTGCACGACCTGTTTCCCGACGTGCTGGTGATGGCCGGGCTGCTGCGGCCATCCTCGCTGGTCGCGCGGGCGATGCGCGCGATCAACGCGCTGATGTTCCGGGCCCTGAACGCTGTCATCGTGATCGGCCGCGACGCCGAGAAGCTGCTGCTGCGCTATGGCGGAATGACACAGGACAAGATCAGGTTCATCCCGAACTGGGCCACGCTCGCGCCCGGCAACCGTCCCGTGAGCCCCGACAATCCGTTTCGCAAGGCCATCGACGCCCGCTTCGTCGTCGGGCTGTCCGGCAATCTCGGCTTCACCCACGATCCGGACATCGTCTTCCAGGCCGCGCGGCTGCTGCGTGACGAAGGCGAGATCCATTTCCTGCTTTCGGGATGGGGCATCGGCTTCGCGCGGCTCAAGGAGCTGCAGGCCACCGCGCGGCTTGCCAACGTCACGCTGGTCGACCGCGTCGCGGACGGCGAGCTGGATGCGCTGCTCTCCAGCGCCGACGTCTGGCTCATTCCCTATCGGAAGGACGTCGCCGGCGTGTCGGTGCCGAGCCGGTTCTATAATCTGCTCGCAGCCGGGCGCCCCGTCATTCTGGTCTCCGAGCCCGAGGCTGAGGCCGCGCTCACCGTCAGCGAGAGCCGGCTCGGCTGGGTCGTCACGCCGGGAAGGCCAGATCAACTCGCCGATGCCATCCGCCTGGCGTCGCGATCGCAGGACGCCGCGATGGCCGAGCGCGCGGTCGCGACCGCGCGGAACTTCAGTCCCGAGCGGGCGCTGGCGAGCTACGCTGCGCTGGTCCGGGAGCTGCTATCCAATCGCGATGTGGAGCGGACGGTATGAATGATGGTCGCCGGACGGTTCTGGTCACGGGCGCCAGCGGCTTTGTCGGCCGCCATGTGGTGCCCGTATTGGCGCGCAACGGCTGGGTGGTGCGACGCGCGGTGCGAACGGCGCCGCAGGATGCGAACGACGTGACGATCGGCTCGCTCAGCCCGGTCACCGATTGGAGCGCCGCGCTCGATGGCGTGGACGCGGTGGTTCATCTTGCGGCCCGCGTTCACCAGCAGTCCGACGAACAGGCGATCGAGCTCTACCGCAACGTCAATATCGAGGGCACGCTGCATCTGGCGCGCTCCGCGGCCGCCGCCGGCGTGCGCGATTTCATTTTCGTCAGCACGATCCTGGTGCATGGCCGCAGCAATTACGGGCGTCCTCCGTTTCGCGAGGACGATGTCCTGACACCGCGCGGCCTCTACGGAAACTCGAAGGCGGCCGCCGAGGTTGGCTTGAAGGAAATTGTGCCGGGCAGCGGCATGAGGGTGACCGTCATCAGGCCGCCACTGATCTACGGCGCCGGCGCGAAGGGAAATTTCGCGTTGCTCAAGCGTGCCGTGATCAATCGCATGCCGCTACCGCTCGCGTATGTGAAGAATCGCCGCGCGTTCGTGTCGGCGGAAAACCTCGCGTCGTTCATCTTGCACCGGTTGTCGCACCCGGGAAACGATTTCGACGTGTTCCTGGTGGCTGACCGCGAGCAGGTCTCGACGCGGGAATTCGTCGAGCGCCTAGCCCGGGCGGCGGACACCTCGCCGCGTCTGTTCTGGCTGCCGGCGCCGCTCTTGAAGATGGCGCTCGGCATCAGCGGCCGCAAGGAAGCCTATGACAGCCTGTTCGCCTCGCTCGAGCTTGATCTTTCCAAGATCGCGGGCACCGGATGGCAGCAGCCGATCAGCCTCGACGAAGGGCTGCGGCGTGCGCTGCGTCAAACGGACAGCTGAGGCAATCAGAGCGGTCGCGAGAACCGCCGCAACTGCCAGGCGACGGCGAGCGCGCCGGCCAGCAGCAGCGCGATGTCTGCGGTGAGTGAATTGAGGGCGACCGCGGCGAACGCGAGCAGCGCCAGCACCGCGTTAAGCGCAAACACCTCGCCGACGACGCGCCACACCGTGAATCCGTTGTCGGTCGCGCGCTGGTAGAAGTGCGAGCGATGCGCGGCCCAGAAAGGCTCGCGCCGTGCCATGCGACGAAACAGCGTGACCGTCGCATCCGTCAAATAGTACAGCGGCAGCAGCAGCGCGGCGGCGAACTGCCGGTGCAGGGCGAGCTCGAGCAGGCACCAGCCGAGCAGCAGGCCGATCGGCAGGCTGCCGACATCGCCGAGGAATATCCTTGCGACCGGTCGGTTGAACGGCGCGAAGCCGAGCAGCGCGCCGCACAGCGCTGCCGCGACCAGCGCGGGAGCTGCGGGGAGATAGCCGAAGCTGCCGAGCAGGGCGATCGCCACGGTGATCGGCACGGCCTCGGCCGCGGTCATCAGGTCGAGCCCGTCCATGAAGTTGACGAGGTTCACGAACCAGAGGCCGGCGATCAGCAGCAGGCCGCGTTCGAGCCAGACCGGGCCGGCCGGAACCAGCCTGAGACCATCAGGCGCGGAAAACACCACGGCCGCAACGGCGGCGGCCTGCAGCAACAGCCGCGGGACGACGGGCAGCGAGCGGATGTCGTCGGCAAAACCCACCACCGCGATGAACAGGCAGGCCGCGAAGACGATGAAGGGAATCGTCAGGTCCTGCGATCCGGCCAGGACGATGACGATCCCGCCCGCCAGCAGCGTCGCCGCCGTGACCGCGATGCCGGCACCCTGCGGCGTCGGAATACGGTGCGACGAGCGCGCATTCGGCTTCGCCAGCGCCACACGCAGCAGCAGCGGCCGCGTCGCCTGGATCAGGACAGCCGAGATCGACGCAGCCAGGACCGCTGCGATCAATGACAGGAGGATTTCGAAAGCGCTCATTGTGGTCCGGCTATTGCGATCCCGGGATTCGCGGTTGCGATCCGGGGACTTCGATCGGTTCTGTGCCCTTGGCGGCCTTTTCCGGGCTCAGGATCCACACCAGGCCGCCAAACACGCCAACCACGAACGATACCGCGCCGAACAACAGCGAGACGTTGACGCCCTCATTGGCGATCAATCCGGCGTAGCCGAAGGCCAGCGCCATTGTGGCCTCGCGTACGCCCCAGCCCGCGATCGAGATCGGCATCATCGTGATCAGCATCACCGGCGGCAACAACTGGAAGATCTGGCCGAAGGTGACAGGGGCCGTGATCGACTTCACCACGCACCAGGCGATCACGACGGTCACGACGTGAATGGCGATCGATAGGATTGCGACCCTCAATCCGCGCTTGCGGCTGAACAACACCCGGTTCGCGATGACCGCGCAGGCGTGGATGTGATGCGTCGCCCACCATTGCTTCAGCCAGGCCCACGGCAACACACCGATCAGCAGGAAGCCAAATCCGGCTGCGAGTGCGGCGAGGTCGAGGAGCAGCAACGCCATCCAGCCGTGGGAATCGGAAATCAGCCGATAGCTCCAGGGCAGGGTGGCGGCGATGACGACGGCGAGGGCGATCAGTCCGATCGCGCGGTCGACGAAAATCGAATAGGTGGCTGCGCGCCAGCCCGCACCGGCGCGCGCGACGAGCCAAAGCCGGACCGCGTCACCGCCGATCGAGGACGGCAGTGTCTGGTTGAAGAAGGTGCCGATCACATTGAAGCGCATGGCCTGACCGGTCTCCAGCGGGGCGCCGCACTCGACGCTGATCTCCCGCCAGCGCAACACCCCGAGGAAGATCTGCAGGAACGTGACCGCGATCGCGAGAGCGAGCCAGCCCAGGCTCTCGACCTGGATACGGGAGGCAAGGTCGTACAGATTGACCTTGCGCAGCGAGAAATACAGCAGCGCGGCCGAGATCAGGATCTTGACGGTCGAAAGCAGGATTCGGCGCATTTCCGTTCGCGCTGCCAGGTTTCAGAATGTGTCAAAAACAGCGCAAAACGCTTTCGCGCGCCCAAATTCGCCGCCTTGGTATGGTTTCCGCGCCGATCTGGCAATACCCGTACTGGTCCCTATTGCGGCAGGCGCGAAGGGGTGGCTAAAGAGGCCCGAACGGGGGACGGCCGGCCACTCACCGGGGGTTTACGTTACCGGTAAAATCCGACCAGACGTGCGGGGGGCGCGTGCTACTGCTTGGATAGTGCTTCCGAGGCAACAGGGCCGCCGGCCGCGACGGCCCGGGCCGATTTGGTGTGTCGTCCGCAGGCGGACACGACAGGACTTGCACGACAGGATTTGAGGCATCGATGGATCGACGAATTATTCCCCTGATCATGTGCGGCGGCGCAGGCACGCGATTGTGGCCGGCGTCACGCGAGGTGCATCCGAAACAGTTCCTGTCGCTGTTCGGGGCCCGCTCGACCTTCCAGGAGACGCTGCTGCGGGTTTCCGACGCCGGCCTGTTCGAGCGTCCGATCGTGATCACCAACGAGGCCTATCGCTTCATGGTGCTGGAGCAACTGGCCGAGATCGGCCGTGAGGCCGACGTGCTGCTGGAGCCGATGCGCCGCGACTCGGGGCCGGCGATCGCGGCCGGTGCGGCGTTCGCGCAGAGCCGCGACAGCGAAGCGATCGTGCTGGCGCTGGCCGCCGACCATCTGGTGCGGGACACCGCGGCCTTCGTTGCCGCGTGCCGCGGCGGGTTGGTGGCCGCGGACGCCGGCCGCATCGTGACGTTCGGCGTCAAGCCGGAGCGGCCGGCCACCGAATACGGCTACATCAATCCGGGTGAGGCGGTCGCCGGCGAGGTGCGCACGGTGGCGAAATTCGTCGAGAAGCCGGATGCGGCGACGGCGGCGGGCTATATCGATGCAGGCTATCTCTGGAACAGCGGCAACTTCATGTTCCGCGCCGGCGTGCTGCTCGACGAGTACCGCAATGTCGATGCGGACAGCGTCGCCTCGGTGGAGCAGTCGGTTGCGTCGGCGGCGCGCGATCTCGGCTTCGTCAAGCTCGATGCGCAGGCCTTCGGCGCGGCGAAGGCGATCTCGATCGATTACGCTGTGATGGAGAACACTTCACATGCCGCGGTTGTGCCTGTCGCGTGCGGCTGGTCCGACATCGGCTCGTGGCGCCAGGTCTGGGAGCTCGCCGACAAGGACAGCCTCGGCAACGCGGCGCGCGGCAAGGCGGTGTTCGAGGACTCCCGCAATTGCAACGTCTCGACCGACCGGGCGCTGGTTGCGCTCGAAGGCGTCGATGATCTCGTCGTGGTCGCGACCCAGGACGCCGTGCTGGTGTCACGCCAGAAGGACGCCAACGGGCTGAAACGGCTGGTCGCGAAATTGAAAGTGGCGGCGCCGGAGGTGACCGAGAACCACATCAAGGTGCATCGCCCCTGGGGCTCCTATCAGTCGGTCGACAATGGCGATCGCCACCAGGTCAAGCGCATCGTCGTCAAGCCGGGCGGACGGCTGTCCCTGCAGAAGCACCATCACCGCTCCGAGCACTGGATCGTGGTGCGCGGCACCGCGCAGGTCACCGTCAACGAGCTGATCAAGACGGTGCACGAGAACGAATCGATCTACATCCCGATCGGCGCGGTGCACCGGCTGGAGAACCCGGGCAAGATCCAGCTCGAGCTGATCGAAGTGCAGACCGGCAGCTATCTCGGCGAGGACGACATCATCCGCATCGAGGATGACTATCGGCGCACCTGAGGCGAACGGCCCCGCGCTCAAGATCGAGTCGCGGGCGATGTAACTCTTTGAATCAAAACGTGTCCGGATTTCGCCGTTGGCATTCGCCACATTTGTGACGCCGTGCTATAGCGGCTGCCAACGAAGCGGGTCGTGATTTGCGCCAAAGGCGCGGATCGGGCAGAGGGGCCTTGGTGCTGATTCCCTCGGAGCCGGGATGGCTCCCTGAGAAGCCGGGACAACCGCCAGAACGTTACTTGGGGTCTACGATATGAATGCAAAAGTGTCCGCGGCCGGCGCGAAAGCCGATATCGGCCGCGCATTGCGCGTCGGCGTGATCGGCGCCGGCGTGATGGGCAGCAACCATGCCCGCGTGCTGGCCGGACTGCCCGGGGTGCTGTTGATCGGCATCGTCGATCCGCTGCCGGAGCATCGCACCCGCGCCATCGACCTGGTCGGCTGCCGCGCCTTCGAAAGCCTCGATCAGCTGTTCGCCGAGGGCGTCGATGCGGTGACGATCGCAGCTCCCACCCATCTGCATCACGAGATCGCGCTCGCCTGCATCGCGCGCAACATTCACATCCTGGTCGAGAAGCCGGTCGCATCCACGGTCGAAGAGGGCCGCGAGATCGTCGCCGCCGCCGAGCGGGCCGGCGTCACGCTGATGGTCGGCCATGTCGAGCGCTTCAATCCGGCGGTCGCCGCGATCAAGAAGGCGATCTCGGGCGAGGACATCCTGTCGATCGGCATCACCCGGGTCGGCCCGTTCCCGCCGCGAATGTCCAATGTCGGCGTCGTGATCGATCTGGCCGTGCACGACATCGACCTGATCCGCTGGTTCACCGAGTCCGACATCGTCGAGGTGCAGCCGCAGCTCTCGAGCGCCGTCGCCGAGCGCGAGGACATCGCGCTGCTGCAGTTCCGCACCGCTTCCGGCGTGCTCGCCCACATCAACACCAACTGGCTGACGCCGTTCAAGGCGCGCAACGTGACGGTCGCAACCCGCGGCAAGTATGTGATGGGCGATCTGCTCACGCGTCAGGTCACCGAATGCTTCGGCTTCAAGCCGGACGGCAGCTATTCGATGCGTCATCTGCCGGTCGGTCACGACGAGCCGCTGCGCGCCGAGCTGATCGCCTTCCTCGATGCCGTACGTAGCGGCAAGCTGCCGGCCGTGTCCGGCGACGAGGGCGTGGCGAGCCTCGAGATCGCGATCCGCTGCCTGGAATCGCCCGCCAGACCCGCCGCCTCGACGATGCGCAAGGGACCGCGCCGCATCGCCGGCTGATTGTCATTCATTCAATACGTGCAAAGAGCTTCCATGAACCAGCATATGCAGCTTGAGCCCATTCCCTTCATCGATATCGCCGCGCAACGCCGGCGGCTCGGCAAGTCGATCGATGACGCGGTCGCGCGTGTGCTCGACCATTGCCAGTTCATCAACGGTCCCGAAGTGACCGCTCTGGAGAGGGCGCTGGCGGACTATAGCGGCGCAAAGCATGTGGTCAGCTGTGCGAGCGGCACCGACGCACTGCTGATGGTCCTGATGGCGAAGAATGTCGGGCCGGGCGATGCGGTATTGTGCCCGACCTTCACCTTCTGTGCGACCGGCGAGGTCGTGACGCTGACCGGCGCGACGCCGGTTTTCGTCGATGTCGATGAGGAGACCTTCAACATCGACGTCAACTCGCTGAAGCGCGGCATTGCGACGGCGCGCGCGCGCGGGCTGAAGCCGGTCGCCGTGATCCCGGTCGACCTGTTCGGCCAGAGCGCCGATCACGATGCGATCGGCGCGGTCGCCGAGGCCGAGGGCCTGTTCGTGCTCGATGACGCCGCGCAGGGCTTTGGCGCAACCTACAAGAACCGCAAGCTCGGCACCTTCGGGCTCGCGACCGGGACCAGCTTCTTCCCGGCCAAGCCGCTCGGCTGCTTCGGCGACGGCGGCGCGATCTTCACCGACGACGAGGAGCTCGCGCGCACGCTGCGCAGCATCCGCGTGCACGGCCAGGGCTCGGACAAGTACGACAACGTGCGGCTCGGCCTCACCGCGCGGCTCGACACCATGCAGGCGGCGATCCTGCTCGAGAAGCTGAAGATTTTCGACGACGAGATCGCGGCGCGCAACAGGGTGGCGGAGCGCTATTCGCGCGCGCTCGGCAACCTCGTCGCGGTGCCGCGCCTTGCCCCGGGCTGTACCTCGGTGTGGGCGCAATACACCATCCGCCTGTCCGACGGCATCGATCGTGACACCTTCGCGGCGGCCCTGAAGGCGCACGGCGTCCCGACCATGATCTACTATCCCAAATCGGTGCACCAGCAGACGGCCTACAGCCACTATCCGGTCGCCGACGGCGGTCTGCCGGTCAGCGAGCGCCTGTCGAAGGACGTCATCGCCCTGCCGATGCACCCCTATCTCGACGAGGCGACGCAGGACCGTGTCATCGCGGCTGTGCGCAGCGCGCTTTCGGCCTGATAGGAAACTTTTTCAGACCGCAATCATGCGCTAGAAGCAGCGCATGCTTGGGCGCATCTTCACCGTCGGCGGCTATACCCTGCTATCGCGGGTCACCGGGTTCGCGCGCGACATCATGCTCGCGGCGATCCTCGGTGCCGGGCCGGTTGCCGACGCCTTCTTCGTGGCGCTGCGGCTGCCCAATCATTTCCGCGCGATCTTCGCCGAAGGCGCCTTCAACGCCGCCTTCGTGCCGGCTTATGCCCATGTCCATGGCGAGCGCGGCGAGGCGTCGGCGCGGCTGTTCGCCGACCGCATCTTCACGCTGCTGTTCGCCTCGCAGGTGATCCTGCTGGCGGTGGCGATGGTGTTCATGCCGCAGGCGATGAGCATCCTCGCGCCGGGCTTCACCGAGGACGCGGCGCAGCGCAAGCTCGCGATCGAGCTGACGCGGATCACCTTTCCCTATCTGCTGCTGATCACGCTGGTGACGCTCTATGGCGGCATGCTCAACGTGATGCATCGCTTCGCCAGCGCCGCCGCGGCGCCGATCTTCCTCAACCTCGCCATGATGATGACGCTGGCGCTCGCGGCGTTCTTCCCGAGCGCGGGCCATGCCGCGGCCTGGGGCGTCTTGATCTCGGGCTTCCTGCAATTCTTCCTGCTCGCCGGCGACCTCGCGCGCCACGGCGGCCTGCCGCGGTTCGCGCCCCTGAAGCTCGACGAGGACGTTCGCGGCTTCTTCCGCGCGCTGGGGCCGGCGACGCTGGGCTCGATGGGCACGCAGGTGGCGCTGTTCGCCGACACCATCATCGCGACCTTCCTGCCCGCAGGCGCGCTATCGGCGCTGTATTATGCCGACCGCCTCAATCAGTTGCCGATCGGCGTGATCGGGATCGCGATCGGCACCGTGCTGCTGCCGGAGATGTCGCGGCGGCTGAGCGCCGACGACCACGCCGGCGCGATGGCGGCGCAGCGCCGCGCCTTCGATTTCACGCTGCTGTTCTCGGTGCCGTTCGTGGCGGCGTTCCTGACCGTGGCCGATCCGATCATGCGCGCGATGTTCGCCCGCGGCGCGTTCTCCAAGGCCGATGCCGCAAGTGCCGGCGCCACGCTGGCGGCCTATGCGGTCGGGCTCATCCCCTTCGTGATGATCCGCAGCGCGGTCGCGACCTTCTACGCCCGCAAGGACACCGCAACGCCGGTGAAAGCGGCGCTGACCGGGGTCGCGGTCAACGTCGCGCTGAAGATCGCGCTGGTCGGCACGCTGGCGCAGGTCGGGCTCGCGCTCGCGACCGCAATCGGGGCCTGGGTCAATCTGCTGCTGGTGCTGATGTTTGCCGTGCGCCGCGGCTACCTCGCGCTCGATCGCGCGCTGATCCGCTCGTTCGGCACCTTCGCGCTATGCGGGGTGCTGCTCGCGGTCGCGCTGTGGCTGACCTCGCATTTCGCGGTGGTGTGGTTCGCGCCGATGCAGATCTTTCGCGATGAGCTGATCCTGCTGCTGCTGATTGCGGTCGGCGTCTTCGTCTACGCCCTCCTGATCCTCACGCTGTTCGGCCGCGGCTGGCTGTTCGCGCTCCGCCGCGTATAGTTTTACCTGTCAAATCAAATGCATAGGAAGTGGCTGTGTGATAGCGCCGCGCGCGGCGGAAAGCGGTTTGCGCTTCGCCGACAACCACGCCAATATGCGCAAAACACACCAAGGCAATTGGAGAGACGATGGCAGCTCCCATCAAATTCGGCGTCGGACAAAGTGTGCGGCGCAAGGAGGACGACGCTCTGATTCGCGGCAGGGGCCGCTACACCGACGACGTCGCGCCGTCTCCCGCATTGCACGCGCTGATGCTGCGCTCGCCGCACGCGCACGCGACCTACACGATCGATGCCGGCAAGGCCCGCGGCATGCCCGGCGTGGCGCTGATCCTGACCGCCGCCGACGTCGCCGAGCTCGGCGGCCTGCCGTGCCTGTTCAATCTCGAGACCGATCCGTTCACCGCGCCGCCTTATCCGATCCTCGCCAAGGACGAGGTGCGCCATGTCGGCGACGCGGTAGCCTTCGTGGTCGCCGATACCGTCGATCATGCCCGTGACGCGATCGAGGCGATCGACGTCAAATGGACGCCGCTGCCGGCGGCAGTCGGCCTCGTCAATGCGGTGAAGAAGGACGCGCCGCAGGTGTGGCCGGACAAGCCCGGCAATGTGCTGTTCGATGTCTCGATCGGCGACAAGAAAGCCGCCGAGGACGCGTTCGCCAAGGCGCATGCGGTGGCCGAGATCACCATCGTCAATCCGCGCGTCATCACCAATTTCATGGAGACGCGCGCCGCGGTCGCGGAATACGACGCCAAGAAGGATCATCTGACGCTGACGATCGGCAGCCAGGGCAGCCACCGCCTGCGCGAGATCCTCTGCGACATGATCCTGAAGATGCCGAAGGAGAACATGCGGGTGATCTGCCCGGATGTCGGCGGCGGTTTCGGCACCAAGCTGTTTCCCTATCGCGAATATGCGCTGATCTCGGTGGCCGCGCGCAAGCTCAAGAAGAGCATCAAATGGACGGCTGAGCGCTCCGACCATTTCATGGGCGACGCGCAGGGCCGCGACAACCTCACCACCGCGAAGATGGCGCTCGCCGAGGACGGCAAATTCCTCGGCATGGATGTCGACCTGATGGGCGACATGGGCGCCTATCTCTCGACCTTCGCGCCCTACATCCCGCATGGCGGCGCCGGCATGCTGCCTGGCCTTTATGACATCCAGGCCTTCCACTGCCGGGTCCGCACCGTGTTCACCAACACGGTGCCGGTCGATGCCTATCGTGGCGCCGGCCGCCCGGAGGCCGCCTATGTCATCGAGCGCCTCGTCGATGCCGCCGCGCGCAAGCTCGGCATGACGCCGGACGCCATCCGGCGCAAGAACTTCATTCCGCCGAAGTCGCTGCCCTACACGACCGCGACCGGCAAGGTCTACGACTCCGGCGACTTCGTCGCGCATATGAAGCGCGCGATGGAAATTGCCAACTGGAAGGAGTTTCCGAAGCGCGCCAAGGCCGCCAGGAAGGACGGTCTGGTGCGGGGCATCGGCATGGCGAGCTATGTCGAGGTCTGCGGTACCATGGGCGAGGAGACCGCCAATGTGGCGCTCGATCCCAACGGCGATATCTCGGTCCTGATCGGCACGCAGTCGAGCGGGCAGGGCCACCAGACCGCCTATGCGCAGATCGTCGCCGAGCAGTTCGGCGTGCCGCCCGAGCGCGTCCATGTGCTGCAGGGCGATACCGACAAGATCGCGACCGGCCTCGGCACCGGCGGCTCGGCATCGATTCCGTCCGGCGGCGTCAGCGTGCAACGGGCGACGCATGATCTCAGCAACAAGCTGAAAGAGCTCGCGGCGCAGGCGCTGGAGGCCGGCGCCGGCGACCTCGAAATCGCCGACGGCCGCATCCGCATCGCCGGCACCGACCGCTCGGTCAGCTTTGCCGATCTCGCCAAACGTCCTGGCGGCGATACGTCGAAGATGAATGCGAGCGCGACCTTCGCCAGCGCCGACGGCACCTATCCGAACGGCACCCATCTCGCCGAGGTCGAGATCGATCCCGCCACCGGCATCATCAAGATCGTCAGCTACGTCATCGTCGACGATTTCGGCGTCACGCTCAATCCGCTGATGCTGGCGGGCCAGGTTCACGGCGGCGCGATGCAGGGCATCGGGCAGGCGCTGATGGAGCAGGCGGTGTACAGCCCGACCGACGGTCAGCTCGTCACCGGCACCTTCATGGACTATGCGCTGCCGCGCGCCTCCGACGGGCCGTCCTTCGTGTTCGAGACCCATAACGTGCCCTGCACGACCAACCCAATGGGCGTAAAGGGCGCGGGCGAGGCCGGCGCGATCGGCTCGTGCCCGGCGGTCGTCAACGCGATCGTCGAGGGGTTGCATCGCGAGTACAAGATCGACCACATCGACATGCCCGCCACGCCTGAACGGGTCTGGATCGCGATCCGCGAGGCGCAGCGCCGCCATAATCTCTGATAAATTGTCGCAGGCGGAATGAAGATTCCGCCTGCGGTGTTTTGCAAACCAGGCCGGCCGCAGATCGCGGACCGGGACAAACGGAATTGAGGGGTAGCCGATGAAGCGGATCGTCGTCATTGCTGCGGTGCTGGCGTTCAGCGCCGGTGCGGTCGTCGCACAGCAGGATCAGGTCAAGCAGACCCAGGCCCAGATGAAGGACAACGGCAAGAACGCGGGCGCGCTGGCGGCCATGGTCAAGGGCGAGAAGCCCTACGATCAGTCGACCGTCAATGCCGCGTTGGCCCAGTTCGAAGACACCGTCAAGAAGTTTCCGACGCTGTTTCCCGAGAGCACCAAGGGTCTCAAACCGGAGGGCGACTACTCTGCGTCGCCAAAGATCTGGGAAGACAAGGCCGGCTTCGAATCCCATGTTGCGAGCTTCGCCAAGGCCGTCGCCGATGCCAAGGGCAAGATCAAGGATCTCGACACGCTGAAGGCGGAGCTGCCGGTGATCGGCAAGCAATGCGGCGGTTGCCACGAGACATACCGTATCAAGAAGGGCTGATCGCCGTTCGGTCAATGAAAAAGGGCGGACGCTTTGAGGCGTCCGCCCTTTTTTTGTGTCGGCCGTTTCTTGTTGGAGTGCGTTCGCGACGATTGCTTGGTGACGGATTACTTCGTCACTTGTTATTTGGTCACTTGGCCGCGGATCTCACCGCCCGGATTGGCCGCGGTGTGAACGTTGACATAGTACTTGCCGGCGAGCAGATCGGCGGCCTGCGCGTCAGTCAATGTTGCGCTGCCTTCGACCGGGCTCGATGTCGCGTTCGGGATGGCGACCGCGACACCGGAATTCTTGCCGGCCTCGGCGGGGCCGTGGAAATGCGCGGCGGTGGCCGGACCCGACAGGCCGGAATAGGTCAGTTTCCAGCTCAGCTTCTTGCTGGCGGCATCGTAGTCGATGTCGGCGGTGCCGGTGGCGGTGCTGGTATTCGGCGGCACTTCGCTCTTGCTGTCCAGCTTCGCCGTGAACTTCTCGGCAAAGGCAGGACCGGCGAAGGCGATGGCGGCGCCGAGCGTCAGCGTGGCAAGCAAGGTCTTGTTCGACATGGTTCTCTCCCCTTTGACGTCACAGGATGGTTGCAATCTTCAAACAGCAGTTTTTCGGATTTATTCCCCAAATGGATCGTGGGTGCGGCAAATTTGATGCGAGCTTGTCCGACTGGTTGCCATCATACTGGTCCATGAATTGACGCGACCAATGACGGATCAGTGAATGCTGCGACGAATTTTCCTCCTGGCGATTCTGGCCGGCGCAATCGGCTTTGGCGTGTTCTGGTGGCTGACGATCCCCGCGACCGTTGCCGCCGACGCGCTGCCTGCCTATCAGCCTGACCTTGCCAATGGCCTCACAACGTTCAATGCCGGGGGATGTTCCTCCTGCCATGCCGTGCCGAAGCAGGACGACCGCACGAAGCTCGGCGGCGGGCTCGCGATCCCCTCGCCATTCGGCACCTTCTATGCGCCGAACATCTCGCCCGACCCGAACGACGGCATCGGCCGCTGGAGCGAGGTCGATTTCGTCACTGCAGTCATGAAGGGCACGTCGCCATCGGGCGCGCACTATTTCCCGGCGTTTCCGTACCCGTCCTATCAGCACGCCAAGGTCAGCGATGTGCGCGACCTGTTCGCCTATCTGAAGACCTTGCCGCCGGTCACCGGCAAGGTGCGCAATCACGATTTGCCGTTTCCCTTCAACATCAGGCGCAATGTCGGGGTCTGGAAATTCCTATTCATGAACGGCAAGCCGTTCATCGCGGATGCAAGCCGCTCGGCGCATTGGTACCGCGGCGCCTATCTCGTCAACAGCTTCGGGCATTGCGCCGAGTGCCACAGCCCGCGCAATGTCCTCGGCGGCATCGTCACCGCGCAGCGCTTCGCCGGTGGTCCGAATCCGGAGGGCGAAGGCTGGGTGCCCAACATCACGCCGAGGGGGCTTTCGGACTGGAGTGTGAAGGATATCGCCTATTTCCTCGAGAGCGGCCAGACGCCGGACGGCGATAGCGCGGGCGGATCGATGGTGCGCGTGATCCGCAACACCTCGCAACTGTCGCCGTCCGACCGCGACGCGATCGCCGAGTACATCAAGTCGCTTCCGCCGGTCGAGGGACCGCCGAAGCCGGTCAAGAAGGAGAAGGAGAAGGAGTTGTAAAGCGGGATGGGTTTGGTTGAATCGGCTCGTCGCGGTTTCGGTTCACCTCTCCCAAGGGAGAGGTGAACTTTCGACGCCGTTCAAGCTCGACCTAATCTCATCATGCTCTCGCGGGCACGTCCTACTTCGCGCCGAACGCCTTGAAGGTGATGATCGTGAGGGTGTCCTGGATGCCCGGGATCACCTGAACCTTCTCGTTGATGAAATGGCCGATGTCGGTGTCGTGGTCGACGTAGAACTTGACCAGGAGGTCGTAGTTGCCCGCGGTGGAATAGATCTCGGACGCAATCTCGGCCTCCGCCAGCGCGTTGGCGACGGTGTAGGACTGGCCGAGCTTGCATTTGATCTGGACGAAGAAAGGAACCATCAAAGTCGTCTCCGGGGATTTCCGCGACTATAGGCCCAAAACGGGCGGCCAAGGCAAGGGGGCGAGGCAGGTGGTCAAGGTGAGGCCAACTTGCGGTAAAGTCAGGCGAACTTGCTGCCGATCGGCGGCCGGGCTAGGACAGGCCATGGTCTTGTTCGTGATGGTCTCATTCGTATCAACCGCCGGTGCTGCAAGATGACGCCGGTCGCGCTCACCATTGCCGGCTCGGACTCCTCGGGCGGGGCCGGCATCCAGGCCGACCTCAAGAGCTTTGCCGCGCTCGGGGTCTATGGCGCCTCCGCGATCACGGCGCTGACCGCGCAGAACACCACAGGGGTCAGCGGCATCCATCCGGTGCCCGCGTCATTCGTCACCGCCCAGATCGACGCGGTGTTCTCCGACCTCGAGGTCGGCGCGGTCAAGATCGGCATGGTGGCGCAGGCCGACACGATCGCTGCGATCGCCGATGGGCTGAGGCGCTGGGCGCCGCGCCATGTCGTGCTCGATCCGGTGATGGTCGCAACCTCGGGCGATCGGCTGCTTGCCGCCGAGGCGGTCGATGCGCTGAAGGTCCTGCTGTTTCCGCTGGCCTCGCTGATCACGCCGAACCTGCCGGAAGTGGCGGCGCTCTTGAACGAGCCGGTTGCCTCAAGCGAGGCCGACGTCGAGCGACAAGGCAAGCGATTGCTGGCGATGGGATGTCGCGCGGTGCTGGTCAAGGGCGGCCATGGGCACGGCGCCGAGAGCATCGACTATCTGATCGACGCCGAGCACAGCGTCGCGCTGGCTGCGCCGCGGATTGCGACCGCCAATACGCATGGCACCGGCTGCTCGTTGTCCTCGGCAATCGCAGCAGGGCTCGCGAAGGGCGAGAGCATGGAGACCTCCGTGCGCAACGCCAAGGCCTGGATCACGCAGGCGATCGCCGAAGCCGATCGCTTCGCCGTCGGCCACGGCCATGGGCCGGTGCATCACTTCCACGGATATTACTGATGCTCTTGTAGCCCGGATGGAGCGCAGCGAAATCCGGGACCAGTTCATCCGCGGATGCAGGACCCCGGATTGCGCTTCGCTCCATCCGGGCTACGCATTCGATCGCTTCGTTGTTCCATCGCGCTGTGCAGGCAACACAACGCCTCTTCCCCACAGCCGCGACCGCCGATGTCGCCAGATTGTCGCACGCTGCTGTTATCCGCAGGGCAGGGGCGTACTGCTGATTCTCGTTAACTGTTTGTGGGGCCTTGGGTCGCGGGGATCGTCATCGCCTTGTCACAGGAATCTGTTAGGTGCACAGGCATGGGAAGTGACTCCTTGAGTGAAGAAAGTCCCGAGCGGCACTTTCGCACTTTGTTTATCTCCGATGTCCATCTCGGAGCCCGCGGTTCGCAAGCCGACCGCCTGCTGGACTTCCTCCGCTCTCACGATGCCGACACGATCTACCTCGTTGGTGATATCGTCGACGGCTGGGCGCTGAAGTCGAACTGGTACTGGCCGCAGACCCATAACGATTTCGTGCAGAAGATGCTACGCAAGGCGCGCAAGGGCGCCAAGGTGGTCTACGTGCCGGGCAACCACGACGAGTTCCTGCGCAAATATTACGGCACGCATTTCGGCGGCATCGACGTGGTGGAGAACACCGTTCACACCGGCGCCGACGGCAAGCGCTACCTCGTGATCCACGGCGACATTTTCGATCTCGTGGTGCAGAACGCGCGCTGGCTCGCCCACCTCGGCGACAAGGCCTACGACTTCGCGATCCAGATGAATCGTTTCGTCAACTTCTTCCGCAAGATGTTCGGCGTGCCGTACTGGTCGCTGTCGCAATGGGCCAAGCTGAAGGTCAAGAAGGCGGTGAACTATATTGGCGCGTTCGAGGCGACGCTTGCCGGCGAGGCGCGGCGCCATGGCTGCGACGGGGTGATCTGCGGCCACATCCACTACGCGACGATTCATGACGAGCAGGGCATCCGCTACATGAATTGCGGCGACTGGGTGGAGAGCTGCACCGCGCTCGCCGAGCACGAGGACGGCCATTTCGAGATCATCACCTGGACCGACCCGGTGCGCCGGATCGCGCCGGTTCCGCGAGTGACGGCACGCGCTGCATGACGCATATCCTGGTCGCGACCGATGCGTGGCATCCCCAGGTCAACGGGGTTGTCCGCACGCTGACCATGATGGCACAGGCGGCGAAATCGCTCGGCGTCGAGGTGAGCTTCCTGACGCCGGACGAATTCCGCACTTTCGCGATGCCGAGCTACCGCGATCTGAGGCTGGCGCTGCCGTACCGGGCGAAGGTCGCAAGTCTGATCGAGGCGGCGAGGCCCGACAGCATCCATATCGCGACCGAGGGCCCGATCGGGCTTGCGGTTCGCCGCTACTGCCGCAAGCGCGGCCTCCCGTTCACGACGAGCTTCCACACCCGCTTCCCCGAATACGTCTCGGCGCGGACGCCGGTCCCGGAAGCCTGGGTGTGGCGCGCATTGCGCTGGTTCCACCGGCCGAGCCGGGCGGTGATGGCGGCGACCCCGGCGCTGGCGGCCGAGTTGCGTCAGCGCGGCTTCCGCAACGTGGTGCTGTGGTCGCGCGGCGTCGATACCTCACTGTTCCATCCGCGCGACGTCGATCTCTGCCTGCCGCAGCCGGTCTATCTCAGCGTCGGCCGGGTGGCGGTGGAGAAGAATCTCGAGGCCTTCCTCGATCTCGATCTGCCGGGAACCAAGGTCGTGGTCGGCGACGGCCCGGCGCGGGCGGCGCTGGAGCGGAAATATCCGGACGCCGTGTTCCTCGGTGCTCGTCATGGGGAAGAATTGGCTGAGATCTACGCCGCGGCCGATGTGTTCGTTTTCCCGAGCCGGACCGATACGTTTGGTCTGGTGCTGCTTGAAGCGTTGGCGAGCGGCCTGCCGGTTGCCGCTTTTCCGGTCACCGGTCCCCGCGACGTGATCGGCGCGGCGCCGGTCGGGGTGCTCGACGAGGATTTGCGCCATGCCTGCCTGGATGCGCTCAGCATCCCGCGGCAGGCCTGCGTCGATTTCGCCGCGCTCCACACCTGGCAGGCGTCGGCCCGGGTGTTCATCGATCGCTGCATGAACGTCCGCCCCGCGCCGCCGGACGGCGAGGGGGAGGCGCTCGAATTCGGTGCCGAAGAGCACCATTTTGTGGCTCTGCCGGCGACCCAGCCGACCTCACGCTAGTCAGGTCACGCTAAAGCGTCTTGCCCGCCAGCCCGGCGCCGCGATACAAATCGCGAATGACGGACACCGTTCTCAATCCACCCGTCGCTGCCGCGGACATCGATGCCGCCGCAAGGGTGGTCGCGCCGTTCGCGGTGCGCACGCCGCTCCTGACCTTCCCCGTTCTCAACGAACGCGTCGGCAGCCAGGTTTTCCTCAAGCCCGAAATGCTGCAGCGGACCGGATCGTTCAAGTTTCGCGGCGCCTTCAACAAGCTCGCCTCGATCCCGCAGGACAAGCGGAGCGGCGGCGTCGTCGCGTTCTCCTCGGGCAACCACGCCCAGGGCGTCGCCGCGGCGGCCAAGATCCTCAACATGCAGGCGACCATCGTGATGCCTGCGGACTCGCCGATCACCAAGCGCGAGCGCACCAAATCCTATGGCGCCGAAGTCGTGCTCTACGACCGCGATCGCGACGACCGCGAGGCGATCGCCAACGGCATTGCCGGCAAGCGCGGCGCGACCTTGGTGCGCCCCTATGACGATCCCTTCGTGATCGCGGGCCAGGGCACCGCCGGCCGCGAGATCGCCGAGGACATGGCCGCGCTCGGACTGACGCCCGACATCGTGGTCGCGCCGGCTTCAGGTGGCGGATTGATCGCCGGCGTCGCAACCGCGGTGAAGGCGAAATATCCGCAGGCCCAGGTGATCGTCGCCGAGCCCGCGGGCTATGACGATCACGCCCTTTCGCTCAAGGTCGGCCATCGCGAGGCGCATGCGGTTGCGCCGCGCACCATCTGCGATGCGCTGATGGCGATGATGCCGGGCGAACTGACCTTCGCCATCAACAGCAAGCTGCTCGCAAATGGCGTCAGCGCCTCCGACGACGAGGTCGGCGCCGCCGTCGCCTTTGCCTATCGCGAGCTCAAGCTCGTGGTCGAGCCCGGCGGCGCGGTCGGACTCGCGGCGCTGCTTGCCGGGCGGATCGATGCCAAGGGCAAGAACGTCGTGATCGTGCTGTCGGGCGGCAATGTCGACGCCGACCTGTTCGCGAAACTGGTTGCCTGACACCGGGTTAGGCACAAATGCTGCCGCGGTACATGAGCTGGCTCACGTTGCGTGCGCAGGTCCATGGGACATGAATGCTTCGCGCGCCAGTCGTCGTGCGCGGGTCAAGCCCGGCAATGACAGGATATGAACAGTCGAGGTTACGAGAAGAACGCGATCTTCTCGGCCTGGCTCATGCGTCGGATCGGCGCGAGTGGATCGTTGGCCGCGACGCTTGGCCTTTTCAGAAGACCACTGGCGATGATGGTCGAGCCAAGTGAGATCTCCGCTGCGGGAGCAGGGGCAGGCTCAACGGCGGACGGGAGAGGCGGCGGCATCACCAGAGTCTCGGCAATCGGCGCTGCCGCTCGCGGCGGCGGCTCCATCTTGACTTCGGCTCTGACCTCGACCTTCGGCGCGGGCGCCGGTGCAGGCTCGGGCTGAATGGCCGGCGCAGCTACTTCGGGCTCGGCGGCCATCGCTTCGGCGACGCGCATTTCCTCGGCGATAGCCTCCTCGTCGATCGGATCGGGCGCACCCATCTCCATCGCGATCAGGTCGAGCACCGCCTCGTCATGGGCGTCGGCCGTCGCTTCGTCGGTGACGCGGGCGAGTTCCGCGGCTTCGGCTTCGGCCAGCGCGGCTTCAGCTTTGATCCAGGCTTCGCTCGGCTGCGGCATCACGGCCGTAGCGGCCTCAGTGCCGGGCACGGCGGCGGGAATCGCGGCTTCGACGTTCGGCGCCGCAGCGGCCTCCTGAGGCGGCGCTGGCGGCGTAGCGGCCATATCGGGAGCTGCACTTTCGGCCACCGGTGGCGGCGCGGCGGCCGCTGCCGGCGGCTCCGCAACCGGCGCCTCGGCCACAGCAGGCTCGGCCGCAGGCGTCGCCGCCTCGTCCGGATCGAACTCGCCGAGGCGGCGGGCCAGCGCAGCGAAGGCGGCATCCAGCACGGCCTTGGCGTCGTCCATCGAGACCTCGGCGGCGCCAGCCTCGATCGCGCTGATCTGCGAATCGATGATGTCGCAGATCCGGCCGTCATTGCCGATCTCGCGCAGCCGCCAGGATATCTCCCTGATCACTCGCACGCCCTTACGCACCGGCGCGAGGCTTTGCTCGAAGCTGATGCCGTCGAGCGCGGCGATGGCGGAGGCCTGGGTTGCTTCGATCGCGCCGCGCAGGGCGGCCAGCGCCTGCGCCAGCTGCTCGTCCCTGATCGCCGCGGCGGCGGCTTGCCGCTGCGCGCTGAGGCTTTCCTCGATCCGCGCCACGGCATCGAGCACCATGCGGGTATCGGCATTGCGGTTGCGCTTGGCGTATTCGCCGAGGAACCAGCGGCCCCGCGAGGTCTCCATGAAGGCCGCGCTGATCGCGGCATAGTCCTCCTCGCTCGGCAGGGCCGCGCGGGCGGATATCGGCGATAGGGCGAATGCTTCTTCGGCCATCACAATCTCTCCGCGCAAATCACTGCGCGTTACGCTAACGATCACCACGATATCGCGCGAATCGCAATTGAATTGATGTCTTCCGAATCACAAATCCCCATTGCAGCAAGGATTGCATCGCGGCGATTCGCGCGCAGCCTAGCGGCATTCTATGCCACGCTGTTCGGCATGACCGGGGTTCATCTGCCGTTTTTCACGGTGTGGCTGAAGGCGATCGGCATCGACGCCACCTGGATCGGCATCATCACCGCGGTGCCGCCGGTGACGCGCTTCACCGTGCTGCCGCTGGTCACCGCGGCGGCGGAGCGGCGTCAGATGCTGCGCGGGGCGATCATCGCCACCGGATTCGCCACGGCGTTCGGCTTTGCCGTGATCGGCACCCAGCACCAGCCGTTCGTGCTGCTGGCGATCTATGCGCTGACCTGCTGCGTCTGGACTCCGATGGTGCCGCTCACCGACGCCTATGCGCTGCGCGGCGTCAGGCAATTCGGCCTCAGCTACGGACCGCTGCGGCTCTGGGGCTCGGCCGCCTTCGCGGTCTGCGCGCTGCTGAGCGGCTTCCTGCTCCGCTATGTCGCGGAGGTCGACCTGATCTGGATCATCACCGCCGTGACGGTGCTCGGCACGCTGGTCGGGCTGACGCTGCGGCCGCTGGGCCGTCCAGTGGCGGCCGCCGCGCCGGCGGCCGGCGCGCCAAAACTGCTGCGCAATCCCAGCTTCCTTGCCATCATCGTCTCCTCGGCGCTGATCCAGGGCAGCCACGGCGCCTATTACATCTTCGCATCGATTGCCTGGCAGCAGGCCGGCTTCAGCGGCCTGACGATCGCGTGTCTCTGGGTGCTCGGCGTGATCGCCGAGATCGTGCTGTTTGCGGCCTCGCCGCGCTTCACGCTGCCGTCGGCTGTGCTGGTGATGATCGCGGCCGCTAGTGCCGCGGTGCGCTGGGCGATCACCGCGCAGGACCCGCCGCTTGCGGTGCTTGCAGTTGTGCAGCTCGGACATGGACTGAGCTTCGGCCTGACGCAGGTCGGCATCATGGGCCTGATGGTGCATCACGTGCCGGTTCACGTGATGGCGCGCGCGCAGGGCTATCTCACCGCCTGCGGCGGCATTGTCGCGAGCACCACGGCGATCGTCAGCGGCATGGTCTATGCGCGCTTCGGGCTCGGCGTCTACGACATGATGGCCGCAATGGCGGCCACGGGCGGGCTCGTGATGTGGCTGGCGCGTAAGCGTCTCACGGGTTAGCCCCAGAGCGCGGCGTCGGGCGGATAGACCAGGCTGCCCTCGTAGCGCAGGCCGTGGTCGCGGTCCTTCGCCAGCAGCAGCGGACCGTCGAGATCGACGAAGCGCGCGGCTTGCGCGATCAGCATCGCCGGCGCCATCGCGAGCGAGGTCGCGACCATGCAGCCGATCATGATCTCGAAGCCGAGCGCACGGGCGGCGTCCGCCATCGCCAGCGCTTCGGTCAATCCGCCGGTCTTGTCGAGCTTGATGTTGACGGCGTCATAGCGGCCGCGCAGGCCGGCAAGCGAGCCGCGATCGTGTACGCTCTCGTCGGCGCAGACCGCAACCGGCCGCTTGATCCGCGCCAGCGCCTCGTCCTTGCCCGCCGGCAGCGGCTGCTCTATCAGGGTGACGCCGGCATCGGCGCAGGCCGCGAGATTGGCGGCGAGGTTGTCGTCGGTCCAGGCTTCGTTGGCGTCGACGATCAGCTCGGATCGAGGCGCCGCCTTGCGCACGGCGGCGATCCGTGCGCCGTCGCCATCGCCGCCGAGCTTGATCTTGAGCAACTGACGATGCGCGGCCTTTGCGGTGGCTTCCGCCATCGCCTCTGATGTCCCGAGCGAGATCGTATAGGCGGTGGTCCGCGGCTCCGGCGCGGGCCGGCCGAGCAGGTTCCAGATCCGTTTGCCGGCGCGTTTGGCCTCAAGGTCCGCCAGCGCGCAATCCAGCGCATTGCGGGCGGCGCCGGCAGCCATCCCGGCCTGCAAGGCGATCCGGTCCATGCCATTGGCGAGTGGCGCCTGTAGGGCCTGGATCGCCTGCAGTGTCGCCTCGGGCGATTCGCCATAGCGCGGGTAGGGTACGCATTCGCCGCGGCCGGTGAGGCCGCCCTGGCTCACCTCGGCCACCACGACGACAGCCTCGGTCTTGGTGCCGCGGCTGATCGTGAAGGTCCCCGCGATCGGCCAGCGCTCGATCCGACTGCTCAGGGAAATCGCTCCGGGAGGGGTGGAAGTCATTTTAAAGTCTACTATTTCCTGAACCGTAGCTTGCGACGCGCAACCAACTATGGCTGTTTAGCGACAGATTCGACAAGCCGATCCGGCAGCGCCAGATCAGCGTTTGCGGCAGCCAGCCGGCTTGAGGGGTGGGCAAAAGGTGAGCGGCGACCCGACACTGGAGCGGATAGCCCAAGGCGAAGGACTGGCGTTGTGCGCGGCGGGCAACTGGACGGCCCGCTTTGCTCCTGCGCTTGAGCGGATCGTCTCCGACGCCGAGAAGCTGCGCGGCAGCCGCCCGCACATCTTCATCGACGTGTCGCAGGTTGCGAGCCTCGACACCTTCGGCGCCTGGCTGATCGAGCGGCTGCGCCGCAGCCTGAGCGACGCCTCCGCCGAAGCCGAGATCGCCGGCCTCTCCGCCAATTATTCCAGCCTGGTCGACGAGGTCCGCCGGGTCGGCCCCGCGCCCAGGGTCGTCAGCGACCCGCTGTCGATATCGGGCATGCTCGAGCAGATCGGGCGCACCGTGGCCGGGATCGGCAGCACCATCATCGGCCTCGTCGACATGCTCGGCGCGGTGCTGGCGGCCGCCGGCAAGGTGCTGATCCATCCGCGCAGCTTCCGCCTGACCTCGACGGTGCATCACCTCGAACAGGTGTGCTGGCGCGCGGTGCCGATCGTGGTGCTGATCACCTTCCTGATCGGCTGCATCATCTCGCAGCAGGGCATCTTCCATTTCCGCAGGTTCGGCGCCGACATCTTCGTGGTCGACATGCTGGGCGTGCTGGTGCTGCGCGAGATCGGCGTGCTGCTGGTCGCGATCATGGTCGCGGGCCGTTCAGGCTCGGCCTATACCGCCGAGCTCGGCTCGATGAAGATGCGCGAGGAGATCGACGCGCTGCGCACCATGGGCTTCGATCCGATCGAGGTTCTGATCCTGCCGCGCATGCTGGCGCTGGTGCTGGCGCTGCCGATCCTGGCCTTTCTCGGCGCGATGGCCGCGCTCTATGGCGGCGGCTTGGTGGCCTGGCTCTATGGCGGCGTCGATCCGGAGGCCTTCCTGCTCCGCCTTCGTGATGCCATATCGATCGACCATTTCATCGTCGGCATGGTCAAGGCGCCGGTCATGGCGGCGGTGATCGGTATCGTCGCCTGCGTCGAAGGCCTTGCGGTACAGGGTTCGGCGGAGTCGCTCGGACAGCACACCACCGCGTCGGTGGTGAAAGGGATATTCTTCGTGATCGTGATGGACGGCGTGTTCGCGATCTTCTTCGCCTCGATCGGGATGTGATCATGGCGGAAGAGGACAACGACGCCATCATCCGGGTCCGTGACATTACGGTTCAATTCGGCAACACGCGGGTGCTCGACGGCCTCAACCTCGACGTCAGGCGCGGCGAGATCCTCGGCTTCGTCGGGCCCTCGGGCGCCGGCAAGTCGGTGCTGACGCGCACCATCATCGGGCTCGTGCCGAAGGTCGCCGGCCGCATCGAGGTGTTCGGTGTCGATCTCGACGCCGCAAGCACCTCGCAGCGCCGTGCCGTCGAGCGCCGCTGGGGCATCCTGTTCCAGCAGGGCGCGCTGTTCTCCTCGCTCACGGTGCGCCAGAACATCCAGTTTCCGGCGCGCGAGTATCTGCGGGTCTCGCAGCGGCTGCTCGACGAGATCATGGTGGCGAAACTGGTGATGGTCGGGCTGAAGCCGGAAGTCGCCGATCGTTATCCGTCGGAATTGTCGGGCGGCATGATCAAGCGCGTCGCGCTGGCGCGCGCACTCGCGCTCGATCCAGAACTCGTGTTTCTCGACGAGCCGACCTCGGGTCTCGATCCGATCGGCGCCGGCGATTTCGACGAGTTGGTCCGCACCCTGCAGCGCACTTTGGGGCTGACCGTTTTCATGGTAACCCACGATCTCGACAGTCTTTACACCGCGTGCGACCGTATCGCCGTTTTAGGGAACGGTAAGATCATTGCTGCAGGATCGATCGCCGACATGAAGGCGTCGCAGCATCCATGGCTGCAGCAATATTTCAACGGCAAGCGCGCCCGTGCCGTTGTGGCCTAGCCCATGATCCCGGAACCTGAAGCCGACTTTCGGACGAGATCATGCGCCAACAGGGAATTCGATGGGCTCGAGCGCAGCCGGCTGCGCGAGGGCCCAAGAGTGATTAACGCGAGCAAGTGATGGAAACGCGGGCGAACTACGTCTTGATCGGGGCTTTCACGCTGGCGGTGATCGCCGCCGCGTTCGGTTTCGTGCTGTGGTTCCAGAGCCTGCACACCACCAAGCAGCGCAGCCCCTTGCGGGTGATCTTCGAAGGTCCGGCGTCAGGCCTGCGCAACGGCGGCAACGTCAATTTTAACGGTATTCGGATAGGGGAGGTGGTCTCGGTGAAGCTCGACAACCCGCGACGCGTGGTTGCGCTGGCGATGATCGAGAACAACGCACCGCTCCGCAAGGACACCCTGGTCGGTCTCGAGTTCCAGGGCCTCACCGGCGTCGCCGCGATTTCGCTCAAGGGCGGCGAGGAGGCCGCCCCGCCGGTGCCGCTGGACGAGGACGGCATCCCGGTTCTGACCGCCGACCCGAATGCGCTGCAGGACGTCACCGAGGCGATCCGCGCCACCCTGCAAAACGTCAACCGCATCGTCGCCGACAATCAGCAGTCGGTGAAGAATTCGCTGAAGAATCTCGAGGTCTTCACCCAGGCGCTGGCGCGCAATTCCGAGAAGATCGACAACGTCATGCTCAAGGTCGACGGCGTGATGGGCAAGGCCGACAGCCTGATGCTGGGCCTCAATGCGATCGCGGGCGGCAACAATGGCAGCGAGCTGAACCTGATGGTGAAGTCGATCCGCGAACTCGCCGAGGACCTCGACAAGCGCTCCAATCTCCTGATCAACGACGGCCGCAGGACGCTGTCCGACATCAGCCGCGCGGTGAATAATTTCGACCGCAACCCGAGCCGGGTGATCTTCGGCGGCAGCAACAATGCCGCACCCGAGCCCGCGCCAGCTCCGGCCGCACCGGGGCCGCGGCGGCGGCAGTGACGTGACAGGCGACTGGTGCGTGGCGAATAGCCAACAGCCAATAGCCAATAGCCAATAGCCAATAGCCAATAGCCTTCCTTCTCTGCCAGACCCGTCATTGCGAGCCAGCGGGTCGCGCGAACGCGCGCCCGATGACAGGCTCCGCGAAGCAATCCATCGTTCCGCATGCCCGGCGCGATGGATTGCTTCGTCGCTTGCGCTCCTCGCAATGACGCCGGTTAGTTACTGGCACGCGGGTGCCACAGCGAGACTCTGCGGCGTCGCCCCAAAATAAAACGGAGGCCCTTCGGCCTCCGTTTCCGTTTCCATTTGCTATTCGCTATTCACCAGCTTACCCCAGCCGTCCCGCGGCGTGCGCGAGCAGGGTGTAGACCAACCCGGTCTCCGAGGTGAGGTGGCTGCTCAGCTCCTGCTGGCCGCGGCCGTCGCGGGCGACTTCGTCGAGCAGGCGCTCGAACTCCGCGATGTAGCGGTCGACCGTCTGCTTGAAGCCGCGGTCGGCGCGGTACTTGCGGGCCACCTCATCGAAGGCCTTCTGGCCGGCCGGCGTGTAGAGGCGCTTGGAGAACGCCTTGTTCTCGCCGCGCTGGTAGCGATCCCACATCTCGGCCGCAAGCGTGCGGTCCATCAGCCGGCCGATGTCGAGCGACAGCGACTCCAGCGGATTGACCGGCTGCTGCTGCGGACGCGGGCGCTGCTGGGCGTCGCGGCTCTGCGGGGCAGGCGGCGGTGCGTCGCTGCGGTTGAGCAGGTCGGATAGCCAGCCGTCGCCGTTGTTGTTGTTGGAGCCTGCCGGGCTGACCGACGGGGCCTCGGTGCGGCGCGAGCTCGCCATGCCGAGGTCCGGCGGCGGCAGCGTCGAGGCGCTGTTGCCGTTGTCCCGCATCCGCACATCGCCGCGGCCGCCGGCGGCAGCCACCACCGGCTCCTCGTGGCGAACGCTGGCGCGGTTGGTCGAGACCACGTCGAGTCCGCGGCCGTGATGAGCGACGATGCGGTTCAGCTCGGCCAGCGCCTCGATCTGGTCGACGATCACCTTGCGCATCTGCGCGGTGTTCTCGGCGGCCTCCTGCGGCATCTCGAGCACGCCGCGGCGCAGCTCGTTGCGGGTGGCCTCGAGCTCGTTGTGCATCTCGCTCGCCATCTGCTTCATCGCCGTGACCATCGCGGAGAACTTCTCCGTCGATTCCTTGAACATCGCATCGGTCTCGGCGTTGCTCTGCTGGTAGAGGTCGTTCATGGCGTCGACGGTCTGCTGACGCTCGTTCTCGGCCGCCTGGCGCACCGCCTCGAACTGCCTGCTGATCGCAGCCGAACCGGCGCCTGCGGTCTCCGCCACCACACGGGCGATGTCGCGGGCGCGTTCCTCGGCCGCTCCGAGCGATTCATCGAGCAGCCCGGTGAAGCGCGACAGCCGCTGGTCGAGATCGGTGGTGCGCAGGTCGATGGTCGTGACCAGCGCTTCCAGCGCCGACTTGCGCTCGCTGACGGAGGCCGTCGTCGAGCGGTTGGCCTGCTCGACCACGGCAGCCGCATCGATCAGCGCCTTGCCATGGGTCTCGAACTGGCTCGACAGCTCGCCGAGATCTTCCAGCGCCTTGCCGGTCTTGCTGTTGAACACCGTGAGCTGGTCTTCCAGCGTCTGGGTTGCCACGCCGTTGCGCGAGGTGACGTCGTTCATGGCGGACACGAAGTCGGCCACGCGGGTCACCAGCGCGCGCTCCAGCGAGTTGAGGTTGTCGTGGGCGCCGGTCAACACTTCCTGCAAGAGGATGTTGCCTTCGCGCAGCCGCTCGAACAGCGCGACCGTATCGGTGCGCAGGATCTTGCTGGTCTCCTGCATCTCCGTGACGGCCGAGATCGAGACTTGGCGCGACTGGTCGATCGCCGCGCGCGAGGCGTGCTCGAGCTCCTTGAGCGACTTCGCCACCGCGCCGGTCGCCTGATCGCCGGCCGAGGTGATGTTGCGCGCGACGTCGCTGCCGTGGGCCGACATCGTCTGCGAGAAGGCGAGGCCGCGGGTTTCGATCGCCTTCAGCGCATCCGCGGTGGCGCGATCCATGTCGCTCGACAGCTGCGTGGTCTTGGCGGTCAGCGCCTCGACCAGCGAGCCGCGGCGGCCGTCGACCATCTGCGACAGACGCTCGGTCTGCTGCTGCACATAGGTGACGATCTCGTCGGTCTTGCCGGTCATCGCCGAGCCGAAGGCGCTGGAGGCCGACAGCACCGAACGTTCGATGTCGGCGGAGGTCGTCTTGACCTTGGTCGAGACCTCGTTGGACATGGTGATCAGCGCGGCCTGCGCGTTCTGCGCCGAGGTCTGGATGTTGTCGGTGGTCTTGACCGTGACCGCACCCAGCGCGCGCTCGATATCGGTCGAGAGCGTGCGGATCTGGGCGGCGGCATCGGCGGAGGTCGCCGCAAACGAGCTCTGGGCCTCGCGGGCGCTGCCCAGGATGGTCTGCGCAGTCTCCGCGCTGGCCGTGGTCAGCGAGCGCTCGATCTCGACGGAGATCTCCCGGATCTGGCTTGCGGCCTCGCTGGAGGTTGCCACGAACGAGCTCTGGGCATCGCGGGCGCTGCCGAGGATCGCCTGCGCGGTGTTGGTGCCGACCGAGGTCAGGGTGCGCTCGACATCGACGGCCAGCGACTTGACGTGGTTGGCTGCTTCCGTCGACGCGGTGACCAGGGTGTTCTGCGCCTCGCGGGCGCCGGCCGTCAGCATCTCGACGGTGCCGGAGCCGGCCATCGACAGCGCACGCTGGATGTCGGCGGCAAGTGCCGACACCTTGGTCGCAGCCTCGGTCGACGCGTTGACCAGGGTGCTCTGGGCCTCACGCGCACCTGATGTGATCGATTCCGCGGTGGCGGAGCCGGCCATCGACAGCGAACGCTCCATATCGGCCGCGAGCGAGCGGACCAGATCGGTGGCCTCGGTGGATGCGCCGGCCAGCGTGCTCTGGGCCTCGCGGGCGGAGGCGACGACGGCTTCCGCGGTGGCGGAGCCCGCCATCGACAGCGAGCGTTCGATGTCGGCCGACAGTGTCCGGACCAGGTTGGTCGCGTCGGTCGACGCGCCGGCGAGCGTGCTCTGGGCCTCGCGGGCGGAGGCGACGACGGCTTCCGCGGTGGCGGAGCCCGCCATCGACAGCGAGCGCTCGATGTCGGCCGACAGCGTGCGCACCAGATTGGTGGCGTCGGTCGACGCGCCGGCCAGCGTGCTCTGGGCCTCGCGAGCGGAGGCGACGATGGATTCCGCGGTGGCGGTGCCGGCGGTCGAGAGCGAGTGCTGCACGTCGGCCGCGAGCGTGCGGACCAGATTGGCGGCTTCGGTGGATGCACCGGTAAGCGTGCTCTGGGCCTCGCGAGCGGAGGCGACGACGGCTTCCGCGGTCGCGGTACCGGCCATCGAGAGCGAACGCTCGACGTCGCTGGCGAGCGACTTGACCTGGCCGGTGACGTCGGTCGACGTCGAGATCAGCGTGGTCTGGGCCTCGCGGGCACCGGTCATGATCGCCTCGGCGGCGGCAGAGCCGGCCATCGACAGCGACTGCTCGACATCGGTGGCCAGCGACTTGACCTGGCTTGCGGCCTCGACCGAGGCGCTGACCAGCGTGGTCTGCGCGTCGCGGGCGCCGGACAGCACGGAGGCTGCGGTGGCGCTGCCGGCCGCCTGCAGCGTGCGCTCGACATCCTCGGACAGCGCCTTGATCTGCGAGGCGACGTCGCCCGAGGCCGAGACCAGCGACACCTGGGCATCGCGGGCGCTGGTGAGGATCGAGTTGGCGGCGCTGGTGCCGACGGCGGTCAGCACGCTCTCGACCTCGGCCGAGCTCAGCTTGAGCTGGTTGCCGACGTCCGCGGACACCGTGAGCAGCGCCTGCTGCGCGGTGCGCGCGCCGGTCTGGATGGTTTCGCTGGTGTTGACCACGAGGTTGGTCAGCGAGCGCTCGGCATCCTCGACATGGGACTTGATGCTCGACGACAACAACTCGGCGCGGGACATCAGGTCGTCGCTCGCCTGGCGGCCGCTGCTCTCGATGCGGCCGGCGACGGCCTCGACGCGCGAGCCCAGGAGGTCCTCGAACTGCGCGACGCGGGTGTCGATGTCGCCGGCGATGACGCCGACGCGGCTCTCGATGCCCTGCTGGATGTCGGCGAACCGCGCCGAGATGGTGTCGGTCAGGTTCGCGCTGTGACCATTGATGGTGTCGGCGAGGCGGGTGCTGTGGCCGTTGAGGGTGTCGACCAGGCGGACGCTGTGGCCGTCGATGGTCTCGGTGACGCCGTTGATGCGATGGTCGACCGCGGCGATCGCCTGCACGGTGCCTTCGGTCAGGGTGGTGGTGAGCAGGCCAAGCCGCGAGTCGATCGACTGGATCGCCTGGGAGGCGCCGTCGGTCAGCTGGGTCGCGAGCGTGCCGAGATGGCCGTCGATGGTGTCGGTGACCGACTTGGCGCGGCTCTCGAAGGTGACCTCGAGGGACTTCATGCGGCCGTCGATCGCATCATCGAGCGATTGCAGACGGCCGTCGAACGAGCCGATCTTGCTGGCGAGCGAACTATCGAACGACGACAGCTTGTCGGTCAGCGAAGTGTCGAGATTGGTGACGCGGCTGCCGAGCGTGGTCTCGAACTGCAGCAGGCGCTGGTCGAGTGAGGCGGTGATTTCGCCGCTGTTGGTGGTGACACGATGGTCGAAGGTGTCGACATAGGTCTTCAGGCTGTCGGCGATGTCCTGGGTCCGCTGGCCCATGCGCTCGACGATGTCGCCGCCGAAGGTCTTCACCGTGCGGTCGAATTCCGAGATATGGCGGGTGATCAGCGCGCCGAGCGTGCCGGAGTCGCGTGCGAATTTCTCGGCGAGCTCGCTGCCGTGGTTCTTCACCAGGTCGTCGAACGCGCTCATCTGCAGCGACAGCGAGTCGTGCGCGGTCTCGGTCTGGCCCACCACCTTGGCGACCAGCGAATTGACGGTGACGTCGAGCGCCTCGCTTGCCTTGTCGCCGGACGTCATGATCTGGCCGGCGAGGCGGTTGCCGGCATCGTCGATCTTGCTGACGAGGTCGTTGCTGCGCAGCTCGAGCTCGAGCAGCAGCGAGTCGGCGGAGTTCTTCAGGGAGTCGTGGACCTCTTCGGTCCGGTCGGAGATGCCGTCGACGATGACGGACGAACGCTGCTCGAACTCGCCGGTGATGCGGTCGATGCGCTCGTTCAGCAACTCGTGGACGCGATCCGCCAGATCGACGAACTCGTCATGGACGTGGCCGGTCTTGAAGTTGAGGCTGGTGGTCAGCCGCTCGGAGGCGTCCATCACCGCGCGCGTGGTTTCGGCGCTGGCTTCCTCGAGGCGGTCGAGCAGGTCGCCGCCGCGCTCGCCGAGCGCGAGGATCATGTTGTCGCCGGCATGGCTCAGCGCGGTGGTGATGTGCTGGCCGCGCTCTTCCAGCGCGCCGGTGATGCTCTTGGCGACCTCGTCGACGCGCGAGGCGATCGCGTCGGAGATCAGCGCGATGTCGTGGCGCAGGTCGATCTGCACGCCGGAGATCGCGCTGCGGACCTGCTCGGCCTGGCCGACCAGGTTGTCGCGCTGGTGGGCGATGTCCTGCAGCAGTGCGCGGATGCGCACCTCGTTGTCGGAATAGGCGCGTTCCAATGCCGCGACCTCGTTGGCGACGAGGGTCTCGAGTTCGCCGGCGCGCGCGATCGCGCGCTCGACGCCGTCGCCCATCGCCGCGACTTCGCGGCGGATCGCCTGGCCGACCGTCACCATGGAATCGGCGGCGGCGTTTTCCGGCTCGGAGAATCGCATCGCGACCTGCGCCATCGATTGCGCGATCATCTGCATGCGCTGACCGTGCGCGGCGAGGCTGGCGAGATAGTAGAACAGCAGGATCGGCACGGCGAACAGCGCGGCAAGGCCGGCGAGCACCAGGACGCCGGTGCCCTGGGCCATCGAGGCCTGCAGGGCCGGCCAGAACGCGATGGTGAGGATGACGCCGCCCAGCAGCCAGGCGCCGGAGCAGACAAAGAACAGCGTGAAGGCGTTGCGCGCGCGTCCTCCCTGCAGCGTCTGCAGCATCTGGCCGATGGTTTCGCGATCATCATTGGCGGCGCGGCGCGGCGCGCGCGGTTCTTCGATCGGCTCGAACGCCGAACGATCGGAATTACTCGGACGGGACTCGAACGATGTGGCTGAAAAATCGGCGGCGGGCGGCAGGTTCGGCGGCGCGGCGCCTTCGTTGAGGGGGCTGCGATTCTCCGCGCCCTGTTCGCTGATGTTGAGGGCTTCCTGGATGGCAGAAAGCGCGACTTCGGTGGGATCTTTGACCTTCTTGGGAGTGTTCGCCATGTTCAGTCTGAGCCCTCTCACTATTTTACGCGTCGGCGAGCCTGCGATCGTCCCCACGCAAGCTCGAAGCCGGTGCCCACAAGCGGAGCGCAAGCCGGCCCCCTGGGCGGCTTGTCCGCTACATCCGCAAACATCCTATTGGGAGAGCGATGCGAATGAAATGCTTGCGATTAATACTTTCTTAATCATCGTTAACAGCTTTGCGCCATAAGGCCTTATGGGCACTCGAAATTCCGGCTGTAGAGCGCCGATTGTGTCCGGAAATTGTCCAGAATCGGGCGGTTTTGCCGATCATCCCAACAACAATCCGTTAACCAGTTTCGTGATTGGCTGGGCCAAAGATCCGCCGGCGAGGGCCCGGCGGAGACGACAGGGACAGGCCATGCCGCTTCACCTCGAACGGGTCGAATGGACGCAATCGCCGCCGCTGGCTCCCGGCGCCGGGCCGATCGACGTCGATCATCTTCAGCGCATGACGCTGGGCGATCCGGGCCTCGAGCGGGAAGTGCTGGCCATGTTCTCGACCCAGTCGGCCCGGATCCTCGGTGAACTGGCCGCCTTGCCGCCGGAGGCGGCGACCCATGTCCACACCCTGAAAGGATCGGCGCGGGCGATCGGCGCCTTCGGCGTCGCCGAGGCTGCTGCCCAGTTGGAGACCGCGCTGAGCGGCGGTTCCGATGCGGCCCAGCCGCTTGCCGCGCTCGGCGCCGCGATCGCCGAGGCACGCACGGCGATCGAGCTGATCCTGGGCCGCTCCTAGGCGTCCGGCGTCTCGGCGGCCCGCTGCGAAGGCTTGGGCGGCTTCCCAACCGGCGGGCAGGTTTTCGGTCTCCGCGCTAGCGCTGTGCGGATCGACCCGTTATACGACTGCCCGGGACCTTTCCATCCATCGTCCGGCGCATTCCGGCAGCACGAGCAATCATGGCCAAAATCCACTTTATCGACCATTCCGGCGAGAAACGCACAGTTGACATCGAGAACGGCGCGACGGTGATGGAAGGTGCAATCCGCAACGCCATTCCCGGCATTGAAGCCGAATGCGGCGGCGCCTGCGCCTGTGCGACCTGCCATGTCTATGTCGATGAAGCTTGGCGCGAGAAGGTCGGCGCGCCGTCGCCGATGGAAGAGGACATGCTGGATTTCGGCTTCGACGTGCGTCCGAATTCGCGGCTGTCCTGCCAGATCAAGGTGACCGACGATCTCGACGGACTGGTCGTGTCGACGCCGGAGCGGCAGGCCTAGGATCCCTTATTCGCCGTCCGGATTCACTCCGCGACGGACCCAGCGGCGGAAGTTCTGCTTGACCTCCGCCGGCAGCGGCGTCGGCCGGCGCGTGGCCTCATCGATCATCACCGTGACCGCCTTCGCCGACGCCACGCATCTGCCTTCCGAAAACACCACCTGGTCGAAGGTGGTCGATGTGCGTCCAAACTTGACGAGACCGAGCCCGAGCTCGATCTGACCCGGCCAGTGCAACTCGGCGCGGAAATGGATGTCGAGGCGCACCATGATCCAGCCGAGCCCCGCCGGCATCAGCCCCATGCTGCGGTCCTTCACCAGCGTGACGCGGCCGGTTTCAAAATAGCTCGCATAGACGGCGTTGTTGACGTGCCCGTTGGGGTCGAGATCGGCAAAGCGCACATTGTCGGACAGGCGGTAGGGAAAGTCTTCCAGGCGCGGCGCATCGTCAGCACGAACAGGGGCATTCACGAGGGGGATCTCCGTCGGTTTCCCGTCCATACAGCCGACTTGCGCAGGCTCGGCAAGGGGTTGCCGCGCCAGCCGCTGTCCCTATTATGCATGTCGCGATCCGGCCCACTTGGCTGGACAGGCGAAAAAGCCGTCCAGTCGATTTCAACTGAAAAGAAGCGGACATGAGCGAAGCGATCAAGACCGATGTGCTGATTATTGGCGCGGGCCCCTGCGGACTGTTCGCCGTGTTCGAACTGGGCCTGCTCGACATGAAGGTGCATCTGGTCGACATCCTCGACAAGATCGGCGGGCAGTGTGCCGAGCTCTATCCCGAGAAGCCGATCTACGACATTCCCGGAATTCCCTTCGTCACCGGTCAGGGCCTCACCGAACAACTGCTGGAGCAGATCAAGCCGTTCAATCCGACCTTCCATCTCAACGAGATGGTGGAGAGCATCGAGAAGATCGGCGATCCCTTGTTCCGCGTGAAGACCGATGCCGGCAAGGAGTTCGAGTGCAAGGTCGTCGTGATCTCGGCCGGCGGCGGCTCGTTCCAGCCGAAGCGCCCGCCGGTGCCGGGCATCGAGGCCTATGAAGGCACGTCGGTGTTTTATGCCGTGCGCAAGATGGAGCAATTCCGAGACAAGAACATCCTGATCGTCGGCGGCGGCGACTCCGCGCTCGACTGGACGCTCAATCTGCATCCGATCGCCAAGCGCATCACGCTGCTGCACCGGCGCGACGATTTCCGCGCGGCGCCGCACAGCGTCGAGCAGATGCGTGCGCTCGTTGCCGACGGCAGGATGGATCTGAAGATCGGCCAGGTCACGGGGCTCGAAGGCGCCAACAGCCAGCTCTCGGGCGCGGCGCTCAAGGGCAACGACAATGCGGTCTCGACGATCGCCTGCGATACGATGCTGCCGTTCTTCGGACTCACCATGAAGCTCGGCCCGGTCGCGAACTGGGGCGTGGCGCTGGAGAACAATCTGGTGCCGGTCGACACCGCGGCGTTCGAGACCAACGTGTCAGGCATCTTCGCGATCGGCGACATCAACACCTATCCGGGCAAGCTCAAGCTCATTCTCTCCGGCTTCCACGAGGGTGCGCTGATGGCGCAGAAGGCGCACCGCTACGTGTATCCGGACAAGCGGCTGGTGTTCCAGTACACAACCTCGTCATCGAGTCTGCAGAAGAAGCTTGGGGTGAACTGATTTCACTCGAGCGGAGACCAGTGCCAGGGGCATGGGCCATTTCCCGCGCGGCTCCTGCGCGGCGCGGGTACTGGAACGCTCCGTGAAATGGCCGTAGTCTGCTTGTAGTCGAGTTGGTCGATTGATCAGGTGATGATGATGCGGAACACGCTATCCAGACTTCGGCTGATCCTCGCGATCGCCACGGCCTTTGCGCTAGCTGCTCCGCTTGCGGCCTCGGCGGCCGACCCGTCGGCGGCCGGCCTGTGGCAAAAGGTCGAAGACGGCAAGCCCGAGGGCTGGTTCCTGGTGATCGAGCGCAATGGCCTGTTCGAAGGCATGATCGCAAAGATGTTCTCATCGCCCGGCGATCCGCCCAATCCGGTCTGCTCGAAATGCACCGACGATCGCAAGGACATGCCGTGGCTCGGCATTCCCCTCATCCGCGACATGAAGCGCAACGGGCTCGCCTATGAAGGCGGCAACGTGCTCGATCCGCGCAACGGCAAGGTCTACAAGGCCAAGATGACGTTGAGCGCCGATGGTCAGACGCTGACGATGCGCGGCTTTCTCGGCATCTCGCTGTTCGGCAAGGATGAGGTCTGGACCCGGCTGCCTGACACCGCGGTGGCCCAACTCGATCCCGCGATCGTCGCCAAATACCTGCCGGCGCAAGCCGCGGTGGCGAAGCCGGCGGCGCCGGTGCCCGCGACGAAGCGGCACTAACACTTCTCTCTCGCTAACGCTCCGATCTGCGCACGCTCACGCTCCGCTCTTGCGTGGCAGCGGCAGCGTGAGCGTTCAACGCTGTCCCGTCGGTGCAATCGGCATCGGCAGTGGCGCGACCGGCTCGGTAATCACTTCGGGCACAGCGGTGTTCAACTGCAGCACTGTGGCGGCCGCGGGGACCGCGGCATCGGCCATCGCCGCATGGCCTTCGGCGCTCGGATGCACCGCGCCGCCATACACCGCCGACAGGATGCCCCATGTCGCGTCGTGGATGTCGCTTGGCTGCATCGAGGACGGCAGGCCCTGCGGGTAGGTCATCGCCGTGAAGTAGCTGTCATTGGCGTCGCGGATCCAGCGCGCGCGCGGCAGATAGGCGCGGTATTCGCCGGCGCTGCGGCCGCATTTGAGCGGCTGGTTGGCGGCGGCGACGATGTCCGACACGAAGCTGTCGCCATTGGCGGCGAAGCAGTCGCGGTCGAATTCCGGATCGGTCGACGCACGCGCGCAGAAGCCATGGCTCGCAAACGCGTCCTGATGCGCATCGACGAAGGTCATGCGGTCGGCCTGCGGATTGCGGCAGATGATGCCGGACTGGCACTGCGCGATCGCCTTGAGCTGCGGCAGGAACTCGTTCTGCACGAAGCTCGAGACCGACGCGAGGCGGTTGGGATCCGCATTGAACGAGGGATGGATCTCGAAGCCGGCGCGGCCGCCGGGGCAGGGCGCGCCGCCATTGGCGAGCGCCGGATTGGCATAGGCCGTGTAGATCACGTGCGAGAGATCGCCGCCGACCAGCGGCTTCAGCGCATCGCGCAGCTTGGCAAAATCGGCCGGCAGGTCGCGCGCCAGCGCCGAACGGGCATCCTCGACGCTGGCCATCGAGCCGCCGCGGCTGAACAGCGTGCGCTCGGTCGGCGTATCGACGATCACGTTGGCGACGAGGCCGGAGAAGTAGATGTCGTTGGCGCCGATCGACAGCAGCACGAGGTCGAGGGTGCGGTCGGGCTGACGGCGCTTGGCGGCGGCGAGTGCCGTGCGCAGCTCCGCGATCTGGCCGTTGACGGTGCCCGAGCAGGTGTTGGCTGTCTTCGTCGGCAGGCATTCCCGCGCCTGCTGTGAGCCGAGCAGGCCGTCGGCGATGGTGGCGCCGGTGCAGGCCAGCGGCAGATAGGTCACCGCGATGTGCGGATATTGCACGGCGAGCGCGAGCGCCGTGCGGGTCTGGTAGCTGTACAGCGACCGGTGACAGGCCGAGTTGAGCCACAGCGCGCTCTGGCGCTGCCAATTGGTCAGGGTGTCCGGTGCTTCGCAGGCGCGGCCGCCTTTGTAGCCGGCGCGGCTCGGCCGGTAATATTGCGCTCCGCCGAGATAGGAGCGGAAGCAGAACCCCTCGTCGGAGAGCGCAATCGCGCGGTCGGGATTGCCCTCGCCGGATGCGATGCTGTCGCCGAGCCCCGCGATCAGCAAGTCGCGTACCTCGATCGGCGTCGTTACGCGCTGGTTGGCGTCCGAGCCGCTTGCGACGTCGACGGTCGCGACCGTGGTGCGGCCGTAGCGGACGCGCAGGTTGATCGGCTCGGCGCAATCGAATGTCGAGGATTGCGGCCCATCGCCGTCGTCGAACGACCAGGCGCAGGTCGCGCCGACCGGAACCGGCCCGGTGAGCCGTACGACGATCGGATGATCGATCGGCGTCAGATAGCTTTCCTTGACGTTATCGCGCGTGCAGGGCTCGCTGACGCGGCCCTGCAGGTCGATGCAGAGCCGGTTCACGGTGTTGCGCGCCCAGCCGCGGCCGTCGCTTTGCAGTTCCAGCGTCTGTTCCGAGGCCAGCACGCTGCGGCCAAGCCCGCTCTCGACATGCAGGCGGAAGTCGCGTTCCTCGCGGAACAGGCGGAAGCGGTTGCGGACCTCCCAGGAGATCTGCAGCTGGTTGTCCTGCGCGTCCGCGGCCGATGCGAAGACCGCGGCCAGCGCGCTGCCGAGCAGCACGCTGCAGACCGTCACCCGAAACGAAAATCGAACCAAAAAGCCAATCATGGCGCGGTTTGACGCGAGCGGTACGGCGAAAATAAGAGAAGCGGCCGCGAGGATCGAAAATCCGGGGTCGAGGGCCCGCACAGGGGCCGATAACGTTGTCCGTTACCGTTTCAGCTGCCTGACCCGCTGCTGCCGGCTTTCGATCGGTTGCCGCACGGTCGCCGAAGCCGTGCAGGCTTGGCTTAGTCGTTTCCGCTCTTGCCAAGGCTGCACCACGTTGAGCCAGAGCTCGCGCATGCCCATGATCGAGATCGAAATCCCGAACGGGATCAGGAAGTAGAGGATGCGGAACACGACCAGCGTCGCCAGCAATTGTTCCTTGCTGAACTCCGGCAGCGCCACCAGCATCGCGGCGTCGAACACGCCGATCGAGCCGGGGGCGTGGCTGGCGAAGCCGAGCAGCGTCGCCAGGATGAACACGACCGCCAGCGAGACGAAGTCGATATGCGGCTCGGTCGGCATCAGCAGGTACATTGCGAGCGCGCAGAAACCGAGATCGACCACGCCGATCAGGATCTGCAGCAGCGTCAGCTTGGCCGAGGGCAGCACCACCTTCCAGCCGTTCTGGCCGAGCTCGCGGCGCTTCTCGCCGGTCAGGAGCCAGACGAAATAGGCGCCGATGCCGGCAAGACAGCCGAGCGCGATCAGCCGGTTCATCGCCGGCGGCAGCAGGTCCATCGCCGACGCCGCCGCCGGGTGCCAGGCCATGCCGAAGCCGAGCACGAACAAATTGCCGAGCCAGAAGGTCAGGCCCGACAGAAAGCAGATCTTGGCGACGTCGATCGCGGAGAGGCCATAATCGGAATAGATCCGGAAGCGGATCGCGCCGCCGGTGAAAACCGTGGCGCCGATATTGTGACCGATCGTGTAGCTCGTGAAGCTCGACAGCGCTGCGATGCGGTAGGGGACATGGATCTTGCCGATCGTGCGCAGCGCGAAGAAGTCGTAGAAGGTCAGCGTGCAGAACGCCCCGACCACGCAGAGCGCCGCCAGCGCGATCCGGTGCGGCGCGATGTTGGTGAGCGCGGTGAGAATGATGCCGGTATCGACGCCCTTCAGGGTGTGAACAAGCGACGTGATCGCGAACGCGATGATCAACACACTCGCGGCGATCCCGAGCCGTTTCCAGCCGATCTTTTCCTTGAAACCACGCCCGAGCGTGGTCAGCAGCCGAAGCATTCATCCTCCCGGCGGGGCGGCAAATTTCAGTGGGACCCGGTCACGGACGGCGACGGGTGACGGGCAAACGCACCGTACGCGACGACCCATAAGGCAAAACCGATGCGTTGTGCAGCCCTTGACAAGCCAACCTTCGGCCCTCGTCCAGCGTCATTGTCATATTGGCTACATATGTTCTCGCTCTGCGGAATGTGAGTCGCAGGACCGCGATGGGGCCACTGCATGTTCCGCCGTTTCAGGCGGTTTCGCCGGCTTTTTTGCCGATTTTGCGGCCGTCCCGGCGCCGATGCGGGTTCGTTGGCGCGAGGCGAATGGACGATATGCATCAGCATGGGGACGGCTGAGCCGGCTGTGACGTTTACCAAAGTGTGAAGTCGACGCGCGGATGCGCATGATCCGCCCTGCGCTCGGGCCGGTGAGCGGCGCGAGGGCGGTCCGTAGGTCTATTGAGGCAAAACGCCGCGCAAGCGGGCCGCTGTCGGACAGATCGGCCAGGCACGAGATTTCACACTTCGATCCGTGGCGAAGTGTTGCGGCGAAACGAAGGCCTATGTCTCGCATTGGTTGCCGAGAGCAAGGACGAGGCCATGCAACAGACATCCCTGAACGTCCGGCACATGCCGGACCGCCGTGCAACGTCGCATCGGCAAACGAGCGGGCTCGCGGCGACGTTGACGCTCGCCGCGATGAGTCTCGGCTATGGCGTCGTGCAGCTCGACGTCACCATCGTCAACACGGCGCTCAACGCGATCGGCGCCTCGCTCGGCGGCGGCGTCGCCGAACTGCAATGGGTGGTCAGCGCCTACACGATCGCCTTTGCGGCCTTCATCCTGACCGCGGGCGCGCTCGGCGACCGGATCGGCGCCAAGCGCATCTTCATGGCCGGGTTTGCGATCTTCACCGCGGCATCGGTTGGCTGCGCGGTCGCGCCTGATGCGGTGACGCTGATCGCCGCCCGCTGCGTGCAGGGGCTGGCCGCGGCCATCCTGGTGCCGAACTCGCTGGCGCTGCTCCGCCATGCCTATGAAGACGAGAAGGCGCGGGGACGCGCGGTCGGGGTCTGGGCCGCGGGTGCGAGCCTTGCGCTGACCGCCGGCCCGTTCGTCGGCGGCGGACTGATCGCGCTGGTCGGCTGGCGCGCGATCTTTCTGGTCAACCTGCCGATTGGCCTCGCCGGCTTGTGGCTCGCCTGGCGCTTTGCCAGCGAAACCACGCGTCATCAGCAACACCGGCTCGATCTGCCGGGTCAGGTCGCGGCGATCGCCGCGCTCGGCACGCTGGCCGGTGCGCTAATCGAAGGCGGCGCGCTCGGCTGGGGCAGCCCGTTCGTGGTCGCAGGCTTCGCTCTCGCCGCCGTCTTCTCCGTGCTGTTCGTCTGGCGTGAGGCGCGCGCGCCGCAGCCGATGCTGCCGCTCTCGCTGTTCCGCCACCGGATGTTTGCCCTGACCTCGCTGGTCGGCCTTCTGGTCAATGTCGCGTTCTACGGCCTGATCTTCGTGCTCAGCCTCTACTTCCAGCAGGTCAACGGCCTGTCGGCGTTCGCCACCGGCCTCGCGTTCGTGCCGATGCTCGGCGCCGTGCTGCCCGCCAACCTGATCGCGCCGCATGTCGCGGAGCGGATCGGCGCGCCGGCGACAATCGCGCTCGGCGCCGCTCTCTCCGCCGGCGGATGTCTTGCGATGCTGTTCATCGGCCCCGGCACGAGCTATCTCGCGATCTGCCTGCAATTGCTGGCCGTGAGCGGCGGCCTCGGCCTGCTGGTGCCGCCGCTGACATCGGCGCTGCTCGGCAGCGCCGAGCCGCAGCATGCCGGCATCGCGGCCGGGGTGTTGAACGCGACCCGGCAGACCGGCAGCGTGCTCGGTGTCGCGCTGTTTGGCTCGATGGTCAGCCGATCCGCGGCCTTCATCGCCGGCCTGCATGCGGCGCTCGTCATCTCCGCCGGCGTGTTGCTAGCGGCCGCTGCGCTGATCTGGATCGGCGCATGGTCACAGGCTCGGCGTTGAGACGAACTGCCGCGAGGGATCTCCGCTCGCCCTGACCCGATCGCCTGCATTCAAGGCTTTTTCACCATGCGTGGAACCTTGCTGCGGTGCGGTTACCGTTCCTACACGAATGCGCCTGTTCTTATAGGTCCATAAAGGGGGCCTATATGTATCGCGTTCTGACTTGTCTCACTTTGGAACATGACTGGCGGCTGGTCGTCCTCGGCGGGGTGATCTGCCTGCTCGCCAGCGCCGTCGCGATCAGCCTGTTTCACCGTGCCCGCGCCGCACAGGGGCGTGCCCGCGAGATCTGGATCGGCCTCGATGCGGCGGTCGGCGGTTGCGGTATCTGGGCCACCCATTTCGTTGCCATGCTGGCGTACGATCCCGGCATCGAGGCCGGGTACAACATTCCCATCACGCTGCTGTCGCTGGTGCTCGCGGTTGCGATCCTGGCCGTCGGATTGGCCGTCGCCACGCTCGATGGACGCTGGCGGACGGTTGCGGCCGGTGGCGCGATCGTCGGCGCCGGTGTCGCGGCGATGCATTACACCGGCATGCTCGGGCTGGAGCTGCCCGCGCGCATCCTCTGGTCGCCCGGCATCGTCGCCTCGTCGATCGCGTTCGGAAGCCTGTTCGGCGCGCTCGCGCTCGTCGTCGCCACCCGTGGCGAACGTTTCGGCACCACGGCCGCCGCGACCGGTCTTCTGACCGTCGCGATCGTCTCGCATCATTTCACCGCGATGGGCGCGGTGACGCTCGTTCCGGATCCGACGATCGTTTCCGGCGGACTTACGGTCTCGCCGCGCGTGCTCTCGTTCATGACCGCCGTTGCGGCCTTCGCGATCCTCGGCCTCTCGCTGATCGCCTCGATCCTCGACCGTCGCGCCAAGACCGAGCTTCACAAGCAGAAGGTGGTGCTCGATACCGCGCTCGAGAACATGTCGCAGGGGCTTTGCATGTTCGATGCCGACGGCCGCATCATGCTGTTCAATGAGCGCTACACCGAGATGATGGGGCGCAGTCGCCTGCCGCTGCAGGGACGCCTGCTGATCGACGTCCTGCAGGACCTCCATTCCATCGGCGAGTGGGACGGCGATCCCGAGGAGTTCTGCAATGCTCTCGTCGCCGAGGCAAAGGCCGGCCACAGCGCGACGCGGATCGTCAGCCGCAACGAGCGCGCGATCCGCGTCGTCGACCAGCCGATGAAGGGCGGCGGCTGGGTTGCGACCTTCGAAGACATCACCGAATGGCAGCAGGCCCAGGAACAGATTTCGCACATGGCGCGGCATGACGCGCTGACCAATTTGCCGAACCGGACGCTGTTCCGCGAGCAGCTCGAGAAGGCCTCGAGATTGGCCAAGCGCTCCGACCAGCTGGCCGTGCTCTGTCTCGATCTCGATCATTTCAAGGAAATCAACGACACGCTCGGACATCCGATCGGCGACGCGCTGCTCCGCGAAGTCGCGCGCCGGCTCGGCGAATGCGTCACCGAGCACGACACCGTGGCGCGGCTTGGCGGCGATGAATTCGCCATCGTGCAGTTCTGCAGCAATTGCGAGCCGTCCGTCGTGTCGTCGCTGGCAAGTCTCGTGGTCGAGCGGATCGCCGCGCCCTACGAGATCGGCGGCCATCAACTCGTGATCGGCGTCAGCATCGGCATCTCGCTCGCGCCCGAGGACGGCAAGGATCCCGACGAATTGCTGCAAAAGGCCGATCTTGCGCTGTACCGCGCCAAGGCCGACGGCCGCGGCACCTATCGCTTCTTCGAGACCGGGATGGACGCGCGTGCGCAGGCGCGCCGCCTGCTGGAGCGCGACCTGCGGCTCGCGCTCGAACATGACGAGTTCGAGGTCTACTATCAGCCGATCCGCGATGTCGCGGGCGATCGGATCGTCGCCTTCGAGGCGCTGGCGCGCTGGAACCATTCGCTGCGTGGCCTGATCGCGCCGAACAATTTCATTCCTGTCGCCGAGGAAACCGGGCTGATCGTTCCGCTTGGCGAGATCGTGTTGCGCAAGGCCTGCGCGGATGCCGCGGGCTGGCCCGAGGCCGTCGCGGTTGCCGTCAATCTCTCGCCGGTGCAGTTCAAGAACCCGAGCCTGGTGTCGTCGGTGAAGGCGGCGCTGCAAGCATCGGGCCTGCCGGCGGACCGGCTTGAGCTCGAGATCACCGAATCGGTGCTGCTGCAGAACAGCGAGGCGACGCTCGCGGTGCTGCATGAGCTGCGCGGCTTCGGCGTCCGCATCTCGCTGGACGATTTCGGCACCGGCTATTCCTCGCTGAGCTATCTGCGCAGCTTCCCGTTCGACAAGATCAAGATCGACCGGTCCTTCGTCACCGACCTTGCGACACGCGAGGACTCGATGGCGATCGTGCGCGCGGTCACCGGCCTCGGCAAGAGCCTCGGCATCGTCACGACCGCCGAAGGGGTCGAGACCGATACCCAGTTCGATCTGCTGCGTCGGGAGGGCTGCACGCAGGCGCAGGGCTATCTGTTCAGCCCGCCGCGGCCGGCAGCCGACGTCGCCAAGATGTTGCGCAGGGTGCCGGAACGGTCGGTCGCCTGAGTTGGAAGGCTAGCTCAGCTCTTGCGCAGGGCAAAATAGGCGCCGCAGAACGCCATCAATGCGCCGAGGCACAGGGCGGCAAGGCCTGCGAGCACGGCGGATATGGTCGAGACCGTGCTCGGCGCCGACGCGGCCTGGCCGGCACCGGCCAGCATCAGCACGCCGACGACGATCAGGAAGTTACGCATCCGCTGCGGGATCTGGCCGGCCACAGCGCTGTGCATCAGATTGGCGGTGAAGTAGCCGCCCGAAAACCCGACGGTCGCGATCAGCCACCACGCAATCGCCGCGCCAGCCGGCATGAACTCGTGGCTGTCGGAGCGCCACAGGCCGCCGAGATCGAGCCCGTAGCGCGCGCCGAGCATGTGCACGGCAAGCGCCAGCAGCACGCCGGATATCATCGCGCCACCGAGGATGAGGTAACGCGGAAAATAGGTCGTCTCGGGCATGGCTCGCTTGTAGGATAGCCGTGACGTCCCGCGCAAGCGCGTGGATGGATTTGGACGGGTGGAACGGCGGCTTGCCAACAACGTTGCAGGATCGGTCGGAGGCAGGCGAGGGCACGGCAGTGCGCTATGCCTACAAGGCCTCTTTGATCGGCTCGGCGCACCAGTTCGAGCTGACCGAGGACGGGCTGTCGTGGCGGATCGCCGGCCGGTCGGGCGTGTGGGACTATGCCGACATCTCCGCGGTGAAATTGTCCTATCGCCCGGTCTCGATGCAGCAGCAGCGGTTTCGCGCCGACATCGACAACGCCAAGGGCGGGCGGATCGCGATCCTCTCGACCACCTGGCAGACCGCGACGCTGGTGGCGCCGCAGGGACATCTCTACCGCGACTTCATCGTCGAGCTGCATCGCCGGATGCAGGCGGCGGGCAGCAACGCCAGGCTGGTCGGAGGCCTCGGACCGAAGACGTACACCGCCGCGCTGGCGCTGCTGGCCTGCCTTGCGGTGGCAATGATCGGATTGCTGCTGACGGCGCTGCTGACCTCGAACTGGATGGGGGCGCTGTTCCTGGTCGGCTTTGCGGCGCTGTTCACCTGGCAGGTCGGCGGTTTCGTCACGCGCAACCGGCCGCGGCGCTACAGCTTCGATCAATTGCCCGATGCGCTGCTGCCGAAGGCGGTTCGCAATCAGTGAGGCAGCGGTTCGCGCGGCCGGACTGTAAGCGGGCTGTAAGCAACGCGCTGTAAACTCGGCGACGGATTTGCTTTTGGCTGGAGGGTCAGATGACAATCCGGACCCCATTTATGGCTCTATGCCTTGTGCTCCTGAGCATCCCGCCGGCTCTTTCCAAGGGCAGCGTGGGCAACAAACATGATCCGCTTGATCACAATCACGTCGACAATCTGCCGCCCGACGTGCGGCAATACGTTGCCGGAATTTGCAGGGGGACGCCGGTCGCGCAGCACGACCTTGCGACCTACTCGCCGCAAGAAAAGCGCTGGCGGATAAACCTCGAATATCTGCAGTGCGGCGTGATCGGTGAATATCGCAAAGGCAATCAGTGCCTGGACGTGGACTTCGTAGCCGAGGGCGCGCATTTTCGTCTCGTGAGAAAGACGTATGCGGCCTGTGGCTTTTGATGCTCCGGCGCTCACTGGAAATGGGCCGCTGCGAGTGCCACTCGTATCCAATTCTGGACTGCGGCGCCGCTTCGGAGTGAACGTGCGATGTCACTCCGTCGAGTCAAAATCCTCTTCGGTCGCGCTCAGCATTCCCGCCAGTGTCCGCAGGCCGAGGTCGAGCTGCTCCATCGGCGGTGCGGCCAATGCGAGCCGCACCGCATTGGGCGCGTGCCCCGGCGTGGCGGCAAAGGTCGTCGACGGCGTCAGCGCGATGTCGCGGCGCGCCGCGGCGGCGACCAGGGTCTGCGAGCGCCAATGCGGCGGCAAGGTCAGCCAGAGATGATACGACTTCGGATTGGTCTGGATTTCGAAATCGGCCAGATGCTTCGCCGCCAGAAGCTGGCGGCGGCCGGCATCGATCCGCTTCAGCCGTGACAATTCGGCAGCGGTGCCGTCGGCCATCAGCCGCTGCCCCGCGGCGAAGGCGTAGCCCGACGCGGTCCAGCCGCCCGAGCGCACCGCGGCCATGATGCTCTCGCGCAGCCGCGGCGGCGACACGATGAAGCCGAGCGCGAGGCCCGGCGCGACCTTCTTCGACAGGCTGTCGAGCACGATGCAGCTGTCGGGCGCGAGCGCGGCGAGCGGCGCCTCATCGTCGAGGAATCCGTAGACGCCGTCCTCGATGACGACGAGGCCGAGCTTCTCCACCACCCGCAACAACTCGGCGCGGCGCTCCGGCGGCATGGTGATGCTGAGCGGGTTCTGGATCGTGGGCTGGACGTAGATCGCGGACAGATGCGCCTCGCGATGCGCTTTCTGCACCGCATCCGGTCGCACGCCGTGTTCGTCCATCGCGAGCGGCACCAGCGAGATGCCGAGCCGCGCGGCGATGCCCTTGACGAACGGGTAGGTCAGCGCCTCGACGCCGCAGCGTCCGCCGGGCGGCACGACGGCGGCGAGCGCGGCGGCAATGCATTGCCGGCCATTGGCGGTGAACACGATCTGGTCGGGATTCGGTGTCCAGTTCTTGCGCGCCAGAAATTCCGAGGAGATGGTTCGTGCCGCCCGCGTGCCAAAGCTGGTCGCCGGCCGCAGCGCGCCCTCGAGCACCTCGGGCCGCTCCAATCCTTCGAGGCTCTTGGCGATCATCGTCGCCTGGTGCGGCAGCAGCGGGTAGTTGAACTCGAGGTCGATGCGGGCCCCGCGCGGCTCGGTCGGGGCCGTGATGCCGCGGCGTGCCTCGCCGGACACGAAAGTGCCGCGGCCGACTTCACCGACCACCAGCCCGCGCCGCAACAGCTCGGTGTAGACCCGGCTCGCCGTCGAGACGGCGATGTTGCGGTCATAGGCGAAATGACGCTGCGGCGGCAGCCGGTCGCCTGCCTTCAGCGCGCCGCTGGCGATCTCGGCGGCCACCGCATCCGCCAGCTTCAGATATTCGAACCTCGACATTATTGCACCGAGAGCAATGTTTTACTTGCTCCGAGCAATGTACCGGATCATTTAGGAGGGAACAAGCCCATGATTGCACCGAGGAGCGCGCAAGCAATCCGAGGTCCCGACGGCGCAGGCGCTGAAACAGCATTTGCGTCAACGGCGTAGCTTTGTCTATGGGCAGCGAAGGAGATGACAATGTCAGCGATATCCTCAGCCGCCGCGGCGCCCGCGCGGTCCAGTACGTTGGGCGGATTGCTCCGATTGCTCCGAGTGTGGGGCGATGCACTCGCGACCTATTGGGTACGCCGCGAGGCGATCAAGACGCTGCGCCAGCTCGATGACCGGGCGTTGCGTGATATCGGACTCTCGCGCTGCCAGATCGAGACCGCCGTCACCGGCGACTTCGACCTCGAGTTGGTGCGGATCCGTTAAGATGCCGGTGCTGCGCTAAAGCATGATCCGGAAAAGTGCGAAGCGGTTTTCCCTCGGGACAAACGCGGGACGCGTTTGCGCGGAGATCATGCTCAAACAAAGAGCTAAAGCGCGATGACGATTCAACCCAATCACGTCGCGCTTTAGAGCCGGGCGCCGACCGCCGGTTGCAGAATTCACCGAAACTACACCAAAGAAGCGGAAGAGTCCCGTCTCGTCACCGCCGTCGCTCCAAGGTTGTGACGCTCTATGCTAGCCTGTTAGCTGCGTACGCTAGCGTTGAGTTGGGGACCGATGGCCGCTCGCAAATTGTCGCAAGGGCAGGCCCCGACCCGGGAAGCGCGTCGCCGCTGGCATGAGGAGCGATCGCTGCGCTGTGCGATCCGGTTGGCCCGCATGGGCTACTGGGAGTCGCAGAGTGCCGCCGCGACCGATCTCTGGATATCGCCCGAGCTCGCCGCCTTCTACGAATTCGACACCGCCGACGGCTACATCCCCATCGCCACGGTGCGCGAGCGCTATCTGCCCGAAAGCCGGAAGCTTCTGGAGGCGCATTACGCGGCCTGCTGGGCGGAGGGGCGGCCCTATGCGGTGCGGACGAGACTCCGCAGTTCCGATGGCAGCCTGCTTGACTGCGTGGTGCATGGCGAGCCGGAATTCGACGCGGACGGCCAGGTCCGACGCGTGTCAGGCATCGTCCGCGACGTCACGGAGGAGACCTCCGCGCTGCGGCGCCTGGCGGAGAGCGAGCAACGGCTGGCCGATTTTGTCTCGACCGCCTCGGACTGGTGCTGGGAGAGCGACGCCGAACATCGGCTGCTGCCCTATCCCAAATCGCTTGCCGGCAATGCGGCGTTCCAGACGGTGGCCGCTGGCAGGAAGGCGCGCTGGGAACTGACTTATGCGCCCGAGGACGGGGAGGCGATGGCGCGGCACCGGGCCGATATGGAGGCCCATCGCCCTTTTCGCGACTTCACCTATACGCTGATCGGCAAGGACGGCTCGCGCGTCAGCATCTGCACCAGCGGCAAGCCGATCTTCGCCGATGACGGCAGCTTTCTCGGCTATCGCGGCACCTCCAGCGACATCACCCAGCTCAGCGCGGCCAAGGCGCTGCTCGACCAGCGCACGCGGGCGCTGGAGGAGGCCCACCGCCTCGGCAAGATCGGCACCTGGAGCTTCCGGCTGGACAGCGGCCGCACGATCTGGGCGCCCGAGCTCTACCAGCTTCTCGGCTTGCCCGACACGTTCGAGCCGACCGATGAGAACATGAGGCCTTATTTCCTGGACGGCGACGCCGACCGCTTCCGGGACGTGCAGAAACGGGTGCTGCGCACCCGCCGGACCGAGGCCACCGACCTGCGCATCCTGCACGCGGACGGCATGCCCCGCGATCTGGCTGTGATCTGCAAGGCGGAGGTTGCCCACGACAAGGTCATCGGCATCATCGGTACCGTGCAGGACGTCACCGAGCGCAAGGAAGCCGAGCGCCAGCTCGAGCAGCTCGCCTACAGCGATCCGCTGACCGGCCTTGCCAATCGCGCGCTGTTCACGCGCCAGCTCGCCGCCTTGACCGAAGGCTGCTCCCAGGGAGGCCGGACTGGTGCGCTGCTGCTCATCGACCTCGATCGCTTCAAGGAGGTCAATGATTCCCTCGGCCATGCCGCCGGTGACGAATTGCTGATCAAGGTGGCGGCTGCGTTGCGGCAGGACTTGGGGCCGCGCGCCTTCATCGCCCGGCTCGGCGGCGACGAATTCGCCGTGCTGGCGGATGGATGCGACACGTCCGACGCCGCGCTGACCGGGCTTGCCGATCGGCTCGTCGGCAAACTGTCCGGCCCCGTCGATCTCGCCGAGGGCGAGGCCTCGGTCGGCGCCACCATCGGCATCGCCCGCCTGCCGGAGCACGGCGCGACGGCGGAGACCGCCGTGCGCAACGCGGACCTCGCGCTCTACATGGCCAAGGAGGCCGGGCGCGGCCGGGCGCAACTGTTCGAGCCGGTCTATGCGCAGGCGGTCGATGAAAGGCTCGATCTCGGCCGCCACCTGCGCCACGCGGTAGAGGCCGGCGCCCTCGATGCCCATTACCAGCCGCAGGTGGATCTGAAGACCGGCCGCGTCACCGGCTTCGAGGCGCTGCTGCGTTGGGCCCATCCCGAGCGCGGGCCGATCTCGCCGGCGGAGTTCATCCCGATCGCCGAAAGCTCCGGCCTCATCGTCGACCTCGGCCTGTGGGTGCTGCGCGAGGCCTGCCGGCAGGGCCGCACCTGGCTGGATGCCGGGCTGCCGCCGCGCTCCATCTCGGTCAATGTCTCGCCGGCGCAGATCTGGAGCGTGGATTTCGAGACCGCAGTCGCGGCCGTGCTGGCGGAGACCGGCTTTCCGGCGAAGCTGCTCTGTCTGGAGCTCACCGAAAGCCTGTTCGTGGATCATACCGAGCAGCGGATCAGTCGCACGCTGACGGCCCTGTCGGGTCTCGGCGCCCGGCTGGCGCTCGACGATTTTGGCTCGGGCTATTCCTCGCTCGGCTATCTGACGCGCCTGCCTTTCGACTGCCTGAAAGTGGACCGGGCCTTCGTGGATGGCATTTCCACCGCGCCGGAGAAGCGCAAGCTGCTCGGTGGCATCATCGCCCTGTCGCACGGACTGGGCATGACGGTCGTGGCGGAGGGCGCCGAATTGTCCGCCGAACTGGACGTGCTCGGCGGGCTCGATTGCGATGTGGTGCAGGGCTTCGTGTTTTCTCCGCCCATCGCCGCCGACAAGGCGCCGCTGGTGGCCGCCAGCATCGAGCGCGAGGCGCGCCGGATGCAGCCGAAACGGAATCGCCTCTAGGCGAACACCGCTTTGGCAGCATTCTTTTTGTGCGCGGCTTTGCCTCGATGGTGGCAGCTGACCAATCAGCTGGGCCGTGTACTCACAAATCGGAGTTGGATGAGGGGCGCTTGATGTCCGCTCTCACCCTGACAGCCGCGAGAAGGCGGACCTCGCCGGAGGTTCGAGAAGGCCTGGAAGGCTGCGATCGGGCCCCGTCCGCTCTTGGCCCGCTCCACTCCCGGAAGCGGATTTCGGTAAACCGATCTGCGATATCGAAAGGCCGGAGGAGACGGTGTTGGGCGGCATGGACGCCGCCCAACACGATCATGAATCTCATTTTGCCATTGCCGTCCTGGCGGCCTCGATTTTCGCCTTCACGGAATCGAGGTTGAAGCTCGCGCCCTTCTGCATCGGTGGAAACTCGACTGCGGTCATGGCCAGCTTCTCGACCTCCTGTTGAACGAACACGAAGCGCCAGAACTCATATTTGAACCAGTCGAAGTACTGTTGCGCGCCGTATTTGGTCCCGCTATCGGGCCAGCCCGTTCGCTCGAACGGATCCAGGCGAAGGTTGGTCAGGTAGGGCACGTCAACCTTGCTTTTTTCGCCCAGCCAGCCCCCCGGTTGGTCGATGAAACGATACTTGTAGTCGTCGATGCGCACAGCCCCGAGTTCGCTCTCGCCGAAGTACCAGATTTCGTGTCGGTTCGACGGCCCCTTGCCGGTAATCATGTCCATCTGATTATAACCGTCCAGATGGCACTTGTAGGTACGGTCCCCGATGTGCTTGCCCTTCTTCAGTTCCTCGACAATGTTCGGGTTGCCGGCAGCGGCCAGCAAGGTCGGGAACCAGTCCAGCCCGGAGATGATGCCGTTCTCGACCTTGCCGGCCGGCACTTTGCCCGGCCAGCGGATCATCGCGGGCGCGCGAAAGCCGCCTTCCATGACCGTACCTTTGCTTTGAGCGAACGGTGTCTGTCCGCCATCCGGCCAAGTGAAGACCTCGGTGCCGTTATCAGTGGTGAAGATGACAATGGTGTTGTCATCCACGCGCATGTCCTTAAGCTTTTGCATTACGATGCCGACATCGTCGTCAAGCTGTGCCATGCCGGCTTCATGAATCGACCAACCGTTCTTGGAGTTGCGCATTGCCTGATACTTTGGCGACAAATGCGTGACGATGTGCATCCGAGTCGGATTGAGCCACAAGAAGAACGGCTTGTTGTCGGCTTTAGCCTTTTCAATGAAACTCAACGCAAAGTCTCGAATTTCATCGTCCACAGTTTCCATCCGCTTGGGATAGAGCGTTCCGGCGTCCTCAATTCTTTGCTTGCCGACCTTGCCCCAGCGCGGATCCACGGTGGCATCGTCCACATTGGTTGCCCACGAATGGATCATGTTGCGCGGACCGACGGTGTTTAGCAGCTCCTGCGGATAAGCGGGGTGGGCCGGGTCTTCCATCGCGTCGAGATGATACAAATAGCCGAAGAACTCGTCGAAGCCGTGCACTGTCGGCAGAAACTCGTTCTTGTCGCCAAGGTGGTTCTTTCCGAATTGACCGGTGGCATAGCCCATGCCTTTGAGCGCGGTGGCAATGGTCACGGCCTCCGCCGGCAAGCCTGTGGGAGCGCCGGCCTGACCGACCGTTGTCATGCCGGTGCGGATCGGTAGCTCGCCGGTGATGAAGTTGGCGCGGCCTGCGGTGCAACTCGCCTCGGCGTAATAATCGGTAAACAGCATGCCTTCTGCGGCGATCTTGTCGAGGTTCGGCGTCCGGCCAGCCATCATGCCGCGATGGTAGGCACCGATATTCCAGATGCCGATATCGTCCCCCATGATGACGACGATATTGGGCCGCTGTCCGGCCGGTGCGGGCGCCGGAGCCGGCGTTGGTTGCTGCGCCTGCGCGAAGCTTGTCGCCGCGACGGCAGAGAGTGCTGAAGCGGCGACCAGCGAACTACCGCTCAACAAGAGATCGCGGCGTTTCAACCCTGCGCTGTTCGGCCCCATATTCATCTCAGGCTTTTCCGGAATCGTGTCGTTACTCATGACGTGATCCTCTTCCTGGTGATGCACCTGAAGCCGACACGGCTTGCTGAGGTGTCGATCGGCTCGGCATGACGCGCGGCCGGACGATAGCGGCGGCATTGGCTGGAAGTGCAAAGATGCGAGCCGCCTTTAAGCATCTTGCGTGGAATCCTCAGGTTCGGCTGATGAGAGCCGTAGCTCGCGCCCTCGGACCGGCCGCGAGGATCTTGCGGGATGAAGCAGGCTTTCGGGGCGTCTGCGTCGTGCTTTTGGTGGACGCCAATCGGCGGCCCATTCCCAAACACTGCCGATCATCTCATGAGGGGCGTGGCCATTGACCGGGAATGCGGTGGCGGGCGAGGTGCGTTCGAAGCCATCAGCCACCAGATTGGGTACGCCTGCCGCAACGCCAACGTCGTGCATGGGCTACTCGCAGTGACCGAGTTTCAAAGTTACGAGCGCCGCCCGAGCAAGAATCTATCGGCAGCTTTCTAGTCCGCCGATGCTGCGGGGACGTGTTTAACGCCTTGGTCAGTCAAAAGACGATCGAGTATCTGAAGTGCGGGGCCGACAATGCAGCGTCTACGAACCAGACAAGACAAGATGCTTCCTGCAACGCATCGTTCTCATGTTGATCTAGATCAATCGAGCCAGGTCGCCTCTTCCTTGTCGAGAGCCTCTGACGACTATGCAGAAAGTGCCAACTGTGGCGTCGTGAACACAGCCTTTCAATAAATGGCCGACTGAACGCAAGTATGCTGATTTCACATGGACCAACGGCGGCGTCAGCTTATTCTTTCCGAGTTTCTACCCCGCCGGAGCAATGGCGGGATCGCGAGAGTCGGGGGCGGCGATGCGGTACCTTGGACCGGGCTTGGGACGCAGATTTTTCTCGCAGTGGCATTTGAGTATTGGGGCGCTCGCCGCTCTGCTGGTGCTATCCACCCAAGCGGCACGCGCCGATGAAAATGGCATCAGCTTTTGGCTGCCCGGATTTTTTGGCAGCCTCGCGGCTGTTCCTCAGCAGGCGCCGGGCTGGTCGGTGACCACGGTTTATTATCACACCTCTGTTTCCGCCGGCGGCGACGTGGCGCGGTCGCGCGAAATCACGCTTGGCCGCTTTCCCGCGAATCTGACAGCCACCGTGAACGCGAACGTCAATGCGAATGTGAATCTTGGACTTGTCGCCGGGACTTACACCTTTGCAACGCCGGTGCTGGGCGGTCAGGCCTCTGCCAGCCTGTTGGCGACCTACGGCTCCAACTCCACGTCGCTGGCGGGATCGCTCGTTGGGACATTGACGGGACCGGGCGGCGGCACGTTCCCCTTCTCCCGGTTTGACAGCATCGACAGCTCGCTCATTGCATTCGGCGACCTGATCCCGCAGTTCGCGCTGCGCTGGAATGCCGGTGTCAACAATTACATGACGTACATTACCGCCGACCTTCCGGTCGGCGCCTATCAGTCGGACCGCCTGGCGAATTTGGGGATTGGGCACTGGGCGGTCGACGCGGGCGGCGGCTACACCTATTTCGATCCAAAGACCGGGCATGAATTTTCGACGGTGCTGGGATTCACCTACAACTTCGTCAACCCCTCCACCCAATATCAAAGCGGCGTCGACATGCACCTCGACTGGGGCGCATCGCAATTCCTGACCAAGCAGTGGCAGGTTGGCCTCGTCGGTTACCTCTATCAGCAGCTCGGCTGCGACAGCGGCTCCGGCGATCGCGTCGGCTGCTTCCGGTCGCGCGTGGCCGGTGTCGGCCCGCAGGTCGGCTACATTTTTCCGGTCGGAGACATGCAGGGATATCTGAACCTGAAGGGCTACGGCGAATTCGCCAATGAAAATCGGCCAGCAGGCTGGAACGTCTGGCTGACGTTCAATCTTCAGCCCGCGGCGCCAACGCCGCCGACATCCACAAGGCCCAGATTCACGAAATAGCAGTGCCGGTGACGCTGCCACCGGCGCCGTGCTGAAGGCTCAATCTCGCGCGGCGGTAGCGACGCAATCAGCCAATGGACACTCCGCGAGCGTGCGGACATGTCCGGGTTGGAGCCAAAAGGCGAAGAACTCTACGCGAGCACAATGCGTCCGCTTCCGGGTGCATCGCGACCAATCGCCGTCGGTCAGCGCTTCATCGAGCCTGACCGCCGAGCCGTAGTTTCAGCGCCTGACCGAAGTAGGTAGTGGCACTGGAAGAAATCCACGCCTCATCCTAAAATGAGATCATGTACCCACGCTGGATGGAAATCGCTGGATACGTAGCTCTCGCCTTCGTCGGGACAGCGGTGTTGGCTGCTCACATTTTGATTTTCATGCCTCACCCTTAAAGGCATGTGCTGTATCAACAGGCTTGTGGCGTTTGGGCCATCATACCGGACAAACGCGCTGCCAACTGCTTCGCGTTCATCCAACTCGCGTCAATCCGGCTGTGGCTACGCGCTAATGAGTCCACGTCCTGGTTGGATTAAAGCAGGCTGAGATTAGGCTGCGCCCGCAAATTGGGCGCGTTCCCTTTCCCGCCTGCGACGTGTAGGGCGAGGGGACGTGGGCGCAATTTCGGAATATTGGAAGAATATTCCTGAGTTGCCCGACGTGTCAAGTCGCCCTGGCCGAGCGCCGGCAGCCGCCGGCTGCTTTGCATGGGGTTGTTTTCGATATTTTGGCAGCGCCGCCTGCGGCGGCCCCGTAACTCATCCCGCTTTAGTGCCGCACCACCAGCACCGAGCATTTGGCGTAGCGCACCACGTGCCCGGCATTAGAGCCGAGGAAGTAGGTGCGCATCGCCGGCCGGTGCGAGGTCATCACGATGAGGTCGGCCTTCATGGCCGCCGCCTCCTCGAGGATCTCGTGATAGATGCCGCCCTGGCGGACCACGCCCGAGATGCGGGAGGGCGCGATGCCGGATTCGCGCGCGACGATCGCAAGCGCCTCTTCCGACGTTTCGCGTTGCTGGCTGTCGAAATCCGCCGGCACATATTCGGCGAGCATCACCGGCGTCATCGGCAGCACGTTGAGCAGACGCACCGCCCCGTTCCATGTCTGTGACAGCGTCGCGGCGGTTGCGATCGCCGGCTTCGCCAGATCGGTATCGGCGAGGTCGATCGGAACGAGAATGGACTTGTACATCTGCGCCTCCTGTCCGCGATTGGTCTGGAGCCGTTTGGTCCCTGTGCCGGGACGCGCGCCTTCTTTTTCTTGAAGTCGGTCTGGTATCGACGCGAACCGGTCCCCCTGTCGCGCAGAGGTCAATATAGCATGGCGGCGCGGCGCTGTCCGCTTGCGTCAGCTGCGCGAGGCCTGCTTCAACAGTTTAGGGCTGACGAACAGGACGAGCTTGCCGCGCCGGAACGAGACGTCGTTCCAGTCGTCGGTCGCGAAGTCGAAGACGGCGAGCCCCGAGGTCGGCAGATTATCGCCGAGCGCGCGCTTCGCGGCCTCGTCGCCGCTGCCGGTCAGGGTCAGCGCGAGCTCGTGCATGCCGGGGTTATGGCCGATCAGCATCAGCCGCTTCGGATCGGTGACCGAAGCCATCCGGATCGCGGTCAGCAATTGCGCCGGATCGGCGCCGTAGAGGTCCGGCACGAATTCGACTTTCGGCGCAGGCCCGGCGCCCTTCAGCGCCTCGCGCACGATCTCCCAGGTCTGCCTGGTGCGGGCTGCCGGCGAGACCAGCGCCAGATTGGGCAGGGGCGGATGACGGGCGATCCAGCCGCCGATCTCCGCCGCGTCGCGGTGGCCGCGCTCGTCGAGACGGCGGTCCTGGTCGTGCCCCGAAGGCGCGTCGTGTTCGGTTTTGGCGTGACGCAGCAGCAGCAAACGGCGCATGGACTTCCATTCTCGATTCGGTCAGGTCGAATTAATTCTACAGGCTCATGCCCTGGACAAGGTGACAAGCGCCGCAGCGGTCCGTAAGAAACGCCATGAGCGAGAGTTCCACAAGTGCGGCAGACGGCCCCGATCAGGCGGCCTCGCCGTTCCGCGACCGTCTGGCCTTCGACCTCGATGTCGATATTTGCGTGGTCGGGGCCGGGCTGGCCGGCCTGACCGTGGCGCGTGAGGCGGCGCGACTCGGTGCGAGCGTTGCGGTGCTCGAGGGCCGCCAGATCGGCTGGAACGCCTCCGGTCACCATCTCGGCACCGTGATGCCGGGATTCGGCCTGCCGATATCAGATGTGATCGAGCGCGTCGGCCTCGACGATGCCCGCGAATTGTGGGCGCTGTCGAAGGAGGGCGCCGACTATGTCCGCGCCACCGCTACCGAGGATTTGATCCCGGGCATCAAGCCGAGCGATGGCGCGCTGGAAGTCTCCAATGTCGATGTCGGCGAGGCGCTGATCGGCCGTCTGCAGACGCTCGGCGAGGATTTCGCGACCGAGGTCGAGGGCTGGCAGGTCGATCGCGTGCGCAGCGCGCTCGGGACCGGCCGCTATTTCCACGGCATCTATTATCCGAAGGCGTTCCAGATCGATGGCCGCAAATATGTGCACGGCCTCGCCGCGCTGGCGACGCGGGCGGGCGTGCGGATCTTCGAGGAGACGCCGGTCGTCAGCATCGATTTCTCGGGCATCCGCAAACGCATCGTGACGCCGACGGCGCGGCTGCGGGCCAACCACATTGTCCTCGCCGGCAATATCCATCTCGGTGCGCCGTTGAAGCGGCTGTCCGATACGCTGCTGCCGGTGTGGCGCTACGCGGCATTGACCGAGCCGCTCGGGGAGCGGTTGGCCGAGACCATCGCCTTTCCCGGCTCGGTCGTCGACAGCGACGGCATCGACCATTTCCGTGTCGTCGATGGCGATCGGCTGTTGTGGGCCAGCCCCGAAACCACCTGGGACGCACGGCCGGAGCGCCTCGGCTCGGCGGTGCAGCGCCGCATCGCCACGGTGTTTCCGCAACTCGGCAAGGTTCCGGTCGCGGAGATGTTCGGCGGCGCGGTCGGCGTCACCGTGCACGGCATGCCGCAGATCGGCCAGTTGCGCCGGGGCCTGTGGGTGGCGAGCGGCTTCGGCCGGCAGGGACTCAACACCTCGGCGCTCGCCGGGCAGCTGATCGCGCGCAGCATCCTGTGGGGCGACGATCGCTGGCGGCTGTTTTCGCCGTTCGAGCTGGTCTGGGCCGGCGGCACCACCGGCCGCGTCGCCGGTCATTTCGTCAGCCTGTGGGCGAGGGGGGCCTCGTCCGTGGCGGGTGTTCTGGCGCGCTACCGCGAGGGTGCACGTGCGAAGGAGCGCCTGCGCGAGGCGCGGCTCGCCGAGGCCAATCTCAGGGCGGGAACCCGGGGACCGGCACCCCGCCGTCCACCCCCGTCGGCAGTCCGGCCGGCGCGTCCGCCCGCGCCCAGGCAGATCGAGGACGGCGAGGCGGCGTATCCGGATGCCTCGCAAGAAAGTGAGCGGATCTCCGACGGGCGGATGTAACGTCCGCCGGCGGGGTTCGTATCTGTTGCAGAACCTCGGGGCGCGCCCCCGTGAGCCGTCCGCACCGGAGATGATTGATGATCGATCGCCGCATCCTGCTTGCTTCCGCCGCCGGCCTGTTCGGCTTCGCCGCCTTCCGCTGGCTGCGCGCCTCGCCGGCGCAGGCCGCCGAGAAATTCGAGATCGAGAAGACCGACGCCGAATGGCGCGCCCAGCTGACGCCGCAGCAATACGAGATCCTGCGCAACCAGGGCACCGAGCGGCCGGGATCGAGCCCGCTGCTCAAGGAGCACCGCAAGGGGACATTCGCCTGCGCCGGCTGCGACCTGCCGCTGTTCTCGTCCGAGACCAAGTATGAGAGCGGCACCGGCTGGCCGAGCTTCTACAAGCCGCTGGACAATGCGGTCGGCACCACGTCGGACCGCACCTTCGGCATGGTGCGCACCGAGGTGCATTGCCGCCGCTGCGGCGGCCATCTCGGCCACGTCTTCGACGACGGCCCGAAACCGACCGGACTGCGGTACTGCATGGACGGATTCGCGCTGGTGTTTCACCCGGCGGCGCCGTCGGCGACCTGACATTCCTTCCCGGCAATTGTTGCCGCTCCCGGCAAATGTGCCCCGGTCGAACGACCGAGGCATTTTTTTCAAGCGGATGATTTTGTTACGTTTTGTTTCGTGGCACGACCTTTGCGACATGCTCCGCCGATGCGGCCATTCCTGTGATTGCCAGCCGCCGGGAATCGAATTGGAGAACATGTCATGGGTATCTTCGGCGCTCTCACGACGGCTGTCGGTGGCTTGCGCGCGGGGTCGTACGCGCTCGAAAACATCTCCGGCAACATCGCCAACTCGCAGACCACCGCCTTCAAGCGCATCGATACCTCATTCCTTGACCTCGTCCCGCAGACCGCCCTGACCGCGCAACTCGCCGGCGGCGTCACCGCGCAGTCCCGTTCGACCAACTCGGTGCAGGGCGACGTCCAGTCGGCATCCGTCGCGACCTTCATGGCGATCAACGGCAACGGTTTCTTCGCGGTGCAGAAGCCCGGCAGCTTCACCGACGGTGCCCCGGTGTTCGACGGCGTCGACCGCTATACCCGGCGCGGCGACTTCCAGCTCAACAAGGACGGCTATCTCGTCAACGGCGCCGGCTACTATCTCGAGGGCGTGCCGATCGACCCGACCACCGGCAACCCGGCAGGCTCATCGCCGCAGGTGCTGCAATTCAAGAACGACTTCCTGCCGGCGCAGCAGACCACCAAGATCGACTATCGCGCCAACCTCGCGTCCTATCCCTTGACCACCGCGCACGACACTTCGGTTCCCGGTTCCGAGCTGATCCGGCCGGGCGCGTTCAGCAGTGGAAACAATCCGTTGGTGCTGGGCACGCCGGCTGCGCCGTATACCGATTCCGCCATCACCGGCACCGCGCAAAACAACAAGGCGACGCCGTCCGTGGCCATTACCGCCGCGACCCTGCTTTCGGGCGCAGCCGGCACCGATTCGATCAATACCAACTTCAGCGCCGGCTCTGCGGGCCCGCCCGTCGTGCCCGCCGACACGATCACGGTCAACGGCACCGTCATCACCTTCGTGGCGTCGGGGGCGACCGGCAACCAGCTCAACGTCACCGATAGCATCGGAACGCTGCTTGCGAAGATCGACGCGATTACCGGTACCACGACGTCATCGACGATCAGCGGCGGCAAGATCACCTTGCACTCCGGCAAATTGGCCGATCTCAACGTGACGAGCTCGAACGCGACCGCCTTTGCGGCGCTCGGCTTCACCGGGTCGGCGGTTGCGGTTCGCGGCGGCGGCGGCACGGTCGGCACCGGCCAGGTCATCGGCAACGACAACTCGACCTTCCTGAACGAATCCGTCTCGGGTGGCGCCGTCACGGCCTACGACGTCTCGGGCGCGCCGGTGAACCTGCAATTCCGCTGGGCCAAGACCGACAGCTCCTCGCTGGGCAGCGGACATACCGACACCTGGAATCTGTTCTATCAGGTCAATCCCAATGCGACCGGCACGCAGGTCTCCTGGCAGAACGTCAACGTCAACTTCACCTTCGCCTCGAACGGCCAGATGTCGCCGGCGATCTCTTCGGTGGCGCTCACCAATGCCGTCGTCAACGGCGTGTCGCTCGGCAGCCCCGTGATCAATTTCGGCTCCGGTGGCGTGACGCAGTTCGCCGACGCCAACGGCAACGTTCAGGTCAACCAGATCCAGCAGGACGGTTTCCCCGCCGGCCAGCTGCAGTCGGTCAGCGTCTCCACCAACGGCCGCATCGTCGGCAACTACACCAACGGCCGCAACATCGACCTCGCCGAAATCTCGGTGGCGACCTTCAACGGCACCAACTTCCTCAAGCGCATCGACGGCGGTGCGTTCGAGGCGACCGACGAGTCCGGCGCGGCGCTGTTCGGCAAGGCCGGCACCATCGTCGGCTCCTCGCTCGAGAGCTCGAACACCGACATTGCCGACGAATTCACCAAGCTGATCGTGACCCAGCAGGCCTATTCGGCGAACACCAAGGTGATCACGACGACCAACTCGATGGTGCAGGACCTCCTGAACGTGGTGCGCTGATCGCGTCGTTGCTGCACGTGTGAAGAAGTAAAGGCGAGTACACATCATGGGTTTGAGCCAAGCCCTTTCCACCGCGATGTCGGGCCTGCGCGCCACGCAGGCCTCGCTCTCGCTCGTGTCGTCGAACGTCGCCAACGCGGAGACGCCCGGCTACGTCAGGAAGACGCTGAACCAGACTACCGGCACCACCGGCCAGTTCGGATCGAGCGTCCTCATCGCCGGCGTCAACCGCCAGCTCGACGAATTCCTGCAGACCCAGCTTCGCACCGAGACGTCGGGCGCGGCCTATGCCGACGTCCGCTCGGATTTCCTGGCCAATCTGCAGGGCGTGTACGGCAATCCCGACTCCACCGGCACGATCGAGGACGCCTACAACAAGTTCCTGACCGCGCTGCAGGGGCTGTCGACCAGCCCGGAATCGCAGTCGGCCCGCATCGGCGTGATCAATGCCGCGCAATCGATGGCGCAGCAGCTCAACGCGACCTCGCAGGGAATCCAGACGCTGCGCGCCAACGCCGAGGCCGGCATCAGCGACTCCATCAACAGCGCCAACAATGCGTTGCAGCAGATTGCTCGCCTCAATGTCCAGCTGGCGGCCAATGGCGGCACGACCGACGCCTCGACCGCGGCATTGCTCGATCAGCGCGACCGCTACGTCACGCAGCTCTCGCAGCTGATGGACATCCGCACCGTCACCAACAGCCAGAACCAGGTGAGCGTGTTCACCAATTCCGGCGTGCAGCTGGTCGGCACCGAGGCCGCGACGCTCAGCTTCAACGCCCAGGGCACGATGACGCCCAACACGTTGTACAATACCGACCCGACCAAGAGCACGGTCGGCACCATCACCATCACGTTCCCGCATGGCGGCACCTATGACATGGTGTCGACCAACTCGATTCGCTCCGGCAAGATCGCCGCCTATCTCGAGTTGCGCGACAACACGCTGGCGCAGGCCCAGACACAGATCGATCAGTTCGCCGCCGCGATGTCGAGTGCGTTGTCGGACAAGACGACCGCGGGCACCGCGGCGACGGCGGGGGCGCAGTCCGGCTTCGACCTCGACCTCTCGGGGCTGCAGAACGGCAACACCATCCACGTCTCCTACAAGGACAACACCACCGGCCTCACGCACAATCTGTCGATCATCCGCGTCGACGATCCGAGCGTGCTGCCGCTGAGCAATACCGCGACCGTCGATCCGAACGACGAGGTGCTGGGCATCGATTTCTCCGGCGGCATGAGCTCGGTGCTGTCGCAGCTCAACGGCGCACTCGGCGGAACCGGCCTGCAATTCTCCAATCCGTCCGGGTCGACACTGCGCGTGCTCGACGACGGCGCCGCCAACAAGGCCGATGTGACCGCGGCGTCGGTCACGTCGACGGTTTCGTCGCTGACCTCGGGCGATCCGCACCTTCCGCTGTTCACCGACAATGGCGGGCTCTACACCGGCGCGATCACCGCGAACGGCTCGCAGACCACCGGCCTTGCCGCGCGCATCAGCGTCAACACCGGCCTGATCGGCGATCCCTCGCGCATGGTGGTTTACTCGACCAATCCGCAGACGCCGGCCGGCGACACCACGCGCGCCAACCTCGTCCTGAACCAGCTGTCGAACGCCTCGTACAGCTATTCGCCGCAGACCGGCCTTGGCACGTCAGGCGCGCCGTTCACCGGCACGCTGCTGAACTTTGCCAAGCAGTTCATCAGCCAGCAGGGCGAGTCCGCGACCGCCGCGAAGCAACTCGCTGACGGCCAGGACGTCGTACTGAACACGCTGCAGACCAAGATGGACTCGACCTCCGGCGTCAACATGGACGAGGAGATGGCGCATCTGCTTTCGCTGCAGAACGCCTATTCCGCCAATGCGCGCGTGATGTCGTCGATCAAGCAGATGTACGACGCGCTGCTGCAGCTCACGTGAGGGTAACATGTCGATCGACGGCGTCAGCGGCAGAACTTCCTATATCGGCACCACGATCCTCAACCTGCGAAATCAGCTCAATGACCTGACCACGCAGCTTGCGACCGGCAAGGTATCGACCACCTATGCGGGGCAGGGGCTCGATCGCGGTTTCGCGCTCAGCCTGCGCGCGCAGATCAGCGGCATCAACGCGTTCTCCGATACCGCCACCAACCTCAACACGCGCCTGAGTGTCGCGAACCTCACCTTGCAGGGCCTGTCCGACGTCGGGACCCAGGTGAAGAACGCCGCGACGACGGCGACGCTGACGCTCAACGACAGCGGTCAGACCTCGGGCCAGATCACGGCGCAGGCGGCCTTCGCCAACGCGGTCGCGATGCTGAACAGCCAGTCGGGCGACCGCTATCTGTTTTCCGGCCGTGCGATGGATACGCCGGCCACGGTGTCCGCCGATACCATGCTCAAGGGCACGGCAACCCAGGCCGGGCTCTCGCAGCTCATCAATGAGCGCAAGCAGGCCGATCAGGGCGCCGGCATGATGGGCCGCCTGAGCGTCTCGTCGCCGCCGGCGACCACGACGGTCACGAGTATCGCCGAGGACGGCTCGCCGTTCGGCCTGAAGCTCTTGTCGGTGCAGTCGTCGTTGACGGGCGGCGCCACGGTGACGCAGCCGACCGGCACGCCGAAATCGGCTTCGGTCGATCTCGGCGCCGTCAATCCGAAGGACGGCGACAAGATCAAGTTCAACTTCACACTGCCCGACGGCACCACCGAAGCGATCGAACTCACGGCGACGACGACGAACCCGCCGCCCGCCGGCTCGTTCCTGATCGGTACCGACACCGCGGCGACGACGGCCAACCTGCAGTCGACGCTGACCTCGTCGATCAAGACGTTGAGCGACACGTCGCTGGTCGCGGCGTCCGCGGTCGCGGCATCGAACAATTTCTTCAATCCGGTCGCGACCGTCTCGGGCGCCGCGGTCAACAACCGGAACACGCCGCCGGCGCCGATCAGCGGCGCCACGGCGCTGTCGGGGGCGGCGGGCACCGACTCGCTGTCGACGAGCTTTGCCGCCGGCGATACCATCACGGTGAACGGCACGCCGATCACCTTCGTGGCCTCGGGCGCCACCGGCAACCAGGTCAACGTCACCGACAGCGTGCAGACGCTGATGGCCAAGATCGACCAGATCAGCGGCACCAAGAACCCGTCGACCATCAGCAACGGCGCGATCACCCTGCACGGCGCCGACGGCGAGAGCCTGTCGATCTCGAGCTCCAATACGGCCGCACTCGGCGCGCTCGGCATCGCCAACAACACCACCGCAGCGCCGGCGCCGCTGAGGGTAGGGGGACCGCCGTTCGACACCGCCACCAACCTGGTCGCGGGCACGCCCGACAACACCGTCTACTGGTACACCGGCGAGGATGGCCCGGGGTCGGCGCGCGGCACCGCGGTCGCCCAGGTCGATCAGTCGATCACCGTGCAGTATGGCGCGCGCGCCAACGAACAGGCCTTCCGCTATTTGCTGCAGAACGTCGCGGTGTACGCAGCCGTCACCACCAACGCCAGCAACCCGAATGCGAGCGCGCAGGTGACGGCGCTCGCGCAGCGCGTGAGCGCCAACCTCGCCCCGCAAAACGGTCAGCAGCAGATCCAGGACGTGCAGGCCGAATTCGCCGGTGCCCAGACCGCGACCAAGGCGGCCACCGATCGGCAGACCCAGCTCAAGGGGATGGCGGAAACGATGCTCGACTCGGTCGAGGGCGTCAATCAGGACGAGGTCGCGACCAAGATCCTGGCGCTGCAAACCAGCTTGCAGGCGTCGTACCAGACCACGTCGATGCTGTATCAGACGACGCTGCTGAAATACCTGCCGATCAGCTGATCGCGCGCCCCTGAACTCCAGCCAGCAAAAAGGCCTCCGCGCGGAGGCCTTTTTCGTTCAGGCGAGTGGGGCTGGAGCGTTCTCAAGCGAAGCGGACGCCGGTTCGCGTGAAGAAAGCGCGTCAAAACAAGAGGCTTTACGCGCTCTTGCGTGTGTCGTCGCGCTCGGCGTTCTGCTGGTCGCGCGCGGTTTCCAGCAGCTTCTCTTCGTGTGCGATCAGCTTCTTGGATTCCTTCAACGCGTGATAGAGGTCGCCGTTGAGGATGAAGTTGTTGACGCTTTCGATGAAGGGCCACGCGCTCGGCATCGCGGTGATGATGTCGCGCACCAGACTGAAATAGGTCGGGTGGTGCGCCATCGGGTCCGGCGACAGATACATCAGCTGCACGGCCAGATAGATCAGCTTCGCCGGCGTGTCCGCGGTCTCGGGCGTCAGGATATCCTTCTCGCGCAGGATCGGGATGCGGTCGCCGTCGATCAGCAGGCGGGCGCGCTGGTCGGTGTTGGTGATCACGCAATTGCCGACGATGATGCGTTCGTTCGGTTTGAGTTCGACCTTCAGGGCCATGACCGTTCTCCTTTGCCTGCAGTCGCGCGACGTCTTCGCTGGCGGAGCGAAGTGGTTCGGCACTGCTTAGCAGCCGCCGTTGCGGGCAGGGGCCGATGCGACAGTGATCCTTTCCCATGATGGTTAATGCTTGGTGAACGAGAGGCGGGCGCTGGCGTCGTTATCTGGCCGGAATTGTCAGTCGTCTCAGTAGTTTTCAGGGTGAACCTCGCCCAATGGCGACAATTTTATTCTTCGGCCTTTGTCTCAAATGCCGCGCCGGAGATTTCGTTTTCCTTCGCGGCCAGACCGCAGGATCGGCCATCCGCCCGATCAGAAAGGATTGGAGCGGCTTTTTCCTCAGTTTCACACCAGAAAGGTATGAAAATGTCCGATATCATTCTCTCCTCCTCGGTTCGTCAGAACCTCCTCTCCCTCCAGTCCACCGCCGATCTGCTCTCCACGACGCAGAACCGCCTTGCCACCGGCAAGAAGGTCAACACGGCGCTCGACAACCCGACCAACTTCTTCACCGCGCAGGCGCTCGACAACCGCGCCAGCGACATCAACAACCTGCTCGACGGCATCGGCAACGGTGTGCAGGTGCTGCAGGCCGCCAACACCGGCATCACCTCGCTGCAGAAGCTGGTCGATACCGCGAAGTCGATCGCCAACCAGGTGCTGCAGAGCCCGACCGGCTACACCACCAGGTCGCAGGTCACCTCGACTGCGGCGCTCGGCGGCACGTCTGCCAACCTCGTCGACGGCACCACGATCAAGAGCGGCGACGTGCTGGCGATCGCGGCTTCGGCCGGCCAACCCGCCTTCAGCTTCACCTTCGGGGCGAGCACGTCGCTGGCGCAGCTGAACACGTCGCTGGCGGCCAGCAACCTGACGGCGAGCCTCGACAGCTCCAACAAGCTCGTCATCACCACGACCAATGACGCGGCGTCCTCGACGATCGGTGCGGTGACCTTCACCAACACCGGCGGCGGCACCGCGACCTTCAGCGCGGCCGGCACGGCCCCGGTTGCCGACCAGGCGTCGCAGTCGGCGCGCGCCGCTCTGGTGACGCAGTACAACAACACCATCGCGCAGATCACGACCACGGCGCAGGACGCCTCGTTCAACGGCATCAACCTGTTGAACGGCGACAGCCTGAAGCTGACTTTCAACGAGACCGGAAAGTCGACGCTCAGCATCACCGGCGTCACCTTCAATGCCAGCGGCCTCGGTCTGAAGGCGCTGACCGCCGGCACCGACTTCCTCGACAACAACTCGGCGAACAGCGTCATCTCGTCGCTGAGCTCGGCGAGCTCCGCGTTGCGCAGCGAAGCCTCGACGCTCGGTTCGAACCTGTCGATCGTGCAGATCCGTCAGGACTTCTCGAAGAACCTGATCAACGTGCTGCAGACCGGTTCGTCCAACCTGACGCTGGCCGACACCAACGAGGAAGCGGCCAACAGCCAGGCGCTGTCGACCCGCCAGTCGATAGCGGTCTCCGCGCTGGCGCTCGCCAACCAGAGCCAGCAGAGCGTGCTGCAACTGCTCCGCTAAGCGCGCCGGCAATTGCTTCGAGAACGGCGGGGGAAACCCCGCCGTTTTCTTTTGTCTCCGGGATATTACGGTGTCTGTCCATGCCGTCAGAACGACGCATTTCGTAACGCCTGCTAACCATATTTAAAGGCGCCGGATGCATAAATATCGGGCGCTAGAATTGCGTCTTCGCGGCTCGAGAAATCCGCATCCCATCGAGGTCATTGAATGTCGAATGCAGCCCAGGCCTACGCTCGTACCTCCACGACGACGGCGTCCCCACGTGAAATCGAAGCGCAGGCGCTGTTGAAGGCCGCGCGGCAGCTGCAGGAAGTCCAGACGAACTGGAACGGTCCCGACAAGGCGCTCGATCACGCGTTGCTGTTCAACCGCCGGCTGTGGTCGATCTTTCTCAGCGCCGCGCAGGGCGACGACAATCCGCAGCCGCTCGAGATTCGCCAGAACATCGCCAATATCGGCGTGTTCGTGATGAAGCAGACCGTCGACATCCAGATGAATCCGGATCCGGCGAAACTGAAGTCGCTGATCGATATCAACTGCAATATCGCTGCCGGCCTCTCGGGTCGCGGCTGATCGATCGATTCCTGACGGAGCCCTCGGCATGGCCGACGTGTTGAGCATCCTGTCGGCCAACTACAAGGCCGCCGGCCTGACGGTCCCGTCGAAGACGCCCTATGTGGCCGTCGATCCGAACCTCTATGAGGGCAGCTGGAGCGGCAAGTACGCCAACAACAAGTCGTTCAACATCTCGGTGTCGAACGTCGATGGCTTCCGCGCCAAGGTCCACTACCAGAGCGACGGCACCAGCAAGTATCAGGACGTGCTGATCAAGGATGGCGGGTTCAGGATCGGCGATACCAAGTTCGCGCTGGTGCAGCAGGGGACGGCGTTGATCGCCAACGTCGTCACCGATCCGGCCACCGGCGCGACCTATCTCGACAAGGCCTACGCCACGCAGAAGACCTGAGCGGTCGTTGCTCCGCGCCTAGGCGCGGCGATCGGTGGCGCGCACCCGCGTCGGCGCGTCCTTGCTGAGATCGAGCGCGTGGAAATAGGCGCGGCGGCGCAATACGGCTTCTTCCGGAAACTGCCTCACCACCAAATTCGTGCGATTGTCGACCACCTGATAGACCACGGCGCGCGCGTCGCGGTCGATGATGACCTGGTCGCTGACCGACGGAGCCTGATTTGAAATCGATGCGTTGACGGCGTTGGGATCGATGGTGACGCGCACGCTCGGCTCCGGAGCGGTGACGCTCTGGCTCGCCGGCAGTTCAGTCTTGACCGCCTTCTGCGCCGTATCGCTCGTGGGAGAGACCATCGGCGCCGCGACCGGTGCCCCCACCGGCTTGATGTTGAAATCTGTACTCATGGCAGCCTCGTAGTGCACAAGCACTAGTTTGCTTGAGTCAAATCCCAACCCCTCACGATCCGCAACTCTACGGGGAACCTCTCAATAGGCTGTTAGAAAACACGCTGAATGCCGCGCTGCCGGGGCGGCATCGAATTGAGCTAAATTGTAGGCGTAGGCGTCAGAGCGTGCGGCTGATCGCGATCGGCGTCATGTTGCGGGGGCCCGGCGTGGCGCGCTGTCCGCTCGCGGTATAGGTGTTCGGAATGTTGCGGCGCTGCACCTCGGCATTGACGCCGCGCACGATGCCTTCGGAGACGGCATGCGCCGTTGCAAGCACGGTCAAATTGACCTGCAGCATGGCGCGGAACGTCTCGTGATGACGGCGCAGCGTCGCGAGCAGCTCGGGATCGGTCTGCGACAGCATCTTCTGCATCGATTTCAGATGCTCCACCGCGAGCATGTAGCGCCGCGACAGCTCGGACTTCTGCGGCTCGAGCCGCATGCCCTCGCGGATCTTGCCGGCGCGGACGAACTCGGTCTCCTGCTCGATGACGGCGAGCAGGCCGCTCATCACTTCGGTCAGCTCGTTGGCGAGACGCGCGACGTCCGGCGGCGTCGACGTCGCGGACCGCGCGGCGGAGGCGGATGCTGCTGGCCGCGGCTGCTGTGGACGCTGGTTCATCGCACTGCTCCTTGAAACCCTAGCTCTTGTTCGCCTGCTGCAGGATCAGCGAGCGGAACACTTCGTTGGAAATGCCGACGCCGCCGGCCTTGGCGAAGTTCTTCGAGTATTCGTCGGTCAGCATCGACCGCCATGCGCCGGTGCCGACGGTGTCGCCGTACGGGCCATCGCCCTTCAGGCCGGTCGTCATCTGCGAGAACATCGAATTCAGGAACATCGATTCGAAATCGGTCGCGGTCGCCTTCGCCTTGGCGGCCTGCTGCGGCGTCACCTTCTTCAGCGCGTCCTGCAGCACGGGATCGGGGCGGCCGTTGAACATCGGCATCAACGCCTTGTTCGGCATGCTGCCGGTGGTGCTGTCGATCAGACTCGCCATCACATCACCTCGATGTCGGCTTCGATCGCGCCGGCGGCCTTGATCGCCTGCAGGATGCTGATGAGGTCGCGCGGTCCGATGCCGAGGCCGTTGAGGCCGTCGACCAGCTGCTGCAGCGAGACGCCGTCCTTGACCACGGCGAACTTCTTGCCGTCCTCGCTGACGCCGACGCTGGTGCGCGGTGTCACGACTGTTCGGCCGCGCGACAGCGGATTGGGCTGGCTGACCTGCGGACTCTCGGAGATCGAGACGGTGAGATTGCCCTGCGCGACGGCGACGGTGGCGACGCGGACGTCGCGGCCCATCACGATGATGCCGGAACGCTCGTCGATCACGATCTTTGCCACCAGATCGGGATCGACCTGCAGCTGCTCGATCTCGGTCAGGAAGGCGACGACGTTGCCCTTGAACTCCGTCGGGATCGCAAGCTGCACCGTGGAGGGATCGATCGGCTCGGCGGTCTTGACGCCGAGATAGTCGTTGACCGCAGCAGCGATCCGCTTGGCGGTGGTGAAGTCGGCGTTGCGCAGCGCGAGGCGCACATTGGGCAGGCGGTTGAGCGCGAACTCGATCTCGCGCTCGATGATGGCGCCGTTGGCGATCCGGCCGACGGTCGGCACGCCGCGCACGACACTGGCGGCGGCACCTTCGGCCGCGAAGCCGGCGACCGCCACCGATCCCTGCGCCACCGCATAGACATTGCCGTCGGCGCCGAGCAGGGGGGTGACGAGCAGGGTGCCGCCCTGCAGGTTCTTGGCATCGCCGAGCGCCGAGACGGTGACGTCCATGCGCGTGCCCTGGGTGCCGAACGCCGGCAGATTGCCGGTCACCATCACGGCGGCGACGTTGCCGGTGCGGATGGTGGCGCCGCGGATGTTAACGCCCATGCGCTCGAGCATCGCCTGCAGCGATTGCTTGGTGAAGGGGATGTTGTTGAGCGTATCGCCGGTGCCGTTGAGGCCGACCACGAGGCCGTAGCCGATCAGCTGGTTCTGGCGCACGCCCTCGATATTGGCGAGATCCTTGATCCGCGACGTCGCGGCCGCCGGCATGACGGAGGCCGCCAGCGCCAGCAGCGCGGCGCAGGCCACTCCGAACAGATTTGCGATGCGGATGCCGGGCATCCCGATGCTCCCCTCAAACTGAACTCGCGGATTGCGCGACACTCCCATGACGGCGATCCGCCATTAACCATGCGAGCTGCGTGCCACTCCGCTTCGCTTCGGCAATGTGTTGATATATTTATCGAAATTGTCTGACCGTCGTTTTGCTCCGGTTCGCCAGGGAGCGCGAAACTGCCGCGCGGCGGCAGAAATTGCCGGGTCGTTTACGCGTCGTTAACCATAAAACAGCGATGCTCGGCCCATTCAGGCCTGCGGGATCATCACGACGATGCGCATCTACGGACCGAACGGCACCACGCTTGGCACGTCCACCAGCGCCACGCGGCGCACCTCGTCGAGCGGCTTCTCGCTGCCGGATGCGACGACCGCGCAGGAGGAGGTGCGCTCCACCGCGGCGCCGAAGGCCGCCGCCAGCCTCGATGCGCTGCTCGCGCTGCAGGGCGTCGAGGACCCGACCGAGCGCCGCAAGCGCTCGGTGGCCCGCGGCAAGGGCGCGCTCGACGTGCTCGATGCGCTCAAGCTCGGTCTGCTGTCCGGCAATTTCGATTCCTCCACGGTGAACCGGCTGCGTGACGCCGCGGCGAGCCTGAAGGAATCTTCCGGCGATCCCGGTCTCGATGCCGTGCTCGGTGAGATCGAACTGCGCGTCGAGGTCGAGCTCGCCAAGGCCGGGCAATACTAGGCTCCTCCCGATCAACTCACCTGTCCCACGCCGCCATTGCCTGCGGTGCCTCAGGCCGCTAGCGCCTTGCGCTGCGCGTCGTAGCGGCGCTGCGCGGCCAGCACGTCCTTCAGATTCCGTTCGGCCCAGTCGCGCAGCGGATCGACGGCTTCGGCGAGCGTCGATCCGAGCGGCGTGATTGAATACTCCACCGTCACCGGCACCGTTGCGATCGCCCGGCGACGCAGCAGCCCGTCGCGCTCCAGGCTTTTCAGCACCTGCGACAGCATCTTCTGCGAGATGCCTTCGATCGCGCGTCGGAGCTGGTTGAAGCGCATCGGCTCGCTGCGCAGCAGCAGCAGGATCAGCACCGCCCATTTGTCGCCGACCCGGTCGAGGATCTGGCGCGTCGGGCAATTGGCGGCATAGGCGTCCGGCTTGAGGCTCGTGGCTTTCATCGCGGTTACTCCGGCGTGATCAGGTGAGACGAGAGTGCCTTCTTCACACCTACATCCATTTCGCTATCTAGTCACCATTGGAAACCATCAATCGGAGACTTGAGATGAAGATCGCCATCGCCGGCGCGTCCGGCCAGGCCGGCTCGCGTATCACCGCGGAACTCGCCCGCCGCGGCCACGCCGTCACCGCCATCGCCCGCAACCCGGAGAAGATCGCCGGCCTGCCCAATGTCACCGCCCGCAAGGGTGACGCGAACGACCAGGCCGCCTTGGCCGCGCTGTGGGCCGGCCACGATGCCGCGATCAGTTCAATCCATTTCCTGGTCAGCGACCCCGCCAAGCTGATCGGGGCTGCCAAGGCATCCGAAGTCGGCCGCTATCTCGTGGTCGGCGGCGCCGGCAGCCTTGACGTGGCGCCGGGCGTCCGCCTGGTGACCACCCCCAACTTTCCGCCCCAATACAAGGCCGAGGCCTCCAAGGGGGCTGAATTCCTCGACCTGCTGCGCCAGGAGAAGGACCTGAACTGGACCTTCTTGTCGCCCTCGGCGCTGTTCGTGGCGGGCGAGCGGACCGGCAAGTTCCGCCTCGGAACCGACCAGCTCCTGACCGCAGCCGACGGCAAAAGCTCGATCTCGTTCGAGGATTTCGCAGTTGCACTCGCCGACGAAATCGAGCGTCCGGCCCATATCCGCCGGCGTTTCACGGTCGGTTATTGAGGGGGCAGGGCCGTCCCCGGGCAGGCCGGATAAGTTTGCCTGTGCAAGGCCTTGGGGGCGGCCCTCCTTTCGCGGTGGCAGATATTGTCTGTCACATGACGTGGCTATATAAGGCGCCGCGCGGAAGGGTTGTGTTCCCTCCGCCTGACAGGGACATGGCTGCCTTTGGAAAAGCTGAAGAACTACCGGCCGACTGAAAAAGAGCCTTTCATGAATGAGCGGCAGCGCGACTATTTCCGCGCCAAGCTGCTGGCCTGGAAGGATGAAATCCTCCGCGAATCGAAGGTCACGTTGCAGACGTTGCAGGAAGAGAACGTCAATCATCCCGACCTCGCGGACCGAGCGTCCTCGGAAACCGACCGCGCGATCGAACTTCGTGCCCGCGACCGTCAGCGCAAACTGATCTCCAAGATCGACGCGGCGCTCCAGCGCATCGAAGACAACACCTACGGCTATTGCGAAGAGACCGGTGAACCGATCTCGCTGAAGCGGCTCGAAGCCCGCCCGATCGCAACGCTGTCGGTGGAGGCGCAGGAACGCCACGAGAAGCGCGAGAAGGTCTATCGCGACGAATAGTGGCGACGGATCGCCACGGATTGCTACCGGCGCGTACCGGTTGTACGTTCGCGCCGCTATGATGACACGCACTCTCAACATCGCTTCGGTGTTTTTCCTGGGCTGATCCCGCTTCCTCCTGGAAGCGCTGAGCGGCCCCACGAGCTTTCGCTCCTGGGATTCCAGTGAAACCGAATGAGCCGGTCAGGTTCCGCGCAGCGCGGAGCATCGATGGCTGGCGACAGTTTGAGAGACAATCATGACCCATCGAAACGACGCGCGTGCGCTTGACGGCGCGCAGATCGAGCAATTCATCCAACAGGGCTTTGTCCGGATCGACAGCGCCTTTCCCCGGGAACTCGCCGACCGGGGACGCGCCATCATGTGGCGCGACTTGTCGCGCAGCGAGCACGACCCTTTGACTTGGACCCAACCGGTGATCCGGTTGCCGGGGTACGGCGGCACGCCGTTTCGCGAAGCGATCAACACGCCGCTGCTGCACCGGGCGTTCGACCAGATCGCCGGTCCCGGCCACTGGCGCCCGCGCGCCGACATCGGAACCTTTCCGGTGCGCTTCCCGCATCCGGACGATCCCGGCGATGCCGGCTGGCACGTCGACGTCAGCTTCCCCGGCGAGGATTGCGACCCGAACGAGCGCAGCGACTTCTCCGCCTGGCGGGCCAATGTCGTCTCGCGCGGCCGGGCGCTGTTGCTGCTGTTCCTGTTCTCCGACGTCGGCGAGGACGATGCGCCAACCCGGATCAGGGTCGGCTCGCATTGGCCGATGGCCCGCTACCTCGCGCCGGCGGGCGAGGCCGGGCGCGCACGGATGGTGCTCGACGATGTCGGCGCCGACTGCGAGGTCGCGCTCGCGACCGGGGAGGCCGGCACGGTCTATCTGTGTCATCCGTTGCTGGTGCATGCCGCGCAGAAGCATCGGGGCACGACGCCGCGCTTCATGGCGCAGCCATCGCTCGCTGCCGGCGAACCGTACCGGCTGGAACGTGCGGACGGTGCGTATTCGCCGGTCGAGATCGCGATCCGGCAGGCGCTTGGCATGAAGTGAAGTCCGATGATGCGCCTCGGACCCGCAAGCGGGAGAGGGAATGTAATTCCTATGTCGAAACGGTTTATGGCGAGACGACGTTCAGGTCAGTCCGGCTCCGAGCGTCGTCGTGCTTGCCGCGCTATTGCGGCGCGGGCCGAACGTCTTCGACCATGCCAGCAATTCGCGGAACGCCGGCGTCAGGCTCCAGGCCGAATCCGTCAGCTCGTATTCGACCTGCAGCGGCTTCTCGGCGAGCACCTTGCGCGCCACCAGGCCGTCGCGCTCGAGCTCGCGCAGCTGTGCGGTCAGCATGTGCTGGGTGATCGGCGCGAGCGCGCGGCGCAGCGCGCCGAACCGCACGCCGCCATTCATCAGCGTGAACAGGATCTCGAGCTTCCATTTTCCCCCGAGCGCGTGGATCGCGTGCTTGAATTCGATCAGCACATTGGGGTCGGTGGGGCAGCTCTCGCATTCACCGCCGTCACACATATCGCTGGTATTGTTTTCCATACCGGTCTCGAATTTCATCCTACTTGTCCAAGGTCAGATAGTGACCAGATGCGGCCTGTGCAGGGCGGGCAGTGCAATGTTGGGCCCATCCGCCGAACCATGAAGAGGGCAGGGACATGAGCACGGTTTTGGTCACAGGCGGATCGGGTTTCATCGGCGCGCATACCATCCTGCACCTGCTTGCCGACGGGCATGCGGTGCGAACGACGGTGCGCAATCCGGGTCGCAGCAACGACGTGATCGCGATGCTGCGCGAGGGTGGCGCGCTGGCGCCCGACCAGGTCGGCTTCGTCACCGCCGACCTGCTGCGCGACGACGGTTGGCGCGAGGCGGCCACCGGGTGCGACTACGTGCTGCATGTCGCATCGCCGCTCGGCGCCTATGTGCCCGAGGACGAGAACGAGTTGATCGTCCCGGCGCGGGAAGGCACGCTGCGGGTGTTGCGCGCCGCGCGTGACGCCGGCGTCAAGCGCGTGGTCGTGACGTCGTCGTTCGCGGCAATCGGTTACGGCCATCCGCCGCAGGCAGCGCCCTTCAACGAGACCGTATGGTCCAATCTCGATGGCGAGGGCGTGCAGGCCTATCCGAAATCCAAGACGCTGGCCGAGCGCGCCGCCTGGGATTTCGTCGCGCGCCAAGGCAATGGCCTCGAGCTTGCCGTGGTCAACCCCACCGCGGTGTTCGGCCCGGCGCTCGGTGCCGATTTCTCCGAGTCGATCGGCATCATCAAGGCGCTGCTCGACGGCGCGATGCCGGCGGTGCCGCGGATCCATTTCGGCCTCGTTGACGTCCGCGATGTCGCCGACCTGCATCTGCGCGCCATGATGTCGCCCGAGGCCAGCGGTGAGCGCTTCCTGGCGGTCGCCGGCGAGACCATGTCGATCCTCGGGGTCGCCCGGGTGCTGCGCGCAAAGCTCGGCAGCAAGGCGCGGCGCGTGCCGCGGTTCCAGGCGCCGGACTGGATGATGCGGCTCGCCGCACGGCGCAACCCGATGGCCCGTGCCGCGCTCCCGCTGCTCGGCAAGGTGCGCCGCGCGACCAGCGCCAAGGCGCAGCACCTGCTCGGCTGGCGCCCGCGCGGCAATGAGGAGATGATCGTCGCGACCGCCGAGAGCCTGATCCGGCTCGGCCTCGTCAAGGGCTGACGGCAGCTCCCGTGCAGCGTGCTTGCCAGACGCGTCGGCGAGTGCTGAATTGCAGCCAGCAGACGGAGGCGCCACCGCGCCGCCGAGAACACCAGGGAGGCTGCGCAGATGGATCGGGTCCTCGCGGCCGCAAAGGCGATTGCCAGCGCGCGCCGCAGCCGGGCGCCGCTCAAGGCGCTTCCGAAGGACGTGGTGCCGCGCGACGAGGCCGAAGGCTATCAGGTGCAGTACGCGCTGCACGCTCTGATGCAGCCACACGTCGGCAGCCTCGTCGGCTACAAGATCGGCTGCACCAGCGCGGTGATGCAGGAATATATCAACATCCCGCACCCCTGCGTCGGTGGCGTGTTCGAGAAGGTCGTGCATGACAGCGGCGTGCGGCTGCCGGCGGCCGAGTTCGTCCATGTCGGCGTCGAGTGCGAGATCGCGGTGCGGCTCGCCCGCAATCTCGCTCCCAGCGAGGCGCCGTTCACCGCCGAATGGGTCGCGGAAGCGATCGATGCCTACTATCCCGCGATCGAGATCGTCGACGACCGCTACGTCAAATGGGAGACATTGGGCGCGCCGACGCTGATTGCCGACGACTTCTTCGCCGCCGGTTGCGTGCTCGGGGAGGAGGTGCCGCGCATCACCGTGCCCGATCTGCGCGCGGTCGCGGGACGCGCGATCGTCAACGGCAAGGAAGAAGGCCGCGGCACCGGCGCCGACGTGCTCGGGCACCCCCACAACGCGCTCGCCTGGCTCGCCAATCATCTCGCTACTGAAGGCCGCGGCCTGCATGCCGGCCAGATCGTGCTGACCGGCAGCCTGGTCAAGACGGTGTGGCTGAACGCGGGCGACACGGTCGTGATGGAGCTCGACGGCCTCGGCAAGGTGGAAGCGACATTCACCTGAGGCGACGTTGTGCGAGCCTGGCTCCACATAAAGATGTCGTCCCTGCCTAGTGCGCAATTGCGCACGGGAGCAGGGACCCATAACCACGAATGCTGATTGTTGCACGGCGCGGGAACGACGAGCGCGGTTCACGACAACCGCCGGGGGGTATGGGTCCCTGCTTTCGCAGGGACGACACCGAGTGTGCAGCGCGACCTTGACCTGACTTTTACTGAATTCACCTGACTTTCAAGTCGCCGGACGTTTGACGTCGGTGACGAGCTCGACCTTGCCGTCGGTCAGCCGATAAACTGCGCCGACCACCCTGAGCTTGCCCTGATCGACCGCGGCGCTAAGGATCGGCGTCGCCGATTTCAGCTTCGCGACGTTGTCGATGACGTTCTGCCTGATGGCGTTGGCAAGGCGGTCGCCTCCCTTGCCCTCGGTCGCCTTCACCGCCGGTGCGATCGCATTGACCAGCGAGGGCAGATGGCCGGGCAGGGTGGTGTTGTCCTTCAGCGACTTGATGGCGGCGTCGACCGCCCCGCAGCTGTCGTGGCCGAGCACCATGAACAGCGGCACGTTGAGCACGGCCGATGCATATTCCAGGCTCGCGATGGTCTCGTCGCTGGCGAAATTGCCGGCGATGCGGCAGACGAACAGATCGCCGCGGCCGGTGTCGAAGGCGTATTCCGGTGCGATGCGGGAGTCCGCGCAACTCAGGATGCCGGCGAACGGATTCTGTCCGCCGGCCAGCGCCTCGCGCTCGTGCTTGAAATCATGCCGCCGCGAGACGCCTTCGACATAGCGGTGATTGCCCTTCACCAGCCGCTCCAGCGCCGCGTCCGGCGCCAGCACATTCTGCGGCTTCGGCGGCGATTTGGTTTCCTTGGCGGAAACCGGCGGGGCAAGGGCGAGGCTGGCGGCGGTGCAGGCCGCGGCAGCGAGGAAGCGGCGCCGGGAGGTCTGGGTGGGAGCTGTGATTTCGCAAAGCTGGCACATCAAAAATCTCCGTAAAATTATCCGGGAATAGCGATCGCGTCCGTGCAAAGGTTGTAGATCATGCGCAGTGCCACCGCAACGACACGGTTTCATGCTCGGTCCCTGCTCCCATGTGCAATTGCGCACTAGGCAGGGATGACGGTGAGGACGAGTCGCAATTCAAGATGTCAAACAGCGCGGTGTGATGACCCGCTAAAGCGAAAGCGGGTGATCCAGTATTGCAGAGACGGCTGTGCTTGAGCCGAGAGGCCGCGGCGTATTGGATCGCCCGGTCCCGTCTTCGCCAAGGCTTCGGCGAGGCCATGCATCCTTGGCGCGCCGAAGCTTCAGCGGAGGCGGCGAGCCGGGTGATGACAGAGCGGATTCCACACACACGATCGTCGTCCTGGCGAATGCCAGGACCCACCACCGCACCTGATGATGAAAGGGATCGTGGCTCAGCATCGCGCAACAACTCTCATTTGGGGTAATGGGTCCTGGCTTTCGCCAAGACGACATGGAATGTGTTGCGCGTTGTGAGTCAAACTTCCGCATTCTCGCGACATGATTTGCCCGAGCTTTGCTCTTCGTTCCGCCCGGATTTGCCCGACGGGCCGATCGGCGCCGCCGGATAACCTGCGGGTTATGAAAGGCGCGGGCGGTCTTGTCGTGCCATCGCGCCGGAAAAACTCAGGTGGCGCGGCCGCTGTCGAGCCGCCGAAGTTTGCGATTGACTCATCCATAGCTGGCTGGCTATACGTCAATCCATAACCAACGGGTTATTGATCGCAAATGCCGGACGCTCATGACATCCTGTTTCGAACCCTCGCAGACCCGACCCGCCGGGCCATCTTCGAGCGCCTGTGCCGCGAGGGCGAGCAGACCGTCGGCGCGCTGACGGCCCGCGCCAGGATCTCGCAGCCGGCGGTGTCGAAGCATCTCGGTGTGCTGAAGCAGGCCGGACTGGTGCGCGACCGCCATGAAGGCAGGCAGACCCATTACAGCGCGCAACTCGGCGCGCTGGCGCCGCTGATCGACTGGACCAGCCAGATGGCGGGCTTCTGGCAGAACCGGTTCGACCACCTCGAAGATCTCCTCAAAAGGATGGACCAATGAACAAGACCACCGCTGAAACGCGCTCCGCGATCGTCGAGCGTGAATTTCCTCATCCGCCGGAAAAGCTCTGGCGCGCGCTGACCCAACCGCATCTGATGGAGGAGTGGCTGATGAAGAACGATTTCAAGCCGGAGGTCGGGCACAGCTTCAACCTGCGCGGCGAGTGGGGCGGCGTGCTGGACTGCAAGGTGCTCACTGTGGAGCCGCACAGGACGCTGTCCTACACTTGGAATTTCGCGCATGCGGATGCCGCCTACAATCTCGAGAGCGTCGTGGTCTTCACGCTGACGCCGACGGCGACCGGCACCCATCTGCGCGTCGAGCAGTCCGGCTTCCAGCCGCATCAGAAGCAGGCCTATGGCGGCGCCCATGCCGGATGGAAGCAGTTCCTCGAGAATCTCGATCAGCTGATGGCGCGGGAAGGTTGACGGTCTCTCTCTCGTCATTGCGAGCCAACGGGCCGGCGCATAGCGCCGCCCGATGACAGGCTCCGCGAAGCAATCCATCGTGCCGCATACACGGATAGATGGATTGCTTCGTCGCTTCAGCGCAAAATTGCTCTGCAATTTTGTCGCGAGCTCCTCGCAATGACGATTGTGCATACATCATCCAACAGGAGGTCACATTGAACTGGAACAACTGGATCCGGCAATCGCACCGCTGGCTCTCGATCGCCTTCACGGTTGCCGTCATCATCAACATCGTCGCCATGGTCCTGCAGCAGCAGGCGGTCTGGATCGGCCTGCTGGCGCTGTTCCCGCTGATCTTCATGCTGCTCAGCGGCCTTTATCTGTTCGCGTTGCCCTATCTGTCGCCGCGGCGGATCGCGAGAGGCTCGACCTCGGCGTCCTGAGTGTGGTTGCATGGAGGCTCAGAACGCGAGGCAAGAATAATGACGGCATCGGAACGTATCGACCGGATGATCGAGGATCTCACCGACTGGCGCGGCAAGACGCTCGCCAGCCTGCGCAAGAGCATCCTCGCCGCCGATCCTGAGATCATCGAGGAGTGGAAGTGGATGGGCAGCCCGGTGTGGTCGCGCGACGGCATCATCGCGGTCGGCAATGCCCACAAGGGTAAGGTCAAGCTGACCTTCATGTATGGCGCGCAGCTGCCGGACCCCGACAGACTGTTCAACACCGGCTTCGAGGGCAATGCGCGGCGCGCAATCGATCTGTTCGAGGGCGACAAGGTCAACGCCCCTGCGCTGAAGACGCTCATTCGTGCCGCGATCGAGCTTAACCAGGCCAAATCCAGGAAATCTGCGAAGAAGCCGGCGAAGAAGGCCGCGGGTACCCGCGCAACCGCGAAGAAGAAGGCGTGAGCTGCGCCGCCATGGTGCTGGCGATCCATCCGTGATGATCAAGACCAGGCTCGCCACATTGTCCGATGCGGCCGTCATCTCCGCGCTGTTGACGGCCGACAGCGGGGAGCACGGCGGCATGCTGCTCGGGCAATGGCCGCGCGAGGTGATCGAGACGCGCATTGCAAGCGGGCAATCGATCGTCGTCGCGACCGACGATGAGGGCAGGCTGCTCGGCGCGCTCCTGACGTCGGAGAAGGGATATGGCGAGGCGCCGCCGGTGCAGGCCATGCTGAAGGCCTGGCCGGGGCGAGAAGATGCGTATGTCTATGGTCCGGTGTGCGTTTCGCGGGACGCGCGCGGCCTTGGCGTGCTGGAGGCGTTGTACGCGAAGCTTCAGGCGACGTCCCCCGGCCGCGAGGCAATCCTGTTCATCAGGGAAGACAATCCGCGCTCGCTGAAGGCGCATCTGCGCCTCGGCATGCGCGAGGTCGCGCGATACGACTTCGGCGGCAAGGTCTTCATTGTCCTGAGCGACAGGCTGGATCTCCGTCAGTAGCCGGGCCTTCGCGCATGGGAGCCCAACTCCCCCTTTCAGAGATATAACGAAATAAACCGTTCACTATTGGACATGAAATCCATCCGGTTGTAGCGGTGTACCGACGCAACTTAACCAATGATTGCTAAACCTGTGGCTGTGGAATGAGCGGGTCTCGTGTTGAGACGCCCGCTGGAATGGCAGTCGGAATGCTCAGTCATTTGGTTGGTCCGTCACCGATCGTGTCGTCGGCGGACATCCTTGCCCTGCGAAGGGTCTCTCCAGAGGCCAATGCTGCGGCAGAGACATCTCGGGGAACCCACCTCTACAAATGGAGCATGTTCGGCTCCTGGCTTGTTGTCGTGGCGGCGGGCGGCTTCACCGGCTTCCTGCTTTGGAGATTTCGGGTCGCGATTGACGCCAGGGATCTGGCGCTGTTTTCCGGCATGATGGCGTTCCTCATCATCGTCCATGTCGTCTATGGCAAATGGCGTTCCGCGCCGACACTCTCTCATCTGGGCGGAGCTGTCGCCGCTACTTGCTGGTCAATCATGGCGGCTGCGGTCATCAGCCTCGTGGGCTTGCGATACAAGTTCCCCTTGATCGATGACGTTCTTAGTAACGCCGATCGTGCCGTCGGGGTCGACTTGCCGTCCATGATCGGGTGGTTTGCGGCTCATCCCTTGCTGTCCTATCTGCTATCTGTAGCTTACGACAGCTGGCTGCTCCAGCTTGCCGCACTGTTTCCGTTCCTGGCCATGATGGGACGCTTCAACAAGCTCTGGCAGCTGGTATTCGTGTTCAGCCTGACCGCGATTGTCGCTGCGACGTTTTCAGTGTTCTGGCCCGCCAGGGGAGCTTTTGCTTATTTCCACCATCCCATAGAGGTGCTTGCGCAACTTCCCGACGGCGCCGGAATCTATCATCTCGCGAAGTTCGAGTATTTTCGCAATGCGGCGTCTCCGAACGTGTCGTTTGGAAATCTGCAAGGCGTGGTGACATTCCCGTCGTTTCACACTTGCCTCGTCCTGATGACGATTTGTGCGACGACAGGGACGAGATGGCTGTTCGCCATCACGTTGATCTGGAATGCGCTTGTGCTGATCGCAACCGTTCCGATCGGCGGGCACTACGTCATCGATCTGTCTTGCGGTGCACTGCTGTGGCTGGCCGCGATGGCGGTTGAGGCGATGCTCGGCAGATCGTACGCCACCGTGCGCGGAATACCGGTGCCGGAGGCCGTGTCCGCCTAGCACGCGATCGCAGAGCCGGTCAGCGAGGCGATATCGCCCCTGTTTGATGCCGGCGGCGACTTGCAAGCTGAACCCGCCGAGCGTGGATCCGGCAAATCGGAGAGGGGGAGCAGACTTCAATGGATTGGGAAGCGCTTTGGGAAGCTCTGCTGGGCTCGTTTGTCCCAACGCCGACGGGCTCGAGCTTGCTCGACGCTGCCCCAACCGGAATCTTCCGCTCACCGCTTTTCTGGACGTGGATTGCGCTGCTCGCCGTTATGATCGGGCTGGCATACACGATCATTCACATCGGCATTCGGTCATCGCCGGCGTTGCTATGGCTCGTACTGCTCGTGGATGCCGTGGCTTGGGTGTTGGTGCGGCGCGCGCTCAAATGGCGCTACCCGATCTAGCGATCGGTTCGGCGATGAGGCCGCCGATGGTCCGCGTCGCGCTTGCTTGCAGCCACGCTAGGCCGAGATGTCGACCGCTTGGCCCGCCTTGCCGGCGTTCTTCTGGAACGCCTGCTCGATCAGCTCCTTGATCTTCTGCTCGACCGCGGCGCGCTGATCCGGCGTCATGTTCTTGAGGTCTTCTTCCGACATGCCCATGCTTTTGAGGATGTTCGCGCGCATCCGGTCCATCGGGCTCATCTGCGCGTATTTGAGAAACTTCTGCTCGACGGTATCGCCGAGCGAGCTGCCGCCGGTGGCGTCGGCGGTCAGCGGTTTCTTCAATGTACCAGTCGTCATGCTGGCGGTGACCGATCCAAGGCCCGAGATCGACGTCATCTGCGCGCGCAGTCCCGATTGCAATGCTGCAATCGTGGAGCAAATGGCGTGCCATCCGTTGCAGCCGTGATTTCAAGGGGATCGCGAGGCCGCCATGCGCGCACGACGCGCCGCGGGCAGCTTCTGCCGGGCGAAGTTTGCCGGGCGCTGCCGTCAGGCTATGGTGTGCACGATCACGGGACCAGCGACTGCAGTGGCCTGGCCGACCAGCAATGGGCCGAGATTGTCATCGATCCAGGCCAGCGCGCGGCGATTGGCCTCTTCGGCGCCGGCATGGTTGTTGAAGACGCTGATCGCGGTGACCGTATCGTCGCCGGCATAGACCACGTAATAGGCCATGAAGCCTTCGACGTCGCTGATGATCGGGATCGCGCCTTCCTTGATCCGGCGCGCGAGTTCCTCGGCGCTACCAGTCTTCGCCTTGGCGTGACGGATGGCGGCATACATGCGTTCCTCCTTCCGGCTGCATCGATCGGGCTGCGCTTCGCGCATGCGCGATCGTACGCCGGACCGGGTGGCGACGCCATCGGGATTGCGGACGGATTAGCTGAAACGCCTGCTCACGACCGTCGTGCGTCGGTCGGGGAGCTTTGGCAGCCTTGCCACACCGGCGCGCGTTGTCGTGGTCCTTGGGCCGGGGGCGGGCTCCGGCTCCTGTTGCTGCAGAAACAGCGTGGCTTCGAACAGCACGCCGGGGGCCTGCTTGGCCGTGCCCGAGCACACCGCCCGGTTGCCGTTGAACGAGCCGGTCAGCTGCGCCTCGACCTCGTCGCATCCGAAAACGGTGGTGAACGGGCCGTCGGCATAACGGTGCGTCGTCAGCGTCGCCGTGAAGCGGTCCTGATCGAGCTGATAGGTGCCGCCATAAATGAACATGGCGTCACCGCCCGAGATCCTGCCATTTGCAAGCTGGACTATTCCGGTGCCTTCGCCCCGCGGCGTCCGGAACCACGCCGCATATCGTCCGTCTCTTTGCATGACCGTCATACAAACAGAAAACCCTGCGTTGTCGTCTCCCTACGTTGCAAGCGCCGGGACTTCTACTGTGCGCTGCTGCGAGGGTTAACGAACCGACAAGGCGATGGCGCGACTTTCGTGAAGCGGTATCGGACTGGTGCGCGGCGACCGCGCCGGCGCACGCCACCGGTCACAAAAAGCCACGACCCTCGCCAGGGGAGCTAGCGAGGGCCGTGTTGGTACACCGCGCCGCGCCTAGGTTCGCGACGAGATGTGGGAGCTCGTAAAGGTCCTACTCAGGCATGATCCGTTTCCGAAAACCGGTTTCCACTCTTGGATCATGCCGTTAGAAGGGCAGCAGCACGTCGAGAACCTGCTGGCCGTAGCGCGGCTGTTGCACGTCGGTGATCTGGCCGCGGCCGCCATAGGCGATGCGGGCCTGGGCGATCTTCGAGGAATCGATCGTGTTGTCGCTCTGGATGTCCTCCGGGCGCACGATGCCGGCCACGATCAACTCGCGGATTTCGAAATTGACCCGGATCTCCTGCTTGCCCTCGACCACGAGATTGCCGTTCGGTAGCACTTGGGTGACGACCGCGGCGACGTTGGTCTGCAACGCTTCCTGGCGGTTCACCGAGCCCTTGCCGTCGCTGGAGGCGGTGGAGTCGGCGGTCAGGATGCGGCCGGGCAGGATCTTGTTCGGCTGCGTGATGGTCTGCGAGCCCAGGAAGTTGGTGACGCCCGAATCCTCCGAGTTGGTTCGGCTGCGCTGGGTCTCGTTGGCGATCGCGGCCTTGTCGGTGAAGTTCACCGTGATGGTCAGGATGTCGCCGACGCGCGCGGCGCGCTGGTCCTTGAAGAAGGCGCGGGAGCCGCTGCGCCACAGCGAGTTCGGGCTGTAGGAGGCGACCTCGGGCTTCGGCATCGGCATCTGCACCGGCTTGTAGCCGGGCTGGGTGGTCGGATTGTCGATCGACGACAGCTTCGGCTGCTCGCCGATCTGGGAGAGACGGTCGATCGACGAGCAACCGCTGGCGATCGTTCCGAGCGCGAGCAGCGCACCGGTCAGGACGAGGCGGTTGATGCGGTACTGGGACATGAACTTTACTCGGCGTTTGGTGCGACTGAACTCAGCTTGACGGAAGCGGCATTGGATTCGGTGGCGTCGGCGGTCGGCGCCGGGCGCGGGGTCGCGACCGAGATCGAGACCTCGCCGCGGCCGGTGACGACGCCGGAGACGGCGCGCTTGGACTGCAGATTCATCACGCTGACGGTGTCGCCCTCGGCGCCGCCATCCATCGCCTTGCCGCGGATCGTCAGGTAGAGGCCGGCGGTGCGGTAGATCAGCGTGACGTTCTGGTCGCGGGTGACGAGATCGGGCTTCGCGAGGTCGGCGACGCGCAGCGCCTGGCCGGGGCGGAGCTGGCGGCGGACCTGCATGCCGACGGCGCTGTCGCGCACCGCCGCGTCGTTGCCGATTTCGGCTTTCGGACGGCGCTCGACGATCACGTCGGAGGCCTTCAACACGTCGCCGCGCTCGACATTGCGCGTCAGCACGGCGGCCTCGATGGTTTCGATCGCGGTTCCGGTGAAGCGCAGCTTCGATGGCGCGGCGCCGGCGTCGTTGCCGATCTCGAAGGTCAGGTCGAAACGCGTCGAGCGCGGGTCGTAGCGCACGGCGATCGGCTGCATCACGCCGGTATTGGTGGCCTCGAGGCGGATATCGCCGGGATCGCGGTCGAAGGTCAGCGCGATGTTGCCGGCCCTGCCGAGCCCGTGGCGGCCCTCCAGCGCGCGCGACACCTGCTGCTCGATCTCCTTGCTGTCGATGGTGCGCGCCAGCCGGGTGACGGTGATCTCCTTCAGCTCGCGGGTATCGACGCCGATCACCTGGTGCGAGCGCAACACGTTCAGCACCTGCGCGACCGGCAGCGTGCCTGTCGTGCCGAGGTCCGGCGCGCGGTAGACCGCGACGCTGCCGGCGCTGCCGGCATTGTCGATGAGGTCGCCGACCCGCACGATGTCGTCGGCGACCGTGATGCTGGCGCGCAGCGTCGGCACCGCGATGGTCTCGCGGCGACTTTGCGCGGCAGTCGAAGTCATCGAGGCTGCAAGAAGCGCGGCTGCGATCAGGAGTGAGCGGGCGATCATCGACATCATCCTCAGCGGAACAGGTTGGAGGTCGACTGCATCATCTGGTCGGCGGCGGAGACCACCTTCGAGTTCATCTCATAGGCGCGCTGCGCGGCGATCAGGTCGGAGATTTCCGAGACCACCTCGACATTGGCCTGTTCGAGGTTGCTCTGCTGCATGTCGCCATAGCCGTCGGTGTTGGCGGTGCCGTCCTGCGGCTGGCCGGAGGCCGGCGTTTCCACGAACAGGTTATCGCCGATCGGCATCAGGCCGGCCTTGTTGATGAAGCGGGTCAGGCCGATCTGGCCGATGTTGGTCGATGCGGTCTGGCCCGGCAGCGTCACCGAGACCTGGCCCTGCGCATTGATGGTGAGGCCGGATGCGTTCTGCGGGATCGTGATCGTCGGTTGCAGCAAATTGCCCTGCGCGTTGACGATGCGGCCCTGATTGTCCATCTGGAACGAGCCGTCGCGGGTGTAGGTGAAGGTGCCGTCCGGCATCAGGATCTTGAAGAAGCCTTCGCCGCGGATCGCGATGTCGAGATCGTTGCCGGTCGGCGACAGCGTGCCCTGGGTCATCATGCGCGGCGTGCCGACGGTCTTCACGCCGCCGCCGAGGTCGATGCCCATCGGCATGATGGTGTTCTGGTCGGAGGCCTGCGCGCCGACCCGGCGCACATGGTCGTAGATCAGGTCCTGGAACGCGGCGCGCTGCTTCTTGTAGCCGGTGGTGCGCAGGTTCGCGATGTTGTTGGAGATCACCTGAACGCTGAGTTCCTGCGCCGCCATTCCGGTCGCAGCTGTATAAAGTGCGCGCATCGGTCAATCTCCCGGATCAGTTCGGCACGTCGGCGAGCTTCTCGATCGCCGATTTGTGCAGGTCGCTCTGCTGCTGCAGCAGCGAGGCGATTTGGGTGTAGGTCCGCGTGATCTCGATCATGCGGCTCATCTCGACGACGGAATTGACGTTCGATTTCTCGATGAAGCCCTGGCGGATCTGGGCCTTGGTGTCCGGCAGCGCTTGCGTGCCTTCGCCCGGCGCGTAGAGGTTGGAGCCTTCCTTGAGCAAGCGCTGGGCCTGCGCGAACGAGACGAGGCGCAGCTTGCCGCGGATCGAGTCGAGGCGGGAGGTGCCCTCCAGCACCGTGATGTTGCCGTCGGCGGCGATCGAGACGTCGTGGTCGGTTTGCTGGAAGGTGATCGGGCCGGCGGTGCCGAGCACCTGGTAGCCCGAGGCGGTGACCAGCTGGCCGCGATTGTTGATCTGCAGGCTGCCTTCGCGGGTGTAGCGCTCGCCGCCCGGCGTCTGCACCACCAGGAAGGCATTGCCGTCGATCGCGACGTCGAGCGGGTTCTTGGTCTCTTCGGTCGGGCCCTGCGAGAAATCGTGGAAGGTCGCGCGGTCCTGCACGAAGGAGACGCGTCGGTCGGAGGAGGCGAAATTGTCCTCATGCGCGTTCGAGGACAGATATTCCTGGAACAGCGACCGGTCGGCCTTGTAGCCGTTGGTGTTCATGTTCGCGATGTTGTTGGAGACGACATCCATCTGCCGTTCCAGCACCATCTGCTTCGATAGGCCGACCAGAAGCGTATTCTGCATCGGTGGTTCTCCCCTGTGAGGCGATCCGAATGCAGGTTCTCCCAAACCTTCACGCCGGACCCGTCGGTAACCATTGGGTTCTCCCAAACCCTCAGGTGACGCCGTGCTCTCAGCGAAAGCCGTGCCAACTTGGAAAATTCAAATATTTGAATGGCTTAGGTGTTTGTCTGGAGGCCCGGTAGGGCGGCAGAAAGGTCTTGTTGACCATGTTTGCCCGGCAGTTTTTTCCTAGTGGATGGTAAATCCTAAGCTTCCGTTAACCATTATGACCCTAGCGTTGCCATTATTGGGGCGCGTATGCGCCGGCGGCATTTGTATCGCGTCTTCAGGCCAAAGCTGGGGCAAATCGCGTTCGCATCCTTCGGGTTGAAGCGAGCGGACGATGGCGGACGAGGAAAAGACGGAGAGCGGCGAGGGCGCGGCCGCACCGAAGAAGGGCAAGCTCAAGCTGATCATTGCCGTCGTCGGCTTCCTCGTCGTGCTCGGCGCGGGCGCCGGCGGCTGGTTCTTCTTCATGCGCGGCCACGGCGAGGAGCAGCACGCCGAAGCGCCGCCGCCGAAGCCGCCGAGCTTCGTCGACGTGCCGGACATGCTGGTCAACCTGGTCGGCGCGCCCGGCGAGCGCGTGCAATATCTCAAGCTGAAGCTCGTGCTCGAGGTCAAGGAAGAGAAGCAGGTCGAGGCGATCAAGCCGGCGCTGCCGCGCGTCACCGACCTGTTCCAGACCTACATGCGCGAGCTGCGCCCGAGCGACCTCAACGGCTCGGCCGGCCTGTTCCGCCTCAAGGAAGAACTGACCAAGCGCGTCAATCTCGCGCTGGCACCCAACCAGGTCAACGCGGTGCTGTTCAAGGAAGTCGTGATCCAGTGACGGGGCGGATGTAAAGCCATGGCCGGCAACGACCAGATGGACCAGGACGCCATTGCGGCGCAGTGGGAAGCCTCGCTCGATTCCGAGGATCCCGCGGCGGCCGCGGCGGAAGCCGCCAAGAACGAGCTCACCGAGAACATGGCGCTGCAATGGGCCGCCATGGTCGAGGACGGCAGCCGCGACTTCGGCAGCAAGAGCACCAATGGCGAGCGCGTGCTGTCGCAGGAGGAGATCGACAATCTCCTCGGCTTCACGGTAGGCGACGTTAGCCTCGACGACCATTCCGGCATCCGCGCCATCATCGATTCCGCGATGGTGTCCTACGAGCGTCTGCCGATGCTCGAAATCGTGTTCGACCGCCTGGTGCGGTTGATGACGACCAGTTTGCGCAATTTCACCTCCGACAACGTCGAGGTCTCGCTCGACCGCATCACCTCGGTGCGCTTCGGCGACTACATGAACTCGATCCCGTTGCCGGCGGTGCTCTCGGTGTTCAAGGCGGAGGAGTGGGAGAACTTCGGGCTCGCTACCGTCGATTCCAGCCTGATCTATTCGATGATCGACGTGCTGCTCGGCGGCCGCCGCGGCCAGACCCAGCTGCGCATCGAGGGCCGGCCCTACACCACGATCGAGACCAACCTCGTCAAGCGCCTGGTCGAGGTGGTGCTGTCGGATGCCGAGCAGGCGTTCCGGCCGCTGTCGCCGGTGACCTTCACGATCGACCGGCTCGAGACCAACCCGCGCTTTGCCGCGATCAGCCGCCCGGCCAATGCCGCGATCCTGGTGCGCCTGCGCATCGACATGGAAGACCGCGGCGGCAATGTCGAATTGCTGCTGCCCTACGCCACCATCGAACCGATCCGCAACGTGCTGTTGCAGATGTTCATGGGCGAAAAGTTCGGCCGCGACCCGATCTGGGAAGGCCATTTCGCCACCGAAGTGGCGCAGGCCGAGATCTCGGTCGACGCGGTGCTCTATGAGGCCGATATCCCGCTGAAGGAGCTGATGAAGCTCAAGGTCGGCGACACGCTGCCGCTGGATATCCGCTCCGACGCGCTGGTCTCGGTGCGCTGCGGCAACGTCACCCTGACGGAAGGGCGCATGGGCCGGGTCGGCGACCGCGTCGCGATCCGCGTCACCAAGAATTTGCGTAAACCCCAAACCACCTTCGCGATGTTCGAGAAGGCGGACGAGCGGACCAAGATGATGGAGGCACCATGAGTCATGTGCTTGGACTAGCAATCGAGAGTCTGGTGGCCGTGCTGCTGATGCTGACGATCGGCTATTGCTGGCTGCTCAACAAGCGCCTGCAGCGGCTGAAGGCCGACGAGCATTCGCTGAAGGCGACGATCGCCGAACTGATCACCGCGACCGAGATCGCCGAGCGGGCGATCGGCGGGTTGAAGCACGCGGTACGCGACGTCAACGAGAACCTCGGCAACCAGCTCGATGCGGCGACGCAGATGTCGGCGCTGCTGAAGAACCAGCTGGCGGAGGGCGACCACGTGGTGCGCCGTCTGTCCAAGATCGCGATGGCCGCGCGGCCGTCCGAGCTCGCACAGGCACCGGCGGCTGCGCCCGCCGCGCCAGCGGCGCCGGCGCCCAGGGTCTCGGCCGCACACGCGGTTGCCGCGGCGGCTGAAGCCTTCACCGAGCGCAGGAGGGCCGGCGGCCTCGCTGCATGAAGTTGCTTCGTGACATCAGAGTGATGCCCGTGGTGCTGGTCGCGATCTTCGGCCTGATGGTGCTGAAGGTCGCCGGCCTCGTGCTCGATGGCGGTTACGTGTTTGCCGACGATACGCCGCCGGCCGGCCCGGCTGGCCCATCTTGGGCGCAACAGAATTTCAACTTCCCCGGCGCCGGCAAGGCGGTGGTGGACAGCAAGATCAAGGCCGATCCCGGCGACATCACGGGATCGGTCGAGCACAAGGACGCCAAGAAGGACGAGGCGCCGAAGCCGGCCGCACCGGCCGCGGAGCCGTCCAAGCCCGATGGCGTTGTCGTCAATCTGGATGCGCCGCCGCAAGTGTCGGCATCCGAGCGTGCGATCCTGGAACGGCTGCAGGCGCGCCGCCAGGAGCTCGAGACGCGCGCGCGCGAGGTCGAGATCCGCGAAAGCCTGCTGAAGGCCGCCGAGAAGCGCATCGAGGCCAAGGTCGAGGAGGCCAAGGCCAATGATGCCAAGACGAATGCCGATGCCGCGGCAAAGGCGGAAGCCGATGCCGCGCGCTTCAAGGGCATCGTCACCATGTACGAGAACATGAAGCCGAAGGACGCCGCGAAGGTGTTCGATCGTCTGGAAATGAACGTGCTCTACCAGATCGCCTCGCAGATCCAGCCGCGCAAGATGTCCGACATCCTCGGCCTGATGCAGCCGGAAGCCGCCGAACGGCTCACGGTCGAACTCGCCCGCCGTGCCAGCGGCGACAAATCGGCTTCGACCGACGATCTTCCCAAGATCGAAGGCAAGATGCTCACGCCGAAGACGAATTGATGGGAGCTATCGGAAAGTCCGCCAATTGGCGGTGGCCTGGTCAGCCGTAAGCCAGATCCGACTTAACACCGGGTTGCCTGCATCGCATCCATATCATCGCGATGAGGGTCGCGCACATGAACGGACCGACGGGCACGAGTGCGACCGGATAGGTAAACCCCGCCAGGACAAGCACGCCGAACCCGATCCGTAGTTCGGAGCGATTCGAGAGAAGCGAGCCATGTTCGGCCATGGGCGCGTTCATGAGAAAGATGAGCGCGAGAGCCAGTAGCGCCGTATCGTAGATCGCGAAGTAGGGAGATACGAGCAACGTCGCGACGAGCAGGCTCGCGGCCTTGACGGCGAAGCTGACGTTGCGGCGCCATATGATCAGCGTCCACGTCGCGGCTGCCGCAGCGACCGCGACGTGCAGTGCCATGGCCGATCCATAGCCAAAACCGGCAAACCGAAGCACGCCGTAGACGCTCTGCAGTTTGTACCAAGCCAGCGTGCCGGTGAGATGGAACTGCGTCGTTGCGAAGACGGCGGCCTCACGGAACCCCTCAAAAGTGTCCCAGCCGAAGGTAAGCCCGGTAAGCAGCAAGAGCACCGGTGTCACCAAACTGGCTGTGATGAAGACGGTCCAGCGTCCAGTAGCGATCAGAATGAGGGGAAGCAGGACGCCGTATTGCGGCTTGAAGATCAGCAGCGCAATCAGGAAGCCGCTGAAGATCGGACGCCGGTCCAGCGTCAGCAGAATGGCGCCGAGCAGCGATGCCGCGAGCAGGGAGCTCTGGCCGACGATGAAATCGTACAGGACGGCCGGCACGGCGAATGCCAGCAGCAGTACGGCGAAGCGCGGCCGGATGGCGGAAACAACGAGCGCCCAGCACAGCAGCTTTGCGGTGCTCCAGATCCAGAACGCGGTCGGAAACGGCAACAGTGCCAGCAGTGTCGCCGCAAAGAGAAAAAACGGCGGGTAGAAAAACGGTATCGGCACTTCGTAAACGGGGAACGGAGCGTCGTTCAAGCTGGGATGTATTTGAATGATCGCTTGCCGCAACCGCGGCCAATCGTAGGCGGTGGCGGCATGGCCATCGAGAGCCATTTTCCCCGCGCTCCAAAAGCACGAAAAGTCGAGCCCGGTCGCGCCGGTACCGTCAACGACTTTCGGTAACACGCAGTACAGGGTAAAGCCCAACACGATGAGGCAGGCAATGGCCAATGCACGGTCGTATCCGCTGCGCTCCGCACGGGCGCGCGCCATTCCAAATCCGTTCATGAAACTGCCAGAAACTAAGAATTGCTTGAAATGCAAGCGGTTGTATACCGCAACTGGCGGTGGCGCAAGCGAGTGGCCGATCTCCCTGCGGCGTTGGGTTAATCGCCGGGAGTTCCGCCCATGCCTGGTGGACCGGGGGTAATCCTCTCGATGCAGACGCGGATGTTCGCCGCCTCCGATGGTGTGGGCTCGACGGGGTCTCCGCGAAGCCAAACGCCTATCGACGCCGAGAAGCGTGCGCCCGTTATGGTAGCCTTAAACGGTAGCGTTAAGTTGCAACCGATTTGTCATTCTGGAATTGAAGTCGCTATGTCTCAAGGTGGTGTTTTGGGAATTGCCAATGCTGAAAGACATGCCATGGCTCACCGCGCCGCGCGCCCGATTATACGTGAGTGGCGTCGCAATTGTGCTGGTGCTGACCCTTGCGAGGTCGCTCTTGCTATTTTACCGCGATGGCGGCTATGGCGCGAACAACTTTCTGCTCGGCTCGGACTTCCTGACGTTCTGGGCGGCCTCGCTTCAGGTTCTGGCCGGGCATCCCGCCGAGGTTTATGTGCCCGAATTGCATTTGCTCGCGGAAGCTCCATACCTGCGAGAGGGCTACGAGGCGTTCTTCTATCCGCCGACGATGCTGCTTTTGTGCGTGCCGCTCGCGCTCGCGCCGTATTTCGTCTCGCTGTTCGTGTTCATTGGTATGACGGCGGCGTCGTTCGCCGCGGTGATCTGGCGTATCTTGCGTACGCCTTGGTGCCTGGTCGCGATCCTCGCTTATGCGCCGGTCTATCTTAATGCCGTGGCGGGGCAGAACGCCTTTCTGACGGCATCGATCCTTGGGTGCGGTCTCAACATCATGGACCGGAGGCCAAAGCTCGCGGGCGCGATCCTCGGGCTGATGGTGATCAAGCCGCACCTGGCGCTGGCCGTGCCGATCGCCTTGATCGTCACAGGTCGCTGGCGCACCCTGATCTGGGCAGGCATGTCGTCGATTTCGCTCGTCGTGCTGTCCGCGCTGCTGTTCGGCCTGGATACATGGCTCAACTTCCTCGACGTCTCTCACTCGGCCCGTCAGGCTCTCGAGAACGGCGACGTCGAGTTTTCATTGCTGCAGAGCGTTTACGCGACAGCGCGCCTGCTCGGCGCCGGCGTCAACACGGCCTTTATCATTCACGGCCTCGTGGCGCTGGGCATGACGTGTGTGCTGGTCTGGATGTTGCGTCAGAAGATCAGTGCTGCGACTGAACGTTCGATCATCGTGCTCGCCTGCCTCCTGATTACGCCGTTCTGCCTGTTCTACGACATGCTCATCATGGCGCTGCCGCTGGCCTGGATGCTCCGCGACTGGTTGAAGGTCGGCTTTCCGGCCTGGTCGAAAATGGTGCTTGGCGTGACGTTTCTCGCGCCGATGGTCTTCTACCTACCTGTCCTCTATCAGCTGTCGGTCGTGAAGCCGCTGCCTTTTGGTTCTCCGGTCATCATCCTGTTCTGCTGGTTGCTGGTCCGGGAGAGCACGCAGACGCGGCAAGCGGCGCATGGCGAGCGAGAGGTCGCGACGGTCTGAGTTCGGAGCATCTCACGCGAGCGCTGCGCGGCCGTCGACCTTCGCCATTGTCGTCGACCCCTTGGTGTGGCCGATGGCTTCCTGGAAGTCGTTGTGCCGCGCGCCGGCTGCTTTCGCCTCGGTGCAGCCGCAGGCGCGCATATCGCGATTCCAGATGTCCGAGGGAATGCCTGCCGTCTTCGCAGCGGCGCTGCCACACGTCGCCGAAGCGCGTTGTCCGAAACGGATAGCCGGTGTGGCTGAAGCGGATGTCCTCCGCCTTCGATGCGATGGGGCTCAACACCGTCTGACGCCGCCGAAAGTCAAACCGAGACCGAAGAGTCTCCGATCGCCCCTGTGTCCCGAAGAGGGATACGAAGGCCTTTTTGCGTTTCGGCGCCAGCTCGCAGAATCAGAATCGTCGCAGGCACCATTGCTAGGCCGATGATGACGTCGGTGAGATAGTGGCCGCCTGCGGTCAGCGCCGACGCGATCATGACGATGTTCAGCGCCAAATAGGGGATGAACAGGAACGTGCCGCGCGCGGACAAGATGAGGATTAGGCCGAGCGCGGCATGGAATGAAGGGAACTGCACGATGCCTGTGACGTGGCCTAGGTCGATGATATGCATCGCGCCGGAGCGGATCGCATAGAAGTCTGGCAGGTAGTAGGCGCTCGTCAGCCGCGCGACGCCGTAATGAGCCCACGCCCCCTCTGCTGGCAGCAGCATCGAAAGTGGGATGATCAACAGTAGTGTGACCGCGAAGAGCCGACTGAACTCCCTGGCACGCTTTGCCCGTCCGGTCGCGCCAAGCGCGACCAACAGCACCAAGACTTGAATGACGATGGTGTCGTAGATCAGATCAAGAGCCCAGCCGATGGTCGGGTTCGAAGTCTTCGTCCAATCGAAGAATGCAAGCCAATCGAAGCCGAGCGCGCGATCAGTCGCCGCGAGAGTGTCGTCGACGAGAGGAAAGTGGACCGAGGCGACGAGATAGCTCAGAACGATTGCGACGACGTTGAAGGCGGCGAGCCGTGCGGATGTCGCTGCAAAGGACGCCAGATGCCGGTCCGGCTTGACTGTGCTGTAGACGACGCCGAACGCAATCAGCGCGAGAAAACCCGTGCCCATGACGGGGCTGACCGATATCTGAAGCCCTGACAGACGCAGCCAGGTGGCATCGATCGCGGCAATGGCCGCGATAATGCGCCAAAGACCAGGATCGTTGATGGCTTCGGCTTGTCCGGAATCTGCTGATGTCGTCAGCGCCGATAGCGCGGGCGGCCCCATTCCAATCTCACTCGTCCAATTTGCTGGTTCTTGAAAATGGCGGCAGGCTATCACTACAACCGGAGCGCGATCAATGCCGATGGTTGTGCCGCGGTGGCGGCTTACCCACAGGATTAATTATCGATATTTGGGGGTTGACCGGACGTCGGAGGCTCTTTGAGATCCATCCGATCCAGGCGGTTTGTCGATGCGCCGATCAACGCTTCGACACCAAGCCCTCAAATTCTTGAACTGCCAGTAGCGCATGCGCACGCCCTGGCGCACAAAACAGCCCTGTAGACATGATCAAAGCCGGAACCTGGGGCGCACAATGCCCCGCGCACACGACAGTGACCCTCAAATGAGATCGATGGGTTTGCGTTAACAGCTCCTTAACGCCGCCCGATCCAAGATCGGGAGGCGTGGGCGAGGCGCTTCGCGCTTGGTGTGGCTGGGGTCCCGAGAAGACGTTTCGAGATGGCGCGAACCGCTGCCGCTGGAACATGGTCGCTAGGCCGCGCCTGGGCGCGGACCGCGCGTCTGTGCCTGCTTGCCGCCGGCCTTGCGCTTACAACCCTTACATTTCCGACCGCGGTGCGCGCCGAAGACCCGGTGCCCGGTGAGGCGACATTCTCTGCCGCGAACGGCTATGCCCGGCTGGTGCTGAAGTTGAAGGAGGATGTCGAGTCGGAGGTCACGACCGCCGGCTCGATCATCGTGATCCGCTTCGGGCGACCGGTCGATATCCCCGTCGAGAAACTGCAGGATGCGGTGCCCAGCTATGTCGGCGCCGCGCGCCGCGATCCCGACGGCTCGGCGATCCGTCTGTCGCTGGCGCGCCGCGTCTCCATCAACACCATGACCGCCGGCGAGCGCATCTTCATCGACTTCCTGCCCGACAGCTGGACCGGCCCGCCGCCGTCGCTGCCGCAGGAGGTAATCCGCGAGCTTGCCGAGCGCGCCCGCGCCGCCGAGCGCCTGCTGCGCATGCAGCGTGCCGCCGACGCCGCCAGGAAGAAGCCGCCGGTCCGGGTTCGCGCGCTGGTGCAACCCACCTTCGTCCGCTTCGTGTTCGAGGTGCCCGACGGGGTCAGCGTCTCCTCGGTGCTGAACGAGCAGAAGTTGACGCTGTCGTTCAATTCGGTCCTGACTTTCGACCTTGCCGATGCCAAGGTCGCCGCCCCGCCGAATGTCGCGTCGATCAGCGCGCGCGCCGATACGGACACGTCGGCAGTCGACGTGTCGCTGATTGGCGATGTCGACGTGCATTCGTTCCGCGACGAGAAGAACTACATCGTCGACGTCGCCTTCCAGCAGAACGAGCAGCAGCAGGCGGCAAAGCCCTCACTGAGCTCGTTGTTGCCGGCGCGCGCCAAACCGAAAGGCGCCGCGGCGATCGCGCCGGTGACATCGGAAAGCATCGCCCAGCAGGCCAAGATCGAGATCAAGCCCGAACAGTCCAAATCCGAACCGGCGAAGTCCGAGCCTGCCAAGTCCGAACCGCAGCACTCTGAGCCGCTCAAGCCGGAGCAAGCCACGAGCGAGCAACCGGCGGCCGCGCCCGCCAAAACGGAGCAGCCCCGATCGGAACCATCCGATCCGGAGCTGCCGAAAATCGCGGCCGCACCTGCGGCCAACGCCGAGAACGCTGCTGCGCCGAGCCCGCCGCACGATGGTGGTGCCGGCTCTGTGGCGGAACAGAACCCGGCGCCGGTGACCGACGCGCCGAAGCCGGTGCCCGCTGTCGCCGCCGCGCCGGCGATGGAAGCGCCGAAGGCGGCTGCGGCGCCATCGCCGCCTGCTGCCGAGGCCCGTGCCGGCGGCAAGCCCGCGGTCGAGGCCCAGCGGGATAGCGACGGCTTGCGCGTGACATTCTCATTCCCCGGCGCGACGCCGGCGGCGCTATTCCGCCGCGCCGACACGGTTTGGATGGTGTTCGACACGGCTGAGGCAATCGACGTCGATCCGGTCCGCGCCAAGGCCGGCTCGTTGATATCGGATGTCAGCCGGATCGCGCTGGAAAAGGGCCAGGCGGTGCGGTTCCGCCTCAACCGGCCGCAGATGCCGTCGCTCGAAAGCGACGACCGCTCGCGTGGCGTGAGCTGGACGCTGACCTTTGCCGACCGCGTGCAGAAGCCGCCATTGCCGCTCACCGTGGTACGCAACATCTCGGAGCCCTCACTCGCCAATGTCAGCGTGCCGCTCGCCAATCCGGGCCAGCTGCACAGACTGGTCGATCCCGACGCCGGCGATACGCTCTGGGTGGTGACGACGCCGCCGCCGACCCGTGGCATCATCAAGCGGCAGGATTTCGTCGAGCTGTCGCTGCTGGAATCGATCCACGGCGTCGTGGTTCATCCGAACGCGGACGACGTCAAGGCCGAGGTCGGCGCCGACAAGGTGATGCTGGGCCGGCCGGGCGGCCTGACGCTGTCATCGGCCGACGTCGCCGCCGAGCGCGCGACCGCGGCGGTGAAGCCGCTGTTCGATCCGGACGAGTGGCGCAAGAACCAGTCGGACACGTTCCTCAAGCAGCTCGACGGCCTGATTGCGGCGACGGCGTCGGCCAATGCCGAGCAGCTGCCGCAGGCGCGGCTCGATCTCGCCGACTTCTACATGGCGCGCGGCATGTACCAGGAAGCCCATGCTGTCGCCAATCTGATCCTGTCCGAGAGCAAGCGCGGCAGCGAGACGGCGTCGGTGGTGATGGTGCACGCGGTCGCCAGCATCCTGATCGGGCACCCGGCGCAGGGCCTGAAGGATCTCGCCAATCCCGTCATCGGCAACGGTTACGATTCCCAATTGTGGAAGGGGCTCGCCTTCGCCCGCGAGGGCAAATGGGCCGAGGCGCGCGAGAAGTTCAAGAACGCCGAATTCGCGGTGGCGACGCTGCCGCCCGATTTGCAGCGCATCGTCACCATGGACTCGATGAAGGCCTCGCTCGAGGTCAAGGACTATGCCGGTGCCGCGCGGCGCAAGAGCGATCTCGACGTGGTCGGCGTTCCCGGCGAGCTGAAGCCCGCGGTTGCGGTGCTGCGCGGCCGGCTCGCCGAGGCCCTCGGCCAGGAGAAGGATGCGCTCGACGCCTATCGCTTCGCCGCCAATTCGGCCGATCGCCAGGCTGCCGCCGAAGGCAGGTTGCTGGAGACGCTGCTCAAGCAGAAGCGCGGCGAGATCGGCCGCGACGATGTGCTGAAGGAGCTCGAACTGCTGTCGATGCTGTGGCGCGGCGACAATATCGAGCTGAAGACGCTGTATGTGCTGTCGAAGATCTACGCCGAGACGGCGCGCTATGCCGACGCCTTCGCGGTGACGCGTGCCGCGACCCGGCTGCAGCCGAATGCGCCGGAATCGCGCCAGGCGCAGGATGCCGCCTCGGCCTTGTTCGTGCAGCTCTACCTCGGCCCCAAGGGCGACGAGATGGCGCCGATCGATGCGCTCGGCACCTTCTACGAATATCGCGAACTGACGCCGATCGGCCGCCGCGGCGACGAGATGATCCGCCGTCTCGCCGACCGCCTGGTCGGTGTCGATCTGCTCGACCAGGCCGCCGACCTCCTGCAATACCAGGTCGACAAACGGCTCGAAGGTGCGGCCCGCGCCCAGGTCGCCGCGCGCCTTGCGATGGTCTATCTGATGAACCGCAAGCCCGACCGCGCCGTTGCCGCGCTGCGCTCGACCCGGATCGCGGATCTCTCCGGCGAACTGCGCCAGCAGCGGCTGCTGCTCGAGGCGCGCGCGCAGAGCGACGTCGGCCGGCACGATCTCGCGCTCGACATCATCTCGAACATCACCGGCCGCGAGGCAATCCGGCTGCGCTCCGATATCTATTGGGCGTCGCGGCACTGGCGCGAGGCGTCCGAGCAGATCGAGCTCTATTATGGCGACCGCTGGCGCGACTTCACCCCGCTCAACCCGGGCGAGAAGGCCGACATCATCCGCGCCGTGGTCGGCTACGCGCTTGCCGAGGACGCCATCGGGCTGTCCCGGTTCCGCGAGAAATACGCGCCGCTGATGTCCGGCGATGCCGACAAGCTCGCCTTCGACTCGGCCAGCAAGCCGGTGGCGACGTCCAGCGCCGAATTCGCCCAGATCGCGCGAATGGCCGCCAGCGTCGACACGCTCGACGGCTTCATCCGCGAGATGAAGACCCGCTTCCCCGACGCCACCGCCCGCGCGCCATTGCCCGATCCGGTCGCGACCGGATCGGTGACTGACAAGCCAAAGGTCGCGCCGGTGAGCGCGCTGCCGGCGATCAAGGGCGAGCGCCGCGCCAGCGCGGCGCCGTAGCAGCGCTGGCGCTCACGGCCCTGCAGACACCCACGCGGTCGAAATGATCCCGGTGGCGTCGAGCGCGATCCGCCAATGCGAGGCACCGTTGGCGTGCCGCACACTGTAGACATCCTCGCCCTGCGCGCCGACGCCGAGGAAGCGGGTGGATTCGATCGCGCCGAGGTCGGCGAGGAAAGGCTGCAGGTGTGGCAATTGCTCGCGGGTCGCCGCGGCGAGCGCGGGGGCCATGTCCGCATAGTCGGGCTGTCCCGATGCGACCCCCTCGATCAGGCGGCGGAGTGCGGCCTCGGTTCCGGGAGCCGGCGACTGGTTCTTCACACGCTCCGCGGTGCGATCCGCAATCTGCTTCGCGCTTGCAGCGTCAATGCGCGGCATCGGCTTGTCGCCATTTTGATGCAGGATCAGTGACGCCGCCTGACCGTCAGCCGCGATGACAAAGCTGATCTGCGCGTCGACCTCCCCGGCGAAAAATTCGGTCTGGCTCTCCGCAAAGAACGGTACGGCACGTTGCCCGGTGAGCTGCACAGCCAAGTGGTGATCCTCACGCATCACACTGAGGACGGCTTGCTCGCTGAGCTGGTAGAAGCCGGCATAGCGGTCGAGCACCGCCGCAGCGACTGCGATCTCTTGCCGCACGACGTCCGGCGGCGATCGCGGAGCGGAAGCCGGCACATCGGCGGATCCGCCGGGGGCCTGTATCCGTGCCGCCAGCGTGTTCCAGTCGCGCTGGCCGAACAGTTTGGCGATCAGCTCCAGGCTGTCGCTGTGGGTGAGGGGGATCGATTTGGCGCCGAGCGCTTCGCGCAGCGTCTGCGCCATGGCCTTGGCATCACGAAAGTCGCGCATGGGATCAACCTTTGCATCGACGAACGGAAAGCGTCAGGGGCTTGCGTTGCTGACCCGTTCGTGCGGGCAAAGGAAGCCTGAAACATGGCTTGATACCTTCACCGTCCCCGGGTGGGATGCAAGCGGCGGGTGGTATCGACCCTGCCGAATGTTCGCCGGGGACGAGCATTTTGTCAATTGCAACTGGTTGTGATCGCACGCGTGCTCTCGACATCGTGCCGTCAAATCGGCAACCATGGCGTCCGTTGCACAGCGCCGGGAGGACGTCGTTACATGAGCAAGCCGATCAAGACCGAAGCCGAACTGATCGCGATGGCGCGGGTCGAGCTGAAGGCCCATGCCGACTGCCCCGACGGCATCGACATCTCCGTGCTGCGCGACGGCGACAGCTGGGAGTTTCGCGCCAGCGCCGATGACGCCACGGTGGCGAGGCCCGGCTATCCCGAATGCGTCGCGATGCTGGTGCAGATCGGCGACCATCTCAGCAAGCAGTATGACGTGAAGGAGTAACGGCGACCGCGAAGCGGGGGGATCGATGGACCGCATCGACGCCATGAAGGTCTTCGTTGCGGCGGTCGACGAGGGCAGCCTCGCCGGTGCCGGGCGGAAACTGCGGCGATCGCCGGCGGCGGTCAGCCGGGCGATCGCTTTCCTTGAGCATCATGTCGGCGCCGAGCTGTTACATCGCACGACACGCTCGCTGAAGCTGAGCGACGCCGGCCAGCGCTATGCGGCGGCGTGCCGGCGCATTCTGACCGAGCTCGAGGAGGCCGATATCTCGGCGGGCGGCGAGCGGTCGGTGCCGCGCGGCACGCTGACCGTCACCGCGCCCGTCGTGGTCGGCGAGGATTTGCTGCGGCCGGTGCTCGATGCATTCATGACGGACTACCCGGCGGTGTCGGTGCGGCTCGTGATGCTCGACCGCACCGTCAATCTGATCGACGAGGGGATCGACGTCGCGCTGCGCATCGCCCATCTCACCGATTCCAGTTTCATCGCGATCAAGCTCGGCGAGGTGCGCCGCGTGGTGGCGGCATCGCCCGGCTATCTCGCGCAGCATCCGCTGATCGCCGAGCCGGCTGATCTGGCGAAGCACCAGATCATCGCCATGACGCATTTCGGGCTCGACTCCTGGAGCTTCCCGCCGGCCGCGAAGTCGAAGATCGCGCGCGCGGTCCAGTTCACGCCACGGCTGGTCGTCAACACGGTGCGCGCGGCGGTGGCCTCGGCCAGCGAAGGACACGGCGTCACCCGGCTGTTCTCCTATCACATCGCCGAGGAAATCCGTGACGGCCGGTTGCAGATCCTGCTCGCCGGCGACGAGCATCCGCCGCTGCCGGTGCATCTTTTGGCGCCGCAGGGCCGCTTCGACGTGCCGAAGGTGCGCGCCTTCGTCGATTTCGCGACGCCGCGGCTGAAACGCTATTTCGAGCGGCTGTCGCGCGAGGCCAGCAAGGCTGGCGCCATTCGTTCGCGGCGCGGAAGAGTGTCTGCCGAATAGCGGACATTCGCGCGGAAAGCGGATGTATCTAGCTTCTTCTCCATCGAAGCGGCGCTGGGTCGCTTCAGCAACAGATGGAGAGAGATCATGGGTGCAGAGCAGAAGGTTGCCATCATCACCGGTGCGTCGCAGGGCCTCGGCGAGGCCATCGTCAAGGGCTATCGCGACCGCAACTGGCGCGTCGTCGCGAATTCCCGCAGCATCAAGCCGTCGACCGACAGCGATGTTCTGACCGTCGCTGGCGACATCGGCGATCCCGAAGTCGCCGACCGCATCGTCAAGCAGGCGCTCGGGCGCTTCGGTCGCATCGACACGCTGGTCAACAATGCCGGCATCTTCCTTGCCAAACCGTTCACCGACTACACCGACCAGGACTACGCGCAGGTGCTGGCGACCAATCTCAACGGCTTCTTCTACATCACCAGGCGCGCCGCCAGGGAGATGGAGAAGCAGGGCTCCGGGCACATCGCGCAAATCACGACCAGCCTCGTCGATCACGCCAACAGCAACGTGCCCTCGGTGCTGGCCTCGCTGACCAAGGGCGGCCTGAACGCCGCCACCAAGTCGCTCGCGATCGAATATGCCGCCAAGGGCATCCGCGTGAACGCGGTCTCGCCCGGTGTGATCAGGACACCGATGCACGCGCCGGCAACGCACGACTTCCTCGCCAAGCAGCATCCGGTCGGACGCATGGGTGAAGCCAAGGACATCGTCGACGCCGTGCTGTTCCTGGAAGGCGCGGGCTTCGTCACCGGCGAGATCCTGCATGTCGACGGCGGCCAGAGCGCCGGTCATTAACGAGCACGATCCGGAGAGTGCCATGCCTATCGTCACCATCCAGGTCACGCGTGAGGGGACGGCGCCGGGGGCGTCGTCCACCACGCCGGAGCAGAAGGCTGCATTGATCAAGGGCGCCAGCGAGTTGCTGCGTGACGTGCTCGGCAAGCCGATGGAGTCGACGTTTGTCGTCATCGAGGAAGTCGACACCGATAATTGGGGCTGGGGCGGACTGCCCGCGCTGGACTATCGCAAGAAGCTCGCTGCAGCTGCGGCGTCCAAATCTTCCCGCTGAAGGCTTTCCCCAAACCGAATGTGCACCTCTCCCGATCGGGAGAGGTGAGCCGTGATCGCTGCGAGCGATTGCTGCGATCGCAACTAATCATTTTTCACGAACGGCCGGAGGGCCTACTGCGATGTCAATGTCAGCCAATGTCGATCATCACAGGCGCCAGCACGCCGCGCCGCATCGGGATGCAGGCGGGCCGCTGTGGCTGTCCGCGGCCGCAGGATTATGTGCCTCGCTGGTCGGGCTCGGGCTGGCGCGCTTCGCCTACACGCCGTTGATCCCGGCATTGATCGCCGCAAAGTGGTTCACGCCGGCGGAAGCGGTCTATCTCGGTGCCGCCAACCTTGCCGGTTATCTCGCCGGCGCGCTGATCGCCCGCGATCTCGGCGCGCGGATCGGCTCGGTATGGGCGCTGCGCGGCATGATGGTGCTCGCCGCGATCACCTGCTTTGCCTGCGCGGTGCCGATCTCCTTCGTGTGGTTCTTCGGTTTCCGCTTTCTCGCCGGCGTCAGTGGCGGCGTGATCATGGTGCTGGCGGCGACGGCAATCCTGCCGCATACCGCGCCGAGCAAGCGCGGCCTGATCGGCGGCGTGATCTTCGCCGGTGTTGGCCTCGGCGTCGCCGCGTCCGGAACACTGGTGCCGCTGTTGCTGCAGCAGGGCGTCAAGCAGGCCTGGTACGGCCTTGGCGTCCTGTCGGCGGTGCTGACACTGGTCAGCTGGAAGGCGTGGCCTGCCGAAGCTCCCGCCGCGCGAGGCGTTGCGGAGCAGCCCGTCGCGTCGCATGGCCTGCGCTCGCCGTTGGTGATCGCGCTGTGCCTGGAATATGGCCTCAATGCGCTGGCGCTGGTGCCGCACATGGTGTTCCTGGTCGATTTCGTCGCGCGCGGGCTCGGGCAGGGGATCGCGGCGGGATCGCATTACTGGGTGCTGTACGGCATCGGCGCTGTGGTCGGCCCGCTGCTGACCGGACATCTCGCCGATCGCGCCGGCTTCGCTGCGGCGCTGCGCGCGGCGTTCCTGATCGAGGCGGTTGCGGTCGCGCTGCCGGCCGTGACGACGTCACCGGCAGTGCTGATCGTGTCGAGCCTGATCGTCGGCGGCTTCACGCCCGGCATCGTCCCGCTGGTGATCGGCCGCATCCACGAGCTGATCCCGCATTCCGCGGCGAGCCAGCGTTCAGCCTGGGCGCAGGCCACCACGACGTTCGCGCTGTTCCAGGCGGCGGGCGCCTACGGCCTGTCCTGGCTGTTCGCGCGCAGCGGCGGCGACTATGCGCTGCTGTTCGTGATCGGCGCGGCCGGAGTGGCCGTCGCGTTGGCGATCGAACTGTTCGGCGTCGTCGGACTGCGGCACAAGTCCAGCTAACCGCGTAGCGCTTTGGTCAAGACCGCGACGAGGCGATCGACATCGGCCTCGTCGTTGAAAACGTGCGGCGAGATCCGCATCCGGCCGAGCCGCAGCGCGACATGGATGTTCTCTGCGGCGAGCCGCGCGATCAACTCCTTCGGGATGCCGCCCGCCATGCCGAGGCTCAGGATGTGCGGCGCACGCACGCTGCGCGCCGGCACGTTGAGCCCGAGGTCACGCACACGGCCGGCGATCCGCTCGTTGAGCATCGCGAGCCGCGCGCTGACGGCAGCGGCGCCCCATTCCGCCATCATCTCCATGCCGATCGAGGCCATCTCCAGCGTGATGAAATGATCGCGCTCGCCCATGTCGTAACGCGTGGCGTTGTCGACATAGTCGAGATCGCCGAAATAGACCGGGTTCTCGGAGTTGACGTTGCGGCGGCCGCTGGAGGTCTGCTCCAGCGGCACGCCGTTCTGGTGGCGTTTTGCAATGTAGAGGAAGGCGCGGCCGTAGGGGCCGATCAGCCATTTGTAGGTCGGAAACATCACGGCGTCGGGGTCGAGCCTTGTCACGTCCATCGCCACGACACCCGCGCTCTGCGTCGCGTCGATGACGAACATTGCGCCGTGCCGCCGCAGCGCGGCCTGCACCTTGTCGACGTCGATCATGCCGCCGTCCGACCAGTGCACCGAGGAGATCGAGGCGAGGCCGACCGGCGGCGCGCCTGGCCGCTCGATCGTTGCCAGCACCGCCGATGTCCAGTCGCCGTCGGCGGGCTGGCGTACAGTGTCGACGACGAAGCCCTGCGCCTCGGCGCGGGCATGCCATTCGAGGACCGGCGAGGAATGGTCATTCTCAAGCACGATGACGCGCGTGCCGCGCGGAATGCTCAGCGCCTTCGCCACCGTCGCGACGCCGTAGCTGATCGCGGGGATCAGCGCGACATCGTCTGGTGCGGCGTTGATCAGGCGGGCGGCCGCGCTACGGGCGCGCTCGTGCTGGCGGCCGGCAAATCCTGCATCGATCGTCCAGGGCTGGCCCTTGCGTCCGACCGCCGCACGGCCGGCCTCGAGCGTCTTCAGCGGCAGCGGGCTGTAGGACGCCGAATTCAGGTAGCAGACCTCGCGTGGAATCTCGAACAGATGGCGCTGGGAGGGAAGCATGTCGTCTCGTTTGCTGGAATTTGCGGATCATGACGTGGCGCCGAAGAGCGCGCGCTCAGCCGTCATACTGGTCCGGCCCCATCGCCCAAGGCGCCTGGTCGTAGCCGTTGGCGAAGGAGCGGTTGGTCTGCGCCGGGTTGCGATTGACCAGCGGCCGCAGAAACATCGGATGCGTGGCGCTGCGCACCTCGTGCTCGACGGTGAACAGATGCCGGCCGTCGGCCGGATCGACGATATCGCAGAAGCGGTACTGGTATTGATTGTCTTCGCGGGAGACCAGATTGCGTTCGCGCAGTCGCTGGTAGGGGCCCGAGAAGTCCGTGATGTAGATCTGGATGTGATGGCCGTCGAATTCGCCCTGCGCCGCGTCGCTCTCGCGGAATTGCAGATACTGATCGTTGCCGACTTTTGCGCGCGCGACGACGCCGTCGCCGTTCACGACGCTGGCGGGGATGCCCATGATCTCAGGATAGAACCGGCTGATCGCCTCAGCCGTGCCGCGCGGCACCTCGAACTCGACATAGGGCATGCCGAGGGCGATGCGCCCGAAACGTTCGGCGTCCGGTTCAAAGCAGCGTAGCCGGTTGCCCCAGGGGCAGATGGCCTCGACGTGATCATTGCGCTCGCGATAGCTGAACGCGGTGTCCTCGAGCTTGGGCGCGACCGCGGCGAGCCGCTGCAGCAGGGCCTGCCGCCCGGCGATCACGATGCCGGTGTGGCCGCGCAGCACCTGCTGGCGGCCGCTCGGCAGGTGAAACTGGCTGCGGCCGACATTCACCCACATGTTGCTGTCGGAGACCATCAGATAGGGATCGCGCGTCAGCCCGATGCCGGCGACGTAGAACAGCGTGGCGAGGCGCTGGTCCGGCACCTGCACGTTGACATGTTCGAGATGGATGGCGTTGCCGAGATCTTCTGCGGCGCGGTCGAATGGCTGCTGCACGGCGCGGCTCCCTGGATGCGGTGCCGCGCATGATAGTGCAACGGTGTGGCCGATCCAGCTGACGGGCCATGAATGTTTCGCAGGGCGCTACCCCCCGTAACTCTGCACCAGGCTGCCGGCGACCAGGGCCCAGCCGTCGACCAGCACGAAGAAGATCAGCTTGAACGGCAGCGAGACCACCACCGGTGGCAGCATCATCATGCCCATCGACATCAGGACCGAGGCGACCACGAGGTCGATGATCAAAAACGGCAGGAACAGCAGGAAGCCGATCTCGAAGGCGCGTTTCAGCTCGGAGATCATGAAGGCCGGCACCAGGATGCGCAGCGACATCTCCTCCGGCGTCGCCGGCGGCGGCTCGCCGGAGAGGTCCATGAACAGCTTCAAATCCTTCTCGCGCACGTTCTTCTGCATGAAGCCGCGCAAGGGGACCGAGGCGCGCTGCAACGCGTCCTCAACGCCGATCTGGTTGGCGACCAGCGGCTTGATGCCGTCGTCATAGGATTTCTGCAGCACCGGCCCCATCACGAAGGCGGTGAGGAACATCGCAAGCGCGATCATCACCGAGTTCGGCGGCGCGGTGGCGGTGCCGAGCGCGGTGCGCAGCAGCGACAGCACGACCACGATGCGCGTGAACGACGTCATCATGATCAGGATCGACGGCGCGATCGACAGCACCGTCAGCAGCGCAATCAGCTGGATCGCGCGCTCGGTCACGCCGCCATTGCCGCCGCCGAGATTGATGCTGATATCCTGCGCCATCGCCGGATCAGCGAGGGATCCGGCGGCGATCAGGACAGCGATGAAAAAAACTCTACGCGGGACTGCCCCTGGTCTCACGAAGGATTCTTCGGTCGGCCGAGCAGCGAGGCCATCTCGTCCTCGAGATTCTCGAACCCGCTCTTCTGTCCGCCGGCGGGCGGGGCGGGCGGCTCGTTGCGCTGCGGGCGCGCCGGCGGCGCCTCCGGCGCAACCGGCGGCGCGACGGTCTCGCCGGCGCCGGTCGGGCGGCGCAGCGCCGCTTCGAGCCGTTGCGCCATCTCGGCGAGATTGGCGTCGGCGTTCGATGGAGGCGGCGGAGCCGGAGGCGCCTGCGTTGCAGCCGGCGGCGGTGCCTGGGGAGGCGGTGGCGGCGGCGTCACGGCGCGCTCGGTTGTGCGCAGCGGTGGCGGTGCCTTCGGCGGCTCGGCGGCACGCGGCGGACGCGGGACGACCGGCTCGGAGCGCGGCGGCAGGCGTGGCGGCATCGGATCGGGCCGCGGCTCGCCGCGTTCGGGCGTGAAGCCCGCGAGCGGATCGCTGCGACGCTCGGCGATCGGCGGCGGGGGCCGGCGTAGCTCGTCGGCGAAGGAGGGCCGCGTCTGACGCGGCGGCAGCTCCGGCTCGGGAAGGTCGAAATTGTCGGAGCGGGCGGCTTCGCTCTCGTTCCAGGCTGCATCCGGAAGCGGCGCCACGCGCGGCGGCGCGGCATCGGCTGCGACCGCGGGGCGGGTCGACATTTGATCGCGCGCGGGCATCGCGCGGACGATATTCGGCTCGACGACGATATCGGTGGGGCCGCCGATCATCAGGAGATGCTCGATATTGTCGCGGCGGACCAGCACCAGGCGGCGCCGCCCGTCGACGGCGGCAGCGTCGATCACCGCCAGGCGCGGCATGCGTCCTCGGTTGGCGTTGGCCCCGAGGCGGTTTCCGGCGAAGCGGCGGACGAGCCATGCGGTCACGCCGATCAGCGCCAGCACGACAACGAATGCCAAGACGAATGTAATGACCTGCATATTGGAGTCCCCGGCCATCTTGGCCTTCCTCAGCTTTCGCCATCAACGGGCGCGGATTGATAGGTGCGGTTTGCGCAGCGAATCGCGCCCGAGATTCGCCTTATTTCTTAATTCCCAGCGGCTTGCAGCCCACTGTTCTATTAATAAACCAAGAATCGCTTGTCCCAAAACGACTTCTCAGCGCCCCACGCTGTCTTGGTTTGTGCTGGTTAACGCAGCATTCGTGGCGAAAATGCGCTCGCAGGCTGCAGTTGCGGCGTTCTCCACGGATCCGTCCGGCATTTTAACCACCCGTTAACCATACACCGGGCAAATTCTGCCTACCTCGGAAGAGCCCAGAGGTTAACGGAGCCGCGGCGATGGCCATGAACGATCTCCCGATCCTGTCGGCGTTGCGCACCAAGATGCAGTGGCACCAGGAGCGCCAGCGGGTGCTCGCCGAGAACATTTCCAATTCCGACACGCCGAACTTCCGGCCGCGCGACCTGGTCGAGCCGAAGTTCGACCGGGCCGGCGCCACGGTCGGCGGCGGCGTGGGGACGCTGCCGATGATGCAGACCAGCGCCACCCACATGGCGGCGTCCGGCGCGCCCGACAGCTTCGACAACGATCGCGGCAAGAGCGGGTTCCAGACCCGTCCGGCCGGTAACGCGGTCAATCTCGAGGAGCAGATGCTGAAAGTGTCGGCCAACCAGATGGACTATGCGGCCGTCACCTCGCTCTACAGCCGCAGCCTGCATCTGCTGAAGACTGCGATCGGCAAGGGCTAGAGCAAGGGTTAGCCCGCCTGACGGCGGCAGGAGGATCCCATGGCAGATGGAACAAGCGATTTCGCCCGCTCGATGAGCATCGCAACCTCAGGCCTGCGGGCGCAGGCGGGGCGCATGCGGGTGATCTCGGAAAATATCGCCAATGCCGATTCGACGGCGCAGACCGCGGGCGGCGATCCCTACCGCCGCAAGGTGCCGACCTTCTCCTCCACGCTCGATCGCACGCTCGACGCCCAGGTCGTGGCGCTGGGCCGGATCCGCCCCGACCAGTCTTCGTTCCGGGTCAAGCACGAGCCGGGCAATCCGGCGGCGGACGCCTCGGGCAACGTCAAATATCCGAACGTCAATGCGATGGTCGAAATGACCGACATGCGCGACGCCCAGCGCTCCTACGAGGCCAACCTCAACATCATCAGCGCGACGCGGCGGATGATCCAGCGCACGCTCGACATCCTCAAGTCCTGACGCAACAAGAACAGGGAACGTAAATCATGGCTTCACCGACAGTCGCCGCCAACGCCTACGCCAACCTCGCCAAGATGATGGAGCGCGGCGGCGCCGAGAAGGCCGGGCAGGCCGTCGCCGGCCCATCCTTCAGTGCGCTGCTGAAGGACTCCGTCGGCAGCGTCCTGGAGGCGGGCAAGAAATCCGACGCGCAGACCATGGCGATGACCTCGGGCAAGGCGAACGTGATGGATGTGGTGACGGCGGTCGCCGACACCGACGTTGCGGTATCGACGCTGGTCTCGGTGCGCGACCGCGTGATCCAGGCCTATGAAGACATCATGAAGATGCCGATCTGACGTCGCTTGCGACGTCATCCCGGGGCGATGCGCAGCATCGAGCCTCAGATGTGCAATTGCACATCAAAGATCTCGAGGTTCCGGGTTCGATGCTTTGCATCGACCCCGGAACGACGGTGCAAACAACTGACAGCGAGAACTCAACAATGACCGGCCCCGAAACCCTCGACGTGGCGCGCGATGCGATCTGGACCATCGTGGTGGTGTCGTCGCCCCTGATGGTGGTCGGCCTCGTGGTCGGCGTCGTGGTGTCGCTGTTCCAGGCGCTGACGCAGATCCAGGAACAGACCCTGATCTTCGTGCCGAAGATCCTCGCGATCTTCGTCACATTGCTGCTGGCGCTGCCGTTCATGGCGGACTCGCTCAGTAGCCACATGATGCGGATTTCATCGCGAATCATCGGCGGTTGATGCACTAATGCCGCAGTCATGCGCATCGATGTCTCCCTGCTGCCGGCGCTGGCCGCGATCTTCGTGCTGGTCTTCGCGCGCGTGGGCGCGATGGTGATGCTGCTGCCCGGTTTCGGCGAGAGCAACATCCCGGCGCGGGTCAAGCTGTCGATTGCGCTATTGCTGACGCTGATCATCCTCCCCCTGCATCGCAACGCCTATCATGTCGACCTGACGTCGATCTCCTCGCTCGGCGTCCTGATGGTGCATGAGCTCATCATCGGCATCGTGCTCGGCGCGACCGCGCGGGTGACGTTGTCGGCGCTCAACGTCGCGGGCTCCGTGATCGCGCAGCAGCTCGGCCTCGGCTTCGTCACCGCGGTCGATCCGACCCAGGGGCAGCAGGGCCAGATCATCGGCAACTTCCTCACCATCCTCGGCCTCACGCTGCTGTTTGCGACCGACAGCCACTATCTCGTCATTGCGGCGCTGAGCGAGAGCTACCGCATTTTCTCGCCGGGCGAGATCATGCCGACCGGCGATGTCGCAGCGCTTGCGACCTCGGCCTTCTCCGCCGCCTTCAAGATCGGCCTGCAGCTGTCCGCGCCGTTCCTGGTGTTCGGCCTGGTCTTCAACATCGGGCTTGGCGTGCTGGCGCGGCTGATGCCGCAGATGCAGGTCTATTTCGTCGGCGTGCCGCTCTCGATCATGGTCGGGTTCCTGATCTTCGGCGTCGTGCTCGCCGCGATGATGAACACCTATCTCGACTATTTCCTCGGCGTCATGCGCCAGCTCGCTCCGATGAATTAGGGGGAGAAGCAGTGGCGGACGATACCGAAGACAAAACAGAAGACCCTACGCAAAAACGTCTCGATGAAGCCCTCGAGAAAGGTGACGTTGCCAAGAGCCAGGAGGTCAACACCTGGTTCGTGATCGCCGGCGGCACCTTGGTGCTGTCGACCTTCTCGGGCTCGATCGGCAGCGGCATCTTGATGCCGCTGCGCAACCTGATCGCCAATTCATGGATGATCCGCACCGACGGCGCCGGCCTGCTGGCGCTGACACAGTCGCTCGGCTACGCGGTGGTCGCCGCGATCGGCGTGCCGTTCCTGTTGCTGGCGCTGGCCGCGATCGCGGGCAACATGGTGCAGCATCAGCTGGTGTGGTCGGGTGAGCAGCTGAAGCCGAAATTCTCCAAGATCTCGCCGGCGGCCGGCTTCAAGCGGCTGTTCGGCAAGCAGGCGGTGGCGAATTTCCTGAAGGGCCTGTTCAAGCTGATTGCGCTCGGCGCCGTGATGGTCGCGGTGCTGTGGCCCGACCGGATGCGGATGGAATCCTTCCTGCGGGTCGATCCGGCCGAGCTGCTGCCCGCCATCACCGGCATGACGGTGCACCTGTTGGCGGCGGTGGTCGCCATCCTCGCTGCGGTCGCTATCGCCGACTACTTCTTCCAGTACCGGACCTGGTACGAGCGTCACAAGATGTCGCTGCAGGAGATGAAGGAGGAGTTCAAGCAGTCGGAAGGCGACCCGCACGTCAAGGGCAGGATCAAGCAATTGCGGGTCCAGCGCGCCAAGAAGCGTATGATGGCCCAGGTTCCGAAGGCCTCGGTGATCATCACCAACCCGACCCACTATTCGGTGGCGCTGGCCTACGACCGCAGCATGTCGGCGCCGATCTGCGTCGCCAAGGGCGTCGACAATCTTGCCTTCAAGATCCGGGAGATCGCCAAGGAGCACGACATTCCGATCGTGGAGAACGTGGCGCTGGCCCGGGCGCTCTATGCGACGGTCGAGCTCGACCGGGAGATCCCGGTCGAGCACTATCACGCGGTTGCCGAAATCATCGGCTACGTGATGCGGCTGAGGCGCGGCCTGTCCGGCCTGCGGCAGTAAGGGGCGGAAAACCCGCTTGAAATGCGCGTAACTTGCGAAATTGCCGCCTGTTGGACTTGCGTTTTCGGGTCCGATTCAGGCACTCAGGGGCGAGGTGGCCGGCCGGTCGCCTTCGTGATGCAGACGAGCCATGTCTCTCCAGATGACCGCCGATAGCAACGATCCTTCCGTGACCGAGCCGTTCGTGGCCCACGGGCCAGCGCGGCGGAACGGCAGCATCCTGCTGGTGGTCCTGATCGCCGCCGGAATCGTCGCGGTGGCGGTCTGGCTGATGACCATCGGCCGCACCGAGGCGCAGCCCTATATCCTCGGCGTGCTGGCGCTGCTCGCCACGGTCGGGCTGTTCAACCTGTTCGCCCTTGCCGCCGGCATCATCCGCTTCTCCGACCGCGCCACCGATGATCCGGTGATGGCGCGGATCGCCGACCAGGCCCAGGAAGGGCTCGTCGTCACGGACTCCCGCGGCCACGTGGTCTATTCCAACGCCGCCTATCTCACGCTGACCGGCGCGGCCGGGCCGCAGGACGTCCGTCCGGTCGAGCGCGTCTTCATCGGCAACCCCGACGTCTCCGAGGCGGTGTTCCGCCTCTTGAAGGCCGCCCGCGAGGGCAAGCGGCAGCAGGAGGAGGTCCGCGTCGCCGGCCACGAGGCCGGGCAGGGCCGCTGGCTGCGCCTGCGGGTACGCCCGCTCGGCGAGGGCAAGCGCGATGCGAAATACGCGGTTTGGTCGATCGCCGACGTCACCCGCGACCGCGAGCGCCAGGAAGACGTGTTCCAGGAGCTGCGGCACGCGATTGAATATCTCGATCACGCGCCATGCGGCTTCTTCTCGGTCAATCCGGCCGGCGAGATCGCCTATGTCAACGCCACGCTGGCCAATTGGCTGGACTACGATCTGGCCGAGATCGGCTCGGGCGGCCTGAAACTGACCGACATCGTCTCGGGCGACGGCGCGGCGCTGTTGACTTCGATTGCGGCGGTGCCGGGCGAGGTCAAGACCGAGGTGTTCGACATCGACCTGCGGATGCGCGGCGGCAAGACCGTGCCGGTGCGGCTCTATCACAAGCTCGCCTTCGGCGCCGACGGCGCGGCGGGCGCGTCGCGCACGCTGGTGATCAGCCGCGCCCGCGACGAGCATTCCGATCCGGAGCGCGCCGCCGAGGTGCGCTTCATGCGCTTCTTCGACCATACGCCGATGGCGATCGCGACCGTCGATCGCGGCGGCAATGTGGTCGGCGCCAATGCGCGCTATGCCAAGCTGGCGCAGGGCCTGAACGGCGACGGCGGCGCCGCCAAGTCGATCTTCCGCGCGGTCAATCCGCGCGACCGCGGCCTCTTGATCGCCGCGATCAACCAGGCGGCCGAGGGCCAGGGCGACATCGCGCCGGTCGAGGTGATGCTCGACGGGCCCAAGGAGCGCTTTGCCCAGTTCTTCGTCACCACCGTCGAGAAGGATGAGCGCGACGCCGAGACCGCGATCGTCTACATGCTCGAGACCACCGAGCGGCGCGCGCTGGAAAACCAGATCAACCAGTCGCAGAAGATGGAGATGGTCGGCCAGCTCGCCGGCGGCATCGCGCACGACTTCAACAACGTGCTGTCGGCCATCATGATGGCCAACGACTTCCTGCTGAACGCGCACAAGCCGACCGACCCGTCGTTCCAGGACATCATGCAGATCAAGCAGAACGCCACCCGCGCCGCGACGCTGGTGCGGCAGTTGCTTGCATTCTCGCGCCGCCAGACGCTGCGGCCGCAGGTGCTCGATCTCGGCGATGCATTGAGCGACCTCACCATGCTGCTGCGCCGGCTGATCGGCGAGAAGGTGAAGCTCGACCTCGTGCATGGCCGCGACCTGTGGCCGGTGAAGGTCGACGTCTCGCAGTTCGAGCAGGTGGTGGTCAATCTCGCGGTCAACGCGCGCGACGCGATGCCTGACGGCGGCAAGCTGATCATTCGCACCGCCAATGTGCCGACCGAGGAGGCCGCCCAGCTCGCCAACAAGGGCATGCCGGCGGCGGACTATGTGAAGATCGAGATCGCCGACACCGGCACCGGCATTCCGGCCGAGATCATCGACAAGATCTTCGAGCCGTTCTTCTCGACCAAGGAAGTCGGCAAGGGAACCGGCCTCGGCCTGTCCACGGTCTACGGCATCGTCAAGCAGACCGGCGGCTTCGTCTATGTCGATTCCGTGCCGGGCGGCGGCACCACGTTCCGGATCTATTTGCCGCGGCATCGCCAGCAGCAGGAGGTCGCACCGGAGGCCCAGGCCGGCAACGGTGCGGCCAAGGAAACCGCCGCCGCCACGGAAGCCGCCAAGCCGAAGCCGGATCTGACCGGGCAGGGCACCATCCTGCTGGTGGAGGACGAGGACGGCCTGCGCTCACTGAATGCGCGCGGCCTGCGTTCGCGCGGCTACAGCGTGATCGAGGCGGCGAACGGCGTCGAGGCGCTGGAAGCGTTCGAGGAGAAGAACGGCGCCGTCGATCTCGTCGTCTCCGACGTCGTGATGCCGGAGATGGACGGCCCGACGCTGCTGAAGGAAATGCGCAGCCGCAACGCGGAGCTGAAGATCATCTTCGTCTCAGGCTATGCCGAGGACGCGTTCGAGAAGAGCCTGCCGGAGAACCAGCAGTTCGCGTTCCTGCCGAAGCCCTTCACGTTGACGCAGCTGGTCGCCGCGGTGAAGGAAACCATGACGGCGAACTAGCCGGTTGCCGCGGCAACCGGCTTTACTTCTCGCAAGTGCGAGGTGAAATTCCGCGGTAACTGCGGTTGAAACCGGGCCTCATCCCGCGGTAGGACGCGCCGTCGCATCCACAAGGACCATAGTGTCACATCTCCGCGACCGAGGGCCGCAGCCGCGGTTCCCGTTTCCCGCTTCACTTTTAACCGGCCCTGCCCATCTTAGGGGCGTTTCCCCATGCCGGGGAATCCTTTGAGGAAACCAACATGAATTTCTCGCAACGCACGCGTGGAATTGTTCGGGCGATCGCCGTCGCGATGGCGCTGGCGCTGCCCGTGATGATGACCGTTTCGGCGGCCGACGCCCGCGTTGGTGGCGGCGGCTCGCGCGGCTCGCGGACGTTCTCCGCGCCGCCCTCGACCAACACGGCGCCGGGCTCGGTTGCGCCGATGAACCGCACCTTCAGCCAGCCTGGTAGCCCGAACATGGGTTCGCCGGCGGCGGCGAATTCCGGCGGCCTGTTCGGTCGCGGCGGAATGGGCCGCGGTCTGCTCGGCGGCCTGGCCGCGGGCTTCCTTGGCGCCGGCCTGTTCGGCATGCTGTTCGGCGGCGGGCTGTTCTCGGGTCTCGGCGGCCTGTCGTCGATGCTCGGCCTCTTGCTGCAGATCGGCCTGATCGTGCTCGTGGTTCGCCTTGCGATGTCGTGGTGGCAGCGCCGCAACACGCCGGCGGCCGCCTATGCGGGTGGCCCCGACGTCGGCCCCGGTCCGCAGGCGAACGCCCGCTCGGGCTTCGGCTTCGGGCTCGGCGGCGGATCGAATGCGCCGGTCGAGATCGCGCCTGGCGACTATGAGACGTTCGAACGGCTGCTGGGCGACATCCAGACCGCGTGGTCGAACGAGGACATCGCGAAGCTGCACACGCTCGCGACGCCGGAGATGGTGTCGTACTTCTCGAAGGATCTCGAGGAGAACAAGGCGCGCAACGTCACCAACAAGGTGACCAATGTGAAGCTGCTGCAGGGCGATCTGGCGGAAGCCTGGCGCGAAGGCGACAGCGAGTATGCGACGGTCGCGATGCGCTACTCGCTGGTCGACACCACGCTCGAGCGCGGCACCGGCCGTCAGGTCAGCGGCGGCACGCAGCCGGAGGAGGTCACTGAGGTTTGGACCTTCGTGCGCCAACGCGGCGGCAATTGGGAGCTTTCGGCGATCCAGCAGACCAACTGATCGGTTGCCGGAGAATGACAGATACAAAGCGCCGCGGCCTGGTCCGCGGCGCCTTTGTTTTGTGCATTCATTCACATGTCGCGGCGCCGGAATATCCAGAGGGCCTGCGGGTTGATCTCAGCGGACCATAACAACCATCGGGAGGATTGAGATGAAGATCGTTGCGCAGATCGCGGTTCCAGCCTGTCTTGCGTTCGTCGTCGTGGCGGCGCCGCCGGCGGCGGCGCAGACCGCCGACACCAGCTTCTTCCTGACCAGCAACGGCATCGGCAACGGCGGCAATCTCGGCGGGCTCGCCGGCGCCGACAATCATTGCCAGACACTGGCGCAGGCCGCCGGCTTCGGTGCGCCGAAGACCTGGCGCGCCTATCTCTCGACCCAGGCGGCCGACGGCAAGGCAGCGGAGAATGCGCGCGATCGTATCGGCAAGGGACCATGGAAGAATGTAAAGGGCGTCGTGGTCGCCAAGGACGTCGCCGACCTGCACAGCGCCGGCAACAATCTCACCAAGCAGACCGCCCTGTCCGAGAAGGGCGAGGTCGTCAACGGTGCCGGCGACACGCCGAACCGCCACGACGTGCTGACGGGGTCGCAAGCAGACGGTACGGCATTTGCGGCCGGCGAGGACCGTACCTGCAAGAACTGGACAAGCAGCACACAAGGCGCCGCCATGCTCGGGCACTTCGACCGCAAGGGCCTGCGCGACGACGAGCCGTCAAAATCCTGGAACACGTCGCATCCCTCGCGCGGTCCCGACGGCGGCTGCTCCCAGGCTGACCTGAAGAGCACCGGCGGCGACGGCCTGCTGTACTGCTTCGCGGCGAACTGAGAGAGCGCATCTGCTTCGTCATTGCGGGCGCACCGACGCAATCCATCCTGCCGTACGCACGGAGCGATGGATTGCTTCGTCGCCTCGCGCCTCGCAATGACGGGATAGTGCGATCGCGCTCAGCTCTTCCTGCGCTTGACGGTCTTCTTTGCGGTCTTCTTCGCAGCCTTCTTTTTCTTCGCGGTTTTTTTCTTCGCCGCGAAATAGGCTTCGACCTTCTTCGAGGAATGTCCGACGGCTGCGACCGCGGTCTTGAGCCGGGCAGGGGTCACCTTGAACTTCTTCGACCAGTAGCGGACCTCGTAGGGCTCGCTGATCGCGATCCGCGCGCGGTCGGCGGCCTTGTGGCGCTGCTCCTTGAAATGGGCTTCCACCTTCTTGGCGGAATGCCCGACCTTCTTGACCGCGGCCTTCAGCTTCGCCGGCGTGACCTTGAACTTCTTGGACCAGTACGCAACTTCGTAGGACTCGCTCAACGCGATCAGAGCGCGATCTGCCGCGCCCCGCTTCTTCTTGCTGTCCGCCATAAGATGATCCTTCATCGAAGATTCGACGTTGGAACCTTAGCAGCCTCTGTGCGGTTCGCACAGGCAGCGGTGCGCGATGGACGATCTGACCGCAGCGTGGCTACGATCGAGGTGAAGCGAACCGATGCGGTGAAGTTTTCGGAGGTAAGTGCATGCACTATCAGCTTTACTACTGGCCGATGATCCAGGGCCGCGGCGAGTATGTCCGCCTCGCGCTCGAGGATGCGGGCGCCGGCTACACCGATATCGCGCGGGCCAAGGGCGGCATGGGTGCCATGACGAAGATGATGGAGGCACACAAGGGCACGCCGCCCTTCGCGCCGCCGTTCCTCAAGGCCGGCAGTCTCGTGATCGGGCAGACCGCCAACATCCTGCTCTATATCGGCGCGCGCCACGGCCTGGCGCCGAAGGCGGAGGGCGGAAAGCTCTGGGTGCACCAGCTGCAGCTGACGATCGCGGACTTCGTGGTGGAGATCCACGACACCCATCATCCGCTCGGGCCATCGCTGTATTACGAAGACCAGAAGGCTCCGGCGAAGAAGCGCACCGAGGAGTTCTGGGATTCGCGGGTGCCGAAATATCTCGGCTATTTCGAGGATCTCGTGCAAGCCAACCGCGGTGCGTTCGTCACCGGCCGCCGGCTGACCTACGCCGACCTGTCGCTGTTCCAGATCGTGGAAGGCCTGCGCTACGCTTTTCCGAAGCGGATGGCGGCGTTCGAGAAAAAGATCCAGCGGCTGATCGCGCTGCGCGATCGCGTCGCCGAGCGGCCGAACGTCAAGACGTATCTGGCGAGCGAGCGGCGGATTCCTTTCAACGAAGAGGGCATTTTCCGGCGCTACAAGGCGCTGGATTTGTGATCGCGGTCATTCCGGGGCGCGAAGCGAACCCGGAATCTCGCGCCACAATCTCTGGATTCCGGGTTCACGCTCCGCGTGCCCCGGAATGACGGCGTGGAAGGCTACCGGCTCCGCCCATCCACCGGCGTCATCGCGATCTTCGACAGATCGATGCCATCGATGCAGCTGACATTCAGCGCCACGATGTCGGTGCCGTCGGGCTTCTTGCCGCGCGCGAACACGTCGACGCCGCAATCGACGCAGAGTTGATGGCGGATCGCATGGCGGTTGAAGAGATATTCCTTGAGGTTCTCGGCGCCGGCGCGAAGCTGGAAGCTCGACGGCGGCATGAACACGAAGTGGAGGCCCTTCTTGGTGCAGATCGAGCAGTTGCAGGCCGTCACCATGGCCATATCGGTGGTGCATTCGAAGCGGACCTGTCCGCAATGGCAACCGCCGGTGTAGGTCTTGCTTTCTGCCATGATGATCCCTCACCACAGCCCGGGCACGAGGCGGTAGCGCACCCGTGCCGCATAATCGGCGTAGCCTGACAACCCCGTCACCAGCGCGCGCTCCTCGATCCGGGTGCGGATCGCAAACATCACGAAGAACACCGGCACGAAGGCGAGGCCCCACCAGGAGCCGAGCGTCAGCGGCACGCCGATGAAGAACAGCATCACGCTCGTATACATCGGATGGCGGACCAGCGCGTAGGGACCGGTCGAGATGACGTGATGGTCGCGCTCGGTCTGCACCTTCACGACCGGCGCGGCGAACGAGTTGGTGCGGAACACCCACAGGATCGCCACGGTCGAGACCAGATACAGCACAAGCCCGAGCACGATCAGCGGCACGCCGTCATTGACGCCGTCAAAGCGCCGGTCGAGCCCCATCGCGACGAACCACAGCACGGCAACGACCAGGAACACCAGCATGAACCGCTTGTCCTCGGTGGGCTGGCCTTCACGCGCGGTGAGGCGCATGCGCTCGGCCAGCAGCCCGGGATCGACCTTGGCGAGCCACAGCCCGCAGGCCGGGCCGATCACGGCCGAGGCGATCAAATAGGCCCATGCGCCGGGCCAGTGCAGCGTACCTGCGAAGGCAAACAGCAGCACGGCCATGGCGATGACGAAGAAGGTATTCTGCAGAAGGAGCTTTGCGATCATGAGCGGCTCCGCGCGATTCCAGTCGATATTATCGCACCGTTTTCCCGGCAAACATGCGACCGCAGCGATCAACTTTCGGAGCAGGCGAGACGTTCCAGCGTCACGACTGTCTTGACAATCATATAAGCAATTGCTTATATATTTTCATGCCCGCCGCCACGCAGCTGACCGATGTGTTGAAGACCCTCGCGGACCCGACGCGGCGGGCGGTGTTCGAGCGGATTGCGCGGGAAGGCGAGATCGCCGCGACCGGCCTGGTGCAGGGTTCAAAGGTGTCGCAGCCGGCGGTATCGCAACATCTGCGCGCGCTGCGCGACGCCGGGCTGGTCGCCGAGCGGCGCGAGGGCCGCCATATCCATTATCGCATCGCGCCGAAGGGGCTCGGCCCGCTGATCGACTGGCTCGGCCATTACGAGACGTTCTGGGCCGAGCGCTTCGCAAATCTGGAACGGCTGTTGAAGGAGAGTGAGTGATGGGTGAGACGCACGCGATCACGGTCGAGAAAATGCTGCCCTACGCGGCCGAGAAGATCTGGCGGACGCTGACGACGAGCGATCGGATCGCGAAATGGCTGATGCCGAACGATTTCGTGCCGGCCGTTGGCCATCGCTTCAATTTCCACACCAAGCCGATGGGCGACTGGGACGGTGTCGTGCATTGCGAGGTGCTGGATTGCGATCCGCCGCGCCTGTTGCGCTACTCCTGGAAGGGCGGCGCTGATACCAATCCGGAATACGGCTCGAAGCTCGATACGATCGTCACCTGGACGCTGACGCCGGTCGAGGGCGGCACCCATCTGCGGATGGTGCATGACGGCTTCGTGCTGCCGGGCAACCGCTTCGCCTTCGACATGATGAGCCCGGGATGGGGCCGGGTGCTCGACGCCATCGCGCGCATCACCAGCGAAGGCTGATCACTCGTTGTTGCCGCGACGAACCGTGATCGAGGCGTCGGTCTTGTTGCGGGTGCATTCGAGGTTGAGGCGGCGATAGCGCATCGTGATGGTGTTGCCGCGCAAGATGCCCATGCGCTTCAAGCAGCGCGAGGTGCCGGTGACGGCGTCGTCCTTCGGCACGGTGAAGATCAGCGCCGTGGCGGAGCCGACCAGGTTGAAGAACTCCGACTTCATCTTGCGATCGGTCTTGGCGTAGAGCTCGATCGAATAATCCTTGCCGCGGCAGCCGAGCGACAATTCCTTCGCCGCCGGGTGCGTGAGGTAGGTGATGTTGGCGGCGCTGAAATTCACCTTCAGCCCGTCGATCTGGCCGGCGAGCTGCTTGGCGATGTCCACGCAGGGATCGGCATGCGCAGGCGCTGCAACGAAAACCGTCGCCAGCGCGATCAGCGCGGCCGGCAGAGTGGAGCGGATGCTCAAAGGCAAGCGTCGGCGCAACGATGCTGTCACGAAATACCCCCCGCGGTACGAAAGTACGCGAAGCTACATGCAGGCTCCCGAGGAGCGCGTCAATATGGCCACGTCAGGACGCGCACCTGCCGTCCTGCGCTTTGGAAGCCCCAGCGGCCCGGCGCTCGCAATCATTGCCATAGGTCTTGCCGTCGCAGCCGCATACGGGCTTGAAGATCTTGTTGCAGATCGTCGGGCGGAACGCGCAGGTGCCGGTCTGGTCGAAGCGGCCACAGGTCCCGGGCCTGAACTGGCAGAACTGGCCGCGACTGCCGCATTGCAGTCCGGCAAGGCCGCCGCACGGCTTGCCGAGGCGGGCGGCATCGGCGCCGGTCGGGATCGCGATCAACAAGGCCAGCGCCGCGAACCAGACGAAAAGCGCTGTCTTCATGAAGGTCTCCTGATGGCTTCCTGATGGTTTCCTTGGCCGTTCCGCGGCTTGCCGGCGTTGTGGCAACCTGGGATTACGATGGCATGAAACATAGCACGTGGATTGCCAGTCCCGCGCATGGCTGGAAGGCGGCCCGCTTCCCTTTCCTTTGTCGGAAAAAGGCTTAGAACGGCTCTACATTGCCGGCGGCCCCGCGGCCGGCACCGGCCTTTCGAAACCGACGAGCAACTCATGAACGCCCCCTCAGCCTTTCCCGACCAGCAGAAGCCCGTTCCGCCCTACAAGCACACGCCTCTGTTCCCGCTTGGTGCCGACACCACGCCCTACAAGAAGGTGACGAGCGAGGGCGTCCGGGTCGAGAAGGTGTTGGGCAAGGACATGCTTGTGGTGTCGCGGGAGGCGCTGCGCGCGCTTTCCGAGGCCGCCTTCGGCGACATCAACCACTATCTGCGGCCGGGCCACCTGAAGCAGCTCCGCTCGATCCTCGAGGACAAGGAAGCCAGCGACAACGACAAGTTCGTCGCCTTCGACTTCCTGAAGAATGCCAACATCGCGGCCGGCGGCGTGCTGCCGATGTGCCAGGACACCGGCACCGCGATCATCATGGGCAAGAAGGGATGCAACGTCATCACCGACGGCGACGACGAGGCCGCGCTGTCCGAAGGCGCGCGCGATGCCTACCTGCGCCGCAATCTGCGCTACTCGCAGGTAGCTCCCTTGTCGATGTATGAGGAGAAGAACACCGCCAACAACATGCCGGCGCAGTGCGAGATCTACGCCGAGGGCGATGATGCCTACAAGTTCATGTTCATGGCCAAGGGCGGCGGCTCGGCCAACAAGAGCTTCCTGTTCCAGGCGACGCCCTCGGTGTTGACCAAGGACCGGCTGCTCGCCTTCCTGAAGGAGAAGGTGCTGACGCTCGGCACCGCGGCGTGTCCCCCGTACCACCTTGCGATCGTGATCGGCGGCACCTCGGCCGAGCTCTGCATGAAGACCGTGAAGCTCGCCTCGGCGCGCTATCTCGACGCGCTTCCGGCCCACGGCTCGGCCGACGGCAATGCGTTCCGCGATCTCGAGATGGAGCAGGAAATCCTCAAGATGACGCAGTCGCTCGGCGTCGGCGCGCAGTTCGGCGGCAAATATTTCTGCCACGACGTGCGCGTGATCCGTATGCCGCGCCACGGCGCCTCGCTGCCGATCGGGCTCGGCGTCTCCTGCTCGGCGGACCGCCAGGTGCTCGGCAAGATCACCAAGGATGGCGTCTATCTCGAGGAGCTCGAGCACAACCCGGCGCAGTATCTGCCTGCGGTGGAGCAGTCCCTTGGCGGCGAGGTCGTCAAGATCGACCTCAACAAGCCGATGAAGGAGATCCTGGCGACGCTGTCGCAATATCCGATCAAGACCCGCGTCTCGATGACCGGCACCATGATCGTCGCGCGCGACTCCGCGCATGCCAAGCTGCGCGAGCGGCTGGAGAAGGGCGAGCCGCTGCCCGACTATTTCAAGAACCATCCGGTCTACTACGCCGGTCCCGCCAAGACGCCCGATGGCTACGCCTCCGGCGCGTTCGGCCCGACCACGGCGGGACGCATGGATTCCTTCGTCGACCAGTTCCAGGCGGCCGGCGGCTCGATGGTGATGGTCGCCAAGGGCAACCGCGCGGTCGCGGTGCGCGAGGCCTGCAAGAAGCATGGCGGCTTCTATCTCGGCTCGATCGGCGGCGCCGCGGCGAACCTCGCCGAGCACTGCATCAAGAAGGTCGAGGTGGTCGAGTATCCCGAGCTCGGCATGGAAGCGATCTGGCGCATCGAGGTGGTCGATTTCCCGGCCTTCATCATCATCGACGACAAGGGCAACGACTTCTTCAAGGAATTGAATCTCGGTTGAGGATCCGGGTTGATCGCGGTCGGCCTCGACGGGTTCTCCAAAGGCTGGGTCGCCGTCACCATCGACGGCGACCAGCGTACGATTTCCTTTCACCGCGACATTGCGGACGCGCTTTCGCGTCCGTTCGATCGCGCCGGGATCGATATCCCGATCGGTCTGACCGATGACGGCGAGCGCGATTGCGACCTTCTCGCGCGCGCAAGATTGCGCCCGCACACCTCGCGCGTCTTCACCGGCGCGCGGCGCTGGCTGTGGCAGCAGTTTGACGATCCCGATCTCGCGAATGCGGAAGCACTGCGCCGCGGCCAGACCCGTGTGTCGCGCCAGCTCTGGCATCTCGGCAACAAGATCATGGAGGTCGACGCGTTCGTGCGCGCGAACGCCACGCGCGATGTCCGCGAGGTGCATCCCGAACTGGTGTTCTTGCAGCTGAACGGCGGCGAGCCCTTGCCGCGCAAGAAGTCGGAGGAGGGCGATGCGCTCCGCTGCAGGCTGCTGAAGCGATCAGGCTTCCGCGGGATCGATCGCTGGCTCACCTGGATGCGGATCGGCACCGGCGCGAAGCGCGACGATGTGCTGGATGCGTGTGCAGTGGCGCTGGCTGCGCGCGAACCATGCGGAAGCGTTCCCGAAGCGCCGCCGCGAGACGCGCACGATCTGCCGATGCAGATTTGGTTCTAGCTGCAGTTCGTCACCTGGTTGGAGCACAGGCTGCGCCACCAGCCGCGCACGCCGTCATGGCTCTCCACCAGCGCCCAGTGCCCGCTGCAGGCGAGGATGCGTTTCGGACCATCGTCGGTATCGAGCTCACCGCCGAGCTTGCGCAGCGCCGGCGTCCACTTGGCATCGACGAAGGGCGCCTGGAACAGCCCGCCCATGCGGGTGTAGCCGTTGGCGTAGCTCGCGCCGACCTTGTTGGCGGCAACCCATCCGCGCCCGGCATAAGGCTTTGGCGCGTTGCGCGGATAGCGCTTGTCATCTTCATAGGCCTTGCCCGGCGGCATCGCGCCTTCGATCAGAAACCAGCCGTCCTTGAAGCCGATGATACGAAACTCGGTGAGCCAGCCGCCCTCCGGCGTGTTCTCGGCCCCGCCCATCTTGAGATGGTAGGGCGGCGGCAGTTTGCCGAGCACGCGTGCCTTCGCCGACGGCTCCGCGCGCACGTTGAGGCCCGCGAGGTCCTTGTCCTCCGACCAGGCGCCAAGGTCGCACGGCTCGGTCCCGCCGGGCAGTGCGTTTCGCTTCGCGTCAAGCTCGGCCTGGCGCGCGGCAAAATCATTGTCCGCCCCGTCGGCATGTCCGGTCGCGATGTCGCTGGGACCGCGCGGCTTCAATTCGGCCGACAGCGCGCGCGTGCCATCCTTGCTGAGCGTCACGACCATCATCTGACGCGGCGCGAAGACGCTTGCCGGCGTCTTCGGGTCGTCCGCGCTCGCGGCATAGACCGCGAGGTAGCCGGTGGTGCCGGCGGTATCCGTGCTGGAAGAGGTGCCCGCAACATATCCGGCCGGCACCAGCGCGACCGCGCTCGCGCGCCACGCCGGTTCGGCTTCGCTTGCCTGCTGTGCGGAAGCCGTCGTGGCTGATAACGCCATGACGGCAACGGATGCCAGGATGCGCATGCGTGGTGCGCGTGCTGCGGTTACGCCCGCGTGCCGGTGAAGGGGAAGCTGCCCATCGGGCCGATGCCCATCTCGCCGGAGATGCCGTCGCCTGCGACCTTGCCGGTGAATTCGAGCGTCAGCGGCATCGGGTTGGTGATGGAAACCTTCCAGGCGACGTCGTCGCCGTTCACGGTGCCGTCGAAGATTTCGGTGGAATTGCCCTCGGCGCCCTGCGTGCCGGTGAGCGTGCCGCCGGAGCTTGCCAGCGACAGCGTCGCCTTGCGCTCGCCCATCGGCGTCGTCATCGTGAGATTCCAGTTTCCGTCCACCGCCATTGATGTCTCCCCTCCAGGTAAGGCGCTTTCAAGCGAGATGGCTACCGTTTCGCGCGAAGAAAACGCGTGCGCGGGTATAGCCCATCTTGCCGCGCGCGCCTAGTTCGCGGCTGCGGCGATCAGGCGCGGGCGGCGGCGCGCAGCCGGCTTCCGACCAGGACGCGGAAGGCGACATACTGGATCGCGAAGGCGGCGATCTTGGCGCCGACCAGCACCACCGACACGTAGAATGCCCAGAGCTTCATGTCGCCGGTCGTCGCGATCGCAATGGTGCCGGCGGCGAGGATGAACATCAGCCCGGCCCAGGCGTAGCCGGCGAGGGTGGCGTATTCCGGAATCGTCTCGGTCACGATCGGCGGCAGATAGCGCAGCATCCAGCCGCGCTTGAGCATGATCGCGCCGATCGCGATGTGACCGATCGCGGGCTTCGCCAGCACGAAGCGCGGATCGTTGGTGAGTAGCGTCGCGCCGCCGAGCACGATCACCAGCCCAAGGCTCGCCCAGGTCATGTAGCCGAGTGACTGTCGCTTGACGCGCGCATAGACCACTTGCGCGATTGCGCCCGCGATCGCAACGCCGGTGGCGATCAGGACATTGTCGGTGGCGAAATAGACCACCAGGAAGACGATGGTGGAGAGGAAGTCGCTCGCAAGCCTGGCAAATACGCTCTTCATCGTCGTGGTTTCCGTTTCCTCGGGATAATGGTTGTGCTGAAGGCTAGCGTCTAGCGTGAGGGCAGCGCGCCGGCCGGCGGCGTCGCGTCCTTGGCCGCGCGATAGTGCGGATACCAGTGGGTAAAGCCGACCGCGGCATTGCGTGCGGCGAAGGCGATCAAGAGGCCCGTCCACAGCGGCAGCGCCGGCACGTAAAGCACCGCAACGTTGCCGACCAGCATGAGCAGCATCGCCACGGTCCAGGCGCCGGTGATCAGGTAGTTGGCATGGAGGAAGCCGGGCAGCTTCGCGGTCTCGGCATCGACCTGCTCCAGCGCATATTGCCGCGTGAAGGGACGGCCGATCATGATCGAGCCGAGCGACACCAGCAGGATGCCGGCATCGACCGCGATCTTCACCGCGGTGCTGCTCAGCGTCGCATCGACGAAGGTGAGGTAGGAGCCGATCGCGGCGAAGATGACGACCGAACCGACGCCGAGGATCTTGATGCTGCGGCCGCGCGCGACATCGAACGCGATCACGGCGAGGCAGATCAGGGCCGCACTGAGCAGGCTCACCGTGGCCGAGGTCACCAGCATCAACATGGCGAAGGCGCCGTAGGGAGCGAGGATCAGGAAGATCGTCATGGTGAGCCTCATCGGCTTATCTTTACAGTGTAAAGATAGCCTAGCGGTGAGCAACGGAGGCGTCAAGCGAAATCTTTACAGTGTCAAAATCGTGAGGTGATGGAAAAATCCCCAGGTTTGCCAATAACATAAGTGGCGACCGCTCGTTTTCGGTCGGCGGCGGCAAAGACGTGGATGCCCGGGACAAGCCCGGGCACGACACGTGGAGAGGTTGGCGCACTGACGTCCGGGGTGGTCGTTGGCTACTCCGCCCCCACCCAATTGCCGTGGAATCCATCGGGCACGCGGTGGCCGAGATGGACCAGCGCGGTCGGGCCCGCTTCGACATCTTGCGCGTTGAACACGGCGAGGTCGCTGCGGTTTTCGCGGGCGCGCCAGACCACCGCGAGCAGCCAGCCGTCGCCTTCCGCGGCGTCAGCGCTGCGCTCGACGAACACAGGCTCGGAGATCGTGTCGCCGGCGGGCAGCAGATAATGGCCGAGCCGCTTGCCGCGGCCGTCGACATGCACGATGCCCGACAGCGCACCGAACATCGGCAGATCTGGGTTAGCGCAGGCGTACCAGCCGTGATTGCTGGCAAATCCGGCGCGCCGATCGTCGACGCGGGGGAATTCGCCGGTGAGGTCGTCGAGATAGGTTTGCGTGAAGCGGTCGGTGTTGCCGGAGAGGTCGAAGGTCCAGCGGCAATAGCGCGCGCGGTTTTTCCGCGGGTCGGTCGGCGAGCCGTCGGGATGATTGAACAGCGGCGCTTCCTCGAACTGCATCACGTCGGCGATGATGCGGTTGCCGTCTTCCCACGCGTTCATGACGTGGAAAACGTAGCAGGTCTCGGCGCGGAACCAGACGATGTCCTTCGATGCGCCGCTGCGCTTCATGACGCCGACATAGGCGCCTTTCTCCGGCTCCCAGGCGTAGGGCGCCTGTCCGCGCATCGCGCGCTGCATGCTGCCGGTGATCGGCAGGATCGGAAACAGCACATGATTCTCGGTGACGATGAAGTCGTGCACCATGCTGGCATAGGGCGCCTCGAAGCGTTCGAACCGCGTCACCACGCCGGACGAGCTCACCGCGCCGAACGACAGCGCCGGCGTCAGCGGGCCCGCGGCGTTGTAGCCGAAGAACACCATCTCGCCGGTCGCCGGATCGATCTTGGGATGCGCGGTGAACGGGCCTGTGATCGCGCCCTTGTAGTCGCAATAGCCGAGGCGATTGAGCGTGCCGGGCTCGATCTCGGTCGGCAGATGGCCTTCCTCCAGCGCGAGCAGCCGGCCGCCATGGAAGATGATGTTGGTGTTGGCGACGCCGCCGTCCGTCGTCGTGGTGGCCGGCGCATCCGGCATCTTGCGGCCGAAGCCGCCGAACAGCGCGCGACCGGCATCGTGCTCGGCCTGCCATTTCGGCGTGCGGACCCAGCGGTTGCGGTAGCTGGCGCGGCCGTTCTCGAGATGGAAGGCGTGCAGCATGCCGTCGCCGACGAACCAGTGCGCACCCGGCGCCTCGAACTGCGGATTGGGGCCGTTGCGATAGAGCGTGCCGTTCAGCCCGCGCGGCAATTCGCCCGAGATCTTCAGGAACGGCGCGTCGGCTTCGAATGGGATCGGCGCCAGATTGGTGCGCGCCGCATTGGATGTGACCTGGTCGAGCATTCCGCATCTCCCTGTATTATGATCTTTACATCGTAAAGATATCAGTAGGGATGACGCCGCCGATCGTCAAGCAAAATCTTTACAGTGTAAAAATTGCGACCTATAAGGCCGCATGGCAAGAATCTCCAAAGAAAACAAGGCGACTCGCCCGGCACGGGCTCCGACCCGCCGGGTTGCACGGACTGCAGCAGTTCGTCCGGCCCAACGGCGCCGCGCCAATGACACGCCGTATCACCATGGCGATCTGCATGAGGCGCTATTGAAGGCCGCCGAGCGCGTGCTCGAGCGTGATGGATTGGCGGGGCTGACATTGCGTGCGGTGGCGCGCGAGGCCGGCGTGTCGCACGCCGCCCCGACGCATCATTTCGGCGATCTTACCGGTTTGCTCAGCGAACTCGCGGCGATCGGTTTCCGGCAATTTGGCCTTGCGATGGCGGCTGCGGACGCTTCGGCGGCCACGACGCCCGAGAAGGGCGTGGCGAGCGCAAAGGCTTATGTTGCCTATGCGCAGGCACATCCCGGCATGTACGGGCTGATGTTCCGCAGCGAGCGGCTGGATCACTCGCGGCCGTCGCTGCACGAGGCGTCCGAGGCTTCGTTCGCAGGGCTGACCCGCGGCGTCGGCGCCAGCCGGCACGAGCAGATTTCCAAGGAGCAGCTTACGCTGGATCAGGCCGCCGCGATCGCGTCCGCCTGGTCGCTGGTGCATGGTTTCACCATGCTGTTGCTCGACGGACGCCTCAAGACGATCCTGGATCGGTCGCCCGAGGGCACATCCGCGGAAATGTTGTTGACCGCGATGCTGCGATTGTCCGCGGGCCGCTCAGCGCGGCAATAACCAGTGCTGCCCCTGGGCTAGTGTCCCGAATGCGAAGTTCGCATCATTTGCCGCACCTTCGGAGCGAACTTCGGATTCGATAAGGACACTAGCAAACTTATGATTCTAGTGTGCTTTATGAATGCGAAGTTCGTGAGAGTGGTTGCCGCGAAATCGCACGAACTTCGCATTCAGCACACTAGCGCCTCACAAGCGACGTGGTCCGGCCGCTCTGTCCGATCGTCTTCACCGTATCCGTGCCGCATTTGAAATCGCGGGCGAAATCGTCGGCGGCCTGCCGCGCCAGCTCGTTGGCGTTGGGATTGGCCGCGACGTCGACATAGGCGACATGACAGACATCGCCCGGCGGCAGCCGAGTCACGGCGAGCATTGCCCGCGAGACCGGGCCGCCGCGCTTGTCCTGCTCGCTGTTGTCGGCGATCTGCCAGCGCTGGATGATTGCAAACGGCTTGCCGCCGGCTGCACGCCATTCGACCCGATCGCCGGTCGAGCTGAACGGGCCGAACCAGGCTTGCGCCGCCGGTTCCCTGGCTGCTGCCTCGCGGTTTCGGCCGACCGAGACCACTTCACGCAGGTCGCCCTCGTTGATCAGCACCACAAGCCCGGATTTTCCCGGACAGACCCTGGTGGTGCTGCCGTCCTCTTCGCTGGGCTTGCCGATCATGCGGCAGGCCTTCGGCGCGGTCGATGAGTAGCTGCTGCTGATCGCCTCAGAGCCGGCATGACCAGGATTTGCGCTGGCGGCCGTCATAAAGACTGTTGCAAAAGCAAGGTATTTCATCAGGGGAAACCTGCGATCCGGACGTTACTTTGTCTCTGACATATGCAATCTGGGGAAGGTTCAATAGACACGCGGGAAACACCTGACAGGCGCGCGGAATCGTCCTAGAAGGGCGGCTTCGCAACTTCTGTCGCGTGCACTTGCGTGCCGTAACCTTGATCGTCATGCCCACGATATCATCCAACAAGCCCTATCGCGTCGGCCGTTCCCGGACCGGTCTTGGCCTTTTCGCCACCAAGCCGATCAAGAAAGGCACCAAGATCATCCGTTATTTCGGGCCGTTGCTCGACTCGAAGAAGAAGGATGAGGACGCGATCGAGAACAAATATCTGTTCGAGCTCACCAACCGCTGGACCATCGACGGCTCGATCCGCGAAAACGTCGCCCGCTACATCAACCATGCCTGCAGGCCGAACGCGGAATCCGACGTTCGCCCACGCAAGCGCAAGGTGTTCATCCGCGCCATCAAGGACATCGAGCCGGGCGACGAAATCAATTACGACTACGGAACCGACTATTTCAAAGCCTATCTGAAGCCGATCGGCTGCAAGTGCGATGCCTGCGAGAAGAAGCGCAAGAAGAAACGCGCGGAGGCGAGGGCGGAGCGGGTGCGGCTGAAGGAAAGAGCCGAGCGGAAGGCACAGCGCAAGGCCGAGAAGCTCGCCGAGGAGCGGGCCAGACAGCGGAAGGCGAAGAAGGCTGCCAAAGCAAACGGCAAGCTCGCCAACGGCACGGCGCTGAACGGCAGTCACCTCAATGGTCACAGCCTGATCAACACGGCGGGCAAGAAGGCTGCCTCGTCGAAGCGCGGCACCGCCCGGGCGCTGAACGCCTGATATCCGGGACGAGGTCTCTCTAGCCGCTCGGCCGGTGCGCCGCGCGTGGCAACGGTGAATTGCCGAAATCCAGCGTCGAGCGCTGGATGATCGTGCCGTGCTCGTCGATAACGAGACGGAAACGCTTGCTCCCCGAGAAGAATGTGAGGCGATGCCGCCCCTGATCGGCGTCGAGCCCGCGCTCCGAGCGCGTCGTGATTGCGCCCGAGCGCATCCCGGCCTGCAGCAGCGGAACCGCGATGCCGAGGCCTTCGGCGACGATATTGGCGTCGACCTCGAACGCGCCGTCCGCGAATGTGATCGTCGTCATGATGCCCTCGCGGGATGGCGGACGGGACGCGGCAGGTAGGCGCATTCGGCGAGCGTCGTTCCGTCGAGCTCGCGCATGAAGGCCTCGCGTGCCGCGGCAAGCTTCGCCTTCAGCCGGCAGCGCGGCAGCAGCAGACAATCTCCGCCATCATCCCTGAAACATTCGACCAGCGCGCTGTCGCCTTCCAGCGCACGGACCACCTGGCCGAGGGTGATGGTCTCCGCCGGCCGCGCCAGCGAAAACCCGCCACCGGCGCCGCGCTGGGTGGCAATGAAGCCGGCGTCGGCAAGGTCGCGCACCACCTTGGCGAGGTGATTGCGGGAAATGTCGAACTCGGCCGCGATCTCGCTGGTCGCAAACGACCGGTCCGGCTCGCCGGCCAGCCGCATCAGGGCGCGGAGCGCAAAATCCGTGAACGATGTCAGGCGCATGGAAGCCCTTCGAAATCAGCACTTGGCGGATCAGCTATAGCAGGTTAAATAGGCATTTGAAATACCTATTTAGGATGTAAGCCATGACAGCAGCAGAGCGCCGCGAGCAGATCACCGCCGGGATTGTCGCGCGGACCGGGATCACCGAGGCCATGATCGAGCAGCTGGTGCACGCCTTCTACGCCAAGGTCCGCAAGGACCCGATGATCGGACCGGTGTTCGAGACCAGGATCAGCAATTGGGAGCCGCATCTGGCGCAGATGTGCGCGTTCTGGTCTTCGGTTGCGCTGATGACCGGGCGCTATCACGGCACGCCGATGGTCAAGCATATGCCGCTGCCGATCGACGCCGCGCATTTCGACCGCTGGCTCGAACTGTTCGAGGCGACCGCGGCCGAGCTGTGCCCGCCTGACGCGGCGGCGCATTTCATCGATCGCGCGCGGCGCATCGCCTCGAGCCTCGAGATGGGCGTCGCCGGCGGACAGGGCGTGATGCTGGCGGTCGGCGAGCGTTACAGGCGAAGCGAAGCAGGAGCAGTGCAATGAGGAACAGGGCGAAAGCGATCGCGCGTGCCATCGATGGCGCATGGTTTCATCAGGATCAGGCCGATCCGTTTTCCGGCAGCAGTCTGGTGCCGATGCTGATCATCGGCCTGGCGCTGACCTTTGCCGGTATGATCGTCGCGGTCGTGCTGAGCTGACGGAAACGGCCGCCGCGTTTGCCGCGACGGCCGCTCGTCACATCCGGCATTCGGTTTACGCCGCGACCGTCTCACCGCTGCGGCGCAACCCGACATATTGCAGCTCGGCGAAAACGCCGGTGGCGATCGCCTGGGCCAGGATCACGATGGTCCCGAAGAGGTTCGGCGACACCGCGCCCGACAGCAGCAGCGCGATGCTGGCGAGCGTCCAGGCCGCGTTGCCGACGACCACCAGCATCACCAGCGGCTTCGGCACCGACATGCGCGTGCCGAGCCAGCCGACCAGCGCCGTATAGGCGATCAGGAACAGCCCGGTCTCGCGCAGCAGCGCTTCCGGCAAGCCGAGCAGTGATGCCAGCGCGCCGGCGTCGAGCACCATCGCTATGGAGGATACGCCACTGAAGACGGCATCGGCAAGCAAAGCGCGGCGCAGCAGCTGGGACGAATGGATCATGGCAGTGTCTCCTCGGGTTGGGGTGGGGGTGGTCAGCGGAACAGCGACTGCAGCTGACGCCACAGCCGGAGCGGACACAGCGCCTTGCCGACCCTCATCTCGGCCGCATAGACCTGCGCGAACACCAACACGCCGGTCGCGTGCACGAGCGGCTGCGGCATGTTGAGCGAGCGCGCCAGCAGCCAGGTGGCCAGATGGACCAGCCACGGGAGCAGGACGGCGAGGGCGCGGACAAGGGACAGCATCAGCATGGTCATCTCCTGTGCCGTGGAAGATGAGCCGGCCGGCGCGCCAATTCGATTACCTCAGGCGTAATGGAACGGGCGAATTCCGCATGGTAGGTTTTGCACCATGAACGCACATGCATCCATGGCGCGGGCCGAGCCCGCCAAACCCGTCCCGATCGGCGAGCACCTGCGCGAGTGGCGGCAGCGCCGTCATCTCAGCCAGCTCGACCTTGCCGTCGATGCCGAGATCTCGGCGCGGCATTTGAGCTTCGTCGAGACCGGCCGCTCGGCGCCCTCGCGCGACATGGTCCTCAAACTGGCGGAGCGCCTCGACGTGCCCCTACGCGAACGCAACGTGCTGCTGGTCGCCGCGGGTTTCGCGCCCGCATTCCCGCAACGCTCGCTGGATGATCCGGCGCTGAAATCGGCGCGCGAGGCGATCAACCTGGTGCTGAGGGCGCACGAGCCGAATCCGGCGCTGGCCTATGACCGGCACTGGAATCTGGTCTCCGCCAACCGCATGGTGGCGCCGCTGCTCGAGGGCGTGCCGCAGCGGCTGCTCGGCCAGCCCTTCAACATCCTGCGGCTTGCCTTCCACCCCGAGGGCCTCGCGCCGCGCACCGTGAACCTCGCGGAATGGGCCGCGCATCTTCTGGAGCGGCTGCATCGGCAATGCGAGGCAACGGCCGATCCGGAGCTGCTCAAGCTCTACCAGGATCTGAAGTCCTATCCGATCCCGGCGCGGTCGGCCCCGATCACCACCGACAACAACGTCGCGCTCCCCTTCAAGCTCCGCCTCAATGGCGAGATCCTTAGCTTCATCTCGACCACCATGGTGTTCGGCACGCCGGTCGACATCACGCTGCAGGAACTGGCGCTGGAGACCTTCTTCCCGGCCGATGAGCTGACCGCCGAGCGGATGCGGCAGATGGCAGCCAGTATGAAATAGCGGCTTGTCTCAGAGCGCTTTCGGCCTACCTTTGGGGTTCCATTTTCCGCCGGGAACCCCGCCATGAGCGATCTGAAGCCGCTTCGCCTCGACATCGTCTCCGACGTCGTTTGCCCCTGGTGCTATATCGGCAAGCATCGCATCGAGGATGCGCTCAAGCTGGTGCCCGATGTGCCGGTCGAGGTGCATTGGCGGCCGTTCTTCCTCAACAATTGGGTGCCGCGCGAAGGCATCAGCCGCGAGGAATATCTCACCGCCAAGTTCGGCTCGGTCGAGGCCTACAAGGGCATTGCCGGCCGCGTGGTCGCCGCCGCCAATGAGGAGGGGCTCACCTACCATCCCGAGCTCGTCAAGCGGCAGCCCAACACAATCGACTGCCATCGCCTGATCCAGTGGGCCGAGGCCAAAGGCAAGGCGGCCGAGATGAAGCAGCGGCTGATGGAGCTGTATTTCCGCGACGGCGGCGATCTCACCGACAGCAACGTGCTGGTGCAGGCGGCAAGCGATGTCGGGCTCGATGCCGACGACGTGCGCAAGCGTCTTGCCACCGACGAGGATGTCGACCTGGTCTCGGCGCAGGCCCAGGAGGCCGCCGAGAAGGGGATTTCGGGCGTGCCGACCTTCGTGTTCGCGCAGAAATACGCGGTGTCCGGCGCCCAGCCGGCCGAGCAGCTCGCCCGCGCCATCCGCCAGGTCTCGGCCGAGATCAACGCAGAGGCCGCGGAGTAGTCCGCAATCCCTATCGAAAGCCCGGCTCATGCCGGGCTTTTTCGTTTGCCCACATCATCCATCGGAAACAATCAGGGGAGACCACCATGATCTATGAGCTGCGCACCTATACGGTCCGTCCAGGCGCCGTCGGCGAGATGGTGAAGGCGGCGAGCACGATCTCGCGCGATATCCGGGCCGACAATTTCGGCAAGCTGGAAGGCTACTGGATCACCGAGATCGGTCCGCTCAATCAGGTCATGCACATGTGGAGCTACGCCGATCTCAACGAGCGGACGCGGCTGCGCGCCGAGCTCGCCAAGAACCCGCGCTGGACCGGCGAGTATATTCCGGTGATCCGACCGTTGCTGGTGCGGCAGGAGGTGCGGCTGCTCAATGCCGTCATCCCGCCGGTGGCGCCGGCGACCAAGGGCAACATCTACGAATTCCGCAACTATCGTGCCAAGCCGGTCGGCGGCGCCAAGCAATGGCTCGATCTGATCACCGGCGTGATGCCGGAGCGCGAGAAATACTCCAAGATCGTCGGTCTCTGGACCACCGAAGCCGGGCAGCCCAACGAAGTCTGCCACATCTGGGCCTATCCCGATCTCAACGCCCGCGCCGCCGCGCGCGGCAACGCGATGAAGGATCCGGCCTGGCTGGAATTTTTGAGCAAGGGCACGCAGGTGCTCGAGGAGATGCACTCGACCATCATGCTGCCGGCACCGCATTCGCCGTTGCAGTAAGAGAGGCGATCATTCGCGCCGCGACGAGCCGTGTTGTCCCAAGCGCAAGACAGAGAGGCCGCCGGTTGAGGCGGCCTTTTCGTCTTTGCGTCAGGACGTCGCGGGCGACGGCAAAAAGCCCCATCCGATGTTTCCATCAGATGAGGCTTTCGAAGCAAGGGCGCGCGCCGTCTGAGAACCAGCGCGCCGCAACGCTAGTCGGGCCAGCTGACACCAACCTGACGGCGGCAGCCCGTTGTTTCCCGATGTGTCTGCATGCCTACGAAAGGGTAAACCGCATTATCCGGGCTTGCCGCGCCGGCTGCGGGTGAAGCGGACGGCGCCGCGCGCGGCTTCGTAGGCGAAGTTGTTCAGGCTCAGCGCGGTGTGAATGGCCGGCACCAGCGGATCGCGGCGCCGCAGCGGCAGCAAGACGTCGCCGATCGCGAAGCGGCCGCGCCAAATCGGGTCGATCATGGGGTGGCCCGGCGCCGCGGTGGAATCGGCCGAATTGATCGTGGGATCGGCGCAGAGATGGCGCGTCAGCTCCAGCGTCAACTGCGTGCCGGGCGAATGTTTCGCAAAGCGCTCGTCGACGCCGATCTTGAAGAAGAAGGCGCGGTCCTGGTGACGCACCACGATGCCGCCCGCGACCGGCGTGTCGCCCGCATGCAGCGTGATGATCTCGCAACGGCCGGCTTCGGCCATTGCCGACGTCGCGCGGCGGATGAAGGTCGCATCGCCGGCATGCTGGCTGAGCGCCGTGCCGCGCTGGCCCTTCCAGCCACCGGCTTCGAGGACAAGGAAAGTCTCGAGCGCCGTCGCAACCTCGCGCGGCGTGCGGGCGACATCGAAGCGCACCGCGCCGTGGTCGGACAGGCGATGATGCTGGCGGCGCAGCTCCTTCAGCTTCTTGGGCCCGAGCGCGTCGCGCAACAATTCGTCGGCATCGCGCGTCGCATCCAGCTGGGCGCGCTGATAGGCGCTCAGTATCCGCGGCTGCAACCCGTCTCGCGCCAGCACCGCGCGGATCGCCGCCATGGCCGGGCCCTCGAGCGACATGGTGCGCAGGATCAGCGCATGCGCGCCCGCATTGCGCGCCTGCCGCAGCATCTTGCCCACCGCTTCCTCGGCGGCGTCGCGGTCGAGCAGCGGCGTGCACAGCGTGCCATAGGGTTCGACGCCGACCAAAGCGGGCAGGGGGATGCGGTAGATCCGCCTCATCGGAACGACGGGCAACAGGCCGATCAATTGCCCGGTATCGCCGGCGGCACTGAGCAGCGCCGCGCCGGTGCGGCCGCGCGCGGAGGCATCGACCGCCAATTCCCAGTCCGCCTGATAGTAGCCATTGGCCTCGATCGCGCGCGCGGCAAGCGCACGCCATGCATTGAGCGGCGCGGCCGACAGCGGCGGCAACGTGCGATCGTCCGTGGCATCCTTGCGCGATGCACGGTGCATCATTGCCTGGTCAGCAATATCGGCCACGTCCCTGTTTCCCCACTCCGCGAGGCTGATTGGGCCTTGCGTTCGTCAGGGCAACGCTAGCGGAAAGAAATGGAAAATGCCGTTGAAGCCACCGCGCAATTTGAACGGTCGTGTTAACGGACCGTTCAGCATACCCGGTGCGCAGCGGCTTGGCCGGCTCGCCGGCTCAAGCGCTAGGGTTTGGTGCTCCGTTGCGTTTCCGCCGCAACGGTGCTCTCGACCGGCTCGTAAGTCTCCGTCACGCAATTGTCGTCGGCTCCGACCTGCCGGCGATCGAAGATCGAGCCTTCATTGATGAACACGCGATAGGTCTGCGTCCCCAGCGGCTTGCCGATCACCGATGTCAGCTCGGCGCGTACGCATGCCGTCCAGCCGGTGCCGCGCGGGTCGTGCAGCGGGGCGGAGACCCGCACATGGGTCGGCTGTGAACCGGCCGTGAACACCGAATCCAGCTTGCCCGCGACCAGCCGTTTGACGTCCGGAGGCATCTCGAGCGGCGCCGGCTCGGCGGCCTTGACCTTCAAGGCCTCCGGCCACACCGCATGGCTGTCCGCCAGGCCGCAGCCACTCAATATTAAGGCGGCGCCGGCCAGCAGCGCCGCCAGATGTACTTGTCCCTGTCCCATTCAGCGCATTTAATGTGCCGCCGTCAGGATTGCGCCCCCTGGTGGCGCTGAATTCGCGTGAGGCGGCGCTTTGTCGATCAACAAATGTCGAGCGACAAGTTATCGTTGGGGTAGAGGTATTACCGGATGTTGCTGCGGCGGCGGGGGAGACAGACTGACATGAAACGCTTCACGGTTGCTGCCGTCATCCTGGCGCTGCTCGCGACACCCACCCTGGCCCAGGGCCGGCGAGGGGGCGGTGGAGGCGATACGAAGACGGAGCAGAAGCCCAAGGTCGACGAGAAGGCCTACAAGGCCGCGCTCGATCGGATCCCCGAGCCCAAGGAGAAATACGATCCCTGGGGTGTCACCAAGCCGGCAGCGGATCCGGCCAAGAAGCCGAAATAGCCGGCCTCACGACTCGGCAGCCATTCGACCGTCGTCGGTCGGCAGTACATTGCCGTATGGCATGAACCTTGGCCTTGCGGCCTCCGACCCATCTTCGATGTCATTGTCGGAGGCCGCCATGCTTCGCCGTTCGCTCCTCAGCCTGATCGTTCCGGCAGCGATCCTGCTCGGCGCCGTGCCGGCATCGGCGGAAAGCCGGCTGGCGCTGGTAATCGGGCAGTCGGCCTACAAGTCGGTGCCCGCGCTGCCGAATCCGGCCAACGACGCCAGGGCAGTGTCGCAGATGCTGACCGATGCCGGATTTGCGGTGACGGCCGCATCGGACCTGTCGCAGGACGAGATGCGCGCACGGCTCAGCGATTTCTCCGGCCAGGTGGCCGCGAAGGGCGCCGACACCGTGGCGCTGGTGTTCTATGCCGGGCATGGCCTGCAGATCGACGGCGAGAACTATCTGGTGCCGGTCGATGTCGATCCGAAGCGCGAGGCTGATATCCCGATCCAGGCGGTTCGGCTCAACGACGTCCTGAATACGCTCACCTCAGTTCCGAGTCGGATGCGCATCGTGCTGCTCGATGCCTGCCGCAACAATCCTTTCCCGGAGCTCAGCAAGACAGCGGGGCACGGGCTCGCCATCGTCGATGCGAGGGTCGGCGCGCCCGGCACGTTCGTGTCGTTCTCGACCTCGCCGGGAGCGGAAGCCGAGGACGGCAGCGGTGCCAACAGCCCCTACACCACCGCGTTGCTGGCCTCGGCCAAGGAGCCGGGCATCCCGATCGAGGACACCTTCAAGCGCGTTCGCCTCGCGGTGAACAAGGCTACCGACGGCCGCCAGACGCCGTGGGACTCGTCCTCGCTCACCGACGACTTCCGTTTCATGGTGGGGACAGCGGCATCAGCCGCGACGCCGCCGCCGGCCGCGGCCAAACGCACCGTCGACGAATGGAAGCGCGAGTTGCAGGGCAAGCCGATCGAGGCCGCGAATGAACTGATGGTGATCGACGGCTCCGACGAATCCTATGAAGCCTTCGCCGCGATCTTCGCCGGCACGCCGCGCGGCCTGCAGGCGCGCGACTGGCTCGACCGGCATCGCCGCATGCTAGCGTGGAATAACGCGATCCTCATCAACACGGCGGCGGCCTATCGCGGCTTCCTCGCGCAATATCCTGACACCGACCTGACAGCGACCGCGCGCAAGATGATCGAACGGCTGCGCTACCGTCCCGATCCGGCACCCGCCGTCGCGCTCAGTGTGCCCGCGACCAACGTCGCGCTGGCGGCGCCGATCTGTCCCTGCAACGCCGCGCCGCCGCAACAGCCGCTGCAGCAGAGGGCCAACGTGCCGGTGAAAAAGCGTGCCGATCCCGATCCGCCGCGGCGCGCGGGCAAGCGCCCGCCGCGCGTCGTGGTCGAGGACGACGTCGTGGTGGTGCGCCGTCCGCCTCCAACCGTGGTCTACGAGCCTGCCGGACCGCCGATCGGAATCGGAATCGGGATCGGCATCGGCGGCGGCGGTGGTGGTTATCGCGGTAACTACGGCGGCGGCTATCGCCGGGGTGGATACTGACGCGACGATCGCGTAAATGCTTTCCCGCATGAGATGCGGCGCCCGGTGATCGCATCCTGGGGGAGGACGCGATGCGGTCGCTGTTTTGCCTGCTTGCCGCGCTGCTGCTGTGTGGTCAGCCGGCGCGCGCCTGGGAGTATTGGGGCGGCGACCGCGGCGGACAACGCTTCTCGCCGCTGACGCAGATCACGTCAGACAATGTCGGCACGCTGCTGCGCGGCTGGGAATTCCGCACCGGCGATCTCGATACGCGCCCGCCCGAGGTGATGAAGCGCACCAAGTTCGAGGTGACGCCGCTGTTCGTCGAGGACAGCCTGATCCTCTGCACGCCGTTCAACGAAGTGATCGCGCTCGATCCCGGCACCGGTGCGCAGAAATGGCGTTTCGATCCGAAGATCAGCATGGCGCAACGGCCGGCCAATCGCTTTGTCTGCCGCGGCGTCGCGCACTGGACGGATGATCGTGCGGCGGAAGGCGCGGCCTGCAGGTCACGCATCTTCACCGGCACCAACGACAGGCGCCTGATCGCGCTCGATGCCAGAACCGGCAAGCCCTGCGCCGATTTCGGCAACGGTGGCGAGATCAGGATCGAGATTGGCATGAAGCTGGAATGGCCGGGCGAGTTTCAGATCACGTCGGCGCCGGTGACGGGACGCGGCGTGGTCGTGGTCGGGTCCGCGATCGGCGACAACCGGCGGGTCGACGCGCCGCTCGGCGCGGTGCGCGCCTTCGATGCACGAACCGGCCAGCCGCGCTGGAGCTTCGATCCGCTCGTGCATGACGGGATCGAGGCCGGCCACAGCAATGTCTGGGCGCCGATGTCGGTGGACGAGGAGCGCGGGCTGGTGTTCCTGCCGACGACATCGCCCAGTCCGGACTTTTGGGGCGGCAAGCGCGCCGGCAATGACGAGCACGCCAATTCCGTGGTCGCGCTGCGGATCGAGACCGGCGAACTCGCATGGGCGTTCCAGACGGTGCATCACGACGTCTGGGACTACGACCTGCCGGCGCAGCCGACGCTGGCGCGGATCGACACCGGCGATGGTCAGCACGACGTCGTGATCCAGCCGACCAAGCAGGGCTTTGTGTTCGTGCTCGATCGCGACACCGGCAAGCCGGTGTGGCCGGTGGAAGAGCGCGCGGTGCCGCAGAACGGTGCCGAGGGCGAGAGGCTGTCGCCGACGCAGCCATTCCCGACCCATATGCCGCCCCTGCTGACGCAGCGGATGACGGCCGATGATGTCGCCGGCCTGTTGCCGGGCACCGGGAGCTCGGCTTGCGAGACGCTGCTCGCGCAATCCCGCAATGAGGGCCTTTACACGCCGCCGTCGACGCAAGGCACGGTGATCTATCCGATGACAGGCGGCGGTGTGAACTGGGGCGGCGCGGCGTTCGATCCGGTCAATCAGATACTCTACGCCAATGTCAGTCATGCGGCGCACATCGTCACACTGATTCCGCGCGACCAGGCCAAGGGCTTCAATCCGCCGCCGGGCCATGAATTCGGCCAGCAGGAAGGGGCGCCGTTCGCGATGTCGCGGGCGCTGGCGACGACGGCGGTCGGGTCGCCCTGCAACAAGCCGCCATGGGGCGAGACGGTGGCGGTCGATCTCAGGGCCGGCAAGATCCTCTGGCATTCGTCGGTCGGCACCAGCGAGGATCTCGCGCCGCTCGGCATCGCGTTCAAGACCGGCACGCCGCTGGTCAACGGCGTCGCGATCACCGCGGGCGGCCTGGTGTTCACCGGTGCGATGGATGCCTATCTGCGCGCGTTCGATGCCAGATCGGGAAAGCAGTTGTGGCTCGGCCGGCTTCCGGTGCCGGGCGTCGCCAATCCAATGACTTATCTCTGGAAGGGCGAGCAGTACGTCGTGATCGGCGCCGGCGGCCATTCCGAGGCCGGCACGTCGATCGGCGATAGCGTGGTGGCATTTCGCCTGCCGCGTCAGGGCGAGGGGGCATCGTTGTGGACCCGCCTGATCGATCGGCCCGGCGGGCGGTTCACCGCCAAGGCTGTGGTCGCCGGTCTCGTGCTCGTCGCCCTCGTTGCGCTGTTCTGGCGCTGGCGGCGGAGCCGTCGCTCGCGATCCGCTTAGGTGCTCCCTGCCGCAGGTGCGCGCCGCCAAAATATCGAAAACAACCCCATGCAAAGTGGCCGGCAGCTGCCGGCGTTCGAAAAGCAACTTGACACGTCGGGCAACTCAGGGTTATTTTTCTACTATTCCGAAATAGTGCAAGCGTCGCCTCGCTCCGCTAAAGCGCGATGAATTCAGGTTCTTCGCCGCGTCTGACTGGTCCGGTATTGGGTGCAGTCCGGACTTCTCATCAACGATCTCCGACCGCCGCATTTGACCCATGCAGTCATGGGGCCTTCTTGCCCGCGTGCTTCCGGAGCTTTCTCGCAATGATGCTGTTCCCCGCATCGGCGATGCTATCAACGTGCACGCCGTCGCCAATTGCTCGGGGTCTCGCCGGTCAGCTTCCTGAAGGCGGCGGCGAACGCGGTCTGGGAGGAATAGCCAAGCGCGACCGCGATCGAGATGACCGACGCGTCGGTGTCGCGCAGCATGTTTTTGGCCTCCTCTAGCCGGTGCTGACGCAGCCAGGCATGCGGTGAGAGCCCGGTGCTTCTCTTGAAGGCGCGGCAGAAGTGGAAGCGCGACAGACCGGCATCCGAGGCGAGCGCGGCGAGGGAGACGTCCGCATCGCTGTCTGGGCGCAGACGCTCGATGGCGCGGCTCAGCACCTTCGGCGAAAGGCCACCCATGGTCGGCTGGATCGTGGTTGGCAAGCCGGTGTGCGCAGCCAGGAGACGCGTGGCCAGAAGGCTTGTCAGTTGAAGCCTGAACAGCGTATCCAGGGCCTCATTGCCCTCCAGGGTATCTGCCGCGGTCAAGAGCAATCGGGATGTAACGGGGTCTAGATGCGCCGTTCGCTCCAGGAGATTGACCGGTCCGGCGGTGTCGGCTTCTTCGGCCGCGCGCTCGAGCGTCGCGTGCGGAAGATAGAACTCAACGACATCAACAGGTTTTGGAATATCCCATCGGGAGCTTGATCCTTCCGGAATGATTATCACAGCTCCGGGACGGAACGTTGCGGTCGCAACTGATCGTCCCGACCGCCGTTCCATGCGCTGCACCGAGCCGTTGTAGGCCATGATGACGTGGTGGGTCTTGGGCCCGCAGACGTCGTGCACTCGTTTGTATTTCCGGTGGGCGATCGCGGCACCGCAGTTATCCAAAGCCACGCGAAATGCCGTGGTCCCGAGCACCCGCGCCATTTCCGCACCGGCGTCAGGACGCTCGGCATTGGCCTGAGTGACTTCGCACGCTTCAGGCGCAACTGACGCGTCCTCCAAGGAATCGCGCAAGACATGCTTGTTCATGAACGTATCCTCGCATTGGGGAGGCGATGCAGGTGGCGGGAGAAATGCCGTGATCCGGAGCAGCCAGCGTTGATTGCGAAGCTCAGTCCGCGTCGCGCGCGGGGCGGGCCGACCACCGCTCGGACCAGGCTTGTTCCCGAAGGGTGAGAAAATGTGTACTGTTCCGAGCGGAAAAAGCCTTGCAGCCGGCTTGAATTGCGATTGAGTTTTCCTTGGCTTCTTGTCCAAGAAGGATCAGAAGTGCCGTTTCTGTTCGAAGATTATTGCCTCGATGCTAACCGGCGCGAGCTCAAGCGAGGCTCCGAGCTCATCCCCGTTGGACCGAAGGTGTTCGATCTGCTGCTCTTCCTGGTCCAGAACCGGGAACAGGTCGTGACAAGGGACGATCTTCTGAAGGCGGTGTGGGAAGGACGGATCGTGTCCGAATCCACGCTGACCAGCCACGTCAATGCCGTGCGCAAGGCAATCGGGGACACCGGCAAGGAGCAACGCCTGATCCGGACGGTTTCTCGCAGAGGCCTCCGGTTTGTTGGCAAGATCATCGAGGAAGAAATGCCCGCGCGAGTCTCGGTCACGGGCCCAGGTACGGGTCTTGGCGTTCAAGATCCTGGCGTTCGACATGCAAAGAACACTCAGGAGCCAATCAGGGCCTTTGAGGTCGATGCGCCGACTGAAACGCGAGAGGCTGCGCCAGTTTTTGCTGCCGAGGCCGAGAGCCCGCCTTCGCTGCCCGACAGGCCTTCCATTGCCGTGCTTCCGTTCCAGAATATGTCTGGCGATGTCGAACAGGAATATTTTGCCGATGGAATGGCCGAGGACATCATCACGGCGCTGTCCCGTTTCAAGGCGCCATTTGTCATCGCGCGAAACTCCAGCTTCACATACAAGGCGCGCGCCGTCGATGTGAAGCAGGTAGGGCGCGAGCTTGGGGTGCGCTACGTGTTGGAAGGGAGCGTTCGCAAGGCGGCAAACCGAGTGCGCATTACGGGGCAACTCGTCGATGCCGCTACTGGAGCACATATTTGGGCCGATCGGTTTGATGGCGAGTTCGGCGACATCTTTGATTTGCAGGATCAGGTGACTGAGAGCGTTGTCGGGGCGATCGCGCCTGCGGTGGAAAAAGCTGAGATCGACCGCGCCAAACGCAAGCCGACCGCTAGTCTCGACGCCTATACCCTCTATTTGCGCGGTCTGGCTCGGCTTCATCAGTTTGGTAACCGGCATGCGAACGACGAGGCACTGCGCCTGTTCAACCGCGCGATCGAGCTCGACCCGGAATTTGCTACCGCCTACGGTCGTGCAGCCTTTTGCTACCTCATTGCCAGGATCAATGGCTGGATTCCGGACACAGCGAACGCAATTGCCGAAGTGAAGAAGCTTACCCAACGAGCGGTTGAGTTGGGCAAGGATGACGCGATCGCGCTCTCTGCTGGCGGGAATGCGTTGGCGTTTGTTGTTGGGGATCTCGAGGTAGGTGGCGGCTTGGTTGATCGCGCGCTCGCGCTCAATTCCAATTTGGCTGAGGCATGGAATTTCGGCGGCTGGGTAAAGCTCTGGCTCGGCGAGCCGGAATCGGCGATCGGGCGCTTCGCGCGTTCCATTCGCCTGAGCCCAGTCGATCCGTGGCTGATGGGCATGCGAGCCGGGACCGCGTATGCGCATTTCTTTTTGGACCGCTATGACGAAGCGGCATCATGGGCGGCAATGGCATTGCAGTGCAGCCCGGACTATCGACCTGGATTACGTATCACCGCCGCAAGCAACGCAATGGCCGGTCGGCCGGAGCAAGCACACAAGGCAGTGGCTCGGCTGCGAGAACTGAGCCCCACGCTGCGCCTTTCCAATCTCAAAGAAGTACTTGGGCCTTATCGACGTGCTGAGGACGTCACGCGATATGAAGAAGGATTGCGGCAAGCAGGGCTGCCCGAATGACCATCTCGGCCAAGGTACCCGCCTTGGCAACGAGGTGATCGAATAACCGCAACTTCCGCTAATGACCCAGAGCGGAAGTTCTCGCCAGAATTGCCGACTTGGTCCCATAGGCCGCGGGGTGCTGTTCATCGAAAGAAACGGCCCCAGCGAGGGGGCATCAAGCTGGGGCCAGTCAACGTCATCCCACGAGGGATCCGCTATTCAAGGAGGAGAAGGCCAACACCGACGATAAGCACGACAAATGAGACTCCAGCAGAGCTGATAAGTCCCCACTCGATCCGGTTCATATGGTTGAACCTAAACACGGACGTACAATCGCCGGAGAGTGTCGTTTCCGCATTTAGATATGCATGTCAGCGAGGGTGTCCTAACAGCTCCTTGGCATTGACCTGTGTATTGAGCAGCTTCCCGACCTTCGCCTAGACTGACCCCATGTCACCCTCTCAGATGCGGCATCTGGCCGAAACTTACGAAGCGATGGCGGGATGGACCGACCGATCCAACCGGACGCGCCTCCACATGACGGCGGACAGTTGGAAGCGGATCGCCAGCCAGGTTGAGGTTCTTAATCGCTCTCCGACCTATCGGATCATCCGTCGCGCGGCCAATCCCTCACCATGGCCAATCATTCGATTGGTGTCCTAATTCCCGGCCTGTCTCAACCAAGGGGCACGGGTTTTCGTGGGCGAATGGATTTCCTAATCTCGATTAATGCACGTTATTGACGGCGCGTCTGGAGTTCCCGCAAATGTTCCCCGCGCCGGGGAACCATCCAATGAAAGACATGCAAGCGCATTTGGAAAAGCTTCGTGTCGAGGCGGAAGAGTGTGAGCTAATCAGCAAGCTTGCGACGAACGCCACCAAGAAGTCCCTCTTCGCCAAGCTGGCCGCGCACCACCGAACTCTGGCCGATGAGGTCGAGCAAACGATGAAGGCGTCGGAGTAGGAACCTTGCACCTCGTTAACACTTGGAGTTCCGGTTCTGGGTAGGAGCCGAACGAGGTGGATGCATGGGACCAAAGAAGCGGCGGCGCCGCGTTGTTCAGACGAATTCGCTTGAAGCAAGGTTCCTAGAACGCGCTCGACAGCTGCGCGAACAGGCCGCAGCACTTCTCCCAGGTATCGAGAAAGAAGCGCTCCTTGAGCTGGCCCAGCAAGCTGAGGTTGGCGCCAGCATGATCGAATGGCTGCGCCTCCCCGCGCTTCAAACATCCACCTAAGGCCGCGTAAGTTGGCGGCCTCTTTCAATTGATGCGATGCCACGTTGCCTCATGGCCCATAGCTGACGGTCTGCATGACGATCGGAAACGTTGGCTCTTCGAGGTAAAGCGGAAGTCCCCCGGTTCAGTCCCTTTTGGCGGATTTTGACCCTGAACGGACATCCGGCGTCGAGCTGCCCGCCGCGCACCGCTGGATGAGTCTATTGCGCTAGAATTCATGCTCGGACCCGAAGGACGCGGTCAAAAGTTCCATGGAACGGTCCTACCCGCCGTCTCGTTAGATAGGCGGAAACGGTCGCGAGGACCGGTTTTGGACAAGCAGCTGGACCGGATCGATTGGGCTGCGCTTGGCGCGTTAGTGGACGCCATCCCCCAGCTTGCATGGATCGCTGACGCCTCCGGCGATATCAATTGGTACAATTGGCCTTGGTACGACTACACAGGCACTGACTTCGAGCAAATGCAGGGATGGGGGTGGCAAAAAGTGCATCACCCCGAGCATGTAGACCGCGTCGTCGCAAATATCACAAAGTCATTCGAAACCGGAACGCCGTGGGAAGACACTTTTCCATTGCGAGGCAAGGACGGCACCTATCGGTGGTTCCTTTCGCGCGCGCTCCCATTTCGTGATGACACGGGCCAGATAACTCGTTGGTACGGAACGAACACCGACATCACCGAGCGCATGGAGATCGAGAGCGCGCTTCGCCAAAGCGAAGAGCAGCTGAATTTACTTGCCGCGATAGTCCATTCGAGTGACGACATCATCGTGAGCAAAAATCTGGACGGCATTATCTCTAGCTGGAACGAGGGCGCCGAACGCGACTTTGGTTACACAGCAGCGGAGGCAATCGGACAGCCAATCACAATCGTCATTCCGGAGAACCGGCATGCTGAAGAACGGGAAATACTATCGAAGATAAGGCGTGGAGAGCGCATTGAGCATTTCGAGACTATTCGTCAGCGTAAAGACGGGACCCAGATTGTAGTCTCTTTGACTGTTTCTCCCGTCAAGAACCGCGATGGCGTCATCATTGGCGCTTCCAAGATTGCTCGCGACATTACCGAGCAGAAACAAATCCAAGAGCGAGTTTCGATGCTTGCACGGGAAGCCGAGCATCGAAGCAAAAATTTGCTTGCCAATGTGCATGCTATCGTCAATCTCTCGCGGGCCGATACTGTCAAAGAGCTAAAGCTGTCGGTACAGGGACGCATTCAGGCTCTCGCGAACGTTCATTCGCTTTTTGCAGCAACCCGTTGGATCGGGGCGGAATTGACGCAGATCGTCAAACAGGAGATTGCCCCATATTCCGCTGGGGCGGACAACCGTGTACGCTTGAGCGGACCACAGGTATTGCTTGAACCGGACGTTGCGCAAGCGGTCGCCTTGATCGTCCATGAATTGGCAACGAACGCTGCTAAGTACGGCGCATTATCCTCCAACCACGGCCGTATCGACGTGACGTGGTCCGACGCCGACCGGAAGCTGCAACTGGCCTGGGGCGAGACCGATGGTCCGAAGGTAGAGCCACCGAGCCGCGCAGGCTTTGGCAGCAAGGTTATCGAGCTGATGGCTGCCGAGCGAAAAGGCACTGTCAGTTTTGATTGGCCCCCCGAGGGAGTGGTCTGCCGGATCATTCTTCCGCTTTGATTGCGCCACACAAGATGTCTTGTGTTGGCCCTGAGCGGACATTCACCACAGCATCGCCGATGTCGGCTTTTGAGAGCGACACGGACCTCGCTAGTACACGCCCTGTTCTCATCACGCTTTAGCGCGGCGCCGTCACAAGTCAGAAACACGAATTCTCAATCCGTGCACTGAAGCGACGTGCAGGCAAACTTGCGCGATGCCATGCTTGCGTTCGCCGCGACGCTTCGCTTACGAGGTCGCGGACGGAGCCGCCGGGCTTCCGGCGACCTGTTCATTTCAGATCATTGCCCATGGAGATTGCGATGAAGATCACTGCCTCGATCATGCTTGCCGCCGCGCTCGCGCTGTCGTCGGCACCGGCCAGCGCCACCGTCCTCGATCTCTCGACCATGACCTGCAAGCAGTTCGTCGACGGTGGCGACGACACCATCAAGATGGTGCTGGTCTGGATGGACGGCTGGTACAAGGGCGATTCCGACGAGGCGATCATCGACACCGATGTGTTTACCGAGAACGCCAAGAAGTTCGGCACCTATTGCGGAAGGAATCCGACGATCAGCATCGTCAACGCGGCGGAGGCCGTGCTCGGCAAGTAAATCTAGCAGCGTGATTAGCCTGAAACCTCATGGTGAGGGCGCGGAACGCGCGTCTCTGTACGATGCTTCGCATCGCCAGGCGAACCATGAGGCCGGGCTGGTGGCCTCGTGCCTCGAGACGCTTGCTGCAAGCGCCTCAGGATGACGGTGTGAGAATTGTAGCGAGCGGCCTCCGTACCGTCGTCCTGGCGAAAGCCAGGACCCATAACCACCGAATTCGATTGAGAGTGCGAGTGGCCCCAGCGTCGCACAATAAGAAGCGGTTGGGGTAATGGGTCCTGGCTTTCGCCAGGACGACGCTGAATGCATTCACATTCTCTCAGGATGAGGAGATACGCCGTCCATGATGCAAGAGCTCTACCCAGGCAGCATCGCGAAGGCGCTCGACACCATCGCCACCGGCTTGTTGTCGGTGGCGGAGGATAGCGTGACGCGGCCGAAGCTCATGGTGCGGCCGAGCCGGACCACGCGGGCGTCGGCCAGGACGTCGGATGCCGTCACCGCGCGCATGAAGTGCGTGGTCTGGTCGACCGTCGTCATCGGACGATAGCCCTTGTTGGCCGCGAGGTTGGCGAGCACCATCGCGGTGTCGGCGAACGCCATCAGCGCCTGGCCGCAGACGATGCCGCCATTGCGGCACAACCGCTCGGAAAACGGCATGCGCAGGATGGCGCCGGGCTGCCAGTCGGCATCGCCGCCGGCGGGCGGCGCGATGTCGAACTGCTCGATCGACAGATTGAGGTCCTGCACCCACGGCGCAAAGACGTCGCCGAGCACGCGTTTGGCGTCGTCGATCCCGAATTCCCCGGCTTGCTGCTGCATGACGTCCCGTTCCCTCTGTTGATGCTATCTATCTTGTTCTAGTTGCGCGTGACATGCACGGCCGGCGTCTTGCCGTCATTCCACTTGCCGTCGATCGCCCGTTCGATCTGGGCGGCGAGCTGCAGCAACAGCCCGTCACTCGCTTGCTTTCCGATCGCCTGGATGCCGAGCGGCAGGCCGTGCTCGTTGGTCGCGAGCGGCAGCGAGATCGCGGGGATGCCGCAGAGATTGGCGAGCGGCGTGAAGGCGAAGTTGCGCCAGAGATTGCCGAACCAGTCCAGCACCGACGGATTGTCGCTGATGGTGAGATATTCCGTGGTGCCGACCTTCGGCGTCGGCAGCGCCGTGATCGGCGTCAGGATGATGTCCCAGTCCTCGAAAAAGGCGCCGAAGCCGCGCGAGGTGGCGTTGAAGACGGCCTGCATGCGGGCGCGATCGGCGAAGCTGAAGTCGCGGCCGTGCTCCCATATGCGGATGTTGATCGGCTCGATCAGCTCCGCCGGCGGCCGCTCCTGCCCGCGCGCGGCGAGCATGTTGCCGATCACGACGGCGAAATTGCTGATGTAGCAGGTGGTCTGCGCCGCGAAGGCTTGCCGATAGTCGATCGTCGGCAGTGCGTAATCGACCTGATGGCCGAGGCCTTCGAGGAAACGTCCGACCCGCTCGAGCTCGGCTGTGATGTGCGGCGTCGCGCGATAGTCGCCCCATGTGTGCGACAGCGCGATTCTGAGCCGGCCGGGATCGCGCGCGATCATCGCGGCATATGGCTCGGGCGAACTCCAGAACGGCATGAACTCGCCGGGCGCAGGTCCCCGGCAGGCATCGACGAAGCCAGCGGTGTCGCGCACCGAGCGCGACTGGCAGCCCTGGATCGAGACCAGCCCGGTGAGATCGGACAGATGCGGCGCGAGCGAGAACACGCCGCGCGAGACTTTCAGGCCGATATTGCCGTTGACCCCGGCGGGAATCCGGATCGAGCCGCCGCCGTCGGTCGCATGCGCGATCGGCACCGCACCGGCGGCGACCATCGCCGCGCTGCCTGCCGACGAGCCGCAGGTGGTGTAGTCGGTGTTCCAGGGATTGCGCGTGACATAGACCGCGGGATTTTCCGCCGAGCTGCAGACCCCGAACTCCGGCGTCGTGGTGCGGCCGATCAAATTGAGGCCGGCCTTGCGCATCTTCGCGGTCAGGAAGGTATCCGCCGCGGCGCGGTTGCCGCGCATCATCAGCGAGCCCATCTCCTGCAGCCGTCCCTTCAGGGTCGGGCCGAGGTCCTTCATCAGGAAGGGCAGGCCGGCGAACGGGCCGTCGAGGTCGGCGCCGTCGCGCGCCGGATCGGCGATCACATCGTCGAACAGCTCGACGACGCCGCAGAGCGCGGGATCGACCTTGGCGACGGCGCTGGCTGCCTGCGACGCCAGCTCACGGGGCGTCAGCTCGCCGTTCCGGACGCGCTCCGCGAGCGCCGTCCCGTCGTGCTGCGTCCACTCGTCCCAGCTCATCGCCAAAGTCATTTGATCGATTCCTTTTCTGCTTTGTTGCGCAGTGTAATTTGCGCGGCCGCCCGGTCAAACCAGTGCGCGCCGGCAGCCCGTCCGACGCGCGCTTGCGCTCCGACGCGCACTGCGCTGCGCTCCGACGCGCACTGCGCTGCGCTGCAAGCGCCGTGCCCGGCTTGAAAATGCCCCAGTTTCGGCGCCCAGTTGCCTGCTCGCGAGTGGTGGGGGCGTACATGTTCCGCAGGTTGGTGTTGCTCGGCGGCGTGGTTGCGATCGGGCTTGCGCTCAGCGGTTGCACGCGCTGCGGTCCGATCTGGGACGACTGGATGCAGTCGCCGAAATCCTGCAAGTCAGACCATCTCTAGGGGCATGATCCGAAAAGTGGAAACCGGTTTTCCGAAAAAGATCATGCTCAAACAAAGAGATGAGAACATGATGCGATTCCGCGGAAACGCATCATGTTCGGGGCCGGGGCAGGCGCGCTTGGCGGCGGCTTTGTTGCGGTGATATACCGCCGACGAAACGCAGGGAGTGTTCTTATGAGAGTTTTGAGCGCAGTCGCGGTTGCGGTGCTGCTGTCGGCACCGGCCTATGCGCAGATGCCGAACGTCAACCTGATGCCTGAGGTCAAGACCAGGACCCAGGAGGAGAAGGAGCAGGACGCGGTCAGGGACAAGGCCTACAAGGACTCGCTCAGCAAGATTCCCGATGCCAAGGGATCGTCCGATCCCTGGGGCGTCGTGCGCAGCGATCCGCCGAAGGCGGCCGCCCATCCCGCCAAGCCGAAGACCAAGACCGGAAGCTCGGCGCAGCCCGGAAGCGCCGCGCCGCGCAGCCAGTAACGCCCATTCGGGGCGACGTCGTCCGTCTCCCGCAGACTCGGATTCTCCCGCCGCCGCCCCTATATTGGGGTGTCGTCAGTTGGTCCGGAGTTGCGGCATGGTGTCTCGTCCGCGCGATCTCGCCAGCCGGATGGCCGAGCGGCGAAAGCCGGACGACGGCTATCTGCGCGAGACCTTCAGCCTGCCACGCGATCAGGCCCGCGTGAGGGCGCGTGACTTTCTCAAGCGCTACCCGAAGGCGGCCTATATGAGCGCCGTCGAGAGTTGGCGCGAGCTTCCCGGCGGCGACATCGAGTTCACGATGCGGCGGCTGGCAAGCGCGGATTGAAGCGTTTTCGAGCGGAGCGGGCGGGCCAGCCGGTCAGGGCACCGGAGCGTGCACGATAGACTATGCCTCAGTCCCCATTGCTGCCGCGGGTCCGTTTCCGCCCCAGATTGTTCAGTTCGCGATCGATCCGCAGCTGCACGCGGCGGATCGCCAGAAGATCGAGCTTTGCTTCGGTCTTGCCCGTGAAGACGCGATCGCCGATCTGGAAGCGCCATTTCCAGACGCCGGCCATCAGCTGAGTGACGCTGAACTCGATGCCCCTGTGGATCATCTGTAACGGTTCCGCGAATGAAGGGCGGTCGTCGACATTTAAACCATTAGTTGTAATAATGATCAGCGCCCGTAAAAAGATCGTGTGAAAGGCCGCGCCCGTTCGAGCTGTCGTTGTGGATTCTGGAAGGATTCGTCCGTCGGCAGCGTCGCCACGGAACGGTCGCCAGCCATGTTGCCTGCCCAGCGCCGCGCAATTCGCGTTGGTTGAGCAGGCCAATGTTACGAACACTGGCGGAACCTGAGTCTTCCGTCGAACGCTACGGAGTTTTTCCAGGGCTCAGGAGGGGTACGAAGGTAGTATGCAGATTGTGCCAGCCGCTATCGGACGCCGTCGCGCCTGTCAGGTTAACTTGTTGATTATCAGGGAACTTCGGGCGCGAGGCGCATCGTACGGCCGGAACTTTGTTCTTGGCCGGAGAACTACGGAATTTTAAACGGCCCCGACAGGGGGCCGCCAACCCGTCCCGGAGGCGGGTTTTCCTCCAGCAGTCGGGGGGCTACCTGTCTGGCTGGGGGCCCCCAAATAAGGGCACTGCCGGGTCAATTGTTCCAGTAAACATTCCGCGAGAACAGATCGCGACCCGCAGGAAATTATGGGGCCAGAACATCTGAGGGTCTTCTCAGTAGTCCTACCGAGAACATCGGCTACCCCTTGGTTACAACGGGGTTAAACCCAAGCCGGGCCACTCCAAAAATCAAAGCAGGGCACTGTGGATGGAAACAGGCCAGCACCGGTTTGCTGGTACTGGCCGAAATAGGCCACTCGCCAAATCAAAACAGGCCACTTAGGAACCGGCGTATGCGCGGCAACTTGGTCACGGTGCGCAACTCCCAATACGCATGTCCGTCATGGGACAAACTCGGCTCCAGAAGATGAGGATGACGAAGAAGAGGCCGCCAACTGAGGCGGCCTCAGCCTGCGCTTTCGTTAAATCTAGTGTGGATTCGCAATCCTGCTTGCAGGAGTTTGTCCACGCATTTGGCCGCGGTCTTGCGCCGGGAGCCCAGTTGCTGGCGCCTTTGCGCCTGGGCCTGTTGTATCGTTTCCGCCGCCTGGGTGTTTGGTAGTGTTGGCAGGATATGGATTGGGCCCACATGCCGACTGGCCGTTAAGACCCCTACATTGCGCCATTGCGGTGCCGGGACCCAAGCATAGCGCCGCCAATAGAATGCAGATGCTATATCTCATGGTGCCTCCATTCAAAAATGGGTTGTGCCAAATGGGGCCATCAACCTTACATCATGGCGCGTTAACCTCAGTGGGATCGAAATGAGTACCCAATTGGGCGGCGCGTTGGCTGGCGCGATTTTCATCTGAGGCACGACCGAGGATTCAGGAACCCCGTTCACCCACGGAGAACACCGGGGAAGAACGTTTGGCCGTCAAGCGGAACGGATGGGGATAGAACATCCTATAGGCTGCTCGGTAGGACTACTGAGAACAGCTGCCAATCCATGGTTGAGGCAGGGTTAAACCCAAACTAGGCCACTCGAAATTTCAAAGTAGGCCACTAGGGATGGAAACAGGCCAGTACCGGTTTGCTCGAAAGAACATATTGCGAACATAGAACAAACGTGGTACGAGGTTCCCATCAACAACGCATTCCGCCTGATCTCATCGCCCGTTTGTCCCGCTAGCGAATCCCCGCAATAAGGAGCACATCCCAAATGTCCGCCACTGCACTGCGTATCGTCGAAGGATCCTCCATGGACAAGTCCAAGGCCCTCTCAGCCGCGCTCTCCCAGATCGAGCGCCAGTTCGGCAAGGGCTCGGTGATGAAGCTCGGCAAGAACGACCGTTCGATGGATGTCGAGACGGTGTCGTCGGGATCACTCGGGCTCGATATCGCGCTCGGCGTCGGTGGCCTGCCGAAGGGACGCGTCGTTGAGATCTACGGGCCGGAATCCTCAGGCAAGACCACGCTGGCGCTGCACACCGTGGCGGAAGGCCAGAAGAAGGGCGGCATCTGCGCCTTCATCGACGCCGAGCACGCGCTCGACCCGGTCTATGCGCGCAAGCTCGGCGTTAACATCGATGAGCTCTTGATCTCGCAGCCGGACACCGGCGAGCAGGCGCTGGAAATCTGCGATACGCTGGTGCGTTCCGGCGCAGTCGACGTGCTGGTGGTCGATTCGGTTGCGGCGCTGGTGCCGAAGGCCGAGCTCGAGGGCGAGATGGGCGATGCGCTGCCGGGCCTGCAGGCCCGCCTGATGAGCCAGGCGCTGCGCAAGCTGACCGCCTCGATCAACAAATCCCATACCATGGTGATCTTCATCAACCAGATCCGCATGAAGATCGGCGTGATGTACGGCTCGCCGGAGACCACCACCGGCGGCAACGCGCTGAAGTTCTATGCCTCGGTTCGCCTCGACATCCGCCGCATCGGCGCGATCAAGGAGCGCGACGAGGTGGTCGGCAACACCACCCGCGTCAAGGTGGTGAAGAACAAGCTGGCGCCGCCCTTCAAGCAGGTCGAGTTCGACATCATGTATGGCGAGGGCGTCTCCAAGATGGGCGAGATCCTCGACCTCGGCGTCAAGGCTGGCATCGTCGAGAAGTCGGGCGCCTGGTTCTCCTATGACAGCCAGCGGCTCGGCCAGGGTCGCGAGAATTCCAAGGCATTCCTGAAGTCGAATCCCGACATCACCGCCAAGATCGAAGCCGCGATCCGGCAGAACTCCGGCCTGATCTCCGAGCAGATCCTCGCCGGCACGCCCGAGCGCGACGCCGAGGGCGAGGAGCCGACGGAAGAGTAAGCCTTCAGCATGATCCGGAAAAGTGCGAAGCGGTTTTCCCTCGCGACAAACGCGAAGCGTTTGCGCGGAGATCATGCTCAAATCATCACATGACTTCGCTGCAAGCGGGTGCTGAGGACGTTGAGTTGCCGACGTCTTCGGCGCCCGTTTGGTTTTGTGTGTCGTCGCGAGAGTTGGGCCGATGAAGCGCCTGATCCTGACCAGTCCGTCCGGCCTCAGCCTCATCCGTTCGGGGCTTGCCGAGGTCGGTATTACATCGACCTTTCGGTTTGTCGGTGGACCGCTGCCGTCGCCAGGAGAACTCGAGGCGTATTTCGGGGCGCGGTCGGACAAGAATCCGGTCGGACACTGGTCGCACTGGTGCGCGTGGGGCCAGCGGCCTCAGGATGCCCGGGCACGTAGGAACCTCGCACTGAACGAATTTTGCGAGCCTTACGAGGTGATCGAGCTTTGGTTCGATCCGGATCCAAATGATCAACTGCAGCTCATCTGGTTGCTCGATCATTTCCAAGCTTACCCGGCGCTGGCGGCCAAGTTGAAGTTGCGGCTTGTCGCATTCGATCTGCTGACGATGCACGAGACGTGGCGTAGCTGGGACCAGGTACCGCTTGCCAACATCCGATCCGAGGACCTTGAGACCGCAAGCGTATGTTGGCAGGCGTACCGGGCGGCAACGCCGGAGGCCTGTTTCGATGCGGTTCATCGCGACCTGAGCGCGTTTCCCTTGCTGAGGCCGGCGCTGCTTGATCTGCTTCGTGAGCTGCCATGGAGCCGATCCGGACTGGGCGCGACCGAGATGCGGTTGCTTGAACTGGTCGCCGCCGGGTTCATGGGGACGAACGCGCTGTTCTACCTCCGCGGCTTTCGCCAGCGTGGCGTCTTTAACGACATGGAAATCGGCAGGCTGCTCGAAGGCCTTGCGCATGGTCCGCGACCGGCGATTGCCGGGCTCGACGATGGCTTGCGCTCCATCGACCCGGACAATGCGCGACGTCGCCTGGAGGCCTTCCAGCGAAGCCGCTTGTCGGTGACGGAGTTTGGCAAGGCGGTGCTTGCCCACAAGGCGGACTTCACGGACCACAATCCGGTCAATCGCTGGTGGGGCGGCACGCACCTCACCAACGACAACCTTTGGCGCTGGAATCCGGCGTTGACCGGCCATGACACGCAGCGGGAGCCGCGCACGTCGTGACGAGTCTGATCCTGGCGACAAGCGATCTCGCGAGCTATCGCCTGAGGCAGGCGGGAAGGGCGGATATCGTCGTCGGCTTGAGGCCGCGCTTCGTTTGGGGGAAAATGCCCTCGTCAGATGACCTCACGACCCTGCTGGAACCGCGTTCCGCAAAGCATGTCGATTTCGACACGCACTGGCTCGACTTCGCCAGTTCAAGATGGACCGGCTCGATCGGTCGGGACTTTGGGCTTGTCGAGTTGTGTGAGCGTTGCGACAGCGTCGAGCTATGGGCTGATCCCCAGCCGAATGACCAGTTGGTGCTGGCCTGGTTGCTCGACGTGCTCCGCCCGCACCGCCACATCGTAGCGAAGCTCAGTCTGGTCCAGACCGATGTCGAGATCGGCGGGTACCGAAGCGAGAGCTCGGCGAAATGGCGATTGCCTGCACTTGCGGTGACCGATGATCGGCTGGAATTGGCCGGTCGCGCCTGGAATGCCTATCGCGCTCCGACGCCCGAGCCCTGTTTCGACCTTCTCATGCAGGATCTGTCGGCCATCCCGCAGCTCCGCGCGGCGCTCATTGCGTTGCTCGAGGAGCTGCCCGGGCGAGACACCGGCCTCGGCGCGTCCGAACTGCGGATGCTGGATCTCGTCGCCGACGGCGAGACAAGCCCACAGGTCCTTTCAAGCGAGCTGAACCGGGAACGCGGCGTGTTCGATTTTCAGGAAGCGGAGCTGATCCTGGACCGGCTCGCCTATTGTCCATCACCGGTCCTGAGCGGATTTCCCTCCGAGATCGAGGCGGCCGACGATTTGAAGGCCCGACGAGAACGACTCCTGTACAGTCGGCTGTCGCTCACCGATTTCGGCCAGGAAGTGTCGGATCGCGAGCTCGACTTCAGCCAGTACAATCCGATCCATCGCTGGTGGGGCGGCACCGAATTGACCAATGAGCGGCTGTGGCGCTGGGACGCCGAGAGCCGCAGCTTGGTCGCCCCGTAAGCCTGATCCGCACAACGCGTGTGCGCAATCAGCCTGCGCCTATGCCAGCGCCTTTTCGCGGCTCGCGATCAGCGCCCGCAGGTCCTCGGTCACCGCGACCGATTGATGCGTCTTCTGGTCGGTCGCGACCCAGATGATCTCGCCGGTGGCGCGCAGGTCATCGGAGCCCCTGGCGAAGATCGCGAGCGCAAGATTGATCGAGGAGCGGCCGATCTTGGCGACCCGGACGCAGACCTCGATGTCCTCGTCGAACCGGATCGGCGCCTTGTACTCGACGACCGATTTCACAGTGTGGAAGTCGATGCCGGTCCGCGCCACCTCGCCGAGATAGTCGTAGCCGAGCGCGCGGAAATATTCGGTGATGGCGGTGTCGAAATAGGTGAGGTAGTGGGCGTTGAACACCACGGCCTGCGCGTCGACCTCCGAATAGCGGACGCGAAACGGGAAATGGAACCAAAATTCCTCGCGCATGTTTCCTCCTGCCGCGGGCGGCCCTCGCTATCGTTCGTCCCGCGGTTAGCAGGGACGTTACGATCGCTCTACCCATCCTACAACAATGGCTACGAGAAGGGCGCTTACTCCGCCGCCTGCGCGTAATCCTCGACCGGCGGGCATGAGCACACCAGATTGCGGTCGCCATAGACGTTGTCGACGCGCCCGACCGGGCTCCAGTATTTGTCGGAACGCGACACGCCGGCCGGGAAGCAGCCCTCGGCGCGGGTGTAGGCCCGGTTCCAGGCATCGTCGGCGATGTCGTGCACGGTATGCGGCGCGTGGCGCAGCGGCGAGGCCTCGACCTTCCAGCGGCCCTTCTCGATCTCCGCGATTTCGTCGCGGATCGCGATCATGGCGTCGCAGAAGCGGTCGATCTCGAACTTCGATTCCGATTCCGTCGGTTCGATCATCAGCGTGCCCGCCACCGGGAAGCTCATGGTCGGCGCGTGGAAGCCGTAGTCGATCAAGCGTTTTGCGATGTCGTCGACGGTGACGCCGCTGGTCGTCTTCAGCGGCCGCGGATCGACGATGCACTCATGCGCAACGCGGCCGCGCTCGTTGCGGTACAGCACCGGGAAGTGCGGCTGCAGCCGTGCGGCGATGTAGTTGGCATTGAGGATCGCGATCTCGGTCGCCCGCGTCAGGCCTTCGCCGCCCATCATCAGGATGTAGATGTAGGAGATGGTCAGGATCGACGCCGAGCCGAACGGCGCGGCCGACACCGGGCCGATCGCATGCGCCGTCGCTCCGTCGGTTGCGGGATGGCCCGGCAGATAAGGCGCAAGATGCGCCTTCACGCCGATCGGGCCCATGCCGGGGCCGCCGCCGCCATGCGGAATGCAGAAGGTCTTGTGCAAATTGAGATGGCTGACATCGGCGCCGTAGTCGCCGGGCCGCGACAGCCCGACCTGCGCGTTCATGTTGGCGCCGTCGAGATAGACCTGGCCGCCATGCGCATGCACGATGTCGCAGATCTCGCGGATATGCTCCTCGAACACGCCGTGGGTCGACGGATAGGTGATCATGACCGCGGCAAGGTTGGCGGAGTGCTTCTCGGCCTTGACGCGGAGATCATTGACGTCGACGTCGCCGCGCGCATCGCACGCCACCACCACGACCTCCATGCCGACCATCGCGGCCGAGGCCGGATTGGTGCCGTGCGCGGAGGAGGGGATCAGGCACACCTTGCGGTGCGGCTCGCCGCGCGCGAGGTGATAGCCGCGGATCGCCAGCAGTCCGGCATATTCGCCCTGCGCGCCGGAGTTCGGCTGCAGCGAGACCGCGTCATAGCCGGTGATGTCGCACAGCCATTGCTCCAGCCGCTTGAATAGCGCGTGATAGCCCTTGGCCTGATCTGAGGGCGCGAACGGATGCAGATTGCCGAACGCCGGCCAGGTCAGCGGGATCATCTCGGTGGTGGCGTTGAGCTTCATCGTGCAGGAGCCGAGCGGGATCATCGCGCGGTCGAGCGCGAGGTCACGATCGCTGAGCTTGCGCATGTAGCGCAGCAGCTCGGTCTCGGAACGATGCGTGTTGAACACCGGATGGCTGAGGAAGGCGCTGGTGCGCCGCAGCTCCTTCGGCAGCGCCTCGTGCGCGCCGGCCTCGATCTCGGCATAGCTGAGCTTGCCGCCGAACACGCGCCACACCGCCTCGACCGTCTCCGGCGTCGAGGTCTCGTCGAGCGCGATGCCGAGCGTGGTCGCGCCGATCCGCAGATTGATCCGCTCGGCCTGCGCGCGGGTGACGAGCTCGATCTGCTTGCTACCTGCCTCGACGGTCACGGTATCGAAGAACGCTTCGCTGGTCGGCGCAAAGCCGAGCTTGCGCAGGCCGGCCGCGAGCACGGTGGCGCGACGATGCACGCTGCGTGCGATATGGGTCAGGCCCTCGGGACCGTGATAGACCGCATACATCGAGGCGATCACGGCGAGCAGCACCTGCGCGGTGCAGATGTTCGAGGTCGCCTTCTCGCGGCGGATATGCTGCTCGCGGGTCTGCAGCGCGAGGCGATAGGCGGGCTGCCCACGCGAATCCACGGAAAGGCCGACGATGCGGCCGGGCAGCGAGCGCTTCAGCGTGTCGCGCACCGCCATATAGGCGGCGTGCGGTCCGCCATACCCCATCGGCACGCCGAACCGCTGCGCCGAACCGATCGCGATGTCGGCGCCGAGCTCGCCGGGCGAGGCGAGCAGCGTCAGCGACAGCAGGTCCGCCGCGACGATCGCCAGCGCGCCCTTGGCGCGCAGCGACGCGATGGCAGGCTTGAGGTCGCGAACCGCGCCCGACGTTCCCGGATATTGCAGCAGCGCGCCGAGCACGTCGGCGTTGTCGAGCTCGGTCAGGGGATCGCCGACCACCAGCGCCCAGCCCAGCGGCGCGGCGCGCGTGCGCATCACCGCCAGCGTCTGCGGATGCACCTCCTTGTCGACGAAGAACACCTTCGCCTTGACCTGCGAGTGGCGCTCGGCGAGCGCCATCGCTTCCGCCGCGGCGGTCGCCTCGTCGAGCAGCGAGGCGTTGGCGACGTCGAGCCCGGTGAGATCGCAGATCATGGTCTGGAAGTTGAACAGCGCCTCGAGCCGGCCCTGGCTGATCTCCGGCTGGTACGGCGTATAGGCGGTGTACCAGGCCGGGTTCTCCAGAATGTTGCGCTGGATCACCGCGGGCAGGATGGTGCCCGAATAGCCCTGGCCGATCAGCGAAGTGAACACCTGGTTCTGCGCGGCGAGCTCGCTCATATGCGCGAGCGCCTCGGTCTCGCTCAGCGCCCGGCCGAGATCGAGCGGCGCCTTCTGCCGGATCGACGCCGGCAGCGTCTCATTCATCAGCGCCTGCAGGCTCGTGGCGCCGACCGTCTCCAGCATCGCGTTGACGTCGCGCGGCGACGGTCCGATGTGGCGGCGGACGAAATCGGTGGCGGCTTCGTTGATCGGCTTGAAGGGCGCGTTCATGACGTGATCCTCGGGGTGATCCTTTAGGCGGTGTGCGCGGCGTAGGCGGCCTCGTCCATCAGGCCGCCGAGCTCGCCCTTGTCGGCAATCTTCAGCTTGAAGAACCAGGCCTTGCCGCCGGCGTCGGAATTGACCAGCGCGGGCTCGGCGGCGAGCGCGTCGTTGACCTCGACCACCTCGCCGGAGATCGGCGCGTAGACGTCGGAAGCGGCCTTGACGGATTCGACGACAGCGGCGGCCTCGGCCTTCTTCAGGCTGCGGCCGATCTTGGGCAGTTCGACGAACACGACGTCGCCGAGCTGCGACTGCGCATAGTCGGTGATGCCGATCGTGGCGACGTCGCCCTCGATGCGGAGCCATTCGTGGTCGGACGTGTACAGCGTCGTCATGGGGATCGGTCCTTTGGCGTTTAGCGTTTGTAGGTATTGGGGACGAAGGGCGTGGCGGAGACCTTCAGCGGGAGCCGCTGGCCGCGCACTTCGGCGAAAACGGTGGTGCCGACGGCGGAAAGGGCGGTAGGCAGATAGCCCATCGCGACCGGCGCATTGAGGCTCGGGCCGAAGCCGCCCGAGGTCACCTTGCCGATCTGCTCGGTCGAGCCGGCATCGGCGAACAGCGCGGCGCCTTCGCGCACCGGGGCGCGGCCGTCGGGCTTCAGGCCGACCCGCCGGCGCGCAGCGCCATCTGCGAACTGCGCGAGAATCTTGTCGGCGCCCGGGAAGCCGGCGGCGCGGGCGCCGCCGCTGCGGCGAACCTTCTGCACCGACCATTCCAGCGCGCCTTCGACCGGCGTCGTCGTGGTGTCGATGTCATGGCCATAGAGGCAGAGCCCGGCTTCGAGCCGCAGGCTGTCGCGCGCGCCGAGCCCGATCGGCAACACGTCGGGATTGTCGAGCAGCGCGGTGACCAGGGCTTCCACCTTGTCTGCGGGCACGGAAATCTCAAAGCCGTCCTCGCCGGTATAGCCGGAGCGCGAGACGAAGCAGTCGACGTCGCCGACGCGGCGCGGACCGGCGTCCATGAATTTCGTCGAACCGACATCTGCACAAAGTTTCGCCAGCGCCGATTCGGCTTTCGGGCCCTGCAGCGCGATCAGCGCGCGGTCGGCCAGCGAGACGATCTCGCAGGCGTCGGAGAGACTCGCGCGCAGATGCGCCTCGTCCTCGGCCTTGCAAGCGGCGTTGACCACGAGGAACAGGTGATCGCCGAAATTCGCCACCATCAGGTCGTCGAGCAGGCCGCCGTCATTGTTGGTGAATTGCGCGTAGCGCTGCCGTCCCGGCGCGATGCCGACGATGTCCTGCGGCACCAGTTTTTCCAGTGCGAGCGCGGCGTCGGCGACCTTGCCGGATTTGGCCTTCAGTACGAGTTGGCCCATGTGCGACACATCGAACAGGCCGGCTTCCTTGCGGGTGTGCAGGTGCTCCTTCAGCACGCCGGCCGCGTATTGCACCGGCATGTCATAGCCGGCGAACGGCACCATCTTGGCGCCGCGCGCGAGATGCAGCGCGTGCAGCGGGGTCTGTTTCAGCGGGGAGGTTTCGCGCGCAAGCATCACAGGGCCCTCGCGGTTCCCGCCGGGGACCTATTTCCCCTTGAGAAACCTGCAGAAAGCCCCATCTGTCGCTGTGCCTGAGAGTATTATCCCGTCGGCGGACGCATCGGGGCGAACCCCAGCGTCTCTTTCCAGATGTCAGACGTCACGCGGTCCTTTTGCCTGAGAGTTTCCGGGGCGGTTGCTCCTTCGGCGCCGGCGGTAAGGCCGGTCTCTCCCGACGTGACTAGGTATAGGTAGGTAGAAAACACGGCGCCACCAAGACTGTCAACGCAGCTGCAGCAACTATCCAATGGGCTTTGTGCTGCCGCGGCAAGCCCATGATCCGCCTGCACAGTTTCTGGACACCGCAGCTGGCAATGTCTAAAAGCGTTCGGCCGGAAAATGACGCCTTTTTGCGGCTGGCCGGCCCCTTTTTCCGATTGGATGAACATGAGCAGCGTCAACGACATCAGGTCGACATTTCTGAACTTCTTCAAGGAGAACGGGCACGAGATCGTGGCCTCGTCGCCGCTGGTTCCGCGCAACGACCCGACCTTGATGTTCACCAATGCCGGCATGGTGCAGTTCAAGAACGTCTTCACCGGCGTCGAGAAGCGCGGCTACCAGCGCGCCACGACGTCGCAGAAGTGCGTGCGCGCCGGCGGCAAGCATAACGACCTCGACAATGTCGGCTACACCGCGCGCCATCTCACCTTCTTCGAGATGCTCGGCAACTTCTCGTTCGGCGATTACTTCAAGGAGCGCGCGATCGAGCTCGCCTGGAATCTGATCACCAAGGATTTCGGGCTGAAGAAGGACAAGCTGCTGGTCACCGTCTACCACACCGACGACGAGGCGGCCGGCTACTGGAAAAAGATCGCGGGCTTCTCGGACGACCGCATCATCCGCATCCCGACCTCGGACAATTTCTGGGCGATGGGCGATACCGGCCCGTGCGGTCCGTGCTCCGAAATCTTCATCGACCGCGGCGAGCACATTTGGGGCGGACCTCCGGGCAGCCCGGAGGAGGATGGCGATCGCTTCCTCGAATTCTGGAACCTGGTGTTCATGCAGTACGAGCAGGTGACGAAGGAGGAGCGCGTAGCGCTGCCGCGTCCCTCGATCGACACCGGCATGGGGCTCGAGCGCATGGCCTGCATCCTGCAGGGCGTCGAGAGCGTGTTCGAGACCGATCTGTTCCGCAATCTGATCGATGCCGCCGCGTCTACCCTCGGGCACGGTCCGAACGAGCAGAACGTTGGGTCGTATCGGGTGATCGCGGACCATCTGCGCTCGTCCGCGTTCCTGATCACCGACGGCGTGCTGCCGTCGAACGAAGGCCGCGGCTACGTGCTGCGCCGGATCATGCGCCGCGCGATGCGCCATGCACAGCTCTTGGGCGCGAGCGAGCCGCTGATGCATCGCCTGGTCTGGGCGCTGGTCCGCGAGATGGGCCAGGCCTATCCGGATCTGGTCCGTGCGGAGAAGCTGATCGAGGAGACGCTGCGGCTGGAGGAGACGCGCTTCCGCAAGACGCTGGCGCGCGGCCTGTCGATCCTCGACGAGAAGAGCGCCGGCCTCAAGAAGGGCGACATGTTCGACGGCGACACCGCGTTCACGCTGTACGACACCTATGGGTTCCCGCTCGATCTGACGCAGGACGCGCTGAAGTCGCGCGGCATCAGCGTCGACCAGGCGTCGTTCACCGACGCGATGGAGCGGCAGCGCGTGAAGGCGCGTGCCTCCTGGGCAGGTTCGGGCGAGGCGGCGAGCGAGGCGATCTGGTTCCCGCTGCGCGAGAAGCTCGGCGCGACCGAATTCCTCGGCTACGAAACCGAGAGCGCGGAAGGCGCGGTGACGGCGCTGATCAAGGACGGCGCCGAGGTCGAGAGCCTGAAGGCCGGCGAGAGCGGCGCGATCGTGCTGAACCAGACCCCGTTCTACGGCGAGTCCGGCGGCCAGGTCGGCGACACCGGCGTGCTGACCGGCGAGGGCGTCAAGTTCCGCGTCACCGACACGCAGAAGAAGGCCGGCGATCTGTTCGTGCATCTCGGCACGGTGGAGCAGGGCACGCTCGGTAACGGCACCGCATTGCAGCTCGAGGTCGATCACACCAGGCGCTCGTCGATCCGCGCCAACCATTCGGCGACGCATCTGTTGCACGAGGCGCTGCGCCAGGTGCTCGGCGATCACATCGCGCAGCGCGGCTCGCTGGTCACGCCGGACCGGCTGCGCTTCGACTTCGTGCATCCGAAGCAGATCACGCCGGAAGAGCTCGCCCGGATCGAGGACATCGCCAACGATGTCGTGCTGGAGAATGACGAGGTCACGACCCGGGTCATGGGCGTCGACGATGCCCGCGAGGCCGGCGCCCGCGCGCTGTTCGGCGAGAAATACGGCGACGAGGTTCGCGTCGTGTCGATGGGCAAGGGCGCCCGCGATCACGGCCAGAACGCGCTTGGCTGGTCGGTCGAGCTCTGCGGCGGCACCCATGTCCGCCGCACCGGTGACATCGGCATGATTTCCGTGACCAGCGAGGGCGCGGTGGCGTCCGGCGTGCGCCGCATCGAGGCGCTGACCGGGCATCATGCGCGCAAGCACGCCAACGACACCATCGCGCTGGCCAAGACCGCGGCGCTGGAGCTGCGCACCACGATCGACGACGTGCCGGCGCGCATCACAGCTCTGATGGAAGAGCGCAAGAAGCTCGAGCGCGATTTGTCCGACGCCCGCAAGAAGCTCGCGATGGGCGGCGGCGGTGCGTCGAACGGCGCCGCCTCAGCGGTTCGCGAGGTCGGCAATGTCAAGCTGCTGGCGCGCGCGGTCGAGGGCGTCGAGACCAAGGATCTCAAGAGTCTCGTCGACGACGGCAAGAAGCAGATCGGCTCGGGCGTGGTCGCGATCGTTGGCGTCACCGAGGACGGCAAGGCCGGCATCGTGGTCGGCGTCACCGCCGATCTGACCGCGCGGTTCAACGCGGTCGAGCTCGTGCGCAAGGGCTCCGAGGTGCTCGGCGGCAAGGGCGGCGGCGGCCGGCCCGACATGGCGCAGGCCGGCGGGCCTGACGGCGCCAAGGCCGACGCCGCACTGTCGGCGATCGAACAGGCCATGACTCAACAGGCATCGGCCGGCGCCTGACGGAGAGGCTGATCGTGGCGACGGCTCCGCTCAAGCCCACGATCGGCGATCCCGGGCTGCGCGACCGTCTCTACGATCTGCTCGAACGCGATGATCTGCCGCATTCGGGCGGCTTGCGCTTTGCCCGGGTCATCGTCGCCATCATCGCCGTCGATGTGCTGGCGGCGATCCTGGCCTCCGTGCCCGAGATCGACGCGCAGTTCGGCTGGCTGCTGACGACCATCGAGATCGCGGCGGTCATCGCCTTCGCGCTGGAATATGCCGCGCGGCTCTGGAGCGTGGTCGGCCACTCGCTGCGCGACATGACGCCGGCGCGGGCGCGGCTGGAATACGCCTTCTCGGCGCTCGGCGTGATCGACCTGCTGGCCTTCCTGCCATCGGCCGTCGCGCTTGCGATCGGCGACAAGACCGCGCTGGTGCTGTTCGGCATGCTGCCGTTCCTCAAGCTGGTGCGCTACTCGACTGCGATGCGCTCGCTGCTGGCGGCGCTGCATGCCGAGCGGCGCACGCTGTTCGGCTGCGTGGTGATCCTGACCGGCGCCGTGCTGTTGTTCGCCTCGCTGCTCTATGCCATCGAGCACAGGGTGCAGCCGGACAAGTTCGGCACCATGCCGCAGGCGATGTGGTGGGCGATCGTGACGCTCGGCACCGTCGGTTACGGCGACGTCGTCCCGATTACGCCGCTCGGCCGGACCGTCACGGTGGTCGCGATCGTGGTCGGCTTCGCGATGATCGCGCTGCCGGTCGCGATCATCTCGACCGCGTTCGCCGACGAGGTCCGGCGCCGCGACTTCGTCGTGACCTGGGGCATGCTGGCGCGGGTGCCGCTGTTCTCACATCTCAACGCTGCCGATATCTCCGACATCATGCGCTTGCTGCGGTCGCAGACCATCGAGGCCGGCGAGGTGCTGGTGCGGCGCGGCGATGCGGCGTCATCGATGTATTTCATCACCGCGGGCGAGGTCGAGATCGACCTGCCGAGCCAGCTTGTGCGGCTTTCCGACGGCGCGTTCTTCGGCGAGATCGCGCTGCTGCGGCGGACCAGCCGCTCCGGCACGGTGACGGCGGCGCGCAAGACCAAGCTCCTGGTGCTCGATGCGCAGGACTTCCATGCCCTGATCGAGCGCATGCCGGCGCTCGCCGCGCATGTCCGGGAGACCGCCGAGGCGCGGCTTGCCGACCCGATCGCGGCCGGCGGCGACCTTGCCGCCGCAGAGATCGCCCAGGCGCCGCGCGAAACCGACGGCGGCATCCGCGACTAGAACCTCATTCCGATTGAATCGGAACGAGGCCTCGATTCTTCGTTTGGCGCGTTTTCTTCACGCGAACCGGTATCCACTTCGCTCGAAAACGCTCAGTCCCGTCGCAGGAACACGTAATCCGCCGAGTAGGCCGCTCCCTTCAGCGCGCCTGATTTGTCGCAAGCGCCGCTGAGCTCGCCGCCCGAGGTGTTGATCCGCTGCACGGTTGCGACGCCGGAGAGCAGGCCGTTGCCGCGATGGGCGATCACCTCGAGCTTCAGCCAGGGAATATCGGCGGCGGTGGCGCCGGGTGTGCTGCCGGCGGTGCGGGCGGTCACGACGCTGCCGTCGACATGCTCCCAGTTCGGACCCGCATAATGCCGGCCGACCGTGCGGCCGTCGGCGATCAGGGTGGCGATCGGTTCGCGGAACGACCAGGCGAGCTTGCCGTCGGTGACCGGCTTGCACTCATAGACCTGCACGCCCTCGGCATGGACGGTGAGGATCTTGGACTCGCCAGGCGCCGCGACGGCGTCGGGCAGGGGATCGGCAGCGAATGCCGCCGACGTGGTGAGCGAGAACGATGCGAGCACGACGGCTCTGACAAGGGCCACGGTCATGCTCGCACCTGTCTTCCCAGGATGACGGCCTCAGGCCGCGATCGCCTTCACGAGGTTGTCGGATACCTTGTCGAGGAATCCGGTGGTCGAGAGCCAGCGCTGGTCGGCGCCGACCAGGAGCGCGAGGTCCTTGGTCATGTAGCCCTCTTCGACGGTCGCGACGCAGACCTTCTCCAGGGTGGTGGCGAACTTGGCCAGCGCCTCGTTGTTGTCGAGCTTGGCGCGATGGGCGAGGCCACGGGTCCAGGCGAAGATCGACGCGATCGAGTTGGTCGAGGTCTCCTTGCCCTTCTGGTGCTCGCGGTAGTGGCGGGTCACGGTGCCGTGGGCGGCCTCGGCTTCCACGGTCTTGCCGTCCGGGGTGAGCAGCACCGAGGTCATCAGGCCGAGCGAGCCGTAGCCCTGGGCCACGGTGTCGGACTGCACGTCGCCGTCATAGTTCTTGCAGGCCCAGACATAGCCGCCGGACCATTTCAGCGCCGAGGCCACCATGTCGTCGATCAGGCGGTGCTCGTAGGTCAGGCCCTTGGCGTCGAATTCCTTCTTGAACTCGCGGTCGAACACCTCCTGGAAGATGTCCTTGAAGCGGCCGTCATAGACCTTCAGAATCGTGTTCTTGGTCGACAGATAGACCGGGTAGTTGCGCATCAGGCCGTAATTGAACGAGGCGCGCGCGAAATCGGTGATGGAATCGTCGAGATTGTACATCTCCATCGCGACGCCGGCGCCGGGCGCCTTGAACACTTCCTTCTCGATCACGGTGCCGTCCTCGCCGACGAACTTCAGCGACAGCGTGCCCTTGCCGGGGAACTTGATGTCGGTGGCGCGGTACTGGTCGCCATAGGCATGGCGGCCGATGATGATCGGCTTGGTCCAGCCGGGAACCAGGCGCGGCACGTTCTTGCAGATGATCGGCTCGCGGAAGATGCAGCCGCCGAGGATGTTGCGGATGGTGCCGTTCGGCGACTTCCACATCTGCTTCAGGCCGAACTCCTTCACCCGGGCCTCGTCGGGGGTGATGGTGGCGCATTTGACGCCGACGCCGACCTTCTTGATGGCTTCGGCGGCGTCGATGGTCACCTGGTCGTTGGTCTCATCGCGGTATTCCATGCCCAGATCGAAATAGAGCAGTTCGACATCCAGGAATGGGTTGATCAGCTTGTCCTTGATGTACTGCCAGATGATCCGGGTCATCTCGTCGCCATCGAGCTCGACGACGGGGTTGGATACCTTGATTTTTGCCATGACGGGGAGGCCCTCTTGGGAACGGCGCGCTTTTGACGGCGGGGGTGGAAAAGATGCCTGCGCTATAGCACCGCCCGGGGGCGGGCGGAAGCGGAGGGGTTATGCACTTTCAGCCCATCTTTTCACCGAGAACCGCCATTCTGGACGGACCAGAATGGCGGCTCCCGGCCTTGTTTTTTGACGGGTTTTCTTCACGCGAACCGGTGCCCACTTCGCTTGAAAACCCTCTAGAACGCCGCCTGCGTCGCGGTCCCGGCCACGATGTACCAGGTCACGAACAGGCCCGCGATCAGGGCGCCCAGCAGGCTCGATCCGGTCCGCCGCCAGGTGAACGTCGCGATCACGGCGACGATCGCGAGCAGGGGCACGAACTGGATCGCGACGATGGTCGAGAGCGGCACGAAACCGGGGTCCGGGACCGGGTTGAACAGCTTCCCCGTCAGCCACAGCGTGCCGTATTGCAGCACCAGCAACACGATGAAACCGAACGTCAGCGCCAGGATGTTGGTCAGGTACAGCGCCCCGCGCGGCGCATCCATGGTCGAGAAATTCCGGTGCAGCACGTGCAGCGCCACGACGAAAAACGCCGTGAACGGAATCAGATAGATCAGGAAGATGAGGAATTGCTTCGCGCTCATCAACTTGAGTGCGACGATCCAGAAGCGGAAGTCGATCTTGAAGGCGAGGTCGGCAAGCCACAGCGCGGCATAGCCGACCGCGACCGAAGCCAGCGCGATCACGACGGATTGACCGACGAGGCCGGTCCGGCTGGCCCGCTTCGGGGCGAACCGCATCAGGGCGAGCGTGATCAGGCCGTTGATGACGGCCCAGACCAGGATCTGGTTGGTGATGCCCTGCGGCAGGAACGCGCTCGGGGTGACGAAAGTGCCGCCCAGTGCAAAGGCCGGGTAATAGGTCAGCGCCGGAATGAAGGCGGACAGGATGAACGCCGTGGTCCAGCGCCGGCCGCTCGCGGCCTGATGCGGCGGCATGGTGCCGTCGGCAACCGCCGGCAGCCGCAGGCGGGAGAACATCGGTGCCTCCAGCAAGCCGTCGAACGTGCCGATCACCAGGACGATAAAGCCGATCAGCGCGACCAGCGTGCCGATCTCCTTGCGGAACCAGATCTGGTCGTCGACCGGACGCGGCGTGCCGCCCTTCAGCGTCTTGGCGAACCAGTCGAGGCTGTAGCCGATCGCCTCATGCGAGATGTGCTCGGCCGGATGGGTCATCGCCGGCGTGTACAGCACCCGCGCGGTGCCGTTGGCCGGATCGCCATAGACCTTGCCCGGCTCGACCGCGCCTTGGGTGCCGAACAGCGCCCAGAGTTTCGGGCTCTTGGTGACGTCGCGCGCGAGCGGGACACCCCACATCAGGTCGGGAAATTCCTCGTACTGCGCGAACACCAGCGCGGTGTTGCGCGGCCAGTTCGCGGTGCCCTCGGCGGCGAACGGCTTGCCGGTGGACGAGCCTTCCAGCACCATCGATTTGTAGTCGTTGGGCTGAGCTGCGGCAGCCGCCAGCACGGTCCAGCCGCCCATCGAGTGGCCCTCGAGCCCGATATTCTCCTTGTCGACGAATTGGAGGCTGCGGAGATAGGTAAGGCCGTCAGGTCCGCCAAAACCGTTGGCGAAGGAGGGCGGGTCGCTGTAGCCGTGGCCGGTCTGGTCGAGCGCCAGCACGACATAGCCGCGGCGGGCGAACTCGATGGCGAAGCCGTCCTGGGTCTCGCGTGAATTGATATAGCCGTGGACGGCGAGGATGCCGGGCGCCGGGATCTGCGGCGTGGCATTCGGTGGGATGTAGAGCAGGGCGCTCATGGTATTGCCCTTGGCGCCCTTGAAGCGGACATCCTCGATCCGGATGCCGCTGGCGGTCTGCGTGAAGTGGGCGAGCAGGCCTCCCGCCACGATCAAGATCAGGCCCAAAATCGCCAGCGTCCACCTGCCCCGCATCCTCGTCCCCCCAAGTGCTTCGACTTCGACCCAAGTGTTTCGCCGTTGAAACCGGCGTCACAAGCGTGCCTTTACAGCTTCGCTTTGGTTGTGGTTGATAGCCTATCCGAAGGCCAAGTGCGCGCAAGCGGCAGCCTTCGCTTCGTGCGATTGGGACTCCGATTGAGGATTCGCAAACGCCGCTAACCCTGTTATCTCCTTGGAGAAAATGGTCCCGCGCAAAACCGGTGCAAAGCTGGTCGGTGCGGTCTTGGACCCCTGCATGAGATTTTGAATCAGCCCTCTCGGAAGCTGATTCAAAATCTTCAGACGTTGAATCAGAAAGTGAAGTGAGATGTCCGGCACCGACAAGACCAAGGCAGGGCACGATCTTGCCGGTCCCGTCGTCATCCTGGTCGAGCCGCAGCTTGGCGAGAACATCGGCATGGCCGCGCGCGCGATGGGCAACTTCGCGCTGTCGAGGATGCGCATCGTCAACCCGCGCGACGGCTGGCCGAACATTGCCGCCCAGCGCGCGGCCGCCGGCGCCGACCACATCATCGGTTCCGTCGAGCTGTTCGACACCGTCGAGCAGGCGATCGCCGATCTCACGCTGGTGTTCGCGACCACCGCCCGGGCCCACGACCAGGCCAAGCCGGTGGTCGGGCCGGAGGGCGCGGCGGGTGAGATCGTCGGTCATGTCGCATCCGGCGGCGGCGCCGGCATCCTGTTCGGGCGCGAGCGCGCCGGCCTGACCAATGAGGAGGTCGCGCTCGCCAACCGCATCATCACCTTCCCGGTGAACCCGGGCTTCGCCTCGCTCAATCTGGCGCAGGCGGTGCTGTTGATGGGCTACGAGTGGTTCAAGCTGTCAACCGCGGGCGCGCTGCCGTTCGCGATGCCCGAGCGGTCCGAGCCGGCCTCCCAGCACCAGATGCAGGCGTTCTTCGACAACCTCGTCGCCGAGCTCGACAAGGTCGAGTTCCTGCGGCCGGCGGAGAAGCGCGACACCATGCTGGTGAACCTGCGCAACATCTTCACCCGGATGGATCCGACCAAGCAGGACATGCACACGCTGCACGGCGTGGTGATGGCGATCGCCGAGGGCCGCAAGGGCCCGGCCAAGGGCGGGGTGCTCGACGGCGCCCAGGCGACGCGCTTGCGGGCGCTGCTCGCCGAGCAGGGGCAGAGCGGCGCGACCGCCGACAGCAGCAGCACGGTGCGCGGCCTCGCCCGGCTGCTCCGCCGCAACCCGACCGACGCCGAACGGATCCTGTGGCAGGCGCTGACGCGGGACCGCCGCTTCGCCGGACAGTTCAAGCGCCAGACCCCGGTCGGCCGCCACATCCCCGACTTCGTCTCCTTCGTGCACCGGCTCGCGATCGAGCTGGTCAACCCGAACGAGAGCGAGGCCATCGGAGCCGACCGCGCCAAGCGCAGAGTCTGGCTCGAAGCGCGCGACTATCGGGTGGTCGACATGCAGGTGGCCGATGTCGAGCGCGACCTCGACGCCGAGCTCGCGCGGCTGGAGGCGGGGCTGCGGCAGGAGCGGTAGCTTACGCAATTGCTCTGTCCGCGGAGCAAGAACGGGATTGGAGTAAGCGTCTCTTTCCACACGTCGTCCTGGCGAAGGCCAGGACCCATAACCACCGCATTGGATTGTGAAAGGGATCGTGGCCGCGGCGTCGCGCAACAATCGAGATTTGGGGTAATGGGTCCTGGCTTTCGCCAGGACGACACTGTGTTGGTGCGCCGCAGGTGGCACGATTTCTGCCGTCGCAATCCCGAAGGCAGCATCTCGCTAGGCTAGTGCCGACACAAGCCACAGGCCCACATGCAGGTCGCGGCCATCAGCTCCGAGGCTTGCGGCGAGCGCGTTGCGTACCGCTTCCATGGCGCGATGACGTTGATCGTCCGTGGCATTCTCGAGCAGCGCAGGCAGCGGGCCGGCCTGCGTGATGAAGGCCATGCTTTGCGCGATGTCGCCGCCATGGATCGGCACGTCGGTGGCCTTGAGCGCAATCTCGTGAAACCCGGCCTCGTGCAGGATGCCGCGAACGCGATCCTCGCGCGCGAACGAAAACATCCCGGGCGCCAATGGATCGAGCGGCGGCTGTGGCGGCACGTGCGGTCGGGCCGCCTCGATCGGCACGCGAAACCACGGCGACTCCGGCATGGTGCGAAAACAGACGAACACCAGCCGCCCGCCCGCTTTCATGCCGCTACGGATGTTGGTGAAGGCCCTGACCGGGTCATCGAAGAACATCAGGCCAAAACGCGAATACACCAGATCCGCCCAGCGCGGTTCGAAGCCGTAGATCGTTGCGTCGGCCTGTGCACAGGTCACGTTGCCAAGTCCCGCCTCGGCAACACGATGCCTGGCCAGATCCAGCATCGGGACCGAGATATCGACGCCCACCACAGCACCTGACGGACCAACGACCTTGGCGAACGCCAACAGCGTGTCACCGGTGCCGCATCCGATATCGATGACACGCTCACCCGGCTTTGCCGCCGCAGCACCCAGGCTGACGCTGGTGACCGACGTGAAGACGTCGCTGATCACGGCTTGCTGCGAAACCCATGAGTGCCCCATGGTGCTGTTCCAGAACTCTGCTCCTCGGGGGTTTGGCGTGGGCGTCTGCATTTGATCAATCTCCTGGTGCTGAAAATTCGACGGTGTGTCGGCTGAAACAAACTGCAAGAAATTCCAAATGGAATGCGAACTGCAGCCGACGCGCTTCCCATGTCGGCTTCAGGCTATCAGGACGTCTTCGCACGATCCGCATCTGATCGATGCTGGACGGCGCTCAGGTGGTGGAGTCATTGCCGCCGCTGCCTTTCGGCCTGGACATCGGAGGGATGCAGCTACCGAAGCGTGGATCGAGCGGATCGTAGCGCGACCTCATTCTCGCGACGATGTAGAGTGCCGCCAGTGCGAAGGTGCCGAGCAACAGCAGGCCCCATGCAGGCGGCGGACCTGCAATCAAAAGCACTGCCGCTCCAACGAGGACTGACGCGAAAATGCCCATAGACAGTTTTGAAGCCATGACCGGCTCTGCAGCTAGCCCAGGGACGAGATACTATCCCTGAAATCGATCTATTGGCGAGAGGCCGGCTGCGACACGCCAGCGCAGATATACCCACCCACCTGGGCCGTGGACGGAGCAACGACCTGTTCGCTCACCGCCGCGAACGTCACTATTGCGAGTTAAAAGTTGAGTTGACCCCAGCTCACGTACTCACTGCCGCGTGGATGGCGCGGCAATGTTGTACCAGGGCATCGTGCGAGACCACGAATTGCTTCAACGGTGTCTCGATGTCGTAGAAGTAGATGTTGGCCACGAAGCCATAGATGCCGGCGTCGATGGTCGTCGGCCTGTCGCCATGCACATAGCCTTGGCTCGGGATCAGGCTCGCCAGCGCGGCGAGATCGGCGATGCCGCGGGCCATCGCGGCGTCGGGCTCGAAGCGGCCGATGCCCTGGTAATAATAGCGCTGCGCGTTGAACTCCTTGGCCTTCATCAAGCCGTCGTCGGTGAGGGCCGGATGCTCGCGCTTGAGCGCATCGCGGAATTGGGGCCAATAGCGCGCGTCCTGCCAGCGCGAATAGGACATCACCCAGTAGAGATCGTCGAGCGTCCGCGTGACGAGGAGATTGGTCGTGCGCTGCGCCGGCGTCAGCGCGGCATCCAGCGTCACGCCATATTTTCCGGTGACATAGGCGAGGATGGTCTCGCTGTCGCCGACAGTGTCACGGCCGTCGACGACATAGGGCAATTGCTGGCGCGGCGCCTTCGACGCATCGAAGATGTGCTCGTGCCGGAACGGCACGCCGGCGAGCTTCAGAAAAGCGAATACCTTCAGGCCATAGCCATTGTTGTCGGCCACGCCGAACAACGGCGGATAGGAATAGAGCGTGAGCATATGGCTCGCCACGTTCGAGGTGGACGAAGGCTACATCAGAATCCGCCAGTTGGATACGCGGGCAAGTAAACCGCCTCGGGATGAACCGGTACAAAGACTACAGCGGACTTGGCGCGCCTTGCTGGCGACATCAGCTAACGGCCGGAAGCGGCTTCATCCGGCGCGGCATCACTTCCCTTGTCCGGCCAATACAGCGACGACAGAGAGGAGGCGCACCGTCATGGCGGCACCTCCTCTCGCTTTGTTCAAGTAATACGTCGTGTTTACTGCGCGGGGCGTGATATGCCCTTGGCTATTGTGCGAAGCGCAAGCGCTTGAAACGGCGCACTTCCGAACAAGCGCAAAGCTTGGGCTCACCAGCCCCAGCCACCGTAGTGGCGTGGGATCAGCGTCGGCCTTCCGGTGACGTAGCTGCGGTTGGCATAGCCACCAGGATAACCACCATACGAGCCATAGTAGCTGCCGGGATAGCCGACAGCGGCGTAAGAACCGTAATTGCCTGCGTTATAGCCGCCGTAGTAACGCGGGACCAGCGTTGGCCTTCCCGTTACATAGCTGCGGTTGGCATACCCGCCATAGTATTCTCCGGGATAGCCGCCATAGTAGCCCGTGCCGACATAGGGGCCACCACCATAGTAGCTATAAGGTGAAGTGGCAGCTACCGCGGCTGCTCCTATCGCGCCGGCCGCCAGGCCAGCACCCGCCACACCGGCACCGTAGCCGTACGCGGCCCGACGATATTGTCGACGGGCGACCCCGGCACCGCTCAGGGGAGTCAACGGCCGACCGATCCGCGCCTCGGCGCTGTCGATTGCTAGCGAAACGCCGCGCTGTTCAGACCAACTGAGCGAGAGCAGTGTCGCACAAGTGAAGGTCGTGGTTACAATTGCAGTTTTCAATGCCAACTTCATCGATTCTCTCCGTTGCTGTAGATACGATGGGTTGTCCGTCGTCGATTCTCATCGAAGCGCTACTTCGATCACGAAGCCCGCAATGAGTTACTTCGTGGCTGCGCCGGTTGTGCCAGCGGTACTCCCCGTCGTCGTGGGAGTGCCCCGGCGGGCGTCACGTCGGTCTTGACGTGCATCGCGTCGGTCATCCCGACGATCACGCCGGCCTTCTCGCCGATCTTGACGTCGTACCATGCCGGCGGTTTGGGCTGCCGCGTCGGAGGTCACCATCACAGAAAGCGCCAGGAGGCCAAACGCGGTCGCCATTCCGAGCGAAGACAGTGCGGTTCGCCGAGAGATCATCAAATCCTCCTCAGGCTCCGCCCCACGTGCAAGGCATACGCTGGCCAGTCGCTACGCATTGATTTACATCAATGTTGGTGCAGCGAATGGCGACGAAATCATTGTGCAGCAGCGCTGACCTACCGCGCGAAAGGGAGATGGTCGGGCGGTGCGGCCCAGTGCAAGCACGCGAAGGCGGAGTTCAAATCGAAGGGGAAGGAAAAATCCTATCGTCCTCTTATGTCCTCAAACCCCAAGGCGATCCAAGGGAGCCTTGATCCTTATCTTGAGGCCGTTCTGCCGCCAGTCGTATTCGATCTTGCCCCCGAGTTGACCAGCAATACTGCGCTCCGTGAGTACGCTGCCAAAGCCGGCGGCTTGCGGCGGGGCAACAATCATGGGACCGCCCGTCTCATTCCACTCAAAATGCAAGTCGCCGCCTTGCGTCTCCCATTTGATACGGATTGCCCCGCTCGGCTCCGAGAGTGCCCCGTATTTGGCTGCATTCGTCGCGATTTCGTGCAGCGCAAGGGCGAAGCTCGTTACGGCCATCACGCCTACAGGCACATCGGGGCCGCCGATCATGATGCGGTCGCGCGAGCCGTCGTCATAGGGTTGCATGACGGTTCGCGCGACCTCGTCCACCGTCGTCCGTTCGCTATGCGCTTCCGTACCCATGATCCCCGGACGTATAAGGTCCTTGGCCCGCATGAGGGCATCCAGCCGACCGCGAAGCGAATGAGCCATTTCCTGCGGCGTTCGAGCTGATCGAGCGCTAAGGCTGATGATGCCGTGGAAGATCGCGAACAGGTTTTTCACCCGGTGGTTCGCCTCTCGCGCAAGCAACCGTTGATGCTCTTGCGCTTCCTTCTGAGTGGTGATGTCCACCACGACACCGACAAAGTTGGTAAGCTCGCCGCTCTCGTCTCTCAGGCACTCGCCACGCGCCTCGACCCAGCGGATGGTTCCGTCTTTGTGGAGCAGCCGGTATTCCTGGATGTACTTTTCTCCGGTGGCGACCGCGAGATTCACGGCCGCAGTAGTCCGCTCCACGTCCTCCGGATGGATGCCCGCGACATATTCCGACAACGGTGCGCCTTTCTCGCCCTTGGCGGGATCGACTGAGAACATTTGCGCGAAATACGCATCCGAATAGAACGTGTCCGTCGGCACATGCCAGTCGAACGTGCCTATCATTCCGGCGGCACTTAGCGCCTGGCTAAGCCGTTTCTCCGCTCTGGCCAGTTCTCGCTGCGCCACAACGCGTTCAGTTGTCTCGTTCACGATGCAGAGGACGCCGCCTATGTCGCCCGCCTCGTTTCGAACCGGGGAATAGGAGATGTCGAAATAGACGTTCTCCGGATAGCCGTGCCGCTCGATGTAGAACGGACGATCCTTGGCGAAGACGGTCTCACCAGTGTCGAGGACGCGCCTTAGCAGAGGTTCAAGATCGTCCCAAAGCTCCGCCCAATTCTCTCGCGCGGGCCGCCCGAGTGCCCTTGGATGCTTCTCACCGATGGTCGGTGCGTAGGCGTCGTTGTAGAGGGCCACGAAGTCCGCGCCCCAGAACAGCACGATTTGTGCGTTGGCAGGCAGCATGAGGCTGACCGCGCTCTTGAGATGCGCAGGCCATCCGTCAATGGGTCCCAAACTGGTCGTGGACCAATCGAGCGCGCGAATGAGCGCACTCAATTCGCTCCCGCCCGGCAGGAAGTCAGTTTGACATTTGCCGCTGGGACTCGTCTCGCGAGTGGTGCTCATTGCATTGAAGCAAACAGGACTTTGCGACCGGAGACAAGAGCCGCGTTCTCCTGCCACTCCCTTAGTCAACTGAGCCAGTTGAGGCAAATGAGCTAACAATGGTTATTCGGGCAATATCCGGTTCGGGTCATGAGCCGCCGATGACGCCCAAGCCGGGCGGCTTCCGCTTTGCCATCGGAAGCCGACGCCAGCGGTGCACGCTTCGGACGGTCAGGCCTTCGAGATCCCGCCGTCGATCACCGGTCCCATCGGCTCGTAGCGCTCGCCGCTGAAGCGCACCAGTTGCAACTGCTCGAGCGGATAATAGTCCGATGGCGAGGTGTTGATCCGGATGCCCGGCAGCAGCATGTCGGATTCGAAATCCTTTAGGTTGGCGGCCTGCTTGATGATGCTTTCGGACGACACGTCGTCGCCGCACTGCTTGAGCACCTGGACCAGGATCTGGCTGGTGAGATAGCCGGTGACCGCGTAGATGTCGTTCTTGGCCGCCGCCGGATCGTATTTGTCGAGGAAGGCCCGCCATTTCTGGATGGCGGGATCGTTGTCCCAGGCGGCGTCGACGGGATCCTTCAGATAAGCGCTCGAAATGATCCCCTTGGAGACGTCGAAGCCCGCGGCCTTCAGCGTCGAGCCCGCGGAGGAGGCGTTGTTGCCGATGTAGTGCGCCGGCTGCCAGCCGAGCTCGGCGATCTTCTTGATGCCTTGGGCGGCGAATTTCGGCGTGGTCATGCTCATGAACACGTTGGCGCCGGCGGATTTGCAGCGGACCACCTGGCTGTCGATGGTCGGATCGGCGGTCTCATAGGACAGCTCCGCCACGATTGCGGACGTCCTGGCGCCGAGTCCGTCCTTGAAACCCTTCAACACGTCGCGGCCGAAATCGTCGTTCTGGTAGACGATGCCGATCTTGGGGTCGTTCTGTGTCGACAGCACATGCTGCGCGAAGGCGCGGCCCTCGATCTGGTAGCAGGGCTGGAACCCCATGGTGTAGGGGAAATTCTTGTAATCGCCGAACTTGGTCGCGCCCGAGGCGATGAAGAGGTGCGGGACCTTCTTCTGGTTCATGTACTTCATGATCGCCGCGTTGGTCGGCGCGCCAAGCGGCGCGAACAGCACATCGATCTCGTCGCCTTCGACGAGCTTGCGCGCCTGCTCGACGGTCTTGGCCGGGCTGTAGGCGTCGTCATAGGTGATGTACTTGATCATGCGGCCGTTGATGCCGCCTTGCTCGTTGATCATCTTGAAATAGCCGCCGGGCGTGCGACCGATCGACGAATAGACCGCAGCCGGTCCCGAATAGGCGTCGATATTGCCGATGACGATTTCGGTCTTGCCCTCCGCCTTGCCCTTGGCAATGGCGGGCGTGCCGAGCAGCAGCGTGGCCGACGTGGCAGCAGTGCCTTTGATGAGATCACGGCGTGTGAGCCGGGATGAACGGTTCCTTGGCATTGTCGTCCTCCGTTTCTTGTTGTTGGCCGTTTTGGCATTGTTGGCCGGTTGGCAGCCTCTGACGGGCATGTCGGCTTGAAGCATTCCGTAGTGCTTCAGCCGGATCAAACCAGTCTATGAGTGAGGCGCGGCAGAACTTGTGTGCAGTCGCTATCGCCGGAAATATTCGCGCGGTGTCAGGGTCCGGAGCGGCGCGGCAGATCACATGATCCGCCGCGCCGACGCCGAGATCGATCAGGCCGCCAGAGCCCGGTTCGCCGCGCGATCGTGCGCATCGAGCTCGCGCACCGGAAACACGCGATCGTAGCCGATGTTAAAGGCGAACGCGTAGACCAGATAGAACGCGACGATGGAGATATCCATCATCAGCGCCGCCCACAGCGAGACGCCGAGATACCAGGCGACGAACGGGATCAGCAGCACGATCAGGCCGGCCTCGAACAGCATCGCGTGCGCGACGCGGATCGGCATCGTCTTGGCGATACGGCCGGTGACGCGGACCAGCGCGTGGTCGAAGCCGAGATTGAACAGCAAGTTCCAGACCGTCGCTACCGTCGCCGAGACGATTCCGATGACGCCCATATGGGCGACCGGCTGATTGAACAGCCAGGCGGCCGCCGGCGTGAAGATGGCGATACCGATCAGTTCGAACAGGACTGCGTGCCTGACCCGGTCGGAGAAGGAACGCATAGACATTTTGAGACCCTTTCTTGTCGTTGCGACCGGGTTTCTATCTGATATTGTGTCATAACAAAGTTAGGTATTATCTGGAAAAGAGATAGATGTCCGTTTCCATGGACCAGCTCGAATCCTTCGTGGCGGCGGCCGAGCAGGGCTCGTTCTCCGGCGCGGCGCGGCTTTTGAAGAAGGCGCAATCAGCGGTCAGCACGCATGTCGCCAATCTGGAGGCCGATCTCGGCATCGCGCTGTTCGACCGCGCCGGCCGCAATCCGGTGCTGACCGAGGCAGGGGCGCGGCTGTTGCCGGAAGCAAAACTGATCCTCGATCGCCGCGAGCACCTGATCGGTGTCGCCAGCAGTTTCGAGGCCCATGTCGAGAAGCGCCTGGTGGTGGCGATCGACGAGCTCTATCCGGAGAGCGCGGTAGGCGAGCTGTTCGCGGAATTCGCCGGGCGTTTTCCCCATGTCGAACTGGAGCTGCTGTTTCCGATCATGGAGGACGTCAGCCGTCTCGTGCTCGACGGCAAGGCCGATGTCGGCGTGATGTGGCGGCAGGAGCATCTGCCGCCAGAGCTTGGCTTCAAGACCATCGGCTGGGTGCCGCTGCAGCTGGTTTGCGGCAAGAACCATCCGCTGGCGCATGGCCGGGTGGATTGGGAGGAGCTGAAGCGGCATCGCCAGATCATGGTCACGGTGCGCAACGAAGGCACCGAGCGGCATCGATTGCGTGTCGCAGCCGAGGTGTGGTGGGTCGAGAGCCATTGGGTGATCCTGCAGATCCTCAAGCAGGGCGTCGGCTGGGCGCTGATTCCGGCGCACATCATGGCGAGCTCGCAGGTTGCCGATGAGCTTGCGGTTCCCGAACTGGAATTCGACGAGGGCGCGCATCCCGTCGCGCTCGAAGTGGTCTGGCACAAACAGCGGCCGGCCGGGCCGGCGGCAAAATGGCTGCGCCGCCGTTTCGCTACGCGGCCGCCCATGCTGCGCATGTGACGGGATCAGACAAGCGTGGAGTTGCTCATCGCATGGTGAGCTGACATCGCGACCATGATGTGTTGCGATAGGTGCTGCACGGACCTGACAGGGTGGAGACGATGGCGAAGCAATTGGAAGGTAAGGTCGCCGCCGTGACCGGGGCGGCGTCGGGGATTGGACTGGCGAGCAGCGCGGCGATGCTGGCCGCCGGCGCGCGCGTGGTGATGGTCGACCGCGATGCCGCCGCGCTGCAAGCGCTCGCCCGCCAGCACGGCGATGCGGTGGTCCCGCTGGTCATCGACCTGCTCGATCCCGCGGAGTGTGCGACCTTGCTGCCCAAGGTGCTCGAGAACACCGGCCAGCTCGACATCCTGCACGCCAATGCCGGCATCTATGTCGGCGGCGACCTCGTCGATGCCGATACGATTGCGATCGACCGGATGCTGAACCTCAACGTCAACGTCGTGATGAAGAACGTGCACGATGTGCTGCCGCACATGATCGCGCGCGGCACCGGCGACATCATCGTGACGAGTTCGCTCGCCGCGCATTTCCCGACGCCGTGGGAGCCGGTCTATGCGTCGTCGAAATGGGCGGTCAACTGCTTCGTGCAGACGGTGCGGCGCCAGGTGTTCAAGCACGGCATCCGTGTCGGCTCGATCTCGCCCGGGCCCGTGATCAGCGCGCTGCTGGCGGACTGGCCGGCGGAGAAGCTGGAGGAGGCCAAGGCGGCGGGCAGCCTGCTGGAAGCGAGCGAGGTCGCCGAGGTCGTGATGTTCATGCTGACCAGGCCGCGCGGCATGACCATCCGCGACGTCGTGATGCTGCCGACGAACTTCGATCTGTAGGGCGCATTTCTGCCGGACGTCGCCTCAGGCGGCGCCGCGATCGAGGGCCGGCGCGGGGTCCTTCTTCGTCAGCCGGCGCAGCGCCGCGACATTGGTGGCGACGGACGCCAGGCGGCACTGCGCCTTGCCGTCGGATTTGGCCTCATAGAGCGCGGCATCGGCAACGGCCAGGAGCTCCTCGGCCTCGGTACCGTGCTCGGGCGAAACAGCGACACCGACACTGACGCCGACCTTTGCGAAGATGCCGTCGGCGAGCCGGTAGGGCATCGTGACGGTCTGGATGATGCGATGACCGACGGCGAGTGCCTGCTCGGCGGTGACGCCGTCCGCCAGCACGACGAATTCATCGCCGCCGAGCCGCGCGATCACCGCGGTCTCGGGCAGGGCGCGCCGCAGCCGCTCGGCGGCCAGCATCAGCACCTGGTCGCCGGCCGCATGGCCATAGGTGTCGTTGACCGGCTTGAAATTGTCGAGGTCGAGGAACAACAGCGCGAACGGCCCGCTATCTCCAGCCGGGGCCGCGAGCTTCGCGTTCAGCGCGGCGACGAAGCCGGCGCGATTGCGCAGGCCGGTCAGGGTGTCGTGATGGGCCAGATGGCCGTTCTCGCGCTCGGCGCGCATGGTGGCGATCAGCATCTTGTTGAGGCGGAAGGCCGCCACCGTCATCGCCGTGAGATACAGCGGCACCTGCATGACGACGATGAAGAGCAGCGGCTCGCCGGCAAGGGCCGCGCCCGGAACGATCGGGCCGAGGCTGAGCAGGATCATGGTGCCGGCAAGGCGCGGGGCGCTGAAATTGCGGAAGCAGATGCCGCCGACCATCGCCGCCGCCGATAGCGAAGCCAGCAGCGCAACCACCCAGTCGCCGCTTGCGAGGCTGATCAAGATGCCGAAGCCGACGCTGGCGCTCCAGGCGACCGCAAGGACGAGGTGCAGATCGGTTGGCGTCGGCCGCCGCTCGCGTGCCGCGCGATGCGCAGACACCAGCACCGCCAGTCGCGAGAGGCAGATGACGAGTTCGAGGATGACCCAGGTGATGAACGGCGCGGTCGGCTCGCGGATCGCAATCACGGCCGCGACAGCAACCGTATTGACCGCACCGGCCGCGAACACCGGCAACGAGCCGTAGAGATCCCCGATCAGCGCCGCGCGGATGTCATCAGGTACGCCTGGTCCCGGGTCGGCGAGCCAGCGCGTCACGCCCCAGCGCGGCTGGCTGTATCGTCCTTTTTCGGACTGCATTGTTCTTGCCTCGTACTTTCACCGCGCAACTGACCCGGCCGGACCTAACAGGCGTTTAAGGCCGGCCCCGATCGCGCGGCGTGATTGACGGCAGGTAAACTCGGAGGCGATCGCGTCGCAGAAATACCGACGCCGGAGGTCGCGATGTGGCCGTTGCGTTACACCGCGAGGAGCTGTTGTTCGGCCGCGCCGCCGGCGCGCTTCGGCTTCTTCGCCTTGGCCGGCGCGAACAGATTGCTGGCGGCAAGGCCCGCGGTGTCGGCGACAGTCGGATCGCACGACACCATGGCCGCGACGATGGCGCCGTCGATCAGAAGCGCGAGCTGGTGCGCGAGCACGGCCGGCTCGGCCGCGCCCATCTCGCCGGCGAGCTTCTCGATATGCGCCAGCACCACCTTTTTGTGCTTCAGCGCGATGTTGCGGAACTGCTTGGCGTCCTTGTCGTGCTCGGCGACCGCGTTGATGAAGGGGCAGCCGTAGAAGCGCTCCTCGGCGAACCAGGTCTTCAGGGCAGGGAAGATCCGCGACAGCTTGGTCTGCGGATCGCCGCCGCCGGCCTCGATCGCGCCGATGAACCATTCGCGCCACTGCCGGCCTTCGCTCTCCAGCACCGCATGCACGAGGTTGGTCTTCGAGCCGAACAGTTTGTAGAGCGTGGTCTTCGCGGTTCCGGCCTCGTCGATGATCGCATCGATGCCGGTGGCGTTGATGCCGTTCTTGCAGAACAGATGGGTTGCGGCGTTCAGCAGGCGCCCGCGCGCCGATTCATCATCGCCGGCGGTGAACGCAGCGGCAGGTTTTTTCTTCGCAAGCGATTTGGCCATGCGCGGCAGTAAATCGGAGCGCGGCAGAATCATCAAGTCGCATCTTCACGGCCGCATCGATGCGCTGAAAATCATCGCGGTCGTGCGGCATTTGCTTGGCGATTGAGCAGGCCGGCACTGATCAATCCGCAGGCAGCCCCGCTTAAGCGCCTGCGGGATTTCGCCTTTTGATTTGCCGCGGGATTGGCACGCTTCGTGCAGGAAACAGACCGTTCGGTATCCTGAAATTCCATCGCTCCCAGGGAGAAAACTGATGACCGCTGTCGCCCAGAAAACCGCACTGACCGGCTGCCTCGCGCCGATCGACAGAGGCGGGCTCGAGCAGCTGATTGCCAATGGCAAGGCCAACCCGAAGGTGATCAAGACCTTGAAGTGCAAGACGGTGGCCGAGGGCAAGTTCCGCCACGCCAACTACATCCGTAACCTCGCGCCCTACATCGTCGACGAGCCGCCGGGCCTGCTCGGCGACGACACCGCGCCCAATCCTTCCGAGGCCTCGCTCGCCGCGCTCGGCTCTTGCCTCGCGGTCGGCCTGCACGCCAACGCCGTGCATCGCGGCTGGATCGTCAACAAGCTCGAGCTCGAGCTCGAGGGCGATCTCAACATCACCGCGGTGTGGGGCACCGGCGACGTCAGCGAAAAGCCGGTCGGCTTCACCGACGTCCGCGTCAAGGTCGACATGGAGTGCGAGGGCGTCTCGCAGGCCGAGATCGACGCGCTCGTCGCGCATGTGAAGAAGTGGTCGCCGGTCGCCAACACCTTCACCCGTCCCGTCAATCTCGAGGTCAGCGCGTAAACGCCCGACCGGCAATTCAAGGTGCGGAGATCATCCATGGGTTCACTGGCTTTGTCGCGGGTCGCAGCTCAAGATCCCGCACCGACCATTGCGGACGAGGTAGCCCGCCTTGCCCGTCAGGAGCTGGCGCCGATCGCAGCCGCGGTCGATGCCGGCTCGGTCTATCCCGGCGAATTCCTGCGCCGGCTCGGCAAGGTCGGCGCCTGGAGCAGCCATGTGCCGCAGGAGGGGCCTGCCGACCTGCGCTGGGCCATCCAGTCGATGGCCGCGCTCGGCGAGGTCTGCGGCGCCACCGCCTTCATGGCGTGGTGCCAGAACACGCTGGTCTGGTACGTCGCCAATTCCACCAACATGAAGCTCGCCGCGCGCTTCGGTGACTGCTTCGCCCGCGGGCGCGCGCTCGGCGGCACCGGGCTCTCCAACCCGATGAAGAGCTTCTTCGGCATCGAGCGGCTGAAGCTGAAGGGCCGCAAGGTCGATGGCGGCTACATCGTCCGCGGTGCGCTGCCCTGGGTGTCGAACCTCGGGCCCGGCCATTACTTCGGCACGATCTTCGAGCGCGAGGACGAGAGCAGCAAGGGCGAGCCGGGCGGCATCGCAAGCGGCGAGCCGGGCAGCACCGTGATGTTCCTCGCCGACTGCTCCGATCCCGCGATCACGCTGACGCCTTGCAAGCCGTTCCTGGCGATGGACGGCACCGGTACCTATGGCGTCCAGTTTCGCGACGTGTTCGTGCCGGACGAACTGATCCTGGCCGAGCCGGCTGCGCCGTTCGTCAAGAAAATCCGCGCCGGCTTCATCCTGTTGCAGGCGGGCATGGGCCTCGGGCTGATGAAGGACTGCATCAACATCATGGACGAGGTCCATGCGCCGCTCGGACACGTCAACCGCTATCTGCCGCAACAGCCGCTGCAATTTCGCGAGCTCCATGCCGAGTTCGAGAAGGAGGCAATGGCGCTGGCAAGCGATCCCTACAATGCCGATGACAGCTACTGGCGCCGCGTCGTCGCACTGCGGCTGCGGATCGGCGATGCCAGCGTCGCATTCGCGCATGCCGCGATGCTCCATTGCGGCGCGCGCGGCTACCTGATGAGCCACCGCGCCCAGCGCAGGCTGCGCGAGGCCTATTTCGTTGCCATCGTCACGCCCGCCACCAAGCAGCTGCGCAAGATGCTGGCGGACGGCTGAAGCATGATCCGGAAAAGTGGAAACCGGTTTTCCCTCGCGACAAACGCGGAACGCGCTTGCGCGGAGATCATGCTCAAACAAGTTCGGGACCACCACAACTGCAACCACAGACAGGAGAGGCTGCCATGACGGACGTTCTGATCACCGCCGGCGAACTTGCCGAGCTCGTCAAGAAAGACCCGTGTGTCATCATCGACACGCGAAATCCGGATGCCTATGCGGCCGGCCATTTGCCCGGTGCCGTCAATGTGCATGACATCTTCACGTTCCTTGCGACCTCGACGCCGGAAGGCATCCACGAGCTGAAGACCAAGTTCGCTGATGCGTTCGGCGCCGCCGGTCTCTCCGGCAAGGAGACCGCGGTGATCTACGAGCAGTCGATGAATTCCGGCTTCGGCCAGTCCTGCCGCGGCTACTACCTGCTGACGATGCTGGGCTATCCCAAGATCAAGGTGCTGCATGGCGGCTTCGATGCCTGGAAAGCGGCCGACCTGCCGGTGACCACCGACGTTGCGGTGCCGGCGAAGGCCGCCTTTGCGATCGTACCGGAGGCCGGCGATATCATGATCGATGCCAAGGCGATGCTGGCAGCAGTCGGCAAGCCCGGCGTTGCGATCCTCGACGTGCGCGACGTCGACGAGTGGATCGGCGAAAGCTCCTCGCCCTACGGCAAGGATTTCTGCCCGCGCAAAGGCCGCATTCCCGGCGCGGTGTGGCTCGAATGGTACCGCATGATGAAGCCGACCGCCGAGGGCCCGCGCTTCAAGTCGAAGGATGAGATCCTGGCGGAATGCGCCACCGTCGGCATCTCGCAGACCACGCCGGTCTATCTCTACTGCTTCAAGGGCGCGCGCGCCTCGAACACCTTCCTGGCGCTGAAGAACGCCGGCGTGAAGGACGTGCGGATGTACTTCGGCTCCTGGAACGAGTGGTCGCGCGACCCGTCGCTGCCGATCGATGAGGGCTTGCCGACCGCGCCCGTCGTCACCGGCAAGGCGGCATAGAACCTGCATGCTTGTTGGTGTCCGGCGGCGCAAAACGCGGCCGGACGCCGATCAATGAACCGGATCGCGGAGCTCTCTGCGTTTCGGTGCGACAATGGGGCGCAGCATGTCCATGTCAGATGATCCCTTCGACGCCGACCGCGTGCTCACGCGATCGGGTTGCGCCTGCGGCTGGCATCGCTCAGCCGCCGAGCATGAGCAGGTCGCGCGCACGCTGCGCTGCGAGCCGGTCGCCGATCTCAGCGAACAGAAGCGTTTCGAAGGCATCGTCGCGTCGGCGGTGATGCGGGCGGTGTTTCCGCAGGATGTCGCGCGCCGCGCTTTCCTGAAATCGGTTGGCGCCGCGACGGCTCTCGCCGCGCTGTCACAGCTCTTCCCGCTGAAGACGGCGACGGAGGCGTTCGCCGACGCCGGACCGCCGGAGAAGAAGGACCTCAAGGTCGGCTTCATCCCGATCACCTGCGCGACCCCGATCATCATGGCGGCGCCGCTCGGCTTCTATGCCAAGCAGGGCCTCAACGTCGAGGTGGTGAAGACCGCCGGCTGGGCGGTCATTCGCGACAAGACCATCAACAAGGAATACGACGCCGCCCACATGCTGGCGCCGATGCCGATCGCGATCTCGCTCGGCCTTGGCGCCAACGCCATACCGTTCACGGTCCCTGCGATCGAGAACATCAACGGGCAGGGCATCACGCTGGCGATGAAGCACAAGGACAGGCGCGATCCGAAGGACTGGAAGGGCATGAAGTTCGCCATTCCGTTCGACTACTCCATGCACAATTATCTGCTGCGCTATTACCTCGCCGAGCACGGGCTCGACCCGGATACCGACGTGCAGCTTCGCTCGGTGCCGCCGCCGGAGATGGTCGCCAATCTGCGCGCCGACAACATCGACGGTTTCCTCGCGCCCGACAATATCTGCCAGCGCGCGATCTATGACGGGGTCGGCTTCCTGCACATCCTCTCCAAGGAGATCTGGGACGGCCATCCCTGCTGCAGCTTTGCCGCCAGCCGCGAGTTCATCACGACGGCGCCGAATTCCTTCGCTGCGCTGACCCGCGCGATCGTGGATGCCACCGGCTACGCGGCGAAGGCCGAGAACCGCAAGCAGATCGCGGAAGCGATCGCGCCGGCCAACTACATCAACGCGCCGGTGACGGTTCTGGAGCAGGTGCTGACCGGCACCTATGCCGACGGGCTCGGTGGCGTGAAAACCGATCCGAAGCGCGTCGATTTCGATCCGTTCCCCTGGCAGTCCTTTGCGGTGTGGATGCTGACGCAGATGAAGCGCTGGGGCCAGATCAAGGGCGACGTCGACTACAAGGCGGTCGCCGAGCAGGTCTATCTCGCCACCGATACCAAGAAGGTGATGGCCGAGATGGGCCTTGCGCCACCGGCCACCTCGTACAAGTCGTTCTCGGTGATGGGCAAGAGCTTCGATCCGGCCAAGCCCGACGATTATCTCGCGAGCTTCAAGATCAGGAAGTCGTCGTGACGGGCGAGGCTTTCTCCACGGCGTCGTCCCTGCGAAAGCAGGGACCCATAACCACGACCCCTAGCCATTATGCACGGTGTCTCCCGGAGTGCTCCATCGAGGGGCCGCGGCGTATGGGTCCCTGCTTTCGCAGGGACGACTGGTTGAGGGAGCTTGCCATATGACCTTCTCCCTCCGTCTCCGCGCCGCCATCGTCTCGATCGCGCTGCTTGCCGGCTTCCTCGGCGCCTGGCACCTTGCCACCCGCAGCAGCGGCACGACGGCGGCCATGAGCCCCGAATACGCCAGGCTGATGGGGCTGACCGCGACGCAGGGCAAGTCGGCGATGCCCGGGCCGCTCGATGTCGGCGCCAAGCTGTGGGAGCATCTGAAGCGGCCGTTCTACGACAATGGCCCGAACGACAAGGGGCTCGGCATCCAGCTTGCCTATTCGATCGGGCGGGTCGGGCTCGGCTATCTGATCGCGGTCGTCGTCGCGATTCCGCTCGGCTTCATGATCGGCATGTCGCCTCTGATCAGCAAGGCGCTCGATCCGTTCATCCAGGTGCTCAAGCCGATCTCGCCGCTGGCCTGGATGCCGCTCGCGCTCTACACCATCAAGGATTCCTCGATCTCGGCGATCTTTGTCATTTTCATCTGCTCGGTGTGGCCGATGCTGCTCAACACCGCGTTCGGGGTCGCCGGTGTGCGCAAGGAGTGGATCAACGTTGCGCGCACGCTCGAGGTCGGCACCGTCAGGCGCGCCTTCACGGTGATCCTGCCGGCGGCGGCGCCGACGATCCTGACGGGCATGCGGATCTCGATCGGGATCGCCTGGCTCGTGATCGTCGCCGCCGAGATGCTCGTCGGTGGTACCGGCATCGGCTACTTCGTCTGGAACGAGTGGAATAACCTGTCGATCACCAATGTGATCATCGCAATCCTCTTGATCGGCTTCGTCGGCATGCTGCTCGACCAGGTGCTGGCGCGGTTCACGCGCATGGTGACGTTTCCGGAGTAGCGATGACCGACAGCCGCATTGCAGCCACTTCACCTCGCCCCGCCTGCGGGGAGAGGTCGATCGCGAAGCGATCGGGTGAGGGGGAGTTTCCGCGAGTCTATCTGCCGCCGTGCTCGCGGAGGAAGCCCCTCACCCCAACCCTCTCCCCGCGAAGAGCGGGGCGAGGGAGCGCAGTCCGTTCGTGGAGCTACCGCGGATGACCGACAAGTTCATCTCGATCGAGGGCATCGCGCGGCGCTATCCCGGCGCCGGCGGCGGCGTCACCACGGTGTTCGAGAATTTCTGGCTGTCGATGGCGCGTGGCGAGTTCGGCTGCGTGATCGGCCATTCCGGCTGCGGCAAGACCACGGTGCTGAACATCCTCGCCGGCCTCGACGAGCCGAGCGAGGGCACGGTGATCGTCGATGGTCAGGGGATCGAGGGCACCAGCCTCGACCGCGCGGTGATCTTCCAAAGCCATGCGCTGCTGCCGTGGCGCACCGTATCGGGCAATGTCGCCTATGCTGTCAGCTCGAAATGGCGCAAATGGGACCGTGCGCGGGTGAAGGCGCATGCGCAGAAGTTCATCGACCTCGTCGGGCTCACCGGCTCCGAGCACAAGCATCCGTCCGAGCTCTCCGGCGGCATGAAGCAGCGCGTCGGCATCGCGCGGGCGCTGTCGATCACACCGAAGATCATGCTGATGGACGAGCCGTTCTCGGCGCTGGATGCGTTGACCCGCGGCACGCTGCAGGACGAGGTGCGGCGGATCTGCCTGGAGACCGGGCAGACCACCTTCATGATCACCCATGACGTCGATGAGGCGATCTTCCTCGCCGACAAGATCTTCCTGATGACCAACGGTCCCGGTGCCGTGCTGGCCGAGATCGTCGAGAACCCGCTGCCGAAGGAGCGCGGCCGCATCGACCTGCACCGCCATCCCTATTACTATGCGCTGCGCAACCATATCGTCGATTTCCTGGTCAGCCGTAGCAAGAGTTTTGCCACCGAGGTGACCGGTCACGATCCGCGCCGCGTGCCGACAGTGCGGCCCGGCGTCGGCGAGCCCGTGATCGTCTCGCCGCCACGCGCCGTCGAACCCAATCCCGCGCAGAGCGCTGCGCGCTGAAGCCCAAGGAGGAAACCTGATGAAACGCGAAGACCTCACCGAGAAGCTGCTCGACATCAAGCGCGAGAAGGGCTGGAGCTGGAAATACATCTGCGAGAAGATCGGCGGCTATTCCGACGTGCTGATCACGGGCGCCATCCTCGGCCAGATGAAACTGACGAAGCCGCAGGCGGCGAACGCCGGCGAATTGTTCGGGCTGTCGAAGGCCGAGATCGCGATGCTCAACGAGGTGCCGATGCGCGGCACCGGCACGCCGATGCCGCCGACCGATCCGCTGATCTACCGCTTCTACGAGATGGTGATGGTCAACGGCCCGGCCTGGAAGGCGCTGATCGAAGAAGAATTCGGCGACGGCATCATGTCGGCGATCGACTTCGACATGGCGCTGGAGCGCGTCGCCAATCCGAAGGGCGACCGCGTCAAGATCACCATGAGCGGCAAGTTCCTGCCGTACAAATATTACGGCGCCAGCGGCAACGTGCCTGAATACGGCTTCAAGGAAGAGTGAGGCGAGGGGGCGAATGGCGAGTAGCGAATGGAATCGCTACTCACCCGATCGCGAAAAACATCACAGGATCGTGCCCGGCGCGTAGCTCGCGGCTTCCGGCTTGGCCTTGGCCAGAGCCTCGACCTGCTCGGCGAAGAAATCAACCTGGGCGCCGGCGTCGCCGGAGTTGGCGCGGCCCTGGTCGAGCACGTGCTGCAGTTCGGCTGCGCTCAAGCCAAGACGCTTGTCGGCGGCGAGCCGCTGCAGCAGATCGTTCTGCACGATCTTGCCGGTGCGCAGGTCGCCGATGGCTGCGACGGCATGCTCCTTGATCGCCTCGTGAGCGCCTTCGCGGCCCGCGCCCTTCTTGACCGCTTCCATCATCACCGTGGTGGTCAGCAGGAAGGGCAGATAGCGGTTGAGCTCGGTCTCGACGACGGCTTCGAACACCTCCATCTGGTCAAGCACCGTGAGCAAGGTTTCGAGCAGGCCATCCATGGCGAGGAAGGCATCGGGCAGCATGACGCGGCGGACGACCGAGCAGGAGACGTCGCCTTCGTTCCACTGATCGCCGGCAAGGCCTGCGGCCATCGCGAGATAGCCCTTCAGGATCACATGCAGCCCGTTGATGCGCTCGCAGGAGCGGCTGTTCATCTTGTGCGGCATCGCGGAGGAGCCGACCTGGCCCTTGGCAAAACCTTCGCTGGCGAGTTCGTGGCCTGCCATCAGGCGGATGGTCTTGGCGAAATTGCCGGGCCCGCTGGCGAGCTCGGTGAGCACGCTGACCGCACGGAAGTCGAGGCTGCGCGGATAGACCTGGCCGACGGCATCGAGCGCCTTCGGCAGGCCGAGGTGTACGAGGACGCGCTGCTCGAGCGCGCGCGCCTTGCCGGCATCGCCGTTGAACAGGGTGATCTGGTCGAGACGGGTGCCCACCGCGCCCTTCAGGCCGCGCGCGGGATAGGTTTGCAGCACATTGACCAGGCTCTGATGCGCCAGCAGCATCTCCTCGCCGGACATGGCGATGCGCTTGCCGAGCGTCGTGACCTGCGCGGCCACGTTATGGGTGCGCGCGGTGAACGGGATGTCGCGCAATTGCTTCGCGCGCGTGGCAAAGCGGATGAGCGCGGCGATGCTCTTGGTCTCGATGAGCTGCAGCGCGCGGTAGACCTGCAATTGCTCGACGTTCTCGGTGAGGTCGCGGCTGGTCATGCCCTTGTGCAGGTGCTCGTGACCGGCGAGCTCGCAGAACTCCTCGATGCGCGCCTTGACGTCGTGGCGGGTGACGCGCTCCCGCCTCATGATGGAGGCGAGGTTGATCTGGTCCTTGACGCGCTCGTAGCTTTCGATCACGCCATCCGGCACCGCGATGCCGAGATCGCGCTGGGCCTTCAGCACGGCGATCCAGTAGTCGCGTTCGAGGCGGACCTTGCCTTCGCCACTCCAGATGGCGCGCATGGCCGGCGAGGCGTAACGTTCGGCGAGGACGTTGGAAATGTGATCTTGGGACATCCCGCTCTCTTGGCATTGCCTGAGGCTGGCTGCAAGCCGCGACCTGCGATGAATCGTCAGGTCTGGTAACGCCTCGGCCGGGCTTGCGGTGCTGGCGCCAGCATACCAGATTCAGGAAGGCGCCGCCTCGGGCAATCCGGGGCGGCGCAGGCATGCTTCGCCCGGCGTCAGAGCGAGAAGGTTACGGCGGCGGGCCCGCAGCTCAGGCCGGCCGTGTTCGGCACGGCCGTGTCGCTGGTCCAGTTGTCCTCGCCGTCAGTGGTCTTGTACAGGAACTGGCCGTCGGGTCCCTGGTGCAGGACGTACAATGTGTCGTTGAACACGACCGGCGCGGCATTGCCGAAATTGCCCGGCGTGTCGGGGACCTGGCGGTCGGCTCCCCAGCTGCCAATGCCGTCGAACCGCTTGAAGAAGAAGAGACCCGTGGGGTCGTTGAAGAACAGGTAGATCCAGTCCTTGTAGGAAGCTGCGCCCGGACCGTTGCTGAGGCCTTCCGTGCCGGCAACCGGATTGCTTCGCCAGGTGCTGCGGTCGAAGGTCGCGTACCAGAAGCGGTTCATGTTGCCGGGTTCGCTATAGCCGGGCCCGCGGCCGAACACGTAGAGCGTGTCGCCGCGCACGACCGCGGCCGGGGTGTCGACGTTCTGGTAGGCGACGGAGATGAGATGGTTGGTTCCGGATGTGTTGATCTCGGGTCCGAAGCTGATGCCGTCGTAGGTCTTGTACATCAGGTCGGACTGGCCGGGATTCGAGTACAGCAGATAGATCAGGCCGTCATACACGGCGGCCGCCACGCCGCCGCCAACGCCGGCCATGTTGGGCACCTGGGCTGCCGCCGTCCACAGCTCGCCGTCATAGACCCTGTAATAGAGGGACTGGTTGATGGGATAGAACACATACAGGTTGGTGTTGAAGACGACGGCTGCCGGCGTGTTGCTGATCCAGGTGTTCCCCGGCATCGGGACATCGCCGCTCCAGGCCTCGCCGTTGAAGACGTTCGTAAAAAATTGCGGACTGTTTCCGACGCCCTTGTGCAGGGAAAACAACCAGCTCTTCATTTTGGAAATCCCCCATGGCGACGAGACGCCGCCTCTGATCATCGGTGTAGATTGATCGACGTGCGCAGGATCGATTGGAATGACCTGATCGTACGCCTGCGCCCGTCGTGTTCTACGTCCGATTCACCGATGGTTGTGTGAAGCTGTTCACTCACCCTGGAGGAGGAGGCCATATATGTCGTGCGCAGACTGAGAATCGAGGCCGCGCAAGGCACGCCGCGACGTGAGTGGCGACTTGTCGGAAGACGGATTTCGAGGAGATGAGAGAAGCGCGAATAGCGAATGGATGCTTTCCGATTCGCTACTCGCTGCTTCCTATTCGCCTTTAGCTGCGGCGAATGCCGCGCGGACCTCCTTCACCGGCGCCATGTCGCGGACGAAGCTGAATGCGCCGTTGTCCTTCATCTCGCGGGCACAGCGCAGGAACGCAGCCAGCGCGTGGCGCTGCATCGCGCCGCCGACGCTGATGCGCTTGACGCCGGCGGCGGCGAGCTGCTCGACGGTCAGGGTCGGATCGGCAAAGCCCATCACCAGGTTGAACGGCTTCTTGACCGACGACACCACGGTCTTGATGGTGGCGAGATCGTAGAGGCCCGGCGAATACAGCACGTCGGCGCCGGCGGCCTCGAACGCCTGCAGCCGCTTGATGGTGTCGTCGAGGTCCTTGCGGCCGTGCAGGAAATTTTCCGCCCGCGCCGTCAGCGTGAACGGGAAGGGCAGCGCCCGTGCGGCTTCAACCGCCGCCTGGACCCGCTCGACCGCCAGCGAGAAATCATAGATCGGGCGCTGCGGGTCGCCGGTCGAGTCCTCGATCGAGCCGCCGACCGCGCCGGCCTCGGCGGCGAACCGGATCGCCTCGGCCGCGAGCTTCGGCATGTCGGCGCCGCATTTTTCCAGATCGGCGTTGACGGGCAGGTCGGTGGCCTCGGCGATCACCCGGCAATTCTCGATGATCTCGTCGAGGCTGACGGTCGAGCGGCCAAGCGTGTTGGCGAGCCCGAGGCTGGTGGTCGCAAGCGCCTCGAAGCCCATGGATGCGAGCAGCTTGGCCGTCCCGGCGTCCCACGGATTTGGAATGATGAAGGCGCCGGGCCGCTGATGCAGCTCGCGAAACCGTGCTGCCTTGTCCGCCTGGGTGCGCATGTGAACTCCTGCTGTTGTCAAAAGCGGCTGAAAGCAGCGATAGGGCGGTTTCGCCCATCAGACAAATTTGTTATTTCTCTCGATATCATCAGCTTTTTGCATGAGGAGAGCGATGGACAGCGACGCGCTCAACACGTTCCTGGTGGTGCATCGGCGCGGCGGGATCTCGCATGCCGCCAAGGCGCTGCATCGCTCGCAGCCGGCGATTTCGCGGCGCATTGCGCTGCTCGAGCAGGAGCTCGGCGTGCCCCTGTTCGAGCGGATCGCGGGCAAGACGCGGCTGAGCGATGCCGGGCGGGTGATGGTGCCCTATGCCGAACGGGCGGTGGCGGCGGCGCAGGATGCCGAGAACGCGGTGCGCGCGCTGCTGCGCGACAATTCCGGCCCGGTGGCGCTGGCGGTGACCGGCACGCTCGCCGGCGAGCGGCTCTCGAATGTGTTGAAGCGCTTTGCCCGCCGGCATCCGGACGTTGCGCTGACGCTGCGCACCGCCACCAGCGCCGAGGTCAGCGACCTGATCCGGCGCGGCGAGGCGACGATCGGGTTGCGCTACGACCGCGACCGCTCGCGCGACCTCGATTGTGAGGTGCTGTTTGCCGAGCCGCTCGGGGTGGTCTGCGCGCCGGACCATCCGCTGGCCGGGCGCCGGGTCGGCAAGCTTGCCGATCTCAGGGATGAGCGGTGGATCGCCTTCCCGGAGGTGCCGGGACGCCGCGAAATCACCGCCTCGCACGTCTTCGCCCTGTTCCTGACGCACGGGCTCGGCGAGGTCGCCTGGACGCCGGTCGACAGCCTGACGGCGCAGAAGCGGCTGGTCGAGGCCGGGCTCGGGATCGCGCTGCTGTCACAAAGCAATGCGGCGGAGGAATTGGGTAGCTCCAGGATCGCGACGATCCGCGTCGGCGATCTCGCCGCAAGTCACGAAGTCGTCGCCGTGACGCGGCACGGCGGCTTCCTCAGCGCCGCCTCGCGCCGCCTGCTCGACATCCTCCGTGCCGACTTCACCAAGACGAGGGGCACAAACACGTCGCGCCGGAACGGCGTCCGGCGCGCGTAAAAGTCGACTTGGTAGGATGTCCCGGGAACTCAGCTTCCCGCCTTGACCTGCGCCGCGGCCACCGCCAGCAGTTCATCCATCTTGGCGCGGATATCGCGCTCGGTGGCGGGTTGCCCCTTGGCCGTGAGGTCCTTCAGAACCTTGTGCAGCACGTCATTGTCGCCGGCTTCCTCGAAGTCGGCGGCGACCACTTCCTTGGCATAGGCGCTGGCGGCGTCGCCCGTGATGCCGAGCTTCTCGGCCGCCCACAGGCCGAGCAGCTTGTTCCGGCGGGCTTCAGCCTTGAACTTCTGCTCCTCGTCGAGGGCGAACTTCTTCTCGAAACCTTCCTCGCGCTTGTTGAATTCGCTCATGGCTGAAGTTCCAATTCCCTTGCTGAATGAGGGCCGCCGCGCGTTGCGGCAGCCCCGATGCCTGCCTAGATAAGTGGGAGGAATCGGCAAGACAACGAGCCGTTAAGCCGCAGGCAAAACTGGCGGAATCGGCCCTTTATGATAGGGCGGTATAAGTGCCCTCAAGGAGGCACTATCGATTGTGCTGGATGGGCCAATCGGATAGGTTGCCAACAGGCATGGTTCTTGTTCTGTTTCCAGTTGGATTGCCCAGGTTCCAGGCCTCCGCGGCAGCTCCGTCGTGGGTCGTAACCCCAAGTCATCCGGAGCACCCAAATCCATGGATTTCAACAAAACACGGTACATCCCAATGAGCCGTCGACGCCGTATTTATGAAGGCAAGGCCAAGGTGCTTTACGAAGGCCCCGAGCCGGGAACCCTGATCCAGCACTTCAAGGACGACGCGACCGCGTTCAACGCCAAGAAACACCAGGTGATCGAGGGCAAAGGCGTCCTCAACAACCGGATTTCGGAGTACCTGTTTCAGCACCTCAACGACATCGGGGTACCGACCCACTTCATCCGCCGCCTCAACATGCGCGAGCAGCTGATTCGCGAGGTCGAGATCGTGCCGCTCGAGGTGGTGGTGCGGAACGTGGCCGCCGGCTCGCTGTCGCAGCGGCTCGGGATCGAGGAGGGCACCCAGCTGCCGCGCTCGATCATCGAGTTCTATTACAAGAACGACCAGCTCAACGACCCCATGGTGTCGGAAGAGCACATCACCGCCTTCGGCTGGGCGACGCCCCAGGAGATCGACGACATCATGGCGCTGGCCATCCGCGTCAACGACTTCCTGACCGGCCTCTTCCTCGGCATCGGCATCCGCCTCGTCGACTTCAAGATGGAGTGCGGACGGCTGTTCGAGAACGAGATGATGCGGATCATCGTCGCCGACGAGATCTCGCCGGACTCCTGCCGGCTGTGGGACATCAAGTCGAACGAGAAGCTCGACAAGGACCGTTTCCGCAGGGATCTGGGTGGCCTGCTCGAGGCCTATACCGAGGTCGCGAAGCGGCTCGGCATTCTGATTGAAAACGAGCGGCCGGCCGGCAGCGGCCCGGTGCTGGTGAAGAGCTAAGCTGAAGGGACGACCGTGAAGGCACGTGTGACTGTGACATTGAAGTCGGGCATCCTCGATCCGCAAGGCAAGGCGATCGAGGGTGCGCTGAAATCGCTCGGCGTCGATGGCGTCGCTAGCGTTCGCCAGGGCAAGGTGTTCGACATCGAGCTCGCCGCGACCGACAAGGCCAAGGCGGAGGCGGCGCTGAAGGCCGCCGCCGACAAGCTCTTGGCGAATACCGTGATCGAGAACTATCGGGTCGAACTGCTCTAGGCCGCATCGAAAATGAAATCAGCCGTCCTCGTCTTCCCCGGCATCAACCGCGAGCGCGACATGGCGCGCGCGCTCAAGCTCGCATCCGGCAATGAGACCGCGATGGTCTGGCACGCCGAGACTTCGCTGCCCAAGGGCACCGACCTCGTGGTGGTGCCCGGCGGCTTCTCCTATGGCGACTACCTGCGCTGCGGGGCGATCGCGGCGCGCGCGCCCGTGATGGACGCGGTGCGCGACTTCGCCGCCAAGGGCGGGCTCGTGCTCGGCGTCTGCAACGGCTTCCAGATCCTCTGCGAGTCCGGGCTGTTGCCGGGCGTGCTGATGCGCAATGCGGGGCTGAAGTTCATCTGCCGCGACGTGCATATGCGCGTCGAGCGCTCCGACACCCCGTTCACCCGCGGCTACAATGCCGGCCAGGTGATCCGCGTGCCGGTGGCGCACGGCGAAGGCAATTACGAGGCGGACGAGGAGACGCTGAAGCGGCTCGAAGGTGACGGGCGGGTGCTGTACCGCTACTGCTCGCCGGAGGGCGTGGTGGACGAGGCCTCCAATTTGAACGGCGCCGCGCATTCGATCGCCGGCATCGTCAATGAGCGCGGCAACGTGCTCGGCATGATGCCGCATCCCGAAAACCACGTCGAAGAGATCATGGGCTGCACCGACGGCCGCGGCCTGTTCGCAGGCCTGGTCCAGCAGTTCGAAAAGGCGGCGTAATCACCATAGCGTTTTCGAGCGAAGTGGGGACCGGTTCGCGTGAAGAAAACGCGTCAGAATAAAATGCTGCGGCGGTGGTGCGTTGCCGCGGCTGCGGCGCTTCTGCTTGCGACGTCGGCCTACGCCCAGGACTTCCCGAAGCGTCCGATCACGATGATCGTGCCGTTCACGGCCGGCGGCACCTCCGACGTCATCGCCCGCGCGGTGGCCGACCAGATGGGCACGGCGCTCGGCCAAAGCATCATCATCGAGAATGTCGGCGGCGCCGGCGGTTCGACCGCGCTCGCCCGCGCCGCGCGCGCCGAGCCGGACGGCTACACCATCGCGATCGGCAATGCCGGCACCAACGCCGCGACCTACACGATCTATCCGAAGCTGCCGTTTACGCCTGACTCCTTCGCGCCGATTGCAGTGGTCGCCAAGACCTTCGGCATCGTCGCGCTGCGCAAGGACTTTCCGGCCAAGGACCTCAAGGAATTCATCGACTACGCCAGGAAGAATCCGGGCAAGGTCAATCTCGGCCATGCCGGCGTCGGCTCCTCGAATTACCTGATCTGCAAGAGTTTCGTGCATGCCGCCGGCATCGACGTGCAGCTGGTCGGCTATCGCGGCGCGGCGCTTGCGCTGACGGACGCGATCGGCAGTCAGATCGACGGCGTCTGCGATGCCGCGGCCTCGGTGTCGCAGGCGATCGACGACAAATTGGTGAAGGCGGTGGTGGTCGGCTCGACCGTGCGGCTGGCCTCGCTGCCGGAACTGCCGACCTCGGCCGAGGCCGGACTGCCCGAGTTCGAGGCGCAGGGCTGGAACGGCCTGTTCGCCCCCAAGGGCACTCCGCCCGAGATCATCGCCAAGCTCAACGCTGCCGCGCGCACCGCGGTTGCAAGCGAGGCGGTGAAGAAGCGTTTCGCGGACCTGTCGACCGTCGCCCCCGACACCAGCGAACTCGCGCCCGAGGTGCTGCAACAACTCGTGACCCGCGACGTCGCGAAATACCGCGCCCTGCTGGCAGACGACAAGAAGTAATTCTTGTTGGTCATTCCGGGGCGCGTCGTTAGACGCGAACCCGGAATCTCGAGATTCCGGGTTCGATGCTAGCGCATCGCCCCGGAATGACGTGGCTTGCTGAGACTGCTATGGTGCTCACAGCCGCCTGAGCCAGCGCTTGACCGCTTCGCCCGGCACCGTCATCGCGGCGACGCCGGCCATGACCAGCAAGAGGCCGAGCGCGAGATTCGACGGCACGGATTCCCCGAGCAGGATCACCGACAGCGCGACGCCGATCGGAATGCGAAGATAACCTTGCGCATTCGTCGTCAGCGTGCCGAGCCGGGTCAGGCACACGTAGAACAGCATCAGGCCGAACGCGCTGGAGAAGATGCCCATCACGACGGTGGCGACCAGCGCCTGCGGCGTCGGGTGCAGCGTCCAGGGATGGTCGACGATCAGGGCGACCGGCAGCAGCACGGTGCCGCCGAACAAGAGCGAGCCGGCCGCCACGACCATCGGATCATAGTCCGACAGCCGAAGCCCGAAGATCGTGGCGCAGGCGAACGAGACGGTGGCGAGCAGGATCGCGATCTCGGCGAAGATCTCCTTGCCGAAGCCTGAGAGTGCGTCGAGGCCGATGATCGCGACCGTGCCGGCGAGGCCGAGGATCGCGCCGACCAGCTTGTGCAGAGAGGCCGGCTCGTGTCGCGTGATCGCCCAGGTGATGAGGAAGGCGAAGATCGGCGTCGTCGAGGCCAGCACCACGGTGTTGGATGCCGGCACGTAAAGCTGCGCCCAGGTGATCACCAAAAACGGGATCGTGGAGTTGATGGTCTGCTGGAAGGCGAACAGCTTCCAGGCCTTGAGGTCGGTCGGGATGCGGATGCCGCGAATGCGCAGCACGATGAGCAGGAAGGCGGCGGCCACCAGCGAGCGCGCGGAAATGAAGGTCACCGGCGGGATCGAGCCGAGCCCGATCTTGGTCAGCGGGTAGGTCGAGCTCCAGCAGCAGGCCAGCGCCAGCAGCAGCGCATAGTCGCGCCAGCCGCGCGCGCCCGGCGCTGGCGTGGGCGAGGTGGGCACTTTCGCGGGAGCCGTCACGCCGCCCGTTTTCGCTGTGCTCTTCGGCACCTTGATTTGGCTCCCTTCGCGCATTGGCGCGCGAAGCAGCAATCTAGCGCGGCGGCGCGATGCAAGGCTAGGGTATTGAATTTACGCCGATATCCCGCTTGGAGGAATTGGTGCGGGCGCGTCTGAGGGACTGAGGCTGGAGGCGTCCCGACGCCTCCGGCGTATGTTACCGTTTTGTGACTTGGCCCACACGGGTGTCTGCCTCGTCCTGCTAGGCTCAGCAGCATGACGAAGCATTTCAGATTACCGATCATTTTCACTGCGCTCGTTGTCGCAACGCAATGCTTCGCTGCGGAGACCAGGGGCGCCGGCTCGACCTTCGTGTCGCCGGTGATGGCGAAATGGATCGATGCCTACAAGGCCAAGACCGGCAACACCGTCAGCTATCAATCGGTGGGTTCGAGCATCGGCGTCGGCCTGATCAAGAAGGCCGCCGTCGATTTCGGGACGAGCGATATGCCGCTCGATCCGAAAGAGCTGGACAGGCTCGGCATGGTGCAATTCCCGATCGTGATCGGAGGCGTCGTGCCGGTGGTCAACATCGCGGGCGTCAAGCCCGGCCAGATCCAGTTCACCGGACAGCTGCTCGCCGACATCTATCTCGGCAAGGTCAGATCGTGGAGCGATCCGGCCATCCAGGCGGTCAATCCCGATCTGAAGCTGCCGCGAACGGCGATCACCGTCGTGCATCGCCTCGATGGATCGGGGACGACGTTCAATTGGTCGAACTATCTTGCGAAGGTCAGCGCGCAGTGGAAGGCAAGCGTCGGAGAGGGCTCGTTGGTCGAGTGGCCGGTCGGGCTCGGCGGCAAGGGCAATGATGGCGTCGCCTCGCTCGTCAGTTTGATTCCCGGGTCGATCGGCTATCTCGAATATGCCTACGCGCTGCAACGGCTCGACCGGATTTCCTTCGGTCTGGTGCAGAACAGTGCCGGCAATTTCGTCACCCCGGACGCCGCATCGTTCCAGGCTGCGGCGTCGAGTGCGGACTGGACGGCGACGCAGGATTTTTACCAGGTCCTCACCAACGCTCCCGGCGAGGACGCATACCCGATCACGGCCACGACCTTCGTCCTGATGCACAAGCAGCCGAAATCGCCCGATGGGTCGGCAACCGCGATCGACTTCCTGCGCTGGTCATTGCAGAGCGGCAAGCCGCAGGCTCAATTGCTCAACTACGTTCCCCTGCCGGCCACGCTGGTCGAGCAGATCGAGCAATATTGGCAGCACAATTTCGAGGCGCTCACGGCGTCGGCAGCGGCGTCCGGAAAGCGGACTGATCGGTAGACCACGCGAATACGCTACTTAAATCCGATCACCATCGAATCCGGGCCAACGAGCGGTTCGACCCGCGTTCGGGAAAATCCGACGTCGCGCATCCAAGCCTGACAGTCTTCGCCTGTGTAGTCAAACCCACCGGCGGTTTCGATCAGCATATTCAAGCTCATCAAAAGCCCGAAAGCGTTTTCGCGGCGATCGTCATCGATGATGGCGTCATAAACAATGATTGCGCCACCTTTCGGAAGCGCATCGAATGCCTTGCCGAGAAGCGCCCGTTTCTTGGCAAGGTCCCAATCATGAAGGATGTGACCCATGATGATGACGTCAATCTCCGGCAGCGGGTCCTCGAAGAAGTTTCCTCCCCGAAACCGCACCCGATCCTCCAGCCCGCGCTGAGCGATAAATTCCTCGAACACCGGCTTGACCGCGGGAAGGTCGAAGCCGATGCCGGTGAGGTGCGGATGGTCGTGTGCGAGCGTGGCAGGCACCATGCCCTGAGCCGAACCGAGATCCATGAAAGTCTTGTACTCGCTCCAAGGGAACTTGCCGGCAATAGCATGCGCCGCACCCGCGCTTATTGCGCTCATCGCGGTCAGAAATCCCCGCAACCGATCCGGATCGGCATACAATGCCGCAAATAAGTCTTCTCCTCCGCCCTTGCCCTCGTTCTGCAATTCGCCGCTGCGCAGGGCCTCCGTGAGCGATCCCCAAAAGCCATAGAGCCGGGCATTCGCCATCTCCAGAATGCCTCCGATGTAGGATGGCTTGGCGCGATCGAGATACAGGTCCGTGTCCGGGGTGTTGCTGTAGATGCCGTTCTCGCGCTCAAGCAATCTGAGCGCCACCAGCGAATCGAGGAAGTCGCGGGCCGATCGCTGATGCAACGCAAGCGTCCTTTGCAGCGTCGGCAGGTCGGCGGGGCCATCGGCCAACGTACTGAACACGCCCAATTCGACGGCGCTCAAGAGCGTTTTGGACGCCCAAAAGCCCATACCAATCTGCATAATATGTTCCGGTGTTGCCGCGCTCATGACTTGATCCCAATTGGTTGTCACTGCCGATGCAGCCGGGTGAACATGTCGCCCCTGGTTCGGGCCTGGTGCGCCGGGAGGGTGGCAGGGGTTCACCACGGCGTCATTTCAAATAACGGCGAATAAATTTGATTTTGACACTTCCGTTCGGTGAACGCCAGTGGCGCAGGATTGGCGAGAACGAATCAGCGATGGACGCCGCTCCGGCGTCCATCGCGTGAGCTGTGCCTGAAATGCCGGACCATGCTCTAGCGCAGGACCTGGCCCAGCACCTCGCCGTCGACCTGCTGCGGTGCCGAACCGAGGATCCGCATGATGGTCGGCGCCACGTCGATATTGCGCATGTGCCGCACCACGGTGTCCTTGCGGATCTGCGGGCCCGCGGCGATGAACGTCGCGCTCATCACCGGAAGCTCGGGGTCGTGACCGTGGGCGCCATAGAAGTTCGGCATCGACAGCATGGTGGTTGCCGCGTTGAACGGCGCGTCGCCCTGGCGCGCGACCCCGGGGTTCTGGATGCCGTCGAAGTTGTAGCCGGGCGCCATCAGCGCGAACACGTCGCCATAGTCCTGGCCGATGGTCTTGCTGATGCATTGTCCGGTTCCGGCGTCGCATTGCAGCGGCCGGGTCTCGACGACGGTGAAGATGCGCTGGTCCTTGAGTGAGTAGTTGAAGCGGGCGTTGGGGTCGACCGCGTTCTTCACCGCGTCGGTGATCTGCGCCACCAGTGTGCGGTAGGTCGCCAGATCAACGGTGCCGCCGAGCTCGCGGTTCTGCAGGTTGACGTAGATGTCGGCGGCGGGACCGGAGGTGCGGATCCCGACCTTGCTGGTGTCGATCCCGGCGTTGCGCAGGATGTTGGTGAGATTGACCGAGGTGTGGAACGGCGCGAAGCCGTGGTCCGACACCACGATCACGTTGCTGTCGCGGCCCGCCGCATCGGCGATCTGCTTCACCGCCTTGTCGGCCGTCTGGTAGGCGAAACGGATGTAGGACGCGTAGCGCTTGACCTTGGCAGCATCCTGGTTGCCGCCGATCGAATTCGGGTCGGTCGGGGTGGTGCCCTGGCGGGGATCGGTCAGCAGGAACTGGTGCTCGGAGCCGTCGGGCTGCTCGATATAGACCATGACGAGGTCGGCGTCCGGATGGGTCTTGATCGCGCGCTCACCGATATTGGCCTGGTAGCGCACGAAGGTCTTCACCATGTCCTCGAACATCGTCTCGATCTCGACGTCGGGGAAGCCCGTGAAGCCCGGGCTCAGGCGCTCCGGAATGCGGAAGTCGGCCTGCGGACGCCAGAACCCGATGTTGTTGTTGATGTCGTCGACGTCGGCGAGCACCGGCGTGTTGCGCGGGATGTAATTGGCGCCGTAGCGGGCGAAGCGCACCACCGAGAGATCGGGAGACAGCGCAGAGACGAAGTACGCGGCACCAACCTTCGCCCCGCTGCCTTCAAAGAAGAACGGTGCATTCTCGCCGCCAAACTTGACGTAGGCCGGCCCGGTCGACGGCGCGTGGAACGGTCCTGCGGTGATGCCGCGGTTGGCATCGAAGAACACCAGCGTGTCGTAGTTCACCTTGCGATCGTTGGTGGTGTCGATCGCGGCGACGCGGATCGAATATTTGACGTCGAGCGTCGAGGCATTGGTGCAGGTCGCGGTTGCCGCGGCGGAGCAGGAGAACGTCTCGATCGGTGCGGAGGTCACCAGCACCGGGCTGAACGAGAAATGGCCGGCAGCCTGCAGCGCCGTCACGATGCTCGGGTCGGCCGTGAAGTCGCCTCGCGACAGCGAGAAGCCCTGGGCCCCGATGCCGCCGAACGCGCCGAACGGGACCGTGAAGTCGGTGATGCGGGTCGGCTGGGCCGGCTGCACCACGGTCTTGTTGATGGAGATGTCGGCGCCGTCGCCGCCGGGCCAGGTCGCCGTGACGACCTTCTTGCCCTGCTGGCGCAGCTGCACCCACAACGGCACCGCCGTCGGATGCGGCGATGGCCCGAGCGGATTCTCGCTGTAGCCGCCGATCGGTGCCGCAAAGCCGCTGATGCTGCCGGAGATCGGCCCGACGATCGGCTCGAACGTGTTCGAGGGGATGTCGTTGTGGACCGCCGTCGAGCCGGTCGCGATGGCAATATGAGACACCGCGGTGAGCGACGGTGACGCCGTCACGTTCTGCAACGCCACCGCGCCGCGCCGGCTCAGCCGGGCGAGGCCGCCGTCGCGCGGCAGTACGCCTTCCTCGATGAATTTCTGGATGAAATCGGGCTTGGCACCGTCGAGCGAGATCATCACCACGCGCGGCTTGCGGCCGTGATGACCGCCGTCATGATCCTGGTCTTGATCCTGATCGTGACCGCGAGCATCGCCAACGCCGCGATCACCATTATCGCCGTCTTGACCGGCGCGCGCCGGAGTTGCAGTCCACGCCAGCGATGCGACAAGCGACATCGCCGTCGTAACGGAAACGAACGTCTTCAATTTCATGAGAATGCCCCAACTTCGCTGCGCGAACGCACAAACGGAAACCGTTCAACAATCTTCGGGGGCTTGCCTGACGCGCATGTGACGCGCGCGCGACGACGCAACGACAGTGCGTCGATGCGTCACAACCGCAGTTCGTATTGCCTCACGCGAAGAACGCGCGTGAACACAACGCGCTAGAGCTGTGCTGTCGATTCAATCCGTGGCGATGTAACGGCTGGATGACGGCGTGCGTCCACAGACGTCACGCGCTTTACGCCGTTGCCTGCGCCGGCGTCCTGCGCTTCACCCGCTTGATGGTGCCGGAGAAGGTGAACAGCGGCCGCTCCGCCGATGTCAGCATGCCCCGCACGAAGATCAGCGACATGCCGGCGCGGGTGACCTCGCCGGTGCACTCGATCAGGTCGCCCTCGCGGGCGGCGTCGAGGAATTCCGAGGCGAACGACACCGTGACGCCGGGGCCCTGCAGCACCGAGCCGGCGAGCGCGAACAGGCAGTAATCCGCGAAGGTCATGAAGCAGCCGCCATGGACGTTGCCGGAGCCGTTGAGATGCTTCTTGCCGACCCGGAACGCGCAGGTGATGCGGCCGTTCTCGTCCATGCGGTGGTAAAACGGGCCGGTATGGGTCTCGAAATTGTCCCGGGTCCAGGTTCGCCAGCCGGCGAATTCGCCCTCGGTTTCGACGTGCAGGTCGGGGCGGCGGTTGAATGCGGTTTTGGCGAGCTCGTTCACGAAATATGGCCTTCAATTATCGGGTTCGGGTCCTTAAATCCGATCCATCCCCATTGTGCAAATCCCGGGACCAAATCCCGGGCCGCGGCCAGCTGCCGCAAAGCTCTGGACAGGCCGGAAATGGGCCCTAAAAGGCCTTTTCGCCCCCGTTCTATCTACCTATTAAGGGTCCCATGAACGCGCCCAAGAACGACGCCAAGAACGAGCCCCAAATCACCCCCGAACTCGTCGCCGCCCACGGGCTGAAGCCGGACGAGTACGAGCGCATCCTGAAGCTGATCGGGCGGGTTCCGACCTTCACCGAGCTCGGCATCTTCTCGGCGATGTGGAACGAGCATTGCTCGTACAAGTCGTCGCGCATCCATCTGCGCGGGCTGCCGACCAAGGCCCCCTGGGTGATCCAGGGCCCCGGCGAGAATGCCGGCGTGATCGATATCGGGGACGGGCAGGCCGTGGTCTTCAAGATGGAAAGCCACAACCATCCGAGCTACATCGAGCCCTACCAGGGCGCGACCACCGGCGTCGGCGGCATCCTGCGCGACGTCTTCACCATGGGCGCGCGCCCGATCGCCTGCCTGAACGCGCTGAGCTTCGGTGCGCCTGAGCATCCCAAGACCCGGCATCTGGTGTCCGGCGTGGTCGCGGGCGTCGGCGGCTACGGCAATTCCTTCGGCGTGCCGACGGTCGGCGGCCAGGTTCGCTTCCACACCCGCTACGACGGCAACATCCTGGTCAATGCGATGGCGGTCGGCCTCGCCGATGCCGACAAGATCTTCTACGCGGCGGCCTCCGGCGTGAACATGCCGATCGTCTATCTCGGCTCCAAGACCGGCCGCGACGGCATTCATGGCGCCTCGATGGCCTCGGCCGAATTCGACGACGCCTCCGAGGAGAAGCGCCCGACCGTGCAGGTCGGCGATCCCTTCGCCGAGAAGCTGCTGCTCGAAGCCTGCCTCGAGATCATGGAAAAGGGTTGCGTGATCGCGATCCAGGACATGGGCGCGGCGGGCCTGACCTGCTCGGCGGTCGAGATGGGCGCCAAGGGCGACCTCGGCGTCGAGCTCGACCTCAGCGCGGTGCCGACCCGCGAGACCGGCATGAGCGCCTACGAGATGATGCTCTCGGAGAGCCAGGAGCGCATGCTCATGGTGCTCAAGCCCGAGAAGGAGAAAGAGGCCGAGGCGATCTTCCGCAAATGGGGGCTCGATTTCGCCATCGTCGGCTACACCACGCCGACCAAGCGCTTCGTCGTCAAGCATGCCGGCGACGTGATGGCCGACCTGCCGATCAAGGAGCTCGGCGACGAGGCGCCGGTCTATGACCGTCCGCATGTCGCCTCGAATGCGCTGCCGGTGATCCGCGGGCAGGACGTCAAGCCGCCGCTCGGCATCGCGGATGCGCTGGAAAAGCTGATCGGCACGCCCGAGCTGTGCTCGAAGCGCTGGGTGTGGGAGCAGTACGACCACGTCATCCTCGGCAATACCATGCAGCGCCCCGGCGGCGATGCCGCGGTGGTTCGCGTCGAGGACGGACCGAAGGGCCTTGCGCTCACCGTCGACGTCACGCCGCGCTATTGCGAGGCCGATCCGTTCGAGGGCGGCAAGCAGGCGGTCGCGGAAGCCTGGCGCAACATCACTGCGGTCGGCGGCCGGCCGCTCGCGATCACCGACAATCTCAACTTCGGCAATCCGGAGCGGCCCGAGATCATGGGTCAGTTCGTCGGCTGCCTGAAGGGCATTTCGGAGGCCTGCCGCACGCTGGATTTCCCGGTCGTGTCCGGCAACGTCTCGCTCTACAACGAGACCAACGGCCGCGGCATCTTGCCGACGCCCTCGATCGGCGGCGTCGGCTTGCTCGACGACTTCACCAAGTCCGCGACCCTGGCGTTCAAGGCGGCGGGCGAGGCGATCCTCTTGGTTGGCGAGACGCAGGGCTGGCTCGGCCAGTCGGTCTATCTGCGCGACGTCTGCGGCCGCGAGGAGGGCGCTCCGCCGCCGGTCGATCTCGCTGCCGAGAAGCGCAATGGCGACGTGGTGCGCGGCATGATCCATGCCGGTACCGCGACCGCGGTGCACGACGTCTCCGACGGCGGTCTTTTGATCGCGCTCGCCGAAATGGCGATCGCCAGCGGCATCGGCGCGCAGCTCCTGGCGGCGCCATCCTCGATCGTGCTGCATGCCTACTGGTACGGCGAGGATCAGGCCCGCTACATCGTCACCGTGCCGGCCGCCGACGCAGGCCTCGTGCTCGCCAAGATGAAGGGCGCCGGCGTGCCCTGCGCGCGCATCGGCACCACCGGCGGCGACGCGATTGCGGTGGCTGGGGAGTCGCCGGTTGCGGTCGAAAGCCTGTCGCGCGCCTTCGAGCACTGGCTGCCGAACTACATGCACGGCACTGCCGCCTGATCCGGCTGGATCAGGCGCCGCGAGCAACGATTCAATGGCGCGATGAACCCATCATCGCGCCATTTCTATTCCGAACGTGATCCCTTCGGATCATGCCTTATGTCGCGCCGCGGACCGCGCGCCAGGCAAAGATGATGATGCAGGCGCCGATGAAGCCGGCGACGAGATAGCTGAGCCAGCCTCCGCCGAGCGACACGCCGAGCAGACCCAACAGCCAGTTCGCCAGCGCGGCGCCGACAATGCCGAGGATGATATTCATGAAGATGCCGGTCCCGGACTTCATGAACATCTCGGCGAGCCAGCCCGCCAGTCCGCCGACGATGATGGCGGCGATCCATCCAACTTGAGGGTCGTTCATCTCAGGACTCCCTAGGGTCAAGCAGTCCGGCCAGCATACCTGAGAATCACCTGGCGGGATGTGACCAAAGGCAGGTTGTGCGCAACTTGTCGGCCGCGAAAATGCCGTTAGCCCCGCCGCTTGCGCCGCGCCCGGCGTTCGGCCGCGGTGATCAGGATGCGCGGGCCCGGCCCCTGGGCGCCGAGCTTGTCGTCGCAGTTGCGCAGTGGGCAATCGGTCACCGACAGGCAGCCGCAACCGATGCAGTTGAACAGCTTGTCGCGGAGATCGGTGAGATCGTTGATGCGCTGCTCGAGCGTCTCGGTCCAGGCCCGCATCGCGCGCTCCCATTCGCGCACGGTCGGCGCGCGATCGAGCGGTATCGCGGCGAAGGTCTGCCTGATCTCCTCCAGCGGGATCCCGGCGCGCTGCGCGATCCTGATCACCGCGATCCGCCGCAGCACCCCGCGCATGTAGCGGCGCTGGTTGCCGCCGGTGCGCCGGCTCGCGATCAGTCCCTTGCTCTCGTAGAAGTGAAGGGTGGAGACGGCAAGTCCGCTGCGCCGCGCCACCTCGCCGACTGAAAGCTCCTGCGCAAGCGTCATTGCAAATCCTGGATTAGAAGTCCTGCAAGCTGCCAGCCTTGACCTCAACCATACTTGAGGTTCTATATCAGTTGCGGGCTTGCAGGGGCAAGCTTCCGGCCGACACGCCGGGGTTCGTTCTTGGAAGCAATATGCCGTCCGCATCATTTTCGTCGCGCCGCTGGCTCGGGCTTCGTGCCAGGCCGTTCGGCATCACTGTTCTGTTGCTCGCCTGTGCCGCGGCCGGCTTGTTTGCTTGGCGCGCAGGCGGATCGAGCGCCTCGGCCAAGCCCACCGTCGAAGCCCCGCCGACGCCGGTCGCGGCGATGGTGGTACGGACCGAAACCTTGCCGCGCTCGATCGAGGCGATCGGCTCGCTGCAGGCGGTGCGTCAGGTGATTCTGGCGCCCGAGGTTGCCGGCCGCGTCACCGCGATCAATTTCGATGCCGGCATCGATGTCGCCGAGGGCGCGCCGCTGGTGCAGCTCTATGACGCGCCGCTGCGCGCCGCGCGTGCGGTTGCGGTCTCCAAGGGACGTTTCGCGCAATTGCAGGAGAAGCGTTCGCAGGGCCTCGCGCCGTCCGGCTTCGTGACCCAGGAGACGCTGCAGCAGCGGCAGGAAGATCTGAAGCAGGCCGACGCCTCGCTCGACCAGCTCGATGCCCAGATCGCGCAGATGACGATCCGCGCGCCGTTCGCGGGCCAGGTCGGTCTGCGCAAGGTCAATCTCGGCCAATACGTCAATGCCGGCGATGCGCTCGCGACGCTGACCGCGCTCGACCAGCTCTATGCCAATTTCACCGTTCCGCAGCAGCGCCTGTCAAATCTGAAGGTGGGAGGCGCGGTGACGATCCGTACCGATGCTTTCCCCGATCGGGTGTTCGAGGCCAAGATCAACGCCATCGAGCCGCAGGTCGCCGAGGACACCCGCAATGTCCTCGTGCAAGCCCTGTTTCCTAATCCCGACCGGCTGCTGCGGCCGGGCCTCTTCGTGATGGTGAACGTCGTGCTGCCGCCGCAGACGGACGCCATCGTGGTGCCGGTGACCGCGATCCAGACCAGCGCATCCGGCGAGAGCGTGCTTGTCGTGCGCGACAACAAGGCGGTCGGCGTCGCTGTGAAGACCGGGCAACGGATCGGCGAGCGTGTCGTGGTGGAGCAGGGGCTTGCGCCCGGCGATCACATCGTCACCGCGGGCCAGCTCCGCGTCATGCCCGGCGCGGCCGTCCAGACGACCATGGCGGAGACGCCGGAGAAGGGACGCTGACCCGCGAGCGGTAGGCGACCAAAGGCAAGCATCATGCATTTCACCGACATCTTCATCCGCCGGCCGATTCTGGCGACGGTCGTCAGCCTGCTGATCCTGTTGATCGGCACCGCAGCGATGGTCTCGCTGCCGGTGCGGCAATATCCCAACATGGAGAGCGCGACGATCCAGGTCGACGTCTCGTTCCCCGGTGCGACCCAGGACGTGATGCAGGGCTTCGTCACGTCTGTCATCGCGCAGTCTATCGCGACCGCCAACGGTATCGAGTACATGACCTCGAACTCGACGCTTGGCCTCAGCCAGATCAAGGCCAAGCTGGTGCTCAACGCCAATGCCGACCGCGCCATGACCGAGGTGCTCGCCAAGGTGCAGCAGGTCAAGTACCGGATGCCGGCCGGCGTGTTCGACCCTGTCATCACCAAGATCACCGACGGCGCCTCGGCGGTGCAGTACATCGCCTTCACCAGCGACACGCTGACGCCGGCGCAGATTACCGACTTCGCGACCCGCGTGGCGCAGCCGCTGCTCACCTCGGTGCCCGGCGTGGCGTCGGCCGACACCTCGGGCGGATCGTCGCTGGCGATGCGGGTGTGGATCGATCCGTTCAAGCTCGCGGCACGCGGGCTGACCGCGGCCGATATCTCCGCCGCGCTGCGGTCCAACAACGTGCAGGCGGCGCCGGGGCGGCTGCGCGGCGAGATGACCGTCACCAACATCACCGCGGCGACCGATCTGCGCAATCTCGACGATTTCCGCAAGATGGTGATCAAGACCGGCGCCGGCGGCGGAGGCCTGGTGCGGCTCGGCGACGTCGCCACCCTCGAGATCGGCGGCGAGAACTACGATTCCAATGCGCGCGACAGCGGCAGGCCCACCGTCTACATCGCGGTGCAGCCGACCCCCGACGGCAATCCCCTGGAGATCGTCGCCGCCACCGCCAAGGTGATCGAGGACCTCAACCGCGTGGCACCGCCCGGATTGAAGGTCGCCGACGTCTTCAACATCGTGCACTTCGTCAAGGCCTCGATATCGGAGGTGCAGCATTCGCTGGCCGAGGCCATCGCGATCGTGGTGGTGGTGATCCTGCTGTTCCTGGGCTCGTTCCGCTCCGTGCTGATCCCGGTGGTCACCGTGCCGCTGTCGCTGGTCGGCACCGCCGCGATGATGCTGGCGCTCGGCTTCTCGATCAATCTGCTGACCCTGCTCGCGATGGTGCTGGCGATCGGGCTCGTGGTCGACGACGCCATCGTGGTGGTGGAGAACATCCATCGCCACATCGAGGAAGGACGGAGTCCCGGCAACGCCGCGCTGATTGGCGCGCGCGAAATCATCGGTCCCGTGATCGCGATGACGATCACGCTCGCCGCGGTCTATGCGCCGATCGGCCTCATGGGTGGCCTGACCGGCAGCCTGTTCCGCGAATTCGCCTTCACGCTGGCGGGCTCGGTGGTGGTCTCGGGCGTCATCGCCCTGACCTTGTCGCCGATGATGAGCGCGCAGTTGCTCGGCGGAGCCACCTCGCACGGCCGGTTTGCCCGCTTTGTCGAGCATCAGTTCTCAAGGCTGTCGCGCGGCTACGGCCGGCTGCTGGCCGCGACGCTCAAGATGCGCGCAGCGGTGCTGCTGGTGGCATTCGGCGTGCTGGCGGCGATCGTGGTGCTGTTCCTCGGCAGCCAGCGCGAGCTCGCGCCCTCCGAGGACCAGGGCTATGTGTTCACCGTGCTCCGCGCGCCGCAATATGCCAGCGTCGATTACACCACGCGCTCCTCGGACCAGATCGAGCAGCTGTTTCGCTCGTTTCCCGAATACCACGCGAGTTGGTTCATCAACGGTACCGACGGGCAGAACCATGCCTTCGGCGGCATCACCCTGACCGATTGGGACAAGCGCAAGCGCTCGGCCAACGACATCCAGAACCAGCTCTACGGCATGTCCTACGGCGTGCTCGGCGCCAGCGTGACGCCGTTCCAGCCGGCGGCGCTGCCGGCGGCGACCGGCGGCCTGCCGTTCCAGATGGTGGTGCGCTCGGCCGGCGATTTCGCCACCATCTATCAGGAGGTCGAGACGCTGAAGGGGGCCGCATGGAAGAGCGGGCTGTTCGCCTTCGTCGACAGCGATCTCGCCTTCGACAGCCCGACCGCGCGAATCACAATCGATCACGCCAAGGCGGCAGAGGCCGGGGTCAGCATGCAGACCATCGCCGACACTCTCGCGGTGCTGGTCGGCGAAAACTATGTCAACCGCTTCAATTTCTTTGAACGCTCCTACGAGGTGATCCCGCAGGTGCGCCAGGCCGACCGGGTCACGCCGGAAGGGCTCGGAAACTTCAACGTCCGTTCGAGCTCGGGGCAGATGTTTCCGCTGTCGACGGTGATCAAGGTCAACGTCAAGCCGGAGCCGAACCGGCTGCCGCAGTTCAATCAGATGAACGCCGCGACGATCTCGGCGGTGCTGAAACCCGGCGTCACCATGGGGCAGGCGGTGTCGTTCATGCAGGCGCAGAAGCTGTCGCCGGGGATGACCGTCGACTGGCTGTCGGACAGCCGGCAATATGTCCAGGAGGGCAACCGCCTCATCGTCACCTTCGGCATGGCGCTGATCGTGATCTTCCTGGTGCTGGCGGCGCAGTTCGAAAGTTTTCGCGATCCGCTGGTGATCATGGTCACGGTGCCGCTCGCGGTCTGCGGCGCGCTGCTGCCGCTGTATTTCGGCTTCACCACGCTGAACATCTATACGCAGATCGGCCTCGTCACCCTGATCGGGCTGATCTCCAAGCACGGCATCCTGATGGTGAGCTTTGCCAACGAGATCCAGCACCACGAAGGGCTCGATCGGGTCGCCGCGATCCAGAAGGCGGCCGCGGTGCGGATGCGACCGGTGCTGATGACGACAGCCGCGATGGTCGCGGGCCTTGCCCCGCTGCTCTATGCCGACGGCGCCGGCGCGGCGAGCCGCTTCGCGATCGGGATCGTCGTGGTGATGGGCATGCTGATCGGCACGCTGTTCACGCTGCTCGTGCTGCCGACCTTCTACATCCTGATCGCCCGCGACCATCGCGCGGCGGCCGCCCCGCGGCTGGAAAGCGTGGCGGCGAGGGGCGAGATCGCGGCGTAGGGCGGGTAGAGCGCCGCGAAAACCACCATCTCGATGCACGGCACGGAGGTGATGGGTTTCGCTGCGCTCTACCCATCCTACGGCCTCATCGAACTAAAGCACGTATCTCGAACCCGGAATCTTGCGCAGCACGGCCGTGACCGCCCAGCTCAGCGCCACGGTGGCGAAGAACGCGATCGCGGCCTTAGCGAAGGCGGGCAGATCCATATCGAACAGCCAGTATTGCAGCCACAGCACGATCGGATAGTGCACCAGGAACATGCCGTAGGCGTCGCCCTGCATACGGTCGAGCAGCGTCGGGCCCGACGATTTCGATTGCAGGAAGTAGGCCAGGATCGCGAATAGGATCGAGGCGCTGAACAGCACATAGAAGGTACCATAGATCCCGAGATACCAGCCGGGCAGCGGATCGGGGTTACCGATGATCATGCGCTTGATGTAGATCATCACCCACATCAAACAGTAGGGGATCAGCGTGATGCCGGTCCAGAACCAGCGCCTCTCGGTCAGCCGTCCGTGGGCGCTGAGCACGCCACCCTCGAGGTTCGCCGCCCCGATTCCCGCTCCGATGAAGAAATAGGACGCATACAGCAGCACGCGGCTCGCCTGCACCGAAAACGGTCCGAACTCGAACCAGTAGTTCTGGCCGTAATGGATCAGCATCGGCAGGTAGGCTGCGGCACTGACGATGACGAGGAACAGCCAGAACTTCGAGGGACGTTGAAATCCCTTGATCGACAGACGGTTGATCGGATCGAGCAGACGCGGCGACACCCGGTACAGAATGCTCGCCGTCAGGTCGAAGGCCATCAGGACATAGACGAACCAGATCGGGCCGCTTGGCCACGGCCCGATCGTCATGGTTCTCCACCAGAATTCGGAGAAGCTCAGCCCCGGCGTCGCGCGCAGCGCGATCGCGTAATAGGCGATCGGAATGACCGTGACCGCGCAGATCACGAACGGCAGGCCGAGCCGCAGCAGCCGGTCGCGCAGGAAGATCAGCCACGGCTTGTTGCCGAGCCCCGGCCAGACGAACAGCCCCGACAGGAAAAAGAACATCGCCATGAAGAAGCTGTCGGTGGCGAGCACCACGCAGTCGAAGCCGATCCACGATGTCGGGTCGGTGTGCCCGAAATAGGTGTAGGGGATCACCGCGTGGTGCAGCAGCACGACCAGGGTCAGGAAGGTGCGCGCGCGGTCCAGCGCGACATTGCGCTTGTGGAGCTTCGGTGCTGCCTGGATGTCGACGGCCGGAGCCGCGTGAGCAATCGATTTCATGGTGCCACCAGCCGGGTCTGCACCCTGATGTTGCAGTCGGGAACCTGATTCAGCAAGGCCCAATCGGCCGGACGGGGGAGTATCGAGGTCGGTCATCTCGGCGAAGCTGTTTCGTCTTTGGAACTGCGGTCGGGTGCGGGCGTTCTCGTCCGACCTGGCGGACACGCGCGGTTATGAGGAGCGGGTAATGACAATTCTGAAATGGGCGCTGATCTTCCTTGTCGTATCGATCATCGCGGGTTTGCTTGGCTTCACCGGCATTTCCGCCGCCTCCGCCGACATCGCGCGCTTTCTGTTCTATGTGTTCGTCGTGATCTTCCTGGTGCTCCTGATCCTCGGGCTCACGATATTCAGGGTATAGCTGGGATCGGGGCCAAGCGCTCCCGACGTCATGCCCGGGCCTCGCCCGGGCATTGCCGTTTTGCAGGCTGGGTCAGCGCGCGACCAAAGGCCGGGCGAGGCCCGGCGCTTGCGGCAGGCGACCCTAGGCGACTTCCTCGATCTTCACCTTGTCCGGATAGAAGGCGAGATGGCCGGCGATCTCGGTCATCGCCGGGAAGGGCTCCTCATAGGTCCAGATCGCGTTGTCCAGCGTCTTGCCGTTGGCCTTGATGCTGAAGTAGTTCGCGTCCCCCTTGTACGGGCAATGCGTGGTCCGCTCGGTGCGGGTCAACAGCTCCATGTTGGCGTCCTGCCGGGGGACGTATTGCACGGCCGGATAGCTCGCTTCCTTCAAGGTCAGCGCATGGGTAGTCTCGGCGATCACGACGCCGTCGGCGATGACGCGGACGCGCTTGGCATTGGGCGTGATCGTGATGGGATGGTCGGGGCCGGGGAGCTTCATGATTCTGCGCCTCTTCTGGTCATTTCGGTGTGATGGCTTGTGACCGATTGATGCAGGTTTAAATCGCTGGGAATGGGAATATAGTGTGCCCGGGATGACCTAGAAGACCCCAAGGGCTAGGTTTTATCCTTAGGTTTATCTGGCCGATCTGGCCCTGATTCGAACGACCTGACGGAGGTGGACTGGGATGCCGATGGACGCCCGTGATATCGAATCGATGATCAAGGCAGCGATTCCCGATGCCGAGGTGACGATCCGCGATCTGGCCGGCGACGGCGACCACTACGCCGCCACTGTTATTTCCGAGTCATTCCGCGGCAAGTCCCGCGTCCAGCAGCACCAGATCGTCTACCAGTCGCTGAAGGGCCAGATGGGCGGCGTGCTGCACGCGCTGGCCCTGCAGACCGGCGTGCCGGAAGGCTAGGGCCCGGCAAAGCTGCGGGCGGGGGCCTCAAGCATGGTGGACAATCCGCGTGGCGCGATGTTTCGCGTCATCGTGCCGAACCAGCACAGCCGCGTCACCAATGCCGAGCTGTTCTTCGACCTCGTCTTCGTCTTCGCCGTCACGCAGCTGTCGCATACGCTGCTGCACCACTTCACCCTGCTTGGGGCGGTGCAGGTCACGCTGCTGTTCCTCGCGGTGTGGTGGGTGTGGGTCTACACCACCTGGGTCACCAACTGGCTCAATCCCGAGCTGACGCCGGTCCGCCTGCTGCTGTTCGTGCTGATGCTGGGCGGGCTGTTGCTGTCGACCTCCATACTGACCGCCTTCGAGGGCCGCGGGCTGTGGTTCGCCGGGACCTATGCGGCAATGCAGGTCGGCCGCACCACGTTCTGGCTGCTGGCGACGCCGCGGCGCCGGACGGCGGTGCGCCACAACGCCATCCGCATCCTGACCTGGCTGTCCTGCTCGGCCGTGCTGTGGATTCTCGGCGGATTCGCCGAACATGAGACGCGGATGTGGCTCTGGATTGCGGCGCTGACCATCGAATATATCGCGCCGGCCGCGCGATTCTGGACCCCTGGGCTCGGCTTTTCCTCGATCGAGGCGTGGTCGGTCGAGGGCGGCCACATGGCCGAGCGCTGCGCCGGCTTCATCATCATTGCGCTCGGCGAGGCCATCGTGGTCGATGGCGCGACCTTTGCCGAACTGACCTGGACGCCGGAGAATGTCGCCGCTTTCATCTCGGCGCTGGTCGGCAGCATCGCGATGTGGTGGATCTATTTCCACAAGGGCGCCGAGGCCGGCTCGGACATGATCTCCAAGTCAGAGGAATCCGGCCGCGTGGCACGGATCGCCTATACCTATCTGCACATGCCGATCGTCGGCGGCATCATCCTCACCGCAGTGGCCGACGAACTGGTGCTGAAGCACCCGTCCGGTCATTCCGATCTGAACACGATCGTCAGCTCGGTTGGCGGGCCCATGCTGTTCCTGGTCGGGACCATCCTGTTCAAATATGTGATCCGCAACTTCCTGCAGCTGTCGCACGGCGTCGGCATCGTCGCGCTGGCGATCACGGCCTATTTCGCCCGCGAGATGTCGCCGCTGGTGCTCTCGCTCGTCACCACCGCGATCATGATCGTGGTCGCCGCATGGGAGTCGATCTCGCTGCGATCGACGGGAGAAGAGGAATAGCGGCCGCCGTTACTTGCGGCCGGCCTTTGCTACCAAATGCTGCCAATAGACGAACAGCGGTGCGCCGATCACTTCGAGCGCGGTGAAGCCCACGAAGGGCAGCGGCGGCAAGCCGACCATCAGCATCGACAGCAGCCTGCCGATGCCGCCGAGGAAGATGCCGCCCCAGACCACCCGAAACAGCACGCTCCCGCTTTCGATCCGCGGCACCAGCCAGAGCAGCGCGAGGCCGAGACCGAGCCAGACCCCGCCGAAGAAGCGCAGATTGCTGTCGAGCACCGGCAGCGCTGGGACCCCCGCGGAGGCGTAGAGCGGATCGCTGACGCCCAGCATGGTGATGATGCCGGTCAGGATCGGGACCAGGGCGAGCAACGCCGTCGCGATCTGCAGCGGACGCCTGCCCATGATTTGCCCCGTCTCTTGGTTTGGGCGCTAGTCCGCGACCAGTGCGTGCACCGAGAACATCGTGTTGGCGTCGGTCCAGCTTTCGCGCACCGTCCAGCCCGCGCTGCGGGCGAGCGCGGTGAAGCGCTCGAGCGAGTATTTGTAGCTGTTCTCGGTGTGGATGCTCTCGCCCGGACGGAACGCAAAGGTGTTGCCGAGGATGCGCACGGTCTGCGCCTTGCGACTGATCAGGTGCATCTCGATGCGATGGCGATCGCGGTTGTAGATCGAGCGGTGCGTGAATCCCGACAGATCGAAATTGCCGCCGAGCTCGCGGTTGATGCGAACCAGCACATTGAGGTTGAACCGCGCGGTGACGCCGGCTGCGTCGTTATAGGCGTCGTACAGCACGCGCTCGTCCTTCTCGAGGTCGACGCCGATGATCATCTGCGCGCCGTGGCCGAGGATTTTTCGCGCGCTGCGCAGGAAGGCCAAGGCCTCGCTCGGCTCGAAATTGCCGAGCGTCGAGCCGGGGAAGAAGCCGACCTTCGGCATCGTGGCGACGGCCTCGGGCAGCGTGAACGGCGTGGTGAAATCGGCAGCGACCGGGTAGATGCCGAGGCGAGGGAAATCCTTCCGCAGCCCGTCGGCCTGGGCTTTGAGGAAATCGCCTGAGATATCGACCGGCACATAGGCTGCGAATTCGCAATGCTCGAGCAGCAGGCGCACCTTGGTGGTCGCGCCGGCGCCGAACTCGACCAGCGCCGCGCCGTCAGGGATGATCGCGGCGATCTCGTCGCCGCGGTCGCGCAGGATGCCAAGCTCGGTGCGCGTCGGATAATATTCCGGCAGCACCGTGATCTGCTCGAACAGCTCGGAGCCGGTGGCGTCGTAGAAATATTTCGGCGACAGCCGTTTCGGGTGACGGGCGAGATCGCCAATCACGTCGCCGGCAAACACCGATGTCGCTTCGTCGAACGGATACGCTTTGGCCAAAGCGGCGGCATGCACATTCATGATACTCTCCCGAACGCGCTTACCGACGCGTTATTGATGTCGACAGGACTCAATCAGGCATAGTCTGCGAGGCGTAACCCCGTGAATTGCCAGCGATGGTGTGGATAGAAGAAGTTGCGATAGGTGACGCGGCTGTGACCCGAAGGCGTCGCCAGCGACGAGCCGCGCAGCACGAGCTGGTTGACCATGAACTTGCCGTTGTACTCACCGAGCGCGCCTTCGATCGCGCGGTAGCCTGGATAGGGCGAATAGGAGCTGCGGGTCCATTGCCAGACGATGCCGTAAGCGTCGTTGAGCAGGCCGGCGCGCGCGGCGACCTCCCATTCCATCTCGGTCGGCAGGTGCTTGCCCGCCCATCGGGCGAAGGCGTCGGCCTCGTAATAGCTGACATGGCAAACCGGCGCGGACGGATCGATCGGCTGCAGGCCGCCCAGCGTCATGATCCTCCATTCGCCGTCGATCTCGCGCCAATGGCCGGGTGCCTGCCAGCCCTCGTTGCTCACGGTGCCAAAGCCATCCATCAGCCACAGCGTGGCGGTGGAATAGCCGCCGTCCTTCATGAAGGCGAGCCACTCTGCATTGGTGATGAGGTTCTTCGCGAGCTTGACCGGGCCGACCAAAGCGCGATGCGCGGGCTTCTCATTGTCGAAATGGAAGCTGTGGTCGCCATGGCCGACGGTGTGGATGCCTTCGTTGAGCGTCACCCATTCCTCAGGCCCGTGCTGCGACGCCGGGAAGCGCCACGTCGGATCGTAGGCCGGCGGGATCGGGTTCTGCGCGAAGGCATGCAGGATGTCGGTGTACATCAGCTCCTGATGCTGCTGCTCGTGATTGAGCCCGACCTCGACCAGCGGCACCAGCGCCTCGAGCGTGTCGGCTCCGGCAGTCTGGAAGAATTTCACCACCTCGGCGTCGACATGGCGGCGGTAGGCGGTGACTTCGTCGGCGGTCGGGCGGGTCAAATGGCCGCGCTGGTGGCGGGCGTGCCGCGGACCGGCGCTGACGTAATAAGAATTGAACAGATAAGCGTAGTCGGGATGGAATGGCGTGTAGCCCTTGACGTGCTCGCCGAGCAGGAACTGCTCGAAGAACCAGGTGGTATGGGCGCGGTGCCATTTGGCTGGGCTCGCGTCCGGCATCGACTGGATCAGCTGGTCTTCGGGCGACAGCGGTGCGGCCCGCCGTTCGGTCTCGTCGCGGACGGCGCGATAGGCGTCCACCAAGCGCTGGGCGAGCGGGCCGGATTCGGAGGATAGTGACGGGGGGACGGCGGGAAGGGCGGCCGCGGCAGAGGCTGGTTTCGTCACAGGGGTCTCCGATTCAATGGAGAGAACGTTGCTTCGGCAAACTGGTTCCCAACGGACAGTTCGTCCTAGATAGGGGCTCCGTTACGGGAAAAAAGCCTCCCCCCGCGATGATATTGGGGCCGTCAGATAATCCCGGCCCGTTTTGGGCGCCCGCAGCGCCCGGTGCATGCCAGATTTCCGCCATTTTGCTTTGGATGCACAATGGTTTGAGCTACATATATAGTCAGTCACGGGTTAGAAGGGTGGGCCGGCCCGTCAAGGCCTGAGAGCGCCGCCCCCGAAGGAAGCGAAAATGAGCATCGAGCAATTCATCGACAACGAAGTGAAGTCGAACGACGTCGTGCTGTTCATGAAGGGCACGCCGCAATTCCCGCAGTGCGGGTTTTCCGGTCAGGTCGTGCAGATCCTCGACCACGTCGGCGTCGGCTACAAAGGCCTCAACGTTCTCGAATCCGCCGAGCTGCGCAACGGCATCAAGGTCTATTCGAATTGGCCGACCATTCCGCAGCTCTATGTGAAGGGCGAGTTCGTCGGCGGTTGCGACATCATCCGCGAGATGTTCCAGGCCGGCGAATTGCAGCAGCTGTTTGCCGACAAGGGCATCCCGGTCGACGTGGCTGCCTGACCTTGACGGCGCGCCAGATCGGCAAGGCGCGGCTCGAAGTCATCGTTACCGACATCACGACCTTGCGCGTTGACGCCATCGTCAACGCGGCCAATTCATCGCTGCTCGGCGGCGGCGGTGTCGACGGAGCGATCCATCGTGCCGCGGGCCCCGAGCTGCTCGCCGAGTGCCGCACCCTGCACGGCTGCAAGACCGGCGATGCCAAGATCACCAACGGCTATCGGCTCCCGGCCAAGCACGTGATCCACGCCGTCGGCCCGATCTGGCACGGCGGCACCCAAAACGAGGATGCGCTGCTCGCATCCTGCTATCGCCGCGGCATCGAGCTGTGCCACGCCAATCAGCTGGGCTCCATCGCATTTCCCGCCATCTCGACCGGCGTCTATCACTTCCCGCCGGATCGCGCCGCCGACATCGCGGTCAAGGCCGTCGTCGATGCCCTGGCCGCCGCGCCCGGCCTCACGCAGGTGATCTTTTGCTGCTTTTCCGCCCAAAGCGGCGAGCTTCATCAGAAGGTCCTGGGGGCCTTTGGCAGCCCTTGTGCCTGATGATACCGCCGCTACACTTCCCCGTGATTTCCGGGGAGGGATAATCCAAATGCATTCATTTCGTCTGACGTGCGCGGTCGCAGCCGCCGCGGTGGTGCTGGCGGCGCCGGCGTACCCGCACACCGAGGGCACCTACGAGATTCCGGCGGGTGCGCATTTCAACCGCGACAAGCTCGCCAAGATCAGCGAGTTCTTCAAGAACGAGGTCGCGACCGGGAAGATTCCCGGCGCCATCGTCCTGATCCAGCAGCACGGCAAGCCGGTCTATCACGAGGCCTTCGGCGTGCAGGACGTGGTCAGCAAGGTGCCGATCACGGACAAGACCATCTTCCGGCTGGCTTCGATGTCCAAGTCGATCACCGCCGTGGTGTCGATGCAGTTGCTGCAGGAAGGGAAATACAAGCTCGACGATCCGGTCTCGAAATACATCCCGTCCTTTGCCAACGTGAAGGTCGGCGTCGAGAAGAAGGCCGAGGACGGCACCAAGACGCTGGAGCTGGTGCCGCCAAAGCGGCCGCTCACGATCCTCGATCTGATGACGCATACGTCGGGTATCACCTACGGCTTCTATGGCGACAGCCTGGTCCGCAAGGCCTACAAGGAAGCCAATATCTACGGCGGAGATTTCGATCTCGCCGAATTCGCCGAGCGGATCGCCAAGCTGCCGCTGCACAACCAGCCCGGCGCGCTCTGGCAATACGGCCATTCCACCGACATTCTGGCGCGCGTGATGGAGGTGGCCACCGGCGAGAAGCTCTCGGCGATCGAGCACGAAAGGCTACTCGATCCGCTCGGCATGAAGGACACCGGCTTCTTCGTCACCGATCCCGAGAAGCAGAAGTTGATGGCCGAGCCGATGCCGAACGACAGCGACTTCCGGGTCGGCCGGGTCAACGATCCGACCAAGGTCAAGAAATGGGAGTCCGCCAGCGGCGGCATGGTCTCGACCATGGCGGATTATTCGCGCTTCGCGCAGATGCTGCTCAATGGCGGCACCCTCGACGGCAAGACCATCCTGAAGCCCGAGACGTTCAAGGAGCTGACGACCGACCGCGTCGGGCCGGGCTCCGGCGTCGAGCGCGACTTTTTCTATTTCCCCGGCGACGGCTTCGGCTTCGGGCTTGGGATCGCGGTGCGCACCGATCCCGGCACTGCGAAGCCGCCGCCGCCCGGCGATCTCGGCGAGCTGAAATGGGACGGCGCCAGCGGCTGCTATTATGTCATCGACCGCAAGCAGGACTTCTTCTTCGTCCTGCTGGAGCAGACGCCGACCGAGCGTCAGCGCATCCAGCGGACGCTGAAGCAGCTCGTCTATGAAGCCATGGAAAACTAGAGCGTTTTCGAGCGAAGTGGATACCGGTTCGCGTGAAGCAACGCGTTGAAAAGAAGGGAATGACGGCATGATCCGATTCAGGCGGATCGGCTCATGCGCTTGCATGCGGGAGGGCCGCGCGTTCGTCGCGGCACTCGCGTTCGCCTTGGTCGCAACGGTTGCGAAGGCCGGCTCCGCGGGGCCGGCCGCGCACAGCTTCTCGGCGGAAGGCCTCGCCAGGGTTTCCGACTATGTCAGGAACGAGGTCGCGACCGGAAAGATCCCGGGGGCGATCCTGCTGCTGCAGCAGCACGGCAAGCCGGTCTACTACGAGAAGTTCGGGGTTCGCGACGTCGCCACCGAATTCTCGATGAGCGCGGATACCATCTTCCGCCTCTATTCGATGTCGAAGCCGATCACCACGGTCATCGCGATGATGCTGGTCGAGGAAGGCAAGCTCGCGCTCGGCGATCCGGTGTCAAAATTTATCCCGGCCTTTGCCGACATGAAGGTCGGGGTGGAAAAGCGCGGCGATGAGGGCAAGATGGCGATGACGCTGGAGCCGCTGAGGCGCCCCATCACCATCGAAGACCTGATGCGCCACACCGCCGGTCTGCCTTACGGTTATTACGGCGGTGGTATCGTGAACAAGACCTACGCCGATGCCGGCCTGTTCAACAACGATCCCGACAATGCCGAATTCGTGGCGCGGCTCACGTCGCTGCCGCTCGCCGAACAACCCGGCACGCAATGGGACTACGGCCATTCCACCGACGTGCTCGGCCGCATCATCGAGGTGATCACGGGGAAATCGCTGTTTCAGGTCGAGAAGGAGCGGCTGCTCGGCCCGCTCGGGATGAACGAGACCGCGTTCTATGTCGCCGACCGGGCGAAATGGCCGCTGATCGCCGAGCCGATGCCGAAGGATCGCACCATCAGTCCGGTCGCCGACGTCCGCAATCCGCGCAAGCCGCTGCGATGGGAATCCGGCGGCGGCGGCATGGTCGGCACCATCGGCGACTATGCGCGCTTCTCGCAGATGCTGCTGAATGGCGGCAGCTATGAGGGTAGGCGCTATCTGAAGCCGGAGACCATCGCGCTGATGGCGAGGGACCATATCGGTCCGGAGACCGGAGTCGTGCGCGACCAGAACTACTATCCCGGTCCGAACTCCGGCTTCGGTCTCGGCTTCGCGGTCCGCACTTCGGTGCCGGCGAACACAGACTGGCCGCTGGGCGAGTATCGCTGGGACGGTGTCGGAGGCACCTTCTTCTTCATCGATCCCGCGGACGACCTGTTCGGGATCTTCATGGTGCAGACGCCGTCGCAGCGCGGCCGGATCCAGCAGGAGCTGAAGACGCTGATCTACCAGGCGATGGGACGGTAGAATTCGGCTTCGTAGCCCGGATGAAGCGAAGCGCAATCCGGGCTACGGGAGTTACGCCGCGCGCACGATGTCCCTGACGTGTCCGATCGCTTCCTCGATCATCGCGGCGGTGACATCGAGATGCGTGCAGGCCCTAATCCGGCCGTCCATCGTCGCCAGCGTCACGCCGCGCTTGCGCAGCTCAGCGACCATCTTGTCGCCTGAGACGCCGGCGCCTTCCGGCTTAAAGAAGACGAGGTTGGTCTCCGGCGCTTGCACCGCGATGCCGTTGATCTGCGACAGGCCGCGCGCCAGCGCCCGCGCATTGGCGTGGTCGTCGGCGAGGCGGTCGACATGGTGATCGAGCGCATGGATGCAGGCGGCGGCGCAGACGCCGGACTGCCGCATCGAGCCCCCGAGCCGCTGCTTCCAGCGCCAGACATCGTCGATGAAGGCGCGGGTGCCGGCGATCACGCCGCCGATCGGCGCGCCGAGGCCCTTGGAGAAATCGATCCAGGCGGAATCCCAGCCCGCCGTCATGTCGCGCGGCGAGATGCCGGACGCGACGGTCGCATTGAGCAGCCGCGCGCCGTCCATGTGGGTGACAAGGCCGTGGGCCCTGGCGATACGCACGACCTCGTCGAGCGCCTCCTTCTTCCAGATCGTGCCGCCGCCGATATTGGCGGTCTGCTCGACGCTGACGAGCACCTGCGGCGGCTGGTAGCGGGTGCGCGGATGCAGCGCGGCCTGGAAGGTCTCAGGCGTGAACTGGCCGTCATCACCCGGCAGCTGCGTGATCTGGAAACCGCCGAGCGCGGCATGGGCGCCGCCCTCGCGCGCGATGATATGCGCGGTCGCATGCGCCAAAATCTCGTCGCCGGGGCGGCAATAGGCCAGCGTCGCCGCGACGTTGCACATCGTGCCCGACGGCATGAACACGGCGGCTTCCTTGCCGAGCAGATCGGCGACGCGGGCGCAGAGCTCATTGGTGGTCGGATCGTCGCCGACCTGCTCGTCGCCGACCTCCGCCTTCGCCATCGCCTCGCGCATCGCCGGCGTCGGCCTGGTCTGCGTGTCCGAGAGCAGGTTGATACGGACGGCGGGTGCCTTGGGATCGGGCCGGGCAGGGGTGTAGTGCATGATGTCTCTCTCGGTCGATATGCCTTGACTTTAGCCAAACAAAAAGGCCCCGGCAAAACCGGGGCCTTTCGGATATCGCAATGCTGAAGTGATCAGCGCGAATAGAATTCGACGATCAGATGCGGCTCCATCTGCACCGGGAACGGCACATCCGAGAGGCCGGGGGTGCGCGCGAACGTCGCGGTCATCTTGGAGTGATCGACCTCGATGAAGTCGGGCACGTCACGCTCAGGGAGCTGGACCGCTTCCAGCACCGGGGTCAGCTGCTTGGAGGAGTCCTTGACCTCGATGAGGTCGCCGACCTTCAGCTTGTAGCTGCCGATGTTGACCTTGCGGCCGTTCACCTTGATGTGGCCGTGGTTGATGAACTGGCGCGCGGCGAACATCGTGGAGACGAACTTGGCGCGGTAGACCACGGTGTCGAGACGGCGCTCCAGGAGGCCGATCAGGTTCTCGCCGGTGTCGCCCTTCAGGCGGCTGGCTTCGACATAGATGCCGTGGAACTGGCGCTCGGAAATGTTGGCGTAGTAGCCCTTGAGCTTCTGCTTGGCGCGCAGCTGCACGCCGAAGTCGGAGAGCTTGCCCTTGCGGCGCTGGCCGTGCTGGCCGGGGCCGTATTCGCGGCGGTTCACGGGGCTCTTCGGGCGACCCCAGATATTCTGGCCCATGCGGCGATCGATCTTGTACTTCGCCTCACTGCGCTTTGTCATCGCGTCCTCTTTGTACAGCCGTCGCACCCAGCGCCCGGCGTTTTGTCAGTCTAGGGTTTGAGGAGACGCGCCCTCCTGTGTACCGGCCAAAAGGCCTGTACCGACAGGTCCGCCTCGAAAGCTCGGGGAGGACCACGGGTCGCGAAACGCATCGCGGGCCGAAAACCGGCCCGCGAGCAAGGGTGGTCTTAAGGAGAAAGTCCGGTTCTGTCAAACAAAACGCAGGGCATTTTGGGCCGAATCGGCGTCAAAATTGGCCGATTTTGCTCCTCAGAGGCGGCTTCCGGCCGCCCGGACCAGCCGGGCATCGGCTTGCGGCCGGCCCGCGCCCAGTTCGGCGGCGATTTCGCCGGCCAGCACCTGCTCGAGGCGGATCAAGGTCTGTGCGATCAGGGCGGCGTCGCAGACCAGATGGTCCCAGCGCACCACCACGTCGACGGTGTGGTCCGGCCTGATCACGCCATAGCTCAACAGGAATGGCCCGGGGCTCAGCGCGTGCAATTCGCCAGGGCCATAGGCCGCGACCGAGGTCACGCCAAAGCTGCCGCAGAAATTGGCGCGCTGCCGGCCAAAATTCATCCCGATCGCCCACGCCAGGCGGCGCAGCGGAAGCGGCAGGCGGGTCACGCAGAGCATTTTGCGGAACGAGGGGATTTCGTGCAGCGGCGCGGTCTTGGCGCGGCGGATCAGCGCGTCGACCTCGGCGAGCGGCATCTCGTCGGCGGCACAGACGCGCTCGAACAGCACGCAGTCCTCGCCCTTCTCAACGCGCGCAATCGCCACCATGCCGACGCTGCGCGGCAGCTCGTAGAGGCAAGGCCACGGCCATTTGACGTGCAGCGTGCGCAGGGTTGGCTCGGTCCTGGCGACCAGCGCGAATGCCTTGACGAAGATGGCGGCCCAGCCCGGTGCCTGCGCCGCACGTGCACGAGCCTCGACGATCGCCCGCACGTTCAGGGTGCGCTTCAGGGAGACCAGCGGCACGCCGGCCGATGCATGCATCAGATCGGCGACGAGACGGCGCGGCAATGAAATTTGACGAAATTTACCGCGCATCCGTTCGGTTCAGTTCCTTAGCAAACAGGCAAAAAGTCAAAGGCCCGGCGAGCTCAAATGGTCGCTCGCCGCACCTGAAGCTCAGATGAACCAACTGGTCGGAGACCAAGGGGTTCTGCTCACGGCGCTGGTTTTGCCAACGGCTCGCCGGCCTTGACCACGTAGACGCCGAGCACCTTGAGCGGCTTGTCGCCGGACGTCTTGGCGTCGTGCACCGCGCCTTCCGGGATCTGGTAGGAATCGCCCGCCTTCAGCTTCAGCGGCGGCTTGCCGTCGATCAGAAGCTCGAGCTCGCCTTCGAGCACATAGCCGGTTTCAGCGCCGGGATGGGTGTGACGCCCCGACGCACCCCCGGCCGGAACCTCGGCGATCGCGGTGACCGTGTTGAAGCCCGGCGGAAAATCGACCTTCTGCAGCGGCGTCCGCTTGATGCCGCTCTGCTGCGCAAAGGCAGCGCCGGCACCGGCAAGGGCAATCACGGTGAGACCAAGCAGTAATTTCCTGAACATGCATTTTCCTCCCAACCCGCAAAACTCTAGCAGCGCGGAATCGCGGCGGAAAGCGGGCGATGTGTGATGTGCACTTGCGACGTTGGGATTAGTCCGTTCATCCAGCAGCGCGGGTTTGCGCCGCTTATTCATGAGCTACTCAGGCGAACGAGCTGTCTCGGCGACACGCATCGTTCACTCCGTCGCAGGCGAGATGCCGGACGTTGCGCCGCGGTTCCTTCACGACGTGACTGGAACCTGCTCGCCGGCAGCTGAGAGCAAGCGGCGGCCGCGTTTGACGCCTACCGCTTGATCCCCGCGAACGCGGCCGCGATGCCGCGCTGGAACAGCGACCAGTCGAAGCCGAGTGCGAGCGCGAGGTAGCCGCGGTCGATCATCGCATTGGCCTGTTCGGCGGTGCGCGCGACGCCGCCGATCGGCACGCCGCTCTTCATGATGCCTTGTTCGGCGCGCTGCATCAGCGCGACCACTTCGGGATCGTCGGGCAGACCGCGCTTGTTGATCGAGGTGGCGAGATCGCCGGGACCAATCACCGCGAGGTCGATGCCCGGTGTCGCCACGATCTCGTCGATGCGGTTGACGGCATCGACGTGCTCGATCGTGATCATGCAGATCATGTCGTCGTCAGCGGTCGCCATATAGTCGTTCATCGAGACGCCCCAGCGGAACGGCGCATGGAACGGTCCCCAGAGCCGGTCGCCTTGCGGCGGATAGCGCACGCTGCGCACCGCCTTCACCGCATCGCTTGCGTTGCAGATCATCGGAAAATTGATGCCGAGCGCGCCGATGTCCATCGGTGCCTTGGCGAGATGCGGCTCGTTGGCGGCGATCCGCACCATCGGCACGCAGGGCGTGCCCGAGGTCGCCACGATCATCGCATGGGCGGTGCCGAGATCGATCGGACCGTGTTCGAGATCGACGATGATCCAGTCCAGTGACTGCGCCATGATCTGCACGGTCTGGATGCTCGGAATGGTCGCGATCGCGCCGAAGGTCGGGCGCTTGTCGCGCCACGCCTCGCGCAGGCGATTGAGCGGCGTCAGCGGGGCTGCGGTCAAGTTCGGTCCTCCCTCGAAGGAGAGCAGAGGCTAGCAGCACGTTGGGACGGCGAAAAGGATCAGGCCGGGACGCGGCCGCCGAAGAATGGCGTCAAGGCTTCCGTCAGCGCGTGCGGGCGCTTCGAGGTGAAGATCATCTCGGCGCGGGCCTGGTCGCTCTCGTGGCCGGCAGGGCCGAGCAGGTCGGCGACGCGGCGTGCGATCGCCGGCGCCGGATCGATCCAGTCGACCGGCCAGGGCGCGAGCCTCCTGAGGCGTTCCAGCAGCAGCGGATAATGCGTGCAGGCGAGCACGACGGTGTCGGTGCGGGCGGGATCGTGGGCGCCATCGCCGACGAAGCAGGGCGCGAGCTCGGCCGCGATATCCTCGTCACGCACGCTCGCGCCGCTGAGGGCGGCCTCCGCCAGCGAGGCGAGCTCGCCGGAGCCGACCAGCGTCACCTCGCAGCCATGCGCAAAGTCCGAGATCAGCTTGCGGGTATATTCGCGCTTCACGGTGCCCCTTGTGCCGAGCACCGAGACGCGCTTCGTTTTCGACGAGGCGCAGGCCGGCTTGATCGCCGGCACGGTGCCGACGAAGGGCAAAGGATAGGCGTCGCGCAGATGCGACATGACCAGGGTGGATGCCGTGTTGCAGGCGATCACGACGAGGTCGGGCGCGTGCGCCGCGATCAGCTCACCGACCAGCGGCACCACGCGGGCGATGATCTCGTCCTCGCCGTGGTGGCCATAGGGGAAGAAGGCGTCGTCGGCGACATAGACGTAATGCGCGTCGGGCCGGGCGCGGACGATCTCGCGCAGCACGGTGAGGCCGCCGAGGCCGGAATCGAACACAAGGATGGTCGGGGGAGTGGACACGCGAAAACTCTATCCGAAGCAGGGTTACCATTCAGTTGTTTTTGGCTATCCGGCCGCTTCGGCCGACAAAAGGCGGTGAAGCCGGGAATTTCACATGGCCTTGACCGATAGCTGCAAGTATTACGGCAAACTATTGCTGCGACGTGTGAAATCCAAAAATGCGGCCGCAAGGGGGCCACGCGACATGATCCGCAATACCGCCGCGAGCTGGGGCTCGCTAGCCCGCGCGTTCCACTGGGTGCTCGGCATCGCCATCATCGGCATGCTGGCCTATGGCTGGTGGATGAACCACGTCCCGGCGCGGGCGGACAAGTTCTTCTACCGCTCGATCCACGCCGATATCGGCTACCTGGTGCTGCTGCTCACCGTGCTGCGGCTGGTCTGGCGCGGCGTCAACCCGACGCCGGCGCTGCCGGCCGAGATGCCCTCCTGGCAGCGGATCGCCGCCCGGGTCAGCCACGGCGCGCTCTACGCCGTCACCATCCTGGTGGCGATGCTGGGTTGGGCGCATTCCGGCGCCCGCGCCCAGGATTATTCGAGCTTCTTCGGCCTGTTTCACGTTCCCCAGATCACCTCGCCCGACAAGGCGGCGGCGGATGCCTATGAGGATCGCCACATCTTCTTCGCCTATGTGCTGCTGGCGCTGATCGTGCTGCACCTCGCCGCGGTCGCCTTCCACCACTTCGTCAAGCGCGACCGTGTCGCCGCGCGGATGGTGGGGACAAGCGAGGTCGACCCCGCCCGCTAGGCATCGGCGGCCGGCTCGGTGCGTTCCAAAATGGTCGCCCGCGCGGGGACGCCTGCGTTACCCTGTGACGAACGGGGACGGCCATCGCGGTTCGAATGCTCATGAACGATGCTGCACGACATCAAACGAACTGGCGCATGCCTGGCGAGGGCGCCCCGCATGCCGCCACCTGGATGGCCTTCGGCGCCGACGTGGAGCTCTGGGGCACGAAGCTCCTTCCCGTCATCAGAAATAATCTCGCCAGCGTTGCCAAGGCAATCGCGGTCTATGAGCCGGTGAAGATGCTCGTGCGCGAGGAGGACTACGACATCGCCGCGCGGCTGTGCGGTCCCTCGGTCAGCCTCGTCGTTCAACCGCTCGATGATGTGTGGCTGCGCGACACGGGACCGGCCTTTGTGACCAATCCTGCCGGGCAGCTCGGCGCCGTCGGTTTCAATTTCAACGGCTGGGGCGGGAAGCAAACGCATGCGCATGATGCCAAGATCGCGGAACGTGTGGCCGAGCTTGCGCAAGCTGAGTTCATCAAGGCCGGCCCGAAGCTGGAGGGCGGCGGCATCGAAGTCGACGGCGAGGGGACAGCGATCATCACCAAAAGCTGTGTTCTCAACGACAATCGCAATCCTGGTTTGACGAAGGATGAATGCGAGGCTGAACTCTTCCGCCTGCTCGGGCTGCAGAAGATCATCTGGCTACCCGGCTGTCACAACAAAGACGACATTACCGACGGCCATACCGATTTCTACGCGCGCTTCAGCAGCCCGGGCGTCGTTGTCGCGGGCCTGGAGATGGATACGTCGTTCGACGATTACGAGGTGACGAGAGAACACCTGGCAATCCTGCGCAAGTCGACAGACGCAAGAGGTCGACACCTGAAGGTCGTGGAGTTGCAGGGACCGTCGACGGTCCGTCCAAAGTACGGAAACGACGACGGCTTCGCCGCCGGCTACATCAATTTCTATGTCTGCAACGGTGCCGTGATCGCGCCGGAATTCGGTGATGCGGCAGCGGACCGCAACGCGCGCGACAAGCTGCGCGACCTGTACCCGGGCCGGGAAATCATCCAGCTCAACATCGATGGCATCGCCGCCGGTGGCGGCGGCATCCACTGCGTGACGCAGCAGCAGCCGCGCACGTGACGCGTGCAGGCCGCGAAGCTATCGCGGCCTGACGGTCTGCAGCAGAGGGTGCCTTAGCCCGCCGGCATCTGCTTCTCGACCAGCCGCACCCAGTAGGAGGCGCCGTGGCCGAGGATGTTGTCGTTGAACTTGTAGGCGGGGTGGTGGCACATCGGACCGTCGCCCATGCCGAGGAAGACGAATGCGCCGGGGCGCGCTTCCAGCATGAAGGCGAAATCCTCGGCGCCCATCACCGGCACCAGATTGTCGTTGACGCGGTCGGCGCCGACCACATCGCGGGCGACCTCGGCGGCGACGCCGGCCTCGCGCGCGTGGTTCAACGTCACCGGATACATCCGTCCATAATCCGTCTCGGCCGAGCCGCCATAGGCCTTGGCGATGCTGGAGGCGACCTCGCCGATCCGGCGCTCGACCAGGTCGCGCACACCGGGATCGAGCGTGCGCACGGTGCCGCCCAGCGTGACGGTCTCCGGGATCACGTTGAACGCGGTGCCGGCCTCGAACATGGTGATCGAGATGACCGCCGATTTCAACGGGTCGACATTGCGTGATACGATCGACTGCAGCGCATTGATGATCTGGGCGCCGATCAGCACGCTGTCGACCGCCTCGTGCGGGGCGGCGCCGGCGTGGCCGCCCTTGCCGTGGACCACGATCTTCAACGTGTCCGACGAGGCCAGCATCGGGCCCGGCGTGGTCGCGAAGTAACCCTCGGGCAGGCCGGGCATATTGTGCAGGCCGTAGACCTCCTGGATGCCCCACCGGGTCATCAGCCCGTCGTCGACCATCGCCTTGCCGCCGGCGCCGCCTTCCTCGGCGGGCTGGAAGATCACGACCGCGGTGCCGTCGAAATTGCGCGTCTCGGTGAGATATTTCGCGGCGCCGAGCAGCATTGCGGTGTGGCCGTCATGGCCGCAGGCGTGCATCTTGCCGGGAATCTTCGAGGCGTAGGCGACGCCCGAGGCCTCCGCGATCGGCAGCGCGTCCATGTCGGCACGCAGGCCGATGGTCTTTCCCGAAGTGGACTTGCGGCCGCGGATCACGCCGACCACGCCGGTGCGCCCGATCCCCGTCACCACCTCGTCGCAGCCGAACTCGCGCAGCTTGTCGGCGACGATGCCGGCGGTGCGGTGGACTTCGTAGAGCAGTTCGGGATTCTCATGGAAGTCATGGCGCCAGGCGGCCATTTCATCCGAGAGGGCGGCAACGCGATTGACGATGGGCATGGGGAGCGTCCGTTTCTTGTGAGCCTTGGTGGGCGGGTCAGCGTAGCGTAACCCGCCGACTTGTCACGCGCGAATGGTACCAGCCCGTAGCCCCGGATGAGCGCAAGCGATATCCGGGAATATGCACAACCCGCCCCGGGTGTCGCTGCGCTCACCCGGGCTACGGGAACGGGGCTACAAATTCGCCAGCCCGCATTCGACGGCGAGGCGGACCAGCTGGGCATCGGTCCGCATGCCGGTCTTGGCCTTGATCAGGTAGTGATAGTTCTGCACGGTCTTGGTGCTGAGGTTGAGGTTGGCGGCGATCTGCTCCTTGGTGCTGCCGGCCGCCAGTTGCCGGAGGATTTCGATCTCCCGCTCGCCGAGCTGGTCGAGCGCCGATCGGGTCGGCACCAGGCTCTCCAGCGCCAGCACGCGGGCGACGTCGTCGCTCATCGCATGCTCGCCGCGCGCCACCGAGCGGATCGCCGCGATCAGCTCGGCCGGTTCGCTGCCCTTGGTGACGAAGCCACTGGCGCCGGCGCCGAATGCCGCCTTCACCTGGGCCGCCTCGCTGTGCATGCTGAAGACGAGGATGCGGGCGTCGGCGTCGCGCGCGCGGATGTTGCGGATCGCTTCCAGCCCGCTGGCACCCGGCATCGAAATGTCCATCACCACCACATCGGGCTGGTGCGACTTGAACGCGCGATAGGCATTGGCGGCGTTGTCGGCTTCGGCGACCACGCGGAAATCGTCCTGATGCTCGAGCACGCGCCGGTAGCCCTGGCGGACCACCGGATGATCGTCCACCAGCAGGATCGAGATGCCCCGAATCTTAGCCGCTGTCGCCGTCACGGTTGTCATCTCAGGCGGCGAGCGGGATCGTGGCGGCGACCGACAGGCCGCGGCTGGCGCGCGCGATCGACAGCGAGCCGCCGAGGGCTGTGACGCGTTCGCTGACGCCGGTGAGGCCGAAGCCCGCGGATTGCGCCACCTTGGCCGCATCGCCGCCGCCATCGTCCTCGACGCGCACCAGCAGAGCGTTCTCGCTTCCGGTGCGCCGCTCGATCCGCAGCACGATCTCGCGCGCCGAGCTGTGGCGCAGCGCATTGGTCAGACACTCCTGCGCGACGCGATAGGCGGTGGCGGCGACCGTGCCGCTGATGTCGGCAAGGTCGCCCTGCAGATCGAGCTGGATCATCGGCTGCGCCGTGCGCGACCGCCAGCTGTCGACGAGATCGACCAGGCTTGCCTCCAGCCCGAGCTCTTCGGCCGGCGGATGGCGCAGCCGGTTCAGCGTATCGCGCAGGCACGCCATGATGCGGCGCGTCGCCTGCGAGATCATCCGTGCATCCTGCGCAATTTCGGTGCCGGCGGCGTACTTGTCCCCGGCACTTGCCTCGATCGTGTTGGCGAAGGCGAGGATCGCGGTGAGATTCTGGCCGAACTCATCGTGCAGCTCGCGCGCCAGCGTGCGGCGTTCGTCGTTGCGGATTTCGAGCAGCCGCCTGGTCAGCACCGTGCGTTCCTCCTCGGCAAGCGCGAGGCGGTCGCCGAGATCGCTGACGGCGCGCCCGATCATCGCGAGCTCCATCGAGCGGACGCGCGGCAGCGGCGTACGGTACTCGCCGTCGGCCATGCGCCGCAGCGCCGACACGATCGAGTGGGCGGGCGCCAGCGTGTGCGCGATCGCAAGCGAAGCGAGCAGCGCGATGGCGAGCGCCATCAACAGCGCGACATGGATGTTGTCGAGAATGTGCTGCCAGGCGAGCGCGATCGCGGCGTCCGGATCGGCGATGGCGCGGACGGTTCCCGCGGTCGCGGCGCGGGCGCTGATCGGCCGCTCCACGGTGGCGTGATCGCCGAGCACCATCTGCACGGTGGCCGCGAACCAGCGCGGCGGCGCCTTGCCGATTCCCTTGCTCTGGCCGCAGAGCGGCTTCTCGAAGGCGCCGGCCGGTTCGAACTGCACGCAGATCCCCGGCGCGATCAGGCCCATGGTTTCGATGGTGCGCCAGTCCGGTGCCGGCAGCAATTGCTCGCGCATCCGGTTGCTGCGCAGCAGCAATTCGCGCCAGTACAGCGCTTCGAGCGATTGCGAAACCCGCTCGGCGGACGCCTGCGTGGCGCGATCGACACTGCGATAGGCGTCGATCGTGGCCCAGATGGTGGCAGCGCCGAGGCATAGCGCGACGATCACGAGCAGGCGGGCGACCAGTTGAAGCACGAGGCGCATGCGATCACTCCACGGCCAGAGCATGATCCGAAACGGAGAGAAGCGGCTGGTCATGCTCAAACGAGAGATGCGATGCTAACAGCACCGCTGTTCCCCGCCAATCGCAAGCATGCGAAGCTATGCAGGTCGGGAAATTTGCCCGACGAAATCTGGGCAGATGTCTTTGGACGGCGCAGGCCGGCTCTGCTCTAACGGAAAGTGAGGCCCGCGCGGAGCCTCACGGAACACAGGGAGCTCACGCAGCATGGATGCCAAGGTCGACGTCGCGGCCGCATCGGCCGGCACGGACGCGGCGGAGCGCAGCGCCCTGCTGCTCTGGATGATCTTCACCGGCCTTTCGGTGTTCGCCGCCTTCCTGCTGTGGCGCTACGGGCTGATCCGCCTCATGATCAGTTCCGACCGCACCTACATTTCCAGCGTCATCGCCGTCCTTTACATCGTCACCTGCATCCATTGCTTCTGGCGGACGCGGGCGATCGCGCGGGAAGGCGAGGTGGCGCGCTCCTGCCGCACCATCCTCGCCGCGCCCGATGGCGCCAAGATCCTTGCATCGGGGGCGCTTGCATCAGATGCGCGCGGCCTGCCCGGCGGGCTCGTCACCGATCACATCAAGAGCCTGGTGCAGAAAGCCGAGGCGCAGGCCAAGGGGCGCATCGACCAGACCCTGCTGCTGCGGACGCTGGCGGACCGGCTGCGCGGGTCCAACGGCTTTGGCGCCTTCGTCTCCGACACGCTGATGAAGCTCGGCCTGCTCGGCACCATCATCGGCTTCATCATCATGCTGGCGCCGATCGCTTCGCTGGATGCCGCCGACAAGGTCGCGATGAAGTCGTCGATGGGCCTGATGAGCGACGGCATGGCGGTCGCGATGTACACGACGCTGGCCGGGCTGATCGGATCGATCCTGGTCCGGATCCAGTATTACATGCTCGATTCCGCGACCCAGCGGGTGTTTTCCGACGCCGTCGTGCTGACCGAGACGCACGTCACGCCGGCCCTGGAACGTCGCCTTGGTACGCCGTCATGATGGATGAGTTCGGGCTCTATCCGCGCGAGGAGCCGTTCGATCCGCTCGGCGTGATGCTGTTCAAGGCGCTGCAGGTCATCGCCTTCCTGTTCTTCCTGGCGCTGCTTGCGGTGTCGCCGGATTCCAAGGACGGCAAGATCGAATCCAAGGCGGAGTTCATCATCACGATGGACTGGCCGGACAACCATCCTGACGATCTCGACCTGTTCGTGCAGGATCCGGCCGGCAACATCGCCTGGTACCGGCATCGCGAGGCCGGCTTCCTGACGCTCGATCGCGACGACCGCGGCGGCGCCAACGACTTCATCATCGTCAACGGCAAGAAGATCGCCTCTCCGATCCGCGAGGAGATCGTCACGCTGCGCGGCATCGTCGCCGGCGAATACACCGTCAACGTCTCGCATTTCCAGGCGACGACCGGCGAGCCGGTGCAGGCCAATGTGAAGGTACAGAAGCTCAATCCAACGGCGCAGGTGATCTTCGACGACAAGCTGACCGTCGATCACACCGGCGACGAGAAGACCGCGGTCAGGTTTCGTCTCGACGCCGAGGGCAAGGTGATCAACGTGGACCGGCGGCCGAAATCGCTGCTCGAGACCTTCCGCAGCAGCTGGCGCAACGGCGCCGACATGGATCCGAAAACCGGCGTCAGGGTGCTCCGCCGTGATTAGTCTGCAGTCGGTCATTCTCACGCTTGCGGTCGCATACGCGGTGGTGGGTGCGCTGCTCTTGATCGTGCTGGTCTATGCGCGGCTGCACTGGTCGCTGAAGGCTGTCGTCATCGTCGTGACCAGCGCCTTCTATTTCGTCAGCTTCGGCGGCATGCGCGGTCTGCTCGGCTGGGCGTCCGCGGAAAAATTGCCGGCGAATTTCAAGCTGCTGTCGACGCGGATCGTGGAGCCGCATTCGCTCGAGGGCGACCCGGGCTCGATCTATCTCTGGGTCGAGGAGCTTGACGAGGACAACCGGCCGAGCGCGATCCCGCGCGCTTTCCGCATTCCCTATAGCGAGGCGTTGGCGGAGCAGACCCACACCGCCGAGAACGAGATCAAGGCCGGGCATCCGCAGGGCGGGCGGGCGGCGGATTTCGGCGGTGGCGACGGCACCATCATGGACTTCGTCAGGGAGTACATCACGCCGAAGACGATCGTGGAGACGACAGGCGGCGATTCTACGACGGGGACGTTCGTGGCCCCGCCGGCCGGCGCGCAAGGGTCGGTGTTCACGCCGCTGCCGCCGCCCCGGATGCCGCCCAAGGACGAGCAGCGATAGCAGGATGCCTACCCAGAAGGTGGCACAAAAATAGGGATCGGCAATAATCAGTCAGCGGGATGGACAGTAATCATCCGGAATTCCTCAATTCCCTGAAGTGTGTAGTCTTGGGGCTAACCGGGGCTAGATTTCATCCCGAAGCGATTTTCCCGGCAAAGGGGCCGCTGCGTGAAGCGGCCCCTTTCGATTCCGGCAGCAAGGTACGGTGAGGGGCCGGCGCGGCGAGGCGGGCTCACAGCACCGTCAGGAATGCGATCGCAAGCACCATCAGCCACCCGACAATGACGAGCGAGACCACCGCGCCCGCGGTGATCTTGGCGATCTCCTTCAAGGTCATTGGCCGGTCCATGCAAGTCTCTCCCGGGTAGCCCCGAGCGAGACATAGGCGCGGATTGGCAGATCGCCCCCGCTGCTCACGGAACGTTGTAGCGCCCCATCGGCCGGGGGCTTTCCCGGGAGGACTGCTGTCATTTCACAAAATATTGTCTGACAGATATTGAAATCTGTCAGCGGGATGGTGTATATACTAATGAGCCCAAGGGAGGAGGGCGCCCAGTGGCTGTTCCGGCGTTTGGCCGGGGGAGCCGGACTTAATTTGACTACCTCGAAGGACTACCTCCATGACCATAGAAATCTTTCAATTGACCGCCCAGATTCAACAGTGGCTCAATCTTCGCGTCGCCCGCCACTTGGCCGCCCAGGCCGCCAAGTTCACCCGCGGGCAGGACAGCGATAACCAGACGGTAAACGCATGAACGAGGCGGTGGTTTTGACACCCGAGCGGATCCTTGAGGCAACTGAGGATGTCTTGAGGCGCTTCGGGTTGACCAAGGCCACCGTTGTCGACGTTGCCCGTGCGCTGGATGTCAGCCACGGCAGCGTCTACCGTCACTTCCCCAGCAAAGCCTCGCTGCGCGATGCCGTCGCCAAGCGCTGGCTCGACCGCGCCAACGAGCCGCTGTGCAAGATCGCAGCCGGCGAAGGCCCGGCGCCGGAGCGGCTGGAGCAATGGCTGCGCACCGCCTTCACGATCAAGCAGAAGAAGGTCTGCGACGATCCCGAGATGTTCGCGACCTATCTGGCGCTGGCGCAGGACGCGCGCGAGGTGGTGGAAGCCTACAAGGACAAGCAGGTCGATCTGATCGCGAAAATCCTGTCCGACGGTGTCGCGCAGGGCGTGTTCGAGATCGACAATGTGAAGGCGACCGCGCGTGCCGTGTTCGACGCCACCGTCCGCTACCATCACCCGGCGCATGCCGAGGAATGGGCCAAGCCGGAATGCCCGGGGCGGATCGATGCGCTGCTGGCCCTGCTGCTGAAGGGCCTGCGGGTCTGCAAGCCCTAGCTGAGCTTTCTGCCGACATACCTCTGACCACCTGATGCCTTTGGCCCGATTGCGAGCCCGGGGCCGCGTGTGCTTGATATCGGATAGGAATCAGCAACGCGGACCACGATGCGGCTTGCACTGTTCGCCGATATTCACGCCAACCGGCAGGGCTTCGCCGCCTGCCTCGACGCTGCGCATGCGCGCGGCGCCGAGCGGCTGATCTGCCTCGGCGATATCGTCGGCTACGGCGCCGATCCCGAATGGGCCGTCGATACGGTGATGGACCTCGTCGCCAAGGGCGCGATCGCGGTGCGCGGCAATCATGACAATGCGATCGGCGTGCCGAGCGACAGCATGAATGCCGAGGCGCAGGCCGCGATCGACTGGACCCGCGGCCGGCTCAGCGGCGAGCAGAAGGCGTTCCTTGCCGAGCTTCCGATGTCGCGGGAGGAGGACAATCGGCTCTACGTGCACTCCGAAGCTTCGGAGCCCACGAAATGGCGCTACGTGCGCGACACCGCCGACGCCGCGCGCAGCATGATGGCAACCGAGCTGCAGATCACGTTCTGCGGCCACATCCATCGTCCCGGCCTCTATTCGATGTCCTCAACCGCCAAGATGACGAGCTTCGTTCCGACTTCGGGCATCGCCGTTCAGTTGCTGCCGGGGCGGCGCTGGCTTGCGGTGCTCGGCTCGGTCGGCCAGCCGCGCGACGGCGATCCCGCGGCGTCGTTTGCGATGTTCGATACCATAAGCCGCGAGATCGCCTTTCATCGCGTGCCCTACGACGTCGCGACCGCGGCGGCGCGGATCAAGGCGAACGGCCTGCCGCACTGGCTCGCCGACCGCCTGCCGCTCGGCCGGTGACGCCGATGGCGGCGCTGGCGATGCAGGCGGGCGCCGAGATCGATGGCTTCACCATCGGCGAACGCGTGCACCGCGGCGGTATGGCGACGCTGTGGAGCGTCACCCATCCCGGCATCACCGTGCCGCTGCTGATGAAGGTGCCGCTCACCTCGGAGGGCGAGGATCCGGCCGCGATCGTCAGCTTCGAGATGGAGCAGATGATCCTGCCGCGGCTGTCGGGGCCGCACGTGCCGGCCTGTTTCGGCACCGGCGACTTCGAACGCCAGGCCTATGTGGTGATGGAGCGCATCCCCGGTCAGACGCTCTACAAGCGGCTCGGCGAGCTGCCGATGCCGTATGAGGAGGTGAGGGTGATTGGCGGCAAGATCGCGACCGCACTCGCCAGCCTGCATCGGCAGAACGTCATCCATCACGACATCAAGCCGAGCAGCATCATGTTCCGCGAGCGCGGCGAGGCGGTGCTGATCGATTTCGGCCTCTCGCATCACCGGCATCTGCCCGACCTGTTGCAGGAGGAGTTTCGCCTGCCTTACGGCACCGCGCCCTACATGGCGCCGGAGCGCCTGCTCGGCGTCCGCGACGATCCGCGCAGCGATCTGTTTTCGCTCGGCGTGCTGCTCTATTTCTTCACCACCGGCGTGCGCCCGTTCGGCGAGACCGAAAGCCTGCGCGGCATGCGCCGGCGGCTGTGGCGTGACCCCTATCCGCCGCGCGAGCTGAAGCCCGACTATCCGCCTTGGCTGCAGGAGATCGTGCTGCGCTGCCTGGAGATCGACCCCGCCGCGCGCTATCCGACCGCGGCGCAGCTTGCCTTCGATCTCGGCCATCCCGATCAGGTGAAGCTGACGGCGCGGGCGCAGCGGCTGCGCCGCGATCCGCTCAGCACGGTGTGGCGCCGCCGCTTCAATCTCGGCGCGGTGCCGCCGCGGCCGAAGTCCGATGTCGCCGCCCAGCTCGCCTCGAGCCCGATCGTTGCCGTCGCGCTCGATATCGGCGAGGGTGCCGAGGCGCTGAACGACACCATCCGCGTCACCGCCGAGCGCGTGCTGTCGACCTCGCCGTCGGCGCGACTCGCCTGCGTGAACGTGCTGAAGCTCAATCGCCTGGCGATCGACCGCACCCATGACGAGCAGGGTCAGAACAAGCATGTCGATCGCCTGGTGGCGCTGCAGCACTGGGCGCGGCCGTTCGGGCTCGAGGAGGGGCGGCTGACCGTGCATGTGCTGGAGGCGATCGATCCCGCCGCCGCGATCCTGGAATTCGCAGCGGTCAACCTGGTCGACCACATCATCATCGGCGCGCGGCAGAACTCGCTGCGGCGCGCGCTGCTCGGCAGCGTGTCCGCCAGGGTCGCGGGGGAAGCGCCGTGCACGGTGACCGTGGTGCGGCCGTCGCGGCTGGCGTCGCAAGCGGACGGCGGCGAGGGCGATGAGGCGGCGGAGCAAGCGGCGAATGCCGCGGCCACGCCGCCCGCAGTGTTCTAGTTTCCCCGGATCGTCAAATCGCCTCGCCGCGAGCTTCGGCTGCCGCATGGCGGATCGCGGCGATGTTGGTCTTGTAGGCCTCGACGGTGCCGCCCTTGAATACGGCGGACCCCGCGACAAAGGCGTTGGCGCCGGCGGCCGCGAGCTGGCCCGCGACGTCGGGCGCAACGCCGCCGTCGACCTCGATGTCGATCGGCCGGCCCGCGACCATCGCCCTGACATCAGAGATCTTGCCGATCGCCGAGCGGATGAAGGCCTGGCCGCCGAAGCCGGGATTGACCGACATGACCAGCACGAGGTCGATCAGGTCGAGCACATATTCGATCGCGCTCGCCGGCGTTGCCGGATTGAGCGAGACGCCGGCCTTCTTGCCGAGCGCGCGGATCGCCTGCAGCGAGCGGTGCAAATGCGGGCCGGCCTCGGCATGCACCGTGATGTGGTCGCAGCCCGCCTTGGCGAAAGCTTCCAGATAGGGATCGCAGGGCGAGATCATCAGATGGGCGTCGAAGATCTTCCTGGTGTGCGGCCGCATCGCCTTGATGACGTCGGGGCCGTAGGAGATGTTCGGCACAAAGTGCCCGTCCATCACGTCGAGATGGATCCAGTCGGCGCCGGCCTGGTCGACGGCGCGGACCTCCTCGCCGAGCTTTGAGAAATCCGACGCCAGGATCGACGGAGCGATAACGAGGGGACGCGGGGTGAATGACTGAGTCATGTCAGCTGTTCCGGAAGACTTCAGGGGGCGACGGGTGAGTCCGCCTAACATGCGGACGCGTGGCGGGCAATGCGAGCGGACGGCGCTCTGCGACCGGAAAATTCTTCCGCCGGCGGCAGCTCTTGCCGGGTGCGCGGAACCCGCTTCGATGCGGGAACGCCTGGTTTTGCTGGGTTTTTGCCATGGCACGCCCTTTGCTCAGCCATTGACCAGCGTTTGAGCCGCCAGGCGCGGCCCTGTTGGAGTATTGCCATGCTGTTCGCCCTTGGCGCTGCGTCGTCGGCCATCGACCTCTTGAGCTCGCTGATGTCGTCGAAGTCGACGACCAAGACCGGCAGCTCTGGTCAGGGGAATCAGACCACCGGCCTGTTCGCCCCTTCGACCGGTACATCGACGTCGGCCGGCAGCAGCACCGGTACCGGCTCGGGCAGCGGCTCCGGGCAGATTTCGCCGCTGACGATGGGCGCGCTGATTTCCGCGCAAAGCCAGTCCCAGACCGCGGTTTCAAACAGCCCGACGGCGGCCAGCCGCTCGGATGCGCTCAAGGACCTGTTCTCGCAGATCGATGCCGACGGCAACGGCAAGATCACCCAGTCTGAATTCGAGAACGCGCTCGGCGCTGGCGGCACCAACACGGCGCAGGCCGACGACGTGTTCTCCAAGCTCGACAGCAATGGCGACGGTAACGTCAGCCTCGACGAGATGTCCCAGGCCTTGCAGGGCCACAAGGGCAGTGGCCATCATCGCCATCACATGGCCAGCGGCTCGACCGACGGCTCCAGCGGCGGCGCGGGCGGATCGAGCTCCGATCCCTTGATGCAGGCGCTGGACGGTGCGACCTCGACGTCGGTGACCAACAGCGACGGCTCGACCACCACGACGACGACCTATGCCGACGGCTCGAAGGTGGCGATGACGACGCCGGCCACATCCGCCGCGACCCTCAACGCGGCCTCGTCGTACAATATCGTCGAGCAGCTGATCCAGCGCCAGGCGAAGGCGATCTCGGCGCAGGACTTCGCTGCGGTTTCGGTCAGCGCGTAGCTCGACACACTGGGCATCGAATAGTGCAGGCTGCCTCTGCTTCGCCTCGCCCCGCGTGCGGGGAGAGGCCGGAACGCATCGTCAGATGCGTTCCGGGTGAGGGGGAGTCTCCGCGAGCACGTCGCTTCAACTTGAACTAACCGAATTTGTCCCGCCAGCTCGGCAGCGCGCCGGCGAATGGCAGCGCGGTCGCCGAATGGACGCCGCGGGCGATGGCGCGCGCCACCGTGTTGGCGGCGAGCGCACCGAGCTTGGTGAGGCCGAACAGCGGATCGATCGGCCTGGCGCCGGTCGCGGCAGCGAACACCACGTCGCCGTCGAGCGGGGCGTGCACGGGATAGATCGCGCGCGCCATGCCGGTCTGCGCGATCATCGCAAGCCGCCGCGCCTGCGGCTTCGTCAACTGCGCATCGGTCACCACGACGACGAGGGTGGTGTTCTCGGCGGCGCTGGCGTCGGCGCCGCCCTTCAGCCGCGCCTTCAGCATGTCCGGCGTGAACGACGGCGGCAGGCCGCGCCCGCCGAATTCGCCGCCGACCTCGAACGGCGCCGCCCAGAACCAGGGGCCGCTGCCGACCGTGACGCTGCCGACCGCGTTGACCACCGCGAGCGCCGCGACCGTCACGCCATCGTCGGTCACGTCGGACGCCGAGCCCAGGCCGCCCTTCAGGTTGGCCGTGGTCGCGCCCATGCCGGCGCCGACGCTGCCGAGCTCAAAGTCGTCGGAGGCGGCATTGGCCGCCGCGTAGCCGAGGTCGCGATAGGGCGGGAAGCGTCCCCACGCCTTGTTGCCGCCGTTGAGCAGGTCGAAGCAGATCGCGCCCGGCACGATCGGGATCACCGCGTCGCGGATGCGGAAGCCGCGGCCGCGCTCGGCAAGCCAGGCCTGCACGCCGCCGGCGGCGTCGAGCCCGTGCGCCGAGCCGCCGGACAGCGCGATGGCGTCGATTGCCTCGACGACGTTGTGCGGCGAAAGCAGCGCTTCCTCGCGGGTGCCCGGACCGCCGCCGCGGACATCGATCGAGGCGACCGCCGGCCGCTCGAACAGGATGGCGGTGACGCCGGAGGCGACCGTTGGATCGTCGGCATGGCCGACGGCAACGCCGGCAATATCGGTGAGAAGGTTTTTCACGATGGGTCCATCCGCCTGCTGTCCGATCGATCCGGTATAGCAGCCGCGACGGATGCATCAACCGTCGGGCGCGGGCGGGCGGAGACGTGCGGTAAGACTTGCAGGCATCAGGTCAAAAAAACGCCCCGGCGGACCGGGGCGTTCTCGTACTCTGGTTGGATCAGACGCGCGAGAGGCTCAGGAGCCCTTCGGATTGATCTCGGTGTAGTTGCCCTTGGCGTCCCACTTGTAGACGACGTAATCGATCGCCTTGATGTCGCCCTTGGCGTCGAAGGCCATCTTGCCGAGCACGGTGTCCCACTCGCCGGCCTTGATGGCGTCCATCACCTTCTTGGCGTCGGTCGAGCCGGCCTTGGCGACGGCCTGGGTCCAGACCTGCATCGCGGCGTAGGTGTAGAGCGTGTAGCCCTCGGGGTCGATGTTCTTGGCCTTGAACTTCTCGACGATCGCCTTCGCGGTCGGCTTGTTGCGCGGGTCCGGACCGAACGTGAACAGCGTGCCTTCGGCGGCGGGGCCGGTGATCGAGGCGAACTCCTTGTCGTTCATGGCATCGCCCGCCATCAGCACGGTCTGCAGGCCCTGGTCGCGCATCTGGCGCAGGATCAGGCCGGCTTCCTGGTGGTAGCCGCCGACATAGACCAGATCGATGTTGTCGCGCTTCAGGCGCGAGACGATCGAGTTGAAGTCCTTGTCGCCCTTGTTGTAGGACTCGAACATCTTCTCCTGGAAGCCGGCCTTGTTCAGCGCCTTCTTGGTCTCGTCGGCGAGGCCTTTGCCGTAGGTGGTCTTGTCGTTCAGGATCGCGACGTTCTTGCCCTTGTAGTTCTTCATGATGTAGTCGGCGGCGACCAGGCCCTGCTGGTCGTCACGGCCGCAGACGCGCGCCACGTTCCAGAGCTTGCGCTCGGTGAACAGCGGGTTGGTCGAGGCCGGGGTGATCTGCAGCACGTTGGCGTCGGCATAGGCCTCGGAGGCCGGGATCGAGGACGACGAGCAGAAATGGCCGGCCACGAACGGGATCTTCGAAGAGCCGATCTTTTCCGCGATCGAGCGCGCCTGCTTCGGATCGCAGGCATCGTCGTCGGCTTCCAGCGCGAGCTTCTTGCCGAGCACGCCGCCGGCGGCGTTGATGTCGGCGACCGCCTGCTCGGCGCCGTTCTTCATCTGCCGGCCGAAAGCGGATTCGGAGCCCGTCATCGGGCCCGCGACGGCGATGGTGATGTCTTGCGCGAACGCGCTCGCCGATAATGCGAACGAAGCGCCAAGTGCCAGGCCGATCAGCTTCAGTGATTTCATGAGACGTCCCTCGTGGTCGTTGCCTCTTGCGGAAGGGCCCGGCACGCCGGGCCCCAAAACCGCGGGCATTCTCAGCTGATTTCGCGGCGAAGTCACCGGCAATTTTCAGGCAAATCGACGCTGCATCCGCCGCGTCTTGCTTGCGGGGGCGGCACGGAACGTCAAGCTAGCCGCGGCGGCCGCCTTCCAGATAGGCGGCGCGGATTTCCGGGCGCTGCAGCAATTCGGCGCCGGTTCCGGCCAGCGTGATCAGCCCGTTGACCATGACATAGCCGCGATGGGCGAGCTTCAGCGCATGGTTGGCGTTCTGCTCCACGATCAGGACAGTGAGGCCGTCCTGCCGGTTCAGCGTGCGGATGGCGTCGAAGATCTGGCGCGCGATCAGCGGCGCGAGCCCGAGCGAGGGCTCGTCCAGCATCAACAGCCGCGGCCGGCTCATCAAGGCGCGGCCGATCGCCAGCATCTGCTGCTCGCCGCCCGACAGCGTGCCGCCGCGTTGTGCGACGCGTTCCTTCAGGCGCGGGAACAGCGCGAACACCCGCTCCAGCCCGGCTGCACGTTCGGCCTCGCTGCATTCGGTGGCATCGGCGCCCATCTGCAGGTTTTCCGCGACGCTCATGCGCGGAAAGATCCGCCGGCCCTCCGGCGATTGTGCGATGCGCAGCCGCGCGATCTCGTGGGTCGGCACGCCGGTGATGTCACGGCCGTCGAACTCGATGGCGCCGGCGCGGGCGCGCGGCCTGCCGAAAATCGTCATCATCAGCGTCGACTTGCCGGCGCCGTTGGCGCCGATCAGGGCGACGATCTCCCCGCGATTGATCTCGATATCGACGCCCTTCAGCGCCTCGATCTTGCCATACGCCGCGCGCACGCCGCGCACCGCGAGCAGGGGCTGGGTCATGACTCGTTCCCCTTCTTGGCCGACATGGCGGTGTCGGTTCTCCCTCCCCCTGAAAGGGGGAGGGTTGGGGTGGGGGTTGTCGCCGCTTGCGCCAATCCCTCCATGTGCGTGACCAAGTCGCTCAGCACGCCGTCCAAATTCGACAGCACGTCGTTGTTCCAGTAGCGAACCACGGTGACGCCTTTTTCCGCGAGCCATGCGGTTCGGCGATCGTCGGCCTGCTTCCGCTGCTCGGCATGCTGACCACCGTCCACCTCAACAGCCAGACCAAGGCGCGAGCAGTAGAAGTCGACGGTGTACGGGCCGATCGGGTGCTGCTTGCGGAAAGAGAAGCCGTTGAGTTGATCGCGACGCAACGCACGCCAGAGGCAGGCTTCCGCATCGGTCATGTTTGCGCGGAGAGATCGCGCCCGTGCCGTCATATCTTTCGTGCGGGAAAAGCGTGACCCCCACCCGCCCGCTTCGCGGTCGACCTCCCCCTTGCAGGGGGAGGTGGGGGGCTTGCTGGCTGCGCTCGTCACGTGCCGCTCTCCATCACGGCGATCGCCTCTTCCTCGTCGGCGCCGAGATAGGCGGCGATCACCTTGGGGTCGTCGCGCACCGTCTGCGGCGTGCCTTCGGCGATCTTGACGCCGTAGTCCATGACCACGACGTGATCGGAGATCTCCATCACGACCGACATGTCGTGCTCGATCAGGAGGATCGAGGTGCCCTGTTCGTTGCGGATCGACAGCAGCAGCTCGTTGAGCCCGCCGCTCTCGCGCGCATTCAGTCCGGCCGCCGGCTCGTCGAGACAGAGCAGCGCCGGTTCAGTGCACATCGCGCGCGCGATCTCGAGCCTGCGCTGGTCGCCATAGGGCAGGTTGCCCGCGGCATCGTCGGCGCGGTCGAGCAGGCTGACGCGCGCGAGCCAGGTCCGCGCCAGATCGATGGCGCGCTGCTCGGCCTCGCGCCAGGACGGCAGGCCGAGCAGTCCGAGCAGGGTCAGACCCGAGGCGCGCATCAGCGCGTTGTGCTGGGCGACCATCAGATTTTCCAGCGCGGTCATGCCGGGAAACAGCCGGATGTTCTGGAAGGTGCGCGCCACCTTGGCCTGCTTGGAGATGCGGAAATCGTTCAGCCGCTCGAGTTGGATGGTGCGGCCGTCGTCATGGGCGAGGCGGATCGCGCCGCCGCTCGGCCGGTAGAACCCGGTGATGCAGTTGAACACGGTGGTCTTGCCGGCGCCGTTCGGCCCGATCAGCGCGGTGATCTTGCGCCGCTCGGCGGCAAAGGACAGTTCGTTGACGGCGACGATGCCGCCGAAGCGCATCATCAGGCGGTCGACGGTGAGAATGGGGTCGCCGCTCATCCGTGGCCCTCCTTGACGAGGTCGGACGAGATCGCCTGGTTGCGTTCCAGGAACACGGTCGGCGCGCGATGGCCGATCAGCCCGCGCGGCCGCCAGATCATCAGCAGCACCATCGCCATGCCGAACACCAGCATGCGGTATTGATCGAGGCCGCGGAACAGCTCGAAGCCGCCGATCATGGTCAGCGCCGCAAGCGCCACGCCAAGCTGCGAGCCCATGCCGCCGAGCACCACGATCGCCAGCACCAGCGCCGATTCCTGGAAGGTGAAGGATTCCGGGCTGATGAAGCCCTGCCGCGTGGCGAAGAACGCGCCGGCGAGGCCGCCGAACATCGCGCCGGTCGCGAACGCCGTCAGCTTGGTGGTCGTGGTGTTGATGCCGAGCGCGCGGCAGGCGACCTCGTCCTCGCGCAGCGCCTCCCAGGCGCGGCCGATCGGCAGCCGCCGCAGCCGGATCGTCACCCAGTTGGTGATCAGCGCCATCGCAAGGATCAGATAGAACAGGAAGACGAGGCGGTGGGTCGGCGAGAATTCGATGCCGAGCTTGGCGGCGAGCCCGTCTTCACCCGCCGTCAGCGGAATGCCGAACATTGTCGGGCGGGGAATTCCCGAGACGCCGTTGGGGCCGCCGGTCAGGCTCTGCCAGTTGATGATGACAAGGCGGATGATCTCGCCGAAGGCGAGCGTCACGATCGCGAGATAGTCGCCGCGCAGCCGCAGCACCGGGAAGCCGAGCAGCACGCCCCAGAACGCCGCCAGGATGCCGGCAAGCGGCAGGCAGACCCAGAACGACAATCCGAAATTGGTGGCAAGCAGCGCGTAGGAATAGGCACCGACGGCGTAGAACGCGACGTAGCCGAGGTCGAGCAGGCCGGCGAGGCCGACCACGACGTTCAATCCCCATCCCAGCATCACATAGGTCAGGACCAGGATCGACAGGTCGAGAATGTAGCGCTGGTTGTAGAAGATGACAGGCACGAGAAAGGTGAACACCAACAGCGCCGGCGCCAGCCAGCGGCCGGCGAACGACATCGCTGATTGCACCGGCTTCGGCACGATGCGGTCCTTGTCGACCGGCCCCCACCACTGCCGCAGCAACTCGACGACGATGCTGCCGCCGAACACCGCGCCGACAAGGGCTGCGAGGTCGCCGAACCGCGTCCAGTAGATCAGGCCGCCCTGCGGCCCGGCTTCGGTGCGAATGCCGATCATCAGCGAGAACAGCACCAGCGCGACAAGGGCGCTGATCAGGGCTTTCTTGAGAATGAAGGCGCTGCCCAAGGGCTGCGCGGCGTGCGAGGGGCGGGCTGAGGTCGCGCTCACGAAGTGCCTGTCAGACTTTTTCGACTTCGGGACGGCCAAGCAGGCCGGTCGGCATGAAGATCAGCACCACGATCAGGATCGAGAACGCGGCGACGTCCTTGTACTCCACCGAGAAATAGGCCGACCAGAACGTCTCGATCAGGCCGATCGCGAGTCCGCCGAGCATCGCGCCCGGCAGCGAGCCGATGCCGCCGAGCACGGCGGCGGTGAACGCCTTGATGCCGGCGACGAAGCCCATGAAGAAATCGACCAGGCCGTAATACAGGAGATACATCATGCCTGCGACCGCGGCGAGCGCGGCGCCGATCACGAAGGTCATCGAGATGGTGCGGTCGACGTCGACGCCGAGCAGCGAGGCCATGGTCTGGTCCTGCTCGCAGGCGCGCATGTCGCGTCCGAGCCGGGTGCGCGAGACCAGCCAGGTGAACAGCGCCAGCACGACGATGGTGGCGAGCACGACCATGATCTGGATGTTGGAGAGCTGCACGGCGAAGCCCGACGAGCCTTCATGCAGCGTGTAGCCGCCGGTGATGATCGGCGGCACCGGCTTCACCCGCGCGCCTTGCGACACCTGTGAGAAATTGGTCAGCACGAATGACATGCCGATCGCGGACAGCATCGGCGCCAGGCGGAACGAATGCCTTAAGGGTCGGTAGGCGATGCGCTCGATGGTCCAGCCATAGAGCGCGGTGATCGCCATCGAGACCAGCAGCACGATTAGCAGGATCAGGGGGATCGCGGTGAGGCCGAGCGACACCAGCACCAGGAACGAGATCAGCGCGATGAAGCCGCCGATCATGAAGATGTCGCCATGGGCGAAGTTGATCATGCCGACGATGCCGTAGACCATCGTGTAGCCGATGGCGATCAGGCCGTAGATCGAACCGAGCACGAGGCCGTTGATCAATTGCTGGGCGAAATAATCCATACGCTGCCGTCAGAGCCTGTTCGGTTGAGAACCGACCAGGCTCTCGTGTTGATCTGGACGCGCCTTCTTCACGCGAACCGGTTCCCACTTCGCTCGAAAACGCTACGTCGAGGGTGACGCGGCGAGGGCCCCGGCAGCCTGATCCGTCACGTCGTGTCGTTTTCTAACAGTGGAACCCCGGCCGCGGCAACAGCGTGGCAGCAGCAGAAAGGGCTTGTACATAACTAGTTTGGCGGATGCGGTTCCGATGTCACAGGGCCGACATGGCCTTGCCTTGCAATGATCACGCCGGAACCCGTGTTCCCCGAGCAACCGCGCTTCCGACGCGCGCGTTGTCCCCAGCTTGATGAAAGCAAAGGGAGTAGCTGAATGAGCAACCCAAATCAGAATCCGGGACAGCCGAACCAGAACCCCAATCAGAAGCCCGGCCAGCAGCAGCAGGGCGGCGGCCAGAAGCCCGGCCAGCAACAGCAGGATCAGGGCCGGCAGGGCCAGAAGCCCAATCCGGAGCGCTAATTCGGACAATTGAGCCGAACTAGCAGGGAGGCCTCGCCGAAAGGCGAGGCCTTCCTTGTTCAGGCTTAAACCCTTTTCGCTTGGGCTGTCTTGTTCAGGCCAACTGGTCGGCGAAGCGGCCGCGGAAGGCGTACGAACCGAAATGCGTGAGCTCGCTTCGGAGGTCGAGCCAGATTTCGCCGCCGAGATCGATCCAGCGCCGGCAGAACGCGTAATCTTCGGACAAATACTCGCCGGTCGTCTTGTCGATCATGCATTCGAACAGCGACACGCGGTCGAGGTCGGCGCGGACCAGGTCGCCGGTGTTCAAGTCGTTGGACTTGTGGTTCGCCCGATATTTGAGTTCGGGATGGGCGTCGCACAGCCTGACGAGGGCGGATCGCTTCATCATGAGAAAGCCGGTTCCGGCATATCGGACCTTGGCGAAGCCGTCGCCGCGAGACGTGATCTGGTCGCCCTCCCATGTGACGACATAGTCCAGCGAGGATGACGCGAGGTTCTTGCGCTTGGCGTCCGCAGCCCGCTGCACCTTTGCCCAATCGATGTGCTTAAGCGGATAGGCCGCGGCGGAAACGTCGGCACCGCAATCCAGCAGCCGGAAGACGGACTCGGGTTCGAACCCGATATCGGCATCGATGAACAGGAGATGGCTGGCGCCGGATGCAAGGAATTGGTGGGCCAGTTCGTTCCGGGCGCGGACGATCAGCGATTCGTTTCCGATCAGATGAAACTGGATGTCGATGCCCCGGGCGGTGGCCGCAGCCTGAAGCTTCAGGGCGGACAACACATAGGCCATCTTCAGATCGCCGCCGTAGCAGGGCGTTGCGACGAAAACGCGCGTTCTTTCGGTCATTTTACCCCCTTTATCCCCGGCCGGCGCCGATCTTGCGCAGATCCCGGCCGGGCCCGATCGCATCGATCCGGAACCATCGCATCGCGCTTAACCTTAACAAAGGGTTTAAATTGCTGCCGGCAATTGATCGGCGTTAGCTCGCGCCCTGAACCGTCGCCGGTCTGAAAGGCGCGGGAAGCACGGGAAGCGGCAATGTCGAACAACTGGCGGATCAGCTCCTTCAATGGCGCGCTGCTTGCGGCCTATTTCATTCCGGTCTGGACCATCATCGCCTTCAGCATCATGGTGTCGCCGATCCACGGCCTCTATGAGCGGCCGAGCGTGTCGATCGCGTTCTATGCCAGCGACTATCTGCACCTCGGCAAGATGGCGACGGTGCGGCTCGCGTGGCTGCTCGCGCTGGCGCGGATCACCGTGGTGGCGTTCTTCACAGTCTTCCTCGCGATGGCCGCGTTCTCGCCGTTGCGCAAGAGCAGCAGCGGCGCCGATGAGGCGCTCGCGGTGGCGCTCTGCCTTGGCAGCGTGCTGAGCTTCGCCAGCATGATGATGGCTTCCAAGGTCGGCGAGGTCGAAGCGATGCGCATGCATGCGTCCGAGCTTCTGATGCTGCTCGGGACCGCGATCGTGATGCTGTTTGAGACCTCGCCGAAGCGAGCTCGAGCGTCTGCCAATGCAGCAACGACCACCGAAACGCCCGCAGGCCAGCTATCCCTTCAGCAGCCCTAAAGCGCGATAGTCTTCGCACTTTAGTCGTTTTTTGCGCATGATCTTTTCGGAAAACCGCTTCGCACTTTTCCGGATCATGCTCCTAGCTCGGCAATGATCGCGCCGGCTTCCTTGACGGCGTGGTTGGCCGCTGGCACGCCGCAATAGATCGCCTGCTGCAGCAGGATCTCCTTGATGTCGTCGGGCGTGAAGCCGCCCTCGGCGAGCGCGGCGCGCACATGCAGACGGAATTCGTCCCACTGGCCGAGCGCGACCATGGTGCCGATCACAAGCACGCGGCGCGTGCGGTGATCAAAATGCGGCCGGGTCCAGATGTCGCCCCACGCATAGCGCGTGATCAGGTCCTGGAAGTCGGTGTTGAACGCGTTGCGGTTCTTGATCGACTTGTCGACCCATTCATTGCCGAGCACCTTGCGGCGCTGCGTCATGCCGTCGTCGCGGCGCTGATTGTCGTCCATGGATGTCTCCTCATGAAATCGTAGCCCGGATGGAGCGCAGCGCAATCCGGGGCTTCAGCGTTGGCCGAAGGACTTGTCCCGGATTTCGCTTCGCTGCATCCGGGCTACACACTGGGTCATTCCGGGGCGATGCGAAGCATCGGACCCGGAATCTCGAGATTCCGGGTTCGGTCCTGCGGACCGCCCCGGAATGACGATGACCGTTACCGTTGCGTCAGGAAGCCGACCACGGCTTCGGTGAAGGCGTGCGACTGCTCGACATTGGAAATGTGCGCGGCATCGAGCAGCGTCATGCTGGCGCCGGGAATGCCGCTGCGGATCATTTCGCCTGCCGACACCGGCGTTGCCATGTCCTGCTTTCCCGCGATCACCAAGGTCGGGCTCTTTATCTTCGGCAGCAGGGCGCGTTGGTCGAGTGTCGACAGCGCCTCGCAGCAGGCGAGATAGCCTTCGACCGGCGAGGCAATCAGCATCGCCTTCATGCGCGCCGCGGTCTCCGGCTCGCGCTCGCGGAAATCTGCGGTCAGCCAGCCGGCGATCACGGCGTCGGCGACCGCGGCGATGCCGCCTTCCTTCACCGCCTTGATGCGGTTGAGCCAGTTGGTCGGATCGGGATAGTAGCAGGCGGTGTTGGCGAGGATGATCTTGCCGAATCTTTCCGGGGCATTCGCTCCCAGCCACTGTCCGACCATGCCGCCCATCGACAGGCCGCACCAGTGCACCTTCTCGATGTTGAGGTCGTCGAGGATCACCAGCACGTCGCGGCCGAACCGCTCCATCGAATAGGGGCCCGCCGGCACGCCGGATTTGCCGTGACCGCGGCGGTCGTAGCGGATGACGCGGAACAGCTGCGTCAGTGCCCGCATCTGCGGCTCCCACATCTGCAAGGTGCAGCCGAGCGAGTTCGACAGCATCAAGGTCGGTCCGCCGTCGCGGCCGTCCACCTGGACGTTGAGCAGGCACCCGTCGGCGTTGATCATCGGCATCGGCTTTTCCCTCTCGTCATGCGCTTGCCGGCTTAAATCCGGCAATGACATCGTCGCTATTTGTCATCCAGTGAAGCCAGCAGGCGGTCGATCAGCGCTTGCGAGGCGCCCTGATAGGCCATCGGCTCGAACAGCTCCGCGATTCGTTTCGCGTCGAGATGCGCGGTGACCTTGGCGTCCGCCGACAGCACCTCGCGCAGGTGCTTCTTCTCCGCGACCGCGCGCTTGCTGGCGGCTTCGATCAGATGATGGGCGTCGCTCTTGCCGATCTTGTCGGCCAGCGCAAAGGTGATGGCTTCCGCCATGATCAACCCCTGCGTCGCATCGAGATTGGCGCGCATCCGCGCCGCATCGACCTCGAGCCCTTCGGCGAGATCGACGATGGCGGCAAGCGCGCCCGAGGTCACCAGCATCAGGCCCGGCAAGGTCGGCCATTCCGCATGCCACGGACCGGCGCTGCGCTCATGATCCTGCACCTGCGCGGCGAAGATCGTGGCGGCAAGATTCGGCGCCATGGTCGCAGCCCCCAGCGCGCTCGCCGCAGCGACCGGATTGCGCTTGTGCGGCATGGTGGAGGAGCCGCCGCGGCCGGCGCCAGCCGGCTCGAAGGCCTCGCCGACATCGGTCTGCATCATCAGCGAAACGTCGCGCGCGATCTTGCCGCAACTGCCGGCGAGGATGGCGAACACCGACGCGGCCTCGGCGATGCGGTCGCGATGGGTATGCCAGGGCGCATCCGGCAGGGGCAGATTGAGCTCTCGCGCAAGGGCGGCGGCGACCGCCAGCCCCTTATCTCCGAGCGCGGCGAGCGTCCCGGCGGCGCCGCCGAATTGTAGCGCCAGCGTCTCGCGGCGCAGGCGCAGCAAGCGCTTGCGGGAGCGATGCAGCGCCGCGGCATATTCGGCGAGCTTGAGGCCGAACGGCATCGGCAGGGCGTGCTGCAGCCAGGTCCGCGCCACCACGGCGGTGTCGCGATGGGCGCGCGCAAGCCTTGCGAAGCCCGCGACGGCGCGGTCGAGGTCGGCCAGCAGCGCGTCGATCCCCTCGCGCAGCGACAGCATCGTCGCGGTGTCGATGACGTCCTGGCTGGTCGCACCCCAATGCACGTAGCGCGCCGCCGCGGCGTCCGCCTTGGCGACATTGGCGGTCAGGGCCTTCACCAGCGGGATCGCCAGATTGCCGGACCGCGTCGCGGCGTCGGCCAGCGCGGCAGTGTCGAATGATTCGGCCTTGCAGGCGGCGCCGATTGGTCCTGCGCCAGCTGCGGGAATCACCCCGCAGGCCACCTCGGCGCGGGCCAGCGCGGCCTCGAAATCCAGCATGTTCTGCAGCGTGGCGGCGTCGTCGCACACCGTGCGCATCGCGGCGCTCGACAGCATCGGCGCGAGCAGGGGGGAGAGGGCTGTGCTCATGGCCGGCGACCTAACCACTGTCGCGCGTCGATGCCAATGCCCCGGGGCTGCCTGCATTTTCAACAACGGGGATTGCGCGATTTCGTGAACGATAGGCTTGGCTTGCTGCGGTTGCGAATATGCATCGCTCATCCTCCGAAGGTGCCCTTTCCTTTGTGTCCCGGCTGCTTTACTTGGGGGAAAAGGTTCTAGCGATCGAGGAGGTCCCCTATGGCCATGACAATGACCGGCGAAGTCCAGCTTGCAGCGCCGCGCCAGGCTGTGTGGGACAAGCTCAACGATCCCGAAGTTTTGAAGGCCTGCATTCCCGGCTGCGAAGAGCTGGAGAAGACCGACGAGGGCGGCTTCCGCGCCACCGCCAAGATGAAGGTCGGCCCGGTCTCGGCCCGCTTCAAGGGCAAGGTCACATTGAGCGATCTCGACCCGCCGAACGGCTACAAGATCTCAGGCGAAGGCGAGGGCGGGGTCGCCGGCTTTGCCAAGGGCGGCGCCACCGTTGGCCTTGCCGACAAGGATGGCGGCACGCTTCTGAGCTACAATGTGGAGGCGCAGATCGGCGGCAAGCTCGCCCAGCTCGGCCAGCGCCTGATCAACGGCGCCGCCAAGAAGCTGGCCGATGAATTCTTTGCAAATTTCGCCAAGGCGGTGCAGGGTTAGCCCCGCCTTTCGGCTGGATTATTCAGGTCCGGCCATGTCCTGGATGGGTGGCTCGAAAGGTTGCCCATCGCGGGGCGCGCCCATATTATGCCGTCTGGAATGATTTAAAACCGCCTGCTTCGCCGATATGCGGTGGCGCAGATAAGAGAGTGCTGATGGCCAAGATTTCAATGATCGTGAACGGCAACCCCGTGAACGCGAATGTCGACCCCCGTACCCTTCTGGTCCAGTTTCTGCGCGAAAACCTGCGGCTGACCGGCACCCATGTCGGCTGCGACACCTCGCAGTGCGGCGCCTGCGTCGTGCATCTGGACGGCAGGGCGGTGAAGTCCTGCACGACGCTTGCGGTGATGGCCGACGGTCACGAGGTCAAGACCATCGAGGGGCTGGCGGCCGATGGCGCGCCGCTGCACCCGATGCAGGAGGCCTTCCGCGAGCATCACGGCCTGCAGTGCGGCTTCTGCACGCCGGGCATGATCATGACCGCGGTCGACCTGGTCCATCGCAAGGGCCACGAGCTCTCCGACGAGGTGATCCGCGAGGAGCTGGAAGGCAATCTGTGCCGCTGCACCGGCTACCAGAACATCGTCGCTTCGATCGCCGCCGGCGCCAAGGCGATGGCGAAGTCGGACCTCGCCTAGTCAGCAATTCATCGCGAGCGCGATCAGGACATTCCAATGTACGAATTCAAATATCACCGTCCCGGCACCGTGCGGCAGGCCGCCAACCTCCTGGTGAAGAACGAGGACGCCAAGCTGATCGCCGGCGGCCACACGCTGGTGCCGGTCATGAAGCAGCGGCTCGCCAGCCCGCCGCATCTGGTCGACCTCTCCCACATCGAAGGTCTCGACACGATCGAGATGAAGGGCCGCTCGCTGGTCATCGGCGCCACCGCCAAGCACGCCGAGGTCGCGAACTCCGCGGTCGTGGGCGAGGCGATCCCGGCGCTGGCCGAGCTTGCCGGCCTGATCGGCGATCCCGCCGTGCGCCACCGCGGCACCATCGGCGGCTCGCTCGCCAACAACGACCCGACCGCCGACTATCCGGCCGCGGTGCTGGCGCTGGGCGCGACCATCGTCACCAACAAGCGCCGCCTCAAGGCCGAGGAGTATTTCCAGGGCCTGTTCTCGACCGCGCTGGAGGCCGACGAGATCATCACCAAGGTGATGTTCCCGGTGCCGAAGAAGGCGGCCTACGTCAAGTTCCGCAACCAGGCCTCGCGTTATGCGTTGGTCGGGGTGTTCGTGGCAAAGCGTCCGTCCGACGTGCGCGTCGCGGTCACCGGTGCGGGCTCCGACGGCGTCTTCCGCGTCACCGCGTTCGAGGACGCCCTGAAGAAGCGCTTCTCGCACAAGGTGCTCGACGGCATCGCGGTTTCGGCCGACGGGCTGAACAGCGACCTGCACGGCAGTGCGGAATACCGCGCGCATCTGATCGGCGTTTTGACGCGCAGGGCGGTGGAAGCCGCGAACGCCAAGGACTAAGTACCAAGGCGTGACCTTGCTGACCTCTGTTCGAAGACTGGCTGTTCCATGAGTGCATCGGCGTTACCCACTTCCGTCGATGCGCTCGAGGATCTCCTGACCTCGCGCGGCTACCTCGCCGAGCGGTCGCTCGCGACCGTGACCTATCTCGCGCTGCGGATGGGCCGGCCGCTGTTCCTCGAGGGCGAAGCCGGTGTCGGCAAGACCGAGATCGCAAAAGTGTTGTCGGCGGCGCTCGGGCGCAAGCTGATCCGCCTGCAATGCTATGAAGGCCTCGACGTCGCCTCCGCGGTCTATGAGTGGAGCAGTGCGGCGCAGATGATCGCGATCCGCCTTGCGGAAGCCTCCGGCGATACCGATCGCGACCAGCTCGCCAGCGACATCTTCGCCGAGCGATTCCTGATCAAGCGGCCGCTGCTGCAGGCGCTCGAGCCCGATGTCGCGGGCCCTCCGGTGCTGCTGATCGACGAGCTCGACCGCGCCGACGAGGCATTCGAGGCGTATCTGCTGGAAATCCTCAGCGACTTCCAGGTCACGATTCCCGAGCTCGGCACCGTGAAGGCGCCGGCGCCGCCGATCGTGATCATCACCTCGAACCGCACGCGCGAGATTCATGACGCGCTGAAGCGGCGCTGTCTCTATCACTGGGTGGATTATCCCACAGCCGAGCGCGAGCTTGCGATCGTCAAGTCGCGGGTGCCGAACATCTCCGCCAAGCTGTCGCAGCAGGTCGTCCGCTTCGTGCAGGCGCTGCGCAACCAGGATTTCTACAAGTCGCCGGGCGTCGCCGAGACCATCGACTGGGCCACCGCGCTGTCCGAGCTGGACGCCCGTTCGCTGACGCCGCAGGTGGTCGGCGACACGCTGGGCGCGCTCTTGAAGTATCAGGACGACATCGCGCGCATGCAGGGCGATGCGCTGCAGAAGACGTTGAAGGATGCGACGAGCGAGACGTAGCTCTTCGTCATTCCGGGGCGACGCGCCAGCGTCGAACCCGGAATCTCGAAGTTGTTGCGCGAGATTCCGGGTTCACGCTTCGCGTGCCCCGGAATGACAGGGTACAAACAATGGCGATCAACCACCTCGCGCCTCCGACCGGCCACATGGCCGACAACGTGATCGGCTTTGCCCGCGCGCTGCGGGCGGCCGGGCTTCCCGTCGGGCCGGGCTCGGTGATCGACGCGCTCGATGCGCTGCAGCTGATCGAGGTCGGGCATCGCGCCGATTTCTACGCCACGCTGGAAGCGATCTTCGTCAAGCGCCACGAGCACGCGCTAATCTTCCGCCAGGCCTTTATGCTGTTCTTCCGCGCCGCCGAGGAGTGGAAGAGCATGCTGGATTCGGTGCCGCTGCCCGACCACGCCAGGAAGAAGCCGCCGCCGGCCTCGCGCCGCGTCCAGGAGGCGATGGCGCAGCCGGCGCGGAGCGAGGAGCGGCCGCAGGCCCAGGAGCAGGAGCTGAAGCTCTCGGTCTCCGACAAGGAGATCCTGCAGAAGAAGGATTTTGCGCAGATGACCGCGGCGGAGATCGCCGAGGTGACGCGCGAGATCGCCAAGATGCGGCTGCCGCAGGCCGAGCTCGTGACCCGCCGCTACCAGCCGGATGCGCGGGGCCTACGGCTCGACATGCGCCGCACCGTGCGCAACTCGCTGCGCACCGGCGGCGAGATCATCGACATCCGAAAGCTCGGCCGGATCGAAAAGCCGGCGCCGATCGTGGCGCTGCTCGATATCTCGGGCTCGATGAGCGAGTACACCCGCCTGTTCCTGCACTTCCTGCACGCCATCACCGATGCCCGCAAGCGGGTTTCGGTGTTTCTGTTCGGCACCCGCCTGACCAATGTGACGCGCGCGTTACGGGCGCGTGACCCCGACGAGGCGCTGGCGAGCTGCTCGTCCTCGGTCGAGGACTGGGCCGGCGGGACGCGGATCGCGACTTCGCTGCACAGCTTCAACCAGCTCTGGGCCCGCCGGGTGCTCGGGCAGGGCGCCATCGTCCTCCTTATATCCGATGGACTAGAACGGGAGGCTGATGCCAAACTGGCCTTCGAGATGGACCGATTGCACCGTTCCTGCCGCCGCCTGATCTGGCTCAATCCGCTGCTGCGCTACTCCGGCTTCGAGGCCAAGGCGCAGGGCATCAAAATGATGTTGCCCCACGTTGACGAATTTCGCCCGGTGCATAACTTGACGTCCATCAAGGGCTTGATCGGGGCGCTGTCGTCCCCGCCGCCGGCGCACCACCGCAGCCTGATCCGTTCTGTTGCTTGAGGAGACGCTCTCATGCTCAACCGCGACGAAGACATTCTTCAGGCCGCCGAGACCTGGCAGAAAGAGGGCCATGGCGTGGCGCTTGCCACGGTGGTCGAGACCTGGGGCTCGGCGCCGCGCCCGGCCGGCTCGAGCCTCGTCATCAATGACGACGGCACCTTCCTCGGCTCGGTCTCCGGCGGCTGCGTCGAGGGCGCTGTCGTGACGGAAGCGCTCGACGTCATCGCGAGCGGCCAGCCAAAAATGCTCGAATTCGGCGTTGCCGACGAGACCGCCTGGAATGTCGGCCTGTCCTGCGGCGGCACCATCCGCGTCTTCGTCGAGAAGGTTGGTTAGCCGTGAAACTCGAGATCCTCAAAGCGTTGAACGCCGAGCGCGCCGCGCGCCGCCCGGTCATCATCGTCACCGACACCGCCAATGGCGATCAGCGTCTGGTCAAGGCCGCGGACATCGCCGCCGATCCGCTGCGTGCCGAGCTCGCAAAGCAGCTGCGGATGGGCAAGAGCGGCAATATCGAGGTATCAGGCAAAAAACTGTTCCTCAACGTCTACGCGCCGACCGCAAAGCTCGTGATCATCGGCGCAGTCCATATCAGCCAGGCGCTGGCGCCGTTGGCGCGCTCGCTCGACTATGACGTCACGGTGGTCGATCCGCGCACCGCGTTTGCGAGCCCGGAGCGCTTCCCCGACGTGCCGCTGGTCGCCGAATGGCCCGACGTCGCGCTGCCGCCGCTCAACGTCGATCACTACACCGCCTTCGTCGCGGTGACGCATGATCCGAAGATCGACGATCCGGCACTGCTGCACGCCTTCGACCGCGACTGCTTCTATATCGGCGCACTCGGCTCGCGGAAGACCCACGCCAAGCGCGCCGAGCGGCTGCGCGCGCAGGGCGCCCGGGACAGCGACATCGCGCGCATCCACGCGCCGATCGGCCTCGATATCGGCGCGGTGTCGCCGTCGGAGATAGCGGTCGCGATCATGGCCGAGATCACCGCGCAGCTGCGCCTGCCTCCCAAGCAAAAAGAAGAAGCGGCATGAAGTTCGGTCCCGCCAGTCCGGCCGACGCGATTGGCGGCGTCACCGTTCATACCCTCCGCCAGGGCGCGCTGGTGCTCAAGAAGGGCACCACGATCGGCCCCGCCGAGGTCGAGGCGCTGACCAAGGCCGGCGTCGACGAGATCGTCGTGGTGCGGCTCGACGAGGGCGACGTCTCCGAGGACGCCGCGGCCGCCAGCATCGCGCAGGCGGTGGCCGGCGAGGGCGTCAACGTCGAGCGCGCCTTCACCGGCCGCGCCAATCTGTTCGCGGCGCGCCCCGGCGTGCTGGTGATCGATCGCGCCGCGGTCGACCGCATCAACGACGTCGACGAGGCCATCACCTTCGCGACCCTCGCCGCGTTCAAGCCGGTGGTCGAAGGCGAGATGATCGCGACCGTCAAGCTGATCCCGTTCGGCGTCGAGGGGCGCTTACGCGATGCCGCCGTCGCGGTGGCCGGCAAGGATACGCTGCGGATCGCGCCCTATGTGATCCAGAAGGTCGGGGTGGTCTCGACGCTGCTGCCGGGCCTCGCGCCGAAGGTGATCGACAAGACGCTGCGCGTCACCGCCGAACGGCTCGCGCCGGCCGGCGCCACCATCATCGCCGAGCGCCGCGTGCCGCATGACGAGACGGTGCTCGCCGCCTCGATCAAGGAATTGCTCGAACTGGGCGCCGAGCTCGTCATCGTGTTCGGGGCGTCCGCGATCGCCGACCGTCGTGATGTCATTCCGGCTGCAATCACCGAGATCGGTGGCGCGGTCGAGCATTTTGGCATGCCGGTTGATCCGGGCAATCTGCTGCTGATCGGCAGCGCCGGCGGCGTGCCGGTGCTGGGAGCGCCGGGCTGTGCGCGCTCGCCGGTCGAGAACGGTTTTGACTGGGTCTTGATGCGGCTGCTCGCCGGCATCAAGGTGACGCGGTCGGATCTCACCGGCATGGGCGTCGGCGGCCTGCTGATGGAGATCGTGACGCGGCCGCAGCCGCGCACCGTGCCGGACACCGAAGGCAACCGCAACGTTGCCGCGATCGTGCTTGCCGCCGGCCGCTCGACCCGGATGGGCGGCCCGAACAAGCTGCTCGCCGAGCTCGACGGCAAGAAGCTCGCGCGCATCGTCGCCGAGCAGGCGCTGGCCTCGAAGGCCTCCGAGGTCATCGTCGTCACCGGACATCAGGCCGAGCTGGTCGAGCGGGCGCTCGATGGCCTCAAGGTGAAATTCGTCCGCAACCCGGATTTCGCCGGCGGCCTCGCCAGCTCGGTGAAGGCCGGCATTGCGGCGGTCTCCGACAGCGCCGACGGCGCGATCGTCTGCCTCGGCGACATGCCGCTGATCGATGCGAAGCTGATCGATCGCCTGATCGAGACCTTCGCGCCCGACCGCGGCCATCTGATCGCGGTCCCGGTCAGCGAGGGCCGCCGCGGCAATCCGGTGCTGTGGTCAAGGCGCTTCTTCAAGGAGCTGATGACGCTCGACGGCGACATCGGCGCGCGTCACTTGATCACCAAGCATGCCGAGGTGGTCGCCGAGGTCCCGGTCGACGGCGACAGCGCCTTCCTCGACATCGACACCCCGCAGGCGCTGGAAGCCGCGCGGCGCGGGTAGGCTTTATCCGCTGTCGTCCCGGCCAAGCGAAGCGCGAGCCGGGACCCATAACCACAGGATGAAGTTGTTGTGCGACGCTGGGGCTCCAGCGAACTCCATCGCACAAGGCGGTGGTTATGGGTCCCGGCTTTCGCCGGGACGACGGGTGGTTAGAGTTGCGCGCCTCAACCCGTCATTCACCATCTGGAAACGACCCCTGCGTACAGTCCGCGCCGGGCTTTGGGGGATTTCCGCTTGATCATTTCGACCGCCGTCGCGCAGCGTCGAGCGTTGACGATTCTCGTCCTGACATTGCTGCTCGGCGCCACGCGTTTCTCCGTGGAAACCTTCGTGCCCAAGGCGCGCGCGGCCGGCGCGTTCGCGGTCGGCAAGTGCGGAGCGTATGGCCAGGCCTACGACTATCCGGCGGAAGGCGCGGCGCGCGCCGCCGCGCTGAAGCAGTGCAAGGGCGATTGCACCACCGTCACCATGAAGCGCGCCTGCGCCGCGCTTTCGATCGACATGAAGAATCCGTGCGGCGCCCATGGCTATGCCGTGGCGCCGAAGATCTCGAGCTCGCTCAATGCCGCGACCAAGAAGTGCTACGACTATGGCGGCAAGGAATGCGTGATCCGCGCCTGGGCCTGCGACGCCAAGGGGTAGGGCAGTCGCCGATCCGCAAGGTCCGCCTGGTGGGCAAAGCGCTGATGGCCTGCACTCCGAGCCGCGCTCAGACGGCGCCATAGAAGTGTCGGTATTGCCAGGCGGCGTCGCGCTCCAATTGGTCTTCGGACCACGATTGGTCTTTGAACCGCATGACCGACATCGGCGATAGATCGACGGGCGGCTTGCCGTCCACGATCCAGGCCGCGAGCGCCTCGCCGACGGTCGGCGAGATCGACAGGCCGGCGACGTTGCATCCGCTCGCAAAATAGAAACCGGTCACGCCGGCGGCCGGGCCGAGAATATGATGGCCGTCGGCGGTCATCGTCGGAATGCCGCCGCGAAACTCCCGCACCTTGGCGGTTTGCAGGAACGGGAGCTGGTCCTTGACCTCATCGGCGGCGGCATGAAGCACGCCGATATCGAGCGGCATGTCCTTGACGTCGAAGCCGGCCCCAAGCGATTGCATATCGAAGAAGCGCGGCGTTTCCTCGTAGACACCCCACAGGAAGCCGCCCTGACACGGGCGGGCATACACCGCGGCATCCATGATGCGGATCATCGGCAGGTCGGCCCGGGCGCCATCCAAAGGTTCGGTGACGATCAATTGCTGCCGGGTCGGCACCAGCGGCACGCGAATGCCGCTCGCCTCCGCGACCTGCCGCGTCCACGCACCGGCGGCATCGACGACAACCGGACTTTCAATGACGCCGTTCGCGGTGGTCAAGCCGATCACGGTGCCGCCGACGATGTTGACGGCGCGCACGTCAGTCTTCGGCAGCAAGGTTGCACCGTTGGACGCGGCGGCTGTGGCGAAACCGACGGCAACCTGCGCCGGGTCGAAATACCGGTCGTCGCCGATCCGCATCGCCGCAACGACGCCCGCCGGCCGCAAGAACGGATTGAGACCGCTCGCCTCTTCCGGAGAGATCAGCTCGACGTCGAGGCCGGTGCGGCGTCCGCGCGCGAAATCTTCCTCGATCACTTCGGCGTCCTGCGGCCGGCGCGCAATCTTGAGGCTGCCCGAATGCACCCAGTCGAGCGGCTGGCCGGTTTCTTCCGTGAACGCCTCGATCTTGCGGCATGCGTCCTTGATGAGGCCAATCATCAAGTCGCTCTTGCGCGCGCAACTCACCATGCCTGCAGCGCGGGGGGAGGTTTGCGATCCGATCTCATGCTTGTCGACAAGGGCGACGCTGAGACCTCCACGCTTGCTCAGGTAATAGGCTGTGGCCGCGCCCAATCCGCCCGAACCAATAACAACAACATCGGCCTTGCTGATCATGATGCAATGCCCTGAAATATGCTGATGGTCATCGAACGCCCGAAGCCTACTACGCGGCGCAGGAGCTGACTATCGCTTTCCGTCCCGGCACGGATCGGGCCTTTGCGACGTCGCGCGGCTAGTGTGCTGAATGCGAAGTTCGTGCGATTTCGCGGCAGCCACTTTCACGAACTTCGCATTCATAAAGCACACTAGAATCATAAGTTTGCTAGTGTCCTTATCGAATCCGAAGTTCGCTCCGAAGGTGCGGCAAATGATGCGAACTTCGGATTCGGGACACTAGCGGTCGACGTGTGGGTTGAGCTTCTTCGCCGCAGCGATATCAGCTTCGCCAGCCGCGACGTCGCCCTTCAGGCGGGCAGGGTCCGCCCGTGGGTTGCTCAAGAAACTAACGTCAGCGCCTGGCGGGCAGATGAGGGATGCGCGGTCAGAACTGGCGTTCGTCGTCAACCTGCGGATAGATTTATCGCCATGCAGTTCGACACCAAGATCGCGGTCGTGATCCGCACCGACCTGGAAGTCTGGCAGAAGCTCAACGTGGCGTCGTTTCTTGCCGGCGGCATCGCCGCTTCCTTTCCCGAATGCATCGGCGAGAATTACGAGGACGGCTCGGGGACCAGATATCTCTCTTTGATCGGCCAGCCGATCCTGATCTACGGCGCCGACGGGCCCGCGCTGTCGCGGGCTCTGGAGCGCGCGCTGGCGCGCAACGTGCAGCCGGCGCTCTACACCGAGGACATGTTCAAGACCACGCATGACGCCGCCAACCGCGAGGTGGTGAAGGCGGTCGTGCGCAGCGAGCTCAACCTGGTCGGCCTCGCCATTCGCGCCGACCGCAAGGTGGTCGACAAGATCCTCGACGGGCTGAAGTTTCACACGTAGCCGAGTGCGCGCGTAGTGCGGTCCGGCGCTTATCGGCTCGCCTCCTTGTCCGGCATGATCTGCAGCAACGGTGTCGGCGCAATCGATATCTGGCCGGTGAATGGTCGATCATGCGCGGCAATCAGCAGAACCGACGTGGCCACGCCGGTCGCGAACAGTCCCATCGCGATGGCGGATCCCAACCGGTTGTCGCAGTGAACAAGGGCAATGACCAATAGCTCGCAGATGGCCTGAAGGTAGAGGCACCACCATTTGATCGAGTCGACTTCGGTCTGGCTGACGATGATCCGTTGTCGTCGCGCATCGAGTGCCGAATTCAGATTGGTGATGATCTCGTGCTGCGTCGTCTGCTGGCCCGGGTTTTGCGCGGGCGTTGATACGACAAGCCGCAACGCCGCGGTCAGCGCCGGAGGAGCTGCCTTGAGCGATGCAGCCTGGCGCGCCATCATCGGCCATTCCACGGCGACCGTTTCCTCGACGTAGTCGCGAACGAGGCCGCGCAGGCGCGCCTCCTGCTCCGGCGGCAGGCCGCCGGCGAGCAAGATGACCGCCCGCAACGAACTGGCTTCGCGGCTCACCGCCGCGGTGGCGCGATCACTGTCACTCCAGACCTGTGCCGCGGTGAATGCGACAAACAGGCCGAAAAGGATGCCGAGCACCGGCAACATGCCGGGAGAGATCGATTTGAAGGACGTTGCGCGCTCCTTGGTCGACAGGATCGCAACGCCTGCGAAAATGAGAACGGCAACAAGATAGGTGAAGCCGAAGACGATGAAGGCCATCCACGGCACAGAAAGGTTGTGTAGCCAATCGCTCATAGGTGTTTCCCCCAGCCGATCGCTTGTATCAAAATCCCCTCAATCTCGCCGGGGGGAGCACGAAGTGAGCCGTAGCCCGTCGCGCAGGGAAAGCCGGATTGCTCCGGTTACACCTGTGGTGCCACCCCTGCGCCTTCTTGTTGCGCAGGGCCCGTGGGTGCGAGCGGGCTTTCCCTGCGCCCACTGTTCCCCGGAGGGGCGGAAATAAGCAGCAAATTCGGGCATTTGCACCGCGAGATCGCGAACCTATGCGCCCCCTGAGGAGCCGGGAAGGCCGACAGGAACGCTTCCGGCCGGCAGGCGTTTTCTCTGAACATGTTGACAATGACTGACTGGTCAGTCATAATATGGCCATGACAAAGCGCATCCAAGAAGCGAACCGCTCCCGGCCTGCCAGGCGCCGGACCACCACGATCCGAGCTGCCGCAGCGAGGATCCCGAAGGTGGCCTCGGCAAAGCTGCCCGAGGCGAAGCCTGCCGCGAACCGCGCCGAGAAATCCGCGGAGCGGCGCGCTGCGATCGTCGAGGCGGCGATGGACGAGTTCATCGCGCGCGGCTTTGCCGCGACGCGGCTCGACGATGTTGCCAAGCGGGCGGGCGTCGCCAAGGGCACGCTCTATCTGTACTTCAAGGACAAGGAGTCGATGTTCGAGGAGCTGATCCGCACCGCCGTCGTGCCCTTGGTCAATCGCATGGCCGCGCCGCCGACCATCACCGGCCCGGTGCGCGATGCGGTGGAGAGATTCGCCGAGACCTTCATCCGCGAGGTCGTGTCGACCCGGCGCGGCGACATCATCCGCCTGATCGTCTCCGAAGGGCCGCGCTTCCCGGCGATCGCCGACTTCTATTTCCGCGAGGTGGTGTCGAAGGGGATGGCCGCGATGCAGGCGCTGATCCAGCTCGCGATCACGCGCGGCGAGATCAGGCAGCGCCAGCTCGCGCAGTTTCCCCAACTCGTCGTGGCGCCCGCGATCGTCGCGGTGATCTGGCAGAGCCTGTTTGCCCGGCACGCGCCGCTCGATGCCCTCGCGATGTTCAAGGTTCATCTCGATCTGATCTTCGGCGAACGGAGCAAGCCATGACCGTCTCGCGCATCATGAAGCTCGTGACCGCAGTCCTGCTGGCGGCGGCGCTGGCCGGTTGCCAGGAGAAGCGTGATCCCGGCTTCCAGGGCTGGGTCGAGGCCGACATGATCTTCGTCAGCCCCGATGAATCCGGCCGCGTCATCAAGCTCAATGTGCGCGAGGGCGACGAGGTCAAGCCCGGCGATCTGCTTTATTCGGTCGACGACGATTTGCAGCGCGCCGATCTCAACCAGAACAACGCGACCCTCGCCAACGCGCGGCAGAGCTATGATCGCGCGGCCTCGCTGCGCGGCACCGGCGCCGGCACCCAGGCCAATCTGGATTCCGCGGTCTCGGCGCTGCGCGTCGCGGAGGCGCGGGTCAACACCTCGCAGACCCGGCTCGACCGTCGCAAGGGCTTTGCGCCGATCGCGGGCTCGATCCAGCAGATCTATTTCCGCGAGGGCGAGATGGTGCAGGCGCAGCGCCCGGTGCTGTCGATCATGCCGCCCGGCAACATGAAGCTGCGCTTCTTCGTGCCGGAGCCCGAGCTGCCGAAGCTCGCGCTCGGCGACGAGGTGAGGGTGACCTGTGACAATTGCGCCGCCGACCTCACGGCAAAGATCTACTTCATCGCTACCACGGCGGAGTACACGCCGCCGGTCATCTACAGCCTCGATGAGCGCAACAAGCTGGTCTATCTGATCCAGGCGCGGCCGAGCCGGCCCGATGTGCTGCGCGTCGGTCAGCCGATCAGCATCTACCTCAATCCCAAGACGCCGGTGGCGGAGCGCAGATGAACGGCGGCTCCACCAGCGCGCGGTCCAACGCACCCTCCATCGCCATCGACGTGAAGGGCCTGACCAAGTCGTTCGGCGGACGCGAGGTCGTCCATGACCTGTCGATGCAGGTCAAGCGCGGTTCGATCTACGGCTTCCTCGGTCCCAACGGCAGCGGCAAGACCACGACCATCCGCATCCTGTGCGGCCTGCTGACGCCCGACAGCGGCGAGGGCACCTGCCTCGGCTACGACATCCGGCGCGATGCCGACAAGATCAAGCGCAAGGTCGGCTACATGACGCAGCGCTTCAGCCTCTACCAGGATCTGTCGGTGCGCGAGAATCTCGAATTCGTGGCGCGGCTCTATGGCATGCCGGATGCGCGCGGCGCCGCGGCCGACATGATCGCGCGCATCGGCCTGAAGGGCCGCGAGGAGCAGCTCGCCGCCAACCTTTCCGGCGGCTGGAAGCAGCGGCTCGCGCTCGGCGCCTGCACGCTGCCCAATCCGCAATTGCTGTTGCTGGACGAGCCGACCGCCGGCGTCGATCCCAAGGCGCGGCGCGATTTCTGGAACGAGATCCACGCGCTCGCCGCCGAAGGCCTCACCGTGCTGGTCTCGACCCATTACATGGACGAGGCCGAGCGCTGTCACGAGATCGCCTACATCGCCTACGGTCATCTGCTGGCGCATGGCACGGTGGACGAGGTGATCGCCGCCTCCGCGCTGTCGACCTGGACGGTGACCGGCGAGGATTTCAACGGCCTGATGGCCGAACTCACGGACAAGCCCGGCGTCGACATGGTGGCGCCGTTCGGCACCAGCCTGCACGTCTCCGGCCGCGACAAGGCGGCGCTCGAGGCCGCGATCGCGCCCTATCGGGACAATTCGAAATGGCATTGGCAGGCCAGCGAGCCGTCGCTCGAGGACGTCTTCATCGACCTGATGGGGCGCTCCAAGGACAACTTTCAGGGATAATTTCCAGGGATAATTGCGATGAGCGCAACGGAAACGATCCAGAACAGCGAGGCGAGGGAGCCGGCATTCGGCTTCTGGCGGCGCAGCTACGCGATGCTGGTCAAGGAGTTCATCCAGCTTCGCCGCGACCGCGTCTCGTTCGCCATGATCATCATGCTGCCGGTGATGCAGCTGACGTTGTTCGGCTACGCCATCAACACCACGCCGCGCAATCTGCCGACCGCGGTGCTGACCCAGGAGGACAGCGATCTCGGCCGTTCGATCCTGAAGGCGATGGAGAACACCGCCTATTTCCATTTTGTCCGCGAGGTCCACACCGTCGAGGAATTCGACGAGCTGCTGCAATCCGGCAAGGTGCTGTTCGGCGTCGAGATCCCGCGCGGCTTCGAGCGCGCGGTGCGGCGCGGTGACAGACCGGCGCTGCTGGTCGCGGCCGATGCCACCGACCCGGTGGCGTCGGGCTCGGCGCTCGGCGCACTCGGGCCGCTGGTGCAATCGGCGCTGGCGCATGATCTGCACGTCGGCGATCCCCCGGACATGCCGTTCGAAATCCGCGCCCACGCCCGCTACAACCCGGCGGCGGATTCGCGCCTCAACATCGTGCCCGGCCTGGTCGGGACCATCCTGACCATGACCATGCTGATCTTCACCGCGCTTTCGGTGACGCGCGAGATCGAGCGCGGCACCATGGAGAGCCTGCTGTCGATGCCGATCAAGCCGGTCGAGGTGATGTTCGGCAAGATCATCCCCTATGTGCTGGTCGGCTTCATCCAGGCCACGCTGATCATCGCCATCGGCATTTTGCTGTTCGGCGTGCCGGTCCTCGGCAGCCTTACGCTGCTGGCGCTGCTCACCACGCTGTTCATCACCACCAACCTGTCGATCGGCTACACCTTCTCGACCATCGTGCAGAACCAGCTGCAGGCGATGCAGCTCTCGATGATGTTCTTCCTGCCGAGCATCCTGCTGTCCGGCTTCATGTTTCCGTTCGCGGGCATGCCGGTCTGGGCGCAATATATCGGCGAAGGGCTGCCGCTGACCCATTTCGTCCGCATCGTCCGGGCCATCATGCTGAAGGGCGCGGCGATGCAGAACCTGCAATACGACACCGCCGCATTGGTCGCCCTGATGCTGTTTGCCATGACGATCGCGGTGACGCGCTTCCGCCGCACGCTCGATTGAGGCTATGATGGATGCCATCAATGATCGTCATTCCGGGGCGATGCGAAGCATCGGACCCGGAATCTCGAGATTCCGGGTTCGCTTCGCGCCCCGGAATGGCGGGGTGGGAGGCATGGCGGAATCTTCGGACAAAAACAGCGCAGCGGCAGACACAACCGTATCCGCCGACTTCCATCACGCCCTGATGCGCGAGGTGATGACCACCGAGCTGCTCCGCATCAAGGTGCTGATCGCTACCGCCGCTGCCCTCGCGGCGATCAGTCTGCTGGTGTATTTCTTTGCGCCCGACGCGGTCAGCCGCGTCTGGCACGGCAACCTCAGCCCCGTCTACGTCTTCTACGTCACCATTCCGCTGATCCTGTTCGAGATCTGGGTGCACGGGGCGATCAGCTGGCACATGCGCAAGGGGCGCGACCTGCCGGTGGTCCGGCGCTACATCGGCGTGCTGGTCGAGACGTCGCTGCCGACCGTCGTGCTGGCGCTGCACATGAACAGCATGGGGCCGCAGGAGGCGCTCGGCTTCGTGGCGCCGCTGATCTATTTCGTCTTCATCATCCTGTCGACGCTGCGGCTCGACTTCTGGCTCTCGACCTTCACCGGCTTCGTCGCGGCGGTCGAGCTGTTCTACATGGCGGTGTTCTTCCATCCCTCGGGCGGCGGCGCGGCCGAGACCAGCATCTACTATCACGCCGCGCGGAGCGCGATCATCCTGATCTGCGGCGTGCTGGCCGGCGCGGTCGGCATGCAGCTGCGCCGGCAGTTCGCGGCCAGCATCGCGGCCGCCACCGCGCGCGATCGCATCACCAATCTGTTCGGCCAGCACGTCTCGCCGCAGGTGGTCGAACGCCTGATGACGGAGGGTGCCGGCACCGGCGGCGACATCCGCCGTGTTGCGGTGATGTTCGTGGATTTCCGCAGTTTCACCTCGGGTGCGCGCACCCGCTCGCCGCAGGAGGTGGTGGACAGGCTCGACGGCGCCTTCGCCGTGCTGGTCGATATCCTCGATCGTCATGGCGGCATCGTGAACAAGTTTCTGGGCGACGGCTTTCTCGCGCTGTTCGGTGCGCCGTTCGAGACCGGCGACGCCGCGCATCAGGCGGTCGCCGCCGCGCGTGAAATGCTCGCGGCGAACGAGCGCACCAACGCGGCGACGAGCTGGCCGCTGCGCATCGGCATCGGCATCCACATCGGCGAGGTCGTCGCCGGCAATATCGGCTCGCCCCGGCGCAAGGAATACACCGTGATCGGCGACACCGTGAATTTCGCCGCGCGGCTCGAGGCGCTGAACAAGGAGCTCGGCTCGCAGTTTTTGATTTCCTCCGCGGTGCGCGAGGCACTCGGCGACGACTGCAAGGACGCAGTGTCGCGCGGCGAGATCCCGGTGCGGGGCTACGAGCACCCGGTGCACGTCTGGCAGTTGGGGTAGGTGGCGACGCTCGCATGATCCGAGGCAATCACGCACGTCTCCTCAAGCCGCGCGAGCTGCCTGCATGTAACTTGCCCGCGATTGTACCGAGTGCTCTGAAGGGCATCGCGCGGGCTGTGCTACGGTGACGTCATCGAAATGACCGAAGCATAAGGACAAGCAAGATGCAGCGGCGTTATGTCACCGTCGATGTTTTCACCGACCGCGCCTTCGGCGGCAACCCGCTCGCCGTGGTGCTCGACGCCGAAGGGCTGTCGACCGAAGCGATGCAGGCGATCGCGACCGAGTTCAACTATTCCGAGACGACCTTCGTGCTGCCGCCGCAGGACAAGGTCAACGACGCCCAGGTTCGCATCTTCACGGTGCGCTCGGAAATTCCGTTCGCCGGCCATCCCAATGTCGGCACCGCCTTCGTGCTGGCGAGCCGGGCCGCGAAGGCGCCGGCGCGCTTGAGGTTCGAGGAGAAGGCGGGCGTCGTGCCGGTCGAGATCCGGTCCGATGGCGGCAATGTGATCGGGGCCGAGCTGACCGCGCCGCAGGCGTTGCAGCGGACCAATGAGGTGAGCCCGGCCGATGCCGCCGCGTGCCTGTCGCTGACGGCGGATGACGTGAAGACCGATCGGCATGTCCCGCAGGTCGTCTCGGTCGGGCTGCCGTTCCTGGTGGTCGAGATCGCCTCGCGCGAGGCGCTGAAGCGCGCCAGGCCCGATGCTGCGGCGTTCGCCAGGACGCTGGCCGAGATCGGCCGCGACGTCGTCTATTTCTATACCCGCGACGTGCCGGCGAGCGAGCAGCCGCTCGACCTGCAGGCGCGCATGTTCCATCCGGGTGCCAGCGGCCTGTCCGAGGACCCCGCCACCGGCAGCGCGACCGCGGCTTGCGCGGCGCTGCTCGCTGATATCGATCCTGCGCGCGATGGCGAATTGCGGCTGCGGATCGGGCAGGGCGTCGACATGGGCCGGCCGAGCCTGTTGCTGACGCGCGTGCGCAAGCAGGCCGGCGCGGTGACGTCGGTGCATGTCGGCGGCGGCTGCGTGACGATGATGGAGGGGACGCTGAACGTGCCGGGCGGGGCGGGCTAGACCTGCGGCGCCGCCAGGTTCTCGATCCTGACGCCGTCGCGCTCCTCGATGATCTCGGCGATCCAGCGACGGTGGCAGTGTTCGTGGTCGCGCTCGTAGCAGAGGATGCAGACCGGGCCGGACTGCTTGACCAGCGCCGACAGCTCGTCGAGCTCTTCCTTGGCCTGCGCCGTCTTGAGGTGCGCCGAATAGATCTTGTGCAGCAGCGCATATTGCCCGCTGCGCGCCGCCTCCCGTCCGCTCTTCGGGGTGCCGAGGCCGCGCAGATGGACGTAGCCGATGCCGCGCTCGTCGAGGCCCGCGGCGAGCTGGGTCTTGGAGAAGCCGGGCCGGCGCGAGGAGGCGATCGCGCGGACGTCGACCAGCAGCTTGACGCCGGCCTGCTCGAGCTCGTCGAGCACCGCCTTGGACGGCGTTTGCTCGTAGCCGATGGTGAACAGCTTCCTGGCCTTCGCCATCGGTTGTCGCTCACTTCACCCGTTCGATCAGCTCCATCGCGCCGGCGGGCGCGCGGATCTTGCCCTCGTGGATCACATAGGCGAACACGTCGCGCGGCGCCTTCTTGGGCGCGGCCTTCTCGACCTTCGGCAGGTCGTCGGGCTCACTGCCGCCGGCCCAGTCCTGAAACCGCCTGGCCCAGGCGTCGAGCTGCTTCGGCGGATAGCAGGTCTTCAATTCGTCATTGCCCTTCTGCAGCCGCGCATAGACGAAGTCGCTCGCGACGTCGGCGATCGCCGGATATTTGCCGTGCTCGGCGAACACCACCGGTACCTCGTGCTCGCGAATCAGGGCGACGAATTCGGGCACGCAAAAACTGTCGTGGCGGACCTCGACGACGTGGCGCAGCGCGCGGCCGTCGAGCTTGCGCGGCAGCAACTCGAGGAACTTGCCGAAATCGGCGCCGTCGAACTTCTTGGTCGGCGCGAACTGCCAGAGCACCGGCCCGAGCCGGTCCTTCAGCTCCAGCACGCCCGAATCATAGAACCGCTTCACCGAATCGCCGGCCTCGGCGAGCACGCGGCGGTTGGTGGCGAAGCGTGGTCCCTTCAGCGAGAAGATGAAGCCGTCGGGCACTTCGCTGGCCCATTTGCGAAAGCTCTCCGGCTTCTGCGAGCCGTAATAGGTGCCGTTGATCTCGATCGAGGTCAGCTTGGAGGCGGCGTAGGACAGCTCCTTCGCTTGCGCGAGCTTCTCCGGATAGAACACCCCGCGCCACGGCTCGAAGGTCCAGCCGCCGATGCCGATATAGATGTTGCCTGCGTCGGTCTTGGTTGCCTTGGTGTCTGTCTTGGTCGCCTTGGTGGGAGCTTTGGCCACGACTGCACTCATCGTGAGGGAGGGAACAGGAAGCAAGACTAATCAAAATAATCGTGATTGGCCAGTTTGCCAGATCGGCGCGGCAGTGCTTATCGTCGCTGTCGCTCTTCGCTACGATGCGCCAAAATGGAGAACAACAATGCGCATGCTGGTTGCGGCCGCCCTCTTGATCATGTCCTCCGCTGCAATGGCCGACGAGGTCGACGATGCGCACAAGCTCGCGATCACCGGCCGCGACGCCTACTGGAATTGTCTCGCCCGCGAATATCCCCGCGACAGCAACAAGGCGATGTCCGACCAGGAGTTCACCTCGCTGATCGCCAATGTCTGTCCGTCGGAGCGGCAGAACTTCCGTGTGTCGCTGATCGACTTCCTGTCGCTGCAATTTCCGAAGCAGGACGCCGACGCGAATCTGACGACCGCCAACCGCGCGATCGAGCTCGCGCAGAAGGACATCGTGACCGCCTTCACCCGGCGCAAGGCCGCGGCCAAATAGGTTCCCAAATCCTGTTGCGGCCGGCCGATTTTTGATATCAATCCGCGCAGGCGAGGGGATCATCGGCATGAGATCACAATCGACGGCAGGTTTCTTGGGCGCACTGGTCGCGGCCGTCGCGCTGGCGGCGGCGTTCATCTACGGGCCGTCGCCGAGCCAGCTCCGCAACCCGACCCGGTCCGCCGCGCAGCCGCAGGCGGCTCCCGCCGCGGAAGCCGCGCCTGCAGCCCCGGCGCCACGCGGCCCGGTGATCCGGGAAGTCCCGAACAACTAGCGCCTCCTGCGCCCCTTGCGGACCGCCTGGGGCCTTCCTATCTTGCTTCCAACGGCGACGTTGCAGCTTCAGGGCTCCGGCGCCGGACGACCACGACATTGATTGGCTGCGCCGGATGTACGCGCGCCCCTTGTTCGTGGTCGTTGGCATTTTCAGGGGTGTTTTACCCCGTTTTCCCGCTTTCCGAGCGTGCGTTTGGGTCGGCCTGCCTTGGCAGCGGGAGAGGCTGCGGCTATACGCTGGCGCTCATGAACCAAGCCATCAAGCCGAGCCCCGAAACCTCATCGCAGGCAGCAAGCTTGCCGCTGCTTTCGGTGGTCGTCCCGACCTTCAACGAACGCGACAATGTCACGGTGCTGTACCGCCGGCTCGACGCGATCCTGAAGGACGTGTCCTGGGAAGTCATCTTCGTCGACGACAATTCGCCCGACGGAACCTGGGACGTGGTGCGCGCGCTGGCGCGGAAGGATTCCCGCGTGCGCTGCATCCGCCGGATCGGCCGGCGCGGCCTGTCCGGCGCCTGCATCGAGGGCATCCTGGCCTCGAGCGCGCCCTATGCCGCGGTGATGGACGCCGACCTGCAGCATGACGAGACCCAACTGCCGAAGATGGTGGCGCTGCTGCAGAGCGGCGAGGCCGAGCTTGTGGTCGGCAGCCGCTATATCGAGGGCTACAAGGCCGACGGCTTCAACAAGCAGCGCGCCGGCGCCAGCGCCTTCGCCACCGAGATCGCGCGCCGCACGCTGAAGGTCGAGATCGCCGACCCCATGAGCGGCTTCTTCATGATCCGCCGCGACCGCTTCGAGCAGCTCGCGCCGCAGCTGTCGACGCAAGGCTTCAAGATTCTGCTCGACGTCGTGGCGACGGCGGAGGGCAAGCTGCGCGCGGTCGAAATTCCCTACACCTTCGGTGCTCGCCAGCATGGCGAGAGCAAGCTCGACTCCATGGTCGCGCTCGACTTCCTCGGCCTGGTGCTGGCGAAGCTGACCAATGATCTGATCTCGCTGCGCTTCATTCTGTTCGCAGCCGTCGGCGGGCTCGGCCTGGTGGTGCACCTCACCGTGCTGTTCATCGCGCTTGAACTGTTCAAGGCGCCATTCCCGGAGGCCCAGGCCACCGGTGCGATCGTCGCCATGACCAGCAATTTCATCCTCAACAATTTCCTGACCTATCGCGATCAGCGGCTAAAGGGCTTTGGCATCCTGCGCGGCCTGCTGCTGTTCTATCTGGTCTGCAGCGTCGGCCTGCTCGCCAATGTCGGCGTCGCGTTCTCGGTCTACGACCAGGAGCCGATCTGGTGGCTGGCGGGCGCAGCCGGCGCGCTGATGGGCGTGGTTTGGAACTACGCGATGTCCGGGCTGTTCGTCTGGCGCAAGCGATGACGGCGGCATGAACGCGAGCGAGGCGCGGCTGGCCCGAAACACCGCGCTTGCGGTGTGCGCGCTGGTCGTGTTGCGGCTGGCCGCCGCGGCATGGACGCCGCTGACTTTCGACGAAGCCTATTACTGGATGTGGTCGAAGGCGCTCGCCGGCGGCTATTACGACCATCCGCCGATGGTGGCGGTGGTGATCCGGCTCGGCACCATGATCGCGGGCGATACGCCGTTCGGCGTGCGGCTGGTGTCGATCCTGCTCGCACTGCCGATGAGCTGGGCGATCTACCGGGCGGCCGGCATCCTGTTCGGCGGCCGGCGCATCGCCGCGAGCGCAACGATCCTGCTCAATGTCACGCTGATGGCCGCCGTCGGCACGCTGATCGTGACGCCGGATGCGCCGCTGCTGGTCGCTGCCAGCCTCCTGCTGTATGCGCTCGCAAAGGTGCTGGAGAGCGGTCGCGGCGAATGGTGGCTTGCGGTCGGCGCCAGCGCCGGCGCGGCGCTGCTGTCGAAATACTCAGCGCTGTTCTTTGGTCCGGCGATCCTGATCTGGCTTGCGATGGTGCCGAAGCTGCGGCGCTGGTTTCTCTCGCCCTGGCTCTATCTCGGCGGTCTGGTCGCCCTCGGCCTGTTCAGCCCGGTCATCCGCTGGAATGCCGATCACCACTGGGTGTCCTTCATCAAGCAGATGGGCCGGGCGCGGATCGAGGATTTCCGCCCGACCTACATCGCCGAGCTGATCCCGACCCAGTTTGCGTTCGCAACGCCATTGGTCTTCATTCTCGGCGTGATGGGCCTCTACGCGCTCTATCGGCGCCGCGCCGGCGCGCTGGAGGCGCGCGCGCTGGTCAACACGATGTTCTGGACCATCGTGGTCTACTTCACCTGGCACGCATTGCATGCACGGGTCGAGGCCAACTGGTTCGCGCCGGTCTATCCCGCCTTTGCCGTGGCGGCCGCGGTCGCGGCAGTCCAGGTGCAGTGGGCGCCGCGCGAGCAGCGCACGATCGATTTCTGCCGCCGCTGGGCCGCGCCCGTCGGCGTCGTGCTGTTCGCGCTGCTGATCGTGCAGGCCAACACCGGTTTGCTCTCGGGCTACCGCCGCGACGCCACCGTGCGCAGCGTCGGTGTCGGCTGGCGGGAGCTAGCGGACGAGATCGAGGCGACCCGCGTGCGGACCGGCGCGAGCTGCGTGCTGGCGGCGGATTACGGCACCACGGGCTGGCTCGTCTTCTATCTCCCCAAGGGCACCTGCGTCGCCCAGCAGGGCCAGCGCATTCGCTGGGTCAACATGCAAGAGCCGAGCCCGGCGCAACTGGCTGGCAAGCTGCTCTATGTGCACGAGGTCGAGCAGGCGATGCCGGCCTCGCTGCGCGACAATTTCGCCCGTGTCGAAACGGTGGCCGAGGCCAAACGCATGCGGGGGCCGTTGACCATCGAGACCTACGCGCTCGACCTGCTGGAAGGTGCAAAGGGCGAGATCCTCGACCGTTCCCCGCCGCCGGAACTCCAATAAAATCCTCGCCGTTAAGTGTCGGATCGTCCGGGGCCGGCTCGTCTTCCAGACAGCCCGTCAACCACGCGAGGTTCCAACCATGACCAGTTCCGTCCTCAAGCCCGCCACCGAGCTCGCCACGACCAATGTCAGGCGCTTTCCCAATGAGAGCGCCGAGTATCGCCGCGCCCGCCAGGAACTGCTTGTCGAAGAGATTGAGCTGCGCCGGCATATCGAGCGCGTCGCCGCGCTGCGCCGCGCATTGCCGCCGGGCGGCGAGGTGACCAAGCCCTATGAGTTCACCGGCGAGTCCGGCGCGGCATCGCTCGCCGATCTGTTCGGCAACAAGCCGACACTCATCATCTACAGCTACATGTACGGCCCGCAGCGCGAGAAGCCGTGTCCGATGTGCACGTCGTTCATGAGCACGTGGGAGGAGAAGCTGCCCGATATCGAGCAGCGCGTGTCGTTCGTGTTCGTGGCGCGCTCGCCGATCGCACGCCTGATCGAGGCGAAGAAGGCGCGCGGCTGGACGCATCACAGGATCTACTCGGATGCATCGGGCGATTACACGCGCGACTATGTCAACAAGGATGACAGCGACCTGCCGGGCTACAATGTCTTCACACGCCACAACGGCACGATCCGTCATTTCTGGGCCGGCGAAATGGGGGCGGGCACGATGGACCCCGGCCAGGACCCGCGCGGCGCGCCGGACATGGATCCGCTGTGGACCTTGCTCGACACGACGCCTGAAGGACGCGGCAAGGACTGGTATCCGAAGCTCAGCTACTGAGAGATGGTTTTTGCTCGATCCCCGCGCGATTACGGGGCGATCGGCAAGGAAATTCTCTCCTGAATATATTCCGGTATGCCGCGCTGGAGCGGCATGCCGGAATGTCCCATGATGGGACAGAAAAGCCGCTTTGGCGGTCCAATGTCATCTTAAAAAAGCCCTACGCCACAGGCACTTCCCGCGCTGCAGGGGATCGCATCCGGTTAAGTCGCATTTAACTAAAAGTCGCCTTAATGGCCGTCTGTGCCCCCGCGCGACGTTGAGCCGAACACCCGTTCGACCCCGCGTCGAGTGAGGGACAAAGGTGGACCTGTTTTGAGCGCCGGGCGTATGGGTACGAGTGCGAGTGCGTATGTTCTTGGGGCGCCAAGCCGCAAGAAATCCTCCCGAAAAATTCTCCCACAGCATTTCCTCGGCAGCGCCGCGGTGGCGGGGCTGGTGCTTGGCTGCGCCTGGACCGTCTACGCCAACATTTTTGCGGCGAGCGTCTATCCGTCGGTGGGTAGTGCGTCGTTCGATGCGCCGGTGGTGAAGCGGCCCGTCGCGGTCGATGCGCGGCCGACGCCTGCCTTCAACGAGGTGTTCGCGTCCCTGACGCCGGCACCGGCGGCGCCCGCGAAGACCGAGGTCGCGAAGTCGGAAGCCCCGGCATCGTCGCTTATGTTTAACGATCGGTTTGCGGCCGCCTCGCCCGAGGGCGTCGCATCCAGCGTCGTGGCTGACGCCGCATCGCAGATCGACCCGATCAAGCAGGCCGCTGCGCCCAAGCTCGCCGAAGCGGCGAGGGCGGTCGCCTCCGCGGAGCTTGCCGAGACATCGAAGGCGTTGCCGGCGCCGAAGTCGGTCGAGACCGCCAAGAAGCAGGCCGCCGCCAATCTGAAGGTGGCGCTCAACGATCCCGCTGCGGACGTTCAGCCCAAGGGTGCCGATAAGGCGTCCGAGGCGAAGCCTGCCGAGGCCAAGCAGGCTGCGAAGTCCGGCGGCGTTCGCGACATGGCCGCGCGGGCCAAGGCCGCGGTGATGTCGATCGCGTCGAACGAGCGGCAGACCATGGTCGAGAAGCTGTGGGGCAAGCGGGAGTCGAGCGGCGGACTGCTCTCCTTCGCTTCAGCCGATGCGAACGTGACCGGCAGCATCCCCTCGACGTTGGACCAGAACCCGATGCTCGGCGGCTCGCCGCCCTATGACCGTCAGACCGCGGTCTACGACATCTCGGCCAAGACCGTGTACCTGCCCGACGGCACGCGCCTCGAGGCGCATTCGGGCCTCGGCTCCAGGCTCGACGACCCCAGGTCCTCGCATCTGAAGATGGTCGGCGTGACGCCGCCGCACATTTACGAGCTCAAGCCGCGCGAGGCGCTGTTCCACGGCGTGCCGGCACTGCGGCTCAATCCGATCGGCGGCGAGGGCAAGATCTTCAACCGCGACGGCTTGCTCGCGCACACCTTCATGCTCGGTCCGAACGGCGACTCCAACGGCTGCGTCTCGTTCAAGGACTATTACGCGTTCCTCGACGCCTACCGTAACAAGGGCATCCGCCGTCTCGCGGTGCTCGCGCGGATTCAGTAGTCAGAGCGGGCAGCGGCCCACCGCTGCGGCCTGATCGACGTCTGGAACTAGATGCCATAGTCGCTATACTGCACTGATCCAGAGCGAGTCCAAGCTCGGCAACGGATCTGGTGCAACGCGAACATGTCTCCCACGCCCTCCATCGAAACCCCGCCGCCGATCACGACCGAAGCGTTCGTCGATGCCGCAGCCGCGGTTGTCCGTCTCGAAGAGATCTACGAGCGCAACACCGGCTTCCTGCGCAATCGTTTCGAGGCCTATGTCAACGGCGTGCCGTTCACGACGCGGGTGCGGGCGCATTATCCGTTCGTCCGCATCACGACCTCGTCGCACGCGCGGCTCGACTCGCGGCTTGCCTACGGCTTCGTCTCAGGACCCGGTGTCCACGAGACCAGCATCACGCGGCCGGATATCTTCCGGACCTATCTCACCGAGCAGATCGGGCTCCTGATCAAGAACCATGGTGTGGCGGTCGAGATCGGCGAGTCGAACGAACCGATCCCGATCCATTTCGCCTACCGCCGCGACATCAATATCGAGGCGGCGCTGACCATCGCCGACAGTTCGGCGTTCACAAGGTCGCTGCGCGACATCTTCGATACGCCCGATCTCGCGGCGATGGACGATGCGATCGCCGACGGGACCTTTGAGCTGACGCCGGGCGTGCCGGAGCCGCTGGCGCTGTTCCGCGCGGCGCGAGTCGATTACTCGCTGCGCCGGCTCTACCACTACACCGGGACCGACCCGGAGCACTTCCAGAATTTCGTGATCTTCACGAACTACCAGTTCTATGTCGATGCCTTCGTGCAGCTCTCCCAGCAGCGGCTTGCGTCGGGCGAGGCCGGTCTCGAGGCCTTCGTCGCGCCCGGCAATGTGATCACGCACAATGCGCGGCTCGGCGGCGGCACCACCGGGACCCCGTCCGAACGCGTCCCGCAGATGCCGGCCTTCCATCTGGTCCGGCCCGGCTATCGCGGCATTACCCTGATCAATATCGGAATCGGTCCGTCCAATGCGCGCAACATCACCGATCACGTCGCGGTGCTGCGGCCGCATGCCTGGCTGATGATCGGGCACTGCGCCGGACTGCGCAACACGCAGCGGCTCGGCGATTATGTGCTCGCTCACGGCTATGTGCGCGAGGACCACGTGCTCGATCACGAGCTGCCGCTCTGGGTGCCGATCCCGGCGCTTGCGGAAATGCAGGTCGCGCTCGAGGAAGCCGTCGGCGAGGTGACCGGGCTCACCGGCTTCGAGCTCAAGCGGCTGATGCGCACCGGCACGGTCGCCAGCGTCGACAACCGCAACTGGGAGATCAGCGGGCCGCAGGTGATCCGGCGCATGTCGCAGTCGCGCGCGGTCGCGCTCGACATGGAATCGGCGGCGATCGCCGCCAACGGCTACCGCTTCCGCGTACCCTACGGCACGCTGCTGTGCGTCTCCGACAAGCCGCTGCACGGCGAGATCAAGCTCGCAGGCATGGCCAGCGAATTCTACCGCCAGCGCGTCGGCCAGCACCTTGAGATCGGTCTCAAGGCGCTGGAGCGGCTCAAGCAGCAGGAATCCGAACGCCTGCATTCGCGCAAGCTGCGCAGCTTCGCCGAGGTCGCGTTTCAGTAGCGCAACGCCGGGCGGGGCGGCCCTCAGGCAAGCGCGTTGCCGCGGGCGATGATCGCGAAGCGGTCGGACAGTTCGGCGAGCGCGACGTCGTGAATCAGCCTTGCGGCGATCGTGCCGCCGACGCCGTCGGGCAGATCGCGGGTGGCGCAGCTGTCGGCGTCGACCGTGGTGCGGAAGCCGAGATCGAGCGCGGCGCGGGCCGTCGAGCTCACGCACATATGCGTCATGAAGCCGGCCAGCACCAGCTCCTTGCGGCCGGTCGCGGCAAGCTGCGCGTTGAGGTCGGTGCCGGCGAACGCGTTCGGCAATTGCTTCTCGATCACGATCTCGCCCGGCCGCGGCGCCAGCGGCGCGACGATCGCGCCACGCTCCGCGCTGCGGTCGAACAGGCTGCCCGGCTGGCCCTTGTGCGCGATGTGGATGATCGCGGCGCCGCTCTCCCGGGCGCGCGCGAGCAATGCAGTGGCGCGCGCAATCGCCGGGTTGGCGTCGGGCAGCGCCAACGGACCTGCAAGATATTCGTTCTGGATATCGATCAGCACCAGGCAGCTGTCGCCGAGGCGCGGCGGGGTAAGGTCGATACCGGCAAGCTGCATCAATGTCTTGGCTGACGTCATGGTCGTTCTCCAGCGGATGTGTCGCCGATAACATAGCCCGGGATCGGCCTGCCGTTATGCAGGGATATTGCAGCCGGTGGCTGCGTTATTGCAGGCGGCGGCCGCGCGATGTAGCCTGCCGCCATGAACTGGGACGATCTTCGCATCATCGCGGCCGTCAGGGACGAGGGCACTTACGCCGGCGCCAGCGCGCGGCTGCGCATTGACGAGACCACGGTCGGGCGCAGGTTGGCGCGGATCGAGCGCGCGCTCGGCCTGCGCCTGTTCGAGGCCGTCGATGGCGTCCGCAAGCCGACCCGGCAGTGCGACATGGTGCTCGCGCATATTGAGGCAATGGCGGCGCATGCCGAGGAGATCGGCCGGATCGGCGAAAGCCTGCCTGGTCCGGTCGGGCGGCTGCGCATCGCCTCCACCAGTGCGATCGCCGAGGAGGTGCTGGCGCCGCGGGCAAGTGAATTCCTGCGCGCCCATCCGGGCCTGACGCTGCAGTTTCTGACGTCGAGCGACAACGTAAAATTCTCGCGCTGGGAGGCCGATCTCGCGATCCGCTTGCGCAAGCCCGACAAGGGCGACTTTGCGATCTCGAAGCTCGCCGAGGTCCGCTCGTATTTCTTCGAGCCGGCCGCGACGACAGCGGGAGATGTGATGCTGTGCGCCTATCCCGACGATCTCGGAGCGATTCCGGAAATGCAGTTCCTGCGCACGAAGCGGCTTCGCGCACGCTGCGTGACCGACAATGTGCGTATCATCCACACGCTGATCCAGTCGCATCACGCGGTCGGCGTGTTGCCGGAGCACAGCTGCGCCGGCCTGCTGACCGACCGCCGTCTGCGCGCCACGCTGCTGCCGAAGCGACGCGACGTCTGGCTCCTGGTGCAGAACCATCTCAAGCGCGACGCGGCAACGCGCGTCACCATCGACTGGCTGCGCGCCTGCTTCCAGGATGCCGCGCAGAGGGGGTGAGGTGCCCTCGCAATGACGGGACGTGCTGCGACGCGTGGGTCACAGCACCGCCCCGTCATGAAAAAATCATGCGCAATCCTCTTGCAACCTGAACGGGCTTCGTCTATTAGCCCGCTCCTTCGCTTCGGCCATGGGTTCGGGCTCGTTGAGATCCCGACCGGCGCGAGCCGCTTTGCGGTGTCGTGTTCCGCCGAAATGAAGATCGCGAGATGAAGCTCATGGTCGAGCGTCGGGGATGAAATCCCGAAGGTATCGGTTCGAATCCGGTCTCTCACAAAGGATAGCTCAGTTGGTTAGAGCAGGTGAATGATACTCATCGGGTCGCGGGTTCGATTCCCGCTCCAAGCGCTCCGTTTCAGCCTGCAAAGCTGATACCTCTGAAGGGGACCGGACGCGCGCTTCAGTCGCAGTCCGGCCGTCCTGCCGCAAGGCTCTTCGTCCGAACATCGACACTGTGAGACCGGCTTTGCGCCGCGGTGGATACCGCTTGCGCTGATGCCGGGTGGCTCCGCGCAGCCGCGCGACATTCGTCGCGCGAACGCGCGCGTGCGCCCGTCATCGCGCAAGCTTCAAGCCACGGCCCGCTTGGCTGACAGGAAGCCGCGTTCGCGTCCTCACGTCCTTTGCCAAATGCAACCCGCTCTCTGGCCCATGGGCCTGATGGCAAACGATGGAGGCGTCTCATGACCTGGCACTTCCTGACGACCAAGTTGACGGTGAAGGATGGCGAGCGCGCGTTGCTGATGCGCGACGGCCGGCTCGAGCAGGTGCTCGCGCCCGGACGTCACCGCCTGTTCGATCCCGTGCATCAGCTCAAGGCCGAGCTGTTCAGCGTCGTGCGGACCGAATTCCCCGCGGATCGCTTCGCGGTGATCAAGGCCGCGCGCCCCGATCTCGCCGACGAGCTGTTCGAGGCGATCGAGACCCGCGCGAACGAGATCGCGATCGTCAGCCTCGACGGCCGTCCCGTGCAACTGATGACGCCTTGGCAGACGCGCGTGTATTGGAAGGTCGCGACGTCGGTCGAGGTCGAGCGCATCGACGTCACCAGCGATCCCAGGGTCACGGCACGCCATCTCGCGATGATCCAGCCCAACCGGGCCGGCGTCATCACCGAGGCCGTGGTCGAGAACCACGAGGCCGGTCTGCTCACGGTCGAGGGCAAGCTGGTCGAGCGGCTCGCGCCCGGCCGGCACGCGTTCTGGATCGCGGGCCGCAAGATCGAGGTCAAGCGCCTCGATTTGCGTCCCCAGGCGGTCGAGATCACGGCGCAGGAGATGCTGACCAGGGATCGCATCGCGCTGCGCGTGACGCTGACCGCGTTCCGCCGGATCGTCGATCCCGAGCGGGTCGTGGCCACGGTGCCCGACGTGGATGCGTGGCTGTACCGCCTGGTGCAGTTCGCGATCCGCGAGGCGGTGGCCGGCCGCACGCTGGACGAGGTGCTGTCTGCGAAGGCGGCGCTCGATACGGAGCTTCGCGACTTCGTCCGCGATCGTGTCGCGGACAGCGGCGTCGAGGTCACCGAGCTCGGCGTGAAGGACGTGATCCTGCCCGGCGAGATCCGCGAGCTGGTCAACAAGGTGGTGGAGGCGGAGCGGGTGGCGAGGGCCAACCTGATCCGCCGCCAGGAGGAGACCGCGGCGACGCGTTCGCTCCTGAACACCGCCAGGCTGATGGAGGAGAACCCTCTGCTGCTGCGGCTCAAGGAGCTGGAGTCGCTCGAGCGTCTGGTCGAGAAGGTCGGCCGCATCGACCTGCATGCGGGCGAGGGCCAGGGCCTCGATGCGCTGCTGACCAAGCTCGTGCGTCTCAAGGCGCCCGAGAGCGCGTAAGACAGGAAGGGCCGCCCACGGGCGGCCCTTCGATTTTTTCGCCGGGACCGACCGCCGGCACTCGTACGAATGTTAGCGTGCAGAAGGCTGTAACCGGGCACCGCCACGGCACAATTCGCATCTCCTGCCCCATGCCGCAAAACAAAGGTGCCACTCCGGGCAGATTGCGATAACGTTCATGCACCGTGGTCCATTCGGCCAGCCGTCAACCCGTCGGTGAAGCCAGTGCAGCAGATTGCGGAATGGCTCGAGAAGCTGGGACTTGGGCAATACGCGCTGCGTTTTGCCGAGAACGGGATCGACCTCGGCGTTCTTCCCGAGCTGACGGATGAAGACTTCGACAGGCTCGGCGTCCTGCTCGGCCATCGCCGCAAGATGCTGCGCGCGATCGCCGATCTCAATCAAGCCGAACTTATCGCCGCGCCGGTCTCGCCGCACGATGCCGAGCGCCGCCACCTCACTGTGATGTTCTGCGACCTGGTCGGCTCGACGGCCTTGTCGGCACGTCTCGATCCCGAGGACATGTGGGAGGTGATCCGTGCCTATCGCGCAGCCTGTGCGCAGGTGATCACGACATATGACGGCGCCGTTGCCAGATTCATCGGCGACGGGATCCTCGCTTATTTCGGCTATCCCCGTGCCCACGAGGATGATGCGGAGCGCGCGGTGCGCGCCGGCCTCGATGTCATCGCTGCAATCGGCAAGCTCGAGACCCGGGCGGAAGAGGGCGTTGCGGTACGGATAGCGATCGCGAGCGGGCTCGTCGTGGTCGGCGACCTCGTCTCCGGCGGCGCGTCTGAGGAGCAGGCGCTGGTCGGCGATGCGCCGAACATCGCGGCGCGGCTGCAGAGCTTGGCGGAGCCGGGCGTGGTGGTCGTGGCGGCCTCGACCCGGCGGCTGCTCGGCAATCTGTTCACGCTTCGCAACCTCGGCCGCCGCGAGGTCAAGGGTATCTCCGAGCCGATCGCGGTGTGGGCCGTCGAAGGCGAGCCGGCATCGGAAAGCCGTTTCGAGGCGGTGCGCACCGCGCGCTCGATCGGCTTCGTCGGCCGCAAGGCGGAGATCGAATTTGCGCTGTCGCGCCAGCAGCTGGCGTGGCAGGGCCAGGGCCAGGCGGTGCTGATATCGGGCGAAGCGGGTATCGGCAAATCGCGCATCGTGGCGATGCTCTCCGACAGCCTGGCGCCCGGAACACACCGCCGTGTGCGGTATCAATGCTCGCCCTATCACACCAACAGCGCGCTGCACCCCTTTGTCGGCCAGCTCGAGCGTGCCGCCGGCATCAGGTCGGAAGATGCGCCGGAGCAGAAGCTGGACAAGCTCGAAGCCATGCTGGCGCTCGGCACGCAGCATGTGCCCACCGTGACACCGCTGATCGCAGCGCTGCTGTCGATCCCGACCGGCGAGCGCTATCCGCCGCTCGGCCTCAGCCCGGCGCAGCAGCGGCGGCAGACATTCGCAGCGCTGCTCGACCAACTCGAGGGCCTCGCCCGGCAGCAGCCGGTGCTTGTCGTCTGCGAAGACGTGCATTGGGCCGATGCCACGTCGCTCGAACTGCTCGACCTCGCGGTCGACCGGATCAGGGGACTGCCGATCCTGATGCTCATGACGTTCAGGCCGGAGTTCGAGCCGCCATGGGCGGGGCTCGCCAATGTCAGCCTGCTGCGGCTCGATCGGCTCGACCGGCAGGATACGCGCGCGCTGATCGAGCAGGTGACCGTCGGCCGGTTGCTGCCCGGCGAGATGATGGCGCAGATCATCGAGCGGACGGATGGTGTCCCGCTGTTCGTCGAGGAGCTGACCAAGATGGTCATGGAGTCGGGGCTGCTGGTCGAGAATGCCGGGCGCTATCGCCTCGACAATCCGCTGCCGCCGCTGGCGATCCCGGCAACGCTGCAGGACTCGCTGATGGCACGGCTCGACCGGCTGGCGCCGGTCAAGGAGGTGGCGCAGATCGGTGCCGCGATCGGCCGTGAGTTCTCATATGCGCTGCTGCGCAGCGTGGCCGGGCGCGATGATCTGACGCTTGGCGCGGCGCTTGCCCAGCTCGAAGAGGCCGAGCTGCTGCTGCGCCGCGGCGTGCCGCCGGACGCAAGCTACAGCTTCAAGCACGCGCTGGTCCAGGAAGCGGCTTACGAGAGCCTGCTCAAGAGCCGCCGGCAATTGCTTCACAAGCATATTGGCGATGTGTTGCGCGACAAATTTGCCGAGATGGCCGAGATCGAGCCGGAAGTCGTTGCCTACCACTTCACCGAGGCAGGGCTCGGCGAGACCGCGCTGGCGTGGTGGCGCAAGGCCGGTCAGCAGGCACTGAAGCGCTCGGCCTATTGCGAGGCGATCGCGCATCTCGGCAAGGCGGTCGCCATCGCCGATGAACTGCCCGACGAGCCGGATCGGATGATCGGCCGGCTCCATCTGCAAATCGCCTACGGCCGCGCGCTGCGGGGCAGTCTCGGGCACAGCGCCCCCGAGACGGTCGCCGCCTGGACCCGCGCCCGGCAGTTCGCCTCCGACATCGATGATCCGATCGAAATGGCGCCGATCCAGTCGGGCCTCTTCAACGCCTGCTTGACCCACGGCGAGCTCGCGCCGATGCGGGAGTTGGCGGAGGCGATCATGGGCGCAGCGGAGCGGCACCCGCAGTCGCCGGTGGCGACCATCGTCGCGCGCTGGACCAGCGGGGTGACCTCCTGGTTCGCGGGCGAGTACGTGAACGCGGGCATCCATCTCGAGCAGGCCTTCGCGGCCTATGCGACCGAACCGGATCCGGCAACCTTCAAGGCGTCGACGCTCGACTTGCCGTTCGTCATCATGAGATTTCTCGCTTTGGTGCTTTGGCCGCGTGGCGAGATCGATCGGGCCCGGCAGCTCGCGGGCGCAGCGGTGGACGTCGCCGGGAAACAGCGCGCGCTCGCGCGCGCCAATGCGCTGGTTCACAAGGCCGTCTTCGACGGGCTGTGCGGCAGCAGGTTGCGCCAGACCGACACGATCCTGGCCCTGGGCCTGGCGCGCGACCACACGATGCCGCTGTACGTCGCCGCCGGCACCTATCTCAACGGTCTGGAGAAGTGGCGTGCCGGCGACCGCGCCGCAGGTCTCGCGGAGATGCAGCGCGGCTGGTCCTTGCTTCACGAGAACGACTGCTACCTCTGTGAACCGTTCTGGGGATTGCAGATTGCCGTGGCGAATGCGGAGGCCGGGCATGTTGATGCCGGGCTCGACATCATCAATGAGTTGATCGAGGCGACGGAGCAGTCCGGGCAGCACTGGCTGGATGCCGAACTCTACCGCGTGCAGGGTGGGCTGCTGTCGCGTCGTCACAGCCCCGACATGTCCGGCGCCGAGGATGCCTTCCACCGTGCCCTCGAGATTGCTCGAAGGCAGCAGACCAGGACGTTCGAGCTGCGCAGCGCGCTGGGACTTGCACGTCTTTACAGTCGCAGCGGCCGGGCAGAGGAGATATCGCAATTGCTGGCGCCGGTGCTCGCCGGTTTCGATCCGGCGCTCGACCTTGCCGAGATCAAGGACGCGCAGGAACTGCTCGCGCAGGCGCGTCGGTGGCCGGACCGGCACTCGCGCGCCTCTTGACGGGTGCCGCAGCGAGCGGTCACACCGCGTCCGCCACCTTCCTGCGCCCGCGCAGATAGTGAAAGAGCAGGCTCGGATGTCGCGCGCGGCGCGAGCGATGCGAAACTGGAACTGTTGGGTTCCCGAAGTTCTACGGTGCGACGATACGCATTTTGCTATTGCGTCCGGCGGCGCATTTGCATCTAACTTTAAGGACGCCGCCGCGGAGAATTCCGCCTTGCGGTCAAACGTTTGGAATATGTTTTTGATCCCGTGTTCGAGTGAGTATGCTGTGCGACCCTTGACGTTCCCGCAGGTGAGCAATTCCGGTGGAACTTGTAATCGCCTTCTCGCGACGTTGTCGCCGGCGGATCTGGACCTCCTGAGACCCGAACTTGAGACCGTTGCGCTCGAACAGGATGCAGTCCTGGCGCGCGCCGGTGACGAGATCGACTACGTCTTCTTTCCTCACAGCGGCGCGATCTTGTTGATGATCGACATGGCGGATGGGCAGACGGTCGCAACCGGCGTGGTCGGATGCGAAGGGGCCGTGGGCAGTCTTTCGGTTCTCGGAGCCTCGCCGTCAGGCATTACCGCCGTCGTTCGTGCGGCTGGTACCGCCTCGCGGGTTCCGGCGGCACGCTTTCATGCCGCTTTCGGCCGCAGTCCGGGGATTCGGCAGGCAATCCAGAAGCACGTCAGATCGATGCTGATCCAGTTTCAGCTCGGCTCCGCTTGCAATGCGCTCCACCCGGTCGAGGCGCGGATGGCGCGCTGGCTGCTTCAGCTTCGCGACCGCGTCGACAGCGACGTCCTCCCGCTGACCCAGCAAGCGCTGTCGCAAATCCTCGGCGTACGACGAACGACGGTGACCTTGCTGATGGGCAATCTGCGCAAGCGCGGTGCGATCAGGTCCGATCAACGAGGCCAGATCGAGATCGACCGGGCGCGGCTATTGGCGGCGGCGTGCGAGTGCCATCGCGTCATGCGTCTCGAGGCCGAGGAGATTTTCTCGGGCGACAAGGTTCGAACGCGAGGAATGGCGCCGGCCAACGATCCGCGCATCCCGGAAATCGAGGCTGACGACGCCGTGTAAGCGCGTTCCCTGCTGCGATCAGCTTCCTGGCCGCCGATCAAGCTCCCGCGTGGAGGAGGATACCCTTTCGAGCTTCGCAATCTCGCGCAGCACCTTTGCGGTCTCGCGCAACTCATTGCGCTTCGGACCGGGCTTCAGCCGTCGTGCTTCATCGAGAAAGTCCTTGGCCTGTAGCAGCCAGGCAGACGTTTCCGTCGTGATCTGCACCTGCGCCATGGTGTCCCTCCATCGCGGTCGTCAAAAGTGGTGGCCACTTTCAGGCCGGTGAACCGCCGCCGCGGCGTCGCCGCACGCGGATGCTCGGCTCATCGACCCAGGCGTCCCGCGCAAACCAGGCGTGATCCGCGCGGCAAAATGGACAGGCCGTGCGCGAGAAGAACACGGTACTGCGTCGAAAGCTCTCGCGATCGGTTTTGATTCCGGTGGAAATCGCGTGCCCGGTTTGCGGACATCTGACCATCACCATGCCCATGAGCGCCTCCCTCCCATATTGCCTTTTGCTTTTTGCCTTGCAGAATAGTCCGGCCGGTTGGATTGGCCCCAGGTCGGTGCGCGGGGTAGTTGGGGGGGCATCGCGCACCTGCGGCGGTTGACGGAGCATCGGGCAGTGGGGGCTGCATGCTCTCGTCACTGGGCTTCTTCCAACCGGCCAGGTCCCTCCTTGAACAAATCCTCGATGTGACTTCAACGCCGCTTCTTCAGGCGGCTCGGCTGAGAACCTTGTCGCTCACTGCACTGCCTCCCTCGCAAGTGAACGCATTCTCCGCAACGCTTGCCCGCGTCACGGGAGCTGACGCTCCGTGCTCAATTCAGATTGTTGAGAGTGAACTTCGATCTTGTCCCAAGCCTACTGTGCGGGACGAAGATGACGCTGTCGGTTCGGTTTGCGACTCTCGCACGAAATTTTTTTTGAAATTGTCAACTCAGACCAACGTATATTTACGGAGAGTGTTGTGAATAACGTGCATGCTGTGAGCAGCGTAAGGCTCCTGGTAAGTCGCCCGGCGAGCCTGCCCCAAACAAAAACCCCGGCATCGCTGCCGGGGTTTTGCATTTCGTTGTCGTTGAGCGAGATCCCGGCTCTGCGGTGCACCGCCTCGCGCTGCACCGCGTCCGGGACGACTTCGTCGCTTAGAAGTCCATGCCGCCCATGCCGCCGCCCGGAGGCATCGCGGGGCCGCCGGCGTTCTTCTTCGGCAGCTCGGCAACCATCGCTTCCGTGGTGATCAGGAGCGCGGCAACCGAGGCAGCGTTCTGGATCGCGGTGCGCACGACCTTGGTCGGGTCGATGATGCCCTTCTTGACGAGGTCGGCATAGTCGCCGGTCTGGGAGTCGAAGCCGTAGTTGTAGGTCTTGTTCTCCAGGATCTTGCCGACGATGACCGAACCGTCTTCACCGGCGTTGATCGCGATCTGGCGAGCGGGAGCCGACAGCGCCTTGCGCACGATCTCGACGCCGGTCTTCTGGTCGTCGTTCTTGGTGCGCAGGCCCTTGAGCTGCTCGGAGGCACGGAGCAGGGCGACGCCGCCGCCCGGGACGATGCCTTCCTCGACAGCCGCGCGGGTCGCGTGCATCGCGTCATCAACGCGATCCTTGCGCTCCTTCACCTCGACCTCGGTCGCGCCGCCGACGCGGATCACCGCGACGCCGCCTGCGAGCTTGGCGAGACGCTCCTGCAGCTTCTCACGGTCGTAGTCCGAGGTGGTCTCCTCGATCTGCGCCTTGATCTGGGCAACGCGGGCGTCGATGTCGGCCTTCTTGCCGGCGCCGTTGACGATCGTGGTGTTCTCCTTGTCGATCATCACCTTCTTGGCGCGACCGAGCATCTGCAGCGTGACGTTCTCAAGCTTGATGCCGAGGTCTTCCGAGATGGCCTGGCCGCCGGTCAGGATCGCGATGTCCTGCAGCATGGCCTTGCGGCGATCGCCGAAGCCCGGAGCCTTGACGGCCGCGACCTTCAGGCCGCCACGCAGGCGGTTGACGACGAGGGTGGCGAGGGCTTCGCCTTCGACGTCCTCGGCGACGATGACCAGCGGCTTGCCGGTCTGCACCACGGCCTCGAGCAGCGGCAGCAGCTCGTTCAGCGAGGAGAGCTTCTTCTCGTTGATCAGGATGTAGGCGTCGTCCATCTCAACGCGCATCTTGTCGGCGTTGGTGACGAAGTAGGGCGAGATGTAGCCGCGGTCGAACTGCATGCCCTCGACGACGTCGAGCTCGGTCTCGAGCGACTTGGCTTCCTCGACCGTGATCACGCCCTCGTTGCCGACCTTCTTCATGGCGTCGGAGAGGAACTTGCCGATCTCGGCATCGCCGTTGGCCGAAATGGTGCCGACCTGGGCGATCTCCTCGTTCGAGGTGACCTTCTTCGAGTTCTTCTGGAGGTCCGCAACGACGGCTTCGACCGCGAGGTCGATACCGCGCTTCAGATCCATCGGGTTCATGCCGGCGGCGACCGACTTGGCGCCTTCCTTCACGATCGCAGCCGCGAGCACGGTCGCGGTGGTGGTGCCGTCGCCGGCCGCGTCTGCGGACTTGGAGGCGACTTCGCGCACCATCTGGGCGCCCATGTTCTCGAACTTGTCCTCGAGCTCGATCTCCTTGGCGACGGTGACGCCGTCCTTGGTGATGCGGGGAGCGCCGAACGACTTCTCGAGCACCACGTTGCGGCCCTTCGGACCGAGGGTGACCTTCACCGCGTTGGCGAGGATGTCGACGCCGCGCAGCATCTTGTCGCGCGCCTCGACGGAGAATTTGACTTCTTTAGCTGCCATCTGAGTTTTTCCTTGAGAGATTTAACCTGGGAGGGAAAGAGGCGCTTAGGCGGCCTTCTTCTTGGAAGCGGGGACGTCGAGCACGCCCATGATGTCGCTTTCCTTCATGATCAGCAGGTCTTCGCCGTCGATCTTGACCTCGGTGCCCGACCACTTGCCGAACAGGACGCGGTCACCGACCTTGACGTCGATGGGGATCAGCTTGCCAGCTTCATCGCGGCCGCCCGGGCCAACGGCGATGACTTCGCCCTGCGAGGGCTTTTCCTTGGCACTGTCCGGAATGATGATGCCGCCAGCAGTCTTCTCTTCGGCGTCGATACGCTTAACCACGACGCGGTCGTGAAGCGGACGGAATTTCATGCAGTCCTCCTAAACATTTGCAGATGCTGTAGATTTTTGGAGAGTTAGCAGTCCAGCCCAGCGAGTGCCAGACTGGTTGCGCAGGAGATAGGCCAAGCCTTGGCGGCGGGCAAGTGCCTCTAGCAGAAAAATTGGCACTCGTGAGTGCCGCCTGCCAAAAGGATGCCGAGATCATTTCGGCATCCTTAACGCCGCCCAAGAGGGGTCGCCGGGGCTATTAGCAGATGCGGTAAGCTGCTGCCAACGCAAGAAATTTCAACAACCTATTAAACATTTGGGCTTGAGATGGGTTAGTCGCGTGCGTCACATTTCTCTCATGTGAGCGCATCCATTGCCGGTGGTCCGGCGGGGGAGGTCGGCCACCACGTGAATGCGCTCCGTCACAGGAGGTTGGCATGGTCTCGCGAGTTGGTGGGGTTGTTTCCGACGATTTCCGGAAGCAGTTGCTGGGGTACGGGCTGACGACGGCGCAAATCCTCTATCGGATGCCGGATCACCCCTCGTTGCTGCAGACCTATGTCTGGCAGAACTACGACCTGTTTCCGAAATTCCCGGCGCTGCAGGATTTCCTCGCGTTCTGGCAGGCGAAGCTCGAAGGCCCGCTGTTTTCGGTGACGGTGGCGCATTCCAAGCTCGTCAAGCCGGCCGAGCTGCGTGCCGTCGACGGCGTGTTCCGGCTGCATTGAGCGGGCGAGCGGGCAAAAGCGCGCTGTGCGCCTTTGCTCGCCTCGCGGCGCGCGACTTGTGTTAGCCTCTCTCCGTCACAAAAAGACGGGAGGCGAAACAATGGCCAAGAAGACGGCATCAAGATCGGCAGCCAAGACCGCGGTGAAGAAGAAATGGTCGGGGCTCGGCGCCGGCGCCAAGAAGACGTCCGCGAAATCGTCCGCGCGCAAGACCATCAAGTCGAAAGGCCGCGTCTCGGCGGCCAAGAAGAGCGCGCCGAAAGCCGCAGCCAAGGCGCGGCCGAAGCAGCGCGTCGCGATCAGCCATCACCGCGAAGAGGACTTCAAGGCCGACGGGCTGCGCGCCTACGCCAAGTACCGCGACCTCGGCATCGCCGCCGCCTCGCATGGCCTCGCGCAGGCACACGTCATCCGGCTGCAGGGACCGTGCAATCCCGATGAGGTGTCGAAGCTGCACTTCCACGACGTCGACTTCCAGATGGTCTATGTGCTCAAGGGCTGGGTGAAGACCTACATGGAAGGCGAGGGCGAGACGCTGATGCAGCAAGGCAGCGCCTGGACCCAGCCGCCGCGCATCCGGCACATGATCCTGGACTACTCCGACGACGTCGAACTGCTGGAGGTGATCCTGCCGGCCGAGTTCAAGACGGTGGAGTTGAAGGCGTAGGCTTTTTTGCGGCCGTCATGGCCGGGCTTGACCCGGCCATCTATCCTGCTTCGCAAGATTCTCCTGGTCGATGGATGCCCGGGTCAAGCCCAGGCATGACGATTTTCTGGGCCGTGTACCCATAAAGCCGTCGGCGTGACTCTACGTCCGCTTTGCCCCGATAGCGACCAAGTTCGTGCGGCAACGCAAGATGTCGCGATGGGCCAGAAGCAGACGTAAGCCGTGACGGGAGGCGACATGATAGGTCGAGTGTACCTTGTGTAGTCCGAGAGGTGAAATGCTTGGAGTTCTGAACTTTACCGGCTTCATTATAGCCGCTTTCCTTTTCGCAAAGTTCTTCTCACGCAGCGTCACGTCGGGATGGGTATTGGCGGTCTTGGCCAATAGTCCAGGTCTCCTGTTCTACGGTCTACTCGATCCGAGGCGTGACGATACGTTCGTCCTTTTCCTAGGAGTGATTTTACTCGCAGGTTTCGGCGGCTTCGGGATAGGTGCAATTGTTGGAATGATAGTCGCGTCTATCCGAGCGCGGAGCGAGCCCACACAGGTTCGCTATGGGTCAAAGCGAACACGCTGCGACTCTCATGCTGGCAACAGCGGAACACGCCGCTTCATGGGTCCCGATGTTCGAGGAATTCCTTCACCGGCCCGATGAAGGGGTGCGCGAACTGGCCGAGCATGCCGCCGGGGATCGGCTTCACCGTTCCGTATTTGGCCGGCCAGCGGTCTTTGGGCAGGTGCCAGGTTCTGCCCAGCATATCGAACAGCGGCGTGTGTGCCGCGTAGTTCTTGTCGATGGCCTCGGCGTCCGAGGCGTGGTGCCAGTGATGGAATTGCGGCGTGACGATCACGTACCGCAGCCAGCCGACATCCATCTTGATGTTCGAATGGATCAGCACCGATTGCACAGAGATGAAAATGAGATAGGCGAAGATCGTGTCCTGCGGGAAGCCGAGCAGGACGATCGGCACCAGCACCAGGGCGCGCGTTGCCAATGGCTCGAAGAAATGGAGGCGCGATCCCGAGAGCCAGTCCATGTGTTCGGGCGAATGATGAACCGCATGGATTCGCCACAACCACGGCACCTCGTGATAGGCGCGGTGGGAGATGTATTCGACTGCATCGGCCGCCAGGATCACCAGCACGAAGCGGACGATCGCCGGCAGGGCCACGACATGCGCTTGCAGTGACGGGCTGATCGCCCAGGCGAAATAGTCATGGGCAAAATGTGTCGAGACCACCAGAAAGACGCCGATCAGCAGATGGTTGACTCCGAAATACGCGAGATCGAGCCTCCAACCGGGGCTGAGCGGCCCTTGCTCCGGCCGCACCCGTGGGAAGACCCACTCGAGCAGCACGAATGCTGCGCCGGTGAAGAATAGATCGAGCACCAACCAGTCGAGGCCGAGATAGAAGCGCGGCTGGAGAAAATCTGGTGTCGGCACGTAGGGCCCGCCAAGCAGCGTGGCGAAAAAAAGCGCGCTGAGGCCGATCGTAGCGGGCACCCGCGGGCCGCCAAGCACGATCCCGGTGACGCCGAGCCAGGCACCGACGACCATGGCAATCGCGAGGGTGAGGCGGAGCAGCTCGACGTCGTAATGGACGCGCAGCTCAGGCGTCGTGAGAAAGGCGGGGTAGCGCAGGCATAGCACCGCAGCGACGCTGAGCACGCCGATCGCGGCGCAGAAAGAACTGCCGATGCGCCCTTCGCCGATACGCGGCCTCGAACTTTCTTGAGCCATCAACGGTCCCCCCACAAAGATTCTGAAGCACGTCAGCATAGGCGCGCGAGAGTTTACTTAAGTTCAACGTCTAGGATACATAGATGGCCGATAAGAGTTAAAATTGCCAGAAGTCAAAGTTCGCTTTGGGTCATTCACGTCGAATCGCATCGGGCGGAGCCGCCGTCGATGTCCGCAATGCTCCGTTTGCGTCCACGCCGGCACTGCGCGGCAAACGACGCTAGGGGCCAACAGCTGCCCACAATGTTAAGACGGCGGCGCGCACTTCGAAACTAACACCGGCACGTCCGGTCGAATCTTCCGTGCCAACGCGACGCGCTCGTTCCAACCGCAAGTAAAAAGGCGAAAACCCTCTGAGAAATCTGCTACACTCGGACTATGAAAACCTTTTCAGATAAGGTCCGCGACATCGTGCGCAAGATCCCAAAGGGGAAGGCCATGACGTACAAAGCTGTCGCTGCTAAAGCCGGCAATCCGAAGGCTGCACGCGCGGTTGGTGCCATAATGCGCACGAATTACGACCCATCGATCCCCTGTCATCGCGTTATTGCAAGCGACGGCTCAATGCGCGGCTACGTGCGTCCGCGCCGTCGGCCGGCCCAACAATGATCCGCTTGACAGGAAGCTTCACCGTGTCAGCACCGCCCCGGATTGCGCGGAGCCTGTCATCGGGCGCGCGTTCGCGCGACCCGTTGGCTCCATCCGGGCTACTGCGACTACGGCTGCGTCAGCATCCCCACGATCGCGCCCATCAGGCAGGTCGTCAGCGTGCCTGAGACGATCGACTTCAGCCCGAGCGCGTTGATCTCGTCGCGCCGCTCGGGCGCCATGATGCCGAGGCCGCCGATCATGATGCCGAGGCTGGCGAAGTTGGCAAAGCCGCACATCGCGTAGAGCATGATCAGCCGCGAGCGCGGATCGAGCGCGTCGGGGCCGAGCTTCGACAGGTCGACATAGGCGATCAACTCGTTCAGCACGGTCTTGGTGCCCATCAGGCTTCCTGCCGTGATCGCCTGCGGCCAGGGCAGGCCCATCAGCCAGCACACCGGCGCCATCACGTAACCAAGCAGGCGCTGCAGCGAAATCTTCGCGCCGCCGATCTCCGGCAGCAGGCCGATGATCGCGTTCGCCAGATACACCAGCGCGACCAGCACCAGCAGCATCGCGATGATGTTCATCAAGAGCTCGAGCCCGGCGGCCGTGCCCTTCACGATGGCGTCCATCGTCGACGACACCTGGATATCGGGATTGTCGAGCGATCCGCCGGTGCGCTTGCCGGACGTTTCCGGCACCATGATCAGGCTCACTAAAATCGCGGCTGGCGCGCCGAGCACCGAGGCGATGACGAAATGCGCGGCCGCATCCGGGATCAGCGGCGCCAGCAGCGTGGCGTACAGCACCAGCACCGTGCCGGCGATCCCGGCCATGCCGCCAGTCATCACCAGAAACAATTCGCTGCGGGTGAGCTGCGCCAGATAGGGCCGGATGAAGAGCGGCGCTTCGACCATGCCGAGGAAGATATTGGCCGCGGTCGAGAGCCCGACCGCGCCGCCGACGCCGAGCGTGCGCTCGAGCAGCCAGGCCATGCCGCGCACAACAGGCGGCAGCACGCGCCAATAGAACAACAGCGTGGTCAGCACGCTCATGACCAGCACGATCGGCAGCGCCTGGAAGGCGAGGATGAAATCCGAGCCGGGTGCCTTGGGATCGAACGGCGCCGGGCCGCCGCCGACATAGCCAAACACGAAGGCAGTGCCGGCGCGCGTCGCGGCCGCGATCGTGCCGACGGCGTCATTGATCGCGCCGAAGGCCTGCGTCACCAGCGGCACCTTGATCAGCACCAGAGCCGTGACGATCGTGACGACAAGCCCGATCGCCGCCTGGCGCAGCGACACCTTCAGGCGATTCTCGCTCAGCGCCCAGGCGATCAAGAGCAACGCCACCACGCCGAACGCCGATTGCAACTGCAGCATCACGCCCCCAAAAAAACTCACGCGATTATGGGCAGGGGCCTCGCGCAGCGCAATGCTGTTGCGCGTTCATCTCGTATCCATTGACAAGTTGCAGGCGCTCGGCCACGCAATCATCCATGTCCTCCGCCACGCCGGCCGGCGCCCGCGATCTGCTCGGCCACAGACCGTTCCTGTTCTTCTTGTCGTCGCGCAGCCTGTCGCGCTTCTCCAGCCAGATCGGCGCGGTGGCGATCGGCTGGCAGATCTATGATCTGACCGGCAGCGCATTCGACCTCGGCATGGTCGGACTGGTGCAGTTTCTGCCGACGGCGCTCTTGGTGTTCGTCGCCGGCCACGCCGCCGACCGCTTCGAGCGCAAGCGCGTGGTGCAGGCCTGCCAGATCGCGGAGGCGCTGACCGCATTGTTTCTCGCCGCAAGCACCTTTGCCGGCACCATCTCGGAGATCCAGATCTTCGTCGCGACCTTCGTGCTCGGAATCGCCGGCGCGTTCGAGAGCCCGGCGACCGCCGCGCTGTTGCCGCTGATCGCGCCGCAAGGCTCGCTGCAGCGGGCGACCGCGATCTCGAGCGGCGCGGCGCAGGTCGCGACCATCACCGGACCCGCGCTCGGCGGTTTCGCCTATGCGCTGATGCCGGGCGCGCCCTACGGCATCATGATGGTGTTCTGGCTGTTCGGTGCGCTGCTCACCGGCGGCATCGGCCGGCTGCAGCAGGCGGCGGTGAAGAACGGCGGGTCGTCGGACGACCTGTTTGCCGGCGTTACCTTCGTTCGCAGCAATCCGGCGATCCTCGGCACCATCTCGCTCGACTTGTTCGCGGTGCTGTTCGGCGGCGTCACCGCGCTGCTGCCGATCTATGCGCGCGATATCCTGCAAGCCGGCCCGCTCGGCCTCGGCATCCTGCGCGCCGCGCCCGCCGTCGGTGCGCTGCTCATGACGATGGTGCTGGCGCGGCACACCATCAACCGCCGCGTCGGAATGCGCATGTTCCAGGCGGTGATCGTGTTCGGCGTCGCGACGGTGGTGTTCGCGCTGTCGCACTGGATGTGGCTGTCGGCGCTGGCGCTCGCGGTGCTCGGCGCTGCGGACACGATCAGCGTCGTAATCCGCTTCTCGCTGGTGCAGCTTGCCACCCCCGACGAGATGCGCGGCCGTGTCGGCGCGGTGAACTTCCTGTTCATCAACGCCTCGAACCAGCTCGGCCAGTTCGAGAGCGGCGTCACCGCGGCGCTGCTCGGCACCGTTCCGTCGGCCGTGCTCGGCGGCGTCGCCACGGTCGCGGTCGCGCTGCTCTGGATGAAGCTGTTCCCGACGCTGCGGGACGTCGAGAAGCTGGAGTAGGGGCTTTCGCTGCACCCGTCATTGCGAGCGAAGCGAAGCAATCCATCTCACCGCATGCCGAGATATGGATTGCTTCGTCGCTGACGCTCCTCGCAATGACGGAATCGGCTCCGGCTGCAACGGATGTGATAGCCCCCGGAGCGAGGGCACTTGCAGGATTTCGGAATAATGGAAAAATATCGCTGATTTGCCCGACGTGTCAAGTTGCCGCGTCGAACGCCGGCAGCTGCCGGCTCCTTTGCATGGGGTTGTTTTCGATATTTCGGCGGCGCGCCCCTGCGGCAGCCGGCCGGGACAAGCCCGGCCGGCTGCCGTGATGGTCCTGCCGCTAGCAGGGAGAAGGAGCAGATCAGCCCCGCCCCACGAACGGCATCTTGGTCGCCATCACCGTCATGAACAGCACGTTGGCGTCGAGCGGCAGGCCGGCCATGTAGGCGACGGCGTCGCCAACCGCCTTGGCGTCCATGCGCGGCTCGTGCTTGGTGGTGCCGTCCGGCTGCAGCACGCCGGGGCCGTTGACCATGCGGTCGGTCATCGGGGTCGCGGCATTGCCGATATCGACCTGACCGACCGCGATGTCATACATCCGGCCGTCGAGGTTGGAGGACTTGGTGAGGCCGGTGATGGCGTGCTTGGTCGAGGTGTAGGCGGCCGAGAACGGCCGCGGCGCATGCGCCGAGATCGAGCCGTTGTTGATGATGCGGCCGCCGCGCGGCGTCTGGTCCTTCATGATGCGGAAGGCGTGCTGGGTGCACAGGAACGGCGCGGTCAGGTTGGTGTTGACCACCGCCTGCCATTGCTCGAGCGGCAGATCCTCGAAGTTCACCGGCGGCGCGCCCATGCCGGCATTGTTGAACAGCACATCGAGCCGGCCATAGGTCGCCTTCACCTTGTCGAACAGCGCCGCGATCGCGGCCGGGTTGGCCATGTCGGCCGACACGCACAGGCTCTTGCCGGCGGGACCGAGCTTGGCGGTCTCTTCCAGCATCTCCATGCGGCGTCCGGCGAGCACTACGGTGTAGCCCTTGTCCATCAAAGCGAGCGACGCGGCGCGTCCAACGCCGGTGCCGGCGCCGGTCACGAGTGCGATCTTGCTGGTTGCCTCAGTCATCCGAGTTTCCTCTTACTTGGTTTTTGCTTCGGTTTCGTTCTTGTAGGGTGGGCGTGGAATGTTCTGGTGCGCCGCACGGAGCGCCGCCGACCAGCGCGAGCGCAGGTCGTGGAAATAGGGCTCGCCGGCCTCGATGCGGTGGTTGAGATCGGCCTCGCAGGCATCGGTGCGCACCACCAGCACGTCGATCGGCAGGCCGACGCCGAGGTTGGAGCGCATCGTCGAATCCATCGAGATCAGGCCCGTTTTGAGCGCCTCGTAGAGCTCGACGTCGTAATGCATGGCGCGGTCGAGCACCGGCTTGCCGTATTTGTGCTCGCCGATCTGGAGGTACGGCGTGTCGGTGGTGCACTCGATGAAGTTGCCGGCGGTGTAGACCATGAACAGGCGCATCCGCGAGCCCTTGATCTGGCCGCCGAACAGGAACGAGACGTCGAACGAGATGTCCTCGGCGCGCAGTGCGTCGCCCTCGGTGGCGTGCACCGAGCGGATGGCGCGGCCGATCCGCTGCGCCGCCTGGAACATGGTCGGGGCGTTCATCAGCGTCTCGAGCTCGCCGGTGTCCGGATTTTCCATGCCCTCGGTCAGGGTCGACAGCACCGACTGGCTGATCGCGAGATTCCCGGCGCTGGCGATCGCCATGATGCGCTCGCCGGGCTTTTCGAAGATGTGCAGCTTGCGGAAGGTCGAGACGTTGTCGAGGCCGGCATTGGTGCGGGTATCGGCGATCATGACGAGCCCGTCGCGCACCAGAATTCCGCAGCAATAGGTCATTTAAAGCCCTCAGACGGTCCGAGTTTCTCGGCGGGAAACTAGTAGCCAATTTCGCGGATGCATCCAACCCCAATTCCCCGTGACGGGACGTGCGACGGCCGGTCACGCGGGCCGGGCGCCGGTCCTGGCGAAGGTCCGTCCGGGTGCCCTGTTCCGGCCGTCGAGGTCGCGAGCATTCCGGTCTCGCTCTGCGTGGCGCGCAGCCGGCAATGATCTTGGCCTCGCGTCGTTGCGGGGGGCGGGGTGTTGTGCTCGACTGCCTGCAACCGACGACAACAAGAAATTTCGGGAGGCGGGAATGTCGTTCAAACTGGCCGCGTGCATTGTGACATTGGGCATCGCGGCGATGGCCGCGAGCCCTGCATCGGCGCAGAAGAAGGGCGGCACGCTGCGGCTCTATCACAATGACAATCCGCCCTCGACCTCGCTGCTCGAGGAATCCACCATCGCCTCGGTGATGCCGTTCGCGGCCGTCTTCAACAACCTCGTGGTGTTCGATCCGGCCAAGGCGCACGAAAGCATCGACACGGTGATCCCCGATCTCGCCGAGAGCTGGTCGTGGGACCAGACTAACACAAAGCTTACCTTCAAGCTGCGGCACGGCGTGAAGTGGCATGACGGCCAGCCGTTCACGGCCAAGGACGTGCAGTGCACCTGGCGGATGCTGATCGGCAAGAGCGAGACCCAAGACGTCAAAACACCGGACTTCAAGCGCAACCCGCGCAAGGTCTGGTACTCGAAGCTCAAGGATGTCAGCATCAATGGCGACGATGAGGCCACTTTCGAGCTGACCGAGCCGCAGCCCGGTCTCTTGGCGCTGCTCGCCAGCGCTTTCTCGGTGGTTTATCCCTGCCACGTGCCGCAGCAGGTGATGCGCACCAAACCGGTCGGCACCGGGCCGTTCAAGTTCGTCGAGTTCCGGCGCGGCGACTCTATCCGTCTGATCCGTAACCCCGATTACTTCAAGAAGGACCGGCCGTATCTCGACGAGATCACGGTGCGCTCGATCGACAGCCGCGCCACCCGTATGCTGGCGTTCGCGACCGGCGACTATGACATCACCTTTCCGTCCGACGTCAGCATTCCCCTGATGAAGGACGTCAAGGCGCGGGCGCCGAACGCGATCTGCGAGATGACGTCGACCAATCTGCAGATCAATCTGCTGGTCAACCGGGTCAATCCGCCGTTCGACAATCCGGATATCCGCAAGGCGATGTCGCTGGCGCTGGATCGCAACGCCTTCAACAGCATCCTGTTCGAGGGCACCGGCCGGCTTGGCGGCGCGATGCAGGCCAAGCCCGAAGGCGAGTGGGGCATGCCGCCGGAGATCCTGTCGACGCTGATGGGATACGGCCCCGATACCGGGAAGAACCTCGCCGAGGCGCAGGCGATCATGCAGAAGCTCGGCTACAGCGACGCCAAGCCGCTCTCGATCAAGATCCAGACCCGCAACCTGCCGACCTATCGCGACCCGGCGGTGATCCTCGCCGACCAGCTCAAGAAGATCTACATCACAGCCGAGCTCGACATCCTGGATACGCCGCGCTGGTACTCGCGGTTGCAGCGCAAGGATTACACCATCGGCCTCAATGTCACCGGCGTCAGCGTCGACGATCCCGACGGCAATCTGGTCGAGAACTATTCCTGCAACTCCGAGCGCAACTACACCCAGTATTGCAACGCCGAGGTCGACAAGCTGCTGGCGGCGCAGTCGCGCGAGGTCGACAAGGACAAGCGCCGCAAGATCGTATTCGACATCGAGCACCTGCTGGTCGACGACGCCGCGCGGCCGGTCATCCTGCACTCATCGGCTGGCAATTGCTGGCAGCCCTATGTGAGGAATTTCCACCCGCACGACAACAGCCAGTACAACAATCTGCGCTTCGAGGATGTCTGGCTGGATAAGTAACGCGTGGTGCCCCGCCGGCGACGACGTGCGCCGTCGCCCTCGTGCGCTTCGTATCCTCATTTATTCACACGACCGAAGCGGTGGCTGGTCCTGCGCACGCGCGCACTCCCGCGCCGATCGCCGGGGGCAAGTTTGCGACGGCGCCCGTCAGTCAGGCCGCGTCGAGATCCATCGGGATATCCGACGTAGCTACGGGAGCTCGGATATCAGCTTGGTCCACTCCGCCTCGGGCCAGGCCCGTGAGGTGCAAGTCCGTATGTTTCCCAGAGAGCTGAGGGCAAGCGCGAGTTTTGTGATGTTGTCGCCGAGCGGTGCTTCGGCGAGGAGAAGGATGTCATGCTCGCCGGAGGTGAGATAGACCTCCTTGATTTCGACACCTAGCGTCTTGGCGAGTTCTTTCGCCGCTCGGCTGCGCTTGGGAGCTTCCTTGACATTACGAATTCCCTGGTCGGTCCAGTCGATCCTCAATATGAATGTCGCCATGTCGTCCTCCAAGGGTTAAGCACTGCCCTTGTCTGCCGCGCGTGCGGCAGGCCAACCTGCTTCATGTTGAAGTTGAGGGAGCGCCACATAAGGCAGGCGCTGCTTTCAGACTGCGATGCCTGCCGACGGCCTGACCGCTGCCCGTTCCTTCAAACGGCGACGTCGGCCCGTCCCGTCCAAGGGCAGCTCGCTGCAGATTACGCCATGTCCCTTGCTCGAGAAAGAGGGCTCCCCGCGTTGTGATCGGAACCGCGTAAGCGAGGGCGCCGCGTCAAGATCACACCCTCTGCGCAAGGATGCGGCCGCAGACCTTCGCGCGCCGGACAGCTATCCGATGTAAGTCAGCTGTGGGTGTAGTCACCGGGTTTCAACCCGAGCGCCTTGACAGCTGCTTCGGGAAGCGGCCCCCACGCTTCGACCGTTTCATTCGGGGCCATCATGTCCGCAATAATTGCCGTGGCCTTTGCCGCGTCTCCTTCAGCCACGAAGAAGACCGAGCGAACAGGCGGGCCGCCGTCCAACGGCGCAGTTGTTACGAGGACAACCTGACCATTTGCCATGCTCTCTTATACCGCATTCGCGGCGCTGTTCCACGGATCCTGTCGATCGATCCTCACGACCCGGCCGCTGCGCCAAGAGCGATGTTGCCACGGTATTGCATCGTCGCGGGTCGAACACCAAATTACTGAATGTGGGAGGCAGAACCGCTCCTGGAGTGAGCGCGTGGCCAGCAAAAGAGCGAACGAAGAGCTCCCCGTCATTGCGCGCTTTGAGGTGCGCCGCCGCAATTACCTCGCGCCCGACGGCTCAATAGAGCGGCCGCTTCCTGCCTTCGCCACCGATGCCAAGCTGCTGGTCGAACTTTACCGGTCGATGGTGCTCTTGCGTCTGTTCGACCGAAAGGCTGTTGCATTGCAGCGCACCGGTCGGCTGGGAACCTATGCCATTTCGCTCGGCCAGGAGGCGGTGTCGGTCGGCATCGCGAGTGCGATGCGGGAGGATGACGTTCTGTTGCCCTCCTATCGCGACAACGGCGCGTTGCTCTGGCGTGGCGTCGCGCTGGAGGAGATCCTGCTGTTCTGGGGCGGCGATGAACGCGGCAATCAATTCTCCGGTCCGGTGCACGATTTCCCGTTCTGCGTTCCCGTCGGATCGCAGGCGCCGCATGCCGCCGGCGTTGCCTACGCCCTGAAGTTGCGCAAGGAGCCGCGCGTGGCCGTCTGCATGTTCGGCGACGGCGCCACCTCGAAAGGCGATGTCTACGAGGCCATGAATTTCGCCGGCGTTCACAAATTGCCGCTCGTGTTCGTCGCCACCAACAATCAATGGGCCATATCGGTGCCGTTGCGTCTGCAGACGGGTTCCGAGACGCTGGCGCAGAAGGCCATCGGCGCCGGGTTCAGCGGCGAGCAGGTGGACGGGAGTGACGTGGTGGCGATGCGCGCCGCGGCCGAGGAGGCCATTACCGCTGCCCGCGACGGCAAGGGCCCTCACTTCATCGAAGCGGTCACCTATCGGCTCGGCGATCACACGACGTCAGATGATGCATTGCGCTATCGTTCGGCCGAAGAAGTCCAGGCGCATTGGAAGGAAGAGCCGATCGCGCGCCTCAGGTCCTATCTTGTGGGTCAGAAGATGTGGACCAAGGCGGACGAGGAGCGGCTTGCCGCCGAGTGCCATGAGCGCATCGAGGCGGCGGTGGAGCGCTATCTGAAGACGCCGCAACGCCGAGCAGAAACCATGTTCGACAACCTCTATGCCGATCTGCCCGAGGCGTATGCCGCGCAGCGCCGCGAACTTGCGGGAGAGGACGATGCCTGAAGTCACGTTGGTCGAAGCCATCAATCTGGCGCTCGGCCGCGCGATGGCGGATGATCCCGATGTGGTCGTGCTCGGCGAGGATGTCGGCGTCAATGGCGGCGTCTTCCGCGCGACCGTCGGCTTGCAGGAGCGCTTCGGTCCGGAGCGCGTCCTCGATACGCCGCTTGCCGAACTCCTGATCAGCGGGCTCTGCGTCGGCATGGCCGCGCAGGGACTGAAGCCGGTCGGCGAAATCCAGTTCATGGGATTTATCTATCCCTGTCTCGATCAGCTGGTGAACCACGCATCACGGATGCGCAACCGTACCCAGGGACGGCTCACTTGTCCGATGGTTCTGCGCACGCCGCATGGTGCCGGCATTCGCGCACCCGAGCATCATTCCGAGAGCACCGAGGCGATGCTGGCCCACATTCCGGGCTTGCGTGTCGTGATGCCTTCGTCGCCGGAGCGCGCCTATGGACTTCTCCTCGCCGCGATCCGCGATCCCGATCCGGTGGTGTTCCTGGAGCCGACGCGGTTGTACCGCGCCGTGAAAGGCGAGGTCGAGGACAACGGCGAAGCCTTGCCGATGGATCGCGCCTTTGTCGAGAGGGAAGGTCGCGACGTCACGCTGATCAGCTGGGGTGCGATGCTGAAGGAAACGATGGCCGCAGCGGACGCGCTCGCCGACGAGAGCATCGCTGCCGAGGTTATCGACCTCGCCACGCTCAAGCCCTACGATGAAAACACCGTGCTCAGGTCGGTCGCAAAGACCGGGCGCTGCGTCATCGTGCACGAGGCCGCGCACACCGGCGGATTTGGCGCGGAGATCGCAGCCATGATCGCCGAGCGCGGACTATCCTCGCTGCTCGCACCCGTGACCCGCGTCACCGGCTACGACACGATCATCCCGATGGCCCGCCTTGAGCAACGCTACATGCCGTCGGTCGGACGCATCGTGACCGCAGCCCGAAAGGCGCACCAGTACAACTGAACACCAATGGACCTTGTGCCATGCGCCAGTTCACGTTGCCGGACCTTGGTGAAGGTCTTGAAGAAGCCGAGATCGTCACCTGGTACGTCAACGAGGGCGATCACGTCGTGACCGATCAGCCGCTCGTTTCGGTCGAGACCGACAAGGCGGTGGTCGAGATACCGGCGCCGTCGAGCGGACGCATCGCGCGCCTGTTCGGTGCCAAGGGCGATATCGTGAAGGTCGGCGCGCCGCTCGTCGAGTTTGCCGAGGACGCCGGGCAGGACACCGGCACGATTGTGGGCGAACTCGACACCGGCGAGCAACGGCCGGCGCCAGCAACTGCTTCGCCGCTCAGCGGGCAGGGAGCCCAAGTGTTTCCGGCAGTGCGCGCCCTTGCGCGCAAGCTTGACGTCGCGCTCGATCTCGTCGAGGCGACCGGGCCCGGCGGCACCATCACGCGGGCCGATGTCGAGAGGGCGGCGAAGCGGATGTCTCACAGCGGACCTGCCGAGCCGCTGCGCGGCTTGCGCCGCGCGATGGCCCAACGCATGACGGCAGCGCATGCGGAAATCGTCCCCGCGACGGTCACCGATGAAGCCGACATCGACGATTGGCGGCAGGGCGAGGACGTGACAATCCGCCTGGCGCGGGCGATCGCCGCTGCCTGCAAGGCAGAGCCCGCGCTCAATGCCTGGTATCATTCCGGTACGGGAGAACGGCGCCTGATCGAGCGCATCGATCTCGGCATCGCCGTCGACACCGGCGGCGGCCTGATCGTTCCCGTGCTGCGCAATGTCGCGGAGCGGAGCGTATCGGACCTGCGGGCCGGGCTCGACCGTCTGCGAGCCGACGCAATCGCGCGCGCGATACCCCCGGAGGAACTGCGCGGTGCGACGATCACGTTGTCGAACTTCGGCATGATCGGAGGCCGGTTTGCTAATCTCATCATCGTGCCGCCGCAGACGGCGATCGTCGGCGCCGGGCGGATTTCGGAGCGCGTGGTCGCGCTTCGGGGGCAGGTTGCGGTCCGACGCACGCTGCCGCTATCGCTGACCTTCGATCATCGGGTAGTGACGGGCGGCGAAGCTGCCCGTTTCCTGGTTGTCCTCAAATCCGACGTCGAGCGCATTTCGTGACATCACTCATTCGCGAAACAGCCAGGAGCGTCACGGCTCCTGGCTTCGTCCCGCGGGTGCATCGACGAGGAAGGCCTCATCGACGGGCACGCCGAGCGCCGTGACCAGCCGGTTGGTCTCGGCGGCCATGCCGACGATCGCCAGCATTTCCTGATATTCGGCGTCGGTCATGCCCTTGGTGCGGGCGCTCGCGGTGTGCGAGTGAATGCAGTAGCTGCAGCCGTGGGCCACCGAGACGGCGACGTAGAGCATCTCCTTGACCTTCGGGTCAAGCGCGCCGGGTGCCATCACCTCCTTGATGCTCTCCCAGGTCCGCCGCAGGGTCTTCGGATCATGCGCCAGCGCGCGCCAGAAATTGTTGACGAAGTCCGAGTTCCGCGTCTTGCGGATGTCGTCGAAGACGGCGCGTGCCTCCGCCGAGAGTTCGTCGTCGGAAAGCAGTTTTACGGTGGCCATGGCTTGTCCCGCTGGTGTGGTTTGCAGCAGCGATCATAGCACCCCTGCGGACATTGCGAGGAGCGAAGCGGCGAAGCAATCCATGCCTCCGAAAGCGATCAGATGGATTGCTTCGCGGAGCCTGTCATCGGGCGCGCGTTCGCGCGACCCGTTGGCTCGCAATGACGGACGCGGAGAGGGATCAGCCCTACGACTGCGTCTGGCTCTGCCACTGGCCGGGACGGCCGGCCTGGTCGACCTTGACCGCGACCGTCAGCGTCTCGTTGCCGCCGCCATAGCGGGTGCCGCGGACCGGGGCGGCGCCGAGATAGTCGAGGCCGATCGCGACGCGGGCATGGGCGTCGGTGGTGCAGATGCCGTTGGCGGCGTCGAAGCCGATCCAGCCGAGATCGGGCACGAAGGCCTCGGCCCAGGCGTGGCCGGCCTGCTGGTTGACCATGCCATCGGAGCGCAGGAAGTGGCCGGAGACGAACCGCGCCGGAACGCCGCCGGCGCGCGCGCAGGCGATCAGGATGTGCGCGTAATCCTGGCAGACGCCGCGCTTCAGCGCGAACGCCTCGGCGGCCGGGGTGGCGCTGTTGGTCGGGTCCTCGTCGAAGGTCATGTGCTCGTAGATATGCACCATCAGCGCGTGCAGGAAACCGAGCACGTCGGCGCCGGCTTCCGCGCGCAGCTCGCGCACGACGGCCGTCATTGCCGGGTTGAGGTCGGTCAGCGGTGTGGGACGCAGGAACAGGCTCGGCGGAAACCGCTCGTCGCTGCCGCGCAGCACGCCGCCGGTATCCTGGGTCTCGATCAGGCCCTCGCAATGGATCGTGAGGTCACTGATCGAACCATGCGTCAGCACATGGGTGACGTTGCCGAAGGCGTCCTCATGGGTGTCGAGCCGGGAATCGGTCGAGACGTCGATCTGCCAATCCGCGACGTACTGGCCGTCATGGCTGCCGGGCGTCATCCGCAGAATCTGGATCACGCCCGAGGCCGCCGGCTCGTAGCGATAGGTGGTGGTGTGGGCTATCCGCAGGCGCATGGCTCAACCGGTGTTCAATCGGTTTTTTCAGGGCAGGAGTGTCATGCCCGGACCCTTCCCGGGCACCCACGTCTTTCTTCCTAATCGGCCGCGAAAGCAAGATGTCGATGACGGGGTCACCAATGTACGAAAGACGCGCTTCGCGCTTTTGCCCGGCCATGACGGGATTTTGCCTCAAAACCGGTCAAATCAGGTACTGCTTGGTGATGATTTCACCCAGCCGTGAGTTGTCCGCGATGAATTCCTGGATGAATTCGTGCACGCCGTGCTGGAAGATATCGTCCATGTTGCTGTGTTCGAGCCGGTTCCTGATGCCGCGGGCATGGCGTTGCGAGGCGCCCTGGCGGCCATAGGCGACGCCGATCTGGTCGAGGTTGCGCACGAGGTTGCTGTAGCAGCTCGCAAGCGAGCGCGGCAGCGTATCGTTGAGGATCAACAGATCCGCGATCAGCCAGGGCTTCAGGGTTTCCCGGTAGACCCAGTGATAGGCGGTCGTTGCCGACACCGAGCGCAGGATCGAGGTCCACTGGTAGTAGTCCAGCGGGCCGCCGACATGCTCCTCCTCGGGCAACAGCATGTGATACTTCACGTCGAGAATCCGCGCGGTGTTGTCGGCGCGCTCGAGATGGACGCCGAGCCGCGAGAACCAGTAGGCGTCGTTGCGCAGCATGGTGCGGTAGGCCGAGCCGTCGAAGCGCAGCGAGGTCTCCTGCACGAAGCGCAGGAATTTGGCGAGCTCCTCGCGGTTGGCGGGACCCTTGTTCCAGACCGCCTGCAGCTCGATCCAGGCCGAATTGATGGTGTCCCACATCTCCGACGTCAGTGCTGTCCGCACCGAGCGTGAATTGAGCCGCGCCGCCTCGATGCAGTTCTTGATCGAGGACGGATTGTCCGACGAGAAGGAGAGATATTCGATGACGTTCCGCTCGTCGGCTTCCTCATAGTGATCATAGAAGCTCGCGCCGACGCCGGCGGTGAGCAGTGCGGAATCCCACTCATTGGTCTTGCCGACATAGGCCGCGGGCAGCGCGGTGACGCGCAACGTCGCATCGATGGTGCGCGCCAGATATTCGGCGCGTTCGACATAACGGGCCAGCCAGAACAGGTTTTCGGCGGTGCGCGACAGCATGCGATAGTCCCTACAAGGCGAAACGTGTTTCACCTCCCCCTGAAAGGGGAGGTCGACGCGCAGCGGCGGGTGGGGGTCTTCTCTCCATTCGGCGTATGCGGCCGACCCCCACCCCGACCCTCCCCCTTGCAGGGGGAGGGAGGGCTCGCGCAGCGCGTTTGGCTTCAAATCACTCACTCAGTATCCAGGTGTCTTTGGTGCCGCCGCCCTGGCTCGAATTGACGACGAGCGAGCCTTCCTTCAGCGCGACGCGGGTCAGCCCGCCGGGCACGATGGTGGTGTGGCTGGAGCCGGTCAGCACGAACGGGCGGAGGTCGACATGACGCGGCGCCAGCCCCTTGTCGGTGCAGGTCGGGCAGGTCGACAGCGCCAGCGTCGGCTGGGCGATGAAGCCTTCCGGCTCGCGCTTGAGCTTGTCGCGGAACGCCTCGATCGTCGCCTTGGTGGCGGCGGGGCCGATCAGCATGCCGTAGCCGCCCGAGCCGTGCACCTCCTTGACGACGAGGTCGGCGAGGTTGTCGAGCACGTAGGACAGATCCTGCGGTTCGCGGCAGCGCCAGGTCTGCACGTTCTTCAGGATCGGCTCTTCGCTGAGATAGAATTTTACGATGTCCGGCATGTAGGAATAGATCGCCTTGTCGTCGGCGATGCCGGTGCCGACTGCATTGGCGAGCGTGATGTTGCCGGCGGCGTAGGCCGACATCAGTCCGGGGACGCCGAGCGCGGAGTCCGGCCGGAAGGTGAGGGGATCGAGAAAATCGTCGTCGACGCGGCGATAGATCACGTCGACCCGCTTCAGCCCCTCGGTGGTGCGCATGAACACCTCGTCGTTCTTGACGATGAGGTCGCGCCCCTCGACCAGCTCGATGCCGAGCTTGTCGGCGAGGAAGGAGTGCTCGTAATAGGCCGAGTTGTAGACGCCGGGCGTCATCAGCGCGACCGTCGGCTCGGCGGAGGCGCTGTGCGGCGCGACCGACCGCAGCGCCGACAGCAGCTCGTCCGGATAACGGTCCACCGGCGCGACGCGGTGCCGCGCGAACAGGTCCGGAAACAACCGCATCATGATCTCGCGGTTTTCCAGCATGTAGGACACGCCGGATGGCGTGCGCGCATTGTCCTCCAGCACGATGAAATTGTCGGGATCGGTACGGATGATGTCGATGCCGGCGATGTGGACGTAGATGTCGTGCGGCACGTCCTGGCCGTTCATCTCCGGACGGAACACCGGGTTCTGGAAGATCAGGTCCTCGGGGATGACGTTGGCACGCAGGATGTCGCGGCCGTGATAGATGTCCTTCAAGAACATGTTGAGCGCGAGCACGCGCTGCTTGAGGCCCTTCTCCAGCAGCGTCCACTCGGTCGCCGACATGATGCGGGGGATGACGTCGAAGGGGATCAGCCGCTCCTGGGCCTCGGCATCGCCATAGACCGCGAAGGTGATGCCGATCCGGCGGAACAAGAGCTCCGCTTCCTGGCGTCGATATTCGAGTGCATCCGGCGGCGTCTCTTTGAGCCAGCGGGAGAGCTCCTGGTAGGCCGGGCGGAGATCCTCGCCGAGGCCATTCATCTCATCGAACGCGACTGCCATATAGCCCGACTGCCCTCCCAAGCCATGTGACACAGTGCATGACTTGATGGGATGGTAGCAAGGGGCGGGCCAGCGCGATATGCATTGGCTTGCGGCATTTGCTATGGGTGAAGTGGAAGGCCTGCCCGAAAAACCGGCTGAGGTCTGCTTAATTCGGCGGCAAAACCCCGTGACATCAAGGCATTGGATCGGCAATGTCAGGGGATCAAGTTAGGGAATGAGACCATGAGCGAGATCGTCACGGCGGGGATATTGGTGATCGGCGACGAGATCCTGTCCGGCCGGACCAAGGACAAAAACATCGGCTTCATCGCCGAATACCTGACCAACATCGGCATCGACCTGAAGGAGGTCCGCGTCGTCGCCGATGACGAGGCCGACATCGTCTCCGCCCTTGATGCGCTGCGGCATAGGTACACCTACGTGTTCACCACCGGCGGCATCGGGCCGACCCATGACGACATCACCGCCGACAGCGTGGCGAAGGCGTTCGGGGTCGATATCCATCATCACCCCGAGGTGGTGGCGCGGTTCAGGGAGCGCTGGAGCGAGCAGGACCTCAACGAGGCGCGGCTCCGCATGGCCCGGGTGCCTGACGGCGCCGAGCTGATCCAGAGCGCGACCATCCTGGCGCCGGGCTTCAAGCTCGGTAATGTCATCGTGATGGCCGGCATCCCCACCATCATGCAGGCGATGATGGACATCGTGGCGCCGACCCTGAAATCCGGCGTGCGGATGTTGTCGGACTCGGTCAGGGCCGACGCACGGGAAGGCGACATCGGCGGTCCGCTGCGGGCGATCGCGGAAGCCAATCCCGACACCATCATCGGCAGCTATCCGTTCCAGGACGAGAACCAGAAGCCGAACACCAATCTCGTGGTCCGCTCGCGCGATCCGGAAAAGCTCGCCGCGGCGATGATCGCGGTGAAGGAGATGCTGAAGCAAGTGCAGGCCGCGCAGAAGAAGCCGGCGGGTTGAGACGATATGGCTGAACGAAATTCCGAACCGAGTGCACAGGAGCGAGCCGGCAGGCCGTTTCCGGTCTCGTGGGATCAATTCCACCGGGACTGCCGGGCGCTGACCTGGCGGCTCAATGAGGTCGGCCCGTTCCAAGCGGTGATCGCGATCACTCGCGGCGGGCTGGTGCCTGCGGCGATCGTGGCGCGCGAGCTCGGCTTGCGGGTGATCGACACCGTCTGCGTCGCCAGCTACGACCACGACAAGCAGGGCGATCTGAAAGTGCTCAAGGGCATTTCGGAGCAGACCGCCAAGCTCGGCGGCGGCACCGGCAAGGGGCTGTTGATCGTCGACGACCTCGTCGATACCGGCAAGACCGGCAGGCTGGTGCGCCAATTGCTGCCCGATGCGCATTTCGCGACCGTGTACGCCAAGCCCAAGGGCCGGCCGCTGGTCGACACCTACATCACCGAGGTGTCGCAGGACACCTGGATCTACTTCCCCTGGGACACCGCACTGTCGTTCCAGCCGCCAATCCGCGACGGGGCGGCGTGAGGAGTCACCTCGCCCCGCTTGCGGGGAGAGGTCGATCGCGGAGCGATCGGGTGAGGGGGAGTCACCGCGAGTTCATCTCTCACTATCTTTGCGGACAAAGCCCCTCACCCCAACCCTCTCCCCGCAAGAGCGGGGCGAGGGGGAAGTAAGAAACATGCCCCTGCAAAACCGCGTCACGCCCACCGGCGACATCGTCGCCTCAGACCATCGCGGCACCTTCACCGGCAATCGCGGCATCATCCACGATCCCGCGACGCGCACGCTGCTGAACAAGCGCTGGTCGAGCCCGGCGTGGCTCACCTGCGTCTGTGAGTTCAGGGGACGGCGGCGCGAGGTGATGAGCCGGCAGAGCTGGACCGAGCTGTTCTTCCTCGATGAGGCCACCGCGTTCGCGGCCGGACACCGGCCCTGCTTCTACTGCCGCCGTGACGATGCCAAGCGGTTTCGCGGCTGCTGGGAGCAGGGCAACGGCGTGAGCGATCTCAGCGCCAAGGCGATGGACGCGGTGCTGCATGCCGAGCGGCTTGACCGCGGCAAGAAGCGGCTGCATCCGCTGTCGACGCGATTGCGCGACTTGCCCGACGGGACGATGCTGCAGGCGAGCGGGGACAGCTACCTCGTCGCCGACGGCGCCACGTTGCGCTGGTCGTTCGCCGGTTACAGCCGGGCCGACGTACCGGAGCCGGCCATGCTGCTGACGCCGCCATCGACGTTGCGCGCCTTCCAGGCCGGCTACCGGCCGGTGTTGCATCCGAGCGCGATGGCCGTTCTGGGTTGATCTGCCGGCGCAGTCGTTACGCCAGCCGCTGCCGCGCCAGCTTGGCCCCGGCGCCCAGCGCGATCAGCTTGGCTTCCGCGATATCCCGCCGCATCGGCGCCATGCCGCAATTGGTGGTCGCGATGATGTTGCCCTTCGGCACGTGCTTGGCGACCGCCTCGATCACCTTGACGACGTCCTCAGCGGTCTCGATCTCGTCGCTGGCGACGTCGATCACGCCGGCCTGCACGATCTTGCCGGGGAGCGCCGCGAGCAGTTCGATCGGCACCTTCGAGTTGCGGCATTCGATCGCGACCTGCTGGATCGTGCTCTTGTCGATGACGGGGAAGGTCTCCTCGTATTGCCGCCACTCGCCGCCGAGCGTCTGCTTCCAGTCGGTGTTGGCCTTGATGCCGTAGCCGTAGCAGATGTGCACGGCGGTGGCGCAGGTCAGGCCTTCGGCGGCGCGCTCCAGGGCCTTGATGCCCCAGTCGCGCACTTGGTCCATGTAGACGTTGAAGGCGGGCTCGTCGAACTGGATCATGTCGACGCCGTCGGCCTCGAGCGCCTTCGCCTCCTGATTCAAAAGCTCCGCGAAAGCGAAGGCCATCTTCACGCGGTCGCCGTAATATTTGTCGGCGATGGTATCGATGATCGTCATCGGGCCGGGCATGGTGAATTTCAGCCGGTTCCTGGTGTGCGCGCGGGCCGCACGGGCCTCGCTCTCGTGGACGCGCCCCTTCAGCTGCAGCGGTGCGACCACCTGCGGGACCATCGCTTTGTAGCGGTCCTTGCGGATGCCCATCTCGACCTTGTGGGCGAAATCGATGCCTTCGATCCGCTCCAGGAAGCCGTGGACGAAATGCTGGCGCGCCTGCTCGCCCTCGGTGACGATGTCGACACCGGCATCTTCCTGCAGCTTGACCGCGAGCACCGTGGCATCGCGCTTGGCGCGGGCGAGCTCGGCGCCTTCCGACTTCCAGGGTGCCCACAGCATGTTCGGCTCCGCCAGCCATTCCGGCTTCGGCAGCGAGCCAGCGATCGTGGTTGGAAACAGCATGGGTGCCTCCCGTTGGGTTCTGATTGAGGGCCTGTGTGCCATGTCCTAAGGTGGAGGTACAGAACAACAAAAGTCTTTGTGACGGGGAATAGAACGCCGATGATCGATCTGCACTACGCGCCGACGCCGAACGGCTGGAAGATCTCGATCATGCTGGAGGAACTGGGGCTGCCCTACAAGGTGATCCCGGTGAACATCCGCGCCGGCGAGCAGTTTCGGCCCGAATTCCTGGCGATCAGCCCGAACAACCGGATCCCCGCGATCGTCGACCATGCGCCCGCCGACGGCGGCGGGCCGTTCTCGGTGTTCGAGACCGGCGCGATCCTGATCTATCTCGCCGACAAGGCCGGCCGTTTCCTGTCCAGGGAGCTACGTGCGCGGTCAAACGTCATCCAGTGGGTGATGTGGCAGATGGGCGGCCTCGGGCCGATGCTCGGCCAGCACGGCCATTTTGCGCTCTATGCGGCCGAGAAGATTCCTTACGCGATCGAGCGCTACCGCGACGAGACCGCGCGGCTCTATGGCGTGCTCGACCGCCAGCTCGGCAGGACCGGCGCCTATATCGCCGGCGACGACTATTCGATCGCCGACATCGCCTGCTTCCCCTGGACCATGACCCACAAGGCGCAGGGTTTTACCCTCGACGATTTCCCGAACATCAAGCGCTGGTACGCCACCGTGCGCGCCCGCCCGCAGGTGCAGGCGGGGCTTGCGATCGGAAAATTCGTCAAGGAGCCGTTTGACGAGGAATCACGCAAGAACATGTTCGGCCAGCGTGCGAAGGAATTGGTCGAGAAGAAATGATGCCGTTATTCCGCGGCGCGACACAGTTGCGAGCCCTGCGCCTTGCGGTGCATCCCGGAATGACGAGAATGAACGTGGAAAAGACAAAGGGAAACGCCATGATCGAATTCTTCTTCGACTGCTCCAGCCCGTGGACCTATCTCGCCTGGCACAACATCCAGCCGCTCGCGAAGGAGTTCGACGCTCCGATCACCTGGCGGCCGATCCTGGTCGGCGGCATCTTCAACACCGTCAACCCGTCGGTCTACGCGCAGCGCGAGAAGCCGGTGCCGCTGAAGGCGCGCTACATGAAGAAGGATCTCACCGACTGGGCGCGCTCGGCCGGCCTTGCGATCAAGATGCCGCCGACCGTGTTCCCGGTGAACAGCGTCAAGGCGATGCGCGGCTGCATCTGGCTCGGCAACGAGAAGATGGTGCCGTTCGCCCGCGCGGTGTTCGAGGCCTATTGGGGTGACGACAAGGACATTTCGCAGGATGCGGTGCTGACCGAGATCTGCACTAAACTCGGGATCGATCCGGCGCAATTCCTTGCCGGCATCGGCGACCAGGCGATCAAGGATCAACTCAAGGCCAACACCGAGGAGGTGATGGCGCGCGGCGGCTTCGGCTCGCCGACGATCTATCTCGACAAGACCGACATGTATTTCGGCAACGACCGCTTGCCGCTGATCCGCGAGGCGCTGGCACGTCTCAAGGCGCGGGCTGCCTGATGCCGAAAGCCGTCGTTTGCCGCGAACTCGGGCCGCCCGAGCGCCTGCAGCTCGAGAACTTTGCCTCGGTGCCCTTGCAGCCGGGACAGGTGCGCGTTGCGATCCGGGCCGCCGGGATCAATTTCCCCGACATCCTGATGGCCGCGGGCGAGTACCAGCTCAAGCCGCCGCTGCCGTTCACGCCGGGCTCGGAAGCCGCCGGCGATGTCGTCGAGGTCAATGACGCTACCGGTGTCGCCATCGGCGATAAGGTGATCGTCAAGATGCGCTTCGGCGCCTATTGCGACGAGACGATTGCAACGCCGTCGCAGTTCGTACCGGTGCCGTCGACCTTCGACTATGCGGAAGGCGCGACCTTCCTGGCCGCGCATGGCACCGCCTATCATGCGCTGATCGACCGCGGACAGATCAAGCCGGGCGAGGTGCTGCTGGTGCATGGCGCCGGCGGCGGCGTCGGACTTGCCGCGGTCGAGATCGGCAAGCTGCTCGGCGCCACCGTGATCGCCGCGGCTTCGAGCGAGGACAAGCTTGCGATCGCCAAGGCGCGCGGCGCGGACCATCTCGTGCTCTATGCGCGCGAGCCGTTCCGCGATGCGGTCAAGCGCCTCACCGACGGTCGCGGCGCCGATGTCGTGTTCGATCCTGTCGGCGGAGAGGTGTTCGAGAACTCGATGCGCTGCATCAACTGGGGCGCGCGGATTCTCGTCGTCGGCTTCACCGGTGGCATCGGTCTTGCCCGCACCAATCTGTTGATGATCAAAGGCGCGAGCGTGCTCGGCGTTCGCGCCGGCGAGGCGGTGCGCAAGGATCCCGCGCTCGGCGAGGGCAGGTTCAAGAGGCTGAGCGAATGGGCCGAGGCCGGCCGGGTGCGGCCGAATATCTCGCACCGGCTGCCGCTGGAAGACTATGCGAAGGCGATGCGGCTGTTGATCGAGCGCAAGGCGATCGGCCGTGTGGCGCTGCTGACGAGGCCGTGAAGCCATAGATCCGTCGGGCAGGCGGCTTGCCAGCGTCCGCCATGCACCGATAGCAGACCAAATTCTGCAGTGCAGCCAAATGACGCGATGGGCCCGGCATTCAAGGAATCGAACCCAGGTCCGTCGCGTGATATCCTCTGCCGGCTGAGTGTCGTTGCAGGGGTGGAGGATGACATGCGTATCGCTGTGATGGCGGCCGGTGCCCTCGGCGGTTATTTCGGAGCACGTATGGCCGCGGCAGGGCACGACGTGTTCTTTATCGCACGCGGCTCCAACCTCGAGGCGATCAGAAAGAACGGTCTCAAGGTCGAGAGTGTGCTCGGCAATCTTCATTTGCCCGAACCCAACGTGACCGATGATCCAGCCACGGTCGGCCCGGTCGATATCGTACTGTTCGCGGTCAAGCTTTGGGACAGCGAGACGGCAGCCAGGTTGTCTCTCCCCCTGGTCGGACCGCGCACCCGGGTGATCCCGCTGCAAAACGGGGTCGATAGCGCGGAGAGGATCGCCCCGATTCTCGGCGCCGACAATGTGGTCGCCGGAAGTGCCTATATTGCTACGGTGCTGTCCGCGCCTGGCGTCGTCACCCACACGAGCCAGTTCGCGCGCATGGTCTGCGGGAGAACCGACGGCAAGCCCGATGAGGGCCTCAAAGCCTTTGCCGACGCCGCTCATGCGGCCGGGGTCGACATCTCGGTGTCCGACGGGATTGAGCGCGAGCGCTGGCAGAAATTTGTATTTCTCGTCGGACTATCAGGCGCGACCGCAACGACTCGCCAGCCGCTGGGGCCAATCCTGGCCGACCCGGATACGCGAGCGTTCTTTTACAGCCTGATGAGCGAGGTGGTGGCGGTCGGCCGTGCCAGGGGCGTTCCGATTCCGGAGAATTTTGCCGAGGACAGAATGAAATTCGCGGAAGCCTCGCCGCCCACCTTCAAGGCTTCCATGCTGCACGATCTCGAACGCGGCAACCGGCTCGAACTCGACTGGCTCGCCGGAAAGGTGGTGGAGTTCGCCCGCCCGCTTGGCGTTCCTACGCCAGCCAACAATGCGGTCTATGCCATGCTCAAGCTGCACAGGATGGGTAACACCCACGCCTAGTCCACCTGACGATTTGTGCTGAATTTCCCCTCTTGCAAGAACGCGATGGTCTGCGCGATCGCTTCCTTGTTGCGCACCAGCCAGGGATGCGAGGTGCGGATCACGATGTGATCGGCCATGCCCTCAAGCCTGGTGTTGGCGACCGACACCCGGCCGTCATGCGGCCGCGGCAGGGCCATGGAGGTGATCGGATAGACCGAACGGTTGCCGGCAATGATGCCGGCGGAATAATCGATCGGCGGCAGCAGCGCGCTGGTCGCGGCATCGCGGCGGGTGACGAGCTGCTGGCCGGCCGGACCGAAATAGGCGCGATAGGCCGCGAGGTTCTTCAGGCGGTCGGCGATCTCGCTGCCGCCGTTCGGTGTCCCGAGCATCACGACGCGGCCGAGCCGCGCCGGGCGATGCCTTGCCAGATAGACGCGTGCCAGAAGACCGCCCATGGAATGGCAGACGAAGTTCACGGAGCCGTCGAGGCTCTGCGCGAACCGATCGAGCGAGGGGTGGATGTCCTCAGCCAGCACGTCGAGTGGCTTGCGCCGGCTGTCATAGTCGAGATTGAGGGTGGCAAAGCCGGCCGCCCTCAGCGCCAGCTCCATCCTGCGAAACGAGCGCGCCGTCCTGCTGATGCCGTGCAACAGGACGACGCCGTCAAGTGTGGACGCCGCTTGACGCCATTCGCTCACTTATAGTCGCGCTCTTGCCACCACGGGAAATAGTCGGGCATGTCCGACGAGACCCTGTTCTTGAACTGCGCGGGGCGCTTTTCCAGGAACGACACCACGCCTTCCTTGACGTCGTCGGAGCGGCCGCGGGCATAGATGCCGCGGCTGTCGACCTTGTGCGCCTCCATCGGATCGTCGGCGCCCATCATGCGCCACATCATCTGGCGGATCAGCGCCACCGACACCGGCGCGGTCTTGGCTGCGAACTCCTTGGCGAGCGCACGCGCGGTGGGCAGCAGATCGTCCGGCGGCACCACCTTGCTGACGAGCCGGCCGGCGAGCGCTTCCTGCGCCGGGAAGACGCGGCCGGAATAGCACCATTCCAGCGCCTGCGAGATGCCGACGATGCGCGGCAGGAACCAGCTCGATGCGGCTTCCGGCACGATGCCGCGCTGGGAGAACACGAAGCCGAAGCGCGCGGCGTCGGAGGCGATGCGGATATCCATCGCAAGCTGCATGGTGACGCCGATGCCGACCGCCGGGCCGTTCACCGCGGCGATGACAGGCTTCAGGCACTTGAAGATGCGCAGCGTCACTTGCCCGCCGCCGTCACGCACCTGCGGATCGCTGTAGTCGACGCTGCCGTCGGCATTGCGCTTGACCGGACCGCGCCGCGCATCGCGGTCGAACGTGTTGGCGCCGGATGATAGATCGGCGCCGGCGCAGAAGCCGCGGCCTTCGCCGGTCACGATGATGGCCCTGACGTCGTCGTCCTTGTCGGCTTTGTCGAACGCGTCGATCAGCTCCTGCTGCATCGTGGCGTTGAAGGCGTTGAGCTTGTCGGGCCGGTTCAGCGTGATGGTCAGGATCTGCTCGGCGACCTCGTACTTGATCGTCTCATACGCCATGGGGATGATTTCCTTCCTTTTATTTGTCATTGCCGGGCTCGACCCGGCAATCCATCTCTTCTTTATGAAGAAGATGGATGCGCGGGTCGAGCCCGCGCATGACAATTTGGAAGGCCGAGGCGCTACTTCTTCGGCGGCGCGGGCCACGGCTTCTGCGGGCCGCGCAGGCCTTCGAACGCCTTGCCCATGCCGAGCACGCCGATGTCGTCGAAGCGGCGGCCGATGATCTGGACGCCGATCGGAAAGCCCTTCTTGTCGTAGCCGCCGTTGATCGACAGCGCGGGGTTCTCCGACATATTCCACGGCACGGTAAAGCAGATGTGCTCGAACGGCTTTGCCGGGTCGTTGAGCGGCGCTGCGAACTCCGCCGGGAAGTTCACCACCGGCGACACCGGCGAGATCACGTAGTCGACCTCGCAGAACAATTTCGCGGCGGCCGCGCGGATCGCCATCGTCATGTTGAAGCCGCGCACCACATCGACGCCGGAGAGCTTTGCACCGGCCTCGGCCCAGTTGAGGATGTAGGGCAGGGTCTTGCCGCGGTCGGCCTGCGACAGTTTCGACAGCTCATCCCAGGTCCGGGCGCGCCAGAAATTGTCGAGCCCTTCGAGCATCTCGGGCGTCAGGATGCCGTCGATCTCGGTGATGACGGCGCCGGCGGATTCGAACGCCTTCGCAGCCTTCACGACGACCTCGCGAACCTCCTTCTCGACCTTCTGGCCGGAGCCGGCGTCGAGCATCAGCCCGATGCGCAGCTTGCGCGGCGACTTCTCCAGCGCCTTCCAGTTCACCTCGAGCGCCGGCAGGCTCATGCCGTCGCGGCGGTCGGGACGCGACAATACGCTCATCATCAGCGCGGCGTCGTCGACGGTGCGGGTCATCGGACCGGCGACGCGGCCGACATAAGGCGGGTCGATCGGCACGCGGCCGAGGCTCGGCTTCAATGCAACGAGGCCGCACCAGTTGGCCGGCAGCCGCACCGAGCCGCCGATATCGGTGCCGAGATGCAAGGGACCATAACCGGCAGCACCTGCCGCGCCAGCGCCGGCGCTCGAGCCGCCGGGGTTCTTGCTGACATCCCAGGGATTGCGGGTCAGCGGATGGAACGACGACAAGCCCGACGACAGCATGCCGTAGTCCGGCATCGTGGTCTTGGAGAAGATCACGCAGCCGGCCTCGCGCAGCCGCGCCGCAGGCGGTGCATCCTTCTCCGCGGGCGCCAGCTTGACGCTCGCCGCGCCCAGCGGCACCGGCTGCCCCTTGGTCGCGACGTTGTCCTTGATGGTGGCGGGAACGCCATCGAGCGTGCCGGCCGGCTCGGCCTGCTGCCAGCGCTCGGTCGAGGTCTTGGCGACCTTCCGCGCCCCTTCCGGGTCGTACAAATACAGCGCCTTGATGTGCGGCTCCCAGGTCGCGACCTGGGAGATGATTTCCTCCAGCACCTCGGACGGCGAGAACTGCTTGGCACGATAGCCGGCGAGCAGGTCGACGGCGGAGAGATCGTGCAGCGACGTGATGTCGTCCCCTTTGGGCTTATGCATGCGCACCTGCCGGCATGCGTTTCTCGATGATGCGGGCGAACATGCTGGCGCCGATCGGCAGGATCTTGTCGTCGAGAACGTAACCGGGATTGTGAACGGGCACGGAGCCGTCATGGCCGACCCAGAAATACGCGCCGGGAATCGCCTGCATCATGTCGGCGAAATCCTCGCTGCCCATCTTCGGCGTCGAGCGGGTGATGACCTTGGCCGGATCGACCACGGTGCGCGCGACTTCCTCGACGACGCGGGACTGCTCTTCCTGATTCACCAGCACGCTGAAGCCGTCGCGGATCTCGACCGAGATTTCGGCGCCATATGCCGCCGCAAAGCCCGCGGAGATTTCGCGCATGCGCTTGCGGATCAGCTCACGGATCTCGTCGGAGAAGCAGCGCACCGTGCCGCACATCCAGGCTTCGCCGGGAATGACGTTGTACGCCGACCCGGAATGGATCTGCGTGATCGACAGCACCGCAGCCTGCAGCGGATCGACGTTGCGGCTGACGATCGACTGCAACGCCTGTCCGAGCGTCATTGCGATTACGACGGCGTCCTTGGAGCGCTCCGGCATCGCGCCATGCGCGCCGTAGCCCTGGATCCTGATGTCGAAGAAGTCGGCTGCGGCCATTGCCGGGCCCGGCAGGATCGCGATCTCGCCATGGTTGAGGTCCGGCGCGTTGTGCAGGCCATAGACCTCGTCGCAGGGGAACTGCTTGAACAGGCCGTCCTTGATCATGGCGCGCGCGCCGCCGAGGCCTTCCTCGGCCGGCTGGAAGATGAAATGCACGGTGCCGTCGAAATTGCGGGTCTCGGCGAGATAGCGCGCCGAGCCGAGCAGCATCGTGGTGTGGCCGTCATGGCCGCAGCCGTGGAAGCGGCCGGGGATGGTCGAACGCCACTTCAGATTGGTGTTCTCCTCCATCGGCAGCGCGTCCATGTCGGCGCGCAGGCCGATCTTCTTGGTGCCGTTGCCCTTGCCCTTGAGCACACCGACCACGCCGGTGCCGCCGAGGCCGCGATGCACCTCGATGCCCCAGCTCGTCAGCTTGTCGGCGACGATGCCCGAGGTGCGGACCTCCTCGAAGCCGATCTCGGGATGCGCATGCAGATCCCGTCTGATGGCGGTGAGTTCGTCGGCAAAACTGTCGATGCGCTCAATGGTCGGCATGGCTCTCTATCCGTTTGTGCGTGATGGGGAGGTGGGTGTGAAAGTAGGGCCGTTCGGCTTGATACGAATGCCGGGACGCAAATGTCTCCACGGCAGCGTGGCGGTATCGGCGGGCATCGCGCCGGGAGCGGCGCAAATCAAGAGCTTCTCGGCGATCGGCTCGAAATCGGCGCGGAAGTGCACCGAGCTCTTGTTGACCAAAATCTTCTGTGCCGTCGGCTCGATGCCGACATAGCGGTACATCGCCTGGTCGGCAAGCTGGGCCTTGTAGGAGCCGACCACGACGCGGACGTCGCCGACCCGCAGGCAGGCCGAGGGGCCCATGTCCATGTCGCGGCCGCCGAAATAGGGACCGGGAGCCACGAATTTTCCATCCGAGAGCTGTTCGACGACAAAAGTCTCCCGGTATGGCGCGTCGCCGGGAATGCCGGACTTGCCGCCGAGCTCGAGCGTGACTGATGCCCCCACACCGGCGCTGTGCGCGGCCTTCGCGGATTGCGGGTCGTAGATCACGCCGGTTGCGGCACTCGCCTTGTTGCGCACCAGCGCGCGCAGCATGCCGGTGGTGTCGGAATCGCCGCCGGCGCCGGGATTGTCCTGAGTGTCGGCGATGATGATCGGCCGGCTCGCCGATTTCGCCAGTTCCATCGCCAGCCGCACGCCTTCGTCGGGCGAATAGATCCGGCCGTCGAAATCATCCTCATGGCTCTCGACCAGGGCGACGACCTTGTCGGCGGCGGCATCCGCATCGGCCTGGGTCCGGCCGTAAGCGAATACGCTCGGCCCGCAATCCCTGAAATCGGCGGCCGGAAAACCCGGCGCAAACGACAGTGTCGGCACCGCGTCGCTCTCGAGGGCGGCGAGCTTTTGATAGATGCCCTTGGTCGGCTGGTCGTTGGTGCATTGCCAGCTGATCGGGATCAGGAACGGCAATTGCCGGAAGGCCTTTGCGAAGCGCTGCCTGGTTTTGAGCATCAGCGCCAGATGCCGGGCGCAGGCGCGGCCGGTTTCGGCCATGTCGACATGCGGATAGGTGCGGTAGGCAATCAGCGTATCGGCATGCTCGATCATCTTTGGCGAGACGTTCGCATGCAGATCGAGGCTCGCCACCAGCGGCAGGTCGTTGCCGATCGCCTTGCGCACGCGGGCCAGCGTTTCGCCTTCACCGTCGTCATAATGCTCGGTGACCATGGCGCCGTGCAGGTCGAGATAGACGGCATCGATCGGTCCGGCCGCGGCGATGCCGTCGACCATTTCCGTCACGATCCGCTCGAACGCATCCTTGCTGACATGCGCCGACGGGCTCGCCGCGGCGAAGATCGTCGGCACCAGCTCCCAGCCATTGGCTTCCGCCGCCTCGACAAAGCCGGCGAGGCCGACATTGATCTTGCGCATGACCTTGAGCACGTCGGCGCCATGCGTCATCGACGGCCAGCCACCGCCATGCACGAAATCGTCATAGGTTGCCTTCGTCGGTGCGAAGGTATTGGTCTCGTGCAGGAAGCCGCCAACGGCAATGCGGGTCATCAAGTCGGTCTCGATACGTTTCTTCGATCATGATGCGATCATAACGACGCGCGTCATGATCTCATCTCGTTGGTTGGAGCGTGATCTCCGGGGAAGACCGGCGTCCACCTTCAGGGCCACGCTCTAGCGCGCGACGTTAAGCGTGTCGTCGCGCCAAGCGCAAGCCGGGGAGCACCAGCGGATTTGCATGCCCTGTGGGCGGAAAGGCTTGAGGCTAAAGACCTAGGCCGTCGCCACAATGCCTTCCGAAACGGGGCGGAAGTTGGCGAAGTCCCAGCCGCGTCCGGGCGCCGCATCCAGCAGCGCGCGGGTATAGGCTTGCTGCGGATTGGTCAGCACCTCGGCGGCCGGTCCCTGTTCCACGACGCGGCCATGTTGCATCACGGCGACGTCGTCGCAGATTTGTGCGGCGACGCGCAAATCATGCGTGATGAACAGCAGCGCGATGCCAAGCCGGCGCTGGATTTCGTCGAGCAGATCCAGAACCTGCGCCTGCACCGAGACGTCGAGTGCGGACACCGCTTCGTCCGCGACGAGCACGTCGGGATCGAGCGCCAGCGCGCGCGCGATCGCGATGCGCTGGCGCTGGCCGCCGGAGAACTGGTGCGGATAGCGCGAGATCGCGTCGGGCGGCAAATGGACGAGCTCGAGCAGCTCGCGCGCCCGCGCCAGCGCATCCTTGCGCGGCATGCCGTAATTGACCGGGCCTTCCGCGATGCTCTCGCCGACGGTGACGCGCGGATTGAGCGAGCGGTAGGGATCCTGGAAGATGATCTGGATCTTCTGGCGATGCGGTTGCAACAGCCGGCGCGACAGGTCGGAAATCTCGCGGCCGGCGAGGCGTACCCCGCCCGAGGTCGGATCGATCAGGCGCACGATGCAGCGCGCGACCGTCGACTTGCCGGAACCGCTTTCGCCGACGATGCCGAGCGTGCGGCCCTTGCGCAGAGTGAGCGTGACGTTGCTGGCGGCGGCGACCTCGCGGGCTTTGCCGTACAGCGACCGCTCCCGGTAGACCTTGCCGAGCTCGTTGGCTTCCAGCACCACGGGCTCGGTCGTCTCCGGGCGCGGCGCTCGCGGCACCAGGCTCGGCACCGAGGACAAGAGGTTGCGGGTGTACTCCATCTTCGGGTTGCGCAGCACGTCCTGCAGCGGGCCGGTTTCGACCAGGCGGCCGTGTCGCATCACCGCGACGCGGTCGGCGATCTCGGCCACCACGCCCATGTCGTGGGTGATGAACAGAACCGCGGTGCCGTGATCGCGTTGCAGGTCGCGGATCAAGGTGAGGATCTGCTTCTGGGTGGTGACGTCGAGTGCGGTGGTCGGCTCGTCGGCGATCAGGAGCTTCGGCTCCAGCACCAGCGCCATCGCGATCATGATGCGCTGGCGCTGACCGCCCGACAGGCGGTGCGGGTAGGAGGAGAAGATGCGCTCCACATCCGGCAGCCGCACATGCTCCATCATCGCCAGGATTTTCTGGCGCCGCGCGCGGGCGTCGAGATCAGTGTGGGCGCGCAGCACCTCGTCGATCTGGCGGCCGACCGGCACCACGGGATTGAGCGCGGTCATCGGCTCCTGGAAGATCATCGCCATCCGCGTGGCGCGGAGTTGCCGCAGCCGCCGGTCGCTGGCGGTAAGCAGCTCCTCGCCGACCAGTTTGACGCTGCCGCCGGACGGCACCAGCGTGCCCTTCTGCTGCAGGCCCATCACGGTGAGCGATGTCACCGACTTGCCCGAGCCGCTTTCGCCGACCAGGCACAGCGTCTCGCTTTCGCGTACCTGTAGCGAGAGGTCGTCGATGATGCGATGCGCATCCGCCTTGCGGCCGAGGCCGACGACGAGATTGCTGATGTCGAGGACGACGTTGGTCATGTCAGGGTCTCTTGGCGCTGCGAAGGAATTTACCCACTGTCATTCCGGGATGGTGCGCCAGCACCAGACCCGGAATCTCGAGATTCCGGGTTCGATGCTTCGCATCGCCCCGGAATGACGGCTTCAGAAGAGCTGAAGCCGTCACTTGCCCTCACGCTGCTTCATGCGGGGATCGAGCGCGTCGCGGGCGGCGTCGCCGATCAGGTTGACGCTGAGAATGGCGATCGAGAGCAACAGCCCCGGCCAGAAGATCAGCGACGGCTTGACCTGGAAATAGGCGCGGCCCTCGGCCATGATGTTGCCCCAGGTCGGCGTTTCCGGCGAGATGCCGGCGCCGAGGAACGACAGGATCGCCTCGGTCAGGATCGCGGACGCGCAGACATAGGTGCCTTGCACGATCAGCGGCGCGATGGTGTTCGGCATCAAATGCCGCCACATGATCTTCGGCAGGCTGCTGCCGAGCGAGATCGCGGCCTCGACATAAGGCTCCTCGCGTGCGGTCAGCACCACCGAGCGCACCAGCCGCGCCACGCGCGGGATCTCGGGGATGGTGATCGCGACCATCACGGTCCAGATGCTGGCCCCCGACAGCGACACCACGGCGATCGCGAGCAGGATGGCGGGGATCGCCATCAAGCCGTCCATCACGCGCATCAGCACCGCATCGACCCAGCGGAAGAAGCCGGCGACGAGGCCGATCAGAAGGCCGATGGCGATCGAGCAGACGGCGGCGCCGAGCCCGATCACCAGCGAGATCCGTGCGCCGTAGATGATGCGCGACAACAGGTCGCGGCCATAGGCGTCGGTGCCGAGCAGATATTGCGCGCTCGACGGCTTCAGCCGCTGCGACGGCGTCAGCAGCAGAGGATCATGCGGGGCAAGCAGCGGCGCGAAGATCGCCATCAGGATGATGAGAGCGAGGCTGATCGTCGCAATCGCGATGATCGGCGTCGACGTCAGGAAGCCGAACTTGACGCGGAACGGCCGGGTGACGGGAAGCGAGGATTCGGGAAGGGTTTCGATCGCCATTGCTCAGTACCGGATACGAGGATCGAGCAGGGTGTAGGCGAGGTCGATCAACAGATTGACCGCGACGTAGATACCCGACGTCAACAGGATCATCGCCTGGATCACCGGATAGTCGCGCGCCAGCACCGCATCGACGGTGAGGCGGCCGATGCCGGGCAGGTTGAACACGCTTTCGGTGACGACGACGCCGGAGATCAGCAGCGCGAAGCCGGAACCGATCACGGTGATGACCGGCACGGCCGCGTTGCGCAGCGCATGGCGCAGCAGCACGCCGGTCTCGCCGATGCCCTTGGCCCGCGCCGTGCGCACGTAATCCTCGCCGAGCACATCGAGCATCGAGGCCCGCGTCATGCGTGCGATCAGCGCGACATAGATGAAGGAGAGCGTGCAGGTCGGCAGGATGAGGCGCTGGAAGAACGGACCGAAGCCGGCCGAGATGCTCTTGAAGCCCTGTACCGGAACCCAGCGCAGATCAATCGCAAAGATCTGGATCAGCACATAGCCGATCACGAACACCGGCACCGAGAAGCCGAGCACCGAGAGCCCCATCACGAAGCGGTCGATCCAGGTGCCGTGCTTCCACGCCGCGATCACGCCGAGCGGCACCGCCACCAGGATCGAGAGGATGATGGTGGCCAGCGCGACCGAGATCGAGGGCTCGAGGCGCGGGACGATCATTTCGAGGATCGGCTTGTTCGAGATCAGGGAGACGCCGAGGTCGCCGTGCAGCAGCTTGGCGATCCAGGTGTAGAACTGGATGTAGATCGGCTCGTTCAGACCAAGCGAGGTCCGAATGCGTTCGAGCTGTTCGGGCGTCGCATTGTCGCCGGCGAGGATGGCGGCCGGGTCGCCCGGCGTCAGCCGCAGCAACAGGAACACGAACAGAGCCACCACGCCCATCACGGGAATGGCGGCGAGGATGCGGCGAAGCAGATATCCGAGCAAATTTGATCCGTTGGGTTGTGGTCGATGAAGTCCCCAGCGGGACCGTTGCACACCAGACCGTAGCACAGATGGTAGCAGACTCACGGTAGAACTTGAGCAAGTCCCATGCCATCGGTGCTGCGGATTTTGCGGTGCAGCTAATCAGTCCTGTGGGCCGCGATTATTCCTCCGGTGAAGTTCGAAGCAGTCCACTGGAAGGTGGATTGATTTCAGCTTTGCGCGCGTCGGCGGGCACATCGAGCCCGGCACCGAACGACGGCGCCATCGGCGGCGTATCGAGGTCGCGCCAATCGTCGATCGCCTGGGCCACCATCTGCGCCGTCGCGGCCGACAGCGTCCAGCCGAGATGACCGTGGCCCGTATTGTAGAACACGCCCGGAATCCGTCCGGCGCGAACCACCGGCATCATGTTCGGCATCATCGGGCGCAGGCCCGCCCATGGCACGACTTTCGACGTATCGATCTCCGGGAAATGATGCCGCACCCAATCCACCAGCGGTTGAATGCGATCGGCGCGAATGTCGCGGTTGAAGCCGTTGAACTCGGCGGTGCCGGCGACGCGGAAGCGGTCGGCGCCGAGCCGGCTGGTGACGATCTTCGCAGCTTCATCGAGCAGGCTGACGGTTGGGGCGGCATTCCGGCTTTGCGGCGCATCGAGCTGCACGGTGATCGAATAGCCCTTCACCGGATAGACATTGACGCGGTCGTTGAGCAGGCTGGCGAAGTGGCGGCTCGCCACGCCGGCGCAAATCACGATCCCGTCCGCCTGCAGCTGCTGGCGTGTCGCGACCGCAGCATCATGTGAAGCAGCTTCGTTCCAGCCGATGCGGAAGCCGTCATCGCCGCGTGCGATCGTGTCGACGTCGGCTTCATGGACAAAGCTCGCGCCACGGCGGATGCAGGCGTCGGCAAGCCCACGCGTGAACTTGTGGATATCGCCGGTCGCGTCCGACGGCGTGAAGAAGCCGCCATAGCAGGCCGTCTGCAGCGCGGGTTCGATGACGCGGATTTCGTCTGATGTCACCGGCCGGCGGTCGAGCCCGCCTTGCTGCAGCAGCGTGTTGACCTTGAGGCCGGCTTCGAAGCCGGCCCTGTCGTGATAGACGTGCAGGATGCCGCGGCGTTCGAGATCGAAGGCGATGTTTTCGCGCTCTGCGATCGAGAACAGATGCTTGCGCGCTTCGATGGCGAGCTTCGTGGTCTCGATGGTGTTGCCGCGATAGCGCGTGATGTGGCCTACGAACTCGCCGATCCAGGAATATTTGTGCCAGCTCGGCTTCGGGTTCATCAGCAGCGGCGCGTCGCTTCTCAGCATCCAGCGCAGCCCCTTGAGGATGGTCGCGGCGCTGTTCCACACCTCGGCGTTGCTGGCGGAGAGTTGTCCGCCATTGGCGAACGAGGTTTCCATCGCGGCGTAGCGATGCCTGTCGAGGACGGTCACCTTGTAGCCGCGTTCAAGCAGGGCATAGGCCGTCGTTATGCCGGTGATGCCGGCGCCGATGATCGCGATGTGTGGCATGATAGTCGTCAGGCTCCCGTGGGTTAGAGTCGCCGAACCACCGGTGAAACCGGCATCGGCGCCCCATCTGTCACGGTACCTGAGAGCTTGATCCGCATCGGGCTGTGGCCAGAAGCGAACTATCCCCTTCGGTGGACGTCATGGCCCTTGATGTGCGGCCATGTTCGTCTCTCTCCAGATCGTCCTGACGATACAGTCCTTTTGCCTGAGAGTTTCCGGGGCGGTTGCTCCGTCGGCGCCAAAGGCAACAACACGAATGTTGTCGCTTCGATCTCTCCCGCATCGTCGCGTTGGACGGCCGGACCGTAGGCGAAGCCTTAAAAATGGACAAGGCTAAATTTCGATCCGGCAGTGCCAACGTGTTGTGCAGTGCAATCGATGTCAGTCCAGCGTCGCCAGCAGTGCCGCCATCAGGCGGCCGCGTTCGGCGAGGCTGTCGACCTCGATGTGCTCGTTGAGCGTATGTGCATCGGCGCCGCGAACGCCGAGGCCGTCGAGCGTGGGGATGCCCATCGCGCCTGTGAAGTTGCCGTCCGAGCCGCCGCCGGCGCTGCCGTGCGGCAGATCGAGACCCATCGCTGCCGCAAGGCGTTTTGCCTTTTCATACAGCGCCATGGTGCCCGCATCCGGCTCCCACACCGGGCGCGTAACGCCGCGCGTCACCTTGAAGGTCACGTCGTTGGTGGTGCCCGACAATGCCAGCATGCGCTCGACGCCACGGTCGAGATCGGCCTGGCGCTTGGCCATGCTGAGCGCTTCGCCGGTGCAGGTCGTCGCGACGCAATTGACCCACTGGCCGCCATGCACGATGCCGACCGAGAAGGTGCAGTCCTCGGTGGTCATGCCGTCGATGGCGATGATCTGCCGCGCCATCTCGCGGATCGCGGAGCGGCCGGAAGACAGCGTTGCGCCGGCATGGCTGGGCTTGCCGGTGGCTTCCAGATTGAAGCGCGCGATCGCGTAGCGGCCGGTGACGACGCCGTTGTTCGGACGGCCGGGCTCCGGCACCAGCACATATTTGTTGCGCGCGGCTTCCGCCTCGATGATGTCGCGCGTCGACGGCGTGCCGACCTCTTCGTCGGGGGTGAACAGCACGGTGATCGGCAGCGGGGTCGTGAAGGAGGCGCGCGCCAATTGCCTGATCGCCTCGATCGACAGGTAGTTGCCGCCCTTCATGTCGAAGATGCCCGGCCCGAAGCACTTGTTGCCTTCGCGCCGCCACTTCAGCTTCTCGATGGTGCCGACGGGGTGAACGGTGTCCAGATGGCCGGCGATCAGGATGCCGGGCTGGCCTTGTTTCGGATGGGGGAAACGGGCGCGGACGCAGCCCGCGAAGCCTTGGCGTCCGGCGATGCGCTCGATCGTCGCACCCATGATCGCCATCTCGCGGGCGGCGAGATCGAGCATGCGTTCGACCGCGGCGGCGTCCCAGGTCGGGCTTTCGCATTCCACCCAGCTGCGCAGGCCCTGCAGCATCATTTCGGAATCAAAGGGGAGATTGGCGGGGTTCATCGTTGTTCTCTCTTGTTGTTCTGACGGCGCCGGCATCGCGCGCGCGTTACGAAAATCTCAGCCGACGATTTTGTAAAGCCAAAATCTGGCGCGCGGCCTCATTCGTTTGTGTACGTCCGATGCGACTTGAAACCGATTGACGCGCTTGGCGCTTGGTGCAAGTCTCGATTTCACAAGCCATACAGCATGTTAGTTCGCCTAAATAACGAACCACATGCATAACGAATAAGCCGGCTTTGACCAGTTACACGTCAGGAGAGATTGCATGTTCCCTATCTCGCGTTGGAAACACCGCACGCTAGCGGCCGCGTTGACGGCGCTCGCGCTGTCGTTCGCGCCGCAGGAATTGTCATTCGCACCGCAGGCGATGGCCGCGGGCAAGACCATCACCGCGGTGATGCACTCGGATCTGCGCGTCATCGATCCGATCATGACCACGGCCTACATCACCCGTGATCATGGCTACATGATCTATGACACGCTGCTGGCGACGGATTCCAATTTCAAGATCCAGCCGCAGATGGCGGACTGGAAGGTTTCCGACGACAAGCTGACCTACACGTTCACGCTGCGCGACGGCCTGAAGTGGCACGACGGCGCGCCGGTCACCGCGGAAGACTGCGTCGCCTCGCTGCAGCGTTGGGGCAAGGTCGACGGCATGGGCCAGAAGCTGATGGACTTCGTCGCGAGCCTGGAGGCGACCGACGCCAAGACCATCACGCTGAAGCTGAAGGAACCCTACGGCCTCGTGCTGGAATCGATCGGCAAGCCGTCGTCGCGCGTGCCGTTCATGATGCCGAAGCGTCTTGCCGAGACGCCGCCGGACAAGCCGATCCCGGAACAGATCGGCTCCGGACCGTTCAAATTCGTGCAGGCGGAATTCCAGCCGGGCGTGAAGGCGGTCTATGAGAAGAACAAGGACTACGTGCCGCGCAAGGAGCCGGCGAGCTGGACCGCGGGCGGCAAGGTCGTCAAGGTCGACCGCGTCGAATGGGTCACGATGGCCGATGCGCAGACCGCGGTGAACGCGTTGCAATCCGGCGACATCGATTTCATGGAGAACCTTCCGTTCGACATGCTGCCGGTGCTCGAAGCCAATCCGGATCTCAAGATCGACGTCCTGAACAAGTTCGGCTTCCAGACCCTCGGACGCATGAACTTCCTCTATCCGCCGTTCGACAATCCGAAGGTGCGCCGGGCTGCGTTCCTGGCGATGAACCAGAAGGACGTGCTCGACGCGCTGGTCGGCAACGCCAAGTACCAGAAGATCTGCGGCGCCTTCTTCGTCTGCGGCACGCCGCTCGAGACCGACGTCGGGGCCGAAACGCTGGTGAAGGGCAACGGACTGGCGGAAGCCAAGAAGGCGCTCGCCGCATCCGGCTATGACGGCACCCCTGTGGTGATCATGGCGCCGGGCGACGTCACGACGTTGAAGGCCCAGCCGGTCGTGGCTGCGCAGCAGTTGCGCGAGGCCGGCTTCAAGGTCGACCTGCAGGCCACCGACTGGCAGACCGTGGTGACCCGCCGCGCCAGCCAGAAGCCGCCGAAGGAAGGCGGTTGGAACATGTTCTTCACCAACTGGGTCGCGGCCGACGTTTCCGATCCGATCGTCAACGCGTCGATCACCGGTCGCGGCAAGAATGGCGGCTGGTTCGGCTGGGCCGAAGACCCGAAGATCGAGGAGCTGCGTGACAAGTTCGCACGCGCCGGCTCGGCTGAGGAAAAGAAGAAGATCGCCACGGAAATCCAGACCGAGGCCTACGATCAGGTGATCTACGTTCCGCTCGGCCAGTACACCATTCCGAGCGCGTGGCGGAAGTCGCTGACCGGCGTGCTCGACGGCCCGGCAACGCCGATCTTCTGGAACATCGACAAGTCCGAGTAAGCTTGCGGCTTGACGCAAAACAAATGGCCGGGACTTGTCCCGGCCATTTTCTTTTCGCGCTGTCGCTTGTCAGGTGTGGCTGTCGCGGAGCTGCTCCAGTCCGTCGCTGAGCGGTGGCCCGCCTTGTGGTGCGTCCTGCGGCGGGGAGGGGCGCTCCTTGCGCCGATCGGGTTGGTCGGTTGCGCGCTGCGCGGATGGATCGTCGTTCGGCATCGTCATGCTCCAATTGCGGCATGACAACGAATACGCAGTGCACGGGTTCCGAACCGGCGACCGCTAATCGCCGTGGCCTGGTCTCATGCTGCTCGGGTTCGACAGGCTCGTGAGCTGTGTCTGTCCGATGCCGGTTCCGTTGATCCAGACCACCGCTCCGGCGGCAAACGCGAGCAGTCCGTACACCATGATCGCGCCGCGGATCCATCGCCGGTAGATCACGCGGTCGTCGGGCGCAGCGTTGCGGAAATTCTGTGCATTGAGCCCGTTGCTGCAATGTGCCGCATCGTCGCCGTGCAAGAGATTGGAGGCGTCGTGATCGCGCGCCCTGTTGTCTGCAATCCGATTGTCGTCCGCAATTCGATTGCAGTTTGCAATCTCCATCGCCGATCTCCGACCAAATTGATTTCAAAATGCGACGGCCGCGAAATCCGCGGCCGGAATTTCTAATGCGGAAAGAGTACGATGGTCAGCCATCGCGGCGTGTGAACCGCGCCACAGCCGGAAAACACGATGCGGTGAGCATCGCCACATTGGCCCACTCATGTGCTGGGTCCGCGCACGGCATGCGAAGGTTGGTGCGGGCGGTGGGACTCGAACCCACACGACGTTGCCATCGAGGGATTTTAAGTCCCTTGCGTCTACCAGTTCCGCCACGTCCGCGTTGCGCCAGGCGCGCCGATTTCTAGCGCGTTTGGGCGCGGAGTGGAATTGTCATTATCCGGTGCTAACAGGTGAGCTTTCAAAGGCTTATGCGGCGGCCCGCAATTCCATTTGCCTCGGCGGCCGAGCATTGGGATAAGCAGCGCGCCGCCGCGATTGAGCCTCAATCCGGACACCGGTGGCTGCTTTAGGCAATCTCAACACTGTCCGGTTAAGAAAGCTGAATGTCCGTTCGTTTCCCACGCCGCCTGAAGCTGTCGCGCGCGGCGGCCGTCATCGCGCTGCTCGCCTCGGCCGCGGGCGTTTCCGGCTGCGCGCAGATCGGCGACACCGTACCGTCGGCATTCGCCGATCCCGCCAAGTACGAGCTTTATGATTGCAAGCAGCTCGAGAACGAGCGCAGCAATCTCAAGACCCGCGCGGCGGATCAGGAAAAATTGATGGCCAAGGCGGAGACCGGCGTCGGCGGTACTGTCGTCTCCGAGATGGTCTATCGCAACGAGCTGATCTCGATCCACTCCCAGCAGAAGCTGGCGGATGAGGCCTGGCGCAAAGGCAGGTGCCATGAAAGCACGCCGGACACGCCTGCGGCCGCTGCCCCCGCTACCCCCACGCCGGCGGCGAAGGGCCCGCGCGCACCGCGAGGCCTCGTCCACTAAGCTTGCGTTGCCAGACGGGTCGGTCGCGATTGGCCGAGTTCAGGCGCGCCAGTCGTAAATCCAGTCCTGCCGCGCCAGCATGCGCTCCGGACCGATGGCGCGGATCGCCAGATCGCGCGCGATCGCCGCCGGCCCACGCAAATGATAGATGCGGCCCTGCTGTCGCGCCAGGCGCTGCACTTTCAGCACGCGCCCGCGCCGCACCCGTGCGTAGCGCTTCAACGCGGCGGGAATGCCCGCGGTGTTTTCCCCGGTGCTGTCGCTCAAGGCCTTGGCGAGCACGGCCGCATCCTCGATCGCCATGCCGGCGCCTTGGGCGGCAAACGGCAGCATCGCATGCGCGGCATCGCCGAGCAGCGTCACCGCGCCTTCGCTCCAGCGGCCGATGTCGGGCAGGGTGAACAGCGCCCATTTGCGCCAGCCGTCGACCGCGCCGATCAGCATCCGCGCCGTCGCGGGCCAGCGCGCGGTGGCGAATGCGCCCTTGATCTCGTCGATGTCGCCGGGCTCGCTCCAGCCCGGCCGGTTCCAGGTGCCCGATACGATCGCGACCACGTTGACCTGGCGTCCCGCCGAGATGGGATAGGCGACGAGATGCGCGTCCGGTCCCATCCAGAGCTGCACGCGCGGTGCGGTGTATTCACGCGGCAGGGCGGTGGCGTCCAGCGTGCCGCGCCAGGCGATCAGGCCGGAGAATTGCGGCTGTACATCCGGAAACAAATGCCCGCGCACCGACGACCAGATGCCGTCGGCGCCGATCAGCGCGACGGCCAATTCCTCCTGCCGTGAATTGCCGCGGCGTTGGACGACGGTGAGGCCTCGCGCATGCTTGGTCACATCCTCGAACTGGCAGCCGAGCCGCAGATCGATATCGGGATGGTCGCTCGCGGCGGCCTGCAGCGCGGCCTGCAAATCGGCGCGGTGGATCACCCAATAGGGTGCGCCGGCGCGGAACTCGGCGGCCTGGCCAAGCGGCATCCGTGCGATCTCGCCACCGGCCCGCGCGCTCAGGATGTTGACGGATTCAGGCGTGACCGCGCGCCGCGCAAGCGGTTCCTTGAGCCCGAGCTCGACCAGGATGCGGCTGGCATTGGGAGAGAGCTGGATGCCGGCGCCGGCTTCCTCGAGCCGTTCGGCCTTCTCCAGCACGACGACGCGAAAGCCCTGTGCCGCCAGTGTCAGCGACACCGTCAGTCCTCCGATCCCGGCGCCTGCAACGATGACGGTTCGCGTCAGCGCCACGGAGCGGTCAGGCGACCTTGTCTTTCAGGACGCATTCCGGCGGCCGCGCTTCGCCGGCCGCGAGGTCGGACGCGAAGCGATAGAGCGTCGAGCAGTACGGGCAGATAATCTCGTTGTCATTGCCGAGGTCGAGGAACACGTGCGGATGGTCGAACGGCGGGTTGGCGCCGACGCACATGAACTCCTGCGATCCGATTTCGATCACCGAGACACCGGCATCGTTATGGAAGTGCGGGACGACGTGGTCGGACATATTCTCACCTTGATGGCAACGATGGGCAGACGCAATCAACAGCATGCGGCATCGCGAAATGCCGCGCACCATACTGGCGGGAACAGTTGATTCCTAGAGCCCCGATGGCTCATTTGCTCATGCAAATTCGACACAATCTTGTCGTCCCAGAGAAGCCCTCCTTTGGTCGGAGCCGTTGTGTCGCAAAAACGGCACACTATCTCCAAGGCGAATAAAACTAGAGGTTTTATCGGGATGAATCGGGTGCGCGTCAGCTTGGCGGTGGTCGGCGTGGCAGCAAGTGCTGCCGTGGGCGCGGCTATTTGGCCGCACGCCCGTGATGCCGGCACCGTGCTGGCGGCGCGGGACGATCCCGCTGCGCTCGCCGACATCAGGCTCAATTCCGTGCTGCGCAACAACCCGGCGTTGATCGCGGACAATATCGAGGCGGCACTGGCTTCCGGCGATGCCGACCTTGCGGCCAGCTTTGTCGCGCTCGCCGGCGAGAAGAGCATCGCACTTAGTGATGATCTCACCAAGCGCGTCGATGACGCGCGCGCCGAGCAATCATCCAGCATGCATTACGCCAAGGGGTTCGCCACCGGCCTGGTGACCGGCAATGCCGACGATGTCGCAAGCCTGTCCGGCACGGTCGCCGGCGACCTGTTCGTGTTCGGTGATGTCAGGGACGTCGTGCGCGAGGGCAAGCACCTCGTGATGGGCGAGGACACCGACCAGCTGGTGCTCGGCCTCGCCGCCGCCGGGCTCGCGGTGACCGCGGCCACCTATGTGTCGGTCGGCGGCGCCGGGCCGCTGCGCGCCGGGCTGACGCTGGTCAAGGATACGCGCAAGGCCGGACGGCTGAGCGAGGGGATGATCGAATGGGCCGGACGTTCGACCCGCGAGGTCGTCGACCAGCCGGCGCTGCGCGAGGCGGTCGTATCCGGCTCGGTGCTGCGGCCGGTGCAAACCGCAACCGCGATCCGCGCGGCGTTCCGCGCCGAGAAGGCCGGCGCGCTGGTGCGCGTCGCCAAGGACGTCGGGCGCATCGGCGAGGCGGCCGGGGTTCGCGCTGCGCGGGATACGCTGAAGGTCGCCGAGAATCCGAGGGAGATCGCGCGGGCGGCGCGGATCGCCGAGGTGAAGGGCGGCCAGACCCGCGCGATCCTGAAGCTGCTCGGCCGCGGCGCGCTGCTGCTGGCGGCCGGCGCATTCAATCTCACCATGTGGCTGTTCGGCGCGCTGCTGGCGCTGTTCGGCTTCCTGTCGTCGATCAAGGCCACCACCGAACGGGCCACTGCCTGGTGGCTCAGACGAAGCAAGGCGCTGCGCCTGAAGCGGCAGATGGCCGCTCAGGCCAGCTTGGCGAGTATGCCCGCCCAGGGTTAGGCTTGCGGTCGCCTGTCGATCGCCAATCGCAAATCCCAAGAACAAACGGAATGGATGATGCCGAGTTTCCATCACGGCGATGTTGAAATTGCCTATATCGACGAAGGCGCGGGCGAACCGATCGTGCTGGTGCACGGCTTTGCCTCGAGCAAGAACGTCAACTGGATCTACCCGACCTGGGTGTCGGATCTCGTCAAGGCCGGCCGTCGGGTGATCGCGCTCGACAATCGCGGCCACGGCGAATCCGCCAAGCTCTACGATGCCGCGCAGTACGAGATCGCGACCATGGCCGGCGACGTGATTGCGCTGATGGACCATCTCGGAATCGCGCGCGCCGACATCATGGGCTATTCGCTGGGCTCGCGGATGACGGCGATCCTGGTGCGAGAGAATTCCGATCGGGTGCGCTCGGCGATCCTTGGCGGGATCGGCATCGGACTGATCGAGGGCGGCGGCCCCGGCGAGGCGGTCGCGCTGGCGCTGGAGGCGCCGTCGCTCGACGATGTCACCGACCCGGTCGGCCGTACCTTCCGCGCCTTTGCCGATCAGACCCGCTCCGACCGCCGCGCGCTCGCCGCCTGCCTGCGTGGCTCGCGCCGCCTGATGACGCGCGAGGAGGCGGCCGGCATCCGCGTGCCGGTTTTGATCGCGGTCGGCAGCAAGGACGAGATCGCGGGCTCGGCGTCAGCGCTCGGCCGGATCATTCCGGGTTCGGAGGTGCTCGACATTCCGAACCGCGATCACATGCGGGCGGTCGGCGACAAGGTCTACAAGACCGGGGTCATCGACTTCCTGTCGCGGCGAAAATAGATCGTCGGCTTCATCCCTGGCGAAGGCGCGCGCGGCCGCGATCAGCACCACGAAGGTCGCGACCCACACCATGCGCGCGCCGTAGCGGTCGTGCGGTCCCGAGATCACGCCGCAGACAAAGGCATTGCCGAGCAAGGCGAGCGTGACCGTGCCCGCCAGCAGCGTCAGATCGTCGAGCCGCCGCTGCCACAGTCCGCGGCCGAACAGGATGACGACCAGGAGCATCGAGCCCAGCGCGACCGGCACGTGGATGCGGTTGATCGCGGTGAAGTCGAGGTGCCAGCGTTGCTGCCGCGCCGCGCGCATCGGCCGGACCTGTTTGGGAATGTAGCGCTCGATGATGCCGTAGGTATGCGGGATCCAGCCATTGGTGCCTTCACCGGTCGCGACATGCATGAGCTGGTCGGCGGTTGCGGTCAGCGCCGCCTTGGCCTGCCATTCCGGATATTCGGCCAGCGAGCGCAGCACGATGTGGCCCATCTCGTCGTTCAGTCCCTTGAAGCGGCCGAGCGTGTTGAACATGCTGTGGCCCCACAGGAAGTCGTCGGCGGTCGGCGGCAACTCGTTGCGATAGGGGCAGAGCTTCAGCTTCTCCGTCGCGCAATGATCGTGCAGATACTGCGCGACGATGCCATCCTGCAGCATGCGGCCGAAGGCGACGCCATAGCCGCCGGGCGTCCAGGCCAGCTGTCCGGACAGCGCAAAGTTCGCCGCCAGCAGCATCGCCGCGCCGGCGACGGTGGTCAGGCTGCCTTGCAGGAGGCCCGCGACCGGGATGCGCCGCCCGAGCCACGGACGCAGCATCCAGCCGACGCAGCACAGGCCGAGCAGCACCGCCAGCGTCGCGCTGTGCGTGGCGGCGGAAAACGCGATGAACCCGAACAGCACCGCCTTCTCCAGCGTCGAAATCCGTTCGCCGTGCAGGATGAGGATGAAGAGCGCGAGCACCGAAAGGCCGGCGAAGATGTCGGTCAGCAGCATGCTGTCCAGCCAGGGCAAAGCGGTGGTTGCGATCAGCGCGAGGCTGATCGCAATCAGCCGGACCGGCCGGGCGAGGCCGAGCACGCGCAGCGTCAGCTGCAGGATCCATAGCGTCGCCAGGGTCTGGATGCCGAGGTTGAGCCAGAAATCCGATGTCTCGCCGACATGGAGGTAGATGCCGAATACCGTGGACCGGCTCGGCACCAGGTAGCCCTCATACCAGCGCGCCAGATAGCCGCCGGTATCCCATTGGAGCAGCGGATAGCCGTTCCAGAAGGCAGGGGCGAGCAGCAGGAGGGGGATGGCAATGGTCGCGATCCAGACCGACCGCGCGTCGGTCAGGCGGGCACCTAAACTCCGGGTATTGATGATGTTTCCCCCTTTTATTGGGCCGACCATGCCCAAAACCACACTGGGGACGAAATCCGCCAATAGTTGCAGAAGCACGGCTTGATTTCGGCAAAATCCCGACCAATTCCCCTAGACGCCGGCCCGGGGGTGTTTGGCTGGGACCGTACTGAGCCATCCCGGGACGCGCTGGGTCCATCGTGCTATAACGCACATCAGAACAACCGAATTGCGAGAGCAGCTATGGCAGTTCATCAGGTCAATCCGCAGGGAGGCAAGCTTGCGGCGCTCGATCCGATCTGGGATCGAATCCGCGGCGAGGCGGAGGACATCCTGCGGCGCGAGCCGGAACTCGCATCCTTCATCTATGCGACCGTGCTGCATCATGAGCGGCTGGAAGATTCGGTAGTCCATCGCATTGCCGAGCGGCTCGATCACGCCGCGCTGTCGGGCGATTTGATCCGCCAGACCTATGGCGAGGCACTGCGCGACGAGCCCGATATCGGCAACGCGTTCCGCGCCGACCTCGTCGCCGTCTATGACCGCGATCCGGCGACCTCGCGCTTCATCGATCCCTTGCTCTACTTCAAGGGCTTTCACGCGCTGCAGACCCATCGTCTCGCGCACTGGCTCTATCAGAAGGGCCGCAAGGATTTTGCCTTCTACCTGCAGAGCCGCTCCTCGGCCGTGTTCCAGACCGACATCAACCCGGCCGCGAGGATCGGCCGCGGCATCTTCCTCGATCATGCCACCGGTTTCGTCTGCGGCGAGACGGCGGTCATCGAGGACGATGTCTCGATCCTGCATGGCGTCACGCTCGGCGGTACCGGCAAGGAGAATGAGGATCGCCATCCGAAGATCCGCCACGGCGTGCTGATCGGCGCCGGCGCCAAGATCCTCGGCAATATCGAGATCGGTCATTGCGCGCGCATCGCGGCCGGCTCGGTCGTGGTCAAGCCGGTGCCGCACAACGTCACGGTCGCGGGCGTGCCGGCGAAAATCGTCGGCGAGGCCGGCTGTGCCGAGCCGTCGCGCACCATGGACCAGATGCTCAGCGCGATCGGGCTTTGATTTCACTCGCTTTCTGATCGCGGCGCGTTCCTGAGCGAAGTGGGCGCCGGTTCGCGTGAAGAAAACGCCACAAAGCACAAAAAAAACAAGAGCCGTGTGCGCAACATCACGTCGCCAAAGCCTGAAAAGGCTCTGGCGATCTTTGCCGTCTCGTCCTAAAACTCCCCCGAAAATCATCGACCCGATTGGAGACGGCCGTGGACGTTCAGGAAGTCAGGAAGCTCGACGCGTATCTCAAACGCGTGTTCAGCAATCCCAAGATCCGCGTGGTGCCGCGGCCCAAGAAGGATGACTCGGCCGAGGTCTATATCGGCGAGGAGTTCATCGGCGTGTTGTTCGTCGACGACGAGGACGATGATCGCTCGTTCCAGTTCCAGATGGCGATCCTGGAAGAGGATCTGGCCGAGTAAGGCGGAACAGCCTCGCCTTCACACGTCGTTACGACGAACTCGCGACAAAATTGCAGAGCGATTTTACGCTGGAGCGACCGTCCTTCGCGGACACGTCGCTCCGCTTGCAATGACAGTGTCATCCCTTCGCGCTGTGCATCTGCGCGGAGAGACGGTTCATCGCGGTGGCGATGTCGCGCCACTGCGCAAGCCAGCTGCGCGGAAAGCGAAAGATCAGGTCGGCGCCGTCGATGCGCCGCTCACTCAGGCACATGCCGGGCGTCGAGGTATCGCGCGTGCAGCGCGCGGTCAGCTGCGGCTCGCTCGCGGTGAACAGGTCCTCGCCGCCATAGGGCGTGCCGTCGCGGAACGCGCGCGCCGTCAGGCCGTCATCCATGTTTGCGCGCTCGTCGAGATAGCGCGGATAGATCGTGCGCAGGCGCATGTCCGGCGCGAGTGAATCGTGGTGCGCCGCGATCGATACGAAGATCCTGTCGATCGGCTGCACCTTGTCATCGACCGTATCGGCGCTGTAGTGCTTCGGCGCGGCGGGCGCGTCCAGCGACGGATAGAGGAAGCTCAAATCGACGCGCTCCTGCGGTCCGGAGTGACGCTGGATCTTCATGCGCACGGCCATGGTCGGCACGTTGAACAGCGTGCCGCCGACGCTCACCGGCAGCCGCGACGGATCGCTCGGCGGAATGGTCGTGTAGGTCGGCCACAGCAGATAGGCGACAAGCGCGACCGCGCCGGCCGCGATCACCGCCGAGGCGATGATCGGAACGAGATGCGCGCGCGGGTTGCGGCGGGTGTCGCGGGCGAGATGCTGGGCGGTCGAGAGAAGCGTCATGAGCGAGGCTGAGATCAGGTCGGGAGTGGCCGAATCATCTGCCGAATATGCCACGTGGCGGGGAATTTCCGTACGATTCCAATGGAATCCGGGACCGAATGGCCATGCGCAAACGCCGCGCCTGATGTGTCCGGTTAACCTTTCCTTAAGGATGATATGGCGGCAGGCTGCCAATTCTGCGAAGCAGGGCAGGTGGCCTGTTGAGTAGCGGAAGTTCCGATGTCGCCCGATACCTTGAATTCCCTGTTCTCGCTCTTGATCGGTTTCGCGCTCGCGGGCGCGCTGGCCAACGGTTACCAGGCGATGGCGGAGCGCCCGGCCGGTTTCGGCCTGCTGCAGGAGGGCGCGGCGCCGAAGACCTTCGCCGCGGTCCCGTTCCTCGTCTTCGCCGCACCGTTCATCATCATGCGCAACACGCTGCGCGGGGCGCGCATCGAGCGCCGCCGCTTCGAATTCGTGATGATGGCAACCGTCATCTCCGGCTTCTGGAGCCTGATGTCGGGCACCTTCTTCGTGATGACGCTGCGCGCTGCGGGCGTGCTGGCCTGATCCGATCATGATCCGCGGCCGATCACGGTCGCGCTTGCTTGAAACCATGTCGGCCGTCGTGCCAAGGTCTCCTGCGATCAGGGCTTCGGTTCTGATTGAATCAGAAACCGAAGCTCTGGATTTTCGTTTCGACGCGTTTTCTTCACGCGAACCGGTGTCCACTTCGCTCGAGAACGCTCCAGGGAGACCTCAATGGCGATCTACGAACTCGACGGGCAGGCGCCCGATCTTCCCGCCGACGGCAGCTACTTCATCGCCGACAATGCCGTGGTGATCGGCAAGGTCCGCCTCAAGTCCGCCGCGAGCGTCTGGTTCGGCGCCGTGCTGCGCGGCGACAATGAGTGGATCGAGATCGGCGAGGGCTCCAACGTCCAGGACAATTCCACCCTGCACGTCGATCCCGGCTTTCCCCTCAGCATCGGCAACAACGTCACCATCGGCCACAATGCGATCGTGCACGGCTGCACGCTGGAAGACGGCGTGCTGATCGGGATGGGATCGATCGTGATGAACGGTGCGCGGATCCGGCGCGGCAGCGTGGTCGGTGCCGGCTCCGTCATCACCGAGGGCAAGGAGTTTCCGGAAAATTCCCTGATCATCGGTGCGCCCGCCCGCGTGGTGCGTACGCTTGACGCTGCGCAGGCCGAGGCGTTGTCGCGGCCGGCGAAGTCCTACGCGATCAGGGGTCCGCAATACAAAGCGGGACTGAAGAAGATCGGCTGAAGCCTCAGCGCTTGCGGCCGCGCTTGCGCGCAGCGTTCGCTGCAGTGGTGCGAGGCTTCGCTGCATCTTGCGGTCTCGTTGCCTCCTGAAGTCTTGCGCTCTTGCGCAGCGCATCCTTCAGGTCGATCGGAATGCCGTGCTTCTTGAGCAGGTCGGCGAAAGCCTCGTCGGCGAGCTCCTGCAAGGTCGCCATCCGGTCGCGCCCGAGCTGCTTCAGCTTGTCGAAAGTGTCGTCGTCAAACTCGATCAGCTTGCGCAAATTGCATTGCTCCCAAACTGTATTGCTCCAACGCCTGCGGGAACCGGCCTTTTGCGGCCTCGTTGACGTCCGCAAGGGAGAATTGCCATGCGCAAATTATCTGTCACCACCGCGCTCGCGACAATCGCGATTGTGCTGACGCCCGCGGTTACCGTTGCCCAAGGTACCGGGAGCGGCGCCGGGACCGGCAGCCCCTCGTCAGCCAGCCCGACATCGCCGCAAGCCACTTCACCGCCGGCCGGGACCAACAGCGCCGGGACCGCGCAATCCTCCGGCGGCCCCAATACCGGCAGAGGCGTTACCACCGGATCGGCAACGACGACCGAGAGCGTCGACAAGGCCATCGCCGACGAGAACGAAAAAGTCGAGCGCCGTACGCGAGGCATCTGCCGCGGCTGTTAAGCTCTGACGGCCGCGCTTCGATGAACGCGGGTCGCGCAGATGTGAGCGCGACATAGGCGCGCGGTAGAAGCCGCAGTCCTAGATTGAGCTAGCATGCGCAGGACGCGGCGGAGGAGGCTTGAAAACAAAGCCTTTGAAAAAAGGAGTAACGGGTGATGTTGCGTAAAACGATGATTGCCTTGCTGGCGACGGCCTCGGTCGGTCTGTTCACCGTCGATGCTGCGTCGGCACGCGGTGGCTTCGGTGGCGGCGGCTTTCATGGTGGTGGCGGCTTCCGCGGCGGCGGCGGATTTGGCGGCTTCCACGGCGGCGGCGCTGCATTCCGGGCCATGGGCGGAGGCGGTGGCTTCCGGTCGGCTGCGATCGGCGGCGGCGGTTGGGCCGGCCGCGGCTGGCACGGCGGAGGCTGGCGTGGTGGCGGCTGGAACGGTGGTTACTATCGGCGCGGCTGGGGCGGCGGCTGGGGCTATCCGCTCGCGGCGGCTGCGGTCGGCTTCGGGGTGGGCTATGGCGCCTACGATTACTATGACGGCTACTACGGCAATCCATACTACGCCGGCTACGGCTATGACGATGGCTACGGCTACGGTTACGGCGGCTGTTACGTCGTGCGCCGCGGCGTGATGACACCGTATGGCTGGCGCGTTCGGCCGGTGCAGGTTTGCAATTGAGCCATTCGCTCACGCATGGCCGGTCCATTCGGTCGCCATGCTGATGGTCTTGCAATGATCGGCGCGGCCGGCGTTTCGATGCCCGGCCGCCGCGCTGGGTCGCGCACTGGTATGCAGCTTGCACCGCCTTGCAGAAGTCCGTGCGTGAGCGCGCCGCGAAAACAGATGGTCCGGCTGCGATTGAAGCCGGGCCCAGAGGACATCCAAGATGCTGACCATTCCTGACCTGACCTTGCTGCTCATGGTGGTTGTTGCGAGCCTTGCCGTTGCGCTGATCTACATGCTCCGCGAGCTCGAGCCGAAGCTTGCGCGGCTGCGACTGCGAGGTGGTCGCGTCTTGCGCGATCGCACCGAATAAGTCGGCAATTCCGTTCGCCGCGGCTTTGGCCGCGGTGATGCTGCGCATACAGAGTCGTCAGCCGAGCACGCCGTGTTTCTTCAGGCGGTCTGCGTCTTTCGCGCGGCTAGGGCCGCCTTCGGGATCTCGAGCCGGAGCTTTCCTGGTAGGTCCCGAGCGGGATTCAAGGACCCCAAAAAACAAGGCCGTCGACGTAGTATACCGTCAACGACCTTGCCAGCCCCGGATATTGAAATCGGCTCACGCCATCCGGTCATTCGAAGATGACTCGGATTCGAAGGCCGATATGTGAACCAGTTCACAAAGTCAGGATTAATTCACGGTAACGGGCACTCATGATCGGCCGCCGCCGGCAGCCCTCGAGCGCGAAAGTTCCCCGTTAGATGATGATCTTGCTCGGGATTTGGCGCATTTTTATGGCTGGTCACCTAGGTGGGCGGGGTCCGCGGGGGCGTCAACCGCGCGACCTGTGGCGCTTCCGGTTGGCGCTACGGGTGGCCTTCGAGCGCTTGCGGGGCGCGGGCTCGGCGGCCGGCTCGTTGGCCTGCGCGCTCGCCAGCGATTGGCGCAAACCCTCGACCTGTTCGGTCAGCGCGGCGACCTGGTCGGAGAGCCTCTTGGCATCGGCCGCCTGCAAGGCGAACTGCTTGCGCATGGTCTGCAGCTGGTCCTGCACCTCCTGCAACTGGTCGATGGATTCCTGCTGGGTCGCCTCCATGCCCTTGGTCTTTTCCACCAGAGCCTCGGAGACCTGCGCGGTCCGCGCCTGCAACTGCCGCGCGGCGACCATGCGGTCGGTCTCCGGCACGTTGCCGGTGTAGGCACGCCACAGCGCGATCGAGCCGATTCCGAACAGCACGAGCACCAGCGCCACGGCGCCGATCGCGATCGGCTGCACGCCAATCAGGCTGCTGGCTTGTGAATTCCGGGGGGCAAGTTCGACCATGCGACCAACAACCGGACATCAATTGAAAGGTTCGAAATAGCACAAACCCCGGCGCGGGCAAAACCGGGGGGTGTGTAGACCACTGCGGCAGCAGCGAAATTTGTATCATATGTTAGTTTTCGGCCGTGCTGCCCGGCCCGCCCGAGGCACGATCGGCCTCTGGCCGACCCGAACTCAAGGTCCCCGAATTCAGCCTCTGGGCGCGATCAGGCCGACCCGCATGTCCTTTGCCAGATAGACGCAAGCGCCGTCGGCGAGCACCCGGCCGTCGGCGATGCCCAGCACCAGCCGGCCGCGCCTGGCCTGGCGTATGTCGACCTCATAGCGCACCAGCCTGACATCCGGCGTGATGTGCCCCCTGAACTTGACCTCGCCGACCCCGAGCGCGCGGCCCTTGCCCGGCGAGCCCGACCAGCCGAGCCAGAAGCCGATGATCTGCCACATGGCGTCGAGGCCGAGGCATCCGGGCATCACGGGGTCGGCGGCAAAGTGACAGGCGAAGAACCAGTGGTCCGGCGCAATCTCGAGTTCGCCGACGACGTGGCCCTTGCCGAACGCGCCGCCGTCCAGGCTGATCTCGGTGATGCGGTCCATCATCAGCATCGGCGGTGCCGGCAGCTGCGCATTGCCCGGGCCGAAATAGCCGCCTTCGCTCGAGCGCAGCAGATCCGGCTTGCTGTAGGACGATTGCGGTGCGTGAAAATCGTGCGGATTGAACAAGATGGCCACCGATGTTCGGGTTCTGGCTGAAGCTTAGCTGCGGCTGCGCCGCGTGGCTCTTGGCCGCGCGGACAGGGGTTTGGCAGGCAAGCCCAGCGCGGCGGCCATGAAGGCCCAGATGTCGCCGGTCAGCCTTGCCGCATCAGGCCGTCTTTCGCTCATGAGCGCGCCGATCAGCGCCTGGCGGATGCCGCCGATCATCAGCGCAATGGTGAGGTGAGGGTCGATGCCGCCGGGCACGATCCCGTCGCGCTGGGCCGCTTCGATCATGCGGGCGCCGGCGTCAAGCTGCCGGCCGGTGAAGGCGGTCTCGACATCGAGCACCTCGGGCGCGCGGCTGAGCGGTCCGATCACGAGGGGCGCAAACGGGTGGTCATAGTGAAAGGCGACATAGGCGCCGATCCGCTCCTTTTCCCGGTCCGCCCAGTCCGCGGCGGACAGCTTGGCGCCGCCGAATGCCGCCGCATCAAGTTGTTCATAGAAGCCTTCGACCACGGCGGCGATCAGGCCGGCCTTCGATCCGAAGTGATGGTAGGCGAGCCCGACCGAGACCTGCGCCCGCCTTGCGACGGCCTGCATCTCGAGGTGCCCATGGCCCTCGATGAGCTCCGCCTGCGCTGCCGAGAGCAGCCGTTCCCGTGTCCCCAGGCTCGCGTCCATCGTGGCCCATTCGCTGAATTGAATTCAATTCAATACCGCCGATGCTAGGATGTCAAGCCGCCGACGCGGATGGCAAAGCGAGCCGGTGAAGGAAGGCGATGGCGTTTGCGATCAAGACCGAGATCCGAAATCCGCGGGCGAAGGTGTTCACCTTCACCGCGCAGAAGACCATGTATGGCGGCAAGCACATCGCGGCCGATGACATCGTGTTCGTGTTCGCGAGCGAGAACGAGGGCGGCAACGGCCTGATCGCCCGCGCGATCGTCGCGTCGGCCGACGCGACACCGCGCAAGGTCGGCGTCATCAGGCAGACGCCGCGCGTCAGCATCACGGTCAGACGCACGGCATCCGCGGCGCGGCTGCTCGGGCGCGACCAACTCAAGCGCTTCAAGGATTGGGGCGATGGCCGGCCGGAGACCGAGCTGAATTTCAAATTCTATCGCCAGGCCACCAACAAGATCGTCGGCATCTCAGACGAGACCGCGGCGTTTCTCGAGCGGTTCTTCTAGTGTCCCGAATCCGAAGTTCGCATCATTTGCCGCACCTTCGGAGCGAACTTCGGATTCGATAAGGACACTAGCAAACTTATGATTCTAGTGTGCTTTATGAATGCGAAGTTCGTGAAAGTGGCTGCCGCGAAATCGCACGAACTTCGCATTCAGCACACTAGGCGTCGATCGCGCCGCTCAAAAAAGGTGCGGCCACCCTTTGGGGGAAGGGTGGCCGCGCGCGAACCGGTCTGGGACGGGGAGGGGTGGGGATGTGACCGGGTCGCGAACTCGAAATTTCCTGTTCTGCTCAGCGCGAGCTTGCCGTTGCAACTGCCGGGCGGTTGTCACCGAGCGAGACCCACACATTGGGATCGCCCTGCGACTGCCGCTTGACGAAGCGGTAGCCAGTGTCGGTCCAGGCGACGATGCTCTCGTTCTGGTTATCGAGCACGAACTCGCCCTTGTCGGTCTTCACCGTCAGCACCGCGTGGCCTTCGCCCTTCTTGTCGCGGACCACCGTGATCAACAGCGCCTCGCGGGGCCAGCCGGCGTCCATCAGCATCTTGCGCTTCAGGAGCACGTAGTCCTCGCAGTCGCCGTAACCGTCAGTCGGCAACGACCATTTCTCGATCACGCCCCAATGATCCATGTCGGTCATCGGCTTGATGGATTCGTTGACCCACTTGTTGACCCGTACGAGGTCCCGCCAAGCGGTCTGCGACAACACGATGTCGCGTGGTTGCGTCGCGCCGCCGCGGCATTCGCCCGGATTGTCGGCACAGAATTCGACCCAGCCGATCGGCGAACGCGCAACGTCACCCAGGCTGGCGTAGACCACGTCGCCGGCCTTGGCCGACACGCACGTCGCAAACAGAATGGCGGCAACCGCCAAACCTTTCCCCTGTCCCCTGAACCCAAACATCGTGGCCCCCGTTCTTCTTGTTGGGACCACGTTTCGCACAAAGCTTTTGCGCCGCCGCTAAGTACGCAAAGTAGATTTGACGCGAATACTGGTAAAACCTGCGGCGAATTCGAACTGTACTTGAATCGAATTCGCGTAAAATTTGAAACAACTGCAATTGATTCAAATTTTATGCATTAACGCCGCGAGCGTTGCGCCAGCGCGGTTTGTTGCGTCAAACGCTGCGGCCGTTAACCGCCGATTTTCACCGGGCCAAACGCGCCGAAGGCGGCCACCGGTGCACCGGTGGCCGCCTTCGCGGGCAAAAACAGGGGGCTTGAGCGGTTTTTCGCTTTACCTCGCGGTAACGCTCTCTTCGAGCGTTTCCGCCGATTGCTCGTGGACGAACTCGAGCGCGAAGCCTTCCTCGAGATTTCGCACCACGCGGGACTGTACCCGCCCGAGCATCACGAGCGATTTCAGCGGCGGGCGGTTCTCGGCGGCAATCGCAGCACCGGACAAGGAAAGGTCGATGATGCGGCAGGTCATCCGCGTGCCGTCTTCCTGGGTCAGCAGGGCGATCGGGTTGCGCGGCACGATACGGTCGTGGCGGCGATCCTCGGGCAGATTGAGGATGTCGCGGTTGGCGAGCCAGGTCAGCTGCGCGGCGAGCTTGTCGCGCTTGCGCGCGGTGGCGCCGATCGTCATCGCAAAGCCGTTGTCGATGATGCGGGTGATGCGACCCTCGACCCGGCCGATATGGTCGAGATAGGCGATCACACGGTCGCCGACATTGCCGATGCCCGGCGCCAGCAAAGCGAGGCCGCCCGGCGACATGTTGATAATCTGGCACGGAAACTCGCGCCGGTCGGGCAGCATGTAGCGGCCGAGCAGGTGCACCTTGACGCGCTGGAAGCGCCGCCGCTCCTCGGCTACGGGGACGACGGTAGTTTTCTTCTGTGCAAACGACATCACGACAAACCCGGCCACCGTCCATTCGGAGCCCCGACGACCCTAAGGCTGATAGGGTTAACGGGGCGTTACGGTTGTGAAAGGGAACTCGGACACGGAGCGAGAGAGACGGGCGACGAACACGTGCACCGTACCCGAGGACGTCAGGCTCATTCATGTGCCGCGTCGGGTTCTCCGAACCATCGCGACGCGGCTTGAGCAGTCTCCTCCAGATCCGGCTCAATATCTGTGGCCCAAGCCACAAACCCGTCGGGTCGCACCAGCACCGCCCTCAAGCCCAGCCGATCGCCGGCCTCGCTTGCGACGTAGCGGACCCGCCCGTGCCAGCGATCGGCAAGCGCTTGCAGGGGCGCGCGCCGATCAAAGTCCAGCAGCGGGCCGCGACCATCTCTGAGCAACTCGCCGAGCTTAGCCCCGCAGGCGAGCTCGAAGTCAGGTGCGCTGCGGCCCACCAGCGGATGGTTGCCGCCAAGATCGTAGCGCAGCGTAACGCCCCACACGCGCTCGGCAAAGTAGGTCGCGCCGTCTGATGTCGCGATCAGGTCGCGGATGATGGCTTCGAGCGCGCGCGAACTTCGGCTTGGCCGCATCAGCGCGACCTGGGCGCGCGACCAGTCCAGCACCTGCGCGCCCACCGGATGCCGCTCACGCGAGTAGCTGTCGAGCAGATCCGCCGGTGCGTCGCCGCGGATCGTGGCCGCGAGCTTCCAGCCGAGGTTCATCGCATCGCCAAGCCCGAGATTGAGCCCTTGGCCGCCGAGCGGAGAATGAATATGCGCGGCATCGCCCGCGAGCAGCACGTGGCCCTTGCGGTAATCCGTCGCCTGACAGGCGCGATCGGTCCAGGTGGTGGCAAGCCGGAGCGCCGTCAACGTGACGTCTGTGCCGGAGACGCGGCGCAGCACCGCCTGCACGTGCTCGCGCGTGATCGGCCGGGTTCGGTGGAAGGCGCCGCCGTCGAACTCCACCATCGCGATCGTGCCGGGCCGTGCGTAGGTATACATGCCCGTCGGCGTGTAGTGACGGCCGGTGCGGAGCTTGTCCGGATCTGATATATCGACCTCGACCGAATAGCCGGTGAACTCGGGATCGGTGCCGACGAATTCAAAGCCGCCGGCCTTGCGCACCATGCTGCGGCCGCCGTCACAGCCGACCAGCCAGCGTCCGTGGAACGTCTCGGCACCGTCGCGAACGATCACGCCATCATCCGATTGTTCGAACGCCTCGACGCCTGTGCCGCGCCTGATCTCAACCCCCATCGCGGTTGCGCGCGCGGCGAGGGTGGATTCGAGCGCCTCCATCTCGACCGCCATGCTGGTGCCTGCCGGGCTCGGCAGTCGAAACGGCCACTTCGACGTCTCGACATCATCGTGAAAGAACTGGATGCCGGCAAAATGGCCGGCCGGGCGGCGCGACTGTTGCATCCAATGCGCGCTGTTCGATGCGCTGCTGCCCGAGCCATCTCTTGTGTGCTGTCGTGCCGCGATGTCGTCCAGCATCCCGCGACGATAGAACGCCTCGATGCTGGGCGCCGAAAGGCCGCGCATGCCGAAGGGCAACCGCTTCAGTGGCGAGTGCGCGTCCGCGGCCTGCTCCAGCACCAGCACCGAGCACCCTGCGAGCCGCAGCTCGCAGGCGAGCATCAAGCCGACGGGGCCGGCGCCGGCAATCACGACATCATGGGGAATGGGGTGGTGGTTGTGCATGAACTGCTCCTATGTCGGTGTTCGACCGGAGCGGTTCGTCGGGTTGAGAACCACACGGACGAACACGATGGGCGCCTTGATGGCGTCCGGTGTTCGTCGTGGGGATCTCATGCACGAGGCAGGAGACCAGAGCTTTCGTTTTTCGAAAGGACTTCGTTTTCGAAAGGACTTTCGTTTTCGAAAGGACTTGGGCTTACCAAACCAAGTCTGCCTTTTCCGACGCGGCGTATATAGCTGCGTGGCGTTCGATCCGCAACGGAAGATGCGCGGCTGCGGATTACTGGAACAATGCACTGCCGCGATGTCGCGGCGCGACCGCATCGGCGTTGCCTGGTTCGTCGACGCGGCGCGCGCCCGGGCGCGGCGCAAGATTGTCCGGCGTCTTGATGTTGCTCGCGAGTCCTGCGGCTTCGAATGCCTTGATCAACCACCAGCCGAGGTCGATCTGACCCGGCAGCAGCCCGAGCTTCGCGGAGCCGGGATAGGCGTGGTGATTGTTGTGCCAGCTTTCGCCCATGCTGATCAGGCCCGCGATGCCGACATTGTAGCCCTGGGCCGCGACGCCTTCGATGATCCAGGTCTGTCCGCCCTTGCGATGCGAGTAATGACCGATCAGCCAGTGACCGGTGACGCAGACGGCGACGCGGACGCAGATGCCCCAGACCAGCCAGCTCCACGAGCCGATCGTGAGGAACAGGATCGCCCAGGGCAATTGCTGCCACATCCAGGTTCGTTCGACGACGGCGTAGATGCGGTCATCGGCGAGCCGCCGTTCGAGCCGGAATTCGGGCGGGTGTTTCAGGACCAGCGTGCAGTGCAGTTGCCACCACGCGTCGCGCCAGAAACCGGCGCGGTGGCAGGAGTAGTCGTGGCACGCCGTCTGGCGCTGCGCCCAGTCGCGGAAATCGTGCAGCCGCACCATGCCGTAGGGGCCGGCCATCCCGACCAGTGTGCCGAGATAGACGCAGAGCCGCTCCAGCGACAGCGGACAGTCGAAGCTCGCATGGATCAGGCGGCGGTGCATGCCGACCGAATGCCCGAAGCACAGCGTGATCGCGCTGGTGACGATGAATAATGCGAACGCGCTCCACGTGAACAGCAGCGGCCCGAGGATGATCGCGACCGCGGTCATGCTGCCAAGCCACAGCGATTTCGCCGGGGCCCATCGCACGCATCCGTCCAGCGGATCGGTGCTGGCGTCGACGAAGATTCGCTCCGAGCCGGGTTGCGGCTTCATTCCGTCACCTGAGGTTGCATCGCAGGTTGCGGTGAAGCGATCGTCGCTGTCAATCGTCCGCGCACGTCCGTCATGTCGCAGCCCGTATTGGCGTCTGCGGCGGATTCACCTAGGTGACGGCGCCCGGCGGATACGGGGTGTGCGGAAGCGGCGCGGTGAGGTTATTTGGCCTCGGCGTCCATTTCCGGTTCGACAGCCGTTTCCGGTTCGACAGCCGCCACTGGTTGTTCAACAGTCACGGCTTTCAGCACCTTTCGCTTCGCCGCGCGGACCTCAATCTGCAGCGGCGGGTGATAGGATCCGCTTGGCGGCACGAAGACGAAGGCGTGGTGTCCATCGCCATCGTTGAGCTTGAGAAGATCGTTGCGGAACTCATCGGCGACGACTTCGCCAACGAGGTTGCCGTTGAAGTAGATATCGATCGCGACCCTTTTGTCGGGGTGTTGGTTGTACAGCGCCCAGCCGGCAATCCTTTTTTCGTTGACGACGTCGACATGGCCAGTGATCTCGCCATACAGGCTCTCGATGCCGGCCTCGATCACCTCGAGGTCGCTCCTGTAGATCGATCTCGTCACATCGAAGCTGAAATTCGCGGTATCGACGCATTGGTCGAGCAAGCCCTGTCGATGCTCCTTCATCCGTTGCAGCGTGTCCAGTTCGCCCAACTTGACGTACATGCCGACGATACCTTCGATACCAGGATTCATGGTGTCGTTCCCCGCAATGCTACCAGCCAATTCGCCCTCGGCTGCTTTCACAATCGATGCCTCCTTGCGGAAAATACTCCGCCAGGACGAGAAGCGCCTCGTTCCGCCAAGGTCTGTCATCAAGACCTTCATGACAGGCCTTCATGACATCCCAATCGTCCTGACTTAAAGTCGGCTCGGCCGAACCCGGCCCAACGACAAGGACAGGGAGAGCGAACCGATGGAGCAGATCCGCGTCTGCACGCATGATGGACCTGGAGCCAAGCCGGTAATCCGGACAGTGCCATGGCCGGAAATCGGCAAAAAGGCGGCCTTGATCAAGGTGGGGGCCTGTGGCGTTTGCGGAACCGATCTGCACATCCTGAAGGGACATTGGCCGAAGCCGTTGCCGTGGCCGTTCACGCTCGGCCACGAGCTCGGCGGCGTGATCGTGGAATGCGGCGCGGAGTTCACCGAGGACTTCATGAGCAAGCCGCTGCAGGTGGGATCGAAGGTGATGATCCCGCCCTTGATGCCGTGCGGCCGCTGCTACTACTGCATCCATTATCCCGAGAGCGCCAACAAATGCCTGACGCCGGTCTATTACGGCCGCTATCTCGGTTTCGACAAGGCGCCGCACATGTGGGGCGGCTGGGCTGAATATGTCTATGTCGATCTCGACATGCTGCCCGGCACCAAGATCTACAAATTGCCTGACGACATGTCGCTGCGGCTCGGCGCGCTCTCCGAGCCTCTGACCTCCTGCATCCGCGCCTTCAACCGCGCCACCCGCGCCGGCGGCTTCAGCTGGGGCGACACGGTGGTGATCCAGGGCTCGGGGCCGATCGGTATCCTCGCGGTCGCCGCCGCGCAGGAAATGGGCGCGGGGCGCGTGATCTGCGTCGGCGCGCCGGAGACACCGCGCCTTGCGCTGGCGCGCAAGTTCGGCGCCGAGGCGACCGTCGATATCGAGCAGCTCAAGACGCCGGAGCAGCGCATCAAGGCGGTGCGTGACATCGTCGGCGGTTTCGGCGCCGACCTCGTCATGGACTGCTCGGGCCATCCGACCGCCGGCCCCGAGGGCATCGAGATGCTGCGCGACGGCGGCACCTATGTCGAGATGGGGCAGTTCACCGATGCCGGCTCGATCAACACGTCGTGGCACCGCATCTGCACCAAGGATCTCAACGTGCTCGGCTCCTGGGGCTTTACCGGCAACGACCTGCCGCTCGGCGTCGACATGCTCTACCGCACGCGCAACAAATATCCCTGGCTCGACATGCAGACGATCTATCCGTTCACCGAAGACGGCGTCGCCCGCGCGGTTGCCGACGCAATGGCGATGAAGACGGTGAAGTCGACCATCGTGCCGTGGCCGGAATTGGTCGGGTGAAGCAGATCGCGGATGCTGCAAATCCTGCTGCAGTGCTCCCAAGGATTTGTGTCCAGGGTGCGGCCGATTGGGCCCTGATATCGCTCGCCGGGACGACGGCCCGGCGCTAACATCGGATCATGCATTCGAACCGTGTGCCGCCGAGCGCGACGTTTGCGTGGGGAAACGTGTCCGAGGACTTCGCGCTGTTCAGAACCCTCAGCGCGGAGCAGCGGCTGATCGCCTTTGGCGCAATGACCCGGCGCGACCTCGTGCGCGGCGAACTGCTGGTCGAGCAGGGCGGCGCCTCCGACGCGCTGTTCCTGGTGCTGCATGGCGCGCTCGCAGTGTACCGGACCAGTCATCCCGAACCGATCGCGGAACTTCGGGCCGGCGAACTGGTCGGCGAGATCGGGTTCTTTGCCAATATCCCGCGCACCGCCAATGTGATTGCGATCCGCGACACCAGCGTGCTGGTGTTGACGCGCGCCGCCTATACGACGCTGGCGCGGGAAACGCCCGAGATCGTCGAGGCGCTGCTGGCTGCGCTCGCGCGGCGGTTTGCCACCGAGACCGCGCGCCTGTTGCCGCTCCGGGCGTCGCCGAAGGCGCGCACGGTCGCGCTGATCCCAGGCGGACGGGAACCGGTGCCTGCCGCCTTTGAGCGCAGGCTGCGCGAAGGCCTTGCCGCTGCGGGTGCCGAGATCGTCGACCTCGCGCGGGTCCAGGCGATGTTTCCGGGCCGCGCGCTTGACGCATCCGAGGTCGCCGACTGGCTCAACAGGATCGAGTACGACGCGCCGCTGGTGGCCTATTTCGGTGGTCCCGACGCATCGGAGTGGGCGCGGAAAACCATCCGCCAGGCCGATCTTGTCGTGTTCGCCTGCCGTGGCCATGCGCCGACGCCCGATCTGACGGAGATCGAACGCTTCGCCTGCGCCGTGCATCCGGCGTCGACGCGGCGCCTCGTCCGGGTTCATGACGTCAGGCGCCACGAGGTCAGCGGCACCGCGGCGTGGCTGGCGCGGCTGCCCTGCTTCATGCATCATCACGTCGCGCTCGAGGACCAGCTCGACATCGACAGCCTGGTTCGCTTCCTGTGCGGTCGCGCCGTCGGATTTGTCGCCGGCGGCGGCGGCAGCCTCGGTACCGCGCATGTCGGCGTCTACAAGGCGTTTCGTGAGCGCGGCGCGATGTTCGACATCTTTGTCGGCACCAGCGTCGGCTCGGCGATGGCGGCGGGCTTTGCCAAGAACTACGACGCCGAGCATCTCGAGCGCGGCACGCATGAGATCTTCGTCTCCAGTCGCAGCTTCCGCCGCCCGACCTGGCCGCGCTACGCCTTGCTGGACCACAAGGCGTTCGATGCCGCGCTCGCCGAGCAGTACGGCCACAATTGCCGGATCGAGGACTGCTGGCGGCCGTTCGCGGCGGTCGCGACCAATCTGTCGACGCACAGTCTCGAATTGATCCGCACCGGTCTGCTGTGGCAGGCGGTGCGGGCGTCGAGCGCCATCCCCGGTCTGCTGCCGCCGTTCTATACGAGGGACGGCTCGATGCTGGTCGACGGATGCCTCGTCGACAACGTTCCGCTGGCGCAGATGCACCAGATGAAGAGCGGACCGAATCTGGTGGTCCATTTCGGCGACCCGGCAACCGAGATGTTCGACGTCGACTATGCCGCGCTGCCGGGGCGGCTTGAGCTGCTTGCATCGCTGCTGACGCCGTTCCGCAAGAAATTGCTTCCGGCCGCACCGAGCGCCGTCAACGTGCTGTGGCGAAGCCTCGTCGCGCATCAGCGCTACGATACGCTGCCGACCACGCCGCTCGACATGGTGATGCGTCCGCCGACGCCCGACGGCATCGACGTCACCGATTTCGACCGCCATCAGGAAATCTTCGAATCCTCGTACCGCTGGGCCCGCGAGACCATTGCTGCCTCGGAGGCGGCGCATAATCCCGCCATTGCGGCCATCGTCGCGTCGGCCAACGGAGCGGACAAGGGATCGGACATGGTCGCTGACAAGGGCGCGGATGACGCGACAGCGACCGCGCCGGTTTCTGAGCAGGCCCGCGTCGGTTGAGCGGCTTGCAGGCGCCGGCGAAGTCGACCATCGTGCCGGACCGAATCCGGAGAACACGATGCCTTTCGATTTGATCCTGCGCGGCGGACGGGTGATCGACCCGTCGCAGAAACTCGATGCCGTGACCGATGTCGGCTTTGCCGCGGGCAAGGTCGCTGCGCTCGGCCGCGAGTTGCAAGCCGATCCCGCCACCGAGGTCCGCGATGTTTCGGGGCTGATCGTCTCACCGGGGATCATCGACCTGCACACCCATGTCTATTGGGGCGGCACCTCGCTCGGCATCGATGCGGAGGAGTTTTGCCGCAACTCCGGCGTCACCACCTCGGTCGACACCGGCAGCGCCGGCCCCGGCAACTTTGCCGGCTTCCGCAAGCATGTGATCGAGCCGAGCCAGGTCCGTATCCTCGCCTATCTGCACGTCTCGCACGCCGGCATCTTCGGCTTCTCGGATCGCGTGATGGTCGGCGAGAGCGAGGAGCTGCGGCTGATGAATCCGATCGACGCGGCGCGGGTCGCCGACGAGAACCGCGACCTGATCGTCGGCATCAAGGTGCGGGTCGGCCTGTTCGCCTCGGGCACCTCGGGGCTGGTGCCGCTCGAGATCGCGCTCGAGGTTGCCGAGCAGGTCGGCATGCCCCTGATGGCGCATATCGACCATCCGCCGCCGAGCTATGAGGAGGTGCTCGCTCGCCTGCGTCCGGGCGACGTGCTGACCCATGCGTTCCGTCCGTTCCCCAACACGCCCGCGACCGCGCAGGGCACGGTGAAGCAGGTCGTGCTGGACGCGCGCGAGCGCGGCGTGCTGTTCGACATCGGCCATGGCAAGGGCTCGTTCGCCTTCAGGACGGCGCGCGCGATGCTCGCCAACGGCTTCTATCCCGACACCATCTCCTCCGACATCCATCAGCTCTGCATCGACGGCCCGGCATTCGACCAGGTGACGACGATGTCGAAATTCCTCTGCATGGGGATGCCGCTGCCGGACGTGATCGCGGCGTCCACCGTCAATGCCGCGATGGCGTTGCGGCGGCCGGAGCTCGGCAGCCTCAAGCCGGGCAGCGTCGGCGACGCCACGCTGCTCTCGGTCCGGCAGGGGACGTTCGACTATGTCGATGTGGTCGGCGAACATTTAACGGGCGATCGCAAGATCGCATCCGAAGGCGTCGTGATCGGCGGACGCTGGTGGCATCCGCGTTAGGATTGATGGACGCGCCGCCGCGGGCATCGAGGTGACTGACATGATCTTCTGGATCGCGGGTGTGGCTGGACTGGCGATCGCCTATCTGCTCGGTTCGACGCCGTCGGGGTATCTGGCGGGGAAGCTGCTGAGGGGCATCGATATCCGCCAGCATGGCTCCAAATCCACCGGGGCAACGAACGTATTGCGAACCCTGGGGAAGTGGCCCGCATTGGCTGTGCTCCTTGTCGACGTGCTGAAAGGCGTGGCGGCAATCCTGTTCGCCCGCTGGTTTTATCCCTGGTTGTACACCTTGCCATCCGTCACGCCGCCGGCATCGCTTGATCCGCAAACGTGCGTGTCCTGGGCTGTCTGCCTGGCCGGACTTGCCGTGTTGCTGGGGCACGGCCGTTCGATCTGGCTGAATTTCACCGGCGGCAAATCCGCCGCGACCGGGCTCGGCGTGTTGCTGGCGATGTCCTGGCCGGTAGGCCTCGGCGCTGCGGCGGCCTTTGGCGCTGTGGTGGCGGTCTTTCGGATTGTCTCCCTCGGCTCGATGCTGGCGGCATTGACGGCGATCGTCCTCGTCTGCGGCCTTGAGCAACCGTTGCCCTATCGCTTGCTGGTGATCGCAGGCGGCATCTACGTGATCGTGCGCCATCGTGCCAACATTCAGCGGCTGCTTGCCGGCACGGAGGCGCGGCTCGGGCATTGATAAAAGAAAACGCGTTTGAACCATGGATATGGAATCCCGTTCCATCGGAACGGCGCTCTAGTCTAGATCAGCGAATGCAAGGCCATGACCGCGGCCTCACGGCTCTCCACCGGAACAAAGAAGCTCACCGAATGCGATGACAAAACATACTTGTCGGCGATGATTCCGTGGCGTTGCAGAATCTGAACCGCCTTGTACGGCAGGTCCGAGGAAATGCCGCCGAAGCAAGTGAGGCTCACCGAACTCAGCGTCTCGCGCTGTTTGCGCAGGTCTTTGCTCCGTTCCAGTGTGCGCAGCAACGCGTCGAGTGTCTCGGAATCGCAAGTCATCATGATGCGGGTTTTGTCGGCGGTGAAAGCCGAGGCGAGGAGTTGCGGCCAAGGCAAGCCATTTTGCTGGAGATGCTGCGCGAACTTCTCAAAGCCTTGATTGAGGTCCGCCGAGTCGATCTCCACATGCTCGATGCGAGCCATCGAGTTGACGGCCAGGACTTTTCCGTTCTCCATGCCTGCGACCTCCTTCATCACTTGCGTGCTGTGTCGAGTGCCGCCCCATTTTCTCAGGACCAAAGGCACGTTTTGGCTGTGGGCCAGCTCCACGCTGCGAAAGTGCAGGACTTTGGCGCCCCAGAAGCACATTTCGGATAGGGATGCGAAATCCAGCTGACGCAAGGGTATTGCGTCCGCGACGATGCGCGGGTCAGCCGAGCAAACTCCGTCGACCTCCTTGATGATCTCGCAGCACTCCGCCTTGAGCGCCGCAGCCATGGCGACCGCGGTCGTATCGCTGCCACCCCGGCCAAGCGTCGTGATTTCCTTGGTCAGCGGGTTCACGCCCTGAAAGCCCGCCAAAACCACGATGCGTCCACGATCGAGTTCTTCGCGCACGCGAATGGGCCGCACGTCCAGAATGCGTGCTGAGGAATGGGACCCGTCGGTCATGACACCGGCCTGACTGCCGGTAAAGCTGATCGCCGGCACGCCGAGATCAGACAGCGCCATGCTCATCAAGGACATGCTGATGCGCTCGCCGGTGGTCAACAGCATATCGAGTTCGCGGCGATTGGGATGCGGGCTGACCTGATAGGCCATCCTGACGAGTTCATCGGTGGTCTTGCCCATCGCGGAAACGATCGCCACGACACGATGACCACGGCCATGCAAATCGGCGACACTGCTCGCGGCCGCGCGGATTCTTGCCGGTGTTTCGAGACAGACGCCGCCGTATTTTTGCACGATGATGGGATTGCTAGGCATTGTTGCCCGCGTCGTGTTGGAAGGCGCCGCTGAACCCGATCAGATCGTTCTCCCCTTCGACGCTTTTGCGGTCTTTGATCGTTTTGCCACGACCCGCGCAGCGCCGCGGTCGCGCTTCTTGCGATCCGCTTCCGCGTGCTGAGCTTTCGTCCCGCCGCGGTGAGCGGCGTATTCCTTGCCGTCTATCGGCGCGACATGCGGTGGATCTCGATCGAGATACGGTCGCCCGATTCCAAAATCCGGTCCACGCGCATCGATCCATTTCCAAAGGGCCTCGGTGGTGACCCAACGCTCCGCCCGCGTCGCGCCCTTGACGCTCACGACATCGACGGCAAGCCCGTGGCCATAGCCGCCACGGAAGCTCCCTCCATGGTATGACTTGTCGGACGCCGCCTTCAGGCCGCTCGCGATCGATTGACGGTAGTCATCCCGGAACGCGCTGGTGATGCCGGGTGCCAACCCGGCCCGCTCCGCCGCGTAAAGCGCGTGAAACAGCTTGAGTTTGAAGCTCCGATCCACCCCTCCAATCACGTAGTCGATCATCGGCATGCCCATTCGTTCCGCCGCCTTCGGATCCTTCCACGTGAAATCGTTATCGACGCGCCTGGTGAACGTCCTGGTGACAGTCACCGTCTTGCGCTTCTTCTTGACGGTCACTTTCCGCTGCTCTTGTACGCTGATGGTGTCTTGCTTCGGCGTCCGTTCGTAGAGCGCCCACAGGTACCGGTCGATGCAGACATCGACGACGAGGCACTCCTCGAAAATATCCAGGGGTTTCGCGGCCTCCTCGGTGTCACCAGACACTGGAGGCGGGCTCGCCGTCGCCGCTTGCACCGGCGATGTTTCGGCCGGCAGCGTCTGCGACGAATCCGGCAACGCAGCCACGACGATTGACTTCGGCTCGCTCGAGGTCGCTGTCGCATCAGGGGGCGTCGCCGGCACCGATTCGACCGCCATCGCCGCATCGGCGTTGGCGACAACGTTAACCATGACACCTGCCTGCGGCGGGGCCATCGTGTCGGACGCCGGCCCCGTTGCGGGTTCCGCAGCCATCGCTGCTTCAGCATTCACTTTGCTGACGTTGTCGACTGCCGTGGCCTGTCGCGTATCGGCCGGTTCGGCGTTGGCGGCGAGAGATGGTGCGAGGTCCTCGATGGACACTGCGCCGCTGTTCCCGATGCCGGCAGAGCCGGCAAGCCAGGCAAAGAGCCAACCTGCGAGAACGATCGTCCCGCACAACTCCGGAGTCGCAATTCGCCGCGGGTTCATCACCCCGTAGCCTCCAAAGGCTCGATCCGAGCCCCGTTGCACCGCCCAGCACGCGACGGCATCGATCATTCGGATCAAAATGGAAACGCGCAATGGGCGGAAGCTGTTGGCGCTACGCTTTTCCAGAAAGTGTTGCCCGACCGCAACGCGCGGCCGGAGCAACCCGGCACGGCGTGTGCTGCTGTGTTCGGTGATTCACCAGCGCTCGAGCTTTGATTCCCATTTTGGGTCAAAACCCGCCCACAGCAACCGGACCGGGGACTTCCGCTTCACCTCGAAGAGCCGACGTTCCCGATCGTCATGCAGACCGTCAGCTATGGGCCAGTTGCAGACGTGGTCAGCGGCCAAAGGCTAGTCTGGGGTCTCCCGGCTCATTCCGATCGCATGGAATGTCTTTCCGCAAGGAGTTGTCTCGACGAACGCCTCATAGAATTTCTCTCGGGGGTATTTATCGATTTCGGCCTGAAGCCTTTGGTACACGACACGGACATAGAGGATTTTGTTTCCAAGCAGAACGTCGAGAGACGCGTTGCTCGGCTGGAAATCTGGCATCGAGCAACAGTTTGGATGGCTCGCCAGATAGGATTTCGGTGTATCTGCCGGGAGATAGTCACCGATCCTGTACGCTTCATGCGCAATTGCACGCTCGAACAGCTCTTGATTGGAAAGGTACCGCATCCGAAGATAGCAAAATCCAGTCAGGTTCAACACGAGCAAGGCGAAGCTCGCTATAATCCCGATCAAAATAGATTTGGCCATTGAGGTTTCTGCACCATTTTGCCGCGCACAACACAACCTCGCGACAATCGAACTTAGCTCTCAAGTGGTCGCACGCTGCAAGCGCCAATTCCCGTACAAATCAGCCGTAGGTCGTGTGCGGTCTTGTACGGATTAGGTAGGCACTACGGCGCCGCGACGAAGTCCGTTTAGGGTCAAAACCCGCCCACAGCAACCGGACCGGGGACTTCCGCTTCACCTCAAGGAGCCGACGTTCGCGATCGTCATGCAGACCGTCAGCTATCGGCCATGAAGAGACCTGAAGAGGACGATCAAGGGTTAGGCTTGCCGCGGAGCCACATCCCCGGCGGAACTTGTTCCTTGGGGATGAATACCGGCTTGGTAGTTGGCCACGCCTCGATCAGCTCCGGCTTGTAACCCTGTGGGTAGTAATCATCAGGGGGTATCTGGGCATCGCGGATCGATTGCTCCTGGATCTCCGGACGCGTATTGCGCGGCGCAGGGATGACCAGCCCACCCATCGCTTCGATGTCGAATTTGGGTGACGCGATGTTCGGATATTTGGCTACGACGCCGTCGCGCACCCAGACTTTGTCGCGGGTCAGGTTGACAACAACCAGATCGGGCGCACCGAAATGAAACGGCCCTTTCCATTGTTCACGAATCTCGGCGTACATTTCCAGGTTGGCGAAGGGGTCGAAGCTCATATGCGTGGTCATCGCCATGCGCGGCTTCAGTTCGCTGAACAGATATCCGGCTGCGTAAGCAGAGTTGTGTGCTTGGTCCATTGTGGTGCGGTTAATGACCGGCATCACGCCGTTGACGGTAGCAGTGATGGAGATCAGTTCGGCCTGAACCTCGGTGATCACCACGTCGCACCCTTTCGCGTATTTGATCGTGAGTGAGTTCGGCCGACCGTCCCCGGTAAACGCGACACACATGCCGTTCCAGTCGAGGCGGTAGGCTGAAGCGCCGTCGGAGACGTGCGACTGCCGCCAGTGGGTGATCTTGATACCGTCTTTCTCGTAGGCCACGCCGCCGTCGTCGCGGAAATCGAATTCTTTGACTTCCATATCGAAGCCCTGACCGATTGGCGATGCATCAAAGTTGTTCCGGTGCCAGGTCAACATCTCTTTCATCCGGTCCATCATGTAGCGCGTGCCCAGCTCAGGCTTCGGACCAGATGGACCCGTGATACGAAACGTTTCGTGCCAGCGACCGCCCCACGCACCGAACATATAAATGTACGCAACGGAATCGACATGATCCCAGTGCAGGTGCGTCAGAAAGATATCGTTAATGCGGTTGAGCGGTACGCCCGCGGCCAGGTAGTTGGCGACCGAGCCGGGGCCCATATCGAAAATAAAGTTGTGGCCGTTGCCGAGTTCAACATAAACGGACGTACCCATCTGTCCGGGCCGTGGCAGCGGCGAGCTGCCCATAAATGTAACGCGAATCTCGTCGGGTTGAACCTCCTCGGTGTTCGGAAACCAGTTCGTCGCGCTCTTAAGCCACGGCATCGGTGCGACGCCATCAAACGTCAGGCCTTCCTTCCAGCGTCCCATCGGTTGACCGCCCGTTGCCAGCTCCTTCAGCACTTGTGGGTCTGTTTCGTAGATCGGAGACGCTTGCCTGTTTTGGGCCATGGCTTCCGGGGCGACCGCTGTCGCGCACAACGAGATTCCGAAGAAGGCAGCCGCCAATCTATTGAGAGTTGCGTTCTTCATGGGGTGGTCCCTTCGCCTGAGGTTTGGACTCGTCTACCGGCCCGTAGTGTCTAATAGGCCGGGTTTTCCCTCTTGATTCTTGTCAATGCGAAAGGCTGCAATGACCGCTTCGGGTCAAAAGCCGCCGATCGCGACCGAACCTAAAGGGCTTCCGGTTCACTTCGGAGAGCTGACGTTCTCGATGGTCATCCAGACCGTCAGCTATGGGCCAATACCGAACATGCTCTCCGACTGATCGATGCCCTGTGCGCCTCCACAATCCGGCGAATCTGCCCGATACCGTTAAAGATACGCCGTGTACGAGTTGACCCAGACCAGAATCGTCATGATCAAGCCAATGACGCCCGCGTTTTCTGCGAACACGGTGGCGGTGCCGGGCATCCCGAGCTTGAGTTGGCTGCGGTCGAAGTCCTTCGGTATGGAAATGACCGCCGGATAGGTCTTGGCGCCGCCGATCGTGCTGACGCGCGCCAGCATCCCCGAGACGGCAATCTGGCCTTCCCCCACGCCGTGCGGGATCACCGCAATCGTCGCCTCGTGGATACGGCCGGGGTCGTTGTCGAACACGAGCTTGACCCGCGCGCCCGGCCTAATGGTCCGAAATCCGTTCGGTGAGAACAGGCCGACGATGACGATGTCGTCCGTGAGGATGAACGACATCACCGCGCGCCCCTGAACGGCACGGTCGCCGGCGGTCAGGGACAGGAGCGTAACGATGCCGTCGCCGACTGCACGGACGGTCGTCTGCTCGAACTCCCATTTGGCGTTGTCGAGCTGTGCCTGGATTTGCGCGACCGTCGTATTGACCCCGCCGACCTCCGATTGCATGGCGAGTTGCGCGTTCAGCTGCGCCGCCTTGGCCGCCTGCAGCTGGAACTCCACGGTCTCGTATTGGACCTGCGTATCCTGCAGGCGGAAGAGGCTTTGCGCATCCTCGCTGGCGAGCTTGCGGTAATCGTCAAGCCGCTGCTTGTGAAACGCAAGCTGCTTGGCGAGCCCCTCGGCATTCGCTGTCGCCTGCTCGTAGTTGGCCTTGAGTTGCTTGACCTGCTGGCGCGCTTGCGCGAGCGACGCCTCCAGCTGGTCGACCTTGTATTTGAAGGGCGCCGGGTCGATCCGGAACAGGACGGTACCGGCCTTGACCCTTTCGTTCGGCCTGACCGGGATTTCGATCACCTGGCCGGAAACATTGGGCGTGGCCTCCGTGACGCGGGAGCCGACGACAAAGCTTCCCGACGGCGTCAGGTAATTGAACAACGCCACGAACACCGCGAGGATGAAGGCGCCGATCAGCACCGTCAATGTGCCGGAGCCCCAGCCCCACTTGACCAGCTTCAACTTCGAGAAGATGAGCCACACCAGGATCAGGTAGAGCGTCAGGATGATGAGCATGATTTGACTCTGCGATTGTCATGCATCGAGACTGGACTGCCGCAAGAAATCCGTACGGCAGGCGCCGAAGCGCCTGCGCACGCTATCGAGATAGCCCGCGAATGCTCTTACGGGCCGACCTTAACCACCCGCGGAATCTTCCAGCTCCCGTCGATGATCGAAGGCGGCGTGTCCTTCGGCCAGTACATCCGCAGCATCAGCACGAAGTCGTCCTTCGGCGCCGGCAGCCAGTTAGCTTCCTTGTCCACTCCCGGCGACTCGTTCTGGAAGTAAAGCGTCAGCGAGCCGTCCGCATTGAACTTCGGATTGTCGCGCATGCTGACGGTGAACTTGTTCAGCGGATTGGGAACGAACCACCAGCCCAGGTCAATCATGTACATGGTGAACGACCAGAAGCCGTTGACGGGCGGTGTTGCACCCTTTGGGAAGGTCAACGTGTACTTGTTCGCACCGCTCAACTTCTGTCCTGTCGAATCCTTTTCGGTGTTGGGATAGACCGCATCACGCTCCTGATTTGCAGGCCAGCCGAAGGCTGCCACCACTGCGCGCTTCATGTAATCGGAGGGGCCGTAGGTACCGAGGCCTTTCGTGACCACCCAGCCATCAACGATCACGCCGAGGCCCTCCTTGTTGGCCTCGATCTTCTTCAAAGCCGTCTGCGGGATGTCCTTCAAGGCTGCCTGTACTGCCGGATCGAGCTTGCTCATCTCGAACGGCTTGCCGGGCACGATGCCGATCTTCGCCATGCTCGCGAGCATCGGCGCATCCGCTGCAGGCGCGGGCGCAGCCGCGGCCATGAGCTTGGCCATGAGGTTGAAGTACCCCTCGGTCCCCATGGCGAGAATAACCGTCTGGGGCTTGTCGGTCATGCTGAAGCCTGGATTGGGATCCACGGGCGGCGCCACTGGGGTGTATGGCTTGCCCCAGGCGGAAAGCGGCGTGATCTTGTACTGCGCCTGCAGCGCGTTGACGGCTTTGTAGTCTGCCTCGGTGCCGTCGGCATAGGTGCGGCCGAGAATGATCATGTAGCGGGTCGCTATCGAAATCTGTTTCATGTCCGCCGGCACCTCGCCCTTCCAGCCCGGGCCGGTGAACAGGTAGTTGGCGGCCTTTCCGCCGGCCGTCCGCTTGCTCGGCGAGTGCTCGGAATCCGACATCCACAGGTCGACAACCTCGAAAAGGTAGAAGCGGTCGCCCATGTCGGGATGACTGAACACCTGCGGTTCGGTCAGGTCGAGCCAGACAACCGAATACAGAGTGTCCGCGTTGGGCGCGGAAACGCCGCGATAATCCGCAGCCGGATAGCGCGGAATGTTGACAAACTGGCCGGCCGGGCCTTTGAACTCCTTCATATCTACCTTCGGCACGTTGCTCATCTGCACGCGCGTCACTTCGGTTGTGATGAGTGAGTAGCCATAAACGTAGGCATCCTCCGCAATCTGTTGCGCTTCCGTCGGCGATATGGATTGCGCGCTTGCGGGGGGAAACGCTGTGAAGCAAGTCAATGCAACAAGGCCGACGGCGAGAAAAAAACGTCGATTGAGAATGTTCATGCAGTGCTCCTTTTGCATTTTTGTCTAATGGAGAAGCCGTACAGTTTTAGGTTGAGGCACGCAGAAATAGATAGATCAAACAACAGCATCCACAGTACGAAGGCCGTTGATTCAGATCAAGGGACGCCCGCTATGGGTCCATGAACGGGCGCGCCCGCGCAATCAGTTCCCGGTATGACTGCTAAACATCTGAAAGTTGGCGTGCTTTCGCCGCGGCAGGCGTGGTAAGCGAGAGGCCCTATCCCGGACAGAGCTTCCTCTGGTCAACGTGCTGTCGAATTTTTAAGGGCCCGAAATAGCCGCGAACCTGCGTGACCCTAGTGCAACATGCAGAGCCAATCTGACGATGTTGCTACCTTTGGGCGAGACAAGAATCGCCGATCGATACACTGCCATTTGGTGGCGGGAGGACAGGCAGATGACGCGTGCATATCCGAACCGAAGTCTTATTGTCGGCTCGTTCGCGCAACAATCGGTCTGGCTGTGGCGTTGGCCGGGTTCTCGACCGACGTTGCATTTGCCGACGAGGACGGCGTTTCGTACTGGCTTCCAGGGCGTTTCAGCAGCCTTGCGGCAGTCCCTGGGGTTCCCGGCTGGTCGATGGCCGAGGTCTATTATCACACTAGCGTAACCGCCTTCGGCAATGCGGCGGCGGCGAGGGAAATCCGCGTCGGTAAAATTCCCGCTAACATCAACGTTGATTTGAATCTGCGCTTGAGTTCGCAGGCCGACCTTCTTCTTCTGAACCCGACCTATACGTTCGCTACGCAAGTGCTGGGCGGACAAATGGCAATCGGCATGACTGGCTTCTTCGGCCGTTCGGCTACCTCGCTCGACGGAACGCTGACTGCGGCTGTGGGGCCGTTTGCTACGATCCGGACAGGAACTCTCTCCGATTCGGTCACATCGATCGGTGATCTGTATCCCCAAGCGACGTTGAAGTGGAACGCCGGCGTCCACAATTTCATGACCTATGTGACCGGCGATATTCCGGTCGGCGCCTATGATCAAAACCGCCCTTCCAACCTTGGCATCGGTCACGGTGGGATCGACGCCGGCGGCGGCTACACCTATTTCAATCCGCAGACCGGTCACGAGTTTTCGGCGGTTGCGGCCTCACCTACAATTTTAAGAATCCGGACACGCAATACCAGAGTGGCATCGATTTCCACATCGACTGGGGTGCTTCGCAGTTTCTCTCAAAGCAGCTCATGGTCGGTCTCGTTGGATACTACTATCAACAGATCACGGACGATTTTGGTCAGAATCCGATCCTGGGTAGTTTCCGGTCGCGCGTGGTGGGAGTCGGTCCTCAGATCGGATACCTGTTTCCGGTCGGAGAGTGGCAGGGATATTTGAACCTGAAAGGGTACGGCGAGTTCGCCGCAGAAAATCGGCCGGCTGGCTGGAATATGTGGCTGACTTTCTCTCTATCGCCGATGGCGCCGACTACCACCGTTGCGCCGACGCGGCGGATCGTGACGAAATGATAGCTGTGCAAACCGCTATCGAGCGCATTGGCCGAGCTGAGGGCTTGTGGAGCAGGCTGACATAGCTTGGCGTGCCGCCGACACCGGCCGCATCCCAGCCAATTTGAACGACACGTTGAACGCCAACCTCCGAGACGGCCTAAGGCGAAGTCCGCTTTGGGTCCAAAAGCAGTCGACGACGATCCAGCACGGCAATTACTGCGTCGCCGTCAGAAGCGGACTCTTGTGAGTCCACGCCCTCGTTATCGACAAGGCTGGGGTGCTGCGAATGATGCGCAATCGCAGCCAATGGTTCGCGCCGATCGATGTCGCGCGACTCGTTTGCCAGTTCATCCCGTCATCAAAAAACGATTGGCAGCGCGAATAGTGTTCATGCCTTGCGCCGCCAGGGCCGCGCACCACATGTCCGCACCGCAATTCTTGGGTGCAGGTTTGGGCTCCCAAACCGCCCAGCTGCGAATTGTGGAGATGGACTATGGACTTCCTCGCATTTCTTAATGGCTCAGGTTTAACCCAGCCGGCCATTTGGACCGCGGTCGCGATCGCGTTTGTGATCCTGCTGCGCATATCGAACGTATTTCGTTACATTCCGAACAATCAGGTCGGCATCGTCGAGAAGCTATGGTCGATGAAGGGCTCGATCGACGACGGCTTCATCGCGCTGAACGGCGAGGCCGGCTACGAGCCCGAGGTGCTGCGCGGCGGCCTGCACGTGATGTTTCCCTTCATGTACCGGATTCACCGCTCGGACCTCGTGACCGTCGGCCAGGGCAAGATCGCCTATGTGTTCGCGCGCGACGGTGCGCCGCTGGAGCCCTCGCAGGTGCTCGGCGCCAACGACACCGAAGACAAGTCGGACTTCCAGGATGCGCGCCGCTTCCTGCTCGGCGGCGGCCAGAAGGGCCCGCAGCGCAAGGTCCTGCGCGAGGGTACCTATGCGATCAACACCACGCAGTTCGCCGTCATCACCGACGAGCGCGTCTACGGCCATGCGCTGAGCGAGCGCGAGCGCGGCGTGCTCGAGAGCATGCAGCTCACGATCGCCGAACGCTGGGGCTTTGCGCCGGTGGTGCTGGCGGCCGATCACGACCTGGTCGGCATCGTCACCGTGCATGACGGCCCGTCGCTGTCTCCGGGCGAGATCATCGCGCCCGAGGTCGGAATCGAGCTGCACGACGCGGCGACCTTTCACAACAATTTCTAGGAGCCCGAGAAATTCCTGCGCGGTGGCGGCTATCGCGGCCGCCAGCTCCAGGTCATCGTCGAGGGCACCTGGTACATCAACCGCCTGTTCGCGACCGTCGAGGCGGTGCCGAAGACAGTGATCCCGGTGGGCAATGTCGGCGTCGTCATCTTCTACACCGGCCCGCGCACCGACGACGTCTCGGGCGAGCAGTACCGTCATGGCGAACTCGTGCTCAACGGCAGCCGCGGCGTCTGGAAGGATCCGCTGTTGCCGGGCAAATACGCCTTCAACACCTATGCCGGCAAGATCGAGGTGATCCTGACCGTCAACTTCATCCTGAAATGGGTGCGCGGCGAGGTCGGCGCGATGAAGCTCGACGAGAACCTGTCGGAGATCTCACTGATCACCAAGGACGCGTTCGAGCCGACGCTGCCGCTCTCGGTCGTGATGCATATCGACTACAAGAAGGCGCCGATGATCATCCAGCGCTTCGGCGACGTGAAGAAACTGGTCGAGCAGACGCTCGACCCGATGGTCAGCGCGTTCTTCAAGAACATCGCGCAGAAGATGACGCTGATCGAGCTGCTGCAGAACCGCGCCGCGATCCAGGCGGAAGCGGCCCACGACATGAAGGCCAAGTTCGAGAGCTATTCGCTCGACCTCCAGGAGGTGTTGATCGGCACGCCGCGGGCGGCCGCCAATGACCACACCATCGAGAACATCCTGATCCAGCTCCGCTCGCGCCAGATCGCGCGCGAGCAGATCGAGACCTATCAGGAGCAGGAGAAGGCCGCGGTGCAGGAGCGCGCGCTCAACGAGGCCAAGGCGACGGCGGCGGCACAGACCGCGCTGACGCAATCGCTGATCCAGGTCAAGGTCAACGAGAACGAGGGCGCCGCGGCGCTCGCCCGCGCGCAGAAGGATGCCGAGACGAGGAAGGTCACCGCGGCCGCGGTCGGCGAGCAATCCAGGCTCGAGGGCAAGGGAGAGGCCGACCGGGTGCTCGCGGTCGGCGCCGCCAACGCGCAGGCGACCAAGCTGTCGGTCGACGCCTATGGCGGGCCGGAGTATCGGCTTGCCGAGCAGAACTTCGCGAAGTTCGCCGAAGCGCTGACCCGGATCAACCAGCCGCTGGTGCCGCAATTCCTGATGTCGGGCGGGCAGGGCGCGGAGAGCAACAGCGCGGGCTTGATCCCGACCGCGATGCTGAGTTCGATGTTCGGGCAAATGATGCCCGGCGCATTGGAGAAGCTGAAGGACGAGGCGCCGAAGGCCGCGCGCAAGGCCAACGGCCAGTGACGCGGCGATCGTGCGACGAGGTCGAATAGCAGCCGAAGGCAACTGCGCTCCCTCTCCGGATTGCCGGCCGGAGGGGGAGGCTGATTTCGGAATATTGGAAATGTATTCCTGATTTGCCCGACGTGTCAAGTTGCCCGGTCGAACGCCGGCGGCCGTCGGCTCCTTTGCATGGGGTTGTTTTCGATATTTTGCAGCGCCCGCAAGCGAGAGCGGTGAAGCGCCCCGGCCGCTGGCCCAACGTTGATCAGCGGCGCGCGTCGCTCGCGCCGCTGGTCCTATTCGGTCTTGTCGACGTTCCAGAACACCGGCGGCGCCGGGCCTTCCAGCACGCCGGTGAGTGATTTGCGCCAGGCGCTCGGCAAGCGGAACTGGCCGAGCGGGATATAGATCACCTGCTCGTAGGCTTGCTTTTGAATCTCCACCGCGACCTTCTTCTGCTCCTCAGGGGAGGTGGCGCGCGCATAGGCGTCGCGCATCTGCTCGAGCTTGGCGTCTTCGGGCCAGCCGAACCAGGCCCGCTTGCCGTTGGCGGCGATCTGGTTGTTGACGATCGGGTTCATCACCTCGGTCGCGCCGGTGAAGGTGAAGAACAGGTTCCAGCCGCCTTCCTTGGGCGGCTTCTGGCTGGCGCGGCGGCTCACCACGGTCTGCCAGTCCGTCACTTGCGCGTCGACGTTGAAGCCGGCCGCGCGCAACAGCTGCGCCGCGACCGTCGGCGGCCCTTTCAGCGTCTGCACGTCGCCGGGGATCATGATCACGACGGGCGTGCCGTCATAGCCCGAGGCGGCGAGCGCCTTCTTCGCCTCGGCCATGCCGTTGCCCTTGATCAGCGTCTCGGCGCCGGCGTCGCTCGCAAGCGGCGTGTCGCAGGCGAAATAGGAGCCGCAGATCTCGTAATATTTCGCGTTGCCGACGGTGGCGTCGAGCACGTCCTTCTGGTTCATCGCCAGGAATGCGGCGCGGCGGACCTTGGCGTTGTCGAATGGCGGGTGCAGGAAATTCATCCGGCCCTCGATCTGGAATCCGAACTTGTTCAGCACGGCCACGGTGAGATCGGAGTTCGCCTCGAGCACGGGCAGCAGGTCGACCGACGGCTGTTCCAGGAAGTCGATCTCGCCGGATTGCAGCGCGTTGATTGCGGTCTGCGCGTCGGGCATCGTGACCCATTCGACGCGATCGACCTTCGCGACCTTGCCGCCCGACAGCCAATCCGGCTTGTCCTTGCGCGGCACGTAGTCGGCATTGCGCTCATAGACGGCCTTCACGCCCGGCTGGAATTCCGCCTGCACAAATTTGAACGGCCCGCAACCGATCTGCTCGGCGATCTGCTTGCCCGGCGCCGTCTCCGCGAGCCGCTTCGGCATCATGAAGGCGACGTAGGAGGAGGGCTTTGCCAGCGACTCCAGCACGAGGCCGTACGGTTCCTTGAGCTTGAGCACGATCGTCTTCGGCCCGCTCGCCTCGAGGGAAGCGGTGAATTCGGCCAGCTTCTGCGCCATGCCGTCGACGGCGGTCCAGCGCTTCAGCGAGGCGATGCAGTCCTCCGCGGTGACGGGCGCGCCGTCATGCCATTTCAGGCCGTCGCGCAGCGTGAAGGTGTAGGTGAGCTTGTCGTCCGAGATGGTCCAGTCCGCCATTTGCGGGCGGACCTTGAAGCTCGAATCGATGCCGAGCAGCGTGTCGTAGACCATGTAGCCATGGTCGCGGGTGATGTAGGCGGTGGTGAAACCGGGATCGATGATGCGTAGGTCCGAATGCATCACGGCGGTGATGGTCTTGCCCTTGCCCGCGGCAAGGGCGCGCGATGACAGGATGGCCGGCGCCGCGATCGCCGGCGGCACGCCCGCCGCAAGCTTGAGGAGCGTTCTGCGCGAGAATTCGACCATTCGCCGTCTCCCGATCTGCCGTTGCGCCGGCATGCTTCACCAATCCGTTGTTGAAAGCAAGCAAGAGCCGCGCCATCGCGTTCGGTCCGGTTGCGAGGTTGCGCAGCCGTGTGCACCCACTGCTTGAGCACGTCGCCGAGCAGGCGTTGGTTCCGGGCTTCGCCGCGCCCAGCACGTGCCGACGAGGTTGAGGAGGACTTAACCGGCTGCTGACACTTGTATCGCCTGGGTTAGCCGGGGTTGGACACCTTTCCGGTAGTTTGTTTGATGCGTGTTCGGCGGTCGAACCGCCGCGTCCCTTTGAGAGGCAAGACGCCATGCGCCGCGGTCTGCTCGTTCTTCTCATGTTCGTCGGCATGGCAGTGTCCGGTCAGGACGTACGCGCCGCGGAGTTCGGCACGCGATACAGCTATCAGCAGCTGCAGGACCTGACCGAGAAGGGGCCCAAGGGCGAAGCCCTCGCGCTAGGCTATGTGAGCCTCACGCACTCCTTCATCCTGCCCTACAAGATGACGGGCTACTATGCCCTGATGGTCAAGGGCTCCGGCAAAGACCTCAACGGCCGCCCGCTCAACGTTTACCACGAACTCTCGCAGGAGAAGATCGAGCAGATGCAGCGTGCCGGCGCGCTGCCCAATCCGCTTCCCGCTTACCGGCGCACGATCTTCGAATACATGTTCGGCTACGTGTTGTGGTGGTGCATTCCGGCGGCGCTGCTCATCATCGGGATGTTCTCGATGCTTGGGATCGGCTCCGGCAAACGCGGTCAGGTCTGACCGATCTGGTTGGCGGCCTCGTCGCGGCCGGTCGCGAGCGCCACGAAGCATAGGCCGCGCGCCGCCGCCGGCACCGCACAAGTCCGCATCCTGCATAGGAGCCTGCGCTTCCTGCCGCACCTCGCAGGCTGTTCGGACCCCGATCCGCCGTGTAGGCTTGCGGTCTGCCGGCCAGCGATAAGGCCACATCCCGCAAATCCTAAGGGAACAAGCAGTCGAGGGAGACCGAAAGAACCGTCATGACCGATATCCGATACGTAGCACCGCGCACGCTTGACGAAGCGATTGGCGCATTTGCTGCCGCCGGGAGTGCCGCCCGCATTATGGCAGGGGGCACCGACTTATTGGTGCAAATGCGCTCCGGCCTGGTGCGGCCGGAACTGATCGTCGACATCAAGAAGATCGGCGAGATGACCGAAATCAGCGAAACCGCCGATGGCGGTTTCCGCGTGGGTGCCGCCGTCTCCGGCATGGAGCTCGCCGAGCATGCGCGCTTTGGCAAGGTATGGCCCGGCGTGCTCGAGGCCGTGAACCTGATCGGCTCCAAGCAGGTGCAAGGCCGCGCCTCCGCCGGCGGCAATCTCTGCAACGGCTCGCCAGCGGGCGACAGCGTGCCGGCGATGATTGCGGCGGGTGCCGTCGTCACCGTGCAGGGTCCGAACGGCCGGCGGGACATGAAGGTTGAGGATGTGCCGGCCGGACCTGGCCGCATTAACCTCAAGCCGGGCGAGATCCTCGTCAGCTTCACATTGCCGCCGCGGCCGAAAGGCTCCGGCGATGCGTATCTGCGGATGATCCCGCGCACCGAGATGGACATCGCGGTGGTCGGCATCGGCGTCAGCCTGACCTTGAAGGATCGCGTCTGTACCGCGGCCCGCGTCGGCCTCGGCGCGGTGGCGCCGACCGCGCTGCTGGTTGAGCCTGCGGCGCAGGCGCTGATCGGCTCGAAGCTCGACGATGCCGCGCTCGAAGCCGCGGCCGCCGCGTGCCGCGCCGCCTGTCGTCCGATCGACGACAAGCGCGGCACCATCGCCTACCGGACCAAAACCGCCGGCGTGCTGCTCAAGCGCACCGCCGCGATCGCCGCCAAGCGCGCGGGAGGACACTAGCACCATGGCGAAACTGCACGTCACCACCTCAGTCAACGGCGAGCCGGTTGAGTTCCTGTGCGAGCCGTACGAGACCATGCTCGACGCGCTGCGCGGGCAATTGGGGCTCACCGGCTCCAAGGAAGGCTGCGCGTCCGGCGATTGCGGCGCCTGCTCGATCACGCTCGACGGCCGCCTGGTCTGCTCCTGCCTGATGCTCGCGGCTGAGGCCGAGGGCCACGAGATCGGGACCATCGAGGGCATGGCCAGGGGCGAGAAGCTGCATCCGCTGCAGCAGAAGTTCCTCGAGCATGCCGCGCTTCAGTGCGGCATCTGCACCTCGGGCATGCTGGTCGCCTCCGAGGCGCTGCTCGCCAAAAATTCCAATCCGACCGAAGAGGAAGTCCGCTTCTGGCTCGCCGGCAATCTCTGCCGGTGCACCGGTTACGACAAGATCGTCCGCGCGGTGATGGAGACCGCGGCTGAAATGCGGGAGGCTCGCCCATGAACGTCGTCAACAACAAATGGATCGGCCAGCGCACCATCCGGCCCGATGGCGTCGACAAGGTGACCGGCCGCGCGGCGTTTGCCGCCGACACCACCATGCCCGGCATGATCTGGGGCAAGGTGCTGCGCAGCCCGCATCCGCACGCCCGCATCAAGTCGATCAATACCGCCAAGGCCGAGGCGCTGCCCGGCGTCAAGGCGGTGGTCACCGCGCGCGACATCGTCGACTTCACGATCGAGAAGGGCGCCGTCATGCTCGGCATCCAGGACATGCGCTGGATGTGCCGCAACGTGATGGCGCGCGACAAGGCGCTGTTCCCCGGCCATCCCGTCGCCGCCGTCGCAGCGACCACGGAGGCGATCGCGGCGGAAGCCTGCAAGCTGATCGAGGTCGACTACGAGGTGCTGCCCTGGGCGATCGAGATCGACGACGCGCTGAAGGCGGATGCGCCGATCCTGCACGAGTTCAACAGATTCGAGGGCAAGCCCTCGAACATCATGGGCCGCCTCGAATCCAAGAAGGGCGACATCGCGCAGGGCTTCAAGGACGCTGAAGTCGTCATCGAGCGTTCCTTCACCACGCGCCCGGTGCACCAGGGCTATATCGAGCCGCATGCCTGCCTGATCTCGGTCGCGGCCGACGGCAAGACCACGATCTGGTCGTCGAGCCAGGGCCAGTTCATGGTGCGCGCGATGACCTCGATGCTGACCGGCATCCCGCAGAGTGACATCCGCGCCATCCCCGCCGAGATCGGCGGCGGCTTTGGCGGCAAGACCATCGTCTATCTCGAGCCGCTCGCGACCTTGCTCGCCAAGAAATCCGGTCGCCCGGTGAAGATGGTGATGACGCGCGAGGAGGTGATGCGTGCCACGGGGCCGACCTCGGGTTCGAAGAGCACGGTGAAGATCGGGGCCAAGAAGGACGGCACCATCGTCGCCGCCCATGGCAGCTTCTATCTGCAGGCCGGCGCCTTCCCGGGGTCGCCGATCCGCGGTGCGGTCGGGTGCAGCTTCGCGCCCTATGACATCCCGCACGTGCTGTCGGAGGGGTTCGACGTCTGCTCCAACCGCTCCAAGGTCGCGGCCTATCGCGCGCCGGGCGCGCCGATCGGCGCCTATGCGGTGGAATGCGTGCTCGACGAACTTGCCGAGGCACTCAAGATGGATCCGCTGGGGCTGCGGCTGAAGAACGCGGCGAAAGAAGGCACCAAGGCCGCGCACGGCCCGGTGTTCCCGCGGATCGGCTATATCGAGACGCTGGAGGCCGCCAGGAACCATCCGCATTATGCCGCGCCGCTCGGCAAGCTGCAGGGCAGGGGCGTCGCGTCGGGTTTCTGGTTCAACGCCGGCGGCGAATCCTCCGCGCAGGTCAACATCACCGAGGACGGCAACGTCGTCGTCACGACCGGGCATCCCGATATCGGCGGCTCGCGCGCCGGCATCGCCAACATCTGCGCCGAATTGCTCGGCATCGACTACAAGCGCGTCTCCGTCATCATCGGCGACACCCAGACGGTCGGCTTCTCCAACCTGACCGGCGGCAGCCGCGTGCTGTTCGCCTCCTCGATGGTGGTGACGCAGGCGGCCGACAAGGTGATCGCGACCTTGCGCGAGCGCGCGGCCAAGCTCTGGGAGATCGACCCGGAAGCCGTGAAGTGGGAGAACGGCGCCGCGCATCCGGTGAGCCCGAATGCCGGCCAGTTCGAGCCGCTGACGCTCGCCGATCTCGCCGAGAAGGCGCCGTCGCAGGGCGGCCCGATCGGCGCCAGCGTGCAGCTCAACACCCAAGGCGCCGAGGGCGGCTTCGGCACCCACATCTGCGACGTCGAGGTCGATGTCGATCTCGGCATCGTCCGGGTCATTCGCTACACCGCCGTGCAGGATGTCGGCCGCGCTGTGCATCCGAGCTATGTCGAGGGCCAGCTGCAGGGCGGCGTTGCGCAGGGCATCGGCTGGGCGCTGAACGAGGAGTACATCTACAACAAGGACGGCAAGGTCGATAATCCGGGCTTCCTCGATTATCGCATGCCGGTCTGCTCCGACCTGCCGATGCTCGACTGCGCGCTGGTCGAGGTGCCGAACCCGAAGCATCCGCAAGGCGTCAAGGGCGTCGGCGAGGTGCCGCTGGTGCCTGTGATGGCCGCGGTCGCCAACGCCGTCCACAACGCCCTCGGCAAACGCTTCTACAGCCTGCCGATGTCGCCGCCAAAGGTGTCGGAGATGCTGGACGCGCCGACGCAGCAGGCCGCGGAGTAGGGAGCGTAGGGCGGGTTACGCCAACGCAAACCCGCCCTACGGTTCTACTACGGTCGCCGCGTAGCCCGGATGAGCGAAGCGATATCCGGGGAGAGAGCTTCCCGCATGTCGCGGAGCCCGTCATCGGGCGCACGTTCGTGCGACCCGTTGGCTCATGCGGGCTACTCGTTGCCATCGCCGCCGCAAAGGGCGATTGACGTAACCGGCATTGCCTCGGCAAGATCGATCGGACGCATCAGGCTCACCGTGAACGGCTGAGATGACCAACCCCGACGAGCTGTCCGCCTACATGATCTTCGGCCGCAGCGATTGGGCGGCCTTGCGCGCCAGCACGTCGCTGACGCTCTCGGACGCCGATCTCACGGCGTTGCGCGGATTGAACGAGCCGATCAATTCCGCCGAAGTCAGCGACGTGTATCTGCCGCTGACGCGCTTGTTGAACCTGCATTTCGCGGCGGCGCGCAACCTCGCGCACGTCAAGGCAGAGTTTCTCGGCCGGCCGGCACGCCGTTCGCCCTACATCGTTGCATTGGCCGGCAGCGTCGGCGTCGGCAAGAGTACCTTTGCCCGCGTGCTGTGCGCGCTGCTGGCCCGCTGGGCGGATCATCCGCGGGTCGAGCTGGTGACGACCGACGGCTTCCTGCATGCCAACGGCGTTCTCGAAGAGCGCGGGCTGATGCGGCGCAAGGGTTTTCCCGAGAGCTACGATCTGCCGCGCATGTTGCGATTTCTGGCGGCGGCGAAGGCGGGTGAGCGCGACCTGGAACTGCCGGTCTACTCGCACTTGATCGGCGACATCGTGCCGGCGGAACGCCAGGTCATCCAGCAGCCGGACATCCTGGTCTTCGAGGGCCTCAATGTGCTGCTGGCGCGCGGCACGGCGCCGGTGGTGGTGTCGGATTTCTTCGACTTCTCGATCTATCTCGATGCCGACGAGGCCGACATCCAATCCTGGTATGTCGAACGCTTCCTCAGATTGCAGCCGACGGCGTTCCGGAATCCCGCCTCCTATTTCCACCACTACAGGGACCTGCCGCCGGGTGACGCGCGCGAGGTCGCGGAGCGGCTGTGGCGTGAGCATCATCGCGCCAATCTCAGGGAGAACATCTTGCCGACGCGGACGCGGGCCGACGTCGTGCTGCGCAAGCGCTCGGACCATTCGATCGGCGAGGTCTGGTTGCGGGAGACGTAGCAAGATGTAGCCCGGATGAGCGAAGCGATATCCGGGGAGGGTGATCCCGCCTGTTACGGAGACCGTCATCGGGCGCACGTTCGTGCGACCCGTTGGTTCATGCGGGCAACCGAACAGTTCCGCTCACCGCAACTCCTTCCCCAACTGCGCAAGCACCGTCTCGCAGGTCATCAGATCGAGATGCCCGCCGCCGGCGTTCTTGAAGAAGGTGATGTCGCTATCCGACAGCCGGCCGGCGACTTTGCCGCCGGCAAGATCATAGTGATCGCCGAGCACGTCGCTCTCGGTGATCGCACCGCTGGCGATCGGTTGCAGGATGTCGCCGACGCCGTCGAAGGCGGATTCGCGGCGGTCGACGAAGATGCGCGAACGCCGCGCCGCCTCGTCGTCGGACTCGCGGGTCTCCGGGGTGAAGCCGCCGACCAGATCGAGATGGGTGCCGGGCTTCAGGTTGGCGCCCTTGACCAGCGGCTCGCGCGAGCGGGTGCAGGTGGTGATGATGTCGGCCTCGCGTGTCGCGGCGTCGAGATCGGAGACGGCCTCGGCCGCGATGCCGTCGCCTTCCAGCAGCGCGGCGAGCTCCTCGGCGCGTTCCACCGTCCGGTTCCAGACCCGCACCCGTTTCAGCTGCGGCCGCACGGTGCGGTGGCCGCGCACCAGCCAGCGCGCCATCTCGCCGGCGCCGACCACCAGCAGCGTCTCGGCATCCGGCCGCGCCAGGTGTTTCGCGCCGAGGGCGGAATCCGCGGCGGTCTTCCAATGGGTGATCTCGGCGGCGTCCATCACCGCGAGCGGACGCCCGTCGTTGCCGTCGAACAGCACGCAGACCGCCTGCACCGCCGGCAGCTTGCCGTGGGCGAGGTTGCCGGGAAAGCTGGTGTACAGCTTGGTCATCATGAAGCGGCCGGCATCGACCGCGCTGCGCGTCACCAGCTGCTGGCCCTTGTCGTCGCCGAGATAACCGTCGTGCACCGCGATCTTCGGCCGCCGGTGCGCGGCCTCGATCGCCTCGATCAGGACCGGAAAGCTCAGGACGCGGTTGACCTCGCTGTCGTCGACGATATGCACGTGGTATCTCCTCTGGAGCGCCCCTCGCGCTCTCGCCGGGCGTCCCCCAAACTGTCCGGACTGGATAGCGCGTGGGGACGGCCAGTCAACCGGACATGCACCATTGGGCGTCCCTTGCTATCCTGCGGACCTGATTCTCTCGCAGGTTTTCGCAAGCCGTGGTTGCATTCATCGTCGCCGTCCTGATCTTCATCCTGCTCGGCGGCGCCGCGCTTGCGACCATGGCGATCCATGCCCGGCTCGCCGATCATCACCGCAGCGACGAGACCAACACCTCGGTACGCCTGGTCGCGACGCTGTTCGTCACCATGCCGTCGCTGCTGCTCGGCCTGATGATGAATAGTGCCGCCAACACCTATGTGGCGGTCGACCGCAATTTGCATGTCTTCGCCACCGACCTCATCCTGCTCGATCGCGGCCTGCGGCCGCTCGGTCCGAGCGCCGACGAGCCGCGCAAGCGGCTGCTCGCCTATGTCGAGCAGGTGCTCAAGGATGTTCCGATCTCCAGGGCAAGCGCCGTGTCCGAGCGCCTGCTCGACGAGGTCGGCACCAGCCTGCGCGAACTGCGGTTCGACGACGAGCAGAAGGTCGCGCTGTGGAACGACGCGCGCTCGGTCTATCGGCAGGCGGTGCAGCAGCGCTGGACCTTTGTCGAGCAGTCCGGCGGCTCGTTTCCGTCGCCGCTGATCTGCATCCTGGTCGGGTGGCTGACGCTGATGTTCGCAACCCTCGGCTTTCGCGCGCCGCGCAACGCAGTGGTGATCTCGACCACCGTCGCCGCCGCCGTCCTGATCTCGGCCGCGATCTATCTGATCCTCGAAATGAGCACGCCGTTCTCCGGCCCGATCCAGCTCTCCGACCGTCCGCTGGTGCGCGCGGTCGAGGAAATCAAACGGTAGCACATTCAGTGTTGTAGCCCGGATGAGCCAACGGGTCGCGCGAACGCGCGCCCGATGACAGGCTCCGCGATATCCGGGGCGGGCTCCCGCATGTCGCTCCGCTCATGCGGGCTACGGGACGGTATCGGCACACGCTCCCGGCTTTATTCCCCTCGCTTTGATGGCCGTCCCGAAAATTCTTCGCGCGCCGTCAGCGGAATAGTGCGCGCCCTCCGGCGTCCTAACGCATGCAAGCCATTTGCATTCGAACAGGAGACATCATGAAGACATCGATCTCGCTCGCGCTCGCCACCGCCGTGTCGCTTGCGTTCGCCTCAGCGGCCTTTGCCGCGCCGCCGACCAAGACCGGAACCACCGCGAAGGGCTCCGTCCTCACCGACGCCAAGGGCATGACGCTCTACACCTTCGACAAGGATTCCGAAGGCAAGTCGGCCTGCAACGGGCCGTGCGCGACGAACTGGCCGGTCTTGAAGGCGGACGCCAGCGACAAGGCCGAAGGCGGCTACAGCATCATCTCGCGTGACGACGGCTCCAAGCAGTGGGCCTACAAGGGCAAGCCGCTCTATACCTTCGCCAAGGACCAGAAGGCCGGCGACATCACCGGCGACGGTTTTCTCAACGGCGCCTGGCACCTCGCGCAGCCCTGAGGCTTGCAGGTGGATTGAGGGTAGGGCGGGTTAGCGCAAGCGTAACCCGCCATCTCTCCGCGCATGAAACGTGCGGCGCGTCACGCGGAGCCTGCCATCGGGCCGCCCTGCGAGCGGACCCGTTGGCTAACCCACCCGTCGATCGTGCCTGAGGCGACGATCGCGCCTCACGCCCTGCGCTTCAGCGCCATGCCCATGCTGATCCAGCTCACGCCGGCGCAGATCAGATCGACGCTGAGGAAGATGCCGAGCACGTAGAGGCTCGAGACCGGCCAGCGCGCCAGGATCATGGCGCCGAGCACCAGCGTGATCAGGCCGGAGATCGCGACCATTCCCCACGGCGCTTCCGAGTTCATGCCGAAGGCGAGGAAGATGCGGACGATGCCCGACACCACCAGCGCGATGCCGAGGAACAGCGTCAGCGTCGCCGCGGCGAGCAGCGGGTTCTCGAAGGTGATGAAGCCCGCCACGACATAGAGCGCGCCGAGCAGCAGCCAGAACAGGAACTTGCCCCAGGTCTTGAACTGGAACGCGTTGATGATCTCGGCGACGCCGGCGACGATCATCATGGCGCCGACGAACAGCACGCTGACGACGGTGGCGAAGAAGACGCTGCCGAAGGCGAGCACGCCGGCGATCAGGTAGATCACCCCGAGGGCGACGATCCAGCCCCACTTGGCGCGGAGGTTGGAAAGCCCGGATCCGAGGCTGTGAGGAGGTGTGGCGGGTGAGCTGGACGCAGTGGACATCGTATCGCTCCCGAATACTTGATGAAACCATGCTACCATAGGTCAAGGCCCGGACAAGGGCGGGTGCGCAGCTGGCACGAACTGCATGCTGGCACCAAAGGCGCCGCGACACGTTGATTCAATTCGTCCGGCGTGTTGCCGCGCAGCATTCGGCGGTTTTGACGATGGCCGGCCCGCGTCGGACGATGGACTGTCCGAACCGCAGCGCAAGCGGTCCGGATCGCGCATCCACAGAGGAGGTCGACATGCCCGCCACGCACGACAAGGATCACGTCTACAAAATCCTGGAACTGGTCGGATCGTCGGACAAGAGCATCGAGGCGGCGATCGAGAACGCCGTGAGCCGCGCGTCAAAGACGATCCGGGAAATGAAGTGGTTCGAGGTGGTGCAGACGCGGGGCCATATCGAGGACGGCAAGATCCGGCACTACCAGGTGGCGCTGCGCGTCGGCTTTACGCTGGAGTAGGCGTTCAGGTCGCTTGCGCCTTGCAGCCTGCAGGATTGCTCGGGACCCATGGGTGCGATCGGCATCCGGCTTTCCCTGCGCCCTCTGTCATCAGAGCGGCGAAACGAAATGCAAAACTCGCGCTGCAGAGGCCGCGAGAATGCCGGTGTATGACTCACCGGCCGCGCAACACATTCGCTGTCGTCTCGGCGAAGGCCGGGACCCATAACCACCGAAGGTGATTATTGCGCGACGCTGGGGCCACAGCCTTCCTTGCCAATCCAATCCTGTGGTTATGGGTCCCGGCCTTCGCCGGGACGACGAATGTGGAAAAAGCGGTGCGGCCGGCCCCCATCACCGTCGCGACAGCGGCGCGGGGGGCGGCGGGGCGGTGGCGCCGGCGGCGAGCGAGCGCTGCACCATCATGGTGTCGGACCAGCGGCCATAGCGATAGGCGACACCGGGCAAATGCCCGACGCGGGCGAAGCCGAAGCGGTCGTGCAGCGCAAGCGAGGCGGCGTTGTCGCTGTCGATGTAGCCGATCATCTGGCGGAAGCCGGCGGCGGCGCAGGTATCAATCAGCTCCTGCAGCAGCCGGCCGCCGACGCGCTGGCCGGTGAAGCGGTGATGCACATAGATCGAATGCTTCACCGTGTAGCGGTAGGCCGGACGCTTGCGAAACAGCACGACATAGGCATAGCCGACCACCTCGCCGTCACAGATCGCGACGAGGTGGGGCAGGCGGGTGTTGCGCAGATTCTTGCGGCGGTCGCGCAGATCGTCGGGTTCCGGCGTGCCGCTGTCGTCGACGCTTTCATCGACGCCGCGGCGGATATGGTGGCGGTAGATCGACAGCATGGCGTCGACGTCGCTGTCGCGGGAAGGACGGACGGTGATCTTGTGATCATTCTCCATTGTGTTGCGTCCGTTCGCCTATTCGGACACGACATAGGTGTAGAAGCGGACGCGGCCGGTGTCGTCGATCTCCTTGTAGATGCCCTGGACCTCGACCTCGAAGCCCGGGAATGCATTGAAGCTCGCCTCGAACATCTTCAGATAATCGATCATCGGCTTGCTGCGTTCCGACAGCCGCTCGCCGGGCACGATGGTGGCGATGCCGGGCGGGTAGACCACGAACGGCGTCGCGGCGACGCGGCCGAAGATCTGGTCGATCGGCAGATAGTCGACATCGTTGCGGATGAGATATTGTGCGGCCTGGCGCGGCGACATCGCGATCTCGGGCAGGTGCTCGGGCAGGAATTGCCTGGCCTGCAGCGTGCTGACGCCGCCGTCGCGGAAGAAGCGGTGCATGTCGCCGCAGAGGTCGCGCAGCCGCACCCCGCTATAGCGTTGCGGGCGGCGGCGGAAGAATTCGGGGATGACGTCCTCGATCAGCGCGTTGTCGTCGTGCAGCTTCTTGAAGGCGACGAGCCCCGACACCAGTGTGCCGGCCTTGCTGGCCTCGACGCCGGGCGTCAGCAGGAAAAGCAGGGAATTGAGGTCGTTCTTTTCGGCGACGATCTGGTTCTCGCGGAGATATTGCGCCACCACCGGCGCGGGGATGCCGTGATCGGCGTAGGCGCCGGTGGCGTGATCGAAGCCCGGCGTCAGCAATGTGAGCTTGTTCGGGTCGGTCATGGCGAAGCCCGCGGTCAGCTCGGGAAAGCCGTGCCAGGTCTCGCCGGGACTGAGCTGCCAGTAGGACGGATTGGTCGCGAGCTGATCGGTCGAGATCGTCTCCCAGGCGACATTGTGCACGCCGTTCTCGCGCGCAACGTCGGGGATCATGACGCGGTCCGGCACGAACGGCTCGAAGAACCAGCGCCGCTCGGCCCGCGTCTCCTTCTCCTCGAACTCGCGCTTCACGGCGCGGATCTTCTTGCGTAGCTCGATGCCGAGCCGGATCGTGTCGTCCCACAAGACTTCGCCGGAGCGGCCCTTCATCATCTGCGCGCCGACATCGAGCGAGGCGAAGATCGGATAGAATGGCGAGGTCGAGGCGTGCTGCATGAAGCTTTCGTTGAAGCGGCGGTGCTCGACCCGGCGCTTCTGGCCCTTGATGTGGCGGTCGCGGATGTGGATCTGCGAGGCCTGCGAGAAGCTCGCGAGCTGCTTGTGGGTCGATTGGGTCGCAATGATGCCGGGGGCCTCGGGGCCGAGATCGGACAGCCCCATGGCGAAGCGGCCGGCATAGATCGGGTGGAATTTCATGAAGCCGGCCCAGGCCTCGTCGAACAGGATGTAGTCGCAGAGATGGCCGATCCGCTTGAGGATCATCTCGGCCGAGTGGATGGTGCCGTCATAGGTGCACTGCTCGACCACGGCGACGCGGAACGGACGCTCCTTCTTCCAGGCGTTCTCGTCCTTGACCAGCGGGTGCTTGCGGATGTGGTCGCGCAGCGCGCCCTCGTCGAGCAGGTCCCAGCGCATCGGCCCGATCAGGCCCCAGGCGTTGCGCACCGTCGGCACGTAGACCGGGATGCCGCCGCCGATCAGCAGCGCGCCGTGATGCGCGGCCTTGTGGTTGTTGCGGTCGAACAGCACGAGGTCGCCGTCGGTAACCAGCGAGCCGAGCGCGACCTTGTTGGAGGTCGAGGTGCCGTTGAGCACGAAATAGGTCTTCTCGGCGCCGAAGATCCGCGCCGCCTCCTTCTGCGCCCGCAGCGCCGGCCCTTCGTGGGTGAGAAGGTCGCCGAGGTCGAGCACGGAATTGTCGAGGTCGTCGCGGAACACGGCTTCGCCGAGGTGTTCGACGAACACCCGTCCGATCGGACTGCGGCTGTAGAACACGCCGCCATTATGGCCCGGGCAGGTCCAGAGCTGATTGCCTTCCTCGGCGTAGTCGACCAGCGCGCCGAAGAACGGCGTCTTCAAATTCTCGGCATATTGCTTCAACCTGGAGATCAGGTTCTTGGCGATGAAGGGCGGGGTTTCCTCGGACAGGAACACGTAGCCGTCGATGAAGTCGAGCACCTCGACCGGCAGGTCCTCGAACCGTTTGCGCCGGATCAACAGGATGATCGGGAAGTCGAGGCCGCGCCGGCGCATCAGGTTGATCAGCGCCGCGGTCTTGCCCTCAAGGCCCTTCTTGCCCCAATCGACCACCATGCAGCCGATCGCGGCGTCGGTCTGCACCGCGATCTCGGCATCTTCCAGCTTGCGGGCACGAACCACCTCGAAGCCGGAGCGCTCGATCTCGGCGATGATCTGGTTGAAGCGGATGCCCTCGAGGTCGTCGGCCTCGAACACCGGCGCAGCGAACAGGAAGTTGAAGCGTTTGAAATAGTCCATGCGTGTCCCCGAACTGGTCCGGCGCTGACGTGTCGGCACAATTCATGACAGGCAGATGACAATGGGGCGGATAGAGGATCGAATACGTTGTTGGGACGCAATCCCTCACTGCACGGCGTCAGCCCGTGGGTATTCGAGCTGCATGGCGACGAAATCCGCCGTATCGCGGCCATAGCGTAGCTCGATCCCGGCAAGCGCCCGGTCGAGCACCTGTGCGGGCGGCGCGGTGCCGACCGTGGGCAGCAGACGATCTGCGGACCAGGCCGGCGCCACGACTTGCGGATAAATACGCAGGCCGTTGCGGGTCGTCACCGCGTCGCCGGTCGCGGCGAACGTCACGGCAAGCGAGCGGTAGGTGCGCGACCAGCTGTCGGCGACCAGTGCCAGCGAGACCTCGTCGACGCCGGGAGCAAGCGCGAGGCCGAGCTGTTCCCGGTTCCAGAACGCCAGCGTGTTCCGGATGGCGGTCAGCGCGAAGGGACGCGTGAACTTGAAGGCGTTGCTGTCATGTCGCGCGTCCCAGCCGGGCAGGCCGATCTCGCGCGCGACGGCCTCGGCCCTGGTGCGGCCGGCGATCGCCTCGATCAGGGTCAGCGACATCGGCATCGAGGCCGAAATCCCGGTCGTCGTCGCGACGCCGCGATCGACCACGATGCGGCGGTCGGCGACGTATTGGATGGCGGGATGTTTGCTGCGCCAGTTCTTCAGGTAAAACCAGTGCGTGGTGGCGCGCCTGCCGTCGAGCAGGCCGGTCGAGGCGAGCACCTTGGCGCCGGCGCAGACGGCGACGATCACAGCGCCTTTCTCCGCCTGCTGCCGGATCCATTGCATGACTGCCGGATCGTCGTCGCGGCTCATCGCCGGCACGATGACGTAGTCGGCGCCGTCGGGATGTGCGGCGTCGAATGCGGCGATGGTCGCATCAGGCTCGACCTTCAGCACCGGGAACAGCGCGACCGGACCGGGTCCCGTCGCCAGCGTAGCGACATCGGCAACATCGGCGCGCTTGAGGATGCCGTAGGGCATCAGATAGTCGGTGGTCTCGGTCATGTCGTTGATGCCGAGCATCGCGATCAGCGGTCGCGACCGCTTCGGCGGCTTCAGCGCCGCGAGCATCGCGTCGTGCTCTTGCGTCGCGATCGGCAGCGGAACGCGGAACGCGGATGCGGCGGGCAGGGTGAAGAGCCAGATGCCGCCGATGATTGGAACCAGCGCGGCAACGGCGATGCCGCTCCACGCGAGAAGCCGCCAGGTCATGATGATCGATCTCAAAATATCCGCGTGCGTCGCCCGGCACGCAAGCTACTCGCCGGTCACGTCGACCAAAACGGCGAAATTCCCGCAAAAACGGACACGCGAACAGCGCGGCTCAGACGCGTAGCCCGGACGAGCGACAGCGACATCCGGGGCCGGTCCTTCCCGCATGTCGCTCCGCTCACGCGGGCTAGGCGACGCGCTCAGTAGACGAGGTTCGTACCCGGCGGCTTTTCCAGTGCCGCCGCCAGCGTCCGATACTCCTCGCAGTCGGTGCCACAGATCTCGGCGATCCGCTGCAGATGATACTGCGCCTGGTCGCGGTTTCCCTGTTCGATCTGCCACAGGCCGTAGTAGTTCCACGTCAGGACGTGGTTCGGATCGGCCTTGAGCGCACGTTCGTACCAGACTTGCGATTGCTTGTAGTCGCCGAGCTTGCGATAGGAGTAGCCGATCAGGTTCGCGACGTTCGGCTGATCGTCGCGGCCGAGTGCGTGCAACTGATCGATCGCGGCGGCGTAGTCGTTGCGTTCGTAGATTGTCGCATAGGCCGCGCGATAGCCGTCGCGAAATGCCGGGTCTTCGAAGCCGGACTGCTTGACGGGTTTCTTGACCTTGTGCGTGGTCTTTCTGTCCTTCTGCTGGGGATAGGACGGCGCGGGAGTGCCGTAGCTCGACCCGTATGGGTCGCCACCACCGCCGCCGCCACCTCCGCCAGCCGCGATGGCGGTTTGCGGTGGGAACAGAATGATCGGCGCTGTCAGAAATGCCGCAAGCATCATCGGTGACTTGATCATGTACGCCTCCCGATTTGACAAGGACAGTTATTGATCTGAAGCACTAACTCCCGATCGCGGGAGACATTCCGCGCGTTTTGAGAAATTGTTTGCCGAAGCGGCAATCGCACTGTCTCTTCGGGGCGTCGCGCTTTCACGTGCACGCCGGCTGAGCGTCTTGTTCGCGCCATCGGACATCGGAGTCGAAACTAACATCGGTGTTAGAATCACACTCGAATGCTCAATGGCCATCTGGCCCGCGGCAAGGAGGACGATCGATGATGAAAACGGACCTCGCCGAGATCTACCGCAACTACATTGCCTGTTTGAATCGCCAGGACTGGCCGCAACTCGGTCAGTTCGTTGACGAGCATGTGTGCCACAACGGCTGGCGGCTCGGGTTATCCGGCTATCGCGAGATGCTGGAAGGGGACTTTCGCGACATCCCGGACCTTCGCTTCAACATCGTTCTGCTGGTGTCGGATGCGTCCCATGTCGCGAGCCGGCTGGCGTTCGACTGTTCGCCGAACGGCACGTTCCTCGGTCTCGGCGTCAACGGCAAGCGCGTCTCGTTCGCCGAGAACGTGTTCTATGAATTCCGCGACGGGAAGATCGTGCAGGTCTGGTCGGTGATCGACAAGGTTGCGATCGAGGCCCAGCTGTAGCGGCGGAGCCTGGATGAGCGTGGCGTCGCTATTTCCGCTCCGGATGCCAGGCGCCGTCCCAATCGGCCGCCGGCGGATCTTGCATGAAGGCTGCGACGCGCGCCTTCATGGCGATCGACGGGCCGTCGCCGGGCGCCGCCGCCAGCGCGGCGGTGAAGGCCTGCTCGGCGTCATCCCAGCGGCGCTCGCGATAGGCGGCGAGACCGTCCGCGTAACGCTGCCGCAACTCGGTCTGCGCGGGCGTCAGTTCGTCCTTCTTGCCGAGGATCTCGAACACGGCGACCGGCTGGGTCTGCCCCATCACGACGAGGCGGTCGATCTCGCGCAGCTCGATGGTTGCGGCGCAGGCCGCGGCGGTGGCCTCCGAGATCAAGCTGCGGCTGCCGTAGAACTTGTTGGCGCCTTCCAGCCGCGAGGCGAGGTTCACGGTGTCGCCGAGCACGGTGTAGCTCATCATGAACTCGGAGCCGATGCTGCCGACCAAGGCCTCACCGGTGGCGATCCCGATCCTGATGTCGCAATCGGCCGGGATCACGCGCACGCCGAGCAGTTCCGGCAGATCCTTGCGCAGCTGGTTGACCTGGCCGATCATGTCGATGGCGGCAAGCGCGGCCAGATGGGTCTGCTCGGCTTCCTCGACGAAGGGCGCGCCCCAATAGGCCATGATGGCGTCGCCGATATATTTGTCGATGATGCCGCGATGCGCATGGACCGGCGCCGACATCGTCGACAGGTAGAGGTTCATGATCTTGACGAGGCCGCTCGGCGTCACGCCCTCGCTCAGGCTGGTAAAGCCCTTCATGTCACAGAACATCACCGTCATGACGCGGCGCTGTCCTTCGGTCGCGGCGATCGCGGGCTGTTCGAGCAGGCCCTCTGCGATCCGCGGATTGATGTAGCGGCCGAACGTCTCGCGGATGCGCTGGTTGTGGCGCAGCGTCTCGATCATGCGGTTGAAGGCGGCCGACAGCTGGCCGATCTCGTCCTGGGTCGTGATGGTGATGGCGCCGTCGAGGCGGCCCGCCTCGACCTCGCGGGTGCTTTCGAGCAGGCGCATCACCGGACGCGTGATGCCGCTGCCGACCAGCATCGCGAACACGAAGCCGAGGATCGCGGCAATGGCGGTCACGACGCCGGAGATAATGATCGCCCGTTGCTGGGCACCCATCACCTTTGCGGCGGCCGAAGCGACCTGCGCCAGCATGTCGGCACGGATGCCCTCGATCCTGGTGTTGAAGTCGTCGCGCAGGGCATCGGCGCGGAGGGTGGTCGCTTTCGCCGCCGCAAAGTCCTTGGCGTCGATTTGCTCGAGCAGCGTCTTGTTCTCTGCGTTCAGGCGCATCAGGAGGTCGTTGACGGCATTGTCGATGCGGTCATCGAGGCGTCCGAGCGCAGCGTTGTCGGATGGCGTCGAGGGATCGGCGATGATCGCATCGATCAGCACGCGCGCGGCGTCGGCCTCGCGCTTGATCAGGGGCTCGATCTCGTCGAAGGCCTTGCGCGCGCTTTCGTAGCCGGAGTCTTCGCCCGGCGCCTGCATCTTCGCCATCATCATCCGGCGCATGGCGAGCGACCGCTCCAGCGCGCGGATGTTGACGCGGGCGAGGTGGCCATAGGCGGGGATGTAGCGGTTGGTGAGCTCGTCGAGGAGATGGCCGACCTGGCCCGCCATCACCATCGACAGCAGCGAGGTGATCACCGCGAGGATGATGAGTCCCGCGGCAATGCCGACGATCTTCTGCCTGATCGAATTACGAAACATGCCCAGCCCGGCCGCAGCTGCAATGAGCGGGTCCACCCCGCCGTGACGGCCAGACAGCTAATAGAGTTCCGCGGGGCGGGGTGCAAGCGACCGGCGCCTGCCATCCCGTCCCGAGGCGGGTGCCGGCGGCTAGCGCAGGCCTTCGTAGACCATCAGGCCGCGCGCGATGGCGAGCTTGCGCAGAGTCCGCGGCACGAACCGCTCCTGGGGATGCAGGTAACGCCACGAGGTCAGCACCAGGTCGTGCAGCCGGCCGACGTCGTCCTCGAACGGGGCGAGCAGGCCGGTGAGGCTCGCCGGCATATGGACGCGGGTCGTGAAGGGCAGCAGCAGCAATTCGAGATGCGCCTTGGCGCCGCTCTCGGTCGTGGCGGTGATGCCGGCGATGGCCGGCAGGGTCTCTTCGACGACGCAGGTGATGATGTCTTCGATCTCGCCGCGGCTCGCACCTGTGAACAGGGCGGAAAAGCTCCGGTTCTTGAGATCGCAGCCGAGCAGGGCGGAGGTGCGGGTGCCGGCCACGCGGAACGGAAAGCGGGTCTCGCCGTCATAGGACAGCACGAAGATGTCGGACAGCAGTTCGCGTACCGCGGACGGCTCGAACTCACTCCGGTCAGGTGCACGTGCGTTGCCGCGCTTCGCATTCCAATATGCGAAGAACTCGCGGCTCGAGCTGTGTTTCATCTAAACCTTGCCCGGCACCTGTCTCGGCGGGACACATCTGTCCCGGTTTTGCTCAGGCGCCTTCCCTTCTCTGTTGTGCAGGGAAGGCTGTGCAGCGTCCATGCCGTGGCCGCGCTTTGGGCGGCTTATCGGCAGCTTTGTGTTGTTAACGTAAATTTAACTATGTCCTTGGCTCCCGCGGAACCCGTGGGTAGGGTCCGCGCGTTCCCGTTCGTGCCGGCTGCCCCAAGCGCCGGCGCCGTTGGTACACAGGTGGCGTCAAACAGTTTGGTCACCGTGCGGGGAGGGGTGGGGACGTTTCCCGATCCCTCCGGGGCACGAGAAGACCAGCCGATCAGGGAGGGCGTTCTCAGCGCCCTCCCTTTTCTTTTGTCCCGATTCCGCACTGCGCGACACTCGGTGTCCGATTTTGGGATTGTGCACTTGCACAGGGGTGCGAAAGCCGCCTATCTCTGATCCACCGCCGCATCGAGGTCGCCGACCCCTTGGACTCCCATCCCGAATCCCCGCTCGCGCCGCCGCCGGAGGCGCCGCGCGAGCCGATCCTGACCTTGCCGCCGGCGCTCACCGCCTACATCCTCCTGATCGCGGCGATCCATCTGCGGGTGCTGCTGCCGCCGGAGCTGGAGAACTGGACCATCGACGTCTTCGGCTTCATCCCGAAGCGCTACGATTCGACGCTGCTCGACATCACCTTTCCGGGCGGCGAAGGCGCCAAGGTCTGGACCTTCGTCACCTATTCGCTGCTGCACGCCAACCTCACCCATATCGGCTTCAACGTGCTGTGGCTGCTGCCGTTCGGCAGCGCGCTGGCGCGGCGGTTCGGCGCGCTGCGTTTCTTCGTCTTCATGGCGGTGACGGCGGCCGCCGGCGCGCTCGCGCATCTGTTGACCCATGAGCACGCGATCGCGCCGATGATCGGAGCGTCGGCTTCGGTGTCGGGGACGATGGCGGCGGCGATCCGCTTTGCCTTCGTGAAGGGCAGCTTCCTGTCGTTCAGCCGTGGCGATGCCGAGGCGGCGGCCAAGGTGCCTGCGCTGTCGCTGTGGCGGGCGCTGCGCAACGGACGGGTGCTTGCTTTCCTGGCGATCTGGTTCGGCGTCAACATCCTGTTCGGCGCCACCTCGCTGTCGCTCGGCGGCGAGGGCGCGAGCGTCGCCTGGCAGGCGCATATCGGCGGCTTCCTTGCCGGACTGCTGCTGTTCTCGTTGTTCGATCCGGTGCCGCGCGCGCGGGACGATGCTGCAGATGCGTCGTCGGTGGATCAGTCGGGGCGCGTCTGATCGCCGCTTGCGGCCTGGATCGAATTCCTCCATCATCTTTGCGACGCAGAAACAAAGCGGGCCGACAATCGAGCCCTGCTACTCGCCGCGCCCCGGAACCGAAATCGGCGCGGAACTGTTGATTGAAGACTCTGGCGAACAGGCTCGGCTCCGCTGAAGCGGGGCGCGAGCGGATTCAGGGAGGCCGACAATGACGGTACGTTCCATTCTCGATGCAAAAGGCCATCAGGTCATGAGCGTCGCGCCCGGCGCGAAGCTCTCGGCCGCGGTCAAGCTGCTCGGCGAGCGCAAGATCGGCGCGGTGCTTGTGATGGAGCAGAGCCGCATGGAGGGCATCCTGTCGGAGCGCGACATCGTGCGCGTGCTCAGCGAGCGAGGCGCGGGCGCGCTGGACGAACCGGTCAGCGCGGTCATGACCAAGAAAGTCGTGAGCTGCCGCGAGTCCGATACGGTCAGCGGCATCATGGAGATGATGACCACGGGAAAATTCCGCCATCTTCCTGTCGTCGAGGACGGCAAGGTGGTCGGGCTGATCTCGATCGGCGACATCGTCAAGCGGCGCGTCGAGGAATATGAGCGCGAGCAGGAGGCGCTGCGCGACTACATCAAGACCGCCTGAGCGCTACTTCCCGGTGCTGCCCGCGCCGCTCGACGGCGGCGCCAGGATGTCGATCGCCTCCTCGATTGCGCTGATGGAGCGTTCGGCCGCACGGATGCCGTGCGCGATCAGGTCGTCGGCGCGATGGAAGTCGAACCAGCCGATCTGACCGACCCGCGGCGAGATCAGCATATCAGGCGGATCGCCGGCAAGGCGTGCGCGGGTGATGCGGTCCTGCATGATGTTGAAGGCGTCGACCATGACGCTCGAGATGCCGGGCCGGCTGGCGCTGCCGAAAAACTCCCGCTTCACGGTGCGTTCGGCGGAGAAGAAGCGGCCAAACCGGCGCTTCGGCGGCTCCGGCTCGAGCTCGGCCTCGGCGGTCACCGCAACCGTCACCTCGGGCGCGGCGGAGGGGCCGTGATTGTAGATCGTGGTCGAGTGCGCGAACACGTCGCTGGAGAGATTCGCCGCAATGACGATCTCGGCGCCGAGCGCGCGCGCGGCCGAGACCGGCACCGGATTGACCAGCGCGCCGTCGACCAGCCAGCGGTCGCCGATCAGGACCGGCGCGAAGATGCCGGGCAGGGCGTAGGAGGCGCGCATGGCGTCGACCACGCGGCCCTGGGTCAGCCAGATCTCGTGCCCGGTGCGCACTTCGGTGGCGACGCTGGCGAACTTCACCGTGAGGTCCTCGATCATGACCTGGCCAAGCGCGGCCTCGATCTCGGCGGCCAGCTTGGCGCCGCGGATCAGGCCGGAGCCGTTGAGGCGGATATCGAGGTAGCCGAGCACGCTGCGCGGCTGCAGGCCGCGCGCCCATTGCTCCAGCGTCTCGATATGGCCGGCCGCATAGGCGCCGCCGACAACGGAGCCGATCGAGGTGCCGACCACCACATTGGGGACGATGCCGTGGGCCAGCAGGGTCTTGATGATGCCGATATGGGCAAAGCCGCGCGCGGCCCCGCCGCCGAGCGCAAGCCCGATGACCGGCCGGCGAACCGTACCCAGTCCTACCTTGTCGGGGCCGTCGGAGCTCTTGTGGCCTCGGCCCATCCAGCTATCCAACACGACAAATCTCCTGCCAGCGCGAGACTAGGCTGCGCAGCATGGCTGCGCCAGCGTCGTCCGTCTTCATGGTTATTCCCACAGGCATGATTCATGCCCCGGGTAGTCCGCGGTAGGCAGGGAATGTGACTGGACCGCGACGGTAGAGCTAACATCGGCTTGATCGCGCGGTTCCAAATGGCGGACGCCGCCCGCCCGGACTGTGACAAAGCCTTGGACGCCCCTTGATCCCCTTGGACGAAGGCTTGAATTTGCCGCGTTTTCGTTGAAAAGCATGGAGATGACTTCGAGGGGCAACGGCATCGGCGGATGCGGGCGGGGCATGCGGCTCCTTCCGCTGCTGACGCTTGCGGCATTTTTGCTGGCCCTGATCCCCGGTTCCGTATCTGCACAGTTCTTCAGCGACCGGCCGCCGCCGATTCCGCCCGCCTCGGTCCCGGAGGTGCCGTCCGGTCCGGCACTCAACCTGGCGCCGCCATCGGGCGGCGGTTCAGGGCCCGTTCTGCCCGGTCCGCTTAACCAGCCGACCATCGTCCAACCCTCGATTGCGACCGTGCCGCCGGTGGTAGCCGTGCCGCCGGCCGGCTCACCGGCCGCGGGGCAGGCGGTGCTGTCGCTGACGGCGCGGTACGGCAAGGACCTGCCGGTCATCAATGCCGGGCTGGTGTGGCGGGTGTTCGCCGACAAGCCTGACGACAACGGCACCTACAAGCTGGTCCGCGAAGAGCGCGGGGCGACGCCCAACGTGGTGCTGCCGCCCGGCAACTATGTCGTCCATGTCGCGCTCGGCCTCGTCAGCGCGGTGCGCGCCGTCAGTCTGAAGTCGGAGACCGACCGCGAGTCCTTCGTGCTCCCGGCCGGGGGCCTGCGGATCGAGGGTCGGGTCGGCAGCAGCAAGATCCCCGCCAACCAGATCTCGTTCGCGATCTACAAGGGCAGCCAGTTCGACGGTTCGGACCGTGGACCAATGGTGCCGAATGTTGCAGCCGGCGACGTCGCGCTGCTGCCCGAGGGCACCTACTACATCGTCTCCAACTATGGCGACGCCAACTCGGTGGTGCGCTCCGACATTCGCGTCGGGGCGGGCAAGCTGACCGACGTCACCGTCACCCATCGCGCCGCCGTCATCACCCTCAAGCTGGTCAGCGAGCGGGGCGGCGAGGCGCTCGCCAACACCGCCTGGTCGGTGATCACGCCGGGCGGCGACGTGATCAAGGAATCGATCGGCGCGTTCCCGCGCGTCGTGCTCTCGGAAGGCGAGTATCGCGCGATCGCCAAGAACGAAGGCAAGGTGTTCGAGCGTCCCTTCAATGTCGTCAACGGCGTCGATGGCGAAGTCGAGGTCGTGGCGCGCTGACGTCCGACCGGCCTGCATTTCATGCAGCTGTCATAGTCTCTAATGTGAACTAACCATCGCGCGAATTTGAGCCGTCATAATCGCTCGCGGTGATGCCGGGCCTGCCTATTTTTACATGACGTTAAGCCGCGGCATGACTTGGATGCCGTGGGGACTAGTGTTTGCGTGGGGCGCGCCATGGTCATGGCCAACAAGAAATCAGCTAAAGCATCGGCCAAATTCAATTCCGAGATGTTCGCCGACGTACCGGTTCTGCAACGCAAGTGGCAGGCCGCGGTCCGTCCCGGCGAAAAGCTGCCGCACTATGAAGACGTGATGCTCGGCAGTCTCGGCCGGCTCGCCGATCATATCGTGCTGCTGCGGAGCGTCGATGGCATGCTCAGCGTCTCGCACGCCGGCCGCTATGTCCAGACATGGCTGAACGACGAGCGCTGGGACATTCCGCTCAGCGCCCTGCCGCCGGATTGCGCCACCGCGTTGACCGAAGCCGCCGCAAACGCGCGCGAGAACTGCCGGCCCTATCTGGCGTCGGCGCATTGCGTCCGCGACGGGCTGGTGCGGACCTTCGACGTGCTGGCGCTGCCGACGCGGTCGCGCTGGGGCGGTATCCTGGTCGGCGTCTACGTCAACGAGCGCAATGCGCAGTACAATCTGCTCGATACGATTTTCTCGGCCGCCGACGAGGGCGTGCTGTCGCTCGCAGCGATCCGCGATGCGCGCGGCGAGCCGGCCGACTTCCAGATCGTGCATCTCAACCAGGGCGCCGCAAGGCAGCTGATGCAGCCTGCGACCGAATTGCTGTGGCGCCGGCTCAGCGCCGGCGGCAACCCGCTTGCGGCGTCAGCGGTGATGAGCTGTCTGCGTGGATTTGTCGGCGGCGGCCCGGGCGGGCAGTTCGAGATCGACAGCGGCGATCGCTGCCTGCGGCTCGGCGTCACGGCATTCGGCGACATGCTGTCGCTGACCGTCTCCGACGTCACCGCGCTGAAGCAGCGCGAGCTGTCGTTCCGCCTGCTGTTCGAGAACAATCCGATGCCGATGTGGGTGTTCGACGCCGGCACGATGGAATTCCTCAGCGTCAACGACGCCGCCGTTCAGCACTATGGCTACAGCCGGGAAAAGTTTCTCGGCATGACGCTGCGCCAGATCTGGCCGGTGGACGAGTGGAGCGTGCACAGCGCCGCGTTGCGCGAGATCGGCGACGTCTATCAATCGAGCCGCGACTGGCGGCACATCAGGGCCGATGGCAGCGAGATCCATGTGTTGACTTTCGGACGCAAGGTGGCGTTCGAGGGCCGCGACGGCTATCTGGTCGCGGTGGTCGACATCACCGAGCGCCGCGCCGCCGAAGCGCGGATCGCGCATATGGCGCACCATGACGGTCTCACCAATCTGCCGAACCGCGATTTCTACCAGGAGCGCCTGCGCGAGGCGCTGGAGCGCGGCCGCAGCGGCAACAAGCGCGTCGCGGTGATGTGCATCGACCTCGACCTGTTCAAGAACGTCAACGACTCCTTCGGGCATCCGATGGGCGACCGGCTGCTCAAGCTGGTGGCGGAGCGGCTGCGCGAGGTGGTCCGCGACAACAATGTGGCGGCTCGCCTCGGCGGCGACGAGTTCGCGATCGTGCTTGCGGCCGACGTTTCGCCGAACGAGGCGAGCGCTTTCGCCGAACGGCTGATCGAAGCGCTGAGCGCGCCCTACAACATCGACGGGCTCGAGGTCGTGGTCGGCGCCAGCGTCGGCATCGCGCTGTCACCGGGCGACGGCACGACGTCGGAAGAATTGATGCGCAATGCCGATATGGCGCTGTACCGCGCCAAGTCCGAGGGCGGCGGCGTGCACCACTTCTTCGAACCGGAGATGGATCAGCAGGCGCAGAAGCGCCGCGACATGGAGCGCGATCTGCGCGCGGCGTTCAGCAACGGCGAGTTCGAGCTGCACTACCAGCCGCTGGTCGATATCGCGGCCGACCGTATCTCTGGCTTCGAGTCGCTGCTGCGCTGGCGGCACCCGCAGAAGGGCATGGTCTCGCCTGCAGAGTTCATCCCGGTCGCCGAAGACATCGGCCTGATCGTCGCGCTCGGCGAATGGGTGCTCCGCGAAGCCTGCTCGGAGGCGATCAAGTGGCCCGCCGACGTCAAGGTCGCCGTCAATCTGTCGCCGGTGCAGTTCCGCAGCCGCAATCTGGTCCAGGCCGTGATCTCGGCGCTGGCGCATTCCGGCCTGTCGGCACGGCGGCTCGAGCTCGAGATCACCGAGTCGGTGTTCCTGGCGGAGACCGAGGCTAACCTCGCGATCCTGCATCAGCTGCGCGAGCTCGGCGTCAGCATCTCGATGGACGATTTCGGCACCGGCTATTCCTCGCTGAGCTATCTGCGCAGCTTTCCGTTCGACAAGATCAAGATCGACCGCTCCTTCGTGAAGGATCTGGCGCGGCGCTCCGATTGCCTCGCGATCGTGCGCGCGATCTCGGGCCTTGGCCGCAGCCTCAGGATCACCACGACCGCGGAAGGGGTCGAGACGACAGACCAACTCGACTGGCTGCGCGCCGAAGGTTGCAACGAGGTGCAGGGATTTCTGTTCAGCGCGGCGAGGCCGGCAGGAGAGATCGCGGCGCTGCTGAGCAGTTTTGCGGAGCGTGCGTCGAAGGCGGCGTAACGTTTTTCCGGTCGTCATGCCCAGGCTTGACCCGGGCATCCATCGTCTTCGACAGAGTCTTTCAGTAGTCGTCATGCCCGACAATGGCGAGGGCTTTTGTAGCCCGGGTGAGCGAAGCGACACCCGGGACGAGTGTCCGGCATATCGCTCCGCTCATGCGGGCTACAAGGCTATACCCTAGAACCGCGTCACGATATCCGACAGGGCCGGGCGCGGGCGGTCCTCGCTCGGCCTGGTCGGGGTGCCGATGTGAATGAGCCCGGCGAGCTTCTCGTCCGGCTTCAGGCCGAGGCCGTCGAGCACGTCGCGGTCGAAGACAAACCAGCCGGTCAGCCAGCAGGCGCCGTAGCCGAGCGCGGTCGCCGCGGTGACGATGTTCATCGCGCTGGCGCCCGCCGACAATTCCTGCTCCCACGGCGGCACCTTCGGGTGCGGCTTGGTGAAGGAGACCACGCCGATCACCAGCGGCGCGTCGGTCAGGCGTTTCTTCTCGACCTCGATGTCGGAGGCCGGCGCCCCGGGATTCTTCCGGGCGAAGACCTTTGCGATCACGTCGCCGGCCCGCGCGCGGGCATCGCCCTCGAACACGATGAAGCGCCAGGGCGCGAGCTTGCCGTGGTCAGGCACGCGTGCGCCGATCGTCAAAATGGTCTCGAGCTCGGCCGCGGACGGGCCCGGGCCGGTCATCTCGCGCGGTTTCATCGAGCGGCGCGTCTTCAGGAGTTCAATGGCATCGGGCACGGAAATGTCCTTCAAGGGGAGTCGTGCCCCCAAGATGGGGACACGACCAAGCCAATGAAAGCCAGTTTAGACCGATTGTGAAGATCAGGCGACGGATCGCGCCCGCTTCACGTCGGGCGGCGTCGCCTCATCGACCAGCGCGGCGATCGCCTCATCGGTCGGCATCACGGTCTGCCGCTCGCTGCCGAGACGGCGGACCGAGACCGAGTGGGTCTCGGCTTCCTTCTTGCCGACGACGAGCAGGGCCGGAATCTTGGCCAGCGAGTGCTCGCGGACCTTGTAGTTGATCTTCTCGTTGCGCAGGTCGATCTCGACGCGCAGCCCGGCGCGGCGCGCGGCGGCCGCCACCACCTTGGCGTACTCGTCGCCTTCGGAGGTGATGGTCGTGACGACGAGCTGGGTCGGCGCCAGCCAGAGCGGGAAGTTGCCGGCATAGTGCTCGATCAGGATGCCGATGAAGCGCTCCATCGAACCGCAGATCGCGCGGTGCACCATGACGGGTGCCTTCTTCGAGCCGTCATGATCGATGTAGAACGCGCCGAACCGCTCCGGCAGGTTGAAGTCGACCTGGGTCGTGCCGCACTGCCAGTCGCGGCCGATGGCGTCGCGCAGCACATACTCGAACTTCGGTCCGTAGAACGCGCCTTCGCCCGGATTGATCTCGGTCCGGATGCGGTTGCTGCCCTTGGCCTTGATTTCCGACAGGACCGTCGCCATCACGCGCTCGGCGTGATCCCACATCTCGTCGGTGCCGACGCGCTTCTCCGGCCGCGTCGAGAGCTTGACGGTGAGCTCGCCGTCGAAGCCGAAATCGGCGTAGGTCGACAGGATCAGGTCGTTGATCTTGAGGCACTCGTCGGCGAGCTGCTGCTCGGTGCAGAACACATGGGCGTCGTCCTGGGTGAAGCCGCGCACCCGCATCAGGCCGTGCATCGCGCCCGACGGCTCGTAGCGATGCACGACGCCGAACTCGGCGAGCCGCAACGGCAGGTCGCGGTAGCTCTTCAGCCCGTGCTTGAAGATCTGCACATGGCCCGGGCAGTTCATCGGCTTCAGCGCGAACCAGCGCTTGTCCTCGGCCTCGTCGCCGGCGGACTGCGCCGCGAACATGTTCTCGCGGTACCAGTCCCAATGGCCCGAGGTCTCCCACAGCGCCTTGTCGAGGATCTGCGGGGCGTTGACCTCGTTGTAGTCGCCGAGTAGCCGGCGCCGCATATAGGCGATCAACTGCTGGAAGATGGTCCAGCCCTTGGGGTGCCAGAACACCACGCCCGGGCCTTCCTCCTGGAAGTGGAACAGGTCGAGCTCGCGGCCGAGCTTGCGGTGGTCGCGCTTCTCGGCTTCCTCGATCTGCTTGAGATAGGCGTCGAGGTCTTCCTGCCTGGCGAATGCCGTGCCGTAGATGCGGGTCAGCATCGGATTGTTGGAATCGCCGCGCCAATACGCGCCCGCCACCTTCATCAGCTTGAACGCGTTGCCGACCTTGCCGGTCGAGGTCATGTGCGGGCCGCGGCAGAGGTCGAACCAGTCGCCCTGGAAGTAGATCTTGATCGGCTCGTTGCCGGGAATGGCGTCGACCAGCTCGACCTTGAAGGCCTCGCCCTTGTCGCGGAACACCTGCTTGGTCTTCTCGCGATCCCAGACTTCCTTGGTGAACGGCTTGTCGCGCGCGACGATCTCGCGCATCCGCTTCTCGATCGCGGCAAAATCTTCCGGGGTGAACGGCTCGTTGCGGAAGAAGTCGTAGTAGAAGCCGTTCTCGATCACCGGGCCGATCGTGACCTGGGTGCCCGGCCACAGCGACTGCACGGCCTCCGCCAGCACATGCGCGGCATCGTGCCGGATCAGTTCCAGCGCGCGCGGGTCTTCGCGGCCGATCAGCTCGATCTTGGCGTCGGCCTCGATCGGATCATTGAGGTCTGCAAGCGTGCCGTCGAGCGCCATCGCGACGGTGCGCTTGGCGAGTGAGGGCGAAATGCCTTTGGCGATGTCGAGACCGGTGGTCCCTCTCGGGAAATCGCGCCTCGCTCCGTCAGGGAAGGTGAGGACGATCTTGTTCACGGGTTCTGCGGGTTTGAGGTTGGAGAGGCTGTACTGGAATCCGGATTCGGATTTGGGTGGCGTTTCTGCCATGGTGACTCCTGTAGCTCACTCCTGCGAACGAGCGCAGGTAAGCGGAAAGCAGCGGTATAGCAGGGGATTTGACGCCTGCAATCCGGCAATATCAAGAAAATGGGCCTCCGGCCGCACGGATTTGAACAAGGCTCGGCTGCAGGTGACGCCACGGATCGTTGCGACGCTGCCGATCATCGTCTAACGTCCGGCCTCCGTTTTCCGCCATCGCGCGATCCGCAAGGTTCATGTTTTCCCGTCTCCTGTTTTTCGTGGCGTTGCTTCTGATCCCGGGCGTGTTGCGGGCGGAAGACACACCGGTCCAGAAGGCCGGATTTGCGAAAAAGCTGACCATCTATCTCGCCCATGGGCCGGCGAACGCCTGCGGCGCCGGCTGCGATCGCTGGATCGCGATCGAAGGCGAGATCGATCGGGAAGCCGCGCAGCGGATTCGCACCTTCCTGTTTGCCAACAAGGACAGGCAGCTTCCGATCTACCTTCATTCGCCGGGCGGAAACGTCGAGCAGTCCTATGGGATCGCGCGGTTCCTGCGCGCGCACAAGGCAATTGCCCGGGTCGGCCGTACCATCGTGCCGGCCTGTTCCACCGGCACGCAGATCGACGCCGCCTGCCTGAAGATCAAGGCTGCCAAGGGAGAGGTCGAGGCCGAGCTCACCACGCGCAACGCGATGTGCGTTTCGGCCTGCGCCTATCTGTTCCTGGGCGCGACCAGCCGCGAAGTGGCGCCCGATTCGGTGCTCGCGGTGCATAACTCCAAGCTGATGTTCGTCGTCCACGGGCATCCGCCTGCGCAGGCCGTCGCGGACTTCAGGCGGCGCGAGATGGTGAGCGCCGATCGCGACCGCAATGTATTCCTCGCGGCGATGGGCATCAGCCATGAGCTCAGCGACCTCATCAAGTCCGTGAAGTTCGAGGACCTGCACGTGCTGACGCGGCCGGAGCTCTATCGATTCGGCATCGATACGCGGCCGCTGCCGGAAACCCTGTGGGCGGTGGAGAAGGAGACACGGCCCTATGTTCGCAAGATCGTGCAGCAGAAAAGGGCCGACGGCAGCGCGTTCCGCATGATGGAGTGGCGGCTGTTCTGCGAGAGCAAGGATCGCGGGCGGCTGATGTTCGTCCGCGAGTTCGAGGAGGGGGCAGCCGGCAAGAGCACGGTGGTGATGATGGCCGGCGCGACCAGGACCGTCGCATTCGGCCGGTCGGCGCGGTTCGGCAAGTACGAGGTCTGGAGCGAGGCGGTGACCTCGGACATCGTCAAGGCGATGCTCGCGGCCCCGCATCTGCAGATCGGCGAAAGCCCGCTGGCAGCCGACGCCAAGCTTTACGCCAAGTCTGACACCAAGTCTGACACCAAGCCCGGCCTTGCGACATTCGATATCGGCACCACCGGGCTGGAGCAGGGCTGGACGCAGCTTCTGGCATCATGCCCGGCGGCGACCGCCGGCCCGAAGCCTGCGAGCCCGTTGCCGGCCGCTGCGTCGCCGAGTGTCAGCGCGGTGCCGGCGGCGTCGCCGTCGCCATGAGCGCAAGAGGCGCCGTTCGATCAGGTGCCATGCATTTAGATGCAGTTGCATCGATCTCGGCGTCTGCTAACACCGCGGCGTGAAACGCTTCGCTCCCACCGCATTGATGCTCGGCAACATCGTCACCGGCTGCTCGGTGCTGGCGCCGGCCGGCATGCTGGCGGAGTTGTCCGACGGACTCGGCGTCACGATCCACACCGCGGGTCTGCTGATCACCTTCGGCGCGATCGTGCTGTGCGTGGGCTCGCCGGTGACGGCGTGGCTGACCAGCCGGATCGAGCGGCGGGCGCTGCTGACGGCGACGCTGCTGGTGCTGACGCTGACCAATGCGGCTTCCGCCTTCGTGCCGAACTACGACAGCCTCCTGATCATTCGGCTGGTGATGCTCGCGGTCGGCGTGCTCTACACGCCGCAGGCGGCAGGCACCGCGGCACTGATCGTGCCGGTGGAGAAGCGCGGCAGCACGATTGCCTACATCTTTCTCGGCTGGTCGCTGGCTGCCGCGATCGGGCTGCCGCTGATCACCTTCATCGCAAGCCGCTACGGCTTTCGCGCGACCTATGGCGCGATCGCAATGACCGGGCTCGTGAGCTCCCTGCTGCTGTGGTGGCGGCTGCCAGGCGGACTGCACGGCGCGCCGGTTGATCTCCGAACCTGGGTCGATCTCGGCCGCAATCCGATGGTCATTCTGCTGCTGTCGATCACGACGCTGCAGATGTCCGGCCAGTTCGTGGTGTTCACCTTCATGGGACCGCTGCTCGCCAAACTGACCGGCGCCAATGCGGACGCCGTCGGGATCGTGTTCGCGCTCTACGGCATCTTCGGGTTCGTCGGCATCGTGATCGCAACGCGCGTGGTGGACTCGTGGGGCGCCTGGAAAACCTCGGTCCTGTTCACCGTGCTGCTGCTCGCAGGCGTCGCCGGCTGGGCGCTGAGCGCCGGCGCCTACGCCTTGATGGCCGCCTCCGTCGCGGTGTGGGGCCTCGGCTTTGCATCGACCAATTCGATGCAGCAGGTACGCCTGGTCGGTGCGGCGCCGGCGCTCGCTTCGGCGTCGGTCTCGCTCAATACCTCGGTGCTGTATATCGGCCAGGCCATCGGCTCCGCGATCGGCGGCTTGCTGTTCGCCCGCGAATGGCTGCACAGCGCAGGCTACGTGGCTACGGCCTTCGTCGCGGCGGCGCTCGCGGTCGTGGTCGTCACGCGGCCGCGACGGGCGGCCGCCACCGCCGCGGCCGAGTGAACGGCTGGCTTTCGCGCTTGTATTCGCGAGTTCCAAGCAACGATCCGCGTGCGGAACATCAGGGAGCTCGGCTGCGCGTCACCACCTCACGCTTTGGCTGGGCACGATGAACGCCGTCGTGCTCGGCTTGTTCGGATTGTGGGCGAAGTAGCCGTAGGCGGCGACGATCACGACGAGCAAGGCAAGCACGGCCAGCAAGTCGATCTGCCGGGGATCATGACCGTTGTGGCTGATTTTCCAGCGCATTGTTGTTTCCTCCCCAAAGGGGGCGACGAAACAATGCGCTAACTATCGCGACAGTTCCGCCGGGCAGCAATGCGCGCCGCGCTTGGACCTGCCGCAGCAACCGATCAATTCTCGTTGACGCCGCGTCAGCCTTCGTTGACGCCGCGCCAGCGGCCATAGCGCCAGGGCAGGTACCAGCGCGCCCCGGGCGGCTTCGTCAGCGGGACATTATCGATCCCGGATGTTCCCCAGGGCTGGCAGCGCAGCAGCCGCGCCAGCGTCATCCAGCCGCCGCCCCACAGGCCGAAGCGTTCGATCGCCTCGTCGCCATAGACCGAGCAGGTCGGCAGATGCCGGCAGTTGTAGCCGACCAGCGGCGACAGCGTGTGCCGGTAGATCCAGATCAGGGCGCGGCCGAGGTTGCGCGGCAAGCGGCGCAGGGTGCTGGCACAGTCCATGCATCGTGGATGGTGTGTCGTTGAATGGTTTGTCGGCGGCATACGCAAGTATGTACGTAGTCTTGCGGGGGTTCCAAGCCAAGGAACTGTTTTGTTGCAGATATTTACGCCACAGTTCGTTACTATTGCACAGCACCGATGGCGCTGCAGCAAGGGCTCTATGGACGGTCCGGGTCAGCAACGCTACCGTTCCCATAACGCGCCGCTGACAGAATCGTGGCGCATTGCCATGGGGCCATTGCCACCGCTCGCATCACCAAGGGCTTGGGGGAAGGAACCAAATTGAGGCTCGTCAAGTCGCTCTCGTTGCGCAGTTGGGCGCTTACCGGCGCCGTTGCTCTTTGCTTCGCGGTTTCCGGCACCGCCGCCATGGCGGGCGGTTCCGCGCAGGCCAATTCGACCCTCGAAGAGCGCAAGCTGCCGATGAAGTTCAGCTGGATCGCCTGCCAGCCGAATTGCCGTGGCTGGGTGTCCGCGGTCGGCATCATCACGGCCGATAGTCCGAGGGAATTCGACGAGTTCGCGCGCGGCCGCCAGCTCAACGGCGCCACCGTCGTGCTCGATTCCAGCGGCGGCTCGGTCAACGACGCGATCGCGCTCGGCCGCCGCTTCCGCGGTCTCGGCGTGCTGACCACGGTCGGCACCAGCGTCGTCAGTCAGGCCGCGCAAAGCGGCCGCGCGAGCGTTCTGCCGGATGCCTATTGCGAGTCGATGTGCGTGTTCCTGCTGCTGTCGGGCAAGACGCGCTACGTTCCGCCGGCCGCCCATGTCCGCGTGCATCAGATCTGGATGGGCGATCGCGCCGACGACGCCAAGGCCGCGAGCTACACCGCGCAGGACCTGATGATCGTCGAGCGCGATATCGGCCGTCTTGCCAAATACACCTTCGACATGGGCGGCGCCGGTGATCTGCTGGCGCTCTCGCTCAGCGTGCCGCCGTGGGAAGACCTGCACGAATTGTCGGCGGCCGAATTGCGGCTGACCAATCTCATCACCACCGATGCGGTTGCCGACGTGCTGCCGCGGCAGGACAACAGCAAGGACAACGCAATTCCCGTCGCCGAGGCGAAGCCGAAGAACAACGATCGCTTCTTGAGCAGCGCGATGGAGGGCGAGGCGTCGCAGGCGAGAGCGACCAAGACCGCCGAGGTCGTGGTGCCGACCGGCGGCAGCGCAGCGCCGGCGCCGGTCCAGCCCGCGCAGTAAGAACGGACATTGTCGCGTCGTTCCGGGACGCGTAAGCGGACCACAGATGCGCAATTGCGCATCGGGGAACCTCGAGATTCCGGGTTCGATGCTGCGCATCGCCCCGGAATGACCTGACATGCAATTTTACGCCGGCTGCTTCGCCTTGGCCTCGATCTGGCCGATCGCATCGACCACTGCATCGAAGGTCAGCAGGGTCGAGGCATGGCGGGCCTTGTAGTCGCGCACCGGCTCGAGCAGCGCGATATCGGCCCATTTGCCGCCCTGCGGGGGCTGGCCGTTTTCCTTCAGCATCTTGCGGACCGTCTCGCGCAATTCGCGCAGCTCGTCCGCGGTCGAGCCCACCACCCGGCTCGCCATGATCGAGGAGGAGGCCTGGCCGAGCGCACAGGCCTTCACGTCATGGGCGAAATCCGTCACCACGGGACCGTCCATCTTGAGGTCGACCTTGACGGTCGAACCGCACAATTTGGAGTGGGCGGTGGCGCTGGCGTCCGGGTCGGCCAGCCGTCCGAGGCGCGGAATATTGCCGGCCAACTCGATGATCCGCTTGTTGTAAATGTCGTTCAGCATGGAGACAGATGCCTGGTTCCGGCGGTGCCGGGCGCTCTTGGCGGCTGGGTTGCACCGTCCTATATATGGACGGCAACGCCGGAAACATAGCCCGGCCATGCAGCCACCGCGGCCCACCTCCGCCGCGGCGGTGCTACAATTGTGGGACTCAGGCGCCCGGCGGTCGAACCATCCGCCCCGTCTGCCCGGTGACACATCCGGACCAAGGTCAAATCCGAGGGCCGGTCGAACGGAGAAGACATGGACGCCTTGATCAAATCGATTCGCCCCAACAAGCCGGCCGACGCGAAGCCCGGCGAGCTCGACCCCTCAGAATTCATGACGGCGGCCGTCCGTGCCGACCAGCCGCGCCCGTCGCGGGCGGAGGCGGAGGACGCCGTGAAGACGCTGCTCGCCTATATCGGCGAGAACACCGGCCGCGAGGGCCTGCTCGACACGCCGCGCCGGGTCGTCGAGGCCTATGACGAGCTCTATCAGGGCTACCACCAGTGCCCGGCCGAGGTGCTGAACCGCACCTTCGGCGAGACCGCCGGCTACGACGATTTCGTCCTCGTCCGCGACATAGAGTTCACCTCGCAGTGCGAGCATCACATGATGCCGTTCTACGGCAAGGCTCATATTGCCTATACGCCGGTGGAGCGCGTCGTCGGCCTCTCCAAGCTGGCGCGGCTGACCGATATCTTCGCCCGCCGTCTGCAGACCCAGGAGCATCTCACCGCGCAGGTCGCGGCCGCGATCGACGAGGTGCTGAAGCCCCGCGGCGTTGCCGTGCTGATCGAGGCGGAGCATACCTGCATGTCGGTGCGCGGCGTTGCCAAGCATGGTGCATCGACCTTCACCAGCCGCTTCACTGGCATGTTCCGCGACAATCCGGCGGAGCAGCAGCGTTTCTTGTCCCTGGTGCGAGGACCGAACCGGTAACCTCGCATTTTCCTGAGCGAGGTTTTCCGTGTCCGCAGCGACCCACGATCACGACCGCGAGGAGGGGCTGGCCTTCCAGCCTAAATTCGACGCGGCAGGTCTTGTGACCTGTGTCGCGACCGATGCCGCGACCGGCGATGTGCTGATGGTCGCGCACATGAACGACGAGGCCCTGCGCAAGACGATCGCGACCGGCGAAGGCTGGTACTTCAGCCGCTCGCGCAATGCGCTGTGGCGCAAGGGCGAGAGCTCGGGCCAGACCCAGCGCGTGCTCGAGATCCGGATGGATTGCGATCAGGACGCGGTGTGGATCAAGGTCGAGCAGATCGGCGCTGCCTGCCACACCGGACGGCGCTCCTGCTTCTATCGCGCGGTGAAGGACGAGGACGGTGACATTGGTTTGTCATTCGTCGATGCCGATCGGATGTTCGATCCGGCGCAGGTCTATCGCAAATAGAGCGTTGATCTAAATCAAATGCGATGCGTCGAAGTGATGCACTTCGTTGCCTCCTGTTCGGCCGTGTGCAAGTAATTGCACATCGTCGTCGCGCTGGGGGTGAGTTGTGGCGCATCGTCTGATACCGCTTGTTGGGTTTCTCGCCTGGGTTGTATTGCCGATCGGTGCAGCACAGTCGCAAACGGCGGAACGTGCGCCCGATACGATGGCCGCGCGCGTCCTTGCTTGTGCGCCGTGTCACGGCGCCGAAGGCGAAGGCACCAGCGACGCCTATTTCCCGCGGCTGGCCGGCAAGCCGGCGGGCTATCTCTACAACCAGCTCATCGCATTCCGGGATGGACGGCGGAAATATCCGCCGATGAACTACCTGCTGGAGTTTCAGACCGACGATTACCTGAAGAAGATCGCCGAGTATTTCGCCTCGCTCAGGCCGGCATTTCCGCCGCCGGTTCCGCCGGTCGACAGCAAGGAGATTCTGGTGCGCGGCGAGACGATCGTGAAGAACGGCGATCCGCAGCACGGCATTCCGCCCTGTTCAGCCTGCCATGGTCCCACATTGGGTGGCATGGAGCCCGGCATTCCCGGCCTGCTTGGCCTGCGCGCGGCCTATATCAGTGGCCAGCTCGGCGGCTGGCGCTACGGCACGCGGACCGCGTTCGCTCCAGATTGCATGCAGATCGTCGCGGGCCTGCTGACGGAGGACGACGTGAAGGCGGTGGCAGCCTACCTGTCATCGCGTCCGGCGCCGGCGGATCCATCCTTCGCGCCGCGAGGCAGCCTTCCGATGCCGCTCGAATGCGGCAGCGAACCGCACTGAAGGGATCGTGCCGATGTCGCGAACCTTAACAGGACTGCTTGTCGGACTGATGCTGGCACTGTCGCCCATTGCGGCTTCGGCGCAGCAGAAGGCGGCCGATCCGGCCGTCGTCGCCAAGGGTGAGTATCTCGCACGCGCCGGCGATTGCATCGCCTGCCACACCGCGCGCGAAGGCAAGACCTTCGCCGGCGGCCTGCCGATGAAGACACCATTCGGCACGCTCTACACGTCGAACATCACGCCCGACCCGCAAACCGGGATCGGCACGTGGACCTCCGATCAGTTCTACCAGATGATGCACAATGGCCGCTTTCCCGATGGCGGCCTGGTCTATCCGGCGATGCCGTTCGCCTCCTATACCAAGGTGACGCGCGAGGACAGCGACGCGATCTACGCCTATTTGCGCACGGTGCCGCCGGTCAGGCAGCTCAACAAGCCGCATGACCTGACATTCCCGTTCAACAACCGCTCGCTGATCCTCGGCTGGCGCACGCTGTTCTTCAGGGAAGGCGAGTTCAAGCCGGATCCGACGAAGTCGGCGGAGTGGAACAGAGGTAACTACCTGGTCGAGGGGCTGGGTCATTGCGGGATGTGTCACACCCCGATCAATGCGCTCGGCGGCAGCAAGCAGTCGCAGGCCTTCGAGGGCGGCCTGATCCCGATGCAGAACTGGTACGCGCCGTCGCTGACCTCCAACAAGGAGACGGGGCTCGGCGACTGGACGATCGAGGAGATCGTCGACTATCTGCGCAAGGGCGTGTCCGCCAAGGGCGCCGTGTACGGACCGATGGCCGAGGTCGTCTACAACAGCCTGCAATATCTCAATGATGATGATGCGCGCGCGATGGCGGTCTACCTGAAGGGCCTTGCGCAGGGCGGTCCTCCGGAGAAGGCGTCGACTTCGCTGCCGTCGGCCGAGAGCAGTCTGCTGCTGTCCTTCGGCAAGTCGATCTATGACCGCGACTGCGCAAGCTGTCATGGCGCGACCGGGCAGGGCATGCCGCCGGATTATCCGCCGCTTGCCGGCAATCAGTCGATCCAGATGGTCTCCGCGGTGAACCCGATCCGGATGGTGCTCAATGGCGGGTATCCACCGGGCACGTCGGGCAATCCGATGCCCCACGGCATGCCGCCGTTCGCGCAGAAACTGTCGGATGACGAGGTCGCGGCTGTCGTGACCTACATTCGAACGGCCTGGGGCAATCGCGGCGAGCCGGTGTCGGCGCGACAGGCCAACGAACTGCGGGCAGCAACGCTGAACTAAAGCATGATCCGGAAAAGTGCGAAGCGGTTTTCCGAAACGATCATGCTCAAACAAAGGAGCTAAAGCGCGATGACTAGTCAACCTCGTCTCGTCGCGCGTTAAGGGGAGCGCGATCATGATCAACTCGTCTTCGCCGCAACCGCCGGCATCGGGCTCGGAAGACGATGATGTCGAGACTATCGTACGCGCCGGTCCAGGTGGCGCGGTTGCGGTCGCGGGCATTGCGACGGCCGTCGTGGTCGGGTTGTGGTTTGCATTCTATCTGCTGGTCTTCCTGCCGCGGAGCGTTCCCTGATGGCGAGCGAGACTGACCACAGCCTCGGCGAGGCCGTTGCCGCTCGGATCGAGCGGCGCTGGGCGACGCTGTCGATCGTCATTGTCGGCGTCCTGGTCGGCATGGCGACCTATATCGGCATCCATCAGGCGACGATGCCGCAGGGCCGGGTCGAAACCGCCGATCCCAAGACGCTGCATCTGTCGGGCGAATTCGTCGAGAGCAATCTCGGCAGCGAAATGCTGGCCGACGGATCGGTCACCGTGCGCGCGATTGGCCAGCAATATTCCTTCACACCGCAATGCATCGTGGTGCCCGCGGAGACTCCGATCACCTTCCGCGCCACCAGCGCCGATGTCGTCCACGGTTTTCTGATCGAGGGCACCAACATCAACACGATGCTGGTGCCGGGCTACGTCACCGACCTGCCGGTACGCTTCAAGGCGCCGGGCGATCACGTGATGCCGTGCCAGGAATTCTGCGGCATCGGCCACCAGGGCATGTGGGGCAAGGTCAAGGTGGTCGACAAGGCTGCGTTCCGTGACATGGCCGCAGCGAAGCGGAGGCTGACCTGTGTTGATTAACAAGCGGCTGATCGCGGTGCATTTCTGGCTTGCCTTCATCGTGTTCGGCGTCGCGCTGGTGCTCGGCGCCTGGCAGATGTTCGTGCGCAGCCCGTTGAACGCCTGGCATTTTAATCCGGAGTTCTACTATCGCTCGGTCACCGCCCATGGCTCGGCGATGGGATACGTCTTCCCGACACTGATCGCGATGGGATTCGGTTACGCGATCACCGAAGCCTCGCTCGAGAAAGAGCTGGTTGGACGGCGCTGGGCCTGGGTGGGCTTCTTCCTGGTCGCCGTCGGCGCCGTTGTCGCGATGATCCCGGTGTCGCTCGGGCTCGCCTCGGTGCTCTACACCTTCTATCCGCCGATGGTCGGCAATCCCTTCTATTACATCGGCGTCGTCATGGTCGTGGTCGGCTCATGGATCTGGGTCGCGCTGATGGTGATCAATTTCGTGATCTGGAAGCGCGAGAACCCGGGCAAGCCGGTGCCGCTTGCGATGTATGCCAATGTTGCGGGCTCACTGCTCTGGGGCTGGACCGCGGTCGGCGCCGCGCTTGAGATCCTGTTCCAGATCCTGCCCGTGGCGCTTGGGCTGAAGTCGACGATCGATGCGGGGCTGGCCCGTGTCTTCTTCTCCTGGACGCTGCACGCGATCGTCTATTTCTGGCTGATCCCGACCTACATCGCCTACTACACGATCTTCCCGCGGGCGATCGGCGGCCGGCTCTTTAGCGACCCGATGGCGCGGATCTCGTTCATCCTGTTCGTCGTGGTGGCGATGCCGATCGGCGTGCATCACCTGTTTGCCGACCCGCAGGTCGGCGCCGGATTCAAGTTCATGCACTCCGTGTTCACCGGCCTCGTCGCGCTGCCGACGCTGCTCACGGTGTTCACGATCTGCGCGTCGGCGGAGATTGCCAGCCGTCTGCGCGGTGGCCGCGGCGCATTCGGCTGGATCGGCGCGCTGCCGTGGTCCAATCCGATCATGCTGGCGACGGCGCTGTCGCTGGTCATGCTCGGCTTCGGCGGCGCCGGCGGTCTGATCAACATGAGCTATCAGCTCGACGCCACCGTGCACAACACGCAGTGGATCACCGGCCATTTCCACCTGATCTTCGGTGGCGCCATCGTGATCATGTATTTTGCCATCGCCTATGATCTGTGGCCGCATCTGACCGACCGTGCGCTGGACAGTTTTGGCCTGATGCGCACGCAGCTCTGGCTGTGGTTCATCGGCATGATCGTGACCACCTTCCCGTGGCACTATGTCGGTATCCTCGGCATGCCGCGCCGCATGGCCTATTATGACTATGCCAACCCGGCGATCTCGCCGCAGGCCTTGTCGGTCACGATGTCGGCAATCGGCGGATTCATCCTGTTGTTGTCGGGCGCTCTGTTCCTGCTGGTGCTGATCCGCGGGCAGTTCGGCGCGCGAGGCGAGGCGGGTGCGTACCGCTTCGCGGTGCCGTTGCACATGCCCGCGCGGATTCCGGTCGCGCTCAACTCATTCGGCCTGTGGCTCGCGTTGATGGTCGGTCTCACCGTGGTGAACTATGGTTTCCCGATTGCGCAGCTGATGGCGCTGAACGAGACCAGCGTGCCTGCGGTCTATGTCGGAGCAGGCCGATGAGCGACCAGCCGCTGTTCTCGCTGCGCAATCCGTGGTTCGGCGCCAGCGTCGGCATCACGGCGGCGATCGCCGTGTTGTCGGCCGTCGCAGGCCTGATCTGGTTGCCGTTGGCGCAGCCCAACCTGAAGCTTGCGGGGGTCTGGGATGCGATCTGCAGCGCGGCCGGCGTTCCGCGTGCCGCCGTGCAGGAGCCCGGCATCAAGCCGGATTTCAAGACGTCCAATGTCATCATGACATCGGAGATGCTGACCAAGGTGAATCAGGTCTCGATCGGGCGGGGCGCAACGCTGGCGCAGCGCTGCGCGATCTGCCACGGACCGCAGGGCGTCAGCGACGCCCATTCACCGAACCTCGCCGGGCAATTTGCCGCGGTGACCTACAAGGAGCTGAATGACTTCAAGACCGGCGCGCGGGTCAGCGTGGTGATGAGCCCGTTCGCAGCGGCGATGAGCGATCAGGACATGAAGGATGTCGCGGCCTATTACGCCTATCTGCCGCGGGTGCCTTCGAACAATCTGGATACCGGGCGTCCCGCGCCGGCGATCGTGGTGACGGGCGCCCCGATGCGCAACATCGCGCCTTGCGGCTCCTGCCACGGCGATGTCGACAACAAGGCGGGAAGCCCCTGGCTTGGCGGCCAGTCGGCGGTCTACATCAAGGCGCAGCTCGAGGCCTTTGCATCCGGGGCCCGCCGCAACGACATCAGCCAGCAGATGCGCAACATCGCGCGCCAGATGACGGCCGAGGAGATCGACCAGGTCGCGCACTACTACGAGGCCCAGCCCTGAACCGGCGCTATTAACGCGCCATTAACCATAATTACGGCACCTTGACGGGACATGGGTGCCGATTGCCGGCGCCCGGCAAGGCACCCGGACAGATGGCGGTCGATCTCTTCAATGCGACGGCTTCGGCAGGTGTCGATTCCTCGCGCCTGAAGGTGGCGAGCTCGATCAAGCAGGCGGCCGCGACCACCGGCACGAGCTTCGAATATCTGCTCACGACCGCGAAGATGGAATCCAATTTCAATCCGCGGGCCGGCGCCACGACCTCGTCGGCGCATGGACTTTATCAATTCATCGACCAGACCTGGCTCGGCACCGTCAAGGAGGCCGGAAGCCAGCTCGGCTATGGCCAGTATGCCGACGCCATCACCAGGAATTCCGACGGCAGCTATTCGGTCAGCGATCCCTCGGCGCGCGCCGCGGTCATGAAGCTGCGCGACGATCCGGACGCGGCGTCCTCGATGGCGGCGGTGCTGACGCAGTCCAACAGCTTCAAGCTTACCGGCAAGCTCGGCCGCCGTCCGACCGATGCCGAACTCTACATGGCCCATTTCATGGGCGTCGGCGGCGCCGGCAAGCTGATCTCGAGCGCCGAGGACAGCCCGAGCGCCAATGCGGCCACGATGTTCCCGAAGGCGGCGGCCGCCAACCAGTCGATCTTCTATGACAAGTCGGGCAACGCGCGCAGCGTCAGCCAGGTCTATTCGGTATTGACCACGCGCTACGCAGCAGCCGCGAACTCCAAGGACACGCGCACCGCCTTCGCGGCGGCGGGTGGCGACACCATGTCGCCTTACGCGATCGCAGGCGCCGCGCCGACCGCAGCGCTGACCATGGACACCGCGTCCTATCTCTCGACCTTCCCGGACTCCCGGTCGGCCGCGCCCGCTGCGACCTCGGCTGTGGCATCGGGACAGCCGGTGCCGACCTTCCGCTCGCTCTACCAGGCCGGCGACCGCTCGGAGCCGATCTCCCCGGCGGTGCAGGAGCTGTGGGGCAATTCCGCCTCGCTGACGTCATCGGCGACGCCGAAGGTCCGCGCGCCCGGACGGCTCGACCTGTTCAGCGATCCGAGCGGCACCTACAGCAACGGCTAGCGCTGTCTTGCTGCGCGCGCGAAGCCGCGCGCCGTTGCGGCTTTAACGAAACGTCAATAATCCCAAACGTTTATGGTGAACCCTTTGTTAAGCGTCATGGTTTATTTTTTCTTGCGGTGGCGTCGTATGTCGATGCCGTTTCGTTGCGTAAGCCGGAAGGACCATGATCGTTCGGCAGTTTATTAGTTGGATTAGGACCGCTCCTGCAGGTGAGCGAGCAGAGGCAACGCGGGCGTTGGCCCGGGCCTGGCTCATCTCGGATCTCACCGAGGACGACCGCATCGCAGCCGAAGGCGCGCTGCTGATGCTGCTCGACGACCCGTCGCCGCTGGTACGGCAGGCAATGGCCGAGGTGTTCGCGCGCAGCGTGGACGCGCCTGCCGCAATCGTGCAGGCGCTGTCGGCCGACCAGCCGGCGATCGCGGTGCCGGTGCTGGAGCATTCACCGCTCCTGATCGATGCCGACCTCGTCGACATCGTCGCCACCGGCTCCGACGAGATGCAGTGCGCGATCGCGCGCCGCACCAATCTGCCGGCCTCCGTCGCCGCCGCGATTGCCGAGGTCGGCTCGGCGGCCGCCGCGCTCGAGCTGATCGAGAATCCTTACGCCGGCCTCGCGCCGTTCTCCTGGGATCGCATCGTCGAGCGCCACGGCCATCTCGCCGCCATCAGGGAATCGATGCTGCAGCTGGAAGACTTGCCGTCGGCAACGCGGCTGGCGCTGGTCGCAAAGCTCTCCGACACGCTGGCGCAGTTCGTCGTCGCGCGAAACTGGCTCGGCGCCGATCGGGCCGACCGCATCGCCGGCGAGGCCAGGGAACGCTCGACGGTGAACATCGCCGCGCGCGCCTTCGGCGACGACATGCAGAACCTGATCACGCATCTGCGCGCCACCGGGCAATTGACCGCCGGGCTGATCCTGCGCGCGCTGCTGTCGGGCAATCTCGATCTGTTCGGGGCGGCGCTCGCCGAACTGTCCGGACTGCCCTATGGCCGCGTCTCCGCGCTGTTGAACGACCGCGGCGGCAACGGCCTGCAGGCGCTGTTGCGCCGTGCCGGCCTGCCGGAATCCACCTACGCCGCGTTCCGCGTCGCGCTCGAGGCGAGCCACGAGGTCGGCTACGTCGACAGCGGTGACGGCGCGGCGCGGCTGCATCGCCGCATGGTGGAGCGGGTGCTGACGCACTGCGAGACCGACCATTCGGCGGCCGAGCCGCTCCTGATCCTGCTGCGCCGCTTCGCGACGGAATCGGCCCGCGAGGATGCGCGGATGTTCTGCGAGGAGCTCGCCGCGGAAGACGCCATCGCGGTGCTGCCCTACGACGACGATCTCATCGCGGCCTGAGGGCCGCGCTTCCTTCCCATCGATGGATGCTTGAGTGGGCTGCCGCAACGCGAGCAGCCGGCCGCGCGGCTATTCGCCGGGCACGATGCTCGGCGCGAGGATCGCCTCGAGGTGCTCGGGACGGTCGCGGTTGGCGTGGGTCAGGAATTCATCGGCGATGCCGCGGAGCTGCTTGCTCAGCACGCCGGCGACGACCGCGGTGTCGAGCTTGGTGCGGTTGCGCACGATCGCCTGCACGGCGTTGATGTGGTGCGCAATCAGCTGCGGCGGCACGGCGCCGAGATCCGGCGCGTGCTCGATGATGCGGCACAGGCTCTCGGCGGCTGCGGCCGCCGACGGATAGCCGAATGTCGCGGCATCACCCTTGATGTCATGCGCGGCGCGGAACAGCTCCTCGCGCGTCTTGTCGCTGAAGCCCTCGCGCAGCACGGTGGCGTGTGCGGCGGAGAGGCGGTCGGCCTCGATCGTCATCCACTCCTTGAACTCGCCCGACAGCCCGGCGAGCGCCTTTTCGGCGCGGCCGACCGGATCGTCGAGATCGCTCTCGGGGACGCGCAGCAGCATCTTGCGCAGCGGATTGGGCTGCGTGATGACGTGGTGCGTGCCGAAACTCTTGACCTCGATCGTCCCGGGTTTGTCTTTCGCCATGGCGATGTCCTAGATGGCCGAGCGCGCCTTTTCGAGCAGCGACGGCTGTTGCAGCACCTCGACCTCGCCGCTCCCGCGGCGTTCGGGGCCGATATAGGTGTTGGTGGTGTTCCGGCGGCGGTCGGGGCCGAAATAGGTCTTGGTCTTGATGAACGGGCGCGGGTTGGCGACCACGTTCATGATGCGCTGGTAAAGGCCCTTGGCCGAGATCGGCTTGGCCAAGAATTCGGTGACGCCGGCATCGCGCGCCACGGTGACACGGCGCTTCTCGGAATGCCCGGTCAGCATGATGATCGGCGCGTAGGGGTTGCCCTTGGATTCCGGCTGCCGGATCATCTGCGCAAGCTCGAGCCCGTCGAAGATCGGCATCGACCAGTCGGTGATGACGATGTCGGGCACGTAGTGCGTATACATCTCGAGCGCGGTGGCGCCGTCCTCGGCCTCATACACCTCGCGCGCGCCGAACGAATGCAGCAGCGTCCGCAGGATGCGGCGCATGTGCGGATTGTCGTCGCAAATCAAAAATCGCAGCTTGTTGAAATCGATGCGATACATGGTCCGGCCCTGATAGGGCATACCGGGCCAATGCGGTATTACCCGACGTTAACCATATCCCGCCCGGGGTTAATGATTGGTTGCCGGGCAAGGAGGCAGACGCCGTCAGTAGCCGAACTGCTCGCGCAGGATGCGTTCTTCCAGCGAGTGGCCGGGGTCGAACAGCATCCGCATCGCGATCGTCTTGTCGGACAGCACCTCGACCCGGCGGACGTCGCGGACCTCGTCATGGTCGGCGACCGCGGCCACCGGGCGCTTCTCGCCCTCGATCACCTCGATCACCACGAAGGCGGAATTCGGCAGCAGCGCGCCGCGCCAGCGCCGCGGCCGGAACGCGCTGATCGGGGTCAGCGCCAACAGCGCCGCGTTGATCGGCAGGATCGGCCCCTGGGCGGAGAGGTTGTAGGCGGTCGATCCGGCCGGCGTCGCCACCAGGATGCCGTCGGCCATCAGCTCGGGCATCCGCTCGTGCTCGTCGATCAGGATGCGCAGCTTGGCGACCTGGTAGGTCTGCCGGAACAGCGCGACCTCGTTGATGGCGTGATGCAGATGCACGGCGCCGTGGATGTCGGTCGCGCGCATCAACAGCGGATTGATCAGCGACTCCCGCGCGGCGGCAAGCCGGGTGCGCAGATCATGCGTCGAATATTCGTTCATCAGGAAGCCGACGGTGCCGCGGTGCATGCCGTAGATCGGCTTGCCGCTGCGCATGTTGGCGTGCAGCGTCTGCAGCATCAAACCGTCGCCGCCGAGCGCGACCACGACGTCGGCATCCGCGGGTAGATGGTTGCCGTACATTTCCGTCAGCTGCTCGAGCGCCGACTGCGCTTCCACGCTCGCGCTGGCGACGAAGGCGATCTTGTCATACCGCTTGGAGCTGGCCATTCGCTCACGAACTCGTTTGGCACGGAACACGCCGCGCTCGTCTATACATCCCGGGCGGCCTTGTCGAGATGGTCCGGGAACGGACCGCATGCCACGCCGGCGCCGCCAAACTAGCGCAGTTTGCCGCTGGATTGCGTAAATCGGGGCGCAGGGAGTGAACGATATGGCTAACAGTCTTGCGACACGGCTCGCCGCGGCGTTGCTGGTGGCCTGCCTTGCGACCGTGGCGCGAGCCGACGATGACGTCCCGCAGCCATCGCCGTCGCCGAGCGCGCAGGCCCCAAGCGGCCAGAACCCAAGTGGTCAGAGCCCGAGCGGTCAGAAAGGGCGGGCAGGGCGCGGCGGCGAGGCTGGCGCCGGCGCCAACGCTGCGGCCAGCGGCTCGACCGCCGAGCAGCACCGCCTGCCGCCGGACTCCACGACCAAGCAATCGGTCGCGCTGCCTTCCCGCACCCTTAACTTCAGCGCGACCGCGGGCTCGATCCGCGTGTTCGACGACAAGGGCGAGCCGCTCGCCGACATCGCCTATACGTCCTACCAGCTCGACGGCGCCGAGAAGGCGAATCGGCCGGTAACCTTCCTGTTCAACGGCGGTCCGGGCTCCGCGTCGGCCTGGCTGCAATTGGGCAATGTCGGGCCGTGGCGGCTGCCGTTCGACGGCGCGGTGTCCTCGGCCGCGCCCGAGCTGCAGGCCAATGCCGACACCTGGCTCGATTTCACCGATCTCGTCTTCATCGACCCGGTCGGCACCGGCTACAGTCGCTTCGTCACGACGTCGGAGGAGGCGCGCAAGCGCTTCTTCACCGTCGACGGCGACGCCAATTCGGTCGCGCTGGTGATCCGCCGCTGGCTGGAGAAATACGACCGGCTGACCTCGCCGAAATATCTCGTCGGCGAAAGCTATGGCGGCATTCGCGGGCCCAAGGTGGTGCGCAATCTGCAAATGCAGCAGGGCGTCGGCGTCCGCGGCCTGGTGCTGATCTCGCCGGTGCTCGATTTCCGCGAATATACCGGCTCCAGCCTCCTGCAATATGTCGCAAGCCTGCCGACCATGGCGGCGGTCGCGCGACAGGCGAAGGGTCCGGTGACGCGCGAGGATCTCGCCGACGTCGAGAGCTACGCGCGCGGCGATTTCCTGCTCGACCTCGTCAAGGGTCAGGCCGACACCGAGGCCACCACGCGGCTCGCCGACAAGGTCGCAAGCCTGACCGGGATCGATCAGGCGGTGAGCCGCCGGCTGGCCGGCCGCTTCGACATCGGCGAATTCCGCCGCGAGTTCGATCGCAAGAGCGGCAAGGTGACCGGCCGCTACGACGCCTCCATCGAGGGCTTCGATCCCTATCCGGATTCCAGCTATTTCCGCTTCAACGATCCGTCCGGCGATCCGCTGATGGCGCCTTTGACCAGCGCCGCCGTCGACCTCACCACGCGCAAGCTGAACTGGCGGCCGGACGGCTCCTATCATCTGCTCAGCGAAAGCGTGAACAAGGCCTGGGAGTTCGGTCACGGCATCAGTCCGGCGGAGTCGGTGACGCAGCTTCGCCAGGCGCTGGCGCTCGACCCCAACCTGAAACTCCTGGTCGGCCACGGCCTGTTCGATCTCGCCACGCCGTACTTCGCCTCGAAGATCATCCTCGATCAGTTGCCGGCCTTTGCGGGCCCGAGCCGCACCAGGCTCGCGGTCTATCCCGGCGGCCACATGTTCTACTCCCGCGACGGCTCGCGCCAGGCGTTCCGCAAGGAGGTCGAGGCGCTGATGAAGTGAGGGGGTGTGGCGGTGTGGATTGCGCCGTCGCTGCAAATACGGTCGTCGTCCTGGCGAAAGCCAGGACCCATAGGATTCGATTGTGAGCGGGATCGTGGCCCCAGCGTCGCGCAACAAATGCCATTTGGGGTAATGGGTCCTGGCTTTCGCCAGGACGACATCGATAGTGGCGCGGCCGATATCCACATTCGTCGTCCCGGCCCCCGTGCGCAATTGCGCACCAGGCCGGGACGACAGCGACATGCTTCGCGCGAAAACGCTTAGCGCTCACGGCTCCACGGGAAGAGGGAGGCCGGGAAATCGGCCGCGTAGCGGTGACCGATCGGCGGGCGGGGCTCTTCTTGCGGAGGATTCCGGTCAGGCTCGACCACCTTCCTGTAAAGATGCCAGGTCGCATGACCAAGCACCGGCAGAACGACGCAGAGACCGACGAAGAATGGCAGTGAGCCCACGGCCAGCAATACCGCAACGATCAATCCCCACGCGGCCATCTCAATTGGATTCATCATCACGGCCCGTATTGAGGTGCGGATCGCATCGATCGCGGTCGCATGACGGTCGAGCATCAGTGGAAAGGAGACGACGCTGACGCATAGGGCAACCAAGGCGAAAAGGAAGCCGACGCCGCATCCGACGATGATGAGCGACCAGCCTTCGGGCGTCGTCAACACGCGCTTTGCGAAATCAGGGATGCTCGCAGCCGGCGCATAACCGAACGTCATGATGTAGATCGCGTCCGCGGTGGCGATCCAGACCCCGAACAGAACGAGCAGGAGAACGCCAAGTTCGAACATGGCGCCGAACGACGGCGCGCGCAGCACCTGCATCGCATCCCAGGCTCCTGGCTCCTCTCCGCGTTCGCGCCGTCGGCTCAGTTCGTAGAGGCCGAGGCCGGCGAAAGGACCGATCAGGGCGAAGCCGGCGGCGAGCGGAAATAGCAGCGGCAGCACCGAATAGCCAAGCACAAGTCTGAACAGGACAAGTCCGAGCACGGGATACATCACGCACAGGACGATTGCGTGGGTCGGGATGGCCTTGAAGTCTTCCCAGCCGAGGCGCAACGCGTCGCCCAGGTCGGAAAGGCTGATCTTGCGAACGACGAAGGCGGTAGAGACGCCAAACAATTGCAGCTTGGGTCGTGCGAACACCGTGGTCATGGTTCCGGTCTCCTTGCTTGTGGCCGCAGGGGAACGGAGCGCCATCAACACACGCACATCCGCCTCATGCGCGAAAATCGCGACTGAGTCCGGCAAATCAGATTCAACCAGAAGGAGCTTGCCGGACGACATCTGTCGCAACCGGTCCAGTAAAACTAGTCCGATGCGCGGCAGAAGCAAGGTGGCGAATACGGTCGGGAGAATTGTGCAGGTGCACACACGAGGTCTTGCGATGCACCATGCGATAGGGGAGGGCCGATCAGTGTTCGCGGCATCCAACACGCGCCGGACAGCGGCGGGCATTACTCCTCTATTGACGTCTGGCTCGATGGGTACCATGTTGATGCTTGACGCCCCCAGCTCCGATGAGGTTGCGGCCGTGACGTTGAGTTTTTGTCATGTCCCAGCATCGCGACCGGCAGAATGGGCGAGGCAAAAGCCACGGTGATGGTGAACGTGAGACCATCCCTCTGACGTGAGCTCCGCCCTTTCGTTCGTCTCCGCAGCCTTCAATGGCAAGGAGGAATGAGGGATGGCTGTAGCGATTTTACTGCTCCTGGTTGCCGTCGCCTCGGTGCTGTTCCACCTCTACAGCCCCTGGTGGTGGACCCCGATTGCCTCGAACTGGAGCTATATCGACCACACGATCAACCTGACATTCTGGATCACCGGAGCGGTGTTCTGCGCGGTGATCGTGTTCATGGCCTATTGCGTCCTGCGCTTTCACCACACCGAGGGACGGCGCGCCCACTACAATCCCGAGAACAAGAAGCTCGAATGGTGGCTCAGCATCGGCACCGCGATCGGCGTCGTCGCCATGCTTGCGCCGGGCCTCATCGTCTGGCACCAGTTCGTCACCGTTCCCGCCGAAGCGACCGACGTCGAGGTCGTTGGACAACAGTGGATGTGGAGCTATCGGCTTCCGGGAAAGGACGGCCGGCTCGGCACGTCAGATGCGCGCCTGATCAGCTCCGACAATCCACTCGGGTTGAATCCCAATGATCCGAACGGGCAGGACGACATCGTCGTGCAAAACGAGGATCTGCATCTGCCGGTCGGGAAGCCGGTGAAAGTGCTGCTCCGCTCGATCGACGTCCTGCATGATTTCTACGTGCCCGAGTTCCGGGCGAAGATGGATATGATCCCTGGATCGGTGACCTACTACTGGCTCACGCCGACCCGGACCGGAACCTTCGACGTCCTCTGCGCGGAGCTTTGCGGTGCTGCGCACGCACAGATGCGCAGCAAGGTCGTCGTGGAAGAAGAGAAGGAATATCACGCGTGGCTGGACAAGCAGCACACGTTCGCCGCCTTGTCCGGCCAGCGCAACGTCGCGAAGGCCGCGTACAAGACTGGCAGCGAATGAACATGCCGACGAGGATCGGCCGGATGTTCGGCCGGATATGAAGTGAACTCGTCGCTGAGCGGAAGACCAAGGAGGGTATTCCGATGGTCGATATCCCGTTTGATGAGGTCGCAGGCATCCCGCCCGCCGAAGTAGGTGAGGTCGAGCTCTATCATCCGCACAGCTGGTGGACGAGGTACGTCTTTTCGCAAGACGCCAAGGTGATCGCCGTCCAGTACTCGATCACGGCGATGTCGATCGGAATGGTTGCGCTGGTGCTGTCGTGGATGATGCGGCTGCAACTGGGGTTTCCCGGCACATTCTCCTTCATCGATGCCAACCAGTACCTTCAGTTCATCACCATGCACGGCATGATCATGGTGATCTACCTGCTCACGGCGTTGTTTCTCGGCGGCTTCGGCAACTACCTCATCCCGCTGATGGTTGGCGCGCGGGACATGGTCTTCCCCTACGTGAACATGCTGAGTTATTGGGTCTACCTGCTCGCGGTGCTGGTGCTGGCCGCGACGTTCTTCGTGCCGGGCGGGCCGACCGGCGCCGGTTGGACGCTTTATCCACCCCAGGCGATTCTCTCCGGTACCCCCGGGCAGGACTGGGGCATCGTTCTCATGCTGGCCTCGCTGATCCTGTTCATCATCGGCTTCACGATGGGCGGGCTCAATTACGTGGTGACGGTGCTGCAGGCGCGCACGCGCGGCATGACCTTGATGCGCATGCCCTTGACGGTGTGGGGCATCTTCACCGCGACCGTGATGGCGCTGCTGGCGTTCCCGGCGCTGTTCGTGGCCTCGGTGATGCTGCTGCTGGACCGCCTCCTTGGAACCAGCTTCTTCATGCCGACACTGGTCGAGATGGGCCAGCTGACCAAGTACGGCGGCGGCAGCCCGATCCTGTTCCAGCATTTGTTCTGGTTCTTCGGCCACCCCGAAGTCTACATCGTCGCGCTGCCGGCGTTCGGCATCATCTCGGATCTGATCAGTACGCACGCACGCAAGAACATCTTCGGCTATCGCATGATGGTCTGGGCGATCGTGGCGATCGGAGCGCTGAGCTTCGTCGTGTGGGCGCACCACATGTATGTCAGCGGCATGCACCCGTATTTCGGGTTCTTCTTCGCCACCACGACGCTCATCATCGCGATCCCGACCGCGATCAAGGTCTACAACTGGGTGCTGACGCTTTGGCGCGGCGACATTCATCTCACGGTGCCGATGCTGTTTGCGCTCGGCTTCATCGTCACCTTCGTCAATGGCGGCCTGACCGGGCTGTTCCTCGGCAACGTTGTCGTCGACGTGCCGCTGTCGGATACGATGTTCGTTGTCGCGCACTTCCACATGGTGATGGGGATTGCGCCGATCATGGCCGTGTTCGGCGGGATCTATCATTGGTATCCGAAAGTCACCGGGCGAATGCTCAATGACGCGCTCGGACGCTTCCACTTCTGGGTGACGTTCATCGGGGCCTATGCGGTGTTCTTCCCGATGCACTATCTCGGCCTGCTGGGGATGCCGCGCCGCTATCACGACATCGGCGAGACCTCGTTCGTCCCGGCATCCGCCCATGACCTCAATGCGTTCATGAGCGTGGCGGCGCTGATTGTCGGCTTCGCCCAGCTCGTCTTCCTGTTCAATCTGGTCTGGAGCCTGTTCAAGGGAAGAGAGGCGGGCGGCAATCCCTGGGGTGCCACCTCGCTGGAATGGCAGACGCCGGAGACCCCGCCGGGGCACGGCAACTGGGGCAAGGAGCTCCCCGTCGTCTATCGCTGGGCTTACGATTACAGCGTGCCCGGTTCCGCGAGGGACTTCATCCCGCAGAATGAACCGCCGGCCAAGGTGCTGGCCCAGGGAGCCCATCCGTGAGTGCCATCGTCCTGTTCATTGCTACGATTGCAGCGATCGCGGGATGGTGGCTCTCGCAGCAACGGCTGGCCGCCAAGCCGTGGCTGGAGCAGGGCATTGCCGTGGATTTTCGCGGCGATCTCGGCTCTTCGGTGCCGGCGGCGAAAATCGGCCTTGGTGTTTTTCTCGCGGTGGTCGGCTCGCTGTTCGCGCTCCTGATCAGCGCCTACTCGATGCGCACCACCATGGTGGACTGGCGCGAGTTGCCGCTGCCGAGGCTGGTGTGGTTCAACACCGGCGTCCTCGTCATCAGCAGCGTGGCGCTGCAATGGGCGCTGATCTCCGCGCGCCGCGACGACCGTGAGGGCCTGATCGCCGGCCTGTTGGTCGGCGGTGCATCGGCCGTGATGTTCCTGATCGGGCAGCTCGTGGTGTGGCAGCAGCTCAACATCGCCGGCTATGTCATGGCGTCGAATCCGGCCAATTCCTTCTTCTATCTGATCACCGCGCTCCACGGGCTGCACGTGACCGGCGGCCTGGTGGCGCTCGGCAGGGCGACCGTAAAACTGTGGCGCGGCGCGCCGATGACGCAGATGCGCCTGAGCGTCGAGCTTTGTACCATCTACTGGCATTTCCTATTGTTGGTCTGGCTGGTCCTGCTCGGCCTGCTGACGGGCTGGACCGACAATTTCGTCGACATCTGTCGCCAGTTGCTCACCTAGCGAGGGCAGGAAGCGATGACCGAAGCCACATTCGCAACCCCCAAGGCACTGCCCGGAACGATACCCGGATTGCGCGGCATCGCCGCCGACTGGGCCTCGGACCAGCGCGCGTTCAAGAACGTGTCCTGGGGGAAGGCCATGATGTGGATCTTCCTTCTGAGCGACACCTTCATCTTCAGCTGCTTCCTGCTGTCGTACATGACGGCGCGAATGTCGACGACCGTGCCGTGGCCCAACCCCAGCGAAGTATTCGCGCTCAATATCGGCGGTCAGCACATCCCGCTCATCCTGATCGCGATCATGACCTTCATCCTGATCAGCAGCAGCGGGACGATGGCGATGGCCGTCAACTTCGGTTACCGCCGGGATCGCGTCAAAACGGCCGCCTTGATGCTGGCCACCGCGGCATTCGGCGCGACGTTCGTCGGAATGCAGGCTTTCGAATGGACCAAGCTGATCATGGAGGGCGTGCGGCCCTGGGGCAACCCGTGGGGCGCACCGCAATTTGGCGCTTCCTTCTTCATGATCACCGGCTTCCACGGCACCCACGTGACCATCGGTGTGATCTTCCTGATCGCCATCGCGCGAAAGGTTCTGCGGGGAGACTTCGACGTCGAGCAGCGCGGCTTTTTCACGAGCCGCAAGGGTTACTACGAGATCGTCGAAATCATGGGCCTGTACTGGCATTTCGTCGATCTGGTCTGGGTGTTCATCTTTGCCTTCTTTTATCTCTGGTGAGGTCGCGCATGACAGAAGCAGCGGTACATGTGGAAGGGCGGGCGGCACAGCACGCGCTACACACCTATGTGCATGGTGCGGTGACATCGGGTGCCGCGCATGCAGAGGGCCAGCAGCACCCGATCAAGCTCTATCTGGTGGTCTGGGGATGGCTGTTCGTGCTCAGCACCTGCTCCTATCTCGTCGACTATTTTGGGATCCATGGCCACCTGCGATGGTCGCTGATCCTGCTGTTCATGGTGCTGAAGGCCGGCCTGATCGTGGCCGTGTTCATGCACATGGCCTGGGAGCGATTGGCGTTGGCCTACGCCATCCTGTTGCCGCCGGTGCTGGTGCTGGTGTTTGTGGGGATCATGGTGTTCGAATCCGACTACACGCATCTGCTTCGGGTCATGTTCTTCGCACCTGCAAGCTAGAAATGCGACGGTCATGACCACATGGGTCATGCTGGACGAGGCAAGGCATCCCGAAGGCGGAGGCCTTGCCGCATGGTCCGGCACCCTGCGAAGAGGGCCTTCAACCGATGGCTTTTCGAACTGACGGGGAATTAATCTCGTGCAAATCAATCGTTCAATTCGTCGCCGGAGCTATGCCAACATCGGAGACTACGTCGCACTGACGAAACCGCGCGTGATGTCGCTGGTCGTCTTTACCGCATTGGTCGGTCTCATGGTCGCGCCCGGCGGCATCGATCCCTTCACCGGGTTCGCTGCTCTTCTTTGCATCGCCGCGGGCGCCGGCGCCGCAGCTGCGCTCAATATGTGGTACGACGCCGACATCGATGCGGTGATGGCGCGTACCGCCATCCGTCCAATTCCCAGCGGCCGCGTATCGCGCCCGGAAGCATTGGCCTTCGGATTGATGCTCGGCACGTGCGCCGTCCTGGCTCTCGGCACCTTGCTGAACATGGCCGCTGCTGCGCTGCTTGCTTTCACGATCTTCTTCTACGTCGTCGTCTACACGATGTGGCTCAAACGCCGAACGCCGCAGAATATCGTCATTGGCGGTGCCGCCGGCGCGCTCCCTCCGGTGATTGGCTGGGCTGCGGTCACGGGACATATCGGGCTCGAGCCGCTCATCCTGTTTCTGATCATCTTCCTTTGGACGCCACCCCACTTCTGGGCACTGTCGCTCAATCTTGCTGGAGAATATGCCCGTGCCGGCGTGCCGATGTTGCCGGTCGTGGCTGGCAAGACCGAAACAAAGCGCCAGATCCTTCTCTATTGCGTGCTCTTGGTTCCGATCTCACTGCTGCCTTGTGCGCTGGGGTTCGCGGGAGCCGGCTACGGCGCGGCCGCGGCGACGCTGGGAGCGATCATGATTTTTCTCGCTTGGCAGTTGCGCCGGAGCGACGACAAGGAAAGGCGGCCTGCTCGTCGCTTGTTCGTGTTTTCGATGCTCTATCTGGTCCTGCTTTTTGGGGGGCTGCTGATGAATGCTGCACCCTACGCTCAGTCCCACTGACTGGACGCATTCGAATCGACAGCCGCTGGGCATTATTCGGAAAAATCGAATATTGTTGCCGGGCGGGCTTGCGCCGTCGGGCAGCTCAGTGATTGAAGTTCGCAGGCACTCGCCAGGGACGGCCCTAGCGCTCGTCCCGCATATATGGACTTCGCTGGGAGACGAGCCTCAAGTCTTGGTCTGCCGACATCGTCTGGAGCCCGTGCATATGTGGCCCGCTCGCCGGGTTGCCCAACAGGATCCAGGCGATGGCGCCCGTGGCCAGCATTCCGCCGCAAATAACCAAAAGGTCCCGCCTCATCGCGCGTCCTCCGTATGCGGCCATTTCCAAGCATAAATCAGGCCAATCCATTCGGGCCCGGGCAGGTGCGGCGCACAGGATAGCGTTGGACAAGTAGGACAGGCTCGCCCTAAGCTCCGTCCATCGCAGCAGCGAGGCGCGGTTCAAGAATGGACTGGTCCTACTATCTCGGGGGCACTGCTATTGTCCTGCTCCTTCTTGCCTATCGGCTGCATGGCGGGCTGTTTAGGAAGAATTCACGGCGGGACGAGAAACTAAATCGACTGATTGATGAACGCATCGGACGCTTGGACCTGAAGCGCCGCAACGATTGAGCCGCCCTGAAGCGGCACCTCGAGGCCAACGCAACGCCACTCTCCGGAATCATCCTCACGGCGACGGCAGAGCTACCTTGGTCTCCCGAGATGACCATCTCGGCAGATGATGCTTTTTTGTGATTTGAAAAGAGATATTTGAGCAATCGAATGAAGGTCTGGGTCTATACCGACACAAGCAAGCCCGTTGGCGAGCCGGAGCATCTGAAGATTTTCGCGACCAATGATGCCGCGCAGTCGTGGTTCAAGCGAAACGTCCCGGGGGGCGCCGCATTTGCTTACGAGATTATTCTGGGGCCACGTTACCTCGCCAAGACGCTCCTCGTGCTGTCCGTCCTGCTTCTTGGCATCGCCGATCTCTACACCACCAACACGATCCTGAATCTCGGCCTCGGCGAGTTGAACCCGTTTATGCATGTCGCTCAGACATGGCTCGGCCCGTGGTGGCTGATCCCGAAGCTCGGTTTGACCTATTTCATGATGTGGCTGCTCTGGCGCAGCAACAACCCCTACAATATCGCGATCGTGGCGGCGTTTTGCTCCACGCCCGTACTCAATAATCTTCTGATCATAGCAAGCACGAAGTAGGGCGCAACACCAGTGGTGCCTCCGCCAGGGCAGGCGCGAGACATCACTGGCGCAACATCGGCTCGCCCGCTGCGGCGATTACTGGCAGTAGTCCCAGAATCCTTGCGTGCGGGACGGATCGGTATAGTACCAGCACATGCCGGGCGCCGGCGCGGCACCGGCCCATGCCGCGGCCGTTGCCGCCGTCACGACCCCGATGGCTGCGCCGGCTGCGATTGCGCCGCCCCGCGGCCAGTAATACCGGCCGGGACGCGCCCATCCGCCGCCTCTCGCCACCGTCCGGCCGCGGACCGCGACGTTGCCGCGCGGCCCGACGACTGCGGTGCGGCCGCGATAGGCGCCACCGCGCGGCCCAACGGCTGCGCCACCACGGTGAACGACGGCACCTCCGCGGGGACCGACCGCCGCGCCGCCACGGCGACCGGCCGCGCGGACGTCGATGATGTCGGATGATTGCGCGGCGTGGTTGCCGATCGGCTTCGCGCCGAGCAGCGTTGCGGACGCCGATTCAAGCGGCATCGCCGCAATGATCGACGCGGTGAGGATGGACGCTGCAAGCATCGTAGTACGCTTCAAGTCAGGCATCAGTATCTCCTGGTAAATTCGGCTACGTCCACCGATCGATCCGGTCGGCGCAGCACTGTCCTCCGTCCTTATGCGACCTTCTTGATCACCGGCGGCGTCCACGCTCCGTCGAGGATGCCCTCCTTGCCCCAGTAGGCGCGGATGTAGAGCGAGAAGTGGCCGTTCGGCGCCGGCAGCCAGTTCGCCTCCTTGTCGCCGCCCGGCGATTTCGCGCCGGCGTGGAGCGTCAGCGAGCCGTCCGCGTTGCGTTTGAGGTTCTTGTTCTTGGTGCCGAGCGAGTAGCGCTTGAGGTCGTTCGGATTGAAGAGGTGCTTGTCGTTGTACAGCGTCAACGACCAGAAGCCGTTGACGGGCGGCTCCTGTCCGGCTGCGAACGTGATGTCATAGCTGTTGCCGCCACTAAGCTCGGCGCCCGCGCCATCGTAATCCGTGTAGAAATACTGGGTCTCGTTCGGCCGGTTGTCGAACATGTTCGACTTTGCCGTGCCGGTCCTGTTGAAGTAGTCGAGACCGAACTGCGCATTGTTGGTCGAGCGATTCCAGCCGTTGCCGGCCGGGCGGCCGTTGTGTTTCCACTGAAAGAACTGCTTGACGACCTTCTCGTCGGTATCGACCGCGGTCGCGACGAGCACCTTCTTCAGCTCGGGATCCCTTGCTGCCGCGTCCGTCAACAGCCGGAACTGGCCATACATGGCTTCCTCGCCCGGCAGCGGGTCGACGATGTCGAGGACCTCACCGAACTGATCGAAGAATTTCTCCGGTATCACCCATTTCGTTTCTTCTCCGCTCGATGCCGGCCCCTTGATGTCCGGTGCCTTGCTCCATTCGATCGTCTTCATCTTCCCGGTGAAGTCCTTCAGCGGATAGGCGACGACCTGGTTGATGACGGACTGGATCGCCTTCTTGTCCTCGGGCGTGTCGTCCTGGAAGATGCGCGGAATGGCGTTCGCGAGCGAGGTCGAGCAGCGGACGACCTCGGTGATCCCCGACGGCTTGAGGCCTTTCCAGTTGGGGCCGGCCAGCAGATAGAATCCGGGCTTTGACTTGTACGGCTTGCCGAGCTCGCCGAACTGGTCGGTGCGGGCGTCGTAGAGCGCATAGACCCAGAAGCGGTCGCCGAAATCCGGCACCTGGATGACCACCGGCTCCTCGTCGAGCGAGAAGAACCCGAGTCCGTAGACGACGTCCTGATTGGGACAGGTCACGAAGGTCTCGGACGGCTCGATGTAGTCGGCGAGCATGCCGATCTGGCCACGCGGTGCGGCGGGCAGCACGCCGTTGAGATGTCCGGGTTGCGGAGCCTGCGTGATCGCGGCCCTGCGGTTGATCATGTTGACCATCGGCCAGCCCCAGACATAGGCCATCTGCGCGATTGTCCTCGCATAGTCAGGCTGCATCACGATGCCAGTGGCCGGCTCGGTCACGCTCGAGGTCGCGGCACAGGCCTGTTGAGCCTTGGCGCTGTCAGCCGTCACCGCGACCGCAGCGGCGGATACCGTCACCGGAACGGCCGCTCTGGTGAACCCGGCAGCGAGCGACGCCGCGCCGATGCCGGTCTTCAGGGCGTCACGACGGGTGGCAGAGAAATCGTTGGTCGAAATTGTCATAGCGGACTCCGGTTCAGATTGCTGCTCAAGCCCCTGGTTGCGAGATCACGACACACGAAGCGCCGTGACCTCGCGCCGCTTCACTTCACCTTCACGAGGTCATCCGGCTTCCAGGTCTGGTCGAAGAACTCGACGCCGGTGCCGTAGAGGCGCACGGCCGCCAGGAAATTCCGTCCATTGACGGTCTGGACGAAGTTGCTATCGGCGGCCTCCGCGGGCTTGCTGGGTCCGAACCAGATATCAATCGAGCCATCGCCGTTGGTCGCGACCTTGCCGAGGCTGTTGATCGACGGCAGCAATTGCGGCGTCTCGACCATCGTGCCGTCGGTGATGTTGTAGGCCGTGACGGCCCAGAACAGCGCGGCCGGCGGATGCGGCGGCAAGTGCAGTTTGTAGGTATTCCCGCCCGTGAGGAAGTCACCATTCGCGTCCTTCAACGCGAACGGATATTTCGACCCGGCGCCGATCGTCCGCATGACCATCGCGGACGCCGTCGAGAAGGCGATCTGGAAGTAGCTCGCACGCTGGTTGACGTCGAGATAGCCGTCCTGGAGCCATTCTGCGGTGCCGGCGGCCCACGTGTTCAGGTACTGGCGGTCCTTGTAGTATCGATCGCGCTGATCCGGCCGGCCGAGCTGCCGCATCGCGAGGATCATCTTGGGCGCGGTCTCGACTGCCTTTTGCAGCAGCGTCTGCTGCTTCTGGTCCGGATTGAACGGCTGCCCCTTGATCATTCCGATCGAGGCCAGCACGCCGCGCAGCTCGGGATCGATCGCCGAGGCCGGCTCATAGTCGATGAACGCCTTGAGCTTGGTCCAGAACGTATTGTCGACCGGGTACATCATGTTGATGCGCTTGCCGCTGGCGTTCGGAAATTGCATCGGCTTGACGTCCTTCTCCGGCGTCCACAGCGGGTAGACGCGCGTCTGCTCGGCGCCCGCGACGGCCTCCTTCGGATCCGGCGCGTTCTCGCCCTTCTTCATGACGGTGCGGAAGAACAGCAGGACGTTGTAGGTCTTCGATTTGAACGCGAAGTAGCCTTCCGGGATCTCGCCGCTGTAATCCGGCGGCAGCAGCAGATAGAGTCCTCCCCGCGCGCGGTCCGGGCCGATCAGTCCGACATCGGTGATCGTGCGCTGGAAGAAATCGGTGAACATGCCGATGACGTTGGCGGGCGCCGCAACAACCAGCGGGCCGGTCTCTTTCAGGTCGAGATAGCTCATCGAATAGATCACGTCGGCATTGGGCGTCGGAATCCAGGTGCGCGCATCCATCCGGTCCTTCCAGATCGGCAGGACGTTGTAGCCCTTGCCGAAGGTCGCCTCCGAGCCGTCCTTCATCCCGATCGTATTGAGCGCGGGCAGCATGGTCATGTAGGCGTGGACCGCACGCTGATAGAACAGCTCGTCGCGCAGATCCTCCGCTTCCTTCTGCGGCAGCCAGTTTCCGTTGTTGAGCTGCTTGACGAGAGGCGGTGACGCCGGTTGATCCTGCGCCACGGCGGGAACTGCGACGCACATCGAAGAGAGCAGGAGCGCTGAAGTCAGGATTGAGGTTCTCGTTGTCATCGGCTTCCTCATTTTGGTTGACTGGACACCCGCGTCCGTTGCGTTCGCTAAGATTCTCTACGTCCTTCGCCTGGCGGTACGAATTGATTAAATTCATTCAGCAAGGGACGGCGTCCGGGCACGCGTGCCGGCCGGTCTCGTCTGCCGCTTTCCCTTATGGTGATGCTCTCGATCGCGAACGTGTGCGAGCAATCAGGATATGTCTTGAGAACATCAGGCCGCTGAGGGCGCGTCTACGTAAATCGTGCCAATCTCATTACAACGGTGTGTCATGCTGCAGCGCACGGCCGAGCGCGAGGGTCGCGCTTGGACTCTCGCCAAACAGCGTTCGATAGTCGCGCGCCAGGCGGCCCATATCGCGGCCCACGCCCCAGCTTTGTGCCGCACTCGAAACGGTTGCCTCAGTGTGTGTGACCAAGTCTCGTCTGATCCGATGCAGCCGCAACCGGCGCACATAGTCTCGCGGCGTGTCATCCAACAGCTCCGAGAATGCACGGAAGAGTGTGCGGCGTGACGTCGAGGCCGCCTGCGACAGCGCCTCGATCGAGATCGGGGTGTCGAGATGGCGTGCGATGTATTTGCAGGCAGCGCGGACAATTTGCGCGTGGCTGCCCGGGTGCGACGTTTCGTCTCTTCCCAGCGGGGTTCGCGCGTAGTGGCTCACGATTGCCTCGATGAGCTTGCTGCCGATGCCGGGCCTGTCGATTTCGGCAGTTGATTTGGCGTTGTGGATGGCTGCGACCTGACCACTCAGCCAACGCACGGCGCTTGCTTCCAGCGGTGCCGGGTGAAGGCCGCTTCGGTCCAGGAGGTTGCGGTCCAGGGCAAGCCCATGATTGGCGAACTGCTGCTTCAATCGCGCAGCGGAAAGCGTCGCGGCGACGTACAACGCATTGCCGCGACACAAGAGGTCGCATTCCTCGCCGGGGAGCAGAACGCCGGCGCTTCCCTTTGACACATCGTTGAGCCAGAGCCGCGATCCGGAGCCGATGCGAAGGATCACGCCGAGCGTGATCGCATCGGCGGAGAACACGCCTCGCACGAGGACGTTGCCGTCGATCAGACCGCTGCTGAATGCAATGCCGTCGCGTGCGGCGAAGGCTAGGCTGCCCCGAACGCGGTGCCCTGGCATCTGGATCGCTTCCAGTTCGGCGCCGAAGATCGCGTTGCCGAGATCATCGATCCGGCAAATATCAAAGCGGTGCCACGTTTCGACGACAGCCGGCAAAACTCACCCCTTGGATCGATCAAGGGGTAGCATAGGAAGCCGAGGCAAGGCGTTCTACGTGGTTCGTGCCAATCTGCTACGAAAGGCGCGAGGCAGCGGAAACCGTCTCGCTCGGTCGTTCGCCGAACAACTCGCGATACCAACCGGACATCCGACCGAGATCGCTGATCCCCCATTGATTGGCGATGAGGGCGATCGTGCAGGCCCTTTCGGCGTCGCTCGCGAGATCGTGCCTGATGCGGTGAAGCCGCAGCTTCCGCACATAGCTGCGCGGCGTTTCTCCCAAAATTTCCTCAAATGCGCGAAAGAGCGTGCGACGCGAGGCGTAGGCGGACGCGGCGATCTGATCGACCGACAGTGGCTCGCAAAGATTTTCCTGAATGAAGGCCCGCGCTCGCTCGACGATCCTGCCGTGCTGGTTCAGCTGCCTGCCGACTTTCCGCTGATGCGGCGGACGGGCCAAATGCGCAATGAGTGCGGAAAGAAGCTGATCGGAAACCGGATTGTCCGCGGTGACGGTCCCAGCATGAATGCGCTGGAACAGATGGCGCAATCGGTTCATCAGGCCGGGTGAAAGCGGCCGTGCGTGGAGACCGGTTTCCCCGAGCGCAGTCCGGTCAAGGACCAGATCCTCCTCGGCGGCCTCCTGTTCCAGCTTCTCCGCCGACAAGGTGAGAGCCGCATACATCGAACCGGGCGCATAGAGCGCGTCATGATCGTCGTTGGGAAAGAAGACGCCCACAGTGCCGGGCTGTACTTCGTTCAGCCAATGCCGCGCGCCGGTCTCGAGCTTCAGAATGGCGCCGATGGTGATGTTGTCCCGGGATAGCGGGCCGAACAGGGAAACCCGCCCATTGATCAATCCGCTGCTGCACTCGATGCCGTCCGAGCTCGAAAAGACGAGACTGCCCGAGAGATGACCGCTCGACATCTGGGTCGCGTCAAGGCCCGCGCCGCGAACGGCGTCGCTCAGATCTTCAATTCTCGAAATGGGAAGGCGCGTCCAAACCTCGGCAGGCAGCATGTCGCGCCTCACTCGAACGGGAGCCGCCCGGGATCGGCGCGACGGCCTCATTGCACGTTCTCATCCTACGCGCTCCGTCGCGATGTCACAACCTTGGCCAGTGGCGAAACGTCGGTTCCAAGGTGCCGCCCGGCGGCAGTTGCGCAATGGTGGCAAGAGTTCCGAGCGGATCTCAGGAGCGTCAGAGCGATCATGTCGTCGTTGCGGCGATCTGTCTCAGCCGTAGGTCTCCACGATGAAGTCGATCAGCGCGCGCAGCTTCGGCGTCATCTTGCGATGCTTCGGCCACAGGATCTGGCGCGCGCGGGTCTGCGTCGCGTAGTTCGGCAGCAGGACCTGCAGCCGTCCCGCGGTGATATCGTAGGCCAGCAGCTCGTCGCGCATCAGCACGATGCCGGCGCCCGCCAGCGCCGCGTAACGGATGCCGAACGCGCTGTTGATGAAGAGGCGGCTCGCGACATCGACATGCACTTCGCCCTCCGGCCCCAAGAAGGTCCATCGCTGCCCGTCCGACCAGCCGGGGTAACGCAGGCATTCATGGCGGGCGAGATCCGCCGGATGGGTCGGCGTTCCGCGTTCGGCGAGATAGCTTGGCGCTGCGCAAACCACGCCGGTATAGGGCGACAGCGAGCGCGACATCATGGTGGAGTCGGTCAGCGTGCCGACCCGGATCGCCGCATCCAGCCCTTCCTCGAGCAGATCGACCATCCTGTCGCTGAGGATGAGGTCGACCGAGACTTCCGGGTATTTCTTCATGAAGCGGACAAGCGCGGGCGCCAGGCTGTACGACCCGAAGGCGACCGAGGTCGCCACGCGGAGCTTGCCGCGCGGCGCGCTGAGCGCCTCCTCGACCAGCGCATCGCCGGCCTCGGCCTGTTCAAGCAATTGCTTGCAGTGATCGAGATAGCTGCGACCGAGCTCGGTGAGGCCCTGCCGCCGGGTCGACCGATTGATCAATTGCGAGCCGAGCCGGTCCTCGAGAAAGCGGATATGCTTGCCGATCATGGTCGGCGACATCCGCAACTCCTTGGCCGCCGCGGTGAAGGAGCCGAGATCGGCGACGCGGGCGAACACGGACATGCTTGTCAGTCGATCCATGATTATAAACCAATGGTTATTTCACTGCGCATCAAGGTGCCACTTATGGGGCGCTGGAACTGTATTTATTACCATAAGTGAGCAATCGGCGCGATGATGCGTCCGATTGCTTCGAAATGCTGCCGATTTCGCCCGGAGGGACGCAATCCCGCCGGAGCCTGAACCAGACAGGAGTGTCACGATGCCCTTCCAGATCACGATCAATGGGACCAGTCATTCGGTCGATGCCGATGGCGACACGCCGCTGCTCTGGGTGCTGCGCGACGTGCTCGGCATGACCGGCACCAAGTTCGGCTGCGGCATGGCGCTGTGCGGCGCCTGCACGGTGCATCTCGACGACACGGCGGTGCGCTCCTGCATCACGACCATCGACAGCATCGGCGACTCCAAGATCACGACCATCGAGGCGGTCGGCATGACGCCGGCGGGCAAGAAGATTCAGGACGCCTGGCTCGCGCATGAGGTGCCGCAATGCGGCTACTGCCAGTCCGGGCAGATCATGTCGGCCTCCGCGCTGCTCGCGGGCAAGCCAAAGCCGACCGATGCCGATATCGATGAAGCGATGTCGGGCAATATCTGCCGCTGCGGCACCTATGTGCGCATTCGCGAAGCCATCAAGCAAGCCGCGCAGTCGGGAGGTTGAGCCATGACGCTGATCGACAATCTGTCCGAGCGCGCTGCCGACCTGTCGCGGCGCAACTTCCTTCGCGCCGGCGCGATCGCGGGCGGCGGTCTGCTGCTCAGCGTGAGCCTGCCGTTCGCCAGCCGCGAGAGCGAGGCGGCTGCCTCCGACGGCTTCGCGCCGAACGCCTTCGTCCGGATCGGCGGCGACGGCAAGGTGGTGCTCACCATGCCCTATGTCGAGATGGGGCAGGGCACCTACACCTCGATCCCGATGCTGATCGCCGAGGAGCTCGAGATCGGCCTGACGCAGGTCCGGCTCGAACACGCGCCGCCGAGTGACAAGCTCTACGCCAACCCGCTGCTCGGCGTGCAGGCCACCGGCAATTCGAACGCAATGCGCGGCGCCTGGCAGCCGATGCGCAAAGCCGGCGCCACCGCGAAGGCGATGCTGGTCGCGGCCGCGGCGAAACGCTGGAACGTCGAGCCGGGGACATGCCGCGCCGAGAACGGCGAGGTGCATCACGCGGCCTCCGGACGCAAGCTGGGTTACGGTGAACTCGCGACTGACGCGGCGCAGATGCCGGTGCCGGAGAATGTCACGCTGAAGAGCCCGTCCGAGTTCAAGCTGATCGGCACGCCGGCCAAGCGGCTCGATACACCCTCCAAGATCAACGGCACGGCGGTCTACGGCATCGACGCACGGCCGCCCGGGGTGAAGGTCGCGACGCTGGCGCAGTCGCCGGTGTTCGGCGGGCGGGTGAAGCGCGTCGATGATGCGGCGGCAAAGGCCGTCAAGGGCGTGCGCCAGATCGTCACGCTCGACGACGCAGTTGCGGTGGTGGCCGACCACATGGGGGCGGCGAAGAAGGGTCTCGCAGCGCTCACGATCGAGTGGGACGAGGGCCCTCACGCCAAGCTCGCCACATCGGATATCGCGCGCGAGCTCGAAGCCGCCGCCACCAAGCCGGGCGCGGTCGCGCAAAATATCGGCGACGCCGATAAGGCGATGGCGGGCGCAGCGACGAAAGTCGAGGCGACCTATCAACTGCCGTTCCTCGCCCATGCGACGATGGAGCCGATGAACTGCACCGTGCATGTGCGTTCCGACGGTTGCGAGATCTGGGTCGGCAGCCAGGCGCTCTCGCGTGCGCAGGCGGTGGCCGCGAAGGTGCTGAACATGCCACCGGAGAAGGTGGTGGTGCACAATCATCTGCTCGGCGGCGGCTTCGGCCGCAGGCTCGAGGTCGATGGTGTCATTCGCGCCGTGCAGATCGCCAAGCAGGTCGATACGCCGGTCAAGGTGGTGTGGACCCGCGAGGAGGACATCCAGCACGACATGTACCGGCCCTACTGGTGCGACCGGATTGCGGTCGGCCTCGATGCATCCGGCAAGCCGGTCGCCTGGAACAACCGCTTCGCCGGCTCGTCGGTGCTGGCGCGATGGGCGCCGCCGGCGTTCCGCAACGGGCTCGACCCCGACACGACCGAAGGCGCGATCGATCTCGTCTACGACATCCCCAACTTCCACGTCGAATATGTCCGGGTCGAACCGCCGGGCATTCCGACCGCGTTCTGGCGCAGCGTCGGGCCCTCGCACAACGTGTTCGTCACCGAAAGCGTGATCGACGAGCTGGCTGCGGCGGCGAAGCAGGATCCGATCGACTACCGCCGCGCGCTGCTCGGCAAGTCGCCGCGCGCCAAGGCGGCGCTCGAGCTCGCGGCGGCCAAGTCCGGCTGGGGCGGCAAGCTGCCGGCCGGGCGCGGACGCGGCGTGTCGCTGCAATTCGTGTTCGGCAGCTACCTCGCGCAGGTCGCCGAGGTCGAGGTCGCCAAGGACGGTTCGGTCCGTGTCCACCGCGTCGTCTGTGCGATGGATTGCGGCACCGTGGTCAATCCCGACACGGTGCAGGCGCAGCTACAGAGCGGCATCAATTTCGGCGTCACCGCGGCGCTCTACGGCGAGATCACGCTCAAGGACGGCCGCGTCGAGCAGACCAATTTCGACAGCTACCAGATGCTGCGCATCGATCAGGCGCCGGCGATCGAGGTCCATATCGTCCCGAGCGCCGAGCCGCCCGGCGGCATGGGCGAGACCGGAACCTCGGGCATCGTGCCGGCGATCAGCAACGCGATCTTCGCGGCGACCGGCAAGCGGCTGCGCAAGATGCCGGTCGATCCGGCGACCTTGAAGCAGACCTAGGAGGCGAGTGAGAGCTCCCCGGGTGCTGGCGCGATCGTGAAGCCGGACGGATTTGCGCCGTGCACTGATCCGTGCGAGAAGCGGGCATGCATCTGAGGCGGCTCGCCAATCTCTGGATTCTGCTGCTCGTCGCGGCCGGGCTGTTGCTCGCGCCCGTGGCGCCGGCATTTGCCCGGATGATGCCGGATGCCTCGGCCGCTGCGATGCAGGCGATGCCGGACGATCACGCCATGTCTGGACAGGCGATGTCCGAGCAGGCGATGGCCGACGACATGCCGTGCTGTCTGGACCAGGGCAAGAGCAAGGGCTGCGACGACTGTCCGTTCCTCGCGCTCTGCATGTTGAGCGTTTCGCTGCCGGTGCCCGCCGGCGCCATGTCGCTGGTCGAGCGCGATCCGCTGCGCAGCCGGATCGCCGCCCATGACGACCGTCTGCTCGACGGCCTTGGCGCCAAACCTCCCGACCATCCGCCTCGAACCACCGTCTGACGGGCGCGCAAGCGCCTGATCGCTGACGCGTGCGCCAATGGCGCGCGTGCCTTTGCATGCCGCTCACGCGGTTCATCAGACGTATCGAGGATCATCACCATGAAGTCATTCCACCTGGCGCGCGCCACTGCCGCCGCGCTGATCGGCGTTGCCGTGACGGGCATGTCTGCCCACGCCGAGATCAAGAACTACGAATTCCAGCTGGTGCAGCCGACGGTCAAGGCGGGTGTCGATCGCATCGTCACGGTGCGGCTGGTCGACAAGACGAGCGGGAAAGCCGTGCCCGATGCGGTTATCTTCTCGACCCGGCTCGACATGGCGCCCGATGGCATGCAGGAGATGGCTACCAAGGTGACGCCGATGCCGGGCACCGAGCCCGGCACCTACCGGTTCAAGGCGACCTTCGGCATGGCCGGGCGCTGGCAATTGTCGCTCGGCGCCAAGGTGCAGGGCGAGACCGGCGCGGTCGAGAACAAGCTCGTCGTCACGGCCGAGCAATGAGCCGCCGAGCAATGGGCGCCTTAACATGGGCCGGCGCTGCCGCTGCGATCGCGGCAGCGGCCGGCGCCGCATGGATCGGCCGCGACCTGCCGCCGCGGCCGGCGATCGCTGCGATCGTCGCCGTCGCGCGGGCGGCGGAGACTGCTGCGCCGATCTACTACCGCGATCCCGACGGCAAGTCGCTCTATTCGGCGACACCGAAGAAGACGCCTGACGGGCGCGACTATCTGCCGGTGTTTGCCGATGACGAGGGCGGTGCCGGCGGGCCCGGGCAATCGGCAGACGTGAGCGCGCCCGCCGCGAAAGGCGAGCGCAAGGTAAAATATTATCGCAATCCCATGGGACTTCCCGACACCTCGCCGGTACCGAAGAAGGATTCCATGGGAATGGATTACATCGCCGTCTATGACGGCGATGACAGCGACGACGGTTCGATCACGCTGTCGCCCGGCAGGATCCAGCGCAGCGGCGTCAAGTCCGAGCCCGCGCAGATGCGCCGCATCCGCACGCTGGTCCGCGCACCCGGCACGATCCAGCTCGACGAACGGCGGGTGTCGGTGATTGCAATGCGCGCCGAGAGCTATGTGCAGAAAGTCGCCGACGTCACGACCGGCAGCCGCGTGACGAAGGGCCAGCCGTTGATGGAGATCTACAGCCCGGCAATATCGTCCGCTGCGGCCGAATATGTCGCGACCATCACGTCGAAGGCGACGGCGAACATCGAGCCCTACGGGCGCGGCTCCAAGCAGCGGCTGACCAATCTCGACGTTCCCGAACCGGTTATCGTCGAGATGGAGAAGAGCCGGACGGTTCCGATCGCGATCCAGTGGCTGTCGCCGCGCGACGGCATCGTGCTGCAGCGCGCCGCCATCGAGGGCATGCGCGCGCAGCAAGGCGACGTGCTGTTTCGGATTGCCGACGTCTCTGTCGTGTGGGCATTGGTCGACGTTGCCGAGCGCGATCTCGGCAATATCGTGGTCGGGCAGAACGTGAACGTGCGGGCGCGCAGCTATCCTGGCCGCAGTTTCGTCGGCCGGATCAGCGTGATCTATCCGCAGGTCAACAAGGAGACGCGCACCGCGCGGGTGCGGATCGAATTGCAGAATGCCGACTTCGCACTGCTGCCGGACATGTATGTCGACGCCGAGATCGACACCGGCGGCGCGGCGCCGGTACTTGCGGTAGCCGATAATTCCATCCTCGACACTGGCAGCCGCCAGAGCGTGCTGATCGACCGCGGCAACGGGCGATTCGAGCCGCGCGAGGTCAAGCTCGGGCGGCGCGGCGAGGGCTATGTCGAAATCCGCGACGGCATCGCCGAGGGCGATGCGGTCGTGACATCAGCGACGTTTCTGATCGATGCCGAAAGCAACCTGAAGGCGGCGATCAAGGGCTTTGCCGAGGCCGGTGCTGCCCAGGCGGGCGAGGGCGACAAGACGGGGGAGCGGCGATGATTGCCCGTGTCATCGCCTGGTCGGCGCGTAACCTGCTGCTGGTGCTGTTCGGCACCGCCTTCGCGGCAGCCGCGGGCCTCTACGCGCTGCTGCATCTGCCGCTCGATGCGATCCCCGATCTCTCCGACACCCAGGTCATCGTCTACACCGAATATCCCGGCCAGGCGCCGCAGGTGATCGAGGACCAGGTCACCTATCCCCTGACCACGGCGATGCTGACGGTGCCGAAGTCGAAGGTCGTGCGCGGCTTCTCGTTCTTCGGCGTGTCCTTTGTTTATGTCATCTTCGAGGACGGCACGGATATCTACTGGGCGCGCTCGCGGGTGCTCGAATTCCTCAACGGTGCGGCGTCGCGGCTGCCGGCCGGCGTCTCACCGACCATCGGGCCCGATGCGACCGGGGTCGGCTGGGTCTACCAGTATGCCGTGATGTCGAAAGAGCTGAACCTTGCCGACACCCGCACGATCCAGGACTGGAACCTGAAGTTCGCGCTTGCGCGGGCGGAAGGCGTGGCCGAGGTCGCAAGCGTCGGCGGCTTCGTCAAGCAGTACAATGTGATTCTCGATCCGCAGCGGATGCGCGACCGCGGCATCACCATGCAGCGGATGCGCGATGCGATCCGCGCCAGCAACGCCGATGTCGGCGGCCGCACCGTCGAGCTCTCCGAGTTCGAATATGTCATCCGCGGCAAGGGCTATCTGAAGGACATCAACGATCTCGGCAATATCGTGCTGAAAACCGACAGCGGCACGCCGGTGCTGCTGCGCGACGTCGCCCGCGTCGAGCTCGGCCCCGACGAGCGGCGCGGCATCGCTGAACTGAACGGCGAGGGCGAGGTCGCGAGCGGCATCGTGCTGCAACGCTTCGGCGTCAACGCGCTCGACGTGATCGAGAACGTCAAGAAGCGTTTCAGGGAGATCGCGACCAGCCTGCCGAAGTCGGTCGAGATCGTGCCGGTCTACGACCGGTCCAATCTGATCTATGCGGCGATCGACACGCTGAAGCGGACGTTGCTGGAGGAGAGCGCGGTGGTCGCGCTGGTCTGCATCGTGTTCCTGCTGCATGTCCGCAGCGCGCTGGTCGCGATCCTGATGCTGCCGGTCGGCGTCTTGATGGCATTCGGCGCGATGAAGCTGCTCGGCATCGGCTCCAACATCATGAGCCTCGGCGGCATCGCGATCGCGATCGGCGCCATGATCGATGCGGCGATCGTGATGATCGAGAACGCGCACAAGCACCTGGAGCGCGCCGAGCCCGGGCGGTCGCGGGTCGCGATCCTGATCGAGGCCGCGGCGGAGGTGGGGCCGGCGCTGTTCTTCAGCCTGCTGATCATCACCGTGTCCTTCATGCCGATCTTTACGCTGGAATCGCAGGAGGGACGGCTGTTCTCGCCGCTCGCCTTCACCAAGACGTTCGCAATGGCGGCCGCGGCGCTGTTGTCGGTGACGCTGGTGCCGGCGCTGATGGTGATCTTCGTCCGCGGCAAGATCGTCCCCGAGCACAGAAATCCGATCAATCGTTTCCTGATCTGGATCTACCGTCCGGTCATCAACGGCGTGTTGCGGGCGAAGACGCTGGTGATCCTGCTGGCGCTCGGCGCCGTCGCCGTCTCGATCTGGCCGGCCCGGCAGCTCGGCACCGAGTTCATGCCCGACCTCAACGAGGGCACGCTGCTCTATATGCCGACCACGCTGCCGGGGATTTCGGTGACCAAGGCGGCCGAGCTGTTGCAGATGCAGGACCGCATCATCCGTAGCTTTCCGGAAGTCGCCTCGGTCTACGGCAAGGCCGGCCGCGCCGCGACCGCGACCGATCCGGCGCCGTCGGAGATGTTCGAGACCATCATCAATTTGAAGCCGAAACCGCAATGGCGCGCCGGCCTCACGCTCGACCGCCTGATCGCCGAGATGGACAAGGCGCTGCAATTCCCCGGCGTATCCAACGCCTGGACCATGCCGATCAAGGCGCGCATCGACATGCTCTCGACCGGGATCCGGACGCCGGTCGGCGTCAAGGTGATCGGGCCAGATCTCGCCGTGATCGACAAGCTCGCCCGCCAGGTCGAGCAGGTGGTGAGGGGCGTGCCCGGCACCTCGTCGGCCTATGCCGAGCGCAGCCTCGGCGGCTATTATCTCGAGATCACGCCGAAGCGTGAGGCCTTGTCGCGCTATGGGATCGCGGTGCAGGACGTGCAGGACACCATCGCGACCGCGCTCGGCGGCCAGAGCGTGACCACGACGGTCGAGGGACGCCAGCGCTTCACCGTCAACATGCGCTATCCGCGCGATTTGCGCGACAATCCGGGCGCGATCGCCAGCGACATCCTGGTGCCGATGCCGGCGGGCGGCGCGGTGCCGCTCGGCGAGGTCGCCGACATCGCGCCGGCGCGCGGGCCGACCACGATCCGGACCGAGAACGGGCAACTCGCCACCTACATCTATATCGACATCCGCGATCGCGATCTCGGCGGCTATGTCGCGGACGCGCAGCGCGCGGTGCAGGCCGGCGTGCAGTTTCCGCCCGGAACCTACGTGGTCTGGAGCGGGCAGTACGAATATCTCGAACGCGCCGCCGCGCGGCTCAGGATCGTGGTGCCGGTGACGCTGTCGATCATCTTCCTGCTGCTCTATCTCAATTTCCGCTCGGTGGCGGAGACCATGATCGTGATGCTGTCATTGCCGTTCGCGCTGGTCGGCGGCTTCTGGCTGATGTGGGCGCTCGGCTTCAACCTGTCGGTTGCGGTCGCGGTCGGCTTCATCGCGCTCGCCGGCGTCGCCGCCGAGACCGGCGTCGTGATGCTGATGTATCTCAACCAGGCGCTGGGCGAGATCACCGCGCGTCGCGCTGAGGAGGGACGCACGATCGATCGTGACGATCTCCATCGCGCGATCATCGCGGGCGCGGTCGAGCGCGTCCGGCCGAAGATGATGACGGTGGTCGCCATCATGGCCGGGCTGTTGCCGATCATGTGGAGCACCGGCACCGGCTCGGAGATCATGCAGCGCATCGCGGTGCCGATGATCGGCGGCATGATCTCGTCGACGCTGCTGACGCTGATCGTGATTCCCGCGATCTTCGCCGTCGTGAAAGGGGTCAGGCTTGGCACGAGAGTTTCGGCACGCGAAGTTGCTCCCAGTGCCGCGCGCCAGCAGGCAAGGATGTGATGGAAACATGACGCCTGTTGGTAGTTTCAAATCGGATTGAATGATACCCCAAGGGGGTATATAGCTGATGGCGGTTTGCAGCGAGCTGATTTGCGGTTAGCTTGCGGCGGTCGGAGATGCGAAGCGGGTGCTGGTGCGATTGACGAGATCAGGGCGGGTGCGGGCGGGATGTTCCATCATCCTGGCCTATCTGTTTTGCGTGCTCGCGCCGTCCTTCGCGCTTGCATTCGGGGCGCCGTTTCCGTGCCTGACCGATGAGGTGCAGCCCGCCGCCGCGGCGCATGTTCACGCGGCGTCGATGGCGCATGCCGAAGCCGTCACGCACGATCATGCCGCCCACGATCATGGCGGCATGCACATGCAACACGCAGCCGATGATGCTGCGCCGCCTGTGAAGCATAGCCACGACGGCAAGAGTTCGCCGGGGCCGTGCTGCGCGTTGATGTGCGTATCGGCGCTGCCGGCCGATCTTCCATTCGTCGCTGCTCCCCAGCATCCGATCGCCACGCGTCCTTCCGAGGCTTATCAGAGCCTGCGGAGCGAGGCGCCTCCGCGCCTCTATCGTCCCCCTATCGCCTGATCGTTCGCTGACATCGTGGCGGTGCCGCACGCTTGCGTGCGCACGCCTGTTATTCATCGGATGATCGGGACAGATCCATGTATTCGCATCTCGGGGCGAGGCTCGCCGCCGTGGCCACCAGGCTTGGCCGGCGCGCGTCATCGATATTCCTGCCGCGGATGGCCGCCGCCATCCTCGCATCTGCACCGCTCGCCGGCTGCATGGCCGACGGCCGGCCGGTCGCCGTCGCAGGCGATCCGGCAAATCCGGCGGCGGGGACGGCCGCCGTCGGCTACCGCTCGACGATCGCGCCCTACAGCAGCCTGCGTCCGTCGACGCCGCAGCCCTGGCGCGAGCGCAATGACGGCGTGACGCCGCCGGCCAAGCCGGAACAGTAGGAGGGCGCCATGCGACATCGGATCATCGTGCCGATCCTGCTGCTTGCGTCATCCGCGCTTGCGGGATGCGCGTCGTTCTCGCCCGACACCGGCATGGGCGTTGTCTCCGAGGTGACCGAGCAGGCGATCGGCAAGGACGTCGCCTTCGTGCGGTCGGTGGATGAGGCCGCGACCGTTGACGCCGCAGTGAAGCGGCTGCTCGCGCACAATTTGACGGCGGATGCCGCCGTGCAGGTTGCGCTCTTGAACAACAAGGGTCTGCAGGCCGCCTATAACGAGCTGGCGCTGGCGGAGACCGATTACGTCGCCGACAGCCTGCCGCCGAACCCGACCTTCTCGGTCTCCCGCATCAGCGGCAACGGCGCCAGCGAGGTCGAGCGGCAGGTGGTCGGCGACATCCTGGCGCTGGCGACCCTTCCGGCCCGCTCCGAGATCGCGCGCGAGCGCTTCCGCCAGGCGCAGCTCAAGGCCGCGCTCGCCACCTTGCGGCTTGCCGCCGAGGTGCGGCGCAGCCATGTCGCGGCCGTCGCGGCAAATGAGATGGTCGCGCTGCTGACGGATGCGAAGGCGACCGCGGAGTCGACCGCGCAGCTCGCGAAAAAGCTCGGCGAGACCGGCGGCATGAACAAGCTCGACCAGGCCCGCGAGCAGGTGTTCTACGCCGAGATCACCGCCGACCTCGCCAGCGCGCGGCAGAATGCGGCGAGTTCGCGCGAGCGGCTGGCGCGCCTGCTCGGATTGTGGGATGGCGATCTTGGCTTCCGGATCCCCGGCAAGTTGCCATTGCTGTTGAAGCGGCCATTGGAACAGCCGTCGATCGAGATCGCCGCGGTCGGTCACCGCGTCGACCTGCAGATCGCACGGATGGAAATCGTCGCGCTCGCCAAGGCGCTCGATCTCACCGAGGCGACGCGCTTCGTCACGTTGCTCGACGTCGCCGGCATCGACAAGCGGACGCACGATCCCGAAGCCCCGCCGTTCAGGGAGCGCGGCTTCGACGTCCAGTTCCAGATTCCGATCTTCGACGGCGGCGAGGTGCGAGTACGGCAGGCGGCGGAGATCTACCGCCAGGCGATGAACCGCCTGACCGAGAAGGCGATCAACGTCCGCTCCGAGGCGCGCGACGCTTACCGCGTCTACCGCTCGACCTACGACATCGCGCGCCATTACCAGCGCGAGGTGCTGCCGTTGCGGCAGATCATCACCGAGGAGATGCAGCTGCGCTTCTCCAGCATGCAGGTCGACGTGTTCGCGCTGCTGACCGAAGCGCGGCAGCGGCTGGCCTCGCTGCGCGCGGCGATCGACGCCAAGCGCGACTTCCTTCTGGCGCAATCCGAGCTGCAGACCGCGATCAACGGCGGCGGCTCGGCCGGCGCAGCATCGACACCGTCTTCCATCGCCTCGGCCGCGCAGCCCGCGGCCGGTGGTGGTCATTGAATGGAGCAGCACATGTTTTCACGACGAGGATTTCTGGGCAGCGCGGCGCTGGTGACGGCAAGCGCGGTCAGCGGCCGCGTCCAGGCCGCCGCCATTCCCGAAGCACCGACCATGGACAAGGCGGTGATGCAGCCGCCGCTACATCCCGCCAGCGGGCCGGACTACCGGCCGGTCGTCACGCTCAACGGCTGGTCGCTGCCGTGGCGGATGAACGGCGACTGGAAGGAATTCCATCTCGTCGCCGAGCCCGTGGTGCGCGAATTCGCCGACGGCATGAAGGCCAATCTCTGGGGCTATAACGGCCAGGCTCCGGGACCGACCATCGAGGCGGTCGAGGGCGACAAGGTCCGCATCTTCGTCACCAACAAACTGCCGGAGCACACCACGGTGCACTGGCACGGCATGATCGTGCCGTCAGGCATGGACGGCGTCGGCGGACTCAACCAGCCGCACATCAAGCCGGGCAAGACCTTCGTCTACGAGTTCGAGATGAAGCACAGCGGGACCTTCATGTACCACCCGCATTCCGACGAGATGGTGCAGATGGCGATGGGCATGATGGGCATGTTCATCGTGCACCCGCGCGATCCTGCGTTCCGTCCCGTCGATCGCGATTTCGTCTTCATCATGAGCAGCTACCTCATCGACCCCGGCACCTATCTGCCGAAGGTCAATGAGATGACCGACTTCAACATGTGGACCTGGAACAGCCGCGTCTATCCTGGCATCGATCCGATGCCGATCCGTCTCGGCGACAGGATCCGCGTGCGGATCGGCAACCTGACCATGACCAACCATCCGATCCATGTGCACGGGCACAATTTCGCGGTGACCTGCACCGACGGCGGCTGGGTGCCGGAGAGCGCGCAGTATCCGGAGACCACGACCGACGTGCCGGTCGGCGCGGTCAGGGCGTTCGACATGCTCGCCGACAATCCGGGCGACTGGGCGTTCCACTGCCACAAGTCGCACCACACCATGAACGCGATGGGCCACGACGTCAGAAACTTCATCGGCGTGTCGCGCCAGGATCTGGCCAAGGCGGTCGGCAAGCTCGCGCCCGACGCGATGGTGATGGGATCGACCGGCATGGCGATGGGCAACATGGAGATGCCCGCGCCCGACAACACGCTGCCGATGATGACCGGCACCGGACAATTCGGGCCGATCGAGATGGGCGGCATGTTCACGGTGATGAAGATCCGCGAGGGGCTCGGCCGCGACGATTACGCCGACCCCGGTCCGTACAAATATCCGCCGGGCACGGTTGCCTATGAGGTCGAGGCGCCTGCCACCGAGCCCGCGCGCCAGCCGCCGGCGGCGCCCGGGCGGAAGGCCAAGCCATCGATGAAGGGAATGAAGATGTAGCGGACCCAGCTCACTCACCAACGACAAGCATCAAACACAGAATGGAGAATCCAGTGAAGCAACTCACCAGCATCGGCATCGCGCTGATTGCGCTGTCGGTCACCGCAGTGCCGTCGCGCGGTCACGAGAAGCACGGCCATGAATCCTATTCGGCCGGCGAGCCCGGCGATCCGAGCAAGCCCTCGCGCACGGTCGAGGTCGAGATGAAGGAGATGGAGTTCACGCCGTTCCGCATCGAGGTCAAGCGCGGCGAGCAGATACGCTTCGTGATCCGCAATGCCGGCACCGAGGATCATGAATTCCTGCTCGCGACCACCGAAGAGAATCTGAAGCATGCCGAAGTGATGAAGAAGCATCCGCACATGGAGCATGACGATCCGAACGGCGTTCGCCTCGCACCGAAGAAGAGTGCGGAGATCGTCTGGAAGTTCACCAAGGCCGGAACGTTTGAATATTCCTGCCTGATCCCGGATCACCGCGACTACGGGATGACCGGCCGCGTCATCGTGAAATGAAACCAGCAACGAAAGAAAGCACAACAATGATGAACAGGATGATCCAACTTGCTGGCGCCGGCGCGTTCGCGCTGGCTCTGACCCTGGGCGCGGCGCTCGCGCAGGCCGCCGCGATCAATGGCGAGGTCAAGAAGATCGACGAGGGAGCCGGCAAGATCACGCTCAAGCACGGCCCGGCCAAGAGCCTTGGCATGGACGAGCCGATGACGATGGTTTACCGGGTCAAGGATCCTGCGCTGCTCAAGCAGGTCAAGGTCGGCGACAAGGTCCGGTTCGAGGCCCAGGAGGGCGACGGCGGCTACACGGTCACCGCGATCCAGAAGGCGAAGTGAGGCGACGGCCCGCATCAGCAGGTTGGGCTGTCGGCTAAACCCAGCCGGCAGCCCTTGAACCCGCGACGCATGATCGCCGGAGCTGTTCCGGATGGATCGGCTTGAATGCGTTGCGTGGCCGGCCTTATCCTGTCGTCTGGAGGACGAGCGATGAACGATTGCTGCGAGCAGAAGACGACCGAATGCTGCGCACCACCGCCGTTGACGCTGCCGGTCAAGGCTCGCGTGCGGGCAGGGGACCGCGATCGCGCGGCCGATTCGTGCGGCTGCTCGGGCGGCGTTCCGGTCTTTGACGGTCTCGATCCGCGCTACAGGCGCGTGCTCTGGACGGTGATCGGCATCAATGGCGCGATGTTCCTGACCGAGATGATCGCGGGTCAGCTTGCCGGATCGCAGGCGCTCAAGGCCGATGCGCTCGACTTCCTTGCCGATACGGTCACCTATGGACTGAGCCTTGCGGTGATCGGCGCCGGCCTGCGTGTGCGCGCCTCCGCTGCGCTGTTGAAGGGCGCGTCGCTGAGCTTGATGGCGCTGTGGGTGTTCGGCTCGACCGTCTACCAGACAATCGTGCTCGGCGTGCCGAAAGCCGAGGTGATGGGCGCCATCGGCGCGTTGGCACTCGCGGCCAATCTAGGCTCGGTTCTGCTTCTGCTGCCGTACAAGGACGGCGATGCCAATGTCCGCTCGGTCTGGCTCTGCTCGCGCAACGACGCGATCGGAAACCTCATCGTGATGGCGGCCGCTCTCGGCGTGTGGGGATCGGTCTCGGCCTGGCCTGACCTTGCCGTCGCCACCGTGATGGCGGCGATATTCCTCACCTCGTCGGTGCAAATCCTGCGGCAGGCATGGGCCGAATATCGCGAGGCGGCGCTACGCAGCCCGTCAGCAGCGCATGGCTGAGGAGGCCGCAAACGCGCGGTGCTTCCTGCGACAGGCCGCGCCAGGGCGGAAATTTGCCGCGCATTTACCTTAAATCATGGCTCCGTGGGAACGTCCGTGGCAGCGGCGCGTTGCTGTGCATCATTCGAGCGCAGAAGGCCCCCTCCATGACAATCAACGCGGCAATACTGATGGCGGCATTGGTGCTATCGGGAACCGTGTTGGCGCAAAGCTCCGGCCCTTCGGCCGGCTCGGCGGGGGCCGGGCAGGCCGCCAACGTGACCACCACCGGCGAGGCGCTGAACAGCGCCAAGAAGACCGGCAACAGCGGGCCGCCGGTCGAGAAGGCCGCGCGTCCGGCCAAGCCGGATGCCGGCGCCGCGGGCAACACGGTGGGGGCGAGCCGCCCGCAAAAGCCGGATCGTCGCCTCGAGCATTATCCGTAATCTCCATCCGTAACGATTATGCTGATCCGTGGGATGGGTGGAGCGAAGCGATACCTATCAGCTCTGATCCGCGCGGAAGCAGGATGGGTTTCGCTGCGCTCTACCCATCCTACGCAGCAAAAAGCCGGCGCAGTCGTCGTGACCACGCCGGCTCGATGCAGGAAGCGGCTGCCTTAACTCAGTAAACCAGGCCGGTGCCCGGGGGCTTCTCCAGCGCTGCGGCGAGCGAGCGATATTCGTCGCTGTTGGTGCCGGCGAGCTGGGCGATGCGGTTCAGGTGGTACTGCGCCTGATCGCGGTTGCCCTGTTCGACCTGCCAGAGGCCGTAATACTGCCAGGTGCGCACGTGGGCCGGGTCGGCCTTCAGCGCGCGCTCGTACCAGATCTGCGAGACCTTGTAGTCGCCGAGCTTGCGATAGGAGTAGCCGATCAGGTTGGCGACGTCGGCGCGATCATCCTGGCCGAGCGCCTTCAGCTGCTCGATCGCGGCGGTATAGTCGTTCTTGTCGTAGATCGTGGTGTAGGCGGCGCGATAGCCGGCCAGGAACTTCTGATCGTCGATCGCGGAGCTCTTGTCCTTCTTCGCCTTCTTGCCCTTGCTGCTGCCGCTGTCGGAAGCCGGCGGCGAGGGATTGTCGCTGCCCGCGGCATAGGCCGAGATGACCGGCCCGGAGGCGAGCGTCATCGAGAGCACTGCGAGGCCCAAAAACTTCGTCTTCCTGCTCATTCCTGGTTGCTCCTGATCGTTCCTGATCGTGCTCGGTAATCCTACACCGAAGCCTGATGACTTGAACACCCAGGGGTGCAGAACATTCCCGGCCGATCCCACGATTGCGTGATCCTGCTTTTCCGCCCGAGAGGAGAACATGACAGAGATGTCATGCACATGAATGAAGTCCGTCAGGGTCCTTCAGAACGGGTTCAGTGCGCGGCCCATAAGGTCACGTGCATTGATCGGTGAGGCCGACCATCCGGCCGGAGACCTCTCGATCCCGACGAGGAGGACCATCATGCTGAAGACGATTTCCGCCGCGCTGCTCGCCATGTCCGTGATCGCAGCGCCCGCGCTCGCCGCCGAGACCGGCAAAGCCGCAACGCCCGCGCCGGCGACCACGACTGCCCCGGCAACCAAGGCCGCTCCCGTGATCAAGAGCGAGCAGCTGCCGTCGAAGGTGCGCAACGCCAACGCCAAGATGCACCACAAGCACTATCGCCATCACCGCCACCACAAGCACATGGGCATGCTGAAGGTGAAGTCGCCGAAGCATGCGACCAAGCACGTCCACGCGAAGGTCGCGACCAAGCACGTCGCGCCGGCCAAACGCGGCTGACCCAAGCGCGGTTGAATCTGATCCGAGGGGCGTAGTTTCGATCCACATTGCCCCGCTGCGCCTTTTGGATGCAGAACCGGCCCGTCCGTCCATTGCTTCCCCAATGGCGACGGGCCGGAGTGCGTCCGGCTCCGGTTGTGAACCCGGGCGAGGAATAACCGAGTTGCGAATTCCCTTCGGCCGCCCGGCGGTTTATGAGACGCCTCTGGGGACTCAGGGAACAGCGTCGTTTGCGGATTTCATCACAACTGGCAGCCATCCTGCTGCTCTCGCTTCCGCTCGCCGGCTGCCTCGCCAGCGACGACGGCGGCAGGCCGACCACGTTCACCGATGATCGGGGCGTCGCCAATCAGCCGTTCCCGGACCGTTACCGCGACCAGATCGTAGCCTTCATGCGGACCTACCTGAACAATCCGGTCGGCGTCCGCGAGGCTGCTATCGCCGAGCCGGTGCAGCGCACGGTCGGCGGCCGGCTGCGCTACGTCGTGTGCCTGCGCTACAGCGCGAAGGATACCGACGGCAATTACCGCCCCGCCCGGGAGCGCGGTGTCCTGTTTGTCGACGGCCGGCTCGACCGCATCCTCGACAACCCTGCCGAGCCCTGCGCCGGCGCGTCCTACGCGGCATTTCCGGAACTGGAAAAGATGCCGCGCTAAGGCATGATCCGGAAAAGTGTGAAGCGGTTTTTCCGAAAAGATCATGCCCGAACGAGGGGCAGAAGCGCGATCTGACCGCGGTTCTGCGCGGCGGCTTGTCGCAAGCCTGATCGAAACGTTAGCGAACTCCGATCACTTTTCGGGGAGCGTTGAACTTCACTTTAGCCGTCTGCGACTTACATCCAGCCGAGATGCGGCTGCTTAACCGGTGAAAAAAACCTTCTGTGCCAGGGAACAAACGGGCGTTGTTGCGACCCTGTCACAGCTCGGAAACATCACGGGTGCGGCATTGCCCCAAAGCAACCTAATTGAGGTCACGTTGTTTGGCTTAACAGCGCAGCGTTAGTAACGGGGATCAGAAATGAAGAAGTTTTTGCTCGGCACAGTCGCGCTGGCCGCCCTTGCGGGCCCTGCGTTTGCGGCTGATATGCCGGCCCGCACCTATACCAAGGCACCGCCGCCCTATACCGCCCCCGCCGTCGTCTACAACTGGACCGGTTTCTATATCGGCGGCCATGTCGGCGGCGCGTTCACCGACGGCAACAACCTGATGGGCAGCGACGCGCGCTTCATGGGTGGCGTGCAGGGCGGCTTCGACTATCAGTTCGCCCCGAACTGGGTGATGGGCGCCGAGGCGCAGTATTCCTGGCTGCCCAGCTCCTCGAACAATGGCGTGCTGCTCCCGGGCGGAACGCTGGTGACCGGCAACACCGACCAGATCGGTTCGGTGACCGGCCGCCTCGGCTACACCTGGGGTCCAGCGCTGCTCTACGCCAAGGGCGGTTATGCCTGGCGCGACAACAACAACATCACCGCGTCGGTTGGCGGCGTGCCGGCGTCCTTCACTACCGATGGCGGCCACAAGGACGGCTACACGGTCGGCGCGGGCCTCGAATACATGTTCGCCCCGAACTGGTCGGCGAAGGCCGAATACCAGTACTACAATTTCGGCAAGACCAACTTCACCAGCGGCCCGGCCGACCTCGTCGGCACGAGCTTCCGGAACGACGAGCATACCGTCAAGCTCGGGGTCAACTACCGCTTCGGCTGGGGTGGCCCGGTCGGCTCCCGCTACTGATCGCGGCTTCATCGCATCAATCGAAAGGCCGGCCTTCGGGTCGGCCTTTTTTGTTGGCCAGCCGCTCGCCCCGGAATGACGACGGATGCGGTGAACCGTAGCTCGGATGGATGGAGCGCGGCGGAATCCGGGGCAGCCGATCCGACGAACGAAGTCCCGGATTTCGCTCCGCTCCATCCGGGCTACGACCCACATTCACCTGATGTTCAGGCCTGATCGTGCAATGCAAAAAATAATTCCTGCATTGCACGGAACTTTCATCGTGCTGCGCTATTATGCGATCGCCGGGCTGGTGGACAAACGAACATGCGTAGTTTTGCGTTAGGGCTGATCCTCTCTGCGGTCTCCGTGCCGTGCCTTGCCCAGACCATCCTCAAATCCGAACCCCTGGCGCTCGCGCCCTACGAGGTCGTGTTCGTGCAGGACGCGTCCTGCTCGGCCGGCAAGGTGCTCAAGGTGACCGGCGCGATCCGGGGTCTGCATCGGCGGAAGATTTGCGTTTCGCTCGCCGCCGAACAGGCCTCGCTGGCGACGGCAACGCCATAGGCGCGGGGCGACCGCACCCATTGCATTCCCGGTCCGCCGCCGCGCGCCGCCGGCCAGCCTAACGTCTGATCAGTTCAACCGCGGCTCCAGCCGCGCTTCGCGATCGGCGTCGGCCTTGTTCTTGGCCGGATCCTCGTTTGGCTCGAGCTGACAGGGCCGGATTTCGTAGTCGTTATCCAGCACCGGGCGGGGCGCGGACTTCTCCTCGGAGATGGCATCCACCACCAGGCCGGATTTCCTGGCCAGCGTCCAGACATCCGCCTCGGTCGGGTAGGCCTTGCTCAGCTTGGCGTCCTGATAAAACAGCGCGTACGGCATTCGTCGTTCCCCAAACAACCGACAACGCCAGCCCCCGTTTTGGGTTTCAGGCAATATCGCCGTTCCGATCACGGAACCGTGAGCGAGCATTTCCGGCAAGTATCTGAAAATATGAGTCATTTCGGCCCTTTCGCGGAGGAGCCTTGAGTCCTTAACGGGTGGTAAACCCCCGGAAAAAGAATCCCCGGGACTCTCCGGGTAGAATCGCCGGATGCTCCGGCCCATGAGAGCGATCCACCAGCCCCCCTACGAACGCGTGCAGCTCGCGCTTGCGGTTGCGCTGCTCGCGGCCTGCGCCGCCAATGTGGCACTGGTCTGGTCCTGGCTGTAGTTCTCCCGGCTCTCGCCAAAATTCGTATGTGGCGGCCACGCGAAAACGCGAGGGCCGCGCGGCGCCGCTGGCGATTGACGGCACCTGCATTCCTCCCATCATTGCCGGCAGAACAAGCGCCCGCTGCGCCCTGCGCGGACGGGCCGCGAGCGGGGGAGCCGGTATGATCGACACGCTGAAGGAACGGGTCAACGGCGACGCCGGCCTGGTACGGCGCGGCCGCTACCTCACCACGACATTCCTGCTCGAGATCGGCGCGGCCGCCTGGCTGATCGCGATCCATGAGGGCCGGATCGTCGCGGTGACGAAGGGTCCGTTCGTGATGCCCTCGTCGTCGTTCGCGCTGCGCACCTCGCAGGCGGAGTGGGACCGGTTCTGCGAAAAGCGGCCGCCGCCGGGCTCGAACGACCTGATGGCGCTGATCAAGCGCCGGGTGCTGAAGGCCGAGGGCGAGCTGCAGATCTTCATGGCGAACCTGCGCTACTTCAAGGAGGCGCTCGGCAAGCTGCGCCGCGAGGGAGTGGCCGCATGAGCGCCAGGTTCGAACCGATCGTCGGCCGCTACATGCATCTGGAGCTGTTCGGCCGGGCCCACCGCGTCTATGTCGAGGAGGCGGGCGAGGGCACGCCGCTGCTCTGCCTGCACACCGCGGGCGCCGACGGGCGGCAATATCGCGGCCTGATGAACGATGCGCGCGTGACGCGCAACCATCGCGTCATCGCCTTCGACATGCCCTGGCACGGCAAGTCGTCGCCGCCGCAGGGCTGGCACGACGAAGAGTACCAGCTCACCTCCGCGCAATACACGACCATGATCCTGGCCGTGATGGACGCGCTCGGCCTCGACAGGCCGATCGTGATCGGCTGCTCGATCGGCGGTCGGATCGCGCTGCATCTCGCGCTCGAGCATCCCGAACGTTTCCGCGCCATCATCGGCCTGCAGGCCGGCGCGCATGTCGATCCCTATTACGACCTGAATTTCCTGCACCGGCCGGACGTGCATGGCGGCGAGGTCGCCGCCGCCATCGTCTCGGGCCTCGTCGGCCCCGACGCGCCCGACAAGGAGCGGTGGGAGACGCTGTGGCACTACATGCAGAGCGGGCCCGGCGTGTTCAAGGGCGACCTCTATTTCTACAAGGTCGACGGCGACATCCGCGCCCGCGTCGCCGAGATCGACACCAGACGTTGCCCGCTGTTTCTGTTGTCGGGCGAGTACGACTATTCCTGCACGCCGGAAGAGACGCTGGCGGTGGCGAACAGCATTGCCGGAGCCGAGGCCACCATCATGAAGGGCCTCGGCCATTTCCCGATGAGCGAGAATCCGGGCGAGTTTCTCACGCACCTGCTGCCGGTGCTGGAGAAGATCGGCGGCCGCTAGCGCACGCCCAGGGTTGCTTTGGTCCTCGACCTCGGGCGGCGCGATATGACAGACTGCGCATCCGCACGATTGGGCATGAACCGGTTGCGCAGGAGGTCCCCATGCTTCCGAAGGCTGAAGCGGCCTATTTCGCGATTGCCGACATCTCCGGCTATACCAACTTCCTCGCGGCGGTCGAGCTCGACCATGCGCAGGACATCATCGCCGATTTCATGGATACGGTGGTGAAGGCGCTGCGCCCGCCGTTCCGCCTCGCCAAGTTCGAAGGCGACGCCGCATTCGTCTACACCACCGCCGAAGCAATCGACGGCTCGCTGCTGCAGGACGCGATCGAGGGCGCCTATTTCAAATTCCGCCGGCGCCTGCGCAACGTGCGCCAAGCCTCGACTTGCGAGTGTCAGGCCTGCGTCGCGATGGGCGATCTCGATTTCAAGTTCGTTATCCATCATGGCGAGATGGTGAAGCAGAAGATGGGCGGCAGGGAGGAGCTCGCCGGGCGCGACGTCATTCTGGTCCACCGGCTGCTCAAGAACACGGTTGCTGAGAAGGTCGGCGGACGCGCCTACGCGCTCTACAGCGACGCGGCCATCCGTGCGATGGGTGTCGATCCGGTCGCGCAGGGTCTCATCGCCCATCGCGAAACCATCGACGTCATCGGCGACGTGACGCTGTGGGCGCGCGATCTCGAAGCGGCGTGGCAGCAGGAAGACGCGCAAACCCGGATGCAGGTGACGCGCGACGACGCCTACGTCATGCTGGAATTCGACATCGCCGCGCCGCGGCAGACGGTGTGGGAGTTTTTCACCGTGCCCGGGCAATGGCAGAAATGGTGGGACGCCGACACCATCGTCGAGGATTCCGGCAAGGGACGACGCGGTCCCGGCACCAGGAACCACTGTATGCACGGCAACCATACCGTCGTTGAGGAGATGCTCGATTGGCGCCCGACCGATTATTTCACGGTGGGCATCACGCTTCCGATTCCCGGCGCGCCGCGGATCGTAATGACTCGCGCCGTTCTGGACGGTCCAAACGGAATGACGCATCTGGAGCTGCGGGTCGCCAAACCGAAACCAAAGGATCGAGAGTTCGTCGACGGCGCCGCGGTGAAATATGCCGAACGCATGACGAAGGCGATCGCCGGCTTGCGATCCATGCTGGAAGGAAAGCAGCCTGCCCTCGGTGCAGTGGATGAGCCGGCGTTGACGCGATCGAGCGGACGCTTCCTGACCGAGCCGGTGAAATCGGGCGCGCGCGGCTGATGCCCAACGCACGGTCCGGGGTCTCATGGGGCTGCGTTACTTGCCCGAGCGCGGCAACTCGTCGATCGCGGCGCGGACCTTGGCCATGGTCGTAGTGCAATAGTCCTCGCGCTCCTTCAGGAAGCGCTGCTGCTGTGCGCGGAAATTGGCAACCCGCTCCCGCACCTCGGATCCGAAGTCGCCGCTGATGTCGAGCCGGGCAAAGTGCGGCAGCTGCGCCGGTTGAGGCGGGACTTCGACGACCGTCACCGCCAAAGGTGACGGAGCGGGGGGCAGGCCCTCGAGCACGGTCGGCACCGGAAGCGGAGGCGGCACGACCGCAGCCCGCACCTCAGCCTTGACGCTGAGCGTGGCGACCGCCTCGGCCAAGGCCTGTTCAGCGGAGGTTGGCAACGCGGCGGGGGCAGGTGTAGCGGCAGGCGGCGTGGCGGTCGGCTGGGCGGCAGGCGGCATCGCCGTCCGTGGGGCAGGCGCCGACAGCTCGGCGTCGGGCAGCTTGCCCTTCACCGACTGTACGAAAGCCATTGTCTGCGCGATCAGGAGATCGCGTTCTTTCATCCACTTCATGGCGCACCCTGAGCGCGCGGATTCCAGCAAAGCAACCGTGCGGAATCAAGCGCTCGCCATCATGATGGTTGACGAAGACGGCTGTTTGGTAGGCGCGGTGACATAATTGTGACACGCCGCGCGGGTGTGGGCGGTCAGCGCTGACGGGGATTGGTGTTCGGGACGAACGGAGTACCGACGATCCGGACCGGGGTCTGGGCCGGTCCCTGATCCGATGTCGACGCTTGATTCGCGGCCGGACGAGGCGCGGGGTTCGCCGGCGCGGGTGCCGGATCGAGCAGGGCGACGAGGCCGGCAGCAGCCATGCTGAGCAGCGTGAACGTGCCCAGCAGCAGCAAATTGCGGTCGGATTCGCGGACCCTCATGCGAGGAAAATCGCGTGAGAGGGCATAATGTTCCGAACAAATCCTCAGGGCGTTGTCGAGCGGATTTGGCCTCACCTCAAGGACAGGCATCAGGAGAGGACGAACCGGTGAGCCGTCCGGAACGGGGCGGGGTTCAGCCTAATGGGCCGCTACCGCAGCGGGTACCTGCTCGATGCTGCGGGCCTCGATCAGGTCGGCGTAGCGGCCATATTCCTCGGCCATTTCGAGCAGCTTCTCGCGCACCGCGGCGTCGGTCACCTGTCGGGCCAGCCGTCGCGCCTGATCGGATTGGAAGCGGTAATGTGCTGTGTCGGACATGGTGGCGGCTCCTCACATATCTGTAAGGGCCACCCGGCAAAGGTTCATCAAAGCGTCATTGCAGCGTCGGTGGACGATCCGCCGGGGGAGCCGACGTGACCGGCGCCGTCTTGTCCTCGCGGACCTCGACTTCGAACCAGCCCATCTCCTTCAGCTCGCGAGCCTTCTTCTCGGCCGCGTCTTCGCTGTCGCGCTTCAGCACGATTCGGCTGGTGCCATCTCGGGCAAGGATCAAATAGGTCATTGGCAGAGTCCCACCCCGCATTCTGCATACCCCGTTTGGGGCCGCAAGAACAGAAGCAAGGCGAGGGATGGGTGATCTTACGGGAAGGATCCCACGATTCCTGCCAGGGGAGTGTCGCAGCGGCTTTCCGAACCGGCCCTGCGGCGCAGCGCCGGTTTGGAAAGGGCGAACTGACTCAGCGCTTCACCACCACGTCGATGTGGCGGTTTCTGTCGTCCCACCGGCCGCTCTGCAGGCAGCTCTCGCGGTAGCTGTCGCAGATGGCGAGGTCGCCGCCATGGGTGCGATTCCAGGTCTTGCAGGTCGACGCGATGTAGGTGCAGGTGCATTTGCCCGACGCGCATTGGCGCTCGACAGCGGTTTCGGCGGTGGCCGCCGAAATGGTGGCGGCGAAGGTTGCGAGCAAGATCAGCAATCTCATGGTGATTCCTCAAAATGGTGAAGTCTGGTCGGCGATAATTTCAGGCTGATCAGGATTGGCGGTGTGCCTTAGCGTTGCGTGCAGACGAAGCGGGTGCCGTTCTTCGTCGTGCCGGTGGCCCGGCTGCCCTTCTTCGCGACAGGATAGTTGTTGCCGTTCGAGAAGCCGGTGAGATGGATGTAGGCGCTATCGCCGCCATCATACGACCCGGAGATCAGACCCGGGGCGGAGCAGGTCCAGCCTGCGGCGCTTGCCGGGATGCAGCCGATGGCAAGCAAAGCGAGGGCGAGGCCGATTTTCATCTCACCCTCAAGCATCATCGATAGCCCGCGCTGAAGTTATGGTCGCGAATGCCGATCGCCTTGGCCTGTGCTGCGGACACCCGATCCCGACACTGGATGTACCTCAGGACCTGCGCGTCGGTGCCCGCGGAGTGCGCGCGCCACATATCGAGATTGAAGCCGTTCTTGGCCATGCAGGCCTGGGAGTGAGGGCTGTCATTGCGCTCCCTGGCGCTCGCCGGAGCGACGGCCAGTGTGGACAAGACAATCGCGGTGCAGAAAACAATCTTCATTTTGAAATTCCCGAACGTGAAAGTGCCGGAACAATAGCCAGCGGGAACAAAATCACAAGTAGTCGTTGCGAGAGTGCTCAACGTTATCGCTAAGCGCTTCCTGCAAAACATTGCGAAGCGCAGGGTCGTTGCATTGGCTAGCGGTGAGTGCGGTCGACGATGTGGCACTCCCGACAACCGGAATACTACGGCTCGCTTTGTACATTGTGGGCAATCAGGCGAAGCGCTTTGATTGAATCGCGACGACGTGTTCGAATCGCAGCCGGGAACGACGCGGCGTAGGCCGCGCATATCTGATGGAGGACGCGATGCCCAGGCACTTCGGTTTGAAGGCAGCATCGGCCGCAGGACGGTCGGCGTTCACGGGATCATCGAGGGATTTGCAGCAGCGGACCGCTTTGGCGTCGGCATCGAAGAAGCATGCTCCGGACAGCTCCGCAGCGTCGAAGCAGGCTTCCCCATCCGCGGAACTGCCGTATTCGCCTGCAAGCTGGCGGGGCTGCTGCGGTCGACGGTCGATCTCGGCGGACTGAAGCCATGTCGCCATGGCCAAGACAGCACCGGAAATCCAAGCCAATTGGTGCCGGCTGAGGGGATTGAACCCCCGACCTTCAGTTTACAAAACTGCTGCTCTACCGCTGAGCTAAGCCGGCGAATTGGGAATGATTTGCGCGCTCGAATAGCAGACTTGGCGCGCCAGAGCCAGAACCAAGGCTTGAACCGAGCAGGCGAGAAGCGATCGCGCCCCCGTATCGGCCCGACAGCAAAAGGCGGCCCGCGGGCCGCCTTTTGCGCCGTCGGCCTAATCAGCTGAGCTACTGGCAGGGATGCTGGCGGCCGTCGCTGCCGCGGAACCAGGTGCCGGGGGTGCAGACAAAGCCGTTTTGCCGGGCATATTCGGCGCCGCCGATCGGGGCGCGGGTATAGTCGGGGCCGCCAAACGGGGCGGTGGCGACCGCAGCCGCCGTGCCGACCGCGCCGCCGACGACGCCACCGGCCACGCGGGCCGCGGCGTCGACAGGCGCGAACGGGCCGGGGTCATAGCGGTTGTAGCTGCTCTGCCAGCCTTGGTCCCGCCGATCGATGCGCTGGTGATAGGCGGTGCGGGTGGTGGCCGGTGCCATCGCCTGGCATCGGGCGTCCGGCCAGGCGTTCGAGCAGCGCGCGGGGGTGCCGATCGTCTGTTGCGCCATCGCCGGGCTCGCCAGTGCCGAGGCGAGCAGGGCTGCTGCGCCGAGGATCTTGAATTGTGTCATGCGAAATCTCCTCTCGTCTTCGAGAGCTAATCTCGCGGTGCCGTGCCTGTTCCAGCGCGGCCTTGCCCTGTGTTCAAAGCAGTGTGAAGTTCTGCAGGTTCGTGCGCATGATGCGTTCCGGCGCTTGCTGCCTTTGACGAGAATTGCGTGTACAGCGGTGAACGGACTGATGTCGGTGCCGACACGGGGGATTGATGTTCGGAATTTTGAGTCTCGGCTTTCTGCTCGGCATGCAGCATGCGCTGGAGCCGGATCATATCGCGGCGGTATCGAGCATCGCGGCCCGCCGCACCCATGTCGGTGACATCGTCAAGCACGGGCTGACCTGGGGGCTTGGCCACACCCTCACTTTGTTCATCTTTGCCGGCGCCGCGATCCTGCTCGGGCGCGCGATCCCGGAAACGGTCGCACAGCCGATCGAGACCGCGGTCGGCATCATGCTGGTCGGCCTCGGCGCGCATGTGTGGTGGCGGCTGTGGCGCGACCGCGTGCACTTCCACACCCATTCGCATGGCGACGGCACCACGCATTTCCACGCCCACAGCCATGCCGGTGAAGCCGTGGCGGTTACGTCCACCGTGGCGCCTGCGTCGACCGTGCCGCACGTTCGCGCCGCGCACAGCCATGCGCACGGCTTCCGCTGGCGCACGCTCCTGGTCGGCCTGATGCACGGCATGGCCGGCTCGGCGGCGCTGTTGGTGCTGACGGTGTCGCAGGCCCCAAGTCCAGTGATCGGGCTCGGCTATGTCGCACTGTTCGGCATCGGCTCGATGATCGGTATGGGCGTGCTGTCCAGCGTGATCGCGGTGCCGCTCGCAGCCTCGGCGCGCTGGCTGACCTGGGCCAATCGCGGCCTGCAAATGGCGGTCGGCGCGGTCACGATCGCGATCGGCGTCCACTCGATCGTCGAGAACGCCTTCACCTGACGGGTAGGCGGCTCCTTGTTTGAGCGTGAAAACCGTTTCGCACTTTGCCGGATCATGCCCCCGGGGCGCCCGTTAACGATTTCTGATTCCGCACGGCCGCATTGACCCGATGCCGATGCTTACGCGTTAGGCTTACCGGCAGTTTGGCCGGCGTCCTTAACCCTTCCGCCAAGCCGTTGGATTAGGTTGCGGGTGAAACAATTCGGGACGCTGGGTGAACATGCGCACAAGTCTTGCGCTGGCGATATTGGCTGCGATGACCTCGACGGCGCTGGCCGGCGGCGGCTTCGACATTGTCGTGCCGGTGCGGCCCGGCGTGCCGATCATCATTAACGGCGTCGACGCCTCCTACGCCGTGGTCGAAAGTGCGATGGGGCTCGCCCGCAACGAGTCGATGGTGCCGACCGTCTATGGCGGCCGCCCGATCGATCCCCAGCCGAATGTCGGCCACTATTATCCGAGCCTCGGCCGCATGCCGGGTTACGGCCGCCTCGAGATCGAGCCGCCGGCCAACCGCCGCCTGCCCAAGCCGGCCGAGAGCTATCATCAATCGTGGGGCGCGGAATCGGCTCCGCTGCCGGCACAGTCCAACGTGCCGGTCGATCCGCCGCCGGTGATCTACGCGCCGGAGTTCAACGGGCCGCGGCCGCTGCCGCGCCCGTTCCCGCGGCCACCGCGACCCCGAGGATTCTGAAATCAACTGCCCGAGATCAAGAGCCCCGCGAAACGGGGATCCTGAATAGCCATCAAGAGCTACGCGACGAACAGAGAGACCTACAGGAGAGAGTAATGCGTCAAATGATCAAAGGACTGATTGCGGCGGTGGCCGTCATGCTGACCGCGCCCGCAATGGCGTGCGGTTTCAACCCTTGCGGCTATTCCGCGCCCATCGTGAATTACGGCTGCGGTGGTTGCGGCGGCTACGGCTACGGCAACGGCAACGGCTACGGCTACGGCGCCGTCGAACGTCTGCCCGACCCGGATGCCGCTTATCCCAGCGCGGCGCAGCAGTACTATTACGTCAACCAGGGACCGACCTACACCGGTCCGGGAAATTGGGCGCCGCGTCCGTACTACCGCGAAGGCTACGGCCGCCCGTATTACGGCTATCGCCGCTATGGCTACCGTCACTACGGCTACCGCCACCACTACGGCTATCGTTCGCACTACGGCTATCGCTACGGCCGCTACGGCCATCCGGTGCTGCGCCGCTACTACTGATCCGATCGTCAGTTCGAGACATCAGCGCCCGTTCGCGTCACGCGAGCGGGCGTTTGTCGTTCACATCAGCCCGAGCCGGCTGGCGCCGATATAGAGCGCGAGCACACAGGCGTTCGACACGTTGAGGCTCTTGATCTCGCCGGGCATGTCGAGGCGGGCGACGAGGCGGCAGGTCTCGCGCGTCAATTGCCGCAGGCCCTTGCCTTCGGCGCCGAGCACCAGCGCGAGCGGCGCTTGCAGCGCGGCCTTGCCGAGATCCTCGCTGCCCTCGCTGTCGAGGCCGACGGTCTGGAAGCCGCGCTCGTTCAACTCGTTCAGCGCGCGCGCCAGGTTCTGCACGGTGACCATTGGCACCAGCTCGAGCGCGCCGGAGGCGGACTTCGCCAGCACGCCGGTCGCCTCCGGGCTGTGACGGGCGGTGGTGACGATCGCCTTCACCGCGAAGGCCGCGGCCGAGCGCAGGATGGCGCCGACATTGTGCGGATCGGTGATCTGGTCGAGCACCAGCACGATGCCCTCCAGCGCCAGCGTGTCGATGCCGGGCGAGGGCAGGGGATCGGCCTCCGCCAGGAGGCCCTGATGCACCGCATCGGGGGTGAGGCGCCGGTCGATCTCGCTGGGCCGGACGATCTCGGGGGCGACGCGGGTCGCGATGTTTTCGTCGGCGAGGCGCTTCGCCGCGTTCTCGGTGAGGTAAAGCTTGCGGATATGGCGGTTCGGGTTGGCAAGCGCGGCCGACACCGTGTGCCAGCCGTACAGAATCACCGGCCCGTCGGAACCGGATTCGCGTTCCTGCCGGGCCGGCGGGCGGCCGAATTTCGGCCCTTTTTGGAAGGGTTTACCGCCCTTGCCTCGGAAATTGGGTTTGCGGTCGCGATCGCTCATGTGAGGCTTGTGTCACGGCTCCTGAATATTGGCAATTTTACACAGCGTTTTCGAGCGAAGTGGGGTCCGGTTCGCGTGAGGAAAACGCGACAAAACAAGAATCTAGCCGCAAGACTCGCTACTTTGGAACAGAGATCGCCCGAGCCTGCAAAAGTATCCCAATTAGATGGCTGGCTTGGTTGACTTTGGGGACCGCCTTCCCCCATAAACGCGCCCGACCGCGCACCCGCTTCGGGTCGGCCGGTTATCAGCGTCATTTCGATGACCGGTCCGCCGCCACTCGCGCGGCCGGTCTGATGCTGTTGGACGGGGGAGTGTCCCGAGTGGCAAAGGGAGCTGACTGTAAATCAGCCGCCTCATGGCTTCGCAGGTTCGAGTCCTGCCTCCCCCACCAGCCTTCGCTCGCTTCGCGAGCTACGGCTCGGCAGGCCAGCAAAACTCCATCGTAGCGAAGAGAGCGAAGGCTGCCACGCCATAGCCCGAAGGGCGACGGCGGGCCGTGTCCGTGAAACCTCGCAGCGGCGAGCGAAGCTAGGCCACAGCCCGCTCGCCCATTCGACGCCTGCGTCTTCACCCTATCTGCGCAAACATCTCCAGCCGCCGCCGGCGTTCCGTTGCTCGGCCCGAGAGTGCAATGGTAGATTGCGCCATTTCATGATTTGAGCCGTTTCAGACGATATGAAGAAATTTTTGCACTGGGACGTTTCTGCAGAAGATGACCCGGCGCTGATGGTTGCCTGCGTCATCTTGCTTGGCGTCTCGATCCTGGTTTCGATACCGGCATTTTTCGGTGGTGGCGGCCAGGCCGGAATTGATTTTTCATGTTTCTGGGGCGCGGGCGCGATGGCGCTCGAAGGCCATGCTGCGGCGGCCTACGATTGGGAGCAGCTGCATCAGCAACTTGTTCTCCGGGTGCAATCCCTCAATCACGCTCCGTATCCTTACGATCAGGTGCCGGTTCCGTTCTTTTATCCGCCGGTATTTTTCCTGGTTTTGGCGCCGTTGGCGCTGCTGCCGTTTCCGGTTGCGTTCTGGGTCTGGAGCGCGGCAAAGCTGTCTTGCTGGCTGCTTGTCGCTCATGCCATCCGGCCACGCTTCGGCGCGCTGCTGCTGGCACTCGTTGCTCCGCCTGTATTCTATGACTTCATTTCCGGCCAAAGCGCACTGCTCGCCGCATCGCTGCTCGGCGGCATCCTGCTGACATTGGACAGGCGTCCGCTTCTCAGCGGGGCCCTGATCGCGCTGCTCATCTTCAAACCGCAATATGGCGTGCTGCTTCCCTTCGTGTTGATCGCCACCGGACGTTGGCGCGTCGTCATCACCGCCGCCCTGGTGATTCCGGTCCTGCTGCTGCTCGCCGGACTGATCTTCGGTTGGGATACCTTTGATGGATTCCGCGCGGCCGCCACCTTCGCCACGACGCAATTCCACCTCAGTGGCGCGCTGCCGTGGTACAAGCTTCAGAGTATCTATGGGCTCTTGAGAGACGCCGGCCTTGGCTACGGTTTGGCGATGGCGGTCCACGTCGCCATCGCATCGGTCGTCGCGATCGGAGTGCTGATCCTGTGGCGCGGCCATGTCAGCTACGCCGTAAAGGCCGCAGGCCTGCTGGCGGCAACGCCGCTGATTTCTCCTTACTTCGCGATCTACGATATGCCGATCCTGGTGGTCGCGCTGCTCTTTCTCATGAACGCCAGCGCGGGCCGCCTCGCGTCGCGTTCGGGTCGAAGCGCCTTCCGGATCGCTGTCAGCGTCGTCTTCGTATTGGGATACGCTTTCCCGTTCGTGCGCACGCCTCTCGGCCCCATGATGTGCGCAACCGTGATCGCACTGATCTGGACGAGATACCGGCAAGAGGCCGGCGAGACACCTACAGGCGAGCAGTTGCGAAAATCTGCGACCGTCGGAGGCTAGTGTCCCCATCGCGGACAGTCGCGAAGATCATCAGGATCAGCCGTCCTGGTGCGCCGGCGGCGTTGCCGTGCCGGGCACAGCCTCCGCGCCAACCGGGCGCCTGGTGCCCGACGGATCGTCGCGCTTGAGCATCGAGGCCCAAGCGAAAAATGGATAGGCCAAAAGCGCCAGGTATCTCGTGGGCATCGGATGATCGACACCGAATGCCGTCGGCTTCTGCCCTTCCGGAAGATAGAGGCTGCCGAACAGCACATCGTAGAACGAGAACAGCCCGGCGTAGTTCTTGTCCCTGGCCTCCCGCTCGCTGCTGTGATGCCAGTGATGAAACTCCGGCGACACCAGGACATGGCGTAGCGGGCCGTAGCCCAGGCGCACGTTGGCGTGCGCAAGCCAGGATTGCCAGTAGTAGATCGCAAGATAGGTCCCGATCGCCTCAGCGGAGAAACCGAGCGCGAACAGCGGAAACAGCGAACCAACCTTCATGAAGGTCACGTCAAGCGGGTGCTGGTGGATCGCGGCGAGCCAGTCCAGCTCTTCGACGGCGTGATGGACGGCATGGATGCGCCACATGGCGGGCACGACATGCAGGATGCGGTGGGTCCAGTAGATGCCGAGGTCCCCGATCACGATCGCGATCGGCGCCTGAGCCCAATACGGGAGATCGCTGACCGCCTGCTTGACGGCCGAGGGCAGGATCGATTGATTGACTAGCGTCGCCAGTGCGATGATCGCGGTCACGCCGATGAACACCAGCCAGCCGTTGAGGAACAGGAAGGCCATATCGGTCGAAAGACCACGCCTGAAGATCTTCTGCTGCCTCGCTGCAAAGAGTTGCTCGAACGGCACGAAGATCAAGGGCGCCAGCAAAAGCTGATATTGTTCCAATAACTCGCGCATTCAAATGGCCATGTGAAATGGCGACAGCCTACCACCTCGGTCCCCGATGGCGTCAATCGGAAACAAAACCCGGGTTGTGGGAGCGTTAATCAGCATCCCCGTGCCGCTACGGGGATCACCGGTGTCCGGGAGCCGGGTTCGTCCGCATGCCCCAATCCCACCGCCTCACTCCATCCGCGCGAACATCTCCACCAGTGTCTCGCGCAGCCAGCGTTGCGCGGGAACGGTGTCGTTGCGCTGGTGCCAGAACAGGCTGACGATGCGCGGCGGCGCCGGCAGCGGCACCGGCATGGCGTGCAGATGGGGCGCGTGGCGGGACTGGGCGCTGAGATCGCGCGGCAGCACGGCGATCAGGTCAGACTGGCGCACGATCTCGTAGGCGGCATTGTAGTGGTTGACGGTCGCGACCAGATTGCGCGACAGCCCGCGCGAGGCGAGAAACTGGTCGTAGGTCGGCAGCGTCTTGCCGGCGAGACTGACATCGACATGCTTGGCGGCAAGGAAGCTCCGCGTGTTGAGCCGCTTCTGCCTGGCCAGCGGATGGTCCCGCCGCATCATGCAGGCATATTCGACGGTCCACAGCGAGCGGGAGCGGATCACGGCCGGCGGCTGCTGCGCCTCGTTGACATAGACGCTCAGCACGCAATCGACCCGGTTGTCCTCGAGCCGATCGCCGATCTCCAGGATGGTGTTGGGCACGGTGTGGATGCGCGCGGACGGCGCCACTTCGCTGAAGCGGTTGAGCAGCCGCGGCATCACCAGCGACGCAACGTAGTCGGACATCGACAGGATGAATTCGGCCTGGGTCTGTCGCGGATCGAAGGCATCCTCGTCGAGCGCGTGGCGGACATGTTCGAGGGCATCGCCGATCGGCTGCCATAGTGCCACGGCGCGCTGCGTCGGGCGGATCCCGCTCGCGGTGCGCACGAACAGGGGATCGCCCAGCGCGTCGCGCAGCCGCGCGAGCGCGTTGCTGACCGCGGGCTGCGTCATGGTCAGCGCGCTGGCGGCGCGCGTGACGCTGCCCTCGGTCATCAGCGCCTCGAAGACTTTCAGCAGGTTGAGGTCGAGCGTGCGGAAGGACACGAGCAATATTCACAAGGGTGATGTGCCAGATAACGATTATAAATTATTCGGATAATATTGGTTTGTCTATCATTCCCCGGCTGACCCTGTGGCGCGTGCCGCCGCGGGGGCGAGGGGGGACTTTCATGTCGATGATCTCGGCGCGCATCGAGCGCCTGCCGTTCGCGCGGTTCCACGTGCACCTGCTGCTGATGGGCGGCCTCGGCTATCTCTTTGACGCGATGGATGCCGCCGTGCTGGCGTTCATCCTGCCGGTGCTGCGCACCGCCTGGGGGCTGACCAATGTCGAGACCGGCGTGCTCGGCAGCAGCACCTTCGTCGGTTATTTGTTCGGCGCGCTGCTCGCGGGGACGCTGGGTGACCTGATCGGCCGCCGCGCGGTGATGATGTCGGCGCTCGCGCTCTACAGCGCGGCCTCGCTGGTCAGCGCGGCGGTGGATAGCTGGCCGGCGTTCTTTGCCGCGCGCGTCGTCGCCGGCATGGGCACCGGCGCGGAGAGCGCGATCATCGCGCCGTACCTCGCGGAGTTCGTGGCGCGGCGTTACCGCGGCGCCTTCACCGGCGCGCTGGCGGGCTTCTTCTCGTTCGGCTTCGTCGCCGCCGCCTTGCTCGGCTATTTCATCGTGCCCGCCTACGAGAACGGCTGGCGCATCGTGCTGGTCATCACGGCCGTGCCTGTCGTGATGCTGCTGTGGTGGCGGAGATCGCTGCCGGAATCGCCGCGCTGGCTGGAAAGCCGGGGCAGGGCGAAGGAGGCCGAAGCGGTGCTCGACAGGATCGAGGCCGGCTTCGCGCGCGAGGGCCGCGCGCTGCCGCCTGCGGTCGCCGAGCCGGCCGCGCCAGTCGCCTCGTCGGGAACGCTGTTGAGCAATTTTGCCGCGCTGCTCGCCGGCCGGCAGGCACGCATCACCACCATGACCTGGATCATGTGGCTGTCGATCACCTTCAGCTACTATTCCTTCTTCGTCTGGATTCCCGGCCTCTTGGTGCAGAACGGCATGAGCATCACCAAGAGTTTTGGCTATTCGCTCGCGATGTATTGCGCGCAGGTACCGGGCTATTTCACCGCCGCCTTTTTCAATGAGCGGATCGGACGGCAGGCGACGATTGCGACCTATATGCTGCTCGGCGGCGTCAGCGCGCTCGGGCTCGCCTTTGCCAAGAGCGATGCGGAGATCATGACGGCCGGCCTGCTGCTGTCGTTCTTCATGAACGGCACCTATGCGGGCGTCTATGCCTACACGGCCGAAGTGTTTCCGACATCGATCCGGACCACGGGTGCCGGGCTTGCCTCCGCGATCGGCCGCATCGGCGCGATCGCAGCGCCGATCCTGGTCGGCTACCTCTACCCGAATTTCGGCTTTGCCGGCGTGTTCGGCGTCACCACGTCGGTCCTCCTGATTGGCGCGCTGACCGTCGTGCTGATGGGCGTGCCGACGCGCGGCCGCTCGCTGGAAGACATCGCAAGCGAAGCCGCGTGATCGCGGCGCCTGGGAGACCATCATGGCTACGACCCTCTTCAAGAATGCCGCGCTGCTCGATCCCCTGCGCTCCGATCTGCTCGAAGGACACCACGTGCTGGTCGAGGACCGCTTGATCAAGGAGGTGTCGGACCGGCCGATCGAGGCTTCCGCCGATCGGGTCGTCGACCTCAAGGGCAAGACCCTGATGCCCGGCCTGATCGACCTGCATGTGCATGCGGTCGCGGTCGAGCTCGATCTGTCGCAGCAGGCGCGGATGGCGAACGTGCTGGTGACGCTGCGCTCGACCATGCTGCTCCGCGGCATGCTGAAGCGCGGCTTCACCACCGTCCGCGATGCCGGCGGCGCCGGCTACGCGCTGAAGCAGGCGATCGACACCGGCCTGACCGACGGTCCACGGCTGTTCGTCTCCGGCCGCGCGCTGAGCCAGACCGGCGGGCATGGCGACGGGCGCGCCCGCTCCGACTATCTGGCCGATCCGACCTGCTCCTGCTGCGTGCGGGTCGGCGCGATTGCGCGCGTCGTCGACGGCGTCGATGCGGTGCGCAAGGCGGTGCGCGAGGAGCTGCAGATGGGCGCCGACCAGATCAAGATCATGGCGTCCGGCGGCGTCGCGTCGCCGACCGATCCGATCGGCGCCTACGGCTATTCCGAGGACGAGATCCGCGCCATCGTCGCGGAGGCGAGAGCGCGGCACACCTATGTGCTGGCGCATGCCTACACGGCGGAGGCGATCGAGCGGGCAATACGCTGCGGCGTGCGCACCATCGAGCACGGCAATCTGGTCGATCTGCCGACCGCGCGGCTGATGGCCGAGCAGGGCGCCTATGTCGTGCCGACCCTGGTCACCTACGAGGCGCTGGCCAATGAGGGCGCGAAGTACGGCCTGCCTGCGGCGAGCGTCGCCAAGATCGCCGACGTGCGCGACGCCGGCCTGCGCTCGCTCGCGATCTACCGCGAGGCCGGGGTCAAGATGGGATTTGGCACCGATCTGCTCGGACCGTCGCAGCGCTTGCAGAGCGACGAATTCCGCATCCGCGCCGAACTGCTCGGCCCGCAGGCGGTGATCGCCAGCGCGACCATCATCGGCGCCGAGGTGCTCGGCATGGCAGGCAAGCTCGGCCGCATCGCGCCGGAGGCCTTCGCCGATCTGCTGGTGGTCGAGGGCAATCCGCTGCGCGACGTGGCGTGCCTGCTCGGGCAGGGCGAGCACATTCCGCTGGTGATGAAGTCCGGCAAGGCCGAGGTCGATCGGCTGGGCGGGTAGGGGGTAACCTGAATCGATACGATTTCTGAATAATGGAAGAGTACCGCTGATTTGCCCGACGAGTCAAGCTGCCGTGTCCGCCGGCTACTTTGCATGGGGTTGTTTTCGATATTTTGGCAGTGCGTCCGTCTTCACCACACCATGCGCAGTGCAGGACAGGGCGGGGATACAGAGCCTTGACCACCGGCGCGCCCGATCACGTTACCGCTGGTGGCGTTGACGTTGCCGGGCAGAAGCACGACATATCGCGTGCCGATCCCACCCGTCGCTCCGGAGCAAGCCATGAACGCGCCCAACATCGAGTCCGTCACGCCGCAGTCTGGCGGCGACGTGGTGGCCTGGCTGACCAACGAGACGCGCGACGAGCGCTTCATCGACAATATCTTCGCCGAGCTGTGCATCCGGTTGCAGCAAACGGGTATTCCGCTCAAGCGGGCGACGATGAATCTGCTGATCCAGCATCCGCAATGGCTCGGCGCCCGGATCATCTGGGGCGACGGCAAGCGCGAGGCCGAGATCACGCGGGTCGACTACGAGGTCAGGGAGCGCTCGGAATATATCGGCAGCCCGGTCTACGAAATCCACCAGGGCGCCGGCGAAGTGCGCGAGCGGCTCGAACGGGCGCCTGGCCGCACGCATGCGCTCTTTGACGAGATGCGCGCGCAAGGCCTGACCGACTATGTGGCGTGGCCGCTGCTGCATACGCTCGGCAAGCGGCATGTCGTGACCTTCGCGACCGACCGGTCCGGCGGTTTCGATGACGCTGACATCGCCGAGCTGCGCAAGGTGGTGCCTGTGCTGGCGCTGGTCAGCGAAATCCGGATGAAGAACCGCCTGGCGCGGACGCTGCTCGAGACCTATGTCGGCACCCATGCCGGCGAGATGATCCTGGCGGGTGCGACGAGGCGGGGCAGCGGCACCACGGTCCGCGCCGCGATCATGATCTGTGACCTCAGGGACTTCACCCGGATCTCGGATTCCTGGCCGCGCGACGACGTCATCGATCTCCTCAACGACTATTTCGACGCGATGTCGGAGCCGATTGCGCGGCACGGCGGGGAAATCCTGAAATTCATCGGCGATGGTCTGCTTGCGATTTTCCCGCTCAGCGATCCCAGGGCCTGCGCCAACCTGCTGCACGCGGTGTCCGAGGCGCGGCAAGCGATGGCGGCGCTCAGCGAAAAGAACAGCATGATGGGCCGAGCCCCGATGAATTACGGCATCGGCGTCCATGTCGGCGACGTCATGTACGGCAATATCGGATCGCGCAGCCGGCTCGACTTCACGGTGATCGGCCCCGCGGTGAACATGGCCTCGCGGCTTGAGGCTCTGACCAAGCAGTTGGGACGAAACGTGCTGCTGTCGCGCGCCTTCGCCGATCTGGTCTCGCACGATTTCGCGCTCGAGCATGTCGGCGAGCATTCGGTGCGCGGTTTCAGCGAGCCGATCGAGCTGTTTGCCTATCGGGGCTGAGGCTCGATTGGCCAAAGCAGCGTGACGTGCGGCGCACGCACCGGCTGAGACGGTCCAATGTCCAAAGGCTCCTGCCGTTAAGGAGATTGGCCGGACAGGTTTACTCTCGGTGCGCGCAGTAATTGCTGCTCGGCATAGTTGGCCAGACGGTCGTACTCTTCGGCGATCTTCAGAAGGTTCGCGCGTGAGTTTTGGTATCTGAATAACTCCGCCTTCGCACGTGTCTTGGCGGCTCGGTCCCGCCAATAGCCGGCGTTGGTCATGACGTTCTCGATCATGGCGCTTCCCCCTTTCTCAGGGATTGCCCATAGACCAACGTCGTCGCGACAAGTCCGCTCCCCGAGGAACCCGGAACTGGCGTTCACGCATGAAGAGTCACTGAAACATTCCGTTTGTTCCAGGCGAAACTTATTCAAGCTGGATTCACACGCGTTATTTTCCGAAACGCCGGATCGCGCGAATCTTCGGATGCTGGGCAGGCTTTTTCATTAAGGAAATTCTTCAAGGCCCAGAGGGTCCGCCTGATTATCGGCACCGGCGGTTCGGCATGAGCATGGGAATAGGACGGCCCCGGCAACGCGAGATGCCGGGGCCGTTTTCCCTTGGTGCCGGGAATTCAGGTCGAGGTGATCTTCCGCGCCGGCGCAGCGCGCTCGACGAAGCCCTTGGCGAGGGCGTGATAGACGCCTTCCTTGCAGATCAGGCGCGAGCTCGCGTGCGCAATCAGGGCCGCGGCCATCAAGGGCACGACCATCGCGTGATTGTCGGTCATCTCGGTGACGATCACGAAGGCGGTGATCGGTGCCTGAACCACGCCGGCGAAATAGGAGACCATGCCGAGCAGCATGATGGCCGACAGCGGCGCGCCGTGAAACAGCGGCGCGATGTTGGAGCCGAGCCCGGCACCGACCGCGAGCGAGGGCGCGAAGATGCCGCCCGGCATGCCGCTGATCGAGGCGAACGTGGTCGCGAGGAATTTCCAGACGCTGAAGCTCGCCGGCAATTGTGCGCCGGCTTCGAGCGCGGATTTGACCTGCTGATATCCCGTGCCATAGATCGCGCCGTCGGACGCAATCCCGCAAATCGCAGCCGCTAATCCGCAGATTGCGGCAAAACCGACTGGATAACGCTTGACCGCGCTTCCGACCGGATTGGCAAACCCGCGTGCCATTGTGATCAGGATGCGACTGAACAGGCCGCCCGCAAGACCTCCGGCAAAGCCGCAGAGCGGCACCGCGAGCCAGTCGGTGCCGTTGCGCAGGGCCGTCGCGCTGGTGCCGAAATACGTATAGTTGCCCATCAGCGCGAGCGAGGTCAGGCCGGCAGCGATCACCGCGCCGATGATCAGGCTGCTGGTTCTCGTCTCGAAGGCACGGCTCATTTCCTCGATGCCGAACACGATCCCGGCCAGCGGGGTGTTGAAGGCGGCCGCGACACCTGCGGCCGCGCCGGCAAGGATCAGGCCGGGTTGGCGCCGCGGCGAGAAGCGGCCGAGCGCGAACATGATCGAGGCGCCGATCTGCACCGTCGGTCCCTCGCGCCCGACCGACGCGCCACACAACAGGCCGAACAGCGTCAGCAGGATCTTGCCGGCCGCAACGCGCAGCGAAACCAGGCTTTCGCGCGCGGTCTGATCGGTCAGATGGCGTGCGGCGATCGCCTGCGGGATTCCGCTGCCCTGCGCGTTCTGAAAGAAGCGGTTGGTCAGAAACACCGACAGCGCGAACCCGGCCGGCGTCAGCACCAGCGAGGCATAATGGAAACGGGATACCACCGCGCCAAACGCGATCTGCGCCAGATCCGCGAGCTGTGCCAGCGCGACGGCCGCCGCGCCGACCGCAATGCCGCCCAGCAAGAACAGGGCGCGGCGCTGCCAACGCGCGGAAACCAGTCTGAACAGCCGCCTCTGGCGGTTGGAGGGGAAGGTCATTCTGGACGAATTCTTAGCTCATGTCGTGGCCCGATACGCAGCGGATCACGTCATTCCTAGCACGCGTCGGCGGTATGCGAAGCTGAAGAAATCAGCACGGTGTGCCGGCGCAGCCGCCAAACTCCAGGGCCGAAATTCGCGATACCGGCCGGGGCCTCACTCTTCGGCGATCTCCAGGAGGCTCACGCGTGAGTTTTGGTGTCTCAACAACTCCGCCTTGGCGCGTACTTTCCCGCCGTGACGCATGATTGAGGAACGCGGAAAATCTGGCACAAACTGCACTTTGCGCGGCTTCGGCCGCGGCGTATTTTGACCGCCCCATTGAAGGGCGCATGTCATGTCCGAAGTGATTGTTCGAGCGGGCATCGTCGTATTGGGACTTTGCCCAATCGCAATGGTTGCCGTTGCTCTGTTCATTTGATGGAAACTCACCTGGCCCGACCGCGCCAACCGGGCCGGTAGACGGCCCCAGCGCCTGCCCTCCCAGGCCCCCATAGGTTGCTGGGGCCACTCAACAAGGAGGCCGCCGGTTGGCGGCCTCATTCTTTGCCTGGTACCGAGTTGAGTACGTCACCGGGATCATTGCCGCGCGAATGACATGGGCACTGAATCGAAAAGGGCCGTCGCATCGGCGGCCCTTTTCTGCCGGTCATAATAGGTCTGTAAAAAACTCAGTCGTGAAAAAATGCTCTGCAAAGAACGGTAACGCCGGCAGGGTTGGTATTACGACCGTCCTATCTTTCCAGAAATCCGGATCAGTACGGTGTTCCTGCCGTGGAACTGGTGGTCTGCGGATGCGTATCCGACGATCATGATGGCGCACCGGAGAGGGTGCTGCCCCGGTCAGGACATTCACCGCGGGGAATCAGGACATCTCATGTCGCCGCGCTTCGCCAAGCATCATGTTGAGCATTGAGATGTGCTCGGCCGTGAGCTGCCGCTGCATGAGGCTCACGGCCCATCCTTCCGGGATCGCGTCCAGCACCAGATCGAGGGCTTGATCTCGCGAGGTTGCGGCAAGCCAGATCTGGACCTCGCCGTCATCGGTGGTCACGCGTACCAAATGAACCTCAAGGGCGGCCTGCATACGCAACAAGCACCGCCGAGGCGATTGGTTGCTGACTAACCTGTGTTATTTTTCGGGGGACTTCAGACCGCGCAGATAGCCGTCTGCCGTGTGATCCTTCAGAGGGTCCGGGCCACCGCAATTGAAGCACCGATAGAGCCGGTTGCCTTTGCCGCCCGGAGGCAATGCGAATTCAAATTTGCGCCCGCATTTCGGGCAAATCTCGGTCTTCGGTTCCATGACTCCACGCAACGATTAAACAAACTTACGTCGCGTCAAATTGCAGGTCAGCGAGCGCAGATAAATAACGTGCGTTGTCGCCCAGCTAAAAAGCCAGGCCCGCCGTCCAGGAACCGACGCGGCGGAGCATGATTGTCACACGTTCGGTGCTGTCCCTGCCGGCAGCGTCTGGACGATCAAGGTAAACTCGCGGCCCCAGCTTGTGCCCCCTCGCTGGGGCCGTTTCTTTGGGGTGGAAGCGCGGCGCTTTCAAGCAGCGATGATCCCGCCGCCTATCTCCGGCGCCGCTGCTTTCTCGGAAACAGCCGGTCGCGGATGTAGCGCGAGGTTGGCGTCAGGCGAATGCCCCGCGGCTTCTGCCAGGCGGCGCGGTCGATCTCCTTCTTGTCGCCGATCGCCAGTCGGCCCTTGGCGTTCTTGGCGATGAAGATCGCGTCGCTCATCCTGCGGCCCGAACGCTTGTTCTTGGCCGTCACTTCCTTCCACAGGCTGAGCCTGCCGAGCTTGAGCTTCGGCAGCTCCTCCCTGATTTCGCGCTTGAGGCAATCCTTCCCGGTCTCGCGCGCGCGCCTGCGCCCGCCGGGGAACATCCACAGCCCGTCAGATCGGCGTCTAACCAGAAGAACCTTGCCGCGCTTCGCGGCTACCAGCTTGGAGGACTTGGGCATTGGAGTACTTGGGCATTTGCTGCGCAATGATCGAAATAGAATCGACCCATTTTAACTTGTCTATTTGTGTAGACAAGTTCGATGCCACATTGTTCCACAGTCGTGTGTCGGCTGTTTGTCTTTGACGGCTGCGATCTACGCTGTGCGCGGTCGCCCGTGGCTTCCTGATCTCGCTTGATGTCCGGTACCTCACGTTGAATTCGTGAAAGCTGTTACGGCCGGTGACTGCAACTCACCCGGTTGCGTCGTGATAACGATACCCATGACGGACGGCTTTCACGGCTTGACTCAATGTTCTTGTTTTGTTCTAATTGCCCTCCACCGGGAATTGGAGGACGCCATGGACAACCGCATCAGCGAAATTCGCAGGCAGATCAGGGCGCTGCGCGTCAGCATGCTCGAGGCCGAAGCCATCATGCGCCAGCAGATCAACCGCGATGAGGACTGCGCCTTCGTCGCCGGGGACCTCTTGAAGATGCGGCTGGTCATGAGCCGCCTGGTCGAGGAGCGTGAGGTCCTGGGCGACCGCGATCCGATCATCGTGCATGCGAGCGTTGCGCCGCGCCGTCGCGCCGCGACGCCGGCCTTCATTCGCCCGGCGCAGCGAGAGCTGGCCGCCGGCGAAGCGCGTGCATGACGGCGCGCCCGGGATGCGGCGGCTGTGCGCCGAACTGCAAGACGTGATGTGCCGGAGGAAAAGATGAGAGAGCCGCTTCGGTATTTCCACGACAGCGATGATCACGCGCCCTGGATCAAGGCGCTGGCCGAGGTCCGGCACATGGCGACGCGGGAAGGCTGGTGCTTTCACCACGTGCAGGCGATCATCGTGGCGATCGACCAGTATGCCGAGGCCGCGCTCGGCAATCGCGAGTTCTTCCTCAACCGGCCGCAGACCGTCGGCCCGGTGAGGCGAGGCGACGTGCCCTAACACGCTGATCGGCAGGCACGCGTGTTCGACGTCGCGGCAGCTCGACGCGCTGTCCGCGGCGGCGAAAGGCCTTTCTCAAGACGTGCCGACTATTTCGTGTAGCCTTGACTGCTGCAGTACCACCAGGATTCGGCGGGCGATGCGCCATGCTCGATCACGTACTTCCGGCAGGCTTCGTAGCTGACCGCGTACCGCTTTCCGCACGGTACCGCAGAGATGCCGAAATTGCTGGTCGAGCATGTGGATGCGGCGTGGCCCGTCGACATCGACAGGACGCCGATAAAGGGCAGGACCGCTAGAAGTGACAGGGTCTTCATCATAGCCATCGCCTCCCAAGTTGGAGGACAGCGGGGCCGCCGTCCCCGCGGAGAACCTACTACATCGCACGCCGTTCACCACCGGATTTCGCGGATCTCACGCGCGATCTGCATCGTTACGCACGCCGTGTTCGTCGTCATGCCCGGCGCGTGACGCCTTCCGGGCGCAGGGGCCAAATGTCCCGGCCTGCCTGAGGCGGACGGGATGGCCAATCCGTTGCCGGCGACATATCGTGACGGTCCGAGGCCGAATCTGAGGCGGATCGTTCATCGCCGGGTCATGTCCATCCGGCCATCGTCAGCGCCGCGCCCGCGAGGGCGGCGGCATATTTGCGGAGGAGTTTCGGATGATCAGGGGCTGGCAGGTTGCGGCGTCGGCGCTCGCTATCGTCGTGATGGTTGCAACGCTGGGGGCTGAAGCGAACGCGGCGCAGTGCGGCAACGGGCCCGGCGGGTTCGAAGCCTGGAAGCAGCAGTTCTCGGGCGAGGCGAGCGCCAAGGGGATCGGCGCCACCGCGATCGCCGCGCTGATGCAGACCCATTATGCCAGTGCGACGATTGCCGCGGATCGCGGCCAGCGCAGCTTCGGCCTGTCGCTCGAGCAGTTCATGGCCAAGCGGGGATCTGCGACCATCGTGGCGCGCGGCCGATCGCTGAAGCAGTCGCAGGCGGCGCTGTTCGCCTCGATCCAGCAGCGCTATGGCGTGCCGCCGGGACCGTTGATCGCGATCTGGGGCATGGAGAGCGGCTTTGGCAGCCAGCGCGGCAACCAGAACATGCTGTCCTCGATCGCAACGCTTGCCTATGACTGCCGCCGTCCGGAGTTCTTCACCGACCAGCTCTATGCGGCGCTGAAGCTCGTCGACCGCGGCACGTTGTCCGGGAGCACGCGCGGCTCGATGCATGGCGAGATCGGCCAGACCCAGTTCATGCCGAAGAACGTCCTCGCCTACGGCACCGGCAATCTCGACGTCGCGGCCAACGCGCTGAGTTCGACGGCGAACTTCCTGCGCGCCCATGGCTGGCGCGCCGGCGCCGGCTATCAGCCCGGGGAACCCAACTTCGCCGCGATCGAGGCGTGGAACGCGGCAGGCGTTTACCAGAAGGCGATCGCCATCATGGGACGGCAGATCGACGGCCAATGAGCGCAGGCGCGAGTTCCTTCATCGCCTGTTAACGCAACGATGCCCAGATCGTGCGCTGTGAAACGGGAGCAGATGGAGACCGGCTCCATGCTCAAGAACGGCACCTACGCGGCGTGGTTTCGAACGTCGCTTGCGGACGGCACCGGCATCGTGCACGTCGCCGATGGCAGGCTGTGGGGCAGCGACGCGGTCATGCTCTACAGCGGCACCTATGAGGTCGACGGCGAGCGCTTCTCCGCCGTGCTCACCACGCAGCGGCACTCCAGGGACGGCACGACCGTGTTCGGCACCGACGACCTCGTGGTGCGGCTCGAGGGCATCTGGACCGGCGCGATCGCGACCTGCACGGGCAGGGCGGATGCCGTGCCCGATCTCGCCTTCGAGGTGACGCTGATTCCGAGCCAGGAGGTGGCACCCGAGCCGCCGCCGGATCTGCCGCTGCCGAAGTTCGACCCGAGCAAGCTTCCGAAGCTGCCGAAACGCTCCAGCCGCTAAGGCATGATCCGGAAAAGTGCGAAGCGGTTTCCCTCGCGACAAGCGCCAAAGCCGTTTGCGCGGGGATCACGCGCTACGCGTCGCGCGGGCCCGCGGTCTCCGGAAACGGCGCGCCGGGGATGTAGAGCTTCAGCGCGCGGATCTCGTAGACCGCCGACGGGTTGACGCTGCGCAGGTCGCGCGCCGCGGCGATCGCCTCCGCCTCATCGGCGCAATCGATCACGTAGAAGCCGAGCAATTGCTCCTTGGTTTCGGAGAACGGCCCGTCGATCACCATGCCGTGGCCGGGCCCACGCAGCGTGCTGGCGTTGCGGGTATCGCCGAGCCGCGCAGCCGGGCCGAGCTTGCCCTTCAGCCGTTGATGGACCTCGCGCAGACCCGTCATCACGGCAGCGTCCTCCTCGGCGTTCCACGATTTGACCTCGGCTTCGACGTGATAGGCCAGGATGGCATAAAGCATCTGATGTGCTCCTTGTTTCTGATGCGACTGGCCCAAGGACGTCTCGTGGCGATCCGAGCCGACATTTCATCTGTAGCGGATCGGACGGTCTCTGTGTTGCGACAAGGTATCCCGCCGTCCGGCATGGCGGCGGCGAATCGCGCAGGCCAAGACAGCAAAAAGGCGCGGCGGATGAGCTTCCGCCGCGCCCCCGATTTTGATGTCTCGCTGGTCCAGGGCTGAGAGCGCCCCGATGCCAGGCTGATTGCTCAGGTCCTAGCGGGCGATCCCAGCGAGGTGACAGCGCTTGAGACAAGACACTAGATCACCTCCTTTCTTTGTTGATGGGACTTCGAATATAGGTGCCGAATCCGCCGCTGTTAAGGCCGCCTCCGGCCCAGCCGCGCCAGGAAACCGGCCGGATTGCGGCGAAATGGTTTCGTTTACCAGAGAACCGAACGCACGCCGGGGCAGTTGAGGCCGCCGCCCGGCCGTGTTAGGTGAACCCGAGATGCGGGTGTAGCTCAATGGTAGAGCAGCAGCCTTCCAAGCTGAATACGAGGGTTCGATTCCCTTCACCCGCTCCAATAATTTCAGGCACTTATCGGAATATTTGATTTCCGTTCCGACAGAAGCGCCGAATCCATTCCGACAAACGTTCACTTTCCGGCCGCCTGCTTGCGCCGCTTGATGGGCTTGATCTGTGCGTGCTGCTTGGCCTCGTCGTCATGATGAAGGTCGTGCGCCATCGCTTTGGTCGATGACCATTGGCCGTTCTTCATCAGTCGCGTTCTTGTGGGGCCGGACGTGCTCGCCTCGGTGGTCCCGCCATGCCGGCCAAACGGTGTGAAGGTCAGCTCAGGGCGCAAGCCTCCAGCCAGAAAGATCTTCTTCGAAATGCGCTCGGCTTGAGTCGGCATTCGCCCTTGCTGCTCCACGACACCAAGCGAAATCAACTGCCTCGCAAGGCCAATTTCCGCTATCTTGCTCGCTCAACCGGACACGATGATCCCGGATGGATATGCCCGGCGCGATGGACCGGGCGAGATCCGTCGGTGGATTAGGGGTGGGGGGAGCTATGCCGAGCTTCGTTCAGTTCCTGCAGAATTCGGGTGTGTACGCTGCGCAAAATTTCATGATCGTTCCTCGGGGAGGCTTCAACCTGGTCTGCCTCCGCGACAGCAAGGACGTTGGCCTGTCGTATGATCGCAATCGACTGCTGGTCGAGGATGTACGGCTCGATGACGTCGAACGTGTCGCTCAGGAATACATCAAGACCCGCTTCAGGGAGCAAAAAGGCCAGGAGCGCGACGACCAGTTGCTGCGTCTGCGTACCGCGCTGTATGCCACCGCACGGCCGGACGGCCCTGCGCGCGGCCTCAAGGTCTCGCCCAAAGATAAAGGCATTCCCGAGCTTAAAGCCGTACGCCGCAGCACAAGCATCAAGTTGGATGTCGCCATTCTGCCGCGCAAGGATTTCACGATCGCGTTCAAATTCCTCAAGCACCTCGATCAATCCGGCAATCTGATCAACGCCACGAAATGGACGCCGGACGACGTGCCCTGGTTCCTCACCAAGCTGAACTGGACGTTCGGGGCTCAGGCAAATATCTTCTTCACCCCGGCAGAGGCGACCTGGATGACGGTCCGGAAAGCCCTGGGGCCAAAAATCTCGCGGGATGTTTTCCGCAAGGAAATCGTCCCGTTCAAGGTGCGCGGCGCCGATCTCACGTGCTTTCTCGTCGGCGACTATGACGCAATGGATAACGAGGCGGCTGGAGAATATCTGCCCGACGAGCAGGTCTTCGTGGTTGTCGATCAGGGCAATCCACCCGTGTTCGACTATGGCGAGGCGTTCATTGGCGTCATGGCGCACGAGGTCGGTCACTTCCTGCACCACAAGCGGAACATTCCCGGCAGTGGGCACCATAATCGAAGCGGCATTTTGCTTTCCAGCGGCATGGAAAGCCTGTCCCTGGACAAGCAACTCGTCACCGACCTCAACGCGTGGTGAGAGCGCTTGTTCTCCGCTCACGCTTTGGCGGCAATGTACCCGTAGTAATTCATAAGGAAGTCCCCAATCGAGAGGGGCTTCTGAGCGCCACCCTTGCCCGGATGCGGGATCGCGTAGTCTCCCTTGCCCCACGTGAAGATCGTTGTCGTCACGTTTCCATTCGACACTTGTATCCTGTCACGCAAGACGACCCAGTGCCGCGTCAACACGGAGCCTTCATCCGACTGGTCGTCATATTCGATCATGTTGGCGCTTATGAACAGGCATACGCGATATCCACTGGCGAGCAGGGCGTTGGCTTCGTTGACGCTGTCGATGCCTTTGCTGAATTTCAGATTGGTCTCCTCGCGCACGTCCTGGTATCCGGCCTTGCGGAACCATTGCTCCATTTCGCTCGGCAAGGTGATCCCCGCGACATCGCTTATTCTGCCGGTGTCGTCAAAATCGAGGAACCAATTTTCGGAGTCGCGAATGGAGGCGCAAGTCAGCCAATCGACGTGGTCCAGCGAGTAGGGCGGCGTGTAGTTTTTCACGTCCTTTCCCGGCTTGATCAGCAGGCGGCCGAGGTTTGCCTGCCCCTTCTGATACAGATCGATGGCGAACCGAGCATATTGCCCCGGCTTGTCGGATGCGTAGCTGAACATCAGCGCGGAGGGGCCGCACATGCTCGCTTGATCCTGATCTATGAGGCTCGGCTTCGCAATTCGCCTGAGAATGCCTATCCCGACGCGGTGCGGGTCGAGCTTCGGAAAGAATGTGGTCCTCGTGTTCTTGAGGAAATCGCAGACCATCTCCGCGGCGAGCTTCTTTTGATCCGAGTTGAGGTCGTACGGTCCAACCCCGAGCCACTTCTTCTTTTCGTCGCCGACGAAGAGCGTGATGAGCTTCTTCGAAGTCGGAGAAAGCGTTCTGGAGGTGTTTGCAATAGTGGTCAGGTCGTCCAGCTCGAATGCGGTGACCATGCCGTCCGTGACGGTCGCCCTGATAATGTCGACGACTTCCCCATAGTCCAGCCTGGAATCGTCGAGCAGACCCTTGCGAAGTGCGGCATCGACGGATGGCGTCGCGATCCCGTCCCATTGACCCTTTGGAGGAGGAGGCTTGGCGGCTGCCTTGGTCGCGAGGTCGACCAGCCGAGTGAAGGTTGGCCCGCCGGGCCGGATATAGCCGTCCGGCGTGCCCGGGAAGTTCTTTTTCTGGAAGTACAGGATCGAGTTGTAGAGGCTGTCGCCGGCGTGGCCCGTCACGACCATTTGCGGTTTGAGCGTGGTCTCAGCTCCTCCGTCGGAAATGGCAATCTTGTTGAGCAGCGAGATGACCAGCTCCTGGTCCTGCTTCCAGTTCTGGCAGCTGCGACCCGTCGCGGCAAACCGACCGACTTTGTCTTTCAATTGCGGCATGAGCAATCACCAGCAATATGATCGTTTTCAGTGGCGGATTGCGGGCTCGACTATCGCGTTGGTGGTCGGCTGAAGCGTCCACGCTAGCTTGTCGATGAACTCGTACTCAAATAGCGCCTGCGGATCGGTTCCGAAATAATATCCATACTGATGCAGAATCTTGGAGCCCTTGGCGACCATCTCGCGCTTCCATTTCAGGTCCTTGGCAGAGCTGAACTGAAATCCAATCACCACCGCATAGTTTTCGTACGCTTCGGCAACTTGCAGAATGGTCGCGCGCGTTAGGATGCCAGCCGGGTCTTCCAGACCTTGAACTCTGAACGCGGTGATGCGGTTCATCAGATTTGATGCAACCTCCTCCTCGGACCAACCCATGACGCCCGCTGCAACGCCCTTTGCGAAGCCTTCCTTGATGAACTTGACTTGAATGTTCTTGAGCGCCTCCCGAGCCGCGACCTTGTCGGCCACCATAAGGACCAGATCAGGAATCATCGCAGCGATATTCTCTGCCTTGAAAGCCTCCTTTAAACCCGCCTTGAAGCCGGCCTTGGCCGCGCTCCAAAATCCTTCGCCAGCGACGGAGCCTGCCGGCGGCGGCGGGACCTCTGGCGGGGTCGGTGTGTTCCGCGGGACCTTCAGTCTCACCTCCGGTGCCCGGAAGTCGAGCGCTTGAACGCCTCTCCTGCGCATCGCAATCAGCGTTCCTCCGCTGTCCCTGGTCAGCAACACCGGATTCTTGATGCCGCGAGCCACTCCGCCTGCCCTGACCTGGGCAACAACATCGGAATCGAACGCGGAAAGCCCGTGATTCAAACCCTCATTGCCCCACTTCCAAACTTGCGCGCGGGGCACCTGGGTCATCATCTTGTCTTCGACGATCCGCAAATCAGTGAGCAATTTTTCGCCGGACTGAGCGCGCGCTCCCTTTAGAAATTCAAACTTGACCCGGGGTGAGATCAGGACCTCGTGACCGTCCCTGGCCAGATTGAGAATTTCATTCTCAAAGCGTCGGCTGAGCGCTTTCTCGGCGGCGCTCGCCGCAGCTCTTTGCCCGTTCTGTATGTCTATAAGAATATTGGTATCGAGCCAGACGGGGGGCTTTAAGGGCGCCATTGCAACAACACCATTGGCATAAACTGTAGGACGCATTTTGCGTCGGCGAGCCTATCCCTCAGTCGCGTCTGCTGAAGCGCCGGTTCAAGCGGCTCTGCCGCACCCTCGATCGCAGACATGCGATCGTCAGCGCGCGCCTTTCGGCTTGGAGCCAAGCAGATCGTGCGTCCCACTGACGCTTAACGTTCCCGAGCACTCGAATCCCCCGAAAATGCCGCAGGAGCCGGTGACGGTGACGCGCAAGTCCTTGCGTTGATACAGGTCGACCGAAACGCCAAATCGCGAAAAATCATTGGCGCTGTTCGGCAGGATCAGGTCGATGTGATCGATCGCCCAGCGCGGCAGGTGAGGATTGCTCTTCCAGAACAGTTCATTGACGGCGTGGTGCCCGAAATTCGGTCCGACCGTGAGGGCGCCGTCTGCGCCCTCGAACACGAAGCCGGTCTCGTCGATGTGAACATTGACCCGGTCCGGCGCTACCGCGAAATGCAGCGACGTGATGTCTTGCGGCTGCGGGTCCTTGCCGAACTGCGCACTATAGCCGTCGCTCCATTGCCCTCGGCCGCGCCCGAGCCCGAAGCCGTGCCGGCCCGGAAGGTCTCGCGTCGAAAGCGGCCGGTCGGATAGCTTTGGGCGCCAGATCTCCCGGAATCCCTTGCCGATTGTGGCTGCCATCGACAGATCAAGGGCCCAATGCGACGGCTTCTCCGGGCTTTTGCCTTCGGCGAAGGCGTCGAATCCGTCGGACGTCTTGGCAATGCGCAGCGTCTTGATCAGGTCTTCCCAGTCCTTGGGCAGGAACGTGACGCCGTCGAGCGTGCTCGTCGCGGCCGCGACGCCATATTTCTCCAATTGGCGTCGGATATAGGCCTTTTCGTCATAGAGGCGGACATTGGGATTCGGCCCCGCGAAATATTTCGACAGATCGATCTGCGGCCGGAGCATGGTCAGCCGCGCCGCGATCTTGCGGTAAGTGTCGGTTGTGGTCGGGTCGGTGGTCGTCACGGAGCTGCCCTCCGAGTGAAAGCCAGTCTCCGATTTGTCTGGTCCGGGCGGTGCCGGGTTCAACTGAACCTCCCAACCGGAAACGCCGACCACCATTCGTGGAGCAGTGTCAACAGCAAGGACGATCCGATGTCACTTCGGAGCAGGGTGCTAGACGTACTCAATGGCCCGGCGGTCGCGCGCATTCGCTTCCGGTTTCCGATCCGTGGCAGCCACGTGACGATTGCACCGCAAACGTTCCATCACGTCGCTCGCGCGATCCGGTTGGGACAGGTCAGCGTCAGAGTTCCGACGGACCTCGCGGCAAATGTTGCGGCACAATATAACGACGTCGCGCGGACTCGGGCGGACGGTACGGTCGTCGCGGCGAATACGCTGGAGGTCGTGTCGGCGACGGGGCGAATGGACGAAGCCTATATCGTCCACGAGGCCTTGCATGCGGCTTACGATCTGCTGCGTACCGGCCTCGACGGCAATGCGGAGGAGGCGTCCGCCTATGTCTGTACCGCGCTCTACTGCCGCATGACAGGCCTGCCGCGACCCCGCTGGGCGAACGGCCCGATCTACGCCAATGCCGCGGAGGTCGCCCGAACGTTGCTGTCGCAATATCAGAAGGGTGATCCCGGCATTCCCTGGGTCGGCGACCATGAATGGCAGATGCTGCGCGCCGGTGTCGGCCTTAGCGCGGTCTATGCCAGCGGACCCGGCGGCATTCTCACCGGGTGGCTGCTCGGCCAACAATACACCCACGACGGCTGATGGGACGTGGGGCGTCCGCTCCACAAAATGACGGGCCGGCTCCTTGCCGCCCGTCCTCAGGCCACCAGCAAACCCAGCTTGCCGACCGTTGCCAGCGAACGGTCAACGCTTTGTCGGGTTGACAGCAGCAACGGCTCGGCGGGCTGCCCGGCATCATCCAATTGCTTGACCTGGATGGTCGATCCGAAGGTTTCAGTCATTTCGGCTGTGATTTGCTCGATCGTCCGGGAGCCGTCGAGCAGTTGCAGAAAGTGGCGCGTCCTGTCATCCTCCAACTGCACGGTTTGGTGAAGCAGATTGGTGACCAGCGGGCCGCTCTGCGCCTGTCTGCGGGCGAGTAGACTCGCCTGCGGACAATCCGTGACTTCCTTCACGAGAAAGGGCCGTGATTTCAGAAAGGAGACCTCGCCGCTGCAGGCCAGGATATAGAGCGCTTCCGTCAATATCCGTTGGTCATCGGCCGTTTGCCGGCCTTCCAGCAGCGTCCGGGCGCCATCGAGCAGTTCAGCGAAGGAGAGTGCGCGCGGCCAGGCCCGGCCGAGACAAAGATGTGCCGCCTTCAGGAGCGGATTGGCCACGGTGATTCGGCTGCCGTCCTGATTTTCAAATTCCATCTCGGAATCGTCGGTCAGGCAGGCGTCGGGGCGACGTGGGCTGGTGGTGCTCAGCAGATAGAAGGCGGTGATGAAGTCGAGATCGACCTTGCGGTCAAGGGAGATGCCTTCGTGGCAGAGCAACGTACGCCGAAACCCGTTGCCGTCGATGAAGTCCTGATACTGATCGCGCGCCATGAACTCGCTTTCGGGAAAGCGCTGCAGCGTGGCGCGGACCTCTTCGGTGTAACCGGCAAGATAGCGTCGTGAGAAATCGGCGTCGCTCAGATATTGCAGCCCATGTCGGCCGGCGTCTTCGACGACTTCGTGCAGCAGAAAGGCTGTCGCGCCAGAATCGAGATCGTCGTGAAAAAGCAACTCGTCCGGAGCGTTGAGCACGCGGTTGCACTGATCGCGCATGACTGTACCGTGCACCGAGCCGGACTTCGATCCTTCGCTGAGAAATTTCACGATCGCGCGAGCTTGTCCGACTTTCTCCTTCATCCCGGTGATGCGCCGGGTGTGGTAGCGCATCATGTCGCGGACCATGTCGCGAAGATGCGAGAACGGGTGCGCGTTGTAACTGACATAGCAGAGCCCCCGTGGCGCCAAATTCCGTTTGAAGATGGACATCATCCTCTCGCGCACGACCGGTGGTACCCATGAATACACGCCATGGGCGATGATGTAGTCGAACTGTCCGAAGGCAGCGTCGACATCCATGATGTCGCAATGCAGAAGCCTGATGTTGCTCAAGCCCAATGCGGCGATGTTCCGCTGTCCGCGTTCGATCGTAACGCCGCTCAGGTCGATACCGATGAACTCGCTGTCTGGATATTGAAAAGCCATCGGCAACAGATTGCCGCCAACGCCGCAGCCGAGCTCCAGGACCCGGCAGCGCTCGACCGGAGCCGGCTGCAGGCCGTAGACCGCAGCGATCGTCGCCAGATGGTTCGGGTGGGTGAGCCCGTAGACATGCCCGGGATAATACACCTCATCGTATGGTGTGGTGCCGGTGGTCGGCTGGCGGTGCTCGGTCTGGATGTTCATCGCTGTCAGTTCCACGAATATGCAAACTTGTCGTTCACGATCGAGACGCGCGTCCGCTTGACCTCCTCCTTGGCGAGAGACTTGCTGAGGAATTCACGCGACAGTTCGGGCAGCAGCGTGTTGGTGATGATGTTATCGATCATCCGCCCGCCGGAGTCCGGATCGTTGCAACGGGATACGATGTGCTCGACGACTGCATCGTCGTAGCCGAAGGCAGCCTTGTGATTATCGCGGAGGCGCTGTCCGATCCGGTCCAGCTGCAATCTGACGATGCCGGCAAGCATCTCGTCCGAAAGCGGAAAGTAGGGGATCGAGACGATGCGCCCAAGCAACGCGGCAGGGAACACCTTCAGCAATTCCGGCCGTAGCAGCCTGGCGAGTTCTTCCGGCTCGTTGCGATACTTCGGATCGCGCGCCAGGCTCATGATGAGATCGGTGCCGACGTTCGTGGTCAGAATGATCAATGTGTTCTTGAAATCAATTCGCCGACCGTTGCCGTCCTCCATGACTCCCTTGTCGAACACCTGAAAGAAGATCTCATGGACGTCGGGATGGGCCTTCTCCACCTCGTCGAGCAGGATAACGCTGTAGGGCTTGCGCCGGACCGCCTCGGTGAGCCGGCCGCCTTCACCATAGCCGACGTAACCCGGAGGTGCGCCTTTCAAGGTCGAGACCGTATGCGCCTCCTGGAACTCCGACATGTTGATCGTGATCATGTTCTGCTCGCCGCCATAAAGGGTTTCGGCAAGCGCGAGGGCGGTTTCTGTCTTGCCCACGCCGGACGGTCCGGCCAGCATGAAAACGCCGATCGGCTTGGACGGGTTGTCCAACTTGGCGCGGCTGGTCTCGATTCGTTTCGCAATCATCGTCAGCCCGTGGGACTGGCCGAGCACGCGGCGATTGAGAATTTCGGGCAGCTTCAGGACGGTCTCGATTTCGTCGCGCATCATTCTGCCGGTCGGGATACCGGTCCAGTCGGACACGACAGAGGCGACCGACTGCTGGTCGACATGGGCATAGATCATCCGCTTTTCCGGATTGATGCCCTCCAGTGTCTCGAACTTGCCGCGCAACTCGACGCGTTTCGTCGCTCGATCTTCGTCGCCGTTCTCGGAGAGGATTTCGCGAATGCTGCGGATATCCTTGACGAGCTCCTGTTCCTTGGCCCAGTCGGCCTCCAGGCCGGACAGCTTGGCCTTCAGCGTCGCTATGTCGCCGTCGATCGCGGTGATGCGCTCGCTGTTCTCGTCCCCGAGGTCGCCGTCGCTGACCAGCGCTGACCGTTCGGCCTCGCGGGCCGCGATGGCGACGCGAGCGTCCTCGATCAGGGCCGGCGTCGCGCTTTGACTGATGGCTACCCGCGCAGAAGCTGTGTCCAGCAGGCTGACCGCCTTGTCCGGCAGCTGTCGGGACGGAATGTAGCGATGCGACAGGTTGACCGCGGTCACGATCGCGGCGTCCGAAATGCGAACGCCGTGGTGCTTCTCCATCGGGCCCAGGAGACCGCGCAGCATGATGCAACAGGTCTCGACATCCGGCTCATCGACCTGGATCGGCTGAAAGCGCCGTGTGAGTGCGGGGTCCTTTTCGATGTACTGGCGATACTCTGCCCAGGTGGTGGCGGCGATGGTCCGCAGCGTGCCGCGGGCGAGGGGAGGCTTGAGGAGGTTGGCCGCGTCGCCGGTGCCGGCGGCGCCACCGGCCCCGATCAGCGTGTGCGCTTCGTCGATGAACAGGATAATCGGGGTAGGCGAGTTCTGTACCTCGTCGATCACCGAGCGCAGGCGCTGCTCGAACTCGCCCTTCATCGAGGCGCCGGCCTGCATCAGGCCGATATCCAGCGCGCAGAGCCTGACGTTGCGCAGCGGCGGCGGCACCTCGCCGGCGGCAATGCGCTGGGCGAATCCCTCGACCACCGCGGTCTTGCCGACGCCGGCTTCGCCGGTGAGGATCGGATTGTTTTGCCGCCGGCGCATCAGCACGTCGATCAATTGGCGGATTTCGTCGTCTCGACCGAGGATCGGGTCCATCTCGCCCGACCTGGCCTTGGCGGTCAGATCCTGGGAGAACCGGTCGAGCGGTGTCGTCCCCTTGGGATTCGCGCGGTCCGTACCGTCAGTACCGGCACCGGCCAATCCGGAGCCGTCCATCGGACGCATGGTCTCCTCCTCGGAGCCTGCCCAGATGGCGCGGTGCTCCGCAGCCAATGCGTCGACATTTATCTTGGCGAATTCCTGCGAGATGTTGTTGAGCGCGCGACGGATCTCATTCGACTTCAATCCGGCGACCAGGAGATGTCCGGTGCGGATCTGGGTCTCGCCGAAGAACAACGTGGCATAGTGCCAGCCACGGTCGAGAATATCGATGACCGAATTGGCGACGCCCGGCATGTCGGTTTCGTTCTTGCGGAAGCCGTTGATGACGCCCGCGAGGTCCGACAGCAGCCGCGCGCGGTCGAGCTTGTAGTGATCCACCGACAGGCTGAGGTCGGTCCGCTCCTGTTGCAGGATGTGAAACAGCCAGTGCGCAAGCTCCACGTTACGGTTGCTGACGCTCTTGGCGTGGCGCAGGGCCTGTATGAAGGCATCGTAGCCGGCCCGGTTCAGTTTGCCAGTCACGGCCTCAAGGCTGATATCGGTCAAGATGGCGCCTCCTGCTCAATCCCCGGGCGATGCCGGGTCGTCGCGGAAATCGGCTCGAATTCCCATGATGTTAGGACAATCGGAGCGATGCTTAGGTTCAAATCGGCTGCTGATCAGTGGCAGCGCTGCGCCGGGCTCTGAGACGCTCGGCAAGGTGAAAGCGTGCATCGCGCCGATACTCCTCGGTCGAGGCCCAGTTCGGCGAAACCCAGCTGGTCCATCCGAGGCGTCCGCTGTGCCCCAGCTTCATCGGGACAACCGCTCCCGCCGGAATGGCGAGTTCCACCTCCCACTCGAGTTCGTCGCCGATATAGAAGTAGACGGCGTCAGCGAGGGGCTCGGACAGGTTAGGCGCTTCGGTGGGCAGGAACTGCTCGTATTGAGCAAAATCCTTCACGAACACGCGAACCCTGATCTTGTCTTCGACACTGAACACGCGTGAGCCCAGGAGCGCGTCGTGACCGAGCCTGGCGTGCGTCCCACCGAGCCGGCTGCAATGGCTCGGGTCGAACGGGAGCCACGTGCCGACGAACTCGTCGATCTCGACCCTGACATCGAACAGCCCTTGCAGCAGCCGCGCCAGTCGTGATGCGGATTTCGCTCTGGGTGAAACCAGCCCGGCGAAGCTCAGCTTCGCCATGTCAGGCACGGTATCCCGATTGGCAAAAATATCGGAGCCGAGGCCGGCGAAGGAGCCGACATAGGCGATGAAGCGATCGTCGGATGGCCGATCATGCTGGGCGATCGGCCGTGCGTCCGCCCAGGCTCGAAAGAACAATTGCAGAAAGCGTCCATTCAGCAGATCGAGAAAGCGGGGGAAAGCGTCATCCCGCATCAACTGCCAGCCGACGCTCTCATCGGTGGTGGCCAGCGGCAGCGCGCCCTGCGGTCCGAGCAGGCCGAGGAATTTGACCTGAATTTTGAGCCTGCCATCGCGGTCGTCGACCGAGCTCAGATTGGAGGCGGGAAATTCCAGATAGGGGGTTTGCCCGAGGTCGACAAACTCCTCGCGACGCGCTGCACTGTCGCCGATCCGCGGCCGATCCGGATTGCATCGCTCGAGCTGGCGGAGCGTCTGAAAGAAATCGAACCGCCAGGGCTCGGCCTTCATCTGGTCGATCAGCGTCACAGCGGCCTCCGGGTGCCCATGCGGGCTGGCCAACGCATGATCTCGCCGCGCTCCGGAGTCGAGATGACGGTCTGGGTGAAGGTGTTGAAGCCTGAATAGTCGGCGAAGAAGCGTTCCAGCACAGCCCCGAGCAGGAACGCGCCGCTGCCCTCGAATGCCTTCTCGTCAAGCGTGACCGTGATCTCCAGGCCGCGCGCTGCGCCGCTGCCGGTACGCTCACGCACCCGCCGCACCACGGGCCTGCTCTCGACGCTGCGCACGCCACGAATCTTTCGTTCCGTCGCATCGTCGAACTGGTCGGCGAACAAGGACAGCATCTCCCGCAGTGCTCCGGCGTTCTTGCCGCCGCTACGCTCCACGAGGCCGAGATAGTTCAAACTCAGCATGTTGATCAGGCGCCAGCTGACGACGCCGCTATTGGCGATCTCGCTGCGGCTGCGCAACTGCGCCACCACCGGCTCGCGTGGCCGGGTGGGACCGGCGATGCACATCAGCTCGAGCGAGGTGTCGTCCAGCAGGCGAAAGTCGGCTCCGCCCTGGCCGACCGGCAGATGTTCCGTGAGATGCCGGTTGGAGCACAGCGCGCGGACGCTCAGCTCGGCGGCGGATCCGTCGCCGCTCGGGTCGCCGGGCTCGAGCAGCGAGAGGAACATGTCCGTCCCGGTATAGTCCGAGGCCGCGCCATAGGTCTTCTCTTCGACGGTGCGCCGCCGAGGCAGCCGACGAACCGTATAATAAAGTCCCTCGACCGATCCGGCCGTCCGGTCGACGGCGGCGGAGTACAACGGACGCACGCGGCGCTTGTCCTTTTCCGCCGGAAAGTGCGCGTAGACCTCCAGCACCTGGTGCGGCTCGTATTCGAGGTAGCGGCTTCGGTCGGGCACCACGTGGTATTCGTAGGTATTCGACTTGATCGGGATGCGATCGCTGGTCTTCTCGAACAGGTTGATCGCCGGGGCGGTGTAGAGACTGAACGTATCCGCCCGGACCGAGGCGGCGAGACGCGAGTTGTGCTCATCGAACGCGAAGACGATATCGATGGATTTGCTGCGTAACCGCGGCATCACAGCGCGAAGCTGCGTCAGATTGACGCCAAGGAACTTGCGCGGAAACACGAAATATTCCCGCAACAACTCCGAGCCACGAAAGACCCGGTTATCGTTCGGAAACAGGGATTCGTTCTCGCTGAAGCCGACCTGCTGCACACAGTCGTTCGGAGCCCGGATGACGACCGGATCGCCGAAATCGTCGAGATAGCGAAAATAGAGCCCGACGCAGTTCGATGTCAGTTGTTCGTAAAGTGCGATGGCGTCCGACTCGGCGCCGGTCAGGTAGATGGGCAGTTCGCTGGCGCGGCAGCCGGCGAACCAGGTCTCCGGCTTGTTGCGAGTCTCAGCGTCCGCCGGCTCCTCGTCGAGCCGCGCGGCGGTACGGTGCGTCAAGGAGAGCCTGAGCCCGGCGATGACCTCTCCGCCGACTGGAATCCCGAGGGCCTGCAACGCGCCCGCGGTCGCAAAATATTCGGCGCCGGTGACGTCAAAGGGCCAAAGCACGATATCGCGGCAAAGCCGGAATCGACAGGCGAGGCTCCGTTCCCTTTCGCGATAGTTCGCGTCGAAATAGGCGCCGCGCGCGATCTTCTTGCCGTCGCGCAATGCCGGATCGGCGTAGGTCGGCTGAATCTTGACCAGCATGGCGGACGGAGTCGGCGCAAGATAGTTCGGAACCAACTGCTCAAGCAGGTTCGCCGTGAATTCCGGAAACTCGTGCTTGAGCTTGAGCTGGACACGCGCAGCGAGAAATGCAGCGCCTTCCAGCAGGCCTGAGATCATCGGATCCGAGCGGTCGCGGACCAGGCCGCCGAGGCGCTCGGCGATACCAGGATATTCCTCGGCAAAACCCTCCGCGTGCTCGTACAGCAGCGACAGTTCACGATTGTAGAAGTCGAGGAATTCGCGGTTCATGCTATAATCGGTTGATCTGTATATCGCCGCTGTCGAGGTCGACGTCTGCGACGAATTCCACGGGTACGTTGAGCGGTTCGCACTTCAGGTCGGAATGCACGACAAAGCGTAGCTTGAGCTGCTCGGGGCCCACGGAGGTGTCGCGCCGCACCCGGATGGACTTGCGATCGAGTCTCGGCTCGTAGGTCGTCAGCGACATGCGCAGGGCATCGCTGAGCTCCTCGTCGGTGACTTCGTCGATCGAGCGGTTTGCGATATCTGGGAAACCATAGTTCAGGATCGAGGTGCGGACGCATCCGCGACCGGTCAGGTCAAGCGTCGATTCGAGGGCAATGGTATTGAGGAGTGTTTCGACGTCCTGCGAAACCTCGCGCCTCAGCAGCGTCTCCGAGATCGGGAAACGACCGGCGCTGCGCCGTCCCGCTATCACTCGTTCGCCGAACTGATCCCGCAGTTCGAGTGCTTTGCGCGCATCGCGCGCGTCATGAGCCGCACGAAAGGCCAGCATCAATGGCGGAGAGAGCCGGTCCTTCCTTGGCGTAACGGTCATTGACGGTCCCCGTACAGCCGGCGCCGATTGCCGCTATTGGCAACCGGCGCCGGGCAGGAAGCTTGCGATCAGGCCCATTCCTTGTTGGCCGCAACGTCCCATCCGAATACCGGAGACGCGCCGGCGCCGCCTTTTTCCGTCTGGGTCTTGTAGGTCATTTTGACCTTCTGGAAGTTCAGGCTGACGTTTTCGGTGAGGCGATCCTCGCCGTGCGATCCGCCCGTCGAGACGCTGGAGACCAGAACGTGCTTCATCTCGATCTTGAGATATTCGAGCGGGTGTTCACCGGCCTTGCGTACCGTGAGGATGGCGCTGTCGATGTGCTTTCCGTTTGCGCAGACCTTGAAAAGCTCGGGTGTCGCCTTGTCCACGAAGTGCGTGAAGTGGAGGTCTTGAACCGCGACCTTGCCGGCGCCGCCGCCCGACCCGCTGTGGAACGTGCCGCTTTGGCTCTCGCCGAACGACCAGCTCAAAATGTCGATTTCGTCCTTGTGTTTGTCGTCGAGCGACTCGCCCTTGATCGGATCGAGTTTCAAAAAGATGTCGACAGCCATAGCATAGCCCTTTCAAAATTCTCTGATGAGTGACGGTTGCAATAGCGCGGCGTCAGGAGCTCGGGCCTGGCAGGCGCGAAACGAGACTGAGACCGACGTCCATCGCTTCCAGTTGAAAGTGTGGACGGAGAAAGAAGCGCGCGTTGTAATATCCCGGGTTCTCCTCGTTTGCTATGACCTCAACCTTCGCAGCGGCCAGCGGCTTGCGCGCTTTCTGAGCTTCTGACGACAAGGCCGGATTGGCATCAACGTATTCGTTGATCCAGGTCTGCAGCCAGACCGTCAGCTCATCCTTTTCCTTCATGGATCCGATCTTGTCGCGAACCATGCACTTCAGATAATGCGCAAAGCGGGATACTGCGAACATGTAGGGCAGGCGTGACGACAGGTTGTCGGACGCGGTTGCATCCACGCCCTTGTCGCCGAAATACTTCTTCGGCTTGTAGAGCGACTGGGCGCCGATGAAGGCGGCCTTGTCGGTGTTCTTGCGATGGATCAGCGGGATCAGTCCCGCCTTTGCAAGCTCGTGCTCGCGACGATCGCTGATGGCGATCTCGGTGGGGCATTTCAGGTCGACGCCACCGTCGTCGGTCGGGAACGTATGCGTCGGCAGGTTGATGACCTCGCCGCCGGACTGGACGCCGCGGATGCGCGTGCACCAGCCGAACTCCTTGAAGGCGCGGTTGATGTTGACTGCCATCGCATAGGCGGCGTTGATCCAGCCGTATTTGTCACCGGTGTGCCCGTCCGTCTCCTCTTCGAAGGCGAACTCTTCGACCGGCTCCGATTTGGCGCCGTAGGGGAGGCGGCCCAGTGCGCGCGGCATGCACAGACCGAGATAGCGCGAGTCGTCCTGATCGCGCAGTCCCTTCCATGCGGCGTATTCCGGCGTGTCGAAAACCTTGCCGATGTCGCGAGGGTTAGACAGTTCGGTCCACGAGTCCATTCCCATCAGCGTAGGCTCGGCGCCGCTGAAGAAGGGGGCGTGCGCGGCGCCGGCGATCTTGCTGAGATCGCGGAGCAACTGCACGTCGGTGGGGAGGTGGCTGAAATAATAGTCGCCGATCAGGCAGCCGAACGGCTCGCCGCCCAGTTGGCCAAATTCGTACTCGTAGATCTGCTTGAACAGCGGGCTCTGGTCCCAGCGCGCATCGGGATAAAGCCGCAGGTTCCGGTACAGCTCGTTCTTGGAGACGTTCATCACCCGGATCTTGAGGTTGGCGTCGGTCTCGGAATTGAAGACGAGGTAGTGGAGGCCGCGCCAGGCACTTTCGATCGCCTGGAATTCGGGCGCGTGCAGGATCTCGTTCATCTGCGCGGTCAGCTTCTGATCGATCCGCGCGATCATCTCCTCGATGGTGTCGAGCACGTCCGACTTGATGACGCTCGTATCCTTCAGCGCTTCCTGAACGAGCGTGGACACCGCGTTCTCGACTTCGGTCGCCGCACGTTCGGTGCGCGGCTTGAAGCTTTGCTTCAGCAGGGCAGCAAACTCGTCAGCCTCGACGGTCCCGACCTTGGTGGTGGTCTCTTTGTGAATTGCTTCTTTTGCCATGGTCCCCATTCCTTCCCTTAGCTGTTGCTGTCGGATTCGGTGGACTGGCTGGTCGCGCGCTCGCGCAGTGCGGCCATCAGTTGAGGATCGGCGAGGAGCTTCTTCAGCTGATCCTCGGCGCCCACCTTGCCATCCATGTAGCGCAGCAGGTTGGCGAGCTGTTCACGCGCTTCGAGCAGCTTGGCCGTCGCCGGCACCTGGCGGGCGACCGCCACCGGCGTGAAGTCGGACATCTTGTTGAAGCGCAGGTTGACGGAGATCTTTTCGTCGGACCCATCGCTGAGACGATTGGCGACGCGCGCCGTCACGCCGGGCTGGATCGCCGCCATGCGGTTGTCGAAATTGTCCATGTCGAACTCGAGGAACTTGCGCTCCTCGACCTTCGTCTTCTCGATGCCGGGGTTGTTGCCGGAAAGATCGGACAGGACGCCCATGACGAACGGCAGCTCGATCAGCCGCTCGGCATCGTAGGGATCTTCGTAAGTGATGTGCACGCGCGGTGCGCGGTTTCGGCGAATGAATTTTTGACCGCTGTCGGTTGCCATTGGGTTGCCCTCTTCACAAAAAAATCTCTGCGGAAGCCGACTTGCGCGACGCAGGCAGGGAAGTGCCTCGGTCTTTCGTCGGCGGAGCTTCCTTCCGTTCAGTTAGTCCCGTCGAACGGAAGGCGGGTTCAATTCGATTTATCGATCGCCTTCAGAGCGCCCTCGGGCAGCACTTCGTTCAGCAGGCTGAGGAAGTCTCGCTGTGCGAGTTCGCGTGCGCGATCGACCAGGAACGGGATCGGGCTGGACGGCTCCGCGGCCCGGAAGAAAGACGCAACCTTGCTCAGCAAGTCCAACGCCTGGGTTCTGTTTTCGGCCGAAAAAACAGCATCTTGAGCCTCATTTTCGGCCGCGGATGGGAGCGAGGTGGCGAATGCCGCCATGCGTTCGATCGGCAGGTCGAAGACCTTGTCGCGACCGATATTGATGGCGGCGCTCTCGACGTGGGCCGGCATCAGCATCCGCATCACTTCGATAAACGATTTGCCAACCATGTCCTGCGCCTGCCGCACCAGCAACAGCGCCGGGCTCGACGGTTCCTTCCGAGCGAAGTAGTCGGCAGCCGCCGCCAGCGCCGCGGATGCCTGTCCGGGTGATGTGACTGCGCCGGCGATTTCGATCGGAGGCTGCGGGCCGTCTTGGGCAGTCTCGTCCGGGGACGGGGCGATTGCGGCCGGATCGCGTGCAGTGACCAGAGTCGCGAGCCAGCCGGCCATGCCGTTCGCGACACCCGCCAGCCTGTCGAGACTGATGGGTTGCCCCGAGTTCAACTTTTCGTGCCAAACCGATTTGATGCCGGCAATCTCGGCAGCGACCGCCGAACAGCGGGCGCTCACCGCCTTGAGGGTGTCGAGGTCGGTCTCGGCGACGATGCGCTCGATGGTTCCGAGATCTGGCATGTCGACATCGGCATCGCCGGCGGGAATTTCGCCCTTGGCAATCTGATAGGCTCGGTAGTTGAGGCTGCCGTGCCGTCGATTTTCGATCAGGGGAAGGAATTGGAGCGGGTTGATCACCGTCGGAAACACGTCGATCGCCTCGATGGTGACCGCCCGAAAGGCATAGTCGCCGTCCTCGCCCCTCGGGTGAACCGCTTCCCATCGTTCGCGGAGCAGCAGGGTGGTTGCCCGCAGGCAGCTGAGGAAGCCGTCGAGATCGCGGTTCAGGATGGAAAACTTGGCGAGCAGCATGGTCAGGCGCAGATCGCGGGTGCGAGCCAACAGGGGCTGGGCAGCGGCGAACTGGCCGGCAATATCGATGGCCTTCGGGTCGAAGCGTCCGCGCTCTCCATTCGCGTTGACGACCTCGAAATACGACATCGGCAGCAGCGATTCCGCAGCTGCGAAGAAATTCAGGTACTGGACGTCGCCGGCCGCATCGAGGTCGGGCCCGCAGGGATCGTCCGGGTCGATGGGCTGGGTCAGGGATGCGACGTCGAGCATGCAAAAAGGATCCGTCTGCGAGGCCCTAGCCCCTCGACCAGGTCCATGACATCTGGCGGATCACGCGGGGGATCATGATCCGATTGACTGGTAGGTCAGATCAACGCCGGCCTCGGTTCATTCCCGCGATGATGGCGGTTTCCCGTGAACCAGCAAGCGCTTGGAACCGACTACATGAGTGCCGCAGTGGCTTCCCCGGGCGGGTGCGTTGCCGCGTCAGGAGAGGTGACACCGAGCGGACTTGCCGGCCATCCCACCGATGGACGGCTCGGATTTCGGTCGTTCGTGCTTGACCGCCCGATGCGCCGGTTGCGCAGCTCGTGCGGTCAACGAGGGAGTTTAACGCCCACATGGGCCAGCTTACCCAGGATACCCGCCTCTGCGAGCTCAAGACCCCCCTTGGCAAGGACGTTCTGGTTTTTGCCCGGTTCGAGGCCGCCGAAGGTCTGAGTGAACTTTTCGAATATCGCATCGAATGTCTCAGCGAGGAAGCCGATCTCGACTTCGATCGGGCCATCGGCAAGCAGTGCACCCTCACCATCAAATTGCACGAGAAGGAACGCGAGTTCAGCGGCATTCTCACGGAAGCCCAATGGCTGGGGGTGAAGAACGACTATTTCAGTTACCGGATCGTGCTGAGGCCCTGGTTGTGGCTGCTGTCGCGGACCACCGATTGCCGGATCTTTCAGGACAAGAAGGCGCCCGACATCATCACGGAGGTCTTCAACGAGCGCGGCTTCACCGATTATGAGTCCAAGCTTACGGAAGAGGGCTCATGTCCAAAGCTCGAATACTGCGTTCAATATCGCGAGACCGATCTGGATTTCGTGTGCCGGTTGATGGAGCAGCACGGGATCTACTACTTCTTCAAGCATGAAGGCGGCAAGCACACGCTGGTGCTGGCTGACTCCAAGTCCTCGCATAGCCCAATCAACGGTCTCGCGAAGATCCCCTACATCCCGCTCACCGGCTCCGATCGTCGCGGCGAGCAGCATATTTATGAATGGGCTTCCGAGCGCCGGTTCCGCACCGGGAAGATCGAGCTCAACGACTACAACTACCAGAAGCCCAACGCGCAGATGATCAGCGACGCCAAGGGCTCCGAGCACTACACGCGATCCGAGATGGAGTTCTACGACTATCCCGGCAAGTTCAAGGAGAAATCTGACGGCGAGCGATACGCGAAGATTCAGCTCCAGGCCGAGCAGGCGATGGATCGGCGCCGCCGAGGCAACGGCGACGCCGTCAATCTGTTTCCCGGCGGACTAACCAAGCTCGAGAAGCACTCGAAAGACTCGCAGAACGTCGAATATCTCGTGGTACGGGCAGCGCATTCGTTTTCCATCGAATCCTATCGCACTGGCGGCCCCGGCGACGCCGGACAGCACGTCTACTTCGGCAGCTACGAATTTCTGCCGAGCGATCGGCCGTTTCGATCTCCCATGACGACGCCGAAGCCGAGGATCAACGGCATTCAGACAGCCAAGGTCGTCACCAAGGACGACAATTCCAGCGAGGAAATCGACGTCGAGTCGCTGGGCGAAATCTATGTTCGCTTCTTCTGGGATCGGAAGAAGAAGCGGTCGTGCCGGCTGCGCGTGGCGCAAGTCTGGTCCGGCAAGCGCTGGGGCGGTCAGATCATCCCGCGCGTCGGGCAGGAGGTGGTGGTGGAATTCCTGGAAGGGGATCCCGACCGGCCCCTGGTGATAGGGACCGTCTACAACGATGAATACAAGCTGCCTTACGACCTGCCGTCCAAGAAGACGATTGCGGGTCTGAAGTCCGACTCGACCAAGGGAGGCGGCGGTTACAACGAATGGAACTTCGAGGACAAGAAAGGGTCCGAGAAGATCACCCTGCACGCCGAGAAAGACTACGACGTCACGGTCCGCGACACCGAGACCAGGACCATCGGCGAGGCCGCGTTCGGCGGCGATACCCGCAAGACCACGCTCAAGAACGGCAACGACAAGCTTGATATCCAATTGGGCGGTCAGCACATCAAGCTGGCGATGGATCAGTCCGTCGATGCGGGCCTGAGCATCACCCTCACGGCCAACGTCAATATCACCCTGCAGGTTGGTCCAAGCCAGATCATCCTGTCTCCGGCCGGCATCGTCATCAACGCGCCAACCATCACCATGACTGCGCAGGCTGCCATGGCGCTCGCTGCCGGCGGCCCGCTGGTTGCCCACGGCACGCCAACCATTGTCGGCTGACAGCCATGAATCAGGTTCGGTTCAGCACAGTCCACGATCTCTTTGAAGCTTATCCGCTGGCGCGCTACGACGTCGGCAAAGCCGCTCCGGACAAGTTGTCGTTGGATTTCCTGCAGGAGGCGGCCGATGCGGGCCACTGGCACCAGGCTGTATCCTTCTGCGCGTATCTGCTCCCCAGGCGCGTGGCCGTCGCCTGGGGCTGTCGCTCGTTGCGGCAGATGTTCGACCATTTCGACGGCAATGAAGGCAGGTCGCTCAGTTTTGCCGAGACCTGGGTCCGGCAACCGGACGAGCAATCGCGCAACAAGGCTTTGGCGGTCGGCAATGCCAACGATCCCGAGCAGCCGGCGACCTGGCTGGCGCTGGCGGCGGGTTGGTCCGGCGGAAGCGTGGTTCCGGCGGAATTTGCGCCGGTCGAAGCCAAGCCGGACCAGACAGCGCGAGCGGTTCGCGCAGCCCTTTTGATCGGCCTCTGCCGGCTTACCCGTGAGTCCAGGGACCGGATAATGACGGCCTGCCTGGAGGATGGTATTCAATTGGTACGCGGCGAACCGCGCCCTCCACGCTGACGAGACGATGTGATGGTGCTTCGCTTCAACATCGAGAACGAGCCGAACCTTCCGGACGGCGGCCCTGTGTCATTTACCGTCACCGGAAGGCGTTCGGTCGACATTGGCCGGGACCGCCATCTCGACTGGACATTGCCCGATCCGGCACGGATGATTTCGGGGAAGCATTGCGAGATCCATTATCGCGACGGCGGCTACTGGCTGCACGACGTCTCGACCAACGGCACCTTTCTCAATGGTGCCGACCAGCGCATTCGGGGAGCGCATCGGCTGCGCAACGGCGATCGGCTCGTCATCGGCCACTATGTCATTGGCGTTTCGCTGGACCTGGATGAGCCTGCCGAGGACACTCCGAGCCATGGTGCGCAGCAGCAAGCTCCGCTCGCTCAGCAGCACGCCGATTACCAGGAACTGTGGGCTCCCGGTCGCGACGTGCCGCCGCCAATCGACCCGCAGCAGTTGCGAAAACCGCGCGAGGCCGCGCGGCCCGTCAATCCGGAATTCCTGGACTGGGCAGCGAGCGTTCCCGCAGCGGGGGTGGATCCTGTCCGCCATTCGTCGCAGATGCCCCAACGCGAGCCACCGCTGCACGACGACATGAGCTGGGCAGCCGGTCCGGTCGCCACGCCAAAACCGCCGGTCGACGTGGTGCACGCGATGCCGACGCCGCGCCGACCATCGGTATGGGCCGACGACGAAGCGGCTGCCCCGCCACCGCCGGCGCCTTCACCGACAGGGCATGTGGGAGCGCCGCGGCCGCAACTGGCCGAGCCGGCACCGGCCACGGCGGCGTCGATCGGCAATCCGGAGTTTGCGCGCCTGGTCGCACGTGCTGCCGGGCTGCCGGACGGTTTCTTCGCCGACAAGACCGAAGCCGAGCTCGCGGAACAGCTCGGCGTCATCCTGCGCATGACCGTGGAAAACCTGATGGCCCTGCTGCAGGCGCGGACCCAGGCCAAGCAGCTGACGCGCAGCACCAGCCAAACCACCATCCAGGCCATCGAGAACAACCCGCTGAAATTCTCGCCGACCGCGGAAGACGCGATGCGTATCCTGTTCGGGCCGCCGACGCGCAGTTACCTCGATGCGCCGCATGCCTTCGCCCAGGGCTTCAAGGATCTCAAATCCCATCAATTGAAGACCTATGCGGCAATGCAGCATGCCGTCCGGGGACTGATCGCTAGTATCGATCCGACGCTGATGGCGCGCGAACTCGAGCTTCAGCGCGGCGCAAGGTCCTTGTTTGGCTCGAACAAGAGCAAGCTCTGGGACGAATTCTTGACGCGCTGGAACGCGCATCTCGGTCGCGACGAAAGCGCGCCGATCGATACCTTCATGCTGCATTTCTCCGAATATTACGACCGCGCAGACAAGTCGGGGTCAAAGTGAACTGTCGGTGACGATGCAGTCGCCGATCATTGCCGAGTGGATGTAGGAATGTCCTGGTACAGCAAAGTTTTCTGGTCGGAAGGCCTGTTCCTGCGGCCGCATCATTTGCAGCAGAACGATCGCTATCTCGAGCATCTGCTGGAAAAACGCGTTCGATACACGACACCGTATCCCTGGGGCTTTGCCCAGCTCGAGATCGATAACGATCTTACCCAGCAGAGCAAATTCGCCGTGCGCAGTGCGACCGGCGTCATGCCGGATGGAACGCCGTTCGATATTCCTGCCGACAGCCCGATCCCGGAAGCCATCGAAGTGCCGGATTCGGCCGCAGGCCAGATCGTCTGGCTGATGATGCCGGTCGCGGCTCCCAATACGCGGGAGGTGGATGAGGATCGCACCGACAGCGCAAGTCGCTACGTTCGGACTGCCGAAACGTTTATCGATTCAACCTCGGCGCTGCGCATCGAAGAAGAGATCGACGTTGTCTATCCACGCCTGTCGTTCGAGCTGCGCAAGACGAGCAAGCCGGGATACATGGGTCTCGGCATCGCTCGCATCCTCGAAGTGCGCGACAAGAATATCCTGTTCGACGACAAGTTTGTGCCGCCGATGCTGGTCTGCGCCGCGCATCCGGTTGTCGATGGCTGGCTCAATCGAATCATCGGCTGGGTCGAGACCAAGCTCGACGAGCTTGCACGCTACGCAGTCGATCCGTCGTCCGGCGGCGGTTTGCAGAGCGTCGATTATCTCGTGCTGCAGGTACTGAACCGGACCATTCCGGTGCTGACTCATTTCAAACGATCCGGCAGTGTACATCCCGAACGGCTCTACGAGGAATTGCTGAGGTTTGCCGGTGAGCTTGCAACCTTCGCGACCACCGAACGACGCGCACGGGACTACCCGGCATACGATCACGACAACCTCGAATACGTCTTCACGCCGCTGGTCCGCGACATCCAGGATTTCCTGAGCGCGCGGCTGGGCAGGCGGGCGATTCGTCTGGAGATCATTGAACGCGCCCAGAACGCATTTGTATCGCCGATCCGCGATCGCGCGTTGTTCCGAAATGCGACCTTGGTGCTGGAGGTCGCCGCGCGGCGGCCTCTCGTGGAGATTCAGAATGAATTCCCGCACCTGTTCAAGGTCGGGCCCAACACAAAAATGACCGAGATCGTGCACGCAAACCTGCCGGGTTTGACCTTGGTGCATCTGCCGACGCCGCCACCGCACATCCGAGCCATCACAGACCACGTCTATTTCTATCTCGATCGCAAGTCGCCGCTGTGGCCCGAGTTCAGCACAGCGGCCTCGATCGGGATGCATTTTTCCGGCGACTGGCCGGAGCTTGAGTTGTACCTTTGGGCCATTCTGGAAGAGCGGCCATGACCGACAGGGATAAGCCGGTTAATCCTTTCGGTCGGGGTGAGCGGACCATCATCCGTCCGAACCCCGGCGGGAAGATGCCGCCGGCTCCGGCTCCTCAACCTCCGGCAGGCGAGGGACCTGCCAGCCGTCCGGCGTACTCGCCATCGCCCATGGCTTCGCCTGGTGCCCCTTCGCCGCTGCCCTCATTTTCTCCCACACCGCAGAGCGCAAGCTACGCCGCCCCGCCGACCAGCCAGCCCTCAGAGGAATGGATTTCGACCCCGGCGCAGGCTCAGGCGCCGCAACCGATGCTGCCGCCCGGACCGCCGTTGCGCGTCGACGATCTGGTTGCGCCAAACGCCAATCCGGTAATGCGCGCTGGCGGCCCTTTGCTGCAGTTGCTTGGCCGGCTGCGCGTCGCGCTGATGCGGGCGTCATTCGCGAGCCTGATGGAGCAGGTCGCCGACGCCATCAAATTCTTCGAAAAGGATATCCGCTCGGCGGGCATTTCCGAGCACCAGGCCAATACGGCAAAGTATATCCTGTGCGCGACCGCCGACGATATTGTGCAGCACATTCCGACCGACGACCGGCACGTCTGGGCCCAATATTCGATGCTCAGCCGGTTCTTCGGCGAGCGCGTGGGCGGCGTACGCTTCTTCGAGATTCTCGACCACTTGAAGACCGATCCACTCGTCAACTATCCGGTGCTCGAGCTTCAGCACGCCTGCCTTGCGCTCGGATTCCAGGGCATTCACCGAACGTCGCCGGGCGGGCTTGCGAACCTCCAGGTGATCCAGCGCAACCTCTATGAAACGCTACGCCGGGTTCGGCCCAAGCCGACCAACGATCTGTCGCCGCACTGGCGCGGACAGGCCTTGGCCGGTCGGCGGAAGCACTTGCGCATTCCGGTCTGGCTGGTGGCGGCCGTGGTCGCCGCGCTGTTAACCGGATCCTATTTCGTTCTGCGAACGTTGCTGGCTGGCCGTGCGGAGAATGCTGCGCAAGTAGCGCTGGCACTGCATCCCGGCGATCCGATCGAGCTCAAGCGCCGCGTCGTTGCGCCGCCGCCACCACCGCCTCCGCCGCCACCGCCGGACCGCATCACCCAGCTGCAGCGCATTCGCAACGCGCTTGCGCAGGAGAAGACGGCGTGCGCCATGACCGCGGATCAGACGGCGAGCTTCATCGTGATCAGGGTGTGCGATCTCGCACTGTTTGCCTCGGGCCAGGCAACCATCCTGGATGGTTTCAAGCCGATCGCGGCCCGCGTCGCGGCGACGCTCGACAAGGAGCCGGGGCGAATCCGGGTGGTTGGCCATACCGACAGCTCGCCGATCCGCACCGTGCGTTTCCCCTCGAATTTCGAGCTTTCGGTCGAACGCGCCAAGGCGGTTGCCGCCGCGCTGAAACCCGGCCTGGCCGATGGTTCGCGCGTCGATGTCGACGGCAAGGGATCGGATTCACCAATTGCCAGCAATTCGACGCCCGAGGGACGTGCCAAAAACCGTCGGGTCGAAATTTTCATCGAACGTAGCGAATAGGCGGACGCCAGAAGCTCACGCGATAAGCGACAGGTACCGATCAATATGCTCGCCAAGGACATTCTACGCATCGTTCTCTATGGAGTCGGGCTCAGCTCGCTTGGAGCAGTGATCTACCTTGCCGGTCCCTTCGTTGCTTTCGGCGACTGGCATCCGTTGGAAAATCACATCGTTCGCCAGATCGCGATCCTGCTGCTCGGCGCCGCGGCAGCAGGCGTCACCGGCCTTCATTTCTTCAAGCGACGCAAGAGTGCCAAAGAGATCGCCGAGGGCGTCAGCGGTGCGGACCAGGCTGTCAGCGACGAGCCGGTGCTCAAGGAGCGCATGAAGGATGCGCTCGCAACACTCAAGACTGCGAGCGGCAACAAGTCCGGTTATCTCTACGATCTACCCTGGTACGTCATCATCGGTCCGCCAGGTGCGGGAAAGACCACCGCGCTGGTCAATTCGGGGCTCAAGTTTCCGCTCGCGCGCGGGGCGACGCCGGCGGCGATCGCCGGGGTCGGCGGCACTCGCTACTGTGATTGGTGGTTTACCGAGGAGGCGGTGCTGATCGACACCGCCGGTCGCTACACAACCCAGGATTCAAACAGCAAGGCCGACAAGGAAAGCTGGCTGTCCTTCCTGGACATCCTGAAGAAGAATCGGTCGCGCCAGCCGATCAACGGCGTTCTCGTCGCAATCAGTCTGGAAGACGTGCTGACGCTGCCGAAGCAGGAACTCGCGCTTCATGCCGATGCCATCAGGATGCGGCTCCTCGAGCTGCATCAAAGGCTGAAAGTGAGCTTCCCGGTCTACGCGCTGTTCACCAAGGCCGATCTCGTTGCCGGTTTCACCGAATACTTCGCCTATCTCGGCGAGGCCGGCCGGCGCCAGGTCTGGGGCGCCACGTTCCAGACCGCCGACAAGACCCAGAATCTGGTGGGACAGGTCCCGGTCGAGTTCGATCGCCTGCTGGAACGCCTGAGCGAAGAAACGCTCGACCGTCTGCAGGACGAGCCGACGCCGCAGCACCGGGTGCAGTTGTTCGGCTTCCCGGCGCAGATGGCGCGGCTCAAGCCGCAGATCCACGATTTCCTCAACCAGATTTTCGAGCCGACGCGGTATCACGTGAATGCCAATCTGCGTGGGTTCTATTTCACGTCGGGCACCCAGCAGGGTACGCCGATCGATCAATTGATCGGATCGTTGGCGCGTACGTTCGGCGCGGAGGAAGTCGGTGCCGGATCGTACTCCGGAACCGGCAAGAGCTATTTCCTTGCCGATTTGATTTCGAAGGTCATCATCGGCGAGGCCGACTGGGTCTCGACCGACCGCGCTGCGGTGCGCCGCGCCTTGATCCTCAAGACCGCGGCGCTGTCGGTGATAGGTTTGGTGGCGATCGGACTGATCGGTGCGTGGCTGACCAGCTACAAGCGCAACTCCGACCTGATCGAGCAGAGCTTGCAGGCGGACAACGAGTATGCGGCCGCCGGGGCGCCGCTGATCAAGCAAACGCTGATCGCCGATCACGATCTCGACAAGGTGCTGCCGCTGCTCTATCGGCTGCGGAACGCCCCGGCCGGCTATGCCTCACGGAATGAGCCGGTAGCACTGTCGGCGCGCTACGGGCTCAGTCAGCACGCGCGCCTGTTGTCGCCCGCGAAGGCGGCCTATCACACCGCGCTTGAGCGCATGTTCCGGCCTCGCTTGCTGTACCGGTTGGAAGAGCAGCTCAATGCGCGCATCAACGAGCCTGCCTTCGTCTATGAGGCGCTGAAGGTCTACCTGATGCTCGGCGGCCTGCAATCCCCGGACCGCGAGCTGATCCGTTCCTGGATGCAGCGCGACTGGGCGGACAACCTGTATCCTGGCGCGACCAACGCGGAGGGACGGCGTCTGCTCGATGAAAATCTCGTCGCCATGTTCGACCTCGAAACCGAGCAGCCGCCGCTGGTCGAGCTTGACGGACGCCTGATCAAGCAGGCCCAGAATTCATTGGCGCGCCTCAGCGTGTCGCAACGCGCCTACGAGTTCCTGAAGTCGGAGGCTCGTGGATCGACCGTCGGCGACTGGATCGCCAGCCGCCGAGGTGGTCCGGACGTGGCAGTTGTCTTCGAAACCACGACTGGGCAGCCCCTGGACAATGTGCGGGTGCCCGAGTTCTTCACCTACAACGGCTTCAATCAGAAGTTCATCGCTCGACTGCCCGGATTGTCAGAGCGCATGAAGCGGGAGCGCTGGGTCTTGGGTGACGCCGGCCAGCAGTCGGCAATCGACCAGCAGTATGACAATCTGGCTGGCGATCTGCTCAGCATCTACTCCAATGAGTTCGTGACGACATGGCGGACCGCGCTCGGCAGTCTGCGTTTGAAGAAATTGCTCGCGGACAAGCCGAAATACGAGGTGCTGAGGGCGCTTTCGGCGCCGACTTCGCCGATGCGGCAAATCCTGGAGTCGGTGCGCGATGAGACGATGCTGACCAAGGAACGCCCGAAGCCGGCGAGCGGCGGCACGCCGGCCGCGCCGCCCGCGGTGACCGCGCCGGCGCTGTTCAACAACGCCCAGGATGGTACGCCCGGTGCCGCGATCGAGTCGCAGTTCAAACCCTACCATGCAGTGCTTGAAGGGGAGAGCACCCGCCGGCCGATCGACTCGACGATCGCAAACCTGAACGACATCGCGCAGAATCTGACGCTGATGGTCGAGAATCCGCAGCTGACGGCGCAAGCAACCGCGGGGCTTCAGACCCAGGTTGCAGCGCTGCGCAACAATGCATCGCGCATGCCGCCACCGTTTTCCGATATGCTGCGGGCGGCGGCCGGGGAGTTCGAAGGCAGCATCGCCGCCTCCACGGCCGGCCAGATCCTGCAGTCGTTGCGCGATCAGGTCACGCCGGTCTGTCAGCAGACGGTGACCAACCGCTACCCGTTCGTACGCAGCAGCGGTCAGGAAGTCCCGCTCGCGGACTTCGCCAAGCTGTTCAGCCCGAACGGTGTCATGGACAAGTTCTTCACTCAGTTCCTGGCGCCTTATGCGGATACGTCGCGATCCGAATGGGTCTGGCGGAAGGAGAGCCCCGTCGGCCGGTCGTTCTCGCCCGATACGCTAAAGCAGTTCCAGAATGCCGCTTATATCCGCGACGCGTTTTTCCAAACTGGCGGCGGTGTGCCGGCGGTGTCCTTTGCGATCCGGCCGCCGGCTGCGGCCGGACCGGGCATCACAGTCAAGACGGAGATCGGTGGCACGACGATCACGAGCCCAACCACACCAGGACCAGCCGCAACTCCCTCCATGTTTGGCGCGCCGCAACCCGCTCCTCCGCCGCCGCCGCCGCAGAGCAATTCACCGACGACGGTCCTCTGGCCCGGCCCATCGCCGCGGACGGCAATTTCGGTCAGCAACGAGACCGGCTCGCCATCCGTGCTCGAGCGCATCGGCCCCTGGTCGTTGTTCCGAATGCTGGAGGCTGGCTCGCTGGTCGCCAAGGCGGAATCCGCCAGCGCAACGTTCATTGTTGCCGGGCGCGAGCTCAACTATCAGATTTCGACCGGATCGTTGCGCAATCCGCTAAACCTGTCAGTGCTCCGCGAGTTTCGTTGCCCGACCGGAATATGACCATGCGATGCGGCTTATTCGGCAAGATCGGCGCGAAGCGTGATTTCATCGCGATCGCGACGCCGCGCAGCTTCCTCGAAGTCTGGGAGCCGTGGGTGCAGGCAGCCATCTCCGCGAGCCGCCACCAACTCGGCGCCGCCTGGCAGGAAGCATTCCTGACCGCGCCGATTTGGCGATTCTGGCTTGGCTCCGCGATCTGCGGCACCACCGTTGCAGGGGCGATCATGCCCTCGCTTGACGGTGTGGGGCGATACTATCCGTTGACGCTGCATGCGGTGCCGGATGGTGACGCCGCGCTGTCGCCGCCGCAGATCGATCCGCAGGACGAGTGGTATGGGCAAGTGGAGACGTTTCTGCTCTCGACCCTCGACCGGGCTGCGACGTTCGAGCAGATCTCCGATGCACTGGATCGTCTCGCGCTTCCACGTCTGGGGACGCCGCGGACTGATGGACCGCCGGTGGTGTCGCTGGGTGGCGCGACGCTGGGAATGATTTCGTCGGTCGATGGGTTTGCCGGGTCGTTCGGCACGCTCTGCGGCGCCAACCCTCAAGTCTATGCCGCGGCTAGTTTCTGGTGGACCGCCGGGGGCGAAGGGTTCTCGCCGACCGCACTGTGTTGCCGCGGATTGCCGGATCCGTTTCGCTATTCCGCGCTGCTGACCGGCGACGTTGGCCGCGAAGTATCCGGGACGGGATGACGCGCGATGGTACACGTCCCATCCTTGTTCGATGTCGGTAGCGTCACTCACGCCGGACGGGTGCGGGCGCGGAACGAGGATGCATGCCTGGTAAGGACTGACGTCGGCTTGTGGGCCGTCGCTGACGGTATGGGCGGTCACGAGGCGGGCGATCTTGCCAGCCGCATCGTGGTGGAGGCGCTTGATTCCATCGGCGCGCCGGACTCCGCGGCGGACCTGCTGGCGCAATGCGAGGCGCGTCTGTTCAGCGCCAACCAGCAGATCCTGGCACTCAGCCATGCAAGGCAGGGTGCCATTGTCGGGACCACAACGGCAGTCCTGCTGGTGCGCGACGGCCACTATGCCTGTATCTGGGCGGGTGACAGCCGGGTGTATCTGATCAACCGCCACGGCATCACACAGGTATCGCACGATCACAGCGAGTTGGAGGAGCTGATCGCCGATGGCGCGCTGTCGCGCGAAGAGGTCCAGGACTGGCCGAGCAATGCCATCACCCGGGCTGTCGGCGTTGTCGCCGACCCCGAGCTCGAGGTGGTGACCGGTCCGGCCGAACCGGAAGACATCTTCGTGATTTGCAGTGACGGCTTGACCCGGCACGTGCGGGACGACGAGATCGAGCAGCACGCGGCCACCCGCCTTGCCCAGGCCGCCTGCGACGACATGCTCGCGCTCGCACTTGATCGCGGCGGGCTCGACAACGTCACGATCGTGATCGTGCGATTGCTCGTGCCGCGATCCTCAGAGCCTACGAGAACGCCGCTTGATCGGGAGTCGCGACCATGACCGCGAACGATCCGTTTCGGTCATCCTACCGCGGTGTGCCGGCCGGCACCCGGCTCAACGGCATTTACGAGATCGAGACGATGATCGGGGCAGGCGGCATGGGGGAGGTCTACCGATGCCGCGAGATCCAGACCGGATCGCCCGTCGCGGTCAAGATGCTGCTCCCCGACATGGTCGACAACGAGGCGGCGCTTGCGCTGTTCCGGCGGGAGGCGGCCGCGCTTCACAATCTTCCGCACGAAGCAATCGTTCGCTACTTCCTGTTCACGGTCGAGCCCGCACTGCAGCGCCCGTATCTGGCGATGGAGTTTGTGAACGGACGCTCGCTGTCGAACATGCTCGACGATGGGCCGCTGACCTTCGAAGCGCTGATCAAGTTGATGCGGCGGGTCGCATCGGGCCTTCAGGCCGCTCACGAGCACGGCATTATCCATCGCGATGTCTCCCCCGACAACATCATCGTGCCGCTCGACGATGTAAGGCGGGCGAAGATCATCGACTTCGGGATCGCCCGGTCGACGCAGATGGGTGACAAGACCATCATCGGTTCCGGCTTCGCCGGCAAGGACAATTACGCGTCGCCGGAACAGGTCGGCTTGTACGGCAACGATGTCACCGCGAAATCCGACGTCTACAGCTTTGGCCTCGTGCTGTTCCATGCCCTGACCGGACAGAAGCTCGATATGGGCGGGAGCCAGTTTCAACTGGTCGAGAAGCGTCGGCGCGTGCCCGATCTCGGCGCAGTGGACATGCGCATCAGGCCGCTTCTGGAGAGGATGCTGCAGCCGGACCCGGCCTTGCGCCCGACCATGGCGGAGGTCGCCAACTGGACGCCGACGGGTTCGGCTCAGCCGTCCGCCGCACCGCTCTACGGCTTCGATCCATTGGCGAAGTCGCAAGCTGGTTCGTCTGCGCTGCAGGAGCGGGCGCCATCAACCACGCGGAACTCTCGCCGCATCTGGCTCGGCGCCTGCGTCGCGGCGCTGCTGCTTCTGCTGGGGGGCGGCGGGTACACCTTCTACAAACTTGTCTGGAAGACATCGGGCTTGGCGGCTTTGCCGCCGCCTCCGAAACTCGCCGGGACATCCACGCCGCCGAGCGAGCCTGCTCCGCCACCGCCAGCACGTCAGGAGCCGGTGAAGCTGCCGTCTCAGCCAACGCTGACGCCGTCTCCGTCTCCCGACGGTCCTGGTCGGGCCGAGCGCATCCGCAAATATGTTGCCCAATATGCGGGCGGCGACTGCTTCTTCATCCTGCCTGTTGCCGTGAGCTCAAGCGCAGCTGTCATTGAAGGCTTCGGCGCTTCGACCGCCCCGTTCGATACCTTCGACAAGGCGTTTCGAAAGGAGCAGGGATTTGAGGCATCGGTCGGCGTCAGGCAGGTGAATCAGGCACAATGTCCGGCCGTCAAATTCCTCAGTCAGGTCGGAGGCGATCAAGCGCGGGCGCCGCGCATCAACCTGTCGGCGACGGAGCTGAAGGCCGGCGAGACCCTCAACGGGACCGTCGAGAATTTTGCCAACCGGGTGGTGGAACTGCTCATGGTCTCGGATCGCGGCGAGGTGCGCAGCCTGTCCTACCTCCTGAAGCCGGGCGTCGACTCGCTTTCCTTTGCCCTGCCGATGGAGCGTACGACCGGTCCGCAACTCCTGTTGGCCGTCGCAGCGCCGCGGGTTCTGGATTCATTGCGCCAGCCGCGACCGATGGCTGCCGACACATTCTTCCTGCAGGCGACGAGTGAAGCTCAACGCGGCAACGTGACCATCACCGCGGCTGGACGCTATGTGATGCTCACCAATTGAGCTGCCGTTCAGAATTTGCCGATCATCAGGATCTTCAGGTCGGCATCCGGCTTGAAGTCGCTCGCCGTGAACTGCCGCGCGTTGTCGGCAGATGACGGCTTGAGCCGCCCCGGACAAAAACTGACCAGACGGTCGTCGCCGCCCGGATCGATCGTCAACGTGAAGGACCGGATTGGACCTGCCCAGTTCGCACCCGTCTTGAGCACGTAGGAAATACGCCGCTCCTGCAGCTTTGCGGTATTGGCCTGGCTGTCACCTGTGCGCTTGTCCAATTCGGCAAGGAACGCATCCGTAACGCAATAGTCTCTCCGGTATCGCTCGACCTCCGGACCTAGCGCCGCGCTGTGACGCAGACCGGAGCGCAGGACCGTGTCAGGGCTGGAGCCGACGCTCGGGCGATATTGATGTTCGACCGTGACGGTACGCGCCGCTGGGAACACTTGTTCGCGAACAGCCGACGTCTTGGTTATCCAGCCGGGCGTGTATTGCTGGCGACCGTTGTCGCTCATGCCGGCAGGCATCAGAAGGCCATCATCGATCAGCTTCGTGCGGGTTGTCGCCGGCAGGTCGGCGAGGCGGATCTCCCGATCACCGAGCGGCAGCAAAGGCAGCTTGAACTGACGGAGGAGGGCAGTGACATCCTTGTTGCCGACCATGGCGCGCTGGTCGATGGCCAGCGGCACCGGGTTGCCGTCGATCCTGGTCTCGAACGCGACGAAGTTGACCGGATCGCTCGACGGAAGCGCAATGTTCTCGGCTTCGGACAGGTCGATGTCGGGCAGCGGAAAGGCGACAGTGAGCGCAACCGGCTTGCTCGTTTGGTTGACGAATTGGTAGCGAACGGTGACCCGGTCCAGCCCGATATGAAGCTCCTCGCTCGCCATGGCCACGTCCTTGGTGCGGACGAATTGCAGCCCGCCGATGGACAATTCGGCCGCGGAATCGTTCGCCCACGCAGGCCAGCCGGTTGCGGCCAACAGGACGATCATCACGGCTCGCGACCTCAACGACAGCCCGCTTAACGCTCCATTTGCCATGCCGGTCTCCATGCGGCGCCGCAGCGTCTGCCCCATGTGGGTCAATCGATCGCCTGGTAAAGGTCGCCCCATTCCGGTTTCCAGACGCCATCGGGGTCGCAAACCACGATCGCGAGCTTCATGTCATTGGCGAGACGGATTGCGCCGCGAAAGGCATCCTGGGCCGGCATATGGGCGCTGACCTGGTCGCTGCTCAGGCGTCCCCCGCTTGCGGCGGCCGGCAACACGATTGACCCGGAGGCGCCGGCAATGTCGCGTCTCAAAACCAGAGTAATCGCGTCGGGCTGGATTTCGCTGACTTGCTCAAATCTGTTTTTGGCCATGGTTTTGCACTGCAAGCTGAAGGAGTTCGGACTATCACCGTCCAGTGAAAGAGTTGAACGGGATCGGGGTTGCTCGCCACTAATTGACGCTGCACTCGCGCAGTCTTGGATTAGGCAGTCTTGGATTAGTCGGACTGACGCCGCATTCGGTTCGGTTACATTGAGGCGGATATGCTTCGTCGATCTAGCTGGATCTGGCTCTCTATCGTCGGCGCGGCTATAGCTGCCACCGGGGCTAGGGCCGACGACGCGGTCGTGCGAAGCTTTGCCGGCGGTTCGGCTGCATCCATGGTCGGGATCGTCGCGGCCAGCCAGGACGTCGAGCTCGCGGGCCCGCAAGCGCTCAGCGCCGACGGACAGGGAAACCTGTTTGTGCTCGATCAGATCAATGGCCGCATTCTGCAGTTCGACCCCAAGCAACCGAACACTGCTCCCGACATCCTGAAGATGCCTGGCGATGTCCAGCCTACCGACCTCGTCGTCCATAACGACGACATCATGGTTTGGGACGGCGGCGTGAGGATGCTGAAGGCGGCACCAGGACAGTCCACACGCGGCTTGGGCGGAGACGTGATCCAGCTCGAGGAAGCCTCATCCCGCGGAACGGACGACCAGGTCGCCATTTCGGCCTTCGCACAGATGGGCTCGCAGGCGCTGAGCAGCCCAACCGACTTGCTGGATCAGAATACGCGCGCGGCCATCGTGAGGACGACGCGGCAGCCCGACCGCCAGTATATTGCCTCGCGCAGCAAGGGATCGGTGATCGCCGATATCATTCCCGACAAGGGCAATGCCGGCGTTCGGGTCGAAATCCAGACCATGGTATCCAACGAGACCATCGGTCAGCTCGGCCTGCGCGTCCGCAACCAGCTCGGCACCGTGGAGTTTCTCGAGATCGACAACAGCGACCGCTTCTACGTGCTGGCCGAGGACATTCCTCCGTCGGGCAAGAATGCCTCCACCTTCGTCGCACGCTATGCCGCGAACGGACGCCTTGAGGGCATCTACGAGCTGCCGCTGGAGAACACGCCCGTGACCCGGCGGTTCGTCACCGTCTCGGGCGATGGCGACGTCTATTTTCTGCGCACCAAGCCGGATGGCGTTGAGGTGGTTGGTGTCGGCTTCCGCCCCTTGAGCAAGGTATCCGTCATTGACGTCAGGCCGTCGCGCACGGCGGCCGCGCCGGCGGCGGCGCGGCCGGATGTCAAGTTCAATGCGACCGCCGCCGTGCGGCCGTCCAATCGTCAGCAGGCGATCGAGACGGCCTTCGCCTTTGAGGGCATCCAGTGGAAGCTGACACCGGCGAACTACGGTAGCGATCCCGACAGCCAATGCTCCGGTTTCAGTCGTATTCGCCGGCCGTGGTATCTGCAGGGCAAGGTAAACCAGGAGGTGCGCGGCGTGCCCTATTGCTGGGGCTGCCACGGTTCGCTCGCGAATTTCCGCCAGCGGATCGACAGCGGGACGCTGGCGGGCAATGTCTGCACCCGTAATGAGCCACGGCCGGACGTGGCCGGCGTCGACTGCTCGGCATTCGTCAGCGCCACGTGGGGACTTTCCGTCCACTACACGACCGCCGCCATTCCCGCGATCGCCGCACCGGTGACTAACCCCTGGGACCTCAAGCCTGGTGACGCCCTGAACAAGCCGGGTTCCCACGTGATGTTGTTCCTGCGGTTCACCCCGGATCGCAAGGCTGAGGTCATGGAATCCTCGACGGGTGGCTGCAACGGTCGGGTCTGCCGCAACGTCTACCCGCTCGCGAGCCTGCTCTCGCGCGGTTACGTTCCGGTCCGCTTTCGGGCGTTCGCAGATGATCAGACGACCGTTTCCGCGAACGCCTATCAGGAGACCGAGGCGCCGACAGGTCGCAAGACGGCGAATAAACGGCGCTGAACCTGAGGTCTTGCCAAGGCTACAGATGAACATGGATCACCGCTGCGCTGGTTTTCGGAGGTCCGGAGGCATTCCTGCCGCTCTGCCTTACCGGTGTGGTTCCAGGGCGGACCTGCTTGATATCGAGGTGGATCGCGATGCGAACGCTCAGGGGTTTTGATCGAAGGACCGGTTGGCTGTGTGCCGCCATCCTGCTCGCTGCGTTGATCGGCCTGCCACTCCAGCGCGCGCATGCGGCGGGTGAACTGTCGATAAGCAATCCCGACGGTGCGGCTCTCCGGGCCCTCGTCATCGGCATCGACGACTACCAGCATGTACGCAAGTTGAAGGGCGCGGTCGCCGACGCCAACGACATCGTGTCCAGCTTGAGGACCATGGGCGTCAGCGACGTGGTCGAGCTGACCAATGCACAGGCCGACCGGGCGAGCGTGCTGCGCGAGATCAGCTCACTGGTGGAGCGGACAAAAAGCAACGATCTCGTCTTCCTGTCGATCGCAGGTCACGGCACGCAGGAGCCGGAGCGGATCAAGGGCTCGGAACCGGACGGAATGGAGAACGTGTTCCTGCTGCCTGAATTCGCGACCACGCCCGCCGGGTCGGTCGAGCGCATTCTGGGAAGCGAATTCAACCATTTCATCCGGCAGTTCGAATTGCGCGGCGCAAGGGTGATTTTCGTCGCGGATACCTGCCATGGCGGCGGAATGGTGCGCGATATCGACCCGCGTGCGGCGGAGATGAGTTTTCGGCAGGTGCCGCGCTACACGCTACTGGTCGATGAATTGAAGCCGGTATCGAGCAGCGACGACCCGAAGTCCGAACTCGATCTCGACCACACCGCGTTCATCGCCGCGGTCGATCGGCACACCAAGGCGCCGGAAGTGCGGATTCCAGGGATCGATGGCCTGCGCGGCGCCCTGAGTTATGCCGTTGCGCGCGCCGTGGAGGGCAACGCGGACATCAATCATGATGGCAAGGTGACCCTGAAAGAGCTTTTCAGCAATGTTCGGCAGGTGGTCTATCAACTGTCCGACCAGCGCCAGAATATCGTGACCGTATCGTCGCCGGCACAGATGCCGGAAACCGAGGTCGCGTTCGAACTGACGCGCGGCGTGGTGCTGATCCAGGGGACGGCCGCGAGAGCTGCCTCCGGCCAGGTTGCTAACGTCGCGTCCGCCGAGAAACAATCTCCTGCGCCGACGGCCGTTACGGCTAAGTCGCAAACCGCTCCAACCAGTGCTGCTGCGACCGCCCCGGCCGCGCCCAGTGCCGCGCTGCCGCCGTTCCGCCTCACCGCGCCGATCCGTTTGGCAGCGCTTGACGGCAAAATGAGCTATTTCACGAGCCTCAAGCCGCAGGATGCCAGCGTGCAGGCCGTTCAACCGACTGATAATCCCGACCTGATCTGGGACCCCGTGTCCCATGACGTGATCGCCTGGGGCGACGTGGTCGCCTACGGCGTTGACGTTGGCGGTTTGACGACAGTGGTCAACCGAACCGCGGCAATTCGGGAGCTGAAGCGCATGGCGACGCAGTCGCCGCAGCTGATGCGTATTTGGCCGGATGATCGACAGCAGCGCAGCGGACAGACCGTCGAGGTCGAATTGTCCGACGTCGGTTCGCGGGCGGTGCTGCTATTCAACGTGTCCGGTGATGGAACCATCCAGATGCTGTATCCGGTGGGTTCTGATGCCGCGATGGCTCGGTCAGCAAATCTGCGGCTGCCTCTTCGGGTAGGCGAGCCGTTCGGCGCCGAGCAGATCGTCGCGGTGACCTCGCAGCAGCGGATGGTGGATCTGGAGACCGTCCTGATGCAGCTCAACCGGCGCCGTGCCTCGGGGCAGGTGATCAAGAGTCTGGAGCGCTACCTGCCGGCGGACGCGCGGATCGCGTCAATCGGCTTTTTCAGCGTTCCCTGACGAAGCTGTGACAGCCGGTCATGTCGCCAGCGAAACTGGTTTCCCGCAAGCAATCCTGGTTCGCGATCGTGCTGTTGCTGGCGGGAAGCGGCGTCGCGTTCGCGGCGCCGCCGCCATCGGCCGCTCCATCGGCAGGTGCGACAAACGCTCCGCTGCTCTGGCGCGTACAGGCCTCGCGCGGCGCGGCAAATGCTGCCGGCGTGGCGCTTGAAATCCTGCCGGGTCCAACTGTCAACATTGGCGGCAAGGTGTCATTCGGCGTAACCGCCAGGAAGCCTGGCTATCTGATGCTGGTGGATGTTGATGCGGAAGGGCGGATGTCCCAGATCTTCCCGACTGCCGAGCTATTGGCGCAGTCGGTCGGACCCGACATGAATCTTGTCAAGCCTGGCGTCCAATTCATCGTTCCGACCCCGGCGGCTCAGCAACGTGGATTTGAATATGTCGTCGCGCCGCCGGCCGGGTCCGCCGTGATTGTTGCGATCCTGAGCGAGCGACGCGTGCAATTGCTCGATTTGCCGGACGTTCAGCGCAAGCTTCAGGGGCCGGCTGACACGTTGAGCTATCTGTCGGATTGGACCAGTCAGCTGCGGATACCGGACAGCGGCGGCGGAAGACTGTTGCCGAACAATTGGTCGTTCGACATCAAATCATACTCCATCAAGTAGGTCAGCGACTGCGTTGCTCCGGCTACCCGGGCGGTTGAGGAGACCGTCCGGCGCGATCATGTGGTGAATATTCTTGTGGCCGAGGCTGCTGTCCGGCGTCTTGCGTGCAGGGCCCCGCGGTTTGGCTCCCTTGCCCCCAGCATTGCCGATTGCGGGGAGGAGACGGCGGCCCGATCTCGAGCGCGCCGCCGTGCATGCCGTCCTAGTTGCAGACCTCAACATTGCCGGTACCGCCGCCGGGACCTCCGCCGCCACGGTAATCGAGATGACACCCGCGACGGACCGGGCGGCATAGATAAGCATCACACACGATCTGGCCGCTGCCACCAGAGGGTCTGGCCGTCGCCTGTCGTCGGGGAGTGTCGGCTTGTGGCTCGGGCCTCTCGCGGACCGGACGATCGGCGCGCGACGGGCGCTCATCAATGTAACGCTTTGCCACCGGCTTTTTACCGCGCCGCTTCTCGCATTCGTTATCCTCGTTCAGGAACGAGCCCTCGGCGCAGGTGATCTTGCGGCACTGATCGCCGTCGGCCTTGTAGCCATGCTCGCAGATCAGCGGGCAAACCCGGGCCGGTTTCAGCTTGATCGCATCGAGCGCATCGAGGCTTGCAAGCTTGACGTCAAATTTGGTTCCGGCGTGCCGGTTGAACAGGGTCAGGGAGCGACGCGAGGCCGCGTTCCAATCACCGTCGATGGAGCCCGTGAAACAGCCAACCCGGCTCAACTCGCTCTGCACCGATTTGGCAATATCCTCCTGCGGCGGCGCCGTGTTCAAGGCGGCAACCTTCGCGCCCTCGCTATTCAGCGATGGGGTAGCGGTTGCAATATTATCCGGCTTGGCGCTGTCGACCACAGGTCCATTCGCGGAAAGCATGGCGACCGTTGAGGTTTGGGATGCGGTCCGCTTCCGTTCAGCCTCGGCAGCTTGGTCCTGCGCCGCCTGCTTTGTTCTTTCTGCCGCGATACGGGCATCCTCCGCGGCCTTGAATTCTGCGGCCGCCTTTTCCTGCTCCGCTCGCTGGGCACCTTCGGACGCAAGCCGCGCCTTCTGCTGCTCCGCTTCCTGCGCTTTCCTGGTGGCGGTAACGCGCGCGTCCTCCGCGTCGATCTGGTTGAGCTGAAGCTTGGCCAGATTTGCATAATAGCCGTCGGGATGCTGGGCGAGGAACGCGCTCATGGCGGCCTTATTGCCGACCTGCAGGGCCAATTCGTAGTCGCGACGGATCTCCGACGAGGCGTTAACCGCCGGCGGCGCCGGCTCTTCTGCCTTTGGCACGAGCGCAACGTCCTCACCGCCCAGTGAGCCGTAAACGTAAGGCTCCTGCCGGTTGCCGGTCGCTTGCAAGACATCATCGCGGACGAAGCCGAAAGCCCTGCGCAGGTCCAGTCCAGGCTTTGCGATATATTTCACCAGCGCTGTCGCGTAGGGACTGTTCGTGCTGTTGCCGTCGAGCGCGGTCAGTCCGGCCTTCGCCGCAAACGCGATCAGCGTATTGGATACGGCGGGTTCTACCCGGGCGAGCCCGCGGCTGATCGCGCGCGAAGCGACGGTTCGCTTCATGGTGTCGGCGAAAGGATTGTTGCGGCAGGCATCAACGATCACGACGCGGAGCTGCTTGGCGGGCTCGATGGCCAGCAGGACACGATCGAGCGAGAAGGCCTCGTCATAGATATCGGTGTCGCGTTCAAGTCTGGCATCCGTCGGGATCAGGTAATTCGTCCCGTCGATCTCGATTCCGTGACCTGCATAGTAGACGATGGCGATGTCTGCATCGCGAGCTTGATCGGCGAAATCCCTCAGTGCCCGCCGCATGTCGCTCGAGGTCAGGTTCAGCCGAGACTCCACCAAATCGAACCCGGCGCCCTTCAAGGTCGCGGCGATAGCGGTGGCATCATTGGCAGGATTCGGAAGCAATGGCGCGTTTTGATAGTTCGAATTGCCGACCACCAAAGCCACTCGCTTCGTTGCCCAGGCTGGCTGAGACGCCAGGAGAACCGAAGCAGCAAGAACAACAAGAACTCGGAGGAGCGTGTAGCGCATGGCGAACGTCCAAAATCGGCTCGAAACAACGGCAGCTTTATCGAAGGTGGCCGCGCGCAAACTCCACTGCGTCAAGCGTTACGGGCGCCGGCATACCTCCGTAGAGAACAAACCTGAGTCCAATCCATTCCTGATGTTGTCGTCCGGGGGAGCGAGATTGTTCAAGGATACACCGAAGCGTGTAGGGCGCGATGGCGGACGGCCGAACAAATGTCAGTCGATCTGTAAGGTATTGAAATAGCTGCTTTTTATCTTTGGCGCCGGAATGGCTGGCAGTGCTGGCATCCGGCTGGGCTTCGCCAGGCGAGGTTCCATCTCTCGATAGTGATCTCGGAATTGAACTCGCCCGCTCAGGCGATGCGCGTGCCGGATCGTCAGAGTGTGACGGCCGCGTCGTTAGTCTCGGTGGCGTCGACAAGGTTCAGCCCGTTCGTCTCGGCTGTTTGTCGCAGCCGCGGGCCTCTTCCATAGGAGCGCGAACTGCGTCTATCTGGAAGCAACGCCGATCCGTTCGAGCTGAGACGTGCGAGTCCCGAAAGAATCGAAATCTGCGTCCTCGGGATCCGGACGTCGACGTGTGGACGCCCACCGCAGGTGTCGTCGAAATCTCTGGAGACGCACATGTCTATTCCGCTGAAAATCTACATTACGCCATTTGCCGAGAAAGGTGTCGCCGAGCCGCAAAAATGGAGTGGCGAGGCCGCCAAGAAGGCACTGGATGTGGTCAATAAGATCTGGGCGAAGGCCAAGATCGTGTTCGTGATCAATGATTACGTGGAAGATAAACCGCTCGATATGGCGAAGAGCGCGCGCAACAATGACCAGCGCGTGCTGGATGTTCTCAGTTTCCGGCATGCTCCCGACAATGCGGTCCACATCTATCTCGTCAATCCGATAGTCAATCTCTCGGCCGGTGGCGGCTCGTACCTTCATAGCGATCCCGAGCCGGCAAGCTTTGTCCAGTGGTATGGCAATGACTTTGCCAACGGACGCGCGTGGGCTCATGAACTTGGGCATTTGATGAGTCTCGACCACGTCGACGTAGATTACGCCGATGAGAAGCAGGCCGCCCTGCGCAGCAACTTGATGACGAAGGGATTGAGCGTGGGAAGCGATTTGACCGGTCAGCAGATCAGCACGGCCAAAGGTTCAAAACTGGTGAAGCGATTTGGCGGCTGACCTCGGAACCTTCTGCTGCCGCCTTGCATGAAACGGTTTACAGCCGGCCCGATCGCTCGTTCGCCCGCCAACCGCCGGAGAGACGCCATGCCCAGGATCGACCTTGCATGATGAGCCCGAGCTCCGACGGCCGCTTCCTGCACAAGGACGGCACGCCGTACGAATAGCCCCACCTGCCGCGGCCGCGCCCGAAATCGGGCGTTGCGGATTGGCCGGTGAAGGACCAATGTTCCGGCGAGGAGTTTTGGTCGCCTCCATGGCGGAATGGTATTTCATCTGGGTCGATGGTCCGCGCGGACCCGAGCCGCAGAAATGGTCGTCGGACGCGCTTTGGGGCCAGCTGGCGCGTCAGGACGTGATCGTGCGTTTTCCCCTGAGCGATCGCGAAGCCGAATTGTCGCTCGACCAGCTCGCAGGGCTGCACCCGGTGCCGCAGTGAGCTGCGCCGCAGTTCTTTCCGTCGACGTTCAATCCGCCGGGGTGAACGTCAGACCGAAAGATCGAAGCCGGGCGTCGCGACCTCGGTCAGGAACGAGGCGACGAACATCTTGCCCAGGACGTGCTTGGCCGCCGGCGTGCCGGCCTTGAGCCGGCCGGCGCGTGTGGCCTCTGCGAGCCCGGCAAGCGTCGGTGCCGCAAGGCTCGTGTCGGGTGTGGTGCGCGGCGCCGTCGCGGATGCGCTGAGCAGCACGCCGGCATAGTAGAGCCGGGTGAGCGCGCGGACATGTGCGAGCCGTGCGCGCAGCGCCTCGTCGAGCGGGCGGCCGAGCCAGGCACGGTGCAAGATGTTTTCCAGCTCCGGCGTCCGCGCCAGGCTGTCGCCGACAATCGCAAGATCGACCAGCGGATCGGTGCGATAGGCGGATTCCCAGTCGATCATCCAGAGCCTGTTGCCGTCGAACAGGATGTTGGCGGGGAGCGAGTCGTTGTGGCTCGACACCGAGTTGGCCTCATCCCAGGCATAGGCCGCGCGGATGCGCGCGAGGTGCGCGTTGCAGCGCTCAAGCACGCCGGGCGCGAACAGGCCGGTGCGGCCGACATGGGCCCAGAGCCGGGCCACGATGTCGGGGTAGCGCACGAAAGCGGGAAAGGTCGGCGTCGCCTGCAGGCGCGCCAGCAATTCGCCGAGCGCCTTCGCCAGCGCCGGCAGGCCGCCGGGATAGCGGCCGAGCGGCTGCCGCTGCACAAAATCCATCACAGCGATGCGCGAGGCCTCGTCGACATAATGGAGTCGCGGCGCGATGCCGGCTTCGGCGGCGATCCTGAGCGACACATACTGAAACGGATTGCGCAGCGGGCTCGGCATTCCTTCGATTCGGAGCAGATAATTCTCGCCGCCTGCATCGATCCGGAACAATTGCGCCGACGTTGCGCCGCCCGAGACCGATGTGACGGCCTCGATCGCTGCGGTGCCGATCACCTGACGCAGTGCGGCATGTGCTGCGTCGCGCTGTGCCGGCGGAAGTTTATCGAGAGCACTCATGCGCAGGAAGTTAGCATGGCCGCTATGCGTGCCCAAAATCGCGTTGATGCAGCGTTCGCGATCTATTGCTGGCAGCGCACGACGAAGCATGAAACAATGCTGCAAAAATCATGTTGGGAGAGAACTTGATGTCGTTCGAGCGGGAGTTGCATTGCGCCGTTGCGTGCCGATCATGGATCGCGTTGCCATTATTCTGCCTGATCAGCACGTTCGGAGTGATGCATAACGCCGCCGCGAACGAGTCCTTGCAGATTGTGGACGCGCGCGTGCCGGCGGTCGACAAAGCGGGCGGGGACCTTCCCTTGACGATGACGATCAAGAACGAGGCCGACAGCGCCGATGCGCTGCTTCGTGTCCGCTGCCCAGTTGCGAATTTTTCCGAGCGTCATACTGTGGATCGCGGCGAGGGCGCACCGGCGATGCGCTCGATATCCAATATACCAGTGCCGGCAAAGGCAATGCTCGAGCTGAAGCGTGACGGTTATCACGTCATGCTGCTGCAGATGCGTCAGACGCTCACGCCAGGCGAGACCTTCAAATGCGCGATCGTTTTTCAGAAAGCAGGCACCATCGAGACGGAGGTACAGGTCCAGAAGTGACCTCACACAAGTGACTCAGGAAGACGGCGGGTGGTGCACAGCCATGCGCCGGGACTCAAGGCTTCTCGCGTGATCGCCCGTGTGTGACGGGCGGTTCGATCAATGAAGAATGCTAGATCCGGAGGAAATGAACTCATGACAAGGTTGAATTGGGTAAAGTCGCATATGCTCGCCGCGGCAGTAGCATCCGCAGCGACCTTCGCGGGCTCTTTCGCGCTCGCCGACGATGTCGGCCAGGACCGTCTGCTCAATGCTGACAAGGAAGCAGGCAACTGGCTGCACCACCACAAGAACTATTCGGCGACGCGCTTCTCGTCGCTGGCCGATATCAACAAGGACAACGTCAAGAACCTCAAGGTCGCCTGGACCATGCATCTCGGCGGCGTCGAGGGCGGCGGAATCTGGTCGCATGGCGGCCTGGAGGGGACGCCGATCGTCGAGAACGGCTTCATGTACGTCACCGACGGCTGGGGTTCGGTCTACAAGATCGATGCGCATGGCGGCAAAGGCGTGCTGCTCTGGAAGATGGATCCGAAGACCGACCATGACTGGGCCGGCGCGGTCGCCTGCTGCGGCGTCGACAACCGCGGCGTCGCATTGTGGGGTAACCTCGTCGTCTCGCACACGCTCGACGGCCGCCTGATCGCGACCAACAAGGAGACCGGGCAGGTCGCCTGGCAGCGCCAGGTCGCCGATCCCGACAAGGGCGAGGTGATCACCGGCGCACCGCTGATCGTCAAGGACATGGCGATCACGGGTGTGGCCGGCGCCGAATACGGCATTCGCGGCTGGATCGCGGCGACCGACCTGAAGAGCCAGAAGGAAGTGTGGCGCACCCACACGATCCCGGGCAAGGACGAGGCGGGTCACGAGACCTGGAAGGACGACAAGGACGCCAAGGCGAGCGGCGGCGGATCGACCTGGGTCACCGGCAGCTTCGACCCCTCGACCAACACCATCGTCTGGGGCGTCGGCAATCCCGGACCGGACTGGGACAACGAGTATCGGCCCGGCGACAACCTCTACACCGACTCCTCGCTTGGTCTCGATGCCGACACCGGCAAGATCAAGTGGCACTACCAGCACACGCCGAACGATCCCTACGACTATGACAGCGTGGCGGAGAACGTGCTGGTCGACGTCCCCGGTCCGAACAACACGACGCAGAAGCTCGCGCTCGAGGCCGACCGCAACGGCTTTGCCTATGCGATCGACCGCAACAGCGGCAAGTTCATCTGGGGTCTGCCGTTCGTCAAGAAGGTGACCTGGACCAAGGGTCTCGACCCCGAATCCGGTAAGCCGGTGGAGTATGATCCGAAGCAGGGCGTGCAGCGCTACAACGCGGCGGTGACGCCAAGCCGGACCAACAAGGTGACGGACATCTGCCCCGGCAACATGGGCGGCAAGAACTGGCCGCCGACCGCGTACAATCCGAACCTGAAGCTCTGGTACATCCCGGTGATCGAGAGCTGCAACCGGATCACGGTCGAGGAGACGACGCCGGACAAGTTGAAGAAGCGTGAGTTCTTCACGGGCGGCGGACCGAGCCAGCCGGTCAAGATCACCGGCAGCGTCACCGCGATCGACGTTACCACCGGCAAGGTGGCAGGGAAGGCGGAGACCGAATTCCCGAACCTCGGCGGCATCCTGGCGACGCCCGACCTCGTGTTCTCCGGACAGCCGTCCGGCGAGGTGATCGCCTACGACGCCAAATCGCTGCAGCAGCTCTGGCAGTTCAACACCGGCGGCGGCGTCAATGCGCCTCCGATGACGTTCTCGGTGGACGGCAAGCAGTATGTCGCGATCCTGGTCGGCCTCGGCGGTGCCTGGGACAAGTGGTTCATCGATGCCACGCCCGAGCTGAAGCGGATGCAGCCGGGCTCGATGCTCTACGTGTTCGCCCTTTGACGTCGCAGCGCGGGAGGCCTCTCACCGAGGCCTCCCGCGTCGATTTGGCCGAGAAAGACAAGAAACAAGACAAATGAAGAAAACATGGCTGGTTGGCGCGTGGCTTGGCTGCGCGCTGGTGATGGGATTCATCGGTACCGCGCAAGCGCAGTCGGCGAGCGATCCGACCGATGCGGGCAAGGCGGTGTTCAAGCGCGGCAATTGCGTCGGCTGCCACAAATGGCACGGCAATGGCGGCGGCGGCTATGGCGGCGACGCGCTGTCGCTGCGCAAGACCGAGCTGACCCGCGAGCAGATCATCGAGACCGTGACGTGCGGCCGGCCGGGCACCGGCATGCCGTTCTTCGTGCGCGGCTCCTACGACACCACGAAATGCTACGAGATGACCCGGCAGGACGTCGCGGACCGCATGCCGCCCGAAGCGAATGTGTTCCTGCGGCCGAACGAGATCGAGGCCGTCGCCGACTACGTGCTCGCCCGCGTCAAGGGCAAGGGCGAGCCGACCTACGAAGAATGCATCGCGTTTTTCGGCGATGGCTCGCGGGTCTGCAACATCTACAAGGAGGCCGGCCACGCCGCCGCGCCGTCCGACCAGAGCGAGAAGGCAAAGCCATGAGCAAGCAAGGATCGGCAATCCGTGGCTTGGTCTTCGCTGTGACAGTCACGGCAGCGGTGCCGGCGATGGCGACCGCGGGAGACCTGCGCGACATCAGCGTCGGAATGACGATCAGCAGCGTGCCGGACGCGGGCTACATCAACCTGACCTGCGTCGGCGAGAAGACCCACAGACTGGCCGACTGGGCGCAATGGCAGGCTTGCCAGGCCGGACCGGACCAGCTGCGCGGCATCCGCTTCGAGTACGATCGCGAGAGCGGGCGGGAAGGCACCATGGTCGGCGGCCATCCCGCGATCCTCACCGTCATGATCGACAACGACGCCAGGATCGCGGCGCTGATGATCGAGACCGATCCGAAGGCGCGGCTCTATCTGCGCAAGAAGGCCTTCCTGCTCGGCCTGCAGGCGAGATCGCGCTATGGCGAGGACGGCTGGACCTGTTCGAAGGCACAGCCGGGCGCCGACAAGCAGGAGGTCGGCGGCGTATTTGTCGACGAGAAATGCACCAAGACCATCGACGGCCGCACGGTCGAGATCGAGCGTCATCTCTATCGCGAGCCGAACAAGGAGCTCAAGGACATGACCGACGAGACCCGGATCACGATCCGCCGCGCCGGGTCCTGACGTCGACCTGACACGTCGCCCGATCTCAGGTCTCGATCGGTGGCGCGTCGATGTCGATCTGCGGCAGCAGGCCGGGCGACTGCCGCTCGACCAGTTCGCGCATCTTTCCGATGATGGCTCTGCCTTCCGCCGAGACGATCGAGCTTGGGCCTGCGACCGTGATGACAAGCGGAGGCGCCTGGTCGGCCTCGGTCAGCCGCATCGCCATCGCGCTCAGGCCCGGCGTTCCCATGTCGCGCGTATAGGCGAAGCCTTGGCGGCGGATCGTCGCCAGCGCATGCTGGATATCGCCGAAGCGGACGGCGGATGACGGTGCTTCCTTGGCATTGATCCGCTGCACGATCCGCCGCGCATCCTCGTCGTTCATCAGGCTGAGAAATACCCGGCCCGGAGTCGAGTGGGTCAGGAGCCGCCGCGCACCGGGCTCGAGATAATAGCGCACTGGTGTCGTGCCCTGCAGCACGCGGATATATTGGCTGTAGAGCTGGTTGCGCGCCACCACGAAAGTGGTCAGCCGCGTCGCCTCGTGCAGCTCGCGCGTGATCGTATCGAGCGTACCTGCGGGGAGCGTCTGGCTCTTGAGCCAGCCGCCGAGCAGGGCGACGCGGACCGTCGGCACATAGCTGCGTGCCGTCCGGTCGTGGTCGAGATAGCCGAGTTCGACGAGGCTTTTCAGCAGCGCCGAGGTGCTCGACGGCGGATAGTTCAGCCGGCGTGCGATCTCGGTCATGGCCGCAGGCCGTTCGATCTCGGCAAAATATTCGAAGATGCGGAGCACGCGATGCGCCGACTTGACGACGGACGGATCGGGGCTGCCGTCGGCGGCACGAAACAATTCGTCGTGCCGGTTGGCCTCGATCACCATGGCCGCGGGATCGTCCGCCTGCGTGCGCACGCGGTCGGCGACGATGCGCCTGCGACCCCGCCGGGACGGGGACTGGGTATCGGAGCGAACGCCCTTCATCTTCTTGCCGCTCGTGTCCTGAACACAGCGCAAGTCTGGTGCGCTGCAACATCCATTGTCGCCTTCTGTCGGCGAATGTGCAGCGAAACCCACGGAGGTCAAGAGTCCACGGTGCAGCATGGCCCGCAGTGCGATTCGCGAGTAGCCGGCATTTCTTCCATGTATCTGAAATTATTCTTGTGTGGGCGTCCGCCGATGGACATCACAGCGATCGTTCCCGATGTTGCAGGCGAAGTTTGAACACCGGGCGATGACATCCCGCACACCGGCAAGGCCGCTGCGACGTCATCCCGAACCAGGAGAGACCCGATGCAGATGAGCGCGCGCGACCTTCGCAGCTCCGCCGATGTCGCCGATCCGGCCCGCCACATCTCGCATGATTGCGCAGGCCTCAACTTCTATGATCTCGATCGCGGACTTCGCAGCCTTCTGGGGCTTTACCTGTCGCGCGAGGATCGCGAGCGGCTGGAGCCGCACTTCAGGCGTCTCGGCGAGCTGGCCGGCGGCAGGCTCGACCGGCTGGCCCGGATCGCCGACAAGCATGCGCCGGTGCTCAACCCAAGGGACGCTTACGGCCGGGACGAAGACTGGATCGACTATCATCCCGCCTATCGCGAGATGGAAGCGATCGCCTTCGGCGATTTTCAGTTTCACGCCATGAGCCATCGCGCCGGCGTGCTCGGCATGGACCGGCCGCTGCCCGCCGTGGCCAAGTATGTATTTCAGTATCTGTTCGTGCAGTCCGAGTTCGGGCTGATGTGTCCGATCAGCGTCACCGACACGTCGACCCACTTGGTCCGCAAATTCGGCTCGGAGGAGCTGAAGGCCTATCTGCTGCCGAAGATGCTGTCGGACGACATGGCGACGCTGTGGAAGGGCACGCAGTTCATGACCGAGCGCGCCGGCGGCTCCGATGTCGGCGCCGTCGAGACCGTTGCGCGCCGCGATGGCGACGTCTGGCGTCTGACCGGCGACAAATGGTTCTGTTCCCACGCCGATGCCGACGTCGCGCTGATGCTGGCGCGGCCGGAAGGCGCGCCCGCGGGCACCAAGGGGCTCGCGCTGTTCGCGCTGCCGCGCCGCCTTAAGGACGGCCGGCGCAACAGCTACCGGATCGTCCGCCTCAAGGACAAGCTCGGCACCAAATCGATGGCATCGGGCGAGATCCGACTCGACAACGCGGTTGCTTATCTGGTCGGTGATCCGGCGCAGGGCCTCAAGCAGATGATGGAGCAGGTCAACCTCTCGCGCCTGTCGCACGGCGTGCGTGCCGCGGCGATGATGCGGCGCTGTGTCAACGAGGCCATGGTCAGCGCCTCGTCGCGCGTGGCGTTCGGCCAGCGTGTCATTGATTTTCCGCTGCTGCGCCGTCAACTGATGAAGCTGATCGTGCCGACCGAGCAGGCGCTGTCGATGGTGCTGCTGGCGGCGCGCGCAATGGACGATGCCAATGCCGGTTCGGCGCAGGCGAGGGACCTGCTGCGCATCCTGACGCCGCTCTTGAAGTATCGCGCCTGCCGCGACAACATTCCGGTCGCCACCGGCGCGATGGAGGTGCGCGGCGGCAATGGCTACATCGAGGAATGGGTGCAGCCGCGGCTGGTGCGCGACGCCCATGTCGGCGTGCTCTGGGAGGGCACCAGCAACATCAACGCGCTCGACATCATTTCGCGCGCCGTCGGCAAGAGCGGCGCGCACCGGGCACTAGTATCCGTGTTGCACGCGCGCATCGAGGAGGCGAAGGCGTTGCCCGAGCCGTTCCGCAAGCGCCTTCGCACCGCGCTCGACCGCGCGATCGCGTTTGCCGAGCGGGTCGCGGCCGATCCCGGCTCTGAGCACACCGCGCGGCTGGCGGCGAGCGCGCTCTACCATGCGGCGTCGGCGATCGTTCTCGCCTGGGAAGGGTGCCAGCCGGAGGTCGATCCGAGGCGCCTGTTGCTGTCACGTTTCGTGCTCGAACATCGCTTGTCGACGAAGGATCCGCTGGCCCCGGCCGATGACGCGTGGGAGCGCGATGCGATCGGTCTGATGCTGAGCGATGCATCGGTCACACTCGATCAAGCGGTCAGGTCCCTGACGGCCTGACCACAACAGAACAAAAAACATCGAGGGGGAGGTTTCCATGCGATCGATTGCGGCCGCGTTCACGGCGGTCTTGTGCTTGGCTGCGGTTGGGTCCGTGCGCGCGCAGGTGTCCGGCGACGTGGTGCGGATCGGCGTCATCAACGACATGTCGGGCCTTTATTCCGATCTTGGGGGCGAAGGCTCGGTGGAAGCGGCCCGGCTCGCGATCGAGGATTTTGGCCCGACCGTGCTCGGAAAGAAGATAGAGCTGATCTCAGCCGACCATCAGAACAAGCCCGATATCGCCTCCGGTATCGTGCGTCGCTGGATCGACGAGAACGGTGTCGATCTGATTGCCGATGGCGGCAATTCGGCGACGGCACTGGCCATTCAGGCCATCACCCGCGAGAAGAAGCGCATCTTTGTGATTTCCGGGCCGGGCAGTTCCGATCTTACCGGAAAGCAGTGCTCGCCTTATGGGTTTCATTTCACCTACAGCACTTACGCTGAAGCCTCCGCCGTCACCAAGGCCATGCTCAGGAAGGGCGCGGATACGTGGTTCTTCCTGACCGCGGACTACGCCTTTGGTCACGCGCTGGAGCGGGACGCATCAAGCTTCATCACGGCCGTGGGCAGCAAGGTCGTCGGCTCGGTTCGCCATCCACTCGGAGCGTCGGACCTGTCGTCGTTCCTGCTTCAGGCACAGAACTCGAAGGCAAAAGTCATCGCATTGGCGAACGCGGGCGGAGATACCGTCAACAGCCTGAAGCAGGCCGCGGAGTTCGGCATCGGAAAATCTGCCGACCAGAACATCGTCGCCCTTCTGATGCTGATCACGGACGTGCATTCGCTCGGCCTTCAGGCGGCGCAGGGCATCATCTACGCGACGTCGTTCTCGTGGACCCAGGACGAGGCGACCCGGACCTTCGCTCATCGCTTCATGGCGCGTCGGCACGGGCAGGCGCCGACCATGATCCAGGCCGGCGTCTACAGTGGAACGATGCATTATCTGAAGGCCGTGCAAGCGGCCGGAACTGACGACGCCGGCGCCGTTGCCACCGCCATGCGCAAGCTTCCGGTCAACGATTTCATGACGCAGAGTGCACAGATCCGCGAGGATGGGCAGGTGATGCGTTCGATGTATTTGGTCCAGGCCAAATCGCCATCCGAATCGCGCGAGCCTTGGGACTATGAAAAGGTGATCGCAACGATTTCGCCGGAGGAAGCCTGGCGGCCGCTCGCGGAAGGCGGTTGTCCGCTTGTGACAAAGGCTCAGTGACGTTGCGTTCGCGGCTCTAATGCCGCGCCAGCAGCACTACGACCATCAAGGCCAGGATCGCGCACAGCACCTTCCAGAAGGTGACGGGATCGCGGTCGTGCAGCGATTTGCGGGTGGTGACGGCGGGGCCGGCCCAGGTGGCGCCGTTTTCCAGTTCGTGCGCGAACTCGATGGCATCGCCGAAGCGTTGTGCCGGGTCGACGCTGAGCGCCTTGCCGATCACCGCGTCGAGCCAGGCCGGCAGGTCCGGCCGGTAGCGCGACAGCGGCGCCGGCTTGCCGAAGCGCGGCCGCGAGAACGGCTCGATCTCGCCGAACGGATAGTTCGCGGTGAACATGCGGTAGACCGTGACGCCGAGCGCGAACAGGTCGGAGGCCTCGTCGCCGGCCTTGCCGCCGAACAGTTCTGGCGCCATGTAGCTCGCGGTGCCCGGAATGTCCTCGGCGGGAAAATCCTCCAGCAGCGGCACCCGCGCGACGCCGAGATCGACAAGGCGCAACCCGCCGTCCTTCAACAGGATCACGTTGTCGGGCTTGATATCGCGATGGATGATGCCGGCGCGGTGCAGCGCGGTGACCGCGCGCACCAGCTTGGTTGCGATCGCGATGCCGTCGGTGAGCGACAGCCGCGGCGCGCGGCCAAGCCGCTGCTCCAGTGTTTCACCCTCGTAGAGCGGCATCGCCGAATAGAGCCTGGTCTGCCGCTCCGCCGGCACCTCAATGATTTCGCCGATCCAGAGGCTGCGCACGCGCGCGGCGACCCAGGCCTCGCGCACGAAAGCGAGGCGGTAGGAGCCTTCGCTCGCGACCCGTGGATGTGGAAACTTCAGCACCACTTCGCGGCCGGCGCGCTTGTCGATCGCCTTGAACAGGCGGCTGTAGCGTCCGTCGGACAAGACGTCGCCGAGGCTGAAATCGTCGATCGTATCGCCGGTCACCGGCAAATCGAGGATCGGCAGCGTCGCGATCGCGTGGGTGAGATCGTCGCGGTCCGCCGGCGGCAGGTCGACGACGTCGAGCACCAGTGCGGTCGTGTTGTCGCTGCTGCCGGCCGCGAGGGCGGCGTCGACGATGCTGCGCGCGGACTCGTCGGGCGGCGTGCGTTCCTCCAGCAATTGCTGGAGGCGCAAATCGCCGAGCGCGCCGTGAACCCCGTCGCTGCAGATCAGGAGACGGTCGTGCTGCCGGAGCCCGAGGGACGTGTAGTCGAAGCGGGCGAATTCCTCGAAACCGATGGCCCGGTTCAGCATGTGGGCGAGGTCGCCGCGGCCGGCGATATGGTCCTGCGTCAGGCGTTCCAGTCGGCCGTCGCTCAGGCGATAGGCACGGGTGTCGCCGATATGGATCACATGGCATTGCCGCCGCGACAGGATGATCGAGGAGAACGCGCAGGCCATGCCGCTGCGCGCGGCATCGACGCGGCCCTGGCCGTAGATCCAGCTGTTGGCGGCTTCCAGCGCCCGCGCGGCGCGGCGGCGGACGCCGAGCGTCTCGGGCAACGAATAATAGGCGTCGATGAAGCTGCGGACCGCGACCTCTGCGGCCTCGCGTCCGCCCTTGTGGCCGCCGACGCCGTCGGCGACCGCGGCCACGACGTCGCGGTGAACCGCGCCCGGCTGGCCCAAGCAGGCCGCGACATAGTCCTCATTGGCGGCGCGCCTGCCGGTCTCGCTGGCAAAGCCGACGCGCACCCCCAAGTCCCGTTGCGAACCGTTCGCCACGTCCGGGCCCCGTCATGTTGCGGAGCGGAGTCCTCAGACGCGCGCTCCCGATACCGCGCCCCAGGTGGTGCGCCAGCGAACCTTGACCATGGCAAGTCCGATGAAGCCAAGCAACGCCAGCCCGCCGAAGAACAGGAAGCCGGCGCCGAAGCCGCCGGTCATGCCCTTGGCGGCGCCTAGCGTCTGGGCAAGGAAGAAGCCGCCGACGCCGCCGGCGCAGCCGACCAGCCCGGTCATCAAGCCGATCTCGTGACGGAAGCGCAGCGGGATCAGCTGGAACACCGCGCCGTTGCCCATGCCGAGCGCCAGCACGCCGATCGAGAACAGCAGCACCGAGATCCAGGCGATGCGCGGCAGTTCGGTCAAGGCCCAGCCGGCCTGCGTCGGCGCAGTCGGGCCCTCCGGCATGAAGGCAATGACGAGATAGGCCGCGACCACGACACCGAACAGGATCGACAGCGAACGGATGCCGCCGATCCGGTCGGCGATCATGCCGCCGACGGGACGGAATCCCGAGCCGAAGGCGACGATCAGCGCGACCAGCATGCCGGCCGCGACGCCGGAGACATGATACTGCACGGTGAAATAGAGCGGCAGCGCGTTGGCGAGGCCGACGAAGCCGCCGAAGGTGATGAAGTAGAAGAACATGAACCAGCGGCTGTCGGAATCCTTCAGCAGTGCGCCGTAGGCATGCAGCGAGACCTTCTTGCGCTCGCCCGGCGCGTCCTTGGCTGCGAACGCGTAATAGGCAAGCACCATCAGCATCGGAATAAGCAGGCAGCCGAACACGGCCTGCCAGCCCCAATGCTCGGCAATGGTCGGCGCGAGCAGCGTGTCGAGCACGACGCCCATATTGCCGGCACCGGCGATGCCCATCACCACGCCCTGATATTGCGGCGGATACCAGCGGCTCGCCTGGGGCAGGGCGACGGCAAACGAGGCGCCGCCGACGCCGAGCGCAAGCCCGAACAGCTCGATCGCGAGCTTGCTGGTCAGCCCGAAGTGCCACACCGCAGCAGTCGCGGCGATCACGACGAGCTGGGCGATGATGCCGGTGCGCTTGGCGCCGATGATGTCGGCGAGAATGCCCATCGGCACGCGCAGCAGCGCGCCGGCCAGCACGGGAATGGCGACCAGGGTGAACTTCTCGTTCACGGCAAGATTCATGTCTCGCGCGATGTAGACGATCAGCGGTCCGAGCGCGACCCACGCCATGAAACTGATGTCGAAGTACAGGAACGCGGCAAGCAGGGTCGGCCAGTGACCTGCCTTCTTGAACTCGGCTAGCTTCATCGCAAGCATCTCGCGTTGATGCGGCGGAGGCAGCCGCGAAAGCGCGGCCATCTCAGGCGCAGACAAATGGAATGTTGGTGAATGGTGAGTGCGCTCGTCGTTGAGACGCACTCCGTCAACAGCTGGGGTCAGCAATTACCGTGCCATCGATCAGGTCGTGTCGCTTTGCCGTGCAGTCGCAAGACGTTGCCGCGCAATCGCGAACAGCGTTCCGCCGGCGCGCGTGGCGTGGCTTGCGGCAACTGCCGCCGCGCAAACGCGCATGCTGGTGCTTTTTTGTGCGATGCGCCAAGTCCGTGCGATCGCGCATCAAATGCGATTTCGCGATCGCCATCGCGGCCCGCGATGCTGTGATGCACAAGAGATCATCGGCGTGGCTAAAATTTCGGCCGGCTGTCGGCGCGGCGCGCGGACTGGTGGATTTTGATCGGCCGGAAACCTATTGATTTTGCAGTCGGATTCGTCCGCCGCGAGTTGGCACGCGTTTTGAATATCAATCAATAACGGAACATCGGTCGTCATCGAAGACGGTCTGCGCCCGCGGCTGGGCTTCCTACAACTCCAAACCTTTATCGGTGCCCATCAACGACGCACGCCGCGTCGCTGCGCAGCGCCGTCGGAATTGAAAGGCAGACCATGCTCGACAAAGTGACCAAGCAGAAGCTCGTGGTGATCGGCAACGGGATGGCCGGCATCCGGACGGTCGAGGCGCTGCTGGAGCGCGCGCCCGATCTCTACGACATCACGGTGTTCGGCTCCGAGCCCTACGGCAATTACAACCGCATCCTGCTGTCGCCGGTGCTCGCCGGCGAGAAGACCGTCGACGACATCATGCTCAACACCGTCGACTGGTACGAGGACAACAACATCACGCTGCGCAAGGGCGAGACGATCACTATGATCGATCGCCGGACCTGCGAAGTCGTCACCGAGGCCGGCGAGCGGGTGCCCTATGACCGCCTGCTGATCGCGACGGGCTCAAACCCGATCATGCTGCCGCTGCCGGGCAAGGAACTGCCGGGCGTGATCGGATTCCGCGACATCTACGACGTCGACCGCATGATCAAGGCCTCGACCGACTACCGCAATGCGGTCGTGATCGGCGGCGGCCTGCTCGGCCTCGAGGCCGCCAACGGGCTGATGAAGCGCGGCATGAACGTCACGGTCGTGCATCTGCTCGACACGCTGATGGAGCGTCAGCTCGATCCAGTGGCCGGCGGCCTGTTGCGCAAGTCGCTGGAAGAGCGCGGCATGGTGTTCAAGATGCCGGCGCAGACCCAGGCGATCCTGGGCGAGGACCGCGTCACCGGCGTGCGGTTCGGCGACGGCACGGAGCTGCCGGCCGATCTCGTGGTGATGGCGGTCGGCATCCGCCCGAATTTCGAGCTCGCCAAGAAGGCCGGGCTCTACTGCGAGCGCGGCATCGTCGTTTCCGACACCATGCAGACCTATGACGGCCGCATCTACGCGGTCGGCGAATGCGTGCAGCACCGCCGCCAGACCTACGGTCTCGTCGCGCCGCTGTTCGACCAGGCCAAGGTCTGCGCCAACCACCTCGCGATGAAGGGTTTTGCCACCTATGACGGCTCGGTCACCTCGACCAAGCTGAAGGTCACCGGCATCGACCTGTTCTCCGCCGGCGACTTCGCGCCGGGGCCGGACAAGGAGGAGATCGTGCTGCAGGACGCCAACCGCGGCGTCTACAAGCGCATCATCCTGAAGGACAAGAAGATCATCGGCGCCGTGCTCTATGGCGACACCATCGACGGTCCCTGGTACTTCCAGCATCTGCGCGACGGCACCGACGTCTCGCATATGCGCGAGCGCCTGGTGTTCGGCGCCGCCAATCTCGGCGATGGCGGCGTCAGCGGCCAGAGCTCGGTTGCCGCGATGAGCGACGAGACCGAGATCTGCGGCTGCAACGGCGTCTGCAAGGGTGCCATCGTCAAGGCGATAAGCGAGAAGAAGCTATTCACGCTCGACGACGTCCGCGCCCATACCAAAGCGTCGTCGTCCTGCGGCTCCTGCACCGGCCTCGTCGAGCAGGTGCTGGCGTTCACGCTCGGCGGCGACTATTCGGCCGCGCCGAAGGTCAAGCCGCTGTGCAAGTGCACCGATCATAGCCACGACGACGTTCGCCGCGTGATCGTCGAGCAGCAGCTCAAGACCATTCCCACGGTCATGCGCTTCATGGAGTGGAAGACCCTGAACGGCTGTCACTCCTGCCGTCCGGCGCTGAATTACTATCTGCTCGCGACCTGGCCCGGCGAATATCGCGACGACCAGCAGTCGCGTTTCATCAACGAGCGCGTCCACGCCAACATCCAGAAGGACGGCACCTATTCGGTGGTGCCGCGGATGTGGGGCGGCGTCACGACGCCGAGCGAGCTGCGCGCGATCGCCGACGTCGCCGAGAAGTTCAACATCCCGACGGTGAAGGTCACCGGCGGCCAGCGCATCGACCTGCTCGGCGTCAAGAAGGAGGACTTGCCGGCGGTGTGGGCCGACCTCAACGACGCCGGCATGGTGTCGGGCCACGCCTACGCCAAGGGCCTGCGCACGGTGAAGACCTGTGTCGGCTCCGAATGGTGCCGCTTCGGCACCCAGGATTCCACCGGCCTCGGCGTCAAGCTCGAGAAGTTCATGTGGGGCTCGTGGACGCCGGCCAAGGTCAAGCTCGGCGTCTCCGGCTGCCCGCGCAACTGCGCGGAGGCGACCTGCAAGGACGTCGGCGTGGTCTGCGTCGATTCCGGTTACGAGATCCATTTCGCCGGTGCCGCCGGACTGCACATCAAGGGCACCGAGTTCCTGACCAAGGTCGAGACCGAGGACGAATGCCTCGAGGTGATCGTGGCGCTGACCCAGCTCTACCGCGAGGAGGGCTGGTATCTGGAGCGCATGTACAAATGGTGCGACCGCGTCGGTCTCGAGCAGATCAGGAAGCGGGTGGTCGACGACGTTGCGAACCGCAAGGCGCTGTTCGCCCGCTTTGCCTATTCGCAGCAGTTCGCGCAGACCGATCCGTGGGCCGAGCGTGCCAGCCGCGGCGTCGATCGCAACGAGTTCGCGCCTCTCGCCGAATTGGAGCTCGCATGACCCAGTGGATCGAAATCGGCGCATTGACCGACATTCCGCGGCTCGGCTCGCGCGTGGTGCGTACGCCGGGCGGCAACATCGCGGTGTTCCGGACCGAGAGCGACGAGGTGTTCGCGCTCGACGACCGCTGCCCGCACAAGGGCGGGCCGCTGTCGCAGGGCATCGTGCACAACAAGCGCGTGACCTGTCCGCTGCATAACTTCGTCATCGAGCTGGCGAGCGGGCAGGCGGTCGCGCCCGACGAAGGCTGCACGCATACCCACCCGGCCAAGGTCGAGAACGGCGTTGTCTGGCTGTCGGTGCGGCAGGCGGCGGCGGTGAGCTGAGCGGTCAGGCAATGTCCGTCAAGACCACGTGTCCCTATTGCGGTGTCGGCTGTGGCGTCATCGCGTCGAAGGACGCGGCGGGCGCCGTCCAGGTCGAGGGCGACAAGCAGCATCCGGCCAATTTCGGCCGGCTCTGCAGCAAGGGTTCGGCGCTCGCCGAGACCATCGATCTCGATGGGCGTCTGCTCGAGCCGATGGTGGACGGCGCGCCGGCGGCGTGGGACGACGCGCTCGATCGTGTCGCCGATGGCTTTAGCAGGATCATCAGGGAGTACGGGCCCGACGCGGTCGCGTTCTATGTTTCCGGCCAGCTGCTGACCGAGGACTATTACGTCGTCAACAAGCTCGCCAAGGGCTTCGTCGGCACCGCCAATATCGACACCAATTCGCGGCTGTGCATGGCCTCCAGCGTCGCCGGGCACAAGCGCGCGTTCGGCAGCGACACCGTGCCGGGCTGCTATGAGGATCTCGATCAGGCGGACTTGCTCGTGCTGGTCGGCTCCAACGCCGCCTGGTGCCATCCGATCCTGCACCAGCGCATGCTGGCGGCGAAGGAGAAGAACCCGACCTGCAAGATCGTGGTGATCGATCCGCGCCGCACCGCGACCTGCGAGGGCGCCGATCTGCATCTGCCGCTGCGCTCGGGCAGCGACTCCGTGCTGTTCAACGGCCTGTTCGCCTTCCTCGCCGGCAGCAACGCGGTCGACCGCGGCTTTGTCGGCAATTGCACGACGGGTGTGGTCGACGCGCTGAAGCAGGTCGGCGGCCAGACCGTGGCGCAGACCGCGGCGACCTGCGGCCTGACCGAAGGCGCGGTCGGGCTGTTCTTCGACTGGTTCACGCGCACCGAGCGCGTCGTCACGCTGTATTCGCAAGGCATCAACCAGTCGTCGAGCGGCGTCGACAAGGTCAACGCCATCATCAATTGTCATCTGTTGACCGGGCGCATCGGCCGGCCCGGCATGGGGCCGTTCTCGCTGACCGGCCAGCCCAACGCGATGGGCGGCCGCGAGGTCGGCGGGCTCGCCAACCAGCTCGCCGCGCATATGGAGATCGAGAATCCCGTGCACCGCGAGCTGGTGCAGCGGTTCTGGCGCGCGCCTGTGATCGCGGAGAAGGCCGGGCTGAAGGCGGTCGACATGTTCGACGCGATCGCCGACGGCCGCATCAAGGCGGTGTGGATCATCTCGACCAATCCGGTGGTGAGCCTGCCGGATGCCGATCGCGCGCGCGCCGCGCTCGACGCCTGCGAGTTCGTCGTGGTGACGGATTGCATGCGCGACACCGACACCACGCGCCATGCCGACGTGCTGCTGCCGGCGCTGGCGTGGGGCGAGAAGGACGGCACCGTCACCAATTCCGAGCGCCGGATCTCGCGGCAGCGGCCGTTCCTCGCAGCGCCGGGCGAAGCGCGCGCCGACTGGCGCATCATCTGCGACGTCGCCGCCCGGATGGGATATTCCGGCTTCGACCACGCCTCGGTGGCGGAGGTGTTCCGCGAGCACGCCGAACTGTCGGGCTTCGAGAATAGCGGCCGGCGCGATTTCGACATCTCGGCGCTGGCGACGCTGGACGATACCGCCTATGACGCGCTGGCGCCGGTGCAGTGGCCGGTGACGTCAGACCATCCGGCCGGCACGCCAAGGATGTTCGAGAGCCAGCAATTCTTCACGCCGGATCACAAGGCGCGCTTCGTGCCGGTGGCGCCGCGCGCGGCGCGCCACGCCACCAGCCGCGACTTTCCGCTGGTGCTCAACACTGGCCGCGTGCGCGATCAGTGGCACACCATGACCCGGACTGGCAAAACCGGACGGCTGCTGGCACATGTGTTCGAACCCTATGCCGAGTTTCACCCCGAGGATGCGCGGCAGGCCGGGCTGCAAAACGAGGGACTGGTGCGGCTGACCAGCAGCTGGGGCGAGATGATCGCGCGCGTCGTGGTCAGCGCCGACCAGCGCCGCGGCTGCATGTTCGTGCCGATGCACTGGAACGCGGAGTTCGCCGGCGAGGGGCGCGTCAACGCGCTGGTCAATCCGGCGACAGATCCAGTGTCCGGCCAGCCGGAGTCTAAGCACACGCCGGTCAAGGCCGATCCCTATACGCCGAAATGGCACGCCTTCATCCTGAGCCGCGACGCGATCCGGCGTCCGGCAAGCGGCTATTGGGTCTACGGCAAGGCCGGAGATTGCACGCGGCTGGAACTTGCGCTCGACACTCGTCCGGAGAGCTGGCGGGACTGGGCGAGGGCGCAGCTCGGCCTCGAAGGTGTCGAGATCGAGTGGATCGCCTATCGCGATCCGGCGGCGGGACGCTTCCGCTACGCGGCGGTGCGCGACGGCCGGCTCGAGGGCTGCGTGTTCATCGCACCCGATCACACGCTGCCGTCGCGGGCCTGGCTGACCGGGCTGTTCGCCGAGCAGCAATTGTCGGCCAACGCGCGGATGTCGCTGCTCGCCGGACGGCCGTTCGGCGCGGGCGAGGACGTCGGCCCGATCGTCTGCTCCTGCTTCAGCGTCGGACGGCACCAGATCACCGCCGAGATCAAAAAGGGCGCCGACAGCGTCGATGCGATCGGCCGCTGTCTGAAGGCCGGCACCAATTGCGGCGGCTGCAAGCCCGAGATCGGCAAGCTGATCGGCGCCACCGCGCAGCCGCGGCAGGCGATCGCGTCCTGAGCTATCCGCTCGATGTCCGCGTCCTAGCAGCCGCGGCAGATGCTCTTCAGCTTGCTGTTGAGCAGGCGGTCCTCCTCGTCCGAAGCTGCCTTGGTAAAGGCATCGTTGCCGTGGCGCTTGTCCTCGGCAAATCCGCCGGCGCCATTGGCGCCGCCGTGCATGCCGTGACTGTGCCCGCCGCCATGGCCGTGGCCGCCGCGCGCGTCCACCGCCGGCATCGCGACCGCAAGCAGCGTCAGCAGCAGCGCGACCGTCGTGATCGTCCGCATGGTTTCCTCCTCGTCGCGGCAAAATACCGCTGACGCCGCGGCAAATCGGTGTCGGCCATCTTCACAATTTCGCGTGGCGGCAATCGCCCGATTCTCGCAGCTGGTTCCCCTGCGGCTGCTCGCACATAGGCCGTCCGGGGATGGCTTCATGCCGACAATGCAGTGCTCGCGACGCCAAAATGGTGTATCGGCAGGCTCTGGCGCGCTCAAGACACGGGCAGGACGCAGTCCGTCGCCGAATAATCAAGATATCGCAAGATTTGGAGGAAGGTTCATGTCGGCTCTGCCACTCTCGGGCATCAAGATTCTCGACCTGACGCGGGTGCTCGCGGGCCCGCTGTCGGCCCAGATGCTGGCGGATCTCGGCGCCGAGGTGATCAAGATCGAGCGGCCCGGCGGCGGCGACGACGCCCGCGCCTTCGGCCCGCCCTATCTCACCGATCCCGAAGGCAAGCAGAACAACAACAACTCGTTCTACCTCTGCGCCAACCGCAACAAGAAATCGGTCACCGTCAACATCGCCAAGCCGGAAGGGCAGGCGATCATCCGCGAGCTCGCCAAGACGGCCGACGTGATGATGGAGAACTACAAGGTCGGCGACCTCAAGCGCTACGGCCTCGACTACGAGACCATCAAGCAGCTCAACCCCGGCATCATCTATTGCTCGGTCACCGGTTTCGGCCAGACCGGACCTTACGCGCCGCGCGCCGGCTATGACGCGATCCTGCAGGCGATGGGCGGGTTGATGAGCGTCACCGGCCATATCGACGGCGAGCCGGGCGAGGGCCCGATGAAAGTCGGCCCCTCGATCGTCGACTACATGACCGGCATGAACACCTCGATCGGTATCCTCTCGGCGCTCTACCATCGCGACGCCAACAACGGGGAAGGGCAGCACATCGACGTCTGCCTGTTCGACACGGTGATCGCATCGCTGTCGCACTGGCTGCAGATCTACCTCGTCAATGGCAAGACCCCGCCGCGCCGCGGCACCTGGGGCAATGGCGGCATGCCGGCCGGCGTGTTCCGCTGCACCGACGGCGAGCTGATGCTGGTGGTCGGCAATGACGGCCAGTTCCAGCGCACCTGCGCCGTGCTCGGCGAGCCCGAGCTCGCGAACGACAAGCGCTTCGTCAAGAACAACGACCGCGTCGTGCACGGCAAGGAGATCATGGCGATCTTTGCCGGGTTGTTCCTGAAGAAGCCGGTGGCCTATTGGCTGGAGAAGCTCGAGGAGGCCGGCGTGCCGTCGGGCCCGATCAACAATTTCGAGCAGGTGTTCAGCGATCCGCACGTGCAGTCGCGCGGCATGCGGGTCAAGGTCGATCATCCGTTCGAGCCGAACCTGTCGCTGATCCGGAACGCGCTGACCTTCTCGGGCACGCCGATCACCGAATACCGCGCCCCGCCGCTGTTGGGGGCCGACACTAAGGAGGTCCTGGCGACCATCGGCTATGACGACGCCAAGGTCGAGGGACTGAAGGCGCAGGGGATTCTGTAGGCGCTGACTTCGAGGCCGCGGGCCACCGTTCCGTCATCCTGAGGAGCGGCCACTTGGCCGCGTCTCGAAGGATGAACGGCCCGGCTGGTGGCCGTCGACCCTTCGAGACGCGCGCAAGGGCGCGCTCCTCAGGGTGACGGGACCAGGGTCGCCGAATTCTGCAATAACACTTCGACCAATATCGAAGCATCATTGACATCCGCCCGCTATCTTGGCGCCATCGATCCCTCATCGAAGGTGCCAATCATGAAACGGGAAGTGGTCCGCGTCGAACCGATCTCGAGCTGGCTGGAGCGCTGGAAGGCGCCGGCGTCGGCGGTCACGCGTGCGGGCAGCATGATCTTCGTCTCCGGCCTGCCGCCGTTCGATCCTGCGACTGGCGAGTTCGCCGCCGGTGCCTCGATCGAGCGGCAGAGCGAGCTGGTGATGGAGCAGCTCAAGCAATGCCTCGAGGCTGCGGGCGCCACGCTCGACAATGTGATGAAGTGCAACGTGTTCTGCACCTCGGCAAAGCACTTCACGACCTTCAATGCAGTCTATGCAAGGTACTTCCCGCAGCAGCCGCCGGCGCGGATCTTCGTCTGCATCCCGGAATGGACCGGGCCGTTCGACGTCGAGATCGACTGCATCGCGATGGTGTAAGGGCAGGGCGCCGCAGCGGCGCCCTCGCTTCACAAATCCTGCCGCGTCAGCCGGCCGTGCATCGCTACCGGCCGCGCGGCCGGCCTGCTCGGCACGTCGCCCATCGTCAGTGCCATCACCGAGACCGTGACCACGCGGTCGATGATGCCGCGGACGTCGTCGAGGTCGCATTTGCCTTCCGACAGCCGCAGCAGGCGTTCCTTCTCGCGGATGGTGTGGTGCGCCATCGCGAGCGCGAAGTGCAGGCCCCAATAGAGCTCGGTGTCGCTGCTGGCTGGCATCGCGCGGCGCATCGCCGCGGCGAACTTGCGCAAGTGATCGACCTCGCGATTCTTGATGCGGCGGATCGGCGGCACGGATTCGATCGAGGCGCGGATCATGAACCGCGCCGCGGTCGAGCCCTCGCGATCCGGCCCGAGGCAGCCGCGCAGGGTGGGGCCGACGAGGGCGCGCATGATGTCCTCGATCGCGGCGCGGCCGCCGCCTTTTTCCTCCGCCGCCCGCAATTCGTTGAGACGCTCGCGATTGGTCTGGATGCTGCGGGTGACGAACAGCTCCGCGATCAATTCGTCCTTGGAGCCGAAATGATAGTTCACCGCAGCGAGGTTGACGTTCGCCTCCGCGACGATGTCGCGCAGCGTGACGTCGCCGAAGCCGCGGTCGGCATAGAGCCGCTCGGCGGCGGCGAGAATGGCGGATCGGGTCTGGTCGCTGGCCATGGCTGAGAGCCTCCGGTCATTCCGGGGCGATGCGCAGCATCGAACCCGGAATCTCGCTCCACAATTTCCAGATTCCGGGTTCAGCCCTGCGGGCTGCCCCGGAATGACGAACGCGAGGTTGCATTTCAAACAATTGTATGAAACTATCGTTTGAACGGTCGGAAATGTCAATCCGCGGATCGCGGGGCAGCATTCTGGCACACCACCGCCGCCCTTCCGCGAACGCCCTTGCGAGCCGCGGAGGCGGGGACAACAATGTCGGCAAATGGCTACGGCCGAGGTCATCGGCCCAGGTCAGCGGCCCAAGTCTAGGAAACGAGGAGCGTCCCATGGATTTCACGATGTCGGCCAGGCAGAAGGAATGGCTGGAGCGCGTTCAGGCCTTCATGAAAACGCATGTTCGCCCGGCGGTGCCGATCTACGACAAGCAGGACGCCGAGGGCCCGCGCTGGAAGGTAATCCCGATCCTCGAGGACCTGAAGAAGAAGGCGAAGGCCGAAGGCCTCTGGAACATGTTCATGCCGCCGTCCTCGCATGAGGACGATGAATTCCATGGCGCGGGATTGACCAATCTCGAATACGCGCTGCTGTCGGAGGAGATGGGCCGCATCTCCTGGGCTTCGGAAGTGTTCAACTGCTCCGCCCCCGATACCGGCAACATGGAAGTGTTCATCCGCTACGGCACCAAGGAGCAGAAGCGCAAATGGCTGCGCCCGCTGATGGACGGCGAGATCCGCTCCGCCTTCCTGATGACCGAGCCGGCGGTCGCTTCCTCCGACGCCACCAACATCGAGACCCGGATCGAGAAGGACGGCGATCACTACGTCATCAACGGCCGCAAATGGTGGTCGTCGGGCGTCGGTGATCCCCGCTGCAAGATCGCAATCCTGATGGGCAAGACCGACTTCAACGCCGCCAAGCATCAGCAGCAGTCGCAGATCCTGGTGCCGCTCGACACCCCCGGCATCAAGGTCGAGAAGATGCTGCCGGTGTTCGGCTTCGACGATGCGCCGCACGGCCACGCCCAGGTGCTGCTCGAGAACGTCCGGGTGCCGAAGGAAAACATCCTGCTCGGCGAAGGCCGCGGCTTCGAGATCGCGCAGGGCCGTCTCGGTCCGGGCCGCATCCATCACTGCATGCGCACCATCGGCCAGGCCGAGGAGGCGCTGGAGAAGATGGTGAAGCGGCTCGCCTCGCGCACCGCGTTCGGCAAGAAGATCATCGAGCATTCGGTCTGGGAGCAGCGCATCGGCGATGCCCGCACCGACATCGAGATGAACCGTCTGCTCTGCCTCAAGGCCGCCGACATGATGGACAAGGTCGGTAACAAGACCGCACAGGCCGAGATCGCGATGATCAAGGTCGCAGCTCCCAACATGGCGCTCAAGATCATCGACCAGGCGATCCAGGCCTTTGGCGGCGGCGGCGTCTCCGACGAAGCAGGGCTCGCCCGCGCCTATGCCCACATCCGCACGCTGCGCCTGGCGGACGGTCCGGACGAGGTGCACAATCGCGCCATTGCCAGGCTTGAACTTCGGAAGTATGCAAACACGTCGCACTGAGCATGATGCGGAACGCATGGCGTTCGCGCGCACATCGTGCTCAGAACGAAAAAGAGAGATCAGGCTGGCGTGCCAGCCTGATTGAGGGAGCGCCCCGACGCGCTCCTTGAAAAATCGAGTTGAGGGAGCGTCATCGTGGCGGACGGCGTCAGGAAAGACGAAGAATTTTCCGGCACAAGGGAAGTCGAGGAGCGCCATCGTATCAACGAGGCCAGTCTCGACGCCTGGATGAGGGAACACGTCGAAGGCTATCAGGGTCCGCTCACGGTCCTGCAGTTCAAGGGTGGCCAGTCCAACCCGACCTACAAGCTCGAGACCCCCGGCCGCAACTATGTGATGCGGCGCAAGCCGTTCGGTAAATTGTTGCCGTCGGCGCATGCGGTCGATCGCGAGTTCCGCGTGATCGCGGCGCTTGGGAAGCAGAATTTCCCGGTCGCGAAAGCCTACGCGCTGTGCACCGACGACGCCGTGATCGGCTCGGCCTTCTACATCATGTCGATGGAGGAGGGGCGGGTGTTCTGGGATCCGACGCTGCCGAGCCAGGAGCCCGACGCGCGCCGCAAGATCTTCGCCAGCAAGATCGAGACGCTGGCCAAGCTTCATCTGTTCAATCCCGAGACGATCGGCCTCGGCGATTTCGGCAAGCCCGGCAATTATTTTGCACGGCAGGTCGATCGCTGGACCAAGCAGTACCGCGCCTCCGAAACCCAGCACATTCCCGAATTCGAGAAGCTCGCCGAGTGGCTGCCGAAAACCGTTCCGGAGCAGAAGCGCGTCTCGATCGTTCATGGCGACTATCGCCTCGACAACATGATCTTCCACGCCACCGAGCCGCGGGTGCAGGCGGTGCTGGACTGGGAATTGTCGACGCTCGGCGATCCCATGGCCGACTTCACCTACCTCTTGATGCAGTGGACCATGCCGGGCCTCGTCAATGCCGATCTCAAGGCATTGAACATTCCGAGCCAGGATGAAGCGGCGCGGATCTATTGCGACGTGACCGGCATCCCGGTGCCGGACCTGAACTGGTATTTCTCCTACAATCTGTTCCGCCTTGCCGGCATCACGCAGGGCATCGCGGGGCGGGTCCGCGACGGCACCGCGTCGAATGCCAAGGCCCTCGAGTCGGCCAAGCGCACCGTGCCGCTGTCGCAGGCGTCATGGGAATACGCGCAGAAGGCCGGCGCAACCTGATCCGAGAAAGCGGCGCGATCCCGCAGGGTTCGCGCCGCTTTCTTTTTACCTCGCCCCGCTTGCGGGGAGAGGCATAGGCCGCCTGAGGCGGCCGTCTTCAAGAACGCCGAAGCGCAGCTTCCGCTGTGTCGCATCGCGAGATGCGATCCGGGTGAGGGGGACTCTCCGCGAGTTCATCTGTCACCGGGTTTGTCGAGATAGCCCCTCACTCACCCCAACCTTCTAAGAGCGAGCCGCGCTCGTCTTGACCCCGCAAGAGCGGGGCGAGGGAGCAGTAGGCCGATCGCGATTCCAAAGGCTCGCGCCGCCGCTGCAAGGTGCGGCATGTTTCCGCATTGTAGCCATCTGTGACTTGAGTTCGCGCTGCCGCTTTGGCAAGTCAGTCCGGTCAACGCCCGCCCTGGTCCTGATCGGACATTTTCATTTTGGCTCTTTCCTCCAATCTTCGCGGCAGCCTGTTCATGGCTGCGGCCATGGCCAGCTTCACGGTCAACGACACCATCACCAAGGCGGTGTCGGCGGAGCTCAACATCGGCGAGATCCTGCTGGTGCGCGGCCTGGTTGCGATGGTGCTGGTCGCGGCGCTCGCCTGGTACCGTGACGCGCTGCGCAGTTTCAGCGTGCTGCTGATCTGGCCGGTCGGGCTGCGCGTCCTTGGCGAGATCGGCGGCACGCTAACCTATCTCTCCGCGATCGCGCAGATCCCGCTCGCCAACGCCTCGGCGATCTTCCAGGCGCTGCCGCTGGTCATCACGCTCGGTGCGGCGCTGGTGTTCGGCGAGCCGGTCGGCTGGCGGCGCTGGCTTGCGATCGCGGCCGGCTTCATCGGCGTGCTTGTCATCGTTCGGCCCGGTGCGGAAGGCTTTAGCCAGGCTGCGCTCTTGGCGCTGGCGTCGGTCGGCTTCTGCGCGGTGCGCGATCTCGCCACCCGCCGTATCCCGAAAGAGCTGCCGACCGTGTTTATCACGCTGCTCACCACCGTGACCGTGACGACGGCGGGTGCTGTCGTCCTTGTCCCGCTCGGCGGCTGGCGGCCGCCGTCCGGCACCGCGCTCGGCCTGCTCATATTGGCCGCGGTCCTGATCTTGATCGGTTATCAGTGCATCATCGTGTCGCTGCGCACAGGCGACATCTCGGCGGTGGCGCCGTTCCGCTATACCGCGCTGCCGTGGGCGATGCTGACGGGCTATCTCGCCTTCGGCCACAAGCCCGACGGTCCAATGCTCGCGGGTGCCGCGATCATCGTGGCCTCCGGCCTCTATGCCTTCTACCGCGAGCGCAAGCGCGACAAGCTCCGTCCGGCCGCGACCGGACCGGGCCTGCCGCCGGATGGGCTGTGAGGCATCCGTGATCCTACGCAATCATTTGCAAATCACTTGGCGCAATGTGCGATCAGCCGTGCGACGAATGCGCCGCACGCTTCGAGCTGCGACATCTCGACGAACTCATCCGGGGTATGCGCCTGTGCGATCGAGCCGGGGCCGACCACCACGGACGGCACATCCGCCATGCTGACGAACAGGCTGGCCTCGGTGCCGAAGGCGACCTTGGCGTGGTCGTTGCGGCCGGCAAATTGCTTGGCGAGCGTGACGATCGCAGCGTCCGCCGCGGTGTCGAGCGCGGGGTAGTCGAGGATCTCCTCGAAGTCGATGCCGCAGTCCGGATGGCGCTTGCGCATGTCAGGCTCGATCTCGGCCTTGGCCCAGGCGATGATCGCGTCCGTCACCTCTCTCGACTCGGTGATGCCGATGCCGCGGCATTCGAATTCCACCACGCAACAGTCCGGCACGATGTTCAGCGCGGCGCCGCCATGCACGATGCTGGTGAGCAGGGTCGAGTGTGGGACATCGTAGAGGCTGCCTTGTTCGGCATCCGCGGCCAGCAGCACGGCGCGGCGGCGGATCTCAGTGATGAGGTCGGCGGCATATTCGATGGCGTTGACGCCGTCGGGCGCGATCGAGGAGTGGCGGGCAAGCCCGCGGAACGTGGCGCGCACGCCGTGCTTGCCCTTGTGCCCGATGATCACCTGCATCTGGGTCGGCTCGCCGACGAAACAGCCGAGCGGCTTGATCGGCTTGCGCGCGACATCGCGCAGCATCGGACGCACGCCGACGCAACCGATCTCCTCGTCATAGGAGATGGCAAGATTGATCGGCGTCTTCAGATCTGCCGCGAGCATCTCGGGAACCATCGCGAGGCAGACGGCGACAAAGCCCTTCATGTCGGTGGTGCCGCGGCCGTACAGCCGGCCATCGCGCTCGACGAGCTCGAACGGGTTGTGGCTCCAGTCCTGTCCCACAACCGGCACGACATCGGTATGCCCCGACAGCACCAGCCCGGCCTTGTCCTCGGGGCCGACAGTGACCCACAACGAGGATTTCTGCCCGGTTTCATCGACGATGCGTTGCCCCGTAAGGCCAAGCGAGGCGAGGTAGCGCTCGATGTAGTCGATCAGGGGCAGATTGCTGCGGTCGCTGACGGTGTCGAAGGCGACGAGGTCGGCCAATAGCTTGCGGATGCGGTCGGGACGTTGATTTTGCATTGCCTGTTCGTTTGCGAGGGATTGCGCGAGGAATTACGAGTGGGTGGGCGATCCTGCCAGCGAAGTATAACAGCTCGTTGGCCTGCCGAGGCCAAGCAATATTCGGACCGTTGCCGGCGGTTATTGGAGGTCCAGGCGTGTAGGATGGGTAGAGCGAAGCGAAACCCATCAAACATATCCGCGCGGTGAGATGATGGGTTTCGTGGAGCTATCATCGGGTCGCGCGCGTTGCGCGGACCTAGCGCGGAACGAAAGGCAAGACTCGGACGATTTATGTCGCGAGAATGCGAAACTGTTCCCCATTCTCGGCTGTCATCGCCCGGTTCTCGGACCGGGCGATCCGGTACGCCGCGGCCTCTCGGCTCAAGCGCAGACGTCTCTGGAATACTGGATCACCCGCATGCGTATGCGCAGGTGATGACACCGCATTGTTTGGCACCTTGAATGCGAACCATCTCCAGCGTCGTCCCGGCGAAGGCCGGGACCCATCACCACCAATGGTCATTGTTGCGCGACGTTGGAACGACGAGTCCCGCTCACAACCCCGGCTGCGGAGTATGGGTCCCTGCTTTCGCACTAGTGCATCTACACGTTTGTCGGGCCATTTGCGAGGATTTGGAAGCGGGCCATTCCGGTGTGGAAGGTGATTGGTCCAGGTGGACGGTGGGAGGCGTAGCCGGTCCATCCGCCGAGTTTTGCGATGATCCATGCCGCCCAAGCAAGAGTGTTGGGGCGATGGTGGTTTTTCTGAAGCTCGGTGCGACCTTTCATGGTTTTGTTGATGGCCCTGAGCGTCTCGATCTCTTCTGCGGTGAAGACAAATTCAGCCGGCAATTCTTCGCCACTGTTGCGGGCCTGAACGAGTTGAATGACGATACATGCCGCTCTGGTGGCGACCGCCACGAGCTTGATCAGGCCTTCGGCGCTCTCGATCTGACTATCCTCGATGCGCAAACCCTGGCTCTTCAGCGAGCGAAAGAGTTGCTCAATGATCCAGCGCTGGCGGTACCAGGAGACGATCTGCCAGGCGTCTTTAACGGTGGCGACCGTATGAGTGGTCAGGAGCAGCCAGCGAATGGGCTCCGCACCTCTCGGCGGATGCAACTCGACCACTTCTACGAAGCTGAGTTTGATGCCCTCCGCCAAGTCGGTGACGCCGGGCCTCTGCGGCCGCTTGAGCACGACGGTTCCGAAGCGCATCGAGAGATGGGCCTGCCGGCCGCGCCGATCCATTCGCTGCGGCAGATCGATCACCGCGTTGTCGCAGAAGCGGCTCCGCTCGACCGCCTGATAAAGTGTGTCGCCATCGACCAGCGCATGGTCGTGCATGGCACGCGACAGAAGATGGACATTCTCAGCTGGCGTCAGCGCCCAGTGAGCAAAGAAATCCCCCTCGCGGTCGTTGACGACGGTGATCATGCGGGCATCTGCCAGGACGTCGCGGCCTTGCTCGGCGGCCGTCACCCAGCGCGCCGACTCCTTGTCGGCCAAGGCGCGCCGCTCATGCGGGATTTTTACCTTGCCTTTGCGCGTCCAAACGTTGCCGCCAGTAAGGCCAAGACAGACCCCGCTGTCGGCATCCACCGCCATCATCGCATGCAACAGCACGCCGCGAGCATTGCCCTTGCCGACTTTGCCCAGCCCGCGCCGCCGTCCCGCCTGGGTCTGGAACTTGACCTCGCTCGTATCCTGGATCGCCAGCACATGACGCCCGCTGACCGCAGTCCGCGTCTGCGCGCTCCAGCCCTCAATCAATTTATCGATCGTGACTTGGGGGTTGTTCACAAACCGCCAGAACGCCATATTGGCAGCCCAATCGCCCCGGGCCATCTGGCGCAAGCAGACGCTGCGCGTGCAAAGCATAGCCCGGAGAAGCGTCGCCCCCTTTTGTCGAGACGAACGTCCCCGAACTCACCCAAAGACAAATCCGGCTGCATCGCTGGCGCTCCTTCGAATCAAAGCGCCCGTGAGAGAATCATACAACATGCTGCAGAGACGCCACTTCTTGCTGCACCGAGTCAATCTGTCGCGCCCCAAAACCGTGTAGAGACGCTAGTGCTTTCGCAGGGACGACGATTGTGGATGGAGGCCGTGCCACACATTCGCTGTCATCCTGGCGAAAGCCAGGACCCATGACCACAAATGGTCATTGTTGCACGTTGCTGGAACGACGAGTCCCTTTCACGACATCCGCCGCGGAGTATGGGTCCCGGCCTTCGCCGGGACGACGCTGGTGTATGCCGCGCCTGCCCTCGCTAGATCGGCTTGCCCGTATACGGCATCGATGCGGTGAGGCCGCCGTCGACCGGGATGGCCTGGCCGTTGACGTAGGACGCTTCGTCGCTTGCCAGGAACAATCCCATCGCGGCGAGCTCGTGCGGCTGGCCGGGACGCTTCAGCGGATTGAGCTGGCCGATCTTGTCCTGGGTGCCGCGCTCCTTGGCGCGATCGAACACCGGCTTGGTCATGCCGGTTTCGATCAGGCCCGGGCACACCGCATTGATGCGCACGCCGGTGCCGGAGAGCGAGTAGGCGGTGGTCTGCACCAGGCTGATGACGCCGGCCTTGCTCGCGCCGTAGGGATGTCCGCTGGCACCCGACTTCAGGCCCGCGACGGAAGCGGTGCAGACGATCGAGCCGGAACCTTGCTTCGTCATATGCGGAATCGAATGCTTGATCGCGAGGAACGGGCCGATCAGATTGACGCGCAGCACTTCCTGCCAATGCTCGACCGTCTGGTCGGCGAGCGGGACGAGGCCGCCGCTGACGCCGGCATTGGCCCAGATCGCATCGAGCTTGCCGTACTTCGAAACCGCCTTCTCGATGAAGGCCTTCACGTCGCTCTCCGAGCCGGCATCGGCGGTGACGGCCTCGACAGTGCCGCCGGCATCGCGCACCAGCTTGGCGGTCTCGTTGACGCCCTCGGTGCGATCGACCGCGATCAGCTTGGCGCCTTCCCTGGTGAACAGCAGCGAGGCGGCGCGGCCGATGCCGCTGCCAGCGCCGGTGATGATGACGGATTTGCCTTCGAGGCGGCCCATGAGTTTCTCCCTGTTCACGTGATTAGTTCGGGTGGTCCTTGGCGCGTCTGCCGCGCGACGGAATTCAAACAAAATTTCAAACGTCCGAAGCACTTGAGACGATGTGCGGCGTGACGTACAGCGAGACGGGACACTATTGAAGGGCTCATCCGATGTCCAATCCAGACAAGCCTGAGGTGACGGTGACGCGGTGGTGGTGGGTTCGTCACGCACCGGTACGCAGCGATGGCGGCAACATCTACGGACAAGAGGATATCGACTGCGACACCGGCGATGTCGAGGTGTTCGAGGCGGTCGCCAAGATGCTGCCGCGCAACGCGGTCTGGTATTCGAGCAATTTGAAGCGCACGCACAAGACCGCGGACGCGATCTGGGCTGCCGGGTTTCCAAAGCCGGAAAGCATGACGCAGGAACGCGACTTCGCCGAGCAGCATCTCGGCCAGTGGCAGGGCATGAACCGCGCCGCGTTTCTCGCCAGTCGTCCGCCGGGTACGGCCTGGTTCGCCGATGTCAACGATCCCGCGCCCGGCGGCGAGAGCTACATGGATCTCTACACCCGCGTCTGCCGCACCATTGTGCGGATCACCGCCGCGGAAGCGGGCAGGAATATCATCGCCGTCGGCCATGGCGGCGTGATCAAGGCCGCGGTCGGGCTGGCGCTCGGCGGCCAGCCGGACAGGGGGCTGTCGTTCGATATCGATAATGTCTCGGTGACGCGGCTCGATCACATCGCAAGCGCGGGCCTGTCGACCTGGCGCTTGCCGATGGTGAACCAGCAGCCCTGGATTGCCGATCCGCGCCACGCCGCGATGCATCAGCCATCCGGGCCTGAAGTCAGGCCGGCGAGCAAGCTTGCGTGATCGTCATTCCGGGATGGTCCGAAGGACCAGACCGCAGATGCGCAATTGCGCATCGGGGAATCTCGAGATTCCGGGTTCGACGCTGGTGCGTCGCCCCGGAATGACGCTAAGACGAACACTTAACATCAGGGAGAGAAACATGACCTTGTTCGACATGAAGGGAAAAGTCGCCGTCATCACCGGCTCGACGCGCGGCATCGGACGCGCGATCGCCGAGCGCATGGCCGAGCACGGCGCCAAGGTCGTGATCTCCTCGCGCAAGGCTGACGTCTGCGAGCAGGTGGCGAAGGAGATCAACGACAGCTACGGCAAGGGCACCGCGGTTGCGATCGCGGCCAACATCTCGTCGAAGGAAAACCTGCAGAACCTGGTCGACGAGAGCAACCGCGCCTTCGGCAAGATCGACGTGCTGGTCTGCAACGCCGCGTCCAATCCTTACTACGGTCCGCTCGCCGGCATCTCCGACGATCAGTTCCGCAAGATCCTCGACAACAACATCGTCGCCAACAACTGGCTCATCTCGATGGTGGTGCCGCAGATGATCGAGCGCAAGGACGGCTCGATCATCATCGTGTCCTCGATCGGCGGCCTGAAGGGCTCGACCATCCTCGGCGCCTACGCGATCTCCAAGGCCGCCGACATGCAGCTCGCACGCAACCTCGCCTGCGAATACGGCAAACACAATATCCGCGTGAACTGCATCGCGCCCGGCCTGATCAAGACCGACTTTGCGAAGGCGCTGTGGGACAATCCGGACAATCTGAAGGCCTCGACCGCGCGCTCGCCGCTGCTGCGGATCGGCGTGCCGGACGAGATCGCGGGCGCCGCCGTGATGATGGGCTCGCGCGCCGGCGACTTCATGACCGGCCAGACCATCGTGATCGACGGCGGCGCGACGATCAGCTGAGCATCACTCGTCATTCCGGGGCAGCCCGCAGGGCTGAACCCGGAATCTCGATGTTGTTGCGCGAGATTCCCCGATGCGCGATTGCGCATCTTAGGTTCGCGCCCCGGAATGACGGACTACTCCACCGCCGCGTACACCCCGTTGCGTACCAGCGAGCGGGTATATTCGCGCTGGCCCGGGCCCTGCATCATGAATACCGCGATCAGGTCTTCGCTCGGATCGATCCAGAAGAATGTGCCGGCCATGCCGCTCCAGAAATACTGGCCGACCGAGCCGGAGAACGGCGCGACGCCCTGCTGCATGCGCACGGCGAAGCCGAGGCCGAAACTGTGGCCGGGCGACACCAGCGTGCCCTGGATCTTCACGCCGGCGCCGAGGTGATCGGAGGCCATGAATTCGAGCGTCTTGCGGCCGATGATCCTGGTGCCGTCGAGCGAGCCGCCGTTCAGCAGCATCTGCGCGAAGCGGGCATAATCCATGGTGGTCGAAACCAGCCCGCCGCCGCCGGATTCCATCGCCGGCTTCTCCAGCATGTTGAACAGCTGCACCTTCTCGTTGGTCCAGGGATCGTTGGCAAACGCCTCGGCGAGGCGGCCGGCATTGGCTTCCGGGGTATGGAAGGCGGTTTCGGTCATCTGCAGCGGCGAGAGGATGTGCTCAGCGAGGTACGCGCCGAGCGTCTTGCCGCTGACGACCTCGATGATGCGGCCGAGGATGTCGGTGGAGCGGCTGTAGTTCCACTCGGCGCCGGGCTGGCAGACCAGCGGCATGCCGGCGAGCATGGTGGCGTGCTCGGCGTTGGTGATCTTGCGGCTGCGCAGCCGCGACTGCTGGTAGAGCTGCTGCACCGGGCCGTTGCCGGTGTGGTCATAAGTAAGCCCAGACGTGTGGCGAAGCAGGTCCTGGATCGTCATCTGCCGCTTCGCCGCGACCAGCTCGAGCTTGCCGTTGTTCTCGACGCCGACCTTGGTCTCGGCGAATTCGGGGATGAACTTCGCGACGGGGTCGTTGAGCAGGAAGTGGCCGTCCTCCAGCAGCTGCATGATGCCGACCGAGACGATCGGCTTGGTCATCGAGAAGATGCGGAAGATCGTGTCATGGGCCATCGGCGCCGAAGCGGTCGGGCTTTGCCGGCCGATCGCGTCGAACCAGCCGATCTGGCCGCGCCGCGCCACCAGCACCGTCACGCCGGGCACGGTTCCCTTGTCGACCTCGCGGCGGAAGGTGTCGGACATCGCCTGCAGCCGCACGCTCGACAGCCCGATCGATTCGGGCTTGGCGAGAGGGAGGGAGGCGGTGGTCGGGCTGGCGGCGTGCATGGTGGCGGTTTGGGCGTTCATGGTCTCTCCCTGGTTCTTGATTCTTGCGGCGAGGTGCCGACACGGGGTGATCGCCGAAGTCTGGCGCAGAAGTTTTGCAATGAACAGAAGCTTCACCGCTTCGCCCTTGCAAACCGGCCATGCCCTGTGCTTGAAACGGCGCGAACCGGCGGCGACGCGGGTTCCCTGCAGGAGTGTAGCTCAATTGGTAGAGCACCGGTCTCCAAAACCGGGGGTCGCAGGTTCGAGCCCTGCCACTCCTGCCAGCTAAATCAAGGGCTTATCCAAGAATATGCCTGAACAGAGGTCGAACGGGGACCCAAATGGGACCCAAGGCCATTCAGGACCCGTAAATCCCGGCTGACATGGCGTTGATGACCGAAGACACCGAAGTGTCAGCTGTCTGCGAGCGTTTCCGCTTGGCATAGTTGCGGAGCAGCACGGCCGGGTCGTCGCCGATCCGCTCGGCCACGGTGTGGACGGGTACCCCCTTGTCCAAGAGGAGCGTGGCGTGGGTGCCCCGTAGGTGATGGAACTCAAAGCCCTCGAAGCCGAGATCGTCCGCGGTGCGCCTGAATCGCTTGGAGAACGCGCTAGGGTCACGGGGGCGGGCGAACGAGAAGCTTTGACCGGCCGGCGGCATCCCGGGGAAGATCAGCGCGTCATCGGGCAAGCGGATGAGGCTGAGATCTACCACGGCGCCGTCTGGGACGCCCGCCATGAGGCGCTGATGCTTCTCCCGTTCGGCCAGAAGCAACGCCACTGTACCATCGTCCAAGGCGATCGTGCGCTTTCCTCGCCATGTCTTGGGCGGCTTATAGCGAGCTCCGAATTTTTTGGTGATCTCTAAGGCTCGCTCAACCTTCAGCGTCTTTAGGTCGGCGTCGAAATCAGTCCAGCGGAAGGCTAGCAGCTCGTTACGACGCACGCCAGTAGCGGCGTCCACCGCCACCGGGACGTACATTGTGACCGACCTCTTGAAACCGCATACCAAGGTCTTGAGCTCGCCCTCATCCAGCGCGAGCCCATGGTCGCTCTCACCGGCCGAGGGCAGCTGCTCGATGCGTGTCATCGGGTTGCTTGCGATCATTCCCTTACGCTCGGCCGTCGAAAGCGATGAGTTGAAGCAGCTGTGGACGTGGTTGACAGTCATTGGCGCCAATTTGGCCTCGAGCTCGGTGTAGAGCTTGTCGATGTCAGTTGCCTGCAGCTTCTGTAACAGCTTAGTGCCGAGCTTGGGCTTTACATGGACCCGCAGTAGTTCCTCATAGCGCTCCAGCGTACGCTGGCCAACCTTGACCTTTTTACGACCAGGGGCGCCGGCAGCAATCCACTGATCGATCCACTGCGCCACCGTGATCTTGCTTGGGTCCACATGCTCACCCGTATCGACTGCCGCGATGAGGGCCCTAATCTCCTTCCGGGCCGCGGCCCTAGTCCCGTGGAATACTTTCGAAAACCGCTTCCCATTCGCCCGCCAGCGGAGTCTGAAAATGTCGGTTCCCCGCTGGTCGATGCCCCCTTCGCCAAATGGGCGTCTAGATCTGGTCTGGTCTTTCAAGCTCTCCTCCACGCACCATGCCTCAAGTTGCCGTTTCCGCTAACTGCGTCGTTCGCCCCTGAAGAAGCGCAAGTAGCGTTCAGTGGAGTCAGATCGCATTTGCGTCATGCGTTGCTCAATTGCGCTCAAGGACTTGCCGTCTGCGATGTCGTTTAGATCTTCCGCGATGCACCACACGGCGAAGCCGGGAAGTTCAGCCTCGATCGTCATGTGATAGTGTTGAGAATGAGCCGCCTCACCGAAGGAACTGAATTCTGTCTTCTTACGGTTTGCAGACCTGAAAACCAATTGAGCGCGCTGGGCGGGGCGAACAACTGTGATCATCGAAATTCGTCTGGCCGTGCTCGTTTGAGCGAGAACCATCTCTAGGGCCTGGCCGAACTCAATCGAGCCGGTTAGGGAGCAGGATTGCTTCTCGGCGCGCGCGGTGCCCAGTCGCCGAACGGCGGAACCGATCTCGGCTAGGCTTTCAGTTGCCAACACAGACAATATGAGAAGACTCACGGCCGGCACCGAAATTTTCACGCCGCTGCCTGGTCCCCGTCCTTGAACCGCAACCAGGAGTCCTGATCGAATCAAAGATCTCTGTCGCTCGTAAAGCGCGTCCGGTGAAAGATTCAAATATTGAGCAAGTGTCGGCGCGTAGGATTTCAAACTGAACATGATTGACAAACACTAGACGAGATTAAAGGTGGTGTCCACCACTATTATCTTGCTGGATCGGCAGAGAGTGTGCCAAATGGTGTAAGTTTACACTAATTTGGAGCCTCCAATGCAAGACGGGTCAAAGGAAGACAAAAGACTTGTTTACGAGGTGCCGGAAGCCGGCGCGTTGCTGGGGTTGGGACGTAACGCCAGCTACGAAGCGGCAAAGCGCGGTGACATACCCACGATCCGCATAGGGAAGTTGATACGTGTCCCGAAGGCGGCGTTTGACCAGATGTTGGCGCGGGTGGGCGCCAAATGAGTAACCGAGAGGCCGCGGACGATTATGATCGTGTCGTTGTGGTGCTCAGCGACAATTGGCGCGTTATTGAGTGCCGGTATCAGATCCACTGGATTTTGCAGCGCCGCGGTTCGCCAGAAAAATCGCGAAAGGACGATTGGCGCGGTCGTTCCTTTTGTCGGACTTCCCAGGCGCTGCTTCGCGATATTCGCTACCACGCGGGCGCGGTGAACGCGCCCGCAATGCAGAAGCTAGCCGCTCTTCCCGATCGCCTTCCAGAAGTTCCCACCCCCTCGACATCACGGAGACCCCCGACCTCATCAGTGGGCTCTTCGCCGGTGGGTGCAGAGAGCGCTGTTAAATTGAACGACCGCTATGCGTAAAGCGTCCGGCGTAAGGTCGTCCGCCGAAGAGGATAAAAGTCACCTGAAACAATGGACCGGTAAAAAGCTTGATTGGTTGAATTGCGTAGCGGTCGACAGTCAAGTCAAGCCCGGCATGTTTGAGACGGCATTCACCATCATCCAACACGCAAATGCCAAGACTGGAATTGCAATACTGAGTGATCGGACGATTAGCGACAAGACGAGCATATCACCGGCCGAGGTATACAGGCACCGGGTCGCGCTTAAGAAGCTGGGCTGGATAAAATGGAGGCGAACGAGGACTGCGCTACTTATTGAGCCCCTGTTCGGTCGGATGGATCTAATGCTGGAAGAACTCGAACATCGACGCCAACAGCGCGAAGTGGAACGGATCGAGGGGCCTCTCAAACGAAAAAAGAGAATCATCGCCGGCGATAAATCAACAGCAGATCGGTTCATCGCCGGCGATCGATCTAGATTCATCGCCCGTGATGAAACAAGATCCATCGTGGGCGATGAACATACACCTTCACCGAACACGCTCAGTAGTACACGTTCAAGAATCTAGCCCGCAAGGAGGTGTTTGAGGGAGTCCTAGCTCGTGGAATTTGCCTTTCTCGCCAGGCAACAGTGTTGGGGATTCTGCGCGTCTTCAACTGGCATTCTCAACTGTCATTCAAGAGATAGCGGCGGCTCTATCATCACGGAGATGTTCATGTTGCGAACCCGCCATCGATTGTTCGATGACAGACGGTCCGATTGACGTTGGAATCCAACAAGCTAGAGGCAGGATCCTACTCGAGGGCATCTAGAGCGGGCTTAGGAGGCCGCGCAGAGCCGACTTGGCGTTCTCAACAGCGTCATACCAGGCTCTAGGGGAATCACTGCTCCACGTGACCTCGTTGACGTAGTCCTGCCGCACCCTCAACACCCGCCGATGGCGGCAGTCCGAACGTTCTCAGCGCGCCGAGGTAGACCTGACGGATCCGGGTCCGCCACGCCGAGTAGACGGCGTTGGTGACATCGCGAACGCGGAAGCTGACGCTTTCCCACGCCCTGCCGCCACAGATCCAGGTCCCGGACATCCATAAAGGCAAACAGATCAGCGGTGGTATAGGGGAGCATGGTGGTCAGATTGTCGTTAGCCGGAAAGCGTTGGGCGACGTGACGAGCAGAGCCGCCGGTCCCGACCGGCCAGCGCCATCATTGAAGCGGCGTGCGCGATCGGTGGACAGTTGGGCACCATGTAGTGGCAGTTGGTATCGAACCACTTCGTCATTTCCCGCGCCCGAAGACCACTACCTCGCCGTAACGGGCGTGACCGCAAGATGCATACGCGTAGACCGCGTCGATGCAGCCTACGTCCAAGCCGACATGAGACCACTGATCCGAACGAGCATCTCGTTGCCGATCTTGGAGCTCGTTGGTGACTGAACCCTGGCTGCATACGTCGACGGGTGGAACTGACGACGACCTACAAGGCCTTTGGCGACAATCGCTTGTGGTGGCTTCGCCCGTAAAGCTACGGATATCACCTGTGGTGCAACGGAACCCATTGGCGGTTCGATGTTAATGTTAAAAGCGGACACCTCATGGGGTGCTAGACGGCCGCGCAAATTTGCGGCAAATTGCATCCAAATTAGGTTTTGGGATGCTTGCTCACATTTTTTGCGGACAAAGAGCGCAAGCTTCCCGCGGCGAGACGGTTTGAAGACAAAGAATTTTGATGTGCGGAGTGTAAGAGCCGCACCGAAGCGGGCAGGGTTAGCGTTCGAAGTCTTTTTCACAGCGCGGCGGACGAGCAAACACCAATAGATGTGTGGCAATTGCTTGTCAGCTGAAGCGCTCGCAGATTTTTTGGCGGGCACTTGGGTAGTTTGATGAATTGATTTCCGACTGCAATCACACCTGCTCTGCGTCGGCAGAGTTTTTAGGAGCGGGTGTTGAGTCGTGTAACTTTCATTGCGAAGGCCGAGCCGCCGGTCCGCTGGTCCGAAGTTGAATCGGGTCTCCACGAAATTTCAAATTTTTCTTCCTCGTTGTCAGGCGATCTTTCGATTGAGCGCTTGGCTATCCCCGCTAATGACCTGCGCACACTAATTAAGCGGCCAGCGTCAAGGCTGGTGGGATCAATTGATACGCTTCTGGCAGTGCCGCCATTGAGCGCCGCGCACGATCCGTTGCACACGCTGTCATGGCCGAATGAAGGCGCGGCTCGCTTGTCAATCCATCAAATCCGTCATCCCGGATTTCGAGCCGGTGAGTCCAACATCCAGTTGATCATTTAGCTGAATCTGTAGTTGCGCGCGAATTGTACGAATATTGGAGCATCTGTAATGGCAAGCGCTAGCGGCACCACCATCCTCACGGGCACGAGCGGCAGCGACAATCTTGTCGGAGGCTCGGGCGATGACACGCTGTCCGGTGGTGCCGGCAACGATCGCCTCAACGGTGGTTCCGGAGATGACACCCTCAATGGGGGCAGCGGCTTTGATACCGTTCTGGGCGGATCAGGGTCGGATACCTTGATCTACAAGGCCTATGAAAATCAGTACGTCCTGGGATCAACCGGCTTCACTGCCACCAACCAGCAAATCAGTGGCGGGATCATTTATTCTGGAACCGATCAGACGAGTCTCGGCATTGTTGGCGCGTCTACGGTCGTCTCAGGTACAACGTTCCAGGGCTACGACTCCTACGACGGCGGAAATGGTGCTGTGCAGCTCGGCAAGGCGGGCGCGACGCCGGATGTCGATACGCTCCAGATCTGGCTGAGTGCCGCGCAGTTAGCCGATGCAGATATTCAGGCCGAGATTTCGTATTATAAGAACGTCTGGGTTCCTGCGCACATCAGTGCTCAAACAGGACAGGCCGACGGTGCCATCTATACCTTCAAAACTCTCAATTTGCAGGTTTCGGCGATCGAGAAAGTTGAAGTACGTGATGCCTCAGGCAATCTTACTATCGCAGCCGCTGCCGATACAGCATCGGCGACAGAAGCCGGCGGTATTAGTAACGGCACTGCTGGCGTCAATCCGACCGGCAACGTCCTAACGAACGATTTCGATTTCAGTGCTGCTTCCAAGACAGTTGCGGGCGTTGCGGCGGGAACCACCTGTGTCTCGTTGAGTTCTGGCGCCGGAACTGACGTGGTCGGTGCGCATGGCACCCTGCATCTCAATACCGACGGTTCCTATACCTACACCGTGAACAACGGCCAGGGCGCGGTAGAAGCGTTGCGCACGTTTAGTGACACGCTGACGGATACGTTCTCCTATACAGTGAAAGATTCCGCGGGGGCGACGGCAACCGCGACTCTCACCGTCACCATCCACGGCACCAACGACGTGCCGGTGATCGGCGGCGTCTCCACCAGCGACGTGACCGAGGACAACGGCGCCGCCGGCATCGTTGCCGGCAACCTGACCACAGGTGGCACGCTCACCATCGCCGACGTCGACCAGGGCCAGTCCAATTTCGCGGCGCATGCCAGCATCGCCGGGACCTACGGCACCTTCACGCTCGCCGCCGACGGCACCTGGACCTACAGCGCCGACAACACTCAGACGGCGATCCAGCAGCTCGGCGCCACCCAGTCCATCACCGACAGCTTCACCGCCGTCTCGTCCGACGGCACCGCCAGCCAGCTCGTCACCGTCACCATCCACGGCACCAACGACGTGCCGGTGATCGGCGGCGTCTCCACCAGCGACGTGACCGAGGACAACGGCGCCGCCGGCATCGTTGCCGGCAACCTGACCACAGGTGGCACGCTCACCATCGCCGACGTCGACCAGGGCCAGTCCAATTTCGCGGCGCATGCCAGCATCGCCGGGACCTACGGCACCTTCACGCTCGCCGCCGACGGCACCTGGACCTACAGCGCCGACAACACTCAGACGGCGATCCAGCAGCTCGGCGCCACCCAGTCCATCACCGACAGCTTCACCGCCGTCTCGTCCGACGGCACCGCCAGCCAGCTCGTCACCGTCACCATCCACGGCACCAACGACGTGCCGGTGATCGGCGGCGTCTCCACCAGCGACGTGACCGAGGACAACGGCGCCGCCGGCATCGTTGCCGGCAACCTGACCACAGGTGGCACGCTCACCATCGCCGACGTCGACCAGGGCCAGTCCAATTTCGCGGCGCATGCCAGCATCGCCGGGACCTACGGCACCTTCACGCTCGCCGCCGACGGCACCTGGACCTACAGCGCCGACAACACTCAGACGGCGATCCAGCAGCTCGGCGCCACCCAGTCCATCACCGACAGCTTCACCGCCGTCTCGTCCGACGGCACCGCCAGCCAGCTCGTCACCGTCACCATCCACGGCACCAACGACGTGCCGGTGATCGGCGGCGTCTCCACCAGCGACGTGACCGAGGACAACGGCGCCGCCGGCATCGTTGCCGGCAACCTGACCACAGGTGGCACGCTCACCATCGCCGACGTCGACCAGGGCCAGTCCAATTTCGCGGCGCATGCCAGCATCGCCGGGACCTACGGCACCTTCACGCTCGCCGCCGACGGCACCTGGACCTACAGCGCCGACAACACTCAGACGGCGATCCAGCAGCTCGGCGCCACCCAGTCCATCACCGACAGCTTCACCGCCGTCTCGTCCGACGGCACCGCCAGCCAGCTCGTCACCGTCACCATCCACGGCACCAACGACGTGCCGGTGATCGGCGGCGTCTCCACCAGCGACGTGACCGAGGACAACGGCGCCGCCGGCATCGTTGCCGGCAACCTGACCACAGGTGGCACGCTCACCATCGCCGACGTCGACCAGGGCCAGTCCAATTTCGCGGCGCATGCCAGCATCGCCGGGACCTACGGCACCTTCACGCTCGCCGCCGACGGCACCTGGACCTACAGCGCCGACAACACTCAGACGGCGATCCAGCAGCTCGGCGCCACCCAGTCCATCACCGACAGCTTCACCGCCGTCTCGTCCGACGGCACCGCCAGCCAGCTCGTCACCGTCACCATCCACGGCACCAACGACGTGCCGGTGATCGGCGGCGTCTCCACCAGCGACGTGACCGAGGACAACGGCGCCGCCGGCATCGTTGCCGGCAACCTGACCACAGGTGGCACGCTCACCATCGCCGACGTCGACCAGGGCCAGTCCAATTTCGCGGCGCATGCCAGCATCGCCGGGACCTACGGCACCTTCACGCTCGCCGCCGACGGCACCTGGACCTACAGCGCCGACAACACTCAGACGGCGATCCAGCAGCTCGGCGCCACCCAGTCCATCACCGACAGCTTCACCGCCGTCTCGTCCGACGGCACCGCCAGCCAGCTCGTCACCGTCACCATCCACGGCACCAACGACGTGCCGGTGATCGGCGGCGTCTCCACCAGCGACGTGACCGAGGACAACGGCGCCGCCGGCATCGTTGCCGGCAACCTGACCACAGGTGGCACGCTCACCATCGCCGACGTCGACCAGGGCCAGTCCAATTTCGCGGCGCATGCCAGCATCGCCGGGACCTACGGCACCTTCACGCTCGCCGCCGACGGCACCTGGACCTACAGCGCCGACAACACTCAGACGGCGATCCAGCAGCTCGGCGCCACCCAGTCCATCACCGACAGCTTCACCGCCGTCTCGTCCGACGGCACCGCCAGCCAGCTCGTCACCGTCACCATCCACGGCACCAACGACGTGCCGGTGATCGGCGGCGTCTCCACCAGCGACGTGACCGAGGACAACGGCGCCGCCGGCATCGTTGCCGGCAACCTGACCACAGGTGGCACGCTCACCATCGCCGACGTCGACCAGGGCCAGTCCAATTTCGCGGCGCATGCCAGCATCGCCGGGACCTACGGCACCTTCACGCTCGCCGCCGACGGCACCTGGACCTACAGCGCCGACAACACTCAGACGGCGATCCAGCAGCTCGGCGCCACCCAGTCCATCACCGACAGCTTCACCGCCGTCTCGTCCGACGGCACCGCCAGCCAGCTCGTCACCGTCACCATCCACGGCACCAACGACGTGCCGGTGATCGGCGGCGTCTCCACCAGCGACGTGACCGAGGACAACGGCGCCGCCGGCATCGTTGCCGGCAACCTGACCACAGGTGGCACGCTCACCATCGCCGACGTCGACCAGGGCCAGTCCAATTTCGCGGCGCATGCCAGCATCGCCGGGACCTACGGCACCTTCACGCTCGCCGCCGACGGCACCTGGACCTACAGCGCCGACAACACTCAGACGGCGATCCAGCAGCTCGGCGCCACCCAGTCCATCACCGACAGCTTCACCGCCGTCTCGTCCGACGGCACCGCCAGCCAGCTCGTCACCGTCACCATCCACGGCACCAACGACGTGCCGGTGATCGGCGGCGTCTCCACCAGCGACGTGACCGAGGACAACGGCGCCGCCGGCATCGTTGCCGGCAACCTGACCACAGGTGGCACGCTCACCATCGCCGACGTCGACCAGGGCCAGTCCAATTTCGCGGCGCATGCCAGCATCGCCGGGACCTACGGCACCTTCACGCTCGCCGCCGACGGCACCTGGACCTACAGCGCCGACAACACTCAGACGGCGATCCAGCAGCTCGGCGCCACCCAGTCCATCACCGACAGCTTCACCGCCGTCTCGTCCGACGGCACCGCCAGCCAGCTCGTCACCGTCACCATCCACGGCACCAACGACGTGCCGGTGATCGGCGGCGTCTCCACCAGCGACGTGACCGAGGACAACGGCGCCGCCGGCATCGTTGCCGGCAACCTGACCACAGGTGGCACGCTCACCATCGCCGACGTCGACCAGGGCCAGTCCAATTTCGCGGCGCATGCCAGCATCGCCGGGACCTACGGCACCTTCACGCTCGCCGCCGACGGCACCTGGACCTACAGCGCCGACAACACTCAGACGGCGATCCAGCAGCTCGGCGCCACCCAGTCCATCACCGACAGCTTCACCGCCGTCTCGTCCGACGGCACCGCCAGCCAGCTCGTCACCGTCACCATCCACGGCACCAACGACGTGCCGACCGTTACGGCGGGCGCGCAGAGCGCACAGCTGATCGAGGCGGGGGTTGGCACGTCCGGCACGTCGACCGCGACGATTGCGCTGACGAAGTCGGATCCGGATACGGGAGACAGCGCTGTATACGATGGCGCCTCGCTGACCGGCAACGGCTGGTCGACCGTTAATGGCGGCACGACTTACACTAAGACAGGCACCTACGGCACCGCAACACTGACAACGGCGACCGGCGTGGTGAGCTACGCGCTCAACAATGCTGCCAGCGCGACCAACGCTCTGGCGGGCGGGACGAGCGCGACGGACAGCTTCACCGTCTATGTGAAGGACGGCAGCACCGGCACGGCGAGCACGGCGGTGAACTTCGCGATCAGCGGCACCAACGACAACCCGACCGTCACGGCGGGCGCGCAGAGCGCACAGCTGATCGAGGCGGGGGTTGGCACGTCCGGCACGTCGACCGCGACGATTGCGCTGACGAAGTCGGATCCGGATACGGGAGACAGCGCTGTATACGATGGCGCCTCGCTGACCGGCAACGGCTGGTCGACCGTTAATGGCGGCACGACTTACACCAAGACAGGCACCTACGGCACCGCAACACTGACAACGGCGACCGGCGTGGTGAGCTACGCGCTCAACAATGCTGCCAGCGCGACCAATGCTCTGGCGGGCGGGACGAGCGCGACGGACAGCTTCACCGTCTATGTGAAGGACGGCAGCACCGGCACGGCGAGCACGGCGGTGAACTTCGCGATCAGCGGCACCAACGACAACCCGACCGTCACGGCGGGCGCGCAGAATGTTCAGCTGGTGGAGGCTGGTGCTGGCACCGCGGGCACGGCCTCGGCCAGCATCACGCTGACAAAGGCTGATCCCGATACCGGCGACGCAGCCGTCTATGACGGCGCCGCGCTGACCGGGAACGGTTGGTCGACCAGCAATGGTGGCGCAACTTATACCAAGACGGGCACCTACGGCACGGCCACGCTGACCACTGCCACCGGCGTGGTGAGCTACGCGCTCGACAACGCCGACCCCGATACCAATGCGCTGGCGCAAGGTGCCAGCGTTAGTGACAACTTCACGGTCTACGTCAAGGACGGCAGCACCGGTACGGCAAGCACGGCGGTGAGCTTCGCCATCGCGGGCACCAACGATGCGCCCACTCTAAACGGCGCAAACTGGCAGTGGGGAACAGGAAATCAGAGTAAAATTCTAACTGTGTCAGGCACGGTTTCGGACCCGGATACAGGCAATTTGACCAGCGAGACAATCACGGTCAACTGGGGTGACAGCACGACGACAACCTTACATCCGGCAAGTGATGGTACATTCAACTTAAACCACACGTATTCGAACAGCGGAAATTGGACCGTTACGCTTACGGTTACCGACCAATTCGGAGCGGTGGTCCAGCAGTCAACGGTCACTTCTAACAAGGGATCTGGATCATTCCCCGCAGGGGTTTCCGGCGAACCTATGAATCTCGGTTTGACGGACCCCACCGGAAGCCACGGCGAGGTATCGCTCACAATTTCGGGGGTCCCGTCCGATTGGACCATAAGTGGCGGAGCACACAATTTAGACGGTTCGTGGACCGTAGTGACTAACGACGTTGGTTCGCTGACCGTAACAACGTCCACGTCCTATGCTGGTGCGCTTGTGCTCAATGTTGCTGAGTCCTGGACCAATGCCGACGGCAGCATAGGAAACACAATTGTTTTCGACAACGTCGAAGCCTACGCACCGGGCAACCCCATCTTCGCCATCTCCGGCAATGACAATCTCACTGCATCAAGTGGCAACGATCTAATTGTTTTCTCGCAGCCGATTGGACACGACGTCGTCTATAGTTTCGATCTGATGCACGATCAGATTGATCTGATCGGATACGCCGGCTTCACGAACTTCTCCGATATCGAGGCGCACACGACGAGTGATGCGGCAGGCAATGCCGTGATTGCGCTGGGCGACGGTCAGTCGGTCATTTTGCAAGGGATTGATGCTGGATCATTGTCGGCCGATGACTTCGTGTTTAATCAAACGCCCGTAGTCGATAATGCCGCCACCATCACGATCAGCGACGGCGCAATGCTGCCGTTGTCCGGTATCATCAACAACGCCGGTTCGATCGAACTACAAGCTTCGAGTAACGATACGCAGCTGCAACTGATCCAGACCGGTATAAAGCTGGAAGGCGGTGGCCACGTAATCCTGTCCGATGACGACCACAATGTTATCGCCGGCACGGCCTCGAACGTCACGCTCGACAACGTCGACAACGTGATTTCGGGCGCTGGCCAGATCGGCCAGGGCAGCCTAACGCTGAGCAACGAGGGCATCATCGATGCCACCGGCACCCACGCCCTGGTGATCGACACCGGTGCCAACGTGATTGCCAATGCCGGCACGCTGGAGGCGACCGGTACGGGTGGGCTGGTGCTCGCCAGTGCAGTGGCAAACAACGGCCTGATCTGGGCCAATGGCAGCACGGTCACAGCGGAGGGCGAGGTTACCGGTAGCGGCAACGCTTTGATCAGCGGCGCCGGCACTATCGAGTTCGGATCAGCCTCGGCAGCAGGTGTCACCTTCGACACGACCGCGGCCGGCCATCTCATCTTGGATGACGCCTTCCACTTCTCCGGCATGGTGAGCGGCCTCGATGGCAACGACGACATCGACCTCAGGGGCATCAGCTTCGGTGCTGGCACCTCGTTGACCTATACGGAGAACCAGGCGGGGACCGGCGGCACTCTGACGGTGACGGATGGCGCTCACACGGCCAACATCGTCCTGCTCGGTCAATACGATCCGAACGGGTTTGCCGAGAAGGCGGACGCAACGAACGGCACGGTGATTACCTATGATCCGCACCACCTCGCTTGAGCGGCGTGACCGACGATGGGGAGAAACAGGCGCTGCGGGAGATAACAAAGCCCGTATGTTTACCCTCCGGCCCATTTTGCGGCGGCGGCGGCTATCAAGGCGGCTGTCGGCCATGCTAAATGGGGGGATTGGATGACTGATTTATTTGGATCTCTCGGCTGCTGCCCAGGGGCCGGCGATCATGTTTAGAGGGTGGCTCCGGCCAATTTCCGCGTGAGTATCCCCCGTAGAAAGGTGGACGAATTCCGGCAGTCGCTGCAAGCCTGCCGGAGCTATTTTGTCACCGCGGCCATATTCAGCCTAGCCATTAACCTGCTCTACCTCGCTGGCCCGCTCTACATGTTGCAGGTCTACGACCGCGTGATCTCGAGTGCTAGCGAGATCACCTTGCTGATGCTGACCCTCGCATTGTTGCTGGCGTTCATCGCACTCGCAGGTCTCGACGCGGTACGCGCACGCGTGCTGACACGCACCAGCATTCGCTTCGATCGCAAGATCGCACCGCGGGTGATGACCGCAATCATCGACCATTCAGCAAAAATCGGCGGCGCGCGCAGCCAGCTCCTGCGCGATTTTGATACGTTCCGTCAGTTCATCACCGGGTCGGGAATTAACGCTGTCTTCGATCTGCCGTGGTCACCGATCTATATCGCGGTGATCTTTTGCCTGCACCCGTTCCTGGGCGCCTTTGCATTAGCCTCTTCGATCATTCTGGTGCTGATGGCCTTTCTCAATGAATGGATCGTGAAGCCTCCACTCTCCGAATCCGGAGAGGCGGCAAATCGAAACTACAGTTTCACGGAGATGAGCCTGCGCAACACTGAGGTGGTGCGCGCAATGGGGATGACCGCTGGTCTGCTGAAGCGCTGGAGCCGCGACCGCGACCGCATGCTCGAGCGCCAGGTTGCCGCTAGCGATCGCGCGGCGGCAATGCAGAGCCTGATTCGTTTCTTGCGACTCTCGATGCAGTCCCTGATCCTCGGTCTTGGCGCCTATCTGGTGATCGAGCGGATGACCACCGCCGGTGCCATGTTTGCCGCCAGCATCCTGCTCGGCCGCGCCTTGCAGCCGATCGAACAGATCGTCGGATCCTGGCGCAGTCTTGTCTCGGCCCGGGGCGCATTCCTTCGGGTGCGGGAGCTGTTGGCCGTCAATCCGCCGCGCCAATCAGGACTGACGCTGCCGCGGCCTGAAGGCCGCCTTTCCGTAGAAGGGCTGTCCTTTGCTGTGCCTGGAACATCGAGGCCCATTCTGCGCGGTGTCACCTTCCAGGTCGAACCGGGCGAAGTGCTGGGGATTATCGGCCCTTCGGGTGCCGGCAAATCCACGCTGGCGCGCCATATCGTTGGCGTTCAGGCGCCATCCGCGGGTGCCGTCCGCCTCGACGGGTCGGACGTTTCGAGCTGGATCAGGTCGTCGCTCGGCGAGCATCTCGGCTATTTGCCGCAGGATATCGAGCTGTTTGCCGATACAGTGGCAGCCAATATTTGTCGGTTTAAGGACGGAGACGACAAGGACATCATTCTGGCGGCGCGAATGGCCGACGTGCACGAAATGATCCTGCGGCTCGTCGACGGCTACGACACCCAGGTCGGGGAGGGAGGAGCGATCCTGTCCGGCGGCTACCGCCAGCGCATCGGCCTCGCACGCGCGGTCTACGGCAATCCGAGCCTGGTCGTGCTTGACGAGCCGAGCTCGAACCTCGACTCGGAAGGTGACGCCGCACTCGCGGAGTGCATCACGGAGCTGAAGAAGCGCGGAACGACGGTAGTCATCATTTCGCATCGACCGGCAACGATCGGGGTGGCCGATAAACTTCTCGTGTTGCGTGACGGCGTTGTCGAGATGTTTGGCGCACGCCATGAAGTCCTGTCGCGTCTAACACGTCCCGTGCCGGTACCGGCCGTTCGAGAGGCGGCAGGCTAGGAGACGTCATGTCATTGCTTGATCTTGCCGATCTATCGATGCGTCCGGGCGTGGTTCTACGCCGTAGGGAACTTGCCAACAAGGATGGGACGCCAAACGATTCCATTCGGAGCATTGCGCTGGCGGGCTGGCTGATCATCGCGATCTTTTTCTTCGGTCTCGGCACCTGGGCGGTTACCGCGCCTCTCAACGGGGCCGTGGTCGCCAACGCCGTCGTGAAGGTCGATGGCAACCGCAAGAGCCTTCAGCACCTCGATGGCGGCATCGTCAAGGAATTGCACGTCAGGGAGGGTGACAGGGTGCTCGCAGGCGACCTGCTGATCGTCCTGGACGAGACCCAGGCTCGCGCCGAACATGAGGTGCTGACGCAGCAATATGCCGTGCTGCGCGCAACGGAAGTCCGGCTGCTGACCGAGCTTGACCATGGCTCCCAGCTTGTCATGCCACCAGATCTGAAAGCGCGCTCTGACGATCCCTATTTCAAAAGCGTCTGGAACGGACAGGTCAGTCAGTTTGATACCCGCCGGGCGTCACTCGAAGGGCAAAGAAGCGTCGTTCGCGAGAAGATCAATCAGCTGGGCTCGCAAATCGTCGGCTCGGAAGCGCAGGTGAAGTCGTTCACCAACCAGATCGACTCAGTACGCAAAGAGGCCAAGGATATCGCTCCGCTCGTCGAGCGGGGGCTGATCGCCCGTCCGCGCATCCTGCAGCTGGAACGGACCGCGTACGGCCTGGAAGGCCAGATCGCCGATGCAAACGCCAGCATCGCCAAGGCGCGACAGGCGATTGCGGAGCAGGAGCAGCAGATCGCCCAGTTTGACAATGACCGGATGACTGACGTCACAAAGGATCTTCGCGACACGCAAGCCAAGCTCCTCGAGGTCATCCCGAAGGCGATGAACGCCAAGGCTGTGCTGGGCCGGATGGAAATTCGCGCGCCCTATACCGGACGCGTGGTCGGGCTCAATGTGTTCTCCGTCGGTGGGGTGATCCAGCGCGGCGACAAAATTCTGGACATAGTGCCTGATGAGGACTCGCTGACAATCGAGGCGCAGGTGGCGGTTGAAGATATCAGCGATGTGCATCCGAACACCCGCGCTGAAGTCCACCTGACCGCCTACAAACAGCGTATAGTTCCGATCATTCATGGCGACGTCATCCTGGTCTCGGCGGACCGCTTGACGGATCCCAAGACCAATAATCCATATTACACGGCGTTTGTTCGGATCGACCAGAACGAGCTCGCGGCCTTGCCGAACATTCATCTTTACCCGGGAATGCCTGCAACGGTGATGATCCCGACGGTTCAGCGAACTGCGTTTGATTATATCGTCGGGCCGCTCATTATGTCGTTCAATCATGCGTTCCGGCAGAAGTGATCGCACGAACGGGACTTCGGAATCGTTCAGGTCGGTCAGGCAAGAAGGGGGCGGGCAACCACGGCCGTGCCGAGCTGATCGACAGCTGCACTCAACGCTGGCGCCGGCGTCCATGGCGCGCCCGGTGACGCCGCCGGATCTGAGCGACAGTGTCCGGTGTGCGCTCGTTGGTTCGCTCTGTGTCCTGACCGCCACCGCGCTTTTCCGACGAGATCGCGCAGGCGGTGGAGCGGGCGTCCCGCGTGATCAAGGCGACGGAGCTCGTCCGGCCGCTGTTGCCGCTTCCAGAGCCGCTCGACCGGGAGAACGTCCTTCGCAAGACATTGGCAGAGCAGGTCTAGGCAAGAATGATGTCCCCGCTCGAGCGAAATTTCGAGATTCAGAAACTTCACGCGCAGCTCACCGACGAAGAGAGCAGCAGGTTATCGGCGGCGCCGACAGATCCGGGGCAAGCTTGCCGCGGGGCCATGCAGCAGCTAGGCCGTGAACCCATAAAGCTGCCGAGCTGACGGCGCAAGATTCCGCTGTGCTCCGGTAGCGATCAAATTCCGCATCGCCGCGAAATGACGCGACGGGCCAGAAACGGTCAGCCAAGGCTGGCGCGGTGTTCGCCCAATCCACCGTCAATAGGCGCATCAAATGGATCTGCGTTCTTGCGGTTAGACGACAGGGAAGTCGCTCGACTAGTCTTCCTGCAAATCGCCATGCTGCATGGCCTTGGGTTCGATTGACTAACGGGAGCGCGCAGCTTCCCCGGTCTGCGAAAAGTGTCCATCCCGCGAGCACATCATTGTGAGCCGGGGAACTGCAGATCAACGTAACGACGCCGCTGCCCATGCGTAGGAACTCTAAGGAACGCGCGCATCTGCGCGCCAGTCCCAACTTCAATCTCTACCGGGAAGGATGAAATGAATCACTTGAAAAAGGCCTTCAATGTCGCGGAGAACGGAGGCGGGTCTTATCGTCTACTAGCTATCCTTCGATGGGTCATGGTTGTCGTCTTCGTATCCTTTGGCATGCAAAAATTCACGTTGCAGTCCGCTCAAGGTATCGCGCAGTTCATCAACAATAGTCCGTTCATTTCGTGGTTATCGCTATTCGGCCTCAGGGGAGAAGCGTATTTCCTCGGCGTTGTCGAATTTGCCATTGCAGCGCTGCTTGCGGTAGGCGCTTTCATCCCAATCTTGTCAGCTGCCGGTTCGCTGATGGGCGTGGTCACCTTTGCGATCACGTGGTCATTCTTCTTCACGACGCCGGGGGTAGTGAAATGGAGCTTGTCGACCGACCCAATGGCATGGAATCTGACTGGCGAGTTTCTTTTCAAGGATATCGTCTTACTTTGTGTCTGCGCCGTGCTGTTCCTGGCATCTTTGCCGCAGACTGTTGTAAAATCACGGACAACCTAGACGGTCGCTGACGTTCTGGATTCGGTGCTCGACCTGCGGCCCCGTGCGCAGCCGCTGGCCGATTGACGCAGACAGCTTGCTCTGCAAACCTTGCCTACCTTCGCGCGACAGGAGGGCGGACCGTGCTGCAAAGAGCGACACCGGAGCGACTGAGCACGTTCTCCGACGGTGTGTTCGCCGTGCTCATCACAGTGCTGGTGTTGGAACTGAGACCACCCGAGCAGCCCACTTTCGAAGCGTTGCTGGCTCTCTGGCCGACGTGGCTGAGTTATGCGGTGAGTTACGTCTTCATCGCGATCGTCTGGGTCAATCACCACCACCTGATCCGCTACGCCAATGAGGCTACGCCGAGCCTCTTGTGGTTCAATTTTGCGCATTTGTTTTCGATGTCCTTGCTTCCGCTCTCCACGGCATGGATGGCGGTGAGCGAACTCGCGCCGCAGCCGGTGGCCTTCTACGCGGCGGTCTTCTTTCTGGTGAACGCGACCTATGTCGCGCTGATCTGGGAGCTCATCGATCGGACGCCACACGGGGACATCCCACCAAAGGTGCGCAGGATCATGCGGGTGCGGTCGCTGACGACATTGTGCCTCTTCGGGGCGGCATCAGTCGTGGCGCTGAGGTACCCACTTGTCGGCCTTGGAATCTGCATCTGCTGTCTCATCGTCTATCTGAGGCCAGAACCGACTTAGGCTCGCTACACACCGAGCAGACGTAGCTATTCCAGGTCGTTCTGCCGCAACTTTGATGCAGGCTATGGTGTCTTATCGGCGCCACGCATAACGGTCTTGAGGGCGTCATCCGAGAGACGACGCTGCAGCGCCTTCGCGTCGTCCAACATGTTCCAATGCGAACCCGGAACAATGTCGTTGCAGATTCAAAGTGCCAAGAAGTCGCGGATCTTTGCCGCGATCTCCCGCGCGTGGGTCTCGAGCGCGAAGTGGCCCGTTTCGACGAAATGGATCATGGCTCCGGGAATATCGCGCTTGAACGCCTCGGCACCGCTTGGCAGGAAAAAGGGATCGTGTTCTCCCCAGACAGCCAGGAAACGTGGCTGGTGAGTCCGGAAGTAGTTTTGGAAAGTCGGATACAGCGCGACGTTGCTCTTGTAGTCGCCCAACAGATCCAACTGAATCTCGCCGGCGCCGGCGCGGGTCAAATAGAAGTTGTCGAGCGAATAGCCGTCCGGGGAAATCGCAGTCACGTCAGGCGCACCGTGCGTATACTGCCAGCGCGTCGTCTCCGGTGCCAGGAAGCTGCGGAGCACTTCTCGGTTGGATGGGGACGGCTCTTGCCAATAATTCCGAACGGGACTCCAGCCCTCACTCAACCCCTCCTCATACGCGTTGCCATTCTGTGAGATGATTGCGGTGATGCGATCCGGATGCCGAACGGCGAGGCGAAAGCCGACGGGTGCACCATAGTCGAAGACGTAAATCGCGAAGCGATGGAGGCCGATCAATTCGGTGAAGTGATCGATGACGTTCGCGATATTCTCGAATGTGTAGACGAAGGCGCTCCGCGCCGGCATGTCGGACTGCCCAAACCCCGGCAGGTCGGGAGCAACGAGGCGAAACTGATCCGCGAGGAGGGGGATGAGATCGCGAAACATGTGGCTGGCGGTGGGGAAGCCGTGCAACAGCAGTATCGTTGGCGCGTCCTTCGGCCCGGCTTCGCGATAGAATACTCCTATGCCATCGACATCGACCTTCCGGTAGGTGACTGCACGCATGGGAACTCCTTTCATTCTCTAGTGGGGCTGAATCCGTCCCCAACTCCTCCTTGGTGTTTCTGCTACGCCGCGCATGGTCGACGTCGCGAAGCGTCCCCAATACGTCACACGTTCCGGTAACCCCGTTCCTGGAGCACCCAGCTGTTGCCATCCGGGTCCAAGAAGTCGGCGAAGCTGGCGTAATCCCTGCGGGTGGGGTCGAGCCCGGGTGCGAAACCTCCGTCCCAGGCATCAATGGGTGTCTTGTGCCGGACCTCACTGACTTTGACCCCACGTTCGAGTAGGTAGCTCCGCACAGCTTCAAGGTCGGTCACGACGAGATAGACATTGCGAACTGATCCGACGGGCGCATCGGTGACTCCGCGACGGATTTGTATCGAGCAGCTCGAGCCCGGCGGAGTGAGCTGCACGACGCGGAACGCGTCATTCGGCGAATAGTCGACGTCAAGCGTGAAGCCAACCTGGTCGGCATAGAACCGCAGCGCTCGTTCGACGTCGCTCACCGGCAACGTGATCACCTCAATTGAGAGTTTCACGGCTGCTGTGCTGGTTGTGTTCATCGCGCCGCGACTCCTCTTCGGTTTGATGCTCGCCGCCCTGATCTTCCACTTGCGGCCGGCTCCTACTCCAAGCGATTGTGGCGGTCCCTCAGTCGGAAATCGAAACCCGGCCAGGATTCACAAGTCGATGACGACGTCACGAACCGGTTGGGAGCAGCAAACGAGAAGGTTGCCGTCAGCAGGCTTCTCGAGTGGCTGCGGTCCATAGGCGACCTCGCCCGAAACCAAACCGCTCTCACAGTTGTGACAAACACCGGTCCGGCACGACCAACGGACCGGGACGTCGCACGCCTCGGCGAGTTCCAGAATGCTCTGATAGGCTGACGCCTTCCAGTGTACGGCGATGCCACTCCTCGCGAACGATACCAGCGGACCGGTGCTGGCGTCGGCCCTGGGCAGATGTGGAGCTCGCGTCGCTGCGCCGACGACACCAGGAGTCATCGACTCGCTGCCGTTGAAGATCTCGACGTGAATCCGATCCGGCGCCACGTCCAAGGCTGCGAGCGCCTCTTTCATATCTGCCATGAAGCGAGTCGGCCCGCAGAGATAGACATCCGCGTCTTGCGGGATGCCGACCTCGTTGAAGACCGATCGCGACAGGTGACCGGTGGCATCGAAATCCTGGCCCATCTTGTCCTGCGAGCCCGGCCGACTGTAACAAACATAGCTACGGCCGTGGGTGAGGGCTGGCATGAGGCGGCGAACCTCGGCGGCGAATGGATGATGCTGCCGGTCGCGAGCCGTGTGCAGCCACAAGACCTCCCGTGTCGAGCGGGCTGCCGCCAGCGCGTACAGCATCGCCAGCACAGGCGTCGCCCCGATTCCCGCGCTGAGCAACACCACGGGCCGCTCTCCGGATTGCAGGATGAAGCTTCCACGCGGCGAACTGACGTCGAGAACGTCGTCCACGCGGACATGCTCCCGCAGGTAGTTTCCACCCGCTCCATTCGGCTCGATCTTCACGCCGATCCGATAGTGCTCTGTCGAGAGAGGACCCGAGAGCGAGTAGCTGCGGAAGAGTGGCGGCCCGCTGTCGCTCGGTCGAAGACGCAAGACGACGTACTGGCCGGGCAGCGCCGCCTTCAGCGGCTGACCGTCCCGATCTCGCATCGAAATGGAGAGGACGTCCGCGCACTCCTGATCGATTGCGGCCACCGCGAGCGGCTGAAATCCTGGTGCAACCGGATGCGAAGCCGCTGCCGGCGCGAGCCCTGCGTTGCCGCTTCCCGCGCCAGTCGTCTGACTCTGCAGTAACGCCTCAAGCGACACGCGCCATCCGGGCGAAAGCGCCTCGATCCGCAAGGCGCGCTCCAATCGATCGCGTGGATGATTGGGCGAATAGAGAAGCGCGTTGATCTCTGCGACCGTCATTCGCTCATTCGCCTCTCCTACCTTCACGATTTCGTCGCCGGCGCCTACTTCGCCTTCCTGCAGGACGCGGAAGTAGAACCCCGGACGGCCGCTGGATGTCAGCAATGCCGGCATCCGCGGTTCATTCATCCGAATGCCGACCCGATAGCAGGTCACGCGGGGCTGAGTGACCTCGAACAGTGCACTGCTGATTTGATAACGGTCGCCGATGCAAACCGTATCGTCGGGTAATCCCTCAATCGTGAAGTTCTCGCCGAACTGTCCATGGACGAGGTCGGTCCTCTTCAACTGCTCCTGCCAGTAGCGATACGATTCGATCTGGTAGACGAAGACGGCTCGCTGCGCACCCCCGTGGCCGCTCAGGTCGCCTTGACCGTCTCCATCCAACTTCAACCGGCCGACCCGACAACGGCCACGCACGGGATTTTTCCAGATCCCGGTGTGTACAGTGCGGCCCTTCCATTCGATATCACGCGGAAGTCCGACGTTCACCGACAGCAGTCGCGCCATGTCCTGCTCCACTTTGACGGGGACCGAAGGTGCTTCCTAGCCGCCGCCACCTGGCTCACGGACCACTTCGGAGACGTCGATGTTGCGATCTGGGCCGTGCGCAACCACCGACTGGCCCGGCTCGAGATGAAGCTGGGTGCCATCGAGATGGACCGAGACGATATCCGGTTCGAATGACACCAGGTTGGAGATGCGGCGGACCTCGGGATAGGCGTCAGGATACCACCATGCCGCCAGACGGGCCTCATCGATGGAGTAGTAGCTGCAGAGCCCTTTGTATGGGCAGAAGGTCTGGAGTTTCACGGGAGTGAGGGCGGACTCGTCGATGTCGGCGCGTGGAACGTACCAGCGCGGTGCGAAGCCGGACTCGTAGAGGACGAGCGGCCGCTTGGTATCGGCGATGATCCGGTCACCATGGCGCACCACGAGGTTACGGGAGGCTTGGCGAATATCGATGCGGTGGTAGGGGTCAGCGGCATGGCCCACGATTCGCTCGTCTTCTTCGTAGAAGGCGTCCATAGCCCGCCAGGCGAACGCAACGCGAGCCTGCAGTTCGCTCGCATGGGGAGGAAGAGTGGTGTGCTGCCACGCCCCTCGCGGTGCGACGTGCTGCTCGTCGGCCCGGACGCTGTACCAGGACGTGAGCCCGAGATCGGCGTGTTGGGTGGTATGCTCGGTGCGTTCAAGGACGCGTGGGGAAATGTCGGTCTCCGGGAAGTAGGCGACCGGATAGCGGCCTGGTTCGAAGAGCAGGAGGGCATTCTCGCTATCGGCGATCCAGGTTCCCCCAAAGCGGACGCGCATACGCCGGCGCAACCGCTCGACGTACAGCAGTCTCTTGGGCAGCGGTTCGGGCACCAGGAACCGGCCGATTGCTCCCGTTGAGAGCGGACCTTGTTGCCAGGACAGTCCCATGGTTTTCTCCATGGGTTTGATGATCGAGGCTCTGAAACGCCAATCTGGCGTCAATGTTCCACGAGAGGATGGCGATTCTCGCCTTGGCTTTGGCGCTCGCCCGTCCCTACGGAGGTGATCGAATGGAGCAGCGTACCGAATGACAGCTACGGTAACCCAGTTAGCCTAACGCCCCCATCCAGCCAGCGATAGCCCGTCCGATTTCGTCGGGCGAATCCTCCTGAACGAAATGGCGCCCCGCGATCGTCACCTCGGCCTGCGTAGGGAAGCTGCGGGCCAAGTCGAGCTCCGCGGTTTGAGCGAGGATCCCGCCAGGCTCGGCCTTCAGGAACAGCTTGGGTATATTGCTCTGCGCCAGCCAATCCGCGTAAGCCTTCGCGATCGCAGTCACGTCGGCGGGCTCGCCCTCGATGGGAATCTGCCGGGGCCAGGTCAGCGTCGGCCGCCGTCCCTCGCCGGGCTCGGCGAACGGCCGCCGGTACTCCGCCATCTCCTCGGTGGAGAGGGCGCGCAGGATGGCCGCCGGCAGGATCTTCTCGATGAAGAAGTTGTCTCGCAGCACCATCTCCTCGCCGGCCTCGGAACGCAGTCCCTGCAAGGCGTGACGCATTCCGAACTTGTCCCAGTGGTCCCAGTTCTGCGGCCCGACGATCGCCTCCATGTACGCGATACCCTTCACGGCGTCGCGGTGGCGGTTGGCCCAGTCGAAGCCGAGGGCCGAGCCCCAGTCATGGATGACCAGGGTGACCCGCTCTCGCACATCCAGGGCCTCGAGCAGAGCGTCGAGGTAGCGGCGGTGCTCGACAAAGCGATACGAGCCCGGACCACTGTTAGGCAGCTTGCCGGAATCGCCCATGCCGATCAGGTCGGGGGCGATACAGCGGCCTAGTGGCTGCAGGTGCGGCAACACGTTGCGCCAGAGGTACGACGAGGTGGGATTACCGTGCAGCAGCACGATGGGGTCGCCCTCTCCAACCTCCACATACGCCATCTCGCTGCCGAGGACCCGCCGCCGCTGCTTTTGGTACGGAAATGCCGCAGAGATCATGTTCGCTTCTCCCGGATTAGCTGACTAAGAAGTCTTTGCTGACGGCAGACCTTCTCAGTCGGTACGCAACTTCGCTGGCGCAATGGCTCGCCGTACAACGGACTTTAGAGGCAGCAGTTCGGGCGCGAGGAGCTGGCCGCTTCAACCTGTTGAGAGCGAACTTCGTTGCCAACACAGTCCCATGCGCTCCCCATGGGTTTGACGTTCGAGCCCCGCCAACAATCTCGAACACAGATCCGGCGGCAAGGTTCCTCGACAAGAAGCGCGTGCCTAACGACCGTTCTGGGTCATTAGTGACCGGGTCGAGCCAGTGGCAAGTCCCGGCAAGTCCGCTATGCCGCCGGAAGCGGAAGTGAATTCAGGGCATTAGCGGCAACGCAATAGTCATGGCGGCGCTGCCTGGGCCGTGATTCAAGCTCCCAAACCGGAGCCTCGAATCATGCGTTACGAACTCAGCGATTACGAATGGACCACCATCAAGCCGATGCTGCCCAACAAGCCGCGCGGAGTTCGCCGGGTAAATGACCGTCGCGTGCTCAATGGTATCTTTTGGGTACTCCGTTCAGGTGCACCGTGGCGCGACTTGCCAGAGACCTACGGTCCTCGCACCACCTGTTACAATCGCTTCGTTCGCTGGCGGCGGGCGGGCGTCTGGGACCAGATCATGGCTGCGCTGGCCGCCGGTCATGACGCTGCGATGCAGATGATCGATACCTCCGTCGTGCGCGTGCACCAGCATGGAGCATGCATCTCGAACAACAATCACCAGCATATGGGCCGCTCGCGAGGGGGCCTGACAAGCAAGATTCACGCGGTGGTGGATGCCAATGGCCTGCCGGTCCATCTAGCCATCACGCCCGGTGAGGCGCACGACAATCGGTTGTGCTCCGTTCTTCTGGGTGCATTGCTTCCGAAGACAATGTTACTGGCGGATCGCGGATACGATGCGGACTGGATCAGGGAGCTTGCTCGACAGCAAGGAGCGTGGGCGAACATTCCGCCGAAACGAAATCGCAAGGACCCGATCTGCTTCAGTCCGTATCTCTATCGTGCGCGAAATCTCGTCGAACGGTTCTTCAACAAGATCAAGCAATGTCGGCGTGTCGCAACCCGATATGACAAGCTCGCAGCCAACTATTTGGCGTTCGTCAAACTCGCCTCAATCCGAATTTGGTTACGCGCTAATGAGTCCGCGCCATAGCAAACGAAGTTCCTTGCCTCGTCGGTAAGCAGGATCGACGACGCGTTAGGTCCAAGCATGGGTCCACGAGAAGGCAGCAGGCGAAAAATTGCTTTGTTTGCAATGAGCTACGAGCGTGCGGCACCGGTTTGATCATCCGGAGGCCGGTGCGAGGCTACGGGAGATCGGCAGCATCCTGCGCGGACCGGATGGAGGAGGCGACCAAGGGCCGGCTCGGAGTGGGCCCACGAACGAGATTGCGCGCTGAACTGGGCATCGGTGCCGCTAAGAGGCCACGTGGAGCGACTTTCCAATCTGTTGGTACTCAACAGCCCATCTAAAAAGTCGGCACCCGACTGCGTGGCACGAGGGCGCGTTAGGTTTCTCGACGGGCGTCGAGGTCGATCGTGATTGGGACAGACGCCCTCGCGACGCACTGAAGATTGAAAGCCCCCCGATTTGCGCTTTAGGAGCCAAGGGTGTTTTTGGCCCAAGAACCTGCTCGAAATACCCTCACGAATGTGGGCGAGGGCTATGCGGTCGCTCTCAAAATGCGCGCAGTGACAGAATCCGCGCTACATTTCGCTCTGGCAAGTCGTTCCGTATCGGGCTCGAAAAGTAGCGATATCGGCAGGTAGTGTAAGGCCAGAAGTGCGAGAGGAGAGAGGGGCAATGCGGATAAGCCCGATTACGCTTCTTAAAACAATTGCTGCTAGCGGGGTCGTAGGCGTCCTACTTCTCTTCACCCCGGTTGGCGGCTACGTGAGTTTCTGGCTCGGCGGAGGCTTGTTCCTTGCCTCCATCGCGTTGCTTGGATATGCGATCCTCGACTGTCTAGGTTTGGCCAGGGCTCTTCAATCATCCTCATTCAAAGAACTTGTTAGAAATATTGCGATCTCGATCGCCTTGATGGCTGCTTCAATAGCTCTACAGGCCGTCCTGCCGCCACCGCCTCCTTCCCTGCTTAGCACTGGAAGTGACGACTGTAGGCCATCTCGGTACTCAGATTGCTAATCCATGTGCCGGCTCAAGCGTGCTGGTATGGGAGCAGCCGCACTGCAGAAGAGCCGCCGTCGATTGCTTGTGGTGACGACTAAGCCGGGACCACGCCGCTGAGGGATCACCCGGGCGATCTCTGATCCTTAGGTGCACCATCCCTAAAGGTCAGCACCTACCTGTACCCTGCGAGCATGCCACTTAAGTCTCTCGGCGGGCAGAGAAGCTCGGCTGATCGGGCCTCGAATGTGCCTTTAGGAGCAAGCACGTTGAGCGCCATCAAAGCTATTCGAAATCTCTTGCATATCTCGACAACCATTTGGATGACAAGTCTGTCAATCCTCTGTCTAGTTTCGCCTGATAACCCGTGAAGCGCGATGTCAATCGATTGTAGGTCCGCAGCCTCATTCCTTTCGGCCGGGGAGGCGGAATGCAATTCTCTGGCGCGCAATTGCTCGACAGGCGCGCCCTGATTTTCGCCTTGCCAGCATGAGCGCGGTCAATCGAGGTTCTAAACTGAGAGAGATACGCAACTTTGGACGGCCAAGCGTGTCGGCTTGCGAATTGGCTTGCACCTGGTGGCTTCCAGACCACCGATGCAAGGCGACCTGTAACGGGACAAACGAAATACCACTGTTGACCACCGAAATTCCTCGGCTGTGCCAAAAGCTCAATCTCTTGCGAGATGTCGTCGATCAAAACTTGCAGCAGACTCTCACCTTCATCAACAGATATAACGCGGATAGAGGCCGAAGCTACCACGCCCGCATTCTGTTTGGTCCAATTGATCGTGCGTGCCTCGCTAGGAGTGCCGTTGAGTTGAACAAAGTTGTTCTTTACCAACCACTGTAGATTGAGAAACAACCCATCCTGGAGGCAAACGCGTGCGCGACGTCGTGACATTTGAGTCTCCATGTCGGCGTGAGCATCCGACATATATCATTCGACGTCGCAATGGCGACCCTCCGACCACCAAGATGATCATGAGCTTGGCATTGAAGGCAGGCGCGCCGACAGGGCCGAGGATTTTGCCTGCGACCGCGTTGATCGGCACGTGAGGCTGCCTAAGCTCGCGAAAATAAATCGCAGCACGAAATAGGTGGTGCCGTCGACGGCTGCGGTAGCGGCGAGAACGAAGAGGAAGCGCTAGAGGGAATGCATTCGCACGCCGTCCCTTATCGGGGCGCCTTGGCAATGGGATGGCGGAGGTAACCGCTGGTTACCGCAGTTTTCAAGAGGCCTCAATGCCGAGAGATTGGCCGCGGCGTCGTGCCGAAATTGATTATCGGACTCGGGAATCCGGGCGGCCAACTCACGAGCAAATGGTGAGTTCGCTTATCGCTCGAGAACATCAACTCGCCAGGACGATGGATGACGCTAGTCCAAGCGGACGGGTTCGTATCTGCAGTGTTAAACACAAGGTCTAGTTCAAAACCCAACATGCTGACTCGTGCCCCGCCGAACCTGCGATGGTCGGTGAGGGGGGCGATATAGCTGTTGTTGATGCCGGCCCTAACTACGGCATCTGCAGGAACCACGAAGTATAAGCCGGCCCGGTCATCCCAAATGTCGTGGAATAGTGCCTTCTCGGCTTTCGCGACGTCGATCGAGTGTGAACCGCGAAGTTTCTTTCCATCCTGAGCTCCGACGGAATAGTAGAGCCCGCAGGCTACTTTCAGCATCCATTTTTCAATGACGGTGCCGCTGACGAGATCGATAAGCGGATGTCGATAAGCACGCCCCTCGTTGGCCTCGATCCCAGCCAGAATTGAAAAGAATCGGCCGGCTTCCGCATCCAGAGGTGAAAGCGCATTGTTGTGCCGCTCGCATAAGATATTCGCGACCATCGCTGAGATTGGAAGGCCTTGGGTGGCACCTGGCGCCTGCCACGGCATGCCAGATATCTGGAGAGCTGCTCCTCCCAACCCTGAAAGCTTACTGATCTGCTCCAGGATGTTTGCAGAGAAATAGTGTTCGCCACTAATTTTCGTGGAGCAATCGTTCGTTCCCCGGAGATAGCAACCGGGGTGAGCGTAACCGGTGGCTGGAGCTGGCGGCACGATCGACGGGACTCGCTTCCGAAATTTTCCGTCCGTCTTGTCATAGCAGCAGGAGACCGAAACCGAGCGGCTGCCACACGGGCAGAGCATCGTTGGGCGTATGTTTATTGTGGTCAAGTCCTACTTACTCGTCAGCCACCTTGGACCAGTCGCCGTTAGCATCCTTCATATCGCGGTGCTTTTTCTCGGTGTCCCAATCCATGCAGGTCCGGATGTCGAAGGAGCTGTTGAAGGTGCACAACTCCCTGTGAATGATCCTGTCGTTCATATCTTTCGTGACTTTGATCATCGCGTCTGTTCCGTCCATCTTGAACCAGACGCCGTTGAAACAGACCTTCAACTCAGGTTGGCAGGTCCTCATGCTGTTTGCCTTCCCGCCGTTTTGCCGAGCGGACAGCAGAACCACCTGCGTGACGAAGTCATCCCATGTCGGCGGCGATTTCGAAGTTGGCGCGAGGCTCATCGGATCGCTAGGCCGTGTCTGTTGGGGCGTTTGTCTCGCCATCTGACCCGGCTCCAGAGACACGGGCGGAGGATTCGCGGCGACTTGGCTGGGCTTGCCCATCATTGTCGTGCCCATCGATTGCAGGTCCTGCGGGGTAAGCCAGACCATGTCGCTCGGCGCGGTGACCACCATCCTGCCGATGATCGCCGGCGGCACTCCGAGTTCCTTTGCCATCTTGGCCATGGAGACTGTTGCCGCCCCAGAGGCAACCGTCTCTTCTCCATTTTCACCGGAGGCGCCGTGAACCCCGATTTGAGCGCCGTAGCTGACGTTCTTCTGTGATCCGGCCGCGAACATGAGGAAGCAGGCCGACGCGCAGAACGCTGTCTTCCCAACATTAGTCGACATTTTGCCGAACCTGATCGCGTCAGCGATCTTCGCTCCCTCGAGCAAGTTGCCGCCGGGAGAATCGAGCCGGACGTTCGCGACGTACTTGCCGCTGTCGTTTGCCTGCTTCACCGCAGCTGAAAATCTGTCGGCATCGCCCGGCACGATCTCGCCGGTGATCCAGATGGTCGCCTGACCTGATTTGCCGACGCCGACTTTGACCTCCGCGGAGTGACCGGCCTGGATGGTCAAGAAAACCGCCGCGAAGCCGTAGGCAGCCGCGCCGGCAATCCGTATCGCACTCATGAAAAACGCCCCAATAAACCCTTCGATCTTCCCGCAACTAAAAAGCGCAGGCAAGCCCGTTCACAACAGTTCCGCGGGGATACTTTCGGGGCAGGACGCCGAGGCGCGCCGGAGTTCACCCCAAGAGGGGGTAGATTCTTCAGCGATTCGGTGAGACGGGCAGCGGAGCGTGAGAATCCCCGCCGATGGGCCTTGCCCGGCCTCGATTGGCACCAGAGCGTTGGCAGGGCGATCCTTGCCGGGATCATTTCCGCCAACGAAGCGAACGTGCCGATGTGCCGTCGGCGCGACCGGCTCGCTATGCCGGGAGTGCCATGGCTATGCAACACCCCTTCGGGGTAAAGGCCGTGGCACATCGTCTCTGGCGATGTTCTCACCCTCCCGGTGCCAAGGCGCCCGGCCGTGAGAAGAGGGTAATTCCAGAGACCTCCATGAAGACCACGACGTCACAACGCCCAGCGGCGCCCCGCTGGTAAGCTCTATTTCAAGACCGACATTTCCCCCCAGCAGCTCTTTGCCGCGCTCGGGCGCCTGCGCCGCGAAGCCATGGTCGAGATCGAGCGGCTGCTCGCCTTCCTCGATGAGACGGAGCCGGACTCCGACCTCGAGCCAACGCTCGGCGCAGTCGAAGCGCACCCGGCGCCGGGCCTCTATGGCTCGGCGCTCGGCGATCAGACCGGCTGGGCTGCCGGCAACCGTGATGATCGGGAAGGGGATCCCGGTTGCGATCGCGAGCCCTCCCTGTGTGGGGCGCACGCCGATTCCGGGCCGTCCCTGAACGACGCCGAGCTCCACGACAACGAGCCGAGCCTGAGCTTGCCCGAAGGCCATGAAGATCAGAGCAGGGTGTGTGGGGAGAGACAACGGACCGTGAGCACTGCGAACCGGTGGCCGGCCCGAAACTACGCGCCGCAATCGGCGCGCAAGGCAGGCGATTGCCACGGGCGGAGGCGGGGTCTGCGCCGACTACACCGGCGACGGCCACCGGCTCGGGGGCCTGACGCGCGGTAGCGACAGCTTGTCGATCGCCGCAGGCGCCGTCGGTTCGTGATGTCCGCCGATTAGGGCTGGAACGACTCACGTGCGCGCTGCATTAGTTTCAGCGGCGACGGAATTACCAGTGCCAACAACGGCCGCACGGTGTAACGCCCGAGCGGCCGTTGTCATAAGCGACGACAGCATCGTCCGTTGGAACCGCCCCGCGTTGTGACCGAATTGACTCTGTCTCGCGAATTCTGCATCAGACGTCCGCTGTTGCGTGGCAATCCAATCGCCGTGCGCGTTAGGATGCCGTTATGTCGATTAACAAAGCAGATTCTCAGCCTTCCAGAGCCGAACCCTGCTCAGCAGGAAAACGGCCGTTGCTGATGCGCGACAAGGACGTCCGCAGGGCTCTGCACGGCAAGGTGCTGCGAGAGCACCATGGTCAGCCCGATACTCTCGTGCTCGATGAGCTGGGACTTCGCCATGGGACGTGCCGCGTCGACATCGCCGTCGTGAATGGCTTCCTTCACGGCTATGAGATCAAGAGTGACGCCGACACTCTCGATCGACTCCCGAGTCAGGTCGAGATCTACGGCAAGGTGCTGGACCGAGCGACCTTGGTTGTTGGTGAGCGGCACGTCGAGAAGGCGAAGGCGCATTTGCCTGATTGGTGGGGCATCAAGGTCGTCTGCGCCGGACCTCGCGGAGGCATCGATTTCGAGGCTGTGCAGCCTGTTCGAATGAATCCCGCGATCGATCCACTCGCGCTGGCCGAGCTGCTCTGGCGTCCAGAAGTCATCGCCATCCTGGCCGCCCGTGGTGTCGCGCCGAAGACCTTGCGGCAGCCGCGAGGTGCCCTCTACAGGCACCTCGTGGGGCTTATGCCGTTGCAGGAGCTGCGGGTGACGATCAGGCAGCAGCTGAAAGACCGTGCGCGATGGCGAGGTCATCGACCACCTTCGTAAGATGGTGGTTCGTCGACACCCACACCCATGTCGACAGATTGCCCGTCGCGACCTTGCCCGCGGCGCAGTCGGCGATGTAGGCATCGCCAGCCGAGAAGTGGGCCCCTGAGTACCACGGCTGCGCCATGATGGTTGCGCACATGGACTGGAACTGGCCAAACCCGTGCGATCGCACCTGTGCGCCTTTTTCGTAGTACCAGTAGTCCGTTATCGTGTAGCGCATCTTGGCGAACGGCTTCACCAGGCGCATGTCGAGCTCGATCGGGTCAGGATGTGCGACGGCGTAGTCGCCAAACGTCGGGATACGGCCGCCGCTGCCCAGCGTCGGCAGCAGCGCCTTGTAGGACTGCCACTCCATGCGCGGGATGAACGACGGCGATTGAATGCCGGCGACCGTGGCAGGATAGGATGTTCCGGCAATGGTCACAGTGCGCCAGCGGTTCAGTGCCGGCACCTTGGACAGCAAGGTCTGCATGATGGTGACGAACACCGTCATTGGGATGTAGGTCTGCGCCTCGAGGTCGACGACCAGATCGCAGTATCCCCACCCGTCCGCTACCTGACGAAGCAGGCTCTCAATGTCGTTCGTGAGGTTGGCGCGATCAAAATCAGGCAAGTAGAGCCGGAGGCAGACGCCGTTGCGGTCCTGTCGCGCGACAGCACCAACGGCTGCAATAAACGCGGGATCGCTTCGCAGGCTCACGACGGGGATGGCGACGCATCCCTCGGCACGGGCCGTGTCAAAAAGCACCTCGACGCAGTGCTTGCCGCCAGCACAGATCGGACTCAAGGAAACGTATTTCAGGTCCACGAAGCAGGGCCGGGCCTGCCACTTTGACTTCAAGCGCTTGCCAAAGTCGCCGATGTGGGAGTCCAACGTCTCCTTGTTGGTCTGTGTCTCGAAATCGAAGCCTACCGGCGGGATCTCGAGCAACGGCGTGATCTTGGCCTTCACCGGGTCAGACAGTCGGCTGAGCGCTTGATATTCGCCCATCTTCCACTTCAGAATCGGGACATAGTGATTGTGATTGAACACGTTTTGGCTCCAAAGAAGATAACGTTGACACTTTTTTCTTCCTCTAATGCCAGATCTGGTGGCCAATTTCGTCGGAACAATGGCATCAAGTGCCCATTATGCATTTTTTTTGGTTCATTAAGCCATGTAGGCAAGCGTCTTGTCGGCGGATTGGCCGCTTCTGCTTGATCGGAGCCAAGCGAAAACGAGCCCGTCCGTCATCGCGACGGGCCGCAAGGGTCTAGAGGATTGCCTGAACCCAAGCGATGGCCGCCGCGGCCAGATCGGCGAGCTGAGCGTAAAAGGCCTTGAACCAGGGCGTGCCTGCAAGGGCCTCGAGGCCTTTGTTCCCGACGAATTGGCCAGCTCCGGCGAGTACACCGAGCGCGAAAGCGCTCATCGCGGTCTTGCCCCTCTCGGCCCTATTCGCTGCCGACCTCGCGGCCTCCAAAATTTCACGGGCCCCAGCTTGGTTGCGCGGTCCTTCTTCCGACAGCAACGCGACGAGACGGTCTGCCTCGAGCATATCCTGCGCGGCCGTCGGAGCGAATTCAGGTCCCTGGTTGTGGCCAGGCCCGACCGGTCGTGATTGCAAGACGACCTGCATCAGTGCCCGTTGCGCCCTGACGTTCTCCCAAAGCGCGTCGACTGCATCGGGGGTGCCAACGCGAACGGTGATCGTGGCGACGCCCTGCGCAGCAGCGGATGAATTCCCCCCAGCAAAGCCGAAGGATTCAGCGAAGCCTCGGTCCGGCTCTCGCGAGAAGCCCACCATCATAGCACCGGCCTGACCGACGCCGACCGCCGAGCTGCGAGGATCACCTTCGCCGCGAATATTGCCGGCGCTGCCGACTGCCTCGGAAGTTGCAGCTCCGTCTGCGGCGGCTGATGAAGCTCCAGCGGCACTGCCGATGGCTTCAGTTCCTATGATTGCGGCAATCTGGTTCCGGCGCCGCTGCCGCGATTGCCGGTCGGCAATACGTTGATCACGAGCCATCGCGGATTCCAGCGTCGGTTGTCATCTTGATTCGGGACCCAACTCAGGACCCAAACATAACCAAACGGAGTGATACGAGCGAGGATCAACAGAGCGGCCCAACGCTCGTAACCTGCTGACATGCGTGACCAATCATCACGGGGCGGCATCAAGCGCGATGCCGCCGCCCGTCCTCCAAAACCGGGGGTCGCAGGTTCGAGCCCTGCCACTCCTGCCAGCTTTTAATCAACAATTTTAATGCCTTGGCCGAGGTCCCGGACCCCGGCCATGATCCTGTTCGCCTACTTGATGAGCGGGCAGCCGCCGTCCTTCAGCGGCCGGAACGCCTGGTCGCCGGGCACTTCGGCGAGCACCTTGTAGTAATCCCACGGCGCCTTCGATTCCTCGGGCTTCTTGACCTCGAACAGGAACATCGAGTGCACCATGCGGCCGTCCTCGCGCACCACGCCGTTGTCGGTGAAGGCGTCGCGCACCGGGGTCGCGCGCATCTTGGCCAGCACCGGCTTGGTCTCCTTGGTGCCGGCGGCCTTCACCGCGTTGAGGTAGTGCAGGGTGGCGCTGTAGGTTGCGGCCTGGTTCATCGTCGGCATCCGCTTCATGCGCTCGAAGAAGCGCTTGCCGAAGGCGCGGGTGCGGTCGTTGAGATCCCAGTAGTAGGCTTCGGTGATGATCAGGCCCTGCGCGAGCTTCAGCCCGAGGCTGTGGATATCCGAGATGAACATCACGATGCCGGCGAGGTTCTGCCCGCCCGCGACGATGCCGAATTCGGAGGCCTGCTTGATGGTGTTGATGGTGTCGGCGCCGCCATTGGCCATGCCGATGATCTTGGCCTTCGAGGCCTGCGCTTGCAGCAGGAAGGACGAGAAGTCCGGCGTGTTGAGCGGATGCCGCGCGCTGCCGAGCACCTTGCCGCCGGCGGCGCGGACCACGTCGCCGGTGTCGCGCTCGATCGAATGGCCGAACAGATAGTCGGCGGTGATGAAGAACCAGGTGTCGCCGCCGTTCTTCACGATTGCGCTGCCGACGGTGTGGGCGTTGGCGTAGGTGTCGTAGGTCCAGTGCAGCGTGTAGGGCGAGCAGGACTTGCCGGTGATGTCGGAACTCGCCGCATCCGTCACGATCATGATCTTCTCGAACTGCTTCGACATCTCCATGCCGGCGAGCGCGGTCGCCGAGGTCGGCATGTCGATGATCATGTCGACATTCTCGGCCTCGTACCATTTGCGGGTGATGGTGGCGGCGACGTCGGCCTTGTTGAGAGCGTCGGCGGTGACGAGCTCGATCGGCTTGCCGAACATCGACCCGCCGAACTCCTCGATCGCCATCTTTGTGGCCTCGACATTGCCGGCGCCGCCGATGTCCGAATAGACCGACTGGAAATCCGTGAGCACGCCGATCTTGAGCGGCGCCTGCTGCGCGAGCGCCGGCCCTGCCAGCACAGCCGCGATCAGGCCGGCGGCGGACAGACTCGTGACGATGGATTTCATGATGGTGTGCCTCCCCGAGGTGTTCTTATCAGTTTGTCCGACAAAGTTAGATTTGCCCGGTTCCGGTGTCAATTCCGACCGCCCGGGTGCGACAATCAGGCCGAATATTGCCCGTTTGACGCCCTAAGGGCCTTCGCCTATCTTTTGTCCGACAAACAACAATCGGGGTCCGGGGGAGCTGAAGATGCCCACCACGCCGCTGTTCCGGCGTATCGATGTCGCGCCGGCCTATCAGAAGGTCGCCGACGCGATCGAACGCGAGATCATCAACGGCCGGATCAAGCCGGGCGAGCCGATCGGCACCGAGCAGCAGCTGGTTGCGCAGTTCGGCGTCAACCGCTCGACGGTGCGCGAGGGCATTCGCGTGCTCGAGGAGGGCGGGCTGATCCGCCGCGATTCCAGCCGCCGGCTGCAGGCCTGCCTGCCGCGCTACAACAAGCTCGCGACGCGACTGTCCCGCGCGCTGATCCTGCATGAGGTGACGTTCCGCGAATTGTTCGAGACCTCGATGACGCTGGAGGTCGCGAGCGTCGAGGGCGCGGTGGAGCGCGCGACCGAGGAGAACATCGCCGAGCTCGCCGGCAATCTCGAGCGCAGCGCAGCTGTCGTCGGCAATCCCGCGGCGCTTGCCGAGCTCGATGCGGAATTCCATGTGCTGATGGCCAAGGCTTCGCAGAACCGCGTGCTGCAGCTGGCGCGCGAGCCCGCCGCGCAACTGTTCTTTCCGACCACCGAGATGATCGTGGGCGGCGTGCCTGAGGGCGGCGCGCGGCTGGTCGAGGCGCACCATCATCTGCTCGACGCGATCAAGCGGCGCGACAAGGAGGCCGGCGTGCTGTGGACGCGGCGGCACCTGCAGGACTGGCGGCGCGGCTTCGAGAAGATCGCCTCGCTCGATCGCTCGGTCGAGCACACCTACATGGAACACGCTTACGCCGCGCGGCAATAGCGACGGCGGGGCCAAGACAAGACGAAACAAGAGAACGACAACAAGCACATTCGGGAGGGACAAATGAGCGGAGACATCGCAGCAACCATCCAGCGCGCCCGCGAGCACAGCATCGGCGATTTGTTGCGCCGGTCGGCGAAGCGCTACCCCGGCAAGACCGCGCTGATCTGCGGCGAGGTGAGCTGGAGCTTTGCGGAGATGGACGCGATCTGCAATCGGCTCGGGCGAGGCTTGCTCGCGCTTGGCGTTGCGAAGGGCGATCGCGTCGCGGTGCTGTCGCGCAACTCGCACGGCTTCGCCGCGCTGCGTTTCGCGGCGGCGCGGATCGGCGCCATCCTGGTGCCGATCAACTTCATGCTCAATCCGGACGAGATCAATTTCATCCTCGCCAATTCCGGCGCCAAGCTGCTCGCGGCCGGCCCCGATTTCGTGGAGACGGCGCACGCTGCGGCCGCCAAGGGCTCGGCGGTCGAGACCCTGATCTGGCTGCCGGGCGAGGACCCGGCCACCGCGCCCGAAGGCATCACGACGTTCGATACCCTGTTGCACGGCGACGCCTCCGCGCCGGAGGTATCGGTGGACAGCCGCGATCCCGCGCAGATCATCTACACCAGCGGCACCGAGTCGCTGCCGAAGGGCGCGATCCTTACCCATGAAGCCGTCATGTGGCAGTATGTCAGCTGCATCATCGACGGCGGCATGGCGACGGACGACACGGTGCTGCACGCGCTGCCGCTCTATCACTGCGCGCAGCTCGACGTTTTCCTGGGGCCCGCGATCTATCTCGGCGCCACCAGCCTCATTACCGGCAAGCCGGTGCCCGACAATGTGCTGGCGCTGATCGCGGCCCACAAGATCAATTCGTTCTTCGCGCCGCCGACGATCTGGATCGCGATGCTGCGCTCGGGCGCATTCGACCGCACCGATCTGTCGACCCTGCGCAAGGGCTACTACGGCGCCTCGATCATGCCGGTCGAGGTGCTGCTCGAGTTGCAGCGCCGGCTGCCCGAGGTGAAGTTCTGGAATTTCTACGGCCAGACCGAGATCGCGCCGCTCGCGACCGTGCTGACGCCGGAGGACCAGCTGCCGAAGGCAGGCTCGGCCGGCAAGCCCGCGATCAATGTCGAGACGCGGGTGGTCAGGCCTGATATGACCGACGTCGGGGTGGGGGAGGTCGGCGAGATCGTGCATCGCTCGCCGCATCTGTTGTCAGGCTATTACAACGATCCGGTCAAGACTGCGGCCGCGTTCGCCGGCGGCTGGTTTCATTCCGGCGATCTCGCGACCGTCGATGCCGACGGCTACATCACCGTCGTCGATCGCGTGAAGGACATGATCAAGAGCGGCGGCGAGAATGTCGCGAGCCGCGAGGTCGAGGAGATGATCTATCGCCTGCCTTCGGTGTCGGAGGTCGCGGTGGTCGGGCTGCCTGATCCGCGCTGGATCGAGGCGGTGACCGCGATCGTCGTGGTCAAGGCCGGCCAGAGCCTCGATGCCGACGCCGTCATCAAGCATTGCGCGGCGTCGATGGCCCATTTCAAGGTGCCGAAGCAGGTCATTTTCGTGGATGCCTTGCCGAAGAATCCGAGCGGCAAGCTGCTCAAGCGCGAGCTGCGCCAGCGCTATGTCGGCGGCGCCACGCTCGACCAGGCGGTGCAGAAGAGCTTCGCCGGCTAGGCTGTCTATTGGCCAGCTGTCGCCGGCGCCTTGTCCGACCATTCCGGCGGCAAGCCAAGCTTGCCGGCGGCCATTCCGACCAGGCCGGGACTGCGGCCGAACGCCTCGCAGGCCGCGTATTTCGGCTTGCCGCCGAGCGTTGCGCCAATCTTGTCGAACGATGGCAGCTCCGGCGCCTTTCCGAATGGCGTCGCGCCGGTGACGACGAGCTTGCTGAAATCGTCGCTGAAGGAAGGGGCGAGATCGTAGGCGTCACCGGCGCTCGAGACCATCGGCGAGTTGGTGAACGAATTCGCCCCGCGGGCCCAGATCATCGCCGCCTGCTGGCGGCTGGCCTGATCGCGCACCTCGGCTTCGACGGTCAGGCTGCCAAGCCCGACCGGCAACCGCGGCACCGGCACCGGCACGCCCGCGCCGAGCGCGCTCGGCAGGAAGCTAACCACCTTGGAAGTGCCCGCCGCGACCTCGTCGGTGGGCGCCGCCTGGGTGACAAGCGCGTGCACGGACAGATCCGCAGGCTGATCGGCACCAACGACCTGAAGCCGCTCGCTCAGGCCGACGCACAGCGAACGATCGATCGCGTTGGCCACCAGGTGCCGCTGCTCCTGGGACAGCGTCGGCGACGCTGTCTGCGAGAAGGTCGTCGGGACGATCCGCACCGTCTTCGCGGCGAGGACCTCGTCCTTGTTGACGCGAACCAGCGATTTCGCCAGCACTCCGTCGGACGGCGTGAGATTGTCGTAGGATGCCAATGACCCGCCCCGCGTCATCGGTGCGCTGGCACAGCCCGACAACAACGCCACCACAACCGCAGCGCCCGGCAGAAATTCGATTCTCATGTACCCCTCGAACGACCGCTCACCCCACGAACGATCGGACGTCACGATAGGGCGGGGCCGCCGGGGTCGGGATTAAGAGATATTAAGTCAGATGTAGCTCGCGAAACCGCGCGACCTATTTGAGCCACATTTGGCCGTGCAGGCTTAACAAAACGCTATATTTGCGCACTGCGCATCCGGGGCCGAGGCCTCTAAAATGCCGTGATGCAAATCCTGGAATACGACCTCGTGGCTTTCCCCGTCACCAACGCACGCATCCTCTGCGTCGAGGACGATGCCGATATCGCGCGCATGCTGGCCGAGGTGCTTGAGGACAACGGCTTCCGACCGGTGCTGGTCGGCTCGGCCGTGGAGATGGATGCGCTGCTCAAGCGCGAGAGCTTTGATCTCGTCGTACTCGACGTGATGCTGCCGGGCGAGGATGGGCTGAGCATCTGCCGGCGCCTGCGCATGTCGTCTTCGATTCCGATCATCATGGTCACCGCGCGGGGCGAGGACATCGACCGCATCCTCGGCCTCGAGCTCGGTGCCGATGACTACGTCACCAAGCCGTTCAATTCGCGCGAACTGGTCGCCCGCATCCGGGCGCTGCTGCGCCGCGTCGAGAGCGGCGCCTCGTCGCGGTCACGGCCGCGTCCGCTGACCTTTGCTGGATGGCGCATCAACCCCACTACCCGTGAGCTGCATGACCCCGCGGGCGTCCGGATCACGCTGACCGGTGCCGAGTTCGATCTGCTGCTGGCGTTCTGCCGCAATCCTGGGCAGGTGCTGTCACGCGAGCAATTGATCGAGCAGGCCTTCGGCGGCCTGATCGCCTCAGTCGAGCGCAGCGTCGACGTTCATATCAGCCGCATCAGGCAGAAGATCGAACCGGATCCGAAGGACCGCTCGATGATCAAGACGGTGCGGCTCGGCGGCTACCTCTTCACGCCTGCGGTCGAGCAGATATGATGGGATGGGCGCAGCGGCTGATGCCGCGCAGCGTCGCTGCGCAACTCATGAGCCTCGTCGCGCTCTCGGAACTGATCGGCATCACGCTCGCGGCGGTGACCATCATCTATCTGTTCGATTCTCCCTCGATCACCGACACGCAGAAGTTTCTGGCCGGGCGGGTCGCGGAGCTCACGCAGCTTGTGCGTTCCACGAAGACGCCGGCAGACGCGGATGAACTGCTGGCCGCAGCCAGGCGCGGCGGTCTCGACGTCAGGCGCGTCGCCTTGGGCGAACTGGTGCCTCGAACAGCCGCAGAGACGCGGTCGTTTTCCATGCGAGCGTTCCGGCAACTCGCTGCCGAGCCCGGAATTGAATTGATGGAGGATCTGCGCCATCCCGCAGGCTCGTCGTCACAGGTGATCGTGAGACTCGACGATGGCCACGCGCTGATGGCCGACGTTGCGGTCAAAGGCGGCCTTTGGTCCACTTTGCTCCGCCCGCTGGCCGGGGGGACGATCATCGTGCTGATCTCGATGCTGCTGCTGTCGGTCTACGCGGTGCGTTGGGTGATCGCGCCGCTGGCCGACGTCGCGCGTGCCGCGACCTCGTTCGGCCGCTCGCCGCGGGCTCCCGAGGTGCTGCGCCGGCGCGGTCCGCTCGAGATCGCCCAGGTCGCCGACGCGCTGAACGACATGCGCACGCGTATCGCAGCGCTGCTCGACGACCGCACCCGCATGCTCGCCGCCATCAGTCATGACCTGCGGACGCCGCTGACCCGGCTCAGGCTGCGTACCGAGCGCGTCGGCGACGACACCCTGCGCCCGGCGATGCTGGGCGATATCGCCAAGATGACGCGCATGATCAACGAGACCCTGGAGTATCTGCGCGAGGATGCCCGCTCGGAGGCGGCGTCGTTCATCGACCTGCCGAGCTTCCTGCAGACCATCTGTTCGGACTTCGCCGACATGGGCCACGCGGTATCCTATGCCGGGCCGGCGCGTCTGCCTTATGCCTGCCGGCCCCGCGCGCTGTCGCGCGCCGTCACCAATATCGTGGAGAATGCGGTCAAGCACGGCAGCAAGGTCGCGGTGACGCTTCGCCCCATGGAGGCCGGCCACATCGAGATCGAGGTGGCCGACGACGGTCCGGGCATTCCGCCGGCGCTGCACGACAAGGTGTTCGAGCCCTTCTTCAAGGCCGACAGCGCCCGGCAGGAGGGGGGCTTCGGGCTGGGGCTGTCGATCGCGCAGGATATTGCCAAGCGTCATGGCGGCAGCATCGCGTTGAGGCTGCGGGAGCCGAGCGGACTGCTCGTATCGATGCTGCTGCCGCCAAAACCCGGCCTGGCCTAGAGGAGGCGAGACGAACGACGCCGATCGCGCCAGGACGCCAGGGGATCGCAGTGCGCCGGCTAAGCCCTTGATTTGGAGAGACGAATGCCCGATCTGCCCGAACCGGGCGGGCGCCGGACCGGACCCCGCCGATCTTGACGTTTGGCCGGTCTCGCAGTAGATACCCGGCACTCGCAGCCGGCCCGCTTAGATGGCGGATATCCGGCGCGGCCTAATTCCCCGAACATTCGAGCTCGTTTATCGGCTCAACCTTCCTAACGAGGGCTGGGTCCGTAAGGTCGGCTGTTCGGATTCCTTGAAACGTTGCAATCGTCCGGTAACGGACGCGGATCTCACGATGGCTTTCAGCCCGTTCAAATTCCTGCAGGAAGTGCGCTCGGAGACCGCCAAGGTCACCTGGCCGACGCGCCGCGAGACGACCATCACCACCATCATGGTGTTCGTGATGGTGGCGCTGGCCTCGGTCTTCTTCTTCGCCGCAGATCAGATCATCCGCTATCTGATTACCCTGATACTGGGCATCCACTGATGAGCATGGGAACTCAATTGATGGACAAGCGCTGGTACATCGTCCACGCCTATTCGAACTTCGAGAAGAAGGTTCAGGAATCGATCCGCGAGCAGGCCAAGCAGCGTGGGCTGGAAGAACTGTTCGAGCAGATTCTAGTGCCGACCGAGAAGGTCACAGAGGTGCGCCGCGGCCGCAAGATCGACGCCGAGCGCAAGTTCTTCCCGGGCTATGTGCTGGTGAAGATGAAGCTGACCGACGAGGCGTTCCATCTGATCAAGAACACCCCGAAGGTGACCGGCTTCCTCGGCGCGGAAAACAAGCCGATGCCGATCTCGGAAGCGGAGGCGATGCGGATCCTGCACCAGGTGCAGGAGGGTGTGGAGCGTCCGAAGGCGTCGGTGTCGTTCGAAATCGGCGAGAACGTGCGCGTGGCCGACGGCCCGTTCGCCTCGTTCTCCGGTGTGGTGGAAGAAATCGACGAGGCGCGCTCGCGCGTGAAGGTCGCGGTGTCGATCTTCGGCCGCGCGACGCCCGTGGAACTGGAATTCGGTCAGGTCGAAAAGGTGGTCTGACCGGACGGCGCGGGGTATATGCCTCGCGTCAAGTCGAGAGGCCGTGGGAGGGAGGAGGCGGTCGCCAGCCCCTTCAACCGAACCACGGAACCTGAAACCGCCGGCCCGTCCGGCACAACAGGAGTGATAAATGGCAAAGAAAGTGACCGGATACCTGAAGCTTCAGGTCCCGGCCGGTGCGGCGAATCCTTCGCCCCCGATCGGTCCCGCGCTTGGTCAGCGCGGCCTCAACATCATGGAGTTCTGCAAGGCGTTCAACGCGCAGACCCAGAAGGAAGAGAAGAACACCCCGATCCCGGTGATCATCACCATCTATGCGGACCGGTCCTTCACCTTCGAGATGAAGACCCCTCCGATGTCCTACTTCCTCAAGCAGGCCGCCAAGATCCAGTCCGGATCGAAGGCGCCGGGCCGTGACAAGGCCGGCCAGGTGACCAAGGCGCAGGTGCGCGAGATCGCCGAGAAGAAGATGAAGGACTTGAATTGCGACACCATCGAATCGGCCATGAAGATGGTCGAGGGCTCTGCCCGTTCGATGGGTCTGGAAGTTGCGGGGTAACGGGCCATGTCAATCGGAAAGCGTTTGAAGAAGGCCCGCGAGGGCGTCGATCGCGAGAAGCTCTATCCGCTCGCGGATGCCATCAAGATGGTCAAGGAGCGCGCCAAGTCGAAGTTCGACGAGACGATCGAGATCGCGATCAATCTCGGCGTCGACCCGCGCCACGCCGACCAGATGGTCCGCGGCGTCGTCAACCTGCCGAACGGAACCGGCCGGACGCTGCGCGTCGGCGTGTTCGCGCGCGGCGCCAAGGCTGAGGAAGCCAAGGCCGCCGGTGCCGACGTCGTCGGTGCCGAAGACCTGGTCGAGAAGGTGCAGGGCGGCGCGATCGATTTCGATCGTTGTATCGCCACGCCCGACATGATGCCCCTGGTCGGCCGCCTCGGTAAGGTGCTCGGTCCGCGCGGCATGATGCCGAACCCGAAGATCGGCACCGTGACCATGGACGTCACCAACGCCGTGAAGGGTGCCAAGGGCGGCTCGGTCGAGTTCCGCGTCGAGAAGGCCGGCATCGTGCAGGCCGGCATCGGCAAGGCCTCGTTCTCCGAGGACAAGCTGGTCGAGAACGTCAAGGCGCTCGCGGATGCGGTCTCCAAGGCGAAGCCGGCGGGCTCCAAGGGCACCTACATCCAGCGCGTGGCGGTTTCCTCCACCATGGGCCCGGGCGTGAAGGTCGAGCCGGGCACGATCCTCGGCTGAGATCCTTGGCCGTGACGAGATAAAGAGGGGCGGGACCGGGCAACCGGTTCCGCCCTTTGTTTTGCCAAGGCGTTTTCAAGCGAAGTGGCTACCGGTTCGCGTGAAGAAAGCGCGCCAAGACAAAGATCTGAAGCCTCTCGCAGGAAAGAAGAACAATGCCCGATAAGGTCCTGGTTTATTCACGCTTTCCCAAGGCCCAGCTGATCCGCTTCGGCGAGCGCTATGAGCTGCTAAACGCGGCGGGCAAACGATTGGACGAAGCGTTCCCGGCGGCCGAGCTCGCCGATATCAGCGCCATGATCACCGCGGGCGGCACGGCGCTCGGCACGGAGGCCATGGACATGCTGCCGAAGCTCGGCGCGATCGTCTGCTACGGCACCGGCTATGACGGCGTCGATCTCGCCGCGGCCGCCAGGCGCGGCATCGCGGTCGGCCACAGCCCGGGGGCCAATGCGGCCTCCGTTGCCGACACGGCGGTGACCTTGATGCTGGCGTCGGTGCGGCGGCTGCTGGTGGCTGACAATTACGTCCGGAGCGGCGACTGGGCCGGTGCAAAGCCGTCGCCGATGATGCGGCCGCAGGCCGGCATGCGCGGCCGCAAGGTCGGCGTCTACGGCATGGGCGAGATCGGCCGCAAGATCGCCGCCCGCGTCGCGGCCTTCGAGACCGAGGTCGGCTATTTCAGCCGCTCGAAGCACGACGTGCCCTATCAATACTTTCCGACGCTGGAGGCGCTCGCCGATTGGTGCAGCGTGCTGCTGGTCGCCGTGCGCGCCGGCGCCGAGACCGAGCATGCGGTCAATGCCGACATCCTGCGCCGGCTCGGCAGCGACGGGTTCGTCGTCAACATCGCGCGCGGCTCGGTCATTGACGAGACGGCGCTGGTCGCGGCGCTGACTGACGGCGTGATCGCAGGTGCCGGCCTTGACGTATTCGCCAGGGAGCCGCATGCGCCCGATGCACTGACCGCTTTGCCGAACGTGGTGCTGTCGCCGCATCTCGGCGGCCACACGTTGGAATCGCACGTCGCCATGCAGGATTGCGTGCTGGCCAATCTCGCCGCGTTCTTTGCCGGCGAGCCGCTCGCCTATCCGGTGGCGATGACGTCCTGACCGGAGCTTCAGCTCCGGCGCGGCGCGTGGCGCAGCTTGTCCGGGTTGCGGACGATGTAGATCGCCGCGATCCGGCCGGTCTCGCCGTCGATCGCCATGCTCAGCGTGTGGTCGACTTCGCCATCGAGGAAGACCAGCGCGCCCGCGCCGCCATTGACCATCATCGGTTCGACGCGAACCTCGCTGCCGGCGTTCTTGCCGGCGATGCCGATGATGAAGCGGACGATCTTCTCTGCCCCCTTGATCGGCTTCAGCGCCGCCAGCTTGCGGCCGCCGCCGTCGGTGATCGCGATGGCATCCTCGCGCAGCAGGTTGGCGAGGGCGGAGACGTCGCCGCTGGCCGCGGCCTTGCAGAATGCCGTCAGCAGCCGTGCGTGGCCTTCGGGTGGCTCGACGGGAACAGGGCGGTTGTCGCGGACCGATCGGCGGGCGCGCGCGGCGAGCTGCCGGCAGGCCGCCTCGCTCCGCTCGAGGGTGCGGGCGACTTCCGCGAACGGCCGGTCGAACACGTCGTGCAGCAGGAACGCGGCGCGCTCGAGCGGCGTCAGGGCGTCGAGCGCCAGCATCAGCGCAAAGGAGAGATCGTCGGCGAGTTCGGTCGCCGCCTCGGCCGACAGCGCCTCGTCGAACACCGGCTCGGGCAACCAGGCACCGACATAGACCTCGCGCTGGGCGCGGGCGCTCTTCAGCCGGTCAAGACAAAGCCGGGTCACCACGGTGACGAGGAACGCCTCGGGATTGCGAACGTCGTCCGCCGCGGCGAACCGCAGCCAGGCGTCCTGGACCACATCGTCGGCATCGCCGCGGCTGCCGAGCATGCGATAGGCAAGCCCGGTTAGCCGCGCCCGATACGGAGCCAGCGGGTCGCGCTCAGGCAGCCTGCTTGATGACATCGATCTGATGGCCGGCCACGGTCACGCGGCGACACTCCCTGGCATATCCCAGCGCCAGCTTCATCATGGGGAAGATGCGGCCGATTTGTAGGGCCATGGCGAGGTCGATCACGCCTTTTTCGCCCCAGCGCGCGCGAACGGCGTCGCGGCAGGCGTCATCGTCGGTCGAGCGCTGCACGATTGCCTCCGCGAAGTGGAAGCCGAGCGCGGTGTCCGCGGTCATGGCGGCAACGTCACGACGGAGCACGGCGGTGACCTGCTGTTCCACCATTCCGGCTCCGATCGCCATGTCCACGACCAGTTGCGCACAGGGGCCGCAATCTTCTGCCAGGGCGCCGGTCAGCTTGGCGGCATAGAAGGCCTCAACCGGCGCGACCGCGCGGTAGGCGGCGGCCTTCATCGCGCCGGCGAATTTGAAGAACGCGGCGGGCGATTCCTTCAGCATGATCTCGAGATAGGTGGTGTCGTAGCCGTAGCGCCTGGAATAGGCGCGCAGCATGCGGCGCGCGATGAAGCTACGCATGTCGTTCTCCTTGATTTGGCAGGGCGGAATAGAGGGCGAGCGCCGCGGGCAGGACGACCGCCACCAGATCGGATGCGGCATGGCGGTCGTGGCCGCCGGCGATCATCACGAGATGCAGCAGGCCGTGGCCGGCCAGGAACGCGGCGCCCGCGACCGCTGCCGGCCACCAGGCCGGCCACAAGGCTCGCGCCGCCAGGCCGAGCCCGGCCGCGATGAAGGCAATGCCGACGTCCTGGACCAAATGAGGGTTGAACGGACCGGTATCGGCGGCACCGGGAACCAGCTGCCACCAGAGGGAACCGGCCGACAGCATCACCAGCCCATTGGCGAGGTTGAAGAGGGCGAGAATTCCTGCAATCCATCGTTTCATGCGAGCCTCCAGCGCCCAGACGAGCGACGGCATTGGAGCGTGACGCCGTCCGGGAAGAAATTTTTCGCTGGGCCGGGCAGGTCGCCGAACTGGTCTGAAATTTGCTCTTGGCAAGCAGGGCAGGACCGGCTACATAGCGCCTTCCGGGCGTGCTGGCACTTGCTGGCATGTCCGTGCTCGCAATCCGAAAACCTGAGATGATAGGAGATCATTCCTTTCCGCATGCCCGCAAGGATGCTCGAAAGGAAGGAGACCCGTCGCCTTCAGAGGAATGAGAGCAGGGGCCTTCAGCGTGCTGAAGTGCCTCGATCCTGTCCAAGACTGCAGGCGCCCGCGAGAACTTAGTGTTTTCAACGGCTTAATCGCATGGCCTGCATAGACGGGTGAAGACCGGATTTTGCACTCCACGTCGCGATCAGTTCGCGGCCGGGAGGCTGGTTTGGTTCGAACCTCGACAGCCCATGGCCGCAAGGCTCTGGGAGGGCAGGCTTCTAGATGTCGTCTTGCCCGGCATGTCCGAAGGGTCTTGCGCCCCAAGGATCAGGTTTAGGGCGGGACGATGGGTGCAACCCGGCGGTCCTGCCTTCGCGGAAAGGCCGCCAACCGGAAAGAGCTTGCTGTGGAACGAGCGGCAAAAAAAGAGTCGGTCGAACAACTTAACGAGGTCTTCAAGACCACGTCGGTTGCGATCGTTGCTCACTATTCCGGCCTCACCGTGGCCCAGATGCAGAAGCTGCGCATGCAGATGAAGCAGGCGGGCGCGTCGGTGAAGGTCTCGAAGAACCGTCTCGCCAAAATTGCTCTTGAAGGCACTGACGTCGCTGCCATCGGCTCCCTGCTGAAGGGGCCGACCGTGATCGCTACTTCGAACGATCCGGTTGCGGCGCCAAAGGTTGCCATCGAATTCGCCAAGGCGAACGAGAAGTTCGTCATCCTCGGCGGCTCGATGGGTAAAACCGTCCTGAATGTCGACAGCGTGAAGGCGCTTGCCTCACTGCCGTCGCTCGACGAACTGCGCGGCAAGATCGTTGGCCTCCTCGTGGCGCCGGCGACCAAGCTTGCTCAGCTCTCCAACGCGCCCGCGGCCAAGCTCGCACGCGTCATTCAGGCTCATGCCTCAAAGGGCGAAGCGGCCTGACCCTTCGCTAATCTCAAACCTGGTTCGAACCAAACGTTTAAGGAACTGAACAATGGCTGACTTGCAGAAAATCGTCGACGACCTATCGAGCCTCACCGTGCTCGAAGCGGCCGAACTCGCCAAGCTCCTCGAAGAAAAGTGGGGCGTGTCCGCCGCTGCCGCCGTTGCGGTTGCCGGCCCGGCTGCTGGTGGTGGCGGTGCCGCTGCTCCGGCTGAAGAGAAGACCGACTTCACCGTCGTGCTGGCTGGGGCCGGCGACAAGAAGATCGAAGTCATCAAGGAAGTCCGCGCCATCACCGGCCTGGGCCTGAAGGAAGCCAAGGACCTCGTCGAAGGCGCTCCGAAGCCCGTCAAGGAAGGCGTCAACAAGGAAGAAGCCGACAAGATCAAGGCCCAGCTCGAGAAGGCTGGCGCCAAGGTCGAGCTCAAGTAATGCGCGATCCGGGAGCGCCGCAGGGCGCTCCCGGGCCATGCAAACGGCGTGCGACAGGTTGTCGCGTGGCGCGCCGGACACAAAAAAGTGTGGGGATCCGTGGACTTAACCCTCGAATCTCCTTTATTGCCATCCCATATCGGGTTGGCAGCGGAAAAACACGGTAGGCGGCGGGGACGGCAGGGTCCTCGGCGGAAGCCGTTGGGAGACAGTCAGATTTCGGGCTTTTTCAGTCCGTAAAGCGGAGCGTTTGGACGAGCGGGTGCAGTGATGCGCCCCGCGCGTTGTTTTGCGTTTTGGAGGCGGTCGGGGCCGGGACGGGGATTTAATTCCTGACTTTGCGCTTCGTTCCTTCGAGACGATTCGAAATTCAACCCGGGGCCGATGGCAGTCGCTCCCGGAAGGTTCGCCCCACAAAGGCGACGAAAATGAGAGGCCACGATGGCGCAGCAGACATTCACCGGTCGCAAACGCGTACGCAAGTTTTTCGGTCACATCAAGGAAGTCGCCGAGATGCCGAACCTCATCGAGGTTCAGAAGGCGTCCTATGACCAGTTCCTGATGGTCGACGAGCCGACCGGCGGTCGGCTCGACGAGGGCCTGCAGGCGGTGTTCCGCTCGGTGTTCCCGATCTCGGATTTCTCCGGCACTTCGATGCTCGAATTCGTCCGCTACGAGTTCGAACAGCCGAAATATGACGTCGACGAGTGCCGCCAGCGCGGCATGACCTTCGCTGCGCCGCTCAAGGTGACGCTGCGCCTCATCGTGTTCGATATCGACGAGGAAACCGGCGCCAAGTCGGTGAAGGACATCAAGGAGCAGGACGTCTACATGGGCGATATCCCGCTCATGACGATGAACGGCACCTTCGTCGTCAACGGCACCGAGCGCGTCATCGTCTCGCAGATGCACCGTTCGCCGGGCGTGTTCTTCGACCACGACAAGGGCAAGACCCATTCGTCCGGCAAGCTGCTGTTTGCCGCGCGCGTGATTCCGTATCGTGGTTCCTGGCTCGACATCGAGTTCGACGCCAAGGACATCGTGTTCGCGCGCATCGACCGCCGCCGCAAGCTGCCCGTGACCTCGCTGATGTACGCGCTCGGTCTCGACGGCGAGCAGATCCTGTCGACCTTCTACAAGAAGATCACCTACAAGCGGACCAAGGACGGATGGCGCGTGCCGTTCGATGCCAACCGCTTCCGCGGCTATTCGACCGTCAACGACCTGATCGACGCCGACACCGGCAAGGTGGTGCTCGAGGCCGGCAAGAAGCTGACCGTGCGCCAGGCGCGCCAGCTTCAGGAGAAGGGCCTGAAGGCGCTGCGCATGTCGGACGAGGAGCTCGTCGGCAACTATCTCGCCGAGGATCTCGTCAACCCGAAGACCGGTGAGATCTACGCCGAAGCCGGCGAGGAGATCACCGAGAAGTCGCTCAAGGTGCTGAACGAGCAGGGCTACAAGGACCTGCCGCTGCTCGACATCGATCACGTCAATGTCGGCGCCTATATCCGCAACACGCTGTCGGCCGACAAGAACATGACGCGCGAGGACGCGCTGTTCGACATCTACCGCGTGATGCGTCCGGGCGAGCCGCCGACGCTGGATTCGGCGCAGGCGATGTTCCAGTCGCTTTTCTTCGACGCCGAGCGCTACGACCTCTCCGCGGTCGGCCGCGTCAAGATGAACATGCGCCTCGAGCTCGATGCGCCCGATACCCATCGCACGCTGCGCAAGGAAGACATCCTGGCGGTCATCAAGACGCTGGTCGACCTGCGCGACGGCAAGGGCGAGATCGACGACATCGACCACCTCGGCAACCGCCGGGTGCGCTCGGTCGGCGAGCTCATGGAGAACCAGTACCGGATCGGCCTTCTCCGCATGGAGCGCGCGATCAAGGAGCGCATGTCGAGCGTCGATATCGACACCGTGATGCCGCAGGACCTGATCAACGCCAAGCCCGCGGCTGCCGCGGTGCGCGAGTTCTTCGGCTCCTCGCAGCTGTCGCAGTTCATGGACCAGACCAACCCGCTGTCGGAGATCACCCACAAGCGGCGCCTGTCGGCGCTTGGCCCGGGCGGTCTGACCCGCGAGCGCGCCGGCTTCGAAGTCCGCGACGTGCATCCGACGCATTACGGCCGCATCTGCCCGATCGAGACGCCGGAAGGTCCGAACATCGGCCTGATCAACTCGCTGGCGACGTTCGCGCGCGTCAACAAGTACGGCTTCGTCGAGACGCCCTATCGCAAGATCAAGGACGGCCGGGTCACCGACGAGGTGATCTATCTGTCGGCGATGGAAGAGGGCCGCTACCGCGTCGCGCAGGCCAACGTGCCGCTCGATGCCAAGGGCCGCTTCACCGACGACCTCGTGGTCTGCCGTCACGCCGGCGAAGTGCTGCCGGTGACGCCGGACAAGGTCGACTACATGGACGTGTCGCCGAAGCAGCTGGTTTCGGTCGCCGCGGCGCTGATCCCGTTCCTCGAGAACGACGACGCCAACCGCGCGCTGATGGGCTCGAACATGCAGCGCCAGGCGGTGCCGCTGGTTCGCGCCGAGGCGCCGTTCGTCGGTACCGGCATGGAAGGCGTGGTCGCCCGCGACTCGGGCGCGGCGATTGCCGCGCGCCGCTCGGGCGTGATCGACCAGATCGACGCCACCCGCGTCGTGATCCGCGCCACCGAGGATCTCGATCCGACCAAGTCGGGCGTCGATATCTACCGGCTGATGAAGTACCAGCGCTCCAACCAGTCGACCTGCATCAACCAGCGTCCGCTGGTGAAGGTCGGCGACATCGTCAAGAAGGGCGACATCATCGCCGACGGTCCGTCGACCGATCTCGGCGAGCTCGCGCTCGGCCGCAACGTGCTGGTCGCGTTCATGCCGTGGAACGGCTACAACTTCGAAGACTCGATCCTGCTCTCCGAGCGGATCGTGAAGGACGACGTCTTCACCTCGATTCACATCGAGGAGTTCGAGGTGATGGCCCGCGACACCAAGCTCGGTCCTGAGGAAATCACCCGCGACATTCCGAACGTTTCGGAAGAAGCGCTGAAGAACCTCGACGAAGCCGGTATCGTCTACATCGGTGCGGAAGTCCGCGCCGGCGACATCCTGGTCGGCAAGATCACGCCGAAGGGCGAGAGCCCGATGACGCCGGAAGAGAAGCTGCTGCGCGCCATCTTCGGCGAGAAGGCCTCCGACGTCCGCGACACCTCGCTGCGCGTGCCTCCGGGCGTGCAGGGCACCATCGTGGAAGTCCGCGTGTTCAACCGCCACGGCGTCGACAAGGACGAGCGTGCGCTGGCGATCGAGCGCGAGGAGATCGAGCGTCTCGCCAAGGACCGCGACGACGAGCAGGCGATCCTGGACCGCAACGTCTACAACCGCCTCGCCGAGCTGCTGGAGAACCGCCAGGGCATCGCCGGCCCGAAGGGCTTCAAGAAGGATACCAAGATCACCCGCGCGGTGCTCGACGAGTATCCGAAGTCGCAGTGGTGGCTGTTCGCCTCGCCGAACGACAAGCTGATGGCCGAGATCGAGGCCATGCGGAAGCAGTACGACGAGTCGAAGAAGGGCCTCGAGCAGCGCTTCCTCGACAAGGTCGAGAAACTGCAGCGCGGCGACGAGCTGCCGCCCGGCGTGATGAAGATGGTCAAGGTCTTCGTCGCGGTGAAGCGCAAGATCCAGCCCGGCGACAAGATGGCCGGCCGTCACGGCAACAAGGGTGTGGTGTCGAAGATCGTTCCGATCGAGGACATGCCGTTCCTCGAGGACGGAACGCATGCCGACATCGTGCTCAATCCGCTCGGCGTGCCTTCGCGCATGAACGTCGGTCAGATCCTTGAGACCCATCTCGGTTGGGCCTGCGCCGGCCTCGGCAAGCGCATCGGCCAGACCATCGACGCCTATTATCACAAGCAGGATCTCAAGCCGCTGCGCGAGACCCTGAAGAAGATCTACGGCGAGGATGAAACCATCAAGTCGCTGAACGACAACGAGCTGGTCGAACTCGGCCGCAATCTGAGCCACGGCGTGCCGATCGCAACGCCGGTGTTCGACGGCGCCAAGGAAGCCGACATTGAGGAGATGCTGAAGCTCGCGGGCTTCGACGCCTCCGGCCAGTCGACCGTTTATGACGGCCGTACCGGCGATCAGTTCGATCGTAAGGTGACGATGGGCTACATCTACATGCTCAAGCTGCACCATCTCGTGGACGACAAGATCCACGCGCGTTCGATCGGTCCGTACTCGCTCGTCACCCAGCAGCCGCTAGGCGGCAAGGCGCAGTTCGGCGGCCAGCGCTTCGGCGAAATGGAGGTCTGGGCGCTGGAAGCCTACGGCGCCGCCTACACGCTGCAGGAGATGCTGACCGTGAAGTCGGACGACGTCGCCGGCCGTACCAAGGTGTACGAGGCGATCGTGCGCGGCGACGACACCTTCGAGGCCGGTATTCCGGAATCGTTCAACGTGCTGGTCAAGGAAATGCGCTCGCTCGGCCTCAACGTCGACCTGCACAATTCCAAGGTGGGACCGGCGTCGACGTCGGAAGCGGCCGAGTAACGCTGTGATCATGCCCGGCGCCAAACGCGCCGGGCCTTCGCACTCCGCTCGGACGTTGGGCGGGGCGCGCGCTGAATAAAAGTTTCGAATTTGCTGCCGGTGACGATCGGCACGCGAGGAGAAGACCATGAATCAAGAGATTATGAATCTTTTCAATCCGACGACCCCGGCCCAGGTCTTCGACCAGATCCGGATTTCGATCGCGTCTCCGGAGAAGATTCTGTCCTGGTCCTACGGCGAGATCAAGAAGCCGGAGACCATCAACTACCGCACCTTCAAGCCGGAGCGTGACGGCCTGTTCTGCGCGCGCATCTTCGGGCCGATCAAGGACTACGAGTGCTTGTGCGGCAAGTACAAGCGGATGAAGTACAAGGGCATTATCTGCGAGAAGTGCTCGGTCGAGGTGACGCTGTCGCGCGTCCGGCGCGAGCGCATGGGCCATATCGAGCTGGCGGCGCCGGTCGCCCACATCTGGTTCCTGAAGTCGCTGCCCTCGCGCATCGGCCTCCTGCTCGACATGACGCTGAAGGATCTCGAGCGGATCCTCTACTTCGAATACTACGTTGTGCTCGAGCCGGGTCTCACCGCGCTGAAGGACCGTCAGCTGCTGTCTGAAGACGAATATCTGAAGGCGCAGGACGAGTACGGCCAGGATTCCTTCACCGCCATGATCGGCGCCGAGGCGATCCGCGAGCTGCTCAAGGGGCTCGAGCTCGAAAAGCTCGAGGCGACGCTGCGTGCCGACATGGCGGAGACCGACTCCGACATCAAGCACAAGAAGCTCGCCAAGCGTCTGAAGATCGTCGAGGCCTTCCGCGTCTCCGGCAACAAGCCGGAATGGATGATCATGACGGTCGTGCCGGTGATTCCGCCGGACCTGCGTCCGCTGGTGCCGCTCGACGGCGGCCGGTTCGCGACCTCGGACCTCAACGACCTGTACCGCCGCGTCATCAACCGCAACAACCGCCTGAAGCGGCTGATGGAGCTGCGTGCGCCCGACATCATCATCCGCAACGAAAAGCGCATGCTGCAGGAGGCCGTCGACGCACTGTTCGACAACGGCCGCCGCGGCCGCGTCATCACCGGCGCCAACAAGCGTCCGCTGAAGTCGCTCGCCGACATGCTGAAGGGCAAGCAGGGCCGGTTCCGCCAGAACCTGCTCGGCAAGCGCGTCGACTATTCGGGCCGTTCGGTGATCGTGGTCGGTCCCGAGCTGCGCCTGCATCAGTGCGGCCTGCCGAAGAAGATGGCGCTGGAGCTGTTCAAGCCGTTCATCTACTCGCGGCTCGACGCCAAGGGCCTGTCCACCACGGTGAAGCAGGCCAAGAAGCTGGTCGAGAAGGAGCGACCGGAGGTCTGGGATATCCTCGATGAGGTGATCCGCGAGCATCCGGTGCTGCTCAACCGCGCGCCGACGCTGCATCGCCTGGGCATCCAGGCGTTCGAGCCGGTGCTGATCGAGGGCAAGGCGATCCAGCTGCATCCGCTGGTCTGTGCCGCCTTCAACGCCGACTTCGACGGCGACCAGATGGCCGTGCACGTTCCGCTGTCGCTCGAAGCGCAGCTGGAAGCGCGCGTCCTGATGATGTCGACCAACAACATCCTGCATCCGGCGAACGGCCAGCCGATCATCGTGCCGTCGCAGGACATCGTGCTCGGCCTCTACTACGTCTCGATCATGCGCGAAGGCCTGCCCGGCGAGGGCAAGATCTTCGGCGACATGGCCGAGCTCGAGCACGCCCTGCATTCGAAGGTCATCCACCTCCACACCAAGATCAAGTACCGGTGGGAAGGCCTCGACGAGGAAGGCAAGCACTCCAAGCGCTGGATCGAAACCACCGCGGGCCGCGTCATGCTCGGCAACCTGCTGCCGAAGAACCCGAAGATCTCGTACGACATCATCAACAAGCTGATGACCAAGCGCGAGATTTCCGGCGTGATCGATCAGGTCTACCGGCACTGCGGTCAGAAGGAGACGGTGATCTTCTGCGACCGCATCATGGCGCTCGGCTTCTACAACGCCTTCAAGGCGGGCATCTCGTTCGGCAAGGACGACATGGTCGTGCCGGCGTCGAAGTGGAAGATCGTGGATCAGACCCGTACGCTGGCGAAGGATTTCGAGCAGCAGTACAATGACGGCCTGATCACCCATGGCGAGAAGTACAACAAGGTCGTCGACGCCTGGTCGAAGGCCGGTGAAGAAGTCGCCAAGGCGATGATGAAGGAGATCTCGTCCACCAAGAAGACGGCGGCGGGCGCGGATGCCGACATCAACTCGATCTACATGATGGCGCACTCCGGTGCGCGTGGTTCGCCGGCCCAGATGCGCCAGCTCGCCGGCATGCGCGGCCTGATGGCCAAGCCGTCGGGCGAGATCATCGAGACGCCGATCATTTCCAACTTCAAGGAAGGTCTGTCGGTGCTCGAGTACTTCAACTCGACCCACGGCGCCCGCAAGGGCCTCGCGGACACCGCGTTGAAGACCGCGAACTCGGGCTACCTGACCCGCCGTCTGGTCGACGTCGCGCAGGACTGCATCATCACGCAGACCGACTGCGGCACCACGCTCGGCATCAAGATGCGCGCCATCGTCGACGCCGGCACCGTGGTCGCCTCGCTCGGCTCGCGCATCCTGGGCCGCGTGGCCTGCGATGACGTGCGCGATCCCGCCACCAACGAGGTCGTCATCAAGCGCGACACGTTGATGGAGGAGAGCCATGTCGACGCGATCCAGCAGGCCGGCATCCAGGAAGTGAAGATCCGCTCGGCGCTGACCTGCGAGCTGATCAACGGCATCTGCGCCAAGTGCTACGGCCGCGATCTGGCTCGTGGCACGCCGGTCAACCACGGTGAGGCCGTCGGCGTCATCGCGGCACAGTCGATCGGTGAGCCCGGCACGCAGCTGACGATGCGCACGTTCCACATCGGCGGCGCCGCCCAGCTCAACGAGCAGTCGTTCGTCGAATCGAACTTCGACGGCAAGATCGTGATCAAGAACAAGGCGATCGCCCGCAACAGCGAAGGCAGCCTGATCGCGATGGTGCGCAACATGGTCGTTGCGATCGTCGATGCCGACGGCACCGAGCGTGCGACCCACCGTATTCAGTACGGTTCGAAGATGCACGTCGACGAAGGCGATATGGTCAAGCGCGGCCAGCGCATCGCCGAGTGGGATCCCTATACCCGCCCGGTGCTGAGCGAGGTCGAGGGCACGATCGGTTTCGAGGATCTGGTCGAAGGCCAGTCGATCTCGGAAACGCTCGACGAATCGACCGGTATCGCCAAGCGCGTGGTCATCGACTGGCGCACGACGCGCGGCGGTTCGGACCTGCGTCCGGCCATCGTGGTCAAGGGCAAGGACGGCAAGGTGATGAAGCTCGCGCGTGGCGGCGATGCCCGCTACATGCTGTCGGTCGACGCCATTCTGTCGGTCGACACCGGCGGGAAGGTGATGCCGGGCGACATCCTGGCGCGTATCTCGACCGAGAGCGCCAAGACGCGTGACATCACCGGCGGTCTGCCGCGGGTGGCGGAACTGTTCGAGGCTCGCAAGCCGAAGGACGCGGCGATCATCGCGGAGACCGCGGGAACGATCCGCTTCGGCCGCGACTACAAGAACAAGCGCCGCATCTCGATCGAGCCGATGGACAAGACCGAGGAGCCGCGCGAGTACCTGATCCCGAAGGGCAAGCACATCCACCTTCAGGACGGCGACATCGTCGAAAAGGGCGATTTCATCGTCGAAGGCAATCCGGCGCCGCACGACATCCTGGCGATCAAGGGCATCGAGGAACTCGCTGCCTATCTGGTCAACGAAATCCAGGAGGTCTACCGGTTGCAGGGCGTGCTCATCAACGACAAGCACATCGAGGTGATTGTCCGTCAGATGCTGCAGAAGGTCGAGGTCACCGATCAGGGCGACACCGACATGATCTCGGGCGAGCAGGTCGACAAGATCGAGTTCGACGCGCTCAACACCAAGGCCAAGGAGGAGGGCAAGAAGCCCGCCACGGGTACGCCGGTTCTGCTCGGCATCACCAAGGCGAGCCTGCAGACCCGCTCCTTCTTCTCGGCGGCGTCGTTCCAGGAGACCACGCGCGTGCTCACCGAAGCTGCCGTCAACGGCAAGGTGGACCCGCTCGAGGGCCTCAAGGAGAACGTCATTGTCGGCCGCCTGATCCCGGCCGGCACCGGCGCCTCGATGGCGCGGATCCGCGAGGTCGCGGTCAAGCGCGACAAGCTGATCCTCGACGAGCGCGAGAAGCAGCAGGCGGCGATCGTGCCGACGGCTCCGGAAGCGGAGCCGCTGGCGCTGCCGCCCGCGGAATAGGCATCCGCAAGACTACGGGTATGGCGAGAAGGCCGGCGTTTAGCCGGCCTTTTTGCTGCTTTCTTTGCTTGCTGCGGTGCAGGGACGCAGTTTGTTCATCTTTCCTTCAGGCAAAAAAGTGCCTTTGCTAGGGTGACTTAGACCGGCTGTTTGGCTCGCGCCGGAGACGACGGAATCCATATGCTCGACTTGGCTATCGTAGGCGGCGGCCCCGGGGGGCTGATGAGCGCCTGGTATTTGAAGCGCAAACTCGGCGACCTCTGCCGCGTTACCATCTTCGAGGCGTCGAACCGCCTCGGCGGCAAGATCGTCACGCGCAAATTCGACACTGCGCCCGCGATGTATGAGGCCGGCGTCGCCGAAATCTATGATTACTCGATGACGGGGCCGGATCCGCTGCGCGAGCTGATCCAGCATTTCGGCCTGCAGACGATCCCGATGGACGCCGAGCAGGTGCAGCTCGACGGCGAACTGCTCGCCGACGTTCCCGGCATGCGCCGTAAGTACGGGGCGAAGACCGCGGCCGCGATCGAGGCGTTCCGCAAGCGCTGCAGCGACCTGGTGTCGCCGATCGAATATTACGAGGGCGTCGGCGCCCACGACAACGAACACCCGTGGGCCTACAAGACCGCCGAGCAGGTCCTCGACGAGGAGGTCGAGGACGCGACCGCCAAGCGTTTCTTCAAGGTGATGGCGCGTTCCGACATCGCGACCGAGAGCCACAACACCAACGGCCTCAACGCGCTGAAGAACTACGTGATGGACGTCGACGGCTATATCGGCCTGTATTCGATCCAGAACGGCAACGAGCAGCTGATCGATTGTCTGCGCTCGGAAGTCAGCGCCGACATCCAGCTCAACCATCGTGTGCTCAAGGTCGGCAAGACCGCTGGCGGCCGCTACCAGCTCAACATGATGAACGGCAAGGGGCCGGAGACGCGCGACTTCGATCTCGTGCTGGTCTGCCTGCCGCACTCCTGGCTCGCGACCATGCGCTGGGACGGCGAACAGCTGCGCAAGTCGATGGTCAAGCACGTCGCCTATTTCGACCGGCCCGCGCATTATCTGCGGGTCTCGATCCTGTTCGACGAGCCGTTCTGGGGCGAGAAGATCCCGGGCGCCTGGTTCATGTCGGAAGCGTTCGGCGGCTGCTGCGTCTACAATGAGGGCGCGCGCCACGATGTCGGCAAGCACGGCGTGCTGAATTGGCTGATCGCGGGCTCGGATGCGCTGGCCTTCGCCAATCTCAGCGACCAGGAGCTGATCGATGCCGCGTTGAAGTCGCTGCCGGCCTCGCTCGGCGATGCGCGCGAGCATTTCCTGGAAGGCAAGATCCATCGCTGGCTGTCGTCGGTCAACGCGCTGCCGGGCGGCCTGCCGGTGCGCGACGTCATGACCAACCACCGGCCCGAGCCGAAGGAGCATCCCGGCATCGTGGTGGTCGGCGACTATCTGTTCGATTCGACGCTGAATGGACTGCTCGATTCCTCCGATGCCGCGACCGACATCATCGTCACCGAGATGATGCGGCTGCGCCGTAGCCGCGCGCAGGACGAGAGCTCGCTGTCCGACAAGATCGACCGCAGCTATTTCGACAATTATCGCGGCGTCGGCCCCTACAGCGAGGTCTGGCGCAACTTCACCGACCCGGCCTATTTGACGGACCTGATCAAGACGGTCTGGGGCAGGGCGAAGGGCTACAAGCTGCTGATCGCCGGCTCCGCCAGCGGCGAACTGGTCGGCGCGCTGCGCGAACGTGGCATCGATGCCTGGGGCATCGAGAACAACCGCTACATCCACGGCAAGACGCCGAAGGCGCTCAAGAAGTACAACAAGCTCGGCTCGATCGCCGACATGCCCTTTAAGACCAACGAGTTCGACTTCGTGTTCGAGACCTCGCTGTGCCATCTCGGCGAGAAGCAGGTCGTGCGCGGGGTGCGCGAGCTCAACCGCGTGGTCAAGACCGGCGTCGTGTTCGCGTCGGTGACCTCTGACATGGCGGCGGCAGTGATCGATCGCTACGACCTGCTGCGCGGGGTGAAGAAGCTCGGCACCTGGTGGGAGTGGTCGGAATTGTTCTTCGGCAACGGCTTCGACCTGTCGATGCACCGCCGCGATTGCACCGATGCGCTGTGGACATTGACGCTGGCCGCCAACAAGGGGCCGGGGCAGTGGTACGCCGACTCCGACAGCCTGCGCTATTCCTTCTTCGACAAGGTCGAAGCCGACCTCGACGATTAGCGGGACAGACCGGAAGCTTTGCCGCCAGGCGACCGGCCTCGTGTCAACCAGCTGTCAAACGGCGGCAATTCTGCGCTCCGCGAATCCGCGCGAGCGCGCCGCGGCGCGTCGGCCGTTCCAAACGCTTTGCCGAATTCGTCGTGATCGCATAGGATTACCGGCGCAGTGTCATCAGCTGCGGTTTCGATTTGCGGTCATGCCGGCCGTGGAGCATCGGTTGGTTTCATGGCGCCAAGACCTCCTGCATCAGACGATCCGACGAGAGCGGCGGCCGACGATCCCGAGCTGAAGAAGAAGCCCGCGTCCGGTCCGCCCGCGGCGGCCGCCTCCACAAAGCCGGCCGCGGCGCCGGCTGACGACGAAGAGGAAGACGACGCGGACGACGAGTTCGAGCTCGATGACGACGATGATGACGAGGACCTCGTCGTCTTCACCGCCAAGGAAGCCGCCGGCGCGCTCTCCACGATCTTTGGCTTCGTCAGGCCGATCCTGGCGAACTACAAGAAGCCGTTCGCCTGCGTCGCCTTCGGCGTGCTGGTCGAGACGTTGTTCAACGTCATCATGCCGCTCAGCCTGAAATTCCTGATCGACGACGCGCTCGGCGAGGAGGATTTCGGGGCCCTCTACAAGATCCTCGGCGTGCTCGCGGTGGCCGGCATCGTCACCTCGATCATCGCGGTCTGGTACGAGCGCTGGGATGCGCGGCTTGGCGCCGGCATCATCGCCGACGTGCGGACGCGGCTGTTCGACCATGTCCAGAACCTGCCGTCGGCCTATTTCGCGCGCACCAAGCGCGGCGAGATCCTGTCGCGCTTCTCGATCGATCTGTCGGCGTTCGAGGGCTCGGTCAAGACCTTCGCCAACAGCGCGGCGCTGCCGGGCCTCGAGCTGGTCGCGGGCATCATCCTGATGCTGTTCCTGAACTGGCAGCTTGCCGTGGTCGCCTTGCTGGTGTTTCCGATCACCCTGATCGGGCCGCGCATCCTGACGCCGAAGGCGGTGCAGGCCAATTACGAGCAGAAGCAGAACGAGGCCGCGCTGCTCGGAACCGTGCAGGAGAACGTCGCCGCGCAGGCGGTGGTGAAGGCGTTCAACTTGCAGCGCCGGGCGCTCGGCTGGTTCACGATGCGCAACCGCGACGTCCGGGCCAAGGCCGCGTCAGCCATGTTCCTGTCGACCATGGTGGAGCGCACCGTCACCATCGCGGTGCTGCTGCTCCACCTCGTGGTGCTGGCGATCGGCGCCTATCTCGCCACCAAGGGGCAGATCACCGTCGGCACCTTCGTGACCTTCGAGAGTGCGTTCTGGGAGGTGTCGTACAACATCGCCCATCTGATGCATTTCATCCCGGTGTCGATCCAGTCGGCGGCGGCGGTGCGGCACATCCAGGAACTGCTCGACGAGCCGACCCGCGGCGCCGACCGTCCCGGCGCGCCGGATCTGCCGCGCATCACCAACGACATCTCCTTCGACCGCGTCACCTTCCAGTATGAGGGGGCGCAGACGCCGGTGCTCGACAATCTCAGCCTCAAGCTCAATGCCGGCAAGAGCATTGCGATCGTCGGTCCCAGCGGCTCGGGCAAGAGCACGCTGATCAACCTGATCCTGCGGCTCTACGTGCCGGACGAGGGCCGCGTCGCCGTCGACGGCGTCGATATCCGCCGGGTGACGCGCGAGTCGCTGCGGGCCAACATGGCGGTCGTGTTCCAGGAAAACATGCTGTTCAACATGTCGATCCGCGAGAACATCCGGCTCGGCAAGGAAGGCGCGACCGACGCGGAGGTCGAGGACGCTGCCCGCAAGGCCGAGATCCATCGCTACATCATGAGTCTGCCGCAGCGCTACGACACGCCGGTCGGCGAGCGCGGCGATACCCTGTCGGGCGGCCAGCGCCAGCGCATCGCGATCGCGCGCGCGATCATCCGTAACCCGTCCGTGCTGCTGCTCGACGAGGCGACTTCGGCGCTCGACCAGACCACGGAGGCTGCGATCAATCGCACGCTGCTCAAGGTCGCCGAGGGCCGCACCATGATCTGGTCGACGCACCGCCTGACTTCGGTGGTCGAGATGGACGAGATCATCGTGATCTCCGGCGGCAGGGCGATCGAACGCGGCTCGCACGAGGAGCTGCTGGCCCGCAATGGCGTCTATCGCAAGCTGTGGGACGACCAGGGACATCTGAATCACGACGAGGACGCCGACGACGCGGACGATGACGATGATGAGGACGAAGACGAGGATGAGGAGGCGTGAGGCCCGTGTCGCGTCACGCCCGGTCCGTGGCGTGCGGACGTTGCCGGAAGTGGTTGGCCGGCTGCGTCGTTGACGCCGCTGCTGCGGGGTTGTGCAGCCGGCGCAGCCAGCCGCGGCCGAGATAGCCGAAAAAGCGCGCCCAGCGCTGGGCCTGCCACGTGGGCCCGCTGCCGACCGACACCTCGCGGAAGCTGAGTGCCTTGGCGTTCGACCAGGCGTCGCAGGCGGTCTTGACCGGATCGTCGTAGAACGCGGTGATCTTCTCCTCGCCCATGCCGTCGGTCGACAGCCAGGCCGGGATGTGGACGTTGCAGAGCTGGGCGACGTCGGTGAACACCTTGTCGGTACCGGTGCCGGTGACGGGGCAGGTGCTGGCGAAGGCATCACCCACCAGCACCACGCCGGCCTGCCGATAGCCGGTGCTGACAAAGATGTCGGCGGGCCTGATCTTGATATCGCCGGCGATGTCGAACTCGCCGGTGAGCCGGCGCAGCCGCGGCAGCGCGGCGTTCAGCGTCTCCACCGGATTGCGCCGCATCGCCCGCAGCCAGGGATCGTCGGCCTTGCGATAGGTGAAGAGGTTGGCGCGCATCCGGTTTCCGACCGGAAACAGCGTGATGTAGGGGATGCGATCGCTCGGCCGCTCCGAGAAATAGGTCATGGCCGCGAACGGGAAGGCGGGGCGGCCGACGGGGACGAAATCGAAGCCGAGCGAGATCGAGTGGCAGAAGCTCGTGACCAGCCGCTCGATGCCGAGCATCCGGCGCAGCCCGACGTTCAGGCCGTTGGCGAGCACCACAAGGCGCGCCGAGATCTCCTCGCCATTGGCAAGCACGAGCCGCTGCCGGTCGGAACTGGTCGCGACATTGATCACCTTGTCGCAGATGAATTCCGCCGGCCCGGCGATTTCGTTCCGAATCGCCGCAATCAGCGCGTCGTACATGATGCCGTATTGCCGGCTCGGCTGCCGGTCGAGCAACCGGCCGAATCGCGCGATCCAGTTCTCGCCGTCCAGCGTCGCCGAGCGGAGCACCGACTCGGCGAGGCCGGTCCTGGCGAATCGCTCGAGCTGGAGGTCGCCGCCGATCTTTTCGACACGGAAATCGAACGGGTAGACCCGGTGGGGGTCGATCAGGACCGTCGGTATCCCGGCACGGCCGAGCATGGCGGCTGCGGTCGAGCCCGCAAGACCGCCGCCGATGATCGCGATGTCGGTGTACCGCATGGGAATTCCGTGGCTGTGACCCCGATTTTTGCCCTGCGAATGGCAAATAAAGGCTTAGTTTCGAAGTTTGCCTTCGGGACTAACTTGGGGAGAGTTGTTTCTATTCATATTTTACCCGGGTATAATATGATTCCGCCCGCGCCCGAAGATTCGGATGAGGGCGCGGGGAGGTCGGTCGGCCGTCACATTTCGCCTTGCGCCGAACCGCGGTGAAATGCGAAATCCGCAAGTGCCAGAGGCGTTTCTTTGCTTGTCGTTTTGCTTGACTTCACTATCTCTCGATTATACAAGGCGCCCACTTAACGACAGGCGGTGAGCTACGCCAGCGTCGGAACGGAACACCCGAAGGTCCTTTTTTGAGGAGCCGGACGGGCACCAACCTCGACGAATGCCGCTCAAACGCTGTCGATGATAGCTAGGCAATGCCAGGACGATATTAGTTCTCTTGAGCACGTCCTCTTGAGAGTGAATTCGGATGCATGACCTCGGTGGCGGACCGAACAGCGAACGCTGAACGGTTCGGGATCGCGGTCCTCTGTGGCGTCGATGCGCTTTCCGCTCAGCGATGAGTGGTTGGCGCGATTTCGCTTTGCGCGGTTGTTTGTTCCGTGTCGAGCGGGCCGTGCGGGACGGCTAGTCCTGAGAAGAAATTTGCGGAGCCATTCAAGGTTTTCGCGCGAACTAAAGGGTGAAGGCTGCATGCCGACGATCAACCAGCTGATCGCAAATCCGCGTGAAGTGCAGAAGTCGCGTAAGAAGGTGCCGGCGCTGCAGCAGTCGCCGCAGAAGCGCGGCGTGTGCACGCGCGTCTACACCACGACCCCGAAGAAGCCGAACTCGGCGCTTCGTAAGGTCGCCAAGGTGCGCCTGACCAACGGCTTCGAGGTGATCGGCTACATCCCGGGTGAGGGCCATAACCTGCAGGAGCACTCGGTGGTCATGATCCGCGGCGGCCGCGTCAAGGACTTGCCCGGTGTGCGCTACCACATCCTCCGCGGCGTGCTGGATACCCAGGGCGTCAAGAACCGTAAGCAGCGTCGTTCGAAGTACGGCGCGAAGCGTCCGAAGTAAGCGGGAACCGATCAGATGTCGCGTCGCCATTCTGCCGAGAAGCGTGAAGTTCTTCCGGATCCGAAGTTCGGGAACATCATCATTACGAAGTTCATGAACTCGGTGATGTACGCCGGGAAGAAGTCGGTTGCCGAAAACATCGTCTACGGTGCGCTCGGCATGATCGAGGCCAAGACCAAGCAGAACCCGCTCGGCGTGTTCGAGCAGGCGCTTGAGAACGTGATGCCGACCATCGAGGTTCGTTCCCGCCGCGTCGGCGGCGCGACCTACCAGGTTCCGGTCGAAGTCCGTTCGGTGCGCCGTCAGGCGCTCGGCATCCGCTGGCTGATCTCAGCCGCCCGCGAGCGCAACGAGAAGACCATGACGGAGCGTCTCTCGGCTGAGCTGCTCGACGCCTCGAACAATCGCGGCAACGCCGTCAAGAAGCGGGAAGACGTGCACCGGATGGCGGAAGCCAACCGCGCGTTCTCGCACTATCGCTGGTAAGGCGAACAACGGAATTTAAGGAACAGTCTCATGCCCCGCCAACATGCCATCGAGGACTACCGCAACTTCGGTATCATGGCGCATATCGACGCCGGCAAGACCACGACCACCGAGCGCATCCTGTATTACACCGGCAAGAGCCACAAGATCGGCGAAGTGCACGAGGGTGCCGCGACGATGGACTGGATGGAGCAGGAGCAGGAGCGTGGCATCACGATCACCTCGGCTGCGACCACCGCGTTCTGGAACGGCAAGCGCCTGAACATCATCGACACCCCCGGCCACGTCGACTTCACCATTGAGGTCGAGCGTTCGCTGCGCGTGCTCGACGGCGCCGTTTGCGTGCTCGACTCCAACCAGGGCGTCGAGCCGCAGACCGAGACCGTCTGGCGCCAGGGCGACAAGTACAAGGTTCCGCGCATCGTCTTCGCCAACAAGATGGACAAGACCGGCGCCGACTTCTTCAAGTGCCTGTCCGACATCGTCGACCGCCTCGGCGCCAAGCCGATCGCGATCCAGCTGCCGATCGGTGCCGAGAACAACTTCAAGGGTCTCGTCGACCTCGTGAAGATGAAGGGCGTCATCTGGAACGATGAATCGCTCGGCGCCAAGTTCGACTATGTCGACATTCCGGAAGATCTGGTCGAGCAGGCCAAGGAGTATCGCGAGAAGATGGTGGAAGCCGCCGTCGAGCTCGACGACGACGCTTTGGCTGCCTTCCTCGACGGCAAGGAGCCGGACGAGGCGACCCTGAAGCGCCTGATCCGCAAGGCCGTGCTGACCGGCGCGTTCTATCCGGTGCTGTGCGGCTCCGCGTTCAAGAACAAGGGCGTGCAGCCGCTGCTCGACGCCGTCGTCGACTATCTGCCGTCGCCGATCGACGTGCCCGCGATCAAGGGTACCGACGATGAGGGCAACGAAGTCGTGCGCAAGGCGGACGACAAGGAGCCGCTGGCGCTGCTCGCGTTCAAGATCATGGACGACCCGTTCGTCGGCACCATCACGTTCTGCCGCATCTACTCCGGCATCCTGCAGTCGGGCACCGGCGTGGTGAACTCGACCCGCGAGAAGAAAGAGCGTATCGGCCGCATGCTGCTGATGCATGCGAACAACCGTGAAGACATCAAGGAAGCCTATGCCGGCGACATCGTCGCACTGGCTGGCCTGAAGGAAGCGCGCACCGGTGACACGCTGTGCGATCCCGACAAGCCGGTGATCCTCGAGAAGATGGAATTCCCGGAGCCGGTGATCGAGATCGCGATCGAGCCGAAGTCGAAGGCCGACCAGGAAAAGCTCGGCGTGGCGCTTGCCAAGCTCGCCGCGGAAGATCCGTCGTTCCGCGTGTCGACCGACCAGGAGTCCGGCCAGACCATTCTCAAGGGCATGGGCGAACTTCATCTCGACATCAAGGTCGACATTCTCAAGCGCACCTACAAGGTCGACGCCAACATCGGCGCGCCGCAGGTGGCGTTCCGCGAACGCGTGACCAAGAAGGCCGAAGTCAAGTACACCCACAAGAAGCAGACCGGCGGTACCGGTCAGTTCGCCGAAGTGTCGATCGTCGTCGAGCCGAACGAGCCCGGCAAGGGCTATGAGTTCGAGTCGAAGATCGTCGGCGGCGCGGTGCCGAAGGAATACATCCCCGGCGTCGAAAAGGGCCTCAACAGCGTGATGGGCTCCGGTGTCGTTGCCGGCTTCCCGGTGGTGGACGTCAAGGTGCAGCTGGTCGACGGCAAGTATCACGACGTCGACTCGTCGGCACTGGCGTTCGAAATCGCATCGCGGGCTGCGTTCCGCGAAGCGTTGACGAAGGGCAAGTCCGTTCTGCTCGAGCCGATCATGAAGGTCGAGGTGGTGACCCCGGAAGACTACACCGGTTCGGTCATCGGCGACCTGAATTCCCGGCGTGGCCAGATCCAGGGCCAAGACATGCGCGGCAACGCCAACGTCATCAACGCGATGGTGCCGCTCATGAACATGTTCGGTTACGTGAACAACCTGCGCTCGATGAGCCAGGGTCGCGCGACCTTCACCATGCAGTTCGATCACTACGCCGAAGCTCCGGCGAACGTGTCGGCTGAAGTCCAGAAGAAGTTTGCCTGATTGTCGTTGATGGCAGTCAACGATTGAACGGAGAGTCAAATGGCCAAAGCTAAATTCGAACGTAACAAGCCCCACTGCAACATCGGCACCATCGGTCACGTCGACCATGGCAAGACCTCGCTGACCGCAGCGATCACCAAGGTGCTCGCAGAAACCGGCGGCGCGACGTTCACCGCCTACGACCAGATCGACAAGGCGCCGGAAGAGAAAGCCCGCGGCATCACGATCTCGACCGCTCACGTCGAGTACGAGACGACCAACCGCCACTACGCCCACGTCGACTGCCCCGGCCACGCCGACTACGTGAAGAACATGATCACCGGTGCCGCCCAGATGGACGGCGCGATCCTGGTCGTGTCGGCTGCTGACGGCCCGATGCCGCAGACCCGCGAGCACATCCTGCTCGCCCGCCAGGTCGGCGTGCCCGCGCTCGTCGTGTTCCTCAACAAGTGCGACATGGTCGACGATCCGGAGCTGCTCGAGCTCGTCGAGCTCGAAGTCCGCGAGCTGCTCTCGAAGTACGAATTCCCGGGCGACAAGATCCCGATCATCAAGGGCTCGGCGCTCGCCGCCCTCGAAGACAAGGACAAGAAGCTCGGCCACGACGCCATCCTCGAGTTGATGCGCAATGTCGACGAGTACATCCCGCAGCCGGAGCGTCCGATCGACCAGCCGTTCCTGATGCCGGTTGAAGACGTGTTCTCGATCTCGGGCCGCGGCACCGTCGTCACCGGCCGTGTCGAGCGCGGCGTGATCAAGGTCGGCGAGGAAATCGAAATCGTCGGTATCCGCGACACCCAGAAGACCATCGTCACCGGCGTCGAAATGTTCCGCAAGCTGCTCGATCAAGGCCAGGCCGGCGACAACATCGGTGCGCTGCTCCGCGGCACCAAGCGCGAGGAAGTCGAGCGTGGCCAGGTGCTGTGCAAGCCCGGTTCGGTCAAGCCGCACACCAAGTTCAAGGCCGAGGCTTACATCCTCACCAAGGAAGAGGGCGGTCGCCACACCCCGTTCTTCACCAACTACCGTCCGCAGTTCTACTTCCGCACCACCGACGTGACCGGTGTCGTGCACCTGCCGGAAGGCACCGAGATGGTGATGCCGGGCGACAACATCGCGATGGAAGTGCACCTGATCGTGCCGATCGCGATGGAAGAGAAGCTGCGCTTCGCGATCCGCGAAGGCGGTCGCACCGTCGGCGCCGGCGTCGTCGCCGCGATCATCGAGTAACTACGCGAATAGGGAATGGCGAGTAGCGAGTGGGTCACTCCATTCGCTATTCGCTACTCGCCACTCACTAAAGAAAGAATACGGCAATGAACGGCCAAAATATTCGCATCCGTCTCAAGGCGTTCGACCATCGAATCCTCGATACGTCGACCCGCGAGATCGTGAACACGGCGAAGCGCACCGGTGCGCAGGTTCGCGGACCGATTCCGCTGCCGACCCGCATCGAGAAGTTCACCGTCAACCGTTCGCCGCACGTTGACAAGAAGAGCCGCGAGCAATTCGAGATGCGCACCCACAAGCGCCTCCTCGACATTGTCGACCCGACCCCGCAGACCGTCGATGCGCTGATGAAGCTCGACCTGGCCGCCGGTGTCGACGTCGAGATCAAGCTCTAAGGTTTTGGATTTTTACGTCCGCCGCTTGCGGACAGAAAGACAGGAAGCACGCCGATGCGCTCCGGAGTGATCGCACAAAAGGTCGGGATGACGCGGGTCTTTACGGAGACCGGCGAGCATATCCCTGTGACCGTGCTGAAGTTGGGCAACTGCCAGGTGCTGGGCCACCGCACGACCGAGAAGAACGGCTATGTCGCTCTTCAGCTCGGCTCGGGCGCCCGCAAGACCGTGTACATGCCCAAGGCCGAACGTGGCCAGTTCGCGGTCTCCAAGGTCGAGCCGAAGCGCAAGGTCGCCGAGTTCCGCGTGTCCGAGGACGCGCTGATCCCGGTCGGCGCGGAAATCCAGGCGGACCATTTCGTGGTTGGCCAGTTCGTCGACGTGACCGGCACCTCGATCGGTAAGGGCTTCGCCGGCGGCATGAAGCGTTGGAATTTCGGCGGTCTGCGCGCCACCCACGGTGTGTCGATCTCGCACCGTTCGATCGGTTCGACCGGTGGCCGTCAGGACCCCGGCAAGACCTTCAAGAACAAGAAGATGCCCGGTCACATGGGCGTCGACCGCATCACCACGCTCAATCTGCGCGTGGTTTCGACCGACGTCGAGCGCGGCCTGATCCTCGTCGAAGGCGCCGTTCCCGGCTCCAAGGGCGGCTGGATCTCGGTGCGCGACGCGGTCAAGAAGCCGCTGCCGAAGGACGCCCCGAAGCCCGGCAAGTTCAAGGTTGCAGGTGGCGAAGCTGCCGAGGCTGTGGCTGAGAAGGAGGGCGTGTGAGATGGAATTGAAAGTCACGACCCTTGAAGGCAAGGACGCCGGATCCGTCGAGCTCTCGGACGCGATCTTCGGTCTCGAGCCGCGCGCCGACATCATCCAGCGCTGCGTGCAGTGGCAGCTGAACAAGCGTCAGGCCGGTACCCACAAGGCCAAGGGCCGCGCCGAGATCTGGCGCACCGGCAAGAAGATGTACAAGCAGAAGGGCACCGGCGGCGCCCGTCACGGCTCGGCCCGCGTGCCGCAGTTCCGCGGCGGTGGCCGTGCGTTCGGTCCGGTCGTTCGCTCCCATGCGACCGACCTTCCGAAGAAGGTGCGCGCGCTCGCGCTCAAGCATGCGCTCTCGGCCAAGGCCAAGGACGGTGGGCTGATCGTGATCGACAATGCGCAGCTCGAGGCCGCCAAGACCAAGGCGCTGCTCGGCCACTTCTCCGGCCTCGGACTGACCAACGCGCTGATCATCGACGGCGCCGAGCTCAACGCCGGTTTCGCGACCGCGGCCCGCAACATTCCGAACATCGACGTGCTGCCGATCCAGGGCATCAACGTCTACGACATTCTCCGCCGCCAGAAGCTGGTGTTGACCAAGGCTGCGGTTGATGCGCTGGAGGCGCGCTTCAAATGAAGAACATCGATCCGCGCCACTACGACGTCATCATCTCTCCCGTCGTGACGGAAAAGGCGACGCTCGCCTCCGAGCACAACAAGGTGATGTTCAAGGTCGCCGGCAAGGCGACCAAGCCGCAGATCAAGGAAGCGGTCGAGAAGCTGTTCGACGTCAAGGTGAAGAGCGTCAACACTCTCGTTCGCAAGGGCAAGACCAAAGTGTTCCGCGGCAACCTCGGCTCGCAGTCGGACACCAAGCGCGCGATCGTGACCCTGGAAGAGGGCCACCGCATCGACGTGACTACCGGACTATAAGGCGCAACGACGATGGCATTGAAAACCTACAATCCCACGACGCCGGGCCAGCGCCAGCTGGTCATGGTCGATCGTTCGGCGCTCTACAAGGGCAAGCCGGTGAAGACCCTGACCGAGGGCAAGCTCGGCAACGGCGGTCGCAACAACACCGGTCGCATCACCGTGCGTTTCCGCGGCGGCGGCCACAAGAAGGCCTACCGCACCGTCGACTTCCGCCGCGACAAGGTGGACATGCCGGCGGTCGTGGAGCGGCTCGAGTATGATCCGAACCGCACCGCGTTCATCGCGCTGATCAAGTATCAGGACGGTGAGCTGGCCTACATCCTGGCGCCGCAGCGCCTGGCGGCAGGCGACACCGTCGTCGCCGGCAACTATGTCGACGTCAAGCCGGGCAACGTCATGCCGCTCGGCAACATGCCGGTCGGCACGATCGTGCACAACATCGAGCTGAAGATCGGCAAGGGCGGTCAGCTGGCGCGCTCCGCCGGCACCTACGCCCAGATCGTCGGCCGCGACCAGGACTACGTGATCGTCCGCCTGAACTCGGGCGAGCAACGTCTGGTGCACGGCCGTTGCCGCGGCACGATCGGCGCGGTCTCCAACCCGGATCACATGAACATCTCGATCGGCAAGGCCGGTCGTACCCGCTGGCTCGGCTGGCGTCCGCACAACCGCGGCGTCGTCATGAACCCGATCGATCACCCGCACGGCGGTGGTGAAGGTCGTACCTCGGGCGGTCGCCACCCGGTTACTCCGTGGGGCAAGCCGACCAAGGGCAAGAAGACCCGCACCAACAAGTCGACCAACAAATTCATTCTCCTCAGCCGCCACAAGCGGAAGAAGTAAGGAACGCCGGACATGGTTCGTTCAGTCTGGAAAGGCCCGTTCGTCGAGGGTTCTCTGCTCAAGAAGGCAGATGCCGCGCGCTCGTCCGGCCGTCACGACGTCATCAAGATCTGGAGCCGCCGCTCGACCATCCTGCCGCAGTTCGTCGGCCTGACGTTCGGCGTCTATAACGGCCACAAGCACGTGCCGGTGGCAATCAACGAGGAAATGGTGGGTCACAAGTTCGGCGAGTTCTCGCCGACCCGGACCTTCCACGGCCATTCGGGCGACAAGAAAGCCAAGAAGGCTTGAGGATTAACCGATGAGCAAACCAAAGCGCGAACGTAGCCTCGCGGACAATGAGGCCAAGGCCGTCGCCCGCATGCTGCGCGTCAGCCCGCAGAAGCTCAACCTGGTGGCGCAGCTGATCCGCGGCCGCAAGGCGTCCGCTGCGCTCGCCGACCTGCAGTTCTCGCGCAAGCGGATCGCGGTCGACGTCAAGAAGTGCCTGGAATCGGCGATCGCGAACGCCGAGAACAACCATGACCTCGAGGTTGACGATCTGGTCGTCGCCGAGGCGCATGTCGGCAATGGCATCGTGATGAAGCGTTTTGCTCCGCGCGGCCGTGGCCGTTCGGGCCGTGTGTTCAAACCGTTCTCGCACCTGACCATCGTGGTTCGTCAGGTCGAGGCCGAGGCAAGCGCCTAAGAAGGGCGCAGGAGAAGACGATGGGTCAAAAGATCAATCCAATCGGGCTGCGTCTCGGCATCAACCGGACCTGGGACTCCCGTTGGTTCGCCGGCAAGCAGGAATACGGCAAGCTGCTGCACGAGGACGTCAAGATCCGCGAGATCCTGCACAAGGAGCTCAAGCAGGCGGCCGTGGCCCGCATCGTGATCGAGCGTCCGCACAAGAAGTGCCGCGTGACGATCCACTCGGCCCGTCCGGGCGTCGTGATCGGCAAGAAGGGCGCCGACATCGACAAGCTGCGCAAGAAGGTTGCCGACATCACCTCGTCGGACGTCGTGATCAACATCGTCGAAATCCGCAAGCCGGAGCTCGACGCGACCCTGGTCGCTGAATCGATCGCCCAGCAGCTCGAGCGCCGCGTCGCGTTCCGCCGCGCCATGAAGCGCGCCGTGCAGTCGGCGATGCGGCTCGGTGCCGGTGGCATCCGCATCAACTGCTCGGGCCGTCTCGGCGGCGCCGAAATCGCGCGCATGGAGTGGTACCGCGAAGGTCGCGTGCCGCTGCACACGCTGCGCGCCGACGTCGACTACGGCGTTGCCACCGCGTTCACGACCTTCGGCACTTGCGGCGTCAAGGTCTGGATCTTCAAGGGCGAGATCCTCGAGCACGATCCGATGGCCCAGGACAAGAAGATGGCCGAGGGCGACAGCACGCCGCGTTCGCGCCGCGACGCCGCTTGAGGCAAAGCAGGAATTTGAGGGCTTAAAGCCATGATGCAACCTAAGAAAACGAAGTTCCGGAAGGCGCATAAGGGCCGTATCCACGGCGTTGCGACCTCTGGCGCGACGTTGGCGTTCGGCCAGTTCGGCCTGAAGGCGATGGAGCCTGAGCGCGTCACCGCCCGCCAGATCGAAGCCGCCCGCCGCGCGCTGACCCGTCACATGAAGCGCGCCGGCCGCGTCTGGATCCGCGTGTTCCCGGACGTGCCGGTGTCGAAGAAGCCTGCCGAAGTCCGCATGGGTTCCGGCAAGGGTGCCCCGGAATTGTGGGTGGTCCGGATCAAGCCGGGCCGCGTGATGTTCGAGATCGACGGCGTGCCGGTGCAGACCGCGAAGGAAGCGCTGTCGCTCGCCGCCGCCAAGCTGCCGATCAAGACGCGCTTCGTTGCGCGCATTGCGGAGTAATCGCCATGGCCGAGATGAAAGTTGAAGACATTCGCGCGATGAGCGACGACCAGCGGGAAGACGCGATCCTGAATCTGAAGAAGGAACGCTTCAACCTGCGTTTCCAGCGCGCCACCGGGCAGCTGGAGAACACCTCGCGGATGCGGGAAGCCCGCCGCGATATCGCTCGTATCAAGACCATCGCTGCCCAGCAGCGCGCGAAGAAGAAGTAAGGGGCCAGCTATGCCGAAACGTACTCTGCAGGGCGTGGTCGTCAGCGACAAGCAAGCCAAGACCATCGTGGTGCGCGTCGATCGCCGCTTCACCCACCCGATCTACAAGAAGACGATCCGCCGTTCCAAGAACTACCACGCGCACGACGAGAACAACCAGTTCAAGCCGGGCGACATGGTCTGGATCGAGGAATCGAAGCCGATCTCCAAGCTGAAGCGCTGGACCGTGGTCCGGGGCGAACACAAGAAAACGGCCTGATTACTTCGGCCTGGCCGAGGGAATTCAGGGAAATTTTGAGCGCGCTGAAGCGCAGAAAGAGGACGAGGTGCATCAATGATTCAGATGCAGACCAACCTCGACGTGGCCGATAATTCAGGCGCACGCCGTGTCATGTGCATCAAGGTTCTTGGAGGTTCCAAGCGCCGCTATGCCACCGTGGGCGACGTTATCGTTGTGTCGATCAAGGAAGCCATTCCGCGTGGCAAGGTGAAGAAGGGCGACGTGATGAAGGCCGTCGTGGTCCGGGTCCGCAAGGACATCCGCCGCGCCGACGGTTCGGTCATCCGCTTCGACCGCAACGCCGCCGTGCTGATCAACAATCAGTCCGAGCCGGTCGGCACCCGTATCTTCGGGCCGGTGCCGCGCGAGCTGCGCGCCAAGAACCACATGAAGATCATTTCGCTCGCGCCGGAGGTGCTGTGATGGCTGCCAAGATCCGCAAGGGCGACAAGGTGATGGTGCTCACCGGCCGCGACAAGGGGCGCACCGGTGAGGTGTTCGAGGTGCGTCCGGACGAGAACAAGGCTCTCGTTCGCGGCATCAACATGGTGAAGCGTCACCAGAAGCAGACCCAGACCCAGGAAGGCGGCATCATCTCCAAGGAGATGCCGATCGACCTTTCGAACATTGCGTATGTCGGCAAGGACGGAAAGCCGACCCGCATCGGGTTCAAGATTCAGGCCGATGGCAAGAAGGTTCGTGTTGCCAAGAGCTCGGGAGCAGAGATCGATGGCTGATACAGCTTACACGCCGCGTCTGCGCGCGGAGTACGACAAGAAGATCCGCGGCATGATGACCGAGAAGTTCGGTTATGCCAACGTGATGCAGGTGCCGCGCCTCGACAAGGTCGTGCTCAACATGGGCGTGGGCGACTCCGTCAACGACCGCAAGAAGGCCGAGACCGCCGCCGCCGAGCTGACCCAGATCGCCGGCCAGAAGGCGATCGTGACCTATTCGCGGATCGCGATCGCGACCTTCAAGCTGCGTGAGAACCAGCCGATCGGCTGCAAGGTCACGCTGCGCAAGACCCATATGTACGAGTTCATCGACCGCCTGGTGAACGTGGCGCTGCCCCGCGTCCGCGACTTCCGCGGCCTGAACCCGAAGAGCTTCGACGGCCGCGGCAACTATTCGCTCGGCATCAAGGAGCACATCATTTTCCCCGAGATCGACTTCGACAAGGTCTCGGAAGCGCGTGGCATGGACATCACGGTCTGCACCACCGCCAAGACCGACGACGAGGCGCGTGCCTTGTTGACCGCTTTCAATTTCCCGTTCCGGCAGTGAGTAGCTGAGCCAAAGCCACTCAAACGCGGATACCCAGGAGCCAAGCATGGCAAAGAAGAGTTCAGTCGAGAAGAACAACCGGCGCAAGCGGATGGCGAAGAACGCCGGCCCGCGCCGCGAGAAGCTGAAGGCGATCATCGCCGACAAGACCAAGCCGATGGAAGAGCGCTTCGCGGCGACGCTGAAGCTCGCCGAGATGCCGCGCAACTCGTCGCCGACGCGCATCCGCAACCGTTGCGAGCTGACCGGGCGTCCGCGCTCGAACTATCGCAAGAACAAGCTCTCGCGCATCGCGCTGCGTGAACTCGGCTCCAAGGGCCTGGTTCCCGGCCTCGTGAAGTCGAGCTGGTAAGGGAGGGTCGGAACAATGTCTACGCACGATCCGATCAGCGATCTCATCACCCGCATCCGCAACGCGCAGATGCGCTCCAAGTCCAAGGTCTCGAGCCCCGGCTCGAAGATGCGCGCTAACGTGCTCGAGGTGCTGAAGTCCGAGGGTTACATCCGCGGCTACGCCAGCGTCGAGCATGCCTCGGGCCGCAGCGAGCTCGAGATCGAGCTGAAGTATTTCGACGGCGAACCCGTCATCCGCGAGATCGAGCGGGTGTCGAAGCCGGGCCGCCGCGTTTACGCCTCGGTGAAGAACCTGCCGCGCGTGAACAACGGTCTCGGCATTTCGGTGTTGTCGACGCCGAAGGGAATCATGGCTGACCACCAGGCGCGCGACGCCAACGTGGGCGGCGAAGTTCTCTTCACGGTGTTCTGAGGAAGGATTTTACGATGTCACGTATCGGCAAAAGGCCGGTGGCGATCCCGTCGGGTGTGACGGCAAGCGTCGAGGGCCAGACGGTGAAGGTGAAGGGGCCGAAGGGCCAGCTTCAGTTCGTCGTGCATGACGACGTCGAGGTGAAGTTCGAGAACGGCCAGGTCAAGGTCGCTCCGCGCGTTAAGACCAACCGCGCGCAGGCGATGTACGGCACCGCGCGCGCGCAGGTCGCCAACCTCGTCGAGGGCGTCACCAAGGGCTTCGAGAAGAAGCTCGAGATCACCGGCGTCGGCTACCGCGCCGCGATGCAGGGCAAGAACCTGCAGCTCGCGCTCGGCTACAGCCACGACGTGGTGTACGCGATCCCGGAAGGCATCACCATCGCGGTGCCGAAGCCGACCGAGATCACGATCACCGGCAACGATCCGCAGCGCGTCGGTCAGGTCGCCGCCGAGATCCGCGCCTACCGTCCGCCGGAGCCCTACAAGGGCAAGGGCGTGAAGTACGCCAACGAATTCATCTTCCGCAAGGAAGGCAAGAAGAAGTAACGGAGCCGGTCATGTCACTCAAGGTTACGAATGCCCGGCGCAAGCAGCGCGTGCGCCTTGCGCTTCGCCGCTCGGCAGGCGGCCGTCCGCGGCTGTCGGTGTTCCGCTCGTCCAAGCACATCTACGCCCAGGTCATCGACGACCAGAAGGGCGAGACGCTCGCTTCCGCCTCGTCGCTGGAGAAGACCATGCGCGACGCCGGCAAGACCGGCGCCGACATCGATGCGGCGAAGGCGGTCGGCAAGCTGCTCGCCGAGCGCGCGGCGCAGAAGGGTGTCAAGGAAGTCGTGTTCGATCGCGGCGCCTACATCTATCACGGGCGCGTCAAGGCGCTCGCGGATGCGGCGCGCGAAGGCGGATTGAGCTTCTAAACTTTACGAACGATTACGAGGAAAGAGGCGCAAGGCCTCCTAGAGATTGGAAAACACCATGGCAGGTGAACGCGAACGCGGCGGACGCGAACGGAGCAGGGAGCGCGAGGAGCGCGACAGCGAGTTCGTCGACAAGCTCGTCCACATCAATCGCGTGGCGAAGGTCGTCAAGGGCGGCAAGCGCTTCGGCTTTGCGGCGCTGGTCGTGATCGGCGACCAGAAGGGCCGGGTCGGGTTCGGCCACGGCAAGGCGCGCGAAGTTCCGGAAGCGATCCGCAAGGCGACCGAATCGGCGAAGCGCAACCTGACGCGCGTCGCGCTTCGCGAAGGCCGCACGCTGCATCACGACATCGCCGGCCGTCACGGCGCCGGCCGCGTCTACCTGCGTGCCGCTCCGGCCGGTACCGGCATCATCGCCGGCGGCCCGATGCGCGCGGTGTTCGAGACGCTCGGCATCCAGGACGTGGTGGCGAAGTCGATCGGCTCGTCGAATCCCTACAACATGGTTCGCGCGACGTTCGACGCGCTGAAGCATCAGGATTCGCCGCGCTCGGTGGCTGCACGCCGCAACATCAAGGTCTCCACCCTGCAGTCGCGCCGCGTCGGCGGCGACGCCGAAGTGGTGGCGGAATAACAACGCGCGCTTCTCGAAGCGCTATTCGGAGTTACTGTCATGGCCAAGGCCAGCAAGACCATCAAGGTCGAGCAGATCGGCAGCGCAATCCGCCGCCATCACTCGCAGCGTTCGACGCTGATCGGCCTCAAGCTCAACAAGATCGGCCGGGTTGCCGAGCTGCAGGATACCCCTGAAGTTCGCGGCATGATCAGCAAGGTTCAGCATCTCGTCCGCGTCGTCGGCGAGTAAGCAGAGATAAGGAGAAGGGCGATGAAGCTCAGCGATATCGCCGACAACGCCGGCTCGCGCAAGAAGCGCATGCGTGTCGGCCGTGGCATCGGTTCCGGCAAGGGCAAGACTTCGGGCCGCGGCGGCAAGGGCCAGACCGCGCGTTCGGGCGTCCGCATCAAGGGTTTCGAAGGCGGCCAGATGCCGATGCATCGCCGTCTGCCGAAGCGCGGCTTCAACAACATCTTCCGGCTCGACTTCGCCGAGATCAATCTCGACCGTCTGCAGGAAGCGATCGACAACAAGCTGGTCGATGCGAGCGCGACGGTGAACGTCGAATCGCTGGTCAAGGCCGGCGTGCTGCGCCGCGCCAAGGACGGCCTGCGGCTGCTCGGCCGCGGCGAGATCAAGACCAAGCTGACCATCGAGGTGCACGGCGCTTCCAAGTCGGCCATTGCCGCGGTCGAGAAGGCCGGCGGCTCGGTCAAGATCCTGGCCCCCGCCAAGGAAGAAGGCGAGGCGGCGTAACATCTGCGTCATTGCCCGCGACGCGCGGGCAATCCGCAGATCGAATGATGGACTTATCGAGGCCGAGCACCAGATAATGTCCGGTGTCTGCCGGCGCCCAGGGAATTGATCTCTTTGGGGGCGCCGGCGAATGGGGCTCCGGGAGAAAGCCGAAACATGGTCTCAGCAGCCGAACAACTTGCCGCCAACCTCAATTTCGGACAGCTGGCGAAAGCCGACGAGCTGAAGAAGCGCATCTGGTTCACCCTGGGTGCGCTGCTTGTTTATCGGCTCGGCACCTACATCCCGCTGCCCGGCATCGATCCCAACATCTGGGAGCAGGTATTCCGCAGCCAGTCCGGCGGCATCCTCGGCATGTTCAACATGTTCGCCGGCGGCGGCATCCACCGCATGGCGATCTTCGCGCTGAACATCATGCCGTACATCTCGGCATCGATCATCGTGCAGCTGCTGACCACCGTGTCGCCGCAGCTCGAGGCGCTCAAGAAGGAAGGCGAGGCGGGCCGCAAGACGCTGAACCAGTACACCCGCTATCTGACAGTGATCCTGGCGCTGTTCCAGTCTTACGGCATCGCGATCGGCCTCGAAGGCGCGGGCAATGTCGTCAGCGACCCCGGCATGTTCTTCCGGATCTCGACCGCGATCACGCTGACCGGCGGCACCATGTTCCTGATGTGGCTCGGCGAGCAGATCACCTCGCGCGGCATCGGCAACGGTATCTCGCTGATCATCCTGTCCGGCATCGTCGCCGAGCTGCCGTCGGCGCTCGCCAACATGCTGGAACTCGGCCGCCAGGGCGCGATGTCGACCGGCCTGATCCTGATCGTCATCGTGATGGCGGTCGCCGTGATCGCCTTCATCGTGTTCATGGAGCGCGCGCAGCGCCGGCTTTTGATCCAGTATCCGAAGCGCCAGGTCGGCAACAAGATGTTCGAGGGCCAGTCCTCGCATCTGCCGCTCAAGCTCAACACCTCGGGCGTGATTCCGCCGATCTTCGCCTCGTCGCTGCTGTTGCTGCCGACCACGGTCGCGAACTTCAACGCCGGCAAGGGGCCGGAATGGTTCCAGTGGATCACGACCCAGCTCAGCCACGGCCGGCCGCTGTTCCTGTTCATGTATCTCGCGCTGATCGTGTTCTTCGCGTTCTTCTACACCGCGATCGTGTTCAACCCGACCGAGACCGCGGACAACCTGAAGAAGCATGGCGGCTTCATCCCGGGCATCCGGCCGGGCGAGCGCACCGCCGAGTACATCGACTATGTGCTGTCGCGCATCACGGTGCTCGGCGCGGTCTATCTCGCGATCGTCTGCCTGATTCCTGAAATTCTGATTTCCTACGCATCGGTCCCGTTCTACTTTGGCGGCACCTCGCTGTTGATCGTCGTCAGCGTGACGATGGATACGGTGTCGCAGGTGCAGGGCTATCTGCTCGCTCATCAGTATGAAGGGCTGATCAGGAAGTCGAAGCTCAGGGGAGGCCGCCGCCGCTGATCGCGGTTCGGCTTCGAACTCAAAACACAGGTGTGCGGACGTCGCCCACCTAGCCGGGGGGCGAAACAGATATGAGATTGATCCTTTTGGGGCCGCCGGGCTCGGGCAAGGGAACCCAGGCGCAGCGGCTGGTGCACAAGCACGGCATCGTCCAGCTCTCGACCGGTGAGATGCTGCGCGCTGCGGTCGCTGCGGGCACGCCGGTCGGCTTGCAGGCCAAGGAGATCATGGCCAATGGCGGCCTGGTTCCCGACGAGGTGGTGGTGGGAATCATCGCCGACCGGATCGAGGAGCCCGATGCCAAGAAGGGGTTCATTCTCGACGGCTTCCCGCGCACCGTGCCGCAGGCCGAGGCGCTCGACGATCTGCTCCGGAAAAAGCACCTCAAGCTCGACGCGGTGGTTGAGCTCCGCGTCAACGAGAGCGCGCTGCTCGCCCGCGTTGAGAAGCGTGCCGAGGAAACCCGCGCGCGCGGTGAGGAAGTCCGCCTCGACGACACACCGGAGGTGCTGACCAAGCGCCTGGCGCAGTACCGTTCGCTGACGGAGCCGCTGATTCACTATTATTCGGAGCGGCGGAAGCTCCTGACGGTCGATGGCATGATGACCATCGAGCACGTCACCCGCGAGATCAACCGGATCCTGACCGCACTCGGCGCGCTGGAACCGAAGGATCACGAGGATCACGCCCCGAAGGCGGCTAAAAAGGCCGCCAAGGCGGCCATGAAGGCCAGCAAGAAGCCGGCCAGGAAGGCAGCTAAACCAGCCAAAAAGGCCGCCAAATCGGCCCGGAAGGCTGCCAAGGCGCCCTCCAAGGCCAACGCGGCCAAGAAAACCGTGAAGAAAGCCGCGAAGAAGGCGGTAAAGAAGGCCGCCCGCGCCGCGAAGGCCCGCAAGGGAGCAAAGACCGCCAAAAAGGCGGCAAAAAAGCTCACGAAAAAGCGAGCTAAACGCTAGGAGCGGTTGACGAAACCGACATGAATCCTTTAATAAGCCCCGCATCCAAGTTGGATAGTTTTATGACGATGCCGGGCCCCGAAGGACATGAGGGGAGGGCGTCGTGTTCGCGTTTGTGGACACAAGCCCGAGAGAGCAAGAACCCGAGAAGCCCGTATCCGTGATGGATCGGCGACAGGAGAGAAGTCCGTGGCCCGTATTGCCGGCGTCAACATTCCTACCAACAAGCGCGTCCTGATCGCGCTTCAGTACATCCATGGCATCGGCCAGAAGAACGCGGCCGACATCGTGGAGAAGGTCAAAATCCCGCTGGACCGTCGCGTCAACCAGTTGACCGACCAGGAAGTCCTGCAGATCCGCGAAGTGATCGACCGCGACTACCTGGTCGAGGGTGACCTCCGTCGTGAGGTCGGCATCAACATCAAGCGGCTGATGGACCTCGGCTGCTACCGCGGCCTGCGTCATCGCCGCGGTCTGCCGGTGCGCGGCCAGCGCACCCACACCAATGCGCGCACGCGCAAGGGGCCGGCCAAGGCGATCGCCGGCAAGAAGAAGTAAGTTTTGCGAATTGCAGGTGGGGAGTAGCGAATGGAAATTCGCTACTCGCCATTTGCGTTTTGAGGTGTAGCCGCTGGCACTACGGCGGCGTCGAGATCACAGGAAAGGTTTGAAATGGGCAAGGAAGCCACCCGCGTACGCCGCCGCGAACGCAAGAACATCGCCTCCGGCATCGCGCACGTGAATTCGTCGTTCAACAACACGACCATCACCATCACCGACGCGCAGGGCAACACCATTGCCTGGTCGTCGGCCGGCACCATGGGCTTCAAGGGCTCACGCAAGTCGACCCCCTATGCCGCGCAGGTCGCGGCGGAAGACGTCTCCAAGAAGGCGCAGGAACACGGCATGCGCACGCTGGAGGTTGAAGTGGCCGGCCCGGGTTCGGGCCGTGAGTCGGCGCTCCGTGCGCTGCAGGCTGCGGGCTTCACCGTCACCTCGATCCGCGACGTGACCACCATCCCGCACAATGGCTGCCGTCCGCGCAAGCGTCGGCGCGTTTGATCTGTAAGTCGCGGGCGGCCTCTGGCCGCCCTGCGATGGTTTTTGGAATTGACCGCGCGGACTGATCCGCGATCTCCAACGCCGGGTTCGGCCATTCGATTTGGCCCTGTGACCGGCAAATGGGTGAAACAGTGACGATCCAGAAAAATTGGCAAGAACTCATTCGACCGAACAAGCTGCAGGTGACGCCGGGCTCGGACGCGAGCCGGTTCGCCACCGTGGTCGCTGAACCGCTCGAGCGTGGCTTCGGCCAGACGCTCGGCAACGCGCTGCGCCGCATCCTGTTGTCCTCGCTGCAGGGCGCGGCGGTGCAGTCGGTGCATATCGACGGCGTGCTGCACGAGTTCTCCTCGATCGCCGGTGTCCGTGAAGACGTCACCGACATCGTCCTCAACATCAAGGACATCTCGATCAAGATGCAGGGCGAAGGCCCGAAGCGCATGGTCGTGAAGAAGCAGGGCCCGGGCGCCGTCACCGCCGGCGACATTCAGACCGTCGGCGACGTCACCGTGCTCAACCCCGACCTGCAGCTCTGCACGCTGGACGACGGCGCCGAGATCCGCATGGAGTTCACGGTCACGACCGGCAAGGGCTATGTCGCCGCCGAGCGCAACCGTCCCGAGGATGCTCCGATCGGCCTGATCCCGGTCGACAGCCTGTTCTCGCCGGTCCGCAAGGTCTCCTACAAGGTCGAGAACACCCGCGAGGGCCAGATCCTCGACTACGACAAGCTGACCATGACGATCGAGACCAACGGCGCGATCACGCCGGAGGACGCGGTGGCCTACGCCGCGCGCATCCTGCAGGATCAGCTCAACGTGTTCGTCAACTTCGAAGAGCCGCGCAAGGAAGTCACGCAGGAGATCATCCCCGATCTCGCGTTCAACCCGGCGTTCCTCAAGAAGGTCGACGAGCTCGAGCTGTCGGTGCGTTCGGCAAACTGCCTGAAGAACGACAACATCGTCTACATCGGCGACCTCGTGCAGAAGTCGGAAGCGGAAATGCTCCGTACCCCGAACTTCGGCCGCAAGTCGCTGAACGAGATCAAGGAAGTGCTGGCCCAGATGGGTCTGCACCTCGGCATGGAAGTGCCGGGCTGGCCGCCGGAGAACATCGACGAGCTCGCCAAGCGCTTCGAGGATCACTACTGATCCGTTTTCACCGTCGTGGCCGGAAAACTTCCGGCCGCGATTTTTTACGCAGCATGATCCCGGAAAAGTGCGGAGCGGTTTTCCGGCGAGGATCATGCTCAAACGAGATAGCAAAAGCGCGCTAAGGCGCTTTTGCGGGCGAACGCAGGATGCCCACCTGCAAAACTTGTCGCTGAACCACCGCGGCAGAATTGAAGAAGGAAGAAGTCAATGCGTCACGGCAAGGTTCATCGGAAGCTCAACCGCACCGCCGAGCACCGGCGCGCGATGTTCGCCAACATGGCGGCCGCGCTGATCAAGCACGAGCAGATCGTCACCACGCTGCCGAAGGCCAAGGAGCTGCGGCCGATCGTCGAGAAGCTCGTCACCCTCGGCAAGAAGGGCGGCCTCGCCCTGCGCCGCCAGGCGATCTCGGAGCTGCGCGACGTCGACCAGGTCAAGAAGCTGTTCGACACGCTGGCGACCCGCTACAAGGACCGCCAGGGCGGCTACACCCGCATCATCAAGGCCGGCTTCCGCTACGGCGACAACGCGGCGATGGCCGTGATCGAGTTCGTCGACCGCGACGTCGACGCCAAGGGCCAGGACTCCGGTCCGACCCAGGACAAGGAAGCCGAGGCGGCGTAAGCCCCGCTTCGAGCCAGGTTTTGAAAGCGGCGCCTTCGGGCGCCGTTTTTGTTTGTCGGGCTAGCCTGCGCGGATGGTGGCGATGAAATTGTCGAGCTCCTGCTTCAGACGGCCGTTGCCGTCCGACAGCAGGCGCGAGGAGCTCAGCACCTGCGACGAGGCGGTGCCGGTCCTGGATGCGCCGCTGGCCACCTGGCCGATGCTGACGGCGACCTGCGCGGTTCGCTCCGAGGCGATCTGAACGTTCTCCGCGATGCTCCGCGTCGCGCCGGCTTGCTTGTCGATCGCATCCGCCACATCCGAGGCGATCTGTGAGATCCGCTGGATGATGCCGGCGATATCGCTGATCGCGCCGGCCGACTCCCGCGTCGCCGCCTGGATATCCGCGATCTGGGCGCGGATGTCCTCCGTGGCCTCCGCCGTCTGCCTGGCGAGCGTCTTCACCTCCTGCGCGACCACGGCGAAGCCCGATCCCGCCTTGCCGGCGCGGGCGGCCTCGATGGTGGCGTTGAGCGCGAGCAGATTGGTCTGCCGCGCGATCGTTGCGATCAGCTGCACCACATTGCCGATGCGGTCGGCGGCGGAGGCGAGCTGCGCCATCCGCTCGTCGGTCTGCCGCGCCTGCGCCACGGCGTCGCTGGCGATGTCAGCCGATTCGCCCACCTGGCGTCCGATCTCGGAGGCCGACGCGATCATCTGTTCGGTTGCGGCTGCAACCCGCCTGACATTGTCCGAGGCCTCTTCGGATGCGGCCGCGACATTGGCGGACAGGTCCTGGGTGTGATGGGCGGTGTCGCTCAGGTCGCGGGCCGAAGCCGCAAGCTCTTCCGACGCCGCCGATACCGTCGCGATGACGCTGCCGGCGCTGGCCTCGAATGCCGCGGCGAGCCGCGCCAGTTCGGCCTTGTGCCGGTCGGCGGCGCGGCGGTCTTCCTCGAGCCGGGCGCCGAGCTCGGCACGCGCCTTGTCCTGCGCCCTGGTCTTGAAGCTCTCCACCGCCCGCGCCATGCCGCCGATCTCGTCGCCGCGCTCGAGGCCGGGCAGCACGACGTTAAATTGCCCGTCGGCGAGCTGCCGCATCGCCGCGCTCATCCGGCTGATCAGGCCCGCGACGCGCCGGCCGAACAGGATGGCAAACAGCGTCAGCACGAATGCAACGAACCCGATCAGCCAGCTGAAGGCCTGCCTGAATGCGTCGGCCTTGCGCTGTGCGAGCTCGGCGCGGATGTTGGCGGCGTCCGCAACCTTGACCAGCGCCGGGCGGGTGCGGTCGAAAATCTGCGACAGGTCGTCGAGCTGATCGTCGAGCGTCTGGCGCGAGACCAGGAAGCCGGCGAAGGCGAGCTTGTAGGCGCGTGCAAGGCCGAGCAATTCGGTCTTCGCATTCGCAGGCAGCGCTAAGGCCGCCAGCGCGGTCTCGAACTCGTCCTCGCGGTCGTTGAGCTGGTCGCCGAACCGCTCTTCGCCGCTCAGCGCAAAATCCTTCTCGAGGCGGCGCATCGTCAGCAGCAGGACGGTCAGGCGCGGCTGATCGATCTGTCCGACTCTTGTCTCGAATTGCTGGATCGCACTGCGCAGCTTGCCCTGCAAGCCGTCGTTCGGATTCAGGCCGAGCACGCGCTGAGCGCCGACGATATTCTGGAACCGCGTCGCATAGAGGTTGATGCCGCTCCGCAGCGAGGCGACCTGCCGGATCGGATCGCCTTCCGGCGCAGTCGCAGCGAAGGCCTCGAGCTTGTCGAGCAGGGCGGTCTCGTCCGCGACGCGTTCGGACAGCTTCTTCGCCAGGCTTTCATCGCGCGACTTCAGGAAACGAGCCGCGATCTGCTGGGTCTCCAGGAAGCCATCCGAGAGCTCGGACAGCTGCGCCCTGAAGCGCATGCTGTCGTCCGACTCGCGCTGAACACGCGCCGCGTAGTTGAGGCCGCCGAGGCAGGTGACGCTGATGACGGCGACGCCGCCAATCCCGAGCATCGCGATCTGGCTTTTGAGGCTGGGACGAAATCGCTTCAGGACAAGCGCGGTGCGCTGCTTCATCCCGGACATAACGAACATCTGATGCATTCCTGTCAGTCATACGGCTCCGGACGTCGTTATCGAACAGACGTCGCGTCCGGTTGCCGAAACAACAGCCCGAGCTCGCTCGCGCTGTTTGCGGCGACGCTTAGCGGCGCTGAATTGACAATGTGTGAAAGCAATCAGCGTGCGCGCGATGTTTCATATGAAGATTGGATGAAGGTCGGCGAGACGATGTATCAACCAAGATTGCGCGATGAAATTTGATCGCCGCGGAAATGCCCGCCGTTTCCGTTTCTGCAACGTCATTCGCGCGAGATGGTCGTCGTCGATCCAGGCCAGCGGTGTTAGAATGCCGGTCGGCGCCTGCCGTAAATTTGCGCACCTGCCGAGCAACAACCTCGGTTGTATCGGCGCGCGCGCATCCAGATATGTCTGACACGGCTGACAGGAGATACCTCAAATGAAAATCGACCTTTCCGGAAAGACTGCGCTGGTAACCGGCTCCACGGCAGGCATCGGCAACGCCATCGCCAAGGGGCTGGCGGAGACCGGTGCCGAGGTCGTGGTCAATGGCCGCGGTCAGGCCAAGGTCGATGCGGCGGTTGCCGCGATCGGGAAGGCGGTATCCGGCGCAAAGGTCCGCGGCATTGCCGCCGATGTCTCGACCGCGGCGGGCTGCAAGGCGCTGCTTGCGGCGCTGCCCGAGGTCGACATCCTCGTCAACAATGCCGGCATCTTCGAGCCGAAGCCGTTCTTCGACATTCCCGACGAGGACTGGAGCCGCTTCTACGAGGTCAACGTGATGTCGGGTGTGCGGCTGTCGCGCGGCTACATGCAGGGCATGCTGAAGCGCAACTGGGGTCGCATCGTCTTCATTTCCTCCGAGTCGGGCCTCAACATCCCGACCGAGATGATCCACTACGGCATGACCAAGACCGCGCAGCTTGCGATCGCGCGCGGCCTCGCCGAGCTGACCAAGGGCACCGCCGTGACCGTCAACTCGGTGCTGCCCGGACCGACCATGTCCGAGGGCGTCGAGACCTTCGTCAAGGATCTCGCCAGGCAAAACGGCCAATCGGTCGAGGAGGCGGCCTCCAACTTCGTCAAGCAGCACCGGCCGACCTCGCTGCTGCAGCGCTTTGCCAGCACCGAGGAGATCGCCAATCTCGTGGTCTATGCCTGCTCCAGGCAGGCATCGGCGACCAACGGCGCCGCGCTGCGCGCCGAGGGCGGCATCGTCAACACGATCGCATGAGGCCGCATGCCGGCCTATGTGATCTCCGAGGTCGAGATGCGGGACGCCGCGGCGTTCGAGGCCTACCGAACGCTGGCGGCGAACACCATCGCACAATTTGGCGGGCGCTACGTCGTGCGCGGCGGCACAGTCGAGGTGGTGGAGGGCGGTCCACCACCGAACGCGATCGTCGTCGTCGAATTTCCGACCATGGCGCGCCTGCGCGAATGGTACGCGTCACCGGAATACGCCGAAGCGTTGAAGCTTCGCGCAACCGCGCTGGAGCGACGCCTTCTGTTCGTCGAGGGCGTGCCGCCGATCTAGCTATCCCTTCGCGCCGTCCAGGAATTCACTGAAGCCGGCAGGACGGTAGGGACCGAAGCAAATCTGCTCCAGCACGCCAATTCCGGTCTGGCCGCCCTGGCGGGCGCGGACCACCTGCTGCACGTGCACATTTTCACGGGCCAGCGGATCCAGCGTCGATGGATCGAACGACTCGCCGCCGATCTCGAGCTCGCCCTTCCACATGCCCTGGCCCCATTGCGGATGGCCGTAGCCGAGGCCCTTCATCTGGAATTTGAGGATCGGGTCGAGCGCGATGGTGTTGGTGTGGCCGTCGATATCGACGAGGTCGATTTCAGCCGACTGCGCCAGCCGGGTGTGCGGCACGTATTTGACGCGATGCCGCGCGGTCGCCATGCGGCGGTCGAGGCCGTCGACCACGCCGGGAATCTCGGCCTCGCATCGGTAGAGCGGCGCGGTGATGCCCTCGCGAACCAGCGCCTCGCCCTGCGTCCCGTCGAAGAAGATCGCGTGCGAGATGTGGTCGTCCCAGACCAGCGGCGCCCAGAGGAAGAACACGCTCGGCGGCGGCATCGGCGCGCCTCCGACGTCGCGTTCGCCGACATTGCGCACGCCCCAGGAGCGATCCTTGGTGCCGTAGCATGTGCGATCGTCGACCTTGATCCCGCCGTCGGGGTGGCTGATGACGCCGCTCCAGCGGCCGAACTGGTCGAACCGGGTCGAATCCATCGCGCGGCGGCCGCCCGACCAAAGCGTCTGGCGCGCTTCCTGGATCGCGCCGGTGCGCGCGGAGAAGGTCAGGTCGCAGGCGAGGCCCGTCGCATTGTCGTCGAGCACGACCCGGGTCCGCAGCATCGGCTCGAGCACTTCGAGCCTGAACGGACCGACCTGCATCTCGGTGCGCTCGATCGGTGCGCGCCGCGAGCCGTAGAAGCAGTGCTGTCGTCCGCCGCGTTCCACGACGCTGAAGGCGCAATCGAGGATCTTGCGGTGTGGGTAGATCGCAATGCCGATCCCGAAATAATACGCGCCGTCGGCGGTGTAGCCGTTGAACCAGGTCCGGTCATAGACATTGCGGTCGCTGGTCGAGGGAACCGCGATCGGCTCCGGCGTCTGGTGGATGGGGAAATCGTCCAGTTTGTTGAGCACGCCGATCCCTTTCGATATCCTGACGCGTTGTATCCACTTCGCTCGATAGCGCGTTAGTCCTGCCAGTATGAAAAACTGTCGTGGTCCAGGGCTTGCGCGCAGGCGCCGCGGGTCATTTTCAGGAACAGCGCGTCGCCTCGCTCGGAGCGCTGGACGCTGAGTGCGGAGACGACGCCCATCATGATGCCGTGCAGCGTGTAGCGCCGATAATCCCGCCAGCAACGATCCCAGTCATAGTCCCGCACGCCGCGCCGGATCAGTTCCGAATGATAGAACCGCACCAGGTCGGCTTCATGAAGCCGCCGTTCGATCGGGGCGATGCCGGCCGAGAGGAAATAGGCGACGTCGACGATTCCCGGGCCCACTGTCAGCGTCTGCCAGTCCAGCGTCGCCATCGGATGGGTATTGCCGCGGACGTCGAACAGCATGTTGTCGAGCCGGAAATCTGCGTGCTGCAGCGTTCGCGGCGCCGATCGATCGGACTGGTAGCGCAATAGCGCGTCCGGAAGCCGGTCGATCAGATCAAGGAATTCCGGCTCGATCACGCCGCGATATCGCTCCTTGTAGTGACCGATGATGCCGGGCAGCACCGAGCGAAGGTCTCTGCGCCGGCTTGCGGCCATCACGAAGCATGGCACCGTATCGAGGCTCGGGTCATTCCATCGCGGCGCATGCAACGCCGCGGCCTCGGTCATGGCCATCTGGCTGTCGGCGATCGAGCATCCGGCGAGCTGATCGCCCGGACGTGCGGGCGCGAGGTCCTCCAGGATCAGGGTGAAGTCGTCGGTCGCCGGATCGATTTCGGCAAGAATCGGCCGGGGGGTGTGAATGGCGACGGTCGCCGCCAGCTCGCGATAGAACGCGACCTCGCGGATGTAAAGCGTGTGCGCGGAACCGGAGCGGCGGCTGTCGGGATCTGCGGCCGGGAATTTGCCGACGACGCTCAAGGGAGCGTTCGGCTCATCGCCGTCATAGGTCAGGCGAAATCGATAGCTGTCGCCGACGAGGCCATTGCCGACCGGCTTGCACGCGAGATCGACGACCCTGACCTGGTCGATCACACCGGCTTCGCGCAGCGCCCGCGTCATCCACTCCGGATCGATCCGCGACGGATCGGCCGTGAGCAAATTCATCGGTTTCCTCCCATCCCCGTGGGCGTCACCACCGCTCCGGCTGCGTCCTGCGCAGCCGGATTGAGGACGGGGTGATCGTTGCGCAAATCATACAGGCGATGCCGTGGCTTTGGCAAAAGCCACCCGCCGGCCTGTGGGGATATCATGCCCGGGATGTTGCCCGGGCATGAGGAAGCGGACGTGAGGAGCCTTACCAGCCTTCGAGCACGATCTTGCCGCGTGACTTGCCGCTTTCCAGCAAAGCGTGGGCGCGCTTGAGGTTCGCGGCGTTGATGGTACCGAAGGTCTGGTCGAGCGTGGTGCGCAGCACGCCCTTGTCGATGAGGTCGGCGACATCGTTGAGCAGATGATGCTGCGCGATCATGTCGGGTGTCTGGAACGAGGAGCGCGTGAACATCGATTCCCAGTGCACCGACACCGCCTTGCCCTTGAACGCGGCGACGTTGAATTCCGGCGGATCGTCGATCAGGCCGAACTTGCCCTGCGGCGCGATGAAGTCGGCGATCGATTTGTAGTGCTGGTCGGTGAAGGTGAGGCTGGCGACGAGGCCGACCGGCGGCAGCCTGAGCTTCTCGATCTGCTCCTTCATCGGCTGCGAGTGATCGATCACCGCATGGGCGCCGAGATCGCGGCACCACTTTTGCGACTCCGGCCGCGTTGCGGTCGCAACCACGGTCAGTCCGGTGAGGCGGCGCGCAAGCTGGATCAGGATCGAGCCGACACCGCCGGCGCCGCCGATGATCAGAAGCGTGCGCGGATCGAGGCTCTTGCCCGGCACCGCGCCGAGCCGGTCGAACAGCAGCTCCCACGCTGTGATCGAGGTCAGGGGCAGGGCGGCGGCCTGCGCGAAGGACAGCGACGCCGGCTTGTTGCCGACGATGCGTTCATCGACCAGATGAAATTCCGAATTGGTGCCCTGGCGCAGGATCGAGCCCGCGTAAAACACCTCGTCGCCGGGCTTGAAGAGCGAGACGTCGGGCCCGACCGCGTCGACCACGCCGGCCGCGTCGAAGCCGAGGATCTTGTATCCGCCGTCGGTCGGCGCCGCGCGCTTGCGCACCTTGTAGTCGACCGGATTGGCCGAGATGGCCTTCACCGCGACGCGGATGTCGCGCCCCTTCGGCTCGGGCTTGGCGATCTCGAAATCGACGAGCGAATCCGCCGCCTCGATCGGCAGCGATTTTTGGTATCCGACGGCCTTCATGCCTGGTCTCCGTGGTGGGCGATTGCCTGCCGATTAACTGTCGCGCTGGCGTCCATTTGGCAAGTACTGTAAAAACAGGGAACTAGTCCCTGTTTGTATACTATTGGGAAAATACTGCATGAAACGGAAGAATTTCGCGCGCCGGCCGGGCTGCGCGGTCGAGGCGGCGCTCGACCTGATCGACGGCAAATGGAAGGGTGTGATCCTGTACCACTTGCAGGCCGGCACCCAGCGCTTCGGCGAGCTGCGGAAGCGGATGCCCGGCATCACCCAGCGCATGCTGACCAAGCAGCTGCGCGCGCTCGAGGACGACGGCCTCGTGATCCGCAAGGTCTACGCCGAGGTGCCGCCGCGGGTCGAATACACGCTTTCCGAACTCGGCGAGAGCCTGCGCCCGGTGATCGATATTCTGAAAGCCTGGGGCGAGGGCCATCAGGAGCGGCTGTCCTGCGCGCCGGCGCCGGAGGTCATTGTGAAGAAGTCGAAGCGCGCGGCCTGAAAGCATGTTCGCGCGACGCGCTCCGCTTCACCTCGCCCCGCGTGCGGCAGGGCAATCGCATATGGAATGAACCGATTCTTCCGCACCGTCATGGCCGGGACAAGCCCGGGCATGACGAATTTGTGGAGCGACCGAGCTCATATGCGATAGCCCTGCCCGCAAGCGGGAGAGGGAACGCAGTTTCGATGCCGGTACGGCTCGATGATTTCAAGCATTTCAGAGCAACAAAAACGGCCGGAGCAATGCCTCGGCCGTTTGCCGTCGACGACAGATCAGCTCGTCTCAGAACGCAACCTGCGTACGCAGCGCGACCGCGTCGAACTTCGATCCGACGTCCGCAGCCGAGGTCGCCGAGGCCTGCTTGGCGATATCGCCGTGCAGATAGTTCAGCATGAAGCGGACGTTGTTGTTGACGTACCAGTTCAGCGCGGCGGTGTAGACGGTCTGCCGTCCACCCGCGATGCCGACCGCCTGCGCGATCTGATCGTTGAGGTCCATCGTGCTGACGCGGCCGGCGATTTCCCAGGCGCCCCAGCCGCCGCCGGCGAGCGAGAACGGATCATGCGGCTTGATCCCGCTATAGGAGGCCGTCGCCGGGTTGTAGGCGTGGTTCTCGCCGGTCAGCACATAGCCGACCTGCGCGTAACCGCCGTCGAACTTCAGGCTCGGCGCGCCGAACGGCGGCAGTCCGGTGTTCGCGGAGCGATCGACATTGAACCAGTAATATTCGCCCTGCGCGATGAACGGGCCATAGGTCGCTGCCGCTTCGACGCCGTAGACCTGCGCGCCGGAGACGTTGGCGATCGCACCGGTCGAGATCAGCGTGGTTGGATCGATGCGCAGCTCGGGCCGGTCGCTGAGCGTGAGCGTCTGCGCCTGCGTGAGCTGGTTGCGCGGCGGCTGCACCAGCCATTCCGCATCGGCGCCGATGTGCACCGAATAGTTCTTGCCGCTGATCGGATTGCCGGCGACGCGGATGACGCCGCCATACTGCTCGGACGTGCCGGCGGGCGAGGCGGAGGACGCAGAGTGGATGGCGCCCGACGTCGGTCCGGTGACATAGCCGCCGATCCAGAACTGGTCGTTCCACCAGCGGGTGCCGGCGGCCGAACGGAAGTCACCGGCGGCGATGTTCTGGGCGATGATGCCGACCGAGGCGCGCTCCATGAACAGGATGTCGTTGGAGCTGGTCGCTTCGTCGAGTGTCCACGGCACGTCCATGATGCCGCCTTCGATCGCCATCTTGCCGCCGAACGGCTTGAAGCCGGTGTAGCTCAGATACGCGTTCTCGATGCCTGAGGTGCCGCCGCCGGGCAGCGATCCCGGCGCCGCGCCGCCGAAGCCGTCGGACGAGCCGCCGAAATCGTAGATCAGCGAGTAATTCCAGTCACCGAAGAACTTGCCGACGATGCCGATGCGCGCGCGGCGGACGTTCTCGCCGCTGTCGAGCTTCTGCGGTGAGGTGCCTGCGGTGTTCGGGCGATAGTCGTAGCCGCCGACATCCCAGTGCACGCGGCTCGTGATCGCAACGCAGTTCTGTTCGTCCGCGGTGCAGATCGTCGGCCGGTTGTTCGGCATCGTCACCACGACGCCGGACGGCGCGACCGGGCCCTTCACCGGGATCGCGGCGTTGGCGGTCGCCACCCGCGCGGCCTTGGCATCCGCCGCCTTCGCATTGGCGTTTGCGCTGGCTGCGCTTGCGGTATTGGCGTTGGTCTGCTTCTGCAGTTTGTCGAGCTTCTGCTCGAGCATCTTCAGCTGCTGCTTCAGCAGCGCGATCTCCGCATCGCTGCCGCCTCCGGCCGATTGCGAATAGGCCGGCGAGGCGGCAAGCGCACCTGCCAGGCCTATGGCGATTGCACTGACTTTTGTTGCACCCATTGTGCACCCCTGTTGTGTTTGAATTCCCCACTCACTCACTGAACGGTCCTAGGAGCGTATCGTGACTGACGCACGACAGTGCTTCCGGGCATCGCAGTTCCGCTTGTGGTCCGCAGGCAACAAGCGGAGCGGCGCAGTGAGATGACAGCCATCATAGAAGCTTGGCGGCGCGCTTCAACGCGGCCGCTGCGGGTTGTGCACCGGTACGGCGGGGGGCCAGTTATCCGGCCGGGCGCCCTTCAATTGCCCGGCGAACACGCCTATATTCCGGCGTTTCCACGAGAGGTGAGAATGCTCCGACCTGTCCGCTTTGCTGCCGTATCCGCTCTGTGCACGTTGGCCTTCATGGGGAATCTTTCCGCAGCCGCGGCCCAGGACCGCCGCGTGCCGTCCTCGCAGGCCGAGCTGCAATTGTCCTATGCGCCGATCGTGCAGCGGGTGCAGCCGGCGGTGGTCAATGTCTACGCCGCCAAGACCGTGCAAAACCGCAATCCATTCCTGGACGACCCGATTTTTCGCCGCTTCTTCGGCGTGCCGGGACAGCAGCCCGAGCAGATGCAGCGCTCGCTCGGCTCCGGCGTGATGGTCGACGGCTCCGGCCTCGTAGTCACAAACAATCACGTGATCGAGGGCGCCGATCAGGTGAAGGTCTCGCTCGCCGACAAGCGCGAATACGAGGCCGAGATCGTGCTGAAGGACAGCCGTACCGACCTCGCGGTGCTGCGCCTGAAGGACACCAACAAGGAGAAGTTCGCGACCCTCGACTTCGCCAATTCCGACCAACTGCAGGTCGGTGACGTCGTGCTCGCGATCGGCAATCCGTTCGGCGTCGGCCAGACCGTGACGCACGGCATCATCTCGGCCCTGGCGCGCACTCAAGTCGGGATCACGGATTATCAATTCTTCATTCAGACCGACGCCGCGATCAATCCCGGCAATTCCGGCGGCGCGCTGGTCGACATGACCGGCCGGCTCGCCGGCATCAACACTGCGATCTTCTCGCGCTCCGGCGGCTCGCAGGGCATCGGCTTTGCGATCCCCGCCAACATGGTGCGCGTCGTGGTGGCCTCCGCCAAGAGCGGCGGCAAGAATGTGAAGCGGCCATGGCTCGGCGCGCGGCTGCAGGCGGTGACGCCGGAGATTGCCGAGACGCTCGGGCTGAAGCTGCCGTCTGGCGCGCTGGTCGCCAACGTCGCGCCGAACAGCCCGGCGGCGAAGGCGGGCCTGAAGCTCTCTGACCTGATCGTCGGGATCGACGGCACGCCGATCGACGATCCCAACGCGTTCGACTACCGCTTCGCGACCCGTCCGCTCGGCGGCAACGCGGAGATCGAGGTGCAGCGCGCCGGCAAGCCGGTGAAGCTCACCATACCGCTGGAGACCGCGCCCGACACCAACCGCGACGAGATCGTGCTGACCGCGCGCTCGCCGTTCCAGGGCGCGAGGGTCGCCAACATCTCGCCGGCGCTGGCCGACGAACTGCATCTCGACGCCGGTGCCGAGGGCGTGGTGGTGACTGATCTCGCCGGTGACGGCACCGCGGCCAATGTCGGCTTCCAGAAGGGCGACATCATCCTCGCGGTCAACAACGAGAAGATCGTGCGGACCAGCGACCTCGAGAAGGCATCGAAGACGGGGACGCGGGTCTGGCGCATCACGCTGGTGCGCGGCGGCCAGCAGATCAACGTGACGCTCGGCGGATGAGCCCCAAGCGACCGCGAGAGGCCGGCAACCTCTTTGCTGCGGCGGGGATGGAGCAGGACGCGCCGCACCCGCTGCCGGACCGGCTGCGTCCGCGCACGCTGGCCGATGTCGTCGGCCAGGATCACATCCTCGGCCCTGACGGCGCGCTGACGCGGATGCTGGAGACGCGCACGCTGGGCTCGCTGGTGTTCTGGGGACCGCCCGGCACCGGCAAGACCACGGTGGCGCGGCTTCTGGCCGACGCCACCGAGCTGCATTTCGAGCAGATCTCCGCGGTGTTCTCCGGCGTCGCCGATCTCAAGAAGGCGTTCGATGCCGCGCGTACCCGCCGCGAGACCGGCAAGGGCACGCTGCTGTTCGTCGACGAGGTGCATCGTTTCAATCGCGCGCAGCAGGATTCCTTCCTGCCCGTGATGGAGGACGGCACGGTGGTGCTGGTCGGCGCCACCACGGAGAACCCGTCCTTCGAGCTCAACGCGGCGCTTCTGTCGCGCGCCCGCGTGCTGGTGTTTCACTCGCTCGATACGGCGGCGATCGAGAAACTGTTCGCCAATGCCGAGAAGATCGAGGGCAAGCCGCTGCCGCTCGATGCCGAAGCGCGCGCCGTGCTGGTGCGGATGGCCGATGGCGATGGCCGCGCCTCGCTGACATTGGCCGAAGAGGTCTGGCGCGCCGCCCGCAAGGGCGAGGTGTTCAACGCCGAGCAGTTGCAGGCCATCCTGCAACGCCGGGCGCCGATCTACGACAAATCGGCCGACGGCCATTACAATCTGATCTCGGCGCTGCACAAGTCGGTGCGTGGCTCCGATCCGGATGCGGCGCTGTATTATCTGGCACGCATGTTCGATGCCGGCGAGGATCCGCTGTTCCTGGCGCGGCGCGTGGTGCGCATGGCGGTCGAGGACATCGGCCTTGCCGATCCGCAGGCGCTGGCGGTCTGCAACGCCGCCAAGGATGCCTACGACTTCCTCGGCTCGCCGGAGGGTGAGCTTGCGATCGCGCAGGCCGTGGTCTATCTCGCCACCGCACCGAAATCGAACGCGGTCTACACCGCGTTCGGCGCGGCGATGCAGACCGCGAAGCAGGGCGGCTCGCTGCTGCCGCCGAAGCACATTTTGAATTCGCCGACCAAGCTGATGAAGTCGGAGGGCTACGGCTCCGGCTATCAATATGATCACGACATGCCGGACGCATTCTCCGGCCAGGACTATTTCCCGGAAGCGCTGGGCCGCCAGACCTTCTACGATCCGCCCGACCGCGGCTTCGAACGCGAGATCCGCAAGCGGCTGGATTACTGGCAGCGGCTGCGCAAGGAACGGGGCGGGAGCTAGAGCAAGACGAGATTGGGCCGCGGCCGCGAATAGCGTGCGTTCCCACCTGCGGCGCGGGCAGGGAACGCTTGCGCAACTTCGGAATATTAGAAATATATTCCTGATTTGCCCGACGTGTCAAGTTGCTTGGTGCCACGCTGGCCGCCGCCGGCTACTTTGTATGGGGTTGTTTTCGATATTTTGCCAGCGCCCGCTGCGACGGCCCATAACTTGATAGTGCTTGAGCGCATCACTTGACGCTCTTCACGAAGTCCAGGATCTCGTCCGTCAGTCGCGTATCCGGCGTGTTGATCGCATAGACCTCCGACATATGGCTGTGCTGCGGCAGCATGAAGCTGCGGGCGCAGCCGCTCGGCCGCTTGCAGCTGGCCTGCTTCATGAGCTCGAACTGCTCGACGAAGCGCGGCGGATCGAGCTCCGCCGCCGTGATCAGGAACGGGATCGGGCTCGCGACCAGCCCTTGCAGCGAGGAGCGTTCGGCATAGCGCGAGGGGTCGGAGCCGTAATAGGCGAGCTCGGCGTCGCCGGCCGGCGAGGCCGTCAGATCATAGATGCCCGACACCATGATCGCGCCGGCAAGCCCGCTGCCCTTCACCTTGTGGAATTCGCCATGGGAGACATAGCTCGCGACATGGATCGCGCCGGCCGATTGGCCCATCAGGAAGATGCGCCTGGGCTCGCCGCCGCGGGAGGCGATGTTTTCCGCAACCCACTGCACGATCGCACCGATGTCCTCCGGGCCTGCCGGCCACGGAAAGGCCGGCGCCAGGCGATAGGTGGCATTGACGCCGACGAAGCCGTTCTTCACCGCCCACAGCATGATGTTGTCGTAGAACGGGCTGCCGGGCGCGCGCTTGTTGCCCGCGACGAAGCCCCCGCCATGGATGTAGATCAGCACGGGTCGTGCGGGCGCCGCCGTCTCCGGCGTGAACACGTCGAGCAGATGCCGGTCGGCGGGGCCGTATTTGAGGTCGCGCTCGACCTTGACGCCCTGATAGGGCTCCTTCTGCTGCAGCGGCGCGTAGAGTGCAGCGGTCTTGGGCGGGTCGATGACGCGGCCGAGTTCCAGGAGCTTCCAGGCCAGATCTTCCGGCATCGCGGCTTCGGGCATCGGGCTTTGCTGGGCGAGCGCCGGGTCCGTGAGCATCAGGGCCGCCGCCAAGGCCGATATCGCCAGTCTCATTCCAGGGCCCCCGTCGATTGCCGTATGCGGCCGAACATGGCCGATCTTGCGCCGGATTCACACCGATTTCGCCGTGACGATTCGCGGCATTTGCGCTAGGCACAATGCAGGTCTGGAGCCGAAAAATCACCATGAGCCGCCGCATCAAGAGAACTACATCGCCGGGCGACCGCGCCAAAGGGCGCGACAAGGGCCGCGACCGGGACCGCGCCGGCGATCGCGGCAAGGATCGTGGTAAGGATCGTGGCAAGAGCGGATCGGCGCAGCGCACCCGTAAGCCGGACGATCGCAAGTTCGGTGAGCGCAAGTCTGGAGAGCGTCCGTTCGCGCATCGTGCGGCCGGAAAGCCGCCGCGCTTTGCCGAGCCGCGCCGCGACCGGCAGGAGCGGGCTGAGCCCGCCGCTACGAAGCCCGCGGCCGAGCAGCCGCTGCCGACCAAGGTGCAGACCGTCGTCGTCACCGCCGACGAGAACGGCATGCGCGTCGACCGTTTCCTCGAGGCACGCTTTCCCGGCCTGTCGTTCTCCCACATCCAGCGCATCGTCCGGAAGGGCGAGCTCAGGGTCAACGGCAAGCGCGCCGATTCCAAGGACCGGCTGGAGGAGGGCCAGAGCGTGCGCATCCCGCCGCTGCGGCTCGATACGCCGAAGACATCAGGCACGCTCTCCGAGGCCGAGGCGAAGACGCTGCAGGCGTTGAAGGACATGACGCTGTACGAGGACGACGACGTGCTGGTGCTGAACAAGCCGGCCGGTCTCGCCGTGCAGGGCGGCTCCGGCATGACGCGCCATGTCGACCAGATGCTCGAGGTGATGCGCGACGCCAAGGGGCAGAAGCCGCGGCTGGTGCATCGGCTCGACCGCGAGACCTCCGGCTGCCTTCTGGTCGCCAAGACGCGTTTCGCTGCCACGCATCTCACCGGCGCCTTCCGCCATCGCTCCGCGCGCAAGATCTACTGGGCGCTGGTCGCCGGCGTGCCGAAGCCGAAGCAGGGCCGCATCTCGACCTATCTCGCCAAGGAGGAGAGCGAGGAGGACAGCATCATGCGGATCGCCGAGCATGGTGACGAGGGCGCGAGCCACGCGGTGACCTATTATGCCGTGGTCGAGACCTCGGCGACCAAGCTCGCCTGGGTCTCGCTCAAGCCGGTGACCGGCCGCACCCATCAATTGCGCGCCCACATGGCGCATATCGATCATGCCATCGTCGGCGATCCGAAATACTTCAACAAGGAGAACTGGCAGCTGCCCGGCGGCTTGCAGAACCGGCTGCATCTGCTCGCCCGCCGTATCGTGATTCCGCACCCGCGCGGCGGCGTGATCGATGCCACCGCGCCGCTGCCGCCGCACATGCTGCAATCCTGGAATCTGCTCGGGCTCGAGGCCGATCGGTTCGACCCGATCGAGAACGCGCCCGAGGAGTGACTGGCGGGGCGCGGCCTCCAATATCTGTCGCGGACAGCAACAACGATCAAACGGCTCCGCGCTTTGCGGCTATCTTCGCACGCCGGCCTTTGCCGGCCTGCAACGGAGACTCTCCATGATCGGCACCTGGCTGCGCGGCACGCTTTTCCTGATCGGCTCGGCTGTCGCCTCGGTGACGGCACAGGCCGAGACCATCGTGCTCCGCGGCGGCACGCTCTACGCATCGGCCGATGCGCAGGCGCTGCCGAATGCGGTGGTCGTGATGACCGACGGCGTCATCAGCGCTGTCGGCAAGTCCGGCGACATCCAGGCGCCGCCGGATGCCCGCGTGATCGATTGCAGCGGCAAGACCATCGTCGCCGGCTTCTGGAACAGCCATGTTCATTTCACGCAGAAAGTCTGGCGCAACGCCGGCGCAGCGCCGGCCGCGGCGCTGACGCAGCACATGCAGGAGATGCTGACGCGCTGGGGTTTTACCACGGTCTGGGATCTCGGCTCGGATCCGAGCGACACCTTGCCGCTGCGCAAGCGCATCGCCGCGGGCGAAGTCGCCGGCCCCAACATCCTGCTTGCCGGCAACATCTTCCCGAAGGGCGGGCACCCCGTCTACATCCCACGCGAAGTACAGCTTCCTGAAGTCGCAACGCCGGAGGAGGCAACGAAATGGGCGCGCGACTGGCTCGGCATGGGTGAGGACGGTATCAAGCTGTTCACCGGCGCGTTCATGGGGGACAAGCCCGTCGTCAACATGGACCCTGCAATCGCCAAAGCGGCTGTCGACGTCGCGCATGCGCAGGGCAGACCGGTGTTCGCGCATCCGCAGAACAAGGTCGGTGTCGAGACGGTGATCGAGGCCGGCGTCGACGTGCTCGCGCACACCACGCCCGGCGAACCCAGCTACACCGCGGATCAGCTGGCGCGGTTCAAGGCACAAGGGACTGCGCTCGTTCCCACACTGTCGCTGTTCACCACGGTGGTGCTCGATCCCAACGTCACCAACCGTCTGGTGGCTTCGACCGTCAACCAGCTCAAGCAGTTTTCGGAGAATGGCGGCACGGTGCTGTTCGGCACCGATGTCGGTTTCACCACGCTGTACGACACCACGCAGGAATTTCAGCTGATGCATCGCGTGTTGTCGGAGCGGCAGGTGTTGGCCTCGCTGACGACCAATCCGGCGCGGTTCTTCAAGGCCGCGAAGAAGGGTCGGGTGGAGCAGGGCTTCGACGCCGATCTCGTGGTGCTCGACGGCGATCCGCTCGACGACGTCGGCAATCTTGCGAAAGTGAGCAGCACCATCCGTTCCGGTCACGTGATCTACCAGAAGCCGTAACGATGGCGGGGAACTCGCATTTCGGGGGCAGCATTGACGCTTGGTGCGTTCACTTGAACCGTTGCTGCCGCGTCACGACATATAGGCTATGAAGCGATCCCTGATTGTTGCCGGCATTCTGCTCTGGGCCATCGGCGCGGCAAGCGCGCAAATCCTTGCGCCCGGCCGCTCGACGTGGGATCCGCCGGTCCCCCAACCTCCGCCGCCGCCGCGGATCGAGGTGCCGGCGATCCCCAGGATGGACGCGCCGACGCAGCCGAGCCTGCGTTCGCGGCCGCGCAGCTCGTTCGGCGACCGCGTCAGCCGGTGTCTCGACGAGGCCGCCGCCGCCGGCCTGAACCAGGCCGAGCGTGCCGCCTATTCGCGATCCTGCGCCAACCACCGGGATTAGGACGTCGACATCGGAATAAGGCGGCACCCGATGCCGCTTGGACCGAAATCGGTCCTGATCCGAAGATCCGACATCCCGCTTGACGCAAAATGAAATCCGCCGGCCTTTGGGCCGGCGGATTGTTGTGTGGCGAGGTACGTCTTCAGTGGTTCCAGTTGCCGCCCTGATCGTTGCCGCCATCATGATGATGGCCGCCACCGTCGAAGTCGAAGAAGTCGAACAGGTCGCTGATCGCCGGGCTGTTGACCGGAACATAGGGATTGCCGGGTGTCGCAACCGGGTTCGGGAAGTTGTCGCGGCTGCGGTGCGTGATCGGTTGCAGGTCCCAGTTCCGCTCGATGAATTTGATGATCGAGACGTGATCGGAATATTCATGCGAGATGTGGCCCTGCCGCGCGAACGGCGACACCACGATCAGCGGAATACGCGTGCCGTCGCCGAAGTAATCGAGCGGCTGCACATAGCCTGAGTCGAAGTAGCCGCCGCCTTCGTCGAAGGTGATGAAGATCGCGGTGTCCTTGGCGTAGTCGGAGCCCTCGACCTGGTCGACGATCTTCTTCACGAAGCCCTCGAACAGGTTGAGCTTGGACGACGCCGGGTGGCCGTCGGTGAAGCCGCTCGGCTTGACGATGGAGACCGCCGGCAGCGCGTGCTTGGAGAGGTCGGAGTACAGATCAACCGAGTCCTTGATATGGGCTGCGACCTGCTCCGGGTGCGTCATGATCGAGGTGTCGTACTGGAACGGATTGCAGATGTTGCAGTACTCGTCGGCGTTCGGTCCGGCTACGCCCCAGTTGAGCTGGTAGGGGTCGTTGACGTAGTTGTTCCACTGGTCGCCGTAATACTTCCAGGAGACGTTCCGCTCGTTCAGGCTGTCGCCGATGCTCTTGCGGGTCGACGGCGGGATCGTGAACGGCGTGTTGGAGGGATTGGTGTCGGTGTAGGCGTTCTTGCCGTTGCCGAAATAGCCCGGGTTGTAGTTGTTCAAGAGATAATAGTGGCCCGGTTCGCAATTCGGATTGATCCGGAGCCCCTTCAGATAGTCGAGGATCGGCTTGACGCCCGGCTGGCCCGGATCCGAGCAGTCGCTGTAGGAGCCGCCGCCGGACACCGGATTGGTCTGGTAGGGCGGCGCGAAGCCGCCATTGCCGCCAGCGCCGTAACCGTCCTCGGTGTACCAGTTGTTGGTACCCATGGCCGGATTCGGGTTCTCGATCTGATGCACGATGCCGGCGTCGGGCGTGCCGCCGAACACCTGCACGCCGTTCGGCGGCACGGCGGCGTTGCCATAGGTGTCGCTGAAGTAGAGCATGTCGGCATGGCCGAACATGATGTGGTTGGCACCGGTGCCGCCGTTGACGGACTGGTGGAAGTTGTCGCTCATCGCATATTTCTGCGCGAGCGAGGTAAAGTAGGGCGCGTCGCCCTTCTGCACATTGTAGAAGCCGAGCGCGGTCGAACCCTCGCCTGTGGTCGTTGCCGTCGGCGAATAGTCGGTGGAGAAGTTGGAGGGCTGTGCCGCGCCGTTGGCGCCGGCGCCGACGGTGACTTCAACCCAGGCGAACAGATTGTTGCCGCAGCCCGACGGATTGTCGCGGCTGGCCGCCGAGCGGTTGCAGTTCAGCTGCTGCCACATCTGGTAGAAGCGATGCACCGGGCTCGCCGCATAGGCGTCGTAGGGCATGGCATCGTTGTTGGTGAGCTGGAACGGACCGGCCGGCAGCGCGCTGACATTGGTGATGCGCTGGTCGGGGGTCTGCGAGGTCTGGCCGGTGCCGCCGGTCAGCAGGTACTGGTAGTATTCGGACGGCAGGCCGGACTCCGACTGCTGCGCCAGCGCCAGCGATGCCTCGCACGTGGTGATCGGCGAGCTGCCGCATTTGTTCGGGATGTAGGAGACCTTGGGGCCGCCGACCAGCGGAGCCGGCAATTGATCCCTGGGGAAGTCCTGCTTCGGCGGGCTCAGCAGGAACGCATCGTTCAGGCCGGTATCGGTCGCGGCCTGCTGGTGCGCCTTTTCGAAGTTGGGCCCGGGGATCGCGTTCTTGTTGGCGTCGAGCTTGACGATGCCCTGCGAGAGCAGGTTGAACACGCTTTCGCCGCGCCGTTCAGGCACGTAGGTCGCGAACACGTGGTCGAAGCTGCGGTTCTCGCCGATGATGACGATCACGTGCTTGATCGGCGACCGCGCCTCATGTCCACCGTGATGATTCCAATCCTCCGCAAGCACCGGGCCGGCGGTGAACTGACCTAGCGCAAGCGCGCTGAGGGTAAGGCGGCAACCTTGCAGCCAACGTGACTTGTGCCTGTCGCGCATTAGAGCTCTCCTTTTTGCTGATTGGGCGGCTTGGTGGAACTTGCGGCGTCTCGCGGCACGACCTTGATCCGTCCCATCATGCCGCCGTCCTCATGCTCGAGGACGTGGCAGTGGTAGACAAAGGTGCCGACGATGTTGGGATCGCGGAAATCCATGCGCAGGCGCACGCTCGGATATTTCAGCATCCGGGTGTTGTAGTAGGGCACATTGACGGTATCGCGCAGGAACGGCTCGTTGACGGCGACGCCGGACCAGTCGAGCAGCTGGAAGTGAAGCTGATGGATATGGAAATCATGCAGCTCCATCGAGCGGTTCTCGATGATCCAGTCCTCGACGTCGCCCTGCTGCACGGTGATGTCGGGCACGTCAGAATGCGGATCGAACGGCTTCGGCGTCTCGCCGTCGAGGGTCATGAAGAACCTGGTCGGGCTGTTCGGATCGTTCGGGTTCTCCGGCTGCTCGGAGAAGAACAGTTTCCTGACGCGCACCGGGGCGACGTTTCCGAGCCACGGCCGCTCGGGGCGGGGCAGCGGCTCAGCGTGCGCGGCCAGTGCGGCGTGCGGTTCGCTTGCATCGGCTGATGCCGTGATCGCCACCAGCGCGCGGTTGGGGTCGTTTTCGCCGGCGGGCCCGGTGTCGACCGCGCGCGTCACCAGCAAGGCCTGGGCGCCCGCGGGCGGTCCTTCGACGATGAACTCGGCGCGCGAGCCCGGCGGCAGGCCGATATGGTTGACCCATTGCACCGACGGCGATGGGCTGCCGTCGAACTGCAACGGCACGCCATCGAGCCCGACGATGCCGATTTGCTGCGGCGCGCGGCCGACCAGCAGCGCGAGGTTGAGATAGGTGATCGCGGACGCGTTCAGCACGCGCCAGAGCTGCCGCTCGCCGGGCTTCATCGTGAGCCTGGCCGGCGGATAGTTCGGATAGGGCACCGGCACGAAATTGACGGAGAGATCCTTCGACGGCTTGCCGAAGCCGGTGCCGGAATTGGCGACGTCGCCATCATTGTCGAGCTGGCTCTTGGTCATGACCGGCTCGAATTTCGACGGCGGCGCGTCGGGATTGACCAGATCCTGGTCGCGGATCACGAGCACGCGCTCGGGCAAGCCGGCGAGCTGTGGATCGGCGCGCTCGATGCCTTCGACGATGATGGCGCCGGAAGCGCCGCCGAGCACCTGCGTCTTGCTGAGGCCGTGCAGATGCGGGTGATACCAATAGAGGCCGGGCGGCGCGTCGCCCGGAATGCGCAGGCGATAGTCGAACGGCGCATCATCAGGCTGGATCGAGGTGCTCAGCACCTCATCCTGGTGGCAGACCGGCGGCACGGTCAGCCCGTGGAAGTGCAGATTGGTCGAGACTGGCGTCATCGCGCCGCTCTCGCAAATGTCTGCCGGCTTTTTCGTCGTGCAGATCGGCGCGCCGGCGAGCGGGCGGTCGATCGCAGGCGTTGCCGTGTCGAGGTCGACGAGGTCGTTCTTGAAATGAATGACCAGCTGATCGCCGGGCCTCAGCCGCAGCGTCGGCGACGGCTTGCCGTCCGGCGTCAGATAGCAGTAGCGGCTCGTGCCATCCGGCAGTTTCTGATCGTGGATCGTGAGGCCGGTTTCGAGCACGCCGTCGCGGCTGCGCAATTCCGCCGGCTCCGCGATCGCGCTTCCGGGTTCGGGCCGCGCACACACGTCCTGCTGCGCGCGCGGCGCATCGTGCAAGCCGGTCGCGCCGAGCCATGCCGTCACGCCGCTCGCGGCGAGCCCGAGGCAGGCCGCGACGATGACACAACAAACGGTCGAAAGTCGTCGTGCCACGCCGCCCCGCCAATACGCCGCCACAGGCGCGCAAGCGGGCTACCGACGCCACGCGTGACGTCAGTCCACGTCTTGCGACCGCAAGGGTCGGCAAATGCTTCTGTTTGGTGCTGTGAGGCTAGCGGTGCGTTGTTGCCGGAATCTGGCAGGTTTTCAACACGCAGATGACAGAAACTTGCGGCACTTCGACGCAGAAATGGGCACGACGTTCAAACCTGCTGAGCGATCAATCGGATGAGCCATTCACCGACTGAATTGCGGAGATACGGCGACGCGCAGGCAATCGGCAAAATTTTTTCGGTGTCGCCGATCCTGCCGCCTGTTCGCCGTCCTGCGCCAACGGCCGGGACACGACTTGCCGATGCACGAGACGTGCGGGCCACGGCAACCTGCGGAACTCTCGTCGTCGTTCACGACGGGAGGGCCTCACGTTGTGACGGTCCTGCATTCCCCTCACGAAGGCGAGCAGTCCTCCGAACAAAACGGAGGAAATTGTTATCGCGCCGGTGCGAGTTCGAACGGGCAAGCGGCATCGGCCGGCGGAGGCGCGGCGATCCGGTTCAGGGCTGTCGAATTTGCGGATCTGTCTGGCTATCCAAACGGACCGCTTTGATTTCGTCTCATGATCTTGAGCGTGAGCAGCGCCGCCCCGAGCACAAGAAACAGGACACCGACGACAGTTGTGCTTGTCGATTCGAATGTCATACCGACTGCTGTCAGCAAGCAGCCTACAACGATAGCAATAAGCCCACCAAGCTTCTTTACCAACAGAAGCTGTCCGTCGCTTGCGCGCGCCACCATGATCAACCTCACTCTGTAAGTGATGCGGTCATTCCACCGTCGCCGCGGGCCGGTGTTGCTTGGACAAGCGGCGGGCTCACATCCGCACACGATGATCGTACTCTCGCGTGCCAATGATGGAAATCGCTCGTTGCTGCCATGATGACTTCTCTTTTGATTCAATTGCGCCGCGGGCGATTGGACAATCTTGCTTACCTAGCCGCGCCGAAACGTCGCATGACTATATCGAGTGTGCATCGCGCAACGGCGCTGCGATTCCGCGATACGCAATGCGTTCAGCGCATTTGTCGTAAAGTGTTCTGGACCAACGCAAGCATTGCAAAGGCTGTGGGAGTGGATCGTTGACTCCGTGGTTTTTTGGGCGCCTACTTCTGGTTGCCGACTAGAAGACCTGAAGCAATAAGGTCGAAATCCGGAAGGACAGCCAATGCGGCCGCCTTCGATCGCGGAACAAGCGGAGCGGCCCTACATCTCGACCGGGCACTTGCCCGAACCCGAGATGGTGCAGGAGCTCGTGTCTCAAGCGCATCAGCGCTTCAAGTCGAACAGCGAAGGGACCAATTCGCAGGTTTATCCGGCCCTGGCCAGGGTGCGGAGTGAACTGTTCGGCGTCTGCGTGGCCGGCACCAGCGGACGTGTCTACGGCGCGGGCGATACCGAATACGAATTCTCGATCATGAGTGTATCGAAGCCATTCGTATTCGCATTGGTGTGCGAGGCCATCGGCCCCGAAGAGGCTCGTGCAAAACTGGGCGCGAACGCGACCGGGCTGCCGTTCAATTCACTGGCGGCGATCGAGCATGGAGCCGGGCGTACCAACCCCATGGTGAACGCAGGCGCGATCGCGACCACAAGCCTCGTGCCGGGCTCGAGCGCTGACGAGCAATGGCGGTTCATCCATGACGGTCTCTCGCGCTTCGCGGGCCGCAAGCTTTCGCTCAACGAAGAAGTCTACGCATCGGCATCCAAGACCAATTTTCGCAACCGAAGCATCGCGCGGTTGCTGGAGAGCTACGACCGGATCTACTGCGACGCCAGGCAGGCGACCGATCTCTACACCCGGCAGTGTTCGCTGAATGTGAGCGCCAGGGATCTGGCCGTGATGGGTGCGACGCTCGCCGATGGTGGCGTGAATCCGGTGACCCGGCAGCGGGTGGTCGATGCGGCCGTGTGCCACTATGCGTTGGCGGTCATGGTCACTGCCGGACTGTACGAGACGTCGGGCGACTGGCTGTACGACATCGGTCTGCCCGGCAAAAGCGGCATTGGTGGAGGCATCGTCGCGGTGTCTCCGGGAAAGGGTGGTTTCGGCACTTTCGGGCCGCCACTGGATGCGGCCGGCAACAGCGTGCGAGGGCAGCTCGCCGCGAAGTTCCTGTCGCAAAGACTGGGCATGGATCTGTTCGTGTCCCAACCGGACGAGTGAACAAGAGGCACTGAAGATCGGTCGAGCCGTGGCCCGATCGATCGCAACGTCGGGCAGGTTGGAGGACGCGATGGCAACGCAAGCAATCTCGATCGGCGACATTCATCAGGAAGAGCGCGCATCATGGGTGCCCATGGTCGCGATTGCGTTCGGCCAGATGATCATGTCGTTCAACGTCGCGTCGTTGCCGGTTGCGATGGGGGGAATGGTGGCCAGCTTCGGCGTGCCGCCGACCACTGTCGCGACCGGTATCGTGGCGTACTCGATGCTTGTCGCCGGGTTCGTGATGCTTGGCGCCAAGCTCGCCCAACGATTCGGGGCGGTGCAGGTGTTTCGTGCCGCCGTCGTGCTTTTTCTGATAGCGCAGATTGCGATGACGTTCAGCCCCACGGCCTCCGTCATGATTTCCGCTCAGGCGCTTTGCGGCGCTGCGGGCGCGGTGATCGTGCCCTCGCTCGTCGCGCTGATTGCCGAGAATTATGCCGGACGCCAGCAGGCGACGGCCCTTGGCGCGTTGGGCTCGGCGCGGGCTGCCGCCGGCGTGCTGGCATTCGTCGTCGGCGGCTTGCTCGGCACCTATATCGGCTGGCGCCCCGCGTTTGGAGTTCTCATCGTTGCCTCGGCGATCGCTTTCGCTCTGAGTTTCCGCCTGCGGCCGGACCGCGGTCGCGCGGATGTCCAGATCGACCTGATCGGGGTCGCTCTTGCCGCGAGCGCGATCATCTTCATCAGCTTCGGCTTCAATAATCTGAACAGTTGGGGCGTGATCCTGGCGACCCCTAACGCGCCATTCGACTTGCTGGGCGTCTCGCCGGCACCGGTCCTGATCGTGCTTGGCATAGTGCTCGGGCAGGCATTCCTGATGTGGACGCATCGCCAGCAGGCCGCGGGGAGGACGCCTTTGCTGGCGTTGGAGGTGATCGATTCGCCGGAGGAGAGGTGCGCCGTCTACGCGCTGTTCGCGGTCGTGGCGCTCGAGGCATCGCTGAACTTCACGGTGCCGCTCTACATCCAGATCGTGCAGGGACGTTCGCCAATTGCGACGGCGATCGCGATGATGCCCTTCAATCTGACCGTTTTCCTCTCGGCGATGATGATCGTCAATCTCTACGACAAGCTGACGCCTCGCCAGATCGGACGCTTCGGCTTTGGTCTCTGTACCGTCGCGTTGTTATGGCTCGCGTTCGTCGTGCGCAACGACTGGAGCGAGATTCCCGTTCTCCTTGGCCTCGTGCTGTTCGGCATCGGCCAGGGCTCGCTGGTGACACTTCTGTTCAACGTTCTGGTCACTGCTTCGCCCAAGGCGTTGGCGGGGGATGTCGGGTCCTTGCGCGGAACCACGCAGAATCTGGCGGCTGCCGTCGGCACCGCGGTGGCCGGAGCTCTGCTGGTCGGTCTTTTGAGCACGATCGCGCTCGGCAGGATCGCGGCCAGTCCGGTGCTGACCAAGGAGCTTCAGAGTCAGGTTGACCTCGGCAACATCACCTTCGTCAGCAATGACCGGCTGCGCAGTGTGCTCGAAGGCACGAGCGGTACGCCGCAGCAGGTCGAGGAAGCCGTCCGGGTCAACACCGAAGCGCGCCTGCGCGCTTTGAAGATCGGATTGCTGATCATGGCCGGCCTCGCACTGCTTGCGGTCATTCCCGCGGGAGGGCTGCCGAATTATCGGCCAGGCGAAATACCGGACGACGGAGCGACCGGCGAGCGCGAGCGATCGACCTGATCGGGATGTTGGCCGCCGCTGGCTGCAACAACAACGAGGTGCCAGATATGGATGAACTCGACCGTCGCATCGTGCTCCGGAGAATGCTTGGCGGCGTCGCAGCCGCTGGTCTCGGAACCGGCTTGCTGATGCAGGCGGCCAGGGCGCTGCCACTGGCCCCCGAAGATGCCCTCGTCGCGAAGACGGATGATCCGGAGCGGCCGCTTCATATGGTCGTCGCCCGGCCACCACCGCGCCCGCGTCCTCCGCCACCGCGCCGCCGCTGGCATCGCCGACGCCGCTGGACCTGTTGGTGGCACAGAGGTCGCCGCCGCTGTGGATGGCGCTGGTGAGGGCAGGCACAAGCTCCGGCAGCTCGAGTGGCCCGGTTGCGCGCGACCGGGCCATGGCTGCTTGGGATCAAGGAGGACGACATGGCTACCTATGAGAACAGTTCCACGATGCTCCGCGGCCTGCCTGGCCCGCCCTTATGGGTCTGCGTGCTGCTGGGCCTCGTTATGATCGCCGCGGGCCTTCTGGTCCTGGGAGATGTCGTGCTTTTCACCGTGATCAGCGCCATCTTTATCGGCTGGACCGCCATCGTTGCCGGCGGGTTCGAAATCCTGCACGCCTTCTGGACCAAGGGCTGGGGTGGATTCGTGTGGCAGCTTGTGCTGGGGGTGCTCTACCTTGCCTGCGGAATCGTTCTGCTCAGCCAACCGGTGGCGAGCGCGCTGCTCCTGACCTATGCCCTCGGTCTCATGCTTTTGGTCTCAGGGATTGTGCGCATGCTGGTCGGCATCGGCCATTGGCAGCAGTCCGGCTGGATCATGCTGGCATCCGGGCTGTTTGGCGTTCTGGCCGGCCTCATCATTCTGACGGGATTTCCGGCGACCGGGCTGTGGGTGCTCGGGCTGCTGCTGGGGATCGATCTGCTGTCTCATGGCATCGGATGGCTGACTTACGCTTTACAGCCTGCCGCCAGAGCGGCTCAATAGGCCGTCGATCCTCCAGGGAGCAGCAGAACTCTCATTAATCGTCTGAAATCAAATCGGCTCCTCGCGACATCAATGACGGTCTCGCGCGATGCGCCATCGGCGGAGAGTGGACATGTCAGGTTTGAGGAAGGGCGTGAGAGTTTCGGCGCTGGTTGCGTCGATCGTGATGAGCCTCGTCGCCTTGCTGCCCGCGCAAGCTCAGCAGGATGGCGACGTGCTGTTTCAGAACGTGCGAATTTTCGATGGCAGGAATGGCGCGCTGTCCGGGCCGTCCAATGTGCTGATCCGGAACAACAAGATCGAGAAAATTTCGACTGGGCCGATCGCGGCCGACGCTCGGGTGATTGCCGGCGACGGACGGGTGCTGATGCCCGGGCTGATCGACGCGCACTGGCATGCATTGCTGGTACGCCCGACGCCGGCGGCCGTGATGGCCAGCGACATCGGTTACATCAATCTTCTTGCGGCCGCCGAGGCAACGGCCACCCTCATGCGTGGCTTTACCACCATTCGCGACATGGGCGGGCCGGCCTTTTCCCTCAAGCGCGCGATCGACGAAGGTCTCGTCGCCGGTCCCCGCATCTACCCATCCGGTGCCATGATCACCATCACCGGCGGCCATGGCGACTTCCGGCCGCTGTCCGATCTGCCCAGAACAATCGGCGGCATGCTCAGCCGCATGGAAAGGATAGGCGGCGCCATGGTCGCGGACAGCCCGGATGAAGTTCGCGTGCGCGCGCGCGAGCAGCTCATGCAAGGGGCTACGCAGGTCAAGCTCACGGCGGGCGGTGGGGTGGCGTCGCCGTTCAGCCCGCTCGATGTGTCCACGTTCACTGAACCGGAGTTGCGCGCCGCGGTCGAGGCTGCGGAGAACTGGGGTACTTATGCCGTCGTACACGCCTACACGCCGGTCGCGATCCAGCGATCGATCGCAGCGGGGGTCAAGTGTATCGAGCATGGTCATTTGATGGACGACGCGTCGGCCCGCCTGATGGCCGAGAAGGGAATTTGGCTGAGCACCCAGCCCTTCCTCGATCTGTCGGGCGCCAGCGCCCTTGGACCTGCGGAGCAGGATAAGATGCGGCAGGTTGTTGCCGGCACCGACAGGGTCTACGGCTTTGCGAAGAAGTACAAGTTGAAGACGGCATTCGGTACCGACGTCTTGTTCTCGAAGGCGCTTGCTGACCGGCAAGGAGCCATGCTGACGACCCTCACGCGATGGTACACACCGGCTGAAGCGCTCATCATGGCGACTTCGACGAATGCCGAATTGCTCAGTCTGTCCGGGCTTCGAAATCCATATCCAGGCAAGCTTGGCGTGGTGGAGGAAGGTGCGCTCGCCGACCTTCTGCTGGTCGATGGCAATCCAATCGACAACATCAAGCTGATAGAGGATCCGGCGAAGAACTTCCTGGTCATCATGAAAGATGGGAAGGTCTACAAGAATCTTCTTGGTGGTGACCGGAACAGGTAGGCGGACATGATCACAAGGCGGGCCAAGCGGCAGTATCAAAGCATCGGCTCGTAGCCGAATGGCTGCCAACGTTGGCCCGTGGAGCGCCGGAAGGACAAGGGCAGTCTACTACCGCCGAAACTGCGTCAGAAACGTCCGCAAGGAATCGTGCGGGCTCTCGACATCCGAAATCACCCAGCCGTCGGGACCGTTGACGACGATGAAGTTGAGCGTGACGGCGCGGCCTTCATTGTCGAATGTCACCGTCACGTCGGCTTTGTCGAACTGCCGGCGCGGGATTGCGATCGAGATCGGGCCGAGCCGCCAGGTCGGGCTCTGCACCAGAAAATCGTAGGGCGCATCGTGCAGCGCGGTCCAGGCACCACGCAGGGTGGGATCGAAGAATCGGCGAGCGGTTTCCTCGTCGCGCGGCAGGCCGTTGGAATATTCGGCGCTGCCTCGCCCATAATGGGCGTAGACGTTGCGGATCAGGGATTCCGGCGAACGGAACCCGGCGCAGGCTGTGGCGGCGGCGAAAACCGCCGCAACCAGCGAAAAACCCGCAAGGAATTTGCCGCGTCCCATCAGCTTTATTTGCCGTTGCCCCTGACATATCTTGCAGGGAAATCCCTTTGAACGAAAGCCGGCCGGCGCGATGCGCGAACTTTTCGACGATGTCCCAGAACAATCTCCGTTCGATCCGCAGGAGGCGGTGCGGCGCCACATTCGCACGCCCCAGCGCAAGCGGTTCTACACCAGCGCCGGCGTCGCCGAGGCCGATGGCGGATTTTCGATCACCCTCGACGGCAAGCCGATCCGCACGCCGTCCGGCAAACCGATCGCGGTGCCGACGCGGGCCATTGCGGACGCGGTCGCGGCGGAATGGAATGCGCAGGGCGAGACCATCGATCCCATGACCATGCCGCTGACGCGGCTTGCCAACAGCGTGATCGAGGGGGTGATTGATCGCGTCGAAGAGGTCGCCGACGATGCGGCCAAGTTCCTCGGCAGCGACCTCTTGTTCTATCGCGCCGGCCATCCAGAGACGCTGGTGGCGCGCGAGGCCCAGCACTGGGATCCGATCCTGTTCTGGGCCGCCGACGCGCTCGGCGCCCATTTCGTGATGGCCGAGGGGGTGATGCATGTCGGCCAGCCCGAGCCTGCGATCAAGGCGGCGCGGGCAGCGTTCCCGACCGACCCATGGTCGGTCGCGGCGCTCCATGTGGTGACGACGCTGACCGGCTCGGCGCTGCTGGCGCTGGCGCTCGCGCACGGCGTCCGTGACGAGGACCAGGTCTGGGCCGCCGCCTATGTCGACGAGGACTGGAACATCGAGAGATGGGGCGTCGACGAGGAGGTCGCCGCCCGCCGCGCCGCCCGCCAGCTCGATTTCAAGGCCGCCGCCGGCGTGCTCAGGGAGCTCAAGCCGGCTGCCGGTTAACGAGGGGTTTACGGCGCCGGGCTAGCCTGCGGCACGTTCCTCGCGCCTGGCCGAGACCTCCGACATGGCAATCGCCATCAATCCCGTGCTGCCGGTGCTCGCCTCGAAGGAGGCGGACAGCGTTGCGCCGGACCTCACGCTGGAGGCCGGCAGCGTCGTCAATGCGCAGGTGCTGAAAGTGCTGTCCGCCGATCTGGTGCGGATCGCGATCGCGAGCCTGTCGATCGACGTCCAGACCGAGGTGCCGCTGCAGCAGGGCCAGAACCTGCAGTTCGCGGTGTCGCAGACCAATGACGGCATCCGCCTGCAGCTGGTCGGGCCGGGCCCGGACACCGGCGATGCCGTCCGGCTGTCGCCGGCGGCGGCCAACGCCACCGATGCCGCCCAGCCGATCGCGACGGCACCGAAGGCGGTATTGACGCCGCTGGAGCGCGTCACCATCACCGCGACGGCCCAGACCGCGGCGGCGGTGCAGGGCAGCCAGGCGCCGCTGTTCGCCAATCTCGCCGCGGTCGCCTCGGCCAATCTACCGCCGAAGCTGCAGGCCGCGATCGCGCAGGTGCTGGCGCAGCAGACCGGCCTCGACGAGAATTTGAGCGGCGACGCGGTGAAGACCGGCTTGCAGAAATCCGGGCTGCTGTTCGAGGCGACGCTCGCGGTGGGCATTGCGCCGGCGAGCGGCAGCGCGCCCGATCTGAAGGCCGCGCTGATCGTGCTGCGCCAGGCGCTGACCTCGCTTGGTACCGCTGATGCCGGCAGGCCGGCGTCCACCACATCGCTCCAGCAACCGGCGCAGGCCAGCGCCGCGACGGCGCCGAGCCTCGTGCCGTCAGGCACGCAAGACCTCGACGTTCGGGAGATCCTGCTGCCGCAGGCCCGCCTGCCGGTCGCCGAGGACGTCAGCCGCGGCACCGCAGGGTTCGCAGGAGCACTCGCCGATGCGCTCGATGCCGGCCCGTCCTCCGGCGGCGCGCTCAATCTCATTCAGGAGGCGCTGCACGAGCTCGGCAACCCGGCACGGCAGGGCGCTGTACCGAGGGAGCTGCTGCCGGGCGAGGTGCCGGTACGCGGCAACACACCGCCACCGCCGTTTCACGGTGCGCTGCCGTCGGCGCAGGCCGTCGCCGAGCCGTCGATCGCCCCAAACACGCCGCTCGCGACCGCCGCGCATCGCCTGCTGGAAAACACCGACGCCGCGCTGGCGCGGCAGACGCTGCTGCAAATCGCCTCGCTGCCGGACCGCGGCGACGCTACGCGGGGGCAACTCGACGCCATGCTGCCGCGCTGGAATTTCGAGATCCCGTTCCTGACCCAACAGGGCACGGCGATGGCGCAGTTCGAGATTTCCCGCGACGGCGGCGGCAATGAGGTCGAAGCCGCCAAGCGGGTGTGGCGCGCGCGCTTCACGCTCGACGTCGAGCCCGCCGGGCCGGTGCACGCGCTGGTCTCGCTGAACGGCGAGCGCACCTCGGTGCGGATGTGGGCCGAGCGTCCTTCGACCGCCGCGCAGCTGCGCGCCGGCGCCTCCGAGCTGAGCCAGGCGCTGACCAGGGCCGAGCTTACGCCCGGCGATATCGAGATCCGCGACGGCACCCCGCCGCAGCCTGCGCCCGCGCGCGCCGGCCATTTCCTGGATCGCGCATCGTGAGCGAGGCCAACAACCAGCTCGCGGTCGCGCTGCATTACGACCACGCCGGTGCGCCGCGCGTGGTCGCGAAGGGCAAGGGCGCGATCGGCGCCAAGATCATCGAGGTCGCCAAGGCCAACGATATTCCGATCGAGGAGAACGAGGTGTTGGCCGGCGCGCTCTCCAATGTCGAGCTCGGCGACGAGATCCCGGCCGAGCTCTACAAGGCCGTCGCCGAGGTGCTGGTGTTCGTGCTGCGGATGTCGGGCCGGGCGCGTTAGCGATCGCGTTTTCGAGCGAAGCGGGAACCGGTTCGCGTGAAGAAAACGCGACAAGCAAGTGAGTCTTCTTGCCATCCTTTCACCACGATGGCATCCACCATCGTCGTCAACGCGAACCTGCCCAGGATTTGTCGTGATCCATCGCCGTCATGCGCTCGGTCTGCTTGCTGCCGCTACGATCCTGCCGTCGCGCAGCTTCGCCAACGTGTCCTACCAGCGCAGCGAGTTTCGCGAGGAGCTGCAAAAGCGCTTCTTCGAGCTTGGCACCGAGGGCACCTTCGTCGGCTACAAGGTCGAGGACTATCTGATCATCGCAAGCGACAAGGTTCGCTCGGGCGAGGGCAAATTGCCGGCCTCGACCTTCAAGATCCCGAACGCGCTGATCGCGCTCGAGACCGGCGTGGTGCAGGACCCCGACAAGGACGTCTTCAAGTGGGACGGCACGACCCGGAGCATCGAGGCCTGGAACAAGGATCACACGCTGCGCTCCGCGCTCGCGGTGTCGGCCTTTCCGGTGTTCCAGGAGATCGCCCGCCGCATCGGCGAGGAGCGGATGAAGAAATATCTCGAGATCATCGACTACGGCAACCGCGACATCGGCGGCGGCATCGACCAGTTCTGGGTGACCGGCAATTTGCGGATCGATCCGGTGCAGCAGATCGATTTCCTCGACCGGCTGCGCCGCGGCGTGCTGCCGGTAGACAAGCGCAGCCAGCAGCTGGTGTGCGACATTCTCCCGGTGACGAAAGTCGGCGAGACCGTCATTCGCGCCAAGACCGGCCTCACCGACAAGGAGCACGGCTCGCTCGGCTGGCTGGTCGGCTGGGCCGAGAAGGGCACCGACATCACGGTGTTCGCGATGAACATGGACTGCAAGACGCAGGCGCAGATCGATGCGCGGATGAACGTCACGCAGCAATGCCTCACCGATATCGTCGCGCTGTGATGACCTGATCTGCGTGTTCATCGCTGGCTGGCGCTGCATAGCTCGACTAGCATCCTCCGACAAAATCAAGCGGAGGAATCATGCATTCAGCAACAGTCTGGCTCTCGTCGCTCACGCTGGCAGCGGCCGGCGGCTGGCTCGCGGCAACGGTGTTTTCAGCGCCGGCCACCAGCAAGGAGCCGCGCTTCCCGCAGCTCACGATGGAGCAGCTCAGCGACCTGCAAAAACCGCTCGGCGAGCAGATCATGAAGGTGTCGAGCGTCGGCATCGGCGGTCCCTACAATCCGATGATCCGGAGCCCGGTGCTGGGCCAGCGCCTCTACGATCTGTTCTACTATCTGCGCTGGCAGACCTCGGTGCCGACACGGCTGAACGAGTTCGCGATCCTGATCATCGGCCGGCAGTGGCGCTCGCAGGTCGAGTGGTTCGCGCACGCGCCGCTCGCCGCCAAGGCCGGCCTGCCGCCCGACGTCATCGCCGAGCTCAAGGCCGGCAACCGGCCGTCGAAGATGGCCGACGACGAGGCGGTCGTGTACGACTTCGTCACCGAACTCACCACGACCAAGAAGGTTTCCGACGAGACCTATGCGCGGGCCAAGAAGATTTTCAACGATCAGCAGATCGTCGACCTCACCGCGGTCGCCGGCAATTACGTGATGGTGGCGATGATCCTGGCGATGGCGGAGGAGACCGTGCCGCCGGGCAAGGAGGAGCCGTTCAAGGTTGGTGAGAAGTAGGGGCGGCTGAGGCGGTTGTGCGCTCCGGCATCGGCTCCGCTTCACCTCGCCCCGCGTGCGGGCAGAGGTCGGAACGCATCACTAGATGCGTTCCGGGTGAGGGGGAGTCTCCGCAAGCGTGGCTATCACCGAATGCGCGGAGATAGCCCCTCACCCCAACCCTCTCCCCGTAAGAACGGGGCGAGGGAGCGCAGCGCCGTCGCGGTCGCTATTCAACCCAACCTCATCAATTGCTAACGCCCGATCGCCCGCTGCAGGGTCGGCATCAGCTTCGGGTCGCGGCATTGCGCGACGTTGAAGCGCATGAAGGCGGCGGCCGTCTGCGAGGCGCTGAACACGTTGCCGGGCGCCAGCACGACATTGTCCGCGAGCGCCAGCCGCGCCACGTCGGCGGAGTCGCACCCGTCGGGCAGATGGCACCACAGATAGAAGCCGCCGCGCGGCATCAGCCAGGGTGTGACGCCGATGCGCTGCAGTTTGTCGCCGACGTCGCGGCGGGCGCGGGCAAGGCGCCGGCGCAGCTCCTCGACATGCTTGCGATAGAAACCGCTCGACAGCACGCTGGCGATGATCTCGGTGGCGACCGCGCTGGGGCCGCCGAAACCGGTCGCGACCTGGAGATCGACGAGATCCTCGATCCAGTCCGCGCGCGCGGCGATGAAGCCGCAGCGCACCGATGCCGACAGCGTCTTGGAGAAGCTGCCGATCCGGATCACGCGGCTCAGGCCATCGAGCGCGGCGAGCCGCGCCGAAGGCTCCGGCTCGAAGTCCGCAAAGATGTCGTCCTCGACGATGGTGAGATCATGGGCTGTAGCGGCATTCAGCACGCGGTGCGCGGTCTGCGGCGACAGCGTCGCACCGGTCGGATTATGCAGCGCCGAGTTGGTGACATAGAGCCGCGGCCGCTCGGCGGCGAGCGTCGCCTCGAAGCTGGCGACATCGGGGCCCGATGCCGTGTAGGGCACGCTGACGATGCGCACCTGATGCGCGCGCAGCAGCGCCCGGAAATTGAAGTAGCAGGGATCGTCGACCAGCACAGTGTCGCCCGGCCGCAGCAGGAAGCGGCAGACGAGGTCGATCGCCTGCGTGCCGGACGCGGTCAGCAAAAGCTGCTCGGGCGGCACCTCGAGGCCCTCGTCGGCAAACCGTGCCATCAGGATCCGGCGCAGCGTGAGCGAGCCGCGCGTCGCGCCGTAGTCGGAGAGCACGGCGTCGTCGGCCCGCGCCAGGCCGCGCAGCGCGCGCCGCAGCGCCTCGGTCGGCATCCACTCGGCCGGCAGCCAGCCGCAGCCGGGCTTGAGCGCGCCGGTCTCGGCATCGAGCGATTGCCGCGACACCCAGAACGGATCCACCGCGCGGTCGCGCTGCGGCTGGTCCCTGGCGAGCGCGAGCGGCGGCAGCGCCGCAGACGAGACATAGAAGCCGGAGCCGGGCCGGGCTCGGATCAGGCCCTCGGCGACGAGGCGGTCATAGGCCTCGACGACGGTGGAGGGCGACACGCCCATGGTCGCGGCCAGGCCGCGGATCGAGGGCAGGCGGTCGTCGGCGACCAGCGCGCGGCTCGCCACCCTGGCGCGGATCGCGTTCATCACGTCGGCGGTCCGCGTCGCCTTTGGCGCATCGGATTGCTGTTGCAAGTGTATGCCTACCTTTGCCCATACAGTTTTGCGGTATTGTACTGATCTGTAGCTGCCTTGGCGAGCCTCCGCCGGCTATGGTCGGTGCGACGTCGGACTCGGCTTCACCTCGCCCCGCCTGCGGGGAGAGGTCGGAACGCATCGCCAGATGCGTTCCGGGTGAGGGGGAGTCTCCACGGGTTCGGCCGTTACCGAGTATGCGGGGCGGCCCCTCACCCCAACCCTCTAAGAGCGAGCTTCGCTCGTCTCGGCCCCGCAAGAGCGGGACGAGGAGGCGCAGTTACGTTTTGGGAAGCAAAGTACGATGGACAAGGCTTCGATCGACGGCTGGGGCAGCGGCCTGCTCGGCGTGATTATCTTCAGCGGCTCGCTGCCGGCGACGCGCGTGGCCGTGGCAGGGTTCTCGCCGCTGTTTTTGACCTCGGCGCGGGCGGCGATCGCGGCGCTGCTCGGCGCCGCGCTGCTTGCGGTGCTGCGGCAGCCCTGGCCGCAGCGCAAGGATCTGGTGTCGCTGACCATCGTCGCACTCGGCGTCGTGATCGGCTTTCCGCTGCTCACCGCGCTCGCGCTCCAGCACATCACCTCGGCGCATTCGATCGTGTTCATCGGGCTGCTGCCGCTGTCGACCGCCGTGTTCGGCGTGCTGCGCGGCGGCGAGCGGCCGCAGCCGCTGTTCTGGCTGTTCTCCTGCATCGGCAGCGCGACGGTCGGCGCGTTCGCCTTGTCGAGCGACGGATCGGCGTCGCTAACCGGCGACCTCCTGATGGTCGCCGCCATCATCGTCTGCGGCCTCGGCTATGCCGAAGGTGCGGCGCTGTCGCGGCGGCTCGGCGGCTGGCAGGTGATCTCCTGGGCACTGGTGCTGTCGGCGCCGGTGGCGCTTGTGATGACGATCATGACGCTGCCGCCGAGCTGGCAGGGCATCGGTGCGCCGGCCTGGCTTGGGCTCGCTTATGTCTCGATCTTCAGCATGCTGGTCGGTTTCGTGTTCTGGTATCGCGGCCTTGCGATCGGCGGCATCGCCAGCGTCGGCCAATTGCAACTGCTGCAACCGTTCTTCGGCCTCGCGCTGGCCGGCCTGTTGCTGCACGAGCAGGTGCCGTGGTCGATGATCGTAGCGACCATGCTCGTCGTCGTCTGCGTGGTGTTCGCGCGCCGCTTTGCTTGACGTCTGTCTCTCCTCACGGTGAGGAGCGCGGAACGCGCGTCTCGAACCATGAGGCCACAGGCGGGCCTGCATCCTTCGAGACGCCAGCAATCGACGCGCACGCTGTCAATTTGACCGGCCGTGCGTGACGTCAGGAAGCGGGCGCTAGGCGGGCTCTTGCGCTTTCCCGATCCGCCCGAGATGGGTGAAGCCAAAGCCTTTCGAATACTTCAGCCCGTAGCCGAGCGCGCGGTCGATCCCGATATGGGCGAGCCAGATCATCGCGATCGACAGCACCAGCGGCGCCGCGGCGGCAAAGCCCAGCGTCATCAGCGCGACCGGCGCCAGATAGCTGTGGGCGGCGTTGTAGACGATGGCGCCGACCCGCGGGCCGGCGAGATAGGCGGCGAAACTCAAATCCGGCACCAGGAACAGCAGGACATAGACCAGCCACGAGCCCTCCCATTGGGCATAGAGCACGGTCATGCCGAGGAACAGCACGAGGCCCTCCAGCCGGAGCAGGGTGCGCACCCCGCCGGTCGGTGCGCCGGTCTCGACCGTGGCCGTGCTCGTGTCGGTCATCGCTATCTCCCCAGATATCGGAAAATCCTACCGTTTTTGCGCCCGAACCCGTCCACAACCGCCTTTCCGGTTCCGAAATGGCCGTGCTAAGCCATTTCCGAACGAAGCGGACCTCGGCTCGCGCCGGGACGCGGACTGTAGCTAACACGGGCGGAAACAAATGAAAGATATCCTCGATACCCTCGAAGAGCGGCGCGCCGGCGCCAAGCTGGGCGGCGGCGAAAAGCGCATCGAGGCGCAGCACGCCCGCGGCAAGCTGACCGCCCGCGAGCGGATCGAGCTCCTGCTGGACAAGGGCTCGTTCGAGGAATTCGACATGTTCGTCGAGCACCGCTCGATCGAATTCGGCATGGAGAAGACCAGGATCCCCGGCGACGGTGTCGTCACCGGCTGGGGCACGGTCAACGGCCGCAAGACGTTTGTCTTTGCCAAGGACTTTACGGTGTTCGGCGGCTCGCTCTCCGAAACCCACGCGCTGAAGATCACGAAACTCCAGGACATGGCGATGAAGGCGAGGGCGCCGATCATCGGTCTCTATGACGCCGGCGGCGCGCGTATTCAGGAGGGCGTCGCTGCTCTGGCGGGCTATTCCTACGTGTTCCGCCGCAACGTCATCGCCTCGGGCGTGATCCCGCAGATCTCCGTCATCATGGGCCCCTGCGCCGGCGGCGACGTCTATTCGCCCGCGATGACCGACTTCATCTTCATGGTGAAGAACACCAGCTACATGTTCGTCACCGGCCCCGACGTGGTGAAGACCGTCACCAACGAGGTGGTGACCGCGGAAGAACTCGGCGGCGCCTCGGTGCACGCCACGCGCTCCTCGATCGCCGACGGCGCGTTCGAGAATGACGTCGACGCGCTGCTGCAGATGCGCCGCCTGATCGACTTCCTGCCCTCGAACAACAGCGACGGCGTGCCGGAATGGCCGAGCTTCGACGATATCGGTCGGGTCGACATGTCCCTGGATACGCTGATCCCCGACAATCCGAACAAGCCCTACGACATGAAGGAGCTGATCCTGAAGGTCGTCGACGAGGGCGACTTCTTCGAGATCTCGGAGACCTTTGCGAAAAACATCGTCACCGGCTTCGGCCGCATCGCCGGCCGCACCGTCGGCTTCGTCGCCAACCAGCCGATGGTGCTGGCGGGCGTGCTCGACAGCGATGCCTCACGCAAGGCCGCGCGCTTCGTGCGGTTCTGCGACGCCTTCAACATCCCGATCGTCACCTTCGTCGACGTGCCGGGCTTCCTGCCGGGCACCGCGCAGGAATATGGCGGCCTGATCAAGCACGGCGCCAAGTTGCTGTTCGCATACTCGCAGTGCACGGTGCCGCTCGTCACCATCATCACCCGCAAGGCCTATGGCGGTGCCTTCGACGTCATGGCGTCGAAGGAAATCGGCGCCGACATGAACTACGCCTGGCCGACCGCGCAGATCGCTGTCATGGGCGCCAAGGGCGCGGTGGAAATCATCTTCCGCTCTGACATCGGCGACCCCGACAAGATCGCCGCGCGAACGAAGGAATACGAAGACCGCTTCCTGTCCCCCTTCATCGCCGCCGAACGCGGTTACATCGACGACGTCATCATGCCGCATTCGACGCGGCGGCGGATCGCGCGAGCGCTGGCGATGCTGAAGGACAAGAAGGTCGAGATCCCCGCGAAGAAGCACGACAATCTGCCGTTGTGAGGAGAGCGTAGGGTGGGTTAGCGCAAGCGTGACCCGCCGCGTTCGCTCCGCACGATCCGTGGCGGGCCTGACCCGCCCGACAGGTCCGAACCCGATGACCGAAGACGAGCCGACCGATGAGATCTCCGAGATCGAGGCGCAGATCGAGGAGCTTGCCGAGAGCGCCGAGCGATCGCGGCGGATCATTCTCGGCTCGAAGGTCGCGATCGCAGGCGGGTTCGCGTTGCTGGCCGTCGCGCTGCTCGGGCTGTTGGGCGCCGGTCAGACTGCGGCACTCGGATCGATCGCACTGGTGCTCGGCGGTATCGTGTCGCTCGGCTCGAATGTCAGCACGTTGCGGCAGACCGAGGCTGCGATCAGCACTGCCGAGGCGCGCCGCGCGCGGCTGATCGGTAACATCGACCTGCGCCTGGTTCACGACGCGCCGCTGAAGCTGATGTGAGGCGCGGCGGGCGCGCAAAAGCGGCGCCACAAACTCAGTGTCGTCCTGGCGAAAGCCAGGACCCATTACCCCAAGTCTCAATTGTTGCGCGACGCTGGGGCCGCGATCCCGTTCATAACCGAAATGCGGTGGTTATGGGTCCCGGCTTTCGCCGGGACGACAGCGGAGGGAGTTACTTCGACGCCAGCGGCACGTAGTCGTATTCGCCGACGCCTTGCAGGATCAGGAACGTCAGCGACGTCGTGCCGGCATTGGTGACGAGGTGAGGGCGGGTCGGACGGACGGCGTAGACTTCGCCGACCTTCAGGTTCACTTCCTCCTTGGGCTCCTGCAGGAACAGCCGCATCTGGCCCTCCAGCACATAGAAGGTGTCGGAGATGTTGCTGTGGGTGTGCCACGGCACCTTCTGGGTCGGCGAGAGTTGCAGCTCCATGATGCGGAAGCCGGGGCGGGCGGCGTGCTGGGCGCGGCGCTCGACTTCGTAGAGATGGCTGGCGTCCTTGACCGGTTGTCCTGGCTTCATGGCGGCCTCCCTGTGGTGTTGTCCCGTCGGGCGGGAAGGCGATGATGCTAGTCCCGTTCTGCCGCGCGCGGAACGGCCGGAATGGTCATGGCGGGCGCGCACGGTGCGTAGGGCGGGGCAGCCGTAACGCGCCCGGCAAGACCTCACTTCATCCCCATGCAGTTCGCATAGAATGTGGTCGTCGCCGGCCAGTCGGAAAACATCGCGCGGACGCCGACCTGTTTTGCCAGCACGTCGAGCACGGTCAACGTGTCGCCGTCGCGGTCGATCGCCGCCTTCACCGACTTGTGGTAGAACGCACCGCCTCGGTTGAGCGGCCCGTCGCGCTCCAGCGACCAGCCGATCAGATCGAGGCCGGCGGCCTTCGCCGCCCTGGCGTAAGCCGACGGGACGATCTCGCCCTTGTCGTTCAGTGCCAGCATCGCGAAGATCGGCGGCCCCAGGATCGCGACGCCGGAGGCCTTCAATTCCTGCATCGACGGCTTCCAGGTCTCCGGCCGGTTCGGATCAAGGCCTGCTTTCTCGTAGCGGTCCTCGAGATAGAGCGCCTGGCCGGCAAAGTCGGGTTCGGTCTTCACCCAATAGAGGATGTCCTTGAGGCTGAAGCTCTGTGGGAACACGTCGCTCGGCGGAATGCCGGCGGCCTTGTAGGCGGCGAGCATCTGGGTCGCATATGTCTCCTGGGTGTAGTCGCCGTCGAACGGCATCGCCACTTCCGGCGCCTTCAACTCGGGCGTGAATTTTGCGCCGAGACTCCTGATCAAGGCGATGCTCTCGTCATGGCTCATCAGCGTGCCGGAATTGGCGTAGAGGTCGGTGCGCCAGCGCGGCGTGCCGTTCTGGTACTCCTCGGGCGTCCTCGCATCCGGATTGAAGCCGTCCATTTTTGCGGTGAGCCGCTTGAATTCGGCGAGCGTGATGTCGCTGGTGCAGCATTTCGCCGAGGCCTTCCTGCCGGCGGCCGGATCGGCCGGGCTGAAGGGCTGCGTGCATTTTGCGGCGAGATCCGGCACCGTCAGGATATTGGTCGTGGTGTGCAGGTCGCATTGGGAATGCCGGCACACCAGCTGGCGATCCCGCGTGAAGGTGACGTCGCATTCGATCACGCCGGCGCCCATCCGCGCGGCGGCGAGATAGGATTCCCGGCTATGCTCGGGGAATTGCAGCGCGGCGCCGCGGTGGCCGATCGAAAAGTCGGTCTTGTGGAACGGCCCGGTGCATTGGCTGAGCTGCTGCTTCAGGGGCCCGTCCTTCATCCTGTCGACCAGATAGAACGGGCGCGGCCCGAGCTGTGCGTCGCGCGGCAGCGCGATCTCCCCGGCGGCGACGGGCAGCGCGGCGCCGAGGGCGAGCAGGAACGAGAGCAGGGCGGTGCGGTGGCGGGCAAGCATGGGTGATCCCCCTGATCAGGCATTGGCAGCAGGCCGACATATCACGGAGCATATGCCGGCCGCCTGTGCGAAATGAAACCATGGAGGAACCAATGCCCGCAGCCTATTTCGTCGTCCGCGCCACTGTCACGGACGCCGCCCGGCGTGCCGCCTTCGACGCCTGGTATTCGCGCGAGCATCTGCCGGACGCGATGAAATCGTTCGGCGCCGAGCGCGCCTGGCGATGCTGGAGCCTGAGCGATCCCTTGCTGCACCAGGCGACCTATCAGTTCGCCGACGAGAAGGCGCTCGAGCGCGCGGTGAGCAGCGATCACATGAAGCGGCTGGTCGCCGACTTCAACCGTGACTGGCCGGAGGTGACGCGCACGCGCGATCTCCTGGTGCTGGCGGAGGAGGCGACGGCGGCATGATGGTTGCGTGACGTCACGACGTCGACAACCCTCGAGTTACGTGAACGCGCGGTTCAGCGAGCGTTCAGCTCGCGAGGCAAAAACTCGCCGCTGCAGTTGGTCCAACTCAGCAACGAAGGGAATGCTCATGGAACGCCGGGATTTTCTGAAGATGGCCTTCGGTGTCGCCGCCGGAGCCGTCACCTTCGCAGCGACGGCGCAGGCGGCGCCGCTCGCGCCGCTTCCCCTCAACCAGGATGCACGCGCACCAGCGGCTGGCGAAGCGCATCCCGCCGTCACCACGGCCGAGGAGGTCGGCCGCATGAAGCCCGAGCAAGTACGCTGGCATCATCGCCATTGGGGTTGGCGTCACCGGCACTGGCACCGCAGGCATTGGGGCTGGCGTCGCCACCATTGGCGCCGTCATCACTGGCGCCGCTGGTGATGTCGACTCCATGACGAAAAGAAAAACCCCGCGCCAGGCGGGGTTTTGTTAGTTCGGAATCTGCCGCGATCAGATCGGGCGGCAACGGCCGTAGCGCCAGACAAAGCCGTACGGGCAGGCGCGGACACGCGGCGCCACCACGACCGGCGGGCGCACGACAACGGCGCCCGGCGCGACGACGACGCCGCGATTCCTGACGCAGCCGCCATAGGGACCGCGATGCCAGCCGGGGCCGCAGCCACCGGCCGCATCAGCGGCGCTGATGCCGGCGAATGCGGTCGTCACCAGAACTGCTGCAGCAAAAAGATACTTCATGTCTTCTCCTTTTTTATTTTGGGCCGCGCTGCGGCACCGCAACAAGCTTTCGTCTACCGATTCGCCCGGCCGGATCATTGCAGAAGGCGTGCCCGATGTCGCCGACCATAATGTTGCGGCCTGAATGCGACATGAATGTTGCAGCTCGCAGCTGCGTCAGCACGCCGCAAGCCGGCTCAGCATCAATTCGAAATATTTCGCGGACGCGGGCAGCCGCGCGCTGATGGCGAGCGTACGAAAATACATCGGAAGGCGAGGCAAACGAGACCGGCGGTTCATCGACGCTTGCCCGAAGGCGCGCCGCTATTGGTCCGGGCCGAACAGCGCGGCGAATCGCTTCTCGCCGTTGCGCGAAAAATTGACCACGCGGCTGCCCGGCGTCGCGTCGCGCGCGGCCCATTTCAGTTCCGTGAAGCGGTCCATCATGGCAGCGCCCAGCGTGCCGGCGAGATGATGACGCCGCTCGCTCCAGTCGAGGCAGGCCTTGCACACCGGCCGGCGCGGATGCGTCAGCGCATCGGCGTCGATCTGCAGCTCCTCGGCCATGAAGCGCTTGCCTTCGCCGGTGAGCTCGATCGCCTGCTTGCTCTGGCGGACCAGCTTCTGCCGCTTCATGCTGTCGAGCATCTGCACGCCGAGATCGCCGGCGAGATGGTCGTAGCAGATGCGGGCGCGGCGCAGCGCCGGATCCTTCGGCCCGGTGCGCACCCGCATATGGCCGGCGCGAGCGGCAATGCCCTGCAGGCCTTCGAGCACGTCGGCGACGTCGGGGTCGGAGAGGCGGTAGTAGCGGTGGCGGCCCTGCTTCTCGGGCTCGATCAGCCCGCCGGCCTCGAGCTTGGAGAGATGCGAGCTCGCCGTCTGCGGCGTGATGCCGGCCTCCTGCGCCAGCTCGCTCGCGGTCAGCGCCCGGCCGGTCATCAGCGCGGTCAGCATGTTGCAGCGTGCGGGATCGCCGACCAGAGCGGCGATCCGGGAGATATCGGGTCCTGCTTTCATAGTTCGATGATAGACGAAGCATCGAGGTCGGACAAGCCGCTATTGTTCACCGTGCCGTCATTGCGGGGATTGCTTCGCTATCGCTCGCAATGACGGAAATATTACCGGAGGCCATCAATGACCGTCACCGTCTTCATCCGCTACCAGCTCGATCCGTTCAAGCGCGCGATGTTCGAGGAGTATTCGCGGAACTGGCTCTCGATCATCCCGCGCTGCGGCGGCGACCTCATCGGCTACTGGATGCCGCATGAGGGAACCAACAACATCGCCTTCGCGCTGATCTCGTTCGACAGCCTTGCCGCCTATGAGGCCTATCGCGCACGGCTGCGCCAGGACAAGGAGGGCGTCGCGAACTTCAACTTCGCGGAAGAAAACCGCTTCATCCTCGCCGAGGAACGGACATTTCTCCGCAAGGTCGAGGTATAGTAGGGCCACAACAGCAATGTGCGGGAGGCGCCCATGATCGCAGTGATCTTCGAAGTCTGGCCCAAGCCTGAGCAACGGGATCTCTATTTCGACCTCGCCGCCGAGCTGAAGCCGATCCTGCAGGAGATCGACGGCTTCATCTCGGTCGAGCGGTTCGAGAGCGTTACCGAGAAGGGCAAGTTCGTGTCGCTGTCATTCTTTCGCGACGAGGCTGCGGTGGAAGCCTGGCGCAACACGATCGAACATCGCCGTACCCAGGCCAAGGGCCGCGCGCGGATCTTCGAGAACTACCGGCTGCGGGTGGCAAGCGTGATCCGGGATTACGGCCTGAACGAACGCGATCAGGCGCCGAAGGACAGCCGCGCGGCACATGAGCCGCACTAGCGGGCGGATGCGTGGGTGCCTATCTCTGCGCGGCCAATGACTCCAGGGAGCGACCAATGCCACTGCCAACTGCTGACAAACGCGCCGCCTTCAGGAAGCTGCATGAGAGCGGCTGCTTCATCATTCCGAATCCGTTCGATGTCGGCAGCGCCCGCGCCTTGCAGCATCTCGGCTTCAAGGCGCTGGCGTCGACCAGCGCGGGCTTTGCATGGACCATCGCCAAGGCCGACAACCGCGTCACCGTCGATGACGTCTGCGACCACCTGACCGCGCTGTGTGCGGCGGTCGATATTCCCGTCAATGCGGATTTCGAGGGCGGCTTTGCGATCGAGCCCGACAAGGTTGCGATAAATGTCGCGCGCGGCGTCAAGACCGGCGTCGCCGGGCTTTCGATCGAGGATTCCACCGGAGACGCCGCCAACCCGCTGTTCGAGCACAAGCTTGCAGTCGAGCGCATCAAGGCGGCGCGCAAGGCCATCGATGCCGACAACAGCGGTGTGTTGCTCACCGGCCGCTGTGAGGCATTCCTGTGGGGCAAGAAGGACCTCAATCTGGTGATCGAACGGCTGCAGGCCTATTCGGAAGCAGGAGCGGACGTCCTTTATTCGCCGGGCATCGCGACCAAGGAGGAGATTTCCGCGGTTGTGAAGGCGGTGGCGCCAAAGCCGGTCAATCTGTTGATCGGCGGCGCGTCGGAGCTGACGCTGCAATCGGTCGCCGATCTCGGCGTGCGCCGGATCAGCGTCGGCGGAGCGCTTGCTCGGATGGCCTGGACCGGCGTGATGAAGGCGGCCAAGGAGATGGCCGAGAAGGGCACCTTCACGGAATTCGCCAACGGCTATCCTGGCGGCGAGCTCAACAAGATGTTCAAGTAGACTCACACGCAAAAAAGCAGCGGGCCGCCGGGGCCCGCTGCTTCGTCGCTCACGATAGCGAGCGGATTACTTGTTCTTGTCGCCGGTCGAGTCGGACGGCGTCGCCGAGCGGTCGATGTCCTGTCCGGTCGGCTTGTTGGCCGACGGAGAGGCCGGCTGTGCCGGTGCCGCGCCCGTGGTCGTGCCGGGCTGGCTGTTCGGCTTCGGCGTCACGTCGCGCATGCCCGGAGGCGGCGCGGCCGGATTGGCCGGCTGCTGCTGCGCGGTCTGCGCTGACGGCGTGGTACCCGCCTCATGCACCGAGGTATTGTTCAAGCCGTAGAACAACGCACCGAGCACCACGGCCACCGCGACTGCGAACATCGCGATCTTGGTGGTGCTGGCCGGTCCCTCCTGGAGTTCCGGGTCCGGCTGCAACTCGTTGTCCAGGCTGTTGAAGCGCGCCTGACGGCGCATTTCGTCCTCGGTCAGGTTGGCGCGATACGGATCGTCAGGTTGATGGGCCATTGCAAAGTTCCTCCGTTAGCACCTGAAAGCTAAACGCAGAGGACAATGGCTGGCGCGCGAGGATGTTCCGCGCCAATGTTGCAACCTGTTCATGCAGGAACCGCCGATTCCTCGGGTTCCAACCTGTTTCATGAGGCCTTTTCGATGTGGACCATGCCGCCTACCGATTCGGTGCTGCACTTGCTCTCGTTCATTGCGGTTGCGGCGCAGTCGATGACGGCGGCACTGGCGGCAGGCAGGCGCAGCATGGATTGGGCCGGCGTCTGCATGCTCGGCGCGATCACCGCGCTCGGCGGCGGCACCATCCGAGACGTGCTGCTCGGACATTATCCGCTGCTCTGGGTCGCGCACCCGATCTACCTTGCGGTCGCGGCGGCGGGCGCCTTCGCCACCATCCTGCTGGCGCGGCTCGTGCACCGGCTCAACCTCGCATTCCTGGTGCTCGATGCGATCGGACTTGTGGTGTTCACCATGGCCGGTTGCGACGTGGCCTCGCAAATCGACGTCGCGCTGCCGATCGTGATCGTCGCCGGCATGATCACCGGCTGCGCCGGCGGCGTGCTGCGCGACATCCTCTGCAACGAGGTGCCGCTGTTGTTTCGCAGCGAGCTCTACGCCAGCGTCTCCGTGGTGACGGGACTGTTCTATGTGACCGGCTCCGGGCTGCAGGTGAACGCCCAGCTCTGGACCGCGCTGACCTTCGCACTCGGGCTGACGTTCCGCATGCTCGCAATCCGCTACCGATGGGAGATGCCGAAATTCGTGTTCAGCGACGAGGAGCGCTGAACGGCTATTTCGCCGTCCGCGCCTTGGCGACCTCGTCCGCAGTGACGACCGGCGCCGCGTTGCCCCAGGCATTGCGGATGTAGGTCGCAACGTCCGCGACCTCCTGGTCGGTGAGCTTGGGATAGGCCGGCATCGAGCCGCCGTTCGGGGCGCGCGGGGTGGTCACGGTCTGTGCGCCGTCGAGGATGATGCGCAGCGTGCTCGCCGGATTGGCCGATTGCAGATTGGCGTTGCCGGGCAGCGGCGGATAGATCCGCGGCGCGCCGGAGCCGTCGAGCTCATGACAGGCGATGCAGGTGCCGCGATAGATGCGTTCGCCATTGCTCATCTGCGCCGGCGAGGGCGGGGTGACTTCCGGCTCCGGCGCGCCGGCAGGCAGGCTCTTCAGATAGACCGCGATCGCGCGCACGTCGGCGTCGCGCATCTTCGAGGTCGAATTGAGCACCACCTCGGACATCAGGGGGCCGGCATGGCTGTGCCCGTTGCGGCCGCTCTGCAGATATTCGGCGATGTCAGCCACGCTCCATGATTTCAACCCGCTGCGCGCGGCGCCATCGAGCCTTGGCGCGAACATGCCTTGCACCGTGCTGCCACTGAGCGCCTGGTCGCGCCTGTCGGCGCCGAAGGCGTTCTTGGGCGTGTGGCAGGCGCCGCAATGGGCGAGGGCCTCGACGAGATAGCGTCCGCGATTCCATTCCGAACCCTTGTTCTGGTCCGGCTGGATGATGCCCGGCGTGAAGAACAGCGCGTTCCAGGCCCGCATCAGCACGCGGTAGTTCAACGGCCAGCGCAGCTCCGGCGGCGGCGCCTTGTTGCTGACCGGCGCCAGCGTCGCGAGATAGGCTCGGACCGCCAGGATGTCGTCGCGGATCAGCTTCGTGAAGTACGGGTAGGGGAAGACGGGGTAATAATGCGCGCCGCTCGGCGCGACGCCGATCCGCAGCGCGCGGAGGAAATCGTCGTCGCTCCAGCCGCCGATGCCGGTATCGCGGTCGGGGGTGAGGTTCGGCGAGAACACCGCACCGAACGGCGTGTCGATCCGCTTGCCCCCGGCGAAGGGCTTTGCCGGATCAGCCGTGTGGCAGCTGGCGCAGTCGCCGGCGATCGTGAGCGCCTTGCCGCGGGCGATGATGTCGTCGGTCGGCGCGGCGGCACATTCTCGGGTCGCCAGCGCACCGCACAACAGCGCTGCGACCAGAATCGCGCCCGTCGTTCGAAATCGTCGCCGCATCCGATCACCTTCCGGTCCACAAGACGCGTTACGCCATTTCGCCGCGGGCCTGTCCTGCGACAGAAACCGAAACGGCCCTGCAATATTCCCGGCACGAAATTGCGATTTTTGAGCCACGGGCTTGGTCGCCCAGAATTGTGCTGCGCGGGCCGGAAAATCCGACATAGACTGGTTCTAACAAGCTCGGATGACTAGCTAAAAAGCAGTCGTCGCGACCAGCGAAAAGAGGGCTAAATGGGAATCAACCAAGGGCCTATCAGCCTCGACCAGAAATACACCCAGGACACCGGCCACGTTTTCATGACCGGCATCCAGGCGCTGGTCCGCCTGCCCATGGCGCAGATCAGGCGCGACCGCGCCGCGGGTCTCAACACGGCAGGCTTCATCTCCGGCTATCGCGGTTCCCCCCTCGGCGGCTACGACCAGCAGCTGTTCGCCGCCCGCAAGCATCTCGAGCAGTACAACATCAAATTCCAGCCCGGCGTGAACGAGGACCTCGCGGCCACCGCGATCTGGGGCTCGCAGCAGCTCGCCCTGTCGCCGGGCGCCAAATATGATGGCGCGGTCGGCATCTGGTACGGCAAGGGCCCCGGCGTCGACCGCTGCGGCGACGTGTTCCGCCACGGCAATGCGGCCGGCTCCGCCAAGCATGGCGGCGTGCTCTGCCTTGCCGGCGATGACCATGGCGCGAAATCCTCCACCGTCCCGCATCAGTCCGACCACGCCTTCATCTCCGCGCTGATGCCCTACCTCTACCCCTCCAGCATCCACGAAATGATCGAGATGGGCCTCCTGGGTATCGCGATGTCGCGCTACTCCGGCTGCTGGGTCGGCATGAAGGTGATCACCGAGACGGTCGAGACGACCGCCGAGATCGACCTCACCGACGAGATGACGCCGTTCATCATTCCGACCGATTTCGAATTGCCGCCGGGCGGCCTCAACATCCGCTGGCCCGACGACCGCTTCGAGCAGGACCGGCGGTTGCAGGACTACAAGGGCTTTGCCGCGATCGCCTTCGCCCGCGCCAACAAGGTCAACCGCGTCACGATGGATTCGCCGAACGCGCGCTACGGCATCATGGCCTCGGGCAAGAGCTACGAGGACATCCGCCAGGCGCTGCGCGAGCTCGGCATCACGCCCGAGATCGCCGCCAAGATCGGCATCCGCCTCTACAAGATCGGCATGCCCTGGCCGCTGGAGCCGGAAGGCGTGCGCAACTTCGCCGTCGGCCTCGAGGAGATCTTCATTGTCGAGGAGCGCCGCGAGATCGTCGAGAACCAGGTCAAGCAGGAGCTGTTCAACTGGCGCGACGACGTGCGTCCGCGCATCGTCGGCAAGATGGACGATCACGACAAGCGCTTCCTGACCTTCGCCGCCGAGCTCAGCGTGGCCTCGCTTGCGAGCTCGCTCACTGAACGGCTGCTTCGACTTAATCTCAATCCCGAAATCGCCGAGATGCTGCGTGCCAAGGCCGACTGGTTCAACGGTCGCCAGTCGACCCAGATGCAGGCGACGGCACCGGTCAGCCGCACGCCGTATTTCTGCTCGGGCTGCCCGCACAACACCTCGACCAAGGTGCCGGAAGGCAGCCGCGCGCTGGCCGGCATCGGCTGCCACTTCATGGCGCTCTGGATGAACCGCTCGACCGAGACCTTCACCCATATGGGTGGCGAGGGCGTGCCGTGGGTCGGCATCGCGCCGTTCACCAACGAGAACCACGTCTTCGCCAATCTCGGCGACGGCACCTATTTCCACTCCGGCATTCTCGCAATCCGCCAGTCGATCGCTTCCAAGGCCAACATCACCTACAAGATCCTGTACAACGACGCGGTCGCCATGACCGGCGGCCAGCGCCACGACGGCGATCTCTCGCCGCAGCAGATCACCTTCCAGCTCCATGCCGAAGGCATCCGCGAGATCTATCTGGTCTCGGAGAATCCGGACGCCTATCCGGCCGACACCATCGCGCCCGGCGTCAAGCTGTATCACCGCGACGAGCTCGAGAACGTCCAGAAGATGTGCCGCGACACCAAGGGCACGTCGGCGATCGTGTTCGTGCAGACCTGCGCCGCCGAAAAACGCCGTCGCCGCAAGCGCGGCCTGATGGAGGATCCGCAGCGTCGCGTGCTGATCAATCCTGCCGTCTGCGAAGGCTGCGGCGACTGCTCGGTGCAGTCGAACTGCATCTCGGTCGAGCCGCTGGAGACGGAGCTCGGGCGCAAACGCACCATCAACCAGTCGACCTGCAACAAGGACTATTCCTGCGTGAAGGGTTTTTGCCCGTCCTTCGTCACGGTCGACGGCGGCAAGCTCAGGCGGCGCGCGCCGCCCGAGCTCGGCAGCATCGATAATCTGCCGGAGCCGGCCTCCAAGCCCGCGCTCGACCGGCCCTACAACATCGCGGTCGGCGGCGTCGGCGGCACCGGCGTGCTGACGATCGGCGCGCTGCTCGGCATGGCCGCCCATATCGAGGGCAAGGCCTCGATGATCCTCGACATGTCGGGTCTCGCGCAAAAGGGCGGCGCGGTGCTGAGCCACGTCCGCCTCTCCGAGCACACCGCCGACGTGACCTGCTCGCGCATCGTGACCGGAACGGCCGATCTGGTGCTTGCGGCCGACGAGGTCGTGGCGGCGTCGAAGGACACCATCACGCTGTGCGATGCGAGCCGTACCGTCGGCATCATCAACAGCCACGTGATCCCGACCGCGGACTTCATCCTGAACCGCGACTTCAACTTCCAGAGCCGCAAGGTCAACAGCGTGCTGGAGACCGAGCTGCGCAAGGACTCCGCGTTCTTCGACTTCACCAAGCCGGCCGAGGCGCTGCTCGGTGACTCCATCGCCACCAACATCATGATGATGGGCTTTGCCTATCAGCGCGGGTTGCTGCCGCTGTCGGCGGAGGCGATTCTGCAGGCGATCGAAGTCAACGGCGTCTCGATCAAGATGAACACGCAGGCGTTCCAGCTCGGGCGTCTGGCCGCGGCCGATCCGGCGCGGCTGAGCGGGATGATGAAGGGCGATGACGAGATCGCGCCACCGAAATCGCTGGATGCGATGTCGCTGGACGAGATCATCACCCATCGCATGGCGTTCCTGACCGACTACCAGAATGCACGTCTGGCAAAGCGCTATCGCAAGCTGGTCGACCAGGTGCGCGACGCCGCCACCAAGGGCGGCTATGGCGAGGCGCTGCCGCGCGCGGTCGCGATCAACTACGCAAAGCTGCTCGCCTACAAGGACGAGTATGAGGTGGCGCGGCTGTTCACCGACGGCCGCTTCGAGAAGCAGCTGCGCGATCAGTTCGAGGGCGAGTTCAAGTTCAACTTCAATCTGGCGCCGCCGATCCTCGGCGGCGGCCTCGACGCGCAGGGCCGGCCGAAGAAGCGCGCTTTCGGTTCGTGGATGATGTCGGCCTTCAGGGTGCTGGCGAGATTCCGCTTCCTGCGCGGCACGCCGCTCGACATCTTCGGCTACAACGCCGACCGCAAGCTGGAGCGCGATCTGATCGCCGGCTACGAGAAGGATGTCGCGACGGTGCTGAACCTGCTGTCGCCGCTCAATCACGACATCGCGGTCGAACTGCTGGCGTTGCCTGACCGCATCCGCGGCTACGGCCCGGTGAAGGACAAGGCGATCAAGGAGGCGAAGGTTCGCTACGCGCAACTCGCCGCCGACCTCGCCAACCCGCCGCCCGCGCCGCGGCAGATGGCGGCGGAGTAGGGACGGAGCGTCGCTGCGTAGGGTAGGTTAGCCGAAGGCGTACCCACCCTCTCGCCTGTTCGCTGATGCATGGTGGGTAACGATTTGGGATGGATGCGAGTCAGAGAATCGTCACGCAGACGCCACTCACAGAACCTTGGGACAGCAGCGGGCCGGTGAACGCGGTCCGCATTGAGCCCATAGGCGATGCAGAGATTGTTCGGCTTTTGCGCGATGGTTCGACCATCGTAGTTGCCGACGTGGGTCTTCCGCTGCGGTGGTTAGCGGCGGACGATCGCTTTGCGTTCTGGAAGGACGAAGTGAAGCATCGTCTGGCGAAACCCAACGTGGATCACCTTCATCTCAGCGAATATCCAGCGAACTACTGCTATGCCGCATCGAAGTGGTCATGCACGTCGCGTGGCACGGTGATCGTTCTCGAAAAGCATCACTAGCTTGCCGGCACACGCAAGGGTGGGGTACGCCTTCAGCTAACCCACCCTTGCTCTTTTACCCGCAGTCTCGCCTGACGGAATATTTCCGCGCTTGCCAAGGTCGCGTCGTCGGTTCAGAAAAACGCTCGAGCGAAGAAACGCCAGCGGAGAGCGATTTGACCATCAAGGGCAAGGCCTACATTGCCGGGATCTACGAACATCCCACCCGGCACGCACCCGATAAATCAACAGCACAGCTGCACGCCGAGGTCGCCAAGGGCGCGATCGAGGACGCCGGGCTCACCAAGGACGACATCGACGGCTATTTCTGCGCCGGCGACGCGCCGGGCGGGCTGTGGCCGATGGTCGATTATCTCGGCCTCAACACCAGGAAGCTGCGTCATGTCGACTCCACCGAGACCGGTGGCTGTTCCTATCTGATCCATCTCGGCCACGCCGCCGAGGCGATCGCCGCGGGCAAATGCTCGGTCGCGCTGGTCACGCTGGCGGGCAAACCGCGCACCGGCCCGATGCCGCCGCGCGCCTCGGGCGCCGAGGCCGATTTCGAATCCGCCTACGGGGCTACCACGCACAATGCCTATGGCATGTGTGCCATGCGCCATATGCACGACTACGGCACCACCTCCGAACAGCTCGCCTGGATCAAGGTCGCGGCCTCGCATCACGCGCAATACAATCCGCATGCGATGCTGAAAGAGGTCGTCACCGTCGAGGACGTGCTGAACTCGCCGATGATCTCCGATCCGCTGCACCGGATGGATTGCTGCGTCGTCACCGACGGCGGCGGCGCGATGATCGTCACGACGCCCGAGATCGCCAAGAGCCTGAAGAAGCCGCTGGTGCGCCTGATCGGCCATGGCGAGGCGATGAAGGGCCCGCGTGGCGGCAAGGATCTCGACCTGACTTATTCCGCCGGCGTGTGGTCCGGTCCGCGCGCCTTCGAGGAAGCGGGCGTGACGCCGAAGGACATCAAATACGCCTCGATCTATGACAGCTTCACCATCACGGTGCTGATGCAGCTCGAGGATCTCGGCTTCTGCAAGAAGGGCGAGGGCGGCAAGTTCGTCGCCGACGGCAATCTGATCTCGGGCGTTGGCAAGCTGCCGTTCAACACCGATGGCGGCGGCCTGTGCAGCAACCATCCCGTCAATCGCGGCGGTATGACGAAAATCCTCGAGGCTGTGCGCCAGTTGCGCGGCGAGGCGCATCCGAAGGTGCAGGTGAAGAACTGCGACCTCGCGATCGCCCACGGCACCGGCGGTCTGCTCGGCGTTCGCCACGCCGCCTCAACCTGCATTCTGGAGCGTGCGTGATGTCTGAAGCGAAGAAGTACAATGCCCCGGTGACCAACTCGGAGACCGCGCCGTTCTGGGAGGCGGCGAAGGCGGGCAAGTTCATGATCAAGCGCTGCAACACCTGCGGCGAGGCGCATTACTTCCCGCGCGCGATCTGCCCGTTCTGCTTCTCGGACAAGACAGTGTGGGAAGAGTCGAGCGGCGAGGCCACGGTCTACACCTACAGCCTGATGCGCAAATCGCCGACCGGTCCCTATGCGATCGCTTATGTGACGCTGAAGGAAGGCCCTTCGCTGCAGACCAACATCGTCGATTGCGATCTTGAGAAGGTGAAGATCGGCCAGAAGGTCAAGGTGGTGTGGAAGCCGACCGACGGCGCCCCGCTGCCGTTCTTCACGCCGGCCTAACCTAGAAAGTACCTTCCCCCCTTGCGGGGGAAGGTGGCAGCCGAAGGCTGCCGGAAGAGGGGTTCTCTCCGCGAGAGATGCGTTTGAGGAGCCAACCCCTCTCCCAAACGAGTTTGCGTTTGATGCCGGTGCCGCCCTCTCCCGCAAGGGGAGAGGGCGCAATAACGGGCGGCGCTGAAGAGACAACAGTTCGGGGAGAAAACAACAATGCCGATCGTGTACGAACAGCTGATGGCCCTGAAGAATCTCGGCCAGAAATACAGCTACGCCGACCGCGACGTGATGCTCTATGCCTATGGCATCGGCCTGGGTGCCGATCCGATGGACGAGAAGGAACTCGCCTTCGTCAATGAGGGCGTGCTGACGCCGCGCCCGCTCAAGGTGGTGCCGACGTTTGCCTCGGTCGCGGCCTGGGGGGCCGGTCCCGGCGAGATGAACCTCAACCGCGTCATGGTGGTCGACGGCGAGCGCGACATCACCTTCCACAAGCCGTTCGCGACCGCGGCGCACATCACTGCCGATTCGACCGTGCTCGACGTGTTCGACAAGGGCAAGGACAAGGGTGCGGTGATCCGCCACCAGACCGTGCTGAAGGACGAGAAGGGCGACAAGCTCGCCACGCTGGTCGCCTCGCGCTTCGCCCGCGGCGATGGCGGCTTCGGCGGCCCGTCCGACGGCCAGCCCGAGCCGCACAAGGTGCCGGAGCGCGCGCCGGACAAGGTGGTCGACATCACGACGCGGCCCGACCAGGCGCTGGTCTATCGGTTGTGCGGCGACCGCAACCCGCTGCATTCCGATCCGGAGTTCGCCAAGAAGGCCGGCTTCCCGCGGCCGATCCTGCACGGCATGTGCACCTACGGCATCACCTGCCGCGGCGTGTTGCAGACCTATGCCGACTACGATCCGTCCGCCTTCAAGCAGCACGTGGCGCGGTTCTCTTCGCCGGTGTTCCCCGGTGAGACCGTGACCATGGAGCTATGGAAGGACGGCAATGTGGTGTCGTTCGAGGCCAAGGTGAAGTCGCGCGGCGTCACCGTGATCAAGAGCGGCAAGACGGTGCTGGCGTAGCTTTCCGTCATTCCGGGATGGTCCGAAGGACCAGACCGCAGGTGCGCAATTGCGCACCGGGGAATCTCGAGATTCCGGGTTCGCGCTGCGCGCGCCCCGGAATGACGGCAATCAAGAACAAAACGGAGAAAACAACCATGGGATTACTCGACGGCAAGGTGGCGCTGATCACGGGCGCCGGCGGCGGGCTTGGTGAAGCCTATGCGAAGCTGTTTGCGCGCGAGGGCGCGGCCGTGGTGGTCAACGATCTCGGCGGCCCGCGCGACGGCTCGGGCTCCGACAAGTCGATGGCCGACAAGGTGGTCGACGCGATCAAGGCCGAGGGCGGCCGCGCCGTCGCCAACGGCGCCGATATCTCGACGCTTGCCGGCGGCCAGTCGGTGTTCGACGACGCCATCAAGCATTTCGGCCGCGCCGACATTCTGGTCAACAATGCCGGCATCCTGCTCGACGAGACCTTCCACAAGGCCAAGGAAGCGAACTGGGACAAGGTGATGAAGGTGCATCTGAAGGGCACCTTCTGCTGCACCCAGCCGGTGTTCAAATGGATGCGTGACAATGGCGGCGGCGTCATCGTCAACACGTCCTCGACCTCGGGCCTGATCGGCAATTTCGGCCAGACCAACTACGGCGCCGCCAAGGGCGGCATCTGGGGCCTGTCCAACGTGCTGGCGATCGAGGGCCGCAAGTACAACATCCGGATCTGGACCCTGGCGCCGGGCGCGCTGACCCGCATGACCGCGGACCTGCCGCGTTACAAGGAGAACCCGGGTGCGGCGCTCGGCCCGGACGGCATCGCGCCGGCCGTGCTCTATATGGTCAGCGACCTGTCGGGCGACCAAACCGGCAAGGTCCTCGGCGTCTCGGGCCCGCGCGGCGTCCGCGAAATGCGGATGATGGAAATGGAGGGCTGGACGCCGCCATTCACGGGATGGAAGGCGGAGGACATCGTCACCCACGCCAAGGAGATCTTCTTCTCTGAGGAAGAGATCAAGAAGTCGGCGCGGCGGTTCAAGTAAGGATTGGCACCCGCGACTGCGGGGACGGCTTCCCGATGCGCAATGGCGCATCGGGAAATGACGCTGTATAGAGGGCGGAAACAGACGAGGCACCCATGACCAAACTCACCGCCCAGGCCGCCGGAACCTTCGCGATCGCGCCGACCCCGTTCCACGACGACGGCCGCATCGACGAGGCATCGATCGACCGGCTGACCGATTTCTACACCGATGTCGGCTGCGACGGCGTCACCGTGCTCGGCATCCTGGGCGAGGCGCCGAAGCTCGACGCCGCCGAGGCGGAGCAGGTCGCGCTGCGCTTCGTCAAGCGCGCCAAGAAGCTGCAGGTCATCGTCGGCGTCTCGGCGCCCGGCTTTGCCACGATGCGCTCGCTGGCGAAGAAGTCGATGGATGCGGGCGCCGCCGGCGTCATGATCGCGCCGCCGCCGCATCTGCGTACCGACGACCAGATCATCGGCTATTTCAAGCAGGCGCAGGAGGCGATCGGCGACGATATTCCCTGGGTGCTGCAGGACTATCCGCTGACGCTGACCGTCGTGTTCACGCCGGCCGTGATCCGCAAGATCGTGATGGATTCGCCGTCCTGCGTGATGCTCAAGCACGAGGACTGGCCGGGCCTGGAGAAGATCTCGACCTTGCGCAACTTCCAGAAGGACGGCTCGCTGCGGCCGTTGTCGATCCTGGTCGGCAATGGCGGCCTGTTCCTCGATTTCGAGATGGAGCGCGGCGCCGATGGTGCGATGACCGGCTATGCCTTCCCCGAGCTCCTGATCGACGTCGTCAATCTGTCCAAGGCCGGCAAGCGCGATGCCGCGCATGATCTGTTCGACGCGCATCTGCCGCTGATCCGCTACGAGCAGCAGCCCGGCGTCGGCCTCACGGTGCGCAAATACGTGCTGCAGAAGCGCGGCATCATCTCCTCCAGCGCGCAGCGCAAGCCGGGTGCGGTCATCACGCCGCAGGCGAGGGCCGAGGTCGACTATCTCTTGTCCCGTGTGGCGCGCGTCGATCGCCGCGCGAATCTGCAACCGCAATCCAGTGCAGCAGGTTAATCATGACCGAGATCGTTGCCCCGCGCCTTGCGTCGACCGTGCTGCTGCTGCGTGACGGCAGCTCATCGGGCGAAATCGAAGTCTTCATGATGGTCCGCCATCACCAGATCGAGTTCAACTCGGGTGCGCTGGTGTTTCCGGGCGGCAGCGTCGACAAGAACGACAAGGAGATCGCCGCCGATCCCGCGCTCTATTCCGGCGGCGAAGGGCTCGACGGCGACGCGCTCGGCTTCCGGATCGCGGCGATCCGCGAGACCTTCGAGGAGAGCGGCATCCTGCTGGCGCGGCCGGTAGGCTCGAAAGACCTGGTCGATGCGAAGCGCGCGAACGAGATCGCGACCGCGCATCGCACGGCGCTGAACGAAGGCAAGATCAGCTTCCTCAAGGTGCTGACCGACAACGGCATGGTGCTCGCGCTCGATGAACTCGTGCCGTATGCGCACTGGATCACACCGGAGGGCATGCCGAAGCGCTTCGACACCTGGTTCTTCCTGGCCGCCGCGCCGCCCGAGCAGCTCGGCGCCCATGACGGCAAGGAATCGACCGACTCGATCTGGGTGTCGACGCGCGAGGCGCTGGAGGGCGGCGAGACCGGCCGCTTCAAGCTGCCGTTCCCGACCACGCGCAACCTGATCCGGCTCGGCAAGCAGCCGAACGTCGGCGCCGCGCTCGCCGACAGCAAGGGCAAGCCGATCGTCGCCGTGATGCCCGTGATGACCAAGACCGCCACCGGCCGCCAGCTCCGCATCCCCAAGGAAGCGGGTTATGACGGTGAGGTGTTCGACGTCGGGGCGCTGGGGTAGGTCCGTCGTCCTGAGAGACGGCGAGTGCGTGACTCACAGGCGGCGCTATGTCGTCCCGGCGAAGGCCGGGACCCATAACCACCGAACTGCATTGCTGCGCGACGCCGAGGCTACAGCTTTTTCCAACAACACAACCCTGTGGTAATGGGTCCCGGCCTTCGCCGGGACGACGGGGGAAGGAGAGTCGCTTCTCCACATTTCGGCTTATATCGAAATATCATCACCTCGCAGCGATGTAGCTTCCGTCTCAACCATCGAGACGGAATCCCGTCAATGACCACCGCCCCACGACAGCCGAGCATGGCCTTCGAGCTCGCCTTGTTGCTCGCGCTCGCCACCCTGTGGGGTGGCTCCTATACCTTCATCAAGCTTGGTGTCGCGACCATCCCGCCGATCACGCTGATCGCGGCGCGCACCGCGATCGCGGGGCTCTTGCTGCTCGTCATCATGCAGATGCGCGGTGTGACGATGCCGACCGATCGCGCCACCTGGCGCCGCTTCATCTTCCAGGCCTGCCTCAACAACAGCGTGATCCCGTGGACGCTGATCGCCTGGGGTGAACGCTTCGTCGATGCCGGGCTCGCCACCATCCTCAATTCGGCCTCGCCGATCTTCACCTTCCTGTTCACCGCCGCGGTCACCCGTCACGAGGCCGCGAGCCCGCGCAAGCTGTTCGGGGTGATATCAGGCATGGCCGGCATCTGCCTGATCGTCGGCGTCGATGCGTTCCGCGATCTCGCGCAGGGGATCGTGGCCGAGGTCGCGATCGTCGCCGCCACTATCTGCTACGCCTGTGCCGCGATCTTCAGCCGCGGCTTCAAGGGGCTCGATCCGATGGCGCCGGCGGCGGGTTCGCTGATCGCGGGCGCCGCGATCCTCGTTCCGCTCAGCCTTGTCGTCGAGCGGCCCTGGACGCTGTCGCCGTCGACGACGTCGCTCGCCGCATTGCTGGCGCTGGCGGTGTTCTCGACCGCGATCGCGTTCGTGATCTACTTCCGCCTGATCCAGACCCTCGGTTCGGTCGGTACCACCGCGCAAGCCTACTTGCGGGTGCCGATCGGGGTGGCGCTCAGCGTCATGGTGCTGGGCGAACGGCTGAGCCCGACGGCGTGGATCGGCCTCGCCTGCGTCGTGATCGGCGTCGCCGCGATGACGATTCCTGCACGAAGGATCGCCACAGCCTGACGTCATCGCCGCGATGACGATTCCTGCACGAAGGATCGCCACAGCCTGACGTCATCGCCGCGATGACGATTCCTGCGCGCAAGATCGCCACCGCCTGAAGTTTCGCCCGCTGAAACCGGCGCCTTGCTGCCGTCAGGCAATCCCTGCATGCTGCCCGCAACGAGATCACAGGGCGGGAAACGGGACGATGTTGCGGCGGGTCAGCCTGATTGCCGGTGCGTGCATGGCGTTGCTGGCGATGGCCGGCACGGTGCGCGCGCAGGACTTCCCGAACCGGCCGATCCGCATCGTCATTCCCTACGCACCGGGCAGCGTCGCCGACGTGTTCGCGCGCATCATGGCGCAGGACATGCAGGAGCAGTGGAAGGGGACGATCGTCGTCGAGGCTAAATCCGGCGCCAATGGCTCGATCGCAGCCGAGGAGGTCGCACGCGCCGCTCCCGACGGCTACACATGGCTATTGGTGACGACCTTCTTCACCGCCAGCCCGGCGCTGAACACGCAGCTGCGCTGGGATCCGGTCAGGGACTTCGTGCCGGTCGGGCAGATCTGTCTCGCCCCGAACTTCTTCATCGTGCCGACCTCGCTGCCGGTGAAGACCGTCGCCGACTATGTCGCGCTGGCCAAGGCCAAGCCGGGCACGCTGAACTACAGCCATCCCGGCAAGGGCTCGACCGGCCATCTCGGCTTCGAGCTGTTCAAGCGGCTCGCCGGCATCGACGTCACGGCGATCGGCTATCGCGGCTATCCGCAGATGGTGCCTGATATCGCGAGCGGCCTGATCACCTCGAGCTTCCTGTCGGCCAACCAGGCGCTGGCCCAGGTGCAGTCCGGCAGCATCCGGATCATCGGGGCGATCAGCGACGGCCGCTCGAAGTATTTCCCCGACGTGCCGACCATGGCCGAGCAGGGCTTTGCCGAGGCGCAGGTGACGCCGTGGTTCGGCTTCGTGGTGCCGGCAGGCACGCCGCTGCCGGTGGTCGAACGCATCAGCGCGGCGCTCGAAACCGCGCTGGCTTCCACCGAGGTGCGCAAGAAGCTGGATGTTGCGGGTTGCGACGCCCGGAGCGCGCCGCTGAGGCAGTTCGTCGATATCATCAAGGCGGACGTTGCGCTCTGGGCCAGGGTGGTCAAGGAAGCCGGCATCCCGCTGGACTGAGCCCGGCCGCCCTGTGCCGGATTAGGCCATCGGCCGCCCCGGGGTGACACTGATCACACCGGGCGGCCGGTCCTGCAGCATGTTTCCCCAAAACCCGTAATTTCCCGTATATTGGGCCCATTGGACCCCGGCCCTTGATGACATGACCGCTGAATTGCCGCCGAATTCGCAAGCGCCGCGTGCGTTCTCCCTCTCCATTGGCCAGCTCACGTTCGGCAGCTTCCTGCTGGTCCTGGCTGTGATCATCATCACATCCACCGCCAGCGTGATCGCGATCCGCCACATCGATACGACCTTCGCCGAGCTGCAGCGGCTGCAGAGCGTCGGCGACATCGCCGAGGATATCGACCGCCGCATGAACGAGCTGCGGCTGGCGGCGCGCGACTTCGTCACCGAGCCGGGCAGCCAGTCGGTCCAGGTCGCGGAGGCGGCCCAGTCGCTGAGCGAGATTCTGAAAAAGACCCGCATCAAGCTGGCGCCCGAGCAGCAGGACATGATCGACGGCGTCACCCAGCGGCTGGCGACCTATCGCAACGGCATCGAGCGCATCTCGGCGCTGCTCAGCCGCCGCGCCGAGCTGGTCGCCGGGCTGCCGCCGCTGCGCGACGCCTTCGACAAGGCGGTCGCCGCGAGCAACGATGCGGCGCTGGCCAATGCGCTGTCGCAATCCCAGAGCCGGATTGCCACCGCATTGCTGGCGCACAACACGTCCGCTGCCGAGCAGGCCGCGCAGAGCATGCGGGCGATGACCATCTCCGATCCCGCGCTGCGCGGCGCTGTCGACAATTATGCCGAGGCGATCATCGCGGTCTCGGTGCGCGAGGGCCAGATCGCCGACATTGACAAGGAAGTGCTCGGCGCCGAAGGCCGGTTGATCCAGAAGGTCACCGAGCTGCTGCGCGAGCTCAGCTCTCGCCGCGGCCACGTGCTGTCGCGCGATTTTGCCCGGACGCTGGCTGAAGCAAAATGGCAGAGCATCGTGCTCGGCACGGCGGGTGTGCTGATCGGCCTGTTCGCGTCGGTGCTGGTGGTTCGCCGCACCGTCCGCCCGCTGGCCAGGATCGCGGGCTCGATCCGCAAGGTCGCCGGCGGCGAGAAAAGCGCGTTCATTCCCGGCGCCGACCTCGACAACGAGATCGGCGATATCGCGCGCGCCGCCGAAGTGTTCCGCCAGACCCTGGTCGACGCCGACAGCGCGCGTGAGGCCGCGCTGCGCGCGCTCGCCGAGCAGCGGCTCGCCGAGGAGAGCTACCACAAGCTGTTCGAGGCGTCGGTCGAGGGCATCTACGTCACGACGCCGGGCGGCGCGCTGCTCAACGCCAATCCGGCGCTGGCGCGGATGATGGGCTATGCCGCGCCGCAGGACCTGATCAAGGGCATCGACGACATCGCCACCACCGTCTACGTGGATCCGGCGGCGCGCGAGCAGTACCAGCAGCTAATGCAGCGCGACGGCACGGTGCGCGACTACGAGTACCAGGTGCGCGCGAGCGACGGCACCGTGCTGTGGCTGTCCGATTCGGCGACCGTCGTCCGCAACGACGAGGGCGAAGTGATCCGCTACGAGGGCACGGTGCGCGACATCACCGACCAGAAGCGCGCCGAAGACGCGATCGCCGAAGGCCGTCGGCTGTTGCAGATGGTCATCGATACCGTGCCCGCCGTCATCAACGTCAAGGACCGCGACCTGCGCTACGTGCTGATGAACCGCTACATGGCGGGAATCTTCGGCATCGAGCCGCAGGACGCGATCGGCCAGACCACCGGCGAGCTGATGTCGCGCTATGGCGCGGCGAAGACCGATGAGAACGACAAGCGCGTTCTGTCGGCGCGGCGCGAGCTCGGCTTCTATGAAGAGGAGTACAAGGACGTCGCCGGCAACATGCGGCAATGGCTGGTCAACAAGCTGCCGATCCTCGACGCGCAAGGCGAGATTGAGAACATCGTCACGGTCGCGCTCGACATCGGCGAGCGCAAGCGCTCCGAGCAGGAGATGCGCAAGGCGAGGGATTCCGCGGAGGCCGCGTTGCGTAATCTGCGGGAAACCCAGAATTCGCTGATCGAGGCCGAAAAGCTCGCCGCGCTCGGCCGCCTGGTGGCCGGCGTCGCCCATGAGGTCAACAATCCCGTCGGCATCAGCCTGACGGTGGCGTCCGCGCTGGAGCGCAAGACCGCGAATTTCGCCACCCAGGTCGAGCGCGGCGACCTGCGCCGCTCCAGCCTCAACGATTTCCTGAACACGGCGCGCGATGCCTCCTCGCAACTCGTCGCCAATCTCAACCGCGCCGCGGAGCTGATCCAGTCGTTCAAGCAGGTCGCCGCCGACCGCAACTATTCGGACCAGCGCACCTTCGACCTCGGCGATCTCACCGAGCAGGTCGTGATGAGTCTGAGGCCCGGCCTGCGCAAGCACAATCTGACACTCAATGTCGATTGCGAGCCGAACCTGATCATGAACTCTTATCCGGGACCGTATGGCCAGGTGCTGACCAATCTGTTTCTCAACGCGGTCGCGCATGCGTTCCCGGACGGCAAGGCCGGCGAGGTCGAGATCCAGGTCCACGCCGCCGGCGGCGACAATGTCGAGGTGATCTTCGCCGACAATGGCTGCGGCATGAGCCTCGACGTGCGCCGCCGCGCCTTCGATCCGTTCTTCACGACGCGGCGCGATCAGGGCGGCACCGGGCTCGGCCTGCACATCGTCTACAGCATCGTCACCACGCGGCTCGGCGGCCGGCTCTCGCTGGATTCCGCACCGGGCAACGGCACACGCATCCAGATGATCCTCCCGCGCGTCGCGCCGCTGGAGCAGGCCGCGGAGTAGGGCGGGACGAGCGCTCGCTCTGACTCCGTCATCGTGAGGAGCGCGAAGCGCGTCTCGAAGAATGCTCGGCCCGGCTGGTGGCCGCCGACCCTTCGAGACGCGCGCAAGGGCACGCTCCTCCAGCGACAAAGGCGAAGCCTTTGCGCGGGGGTGACGGATCTAATGGTTTCAAACCGCTAATTGATATCCGCGAGCTTGTGCAGCGTGGCGCCGAAGATCAGGCTCGCCTTGCCGACCAGTGCGGTCCCACTCATGGTGCCGCGGGTGTCGGTGAAGGTGCCGGAGACGCCGATGCCGACGGGCGCGGGCCCGCCGAACAGCGGGTTGTCGGTGTCGCGTGGCGTCGTGTGGCGTTGCACAAGGACTTCGCCCTTGAAGGCATCGCCCTTCACCGTGTAGCTGCCGGTGTAGTAAAGATAGGCGTCGCCGCCCAGTATCTGGCCGTCGCGGAAGAGAATGACGCCGCTGCCCTTGCCGACGCGACCGTCCAGCAGGGTGACGTGAATTGAGTAAAGTCCGTTCTTCATGACGTCCCGATTGCTGGCCGCCGCGCCCATGGCAAGCCAGTTGGTTTTTTATGCCAAAGCGAGCAACCTCGTGCAATGCGGCAGGTTGATTCCCGGGTGTCCCGCGTTCGGGTGACCCTCGGTTCCTGCCAGGCAGTGTGACGGCGCAATGACAGCGGACCGTACTCGCGAATCAAAGTGGCCCGCGAAATGCATGGCTCTGGTTGCACTGGCCGGTGAGTGCTGGAGCAAACACATGTCTGACTGGATTGAATCCGGCGGCCATTGGGCACGCCCTCGCAGGCTCAATGGAACTTCGGCCCGCTATGCGGGCCACGTGATCGTATCCCTCGTGCTGATAACGCTGGTGTTGGTTGCGGCCATGCGAATCGCGCAGGCGCGCGATCCCGACGGCCGCTACGCCAATTCGCCGCTGAAGGAATGGTTCGACGGCCTGCGCAGCGGCAAAGGGCCGTGCTGTTCGGATGCCGACGGCACAGCGGTCAGCGATGTCGACTGGGAATCCAAGGACGGGCACTATCGTGTGCGCCTCGACGGGGCGTGGATCGATGTCCCCGACGAGGCCGTGGTCACCGAGCCCAACCGGGTCGGTCGCGCTATGGTCTGGCCGATTCCGAGCTACATGGGCGTGACGATCCGCTGCTTCATGCCCGGCAGCATGACTTAGCGCCGCACGCGTTGCTCAGACGTATTTCTGGTCGCGCTCGAGCAGTTCGATCGAGATGCCCTGCGGGCCGCGGATGAAGCAGATCCGCACGCCCGGACGGATCGTGGTCGGCTCCTTGGTGAATTCGACGCCCTTGGCCTTGATCTCGGCAGCGACCGCGTCGATGTCCTTCACCGTGAGCCCGAAATGATCGAGCCCCTGATAGGGCGTCACCGGCGCGGCGTTGACGCCGTCGCCCTGGGTCACCTCCGCAATGAACACCTTCGCGCCACCGAGCTGGACGTCGATGCGGCCGGGGCCGCGGATGATCTCGCCGTCGAGAATGTCGCGCAGCCAGGTCGCGGTGGCCTCGGGATCGGGACTGCGCAGGTGGACGTGGTCCCAGGTGACGACAGGCATTGCGATCTCCTTGTTGTTGTCGTGCCGCTGTTCGGTGCGCGGTACTCGCTCTCGGGCGGCGCAAATCTAGCGAGCGGTTCGCTGGGATACCATCCCTCGTTATGCCTGCCCAAGATTGTCGTCCCGGAATGAAACCATTGCGGCCGTCAGCGATTGTCTTCGCGTGGCCGCTCGACCTGCGGCCGTCCCGGAAGCCGCGCGGTGCGGCTTCCTCTCTGTGTGGGGGGCGGCCCGATCAGGCTGCCAGGGTGAGGGCACGACGATGCGGATCGGCTTGGCGTCGTTTCGGAGGTTGGCCGCCGGACGTCTCGGTGAAGGGGGCTTCTACGCCAGCCTGCTGCTGCCGCTGATTGCACTCGCCGGGATCGCCGCATGGTTCATGCTCCCCGAGCCGAGCGACGCCGGGGACCAGGATGTCTGGCCGGTGTCCTCCATGATCCGCACCGCGCAGAATGCCCCGACCGGCGAGCAACCAGCCCAAATCACAAATCAGACCGCGAGGGATGCGCTTGCCGCACCGACGGACGAGCCGACCACCGTCGGTGTGGCCATCGCTCCACAGGGGGCAGAGGAGGCCAAGCCGTCCGGGCCCGGCGCTGAAAGGTCGCCGCTGGATAAGCTGCGGATCGCCTCGCAATCGTGGCGGCGCGGCGGGCTGGGTTCGAAGGCGCTGGTCACCCTGACGCTGCGCAATGCCAATGATTTCGCCGTCAAGGATATCGAGATCGCCTGCGCCTTCATCCGCCGGGACGGTCGGCCGCTGACCGAGCGCAAGCGGCTGATCTCCGACACCATCGCCATGAAGAGCCGCAAGACCTACTCGCAAATGTTGGTCGGGTTCGTCAACGTGAACGCAAACAAGGCGAAATGCTCGGTCGTGACGGCGAGCCGCCTCTAATTCCCGGCATCTCGAAAAAGTGACCGCGAATTGACTTGTCGGGTGAACCGTAACGGCCGGACAGGAACTAACTAATAAACCAGCCGTTAGCGAACGACCCGGGAGCGCGGACAGCGTCCGGGTGATCATGCGCAGACGATGAAATCGCCCGCGCGATGACTGATGTCGTCGCGCCGAGATGAACCGCGCCCTGCTGCGCGGGGGGAGCTACCAAAATGCCTGTGGCGCGTTATTTCCTGTTCGTTGGTGGAGTGCTGCTCGCGCTGCTCTTCGTCGTCAATGCCATCGTGCCGCAGGAGGCCGTGGTCGCCGGCCAGAACCAGGGACTGTCGTCGCCGGGCGTTGACAAGACCATGGTGCGCATCAAGTCGACCCAGAAATTGCCCGAGCGGGTGGTCTACGATACCAATTTGCCGACCATTGTTCCGGCGCAGGTCAACGCGGTCGCCGCGGCCATCCCGTCGGCTACGGGCGATGCGTCGGCGCAAGCCCGCGTCCGCAATACGTTCGCCCAGTTCATTCCGCCAGAGAAGGCTGATGCGCAGAAGGTCGCGGCTGAGGCAAAATCGGCTGAACAACCGGCGCAGGCCCAGTCTCAGGCGCCGAAGAAGCGCAAGGTCGCGCGCTACCACGCCCATCCCCAGCAGCCGATGCGGCTGGCGCAGCCCGGCATGTATCAGCCTTACCGCGTCGCGCAGCAGCAGCGCATGGGCTTCTTTGGTGGCTTCGGCACCTGGTAAGAAAGGGCTGCCGCAGCCGGCAATCGATCCGCCGCCGCAAACACTTGCGGCGGCTTTTTCATGTCCGCGATCAGGCGGGTGGCCGGATCCGAGACGGCGTCCGAGCGGCGCTCGCTACCTTTAGCGCGGCAGGCGCGGAATCTTGTCCGCGAAGCCGTTGTAGCAGGTCAGCCGCTCGTCCTCTTCCTTCACGAAGCGGCAATCGTTGACGCCCTTGGCCGGGGCGGCCTTCGGCTTCGGCTGCGGCTTGAAGATCTCGTCGTAGCAGATCAGCCGTTCCTTGGTGGCGTCGTCGATGTCCTGACAGGCCTGAAGCTTCTGGGCGACCGATTGCGGCTTGCCGGGCGCGGCAGGCTTCTCGCCCTTCTTGGCGGCCGACTTCTTGCCGACCTGGACCAGCGGCTTGTCGCCGACCATCGGCTGCGAGGCCGCCGCCGGCTTGTCGGCGTCGGCGGGGGCCGGCGTGGTGCCTTGGGCAAGCGCGGCAGCCGGGCAGAAGAGCGCCAGCGCGAGGATGATATGTCTCATGTCGAAAATGTCCGAAATGGCGTGATGACCGGAAGGATGGCGCCGGGGATCGGAAAAGCCCGGCAAGCGCCGACACTTAACGCAAGTCTTGCCCGAATCCTACCCCCAGAGGTGACCCGCCCGGCACCGATCCACCGGCAAAAGTGAGGGCAATTCGTCGCCGTTCGACCCGCGGGAGAGCATGAATTGCCTTTACCTGGCGGGGCGGCTATGACGACGCCATCTGCGCGACTGGCGCTTGGATGGACCACCATCGGGGAGCGCAGAGACTGAACGCCGCGCGCCTGGGCACCGCTTCGAAACGGAGGTGCCATGACGGCGAACATTCTCGATGGGCATGCACATGCCCAAATTGTCATCGACAAGATTGCTGGCGAACTCGACCGGCTGCCCCGCGCGCCGGGGCTTGCGGTCGTGCTGGTCGGCTGCGACCCGGCGAGCCAGATCTATGTGCAGAGCAAGGTCAGGATGGCCGAACGGCTCGGCCTGCGCGGCGAGGTCGCACGCCTGCCGGATGATGCCAGCGAGTCCGATCTGCTTGCCGGAGTAGAGGCGCTCAATGCGCGCGACGATATCGACGGCATCCTGGTGCAGCTGCCGTTGCCGGCGCATATCGACGCCTTGCGCGTGATGGCGGCGGTCGATCCCGCCAAGGATGTCGACGGCCTGCACGCCCTCAACGCCGGCCGGCTGTTTCACGGCGATGACGCGCTGGTGCCGTGCACGCCGCTCGGCTGTCTCCGGCTGATCAAGTCGGTCCGATCAGACCTCACCGGCGCCCATGCCGTGGTGATCGGCAGCTCCAACATCGTCGGCAAGCCGATGGCCGCGCTGCTGCTGCAGGAGCACGCGACCGTGACGCAGACCCATATCCACACCCGCGGCATCAGCAGGATCTGCCGCGAGGCCGACGTCCTGGTGAGCGCGGTGGGCAAGGCCGGCCTCGTGCGCGGCGACTGGATCAAGCCCCAGGCCATCGTCATCGACGTCGGCACCACGCGCGTCGAGAAGCCGGACGGCGGCTATGCGGTGCGCGGCGACGTCTCGTTCGACGAGGCGGTGCAGGTCGCCGGCGCCATCACGCCGGTGCCGCGCGGCGTCGGCCCGATGACGATCGCCTGCCTGATGGAGAACACGCTGAAGGCGGCAAAGGCGAGGGCGGCGCGGCTGCAATAGCGCGGGATACCTGCGGCGATATGCGAGCGGTGGGTGTCGCTCGCGTATCACGCGCGAAGTTCATGACGTCCGGGGTAATGGAAAGCCCGCACCATTCGTCTATCGTCGCGCGACAGATGGAGGCGCGCGATGCTGTATGCGGAAGATCTCACCGAGGGCCAGACGTTCAAGCTTGGCAGCTACACGATCGGCGAGGCCGAGATCCTGGAGTTCGCCGGCAAATATGATCCGGTGCCAATCCATGCCGATCCCGTTGCGGCTGCGGCAGGCCCGTTCGGCGGACTGATCGCAAGCGGCTTCAACACCATTGCGATCTATCAGCGGCTCGTCGTGGAGGCGATCTGGACCAAGGTGGCGGGGATCGTCGGGCGGAGCTTCGAGATCCGCCTGCCGAGCCCGGTTCGGCCCGGCGCCACGCTCACCGGCCAATCCCAGATCCAGAAGATCACCATCAGGCCGGAGCGGCGCGACGCTGTCGTGATCTTCAAGACGGAGCTGGTCAACGACGAGCAGCGCCCGGTTCTTGTCCTCGTGCTCGACGCGCTGATCCGCATGCGGCCGGCGGAGCAGGGGCCGGCATAGGCGCGGCCTGAGGGGCATCCCGAAGTCATCCGCCTCGGACGGCCGTCAGCGCCTCTACGTGTTCCCCGCACGCGACCTTGTCGTCGCGCAATGTTGCGGCAATTATGACAAGCCGGCGGCAGAACGGCAGCGCATCAATGACGTCATCATCGACGAGGCGTGCTGCCCGGTATTTACTTCGTCGATGCGCCGAAGGCATTCGACCCAGACGGATGTGCCGCCGTGAAACGCAGCAAGCAGACGAACGGAGAGATCGAAGCCAGGCGGCGCAAGGCCGAGGAATGGCGCCGCATCCAGGCGCAACGCGCCGCTGAACGGCAACGTCTCCGCGACTACAAGATTGCGCTGGCGCGCGACGAGGTTGCCGTGGATACGACGCGGCTCGCGCCATCGAACAGCTATTCGACTCCCGATTTCGTGCTGCGCGGAACCTATCGACCGGAGCCCTTCATCTGCAAGGACTGCGGCGTTGCCGAGGTCTGGACGCCGTTGCAGCAGAAATGGTGGTACGAGACCGCCAAGGGCGATGTATTTACCGCGGCGGTGCGCTGCCGGGCCTGCCGCACCAGGGAGCGCGCGCGCAAATCCGCCGCACGCCGCGTGCATCTGGAAGGACTCGCAAGGAAGAAGCCTCCCGTCTCGTAGCGATGGGCGTGACATCAGAGTCGCACTTCACATCTGATACGCGGGGAACCGCTGCGCAGGCGGTCAATGCGTCGCGCGTGCGGAACGTTTCGTTGCCTGATTGGTTCGAGACCTTGAAGCCCCCGATGTGGGGTGCGGGCGGGGAGGAACCAGCCAAGGAAACTTGTCAAGGAAACCTGTCAAGGAAACCATCGCGGCCGGAACCAACGAGAAGGAGCAGCGGATGAAACTCAATTCCACGCAAGTCAAGCAGACCATGACGCAACTGAATGCCCAGGTGCTTCCGGACGATCACCCGGCCGTGGCGCAACTGAACAGCGTGTTCGGTGAGCACACGTTCTTCGTCGACACCAGCGGGCTCAAGGTGCTTGAACCGGCCCAGACCTCCGACATGCCGGGGCAGACCGGCGAAGTCGTCAGTCTCGCCGAGTGGAGCGATCCGGAGCTGACCTCGCTTCGGCCGCACGAGCCCGAGCCGACCGGCGTGCTCATAGCGCTTGAACCCAGCAAGCACTGAAGCGTTCCAGCGCGGAGTGAATACCGGTTCGCGCAACCAAAACGCCGTCAAGCAAGGGGATTGAGAGCATGATCCGATTCAATCGGATCATGCTCTTTGTGCTGCATCGTGCGACACCGCGATCGGCCGTCCTGATGGCGACAGCCCCGACGTCGCATCAAGAGGTGCCGAAAGTCACATGGCAAATCAGCGCCGCCTGCGTATGCATCGGTTTGAGATGGGTATCCAGGCGGTGAGGGGCAGATGGGGATCGTGCGGCGCTGGAGCCCTGACGAGGACGAGAAGCTCAAAGAACTCGCTAGGGCCGGCAAGAACGCTCTCGAGATCAGCAACGAACTGACCCGCAGCGCTTCGGCCGTGCGCCGGCGCGCCGAGGTCCTGTCGGTCCTGATCATGGCAAAGGCGTTTCGCGCGCGCCCCTCGCATGTCGCCACCCATCTCGAGCGGGTCGCGATCGACGCGATCCGCAACCGCCGTCCGTTTCCCGCGGGCGTCGGCCCGAGCACCATTGCCGGAATGATCGAGAAGGGCTGGATCGTCCCGGAGATGGGGCGCAGATACAACGTGACCGACGCTGGCGTGGAGGCGGTGCGGCGGAAGATTCCGAGCGGGTGAGAGCGGAGCAGGCTGCGGGTTCGAAGCACTGTGCCGAGCGGCTCGCCCGGCGCCGTGCGAACGGGCGGCTATTCGACACCGAACGCAAGATTTTGCGCCCGAGACGGGTGCCTGGTCCGTTCAATGATTGGAGGCGCGACGACCAGCGGTCTCCCGTCCGCCCTCCGATCTGATTGCCCGATGCTCAACGCCCAGTACACCCAAGCCGACCGATACCAGCGTTTCGCCGATCTTGCGCCTTTCGTCCGCGAGGCGATCGATACCATCGGGTCATTGACCTCGGCCCAGCGGTTGGATGTGGACTTCCTCGAACGCGAATTTATCCCTGCAATGGGGCTCAATGACGAACTGCTTCATGAGCAGCCGCCGGAGCTGGCGCCGAACTTCGGCAAGGGCCTCCACCTCTGGCAATATCCGAACCAGCTTGCGCCATATCTCGCCTGGCTTGCGCGCAATGCGTCCGGCGTCTCCTCATACATGGAGATCGGCTGCCGCTGGGGCGGCATGTTCATCCTGGTGACGGAGTGGCTCAGGAACAGCGGCGCCGACCTGAAGACCGTGATTGCACTCGATCCGATCGCGCCGACGCCGTTTATCTCGGCCTATTTCGATCTGCTGCAGCAGCAGGCCGCGATCGAGCCGATCTACATGCAGGATTTTTCGACCTCGCCGCTGGTCGGTGCGCATGTCGACCGGCTGAAGCCGGACTTCGTCTTTATCGACGGCGATCACAGCCTGCGCGGTGCGCTACAGGATCATCTGCTGGTGCGTTCGCACGCCCGCATCATCGTGCATCATGACATCCATTCCCAGGCCTGTCCCGATACCACGCTGCTCTGGAAGGCGCTGAAGCAGTTCGAGGCGCCGAGCTTCGATACGTTCGAATTCACCAGCCAGTATCCGTCGGTGAATGGCTCATTCCTCGGCATCGGCGCCATGAAGCGGCGATCGGCGCAGATGTAGGACCGGGAGCCGGGTGATCGCCGCGATCACGAGCTCGCGGGCCGATCGCGGAGGTTCAGCTTGCTCTTGTCGCCGCCGGCCCAGGCCAGGGTCTTCGGGTCCATCACGCGGAACCAGAGCGGCGGGATTGCCGCCAGCCCGAACATGCCGGTGTAGCCGTTCGGCAACCGCGGGATGTCGTCGAAATCGCGCAGCGACTGGTAGGGGCGCATCGGGTTGGCGTGGTGGTCGGAGTGACGTTGCAGGTGGAACGTCATCAGGTTCGAGACGATGTGGTTGGTATTCCATGAGTGGCGCGGCTCGACCGCCTGGTAGCGGCCGTTCGGCAGCTTCTCGCGCAGCAGCCCGTAGTGCTCGACATAGTTGGCCTGGGTCAGCGCGTACCAGCCGAGGAAATGGTGCGCGACGATAAACGGCGCGACCTTCCAGCCGAACAGCGCAATCAGCACGGCCGCGACGACGAGCGTCAGCGCAAAACCTTGCAGGATCTCGTTGTTGACCGACCAGACCGGCTCGCCGCGCCTGGTCAGCCGTTCGGCCTCGTTGCGCCAGCCGCGCTTGAACGCGCCGGGCAGCTCGCGCGTTGCGAACGCATAGATCGATTCACCGAATCGCGCGCTGGCGGGGTCCTCGGGGGTTGCGACCCAGGTGTGATGACCGCGATTGTGCTCGACGCGGAAATGCGCGTAGCCGACCGCGCAGTTGGCGAGCATGCCGAACAGGATGTTGAGCCTGTCAGCCTTGTGGCCGAGCTCGTGCCCGATCAACAGCGCGCCGCCATTGATGGTGCCGACGCCGAGCAGCAAGGCGACATAGGACCACCAAGGCAGTTCCTGGGTGCCGAAGAAGGCGATCAGCGCGACGTAGTTGATCCAGGGAAACACCACGGTGATGCGCGCGAGCCGCAGGTAATAGGGATCGGCCTCCATCGCGGCGACCACTTCCGCCGGCGGATTGTGGCTGTCTTCACCGAACACGACGTCGAGCAACGGGATCAGGATGAAGATGAAGACGAAGGGGATCAGCGTCACCAGCGGATTGTGCGTCCGCAGGAACAGCCAGTAGGACAACAGCGGGATCAGCGGCGGAATGAACGAGAGCATCCAGAGATAGCGCTTGCCGTCCCGGTAGGTGATCGTTTCGCCAGCAGCATTGGTGCCCGTGAAGATCATCGCATTCCCTCCAGCATCTCTTGCGAGGCGGCGTTCGCCGTTGTTGGGCCAAGCATGCCGCGAGGCGGGCCTGCGTCGCCAGTTCACAACAGGCCAATTTTGTGGCATTTTGCGCCAAGCCTGTTCGGCCGGACGTTCGCGAGGGGGAGGTCGCCGACGCCATGCACGGATCGGAATCCGATGCCCTTCGCACGCCGGTCTCCGCGGCCTATGCGCGGGCCCTGGTGCGGGCGTTTGGCCAGACGCGAAGCGATCGCGACGAACTGCTGAAGGGCACCGGAATTCGGCTCGAGGCGCTCGACCACCCCGGCGCTCACATGCCGGTATCCTCGCTGGTGGTGCTGGCGGCCAACATCACGCGCCGGCATGGCGAGCTGTGGCCGTTGTCGGCCGCGGCGGTGTGGTCGACATCGCTGCAAGGCGCGCTCGACGTCGCGACCAGGACGGCGCCGACCATCGCGGATGCGTTGGCGACCGGCGCGCGCTTCGGGTCGACCCGCGCGCCCTTCGTCCGCAACCGGCTGCGCAAGACTGCGCGCGCGATCCAGATTGAAATCTCGCCCGCCGTCGTGATGGACGAAGCACTGTGGCACGCCGTGGCGCTGGCGGTCAGCCTCAACGTGCACGCCGTGTACGTGCAGCTGCTCGAGGATGCGATCGGTGAGGCGACACTGCAATTTCCTTGGCCGCCGCCTGCGGGCGCGGCGCGGCTGCTCGAGCATTATTCCTGCGCGGTGAAGTTCAACGCTGCCGCTTTCATCTTCGAGGTGCCGAAAGCGCTTGGCGCGCGGCCGTCGCCGTTTGCCGATCCGCAATTGCACGCCAAGGCCATCGAAGCGCTCGAGGCGATCGAGAATCCGCAGCCCGACTCCACGGCGCTGGCGGGGATCGTCGAGCGCCTGATCGCGGCGCGCCTGCCGCAGCGTCTCGGTGAGGAGGAGGCCGCGCGTCTCGTCGGCACCTCGCGGCGAACGCTGGTGCGGCGGCTCGCCGAGACCGGCAGCGCCTTCCGCCCGCTGCTCGACGGCGTGCTTCGCGAGCGCGCGAGGATCATGCTCGCGGCCGGCACCCAATCGCGCGACGAAATGGCGGCCGCGCTCGGCTACACCGATGCGACGAGCTTCAGCCGGGCGTGCCGGCGGTGGTTCGGCGAGAAGGACGGGCGGGGGTAGGGCGCGATTGTTGGCTCGCGCAAGCCCACAGACCCTGGTGGACGGTACGCAGACTTAAACGATGCCGATCCCGTCAATGCGTATGCAGGGCGTCGTAGGCGTGGGCAAAAAACACAGCGGCGCTGAGGAGCAGCAGCGCGACAATGGTCGCTTCCATCATGACACTTCCCCATTATTGTTTGGGAGAAGTGGTACCGGTCAATTGTTTCCGCCCGGTTTCGTCCGCCGATGAAAATGGTTTCGTGGCAGGTCGCTGCAACAATCGGCTGCCGGATCGAGCTCGCGCGCTGCTCGGATCGCTCGGCATCGATACTGTGACGCCGACCTAAAAGCTACGCCGCCGGGCCCGAAATGGTTTGTCCCGGCGGCGCCCTGTCATTCCCAGCGCTAGGGCCCTGAAATTCCCAGTGTCATTTCCTTAGCAGATCCGCGGAGAGACGGCTGTTGCCGAACTCACACAAGCTTCTAAGAGAGGAGCCGACGCCAGGGCCTACACGTCAGCTCCTCCGAAACGTGACCGTGCTGCGTCCCCAACGGCCCCGTCCCTCAGAGAAGCCTGCGCCGATCTAGTTGCCGATTTGCTAACCTTCCCTCTCGTCGGCAGGGCGGCCGATACCATCATTCCAATTCTGATATCGTTTTTCGGCGAGCCTGGCCGGGAGGTAATCCCTATTGGTGTTATTGGCGGCAGGAACGAGCGGTGGTTTTGGAAGTAGTGTCTTCCGGCTCCCGGCTCTCATACCCCCAACCCGGCTGGGAGCCACAAGGGCGGCCTCGGCGCGCGGCGTCGGGGTCGTTCTCATCTTGCAGCATCGCTTCAGAACAGACGCTAAACCGCCGTGTTACGCCCGTGTTGCGCGGAGTGATTTGTAGCGGCTGGTAGCGCGTTGATTTTACTTGCAGCGAGTTGAGCTGGCTCGCAACGCGAAAACGCTCACTCAGAACGAAATGAGCGCGGCTTAAATTATTGATCTATCGGTAAAATCGCTGGCGCGCTCGGAGAGATTCGAACTCCCGACCCTCGGAATCGAAATCCGATGCTCTATCCAGCTGAGCTACGAGCGCGTTGCGGGTCGATTATCAGACTTGGGCGGGGAGGGCCAGCAGGCAGGCACGGAGCGCGGCACCCAGCGGTGCCGGCACGTCCCGCCGTCTCCCTTACAGCCGTCAGAAGCAGGGATGCCGGCGGTGGTCCTGGCCGATATAGGCGGCCGCGCTCTGGTAGCACTTGTTGCGCGGCGAGCCGTCGTAATAGGCGAAGCTGCCGGCAGTCGGGCCGGGGCCGTAATTGTGCAGATAGCTGATGTGGTAGGGCAGGCCCCAATGGGCGTGGTGGTGATGCCGGTGGTGGCGCGGATGGGCCGTGAGGTCGGCCGCAGCCGCCGGGGTCAGGGCCATCACGGCCAGAGCGAGGGCGGCGAAAAGCTTGGTCTTGGTCATGGGCGGCCTCCGGTCATTTACGGGAATCGGCATTGTGGGCCGCCCCGCGGTCCATTTAACCCGGAATCGGGGCCAAAAGCTGCGGGAAATCAGCCACAGCGCGCCAAATTTTGCCTTTTTGCGGATGCTTAACGGATTGCCAACACAGTCCGGCCAGAGTCTTGCGGTCAGGTCCGCCCGGGCCCGGCCTTTCCCGCGGTTTCGAACGATCCATGCGCATCACGCCCCTTGTCGCCTTGCTGCTCTCGGTTCTGGCCGCGACGCCCGCGCGGGCGGTGCTGCACATCACGCGCGACCATGGCGGCTATGTCGAGGAGTACAAGGCCAAGTACAAGCAGATCCGCGAGCGCCGCGAGCGCGTCGTGATCGACGGCATCTGCAACTCGGCCTGCACGCTGGTGTTCGGCATCGTGCCGCTGAACAAGATCTGCGTCACGCCGCGGGCCAGCATCGGCTTCCACCAGGCCTATTACGACAAGGCCTTCACCTTCGGCATCAAGGTCACCAGCCTCGAGGGCACCTCCGACCTGATGTCCTACTACCCCGATACGGTGAAGGACTGGATCCGCCGCAATGGCGGGCTCACTACCGAGATGAAGAAGATCAAGAACGGAATCGATCTCTGGAAGATCGTCGATCCCTGTCCGGAAGAGTGGTAGGCGCGGACGCGCGCCTTGTTCCGAGTTTTGGGCCTTCAAGTCCTAGGCTTCAAGTCTTGGGGTTTCAGGTCTTGGGCCTGACGTCGCCATCCGACACCAGCAGCACGGACGCCTTCGACTTGCCGAGCACGGCCGCGGCGATGCTGCCGAAATTCAGGCTGTCGCCCTGGATGCGGTCGACGCCGATCACGACAAGGTCGGCCCGGCTTGACGCGATCTCCTGCAAGATCGCGATCTCAGGTGCGGTGTTGGCGCGCAGCCGCGTCGTCACGTTGATGTCATAGCGCGCCGCGGTCGCCGCGATGTCCTTCAGGATCGCTTCCTCATGCGCGAGCGACATGCTGGGGCTGGTGCGGCGGGCGCCCTTGTCGCGCGTGGTCGAGACGTAGACCACCTGCAGCGGCTCGCTCGAGAGGCGCGCCAGCGCGATCGCGACCTCGGCTCCGCGCCGCGAGACGTTGCTGCCCGAGACCGGCACCAGGATCTTCCGCGCATTCGCCGTCGGCTCCTTCTCGTGCACGCCCTTGGCGGCCGCGATCGCCAGCGGGCCGTCGAAGCCGGAGGTCAGGTCGTCGAGCCGCCGGTCGAAGCCGCCGTCGGGACCGGCGACCGCGTCCATGCCGACCACCAGCAGGTCGAAGCCCTTTCTGGCTTCCTCGGCGATCGCCTCCGCCGCCGTCTCCTCGCGGGCGCGGCTGATGACGTCGACATTGCCGCCGCCGTCGGCATCGGCTTCGGCGCTCGCCTTGGCCGCGTTGATGACCGCCGCCTCGGGGCTCTCCTCATCGGCACGGTTCTTCTCCTGCAGCTTGGCATTGGCGCCGACATGCAGCACCGTGATCGGCAGGCCGCGCCCGCCGGCGAGTTGGCCGGCGAGATGCGCGGCGAATGTCGCATTGCTGCTCTCGTCGACCGCGAGCAGCAGCCGCTCGAGATTGGCGACGAAGCCGCGCTGCTCATATTCCTCGCGCTCCAGCCGCTCCTTCTCGTCCCGGCCGAGCGGCAGCCGCGCCAGCGCGCTGCGCAGCATCGGCGGCATCGCCATCGTGGTCAGGATCGCCATGGTCACGATCATCGAGAACATGGTCTGGCTCAGCACCCCCATCGACAGGCCGATGGTGGCGATGATCACCTCGGTCGAGCCGCGCGCATTCATGCCGCTCGCCAGCGCATAGGACTCCTGCCGGGTCAGCCCGCCGAGCGCACCGCCGACAAAGGCGCCGCCGAACTTGCCGATGCTCGCAATCAGCACCAGCGCCGCGGTCAGCCCCAGCACCGACGGATCCTTCAGCACCGTGAGGTCGGCGCTGAGGCCGGCAAGCCCGAAGAATACCGGCATGAACAGGCTCGAGATCAGCCCGCGCAGCCGCTCGTCGATCTGCCGGGTCAGGATCGGGGATTCCCCGACCAGCACGCCGGCGATGAAGGCGCCGAGCACGGTGTGCACGCCGATCAGATGCGTGATCATCGCCATCCCGCTCATCAGCAGCAGGATCACAGTGATGACGGCCGCCGAGGAGACCAGATTGTCGTTGGCCCAGCGGATCAGCCGGAACACCAGCCGCCGGCCGATCGTGAAGCTGACCGCGAGGAAGGCGAGGGTGCCGAACAGCGCCTGCGCGACTGAGAGCACATCGAGCGTGCCGCGCGAGGCGAGGCTGAAGATGACAGCGATGATGATCCAGCCGAGGGTGTCGTCGATGATCGCGCTGGCGACGATGATCTGGCCGACATTGCGGCGCATGAAGTTCATTTCGCGCACCACGACGGCGACGATCTTCACCGAGGAGATCGACAGCGCCGTGCCGAGAAACAGCGATGCGATCAGCCGCGCTTCGGGATACGGCAGCAGGCCGTCGGGAAGGAATTCGCCGAGCGCGAAGCCGCACACGAACGGCACCGCGATGCCCGCGACCGAGATCGTGGTCGCGGCGCGGCCGACCTTTCGCACCAGCTTGAGGTCGGTGTCCATGCCCGTCAGCAGCAACAGGAGCAGGATGCCGAACTGCGCAATGCCGTCGATCAGCGCCTTCTGCTCGCCGGACGGCGGAAAGATCACGCCGTGCGCCGACGGCCACAACCAGCCGAACAGCGATGGTCCGAGCAACAGGCCGCCGAGCAGTTCGCCGATCACGGAGGGCTGGCCGATCCGCTGCATCAATTCGCCGAGACCGCGCCCGACCGCGATCAGGAGCGCGATCTGGACGAGCAGGATGAACTCGGATGGCTTGCTCGCCTTGTCGCCGGCAGCGTCGGCTGCCGTGATGCTCACGAGCAGGATGACGGTCGCCCAAATCGCCGGTTGAAGCCGCCCCCAGCGGATCACCATGGCATCTCCGATTTCCAATTCCGGCGCGGCTCGGCCGGCTTGCCGCATGCGGTCAACGCCCGGGTTCCGAAAGCGATCCACTGGGTCAGATTTTGGAACGGAGGCGCCGGTGGTTCGTTTTGCTCATGATGCGTTCATCCTGGTGATGCGAATGTCTCCATGAGCGAGCCTGACCGCCGGAGCGGCTGTGGCTCAGCTCGCGCGAATGGGAGGCTGCAATGGCAACCAGATCCAATCTTTCGAAGGCTGAACTCGCGCGTAGCGTTGCCGGCGCTACATCGGCATTGGTGCTTAGTGCGCTCGTCCTGTTCGTCGCCGCGCATCACCTGAGCGGCGGGTAGGCAGGCCGCGCGTGCCGCGCCGATCCATCAAAGCAGGAAGGTCCCGATCAGGAGGCCGGCCGCAAACGCCCAAAGCCCGAGGGTGCAGGCCGATATGACCCGGACGAGATTGCGCAGATCCACGTCCTGCCAGCTGCTATGGGACCGATACGTCAATTGCAGGCACCCCCTGCGGTGGCCGCCTTTGCTTCGCTTTTGCTTCCTGGGCCGACAGCCTGTTCCCGATAGGTGCCGAAATGAAGGCAACCGGTGGTGGCGCCCGATCACGCATTTGCGAGGCGTCGCCTAACGCGCGATGAGATCGGGTGCCGTCGTCGTCGCGCTTTAGCTCATTGTTTGAGCATGATTTTTTCGGAAAACCGGCGCGCATTCTTCCGGCTCATGCTCGGGCGTGCGGTATTGTCTTGCTGTCTGTGGGGGCGCCCGCGGCCGGTCAGGCGGCCCGGCGCTTGCGGGTACGTGCCGCCTTTTTCGCCGAGCGCGACCGCTCCGCCGCGGGGCGGCTCGCGGCCGCCTTGCCGCCGAGCTTGCCGCCCTTGCGCGACGGGGAATGATCCTCGCGCGTGCCTCGGCCGGAGCCGCTCTTCTTGCCGCCGTGGGTCTCCTTGTTGACGGTCGCCCATGCGCGCCGCTCGGCCTCGCGATCCGGAACGCCACGCGTCTCGTAGCCTTCCTCGATGTGCTCGGCCTGCCGTTTCTGCTTGTCGGTATAACTCGACTTGTCGCCTCTGGGCATCGCGCTCTCCTGTCTATTTTGATCGAGACGTCTGCCGGACTTCGGCCGTGTCGTCGTTCGGCTCGACGACCTCGAATCTGGACCGGCTGAAGCGGCCCAATCCGCTGAGCTCGTAATAGCCGTCACGTTCGATATCCCTTGTCACCTCGTAGACGCGTCCGAGCGAGAGCGTGTCCCGCTGCAACGTGTTGTCGACGCAGCGAACGTGAAAAATCTTGCCGGTTTCGGCCATGCGCTCATCCTGAATTGTTGGTCTGGTTCGGCGTTACTTATCGCGCAACGTCACGATCGCAACCGGCAACCCTGCCGCGGGCCGATCACGAAATTTCGTTCGGTAACTTCCATTCGGGCGCCGGTTCGAAGACTTCGCTGTCGCCGGGAATTCGCTTCATGTGATAGCCGGCCGGCAGCACCTGGCCCGGCGCTTCATCCGCCACCGGAACGTCGAAGATCAGTCCGCAGATCAGTGCATGTTCCCACGCTTGCTTCTCCGTCGGAAAAGCCTTGTCGATCTGTCTGTCGCGATCGAACAGCGCGTAGGGCATCTGGCATCCTCGCTGCATTGGCTTGGCGCAGGCGGCTCGCTTGTCGTTCGCCCGATATGTCGAAAACGTCCGTTGCCGACCGGTGTTCCTAAATTCGCCCGCCAGCCGCGAACGCCGAGCCGCTCCCTTGCATGATATCGCTGAGATATTTCGCCGGTGGCTTGCCGAGCGCCTTCTTGAACATGGTGATGAAGGCTGTGACGGATTCATAACCGAGTTCGGACGAGACCTGCTGAACGCTCGCGCCGGCGGAGAGTTCGCGCAACGCGACGATCAAATGCAGTTGCTGACGCCAGCGTCCGAATGTCAGGCCGGTTTCCCTCAGGATGAGACGCGCGAGACTGCTCTCGCTCAGCGCCACGCGTTCGGCCCATTCGGCCATCGTGCGGCGATCGGCCGGATCGTCGGCGAGCGCTGCCGCGATCCGTCGCAAGCGTGGCTCGGGCGAGATCGGCAGATGCAGCTGCTGCAGCGGCATGCGCGGCAATTCGCTCAGCAGCAATTGCGCAACGAGGGTTTCAGTGCCGTGGTCCTGCTGCATACGGTCGGAAAGCGCGATGATCAGCTCTCGCAGCAAGGGTGAGATCGACAATGTGCAGCAGCGGTCGGGCAGGTCGGCCGCATCGGGCTCGATGAAGACGAAGAAGATTCGTGCATTGGCGGTTGCGATATTGGTGTGGCGCGTGCCGCCGGGAAGCCAGACGCCGCAATGCGGCGGCACCATCCACAACCCGTTCGGAACGCGGCACATCACGCCGCCGCCGAGCGCGAAGACGAGCTGTCCCTTCCGGTGCGCATGCTCGGCCGCCTCGACCTTGTTTTCGGTGACGTCGAGGCGCACGGCGATGGCCGCCGCCGCGACGTCATCCGGATCAAGGTCCGGCCAGGGATAGCGAAGTTGAAAGCCCATAACGGAGCTGGAAACCCGTCGAGTGACCGAATTTAGCGATCGATAGAATAGATATGTAAATTCTCCCGACAACCAAGTCGATAGCTTGGCGCATGCAGATGGGCAGGAGCATGCGATGACGATGATAGCGCCGATGCGCACGCTGGGCGGGCAGGGCCTGTTGTTGACGGGGATCCTGCTGATCGCCTCGACGCTCCGCGCGCCCATTACCGGCGTCGCGCCGATGCTCGGCATGATCAGTGAGACCAGCGGGATCAGCGCGGCGGAGGCCGGAATCCTGACGACGCTGCCCTTGCTGGCGTTCGCCGCGATCTCACCTGTTGCAGCTGTGCTCGGGCGCGAATGGGGCATCGAGCGGTCGCTGTTCGGTGCGCTGCTTGTCATCGCGGCCGGGATCGCGCTGCGCTCGTCCGGTCCGGTCTGGGCGCTGTTCGCGGGCACCGCCACCATTGGTGCCGGAATCGCCGTTGGAAATGTGCTGCTGCCGAGCCTGCTCAAGCGGGACTTTCCGACCCGTATCGCCAGCCTGACCGGCGCTTACGCGATCACGTCCGCATTGGCCCAGGCGCTCGCATCGGTCGTGGCCATCCCGCTTGCGCAATTGCCGGGATCGAACTGGCATCTCTCGCTTGCGAGCACGCTGATCTTTCCGGTGGTGGCGCTGATAGCCTGGGCACCCCAGCTGGGGGCGCACGCGGCCCCGACGGTCGAGCCGGCCTCGCCGCCGCATCGCGGGCGCATCTGGCACTCGCTGCTCGCCTGGCAGGTGACTGGCTTCCTCGGCCTGACCTCGCTGGTGTTCTACATCATCGTCGGATGGTTGCCCGCCATCCTCGTGCAGGCAGGCTACCCGGCGGCGACGGCGGGTACGCTGCACGGTGGGCTGCAATTGGCGACCGCGGTCCCCGGCCTGATCCTCGGGCCGATGGTCCGGCGCATGAAGGACCAGCGCGGGATTGCGATTGCCGTGTCGCTTGCAACCTGCGTCTCGCTGCTGGGATTGTGGCAGCTTCCGGCGCTCGCAATGCTGTGGGTCGCGCTGTTCGGCTTCGGGGCAGGTGCGGCCTTCCTCCTCGGCTTGACATTCGTCAGCCTGCGAACCTCGCACAGCCACCAGGCGGCCGCGCTGTCCGGCATGGCGCAGTGCCTCGGCTACTCGCTCGCCGCTGCGGGTCCGCCGCTCGCCGGACTTGCCCATGATGCGACCGGAGGCTGGGAGGTTGCGCTCGCGTGCTGCGCCGTCGCGACGGTGCTGATGGCAGTCCTGGGCCGATCAGCCGGCCGCGCGGCGACAATCTGATTGTCGTTCGATGCGGAAATATCGCGAGCCAGATCCGGCTCGCAACAAGGCGTGGCGGCGGGCGGTCGGTTGTCTGCGCCGCAGGCGCGCGCTAGAGAAGGCGGGAAGCCTCGCAAGCAAGAGCCAAGGGAAAAGTATCGTTGAGGACATCTGCCAGCACGCGCATCGCGATCGGATCGACGCTCTTTGCCTTGGCGTCGAGCGCATTCCTTTTTCTGGTTCCTCCGAGTCCGATCGACAGGAACCTGTTGCGTGGCGCCTTCCGTCTCTACAAGGGATATGCGTATCTCATCCCCGTCAAATACGTGGACGGCACGCTCGAGACTGCCCGATTGTACGAAGACGACCGGCTTCTCGGCCCTGCGAACACCGCCCAGCAAGAGATCATCGACAAGGGTGCCGGCCGCTTCGCATTTTACCGGGACACCTGGAATTACTTCGGCCCGGCCTTGATGTTTTCGACAAGCGACAATACAGACCCGAATACCAACGGCAGGAAGTATCACCTCAGATGACGAACTGACCTGCGCTGTGTCCGGCTGTCGTCACGTCGTGCGTATCACGCCCAGTTCCTTCGACCGTTGGAGCAGAGCCGGCCGGTAAGGCGGGGAGGGATCGTCGTCGTCAGGGATGGCGCAATGGCCGAACTCCTGCTGGATGCGCTGGATCTCCATGACCCGATCGTTCAACCGCTGCAGATGTTCAAGCGACGTTGCCTTCCAGTAGCGGAAGGTATCGAACGTAATCGGCACGAAGGCGGTGCCGAACAGCGTTGGTTCAGGCACGATGGTCCGCCCGAGCAACAGGTAGCGGTCAGGACCGACGATGACGAGGGTGGCATACGGCCGGCCTTCACTTACCCTGAGGCCCTTCAGCGAAAGTTCGCACAGCTTGCTGAAATAGGGTTCCTCGCGCCAGCGGTCGGGATCATCGAGGTCGACCTGCACATTCAGCGCGTCGAGCCCGAAATGCGGCACCATGCCCGTGGTCTCGGGAAACCAATCATCATCGAGGTGGCCTTGCAGCCAGGCACAGCTGAATGAGCGGCACTGCCGGGGACGCTCGTGGTAGATCTCGCATCCGCCGCCCGCCAGGATGTGGCTGCAGACCGTATTCACCGGCTTGCCGAGATCGGTCACCTCAAGCACCTTGCAGCAGAGGGTGCATGATCCACATTGCCTGACCGTCGGAGCCACGGGAAAGCCGAGGGCCCACGAGCCCTGCCGTTCGCGGAGGAGCAGCTTCTGCTTCTCCAGCGCGCTCAGTGCACGCTCGACCTTGAGACGCGACAATCTGGTCACGCCGATAATATCTTTCGTCGTCGTCGCGCCGCTCTCGACCGCCCGAACGACGACCAACGCCACTTGATCCATTGTTTTTCTTCTTGTCCGGCTCGTGGCCGGTTCTTCTTGTGCAGTGTTTTTGGCCGCCGGTATTCGGCGACGGTGTATTCCAGTGCAATCCGGAACGTGCCGCGACCGACGGCTGCGAGATTCTACCGAAGCGTATCGGCGAGGGCGGAATGTCGCATCCGATAAACGCGCATGGCATCCCTGAGGACAAATCGTCGTGATTGGCAGCGATAGGCGTTGGGTCCGCGAGCGTCTGCAAGGTCAGAGTGGTCTCGTGTCATCGGCAATGTCACGAGAATGCGAATGTGTGGCTAGCAGACCGTGCAACACGTTCAGTGTCGTCCCTGCGAAAGCAGGGACCCATAACCACCGATGGTTATCGTTGAAGGCCGCTGGAACGACGAGTCCCTTTCACAACATCCGCCGCGGAGTATGGGTCCCTGCTTTCGCAGGGACGACACTGTGGGTGAGGCGCCACCTGCTTACAGCCGCGGGCTCGCCGCCACCCTCTTAAATTCGCGATTGCTGGTTGCCTCAGCTTCAGGCAATGACGGTCTGCAATGAACAAGAGCTTCGAGGAAACTGCCGCTCGTCTGGCGCCGGCGATCTTTGTCGTGCTGTGGAGCACCGGATTCATCGGCACCAAATACGTCATCAACAATGCGGAGCCGCTGACCTATCTGGCGATCCGGATGGCGTTCGTGGTGGTGGTGATGGCGGTCATCGCCGCGATCGCGCGGCCGAATTGGCCGGACCGGATTGGCATTTTCCACAGCGCGGTCGCCGGCATCCTCGTGCACGGCTTCTATCTCGGCGGCACCGCGATTGCGATCGCGCATTCGGTTCCGGCCGGGCTGTCGGCCTTGATCCCGGGCCTGCAGCCGATCCTGACCTCGACCATTGCCAACCGCTGGCTGGGCGAGCGCGTCACGCCGCTGCAATGGGGCGGGCTGGTGCTCGGCCTCGCCGGCGTCGTCTTGATCCTGCACAACCGGCCGATGACGGGCGAGGCCGGGTGGGGCTGGCTCGCCTCCGGCGTCTCGCTGATCAGCATCACCTTGGGCACGCTCTATCAACGGCGCTATTGCAACCGGATCGACTGGCGCGCCGGCAATCTGGTGCAGTACATCGCGGTGACGATCTTCTTCGGCATCGGCGCCTTTGTGTTCGAGACCAATGTGGTGCATTGGACCGGCGAGTTCGTGCTGGCGCTGGCCTGGCTGGTGTTCGCGCTGTCGATCGGCTCGATCGGGCTGTTGTACTGGCTGATCCGTCACCACGCCGCGACCTCGGTCGCGAGCCTGTTCTATCTGGTGCCGGCGGTGACCGCGCTGATGGCCTACGTCCTGTTCGACGAGCGGCTGGATCATGTCGCCATTGCCGGCATGGCCGCCTGCGCCGCGGCGGTGCTGCTGGTCAATCGCCGCGCTTAGTCTTTGCGACGGATCTTCGCGTAAGCTGCAAGCGCGCGTTCGCGCCCCTGCTTGTGATCAACGATCGGCGGCGGGTACGTCTTGCCGAGTTCGATGCCGGCGCTCGCCAGCTCGATCGGTGTCGCTGTCCAGGGCTGATGGATCAGCTCGTTGGAGAGCTGCGCGAGCTCCGGCACCCAGCGCCTGACATAGCCGCCGTCGGGATCGAATTTCTCGCCCTGCAGGACCGGATTGAAGACGCGGAAATAGGGCGCGGCGTCAGCGCCGCAGCCCGCGACCCATTGCCAGTTGGCGGGATTGGAGCCGGCATCGGCATCGACCAGCGTATCCCAGAACCATTGTTCGCCTGTGCGCCAGTCGATCAAGAGGTGCTTGACCAGGAACGAGGCCGCCACCATCCGCACCCGGTTGTGCATCACGCCGCTGTGCCAGAGCTCGCGCATGCCGGCATCGACGATCGGATAGCCGGTGAGTCCGCGCTGCCACGCCTCCAAGGCAAGGGCGTTGCGCCTCCACCGAAAGGCATCGAACTGCTCCTGCAAGTTCCGATCCGCCATGTCGGGGACGTCGAACAGCAGGTGGCGGCAGAATTCGCGCCAGCCGAGCTCGCTGAGGAACTTGTCGATGTCGCCGGCAAGGCGCGAGTCTTCCGCGGCGGCGAAGCGGGCCGCATGCCAGACCTGGCGCGGGCTGATCTCGCCGAAGCGCAGATGTGGCGACAGGCGCGAGGTGCCGTCGCGGTCGGGCCGATCGCGGTCGTCGGCGTAACCGCTGATCCCCTCATCGAGGAATCGCTTCAGCCGCGCCTGCGCCGCGGCTTCACCCGGTGTCCATGTCTCGCGCAGGCCGCCGGCCCAATCCGGCCTGTCGGGCTCGAGCTTCCAATTGCCGAGGTCCTCGCTCGCGACGCCGCTGATGGATGTAAGCTTCTTCGGCGCCGGCAACGGCTTTGGCGGATCGCCGAGGCCTTGGACGCGCCGCCAGAACGGCGTGAACACGCGCAAGGCTCGGTTGTTCTTGTTGCGGATCGCCTTCGGTTCGACGAGCAGATCGCCGCGGAAAATTTGCGAGTCGATGCTGTCACTTGCGAGCGCGGCTTCGACTTCTCTGGCAACGGCCTGATGCGGCGCATGCGCGATGTCGTTCCAGAATACGGCGCGTGCGCCGATTTCGCGCGCCACCGTGGCGATCACCGACGCGGCCGGTCCGGTGCGCAGCACCAGCGATCCGCCTGCCATGGCGAGGCTCTTGCCAAGTGCGCGCAACGACTGCGCCAGCCACCAGCGCGTCGCACCCCCAAGCCGACGTACGGCCGGCGGCATCAATGCACGGCTCTCTTCGTCACGCACATAGAGGCCGACGACCGGCGCGCCGCTTGCCGCCGCCTCATGCAACGCCGGGTGATCCGACAGCCGCAGATCGTCACGAAACCAGACGATGATCGGCTGTGCGCGGGTCACCCGGACGTAGTGAGCCTGCCGTTACTTCGGCTGCGGCACGATGCGGATGTAAGGCTTCGGCGCCTTCCAGCCCTGCGGGTAGATCGTCTTGGCCTCGTCGTCGCTGACCGAGCCCGCGATGATCACGTCCTCGCCCTGCTTCCAGTCGGCAGGGGTGGCGACGCGATGCTTGGCGGTCATCTGCAGCGAGTCGATCGAGCGCAGGATCTCCTGGAAATTGCGGCCGGTGGTCATCGGATAGACCATCACCAGCTTGATCTTCTTGTCCGGTCCGATCACGAACACGTTGCGGACAGTCTGGTTGTCGGCAGGGGTGCGGGTGAGGGGATCGCCCGAGGTCGAGGCCGGCAGCATGTCGTAGAGCTTCGACACGTTGAAGTCGGTGTCGCCGATCATCGGATAGTTCGGCGCCGCGCCCTGGGTTTCCTTGATGTCGTCGGACCATTTGGCGTGGCGGTCCACCGGGTCGACCGACAAGCCCATCAGCTTGACGCCGCGCTTGTCGAACTCAGGCTTCAGGCGGGCGAGCGCACCGAGCTCGGTGGTGCAGACCGGGGTGAAGTCCTTGGGATGGGAGAACAAAAGCGCCCAGCTGTTGCCGATCCAGTCATGGAACTTGATCTTTCCTTCGGTGGTCTCGGCTTCGAAGTCGGGGGCGACGGCGCCAATCTGAAGTGCCATGATTTTACCTCATCTCTTTGAAGTTGCGATTGAATTTGTATTTGAGGCTGTCTGTTCCAGTATAGGACGGGATAAGGCTTAAGTGAACGGGTTCTGAAAAAAGGTGAAACATTTCTCCTTGAGGGTGGAATTCCAAGCAACTTGTTTTGATCCGGATCCCCGCGGCGAAATATCAGCTGCGGCACAAAGGCTTGGAAATGCCCAGATAATGCCGCTTATCGCAGTCATCACGCCGGCCCTGGCTGCTATAGGACTGAACCGTGACGACGTTTAAAGCGACCAAATAGCAACCATCTAAAAATCTCGGAACGCAAGTTCCGAATCATTAACCACTCGTTTACGCCCGCATGGAAAAGCTGGCCTGAGATAGGAATTGAAAGCCCCCACAATGTCTACCCCAAGTACCAAGACCGCTGAGCCTCTCAGCGGTGCGTTGCATCCGTCCTGCCGCAAGACTGCCGCCCATGCGCTCACCATCGTGCGCGACGGCGTGATCACCGGCGAAGGCCCGACCACCAAGGGCCGCATCCATTTCTCCCGGTCTCTCGATGCCGATGACGCTGCCTGGTGCGCGCGCATCCTGACGGCGGCCGCGGTCGAGCATCAGCCGGTCAGCCGGGCCGAGATCGAGGCGCTGTTCGCGATCAACGAGGCCGCCGCCGAGCGCAGCGATGGCGGCCGGTTCGACGATCTGCTCGCCAAGGCGATCGCCCACCATGCCGCCTCCGAGTCCGGCCTGCCGGTGCCGCCGCGCACGGTGGCGCTGTCGCCCGACACCGAGATCGATCGCTGGGCGCCGAGGCAGGGCGCCAAGATGGACACCAAGGTCCTGGAGTGGATCGCGGGCCAGATGCGCGGTCAGCGCCGCACCGGCCGCGCGCTGGCGGCGATGGTGGCGACGCTGGTCGGCGCGACTGCGCTGCCGCTCGCGGCGCAGCTCCCCAACGTGTTCGACATCGGAATGATGTAAACCATCATCCCGCGTGACTGGAATTCGAGCAGAGCGGCGGGGATTACTTCCCCGCCGTTTTCTGTTTGCCACCGGTTTCCTCGAGCCCGAGCGTCCGCCCCGGAAACCCGGCGACGTCGAAATAGCGGGTCGAGAGCACGCGTTGGAATTTCAGCACGGTGCGCAGGCCGTTGGCCGACGGCTTCTTCGACATGATGGTGCCCTCGGCCATCTTCGGCACGATGCCGTTCGGCAGCGCCTCCGACATCACCCGGCCGATCAAGCCGCCATTGTTCGGCGCGCGCAGGCCGAGCAGCTGGGCCGCGGTCATGCCGACATCGGCGTTGCTGACCGGCAGCGGATCGACATAGCCCGCCTTGAAGTCGGGGCCGATCGCCGCGGTGAAGTTGAAGGTGTCGCCGCGGCTGAAGCTGCCATGCATGCCCTGGCCCTGGCGCAGCACGGTGTCGGCGATCTGCACCGAGCAGTTGGTGGGGATCTCGCAGCCGCTCGACCAGGAGCGGAAATTGACCACGATCGACGGGTTCGGCGTCACCGCCTTGCCCTTCAGATTGAGGTTCGACATCGGGAGCGTGCCGGGGAAGGTGCCGAGCTTGTCGTCGACAAACAGGCCGCTGACATAGTCCTGCTCGAGCAGCGCCTTGATGACGCGGTCGGCGAGCTTCTTGTCGCGGTTCGGCAGATAGATCAGGTCCGAGCCGCCATTGGTCGCGATCACGACGTCAGGCTTGGCCGGGTCCTGGCCGAGCACGCCGTTGCCGGCCTTCGGATGGGCATTGTCGGCGACCTTCGCGTTCTTGTCGTTGGGGTCGAACAGCGGCAGGTCCAGCGCCTTGGCGAGGTCGATCGCCAGAAAGCCCATCGGCAGGAAATCCTTCGGCGTGTCGCTATAGGCGATCTTGGCCGAGGGGCTGGTCTTGCTCTCCTTCGAGATCGTCGAGAACCCGTGGTCGGAGGAGATCATGATGTTGGTGTCGGCGGAAAGGCCGAGCTCGTCAAGCGCCTTGCGCAGCTGCGCGAGGTTGTTGTCGGCGTTCTTGATGCCCGCCATCGAGGTCGGGCCGTTGATGCCGGGGGTGATGGTGTTGAGGCTGTCGCCGGTGTTGTGCTGGCTGCCGTCCGGATCGCGCGACCAGAACACCAGCACGAACGGCTTGTTGCGCGCCTTGAACATCGGCAGCACCACCTTGGTCGCGACGTCGGCCATGTAGGCCTGCTGCGCCACGTTGGCGACCGTGGTGCCGGGCGTCTTGGCATCGCCCGCCTTGGCGTTGTCGCCGCGGCTCGGGGTGGCGAGCGGAAGACCGGCCTTGGTCAGGGCCTCCTTCATCTCGTCGGAGAGCGGCACGCCGGTCTTGCCGCCGGTGGAATCGTCGACCACGATCGTGTTCTTGCCGCGATCGGTGTGGTCGAACAGCAGGGTCGGGCCGACCTTGCCGATGGCGGCGGTGCTGAAACCCTGGCCGCGGGCCATCTTTAGCAGCGTCTCCTCGTTGAGGTAGTCGCCGTTGAAGTGATCGTCGACATCGGCGAGCACCGCGTCGTTCTCGATGAAGGGGACCACGGTGTCGCCCGCCGGCGCCGAGGTGTAGCCGGTATAGATCGTGTTGGAGAAGGTGCCGGTGTCGCCGAGATAATGGCCGGTCGACAGCGCCGAGCTGTTCGCCATCGTGAAGGTCGGGAACAGCGAGTGTGAATTCTTGAAGTTGACGCCCTTGTCTCGGATTTCCGCCATCGCAGGCGCCGTCTGCGGCGTCACGATGCCGCCACGCAGGCCGTCCGGGACGAACAGGATGAGGTTGCGGGGCTTGGCGTTCTGCGCCGAGGCGGCGCCCGCCGAAAGCGCGATCATGCTCGCGGACAGTAAGGTAATGGCACGACGCATATTGCTGTTCCCCCTGATGAAGCCCCGCGGCAGCCCGCCGCAGCCTTCGTTTAGTTTTGCCATATGACAGAAATGTTACAGCGCTTGCTCGGCGCTGTAACGGCCGGATTTTTCCCGCGGGACGCCGGTCAACACACCGTCATTCCGCAGGCTGAATCGCGGTTCTCTCATTGCGCGCAGCGCTGCCGGCATGCCCGTACCGGGCATAGAGCGCCGGCAGCACGGCGAGCGTCAGCAGGGTCGCGCTGATCAGGCCGCCGATCACGACGGTGGCGAGCGGCTTCTGCACCTCGGCACCGGTGCCGGTGGCGAACGCCATCGGCACGAAGCCGAGCGAGGCCACCAAGGCGGTCATCACCACGGGGCGGAAGCGGGTGAGGGCGCCTTGCTCGATGGCTTCCCCCATCGGCACGCCGCGCTCGCGCAATTGCCTGATAAAGCTCAGCATCACGAGCCCGTTCAGCACCGCAACGCCCGACAGTGCGATGAAGCCGACCGCCGCCGAGATCGAGAACGGCATGCCGCGCAGCCAAAGTGCGGCGATGCCGCCGGTGAGCGCTAGCGGCACCGCGCTGAACACCAGCAGCGCATCGCGGGCCGAGCCCATCGCCGCCAGCAGCAACAGGAAGATCATCGCAAAACAGGCCGGCACCACGATGGCCAGGCGCTGGCGCGCTGCGGCGAGATTCTCGGATTGGCCGCCCCAGGTCATCCAATAGCCCGGCGGTAGCTGCACCGATTGCGTGACTTTTGCCTGGGCTTCCTCGACCACCGAGCCGAGATCGCGGCCGCGAACATTGGCCGTCACTACGATGCGGCGCTTGCCGTTCTCGCGGCTGATCTGGTTCGGCCCTTCGGTGAAGGAGAACTGGGCGACGCGGTTGAGCGGCAGGCTCTGCACCGGCGAACTCGGCGTCGCCTTCGGCAACGCGACCGGCAAATTGCTCAGCGCCTCGAGATCGGAGCGCACGCTCTCCGGCAATCGCACCACGATGTCGAAGCTGCGGTCGCCTTCGTACACGACGCCGGCATCCTGGCCGCCGACCGCGGCGCCGATCACGTCCTGCACGGCCGAGACGCTGAGGCCGCGCCGGGCAATCGCCGCCTTGTCGACCTTGATCTCGAGCACGGGCAGGCCGCCGGCCTGTTCGACCTTGACGTCGGTCGCGCCGCGCACGCTGCGCAGCGCTGATGCAATCTGGTTGGCGGCTTTCTGCATCGGCCCGAACTCGTCACCGAACACCTTGACCGCGATGTCGCCGCGAACGCCGGCGAGCAGCTCGTTGAAGCGCATCTGGATCGGCTGGGTGAATTCATAGACGTTGCCGGGCAGCCGGCCAACCGCCTTCGAGATGTCCTCGATCAGTTGCTCCTTGGTCAGCGATGGGTCCGGCCACTGCTCGCGCGGTTTCAGGATGATGAAGGTGTCGGACGCGTTCGGCGGCATCGGATCGCTCGCCACCTCCGCGGTGCCGGTCTTGGAGAAGACGAACGACACCTGCGGAAAGCGGCTGACGGCCTTCTCGACCGACAGCTGCATCGCCTGCGACTGTGACAGCGCCGTGCTCGGAATCCTGAGCGCGTGCATGGCGATGTTCTTCTCGTCGAGCGAGGGGATGAACTCCTGGCCGAGGCGGAAGAACCCGAACATGGCGGTTGCGAACAGCACGACCGCTACCGCGATGACCGGGATCGGCGTTGCAACCGCGCGCCGGAGCAGCGGGCTGTAGCAGCGCTTCAGGGCGGCAACGAGCCGGTTTTCCTGCTCCTGCACGCGGCCGGTGATGCCGATCGCGATCAGCGCCGGAACCAGCGTCAGCGACAGCACGAAGGCGGCCGCAAGCGCAAGGATCACGGTCAGCGCCATCGGCTCGAACATCTTGCCTTCGACGCCGGTGAAGGTCAGCAGCGGCACATAGACCAGGAGGATGATGGCCTGGCCGTAGAGGCTCGGCTGCACCATTTCCACAGCGGATGCCCGCACCGTCGCCAGCCGTTCATCGCGCGTCAGCACGCGGCCGAGCGCATGCTGCTTCTCGGCGAGGCGACGCAGGCTGTTTTCGGTGATGATCACGGCGCCGTCGACGATCAGGCCGAAATCCAGCGCGCCAAGGCTCATCAGATTGGCGCTGATCCGGCCCTGCCACATGCCGATCGCGGTCATCAGCATCGCGACCGGGATCACCAGCGCCGTGATCAATGCCGCGCGGAAATTGCCGAGCAGCACGAACAGCACGGCGATCACGAGCAATGCGCCTTCGCTGAGGTTGCGCGCGACGGTGCCGATCGTTGCATCAACCAGCTGGGTGCGATCCAGCACCGTCTTGACCTCGATGCCGGCCGGCAGGGACGGCATGATTGTCCGCAGTTTGGCGTCGACCGCGGCCGACACGGTGCGGCTGTTGGCGCCGATCAGCATCAGCGCGGTGCCGACCACAACCTCGCGGCCGTTCTCGCTGGCGCTGCCGGTGCGCGTCTCACCGCCGATCGAAAGCGTGGCGAGGTCGCGGATCCGAACCGGGACGCCGCCGCGGGTAGTGACGACGACGGCGCCGAGCTCGTCGATGTTCTCGAGCCGGCCGCCGGAGCGCACGACGAAGCCTTCGCCGTTGCGCTCGATATAGCGCGCACCGCGGCTGACATTGTTGGTCTCGATCGCCTTGGCAACGTCGGCAAAGGTGAGGCCGAGCGCGATCAGCTTCGCCGCATCGGGGTGAACCTGATACTGCTTGAGGTATCCGCCGATCGTATCGACGCCGGCGACACCAGGCACCATCTTGATCTGCGGCTTGATGATCCAGTCCTGCACGGTACGCAGATAGGCGTCCTTCTCGACCTCGCTTTGCAGCATCTGGCCGTCCGCCGTCAGGAAGCGGCCGTCGCTTTGCAGGCCCGGCGCGCCGTCGGCCTGCACTTTCTGCCCGGAATAATGGACGGTCCACATGTAGATTTCGCCAAGGCCGGTCGAGGTCGGGCCGATCCGCGGCTCGATGCCTTGCGGCAGGCGCGCGCGGACATCGGTCAGGCGCTCGCCGACCTGCTGGCGGGCGAAATAGATGTCGGTGGCCTCGCTGAACACCGCCGTGATCTGCGAGAAGCCGTTGCGGGAGAGCGAGCGCGTGCTCTCGAGGCCGGGCGCGCCGGCCAGGGCCGTCTCGATCGGGAAGGTGATCTGCTTCTCGATTTCCGCCGGCGACAGCGCCGGGGCCACGGTGTTGATCTGGACCTGCTTGTTGGTGATGTCGGGCACCGCGTCGATCGGCAGCCTGGTCAGCGCAAGGCCGCCGAGGACCATCAGGATCGCCGCCAATGTGACGACTACCCAGCGCCGTTGGATCGCAAGACCGATGATGCGCTCAATCATGGCCGTGCTCCGCCTCGTCCTTCTCGAACTCCGCTTTCAGCGTGAAGGTGTTCTGCACCGCGATGGTCTCGCCGGCTGTGAGGCCGGCAACGATCTCGATATCGTCGTCGTCCTCGCGGCCGGTCCGCACCGATCTTGCCTCGAAGCCGTCAGCATCGCGCACGAACACGGTCGGCGTCCCCTTGATAGTTTGAAGCGCCTTCTTCGAGACGATCACGGTCGACGGCGTGCCTGACAGCGGGACTTCCGCGGTGACAAAGGTGCCCGGCTTCCAGCGGTGGTCCTTGTTGGGCATGGTCGCGATCACGCGCGCGTTGCGGGTCTCGCGGTCGAGCAGGGGGCTGACGAAGATCACACCGGCATTGGCTTCATCTTCGGTGCCGATGGCGCGGATTTTCACCGAAACGCCTTCGCGGACCGCGCCGATGTCTTCGGGGGAAACCGCCAAATCGACCCAGATGTCATCGAGATTGACGATGACATAGAGCTCGCTCTCCTGGCCCTCGCGCCCGATCAATCCGCCGAGATCGACGCGCCGCTCGGACACCCGGCCGCTGATCGGCGCGCGCAAGAACTGCGTCCGCAGGCTCTCCGGGGGCTGGTTCGGCAGGTCGGCGATCTCGGCCTCCGAGAGGCCAAGCGCAAACAGCTTCTGCCGGGCGCCGTCGAGCTTGATCTGGGCATCGTTCGCGGTCAGCCGCGTGCGCAGGAACTCGTTTTCCGACACGATGCGGGTCTCGACCAGCGTCTTCTGCCGCGCGTAGAGGGTCTGCTGCAAATCGTTGGTGAGCCGTGCGGCGAGGTATTCGCTCTTGGCGTCGGCCACCTCGCGGCTTTCGATCGCGGCGACGATCTCGCCCTTCTCGACGACATCGCCGAGGCGCTTGCGCAGTTCCGTGACCGTCGCGAGCACGCGCACCGATACCCGGCCGATGTGATCCGCATCGGGGATCAGCGATCCCGGCGCAAGGAAATGCCGCTTCAGCATGCCGCCGCTGGCTTGCGCGAACGTGATGCCGGCTTCGCGAACCTGGTCTTCGCTCAGCTCGATATGTCCGGGGGCCTCGTGCCGGGCCTCGGTCTTTGTATCTGTCGTCGCAGTCTCCTGCGTCGCGGCCGGGAACCTGACCGGCCAGCCGATCCATCCGGCCGCCACAACGACCAGTGCAATGCCGGCGGCCACGCCGGCGAAAAATAGAACAACCCGTTTCATATGCGCCTCTCCGCAGCGCAGGCCTATGGCCCTGCGCTGTCGCGACATCGATCTGTGCGGAAGCGTGCGCTGGCGAATGGCAGCAGCGCACGGCCGGTCATGTCGACCGGATCAGGCGCGGGGTGGCTTGAAGGGAGAGAGGCGATCGGCCGAGGCCGGCAGCCCGATGCTGGTGTCGCCGTAGCTGTGCGGCGCATAGGCGATCGGGAACGCGGTCTCCTGCGGAGCCACGGAGGCGACGTGCGTCAGGCAATGGTCGCTGTGAGGCGAGGCGGGATGCGCCGGAGCCTTGCCGCCGGCGTCGTTGATCGGCTGCGCGATCGAGAAACCGGGAGCCGCGTCGGCATCGCCGTCGGAGGTCCAGCCGTGGAAGAACGACAGCACCAGCGCAAGCGAAATCAGTCCCGCAAGCAGGCTGCGCCAGCGGCGCGATCCCGTTGCGTGAGGGGAAGACTGAATCATGGTGCGCGAAGCGTCCATGGGGCCTACTTAGCGCCGTGCCCGCGCGCATTCAAGTTCGGGTCCGCGACAGATTGGCCGTGGATACTATAACGTTACGCGCTGTCTGCGGTTCGGCGCAGCAGCCATCGGCGCGCCGCGACGACCGCCCAGATCGCTTCGACGAGGCCGAACGGCCAGGCGCCCTGCAGGAAACCGTAGGCCGAGCCGAGCGCGCAGGAGACAGCGAAGGCCAGGATGAACCAGGGGCTGCGATCTTCGGCCGCATAGCAGACGAGCATCATGGTCACGGCGAATAACCCGAACAACGTCAGCGCATCCATTCCGCAGCAGAACTCCTGTTGTAACGCCGCTGATATCTGATCATGCTTGGGATGGGATATCCATCCAGCGTCGCCGCCCTGAAAGGACTGCCCCATGAAGCGCATGCATGTTCACGTCGCGGTCAAGGATATCCCGCAATCGGTCGGCTTCTACTCGGCGCTGTTCGGGGCCGAGCCGACGGTCGTGAAATCAGACTATGCCAAATGGATGCTCGACGATCCCCGCGTCAACTTCGCGATCTCGAGCCGCGGCCGCGACCCGGGCCTCGACCATCTCGGCATTCAGGTCGAGAGCGCTGAAGAGCTCGGCGAGGTGTACGGACGGCTGCGCAAGGCAGGCGGCGACGTCATCGAGCAGGGCCAGACGGTGTGCTGCTATGCCAAGTCGGAGAAGTCGTGGATCGACGATCCCGCGGGGATCGCCTGGGAGACGTTCCATACGACCGGTGAGAGCATCGTCTATGGCGACGGTACCGGCGAGCGGACCGCGCGAGTCGCGCACGAGAAGCAGGAAGACAAACAGAGCGCGTGTTGCGCCCCACAGCCCAACGCCGCGCCGCCCGGGGCTTCGGCTTGCTGCAGCTCGTGAGCCGGGAGCTGCCGAGGGGCCAGTTGCGCGCGAGTCCACGCTGGCCTTAACCGTCCGATAACTGATTTTCCTAACCACCCCTTGGGTTGTGTTCCCGTACAAGGGCATCCACAGGGGCAGGAAAATGTCGGTTGTCTCAACGAGCAGCGTGCCGGAATACCGGCGGCTGTCGATCAAGGGTGTGTTGCGCGCCAGCAGGATGGGCGCGATCCAGTGGCTCGTCTTGAGCGCCGCGCTGCTGGTGCTCGCCATCACGCTTGGCACCGGCTATCTCGCGCTGCAGTTTCGCGAGCGCGCGCTGGAGATGTCCGAGCGCGAGCTCAACAACACCGCGCTGCTGCTGTCGCGGCATTTCGACCAGCAGCTTACAGATCTCCAGCATGTCCACGACGACATCGTGAATTACCTGCGGGCCGAGCAGGTCGAGACCGCCGATCAATTCGAAAAGAATATGTCGCTCTTGAGCGCGCACGAGATGCTGCGCACGCGGCTGGCGGCGCTGCCGCATGTCGGCGGGCTCAATCTGTTCAACGCCAAGGGATGGCTGATCAACTCATCCGAGATGTGGCCGGTGCCCGACATCAGCGTTGCGGACCGGCGCTATTTCCACGAGTTCACTTCGGGGCGTCCGACCTCACCCGTGATCGTCGAGCCCGCAATGAGCAAGGTGACCGGCAACTGGACCACGATCTTTGCGCGCAAGATCACCGGGCGCAACGGCGAGATCATCGGCTTCGCGAGCCGCGGTGTCGAGCCGAGCCATTTCGAGGATTTCGTCGCCTCGCTGGCACTGAGCGGCGACACCGTGATTTCGATGATCCACCGCGACGGCACCATTATCGCGCGCTATCCGCAGGATGCCAGCGTGATCGGTCGCAACATCATCAACCTGCCGGTGTTCCAGAAGGTCATCAGCTTTGGCGGCAACACCTCGGGACGGTTCGTTGGCGCTTCGGGCGAGGAGAACGTCGGCGCGGTCAGATCGCTGTCGCATTTTCCGATCCTGATCCTCGCTACCACGAAGACATCGAGCGCTCTGGAGGACTGGCGCACCCAGACCAAACTGCAATTCTGCGCGGCCGTGTTGGCGGTACTGATCATCAGCTTCGCGGTCTTCCTGATCGTCCGCCAATTGCAGCGGCAGCACGATGCGGCAAGCCGCCGGCTGTCCGAGAAGAGCCAGCACCTCGACACCGCCATCAACACCATGACGCAGGGGCTGCTGCTGTTCGACGCCTCGGCGCGGCTCGTGATCTGCAACCAGCAATACATCGACATGTTCGGCCTCTCGCCTGATGTCGCGAGGCCGGGTTGCCATCTGCGCGACCTGATCCTGCATCGCCAGGCGATCGGCTCGTTTGTCGGCGACGTCGACGAGTACTGCGCCCGCTTCACCAATCCGAGGGGCGATGAGGTCCGGGACTCCGTGATCATGACGCCGGACGGTCGCAGCATCCGCCTGATCTACAAGCGTGCGCCCGACGGCGGCTGGGCCACCACGCTCGAGGACGTCACCGATGGGCGGCGTGCGCAGGCGCGGATCGAGTATCTCGCGCATTACGATGCGCTGACCAATCTGCCGAACCGGACGCTGTTCCAGCGCCACGCGGAAGAACTGCTGCTCGAGGCCGCCACGCGCGAGTTCGCCATCCATTACATCGACATCGACGAGTTCAAGCGGATCAACGACACGCTGGGCCATCTGATCGGCGATGAGTTTCTCCGGCGCGTCGCCGAGAAGTTGCGCCAGTCGGTCGGGTCGAACGACTTCATCGCGCGGCTCGGCGGCGACGAGTTCGCGATCGTCCAGCACGACATCACCTCGGACGACGACGTCGGCGACCTGGTCGCACGCATCTATCAGTCGCTGCGCACACCGTTCGACTGCCTCGGCCACCATTTGTCGAGCGACGCCAGCATCGGCATTGCGATCGCCCCGCGCCACGGCTCCGATCTGTTCCGCCTGCTCAAATGTGCCGACCTTGCGATGTACGCCGCCAAGGCGGCGGGCCGCAGGACCCATCGCTTCTTCGATCCGGCGATGGAGGCGCAGGCCAATCTGCGCCGCGCGCTGGAGGCCGATTTGCGTATCGCGCTGGCCGAGGGCGGCTTCGAGCTGCACTACCAGCCGCTGGTCGACCTGCGCAGCGACGAGGTGACCGGCTGCGAGGCGTTGCTGCGCTGGCGGCATCCCGTGCGCGGCATGATCTCGCCGGCGGAGTTCATACCGGTTGCCGAGGAGACCGGGCTGATCGAGGAGATCGGGCAGTGGGTGCTGCGCACCGCCTGCACCGAGGCGGCAGCCTGGCCGGCGCATGTGCGCGTCGCGGTCAACGTCTCGCCGATCCAGTTCAAGTCGGAGACGCTGGCGCTGAAGGTTGCCAATGCACTTGCAGAGAGCGGGCTCGATCCGCGCCGGCTCGAGCTCGAGATCACCGAGGCGGTGCTGATCGCCGACGACGATGCGGCGCTGGTCACGCTCGGCCAGCTCCGCGCGCTCGGTGTCCACATCGCGCTCGACGATTTCGGCACCGGATACTCGTCGCTGCAATACCTGCAACGCTTCCCGTTCGACAAGATCAAGATCGACCGCAGCTTCGTCAAGGAAGTGACCCGCAACAGCGGCTCGGCCTCGATCATCCGCGCCGTGGTTTCGATCGCAGCCGACCGCAACATGATCACCACTGCCGAGGGCGTCGAGACCGATCAGCAGCGCGACACCGTGCAGATGCTCGGCTGTACGCAGATGCAGGGCTACCTGTTCAGCAGACCGGTTCCTGCGCGGGACCTGCGGACGCTGCTCGCGGCCGATTGCGTCGCCGCCTGAGCGGTCGCCGATCCGGTCCGTCAGGAACAATCGTCGCCGTCTCCGATTGAGAGTGGAAGCTCTTGAGAGGCGAGGCGGTCCATGAAAAGCAAGCTCGTGTCCGATGCGCCCAGCGCGCAGGTTCACGTCGTCGTGCTCGATAGCGGCGAGGAAGCGTTCGGCGCGCTGACGAAATTCGCCAATGATGCGAAGGTGACGGCGGCATCGCTCACCGCGATCGGCGCGTTCGAGCGGGCAACCGTCGGCTGGTTCGATTTCGCATCCAAGAGCTACCGGAAGATCGAGATCAACGAGCAATGCGAGGTGCTGTGCGCGATCGGCGATATCGCGACCGGCGACGACGGCAAGGCCAGCCTGCATATTCACATCGTGCTCGGACTGTCGGATGGATCGACGCGCGGCGGCCATCTGCTTGCCGGCATCGTTCGGCCGACACTGGAGGTTGTGGTCACCGAAGCCCCTGCCAGGCTTCGCCGGCGGAAGCGGCCCGAGCTCGGCATCGCCCTGATCGATCCCGCCGCGACCGCCTGACGCTTTCCTCCGAAAAGTTCCTAAAAATCGACCTGCCGACGCCGAGGCGCGGAACCGAACCCGTGGAACCGCGTTCCCTTGCGGGGCTCGACCGGCAGGCGATCAATGAAAACCGCAGCAACGTCCGCGGCCATGCTGCTGTTTGCCTCGTGCATGGCAAACGCAGAAAGTGGCCTTGCGTCCTATTATCGTGGCGTCGGCAGGAGTGGCGAGATGACCTGCGCGCATCGCAAGCGGCCATTCGGCAGCATGATCACCGTCTCGTATCTCGGAAAATCGATCCGGTGCCGCGTCAACGACCGGGGCCCGTTCGTTCGTGGACGGATCATCGATGTGTCGACCACGGCGGCCCGCGCGCTCGGCATCCTTCAGCTCGGCGTCGCGCATGTCGTGATCCAGTAGAGCGCGGCCGGCGGCAGGATCAGGGCCTGGAAGCAGTCGCCCGCTGTTCGGCGATCGCCTTGCGGAGCGTCCGTGACAGCGCCTCGACCGAATAGGGTTTCTGGATCAGCTCGAAGCCGCTGTGCGCGTTCTCGGCGAGCACGTTGCTGTAGCCGCTGGTCAGCACCACCGGCAGTCCAGGAAAGCGATCGCGGATGATTCCGGCGAGCTCGACGCCGTTCATGCCCGGCATGATCACGTCGGAGAACACCAGGTCGGCGGCGAACTCGTTCTCCGAGAGGATCGAGAGCGCGGCATTGGCATTGGCCGCGCGCTTGACCGAATAGCCGAGATCCTCGAGCAACTCGGTGGAGAACTGGCCGACATCGTCGTTGTCCTCCACCACGAGGACGCGATAGCCGCGGCCGATCGAAGCCTGCTCGGTGCCCGCGCTGGCGGCGACCTTGGCGTCCGCCGGGCGCATCGCGTGCGGCAGATAGATGGTGAAGGTCGCACCGTGCCCGGGCGTAGAGGTGACCTCGATGTCTCCATCGGATTGCTTGACGAAGCCGAAGGCCTGGCTCAATCCGAGACCCGTTCCCTTGCCGACCTCCTTGGTCGTGAAGAACGGCTCGAAGATCGCGTCGAGATTTTCCGGCGAGATGCCGGTGCCGGTGTCCTGGATCGAGACCGTGACGAAATCGCCGCTGCGCGAGGCCTGGGCGCGCAGGGCAGGGATATTCTTGACCTTCCGGACGCCAATCGTCAGCTGGCCTTCGCCGCTCATGGCATCGCGGGCGTTGACCGCGAGATTGAGTAGTGCGGTCTCGAACTGGCCGATGTCGGCGATCGCGAAGCAGTCGGGATCCTCGATCCTGACCTCGATGTGGATCCGCGCGCCGACCAGCGGGCGGATCAGCTGCGTCACGCTGTCGACCTGCGTCCCGACATTGAACACTTCCGGATTGAGCGGCTGCCGGCGCGCGAATGCCAAGAGCTGCGCGGTGAGCTTGGAGGCCCGCTCCACGGTTTCGGAGATCGCGTCGATATAGCGGCGGCGCCGGTCATCCGGCAGATCGCGGCGGCGCAGAAAGTCGGTCGCGGAGCGGATGATGGTGAGCAGGTTGTTGAAATCGTGCGCGACGCCGCCGGTGAGTTGGCCGACGGCTTCCATCTTCTGCGACTGCCGCAGGGCTTCCTCGCCGCGGCGCCGTTCGGTGATGTCGACGGCCTCCGGCACGGCGCCGACGATGGTGCTGTGCTGGTCCTGCAGCGGCCGCATCGCGAAATCGAAATAGCGTTCGCCGATCGGCAGGCGCAGCTGCATCTCGATCTTGACTTCCTCGCCGCGCATCACGGTCGCGAAGGCATTCTGGATCACGCGCGGCATGCCCTCGGTCGCCGCGAACCACGGCGTGTCCCAGAACGGCTTGCCGACGACGTCGGCGGCATCGGTACAGATGCCGGCCAGCGCCGTCTGGTTGGTGTAGAGCAGGCCGCCATCGCGGTTGAGCAGCATCTGGTATTGATGGCTGGTTTCCAGGATCGCGCGCGTCTGCGCTTCGCGGGATTCGAGCTGCGCGGTGCGCTCCAGGATGCGCCGCTCCAGCGACTCGTTGAGCTTGCGAAGCTCGATCTCGGCTTCCTTGGCCGCCGTGATGTCGTGGGCGACGCCGATGAAGCCGATGTGCTTGCCGTTCGGGTCCCAGCGCGGCTGCGATTCCGAGCGCAGCCAGCGCCAATCGCCTGCGGCGTTCCGATAGCGGGCCTCGAGCACGAATGGCTTCAGCGAGAGCTCGCCGGTGATCTGCTCCTGCAGGATTTGCGGCAGGTCATCCGGATGCAGCGCCTTGCGCCAGTCGAACACAATCGCTTCCTCGAACGGCAGTCCAAGGAAGTCGAGATAGGCCTGGTTGGCAAAGGAGCGGGTGCGGTCGAGCTTGGTCACCCAGATCGGCACCGGCGCGCTGTCGGCGATCAGGCGGAAGCGCTCTTCGCTTTCCCGCAAGGTCTCCTGCGCCAGCATCTGATCGGTGACGTCGAGATCGGCGCCGACCAGCCGCAGCGCACGGCCGCTGCGGTCGCGCTCGATCTTGGCGACGACGCGGATCCAGCGGCTCTCGCCGTCGTTCGGGCGGATGATGCGGTATTCGGCCGTGTAGTCTTCGCCGCCGGCCTTGAGCACGCCGAACAGGTGCCGGATCGTGCGCTCGCGATCCTCGGGGTGGATGCGCGCGACCCAGTTCTCATAGGTCTCGTTGACCTCTTCGGGTGGCAACCCATGCACCAGGAGATATTCGGGAGAGCGGCGGTTGCGCACGCCGTCGCGGAAATCGATCTCGAGCCCGCCGACCCGCGCGATGCGCTGGATCCGCGCCAGCTCCGCCTCGCGCTCCTGGAGCTCGCGATGGGCGCGATCGCGTTCGCGCGCGATCTCCTCAAGATGCTGCCGCAGCCGTTCGGCTGCCGCAGCTTCGGGAAGCACATCAGCGGGATCGGATGGGGTCATACGCGCCGGCAACCTCTCGGTGCAGTTTCACACAGGACGCGGCGGCTTTGCCAGCTTGATTTACGGCAATCGTTAGGCTGAGTCATTCCGGGGCGATGCGAAGCGTCGAACCCGGAATCTCGAGATTCCGGGTTCGCTTCGCGCCCCGGAATGACGATGCAATCCACGAGCTCTTCACTTGGCTTTGGGCGGCCGGCAATTATAGGCCCGGCGGAACCCGGCCGCCTGCGCATCCTCTTCGGAGCAGAACCAGCGATCCGGATTGCCGAGGCCCGGGTAACTGCGGCACGCCTGCAGGTGGTAGATGCCGACATTGCCGGTGACGCGGGCCCGCACGGCGTACTTGCCCTTGATGTTGCAGCTGGCCGGCATCGGCAGGTCGTCGGGGAAGAGCGCGTTGCGGATCTGCTGGTCGCGGTCGGCGGGGCAGGCGTTGCCGAGCAGGGCGCCGTCCTTCCTGGCCGTACGAAAATCGCGCGGCGCCACGAAGCAGCCCCTCCAGAGCCCGGCGCGATTGTCCTTGGCGGTGGCTTCATCCGGCTTGAATCGGCCAGTGGCCGAGTTTTCGACATTGAGAGCGTAGCCCTTCTGGACCAGCACCTGGCTGAGGCTGGTCGGATCGCCCTCGATCTTGCAGACGCCGAGGCGGCGCTTCTTGAAGGTCGGATCGACGCCGATATCGTCGCAGTGAATTGGCTTGCCGCCGATCAGCCTGGTCAGCTGGTCGCGCGCCTCGATCCCGCAGGTCCAGACGTCGGCGTGCTCGTCGATGCAGAGCTGATCGACCGCCGGCGCGTCGATGCCGTCGAGCCGATAGGTCGTGTTGCCGAGCTGAATGGTGCCGGCGTCCTTGATGACCGCTGACGCCGTGGGGCCTGCGGTTGCAGTCAGGCTGGTGGTTGCAGACAGGAAGGCCAGGAGAAGCGTCGTGGCGACCGGATTTCGAAACCGCATTTTCTCAACTTCAGATCTTTGGCGGGCAGCCGAACTTCTAGCACAAGCCGGTACGATCCAACCAAGGACTGTTGGCGAGTGGGGGCGTGCGCACCGTCACGTCCCGATCGGCATTCCGCGACGTAGAACGGCCGGACAATTGCCATTGAAGGGATGCGCATGGGCGAGTTTCGTTATCAACGTCCTCCGCCGAAATGGTCACCGGCATTTGGAGCCTGCAATGCCTCGCGCGCTGGCGGCGGAAGAGAAAGACGGCCCAGGAGACCGCGCCCGATCAAAGATCCAATTGACTTGATCAGAACAAAATAGGAACATGATGCGCCACCTGAATCCCGGATACCCCATCATGTCTGCACGGCCCGAATCTGACGACGATGACGGGCTGGAAGCCGCTGTCGATCAGGCCATTTCCGCCTGCGGCGGGAATTTGCGCGCCACCATCCGGGCGCTGATCGTGGCCAATGAATTCCTGGAGAACGAGGTCAGCGAGCTGATGAAGGCCGTCGCGAAGGCTCATTCGCGTGGCCGCTTCAAGACCTATTCGGGCTGAAATACCGATCGGGCTACCGCCAAGGACTGACCTTGGACTGGCCGGGCAGTGGGCAGGGTCTGCATTAGACCGTTGCCTCCGGGGCAATTTGCTGTACCAACGGAGTGGTTACGCCCAATCGCCCGTGCCAGATTGCGCGGGGAGGAATCCTGCCAAATGGACAATTCGAAGTCCGAAAAAGCCCAAGCAAGTAGAGCATGTTCAAACGAATCCTGATCGCCAACCGCGGCGAGATCGCCTGCCGGGTCATCAAGACTGCGCGCCGTATGGGGATTGAGACGGTCGCCGTCTATTCCGAGGCCGACCGCGACGCGCTGCATGTCGAGATGGCCGATGAGGCCGTGCTGATCGGACCGCCCGCCGCGGCCGAGAGCTATCTTTTGATCGACAAGATCGTCGAGGCCTGCCGCAAGACCGGCGCGCAGGCGGTGCATCCCGGCTACGGCTTCCTGTCCGAGCGCGAGGCGTTTCCGCGCGCGCTGGAAGCCGCCGGCATCGTCTTCATCGGTCCGAACCCCGGCGCCATCGCCGCGATGGGCGACAAGATCGAATCCAAGAAGGCCGCGGCGAAGGCGAAAGTCTCGACCGTGCCGGGTCATCTCGGCGTCATCGAGGACGACAAGCACGCCGTCCAGATCGCCGACGAGATCGGCTACCCCGTGATGATCAAGGCCTCCGCCGGCGGCGGCGGCAAGGGCATGCGCATCGCGCATTCGAAGGCGGAGGTCGCCGAAGGCTTCAACCTCGCCAAGGCCGAGGCGAAGTCGTCGTTCGGCGACGACCGCGTCTTCATCGAGAAATTCATCGTCGATCCCCGGCACATCGAGATCCAGGTGCTCGGCGACAAGCATGGCAATGTGATCTATCTCGGCGAGCGCGAGTGCTCGATCCAGCGCCGCAACCAGAAGGTCATCGAGGAGGCGCCGTCGCCGCTGCTCGATGAGACCACCCGCCGCAAGATGGGCGAGCAGGCCGTCGCGCTGGCCAAGGCCGTGAACTACGATTCGGCCGGCACCGTGGAATTCGTCGCCGGCCAAGACAAGAGCTTCTACTTCCTGGAGATGAACACCCGCCTGCAGGTCGAGCATCCCGTCACCGAATTGATCACCGGCATCGACCTCGTCGAGCAGATGATCCGCGTCGCCGCCGGCGAGAAGCTCGCGATCGCGCAGAAGGACGTGACGCTGACCGGCTGGGCGGTGGAATCCCGCGTCTATGCCGAGGATCCGTTCCGCAACTTCCTGCCGTCGATCGGGCGCCTGGTGAAATACCGTCCGCCGGCCGAGGCCAGCCATGACGGCATCACGATCCGCAACGACACCGGCGTGCAGGAAGGTGGCGAGATTTCGATCCATTACGATCCGATGATCGCCAAGCTCGTCACCCACGCCCCGTCGCGCGCCGCGGCGATCGAGGCGCAGGCGACCGCGCTCGACGCCTTCTATGTCGACGGCATCCGGCACAACATTCCGTTCCTGTCGGCCTTGATGAACCATCCGCGCTGGCGCGAGGGCCGGCTGTCGACCGGCTTCATTGCGGAGGAATTCCCGAAAGGGTTTTCGGCGCGCGCGCCCGAGGGCGAGATCGCGCGGCGGCTGGCCGCGGTCGGTGCCGCCATCGATCACGTGCTGGGCGAGCGCAAGCGGCAGATCTCCGGCCAGATGGGCGGCCGCGTGGTGCTGCGCGAGCGCCGCCGCGCGGTGTGGCTCGACCGCGCCGAGATCGCGCTCGACGTGGCGCGCGAGGGTGACGCGATTGCAGTGCGCTTCATCGGCGCCGACGGGCTGCCGGGCAACCCTCATAACCTCGTATCGAGCTGGGTCCCGGGCGATCCGGTTTGGCAGGGCACCATCGACGGCAACTTCGTCGCCGTGCAGGTGCGGGCGATCAACAACGGCTTCCGCCTCGCGCATCAGGGCTTTGAGGTCCCGGTCTATGTCTTCACCGAGACCGAGGCGACCTCGGCGCGGTTGATGCCGGTGGTCTCGGCCGCCGACACCGGCAAGAAGTTGCTGTGCCCGATGCCCGGTCTCGTGGTGTCGATCGCGGTGACCGAGGGGCAGGAGATCAAGGCCGGCGAGACCCTGGCGGTGGTCGAAGCCATGAAGATGCAGAACGTGCTGCGCGCCGAGCGCGACGGTACGGTGAAGAAGATCCACGCCGCCGCCGGCGCCACGCTCGCGGTCGACGCGCTGATCCTGGAGTTCGCGTAACCCTGTCATTCCGGGGCGCGCGGTACGCGCGAACCCGGAATCTCGAGATTGAGAGCGAGATGAGATTCCGGGTTCGATGCTTCGCACCGCCCCGGAATGACGGAGAATAGGACATAGCAAATGGCCTTCCGCAAACGCCGCGAAGCCCTGCGATCGATTCTCACCGGATCGACCTGCATCCGCCCGGGCTCGGTCTATGACGCGACCTCGATCCGGATTGCGGAAGATCTCGGCTTCGAGCTCGGCATGTTCGGCGGCTCGGTGGCGTCGCTCGCCGTGCTCGGCGATCCCGATATTGCGCTGATCACGCTGACCGAATTCGCCGAGCAGATACGCCGCATGTCGCGTGCGTCGACGCTGCCGGTGCTGGTCGATGCCGACCACGGTTACGGCAACGCGCTCAATGTCCGCCGCACGGTTCAGGAGGTGGAGGCCGCCGGTGCCGCTGGCCTCACCATCGAGGACACGCTGCTGCCGCAGGCGTTCGGCCAGGCCAAGACCCAGCTGATCTCGCTGGAGGAAGGCGTCGGCAAGATGAAGGCGGCGCTTGACGGCCGCAGCGATCCGTCGCTCGTCATCCTGGGCCGGACCGGTGCCGTCTCGATCACCGGTCTCGACGATGCGATCGCACGCGCCAGGGCCTATGAGGCGGTCGGCGTCGATGGCTTGTTCTTCACCGGCATCAAATCGCGTGGCGAGTTGGAGGCGCTCTCGGCCGCGACGACGCTGCCGATCGTGCTCGGCGGCGCGCCGGAGGAGATGACCGCGCTCGACTATCTGGCAAGCCGGCGCGTCAGGATCGCGCTGCAAGGCCACGCGCCATTCGCGGCCGCAACCCAGGCCGTCTACGAGACGCTGAAGGCGCTGCGCGAAGGCACCTCGCCGAAGAACCTCAAGGGTATCGCCTCGTCCGAACTGACCGGCCGCGTCATGCGCGAGGCGGAGACCAAGGCGCGCAGCGGCGAGTTCCTCGGTCTGAAGAAATGAGCGGCGTGATCCGCCACGTCACCATCAGCGGCCGCGTCCAGGGTGTCGGCTATCGCGCCTGGGTCGACGAGCAGGCAAACGCACGCGGCCTCGAAGGCTGGGTCCGCAACCGCCGCGACGGCAGCGTCGAGGCGGTATTCGCCGGCCCCGACGACGTCGTCACTGAAATGATCACGGCATGTGGCCGCGGTCCGTTCTCGGCGCGCGTCGCTGCCGTGCACGCCGCATCTGGCAATTCCGATCTTTTGAACCAGCGCCGGGCAGGGGAGCGGTTCTCGGTCCTGCCCACGATCTGAAGCGCGTCGTTACGCGGCCGCTGAGATCACCAGCGCCTGAATCCGGCCTTCGATCGCGCCGCTGCCGAAGCGGCGCGCAACGGCCGATGCGGCGTGCTCGGTCGCCGCATCAAGGCCGATACCGCCGCGCGCCTCGATCTCGCCACGCAACGGTGATCCCTGGCAAAAGCCGATCGCAGGATCATGAGGCGCACTGGCCCGGCTTTGCAGCCGAACGTCGTCGATTTCGATCTTGCCGAAGCCCGCGACTGCAAGGTCGACCCGGATCGGGTCGGCCGCGTAGTGGCCATAAGGCGTGCGCGCCAGGAAGCGCGGCGGATCGGCCGGAAAGACCTCCGCCAATGCCTGGGTCACCACGTCAGCAAACTCGTTGTCTTCGATGCGACCCCACATGCTGAACAGGAAACGGCCGCCCGGCTTCAGCACACGGCGCGCCTCCGAATAACCCTTGGGCTTATCGGGGAAGAACATCGCGCCGAATTGGCAGGCGACGACGTCGAAGCTCGCATTGTCGAACGGCAGGTTCAGTGCATCGGCCTGCCGCCAGGTGATTGCGGTCCCGCTTGGCATCTGTGACTTCGCTCGTTCGAGCATCGGCTCATTCAGGTCGGTCGCCACGATCCTGGTGTCGCTGCCTAGTGCGGACGACAGCGCGCGGGTGACGGCGCCGGTGCCGGCTGCCGTCTCAAGCAGGTCGCGCGGGCCAAGAGCCTTGGCGCGTTGCGCCAGATCGCGTGCGTAGGGTTCGAAAATCATCGGCACGAGGAGCCGGTCGTAAAGCTCTGGAATGGACCCAACGAACTCCTTGTCGGACGCTGGCATGCGCAATCTCCCTTGCGGCCGCGACGCCGGCAACCCGATGCACGGCCCAATCATCCAGGCGGATCAGCTTGGACGAAGAGCTCGGGGGCCACAAAGGAAAACTCCTCACCTGTGATGCACGGCATTCGCCGGGCACCGGATAGGTCAGGAGACCTGCCATGTTTTCGTGTGCCGTCGTGGACCGCATAGCCAGCCTTGACTTCTGCTCCGTATCGTCTGATATTTCTGTCATGACAGAAATAACCGCCAAGAAAAAACTTCCTGCCGTCGTCGAGCGCTTCATTCTGCATTGGGGCGACATGGGCGACGAATGGGGCGTCAACCGTTCGGTCAGCCAGATCCACGGGCTACTCTACCTCGCCGAGGCGCCGATGACGGCGGAGGACATCGCCGACACCCTCGGCATGGCGCGCTCCAACGTCTCCAACTCGATCAAGGAACTGTTGTCCTGGGGATTGATCCGGCGGGTGCCGATCCTTGGCGACCGCCGCGACCACTTCGAGGCCGAGACCGACATCTGGGAGGTCGCGGCCAGGATCGCGGCGGGACGCAAGGAGCGCGAGATCGATCCCGCGCTCGCAGCGCTGCGCGCCTGTGTCTCCGACGCGGCCGACGATCCCGCGATCAGCCCGCTCGCCAGCAAGCGGCTGAAGGAGATGCTGACATTCACCGAGCTGGTCGATCGCTGGTACACGCAGATGCTGAACGTGCCGCGGCCGCGCCTGGTCGCGCTGATCAAGCTCGGCGAGAAGATCGTGAGTTTCCTGCCCACGGGCAGGGCCAAATAAAGGCGGCGGCGTAACGGGAGCGTGCGATGGCGTCAGCAAGGATATCCACCTTAAAGACAGCGCCGGCTTCCGATACAAAGCTGCTCGACGACCATCGCTTCCGCGCATTGCTGTCGGACGAGGATTGGGGCCGCCTGCCGGTTGCGATCTGGCGGCGTTTCTCGAAACGGTTTGAAGACGGCAACACCGTCGTCTATGTCGGCGAGGTCGAGGAGGCGGCGTGCAGCCGCATCGGCTGGTGGCTGGCGCAGGCCGCGCGGCTGATCGGCGGACCATTCCCGACCGGCACCGAAACGCGTGTGCCGATGATCGTCACCGTCACCGAGGACGCGGCAAGCGGCGGCCAGGTCTGGACCCGCATCTGCGCGCGCCGCGACGGCTTCCCGCAGGTGATTCATTCCGCCAAGCGCTTTGCCGGTTCGACCGGGCTCGAGGAATATGTCGGCTTCGGCGTCAGCATGGCGCTGCGGATCGCGGTCGAGCACGAGGCGCTGGTGTTTCGCAGCGTCGGCTATTCGCTGCAACTCGGCCCGTTTCGCCTGCCGCTGCCCGAATGGCTCACGCCGGGCGATCTCACCGTGACCCATTCCGATCTCGGCTGCGGTGACTTCCGCTTCACGCTGGAGATCATCCACCCGCGTTTCGGCCGGCTGATCCGTCAGTCCGCCGTGTTCAGGGAGGCCACGCCATGACGCCGCTGCTTTGGACACTTGTCGCCATCCAGATTGCGATGGGCGCATTCGATACGTTCTATCACCACGAATTCACCGAGCGGCTGGCCTGGCGTCCCTCGCAGCGCCACGAACTCCAGCTGCACAGCGTGCGCAACATGCTCTATGCGCTGCTGTTCCTCGTGCTCGGCTGGCTGCAAGTGCACGGCATCCTTGCGATCGCGATCATGGCCGTCCTCGTCGTCGAGGTCGTCATCACCTTGATGGATTTCGTCGAGGAGGATCTGAGCCGAAAGCTGCCGCCGAGCGAGCGGATCAATCACACGCTGCTGGCGATCAATTACGGCGCCATCCTCGTGCTGCTGGTGCCGGTCCTGATCGCCTGGGCGATGCTGCCGACCGCCGTCGCGCCGGCCTATGCGGGTCCGTTAAGTCTGTTCGCGACGGCTGCGGCCTTCGGCGTCGCGCTGTTCGGCGCGCGCGACTTTGCCGCGGCCAGACGCCTCGGACGGATGGCCAGCGTGCCGGCCGCGACGCTGGTCGAGAAATTACCGGCGCGGCAGACCGTGCTCGTCACCGGCGCCACCGGCTTCATCGGCAGCCGCCTGGTCGCGAGCCTCACCGCATCCGGCCATCAGGTGATTGCGCTGATCCGCAATCCGGCAAAGGCCGACATGCTGACGCCGCCGGTGACGCTGATCACGAGCCTCGACCAATTGCCCGCCGACGCCGGGATCGACGCCATCGTCAATCTCGCGGGCGAGCCGATCGGCAACGGCCTCTGGACCGAGGCCAAGCGCCGCAAGATCGTCGCCTCACGTATCGACATGACGTCTGATGTGGTCAAGCTGATCGCGCGCCTCGAACGCAAGCCGTCGGTACTCGTGAGCGGCTCCGCGATCGGCTGGTACGGACTCTGGCAGGACCAGGTGCTGACGGAGTCAGCGAAATCCCATGCCTGCTTCAGTCACGAATTGTGCGAGGCCTGGGAGAATGCGGCGAAGCCGGCCGCGGATCACGGCGTGCGCGTGGCATATTTGCGCATCGGTCTCGTGGTCGGCACCGATGGCGGCTTCATCACGCGAATGCTGACGCCGTTCGAGTTCGGCCTCGGCGGCCCGCTTGGCTCGGGCAAGCAGTGGATGTCGTGGATCGAACGCGACGACCTCGTGCGTCTGATCGCGCATGTGATTGCGAGACCTGAACTGTCCGGTCCTGTCAACGCGACCGCGCCGATCCCGGTGACCAACATGAAATTCACCGAGGAGCTCGGACGCCGTCTGCACCGGCCGGCGATCTTCCGCGTGCCGGCGGCGCTGCTCCGCGCCGTTGGCGGCGATTTCGCCGACGAGCTCTTGCTCGGCGGCCAACGCGTGCTGCCGAACAAGGCGCTGAGCAACGGCTTTGTGTTCCGTCACGAAACCTTGCGCAGCGCGTTCGATGCGATCCTGTGAGGAGGCCTCGATGGGCAGCACCTGTTCCCGTGCATTCGGAGGTTGGCTTGCGGGCTGTGGCGCCGCGACCGCGGTGATTTCCGCCGTCGGTCAGACCGTTCTGATGATGACGTCGCACGGCGATGTCGCGCGGCTGCTCTACGGCATCGTCGTGATGCTGCTTCCGTCGGCCGCGGTCTTCATCATCACTTGTCTGCTCACAGCAATTCCCACGGCGATCGTCGTCTGGTTCACTGAGGAGTTCCATATCAGGGCCGCGGGATTTTTCGCCTGCGCAGGCGCGGCGATCGGCGCGTTGAGCATCACTGTCCTTCTACGATCTCCGGCTGTCTGGACATCCGGACTGGTTTGCCTGTTCGCCGTGGCCGGGTTTGTTGCCGGCCTGACCTACTGGTTTGTCATATGCGAACTGGCGGCAGGCGAAGACTCGATGTGAACGGCTGCTGTTCAACCTATGCCGCAGACGCCACGCTCCGAAACGTCGCAGCCAACGTCCTGAGTGCCGCGAGCTTGGCGGGATCGCTGACCTTCGAATGCAGTATCACCTTCGACGTGCCGAGCCGCGGCAGCTTGTGGGCAGGGCCGATTTCGACCAGGCCCGGCGGCGCGATGCGGCGGACGAGGGGCGCGACGGCTAGCCCTGCAAGCGCGGCCGCCACCACCGCGGTGACGCCGCCGCCGACGAAGCCTTCGGTCCAGGCGATGCCGGCCTTGTCGAGCGCCCGCACCGCGAGGGCGCGCACGCCGCAGGGCGGCGCGAGGGTCGCGAGCGGCAGCGCATCGCCGCGCGGCCAGACGAAGCGTTTGGCGGCGAACCAGCCGAATTCGTCCTCGGTCAGCTTCTCGCCGCCGCGCCGGCTGCCTTCCTGGCGCACGATCACGGCGTCGAGCTCGCCGGTATCGTAAGCATCGAGCATTTCGCGGGAGAAGCCGATGGTCACGGAGAGGGCAAGCTGGGAGGCCATCGCGTGCAGCCGCTCCAGCAGCGGCACCAGCTCCGGGCCCGCGGCGTGATCGCTGATCCCGAGCGTGAGCTGCTGCCGCGCCGTTTTCTCGCTGGCCAGCGCGCGATCATGCACCTCGATCAGCGCGCGGGCGTGCTGCAGGAAGGCCGCGCCGTCGGCGGTCAGCCGCACCGCGCGCGGCGAGCGCTCGACCAGCCGCTTGCCCAGCACCGTTTCGAGCCGCTGCAACTTCATGCTGATCGCCGCTTGCGTGGTGCCAAGCGCCTCGGCGGCGCGGGTGAAGCCTTGCAGCTCGGCGACGAGGAGGAAGGCCTGCACGGTGTCGATATCGAGCGTGGTGGTCATGATCAATGATCGTTATCATTGCTATTCATATGGATAAGATACCAAGATGATGCGCGAAGGTCTAGCTAGAGGAGGCGCGATTGACCCGCGCCAACCGGATTCAAGGAGATCGATCATGCCGCTCATCACCGTCACCTACGCGACCTCGCGCGTGAGGCCGTCGCTGAAATCCGACATCGCCGCCGCCGTGTCGGACCTGACCGCCGGGATTCTGCACAAGGATCCCAAGGTCACCGCGATCATTGTGAAGTCCGCCGATGCGGCCGACTGGTTCGCGGGCGGTAAGTCGCTCGCCGAGCAGGGGCTCGCGAGCTACTGGCTCGACATCCACGTCACCGAGGGCACCAACACCAAGGACGAGAAGGCGGCCTATCTCGCGGCGCTGTTCAAGCGGATGGGCGAATTGCTCGGGCCGCTCCACACCGAGAGCTATGCCCATGTCGATGAGGTGAAGGGCGATGCCTACGGCTTCGGCGGCCTCACCCAGGAGCGCCGCTACATCGCCGGCAAGCTCGAGGTCGCGCCGCAGAAGGCGGCGTGAAGCCTATGACGTCGCTTCCGGCAGGCGCGCTGCGGTGTCGCCGAACACCTCGGAAAAGGCCTGCCGGAGCGCGACGTCGACATCGGCCATCGTGACCGGCAATCCGAGATCGACCAGCGAGGTGACGCCGTAGCGCGGATCGACCACGCCGCAGGGCACGATGGCCTGGAAGTGCGCAAGATCAGGCTCGACATTGATTGCGATGCCGTGGAACGAGACCCAGCGGCGCAGCCGCACGCCGATCGCGGCGATCTTGTCGTCATGGCCCGGTCCCTTGTCCGGGCGCCGCACCCAGACCCCGACGCGGTCCTCGCGGCGCTCGCCGCGGACGTTGAAGGCGGCGAGGGTGCGGATGATCCATTCTTCCAGCGAGGCGACATAGGCGCGCACATCGGGCCGGCGCCGCTTGAGATCGAGCATCACATAGGCGACGCGCTGGCCCGGGCCGTGATAGGTGACCTGGCCGCCGCGTCCGCTCTGGAAGGTCGGAAAGCGCGGCGCGAGCAAATCGTCGGCCTTGCCGCTGGTGCCGGAGGTATACAGTGGCGGGTGCTCCAGCAGCCATACCAGTTCGGGGGCCGAGCCCGCCGCGATCTTCGCCACCCGGTCGTCCATTGCGGCGAGCGAATCAGGGTAGGGCACCGCGCGGTCGGAAATCCGCCATTCGACCGCTTCGCCGCCCGAAGGGCGCGCAAAGGTCGTCAAATCGAGGCTTTGGCGGTCGTTAACCATTAGCTAACCCTAACGTGGTCAGGTGAACCCACAATCTAGTTCCCGTTCGGCGGTTCAGAAGTGCCCACCCTCGATAAAGTCAGCGTTGATCTCATGGTGGTCCTCGGCACCACCACGATGCCGATTCACCAGGTCATGCGGCTATCCCGCGGCGCCATCATCGAACTGGATGCCACAGAGGCCGACGAGGTCAAGATCCTCGCCAACAACCTGCCGGTGGCCAGCGGCGTGGTCCTTGTCGACCGCAACCGGATTGCGGTCGAGGTCAAGCAAATGCTGCCGAAATCTCCCGGGGTTCGCAGTTAATTCCCGCATTAATCGCCTTGTCCCTGCATCCGTGATTTGTTACATGGCCCCGTCGATCCGGCGGTGCCTTCGGGGTTCCATCCGGTATCCCAAGCGCTCGTGGCGGAATTGGTAGACGCGCTGCCTTGAGGTGGCAGTGGGTAACACCGTGGGGGTTCGAGTCCCTCCGAGCGCACCACACCTCAGCTGATCCTTGAAATCGCTGGACTTTTCGGAGCGTGGCCGCTCGCCGGCTATGCCGGCCCGTGCCTCCGGGGGCAGGTCCGACGAGTGCAGGCGGGTGACGTGGAGGTGCAGGTCGATGCGGTCATGTAACACCGGTCAGGTAGATTCGCGGATGCATGGCCTTACCGGTTTGGTGTTGCAGACCGAAGCCGACCGCTTTCCCCCAATCGCGCGGCTGCAAGCTTGCCTTACCGGAGCGCCTGATGATCTTTGCGAGCTACGCCTACCGTGTGGTCTCCAACTTCGTGTTCCTGGGGCTGGTCTATTTCACGCTGAACCTTCTGGAGAAGTACGAGCAGCGCGCGACGGTCGCAATTCTGGTCCTGGTCTATGCGGCGATGCACGCCTTTTCCGGGCTGCGCTCGTTCTATTTCTTCCAGCGCATCGAGCGCCTGGAGGGCGAGACGCGACGGCTCGCCGCGGCGGCCGGCGAGGGGCCCAATTCTGTCGCCTCGCGCAGGCAGATCGTCGCCGATGTCACCGCGCTCAGGCATGCCGGCGAGATCAAATCCTATATCGATATCTTCTTCCTGGCGCTGGTGATCCTGCTCTGCGTCGCCAAGATCGTGGCCAGCTAGATCACGTCAATCAGGCACGCGCTTGCCGGCCGCCGCCGCCTCGGCGCGCGGCGTACGCTTCTTCACATTATTGGCGACGTGGACTGACGCGTTGTCGGCAGCCGGCGGCGCGACATGCAAGGGCGCGCCGTGGCCTCGGCCGTGCGCCGGGGCGGGCCCCTGATGCGCGGCCTGCTTCGGATGCCTGGCCTGGCGCGCGGAGAACGCCTGCGCGCGCGATACGCCAACGCCAATTGTCGTACGCTGCACGAGGCGGCGATTGGCCGCCGATCGAGCTGCGAGCAGGGTCAGGTCGAGCGCTTCGGGAACGCGGAACACGTCGGGCGCCGGGACCGGCAATATCGGGACGGATGCGAACCGCGCAAGCTGGGGCTGCGGCCACAGCGTGCGGACGGGCATCGCGACCCGGGTGCGCTGTGCGTGGTCGAGGATGTCGGCATCGCGCCAATCCATGTCGGCAAACACCGGGGCAGGCAGCGTCCGCGTCGCGGTGTACACGAAGTTCGGAATTTTGGGCCAGCGCGTGGTCGCCACCGTCTCGGTCGGTGGATGCAGGTACCATTGCTGCGGCTGGGTCGGCGTCGCCGGGCGATCGGGCGTTGCGGGCACGACATGAACGATCCGGTAGCCGCGCTCCTTCAGCGTGTTGAGGATGCGCGGCAGCGCCGCAACGGTGCGCGGCTGGATGTCGTGCAGCAGCAAGATGCCCTTGCGCTTGGCTTCGATCCGCTGGATCGCGAGGTCATAGACCCGCTGCGGCGAGATGTGGCGCCAGTCGTCCGCGGGGAAATCGGCGCTCCAGACCTGGATGCCCTGGGACGCCAGATAGGCCTCCGGGATCTCGGCGCGCATCAGGCCTGGAATCCGGAAGAACGGCGCGAGCTTGCTCTTGTCGCCATTGAGCGCTGCGAGCGTCGAGGCGATGCCGTCGTCGACCTCCTGCCGCACCTTCTCGAGCGACATCTTGTTCATCGTCAGCGGATGGTTCTGGCTGTGCGTGCCGACGGTATGTCCGGCCGCGATCAGCTTGCGCACACCCTCCGGATTGAACCGGGCCTGGGAGCCGATGGTGAAGAAGGTCGCCTTGACGCACTGGCTGGCGAGAATGGCCAGCACCTGGTTGCTATATTTAGGTAGCGGCCCGTCGTCGAAGGTCAGTACCACTTCGTGATCGGCGAGCGGCAAGGTCTCCGGGTACTGCATGGTGCCGATCCGGGGATGCTCCTTGGGATCGACGACGAGGGTCCGCGAGGTGCCGAGTGCGTTGGGGTTAGGGCAGTCTGCGGCGAGGGCGGCGTACGGCGTCATCAAGCCGCAGCCCAGCAGCGCCGCGCGGACCACGGTCCGCGACCGCTTCCGGATCATCACCAGGACGTTTGCAATCATCGAATCTCGGCCGCATTCCAAACGCACTGACGAATCCTTAGGTGCGGCGCCATGAATGCCGCCTTAACGGTCTGTAATCCACCTAGCGTCCCGGGTTCAATGTGTCCGGTCGGACACGGTTTTCAGCGCCGCCGGGACAATGTGGACGACGTGGTATTTATGCTCCTGCAGGTACCTCAAGAAGGCGGGCAGCATCTCGGCTGTCCGCATTTGCGGGTCATGCAGCAGTATAATTCCCTTGCGGTGGCCTTCGAGCCGCCCGGTGAGCAGCTTGAGTTCCTCCTCGGGGGTCATCTTGTTCCAATCGCTGGCCCAGAAATCGGCTCCGAACACCGCGATACCGCGCTTTTCCAGGCGATCGAGCAGCGCGGGCGTCGACTCGAAATAGGGGAACCGGAAGAACGGCGTGCTCGGGACCGTGCTTGCGGTGCCGCGCAGGGCCGTCTGGACCGCTTCGATTCCCCGGTTGATGTTCGCCTCGGCCTGATCCAGCGGGAGTTTGTTGAGATGCGGATGGTCCCAGCTGTGATAGCCGATGGTGTGGCCGAGGCGCGCGATCTTGCGGACCATATCGGGATGATCGGCCGCGTTGCGGCCGACCATGAAGAAGGTTGCCTGCACGCATTCAGCCGCCAGCGCCGTCAGCACCTTGTCGGTGACCCCCGGCGTCGGTCCGTCGTCGAAGGTCAGCACGACCTCGCCATCCCTGAGCGGCAGGGTCTGCGGAAAGCTCTTCAGCCCGACGCGCGGATAGGTCGCCGGGTCGACCTCGAGTACACGTGAGGTGCCGAGCGCGTCCTTGCGCTGGCATTCGGCGGCGTGCGCCGAGCCGAACAGTGCAACAGGCGCGAGCGCGACCAGCGCCGCGAAAGTCTTCCGGAGCGGTCGCGGTGCGCTCGACATCTTTCTCATTGCACTGGGCCCCACCGATTAGGTAATCCGTTCCGCACTCATCCAACCAGTTTTTCCCCTCCTGTCAAACCGGCGAAACACGGCATGGCCGAGAATTTCGACGTTGCCGAACCCGCCGAGGCCGATCCGTTGGCCCGGATGCCGATGCGGGGCGAGGAGGGCGAGCTCCGCGGCGAATTCGTCGCGGCGATCACCCAGGCCATCCACGCCGCCGACCGGCCGCTGCTGTGCGAGGTGGTGGCGGAACTGCACGAGGCCGATCTCGGCGACCTGATCGCGGCGCTGGAGCCGGACGACCGCGTCACCCTGGTCGAGATCACCGGCACCGATTTCGACTTCTCGGCGCTCAACGAGGTTGACGAGACCGTCCGCGAGGAGATCCTCGAGGAACTCGAGCCGGAGACGGTTGCCGAGGGCGTCCGCGAGCTCGAATCTGACGACGCCGTCGAGCTCCTGGAGAGCCTCGACGAGGAGGACCAGGAAGAGATCCTGGAGAAGCTGCCGGCGGCCGAGCGCGAGGACATCGAGCGCAGTCTGCTGTACCCGGAGAATTCCGCCGGCCGGCGGATGCAGACCGAGTTCATCGCGGTGCCGCCGGATTGGAATGTAGGGCAGGCGATCGACTACATGCGCGACACGCCGGATCTGCCGGACCGCTTCTACGAGATCTATGTGGTCGACGCCGACAAGCATTTGCTCGGCGCGGTGCCGCTCGACGTGCTGCTGCGCGCGCGCCGCCCGGTCCCGATCAAGGACCTGATCGACGAGGACCGTCGCCGGGTTTCCGCGCTGGAAGACCAGGAAGAGGTCGCGCGGATGTTCGGCAAGTACAACCTGGTCGCAGCTCCCGTGGTCGACACCATCGACCGGCTGGTCGGCGTGATCACCATCGACGACGTCGTCGACGTGATCGAGGAGGAGGCCGACGAAGACTTGAAGGCGCTCGGCGGCGTCACCAGCGACGAAGAGCTGTCCGACACGGTGTGGACCATCGCCCGCGGCCGCTTCAACTGGCTCTTGGTCAATCTCGCCACCGCGTTCCTGGCCTCGTCGGTGCTCGGTCTGTTCGAGGGCCAGCTCGAGAAGATGGTGGCGCTTGCGGTGCTGGCGCCGATCGTGGCGAGCCAGGGCGGCAATGCCGCGACCCAGACCATGACGGTCGCGGTGCGCGCGCTCGCCACCCGCGAGCTCGGCCCGTACAACGCGATGCGGGTGGTGCTGCGCGAGACCATGGTCGGGCTCGTCAACGGCATCGCCTTTGCCGTCATCACCGGCGTCGCCGCGGTGGCCTGGTTCAAAATCCCCGGCCTCGGCATCGTGATCGGGCTTGCGATCATCTGCAACCTGGTCGCCGGCGCGCTCGGCGGCATCCTGATCCCGATGGTGCTGGAACGGGTGCGGGCTGACCCCGCGGTCGCCTCCGGCACCTTCGTCACCACCGTCACCGACGTGGTCGGCTTCTTCTCCTTCCTCGGCATCGCCACGCTGTGGTTCGGCCTCAAGTAACGCGCTCGCGGGCAGGGCGGCGCATGGTCCGGGCGCGAGCCGCGCGGGGCCGCTTATCGTTAATCCGAACTTAACGCGCTTCATCGATGATGCCGCTATCTCCAGGGGGCCATCACGGGGGCCATCATGCAGCGGTTGCGGCTCAAGGCGGACGGACGGATCGTCGAATTGCGCGACGGGCAGGAAATCCCGCTCGTGCCCGCACATCCCGACCAGGCGGCGATGCAGCCTGCGGCAGCGCAGCCGGCCGTACGCGATCTGCGCCGCCGGGCCCAGCTCACCCAGCTCGAATTCGCCGCCAAGCTCGGCGTGCCGGTGGAAACCATCCGCAACTGGGAGCAGGGCAAGCGCGCGCCGCGTGGACCCGCCCGCGCGCTGCTCGCCGTGATCGCCCATTCGCCGGAGACGGTGTTCGCCGCGCTGTCGAGCGAGCCCACGGCGGCTTGAGCGGGTAGGGCGCGCTCCATCATCGCTGCAATCTCGGTGTCGTCCCTGCCTAGTGCGCAATTGCGCACGGGAGCAGGGACCCATACTCCGCGGCCCGTGTTGAGAACGGGACTCGTCGTTCGACCATCCCGCGACAATGCCGATCTGTGGTTATGGGCCCTGCTTTCGCAGGGACGACAGCGAGTGTGTTGCACGACCGGGAGTCAAACTTCCGCATTCTCGCGACATGATCTGCCCGAGCTTTGCTCTTCGTTCCGCCCTCTCTTCACAGAGGGCGCAGGGAAAGCCGGGTGCCGATCGCACCCATGGGTCCCGCGTAATAAAAAACGCGGGAGGTAGGACCACAGATGTAACCGGAAACAACCCGGCTTTCCCTGCGCGATGGGTTACGGCTTACTTCGTGCTCTCCCCGGCGAGACTTGGCTTGCTTGTCACCGTCTTCGCAACGACGCATTCACGTCCTGCGAAGAGACACCTGCCGCTAGGGCGTCAGGACCACACGTCTATAATTTGGCATTCGGTGAAACGCGCCGAAACTAAGAAAAGCCTTTAAATCAAGTCTCTTTTGCCTAGCCTGTTTCGGGGTGCTTCGGCGGGTTTCGCCAAATCTAGGGCCCGGCCCAAGGCCGGCTCTGTTGGTCAAACCCTTTGGGAGCCTGAAACCGAAATGGACACTACCACGATCACCGAACCCGCCGGCAAGCGCGGCCGCAATGCCAGCGTCATCCTGACTGATCGCCTCTGCGAGAGGCGGGTCGCCAAGCGGGTCAAATTCTATGACCGCAAATGCCCGGGTCTCTATGTCAGCATCACGACGGCTGGCGTCGCGACCTTCTCGTTCAAGTTCACCGACCGAGAGACCGGCAAGCAGCGTACCGGCTGGCTCGGCGTCTACAATCCCGAGACCTTCACCGTCGAGGATGCCCGCAGCAAGGTCTACGGGCTCAAGGGCATGGGCGGCGACGCGATGGCCGAGACCTTCCGTGACCGCAAAGCCCAGCAGGCGAAGCGCGGCAAGACTGTAGGCGAGATCATCGAGGAGCGGGTCACGTGGATGAAGACCCCGGTCCGGAAGCCCGACGGCGAGATGCGGCCCCGGATCGAGACATGGGAGAACGTCGCCAGCCATCTGCGGCGCTTCATCAGCCCCCGGCTCGGCAAGAAGATCGCCAGTGAGGTTACGAAGCACGACATCGCCACGCTCTCGAACGACATCGTCGCCGGCAAGCTCGGCGGCAAGCCGTCCGTCGCCAATGCCCGCCATATGCGGCGCGCGGCCTCAGGGCTGTTCAACTGGGCGGCCGAGGCCGGCCGCGACTATGTGACCGCCAGCCCCTGCGTCAACCTGCCGAAGCTCGACCCGGAGCATCCACGCACGCGAGTGCTCTCTGAGGACGAGATCAGGATTTTCTGGCATGGCCTCGACCGAGACGACATGCCTTGGGATCGCCGCACCTGCCTCGCGCTCAAGTTCGAGTTGGTCACCATGCTGCGATCCGGCGAACTGCTCCCCGCCCACCGCGACGAACTGTTCGATCTCGACGGAGAATTCCCGCGCTTTGATGTCCCGCTCAAGCGGGTGAAGAAGCGCCGGGTGATCCAGCAACCGCTGTCCGACCTGGCGGTCGAGATCGCCAAGGAGGCGCTCAGAGGATCGAACAAGCAATACGTCTTCGCCAGCCCGCTCGGCGATCAGCCGATGAACCGCATGGCGATGGCGGTCGCGCTGCGCGGCACCAAGGTCAAGGGCAAGGTCAAAACGCCCGGCATCTGCGCGCTGCTCGGTCTCAAGCCGTTCACGCCGCACGATCTGCGCCGGACGGCGGCGACGTTGGCGGGCGATCTCGGCCTTGACGACGCGGCGATTGCGAAGTGTCTCGATCACGCCGCGACTAAGAAGGCTGAGGTCATCGTGCCGACTGTCACCGGCAAGGTCTACAATCACTCGAAGCGCATGAAGGAGAAGCGCGAGGTGCTGGATCGCGTCGCGGCGGAGCTTCGTCGGATTATCGACGAGCCCACGAAGCAGGCTGGCGAACTGCGTCTCGTTGCCTGATCTATAGGTTGTTCATCGACCTTTCTTCGGGGGCGACCCATATAGGCATGGGGCCTGATCTCATTTCTACGTCGGGCCCTCGAAGGATGATCTCGGCGTATTAGCCGCCCCAACGGCGAAGCCGTAGCCGCTTTCGCTTCAATGCTGCCGTTATGTCAAGGACCGCGACGATAGCGGCCCATAGCCCCAAGCCCGCCAAGCCCACCATGAATAAAGTTCCTTCATTCATCGGAAAGCCCCCTGTCTGGCCCCGCCTATGAACGTTGAGCTAGCTTTCTCGTTCCGGGCTATCAATCGGTTCCTTCAATATTGTGGCGCGCAATAACCGATCCATCCCCACCAGATTGCCAAATCTCAAAGCTCGAAGCGGTCCGGTTGATGGGTCAACCCTAGGGCTGGGCACCGCATGACTGGCAAAGAGGTCAGTCGAGCTTCCGAAGTCTTACATATGCCCGGAACACCGGGTCAGCGAAGTCGTACACTCCGCGTCGATCACCATGCTTCACGAGCGCCGGGCCGTAACGTTCTTCAACCAACCTCGGCATCAACTGATCTACGTATTCAATTCCGAGGCCCTGCGCCGTGGATCGAGTTTTCTGCAGAACGACGTTGCCTATGTCTTCGTTGTACAGGGTGGCCTCACTCTGCTGCTCCGCCAGTAGCACAAGCAGCATTGCTCGTTCCTTGCTGTTTCCTATCGCCAGTTGATATTGATCCTCAAGGTTTGGAAACGATTTGCCGCTCCTGATCTTGTCTAGAACCTCGCCGAATATTTTGGCATCAATGTCATTGGTGCCGACCTCATTGCCGTACTGAACGGACGATTTCCCGATCAGTTGCGCGAAATACGGAAAACCCTCGCTGAGATCGACGATTTGGTCGACGACTTTCCTATCGAACTTGATTTTGCCCTTAAACAAGACCTCGGCCGTCGCAAAAATCTCGCGCGTCTCATTAGGGCTCATTGGCTTCACGTAAATTGCACCTTGCTCAATAAGGCGCGCGACCGACTTATGGTCGCTGATCAGCGCACCTAGGTCTTGACCGATGCCGCAGACCCCGAATTTTACCGTAGGTGACGTGAGGGATTTGATAAGCGAGCCGAGGCCGTCCTTATTTCGAATAACGTCAAACTCGTCCAACAGAAGCAGGAGGGCATCGCGTTTGGTCCAAACCCGGTTGTTAGCGTCGAGTGCGCCGCTTACAAAGTTGCGGAATGATTGAACCACATCGTTCGGCACGACGCTGCCGTACTTTTGAACGTCAGATCCTTTTGCGCCCCACTGGACGAGCTTGAGGTCCATGCCGACAGATGCCTCGTCGGAGCGCGAGAATTCGACCAGCTTCTTACCTTGGTCTGGGACCAGCCGGAGCAATCCGTCCTCTGGATCGGTGTCGTTGCAAAGTCGTCGAACCAAGTCATCTGTATTGGCGATGTTGCTGTCGCACGCGTAGTAGACGGTGTAGTAGCGTCGGGGCTGCTTGGGCATCAGGTGGGCGAGACCAGCCTTTTGGGCGATGTCGTAATTCCCATTCGCCATTTGCTGAATTTGCCGCAGCAACGACGATTTGCCGACGCCTCGTTTGCCGTATACCGCGATAAGGCCTTCGTTAGCGTTCAAGGCATTCATGCAACTTTGAATTAGATCAGCGCGGCCAACAAACCGCCTTGGATCGCGAATAACACTCGATGTAAATCCAATCTCAGGATTGACCAATTCAAACATGGCGGTCTTTCTATCCAAACAATGTCGAGCAACCTGAGGATGTTACCGAAAATCGTACATGGGTGCGAGGCTTAGCCCGATCTTCCCCAATAATACTTAGGGAGCGTGCTGGCCGCGTCTCGTCTCGCGCCGACGCCATTTTGCAAACTATGGGTGAGAATTAGTGCAGCGTCTTCCGTCGATGCCGCGACACGTGCTCGATCAGTTCCGCGTTCAAACAATTTAGGATGCGCTCCAACTGCTCGTTGACCAGCAAGAGAGCCCTCAGAGCGCTGCGCACATCGCCGTCGCAGGCGGCAACGATCTCGTCTAGCTCCCGATCATATTCGTCCAGATAGTCGTTGGTCGTTGGGTGCGGCATACGAACAACATCCAAACAGAAAATGCCGTCTCAGGATCGACGAGCACGCCGCTTGTCCTTGATATTCACAGGCGAGCGCCAAAGACCCGGTTGCATTTCGGCGAGCGGCGATCTGCTCTGGACCTATACTTCAACTGTTTTGGGAGATTACATGGTCGAGGTGTATTTCAATGTCAGACATGATCTTCTCGTCGTGAAGAAGGGATGTCCGGTGCCGGCCGTCAGCGCTCAAGGTAAGTGGCGCAAGAGCAAGAAGAGGGTCTTCAGGGTTAGCGAGGAGATCAGGCAGGCGGTCCAGAGCAACGGCTATTACATGCGCAAGCTGAGCGACCTCAAGAAGAACTAGCGGCGATCGGCGCGCAAAAGCCCGGCCACCAATTAAGATGGCCGGGCGAAGTGCAAATATGAACTCGATGAACGCTGCGTATATGCTGCGGTACGAGGCAAACGTCGATCCCGGACGAATACGGGCGACAGACGGTGCCTAGTCACACTCGAATGAGGCTGTTTAGCCGCCGGACCGAGGCACGAACGCATCCACGGACGCGGCTATTCGGGTTGCCAACTCAGTAGCGACAGGGGTGGACTGCTTTTCGAGTGGTAAGCCGACGGAATGGACCGCCGCCAATCCGGCACTAGCGGTACAAACAGCTATCACAATTGCAGCGAGATGATTGATCCTCATGCGATGGTCCCTCGCATCGGCCCCATCAATTAACCGGACACATTCAGAATTGGTTCCCGAGCCCGAACGATTTTGAGGAGTTACTGGAACTCTTCCAAATCCCTTGGAGCGCGGCATCGTCGAGCCGACAGAAGGACACGTCGCCGCATCGGCGCGCGGCGCCAGTGCGCGCGCTTTTTTCAGAATAGCCCGATCAAGGAAAAAACAGCGACTTCGGTTAGGAAAGCGACACTCATGATGGCGACGGTGAGAAACACGTCGCCCGCAGACAGATTTATCATAGTGCGCCTCACATATTGCGAAGCCCCATTGGTAATTCAGCTATGATAAAATGGTTCGGTTCCAGCGGATCGAAGCAGATCCGATGCACGTTGGTATCGTGGTGGCAGGAAGGCCGTGCATAGGCAAAGAAGCGATGCACATCCAGCTAACGGTGGCAGCCATGGTCGAACCGCCCCGCGCCCGCTCTCATGCGATCCCCTTGGAACCCAATCACTCCCGCGCGATCTGTATTGAAATTGGCGATCGGCTCCGGCAGCATCTCGCGCAGGACGCCGCTCCGGTTCCGCCGCAACTGCGAAAACTGCTAGATCGGTTCGACGAGTTGGAGGGCAACGCCCCAAAGAGGCGCTTTGGGCTCTGGCGACTTTCTTAGGGCCCCAGGCCTCGACAATTCAGCCCCGGGCCTTTCATTTGCGGCCTCAGCGTCGATGGCCGCGATGGCTATCGAATTTCGAGTTCTCTAATCGCCTGCGCTGAAATCTCTCCGGGGTCCTGTATGCCGGTGTGCGCGACTTTCATGATCGTCTTCGCGATCATCTCCGCGAGCGGATCATCGCCATCCCTGGCGGAGAGCGCGCGCAGCGTTTGCTCGTAAGCCTTTACGATGAGGTTTGCATCTTTCGGCGCCATGGCATCAATCTGCAAGCGGAGGTAGGTGGACATTTCTTGCCCTCTCAGCCCGATGCGAGAGGCTACCATGGCAACCGTGTCTTCGGTGAAATTCGCTAGATGTGCTGAGCCCTTTGGACAGTGACGCCGGCACGCTTACAGCGCTCGGTGCGCGACCGGTCCGGGCTTTGGGGCATTCTTCGGCGGCGGTCCCATCGTCAGCCAAACGACAAGACCCAGAAGAACTGACGCCACCAATAGTCGGAACAACAGATGCAAAGGCCGTCCCCCTCGGCTGCGTGCTCCTCTCAACAGGTTGGGACAGAACCTAGTGCACGGCAATTCGACTTGTGGGGAGCAAGCATCGGCGTAGCATCGTGGAGTGCAGTTGATGAAGGAGCCGCCAACGGAGGCGGCGTCTCTGGGAACTTCGGAATGACGGTCAGCGAATTGGTACGAGCCCTGCAAGCTCTCCCGGATCAAGATGCGACAGTCGTCATTGGCGAAGGCATGAAGCCGGATACTTGGCTGATCGTGTCCGGAGTGGTGCCCCGCCAAATCGCCCGGATCGATCCCGACCGTGCTGCGCCGGGAACAGAGGCTGCCATTGAAATCGTTTGAGCGGGCCGCCAACCGAGGCGGCCTTACTCTCTCGCATCGCCTTGGGATCGGTCGGGTTCGGGCTTCTTCAATAGCTGATACGACAAGCGTATCGCCGCGTAAGACTTCGCCAGTTGTTGGTCGATCAGATTGTTGCCAGCTTCAATTCGTCGTTTCATCGCCTCGAACTTCGCGAGCCGAAACCAGTAGTCGTCCCACATGCTTTCCTCCGCCAAAAGCACTGAGCGGGGAACTTAACGCAGGTCAGGATTTTGGGTTCCCGTATTCGCGTTCCTCTTGCGGGAAAGGCTCCTGCGTCTTGTGGCCGACACTCTGCTTGGCGCATGGAGAGCCCCGGGCGCTTCTACGACGCGGGCACGCCAATTAGAGAGGCGCCAACTGGGGCGCCCTCGCTTTTCTACATGAACAGGGCAAAAGCCACGATTGCGATGGGGCTCAGCCCGAGCGCCACGATGAGCGCGCTAAAAGGTAAGTCACTGCCCATGACACAACCCCTGCGTTTGGGGTTGGAACTCTACGCCCGGATGCTGAGGGATCGCCAGTGCAATTTGCGCCACCACCGCTCTACGTGCTCGACCCCGGCGCATTCATCGTCCGCTCGACCTCATCGGCCAGTGTCCGGTGATGTGCCGCCAGCTTGGCGAATAGAGACTTTTTCGTCGCGTTGGTCGCGAGCTTGCTGATTAGTTCGCACTCTTCCGCTTCGAGCCGAAGCTTCTCCAAGTGCGCCTTCATGTCCTTCATTTGAGGTTCCCTGCTGCCCGGAACCATTTGGAGGGGGGCGCCAGGGCACGTCAATATCCTTCGCTAATCGAGATATGAAACTCTGTTCACCCACGGAGAACCACGGGGCCTCTAAACCGCTAAAACGGTGATCAGGATTAGCACGCTAAGCGCAATGACGGTGTATCCAACTACTGTAATGACCTTGTCCCGTGTCATGTCGGGAGGTTGGGATCGCCGCTGTTCCGCCCGTTGATTTGGGTCAAGAACGAACGGCGTCCTATAGAATTTTATATCCCAGAACAATGAATGGGCCTCATGGAGAGGCTTTTCGTCTCACCGTGTTTATACGGAATTCGATTTGGAAATAAGGCGCGCTCATATTCGTCATTGCCGGGGCTAGTTTCATTAAGATCAATATTTTAGGATTTCCGGTAGAGGGGCCGTTCGCGTGACGGCCCCTTTTCAATTTCGGGAACCCGTAAGGTACTTTGAGCCTGTCCTCGAAAGGCGGGTACGCGGGACCGCGCGCCTTTCGCATATTTGCCCCGGCCGTTTCCGGGTTTCGGTTCCCGATGTGAAGGCGTAGTTATCGCCGATCGGAGGTGCCGGAATGTCTGATCTGGATCAAGCGTGGGCGATTTGGCGGCGGTTGTCGGGTGCCGACCGCATCAAGTTCGGATCGCGGGTGCGAAAGCTCCGCCAAAAGGAGCGGCAGGTGATGAAGGATCGCGCGATGCCGGTTGCTCGAACCTTTGCGGGCCTGACCCTGACCGAGGCAGACCTCGGCGGCGCTGTCGGGTCGATCGCGGCGCGGTCGCCATAAATGGTCACTGGTGCGGTGTAAATCACCGGCCCGGTCTCCTACAGCGGCCGGCGGGGAAAACGCGGGTAAACACGTTTACCGCGCCGGCAAAAGGCTCGACGGGCCGAGGCCTGATCCGGGTGCGCAAACGTCAGCTTTTGGCGGCCATGCGGAAGGCCTCCGACACGCGAGGGCATTACCGCTTGTGACCCGAAGCAGACTTCCTCTGTTCATGGAAAATTGAGCATTCACCGTGTTCCCGGTTGACGGAGTGGCGCTTTGCAACCCACAAGTGGGGTGTGTTGTCGGCACTTTTGTCCCCCGGTCATAACCGAGATTTACCGTGAACCCTCTCTGCAAGAGCGCAGTCTTAGCTCTGCTTGCTGCTACGAGCTTATCTGCAGTGGCTTGTTCTCCCCAGGAGGACGTCCATCTCACCTGCGCGACGACTATCTTTGTTGCGGACAAGCTTATGGAAGCCGGCAAAGTCCCAACTGACCCCGCGCTACGACAGAAAGCGAACGACGCTGAGATCAACCATCAGAACGCGTCGGCGACTTTCAGAAGGTTGGATACGCGTGAGCCTGAAGGTGAACGTGAACGTCTCATTCAGCTTGTGTATATTGTTGGGAATGAACGTGATCGAATTCTCAAGGAGCTATCATCAAAGGAAATCGTCGCCCGGGCGAAGACCTGTATCGAACAGGCACCTCCGAAAGGGCGAGGGTTTCCACGTCCTGATGGCAGCTTTTGATCGAAAGGCCATGGCCGCACGGCGCAATGGTTCGTTTCTCGTGTGACGAGTTGACCGCCGACAAGCTGCCATGACTTTGAAATCGTCCTGTTGATGTCCGGTTGTGGCCCATAGCTGACGATCTGTATGACGATCATGAACGTCGGCTCTTCGAGGTGAAGCGGAAGTCCCCGGCTCGGTTGCTGTGGGCGGGTTGTGACCCACAACGGGTATCCGATGGACTGGGCCATTCCTTAGATCGGTCAGAGGTAGATCGGTCAGGGGCTGGTCTTAATTTGGTGTTCGCCGAGTGTTCCGGTTACCGTGATCGGCTCGGTTGGCCCGAGCCGTCTGCGCACGAGCCGGATAGCGTCGATGTAGGGATTTGACGCACGATGCCGCTCTAGGTCAGAGCAAAGCGCGTCCACTGCCGCCTTGTCAAAATCGATTTCGGGTGGGTCTAGCTGCAAGTTAGTCTCGACCACCAGAACCGTCTTCGCGCCATTCGCATCAATGACGTATTCGACATCAACGGACAGCGCGTTTCGGTCGGTTATCATATGAACCCCATGGCTAAGGCGGTAGTAGCCTCCTCATATCAGGATGCACTTGCGGTGTCGCCTGTTGGCCTGACCTTCGACCTCTGGTGAGGTTCACCATTGCGCCGCGATCAGAGGCGCAGCGGACCTCATGAGCGCCTTTGTGGTGGAGACCGGCTCCCGGCGGATGGGCAGCAGCATAGATGTCCACCCGCCGGGCTGTCCGCGCCACCGTGCCGATGCGTGGCGGCAGCGCATCCGAGTGTGTCAGAGGCCAACAGTGCGAACGAGACCGGCTTCGCCGGCGCCCTCCTGAGGGACCGCCGGCGGCGCTGCGATCCACGCGATTTGCAACAACGCCAGCGGATCGATGTCGGCGCGGTGGGCGACGTGTTGGCCCTGCTTTTCCGCGCGATCGACTAGCATGACTTCTTCGCGCGCGGTCGCCAGCATGTCGCGCAGAATTTCGGTCTCCCGCTCGCGGCGCTGCTCGATCGTCAGTGCCTCGCCATCGTCGGCGGCCTCGTCGATCTCGCGGTCGAGCGCGGCGATTAGCGCGTCCTTGAACAGCCACGCGATCAGTCCGATGGAATTGGGCTGCTCAGAAAATCCGATGGCGCCGCCGCCAGGAACGTTGTGAATTTCGACCTGACGGCTTTGGGCCGGAAAACCGATCGGTTCGGCGTGCTCGATCGATCCGGTCACGTCCGGCCGCCCTTGCTCCGCCAGCGCCTCGACTTGAGCAATCATCGCCCGCTTCCGATCTGCACTCGGGTGCGGTGCGTGGCGGCAGCGCGCGAGATCGCTCTCAAGCTCGCGCAACCGGCGACGTTTGGCTTCGACAGCACCGAGGACATCTTTCACCGCCGGCACATCGATCTCGACCATCGCGCCGATGGTCCCGGCGGGACGTGCGGCAATTGCCGCCTCGATATTTTGAAGCAATCGGCCGAGGAGCGTGCTCTCTGCTTCGCGCGGCTCTCGCGCGGCAAGTAGCCGGTTGAGATCGGCGCGCGCCCGGTCCAGCCGCTTTTGCTCGGTGACGACCCGAAAATCATCGCTATCGAGATCAGGGCCGCCGTCGCCGCGCGGCTTTTGCAATCCGCGAATGCGCGCCTCGATCTGGAAAATTTCGGCCCGCGTCGCCTGCTCGCTCGCGAAGCTCTCGCGATACAGCGCGCCGAGTTCTTCGCGTCGGAGCTTTATGCCCTCGACCTTCTCGCGCGCTGCCGGCGGCAGCACGTTCAGCGCATCGGCGGCGTTGATCGTCATCATCATGCCGGGCAATGGGCTGGCAACAACGTTGCCGGTGGGTGACAGCGGCACGCTCTCGTTCCGAAAGTGCGGCCTGCCGCCAAAGCCAAAATTCTGCTGATTGTTTGCCATAACGCCCTCGCTCGATGATCGATACCGTGATCGAACCACGTTTCGTTTGCAGCGAAACCCCGGTAGCTCGCTGCAAAGGATCGAGCGTCTGTCCACGATGGCGGCAAGAGCCGCATGGGCGGCTTCTCCGAATGGACGCGGGCAAAGGACCCCGGCAAGCTGTCCGCCGCGATCGAGACGAAGATCACCGCGCAGGCGGAGTATGTCGTCTGGCGGGATGGCGTGGTCGCGCATTTGGAACGCGGAGTTCAAGCCTCAGACCTGTACTAGCGCTAGTAAAGGTAAAAAGGGCATCTATGTCGTCTAGCGACAGCCCTCGCGGCGAAAGGGTAAAGATCAAGACACGATTTCAGAACTGAAATCGAGTTTGCGCGACGCTGACCCCGGCGACCTGACCGCGCATCGCTGGCGGAAGAAATTCTGCATCAAAGGCGAGACTGGGACCGTCATCGATCGGGACAAGATGGCGCTGGCGTTGCGGCTGTCTCCGCGAACCCGCAGATGTCGGACCGCGCGATAGCGGCCGAGATCGGCGTGAGCGACAAGACTGTCGCCAGAGCGCGGAAAGTAACTGCGGACAACTCCGCAGTTACCAAGCGCACCGGCAAGAAAGAAAAGGCGCTAGAAACTAGCGGGTTTAGTCGCCAGTCAAGTCCTCGCCCATTCGCGCTAAACCCGGCGGAAACCGCCGGGTTTAGCTATCGCCGCGTGCGGTAGGCGAGGATATCGTCGAGCAGCCTCACTTTTGGCGCGCGACCGCCGCGCAGCCGAAGAATTTGCCAGACCAGCGCGCGGCGTTCGTCGCGGTGCCGACAGGTTTCGTCGGCGCACGTCCTTATCCATTCGCTGCCGCTGTAGCGAGACAATTCGCGATGGATCGCCTCGGCCTGCGCGTTGCGGCTGAGGCCGGAATGGAACCGCCGCGCCAGTTCGCGGATCAACCGATCCCGCTCGGCAAGCGCCGCCTTCGTTTCTGCCGTCCGCCCGCCCGGTTTGGTCCGCAGTTGTTCCCGCACGTCGGCCAACTCGGACGCCGAGAGCGTGGCGACGTTAATCCGAACAGTCATGAAGCTTTCCCTTACTCTGCGGCGCGTATAGATCGCGTTCACGCCTGTGCTCGGCGACAATCTGCTCGCCGTGCCGCCGCCGCTGCCGGTCGTTCTGCTCGCGCTTCCATTTCTCGCGGCTCGAAAGGTGCCGGTGCCGCGCATCATATTCGCGATCGAGAACGGTGCGGAAAGCGAAGCTCCAATTGCGAAGGTCGCGCGTCGGGGCAAAGCCGCCGTAGTAGCGCTTCCCGCTCGCGATCTGGCCGCGCACATAACCCGGCCACCAGCGCGTTAGCAGGCGCTCGGCCTCGCACGGGCCAATCATGTTCCGGAAGCTGCTGGTGTGGTGATCGCGCGCCATCTCGGCCGCCCGCTCGATCACCTCGCGCGGCGGCGGGCTCGATATGCTGGGTTGGTGCGGTGACGCGGCGCGGGAAGTCGGCGAAGGAACTTCCGCCGTCGGGCCTTCCTCAACCGAAAGCAACTGCCATCCATCCGCGCGGACGGTGTCGATTTGATTTTCGTCTTTTGAAGCGGCGGGATCGTGGGCGATCTCCGACGCCTCCCGCGCCAAAGCACTTTCCTTCGGCGAAAATCCGTGCCCAGCAATAGTATCTCTCCCTGCATGGCACGCATTTTTCCGAGGCCGGCCGCGCGGACTTCCAGTGCGGCTCTTGGCCCGACGCGCGCGCTCGCGCTCGCACTTCCGTTCCTTCTGGATCGCCTCACGTTCCGCCTTGCTGGTGTCGAAGGCGCCGATGGTCGTGATCTTGAGCACCGTCCGCTCGGCCATCGTCAGGCGCAGTCGCCACGCCAGGGCGTCGGCCAACCATTTGCGCGGTTCCGCTGCGATCCGCTCGGCAAGCAGCTTGGCATCACGCGCCGGCAACCAAGGTGCCCAAGCACGCGCCCAAGCGACGATATGCTCCACGATTTCACCGCCCAGAAAGACGATGTGGTGAGCAACGATGGTGAGGTCATCCATGCCGGCGTCGTCGTCTGGCAGAAAGCGGCCATAGCGGCCCTTGAACAGCCGCTCCAGTTCGCGAAGGCGGATCAGCGTGATCAATCGGGATCGGTCGGGCTTGTCATCCTCCCGGTTGCGCCGTTGCTGGGCCTGCCAAGCGTAGCGGTGTGCAATCTCGGCATGACGGCCTTGCGCGTGATCAGGGCGCGCGATAACTTTCGTCGTGTTGTCCATCGGTCGGTCCTTTCCAGCAGATCGTGGTCAGCAAATGCGAAAATCCCCGCGCCCGGTGGCGGACCGTGGCGCGGGTTTTCTTTTGCTCGGTTGGTGCGGTTGCGCGTGTAGTCATAGATTGACGCGTGCATTGATCGGGGGCGGCCTTAACGACGGATGGGGCGCAGCCAGAGACCGATCATGTTGTCATGGGGCTGTTCGCAAATCCTCAGCGCGAAGCAGTCGCGTTATGCTAGGACGCTTTTCGCTCTTGTCACGGTGTAAACCGCGATCTCTGTCGAGCAATTGCGTAAATCAATCTTCTCCAATGCTTCGCCGCGTGGTTCCTCTTTGCCCGCTTTTTCAAACAGGAACATTGACGGCGCCGCCGAGGTGGATTGAGATTGATGGATCAAAGGGCGATGGACACTTGCCCTTGCCTTGGCGTCACTGCTCGCAGTCCTTGGCTCAGCGAGCGGCACCAGCAAACAACATTGACGATGAACCCGGTGCCCCACCGGGAGGTTGGTGCCCGTCATGAGCAGTACAGAGTTAGCGGAGCGCGCTTGCAATGGAGCGCGAGAGGCGACGACGGACCAGCATGAAGCCGAGACGAGAAACGGCGAACTGGACAACGCGCCTCGGCCTCGGCGCATGCTGAACGAAAAGCAGGTCCTTGAGATCATCCCGGTGGGACGGACCACACTTTACCGAATGGAGAAGGCAGGCCGGTTTCCTAAATCGACCTACATCTCGCCGAACCGCCGAGTTTGGTACGAAGATCAGATTGTGCGTTGGCAAGAGACCGTCGACGAATTCGATCCGCGCCGAGGTCGGGGCGAAGCTCAGCGCCATCGGATTTAGCAGCACTGCCGACGCGGCAGCGATGGTCCGTATGGCGCGACCGTCACCCCCAGTCCGAAGAGGATTGAGAAAGGAGCAAAGCAATGGACTATGCAGTTCTATCCGGTGACCAGCAGCTTATCTCGGTCTTTCCCGCTGACACTTTTGCACGAGCCGTCGAGATCAAAAATCACATTCAAGCCAGCTATAACAAGCACTACGGGTGTGCCGAAATCTTCACGGTGCGCAAGGCGACCCGGACAGAGCGGCGGCGCATGAGGAAGGAAACGGTCGGCTTTATAGCCGCAGCAAAATGATGGCCGCGTCGGACCGCCGTGCACTCACTTTTTTAGCAACTCGGGATCATCCGATACGCGCGGGTTTGCTCCAACCCATTCGATGGATGCGAAGAGAGCGTGTCGCGCAAGAACTTCTGCAATGCCCCGAGTTTGCGTCCAATCGTGACCGATCTTGTCGCTCGTTCCGTGTATGGCCCTGCTGCGACCATCACTGTAGATTGTGTCAATGACGCCTTTAAGAGTTGGTCCGCCTGCGTAGACTGGGCTACTAGCCAAAACTCCGACCCGGGCTTCGAGAACCTGCAAGATGGCTTTCGCTTTTTTCCCGCCGCCCAAGGCGTCTAAAGCGGCGGCAAAGTTGACGATCGCAAGCAGATCGTTTTCCTCTCGGCACCCCTCGTAAAACCAAAGCAGCGACTGCAACAGCGCATTCATAAGGAGGGGGCGAGTAACTTGCCCGTCTGCACTGAGCAGATATTCTATGACCTCGGCACTGGCCGTAAAGAAAGCAGAGTGCGTCGCAAGTTCGGTTGCCCAATCTCCGCTGCTCATGTGAGGGCCGTGCTTGCGGCCCCGAATTCTTGATCCTGGCAGCGCAAATTTTCCCGGAACGAAGCGCAGCGTGCTCTCGCGGTACATTCCCCGATCGTATCGTAGATTAAAACCATCAAGCACACGCGACGGCCTATCCCATATGAGGCTGATACAGGTTAAGCCCAAGCGAGTAGCGGAGAGGGCTAGCTCGCGCCCAGCCTCGGCAGAGTGCCCAACTACTTGAACTGTGCAGACGACCGGGCACGGACCTAACGTTTCGAGGATACCTCGCTCCCTCAAGTGATCGATGGTCTCTTTGCGCCGAGGTAATCTTGCCCCACTCCAAGCGCGCAATATCCGCCGGTACATGATCTGCGAGATGCTTCCATCCGCAAGCTTTCTGCTTAGCCAATCTTCCCGACGCTCAAACACGACTGGCCCGATTGTAAACCTAGCCATATCGGAGCTCGCGAATAACGTGGTGCCGAAGGCGTATTCGCAGGCAGGAAGGCCCGAGAGCAATACATCGAGTTCCGCATCGACCCTGCTAACAACACCGGCCGCAGCCACCTCGCGGGTCTCTGAAGATTGAATTTGCATCAAGGCCGGACCAATCGCGGACCTTACCCAAAGTCGCCACTCCTCGTCTCTCACGTTCTTGGTATTGGCACCTCTTGCCTGCATCAGGACGCGCGCGACTTCGGAAATTTGTTCATCAATCGCCTTGTTGATCTGGACGGTTTGGCCGTTGCCATCTGGAATTAATCGGGGAAGACCGAACTCGTCTCCCTTGATGAGGTCGCGAGGTCCCAGTCCTTTAATCTTCTGGCATTCGTCGATGATGCGTTCCGTTAGCTTGGTCGCTTGATCCAGCGGTGCCCCCAAGTGCGTCCCCCATGCCAATACGATTGGAGTTTAATGAGCCGATAATTAGCAGGTTGGGGAACGACACGCGCTATCAGGCAATCATCGCTTGATCTAGGGCCTAATAGGGCCCCGCAGCATTTGGCCGGCCCAAACCCAGCCGGCGGATGCCGTCGAAGCCTTTGATCTTAATGGGCTTTATTCGTCCTTTGGACAACGAAGAAAGGGCTTGGCGTCAGGACCACACGACTTCACCGTCCACCTCGGTCACGCGTCGTCGGTCGTGACCTCGGCGTCCACCGCATCTCACCGCAACACTCCTGACGATGCGCAGCGCCCCTCGATCGGGTGAGACGGGTTATTCATACATTGAGTTGCCCTTCGGATAAAGCGAAATATTTTTGCTTCGGAGGCTTGACCTGTCGGGCAACTCAGTGATCGGCAATTTCCGGGCGGCCTTGCCGCGAGCGCCAATCCGCGTGACACGTCTGGCCATATCAGGCGTTCAAGCATCCATCACCCGCAGCACGGCTGTTTGGCTTTCGGTGCGCAGCAGGATTGCTGTTCCTGGAGCCATCGGTCGCGCGGCTTGCAACTCGACGGGCGCGCCGAGAGATGGACCCGGATCGCCGCGTCGCCGGCATCCATGCGTTCCGCCCGATAGATCTGCATCGGCCGAACACCGTCGCTCACCTCAAAGGTCAGCCGGGCTTGCGGGTCGAAGCCGACCGCCTCGTCGACCTTGCGGATGATCGCAAGAAACTTTCCGGCCGGCATGTGACTGCGGTTGTCCTCCTCGATGTCCCAGAGCTGAATGAAGGTCTCGCTCCAGCTCTCCGGGTTCGCGCCGCAATCGAGTGCCCTGAACGAACCGGTCTTGACTTCGGTCACGTGGTAGCTGGGGCGGACGTCCCGGCCGTCGTAGCTGAAGATCAGCGGCTTCTCCTTGTGCGCCTCAAGGCCGGAAAGGAGGGCCGCGGATGACAGCTCTTCCACCGGAAGCAGGGCGCCGACGATCGAACGGGTATTGGCAAGCGTGTCCATGGCTGCTATCCTCATTTCAACGATTATTGAATTGTAGGATTATCGAAAGATGGAGGAGCGTCAAGCCCGAACCGCGTTTGCTGCGCTGTCGCAGGAAACGCGGCTGCGGATCGTGCGGCTGCTGGTCCAGGCGGGCCCCGAGGGGATGGCCGCGGGGGCGATTGCGGAGGCGGTCGAGGTGTCGCCATCCAACGTGTCGTTCCATCTGAAGGACCTCGAGCACGCCGGCATGATCGTGCCGCGCCGCGAGGCGCGCTCGATCATCTACTCGGCGGATTTCACCGGTTTGCGCGACCTCATTGCCTTCCTGATGAAGGATTGCTGCGCGGGCCACCCGGAGATCTGCGCGCCGGCGCTCGTCGCCGCCCAGTGCGGGCCCTCTAAGAAGAAGGCGCGCGCCTGATGCGCGATTTCGATCTGCCACGGCGCCTTGTGGCCGAAGGCCTCGGCACGTTGCTTCTGGTCGCGACCGTCGTTGGCTCCGGCATCATGGCAGAAACCCTGACCAAGGACGTGGCGCTGGCGCTGCTCGGCAATACGCTGCCGACCGGTGCCATCCTAGTGGTGCTGATCACGATCCTTGGACCGATATCCGGCGCGCATTTCAATCCAGCGGTTACGCTGGTGTTCACGCTCAAGGGCGAACTCCGCCCGCCGCACGCGGCGCAGTACGTCGCGGCGCAGGTGCTCGGGGGAATCCTAGGTGCGATGGTCGCGCATGCCATGTTCGGCCTGCCGCTCCTGGAGTTCTCCGCCAAGGCGAGGACCGGGTTCCCGCAGTGGTTTGCGGAATTCGTTGCCGCGTTCGGACTGGTCGCAACGATCATCGGTGGCGTGCGGTTTCGCGAGGCCGCTATCCCATGGCTGGTCGGGCTCTACATCACGGCCGCTTACTGGTTCACCGCGTCCACGTCTTTCGCCAACCCGGCCGTTGCCATCGCGCGATCATTCACCGATACGTTTTCCGGTATCCGCGCCCAGGATCTGCCGGGATTTATCGTCGCCGAGATTCTGGGGGCGATGGTCGCGCTGGCGCTGATGACGTGGCTGTTGCGGCAGAGCGAAACGAAGATGGAAGCAATCCGATGACGATCACGATCTACCACAATCCCGATTGCGGGACGTCGCGCAACGCCCTCGCCATGATCCGCCAAAGCGGGGAGGAGCCGGAGATCGTCGAGTATCTCAAGACGCCGCCCGCGCGCGACACGCTGATCTCGCTGATCAAGGCCATGGGCATGACGCCCCGCGCGCTGCTCCGCGAGAAAGGCACGCCTTATGCAGCGCTCGACCTTGCCAATCCGAAATGGAGCGACGACGAGTTGATCGATTTCATGATCGCGCATCCGATCCTGATCAATCGGCCGATCGTGGTCTCGCCGAACGGCGTGAAACTGTGCCGGCCGTCCGAGGCTGTGCTTGAACTTCTCGCCACTGACATTGGCCAATTCGTCAAGGAGGACGGAGAAGTGGTCCCGCCCAGGACGCCGGGTGCGCGCGCCGGATGAGCCGCCGTGCAGACAACGTCCTGATTGTTGCGCTCGGGACCACGCAAACCCTTGCCTGGGCGTCGAGCTATTATCTGCCCGCCATCCTCGCGGATCCGATCGCGCGGGACCTCGGCATCTCGACCAACTGGCTGTTCGGCGCGTTCTCGATGGCGCTCGTGATCTCCGGGCTGCTCGGCCCGCGCGTCGGCCGCCAGATCGACCGGATGGGCGGACGCGAAGTGCTCTGCGCGTCCAACCTCATCCTGGCGTCGGGGCTGATCCTGCTCGGGCTGTCCCAGAGCGGCGTGCCGATGGCGGTGAGCTGGCTGTTGCTCGGCGTCGGCATGGGCCTTGGCCTGTATGATGCAGCCTTCGCGGCGCTCGGGCGCATTTACGGCAACGCCGCCCGCCGCTCCATCACCGGCATTACATTGATCGCGGGCTTTGCCAGCACGATCGGCTGGCCGCTGAGTGCGTGGGGGCTCGCAACCATCGGCTGGCGCTGGACCTGTTTCGGCTGGGCTGCGGCGCACATCCTGATCTGTTTGCCGCTCAACGGCCTCCTGATCCCCAAGCTGAAACGGGAGCATCGGATCGCGGCCGACACGCCGAAGCCGCACATTGCCATCGACCGCGCCATGGTGTCGCTCGCCTTTGCCTTCGCCGCCGCCTGGAGCGTGACGTCGGCGATGGCGGTTCATCTGCCGCGAATTCTGGAGTCGCTCGGTGCGACGCAGGCGCAGGCGATCGCGGCGGGCGCACTGATCGGCCCGGCTCAGGTGGCGGCGCGCATTGTCGAAGCGAGCCTGCTGAAGCGCTTCCACCCGCTCTGGTCGGCGCGCCTGGCCTGCATCACACATCCCTTGGGCGCCTGCGTCATCGGCCTGTTCGGCGGTGGCTTCGCGGGGGTGTTCGCGCTGTTGCACGGTGCAGGGAATGGAATCCTGACGATCGCGCGCGGCACGCTGCCGCTGGCGATATTCGGTCCGAAGGATTACGGCTACCGCCTGGGACTGCTCGGCGCGCCGTCGCGACTGTCTCAAGCCCTCGCGCCCCTCATATTCGGATTCCTGATCTCGCCGCTCGGTGGCTACACGCTTGCGGTCACATCGGCTCTGAGCTTGGCCGCGCTGCTGGCGCTGTTCGCACTCGAGGCCGGGCCGAAGACCCCCTCGCGGTAGCATCACGACCCTTCATCCGTCGAACCGTGTCGATGAACGCCTTGATGATCGGGGAGTGGGCTCGCCCGCTGTGATGGGCGATGCTGTACTGGGTCTTGATGGTGCGGTCGCTGATCTCGAGCGCGCGCAGGTTCGGGTGCGGCACGAATTCGAAGTCGGCGACGACGCTGATGCCGAGGCCGCGCTCGACCGCCTTCCACACGCCCTCGCGGCTCTCGATCTCGAACACCGGCTCGATCCTGATGCCCTCGGCCTGCATCGTCGCCTCGAATGCGCGCCGCGTGGTCGAGCCGCGCTCGCGCAGCACGATCGGTTGATCTGCCAGCTCGCGCAGCCTGACCGACTTGCGCTTGAACCAGGGATGATCGCGGTTGACGAACACGATCACGCGGTGCGTGCGGTAGGGGATCATGGTGACGCGCGGATCCTCCGGCACCTCCGCCAGGATCGCGACGTCGGCCTCGAAGTCGACGATGTGGCGGAAGGTGCGTTCGGAATTGCCGAGCAGGGTCGAGATCTGCACCTCCGGATGATCGCGCTTGAAGGCCGCGATGATCTCGGTGGCATGAAACGGCCCGACGGTCGCGACGCGCAGATGGCCCTTGGTCGCCTTGCCGTGCGCGGCCAGGAGGTCGTGGGCCTCGTCGCAGAACGTCATGATGCCGCGGGTGATCTCGAACAGCGCGGCGCCGGCTTCGGTGAGTTCGGTGTGCCGCGGCTTCCGGATCAAAAGCTCGACGCCGTAGCTCTCCTCCAGTTCCTTGACCTGGATGGTCAGCGTCGGCTGCCCGACGTTGAGCACGCGCGAGGCCGCGGTGAAGCCGCCATGGGTGGCGACCGCGTGGAAGGCGCGAAGCTGGCTGAACACTATTGACATAATCAATAGAACGCATCCGTATAATGAATTTGTCAATAGCAGCCGGCGCCGTACCTTCGCACCAAACGGAGGACGCGCTGATGGACTGGACTTATTCCAACCCGGTGAGGATCGAATTCGGAGCCGGCAGCTTCGACAAGCTGCCGGGACTGATCGGCAAGCGCGCCTACGCGCTCGTGACCTATGGCGAGCCGGTCTTCGACGAGCTGGAGCGGCGGCTGCGCGCCGCGGCGGGACCATCTGTCCTGACCATTCGCGACGTCGCGCCCAATCCGGACTACCGCCTGCTCACCGAACAGACCGCGCGCTTTGCCGGGCTCGCGAGGCAGCCCGAGGTGATCGTCGCGCTCGGCGGCGGCTCGGTGATCGACTCCGCCAAGGTGTTCGCGGCCGCCGGCGGTGACTTCGCGACCGTCAAAACCTATCTGGAGACGCAGCAGGGCGCCGAGCGCCTCGCGGCGATCCCGATCATCGCGGTGCCGACCACTGCCGGCACCGGCAGCGAGGTGACCTGCTGGGGCACCGTTTGGGACGAGGCCAACGGCAAGAAATACTCGTTGGCGCGTCCGTCGCTTTATCCGACCCACGCGGTGATCGATCCGCGCCTGATGCTCGGCAAGCCGCAACTCCTCACCATCAGCACCGGGCTCGACGCGCTGTCGCATGCGCTGGAGAGCATCTGGAACGTCAACAACAACCCGGTGTCGGCCAACCACGCCGTGGCCGCGGCGCGCAGCATCCTCGACGTGCTGCCGAAGCTCGCCAATGACCTCGGCAATCTCGAGCTGCGCAGCCGCATGGCGCAGGCGGCGCTGTTCGCTGGCCTTGCGTTCTCCAACACCAAGACCGCGATCGCGCATTCGCTGTCCTATCCGATCACCCTGCGGCACGGCGTGCAGCACGGCATTGCCTGCTCGTTCTCGCTGCCGATGGTGCTGCGCAGTGTCAAAGGGGCAGGCGGGCTCTGCGAGGACAGCTTGAAGCAAATCTTCGGCGCCGACCTCGCGCGGGCGGCCGACGATCTCGAGGACGTCATGGCGCGGCTCGGCATCTCCTGCAATCCGGCCGCCTACAGGATCGAGCGCGACGAATGGCACGCGCTGATCGCGGACTCGCTGGAGGGCGAGCGCGGCCGCAACTTCCTGGGATCGAAGGAACGGCTGATCGAGGCAGCGCAGACGCTGCGGATGCCGAGCGCGGTGAGCGCGTGACGACGGCGCAGTGACAAGGAGAGGCATCATGCAAGACAAGCGCAAGACAATCACCGTCAATGGGCGCCGTTACGACGCGCCGACGCGGCCAACCGTCGTGATCTGCCTCGACGGATCGGAGCCCGGCTATATCGAGCGGGCGATCGAGGCCGGCGTCGCGCCGACCTTCGCGCGCTTCATGAAGGAGGGCGCGCATGTCCATGCCGCCAGCGTGATCCCGAGCTTCACCAATCCGAACAACCTCTCGATCATCACCGGACGGCCGCCCGCGGTGCATGGCATCGCCGGCAACTACTTCTATGACACGGCGAACAACGCCGAAGTCATGATGAACGATCCGAAATTCCTGCGCGCACCGACCATCCTCGCCGGTGTCCATGACGCCGGTTACAAGGTCGCCGCCGTCACCGCCAAGGACAAGCTGCGTACCCTGCTTGCGTACGGTCTGGACTATTCCAGCGGCCGCGCCATCGCGTTCTCGTCGGAGAAGGCCGACCAGGCCACCAAGGCCGCCAACGGCATCGATGATGTGCTCGACTTCGTCGGCCTGCCGCTGCCCCAGGTCTACTCGGCCGATCTGTCGCGCTTCGTGTTTGCGGCCGGCGTCAAGCTGGTCGAGCGTTACCGTCCCGATCTGATGTACCTGTCGACCACCGACTACATCCAGCACAAGGTCGGGCTCGGCACCAAGATCGCCAACGACTTCTACGCCATGATCGACGGCTATCTTGCGAAGCTCGATGCGCTCGGCTGCAACATCGTGGCGACCGCCGACCACGGCATGAACGACAAGTTCCTGCCTGACGGCAAGCCCGACGTGATCTACCTTCAGGATGTCATGGATGACTGGACGGGTACGGGTGCCGCACGCGTGATCCTGCCGATCACCGATCCCTATGTCGCGCATCACGGCTCGCTCGGCTCGTTCGCGACCATCTACACGCCGGAGGGCGCCAACGTCGACACGCTGCTGTCGCGGCTGCGTGCGACCGGCGGCATCGAGGTCGCGCTGACGCGCAACGAGGCCTGCGCCAGGTTCGAGCTGCCGCCGGACCGGATCGGCGACATCGTCGTGATCTCGACCAGGCACAAGGTGCTCGGCACCAGCGAGTCGCGTCACGATCTGTCGGGCCTGACCGAGCCGCTGCGCTCGCATGGCGGACTGACCGAGGAGCGCGTGCCGCTGATCGCCAACCGCAAGATCGCGCTGCCCGCCGGTCACGCCCTGCGCAATTTCGACGCCTTCGACGTCGCGCTCAACCGCATCCAGTGACGCATTCGGACACCAAGGACAGTGCCATGAACATCCAGAGCCCGGCCGTTCGCCACGAGCAGATGCGGATCGCAGGCAGCTTCGTCGACACCGACGAGCATGTCGAGGTCTTCAATCCCTACACCAACAGGGTGGTGGGCACGGTCCCGGCGGCGCGGCCGGAGCATGTGCGCAGCGCCTTCGCCAGGGCGGCCGCGTTCAAGCCGAAGCTGACGCGCTACGAGCGCCAGCGCATCCTGCTGCGCACCGCCGAGATCCTGGCCGGGCGCAAGGAGGAATTCGCGCGGTTGATCACCGCCGAGTCCGGCCTGTGCTGGAAGGATTCGCTCTACGAGGCCGGGCGCGCCTATGACGTCTATTCCTTTGCCGGCCAGCTCGCGATCAAGGACGACGGCGAGACGTTCTCCTGCGACATTAGCCCGCAGGGCAAGGCGCGCAAGATCTTCACGACGCGCACGCCGCTGCTCGGTGCGATCTCGGCGATCACGCCGTTCAACCATCCGCTCAACATGGTGAGCCACAAGATCGCCCCCGCAATCGCGACCAACAACCGCGTGGTGCTGAAGCCGACCGAGCTGACGCCGCTGACAGCGCTCGCGCTCGCCGACGTGCTCTACGAGGCCGGGCTGCCGCCGGAGATGCTGTCGGTGGTGACCGGCAATCCGCATTCGATGGGCGATGCGATGATCACCGATCCGGACGCCGATCTCGTCACCTTCACCGGCTCGGTCAGGGTCGGCAAGCACATCGCCGGCAAGGCGGGCTACAAGCGCCTGGTGCTCGAGCTCGGCGGCAACGATCCGCTGATCGTGATGGAGGACGCCGACCTCGACAGGGCGGCCGAGCTCGCGGTCACCGGCGCCACCAAGAATTCCGGCCAGCGTTGCACGGCGGTGAAGCGCATTCTCTGCGTCGAGGCGGTCGCCGACGATTTCGCCGCGCTGGTGCTGACGAAGGCACGCAAGCTGAAGTGCGGCGACCCCATGGACCCGACGGTCGACGTCGGCACCGTGATCCATGAGGGCGCGGCGAAGGAATTCGAGCGCCGCGTCAATGCCGCCGTCGCCGACGGCGCCGAGCTGCTGCACGGCAACGCTCGCGACGGCGCGCTCTATCCGCCGACCGTGGTCGACCGGATTCCCTACACCAGCGAGCTGGTGATGCAGGAGACCTTCGGACCTGTGATCCCGATCATCCGCGTGCCCAACGACATCGACAGCGTGATCCGGATCTCGAACGCGACCGCGTTCGGCCTGTCGTCGGGCGTCTGCACCAACCGGCTCGACTACATCACGCGGTTCGTCAATGAGCTCGACGTCGGCACCGTCAACGTCTGGGAAGTGCCGGGCTACCGGATCGAGATGTCGCCGTTCGGCGGGATCAAGGACTCCGGCCTTGGCTACAAGGAAGGCGTGCAGGAGGCGATCAAGAGCTTCACCAACGTCAAGACCTATTCGCTGCCCTGGCCGGTCTAGAGCAGCGCGTTCGACGAGGGCCGCACGCGGACAACAAGAACAACGCGGCGGCCGACTGCGATCAACCAAACAAAGGGGAGGCCTCAATGTCGATCACGTTCAGTCCGTCGGGCGTCGGCTCGGTCGGAGTGCAGAATCCGGAGCTTGCGACGTCGTTCCGCCGCGCGCAGTGGCGGATGCTGTTCGCGGCGATGTTCTGCTATCTGTTCTTCTACACCGGGCGGCAAACCTTCGGCTTCGCCATCCCCGGCATCCAGGCCGAGTTCGGCGTCACCAAGGAGGCGCTGGGCTGGGCCAGCGCGGCGCTGCTCTGGTGCTACGCGGTCGGGCAGGCGATCAACGGCAATCTCGGCGACAAGTTCGGCGGCCGCCGCGTGATGAGCGCCGGCGCGATCCTCTCCTTCATCATGAACTGGGCCACCAGCTTCTCGACCGGCATCGTCAGCCTCACCGCGTTCTGGGGCATCAACGGCTATTTCCAGTCGATGGGATGGGCGCCGGGCAGCCGGCTGCTGTCGAACTGGTGGGGCCGCCACGAGCGCGGCACGGTCTACGGGCTCTATACATTCGCGGCCGGTCTCGCCTCGGTGCTGTCGTTCGTCACCTCGCTGGTCGTGATCGGCTACTTCCAGCTCGACTGGCGCTGGATCTTCCGCATCCCGGTCGCGCTGCTGCTGCTCGGCGGCATCGCGTTCTATCTGATCGCGCGCGAGAAGCCCGAGGACATGGGCTTTGCCTCGCCGCATGACGAGGCCGACGATGTCGCTGCAAGCGAAGCCGCGGTCAGCGCCGATGAGGGCTCGCTGGCGCGCTACAAGGCGGTGCTGTCGAACTGGCGTCTTTTGGTCGCCGGCGTTGCGATCGGCTTCCAGAACGCGGCGCGTTACGGCCTCTTGGTGTGGGTGCCTGTGCACTTCCTCGGCAGCAACTGGGCCAAGGCCGGCGCCGCCTCGGTGATCGATCCGCGCTGGATCAGCATCGCGCTGCCGGTCGGCATGGCGGTCGGCGCGTTCAGCAATGGCTGGGTCTCGGACAAGGTGTTCGGCTCGCGCCGCTACCTCGCCATCGTGCTCTACATGGCGCTCGCCGCGGTCACCTCGCTGTGCATGTACGCGATCCCGACCTCGGACGTCGTTCTCGGGATGATCGTGCTGTTCCTGTGCGGCTTCTTCACCTACGGCCCGCAATCCTCGTTCTGGGCGCTGTGCCCCGATCTGGTCGGCCACAAGCGGGCAGGGACCGCAACCGGGGTGATGAACTTCTTCGCCTATCTGTTCGCAGGTCTCGGCGAGCCGATGATCGGCCACTTCATGGACAAGCATAACCAGACATCGCTGGTGTTCCTGGTGGTCGCTGTCTGCGCGACCTCCAGCGCGGTGGTTGCGGCCTTCATCCGCCGCTGACGAACGATCCGCATTCAGCGGCTCACCACAGGTCCGCGCTTCCGGTGGGAAGCGCGGACCACTGTTTTTGGAATGAGCAGAACGCCGTTGTGCGTGCGATCGCCGGTGCCGCAACGCCGGGATGAATTCCCTGAAATTGCCGGCTCGAACGGGATGACCTGACGCTCAATCCCTCATCACCGGTTGACCAAAATCAATGCACGGAAGAATAAATTTCACGTAATATCAACATGATATAAAAAATTGTATGCAGAATACAAAATGTGCTTGTCGCTTTTGACGCCTTGAAGCAGACTTCGCGCAGGGCAGGAGAGGCCAGCGACCGTCAAGGACGAGGGGCGCGGCAGGGCAAAACAATCTGTCGGGAGGAGCGAGCAATGAGCGATCAGGTGTCCACCATCGCAATGGCAGATACGGCAAAGCCTTCCGGCGTGCGCTGGAAGATCTTCCTGCTGATGCTGTTCCTGATCTCGATCAACTATATCGATCGCGCCTCGCTCTCGGTCGCGATGCCGGTCATCGCCAAGGAGTTCGATATCGATCCGGCGATGCAGGGCCTGATCCTGAGCTCGTTCTTCTGGACCTATGCGCTGATGCAGGTGCCGGGCGGCATGCTCGCCGATCGCTTCAAGCCGCGCATCGTGATCGCGCTCGCGACGCTGTTCTGGGGCTTCTTCCAGGCGCTGGCGGCGCTGTCGACCAGCTGGATGTTGCTGCTGCTGACCCGGCTCGGGCTCGGCGCGTCGGAAGCGCCGATCTATCCGGCCGGCGGCAAGCTCAACGCGATCTGGATGACGCAGACCGAGCGCGACCGCGGCGCCACCCTGCTGGACGGCGGCGCGCCGCTTGGTGCGGCGCTCGGCTCGATCGTGATCGCCTGGTTGATGGCGGCGTTCAGCTCCTGGCGCGTCGCCTTCGTCATCGCCGGCGTCGGCACCATGCTGTGCGGGCTGTGGGCCTGGTACTACATCCGCAACGTGCCGCGCGAGCATCCGTCGGTCAATGAAGCCGAGGCGCGCTATCTCGAGGAGGCGCACGCGATCGAGGATGCGGCGACGCCGCCGTCTTCGGGCGCAAGCTGGATGGCGTATTTCCGGTTTCGCTCGGTGTGGTGCATGTGCCTCGGCTGGATGTTCTTCAACACCACGTTCTACGGGCTGCTGACCTGGATGCCGACCTACCTGTTCAAGGTGCACGGCTTCGACATCAAGGCGCTGGGCGGCGCGTCCTTCATCATCTTCTTCGCAGGCTTTGTCGGCGAGCTGTTCGGTGGCTGGATCGGCGATAACTGGCGGGAGCGGGGCGGGTCGCCCAACACCGTGTTCCGCACGCTGTTCGGCATCGCGGCGATCATGGCGACGGTGTCGATCTTCCTCGTCGCCTACGTCACCAACGCGGTTGCGGTCGTGGTGCTGCTGTCGACGACGCTGTTCTTCTTGCGCTGGTGCGGCATGTACTGGGCGATTCCGTCGGCGCTGGCGGGCCGCGGCAAGTCCGGCTTCCTCGGCGGCTGCATGAATCTCGGCGGCAACATCGCCGGCATCACGACGCCGCTGATCGTCGGCTTCATCGTGCAGGCCACCGGCTCCTATTTCCTGGCCCTGATGTATTTCGCCGCCGCGGGCATTGCGCTGTTGATCTGCTCGACCCTGATCGATTACAGCCGCAAGCTCCCGGTCTAGAACGGATGCGGCCGAATCCGCCAAGGGTTCGGCCGCTTGACGAGGCTCACCAATGACACGTCCTATCAGGCTCGGCATGCTGACGCCGTCGTCGAATACCGCGCTGGAGCCGATCACCTGTGCGATGCTATCGGGGATCGACGACGTCTCGGCGCATTTCTCGCGCTTCAAGGTGACCGAGATCGCGCTGTCGGAGCAGGCGCTGCGCCAGTTCGACGCCAGCGAGATTCTTCGCGCGGCCGAGTTGCTCGCCCATGCCAAGGTCGACGTCATCGCCTGGAACGGCACCTCGGCAGGCTGGCTCGGCTTCGACCGCGACGAGAGTCTGTGCGAGGAGATCACGGCGGCGACCGGGATCAAGGCCTGCACCACGGTGCTGGCCTATCGCGACCTGTTGCGGCGGATCGGCGCCAGCCGCATCGGGCTGGTGACGCCGTATCGCAAGGACGTGCAGGAGCGGATCATCGCCAACTGGAATTCCCAAGGGCTGCACTGTTTTGCCGAGCGGCATCTGTCGCTGCAGGACAATTTCTCCTTTGCCGAGGTCAGCGAGGCCGAGGTCGCGCGGCTGATCGAGGAGGTGGTGCGCGAGGGCTGCGATGCCGCCGTCGTGCTCTGCACCAACATGCGCGGCGCCGGCGCGGCCGAGCGGCTGGAGCGCGGATTTGGCGTCCCGGTGCTGGACTCGATCGCGGTGACGCTGTGGGCGTGCCTTGCCGCGGCCGGCTGCGATCCGTCGCGCGTGCAGGGCTGGGGCAACCTGTTCTCGAACCCCGATCTGCGCGCGACCACCGCGATCCACGTGGGAGGGCGCGGTCTCCAATCATGACAGTGAAGGCAAGCGGTGACTGAAGCCAAGACCAATACAAAAGCGACCAGACGGAACAAGGAACCCAAGCACGCGATGACCGCGCTGCAACGGCGCCGCCTGCGTGTGCCGCGGGTCGGGCTACACGAGCAGGCTGCGGCGCGGCTGCGCACCATGATCGTGCGCGGCGAGCTGGCGCCGGGGCAATCGCTGGGGGAGGCGGACCTGTCCGACGCGCTCGGCATCTCGCGCACGCCGCTGCGCGAGGCGCTGAAGCAATTGGCGAGCGAGGGCCTGGTCGAGCTGCGGCTCAACCACAGCGCCGTGGTGGCGCCGTTCCGCCGCGCCGAGCTCGCCGAACTGTTCGAGGCCGTCAGCGGCATCGAACGCTGCGCCGCCGAGCTCGCCGCGCTGCGCATGGAGCCGGACGACTTCGAACGGCTCGCGGCGCTGCAGGACAGGATCGAATGGCATCACGGCCGCGGCGAGCTGCGCGATTATTTTCAAGTTAATCAGCAGATCCATTCGGCGATCGTCGGCTTCGCCCGCAATACGGTGCTGAAGGCGACGCATGAGGCGCTGCTGGCGCGGGCCGAGCGCGCGCGCTTCTTCGCGCTGTCGGTGCTCGGCCGCTGGGATGAATCGGTGCGAGAGCATCAGGAGATTTTGTCCGCGCTGAAGCGCCGCGATGCGGCCCGGGCCGGGCAGATACTGGCCCACCACGTGCGCCGCACTGGCGAGATCGTCGCCGAGACGCTGGATGCCAAGGCAATGAACGACAAGGCGGACGACGCCGCGGCACCGGAGGCACCGGCAAGGCCGCGCGGCCGCAAGACGAGGGACGTTGCGCCATGAAGATCCTGCTGCTCAATCCCAACACGACGGCTGATGTGACGGATCTGCTCCATGCCGCCGGCAGCAAGGCGGCGTCGGCCGGCACCGAGCTCGTGCCGCTCACCGCCGCGCGTGGCGTGCCTTATATCGCGACCCGCGCCGAGGCCCAGATCGGCGGTGCGATCGCGCTGGAGATGCTCGCCGAAGCCGGCCCCGGCATTGATGCCGCTGTCATCGCGGCGTTCGGCGATCCCGGCCTGTTCGGCGCGCGTGAGCTGTTCGCCTTCCCCGTCGTGGGATTGGCCGAAGCTGCGATGCTCACGGCCTGCATGCTCGGCCGCCGGTTTGCGATCGTCACCTTCGCCGGCGCGCTGGCGCCCTGGTACGAGGAATGCGTCGCCATGCACGGGCTGAGCTCGCGCTGCGCCGGCATCCGCACGCTTGACGGTCATTTCCAGTCGATCTCGGAGGTGCAGGCCGAGAAGGAGGAGCTGCTGGTCGCGCTCGCCAACCGCTCGGTCGAGCAGGACAACGCCGACGTGGTCATTCTGTCGGGCGCGCCGCTCGCCGGACTCGCGGCAAAAGTCCGCGACCGCATTCCGGTGCCGGTGGTCGATCCGGTCGCGGCGGCGGTGCGGCAGGCGGAGACGCTCGCCGTGCTCAAGCCGCGCAAGGCGGTGGCCGGCACCTTCCGCCGGCCCGATCCGAAGCCGACGCGCGGGCTGGCCGAGCCACTCGCCGCAATCATCGAACACCGCTCACCGAAGGAGGGAACAAACTGATGTCCTTCGACACCATTATCCGCGGCGGCACCGTGGTGACCGCGGCCGACACCTTCGCCTGCGACGTCGGTATCCGCGGCGGCAAGATCACGGCGCTCGGCCGTGATCTCGGCGATGCAGCCACGATCATCGACGCCACCGACCGCCTGGTGCTGCCCGGCGGCATCGACAGCCATGTCCACTTCGCCCAGCCGTCCGGCGACGGCATCGTAATGGCCGACGGTTTTGCCAGCGGCACGCGATCGGCGGCGTTCGGCGGCAACACCACCGTGCTGCCGTTCTGTCTGCAGGAGAAGGGCCAGACCCTGCGCGAGGCGCTGAAGCATTACCATTCGCTGGCCGAAGGCGAGTGCCATGTCGACGTCGCCTTCCATCTCATCCTCACCGATCCGACCGAGCATGTGCTGGGCCAGGAGCTGCCGGCCCTGGTCGAGGACGGCTACACCTCGCTCAAGGTCTTCATGACCTATGAGGGCCTCGCGCTGTCGGACCGCGAGCTGCTCGAGACCATGTCGGTCGCGCGCGAGACCGGCGCCATGCTGATGGTGCACGCGGAGAATTTCGACGCCATCCGCTTCCTGACCGACCGGCTCGAACGGACCGGTAGCACCGCACCGCGCTTCCATGCGACCTCGCGGCCGATCCCGGTCGAGCGCGAGGCCACCCATCGCGCGATCTCGCTGTCCGAGCTCGTCGACGTGCCGATCATGATCGTGCATGTCTCGAACCGCGAGGCGATGGACGAAATCCGGCGCGCGCAGCAGCGGGGCTTGCGGGTCATGGGCGAGACCTGTCCGCAGTACCTCATGCTGACCGAAAAGGATCTCGATCAGCTCAACATGGAAGGCGCAAAATACGTCTGCTCGCCGCCGCCGCGCGACGTCGCCAGCCAGCAGGCCTGTTGGGAAGGGCTGCAGCAGAAGGTGTTCTCGGTGTTCTCGTCGGACCATTGTCCGTTCCGGTACGACGACCCGCAAGGCAAGCTTGCGCCGAAGGGACGCACCAGCTTCCGCTGGGTGCCGAACGGAATCCCGGGCGTGGCGACGCGGCTGCCGATCCTGTTCTCCGAAGGCGTGGTGAAGGGGCGGATCGACCTCAACAGCTTCGTCGCCTTCAGCGCCACCAACCACGCCAAGATCTACGGCCTCTATCCGCGCAAGGGTACGATCGCGGTCGGCTCGGATGCCGACATCGCGCTGTGGGACCCGAAGCGCAAGGTGACGATCCGCCACGAGTTGATCCACGACGGCGCGGACTACACGCCCTATGAGGGGCTCGAGGTCACGGGCTGGCCGGTGCTGACCATGGTGCGCGGCAAGGTCGTCGTCGATAACGGTACGCTCATTGGGGGCAAGGAGCACGGCACCTATCTGCCGCGAGCCAAGCCGCCGACGGCCGCGACCATTCCGTAACGCGACCAATCCGTAACAAGCAAAGAGAGAAGGCAGGAGATCAACATGCCCTATGCTGTGACAGACGACGGAGTGCGGCTCTATTTCGAGGAGACCGGATCGGGGCATCCGGTGATTCTGGTTCACGAGTTCGCCGGCGACCTGCGCAGCTACGAGCCGCAGATGCGGCACTTCGGCAAGCGCTTCCGGACCATCGCCTACAATGCGCGCGGCTTTCCGCCGTCGGATGTGCCGGAGCAGGTCTCGTCCTATTCGCAGGCGCGCGCCGCCGACGATATCCTGGCGGTGCTCGATCACATCGGCGCGCCGAAGGCGCATATCGTTGGTCTGTCGATGGGCGGCTTTGCGACGCTGCATTTCGGATTGCGTCACCCGACCCGGGCGCTGTCGCTCTGCATCGGCGGCTGCGGCTACGGCGCCGAGCTCGACAAGCGCGAGACGTTTCGCGCCGAGGCCGACGTGATCGCGAACATGATCCGCAGGGACGGCATGCCGGCCTTCGCCGAGCGCTACGCCTACGGGCCGACGCGCGTGCAGTACGAGAACAAGGACCCGCGCGGCCACGCCGAGTTCAAGACCATGCTGGCCGAGCATTCGGCGGTGGGATCGGCCAACACCCAGCAGGGCGTGCAGAAGGAGCGTCCCTCGCTCTACACGCTGGTCGACGAGATGAAGCGCATCAATGTGCCGACGCTGATCATCACCGGCGATGAGGATTGGCCGTGCCTGCTGCCGGGCATCCTGATGAAGCAGAGCATCCCGTCGGCCGCGCTCGCGGTGATGCCGAACTGCGGCCACGCCATCAACATCGAGGAGCCCGACGAATACAACCGGATCGTCGGCGAATTCCTGGCGCAGGTCGAGAGCGGCCGCTGGCCGCAGCGCGATCCGCGCGCGGTCAGTGCTTCGATCACGGGAATGAAGGGGTAGGCTTCACGCCGAGTTGAATCGCGGCCTTCACCCGCCACCAGACCAAGCATCCGCGCTTTTCGGGACACATCCCCGGAAAGCGCGGATTTTTTTTCGGGCGTGAGCAAGCCGCGACAGCCGGCGGTGCACAACCTGTTCGCATGATTGCTGACTGCTGCAGTCATCTCCAACGCGATCCCTTCAATTCCATGTCTTCTGACCGAAGCCGCGTCCACGGATAGCCGCTCGCGTCAGGAGTGACGTCTGCCATGCGCGCAAAGATTGATCCTTCGATGCTCGCTGCAACCGATGCGAACATCGGCGCGCATCATCGTTCGTCGCATTCATTCGATCGACACAGCGCTGTCATCGGCGATGGATAACTTGTCGCAGGTCGACGTCATAAATCCTTCAAAAATAAAAGGGGCACTACGGTGAAAGCCAAATTTCTTTCGACGGTCGGAGTCTGTCTGGTTGCTGCCGCTGCGGTGATGTGCAGCGCCGCCGCTCAGGACGACAACAAGGGCAATAACGGCCACGATCATCATCCGCACGACATCCACACCCAAACGCCGATCAAGCATCTCGTCGTCATCTTCAACGAGAACCGCTCGTTCGATCACTACTTCGCAACCTACCCGGTTGCGACCAACCCGACCGGCTCGATTCCGTTTACGGCGAAGCCGCATACGCCGAAGGTCAACAACCTCGCCAATGCCAATCTGTTGACCAATAATCCGAACACCAACCCGGCCAACGGCACAGGCGCGACCAATCCGTTCCGCCTCGACCGCACCCAGGCCAACACCAAGTCGCAGAACCACGCCTATACGCCCGAGCAGCAGGCGGTCGACAACGGCAAGGAAGACCTGTTTCCGAAATTCACTGGTCGCGGCACCGCCGGCGGCGTCGGCGCGTTCGGCACCAACGGGCAGGTGATGGGCTATTTCGACGGCAACACGGTCACCGCGTTCTGGAATTATGCCCAGAACTTCGCGATGAGCGACAACAGCTGGACCGACACCTTTGGTCCGTCGACGCCCGGCGCGCTCGAGGTGATCTCCGGCCAGACCAACGGCGCGCAGAACATCGTCGGCTCGTCATCGTCGATCGCCGACGGCCAGGGCGGCCTGACGCTGATCGGTGATACCGACCCTGCCTACGATGCCTGCTCGAGCACGACCAGCCAGGTCTTGATGACCAGCAAGAACATCGGCGATCTGCTCAATGCCGAGAAGATCAGCTGGGGCAGCTTCATGGGCGGCTTCGACCTGACGCTCAAGAACAGCAACGGCACCACCAACTGCGGCCGCAGCACGTTCTCGAGCAACGTCAACGGCACCGTCGTGGACTACATCCCGCACCACGCCTGGTTCCAGTACTACAAGTCGACCGCCAACCCGACCCATGCGCGGCCGAGCTCGGTGAATGCGGTCGGACACACCTATGTGCCCGGCAGCAAGACGCTCGATCCGGCCAATCATGCCTACGATCTCGAGGACTTCTATGCTTCGGTGAAAGCCGGCAACTTCCCGGCCGTCTCCTACATCAAGATGCCGGCCTATCAGGACGGTCATCCCGGCAACTCCGATCCGCTCGACGAGCAGGCCGGCAATGTCGAGCTGATCAACTTCCTGCAGAAGCAGAAGGAGTGGGGCGAGACCGCCGTCATCATCACCTATGACGACTCCGACGGCTGGTACGACCACCAGTACCTTGCACCGATCAGCGCCTCGTATGATCCGACCGCCGACCAGGTCAACGGTCCCGGCCAGTGCGGTCGCGGTATCGGCAAGCAGACGCAGCCGAACGGCCTCAACGGCCAGCCGGTAAACGGCCGCTGCGGTCCCGGTACGCGCGTCCCGTTCCTGGTGATCTCGCCCTTCGCCAAGCGGAATTACGTCAGCCACACCCGCATCTCGCAGGCGTCCGTCGTGCGCTTCATCGAGGACAACTGGCTGCACGGCCAGCGTCTCGGCGGCGGCTCCTTCGACGACAACGTCGAATCGATCGCCGACATGTTCGACTTCGAGCGCGGCCACGGCCAGGATCACGAATACCGGCAGGACACGCTGTTCCTCGATCCGACCGCCGGCACCGTCATCGTCAGCGCGCCGGACGATCACCATCACCACTAACGCCCTTCGGTTCTGATCCAATCAGAACCGAAGCTCTGCCCTGACGCGTTCTGCTCGCGCGAACTGGTCTCCGGTTCGCGCGAAAACGCTTAACGAAACTGGATCTGACATGAACGGCCGCACCTTGTGGCTTCTCGGCGCCGGCCTGCTGTGCATGGCCGGCACTGTTGCGGCCGTCGAGACGCAGGGACTTCCGGGGACCAATCCGCACCCGGTGCAGCTCAGGCGTCCGCCGGTCGCTCCGCTGTCCGCCATGGCGCAGCTCGGCCAGAAGATTTTTTTCGACGCGTCGCTATCCTCGTCGGGCGCGTTGTCATGCGCGTCATGTCACAGTCCGGACCACGCCTACGGGCCACCCAATGATGGGCCGGTGATGTTCGGCGGGCCCGCGCAATCCCGGCAAGGGACACGCGCCGTGCCGGGCCTGACTTATCTCGAGCGGCAGCCGAATTTCAGCATCGGGCCGGAAAAGGACGAAGACGACAATGTCGTCGACTTCGCGCAACTGGCCGCGCTCGGCCAGCAGGCTCCGCGCGCCAAGAAGGTCGCGACCGGCACTGCCGTCTCGGCGGTCAACATCGTGCCGCAGGGCGGACTGTTCTGGGACGGCCGCGCCGATACGCTGCAGGACCAGGCGATCTTCCCGCTGCTCGATCCCAACGAGATGGACGGCGGCAGCATCGAGATCGTGGCGCAGAAGCTGCGCCAGGCGAGCTACGCGCCGCGCTTCGCCGAGCTGTTCGGCGCCGGTGTCTTCGACAATACGCGGCTGCTGGTTGCGGAGGCGATGTTTGCCGTCGCGCGTTATCAGGTGGAGGAGCCGACCTTCCATCCCTACACCAGCAAGTTCGACTACTGGCTGGAGGGCAAGGCGCGGCTGAGCGAGAGCGAGTTGCGCGGCCTGCAATTGTTCAACGATCCGGACAAGGCCAATTGCGGCGGCTGCCATACGTCGCAGCCGACCCGGGATGGTCTGCCGCCGCTGTTCACCGATCATCAATATGAGGCGCTCGGCGCGCCGCGCAACGCCGCGCTCGCGAGCAACCGCGATCCCGACCATTTCGATCTCGGGGTTTGCGGTCCGTACCGCACCGACATTGCCGAGCAGACGCAATATTGCGGGATGTTTCTGACGCCGACCTTGCGCAACACGGCAACGCGTCGCGCGTTCTTCCACAACGGCGTCTTCACGAGCCTCGAGCAGGTGCTCGACTTCTATAACTTCCGCGATACCAATCCGGAGAAGGTGTTTTCGCGTGGCGCCGACGGCACGGTGCGCAAGTACGATGACCTGCCGAAGAAATATCACGGTAATGTCGACGTCAGCGATCCGCCGTTCGAGCGCCATCTCGGGGACACGCCGGCGATGACGGCGCAGGACGAGGCCGACATTGTCGCCTTCCTGAAGACGTTGACCGACGGCTACCAGCCGGAGCGGTGAGACGTCGCGACGTTCCATCGCGGAACCGAACCGTGAGTTGGCAGGGCTTCGTCATGCGCGCATAATGGGCGCATGAATGTCGTCGAAGGCAACGGTGCCAGAATCCCGGCAATCGGACTCGGCACATGGGAGCTGCGCGGGCGGACCTGCGCGCGCATCGTCGAGCAGGCGTTGCGGCTCGGCTATCGCCACATCGACACCGCCCAGATCTATGACAATGAGCGCGAAGTCGGCGAGGGGCTGCGTGCCTCCGGCGTCAAGCGCGACGACGTGTTCGTGACCACCAAAGTCTGGACCACGCATTTCATGGCGAAGGATCTCGAACGCGCCGCCAAGGAGAGCCTGGCGCGGCTGCGCCTGACTGAGGTCGATCTGTTGCTGCTGCACTGGCCCAATCCGCAGGTGCCGCTTGCCGAGACGCTCGGCGCGCTGGCGCGGGTCAGGCAGGCGGGCCTGGCGCGGCATATCGGCGTCTCCAATTTCAACGCGGCGCTGATCGAGGAGGCGGTGGCGACATGCCCCGAGCCGCTCGCCTGCGACCAGGTTGAGTACCATCCTTATCTCGACCAGGCCGATGTGATCGAGGCCTGTCGCCGCCACGGCATGGCATTCGTTGCCTACAGCCCGATCGCGAAAGGGCGGGTCAAGGGCGACCGCGCGCTGGCGCGGATCGGCGACCGTTATCGCAAGACCGCTGCCCAGGTCTGCCTGCGCTGGCTGGTGCAACAGAATGTCTCCGCGATCCCACGCACCTCGAAGCTCGAACGCCTTCAGGAGAACATCGACATCTTTGATTTCGAGCTGTCGGTCGACGACATGCGCGAGATCTCGGCGATCGGGAGCGCTGACGCGCGATGATGGGCCCGCGACGCACAGGGTCTTTGCCTGAGCATCAAGTCTTAGAAAGCATCAAGTCTCGGAAAAATGGCTGGGTCCTGATCCGGATCATGCTAATGCCCCGCTGGCCGATTGCGGCTTTGGACCGAATGGGGATTGAGGCAGGCGGGTTCCGGCCGGTATTGTAGCCCGGCGGGGAGAGACGTCACTGATGTGATCGAGTGGGATGAAGTTTCGGCCAAACGCGGATCTGATGGCGTCGGTGTTCGTGCACCTGATGCTGCTCGCGCTGATTTTCCTTTATTCGGAGGTCCATCAATTCGATCCCGTTGCCGCTGACACGGTCCCGGTCGAGATCGTGACGCCGCAGGAGATCGCCAAGTCCGAGGTCGAGACCAAGCCCGAACCGGCACCGAGCCCGTCGCCGACGCCCGAGTTGCAGTTGCCGTCGCTCGATAAGCCGGTGGATTCGGCCAAGCCCGAACCATCGGCGCAGACGCCCGCGCCGCAGCAGAACGCACCACAGCAGCCGCCGCAGAAGCAGGCGACGCCGACGCCCAAGCCCAGCCCGGCGCCGCAACGTGCCGCGGCCGAGCCGCCGCCCACGCCGGCACAGCAAACGCCACCGATGCCCCAGCCAGCGGCGCAGCAACAGGCGGCAGCGTCGTCGCCTGCCTATGCGCAGCCCGAGCCTGATCTTTCGGTCAAATACAACGTCATGCTCGGCCTGCCGCCCGATATCTCCGTGAAGCCGCCAGCCAGCGCGCCGTCCGGCCCCGGACCCGGTAAGGACAATTTCGACGCGGCCGCCACCGAGCAGGCCGATGTCGGCTCGAGCGTGGTCGCCGAATTCCGCCGTCACCTGAAGACCTGCCTGAAACTCCCGCCGACGCTGAGCACGGGCGACGACGTGAAGATCAAGCTCAGGGTGTTCATGAAGCCCGACGGCAAGCTCGCCGCGCAGCCTTTGCTGATCGAGGCCACCGCCTCGGAAAAGGGGCCGCTGCTGCTCAAGAGCGCGACCGAGGCGCTGCAGGCCTGCCAGCCCTATGCGATGCTGCCGCGGGATCGCTACGGCGAATGGAAGGTGCTCGACCTCGACTTCAGCCCGCGCGATTTCGCGTCGTGAGCCGAGGCAAGCTTCAGCTTCCCATCGCCTGCCAGGCATTCGAGGCGAACTGCCGGCGCCAGATCACGATCACGACGGCAGCTGTCGTGACGAACAGCACCCAGGGGCTGACGAACCAGCCGAGATAGCCGAGCGCGAAGAAAAACGCGCGCTGGCCGCGGTTGAAGTGCCGGCCCGCCGTCTCGAACAGCCGCGTGGTGCGGATCACATGGGCCTCCGCCTCCGGCGTATCGCGCCGGTCGGCCGGCGGCATCGCGCCGAACAGGATCGCCACATAGTTGAACAGCCGATAGGCCCAGGCGAATTTGAAGAAAGTGTAGATGAAGATCAGGATCAGCCCGATGCACTTGACCTCCCACAAAGCGGGCGAGGGCGTGAGGTTGACCGGCAGCGCGCCGAGCACGGCGAGCGCGTCGTTGGTGGCGCGCAACAGCGCCAGCCCGCCGCCGATCGCGATCAGACTGGTGGAGGCAAAGAACGCGGTGCCGTTCTGCAAGCTGGCCATGATCTGCATGTCGACCATCCGTGCGTCGCGGTTGAGCAGATTCCGCACCCAGATCTCGCGATAGACATGCATCCGCGCCGACAGGCTGTCGCGCCCATACGCGGTGTGCTCCAGCGTGATGGTATAGACCAGCCATTCCAGCGCAAAGAAGCCGACGGCCAGGATGTCGGTCCAATAGCCAGTCATGTTGCCTTCCTTCGTGAGCGCGCGGCTGACTGTCCGCGCCGGGCCGCATCCGCGTCATGTACAGGTTGAACGCGTGCAATGCACTATGGCAAACTACCGTGGCAACAGGATTCCCGGACATGCTCAAGCTCGTCATCGGCAACAAGAACTATTCGTCATGGTCGATGCGGCCCTGGCTGGCGTTGCGCGCCAACAACATCCCGTTCGAAGAGGTCTTCATTCCGCTCTACACGGACCAAGCCGACAAGGACCGCATCCTCTCTTTCAGCAAGGCCGGCAAGGTGCCGACGCTGATCGATGGCGACGTCACGGTGTGGGACTCGCTGGCGATCATCGAATATCTCGCCGAGAGATTTCCCGAGGCGAAGCTCTGGCCTGCGGATCGTGCCGCGCGCGCGCATGCCCGCGCGATCTCGGCGGAGATGCATTCCGGCTTCATGCCGCTGCGCAACGAATGCGGCATGAACCTGCACCGGCCGATCCGCGCCGTCGCGCTGTCGGATGATGCGCGCGCCAACGTGGCGCGGATCCAGGAGATCTGGGCTGACTGCCATCTGCGCTACGGCAAGCAGGGTCCATTCCTGTTCGGCGCATTCTCTGCGGCGGACGCGATGTATGCGCCCGTGGTGCATCGTTTCCGCACCTACGCGATCCCGGTGAAGGCCGAAGCGCAGCACTATGTCGATGCCATGATGCAGCTTCCGGCGTTCCAGGAATGGACCAGCGACGGCGTTGCCGAGACGCTGCGGATCGCCCGATTCGAGGATGTCTGACGGTTGCTGCGCTTCCGAATTGTGACAGCGCTCGCAAAGATCGCGGCTTGACGCCGCGGGGCCGAAGGCGTCGAATCCGGAAAGGCTGGTTTTGCAAGTCGTGAAAGGGCTTAGACCATGGGCATTCTCGATTCCCTGGAGAATTCGCCGGAGCTGAAAGGCATGCTTGGCCAGCTTGGCGCGGCGGTGATCCCCGTCGTGCTCGGCGAGGTTCTGGGCAATGGCGGGCAGGGCGGCTTGTCCGCGATCGTCGCCAAGCTCGAGCAGGCCGGGCTCGGCGAGCAGGTCAAATCCTGGATCGGTACCGGTCAGAACCTGCCGATCACGGCTGAGCAACTCCAGCAGGTGCTCGGCAGCGACACGGTCAAGCAGCTCGCCGCCAGGTTCAACATTCCGGTGGACCAGCTGTCCAAGGTGCTCGCCCAGCAACTTCCGGCCGCGGTCGACGGCGCGAGCCCGGACGGCAGGCTGCCGCACACCGCCTGAACCGCTGGAATCAGGGTTCCAGCCGGGCTCGGCGGGCAATTTCCGATTGGCACGCAAATTGCTGCCTATCGCCCTGAAAAACCTGCAAAAATCGCACCTTCGCTATGCCCCAATCCTGCTGGATTTGGGGAGGTGCGATGTGCTAGCTTGCCGCAGGGTTCTCAAAATGCCGGCCTGAGCTATCGGGACTGTCAGCTCAGCCAGCAATCTCTAAGAAAATGGAGAGGGCGTTGAAGCATAAGTACTCGATTGGCGAGACCGTCTATTTCACGGCCAGCAACGTGGCGCGCCCCGCCGCGAGCGGCACCTATCAAGTGATCCGTCTGCTGCCGACCGACGGTGACGATTGCCAATATCGCATCAAGAGCTCGACCGAAGCTTTCGAACGGGTGGCCAAGGAGAGTCAGCTCGCGCTGTCCTGAAGGAGTTGTGCGCAAGCCGGCGGCTGGAGCGGGTTCCGCGCCGCCGCCGTCAAAAGGCCCCGTTCGCAGATCCATTGTGCTGAAGGTTGGACGTCGAGGTGGCGGCGTTCGCCGTCGCCGATTGTGCTTACGCTGCGTTGAGGGACATCGCGCATGAACTGGGCTTCCTCGCTGGATCAGATCTGGCGCTCACCGACCTTCCCGATGTGGCTGACGCTGGCCGCCGCGGGGTTCTTTGGGATCGTCGTTCTGGTCACGCTGCTGCGTGCGGAAAAATCCGTCGCCAACGGCGCGCTGACCGTGATCACGCTGCTGTCGATCGCGGTTGCGGTCGCCGCGACGATCCGTGGCTTCGGCCCGGGCGGGCAGGCGGCGCCGGCCGAGACGCGGACGGCGCAACTGGCCAGCCAGACGGTGCCGGCGCTGGCCTGCGTCGACGACCTCGCCGGAGACGCCGTTCTCAACGCCTGCGAGAGGGTGCTGTTCGGTTCATCGGATACGGCGGCAGCGGCGGTCAGCTACGCGGCGGCGCAGGTCTCGCGCCTGACTGCGCTCGGCGACCTCGCGACCGCCGAGCGCAATTCGACCACCGAGTTGCAGGCGCTGCGCCGCGCCATCGAGCATGACCGGTATGGCCTGGTCGCCTATGCGCTGATGGCGCGCGACCACTGCACGCCGACCGCGTGCCCCGCGTTCCGCTCGCTCGGCGACAACCATCAGATCATCGCCAACATGAACGAGCGGACCTACGAGAACCTGATCACGCGCTACGCAGGGTCGTGGAACGCGCCGGCCGGCGCCCAGGCATCGGCTGCCTCCGGCCTGGTCGCGGCGCTGCCGCAGTCGTTGCCCACCGGCAAGCCGACCAATGCGGAGTTTCCGAGCTCAGCGAACACGCCGCCGGTCAGCATCATGACGCCCGAGCCGGCAAAGCCGGCCGCCGCCGCACCAGCGCCGGCCGCGCGCGCTGCCGCCGCAGCCCCGAAGCGTCCGCCGGCGGCGAAGCGCCCGGTCCAGATTGCGCCGGCCCCGGCCGCGCCGGCGTCGCCTCCTGCCGCCGCCAGCGCACCGGCGGCTGCGAACGAGCAATGAGCGTGATGACGGCGGCTTGAGCCGCCGTCATTGCGCTGTTCCGGCTTCGTTTGGCTCGAAAAGCGCTCTAGTCCCGATATCCACCGCCGCGGAGAGCGCTCCCTTTTCAAAGCGCGCGCCGGCCGCTACATCCGGCGCATGCCGCTTCATCTCATCAAGCTCGCCGTCGGTTGCGACTCCGTCAAGGAACTCAAGGGCTGGGTTGCCGAACGGATGGCGACCGCGAAGAAAAAGGGCCTGCCGCTCCGTCACGTCCACATCACGCGGATGACGCCGAAGCGCGAGGAAGAGATTCTTGCCGGCGGCTCGCTCTATTGGGTGATCCGCGGCGAGATCGCCGCGCGCGAGAAGATCATCGCCATCGAGCCGTTCCGCGACAAGGACGGCATCGGACGCTGCCGGCTGGTGATGCAGCCCAAGGTGATCGCGGTCTCGCCGCGGCCGATGCGGCCGTTCCAGGGCTGGCGCTACCTGACCGCAGACTCCGCGCCGGCCGATCTCACCAAGTCGAGCGCCGCCAGCGTGGCATCGATGCCCGAGCCGATGCGCCGCGAGTTGCGCGACCTCGGCTTGCTGTAAGCAATCGGGTTGCTCTGAGCAATCGAACGGCAGTGATCCGGGTTCACTGGGTCACGAGATGCAGCCGGGCCCATTCTGAGGCCGGGACCTCGACATAACGGCCACCCGCCCTGTCGGCGGTGACGTCGAACAGTTCATGGCCGATCCCCATCTCGCTGAGATATCTCCGGAACTGGTCGGTGAAGATTGTGGTGAGGCTGTCGCGGTGCTCGGCAGAGACGTTGGGTGCGAGCCGGTCGTAGATCTGCATCCTTGCGGTCAGGATGACGCGGTTGCCGGGCGGCAGGCTGCGATGCACGCCGCCCGCAAGCATCAATACACATGCAAGCTCGCAGGGCACACCGGAGAGCTTTTCCTTCGCATCCAGCGGGCCGCCGGGCCGCTTCAGTGCAAAGCATTCCTCCTCGGGTCTTCCGTTGCATGCCTCGACCTCGGTTGCCGCCACCGCCGCATCGATGCCGCGACCGCGCAGGATGCGACCGAGGCTGGCAGCGACGGTGAGGTCGGAGCCCGGTTTGACATTGATGACCACCGGCAGCTTGCGTCCGTTCTGCCGGTCGAGGATCGCTAGCAGCCGCTTGTAGGTGTCCCATTGCACCGCGCCTTCGGCCGCGATCCAGTCCGAGCAGCCGGGGCCGCAGGCATCAGGCGCACCATGCGCGACATAGAAGATCATGGCGCCGGGCGCCGAATTGACGCCGCCGACCGGCGGCCGGGTCTGTGCCTGCGCCCCAGCGGCCAGCAGCGCGATGCCAAGAACAATGCCTTGCCTGAAGTAATGGTTCATTCCGATCGCCCTTGAAAGGCGCGATCATCCATGCGTCGCGAGCGTGGCGCAAGCACCCGGCCGCACAGATGAGGCCGAGCCCTCATTACAGGCTCGCATCCTCTCTGCGCATGAACCGTTTCACACTTTTCCGGTCCGGGCTCAGACCGCGATGTTGTCGATCAGGCGCGTGCTGCCGAGCCTTGCCGCCACCAGCATCCGCATCGGGCCGTCCTTCAGCGAGCCGATCGGAGCCAGGGAGGCGGCGTGGCGGACTTCGAGATAATCGAGCACGAAGCCGGCCCTGGTGATCGCCGCGGCGCCGTCGGCCATTGCGGTCGCGGTATCCTCGCCGGCGCGCAGGCGGCCGGCCGTTTGCTTCATCACCCGATGAAGCTCGGGGGCGGCGTGCCGTTCCTCCGGCGAGAGGTAGACGTTGCGTGACGACATCGCGAGACCGTCGCGCTCGCGCACCGTTTTGGACCCGATCACCTTGACCCCGAGGTCGAGGTCCGCGGCCATCTGGGTGACGACCCGGAGCTGCTGAAAGTCCTTCTCGCCGAAGATCGCGACGTCGGGCCGGACCTGCGTGAACAGCTTGCCGACCACGGTGGCGACGCCGCCGAAGAAATGCGGCCGGAAGCGATCCTCGAGCCCGGCGGTGGCCGGCCCCTCCGGCACGATCCTGGTGGCGAAGCCGTCCGGGTACATCGCCTTCACCTCGGGATGCCAGATCAGGTCGACGCCCTCGGCGGCGAGCTTGGCGACGTCGGTTTTCCAGGTGCGCGGATAGGAGCCGAAATCTTCGGTCGGCGCGAACTGGGTCGGGTTGACGAAGATCGAGACGACGACCCGCTTGGCGCGGCGCTTGGCGAGCCGCACCAGCGACACGTGGCCGTCATGGAGCGCTCCCATGGTTGGGACCAGCGCGACGGTTGCCTTCTTGGCGCGCAGGGTGTCGACGGCGCGACGAAGGGCGGGGACGGTACGGACGACGGTGGGATTTCTCGGCATCTGGTCTCGGCTCGTGGGGCAATCCGGGTGGGAACGAATCTGGGCGGGACGGGTTGGCGTTCGGCAGGTCACGCAGCTTACCAAGTCCGAACCACGATCGGCAAACCGGCCGATAAGCCTTACACGATCTCGAACGCGCGCGGATCAAAGCCGCCGATCGATGCAGCAGTCTCGCTTGATCGATTCATCGGCACGGCCGCAATTGATTTCCTGTCGCAGCGATGCATTTCACTTGACCGCAGCGGCGCTCGCTTTGAAGATCATTGCGGGGATTTGAATCATGTTGGTGCAGGCTCGTCAGGGTCAATCCGGCTCCGCACATGTCATCGTGCTGGGCAACGAGAAGGGTGGATCGGGAAAGTCGACCACCGCCCTGCATATCGCCGTCGCGCTGCTGAAGGCCGGGCAGCGCGTCGCCAGCATCGATCTCGACTGCCGCCAGCAGAGCTTCACTCGCTACATCAGCAATCGCCAGGCCTGGGCGCGCCGCACCGGGCTTGATCTCGAGCTCCCCGCGCACCACTGCATCAAGTACGGCGAGACGATGCAGATCGAGGAGAACGAGAACGCGGAATTCCAGCAGTTCATGGCCGCGGTGAGCGCGGTGGAACACGCCTATGATTTCATCGTCATCGATACCCCGGGCGCGGACAGCTACCTGATGCGGCTCGCGCATTCGATGGCCGACACTTTGGTGACCCCGATCAACGACAGCTTCCTCGATTTCGACGTGCTCGGCACCGTCGATCCCGCGACCTATGCGGTGACCGGCGAGAGCCATTATGCGGAGATGGTGCGCGACACCAGACGCAAGCGCCGCCAGCTCGATGGCGCCTCGACCGACTGGATCGTGGTGCGCAACCGCCTGTCGATGCTCGGCTCGCGCAACAAGCAGCTGGTCGCCGACGGCTTGAAACAGCTCTCGCTGCGGCTCGGGTTCCGTGCGGTCGACGGCTTTGCCGAGCGGGTGGTCTATCGCGAATTCTTCCCGCGCGGGCTGACGGCGCTCGACGACATCGACGAGGCGACGCTCGGCACCCGCCCGAGCCTCGGTCACGTCACCGCCCGCGAGGAGGTGATGAGCCTGCTGCGCCAGCTCAAGCTGCCGCTCGACGAGCGCGGCCGCCGCAGGGCCGCCAACCGGGCCGAATGGTTCAGCCAGGTCGACAAGCCGCTGGAAGTTGACGACATCATCGGCAGCTAGGCCGCCGGGCACTCCCTGGGGCAGGTTCCAGCGCGGCAGGCGCGCAGGAAGTGACTATCGTCACTTCCCGGACCGTCCAGAAGCACGGTAGTCTTGCGGGGTTTTCGGCCACTCCGTCGCCAATATGTCGGAACAAAGCTGGCCAGATCCGGTTTTCCCAAGCCAGCCGCGTTTCCGCTCCCCGTCGGCTGGTCTTGAGGTATTATCGTGCCGCAGAGCCATGGCGCCAGAAGCGAATGCACAAAGATTGTGTGCACCGCACAATGAGCGTGCTGCGAAGTCCCAACTTTTAGACTTCCTGTCACAGCGCTGTGACATATATTCTCAAAAGGAGGCCGAAGAGTCTCCGGCCAAGAATAGCCCTGAAAAGGCGGGCACCTCGAGGACGTCATGAAGCGTGGAATTCTCGTTCTGCTTTCTCTCTCCGTGGTGATCACGGCGGCCTATTTCACCGCGAGCAAGTGGGCGATCCGTCACGAAACTCTCATGTTCAAGGACCCGACTCGCGATGAGCGGCCGGTCGCGGTCGACGTTGCCGTGCGCTTCGACAAGGAGATGCAGGCCGACGCTGGCATGATCACGCTGCCGGTTGCGATCCTCAATCATGGCAATACCGTCAAATTCACCGAATATTCCTTCCTCGCGAACGTGTTCGCGGCGCGCGGCTATCTGACCATCAGCATTCAGAACGACCTGCCGTCGGACGGACCGATGGTGACCAAGGTTGGCGAGCTCTATGTCGGCCGCCTGCCGCAGTACCAGCGCGGCATCACCAACATCAAGTTCGCGATCGAGGAGATGAAGAAGCGCCAGCCGAACGCGGACTACAGCAAGCTGACGATGGTCGGCCATTCCAATGGCGGCGATATCGCGATGTATTTCGCCAAGCAGTATCCGGACGAGATCAAGAAGGTGGTGACGCTGGACAATCTGCGCGTGCCGTTCATGACCGACGGCAAGTTCAAGATCCTGTCATTCCGTTCGCATGACTCGCAGTTCAAGCCGGATCCGGGTGTCGTTCCCGATGCCGACGAATGCGAGAAGGCCGGCATCACCGTGGTGAACACCAACTTCCAGCACAACGACATGCGTGACACCGGGCCCGAGAAGGCCAAGGACTCGATCCAGGCCATGCTCGATAAATTCCTCGCCGACACCGACAGCGCTGTCGCGCCGGTCGACACCAGGAATGCGCCGCCGAAGATTCTGGAGCCCGGTCCCGTCTCGCTCTACGTGCCGGTCGAGAAGCCTCAGACCTTGACCGATAAGCTCAAGAAGTCGCTCTCGCTGACCAAGACCGAGACGAAGAAGGATCCGTCGGTCACGAATTGACCGGGCGGCCCGCGGTCCAGGCTGGCCTCTCACGTTGACCAATCCACTGCCGCGGCCCACATAGTGTTTGCTGTACGAGGCAAGCGCTGATGGCCGGCAAGACGATCAAACCGACATCCGGAAGCGATGTACGCCCGGCCCACGCGCCTGGCGTGCCGGCATCCAACGCGAACGACATCGCGGCATTCGTCGCCAAGGCGCGGGCGATGTCGCCGCATCGCGCCGGCGCCCACGGCAGGCTGGTGTTCGCGCTCGACGCCACGATGAGCCGGCAGCCGACATGGGACATGGCGTGCACGCTGCAGGCAGACATGTTCCGCGAGGCCGGCGCTCTCGGCAGTCTCGATATCCGCCTCGTCTATTATCGCGGCTTCAATGAATGCCGTGCGTCGGGCTGGATCTCCGACAGCGCGCAGCTCGCGCGGCTGATGAGCAAGATCGATTGCCAGGGCGGCAACACCCAGATCGGCAAGGTGCTGTCCGAGACGCGTCGCGAAGCAGTCGAGGCCGGGGTGCGCGCGCTGGTGTTCGTCGGCGACGCGATGGAGGAGAGTGCCGACGATCTATGCGCCAAAGCCGGCGAGCTCGGCCTGCTCAAGGTGCCGGTCTTCATGTTCCAGGAGGGCAGGGATGCAACCGCCGAGCAGACGTTTCGCGAGATCGCGCGGCTGACCGGCGGTGCATGGTGCAGGTTCGATCCTGGTGCGGCCGCGCAACTCCGCGAATTGCTGCGTGCCGCCGCAGCCTATGCCGCCGGCGGCCGCGAGGCGCTGCTGCAACTGGCCAAGACCGCGAGCGGCGCGGCGAAGCTGATCGGTCAGATGAAATAGCGCCGCGTCGCGTCAGGCTCCGCCCGACGCCGGTGAGACGAAGCTTCGCATGCTTTTTGCCGCCGGGCCGCCTATATTCCGGACATGCCAACCCTGATCGCTGGCGTCGTCGCCGTTGTCGTCCTTTATTCCGCGCTGCAGATGTTTCGTGCGGCCAATCCCGCCGTGCTTGCGCGCGCGATCAAGATCGGCGGCGGGGTGCTCGCGCTGGCGGTCGCGGCCTTTACCGGCGTGCGGGGCGAACTGGCGGTGGCAATTCCGCTCGGCATCTTCGGGGCCGGACTGCTCGGCTGGTCGCCGTTCGGAAGCACCGGATTTCCCAATCTCGGCGGCATGTTCGGCGGCTCGCGCAGCCAGGGACAAAGCTCGCAAGTGCGCTCGCAATATCTCGATATGACCCTCGATCACGGCAGCGGTGTGCTCAGGGGCCAGATCGTGGCCGGACCGCAGGCCGGCCGCATGCTCGATGAGTTCGACCTGTCGCAGCTATTGGCGATGGTCCCGAGCTTCGACGCCGAGAGCGTCGCGCTACTTGAAAGCTATCTGGACCGCCGCTTTCCCGCCTGGCGTCAGGACGCACAGGGCGACCGGGCACGGGGGCAGGGCCGTGCGGCGTCGGGCGGCAAAATGACGAACGAGGAGGCCTATCAGATCCTTGGCCTGCAGCCGGGAGCGTCGCGCGACGACATCAGCCGGGCTCACCGTACCCTGATGAAGAAACTCCATCCCGACCAGGGGGGCTCGACGTACCTCGCGGCCCGTGTGAACGAGGCCAAGGACACTCTGCTTCGCACGCATCTCTAACTCCGGCTACGCTACCAACGCCACAGCCGAGAGCTGCCTTCCGTTTCTGATTGATGCCCCGTATGGCCCGCCGCTGTCCGGAGTGGCCGATCGCTCTTTCGGGAAAACTTAACCGTAAAAGCTTGACGAGAAGTTTCATGGTCGCGCCGCGCGCTGACGGCCGGCCGTTTTCGCGGCGGCAAAAACAAAACGGCCGGCGCTTGCGGCGCCGGCCGTTGAGATCAGCAGATGCTGACGATCAGTTGCGAACGGTGATGCAGGAGATCTCGGCGCGCTTCAGCGTCTTGCAAGCCGCCTCGGCCTGATCGCGCTCGAGGCCGGCAAAGCGGGCGCGATAGAGCTTGCGATTGTCCTTGGCGACCACCTCGGTGAACGGATCCGCCTTGCTGAGCAGGCCGCGGGCCGAGCTGCGCGCCAGGTCGATACGCTTGTTGGCCTCGCCCTCGGACTCCAGCGCGCCAACCTGGATGATCCAGCCGGTATGCGCGGCGCCCGGCCTTGCTGAGCTGGTCGGCGGAGCGGCCTGCACGCTGCGGGTTGCGGGTTCGATCGACGCCACGGCCTGTGGCGCCGGGGCAGCGGGTGCATGCACGGCCGAGGCCGGCAGCACGCCGAGGATGCCGTTGCCGGTGCCGAAATTGGCCGGCTGCGGCGGCATTTCCGGCCTCGAGGTCTCGGCGGCTCGCGCCATCATCGCATTGGAGGTCTCGGGGACTTCGCCGCGCGAGGGGATCGTGTTGGTGATCGGAGGCGCGGACTGCGCCGGGCCGGCCGCGGCGAGCTTGATCTGGCCGGCCTTGACCTGCACCGTCTTCACCTTGACCGGCTTCATCGGTTCAGCCGAGCCGGGGATCGCGGCGATCGGCTGGGTCTGGATCACGCCTGAGGTCAGCGGCGCCGGCTCGGGCTTGGCCTGCGGCTCCGGCTTGGCCGGAAGCGGCGGCAGCGCGGCGGCGGCCGCCGCCATCAGCGAGGGTTTGCTGGCCGGGCGCGGCGCCTGGATCGCGGCAGCTGCAGCGGCGGGCTCCGATGCCGCGACGGGCGAGGTGTCCGGCGCGCGCGCATTATCCGCGTCGGCGACCTCGACATTGGCGTCGGCCGGATTGCGTTCGGTGATCGCGGCGGCGGTGCGGGTGGTCGCGGCCTTCCCGACGTTCTCTGCGAGCAGGTTGCGCATGATGGCGTCACGCGAGCCGCCGCTGCGGCCGCCGAGCACCACGCCGACCAGGAAGCGATTGCCGCGGCGCATCGAGGTCACGAGGTTGAAGCCGGAGGCGCGGGTGTAGCCGGTCTTGATACCGTCAACGCCCTCGACGTTGCCGAGCAGGTGGTTGTGGTTGCGGATCGATTGGCCGCGGAAGTTAAACACCGAGGTCGAGAAGTAGCGGTAATAGCGCGGGAAGCGGTCCTGGATCGCGCGGCCAAGGGTCGATTGATCGCGCGCCGTCGTCACCTGCTCATCGTTGGGGAGGCCGGAGGCGTTGCGATAAACGGTCCGGCTCATGCCGAGCGCGCGGGCCTTGCGGGTCATCATCCGGGCGAAATCGTCTTCGCTGCCGCCGATCGCCTCGGCGATCACGACCGCGGCGTCATTGGCCGAGCGGGTGACCAGGCCCTTGATGGCGTCTTCGACCTTGATGGTCGATCCGGGCCGCAGGCCGAGCTTAGTCGGGTCCTGTTCGGAGGCGTGCTCGGACACCGGCATTTCGGTGTCGAGCTTCATCCTTCCGGAGTCGAGACGCTCGAACAGCAGATAGAGCGTCATGATCTTGGTCAGCGAGGCGGGGTGGCGCAGGCCGTCGGGACTGGTGGCGGTGAGCACCGAACCGGTGTTGCCGTCGACGATGATCGACGCGAATTGCGGGCTGTAGCTCTCGCGCGCTTCCTGGCTGTGGTGGTGACGGGCGTAGTGCCGCCGGTGACGGCGCGCCTCGGCGCTATCACTCGTGATCAGGATCGCCGTCGTGACGGTAACGAGCCCAAGAACGCCAACTCGCAGCGCCCGCGAGGAGGCCAAGGTTGTTCGAAGCATCTACTTCCCCGTCCCAATTTCTATCTAGATCACTGGCTCGTGAGGCGAAATTGTGCCCAGCGGCCATCGATCCTTGCCTGCGCAACAAACCACTTCGGGCAGAACCATCGGCCCACGTGGCGGCTCAGGTCGCTCTTCTAGCTAAGGTGTTGTTCACAAACAGCTTTCGCGGCTGTCTGTCGGAAGGCGAACAAAGTCCGGGAATCAGGTTAGGCGGACCGAGTTTCCAAAAGATTAAGCAACCGTTGCGTAGTCCCCCGGGGTTTATCGCGAATGCCGGAGATTCGGGGCTGTGTGATTGTGCGATGCACAATATTCATTGACTCTATTGTGCGATGCGATATGGCTATCGGCGTCAGGGGGCCGGGAGCTTCCCGGCAATGGGAATTTGCGCCTTCAAGTCTGGGAAAAGGAATTCCATCCATGGTCAAGATCGAAGACATTCAGAACTACGGCAAAGAGCATTTCGAGTCGGTCACCGCGTCGGCGAACAACCTGCAGAGCGGCGTTCAGGCCATCGCAACCGCCTATGGCGACTATGCCAAGAAGTCCTTTGAGGACACCAAGTCGTTCGTCGAGAAGCTGTCGGGCGTGAAGTCGCTGGACAAGGCGCTCGAGGCGCAGACCGAGTACCTGCGCTCGTCCTACGAGACCTTCGTCGCGGAATCGCAGAAGATCGCCGGCCTGTACAGCGACTGCGCCAAGCAGACCTTCAAGCCCTATGAGGGTCTGGTCTCCAAGTTCGCGCCCGCCGCTCAGTAAGCGTTGCCGACCAAGACAAACGAAAAGCCCGGCCGCTTGGCCGGGCTTTTTTGTTGTGACTGAAGCGGGCGACTATTTGGCCAGCCGCAGCTTGCTGAGGGCGGTTCCGATCGTGTTGAACGTCGTCAGGATCTGGGTCGAGCTGGTCAGCATGAAGAATTTGTCGGGCGTGCTGGCGCAGTTCTTCAGGACGGTCGAGGTCGGATCGGCGGGCGAACTCGTGTTCACCTGGATCGTGTAGATCGTGTACAACGGCGCTCCGTTGGAATCCTTCGCGTTCTGCAGGTTTTGGCACATCAATGCCTGCCTTGCGTCGATCGGATTGCCTGAGGCTTGCGAGCTGCCGTCGCCGTAGTCGGGCCAGCGGTCCTCGGTATTCAGACCGTCGGACAAGAGGATGATGACCCGGTTGTAGGTCGTGTTGGTGTCCTCCGACGGCGCGTTCAGCGGACCACCCACCAGCAGGGACTGCCACGCCCACGCCAAGCCGACCGCCTGGTTGGTACCGCCGGTCGGCTGCATCGCGTTGACCGCCGTCTTGAGCGCGCTCCAGTTGTAGCTCAGCGGAATGATGGGCTCGAGCGGCGTCGAGGCGTTACTGCTGCAATAGAATGTGCTGTTCTCATAGTACTCGTTGGCCGGGAACAGCGTGGTGACGTCGGACGACGCCGGCAGCACGCCGGTCGCATCGTTCGGCTGGGTGCGGTCCGTGATGCAGCCCGTCCAGTTGCCGATCGGATTGGTAGAGGCCTGCCGCCAGTCGTTCTTCACCGTCGGGGTCTGACTGGTCGAGGTCCACTGGTTGTTGGTCCACCCGACAACGGCGCTGACCCGGGGCTGGCTCGTATTGTCTACCGTGTCGTTGGGGCCCGGCTGCGTCCAGTCGTGGGTATACAGCTTGCCGGTGCACTGATAGACGCCGCCGGTCGTCTTGCAACTGCAGCCGGACACCGCGTTGCCCGTGGAGTCCGTCGGACATGCACACGAGTTGGAGCCGCTGCAGAACACGCCGGTGCCGGCTGCGGTGCTCACCCAGCAGCCATTGTAGCGCGTGTGCGAGTTCGCATCGACGCTGGGGCAAATGTAGCCGGAATAGGTCCCGCTCGAGGGGATGTAGTTCGCGTTGGACGTGCTGGTCGGGTTCTTCGTGCAGGTGAAGCCGCCATTGTTGTTGGTCCAGGGGCATCGCGCACCGGGTCCGACGGCGTGCCAGTTCATCGGCAGGCTTGCTTGCATGGTGCCGTTGGCGGGCTGCGTGGTCGGCGGGTTGAGCCAGTCGGTCCAGTCGATCCAGCTCTGGCCGACATTGCTGGTGCCGACATTGACGACCTTGGCGAACGGAATGACGGAGATGTAGACGTCACCATTGTTCTTGCTCAGCGCGCTGAGCTGGTCGATCAGTCCGCCGGTTCCGGCCACGGCGTTGCGCAGCGCGGTGATCTTGCCGTCCTGCGCCATCGATCCCGTGTTGTCGAGGGCGAGGGCGACGCGCATCTTGACGTTGCCCCAGGTGGTGGTCGTCGAGCTCTTGAAGCCCAGCGTCGGAAAACCGGCCAGTTGCATGAAATCGGATTTGATGTGGCCGGATCCGCCCAGCAGGATGGTGGCCGCCGCGCTCGAGGTCGGGGTGGTATAGTTGGCCGTGACGGAAATGCCCTGGCCGTCCTTGTTGGTGTAAAGCGCGGTGAAATAGGTCTGCGCCTTGCTCGGGATCTCCGCAGCCGTGATGTTGCCCATGGTCAGATCCTTGGACAGCATCAGCGCGGTCGAATCGAGCGCCGCCTGCATCGCGGAGCGGGCGTTGTTGGCGCGGGTATAGTCGATCGCGGCTCCCACGAAAGCGAGGAGCGGCAGCATTGCGAAGGTGAAGATCACCGCGACATTGCCGTTATTTGCCCTGGAAAACCGGCGAGCAACCGCGCAGACGCGATCGGAAATGGCTGAACCAAGCATGGCACTCTCGTCGAAATGAATTGCGGTGGCATCTCGACCGGCGCCGCTAAACAGATGGTGAATCGGGCGCCGGAAACCCGGCAGGGCGGCGTGGGGGAGGCTCAAAAGCCGGGCAAAAGCGCTCGCTATCCTCAATGACGTCTAAATTGGCGGCCCGACTCCTTTGTCAAATCGGGCAGAAATGATTAACCTTCCGAGGGTTGCCGCGCCGGGAATCGGACCGGTGGGCCGCGCCGGGTCTGCGCTTGCGGCAGGACCTCGCGAGGCCCATATTCGGGAAGTCGATCCGGCCGCCGGATCGGACCGGGAGCGGCAATCTGGAAAGCATTGCTGGGGGTTCCGCGATCAGTCTTGCGGCAATCGCGACCACCATCGAATTGCCATCCGGTTTCCCGCCATCCGGTTTCCCTTGGGGAATTCGAACGCCTGAGCCATGTTGCGATCCACGTTGACAGTCCCGATTTCCGAGCCGGTTTCGTCGATGCCGGCGGTGGCCGCCGCGCCGGCGCCGAAAATGAACAATGATGACAACCGCAATGGGACGGGCAACGGCCCGTCGACCTCGGTCATCACCAAGGTCAAGCCGAAGACCAAGCGCCCGAACCTGTACCGCGTCCTGATCCTGAACGACGACTACACGCCGATGGAGTTCGTCGTTCACGTGCTGGAACGATTCTTCAACAAGGACGCCGAGGCGGCGACCAAGATCATGCTGCACGTTCATCACCACGGGATCGGCGAGTGCGGCGTTTTTACCTACGAGATCGCCGAGACCAAGGTGACGCAAGTCATGGACTTCGCGCGCAAGCACCAGCATCCACTGCAGTGCGTGATGGAAAAGAAATAGGTCGCTGGAACGACTGACCCGCCGCGAGGCGCGGAACGGGTCTTGCATCGCGGTTTTTGATGGTGGTGAACGGCGTTCCCGTACGATCACGGGCGTCGCCGCGCGACGCCCCGATGCCCCGAATTTAGAAGAAAACCATCATCGCGGGACCGGTCTTTCGCCACGATCCGTCGTAACTATATCAAAGGCGATCACGAAGGTTGTTATTGCCTGACCCGGTAATGGCGATCATGATGGCAGGGGGCCATAGAGGACGCGAATGCCAACTTTTTCCCAAAGCCTTGAACAGTCGCTGCACCGTGCATTGGCGATCGCAAACGAGCGTCACCATCAATACGCGACGCTCGAACATCTGCTGCTGTCGCTGATCGATGACTCGGATGCGGCGGCTGTGATGCGGGCCTGCAGCGTCGATCTCGACAAGCTGAGGACCAGCCTCGTTAATTATCTCGAGACCGAATTCGAAAACCTGGTGACTGACGGCGCCGATGACGCGAAGCCGACCGCCGGGTTCCAGCGCGTGATCCAGCGCGCGGTGATTCACGTCCAGTCGTCCGGTCGCGAGGAAGTGACCGGCGCCAACGTCCTGATCGCGATCTTCGCCGAGCGCGAGAGCCATGCCGCGTACTTCCTGCAGGAGCAGGACATGACGCGCTACGACGCCGTCAACTACATCAGCCACGGCATCGCCAAGCGGCCCGGCGTGTCGGAAGCGCGGCCGGTGCGCGGCGTCGACGAGGAAACCGAGACCAAGGGCAACGAGGACGCCAAGAAGAAGGGCGAGGCGCTCGAGACCTATTGCGTCAACCTCAACAAGAAGGCGCGCGACGGCAAGATCGATCCGGTGATTGGCCGCAATGCCGAGATCAACCGTGCGATCCAGGTGCTGTGCCGCCGCCAGAAGAACAACCCGCTGTTCGTCGGCGAAGCCGGCGTCGGCAAGACTGCGATCGCCGAAGGCCTCGCCAAGCGCATCGTCGACAGCGATGTGCCGGAAGTGCTGGCGGCCGCGACCGTGTTCTCGCTCGACATGGGCACGCTGCTTGCGGGCACCCGCTATCGCGGTGATTTCGAGGAGCGGCTCAAGCAGGTCCTGAAGGAGCTGGAGGCGCATCCGAACGCCATCCTGTTCATCGACGAGATCCACACCGTGATCGGCGCCGGCGCCACCTCCGGCGGCGCAATGGACGCGTCCAATCTGCTGAAGCCGGCGCTGGCCTCGGGCACGATCCGCTGCATGGGCTCGACCACGTACAAGGAGTACCGTCAGCACTTCGAGAAGGATCGCGCATTGGTGCGGCGCTTCCAGAAGATCGACGTCAACGAGCCGACGGTGGAAGACGCGATCGCGATCCTCAAGGGCCTGAAGCCCTATTTCGAGGATTACCATCGGCTGAAATACACCAATGAGGCGATCGAGGCGGCGGTGCAGCTGTCGTCGCGCTACATCCACGACCGCAAGCTGCCCGACAAGGCGATCGACGTGATCGACGAATCCGGCGCGGCGCAGATGCTGGTCGCCGAGAGCAAGCGCAAGAAGACGATCGGCATCAAGGAGATCGAGACCACGATCGCGACCATGGCGCGGATCCCGCCGAAGAGTGTGTCGAAGGACGATGCCGAGGTGCTGAAGCATCTCGAGCAGACCCTGAAGCGCACGGTGTTCGGCCAGGACAAGGCGATCGAGTCGCTGGCGGCGTCGATCAAGCTGGCGCGAGCCGGCCTGCGCGAGCCGGAGAAGCCGATCGGCAGCTATTTGTTCTCGGGTCCGACCGGCGTCGGCAAGACCGAGGTCGCCAAGCAACTGGCGGCGTCGCTCGGTGTCGAGCTGCTGCGCTTCGACATGTCCGAATACATGGAGCGGCACACCGTGTCGCGCCTGATCGGCGCGCCTCCCGGCTATGTCGGCTTCGACCAGGGCGGCCTGCTCACCGATGGCGTGGACCAGCATCCGCATTGCGTCGTGCTGCTCGACGAAATCGAGAAGGCGCACCCGGATCTCTACAACGTGCTGCTGCAGATCATGGATCATGGCCGGCTCACCGACCACAACGGCAAGCAGGTCAACTTCCGCAACGTGATCCTGATCATGACCACGAATGCCGGCGCGGCCGACCTTGCGCGGCAGGCCTTCGGCTTCACCCGCTCGAAGCGGGAAGGCGACGATCACGAAGCGATCAATCGCCAGTTCGCGCCGGAGTTCCGCAACCGGCTGGATGCGATCGTCTCGTTCTCGCACCTCAATGCCGAGGTGATCGGCATGGTGGTCGAGAAGTTCGTGCTGCAGCTCGAGGCGCAACTCGCCGACCGCGACGTCACGATCGAGTTGTCCGAGCCTGCAAAGGCTTGGCTGATCGAGCACGGCTATGACGAGCAGATGGGCGCACGTCCGATGGCGCGCATCATCCAGGAACACATCAAGAAGCCGCTCGCGGATGAGGTGCTGTTCGGCCAGCTCAAGGGCGGCGGACACGTCCGCGTCATCCTGGTCAAGGACGAGGCGACCGCCAAGGACAAGATCGGCTTCGAATATGTCGAGGGCCCGGTCACGCCGAAGCCCGAGAACCTGCCGCCGCGCAAGCGCAAGCCGCCGAAGGGCGGTCCCAACGGCGGCGGAGGCGGCACCAAGGGGCCGGCCTCAAAGGGGCCGATGGTCAAGGTCTGAGGCACGAGCGAACAACCAAACGAAAAGGCCGGCTGAACAGCCGGCCTTTTTGTTTCTGGCGGTGGGAGGCGCGTCTCCGCGCCGTCACTCGCCCTTCAGCCGCTGGCCCTCCTGGACCCGCACCCGGTCGGCGCCGCGGCTGCCGGCGGAGGACAGCCGGAGCGTGCTGAGCGCAGCTCCCACGACGGCAAAGCCGACGCCGACCATCAGCGAGATCCGGGTGCCGTCAGCCGGATAGCGCGCCAGCAGCAGCGCCACCAGGGCGGCGCCGATGGTCTGTCCGAGCAGGCGCGCGGTCCCTAGCATGCCGCTGGCGCCGCCCGAGCGCTCGCGCGGGGCGGCGGCGATCATGGTGCGGTTGTTCGGGGTCTGGAACAGGCCGAAGCCGGCGCCGGCCAGCGCCATGCGCCAGACCACGTCGATCGGCGTGGCGTTGACCGGCATCAAGGCCAGCGTGCCCAATCCCGTCGCGAACAGCAGCAGGCCGATGCCGCCGAGCAGGCCGGCCGGATAGCGTTCCACCAGCCAGCCCGCGAGCGGGGCGGCGAACGCGACCGCAATCGGCCACGGCGTGATCAACAGGCCGATCTGAACCGCCGAATATCCGAAATGGTTTTCCAGATAGAACGGCATCGCGACAAAGGCCAGCATCTGGCCGCAGAACGAGGCGATCGAGGTGCCGATCGAGAGCGCGAAGATCGGAATTCGCAGCAGGTCGACGGGCAGCAGCGGCGAGGGCAGATGCTGCTGCCGCCGGTACAGCAAATGCGAGGCGACCGCGGCGACAGCGAACTCCAATGCGCAGAGATACAGCGACCCGCCATGGCCGGCGCTGTCGATCGCGCTGATGCCGAATCCGAACGCAATCGCGCTCAGCGCGGCGCTCTGCCAGTCGAAGGCGTGAACCGCCGGCCTCGTGTGCGGCAGGAAGCGCCAACCCAGCGCCAGCGTGACAATGCCGAGCGGGACATTGATGGCGAACAGATACGGCCACGTTCCGACCGCCAGGATGAACGAGGCGATGGTGGGACCGACCGCGGCCGAGATCGCGACCACCAGCGCGTTGACGCCGATGCCGCGGCCGAGCAGCGAATGCGGATAGATGAAGCGGACCAGCGCGGTGTTGACGCTGAGGATTCCGGCAGCGCCAAACCCCTGCAGGATGCGGGCGACCGTCAGCAGCGGCAGCGTGTGCGACAGCGCGCAGAACAGCGAGGCCAGCGTGAACAGCAACAGCCCCGCCAGATAGACGCGGCGATAGCCGATGATTTCGCCGAGCGAGGCCAGCGGCAGCAGCGAGATCGTGATCGCCAATTGATAGCCGTTGACGATCCAGATCGAGAACGCCGGGCTGGCGTTCAGATCCCGGGCAATAGTCGGCAACGCAACGTTGGCGATCGAGCCGTCGACGACGGCCATCACAAGGCCGAGCGCGATCGTGAGAATGGCCCAATTGCGCTGCGGCTGCGGCAGCCCGTCGGGATGCTCAATGATCGCGGACGACATGTCGTGGAGTGGCTCTCGGTTCCGGCGTTGCGGGGATTACCGCATGCTGGATTAGCCCGGCCTTTGCAACCCCGAATGCCGGATGCCGGCCGCGACCGAAACGAAGGCTCCGAGCCGAGGCGGCTCAGCCCTGGCCGAGCAATTCGTTGATGCGGCGCTGCAGCTGCCGCTTCTTGATCTCGCTGCGGCGGACCCGCTCGTCGAGATCGCTGACCGGCGTGTCGGAAGTCATGATCCGGAAGGCGAGGCCGACTTTGTTGGCCTGGCGCCAGATCAGACGGGCCAGGAACGAGCGGCCCTTGCGTGCGACGCTGAGATTCATCTCTTCGGGCAACTGCGCGGCATCGCTAAATTCAACGCAGGCACCGCCTTCGCTGATGTTGCGGACGACGCAATCCATCGTCGAGCCGCGTTCATTGATCTCCGCAACCGCACCATAGAACACCTTGTCGCGTACGCTCTGGCGCCGGTCCTGCACGGGAAATCCTCCAAATGAACGGCACGACTGTACCGGTCCGCCCCAGCGAAAAGAAGGGCGCCGGGGGAACCCGTTGCAGTTAGTGTAAATATTTGCATCCGTGAGAGCGTGGATTCCCGGCTATTTTGCGCCGCAAGAGACCTATGGCTTCCCTCGAAAAGCTTTAGTTCGGCAGCCGGCTTTGCCGCCAGTCGCGCGGCGACAGGCCGTAATGGTCGCGGAACACGCGGCCGAAATGCGAGAGATCGTTAAAGCCCCAGGCGAATGCAATCTCGCCGATGTGACGATGCGCGTGCGCCGGCGAGGCGAGGTCGCGCTTGCAGCGCTCCAGCCGCTGCGCCAGCACGAAGCGCTGGAACGAGGTGTCCTCGTCGGCCAAAAGGCTGTTGACGTAGCGCGGCGAGATGCCGAGCGCGGCGGCGGTCTCGGTGAGGTTGAGCTCGGGGTTCGGCAGATGCGCGAGCACATGCGCCTTCAGCCGGTAGAGCAGCGCGGAGCGGTGGGTCGAGGCGGGCAGCGCGGCGCCGCCGAGCCGCTCGCTCATCGCCATCGCCAGCAAGTCGGCGGCCTGGTCGGCGAGGCGGATCGCGTTGTCAGGATCGAGCTTGTCGGCGATCTCGGAGAGCCCCGCGATGAACTGCCAGGCGAGCCGCTGCACGGGACGATCCGATGTGAACGTGGTCGCAGTTAAGCCCTGGGTGCCGGCAAAGCGCCGGTGCAGCATGGCGCGCGGCACCTGGAAGATGGTTTGCGTGAAGTCGGCGTTGAAGCGCAATTCATAGGGCCGGGTGGTGTCGTAGAACGCGAACTCGCCCGGTTGGATCACGGTCTCGCGGCCGTCCTGCAGCACGGCGCCCGCGCCACTCCGGCCGAGGGCGAACAGAACAAAATCCTCGCTGGCGCGAGCGATCCGCGACGGCGTACGCAGCACCCGTTGCTGGCCCGACGAGACGACCGAGCATTTCACCGCGCCCAGGTGCGCGCTGGTGATGGCGCCGTGGAAGGCGGTGCCGAGATCGGACTTGCAGTCGAGCTGCACGAACACGTCGCAGACGATGTCCTGCCAGAGCGCAAGGCGCCGATGGGTGGGCGCGTCTTCCGTGGTGAACAGGGCCGGCATGATTTCCTCCCTTCACGAGTGCAAACGCTGGCCACGAAAACAAAGCAAGCTTCATACCGGGGACGGCCGGGGAATCTCCTCCGCAGTCGAATTTTCCTTCCGTCCTGGTCGAACGGCGTGCCCGGTCTCGGGGCAGCATGATGTCAGAGGCCGCCATGGCCGATCAAGCACGAACCGGCCGGAAGCGTCGGCCGCGAGGAGGACATTATGGGCATCGAACATCCGAAATACCGCGTTGCGGTGGTGCAGGCCGCACCTGCCTGGCTCGACCTCGACGCCTCCATCGCCAAGTCCATCGCGCTGATCGAGGAGGCCGCCGCCAAAGGGGCGAAGCTGATCGCGTTCCCCGAGGCGTTCATCCCCGGCTATCCCTGGTACATCTGGCTGGACTCGCCGGCTTGGGCGATCGGGCGCGGTTTCGTGCAGCGCTATTTCGACAACTCGCTGAGCTACGACAGCCCGCAGGCCGAGAAGCTGCGGCTCGCGGTGAAGAAGGCCGGCATGACCGCGGTGCTCGGCCTGTCCGAGCGCGACGGCGGCAGCCTCTATCTCGCGCAATGGCTGATCGGGCCCGACGGCGAGACCATTGCGAAGCGGCGCAAGCTGCGGCCGACCCATGCCGAGCGCACCGTCTATGGCGAGGGCGACGGCAGCGACCTTGCCGTGCATGACCGTCCCGGCATCGGCCGGCTCGGCGCGCTGTGCTGCTGGGAGCATCTGCAGCCGCTGTCGAAATACGCGATGTACGCCCAGAACGAGCAGGTCCATGTCGCGGCCTGGCCGAGCTTCTCGCTGTACGATCCGTTCGCGCCGGCGCTCGGCTGGGAGGTCAACAACGCGGCCTCGCGGGTCTATGCGGTCGAGGGCTCGTGCTTCGTGCTGGCGCCCTGCGCCACGGTCTCGCAGGCGATGGTCGACGAGATGTGCGACCGCGACGACAAGCACGCGCTGCTGCATGTCGGCGGCGGACACGCCGCGATCTACGGGCCGGACGGCAGCGCGATCGCCGAGAAGCTGCCGCCCGAGCAGGAGGGCCTGCTGCTCGCCGATATCGATCTCGGCGCGATCGGGATCGCCAAGAACGCCGCCGATCCGGCCGGGCACTATTCGCGCCCCGATGTCACGCGTCTGCTGCTGAACAAGAAGCCTTCGAAGCGCGTCGAGCATTTCGCGCTGCCGCTCGACGTCGAAGAGATCGACGCGGCCGCGAGCTGAACAGACTACGGGCATGATCTTATCGGAAAACCGTTTCGCACTTTTCCGGATCATGCCCTGGGCGACATCCAACCGGAGGCGACTGCCATGGAATCCGCCATTCCATCTCATCTGCAGACAGTCCGATCGCGTCATCGGCGTGTGCCCGACGACTACGCGCCGCCTTATCCATCCTTCGTCGCGCGCCACAAGCCCGCGGTCACGCGCGTGATCATGGCCTATTTCGGCGTGCAATATCGCGGTGAGCGGAGCGCGGCGGCGACCGACGCGTTGGCATCGATCGCAAAACGCTTTGCCGGTGAGAACGGCCCGACGCATTGGGACCGTGCGCGATATGTCGACCAGGCCGGCTTCACCAACGTCGTCTCGGTCGCCTATTGGGACGACGCCGGGCGTTTCGACGCCTGGTTCGACGGTGCGCGCGAGGCCTGGACCGGCGGCGGCGCCACTGAGGGCGTCGGCCGCTTCATCGAGGTGCTGCGGCCGCATGTTGCGCGCTACGAGACGCTGTTCTCGTCGCTCGGTCGTCCGGAGGGCGTCGCGGTGCTTGCCGACGGCATGAGCGGCGAGGTGCAGGAGCACGCCTATTGGGGCGGTATGCGCGACCGTATCCCGCTGACGCAGACCGACGCGATGACGCCGGGCGGCGAGCCGCGCGTGATCCGCGACGGCGCACGCATCCGTGTGGTCGCGCATGACAATCTCTGCCTGATCCGCTCCGGACAGGACTGGAGCGATACCGAGGCAGCGGAACGCAAGATGTATCTCGACGATGTCGAGCCGGTGCTGCGCGAGGGCATGGATTTCCTGCGCGACGACGGCGTGCCGATCGGCTGCTACGCCAACCGCTACATGCGCGTTGTCGACGCGGAGGGGCGGTCGACCGAAAAGTCCTATGGCCAGAGCTGGTGGAAGAGCCTCGCCGCGCTGGAGCGCTGGGCGGAATCGCACCCGACCCATGTCAGGATTTTTGGCGCGGCGATGAAGTATCTCTCGACCTTGGGGCCGAACGCCAAGCTCAGGCTGTATCACGAGGTCACGGTGGCAGGCGCCGACGAGCAGTTCTTCGAATATCTCGGCTGCCATGAACGGACCGGCATGCTCACCGCCGTACAGGTCGCGGCGGCGCCATCCGCCTGAGAGCTCGCCTCAACATTGCTCCGTCATGGCCGGGCTTGTCCGCGCCATGCCAGCACGCTGCGGCTTCTCCGTGACTGACTGGTGTCTCTGGAATACCGGATCGCCCGGTCGAGCCGAGCGACGACGCCTTGAGTTGGCTAAGTGCTCGTGTCTAGCGCCGAGCCTTACGCCACGCGCTCGCGCAGGCCCTTGGCGACTTCCTTCTGCGCGTCGAACTCGCGGCGCAGGCGGGCCAGCTCCTCGGCGCTCAGCGCATCGGCGTTGCTGTAGTCGCGCTTCCAGGCAGCGTCCTCGCTCCAGCGCAGCGGCGACTGCACCATGGTCTGCGGGCCGGGCGCGGACTCCAGCACGCGCAGCGCCAGCTCCAGCGTGAACGCCTGCGAGGCGACGTCCTGCGGCTTGCCGGCGGAATTGCCGAGCGGGAAATCGGAGAACAGGAAACGCGGCACCGCGGCATGCTCGACGATATCCTTGGCGCAGCCCATCACGACCGTGGAAATCCCGTTGGCCTCGAGATGCCGCGCCACCAGGCTGACGGTCTGGTGGCAGACCGGGCAGTTCGGCACCAGCACCGCGGCGTCGACCTTGTCGTCACGGCAACGCTTGAGGATTTCGGGCGCGTCGGTCTCGATGGTGACGCGGTGGCTGCGGTTGGTCGGGGCGCCGAAGAAGCGCGGCGCGACGTCGCCGATCGTGCCGGCCGCGGCGAGGCGCTTCAGCTGTGCCAGCGGGAACCAGGTGCCGTTGTCGGTCGCCGTGGTGTGGGTGCGGTCATAGGCGATGTGCGAAATCCGCAGATCGTGCTGCTTTGACGTGTCGCCGTCATAGACCGCATAGAACTTGGCCCCGCCGTTGTATTTCGCGCCGGGACCCTGGTCGCCCCGTGCCGGATCGAACGGCGCCGCGGTCGTGATGATGGCGACCCGGGACTGGTTCAGCGGCTTCTTCAGGGGCTGGAACGGGGCGGAGGTGTAATGCGCCCAGCGGTAGGGGGTGGTGTAGCCGATCGCCGCGTAATAATCGCGGGTCCGCTTCATATAGCCGATCGGAGCGTCGTCATCGGGGGCAAAGCCGAGTTGATCGTCGGATGCTGCGGCCATTTTGCGCTCCCTTTTGCGCGCCATCATTTCAGTCCATAGCTAGACCACGAGCTTGCGGTGTCAAGCCGCGCCCGCACGGGAACAGAATTGCCATGCGAACCGGTCGTTGCGCCGCATTGGTCATGCTTGTGCTGCTGGTGCCGCCGGCCCGGGTCGGTGCGGAGGACGCTCCGGCCGCGGCTCCGGCGCCGCCGCCGGGCGCCGAGCAGCCGGCAGCGCCGCCCCCGGACAAGCCCGCTGAGAAGCCTGCGGCCGCGCCGGGGGAGCCGCCTGCGCCACCGCCGGGAGAGCAGGCCGCGCCATCGGCCGAGAAACCTGCCGCGCCCCCGGCGGATACGCCCGCGGCGGCAACTGACAAGCCCGCGGATGATGCGCGCGAGAGCGATACCCGCGAGGCGATGTGCCTGATGATCGAGTCGGCGGCGCGGGCCAACGATCTGCCGCTCGAATTCTTCGCACGCGTGATCTGGCAGGAGAGCCGCTTCCAGGCCGATGCGGTTGGTCCGATGACCCGCAACGGCCAGCGCGCGCAGGGCATCGCGCAATTCATGCCGGGCACAGCGAACGAGCGCGGGCTGCTCGATCCATTCAATCCGGTGCAGGCGCTGCCGAAGTCGGCCGAATTCCTCAGTGAGCTGCGCAACCAGTTCGGCAATCTCGGCCTCGCGGCGGCGGCCTACAATGCTGGCCCGCGCCGGATCCAGGACTGGCTCGCCGGCTCCGGCTACATGCCGCAGGAGACGCGCAATTACGTCTCCGCGATCACCGGCTCCAGCGTCGACGACTGGGCCGCCGCCGGGCGCAACGGCAAGATGCCACAGCGCGCGCCGACCAAGAGCTGCCGCGAGCTGATGGCGTTGCTGAAGCGCGCGCCCAACCCGTTCGTCGCAGGGCTCGAGCAGCACGTCACGCTGTCGGCGGCCAAGGTGTGGGGCGTCCAGCTCGCCGCCGGCTTCAGCCGCGACAAGGCGCTCGCGATGTATGCCCGCGCCATCAAGCGGCTGTCGAACGTGATCGGCGATCAGGATCCGAGCCTGCTTTCTTCGCGGCTGCGCACCCGCGGCAGCGCGACCTTTTACCAGGTGCGCATCGGCGCCGACACGCGCCCCGAGGCCGACGGCCTATGCAACCGCATTCGCAAGGCGGGCGGGGCGTGTTTCGTGCTGAAGAACAGGGCGTGATTGCTTTGATCCCGTAGCCCGGATGAAGCGAAGCGCAATCCGGGACAGCTCTCGCCGGTTGCAAAGGCGGCCCCGGATTTCGCTGGCGCTTCATCCGGGCTACCGAGGCGCATACCGGACCTGTGCCGTCTCTTGCTTGACCCTGCGTTGTCAGCGCCCTAAGCCGCCGCGATTGCAAAACCATCCGGTTCCCCGTGGCGCTTCCTCCGCTCGATTCTCCGCAATGGCACAACTCGTTCCGCGCCTTCCTATGGGGCGCGCGGTCGATCGGCGCGACCGTGCTGACCCTGGTGCTGTTTGCGACCTATCTCGGCATCGGCGCGCTGGCGCATGATTCCGGCTTCTCGCTGGGCTGGACGCTGGCGAGCACGGCGTTCGTCTGGGCTGGCCCTGCGCAGATCATCGTGATCACGACACTCGGCTCCGGCGCCACCGTGCTGCAATCGGCGATCGCGGTCACCGTCAGCGCGATCCGCCTGTTCCCGATGGTGGTCTCGGTGTTGCCGATGATGCGCACCGAACAGACCAAGCGGCGGCATCTGATCCTGGTGGCGCATCTCACCGCCGTGACGCTGTGGGTCGAATGCTTCCGCTTCCTGCCGCAGGTGCCGCGCAACCGGCGGATCGCCTTTATCCACGGGCTCGGCTGCGGGCTGGTCACCGTCTGCCTGATCGCCAACACGATCGGCTACATGCTCGCGGCCAACCTCACGCCGCTGTTCGCCGCCGGCATGCTGATGCTGACGCCGCTCGCCTTCCTGTTCTCGACCGCACGCAATTGCCGCGAGCTCGCCGATGTCATCGCGCTGGTGCTTGGCCTATTGCTGTTCCCGCTGGCGGCGATGCTGAACAGCGGCGTCGACATCCTGGTCAGCGGGGTCGTCGCGGGCACCATTGCCTATGCCGTGCACCGGGCGAGGGCAGGCATCGTCGGGGCGCGCGCATGAGCGGTTTCATCGGCGACTGGCACGCGCTCGCGATCCTGTTCGTCGCGGGCGTCATCCCCAACCAGATCTGGCGCATGCTCGGCCTGTGGTTCGGCGGCGGCATCGACGAGAACTCCGAGCTCTTGGTCTGGGTGAGGGCGGTCGCCACCGCGATCCTCGCCGGTATCATCGCGCAGATCGTGGTGCAGCCGCCGGGCGCGCTCGCCAGCGTGCCGGACTGGCTGCGCTACGGCGCCGTCGCCGCGGGCTTTGTCGTGTTCATGCTGGCGAGGAAATCGATCTTCGCCGGCGTGATCGCGGGCGAGATCGTCATGATCGCAGGCAAATACTGGCTCGGCTGATTGCGGCGTCCGCATTATCCGCTACTCTCGCTCCCCAAGAACAAGACAACGGGGAAACGGCATGCAGCGGCGCGCATCATCGCTAATCATTGTTGCTCTGACGGCGTTGCTGGCGGCGACGCTGCCGGCGCTTGCCGCGGATTATCCAACGCGGCCGATCAAGCTCGTGGTGCCGTATGCCGCCGGCGGGCCGACCGACGTGCTCGGCCGCATCGTCGGCGAATATCTCGGGCGCGATCTCAAGCAGGTGGTCGTGGTCGAGAACAAGGCCGGCGCGCAGGGTGCGATCGGCGCCGAGGCCGTGGCGCGCTCCGATCCCGACGGCTACACGCTGTTCGTGACGGCCGCCTCGATCTTCGTGCTCAATCCGCTGCTCTACAAGAAGCTGCCCTACGATCCGGCCAGGGATTTTCGCCTGCTGTCCGTGATCACGGACGCGCCGATGGTCATGGAGGTGCATCCCTCCGTGCCGGCGAAGACGATCGCGGAGTTCGTCGCCTACGCCAAGAAGAATCCCGGAAAACTTAATTTCGGATCCGCCGGCACCGGCGGCACGGTTCATCTCGCCGGCGAGATGTTCAAGCAGATGGCCGGCGTCGAGATGACCCACGTGCCGTACAAGGGCGCAGGACCCGCGCTGACCGATCTGCTGTCCGGCAACATCCAGCTGATGTTCGACACGCTCGGCACCGCGCTGCCGCCGGTCAAATCGGGCATGCTGCGGCCGCTCGGCGTCAGCTCGACCGAGCGCATCCCCGATTTGCCCGATCTGCCGACGATCGCCGAGAGCGGCTATCCCGATTATGCGGTCAGCGTCTGGTATGGTATCGCAGCGCCGTCGAAGGTGCCTGATGACATCGCCGACAAGATCAAGGCGAGCCTCGACCGGGCCTTGAACGACGAGGCGTTCCGCGCTTCGCTGCTCAAGATCGGTTTCCCGCCGCTGCGCGCGAAGAGCCAGGCCGAGATCGACAAGTTTGTGAATACCGATCGCGCGCGATGGGCGGGCGTGGTCAAGGCGCTGAACATATCGCTGGATTGACACATGGTACGTGAAATGGAACTGCGCCAGGGCGAGGTGGCCGTCGACATGCCGACGGCGCGCGATGCCGGGCTCGTCTTCATCGGCCGCATCCGCACGCCCTGGACCTCGCGGCTGGCGACGCCGCGGCAGGGGCGGCATGACGGCCCGGTGTGCCGGCTCGAGATTTTCGAGCCCTGGGTCGCCGCGATCAAGGGCGTCGATTTCTATTCAAATCTCGAGGTGCTGTACTGGCTGCATCAGTCGCGCCGCGACATCGTGCTGCAAAGCCCGAAGAACAACGGCAACACCCGCGGCACTTTCTCGCTGCGCTCGCCGGTGCGCCCCAATCCGATCGGCACCTCGGTCGTCAAGCTGGTCGGTGTCGAGGGCAATGTCATTTTGGTGCGCGGCCTCGACTGCCTCGACGAGACGCCGCTGATCGACGTCAAGCCGGACCGCTGCGAGTTTACCCCGCTCGCCCCGCCGCAGGCCGGGGACTTCGAGACGGAGTAGAATCTCTCAACTGTCATTCCGGGGCGATGCGAAGCATCGAACCCGGAATCTCGAGATTCCGGGTTCGCGCTCCGCACGCCCCGGAATGACGGCGGTGGGATTACTTCAACGCTGCGCTTAGCTTTGCCGCGCTCGCCTCCAGCACCTTGCCGTCTTCCTTGTGGCTCGCAGGCGGCAGCAGTGCGACGCCGTCCTTGCGTGGCATGACGTGCATGTGCAGATGGAACACGACCTGGCCACCGGCGGGCTCGTTGAATTGCTGCACCGTGATGCCGTCGGCTTCGAACGCCTTCATCGCGGCGGCGGCGATCTTGTGCGAGGCGCGCGCGACATGGGCGTAGTCGTCGGGCTTGATGTCGAGGATGTTGCGGGCAGGGGCCTTCGGAATGACGAGCGTGTGCCCCGGCGAGCGCGGCATGATGTCGAGGAACGCGAACACGTGCTCGTCCTCATAGACCTTGTAGCAGGGCAGCTCGCCGCGCAGGATCTTCGCGAAGATGTTGTTGTTGTCGTAGGCGGCGGGCATGGCGGCGGTTCCTCGATGATGCTGCTTTATTGCCTAGGTGGCGGCGGAGAGGTCAAGCGTCGTCGTCGACCGTCTTGCGGAACGGGCCGGCCTCGGCGAGTTCGCGGCCGACCTCGGCGACATAGTCGCGCTCGCGCTTGAGGTAATCGGCGATCGCCCGGCGCAGTCCGGGGTCGGCGATGAAATGCGCCGAATAAGTGGTCTGCGGCAGGTAGCCGCGCGCCAGCTTGTGCTCGCCCTGCGCGCCGGCCTCGACCACCTTGAGCCCGCGCTGAACTGCGAAATCGATCGCCTGGTAGTAGCAGACCTCGAAATGCAGGAATGGGTGGTGCTCGATCGCGCCCCAGTTGCGGCCGAACAGCGTGTCCGAGCCGATGAAGTTGATCGCACCCGCGATCCAGCGGCCGTTGCGCTTGGCCATCACCAGCAGCACGTCGCGGCTCATCGTCTCGCCGATCAGCGAGAAGAATTCTCGGGTCAGATACGGCCGGCCCCATTTGCGCGAGCCGGTCTCCATGTAGAATTCGAAGAACGCATCCCAGGCGTCCTCGGTGATGTCGGCGCCGGTGAGCCAGTGGATGGTGATCCCGGCGGCAACCGCCTCGCGGCGCTCGCGCTTGATGCCCTTGCGGTGGCGCGAGTTCAGCGAGCCGAGAAAGTCGTCGAAGGTCTTGTAGCCTTCATTGTGCCAGTGGAACTGCTGGTCGGTCCGCTGCAGGAAACCGTGGGCGCCGAGGAACCTGGCCTCGTCCTCGCGGGCGAACGTCACATGCACGGAGGAGGCCTCGGTGGCGTTGCAGAGTGCCCGCAGGCCTCGCGCCAGCGCCGAGCCGATCACCTCGCGGTCGACGCCGTCGCGGATCAACAGCCGCGGCCCGGTCGCGGGCGTGAAGGGGACCGACACCTGAAGCTTCGGGTAATAGCTGCCGCCGGCGCGGTGGTAGGCCTCGGCCCAGCCGCGATCGAACACGTATTCGCCCTGCGAGTGCGATTTCAGATAGCAGGGCACGACGCCAACGATCCGGCCATCGAGCTTCGCGATCAGATGCCGCGGGCCCCAGCCGGTTCGCGGGCAGGCCGAATTGGAGGCTTCGGCGGCGGCGAAAAAGGCGTGGGAAACGAATGGGTTATAGCTCGAACTTGCGGCGGTCTGGCAATCCTTTGCGGAACCGGGCGAGGCCAGCGTGTCGAGGTGATGGATGCTGTCCGCATCCGCCTTGGGATTGGCGCAGGCGTCCCATTCGGCGGCCGGAATGCCGCCGATGTCAGCCACAGCCTCTAGGGTGATTTCAGAAGACGCCATCGAGAATGAAGACCGGTGCCTCGTTTGAGCATGATCTTTCCGGAACAGCTGGCTCCACTTCCGGATCATGCCCCGCATTCCGCCATCGCCGATGACGACCAACCCTCGCCAACATCGTGCGTCGCTGCGACGAGTTCAAGACTGCAAGGGCATGTCTCGGACATGTCAGGTTCCCGGCACGAACCCCTCGAAGATCATCTGGTCGGCGTAGCGCGCCGCGCGCTCGCGCTGTTCCACCGTCCGCACGGTCCAGGCCAGCAGCGGACAGCCGAACACGTTGCGGGCGATCCACGGCTCCGGCGCCGGCAGCTGGTTGACCCAATAGGCGACGAAATGCGGCTCGGTCGTAAAGCCGTGCCGCAGGTAGAGCATGCTGTCGCGCTGCGCCGGCGTCAGCTTGTCCCAATGGCCGTCGTCATAGGTGCGCTGGGCTGTGATGCCGCGCGGCAGGTTCGGCATGATCTCGCGCAGCGCCAGCACCTGGTCGGGATCGAAGGACATGCCGACCACCGGGCCGGAATAGGACGCCAGCACCTCGGCCATCCGCCGCACCAGCTTGCGGTCGCCGTCGAAATGGCTCTTCACCTCGACCACCAGCGGCACGCGGCCGGCGACCAGCGCGCAGAGATCGCCGAGCGTCATCATCTGCTCGGCGGTGTCCTTGAACTTGACGGCCTTCAGTTCGGCCGCGGTCCTGGTTGCCAGCAGGCCCGCCCCCTCGGTGAGGCGGCCGAGCGCATCGTCGTGATGCACCATCGCCTCGCCGTCGGCGGTGAGCTGGATATCGCACTCGATGGCGAAGTTGCCGGCGACCGCGGCGGTGGCCGCGGCCGGCATGTTCTCGATGATGCCGCGCGCGGCATCATGCAGGCCGCGATGGGCGACCGGCCGTTTCGTCAGCCAATCAGGAGCGCGCATCGATCAGGCGACTTCGAACACGCCTTCGACTTCGACCGCGGCGTCCGCGGGCAGCGAGGCGACGCCGACGGTGGTGCGGGCATGGCGGCCCTTGTCGCCGAATGCTTCGACCATCAGGTCGGAGGCGCCGTTCAGCACCTTCGGCCCGTCAAAGAAGTCGGGCGCCGAATTGATGAAGCCGCCGAGCCGCACCACGCGCACGACCTTATCGAGGTCGCCGAGCGCGGCCTTGATCTGGGCCAGCAGGTTGATTGCGCAGCCGCGCGCGGCGGCGGCGCCCTGTTCGAGCGTGACGCCGGCGCCGAGCTTGCCCTTGGCGATCAGCTTGCCTTCGGCGTTGAAGCAGACCTGGCCGGACACGAACAGCAGGTTTCCGCTGCGGACGAAGGGGACATAGTTTGCGACCGGGGAGGTCGGCTCGGGAAGTGTGATGCCCTGTGATGCCAGTTTTTGTTCGACGGTACCCGCCATCTTTTGGTCCCCCAAATTGGATTGCACGAAGCCTGAAACGCGGTCAGGGCCAAGTTTGTTTCGATTGTTTCGCGCATCGTGCCGCCGGTTGCAAGCGACGGTAAGGTGAGGACAACGCGGCCATGAAGCGCCGAATCGCACGGAAAGCTGCTGAAAATGACGGCATTTTCGCTGCCTACATTGCCATTTTGTCAGACTTGCCCCAGTTGCGGCGCAATACCACCGTCACTATTGTGGCGAATCCCTGCCTCCTTGAGGAAACCATATGACCCTGCCGTTCCGGACTCCGTCGCGTGCCCTGGTGTTTGCGATCGCCGTTGCCGCAGGATCCGGCTTGGTTCAGGGGCCCGCGGTCGCTGCGGCAAGCGGGCCGTTTCTCGCGCATCAGGCGCTCTATGACCTCAGCCTGGTGAAATCGCGCGGCTCCAACTCGGTGAGCGATGCGCGCGGGCGCATCCTCTACAATTTCTCCGGCAACTCCTGCGAAGGCTATACCTCCGAATTCCGCCAGGTGTCCGAGCTCGACAGCGGCGAGGGCAAGGTGACGCTGTCCGATCTTCGCTCCACGTCCTGGGAGGACGCGTCGGGCAAAAGCTACCGCTTCAAGATCGATACGCGGATGAACGACAGCGAATCGTCGCCGGTCGACGGCATCGCCGAGCGGGTCGGCGATCATATCACCGTGAAGCTGACCCAGCCGGTGAAGAAGACGTTCAATATCGACGGCAAGATCGTGTTCCCGACCGAGCAGATCCAGCACATCATCGCCGCCGCCCGCGACGGCAAGTCGGTGCTCGAGCAGACCGTCTATGACGGCTCCGACAACGGCGAGAAGATCTACAACACGCTGACCGTGATCGGGCGGCCGATCACAGGCGACCGCGCGCCGTCATCGCCCGATCCGTCGACGGCGAGCAATGCGATGAAGGCCATGACGCGCTGGCCGGTGACGGTGAGCTATTACGACAGCGACGCGCGCGCGAAGGACGGCGAGCAGACGCCGGTCTACGCGATGTCGTTCGAACTGTACGAGAACGGCGTCTCCCGCGCGCTGGTACTGGACTACAACGATTTCGTGATCTCGGGCGCGCTGGACAAGTTCGACGTCAGGGATTCCAAACCCTGCAAGTGAGGGCTGGCTATCGCCACCCACTCAGCGTCGTCCCGGGCAAGCGAAGCGCGACCCGGGACCCATAACCACAGGGTTGAATTGTTAAACGGGCTGTGGCCCCAACGTCGCGCAACAATCACCTTCGGTGGTTATGGGTCCCGGCTTTCGCCGGGACGACGGCGGAGCAAGCCCGAGCACTCCACGACACCGCACTGGCCTGAACCGTCCGACACGAGTACGCTTCCCTAAACACGCGTGTCAGGGAGGCACCTCATGAGCGAGCTCGACCATCTTCGCCCTAGCGGCCTGCATCACAATCCGGCTTACTCCCACGTCGTCGTCGCCTCCGGCGCGCGCACGATCTACATTTCGGGACAGGTCTCCGTCGACGAGGAGGGCCGCGTGGTCGGCGCCGGCGATCTTGCGGCGCAGACGACGCAGGTGATGCAGAACCTCGGCATGGCGCTGAAGGCCGCCGGGGCCAGCTATTCCAATATCGTGAAGATCACGACCTTCGTCGTCGGCTACAAGCCGGAGCTCCGCCCGATCATCGGCAAGGCGCGCTCGGCATTCTTCGAGGGCATGGAGCCGCCGGCCTCTACGCTGGTCGGTGTCACCGCGCTCGCGGCGCCGGAATGGCTGATTGAGATCGAGGCGGTTGCGGTCGCGGATTGAGAAGGGCTGCGCAGTCGTCATGCGCGGGCTCGACCCGCGCATCCATCGCTTTTCAAAGAGTCCTCGTTGATGGATGGCCGGGTCAAGCCCGGCCATGACGACCGATTACTCCTCCGCGCTCTTCTGCGGCCCCTCATAGGCAATGCCCCTGATCACGGCGGCATTGCCGAATTTCTTGCGCAGATTGTCCATCGCGCGTTCGGCGTGCGCCGAGCGGCGGTCGAGCATGTCGGAATCGTTGGCCTGCGCGCCCGGGCGCAGCGCGCTGACGCCGGTGCCCATCAGGCGGAAGGCGGTGCCGTCGATTTCCTTCGCGAGCATCTCGCGCGAGACCGCAAAGATCTTGGCGGCAAGCTGGGTCGGGGTCTGGATCGATTGCGAACGGGTGCGCTGGCGGAAGTCCGCGGTCTTCAGCTTCAGCGTGATGGTGCAGCCCGAGAATTCGCTGGTCTTCAGCCGCGCCGAGACTTTCTCGGACAGTTTCCAGAGCAGCTTCTCCAGCGTTGCGAAGTCGCGGATGTCGGTCTCGAACGTGGTTTCGCTCGAGATCGTCTTGGCGCCGCGATCGGCCACCACGCTGCGGTCGTCGATGCCGCGCGCGAGCCGCCACAGCCGGCGGCCTTCGCTCGCGAACTGCTTCATCAATTCGTTCTCGTCGGCGCGCTGCAGGTCGGCGATGATGCGAAAGCCGCGCTGCACCAGCTTCTCCTGGGTCGCAGGGCCGACGCCGTAGATGAACCCGACCGGCTTGCTCGCCAGCATCTCGCGCGCCTCGTCCTGGTCGAGCGCGGCAAAGCCCCTCGGCTTGTCGAGGTCGGAAGCGATCTTGGCGAGGAACTTGTTGCAGGACAGCCCGACCGACACCGTGATGCCGATGTCGCGCTCGACATCGCGGGCGAATTTGGCGAGCACCTTGGCCGGGATCATGCCGTGGACGCGCTGCGTGCCGGCGAGATCGAGGAAGGCTTCGTCGATCGACAGCGGCTCGACCAGCGGCGTCAGCGCCTGCATCGCCTGCCGCACCTCGCGCCCGACCCGGACATACTTCGCCATGTCCGGCGGGATCACGGTCGCGTCCGGGCAGAGTTCCAGCGCCTTGAACATAGGCATCGCGGAGCGGACGCCGTAGGTGCGGGCGATATAGCAGGCGGCCGACACCACGCCGCGCTTGCCGCCGCCGATGATGACCGGGCGATCGGCGATCTCGGGATTGTCGCGCTTCTCGACGGTGGCATAGAACGCGTCGCAGTCGATATGCGCCAGCGCCAGCGCGGGTAGGGCGCGATGACGCACCAGCCGCGGCGAGCCGCAATGGCTGCACCGCTTCACCTTGATATCGAGATCGCCGAGGCAGTCTCGGCAGAAACTGAGGGGGCCGTCGGAAGCTGCCGCTGCCGTCGTCACGGCACGTCGCGCTCCCATTTCGGGTCGCCCAGCGCCTGGTGGGCGGCGGCGATATTGGTCGGATGTAGTTCCGAGGCCTTGGCAAACGCTTTCACGGTGGCGTCGTCGCGCATCACGAAATCGAGCACGCTCGCAAGAAATTGAGGATCGGACGCGGCGTTCCGCAGCGTCTCTGGACCGATTCCGGTTTCGGCCAGGAACAAGCCCAGCCGCTCGGGATCGCCGGCAATGAAGCCGAGCGCCTGAATCGCAACGATTTCAGCAACTTCCCGGGGGTTGTGAACAGGCTTTTTCAACGCGCCGGTTTGCCTTTCCGTTAACTTATGGTCTCTATTGAGAGGCCCATCATGCCCGAGTCTTCCGCATGTGTTCAAGCAACGGAAACCACGCTGCGGAAGTTGGACTTCGGGTTAACGGGTTAGAGCGATTCTGGCGCTAGTTTGAATTCACATTTTCGACGCGCCCCGAGCGCGGTGCGTGAGGTACCGCAGCCGGGCCCGTCTCCTGGGTTTGGGAGGGACGGGATGGCCAAAACCGTCCTGATCGTGGAGGACAACGAGCTCAACATGAAGCTCTTTCGCGATCTGTTGGAAGCGCACGGCTATCAGACTTCGGGCACCAGCAATGGCTTCGAAGCGCTCGACCTTGTCCGCAAGCTGCGCCCCGACCTTATCCTGATGGACATCCAGCTACCCCAGGTTTCCGGTCTCGAGGTCACGCGCTGGATCAAGGACGATCCTGATCTGCGCGCAATTCCGGTGGTCGCGGTCACCGCCTTCGCCATGAAGGGCGACGAAGAACGCATCCGCGAGGGCGGCTGCGAAGCCTATTTGTCCAAGCCGATCTCGGTCGGCAAATTTATTGAGACTGTCCGACGCTTTATCGGATAGGGGAGTTGTGGTGCAATGTCCGCGCGTATCCTCGTCGTCGATGACGTTCCGGCGAACGTCAAGTTGTTGGAAGCCCGTCTGTCAGCCGAATATTTCGATGTGCTGACTGCCTCCAACGGGACTGAGGCACTGGAAATCTGTGCACGCGCCGAATGCGACATCATCCTGCTCGACGTCATGATGCCCGACATGGATGGCTTCGAGGTCTGCCGCCGGCTGAAGTCGAATCCGGCGACCCATTTCATTCCGGTCGTCATCGTCACCGCGCTCGACAGCCCGGCCGATCGCGTGCGCGGCCTTGAAGCCGGCGCCGATGACTTCCTGACCAAACCGGTGTCCGACGTCGTGCTGATCGCGCGTGTGCGCTCGCTGACGCGGCTGAAGATGATGACCGACGAGTTGCGCATGCGCGCCATCACCTCGCTTGAGATCGGCATGCAGGCGCCCGAGCGCAGCGCGATCGCCGACAAGGGAACCGGCGGCCGCATTCTTCTGGTCGACGACCGGCCGTCGTCCTACGAGAAGCTGGCGCCGATCCTCTCGGCCGAGCATACCGTCGACGTCGAGATCAATCCGTCGGAAGCCTTGTTCCACGCCGCCGAGGGCAATTACGACTTGCTGATCGTGTCGCTCAGCCTCGACAATTACGACGGCCTGCGGCTGTGCAGCCAGGCCCGCTCGCTGGAGCGCACGCGCCAGGTCCCGATCCTCGCCATCTCGGATGCGGACAACAACACGCGGCTGATGCGCGGGCTCGAGATCGGCGTCAACGACTACCTGCTGCGGCCGGTCGACAAGAACGAACTGTTGGCGCGGGCACGCACCCAGATCCGCCGCCGCCGCTACACCGATCATCTGCGCGACAATGTCCAGAACTCGATCGAGATGGCGATCACGGATGCGCTGACCGGTCTCAACAACCGGCGCTACATGGAGAGCCACCTCGCGACGCTGGCGGAGCAGGCCTCGATCCGCGGCAAGCCGCTGGCGCTGATGATCCTCGACATCGACTACTTCAAGGCGATCAACGACACCTATGGCCACGATGCCGGCGACGACGTGCTGCGCGAATTCGCGGTCCGTATCCGCAAGTCGATCCGCGGCATTGATCTCGCCTGCCGCTATGGCGGCGAGGAGTTCGTCATCGTGATGCCCGAGACCGACTTGCATGTCGCCGGCATGGTCGCCGAGCGGCTGCGCCGCTCGATCGCGGGCGAGCCCTTCACCGTCGACAAGGGCGGCAAGCGGATCACCGTCACGATCTCGATCGGTCTCACCACGCTGGAGCGCAAGGGCGAGCAGGTCGCCGATGTGCTCAAGCGCGCCGACACCGCGCTCTATCGCGCCAAGCATGACGGCCGCAACCGCGTGGTGTCTGCGGCAGCGTAGCGCGATCTCGTAGCCCGGATGCAGCGAAGCGCAATCCGGGGTATCGCGCCGCTTGCACCAGCTTCCCGGATTTCGCTGCGCTTCATCCGGGCTACGAAGTGCCCTTAGCGGCCGCGCTTCACCGCGTCATAGGCCATCCGCTTGAACTCGAACGAGAACGGATGGACGAACGCCATCTGGCGCTGCGCCATCATGACGCCGGCGATGCCCGTTTTGGGCGAAATCCACCACTGCGTGCCTGCGACACCGCCCCAATAGAGTTCGCCGGCGGCATCGGGATGATCAATCGGGGAGGGGTTGAGGATCAATCCGCCGGCGAGGCCGTAGGTCTTGCCGGGCTGCTCGCCCATCATCGCAAAGCGGATCCATTGGCCCGGTGTGAGCTGGTTGGTCATCGCCTCTGCGATCGTCTCCGGCTTCAGCAGCGTCGGTCCGCCGGGCAAGAGGCTGCGGATCAGCGCGACCATGTCATGCAGCGTCGAGACGAGGCCACCGCCGCCATTGAAGCGCGGCACCGGGCGCAGATAGGCGCCAGGATAGGGCGCGTTGTCGGTGCGCGTCAGCCCGGGCTTCATCGGATCCATCAGATCGGCGCCGGCGTAATAGGCGACGAGCCGGTTGTGGTCCTTCTCCGGAACATGGAAGCCGGTGTCGACCATGCCGAGCGGATCGAGGATCCGCGCCTTGACGAACTTGTCGAACGGCTGGCCGCTCACCACCTCGACCAGCCGTGCGACCACGTCGATGGCAACGGAATATTCCCATGACGAGCCGGGATGGAACACCAGCGGCAGATCGGACAGACTGTCGACCATGTCGGCGAGCGTCGTCATCGGATTGAGGATCTTGCGCTCGTTGTAGGCCTTGAAGATCGGTGTGCCCGGATCGAACAAGCCGTAGCTGAGGCCGGCCGAGTGACTCAACAGATGGCGAATGGTGATCGACCGCTGCGCCGGTTCGGTGTCGTCGATCGACGTCGCGCCCGGCCGCAGCACCTTGCGGTTTCTGAGTTGCGGGATGAAGGTCTCGATCGGATCGTCGAGCCGGAAGCGGCCTTCCTCGACCAGCAGCAGCGCCGCGCAGGAGGTGATCAGCTTGGTGTTGGAGAAGACGCGGAAGATGTGATCGGTGCGCAACGGAATCTGCGCTTCCTTGTCGGCCCATCCGACGCAGCCCGTGTCAGCGATGTCGCGCCCGACCAGAACCGTCCAGGAGATGCCGGACAGGAGATCGTTGTCGATGTAGCGCTGCATGGCCGCGCGCGTCGGCGCGAAATCATAGCCGGTGGCCGTCACCTTCAGATCTTCCATGGTCGTTTCCCCTGTTGTGCCGCAAGTCTTCTAAGTAGCAGGTCTTCGCGCGGTCGCTGCCAATCTCGCCGGACGGAATATCCAGCCGGGAATGCCGTGGCCTGCGGTCGGTGTTAACAACCAAACCTGACTTCCGCACGCAACCGGATTTATCCGGCGCGTTTCTTGCCGCCGGGGGCGGGGCTGCCGACCTTGACGCCTGCATTTGCCAGCAACACGCGCGCGGCCTCCTTGGCCGCGCGCGCCATCGCCGGATCGTCGCGCACCAGATCTTGCGCGATCGAGCCATCGACCAGCAGCGTGAGCTGGGTCGCAAGTCCCTCGGCATCGGCGACGCCGAGCTGTCGCAGCAGATCGCGAAACCAGAGCCGGCGGCTTTCCTTGAAGGCGATTGCGATGTTCCTGAAGGTGCGATCCTCGTCCTCCGGCCCGAGCTCGGCCACCGCGTTCACGAACGGGCAGCCGCGAAAATCCTTCGCCGAGAAGCGCCGCTCCAGCGAATCGAAGGTTGCGAGAATCTGCTCGGCCGGCGGCTTGTCGGAGGGACGCGGCTGCACGAAGCGGCGTTGCAGATAGGCTTCGATCAGCGCGTCCTTCGACGGGAAGTGGTTGTAGAGCGTGCGCTTGCTGATGCCGATCTCGGCCGCGATGGTGTCGACGCCGATGGCGCGAATGCCTTGCAGGTAGAACAGTCTGTCGGCGGTCTCGAGGATCCGCTCCTTCATGGTCTGTTTGGGAGGCGGGGAAGCCATGCGCCAGCCGTGATCCTCTTCGCTTGACAGTCGGCCCCCTGTATAGCCTAAGTACACAGATCTGTGTAACCAAAACATGCATGAATCGCAGGCCATGGCACGCGTGCCGTGCCGTTATGGGAGAATAAGAACAATGCCCCTGTTGCAGGTCCTGCGTCCCACGCTTCCCATCCTGATCGGCGCCTCCATCATGCTCACGCTGAGCATGGGGCTGCGGCAGAGCCTCGGCATCTTCATGCAGCCGCTGACGCACGATATCGGCATCTCGATATCCCACTTCACGCTGGCGCTCGCGGTGCAGAACCTCGCCTGGGGTTTTCTGCAGCCGGTCGCCGGCGCGATGACGGTGCGTTACGGCTTTCGCCCGATCATGGTGGTCGGCGCGCTGGCCTACATCGCGGGCCTCGTGCTGATGACGACGGCGCATGGGCTCGTTGCCATCATGATCGGCGCCGGTGTCCTGATCGGCCTTTCGCTCGCCTGCACCGCGAATGCGATCGCAATGTCGGTCTCGGCGCGCGCGGTGCCGGAGACGGTACGCTCGACCGTGCTCGGCATGGTCTCCGCCGCGGGCTCGCTCGGCGCGCTGCTGTCGGCGCCGATCGGCCAGATGCTCAATGAGGGTTTCGGTTGGCGCGTCGGACTTGCCGGTTTTGTCATTCTCTCGATCTTCATGATCCCGGCGGCGTTGTACGCCGGGCGCGTCGACAAGATTCCGCTGCCGAAGCCCGCTGGCGACGACATCGGCAACGCCACCGCGGCGACGGCGGCGAAGACCGCGTTCGGCAACGCAGCCTTCGTGGTGATGACCTGCGCCTACATGGTCTGCGGCATGCAGCTCGTCTTCCTCACCACGCATCTGCCGTCGTATCTCGCGATCTGCGGGCTCGATCCGATGCTGAGCGCGCAGACGCTCGGCATGATCGGCGGCTTCAATGTGCTGGGCTCGCTGTTCTTCGGCTGGGCCGGCCAGCGCTGGAACAAGCTGGCGCTGCTCGGCGCGATCTACATCCTGCGCTCGCTGGCGCTCGCCTGGTACTTCATGCTGCCGGCAACGCCCGGCTCGACGCTGCTGTTCGGCGCGATCATGGGCTTCCTCTGGATGGGTGTCGGTCCGCTGGTCGCGGGCGCGGTGGCCGAGATGTTCGGCTTGCGCTGGCAGGCGATGATCCAGGGCCTCGCCTTCATGAGCCACCAAGTCGGCAGCTTCCTCGGCGCTTACGGAGGAGGGCTGATCTACGACTCGCTCGGCTCCTACACCATGGCCTGGCGCATCGGCGTCGCGCTGGGCCTTGCAGGCGGCATCATCCAGCTCGCCTTCGCGCTGATCCGGCCGGCGCAGCCGCCGCTGCTGAAGGCCGCTTAGCAGAATCCCTGCGAAGCTAGCGGCTGCTCCTTGCGAGGGCAGTCGCCAGATGCTGCCTAGTTTTTGACCGGCCACTTGCCGCAAGAGCGTGCAATGGAGCGCGATGCGGCTCCGGCCGCGGATCGAAGCGATAGCGTTTTCAAAGTGTTACGCGGCGCGCAGTGGTGGCACGAATCTTGTTTCAATTTGGCTAGAAATCGTGCCGGAAACCCTCGCTGAGGTTCCGGCCTGGGGACCTTTGGGAAGGGCTGGCCGCGATGGGGCTAGTCGCCGTCATTCTCCAGCCATCCGCGCACCACGGCCTTTGCCGCGCCGCCGAGCGGGAGGCCCTATTGCTCTGCGTCGGGCCCGATGCCGCTGCGACTTCGCTGCATCCCGCCACCCGCACCGCGGCACTTCGAGACATCCCGATAGCCGGACGCGCGCTGTCCTTCGGCGCTCACGCTGCGAACGCGCCGCGCCCATTCCGAACGCCAGCATTTCTCTTGTGATGGGAGGTCGATGATGGAGTCTGCGACACACACGCGCCAGAAGCTCGTGAGAATCGTGGTTGCCTTGTTGGGCGTGGCGTTCCTTTACCTGCTGTTCAACGATCTTGCGCTGGCCGAGGATGCGGCGGCGCCGCCTGCCTGTGGCGGCAAGATTCTCGAGAAGTGCACGCCGAATTCTGGCGACACCGCCTGGATGCTCACGTCAGTCGCGCTCGTCCTGATGATGACGATCCCGGGGCTCGGCCTGTTCTATGGCGGCATGGTGCGCAAGAAGAATGTCGGCGATACCGTGATGACCAGCTTCGCGGTCACCTGCCTGGTCACGATCCTGTTTGCCGTCCTCACCTACAGTCTGGCGTTTCGTGCCGGCACGCCGTTCATCGGCGGCCTCGATCGCCTGTTCCTCAAGGACATCCTGAGCGACATCGGCAAGGGGGGCATCGGCAATCCCAATCCACTCGCCGCGACGATCCCCGAGTCCGTTTACATCTGCTTCCAGATGACGTTCGCCATCATCACGCCGGCGCTGATCGCCGGCGCTTTTGCCGAGCGGATGAAGTTCTCCGCGATGCTCTGGTTCATCGGGCTGTGGGCGATCTTCGTCTATGCGCCGATCGCGCACTGGGTCTGGGGCCCTGACGGGATCTTCTCGGCGGGTAACGACGCTGCGTATGTCAAGGTTCTCGATTTCGCCGGCGGCACCGTTGTGCACATCAATGCCGGCGTGGCCGGCCTGATGTGCGCGATCATGCTCGGAAAGCGTAGCGAGACCGGACCGGCGCACAACATGGTGCTGACCTTCATCGGCGCCTCGCTGCTGTGGGTCGGCTGGTTCGGCTTCAATGCCGGCTCCGCCGTCACGGCCGGAATGCAGGCGGGCATGGCCATGCTGGTGACCCAGATCGCAACGGCTGTGGCAGGCTTCACCTGGATGCTGGTGGAATGGGCGTTGAAGGGCAAGCCGACCGTGGTCGGCATCTGCTCGGGTGCCGTGGCGGGCCTCGTCGCGATCACGCCGGCCTCCGGCTTCGTCGGGCCGGTCGGCGCTTTCGCGATCGGCATCGCCGCCGGCGTCTGCTGCTACTGGGGATGCACCGGCTTGAAGCGCATGTTCAGCTACGATGATGCGCTGGACTGCTTCGGTGTCCATGCCCTTGGCGGCATCGTCGGGGCGCTGCTGACCGGGGTGTTCGCGGTCGAGCAGTATGGCGGAACGGCAGGTGTTCTGGAAGGAAATCCCGGGCAGTTCCTCAATCAATGCATCGGCGTTGCGACGGTTTTCGTGTATGATGCCGTGGTGAGCCTGATCATCCTGTTCGTGATCAATCTCTTCGTCGGGCTTCGCGTGACGCGGGACATCGAGCGCGAAGGGTTGGATCTGGCACTGCACGGCGAGGTCGTGCAGTAGACTTTGGCGGCATTCCGCGCAGCTGGCGATCTTCGCCCGCTGGCGCGGATCTAAGCTGTTCGAGGTGATCCGATGAACTGGTTCTATTGGAACACAGCGTGGTCGCTGTTCTTCAGCCTCATTTGGTTCATGACGATCACACACAATCCGGATGCAGAGATCGCAGACGCGCATCTGCGTGACGAGGCGTTCAAGGGTTAGCTCCGGTAGTAACGCCACATCCTGAGGAACGTCCGGTGGATCTCGTCGGGCGTCCGGTCGAATGGCTCCAGATTGACGCGGACCACGCCACGATGGTCCATGCGCCACGGCAGGCGCATCAGCAGCCGGTAGGGTGGCCGCTTGCGCCAATCGGCCACCAGCGCGCTGCCGAGCGGCCCGCTGAGTGCGATCTGCAATTCGTGAACGGTCATCGCGCGCTCCGCGATCTCGACGAGGTCGATGCGCGTGATGGCGCGCCAGCGGATCAGTCCGAAGGCCTGGATGAAGATACCGTACTGGTTGGCGCCGATGGTCGGACGACTGGCCTCCAGCAGGGGGATGTTGTAGTAGGTGAAGCCGGCCGCCGCCGCCGCCAGCGCCAGCCAATAGATTGCGCCCGTGATCCAGGTCGCGGTCAGAAAGATAGCGGCGAGGGCCGCCGTGACATAGACCGGAAAGTAGATGTCCTCGCGGCCGTAAGCTACCGAGTAGCCGCCGACGTTTCCCTCGTCCAAGGTTGCGATCATCTGAGCCCTGCGCCCGGGACTGGTCCGGGAATCATGAGGGATGACGCAAGCCTAGAAAGCAAAAACGGGGCCGCGAGGGCCCCGTTTGAAACGTCGGAAGCAGCAGATCTTACTTGATCTTGGCTTCCTTGAACTCGACGTGCTTGCGCGCGACCGGGTCGTACTTCTTCTTGACCAGCTTGTCGGTCATGGTGCGCGAATTCTTCTTGGCAACGTAATAGAAGCCGGTGTCGGCCGTCGACACGAGCTTGACCTTGATGGTGACCGCCTTGGCCATGTGCAAAACCTCGAAAATCGGGGGAATTCGGGAGCCGGCCAAATCGGCCCGCGTTTGGCCGGGAAACTAGCCAGAAACAGCCCAAAGTCAAGGATTTCTGAGCCAAGATCACCCCGATTCCGGGCCTATTACCCCTCGAAGAACTGATTTTTCGGCCGCGGCAGGCCCAAATTCTCGCGCAAGGTCCGCCCCTCATACTCCGTGCGGAAAATCCCGCGCTTTTGCAGTTCCGGCACCACCTTATCGACGAACTCGAACAGGCCCTGCGGCAGATAGGGGAACATGATGTTGAAGCCGTCGCCGCCCCGGCCGGTCAGCCATTCCTCCATCTGGTCGGCGATGGTCTGCGGCGTGCCGACGAAGGCGAGCCCGCCATAGCCGCCGACGCGCTGCGCGAGCTGGCGCACGGTGAGCTTGTCGCGCGCCGCGACATCGACGAGGCGCTGCCGGCCGCTTTTGCTTGCATTGGTTTCGGGGATCGGCGGCAACTGTCCGTCGGGATCGAAGCCGGACGCATCGGTGCCCAGGATAACCGACAGCGAGGCGATCGCACTGTCGTAATGCACGCGGCTGTCGAGCAGCGCGCGCTTCTCTTTTGCTTCCTCGACGCTGTCACCGACCACGACGAAGGCGCCTGGCAGAATCTTCAGATGCTCCGGATCGCGGCCAATCTTCTCCATGCGGCCCTTGATGTCGGCGTAGAGCTTCTGTCCGTCGGCCAGGCTGCCGCCGCCGGTGAACACGGCTTCCGCGGTCTCGGCCGCAAGCTGCCTGCCGTCATCGGAAGCGCCGGCCTGCACGATCACCGGCCAGCCCTGCACGGGGCGGGCGATGTTCAGCGGCCCACGGACCGAGAGATATTTGCCCTTGTGATTGAGCACATGCATCTTGTCGGGATCGACGAACAGCCCGGACTCGACATCGCGCACGAACGCATCGTCGGCGAAGGAATCCCACAGGCCGGTGACGACGTCGTAGAACTCGCGGGCGCGCCTGTAGCGCTCGGCGTGCTCCATGTGATCGTCGAGGCCGAAATTCAGCGCCGCGTCCGGATTGGATGTGGTGACGATATTCCAGCCGGCGCGGCCGCCCGAGATGTGGTCGAGCGAGGCGAAGCGCCGCGCGACGTGATAGGGCTCGTCGAAGGTGGTCGAACCGGTCGCGATCAGGCCGATATTCTCCGTCACGGCGGCGAGTGCCGACAGCAGGGTGAACGGCTCGAACGAGGTCACGGTGTGGCTGCGCTTCAGCGCGTTGATCGGCATGTTCAGCACGGCCAGATGGTCGGCCATGAAGAAGGCGTCGAACTTGCCGGCCTCGAGCTTGCGGATCAGCGTCTTGATGTGGTCGAAGTTGAAATTGGCGTCGGGCCAGGCCCCGGGATAGCGCCAGGCACCGGTGTGAATGCTGATCGGCCGCATGAACGCGCCGAGCTTGAGTTGACGCTTCGCCATTGCCCCGTTCCGTCCTTGATGTCGTTAGCGGAACAGATAGGGAGGCGTTTCGCGGCGCGCCATCGGGAAGATTATTTTGTTTTTGGCCGCTCTCTCGACAGTGTCATTCCGGGGCATCGCGCAGCGATGAACCCGGAATCTCGCGCCGCAATCTCGGGATTCCGGGTTCTCGCTTCGCGAGCCCCGGAATGACGCGGATCATACTCATACTATGCCCCCAGCACATCCTTCTGCATCTTGCCGCTGTAGAAATGGAAGAACGGCACGGGCGCGTCGTGGCGGAGCGGGCCGGTGGCGAGACGGCGGTCGAGCTCGGCGAGCACGTTCTTGGTCATGGCATGCGCGTCGGCCAGCGGCTCGGAGCCGATCTCGACCCAGACCAGCTCGACCAGCTCGGCATCGGCATGCACCACGCCCTCGACACGATGCGCGATCGTCGACGCGTCGGCAGTGAAGAAGCGCGTGTCGAAGCGGCGGACGCGGCCGGGCGGGGTGATCGCACGCGCGATCAGGAACAGACCGGACGGATCGGGCAACAGACCCGCATCGGCGAACGGCGCCCAGGGGCCGTCGAGCTTGTGCGGCTTCTCGACCTTGCGGCCGAGGCAGAGCCCGGTCTCTTCGCACGCCTCGCGGATCGCGGCGTTGGCAAGCGCACGCGCGCGGCCGGGCGTGATCTTCGGGCTGCCCTTCAACAGATTGGCTTCGAGCTCCGGCGTGATCGGCGCTGCGACCGGCACGCGGTTGTCGGCCTTGTCGACGCGGCCGCCCGGGAAAACAAATTTGCCGGGCATGAACACGACCTTGTCGTGACGCTTGCCGACCAGCACCTTCGGCTTGGCGCCGGTGCGATCGATCAGGATCAGCGTCGCCGCATCCTTCGGCCGGAAATACGCATGATGGTCGGCTTCTTTTTCGCCCTGGTGGACGACAGCGGCGGGCGCGGCAGCTTCAGTCATTTCATCCCTTTCATTTCTTCTTGCGGCCCGGTTTAGCTAGACCGGCGGGATGTCGCTAGGGGGATTCTCGTCAAAGCCATGCATGCGCAGGGCCCATTGCAAGCCGATCACGGCTCCCTTCACCGGCTGCAACAGCGCCAGCGATGCGAACAGCGTGAACGGCAGATAGATCGCAAGTTGCAGCCACACCGGCGGCGAATAATTAGTCTCGATCCACAGCGCCATCGGTACCACGATATGGCCGACGATAACGATGACGAGATAGGCAGGCAGATCGTCGGCGCGATGCGGCGTGAAGTCGAGGTCGCAGACCGGGCAATGGCCGTCGCATTTGAGAAACTTGCGGAACAGTCTGCCTTTTCCGCAGCGCGGACAGCGGCAGCGGAACCCGCGCTTCATCGCGCTCCATACGTCGCGCTTCTCGGGCTCGGCCGCCTCGCGAGTCCAAACCACCGTCGGCGGTGTCACTTCCATGACTTGCCTCGCTTCGATTTGCCGGACTTCTGCTGCGCCGGCTTGCGATCCTTCTTGTTGCGCGATTTCCGCTCCTTGTGCGCCTTCTTGCCTGATCCTTTCGGTCCCTTGCCAAATCCGGCGGCACGGCGCTCGGCCCTTACGCTATCGCGTTTTCTGCCGCGCGGAATTGCCTGACCATCGGATAATAACTCAAACCGCAGCGCGCCGGCTATCGGCGCGGCTTCCACCAGACGCACATCGACGACGTCGCCGAGCCGATACATGGTGTTGCTGCGCGCGCCGATCAGCGCGTGGCGGGTTTCGTCGTAGTTGAAATATTCGCTGCCGATGGTGCGGATCGGGATCAGGCCGTCGGCGCCGGTGTCGTCGAGCTTCACGAACAGGCCGGATCGCGTGACGCCGGAAATGCGGCCCTGGAACGAGGCGCCGACCTTATCGGCAAGGAAATGCGCGATCAGCCGGTCGGTGGTCTCGCGCTCCGCCTTCATCGCGCGGCGCTCGGTGACGGAAATCTGCGCGGCGATCTCGGCGAGCGTCTCCACGGTTTCATCCGTCGGCAAGGCGCCTTCGCCAAGCCCGAGCGCGCGGATCAGCGCGCGATGCACGATCAGATCGGCATAGCGACGGATCGGCGAGGTGAAGTGTGCGTAGCGGCGCAGGTTCAAGCCGAAATGGCCGTAGTTCTCGGCGGAGTATTCGGCCTGCGCCTGCGAACGCAGCACAACCTCGTTGACCAGCGGTTCGTAGTCCTCGCCGGCAACCTGCGCCAGCACGCGGTTGAATTGCGTGGGGCGCAGCGCGCCCTGCTTGGTGAAGGGCAGGTCGAGCGTCTTCAGGAATTCCTGCAGGTTGTGCACCTTCTCCTGGCTCGGCTCGTCGTGCACGCGGTAGATCAGCGGAAGCGCCTTCTTCTCCAGCATCTCGGCAGCGGCGACGTTGGCGAGGATCATGAACTCCTCGATCAGCCGGTGCGCGTCGAGCCGCTGCGGCACGATCACGCGATCGACGGTGCCGTCCGGTTTCAGCAGGATCTTGCGCTCGGGCAGATCGAGATCGAGCGGGTCGCGCTCGTTGCGTGCAAGCTTGACCAGCTCGTAGGCCGACCACAGCGGCTTCAGGATCGGATCGAGGATGGGGCCGGTGATGTCGTCGGGCCGTCCGTCGATCGCAGCCTGTGCCTGCGCGTAATGGAGCTTTGCGGCCGAGCGCATCAGCACGCGGTGGAAGCTATGCGAGCGCTTGCGGCCGTCGGCGCCGATCACCATGCGCACCGCGAGCGCGCCGCGCGGCTCGCCCGGCACCAGCGAACAGAGATCGTTGGAGATGCGCTCGGGCAGCATCGGTACGACGCGATCAGGGAAATACACCGAGTTGCCGCGCTGCAACGCGTCGCGGTCAAGCGCCGAACCGGGCCGCACATAGAAGGCGACGTCGGCGATCGCGACATGGACGATGAAGCCGCCCTTGTTGTTGGGATCGGGATCGACTTCCGCATGCACCGCGTCGTCGTGATCCTTGGCGTCAGGCGGATCGATGGTGACGAGCGGCACGTCACGCCAGTCCTCGCGGCCCTGCAAGGTTGCGGGCTTGGCGTCTTCAGCCTCGCGCAGCGCGGAAGTGGAGAACACCTGCGGGATATCGTGGGTGTTGATCGCGATCAGGCTGATCGCCTTTTCACTGGCAATCGAGCCGAGCCGCTCCTTGACGCGGGCGGAGGCGAGGCCATAGCCGCGGGTGCGGATCAGGTCGACGCTGATGAGATCGCCGTCCTCGGCGCCGCCGCTGTCGGCCTTGGCGATGTTGAGCTCGCGGCCGGCCTGCTTCTTGTCGACCGGGATCAGGCGCCCGCCGCCATCGGGATTGCGGCGGAAGATGCCGAGGATCCGGGTGCGCCCGTGATCGATCACCTTGATGACGCGGCCGCGATAGGGCGTGCCGTCTTGCTCGTCCGTGACTTCGACGCGCAGCAGCGCGCGGTCGCCGACGCCGGCGGTGGTGCCGGGCTTCGGCCGCCGCGGCGTCTCGATGCGGATTTTCGGGGCGGTGCCGTTCTCGTCCGAGTCCCACTCGGCGGGCGTGGCGATCAGCTCGCCGTCGCTGTCGCGGCCGGTGATGTCGGCGAGCAGGGTCGGCGGCAGCGCCGCCGGCTCGTGGATCTTGCGGCCGCGCTTGGCAATCGTGCCGTCGTCGGCGAGCTCGCGGAGGATCCGCTTCAGCTCGACGCGGTCGGCGTTCTTCAGGCCGAACTCGCGCGCGATCTCGCGGGTGCCGACCTTGCCTGGATTGGCGCGGATGAAGGCGACGATGGCATCCCGGCCCGGAAAGCCATGGTCGGGTTTTCGTTTCACTTATCCTCGTGCCTTGCCGGCGCTTTTCTTCGCGGGCGCTTTCGCTGGTGCCGATGATTTCGCAGGCGACGTCTTGGCACCGGAGGCGACCGGCGCGCGCGCCTTGCTGGTCGCATCCGTCTTCGGCTTCGCCGCGGCCTTCTTCGACGCAGCCTTCTTGGCGGGCTTGGCGTCGGCGTCGCCGTCGGCATCTTCAGCCTTTGCTGCCTTGGCCTTCGTGGCCTTGGCGGGCTTTTCCACCTTCGCCTTCTTGGCCTTCTTGCCGCCGCCCTTGGCCGCGCGCTCGTCGATCAGCGCGATCGCCTCCGCGAGCGTGATCTGGTCGGGCGTGCGGTCGCTCGGGATCGTCGCGTTGACGCCGCCGGCCGCGACATAGGCACCGTAGCGGCCGTTCTTCAGCGCGACCGCGCCGAGCGTCGGGTGATCGCCGAGTGGCTTGCCGGGATCGGCGCCGAAGCGGCGGCCGCTCGGGCCCTTCGCGATCTTCTCCGCGATCAGCGTGACGGCACGGTTCAATCCGATGTCGAAGACCTCGTCGCCGGCCTCGAGGCTGGCATAAGTCTTCTCGTGCTTCACGAACGGCCCGAACCGGCCGAGGCCGGCGGTGATCGGCTGCCCGGTTTCCGGATGCTTGCCGATCTCGCGCGGCAGCGACAACAGCTTCAGCGCCAGTTCGAGGTCGACATCGGCCGGCGAGGTGCCCTTCGGAATGCCCGCCCGTTTCGGCTTCTCGCCTTCGGCGTAATCCTTCTGCTCGCCGAGCTGGATGTAGGGGCCGAAGCGGCCGGCCTTCACCGTGACATCGAAGCCGGTGTCGGGATCGGTGCCGAGCACGCGGTCGGCGCTCTCGGCGCTGTCGGCCGCGAGCGGACGGGTGTAACGGCATTCCGGATAGTTCGAGCAGCCGACGAAGGCGCCGAACTTGCCGGCCTTGAGGTTGAGCCGACCGGTGCCGCAGGTCGGGCACTGCCTGACGTCGCCGCCATCCGCGCGCGGCGGATAGATATGCGGGCCGAGCATCTCGTCGAGCGCGTCGAGCACCTCGGCGACCCGGAGGTCCTTGATGTCGTTGACCGCGCCGATGAAGCCGCGCCAGAAATCCTGCAGCACCTGCTGCCAGGCGATCTCGTTGTTGGAGATGCGGTCGAGCTGCTCCTCGAGATCGGCGGTGAAGTCGTATTCGACGTAGCGCGAGAAGAAGTTCTCCAGGAACGCGACCACGACGCGGCCCTTGTCTTCGCCGTGCAGCCGCTTCTTCTCGAGCTTGACATAGCCGCGGTCCTTCAGGACCTGCAGGATCGAGGCGTAGGTCGAGGGGCGGCCGATGCCGAGCTCCTCCATCCGCTTCACCAGCGAGGCTTCCGAGAAGCGCGGCGGCGGCTCGGTGAAATGCTGGGTGACGGCAAGGCTCTGGCGCTTCACGGCCTCGCCCTCGCTCATCGCGGGCAGGCGGCGCGAATCCTCGTCCTCCTCGTCGTCGCGGCTTTCCTGATAGAGCGCAAGGAAGCCGTCGAACTTGATGACCTGGCCGGAGGCGCGCAATTCCAGCACGCGTGAGCCGGCCTTGGCCTCGATGTCGACGGTGGTGCGCTCGAGCTCCGCCGACTCCATCTGGCTCGCAATGGTGCGCTTCCAGATCAATTCATAGAGCCGCGCCTGATCGGCATCGAGCCGTCGGCCGATGGTGGCCGGGCGACGCGACAGATCGGTCGGGCGGATCGCTTCGTGGGCTTCCTGCGCGTTCTTGGCCTTGGCCTGGTACTGGCGTGGGGCGTCCGGCACGTAGGCGTTGCCATAGTCCTCACCGATCACCTTGCGCGCCTGCGTTATCGCTTCGGGCGCGATCTGCACGCCGTCGGTTCGCATATAGGTGATGAGGCCGGTGGTCTCGCCGCCGATGTCGATGCCCTCATAGAGCCGCTGCGCGATGCGCATGGTGTGCGCCGGCGCGAAGCCGAGCTTGCGGCTCGCTTCCTGCTGCAGGGTCGAGGTAGTGAAGGGCGCCTGCGGATTGCGCCGCGCCGGCTTGGCCTCGACGGTCGCGACCTTGAACAGGGCGGCCTCGATCGCCTTCTTGAAATCCTCGGCCTCCGCGCCGGAGCCGATGTCGAGCCGCGCGATTTTCTTGCCGTCGGCGCCGACCAGCCGCGCCTCGAAGGCGTCGCCGCGCGGCGTCAGCAACGTCGCGACCAGCGACCAGTACTCCTTCGGAACGAACTTCTCGATCTCGAGCTCGCGGTCGCAGACCAGCCGCAGCGCGACCGACTGCACGCGGCCGGCGGAGCGGGCGCCGGGCAGCTTGCGCCACAGCACGGGGGAGAGGGTGAAGCCGACCAGATAGTCCAGCGCACGGCGCGCCATATAGGCGTCGACCAGCGCGCCATCGATCTGGCGCGGCGCCTTCATCGCCTCGGAGACGGCCTGCTTGGTGATGGCGTTGAACACCACGCGCTCGACCTTCTGGTCCTTCAGCGCGCGCTTCTCCTTCATCACCTCCAGCACGTGCCAGGAGATCGCCTCGCCCTCGCGATCGGGGTCGGTTGCGAGGATCAGACGGTCGGCACCTTTGAGCGCCTTGGCGATGTCGTTGAGCCGGCTCGCGGCCTTGGCATCGACCTCCCAGATCATCTGGAAATTGGCGTCGGGATCGACGGAACCATTCTTGGCCGGGAGGTCGCGAACATGGCCGAACGACGCCAGGACCTCGTAGGAGGACCCCAGATATTTGTTGATCGTCTTGGCCTTGGCCGGCGATTCCACAATGACGATATTCATGTCATTCCAATAGCTTATGGGAAAACTTGAAGGTGGGTTCCGCTAGACTCGCGGCCCGCCGTGTCGGGGCGAACATGGGTGCTGGGGCGGTCCCTGTCAAATCGCCAGATATTGAAGGGAGGCGCCAAGCTGTGGAGTTTCTATCCCAAGGGTTGCAAAATGCGCCCTAGAGTTGCGGCCGGAAAGAGCGTATCTCTTTATATATAGGGTAGGAATCGGATTAGGCCTTTTGAGCAGCACAGGGGGCGGCCGGAAGCGCAAGGCGTCCGGCGGGCGGCGACCGGCGGGCGACGAGACGGCTGGGGAAGGCGGCCCCGACGACGCCCTGGTCCTGATCGCAGGCGCCGCGACCGAACTCGCTAATCGCCCGGCGCCACAAATTCGAAGTCCTCGAGCGCCTGTTCGCGATGGCCCGCCTGGAGGCCGACGAGCAGCTGCGCTCGCGCAGCCGGAGGAAGCTGTCGTGAGGGCGTCGCGGGAAGCAGGGGCGGCCTATGAGCGGGGCTCTCTCCATTCGTCGTCCTGGCGAAAGCCAGGACTCATAACCACCGCAGTCGGTGATGAACGGGATCGCGGCCCCAGCGTCGCGCAACAACTCTCATTTTGGGTAATGGGTCCTGGCTTTCGCCAGCACGACGGTGGGGATGGACCGCAATTCAAGATGTCAAACAGCGCGGTGCGGCGAAACAGAAGGCGTGATTTGCGACGCTTCCTGGAGAACGGAAGAACGCTAGCTCGTGCCACATCCACCGCCGTCGTCCCGGCGAAGGCCGGGACCCATACGCCGCAGCGGGTGTTGTGAATGGGACTCGTCGTCTCAGCATCGTTCAACAACCAGCATTTGTGGTTATGGGTCCCTGCTTTCGCAGGGACGACACCCAATATGGGTCGTCGTATGTGAGTCATACATCCGCGTCCTCGCGACGCGAGGCGTATTCGGATAAAGCGAAATATTTTCGCGAGCGAGGATTGACAAGTTTTTGGTGAGTTGCCCGTCGTGTCGTACCAGCAACACCCGTCCTACGCACTCACGAGGCGCCGCGCGCGCTTCGCTGCAGGCCGCGGCTTCAGCGTCGTATCCGCAGCACCCAGCACGCGTCCATCCTGCGAATAGAGCGCGAGCTTCTTCACCGGCTTGCCCTTGTCGCGGTCGACCAGGATGGTCGCGATCTCGTCCGGATGCTCGTCGAATTCCTCGGTCCATTGCCGCAGCGCGACCAGGATCGGAAAGATGCCGTGGCCCTTCGGCGTCAGAACATATTCCTGATAGGCGCTGCCGTCGGAGGCGGGGACCGTCTTCAGGATGCCGCGCTCGACCAGCGTGCGCAGCCGTGTGGCAAGGATGTTCTTGGCAAGCCCGAGGCTCGCCTGGAATTCGCCGAAGCGGCGCCGGCCGAGGCTGGCGTCGCGGATGATCAGGAGCGACCACCAGTCGCCGAACACGTCGAGCGCCCGTGCGACGGGACAGCTGTCGCCTGCAAGGCTGGTTCGTTTCACCGACCGTCTCCAGGAGTTTGGGCCATCACGAGCTTGTGTGGTTGCAATATTAAACCGTATGCCCTAGCTAAGCAACGAGGTTTAATAATGCAACCAACTGGAGGCGGACATGAGACTGGCGAACAAGACGGCGTTGATTACCGGCGGCAACAGCGGCATCGGGCTCGCGACAGCGAAGCTGTTCGTGGCGGAGGGCGCCAAGGTCGTCATCACCGGGCGCAACAAGGAGACGCTTGCGGCGGCATCCAGGGAGCTCGGGCCGAACGCGCTCGCAGTGGTGGCCGATGCCACCGACGTCGCGGCGCTGGAAGCCGCGGTGAAGCAGGGCGCCGAGAAGTTCGGCAAGTATGACGTTCTGTTCGCCAATGCCGGCATTCCCGGCCAGACGCCGGTCGGCGGCACCACGCTGGCCGCATTCGAGAATGTGATCCGCACCAATCTCACCGGTGTGTTCTTCACGGTGCAGGCGGTCGCGCCGTATCTCAACGACGGCGCATCGATCATTCTCAACGGCTCGGTGATTTCCGTGCTCGGCAATCCCGGCTACTCGGCCTATGCCGCGAGCAAGGCCGGCGTGCGCGCGATGGCGCGGGTGATGGCGTCAGAATTCTCGCCGCGCAACATCCGCGTCAACGTGGTGGCGCCGGGTGCCGTGCGTACGCCGATCTGGGGCGCGGCGATCGCGACGCCCGAGGCCGAGAAGATCTTCGAGCAGCGGATCGGCAAGACCACGCCGCTCGGGCGGATCGGCGAGCCCGATCACATTTCGAAGACCGTGTTGTTTCTCGCGTCGGACGACGCCGCGCATGTGCAGGGGCAGGAGCTGTTCATCGATGGCGGTGCAACGGCATCACCGGCGGGCGCACCGATCTATCGCGGATAGAGCCTTTCCGTTCCGATTAAATCGGAACGGGGCTCTGGTTTTATTCTGACGCGTTTTCTTCACGCGAACCGGTATCCACTTCGCTCGAAAACGCTCTGGTTTGTTTCTCATTGTAACGAACGGCCGGGTGTGAAGCGTTTCATACCGGCCGTTTTCGTTTTGCGACTATCATCGCGCGCATTGAACCTTTGACGTGCTGCCCGGACTCCTGATTGGGCGGGGAATTTTTCACCACGGAATCATTTGGAGTGCCGCCATGCCGAAAGCAGCCCGCATTTCGACGTCGATCCCGGTTTCGTCCGCATCGGAAAGTTCGGACACGTCTCAGTTCGTGACGGTCGCACTGTTTTCCGGCATCGGCCTGTTGATTTCGCTGGTGGCCGTCATCCTCGGCATTCAGGGCGTCTGGTTCTGAGTTTCTCCACCTGAACGGCCTGCCGCCGCCGGGCGACGGCAGGCGCTTTGATTCACATCAGGCGGCGTTCAGGCTGCCGGCGGCCTGCAGCGCGCCCGCAACCGCCTTTTCGCGATGCTCGGGGCCAACCTGGATGCCGTCGGCGGGGATGAACTCGACATTCCTGACGCCGATGAAGCCGAACACGCCGCGCAGATAGGTCTCGAGGTGCTCGAGCGCGGCCATCGGCGTGTCGGCGCCGTAATAGCCGCCGCGCGAGATCGCGATGATGACGCGCTTGTTGCCGGCCAGTCCCTCGACGCCGCCGGCGCCATACTTGAAGGTCTTGCCCGCAACCATGATGCGGTCGATCCAGGCCTTGAGCTGGCTCGGAATCGTAAAATTGTACATGGGCGCGCCGATCACGACGATGTCGGCGGCGAGGAACTCGTCCAGCACGGCCTGGCCGGTCGCGATGTCATCGCGCACCGACGGATCCGGCGCCGCGCCCTGACTGGCGGCGAGGTGCTGGCCGGAGAGGTGGGCGAGCGGGGTCTGGCTGAGGTCGCGGTAGCTGACGACGAGGCCCGGATTGGCCTGGCGCAGCCGCTCGACGGCAGCGGCCGAGACCTGGCGGCTGACGGAGTGGGGGCCGAGGACCGAGGAATCGATGTGCAGAAGTTTCATAGCAGAGGTCACCTTTGGTATAGGTTTGTAACTGGCGCTATATGAGTGACCGCCCTAAATCTCCGCAAGAACGCACATTTTTGAAACCCGAGCACAGAAATGAGACCCGAGAACATCGATGTGACTGCTCCACCGCCGCGGCCCAGTCCCGACCACAGCGATTGCCGCGCGGTCGCCTCCGTGCTGGCGCGGGTCGGCGACAAATGGAGCGTGTTCGTGATCATGATGCTGATCGACGGGCCGAAGCGCTTCAACGAGTTGAAGCGCATGATCAATGGCATCTCGCAGCGGATGCTGACGCTCACGCTGCGCGGGCTGGAGCGCGACGGCCTGGTGACGCGTACGGTGTTTCCGACCATCCCGCCGCGGGTCGACTATGAGCTGACGGATCTCGGCCGCGGACTGGCGGCGCCCGTGAAGGCGCTCGGCCAGTGGGCGTTCGCGCATCTGCCGGAGATTGAAGGCGCGCGGAACGATTTCGACGCGCGGAATGGCGAAGGCTGAGTTCGGAGCCTTCGCGTTCGGACAAGCAGACCCGTCATCCTGAGGAGCCTGCGTAGCAGGCGTCTCGAAGGATGCACGGCCACCAGTCGGGCCGTCGATCCTTCGAGACGCGCTGCGCGCTCCTCAGAGTCTGACTCATAAATCACCCAACCTTAGCTGCAGCCGCGAGTCTGCGGGTCAGGAGCCTGATGTGTGCAATCAGCAGCCAGGCAGCTTCGGTTGCCACCGTCGCCTCGAAGTCCTTGGCGAGGCGGCGGCATCTGCCGAACCAAGCGAATGTGCGTTCAACCACCCACCGCCTCGGCAGAAGCTGGAAGCCTTTGACGCCTTGGGGCCGCTCGACGATCTCGACAGTCCATGGACCGCAGTCTGAGAGCGCGTCGAGAAGTTGATTTCCGCGGTAGATCCGGTCGGCAAAGACGTGGCGCAGCCGGGGGAAGTTCATCCGCACGTTCTTCAGCAGCGGTACGGCGCCATGGCAGTCCTGAACGTTGGCGGGATGAACATGAACCCCGAGGAGGAGGCCATTGGTATCCGTCACAATGTGCCGCTTGCGGCCGTAGATGCGCTTGCCTGCATCGTAGCCGCGCGGTCCGCCAGCTTGCGTGGTCGGCGCACTTTGACTGTCGATCACGGCTGCCGTCGGCTTCGGTGTCCGTCCAAGCTTTTTTCGCGCCCGTCGGACAAGCACGCTGACAATCCTCTGCCACCGGCCTGTATCCCGCCATCTATAAAAATAGCCCTGCACCGTCGAATAGGGCGGGAACTCCTGCGGCAACGCCCGCCACTGGCAGCCAGTCGAAACGATATAGAGGATCGCTTCGATCACACGACGCAGCTCCGTCTTACGCGGCCGGCCGCGCCGGTTCGCTCGCGGCAACAGGCGTCTGATCAGCGCCCACTCCGCATCGGTCATATCGCTTGCATAACGCAGATCGTCCCGCCGATATTGCTCCCGAGTGATCTTGGTCCAGGGCATCGTGCTCTCCCTCGAATCTTTGCAAATCCGATGGAATCACACCCCACTGAGATCACTCACCCATTTTTCAGTCAGGCTCTCAGGATGACGGACAGGCGTTTGCGCGAGCGAGATATTCAGCTCGTCAAATCATCGACACCAGCCCGCCGCCGTGGCGTTCGAGCCTACCGGCGAGCTCGAGCTCGAGCAGCACGGCGCGGACAACGGCCGGCGACACGTCGGCCATCCGGATCAGATCGTCGAGGCTGATCGGGCTCGGCCCGAGCAGATCGATGATGCGGGCGCGATCGCCGCTGTCGGTGGCAAAGTCCAGCGGCTCGTCGTCCTCGCGCACGCCGAGCATCACCGGCCGTTCCATGATCGGCGTGACCGCGCTGATGACGTCGGCGGCTTCGGTGACCAGCGTGGCGCCTTGCTTGATCAGATCGTTGGCGCCGGCGGCGCGCGGATCGATCGGCGAGCCCGGCACCGCGAACACCTCGCGGCCCTGTTCGGCCGCCATCCGCGCCGTGATCAGCGAGCCCGAGCGATGCGCGGCCTCGACGATCACGACGCCGAGCGAGGCGCCCGAGATCAAACGGTTGCGACGGGGAAAGTCGCGCGCCCGCGGCACATGGCCGAGCGGCATCTCCGAGATCGCCGCGCCGTGTTCGAGCAGGGCGGCCAGCAGATCCTCGTGCTCCGGCGGGTAGATCCTGTCGTGGCCGCCGGCCAGCACGGCGACTGTGCCGCTGGCGACGGTGGCGCGGTGCGCCGCCTGATCGATGCCGCGGGCGAGGCCGGAGATCACGACAAAGCCGGCATCGCCGAGATCGCGCGCAAGGGTGCCTGCAAATTTCAGCCCGGCGCCGGAGGCGTTGCGGGAGCCGACGATCGCGATCATCGGCCGCATCAGGACCTCGCGCGCGCCGCGCACACCAAGCAGCGGCGGCGCGTCGTCGATGGTGGCAAGCCGCGCCGGATAATGCGCTTCCTCCGGCGCGACGAGATCGATGCCGAATTTGCGGCAGGCCGCGAGCTCTGCGGCGGCGTCGGCCTCGCCGCAGATCCGTCCGGGGCCCGAGGCGCCGCCGCGGCGCGCCAGATCGGGCAGGCGTTCCAGCGCGTGCGCCGCGTCGCCAAAATGGCGGAGCAGCGATGCAAAGGTGCGCGGGCCGACATTGTCGGAGCGGATCAGCCGCAGCCGGTTGAGCCGTTCGGTGTCGGTGAGTTTTGTAGGGCTGGGCGAGCGGTCATGCATGCGGGGCGCAGCTTCGCCCAACCTGAGATTGTGATCAACTGCGACATTGGCGCAGCCGCGCGCGACGCGCTAAAAGCGCTTGGCAAGAAGCCGCCAAAAACCGTCAAGAAACAGGAAGTCCGCCGATGATTTCGCTTGCCGATCTCCAACGCCGCATCGCTTCCGGCGAATTGTCCACCGATGCCGCCATCACGCAGACGCGGGACGCCATCGCGGCGCAGGACAAGACTATCGGCGCCTTCGTCCGCCTCGACGAGACGGCGCGTGCGCAACAGGCCGGGCCGCTGCGTGGAATTGCAGTCGGCATCAAGGACATCATCGATACCGCTGACCTCCCGACCGAGATGGGCGCCGCGATCTATCGCGGGCATCAGCCGCGCGCCGACGCGCCGGTCGTGATGGCGCTGAAGCAGGCCGGCGCCACCATCATCGGCAAGACCACGACGACGGCATTCGCGGCGAACGATCCGACCGCAACGCTCAATCCGCACAATCACGCGCACACGCCGGGCGGCTCGTCGTCGGGCTCGGCCGCAGCGGTCGCCGCCGGGATGATCCCGCTTGCGCTCGGCACGCAGACCGGCGGCTCCGTGATCCGGCCGGCCTCGTTCTGCGGCGTCGCCGCGATCAAGCCGAGCTATCGGCTGCTGCCGACAGTCGGAGTGAAATGCTTCTCCTGGACGCTCGATACCGTCGGGCTGTTCGGCGCCGGCGTGCGCGACGTCACGCTGGGGCTCGCTGCGATGACCAGGCGGCCCGAGCTGGTGGTGCCGTCGAAGGTTTCCGCGCCCCGCATCGGCGTGGTCACGCAGGCCTTCGCCGGTTCGCCGGAACCTTCCGGCGCGGAGGCGTTGCAGAAGGCCGCGCGTGCGGCGGAGCAGGCCGGTGCGACCGTGCGCGAGCTCGCGATGCCCGAGGTCGTCGCAGAGGCGTGGCGCATCCATCCGGTGGTGCAGGAGTTCGAGGCGCATCAGTCGTTCGCCTGGGAATACGGCCAGAACTACGATGCGATGCCGCCGCTGCTGCGCGGCCGGCTCGACGAGAGCAAGGGTGGCACGCCGGCCGAATACGACGCGGCGATGGACGTCACGCTGCGCGCACGGCAGGCGCTGGCTGCTGTTCTCACCGAGGTCGACGTGCTCGTGACGCTGTCGGCGCCGGGCGCGGCACCCGAGGGTTTGGCGTCGACCGGCGATCCCCGTTACAACCGGCTCTGGACCTTGATGGGCGTGCCCTGCGTCAACGTGCCGACACTGACCGCCGAGGGCGGATTGCCGGTCGGCGTCACCGTGATCGCGGGGTTTGGCGACGACGCGAAGGCGCTGGCGGCCGCGAGCTTTGTCGAGGACGCGCTGAAGCGGTAGGCCTAGTCATTCCGGGGCGATGCGCCGCATCGAACCCGGAATCTCGCGCCACAACCTCTGGGTTCACCGGTGCGCAATTGCGTACCTGAGGTTCATCGCTGCGCGATGCCCCGGAATGACATACGTCACTTCCGCTCGCCGATCTTGCCCTCGGTACCGGCCTGCAGGCGCTGGATGTTCTCGCGGTGCATGTAGAACAGCAGCAGCGTCAGCACGGCGAACAGCGAGGCGAGCGCGTTATGGCCGAACCACCACAGGAACAGCGGCGTCACGAACGCGGCGATCAGCGCCGACAGCGACGAGTAGCGCGTGGTGTAGGCGGTGCCGAGCCAGATCACGGCGAAGATCAGCGCCGCCGGCCAGAACAGGCCGAGCAGCACGCCGAGATAGGTCGCGACACCCTTGCCGCCGCGAAACCTCAGCCAGACCGGGAAGAGGTGGCCGAGGAAAGCCCCCAGCGCCGCCAGCATCGCCGCATTCGGGCCGTCGATGGTGCCGGCGATGATGACGGCGACGGTGCCCTTCAACATGTCGCCGAGCAGCGTCGCCGCGGCGAGGCCCTTGCGGCCGGTGCGCAGCACATTGGTGGCGCCGATATTGCCCGAGCCGACCGTGCGCAGATCCTGCGTGCCGGCCATCCTGGTCAGCACCATGCCGAACGGGATCGAGCCCAGCAGGTAGCCGATCAGGAAGGCGAGCGGCAGCAGCCCATCAGCAGACATCGCGGTGGTTCCCTGGAGCGGTCCGGCCCGAACCGGGCAGTGCCGTCAATGAAATATTAACCATAAATCCGCACCATGGCCTTGGTAATGAGGGAGCTTATCATGGCTTCTGTTCGCAGGCGGCTGGAGCAGTTTTTCTTTGTCGTTTACGTCGCGGCCATCGTCGTTGGCACAACGATGGAAGCGATGTCGCAACTCGCGTCGCGCTGAGTTCCACCCCAGTTTCAGACGTGCTCGTACACGGTCCGTCCGCCGACGATCGTCCGCGTCACGCGGCCCGAGAAGCGGGCGTCGTCGAACGGCGTGTTCTTGCACAGTGATTTGAGATCGTCGCGGTCGAGCACCCAGGGCGTGTCGGCGTCGATCACGATGACGTCGGCCGGCGCGCCCGCGCGCAGCGTGCCGCCGGGCAGGCCGAGCAGCTCCGCCGGCCGCGTCGACATCGCCCGGATCAGCGTCTTGAAGTCCATCTCGCCATTGTGGATCAGCCGCAGCGCCGCCGGCAGCATGGTCTGCAGACCGACTGCGCCGCTCGCCGCTTCCGCGAACGGCAGCCGCTTGACCTCGACGTCCTGCGGATTGTGGTCGCTCATCACGACGTCGATCAGCCCGGAGGCCAGCGCCGCGACCAGCGCCTTGCGGTCCTCCTCGGTGCGCAGCGGCGGGGCCAGCTTGAGGAAGGTGCGGTAGGGGCCGATGTCGTTTTCGTTCAGCGTCACGTGGTTGATCGAGACCGAGGCCGAGACATTGTGGCCGGAGTCGCGGGCGCGCTTGAGGATCTCCAGCGACTCGATCGAGGTCAGCGAGGCTGCGTGATAGCGCCCGCCGGTCAGCCCGGCGAGCCGCATGTCGCGCTCGAGCATGATCGACTCGGCCGCGGTGGGAATACCGGCGAGGCCGAGCCTCGTGGCGAATTCGCCCTCGTTCATCACGCCTTCGCCCACCAGATGCGGGTCCTCGGTGTGATGCACGATCAGCGCGTCGAAATCGCGGGCATAGGTCAGCGCACGCCGCATCACCTGGGCGTTGGTGACGCTGCGGTCGCCGTCGGTGAAGGCGACGGCGCCGGCGGCCTTGAGCAGACCGATCTCGGTCATCTCCTGGCCCTGCATGCCCTTGGTCAGCGCCGCCATCGGATGGATGTTGACGATCGCGGTGTCGCGGGCGCGGCGCAGCACGAAGTCGACGGTCGCCGAATTGTCGATCACCGGCGAGGTGTCGGGCTGGCAGATGATGGTGGTGATGCCGCCGGCCGCGGCGGCCTGGCTGGCGGAGGCGAAAGTCTCGCGATGGCTGGCGCCGGGCTCGCCGACAAAGGCGCGCATATCGATCAGGCCGGGGGCCACGATCTTGCCGGCGCAATTGACGATGTCGGTGCCTTCGGGGACGCCGGCGGCGCCGATGCCGCGCTTGGCGTCACGGATGACGCCGTCGGCGATCAGGACGTCGCCCGGACCGTCGAAATCGCGCGACGGATCGATGACGCGGGCGTTGGCGAGCAGGATGGGGCGGCGGTCGGTCAGCATCGGTCTCACGCGTTTGGCAGGTTGCGGGCGAGCGCTTCCAGCACCGCCATGCGCACTGCCACACCCATTTCAACTTGTTCACGGATCAGCGACTGCGCGCCGTCGGCGACGAAGGTGTCGATCTCGACACCGCGGTTCATCGGGCCGGGATGCATCACCAGCGCATCCGGCTTGGCATAGCCGAGCTTCTTCTGGTCGAGGCCGAAATAGTGGAAATATTCGCCCGACGACGGCACGAAGGAGCCGTTCATGCGCTCACGCTGCAGCCGCAGCATCATCACGATGTCGGCGCCGTTCAATCCCTCGCGCATGTCGCGCGCGACCTCGACGCCCATCCGCTCGATACCGGGCGGCAGCAGGGTGGAGGGGGCCACCACGCGGACGCGCGCGCCCATGGTGTTGAGCAGGAAGATGTTGGAGCGCGCCACGCGCGAATGCAGCACGTCGCCGCAGATCGCGATCGTCAGCCCCTCGAGCCGGCCCTTGTTGCGGCGGATCGTCAGCGCGTCGAGCAGCGCCTGGGTCGGGTGCTCGTGGCTGCCGTCGCCGGCATTGATCACGGAACCGTCAACCTTGCGCGCCAGCAACTCGACCGCGCCGGAAGCGTGGTGGCGTACCACCAGGATGTCCGGGTGCATCGCGTTCAGCGTCACCGCGGTGTCCATCAGCGTCTCGCCCTTGCGGGTCGACATCGATGACACCGACATGTTCATGACGTCGGCGCCCAGGCGTTTTCCGGCGATCTCGAACGAGGACTGGGTCCGGGTCGAGGCCTCGAAGAACAAATTGACCTGGGTACGGCCGCGCAGGCTGGCGCGCTTCTTGTCGACCTGGCGGTTGAGCTCGACATACTCCTCGGAGAGGTCGAGCAGGCCCGTGATGTCGTCAGCGGAAAGGCCCTCGATGCCCAGCAGATGCCGGTGACCGAGGACAAAAGTCGATTTCAATGATGGGGTCATTAAAGCGAGAGCTATAGGCGCGGATGGCCGGTGGGGCAAGCGCGAAGAGGGCTCGCGGGAGTTTTCCCCGAGTAAGATGTCGCCGCCTTCTCGGCGGTCCTGCCGGGGCTCGCCGCGGGACATCCGCGCCTTGCTTTTGCGGGGGTTTCCGGAACAAGACGTGGATGGCCGGGCATTGGCGGAGCGGCAGCGACGCCGTCCTCCTGACGGGCTATACCCGGCCGTGACGCCGGAGCGAGACCTCGTGAAAATTGTCGTGATCGCATGGATGACCATCGCGTTGATCCCGGGGGCGATCTCGCCTGCCTTCGCTCAGAACTTGCCCGGCGACTTCGCGTTCCTTCGCGACATCGATCCGACCATCATCCAGGACATCCGCTACGCCGGCGCGAACAATTTCATGGGGCGGCCGCTCGCGGGTTATGGCGCGGCGGAATGCGTGGTGAAGCGGGAGGTCGGGCTCAGGCTCAAGGCCGTGCAACAGGAACTGGCCCGGCAAAGACTGTCGCTGAAGATGTTCGATTGCTACCGGCCGGCCCGCGCTGTCGCCGACATGGTGGCGTGGTCGAAGAACGGCACCGAGACCGCCGCCGAGCGGCGCTACAACCCGGCCTTTTCGAAGGCGGATCTGTTCCGCCTCGGCTACATCGCCACCCATTCGGGGCATTCGACAGGGGCCGCGGTCGATCTCACGTTGGTCGATCTTGGTGCCGACAATTCGCACAAGTTCGATCCGGCCAGGGACTATGCCGACTGCACCGCGCCGGCCGCCGCGCGCGCTCCGGAGGGGAGCGTCGACATGGGCACCGGCTACGACTGTTCCGACCTGAAGGCCCACACCGCGACGGGCTCGATCACCCCTGCGCAGAGGCGCTGGCGCACCATGTTGGTCGCGGCGATGGCCCGGCAGGGGTTCGCGAACTATGCCAAGGAATGGTGGCACTTTTCGCTGCCGGGGGCAGGCCGGCCGGCTTACGACTTCCCGATCGTCCGGGCGCGGTAGCGCGTTTTCGAGCGAAATGGACGCCGGTTCGCGTGAAGAAAGCGCGTCAGAACAAGAGACTGGAGCTTCGATTCTGATTCAATCAGAACCGAAGCTCTAGTGCAGGATTTTCCTCAAATCCGAAACATTTTCGCAAGACGACGCTTGCCATCGCAAAAGTAGCCGAGCGCACTTTCAACACTCCTTAATTGTGGCCGTATGAAGTGCGGGCAACACGGGAGCATGCAGCATGCGTTTCGCAACCATTGCAATTGTTGTCGTCGGCGTCGCCGGAGTCTTGATCTACGATCGACACGACAAGAGCGCGAATTATCAGCGCGTCGATGCCCGCATCAGCGGCGTCAGCGAGCAATGCTATCTGGAAAAGGTCGAGCGCGGGGTCATCACCAAGACGACGTCGACCTCCGATCTGACTCGCTGCGAGATTGCCGAGCTGCTGCGCAAGGAGCATCCGAAGTGGCAGGGCTATGACGTGAAGCACAAGATCGAGGTGAAGGTCGTCTATGTCTCGCCGGTCGACGGGGCCACCCACCAGTCGAGCCTGCAGATGTCCTATTTCCCCAACGGCAAGCCGCTGCGCGCCGGAGACGTGTTTCCTGTCCTCGCCTCCAAGACCAAGGCGGACAAGACGCGTTCGATCTGACCGACGCGGTTCGACAGGACGGAAGCACAACCATGCGCCTTGGCCTCTACGCTATGATCGCTGTCGCCGTCGCGAGCTTCTATGTCTATAGCGAGCTCGACAAGCGGTTGAACTTCCGGCCGATCGACGCGCGCGTCAGCAGCGTCAAGGAACAATGCTACATGGAGAAGACCGAGGGGTCGCGAAGCTCGACCTCCGATCTGTTGCCTTGCGAGCTTACCGAGCTGCTGGCGCGCCACCATCCGAAATGGCAGGGCGCCGACATCAAGCACAAGATCGAGATCCGGTTTGCCTACATCTCGCCGGTGGACGGCGCCGCGCATGAGTCCAACCTGCAGTTGGCGGCCTATCCCGATAACCGGCAACTCAGCAGCGGCGACATCTTTCCTGTCCAGGCTTCCAGGAAGGAGGCGAACCGGACCCGCGTCAATGACTGGGTCGACCGCTGGCTCGGCCGCCACGCGCCCAAGCGCGCAAGCATCTAAAGCATGGAAGCATCCAGCGGACGTGTACTTTTCGCTGCCCCGCGCCGGCTCGCAGGCTTATGATCCTCCGATTCCATTGCGCCGCGGCTGGCCCGTGATCCCGGCCGGAAGAGGCCGGTTGTCCGGGCCGCATGCGTATAGACCAGTTGCCGAGGAGACCATGACGCAGGCTCCGTTTGCCACCCACGACGTCTTCAACCAGTCGCCGCCGTTCGAAAATGTCGACCTGTTCACGGTGGATGCGCCGCTCGCCGCGGCAGTCGCTGCCAATGGCGGGGCGGCGGCAACGGCTGAGCTGTCGGATTTCGGCAAGCATTGGGGCTCGGACGCGATGGCGGAGCGCGGCCGCGTTGCCAACGAGAACACGCCGAAACTGCGCTTGTTCGATGCCAGGGGCAATCGCCGCGACGAGGTCGAGTTTCACCCGGCCTATCACGAGCTGATGGCGCACTCGGCGCATGCCGGCGTGCACAACTCGACCTGGAGCGCCGACGGCAAGCCGGCCGGCGGAGCGGCCGAGGTGGTGCGTGCGGCAAAGTTCTACATCGCTTCCCAGGTCGAGACCGGTCATCTCTGCCCGATCACGATGACGCGCGCCTCGGTCGCGGCGCTGGCCTCGCAGCCGGATATTCTGGCGAAGACGATGCCGGTGATCGGAACGCGCGCCTACGATCCCACCTTTGCGCCGTGGTGGACCAAGCGCGGCATGACCCTCGGCATGGGCATGACGGAAAAGCAGGGCGGCACGGATGTGCGCGCCAACATGACGCGCGCCGAGCGCGACGGCGAGGCCTGGCGCATCACCGGGCACAAATGGTTCATGTCGGCGCCGATGTGCGACGCCTTCCTGGTGCTGGCGCAGACCATGAATGGGCTGAGCTGCTTCTTCATGCCGCGCTTTGCGTCCGACGGCACGGTCAACGCGATCCACTTCCAGCGCCTGAAGGACAAGCTCGGCAACCGCTCCAATGCCTCGTCGGAGGTCGAATTCCACGGCGCTTATGCCGAGCTGATCGGCGAGGAGGGCAAGGGCATCCGCACCATCATCCAGATGGTGCAGCTGACGCGGCAGGATTGCGCGATCGCATCCGCCGGGCTGATGCGCTCGGGGCTGGCGCATGCGCTCCATCACGCGCGGCACCGCAGCGTGTTCCAGAAGCATCTCGCCGACCAGCCGCTGATGCAGGCGGTGCTGTCGGACATGGCGCTGCATGTCGAGGCGTCCATCGCGCTGGTGATGCGGCTCTGCCGTGCCTTCGATCGCGCACCGGGCGATGCGGGCGAGGCCGCCTATATGCGGCTGCTGACGCCGGCGATCAAATACTGGACCTGCAAGAGCGCGCCCGGCTTCCTCTATGAGGCGATGGAGTGCCTCGGCGGCAATGGCTATGTCGAGGAAGGCATTTTGGCGCGCCATTACCGGGAGTCGCCGGTCAACGCGATCTGGGAGGGTTCCGGCAACGTGATGTGCCTCGACGTGCTGCGCGCGCTCGGCCGCGAGGCCGATGCCGCGCTTGCCGTGCTCCGCGCGCTCGCCGACGAGACCAGGGGCCTGCCCGGCGCCGCTGAGGCTGTTACGTCGATCGGGCAGTCGTTCCGCGGGCCGGACAGCGAACGCGTCGCGCGGCTTGCGGTCGAGCAGCTGGCGCTCCTGGCGGCAACCGCGGCCCTCAACCAGGTCTCGCCGAAGAACGCCGAGCTGTTCGCGGCGACACGGCTTGCCGAACGCCACGCCGGGATGTACGGCGCGGTGGACTTATCCGATGCCGATCAGCGCGCGCTGCTGGCGCGGGCGCTGCCATGACCACATTGACCACCGTCATGCCCGGCCTTGTGCCGGGCATCCACGTCTTTGCTTCGACAGGGCAAGGAAAGACGTGGATGGCCGGGACAAGCCCGGCCATGACGAATTGATAGAGCCGAGGTTCGCTGATGGATTCTCTCACGCCGCAAGACGCGACTGCTGCTATCGAACCGCCGCCGCTCCCCCCGCGGGTCTGGAAATTCTGGGGCACCGCGCTGTGGGGCCTGTTGATCTTCGCCGCGATGTTCGTCGGCCAGGTCACGGTCATCGTCTGGCGCATCGTCGCGCAGGGCGGGGAGGTGTCGACGGCCGGCATCACCCATGTGGTCGCCGACGGCCTGACGATCTCGCTCTCGGTCCTCGCCGGCCTGCCGATGGTGTTGCTGGTGCTGTGGTTCGCGATCCGCCGGACCCGGATCCCGTTCGCCGATTACCTCGGGCTGCGCGGGACGTCGTGGAAGAACGTGATCATCGGCGTCGTCGCGCTCGTCGTGCTGGTCGGAGCCTGGGACATGGTATCCCGCGCCGCCGGCCGCGAGGTGTCGCCGGGCTTCATGGGCGACGTGCTGAAATCGGCGCAGGAGCACAGCGCGCTGTGGCTCCTGGTGATCGCCTTCGCCGTCGCCGCGCCGCTCTGGGAGGAGCTGTTCGCACGCGGCTGGCTCTACCGCGGCTGGTCGGAATCCGCGCTCGGACCCTATGGCGCGATCCTGCTGTCGTCGATCGTCTGGACGGTGATGCACCTGCAATACGACTGGTTCTTCCTCTGTCAGGTGCTGACGATCGGTCTCCTGTTCGGCTATTTGCGCTTCCGCACCGGATCGACCTGGCTGACCATCCTGCTGCACGGGCTGAACAATTTCGCGGCGACGATCCAGACCTGGTGGCTGGCTGGCTGAGAGTTCCCTATGCTAGGTTGAAGCTAGGCCCACCTTCGCTGCAACGTTGTTGTAGAAGAATCCCATATGTCGAACTTCGAGAATGCCAACGCGCCGGTCCCGGCACCGCCGCAGCGGACTTGGGATTTCGTGGAGACTGCATTCGTCATCCTGATCGCTTACGGCGTTTTTACGCTGGTTGGAGGTTGGGCCATGACGATCATCATCGCGGCGCAAGACGGCGTAGCCAGAATGTCGCCAGCTCAATTGCGGGATTTCGCCGCCCAGGGGCGATGGTACGGCGCTGGCCTTACCATCGCGAGCCCTTTGACGATCGGCGTGCTCTGGATCGCGATCCGGAAAGCTCGCCGCGGGTTCGAGGAATATCTCGCGCTCAACTGGCCGAGCCCGGCCGAAGCCATGCGCGCATTTGCAATCTTTGCCGGCATTCTGCTCGTTGAATCGGTCATCAATTCGAGTGTTGGTGGCGAGGGGGCCGCGGTGGATGACCCGGTCTTCGTGGTCAAGGGCGCGAGCGGCTTGATGATCCTGCTCATCGGTACCTGCATTGCAGGACCCATCATGGAAGAGTTCCTCATTCGTGGCTTCTTGTATCGCGGCTGGTCGGAGTCGTTTCTGGGTCCGATCGGAGCGATCGTTCTGACCGCCGTCGTCTGGGCTATGACCCACACACAGTATGACGTTTATGGGAAGTTGGAGATATTCGGGATGGGATTGGCGCTGGGCTATTGCCGTTGGCGCAGCAACTCAACCTGGCTGACGGTCATGATCCATTCCGCCCTCAACACATTCATCTTTTTCGTGACAGGCCCGTATGTCTAGGGCCCAACGGCTGCGATCACGATTGGCATCGTGATGTCCGGGATCGTCTGCGGCGTGATCATCATCCGGAACCAGCGCCGGTGCGTCGCCAGCCATCGGAAGGTTGGAGGATGCCAGCAGCCCCCTCGAGTGCTATGATCTGGATCAATGAATGAGCGCGGGCCGGACTGAAACCAGGCAGCGGCGGCTGCCGTCGTGCGAGCTCTTCTCATGGCTATCTTGATCCGAGCAATCCTGGCCAGCGTCGTCGCGCTGGCGTCTCTCGGCGCCATCACGCAGCAGGTGCGCGACCAGGGCGTTACCGACACCGAAATCCGGATCGGCAATGTCATGCCGTATAGCGGCGCGCTGGAGATTTTCGGCCAGATCGGCAAGGCGGAAGCCGCCTATTTCGAGATGATCAACGAACGCGGCGGCATCAATGGCCGCAAGATCCGCTTCATGTCCTATGACGATCTGTCGGATCCCTCCAACGCCATGGATCTCACGCGAATTCTGGTCGAGACCGACAATGTGCTCTTGATGTTCGGTTCGTTCGGCACGCCGGGGAATCTCGCGGTGCGGAAGTATCTCAACGAACGCAAGATCCCCCAGCTTTTCGTTGCTTCCGGCGATCACGAGCTCAGTGAGCCGGCCTCCTATCCGTGGACCATGGGCTGGCAGCCTTCGTATCGCGAGGAGGGACGCATCTACGCGAACTACATCCAGGCTTTCTATCCCGGCAAGAAAATCGTGGCGCTTTGGGAGAATGACCAGTTCGGGCGCGAATTGTTCAAGGGACTGGTGCAAGGGCTGGGCGACGTCGCCCACAACATCAGGGTCGACATCGCCTATGATGTCGACGATCAGCACCTGGACGGCCACGTCTCGATCCTGAAGCAATCTGGCGCCGAGGTCTTCGTGTTTGCCGGAGTTCCGGAAAATGCCGCCAAGGTGATCCGCGCCGCGGCCGATCACGGCTGGCGGCCGGTGTTCGTCGTGAACCAGATGGCGTCATCGATCGAGACGGTGCTCAAGCGGGCCGGCACGGAGAATGCGACCGGCGTCATCACCGCCGCGTTCCTGAAGGATGCGAGCGATCCGGCCTGGAGAGCGGAGCAGGGTGCCTGGTACAGCTTCCTGGACAAGTACACCAAAGCCGGCGGCAAGGATGACGCGGCCGCAGTCTACGGCTATGCCGCCGCCGAAACGATGGTCGAGGTGCTCAGGCAATGCGGCAACGACCTGTCGCGCGAGAATGTCATGAAGCAGGCCGCGGCGCTCAGAGATTATCAGGCGTCCGCCTTGCTCCCCGGCATCAAGATCAACACCGCTCAGTTCCGACCGGTCGAGCAATTGCGGTTGCTTCAGTTCGACGGCCGTAGCTGGCAGCCGATCGGGGATGTGCTCGATACGGCGTTCGCCGGTTCGGCCGGGAAATAGCGGCGATCAGGAGAAGCCGTACAAGCCGCGCCCAATCGTTGCAGGCCCTCGCTCTTGCTGAAGCGCAAGGGCGAGTTGTGGTGCTAGTTCGCTTGGACCGGTGGGCCGGTCTATTGCGGGAGGGCGCGCGCCGCTCTGCGCCGACGGGGCTTCGAAAGAGACGCGACTTCGAAAGTAATGACTTGTTGCGCGGATGGCACAGGAGCCCGTGGCCAAATCAGGTACATTGATACTGTATTGAAAGACTTTTCATCACCCGGAGCATTGCGTTGGCGTCAGACGCAGTCAGTCTGGCTGATACTACAAGCGTAGCGGACGCGGCGGCTGCTACAGCGCCTTTTCGCGTAAAGATCGTGACGCGCGACGAAATCGCCGGTTGTCCGGCTTGGGAGGCCAGTTTCGCCGACCTGCGCAAGGATCACCGTTACTACGAGATCCTGGAGGATACGCTTCGCGAGCGTGTCGAGTACCGGTACTTCGCAATCATCGACCGGGCGGGCTGTCTCCACGCCGTCCAGCCGTTCTTTCTTCTCGACCAGGACGTTCTCGAAGGACTTGGAGCGCAATGGCAGCCATTGCTGGCGCGCATCCGACGCTTCGTTCCCGGATTTCTCAGAATGCGCACCCTGATGGTCGGATGCTTCGCCGGGGAAGGGCATCTTGCCGGATCAAGCACGGTGCCGTCCGGCAAGATCGCGGAGATTCTTTGCGGCGAAATCGTCACTCTCGCAAGATCGTGCCGGGCGCAGCTCATCGTCCTGAAGGAATTCCCCGCGCGCTACCGGCCGGTGCTGGATTGCTTTGTCCGGCGCGGCTTCGCCCGTGCGCCGAGCATGCCGATGACGGCGCTCAATATCGAGCACGACGACTTCGATGCCTACATGCAAAATGCGCTGCCGCGATCGGCGCGCTGGCAGCTCCGCAAGAAATTCAAGGCAACCGACGGTGAAAGCATCGCTCTTACCGTCACCGACGACGCAAGGGATGCGGTCGACGAGATCTATCCGCTCTACCTGCAGGTCTTCGACCGTTCGAAATTCCGGTTCGAGAAACTGACAGCCGACTATCTCCGCCGGCTCGGCAGCGACATGAAGGACAAGGTCCGCTTCTTCATCTGGCGCCGTGGCGGGAAAGTGATCGCCTTCAGCCTTTGCATGGTCGAAGGCGACAGTCTGTTCTGGGAGTATGTCGGCCTCGACTATGTTGTCGCGCTCGACCTTCATCTTTATTACTACACCATTCGCGACATGATGAATTGGGCGATCGCCAACGGTTACAGATGGCTTCGAAGCACGGGTCTCAGCTACGAACCGAAATTCCGGATGCGGCATGATCTCGATCCGCTCGACCTCTATGTGCGGCTTCGCTCTCCGCTTCCGAACGCGATCTTCAGGCTCCTGTTGCCCTGGATCGTACCGGCCCGCTATGACAAGACCTTGCGCAAATTCGCGAACTATCGCGAAGTCTGGTAGCGACCGATTGCGCGGCGATATTCAAGGCCGATCGGGGTACGCCTTCTAAAGCCCCACCGCGGCAATCACGATCGGCATCGTGATCGCGGCCAGAATTGTCTGCAGCGTGATGATCTGGGCGAGTAGCGGCGCGTCGCCGCCCATCTGGCGCGCCAGCACATAGGCTGACGGCGAGGTCGGCACCGCGGCGCAGGCCGCGACGATAGCGAGGTTGGACCCGGTGACGCCGAACCACACCGCGAGCGCGACGGTCAGCGCCGGCATCAGCACGAGTTTCAGCACCAATGCCGCGCTGGCAGCGAGGCTGGGGCGAAAGATGCCTTCCAGATGCAGCCCGGCCCCGGTGACGAGCAGGCCGATCGCCAGCGACGAGCCGCCGAGCGCGTCGGCGACGTCATACCATATCTGTGGCAGCGGGATGTGCGCGACATTGATGACGAGCCCGATGACGCAGGCCCAGATCAGCGGGTTCTGCACGACCGTCATCACGATGGCGCCGGTCGAACGCTTCTCGGACGAGGCATATTTCGCCAGCACGGCGACGCTGAACACATTGACCAGCGGGATGATCGCGACCATCGCGACCGAAGCCAGGGCAAGGCCTGTGCTGCCATAGAGATTGCGCGACACCGAAAGCGCGACATAGGTCTGCCAACGGGTCGCGCCCTGGAAGATCGAGGTGAAGGCGGGGCCGTCGACGCCGGCGCGCGCCAGCGGGCCGCGCAGCGCGAGGCAGAATAGCGACATCACCAGCGCCGCGAGCAGCAGCGCGCCGCCGACGCCGGCGACCGGCACCGTGGTCAGGTCAGCCTTCACCAGGGTCTGCACCAGGAGCACCGGGAACAGCACGTAATAGGTCAGCCGCTCCAGCCCGTGCCATTGCGTATCGAGCGGCATCAACGTGCGCTTCAGGACGAAGCCGAGCACGATCAAGAGGAACACCGGCAGCAGCGCCGCGATCACCACGGCCATGGTCAGCGCTCCCCGCGCAACTTCGCGAGCCGGTCCAGCGCACCCTGCAGGATGAAGATCGCGGCGTGCTCGTCGATCACCTCGGCCCGCCGGGCGCGGCTGACGTCCATCCCGATCAACTCGCGCTCGACCGCCGCGGTCGAGAGCCGCTCGTCCCACAGCCCGATCGCAAGCGCGGTGAGGCCGGCGAGGTTGCGGGCAAACGCCCGGGTAGACTGCGCGCGCGGGCCTTCGCTGCCGTCCATGTTGATCGGCAGCCCGAGCACGAAGCCGACGGCGTTGCGTTCGGCGGCGATCGCGAGCAGCCGTGCCGCGTCGACCTTGAACTGCTTGCGCTGAATGGTCTCGACGCCGGTCGCGAGCCGCCGGTCCGGATCGGAGGCGGCAACCCCGATGGTCTTGGTGCCGAGGTCGAGGCCGACAAGCGCGCCGCGCTCGGGCCAGTGCGGTGCGGCTTCGATCAGGGGAAGGATGGGGGCGGGCATGGCGCTAGCGCTTAGCACGCAGCCGCGCGCCGAGGCAAAGCCCGGCACTGCCGTGGCGTCCATGCGAAAACGCCGGTCAGGCGGCGATCACCCGCTCGTCGCCACCGAGGCACGCGGCCAGCCCCTGCAACGCGCTGTATTGATGCGCGGTGCGGCGCTGGATGAACAGCGTCTCGACATGCGCATGCTGCGGATTGAGCTTGTGGATGTTGATGTCGCGCTGGACATGATCGCGCTCGACGACGGCGCGCGGCAGCAGGGTGACGCCCATGTCGGCGGCGACGCAGCCGACCATGCCGTCGAGCGTGCCGAACTCGAAGCGAACCGCCGACGGCCAGCCGAACTCGGTAAACACCTGTTCGAGACGCTGCCGGTAGGTGCAGCCGGTGCGGAACACCAGCGCGGTCGGGCCCGACTCCGGCGTGCCGGCGCGCAAGGCGGCCAGCGATTTCCAGCGCTGCGCGGTGATCAGCACCAGTTCCTCGGTGAAGGCTGATGTCGCCGACAGTTCGGCATGCTCGATCGGGCCGGCAACAAAGGCGCCGTCGAGCGAGCCGTCGAGCACGGCGGCAACGAGGTCGGCGGTCGGCGCTGTGCGCAAGGTCAGGCGCACCGCGGGATAGCGGCGATGAAACTCGGCGAGCAGCGTCGGCAGCCGCACCGCGGCGGTGGTTTCCATCGAGCCGATCGACAGCGGACCCTTCGGCTCGCCATCGTCGCGCGCGGCGAGCACGGCTTCGCGCGACAGCGCCGCCATGCGCTGCGCATAGGGCAGCAGGCGGCGGCCGGCGCCGGTCAGCGACATGCCGCGGCTGTGGCGCTCGAACAGCGCGGTGCCGATCTCGGCCTCCAGCGCCTTGATGCGCTGGGTGACGTTCGACTGCACCGTGTTCAGCTCGTCGGCGGCCCGGGTGATGCCGCCGAGCCGGGCGACCGTGGAAAAGGTGAGCAGGTCGGTCAATTCCATCCGGGACCACCGTTCTGATTTAGAGATGGTAGCGTTCTCTAGTATTCATTATCCGAGAATGTTAGGCCCGCTTAGGCTGCAAGTCCAGAACAGCAAGTCCAGAACAGGGAGCAAGCGCATGCCGATCAGCACCGAATTGACGGCACGTCTGGACATCGAGCATCCGATCCTGCTCGCGCCGATGGACACGATCGCTGGCAGCGGGCTGGTCAAGGCGGTCAGCGCCGCCGGCGGCTTCGGCATTCTGGGCGGCGGCTACGGCGACAAGACGCGGCTGCAGGCCGAGACCGCGAAGCTGAAGGGTTTTGCAAAGCCGTTCGGCATCGGCTTCATCACCTGGAGCCTCGCCAGGCAGCCCGAGCTGATCGACATCGCGCTGGATGCGCGGCCGCGCGCGGTGATGCTGTCATTCGGCGATCCCGCGCCGTTCGCGCCGAAGATCAAGGCGGCGGGCGCGCTGCTGATCTGCCAGGTGCAGAGCGAGGAGATGGCGCGGCAAGCGCTCGATTGCGGCGCCGACATCCTGATCGCGCAGGGCACGGAGGCGGGCGGTCACGGCGCATCGCGCACCACGCTCGACATCGTGCCGGCGATCATCGATTTCGCGGCGGGGCGCGTGCCTGTGGTCGCGGCCGGCGGCATCGCGGACGGGCGTGGCCTCGCGGCGATGATGATGCTCGGCGCGTCCGGCGTGCTGATGGGAACGCGCTTCTACGCCAGCGTGGAGGCCGACGCGGCCGAGCAGGCGAAGCAGCTGATCTGTGCGGCGAAGAGCGGTGAGACGGTGCGCGGCGTGGTGTTCGACTGGTCGCGCAAGCTGATGTGGCCGGCGCCGTTCACCGCGCGTTCGCTTGCCAACGATCATCTGCGGCGCTGGAGCGGCCGCGAGATCGAGCTGATGCAGCGCGCCGACGAGGTCGCGGTGGAGTATGCTGCCGCGAAGGCCGCGGCCAATTTCGATGTCGCCGCGGTGTTTGCCGGCGAGTCCGTCGGCCTGATCCATGATATCGTTCCGGCGGCCGAGATCGTCGGCCGCATCGTCGCCGAGGCCGAGCAGTCGTTGCAGGGCCGGCGCAACTCTCTTTCCTCTTTGACCTGAACAAGCGTGAGACACACCATGTGGCCGGACCGTCGATTGATCGATCGTTTCAAGACCGAATTCCCGATCGTGCTGGCGCCGATGGCCGGTGTGATGGATGCGGAGCTGGTGATCGCGGTGGCGCAGGGGGGCGGGCTCGGCTCGCTGCCATGTGCGATGCTGTCGGCCGAGAAGGCGCGTGAGCAGGTCAACATCATCCGCCAGCGCGTTTCTGCGCCGGTCAACCTTAACTTCTTCTGCCACAAGGCGGTCGACGCCGATCCGGCGCGCGAGGCGAACTGGCGGCAACGGCTGGCGCCATACTATCGCGAGCATGGTCTCGATCCGAATGCGCCGATCAATGCGGCGAACCGCGCGCCGTTCGACGCGGCGTTCTGCGCGGTGGTCGAGGAGCTGAAGCCCGAGGTCGTCAGCTTTCATTTCGGCCTGCCGGAGCCAAACCTGTTGCAGCGGGTGAAAGCCACCGGCGCCACCGTGATGTCGTCGGCGACGACGGTGAAGGAAGCGATCTGGCTCGAGGAGAACGGCGCCGACGTCATCATCGCGCAAGGCGCCGACGCCGGCGGCCATCGCGCCATGTTCCTGACCGATAACATCGCCGAGCAGCCCGGGACGTTCTCGCTGCTGCCCCAGGTGGTGGATGCGGTCAAGGTGCCGGTCGTCGCGGCCGGCGGCATCGCCGACGGGCGCGGGATCGCCGCGGCATTCGCGCTCGGCGCCTCCGGCGTGCAGGTCGGCTCGGCCTATCTGCGCTGCCCGGAGTCCAAGGTGACGGCGCAGGCCCGCGTCGCGCTGGCGCAGGCGAGCGACGAATCCACCGTCATCACCAATGTGATGACCGGCCGCCCGGCGCGCGGCGTCGCCAACCGTGTGATGCGCGAGGTCGGGCCGATCTCGCCGGACGCGCCGGCGTTCCCGCACGCAGCGACCGCCCTCGGACCGCTGAAGGCGGCTGCCGAAAAACAGGGCAAGGTCGATTTCACCAATCTGTGGGCCGGGCAGGCGGTGCGGATGGGCAAGGAAATGCCGGCGGCCGAGTTGACCCGCGCGCTGGCCGGCGCCGCGCTGGCGCGGATGGCGGCTCTGTCTCAGGCCTGACGCGCGGCCTCGTTCAGACCAGGCATGCCACGTAGAGGATCGCGACCCCCAGCGCCGTGCCGATCGACCAGAGGGCCGGGTCCCAGCCCTCCGGGCGGGGGCTGCCGTTGAGCATTGACATGACGCGCTCCGAACTTTTCTGTTTGGCTGGAGTAGGCGCCGTGAATGTTTCGGGACGACTTCGCGGCGGCCGCGAACTGGTTTCGTCGTGCGTTTCGCAGCCGGAATCCGCGGCAGGATGTCTTGTCCGGTCGCCGGATTGGCACCAAAGCCCTGTTGGGCGGGCAAATTCGCGCGGTTGCGGCGCAAAACCGGCCTCTGCTATACGGCAGGCTGACCTTTCAGCCTGACCTTTCAGCCCCGAGGCCCTATATAATGTCCGTAGACGCCACGACCGTCCGCCGCATCGCGCATCTGGCGCGGATCGCGGTCAGCGACGCCGAAGTTCCCCATCTGCAGGGCGAGCTGAACGCGATGCTGGCCTTTGTGGAGCAGCTGTCGGAAGTGAATATCGACGGCGTCGAGCCGATGACGTCGGTGACGCCGATGGAGATGAAAAAGCGCGCCGACGTGGTCAATGACGGCGAGATCGCCGACGTCATCGTCCGCAACGCGCCCGACACCGTGAACGACTTCTTCCTGGTGCCGAAGGTGGTCGAGTAACGCAAGCGTCGCGTTTTCGAGCGAAGTGGATACCGGTTCGCGTGAAGAAAACGCGTCAAACAAGAGCGACAAAGTTCAATGTGTCTGCTGTGCGACGATGAGAAGGCCTACAAGGCCTATATGGACTTCCTCGATGCCATGGAGCGCAAGGGGAAGGTCGCCGATCCCAACGCGGCGATGGACGCCGTGCTCGACCATCTCGAGGCGCTTGACGCCGCCCGCGCCAAGGAAAATGCCAAAGCCCGGCAGGACGACCCCGCCAACGACAAGACCCTGTCTCCGTTCTTCTGCAGCCCGATCAATAAATGACTGATTTGACATCGCTGACGATCGCCGAGGCCCGCGAGGGCTTGGCGAGCAAGTCTTTCACCGCCCGCGAACTGACCGATGCGCATCTCGCTGCGATCGAAGCCGCGCGCGTGCTCAACACCTATGTGCTCGAGACGCCCGACCGCGCCCGCGAGATGGCCAAGGCCGCCGACGCGAAAATTGCAAAAGGCGAGGGCGGACCGCTCGCCGGCATCCCGCTCGGCATCAAGGACCTGTTCGCGACCCGCGACATCAGGACCACGGCGTGCTCGAATATCCTCGGCAATTTCATTCCGCCCTACGAGTCGACGGTGACCTCGCAGCTGTGGCGCGACGGTGCAGTGCTGCTCGGCAAACTCAACAATGACGAATTCGCGATGGGCTCGTCGAACGAGACCTCGTGCTTCGGCCCGGTCACCAACCCGTGGCGGCGCGAGGGCTCCAATACCACGCTGGTGCCGGGCGGCTCGTCCGGCGGCTCGGCTTCGGCGGTGGCGGCTGCTCTCTGCATGGGCGCGACCGCGACCGACACCGGCGGCTCGATCCGCCAGCCCGCCGCGTTCACGGCAACCGTCGGCATCAAGCCGACCTATGGCCGCTGCTCGCGCTGGGGCATCGTCGCGTTTGCATCCTCGCTCGACCAGGCCGGCCCGATCGCGCGCTCGACGCGCGATGCCGCGATCCTGATGCGCTCGATGGCGGGGCACGATCCCAAGGACACCACGTCGGTGGACATCGCCGTGCCGGATTACGAGGCCGCGATCGGCAAGTCCGTGAAGGGCATGAAGATCGGCATCCCCAGGGAATATCGGCTCGACGGCATGCCGGCCGAGATCGAAAAGCTCTGGAGCGAGGGCGCGCAGTGGCTGAAGGCCGCCGGCGCCGAGCTCGTCGAGGTGTCGCTGCCGCACACCAAATACGCACTGCCTGCCTATTACATCGTGGCACCGGCGGAGGCCTCGTCGAACCTCGCGCGCTACGACGGCGTGCGCTACGGGCTGCGCGAACCGGGCAGGAACATCATCGAGATGTACGAGAACACCCGCGCCGATGGTTTTGGCGACGAGGTGCGCCGCCGCGTGCTGATCGGCACCTATGTGCTGTCGGCCGGTTACTACGATGCCTATTATCTGCGTGCGCAAAAGGTCCGGACGCTGATCAAGAAGGACTTCGAGGACTGCTTCGCCAAGGGTGTCAACGCAATCCTGACGCCGGCGACGCCGTCGGCAGCGTTCGGCATCGGCGAGAAGGGCGGCGCCGATCCGGTCGAGATGTATCTCAACGACATCTTCACGGTGACCGTGAACATGGCGGGCCTGCCGGGCATCGCCGTGCCCGCCGGCAAGGACTCGCAAGGCCTGCCGCTCGGTCTGCAACTGATCGGCCGTCCGTTCGACGAAGAGACGCTGTTCTCGCTCGGCGAGGTGATCGAGCAGGCGGCCGGCCGCTTCGTGGCCCCAAAATGGTGGTGAGCGATGGCGGATTTCCGCGCCAGTCTCGCTGACACCGCGCCCGATGCGGCGCTGTCGCCGCCGCTCGCCGCGTTGTGGTGGGCGAAGAAGGGCGATTGGGACCAGGCGCACCGCATCGTGCAGGACGAGGGCGACGCCAATTCGGCCTGGGTGCATGCCCATCTGCATCGCGTCGAGGGCGATCTCGGCAATGCCGGCTACTGGTATCGCCAGGCCGGCCAGCCGGTCGCAAAGGACACGCTCGAGGCCGAGTGGGAGCGGATCGTAGCCGCGCTGCTGGCGCAGCGCGGCTAAAGGACGCCGGTGCGGAGGCACCGCGAGCATTAACCTTGTTTCGGCCGCCATGCCGCCGCCCAGATTGGCCGTGATAGGCTAATGGAACCGGGCGGGGGCCAGCGGCAAAAGAGAGTATTCGTGCGTGGGTCGGGCATAGGGGGATGGCTGTCAGCAATGCTGGTGGCCGTGGTGGCGGCGGGCCTTGCCGGCTGCGCCTCCGTCTACAATCTGCCCGGCAATGTGCCGCTCGGCGCCGCGCTCGCCGACAACAGCAGCGCCCGCGACATTCCGGCCTACGAAGATGATCTGCTGCTCGCGCTGTCGTTCTCCGGCGGCGGCACCCGCGCGGCGGCGTTTTCGTTCGGCGTGCTGGAGGAGCTTGACCACACGCGTTCGAGTGCGGCGGGCACCAAGACGCTGCTCGACCGCGTCGACTTCGTCTCCGGCGTCTCCGGCGGATCGGTCACCGCCGCCTATTTCGGGTTGAAGCGCCGCGCGGCGCTCGACGATTTCCGCCAGCGCTTCCTGCTGCGCAACGCCGAGGAGGGACTGAAGACCCGGATCTCGCTCGGCAATATCGGACGCGCGCTCGGCGGCGGCGTCAACGACAGCCAGTTCACCGACTGGCTCGATCAGAATTTGTTCGACGGCGCGCGGTTCGACGCACTGGCCGACGATCGCCGGCCGCGGGTCTGGATCAACGCGTCTGATATCTACAACCGCACGCCGTTCGTGTTTGGCAAGACGTCGTTCGATGCCTTGTGCAGCGACATCAGATCGTATCGTGTCGCCGAAGCGGTGGCGGCATCCGCCGCGGTGCCGCTGGCGTTCGCCCCGATCGTGCTGCAAACCTATCCTGGCGGTTGCGCCGCGCCGCTGCCGGCCTGGCTCGAGCGGGTGCGCAACGATCCGAACGCACAGCCGTTGCTGCGCGCCTACGCCGAGGCCCAGGCACATTACCGCGACGGCTCGATGCGCTACGTCAAGCTGCTCGATGGCGGCCTCGTCGACAATTACGGCCTGTCGGGGCTGAGCATCGGCTTGCTCGCCGCGCAGCGTCCGTACGAGCCGCTGAACGAACGGCAGGCGGCCAAGCTGAAGCGCATCCTGTTCCTGGTGGTCGACGCCGGCCGCGGCATCTCCGGCGACTTCGTGCAGACGCTCGAAGGGCCGAACGGCGTCGAACTGGTGTCCGCAGCCGCCGACACCGCGATCGATGCCAGCGTGCGCTCCAGCTACGCCGCCTTCACGGCGCTCGCCGAGGACTGGTCCGGCAAGCTGAAGCGCTGGCGCTGCGGGCTGTCGGCGGCCGAGCGCAGCCGGCTCGGCGTCGGCGCCGGCTGGAAATGCGGCGACGTCGCGATCTATGTCGAGCGGCTCGGCTTCGACCGGCTCGGACCGGACCGCGCCGGCATCCTGAACGCCATCCCGACGCGGTTGTCGCTGCCGCCGGAGCAGGTCGACCAGCTGATCGCGGGCGGCGCCGACGCGCTGCGCTCGAGCAAGGCCTACCAGCAGTTCCGGCGCGGGCTCTGATCCGCCGCAGGCGACGGCGGCGGGCTGCAAGGGGACTGCAAGGCGGCTTGACTGGCGCGATCGGTTGCGCGAAGCCCAATCCATCCCAGATATCCTTTATCCGGAAACCGAGATCCATGACCGCATCTGCCGCCCCGCACAAGCTGATCAAGAGCGCCACCGGCGATTGGGAGGTCGTGATCGGCATGGAGATCCATGCCCAGGTCACCTCGAACGCGAAGCTGTTCTCCGGCGCATCGACCGCGTTCGGCGGCGAGCCCAATTCCCATGTCTCGCTGGTCGATGCCGCGATGCCGGGCATGTTGCCCGTGATCAATGAGGAGTGCGTCCGCCAGGCGGTGCGCACCGGTCTCGGGCTCAACGCGCAGATCAACCTGCGCTCGGTGTTCGACCGCAAGAACTATTTCTATCCGGACTCGCCGCAGGGCTACCAGATCAGCCAGTACAAGTCGCCGATCGTGGGCGAGGGCGAGGTGTCGCTCGAGCTCGACGGCGGCCGCAGCGTCACGATCGGGATCGAGCGGCTGCACCTGGAGCAGGACGCCGGCAAGTTGCTGCACGATCAGTCGCCGACGATGTCCTATGTCGACCTCAACCGTTGCGGCGTTGCGCTGATGGAGATCGTGTCCAAGCCCGACATCCGCGACGCCGAGCAGGCCAAGGCCTACGTCACCAAGCTGCGCTCGATCCTGCGCTACCTCGGCACCTGCGACGGCGACATGGAGAAGGGCAATCTGCGCGCCGACGTCAACGTCTCGGTGCGCCGTTACGGCGAGACCGCGTTCGGCACCCGCTGCGAAATCAAGAACATGAACTCGGTCAACTTCATCGGCCAGGCAATCGAGTACGAGGCGCGGCGTCAGATCGAGATCATCGAGGACGGCGGCTCGATCGACCAGGAAACCCGGCTGTTCGACCCGAACAAGGGCGAGACCCGCTCGATGCGCTCCAAGGAAGAGGCGCACGACTACCGGTACTTCCCCGATCCCGATCTGTTGCCGCTCGAGTTCAGCCAGGCCTTCGTCGACGATCTCAAGGCGCAGCTGCCGGAACTGCCGGACGAGAAGAAGTCCCGTTTTATTACGGGCTTCGGCCTGTCGCCCTATGATGCGAGCGTGCTGGTCGCCGAGCGCGAGAGCGCGGAGTTCTACGAGACGGTGCTGTCGGGTCTTGCCGACAAGGCGCGCGACGGCAAGCTCGCCGCCAACTGGGTGATCAACGAACTGTTCGGTCGTCTCAACAAGGAAGGCGTCGAGATCGCAGCCTCGCCGGTGTCGGCGGAGCAGCTCGCCGCGATCGTCGACCTGATCGGCGAGGGAACGATTTCCGGCAAGATCGCCAAGGACTTGTTCGAGATCGTCTGGCAGGAAGGCGGCGATCCGCGCGCGCTCGTCGAGGCGCGCGGCATGAAGCAGGTCACCGACCTCGGCGCGATCGAGAAGGTGGTCGACGACATCATTGCGGCCAATCCCGACAAGGTCGAACAGGCGAAGGCGAAGCCGCAACTGGTCGGCTGGTTCGTCGGTCAGGTGATGAAGTCGTCGGGCGGCAAGGCGAACCCGCAGGCGGTCAACGACCTCTTGAAGTCGAAGCTCGGCATCTGAACAACAGGACAATGATGTTGTCCTTGGCGCATGATCCAGCCGGATCATGCTCCCTTGCACGCTCCTTTGCCGTCACCTTCGGTGTCGTCGCGCACGCGTGAACGCGGCGTGATCCTGCCTCACACCCTCCGTTCGCGGCACGCCGGCGCCATCGGCGCCGAATCGCCGAAGCCGCGATTCGTTCGCAAATCCGGTTCGGATGACCTCAAACGAGGCAAAACCCGTCTTACCCACGAAATTTTTTTCATTGCCAAAAATTACGACTCGGCGTCGGCGTCGCGCCGCTTTTCGTCGTCGCTCGCGACTCAACGCAATGACGGTCGCGCGTCGATCGCTTCAATGCGAATTCAAGAAAGGCCTGCAATACAAGCGTTTCCTGCAACGTTGACAAATGCCGATGTCGGCGGCTGTTGCACTTCTTGCATCGTCGCGCGATTGCATCGTCGATTTGAACGGCGACGCGCGCTGTGCGCGTTGCCACCGCTGCGTCAACACTTCCTTAAGCGGGACACTGTTTTTTTCGGTCTGTTGGTGTATTCGGGAAGTAGTGCATATCGATTCCCGAGTGCACGCAGCGAAGTAGAGCCATCTCACATACTGGAGGGCAACATGGCTAAGAAGGCAAAGAAGGCGAAGAAGGCGAAGAAGGCGAAGAGCGCAGTGAAGAAGACTGCGAAGAAGACCCGCAAGGTCGCCAAGAAGAAGTAAGCCTCTCGCCTCGAGAGGATTGCCGGCGGCTTGACGTCGGCACGTCGCGAGAGCCAGCGGACGGACTGCTGAGAGGCACATCCCACCCCCAAGGCTCTGGCTGACGAAAGAGGGTGTCGGCGAGACATCAGGTCAAACGGCTGGATCGAATTTCGGAGAGGGCAACCTTCCCAAAACCGGTCCGGCAGAAGAAACAGAGATTTCTTCGTTCGGTGCGGAGCCCGCTTGGTTCCGCAATTTCACCGGCGAGAATGCCGAGCTGAAATCTGGTCCTGACGTGTTCGCCGACCCCCTCGTTCCGGCGGCCCGCGCAGTCCGCGCCCGGCAGCCACTTTCCCCATCCATCCCCGTTCCGGATCGACGCTGGGCCTGACGGCCTCGCGTTGCTTTTGTCTGTGCACCCGACCGCACGCCGCTCCGCGGCTCGTCCATGGTCGCGCCGCCCCTCCGTCAATTTCGAAACTGATTGCCTGGTGGGACCCGCCGGCGCCGCGGCCAATGTCCGCCATGGTTATCGTTGTCCCAAACACCAGGGTAAACCGCCGTTCACGAATGCAAGGAAGTGCCTGCGGCACAGGCACTTCTGCGATTCCTCGATGCGCCCTCGGCGACGCCGATTTACATCCCGTTCATCGCGATACTTAAACCGCTCTTCAAATTTGATGGGCCATGATCATCCCAACAAGCCGGCAAACGGCACGCGATGATCCCAAGGATCGGCGCGGGGCATGATCAAGAGATCAGCCCGGGAATGACAGGGTAGTTTCAACAGTGGACGGGGGCCGCGCTCGGGGGAGGGCGGCCAACAACAAAAAGGGGATTGAGAATGTTTCAGGGGGTCATCGATCAGGAAAGCGCTGTCCCGGTTGCCGCAACGGCGATCCAGGACGTGCTGTTCGAACGTGGTATGTATTGGGCGAGCGGCCGCTCCGGTGTGGTCAACCTCGTCGCGGCGCACAAATGGTTCAACCTGGCGGCGCTCAAGGGACGTACTGATGCGATCGCGCACCGCCGCGAAGTCGCCGAGCAGATGTCCGATGTCGAGATCGCGGTCGCCCAGCGTGAAGCCCGCGCCTGGATGACGACGCACTAAGCCAACCGATGTCGATGGGAGCCTCGGCTCCCTCGCTCCACCTAGAACCAGTATCGCGCCGCGTAGATCACGGTCATCAGCGCTCCGGCCACGATGACGAACTGCCGGACGATGTGGGCGGGAAGGATCCGGATCAGGAAACCGCCGGCATAGCCGCCGATCATGGCGCCGAGCAGCATCGCCAGGGTCTCCGGCCACCGCACCGCCCCCTGCAAGATAAAGATCAATGTGGCAGCGAGCGACACGCAGGTCGCGAGAAGGTTCTTCAACGCCTTGATCGCCCTGATGTCGTTGGGCTCGGTGATCGACAGCACCGCGGTCAGGATGACGCCGAGACCGGCGCCGAAGAAGCCTCCATAGATGGACGCCAGCCCAAGCACAGCGCTGCTCGCGCCGGTCGAGGGCAGGGCCGCGGCCTTGTGGCGCCCGACGGTCCATCCCTGGATCTGCGGCGCGAAGGCAAACAACAGCGTTGCAAATGCGATCAAGGCCGGCACCGGCAGCAGGAACAGCCGCTCGGGAAGCAGCAACAGCACGCCGGCGCCGACCGCGCCGCCCACCGTGGCGATCGCGACGAAGCTGATCGTGCGCCGCGTCGGCGGCGGCAGCTTGCCGCGATCGGCGAGCGCGGCGATCAAATGCCCCGGCGAGATCGCCACCGCATTCGACGCGTTGGCGATGACGGCCGGCAGGCCCGCCGCGAGCATCGCCGGAAAGGTGATGAGCGTCGCGCCGCCCGCCAGCGCATTGATGATCCCTCCGGCGACCCCGGCCGCCAGCAGCAGAAGACTTGTCTGGGTATCCATCCTTCACCCTCTTGAGGGTGAGCAGGCTAGCGGGCGGCGCGCCAATCGGTCTGGAACGTCTGTGACGTCACTTCAGCCGGGCCAGTAGACGCCCGGCGTCGTGCCAAAGGTGCGGCGGAACAGCCGGGTGAGGTGGCTCTGGTCGGAAAAGCCAGCATCGGCCGCGACTGCTGCGATCGGCTCGCCGGCGCGCAGCAATTGCCGGGCAAGATTGAGGCGGGCCAGCAGGCGGAAGGTATGCGGCGGGATGCCGAGCTCGCGGCTGACCATGCGGCTGAACCCTTCGCGGCTTCGCCCGAAGCCGGCGGCAATCGCGCCGATCGGCGCGACGCTCTCGGTCAATGCGATACCAAGCTTCGTCCTGTCGGTGCAGCCGGCGGGGTGAGATGGCGCGCACGACAGGATGTCGTCGGCGATCTCGCTGACGTGCTCAGGCGAGATCTCGTCGACGTTCCGCCAACGCTGCCCGAAGCGGATGATCCGCACCGACGAGCAGACGCGGCCGGCAGGAATGTAGGCGTTGAGGCAGACCGTTTCCTCGTCCGACATCGTCATCGGCGCATGGAGCATTCCCGCCGGAATCAGCGCGGCATGGCCGGCAGGCACGGTGACGGTGGCGCCGCCGATGCGAAAGGCGCGCGACCCCGACAGCACCAGCACGATCTGGTTCTCGTCATGGAAGTGCGGCTTGAGGGCAAGCGAGCCGGCGCCGCGCCACGATGCCAGTTCGACGATGCCGTCACTGTCGGTTCGCCGATAAGTCCAGGCATTGGTCATGGCGAGGCGAGCGATCACGGAGCTCTCGAACCGATGGGGTGGGTGATCTCCGAGCGTAGCACGGGGGTCACCGCCCGTCATGGGACGTCACCGCTGCGCAACCGAGGCGATCGGCGAGGCCGTGCGCATGGTCGCCATTGCGATGAGGGCGGCGACGAGATTGGCGGCTGCACTGATCGCCACCGGAATGAAGTAGCTGTGGCTGATGTCGTAGGCGAAGCCGGCGGCGCTCGGGCCCAGCAGCGTGCCAACCGCGACGCTGGTGTAGAGGATGCCGATGATGCCGCCGACATTGCGGCCGCCGAAATGGTCGGTGACGACAGCGGGCAGGATCGCGACCCAGCCGCCATAGAACAGGCCGAACAGCAGTGCGAAGGCCGTGAGCGACCAGAAGGTGCCGGCGATCGCCCAGATCGCCAGCGAGACGGCCATGCCGAGATACATCGCGACCAGGAATGCATCGCGGCCGACGCGGTCGGCGATGCCGCCGAGGAAGAACCGGCCGGCCGTGCTGCCGACCCCGATCATCCCGAGCAACAGCACGGCCAGCGTCGGCGCCACCTGATGATCGACCGCAAACGGCACGAGGTGCACGAAGGGCACGAATACGCCGAACGCGCTGATCAGGCAGGCGGCATAGAGCCCGGCGAAGCGCGCGCTCCGTACTGCAGCGCGGATCGAGACGCCCTGGCGGAGCGGAGCGCCCGATACCGTCTCGAGCGGATCGCCGTCCGGTCCGGTGCCGTAGCGGCGCGGATCGTCCGCGATCAGCAGCGATGCACCGATCCCGGCGACGGCGGCGACAACGCCCAGCACGACATAGGCATCGCGCCAGCCGAGGCTCGTGATCAGCCAGGTCGCGAGCGGCGGCATCACCAGTGTGCCGACCCCGATCCCGCTGACGGCGAGGCCCGACGCAAAACCGCGCCGCCTGACGAACCAGCGCTGCACGGCGCCCAAGGTCGGCACGTAGGCGCAGCCGACACCGGCGCCGATACCGATGCTGTAGGCGGCATAGACCTGGAGGATGGTCTGCGCCTGTCCCGCCAGCGCCATGCCGAGACCGACCAGCGCCATTCCGAGGCCAGCGAGCCTGCGCGCGCCCCAACGATCGGCAAGCGGACCGGAGATCATCCCCAGGCCGAAATACAGGAAGCCCGCGAAGGAGAACACCAGCGACACCGAGCCGCGCGAGGCGCCGAACTCCCGCTGCAGGGACTCGACGAAGGACGAGAATGTGTAGGCGCTGCCGAAGCCGATCAGCGTGACGACGAAGGCAGCTGCAACGACGTACCAGCCGTAGAACGGCTTGGCTCGTTGATAACCGGGGTGCATGACGGCATTCCTCATGATCGTTCTCCCTGTGCCGCATGACCACCGGCCGTGCTCGGCGGGTAGAGCAGCATCTGCGTGCAGCGAAACAGCGCGATGGTCTTGCCTGTCGCCTCGCTGCGGATCTCGGCGTCCCACACCTGGGTGGTGCGCCCGGCGTGAACGAGGCGCGCCTCGCAGCTCATGCCGCCTTCGCGCGCGGCGCCGATGAAGTTGGTCTTCAACTCCCCGGTGGCGAAGCCGATGGCGCCGTCCGGCAACGACGCGAGGCAGCCGAACCCGCATGCGGTATCGGCCAATGCGACGATGCTTGCGCCGTGCAGCAGCCCGTGCGGCGAGAAGTGTTTTGCGGCAATCTCGAAGCGGCCGCGGATGTGGCCACGTCCGGCTTCGAGCCATTGAAAGTCCAGCAGGCCGGGCAGGCTGCCGGCTTGCGACGCATTGATGCGCTCGACGAGCGGGCCGGTCTGACCGCCTGCAGCGATCTCGCGGATGGCAAGCTTGCTTGCGACCTCAGTCATGGCTTGCTCCATCAAGAAAACGGAGCCGTCGGGAGCGGCAAGGAAGGTTAGAAAATCTAAGTTCCATGGTTCAACTTTCTCTGCGTTGACGCGGCTTTCAGCATCGGATTAGGCTGATAGGGCGCCCGTAACGCCGAGTTGGCAAACCAGATTTGCTGGGCAATTGAGATTAGAAAATCTAAATTATGGAAAGCAGGCTTCCACCGCTGAACGCGCTCAAGGCGTTCGAATCCGCCGCCCGCCATCTCTCGGTGAAGCTAGCAGCCGAGGAGCTATGCGTGACGCCGGGCGCGGTCAGCCAAATGCTCAAGACGCTCGAAGCCGATCTCGGCGTGAAGCTGTTCGAGCGGGTGCCGCGCGGCATCTATCTCACGGACGCCGGCCGCGACTATCTGCCGTCGATCCGCAACGCCTTTCGCCAGATCGCGGATGCCTCGCGCCGCGTCGCGGCATCCGTCGATGTCGGTACGCTGACGGTGAGCGTCACGCCGTTCTTTGCATCGGCCTGGCTGGTGCCCCGCATGGCCTCGTTCCAGGGCGCGCATCCCGAGATCGATCTGCAGATCGTCACCAGCAACACAGTGGTCGATTTCTCGCGCAGCGGCGTCGACGTCGCGGTGCGCCACGGCCTTGGCCGCTACCCGGGGCTGCGCAGCGACCGCGTCGTCACCGTGGAGATGGTGGCGGTCGCATCGCCGTCGCTGGTGGCGCGCCTCGGGCGACCGGCGTCTCCTGGCGCGCTCGCAAGCTGGCCGCAGGTGCATGACGCCGATCGCAAGGGATGGAGCCTGTGGTTTCAGGCCAACGGCATCGCGGAGGTTCGCATGCCGCGCGGACCCTCGTTCGATGACAGCGGCCTTCTGCTGAAGGCCGTGCTGACGGGGCAGGGCGCGGGCCTGCTGCCGGCCGCGATGGTGGCACATGAGATCGCGAGCGGTGAACTGGTCCAGCTGCTCGAGACCGCGCATCTGGAGGAGTTCGCCTACTATCTCGTCTGTCCCGACAACAGGCAGTCGCTTCCGAAGATCGCGGCGTTCAGGGATTGGATCCTGGGACCGGAGGCTCAGTCGGCGGCGGAGCACTAAACGCGACGAGATTATGTCAGGCCGAGCAACGGACTCTGCTTCACCTCGCCCCGTGTGCGGGGAGAGGTCGGATCGCATGGAGCGAAGCGCAATGTGATCCGGGTGAGGGGGAATCTCCGCGAGTCTAACTCGAAGTTGTTTTGCGGATGCAGCCCCTCACCCCAACCCTCTCCCCGTAAGAACGGGGAGAGGGAGCACAGCGGCAGTGGACGGCTCACCGATAGAACGCGTTGGGCGGCACGCCAAAATGCTTGCGGAACATCGCGGTGAAGGCGCTCTGGCTGGCATAGCCGGCATCGAGCGCGACATCGACCACGCGGGCGCCGCGCGCGAGGCGTTCGAGCGCAAACAGCAAGCGGGCCTGCTGACGCCATTCGCCGAACGTCATGCCGGTTTCCCTGGCGAACAGACGATGGATGGTCTTCGACGTCAGCTTCAGCCGGCGCGCCCATTGCTCCGCCGTGGAGCCATCGTTCGGGTGGGCCACCAGCGCGGCGCAGATCCGCGCGAGCCTTTCGTCGCGCGGCATCGGCAGGTGCAGCGGCAGCACATCGACTTCGCGCAGCTGGTCGAGCAGCACGCGCATCAGGCGCTCGTCGGAGGTCGCGGGCGCATAGTCCAGCGGGACGCGCATCGCGGCGACGAACAATTCGCGCAGCAGCGGCGAGACCGCGAACACGCAGCTGGCCCGCGGCAGATTGGGAGCCGCGTCGGCGTCCACGAACACGGTGCGGATCTTGACCGCGCCGCACATCCGGACCTCGTGCGCGAGATCGGCCACGAGCCACACCGCCCGGTTGGGCGGCACCACCCAGGTGCCTTCAGCGCAGCGCACGACCATCACGCCCTCGATCGCATAGAGCAGCTGGCCGCGTGGATGCGCGTGCAGGCCGGTCGACGCGCCGCTCGGATAGTCGATCTCCATCGCCGCCATCGGCCGCGCCGTGGCGTGATAGTCGAGGTGCCGTGTGGTCAGCTCGTCCAACACGTCTTCATCTCGCATGTCCCAATCTCACTAGGTGAGGTCAGTCTAGCGTGAGACGGACTTCGGCGCGACAGGTAGTTGCTGGTGCGTCCTCCACCAACAAGCTGCCGGGTCATGTTCAAGTCAAGAGCTGCACTTCTCTATCCCTTCGTTGCCATCGTGCTGTGGGCAGGCAACGTCATCGTTTCTCGCCTCTCGGCGCACACGATCGGTCCGCAGGCGATCACCTTCTATCGCCTGCTGGTCGCGGTGCTGCTGATGTCTCCGTTCGTGGCGCGCGCCGCCTGGCGCAATCGCCGTGCGATCTGGCCGCATCTCGGTCCGCTCGCGATCCTCGGCTTCCTTGCGATGTGCCTGTTCCAGAGCCTGTCGTATCTGGCGGCCGAGACCACCACCGCGACCAACATGGCTGTCTTCACCGCGCTGACGCCGCTGTTGACGGTCGTCCTCAGTGCCGCGCTGCTCGGCGAACCGCCGACGCTTGGCATGATCTGCGGCGCGCCGCTGTCGTTTGCGGGCCTCGTCTATCTCGTCAGCGGCAGCGACTTGTCGTCGCTGTTGCAGAACGGCGTGCATGCGGGCGACGCGCTGATGCTGCTGGCCGCGATCGTTTATGCGCTGTACGGCGTGCTGCTGAAACGCTGGAATCTGCCGATCACTGGATGGCAATCCACCTACATGCAGGCGCTGTGCGCGCTGGCCGTGATGTTTCCCGCGTTCCTCGCGACGCCGGCGCCGCTGCGTCAGGTCAACGCCGAGACTTTGCCGCTGATCGTCTATGCCGGCGCGCTGGCCTCGGTGGTGCTGCCGTTCCTCTGGATCCGCGGTGTCGCGCAGCTCGGCCCGAACCGCTGCGCGATCTTCATGAACCTGCTGCCGGTGCTGACGGCCGCGGCCGCGATCGTGATGCTGGGCGAGCCGGTCAGGCCATTCCACGTCATCGGCGGCGGCCTCGCGCTGCTCGGTGTCGCTTGCGCGCAGGCCTTGCCGCGGCCGCTAAAGACCGCGATCGGTGCGCGATAACGAAGTGACGGATCGCCGATCTCGCTGTTTTGATCGCATGTGAGAAGCCAGGGCAGAATACAGCGCTACGCTCGGCGATCACCTGTTCGGTGAAACGGAGTGATCGCGATGCGTGTTGCCTTGCGTGTTTGCTTGCCTATTTCCTTGGCCTTGGCGTTGCCGCTTGTGATGCTGTGGAGCTCGGTTGCCTGCGCCGCATCGGCGCATCATCGACGCGTGCGACAGCACCTCATCATCCGTCCAAGTGAACAGGTCGTGCCTCCGGACCGGTACGTATATCCGGGCTTTGGCCCGATCCCGCCCGGCGAGAACCGAAACCTCGATCCATCCACCCGCGGCAGCGGCTGACGTCGTCACCGCCGCACTGAGCTTCATTACGTCGATGGCTCTGCCCGCGCGCAAGAAGTTGGTCAAGGACCGAGCTATGCTGCGTCGGTCACCAGCTTGTGCTGAGATCTCTCGGCGACACGCTTTTCGAGCGTGGCAATCGTTCCCTTGAGATTGGCGTGCCGCTCATTGAGCGACCTTGCCAAAATCGGATACCTCGCGTCCGATCGGTCATAAATTCCCACGCGCGCTTCTTCGGTCGCGATGTCGGCTTCGATCTGCTGGCAGGCCAGGATGAGATCGGACAGCATCTTGCTGACCGTCGACTCGCGTCCGCCACGTCCGCGACCTGTCTCAAAACGATGATGCATGTTCATTTGCGTGCTCCGAATGTCTGAGTTCGGCACACCGAGAATAGCTGGCGCCGAACTACTCACGGATACATCGCAAGTTCCCTGCCAGTTCGGGGTCCGTGAGAATACTGTCGGGGCGGCGCGGCGTATGCCGCCGGGGGGCGACAGTTTGATGGCTCGGACTATTCTCGCCGCCACGCCGGAACGCAAGCACCCAGCGTGATGCGCTTGTAGTCTCGCGCGGCGTCCTGATCTCCCGCCTGTTCGGCAAACCTAACCGCTGCTTCCATGTCTTGAGCGGCGGACGCGCTGTCGCAGAATTGGCTGCGAATTTCAGCCCGGTATCGATATGCCCTGTAGTTCATCGGGTTATACTGAAGCGCAAGGTTGTAGCTGCTTTGCTCCTCGGTGGCGCCTCGGCGCGCTTCATCCGACTGACTGCCGAAATTGGCTTGGCGATTGAGCGCCTGGAGTGTCCCGAGCTCCGTGTAACGCAGAGACATCGCACCGAGACTGGCAGGAAGTGCGTCACCCGACGAAGAAGGTTGCCTCGCCGAGGAACGTTCAATTTCGATCTTCTTGTACTTGATGGCGTTGCCGTAGTCTCGCAAGCCTTGAAAGGTGCTCGATATTTCGCCGGTGATCGACGCAAGATAAGCGGTCGGGAGGCGTCGATCGCTCAGCAGGTTGAGACACGCCCGTATCTTTGCCTGCGCAGGCAAGACGTCGCGGCATTCCTTGTCAACCACACGCCACTCGTCCCGCGAATGCAGCGTCGGCGACGTCTGCGCAGCAGGCAGAACGAGAACCAGCGCGAAACAGATCGCTGACCTGAGACCGCGACTTGGGCCATCCATCTATTTCTTCGCCTTCAGCTCGAGCTCGACCGGCCGGCGGATTCTGCGTGCGGGCGCCTTGATCATTTGATGCCAAATAATCAAGCCGAGGGAAAGCTGACGCGGTTCATGGATGGACCTAAAAGTGAGGCCGTTCGTGACTGGGAAAGACCGAACGGCCCCAGCCGGCCCGTAGTGCCAAAATGGAAGAAATAGGCCGGCGCTCCAGTTACGGAGTCGCCGGACAAATGGTTTCACCAGTGCCAATCGACGTCGCTACCGTACGCCCCCCGATGCGGCCGCTTGCTATGAACGGGCAGGGTCGGCTTGACGACAGGTCGTCAGGACAAACGCAGCCTTGCTGCATTGCCACTCGCTGCCAAGCGCAGCGCTCGAGACCGGCCGCGGGGCAGCAGCGATCGCCAGCACAACAACCATGCAAGCCAGCGAAGTCGCGACCACGAGCCCGCCTGCCTTGGATGAGAAGCGCTGCCGTAACCAGGGACCCAAGTCGGCGGATCGGTGAAGCTGGGCGTTACGCAGAACCTGGTCGGTATCCTGGAATTGGATGCCACTGTCTTGCTGCATGGCCTTACCCCGGAAATGTTCAGGTGAAATAAACAATGCGGGGATGGTGGGCGCGGTTTGTTGCGTGCTCGCTTCGCGGCGCCGGGAATGATGTTTCATTCACGCGGAGGTGACAACCGGTCGAGGCCAGGGGCCAATGCCGGCATTCCTCCACGACGACCCTTTTGGGACCGCCGCTCAAGAGAGGGTAAAGGGCCGCTTTTTCTGTGGCTTGGGGACAAGACCGGACGACCAAGAGCTCTGGAAAATACTTTCGAAGTCACAGTCGGCGCGTCGCACGCCAACACCGTTTTGGAGGGAATACGGGCGATTTGCCTCGGCGGTCCTCCATTTCGAACGGAGCAGCGTCGAGTACGGCGAAGGCGCCATCGCGCGGCGCTCGCCGTGTTGGTCGCTGGCCTGCTCGATAGGCCGCTTCCGGATCGTCTGCCCGGCTGGGCAACCGACTGGATCTGGTCGAATCCCCAAAAAGTACGCCGCCGGTCTCAAAAATACACGCCCGGCGGCGTTTCCTTCCTGAACTGGGACACTGAAATCCCCAGCACGGTCCAGAGTGCAGGCACTATGCCATCGCGGTTCGCGCCGGGGCGGCTAAGTACCCATGCCGCGTCGCTGGATTGCTTGACTTAGATCAAACCCCACGACCGAAAAGCAGCCTCGCATGCGCTCCTCCTGTAATTTCAATGGAGGGTAGCATGGCGGTAGTCGTGCAGTACGTGGTCAAGCCGAATCCAGGCGGTGACCTCGCAGGAATACTGGAATTGGCAAAGGAGAGTGCCGGGCTTTGGCGCAAGTATGGTGGCAAACCAAGGTTCTGGTCTGTCGCCGTCGGTGAAGCCGGCAATTTCGTTTTCTCAGTAAATTTTGAGACGTTTTCGGCTTACGGCGCGGCGGTTGACAAGCTGAACGCCGATCCAGCTTTCCAGACCTGGCAAGCGAAGAGATTGAAAGCGGGCTTGACCACCCTTGTGCGCGCGAACATGGCGATCGAGATTGAACTTTAAGGGAGTGCCGTTCAGCACGCCAAAAGTACGCCGCCGGGCTCGAAATGGCATTGTCCCGGCGGCGCTTCTTTATCCAGCCTTGGTCATATTTGCAGTAACGGTCGAACTGATCGCCGTCTCAAGTTTCGGAAAATCGGCGCGATTCTGAGAGATGAATTTGACCGTGCTCTCGCACGAGGTTGTCACCCATGTCTTAGGTACGACCTGTTACCCATGTCTCCGGGCTGGACAATAGTTGGCTGGCGGAGACGGAGGGATTCGAACCCTCGATAGGCCTTTACAAGCCTATAACGGTTTAGCAAACCGCCGCCTTCAGCCACTCGGCCACGTCTCCAATGGCGCCGATATGCCCGAGAGGGCGCTGAGCCGCAAGCGGCAGATTCAGATTGCGCCAAGGTGATTTGAGGGCAACTCGGCCGCCGGCCGTTCCCAAGCCTTTATATGCCGCGCCGATAGGCTCGTATCGGAGCGCGCGGATGCTTAAAATGAAAGATATAACAATAGATTAGCGTGATATTTGGTTGAGGCCGGAAGCGGCGGGCGCCAAGTCTGTTGAAAACCGGTTGCGCCGGCTCATTCCACGCTGGCGCCGCGTCGCAAATCGGCCTCGATCTGCAATTTGGTGCCGCCGCCGAACCGGGCGCGATAGACCTGCAGGTTTTCCATGATCCGCTGGACGTAGTTCCGCGTCTCCGAGAACGGAATCAGCTCGACCCAGTCGACCGCGTCGACCTTGGGATCGCGCGGATCGCCATAGCGCTCGATCCACTTCCGCACGCTGCCGCGGCCGGCATTGTAGGCGGCGAAGGTCAAGATGTAGGAGCCGCGATAGTCCTCGAGCAGGCCGCCGAGCTCGGCGGCGCCAAGCATCGCGTTGTAGACCGGGTCGGTCTTCATCCGGTTGAGGTCGAAGCCGATGCCGGCGCGCTTGCAGACGTAGCGCCCGGCGTCCGGCGTCACCTGCATCAGGCCGTAGGCCTGGGCCGGTGACACCACCGCAGGATTGAACGCGCTCTCCTGGCGCGCGATCGCGTAGACGACGCTCTGCTCGACCTCCGGCCCGACCTGGCGGAACGACGGAATGCCGTTCACCGGATAGGCGTAGTGATCGAATGGCAGTCCGCGGTTGAGCGCGGCCTTGCCCATCAGCAGCATGCCGCGGGCATCGCCGTGGCGCGCGGTGAGCTCGCCGAGGCCGGCAAGGGCCTCCGGATCGCCATTGTCGCCCATGTCGCCGAAGATCGGGATCGCGAGCTCGCGCGCATCGATTTCGTAGAGCAGCGCCACCGCGCGTACGATCTCCAGCCGCTCGGCGCCGCGGCCGCGCGGCGCGCTGTTCAGCTCGATCTGCGGCAGGCCGAGTTTGGCACGCGCGAGCTGGCCGTAATAGCTGGTGGACTGCTCGGCCGCGCGTCCGTAGGCGGCGCGCGCCTCCTGGCCGCGGCCGGCGGCCTCCGCGGCGCGGCCCTGCCAATAACCGGCACGCGCCAGCGCGGTCGGGTTGGCGCTGCCGACGCCGATCCGCGCGAAATGCTGGGCGGCGAGGGCGGGATCGTTGAGGAAGCGCAGCGCGATCCAGCCCGAGGTGAATTCCTGCTCGGTCTTGTAGATGTCGCGGGCCGGCAGCGCCGCGTCGCGCGCGATCAGATAGGCGGTGCGAAACTCGTTGGTGTCGATCATCTTGCGCGCCAGCAGCCGGCGCTCGATCCACCATTCGTCGACATTGTAGAGGCGGGAGGCTTCCTTCGGCGCGCTCAGCATCAGCCGCGCGGCCTCTGCGAATTTCTCCTCGCGGCGGAGCAACTGAATCTTGGCGAACAAGTAGCCGGTGTCACCGGAGAGCTCGCTCGGCACAGCTTCCAGCAGCGCGCGCAGGTTCGAACCCTTGCGGGTGGCGGCGATGCGTGCCTTCGCGAGCGCCACGTAGCCCGAGCCAAGGCGTTTGGCTTCGCGCATGCCGGCGGCCTCGTTGTCGGTGCCGTAGAGCATGGTGTCCATGCGTGCCTTGTGGTCGCCGGCAGTCAGCAGCGAGCCGAATAGGTCGAGCGCGGTGTTTTCGGTGTCCTCGCTCATCCCGTCGTTGCGCCAGGCTTCGCGGACTAGGCGCTCGGCATTGCCGCGGTCGCCGCGTCCGATCATCACCTTGGCGAGCGCGAGCCGGCCCTTGGCCGAGACCGGCGATTCATTCTGGAACCAGGCCCAGACCGCGGAGTCGTCGCGGCGGTCGTCCCACAACGAGGCCTCGATGCGGCGACGCAGGAAGGTCTGCGACGGCCAGCTCGGATTGGCATCGAGGAAGGCGCGGTAGCGCTCGACCGAGGCGCCGTTGTCCTCGCTGCGCAGGATCAGCCATTCGGCAAGCTTGCGCGCGACCGGATCTGAGATCGAGGCCTCGGCCTCGGTGGCGTCCGCCGGCTTGCGCTTGCGCAGCAGCTCGACGACGCTTGCAAGCGCTTCCTTGTCCGAGTGCGACGTCGAGGATGTCGCGGCCACGGCCGCAGGCAGCACCGGCTTGCGCGCGATCGGCGCGGCATGCTGGCGGGTTGCCGGAACCAGTGCGGGCGCGGGCACCGACCTGTTCGATACAGTTCCGGTTGCAACCGGAGAGGCGGGCTTTGACGCGGTGGTCTTTGACGTGGCGCCCTTGGATTCCGTTGTCTTCGGAGCCGTTGCCTTGTGAGCTTCGGTCTTGGCAGGAGCTGCCTTGGCTCCGTCTGTCTTGACCGCACCGGGCTTGGGCGACGTTGTCTTGTGAGCCTCGGTCTTGTGAGTTTCAGTCTTTTCAGCGCTGGTCTTGGCAGCGTCAGTCTTGGCAGCGCCGGGTTTGATTGCCGCTGGCTTTGAAGCCGCCGCCTTCGGAGCCGTGGACTTCGGCGTGGTCTTGGAGGCGGCGCCCTTGGAAGCCGCGTCTTGGGCAGCCGGCTTCGCGGTTGGAGCATCCTCGGCGGCCCAGGCATCTGCCGTGATGGCGGCAAGGCCAACAACGAGCGCCAGGCTCGTCGCCAGCGCCGTCGACCGCAATGTGCCTGCACGAACGGAACGGATCACAGAAGTCCTCTGCGGCCCCGAATCATCTGGTCGTTTGGGCCATGGGTTCTTATTTGATTGAAAACGTACACAAAATACTAAGAAGCCTGCCGGTGCGGCTGTTTGCGCCAGCACAACGGCAAAATCGCGGCTGGAAACGATGTCGCGAGCCGCAGATTACCGTTGGGAATAGGTACGGTACGGCCCTTTCGCCTGTCGGCCAGACCCGATATGAATTGCCTTTCATGGCGTTTCGCAACAACCGGGTGCCGGTCGCACGGACGTGAAGCGCGCCAACAACAAAGGTCCGTCGACCTAGCCTTTAGCCTGAAGCGTTTGGAGGAAGTCCATGGCAGCCAAGACAAAATTCCGAGGATCATTCACTGCCTTGGTGACGCCCTTCAAAAACGGCTCGGTGGACGAAGCCGCCTTCCGCGGCCTTGTGAACTGGCAGATCGCCGAGGGCACCCACGGCCTGGTGCCGGTCGGCACCACAGGCGAGAGCCCGACGCTGAGCCATGACGAGCACAAGCGGGTGGTCGAGTGGTGCATCGAGGAGGCCAAGGGCCGGGTGCCCGTGATCGCCGGTGCCGGCTCGAATTCGACCAATGAGGCGATCGAGCTCGCCGAGCACGCCGAGAAGGCCGGCGCCACCGCGGTGCTGGTCGTGACGCCGTACTACAACAAGCCGACCCAGGAAGGCATGTATCAGCACTTCAAGGCGATCAACGATGCGATCGGCATTCCGATCATCATCTACAACATCCCGCCGCGCTCGGTGATCGACATGTCGGTCGACACCATGAAGCGGCTATTCGAGCTGAAGAACATCGCCGGCGTCAAGGACGCCACCGCGAGCATGGTGCGGGTCTCGCAGCAGCGCGCGGCGATGGGCGAGGACTTCAACCAGCTCTCGGGCGAGGACGCCACCATCATCGGCTACATGGCCCATGGCGGCCATGGCTGCATCTCGGTGACCTCGAACGTCGCGCCGCGGCTGTGCTCGGAGTTCCAGACCGCCTGGCAGAAGGGCGACGTCACCACGGCACTGAAGATCCATGACAAGCTGATGCCGTTGCACACCAACCTGTTCATCGAGAGCAATCCGGCGCCGGTGAAGTACGCGATGTCCCTGCTCGGCAAGCTGGACGAGAAGCTGCGCCTGCCGATGGTGCCGGTCACCGAAGCGACCCGCCAGGCGGTCCGCAGCGCCATGGTCCACGCCGGCCTGATCAACTGAGCCGGACCGCGACCGCCGTGAACAGTGCCGTGCGCAATGTCGAACAGAAGGGGATGGGCATGCTGAAGGAATTCCGCGAATTCGCCATGAAGGGCAATGTCGTCGACCTCGCCGTCGCCGTCATCATCGGTGCGGCCTTCGGCGCGATCGTCACCTCGCTGGTCGGCGACATCATCATGCCGATCATCGGCGCGATTACGGGCGGACTCGACTTCTCCAACTACTTCACCGGGCTTTCCAAGGCCGTGAGCGCGACCAACCTCGCCGACGCCAAGAAGCAGGGCGCGGTGCTGGCCTGGGGCAGCTTCCTGACGCTGACGCTCAATTTCCTGATCGTCGCCTTCGTGCTGTTCATGGTCGTCCGCTTCATGAATCAGTTCAAACGCAAGGATGAGGCCAAGCCCGCCGAACCGCCGAAGCCGTCCGACGAAGTCGTGCTACTGACGGAAATCCGCGACCTCCTCAAGAAGAGCTAAAGTGGCCGAGAAGAACGAACGCCCGATCAAGGTTGTTGCCGAAAACCGAAAGGCCCGCTTCAACTACGCAATCGAGGACACGATCGAGGCCGGCATTTCGCTGACCGGCACCGAGGTGAAATCAATCCGCAACGGCAAGAGCACGATCGCGGAATCCTATGCGGATTCCAAGAACGGCGAGATCTGGCTGATCAACGCCAATATTCCTGAATATCTGCAGGCCAACCGCTTCAACCACGAGCCGAAGCGGCCGCGGAAGCTGCTGCTGCATCGCAAGCAGATCAACAAGCTGCTCGGCGCGGTCGACCGCGAGGGCATGACGCTCATTCCGCTGAAGCTGTATTTCAACGAGCGCGGCCGTGCCAAACTGCTGCTTGCGGTCGCCAAGGGTAAGAAGCTGCACGACAAGCGCGAGACCGAGAAGAAGCGCGACTGGAGCCGCGAGAAGGGCCGCCTGATGCGGGCGCGGGGATAGCACGGTGCGGAAACGGCGTCATTGCGATGACGGCGGTTGGAGAGGGTCCGATGAGCCAGAGCAGCCTCACTGACGTCGACTGGAGCAAGATCCCGGCGCCCACGGATGACGGCGGCGCGGCGCATCTGACCGGCATGACGATCCCGCCGGTCAGACTGCGTGCCACCGACGACACCGCGGTGGCGCTGTCGGCGCTCAAGGGCCGCACCGTGGTGTTCGCCTATCCGCGAACCGGGGAGCCCGGCAAGATCGGGCTGGTCGACGATTGGGACATGATCCCGGGCGCCCGCGGCTGCACGCCGCAGACCTGCGCGTTCCGCGACCTGTTCGCCGAGCTGAAGGCGGCCGGTGCTGCCCAGGTGTTCGGGCTGTCGACGCAAAGCAACGCGTACCAGACCGAGATGGCCTCGCGGCTGCATCTGCCGTTCCCGGTGCTGTCCGACGAAGCGCTGGAACTGACGCACACGCTGAAGTTGCCGACGATGTCGGTGGCGGGGCTGACCCTGATCAAGCGGCTCGCCCTTGTGATCGACGATGCGCGCATCAGCCACGTGTTCTATCCGGTGTTCCCGCCCGACCGAAACGCCGGAGACGTGCTGGAATGGCTGAAGGCCAATCCGCGGACGGACTAAAGCAATATGAAGTCATGGGCCGTCGCAGGGGCGCTGCCAAAATATCGAGAACAACCCCATGCAACGTAGCCGACGGCGGCCGGCGTTCGCCCAGGCAACTTGACACGTCGGGCAACTCAGGGGTATTTTCTATTATTCCGAATCCGCGCGAGTGTCCTGTGCATCTGCAGGCTTTGGATAGCGGTTCGCAAAGCGGATACCGGAAGGGGCGCTAGCCGAGCTCCTTGCGCACGGTCGCGAACACCTTGCGGAACATGTCGGTCGTCAACACGCCGGTGTTCGTGTTGTAGCGCGAGCAGTGGTAGCTGTCGTAGAGCTTGAATTTGCCCGCGCTATGCACGGCACCGTGCACAAAAGGCGCGGCCGCCAAGCGAACATCCAGCGCCTTGAGAGTCGATTCGTGGGCGATTCGTCCGAGCAGCACGATCGCGCGCAGCTTCGGCATCGTGGCGATGGTGGCGCGGAGGAATTGCCGGCAGGTGTTGATCTCGGCCGGCAGCGGCTTGTTCTGCGGCGGCACGCAGCGCACCGCATTGCTGATCCGGGCGTCGACCAGCTTCAGGCCGTCGTCCGGCCGCGCCTGATAGACGCCGCTGGCAAAACCATATTCGAGCAAGGTCGCGTAGAGCAGATCACCGGCGTAGTCGCCGGTGAAGGGACGGCCGGTGCGGTTGGCGCCCTGCATGCCCGGCGCGAGGCCCACGATCAACAACCGCGCATTCGGATCGCCGAACGATTCCACCGGCGAGTTGAACCAGTCCGGATGCAGTGCGCGCGCCTGCGCGCGGAAGTCGGCCAGCCTGACACAAAGCTGACAGTTGCTGTCGGGGCGCGTAGCAGCAGCGACGAGATTACTCGTCGAAATCGTCATCGGCTCCCCGTGGGGCCATGGTGGTCGCGCGCTGCAGGAATTGCGGGGAGTGGTGACGCGGTTCGCGCGGGGCCGGGCGTTCGGACGGATCACGGCCAAGCTTGGATTGCAACTCGACAAGGTCGGTGAAGACGTCGGCTTGGCGGCGCAGCTCGTCGGCGATCATCGGCGGCTGGCTGGCGATGGTGGAGATGACCGTGACGCGAACGCCGCGGCGCTGCACTGCTTCCACCAGCGAACGGAAGTCGCCATCGCCGGAAAACAGAATCATCTGATCGATGTGCTCGGCGAGTTCCATGGCATCGACGGCGAGCTCGATGTCCATGTTGCCCTTCACCTTGCGGCGGCCGCTGGCGTCGATGAATTCCTTGGTCGCCTTGGTGACGACGGTGTAGCCGTTGTAATCGAGCCAGTCGATCAACGGGCGGATCGACGAATACTCCTGATCCTCGATGATCGCCGTGTAGTAGAACGCACGGAGCAGGGTGCCCCGACTCTGGAACTCCTTGAGGAGGCGCTTGTAGTCGATGTCGAAGCCCAGCGTCTTTGCGGTGGCGTAAAGATTCGCTCCGTCGATGAAGAGCGCGATCTTGTTGGAAACAGGTGACGACATCAAAGTGTTCTCGCGTGGTTGTTAGTGTTCTTAGCGCGGCGGTGATCAACCGCGCGCAATTTCCGGCGTTGCTGCCTAAAGTTCTGTGAATCTTTCCCCACGACAGTCACCACCGCAATTATGGTGAGGCGAGGGCAAAAAGCCTAGACCCTTGACATTGCAATGAAGAGATTTACTCGCCTGGGACAGCAACCTGGCCATGTCGTCAGACGCTCCGGCCCTTCTGGCCCCCGTCAGACCGGGTTATCAGAGCCTGTTCGGAAGGCAAATCACAAATTTTGCCTTGCGAAACCGGGGCTAGGCCTATAACTAACCCTCATAACCTACATGTTCGGTCCCTTTTACCACGGAGCGCCTCGAGATGGCTCGCGTCACCGTCGAAGATTGCATTGACAAGGTCGACAATCGTTTCGACCTCGTCCTGTTGGCCGCGCATCGCGCCCGGATGATCTCGTCGGGATCGCAACTCACGGTTGATCGCGACAACGACAAGAATCCGGTCGTCTCGCTGCGCGAGATTGCCGATTCGACGATCTCGCCGGAAGACCTGAAAGAGGAACTCGTGCACTCCCTGCAGAAGTTCGTCGAGGTCGACGAGCCCGAGCCCGACACCGTGCCGCTGATCGGTTCCGCCGGTGCCAGCGTCGACGCCGACGACACCGAGGTCGCGGTCGAGCGGATGACCGAGGAAGAGCTGCTGAAGGGCCTCGAGGGTCTGGCGCCCCCGGAGGAGCAGCCCGAGGAAGACGAGTAAGCTCGCCGTCGTTTCGAACAGATTTGCCGAAGGCCCGGACATTGCTCCGGGCCTTTGCTTTTGTTGACAATTTTGCTGTTACGGTGCGTCCTATGCGGACGCGGGAAATTGAATGGTTCCAGGGCCCGCGCGGGGTGCTGCTTCATTGGAAAGCGCACTAGATTGAGGAAAGGTGGGACGTTCCGGTCCCGCGCGAGAGGCAGCGAGTTCATGGCGTATCGACGCCGCAGTTCCATCCAGATGCAGGCTGCAACCGAAACGGTCGCGGTGGCGCCGACGTCGTCCACGGCGGAGAGGCCGGCCAAGCCGCGGACGCGAATGATGCGACAATATGACCTTGTCGAGCGCGTCCGCTCCTACAACCCTGACACCAACGAAGACCTGCTCAACCGCGCCTATGTCTACGCCATGAAGGCGCACGGCACGCAGACCCGTGCCTCCGGCGATCCCTATTTCTCGCATCCGCTCGAGGTCGCCGCGATCCTCACCAACCTCAAGCTCGACGACGCCACGATCGTGGCGGCGCTGCTGCACGACACGATCGAGGATACCGAGGCGACGCGGGCCGAGATCGACAATGTGTTCGGCCACGAGATCGGTGCGCTGGTCGAAGGCCTGACCAAGCTGAAGCGGCTGGAACTGGTGTCGCGCGAGGCCAAGCAGGCCGAGAATTTGCGCAAGCTGCTGCTTGCGATCGCCGACGACGTTCGCGTGCTGCTGATCAAGCTCGCCGACCGGCTGCACAACATGCGCACGCTGGAATTCGTGCCGCCGGCCTCGCGCCGCCGCATCGCCGAGGAGACGCTGGATATCTATGCGCCGCTGGCCGGCCGCATGGGTATGCACGAGATGCGCGAGGAGCTCGAGGACCTGTCGTTCTTCGTGCTCGATCCCGAGGCCTATGCGGTGGTCAAGCAGCGGCTCGACTCACTGGCCGAGCGCAACCGCAATTTGATCGGCGAGATCGAAACCCAGCTCTCCAAGAATTTGCAGAAGAACGGCATCACCGCGCGGGTGTTCGGCCGCCGCAAGCAGCCGTTTTCGATCTGGACCAAGATGGAGCGCAAGTCGGTCGGCTTCGAGCAGCTGTCCGATATCTACGGCTTCCGCATCATCCTCGACGATGTCGGCGCCTGCTACCGCGCGCTCGGCATCGTCCACACCACCTGGCCGGTGGTGCCGGGCCGCTTCAAGGACTACATCTCGACCCCGAAGCAGAACGACTACCGTTCGATCCACACCACGGTGATCGGGCCGGGCAAGCAGCGCGTCGAGCTGCAGATCCGCACCGAGGACATGAACCAGATCGCCGAGTTCGGTATCGCCGCGCATGCCTTCTACAAGGAGGGCGCGGGCTCGCCGCACGAGCGGCTGAAACATGAGTCCAACGCCTTCGCCTGGCTGCGCCACACCATAGGCATCCTCTCGGAAAGCGCCAATCCGGAAGAATTCCTCGAGCACACCAAGCTCGAGCTGTTCCACGACCAGGTGTTCTGCTTCACGCCGAAGGGCAAGCTGATCGCGCTGCCGCGCAACGCCAACGTGATCGATTTCGCCTATGCCGTGCACACCGGCGTCGGCAACAGCGCGGTCGGCTGCAAGATCAACGGCAAGTTCGCGCCGCTGTCCTCCGAGCTGCAGAACGGCGACGAGGTCGAGGTGCTGACCTCGAAGGCGCAGTCGGCGCCGCCGTCGGCCTGGGAAGCGCTCGCCCGCACCGGCAAGGCGCGGGCCGCGATCCGCCGTGCCACCCGCGACGCGGTGCGCGACCAATATGCCGGCCTCGGCCGCCGCATCGTCGACCGCCTGTTTGCCCGCGCCAAGATCGAATACGCCGACGACAAGCTGAAGGGCGCGTTGCCGCGGCTCGCGCGCGGCTCGATCGAGGACGTGATGGCCTCGGTCGGGCGCGGCGAGATCAAGGCCTCCGACGTCGCGCGCGCGATGTATCCCGATTACAAGGAAGAGCGGCTGGTGCGCTATGGCGCCAAGAAGGGTCTCGCCGCCAAGCTGAAGACGCAGAACCCGCCGCATCCGGCGCGCGCCACCTCGGTGATCCCGGTGCGCGGCATCAATTCCGACCTGCCGGTGAAGTTCGCGCCGAACGGCGGTGCGGTGCCGGGCGATCGGATCGTCGGCATCGTCACGCCGGGCGAGGGGATCACGATCTATCCGATCCAGTCGCCGGCGCTGAAGGATTTCGAGGAGGAGCCGGAGCGCTGGCTCGACGTGCGCTGGGATATCGACGAGACCATGCCGCAGCGTTTCCCGGCCCGCATCCTGGTCCATAATGTCAACGAGCCCGGCAGCCTCGCCCAGATCGCGACCGTGATCGCCGAGCACGACGGCAATATCGACAACATCCACATGTCGCGCCAATCGCCTGATTTCACGGAGCTGACCATCGATCTTGAGGTCTATGACCTCAAGCATCTCAGCGCTATCATCGCCCAGTTGCGCGCCAAGGCCGTCGTCGCTCGGGTCGAGCGCGTCAATGGGTAACGTCTCGTCGTTGCCGGGCTTGACCCGGCAATCCATCTTTCCAAAAGGATGGATGCGCGGGTCAAGCCCGCGCATGACGGGCTAGATTGCAGGTCAAAGAGATGTCCAAAACTCCGCCGCTGCGTCTCGGTATCAATGTTGATCACGTCGCCACTCTGCGCAACGCCCGGGCCGGAGCGCGGCCCGATCCGGTGCGGCTGGCGCTTGCCGCGATCGCGGCCGGCGCCGACGGCATCACCGCGCATTTGCGCGAGGATCGCCGCCACATCCGCGATGAGGACATGGCGCGGCTCAAGGCCGAGATCTCTAAGCCGTTGAATTTCGAGATGGCGGCGACCGACGACATGTTGCGGATCTCGCTCGCCACCAAGCCGCACGCGGTTTGCCTGGTGCCGGAACGGCGCCAGGAGCTCACCACCGAAGGCGGCCTCGACGTCGTCGGCCAGCACAACGCGCTGGCGCCGTTCATCGCGCGGCTCAATGACGCCGGCATCCGCGTCTCGCTGTTCATTGCCGCCGATCCCAGGCAGATCGAGATGGCCGCGAAGCTGAAGGCGCCCGTGATCGAGATCCACACCGGCGGCTGGTGCGACGCCGTGGTCGACGGCCACAAGGACAAGGCGGAGGCCGAATGGAAGCGCATCGTTGCCGGCGCCAGGCTCGCGCAGGCGGCCGGGCTCGAGGTCCATGCCGGTCACGGGCTCGACTATGACACCGCGGAGACGATTTCCGCGCTACCCGAAATCCGGGAGTTGAACATCGGTTATTTCATGATGGGCGAGGCGCTGTTCGTCGGCATCGCCGGAACGGTGCGTGAGATGCGTGCGGCGATGGACCGCGGCCGCGCCAGGGCGCAGGGTGGCGTCAGCGCATGATCATCGGCATCGGCTCCGACCTGATCGACATCACCCGGGTGGCCAAGGTGATCGAGCGCCATGGCGAGCGATTCCTCGATCGCATCTTCACCGACGCCGAGCGCGCGAAGGCGATGCGCCGCGCCAACAACGAGAAGATGGTGGTCGCAACCTACGCCAAGCGCTTCGCCGCCAAGGAAGCCTGCTCCAAGGCGCTCGGCACCGGTATCCGGCGCGGGGTGTGGTGGAAGGACATGGGCGTCGTGAACCTGCCGGGCGGGCGGCCGACGATGCGGCTGACCGGCGGGGCGCTGGCCCGGCTGCAGGAACTGACGCCCGAGGGCATGCAGGCGCAGATCGACCTTTCGATCACCGACGATTGGCCGTTGGCCCAGGCCTTCGTCATAATTTCGGCGGTTGCCCCCGCCAGATGATCCCGCGGTGCCGGATTCTGCCGGAAAACTTCAGCAAACTAAAAAATCATTGATATTTCAATGAATTGCGAAGTTTTGAGGCGGCGATTGATTGCGCCCCTGCGAACAACCGTCTAAAACGCCGCAGGGTTATATCGAGCGAGACGCTGATTCCGGGTTTAGGCCGGAATTTGCCCTCAAGATCAGAATCAAGGCCATTTTCCTCACGCGAAGGCCGAACGCTTCGCGCGAAGAGAACGTTCTGCCACCGCGTGGACATCAGTCCACGGGAATTGGGAAAGCAATGAGCGTGACCACCGGGACCAAATCTGAAAGCGGCTTGGGCGAGACCATCCGCGTCGTCATCCATGCTCTTCTGATCGCGCTCGTCATCCGCACCTTCCTGTTCCAGCCGTTCAACATCCCCTCCGGGTCGATGAAGGCGACGCTCCTGGTCGGCGACTACCTGTTCGTCTCGAAATATTCCTATGGCTACAGCCACTATTCGATCCCGTTCTCGCCGAACATTTTCTCGGGCCGCATCTTCGGTTCGGAGCCGAACCGCGGTGACATCGTGGTGTTTCGGCTGCCGCGGGATGACTCCACCGACTACATCAAGCGCGTCATCGGGCTGCCCGGCGACCGCATCGAGGTCAAGAGCGGGCTGCTCTACATCAACGATGAGCCGATCAAGCGGGAGCGGCTGAGCGACTTTGTCGGCGAGGATCCCTGCGGCTCGGCGGATGCGACCGCCCGCGTCAAGCGCTGGAAGGAGACGCTGCCGAACGGCGTCAGCTATGAAACGCTCGACTGCACCGACAACAGCTACATGGACAACACCATCGTCTACACCGTTCCGCCCGGGCATTTCTTCATGATGGGCGACAACCGCGACAACTCCACCGACAGCCGCTTCCTGTCGCAGGTCGGCTACGTGCCGTTCGAGAACATCATCGGGCGAGCCCAGATGATCTTCTTCTCGATCGCCGAGGGCGAGCAGGCCTGGATGATCTGGCGCTGGCCGCTTGCCGTGCGGTGGAATCGCCTATTCTCTATCGTGCGATGAACGACGATACCGCATCCATCAACGATCCTGCGCCGACCGGCGAGCCGAGCCAGACGCCTGCCGCCGACAGCACAGCCGCGCCGAAGAAGCGGCGCAGCAAGGCGGTCAAGGCCGCTGAGGAGAAGGCCGCGATCGCGGGCACCGAGGCGCGGATCGGGTACACGTTCCAGGATCCCGCGCTGCTGACCACTGCGTTCACCCACGTGTCCGCGCTGAAGCCCGCCACCCGCAACCGCGCCGATAGCTACCAGCGGCTGGAGTTCCTCGGCGACCACGTGCTCGGGCTGATCGTATCGGACATGCTGTTCCGGTCGTTCCCCAAGGCCGACGAGGGCGAATTGTCGAAGCGGCTCGCCGACCTCGTGCGCAAGGAGAGCTGCGCCGACGTCGCCAAGGCGCTCGGGCTGCTCGAGGACATCAAGCTCGGCATGGTGAAGGCGGTCGAGGGCGCCCGGCTGCGCAAGTCCGTGCTCGGCGATATCTGCGAAGCGGTGATCGGGGCGATCTTTCTCGACGGCGGCTATGATGCCGCACGCCAGTTCGTCGAGCGCAACTGGACCGAACGGATGCACAAGCTGCGCCGGCCGCTGCGCGATCCCAAGACCGTGTTGCAGGAATGGGCACAGGGCAAGGGGCTGCCGACGCCGGTCTATCGCGAGGTCGAACGCACCGGCCCGCATCACGATCCACAATTCCGCGTTGCGGTCGACCTGCCGGGCCTGGCCTCCGCCGAGGGCCTCGGCGGTAACAAGCGCGCGGCCGAGAAGGCGGCGGCATCCGCGATGATCGAGCGCGAAGGCGTCGGCACCAATGACTGACGAGGCCAAAGGGCAAGGGGACGCGACGCGCTGTGGCTTCGTCGCGCTGATCGGTGCGCCCAATGTCGGCAAGTCGACGCTGGTCAATGCGCTGGTGGGCTCCAAGGTCACGATCGTTTCGCGCAAGGTGCAGACCACGCGCGCACTGATCCGCGGCATCGTGATCGAGGGCAACGCGCAGATTATCCTGGTCGACACGCCCGGCATCTTCGCGCCGCGGCGCCGGCTTGACCGCGCCATGGTGTCGACCGCCTGGAGCGGCGCGCACGACGCCGATCTCGTCTGCGTGCTGCTCGATGCGAAGTCGGGCCTCGACGAAGAGGCCAACGCGATCCTGACCAAGCTCGACACCGTCGCGCATCCGAAGATCCTGGTGCTGAACAAGGTCGATCTCGTGCAGCGCGAGAAGCTGCTGGCGCTGGCGCAGGCCGCCAACGAGCGGATGCGCTTCGAGCACACCTTCATGATTTCGGCGCTATCCGGCGACGGCGTTGCTGATTTGCGCCAGACGCTCGCCAAGCTGGTGCCGGCGGGGCCGTTCCTCTATCCCGAGGACCAGATGTCGGATGCGCCGATGCGGCATCTGGCGGCCGAGATCACGCGCGAGAAGATCTACAGCCATCTGCATCAGGAACTGCCGTACCAGTCGACGGTCGAGACCGACAGCTGGACCGACCGCAAGGACAAGTCGATCCGCATCGAGCAGACGATTTTTGTCGAGCGCGAGAGCCAGCGCAAGATCGTGCTCGGCAAGGGCGGCGCCACCATCAAGTCGATCGGCGCGCAGGCGCGTGCCGAGATCGCCGAGATCATGGGCGTCCCCGTGCATCTGTTCCTGTTCGTCAAGGTGCGCGAGAACTGGGGTGACGATCCCGACCGCTACAAGGAAATGGGACTGGAATTCCCCAAGGAATAAGAGTCGACGCTTGCATGAACGTGCCCAGAAACGTGCTGTGGTTTGAGGTTCTGCTCTATATGTCGCTGACGCTGGATGCGCTGTCGGTGGCGTTCCAGGACCGCACGCCGACCGCTTTGAAGACCGAGCAGGTGATCATGGGTGAGACCCTGACGGCCGGCTGCATGATCCTGCTCCTGATGTATTTCGTCCGGCTTGCCGCGCAGCACCGCAAGAACTGGCCGCGCTGGGCGCTGCTCGCGGTGCTCGTGTTGTCGGTGATGTCCCTGCTGCAGGTCATCGGTGCAAGGGGCATGGAGATCGACAGCGCCATCGAGGTGGTGTCGTGCATCCTGACCACGGCCGGGCTGTATTATTCCTTCACCGGCGACGCGCGGGGCTGGTTCAACGCGTAGCGAATGACGCGTGCGGAAAGCTGCGTTCATCCGCGGAATCCTGCTAGACTCCGCACATGGAATGGACCGACGAAGGCATCGTGCTGGGCGTGCGGCGGCATGGCGAATCCTCCGCCATTGTCGAGCTGCTGACGCGCGAGCACGGCCGCCATCTCGGCCTGGTGCGCGGCGGCGCCAGCTCGCGGATGCGGCCGCTGCTGCAGCCCGGCAACAGCGTCACCGCGGTGTGGCGGGCGCGGCTCGACGAGCATCTCGGCATGTATGCGCTGGAAGGCACGCGGCTGCGCGCGGCGACGCTGCTCGGCTCGTCGCATGCGGTCTATGGTGTCACGCATCTGGCGGCGCTGGCCCGGCTGCTGCCCGAGCGCGATCCGCATGAGGACATCTACGAGATGCTGGAGGGGACGCTCGACGATTTCGAGGACGCAGGCGTTGCCGCCGTGCATCTGATCCGGTTCGAGCTCGCCATGCTGACCGAGCTCGGCTTCGGGCTCGACCTGGAAAACTGCGCGGCCAGCGGGGAGACCACCGACCTGATCTACGTGTCGCCGAAATCCGGCGGCGCGGTGTCGCGCGCCGCCGGCGAGCCGTGGCGCGACCGGCTGTTGCCGCTGCCGGCGTTCCTGCGCGAAGGCGAGGGCGGCGCCAACAGCTGGTCGGACCAGGACCTGCTCGACGGCTTCCAGATCACCGGCCTGTTCTTGCTCCGCCACGTGCTGGAGCCCCGCGGCCAGGGCCATTCCGACGCCCGCGCCGGATTTATCAACGCCGTGACGAGGCGGCGGGGCCGGAGCGCGGTTCCGTAAGGCCGATTCGGGCCTTAAATTCCCGCTGATTCGCGGCTTGCCCGATTCAGCGCCAAGGTTTAACGCCTCCCCATGGGAAAACGACAGATACCGCCGGAAGAGCCGGCCGAAATTCACGAGGTGCCGCTGCGTGATGCGCTCGAGGAGCGCTATCTCGCCTATGCGCTCTCGACCATCATGCACCGCGCGCTGCCTGATGCCCGCGACGGGCTGAAGCCGGTGCACCGGCGCATCCTCTACGGCATGGACCTGCTCGGGCTCGACCCGCGCGCCGCATTCAAGAAGTCGGCCAAGATCGTCGGCGACGTGATGGGCTCGTTCCATCCGCATGGCGACCAGGCGATCTATGACGCCATGGTGCGCCTGGCGCAGGATTTCTCCTCGCGCTACCCGCTGGTCGACGGCCAGGGCAATTTCGGCAATATCGACGGCGACAACCCGGCCGCCTACCGCTACACCGAAGCGCGCATGACCGAGGTCGCGCGCCTCTTGCTCGAAGGCATCGACGAGGACGGCGTCGAGTTTCGTCTCAACTATGACGGCCAGTCGAAAGAGCCGGTGGTGCTGCCGGGCGGCTTCCCGAACCTGCTCGCCAACGGCGCGCAGGGCATCGCGGTCGGCATGGCGACCTCGATCCCGCCGCACAACGCCGCCGAGCTCTGCGACGCCGCGCTGCATCTGATCGAAAAGCCCGACGCCAAATCGAAGGCGCTGCTGAAATGGGTCAAGGGCCCGGACTTCCCGACCGGCGGCATCGTGGTCGATTCCAAGGAAGCGATCGTCGAGGCCTACACCACGGGGCGCGGCTCGTTCCGCACCCGTTCGCGCTGGACCCAGGAGGAGGGCGCCCGCGGCACCTGGGTGGTCGTCGTCACCGAGATCCCGTGGCTGGTGCAGAAGTCGCGGATCGTCGAGAAGATCGCCGAGCTCATCAACGAGAAGAAGCTGCCGCTGGTTGCCGACGTCCGTGACGAGTCGGCCGAGGACGTCCGGCTCGTGATCGAGCCGAAATCGCGCACCGTCGATCCGGCGCTGATGATGGAGTCGCTGTTCCGGCTGACCGAGCTGGAAAGCAAGATCTCGCTGAACCTCAACGTGCTGATCAAGGGCCGCATCCCCAAGGTGGTCGGCCTTGCCGAGTGCCTGCGCGAATGGCTCGACCATCTGCGCGACGTGCTGGTCCGGCGGACCAAATTCCGCAAGACCCAGATCGAGCACCGCCTGGAAGTGCTGGGCGGCCACCTCGTCGCCTATCTGAACCTCGACAAGGTGATCAAGATCATCCGGACCGAGGACGAGCCGAAGCCGGTCTTGATGAAGACCTTCAAGCTGTCAGAGATCCAGGCCGATGCCATCCTCAACATGCGCCTGCGCAATCTGCGCCGCCTGGAGGAGATGGAGATTCGCACCGAGGACAAGGATCTTCGCAAGGAGCTGAAGGGCATCGAGGGCCTGCTCGCTTCCGAGACCGAGCAATGGGCCAAGGTCAGCGATCAGGTGCGCAAGGTCCGCGACATCTTCGGACCGAAGACGCCGCTCGGCAAGCGACGCACCACCTTCGCCGATGCGCCCGAGCATGACCTCGCCGCGATCGAGGAAGCGCTGGTCGAGCGCGAGCCGTGCACCGTCGTGATATCAGAGAAGGGCTGGGTGCGGACGCTGAAGGGCCATGTCGAGGATCTCTCCGGCCTTGCCTTCAAGACCGACGACAAGCTCGAGCATTCGTTCTTTGCCGAGACCACCTCGAAGCTGTTGCTGTTCGCGACCAACGGCAAGTTCTACTCGCTCGACGTGGCAAAGCTGCCTGGCGGCCGCGGCCATGGCGAGCCGATCCGCATGTTCATCGACCTCGAGCAGGACGCCGCGATCATCTCGCTGTTCGTCAACAAGGGCGAGCGCAAGTTCCTGATCGCGAGCAGCGAAGGGCAGGGCTTCATCGTCAAGGAAGAGGACTGCGTCGGCAACACCCGCAAGGGCAAGCAGGTGCTCAACGTCGAGATGCCGAACGAGGCCCGCGCGATCACGACCGTGAACGGCGACACCGTTGCGGTGATCGGCACCAACCACAAGATGGTGCTGTTCGGTCTCGACCAGGTGCCGGAGATGACGCGCGGCCGCGGCGTGCGCCTGCAGAAATACACCAGCGCGTCGCTGTCTGACGTTGCGGTGTTCGACGCCAAGGCCGGCTTGAGCTGGAAGGATTCCGCCGGCCGCGAGCACAGCATGACCATGAAGGAACTGGCCGACTGGCGCGGCAACCGCGCCGACGCCGGCCGGCTCGCCCACGGCCTGCCGAAGTCAAACAAGTTCAATCGCGGCGTGGAGTAGCGGTGTTGTAGCCCGGATGGAGCGCAGCGAAATCCGGGGCCGCTGTCGCATTGGACAACGATCCCGGATTGCGCTTCGCTCCATCCGGGGCTACGCCTTCGATCCGCGCGGTGTGATAGTATCCACATTTCACCGCGCTATAACCGTCGCCGACGACATCGGGCGACGGTTGCCATGGCGCACAATCACGACCACGATCACAGCGGTCATTCTCACGGACATGCCCACGCCGGGCATTCCCATGCCGGGCACAGCCACGCGCCCGACAGTTTCGGCACCGCCTTTGCGGTCGGCGCGTCGCTGAACACCGCTTTCGTCGTCGCGGAGTTGATCTTCGGCTATTCCGCCAACTCGCTGGCGCTGGTCTCCGACGCGGTTCACAATCTCTCCGACGTCATCGCGCTGCTGCTGGCCTGGGGCGGGGCATGGCTCGCCGGCAGGCGGCCGACCGATACCCACACCTATGGCTACCGTCGCGCCTCGATCCTGGCGGCGCTGTTCAATGCCGGGTTGCTCCTGATCGCGGTCGGCGGCATCGCGGTCGAGGCCATCAACCGCTTGCGCGAGCCGGCGGAGGTCGCAAGCTGGACCGTGGTCTGGGTCGCGGCGCTCGGCATCCTGATCAATGGCGGCACCGCGCTGCTGTTCATGCGCGGCCGCGACAGCGATCTCAATGTCCGCGGTGCCTATCTGCACATGGCGGCGGATGCCGGCGTTTCGCTCGGCGTCGTGATCGCCGCGCTGCTGATCATGGCGACCGGCTGGCAGTGGCTCGATCCGGCGATCAGCCTGGTCATCGCCGTGGTGGTGCTGCTGAGCGGCTGGGAGCTCGCCCGCGACAGCGTCAACCTCGCGCTCGACGCGGTGCCGAGGGGGATCGATCTCAAGCAGGTGCGGGATTATCTCGCCGCGCTCGAAGGCGTCACCGAGGTGCACGACCTGCACATCTGGGCGATGAGCACCAGCGAGACCGCGCTGACCGCGCATCTGGTGCGGCCCGGCGGACACGATGATGTCTTCCTGCATCACGTCTGCGCCGAGCTCTCGGAGCGCTTCAGCATCCACCACGCGACGCTGCAGGTCGAGATCAGCAGCGAGACCTGCCGGCTGGCGCCGGCGGAGATGGTCTAGCCTAGGCAGCCGCGATCCACTCGCATTCAATTGATCGCTCGGCCCACGTCCACGTCTTCCGCAGGCGGCGACGACACGGCACATTGCGACCGCGCGAACGGCCGGCGTGATCAACGGAGGGCGACGTGAAGAAGGCAATCGGTCTTGCAATGTTGTTCTTCGCCGTGGGCGCGCTGCCGCATGCGGACGCCGAGCCGGCGAAGTCGGGCGTCGAGAAGCTCTACATCCTCAACTGCGGCGAAGGCGTTGCCGGCGACATTTCACGCTGGTCGCCCGGCGTCAATGAAGGCAAGTCGATGGACTTCGTGGACAATTGCTACCTGATCAAGCATGCCCAGGGCTGGTTCCTGTGGGACACCGGGATTCCCGACGCGGTGGCGGCGATGCCGAACGGCCTTGCGCCGGCCGATCCCAAGGCGGTCACCTGGCGTCGGCCGAAGACGCTCGCCGCGCAGCTCGACCAGCTCGGCGTCAAGCCGTCGGACATCAAGGCGATCGCCGTGTCGCACACCCATCCCGATCACATCGGCAATGTCGAGCTGTTCCCGGCCGCGATGCTGTATGTGCAGAAGGCGGAATATGAATGGCCCGGCGCCAACAACGCGCCGCGCTTCAAGCCCGAGCATCCCGTGACCAAGCTCGAAGGCGACCGCGACGTGTTCGGCGACGGCAGCGTCACCATCCTGTCGACGCCGGGCCACACGCCCGGCCACCAGTCGCTGCTGGTGAAGCTGCCGAAGACCGGCGCGATCGTGCTGACCGGCGATGCCGTTCACTTCAGGGATAATTGGGACAATCGGCGCGCGCCGAGCATGAACGCCAGCAAGGAGCAGACGGTGGCTTCGATGCAGAAGATCGCCGACACGCTGACGAAAGACAAGGCGCAGCTCTGGATCAACCACGACAAGGCGCAGCGCGACGGGCTGAAGCTGTCGCCGGAGTTCTACGACTGAGCTGCTTTGGGACCGCGCGCTTTCGACCAGTTTCGAAAGATCTGCGCGGTCTCCTCGTCCATCGGAAAGAAGCTTTCGATGCGCAGCTCCTGCAGCGTGACGTCCTGCGGCGTCCCCAGCGTCGCGATCGTGGTGAACAGCTGCAGGCCGATGTCGCCCTTGCGGAACAGCATCGGCAGCACCGGTCCGGATGCGGGCCCGGTCGGCGCGGCCAAAGCGGCCTCGACATCGTCATAGGCCAGCAGCCGCTTGAGCAATTCCGCCGTCGCGGTGGTGCCGTCGGCGGCGGCATCGGCCTCGACGCTGCGGACGAAGTAGCCGGCCACCTCGGTCCAGTTGGTGAGATAGGGGCGCAATACGCCGGGCGCGACCAGTGCGTCGGCGAGATTGACCGCCGTGCCTGGCGCCAGCGGCCCGACCAGGAATTCCACCAGTTGGCTTGCGCCTGCATTGGCGAGCAGCAGATTCCAGTGCCGGTCAACCACGACCGCCGGGAAGGGCTCCTGCTGTGCCAGGATGAAATCGAGCGCGTAGCGGATCTGGGCGAGCTCCGGCGCGGCGAGGTCGGTCTGCCGCCAGACCGGCGCGAAGCCGGCCGCAACCAAGAGCGCGTTCTGCTGGCGCAACGGCACGTCGAGCGCCGCGGCAAGCCGGATCACCATGTCGCGGCTCGGTGCGGCGCGGCCGAGCTCGAGAAAGCTGAGATGGCGCTGGGAAATATCCGCGCGCCCGGCGAGCTCGAGTTGCGAGTGGCCCTTGCGCTGCCGCCACCAGCGCAGACTGGCCGAAAAATCGCGCTGCTGCGACATGAATACCTGTGAAGTAGTTGCCGGAATGATCTCGCCGGGCAAGATGCCACAAGCGAACCGAAAACGCATGGGGATCGGGATGGGCGAGTGGATCGGCGTTGCGATTGCCTTGGTCTCGAGCTGCCTCGGCGGCACCGCCGCGGCGATCACCCGTTACCTGGCGGGCAATGCCGACCCGATCACACTGGCGATCCTGCGCTGGGCGATCGGCTTTCTCTGCGTGCTTCCGGCGGCGATCCTGCTCGGCGCGAAGTGGCCGCGGCGCACGGACTTGCCGGCGGTCGCGGCGCTCGGCGTCGCCTTCTTCGGCGTGTTCTTCGTGCTTTACAATCTCGCGATGTCCTACACGACGGCGGCGCGCGCCAGCCTGGCGCTGGCGACCTTGCCGCTCTCCACCATGGTGGTCGGCGCCGTGCTCGGCATCGAGCCGCTGACGATGCGCAAATCGATCGGGGTCTCGATCGCGGTGCTCGGCGTGGCGGCGGCGCTGGCATCCGGGCTGGCGGCAGCGCCAGTGGGCGCATGGCGCGGCGAACTGATCATGGCCGCCGCGGTGCTCTGCATGGCCTTCTACAACGTGCTGTCGCGGCCGTTCATCCGCCGCTCCAGCGCGCTCGGTTTCCTTGCCGTCGGCATGGGCGCCGGCGCGGCCGCGCTGGTGGCGGTGGGATCGTTCACTGGCAGCCTGGCGACGCTGCGCGAGTTCGGCACGTCGCAATGGATCGCGGGGCTCTATCTTGGCATAGCCGGCGGCGCGCTGGCTTTCATCCTGTGGGTGCTTGCGCTCGAGCGGGCCTCGCCGACCCGCGTCGCCAACACCATGACGGTCAATCCGATCGCCGCCGGGCTGCTTGCGAAGCAATTGGTCGGCGAGCCGATCACGGCCAATCTGGTCGTCGGCCTGATCGCGGTCTTCGCCGGGATCTGGATCGCGACCTCGGAAACCAAATCGGTCTGATCAGCCGCGCGGGGCGGCAGGTGCGGTCGCCGGCGGGGCAGGCGAGTGCGTCGGCTTCAGCGTGCCGGCGTAGAACGACAGGACGAACACCAGGATAAGGCCGACAAGATAGACCCCATAGGATTGCGGCGGGGTGATCGCCCATTGCATGAGGCGTCGGATCGGGTTTGGCGGGCCAGCGTCGTTGTCCATGCGCTGTTTGTGCGCGAAGGGCCGGACAAAAGGAAGCGGAATCGGCGCCATTCAGCGGTCGTGTTCCGCGCGAAATGGTGAGGCGGGCGGCCTTGCAATGCCGCATTGGCGTCCGCATCTGTCACGTGACGACCAGCCCTTCCTCCCGCACCAATTGCCCGGCATAATCCAGCTTATGGAACTGACGCCCCGTTTGCGCCTCATGAATTGGCTGGTCCGCCAGGGTCTGACGGGCCTGCCGGAAAACGACCTGCTGCGCGGTTTCTGCGAGCGCTGCCGGGCCGCGGGCATGCCGCTGTCGCGGGCGATCGTCTTCATCGATACACTGCATCCGATCTTCGAGGGACGCGGTTTCCGCTGGAACGACGGCGAGAGCAACGAGGCCGACATATTCGAATACGGCTCGACCAGCACCGGCGAAGCCAGCCAGACCTGGCGGCGGTCGGCCTTCTATCACATGCTCGAAAACGGCCATGACGAGATAGTGATCGATCTCGCCGACACCTCGCACGATTTCTCGATGATCGGCGAGCTGGCGGAGAAGGGCCACAAGCATTTCGCCGCCTTCGTGCATCGCTTCGGCGAGGCCGGCACGATCGGCGAGATGGACTGCTTCTACTCCTACTACACCACCCGCCGCTCGGACGGGTTCGACGAGAACCATATGGCGGCGCTGCGCGACCTGGTGCCGGTGCTCGGGCTCGCGATCAAATCGGCTGCCCAGGTCGAGATCGCCCGCACGCTGGGGCGGGTCTATCTCGGCCGTGACACCGCGGAGCAGGTGCTGCGTGGACGCATGCAGCGCGGCATCACCGAGAAGATCAAGGCCGTGCTGTGGTACTCCGACGTGCGCGGCTCGACCGCGATCAGCGAGCGCATCGGCCCGGACGAGATCATTCCGTTCCTCAACGACTATGCGCAGGCCTCGATCGACGCGATCCATGACGCCGGCGGCGAGGTGCTGAAGCTGATCGGCGACGGCGTGCTGGCGATGTTCACCGGCGAGAACGTGGCAGGCGCGAAGCGGGCGGCGCTGCGGGCCGAGCACAGATTCCGGCATAACATCCGCGTGCTGAACGATCGCCGCGAGAACGAGGGCCGGCCGACCACCACGGCCTATGTCGGGCTCCATGTCGGCCAGGTGTTCTACGGCAATATCGGCAGCGAGGACCGGCTGGATTTCACGGTGGTCGGACCGGCCGTCAACGAGGTCAGCCGGATCGCGTCGATGTGCGCCTCGGTCGATCGGGAATTGCTGACCTCGACCGATTTCCGCACCGGGCTCGATGCCGCCGGCCGCAACTATCTGGTCTCCACCGGCCGCTTCGTGCTGCGCGGCATCGGCCATGCGCAGGATCTCTATACGCTCGATCCGGCGATTGCAGCCGACGAGGTCGTCGGCGGCAAATACGAACGGTACCTGGCGAGCTAGACCTTCCCGTCATTGCGAGGAGCTCGCGACAAAATTGCAGAGCAATTTTGCGCTGAAGCGACGAAGCAATCCATCCCTCCGCAAGTGGAGACATGGATTGCTTCGTGGAGCCTGTCATCGGGCGCGCATTCGCGCGACCCGTTGGCTCGCAATGACGTGGGTGGAGAGCCCGTTCAGCACCGCGCGGGTTCGCCGACCATGTCGGGCTGCCGTGTCAGCGACACCGCCGGCGACATCAGGATCACCAGCGCCTGGGCGGCGAAGATCGCGGCCGCGAGATAGAGGCAGGCTTCGGCGCCGTAGAGGCCGCCGACGATGGCGCCGAGCGCCGAGCCGAGCGGGCGGGCGCCGTAGCTCATGATGTTGATCGCCGAGACGCGACCGAGCAGCGAGGGCGGCGTCACCGACTGCCGCAGCGTGGTGGTCGAGATCACCCACAGGATCGGGCCGACGCCGAGCAGGAAGAAGCTGAAGCCCGCGAGCAGCGGCGTCGCAATCCAGGTCGTCAGCGCCATCACGGCCGCGGCGACAAAGCCGGTGACCGGTCCGAGCCCGATCACGGTGCCGAACGCCAGCCGCTTCATCACGCGGGTGGCGAACAGCGCGCCGACCACCATGCCGACGCCGTACATCGCAAGCGTGGTGCCGACACCGGTCGCGCTGAGCCCGAGATGACGCACCGCATAGGGCACGAACACGGCGAGCAGCAGGAACGACGCCGTGTTGAAGATGAACTGGGTGATGAACACCGGCCGCAGCAAGGCGTGGTGCATCACGAAGGCCGCGCCTTCCTTGATGTCCTGCAACGGATGGCGGCGCGGGGCAGGCTGCCGCGCCGGCTCGTAGATGCCGGCGAGCAGCACGACTGCGATCGCGGACAGCGCTGCGGCGAAGCCGAACGCGGGCGCGGCACCGACCCAGCCGACCAGCACGCCGCCGAGCGCGGGGCCGCTGGCGAACGCGACGGTACGCGCGAGCTCGATGCGGGCGTTCGCCGCCGGCAATTGCTGTGACGCCACCAGCGAAGGGACCAGCGCCGGCGCAGCGACGCTATAGGCGACCGTGCCGCAGACCGCGATGAAGCCGAGCAGCGCGAGCAGCGGCAGCGTCATCAGGCCGAGCCACAATAGCAGCAGGATCGCGGCAAGCGCGGCCGCGCGCAGCGCTTCGGAGCCCGCCATCACCCAGCGCCGCGACACGCGGTCGGCGAGCAGGCCGGCGGGGATCGCAAACAGGATGAAGGGCAGCGTCAGCGCGGTCTGCAACAAGCCGGTCTGGCCTTCGCCGACGCCGAGCAGCAGCACGGCGACGATCGGCGCAGCCGCTAGCGCAATCTGTTCGGCCGATTGCGCGGCAAGGTTGGACCAGGCCAGGCGGTTGAAGGTGGCCGGCAGGCGAGGCGTATCGGCGGACATGGCAGAATCCCTTGGGACATTCAATCTGGCCATAGTGTGTGGTTGGAAGGAGCCCGATCCCACCCGTTTCCCGATAACGCCAAACAAAAGGGCCCGCCGGAGAGGCGGGCTTTTCTGGTCGAAGTGAGATGGGGTTTAGCAGCCGCATCGGAGCCGTATTCCCTCTCCCGCTTGCGGGCAGGGCTATCGCAATTGGCCCTTGGCGACCGCGCAAGTGCTTGGCCTCGTGGTTCGAGACGCGCCGCAAGCGGCGCTCCTCACCATGAGGGTCTACTATTGTGCCGCAAAACAAGACCTCATCCTGAGGAGCCCGCCGAAGGCGGGCGTCTCGAAGGATGGCCACAAGGACACCGCCACGAAATGCGATAGCCCTGCGCTTGCGGGGAGGGCTGGGGTGGGGGGTATCGCCGCGAGTCGCATCGTGGAGAGAGCCCCCACCCGGATCGCATCTATCGATGCGATCCGACCTCCCTCGCAAGCGCAGGGCAATCGCGTATGGAATGAACCGATCCTTCCGCGCCGTCATGGCCGGGCTTGTCCCGGCCATCCACGTCTTTTCTTCGCGTGAAAACGAAGACGTGGATGCCCGGGACAAGCCCGGGCATGACGAGTTTGTGGGAACTCCGATCGCCTCAAACGGCCAAATGCGATTGCCCTACCCGCAAGCGGGAGAGGTGGAGCCCGTCTGCCGTCAGAGCGCGGTCACATCACTGCGCCGTGGGTCCCGCCGCGAGCTGGCCGGTGATGGTGCCGACCAACGTGGCGGGGCGGCTGTCCTCGCCATTCGGCGCCGGCGGGGCGACCTCGGCCTTGCGCTGCGCCAGCGCGCTGGTCAGGCTGGTGAGTGCGTCGGAGCCGGCGGGGAAGCCGGCCTCCGAGAGGATCTTGTCGATCATCGGCTTGAATGCGGAGACCGACAGCAGCTGCGCGGCGAGGCCGTCGCCGAGCCCGAGGCCGCCATTGCCGTTGGCGTGGCCGTTGGCGCCGCCACGGCCGAGCATGCTGCCGGTGTCGAAGATCCGGATGTCGGAGATCTTCTCGATCGGCTTCACCGCCTCGGCGAGCGCGCTCGGGATCACGTTGATCCGCGCGAGGTTGAGATCGTAGGCGATCATGTCGGCGCTCAGCTTGTTGCGCGCCTCCGCCTTCATCGTCGCGACCTCGGCTTCGGCCTGGCCGAGCGCCTTGACGCCGGCAGCGCGGGTGGTGGCGGCCGCCGCATCGGCCTTGGCGAGCACGTTGGTGGCTTCCGCCTTGTTGGCGGCGGCCTGGCGTTCCGCCTCGGCCATCACCGTGATCGGCATCGCGTCGGTCTCGGCCGCCTTGCGCGCCGCGATCACGTTGATGATCTTGTCGCGCTCGGCGATCTCGGTGGCGCGGGCGGTGGTGACCTTTTCCTCGGCGGCGATCGCGACCGCGCGCGCGGTCTCGGCGATGGTCTGGGCCTCCGACTGCTCCTTGCTCTTGGCCGCGACCGCGATCGCGCTTTCCTGCGCGACGATCTGAAGGTCGCGCTCCATCTCGGTGTTGCGGCGCTTGACCGCGAGATCGGCCTCGATCTTGCGCGTGTCGCGGGCCTGGTTGGCCTCGGTCTGCTTGTTGGCGACCGCGAGCTCCTGCTGGATGCGGTATTCGGCCTCGTTCTGCAGCGCGGTCTGTTCGACCTGCGCCGTCTGCGCGCGCATCGCGGCGGTCTTGTTGGCGATGTCGCGCTGCTGGGCGAGCTCGGCCTCGCGCTTGGTGCTTTCGATCGTCAGCGTGGTCTGCCGCGCCACCAGATCCTGCTGGGCGATGTTGACCTCGGTGGTGCGGACGATCTGGTTGCGCTCCTGCTCACGCTCCTTGGTGATCTTGGTCAGCGTGGTGAGACCATGCGCATCGAAGAAATTGCTCGGGTTGAAGTGCTTGATGTCGCTCTGGTCGAGCTTCGTCAGCGACACCGATTCAAGCTCGAGACCGTTGTTCTGGATGTCGGCGCCGACCGCGTCCTGCACCGCCTTGACGAAGGTGGCGCGCTGCTCCTGCAATTCCTCGAGGTTCATGGTCGCGGCGACCGAGCGCAGGCCGTCGACGAACTTGGCCTCGACCAGCTCGCGCAGCTCGGCCGCGTCATTGGTGCGGTTGCCGAGGGTCTGCGCCGCGAGCGCGATCGACGACGCGTCGGGTTTGACGCGCAGATAGAACTCGGCGCCAATATCGACGCGCATGCGGTCCTTGGTGATCAGCGAGTCCGGGCCGCCGCGCGCGACCTCGAGCCGTAGCGTTTTCAGGTTCACCGCCGCGGTGGAGTGGAAGATCGGCAGCACGAGCGAGCCGCCGTCGAGCACCACCTTCTGGCCGCCGAGGCCGGTGCGGACATAGGCCTCGTCGCGGGTCGAGCGCTTGTAGAGCTTTGCGAACAGGAGACCGATAACGAGGATGACGATGACGCCAATAACGACGGGTACAGCAAGTTCCCACATGTGTTATGCCCTGTTGGAAGATCGTTGTTGTTCGACGAGGTCGGCTGGAGCGGCAATCGCGATGAAGCCCTTGGCATCGCGATCGACCAGCAGCACGCTGGCGCCGACCGGCAATGCCTCGGACTCCGCGCTGGCACGCGCCGACACGGTGTGCCAATTGCCGAAGACATCCTTGAGACGGACCCGGCCGGGCAGGCCCTGATCGAGCGGGCCGACCGACACGGTTGCGACCTTGCCGACAAAGTCGCTGTCGTTGACCGCATAGCTCTCGTCGCGCGGAATGATGCGGGCGAGGCCGCGGCTGGTATTTCTGATCACGGGGATGCTGCCTGCGGCAGCAACCACCGCGGCGAGCGAGACCGGGATGGCGGTGCCTGCAGCGTGCGCCAGTCCCTGAAGCAGGAAGCCTCCGATCGAGAAGATGCCGAGGATCAGGATGATCAGGATTAGGAGGGGAAGCCGTCCGGCGTTGATCCAGAGAAACAGGCCACTGAGAGCATTGTGGCTCTCGGCCTCGACCGCGAAATCCTTGCCGATCAATTCGCTGATCGAAAGTCCGACCATGGTGCTGAGCAGTTCGATACCGCCAAGTGCCACCATGATCGCAGCCGCGACCGCGAAGGGCCGCACGTCGGGGGCGAGCAGAATGTCGCCAACTGCACTCATTTTTCTGACTTGATCCTTTCAAGCCGCGCCGCGATTTCCTTTTCGCGATGCAGGCGATCGAGTTCGTCAAGTTCCTTGTCGCCGAGCACGCTGGAGGTGGGAACGCCGGTGACCCGGGCGATCGCCGCCATGGCGCGCTCAGCACTCAATGTATTGGTCGTCGATGGACCCCGGCTGGTTTCGTCCTGGGCCTCGCGGATCAGGCTTTGTTCGAGATCGGCCAAGCGCGTCTCCGCCTCGCGGCGCGCGCCGAGCATGGCCTGCAGCGCCTTGGTCTGCTCGTCGATTTCGAGCTCGATGAAATCCATCGCGCGTTCCAGCGCGATCACCTGCGACTCCAGATCAATTTGCCGTGCAACGCCGGCGCGCGCGAGATCCTCGCGATTTTCCGCAAGTGCGAGACGAATCTTTTCGTTCAGATTGGTCGTTTCGGTATCCAGTTCTTCGCGCCGCGTCTTCAGGCGGAATTCCTCGGCGCGCGACTTGCCGAGCGCGTAGCGCGCCTCGTCGGCGCCGGCGTCGATCTCGCGGATCGCCTGTTTGACCAGCGCGACCTTGTTGTTGTTCTCGACATTGTCGATGGTCTGGCTCGCGATGGCGGCAAGAAGCCGGCCCATGCGCGCAAGGATGCCTTCGTGAAGCATGGTCTTCTCCTCCGGTTGTGCTGATGTCGATTTGACGGCGATGTGGATTTCGTAGCCGCGTCCATCCGAGATCAAATGCGCCGGGAAGGGGCTTTCCCAGCCCGAGACATATCCCGGCACATCGAACGGCACCAAGACGCGTCCGCTGACAGTGCTAATGGTCAGTGAAGTTGGGCCCTTGATTGCAAACAACTTGTCGTCGAGCGGTATCCGGCGGACGGCGGCGCCTGCGATGTAGTTGGCGCGGTCGCGCAGGCCGAGCGTCACCAGCCGTGCGGGCAGGCCGGTCTCCTTGCGGATTTTCTCGTAGGCCTGGGCGTGCAGCGAGACGAGGTTGGCGCCGACGGGGGCGACCTCGGCGAGGATCGCCATCATCCGGTCATAGGCCGCAAAGGTCGCCTCGATCGCCTCGATGCCTGAAGGGTCAGGGGCGAGGGCGTAGCGCAGCGTTGCGGTGGGCGTCTCGACGGGCAGCTTGATCATGCATCTAACGTAAAGCACTTCCTCGGTGCTTTGCAAGGAAGGCGGCTGGTATCATTTTCGTGAGCCTAGATGCAGTTGCAAATGAGTTGCAATAACGGGAGAGATCAGCCATCTTCGTCGGATGGATGCTCGGACCCCTGAACTGTCTTCCGTTTCCGTTCCCAATGCCGTGCCAGGCGGCTGGCGAGGCGATGCCGGACATGTGCGCAGCCTGCCGGAGGTGAACGCGACCGTCGCGGTGCCGTCAGGCGGTCTTTGGTGGCGGCGGCTGCTGGCCTTTGCCGGGCCGGGCTATCTGGTTTCGGTCGGCTACATGGACCCCGGCAACTGGGCCACCGACCTCGCGGGGGGATCGAAGTTTGGCTACACGCTGCTGTCGGTCATCCTGCTCTCCAACCTGATGGCGATCCTGCTGCAGGCGCTCGCAGCACGGCTTGGCATCGCCACCGACCGCGATCTCGCCCAGGCCTGCCGCGCGACCTATTCGCGCCCGGTGAACCTGCTGCTGTGGCTCGCCTGCGAGGCCGCGATCATCGCCTGCGACCTTGCCGAGGTGATCGGCACCGCGATCGCGCTCAAGCTGCTGTTCGGCATTCCGCTGATCGGCGGCGCGCTGCTGGCGGCGCTCGATGCGTTCCTGCTGCTGCTCCTGATGAACCGCGGCTTCCGCTTCCTCGAGGCCTTCGTGATCGCGCTCTTGATCGTCATCGCGGTCTGCTTCGTCGTCCAGATCGCGGCCGCCGCGCCGCCGGTGGCCGCCGTGCTCGGCGGCTTCATCCCGTCGCGCGAGATCGTCACCAATCCGGAGATGCTGTACATCGCGATCGGCATCATCGGCGCGACCGTGATGCCGCATAACCTCTATCTGCACTCCTCGATCGTGCAGACCCGCGCCTATCCGCGCACCGAGGAGGGGCGGCGCGACGCGATCAAATGGGCGACCACCGATTCCACCATCGCGCTGATGCTGGCGCTGTTCGTCAATGCCGCGATCCTGGTGCTGGCGGCCGCGACTTTCCACAAGAGCGGCCATTCCGACGTCGCCGAGATCGACCAGGCGTTCGAGCTGCTGTCGCCGCTGCTCGGCCTCGGCATCGCTTCGACGCTATTTGCCGTGGCGCTGCTCGCCTCCGGCCTCAACTCGACGGTAACGGCGACGCTGGCCGGCCAGATCGTGATGCAGGGCTTCCTCGATCTGCGGCTCCCCGACTGGCTGCAGCGGCTGGTGACCCGCGGCATCGCGATCGTCCCTGTCATCGTGGTCGCCGCGCTCTATGGCGAGAGCGGCACGGCGCAGCTGCTGGTGTTCAGCCAGGTCGTGCTGTCGATGCAGCTGCCGTTCGCGGTGATCCCGCTGGTGCGCTTCGTGTCCGACAAGCGCAAGATGGGCGCGTTTGCGATCTCACGCCCCGTCGCGGTGGCCGCGTGGATCGTCGCCGGGTTGATCGTGGTCCTGAACGTGAAGCTGCTGATCGATACGTTCTTCGGCAGCTAGCATGATCCGGAAAAGTGCGAAGAGGTTTTCCGAAAAGATCATGCTTAAACAAGAATCTAAAGCGCGATGATGATTCAACCTCATCTCATCGCGCTTTAGCAGAAACGACCGTCGCTCAAGGTCGGTGCGCTCGGGATCGTGGGTCTCGTAGGCGCCGCGGCCTCTCCACGTCATTGCGAGCGAAGCGAAGCAATCCATCGCGCCACATGCGGAGATATGGATTGCTTCGTCGCTATGCTCCTCGCAATGACGCGGATGGGTTCGGGGCCTTAGTCCTGCGCCTCGGCCAAGACCTCGCCTGAGGCGTCGACGCGCAGCCAGCCCGACGGCGCGAGCCGCTGCTGCGGCAGGAAGCGGCCCTTGTAGTCCATCTTCTTGGAGCCTTCGATCCAGTAGCCGAGATAGACGTAGGGCAGGCCCTGCCGGCGGGCGCGGGCGATGTGGTCGAGGATCATGAAGGTGCCGAGCGAGCGGGCCTCCAGCCCGGGCTCGAAGAACGAATAGACCATCGACAGCCCGTCGCTGAGCACGTCGGTCAGCGCCACCGCCATCAGCTCGTCGCCGCGCCCGGTGATGGCGCTGTCGGCATTGCGCTTGCGGTACTCGATGATCCGGGTCTCGACATGGCTGTCCTCGACCATCATCGCGTAGTCCAGCACGGTCATGTCGGCCATCCCGCCGTTGCGGTGGCGGCGGTCGAGATAGGCCCGGAACACCGAATATTGCTCCGAGGTCGGCACCGCGGTGCGCTGCTCGCCGATGATGTCGGCGTTGCGGGCCAGCACCTTGCGGAAGTTGCGGGAGGGGCGGAATTCGTTGGCGATCACCCGGACCGAGACGCAGGCCCGGCACTGGTCGCAGGCCGGGCGGTAGGCGATCGACTGGCTGCGGCGGAAGCCGCCATGGGTCAGCAAGTCGTTGAGATCGCCCGCTTTGTCGCCGACCAGGTGCGTGAAAACCTTCCGCTCATGTCGGCCCGGCAAATACGGGCAGGGCGACGGCGCCGTCAAATAGAACTGGGGAGTATCACGCGAATGCTGGGTCACGTCAGGTCGTCGGGCTCCACAAATAATACAGGCAGCCGAGTTAACATCGCCCCCCTGAGGCTAACGGTCAATTGGTTTAGGCGGGCCTAATAGGAGGTCCGCGCGGCCGGGGCGACCGGGGTCCGGACCGAGCTGTTGATAATGACGGTTCCGAGGATGATGTCGTGCAGCAGCCGGCGGCGGCCGTTGAGCAGCCCGATCAGGAGCACCAGCGGCGACAGGAACGAGATCGTCACCCAGAACAGCACCGCATGGGTGGCGCCGAGCACGAAATAGCCGCGCGCGCCGTACCAGGTCCGCAGTTCCAGATCCATCATGCGCATGCCGATGGTGGCCGAGTGCTGCCCGCCGATCGAGGCGCCGTAATAGACGATCGCCCAGACGATCGAGGCCGGCGAGACCAGCCAGAACAATGCCCAGCCGAGACCGAGCGTGACGAGGCCGAACACCGCGATGAAAATCACCGCCAGGATCACCGGCACCGATAGCACGAACAGATCGATCAGGAATGCAAACACGCGTCGCGTCAGCACGCCGCGGAACAGGTCCGGCTGCATCATTGGGTCGAACGCATGCGGAGGAACGCCGCCGTCGTTGCGCCAGGCCTCGTTGCGCCAGGTGCCGCCGTCATTGCCGTAGGACATGACCAACCTCCGATGAAAGTCCCGCGCAGGAGATGGGAACAGGAGGCGCGTTCGCCAAGCCTGCGCGAACATTAACTAGCCGAAATATTCCGGCGATTCGGGGGCTGGATTGAGCGGTTCTATCTTCACGGCGTCATTGCGAGCGGAGCGAAGCGATCCACTCGTCGCAATAACGGGCGGCGGCCTTCAGCTCTCCGCCTTGATCTTTTCGGCGGCCTTCGGCGCGAAATAGGTGAGGATGCCGTCAGCGCCGGCGCGCTTGAAGCCGACCAGGCTCTCCATCATCGCGCGCTCACCGTCGATCCAGCCATTGGCGGCGGCGCCGGCGATCATCGCGTACTCGCCGGACACCTGGTACACGAAGGTCGGCATCGCGAAATGGTCCTTCACGCGGCGGACGATGTCGAGATAGGGCATGCCCGGCTTCACCATCACCATGTCGGCGCCCTCGGCGATGTCGAGCTCGACCTCGCGCAGCGCCTCGTCGGAATTGGCGCTGTCCATCTGGTACGTGCGCTTGTCGCCGGTCAGCGTCTTGGCCGAGCCGATCGCGTCGCGGAACGGGCCGTAGAAAGCGGAGGCGTATTTCGCCCCATAGGACATGATTTGCACGTCGCCGAAGCCGCTGTCGTCGAGCGCCTCGCGGATCGCACCGATCCGGCCGTCCATCATGTCCGACGGCGCGATCACGTCGCAGCCGGCCTCGGCCTGGGTCAGCGCCTGCTTCACCAGCACCGCGACGGTCTCGTCGTTGAGGATCTTGCCGTCCTCGATCAGCCCGTCATGGCCGTGGCTGGTGAAGGGATCGAGCGCGACGTCGCACAGCACGCCGATGTCGGGAAACTCCTTCTTGATCGCGCGCACCGCCTGGCAGACCAGATTGTCGGGATTGAGCGCCTCCGAGCCCTGCTCGTCGCGCAGCGACGGCTCGGTGAACGGGAACAGCGCGATGCAGGGAATGTTGAGCTTTGCCGCGCGCTCGGCGTCGCGGACGATCTGGTCGACGGTGAGCCGGTCGACGCCGGGCATCGAGGCCACCGGCGTGCGGGTGTTGTGGCCATCGACCACGAACATCGGCCAGATCAGGTCGTCGGTGGTCAGCACGTTCTCGCGCACCAGGCGGCGGGCCCATTCCGACTTGCGGTTGCGCCGCATCCGGATCGTGAGGTCGAGCGAGGGGGAGGCGAGGGCGTCAGTCTGGCGCCGCGGCGCATCGCGCAGTTCGATCGGGCGCCCGAATTTGATCGCCATGTTGTCTTCTCCTCGACGGACGGCAGTTCTGGACCTGATAAGGTCTGGACCTGATATAACTCCGGTTCTAGCACCTGTCAGGGGCGCCGTCATTGCGCCGCTATTGCATCCGTGGCGCCCTTGATTTGCCGCAACGGCGATTGATTTTGCGTCCCCGGCGGGCCAAGACTGTGCCCATGAACCCCATTTTTCAGCCGCTCTGCGGCGATTCGGATGTCTGACACCTCTGCACGCGATCAGGCGCGGGACAATGCCATCTCGGTGAGCGCGATCTCGTCCGACCGGATCGAGCCGGACGACAATGCGTGGACGCGGCGCCTCGTCATCTTCCTGCGCATCATGGCCGTCGTCTCGGTCGCCAAGGGCCTCTATCACTGGGCCCAGGTGACCGGCTTCGTCGGCGGCGAGGAGGAGGCCTTCGAGAACCAGTCGATGGCCTGGCAGACCGCCACGATCTATTTCGCCGTCATCGAGCTCGTCGCCGCCGTCGGGCTCTGGCTCGCGACACCCTGGGGCGCCGTGGTGTGGCTGACCACCGTGGTGTCGATGGCGGTGATCGAGCTGATGTTTCCCGGCATCTATGGCGGCAGTCTCACCGTGGTCGGGCTCGAGGCGCTGATGCTCGCGGCGTATCTTGCGCTGGCCTGGATGTCGGCGCGCGAACGCCCGCCATAGGTCGACGTGGAGCGATGGCCTGATGCACTGTTGCCCCGTGGCGACAGCGCCGCGAATTGCCGGCCGCGGCCGGCAATATTTGGCAGCCGTGCGCGCAACGAGAAGACAGCATTGCTGGTTCTGATAGGTGGGTGCCGACAGATCGCATCCGTTTGAGACACTCCCTTGCGGGACCGTCTCTACGGGACCTGCCGTCGGGGCCCATTTCACCGGACCTCGGCGCGTGTGCCGGCCGGCTTTGCGCGGGCCGACGGCGGAACCGGTCTGGCTCTCCGCAACAGATTTGCACCGCTTGCGCGCATCGCGTGCACGTCCCGCCGCTGCACTCCGATAAAATTTTCAAAGAATTTTCTGGTAACCGATCGGTCACCGTAAAGGGTTCCCTCATACCCGTTACGCCACCGTTTCGAATTCAGACGATGCTGTTTCCGAATGTGACAGGGCAGGCAGACGAAGCGTGAACAAGGGTCCGCCACCGTCAATGAAAAGTTGCGAAAAGCCTTTGATCCATGGGCTTAATCCACGATTCACTGTCTTAAATTCATGATCTCTTTATTCTCTTATTTAAGCGGATATTCAAACGGCCCCCTTACGTTGGACCTATCAGGCGGGACACAAGTTTCGTCGAATAAAGTCGATAAAAACGACAAACAGGGGAAGTGTCATGATGAAAGCCGTTGCGACAACGGCGGCGGATGCCGCTGATCGCGCTACCGGTCAAGCTCCGGTGCAGCCGCTCTATCTCGAAGCCCTGACTTTGGTGGAGCGGCTGCATCGCCGGCTCCTCGACGTCATCAAGGACGAATTCGATCGTCGTGGCCGCGCCGACATCAACTCGGTGCAGGCGCTGCTCCTGTACAACATCGGCGACAAGGAGTTGACCGCCGGCGAGCTGCGCACCCGCGGCTACTATCTCGGCTCCAACGTCTCCTACAATCTGAAGAAGCTCGTCGAGCTCGGCTTCCTCGATCACCAGCGTTCGCGCGTCGATCGCCGCTCGGTCCGTATCCGGCTGACCCCGCAGGGCCAGGAAGTCCGCAAGATCGTCGATGCGCTCTATCAGAAGCACGTCAAGACGGTGGAGCAGGTCGGCGGCATCTCGAACGAGGAGTTCGCGAGCCTCAACAAGTCGCTGCATCGCCTCGAGCGCTTCTGGACCGACCAGATCCTGTATCGCCTCTGAGCCTTCCTGTTTTCGCCTGATGGCCAAGCCGGCCGCGCGAGAAGACCGGCAGCCTTCCTTCAGTCCAGCCTTGCTCCAGTCCAGCCTTGCTCCAGTCAACGCATCGGTCATGCCCGGCCGATGCGTTTTTCATGCTGCACGTGTTTCATGCTGCACCTGCGAAAATAAATGGGCCCCGGCGAGGAACCAAGGCGTTCCCTGCGGCTTATCCGTTAGCCAACGGAGAGGCAGGGATATGTTGCTCGAACGCGGGATTGAGGTGCTGAATGTCGAGGTCGTCGGTGACGCCTACGCGATCGCCTCGAATTATCTGCGCAAATCCGGCGCCCTTCCCGACAATTTCGCCACCAATGAGCGCCTGCTCGGCATCATCGTGAAGCTGTTCCAGCGTGGTGAGATGAATCGCCTCCGCCTCGCCAACAAGGCGATCGCGAAGTTCGAGGCCGAGACGCTGGTGGTCGCCTGAGCGTCAACCCGGAGACTTCAATGGAAGCCGCTATCGATCGGATCATGCAGACGTATGATCTGCTGCTCAACCGCACGCCCGCTGCGAGCGAGGAAGCGCGGGCGAAGGTGACAGAGTACGTGCAGACGCTGTTCGACGCCGGCGAGCGCGATCCGCATCGCTTGACGGTATGTGGGCTGACCTATCTGCGCCAACTCGACGGCAGTACCGACCACGTGAAGGCCGGCTATACCGGGCTGTAGCGGCGCGCCTGGTTTCGCGGTCTGATCCGCGTCGTCGGCAAGGCTTCCTCGGCGGCGATTTGCTTTGCCGTGCGGGTTCCTCACACACGATCGTCGTCCTGGCGAAAGCCAGGACCCATAACCACCGCATTTGACGATGATCGGGATCGCGGCCCCAGCGTCGCGCAACAATTGAGATTTGGGGTAATGGGTCCGGCTTTCGCCAGGACGACACTGAGTTTGTCGCACCTCAAAACTGAAATGGAGCAACCGAAACCGCCAACTTTCCGTCGCTCGATTTCTGCACGGTGAATTCGACTTCCTTGGAAGCCTTGATGTCGCCCACAGAAACTGAGATGCCGCCGCTACATTGCAATGTTCGCTTGTCCTCACTTGCCGACGTCGTGACGATCTTTTCACCGAGGAGGTATTGTGGATTTGCGTTTTCCGCAGTGGGCTTCGCCGTCGATTCCTTGGCGGCGAAATTGACAAGCGGATTGCGGTGATCGTTGGAGATGGTCTGGAGCACGGCCTTCCGGGTTTCGATTGAATCGCACTCGAGTTGATCGCCGCAGCCACCCAGAACAACCAGGACCGGAAAAGCCAGAAACCAAAGCAGTCGTGACGGCATGCCAAGTGACTTCTGTGGGATGGATGGTTTCCGGCAACCGACCCGGCGGAGCATGGTTCCTGCGCTCGCGCTCGGCGCGGCTGCTCCAGCCGTGGCGCGCGATCCTGGCTGCTCGGCTGGCCCGTGTCCGATAGGAACGCTGATCTTGCCGCTCCGTTGCTCCTCGATTGCTTGCGAGGAGCCGATCATGCGCACAACTGCCCTATTCGCTGTCCTGGCGTTCGTCCTGGCGTTCGGCGTTGCAGGACTGGCAAGTGTGAGTCCGGCCAGCGCCCGGGATTATCGCTGGTGCGTGCAGGGGCGCGGCGTCGGCTATCCCGGCGATTGCATGTACCAAACCCGCGCCCAGTGTCTCGCGTCAGCTTCCGGAAGGAACGTGACCTGCGGGATCAATCCTCGTGCCGCATATGGTCAGCAGCGGCGGGGATATCGCGACCGCTATTGATTGTCTCGCCAATGGCGCGCGCGTGGCGGATGGGGAAGGGCGCACCCAACGGGTGATGCGGTTAGCCGGGGCCGCTTTTTGAGCCTGCCGTCTACTGCCCTATGGATAGGTGTGGCCTTTCTGAGCAACGCGCACAGCCAAGGGCGTGCGGGGAAGATCCCCAAACTCGGACGAGTCGTAGTCTCGGCCTTCAGGTGTCACGATGTGGATGTCGTAACACTGCGACCGTGAAAGCTCTTTTGCCTTGCGTAGAGCTGCTTCGGCCGTGCCACGACGGTGCACGATCTCTCCAAACTTGCACCTAGCTTTTACGGTGAAGCTCATCTTTCTTCTTTTTCTTGTTTCGCTTGACGACGTCGGCCTGAGCCCGGAACGCTTGGGCCAGGCTCTTCATTTGCTCAGCCGCGAATTCGTCAGCCGTCCGCACCGCCGCCTGCTCGGCGGTCTTGGCCTGCTTCTTCAGGTCCTTGGCTATGCCCATGCCCTGTAACTTCCACACCGTTTCGCCAGTTCCATCCGTCTGATCTCACTAACGCGAAGCTGGCAGGAACTTTTTAGGCTTCCCGGGCTTTTTGATTTTGCTTTTGGGGCAGCCAAACGTCAGCGTTGGAGAGAGGAGCCATGAAGCGACGACGCAGGGTTAGGCAGATTTTCCCCCTTGAAAAACGCCTTTCCCAAGAAGCCAAACGGCTACGTCAACGGGCCAAGAACCTTCCTCCCTGTCGAGAGCGGGAGACCCTGTTGAGGCAGGCGCGGCATGACGAAACCACCGCCAATTTGACGGCGTGGCTACTGTCCCAAGGTCCGCGGGCACCCAGCTAGGAGGACACTCAATGCATACAAATCACCACCATATCGACGGTGTGGAGATTGCCTTTGTAAGCGCTGCGACCGTGTCGCTTGTGGCTCTCATCGCCTCGATGGCCTGGCTTTTGTTAGGTTGAACTTGCCAGGGTGAAATCGACCGAGGGCTCCATCGAGAACCTTCATTCGATGGTCGTGGCGGCCTTGCCTTGAGCTGCCGGCTTTGCATTTTCTTCTGTCCAGCCGATCGGTTGTTGCGCGCAAGACACTCGCCTTGGGATATCCCGCACCGATTTACATAAGCTAATGCCGGAACCGCGCGATTCTTGATGGATGGGGAGCCTGTCTCCAATAGCTCAGCCCCGGATCAGGCAAATGGCCCCAGCACCGGCCTCCAGGCCCCCAAAGGTGCTGGGGCCATTTCGTGGTTTGGCGCGTTACCTGATGCGCTTCGGGCGAGCTTCGACGGCGCCACCATTCCGTGAGCGATCTGCCGCAGCGTCCCGTCTGCCCTCCGTGAGCATACGGGACGTCGACGCTACCTGTTCTCCGGCTTCCAAGTCGTGCTGGCGCGATCGTATTTAAAACCAGGCGCGGCCCCGCACCGAATCAAAGCAAGCGAAAAATGACCGGAGATGGTGCGGCGATTTGCAGCACTGGCTAGTCGCGCCCTCCGGCTTGCCGAAGGCTGTGGCGAATGGTCGCTAGGGACACGCAGACGCGAGATCGGCGAGCGATTCCTGACCCGAAGGGACCGCGCTGTCCGAGCGGCGATGCGATCACGTGACCGGATGCAGCCGGCGATCGGCAGGCTGCTTTCCGAAAATTCAGGAGGAAGCCCCATGATCCCGTCCCACATGCGCCTGTTCGGCGCGGTCTTTGCGCTGTTGCTTGGGGCGAGCGGTCCGGCGCCCGCGCAGCAGCTCGAGCTCAAGCTGATGGCGCCGGCAGCGCCCGGCGGCGGCTGGGATCAGACCGCGCGCTCGATGCAGCAGGCGCTGGTCGCCTCCGGTGTCGCGCGCAGCGTCCAGGTCACCAACGTTCCCGGTGCCGGCGGCAGCGTCGGCATTGCGCAGTTCGTCAACGGCGCCAAGGGCGACGGCAACCAGATGATGGTGAACGGCTTCGTCATGGTGGGTGCGCTCGCCATGAACAAATCGCCGGTGACGCTGGATCAGGTGACGCCGATCGCGCGCCTCACCGAGGAGATCCAGGTCATCGTGGTGCCGGCGAACTCGCCGATCAGGACGGCGCAGGATCTTGCCGCCGCGGTGAAGGCCGATATCGCCAAGGTGACCTTTGCCGGCGGCTCGGCCGGCGGCGTCGACCATGTGATGGCGGCGCTGTTCGCGGGCACGGTCGGCGCCGACGCCAAGAAGATCAACTACATTCCGTTCTCGGGCGGCGGCGAGTCGCTCGCAGCCATTCTCGGCGGCAAGGTCACGGCCGGCATTTCCGGCCTCAGCGAATATGACGGCCAGATCAAGGCCGGCAAGCTGCGCGCGCTCGGCGTGACGTCGGCGAACCGACTGCCCGGCGTCGATATCCCGACCTTCAAGGAGCAGGGCATCGATCTCGTGCTGGCCAATTGGCGCTCGGTGGTCGCACCGCCCGGCATCACGCCGGAGCAGCGCAAGGTGCTGAGCGATGCGGTCGAGAAGATGGTGAAGTCCGATGCCTGGAAGGAGATCCTGAAGCAGAAGGGCTGGGATGACGCCTATCTCGGTGGCGACGCCTTCGCGGATTTCCTGAAGAAGGAGATCACGCGCGTGACCGAGGTGCTGAAGTCCGTCGGCCTCGTGAAGTCATGACACCGGACGCGGCGTCTGAAAACCTCCGGCCGGCGCCGGCGCGCCGCGTCGATCGCGCCGGCGTGGTCATCGCGGCCGCGCTTGCCGGGCTTGCTGCGGTGCTGGTGTGGGACGCCAGCAAGCTGCCGTCCACCACGATGTACGGCATGGGGCCGGAGGCGATGCCGGTCGTCATCGCGATCGGCCTCGTCATTCTGGCGATCGGTAATCTGATCGATGCGCTGCGCGGCAACCTGCCGCCGCGCGAGAGCATGGATCCGAAACCGGTGTGGCTGATCATCGGCGGCCTGGCGCTCCTGATCGCCATCATCGGCTTTGGCGGCGGCTTCATCCTCGCCACCTCGGCGCTGTTCGTCACCACGTCGGCGGCGTTCGGCCGCCGCGCCGTCCTGGCCGACACCGCCATCGCGCTGGTGATCACGACGCTGATTTATCTCGCGTTCGACAAGCTATTGACGCTGAGCCTTCCCGCCGGCCCGCTGGAGCGACTGCTGTGATGGACACTTTCGCCGCGCTGGCGCACGGCATGGCGGTCGCCATGCAGCCGATGAACCTGCTTTACGCCCTGATCGGCGTGTTCCTGGGCACCGCGGTCGGCGTATTGCCGGGCATCGGACCGGCGCTGACGGTCGCGCTGCTGCTGCCGGTGACCTACAAGCTCGATCCCGGCGGCTCGCTGATCATGTTCGCCGGCATCTATTATGGCGGCATGTATGGCGGATCGACCACCGCGATCCTGATCAACACGCCGGGCGAGAGCGCGTCGATGGCGACCGCGCTCGAGGGCAACAAGATGGCCAAGGCCGGCCGCGGCGGCCCGGCGCTGGCGACCTCGGCGATCGGCTCGTTCGTCGCGGGCACCATCGCCACCATCGGCCTCGCATTCCTCGCGCCATGGCTGGTCGATTTCGCCGTGCGCTTCGGGCCGGAGGATTACTTCGCGCTGATGTGCGTCGCCTTCGTCACGGTATCGGCAACCTTCGGCGACTCGCCGGTCCGCGGCCTCACCAGCCTGTTCATCGGCCTCACGCTCGGGCTGGTCGGCATCGACAAGCTGACCGGACAGGCGCGGCTTGCCTTCGGCATCCCCGAGCTGCTCGACGGCGTCGAGGTGACGACGCTCGCGGTCGGCCTGTTCGCGGTCGGCGAGGCGCTCTATGTCGCCTCGCGCCGTCATCACGCCGAGGAGAAGCTCGAGCCGGTGCGCGGCTCGCTGTGGATGACGCGGGAGGACTGGCGGCGATCGTGGAAGCCGTGGCTGCGCGGCACGCTGTTCGGCTTTCCGATCGGGGCGCTGCCGGCCGGCGGCGCGGAGATCCCGACATTCCTGTCCTATTCCACCGAGCGGCGCCTCACCAAACATCCCGAGGAGTTCGGCAAGGGCGCGATCGAGGGCGTCGCAGGGCCGGAGGCGGCGAACAACGCGTCCGCCGCCGGCACGCTGGTGCCGCTGTTGACACTCGGCCTGCCGACCTCGGCAACGGCTGCAATGATGCTGGCGGGCTTCCAGCAATACGGCCTTAACCCGGGGCCGCTGCTGTTCGCGGAGCGGCCCGACCTGGTGTGGGGCCTGATCGCGAGCCTGTTCATCGCCAACGGCATGCTGCTGGTGCTCAATCTGCCGCTGGTTGGGCTCTGGGTGCGGCTGCTGGCGATCCCGCAGCCCTGGCTCTATGCCGGCATCCTGGTGTTCGCCACCATGGGCACGATCGCGGCGAAGCCGTCGGTGGTCGAGCTGTCGATGCTGGCGACATTCGGCGTGATGGGCTTTCTGATGCGCCAGTTCGACTTCCCGATCGCGCCCGTCGTGATCGGGCTGATCCTCGGGCCGATCGCCGAAAGCCAGCTGCGCCGCGCGCTGGCGATCAGTCTCGGCGATCCCATGGTGCTGCTGCAAAGCCCGATGTCGGCGACGCTGCTCGGCATCGCGCTGATCGCGCTGCTGGCGCCGTTTGTGCTCAAGGGGCTCGGGCGATTCAAGGCGAACGAGGATTAGGGCGCGACCAGACCGTAAAAGGCCCGCTCCGGGGCTCGCATTTCGGAGCGGGCCAGTCTGGGCACGGCAAATATCGCCGCGACGCGAAACCTAGCGCGACAAGCTGACACCATCCTGACGACAGCGAAAAAAGAGAGGCGGCCGGATGCCGCCTCTCGGTCACATGATTTTCCGTGAACTGAAAGTTCAGCTTACCATTTGTAGGCGAGGCTCGCCGTGATGCGGCGGCGATCGCCGTAGTAGCAGGAGCTGATGGTCGCGCAGCTCGCGACATAGATCTTGTCGGTGACGTTCACGACGTTGAGCGCCGCGCGCCAGTTGTTGTCCCATTCGTAATGCAAGGCGAGATCGCCCAGCACGACCCCCGGGACGCGTGCGGTGTTCGCGGTGTCGGCAAAGGACGAGCCGACATAGCGCACACCGCCGCCGAAGCCGAAGCCCGTGAGCGGGCCGTCGCGGAAGGTGTAGTCGGTCCACGCTGATGCGAGCTGCCGCGGCGCGTTGGTCGGCACGGTGCCGATCAGCGCGGGATTGAGGTCCTTGCTGACGAACAGCTCGTAATTGGTGTAGCTCGCCACCAGCTTGAAATCGCGCGTGATGTTCGCGACCGCCTCGAGCTCGACGCCGCGCGAGGTGACTTCGCCGTTTTGGGTCTGGAACAGCGGGTTGTTCGGATCTGTTGTCAGCGCGTTCTTGCGCTTCAGGTCGAAATACGCGACGCCGAACCGTGCGTTGAGCCCGACCGGCTCGTACTTGACGCCGACCTCGGTCTGCTCGGAGGTTTCCGGCAGCAGCAATTGGCCGGACGCGGTGGTGCCGATGACCGGATTGTAGCCTGTCATGTAGGAGACGTAGGGCGCAACGCCGCTGTCGAAATTGTAGATCGCGCCGACACGGCCGGAGAACTTGCTGTCGTCGCGGCCCTGGGACGCGCCGATCCGGTTGTTGTTGGTGAGATCGACCCAGTCCTGGCGTCCGGACAGCACGACCGTCAGGCGGTCGAGCTTGACCTGATCCTGCAGATAGAGGCCGGCCATGCCCTGGGCGAGATAACCGTTCTGATAGAGCGGGCCGCTATACGGCAGGTTGGTGCCGTACACCGGATTGAGCACGTTGAGATTCGTGCCCATGCCAAAACCCTGGCGGTCGTCGATGCCGTAATATTTCAGATCGACGCCGACCAGCGCGGTGTGCTGCAGCGCGCCCGTGGTGAAGCGGTATTCGAGCTGATTGTCGAGGTTGAGCTGGGTGGCGATGCCGCGGGTGTAGAAATTGCCGCGGGTGATGTCGGCGGCGGCCGGCGTCGTCGCGTAGCCGAGCCCGTAGAGGCCTGCGTAATAGACGTCGACATGCGCCATGCGCGCGTTCTGGCGGAAATCGACGCTGTCAGTCACGCTCTTCTGGAACTGGTAGCCGACCATCTGCTGGTCGCGGCGGAACTGGTCGGCGCTGGGATCGCCGACGAACAGGCTGGTCGGAATCCGGCCGAACGGCGCGTTGGTGACGGTGCCGACATAGGGCAGGAAGTTCAGCGCGCGGGTGTTGCTGTGCGAGGCCATGCCGAACACGGTGAGGCTGGTGTCGGCATCGGGCCGCCAGGTCACCGATGGGGCAAAGAAGAAATTGTTGTCGTAGACATAGTCGGTCTGGGTGCCGCCGCCCTGGGCCTGGCCGACCAGGCGGTACTGCACCTGGCCATTGCCGGGCTGCGCCGTCGCGCCGCCGATGTCGAACTGGGTATAGGCGTTGCCGAAATTGTTGACGCCGGTCTCGATGTAGCGAATGGGCTCGGCCTGCGGCAGCTTGCTCACCGCGTTGACGAGGCCGCCCGGCGCCGAGCCGCCATACAGGATGCCGGACGGACCGCGCAGCACCTCGACGCGCTCGAGATTGAAGGGCTGCAGCTTCCAGCTCGCATAGGAGGTGTAGAACAGCTGCAGGCCATCGAGGAACAGCGACTCGTTCTGCGCGGGGAAGCCGCGGATCATGAACCAGTCGTTGCGGAAATCGGCGCCATAGGTGCCGCCGATGACGCCCGGCGTGTAGCGCAGCACCTCGTCGAACTTGCTGACGATCTTCTGGTCGCGGATCTGCTCGGCGCTGATGACCGACACCGATTGCGGGGTCTGGATGATCGGCGTGCTGGTCTTGGTGCCGCTGGCGCTCAGCCGCGCCAGATAGCCGGTGACCGGGCCGTTGGCGCGTTCGTGCCCGCCGCTGGCGCCCGCGGGCTGCTGAGCAGTCTGTGGCTGCGCGCCCACCGGGGCAGCCGTCGCGCGGCGCGAGGCGCTGCGTGCGCGCGTGGTCCGCTGCGAGGGCTGCTGCGACCGCGCCGCTTGCCGCTGCGGCGCCTCGACTGTCACGGACGGCAATTGCGTCTGGGCGAAGACATCGTCCGCACCGACAACCGAAAGCACCGCGACAGCCGAAGCAGCAAACCGCTGCGGCCGAATCCACCTGCACGACATTTATTCCACGCTCCATAAAAAAATCTTGAGCGAGTCGTTATCACGGTGATTTTCGCGAGCAGCCTGCGTGCGGTTAGAAGCTGTCGAAGTTGCACGCAAAGCTCGGCTGTGTGACCGGGAGACAACGGCGTATGACGCGCAATTGCACGCATCGCGTGAGAGCCTTGAATCGATCCAGTGTTGAACGATTCAAAAATCGAACGATTCAAAAATTGTCTCGTCATCTCGTGAGTCGATGCATCGCGATCGCGCGCGACATGATCAAGCCAGTCCGATGTCGCGCGGTTGCGCGAGCAACGCGTTGAAACCTCGAGGCGATAGTTGTCTCGTCCGCGGTCCTGCGCGGTCGGGAAGGGGAGTCACGTTCCACTCGGCGGCTGCCACAGCCGTGCTGGCCGCGCGGCGGGAACCGGGCGGCGGGGGCGGCCGTCCGGCCGGCTGGCAATCCCCGCCATCCCCACCATATCTGGCATAATTGACCGGCAGGGACCGCAACCGCTTGGCCATTTTGGGGCGATGTGATAACGCTCTGAAACCAGCTTCGACCGCCACTCGTGACCGTCCGCATCCTGCCTAAAGGCTTGCGGCGGTGGAGATATTTCGCCGATGACCTCGTCCAGCAAGACCGCTTCCGCGCCCGATTCCTTCTTCACCGCGACCCTCGCCCAGGCCGATCCCGAGATCGCTGCCGCGATCAAGGGCGAGCTCGGCCGGCAGCGTCATGAGATCGAGCTGATCGCCTCGGAAAACATCGTCAGCCGCGCCGTGCTGGAGGCGCAGGGCTCGGTGATGACCAACAAATACGCGGAGGGTTATCCGGGCGCGCGCTACTATGGCGGTTGCGAGTGGGTCGACGTCGCAGAGACGCTGGCGATCGAGCGCGCCAAGAAGCTGTTCGGCGCCGGCTTCGCCAACGTCCAGCCGAACTCCGGCAGCCAGATGAACCAGGCGGCGTTTCTGGCGCTGCTGCAACCCGGCGACACCTTCATGGGCCTCGACCTCGCCGCCGGCGGCCATCTCACCCACGGTTCGCCGGTCAACATGTCCGGCAAGTGGTTCAAGGCCGCGCACTACACCGTGCGCCGCGAGGACCAGATCATCGATATGGACGAAGTCCAGAAGCAGGCCGAGCAGGTCAAGCCGAAGCTGATCATCGCTGGCGGCTCGGCCTATTCGCGCGCCTGGGACTTCAAGCGCTTCCGCGAGATCGCGGATTCCGTCGGCGCGTATCTGCTGGTCGACATGGCGCATTTCGCGGGCCTCGTGGCCGGCGGCGTGCATGCCTCGCCGGTGCCGCACGCCCACGTCACCACCACCACGACGCACAAGTCGCTGCGCGGTCCGCGCGGCGGCCTGATCCTCACCAATGACGAGACGCTGGCCAAGAAGCTGAACTCGGCGATCTTCCCGGGCCTGCAGGGCGGTCCGCTGATGCACGTCATCGCCGCCAAGGCGGTGGCGTTCGCCGAAGCGCTGCGGCCGGACTTCAAGGTCTACGCCAAGAACGTGGTCGAGAACGCCAAGGCGCTGGCAGAGACGCTGCGCGGCCACGGCCTCGACATCGTCTCGGGCGGCACCGACAACCACCTGATGCTGGTCGACCTCAGGCCGAAGGGCCTGAAGGGCAACATCTCCGAGAAGGCGCTGGTGCGCGCCGCCATCACCTGCAACAAGAACGGCATCCCGTTCGATCCCGAAAAGCCGTTCGTCACCTCCGGCCTGCGGCTCGGCACGCCGGCGGCGACCACGCGCGGCTTCGGCGTCGCCGAGTTCAAGCAGGTCGGCGGCATGATCGCGGAAGTGTTGAACGCGCTGGCGCAGTCGCCGGACGGCAAGGCGCCGCTGGTCGAGGCCGCGATCAAGGAGCGCGTCAAGGCGCTGACCGATCGCTTCCCGATCTATCAGTAAAAAGGTCGCTGCTAGAGGTCCCGTCGGATGCGCTGCCCGAGCTGCAATTCTCTCGACACGCAGGTCAAGGACTCGCGTCCGACCGAGGACTCCGCGGTCATTCGCAGGCGTCGCGTCTGCATGGCCTGCAACTTCCGCTTCACGACCTTCGAGCGGGTGCAGCTGCGCGAGCTGACCGTCATCAAGCGCAACGGCCGCCGCGTGCCGTTCGACCGCGACAAGCTGGTGCGCTCGCTGCAGATCTCCTTGCGCAAGCGCCCGGTGGAATCCGAGCGGGTGGAGAAGATGGTGTCCACCATCGTGCGCGAGCTCGAAAGCGGCGGTGAGGCCGAGGTCTCCTCGGAGGCGATCGGCGAGATCGTGATGGAGCATCTGCGCCAACTCGACGACGTCGCCTATGTGCGCTTCGCCTCGGTCTATCGTAACTTCCGCGAGGCCAAGGACTTCGAGGCCGTGCTCGACGAATTGACCGGCGAAGAGGACCCGCGGCTCGCGACGCTACGCAAATGATCTTCCGCATTCTGGAAGACCAGTTCGCGCAGAAGGCCAAAGAGGCCAAGGAAGCGGCAAAGGCGGCCGATCTGCGCTTCATGCAGCTGGCGCTGGCGCTTGGCCGGCGCGGGCTCGGGCGCACCTGGCCCAATCCGGCGGTCGGCGCCGTCATCATCAAGGACGGCGTGATCGTCGGACGCGGCTGGACGCAAGCAGGCGGCCGGCCGCATGCCGAGGTCGAGGCACTCAGGCGCGCCGGCGATGCCGCGCGCGGCGCCGCGCTCTACGTGACGCTCGAACCGTGCTCGCATTTCGGCCGCTCGCCGCCTTGCGCCGACGCCGTGGTGGCGGCCGGGCTCACCCGCGTCGTCTCGGCGATCGAGGATCCCAATCCGGAAGTCGCGGGGCAGGGGCACGCCAGGCTGCGTGCCGCAGGCATCGCGGTCGATGTCGGGCTGTGCGCGGAAGAGGCCGCGCGCGACCATGCCGGGCACTTCCGCCGTATCCGCGACAAGCGCCCGCATGTGATCCTCAAGCTCGCGGTGTCCGCCGACGACAAGATCGCTGCCAGCGGCCATGAGCCGGTTACGATCACCGGAGAGGCCGCGCGGACCCGCGTGCATCTGCTGCGCGCGCAGAGCGATGCGATCCTGGTCGGCATCGGCACGGTCAAGGCGGACGATCCGCTCTTGACCTGCCGCCTGCCCGGGATGGCGGCGCGCTCGCCGGTGCGCCTGGTGCTGGACCGTGCGCTGCGCATTTCAGGCGACAGCCGCCTGGTGCATTCGGCGCGCGAGACGCCGCTCTGGGTGCTGACCTCTGACATGGCGGAGGCGCCTGCCGCGGTGAAGCTAGGTGCCGCCGGCGCGCAGGTGATCCGCGTCGCCGCCGGCGCGCCCCAAGGGCTCGATCTGCCGTCCGTCCTGCATGCGCTGGCGGAGAAGGGGATCTCGCGGCTGCTGGTCGAGGGCGGATCGCGCGTGGCAAATTCTTTCGTGGCAGCCGGCCTTGTCGACGAGATCTGGCTGTTGCGCGGACCCGATGCGATCGGTGCCGACGGCGTTCCCGCGCTGGACGCAATGCCGCTCGACGCAATCACGCAGTCGCCCGCCTTCCGGCTTCGTGCTAGCGAAGCCTTGGCCAAAGACGTTTTGACTATCTACGATCGATCCTAGGTCGTCATGCTCGGGCTTGACTCGGGCATCCACGTCTTGGTCGCCAGCAGTGAAGTAAGTCGTGGATGGCCGGGTGAAGCCCGGCCATGACGAAGAGTAAGAGGTTTGTTGTGTTCACGGGAATTGTCACCGATATCGGTGAGATCACCAGCCTGAAGCAGGTCGCGCAGGGGCAGCTGCACCGGATGCGGATTGCCTGCGACTACAACCAGACCACGATCGCCGACGGCGCCTCGATCGCCTGCAATGGCGTCTGCCTCACGGTGGTCGCCTCCGGCATGGCTGACGGCAAGACCTGGTTCGATGTCGATGCGGCGGCCGAGACGCTCGGCATGACCACTGCCAAGCATTGGGGACAGGGCAGCCGGCTCAATCTCGAGCGCGCGCTCAAGATCGGCGACGAACTCGGCGGTCACATCGTGGCCGGGCATGCCGACGGCATCGCGACCATCGTCAAGCGCGACGATCTGCCCGACATGGCGCGCTTCGAGCTGCGAACCAGCCGCGAACTGGCGCGTTTCATCGCGGCGAAGGGATCGGTCACGCTGGACGGCGTGTCGCTGACCGTGAATACGGTCGACGACGTCAGCTTTTCGGTGCTGATCATCCCGCACACGCTTTCCGTGACGACCTTGAGCGGCTGGAAGGCCGGCAGCGAGGTCAATATCGAGGTCGATCTGATGGCCCGCTACGCGGCGCGGCTGTCGGAGATGAAATGACGGCATAGCCGTCAAGCGGCAGTCATTCCGGGGCGATGCGAAGCATCGAACCCGGAATCTCGAGATTCCCCGGTGCACTATTGTGCACCTGCGGTCTGGTCCTTCGGACCATCCCGGAATGACAGTGCCTGAGGCATTCGTGCTTGGCTTCAGTCGTCGGGGCGACTACAAACTCGCGAAACGTTGACATCCAACGTTATCGGTAAATGTCAACAATATGAAATGGATACGTAAATGGCTGACGCGCGGCGCGCACCCCTGAAGGACCAGACCGACGTTACCGGCGCACGCGTGCTGATCGTCGAGGCGCGGTTTTATGACGACATCCAGGATGCGCTGCTGGAAGGCGCGCTTGCAGAGATCAAGACCGCAGGCGCCAGCCATGACGTGATCACGGTGCCGGGCGCACTGGAGATCCCGGCGGCGATCGCGATCGCGATCGATGCGGCTGAAACGAACGGCAAGCCTTATGACGCGGCGATCGCGCTCGGCTGCGTGGTCCGCGGCGACACCATCCATTTCGAAATCGTCTCGCAGGAGTCCTCGCGCGGATTGATGGATTTGGCCGTCAGCCGGAAATTCCCGCTCGGCAACGGCATCCTCACCGTCAACACCGAGGCGCAGGCCTGGGCGCGGGCGCGCGCCAGCGAACTCAACAAGGGCGGCGACGCGGCGCGTGCGGCGCTGGCGATGCTGCGGATCAAACGCCGCCTGGCAAAGGCTTGACCATGGCTGACAACAAGAAGCCCGCGAAAGCCCCCGACAGGAAAGCCAACCGCCGCGGCGCGGCACGGCTCGCGGCGGTGCAGGCGCTCTATCAGATGGACATCGGCGGCGCCGGCATCAACGACATCTTCGCCGAGTTCGAGAGCCACTGGCTCGGCAACGAGGTCGAGGGCGAGAAATATTTGCCGGCGGAAGCCGCGTTCTTCCGCGACGTGGTCTCCGGCGTGGTGCGCGACCAGGCCAGGCTCGATCCTTTGATCGACGAGGCGCTGTCGAAGGGCTGGCCGCTGAAGCGGATCGACGCCATCCTGCGCGCGGTGCTGCGGGCAGGCTCCTACGAGCTCGAGCACCGCAAGGATGTGCCGGGCCGCGTGGTGGTCTCCGAATATGTCGACGTCGCGCACGCCTTCGTCGAGAAGGACGAAACCGGCATGGTCAACGCCGTGCTCGACCAGATCGCGCGCCAGTTCCGCGGCGACGAGTTTGTGCGGAGCTAGGTGCCGCGATGCCGCCCGCCTCCGTAGCCGTCACCCTGAGGTGCCGTAGCGAAGCGGAGGCCTCGAAGGGCGACGGCGTGGCGCGACGGTCGCATCGGGGCCGTGCATCCTTCGAGGCTCGCTTCGCTCGCACCTCAGGATGACGGGTTGATGACCCAAGCAAGCAAACATACCTCCGGCGAAGACTCCCTGATCGCGCGTTATTTCAAGCCGCTCGCGACCGATCCGGGGGCGTTCGGGCTCGACGACGACGCCGCCGCGCTGAGGGCTGATGGCGAAGACATCGTGGTCACCACTGACGCCATCGTCGAGGGCGTGCATTTCCTCGGCGATGATCCGCCCGACACGCTGGCGCGCAAGGCGCTGCGGGTGAACCTCTCGGACATCGCCGCCAAGGGCGCGGTGCCGGCGGGCTTCGTGCTGACGCTGGCGCTGCGCGGCGCCGAGGAGGCCTGGCTGAAGCCGTTTGCCCGGGCGCTCGGCGAGGACGCCGCGCATTTCGGCTGCCCGCTGCTCGGCGGCGACACGGTCTCGACGCCGGGGCCGCTGATGATCTCGATCACTGCGTTCGGCCGGGTGCCGCAGGGCACGATGGTGCATCGCGCAGGGGCACAGGCGGGCGACCGTGTGTTCGTCACGGGCACGATCGGAGACGCCGCGCTCGGCCTCGATGTGCTCCGGGGTGGCCCGGTCGCCGCGGCTCTGGCGGACGATGTCGTCGGGCGGGATTTTCTTGCCGCCCGTTACCGTGTTCCGCAGCCGCGCAACGCCTTGGCCACGGCCGTCCGCACCCACGCCAGCGCCGCGATGGATGTGTCCGACGGGCTTGCCGGCGATCTGACCAAGCTTTGCGCAGCCAGTGGTGTGGCGGGCGTGATCAACGTGCCGAGTATCCCGTTGTCGTCCGCGGCCGCAGGGCTGCTCGCGCGCAAGGCGATCGGTATCGAGACCTTGGTGGCCGGCGGTGATGATTACGAGCTCTTGTGCGCGGTCCCGAGCGATCATGTCGACGCGTTTCTGCGCGACGCACGGCAGGCAAAGGTCGCGGTGACCGCAATCGGCGGCCTGATCGCAGGCTTGTCGCCACCAAGCTTCCTTGACGGGCAGGGGCGGGAACTGAAGTTGAAGCGGCTGTCCTACAGCCATTTCTAGAGCGTTTTCGAGCGAAGCGGGCACCGGTTCGCATTAAGAAAACGCGTTGGAACGGAAGCAGCGCTGGACTTCCCGCGCCTGATCGCGCCGATTTTCCTTCTAAATAGCTGCCGATATCGGCGTTTTCGGCCACAGGTGGCGTTGCACAGCGGTAACGATTTTGGCAAGGTCGCGCCCGATTTGAGGCAATCCGTTTTTGGGGAGGATTGTCCTCGCAAAATAAGCGCCTGCCGCCCCCTAGCGGCACAAGAAGGCGCGGGGGTTACATCAAGGATCTGAGGCAACATGACAGCTTTATGGTTGATTGTGCTCTGCGGGGCGCTTTCCATCGTCTACGCGATCTGGGCGACGCAGTCGGTCTTGAACGCGGATGCGGGTAATCCGCGCATGCAGGAAATCGCGGCCGCGGTGCGCGAGGGCGCACAGGCCTATCTGCGGCGGCAGTACACTACGATCGGCATGGTCGGTATCGTGATCTTCGTGGTGCTGGCCTACTTCCTGGGCCTGCCGGTGGCGATCGGCTTTGCGATCGGCGCCATCCTGTCGGGGGCTGCCGGCTTCATCGGCATGAACGTCTCGGTGCGCGCCAACGTCCGCACCGCGCAGGCGGCAACCACCTCGCTCGCCGGCGGCCTCGAGCTCGCCTTCAAGGCGGGCGCGATCACCGGCATGCTGGTTGCGGGGCTCGCGCTGCTCGGCGTCACCATCTATTTCATGATCCTGGTCAAGTTCATGGGTCTGGAAGCGGGCAGCCGCACAGTGGTCGACGCCATGGTGGCGCTCGGCTTCGGCGCCTCGCTGATCTCGATCTTCGCCCGTCTCGGCGGCGGCATCTTCACCAAGGGTGCGGACGTCGGCGGCGACCTCGTCGGCAAGGTCGAGGCCGGCATCCCCGAGGACGATCCGCGTAACCCGGCCACCATCGCCGACAACGTCGGCGACAACGTCGGCGACTGCGCCGGCATGGCGGCTGACCTGTTCGAGACCTATGCGGTGACCGCGGTCGCCACCATGGTGCTTGCGGCGATCTTCTTCGCCAAGACGCCGATCCTGGTGAACATGATGACGCTGCCGCTCGCGATCGGCGGCATCTGCATCATCACCTCGATCATCGGCACCTTCTTCGTCAAGCTCGGTGCCAGCCAGTCCATCATGGGCGCCCTCTACAAGGGCCTGATCGCCACCGGCATCCTGTCGCTGGTCGGCGTCGCGCTCGTGATCAATTGGCTGGTCGGCTTCGGCAAGCTCGACGGCGTCGACTATACCGGCATGGCGCTGTTCTGGTGCGGCGTGGTCGGTCTCGTCGTCACCGGCCTGATCATCTGGATCACCGAATACTACACCGGCACCGACTATCGCCCGGTGAAGTCGATCGCCTCGGCCTCGGTCACCGGTCACGGCACCAACGTGATCCAGGGCCTCGCGGTCTCGATGGAAGCGACCGCGCTGCCCGCGATCGTGATCATCGCCGGCATCCTCGTCACCTACAGCCTGGCCGGCTTGTTCGGCATCGCGATCGCGACCGCCACCATGCTGGCGCTGGCCGGCATGATCGTCGCGCTCGACGCCTTCGGCCCGGTCACCGACAACGCCGGCGGCATCGCCGAGATGGCGGGGCTGCCGAAGGAGGTGCGCAAGTCGACCGACGCGCTCGACGCGGTCGGCAACACCACCAAGGCGGTGACCAAAGGCTACGCGATCGGCTCCGCCGGTCTCGGCGCGCTGGTGCTGTTTGCGGCCTATAACCAGGACCTCAAATTCTTCATCAGCGACTCCAATGCCCATGCCTACTTCAAGGGCGTCAACCCGGACTTCTCCCTGAACAATCCTTACGTCGTGGTCGGCCTGCTGTTCGGCGGCCTGCTGCCGTATCTGTTCGGTGCGATGGGCATGACCGCGGTCGGTCGCGCCGCCGGTGCGATCGTCGAGGAAGTGCGCCGTCAGTTCCGCGAGAAGCCCGGCATCATGCAGGGCACCGACAAGCCGGACTACGGCAAGGCGGTCGACCTGCTGACCCGGGCGGCGATCAAGGAGATGATCATCCCGTCGCTGCTGCCGGTGCTGTCGCCGATCGTAGTCTACTTCCTGATCTATGCGATCGCGGGCGGCGGCGCAGCCGGCAAGTCGGCGGCATTCTCCGCGGTCGGTGCCATGCTGCTCGGCGTCATCGTCACCGGTCTGTTTGTCGCGATCTCGATGACCTCGGGCGGCGGCGCATGGGACAACGCCAAGAAGTACATCGAGGACGGCCACTACGGCGGCAAGGGCTCTGACGCCCACAAGTCCGCGGTGACCGGCGATACCGTCGGCGATCCCTACAAGGATACGGCGGGCCCGGCGGTGAACCCGATGATCAAGATCACCAACATCGTGGCGCTGCTGCTGCTGGCGATCCTGGCGCACTGAGCGGCGGACACGACTGAAACGAAGCCCCGCGGTGAAAGCCGCGGGGTTTTATTTTTGAACCAGACGCGAACAACACGGAGATCAATCGATGTCGCTCTCATCCGCACGGAACTACGCGCTCCGCGCCTCCAAATCGCAGGATCAGAAGGAGGCCATCGAGCTGCTCTCGAAGGCGATCATGGAACTGGCGATGTCGATTGAAGCGACCGACGCCAAGGTCAAGAAGATCAACAAGTCTTCGTAGCGTTGGCCGCAACGTGGTCAGGAAAGATCGTGACGGCGGCTGCTACTTGACCTCCATCTGCAACCCTTCCTTCTCGATGATCGCCGCGAACTTCTTCGTCTCGGCATCGACGAAATCGGAGAATTGCTGGGGCGTGCCGTAGTCGGCGCGCGCGCCCATGCCGGCGATGTTCTTCTTGACGTCGTCGCGCTCCAGCATCGCCTTGACCTGGCGGTTCAACTCGTCGAGCACCGGGGCAGGCGCGGTCTTCGGCAGGAACACGCCGAACCAGGACGAGACGTCGAACTTTGCCAGTTCCGGCGCACCCTCGCGCATCGTCGGCAGGTTCGGTGCGGAATCGCTACGCTCCGGCGTGGTGACACAGAGGCCGTTGAGCTTGCCGTCCTGCACCTGCGGCAGCGACGGATAGAGATTGTCGAACAGGATCTGGATGTCGCCGGCGAGCCCGGCCTGCAATGCGGGACCGGCGCCGCGGAACGGCACGTGCGTCATCTTCAGCCCGGTGAGCTGCAGGAACCAGGCACCGGTGAGGTGAGGGCTCTGTCCGGTGCCGGACGAGCCGTAGGTGAGCTTGTCCGGATTCTTCTTCAGGAAGGCGATCAATTCGGGGATCGACTTGAGACCGGTCGACGGATGCGCCGACACGATGTTCGGAATCCGGATCATGTTGGAGACCGGCTGCAACTGGTCGGCCTTGTAGGTCAGGTTGCGGAAGATGCTGTAGGCGATCGCATTGGGGCCGGGATTGCCGATCAGGATGGTGTGGCCGTCGCCCTTGGCGCGCGTGACCTCGGATGTGCCGATGGTGCCGCCGGCTCCGGAGCGATTCTCCACCACCACCGACTGGCCCCAGAGCGGCTGCAAATGCGCGGCGAGCAGCCGTCCCATCACGTCGGTCGAGCCGCCGGCCGCCGCCGGCACGATGATGCGGACCGTCTCGGTCGGCCGCCAGTCACCGGCGCCGAGGCTCGCGCGCGGCAGGATCGCCGCGGCCGTCAATGCGGCCGTGCCCGACAATACCGTACGGCGGGAAAATCTCTTGGCTCTCATGCGTTTACCCCCTGCTCAGGCTCTTGTTTGCGAGCAAACTAGGGGACCGCTTGCCCCTCGGGCAAGCGACAACTTGGCGCAGCGGCTTATGCTCTGGACTCCGGTTTGACGCGTTGTCTCACGCGAACCGGAGTCCACTTCGCTCTAGTTGAAGCTCAGCAGCTTGAAGAGCGGTGTCAGGTAGGACATTTCCTGGCCCGACGTCGGCGTGGACCGGCTGACGAAGTCGAAGATCTTGCCGTCCTTCAGGCCGTAATTGGCGAGCCGGCGCACCTGCCGGTTCTTGTCGAAATAGACCGCGATCACGCGCTGGTCGATCACCCGCTGATTCATGAAGGCGACCGGGCGGGAAGTTCGTTGCGAGATGTAATAAAACACCTCGCCGTCCAGCGTTGCGACCGTCGAGGGCGTGCCGAGCACGATGAGCACCTGGTCCTGGCTCGCGCCGATCGGGATCTGCTCGAGCGCCCCCTCGGGCAGGATGTAGCCCTTCTGGAATTGTTCGCCGGCGCAGCCGCCGAGTGCGGCGCAGACGAGGCCAATCGCCGCGACGGCGCGCAGACGCGAAAAGAACCCGCGCGCGGAAGCGGCGCGAGACTGTCGTGAAAGAGTTTGGTTCATCGGCGGAACTGATCCGTCCCCTTGCATCGGCCGAGGCATTGACGTACCGGGCAGCTCAATGGATTGCAATCATGCCGAGCTCCAATGGGCGACCTCTCAACAGGCGACCCTTTGGGGACCGGCAGCCGGAACCCGTCATGCTTTGGCCGTTCAATCACTTCAGAAGACCCCGGGTGCCCGCGCGCAGCACCATTGAGACCATCTATGGCATGATCGTGACGCAGGCGCGAGAACCGTTGTTTTACCGTGACTTGGGCGTTCCGGACACGGTTAACGGCCGTTTTGACCTGCTTCTGATGCATCTGTGGCTGGTGCTGCGGCGACTGAAATCCGTCGAGGGCGGCGTCGCGCTGTCCCAGGCCCTGTTCGATCATTTCTGCATCGATATGGACGACAATCTGCGCGAAATGGGCGTCGGCGACCTCACGGTGCCGAAGCGCATGCAGGCGTTCGGCGAAGCTTTCTACGGCCGCACTGCGGCCTATGATCTGGCGCTGACCGACAGCGAGGCGGCCTTGGCCGAGTCGTTCTGCAAGAACATCCTCAACGGTCAGAACATCGGCAAGGCCCGCGAGCTCGCCGCCTACGCCAGAGAGGCGATCGAAGAGCTGGCGCGTACCGATCTCGCGGCGTTGGCCAAGGGCGCCTGGTGCTTTCCGGTACCACAGGCTGCGGGGACGGCGGCATGAGCGGCGGCACCACAGGGCAGCCCGATGCACGGCGCGACCGCGACCCCTGGCGGGTTCTCGTCAATGTCGCGCAGATTCCGGAGACCGGCCTGCATCGCGAGATCGCAGCCGACGAGGCGGCGCGCAAAGCGATGGCCGAAGTTGCCGAGTTGAGGGAGGTCGTCTCCGCGCGTGCAGAGTTCGACCTGCAGCCCAAGCGCGACGGCAGCTACCACGTCACCGGCAGAGTTAAGGCCAGGGTCGGGCAGACCTGCGTAGTGACGCTCGATCCGATCGAGAACGAGATCGATGAGCCGATCGATGTGGTGTTCGCGCCGCCCGAGCAGATCCCGCAAATGGCCGACCTGGTGGACGACGCCGACGACAGCGATGAGGAAACGCCGGACCCGCCAGAGCCGATCGTCGGCGGCTTCATCGACATCGGCCGGCTTGCCACCGATGCGCTGTTTCTCGGCATAGACCCGTATCCGCGCAAGGTGGATGCGGTCTTTGAACAGAAGGCTGAAGCCCCTGACCCGGAAAATCACCCTTTCGCGGCGCTGAAGGCGCTGAAGGAAAAGCCGGACGGCAAGAAGCCCAAGGGAAGTTGAGGGCGCCTGGCGCCACATTTGCGGGGATGGCTTGCCTGCAAGCTTGCGCGAGCACTGTTCCTAGTTACTTCAAATACGTGTCACAATACATTGAAATACAATGTATTTCTGGTATGTTCTGATGTGTTGCGTGACGGTTCGGCAGCTGCCTCATTTGCGGTCAAGAGGTTGTGTCGGACCGAGGACACGCTATTGTCGCGGCCCGGCCGGGACGCGAGTTGGTGTTTCGCCGCGCGCCGTTTACGGCGGTGACTTCAAGCTCGCGGTCCTCGTCTGAAGGGCTGCGGGAAAGCAGGCTTCCGGGACGTTCATGCCTCAAAAGGTTCGAATAGCGCTTGACGCCATGGGGGGCGATGTCGGCGCTGCCGTCGTCATTCCGGGCGCTGCTATCTCGCTGAGCCGTCATCCCGACAGCGAATTCCTGCTGATCGGGGACCGGGCCCAGATCGAGCCGGAGCTCGCCAAGCATCCGGCGCTGAAGGCGGTATCGAAAGTGATCCATACCGACGTCGCCGTGAAGAACGATGAGAAGCCGAGCCAGGCGTTGCGGCGGACCCGGCGGGCGTCATCGATGTGGCTCGCGATCGACGCCGTGAAGCATCGCGAGGCCGATGTCGCGGTCTCCGCCGGCAACAGCGGCGCGCTGATGGCGATGGGCAGCATCAATCTGCGGACGCTGCCGGGCGTCGACCGCCCGGCGCTCGCCGGAGTTTGGCCGACTCTGCGCGGTGACTCCGTGGTGCTCGACCTTGGTGCCACGATCGGCGGCGACGCCCATCATCTCGCGACACTGGCGGTGATGGGGAGCGCGATGGCCAGCGTGCTGTTCAACATCGAACGCCCCACCGTCGGCCTCCTCAACATCGGAGAGGAGGAGGTCAAGGGCCATGAGGAAATCCGCGAGGCCGCCGAAATGCTGCGCGCCCTATCTGACATCAACTATATCGGCTTCGTCGAAGGGGATGGCATCGGCAAGGGGCGTGCCGACGTGATCGTGTCCGAAGGATTCAGCGGCAATATCGCGCTCAAGACCGCCGAAGGCACTGCCCGCCAGATGTTCGACCTGTTGCGCGAGGCGATCGGTTCGAGCTGGATCTCGCGCATCGGCTATCTGCTGGCCCGCGGTGCATTCCGGAAGCTGCGCGACAAGCTCGATCCCAACAAGTCGAATGGCGGCCTGCTGCTCGGCCTGAAGGGCGTGGTGGTCAAGAGCCATGGCGGCGTCAACACGGAAGGCTTTGCTTACGCGGTCGATGTTGGCTATGAGATGGCCCACTACGATCTCCTCACCAAGATCAATCAGATGCTTAATCGCGACGGCAGTGCGCTGGTGCAGGCGCAGACCGCGCAGGAGGCTGTCTCGTGACTGCGATACGTTCGGTAGTGCTCGGCTGCGGCTCTTATTTGCCGGAGCGGGTTTTGACCAATGCCGAACTGGCCAGCCGGATCGACACGTCGGACGAATGGATCGTGCAGCGCACCGGCATCAGCGAGCGCCACATCGCGGCCGACGACGAATTCACCTCGCATCTGGCGATCAAGGCGGCGCAGGCCGCGCTCGCCCACGCGCAAGTCGATGCGCAGTCGATCGACCTGATCGTGCTCGCGACCTCGACGCCGGACAACACCTTTCCCGCCACCGCGGTCGCCGTCCAGCACGCGCTCGGCATCAACCATGGCGTCGCCTTCGACCTGCAGGCGGTCTGCTCCGGCTTCGTCTTCGCGCTGGCCACCGCCGATAATTTCCTGCGCGCCGGCACCCACAAGCGGGCGCTGGTGATCGGTGCCGAGACCTTCTCACGCATCCTCGACTGGAACGACCGCGGCACCTGCGTGCTGTTCGGCGACGGCGCCGGCGCGGTCGTGCTGGAGGCGCAGCAGCATTCCGGCACCACCAGCGACCCCGGCGTGTTGACGACGCATCTGCGCTCCGACGGCCGCCACAAGGCCAAGCTGTTCGTCGATGGCGGGCCCGGTTCGACCAGGACGGTCGGGTATCTCCGGATGGAGGGCCGCGAGGTGTTCAAGCACGCCGTCGGCATGATCACCGACGTGATCGTCGACGCCTTCAACGCCACCGGCTTCACCGCCGAGGACATCACCTGGTTCATCCCGCACCAGGCCAACAAGCGAATCATCGATGCGTCGGCGCATAAGCTTCATATTGCGCCGCAGAAAGTGGTCCTGACGGTCGACAAGCACGGCAACACGTCGGCGGCCTCGATCCCGCTCGCGCTGTCGGTCGCCGTGAAGGACGGGCGCGTCAAGAAGGGCGATTTGGTGCTGTTCGAGGCGATGGGCGGCGGCTTCACCTGGGGCTCGGCGCTCGTCCGCTGGTAGCGCATCGCCAAACAGTATCGACAGGTTGCCGGTATCTTTCCTACGCCTGGGTGCTGGTCGCTGTTGACCATTGCGCGCTAAGCTTTTAATTTCAGTCAAGAAATTGTTCGCCGAGAGTGCGGGGCAGGCGATGACCACGGGAACCGGAAAAACAGTGACGCGCGTCGATTTGTGTGAGGCGGTCTACCAAAAGGTGGGTCTGTCGCGCACGGAATCGTCGGCATTTGTCGAGTTGGTGCTGAAGGAGATCACTGATTGCCTGGAAAAGGGCGAGACAGTGAAGCTGTCCTCATTCGGCTCCTTCATGGTGCGCAAGAAGGGCCAGCGTATCGGCCGTAATCCGAAGACCGGCACCGAGGTGCCGATTTCGCCGCGGCGGGTGATGGTGTTCAAGCCGTCGGCGATCCTGAAGCAGCGGATCAATGGCCATGTCGTCACCAATGGCGACGGCAGCAAGGCCGACTAGAGCGTTTTCAAGCGAAGTGGATACCCGGTTCGCGTGAAGAAAGCGCGGCAAACCTAGAATCCGGAGCCCCGTTCCGATTCAATCGGAACGGAAAGGCTCCAGGCATTGAGCTCAAAGGAGCGGGCATTTGGACAAGGCGCCGGATGCGTTCCGTACCATCAGCGAGGTCGCTGATGAACTCGATATTCCCCAGCATGTGCTGAGATTCTGGGAAACGCGCTTCGCGCAGATCAAGCCGATGAAGCGCAGCGGCGGACGCCGCTATTATCGCCCCGACGACGTCGACCTGCTCAAGGGCATCCGCCGGCTGCTGTACGGCGAGGGCTACACCATCCGCGGTGTGCAGCGGATCCTGAAGGAGCACGGCATCAAATCGGTGCAGGGCATCGCCGACCAGACCGCGGCGGTCTCGTTCGGCGCGGTCGAGGAAGCCGTCGGCAACAGCATGGCCGAGCCCGACGACCTCGAGAGCAGCGACGGCCTCGATTTCGACGGCGAGGAGGGTGATGGCGACGAGAAGGGGATCGACTACCGATTCGTCGATCCCGACGAGGATCCGATCCTGTCGACCTACAAGGCGCATGCCCAGCCGGGCAAGGCGCCCGCCGCGCCGCCGGTTCGTCCCGCCGTTCCGTCAGTCGATCGGGAGCGGCTCGAACGCGTGCTGCAGGAGCTGGTCGCCTGCCGGCAGATGATCGACGCGGCGATGAAGGACGGCTGAGGGGGAACCGGTGCCCGGATTGCAGTCTTCAGAAGCCTGCTTTGCCTTGCGCGAACGCAGGATCGCAGCTAATGGAACGGCATCGGAGCGTGGCGCAGCCCGGTTAGCGCACTAGTCTGGGAGACTAGGGGTCGGAGGTTCAAATCCTCTCGCTCCGACCATTTTCTCAAAATTCGTTCGGTGATGGTTTGAAGCGGACGCGCATCGCGCGCCGCCGGCTTGCGATTGGTTGCCGATGCTGCTCGCCGATCGCGGAAAGCTGTGCGCGGAAGCCAACACGCTGCCATCAATATCGAGCAAACGCTCGTTGAAGAGGCAGTACCAAGCCGATCGCATCGGCGGCCGTCGTGTCGATGAACAAGCGTTCATGGAACGTCACTGATTTCAGGCGGTTAGTTGCGGGGCGCATTTGGAGGACAAAATGAAGCACGCAATCATCGTCCTTTCCGCGGCATGCCTGATAGCTTCCACCCCGGTTGCTTTTGCACAGGGTGTTTCGAGCAAATCACCTGGACACGAGATGCAAAAGAAGGGCTCCAAGAAGGGCAGTCACGGCGCTTCGGGCTATGCACCCGGGCACGAGATGCAGGCACGAGGATCGAAAGCCGGGAGCCCAGGGGCGTCTGGCTACGCCCCTGGTCAGACGACGGGGTCGGGCAGCGGGATGACCGGAGGCAGCTCGACCAGGTCCAGATAGTTACACTGCAAGATTGGTTTCGCGGGGCCCCGGCCGTCAGCGCCGGGGCTCCTTTTCCATGGCCCGTTCACGGATCGACCGCGGCTTGGCCCGTTTCATGCTTTCCATTGAGGGGCAAATGGGGGGCCAACATGATTGCTGAACACTTCCTGGTCTGGGCTGCGCTGCTGAGCGTTCTCGCCTTCCTGGCGTTCCAGTCGCCGGGGCGCGGACACCGATAAGTCTCCGCATCGTACGCTTCGCAAGGTGAGCGGCGCGACCGTGCCGGTTGCCAGTCGTCCCGTCCGCTGCAGAGCCGGTCGCCTCAGGCCTCGGCCTCCATCGCAACAATCAGGCAGGCCTTTTCCAGGCGGTTGGTAAGCATCGAAAGCTTGGCCGTGAACTCGGCCAGCTCAGCCTCGCTGAACTCCTCGAACACGGTTTTCTTGAACGCCTTGTGCTGTTCGGCGAGGCCCGCGAGGTGTTTTTTGGTCTTTTCGGTCAGCGACAGCCGCACCACGCGCGCATCGGCCGGGGAGGGTGCGCGCCGCAGCAGTTCCTTCTGTTCGAGCAGCTTGGATTGCGTGGTCACGAACGACGGATCGACGTGCAGCAGTTTCGACACCACGTTGATCGGCACGCCGTCATCCTTGTCGAGATCCGAAATCGCGATGAGAATCATCCATTGCGGACCGCTGACGCCAAGCGACTTGCCCCAGACCTGACGGACGCGCTCCAGATGCGAGTTGATGGCCGAAATCTCGAGCGTGAACCGCTTGATGATGTCGAGATGTTCGATGGCGCGCTGGCGCGTCGAATCCTTCCTTGTCACTGACACAGCTTCCTCTTCCCTCGGGCGCCGACTCAGCTTTGTGCTGATTTATTTCTTGTTTTCCGCGCTGCAGTAGGTTTTTTCCCGCAAGCCGCCAACGAACGCAAGTGAACGTAAAGTAATTATGATGGTCGTGTGACGGTTGGACTATTTGGGGTGTGACAAGTTTTCTCAGGTAAGCAAAGGGCTTACAGGCAGCGTTGCCGACGAGACACAGTGTGGCCGCATTCGCATTCCTGACTTTATAAACTATTTTGATTGGCGAACTCGCCAATGCATATTGAACCCGGCGGTAGGGGAATCTCGATCGTCCCGTTGCGGTGATCGTTCAAGTCCGTCGCACACCACAGATTGATCTGAGGGTGCGGGGTTTGGGGAAAACGGTCTTGGACAATGCGGGAGGATCACGGGGCGCTCGCGGCCTCGGACTCTCCGCATATGAGCAACTTGGAGGTTTAATATGAATTTGAAGAGCCTTATCCTGGGCTCGACGGCTGCGCTGGTCGCGGTCGGCGGGGCACAGGCGGCCGATCTTCCCGTCAAGGCCAAAGCGGTCGAGTACGTGAAGGTTTGCTCGCTTTACGGTCCGGGCTTCTACTACATCCCCGGCACCGACACCTGCATCAAGCTGGGCGGCTATGTGCGTGCTGACGTCGTGGTGAACGGCAACAGCGTGTACGGCGCGAACTACAACGGCGCCAGCGGTGCCAACAACCGTTTCACGAACGGCTACACCTGGCGTTCGCGTGAAGACTTCAACATCGATACGCGCACCGCGACCGAATACGGCGTGGTCCGCACCTATTTCGATGCGGTGTTCACCTGGACCTCCGACACCTATGCCGGCCAGGGCAACGGCTCGACCGTGTACTCGGCGATCGGCTCGTCTTCCGCGCCGAACAACGCCGGTTCGGGCAACGTGGCTGCCGGTACGGTCGGCGTCTACTACGCCTTCATCCAGTTCGCCGGCTTCACGATGGGTAAGGCGGTTTCGCAGTTCGCTGCCCCCTGGAACGGTTATCCGGGCAACAACTACGACGCACTCGTCGGTGGCGTGAACACCACCAACGGCATCAACCAGTTCACCTACACCGCGCAGTTCGGCAACGGCGTGTCGCTGGCTCTGTCGGCGCAGGACCAGGTTGCCTACATGCAGGCTGGCGTGAACAACCTCAGCGTCGGTGGTGCTTACGGCTCCAGCGACTACGCCGGCACGATCGCTCCGGACTTCGTCGCTTCGCTCAAGGTCGACCAGGCTTGGGGTATCTTCCAGGCGTCGGTCGCCGCGCATGACAACCACGCTGCCTACTACGGCGGCACCGAGTTGACCGGTCATCCCGACGACAAGTGGGGTTGGGCTGGTGCGTTGGCCCTGTCGATCAAGAACATCCCGACCGGACCCGGCGACACCATCAACATCCAGGGCGTCTACACCGACGGTGCGACCCGTTACAACATCCAGGAACTGGCCAGCCAGGCCGGCGCGATCGCCATCTTCGGCGGTTCGAGCCTCCCGGGCGTCTATGGCAGCGTTGGCTTCGGTACGGCACCCGACACGGTGTTCGGCCCCGGCGGTCAGCAGCAGTCCATCAAGACCTGGGGTATGCGCGGTGCGTACACCCACAACTGGGATCCCTACTGGAACACCAGCTTGTACGGTGCGTTCGCCGCTGTTTCGTACAACGATGCGGCTAAGTCGCTCATCTGCGGCGTTGGTGGCGTCGGTGGTTCGTTCCGTGCCGCATTCGCTGGCGGCGCTGGCGTGACCGCCTGCAACCCCGACTACAACATCGCGCAGATCGGCGTGATCACCCGTTGGACCCCGGTCAAGAACCTGACCTTCTCGGCCGACGTGACCTACTCGCACCTCGATCAGAAGTATGCCGGTATCATCACCACGTCGTCGACTGCTATCGGCAAGCCGACCGCGACCTACGAGCTGAAGGATCAGGACACTGTCCAGATGCTCTTCCGCGCTCAGCGCAACTGGTAATACCGGTTGATCTGATCACGATCCAACAGAACCCCGGCAGGCAACTGCCGGGGTTTTTCTTTGCGAAAGATTCTAAGGAGAGCTGCGCTGCGTCAATTCGGTCCACGCGAACGACGAAGACGAGCCATGCGATTCATTCGCCGCAGACTTATTTACTTACCTGATCTACTAAACTATATACGCCACGGCCAACACATTGAATGATGGCTCTTAGCTAGCTGCTAAGCCTCCCAAACCTCCGGCAATGCCCTGCCGGAGGTTTTTGATTCAAGGGCCGAGCCGGCGTTGACGATGGTGGCGCGGGTTGCCGTCGCCTTGCCGATTCGATGCCGTCAAGATTTGACGGAATCGATCCGCAGTGCATTCTCGCCATTGATGGGACCCTTCAAGAACAGCCGTCTGGCGCGCATGAGTAGCGGCCACTATTGCCTGATCCGGGATCTCGGGCTGGTGAAAGGCGGCAAGGGATTGCGGCACCATGAGGTGATCATCGATTTCTCGTGGCGCGGCCTGCTCAAGCTGGCCCTGAGCGCGGGTGCAGGCGTCCTGCGGCGGCGCGCATCCGTGCGCATCGAGACAGCCGAATAGCGCGGGGCCGCGTCATGACGCGGCGTGGCCTGCGGCCAGGATGCGCGAGATCATCGCGTGAGGCTCACGCGCTTCGCAAACTAGTGTTCGGGTTCGGACGACGTGATTCCAACATTGTCAGAGCTTCGCCTATGACGATCGCGCACTGTGCCACGCCGCGCGCCGATTGCGATCAACGTGGTTCACCTGCGCAGGTGCTGTCGCGCTGCTTCGCTGATGTTGCCTCGGCGGCAGCGGCCGCGGTGGAAATTCCGGCCGCGATCGCCATCAGCGTTGTCGCGACCAATCTGTTCAGGATGTGCACGATCATCGTCTCCAATTGTCGATGTCGGATTGTTCGCAACGCGGAATGATTTCGTTACGCGGCCACCGTCTCAACCTGCTGCAGGCGGCTCACTTGCGCGTGAGAAGGCGCCGTTGCTGGGCGACAATTCGGTGATGTAAGGTGCCGCAGCCAAGCGGTTGGGGCTGCGATCCGCGCTCCGGCCGAAACAAAGAAGAACCAGGGCAAGAAAAATAAGGGAAGGAACGGATCTCACATGAAGGATTTTGCCGGAAAGATTGCCGTCATCACCGGTGGCGGAACGGGCATGGGGCGCGAGCTGGCACGGCAGCTCGTTGCCGAGGGCTGCAACGTCGCGATGTGCGACGTCTCGGCCGAGGCGATGGCCGAGACCAAGCGGCTCTGCGAGGTCGAGAAGCTGCCGCAGGGCCTGCGCATCACGACCCACATTGCCGACGTCTCGATCGAGGATCACTACAAGCGCTTCCGGGACGAGCTGATCGAGCAGCAGGCGACCGACAAGATCCACCTGCTGTTCAACAACGCCGGCATCGGTGGTGGCGGCAGCCTGTTCTCCAACACGCGCGAGCAGTGGGAGCGCACCTTCAACATCTGCTGGGGCGGCGTCTATCTCGGCGTCCGCACCTTCCTGCCGCTGTTGGTGAAGGCCGACGAGGCGCACATCGTCAACACCTCGAGCGTCAATGGCTTCTGGGCCTCGGTCGGCATGGGCGTATCGCACACCGCCTACAGCGCCGCGAAATTTGCCGTGAAGGGATTCACCGAGGCGATGATCAATGATCTCCGCCTCAACGCGCCGCATGTGAAGTGCTCGGTCGTGATGCCCGGCCACATCGGCACCTCGATCGTGTCGAACTCGCGCAAGGTCCAGAACGGCTCCGACCAGCTCAATGCCGACGAGCTCAAGCAGGCCCGCCAGCGCCTGCAAGGGCAGGGCATCGACGTCGCCAAGATGTCGGACGCCGACATCCAGCAGCTCGCGCTCGACCGTGCCCGCATCTTCCATGACGAGGCACCGACCTCCGCGGCGGCCGCCGCCAAGATCATCCTCGACGGTGTGAAGGCCGAACGCTGGCGCATCCTGGTCGGCGACGATGCGCATCTGCTCGACGAGCGCGTGCGCAAGACGCCGGAACAGGCCTACTCGCCGGAGTTTTATCAGGACCTCGTGGCAGCGACCGGGTGGAAGGTCGGCTGAACGGCCGTCCCGCATCGCGTGCGGGACGGATTCACTCAAGCGCTATCCGCGCATCGCGCGTTGGCGCGATCCCGCTTGATAGGCGAGGCGGTAATGCCCTGAGCAATAGGGCATGCCGCCGAGCGGTGTGTTGCCGCAGAAGCAGAAATCATCGGCGCCCGGGGTGCTGATCGGCCAGCGGCAGCGCTGCTCGCTCAGCTCGAACAGCGAGCAGCTGTTGGCGCTGACGATCGGGGCGTCGTCGGGCTCCTGCTCGTAGACCGCCTGGAGCAACCGGAGCTGCTGCTTGGCAGTCGCCCGTTGCGCGGCGTGGGCGGCGGATTTCTTGCGCCGCGCCCGACGTTCGTCCGGCGTCGTGCGTGTGAGGTTCAGCCGCGACAGCTTGCCGATCACCGCATTGCGGCTGACGCCGATATTGACGGCGATGTCGCGGCAGGAGAGGCCGGCTTCAAAGTAGATCTTGAGTTGGTCGACGCGCTCCGGCGTCCAGGTCTCTTGGATGGCAATCATCTGACGGTTCCACGTTCTGTGTTGAACCGCCGCGCCGGCACACGCGCCCTTAGTTCTTGAGCATGATCTCTTCGGAAAACCGGTTTCCACTTTTCCGGATCATGCTCTCAGGGCGTGCGGCCGTTGTCGCGGATTGCAAGCAACCCGTCCTTGATGGCGAGCCGAATGCCTTCCTCGATCAATGTCCGTGCGACGCCCGGGACGCTCGTGCCGTGGGTGCCCTGTCGCACCAGCTTCTCGAGGTATCCGATGGTCGAGAGCGCCAGCGTGACCGGGACGCGGTCGGTTTCGGCCTTTTCCGTAGCCATGGTGAAACGCTTAACCCCGAACGCCGGTACTGAAAAGTATCTATTTAGAGTCTATTTAGGAATGCGGCAGTTCGTCAAGCCGTGGGCTGCAAGAAACAGCCAGCCGCGCCCAAGCGGGCTGGAAGCGAGTTCCAGCGCGAGGGCGCCATCGAATTATTGAGATAGATGAGGGTGTTAGGGCCGCAACTCGACCTTGACCGGGAATTTCTTGAGAAGCCGCTCAGCCTTCTCGGCCTTGTCCGGAGGCGCGCTCACACTCAGGTACAGCCCGCGGGACGGATCGGTGATCGCGTCGACACTGACCTCGCCGGACAATCCTTCCAGCGCCAGCAGCTCGCGCGCGGCCTCGCCAGCGGCGATCTCGCGCAGCTTCGGCTTGAAGATCTTGCCGACCGGAGTCACCGGCATCTCCGGAAGCACCGACACCACGCGCGGGCGCGCCGGCGGCTCCAGGATGTTGTCCTGCACGAAGGCGGCGAGCGCGTTCGGATCGATATGGGTACCGGGCTGCGCGGAGACGAACAGCATCGGCACTTCGCCGGCGTAGGTGTCGGGACGTCCGACGGCTGCGGCGAGCGCCACGCCCGGAAACGCCAGCGCGGCGTCCTCGATCGCGCGCGGATCGATGTTGTGGCCGCCGCGGATGATGACGTCCTTGGCGCGGCCCATGATGTAGACGAAGCCGTCGGCATCGATCCGGCAGATGTCGCCGGTGCGCAGCCAGCCGTCGCGGAACGCCTCCTCAGTCTGCTTCTTGTCGACATAGCCGGCGAATACCTGCGGGCCCCTGGTCAGCAGTTCGCCGACCGGCGAGGGCCACGGTCCGGTGTGGAGCTTGCCGCCGTCGAGGATCGCAAGCTCGACCAGCGGATTGCGGGTGCCGACGCTCTCGGCGCGCGGCTTCACGCCGTGCACATCGTGAGTGATGGCGCCGGCGAGCTCGGTCATGCCGTACAGCTGCTGGATGCAGGGGCCGCCCCAGGTCGCAAGATAGCGCCGCTCGATCTCCGGCGGGCAGATCGAGGCGCCGGTGGCGGTGACACGCAGGGTCGAGATGTCGCTGTCCGCGACCGGGATATCGGCGAGGGCGCCAAGTATCGTCGGCACGTTGCCGGCGATGTTGATGCGGTATGTCTCGATGATCTGCCAGAAGTGCCGGACCAGCGCCGGATCGCGCGCGCCGGCGGGACCGGGGATGACCATCGTCGTGCCGGCCGCCAGGGAATTGGCCGTGGTGCAGAACAGGCCGCCGACATGGAACAGCGGCATCGTGATCATCGCGCGCTCGCCGCGATGGAAATCGAGCGCCATCCGCGAGGATAAGGTGGAGGCGACCATCGCGCGATTGGTGAGCCGCGCCACTTTGGGATGGCCGGTGGTGCCGCCGGTCGGCAGCATCACGGCGACGCGGTCGGCCTCGCTCAGGTCCTTGGACCTGCCGTAGTCGTCGCGCCAGGCGGGATCAGGCCGCAGCACCTCGCCGTCGAAGGCGATGCTGCCGTCGAGCGGCACGATCACGATGCGCTTGAGCGACGGCACCTCGCGCTGCAGGCCCTCGACCCTCTCATAGAGCCCGCCCGGCATGCCCGGCGGCGGCGCCAGCAACAGCTTTGCGTTGATCGCGTTGAGCTGGGCGACGATCGCCTCGCGCGTGAACAGCAAATTGAGCGGCTCGGCGACGCCGCAGGCGGCTGCGCCGAAGATCGCGACGACGGTCGCGGGGCACGCCGGGAGCAGGACAGCCACCGCGTCGTCCTTGCCGATGCCGTGCTTACGGAAATAGGTTTCAGCGGCCTTGATGCAGCCCATCAAGTGATCGTTCGAGATCACGACCGGGTTGGGATCGAGCGGCGAGCGCAGATAGATCGCGGCTTCAGCGTCCGGCGCGCCCTGCGGGCCGCGGGCAATGAGGTCGAGGATGCGCGGGCATGCCGCGAGCGTCTCCTGCATTTCCCTGTCGCGCGCAGCCTCGTCGGCCGGCGAAAGCCTGTCCTTCAGCATATCCGTCCCCGTCCATTCTTGTTCGTTGGGACGGGGATTGTATCGAGCCGTGCTCGCGGAACACAAGTGCGGCTTATCGACCGCCTGTCAGCCGTGGACCACGGATTTGGCGATCATGCAGTGGATGCCCTTGGAGCCATTGACCGTCTGCGTCACGCGCAGGTCGGCGGCAAGGCTGCACAGCGTGTAGGCGTCTTCACGCGACAGATTGCGCTTCTCGCCGAGCAGCACGATCATGTCGCGCAGCGCCCGCACCACGCACTGGTCGAGATCGGGATCCATCGCCATGGTCATGTAATGATCCGCGGTCTCTGCGCGCGGATAGGCGAGCTTGATATCCTTGCGCAGTGTGAGGCGGAAGCGGCCGGTCAGCGCGGTCTCGATCGCGGTGACGCAGACCTCGCCGTCGCCCTGCACGCCATGGCCGTCGCCGCAGGAGAACAGCGCGCCCGGAACGAACACCGGCAGATAGAGCTTGGCGCCGGCGCCGAGTTCCTTGTTGTCGAGATTGCCGCCCATCGCGCGCGGGATCAGCGAGGAGATCCGGCCCCAGGCCGGTGGCGGCGACACGCCCATTACGCCGAAGAACGGCTTGAGCGGCAGATCAAGCCCCCAGGGCATGCGGCCGACCATGCGCCCGCGATCGAGCGGGATGTTGAGGACGCGTGTCTCGTGGAAATCGTCGGGCAGGGTGCCGGACAATGGCTTGATCAGATTGTAGCCCCAGTCCTGTCGCAGCTGAACGTCGAGAATATCGACCTCAAGCACGTCGCCGGGTTCGGCGCCGGCAACGGCGATCGGGCCGGTCAGAATATGTCCGGGTACCATCCGCGCGCACTTCGCATGGATCTCGTCGAGCTCCGGCGGAACGTAGAATTTGCCGCGGTCGGGCACCACGTCCGGGCCGCCGCTGACGGTCTCGATCGTGATCTCGTCGCCGCTCGCGACGGCCAGAACCGGTTTCAGCTTGGCTTCAAAGAAGCCCCAATGGCAGGTTTCAGGGCTCGACTTCAGATGATGATGGGTCATGTGGCGGCTTTTGATTGGTTTCCCAGCAGCGTATGACGCTGTAGCAGAACTTCGCAGGGGCTTCTCTTGTTTTTTGTGCTCTCCAAGACGCTCGGCATCATGCTGTTGCCGATCAACTTCCTGATCGGTATCGGCGTGATCGGCACCGTGCTGCTGTTGACGCGGTTTGCGCGCCTCGGCCGCAGGTTGATGGTGGCCGCGCTGCTGCTGCTCGCGATCTGCGGCTTCTCGCCGCTCGGCAATGTCCTGATCTCCACATTGGAGCAGCGCTTCCCGCCATGGGACGCCTCGCGCGGCGTGCCGGACGGCATCATCGTGCTCGGCGGCTCGATCGATGCCGATCTGTCGGTCGCGCATGGCACGCCGGTGGTGCGCAGCGCGGCCGATCGCGTCATCGCGGCGGCGGCGCTCGCGCGCAGATATCCGAACGCGCGCCTCGTGTTCACCGGCGGCAGCGCGAACCTGATCTCGAACGATGCGCGCGAAGCCGACTATGCTGCCGAGATGTTCGAAGGTCTCGGCATTGCCAGGTCGCGATTGATCATCGAGCGCCGCTCCCGCAACACGGTGGAGAACGCCGAATTCTCCAGGGCGCTGGTCGATCCCAAGCCGGGTGAGCGGTGGCTGCTCGTCACCTCGGCCTACCATATGCCGCGCTCGGTCGGGCTGTTCCGCAAGGCGGGATTCAATGTCGAGGCCTATCCGGTCGATTGGCGCGTCGGCAATGTCTTCAGCTTCGGGACACTTGCGATCGAGGGCCTGTCGCGCACCGATCTCGGCACACGCGAGTGGATCGGGCTTCTGGCCTATCACCTGGCCGGCCGAACCGATGATTTGCTGCCGGGGCCGGCCGCGCGCTGAGGCGTAGGCACTTGTCGCCTCCAACGGCCAATCCTAACATCGACGCAACAGGCGACGCCAAGCCGCCGATCACGGGAGTTTTCGCCATGCAACAGCAGACACCGCCGGAAGAGTTCGACCTCGGCGCAATCGTCACCGACCTGAACAACCTGCTGCGGCTGAAGACCACGGTCATCGGCATCAAGATGTTCGCGCGGGTCGAGGAGATGGAGGCGATCCAGAAGATTCGCCGTCCGTCGGCGGTCCACACCACGGACCAGATCGTCAGCATGGCCTCGCGGCTCGGCTGGACCGTCGGCATCACCGGCGACGATCTGGTCGGCGCGCAATGCCGCGCCGTGATCGGGCTCGCGCCGCAGGATGAGAAATGGCTTGCCGGCGAGAACTATGTCGGCGTCTGGCACGGCACTGCCGAAGACGCGCGCAAGCGCCAGGAGGCGCTCGACGTGGTGCCGTACGGTCAGTATCAGGCGATGGCGGTCAGCCCGCTGACCAGCGGACGGCTCAACCCGCCCGACATCTGCCTGGTCTATGCGACGCCGGGACAGATGATCATCCTGATCAACGGGCTGCAGTACACCGGCTACAAGAAGTTCGAATGGGGCGTGGTCGGCGAGACCGCCTGCGCGGATTCGTGGGGGCGGGCGCTGAAGACCGGCGAGCCGAGCCTGTCGCTGCCATGCTTCGCCGAGCGCCGCTATGGCGGCGTGCCCGACGAGGAAATGCTGATGGCGCTGCCGCCGGCCTATCTGGTGAAGGCGATCGCCGGGATGAAGCAGCTCGCCAAGAACGGTTTGCGCTACCCGATCGCACCCTACGGCATCCAGGCCGACGTGCGCGCCGGCATGGGCGTCTCGTACAAGAAATAGCCGATTGCGTCGCCGCGCCCGCGATGACAAAAGGGCGCCCAATTCGCTGCGCAGGGAGCCTGATCCATGTCCTCGTCGAAACTCGACATCGTCGTCTACGGTGCGACCGGCTTCACCGGCCAGCTCGTCGCCGAATATCTCGCGGCGCATTATAGCGACGGCAGCCTGACATGGGCGATGGCCGGGCGCAGCAAGGACAAGCTCGCCTCGGTACGCGACGCGATCGGCGCGCCCGTCGACACGCCGCTGATCGTTGCCGATGCCGGCGACGCCGCTTCGCTGAAGGCGATGCTGGCGAAAACCAGGTCTGTCATCTCGACGGTCGGACCGTATCAGCTCTATGGCAATGAGCTGATCGCGGCCTGCGTGGAAAGCGGCACCGACTATTTCGATCTCTGCGGCGAGCCGGTCTGGATGCGGCAGATGATCGATAAATACGAAGCCGCCGCGAAGGCCAGCGGCGCGCGCATCGTGTTCTCCTGCGGTTTCGACTCGGTGCCGTTCGAGCTCGGCGCGTTCTTTGTGCAGGAGGAAGCGCGGCGCGTGTTCGGCGCGCCGGCGCTGCGAGTCAAGGGCCGCGTGCGCGACATGCGCGGCACGCTGTCCGGCGGCACCGCCGCGAGCGCCAAGGCGACGTTCGATGCGGTTGCCAAGGACCTCAGCCTGGTTGCGATCCTCAACAACCCGTTCGCGCTGACGCCGGGCTTCGAGGGCCCGAAGCAGCCGCGCGGCAGCAAGCCGGCCTATGAGGAGGATCTGCACTCCTGGACCGCGCCGTTCATGATGGCGCTGATCAACACGCGCAACGTCCACCGCTCCAACATGCTGATGGGCTTTCCCTACGGACGGGACTTCGTCTACGACGAGATGGTCCTGACCGGTCCGGGCGAGAAGGGCGAGGCCAACGCCAAGAAGGTGATGGCGCTGAATGCCGAGAAGACCGGCCCAAGCGCGCCGAAGCCGGGCGAGGGGCCGTCAAAGGAAGAGCGCGAGAACGGCCGCTACGATCTGCTTTATCTCGCGGTCGCGCCCGATGGCCGCATGGTCCGCGCCGGCATCAAGGGCGATCGCGATCCCGGCTACGGCTCGACCTCGAAGATGATTTCGGAATGCGCGATCTGCCTGTTACGCGACACGCCCGACGTTGCCGCCGGCTTCTGGACGCCGGGAGCCGCGATGCAGCACAAGCTGATCAAGCGTCTGGTCGATCACGCCGGGCTGACGTTTGAGGTCGAGAAGTAACTTCGCTTACCTCGCCCCGCTTGCGGATCGCATCGTGAGATGCGATCCGGGTGAGGGGGTACAGATCAGTCCAATCGCATTGTTCGTGGAGAGAGCCCCTCACCCCAACCCTCTAAGAGCGAGCTTCGCTCGTCTCGACCCCGTGAAGGACGGGGAGAGGCGCTACGCCGCCGCGCGCGGATTATAAGCGTACATGAAGTCCATGCCCTTGGACGACACCGGCAGCAGCAGCTTCAGCATGTGATCGCGGAGCCAGGCGCCGGTCGGGCTGAACTCGCGCTTGCTGTTGCCGTTGCGGCGGGCGATCGCCACGATCTTCTCGGCGCGCGGACGCCGCTCGTGCTCGAAAGCCTGGAACGTCATGCCGAGCTCCTGGCCGTCGCGCATCAGGATGCCGAGCCGCAGCGCGTCCTCCAGCGCCAGCGATGCGCCCTGGCCGGCATGCGGGCTCGTCGCGTGCGCCGCGTCGCCGATCAACAGCGTGCGCTTGCGCGACCAGGTCGGCAGCGTCGCGACGTCGAGTGTGTCGGTGACCACGATCTTCTCGGCGGCTTCGATAATCTCGGGGATCGGCGCGTGCCAGCCGGCGTGGAAATCGCGCAGATGCTGCCTGATCGCGGCCTGGCTCTGCAACCGGTAGGCCGCCGCGGTCATGCCGTGCGACGGCTGCGTGCTCCACCACATCGCGCCCGTGTCCGGATCGGGGCTGCACATCCCATAGCCGAAGAAGCCGCTCTGCCCGAACGTGGTCGCCACCCTCTGGCCGATCGGCAGCTTCTCGATCACCGCGCGGGGCACGAATCCGCCGAAGCCGATCAGCCCGGTGTCGAACGGCGTCGGGCCGTCAGGGATCACGTGGCGCCGCACCGCAGAGTGCACGCCGTCGGCACCGATCACGAAATCACCCTCTGCGGTGGTTCCGTCGTTGAAATAGGCGATCACGGGCTGGTCGCCGCGGTCTTCGATCTTCACCAGTTTCTTCTCGAAGAACACCGAGACGTTGGAGGCCCAGGCCTTGTCGATCAGCGTCTCGTTCAACGTCGCGCGGCACATGTTCACCGCGGGCTGGCCGAAGCGCTGCTGCATGTTCTGGTTGAGCGAGCCGAGCTTCTTGCCGCCCTGCGAATAGAAGTCGAAGGACTCCGCGATCGAGCCGTTGCGGATCAACTCGTCGGCGAGGCCGAGCTCCGCCAGCACGTGCATGCCGTTCGGCGCGATCTGCAGCCCGCCGCCGATCCCGGTGGAGTAGGGCCAGGCTTCATAGAGCTCGGTCTCGATTCCGGCGCGGGTCAGGAACATCGCGGTGACGGGGCCTGCGATGCCGGCGCCGATGATCAGAGCTTTACGGGGACGTGAGGTCATGCCTTGCTCCATGCATCCGTGTGGGATAGGAAAGGTCAGTTGCTAATTATCTTAGTATATAAGATATTAGGCGAGTAAGATATAGGAGCCGATTTGTCAAGAACGACGTCGCGCGAAGCGCTGATGCAGGCACTCGAGGAGGCGATGCGCCGGTCATCCGCGCAGGGCGTGATGTACGGCCAAGCCGTTGCAAACATGGCCGGAATCTCCAATTCCGACATGGAATGCATGGACATCCTGCATCTGGAGGGGCGGGTGACCGCGGGGCGTCTTGCCGAGGTCACCGGGCTGACCACCGGCGCGATCACCGGCGTGGTCGATCGTCTGGAGAAGGCGGGTTACGTGCGCCGCGAGCGGGACGAGAGCGACCGCCGCAAGGTCTTCATCTCGGTGGTGGAGGAAAAAGCGGCGGAGATCGGCAAGTTCTACGTGCCGATGCAGGAGGCGATGCTCAAGCTGTGGAGCAGCTACACCGACGACGAGTTGCGCTTGCTGCTGCGCTTCGCCAATGACGGCTACAAGGGCGTGCTGGAAGCGACCGGAGCATTGAAGGCGGTGATCGACATGCCGCCGGAGCAGCGCGCCAGTCTCAAGATGCCGCCGAAGACTCGTCGATGATCCGTGCCGACGTCGCGCGGTAGCGCTCGGCCGCCGCATACATGCCCCACATCGTGCCCAGCATCATCCAGAAGTGCCGCCAGTGGTCGGTATCGATGATGAAGCTCTCGCCGACAAAGCCGAGGAACGCCGAGAAGACCGCGAGATAGCCGCGCTGCCACGGCATCCGCATGTAGATGTAACGGAAGCCGATGATCGCGGTGACGAACACCAGCGCCGGATAGCAGATGCCGGAAATCCAGCCGCCCGACATGAAGGCGTTGAGATAGGAATTGTGGGTGTCCTCGGGGAAGTAGGTATGGAATTGCAGCGGCCCAATGCCGAACGGCAGCTCCAGCGCCATCTGGGCGCCGAGGATGTGGCGGCCGAAGCGGCCGAAGCGGCCTTCGTCATAGCTCTGGTCGAAGCTCGCGCGCTGCTTGAACATGTCGGCGACCGAGCCGATCGAGAGCAGCACCGCGATCAGCGCCACGGCCAGGATCGCGGCGATCAGCGTCATCACGATGATGCGCGAGCGCTGCGCCTGCGAGCGGCTGGTGAACACCATCAGCGCCAGCATGAAGGCCGCGGTGATGACGAGGCCGCCCCAGGCGGCGCGGGAGAACGACAGCAGGATCGCAAGCGAAATGATGCCGAAGGCGATGGCGTTGCGGAACGCCTTGCCGAAGCGGTCGGAGACCACGCTCTGCAGCGTGAACAGCGCCGGCAGGATCAGGAAGGCGCCGAGTACGTTCGGGTCCTTGAAGGTGCCGCGGGCGCGGTCATACAGCGTCAGCAGGTCGTAGCCGCCCGGCACCAGACGGAAGTAGCCGGCGATGCCGGCGAGCGAAGCGATCATCGCGCCGACGATCAGGCCGCGGCGCAGCATGTCGAGGCGGGCTTCGGTGTCCTCCGACATCACCATCGCGAAGAAGATGACGGTGATGGCCATGTACCAGGAGGTCAGGATCCAGTTCACCACCTCCGGCTTGTCGAGGAACGGCACCGCACCGATGCTGTAGCCGACATTGAGCACGATCAATGTGAACAGCAGCGGCATGAACACGAGCCGCATGCGCAGGCCCGTGGCGAAGAACAGCACGCAGGCAGTCAGCGTGACGAGCTCATACGGGCTCGGCTCGATGAACACGATGGCGCCGGACGCGCCGGCCAGCCACACCAGCGCCCGCTGCAGCGCCAGCACGCCCGTTGGTGCTGATGTCAGCGAATGGGACGTCCCGGCTGTCGCCGCATAGGCCATCAGATACTCACGCAACGCAACAGATACAGAACCTGACACCCGTCATTGCGAGGAGCGTCAGCGACGACGCAATCCACCTATCCCCCAGCGGCAGCGTGGATTGCTTCGCTGCGCTCGCAATGACGTGCGGTTTGAACCCGCCTCGATCAGTACGCGTTCTCGCTCTTGGTCAGCAGCGAGAACGGGGTCTTGAGCAGGATGTAGAGGTCGAACAGCACCGACCAGTTCTCGATGTAATAGAGGTCGTATTCGACGCGCTTCTGGATCTTCTCGTCGGTGTCGACCTCGCCGCGCCAGCCGTTGATCTGCGCCCAGCCGGTGATGCCGGGCTTGACGCGGTGGCGGGCGAAGTAGCCGTCGACCGCCTCGTCGAACAGGCGGTTCTCCAGCTTGCTCTGCACGGCGTGCGGGCGCGGGCCGACCAGCGAGAGATTGCCCTTCAGCACGACGTTGAACAGTTGCGGCAATTCGTCGAGCGAGGTCTTGCGGATGAAGCGGCCGACGCGAGTCACGCGCGGATCGTTCTTGGTCACCACCTTGGAAGCGGTGGGGTCGGCCTGGTGGTGGTAGAGCGAGCGGAATTTGTAGACGTCGATCCGCTCGTTGTTGAAGCCGAAGCGCTTCTGGCGGAACAGCACCGGGCCGGGGCTGTCGAGTTTCACCGCGAGCGCCACCAGTCCCAATACCGGCAGCGCCGCAAGCAAGGCCAGACCGCCGACCACGCGGTCGAACAGCCATTTCAGCACCAGATCCCAGTCGGTGATCGGCGCCTCGAACATATCGAGCGTCGGCACCTTGCCGATATAGGAATAGGAACGGGGGTGGAAGCGCAGCTTGTTGGTATGGGCCGACAGGCGGATGTCGACCGGCAGCACCCAGAGCTTCTTCAGCATTTCCAGGATGCGGGTCTCCGCCGAGATCGGCAGCGCGAACAGCACGAGGTCGACGCGGGTGCGGCGGGCGAATTCGACGATGTCATCGATCTTGCCGAGTTTCGGTGAGCCGGCGCAGGTATTGGTGGCGCGATCGTCATTGCGGTCGTCGAACACGCCGAGCAGATGGATGTCGGAATCATCCTCGGCGTTCAGCGCCTCGATCAGCTGCTCGCCATTGTGGTCTGCTCCGACGATGATGGTGCGGCGGTCGAGCCGGCCGTCGTGCGCCCAGGCGCGCACCATCGATCGCAGCAGCAGCCGTTCGGCGATCAGCACCGCAAGGCCGACGCAGAAGAACGACGACAGCCAGACCCGCGAGACCTCGCCGCCGAGCTTGACCAGGAAGGAGATGCCGATGAACAGCAGGAACACGAAGGTCCATGACGAGATCATGCGCGTCATCTGGCGCAGTTGGCCGCGGAAGATCTGCACCTGGTAGATATCGGCGGCCTGGAAGCAGACCACGGCGGCGGCCGACATGCCGAGGATCGATGCGATATATCCCCAGTGAATGCTGCCGCCGGCGAGCGGTCTGACATAGGCGAGATAGAGCCCGACGCCGACCAGGCTGAGCAGCACGAAGTCGGTGAGGCGAACCACGCCGGCGATCACGACCGGCGAGTAGGCGCCGCGAACCTTCTGGTTGGTAACGGCGAGCGCGGCCGGCGAGAGGCGCCGGCGCCGTTCGATCTGCGGCTGAGCGGCCATCGCAGACGCAGCGGCATCCAGCATCGAGCGTGCGTTAAACGGTTCCACGAGTCCACGTCCATTCCTGCGCATGCAGATGGGCATCCGCGCGCAGCACGAAAATTCCCCCGGACGTGACTTAAGGGGACAAATCGGAAGAAACGGTTACGTGTGCAAGAAGTGGTTAACGTTTGGCAAATGCGTCGCGATAGCCGGCCAGCACACCCTCGACCATCGCGCTTTGCGAGAAATGTTCCGAAATCCGCTCGCGCAGTCTTGCGGCGCGCGCCGCGGTCGCGGCGGGATCGTCGAGCGCGGCCTTGATCGCGTCGGCCATCGCTCCGGCATTGCTCGGCGCGAACAGGGCGTCGGTGTGGGTATCGAAGATCTCCGGGATGCCGCCGACATCGGCGGCGATCATCGGAACGCCGGCCGCGCCCGCCTCGATCACCACATAGGGCATCGAATCGCCGCGCGAGGGCACCACGAGCAGACTGCCCTTCGAAAAGCCAAAGCGCGCCTTGACGTGACCGATGAAGCGGACGGCCTCGCCGAGCGACAGCCGCTTCACCTGCTCCTTGAGGCGCTCGAATTCCTCGCCGTCGCCGCCGAGCGTCAGCGTCAGCGGCTTGCCCTCCGCGCGGAGCTTGGCCACCGCGTCGATCAGGAGATCGGCGCCCTTGATGCGCCGGAACTCGCCGACATAGGCCACATCGGTGGCATCGTCGGCGCCGGGGACCGGTTCGAATTCCTCCGCGGTGACGCCGTTGAACACGCAGCGCACGAGGCCTGCCGGCTTGCCGACGGTGCGCTGATAGGTGTCGCGGGCAAACGCGCTCTCGAACAGGAACAGGTCGGTGCTGTTCATCAGGGTGCGCTCGAGCTGGCTGTAGAAGCGGCCCTTCCAGGTGTCGAGCGGGTAGTGCAGCGAGCCGCCATGCGGCGTGTAGACCCGGATCACCTTGCTCGAGCGCCGCCGCAGCCGGACATAGGCGCCGGCCTTGGCGCCATGGCCATGGACGACATCGGGTTTCAGCTTGCGGATCAGGCCGGCGATGTGGGCCCAGACCATGAAGTCGGCGAAGCGCGGCTCACGGCGTATCGCGACGCGGTGGACGCCGAGCTTGAGCCGCGGCTCGATCTCGGCAAGCGCCGCGTCGGCCCGCGCGCCGCCGGTCAGGCTGTCGGCGACGATGCCGACATGGTGGCCGCGTTCGATCTGGCCGTTGGCGACGTCGAGGATGTGACGAATGATGCCGCCGACGGGGGCACGCACCACGTGCAGGATGCGGAGGGGCGGTTGCTGGGTTTGATCCTGCGCCATCGATCAGAACCAGCGCTCGCCGACGAACACGGTGTCACCCGGGCCGAGCGGCGTGCCCAGCGGAGCGACGAAGCGGCCCGCGCCCGATGCATCGGTGTGGGTGAGGGTGACCTCGCGCCTGGCGCGCGGCGAGAAGCCGCCGGCGATCGCGACCGCGCTTTCGACCGTCATATTGGGCACATAGGGATATTGGCCGGGGGCCTGGACTTCGCCGAGGATGAAGAACGGCCGGTAGGCCTCGATCTCGACCGCCACCGACGGCTCGCGGATGAAGCCGTTGCGCAGCCGTGCGGTGATCTCGGCGGCAAGCCTGGCAGGGGTGCGGCCGCGCGCCGGCACCGAGCCGATCAGCGGCATGGTGATCGCGCCGGCGGCGTCGATCGCATAGGCGTTGGTGAGCCCTTCCTGGCCATAGACCACAACGCGGAGCTTGTCGCCGGGGCCGAGATTATAGCCCTCGCGCGTCGGCGCGGGATCGGCATAGGCCGCGGGCGCAGCATACGCCATCGAATCCAGGCCGGGGTCACCGGCGACCGGCGACGTCCGACCCATGCAGCCCGACAGCGCGAGCGCAGCGACCAGACAAATAAGGGGAGCGCGCAGATCGCGCATGCAAGGAATCCCGCGACAATATCGGCTCCGATTAACGGCACCCATGGTTAACAAAGAATGACGGGGCGGGTGGTGGCGGCCATGCCCGTCAACCCCACCGATTAACCCAGCGGCAACCTTAATGGACTGTAATCGCCCCATTGAGATGGAGTCGCGGTGTCCGCGGGGGTTCGTTATGCGTTTTGCATTCTGGCGTAGAGGCAAGGATAAGGCCGTCGTGCAACGGGCGTTGCCGAAGTCTGCGCCCGTAGCCGACGAAGCTGTCGTTAAGCCGGCTGCGCCCAAGCTTGCTCCTGACAAGCCTGCGCCCGACAAGCCGGCGCGCCCGGCGGAGGCGGCCGATCTCGACCTGCACGTGCTCGGCCGCGCGCTGGGGCGCAAGCGCGGCTGGATCATCGTGCCGACGGTGCTGGTGTTCGCGTTGTCGCTTGCCGCGGTCAACGTCGTGACGCCGCGCTACAAGTCGGAAGCGCGAATCCTGATCGACAATCGTGAGAACGCCTTCCTGCGTCCGAACGGCGAGCGCGACCTGGAGCGCACCTCGCTCGACGCCGAGGCGGTGACGAGCCAGGTGCAGCTGTTGCTGTCGCGCGATCTCGCGCGCGACATCATCAAGAAGAACAAGCTGGCCGAGCGTCCGGAGTTCGATCCGGTGCTGCGGGGCTTTTCGCCGCTGAAGTCGCTGCTGGCGCTGTTCGGCATCGGCCGTGATCCGTTCAGCCTGACGCCGGAAGAGCGGGTGCTTGATTCCTATTACGAGCGCTTCCAGGCTTTTGCGGTCGACAAGTCGCGCGTCATGGTGATCGAGTTCCAGTCGGAAGATCCCGAGCTAGCGGCGCGCGTCGCCAACTCGATCGCGGACGGTTATCTCGTGCTGCAGCAGGCCGCGCGGCAGGACCAGGCCAAATCCGCCAGCACATGGCTGCTCGGCGAGATCGACAAGCTGCGCACCAAGGTCGCGGAGGCGGATTCGCGCGTCGAGGAATTCCGCTCGAAGTCGAGCCTGTTCGTCGGCACCAACAACATCCCGCTGTCGAACCAGCAGATGGGTGAGCTGAACACGCAGCTCAACAATGCCCGCGCGCTGAAGGCGGATGCCGAGACCAAGGCACGGCTGATCCGGGAGATGCTTCAGGGCGGCAAGCCGATCGAGGCTTCCGAGGTCCTCAATTCCGAGCTGATCCGCCGGCTGGCCGAACAGCGCGGCACGCTGCGCGCCCAGCTTGCCGAGCAGTCGTCGACGCTGCTCGACAACCATCCGCGCATCAAGGAATTGAAGGCGCAGATCGCCGATCTCGACCGGCAATTGCGCGAGGAAGCCGGCAAGGTTTCGCGCTCGCTGGACAATGACGCCCGCGTCGCCGATGGCCGAGTCATGGCGTTGCAGGCGAGCCTGGACCAGTCGAAGAGGCAGGCGTCGTCTAGCAATAGCCAGGACGTGCAACTGCGCGGGCTGGAGCGCGAAGCCAAGGCGCAGCGCGACCTGCTGGAGGCCTATCTCGCCAAGTATCGCGAGGCGACGGCGCGCGAGAACATCGAGGCCGCGCCGACCGACGGTCGCATCATCTCGCGCGCCTCGGTTTCGAATACGCCGGCCTATCCGAAGAAGCTGCCGATCGTGCTGATCGCGACGCTGGCGACGCTGCTGCTGTCGTCCGGCGTCATCATCACCGGCGAGCTGCTGCGTATCTCCGCGCCCGGTGCGGTTGGCCGCGCCTTCGCGCCGGCGGCTGCCGTGATCAGGCGCCGCGAGCCGGTCATGGATGCCGCAACCGTGGACCAGCCCCCGCCGGCGCTGCCGCCTGAATCGGCGCTCGCATCGCCGGTCGCGTCGAGGCCGGCGGTGGAGCCCGAACTGCCGCTGGAGCCTGCGGCTGCCTATGAACCTTCGGCGCAGCCTGAGTCCGCCGAGACCGCCGACGAGATCGATGAGCTCGCCGAGCGCCTCGTCGCCGCCGGTCCCGCCGCCCACAAGGTCACCGTGCTCGGCCCGGCCGCGGCTGATAGCGTTACGTTGACCGCCCTGACGCTGGCGCGTCTGATGGCGCGCCAGGCCAAGGTTGTCGTCGTCGATCTCGTCGCGTCCTCGCCGGTGCTGACGTTGGCGACCGTCGATCCGGCGGCGCCCGGCCTCGCCGAGCTGATGCAGGGCGAGGCGACCTTCGCGCAGATCATCACCAAGGATCGGCAGTCGCGTGTTCAGATCGTCAGCGCCGGGCGTCCGGGCTTCGATCGCTCGCATCTGCAATCGCCGCGGCTCGCCCTCGCGATCGATGCGCTGCTCAGGGTCTACGACCACGTGCTGCTCGACGCCGGTTCGGCCGTCGACCTGCCGGCCGAACTGCTGACCGCGAAGGCGCAGGCGGTCGTCGTGCCCGACGCCACCATGGCGCAGGATGCCCGCCACTCGATGGTCGAGCAACTCAGGGCGGTCGGCTTCGCCGAAGTGACGATGCTGAGCAAGCCCTGCGCGGTGTCGGAAGCGGTCGCGCGGGGCCCGCGGGTGGTGGCCGCCTGAGCGCCACCGTCAGCCCGTCGGGGTAAATCCGGTCGCCCGCACGATCCCTTTCCAGCGATCGGATTCGGTGGCGAGCAGTTGCGCAAAGTCATTCATCGCGATTGCGTCGACGTCGACCGACAGTTTGGCCATGCCGGATTTGACCTCGTCGGTGCGCAATGACGCCTGGATCGCGCCGTTGAGTTGCGCGACGATTGCCGCGGGCGTCTTCGCCGGCAGGAAGATGCCGAACCAGGTCACGTCCTGAAGCCCGGGGTAACCGGCTTCCGCCACCGTCGGCACATCGGGGAGGGATTTGAGGCGGCTGGGACCGGTTGTCGCCAGAGCGCGAAGCTGTCCGGACTGGACCTGACTCAGCAGGCTGTCGATCGGCATCACCGCCGACGCAATCTCGCCCTTCAGGAGATCCTGGACCGCCCCTCTGCCTTGATAGGGCACGTGGAGATAGTCGAAGCCCGCGGTTCGGCCGAGCATCGCGCCGATGAAATGCAGCGTGGTGCCGACGCCCGGCGTGCCGTAGGTCGCCTGTGTCGGGTTGGCGCGGCACCAGGCGACGAGGTCGGCGAGGCTCCTGACGTCGTTCGGGACTTTCGGGCCGACCGCCAGCAGCGTCGCGAATGAGCCGACGGTCGATACCGGCGTGAAGTCCTGCGGTGCGTATGTCAGCGACTTGTAGGTGTGCGGAAACAGCGCGATGAAGCCAAGCGGCGCGAGCAGCATGACCGATCCATCGGCCTCGGCGTTCCTCACGGCCTCGATCGCAATCCGGCCGCTCGCACCGGGCCGGGTCTCAACGACGATGGAATCGGCATAATCCTTCATCTGCCCGGCGACGAGCCTTGCGACGGCGTCCGGCAATCCGGGCGTGTAGCCGGTCAGGATATGGGCAGTCTTCAGGCGGGGCTGCGCGCCGGCCGGCCGGACCAAGCCCGCGGCGGCGAGTGCGGCACCGGCCGCTGACGCGGTCAGGAGGTCGCGACGGGTCAACATGCATGCCTCCATGGTCGTCGAGCCGCGCCGTCCGGGGCGCGACGATCTGCGTCATCGCACGCGGAGGATGCGTGAGGCGGGGATAAACGTCCAATGCTAGTGTCTGAGGCGTCCATAACCGTTTTGGTAAGGATCGCTGATGCAGGACATCGAGCGTGCCCGACGCCGGATCAAGCTGCGCGACCTGCACATCCTGCTCGTCATCGCGCAGCGCGGCAGCATGGCGAAGGCTGCCGCCGAGCTCGCGGTGTCGCAGCCGGCGATATCGCGGGCGGTCAGCGACATGGAGCACGCGCTCGGACTTCGGCTGTTCGATCGTTGCCGTAACGGCATCGAACTGACGGCCTATGGCCATGCTCTGGTGCGACGCGGGGTCTCGATCTTCGACGAGCTTACCCAGGGCTTGCAGGAGCTCGAGTTTCTGGCCGATCCGAGCATCGGAGAGTTGCGCATCGGCAGCACGGAGAGCATCGCAGCGGGCTTGCTTCCGGTGGCGATCGACCGCTTCACGCGGCAGCATCCCGGCATCCGCATCAATGTCGCGCAGACCGTTCTCAGCGATCTGCGCTACCGCGAACTGCGCGAGCGCAACATCGATCTGCTGCTTGGATGGACACCGACGCCATTTGACGAGACAGACCTAGCGGTCGAGCCCTTGCTCGATGATCGGCGCGTCGTTGTCGCGGGAAGGCGAAGCAAATGGGCGCGCGCATCCAGGTTCGAATTGGCCGACCTCGCACACGAGCGCTGGGTGTTGCCTCCGCCGGACACCTTTCCGGGTTCCGCGGTGGCGGAGATGTTTCGCGAATTCGGAATGCAGATGCCGAGCGCGCCGATCACGACGCTGTCGCTCCATTTGTGCTGTCGGCTCGCCGCGACCGGCCGCTTCATCACCGTGCTGCCGGGCTCGGTCGCGCGGTTTGCCGGCGGCGATCTCGGCCTGAAGGTGCTTCCGGTTCAGCTTCCGCGGGCGGCCGCCGTCTCGGCCGCGATCGTCACGTTGAAAGGCCGCACCCTAGGTCCGACCGCCGAGATCTTCATCGCCTGTATCCGTGAGGTCGCCAAGGCGGCCGCAAGCAAGGCGGCCGCTGGCAAGTGACGGGCATTACGAGCGCCGTTCCCTTCCGGTGCGGGCGCCTGACCTCTAATGCGCCATCATCGGCTCGCGCGCGGTTCGCTCGAGCACCGGATCTATCCGTAGCCTGATCGTGACGAGCGCGCCGATCAGTCCCATCACGGCGAGCAGCAGCAGCCCTGCCGTAAAGCTGCCGGTCAGGTCCTTCAGATAGCCGACGGCGAATGGGCCGGCGAAGCCCGACAGGTTGCCGAGCGAGTTGATCGCGGCAATGCCTGCCGCCGCCGAGGCGCCGGTCAGGATGCCGGCCGGCATCGGCCAGAACATCGGCGGCACCGCTGACACGCCGATCTGCGCAAGGCAGAGTAGGGCGACGATCAGCACCGGATTCGATACCAGCCCGGCAAGGCCGATACCGACGGCGGCGAGCGTCAGCGCGCCGGCGACATGGTATCGCCGCTCGCCGGTCTTGTCGGAATGGCGGCCGAGCAGCACCATGCCGACCGCGCCGAACACGAAGGGCAGGGCCGCGATCAAGCCGGTTTGGGTGTCGGTGACGCCAAAGGCCTTGATGATGGTGGGCAGGAAGAATGCGACGCCGTAGCTTGCCGCGTTGAGGCAGAAATACACGAAGGCGCAGGCAAGGACCCGCGAGTCGGTGAGCGACTGCAGAACGGAAATATGCTCCACGGCCTCGGTTTGCTGCCGCTCGCGCTCAAGCGTGGTCTGAATCCACTTGACCTCGTCGGGCTGCAGCCAGCTTGCCTGGCGCGGAAAGTCCGGCAGGAAGGTCAGGACAGCGAAACCGACCAGGACCGACGGCAGTGCCTCGCAAATGAACAGCCACTGCCATCCGGTCAGGCCGGCGCCCGACAGGTTGAGCAGCAATCCCGAGATCGGCGCCCCGATGATGCTCGAGATCGGGATCGCCAGCATGAACAGGCTGATGACGCGCGCGCGGTACACCGACGGGAACCAGAGCGTCAGATAGAAGATGATGCCCGGGAAGAAGCCGGCTTCGCAGGCGCCGAGCAGGAGGCGCAGGAAGTAGAAGATCCATTCGCTCGACAGGCCGCTCGCCGCGGACATCTGCGGGATGAAGGCAAATGCGGCCGAGACGATGCCCCAGCTGATCATGATGCGGGCGATCCACCGCCGCGCACCGAACCGCTCCAGCAGGATGTTGGAGGGCACCTCGAAGAAGAAGTAGCCGATGAAGAACAGGCCGGCGCCGAGCCCGTAGGCGGCCTCGCTGAGGCCGAGCGCCGCGTTCATGTGCAGCTTGGCGAAGCCGACATTGACGCGATCGAGATAGGCCACGAAGTAACACAGGATGAGGAACGGAATCAGCCGCCGCATCATCTTTCCGATCGCGCGCTTCTCGACATCGTCGCTCATCGTTCCCATCCCTTCCTGTTTTTCGATTCGGCAGACGATCACCGCGCTGTTCGGGGCGGCACCTGGCGCACCCGCAGCGGTTCGTCGCGTTGCTCTTGCAAGTCTTCTTCATTGTTGTGTAATCGACTGCCGCGTGACTAATGGCATTTGGGAATGGAGCCACGGCGAAACTGTCATGATGCACCGCGGTATAAGCGCGGGAACCCTGGAGCGTTTTCCAGCGAAGTGGCTGCTCGTTCGCGCCAAGAAAACGCCGCAAAGCAGAATCTGGAGCCCCGTTCCGGCTTAATCGGAACGGAAAGGGCCCTTGCCGGGCAGGATGGTGGCGGGCCGTGATCAATAATCTGAAACTGCGCCAGCTGCGCCTGCTGGTCGCTCTCGACAATGAGCGCAAGTTGCAGCTCGCCGCCGAGCGGTTGAACATCACCCAATCCGCGGCATCGAAGATGCTTGCCGAAATCGAGGCGCTGGCGCGGGTTCCCTTGTTCGAGCGCACCGCGCGCGGCGTCGAACCGACGGCCTATGGGTCGATCCTGATCCGTGGCGGCAAGAGCGTGCTGGCCGATCTCGACCAGGTCACCGACGAGTTCGCGGGCTACAAATCCGGTGAGCTCGGCACGGTCTCCGTTGGAACAGTCGCCAAGCCCAGCATCGACCTCGTCGTCGACGTCATCCAGTATCTCGGCGAGAAGCTGCATCGGGTGAACATCTCGCTCGATGTCAGCACCAGCCCGCCATTGATCACGCGACTGCTGGCGCTCGAGTTCGATTTCGTCGTCGCCAGGATTCCCGCCGGCATCGATCCCCGGCAATTCGACTATTACGAGATCGGCGCGGAGGAGGCGGTGCTGCTCGTTCGTGCGGAGCATCCGTTGGCCGGCCGCGAGACGGTCGAGCTGGAGGACATGGCTGACCAGCAATGGATCTGCCAGCCGCGCGAATCCTTCATGCGCCAGGCGCTCGAGAGGTTGTTCATGAGCCGCGGCGTGACGCCGCCGCGCCGGGTCATCAACACCGAGTCGTTTTTCGCCTCGGTCGGAATTGCGGCGGGCATCGACGCGATCGTGCCGGTCCCCATGCTGGTGTTCGATCTGGTCGATCCGCAGCGGTTCAAGGTGCTGCGCCTGCGCGACAGGCTGTTGTTGGAGAATTACGGCCTGATCAAGTTGCGCAAGCGCGCGCTGTCACCTGCCGCGGCACTCTTGTTCGACGCGATGAAACGGCTCGGGGTACCGAATGGCGGCGCAGAGCAGGGCGACGCGGCGAGCTGAACACTCAGCGGAACATGCCGCGCAGGTTCTGCGCAATCTCGAACAGCGCCGGATTTTGCTTCACGGCGCGCTTGGCGCGATTGATGGCCGACAGCGCGCTGGCCGCCGGCTTGCCGCGCAGGCTGAGCGGAACGAAGCTGTCGACGACGGCTTCATCGTCCTTGCAGAACAGCCGCTTGTACTCGTCCGAGCCGATGCCGAGATCGAGAGCGCGGTAGTTCAGGCCGGCATGGCGATCGATGATATCGCGCATCAGGATCAGGCCGGGGCTGAACTTGGAATTGGCCGACATCGTGTAGGTGTTGAACATCATCGAGAAGCGATGACCGTCGGACACGCCGGCGAAGATCGCGATCACTTCCTCGTCGCACTCCAGCGCGTGGATGTCGATCGCATAGCCGTTGCCGTCGGCGCGCGGAGCGAGGCAGGCGGCACGAATGAACTGCTCGATGCCCGGCTCGGCGAACACGTTCGGCAGCTTCTGCTCGGCCATGCGCTGCGGCTTGACGCGGAAGAACCAGTCGAGCAGGCGGCAGGCATCGGCGCTCTCGCTCGCGACGTAATAGCGATAGCCGGGCAGCGCCTGCAGCTTGCGCTCCTTGCCCTTGAGGCGGCGGCGGAACGAGTTGCTGACCAGCGTCGCCGGTGCCGCGCCGGGCTCGATCGCCAGCACCGGGCAGTCGTTGACCGAAGGCTGACGCGGCAGCAGCGCCAGCGGATTCGGGAGGTCCTGCCAGCGCAGCGGCTGCTGGCAGAGCACGAGCGCATCGGCGCGGGAGCGTTCGGCGATCGATCCGATCAGAGCCGCGATGTCGGCTTCCGTCGCGTTGGCGGCGAAATCCTTCGCGCACAGCGCCATGTTGAAGGTTGCATGCTTGCCGCCCATGAAGCTCGCGCAGTTCGCGCCGAGGCGGGATTCGATTGCGAGCGGCAACAGCAGCAGCGGCCGACGTTCGCTGTCATGAGCGACGACGATGAAGGGCCGCAGGCCCTCGCGCTCGCCGACCTGGCGTTGCCAGCTGGCGAGGAAATCGAACCGCTGATAGGGCGTGTAGCTGTGCTGCGATGTCTCGAAGCCGCGCCAGGTCGCTTCGGCCGCGGTGAGATCATGAAAGATGTCGACGCCGGCAACGCGGATCGCGTTCGGCCACGCCCGCGTCTCAGCCGTCTGGCCTTCGATTGCCGCCGCCATGGTCATCTCGGAACCCAAATTTTTTTTAGGTATTAATTTACAGTTCTCGGCTGGGGCCGACCTTCGCAGGGAAATGTCAACAAAGAGTAAGAACAATGCCGCGGCGGTGTGCGGGAACCGCCTGACAAGGACGGGGATCTTGGCGCCGGACAGCGGGATTTTACGACGGGCCCGAATGGAGCTCGCGTATTTCAGTGGCGCCTTCAAGCTGCGGGAACGCGAGAGCGGCGGCGCCGGGGTGATCCTGCGCTTCGCCCGCGTTCGTCCCGCGCGACGCGGCCGGTTTCAGCCGCTGAAGTCCCAGGAGATCTCCCCGGCTTTCCTCGATCGCACGATCCGAGCGCTGAAGCGCTGGCAGTATGACATCGTCGGGATCGACGAGGCTTGCCGCCGCGCGGTGACCTTGCCGGTGCGCCGGCGTTTTGCCTGCCTGACCTTTGACGGCGCCAGCAAGGACATCGTTACCCATGCTTGGCCGGTGCTCGCCAGGCACCGCGTCCCCTTCACCCTGTATCTGCCGACGGCTTTCCCGGATGGCGTGGGCGTGGCGTGGTGGCTGGCGCTCGAGGACATCATCGCCCGCGAGAGCCGCATCGGCCTCATGGTCGACGGCAGGGAGCGGCACTTCGCGGTCTCGACGCTGTCGGACAAATACGAGCTGTTCGATTTCCTGTCCGGCTGGCTGCGCAAGCTGCCGCCGTCGGACCTGTCCTACGCGCTGAATGATCTCGCCACGCGCTATTCGGTCGATGCGGCCCAATTGTCACGCAATGCGTCACTCGACTGGCAGGATCTGGCGAAGCTTGCCGCCGATCCGAACGTGACGCTCGGCAGCGCCACGGTGAACTATCCGGCGCTGTCGAGCCTCAGGGATGCCGACGCGCAGCGCGAGATGGCGATGGGCAAGGCGGTGGCCGAGAGCGCGCTTGGGCGGCAGGTCAGGCATTTCGCATTCCCGTTCGGGGACCGCGATGCGTTCGGCCGTCCGCATGTCGTGATGGCGGAGGAGGCCGGCTTTGCCAGCGCGGTGTCGACCATACCAGGGGTCGTCAAGGCGCAGGGGCGCACCAACCTCCACGCGCTGCCGCGCATCGGATGGGACGGCCGCGTGCGCTCATTGCGGATGATGCGGGTGCTGCTGTCGGGCGTGATGTTCGCGCCGGTGCGGCCGACGCGCAGCGTGCGCGACCAGGACGTTACTTAGGCGCGATCGGGCCGCGACATCCAGGCGACGATCGGCATCGCCGGCAGCACCCAGCCGAGGCCGGCGACGACGTAGAAGATCGCCTGCAGCAACCCCGAATTGGCAAGCCACGGCGTCTGGGCGACCGTCATGCCAAGCAGCGACCACACTACCACCAGGATCAGCAGGAAGATGGTTCCGAGCAGTTTGCGGGTGCGTATGGCCATGGCGGATATTTGCAACTCGTGATCCAGGGCGTTTTCGAGCGAAGCGGACACCGGTTCGCGCAAAGAAAACGCGTCAAAACAATATTCTGGAGCTTCCTTCCGACTTGATCGGAAACGAGGCTCCGGGCGGCGGCTTGCGCCGCGGGCGCGGCGGACTATAAGGGGCCCGAAAATCCAATCAAGTCAGGGCGAAATGGCCGGTATTTCCGCAAAGACGTCGCAGCTCCGCGCTGTCAGGGTATGGCTGGTCGCGGTCGCCGCCCTGATCGCCCTGATGGTCTTGGTCGGCGGCGCCACGCGGCTAACCGAATCCGGCCTGTCGATTGTCGAATGGAAGCCGGTGACCGGCACGCTACCGCCGCTGACCGAGGCGCAGTGGACCCAGGCCTTCGAGGGCTACAAGAGGATCCCGCAATATCGCGAGCTCAACGCCGGGATGACGTTTGAGCAATTCAAGACGATCTTCTGGTGGGAGTGGAGCCACCGGCTGCTTGGCCGCGTGATCGGCGCGGCCTATCTGCTGCCGTTCCTGTATTTCCTGTGGCGCGGCGCGGTGAGCGGCGAGCTCGGCCGGCGATTGTGGGTGATTTTCGGCCTCGGCGCGCTGCAGGGCGGCGTCGGCTGGTGGATGGTCGCGTCCGGCCTCTCGGAACGCATCGAGGTATCGCAGTATCGGCTGGCGACGCATCTGGTGCTGGCGCTCCTGATCTTCGCGGCGATCGTCTGGACGCTGCGGCGCCTGACCGACCGCCCAAGCGTGATTGCGCCGCTCAGGCTGAAGATCACGAGCGCGGTGCTGCTCGTGCTGACCTTTGTGCAGCTCTATTTCGGCGCGCTGGTCGCGGGGCTGCGCGCGGGCAGGGTTTATAATACCTGGCCCGACATCGATGGCGGCTTCATTCCGTCGGCTGACCGGCTTTGGTTCGAGACACCGTGGTGGCGCAATCTGTTCGACAACACGCTGACGGTGCAGTTCGAACATCGCATGACCGCCTATCTGCTGTTCGCGCTGGCGATCGCACATGCGATCGATGCCATGCGCGCGCGCGCCGGCGGCGCTGTCATCGCGGGTGCCTGGTGGCTGGTGGCGGCGATCACGCTGCAGGCGACGCTCGGCATCCTGACGCTGCTGCATCAGGTGCCGATCGATCTGGCGCTGACGCACCAGGCCGTCGCCGTCGTCGTGCTGACGCTCGCGGTGCTGCAGGCCGAGCGCTTCGCCGCGCGCCGGACCGAACGGGACCAGCCGACCCTCGTTGCGGTCGGCCAGCCCGGTTGATCGATCAGGACAGATAGTCGAGCCCGATATCGAGCGTGGCCGAGCTATGGGTCACCCAGCCGACCGAGATCAGATCGACGCCGGTGGCGGCAATCGCCGCGGCGGTCGCCGCGGTGATGCGGCCGGAGGCTTCGGTGATCGCCTTGCCGCGCGCCATGTCCACCGCCTGGCTGAGCTGCTCGGTCGTCATGTTGTCGAGCAGCACCACGTCGACGCCGAGCGTCAGCGCCTCTTCGAGCTGCGAGAGCGTGTCGACCTCGACCTCGATCTTGACGAGATGGCCGGCATTGGCCTTGGCGCGTTCGATCGCGGTGCGGATGCCGCCGGCGAGCGCGATGTGGTTGTCCTTGATCAGCACCGCGTCATCCAGCCCGAAGCGATGATTGCCGCCGCCGCCGGCGCGCACCGCATATTTCTCCAGCGCACGCAGTCCCGGCGTGGTCTTGCGGGTGCAGACGATCTGCGCGCGGGTGCCGGCCACGGCTTTCACGAGCGTGGCGGTCGCGGTGGCGACGCCGCTCAGGTGGCAGAGGAAGTTGAGCGCGGTCCGCTCGGCGGTGAGCAGGCTGCGGGCCGGGCCGTCGATGATCGCGATGACCTGGCCGGGTTCGACCGCGCTGCCGTCGGGCCGTTCGGCGCGCAGCGTGATGGCCGGCGACACCGTCTGGAAGGCTGACCGCGCGACATCGAGCCCGGCGATCACGCCGGGCTGCCGCGCCCGCATCACCAGCCGCGCCTGCTGGCCGGCCTGCACGATGGCGTCTGCGGTGATATCGCCGGCGCGGCCGAGATCCTCGCGCAAGGCGGTCTGCACGATCGGCTCATAGATCAGCGGCAGCAGGGGGGTGAGGGTCATGACAGGGCACTCCTGGCAAATGGCGTGGATTCGACGATGTCGCGCGCGGCGGCGAGTGCATCGGCGCGGGTAAGGGACGACGGAACGGCCGACGCAGCAAGGTGCGGGAAATCGCTGCGGAAGTGGCCGCCGCGGCTTTCCTCACGCCGGATGGCAGCAACCGCGACCATCAATCCGACCAATGCTGCGTCGGACGCCGCACTGTGACCGCATGCGAGTGGATAGAGGCTGCGGATCGCGCGGGCGATCCCGTCGCGGTCGCGCAAGACGCCGAGCCCCTGGGTGAGGATCGGTCGCACGGCGGAGGGATCGGAAGCCTGTGGCATCGCATCGTCGCGCAGCATGGCGCGCGGGCCCGCACTCACGCTTTCGATACTCTCGGCGACCCAGCGCGCGCAGACGATCGCTTCCATCAGCGAGTTGCTGGCGAGCCGGTTGGCGCCGTGCAACCCGGTGCGTGCGGCCTCGCCGCAGGCCCACAGGCCCTGCACCGTGCTGCGGCCATAGCCATCAACCGCGATGCCACCCATATGGTAGTGAACCGCCGGCCGGATCGGGATCGGATCATGGGCGGGATCGATGCCGGCCATCTTGCAGAACGCGCTGATCACGGGATAGCGCTGCGCAAACTCCGCGCCCGGATGTTGGCGCGCGTCGAGGAAGGTGCGATGCCCCGCGGCGCGGTGGCGCCAGACGGCGCGCGCGACGATGTCGCGTGGCGCCAGCTCGGCCCCGGGCTGATCGGCCATGAAGCGCTCGCCGGTCTCGTCGATCAAGACCGCGCCGTCGCCGCGGATCGCCTCGGTCAGCAGCGGCATCGGGCGCGACGGCCCGTCGAACGCGGTCGGATGAAACTGGACGAACTCGATGTCCGACAGTTTTGCGCCGGCATGTGCGGCAAGCGCGAGCCCCTGGCCGAAACATCCGCCGGGATTGGTGCTGTCGGCGAACAGCCCGCCGATGCCGCCGGTCGCGATCACCACGCGATTGGTCGCGATCGTCAGCGCGCCACTTGGGCTGGCTGCAAGCACGCCCCTGACCGCATTGTCCTCGACCAGCAGCCGGCGCGCCTCGACGCCTTCCAGCAGCGTGATCGATGGTGTGCGCCGAACCGCCGCGATCAGCGCGCGCATGATCTCGCGTCCGGTACCGTCGCCGGTGGCGTGCACGATGCGGTTGCGGCGGTGTGCGGCCTCGAGCCCGAGGCGCCAGCTGCCGTCGGCGTGGCGGTCGAAGGCGACGCCGAGCCTCGCCAGCTGCTCGACGGCGGCGGGCGCGGCGTGGACGATCCGGCTCGCGGCGGCCGCGTCGCAAAGGCCGGCGCCGGCCGCGAGCGTATCGGCGAGATGCAGGGCAGGGCTGTCATCGGCGCCGACCGGCGCCGCAAGGCCGCCCTGAGCCCACATGCTGGAAGCTTCCGCGCCGAGCGGCGACTTCGACAGCAGCACGACCGGCTCGGGGGCGAGCTGAAGCGCGGTCATCAGCCCGGCGGCGCCGCCGCCGATGATCACCGGGCGGCCGTTGAGATCGGAGATATCGGTGCTCATATCGCCAGCATCCTTTCGACGCTCTTGCGCGCGCGATCGGCGATCGCGGGGTCGATGGTGACCTCGTGCTGGTTGGTCTCCAGCGCGTGGCGGATGTTCTTCAGCGTGATCCGCTTCATGTGCGGACAGAGATTGCAAGGGCGGACGAAGTCGACACCGGGATTTAGCGCGGCGATGTTGTCGCTCATCGAGCATTCCGTCAGCAGCACGACGCGCGGCGGACGTTTGGTCTCGACGAACGACTGCATCGCAGCCGTCGAGCCGGCAAAGTCCGCTTCGGCGACCACCTCGGGCGGGCATTCCGGATGCGCCAGGATGGTGATGTCAGGGTGATCTTCGCGCAGCTGGCGCACGTCATCGGCGGTGAACAGCTCGTGCACCTCGCAGTGGCCCTTCCAGGCGATGATCTTCTTGCTGGTTTGCTTGGCGATGTTCTGCGCCAGATATTCATCAGGTAGCATGATGACGCGCTCGGCGCCGAGCGATTCAACCACCTTCAGCGCATTGCCCGACGTGCAGCAGATGTCGGACTCGGCCTTCACCGCGGTCGAGGTGTTGACATAGGCGACGACCGGTGCGTCCGGGTAGCGCGCGCGCATCAGCCGCACGTCCTCCGCCGTGATCGAATCCGCCAGCGAGCAGCCGGCCTTGAGGTCGGGGATCAGCACGGTCTTGGCCGGATTGAGCAGCTTCGCGGTCTCGGCCATGAAGTGCACGCCCGCGAGCACGATGACATCGGCATCGACCTTGGTTGCTTCGCGCGCGAGCAACAGGCTGTCGCCGACGATATCGGCGACGCCGTGGAAGATCTCCGGCGTCTGGTAATTATGCGCCAGCACCACCGCGTTGCGGCGGCGTTTCAGCGCGAGGATCGCATCGACGTCCTCGGCGAACGTGGCCCATTCGAACGGCGGGATGACGCGTTTGACGCGCTCATAGAGCGGCGCGGTGCGGGTGAGCAGATCGGTATCGAGTGCAACCATTTATACTCTCCGTGAGCATAAGATGGTTTATACTTATCCTGAGCATAAGGCGTGTCAAGTGCGCGAAAGCGGGAGCTTGGTGCCGGCGACGGCCCGCTCGGCCAGCACGGCATGGCGGAAGCGGAATAGCTTGGCCGGCCGGCCGACGGTATCGGCGGCCATTGCGCCAGTCTCTTCAACGAGTTCCTGCTGCTCGATCAGCCGGCGGAAGTTCTGCTTGTGGACCAGCCGGCCTGCGAGCGCCTCAACACTGCGTTGCAGTTGCAGCAGGGTGAACTCGGCCGGCATCAGCTCGAATACCACCGGACGGTATTTGATCTTGGCGCGCAGCCGCGCGATCCCGGTCGCGAGAATGCGGCGATGATCCGCCGTCATCGGCTTGCCCGGCACGACCGGCGCCTCGCGGCCATGCCCGCGTCCGGCTTCCGGGATCAGCGCGGCCTCGTAGAGCAGCTCATAGCGCTGCAGCACCAGCTCCTCGTTCCAGTCGCGATCGTCGAGACCGAAGGTGATGGCGCAGCGCTGCCAGCGCTCGCGCTGCAGCGTCGGTGACGGCGCCGCCTTCGCCCACGTTTTCAGCTTCGGCGCGATCGTCTTGGCCAGGAAGGCCGGCGCGCCGGCGCGATGATCCTCCCAGGGGAAGTAGTCGTACCAGCCGGACCAGTGCGCCTCAAAGCCTTCGCCGACCCGATCCTCGCGGGTCAGGCCGAGATAGCTGATCGAGACGCTATGCGGTCCCTTGGCATCGCCGGAGCGGCCGCGGTCGGCAAAGGTGTAGAGCTGCTCGACATAGCCGAGCGGGTGGCCGGTCTGCGCTTCGACCCAGGCCCGCAGCGCGGTCTGCAGCGAGCGATGGGTGAACTCGAACGGGCCGCTCGGCAGCGCGGAGCCGCCGGCGATGGTCATGATCTTCGGCGTGCCCTCGGTGACGGCGACCAGCACCGCCACGAGATCGGCGGTCACTGCGTTCCCCGAAGCCGATGCGCTGGATTTCTGCGGCGATCTGGCCACGCGATCGTTCCGCGCTAGCAGTAGCCGTAGACGCCGCAGGCGTAGGGCAGGCGATCCCAATAGGTCACATAGGCGCCGCCGTAGTATGGGCCGAAATAGTTGTAGGAGTGCCAGTTGCCGTAATAGCCGGGCAGCGACGACGATCCCGGCAGCAGCGGTTCGCCGGGCACGAACGGGATGTACGGCTCGGAATTGAGCGGGATCACCACGGGCTGCTCGACGACCACGAGCTGGCGTCCGCGCCGCACATAGGTCGGCGATGTGATTGTGGTGCGGTAGGCGTAATGCCGGCGCGGCAGGCCCGCCGGCAGCTGGCGCGCGGCCTTGACGGTCGCGCTCTTGGCGACGGCCGGGCCGTCGGCGGCGTCAGCAGGCGGGATCGCAAACAATGCGATCGCGAGCGGCAATGTCCAGCGCAGCATCAATGGTCTCCCGAATCATCCGGAGCCTATCACTGCCACTTTAAGCCGGATTGAACGTTAACGAGAGGCCCGTCGGTATTAAGCGTTAACGGGATGTCCGTCGCCTTGGGCAAGCTTCCGGAGCGATGCGGCGCACCGCTCCGGAACAATTGCGGGATCAGGCGCGCAGGGCCTGGTCGAGGTCGGCGATCAGGTCTTCCTTGTCCTCGATGCCGATCGAAAGCCGCACCACCTCGGGCGCCGCGCCCGACCTCACCTTGGCGGCGTCGTCGAGCTGGCTGTGGGTGGTGGAGGCCGGATGGATCACCAGCGAGCGGGTGTCGCCGACATTGGCGAGATGCGAGAACAGCTGCAGGTTCGACACTAGATTGACGCCGGCGTCATAGCCGCCCTTCAGGCTGAAGGTGAACACCGCCCCGGCGCCCTTCGGCGAATATTTGCGCTGCAGGGCGTTGTACCTGTCGCCGGGCAGGCCGGCATAGTTCACCGCCGACACGGCGGGGTGGGTGGAGAGGAATTCCGCCACCGCCTTGGCGTTGTCGCAGTGCTTCTGCATGCGCAGCGGCAGCGTCTCGATGCCGGTCAGGATCATGAAGGCGTTGAACGGCGACAGCGCGGGGCCGAGGTCGCGCAGGCCGAGCACGCGGCAGGCGATCGCGAAGGCGAAGTTGCCGAAGGTCTCCTGGATCCGGATGCCGTGATATTCCGGGCGCGGCTCGCTCAGCATCGGGTATTTGTTGTCCTTCGACCAGTCGAAGGTGCCGGCATCGACAATGATGCCGCCGAGCGAGTTGCCGTGACCGCCGAGGAACTTGGTCAGCGAGTGCACGACGATGTCGGCGCCGTGGTCGATCGGCTTGATCAGATAGGGCGAGGCCAGCGTGTTGTCGACGATCAGCGGCACGCCGGCCTTGCGCGCAACGGCCGCGATCGCCTCGATATCGGTGATGCTGCCGGCCGGGTTGGCGATCGACTCGATGAAGATCGCCTTGGTGTGCGGCGTCACCGCGCGCTCGAAGCTTTCGATCTCATCTGGGTCGGCCCAGGCCACATTCCAGCCAAACGCCTTGAAGGCGTGGGTGAACTGGTTGATCGAGCCGCCATAGAGCTTGCGTGCCGCGATGATCTCATCGCCGGGCTTCAACAGCTGCTGCAGCACGACGACCTGTGCCGCGTGACCGGAAGCGACGGCGAGCGCCGCGGTGCCGCCTTCGAGGGCTGCGACACGTTCCTCGAGCACGGCATTGGTCGGATTGCCGATGCGGGTATAGATGTTGCCGAATGCCTGCAGGCCGAACAGCGAGGCCGCATGGTCGGCGTCGTTGAAGACGAATGACGTGGTCTGGTAGATCGGCGTCGCCCGCGCGCCGGTGGTGGGATCAGGCTGCGCGCCGGCGTGCACGGCGAGGGTGGAAAATCCCGGAAGGCGATCGGTCATTCTTTAGTATCCTGTTGTGGCCTGGTCGAAACGCGCGGCATGCTGATGGCGACGGCGCCCGCCGTCAAGCGAGTTGGGCACACCGCCAGTTGGAGGGGCATCCGCGCTATACCGGATGATCGCAGCGATTATTCCGCCGCGATGTCAGGTCGTCTCGGTCTTGTTCTTTGCCGCGCGGTCGGATGCCGCAGTCTGGCCGCCGCCGAAGCTCGTGCGATTGAGCGACAGCCGCATGCCCTGCGTCGGGACCGGCGCACGCTTGGAGCTCAGCGTGCGCGAGTTGACGCCCATCCACGAGATCTCCGACGACAGCCGGCCATACTCGATCTTCGGGCAACGGTTCATCACCACCTTGAGGCCCGCGGCTTCCGCCTTCTCGGCAGCGGCATCGTCGCGCGCGCCAAGCTGCATCCAGATCACCTTCGGCGGCGTCGACAATTTCAGCGCCTCCTCGACCACGGGCATGATGTGGCTTGAATTGCGGAAGATGTCGATCATGTCGATCGGCCGATCGATGTCCGCAAGCGAGGCGACGAACGGCTTGCCCATCAGCGTCTTGCCGACATGGCCGGGGTTGACCGGGATCATGTCGTAGCCGCGCTGCGCCAGATATTTGAACGCGAAATAGCTCGGCCGCACATTGACCGGCGAGGCGCCGACCATCGCGATCGTCTTGACGTTGTTCAGAATGCTGCGGATGTAATTGTCGTCGTAGGCGTCGTGATTCATTTTTCTTCCGGGTTTGTCATTCCGGGGCTCGCGCAGCGAGAACCCGGAATCTCGAGATTCCGGGTCTGGTGCTAATGCACCATCCCGGAATGACGACCTCAGGTCGTCACTTGTCCTGCCACTTCGGATCGCGCTTCTCGATGAAGGCACCGATGCCTTCCTCGGCGTCGCGCGCCATCATGTTTTCGGTCATCACCTCGGCGGCGAAGCGATAGGCATCGGCGAGGTTCATCTCGGCCTGGCGATAGAACGCTTCCTTGCCGAGCTTTACGGTGTAGGCCGATTTCAGCGCGACCTTCTCGGCCAGCGCGATCGCGGCGTCGCGTTCGGTGCCAGCGGATACCACGCGGTTGACGAGGCCGATGCTCTGCGCCGTTGCTGCCGAGACCGGCTCTCCGGTCAGCAGCATCTCCATGGCCTGTTTGCGCGGCACGTTGCGCGACAGCGCCACCATCGGCGTCGAGCAGAACAGCCCGATGTCGACGCCCGGCGTCGCGAACGCCGCCGCTTCGGAGGCGACCGCGAGGTCGCAACTTGCGACGAGCTGGCAGCCGGCCGCGGTGGCGATGCCCTGGACGGATGCGACCACCGGCTTCGGCAGGCGCACGATGGCCTGCATCATCGCGCTGCAGGCGTTCATGATTTGCGCGAAATAGGCGCGGCCGCGGTCGGCATCGCTACGGCGCGCGGTGAGTTCCTTGAGGTCGTGGCCGGCGCAGAACGCTGGGCCGTTGGCGGCGAGCACGACGGCGCGGATGCGCTTGTCGCCGCCGACATCGTTCAGGGCGGCGTGCAGCTCGGCGATCAGGCCCTCGGAGAGGCTGTTGCGCGCTCCGGGGCGATTGAGCGTCAGTAGCGCGATACTGCCGACGGTCTCGCGCAGCAGGATCGGCTGGTGTTGCGGCGCTTCGGCGCGGGCGGCTTGGGCGGACATGCTGAAATTCCACTTTGGTCTCTGTGACAACTTAATGTAACAGGCAGGCTGAAGCGAGGGCAGGGACGGCATGGCGACTGCGAAAATGAGCGTGGCTGACGTGGAGGAGTTCCTGCGGAGGGAATTCCCGCAGGCGTTCGTCCACGACGATGTCCGGATCGAAAGCGCCGACGGCGAGACGGCCCTGCTGCGCCAGCGCTTCAGCGAGCGCATGCTGCGGCCGGGCGGAACGGTGTCCGGGCCGACCCTGATGGGCCTGGCGGATTTCGCGATGTACGTGGTGCTGCTGTCGGCGATCGGGCCGGTCGGCCTTGCCGTGACCACCAACCTCAACATCAATTTCCTGCGCAAGGGCCAGCCGGGGCAGGACGTGCTCGCGGTGGCGAGGCTGCTCAAGCTCGGCAAGCGGCTCGCGGTCGGCGAGGTCAACCTGCTGTCCGGCTCGTCTCCCGATCCCATTGCCCATGTCACGGCGACCTATTCCATTCCAAATCAATAGGCTTTTCTATGGTATTATTGCACCATATTTGCAAACCATTGTTTTTTCTGATGTAATTTGAGCGCGTGGGCGTTGACGCGAGATCGCGGCTTCTCTAGAAAGCTGCCAGTTCGGCGCATACGGCGCCGATTTCTTTTTCACGGATTTCACACATGAGCACGTTCTCGGCCAAGCCCGCCGAAGTGACGAAGAAGTGGGTCGTGATCGACGCCAAGGGTCTGGTCGTCGGTCGTCTCGCCACGCTCGTCGCGATGCGCCTGCGCGGCAAACACCTGCCCACCTACACCCCGCATGTCGATTGCGGCGACAACGTCATCATCGTCAACGCCGCGCATGTGGTGCTGACCGGTCGCAAGCGCGACCAGAAGACCTACTACAAGCACACCGGCTTCATCGGTGGCATCAAGGAGCGCACCGCGAAGCAGATCCTCGAGGGTCGCTTCCCCGAGCGCGTCGTCGAGAAGGCGATCGAGCGCATGATCCCGCGTGGTCCGCTCGGCCGCATGCAGATGGGCAATCTGCGCGTCTATCCGGGTGCCGATCATCCGCATGAAGCGCAGAGCCCCGAGAAGGTCGATATCGCTTCCCTGAATCGCAAGAACACGAGGGCCGCATAATGTCCGATACGTTGCAGTCCCTCGACCAGCTCTCGCAGGTCAAGCCGGCCGCTCCCGACGCGCCGAAATACGTCAAGAAGGTCGACAAGTACAACCGCGCTTACGCCACCGGCAAGCGCAAGGACGCGGTCGCCCGCGTCTGGGTCAAGCCGGGCTCCGGCAAGATCTCGGTCAACACCCGCGAGTTCGAAGTCTACTTCGCCCGCCCGGTGCTGCGCATGATGATCCAGCAGCCGCTGGTCGCTGCCGCCCGTAACGGCCAGTACGACGTGATCTGCACCGTCGCCGGCGGCGGTCTCTCCGGCCAGGCCGGTGCTGTCCGCCACGGCATCTCGAAGGCGCTGACCAACTTCGAGCCCGAGCTGCGCGGCGTCCTCAAGAAGGGCGGCTTCCTGACCCGCGACAGCCGCTCGGTCGAGCGCAAGAAGTACGGCAAGGCGAAGGCCCGCAAGTCCTTCCAGTTCTCGAAGCGCTAATTCGAGTTCTAAAATTCGCGGCAATTGCCGCGGGCATCGAGTTGCAGAGGGCGCCGCGAGGCGCCCTTTTTGCTGCGTCCGACCGGCGATGCTTCGGCGCGAATTAGCGCAGTTTTTCATGAAAACTTGCGTGTGCGTGCAAACGAAATTGGAACTCGCACCTTCTAGCTTGCGGGCTCGCAGTGGCGCTGCATCACCGTATTTATTTGCGCCTGCGAACGTTGCATCACCGGGCTGGGGTGAGTTTATGTCGTTCGATCCATCGACACTTTATTTGTTCGCCACCATGGTCGCGGGCATGCTCGGCGCCATGCTCTGGTTGTTCGGCAGGCAGGAGAACATTTCCGCGCTGAAATGGTGGGGCACCGCCTATCTGCTCGGCGCGGCCTCGGTTGCGGTCTGGACGGTCGGTAGTTCGACGCTCGATCCGATGGTTCTGCTGGGCTTCAATGCGATCGGCTTCGCCGCCTGCGGCCTGGTCTGGAATGCCGCGCGCATTTTCCACGGCCGCAAGGCCAATTTGCTGGGCCTCGTGCTCGGCCCGATCGCATGGATCGGGGCGGTGACGACGGTTGAGGATCCCGCGATGCGCCTGACGATCGGCGCCGGGATCGTCGCGATCTACGCCGCGTTGACCGCATCAGAACTGTGGAGCGAGCGCCGCCGCGCGATGCAACGGCGCTGGCTTGCGATCGTCATCCCGGTCGCGCACGGTTGCGTCCTGATGCTGCCGATCCTGGTCGGCGACCTGCTGCGATTGAACGGCCAGAATTTCGTCTCCAGCTTTTGGGTCACGCTGTTTTCGATCGAACTCGTGCTGTACGCGATCGGCACGGTGTTCGTGATCTTCATGATGGTGTCGGACCGCGCGGTGGCCGTGCACAAGACGGCAGCGTCGATCGACCCCCTGAGCGGCATGCTCAACCGCCGCGGCTTCACCGAGGCCTGCGCCCGGGTGATCGAGCGCGAGTCCATTGCCGGCCGGCCGGTCACCGTGATGATCTTCGACATCGATCACTTCAAGTCGATCAACGACCGCTTCGGCCATCCCGCCGGTGACGAGATCCTGAAGCTGTTCTCCGCTGTCGTGGTCAACAGCCTCAGGATCAGCGATCTGTCGGGCCGGATCGGCGGCGAGGAATTCGCGGCGCTGCTGCCGTGCTCGCTGGAGGAAGGTGTACTGGTCGCCGAGCGCGTGCGCGAAGCCTTCGAGAACAGCAACATCACCTGCGAGGAAGGCGCGGTCGACACCACGGTCAGCATCGGCGTCGCCGGCGGCCCCGCCGGCACCGAGCTCGAGGTGCTGTTGGCCTCGGCAGACACCGCGCTCTACCAGGCCAAGCGCGGCGGCCGCAACCGCGTCGAGGCGGCGGAGGAATTGCCGCTCTCGCTGGAGAACTGGCGGCGCAAGACCGCGGGCCTGCCGGCTTCGGCGCGGCAAAAGCCGGCGAGCGTCCGGGCATGAGTGCGGTAACGAGTGATTAACCGTTCGATCCCATGCTTTCGGGCATGGAGTCGATCCGCACCCGCAATCCTCAGTCAGCCCTGATGTCGCTCGAAGCCGACGCGGTTTCGGCGCGTAGCGGTTTCGCCTGCCTGTTCTCGGACTCCCATGAATACGAGACCGCGCTGATCGCCGAACGGCGCGCGCAGGGGCGATACCAGCCGCCGAAGAGTCGCTGGCCGATGGTGATGCTGGCCGGCGTGATGCTGATGGTCGCGGGAACGGTGCTGCTGCTCTCCTGACGTGCGGTCACGCGGCCCGCACCGGATCCTCCGTCTTGAAGTGGTCGATCATCACCTTGGCGATCGCCATCAGCGGCAGCGCCAGCGCCAGCCCCCAGATGCCGAACACGACGCCGAGCAGGATCTGGAACGCGAACAGCGTGGCCGGCGGGATGTCGAGCGCCTGGCGCTGGATGATCGGCGTCAGCACGTAGCTTTCCAGCGCATGGACGCCGAGGAACAGGATGAAGGCCGACAGCGCCGCGATCCATCCGGTCGCCAGACTCGCGAGCACCACGATCAGCCCGCCGAGGATCGCGCCGACCGTCGGGATGAAGGCGAGCAGGCCGGCCTGGATGCCGAGGATGAACGAGCTCGGAATGCCGATGATGGCAAGCCCGATCCAGGTGACGAGGAACACCGCCGTCATCGTGATGATCTGCGCGATCAGCCAGCGCTCCAGCGTCTCGCCGATGCGGTCTACGATGACGGTCGCCTGCGCGCGGTACTTCGCCGGCGCGATGAACAACAGGCCGGCGCGGTAGATGCTGGGCTGGGCCGCGAAGGCGAGCCCGAGAAACAGCACGATGAAGAAGTTGCCGACGACGCTGACGGTGCCGAGCAGCACCTTCAGCGTCTGGCTGATGATGGCGCCGCCGCTTGAGGCCAGCGCGCCGGCGCCGGGGATGCCGTGGGACTGCGACGATGGGGGCGTCGTCGTTGTCGTCGTCACGGCGGTGCCTTCGCCCTTCGCCTCGCCCGCGGCATTGGTGAAATCGAGATAGCTGGTGTCGACCCCGTGCTGTTCGAGGAAGTCCTTGACGCTGCCGAGCTGCGATTTGATCGTGTTGCTCAGCACCGTGGCCTGCTGCGCGATCGTGGTGCCGCCGAGGAACACGATGCCGGACAGCAGCCCGGCCATCGCCAGGCAGACGATCGCAAGCCGCAACGCGTGGGGCAGCTTGGTCAGCCGGCCGAGCAGGGTGGTCATGGCATTGAGGGCGACCCCGAGCAGCATGCCGGCGAACAGCAGGAACAGGGTCGCGGCAAAATGCCAGGCGAAGGTCAGCAGGGCGGCGAACAGCACCACGCCGATGCCGCCGACGGCGATCGCCCATGCCAAGTCGTTGCGGGCTTGCAGGCGATTGTCAGCCGAGTCTGTCACGGGTGATTCCCCCTTCGCGACGGTGTTTCGAGCAGTCTTTGGCGAAAACCCCGCCGGGATCAAGCTGGCGGGGCCGTGCCGGTTCGCCGCTGACGGGGTGCGGGGCCGGGCGCGATCGGTGGGCATCTGGCCGGCTTTGGGTCCCGAGGGGTGCGAATCTGTGCAGGACTGCAAGCCCCCCTGTGCAGATATAGACAGTTGATCCGGCGGGAACTCGAAGGCATGATCGTCTCCGCAACGTCGCAAACTTAGAAGAATCATTGCGCGAGACTTCAATAATGAGACGGCCCGTGGTCGGCGTGATCGGAAACGCCCATCGCATCGAAAATCGTTTCACAGTCCAGATGGTCGGGGAGCGCAACCTTCGCGCGGTTGCCGAGGTGTCGGGCGCGGTGCCGCTGATGTTCGCCGGCAGCCCCGAAATCACCGAGGTCAGTGCCTTGCTCGACGTGGTCGACGGCGTGGTGCTGACCGGGGCCCGCGCCAATGTTCATCCGACCCGCTTCAATACCGAACCGTGCGCCGCCCACGAGCCCTACGACATCCACCGCGACGACGTTGCGCTGGCGCTGTCGGAAGCCTGCGTCGCGCGCGGTGTGCCGATCTTCGGCATCTGCCGCGGCCTGCAGGAGATGAACGTTGCCTTCGGCGGCTCGCTGCATCCGGAGATCCGCGAGATTCCCGGCCGCATGAACCACCGGATGCCGCGGCTGGAGAACGGCGAGATCCATCCTGACCCGACCGTTGTGTTCGCCGACCGTCACGACGTCGCGCTGACGCCGGGCGGCGCGTTCGCGAAGATACTTGGTCGTGAGACCATTCGGGTCAATTCGCTGCACGGCCAGGGCATCCTCGAGCCCGGCAAGCGCGTCGTGATCGAGGGCATCGCCGAGGACGGCACCATCGAGGCGATCCGCATCGCCGATGCGCCGGGTTTTGCGCTGGGTGTGCAGTGGCACGCCGAATACGATCCGCAGCGCAATCCGATCAACCGCGCCCTGTTCGAAGCCTTCGGCGACGCGCTGCGCGAACGGCGGCGGGCGGCGTAGGACGGTTTCACCGCCACCGTCCCTGCGCGTCTAATCACGACGTCGTCTCCGGAAAACGCGCTGTCGTCCCTGCGAAAGCACGGACCCATGCTCCGCGGCGGTTGTTGTGGACGGGACTTGTCGTTGCGGCACTGCTCAACAATGACCGTCGGTGGTTATGGGTCCCTGCTTTCGCAGGGACGACACCGAAGGTGTGGCGTCGCCTGTCCGTCGGGTCGGTTTGTCGAACCTCGGTTCGGGAAGCCATGAAAGACGCAGGGCTTTCTTTAGGCAATCCATGGGATCCGAGCGGCAGGCGAGTAGATCGTCCACTCAGGGCGTCATGAACGCAAAGTGTGTTGTCCCCGCAACGTCACAAGAGTTCCGTTGAGCATCGCACCTGTTGGGGCTTCACTGTGTGGCAAATTCCCAGTCTAATAACGGCGGACCTGAGGCAAAGATTTTACCACCAAGACGTTCATTTAAGATCAGGTTCAAGAGGCCGCTGACCAGCGCCAGCGGCCTCTTCGTGTTGCTTCGTTGATCGTGTTGCTTCGTTGATCGCAAAGTGCAGGTATCGGCCGTTGCCGCGTCGACGGCACGCAGGAAGCAGCACGTCACGGCATTAGCGCACTGACCATGGCCATGCCGGCGGTTGCGGTTTGCTGGTGGCGTGCGGCCGCGTCGGGGTTGGCGCCGGTTTGCGCGCCTGGGCAACATCGGTCGACGGCCGCGGACGCGGCAGTGGTATTTCCGGGGCTACCGTTGGCTGTTCGGGGCTTACCTTTGGCTCGGCGGCGTTGGCGATGACACCGGCCAGCTGTTCCTGGCTTGCGTTGAGCCGCTCGGTGACCGTCTCGCTTTCGCGCGCCATCTGATTCTGGGTCGCCTTGATCTGGTCGATGATATCTTTGCTGCGTGCCATTTCTGCTTGGCTCGCCTCGAGTTGGCTTGCGACATTTTTATGGTCGCGGACCAATTGTTCTTGCCTCGCCTCAAGCTGTTCGACCGCTTGCCTCAAGGCAGCGAGATCGCGCGCCATCGGTTGAAGCTGCTGCGCCAAGTCGGAAGAAAGTGCGGCGGCAGTCGGCGCAACGTCTTTCGGCGGGGTTTGCGCAGGAGGTGAGGAGTGGCCAGGGGAGGCCACCATCGCCGTATCGCTGGGTGACGACCACCACCAAGCAGCGCCACCTATGCAAGCTGCCAGCACGGAACCGACAATGGCAAGGTGGCGGCAATCCGCCAATCGATGAACCGCTTCCAGCGGCGCGTGAAACGCTTTCTTGCCGGTCGGCGGGCCGGAAGGGCTGACTCCTGCTTCGCGCGCGAGGTTCGAAAGCTGCTCTTCCAAGCTCACGAGCCGCCCTTCCGCGACCCTGTCATTCAGCATGGAATCCATTTTGTGCTCCGTATCAAATGCAAGGTCGCCCGCCTTGAGAGCAGATCCGCTCTTCGGCGCGCTAACATTCAACGGGACCCAGATGGGTATTTGCAGCTTAAGCCTACGGGGGATGAGGATGCGGCCTGCACGTCACATCGTCTCTCTTTTTGTAAGCTCATCCTTCCTGAACTGTCCCGACGATTTTGGCCGAGATATTGTTCGTCCGCAATCGGGAACACTGCTTGCAATGGGGCGCTCGAGCTCGTGGATCGAGGTCCTGTTCGGCCGTCTCACGATGCGTCTCGCAGCCAAGGCACGTTACTTCGAGGTGTCGTAAGTCGGCGTTGAGAGCGTCGCCAAGCACGGGCGAGGGCTGGGCTGGACCCTGAAACGCGGGAGTGTTCCATGTTTGGCGAGCGACCATGTCGGCATCCCGCCTGGCGCGTTCGGCCGACGGCTGACCACGGCGCCAAACATGTACTCCGGGGCCCTCCTGCGAATTCTCGGTATGTTGAGTTGTGCTGCCGGCGAGATGTACCGCTGGTCGACAGGTCGCAGCTATACTTCCGGTATTGCGCGTGCGCCGGAATCGGCCTTCCTCCGTACTAATACGGATACGAAAGTGGCGGATTGCGGCGCCGGACTCGGCTAAGCAACAGGGATATTTGCTCCGGCGCCGACGACCCTTTCCGAATACTGCTTTTCCTTTTCCATTTTCGGGTGCAGCCGACACGAGGGGTTGGTCGGGATGAATTTGTCGGGCCGTCTGGCGATGGGGATGTTGTTTCCCGTCGCCGCGCTCCTGCTCGCGCTGGGCTTCATCCATGGCGTGACCTGGCCGGGCGTTCTGCTCGCGGGTGGCGCGGTTGCGGTGGTATTGATGACGGCTGAGGTGATTGCGAGATCGCTGTCCAGGACGCCCGCCCAGCTGGTGCGGGCGGCGGAGGCGCTGTCGCGCGGCCAGCAGGTCTCGCTCGGCTCAAGCGATGACGGCGAGACCGCTCAGCTCGCGGCGACGCTTGCCGAATTGTCGGCGCAGATGGGCAGCAGGCAGCACCTGCTGGAGAAGACCGTCGAGAGCATCCGCGATCCGGTGGTGGTCGCCGACGAGCACGGGATGATCGTGATCGTCAACGCCGCGGCGCGACGGCTGTACAGTGTCGAACCCGGTTTTGATACCCTGACCGGCGTTCGCACCTTCCAGAACTATTATGCCGACGGCACCACCGTGATGCCGATCCCGGACACGCCGATGGCGCGTGCGCTGCGCGGCGATGACGTCGACGATTTCGAGCTGATCGTCAAACCGCAACCGTCGCAACCGGCCGTCTTCCTTGTCGTCAACGCGCGGCCGCTGCGCGACGATACCGGCAATCTGCGGGGCGCGGTCGCCGTGCTGCACGACGTCACCGCGCAGCGTCGGGCACACCAGGCGCTGGTCGAGAGCGAGCAGATGGCGCAAGCCATCGTCAGGACCGCGCTCGACGCCTTCGTCCAGACCGACCAGGACGGCGTCATTCTCGACTGGAGCCCGCAGGCCGAGGTGCTGACCGGCTGGACGCGCTCCGAGGCGGTCGGTTATCGGGTGGTCGAACTGGTGTTTCCGGAGGAACTGCGCCTCGCGCACCGGCAGCGGATCACCCGCTTCCTGCAGGAGACCGCGGCCGGCGGCATGGGCATGCGCTATGAAACGGCGTGCCTGCACCGCGACGGTCACCGGTTCTATGTCGAGGTGTCCCTCAACGCGCTGCGCCGCGGTGACGGCTGGATCATCAATTCCTTTGTCAGGGACGTCAGCCAGCGCCGGATCGCCGAGGAGCAGTTGATCCAGGCGCAGAAGTCGGAATCGCTGGGGCGGCTGACCGGCGGCATCGCGCACGACTTCAACAACATGCTGACCGTGATCACCGGCACGATCGAGATCCTCGCCGACGGCGTCAAGGACAACCCGCAACTCGCCGCAATCGCCAAGCTGATCAGCGATGCCGCCGATCGCGGCGCGCAGCTCACCTCGAGCCTCCTGGCATTCGCGCGCAAGCAACCGCTGCAGCCCGGCGAGACCGACGTCAACGACCTGGTCGGCGAGGTGGTCCGGCTGCTGTCGCAGACGCTCGGCTCGCAGACCGAGATCAGGACGGAGCTCGGCCGCAACGCCTGGCTCGCCTTCGTCGACCGCAGCCAGCTTGGTGCCGCGCTGGTCAATCTCGCCATCAACGCGCGCGACGCCATGCCTGACGGCGGCACGCTGACCTTTGCGACCCGCAACATCCAGCTCGGGATTCCCGACGCCGTGGCGTGCGGCGTCGAGCGCGCCGGCGATCATCTCGTGATCGAGGTGACCGATACCGGCACCGGCATTTCGCCGACGCATCTGGAGAAGATCTTCGATCCGTTCTTTTCCACCAAGGAGGTCGGGCAGGGCGCCGGGCTCGGGCTCAGCATGGTGTTCGGCTTCGTCAAGCAAAGCGGCGGCGGTATCGAGGTCAAGAGCGAGCAGGGGCGCGGCACCATCTTCAGGATCTATCTGCCGAAGGCCGACGGCACCGCACAGCGTGCGGCGGAGGAGGACGATCTGCCCGTCAGGGGCGGCGACGAGACGATCCTGTGCGTGGAGGACGACCCTACGATCCGAGACTATGTCACGGGCCAGCTCGAAAGCCTCGGCTACAACGTACTGGTTGCGGCGAACGCGGACGCTGCGCTCGAAATCGTCAACCGCGGCACCGCGTTCGACCTTCTGTTCACCGATATCGTGATGCCCGGCAGCATGAACGGCCGGCAATTGGCGGAGACACTGATGGCGGGGCGCCCGGCACTGCGGGTGCTGTTCACCTCGGGCTACAGCGACGGCGTGCTGCCTGCGCAGCAGGGGCGCGGCGGCCACGGCATTCCGCTGCTCACCAAGCCCTATCGGCGCGGCGAACTGGCGCGGATGCTGCGGCGCTGCCTTGATCTTCAGGTCGACTTTCAGGGCGATCCGGTTCCACAGCCTTATTCCGTGCAGCCCGATCTCGAACGCTTCCTGCGCGAGAATCCGCCGGGGAAGACGTAGACCGTGGTGTGGCCTGGATGCCACCGGGTCCGCAACGCGCGGCCCGATGATAAACTGCGCGAAATCCATCATCCCTGATCTGTTCGCTATTTGATGGGTTTCGCTTCGCTCTACCCATCCTACGCGCTAAGCTCCCGCGACAAGGCGCGGCCGGTCAACGGCCCGATTTCAGGGAGTATGGAATGCAGGACCGCAAATGGTCGAGGCGCGACTGGCTCAAGGTGACGGCGGCCACCGCCGCCGGCATGGTGTTCGCGGAGCCGCTGCGCGCGGCGGCGCCGCCGGCGGAAGCCGTGACGCCGGAGTTGATCGCAGCCGCCAAGAAGGAAGGCAAGATCTCGTTCTACAGCGCGCTGGAACTGAACACGGCCGAGCGTCTCGCGCGTGACTTCGAGCAGAAATATCCCGGGATCAGCGTCCGCGTCGAGCGCTCCGGCGCCGAACGCATCTTCCAGCGTATCGCCCAGGAGCAGGGCAGCGGCATCAACGCCGTCGACGTCGCCAATTCCACCGATCCCGCGCATTACCTCGACTGGAAGAAGAACGGCTGGCTCGCGGTCTATGTGCCGGAGGACGTCGCCAGGCATTTTCCGGCCGACCAGATCGATCCCGACGGCACCTCGGCGACGTCCTGCGCCTGGTTCGAGGTGATCGGCTACAACACCGAACAGGTGAGGCGCGAGGAGGCGCCAAAGAGCTACGCCGACCTGCTCGATCCCAAGTGGCGCGGCAAGATCGTCAAGGGCCACCCGAGCTATTCCGGCGCGATCATGACCGCGACCTTCGTGCTGGCACGCGACCTCGGCTGGCCGTATTTGGAGAAGCTTTCGCAACAGCGCGTGATGCAGGTGCAGTCGGCGGCCGATCCGCCGAAGAAGATCCTGCTCGGCGAGCGCGCGGTGATGGCCGACGGTAACGACTACAACCTCGTGCTGGCCAAGGATCAGGGCAAGCCGGTCGAGGTGGTCTATCCGGCCGAGGGCGCGCCGCTGATCATCGTCCCGAGCGGCATCTTCAAGAACGCGCCGAACCCGAATGCGGCGCGGCTGTTCCAGAGCTACTTCTTCAGCGCCGAGACGCAGCAGATGCTGGCCGACGAATTCGCGCACCGCTCGTTCCACGTCAAGGTGAAGGAGAAGGCCGGGCACGTGCCACTCGACAAACTGAAAATGCTCAAGGCCGATCCGGCCCAGGTGCAGGTGCAGTCGGAGGAGATCAAGGCGAGGTACGCGAAGCTGTTCCGGGTGTAGTTCAAGGCTCCGTAGGATGGGTAGAGCGAAACCCATCGCCCCCGTGCAGGCGCGAGATGATGGGTTTCGCTGCGCTCTACCCATCCTACAGATCCAAGGCTACTAGCGTCATTGCGAGCGAAGCGAAGCAATCCATCCTTCCGGATACGCGGAGAGGTGGATTGCTTCGTCGCTTCAGCGCAAAATTGCTTTGCAATTTGTCGCGAGCTCCTCGCAATGACGCGGATAGCGCTCGGACAGCCGGGCGGCGCAGTGAGGGGCTGCGGTCGGCTAACCTCCCACTTCCGCGCTGAGCATCGGCCCGAACAGCTCCCATCGCTCGCCTTTGAGTCGTCTGAGCTGCATCTGCTTGATCGGCGCGAAATCGATCGGGCTGGTGTTCATCGTGATGCCGGGAAGCAGGTTGGTGGTCCGGAAGGCCTTCAGGTTGGCGGCCTGTTTCATCACGTTGGCGCGCGTGAGATCGTCGCCGCACTGCTTCAGCACCTGAACCAGTGTCTGGGCGGCATTGTACCCTGTCATAATCAGGCTGTCGGCCCGATTGCCTTCGGGAAAATATTTGGAGAGATACTCGTCGAACGCCTTCATGCCGGGGTCGTCCTTCCATTGCGGATCGAGCGGATCCATCAGGTAGGCCACCGAGATGATGCCCTGCGCGTTCTCGAAGCCGGCAGGCTGGATCACGGCGCCGAGCGAGGAGCCGACCGAGTTGAGGATGTGCAGCGGTTTCCAGCCGATCTCGGCCGTCTTCTTGATGGCCTGCGCCGCGAATTTCGGTGTGGCTATGTCGACGAAAACATCGGCATTCATCGATTTCATCTTGACGATGTGCGTGTCGATGGTCGGCTCGGCCACCTCATAGGCATCCTCGATGACGATCATCGACGTCGCCTTGTCGCCGAGGCCGTCCTTCAGGCCCTTGAGATAGTCCTTTCCATAATCGTCGTTCTGGTAGAGGACCGCGATCCTGCCGTTCGGCTTTTCCTTCAATATGTGCTTGGCGTAGATCCGTCCCTCGCTCTGATAGCTGGGCTGCCAGCCCATGGTCCACGGGAAGTTCTGCGGATCGTTCCACTTGGTGGCACCGGTCTGAATGAACAGCTGCGGCACCTTCTTCACGTTCATGTACTTCTGAATCGCGCCGTTGGATGCCGTGCCGAGAGAGGCGAAGATCAGCAAGACCTCGTCGCCTTCGACCAGCTTGCGCGCCTGCTCGACCGTCTTCGGCGGACTGTAGCTGTCGTCGTAGGAGATGAAATTGATCTTGCGGCCATTGATGCCGCCCTCGGCGTTGATCTTGCGGAAATAGGCCGCCTGGGCCCGACCGCTGGTGCCATAGGCGGATGCCGGCCCGCTATAGGGCATGATGTTGCCGATCTTGATTTCGGTATCGGTTACGCCGCTGTCGTATTTCTTCTGGGCGAATGCGCTGCCAGCACAGACAGCGAGAATGGTGATGGCGGTCGAAAGCGCCGCCATTCGTCGAGCGACGAAAGACATCTCGTTTCTCCCCATGCAGAAAATGATTGCGTGTCTTATCGGAGGCCGCTTTCGGGTCCTTGCCGGCAGTGAACACCCGAGCCCAGGCGTTGTCGATCCCGGAAACACAACCTTGTGTGCGGTTCGCATCACGTCATCAGGTTCGTCAGCGTTGCTGACCGTAGTCTTCCGGGCTTCCTGCGATCAGGCCGCGCGCATCGATCGCTGCGCGCGATAGGCCTGGGGCGACGTCAGCGTTAGCTTGCGGAAGGCTTTTCGAAAGCTGCTCTCGTCCTCATAGCCGGTGGCGCGGGCGATCGCCTTGATCGGCTGCGCCGTTGTTTCCAATAGCGTGCGGGCGTGCTCGACGCGGCGGCGCATGATGAAGGCCTGCGGCGGCTCGTGGGTCAGTTCGCGGAAGCGGCGGTTCAGCGTGCGTTCGCTGTGGCCGAGCGCGTGTGCGAGGCCGCGCACCGTGATCGGGGCCTTGCCGGTGCGGCGCACCAGCATGTCCGCCTTGATCAGCAGCGGATCCTGGCCGAGCATGTAGCCGAGCGGCATGAAGATCGCCTGGGTGCGCTGCGCGGTGTCGATCACCGCATAGTCGGCGCAGACCTTTGCGACCTCCGCGCCTTCGACAAGCTCGATCAGCCGCAGCAACAGATCGACCCACGACATCGGACCGGCGGCGCAGACCAGGCGATCGGCCTGCGTTATCACGGCATCACCGGCGAGATCGACCTTGGGATGGCGTCGGTGCAGTTCGCTCTGCAGCCACCAGGTGATGGTGGCGCGGCGGCCGTCGAGCAGGCCGGCATTGGCGAGCAGCAGCACGCCGCTGCAGAACGCGCCGATCAACCGGCCGCTGGCATGCTGCTGGCGCAGCCAGGCGCCGGCACGGTCATATTGCGGTTGCAGGCGCTCGGCGGTGAGATGATCGACCAGGCTGCCCGGCACGATGATCGCGTCGCACGCCGTCCGCCTGCCCACCGCGCCATCGACGGCGAGCAACTTGCCGCCGCCGGCGCGCACCGCCTTGCCGTCGAGCGAGAGCGTCTGCCAGTTGAAGCGCGCCTTGCCGCCGCGCAGCTGCATCACATGGTTGGCGAGGGTGAGGATGTCGGCGATGCCGGCGACCGCCGATTGCATGCAGCCTTCCAGCGCGAGGATCGCAAGCTTCATGGGACCTCCGGAATTTGCCGTCATGCTAGCCGATCAGCGCAATCGGGCGGTGGCAGATATTGCCCGATCTCTGTCCGATCGGCCACTGCCTGATAGTGCCGTGCCGGTCCATCTTCGCTGCGTTGTCACACCCTCAGCAATGGAGAGAGACCATGCCTTACGTCACCATTTCCACCGTCCGCGGTATCTTCGATGTCGCGCAGAAGCAGGCGCTGCTGGAGCGCGTCACCGACCTCATGGTCGAGATCGAGGGGCAGGGTAACCCGGACTTCCGCCGCAACGTCTGGGTCAAGATCGAGGAGGGCGAGCCGGCGAGCTGGTCGCTCGGCGGCATGATCCCGACGCCCGACATGATCGCCGGCAAATTCGGCGCGCTCGACGCCGGCGGACGGCGGCTCGCCAAGGCGAAGGTGTAACCGTCCTGCGTAGGATGGGTAGAGCGAAGCGAAACCCATCATCTCAAGGCTTGCACCGGTGCGATGGGTTTCGCTTCGCTCTACCCATCCTACGTACCGTTCTCACCCAAAAACAAAAGGCGCTTCCGGTGGAAGCGCCTTTCGCATGTCGTCGGTGCCGTAAGATTTACAGCGAGTAGTACATCTCGAATTCCACCGGGTGCGGGGTCATTTCGAAACGCGCGACCTCGGTCATCTTCAGTTCGATATAGGCGTCGATGAAGTCGTCGTCGAACACGCCGCCGTTCTTGAGGAATGCGCGATCCTTGTCGAGGCTCTCGAGCGCCTCGCGGAGCGAGCCGCAGACGGTCGGGATCTGCTTCAGCTCTTCCTTCGGCAGATCGTAGAGGTCCTTGTCCATCGCCGGACCCGGATCGATCTTGTTCTTGATGCCGTCGAGGCCGGCCATCAGCATCGCGGCGAAGCCGAGATAGGGGTTGGCCATCGGGTCGGGGAAACGCACCTCGACGCGCTTGGCCTTCGGGTTCGCGGTGTAGGGGATGCGGCAGGCCGCCGAGCGGTTGCGCGCGGAATAGGCGAGCAGCACAGGGGCTTCATAGCCCGGGACCAGACGTTTGTAGGAGTTGGTCGACGGGTTGGTGAAGGCGTTGATCGCCTTGGCGTGCTTGATGACGCCGCCGATGTAGTGCAGGCAGGTCTCCGACAGGTCGGCGTATTTGTTGCCGGCGAAGGTCGGCTTGCCGTCCTTCCAGATCGACTGGTGGACGTGCATGCCCGAGCCGTTGTCGCCATAGACCGGCTTCGGCATGAAGGTGGCGGTCTTGCCGTAGATGTGGGCGACCTGGTGGATGCAGTACTTGTAGATCTGCATATGGTCGGCCATCAGCGTCAGGGTGTCGAACTTCATGCCGAGCTCGTGCTGGGCCGAAGCGACTTCGTGGTGATGCTTCTCGACCTTGACGCCCATCTTGGCCATTGCGCCGAGCATCTCGGAGCGCATGTCCTGCACCGAGTCCTGCGGCGGCACCGGGAAGTAGCCGGCCTTGGTGCGGATGCGGTGACCGAGATTGCCGCCCTCATATTCGGTCGCCGAGTTGATCGGCAGCTCGGAGGAGTCGAGGCGGAAGCCGGTGTTGTAGGGCTCGGCCGAATAGCGCACGTCGTCGAACACGAAGAACTCGGCCTCGGGGCCGACGAACACGGTGTCGCCCACGCCCATCGACTTCACCATCGCCTCGGCCTTCTTGGCGATGCCGCGGGGGTCGCGGTTGTAGGGCTCGCCGGTGGTCGGCTCGAGCACGTCGCAGGTGATGACCATGGTGGTCTCGGCGAAGAACGGGTCGATCGTCGCGGTGACCGGGTCGGGCATCAGGCACATGTCGGATTCATTGATCGCCTTCCAGCCGGCGATCGACGAGCCGTCGAACATCGTTCCCTCGGCGAAGATGTCATCGTCGATCATGCTGACGTCGAAGGTGACGTGCTGCCACTTGCCGCGCGGATCGGTGAAGCGCAGGTCGACGTATTTGACGTCGTTGTCCTTGATCGATTTCAGGACGTCTTTGGCGGTCTTCATGAATACCCCTTATGGATGTGCGGGTCGGTTTCCAGCGGAGAGCGACGTTATTCCCGGTTTTGGCGAGTTCGTGTGACTACACAAACGAAATCAGGCTGCCGAAGCAGCCTTTTTTCTCTTTTGCCGTCAGAAAATCCGGATAGCACCGCCCTTAAATAGCGTCCAGCCCGGATTCGCCGGTCCGGATGCGGATGGCTTCCTCGATGTTGGAGACGAAGATCTTGCCGTCGCCGATCCGGCCGGTCTGCGCGGCGCGGCGGATCGCGTCGATCGCCTTCTCGACCAGGTCGTCGCCGATCACGATCTCGATCTTCACCTTGGGCAGGAAGTCGACGATGTATTCCGCACCGCGATAGAGTTCGGCATGGCCCTTCTGGCGGCCAAATCCCTTGGCCTCGGTGACGGTGATGCCTTGCAGTCCGACTTCCTGGAGCGCTTCTTTCACCTCGTCGAGCTTGAAGGGCTTGATGATGGCTTCAATCTTCTTCACTGAGCGCCTCCCGGGCATTGCAGATTGCAGGGTCGAGTTCGATGCGCGTGGGGCGCAGTCTGGTTGGTCTTAAGGCTTCCGGCCGGTGGCCGGAAACACGCGCAATGGTCGCATGAAGCGGCCTTGCGCGCGGCTTCCTCAAAAGCAGGGTCTATGCCAAGTTGTTAAGGTCCCCGATTTCGGAATGTTATCAGCCTTTTAACAGGCAATCGGCTGATATCGAACCACATGGGCTATGATATCCAAGCCTAACAAATAGGCAAATAGATCAATCCGTATGCAGTCGGCCAGTAGAAACCCCACGAACGTCACAGGAATTGCCTCTCGAAAAGGCGAAGCGATTGAGGATTCGGCATGGACGTTCTGACGACGACCGAGATGGAACGCGCCGACCGGCTGACCATCGCAGCCGGAACGCCAGGCTTCGCGCTGATGATGAGCGCTGGCCAGGCCGTCGCGGAAGCCGCGATGGACCTGGTCGAGGAGGGGCCGATCGTGGTGGTCGCGGGCCGCGGCAACAATGGCGGCGACGGCTTTGTCGCCGCCGCCGAGCTTGCCGCGCGCGGCCGCGAGGTCTCGGTGATTCTGCTCTGCGAGCGCGACAGCCTGCAGGGCGACGCGGCGCTGGCGGCGAAGGGCTGGAAATATCCGGTGCTGCCGTTCAACCCGCAGGCGCTCGGCAAGCCGGCGCTGATCGTTGACGCGCTGTTCGGCGCCGGCCTCAACCGGCCGGTGAAGGGCGATCCGCTGGGGATGATCGCGGCCATCAACGCCAACGGTACGCCGGTGCTGGCGGTCGATCTGCCGAGCGGCATCAACGGCACATCGGGCGCCGTGATGGGCGCGGCCGTGCACGCGACCGAGACCGTCACCTTCTTCCGCAAGAAGCCCGCGCATCTGTTGCTGCCGGGCCGGATGTATTGCGGCCGGGTGCGCGTTGCCGACATTGGTATCGCCGCGCAGGTGCTCGACGAGATCAAGCCGCTGACCGCGGAGAATGCGCCGGAGGCCTGGCGCTGGTCGTTTCCGGTGCCGCGGATCGACGGCCACAAATACGCGCGGGGGCACGCCGTCGTGGTGTCGGGCGATCTCGCCTCGACCGGGGCGGCACGGCTCGCCGCGCGCGCGGCGCTGCGCGCCGGCGCCGGCCTCGTGACGCTGGCCTCGCCGCGCGACGCGCTCGCCGTCAACGCCGCGGCGCTGACCGCGGTGATGTTGCGCGCGGTCGACAACCCGATCCAGTTCGCCGAGCTGCTTGGCGACAAGCGCCTCAATGCCTGCGTGATCGGTCCGGGCACCGGGGTCAGCGCGCGGACCCGTGACTTCGTCCACACCGCGCTGTCGGCGCAGCGGCATCTGGTGCTCGACGCCGACGCGCTGACCAGCTTTGCCGGCGCGCCGGACCGGCTGTTCGAGGCGATCAAGTCGAGCGCCGGTCAGCAGGTGGTGCTGACGCCGCATGAGGGCGAGTTTCCGCGGCTGTTCAGCGATATTTCCAACAAGCATCCCGGCCGCTCCAAGCTCGAGCGCGTGCGCGCGGCGGCCGAGCGCTCCGGCGCGGTGGTGCTGCTGAAAGGCGCCGACACGGTGATCGCGTCTCCCGACGGCCGCGCCACCGTCGCCGCCAATGCGCCGCCCTGGCTCGCCACCGCCGGCGCCGGCGACGTGCTGTCGGGCATCATCGCGGGTTTCCTGGCGCAGGGCGTCGCGGCCTTCGAGGCCGCCAGCATCGGCGTCTGGATGCACGGCGAGAGCGCGAGCGAGGCGGGCCCCGGCCTGATCGCGGAAGATCTCACCGAAGTGCTGCCCGCCGTGTTCCGCCGCCTCTACGACGAGTTCGGGATTGAGTATTAGGCGGCTGGTGCTGGCCGACATGGATGTCGCCGCGCGCGTGCATCGCGTGGCATTCGACGACGCGCTGCGGTGGCTCGCCGGCCTGCACACGCCCGACGGCATTGATCGGATGATCTGAACAACTGGTTAGATATTTGCGTTTCTGCGATCGATCCGGCTGGCCTATACGATTCAAACCGTCGCCTCTTGCCCGGAACAATCAGATGAACGCACCGACCAGCCTGCTTTCGACCGCTTCACGGACCGCCGCCGCTCCGGCTCACGGGAGCGTCGACCCCGCGTCCTATCGCGCGGCGATGCGTCACCACGCCGGCGCGGTGACGATCCTGTCGGCGGGCGGGCCGGGCGACAGAACGGGGATGACGGCGACGTCGGTCTGTTCGCTGTCGGACACGCCGCCGCGGCTGATCGCTTGCGTCAACCGCTCGGCGAGCGCGCATGGCCTTATCCGGCGCACCGCAGCCTTCGGCGTCAATATGCTGCACGCCGACCAGGCCGAGCTGGCCAATGTGTTCGCCGGCCGCCGCGGCATCGAGCGGGACGATCGTTTTTCCGACGCCGACGGCTGGCTGTCGCTTGCCACGGGCGCGCCGATCCTCAAGGATGCGCTGATCGGGCTCGACTGCGAGCTGATTGACGAGCATGCGCACGACACGCATTCGATCTTCGTCGGCGCGGTCCGCGCGATGCATCTGCGTGAGGGGCAGACGCCGCTGATCTATTTTGGTGGCGCGTTCTGCGGATTGGCCCGGCGGACCTAAGGGCGCGGCTTGAGGAATTTGTGTATCACTGATGTCAGCGCGTCGGCGGCCGGCGAGAACGATTGTCCGCGCAGCGAGACGATGCAGACCGTGCGCTCCAGCGTCGGATTGACGATCGGCAGCGCCTGCATCGTCTTCCTGATCGGCCGCGGCAAGGCGACCTTCGGCAGGATGCCGACGCCGAGGCCGGCGCCGGCCAGCGCGGCCAGCGTGTAGCTGTGCTCGACCTCGAACTTGATCTTCATCTGCAGATTGCGCGTGGCGAGCGCACGCTCCAGCATCGAGCGCAGCGCCGCCGATTTTGAGTTCAGCAGGATCGGATAGGCGGACAGTTCGGTAAGGTCGACCGCGCTGCGCTTGCGAAACGGAAACGCTCTTGTCGCCAGCGCATAGATCGGGTCGTTGAACAGCGGCGCGAATTGAAACTCGGTCGAGCCGTCCATCTCCGGCCCGATGCCGAAATCCGCCTCGCGCCGGCGCAAGCAGTCCAGCATGTCCTCGGCCGCAAGCTCGCGCAGATTGATGTTGATGCCGGGATAGCTCGCCTGGAAGGCATGCAGCGCCTGCGGCAGGATGGTCGCGGCAATGGTCGGGACGCAGGCCAGCGACAGCGTGCCGCGCTGGATGTCGATGACCTCACGGATCTCGCGCAGGCCGTTCTCCCATTCGCCGAGCGCGCGCCGCGCATGCGTCAGCAGTTGCAGTCCCTCCGCGGTCAGCTCGACGCGCCGCGTGGTGCGATGAAACAGGGCGGCGCCGACCTGGTCCTCCAGCAGCTTGATCTGCATGCTGACCGCGGATTGCGAGCGGTTGAGCTGCTCGGAGGCCTGGCGAAAGCTCTTGTTCTCGGCGACCGCGATGAACATGTGCAGCAGCTTGAAATTGATCTGCGACATCGTTTTGCCCTGCAGGCGGATTGTCCCGGAGAACTGAACAGTTCTTAAGATAATCTCGTTAGAAAGATCAGTGTCGGACATCTAGCATGATTGTGTTGGCCGTGGGAGACGATCCTGCGGCGCGATGCAGAAAAGATGCTCCAATGTCCTTCACCGTCACCAAGCCGCGCACGCGCCGCGTCCAGCGTTCCGAACTCGCGGTTCCCGCGACCTCGACCCATTTCTTCGAACGCGCAGCGAGCAGCGCGGCCGATTTCATCTTCCTCGATCTGGAGGACGCGGTTGCGCCGCCGCGAAAACCCGAGGCGCGCGAGATCGCAATCGAGGCGCTGAATCGGATCGACTGGGGCAACAAGACGCTGGCGGTGCGCATCAATGGCCTCGACACCGAATGGGCGCATCGCGACATCATCGAGATCGTCAGCCGTGCGCCGCGCCTCGACCTCGTCATGGTGCCGAAGGTCGGCACCGCATTCGACGTCCGTTTCGTCGAGGCGCTGCTGACGGGGCTCGAGCGTGAGTTCCCGCGCGCAAGGCCGCTGGGCATCGAGATCCTGATCGAGACCACGCTCGGGCTCGCCAATGTCGAGGACATCGTGCAGGCGTCGGAGCGGTTGGAAGCGGTCATCTTCGGCATCGGCGATTACTCGATTGATCTACGCACCTGCGGCGAGATCATCGGCGCCTCCGATCCGCGCTATGCCGTGCTCACCGATGCGGACGAGGGCGGTGCGCGCCGGATGCACTGGAACGACCAGTGGCACTTCGCGCTGGCCCGCATCGCCAATGCTTGCCGCGCCCACGGCCTGCGTGCGATCGACGGCCCTTATGCAAATTTCGGCGATGCCGCAGGTTTTCGCGCCAGCGCGGCGCGGGCGGCCGCGCTCGGCTTCGAGGGCAAATGGGCGATCCATCCGTCGCAGGTCGAGACCGCCAACGAGGTGTTCTCGCCGACCGCACGTGAGATCGGCTGGGCGCGCGAGATCACGGCCAAGATCCAGTCCGCCAGCGCCGGCGGCGACGGCGCTTTCGGGCAGGACGGCGTGCTGATCGATCTTGCGGTGCTCAAGCGCGCGCAGGCGATCATCGAGCGCCATGACGCAATTCAGGCGGCAGGCAGACAAGGAGTGCGCGATGTCGCATGAACCACCGCTGACCGGAATTCGCGTGCTCGACATCGCGACCTTCGTGGCGGCGCCGTTCTGCGGGACGGTGCTGTCCGACTTCGGCGCCGAGGTGATCAAGATCGAGCAGCCAGGCACAGGGGATCCCTTGCGGCGGTTCGGCACGCCGAGCGAATGCGGCGACACCTATGTCTGGCTCAGCGAGGCCCGCAACAAGAAGTCGGTGACGCTCGATCTGCGCAGCGAGCGTGGCGCGGCGCTGTTTCGCGAACTGGTCCGCCAATCCGACGTGGTGCTGGAGAACTTCCGGCCGGGCACGCTGGAGAAATGGGGGCTCGGCTTCGAGGCGTTGCGCGAGATCAACCCAAAACTCGTGATGCTGCGCATCAGCGCCTATGGGCAGGACGGCCCGCTGCGCGACAAGCCGGGCTTCGCCCGGATCGCGCACGGCTTCAGCGGGCTCGCTTATCTTGCCGGCGAGGCGGGACGCCAACCCGTGATGCCGGGATCGACCTCGCTCGCCGATTACATTTCCGGGCTATGGGGCGCCCTCGGCGTGCTGCTGGCGCTGCGCCATGCCGAAGCCACCGGACACGGGCAGGTGGTCGATATCGGGCTCTATGAATCGGTGTTTCGGCTGCTCGACGAGATGGCGACCGTGTTCGCCAAGACCGGCTTCGTCCGCGAACGCCTCGGTGCCGACACCGTCAATGTCGTGCCGCACAGCCATTACCAGACCGCCGACGGCAAATGGGTGGCGCTGGCCTGTTCGAGCGACAAGATGTTCGAGCGCCTGGTGCAGGCGATGCAGCGCCCCGAACTAGCGACCGACCCGCGCTATGCGGCCATGGCCGGCCGCCTGGCGCGGCGCGAGGAGGTCAATGGGATGGTCGCCGACTGGATCGGCTCCATGCCGCTGGCGACGGCGCTTGCCGAGTGCGAGCGCTACGATGTGCCCTGCGGGCCGATCTACAGCATCAGTGACATCTTCGCCGACCCGCAATACCGGGCCCGCGGCAACATCGCCGAGGTGCCCTCGCGCGCCGGGCCGATCGCGGTGCCGAGTGCGATCCCAAAGATGTCGCGCACGCCGCCGCAGTTCAAGCATGCCGGCGTCGCGCTCGGCGCGCACACCGACGAAGTCCTGACCTCGCTTGCCGGCGTCACGGCGGCGGCGCTCGCCGCGCTGCGCAGCGACGGGGTGATCTGACATGCCCCAATTCTCCCGCGGCCACGAAGGAACCACGCCATGACCAGGCAGATGAAATTGATCGGCTTCCTGCAGGCCCAGAATTGCTCGAACTATCCTGCCTCCTGGCGCCATCCGGACTCGAGGCCGAACTGGTTCTCGCGCGACTATTATCAGGAGATCGGGCGCACGCTGGAGCACGGCAAGTTTCATCTCGCCTTCTTCGACGACCGGCTCGCGATCCCCGATCGCTTCGGCGACGATTTCCGCGAGACCATCCGCCACGGCGTGCGCGCGGCGAAGCTCGATCCGGTCTCGGTTGCGCTCGCGATGGGATTGGCGACCGAGCGGCTCGGCATCGGTGTGACCTATTCGACCACCTATTACGAGCCGTTCCACGTCGCGCGGGTGTTCGCAACGATGGACCTGCTGCTGAACGGCCGCGCCGCCTGGAACGTGGTGACCTCGCTGAATGACTCCGAGGCAGCGAATTTCGGCGCCTCGCAGCACCTCAGCCACGATCTGCGTTATGACCGCGCCGACGAGTTCATGGAGGTCGTGCTCGGCCACTGGAACAGCTGGGAGGACGGCGCCGTCAGCTTCGACCGCGAGAGCGGGCTGTTCGCCGACCCGGCCAAGGTGCACCGGCTTGACCATCACGGGCAGTTCTTCCGCTCGCGCGGCCCGTTCACGGTGCCGCGCTCGCCGCAGGGCCATCCAGTGATCATCCAGGCCGGGCAGAGCGGCCGCGGCAAGACCTTCGCGGCGCGCTGGGGCGAATTGATCTTCGTGATCTATCCCAATCTCGACATCGCGAAGAAGCAGTATGCCGACTTGAAGGGGACGCTCGCCAAGACGGGCAGGGACATCAGCATCGCGCCGGCGGTCTATCCGGTCGTCGCCGAGACCCAGGCCGAGGCCGAGGACAAGTTCGCGGCGATCAACCGGCTCGCCAAGCCGATCGATGCGCTGACGCTGCTATCGGAGGTGCTGAACTACGATTTCGCGGCCAAGGCGATGGACGAGCCGTTCACGTCGGATGAGCTGGCCTCGATCAGCGGGCTGCAGGCGATCCGCGACCGCGTGATGAATCTCAGCGGCAAGCCCAATCCGACGCCGCGCGATTTTGTGCAGTTCAGCGGCAGAGGAACGCTCGCCGAACTGCCGACCTTCGTCGGCTCGCCCAAGGCGGTCGCCGATCAGATGGAGCGCTGGTTCTGCGAAGGCGGCTGCGACGGCTTTGTCGTGGCGGCCACCCATGTGCCCGGCACCTACCAGGACTTCGTGCGCCTCGTGGTGCCCGAGCTGCAACGCCGCGGCCTGTTCCAGCGCGAGTATCAGGGCGACACATTGCGCGAGAATCTCGGCCTGCCGCGGCCGCAAGCCGCGCATGCAAGCGCAGACGAGGAGGCGCGCGTCTCGACCGGATAGCCCCGGCACAAAAATCGGCGCAGACAACGATCAGAACAAAATCAAAATCAGGGAGGCTGAAGTGACCAAGGGCGTTAACGCGGGGGGCCGGCTCGACAGATTGCCGATCGCCGGATTTCACTACCGGATCTTCGCGCTGATCGGAGCCGGACTGTTCGTCGACGGCTTCGAGATCTTCCTCGCCGGCAGCATTCTCGGCGCGCTGGTTCAGTCCGGCTATTCGGACCTCGCCCAGAATGCGCGCTTCATCTCGGCGACCTTTGTCGGGATGCTGATCGGTGCCTGGCTGGCGGGCGTCGCCGGCGACCGCTTCGGCCGTAAGTTCGCCTACCAGGCCAACCTCCTGATCTTCGGCTTCAGCGCGCTGGCGGCAACACTCGCGCCGTCGATGAACTGGCTGATCGGGGCCCGCTTCGTGATGGGCCTCGGGCTCGGCGCCGAGATCGTCGTCGGCTATGTCGTGCTCAGCGAATTCATCCCGCCGCAGCAGCGCGGCCGCTGGGGCGCGGCGCTCGCGACCTGCACCAATGGTGCGTTGTTCGTCGCGACCCTGGTCGGCTGGGTCGTCATTCCGCATCTCGGCTGGCGCTGGATGTTCGCGCTGTGCGGCGTCGGCGCGATGATCGTCTGGTTCCTGCGGCGCTCGCTGCCGGAATCGCCGCGCTGGCTCGAGACGCAGGGCAAGAGCGCCGAGGCGGAGGCCGTGCTGACTGCGATCGAGCAGGAGGTCGGCAAGGGCAGGACCCTGGCGACCCCGGCCTATCAGCCGGCCCCGGTGCAGCCGGACGTTCGCTTCACGCGCCTGTTCTCGCGCGCACTGATCGCGCGGACCATCGTCGGCTGCCTGATCCTGATCGGGCTCAACACCGCGGTCTACGGCTTCATCGCCTGGATCCCGACCTTCTTCGTCAAGCAGGGCATCAACCTGTCGTCATCGCTCGGCTACACCATGCTGATGACGCTCGGCAGCCCGCTCGGCACGCTGTCGGGAATGTGGATCGGCGAGAAGATCGACCGCAAGCCGTCGCTAATCGTGCTGTCGCTCGCGGCGGCCGGGCTCGGACTGATCTATCCGATGTTCATCAACCCCGTCGCCTTCGTCGTGATCGGCTTCCTCCTGGTCTTCACGGTGGCGGTGATGCTGGCGCTGGCTTGGGGGCTCTACATCCCCGAACTGTTCCCGACCGAGCTCAGGATGCGCGGCTCCGGCATCTGCAACACCGCCGGTCGCCTGATGTCGATCGTGACGCCGTTCATCGTGGTCGAGCTGTTCACAAGGTTCGGTGTCACCGGCGTCGTCTCTGTGGTAGCCGGGCTCCTGGTGGTGCAGGCGATCGCGGTCGCGGTGCTCGGCATCGAGACCCGCAAGCGTCCGCTGGAGGCGTTGCGGCCGGAGGCGATGGATGGCGAAGCGTCGTCCGCAGAGATGCGCGGCAAGCTGCAACCAAGCCCCGGTGGGATCGCCGCCGGCGGCGAGTAGCGGGACGAAGCGCACGATGTCCGCGTGATCAACGCATGCGGACATCCGGACCTCGTCCGTCTTACGATACTTTTGGTGGACGCGTCGAAAGATGCGGGCTAAACGCGCAGGGTATTCCCTCGGCACCGTGAATCTCGCTCGTGAGTGGCAGGCAGAACAATTTCCTCGCTCAGGCGCTGCAACAAGGCGCCTTGGCGTTGCGGGCGCAGCAGTTTGCTCAGGCCGAGCAGATTGCGACGAACGTCCTGAAATCAAACCGCACGGACAGACACGCCGCGCTTCTTCTGGCGCATGCCCTGATGGGGCAGAACCGGGGCGGCGAGGCGATCGCCGCGCTCGAGCGGGTTGCGCGTCGCACCGACGATGGAGAGGTCGAGACTTTGCTCGGCGCGCTGCTGTGTGGAGCGGGCCGCGTCACCGACGGCATCGCACAGCTTCGGCGCACGGCGGCACGCCGCCCGCCATATTTTCCGTCCTTTCAGGAACTCGCCGGGCAGCTTGCCAAGGCCGGTCAACACGACGAGGCGATCAGCACGATCGAGGCCGCTCTGGCGCTAGCCCCTGCGAGCGTCGACCTGAAGCTCGATCTCGGGCGCCTGTTGCAGGAGACCAATGACATCGCGCGGGCTGCAAGCGTCCTGACGGCGGCACGTGATGCTGCGCCGGGACGCCCCGACGTTCTCAACCAGCTCGGGCGGGTCCTTATCCTCGTTGGCGACTACGCCGCAGCCGCGGATGCGTTCCGCCGCGTGCTCGCGCAATACCCGGATGATCGCTCGACTCGCGCCCACCTCGCCACTTGCCTTTTCGAGCAGGGTGAGCGCGATGCTGCCGAGGCAGCGCTGCGCTCGGTGATGCGCGGTCAGCCCCAGCTGTTTGGACGCGCGGCATTCGTCATGGCCTCGGGATCTCATGGCCGCTTCTTCTTCTCCCAGAGCGCCGCTGTGAAATTCCTCGGCGGGGAGTGAGATTGAGAGCGGCGGACGACATTCCGCCGTGCCTTACGCCCTGAAGTTTCTCCGGTAGAGGTTCGGCTGCCGCCTGAGCTCGGTGCGGAGTTCGCCGACCCGCTTGGCGTCTTCCGCGGTGAACGGCGATGCCTGCGCGGTCCAGTCGTCTCGCTTGACAGGAATACATTGCGCGATCGGAGTCCCCTTAGGGAGCACGCCTCTGAAATTCTTGTCGTGCCAGTACGCCGGAAAGTGCACCCAATTGTCGGCATAGAGGTCGGAATTGACCAGGCCGCTGAGTGTGGTGAATGGCAGGTCGAAGCGGTTGACGGGATGGGTGAAGTAGATCGCGTAGCCTTCCGGGGCTTCGACGGTCCACAAATTGTGGAATTTGAGAAAGAAGCGGCCCTCTTCAAAGAGTGGGGTGCCGGTGACCTGACCCGGGTCGTGGAAGCCGATTGGTGAGCGTGGGAATTCCGGCGTGCCTCCCGGCGGCAGGTCCTGGTCCCAGGTGATTTCGCCGTCCTCGACCTTGAGATCGCAAACCAGCGGCAGCAAGAACCCGCAGGTCATCGCATCCACGAACGGCGGGCAGCGCTTGATGGTGTCCTCGTCGTGCAGGTTGATCGAGGAGAACGCCGTCGCCGGCATGGCCTTGAGCCAGTCGGGAACGCCCTGCGCCGCCGGTATCGGGGCCGGTATCAGTCCATCAAGCTCCGTCGGACAACGGAATTTGAGCGTCAGCTTGCTATTGGTCGACATTGGGCGCTCCGATGTCGGATCGACCTACATGAATGCGGCGCAAAGGTGAAGCGCGCGCTCAGCAGCCAGGATCGCCCCTAGGTCACGAGATACTTCGCGACCGCCGGCTCGTTCCATTCGATCCCGAGCCCGGGACCCATGGCGGTCACGGCGCCGTCGACGATCTCGGCGGGCCTTGTGAGGATGGAGCCGGCGAAGTCGAGGAATTCGAGCCAGTGCGCGGTCGGCGTCACCGCGAGCAGATGCGCGCTGACTTCCGCGAACAAATGGCTCGACATCGGAATCGATGCGGCGTCGGCTTGTCCCGCGACTTGCATCCAGCCGGTGACGCCGCCGACCTTCATCACGTCGGGCATGATGAAGTCGGATGCGCCGGCCGCGATCGCTTCGGCAAAGCCGCGCGGAAACCACCAGTTCTCACCTGCCTGGATCGGCGTCGGCGAGGTCTCGCGGACCTTTGCGTGGCCGGACAGGCTCTCCTGCGGCACCGGCTCCTCGATCCAGTGCAAATCGTAGGGCGCAAGGCGGGCGATGCGGCGGGTCGCCTCCGCCGGATCGAGCGACTGGTTGAAGTCGATCATCAACGCGATGTCGGGGCCGAGCAGGGCGCGCACGCCCTTCACGACGCGCTCGTCATTGGCGGCATCACCGTCGCCGCCTTTGATTTTTATGCCGCGAAAACCCTGGTCGAGCGAGCGGCGCAGCGCGCGCTCATCGGCGACGGGATCGACCACGCCGTAGCTGTCATAGGCCTTGATCGGCTTCGCCGAGCCGCCAAGCAGTTCGACCAGCGGCCGGCCGGCGAGCTGGCCGAGCACGTCCCAATACGCCATGTCGAGACCTGATACCGCCATGCCGACCAGGCCTTGCCAGCCGAGCAGCCGGAACTTGGCGTCCATCGCCTTCATCAGGTCGAACGGCGCGACCGGCTTGCCGATGAGCTCGCGGCCGATCTCCTCGATCAGATAGGCAAGTGGTTTAAGCGTGAGCTTGCTGTAGGCGAAGATGTAGGTGCGGCCGGTAACGCCTTGGTCGGTCTCGACATCGATCAGAACCAGCGGGCCGGAATCGATCACGCCGAAGGCGTTCTTCACAGGGCGCCTGAGCGGCACCACGACGCTTCGCGCCTTGACTGCGCGGATCGCTGCAACTGTCTGGCTCATGGACGTTTCCTCTTGTTGTTATTGGACACTGTACCATCGGACCAACCGCGGCGCGGCCCAGTCGGTCGCGACCTGTTCGATCAGATAGCGGCCCGGATATTCGGCGAGGAAGGCGATGCGCTGGGTCTGGCCCGGCTCGACCGCGAGCGTGTCGAGCCAGAACGGCTTCCAGCCGTCGTCGAGCCGGTCGAGCAGACGGAAGTGATGGCCGTGCAGATGAAAGACGCTGACGATCGGGCCGCGGTTGGTCAGCGCCAGCACGACCGGCCGGCCGGCCTTGGCCTGAAAGGCCGGCGCGGCCGACGGCTTGAAGTCCGCCGGGCGGAACCATTCGGTCGGCGTGCCGAGAGTTAGCTCGAACCTTGCGGCGCTCTTGAGATCGAGCTGGGCGGGCATGTCGTTGCCGGGCAGGGGCGGAGCCGGCGGGAACGGCGCCGGGCGGAGCGGCGGGTCGTTCGAGACGGCCAGCTTGCCGACCGGGCGGGCCTGCGTGCCGTCGTGCAGCAGGATCGCGAAGCTGGTTCCGGCCGGTCCGGCCGCGTCGACGAAGACATCGGTGCGGCCGCCGGGAGCCAGTACCAGCGCACCGTTGCGGGCCGGAAACGGTTCGGCCGGCTGGCCGTCGATGGCCATCACCCGGACATCGAGGTTTTCCAGCTTGACCGCCAGGACGCTGCGTTGGCTGCCGTTGATAAAGCGGAGTCTGAGGCGGGCATTGGCCGGTGCTGAGATATCGTATAAGGTTTTGCCGTTAATCGTATGAATTTGCGTCGAATCTTTTGGATCATTGCCGGCCGGGACTGTGCTTCCGTCCGGCCGCAGGCGCCACTCTTCGATCAGCAGGACCTCGTCGCGATCGACCGCGACCGGCGAGGTGCCGGTCACGATCAGCGGCCGCGGCCGTACCGGCGCCGTGCCGCCATCACCGAACAGCGGCTCGCACAGAAAGGTGCCGGCATGCCGGAGCGGCAGCTGGAAGCTATCCTTCGCCCCGGTGGCAAGCAGCGCCCGGGAGGCCAGTGGCTCCGCCGCCGCGACGCCGTCGAGCCCGCGGCAATCCAGCGCGGCCGCGACCGGCAGGTCATTGCCAAAGGTGACGTCAAGGACCTCGCCGCGCTTGAAGCGGAGGTCGCCGCCGCCGAGTGACCAGACCGATGTCTCCGGTCCGCCCGGACGAAGCGAGATGCGGTCGGGTTTGGCCTGGAGCGCGACCGCGGTCCGGCCCTGTGCCGCGCCGGTGGCCGGCAGAGCGGGGCAAAGCGCCGCGGCGCCGAGGGCGGCGATCAGGTTGCGCCGGGTGAGTGAAAATTCGGGACTTGCGGGAGGACTTGCCATCCGGCCGATGCGGACCATTTTCAAGTGTACCTGTCCAGTCGCGATCGGTCGCAGGGCGGGCTCAACAGCGGCCATTTTTTTGCTGCGAACCGATGGGCGCATGCTATAAGCCCGGCCGCCCGCGGCATCGCGGCCGGACTGGGATGCTTTTCGCGCGGGCGTGGCGGAACTGGTAGACGCGCTGGATTTAGGTTCCAGTGACGAAAGTTGTGGGGGTTCGAGTCCCTCCGCCCGCACCAAGCGCTTACAGCGTTTGCATGACGAATTCTTGGAGAACCTTTGGCCCCGATGGGGTGAGGGTTCGCCGAACCCACAGACGTTAGGCCGCAAGGCCCATCGTCGAACAGATTGAACACTGCCACGGCCGCTCGGGCCGCGGCAAAAGCGGAAGAAGATTGATACCATGCAGGTCACCGAGACCCTCAACGAGGGATTGAAGCACGAATTCAAGATCAGCGTCCCGGCATCCGATCTCGATGCCAAGGCGGACGCCAAGCTGGTCGACCTCAAGGACAAGGTCCGTCTCAACGGCTTCCGTCCCGGCAAGGTGCCGGTGGCACATCTGAAGAAGATCTACGGCCGCTCGGTGATGGCCGAGACCATCGACCAGACCATCAGCGATACCAACCGGCAGATCTTCGAAGATCGCGGCTTCCGCCTCGCCGGCGAGCCGAAGATCACGATGCCGACCGAGAAGGACCAGGTCGAGGAATTGCTGTCGGGCAAGACCGACCTGACCTACACCGTCGCGATCGAGGTCGTGCCGCCGATCCAGCTCGCCGATTTCAAGTCGTTCTCGGTCGAGAAGCCGGTCGTCGAAGTCTCCGACGCCGACGTCGACGATGCCATCAAGCGGATCGCCGAAGGCAGCCGCCCGTACAATGCCAAGACCGAGGGCGCGGCGGAGAAGGGCGACCGCGTCACCATCAGCTTCAAGGGCACCATCAACGGTGAAGCCTTCGAGGGCGGCACCGGCGAGGGCATCCAGGTCGTGATCGGCGCCGGCCAGTTCATCCCGGGCTTCGAGGAGCAGCTGATCGGCATCGGCACCAATGAGACCCGCACGCTGAAGGTCTCGTTCCCGAAGAACTATCTGAACGAGAAGCTCGCCGGCCAGCCGGCCGAGTTCGAGACCACCGCGACGCTGATCGAGGCGCCCGGTGAGACCACGATCGACGACGAGTTCGCCAAGACGCTTGGCCTGGAGTCGCTCGACAAGCTGAAGGAAGCCGCCCGCGAGCGTCTGACGGCCGAGTTCGCCGGCGCGACCCGCCAGAAGGTCAAGCGCGCGCTGCTCGACCGGCTCGACGAGAGCCACAAATTCGAGGCGCCGCCGTCGCTTGTCGCCGAAGAGTTCAATCTGATGTGGAACTCGATCAAGGCGGAGATGGACTCGTCCGGCAAGACCTTCGCCGACGAGAACACCACCGAGGAAGCGGCAAAGGAGGAGTACCACAAGATCGCCGACCGACGCGTCCGCCTCGGCCTCGTACTGTCGGAGATCGGCGAGAAGAACAAGATCACCGTGACCGACGACGAGGTGTCGCGCGCCGTGATCGAGCGTGCGCGCCAGATGCCCGGCCGCGAAAAGGAAGTCTGGGACTACTACCGCAGCAACGCCCAGGCGCTGGCCCAGCTTCGCGCCCCGATCTACGAGGACAAGGTCGTCGACTTCGTCCTGGAGCTCGCCAACGTGACCGAGAAGAAGGTCACCAAGGAGGAGCTGTTCAAGGATGAAGACGCCGAGAAAACTGCCGCTTAATTTCGGCACCTCGCGTTAATGATGAACCGCGAAAGCGCGCCTGGCGAAGGTCCCCGTCGCTAGGCGCGAAGACGCGAATCAGCTTGAACTTCTGCGACCTGCCCAGGTGGCTAGTGCGGCGAGTTGACGGCCTTGTCGGCCGGAAATTGGCCCATATCTGGGTTAAGCCTTGAGGCAGTGGTCTTGAGCCAAGTAGTCTTGAGCAAAGTTCTGCATCACCCCTAACCCTTGGGTTCTTTCATGCGCGATCCCGTTGAAACCTACATGAACCTCGTGCCGATGGTCGTCGAGCAGACCAATCGCGGCGAACGCGCCTACGACATTTTCTCGCGCCTGCTGAAAGAGCGCATCATCTTCGTCACCGGTCCGGTGGAAGACGGCATGTCGACGCTGATCGTCGCGCAGCTGCTGTTCCTCGAGGCCGAGAATCCGAAGAAGGAAATCTCGATGTACATCAACTCGCCGGGGGGCGTGGTGACGTCGGGCCTTGCAATCTACGACACGATGCAGTTCATCCGTCCGCCGGTATCGACGCTGTGCACGGGGCAGGCGGCCTCGATGGGCTCGCTGCTGCTGGCCGCCGGCGAGAAGGACATGCGCTTCACGCTGCCGAATTCGCGCATCATGGTGCACCAGCCCTCCGGCGGCTTCCAGGGCCAGGCCACCGACATCATGCTGCACGCGCAGGAGATCCTGAATCTCAAGAAGCGCCTCAACGAGATCTACGTGAAGCATACCGGCCAGACCTACAAGGCGATCGAGGACGCGCTCGAGCGCGACAAGTTCCTCACCGCCGAGGACGCCAAGGCGTTCGGCCTCGTCGACAAGGTCATCGATAAGCGTCCGGACGATCCGGCCGCCGCGAAGGCGGCCTGATCTGGGCAGGCATCTCGAGGCGTCGGTGTGATCTCCACATTGACGCCTCACATAACCGGCAAAAGCAGGGCGGTGGACCCGCGGGCGGGTGCATGCGCACAGGCGGAAAGTTCCGGTTTCGTGCTCATATACCGACGTGGTAATCCCGCAACGTTCCGTGGATTTCGACGCGTATTCCACGTGCGATCGTTGAAAATCACGGTATTGTCACGGTCTTGAGCCGGCCATCCGATTAGCGAATTCTTGATAGTCGGGTGCCAGCATGGTTGGCTGTGATGCATCGGCTATGATCGCGGAGATTCGAATAAACCGTGATCCACACGGTCAGTATTGCGTAGGGTCTTTTTTGGTACGGAATTTGCTCTATCTACCCAAGACCCCGGTTTTGTGCCGGATTGGGTCGATCTGGCAAACAAGATCGAACGGCGGACGGAGATAATGAATGAGTAAGGTCGGCACGAGCGACGCCAAGAACACGCTATATTGCTCGTTCTGCGGCAAGAGCCAGCATGAAGTTCGCAAGCTGATTGCCGGACCGACTGTCTTCATTTGCGACGAGTGTGTCGAACTGTGCATGGACATCATTCGCGAGGAGAACAAGTCCTCGCTGGTGAAGTCGCGCGACGGCATCCCGACGCCGAAGGAAATCTGCAAGGTCCTGGACGACTACGTGATCGGCCAGAGTCATGCCAAGAAGGTGCTGTCGGTCGCCGTCCACAACCACTACAAGCGGCTCAACCATCAGACCAAGCACAACGACGTCGAACTGGCGAAGTCGAACATCCTGCTGATCGGTCCGACCGGTTCGGGCAAGACGCTGCTCGCGCAGACGCTGGCCCGCATCCTCGACGTGCCCTTCACCATGGCTGACGCGACGACGCTGACCGAAGCCGGCTATGTCGGCGAGGATGTCGAGAACATCATCCTGAAGCTGCTGCAGGCCGCCGACTACAACGTCGAGCGTGCGCAGCGCGGCATCGTCTATATCGACGAAATCGACAAGATCAGCCGCAAGTCGGACAATCCCTCGATCACCCGCGATGTGTCGGGCGAGGGCGTCCAGCAGGCGCTGCTGAAGATCATGGAAGGCACGGTGGCCTCGGTCCCGCCGCAGGGCGGCCGCAAGCATCCGCAGCAGGAGTTCCTGCAGGTGGATACCACCAACATCCTGTTCATCTGCGGTGGTGCGTTCTCGGGCCTCGAGAAGATCATCTCCGCGCGCGGCCGCTCGACCTCGATCGGCTTCGCGGCGCAGGTGCTCGCGCCGGAGGACCGCCGCACCGGCGAGATCTTCCGTCACGTCGAGCCCGAAGACCTGCTGAAGTACGGCCTGATCCCGGAATTCGTCGGCCGTCTGCCCGTCGTTGCGACGCTGGAGGACCTCGACGAAACCTCGTTGAAGAAGATCCTGACCGATCCGAAGAACGCGCTGGTGAAGCAGTACCAGCGGCTGTTCGAGATGGAGAACATCGAACTGACCTTCGCCGACGAGGCGCTTGGCGCGGTCGCCCGCAAGGCGATCGAGCGCAAGACCGGCGCGCGCGGCCTGCGGTCGATCCTGGAGAGCATTCTGCTCGAAACCATGTTCGACCTCCCGGGCCTGGAAGGCGTCGAGGAAGTCGTGATCTCGCGCGAGGTCGTCGAGGGAACGGCGCGTCCGCTCTACATCTACGCGGATCGTTCCGACCGCGCCGTCGAGAGCAGCGCGAGCGCCTAAGCGGCGCTCGTCCCGACCCGCCAAAAATGCACGGCTGCCGGACGCTCCGGCGGCCGCCGCGGCGCAGCAGCGGCGCCCTTACGGCGTAGCAGCAAATGCTTGTTTAGCCTATATTTCCCGACACTTCTGAGACTTGACACCCCCCCGCCTGATAGCCACCTAATGCTATCGGTGAGGGATCTCATCCGTTGAGATTCGTCGCTTCACGATGCGGAATAAGCGGCTGCAGACGGCATTCTCATTCCGCATCACCAAGGCACCTTGTGGCGGTTGCGCAAGCTGGCGGACTGCGTGCAAGGGGGCACAACAAAAGGATTAGGCCATGACGACCTCAAAACCCCGGCCAACGATCGTCCACGGCGAAAGCCACTCCTATCCGGTGCTGCCGCTCCGCGACATCGTCGTCTTCCCGCACATGATCGTGCCGCTCTTCGTCGGCCGCGAGAAATCGATCCGCGCGCTCGAAGAGGTGATGAAGAACGACGCGCTGATCATGCTCGCGACGCAGAAGAATGCGTCCGATGACGATCCGGCACCCGATTCAATTTACGAGACCGGTACGCTCGCCAGCGTCCTGCAGCTCCTGAAACTGCCCGACGGCACCGTGAAGGTGCTGGTCGAGGGCCTCGAGCGCGCGCGCGTCGAGAAGTATTCCGACCGCAGCGAATATTATGAGGCGACCGCGGTCGCGCTCGCCGACACTGACGCCAACTCGGTCGAAGCCGAGGCGCTGGCGCGGTCGGTCGTGTCCGACTTCGAAAGCTATGTGAAGCTGAACAAGAAAATCTCCGCCGAAGTCGTCGGCGTGGTTCAGGCGATCACCGATTTCGCCAAGCTCGGCGATACCGTTGCCTCGCATCTCGCGGTCAAGATTGCCGATCGGCAAGCGATCCTGGAGACGTTGTCCGTCACGCAGCGCCTGGAGAAGGTGCTGGGCCTGATGGAGAGCGAGATCTCGGTGTTGCAGGTCGAGAAGCGCATCCGCTCGCGCGTCAAGCGCCAGATGGAGAAGACCCAGCGCGAGTATTACCTGAACGAGCAGATGAAGGCGATCCAGAAGGAACTCGGCGACGACGAAGGTCGCGACGAGCTGGCCGATCTGGAGGAGAAGATCTCCAAGACCAAGCTGTCCAAGGAAGCACGCGAGAAGGCCCAGCACGAGCTGAAGAAGCTGCGCCAGATGTCGCCGATGTCCGCGGAAGCGACCGTCGTGCGCAACTATCTGGATTGGCTGCTGTCGATTCCGTGGGGCAAGAAGTCCAAGGTCAAGAAGGACCTCGAGGCCGCGCAGGCGGTCCTGGACTCCGATCACTACGGGCTCGAGAAGGTCAAGGACCGTATCGTCGAGTATCTCGCGGTGCAGTCGCGCGCCAACAAGCTGACCGGACCGATCCTGTGCCTGGTCGGGCCTCCCGGCGTCGGCAAGACCTCGCTCGGCAAGTCGATCGCGAAGGCCACGGGGCGCGAATTCGTGCGCGTGTCGCTCGGCGGCGTGCGTGACGAGGCCGAGATCCGCGGTCACCGCCGCACCTATATCGGCTCGATGCCCGGCAAGATCATCCAGTCGATGCGCAAGGCGAAGACCTCGAACCCGCTGTTCCTGCTGGACGAGATCGACAAGATGGGCGCCGATTTCCGCGGCGATCCGTCGTCGGCGCTGCTTGAGGTCTTGGACCCCGAGCAGAACTCGACCTTCAACGACCACTACCTGGAGGTCGACTACGACCTGTCCAACGTGATGTTCATCACGACCGCGAATACGCTGAATATTCCCGGCCCGCTGATGGACCGCATGGAGATCATCCGGATCGCCGGCTACACGGAGAACGAGAAGGTCGAGATCGCGCGCAAGCATCTGATCCCGAGCGCGCTCTCCAAGCACGGTCTGGACTCCAAGGAATGGTCGATCGACGACGCGGCCTTGCTCTTGATGATCCGCCGCTACACCCGCGAAGCGGGCGTGCGTAACCTGGAGCGTGAGCTCTCCACACTCGCCCGCAAGGCGGTGAAGGAGCTGATGATCTCCAAGAAGAAGTCGGTGAAGGTCACCGAGGCGAACATCGAAGAGTTCCTCGGCGTTCCGAAGTATCGCTTCGGCGAGATCGACGACGAGGATCAGGTCGGTATCGTCACCGGTCTGGCCTGGACCGATGTCGGCGGCGAGTTGCTCACCATTGAAGGCGTCATGATGCCCGGCAAGGGCAAGATGACCGTCACGGGCAATCTGCGCGATGTGATGAAGGAGTCGATCTCGGCGGCGGCGTCCTACGTCCGCTCGCGTGCGATCGTCTACGGCATCGAACCGCCGATGTTCGACCGCCGCGACATCCACGTTCACGTGCCGGAGGGCGCAACGCCGAAGGACGGTCCGTCTGCCGGTGTTGCGATGGCCACCGCGATCATCTCGGTCATGACCGGCATCCCGGTCCGCCACGATGTCGCGATGACCGGCGAGATCACGCTGCGTGGTCGCGTGCTGCCGATCGGCGGTCTGAAGGAGAAGCTCCTGGCTGCCGCCCGCGGCGGCATCAAGACGGTGCTGATCCCGGAGGACAACGCCAAGGATCTCACGGAGATTTCCGATGCGATCAAGGGTGGCATGGACATCATTCCGGTCTCGCGGCTGGATGAGGTCGTCGCCAAGGCGCTGGTCCGCGTGCCCGCGCCGATCGTCTGGGAAGAGGAGACCAGCAAGGTCGACGTCAAGCCCGATGCTTCCGATGAGGCGTCCGGCGGCCTGACGGCGCACTGAAGCGAGCTCCGATCGACATAAGAAAACGGCGCCTTCGGGCGCCGTTTTTGTTTTCGCTGTTCGCGATCAGGTCGGGAAGGCTGCGGCTCTGTCCGCGGCGGCAAAGTGCGCCATCTGATCGGCATGCGCCTTTGCGAAAGCCGGCCGCGCCGTGGCACGCGCGGAGTAGTCGCGACACGCGGGATATTCCGCCAGTCCGTCGAAGCGGTCGACCAGGCGCAGCACATCCGCCATGAGAATGTCGGCGACGGAGAACGGCCCGGCCAGCCATTTGCGGCCCGTCAGCACCGGCTCCATGTGCCTGAGCCGGGATTGCAGGAAGCCGTCGAAGCGTGTCCATGCCGACCTGCCGCCGCTCTCGCCCGAGAACACCAGGAGCGACCAGGGCAGGCTCGCCATCTCGACCGAGTTGAGCGCTGCGAACAGCCATTTCAAAGCCTCGCTGCGCTGGCGCGGATCGGTCGGCAGCAGCGCGTCGCTGCGCTCGCCGAGATGCAGCAGGATCGCGCCGCTCTCGAAGATCGAGACGTCGCCGTCGGTCAGCCACGGCACCTGGCCGAACGGCTGGTGCGCGAAGTGCTCGGCGCTCCGATCGCGAAACGGCACGCTCGCAACGCGATACGGCAAGCGCGCCTCTTCCAATGCCCAGCGCACGCGGAGGTCGCGCACAAATCCCCGCGGCATCTCCGGAACCCAATCGAAGGTGGTAAGCGTCAGGTCGGCCATTGGGTATCTCCATTTGCTGGCTTCACAGCAAAGAACGAACCAGTGGCGCGCATTCCGACAGCCCGACGGGCGTTTTCGTCGTTGCGGTACGAATGATTGAGCTGCCGACGTGGGTACGCCGGCGCCGGAACTAGTCTTTCCTCTCGACGACGAAATTGCCGATCGCGCCCAGCGCCATCAGCACGCTGGTGCCGAGGAACACCGCGGGCATGCCGATATGGCCGCCGATGAAGCCGCCGCCGAGCGGGCCGATCACCTGGCCGGCATATTGCGCCGAGATCGAATAGCCGAGCATGCTGCCGGTGATGGCATCAGGCACGTTGTGCCGGATCACGCTCGCGATGCAGGGCAGGAGGCCGCCGAGCGCGAGCCCCATCAGGAAGCGGAGCAGGATCAACTGCCAGCCGCTGACCACGAAGGCCTGCGGGATCAACAGCAGCGCGGAGACAGCAAGGCAGATGGTGATGATCCGCCAGTGGCCGACCCGATCGGCCAGCTTGCCGAGATGCGAGGACGACAGCAGGCTGCCGAACGCCGCCGCCGACATCACGAGGCCGGCGACGAACGTCACCTGCGGTGCCTCGACCAGTTGCGCGACATAGACGGTGATGATCGGCTCGATCGACATGTTGGCGACCATCAGCAGCAGGCCGGTTCCCCACATCGCGACGACAGGGCGCTTGTCCGGGACCAGCGACCAGCCGCCGCGCGCCTTGCCGCCTTTCGTGGTCTTCGGACGTACTTCCTCGCGGATCAGGAACGTCGTGCCGAGGAAGGTGAAGAAGATGACGCCGCCGATCAGGAAGAATGTCGCGCGGATGCCGATCAGCCCCGGCAGCACACCGCCGATCAAGGGACCGACCAGGCTGCCGGCCATGATGCCGGCCGACAGCACGCCGATCGCCCAGCCGGATCGCGCTTTCGGCGTCTGTGCCGCGACCAGCACGGTCGAACCCGACGCGTAGCCGCCGAGCAGGCCGGTCAGCAGCCGCAGGCCGACCAGCTCATAGACGTTGTGCGCCATGCCGATCAGCGACATCGCGATCGCCATGCCGAGGCTGGCGCGGATCAGCATCAGCTTGCGGCCGTAGCGATCGGCGAGCCGTCCCCACAGCGGTGCCGTCAGCGCCGCGCTGAAGAAGGTTGCGCCATAGGCGACGCCCGACCATTGCACGATCGCGGCATGATCGGTCACGCCGAGTTGCTCGACATAGAGCGGCAGGAACGGCAGCAGCAGCGTCATCCCCACGATTGTCGTGAAGGAGCCGAACACGCAGACGATCAAATTGCGTTTCCAGGGGCCCGCGTCGAGCAGGGCTTCGCGATCGACTTCGATGTTCATGTCAGCGCAGCCCGATCACGGCGAAGCCGCGCGCCCGCAGGCCGCGGCGATCCTCGTTCAGCGAACGCAGCAGGCGATCACGGGTATCGGTGATGTGGTCGGCGGCCTCGCGCGCGGCGGCATCGGGATCGTTGGCCTTGATGAAGCCGAGGATGCGCCGGTGCTCGCGCCAGGCCTGCTCGCGCGACGGCTCGGTCCACACTTCCAGCCAGCGCGCCCGCGACAGCCTCGTCATGGCGCCGGCGATCGCCTTGACGATGAAGGGATTGCCGGAGAGCCGCGCGATCTCGACATGGAAATCGGTGCCGACCCGATGCCATTCCTCGCGCGGCGCGCCGGACTGGCAGGCATCCAGCATCTCCTCGACGCCGGCGATATCGGCTGCGCTCGCCCGCGCGCAGGCGAGGCGCACCGCCGTCGTCTCCAGCGGAATCCGGAACTCGGCCAGCGCCTCCAGCTCACCGAGGTCGATCGGTGCGACAATCCAGTTGCGGCCATCGCGGCGCACCAGCTCTTCGCCTTCGAGCCGGACCAGCGCGGCACGGATCGGCGTGCGCGATCCCTCGAACCGGCTCTCCAGCCAGCGCTCGGTCAGCCGCTCGCCGGGGCCGAGGTCGAGCGACAGGATCATCTCCCGGAGCTGGTCATGGATTTGAAGCATCTGCGACATGGCCGTCCTTTGGCCGCTCCTTGGTGGGCGCGGAATCTCGATCAGGCGGCTTTTGTATCCCGACTTGGTATCCCAAACAAGGCGGGTATGGGATACCAGCGTTGCTCCGTCGAAGGAAGTGGGCCGAGAGCCAGGGCCCTGGACGATGGAACCGTACTCACGGCGGCTGCTTTGTTTGACGAACTTGGAGAGCGCTACATGCGTATCGATGGGCAATGCCATTGCGGGGCTATCACCTATCAGGCCGAGATCGACCCGGAACGGATCTCGATCTGCCATTGCACGGACTGCCAGGCGCTGACCGGCTCGCCGTACCGCGTCACGGTGATCTGCGACGCCGAACAGGTGCGGCTGACCGGAGGTGCGCCGAAGGTCTACGGCAAGCGGGGCGATAACGGCCGAATCCGCTTCCAGCACTTTTGCGGCGATTGCGGTTCGCCGCTGTTTACGAGCGGCGAGGACGGCGGGCCCGACGACTGGGGCATCCGCTGGGGCAGCATTCGCCAGCGCGGCCAATTGACTCCGCGACGCCAGGTCTGGTGCCGCTCCGCAGCGCCATGGATCAATGATCTCAAGGAATTGCCAGCGCGCCCCAAGGATTGGAGCTGACGGATTGAGGCATTGCGGCCTTGCGCCTCGGGGGCAGGCGAGGCTAAAGAGGCGCGCTGGCAAGGGCGGTTAGCTCAGCGGTAGAGCACTGGTTTTACACACCATTGGTCGGGAGTTCGATCCTCTCACCGCCCACCATTCGCGACCCTTAGGCGAGGCCTATCGAGCGGCCCAGCCGTCCGGACGCGCGGGCATGCTTCTCCCGATGATTGGGAGATTGCATCGGCGCTTGCTCGTTGAGGTAATGGCGCTGGATCGAGCCCTACGGTTGCAGCATCCTGATGGTCGCGATCGGCCACTTCCCGATGTGGCCCTTGATCGAGATGCGCAACCCGTGAGATTCGTCCAAAAACACGCTCTCGACGGTCCCTGCGGTTCCATCGGTGAGAACCGCGGCTCGTCCCACCAGTTCGGCCTCCGCTTGCACATGCTCGCGCAGGATGACGGTGGCGCGGTGTTTCACGAGTTGCAAAGCGGCCTCTGGTTGATGAGCCCTACGGAGTAAGGCCATTGCATGGCTCTCGGTGAACGCGCGGAGAGGGCGCGATCCCGGCCGTGGAGTAGTCTCATGGGGATGGCCGGGACCGCGCTTGCTCCGCGCTGGCGTGCCGAATGTCATTCGATCCCCGATGGTGCGAAAGGTGCCGAAAGTCACGCGCCCCGATTTGATGCCGACGCTGCAGCGATGCTATTCTGTCCGCCTAACCGGGAACTTGATGCATGCGCAAACTCGCCGCGATTTTTCTTCTCACCATGATTGCCGGACCTGCATTCGCACAGTCGGATCACGTGCAGCGCTATCGCGAAGAGGTCGAGAAGTCGCCGGCCGATGCGGCCAACGAGGCGCGGCAGCAGCGCGCCTATCAGCGTGCGCTCAGCGGTGTGCCGGATCAGAAGCCGACCGATCCCTGGGGCATCGCGCGCAGCGATGGGCAGGGCGCGCCCAAGGCGAATGCCGCGAAGCCGAAACCGGCCAAGCCCACGAGCGCAGCCGCCAAATAGAGCTCCGAGCGCGGATCAGGTCGATGAAATACTACGTCTGCAAATTGACCGGACCGCGCCCGACCTTTCCTCAGGATATGACGCCGCAAGAAGCCGCCATCATGCAGGCGCACGTCGCCTATTGCGGCGAACTGCTGCAGGCCGGCAAGGCGCTGGTGTTCGGACCGGTCGCCGATCCTGCCGGCGTCTGGGGCCTCGGCGTCCTGCAACTGCCTGACGATGCCGATCCGCAGGAGATCGTCGCCAACGATCCCGTCACCAAGGCGGATGCCGGATTCACCTATCAGCTGATGCCGATGCTGCGCGCCGCGACGCGCGAGAGCTGCTAGGGCATGATCCGGAAAAGGTGCGAAGCTGTTTTCCGAAAAAGATCATGCCCAAACATGAGACAACAGAAGCTTCCTTACAAGGTTTGGATCGCATGAACGCTGGCCATCCGCAGAACGCCGACCAGATTGCTTATTGGAACGGGCCGGGCGGTCAGCGCTGGGCCACACGGCAGGCCGCGCAGGATATCGTGCTGCAGCCGGTGCTCGACCTCCTGATCGATCGCGCCGCGCCGAAAGCCGGCGAACGCGTCGTCGATGTCGGCTGTGGCAGCGGCGCCTCGAGCTTCGCGCTGGCGGCCAAGGTCGCGCCCACAGGTCACGTGCTCGGCGTCGATGTCTCGGAGCCGATGCTGACGCGGGCGCGGCAGAGCGCGCCGCAGGGTTTGCCGGTCGAGTTCGCGCTGGCCGACGCGACCATCTATCCGTTTGTCAGCGAGAGCTTCGATCTGTTGGCCTCGCGCTTTGGCGTGATGTTCTTTGCCGATCCCGTGACGTCGTTCGCCAATCTGCGCAAGGCGATGAAGCCGACCGGCCGTCTCGCCTTCGTCTGCTGGCAGGAGCCGCGCGAAAATCCGTTCTTCATGACGCCGCTTGCTGCCGTCTACAAGCACGTGCCGAAACTGCCGCCGCTAGGGCCCGAGGATCCCGGCCCGTTCGCGTTCGCCTCCGAGGCGAGGGTGAAGCGGATCCTGGGCGAAGCCGGCTTCTCCGGCATTGCCATGGAGCCGTGCCGGGTTGAGCTTGATGTCGCGACTGGGCGCGGCATCGATGCCGCGATCCAGGGCGCGCTCGAGATCGGGCCGGCCAGCCGCGCGCTGGAAGGGCACGCGGATGACGTGCGCGCTGCTGCGATCGCCTCGATGCGCGAGGCGCTGGCGCCTTTCGTGAAGGGCGATGCCGTGCTGCTGCCCGGTGCGATCTGGATCGTGACCGCACGGGCCTGATCAGGCCTTCTCTTCCCAGATCATCGCCAGGTGCACGATGGTCTGCACGGCCTTCTCCATGTCCTGCCGGCTGACCCATTCGAGCCGCGAATGGAACGCGTGCTCGCCGGCGAAGATGTTCGGGCAAGGCAGTCCCATGAAGGACAGCCGCGAGCCATCAGTGCCGCCGCGGATCGAGGTCTTCACCGGCGTGAGGCCGGCGCGCTCGATCGCCTCGATCGCATAGGCCACGATCTGGGGGTGGCGATCGATCACGTCTTTCATGTTGCGGTACTGCTGCTTGACCTCCATGCGGTAGGTCGAGCGCGGATAGCCCTTCATGACGTCCTTCACGATGTCTTCCAGCAGCGCTTCCTTCTGCTTCAAGCCGGCCTCGGTGAAATCGCGCACGATGAAGTCGATCCGCGCGTTCTCCAGCGCGCCGGAGATTGCGACCGGATGCAGGAAGCCTTCCTTGCCCTCGGTGGTCTCGGGCGAGCAGCTGTCCTTCGGCAGGCGATCGACGATCGCGGCGGCGATCTTGATTGCGTGCTCCATCTTGCCCTTGGCGAAGCCCGGATGGGTCGCGACGCCTTCGATGATGATGTTGGCGCCGTCGGCCGAGAAGGTCTCGTCCTCGATATGGCCGGCGGTCTCGCCGTCCATGGTGTAACCGAAATCGGCCCCCAGCTTCTTGATGTCGACCTTGTCGACGCCGCGGCCGATCTCCTCGTCCGGCGTGAACAGGATCTTGATGGTGCCGTGCTTGACCTGCGGATTGGTGATCAGGAAATGCGCGGCATCCATGATCTCGGCAAGGCCCGCCTTGTTGTCGGCGCCGAGCAGGGTGGTGCCGTCGGTGGTGATGATGTCGTTGCCGATCTGGTCGGCCAGCGCTTCGTGCTCGGCGGGGCGGATCACCTGCGAGGCATCGGCGGGCAGCACGATGTCGCCGCCCCGATAGTTCTTCACGACCTGCGGCTTGACGTTCTTGCCGGTGCAGTCGGGAGAGGTGTCCATGTGCGAGCAGAAGCAGATCACCGGCACTGTCTTGTCGGTGTTGGCCGGGATCGTCGCATAGACGTATCCGTGCGGATCAAGATGCGCGTCGGATATCCCCATCGCCTGCAACTCGGCGACCAGCAGGCGCCCGAGATTCTTCTGCTTCTCGGTGGAAGGCGTGGTGGGTGAATCCGGATCGGACTGGGTGTCGATCACGACATAGCGCAGGAAGCGCTCGGTGACGGTGTGCTTGAAGTCGAGAGCCGGTGCCAGCATGAAAACCGCGCAAAAAACTGGAGAAAGGAACAATGCGCTTTGGCGAAGTTGGTTCGCGCGAGCAAACCGCGTCAAGGCGAGTTTCGAAGGACAATCCTATAACAGAAAAGCGCCACTCCGGGGCCGCGTCACGAGCCGGAATGGCGCTTTGTCTTAACGGAGAGAGTAGGCGCTAGACGGCTTCCTTCAGCTCCTTGGCGGCGCGGAAGGCGACCTTCTTGCTGGCCTTGATATGGATCTGTTCGCCAGTCGCGGGGTTGCGGCCCATGCGGGCGGCGCGCTTGCGGACCTGGAGGATGCCGAGGCCAACGATCCTGATGCGCTCGCCCTTCTTGAGGTGCTTGGTGATCCTGGTGACCATATCGGTCAGGATCGCCTCGGCCTGCTTCTTGGACAGTTCCTGCTCTTCGGCGATGGCCGCCGCCAAATGCTTCAGCGTGATCGTCGCCGGTGTCGCTGCTTTCTTCGCCATGTCTGGCCCTCCTCGTTGCTGAATGGCTGGATTGCTGCTTTTCACGCGAATGGCGCGCCGTTCGCGTCGGGAAAATGCGTCCGGAAAAGTCCTGAAAACCGCCGGTTCCGGGAACGGGCAGCACCGGGCCGGCCACAGGAAACCCAGACGTATCAGGCCTTATTTGATTCGGGGCTTCGCTGACTACGCCGTTTCCCCTGAAAACAGGCGACAACCCGCGTACGCGCCGCGAAAATGCCGACGCTGTGCAGGGATCCGCAACGTCCTTGACTAACCGGATGCGGGCCTTTATGCCCTCGGTCCTGCGCGGATCAATCCGACGATCAGCATCCGCGGGAGTAGCTCAGTTGGTTAGAGCGCCGCCCTGTCACGGCGGAGGCCGCGGGTTCGAGTCCCGTCTCTCGCGCCATTTATTTCAATGACTTAGCAGCGTGTTTGGCCCGAAACCATTGGTCCCTCTGGACCGGTGCCATAACGAGTTGCCTCCCTCCTGTTCACTGCACCTGGCGACTGCCGCGACAGATCAGGACGCCGCGAGGCCGACAACGCTGACCGGTTGAGCGGCCTGCTCGGGCCTGACCGATAATGCCACGCGCTGTTCGGGCGTCAGCCACCACAGCAGGAACAGCAGTGCTATCCCGTTCGACAGCAGGCCTGTCGTGAGCGGCACGTTCATGATCGCCTGAACTGCGATGCCCGACGAAACCGCGATGAAGCGCGGCGACAGGTGCTTTGAGACCATCGATCCCACCGACAGGATCAGGCCGCAGACGAAAGCCGACACCGGGGCGAGCGCAAGACCGACCGATGCGATGCCCTCGGTGGCGAGGAAGGACGCGTTGAAATTGCCGTCCTGATAAATCGCTCCGAGGGTCGGGCCGAGCTCGCCGTACGGGCAGGCGGCCATGTATCGCAGGACGGTGATCTGGCAGAACCGGGTGAGTTCGCGGTGCGCAAAGAAGTCGGCGTATTGATCGAGCGCGAGCGACGGGATCGCGACGAAGCGCAGATTGATGGTGCTGAACACGATGTAGGTCTTGTCGGCGACGAGAATGGCGAAAGCCAAAAGGCCGATAACCATCGGGATCAGAAATGCTAGCGCCGTGGCCAGCCGCGGGTCGAACCGGCCGTACAGCCAGAACAGAAACGGCAGCCAGATCGGCAACAGAAGGACGGTCTTGTTGTTGACGACGGGATAGAAGCAAAGCGCAAGCAACAGCACCCCGGCCGCCGGCATCCACCGCCTGCGCGATGCGAAATGCGCGAACAGGTAGGGCAGGACCGCGCCGATCATGATCGCGGTGAGATAGTTCAGCAGCGCCGGCCGCACGACGGCGGTGCGGGCTGCGCCATAGGGATCGCCAAGATTGGCCCCGTAGGAGATGTCGCCGATCAGCACGGCAAGGCACGACGCCAGTAGCAGAACCGCGATGCGCTTGACGGCCGCTTCGGACAAATCGGGCCGCCAAACCGGGATGTTCTGTAACATCAGAGGGATCATCGCGGCGGCCAGCGCGGCGATCATGGCCCAGCGGGCGATGGCGTGCGGATAGTCGAACGCGCTGAAGAAGCTGAGCCAGACGAAGCCGAACACGGCTGACAGCAGCGAGAAGCCGACCAGATAACCGAAGCTGAATCGTGCCGCGACGAACGCCGGGACGAACGCGACCATGATGGCGGTGCCGAGGACGGCCTGCGCGGTGATGCCGGATCGCCAGACATGCATCGCCGGGAATGCGTGCCCGCAGGCGATCATCGAGGCGACGCTGAGGACGAAGAACCCGGGGATCGTGACCCCGACAACCAGGTCACTGCGCGTCAATGTCATCGGTCCGTCCGAATCCGAAAGCTGCGAGGCAGCTAGCCGGTCGGCCCTGGACGAAGCAAGTTAAGCAATATCTCGGTCTGTATTGTTATGTTTCTGCCTGGCCATTCGTCACCGCGATGCCCTATTGAATTCACACAACGGCAACACCTTGCCTTGATCAGGCAAAGAATGCGGCGACCGCGTTGAGGTCGGATTGTCCCGGCGCATCGCCGCGCAAATTGGCGTCGATGATGCGGCGACAGGCGTCAACCGTGTGAGTATCGCCCAATTCGTTGGCGGCCTCGAGGATCGACCAGACCGTGTCCAAGGGAACGTCGCTCTGCGTGGTCGCCTTCGGGTCTGACAGCATTGGCGGGGCCGCGGTTAGAATTCGAACAGGTCGCGACCGCGCCGCGCCAAATTGTGCAGGTCCGCCATCGTGCCGCGCACCGCGTTGCAGCGGCGGCATTCGATGATGGTGTCGCCGGATGCATGCGCCGGATCGGCGACCTTGATCGCCAGGCTACCGCAATCCGTGCAGATGATCTTGAAGCCGGTTGAAATTACTTGCTGCTGCAAATTCATTGTGGCCTGCGCCTCTGTTGACGCCGACCTTAACCGAACAACTTTTAAGACTGGGGTCGCGGAGCGGATTGCAATCGAACAACCGCATTAGGACGCGGTTAAGATTTCGCCGCGGCCGCGCGGCCCTGCAGATGCAGCGTCGGCCTGCCGAGACCGGCCGCGGCGGCGCGCACGGCATTGCGGGCATTGACGGTGATGATGCCGGCGGCGTGGGTCCAGACCGCGAGGTCGGAGGCGCTGTCGCCGGCGTAGATGAAGCCCCCGGGAAAGGTCTTCCGCAACAGGTCGGCCTTGTTGGCGCCCTTGAGATTATGTTCGCCGTCGGAGCCAAGCACCTGATCGATCCACGGCAGGCGCGACGCCAGCTTCTGTGCGAGCAGCGCGTCGGCCGCCGTTGCCAGCACGATGCGGCGGCCGGCCGCGTTCTCGCGCTCGGCCAATGCGACGACGTCCTGGTGCAGTTCGATCCGGCTCCAGTCGATGCGCTGGCGCTGTGCGAGCTTGCGCTTCAGCGCCGCGCGGCCGTGCGTCAGCCAGGCGGCGCATGACACGACGATCAGCGCATTGCGGCGCAGGATCGAGAAGAAGCTGAGATGGAGCAGGTCGCCCGTGATCAGCGTGCCGTCGAGGTCGAGCACCAGCGGCAGCGATGCCGGGAGGCCGAGCAAAGGGGACGACCCGTCGGTGCGGGAAGCATCCTGCGGCTTCGCAATGTCGGCGCCGGCGAGGCGAGGCTCAGTCATTCGCGGCACTCAGCCGGGTTGCGACCTTGCACACGTCGATCGCGCGCACGCCGGTCTCGGTGGTCCTGCAGTCGCCGTAGCCGAACTTGCTCGCAAAGGCCACACCATGCTGGTCCGAGCTTGAAACGATCAGGACCAACAAAAAAGGCCGCCCGAGGGCGGCCATCTTACCTGTGGAAGTCAGCAAAAATCTTCAGCGGACCGTGGAGGTGCCCGACGAGGTGATCGCCACCGGTTTGCCGGCCTTGATGACCTGGGTGGTCTGGGCAGTCTGGGTGAAATCCGCGTTGTTCCGGGCCGAAATGCCGAGCGCCGCGATCCCGATCCCCGCAATAAGGGCAACCACCACAATCTTGAGATGGGTCGCGCGGTCAGCTGAATGGATCGAGTGGTTCATGGTCGCCTCCGGGCGTCTGTGCGCCGTCTATGGCAGGTACTGGTAAGGCCCATCTGTTTCCGGATCGTTTCGTGAGTTCCGGGAAATGGTTTCGTGCCACGGGCGGATTGGTTTCACCGTGCCTTGCGTCACACTGCCGGCCGGCTAAAACTGCCCCAGGCGCGGAAATGCGCTTGGGAGAAAAACAATAATGAAAACAATGAGACTAACCCGGCGCCGGGTGCTTGGAACCGGCTCCGCGGCACTCGCCGCCACGATGTTTGGTAAGCGCGCCGTTGCGGCGGCCGAGTTCGACTTCAAGCTCGGCGTCAACACTCCGGAAACCCATCCGCTAACAATCCGCCTGACGGAGGCCGCCAAGGCAGTCGGCGCCCAGTCGTCCGGCCGGGTCAACATCACGGTGTTCGCCAACAGCCAGCTCGGCGGCGATCCGGAGATGCTGTCGCAGGTCCGGGCCGGCGGGATCGAGCTGTTGGCGGCGCCCAGCATGACGCTGTCGACGCTGGTGCCGCTGTCGGGGCTGCCCAGCATCGGATTTGCCTTCCAGTCCTACGACCAGGTCTGGGCGGCGATGGACGGCGGCGTCGGCGACCTCGTGCGCGAGGCGATCACGAAGACCGGCGTCGTGCCGCTGAAGAAGGTCTGGGACAACGGCTTCCGCCAGATCACCTCGTCGTCGAGCCGGCAGCTCAACAGCGTCGACGATCTCAAGGGTTTCAAGATCCGCGTGCCGGTGACGGCATTGCTGACGTCGCTGTTCTCAGGGCTCGGTGCGCTGCCGTCGAGCATCTCCTACAGCGAGCTCTATTCGGCGCTGCAGACCCACATCGTCGAAGGGCAGGAGAACCCGCTGGCGCAGGTTTCGACCGGCAAGCTCTACGAGGTGCAGAAATTCTGCGCGCTCTCGAACCATTGCTGGAGCGGTTACTGGATCCTCGGCAACCGCCGCGCGATGGCCGGCCTGCCGCCCGATCTGCTCGAGCTTATCAATGCCGCGTTCGACGCCGCGGCGGTGAAGGAGCGCACCGATCTGGTCGAGATGGACCGCTCGCTGCAGGCCGAGCTGACCGAGAAGGGCATGACCTTCAACAAGCCCGATCCCGTGCAGTTCAGGGCCGCGTTGGTGAAGGCCGGCTTCTACACGCAGTGGCAGAAGACCTACGGCGCGGACGCCTGGGCGGCGCTGGAGAAATACACCGGCAAGCTGACGTGAGCGCCGCCTGACATCGCGCGCCGGCTGGGCTGAGACGGGTGCTAGCTGGCGCGCGCGATGTCGGCGCGGATCGCGCGCGCCGCCCACACGAACAGCAGGGCACCGAGCGTCGTCGTGAGCGCGGCCGACAGCAGCGAGTAGCGAACCGCATCGACGCCGTAAGTGCCTTTCAGCGCGTCGTTGATCATGCCGACGGCGAGGGGGCCGATGCCCTGGCCGAAGCAGGTCGCGGTCAGCAGCACGATCGCCGAGGCCAGCGCGCGCATGCTGGGTTTTGCCACAGTCTGGGCGATCGCGAAGATCGGGCCGAGATGGAAGCCGACCATGAACGAAGTCAGCGCCAGGGTCGCGACCATCAGCGTGAAGCTTTGCGTCAGCATGCACAGCGCGAACACCGGGCCGGCGAGACCGGACATGATCGCGGGCGCCCACAGCTTCCAGCGGTCGTCGCGACGGCCGATCTGCGCCACCACGAGGCCACCGATCAGCGTGCCCGCCATGCCGGCGAGACCCTTGAAGGTGCCGGCATAGGTGCCGATCTCGGCGCTGGTGAGGTGATGGATGCGCGCCAGGAACGGCGGGATCCACACCGCGGTGGCGTAGTTGGTGTAGGTCGTCAGACAAAAGCCGACCAGCACGATGACGAAGCTCGGCTGCGATACCAGGAAGCGCAGCGTCGGCCCGATCGGCTCGGCCTTGAAGGTCTCGGCCATCGCGCCGCGCTTCGGCTCGGAGATCGTCAGCCACAAGACGGCGGCGAGTGCGATGCCGGGCAGGCCCGCGGTGAAGAACGCCATCCGCCAGCCATAGTGCTGGTTGACATAGCCGCCGATGAAATAGCCGAGGAAGACGCCGAGATAGGTGCCGATCGCGTAGATGCCGAGCGCGCGCGGTCGTTCGTTCTTGTCGAACAGATCGGCGATCATCGATTGCGAGGCCGGCGTGCCCGCCGACTCCCCGATGCCGACGCCGACCCGGGCCAAGGCCAGCGTCGTGACGCTGGAGGCGAGGCCGCAGAGATAGGTCATCGCGCTCCAGAACGCGAAGGCGACCGCGACGATGTTGCGGCGGTTGAGGCGATCGGCCATCCGCGCGATCGGAATGCCGAGCAGCGAATAGAACAGCACGAAACCGAACCCGGCGAGCAGGCCCATCGTGGTGTCGCTGAGCGTGAACTCCTTCTTGATCGGTTCGATCAGGACGTTGAAGATGGTGCGGTCGAGGAAGTTGAGGGCGTAGATGATCGTGAGCAAGGCGAGGACGTAGTAGCGGTGCGCCGAGGGCGCGGCCGCAGCTTGGGTTGGCGCGGCCGCCTGCGGTGCGACATCGACCATGACTTCCTCCCCCGATCTTCTTTGTTGTTGTTGCTTGCGCGCGGGCCTTACGCCTCGCGGATGTAATTCCCTGCCTCGAATTCGACCGGCCTCGTGTCGGCGTCGAACGACACCCCGATCGGGTCGCGGCCGGTGGCCATGGCCTCGAGCTGGTCAGCGAGCATCCGGCGGATCATCAGGATGCCGCGGTCGCTCTGGCCAAAATGCTCTTCGGAATGGATCGTCACCGCTCCCTGGCCGACCTGGGCCTCGTAGTCGCCGGGAAATTGCTGGTGCTCGGCCTCGGTCATGTCCCACCAGAACTTGCCGTTGAACTTCGAGCGCATCCGCCCGATATCGCCCGCGTTCTTGACTCGGCCGGCGACGTAGATGCGGAACGAGGTGTCGTCGATGGGCAAGGTCCAGCCGATCGATTCGACGCGCGCGAACTGCGCGACGCGCGGATTGGGCACGACACGGAGTGTGGGGAGGGCGGCCTCGGTGACGCGATAGAACACTTTGCCGTCGTCCTGCCTGCGGATCGAACGCACCGCGACGCCGCGCGGCGACATTTCGAACTTCACCTCGGGCATCGAGGCCATCATGTTGGTGAACTGCGGCCCTGAGAACGAGCCGTGCAGCACCGGCACATGGTAGGGGTCGGCGACGTTCTCGAAATGCTGCAGCCAGTTGCAGGGGATCACGGCAGGGCCGCCGCCGCCGATCGAGGAATCATCGGCCTCGACGAACTCGCCGTCGTCCATGTTCTCCAGGCACTCGTAGCGCGGCAGCACCGGCCGTTTCTCGGCCGGCCCCATGTAGGCGAAGATCAGGCGGTAGCGTTCCTGCACCGGATACCAGGGCTGGCGCACCTTGTCCTTGAACAGGCCGCCGTCGGGCTCGCAGGGTTGTTCGAGGCAGCGGCCCTCGGTGTCGAATTTCCAGCCGTGATAGCAGCAGCGGATACCGTCTTCCTCGACCTTGCCGTAATAGAGCGTGGTGCCGCGGTGGCAGCAGCGCGCATGCAGCAGGCCGGCCCGGCCATGCCGGTCGCGGAACAGGATCAGGTCTTCGCCAAGCGCGCGGACTTTTCTGGGGATATCGGTGGCGTCACCGGTGAGGCCGACCGGGTGCCAATACCGGCGCAGCAGCTCGCCCATCGGCGTGCCGCGGCCGACCGAGGTGAGCTCGGTCCGGGTGCTGGACGGCTTCATCGCATAGGCCGTGCCGAGATCGCGGTCCCGCTGGGTGATCGTCATGTTGTCCTCCCCGCCGCTGGTCTGGCGCCGGCGGCTGATCTATCGTTGACCAAGTCAACGATAGATCGATGACAATGTCAACGATCTCGTTGAGCTTGGCAGCGCGCGGCTTTGTTGGCAGAGGTTGGTGATGACCGAGAAGCTCAGGACTGAGAGGGCCTTGCCGCCGGAGGCCGTTGTCGATTCCGAACTGGCGCCGATCACCGCGATGATGTCGTCGCGGCTGATGGTGCTGGCGAACCTGCTCAGGCGCGGCGCGATGCTGCGCTACAAGCGCCTGACCGGCCTGTCCTCGGTCGAGTTCGGTCTGGTCGCCTCGCTCGGCCGGCGGCCTCCGATGAGTGTGGTGCGGCTCGCCGAGGCCGTCGGCATGGACAAGGGGCAGATCAGCCGGGCGCTCGCCGAGCTCGTGGCGCGCAAGCTGGTGGCGAAGGCGGCCAACCCGCGCGACAACCGGGAGACTTTGGTCTCTCTTACCAAGGCCGGCCTGGCCGCCCATGATGCCATCGTGGCCGGCGCCCAGGAACGAAACCGGCGCCTGCTGGAACAGCTTGCGCCGGGGGATCTCGAGCTGCTGCTTGGACACATCGATCGGCTCACCCTGACCGCCGCCGAGATGCTCGCTGCCGAACGGGGGCTGGGCTGATATGGGGAGAGCGCAGGGCACCGGATGGCCGCCGCGGCGTTACCCATGGAGGCAAGCGCATCCGCCCGATGAGGCCAAGAGCCCGCGGGAAGGACGGTAAAAGCGTCAAAATAGCTTGTCTTGCGCCCTCTGTTGCGCTGCGCTAAAGCCTCAAGAACAATTCCAATCAACGAATCTGCGGCACGTCCGAAACCGCAGCAAGAAGGCCTCGCCGATGACCGGCATCCTGCAGAATTATCTCCCACTTGTGGTCTTTATCGGAGTTGCGAGCCTGATCGGTCTGGCGCTCCTGATCGCACCGTTCCTGGTCGCGTTCCAATCGCCGGACCCGGAAAAGCTGTCCGCCTATGAATGCGGATTCAACGCTTTTGACGACGCCCGCATGAAGTTCGACGTCCGGTTCTATCTGGTGGCGATCCTCTTCATCATCTTCGACCTCGAAGTGGCGTTCCTGTTCCCCTGGGCCGTGGCGTTCGGAAAGCTCGGCGCCACCGGGTTCTGGTCGATGATGGTGTTCCTGGCCGTGCTGACGGTCGGGTTTGCGTATGAATGGAAGAAAGGCGCGCTCGAATGGGATTGAGCCCCACCGCCGCAACCTCCCAGCCGGCGATTGCCAAATCTGAGATCGCCATGGCTCCGAAGGGTATTCTTGATCCGTCGACCGGCAAGCCGGTCGGCGCCAACGATCCGTTTTTCCTTGAGGTGAATCACGAGCTGTCCGACAAGGGCTTCTTCGTCGCCGCGGCCGATGACCTCATCACCTGGGCGCGCACCGGCTCCCTGATGTGGATGACCTTCGGTCTGGCCTGCTGCGCGGTCGAGATGATGCAGGTCTCGATGCCACGCTACGACGTCGAGCGCTTCGGCTTCGCGCCGCGTGCCTCGCCGCGGCAGTCTGACGTGATGATCGTCGCGGGCACCCTGACCAACAAGATGGCGCCGGCGCTGCGCAAGGTCTACGACCAGATGCCGGAGCCGCGCTACGTCATCTCGATGGGCTCCTGCGCCAATGGCGGCGGCTACTACCACTACTCCTATTCGGTGGTGCGTGGCTGTGACCGCATCGTGCCGATCGACATCTACGTGCCCGGCTGCCCGCCCACGGCGGAAGCGCTGCTCTACGGCGTGCTGCTGCTGCAGAAGAAGATCCGCCGTATCGGCACTATTGAACGCTAAGGTTTCAGGTATGGACGACGGCAAGCTCGACGCCCTTGGGCAGACGATCGTGAGCGCGCTTCCGGGCGCGGCCACGGCGCACTCGGTCGCGTTCAATCAACTCACTATCGACGTCGAGATTGGCAGAATCGTGGACGTCGCCAGGTTTCTGCGTGACGATCCCGGCTGCCGTTTCGTCAACGTCACCGACGTCACCGCGGTCGACTATCCGAGCCGCGAGAAGCGCTTCGACGTCGTCTACCATCTGCTGTCGCCGACGCTGAACGCGCGCGTCCGTTTGCGCGGGCAGGCCGACGAGACCACGCAGGTGCCGTCGATCATCGGCGTCTTCCCGGGCGCCGACTGGTTCGAGCGCGAGACCTACGACCTCTATGGCGTGATCTTCACCGGCCATCCCGACATGCGCCGCCTGCTGACGGACTACGGCTTCGACGGCCATCCGCTGCGCAAGGATTTCCCGCTCACCGGCTTCGTCGAGGTCCGCTACGACGACCAGGAGAAGCGGGTGCTGTATGAGCCGGTCCGGCTCAACCAGGAATTCCGCAAGTTCGATTTCCTTTCGCCCTGGGAAGGCGCGGACTATCCGCTGCCCGGCGATGAGAAGGCCAAGGCGGAGCCGAAGCCATGAATGAACAACCGCAAAACCTTCGTAACTTCACCATCAACTTTGGGCCGCAGCATCCGGCGGCGCACGGCGTGCTTCGTCTTGTGCTGGAGCTTGACGGCGAAGTCGTCGAACGCGTCGATCCGCATATCGGCCTGCTTCACCGCGGCACCGAGAAGCTGATCGAGCACAAGACCTATCTGCAGGCGATTCCCTATTTCGACCGGCTCGACTATGTCGCGCCGATGAACCAGGAGCATGCGTTCTGCCTCGCGGCGGAAAAGCTGCTCGGCATTACGGTGCCGCGCCGCGGCCAGTTGATCCGCGTGCTCTATTGCGAGATCGGCCGCATCCTGTCGCATCTGCTCAACGTCACCACCCAGGCGATGGACGTCGGCGCGCTGACCCCGCCGCTGTGGGGCTTCGAAGAGCGCGAGAAGCTGATGGTGTTCTATGAGCGCGCCTCGGGCTCGCGCATGCACGCGGCGTTCTTCCGCGTCGGCGGCGTGCATCAGGACCTGCCGCCGAAGCTGATCGACGACATCGAGGCGTGGTGCGATCCGTTCCTCAAGGTCGTCGACGACCTCGATCGGCTGCTCACCGGCAATCGCATCTTCAAGCAGCGCAACGTCGATATCGGCGTGGTGCCGCTCAAGGAAGCCTGGGAGTGGGGCTTCTCCGGCGTGATGGTGCGCGGCTCGGGCGCGGCCTGGGACCTGCGCAAGTCGCAGCCCTACGAGTGCTACGCCGAGATGGATTTCGACATTCCGATCGGCAAGAACGGCGACTGCTACGACCGCTATCTGATCCGCATGGAAGAGATGCGCCAGTCGGTGCGCATCATGAAGCAGTGCATCCAGAAGCTCAAGGCACCCGACGGGCAGGGCCCGGTCGTGGTCGAGGACAATAAGATCGCGCCGCCGCGCCGCGGTGAGATGAAGCGCTCGATGGAAGCGCTGATCCATCACTTCAAGCTCTACACCGAAGGCGTGCACGTGCCGGCCGGCGAAATCTATGCCGCGGTCGAGGCGCCGAAGGGCGAGTTCGGCGTCTACCTCGTCGCCGACGGCACCAACAAGCCCTACAAGTGCAAGATCCGCGCGCCGGGCTTCGCCCATCTGCAGGCGATGGATCACATCTGCAGGGGCCATCTGCTGGCCGACGTTTCCGCCATCCTGGGCTCGCTGGACATCGTGTTCGGCGAAGTCGACCGGTGACGATGTCCGCATCCGAACCGCGCGCAATGAGAGTTTGATCGATGTCCGTCCGCCGCCTTGCCCCGAAGGAATTGCAGCCCGCGAGCTTCACGTTCACGGACGAGAATCTTGCCTGGGCCAAGAAGCAGATCGAGAAATATCCGCCGGGCCGTCAGGCCTCGGCCGCGATCGCGATCCTTTGGCGCGTGCAGGAGCAGCATGACGGCTGGGTTTCGGAAGCCGCGATCCGCGCCGTTGCCGACCTGCTCGAGATGCCGCATATCCGCATGCTGGAGATCGCGACCTTCTACACCATGTTCCAGCTCTCGCCGGTCGGCAAGAAGGCGCATGTGCAGGTGTGCGGCACCACGCCGTGCCGGCTGCGCGGCGCCGCCGACCTGATCGAGGTCTGCCAGCATCGCATCCATCACGATCCCTTCCAACTGTCGAAGGACGGCAACTTCTCCTGGGAAGAAGTGGAGTGCCTAGGGGCCTGCGTGAACGCGCCGATGGTACTGATCTGGAAGGACACCTATGAGGATCTGACCAAGGAAAGCTTCGGCAAGGTGCTCGACGGCTTTGCCGCCGGCAATCCGCCGAAGCCGGGCCCGCAGATCGACCGTCAGTTCTCGGCACCCGCGGGCGGGCCGACGACGCTGAAGGAAACCACCTGATGCTGAGCTTTCAGGTGCTGGCAAACGGGCAGGAAAACAAGGCAGGAAGGGGCGCTGCGATGAAGGCCTGGCGCACGATCGCCCTGCATACCGCTGTCGCGGCCGGCTTCATGTTCCTGCTGCAACGCTACGGCCTGAGCGCCACGCTGGAATCCAGCCTGTTGTGGGCCATCGTGTTCGGCGGCTGCGCCGCCGGGCTCGCTTATTCGCAAGCCAATCGGTGATGTTCGGAAAGTTTTGAGCATGCTCGACGACAAGGACCGCATCTTCAAGAACCTCTACGGCCTGCATGATTGGGGCCTCGAGGGCGCGCGCCGCAGAGGCGCCTGGGATGGCACCAAGGGGATCATCGACAAGGGTCGCGACTGGATCATCAACGAGATGAAGGCGTCGGGCCTGCGTGGCCGCGGCGGCGCCGGCTTCCCGACCGGCATGAAGTGGTCCTTCATGCCGAAGGAATCCAAGGACGGCCGTCCGAGCTACCTCGTCGTCAACGCCGACGAGTCGGAGCCCGGCACCTGCAAGGACCGCGAGATCATGCGGCACGATCCGCATCTTTTGGTCGAGGGCTGCCTGCTCGCGAGCTTCGCGATGGGCGCGCATGCCTGCTACGTCTATATCCGTGGCGAGTTCATCCGCGAGCGCGAGCGGCTGCAGGCGGCGATCGACCAGGCCTATGAGGCCAAGCTGGTCGGCAAGGACAATATCAACGGCTGGCCGTTCGACATCTATGTCGCGCACGGCGCCGGCGCCTACATCTGCGGCGAGGAGACCGCGCTGCTCGAGAGCCTTGAGGGCAAGAAGGGCCAGCCGCGGCTGAAGCCGCCGTTCCCGGCCAATGTCGGCCTCTACGGCTGCCCGACCACCGTCAACAACGTCGAGTCGATCGCGGTCGCGCCGGACATCCTGCGCCGCGGCGCCGCCTGGTTCGCCGGCATCGGCCGGCCGAACAATGTCGGCACCAAGCTGTTCTGCATCTCCGGCCACGTCGAGCGGCCCTGCAACGTCGAAGAGGCGATGGGGATTCCGTTCCGTGAGCTGATCGAGAAGCATTGCGGCGGCATCCGTGGCGGCTGGGGCAATCTGAAGGCCGTGATCCCCGGCGGCTCGTCGGTGCGCATGGTGCCGGCCGAGCAGATCATCGATACGCCGATGGATTTCGATTCTTTGAGCAAGCTGCGCTCGGGCCTCGGCACCGCTGCGGTGATCGTGATGGACAAGTCGACCGACCTGATCCGGGCGATCGCGCGCATCTCCTATTTCTACAAGCATGAGAGCTGCGGCCAGTGCACGCCGTGCCGCGAGGGCACGGGGTGGATGTGGCGCGTCTTGACCCGCATGGCCGAGGGCCGCGCCCACAAGCGCGAGATCGACATGCTGCTGGAGGTCACCAAGCAGGTCGAGGGCCACACCATCTGCGCGCTCGGCGACGCCGCCGCGTGGCCGATCCAGGGCCTGATCGCGCATTTCCGTCACGAGATCGAAGAGCGCATCGACCAGTATTCGCACAAGGCCGATCTCGACGATCAGGGCGTTCGCGATCCCATGCACATGGTAGCTGCGGAGTAATGCTGGCGATGACGCAACAGGCCGCATGGTGGCAGAAATACGGGACGCTTGCGCAGATGGCGCAGGCGACCGTAGCGCTGCTCGGCTTTGTTGCAATCCTGCTGCAGATCAACGAAATCCGCACCTCGAACCGCGCCTCCAGCGCGCGTTCGGCGTTTCTCGGCTACACCGATCTCGCATTCCAGAATCCGAAGTTCGCTCAGCCCGACTACGAGGCCATCAAGGCCGCCGGTCGCGAAGAGCGGTCCCAATATGAGAGTTTTGTCTCGTACTTCCTCTATGCCTGCGAGGAGACCTTTGCCGCCTTCGCGGACAAGCGCGAATGGCAGGCATCGTGTGACTACGACCTGAAACCGCATCTGCCGTTCCTCTGCGAGAAGAACCAGGCGCAGCCTGCCTACCTCGCGACCTACGGCGCCGACACCCAGCAATGGGTGAAGACCTCATTGAAAACCGCGAGCGTCGCACCGCCCGACTGCAAGCTCGGAAAGACTTGAGACAGACATGAGCAAGATCATCGTCGATGGCAAAGAGATCGATGTGCCGCCGGAGTACACGCTGCTGCAGGCGTGCGAGGCGGCCGGCGCAGAGATTCCGCGCTTCTGCTATCACGAGCGGCTGTCGATCGCCGGCAATTGCCGGATGTGCCTGGTCGAGGTGAAGGGCGGCCCGAAGCCGGTCGCGAGCTGCGCCTGGGCCGTGCGCGACTGCCGTCCGGGCCCGAAGGGCGAGCCGCCGGAGATCTCGACCCGTTCGCCGATGGTGAAGAAGGCGCGCGAAGGCGTGATGGAGTTCCTGCTGATCAACCATCCGCTGGACTGCCCGATCTGCGACCAGGGCGGCGAGTGTGATCTGCAGGACCAGGCGATGGGCTACGGCGTCGACACCAGCCGTTTCGCCGAGAACAAGCGCGCGGTCGAGGACAAGTATCTCGGCGCGCTGGTCAAGACCTCGATGAACCGCTGCATCCAGTGCACGCGCTGCGTCCGCTTCTCCGCCGAAGTCTGCGGCGCGCCGGAAATGGGCGCGACCGGCCGCGGCGAGGACATGGAGATCACCACCTATCTCGAGCAGGCGCTGAGCTCGGAGCTGCAGGGCAACCTGGTCGACATCTGCCCGGTCGGCGCGCTGACCTCGAAACCTTACGCCTTCGCGGCGCGGCCCTGGGAGCTTGGCAAGACCCAGTCGGTCGACGTCATGGACGGCGTCGGCTCCGCGATCCGCGTCGACACCCGCGGCCGCGAGGTGATGCGGATCCTGCCGCGCATCAACGAGGCGGTGAATGAGGAGTGGATCTCCGACAAGACCCGGCACGTCGTCGACGGCCTGCGCACGCAGCGCCTCGACCGGCCCTATGTGCGCGAGAACGGCCAGCTCAGGCCGGCGACATGGCAGGAAGCCTTTGCTGCCATCGCCGCCAAGGCCGGCCGCAGCGACGGCAAGCGGATCGGCGCGATCGCCGGCGATCTCGCCGCGGTCGACGAAATGTACGCGCTGAAGGAGCTGCTCGCGAAGTTCGGCTCGGTCAATCTGGCGGTGCAGGGCGGCGACGCGTTCGACGCCGAGGCGGGCCGTGGCTCCTACATCTTCAACCCGACCATCGCCGGCATCGACCAGGCCGACGCGATCCTGATCGTCGGCTCGCATCCGCGCAAGGAAGCCGCGGTGCTGAACGCGCGGATCCGCAAGCGCTGGCGCACCGGCGGGCTCAAGGTCGGCATGATCGGCGCCAAGGCCGATTTCACCTATGACCACGACTATCTCGGCGCGGGCACCGATACGCTGGCCGATCTCGTGGCGGGCAAGCACTCCTTTGCCGACGTGCTGAAGAATGCGCAGCACCCGATCATCCTGGTCGGCGCCGGCGCCTACACCAGGCATGACGGCGCCGCGGTGCTGGCGCAGGCCGCCAAGCTCGCCGTCAATGTCGGCGCGCTGAAGGACGGCTGGAACGGCTTTGCCGTGTTGCAGGATACTGCCTCGCGCGCCGGCGCGCTCGATATCGGCTTCTCGCCGGCGGCGGGCGGGCTGACCACGGCGCAGATGACGACCTTCGGCACGCTCGACGTGCTGTTCCTGCTCGGCGCCGACGAGATCAAGGCGCCGGACGGAACCTTCGTGGTCTATATCGGCACCCATGGCGACCAGGGCGCGCATCGTGCCGACGTCATCCTGCCGGGCGCGGCCTATACCGAGAAGTCCGGTATCTACGTCAACACCGAAGGCCGGGCGCAGATCGCCAACCGCGCCGCGTTCCCGCCGGGCGAGGCCCGCGAGGACTGGGCGATCATCCGCGCGCTGTCCGACGTGCTCGGCAAGAAGCTGCCGTTCGACTCGCTGCAGGCGCTGCGTCAGGCTATGTTCAAGGCCTACCCGCATCTGATGCGGCTCGACCAGATCGAGGCCGGCAAGCCTGACGACGTCAAGGCGCTGGCAGGCAAGGGCGGCAGCGTCGACAAGGCGGCATTCAAGCCGACCATCGAGGACTTCTATCTGACCAACCCGATCGCGCGGGCCTCTGCCGTGATGGCGGAATGCTCGCGGCTGGCGTCGGGCCGAATGCTGACGGCAGCGGAGTGAGCGTGACCTGATGGCTGAATTCTTCGCAAGCTCGTTCTGGACCGGCTTCCTTTGGCCGCTGATCATCATGGTCGCGGAGAGCCTGTTGCTGCTGGTCGTGCTCCTGATCGCGATCGCCTACATCCTGCTCGCCGACCGCAAGATCTGGGCGGCGGTGCAGATCCGCCGCGGCCCCAACGTGGTCGGGCCGTTCGGATTGCTGCAATCCTTCGCCGACCTCCTGAAATTCGTGCTGAAGGAGCCGGTGATTCCGTCCGGCTCCAACAAGGGCGTGTTCCTGCTCGCGCCGCTGGTGTCGTGCATCCTGGCGCTGGCTGCCTGGGCCGTGATCCCGTTCGATCTCGGCTGGGTGATCTCCGACATCAATGTCGGCGTTCTCTACATCTTCGCGATCTCGTCGCTGTCGATCTACGGCATCATCATGGCCGGCTGGTCGTCGAACTCGAAGTATCCGTTCCTGGCCGCACTGCGCTCGGCGGCGCAGATGGTGTCCTACGAGGTCTCGATCGGCTTCGTCATCATCACCGTGCTGCTCTGCGTCGGCTCGCTGAACCTTTCGGCGGTGGTCGAGGCGCAGAGCACCCGCGGGCTTGCGCACCTGATCGGCCTGCCGCAGCTCACCATCCTGAACTGGTATGTGTGGCCGCTGTTCCCGATGTTCGTCGTGTTCTACGTCTCGGCGCTCGCGGAAACCAATCGTCCGCCGTTCGACCTGGTCGAGGCCGAATCCGAACTGGTCGCCGGCTTCATGACCGAATACGGCTCGACCCCGTATCTCCTTTTCATGCTCGGCGAGTATGTCGCGATCACCACGATGTGCGCGCTGGCGTCGATCCTGTTCCTGGGCGGCTGGCTGCCGCCGGTCAACCTGCCGCCGTTCACCTGGATTCCGGGCATCGTCTGGTTCGCCCTGAAGGTGTTCTTCATGTTCTTCATGTTCGCGATGGCGAAGGCGATCGTGCCGCGCTACCGCTACGATCAACTGATGCGGCTCGGCTGGAAGGTGTTCCTGCCGCTGTCGCTGGCGATGGTGGTGATCGTGGCCGGCGTGCTGCAGTTCGCCTGCATCGCGCCGAAGTGAGGCCGTCATGAGTGTCAATGTCAACGCAACAGCCCGCTCGCTTCTGCTGTCGGAATTCGTCTCGGCGTTCTTCCTGGCGATGCGCTATTTCTTCCAGCCGAAGCCGACCCTGAACTATCCCTTCGAGAAGGGCCCGATCTCGCCGCGCTTCCGCGGCGAGCACGCGCTGCGCCGCTACCCGAACGGCGAGGAACGCTGCATCGCCTGCAAGCTGTGCGAGGCGATCTGCCCGGCGCAGGCGATCACGATCGAGGCCGGCCCGCGCCGCAACGACGGCACCCGCCGCACGGTGCGTTATGACATCGACATGGTGAAGTGCATCTATTGCGGCCTGTGCCAGGAGGCATGCCCGGTGGACGCCATCGTCGAGGGACCGAATTTCGAATTCGCGACCGAGACCCGCGAGGAACTGTACTATGACAAGGCCAAGCTGCTCGCCAATGGCGACCGCTGGGAGCGCGAGATCGCGAAGTCGATCGCGCTCGACGCGCCGTACCGGTGAGGTGAGGGCATGATCCTTCCGGCGCTGTTCTTCTACCTGTTTGCTGCGGCCTGCGTGGCCTCGGCGGTCATGGTGATTGTCTCGCGCAATCCCGTGCACTCCGTGCTGTTCCTGATCCTGGCCTTCGTCAATGCGGCCGGGCTGTTCATCCTGATGGGCGCCGAGTTCCTCGGGATGATGCTGATCGTGGTCTACGTCGGCGCCGTCGCGGTGCTGTTCCTGTTCGTGATCATGATGCTCGACGTCGACTTCGTCGAGCTGCGCGAGGGCTTCATCCAGTATCTGCCGATTGGCATCGTGATCGGCGGCATCTTCATGTTCGAGCTGCTGCTCGTCGTCGGCGCCTGGGTGATCAACCCGGCCGTGACCAAGACGATCACCGCGGCGATCCCGACCAATGTCAGCAACACCGAGGCGCTCGGCCTCGTGCTCTATACGAAGTACATCCATTACTTCCAGCTCGCTGGCATGGTGCTGCTGGTTGCGATGATCGGCGCCATCGTGCTGACGCTGCGCCACAAGGCCAAGGTCAAGCGGCAGAACATCAACGTGCAGAACGCGCGCACGCCCGAGATGGCGATGGCGATGCGCAAGGTGGCGTCGGGGCAGGGCCTGCAGGATGCCGACGCGGCGGAGTGGGTGAAATGACGATCGGGCTCGGACACTATCTCGCGGTCGCCGCGATCCTGTTCACGCTCGGGATCCTCGGCATCTTCCTCAACCGCAAGAACATCATCGTCATCCTGATGTCGATCGAGCTGATCCTGCTGTCGGTCAACATCAATCTGGTGGCGTTCTCGACCTTCCTCGGCGACATCGTCGGCCAGGTGTTCGCGCTCTTGGTGCTGACGGTGGCCGCCGCCGAGGCCGCGATCGGTCTCGCCGTGCTGGTGGTGTATTTCCGCAACCGCGGTTCGATCGCGGTTGAAGACGTCAATCTGATGAAGGGCTAGGCGCAGTTATGGTTCAGGCAATCGTATTCCTGCCTCTGCTGGGCGCCATCCTCGCAGGCATTATCTCGCTGGTCGGTGCCCACGCGCGCTGCCCGAGCGGCGATACCGTCGACCATCACGACGATGCGCATGGCGACGCCCATGCCTCCGCCGCCCATGACGATCACGGTCATGACGACCATGGCCATGACGATCACCATGTCTCCGAGCCGGCGGCCGCCGGCTCGCGCCTTGCCGAGCTGATCACCACGGGCCTCTTGTTCGTGTCGGCGGCGCTGTCCTGGTTCACGCTGGTCGATGTCGGCTTCATGCACCATGACGCGCGCGTCGTGCTGCTGCCCTGGATCAACTCGGGCGACCTGCAGGTGGCCTGGACGCTGCGGGTCGACACCCTGACCGCGGTGATGCTGGTCGTGGTCAACACGGTGTCGGCGCTCGTCCACCTCTACTCCATCGGCTACATGGACGAGGATCCGAACCGGCCGCGCTTCTTCGGCTATCTCAGCTTGTTCACCTTCGCGATGCTGATGCTGGTGACGTCAGACAACCTGGTGCAGCTGTTCTTCGGCTGGGAGGGCGTCGGCCTCGCGAGCTACCTCCTGATCGGCTTCTGGTATCAGAAGCCGTCGGCCAACGCCGCGGCGATCAAGGCCTTCGTGGTCAACCGCGTCGGCGACTTCGGCTTCGCGCTCGGCATCTTCGCGATCTTCGCACTGGTCGGCTCGACCGATTTCGAGACCATCTTCCATGCCGCGCCCGGTCTGACCGGCAAGACCATCAACTTCTTCGGCTGGCAGGCCGACGCGCTGACCTTGACCTGCCTGTTGCTGTTCATGGGCGCGATGGGCAAGTCGGCCCAGTTCCTGCTGCACACCTGGTTGCCGGACGCGATGGAAGGTCCGACCCCGGTGTCGGCACTGATCCATGCCGCGACCATGGTCACCGCCGGCGTGTTCATGGTGGCGCGGCTGTCGCCGCTGTTCGAGCTGTCGCCGACCGCGCAGGCGGTGGTGATGTTCTTCGGCGCGACCACGGCGTTCTTCGCCGCCACGATCGGCCTCGTGCAGAATGACATCAAGCGCATCGTCGCGTATTCGACCTGCTCGCAGCTCGGCTACATGTTCGTGGCGATGGGAGCGGGGGCCTATTCGGTCGGCATGTTCCACCTGTTCACGCACGCCTTCTTCAAGGCGCTGCTGTTCCTGGGCTCCGGCTCGGTGATCTACGCGATGCATCACGAGCAGGACATCCGCAACATGGGCGGGCTGTGGCGCAAGATCCCGTACACCTTCGCGGTGATGTGCATCGGCACCCTGGCGCTGACCGGCTTCCCGCTGTTCGCCGGCTACTTCTCCAAGGACGCAATCATCGAGGCGGCCTATGCGGCGCATAACCCGTTCGCGACCTACGCCTATCTCTTGACCATCGTGGCCGCCGGCCTGACCTCGTTCTACTCCTGGCGCCTGATCTTCAAGACGTTCTTCGGCGAGCCGCACGACCAGAAGCACTACGACGCGGCGCATGAGAGCCCGGTGTGGATGCTGGTGCCGATCGGCGTGCTCGCCGCCGGCTCGATCCTGGCCGGCCTGCCGTTCAAGGAGCTGTTCGTCAATCCGCACGGCGTGGAAGAGTTCTTCCGCGAATCCGTGAAGATGAACCCGCACATCCTCGAGGACATGGAGCACATGCCGGGCTGGCTTGCGCCGCTGCCCACCGTGATGATGGCGCTCGGCCTGTTCATCTCGTATCTGTTCTACATCCGCAGGCCGTACCTACCGGTCGAGCTCGCGCAGCAGCAGCCGATGCTGTACCAGTTCCTGCTCAACAAATGGTACTTCGACGAGCTGTACGACTGGATCTTCGTGCGCCCGGCGAAGTGGCTCGGCTACACGCTGTGGAAGAAGGGCGACGGCTTCATCATCGACGGCTTCGGTCCCGATGGCGTCTCCGCCCGCGTGCTCGACGTCACCCGCAACGTCGTGAAATTGCAGACCGGCTACCTCTATCACTACGCATTCGCGATGCTGATCGGGGCCGCTGGATTGATCACCTGGTTCATGTTCGGCTTGGGAGGCCAGTAAATGACAACCTGGCCCATCCTTTCGGTCACGACCTTCCTGCCGGCGGTCGGTGCGATCCTGGTCTATCTGCTGGCGCGGGGCGGTGACGAGACCGCGAGCCGCACGGCGCGCTGGATCGCGCTGTGGACCACGCTGATCACCTTCGCGATCTCGCTGATCCTGGTGGCGCGCTTCGATCCGGCCTCGACCGACTTCCAGTTCGTCGAGAAGGCGTCCTGGCTCGCCACCGGCATCACCTATCACATGGGCGTCGACGGCATCTCGCTGCCGCTGATCATCCTGACCACCGCGATCATGCCGCTCTGCATCATCGCGAGCTGGAAGTCGGTGACGCAGCGCGTCGGCGAATACATGATGGCGTTCCTGATCCTGGAAACGCTGATGGTCGGCACCTTCTCGGCGCTCGACCTCGTGCTGTTCTATTTGTTCTTCGAGGGCGGCCTGATCCCGATGTTCCTGATCATCGGCGTCTGGGGCGGCCCGCGCCGGGTCTATGCGTCGTTCAAGTTCTTCCTCTACACCTTCCTCGGCTCGGTCCTGATGCTGCTCGCCATCATGGCGCTGTACTGGAACGCCGGCACCACCGACATCCCGACCCTGATGCACACCGCGGTGCCGCGGTCGATGCAGACCTGGGCGTGGCTGGCGTTCTTCGCCTCGTTCGCGGTGAAGATGCCGATGTGGCCGGTGCACACCTGGCTGCCCGACGCGCACGTCGAGGCGCCGACGGCGGGCTCGGTGATCCTGGCCGCGATCCTGCTGAAGATGGGCGGCTACGGCTTCCTGCGCTTCTCGCTGCCGATGTTCCCGCTGGCCTCGCACGACTTCGCGCCGTTCGTGTTCACGCTGTCCGTCATCGCCATCATCTACACCTCGCTGGTGGCGATGATGCAGGAGGACATGAAGAAGCTGATCGCATATTCGTCCGTCGCGCATATGGGCTTCGTCACCATGGGCATCTTCGCGGTGACGACGCAGGGCGTCGCCGGCGGCATGTTCCAGATGGTCTCGCACGGCATCGTCTCCGGCGCGCTGTTCCTCTGCGTCGGCGTGGTCTACGACCGCATGCACACCCGCGAGATCGCGGCCTATGGCGGTCTCGTCAACCGGATGCCGCTCTACGCGCTGACCTTCATGGTCTTCACCATGGCCAATGTCGGTCTGCCGGGCACCAGCGGCTTCGTCGGCGAGTTCATGACGCTGCTCGGCACCTTCAAGATCTCGCTGCCGACGGCGTTCTTCGCCACCACCGGCGTGATCCTGTCGGCCTGCTACGCGCTCTGGCTCTACCGCAAGGTGGTGTTCGGGGCGCTGGTCAAGCCGTCGCTGATGTCGATCAAGGATCTCACCTTCCGCGAATGCGTGACGCTGTTCCCGCTGATCGCACTGACCATCCTGTTCGGCGTCTATCCGAAGCCGGTGCTCGACATGTCGGCGGCCTCGGTGCAGCAGCTCGTCAATAATTACCAGACCGCCGTGACTGCCGTGAAGGCAGCCGCGCTGGTTACGCAATAAGGCCGCCGTCATGAGCTTTTCCAGTGCAGGTTATCAGTTGCAGCCGGTGCTGCCGGAGCTGGTGCTCGCGGTCGGCGCCATGGTGCTGTTGATGATCGGAGCCTATCGCGGGCAGGGGACGACGCGGCTCGTCACGGCGCTGGCGATCTGTCTCCTGGTGCTGACCGGCGTGCTGGAGCTCTGGTTGCCGGCCGGCAAGCTCGTGACCTTCGGCGGCAGCTTCATCGTCGATGATTTCGCGCGCTTCCTGAAGGTCCTCGCGCTGATCGCCTCGGCGGCAACCCTGATCCTGTCGACGGAGTACCTGTCACAGCCGTCGAGCCGCAACTTCGAGTTCTCGATCCTGGTGCTGCTGTCGACGCTCGGCATGATGGTGCTGATCTCGGCCGGCGACCTGATCTCGCTCTATCTCGGCCTCGAGCTGATGAGCCTTGCGCTCTACGTCGTCGCCGCCAGCCAGCGCGACAACGCCAAGTCGAGCGAGGCGGGCCTGAAGTATTTCGTGCTCGGGGCGCTGTCGTCGGGCATGCTGCTCTACGGCGCCTCGCTGATCTACGGCTTCACCGGCACCGTCAGCTTCGCCGGCATCGCCGCGGCGGCAACCACCGGCAGCATTGGTATCGTGTTCGGCCTGGTGTTCCTGCTCGCCGGTCTCTGCTTCAAGGTGTCGGCGGTGCCGTTCCACATGTGGACGCCCGACGTCTATGAGGGCGCGCCGACGCCGGTGACGGCGTTCTTCGCCTCCGCCCCGAAGGTCGCGGCGCTCGCGGTGTTCACCCGCGCGACGCTGACCGCGTTCCCGGGCATCGTCACCCAGTGGCAGCAGATCCTGGTGTTCGTGGCGATCGCCTCGATGGCGCTGGGCTCATTCGCGGCGATCGGCCAGAGCAACATCAAGCGGCTGATGGCCTATTCCTCGATCGGCCATATGGGCTTTGCGCTGGTCGGCCTCGCCTCCGGCACGGTCGAGGGCGCCCAGGGCGTCCTGATCTACATCACGATCTACGTCGCGATGACACTCGGTTCCTTCAGCATCATCCTGGCGATGAAGCGCAACGGCCAAGCGCTGGAGCAGATCAGCGATTTCGCCGGCCTGTCCCGCACCAACCCGCTGCTCGCCTTCATCTTCGCGATGCTGCTGTTCTCGCTGGCCGGCGTGCCGCCGCTCGCCGGGTTCTTCGGCAAGTGGTACGTGTTCGTCGCCGCGATCAAGGCCAATCTGTTCACGCTCGCCGTGATCGGCGTGCTGACCAGCGTGGTGGGCGCGTTCTACTATCTGTCGATCGTCAAGGTGATGTATTTCGACCAGCCGCTCGGCAAGCTCGACCCGGTCCGCGTCGAGCTGCGCACCGTGCTGGCGGTCGCCGGCATCTTCAATATCTTCTACTTCGCCTATCCGGGCCCGCTGGTGAGTGTGGCCACGGCGGCGGCCAAATCACTATTTTGACGCGTGCGGTTCCGAAATCGGGATGCTGGCTTTCGGAACCAATCATGCGCATAACGCTGACATGACCTTCACGCTCGGGCCCCGGGCCATAGCGGCGGGCTACCGGCTCGCCGCCTTCGATCAGATCGGCTCGACCAATGCCGAGGCGATGCTGCGCGCCCGCGACGGCGAGCAGGGGCCGATGTGGTTCGTGACGCCGGAACAGACCGCGGGCCGCGGGCGGCGGCAGCGGGTCTGGGTCGCGCCGCGCGGCAATCTCGCCAGCACGATCCTCGAGGTGACGGACGTCCAGCCGGCAGTCGCCGCCACCCTCGGCTTTGCCGCCGGGCTGTCGCTCGAAGCCGCGCTGCGGAAGGTCAGCATCGAGGCGGCGCTGCGGCTCGGGCCGGACAGCCCGAAGTTCACCCTGAAATGGCCGAACGACGTGCTGGCCAACGGCAAGAAGCTCTCGGGCATCCTGCTGGAGGCCGAGGCCATCGGGAGCCGGCTGGCGGTCGTGGTCGGCATCGGCACCAATGTCGTCGCAGCACCCGAGGGGACGCCGACGCCGGCCGTATCGCTCGCGGGGCTCGGCATCCAGATCGGGGCGGAGGAGCTGTTTGCCGCGCTGTCGGACGCCTGGGTCGAGTTTCGCGGCATCTGGGACGACGGCCGCGGCTTCCCCGAGATCCGCAGGCTGTGGCTGGAGCGCGCGGCCGGGCTCGGTGAGAAGGTCGCGGTCCAGACCGGCTCGGCGACCCTTGAGGGCACGTTCGACACCATCGATGATACCGGCTGCCTGATCGTCCGCACCGCTGATGGCGAGCGCCTGCCCGTGACGGCGGGCGAGGTCTATTTCGGCTCCGCAGCCTCGGTGAGGGCGAACTGATGGCGCGTCCGGACGAGCTCACCTTTGCGCCGCTCGGCGGCGTCGGCGAGATCGGCATGAACCTGTCGATTTACGGCCTCGGCAACCGCCACCAGCGGTCCTTCCTCGCGGTCGATCTCGGCGTCTCCTTCGGCGATGAGGAGCATCTGCCGGGCATCGACCTGATCATGCCCGACGTCCGCTTCCTCGAGAAGGAGCGCGACAATCTGGTGGGCCTCGTGCTGACGCACGCCCATGAGGATCATTTCGGCGCCATCATCGATCTCTGGCCGAAGCTCGGCTGCAAGATCTACGCGACGCAATTCAGCGCGGCGCTGTTCGAGGCCAAATGCGCCGCCGAGCGCAACCCGCCAAAAATCCCGGTCACGGTGATCCCGTCGGGCGGGCGGGTCGATATCGGTCCGTTCAATGTCGAGTTCATCCCGGTCGCGCATTCGATTCCGGAATCGCACGCGCTGGCGATCAAGACCGATGTCGGCACCGTGCTGCACACCGGCGATTGGAAGATCGATCCGACCCCGATCATCGGCCAGCCGACCGACGAGCGGCGGCTGCGCGAGCTCGGCGATGAAGGCGTGCTGGCGCTGGTCGGCGACTCCACCAATGCGGTGCGCGACGGGCGCTCGCCGTCGGAGACCGAGGTCGCCGCCACCATCAAGAAGCTGGTCAAGGCGGCCAAGGGCCGGGTCGCGGTGACGACCTTCGCCTCCAATGTCGCCCGGGTGCGGGCGGTGGCGGACGCCGCCAACGCCGCCGACCGCGAGGTGGTCGTGGTCGGCCGCGCCATGGAGCGCGTGGTGCAGGTGGCGCGCGAATGCGGCTATCTCGACAGCTCGCATAAATTCCGCAGCGCCGACTACTACGGCCATTTCCCGGCCGACAAGGTGCTGGCGCTGTGCACCGGCAGCCAGGGCGAGCCGCGCGCGGCGCTGGCGCGGATCGCCAATGACGACCATCCGCAGGTCACCCTGAACAAGGGCGACACCGTGATCTTCTCCTCCCGCACCATTCCCGGCAACGAGAAGGCGGTCGGCTCGATCATCAACAACCTCGTCATGCAGGGCGTCGAGATCATCACCGACCGCGAGCATCTGGTGCACGTCTCCGGCCATCCGCGCCGCGACGAGCTGCGCGACATGATCTCCTGGGTGCGGCCGCAGCTCTTGATCCCCGTCCATGGCGAGGCGCTGCATCTGGCCGAACACGCCAAGCTGGCGCGCGCCGCCGGCGTGCCCAAGGTCTTGACCTGCCGCAACGGCGACCTCGTCAAGCTCGGGCCCGGCGAGCCCGGCATCATCGGCGAGGTGCCGGCGGGCCGGCTCTACAAGGACGGAACCATTCTGGAGGACGCCAAGTCGCGCGCCGTGGTGGAGCGGCGGCGGATGGGCTTTGCCGGCTGCGCCTTTGTCGCCATCGCCATGACCGAGCAGGGTGAGCTCGTCGACGATCCCGAGGTTGATCTGGTCGGCATGCCGGAGAACAATGCGGCGGGCGAACTGCTCGACGACATCGTGTTCGATGTGGTGGTATCGACGATCGAGGGCCTGCCGAAGCCGCGGCGGCGCGATCCGGACGCGCTGGGGGAATCGGTGCGGCGCGCGGTGCGAGCGGCGCTGAACGAGCAATGGGGCAAGAAGCCGATCTGCGTCGTGCACGTTCTGACGGTTTGAGCCTAAGCATGATCCGGAAAAGTGCGAAGCGGTTTTCCGAAAAGATCATGCTCAACTGAAGGGAGAGAGAGATGCTGGGCCGGCTCAATCACGTCGCGATCGCGGTCAAGGACGCCAAGCAGGCCGCGAAGATCTACGGCACCGCCTTCAATGCCGAGATTTCCGATGCGGTGCCGCTGCCGGAACATGGCGTCATCACCGTGTTCGTGACGCTGCCGAACACCAAGATCGAGTTCATCGAGCCGCTGGGCGATGCCTCGCCGATCGCGAAATTCGTCGAGCGCAATGCCGACGGCGGCATCCACCATGTCTGCTACGACGTGCCCGACATCATCGCGGCCCGTGACCGCATGATCGCCGAGGGTGCGCGGGTGCTGGGCGACGGCCAGCCGAAGATCGGCGCGCATGGCAAGCCGGTGCTGTTCTTCCACCCGAAGGACTTTTCCGGCGCGCTGGTCGAGATCGAACAGGCCTGAGGCCATATGGCGTACCAGATCTCCACAGGGCTAGCGATCTACTTCGTGCTTTGGTGGCTCGTGCTGTTCCTGACGCTGCCGTTCGGCATACGCAGTCAGCACGAGGACAATGTCGGCGCTCCCGGCACCGACCCCGGCGCGCCGATCCTGGCGCGGATGGGCCGCAAGCTGCTGTGGACCACGCTGATCTCGGCAGTGATCTTCGCGATCGCGATGTGGGCCTATCATTCCGGTTATCTCTCGATCGAGCGGTTGTCGAAACTGATGGGGATGCCGTTCTGATACGCAGAAGTAGCCCGCATGAGCGAAGCGACATGCGGGATCACTTTCCCGGGTATCGCTTCGCTCACCCGGGCTACGTACCGATGGGGATGCTGTTTTAGAAACGGATGCCAATGGAGTGGGGATCAACCTCGCCCTGGCAATGTGGAGGAGGCGACCACGATGAACCTGCAGTCCCAGCCGGGCTCCGGGCAGAGCGCATATCGAATCCTGCGGGAAGCCGATCTGCGGGATTATCTCGCGGGGCTGCCCGCCGTTGTCGCGCAGCTCGGCGGCGCGCCGGCGGACTGGTCGATCAGCGAGGTCGGCGACGGCAATCTCAACCTCGTCTTCATCGTCAAGGGCGGAAGCGGCGGCCTCGCGGTCAAGCAGGCGCTGCCCTATGTGCGCCTCGTCGGCGAGAGCTGGCCGCTGCCGCTGTCGCGGGCGCATTACGAGCACATGGCGCTAGTGCATCAGGCGCGGCTGGCGCCGATGCTCGTTCCGGCCGTGCTGCATCATGATGCGCCGCTCGCGCTCACCGCGATGGAGCTGCTCGAGCCGCACATCATCATGCGCAAGGGCCTGATCGAGGCCACGCGGTACCCGCGCTTTGTCGAGGATATCTCGACCTTCCTGGCGCAGACGCTGTTCTTCACGTCCGACCTTGCGTTGTCGGCCGCGGAGAAGAAGCAGGGGATCGCCGATTTCGCCGGCAACCACGCGCTGTGCAAGATCACCGAGGATCTGATCTTCACTGATCCTTATCGCATCGCCGAGCAGAACCGCTGGACTGCGCCCTATCTCGACGCAACCGCCGCGGCGTTCCGCGAGGACCTCGACCTGCATGTCGCGATCTCCAGGCTCAAGCTGAAATTCATGGCGAGCCCGCAGGCGCTGCTGCACGGCGACCTGCATACCGGCTCGATCATGGTTACAGACAGCGAGACCAGGGTGATCGATCCCGAGTTCGCCTTCTACGGCCCGATGGGCTTCGACATCGGCGCCGTCATCGGCAACCTCCTGATGGCCTACCTGGCCTCCGCCGGCCATGAGCGCGCGCCGGGTGAGCGGGCCTCGTTCGAGGCCTGGCTGCTCGCGACCATCGAAGGCGTCTGGAGCGAGTTTTCCCGCAAGTTCCTCGCGCTGTGGCGCAGCGAGGCGAAGGGCGACGGCTATCCGGTGTCGCTGTTCGTGGGCGAGGCAGGTGCCGCGCGGCTGGAGGCGGAGCGGCAGGCGTACATGGCGCGGCTGTTCGAGGACACCGTCGGCTTCGCCGCGGCCAAGACCATCCGGCGCATCCTTGGTCTCGCGCACAACATCGACTTCGAGTGGATCGCCGACGAGAAGCAGCGCGCGATCTGCGAGGCGCGGGCCCTCAAGCTCGCCCGCAACATGATGCTGGAGGCGCGGTCCTACACGACGATCGGCGCGGTCACCTACGCCGCCCGCGAGCTGCGCCACTGGCAGCCGGATTTTGCCAGGTAGCGGGGAAGCGTAGGATGGGTGGAGCGAAGCGGTACCCATCATTCTGACCGCGCGATAAGGGTTGATGGGTTTCGCTTCGCTCTACTCGTCCTACGCAGCGCGGCTTTCCTTGCGCCCTCTTCAACGCGAGGGCGGAACGAACAGCAAGCTCGGACAAATCATGTCGCGAGAATGCGGATGTTTGACTCACAAGCGATACACACTCGGCGTCGTCCCGGCGAAGGCCGGGACCCATAACCACCAATGATCATTGTTGAGCGACGCTGGAATGACGAGTCCCTTCAACAATACCCGCCGCGGCGTATGGGTCCCTGCTTTCGCAGGGACGACGAATGGAGAGAGCTGTGTGCTCAGCTCCTTCATCCTTAATCCGCCGCCTGTTCCCGCAGACGCTGCGCGTACACGTTGATAATCAGCGCCGCGAGCAGGATCAACCCGCGGATCAGGATCTTCAGGAAGCTGTCGATATTGACGTGGTCGAGGCCGTTGTTGAGCACGCCGAGCACGAACAGGCCGACGATGGTGTTGCCGATGCCGCCGCGGCCCCCGAACAGGCTGGTGCCGCCGACCACCACGGCCGCGATCGAATCCAAGAGATAAGTGTCGAATTCGTTCTGCTGCGCGCTGCCGAAATGGGCGACGCCGAGCATGCCGCCGATCCCGGAGCACACTGCCGAGATCACCATCACGCTGCCGAGGATGAGCTTGACGTTGAGGCCGGCAAATTCCGCGGCCTCGCGGTTGCCGCCGACCATGTAGACGTAGCGGCCGAACCGCGTGTAGGTCAGCACCAGATGGCCGCCGAGCAGCATCACCGCGGCGACGATCACGATCCAGGGGATGCCGCCGATCGAGCCGGAGCCGAGCGTCGTGATCAGGTCCGGCACCTTGTAGGCGATCTGGCCGCGCACCAGCAGCGCCGAGACGCCGGCCGCGATCTGCATCATGGCGAGCGTCATGATGAAGGAGGGGATGCCGATCATGGTCAGCCCGAGCGCGTTGACGAGGCCGAGCAGCGCGCACAGCGCCAGCGCCAGCAGGATCGCGACGATGCCCGGCATCGGGACATTGGCGATGTTGACGTAGGATTCCTGCAGCGTGAAGTACGCCACCGCAATGCCGGTGACGTTGGCGATGCTGGCGATCGACAGGTCGATCTCGGCGCACAGGATCACGAAGGTGAGGCCGACGGCGATGATGCCGGTGACCGACACTTGCGTGAGGATGTTGCCGACATTGTCGATGGTGGCAAACGACGGGCTCGCGATCGCGAAGAAGGCGCTGAGGAAGATCAGCGTCAGGAACGGCGCAATGTTGCGCATCTGCGAGCGCAGGAAGGGCGCCAGCCCGCGCGACCGCTGGTGATCCGCTCGCGCCGTGGCGCCGTCACTGCTTGCCATCATGTCTCTCCATCAAGCGCGATGAGGTGGTCATCGCGCTTTCTCTGTTTGTTTGAGCATCGGAAAACCGCTTCGCACTTTTCCGGATCATGCTCTACGCCGCCTCCAGCAGCCGGTCCTTGCTGACCGCTTCGCCCGCGAATTCGCGCACCACCGCGCCGCGCTTCAGCACCAGGATCCGGTCGGCCAGCGACAGCACCGTCTCCGGCTCGGTCGACAGCACGATGATCGCCAACCCCTTGGCGCGGAGATCGCGCACGATGTTGATCACGTCGTTCTTGGCGCCGACATCCATGCCGCGGGTCGGCTCGCACAGCACCAGCACGCGCGGCGGGTAGGCGAGCCATTTTGCCAGCGCCACCTTCTGCTGATTGCCGCCGGAAAGCATGCCGAGATCGAGGCCGACCACCGGCGGGCGGATCTGCAGTTGCTCGACCTGGCGCTGGGCGATCGCACGCTCGCGCACCGGCTTGAGCAGCAGCGCCGAGATCCGTTCGAGGATGCTGATCGAGATGTTCTTGTAGACCGGCTCCTGGTGGAACAGCATGGCGCGCCGGCTTTCCGGCACCAGGGCAACGCCGGCCCGTCGCGCCGCCGCGGTGCTGCGAAACGTCTTCGCTGCGCCGCCGACCGCAAGTGTTCCGCCGTCGGGTCGCAGCTTGCCGAACAGGATCCGCGACAGCTCCAGCTGCCCGCAGCCCATGAAGCCGTAGATGCCGAGCACTTCGCCGGAGCGGGCCTCGAACGAGACGTCCTGCAGGCTGCGGCGGAGCGAGAGCTGATCGACCTTCAGCACCGCCGCGCCTCCGCCCGGTTGCGGGAGCATCAGGTCATCGGTGTAGCTGTGTTCCAGCGCCTCGCCGCCGCGGCCGATCATGGCCTCGATCAGGGCGCCCTTGGTGGTGTCCGCGGACGCGGTCTTCGCGATCTTCCGCCCGTTGCGGAACACCGTCACCACGTCGGAGACCCGCAAAATGTCCTCGATGAAGTGCGAGATGAAGACGATGCTGGTGCCTTCGTCGCGCAGCCTGTGCAGCGTCGCAAAGAGGCGTTCGACCTCGGGCGGAGAGAGGGCGGAGGTCGGCTCGTCCAGGATGATGATGCGTGCGCCGGAAAACAGCACGCGAGCGATCTCGATCAGCTGCTGCAGGCCGATCGGCAAATCGCCGAGCCGCGTCATCGGGTTGACGTCGATGCCAAACCGGGCCAGCTGCTCGCCGGCCTCGCGCGCCATCCGCCGCCATTGCACGAAGCCGAGGCGGTTGGTCGGCTGGTTGCCGAGGAACACGTTCTCGGCGACCGTGAGATCAGGCGCGACGCTGAGCTCCTGATGCACCATGCCGATGCCGGCGGCGTGCGCGTCGCGGGTGGAGCGGAAGCGGGTCTCCTTGCCGTCCAGCATGAAGCGGCCGGAGAACTCCGGATGCACGCCGGCGATGATCTTCATCAGCGTGCTTTTTCCGGCGCCGTTCTCGCCGACGAGGCCGTGGATCTCGCCGGCGTGCAGCGCGAAGTCGACCCCACGAAGGGCTTCGACACCGCCGAAGGCCTTCGTGATCTGGTGCAACTCGAGGATCGCCGAGCGTCCCTGCGTCATGAGGCCCGCTCAGATCAGGAAATGATCCTCCATCCATTGCATGCCGGCGGCGTTGGCCTTGGTCACGACGGGACCGTCGGTCACGACATTCTTCGGAATGCCCTGGCCGCTCTTTTCGCCGCCGACCACGGCGGCGACGCCCGCGACGATCGCGCCGCCATGGATGCGGCAGGACGGATTGCGGACGGTCGCGAACATGCGGCCTTCGCTGACCGCCTGAATCGCCGGCGGCATGGCGTCGACACCGCCGATCAGGATGTTGGTGCGGTTGCGCGCCTTCATGATGTTGTAGGCGGCGAGCGCCATGTCGTCATTGTGGAAGAAGGCGGCGTCGATCTGCGAGTATTTGGTCAGATAGGTTTCCCAGAGCCGCGCGGTCTTGGAGACGTCCCAGTCGGCGGGCTGGGTGTCCAGCACCTCGATGTTCGGGAACTGCTTGATGACCGAGTTGAAGCCCTTGGCGCGGCCCTGCGCGCCGGTGTGGCCGAGCGCGCCCTGGGTCATGATGACCTTGCCCTTGCCGCCGATCGCGTTGCACAGCGCCTGGGTCACCGAGGCTCCCATGAACTCGTTGTCGGGCGCGAGGAACGAGTGGACGTTAATTTGATCGAGAGGAGCAATAAGCGTGTCCATGTCGATCACGGGGGTGCCGGCGTCGATCATCTTCTGCACCGGCTGGGTCAACGTGCCGATGCCGAACGCCTGGATCGCCACGAAGTCCCATTTCTGCGACGCCATGTTGTCGATTGCGGCGCGCTGCTTGACGGCATCGAGCTGGCCGTCGAACCAGGTCACTTCGACGTTGAACAGCTTGCCCCAGAACTCGGCGGCCTGCTTGCCTTGCGCACACCATGTCGCCTGCAGTCCGGCGTTGGAGAATGCCGCCTTCAACGGCTTTTCCGAGCGTCCCGTTTCGGCGGCGAGCGCGGACGTCGTCATGCCCATTCCGCCGAACAGGCCGGCCGCAGCTCCACCTGCCGCCGCCATCTGCAGAAGGTCGCGCCGCGTCGTCGACGCCTTGTCCATCCCCTTGTCGGTCCCTGGCATTGCTTGCTCCCTCTTCGTTTTTCTGACCGTCGGCGTCTATTGCACGCGCCGCGGATAAAGCGAGTGTGTCACAATCGGAACGGTGACGCTACGGCCTCTCGTCCACGAGATGTTTCTGCTGCAGCACGATGGCTTCGATGTCGCCGAGCAGCTTGTGCCACGCAGCATCGATCTCCGCAGACCATTGCTCGCCGAGAATGTCGCGCAGCGTATCGGCGATCACCGCGAAGAATGCCACGAACAGTTCGCGCGGCGTGCCGTAGGCGTCGTGCGAGAACACTTCCGATTCGATCAGGCGAAAATGTCCGCGGCGCTCGCCGGCGAAATCGAGGATGGCTTCGATCGTCAGCTGTAGCATCGAGCCTTTCACCGGCTCGCTGCCTTCGGTGCGAAACATCGCCTGCGTCTCGGGATGTTCGCGAAACAGGCGGCGATACACGAACGGTGTCAGATCATCGCAAGCCGCTGCTGCGAGTTCAAAGCTGCGTTCGATCGGATTCAATGATGGAGCCATAGCGGATTGCGATCATCACATAAAAAAAGAGCAGGGCTCAAAGCCCTGCTCCAAAAATTGTGTCGACCCTATTTGCCCCAAAAATTCGATTTGATCTTGATTGATGGGGTGACGCTGCTTGTGCGCGTCGGGCTCCTCCCGAGACTTGGACCACCAGGACACACCTCGCGGCTGGCCTGAGCCCGAATTGGTAGACTATCTTTCCAGGCTTGTCATCATTTTCGGCAACGATTGTTCAATTTTCGAGCAATTTGCGAAATGATTGGGATGGCGCCACTGCCGGTTGTGACGGGAGATGCAAAACACGTTGCAGGGTAAGGGGATACGACTGATTTCGGAGTTGCCGTGATGCAAGTGCCACGCTCGGCTATTTCCGTCGGCTGGAAGAAACCGGACGCGTCGGCGATCTCGACTTCCGGCGTCCATGGTGGTTAGTTCCGTCCCGGATGGTTTTGCGATGCGCCGGCGGCTGAAGAATTTTCTGCCCATCGTCCTGGTTGCCCTGCTGGTGCAGATTCTTGCGCCGATCGGGGCCTGCTGGGCGGCGAGCCTTGCCGCGTCCGATCCGCTCGCGGCCGCCACCATCTGCCACGGCGATGCCGGCTCCGGAGCCGGGCAGGGCGACCAGACCGGTCACGACGCCCATGACGGCTGCTGCTCGGCGTGCAGCGTGCTGCAGACCGGTGCGCCCGTTGATGGCCCGCAAGTTACGGCCCAGGCCGTCGAACGCCTGCCGAGGCGGATCGCCTGGCTTGATTTCGCCTCCGAGTTCGATCGTTCGCGCGCCGGCCTCTCGGCGCAAGCCCGCGCGCCGCCGTTGTTTTCCTGACGACCTTGTCGCTGCCGGTGCGTCCCGCGCCGGCAAGTGCCCTTAAGCAAGCCGGCCGAAGTGCCGGTGTCAGGATTCATCCATGTTTCGCTATCACCCGCTGGAGGCGGCAAGCGTGCTCGCGCTGGGCGCGACGCTTTGCGCATTGCCGTCCGCTGCCGAAGCCCAGGCGCCCAGCACAGAGCTGCCCTCCGTCACCGTCGAGGCGCCCCGGACGGCGGCGCGCGCCAAGCCGGCGGCGCAGAAGCCGCGCGTTCGTGCCGCGTCCGTGCGGCGGCCGCCGAAGCCGGCGACAGCGCCAGCCGTGACGGCGGCCCCAGCGGACGGCGCGAGGCCGGGGGAGACGCTTGCCGCGACCCGCGACGGTTTGAACCGGGCGCCGACAGGCCAAACGCAGACGACCATCGACCGCAGCCAGTTCGACAACCGACCGGCGTTCTCCGTCGCCGATGTGCTGCGCGACAGCCCAGGCATCTCGATCAAGCAGGGTAACGGCCCGCGTGATTTCGGCATCTCGATCCGCGGGTCGAATGCGCGGAACGGCTTCGGCATCCGCAACCTCGTCATCTTCGACGACGGTTTCCCGGTGACCCAGCCGGACGGCCTGTCGCGCAGCGACCTGATTGATCCGCATGCCTATGGCGCCATCGACGTGGTCCGCGGGCCGTCATCGGCGCTCTACGGCAATTATGCGACCGGCGGGGCGCTGAATTTCCGGACCCGGCCGGGCGGCACGATCGACGGCGTCGAGTATGGCGTCGACGGCGGCAGCTTCGGTTACCTCAACAACTATCTCGCCGCGGGCAAGAAGATCGGCAATTTCGAGGGCTCGCTGTTCGCGAGCGACGCGCGCGGTGACGGCTACATCGGCAATAGCTGGTTCAACACCCAGACCGTCAATTTCCTCGGCACGCTGCAGGTCACGCCGGACGACCGCTTCACGGTGAAGCTGATCAATAATGACCTGACGACGCGCTTGCCGATCCGCTCCTCGCTGAACCAGTTCTACCAGAACCCGTTCCAGCAGGGTTGCACGACCGGCGCGACGGCCGCGCCGGGATGCGCCACCGTGACGCTGTTCAACAATGGGTTCAACGCGGCGGCCGGGACCGACAGGGAGACCGCGCTTCAGGCGGGCCTTGGGCGCGACGACCGCCGTACCATCGTCGGCGGCCGCTGGGAGCACGACTTCGACAACCGGACCACCTGGCGCAACCAGTTCGTGTTCGACGACCGCAACATCAACCAGCCGACGGGATCGACGAGCGCGATCGGCGACTTCCCGTCCTACAACTACATGAGCGACGTCGTCAGACGCGGCGATGTGTTCGGACTGGATTCGACCACCTATTTCGGCGGCTTCTACAATACGCTCACCGCCTCGAGCGATACGCGCAATGTGATGCCGGGCGGAAATGCGACGCTCGGAAGCCTGTCGAGCAATTTGTTCAGCACGACGACAAATTACGGTGTTCGCGCACGCGAGGAACTGAAGCTCACACCTGCGCTGACCGCCGTTGCCGGCATTGGCTGGGAGACCACCAGTCTGACGGGGCGAAACACCGCCTATAGCTATGCCGGCGCGGCCGGGACCACGACCACGGCGATCACGACGGCGGACCGGCAATTCCAGAATACCGCGCCCGAGCTCGCATTGCTGTACCGGCTGAGCAGCGAGTGGCAAGTCCGTGGGCGAGTGGCAACCGGATACGGCACGCCGCAGGTCGGCAATCTGTTCGTCCTGCCGAGTGGCGCCTCGGGCAACAACACCCAGCTGCGGACGCAAAGGAATCTCGGTTACGATGTCGGTGCCGACTGGACACCGAACAACGCGCTCAAGCTCAGCGTCACCGGCTTCTACGAGTTCTTCAAGGACGAGCTCGTTTCTCAGGCCACGCCGCTTGCGGGCATCTCCTACACGTTCAACGCGCCGCGATCGGAGCATCGCGGCGTCGAGCTGGCCGCCGACTGGAAATTCCTGCCGGGCTGGCGCTTCTCGGCGGCCTACACCTATCTAGACGAGATCTACACGGAGTACGTCGAGAACATCACGAACGGCGCGGTGTTCAGCTTCAATCGCGCCGGCAACAAGATCCCCGGCATCTCACCAAACGAGCTCACGGCGCGGTTGGGCTACGACCAGTTGTCGGGTCCGTTCCAGGGACTTGGCGGGTTCGTCGAAGTGCAGTGGAAGGACAGCTTCTACATGGACAACGCCAACCTCTTGAAGGCGCCGGGCTATGAGCTGGTCAACCTCAATCTGCACTACAAGACCGATCTCGTCTCCGATTGTTTCAAGGCGCTGAACCTCTACATCGAGGTGAGGAACGTCTTCGACCGGACGTACGTGGCGTCGGCGAACAACATCTCAAATTCGGTGACCGCGGCAGGCATTCAAAATCCCGCGAGCGTACTGGCGAACTCGACCAACTCGATCTATGCCGGATCGCCGCGCGCCGTCGTGGCGGGCATGAAGATTGCGTTCAAATGAGGAGCGCATCGATGACCTATCGCAAACCGGTCGCCCTGACGCTGCTCGCAACGCTCATGCTCGCGGCCTTGCCGAACCTTGCCGTCGCGCAGATGAGCCATCAGCACGCCTCCGAAGCGGCTTGCGAAGCGACGGACCTGCGCTGCGCGACCAAGGTCACGCCCGCCTTTGGGCGGGATGGGACATTGTGGCTGGCGTGGATGGCCGGAGGTCAGATCTCCGTCGCGAGCTCAAAAGACCAGGGCAAGAGCTTTTCCACACCGGTGCAGGTCACCCGGGAGCGGCTCAATCTCGATTGGGGACCGGATGCGCGGCCGAAGCTTGCGATCGATGCCAAGGGCAACATCGCTGTGGCCTTCTCGATCTTCCGCGATCAGAATTTCAACGGTCAGGTGCTGACCACGCGATCGACCGATGGCGGGCGCAGCTTCGAGGCGCCGAAGCCGATCACCGCGAGCAATGAGAGCCAACGGTTCGAGGCGATCGGCTTCGATCCTGCGGGGGCGGTGTTTGCCGCGTGGCTCGACAAGCGTAACCGCGTTCCGGCGCAGCAGCGCGGCCAGAAATATGATGGTGCCGGATTGTTTTTCGCGTCATCCGGAGATGGCGGAGCAACCTATTCCGACGCGCGGCTCGTCGCCGACAACACCTGCGAGTGCTGCCGCCTCGCGCTGGCATTCGATGGCGCGGGCCGTCCGGTGGTCGTGTTCCGGAACATCTTTGAGGGCGGCGTGCGCGACCATGCGATCGTGACGTTCTCCGACCTGGCTACGCCCGGCGAGATCCATCGGGTGAGCCGCGACGACTGGCAGATCGCGGCCTGTCCGCATCACGGTCCGAGCCTGACCATATCGCCCGAAGGAACCTACCACGTGACGTGGTACACCAACGGCAAGGCGCGCAAGGGATTGTTCTATGCGCGATCGCGCGACGGCGGCAAAACCTTCTCTGACCCGCTTCCGGTCGGTCAGCCGAACCGCAGCCCTTCACGGCCGCAGATTGTCGCGGGGCCGCAGGGGCTCGTGATGGCATGGAAGGAATTCGACGGGCAGAAGACGACAGTCGACCTCATGACGTCGCACGATGATGGAGCGACATGGTCGAAGCCGACGGTGATCGCGGACACCGCCGACAGTTCCGACCATCCGCTGCTCGTCTCGGACAGCCGTCAGACCTATCTGTCGTGGATGACGAAGGCCGACGGCTACCATTTTCAGGCGATCGAGGGCGAACCATGAAGCGTTATCTGCTCGCGGCGCTGGTCCTGCTCGCAACGCTGACGTCCGCATTGGCGGCGGGAGAGGGCGCGCCAAAGCCGTTCGAACGCGGCAGCTGGCAGAAGCTGCTGCATGCGCATGCCGGTCGTCCGACCCTGGTGCACTTCTGGGGAGTGACCTGCGGACCATGCAAGGTCGAGCTGCCGGAGCTTGGCCAGTTCATGAAGGATCATCCCGGAATCGATGTCGTCACAATCAGCGCGGATCTGGTTCCCAACCTTCCGGAGGCGACGCGATCGATGCTGGATCGCGCCGGCCTCGGCGCGGCCGAAAACTGGATTTTCGACGACGGCTTTGCCGAGCGGTTGAGATTTGAGATCGATCCGGCCTGGCAAGGCGATATCCCGCGAACCATGCTGATTTCCCGGGATGGAACGATCACGACGATCGAAGGGTCGGCCGAAATCGCCGATCTGAACAAATGGTCCAGCGCCCAGTCGGCAGCAACCCGATGACACTTGAATTTCAACTTGAAAGGAAATCCGTCGCCATGAAGACGCTCCCCCGCATCCTTGCCCTCGCAGGGCTGACCGCTGCACTCGTCTCGACGTCCGCGCGCGCCGAGGACGTCAAGGCCGGCGACCTCGTGATCACGCAGGCCTGGACGCGCGCAACGCCGAACGGCGCCAAGATCGGCGGCGGCTACCTGACGATCGAGAACAAGGGGACGACGCCCGACCGGCTGGTGTCAGGCACCGGCGATGTTGCCGGCAAGATCGAAGTCCACGAGATGTCGATGGACAATGGCGTGATGAAGATGCGTGCGCTCGACAAGGGCCTCACCATCGAGCCCGGCAAGACCGTGAAGCTCGCGCCGGGCGGCTATCACCTGATGATGTTCGATCTGAAGAATCCGCTGAAGCAGGGCGACAAGGTGCCGGTCACGCTCGAGTTCGAAAAGGCCGGCAAGGTCTCGGTCTCGCTGGACGTGCAGGCCGTCGGCGCGCAGGGGCCGGGCGGCGGTCATTCCGGCCATGGCGACCATTCAGGTCACATGGACATGAAGAAGATGTGAGGGAGCCATGCGATCACAGACGCTCCTCGTTGCCACGGCGGCGCTGCTCGCAGCGCAGCCGGCGATCGCGCATATCACGCTCGAAGGAAAGCAGGCGGCGGTCGGATCGTATTACAAGGCGGTGTTCGCCGTGCCGCATGGCTGCGCGGGCTCGGCGACGATCAAGATCCGGGTGCAGATTCCGGAGGGCGTGATCGGAGTGAAGCCGATGCCGAAGGCGGGCTGGACTCTCGATGCGGTCACCGGCAAATACGCCGCCCAATACGACTATCACGGCGCCAAGCTTTCCGAGGGCGTCAAGGAAGTCGCCTGGAGCGGTGGCAAGCTTGCGGACCAGAACTACGACGAGTTCGTGATGCAGACGTTTCTCACCGATACCTTGAAGCCCAACACCACGTTGTACTTTCCGGTCGTGCAGGAGTGCGAGCAGGGCGTCAGCCGCTGGATCGATACCCCAGCCGAGGGGCAGGGCGGCGGGCACGACCATGGCAGCAAGACACCAGCTCCCGGCGTCAAGCTGCTGCCGAAGTCGTAAGCGATGCGGCTGGTCGCAAACCTCGCAGCGCTGCTCGTGGCGCTGTGCCTTGCGACCTCAGCCCATGCGCATGCCGTCCTGATCGGCGCCGAACCGGCCGACGGCAGCGTGGTGGCTGAAGCACCCAGGACGGTGGTGCTCCGCTTCAACGAAGCGGTGGCGCCGACGGCGGTCAGCCTGCTCGACGCCGCGGGCAAGCCGCGCGACGTCGCGATCCGCGCCGTCGACCAGTCGGTGGTGGTGACGCTGCCGGCGGGCCTGCCGCAGGGCACGCAGGTGGTCAGCTATCGCGTGGTGTCGCAGGACGGCCATCCGGTCGCCGGCTCGCTGCTGTTCTCGATCGGCGTCGTCACCGGCTCGGCGGCGCCGTCAAGCGACGGCGTGCTCCATGCACTGATCTGGCTGGCGCGGCTCGGGCTCTATCTGGGCTTGTTTGTCGGCGTCGGCGGCGTGTTCTTTGCCGCCTGGATCGGGCAGGGCCCGGCCGGCGAACGATTGATCATGTGGTCGCTGAAGATCGGCCTTGTCGGCGCGATCGCGTCGCTTGGATTACAGGGCGTCGACCTCTTGAACCTGCCGCTCTCCGGCATCGTGACGTGGGCGGCGTGGGCCAGCGCCACCGGCACCAGCCTGTTTCCCGCGCTGCTGCTCGCGATTGCCGCAATGCTGATCGCGGCGATCGCCTGGCGCAGCCCGTCGTTCGGTGCAGCCTTCACCCGCACCGCGATCGCAATGATCTGTGTCGGGCTGTCGTTTGCGGTCAGCGGCCATGCCGCCACCGCCTCGCCGCAATGGCTGACGCGGACCGCGCTGTTCATCCACGGCATTGGCGTGGCGTTCTGGATGGGCGCGCTGGCGCCGCTGGCTGTACTTGCCTGGCAGCGCAAGGATTCATTGTTGCGGGTGCTGCGGCATTTTTCGACGCTCGCGGTGCCGGTCGTCGTCTTGATCGCCTTGTCGGGCCTGGCACTCGCCGTCGTCCAGCTCGAGAGCTTTCACGCGCTGATCGACACCGGGTACGGCAACATCCTGCTTGCGAAACTGGTGCTGGTGGTGCTGCTGCTCGGGCTCGCTGCGCTGAACCGGTTGGTGTTCACGCCGGCCATCGCGCGCGAGTTTCGTCGGACACGGCCGCTGCAGCGCTCGATCGCGCTCGAATTCGTGCTGATGATCGCCATTCTGGGCCTCGTCGCACTCTGGCGCTTCACGCCGCCGCCGCGCGTGCTGGCGATGTCGGCCGATGTTCCGCTCGCGGTCCACATCCACACTGATGCCGCGATGTTCCAGGTGCTGATCGCGCCGGGCAAGGTCGGGCCGAACGACTTCGTGCTGCAGCTGATGAACGGCGATGCCAGCCCGTTCGCGGCCAAGGAGGCGACGCTGACGCTGAGCCTGCCCGAGCGCGGCATCGAACCGATGGAACGCGTCGCCGCGCGCGGTGCCGATGGCTATTGGCACGTGCGCAAGGTGCCGCTGCCGGTGCCGGGCCGCTGGCACATGCAGATCGACGCCCTGGTGACCGATTTCAAGAAAGTGACACTGGAAGACGATTTCGAGGTCAGGTAAAGCCGCGGTCGGCGCGCTCGGTGCTTCGACGGCACGCAATTCGTTCAAATGGCCGAAAATCGCCTGATTTGAAGGGTTTTTCTTATTTGGCGGCCTTGTGTTTTCACAGCCGATCCGGTTTCACTGCAGCTCTTCCCACGCTTTCCTGATTCCCGAGTAACGCCATGCGATTGTCGCGGTTTTTCCTGCCCATCCTGAAAGAAAACCCGAAAGAGGCGGAGATCGTCTCGCATCGGCTGATGCTGCGCGCGGGCATGATGCGGCAGGAGGCTGCCGGCATTTATGCCTGGCTGCCGCTCGGCTTCCGGGTGCTGAAGAAGATCGAGCAGATCGTTCGCGAGGAACAGGACCGCGCCGGCGCGCTCGAGCTCTTGATGCCGACGCTGCAACTCGCCGATCTCTGGCGCGAAAGCGGCCGCTACGACGCCTATGGCCCGGAGATGCTGCGCATCCTCGATCGTCACAAGCGCGAGCTGTTGTACGGGCCGACCAACGAGGAAATGATCACGGAGATTTTCCGCTCCTACATCAAGTCCTACAAGAACCTGCCGCTCAACCTCTACCACATCCAGTGGAAATTCCGCGACGAGCAGCGTCCGCGCTTCGGCGTGATGCGCGGCCGCGAGTTCCTGATGAAGGACGCCTATTCGTTCGACCTCGACGAGGCCGGCGCGCGGCGCTCCTACAACAAGATGTTCGTGGCCTATTTGCGCACCTTTGCGCGGATGGGCCTCAAGGCGATCCCGATGCGGGCCGAGACCGGCCCGATCGGCGGCGACCTTAGCCACGAATTCATCGTGCTCGCGGAGACCGGCGAATCCGGCGTCTACATCAACCGCGATGTGCTGGACCTGCCGGTGCCGGGCGCGGACGTCGATTATGACAGTGATCTGACGCCGATCATCAAGCAGTGGACTTCGGTCTACGCCGCGACCGAGGACGTCCACGAGGCTGCGCGCTTCGAACAGGAAGTGCCTGAGGCAAAGCGGCTGAACACCCGCGGCATCGAGGTCGGTCAGATCTTCTATTTCGGCACCAAATATTCCGAGACCATGAAGGCGATGGTGGCCGGTCCCGACGGCGTCGACGTGCCGATCCATGGCGGCTCCTACGGCGTCGGCGTGTCGCGTCTGGTCGGCGCGATCATCGAAGCGTGTCACGATGACGCCGGCATCAAATGGCCCGAGGCCGTCGCGCCGTTCCGCGCCGCGATCCTCAATCTGAAGCAGGGCGATGCCGCGGTCGATGGCGCCTGCGAGCAGCTTTATCGCGAGCTCTCGGCGAAGGGCGTCGACGTGCTCTACGACGACACCGACCAGCGTGCCGGCGCCAAGTTCGCCGCGGCCGATCTGATCGGCATCCCGTGGCAGATTCTGGTCGGACCCAAGGGGCTTGCGGACGGCAAGGTCGAAGTGAAGCGTCGCAGCGACGGCTCACGCGACAACATGAGCCCCGCCGACGTGGTCGCGAAGCTCGCGGGTTAAAGTTTATTCACGCCGCGCTGATCGGCGGGGTAATCCGGCCACATTTGGCCCGAATCATGGGATTATCGACAGATGGATGAGACCATGAGCGAGCCAGTCCGTACCCCGCCCTTTGCGCCATTCGAATGGCTGCTGTCCGGACGCTATCTGCGCGCGCGCCGCAAGGAAGGCTTCATTTCGGTCATCGCCGGCTTTTCGTTCCTCGGCATCATGCTCGGCGTCGCCACGCTGATCGTGGTGATGGCGGTCATGAACGGCTTCCGCAAGGAATTGCTGGACAAGATCCTCGGCCTCAACGGACACATTCTGGTGCAGCCGCTGGAATCGCCGCTGACCGACTGGAAGGATGTCGCCGACCGCATCAGCCAGGTGCAGGGCATCCGCCTCGCCGCACCGGTGGTCGACGGGCAGGGGCTCGGCTCATCGCCGTTCAACGCCGCCGGCGTCTTCATCCGCGGCATCCGCGCCGACGATCTCAACAACCTCACCTCGATCGCCAAGAACATCAAGCAAGGCTCGCTCGAGGGCTTTGATGAGGGGCAGGGCGTCGCGATCGGTCGCCGCCTCGCCGACCAGCTTTCGCTGCATGCCGGCGACATGATCACGCTGGTCTCGCCGAAGGGCGCAGTGACGCCGATGGGCACCACGCCGCGCATCAAGCCCTACAAGATCACTGCGGTGTTCGAGATCGGCATGTCGGAATATGATTCGACCTTCGTGTTCATGCCGCTGACCGAGGCGCAGGCCTATTTCAACCGCAACAACGACGTGTCCTCGATCGAGGTGTTCACCACCAATCCGGACAAGATCGAAACCTATCGCAAGCTGGTGACCGAGGCGGCCGGCCGGCCGGTGTTCCTGGTCGACTGGCGGCAGCGCAATTCGACCTTCTTCAACGCGCTTCAGGTCGAACGCAACGTGATGTTCCTGATCCTGACCATGATCGTGCTGGTCGCGGCGCTCAATATCGTCTCGGGACTGATCATGCTGGTGAAGGACAAGGGCCAGGACATCGCGATCCTGCGGACCATGGGTGCCTCGCAGGGTTCGATCATGCGGATATTCCTGATCACCGGCGCATCGATCGGCGTCGTCGGCACGCTGGTCGGTCTGCTGGTCGGCTTGCTGATCTGCTTCAACATCGAAACCATCAGGCAATTCCTGTCGTGGCTCACCAACACGGAACTGTTCGATCCCACGCTGTATTTCCTGTCGAAGCTGCCTGCTGAAATCGATTTTGGCGAGACGCTCGCCGTCGTGATCATGGCTCTGACGCTGTCCTTCCTTGCGACGCTCTACCCGTCGTGGCGCGCCGCGCGCCTCGATCCGGTCGACGCGCTCCGGTACGAATAAGGAGCGCACATGGCGGAGGGGGCGGAAGACACACCGGTCGTCTATCTTCATGACATCAAGCGGGAATACCGGCAGGGCGAAGCGACGCTGACGGTCCTGAACGGCGCCAATCTCGCGCTGTGGCCCGGTCAATCGGTGGCGCTGGTGGCGCCGTCGGGATCCGGCAAGTCGACATTGCTGCACATTGCGGGCCTGCTGGAGACCCCTGATGACGGCGAAGTCTATGTCGCGGGCACGCCGACCTCGCAAATGTCCGACGTCGACCGCACCCAGATTCGCCGTTCCGATATCGGCTTCGTCTATCAATCGCATCGGCTGCTGCCGGAGTTCTCGGCGCTCGAGAACGTCATGCTGCCGCAGATGATTCGCGGCCTCAAGCGCTCCGAAACCGTGAAACGGTCGACCGAGATTCTCTCCTATCTCGGGCTCGGCGATCGCATCACCCATCGCCCGGCCGAGCTCTCGGGTGGCGAGCAGCAGCGTGTCGCGATCGCGCGCGCGGTTGCCAACGCGCCCCGGGTGCTGTTCGCGGACGAGCCGACCGGCAATCTCGATCCCGGCACGGCTGACCACGTCTTCAACGCGCTGATGCAACTCGTGAAGGCGACCCGTGTCGCGATGCTGATCGCGACTCACAATCTCGATCTCGCCGCGCGAATGGATCGCCGGGTGTCGCTGTCGAACGGACAGGTTGTCGAGCTCGAATAGTGCGCCATCGCGTGAACTGGCTAGCGATACGCGTGAAGAAGCCGCGCTAAGGTAAGAGAATCCAAAGCCTTTTTCCGTTTCGCTTCGATCGGAACGAAATGCTTCCGGCTCTCAATAAGCGGGGCGAGGCCGTCTGCCGGGTGCTCGCGGCCGCCCGTCGATCGGCGGCCCGGCATAATAGGGATTGTTGATGCAGATCGCCGCGAGGCCGGACGCCGAGGCCTGGCACTGCGCGATCGACGTGTAGCCGCAGTCGGTATCCTCACCGCCCCATCGGTAGTTGGTTTTGCAGACCGGCGAGGTCGAATCGTATTTCTGGGCGCTGGCCGGCGCGGCTGCCAAGGCCAAGAGTGCCGGCAAGAGTGCCAGGATCAGACTGCGCATCAGAAATCTCCTCGTCGGCCCGGCGCCGGCAATGCTGATGCCGAGCGCGCGCGAATAGGCACCTGCGCGCAGCGCCGGATCAACTCACATTCCCGCGCCGGTGTTTGCTGGATCGGGCATCAGTGGATGAACAGGTCGAAGAAATTGCCCTCACGGCGGTCCCGCGGGGACACGTGAAGATACGAGCGCGGGTCGTTGTCGCCGGCATAATAGGGGTTGGCGATGCATTTCTGCCCGATGCCCGAAGCGGTGGCCAGGCACGCCTCATACGATGGATAGGAGCAGTTGCTCAGGCCGGGATAGCGGTCGCCCTGAATGCAGAACGGGTAACGCACGCCGACGGCATACGCGGGCGCAGTCCCCAGCGTTGCGAATGCGACCACAGACGCCGCAGCAGCAAGAATCATCGTCCGCATCTGCATTCCTTTTGCTGCGAAGATTCGACCTTGGCGACGATCCAAATCGGACAAGCCGGTTCCGGTCAACGATCTTGCGCGCAGCTACGCACGCAGATCCGGATTGTGAAGTTTGTGCGGCAACTATGTGGCAAAAGTTCCAGGAAGTGCCCGTAATACAGTATTAACTTCAAATTTGAGGGAAGTCGTTTGGCCCTGCCTGTTGCCGCGAAGTTACAGCAATTCCGCCGGGGGCTGCTATGACGGTGTCTCGCGGCCTTGGGGGCCTGTAGAAAAAGTTGGAACGGGAAAATGAAAAAGATTTTGCTTGTCACCGCCAGCATGCTCGCGCTCAGCGCGACTGCTGCTTCCGCGGCTGACCTCGCGGCTCGCCCTTACACCAAGGCTCCGCCGCCCATGGTTGCCGCTGTTTATGATTGGACTGGCTTCTACATTGGTATCAACGGTGGTTGGGGCCAGAGCCACGACAACCGTTCGGTCGACGGCTTCGGCGGCGTCGGAAGCTTCGACGCCAACGGCGGCACCGTCGGTGGCCAGATCGGCTACCGCTGGCAGGCCGGCGGCTGGGTGTTCGGTCTGGAAGCTCAGGGCAACTGGGCTGACTTCTCCGGCAGCACCGGCAACCTGGTCGTCCCGGGCGGCATCGTTCGCTCGAAGACCGATGCGTTCGGCCTGTTCACCGGTCAGATCGGCTACGCCTGGAACAACGTCCTGTTGTACGCCAAGGGCGGTGCTGCGGTCACCGATCGCAACTTCCAGTTCCTCAACGCGGCCGGCAATCTGGCCTCCGAGACCGGCTTCGACACCCGTTGGAGCCCGACGGTGGGCGTTGGCCTCGAATTCGCCTTCTCGCAGGGCTGGTCGCTCGGCGTCGAGTACAACCACATCTTCGAAGACACCCATGGCGCGACCTTCGTGACCCCGGCCGGTGTTGCCGTGACCGGCTTCCACACCGGTGGCGACACCGACATGGTCCTCGGCCGTCTGAACTACAAGTTCGGTGGCCCGGTCATCGCGAAGTACTGATCGCTCGCTTAATTCAAGCGGCATCGAAAACCCCGGGCTTCGGCCCGGGGTTTTTTGTTGGCCTGGCGGCGCCGCCCCGTCGGCCAGGAGCACGGGACGGGCTTTGCCCGTCCGCTCCGGGATTGGGGTCGGGTTTGATTGGAGGAGGCCTTCCAACCGAACGGTCATCGCCGCATATTCCCGGCATGACGGACCTGCAGCTGACCTCCCAACTGACGTGCCCATCCTGCGGCCATGTCTCCATCGAGACGATGCCGACCGACGCCTGCCAGTTCTTCTATGATTGCAAGGGCTGCGGCACTCGCCTGAAACCGAAAGCAGGAGATTGCTGCGTGTTTTGCTCATACGGAACGGTCCCGTGCCCGCCCAAGCAGGCGGGGGGCTGTTGTGGTAGCTAGCTCCCCGGAGCCTCAAGACACGCTCGTCATCGGATCATTGATGGCGCCGAGACGTCGGCCGGCCGGGAATTAACCACGGAGGTCACTTCTCGAACCGGGTCGCCGGCGTTGCTTGACTCCTAGAACAAAAAAGGAACAATGTTCTGCATACGTTCCAGTTCAGGGAGAGCGGCCATGTTGAAGATTTTCGTGCAGGAAGCTGCAGCGCTGGCATCGATCACGCTGTTCGTCGGGATGATCGCGGTGTGGGCCCAGCTGATCACCCAATTCTGAAAATGCGCCCGCGGGGACAGGGGCATCGCCGGCGGCATGGTCTGCCCCCTGGGGAAAAGCAGGAGGACTTGCCGCCACGCCGCGTTCGGCGTGGACTTGGCAGGGGTCAGGCCCCACCATGGGATTGCGAGTCGGGTCTGACACTTTCGAGTTCCGGCCCTGGCGCTCGCTCCATCCCTGACCCAAGAGATTCCGTAAGCAGCCATGCCGAATGCCGGATTCGTTCACCTTCACGTTCATTCCGCCTATTCGCTGCTGAAGGGCTCGATCAAGATCGCCAAGCTGGGCGAGCTCGCGAAGGCCGACCGCCAGCCGGCGCTGGCGTTGACCGATACCGACAACATGTTCGGCGCGCTGGAATTCTCGGATAAGATGGCCGGCTACGGCATCCAGCCGATCGTCGGCTGCGAGCTGGCGGTGGATTTCGGCGACGTCGATCCGAATACGCGGAGCATCCTTGCGACGACGGGCCCGGCGCGAATCGTGCTGCTGGCGGCGCGCGAGCGCGGCTACCGCAGCCTGATGCGGCTGAACTCGCGGGCGTTCCTGGAGACGCCTGTCAACCAGACCCCGCACATCAAGTTCGATTGGCTCATCGACGACGCCGAGGACCTGATCGCGCTGACCGGCGGCCCCGACGGCCCGATCGCGCTGGCGCTCCGGGCCGAGCAGGCGGCGCTGGCGACCACCCGCTGCGAACGCCTGGCCGGCCTGTTCGGCGATCGCCTCTACATCGAATTGCAGCGCCACGGCGCCGACAAGGAACGCCGCACCGAGGGCGGCCTGATCGATCTCGCCTACAGCAAGGGCCTGCCGCTGGTCGCGACCAACGAGCCGTATTTCGCCAGCAATGACGACTACGAATCGCATGACGCGCTGCTCTGCATCGCCGGCGGCCATCTGATTGCCGAGACCAACCGCGAGCAACTGACCCCGGATCACCGCTTCAAGACCCGCGCCGAAATGGCGGTGCTGTTCGCCGACATCCCGGAGGCGCTGGCCTCGACGGTGGAGATCGCCGAGCGCTGCTCGTTCCGGCCGAAGACCCGCAAGCCGATCCTGCCGTTCTTCACGGTCGGTGCCGCCGCCAGCGCCGATGCCGCCGCCGACGAGGCCGCAGAGCTGAAGCGCCAGGCCGAGGAGGGGCTCGCGAATCGCCTGCGGGTACACGGTCTCTCGCCGCGAATGACCGAAGAGGACTACAGCAAGCGGCTTGCCTTCGAGCTCGACGTCATCACCCGCATGAAATACGCGGGCTACTTCCTGATCGTCTCCGACTTCATCAAATGGGCGAAGGCACAGGGCATTCCGGTCGGACCGGGCCGCGGCTCCGGCGCGGGCTCGCTGGTCGCCTGGGTGCTCACCATCACCGACCTCGATCCGATGCGGTTTGCGCTGCTGTTCGAGCGCTTCCTCAATCCCGAACGCGTCTCGATGCCGGACTTCGACATCGACTTCTGCCAGGACCGCCGCGGCGAGGTGATCCAGTACGTGCAGGAGCGCTACGGCCGCGACCAGGTGGCGCAGATCATCACCTTCGGTACGCTGCAGGCGCGCGGCGTGCTGCGCGACGTCGGGCGCGTGCTGCAGATGCCCTATGGGCAGGTCGACAAGCTGACCAAGCTGGTGCCGCAGAATCCCGCAGCACCGGTGACGCTGGCGCAGGCGATCGAGGGCGAGCCCAAGCTGCAGGCGTTCCGCGACGAGGATCCGGTGGTGGCGCGTGCGTTCGATATCGCGCAGCGTCTCGAAGGCCTGACGCGCCATGCCTCGACGCATGCCGCCGGTATCGTGATCGGCGACCGGCCGCTGAGCGAGCTGGTGCCGCTCTACCGCGATCCGAAATCCGACATGCCGGTCACCCAATTCAACATGAAATGGGTCGAGCCGGCGGGCCTCGTGAAATTCGACTTCCTCGGTCTGAAGACGCTGACCGTGCTGGACGTCGCGGTGAAGCTGCTCAAGCAGCGCAACGTTCATGTCGATCTCGCGACGCTGCCGATCGACGATGAGCCGAGCTATCAGATGCTGGCGCGCGGCGATGTCGTCGGCGTGTTCCAGGTGGAAAGCCAGGGCATGCGGCGCGCGCTGATCGACATGCGGCCGGACCGCTTCGAGGACATCATCGCGCTGGTGGCGCTGTATCGCCCGGGCCCGATGGCGAACATCCCGACCTATTGCGCGCGCAAGCACGGCGACGAGGAATCGGAATATCTGCATCCGATCCTGGAGCCGATCCTGAAGGAGACCTTCGGCGTCATCATCTATCAGGAACAGGTGATGCAGATCGCGCAGCAGATGGCGGGCTACTCGCTCGGCCAGGCCGACCTGCTGCGCCGCGCGATGGGCAAGAAGATCCGCGCCGAGATGGACAAGCAGCGCGACATCTTCGTCGCCGGTGCGATGAAGAACGGCGTGGCGAAGGGCCAGGCCGAGACGATCTTCGAGCTGCTCGCCAAGTTCGCCGACTACGGCTTCAACAAGAGCCACGCGGCCGCCTATGCGCTGGTGTCCTACCACACCGCCTATATGAAGGCGCATTACCCGGTTGAGTTTTTGGCGGCGTCGATGACGCTCGAACTCAACAACACCGACAAGCTGTCCGAATTCCGTTCCGAGGCGCAGCGGCTCGGCATCAAGGTCGAAGCGCCCAACATCAATCGCTCCGGCGCGACCTTCGAGGTCAGCGAGAACACGATCTACTACGCGCTCGCCGCGCTGAAGGGCGTCGGCATCCAGGCGGTCGAGCAGATCATCGAGGAGCGCAACAAGAAGGGGGCCTTCACCTCGCTCGCCGATTTCGCCGCGCGGGTGAGCCCGCGCGCCGTCAACAAGCGGATCATCGAGAGCCTTGCGGCGGCCGGCGCCTTCGACACGCTGGAGCCGAACCGCGCGCGCGTCTTCGCCGGCGCCGATGCGATCCTCGCCGCCTGCCAGCGCAGCCATGAGGCGGCGACCTCGGGCCAGAACGACATGTTCGGCGGCGCGGCGGATGCGCCGAGCATCATGCTGCCGCAGATCGAGCCGTGGCTGCCGGCGGACCGGCTGCGGCGCGAATACGACGCCATCGGCTTCTTCCTGTCGGGCCATCCGCTCGACGACTACGCGACCGCGCTGAAGCGGCTGCGCGTGCAGTCCTGGGCGGAATTCTCGCGCGCGGTGAAGACCGGCGCCACGGCGGGCAAGGTCGCGGCAACCGTGGTGTCGCGCATGGAGCGGCGCACCAAGACCGGCAACAAGATGGGCATCATGGGCCTGTCGGACCCGACCGGCCATTTCGAAGCGGTGCTGTTCTCGGAGGGCCTTGCGCAATACCGCGACGTGCTCGAGCCGGGCGCGGCCGTGCTGTTGCAGCTCGGCGCCGAATTGCAGGGCGAGGACGTGCGGGCGAGGGTGCTGCACGCCGAGCCGCTGGATCACGCCGCGGCCAAGACGCAGAAGGGCCTGCGGATATTCGTGCGCGACACCAAGCCGCTGGAGTCGATCGCCCGCCGGCTCAACATGCCGGAAGCCGCGCTCGCCCCGGGCGGCGCCGCAAAGGCACCGGCCGTGAAGCCGGCCGCCGCGCCGCCACCGGCGGCGGGGGGCGATGGCGACGTCTCGCTGGTGATGATGCTGGACCTCGAGACCGAGGTGGAGATGAAGCTGCCCGGCCGCTACAAGGTCTCGCCGCAGATCGCCGGCGCGATCAAGGCGGTGGCGGGCGTGGTCGACGTGCAGACGCTGTAAAGGGGGCCTCCGGGCCGCCAAACAGGGCCGTTTCGGCACGATTTTGGGCCGTCCGGCCGGTGCAACCGGCCGTATTTCCTTGCTTCTGGCGCAAATCGCGCTATACAGCGCGCCATCTCACACGGAAACATGGCTCAAAAGGCCGTCCGGTGGCAGCCGGGCCATAAGGCGCGTCTGCTCACACGTTTCCGGAGGAACCAACCGGAGAATTATCACTATGTCGCTACCCGATTTTTCTATGCGTCAGTTGCTTGAAGCTGGCGTTCACTTTGGCCACCAGGCCCACCGCTGGAATCCGAAGATGCAGGATTACATCTTCGGCGCCCGCAACAACATCCACATCATCGACCTCGCGCAGACCGTGCCGATGCTGCACCGTGCCCTGCAGGCGGTCAGCGATACCGTCGCCAAGGGCGGCCGCATCCTGTTCGTCGGCACCAAGCGCTCGGCCCAGGACGGCGTTGCCGACGCTGCCAAGCGTTCGGCGCAGTACTTCGTCAACTCGCGCTGGCTCGGCGGCACGCTGACCAACTGGAAGACGATCTCGGCCTCGATCAAGCGCCTGCGTCATCTCGACGACGTGCTGTCGTCGGGCGAAGCCAACTCCTACACCAAGAAGGAGCGGCTGACGCTGCAGCGCGAGCGCGACAAGCTCGACCGTTCGCTCGGCGGCATCAAGGACATGGGCGGTCTTCCCGACATGATCTTCGTGATCGACACCAACAAGGAAGACATCGCGATCCAGGAAGCCCAGCGGCTCAACATCCCGGTCGCGGCGATCGTCGACACCAATTCGGACCCGAAGGGCATCACCTATGTGGTGCCGGGCAATGACGACGCCGGCCGCGCGATCTCGCTGTATTGCGATCTCGTGGCGCGCGCCGCCATCGATGGCATCTCGCGCGCTCAGGGCGATTCCGGAATCGACATCGGTGCGTCGGCGACGCCCGTGCAGGAAGACCTTCCGGCGGCTGCGCCGTCCGGCTTCCAGGGCCTCGCCGGCCCGCGCGGCACCGCCGACAACCTCAAGAAGCTCACCGGCGTGTCCGGTGCGATCGAGAAGAAGCTCAACGACCTCGGCATCTTCCACTACTGGCAGCTCGCCGAGCTCGACCACGACACCGCACACAAGATCGGCGAAGAAGTCGGTCTGCCGAGCCGTGCTGACGCCTGGGTCGCCCAGGCCAAGACGCTCGCCGAAGCGGAATAAAGGCTACGCGGCGTGGCCGGGTCTCGCCCGGCCGCCGCTTCTATTCCACGAACAACGATCTCCCTGTCGCAGACAGCGGCGCCATCGGGCGCCGCGGTTTCTGTACAGGCAAGAAGGACATTGAACGATGGCAACGATCACAGCAGCGATGGTCAAGGAGCTCCGCGAGTCGACTGGCGCGGGCATGATGGATTGCAAGGCGGCGCTGACCGAGAACAACGGCGACATGCAGGAAGCGCAGGATTGGCTGCGCAAGAAGGGCCTCTCCAAGGCCGCCAAGAAGGCCGGCCGCGTCGCCGCCGAGGGCCTGATCGGCGCGCTGACCTCCGGCACCAAGGGCGTGCTGGTCGAGGTCAATTCCGAGACCGACTTCGTTGCGCGCAATGAGCAGTTCCAGGGCTTGGTCAAGATGATCGCCCAGGTCGCGCTGCACAACAGCGCTGACGTCGAGAAGATCAAGGCGGCCAAGGTCGGCGACGTCACCGTCGAGACTGCGATCTCCGACGCGATCGCGACCATCGGCGAGAACATGACGCTGCGCCGCGCCGCCTCGCTCGAGGTGAGCAAGGGCGTGGTGTCGAGCTACGTCCACAACGCGGTCGTCGAGGGCGCCGGCAAGATCGGCGTGATCGTGGCGCTGGAGTCCACCGGCAAGGCCGACGAGCTCGCGGTGCTCGGCCGCCAGCTCGCCATGCACGTGGCGGCGGCCAAGCCGCTGGCGCTCGACCCGGCCGGGCTCGATCCGGAGACCGTCAAGCGCGAGAAGGACGTGCTGGCCGACAAGTACCGCCAGCAGGGCAAACCGGAGAACGTCATCGAGAAGATCGTCGATTCCGGCCTGAAGACCTACTACAAGGAGGTCTGCCTGCTCGATCAGGCCTTCATCCACGACAGCGGCAAGTCGGTTGCCCAGGCGGTGAAGGAAGCTGAGGGTAAGGTCGGCGGGCCGATCAAAATCGCTGGCTTTGTGAACTATGCTCTCGGTGAGGGAATCGAGAAGCAGGAAAGTGACTTCGCCGCCGAAGTCGCGGCCGCCAGCGGCAAGAAGTAACCGCTGACACCAGGGCGTCCGGCGCTCTGCGCCGGAGGCCTGCCTGCGCGGGATAAGAAAGCGATCGCATCATGGCTGAGCCGATCTATCGTCGCGTGGTGATCAAGCTGTCCGGCGAATATCTGGCCGGCTCCCACGGGTTCGGTATCGATCAACCGACGGTCGATCGCATCGCCGACGACCTGATCGCGGCCCGCAAGCTCGGTATCGAGGTCGCCGTCGTGATCGGCGGCGGCAACATCGTCCGTGGCGTCGAGGTGTCCTCGCGCGGCGTCTCCCGGCCGACCGGCGACACCATGGGCATGCTTGCCACCATGATGAACTGCCTCGCGCTGGAGGCGGCGATCGAGCGCAAGGGAACCCCGGCGCGGACCTTGTCGGCATTCGTGATGCCGGAGATTTCCGAGCTGTTCACCCGTAGTGCAACGCACAAATATCTCGCCGAGGGACGCATCGTCCTGCTCGGCGGTGGAACCGGCAACCCGTTCTTCACGACCGACACCACCGCCGTGCTCCGCGCGGCCGAAATCGGTGCGCAGGCGGTGCTGAAGGCCACCAATGTCGACGGCGTCTACAGCGCCGATCCGAAGAAGGACCCCAAAGCCAAGCGCTTCGACCGCCTGACCCATTCGCAGGCGATCGAGGGCGGCTACAAGGTCATGGACGCGACCGCTTTCGCACTTGCCCGCGAGACGTCGCTGCCTATCATCGTGTTCTCTATCGCGGAGCCCGGTTCGATCGGTGCGATTCTGCGCGGTACCGGACACGGCACCGTCGTCGCCGGCTGATTGTCGCGCCTCCGGGTCCAGATTTTGGACCCGAGGGCGTCGACAGCCGGTTTCTAGTGAAAGGGAGAAACGTCATGGCCGCAGCTGGTTTTGACATCAACGACGTGAAGCGCCGCATGCAGGGCGCCACGCAATCGCTCAAGCACGAGCTTGGCGGCCTGCGCACCGGCCGTGCCGCGGCCTCTATGTTGGAGCCGGTCCAGGTCGAGGCTTACGGCTCGCATATGCCGCTCAACCAGGTTGCCACCATCAGCGTGCCCGAGCCGCGCCTGCTCTCGGTACAGGTCTGGGACAAGACGATGGTCAAGGCCGTGGAGAAGGCAATCGTCGACTCCAACCTCGGCCTGTCGCCGGCGACCGAAGGACAGGTGCTGCGCTTGCGGATTCCCGAACTCAACGAGGAGCGCCGCAAGGAGCTCGTCAAGGTCGCGCACAAATACGCGGAAGCGGCGAAGGTCGCGGTACGCCACGTGCGCCGCGACGGCCTCGACGTGATCAAGAAGCTCGAGAAGAATCACGAGATCTCCGAGGACGATCAGGAGCGCCTGTCGAACGAGGTGCAGAAGGCGACCGACGGCGTGATCGCCGAAGTCGACCAGCTGCTCGCCGCCAAGGAAAAGGAAATCCTGACGGTCTGAAGGCGCTACGGGAACGAGCCGATGTCGAACGCCGCCGCCCCAGCAACTGACGGACCGGATCGCTCCGGCAGTCCGTTGCATGTGGCCATCATCATGGACGGCAACGGGCGCTGGGCCGCTTCGCGTGGCCTGCCGCGCGTCGAGGGCCATCGCCGCGGCGTCGAAGCGCTGCGCCGCGTGGTGCGCGCGGCCCATGAACTCGGCATCGTCTATCTCACCATTTTTTCTTTCAGCTCGGAAAACTGGTCGCGGCCCGCGAGCGAGATCGGCGATCTGTTCGGCCTGTTGCGCCGCTTCATCCGCAACGATCTTGCGACGCTGCATCGTGACGGGGTGCGGGTGCGCGTGATCGGCGAGCGTGACGGGCTTGACGCCGACATCTGCGCGCTGCTCAACGAGGCAGAGGAGCTGACGAAGAACAACGTCAAGCTCAACCTTGTGGTCGCCTTCAACTATGGTTCGCGGGCGGAGATCGCCGCCGCGGCGAGGCGCCTCGCGCGCGAGGTTGCCGAAGGCAGGCGCGACGCCAACTCCATCGATGCCGACACGCTCGGGCAATATCTCGATGCGCCCGACATTCCGGATCCGGATCTGATTATCCGCACCAGCGGCGAGCAGCGTCTGTCCAACTTCCTGATGTGGCAGGCCGCCTATAGCGAACTCGTGTTCGTGCCGATTCACTGGCCGGATTTCGATAAGGCGGCGCTCGAAGGCGCGATTGCGGAATACGGCAAGCGCGAGCGCCGGTTCGGCGGGCTCGCTGCGAAAACCGGATCGTGACCGAGGGCGAGGCCGCGCCGGCGGCAGCAAACGAGCAGGGGTCGCGCAATCTCGCGATGCGCGTGATTGCGGCGCTGGTGCTGGCGCCGGTTGCGATCGCGCTGGCCTATATGGGGGGCGTCGCCTGGTCGCTCCTCGTGACATTGGCGGCGGCCGGATTGTTCGCGGAATGGCTTGTTGTCACCGGACTCGGACGCGAGCTCCGTGTCGTGGTGCCCGGCGTGGTCGCGTTGCTGCTCGCCGGACTGTGCCTGATGGCCGGCCGTATCGATGCGGCCCTGATCGTACTCGCCGCCGGTGCGGTTGTTGTGGCGCTGACGTCCGGCGCGCGGCGCAACTGGGCCATTGCGGGATTGCTCTATGCGGCAGGGGCCGAGATCGCGTCGGTCCTGCTGCGCCTCGACACGGCGAAGGGCTTTGCCGCGCTGATGTTCGTGTTGCTGATCGTGTGGGTCACCGATATCGGCGGCTACTTCGCGGGCCGCGGCATCGGCGGGCCGAAGCTCTGGGTGCGGGTCAGCCCGAAGAAGACATGGGCGGGCGCGGTTGGCGGCTTCGTGGCGAGCCTGCTGGTCGCTGCCGGCTTTGCCGCCCTTAAGATCGGCTCGACCGGTCCGCTCTTGATGCTCGGCGCCGTGTTGTCGGTGGTCTCGCAACTTGGCGATCTGTTCGAATCCGCGGTGAAGCGGCGGTTCGGCGTGAAGGATTCGAGTCACATCATTCCCGGTCACGGCGGCCTCCTGGACCGCCTGGACGGATTTGTCGCGGCCGTCATTGTGGCGGCGATTTTCGGCTTTCTCCGTGGTGGCGCCGATGGCGTCGGGCGCGGTCTTATGGTTTGGTGATGAGATGAGCGCAGTTCCGTTGCGTAACAACAAGGCCGCGGCGGCATCCGCCCTGCGGACTGTAACCGTCCTCGGTGCCACCGGCTCGATCGGCGACAGCACCATGGATCTGCTGCGCGGCGCGCGCGACCGCTACCGGGTCGAGGCGCTGACCGCGAACAGCAATGTCGAGGGCCTCGCCAAGCTGGCCAAGGAATTCGGCGCGCGGTTCGCAGCCATTGCCGATCCGGCGAAGCTTTCGGAACTGAAGGACGCGCTGGCCGGAACCCGGACCGAATGCGGGGCCGGGGAGAGCGCGATTATCGAAGCGGCCGCGCGGCCGGCCGATTGGGTGATGGCGGCGGTCAGCGGCGCGGCCGGGCTGAAGCCCGCGCTTGCCGCGGTCGATCGTGGCGCCACCGTCGCGCTGGCCAACAAGGAATGCTTGGTCTGCGCCGGCGATATCTTCATGGAGCGGGCCAGGAAGGCCGGCGCCTGCATCCTGCCGGCGGACTCCGAGCACAATGCGCTATTCCAGGCGCTGGCTTCCGGCAACCGCGAGGAACTGACGCGGGTGATCATCACCGCGTCCGGCGGGCCGTTCCGCACCTGGGCGCCCGCCGACATCGAGCAGGCGACGCTGGAACAGGCTCTGAAGCATCCCAATTGGAGCATGGGGCAGAAGATCACGATCGATTCCGCCTCGATGATGAACAAGGGTCTCGAGGTGATCGAGGCGTCCTATCTGTTCGCGCTGACGCCCGACGAAATCGACGTGCTGGTGCACCCGCAGTCGATCATCCACGGCATGGTCGAGTTCTCCGATCGCTCGGTGGTCGCCCAGCTCGGCACGCCCGACATGCGGATCCCGATCGCGCATTGCCTCGGCTGGCCCGACCGCGTCGTCGGCCCGTCCGCCAAGCTCGACCTCGCCAAGATCGGACAGCTCACCTTCGAGGCGCCGGACTTTGAACGCTTCCCGGGGCTGCGGCTGGCCTACGAGGCGCTGCGGATGGGGCATGGCGCGACGACGGTCTACAACGCCGCGAACGAGATCGCGGTCGCCGCGTTTATCGCCGGCAAGATCAAGTTCGGCGCGATCGCCCGGCTGGTCGAGGCGACGATGAACGATTGGATCAAGTCAGGGAATCAGCCACCACTGCACTCGGCGGATGATGCGATTTCCGTTGACCATATCGCGCGAAATAAAGCTGCCGCCCTATTGCCTCAAATTGCCTTAAAGGCAACCTAGAGGGTTGGGGACGGAGCCTTTGGCTCTTGTCGAGGGAAAATCGAATGCCCGAGTATTTTATTCATAGTATCAATGCGTTGAGTCATGGGCTTCTCGGTACCATCGTTCCCTTCCTCTTCGTCCTGACCATCGTCGTCTTCTTCCATGAGCTCGGCCACTTCCTGGTCGCGCGCTGGGCCGGCGTGAAGGTGTTGACGTTCTCGCTGGGCTTCGGTCCGGAGCTCGCCGGCTTCAACGACCGGCATGGCACGCGCTGGAAGATCTCGGCGATTCCGCTCGGCGGCTACGTCAAATTCTTCGGCGACGACAGCGAGGCTTCGACGCCGTCCACCGAGACGCTCGCCGCCATGACGGCGGAAGAGCGTGAAGGCAGCTTCCATCACAAATCGGTCGGAAAGCGCACCGCCATCGTTGCGGCCGGCCCGGTGGCGAACTTCATTCTCGGCGCCCTGATTTTCGCGGGCATGGCGCTCTACTACGGCAAGCCGAGCACGATTGCCCGGGTCGACGGCTTGGTGGCCGAAAGCGTCGCCGCGAACGCCGGCTTCAAGGTCGGCGATGTCGTCGTGGATATCGACGGCAGCGCGATCCAGAGCTTCGCCGACATGCAGCGGATTGTAGCTTCGAATGCTGGTTCAGAGCTTGGATTCAAGGTGAAGCGCGATGGTGCGATTGTCGCGCTCAAGGCGACGCCGGCGCTCAGGGAGGTCAAGGACCCCTTCGGCAATGCCCACCGAATCGGCGTGCTCGGAATCGAGCACAAGGCTCAGGTCGGCGAGGCGACCAGCGCCTCGGTCGGCGTGCTGGAGGCCCTCAAGATCGGCGTCGAGCAGGTTTGGTACATCATTTCCAGCACGTTCAAGTTCCTGGGCTCGCTGTTTGTTGGAACCGGCAATCCGGCCGAGGTGAGCGGCGTCATTGGAATCGCGAAGCTGTCGGGGCAGGCCGCGAGCGCCGGGTTCCAGTTCGTGATCAACCTTTGCGCCATCCTGTCGGTCTCTATCGGTCTGCTGAACCTGTTTCCGATCCCGCTTTTGGATGGCGGACACCTGCTTTTCTATAGCGCGGAGGCGCTGCGGGGACGCCCGCTGTCGGAGCGGACACAGGAGGTGGGTTTCCGAATCGGGCTGGGTCTGGTCCTGATGTTGATGGTGTTTGCGACGTATAACGACATCCTCAGGATCGCCGGGTCCTGAAACGGGCTTTTTTGTGGCGTTGCCAATGGGCAACGTCTTGGAACGAAAATGGAAATGTTCAGCTCTAGTAAGTTTGCCCCCTTGGCAAATTTGGTTACAAGCTGAGCGGCAGGTTGGGAATCTGTCGGGTCGTTGGGGAACGATCTGGCATCGTTAAGATAAGGGCGCATTGCGCATGATGTTTGGAATGCGAGTGAGGGGGGGGCTGTTCGCCGCCTTGGTCATGTTCGCCGCGCCGGTGGTTGCCACCTTGGCGACCGTAGCTGTGTCTGTGCCTGCGTCGGCGCAGACCGTCGATTCGATCACGGTGGAGGGGAACCGCCGTGTCGAGCTTGAAACCATCCGCTCCTACTTCCATCCCGGACCGGGCGGTCGGCTGGCCCAGGCCCAGATCGACGACGGTCTGAAGGCGCTGATCGAGACCGGCCTGTTTCAGGACGTCCACATCGACCAGCGGGGCGGGCGCCTCGTCGTGGTCGTGGTCGAGAACCCGGTGATCGGCCGTGTTGCCTTCGAGGGCAACAAGAAGATCAAGGACGAACAGCTCACCGCTGAAGTGCAGTCCAAGCCGCGCGGCACGTTCTCGCGCCCGATGGTCCAGTCGGACGCCCTGCGCATCGCCGAAATCTACCGTCGGTCCGGCCGCTACGACGTGCGGGTCAATCCGCAGATCATCGAGCAGCCGAACAACCGCGTCGACCTGATCTTCGAGGTCAATGAAGGCGTGAAGACCGGCGTCCGGTCGATCGAGTTCATCGGCAACAGCGCCTATTCGGCGTCCCGTCTGCGCGACGTCATCAAGACCCGCGAATCGAACATCCTGAGCTTCCTCGGCGGCAACGACGTCTACGATCCCGACCGGGTCGAGGCCGACCGTGACCTGCTGCGTCGCTTCTATCTCAAGAACGGCTATGCCGACGTCCAGGTCGTGGCCGCGCTGACCGAATACGATCCCGAGAAGAAGGGCTTCCTGGTTACCTTCAAGATCGAGGAAGGCCAGCAGTACCGCGTCGCGTCCGTCAACTATACGTCGTCGATCGCAACGCTCGATCCGAACGCGCTGCGCACCTACTCGCGCGTCAATGTCGGCTCGCTCTACAACGCCGAGGCGCTGGAGAAATCGGTCGAGGAGATGCAGATCGAGGCATCGCGCCGCGGCTACGCCTTCGCGGTGGTCCGGCCGCGCGGCGATCGCAACTTCGACAATCACACGGTGTCGATCACCTTCGCGATCGACGAAGGTCCGCGCACCTATATCGAGCGCATCAACATCCGCGGCAACAGCCGTACCCGCGACTACGTGATCCGCCGCGAGTTCGATATCTCGGAAGGCGACGCCTACAACCGTGCGCTGGTCGACCGTGCCGAGCGCCGGCTGAAGAACCTCGACTTCTTCAAGACGGTGAAGATCACCACCGAGCCGGGCTCCTCCAGCGATCGCGTCATCCTGATCGTCGATCTCGAGGAGAAGTCGACCGGCGACTTCTCGGTGTCGGGCGGTTACTCGACCACCGACGGCGCGCTGGCCGAAGTCAGCGTCTCCGAGCGCAACCTGCTCGGCCGCGGCCTGTACGCGAAGGCGTCGGTGACCTACGGCCAGTATGCCCGCGGCTACTCGCTGTCGTTCGTCGAGCCCTATCTGCTCGACTACCGCGTCGCGCTCGGCCTCGACCTCTATCAGCGCCAGCAGCTGTCCAACAGCTACATCGCCTACGGCACCAAGACGCTGGGCTTCAGCCCGCGGCTCGGCTTCAGCCTGCGGGAAGATCTCTCGCTGCAGCTGCGCTACTCGATCTACCAGCAGGAAATCACCCTGCCGTCGACGCTGAACAACTGTAACAACGTGCCGTTCCTGCCGGATGGAACGCCCAACCCCGCGTTCAATCCGAGCCCGGCCTATGCGAACCTGAACGGGATCAGCCTGGTGTCGACCAATGGTCTCGGCTGCTTCTTTGACGGCGAAGCCTCGTTGCCGGTCCGCAAGGAGCTGGCGGGCGGCAAGACCCTCACGTCGGCGCTGGGTTACACGCTCAACTACAACACGCTCGACAACAACAAGAACCCGACCGACGGTCTGATCGTCGACTTCAAGCAGGACTTCGCCGGTGTTGGCGGTGACGTCAGCTACATCAAGACCGCGATCGACGCGAAGTACTACACCCCGCTGGTCTCCGACATCGTCGGCGTGATCCACGCCCAGGGCGGCATCCTGAACAAGCTCGGGACCTCGGATCTGCGCATGCTCGATCACTTCCAGATGGGCCCGAACCTGGTCCGCGGCTTTGCGCCGAACGGTATCGGTCCGCGTGACATCAACCCGTACGGCACCATGGACGCCATCGGCGGCACCAAGTACTGGGGCGTGTCGGCGGAACTGCAGATGCCGTTCTGGTTCCTGCCGAAGGAAGTCGGGCTCAAGGGCGCGGTCTATGCCGACGCCGGCGGCCTGTACGACTACCAGGGCCCGACCTCGTGGGCGGCGACCGGCGAAGTCAACGTGCCTGGCTGTGTCAGGCCGACGAACAATCCGCCGTCTCCGGGTACGTGCCTTGGCCTGAGCTACGATGACAGCAAGGTTGTCCGTACCTCGGTCGGTGTCGGCCTGATCTGGCAGTCACCGTTCGGTCCGCTGCGCTTCGACTACGCGGTGCCGCTGACCAAGGGTGCGTTTGACCGCACGCAAGAATTCCGGTTTGGCGGCGGTACGACGTTCTAAGACCGATTGCCAACCGGACTGCGACGGATGGAATGGCGCAGCCGATCTTCTACAAGAGTCCTCCTTCGTCATCGCTGGCTGAAATAGCCGCGCTGACGAAGGCGCAACTGGTCGACCCCGAAAGGGGCGCGCTTCAGATCAGGGGGCTGGCCTCGCTCGACGAGGCCGGTCCGATGCATCTCGCCTTTTTCGACAATCTGAAATACGCCGACCAGCTTGCTGCGACCAAGGCCGGCGCGTGTCTGGTCAGCCCGCGCTTCGAGGCACAGGTGCCGAAGGGCACCGCCATGCTGCGGGCGGCGAAGCCGTTCCAGGCGTTCGTCGAGCTCGCCCGGCAATGGCACGCCGATGCCCTGCGGCCGCAATCCTGGTTCGACACCGAGGGCATCGCGCCGTCGGCGATCATCGATCCCACCGCGCGCCTCGAGGACGGCGTCATCGTCGATCCGCTGGTCGTGATCGGCCCGCGGGTCGAGATCGGCTCAGGCACCATCATCGGCGCCGGCGCGGTGATCGGGGCCGACGTCAAGATCGGCCGCGACTGCAATGTCGGCGCCAAGACCACCATTCAGTTCGCGCTGATCGGCAACAACGTCCTGATCCATCCCGGCTGCAATGTCGGCCAGGACGGCTACGGCTTCATCTTCTTCGGGCCGGCCGGCCACGTGAAGGTGCCGCAGACCGGCCGCGTGGTGATCCAGAACAATGTCGAGGTCGGCGCCGCCTCGACCATCGACCGGGGTTCCCTGCGCGACACCGTGATCGGCGAGGGCACCAAAATCGACAATCAGGTCCAGATCGGCCACAATGTGACGATCGGCCGGCACTGCCTGCTGGCGGCCCAGATCGGGCTCGCCGGCAGCCTGACCATCGGCGACAATGTCGCGCTCGGCGCCAAGGTGGGCATCAACAACCACCTCAAGATCGGCGACGGCGCCCAGGTGACGGCAATGAGCGCGGTCAAGGACGACATCCCGGCCAACGGTCGGTGGGGCGGGCATTTCGCCAAGCCGACCAAGCAGTGGTTCAGGGAAATTATCGCAGTGGAGCGTCTGGTGCGCGACAACGAAGCCAAAGGTGAGGGGCAGGAGTGATGGAGGAGGCACCGGTCAAATTCGAGCTGGTGGATATCAACGATATCCTGAAGACGCTTCCGCATCGCTTTCCGATGTTGCTGATCGACCGGGTGATCAATATCCGCACCGACTACAGCGGCATCGGCATCAAGAACGTCACCTTCAACGAGCCGCCGTTCCAGGGCCACTTCCCGGACCGCCCGGTCTACCCCGGCGTGATGATGATCGAGGCGATGGCCCAGACCGCCGGCGTCATCGGCATCAAGTCGGTCGAGGGCACCGAGAAGCCGCGCGCGGTGTATTTCCTCACCATCGACAAGTGCAAGTTCAGGAAGCCGGTGATGCCCGGCGACACCATCGAGTATCACATGCGCTCGCTCGGCCGGCGCAAGACGATGTGGTGGTTTCACGGCGACGCCAAGGTCAACGGCCAGGTCGTCGCCGAGGCCGACGTCGGTGCGATGCTGACGGATTAGGCCGCGCCGGTCTCACGACGTTGTGCAGGTGTAGCGGCCGTCCGCGCCCGCGATCCGCAGGACGCGATTGAGGAAGATGCCCATCGACGGCGCGTTCATCAGCGCGTCGTAGGTTTCGGCAGGGACGCCGCAATAATGCTGGTAGCTGCCTCTGACCGCGACCAGCAGCGCGCGTTGATCCGTGCTGTAGCAGACCCGCTGGACGATCGTGCTGCGGTTGATGTCGTGGCATTCGAAGCTCGAGAGATCGACCGCCGTGCTGTTGCCGAGATCGACCGTCTCCGGGCCGATTGGCGCAGAGAGCAGGCTGAGGATCAGCGCGGCGGCCCGGACCATGGTTCGGTTGCGACCTTCTCTTGCAACAGGCCGTCATCATACGTCACTGGACAGGGCGGGCAAAGTCGCGCTAACGACCGCCCCAATCGACAGCTTGGCGCCTCGATAGCACCTTGGCGCCATTAACGAATTCCGGACCGAAACTTCATGAGCATGATCGACCCGACTGCGCGGATTGCCGATGGCGCTGTGATCGGGGCCGGCACCGAGATCGGTCCGTACTGCATCGTCGGCCCCAATGTCGTGCTCGGCGAGAACTGCAAGCTGATCGCGCATGTCACGATCAGCGGGCATACCAGGATCGGCGCCGGCTGCATCATCTCGCCGTTCGCAGCGCTCGGCGGGCCGCCGCAGGATCTCAGCTATCGCGGCGAGCCGACCCGCCTCGAAGTCGGCGAAGCCTGCACCATCCGCGAGGGCGTGACGATGAATGTCGGCACGGTCAAGGGCGGCGGGCTCACGCGCGTCGGCGATCGCGGCTTCTTCATGAACAACAGCCATGTCGGCCATGACTGCATGGTCGGGAATGGCGTGATCTTCGCGACGTCGGCGACGCTCGGCGGCCACTGCGAGATCGGCGACTTCGTCTATATCGGCGGCCTGTCGGCTGTGCACCAGTTCACCCGCGTCGGCTCGCAGGTGATGATCGGTGGCGTCTGCGGCGTGCGCGGCGACATCATCCCGTTCGGCCTCGCCAACGGTCAGTACGCGGTTCTCGAAGGACTCAACATCATCGGCATGCGGCGCCGCCAGTTCACCAAGGCGCGGCTGGCGACGGTGCGCGCGTTCTATCAAAAGCTGTTCCACGGTCCCGGCATCTTCGCCGAGCGGCTGGCCTCGGTGCAGCCGCTGGCGGGCGAGGATCCCGCGATTGCGGAAATCCTGGCCTTCATCGAGGGCGGCAAGCTGCGCCCGCTCTGCCTTCCCGCCGATACCAATTGAGCAGGGGATGGCCGCCAGCATGACGTCAGCGGCTCCCTCGCTTTCCTCGCCGGTCGGCGTCATCGCCGGCGGCGGCGCCATGCCGTTCGCGGTCGCCGACTCCCTGGTTGCGCGCGGCATCACACCGGTGCTGTTCGCGCTGCGCGGCGCCTGCGATCCGGCGCGCGCGCAGCGGTTTCGTCACCGCTGGATCTCGGTCGGCCAGCTCGGGCGGGCGACCCGGCTGTTCCGCGACGAAGGCTGCCGCGATCTGATCTTCATCGGCACCCTGGTGCGGCCCGCGCTGTCGGAGATCCGGCTCGACTGGGGCACGCTGCGCCTGCTCGGCCACGTCGTGCGCGCATTTCGCGGCGGCGACGATCATTTGCTGTCGAGCGTTGGTCGCATCCTCGAGCAGCAGGGCTTCCGCATGGTCGGGATCAAGGATGTCGCGCCCGATCTCTTGATGCCGGAGGGCGCCGTGACGCGCGCGGCGCCCGACAGCACGGCGCTCGCCGACATCGCGCGCGGACGCGGCGTGCTCGACGTGCTCGGCCCGTTCGACATCGGTCAGGCGGCCGTGGTGATCGACGGTCATGTGGTAGCGGTCGAGGATATCGAGGGTACCGACGGGCTGCTCGCGCGCGTCGCGCGGCTGCGCGCCGAGGGTCGCATTCGCGCCAAGGCCGGCCGCGGCGTGCTGGTGAAGGCTCCGAAGAGCCGGCAGGATCTGCGCTTCGATCTGCCGACCATCGGCCCGCGGACGGTCGAGGGCGCGGCAGCAGCCGGTATCGCCGGCATCGCCGTGATCGCCGGCAATACGCTGGCCGCCGAGCCGCAGGCCCTGGTCGAGGCCGCCGACGCCAAGGGGCTGTTTGTCATCGGGCTGGCGGGCTGATGCAGGTGCGCAGCCCCAGCACCGCTCGCAAGATCTTCCTCATCGCGACCGAGGAATCCGGCGACCGCCTCGGCGCGGCACTGATGCAGGTGCTGCGCCAGCGGCTCGGCGATGCCGTGCAGTTTTCCGGCGTCGGCGGCCGGGCGATGACTGCTCAGGGAATCGCCCCGCTGTTTCCGATCGAAGAGCTCTCGATCATGGGCTTTGCCGCCGTCGTGAAGCAATTGCCGAAAATCCTGCGATTGATCCGGCGCACCGCCGATGCCGTGCTTGCCGACGCGCCTGACATGCTCGTCATCATCGACAGCCCCGATTTCACCCACCGCGTCGCCCGTCGCGTCCGCGCCCGCAACCCGAACATTCCGATCGTCGATTACGTGTCGCCATCGGTCTGGGCCTGGCGGCCGGGCAGGGCGCGCGCGATGCGGGGCTATGTCGACCACGTGCTCGCGCTGCTGCCGTTCGAGCCGGAGGAATATCGCAAGCTGCAGGGACCGCCGTGCAGCTATGTCGGCCACCCCCTGACCGAGCAGCTCGCCTCGCTGCGCCCGAACGAGGACGAGCAGAAGCGGCGCGATGGGCAGCCTCCGGTGCTGCTGGTGCTGCCCGGAAGCCGGCGCAGCGAGATCAGGTATCATCTGGCGCTGTTCGGCGCGGCGCTCGGCCAGCTCAACAAGCAAACGCCGTTCGAGCTCGTGCTCCCCACCATGCCGCACCTCGAGGCGATGGTGCGCGAAGGCGTCGCGTCGTGGCCGGTGGTGCCGCGGCTCGCGATCGGCGAGACCGAGAAGCGCGCCGCGTTCCGTGTCGCCCGCGCTGCGCTTGCGAAGTCGGGTACGGTGACGCTGGAGCTCGCGTTGTCAGGGATTCCCATGGTGACGGCCTATCGCGTCGGCGCCGCCGAGGCGTTCATCCTGCGCCGCGCGATCCGGGTCTCCTCGGTGATCCTCGCCAATCTCGTGATCGGCAGCGATATCATTCCCGAGTTCCTGCAGGAGGACTGCACGCCGGACAAGCTCGCAGCGGCGCTGGGTGACGTGCTTGCGGATACACCCGATCGTCTGCGGCAGCTCGTGGGATTCGCGACGATGGACGGGAAGATGTCGACCGGCGACCAGCCGCCGAGCGTCCGCGCCGCCGACATCGTGCTGGCGGAAATGGGCCGCCGCTCGGCCTAGCCAATCGATCGTGTCCTCGTTCAGTGGCGACATCCCGCCGCAACGACCCGCTTGCGCTGAATATTTAGACCGTACTAATATTAGCAATAGCTAATATTGGTACGGAGCCTGCCATGAAGATCGACCCGGTCGCCTATGTTGGAGCCGTCATTCGCGAAGTCGCCTTCCGGGAACGCGACGGCAAGCCGGCGCGGGCGGTGATCGCGACCCGCAGCTACGACACCGATATCGCCGATCTCTGGGATGTGCTGACCAACCCCGAACGCATTCCGCGCTGGTTCCTGCCGATCTCGGGCGACCTGAGGCTTGGCGGCCGCTATCAGTTCCAGGGCCATGCGGGCGGCGAGATCACGGCGTGTGAGCCGCCGCGCCGGCTTGCCGTCACGTGGGAGTCCATGGGCACGGTCAGCTGGGTTACCGTGACGCTGGCCGAGAACGGTCCGGACGCCACGCGCCTGGAATTGGAACACCTCTCGGTGATCGAGGGCGACTTCTGGGACCGCTACGGGGCCGGTGCGGTCGGCGTCGGCTGGGATCTCGCGCTGCTAGGGCTCGCGCTCTATCTGGCCATGCCGCCCGGCGAGGAATTCGACCGCGCCGCCGCGTCCGCCTGGCCAGCCACCGACGACGGCAAGGAATTCATCCGCCACGCCAGCGAGGACTGGTGCAGGGCCTCGATCGCGGCGGGCACGGAGGAGGCTGCGGCGCGCAGATCGGCCGCAAACACCACGGCGGCCTATTGCGGCGAGCCGGAGCCGGGGAGCGGAGGCTAGAGCATGATCCGGAAAAGTGTGAAGCGGTTTTCCCTCGCGACAAACGCGAAGCGTTTGCGCGGAGATCATGCTCAAACCAAGAGCTAAAGCGGGATGACGATGCAGTCTCATCGCGCTTTAGCGACCTTGCACGCCTTCGACATCCTCGGCGATCCCGTCCGCCGGCGTATCCTGGAACTGCTTGCGACCGGCGAGCACAGTTCGGGCGACGTCGTTGCGGTCGTGCAGCGCGAGTTCGGGATCACCCAGTCGGCGGTGTCGCAGCAACTGCGGATCTTGCGGGACGCCGGCTTCGCGTCGGTGCGCGCCGACGGCACGCGCCGCATCTATGCGGTCGAGCCGGCGCGGCTGCGCGAGGTCGACGACTGGCTCGACCGGTTCAGGGCGTTCTGGCTGCCGCGCCTTGACGCGATCGCGACCGAAGTCGCGCGGGGCAAACGAAAACGGCGCCATCAGGAATGATGGCGCCGTCCCGGATTCGCTTCAGCGATGCCGCTTACTTGCGCTTGTCGATCTGCACATAGTCGCGGCGCGCGACGCCGGTGTAGAGCTGGCGCGGACGGCCGATCTTCTGCTGCGGGTCCTCGATCATCTCGCTCCACTGGCTGATCCAGCCGACGGTGCGGGCGACCGCGAACAGCACGGTGAACATCGAGACCGGGAAGCCCATCGCCTTCAGCGTGATGCCCGAATAGAAGTCGACGTTCGGGTAGAGCTTGCGATCGATGAAGTAGGGATCGCTGAGCGCGATCTTCTCGAGCTCCATCGCGACCTTGAGCATCGGATCGTCGCCGTGGCCGGTCTCCTTCAGCACCGCGTGACACATCTTCTGCATGATCTTGGCGCGCGGATCGTAGTTCTTGTAGACGCGGTGGCCGAAGCCCATCAGGCGAACTTCGCTGTTCTTGTCCTTCACCTTGGCGATGAAATCCGGAATGTTTTCGACCTTGCCGATGTCGTAGAGCATGTTGAGCGCGGCCTCGTTGGCGCCGCCATGCGCCGGGCCCCACAGGCAGGCGATGCCGGCCGCGATGCAGGCGAACGGGTTGGCACCCGAGGAGCCGGCGATGCGTACCGTCGAGGTCGAGGCGTTCTGCTCGTGGTCGGCGTGCAGGATGAAGATCTTGTCGAGCGCGTCGGCGAGCACCGGGTTGATCTTGTAGTCCTCGCAGGGCACCGCGAAGCACATGTTGAGGAAGTTCTCGGCAAACGAGAGCGAGTTCTTCGGATACACGAAGGGTTGGCCGACGGTGTACTTGTAGGCCATCGCCGCCAGCGTCGGCACCTTCGCGATCATCCGCATCGAGGCGATCATGCGCTGGCGCGGATCGTTGATGTCGGTCGAGTCGTGATAGAACGCGGCGAGAGCGCCGACCGCGGCGACCATGATCGCCATCGGATGAGCGTCGCGGCGGAAGCCCTGGAAGAACCGCGCCATCTGCTCATGCACCATCGTGTGATGGATCACGCGATGGTCGAAGTCCTTCTTCTGCGCCGGGGTCGGAAGATCCCCGTACAGCAGCAGGTAGCAGGTCTCGAGGAAGTCGCCGTGCTCGGCGAGCTGCTCGATCGGATAGCCGCGGTATTCGAGCACGCCGGCGTCGCCGTCGATATAGGTGATCTTCGACTGGCAGCTGCCGGTCGAGGTGAAGCCGGGGTCGTAGGTGAACACCCCGGCCTGGCCGTAGAGCTTGGCGATGTCGATGACATCAGGCCCAACCGTGCCGCTCAGGATCGGGAAATCGTAGTTCTTGTTGCCGATGGTGAGTGTGGCTGTCTTGCTGGATTTTGCGTCCATCGTGATATCCCCGATGAATTCGTTGCGAAAACCGACCTTGCCCAGTCGCTAAATTGCGGCCCATGGCGGGGCGGAACGGCTTGTGGAGAAAGCGTCCAGAATTGGGTAGCTCATTGCCATGTGCGCTGCAAGATGGACCCTGGAGGGGGTCCATGCAGGATCACGCCGCCTGATCGGCGAGGCGGGCAAGGCACTCCTGGCGTCCCAGCACGGCCAGCACGTCGAATATGCCCGGCGACGTCGTACGTCCCGTCAGCGCCACCCGCAGCGGCTGGGCGACGGCGCCGAGTTTCAGGTTGTTCTGCTCGGCGAAATTCCGCATCGCGGTCTCGGTGGTTTCCGCCGTCCAGTCGTTGACGGCTTCCAGCGCGGTGCGCAGGCGGCCGATCAACGCGCGCGTTTCCGGCGTCAGCAGCGCCACAGCTTTCGGGTCGAGCGCGAGCGGACGATCGGCGAAGATGAAATAGGCGCCCGAGATCAGCTCGATCAGCGTCTTGGCGCGCTCCTTCAGGCTCGGCATCGCCCGCAGCAATTGCGCGCGGGTGGTGTCATTGAGCTTGGCCTTCAGCGCGGCGCCCTCGGGAACATAATCCAGCACGCTCTCGAACTGGGTCACGAGGGATTGATCGTCGCTCTGCCGGATATAGTGACCGTTGAGGTTCTCCAGCTTGGCGAAATCGAACCGTGCCGCAGAACGGCCGATGCCCGAGAGGTCGAACGCGTCGATCATCTCCTGGGTCGAGAAGATCTCCTGATCGCCATGGCTCCAGCCGAGCCGGACGAGGTAGTTGCGCAAGGCGGCCGGCAGGTAGCCGAGGGCGCGGTAGGCGTCGACGCCGAGCGCGCCATGGCGCTTCGACAGTTTCGAGCCGTCGGGACCGTGGATCAGCGGAATGTGGGACATGCTCGGCAGTTCCCACTCCAGGGCGTCGTAGATCTGCTTCTGGCGCGCGGCGTTGATCAGGTGGTCGTCGCCACGGATGATGTGGGTGACGCCCATATCGTGGTCGTCGACCACGACCGCGAGCATGTAGGTCGGGGTGCCGTCGCCGCGCAGCAGGACGAGGTCGTCGAGGTTCTCGTTCTGCCAGACCACGCGGCCCTGCACCTGGTCCTCGATCACGGTTTCGCCGCTCTGCGGCGCCTTGAGGCGGATGGTCGGCTTGATGCCGGCGGGCGCGGTGGCCGGATCGCGGTCACGCCACATGCCGTCATAGAGGCGGGTGCGGCCCTCGGCGCGCGCCTTCTCGCGCATCGCGGTGAGCTCTTCCGGCGAGGCATAGCAGTAATAGGCGCGCCCGGCGGCGAGCAGGCTCTCGGCGACCTCGCGATGGCGGGCGGCGCGGCTGAACTGGTAGATGACCTCGCCGTCCCAATCGAGCTCGAGCCATTTCAGGCCGTCCAGGATGGCGTCGATCGCCTCCTTGGTCGAGCGTTCACGGTCGGTGTCCTCGATCCGGAGCAGCATCTTGCCGCCGAGCTTCCTGGCATAGAGCCAGTTGAACAGCGCGGTGCGGGCACCTCCGATATGGAGGAAGCCGGTCGGAGAGGGGGCGAAGCGGGTAACGACGGGTTTGGTCATGATCGAGCGAGACGTATGCTGAGACGGCGGTGGTGTATATCAGGAACCGAACATAACTAAACCCCCGGCTGACCTTTTGCCCACCAAACCAGGCCTCAAACCAGACTTGAAACCAGACTTGGCCGGACGGCACGAATTTGGCAGAAGGTTGAGCTGACTCCTCCAAGGAACCCTTTGATGACGACTGACACGACGGCAGAGGCAGGGCGCGACTTCATCCGCGACATCGTCCAGGCCGATCTCTCCTCCCACAAGCACAACCGGATCGTGACCCGTTTCCCGCCGGAGCCGAACGGCTACCTGCATATCGGTCACGCCAAGTCGATCGCCCTGAATTTCGGCATCGCGCAGGAGTTCGGCGGCCAGTGCAATTTGCGCTTCGACGACACCAATCCGACCAAGGAGGAGCAGGAATACATCGACTCCATCCAGGCCGACGTCCATTGGCTCGGCTACGACTGGGGAGCCAACCTGTTCTTTGCGTCGGACTATTTCGAGCGCCTGTACGATTGGGCCGAGGGCCTGATCAAGGCCGGCTATGCCTATGTCGACGATCAGTCGCAGGAGGAGATCCGCACTTCCCGCGGCACGCTGACCGAACCCGGCAAGAACTCGCCGTTCCGCGACCGCTCGGTCGAGGAGAACCTCGACCTGTTCCGCCGCATGAAGGCCGGAGAGTTCTCGAACGGCGCCCGCGTGCTGCGCGCCAAGATCGACATGGCCGCCGGCAACATCAACCTGCGCGATCCGGTGCTCTACCGCATTCTGCACGCCCATCATCCGCGTACCGGCGACAAGTGGTCGATCTATCCGAGCTACGACTACGCGCACGGCCAGTCGGACGCGATCGAGGGCATCACCCATTCGATCTGCACGCTGGAGTTCGAGGATCACCGCCCGCTCTATGAGTGGCTGCTCGACAAGCTGCCGGTGCCTTCGAAGCCGCGCCAGTACGAAATGGCACGGCTCAACCTGACCTATACGCTGCTGTCCAAGCGCGTGCTGACCCAGCTCGTCCGTGACGGCCACGTCTCGGGCTGGGACGATCCGCGCATGCCGACCATTGCCGGCTTGAAGCGGCGCGGCGTGCCGCCGGCGGCGGTGCGCGAATTCATCAAGCGCATCGGCGTCGCCAAGGCCAACAGCGTGGTCGATGTCGGGATGCTCGAATTCTGCATCCGCGAGGAGCTGAACCGCACGGCGCTGCGCCGCATGGCGGTGCTGCGGCCGCTCAAGGTGGTGATCGAGAATTATCCGGAAGGGCAGGTCGAGGAGATCGAGGCGATCAACCATCCCGACAATCCGGAAGCCGGCACCCGCAAGATCGCGTTCGGCCGCGAGCTCTATATCGAGCGCGACGACTTCATGGAGAGTCCGCCGAAGAAATTCTACCGCCTCTCGCCCGGCAACGAGGTGCGGCTGCGCTACGCCTACTTCATCAAGTGCACCGGCGTGGTGAAGAACGACGCCGGCGAGATCGTCGAACTCCGCGCGACCTACGATCCCTTAACCAAGGGTGGCAACGCGCCCGACGGCCGCAAGGTCAAGGCGACGATGCACTGGTTGCCGGCGGCGCAGTCGAAGCCGGCGGAGATCCGCATCTACAACCAGCTGTTCGCCAATCCGAGCCCGAACGCGGCCGATTTCGCCGCCGACCTCAATCCGCAGTCGCTCGAAGTGCTGAAGGATGCGCGCGTCGAGCCGGCGATCGCCGAGAGCAATTCACCCGATCCGGTGCAATTCGAGCGGCAGGGCTATTTCGTGCGCGACGCGGATTCGACGCCGGACCAGCTGGTGTTCAACCGCACCATCGGCCTGCGCGACACCTTCGCCAAGGAAGTCGGCGGCAAGGGCTAGCCGAGAGGAAGCGCGTCCCGCGCGGACAAGCGGACGGGGGGATCGATGCCTGACGAATCCGACGAGATCGCCTCCGCCATCATCGCCAGATGGTCGGCGGGTTTCAGCAGGCTCGATGCAAATGCGTTAAGCGCGCTCTATTCGAAGAGCGCGTTCTTCTTCGGCTCGAACCCGACGCTGTATCGCGGCCGCGACGGCGTCAAAGCCTACTTTGACGGTCTGCCGCGCTGGCACGCGCCGCGCGTTCAGTTCAGCGATGTCAGGGCAGAGCGGGTCAACGCCGATCTCGTCAACATGGCGGGCATCGCGTCATTCTTCCTCGACGGCGATGCGCCCTCGCTCGCCGTCAAGATCACCTGGGTGATCGCGCACGAGGACGGCGACTGGAAGATCGTCTGCCACCACGTCTCGTCGCAGACGCCGCTGATCTAGGCCTGGCGCTGGAGCTGACACAAAAAGTCGAGGGCCGGCGGGCCCTCGTAGTCAGGGAGGGTGCGCGGGGCCGGGCGCCTCGCGGCTGCACCCAACTCGCAGGCTATCCGGATCGCGCTGCATTGCGAGGAGGGACCAAGGTCGTAGGCTGCGGAGCGCGGCTTCCGGGCGCCCGGACGGCAGCATGGTCGTCGGCTCGCGGATAAGCAGCGGCAACACATCGCAGGTCGGATAGATGCTTTTTTGTCCGCGCCGCACCATATCTTCGGAAGAAGGAGGTGAGGATCATGCGCATTCAACACTGGCAGGATGCTGCCAGCCTGTTGGTAGGCGCCTGGCTGGTCGCATCGCCGTTTGCACTGGGCTTCTCCGGGGCAGCTCTCTGGATCTCCATCGCGCTCGGATTGGGCGTCGTGCTGTTCGCCCTGGAGGCATTCATCATTCCGTCCTATCTGGAGGAATGGGGCGAGATGCTGATGGGGTTGGCTCTGGTGGTCGCACCCTGGACGTTCAACTACCAGCAGGGATCGGTCACGACGAGCAGCGTGCTCGCCGGGGTCGCGGTGATCGTGCTCGCGTGCTGGGAGCTGACGATGGATCGTGATTTCGCCACCTGGTGGCACGATCGCTGGCATCACCGAGCTGGCTGAGAGGAAGCTGACTGAGACGTTGGCCTGACCGCCAACCAAAGGCGGCCGGAGCGGGGATTTGCGTGGCGCGGGATCCCCTCTGCCGCCCGATGCAGGTTCTACCGAGACATCACGCCAGAGACGGCGGGTACGGGACGATTCAGAAGCGTCGTCCCGCACTCGCTGGACGGCGGCCATGGCGCCTGCAGGGTGAGAGCGTTTTCGGGCGACGTGGATACCGGTTCGCGTAAGGAAAACGCGTCAAAACAAGATTCCAGGGGCCCGTTCCGATCCCATCGGAACGGGGTCTAGTCGCCCGTCAGCAAGGTGACTCCGTCACGATGCGGCTTTCGCCTCGATCTGCTCCCAAATTCTGGTCTTGCGTGTCTCGGGCATGATGAAGACGGCGATCACGAAGCACACCGCGGGAACGACAATCGGGTAGATCAGCGCATAGCCGATGCTGCCGGTCGCCGCGAAGGCGGCTGATGTGATGAACGGCACCAATCCGCCGCCCCAACCATTGCCGATATGATACGGCACCGAGACCGAGGTGTACCTGATCCTGGCCGGGAAAAACTCCGCCAGGAACGCGCCGACCGGCCCATACACCATCCCGACGTAACAGACGAGGATGAAGATGATGAAGACGGCGACCGGATAGTTGATGTGTCCCGGCTGCGTGACCATGCCGAGCCACAGATACAGCGGATAGTAGGTGATCGCGGCAAGCAGCATTCCTCCGAGGATCACGGACTTGCGGCCGATCTGATCCGACAGCCAACCAAAGAAGATCAGGCTCGGCGTTGCGATCAACAATGCGGCTCCCACGATGTAGGCCGAGGTAACCGCATCGACCTTGGAGACCTGCTGCAGGAAGTACAGTGCCCAGAATTGACCACTGTACCAGACCACGCCCTGTCCAATCAGGACGACGATAGCGATCAGGATGTACTTGATGTTGGCGCTGAGGAAAGCTTCCCGCCAGGGATTCCTGGTCATCTGTCCGCGCGCCTTGATCTCCTGGAAAATCGGCGTCTCCTGGAGTTGGAGGCGGATGTAGATGGCGATGGCCACCAGCAGGAACGAGACCAGGAACGGTACGCGCCACGCCCATTCGTCAAAGGCCTGATTGCCGGCCCAGGTTCGGGTCAGAACGATTACGGCCAGCGACACCACGATCCCGAGCGTCGGCGAGGTTTGTAGCCAGCCCGTGTAGTAGCCGCGGTGGTCATCCGGAACATGCTCGGCGACGTAGGTGATGGCGCCGCCATATTCGCCGCCCAGGCAGAGACCCTGGATCATCCGCAAGCCGAACAGAACGAATGCGGCCGTCAGGCCGATCGATTCATAGGTTGGGATGAGTCCGATCGCGCCCGTTCCCAGGCCCATTCCGCTCAAGGTAACAAGGAATGTATATTTGCGGCCGACCCGATCGCCCATCCATCCGAACAGGAAGGCCCCCAGCGGGCGGATCAGGAATCCCGCAGTGAACAGCGCGATCGTGCTCAGCAGGGCTGCGACGGGGTGGGATTGCTCAAAGAACTTGACCGACAGAACTGCGGCCAGGCTGCCAAAAATATAAAAGTCGTACCATTCAATGATGTTTCCCACTGACGCAGCGACAATCACGCGGCGAAAATCGCTTGGTACTTGAATTGCCATGTGCTGCTCCTCTCAAAAGCAAACGCTACTCCTCGCGTTTTTCAGCGATCTATCCGCTCGCGGAGTGCGCGTGGTGCGCGGCGTTACAGGCGAGATTTGCGCGTTCGTCCGCAACGCCTGATCTCAGGGGAGTTGTGGCCACCTGAGAGGAGCTCCAGCGGCCTTCAAGTGCCGCGAGCCGTCACTGCCTCATCCCCGTCTCTTTGGGAGTGGAGGCATCGGAACAGTCTATTCCTAATGTGATCGGTATCTTAGTGAGACTTTCGGCTCGATCGATTTGACGCAGGCGGCAGCCGTGGCCCGGCGCGAGCTAGGCAAGGCGCAGGACGATCCAGGTACCCGAGCGTTGCCGGTCCGTATTCTGCATCCGTTCCGCTAGTCGGGTGACGGGGCCATCCGCTAGCCTGCCGCCCGGCAGGGATCGCAAGCGGAATGGCGGAGCAGGGCACGACGCCGGGCGGCAAACGCGGCTACGCGGGGACGTGGCCGCCGCGCACGGCTGCGCCGGTCGGCGGCTTTCTCCCGGCGCGCGCCGGCATCTGGAAGCCTCTCGTCGAGACATTGCGGCAATGGGCGCGCGCCGAGGCCGGCGCTGGCCGCCTGTTGCCCTGGGTGCCGGTGGCGTTCGGCACCGGCATCGCGTTCTATTTCGCGGCCGAACACGAGCCGGTGCTGTCGGTCGCGGCCACCGTCGCAATCCTGCTCTGCCTGCTGGCGCTGCTGCTGCGGCGGCGCAGCGTGTTTCCCGTCATCGTGATGCTGGCCGCGGTCGCCGCGGGCTTTGCGACGGCGACCTGGAAGACGGCGCGCGTCGCTCACACGGTGCTGGCGCGGCCGATGTTCTCGGTGGCGCTGACCGGCTTCGTCGAGACGCGCGACATCCGCGAGAAGACCGATCGTTTCGTGCTGCGCGTGGTTTCGATGGAGAGCCCGCGCGACATGACGAAGCTCGATCGGGTCCGGCTCTCGGTGAAGAAGGGCACCGCGCCCGACGTCGGCAGCTTCGTTGAGTTGAAGGCGCGGCTGATGCCGCCGCTCGGGCCACAGCGCCCGGGCTCCTATGATTTCGGCCGTGACCTCTATTTCCAGGGCATCGGCGCCTCCGGCTTCGTGATGGGCGCGGTCAAGACCAGGGAGCCGCCTGCGACCGGCGGCTTTGCGCTGCGCTACGCCGCCTTCATGCAGGGCCTGCGCGACGCCATCGACGCGCGGATCCGCACCACGCTCGACGGCGACCAGCGCGCGATCGCAACCGCGCTGCTCACCGGCCGGCGCGACGCGATCTCGACGCCGGTCAACGATGCGATGTTCATCTCGGGGCTCGGCCATGTGCTGTCGATCTCTGGCTACCACATGGCCGTGGTCGCCGGCGTCGTGTTCTTCGCGGTGCGCGCGCTGCTCGCGCTGTTTCCGGCGCTGACGGCGGGGCATCCGATCAAGAAATGGGCCGCGGCGGCCGCGCTGGTCGCCGCGGCGTTCTATCTGTTGCTGTCGGGCGCGGAGGTCGCGACGCAACGGTCGTTCTTCATGACCGCCGTGGTGCTGCTCGCCGTGATCGTCGACCGCCGCGCGATCACCTTCCGGACGCTGGCGGTGGCAGCGCTGATCGTGCTCGCGATCGCGCCGGAGGCGCTGGTGCATCCCAGTTTCCAGATGTCGTTCGCGGCGACGCTCGGGCTGGTGGCGCTGGTGCAGATCGGACTGCCGAACCTGCTGGCGTCGCCCGACCATTCGCCGACCGCGCGCGTCGCGCTGTGGGGCGGGCGCGAGCTCACGATGCTGATGCTGGCCTCGCTGGTGGCGGGGCTGGCGACGACGCCCTATGCCGCATTCCATTTCCACCGCGTGACGCCCTACGGGCTGCTCGCCAACCTCGCGGCGATGCCGGTGGTCTCGGCGGTCGTGATGCCGGCCGGCCTGCTGGGGCTCGTCGCCATGCCGTTCGGCTTCGACGGCGTGTTCTGGGCGATCATGGGTCTTGGCATCGACTGGATGATCCTGGTGACGCAATGGGTCGCCGCACTGCCGGGCGCGGTCGGCCGCATGGCGGCGTTCGGCATCGGGCCGCTGATCGCAGCGAGCGCCGGCATCATCCTGCTCGGGCTGCTGCGCACGCCGCTGCGCTGGTCAGGCGCGGTGCTGCTGCTGGTGGCCTCGGTCTGGGCGCTCAGGGTGCCGCAGCCGGACGTGCTGATCTCGGGCGACGGCCGCAATGTCGCGGTGCGTGGCGGTGATGGACGGCTGCATCTGATGCACAGCGCCAAGGATGCATTTTTGGTCAAGGAGTGGCTGGCGGCGGACGCCGACGCGCGCACCGCCACCGATGCGTCGCTCGGCGAGGGCGTCTCCTGCGATGCCGGCGGCTGCGTGACCCAGGGACCCGGCGGCGCCTTCGTCGCGCTGGCGACCCGGCCGGAGGCCCTGGTGGACGACTGCGAGCGCGCAGGCCTGATCGTGACGACGCGGCCGGCGCCGCAGGGCTGCGCGGCATCGGTGATCGATGCCGAGCGGCTGCGCCGCCACGGCGCGCTGGTGCTGCGACGGAGCAGGGACGGCTACGCCGTCGATGCAGTCAAGCCCGGCGGGATCGACCGGCCGTGGTCGCCGGCGGTTCCCGGCGACGGCGAGAGCGAGACGACGCTGCGCGCGCCTGCCGCCGCGCCGCGGCCCGCGGTGGATGCGACGCCGGCCGAGACCGATCTGCAGGGCGATGATTAGCCGTGGTCCGGCGAGGGCGCGCTCGGCAGCTCGAACAGGCCGAGATGGTATTCGTCGGAATCGGGGCCGGCGTCGGGCTTCTTGACGAGAGTGAAGGAAGCCTCGGGAAATTGCTCCCAGACTTTCAGGTCGTCGGCCGTTACCGTCAGCCAACCGAACCGGAACATGTAGCGGCCCGGTTCCGTGACGCGTCCAGCCTTTTGCCATGTGACCTTATCGACCACCGCGCACGTCCTCCGTGCCCGATGATGCGCCAAGGTGCCGGCCGACGCAAATCTCCTTCTGCGCCCCGGAAGCGGGAGTCCGGGGTCGCCCGAAATTGCTTAGGTCATCCGCCGCCGAATAGCTCATTCCGCGGCGACGATGCGCTCAACCCAAAAACAGCGTTGCGAATGCGGAGGGCCGCCGCTCCACAACCTTCGGCTTCTGCTCGACCGGCGGATGCAGCGCCGGCAATTGCAGCACGCTAACGCGCTGTCCCTCGACCAGCTGGGTCACCAGCACATGGCTGCCGTCGGGGAATTCGACCGCGTCATGATGCCGATCAGGCACGTCGGGCTCGACTTCGTTGAACACGCCGACGCGATAGTTCAGCGTCTTGGTCCAGATCCAGCGGCTGTCGTAGCGAACGTTCTCGGCGAAAGCGAGCTCGGTGCCCGGCAGCATGCAGACCGCGACAGTGGGGTCATTCTCCGAAGCAAAGCCGCGGGTCGACGTGCCGCGGAACGTCGTCGTGATCAGCGTCTCTCCGACAATGGCGGGGCGCGATGCCACGGCGTGCAGACTATAGTCACACATCGGATGGCTCCTCATTTCGAGGTAGCGACCCGTGCCTCTCCTTGAGGCATTAGGGCCTCTACCAGAGTGGACGATAGCGAACGAGCGTCTGCTCGTTTCTGGGCGATTGTACGACTGGTCCGAGATCGCTCCGATCACAAACACGCGACGCTGCGGAGAGGTATCGGAGCGCATCGGGCAAGCCGTACGCTACACTATCATGCAAGGAACGATCCGACGTGTTGCTCGTTCCCGGCCGCCGCAAGTATTTGCAATTCAGTATTTGCGATAAAGGCCGATCAGCTTGCCCTGGATGCGGACCCGGTTCGGCGGCAGGATGCGCACTTCATAGGCGGTGTTGGCCGGCTCGAGCGCGATCGATGCGCCGCGGCGGCGGAAGCGCTTCAGGGTGGCTTCCTCCTCGTCGATCAGCGCCACCACGATGTCGCCGGTATTGGCGACGTCGTTGCGCTGGATCAGCGCCATGTCGCCGTCGAGGATGCCGGCATCGACCATCGAGTCGCCGCGCACCTCGAGCGCGTAGTGCTCGCCGGCGCCGAGCATGTCGGGCGGCACGCTGATGGTGTGGCTGCGGGTCTGCAGCGCCTCGATCGGCGTACCGGCGGCGATCCGGCCCATCACGGGGACCGCGACCGGACGGTTGCCGTCGTCCTCGGCAATCGGCGGCGTGCTGGCGCGCCGGCCGAGGGTGCCTTCGATGACGCTGGGCGTGAAGCCGCGGCGACCGTTGCCGCCGCCGGCCGAGAGTTCGGGCAGCTTGATGACCTCGATGGCGCGGGCGCGGTTCGGCAGGCGGCGGATGAAGCCGCGCTCCTCCAGCGCAGTGATCAGGCGGTGGATACCGGACTTCGAGCGCAGGTCGAGCGCATCCTTCATCTCGTCGAAGGAGGGCGGTACGCCGGCCTCTTTCAGACGTTCATTGATGAAACGCAGTAGTTCGTACTGTTTGCGCGTGAGCATCTCGAGTATTCCCCCGGTTGATAGCGTCGTTCGATTCCGAGACTCTTCTGGTGGGGCCTGCAGGCCGGGCCTGACCTCAGGAGCATGTGCTCAATGCACCTGCTTCCACGCGGCTTCCCGAATGTAGGCACCAGTACTCGAAACAAATCATGAACGGACACTATATGTTCGATATGTGTTCCGCAACCACTTAATTTCCGGTGAACGTGTCGGGCAACGCACAATCGGCGGGGCGCGAAAACCCTATTCGGGCAGTGTCAGGATCTCGCATTCGCTGCCTTTGACGGCCGCCGCCGCGAACGGCGGGCGCACGAGAAGTGCCCGTGCCGCAGCGAGATTCCCGAGCAGCGACGAGTCCTGCTGCGTCACCGGTGTTGCGATCAGCGTGCCGTCCTCGCGCGCTTCGAGGCGCGCACGCAGATAGTCCTCGCGCTGGTCGTTGGCGGCGAGGTCGCGGCCGAGCAGGGCGCTAGCACGGCGATGATGAATCACTTTCCGGCCGCTCAGCGCCCGAATCAACGGCACCAGGAACAGGAAGGCGCAGACATAGGACGACACCGGATTGCCGGGCAGGCCGATCACCCGCATCGCGCCGAGCCGGCCATGCATCATCGGCTTGCCGGGCCGCATCGCAATCCGCCAGAACGTCATGTCGACGCCCTCGGCTTCCAGCGACCGCTTGACGAGATCGTGGTCGCCGACCGAGGCGCCGCCTGTCGTGATCAGGACATCGGCACCGGCCTCGCGCGCCCGGCGGATGCCCGCCGTGGTCGCCTCCACCGTGTCGGCGGCAACGCCGAGGTCGACGGTCTCGGCGCCCTCGGCGTGCGCCAGCGCCCGCAGCGCGTAGCCGTTGGAATAGACGATCTGGCCGGGGCCGGGCTGCGAGCCCGGCATCACCAGCTCGTCGCCGGTCGCCAGCACCGCGACCTTCGGGCGGCGGCGCACCGCAAGTTCCGGATAGTTCATGGCGGCCGCCAGCGACAGCGCGCGGTCGGACAGGCGGCTGCCGCCGGCGAGCAGCACCTCGCCCGCACGGAAGTCGACCCCGGCCTGGCGGATGTGCCGCCCGACGCTGGCGGCCTCCGAGATCGTGATGTGGTCGCCGTCGACGGCGGTGTCTTCCTGGATGATCACGGCGTCGGCGCCATTGGGGATCACGCCGCCGGTGAAGATCCGCACCGCCTCGCCGGCGCCGACCGTCCGCTCGAACGGCCGGCCGGCGGCGACTTCGCCGATCACCTTGAGCCGGGCCTTTAGATCAGCCGCATCGGCGGCGCGCACCGCATAGCCGTCCATCGCCGACATCGGCTGCGGCGGCTGGGTGCGGAGCGCCGCGAGGTCGTGCGCAAGCGTGCGGTGGTAGGCGGCATCGAGCGCGATCATCTCCTCCGGCAGCGGTTCGGCGCCGGCGAGGACGGCGGACAGGGCATCGGCAACCGGCATCAGGGCCACGCTCAGAGCTCCTCAATTCCTAATGTTCAAATTCCAAGTGCGGTCAAAGCCCTTGCCACGTCATCCGTCGACGTCACGTGGATAGCATGAAGGCCGCGCGCCCGCGCACCTTCGATATTGGCGGCCAGGTCGTCGAAGAACAGGATCCGCGACGCCGGCACGCCGATGGCTTTTACCACATGATCATAGGCCTCGGCGTCGGGTTTGCGGAAGCCGATGCTCGAGGACAGGAAGACGTTGCGGAAATGGCTGAGCAGCTCGGCATGGCTGACCGAGAAATGCGCGACATGGGCCGGATTGGTGTTGGAGAAGGCGTAAAGCGGCATCCGCTTGGCGGCCGCCGCGAGCAGCGGGGCGATGCCCGGCATCTCGCCGGTGAAGATCGCATTCCAGCCTTCGAGGAACTGGGCGTCCGTGATGTCGATGCCGAGCGTTTGGCGCAGGCTTTCGAAGAACGCCGCGTCGTCGATCCGGCCGATCTCGTAATGCTTGAAACTGTCGTCGACGACAAAGCGCGTGGCGAGCTCGGCGGGCGCACAGCCTGCATGCTGCGCCCAGTGCGCCATCACCTTGTCAAAGTTGATGTCGAGCACGACGCGGCCGATATCGAACAGCAACACGTCGACGGAGTTGGGAGTGAATTGCGAGGTCATTGCGTGAAACCGTGTACGAGAATTGCGGGCAGGCGGCAATGTCCTCGATTTCAGTGACGGGTGCGTGGATTGCACGTGGCGTTGCATTCATCGCGATACCGTTCCCGCGCACACCACCGTCGTCCCGGCGAAGGCCGGGACCCATAACCACCGCATTTGATCAGGAACGGGATCGTGGCCCCAGCGTCGCGCAACAATTGAGATTTGGGGTAATGGGTCCCGGCCTTGGCCGGGACGACGGCGGGTGTCGTCGCTTGTGCGTCAAACATCCGCATTCTCGCGACATGATCTGTCCGAGCCTTGCTCTTTTCACCCTATATTTTTGCTGCGGGGTTTGGCTTGCCGCGTCGGGCAACTCAGTGGCACGCGCGCGCGCTTTCAGGGTACCAAGCGACTTGATGCCTGCCGGCGGCTTGGTGCCCGCCGGCGTCGCTCTCACAGCCTGGACAGCGCCAAGCCGAGGTAACCGATCAGCGCACCGGTGCTGAGAATGATGACGACGAGCGCCTGTTCTGAGCGTGCTTGCAAGGTTTTCCGGGTCACGGCGTTGGACGCTCCGTCTTCGAGATCATGCGGTCCAACGAACAGCATCAATTTCCGTTCCGGTCCTTCCCCCGGGAACCTTCACGACCTGCCGAGTGACGCGACGGACGCGGAACAGGAACGCGGCTCGGCTGCCTATGAGGGCGGCGCGATCCCCGGAACGGGGAAAGCGCGGCACATCTCGACGCTGTTCGACCTCAGTCGCTTGACGACCGCTGCATCTCCCTTCGACCGGAGGGATTCCGCAATGAGTTCGGCGATGAGGCGCATTTCGGGCTCGCCCATGCCGCGCGTGGTCGCCGCCGGCGTCCCGAGGCGGATGCCGCTCGGCCTGAGCGGCGGCCGCGGATCGTCGGGAATGATCTGCTTGTTTGCGGTGATCCCGACGGCGTCGAGGATGTTCTCGGCCGCGCCGCCGTCCAGGCCGACGCTGGCCACCGTATCCACAACCATCATGTGATTGTCGGTTCCGCCGGTGATCAACGTCATGCCGCGTTCCATCAACGCTTCGGCCAGGACCTTCGCGTTGCGCATGACCAGTCTTGCATAGGCCTGAAAATCGGACGTCGATGCCTTCTTCAGCGTGACCGCGGTTCCGGCCACAACGTTCATGTGCGGACCTCCCTGCAGTCCCGGAAACACCGACGCGTCGATCTTGCCGGCGAACTCCCGGCGACAGAGAACGATGCCGCCGCGCGGCCCGCGAAGCGTCTTGTGCGATGTCGTCGTCATCACGTCGAAACCCGCATCGAGCGGATTGCGCAAGGCGTTGCCGGCGATCAGGCCGCCGTAATGGCTGACGTCCGCCATGGTCAGCGCACCCACCTCATCGGCGATGCTCTTGAAGGACGCATAATCCAGATCGCGCGGATAAGAGCTGTAGCCGCACAGCACCAGCTTCGGGCGGACGTGCCGGGCCATGGCGCGGAGCTCATCGAAATCGATGGCGCCGCCGTTTGACGGCTGCGTCTTGTAGCGGGCGAAGTTGAAGAGCCGCCCCATGTGCGACACCGGCGCGCCATGGGTGAGATGGCCGCCGTGTGACAGGTCCATCGCCAATATCGTATCGCCGGGCTGCAGCAGGCCGAGATACACGGCCTGGTTCATTGGCGACCCGGACAGAGGCTGAACGTTGGCATGTTCGGCGCGGAACAGCGCGCAAGCGCGCTGTCGGGCAAGGTTCTCTACCTGGTCGGTAAATTCCTGGCCGCCGTAATAGCGGCGTCCCGGATAGCCCTCGGAATACTTGTTGGTGAACACCGATCCCAGCAGCTCGAGCACCTCGGGATAGGTGTAGTTCTCCGACGGAATCAGCTCGACGCCGTCTTGCTGGCGGCGCTCTTCGCCCTCGAGCGCAAGGGCAACTTCCGAATCGTTGAGATGGAGTTCGTTGCGGAATGACGGCATGGTCCGGGCTCCCTAAGACGCTGGATCATCAGCTGAACGGGTTGCCCAGGCGAACGGCGTTGGAACCCTTCGCGCTTCACCGTGGTCAATTCCACGTAAGCTCGCCAGTCGCGCGAGGGGCGAATGAGCCTGCGAAGCTCATCGCGAGCAGAGGCTATCCAATCTCAGGCGGGCTCGCAAGGGTTGGTCGCTGGCGCCGACGCGGGCTCAGCGTTCGCCGAGATCGAGCTGCGTCAGGATGCCTTGCCGCAGCGCGAGGCGGACCAACTCGATATCGGTGCCGACGCCGAGCTTGTCCTTGATCAGGGAATGCAGGTTCGCGACCGTCTTGGGGCTGAGGTGCAGCGCCTCGGCGATCTCCTCGGTGGTGTTTTCCGCGAGCAGCATGCGCAGCACCTCGAATTCCCGCGCGGTCAGGAGGTCGGCCGCCTTGGTCTCGCCGGCAAGGTGGCTGAGCGCGAGCTCGTGGTCGATATCCGGGCTGATCGCGATCTTGCCCGACAGCGCATCCATCACGGCGTGCACCAGCGTCTCCGGCGGGCTGGTCTTGGTGACATAGCCGCTCGCGCCGGCGCGGATCGCCTGCACGGCAAAGGCCGCGTTCTGGTGCATGGTGAACACCAGGATTTTTGCGCGCCTGTCCCACTGCCGGAGGCGGCGGATGGCCTCGATGCCGCCGATGCCGGGCATCGACAGGTCCATGATGACGAGATCGGGCCCGGTCTCCTTGTAGAGGCGATAGGCCTCGACACCGTCGGAGGCTTCGGCGACGACGCTGAGGCCCGGCTGCTTCTGCAGCATCGCCCGGTAGCCTTCCCGAACGACGGCGTGGTCGTCGACCAGCATGATGGTGCGCGCCGTATGGCTCATGCCGCACGCTCCACCACCGGTGCGGCCGCTCGGCTAACCGCGACGGGAACGATGACGCGGAGCGAGGAGCCGTTGGGCTGTCCGGTCTCGAAGCTGAGCCGTCCGCCCAGCGCGGCGACCCGTTCGCGCATGCCGAGCAGGCCGAGGCCGGACCTGAGCTGGGAATCGCCTTTGGGATCGGGATCGCCGGGCTGGCCGTCATCGTCGATCGCGAGCACGATCGCGCTGTCGCCGCCGCCGGGCGCCGCCTCGCGCATCTCAAGCCGCAGCATCACGCGCGTGGCGCCGGCATGCTTGGCGGCGTTGGTGAGCGCCTCCTGCACGATGCGGTAGAGATTGGCGCTGACGGAGGCGGCAAGGCGCTCGAACGATCCCGATATAGTGATCTCGAACCGCGGCTGTCCGCGGCTGCGGCCGTTCCAGCCGGCGACCAGGCCCTCGAGGCTGGCCGCAAGTCCGAGTTCGTCGACGTCGGGCGGGCGGAGCCGGAAGAGGGCGCCGCGCAACGTCTCCATCATGTCGGTCGCTGTCCGCGCGATGCCGTCGCATTCGGCGAGCAAAGGCGGGCAATCCGCCGCCGCGGTCTGGCGCGCTGAGGCGGCGAGCGCACGGATGGCGGCCAGCGACTGCCCGAACTCGTCATGCAGCTCGCGCGCGAGGTGGCGGCGCTCCTCGTCCTGCACCAGGATCAGTTTCTGCGTCAGCGCGTTGCGGTCGGACAGCGCGGCGGCGAGGCGCTCGGCGAGCTGGTTGAAGACGTCGCCGATCGCGGACAGTTCGGCGAGATCGAACGGCGGCAGGCGCGCGGCGAGGTCGCCCGCAGCGATCCGCTCGAGCCCGTCGCGGATCTGCCGCGTCGGACGCAGTGCGCGCGCAAGCGCCGCATAGACCAAAGCGCAGAGCAGCGGCAGCGCGATCATGAACACCGCCATCAGCCGGCCGGCATCGTGCCAGGCCTCGGCGGTCGGCACCGCCGGATCGATCCAGGCCACGGCCTCGCCGATGGCGTTGCCGCGCGAAACCACTTGCCGCACCGCCTCGCGGCCGGGATCGAACAGGCGGCGATAGAGCGCCGCAAAGGCCAGCGGCGGCGCGGCCGTGTCAGTCTGCGCACCGCCGCAGAAGCGTTGGCTGATCTCGCCGCTATTGCTGCGAAAGGCGAGGCACAGTCCCGGCGTCATGACCGTAGCGGCAACGCTGTCGAGATCGGGAAAGTCGGAACGCGCATTGTTCAGCCACTGGATCTTGCTCTGCTGCAGCTCCAGCGTCTTGGCGGCGACATCGGCAACGGCCGCGATCCGCCCGCGCACCGAGCGGTCGGCCTCGATCAGGAAATAGCCGGAGATGACGGCAAAGCAGAGCGTTGAGACGATAGCCACGCGCAACGTCAGCCGCAGTTTCAGATCGCTTCCGGACCAATTCCACATTGGCGTATCCTCAAGATCGAAGGCGGGCTTCGGCGCGCGATCGCGAGCAGGGCCGTCACGCACATTAAACGGCAGAACGGAGGCGCCGAGAAGCGCTGCCATAGCCGTTCTTCGGGCGCGGACCATCGTCGTGAAATTTTCCCGGCACCGGGCGGGAGGCACTCCGCTGCGGCGCGGCGGCCAGTTGGCCCAGGATGCGACCGACCCGCCCGCCTAGCACCCGAAAGGCCCAGACCATGCGTCAATCCCGTCTTGTCTTGCACGCCCTCGCGTTGATCGGCCTTCTGGCCGGACCTTGTCCGCTGCGCGCCGAAGCCGGCACGCCGGTGGCATCCCCGCTCGGCGTCAGCATCGACGATTTCAGCTATGTCGACACCTCGGGCGAGGTCATCGATCAGACTGCCGCGCACCAGAAGCGGCTCGACGCGTTCATGCGAGCGCTGCGCGCCGACGTCGCCGCGGAGCCGCGCTATCGCCTGGTGCCAGCAGCGGCGCCCGCAGGCGAGGCCCGGATCAAGGTGGTCGGTGGCGTGCAGAAGATGAGCACGCTGGTGCAGTGGGCCAAGGTGGCGGTCGTCGATGTCGAAGCGAGCCGCGTGCTGTACGAAAAGCTCTACACGTTTCGCGGCGACAATGACGAGGCATGGGACCATGCGCGGATGTTCGTGTCGCGCGAGGTGCGCGGCGTCCTCGCGGCCGTGCCGCCGCCGGCACAGGCCGCCATGGTCGCGCCGATCGGGCTTGCGGTGTTCGAATTCGAGCTTGAGGACACCTCTGCGGCGCCGACATCCGGCCTTGCCGACGCCGATGCAGCCTACCTCGCCGATGTGACCAAGGGCGTGCGTGACCGGCTTGCGCAGTCGGGCCGCTACCGCCTGGTCGATACCGGCGGCGCGACCGCCGAGCCCGTCAAGGCGCGCGCGCTGCGCGACTGCGACGGTTGCGAGGCGGCGATCGCGCAACAGCTCGGCGCCGATCAATCGCTGATCGGCGTGATCAGGCGGGTCAGCCGGACCGAATACACGATCGGCTTCCAGCTGCGCGATGCCCGCAGCGGCGCGGTCGTCTCACGCGGCGACAGCGGCCTGCGGATGGGCGCCGATTATTCCTGGACCCGTGGCGCGGTCCGCCTGGTCGGCGATCGCCTGCTCGAGGGTGGGGCGCAGCGCTAGGGATGCGTCGCGGCTGCGACTTTGGCAGCCGGACCATAGCAAAGTGCGATAGCTGCTAGACACACCGTCATCTGGCTCCGGGCTCATGCGTGCGCTATCACCGCCGCCTGATCACCGCACAGGAGTCGCCGATGCGTTTGCCCGCCATCTTCTTCGCCCTCACGCTCGCCGCAAGCCCCGCGGCGGCCGAGGAGCTGTCGGGCACGCTGCAGAAGATCAAGGAGACGAAGAAGGTCACGCTCGGCTTTCAGGAGGCTTCCGTTCCCTTCAGCTATCTCGACGACAATCAGCGGCCGATCGGCTTTGCGCTCGACATCTGCCTGAAGATCGTCGATGCCGTGAAGAAGGAGCTCGGCGTATCTGACATCGCGGTCGACTACCTCCCGGTGACTTCGTCGAACCGCATTCCGCTGATGGTCAACGGCACGATCGATCTGCATTGCTCGGCGACCACCAACAGCGCGGACCGCCAGAAGCAGGTGACCTTCACCAACACGCACTTCCTCAGCGCGACACGGTTTGCCGCCAAGAAATCTGCAGGGATCAACACGATCGACGATCTCAAGGGCAAGTCCGTCACCGCCGTTGCGGGCTCGGTGAACCTCACGCAGCTCATCAAGGTCAACACCGAACGCAAGCTCGGCATCAACGTTCTCCCGGCCAAGGACCAGGCCGAGGCGTTCCTGATGCTGGAGACCGATCGCGCCCAGGCCTACGCGCTCGACGACGTCCAGCTCGCCGTCGCCATCGCGCGGTCGAAGCAGCCCTCGCTCTACATGATCAGCGAGGAGGCGTTCTCGAAGGCCGAGCCGTTCGGCATCATGCTGCGCAGGGAGGACACCCCGTTCAAGGCGCTCGCCGACCGCGCCACGGCGGAGCTCTACAAGAGCCCCGAGATCGAGGTCATGTACAGGAAATGGTTGGAAGCGCCGACCCCGCCGAAGGGTATCAATTACAACGTGCCGATGTCGCCGGCGCTGCGCCACGCGTTCGCCCATCCGAGCTCGAGCTTTGATCCCGATGTGTACGAGGTCGGCAAGTAGCGTCATTTGCGGGCGCGCCCGCGCAAATCGATCGTGGCTCTCGGAGATCGTTCACTCACCCCGCAACCAACAGCAGTCCGCGTGCACCTCCAATGATTTGCGGCCCCAGCGTGACGGCTGGGGCCGCAGGAGGTGGTGTGTGCCTCTGGGGCAATGAATCAGAGGACAGCCACTGAACCGCACATCGATGACAATGTTCCAACCGGCTGCGGCCGGCCGTGCCATGCTGCCATGCAGACTGAGAAGCTTGCAGACCGCGCCAGGACCGTACCATCATGACGTCGGCCGGCCCGAATCGAAAGCGGGCCTGGTGGACGTCTCCAGCGTCGGCCTTCGGCCCCAAAGGGTGCCGGGGTCACATTTCTGCTTGCAGCTGATTTTTTTCGCTATGCCGATTGTTCTGCGGAGCCGACATTGAACCACGACGCATTGGCCAAGCTCACCGTCACCATCATTGTCCTGGTCGCGTTGCTGGTATGGCGGGTTGCTGACCAGAAGAAATCGATTGAATGCGGCGCAAATTGCCCAACCGATCTCTCCGCGAGCCGGAAGGCCGCTCAATAATATCTGAGCGACTCGATCCCGGTTCACGGCCACCTGGTCAGCATGGCGCGCAGCCTAGCGCTTTGCGGGTGGGCCGCTCTTGTTGCCTGGTTGTCCCTTGATGTTCGACGGATCCTGTTCCTGGACATGCAGGTTCTGCGAGTTCGAACCGACCGTGCCCTGCTTGGCGGGCGGCCCGCTCTTGTTGCCCGGCGCGCCGGCGATCCCGGTTCCGGAACTTTGAGCGCTCGGAGACGTCGTGGCATTTGGGGAACCGGCGGCCGTGTCGGGGCGTCCCGGAGGCGTTGCGGCCGCGCCGGGCCTGTCCTGATCGCCGACATAGCCGGATTCACCGGAGTTGCGGGTCTTGGCACCCTTGTCGGCCTCGTTTTGCAGGTTCTGGGCAACCGCGTGTTGCGCCAGTATCGGGCCGGTTGCCATGGCACCGGCGATGAGCAGTGCGATTGTGCGGGTCCTCATGAGTGTCCCTCCTCTGGGTTGCCGGGGACAACACGCATCGCGATCATCATTTCCTGTGCGCGCGAAAAATCGCCGCGAGGGAACAGGCATGGCGAAGGTGCCGCGGCTCGCTACAGCGCTGCCATGCCGCGATCCGTTTGAGCGGCCGCCCGCGTGCCTCTATCGGCCATTGCGCGGTGCGTATATCGTCCGCGCCAAACACAAGATCGGTCCCGCACGCTGGGTAACGACGCATAATGAGGAAGCGATGTCCGACATGCTGCTGTTTTCGCCAATGACCATCCGCGGCGTCACGCTGAAGAACCGCATCGTGGTGCCGCCGATGCACCAATATTCCGCCGAGAAGGGCTTTCCGACCGACTGGCATCTGATGAATGCCGGCAAGTTCGCCGCCGGCGGCGCCGGTCTCGTGATCGTCGAATCGACCAAGGTCGAGCGGCGCGGCTGCGGCACGATCGGCGATCTCGGCATCTGGGACGACAAGTTCATCGCGCCGCTCAGCCGCCTCGTCGGCTTCATCAAGCAGCAGAACGCGGTCGCCGGCATCCAGCTCGGCCATTCCGGCCGCAAGGCGCGTGCGAGCCGGCCCTGGGAGGGGGATCGTCCGCTCGAACGCACCGCCGAGATCGAGGACTGGGATGCCTGGACGCCGGTGGCGCCGAGCGCGATCGCCCATAGCGAGCGCTGGCCGGTGCCGCGCGCGCTGGACACGCATGAGGTGAAGGATCTCGTCGCGGCCTGGGGGCAGGCGGCACGACGCGCGCATCAGGCAGGGTTCGAGGTGCTGGAACTGCACGGCGCCCATGGCTATCTCGTGCACGAATTCCTCTCCGGCCGCTCCAACCAGCGCAGCGACGAATATGGCGGCTCGGAAGCCAACCGGATGCGCTTCCTGATCGAGGTCACCGAGACGGTGCGGGCGCACTGGCCGGATCACAAGCCGCTGTTCGTGCGGCTGTCGGTCGAGGACAATGCCGGCTGGGGCCCGGAGCAGAGCGCGCGGCTCGCCAGGATCCTGAAAGCGAAGGGCGTCGATGTGATCGACTGCTCGTCGGGCGGAATCAGCGAAATGGCGCCGATCCTGGGCAAGGAGATCAAATACAACTATCAGGTGCCGCTCGCGGAATATGTCCGCGCCCATGCCGATATCATGACCATGGCGGTCGGCCTGATCATCCACGGGGACCAGGCCGAACAAATCCTGCGTGATAAACAAGCAGATTTGATCGCGGTCGGCCGGGAAATCCTCAATAACCCGAACTGGCCGATGGACGCCGCGCTCAAGCTCGGCGTCGAGGGGCCGTTCCGCAATGTTCCTCCGCAGTTCGGCTACTGGCTGGGCACGCGGGCCAAGCGCGGATTCGGCACCCAGCCGTCGACCTGGCAGAACGGGTTGCGGGAGACTGGGCCAAAAGCCGACGAAAGGCTGACAGGGGGCTGACAAGGGACCGATCCGGGCACCGTGACAGGACCGTAATGGTCCGGTGACAGGGCGGCCTTGATCCGACCAAAAAGCCGTTGTGTGGTGCCCCGCGTCGGGGTGGGGCCGAATGTTGCGAAACGTTGCCGGCCGTTAGCGAAGGGATCACGGATAATGCGCAAACATGTTGGCTTCTTGCTCGGGACGGTCGCGGGCGCGTGTCTCACCTTGCTAGTGGCCTCGCCGCAGGGCGCGCATCTGTTCGCCGTCGCCAACGCCGCCGCGCATTCCGACAACAGCAACACCTATTCGCAGCTCAATCTGTTCGGCGAGGTGTTCGAGAAGGTCAAGACCGACTACGTCGAGAAGCCCGAGGACTCCAAGCTCGTCGAGGGCGCGATCAACGGCATGATCTCCTCGCTCGATCCGCACTCCCGCTATATGAACGAGAAGGGCTGGGCGGAGATGCAGGAGACCACGCATGGCGAGTTCGGCGGGCTCGGCATCGAGGTCACCATGGAGGACGGCTTCGTCAAGGTGGTGGCGCCGATCGACGACACGCCGGCCTCGCGCGCCGGCATCATGTCGGGCGACGTGATCACCTCGATCGACGATGACCAGATCCAGGGCATGACGCTCGACCAGGCCGTCAACAAGATGAAGGGCGCGCCCAACAGCTCGATCCGGCTGAAGATCATCCGCAAGGACGCCGACAAGCCGATCGAGGTCTCGATTACGCGCGAGATCATCCGCGTCCGCCCGGTGAAGTATCACGTCGAGGGCGGCGACATCGGCTATATCAGGATCACCTCGTTCAACGAGCAAACCACCGAAGGGCTGCGCAAGGCGATCGGCGATATCCAGAAGCAGATCCCGCAGGACAAGCTCGCCGGCTACGTCATCGACCTCCGCAACAATCCCGGCGGCCTGCTCGACCAGGCGGTCTCGGTGACCTCGACCTTGATGCAGCGCGGCGAGGTGGTCTCGACTCGCGGCCGCAATCCCGAGGAAACCCAGCGCTTCACCGCGCATGGCGGCGACATGACCAAGGGCAAGCCGCTCGTCGTCTTGATCAACGGCGGCTCGGCCTCGGCCTCCGAGATCGTCGCCGGCGCGCTGCACGACCACAAGCGCGCGACCCTGATCGGCACCCGCTCGTTCGGCAAGGGCTCGGTGCAGACCATCATTCCGCTCGGCACCGGCAATGGCGCGCTGGCGCTGACCACGGCGCGCTATTTCACGCCGTCGGGCCATTCGATCCAGGCACTCGGCATCAAGCCCGACATCGAGGTGCTGCAAGACGTGCCGGACGAGTTCAAGACCCGCTCGGAGATCAAGGGCGAGGCCTCGATGCGCGGCCATCTCTCCGCCGAGGGCGCCGAGCAGACCGGCTCGCAATCCTACGTGCCACCGGATGAGAAGAACGACAAGGCGCTGGCCGCGGCGTTCAACCAGCTGCGCGGCGTCACCGTCAACGCCGACGCCAAGAACGCCGACACCAAGGCCGCGCAGAAGCGGCCGGTGCCGAACTAGAACCTGTAGCCCGGATGGCCCCATCCGGGCTACGCAGCTGGCAAAATATCGAAAACAACCCCATGCAAAGGAGCCCCTGGTGGCTGGCGCTCGACCAGGCAATTTGACACGTCGGGCAATTACAGGGTATATTTCCAAAATTCCGAAATCGTGCAGGCGCCCCTCGGGCTCCGACTTGCGAGCAGCCTTACGCCGCGCCGGCGATCGGCTTGCGTCGCCGCGCCGTGCTCGCACCCGCAGCGGGGCCGCGGCGATGCCCGGCCAGCAGCTGGCGGATCTGCGCGGCGGGCTTTGGCGGGCTGAACAGATAGCCCTGCATTTCCGAGCAGCCGAGCTCGCGCAGCAATTGCTGCTGCTGCGCGGTCTCGACGCCTTCCGCCGTCGTCGTCATGCTGCGCTCGGCGGCGATGTTGACGACGGCCTCGACGATGCCGGCCGAGCCTTGCGGATCGGCGATATCGGTGACGAAGCAGCGGTCGATCTTGATCTTGTCGAACGGGAACCGCTTCAAATAGCTCAGCGACGAATAGCCGGTGCCGAAATCATCGAGCGCGATCCTGATCCCGATGGCACGGAGCTGGTGCAGTGCGGCCAGCGCGGTCTCGTCGTCGCGGATCAGCACCGCCTCGGTGATCTCGAGCTCGAGCCGGCTCGCTGACAGCCCCGACGATGCAAGCGCTGCGATCACCTTGAGCGCCAGCGTGCCGCTGCGGAACTGCACCGGCGAGACGTTGACGGCGAGCCTGACGTGGTCGGGCCAGTTCACGGCTTCCTTGCAGGCCGTCATCAGCACCCACTCGCCGAGCTGGTTGATCAGGCCGGTCTCTTCCGCAATCGGCACGAATTCGGCCGGCGAGATCATGCCGCGCTGTGGATGGCGCCAGCGCACCAGCGCCTCGCAGCCGGTGATCTCGTTGCTGCGCAGGTCGACGCAGGGCTGGTAATGCACTTCGAGCCCGCTGCCGGCGGCGATCGTCTGCCGCAACTCCATCTCGAGCTCGCGGCGGGCGCGGGCGTCGGCATCCATCGCCGGCTCGAAGAAGCGGAAGACGCGCCGGCCGGCCGACTTCGCCGCATACATCGCAAGATCGGCGTTCTTCATGATCTGGTCGAGATCGGTGCCGTCCTTCGGCGCCAGCGCGATGCCGATGCTGGCGTCGGTCGTGACCTGGTGGCCGAGGCATTGATAGGGCGCGCGGATCACCTCGTAGATGCGCGCGACGAGGTCGGTCACCTCGGCCTCGCTCTTCACCCCGGTCTGCACGATCGCGAACTCATCGCCGCCGAGGCGGGCGACGAAATCACCTTCGCCGATCACGCCGCTCAGCGTCCGGGCCACGGACTTGAGAAGCTCGTCGCCGACCATGTGGCCGAGCGAGTCGTTGACGCCCTTGAATTCGTCAATGTCGATATAGAGCACCGCAAGCTGGCTGTCGGGCGTGACATGCGGCAGCTCGCGTCTGATCTCCTCGTGGAACAGCGCGCGGTTCGGCAGGTCGGTGAGCGCATCGTAGTGGGCGAGATGCGTGATGCGCTCCTCGGCGCGGCGGCGCTCGGTGACGTCCTCATGGGTCGCGAGCCAGCCGCCGTCGGCCAGCGGCTCGTTGACGACCTGGATCGAGCGTCCGTCGGGCGTCGTGATCACCATGGTGTTGCGGATGCCGACGTCGCGCAGCACGAGATTGACGTAGCGCTCGACGTCGCCCTGGAACGAACCGGTCCGGTGACGATGCACGATGACGTCGCGGAAGCTGCAGCCGGGCTTGATGATGTCGGCCGACAACCCGTACATCTCGATATAGCGCCTGTTGCAGATCACCAGGCACTGCGCGGCATCGAACAGCAACAGGCCCTGCGTCATGTTGTTGACGGCGGTGTCGAGCCGCAGCTTCTCCAGCGTCAGGCGCTGCTGCTGGGCGCGATGCTGCTGCACCAGCTTGCGCACCACCAGCGTCAGCAGGATCGCGATCGCCAGCACCGAGATGCTGGTCACCGCGATCAGGATGCCGATCTGCTCGCGCCAGCTGGCGAGCGCCGCCTCCGTGGTGCTCGTCGCGACGACGACGATCGGGAATTTGGTCAGTGCCCGCGACGACACCAGGCGGTCCTTGCCGTCGACCGGGCTGGCGAGCCGCGTCGTGCTCTGCGGCAGCTCGAACACCTGCTGCTGATTGACCGGACCGTTGCGGAAATTCCTCCCGATCAGCTCCTCGACATGGGGATAGCGCGCCAGCAGCGTGCCGTCGCGATGATGCATCGAGATCGCGGCGCCGTCGCCGAGCGCCACCGTGGAGAAGAACTTCTCGAAGGCTGCCGGCTCGATGCCGCGGCCGACCACGCCGAGGAATTCGCCATGCGGACCGGTGACCTTGCGGACGATAACGGTGGTCCAGTTTCCAGTGATGCGGCTGACCACCGGCGCGACCTGCATGTCGGGCGAATAGGGGCTCGACTTGAAGATCTGGAAGTAGGGGCGGTCGGCAATGCTGGCCTGCGGCAGCGGCCAGGCGCCCGAGCTGTTGATCAGAACGCCGTCGGCGTCGAACACGTTGAGGCTGCCGACATTGGACAGCGCGTCCATCTTGGATTTGAGCATCGCATGGATGTCGGCTGCCGACATCCGGCGCTTGTAATTCTCCTGCGTCGCGATTGCATTGTCGCGCATGAACGCGATCAGGTCGCGCTGGACGACTTCGAGATCGTCGAGCTGCTGGTCGAAATGCCGCGCCAGCAGCAGCACGGTGTTCTCGAGCTCACGCTCGCTGTTGTGCAGGGCGCGATCGCGGAAATTCTCCGCCATCAGCGTGGCGCCGATCGCGATCGCGGCCATCAGCACGGCGCCGCCGAGGATCAGCCAGCGGATCGGACCGCTGCCGATCACCGATCTGATGTTGAACGTGGCGCTGCCGTTTGGAGTCATTTGCCGCAATCGCTTCCAGGTGTTTCACCCGGAAGTAGGTCTCGTGCACCCCCGGCCCGCGAAAGTCGTATCCAATCGAAATGGAGCGCGGGTTAGCGAGATTGGTTAATGAAACCTTGCGGGCATTTGCGACAGGCCGTCGCTTGCGCACCGGCGATCAAGCGCCGGCGCGATAGTGCCCGGACTTGCCGCCGATCTTCTCGACGAGGTGGATGCCCTCGATGCGGATGCCGCGGTCGACCGCCTTGACCATGTCATAGATCGTCAGGCATGCGACCGAGACTGCGGTCAGGGCCTCCATTTCGACGCCGGTCTGCCCCGTCACCTTGACGCTGGCGCGGACGATGCAGCCGGGCAGCTTGCGGTCGGGTGTGATGTCGATCGTGACCTTGGTCAGCGCCAGTGGATGGCAGAGCGGGATCAATTCCGAGGTTCGCTTCGCCGCCATGATGCCGGCGATGCGCGCCGTCGCAAGCACGTCGCCCTTCTTGGCCTGGCCGGTTTCGATCAGCGCCAGCGTCGCCTTGCTCATCACGACGCGGCCTTCGGCGACCGCGGTCCGCTCGGTCGCGGGCTTGGCCGAGACGTCGACCATCCGCGCCTCGCCCTTGGCGTCGATATGGGTGAGGGCGGTGCCGGAGCCGGACGGCTCGGCCTTGGTCTTGCCCTTGCTGTTCCGCGCCATTGCGTCAGCGCGTTGCGGTGGCGCGCGGCGCGGCCTGCCGCGTCAGCAAGGCCCGGGTCGCCGCGGTGACGTCCTGCTGCCGCATCAGGCTTTCACCGACCAGGAAGGTCGACATCCCGACCCGTTCGAGCCGCGCGAGATCGTCCGGCGTGAAGATGCCGCTCTCGCCGACCATCAGGCGGTCGCGCGGGATCAGCGGCGCCAGCGCCTCGCTGGTCGCGAGCGTGGTCTCGAAGGTGCGCAGATTGCGGTTGTTGACGCCGATCATCGGCGAGCGAAGTTTCAAGGCACGGTCGAGCTCGGCGCGGTCGTGAATCTCGACCAGTACGTCCAAGCCGTAGCCGAGCGCGGCGTCCTCGATCTCCCCGGCCGCCGCGTCGTCGAGCGCGGCCATGATGATCAGGATGCAGTCGGCGCCATGGGCGCGCGCTTCCGCTACCTGGTAGGTGTCGAACATGAAATCCTTGCGCAACACCGGCAGGCTGGTCGCCGCGCGGGCCGCAACCATGAAGTCGAGATGGCCCTGGAACGAGGGCGCGTCGGTCAGCACCGACAGGCAGGCCGCGCCGCCGGCCTCATAGGCCTTTGCGAGCACAGGCGGATCGAAGTCGGCCCGGATCAAGCCCTTCGAGGGCGAGGCCTTCTTCACTTCCGCAATCAGAGCGTAGTCGCCGCGCGCATGCTTGTCCTTGAGGGCGCGGACGAAGCCGCGCGGGGCCGAGGCCGATTTGGCCTGCGCCTCGACCTCGGCGAGCGGATGGGAGCGCTTCGCGGCGGCGATCTCCTCGCGCTTGTAGGCCTCGATCTTGGTCAGGATGTCCGACATCGCTTAGCGCCTTGCTTAACCGTTCGAAACCGCGACCAGATGCTTCAGCCGCGCCGCGGCAGCGCCGCTGTCGAGCGACTGCGCGCCGATCGCGACGCCTTCCTTGAGGTCCTTGGCGCGGCCGGCCACGATCAGCGCGGCGGCGGCGTTGAGCAGGGCGACGTCGCGATAGGCGCTCGGCTTGCCCTGCAGCACGCTGGAAAGCGCGATCGCATTGGCATCGGCGTCACCGCCCTTTAGCGCCTCGCCGCCGACGCGGCCAAGGCCGGCATCCTCGGGCGTGACCTCTGATGTCCTGATCTCGCCGTTCTCGAGCGTCGCAACGAAGGTCGGGCCGGTGAGGGTGATCTCGTCGAGGCCGTCGGAGCCATGCACGACCCAGACCTTGTCCGAGCCGAGGTTCTTCAGCACCTGCGCCAGCGGCTGCACCCATTGGCGGGAGAACACGCCGACCATCTGCCGCTTGACGCCGGCCGGGTTCGACAGCGGGCCGAGCAGGTTGAAGATGGTGCGGGTGGCGAGTTCGACCCGGGTCGGACCGACATTCTTCATCGCCGGATGATGCGCGGGCGCGAACATGAAGCCGATGCCGGCTTCCTTGACGCAGCGCCCGACCTGTTCGGGCGTCAAATCGAGCTTCACGCCGAGCGAGGCCAGCACGTCGGCGGCGCCCGAGCGCGACGACAATGCGCGGTTGCCGTGCTTCGCCACGGGCACGCCGGCGCCGGCCACGATGAAGGCTGCGCAGGTCGAGACGTTGACCGAGCCGGAGCCGTCGCCGCCGGTGCCGACGATATCGACGGCCTCCGCCGGCGCCGTGACCGGCAGCATCTTGCCGCGCATCGCGGTGACGGCGCCGGTGATCTCCTCGACGGTCTCGCCGCGCACTCGCAGTGCCATCAATAGCCCGCCCATCTGCGAGGGCGTGGCTTCGCCCGACATCATGCTGTCGAAGGCGGACGCCGCCTCTTCACGCGTCAGCGTGGCGCCGGTGGCGACTTTTCCGATGATCGATTTCAGGTCGTCCATTCGCTGGCTCAGGGTCTGTTGTTGGAGCTTGATCGCCGCGCAGCGCGTCGTCGCGCTGTCCCGATCATGCTCAATTATTTGCGCCTGTCACCTGTGCGAAGGCTGCCTGGTTGATGGTCACACCGATATCGGACTCGATCTTCGTGACATATTGCGCGACCTGCTCGTCGCTGAGCGACCGCCGCAGCGCCTCGGTGAGCTGCTTGGCAGCATCCGACGCGAAGTCCACCGGCGGCACCGTCACGTTGGTGACGCGGAAGACCACCCACTGGCTGCCGCCGGCGACGGAAGTCTGTCCATCGCCGTCCTTGGCGGTCCGGAATGCGGCCGCAATCACGCCTGCCGGCACGGCAGGCAGCGAGGCCTCGCGGTTGAAATTCGCCGCGGTTTCGACCTTGACGCCGGCGGCGGCGGCTTCGTCGGCGAGCTTGGCGCCGCTGTCGAGCTTCTGGACGATCTCGGTCGCCTTGGCGCGCAGCTTGGTGGAGATCTGGTCTTCGCGCCACTTGGCCTCGACCTGGTCGCGAACCTCGTCGAGGCTGCGCTCGCGCGACGGCGTGATGCCGAGCACGTCGTACCAGACATAGCCGCCGTTGAACTGGATCGGGTCGTTGTCGACGCCGATGTCGCTGTTGAAGGCCTGCGACACCACGTCGAGACCGCGCGGGATATTGGTCGCGACCTGGCCGTTCGGCAGCCGCCCGGAGCGATCGACCGCATCGATGGTGACGGGAGTCAGCTTCAGCTTCTGTGCGGCTTCGACCACGCTGGCGCCGCCGCCGCGCTCGTCTTCCATCTTGTCGCGCAGGTCGGCGACCTTGGTGCGGGCGCGCTCGGAGGCGATCTCGTTCTTCACCTGCTGGGCGAGGCTCTCATAGCTCGGGGTCGCGCCGGGCTCGACCTTGCCGACCTTGACCAGCGCGACGCCGAAGCGGCCCTGCACCGGCTGGCTGACTTCGCCTGCGGCCAGGGAGAAGGCGGCATCGGCGACGGCCGGATCGAGGATCGCCGACTTCGCGACCAGGCCGAGATTGACATCGGCCAGATTGAGGTTGCGCTCCTTGGCGATGTCGTCAAACGACGCGCCCGACGCAATCCGCCCGCGCGCGGCCTGCGCCTCGCCGGCGTCCGGAAACACGATCTGCGAGACCTCGCGCTTCTCCGGCGTGCTGAGCCGGTCCTTGCGCTCCTCGAAGATCTTCCTGGCGTCCTCGTCCGACACCGTTTCCCACTTGCCGATCTCCTCGGGCGTGATGGCGACGAAGGAGATCTTGCGGTATTCGGGCGCGCGGAACTGGGCCTTGTGGTCCTCGAAATAGGCGGCGAGCGCCTCGGGCGAGGGCGGATCGATGGTGCCGGCCTGCGCGGCCCCGAGCGTGATGTAGTCGATCGAACGCTGCTCGTTCTGGAACCGGGTCAGCGCCTCGACCAGCGATTTCGGCGGCTCGATCCCGGACGAGATGGTGCCGGCGATCTGCCGCCTGAGGCCAACGCGGCGCTGCTCGGCGATGTAGCGGCCTTCGGTATAGCCATAGTTGCGGATCACGGCCTGGAAACGCTGCGGGTCGAACTGGTTGTTGAGGCCCTTGAAGTTCGGATCGTTGTAGATCGCGCGCAGCACCTCGGCGTCGGACACGTTGAGGCCCATGCGGCGTGCTTCCTCGTCCATCGCGGCTTCCGCAAGCGTCTGCTGCAGCACCTGGCGGTCAATGCCGAAGGCGCGCGCCTGGTCCGGCGTCAGCGGGCGGCCGAACTGACGGCCAAGCTGCTGCAGGCGGTCGGTATAGATCTGGCGGAACTGCTCGGCCGAAATCTCGGTCCCGCCCACCTTGGCGAAGGTCGACTGGCCAAACCCCTTGAAAATGTCGGCAATGCCCCAAATTCCGAAACTGACGATCAAAACGCCCATCACCACGGCCATAATCGTCTTGCCGAGCCAGTTTGATGAGGCTTTCCGCATTCCTCGAAGCATGGGTCCAACTTGTTTTACAGGAGGGGAACCGGGTCGTGCCCAATGGGGAGCCGAAAGTCGAGGCTTTTGTCCCGCAGCAGGGCGTCACCGGGTTGAAAACCCATCATAAAGTGGCCGAAGCGCCCCCGCAACCTTGGCCGCGCGGGTGGAAGCGTCGCACGGTGTGCGCGAAGCCGCGCTCTGGAAGTCGCCGCCCGGCTCTGGTAGCGCAGGGACACGCTTGAACGATGGGAAATCCGACATGACCGACGCCATCCGGCCGCTGATCGCCGGCAACTGGAAAATGAACGGCCTGAAATCCTCTTTTGTCGAGTTCGACGCGATGCTGGCGGGCGCCGGCGATGTCGCCGGGAAGGCTGATCTCCTGGTCTGTCCGCCCGCGACATTGGTCGGGGCGTTCGCCGACAAGGCGCGCGGCTCGAAGGTCGCGGTCGGCGCCCAGGATTGCCATCCCAAGGCATCGGGCGCCCACACCGGCGATCTCTCGGCGGAGATGTTCAAGGATCTCGGCGCGGTTGCGATCATCGTCGGCCATTCCGAGCGGCGCGCCGACCACGGCGAGACCGACGCCTTGATTCGGCAGAAGGCGGAGGCCGCCTGGCGCGCCGGGCTGACCGCGATCGTCTGCATCGGCGAGACACGCGAGCAGCGCGACGCCGGCAAGACGCTCGATGTCTGCGGCACCCAGCTTGCGGGCTCGTTGCCCGACGGCTCGACCGCGGCCAATCTGGTGGTGGCCTATGAGCCGGTCTGGGCGATTGGCACCGGCCTAACCCCGACGGCCAAGGATGTCGAGGAAGTTCACAGGTTTATCCGAGGTCAGCTCACCGATCGCTTCAAGGGCGAGGGAAACAGGATCAGGATCCTCTATGGCGGCTCGGTCAAGCCGTCGAACGCGGCCGAGCTGATGGCGGTCGCCAATGTCAACGGCGCGCTGGTCGGCGGCGCCAGCCTGAAGGCATCGGACTTTTTGGCGATCGCTGCGGGGTGTTAGGGCTGCCCCTTTCGCACCGAGCACCGTCATCCTGAGGAGGCCGCAACGCGGCCGTCTCGAAGGATCGACGGCCCGGCTGGTGGCCGTCGACCCTTCGAGACGCGCGGAGCCTGTCATCGGGCCGCGCTTTGCGCGGACCCGTTGGCGCTCCTCAGGGTGACGGGATTGGCAGTGTTGCGCAGACAGCTGCCATCGGCATCTCTGCTTGGCTACGGATTCAGGCCGCCGCCGCGCCGATCCGCTTCCAGTAGATCATCGTCCCGGTGAGGCCGCCATGCGGCTTCAGCGCGTAGTCGGGGATGATGCCGGTGAACTGAAATCCCAGCCTTTCATAAAGTGGCGCGGCGCCATCCTCTTCGGCGGTGTCGAGCACCAGCAGTGTGCGTCCGTGCGTGATCGCAAGCTGCTCGGCGGCGCGCATCAATTCCGTCGCGACGCCGCGATGGCGGTGGGCGACGCGCGTCATCATCTTTGCAATTTCCGCCCGATGCGGCTGGTTGGGCGGGAGCTTGAGCAGCAGCGTCACCGTGCCGATCAGATCACTGCCGGTGAATGCGCCGAGCACGATGCGCTCGCCACGCGCGGCGGCGCCGAGCGAGTCCTGCCAGAATGCATCGGCGTCATCCGGCGACAACGGATGCATGAAGCTCACCGAGCCGCCGGCGGCGACGGTCTCGATCAACAATTCGCTGAGCGCGCTGCGAATCCCGGGCGCATCGGCGAGTGGCTTGATGGCAAAATGCGACATGCATCAGCTCCGGGCCAGGGTGACCACATAGGTGCAGGAGGCGTTGGTCTCGTTGGCGAAGGTCGTCTCCGCCGGCGGTCCGAATCCGAGGCAATCGCCGGCGGCGAGCACGTGGCGTGCGTCGCCTTCGGTGATGACGAGGCTGCCGCTGAGCACCCAGACCAGTTGGCGGATATGCGCGTAGGAGGAGGCGGGCAGGGTCACGGTCTGCTTTGGCGGCAGCTCGACCCGCACCAGTTCGACTGGATGGTCGGGACGGCTGAACACCTGGCGGCGCAGATAGCCGGTTTCCGGATCGCGCCAGACCGGTTGCGCGGCGGCGCGCGACAGCCGTTCGCCCTGGCCTTCGGCGCGCAACATCAGGCCGGCCAAAGTGAGGTCGAACGCCGAGGCGAGGCGCACCAGCACGACCGCGGTGGGGCTGACTTCGGCGCGCTCGATCTTGCTGATCGTGGCCTTCGAGACGCCGGCGCGCTCGGCAAGGTCGGCCAGCGACCAGCCTCGGCCATCGCGTTCGAGCCGGATCCGCTGCGCCAGGCGTTGGCTCAGATCGTCTACCAAAGTATCCATCTGTCTACTATAGTAGAAATTGCCGGTTCCCGACAAGGCCCGGCCGGGCCGCCACCGGCGCCGCTTGTGATCGTCGACAGTGCGACTATCTCGGGGGTGACAATGCCCGGTGCAATCGTGTAACAGGGCGCGACTTCACGAAAACCGTAAAGCCGATAGCGCCGTTTGTCTGGCCGCTTGGCGGCTTGTGACGGAAGGCTTGCGATGCAGACTGTCGTTATCATTGTCCACCTCATGATTGTCGCCGTCATGATCGGCGCCGTGCTGTTGCAGAAATCCGAAGGCGGCGGCCTCGGCATGGGCGGCGGCGCCGGCTTCATGTCGAGCCGCGGCACCGCCAATTTGCTGACGCGGACCACGGCGATCCTCGCGGTGGGCTTCTTCGTGACCAGCCTGTTCCTGTCCTGGTACGCAGGCTACGACCGCAAGCCGAGCTCGATCGTCGGCACCGGTGCACCGGCGCAGACGCAGCCGGCCGGCGGCACGCCGATGAACGCGCCGACCTCGGGTGGCATCCTCGATTCGCTGAAGAAGGCCGACGAGCAGCAGGGGCAGCAGGCCCCGAGCGGTCCGCAGGCGCCACGGTCGCAATAAAGCAGGGTGGCCATGCAGGATGCCCCGCTGGCATCCTGCATCAGAAACCCCCATCAATGCTCTGAAATCGCTTCCAGTTTGATGCAACCCACAGCCCGGCGAATTGTTTGCCGGGAACAGCCGATTCGTTTTGCGAATCGCCGGAGTCGGATTAAAGGTAAAGTCCCATGGCGCGGTACATATTCATCACCGGCGGCGTGGTCTCCTCGCTCGGCAAGGGTCTGGCTTCAGCGGCGCTCGGCGCTTTGCTGCAGGCCAGGGGCTACAAAGTCCGCCTTCGCAAGCTCGATCCCTATCTCAACCTCGATCCCGGAACGATGTCGCCGTATCAGCACGGCGAAGTGTTCGTGACCGACGACGGCGCCGAGACCGATCTCGATCTCGGCCATTACGAGCGCTTCACCGGTCGTCCGGCCACCAAGGCCGACAACATCACGACCGGGCGAATCTACCAGGACATCATCACCAAGGAGCGCCGCGGCGATTATCTCGGCGCCACCATCCAGGTGGTCCCGCACGTCACCAACGCGATCAAAGAATTCGTGCTGTCGGGTAACGACGAGTTCGATTTCGTGCTGGTCGAGATCGGCGGCACCGTCGGCGATATCGAGGGCCTGCCGTTCTTCGAGGCGATCCGCCAGCTCAAGAACGAGCTGCCGCGCGATCACGCCGTCTACATTCACCTGACGCTTCTGCCGTACATTCCAAGTGCCGGCGAACTCAAGACAAAGCCGACGCAGCACTCGGTGAAGGAGCTGCGCTCGATCGGCATCCAGCCGGACATCCTGCTGTGCCGCACCGACCGCGAAATCCCCAAGGAAGAGCGGCGCAAGCTCGGCCTGTTCTGCAACGTGCGCGAGAGCGCCGTGATCGAGGCGCGCGACGTCGACAACATCTACGCCGTACCGGAGGCCTATCACGCCGCCGGCCTCGACGACGAGGTGCTGGCCGCGTTCGGCATCACCGCGAAGATTCCGCCGGCCCTGCAGAGCTGGCACGTCATCAACGAGCGCGTCCGCAATCCGGAAGGCGCGGTGACGATCGCCATCGTCGGCAAATACACCGGCATGAAGGACGCCTACAAATCGCTGATCGAGGCGCTGTCGCACGGTGGCATCGCCAACAAGGTGAAGGTCAATCTCGACTGGATCGAGAGCGAGGTGTTCGAGAACGAGGACCCGGCGCCGTTCCTCGAGCACGTCAACGGCATCCTGGTGCCCGGCGGCTTCGGCCAGCGCGGCGCCGAGGGCAAGATCCGCGCGGCGCAGTTCGCGCGCGAGCGTGACGTGCCGTATTTCGGCATCTGCTTCGGCATGCAGATGGCGGTGATCGAGGCGGCGCGCAATCTGGTCGGCATCGAGGACGCCAACTCGACCGAGTTCGGCCCGACCAAGGAGCCGCTGGTCGGCCTGATGACGGAATGGCTGCGCGGCAACGAGCTCGAGAAGCGCTCGCAGAGCGGCGATCTCGGCGGCACGATGCGGCTCGGGGCCTATCCGGCGGCGCTGAACCGCGGCAGCCGCGTCTCGCAGGTCTATGGCGGCGCGACCGAGATCTCCGAGCGGCACCGCCACCGCTACGAGGTCAACACCGCCTACAAGGACCGCCTCGAGCAGCACGGCCTGCGCTTCTCCGGCATGTCGCCCGACGGCGTGCTGCCGGAGATCGTGGAGTACGAGGACCATCCCTGGTTCATCGGCGTCCAGTTCCATCCCGAGCTGAAGTCGCGGCCCTTTGAACCGCATCCCCTCTTCGCGTCGTTCATCGAGGCGGCAGCCAAGCAGAGCCGGCTGGTTTAACTGAGCGGCCGTCAGCTGCGCCGTTACACGGCGCAGTCCTCGCTGGCCCGGCGTTCCTTCTTGATCGGTGAAACGTTTGCATCAGCCGCCGGCGTACCGTCGCGCGTCATCAGCTTGTATTGCGGACGTCGCGTCAGCCGGTAGACCGCGGCCGGCGGCACGTTGAGGATGGCGCGGTCGATCAGCGTGGCGCGCAGGCCGAGCCGGTCGAGGATCGGCCGCGGCACCGGGCAGCGCATGCCGTAGGTGAATTGATAGAACGCGCCGCCGGGACGCAGATAGCTGAACGCGCCGCCGACGATCGAGATGACCTTGCGCGGCGACATGTTGAGCAGCGGCAGTCCGCTGACGACGGCGCCGACCGGCGCGCCATCGTAGAGCCGCTCCGAGGCGAGGCGCGCCGCGTCCATCCACAGCACCCGCGCGCCGGGAAAGCGCAGCTGCAACAGCCGCATGAAATCCGAGCCGTATTCGATCAGCGTCAGATCCTGCTGGCGCACGCCGCGCTTCAACAGCTGATAGGTGAACGCGCCCGTGCCCGGACCGAGCTCGAGCACCGGGCCGGTGTCGGCGCTGATGTCGCGCGTGATCAGTTCGGCGAGCGCAGCGCCCGACGGCGCGATGGCGCCGACGCGGCCGGGGGCCGCCATCCACGCCGTGAAGAAAGACAGCAGATCATGTGACATTGGGATTCCCAGCAAAGTGTCGCGGCGCTTCGACTCAGATGCGAAGCGTGACGCCTTGTTTGCGGGAGCTGCATTGCGACAACATTGCGCGAGGGCCCATTCCGATTGAATCGGAACGGGGCTCTCGATTCTAATTTTGACGCGTTTTTCTTCACGCGAACCGGTGCCCATCCCGCATCGAGTGCGGGACAGGCTTCGCTCGAAAACGCTCTGGGATCACGACACGAACGGCGCCGGCGGTAAGGTGAGGCGAAAGCACGCGCCGCCCTTCGGACCGTCGAGCACGGAGACGTGACCGCCGTGCAGCCTTGCGATCTCGCGCACCATGTTGAGGCCGAGGCCGGCGCCGCGGTCGAGCGGCGCGAGCCGATAGAACGGGTCGAAGATCCGCGTGCGCTGATCCTGGGGAATGCCGTCGCCTTCATCCGATACGTCGATCGTCGCGGCGCTGCCGACATGGATGGTGATGGTGCCGCGGCGGCCGCCATGCTGGATGGCGTTCTGCACCAGATTGGTGAGCGCGCGCTCCAGCGCGGCGCGGTCGCCCAAGGTCTCGACCCGATCGGTTGCGGCATCGAGCGACAGCTCATAGCCGGCCGCGATCGCGAGCGGCGCGAGGTCGGCCGCGACATTGCGGGCGACCGCGACGAGATCGACGCGGACGAACGGATTGCGGCACTGGTCGAAGCGCTGGATGTCGAGCAGTTGCTCGGCCAATGTCGCAAGCCGCGCCGAATCCTCGAGCAGGCGGGTTTTCTCCGGGCCTGGCGGCAGCGACTCCAGCCGCGTGTTGAGGATCGCGATCGGCGTGCGCAATTCATGCGCCGCGTCGGCGACGAAGCGCTGGTGCCGGGAATAGCCGTCGTCGAGCCGCTTCAGCGCATCGTTGATGGCGGTCACCAGCGGCGCCACCTCGAGCGGCAGATGGTCCGCCGACAGCCGGCTGCCGCGCTGGCGGAAATCGATCCGGCGGGCTTCGTCGGCGGTGGTATCGAGACCGGCGAAGGCGCGCTTCACCACCATCGGCGTCGCGATGAAAGTGGCGCATGCCATCAGGAAAAGGCCGGGCAGGGCGATGGCGAGGAATGCCAGCGTCGTGGCGAGCGCGGTCTTGCCGCTCGACATTGGACCTTGCGTCGCTGTGAGCACCTGCACAGGGCCGGCGTCGGAATTGACGCGCTTCAGCCGCGCCGGCGGCTTGCGCGGATCATCCTCGAACATCTGCCAGCCGAGCCGCGCCTGGCTGATCTGGTCGAGTGCGCCGCCGATCCTGGCAAATTCCGGCGGCACCGCGCCTTCCGTCAGCGAACGGCCTTGCCGGTCGCGCACCAGGAACCAGAGGTCGGGCGTGTCGTCACGAAGCTTTTGCAGTTCGGCCGTCGGGCGCAAAATCAACTCGCCCTTGCCGTCGCGCGCGACCGCACCCTGCACGATGGAAATCACATGATCCTCATCGCGCGGAACGATCAGGAAACCGGTGGCACACAACGCGCTGATCAGGCAGACGATCAGCATCGCAAGCAGCAGCGCCTGCAGCGTCACCAGCCGCCAGCTCAGTTGCGAGCGCAGGCAATAGTGTTCGGCCTGTTCGCTCATGACGTTTGCTTCAGAAGATAGCCGACGCCGCGGATGCTATGGATCTCGACGCCGGCGTTGGCGTCCGCGAGTTTGCGCCTGAGACGCGAGACGTGCGCGTCGAGCGCGTTGGACTGGATCTCGTCCTCGAAATTGTAGACCGCTTCCTCCAGCGTCGCGCGCAGCACGGTGCGGCCCATGCGGCGCAGCAGCGTCTCCAGCACCAGCAGCTCGCGCCGCGGCAGCTCGAGCGGACGGCCGTCGACGCTGGCCTCGCGATGGCTGCAATCGAACGCCACCCGGCCGGCCCTGATGATCTCGAGCTGCAGTCCGGCCGGACGGCGCAGCACGGCGCGCAGCCGCGCCATCAGCTCCTCGACCGCGAACGGCTTGGCCAGATAGTCGTCGGCGCCGCTGTCGAGGCCGGTGATGCGGTCGGTGAGATCGCCGCGCGCGGTCAGCACGATGATCGGGACGCCGTCGGCCTTGGCGCGCAGCTTCGGGATCAGCGTGAGGCCGTCGCCGTCCGGAAGCTGGCGGTCGAGCAGGACCGCGCCATGCACGTCGGCACAGATCGCTTCCTCGGCCTCGGCAAGGTTCGGCACGTGGTCGACCACCATGTCGTAGCCCTTCAGCGCCTGCGACAGCGCCGCCGCCATTTCGGCCTCATCCTCAACCAGCAGTATCCGCATGTCCTTTGGGTCCGGCTCCTGAAGGCAGGTTTTAGGGCAAGTAACATTGCAACAACATTGCGGAAATGGCCGCCCGTCGCGAGCAGGGGTGCCATGTTGTCACTCCCTCAAGACAGTCCGGAAGGCGCTGGCTATAACCGCCCGCACACCAATCTGGGAGGACTGCCAATGATCTACGAGACCCGCGTCTATCGCTGCCTGCCGGGCCGGTTGCCGGCGCTGCTCAAGCGCTTCGAGACCATCACGCTGAAGCTCTGGGACAAGCACGGCATCAGGCAGGCCGGTTTCTTCACGACGCTGGTCGGGGAATCCAACCAGGACCTGACCTATCTGCTGGCCTGGGAATCGCTCGCCGAGCGCGAGAAGAAGTGGACCGCGTTCCAGACCGATCCGGAGTGGATCGCCGCGCGCGCCAAGACCGAGGAGGACGGCCAGATCGTTCTCACCATCGAAAACCAGCTTCTGATGCCGACGGCGTTTTCGTCGGTCAAGTGACGCCCGTTGCGGCTATGTTCCCGTCATTGCGAGCGAAGCGAAGCAATCCATTGGCACCACATATGCGGAGCGATGGATTGCTTCGTCGCTTCAGCGCAAAATTGCTTCGCAATTTTGTCGCGGGCTCCTCGCAATGACGGGGAGGGATCTTTACTCGGCCCCTTGGGAGGAAAAATGTTTCAGCGACGCTATTGCGGGCAGCCGGACGTCTGATCGCCCTGGGTCACCATCGGCTTGCCGTTGATGAAGACGCCGTGGCTGCCGGAGGTCGTCTTGCCGCCGCAATGCGTGCGATCGCCCATGACCACCGCCGGCTTGCCGTTGATCAGGACGTTGGGCACGCCCTCGACGAGCGGGCCGCCATTGCTGGTGGTGTCGCCGCTGCGGGCCGCCGGTTTGCCATTGACGGTGACGCCGGTGGCGCCGCTGGTGACGACCCCGGGCTGGCCGTTGGTCTGCCCATAGGCCAGGCCCGACATCGCCGACAGGGCGGCGGCTCCGATCATCAGCGGGATGCGCATGGCTTCCTCATGGGAATCTGTTCCGCGCCAGTTTATAGGCGTTGTTTGGGCGGGATTGTGTTAGCACGGCGCACCCACGGCGTCAGCGCAACCCCCTCATCGTGCGGGATGGCTTGATCCGTCCCGCGCGGGACTGCATGGTCGCCGGCAAAAGGATGCAGCATTTTGACCAATCAGGTTTCCGCGCAAGCCGCCGCGCCGATCGTTGCCGTCGGATCGGCCAAGTTCGGCAATGCCTTGCCGATTTCGATCATCGCCGGTCCCTGCCAGCTCGAGAGCCGCGCGCACGCGCTGGAAGTGGCGTCCGCGCTGAAGGAGATCGCGGCCCGGCTCAAGATCGGTCTGGTGTACAAGACCTCGTTCGACAAGGCGAACCGCACCAGCGCGACCGCGGCGCGCGGCATCGGATTGGCGCAGGCGCTGCCGATCTTCGCCGAGATCCGGGCTTCGCTCGGACTGCCCGTGCTCACCGACGTACATGAGGCGACCCAGTGCGCCGAAGTGGCGCAGGCAGTCGACGTGCTGCAGATTCCGGCCTTCCTGTGCCGGCAGACCGATCTCTTGCTGGCCGCGGCCGCGACCGGCAAGGTCGTCAACGTCAAGAAGGGCCAGTTCCTGGCGCCGTGGGACATGGCCAATGTGGTCAGCAAGATCACCGGCGCCGGCAACGCCAATGTGCTGGTCACCGAGCGCGGCGCGTCGTTCGGCTACAACACGCTGGTCTCGGACATGCGCGCGCTGCCGATCTTGTCGCGCACCACCGGCGCGCCTGTCATCTTCGACGCTACCCATTCGGTGCAGCAGCCGGGCGGCAAGGGCACCTCGTCGGGCGGCGAGCGTGAATTCGTGCCGGTGCTGGCGCGCGCCGCGGTCGCGGTCGGCGTCGCCGGCGTGTTCATCGAGACCCATCCTGATCCGGATCACGCGCCGTCGGACGGCCCCAACATGGTGCCGCTCCGTGACTTCGAGTCCCTCGTCAAGCGGCTGATGCAGTTCGACGCGCTGGCGAAGACGGCGGCCTGACCGGCGGACAACGACATGACCGCAACCAGCGGCATGCCGCCGGCCCTCAACGTGATCACGCTGGCGACCTTCGCGGCGAGCCTGTCGGTGCGCGCGCTCGATCCGGTGCTGCCGCATGTCGCCGAGGATTTCGGCGTCAGCATCGCGACCGCGGCGAGCTTTGCCGCGGTGTTCGCCTTCACCTTTGCCGCGGTGCAGCCGGCGATCGGCGCCGCCGCCGATTTGTTCGGCAAGGCGCGGCTGATGACGATCTGCCTCGGACTGCTCGGCGTTGCCAACATCCTCGGCGCGCTCTCGACCTCGTTTCCGATGCTGTTCGTGACCCGCATCCTCGCCGGCATCGGCTCGGGCGGTGTGTTTCCGGTGGCGCTGTCGCTGACCAGCGATCTGGTCGGTCCGGACAAGCGGCAGCTCGCGATCGGGCGAACGCTGGCCGGCTCGATGACCGGCAATCTGCTCGGCGCCACGGCCTCCGGCCTGATCGGCGACTTCCTCGGCTGGCGCGGCGTGCTCGCGGTGCTCGGCGGCCTCGTGATCATCGTAGCATTGGCGGTTGCTGCCGGCTTCCGCGGCGCCGCGCTGAACCGTCCGCCGCGCACCAGCCTGAAGGCGCTGCGCCACGGCTATCGCACCATCTTCACCAATCCGAACGCGCGCATCTGCTATTCGGCGGTGTTCATCGAAGGCTGCTGCGTGCTCGGGCTGTTTCCCTTCATCGCTTCATTTCTGTTCGAGCTCGGCGAGACCTCGCTGTCGATCGCCGGCATCGTGATCGCGGGCTTTGCGATCGGCGGATTGCTCTACACGCTGACGGTCTCTCGGCTGCTGCCGTTGATCGGGGTGAGGGGCATGATGATCGTCGGCGCAACGCTGGTCGCGATCCAGCTGGTCGGTGTTGCCTTCGGACCGCACTGGAAGCTGCAGATGGCGAGCCTCCTGGTGATGGGCCTCGGCTTCTACATGATCCACGGCTGCCTGCAGGTGTTCGCCAGCGAGCTGTCGGTCGAGGCGCGCGCCACCGCGCTGTCGCTGCACTCGTTCTTCTTTTTCATGGGCCAGACCGTCGGCCCGATCGCTTACGGCTTCTGCCTGCAACACGTCGGCAAGACCGCGACGTTGGTGTCAGCCGCCGCCGTGATGGTCGTGCTCGGCTTTATCTGCGCGCGGTTTCTGCGGCAGACCAGGCCCGCCGATGCGCAGACAACCTAGGCGTCCACGGGCCCACCGGCGGTGGCAGACACAACATGCAGGGAAGCGGGGTGCAGCGTCAGGATGACGCATGTCGCAGCAGCGTTCGGACGACGGCGCATGGCATGAGGATTGCTTATTTCTCGCCATTTGAGGTGAGAGCGTGGACGTCCAGACTGGCTGGCCTATTCGAGGGAATGCGGAGGTCAGGACAACGGGATATGGCACCGAGCCTCCACTTCAGCGTTTTCTGGCCTCCTGCCACCAAGAATTCAAATCGGACAATTCCGGCGCGCTCGCCGACTACATTCCGGAGCTGAAACGGGCCAACCCGGCGCATTTCGGCATCAGCCTCGTCACCATCGATGGCCATGTCTACGAAGTCGGCGACAGCGCCGCTCCTTTCACCATCCAGTCCGTTTCGAAGGCGTTCGTGTTTGCGCTGGCCCTCGATCTCGTCGGCGAAGCGCGCGTCGCGTCGGCGATCGGCGTCGAGCCGAGCGGTGAGGCATTCAACTCGATCCGGCTGACCAACGACAACAAGCCGTTCAATCCGATGGTCAACGCCGGCGCGATTGCCTGCTCCGGGCTGATCCACGAGGTCGATGGCCGCGCCGCATTCGAGCGCATCCGGGACAAGCTCGGCCAGTTTGCCGGCCGCGAACTCGACGTCGACGACGCGGTCCATGCGTCGGAGACGGCGACCGGCAACCGCAATCGTGCGATCGCCTGGCTGCTGCGCAACTACCTCGTGCTACAGGACGGCGTCGATGCCGTGCTCGATATCTATTTCCGGCAATGCGCAATTCTCGTCACCGCGCGCGACCTCGCGGTGATGGCCGCAACGCTCGCCAATCGCGGCGTCAATCCGGTCACCGGCGTCCAGGTGGTGACGCCGCATGTCGTCGCGCGCACGCTGTCGGTGATGACGAGCTCAGGCATGTACGACTATGCCGGCGAGTGGATCTATCGCGTCGGAATGCCCGCCAAGAGTGGGGTCGGCGGCGGCATCGTCGCAGCGCTCCCGTCGCAATTGGGGCTCGGCACCTTTTCGCCGCTGCTCGATGGGCACTTCAACAGCGTGCGAGGCCTGAAGGTTTGCGAGGCGCTGTCGGCGCGATTTGATCTGCATATGCTCAACCGCAGCGGCGACGTCCGCACCTGCATCATCGCCGACTACGACATCTTCGGCATCACCTCCCGCCGCAGCCGCCAGCCGCACGAACAGCAGATCCTCGATGACCGCCACAGCGACACCCGCGTCATCGAGCTGGTGGGGGCGCTCAACTTCGCGTCGATCGACTACGTCACTCGCCGGCTGTCCAGCGAGCCGCCCGGCGCGCCGCTGCTGATCCTAGATTTCCACCGCGTGCCCGACATCACGGCAGCCGGCGCCCAGCTGCTGGCTGAGACAATCGCCACGCTCGGAAATTCCGGTGTCACCACGATCATCTCCGGTGTCGAGACGACGTCGCCGGTCTGGGCCACGATCCGCGCGCAGATCGAAGAGCCGAAGCGGTTGCGGCATTTTCCGCTGCTCGACGACGCCGTTGAATGGGCCGAGGATCAACTGATCTACCGCTATGGCGGCTTCACCGAGACCAAGGAGACCGCCCATCTCGGCGAGCAGGCGCTGTTGGCCGATCTCGCGCCCGAGGAGATCGCTGCGCTCGCCGAACTCTCGACGCCGCGCCGCTACGACGCCGGCCAGCGCATCGTCGTGGCCGGCGAGCCGGCCAATTCGTTGTTCTTCCTGCAAAGCGGGATGGTGAGCGTGAAGCTGCCGAGCGGCGTGCGGCTTGCCTCGCTCGGGCCGGGCATGGAGTTCGGCGAGATGGCGATCATCGAGAGCCACCGCAGCGCCGACGTCTGGGCGGACACCCCGGTCAAATGCCTCGAGCTACCGATCGACAGCTTTGCCGACTATCGTCAGCTCCACCCGCAGATTTCGATGAAGATCATGCGCAATCTTTCCGCACTGCTGGCGCGCCGCCTGATCCTCGCCAATGCCAAGGTCGATCTGCTGAGCGCCTATTGAGACGCCGGATCACCCGCGCCCACGATAGGGCGCGACGCCCTGATCGGGAACCCAGACGCCCTTCGGCAGCCGGCCGGTCTGGAAGAACACGTCGATCGGGATGCCGCCGCGCGGATACCAGTAACCGCCGATCCGCAGCCATTTCGGCTTGATTTCCCCGACGATGCGCTTGCCGATCATGACGGTGCAATCCTCGTGGAAGGCGCCGTGATTGCGGAAGCTCGCCGCATAGAGTTTCAGCGACTTAGATTCCAGGAGCCATCGGCCCGGCACATAGTCGAGCACCAGATGGGCGAAGTCCGGCTGGCCGGTGATCGGGCAGACCGAGGTGAATTCCGGGATAGCGAAGCGCACCAGATAATCCGTGCCGGCCTGCGGATTGGGGACGCGGTCGAGCACCGCCTTGTCCGGGCTATCCGGCCACGCGACGGCACGGCCGAGTTGCAGGATTTTCTTCGCCATGGGCCTCATCCTTGTGGGAGCGGCCGAAATGAACGGAAGCGGGCGGTTCGTCAACCGTCCGCGTGCGGGGGCAGGGTGCTACGCGGGCGCGGCAGTCTGGATCAGGACCAAGCGGTCTTGGCCGGATTCACAGCCCCAGACCTCGCCGGGCCGGCCATCGAGTTGCCGAACATTCGCGCCGGCGCGGTCGCTCGGAAAGGCGTTGAAGGTCGCGCCCACCGGATCGAAGCGCATGATCGCGTTGGCCGAGAAATCGGTAAGCCAGACCTTGTCCTTGTCGTCGACATAGACGGCATAGGTCCGTGGATTGCTGCCGGGCAGCTTCCAGGCCCTCCACGTCCCGTCGGCGGGATCGTGCACCGACACGTTGCCGCTGTTCCATTCGCTGACCCAGATCCGCCCCCGCGAATCCGACCACACCCGTCGCGCGCCCTGTTTCGGCGTCGGCGGCTGGACCACGCTGGCGTTGCCGGTCGCAAGGTCAATCCGTGCGATATAGCTGCCGGCAAGCGAGGCGTACCAGATGTCGCCGTTTGGGGTCACGGTGATGCCGTAGGGGCCGACGCCGCGCGGTGCCTCGAACACCTTCATCTCACCGGATTTCGGATCGAGCCGGCCGTAGAAGCCGGACTGGCCGGTGAACCAGTAGACGCCGCGCTTGTCGAACACGCCGGTGTTGAGATTGGCGTCAGCGGCTTTCTCAGGCAGGCGGAACAGCGTCACCTTGTGGTCGCCGGGGTCGACGCGGGCGATCGCATTCTGCCCGCCCTCGGTTACCCATGGCGCGCCGTCGGGGCCGATCGTGACGCCGTGCGGGGCCGCACCCTTGCCGAGGCTGACCAGCTTGAACGCACTGTCGCGCGGATTGAGCCGGCCCAGCGCACCGCTGCGCTGGCCCGTGAACCAGACGGTGCCATCGGGCGCCGGCGTGACATCGTGCAGGCCGGTCCCGGCGTCGACGTTGAAATATTTCACCCGGAACGGCGTCTGGGCATCCTGCGCCTGCGCTCTCGTGGTCAAAATCGCGGCAGTGGTGGAGGCGAGAAACTGGCGACGGTTCATTGCGTTATCCCGGCTTCGTGAAACAATGGGCCAGCACGCGAAGGTAATCCCCGACAGCATAAACCCACCACATTGCACCGTCAGACGGGCCGGGCGGGCGGGCCGTTCACATTTGCTTGCGCGCCGTGTATGACGCGGCGCATCAGCCAACCCCATATCGAGAAAGAGCACGTCATGACTGACATCGTCGACATCATCGGCCGCGAAATCCTTGATAGCCGCGGCAACCCCACGGTCGAGGTCGATGTGGTGCTGGAGGATGGGTCAATCGGTCGCGCGGCCGTGCCGTCGGGCGCCTCCACCGGCGCGCATGAGGCGGTGGAACTGCGCGACGGCAACAAGGCGCGCTATCTCGGCAAGGGCGTCGAAAAGGCGGTCGCCGCCATCAACGGTGAGATCTTCGAGGCGCTCAGCGACCAGGCCGTCGAGGAGCAGGTCGCCATCGACCAGATCATGATCGAGCTCGACGGTACGCCGAACAAGAGCCGGCTCGGGGCCAACGCCATCCTCGGCGTCTCGCTGGCCTGCGCCAAGGCCGCCGCCGAATCCTTCGACATGCCGCTGTATCGTTATGTCGGCGGTACGTCGGCGCGGACGCTGCCGGTGCCGATGATGAACATCATCAATGGCGGCGTGCACGCCGACAACCCGATCGACTTCCAGGAATTCATGATCCTGCCGGTCGGCGCCACCTCGTTCGCCGAGGCGCTGCGTTGCGGTTCGGAAATCTTCCACACGCTGCGCGGCGAGCTGAAGAAGGCCGGCCACAACACCAATGTCGGCGACGAGGGCGGCTTCGCGCCGAACCTGCCGTCGGCCGACGCCGCCCTCGAATTCGTCATGAACGCGATCGGCAAGGCCGGCTACAAGGCGGGCGACGACGTCGTGCTCGGCCTCGACTGCGCCTCGACCGAATTCTTCAAGGAAGGCTCCTACGTCTATGGCGGCGAGAACAAGACCCGCTCGCGCTCCGAGCAGGTGAAGTATCTCGCCGATCTTGTCGGCCGCTATCCGATCGTCACCATCGAGGACGGCATGTCGGAGGACGACATGGACGGCTGGAAGGAGCTGACGGATGCGATCGGCAAGAAGTGCCAGCTGGTCGGTGACGATCTGTTCGTCACCAACGTCACCCGGCTTGCCGACGGCATCAAGAACGGCCGCGCCAATTCGATCCTGGTCAAGGTCAACCAGATCGGCACGCTGACCGAGACGCTTGCGGCGATCGAGATGGCCTACAAGGCCGGCTACACCGCCGTGATGTCGCATCGCTCCGGCGAGACCGAGGACTCCACGATCGCCGATCTTGCGGTCGCCACCAATTGCGGGCAGATCAAGACCGGCTCGCTGGCGCGCTCCGACCGCACCGCCAAGTACAACCAGCTGCTGCGCATCGAGCAGCAGCTCGGCACCCAGGCGAAATACGCGGGGAGGGCGGCCTTGAAGGCGCTGGCGTAGCGCCCCAGCTTGAACGGGATCCAACAAAACGCAAAAGGGAGGTCGGGATGAGCGATGGCAAGAGCGGTCTGCAGCTGCGTTCGCTGCTCAAGAAGAATGGCGAGCTGGAAATATCGCTGGTCAATGTCCCGACCCCCGAGCCCGGTCCCGACGAAGTCGTGGTCCGGGTCGAGGCGACCCCGATCAATCCGTCCGATCTTGGTCTGTTGATCGGCCCGGCCGACATGTCGGCCGCCAAGGTCTCCGGCAGCAAGGAATTGCCTGTGGTGACTGCGCGCGTGCCGGAAGCGGCATTGCCGGGCCTCGCCGCACGGCTCGATGAGTCCATGCCGGTCGGCAATGAAGGTGCCGGCGTCGTGATCAGGACCGGTTCATCGGATGCGGCGAAAGCGCTGATGGGCCGCACGGTCGCGATGATCGGTGGCGCGATGTATGCGCAATACCGCACGCTGCGCGTCAACGAATGCCTGCCGCTGCCCGACGGCACCACGCCGGCGGAAGGCGCATCCTGCTTCGTCAATCCGCTGACCGCGCTCGGCATGACCGAGACGATGCGGCGCGAGGGGCACAAGGCGCTGGTGCACACCGCGGCCGCGTCCAATCTCGGCCAGATGCTCAACAAGATCTGTCTCAAGGACGGCATCGGCCTCGTCAACATCGTGCGCAACAAGGAGCAGGCCGACATCCTGCACAAGATCGGCGCCAAGCATGTCGTCGATTCCTCCACGCCCGATTTCATGGACAAGCTCACCGGCGCGCTGGTCGACACCGGCGCCACCATCGCCTTCGATGCGATCGGCGGCGGCAAGCTCGCGGGCCAGATCCTGGTCGCGATGGAGACCGCGATCAACAAGACCGCCAAGGCCTACAGCCGCTACGGCTCGAATGTACACAAGCAGGTCTATGTCTATGGCAGCCTCGACACGCGCTCGATCGAATTGCCGCGCGGCTTCGGCATGGCCTGGGGCGTCGGCGGCTGGCTGCTGTTCCCGTTCCTGATGAAGATCGGTCCGGAGGCCGGCAACAAGCTGCGCCAGCGCGTGGTGGCCGAGTTGAAGACGACTTTCGCCAGTCACTACACCAAGGTGGTCTCGTTGCAGGAGACCCTGCAGCTCGACAACATCGCCGTCTACAACAAGCGCTCGACCGGCGAGAAATTCCTGATCAACCCGAACAAGGGCTGAGGATCGAAACGCAGGGGCCGTCCCGATGGGGGCGGCCTTTTTGCTTTGCATAGACCAATTCCGCGAAACGCTGCGTTTCCGGAATTGGACGATCCATGCACTTGCATCTTTCTTGGTGCGCCGGTAGGTGATGGCCACCAGTTTCACGCGCAACCCGAGGGGAATTTGCTATGGCCTATAACATCGTCACCATCGTCGGCAGCATCCGCAAACAGAGCTTCTCGCTCAAGATCGCCAATGCGCTGGCCAAGCTCGCACCGGCGTCGCTGAAGCTCGATGTGACGACGCTTCAGGAAATTTCCTTCTTCAACCAGGACCTCGAGGCCGCGCCGCCGGCGGACTGGCTCGCCTTCCGCGAGAAGCTGCAGAAGTCGAACGGCGTGCTGTTCGTGACCCCCGAATACAACCGCTCGATCCCGGGCGTGCTGAAGAACGCCATCGACGTCGCCTCGCGGCCCTACGGCAAGAGCTCGTTCATCGGCAAGCCGATCGGCATCATCGGCAATTCGCCCGGACCGCTCGGCGGCGTCAGCGCGGTGAAGCACCTGCAGAACATCCTGCCGGGCATTTCCGGCCCGATCCTCGGTCAGCCGGAAGCCTATCTCAACGGCGTCGGCGATGCCTTCGACGACAACGGCGAACTGACCAAGGAGTCGCTCAAGGGCGTGCTGCAGCAGTATCTCGACGCCTTCGCGGCCTTTATCGAAAAGCAGAACCGCTGAGCAAAGAGTCCCGTTCCGAATGAATCGGAACGGGCTCTGAACTTGTTCTGACGCGTCTTCCTCACGCGAACCGGTATCCACTTCGCTCGAAAACGCTCTGGTTCAGCGTTCGTTAACCCCATGGCCGCATGCTCGCGGCCATGGTTTCCCGCACACGCCTCAAATCGATTCTGACCGGGCTCGCCCTCTATACGCTGGCGGCGCTGATGGTCGGCTATTTCGGCGTCAACGCCTACACCGGCAAATACGGCTTGAACGCGCGGCAGGAGCTCGATCAGGAGATCATCGCGCTGACCTCCGAGCTGGCGCGGCTGAAGAAGGAGCGGGCCGAGGGCGAGCAGCGGGTGTCGCTGCTGCGGTCGGACCGGGTCGATCCCGACATGCTGGACGAGCGTGCGCGCTTCCAGCTCGACTACGCCAATCCGCGTGATCTCGTTCGGATCAACAAGTAACTGACGACGCGTTCTCAAATTTCAAAATCATTCGCGCGCTATCACAAAAATGTCGCGCTGCGCTGCAGTGCGGCATAGCAAAATTCCATCGGGCGAACGCAATCCTTCCAAGGCGATTTGAGTTGGGTTAGAGAGGGTTCTCCGACTTCTCTCACCCGGAATTGCCATGGCCGCACCCAAGAAAAGCGTCGCAAAAGAATCAGGGCAGGAGAAGGCCGGCTCTCCCCCCGAATTCACCAAAGAGCAGGAGCTCAAGGCACTGCGGGACATGCTCCTGATCCGGCGCTTCGAGGAGAAGGCCGGTCAACTCTACGGCATGGGTGCGATCGGCGGGTTCTGCCATCTCTATATCGGCCAGGAAGCGGTCGTGGTCGGCATGCAGATGGCGCTGAAGCCGGGCGACGAGGTCATAACCGGCTACCGGGACCACGGCCACATGCTGGCCTGCGACATGGAAGCCAAGGGCGTGATGGCCGAATTGACCGGACGCCGCGGCGGCTATTCCCGCGGCAAGGGCGGCTCCATGCACATGTTCAGCAAGGAGAAGCATTTCTACGGCGGTCACGGGATCGTGGGCGCGCAGGTCTCGCTCGGCACCGGCCTTGCGTTCGCCAACCGCTATCGCGGCAACGATAACGTCAGCGTGACCTATTTCGGCGACGGCGCGGCCAACCAGGGCCAGGTCTATGAAAGCTTCAACATGGCGGAGCTGTGGAAGCTGCCGGTGATCTATGTGATCGAGAACAACCGCTATGCGATGGGCACCTCGGTGTCGCGCGCATCGGCCCAGCAGGATTTCTCCAAGCGCGGCGCCTCCTTCAACATTCCGGGCAAGCAGGTCGACGGCATGGACGTGCGCGCCGTCAAGGCCGCCGCCGATGAGGCCGTGGCCTGGTGCCGCGGCGGCAACGGTCCGATGATTCTGGAGATGCAGACCTACCGCTACCGCGGCCATTCGATGTCCGATCCGGCGAAGTACCGCACGCGCGAGGAGGTCGAGAAGGTGCGTCACGACCAGGACCCGATCGAGCAGGTGCGCAACCGCTTGCTGGCCTCGGGCGCCAGCGAGCAGGACCTGAAGGCGATCGACGCCCAGGTGCGCGAGATCGTCAACGAGGCCGCAGACTTCGCGCAGCACGATCCGGAGCCGGATCCGGCCGAGCTCTACACCGACATCTACCGCTGACCCCACCGCGCAGACGAATTTCAAGACCGATTTCGGGAGCCGATATGCCCATTCAAGTGCTGATGCCTGCGCTGTCGCCCACCATGGAGAAGGGCAACCTCGCCAAATGGCTGAAAAAGGAAGGCGAGACCATCAAGTCCGGTGACGTCATCGCCGAGATCGAGACCGACAAGGCGACGATGGAGGTCGAGGCAACCGACGAGGGCACGCTCGGCAAGATCCTGATTCCGGAAGGCACCGCGGACGTTGCGGTGAACACGCCGATCGCCACCATTCTCGTCGACGGCGAAAGCGCCGCCGACCTCGCCAAGGCGCCGGCGGCACCAGTGCCGCAGCCGAAGCCCGCCGAGGCCGCGCCTGCCGAAGCCAAGGCGGAAGCGCCGCAGCCCGCGGCGAAGACGCCGGCCGCGCCTGCGACCGAGCCGCTGCCCGATCCGGAAATCCCCGCGGGGACCGAGATGGTCACGCAGACCATTCGCGAGGCGCTGCGCGATGCGATGGCCGAGGAGATGCGCCGCGACGGCGACGTCTTCATCATGGGCGAGGAGGTCGCGGAATATCAGGGCGCCTACAAGGTGACGCAGGGCCTGTTGCAGGAATTCGGCGCCCGCCGCGTGATCGATACGCCGATCACCGAGCACGGCTTTGCCGGCGTCGGCGTCGGCGCGGCGATGGCGGGCTTGAAGCCGATCGTCGAGTTCATGACCTTCAACTTCGCCATGCAGGCGATCGACCAGATCATCAACTCCGCCGCCAAGACGCTCTATATGTCCGGCGGCCAGATGGGATGCTCGATCGTGTTCCGCGGCCCGAACGGTGCCGCTGCGCGCGTCGCCGCGCAGCACAGCCAGGACTATGCGGCGTGGTACTCGCAGATCCCGGGCCTCAAGGTGATCGCGCCGTATTCGGCCGCCGATTACAAGGGCCTGCTCAAGGCCGCGATCCGCGATCCCAATCCGGTGATCTTCCTCGAGAACGAGGTGCTGTACGGCCACACCGGCGAGGTGCCGAAGCTGGCTGATTTCGTGGTGCCGATCGGCAAGGCGCGGATCGCCCGCGCCGGCAAGGACGTCACCATCGTCTCCTGGGCCATGGGCATGTCCTATGCGCTGAAGGCTGCCGACGAACTCGCCAAGGAAGGCATCGAGGCCGAGGTCGTCGATCTCCGCACCATCCGTCCGATGGACACCGAGACCATCATCAACTCGGTCAAGAAGACCGGCCGCGCGGTGACGGTGGAGGAGGGCTGGCAGCAGAGCGGCGTCGGCTCCGAGGTCGCGTCGCGTATCATGGAGCACGCCTTCGACTATCTCGACGCGCCGGTGGCGCGCGTCTCCGGCAAGGACGTGCCGATGCCTTACGCTGCCAATCTCGAAAAGCTCGCTCTGCCCTCCGTCGCCGAGGTGGTCGCCGCCGCCAAGGCCGTATCCTACCGGTAACGCCGATGGCCGGTCCCAAGGAGCAGCCGCTGCCGCCTGACGTGATGGGCCGCGACGACGCCATCGAGGTGCTGCGCGCCTTCGTCGTCGACGGCGGCCTGTCGATCGCGTTCCAGCGCGCTTTCGAGGAGCCGGACATGTGGGGGCTGATGCTGGTCGACATCGCCCGCCATGCCGCGCGCGCCTACGCGCGCGAGAGCGAATACACCGAGGACGAGGCGCTCGCGCGCATCGTCGAGATGTTCGAAGCCGAAATCGCCCGGCCGACCGACATGGGCCAAACCAAACCGCGGTCGCAACAAGGTCACTGACAATGCCGATCAATATTCTCATGCCCGCGCTGTCGCCGACGATGGAAAAGGGCAACCTCGCCAAGTGGCTCAAGAAAGAGGGCGACAAGGTCAAGTCCGGCGACGTGATCGCGGAGATCGAGACCGACAAGGCGACGATGGAAGTCGAGGCGGTCGATGAAGGCACGATCGCCAAGATCCTGGTGCCCGAAGGCACCCAGGACGTGCCGGTCAACGACGTCATCGCTGTCATGGCCGGCGACGGCGAGGATGTGAAGGCGGCAGCCAGCGCCGGAGCGGGCGCCGCACCGGCCGCCAAACCCGCCGAGGCGCCGAAGCCCGCTACCCAGGCCGCGCCTGCGGCGGCTCCCGCACCGGCGGCGGCGCCTGCGCCGAAGCCGGCCGCAGCGCCGGCAGCGGCGCCTCAGGCCGCTGCACCAGCCGCGCAAGCCAACGGCCACGCCCGGGTGTTCTCATCGCCCCTGGCGCGCCGGTTGGCAAAGGAAGCCGGCATCGATCTTATCCGCATCACCGGCACCGGCCCGCATGGCCGCGTCATCGCGCGCGACGTCGACGAGGCCAAGTCCGGCAAGGGCCTGAAGGCGCCGGCGGCAGCGCCCGCCGCGGGACCGAGCATCGCGCCGTCAATGTCGGACAAGCAGATCCTCGCGCTGTTCGAGCCGGGCTCCTACGAGGTGGTGCCGCATGACGGCATGCGCCGCACCATCGCGCAGCGTCTCACCGCCTCGGTGCAGAACGTCCCGCACTTCTATCTCACCATCGACTGCGACATCGGCAAGTTGCTCGCCGCGCGCGAGGAGATCAACGCCGCAGCGCCGAAGGACAAGGAGAAGAAGCCGCTCTACAAGATCTCGGTCAACGACTTCGTCATCAAGGCGATGGCGGTCGCGTTGCAAAAGATTCCGAACTGCAACGTCAGCTGGACCGAAGGCGGCATGCTCAAGCACAAGCATTCCGACGTCGGCGTCGCGGTGGCGATGCCGGGCGGCCTGATCACGCCGATCATCCGCAAGGCCGAGACCAAGACGCTCTCGACCATCTCCAACGAGATGAAGGATTTTGCCGCCCGCGCCCGGGCCCGCAAGCTGAAGCCGGAGGAATATCAGGGCGGCACCACCGCGGTCTCCAACCTCGGCATGTACGGCATCAACCACTTCACCGCCGTGATCAATCCGCCGCATGCCTCGATCCTCGCCGTCGGCACCTCGGAGGAGCGTCCGGTGGTGCGCGGCGGCAAGATCGAGATCGCGCACATGATGAGCGTGACCCTGTCGTGCGATCACCGTGCGATCGACGGCGCGCTCGGTGCCGAGCTGATCGGCGCCTTCAAGCAGCTGATCGAAAACCCCGTGATGATGATGGTGTGACGGGCATCCGCCATGTACGCGATCGTCGGTCCGTACGTCCTGCTCGCCGCCATCGCCGTCGCGTTGCTCGTCGCGGTCAACCGCGACCTGATATCGACGATCCAGTTCAGGATCATGATGATCGGCGCCGCGGTGCTGGCGCTGGCGTGGTCCGTGTTCCTCGGTGCGGTATGGCGGGAGTACGGATGAATGGCCAGCATGGCTCGCACGCGCTGGCCCTGGATCTCGCTGTTGCTGTCGGCCGCACTGGTGCTCAATCCGGTCGGATTGGATCTTCTACACTCCGCGTTCTTCGCCGGCGAGCAGCTGGCGCGGAACATCGCCCAGCCGATCGTGCTGACGGCCCTGGCCATCATGGCCCTGGTGATCGGACTCGAATGGCTGGTCAGGTCATTGATCGCAAGAAGCCGCGCCCGCGGCGTCACACGTTGAGTTGAACGGGAGCCGCCATGGCCGACACATCCTTTGACGTCATCATCATCGGCTCCGGCCCCGGCGGCTACGTGACCGCGATCCGCGCCGCGCAGCTCGGCCTCAAGACCGCGATCGTCGAGAAATCCTATCTCGGCGGCATCTGCCTGAACTGGGGCTGCATTCCGACCAAAGCGCTGCTGCGCTCCGCCGAGATCTATCACTACATGCAGCACGCCAAGGATTACGGGTTGTCGGCCGACAACGTCTCGTTCGATCCGAAGGCGGTGGTGCAGCGCTCGCGCGGCGTCTCGAAGCGCCTCAATGACGGCGTCGGCTTCCTGATGAAGAAGAACAAGGTCACGGTGATCTGGGGCGAGGCCACGATCGACGCGCCCGGCAAGATCACGGTGAAGAAGTCGGCGGTCGAGGCGCCGAAGGGCGCCAGCGGCGAGGGCAGCTATCAGGCCAAGCACATCATCGTGGCGACCGGCGCGCGGCCGCGCGTGCTGCCCGGGCTCGAGCCCGACAAGAAGCTGATCTGGACCTATTTCGAGGCGATGGTGCCGGAGCGGATGCCGAAGTCGCTGCTGGTGGTCGGCTCCGGCGCGATCGGCATCGAGTTCGCCTCGTTCTTCCACACCATGGGCGCCGACGTCACCGTGGTCGAGGTGCTGCCGCAGATTCTCCCGGTCGAGGATGCGGAAATCGCAGGGCTCGCCCGCAAGCGGTTTGAGAAGATGGGGATCAAGATACTCACCTCGACCAAGGTGACAAAGCTCGAGAAGAAGGCCGACAGCGTGGTTGCGACCATCGACGACGGCAAGGAGAAGCCGCAAGCGGTGGAGTTCGAGCGCGTGATTTCGGCGGTCGGCGTGGTCGGCAATATCGAGAATCTTGGGCTGGAGAAGCTTGGCGTCAAAACCGATCGCGGCTGCATCGTGATCGACGGCCTCGGCAAGACCAACGTTCCCGGCATCTATGCGATCGGCGACGTCGCGGGACCGCCGATGCTCGCGCACAAGGCCGAGCATGAGGGCGTGATCTGCATCGAGGCGATCAAGGGCCTGCATCCGCATCCGATGGACAAGCTGATGATCCCGGGCTGCACCTACTGCAACCCGCAGGTCGCCTCCGTCGGCCTCACCGAGGCCAAGGCCAAGGAAGACGGCCGCGAGATCCGGGTCGGCCGCTTCCCGTTCGTCGGCAACGGCAAGGCGATCGCGCTCGGCGAGGACCAGGGCCTCGTCAAGGTGGTGTTCGACAAGAAGACCGGGCAGCTGCTCGGCGCGCACATGATCGGCGCCGAGGTCACCGAGCTGATCCAGGGCTATGTGGTGGCGATGAATCTGGAGACCACGGAAGAGGAATTGATGCACACTGTCTTCCCGCATCCGACCTTGTCGGAAATGATGAAGGAAGCAGTGCTCGATGCCTACGGGCGGGTGCTGAATATCTGAGGCTGAGGACGGCGGCCACGGTCCCGTCATCCTGAGGAGCGCGGAGCGCGTCTCGAAGGATGCACGGCCCGGAGCGAGCAGCGGGGCTCGTCGCCCTTCGCGACGGCCGCTGCGCGGCCTCCTCAGGGTGACGGGTCCGACAAAACGAATTCGCAAAGAAAAAGGAAAGAGCGCATCTCGTGAAAGACAACGACAACCTCACCATCGAACGCCCGACCTTTGTCACCCATCTCGAATGCGCGATGGAGGGCGATCACTATCCCGCGGACCAGGTGCACAACCTCTCCAAGGCCGGCAAGCCGCTGCTGGTCCGCTATGACCTCGCCGGGGTGAAGAAGGCGCTCACCAAAGACGCGCTGGCCGAGCGCCCCGCCGATCTGTGGCGCTACCGCGAGCTGCTGCCGGTGCGCAAATGCAAGGACATCGTCTCGCTCGGCGAGGTCACGACACCGCTGATCCGGCTGCCGCGGCTCGGCGCCAGGCTTGGCGGCGGCGAGATCATTGTGAAAGATGAGGGGCGGCTGCCGACCGGCTCGTTCAAGGCACGCGGCCTCGTGATGGCGGTGTCGATGGGCAAGGCGCTCGGCATCAAGCACATGGCGATGCCGACCAACGGCAATGCCGGCGCGGCGCTGGCGGCCTACGCGACCTCCTGCGGCATCAAGACCACGATCTTCTGCCCGGCGGACACGCCGGAGGTGAATGTCAGCGAGATCGAGCTGCAGGGCGCCACCGTCTATCGCGTCAACGGCTATATCGATGACTGCGGCAAGATCGTCGGCGAGGGCAAGGCGAAGGTCGGCTGGTTCGATACCTCGACCCTGAAGGAGCCGTACCGGATCGAGGGCAAGAAGACGATGGGGCTTGAACTTGCCGAGCAGCTCGGCTGGGACGTGCCCGACGTGATCTTCTACCCGACCGGCGGCGGCACCGGCCTGATCGGCATGTGGAAGGCGTTCGACGAGCTCGAGAAGATCGGCTTCATCGGTTCGAAGCGGCCGCGTATGGTCGCGGTGCAGGCCTCCGGCTGCGCGCCGATGGTGCGGGCCTATGAGGCCGGCACCGAACACGCCGCGCGCTGGGAGGACGCCCACACCATCGCCTCGGGCATCCGCGTACCGCAGGCGATCGGCGACTTCCTCATTTTGCGCGCGGTGCGCGAGAGCAAGGGCTTTGCGATCGCCGTCGACGACGACAAGATCAGCGTTGCCCTCAACGAGGTCGCGCGCGAGGAGGGGCTGCTGCTGTGCCCCGAGGGCGCCGCGACCTATGCCGCCTACAAGGAGAGCCTCGCCGACGGCCGCGTCAGCAAGAGCGACCGCGTGATGCTGTTCAACTGCGCCAGCGGCCTGAAATACCCGCTGCCGCCGATCACCCGCACGCTCGACCGGCACAAGCCGATCGACTTCTCGCAGTTCTGACGCCTCATCCGAAGGGCCATCTTGTCGAGAGGTGGCCCTTCAAAAATAATTGGAAACAAGAAAATTGAGGGAGAGCGTGATGCGGAAGCTGGTTCTGGCCGTATTGGCGATGTTGGCGTTGACGGGGATCGTTTCCGCGGAAACCTATCCCGCGCACCCGATCACCATCGTGGTGCCGTTTGCTGCCGGCGGCCCCTCGGATGCGATGGCGCGCATCCTCGGCGAGCGCATGAAGCAGTCGCTGGGCGAGGTGCTTCTGATCGAGAACGTGACCGGGGCGGGCGGCTCGATCGGCGTCGGCCGTGCGGTGCGCTCGGCGCCCGACGGCTACACCATCTCGTTCGGCCATCTCGGCACCCATGTCGCCAACGGCGCGATCTACAAGCTCGGCTACGACCTCGTCACCGATCTCGAGCCGGTGGTGCTGCTGCCGAGCAACCCGATGATCATCGTCAGCAAGAACGCCGTGCCGGCGAAATCGCTGAAGGAATTGCTGGAGTGGCTGAAGTCGCGGCCGGCGCCGCCGACCGCGGGCACCGCCGGCGCCGGCAGCGGCAGCCATATCGCCGGGCTCTATTTCGAGAACGTCTCCGGCATCAAGTTGCAATATGTGCCGTATCGCGGCACCGGGCCGGCGCTGAACGACCTCGTCGCCGGCCAGATCGACATCATCGTCGACCAGACCTCGAACTCGATCAACCAGGTCCGCGCCGGCAATATCCGCGCCTATGCGGTCACCGATTCCAAGCGGGTCGCGAATGCGCCCGACGTCCCGACGGTCGACGAGGCCGGCCTGCCGGGCTTCCACATGACGCTGTGGTCCGGTCTCTGGGTGCCGAAGGGTACCCCGAAGGAGATCGTGGCCAAGCTCAATGCCGCGGCGGTCGAGGCGATGGCCAATCCGGCCGTGCAGAAGCAGCTCGAAAATTTGGGCTTGCAGATGCCGCCGAAGGACCAGCTCACGCCGGATGCACTCGGCGCCTGGCAGAAGGCGGAAATCGCGAAGTGGTGGCCGATGATCAAGGCCGCCAACGTGAAGGTGGATTGAAACTTGTCATCCCGGCCGCGCGCAATTGCGCGCTAGGCCGGGACGACGTTATTGCGACGGCATTGCCTCAGCCGGCGCCGCGTTGCTCTCCTGCGTCACGACGCGCTCGCCGTTCTTGGCCACTGCCGTGTCGGCGTCCTCGAACCGCGCCTGGTAGACCGCGAAATTCTCCATCACGCGCTGCACGTAGTTGCGCGTCTCGGAGATCGGGATCCGCTCCACCCAGTCGACCGGATCGACCTTGGGATCGCGCGGGTCGCCGTAGGCCTTGATCCAGTCGCGGACGCGGCCGCGGCCGGCGTTGTAGCCGGCAAAGGTCATGATGTGGCAGTTGCGATATTCCGACAGCAGCGCGCTCAATTCGGCTGCGCCCATCTGGGTGTTGTAGACCGGATCGGACACCATCCGGCTCCAGTCATAGCTGACGCCGAAGCGCTTGGCGGTGTCGCGGCCGGCTTCCGGCGTCACCTGCATCAGGCCGACGGCGTTGGCCGCCGACTTGTCGCGCTGGTCGAACGCGCTTTCGGTCCGCGCGATCGAGTACGTCATGCTGCGCCCGATATCGGGCGCGATCGGCGTGTGCTTGGGAATGCCGATCACCGGGAAAGCATAATGGTCGAAGGCAAAGCCGCGCGCGAGCGCGATCTTGCCGATCTGCAGCATGGCGCGGGCATCGTTGCGGCGGCCGGTCAGCTCGCCGAGCGCCTCGAGCATCCCGACATCGGTGCTTTCCTCGGCGAGGTCGGCGGCGAAATAGAGTACGACGTCGGGCTCGCCGATCGCATAGAGCATATCGGCGGCGCGGACCCGCTCGTCGGCCGCCATGCTGCCGGCGCTGGCGGCCGGCGAGGGCGCGCGCAGCTCGACGCCACCATCACGGCCGAGCTTGGCCAGCGCGAGCTGACCGTAATAGGCCGTCGGGTAGCGCGCGGCGGCCTGGTAGTCGGCCTGCATCGCCGCGGAATTGCCGAGAGCCTCTGCGGCGCGGCCACGCCAATAGGCGGCGCGCGCCAGCACGGTCGGGTTGGTCTGGCCCTCGTCGATATGCGCGAAGTGCGCCGCGGCGGCCTTGGCGTCGTTGAGATAACGCAGCGCGATCCAGCCGCGCATGAAGTGCATGTCGGAGCGGTAATAAGGATTGTCCGGCGCAGCCGCGGGCCGGATCACGTCATAGGCCGCCTGGTACTCGCCCTGGTCGAGCAGCTTGCGGGACAGGATGCGGCGCTCGCGCCACCACTGGTCGGTGTCCTGCTGCGCCATCGTCTCGGGCTCAGCCGCGATCGTCACGCGCGCGGCTTCGTCGACCTTGTTCTTCGCAAGCAGCCACTGAATTCGGCACAGCGTGTAGCCGAGATCGCGGCGGGCATCGGCCGGCACATCGTTGAGTGTGTCCTCTGCCTTGCTGGATTGTCCGCGGACCGCGCCGCAGGCTTTCACGATCGCCAGATCGTCGCTGCCGAGTCGCTGCGCCGCGCGCCTCGCGCCGGCGAGATCCTTGGCGCCGATCCGCTTGTCCATGCGCGCGCGATGGTCGTCGCGCGTCAGCAGGTCCTTGAAGGCATCATAGGCGTCGCTCTCGGAGCGATCGGACAGATCCTCCGAGCGCCAGGCTTCGCGCACCAGCCGGGTGGCGCCGTCGCGGTCGCCTTCGGCCAGCAGCGTGCGGGCGAGCGCGAACTTGCCCTTGGCGCTGATCGGCTGATCGAGGGTGAAGCCGTGCACCGTGGCCGGATCGCTGCGCTCCTGCCAGATCCGCGCTTCGGCGCGCTTACGCAACAGCGTGACGCTAGGCCAATCCGGATTGGCCGTCACGAATGCCGCATAGCGGCTGAACGGCGCGCTCGATTCCGAGTGGCGCAGCAGATACCACTCGACGAGTTTTCGCCCGACCGGGTCGGTGATCCTGGCCTGGATGTCGGTCGCGTCGCTGGTCCTGCCTCTGCGCGCGGCGAGGATCGCATCCCTGATCGTGGCGAGATCGCCCGACAATTGCGGCCCGGCGGGTTTCTCCGGCTCGGGCGCCTTCTCGGCGGATTTGGAAGGAGCGGATTTGGCCTTCGCGGATTTGCGTTTATCGGCGCCATGTCTGGCGTGCCGCCGCTTGCCGGAGGCACTCTCGCGCGCGGCCTTGCCGCCATGCGCCTTCTTGTCCCCGTGGCCGCTTTTGGCCTGGTGCTGGTGATGCGGCTTGGCGGTCGCCTGGACCGGAAGCAGCGCGAGCGCGGCGGCTGTGGCGAAGCACGCCAGCGGACGTAGGCAACGGTTCATTCCCTGGTCCCCCCTGAGAAACCATGAGGCACAACAGAACGCGTCATACGGCGGCACAACCGCCGCAGATTATCACTACCCTCGATTCTCGAGTCTTAATGCAGCTGCAACTCAACAGGGAAAACGCGGCGAAATATGGAATATGGCGTGTGGAACCCGCGGGAACCGGGGTTTTTACGGCGGAAACGGACGGCCGCACCGTGCTTTGACCGGTTCCGCGTGAGTTGTATCGTCGTCGCGAGCGCACGTGGGGGCTGCCGATGTCACTGCCACATCACTTTTCTCGAGCCGGTGCGTCATGACGGCTCGCCTCAGAACGATCCTGGACGGCGGCCGCTATTTCGAAGGCCCGCGCTGGCATCGCGGGCGGCTCTGGTTCGTCGATTGCATGGCGCGGGCGCTTCTGAGCATCAGCTCGTCGGGCGAGTTGCAGGAGCATGCTGCGCTGACCGGCGACACGCCGTGTGGTCTCGGCGTCCTGCCTGATGGCGACATCGTCGTGCTGACGATGTTCAGGAAGCGGCTGCTGCGGCTTTCCGATGGAGCGCTGTCGATCTATGCCGATCTCTCCGAGGTCGCGACCGGCACGATCGACGACATGATCATCGACGGGCAGGGACGCGCCTATGTCGGCGATCTCGGCTTCGACCTGCCGCCGCCGGAGCGCCGCGGTGCGGTCGGCCGGATTATCCTCGTGACGCCCGACGGCAGTGCGCGCGTCGTCGCGGAAGGCTTGCGGTTTCCCAACGGCATTGCCGTTTCCTCCGACCATCGCCGGCTCGTCGTTGCCGAAATGGATGGCGCAGGTCTCGCCGAATACGACATCGCGCCGGACGGCGGCCTGAGCCTGCGCGGGCGGTTCGGCAGCATCAACGATCCCGACGGCATCTGCCTCGATACCGACGGGGCGACCTGGGTCGCGTCTTTCACGGAAGATGCTTTTGTCCGGATCGATCGCACCGGTGTGGAGCGCGAGCGCATCACGGTGTCCAGCCGCCGCGCACTTGCCTGCGCGCTCGGTGGCGCGGACCGCAGGACGCTGTTCTGCCTGAGCGCGGAGACGTCCTACGAGGAGCTACGCAAGGGCAGGTCCGCGTCGCGGATCGATGTGGTCGAGGTCGGTACGCCGGGTGATGGCTATCCCTGACCCGACCGCAGGCGCGTCTCACTTCTTCTTTTTCTTCTCTTTCTTCTTCAGGATATCGGCCTGGCTCCTGAAGGCGCGGGCGAGGGAGCGCATCTGGTTGGCGACAATTGTGTCGGCGGTCGTCAATGCAACCCGCTCCGCGGTCTGCGCCTGCCTGCGAATTGCCTTGGCCATTTTCATGAAGGAACCAATCGCGCCGCGTCGCTCTGGTTCCTGCACGCGCGACGGCGGCTTGAAGCCATCTCGCGGCCTTGAGTTCTGTTCTTGTTTCGTTCATATTGGCGCGCTCCGGGGGAGGGCCGCCATGGACGCCGAGCGAGACCGCGAAATCATCAGGCTGTGGAACGAGCTCCGCCGGCTGCAGCGCGAGGGGCGCCCGACGGCGTTGCTGGTCCGCCGGATCGAGAGGGCGCTCGCGGAACGCGAGCAGGAGGCCGCCTGAAGCTCCGGTCCTGCCGCGTCCCCTCTGCGCGACAACGGTCTAGCGCCCGCCGTCCGGCCCCATGATCAGATTCGGCAGCCAGGTCGAGATCTCCGGAAAGAAGCAGAGCAACAGCACTGCGAACATCATCAGCAGCACGAATGGCAGCGTGCCCCAGATCACCTCGCTCAGCGGGATGTCGGGCGCGACGTTGCGGATGACGAAGATGTTGAGGCCGACCGGCGGATGGATCAGGCCCATCTCCATCACGATGGTCATGACGACGCCGAACCAGATGATGTCGAACTCGGCCGCGCGCAGCGGCGGCAGGATGATCGGCGCGGTCATCAGGATGATCGAGACCGGCGGCAGGAAGAAGCCGAGCACGATCACCATCACGAGGATCGCAAACAAGAGCTCCCAGCGCGGCAGGTGCATCGCGACGATCGCCTCCGCCGCCGACTGCGAGATGTGCAGGTAGCTCATCACATAGGAATAGAGCAGCGACATGCCGATGATCAGCATCAGCATGGTGGACTCGCGGATGGTCGATTTCAGGATCGGCGACAGGTCGCTGGGTGTCCACACGCTGTAGATCACGGCGATCAGCCCGAGCGCCAGGAGGCCGCCGAGGCCGGCGGTTTCCGATGGCGTGGCGTAGCCGCCATAGAGCGCGATCATCACGCCGGTCAGCAGCAGCACGAACGGGATCACGCGCGGCAGCGCGCTGAAGCGCTCGGCCATGGTGAATTCATCGTGCTGCAGGATCGCCGCGTCCTTGCCGGTCGCGTCATAGACGGTGCGGGCCATGGCGTATTCCTTGCGGAAGCGGAACACGGCGTAGAGGCCGAACAGCGTCACCAGCAGCAGGCCGGGGCCGATGCCGGCGAGAAACAGCCGTCCCAGGGATTTCTCCGCTGCGACGGCGAACAGGATCATCGTGATCGAGGGCGGCAGCAGGATGCCGAGCGTGCCGCCGGCGGCGATGATCCCCGCGGCAAAGCCGCCGGAATAGCCGCGCTTGCGCATCTCCGGAATGCCGGCCGAACCGATCGCCGAGCAGGTCGCCGGCGAGGAGCCGGCCATCGCCGCGAACAGGGCGCAGGCGAACACATTGGCGACACCGAGGCCGCCAGGCACGCGGTGCAGCCAGGCGTGCAGCGCCGAATAGAGATCCTGGCCGGCGCGCGATTTGCCGATCGCCGCGCCCTTCAGGATGAACAGCGGGATCGACAGCAGCGTGATCGAGGCCATCTCCTCGTAGACGTTCTGCGTCACCGTATCGAGCGAGGCCGCCGGCATGAAGATCGCCATGAACACGACCGCGACCGCACCGAGCGCGAACGCGATCGGCATGCCGGAGAACATCGCAAACAGGGTGGCAAGTCCGTAGGAGATACCAATACCAAACACGGTCATCGGCGCGCGCCACCCGTCAGCGGAATGATGATTTGCAGGAGGATCTGCAGGCAGAGCAGCGTCATGCCCAGCGCCATCAGCACGTAGGGGATGGCGAGCGGCGGCGACCACATCGAGTTGGACACCTGGCCGTCGACATAGGCTTCATGCGCCAGGGTCCAGGACTTCCAGGCGAAGAAGGCACAGAACGCGAAGCTCGCGACATCGACCAGCCACAGCCTGATGGCGTTAGCGCGGGCCGAGAGCAGCCCGACGAACGCCTCGATGCTGACATGGCCGCGCTGGCTCTGCACATAGGCCGAGGTCATGAAGGTGGCGCCGACCAGGAGGAAGACGGCCGCCTCGTCCTGCCAGTAGTTCGGGCTGTGGAACAGGGCGCGGCCGAGCACGCTGTAGCTCAGGATCACGCAGGCCGCGACCAGGGCGAGCGCGGCGAACACCACGATGATGTTGTTGCAGATCGACAGCGCGCGCCCAAGCAAGGCCACGGGCGTGTTGCCCGCGGCGATGCTTGCGGTTTCTGCCTGATCCGCGACCGGACCATGGATCATGCGGCGACGTCGCTAGCGAGCTTCAGCAGGTTGGCGGCGGTGGCGGTCTTGGCGCCATAGTCCTTCCACGCGGTATCGCGCGCGATGTCGCGCCACTTGCCGACAATGGTCGCATCGAGGGCGCTGACCTTGGCACCGGCCTTCTCATAGACCTTGGCGACTTCGGTATCGTCGTCCTGCGCCCCCTTGCGGCCGAACGCCTCGAGCTCGGTGCCGACGGCGAGGATGATGTCCTGCTGGTTCTTCGGCAGCTTGTCGAAGATCGCCTTCGACATCATCAACGGCTCCAGCATGAACCAGTAGGAGGCGCCGGCGCCCGAGGTCAGCGACTTCGCGACCTCCTCGAGGCGGAACGAGATCAGGCTGGTGGAGGAGGTGATGCCGGCGTCGCAGGCGCCGGTCTGCATCGCGGCGTAGAGCTCGTTCGACGGCACCGAGAGCACGGCGGCGCCGGCGGTCTGCAGCACCATGTCCATCTCGCGCGAGCCGCCGCGCACCTTGAGGCCCTTGGCATCTTCAGGCGCCACGATCGCCCTGGAGCGGCTGGCGACGCCGCCGGCCTGCCAGACCCAGGAGATCAGCAGAATGCCCTTGTCGGCGAGGAAGTCGCTCAAGGCCTTGCCGACCGGCTCCTTCTTCCAGCGCAGGCCCTGATCGTAGGTGGTGACGAGGCCCGGCATCAGGCCGATATTGGTCTCCGGCAATTCGCCGCCGGCATAGGGCATCGGATACAGGCTGAGGTCGAGCGCGCCCTTGCGCATCGCCGAGAACTGCGCGTTGGTCTTGATCAGCGACGAGTTCGGATAGACCTCGGCGGTCAGCTCGCCGCCCGAGCGCTTGGCGACCTCGGCCGCGAACATCCTGCACAGCCGGTCGCGGAAGTCGCCCTTGTCGATGGTGCCGCCGGGGAACTGGTGCGAGATCTTCAGCGTGGTCGCGGCATGCGCGGTCCCGATGCCCATCCGCAGGACGGCGGGTGCGGCGAGGGCGGAAGCGAGGACGTGGCGGCGTGTAAGCATTGTTCTCCCCTGAGAGCTTCTTGAGTGGCTGTTAGGCCGGCGCGGAGCTTTAGCTTAGCCGGTCTTCGCGTGAATATTCTCTAGTCTGATAGTTCGAGGCGCCCTGATAGTGCGAGCCGATACGGGGCTGCAAGTCCTGACGTTCAAGTCCTGACGTTCAAGTCCTGACGTTCAAGCCTTGCCGTTGCTGCGGCGCACACAATCGTGCGCCGGCCCGTGGCTATTCAACCGTCGCGCGACCATCCGTCGGTGATCGCGCCGCGCCGCTTCAAGAATTTGTTATTGGAGGTAACGACGGCCGGCGCAAGTGCGTCGAGTAGAGAGCGGCAAGTCGTCGCGCTCACATTCGACCACACAAGGGATCATCACCATGACCACCAAGACCCGCCTCGGCCTTTCCGCCGCGCTGCTCTCGTTCAGCCTGGCGCTGGCGCCCGCCGCCTTCGCTCAGGACAAGATGGGCAAGGATGACGCGATGAAGAAGGAAGACTCGATGTCCAAGGATGCCATGAAGAAGGACGGTGGCATGATGAAGAAGGACGATGCCATGAAGAAGGACGGCGGCGCGATGATGAAGAAAGACGACGGCATGAAGAAGAACTGACTGCCGTCATCGCCCGCTGTCCGCAGGCCCGCCGCTCTGGCGGGCCTGGTTGCGCCTTAGCGCTTCTTCTTGCCGCGCTCCTTGCGTGCCGCGTAGCGGGCATCGCGTTTGGCCTTCTGCTCGGCGAGCAGCGCCTCCTCGCGGGCGGCTTCCTCTTCCTTCTCGCGCGCAATGCGGGCGGCGTCGGCGGCGGCGGCCTCTTCCTCGCGGCGCTTCTGCTCGGCCTTTTCGGCCTCACGGGCCTCCTTGGCCTTGGTGCGGCGTTCGGCGATCGCCGCGCGCTCCTCGGCACGTGCCTTCACAGCGGGATCGTCAGCTCCCGGCTGGGCGCGAAACTTGTTGAGGAGGTTTTGCCGCGCCTGCAGGGCCGCTTTCTGGCGGTCGGCAAAACCCGGTTCCTTGAAGCCACTCATAGAGGAAGCCTTGCTGCTTTCTGTTCGGGTGATGGATGGGGTTGGTTCGGCGTTTCAATAAGTGAATGGCGACGAAATTGCCAGTGGTGAACGGAGGGCTGTGGAGCAAGGGAGATATGAGCCAGCGTCAAGCGGCCATCGTTCGCCCCGCGGACGCGTGGTGAGTGGCTGGTCACCAAGGGCTGTTGAACAAGGGCTGTTGAAAAGTTCAGCCGCGCTGGAGGTGCTCGCGTCGTCCGTTACCCAGGACCTTGGCGACCGTCTCGGCGGTCATTGCGCTCCGGTCCGAGGCGCGCTGGGCTTCCAGCCTGTCGCGCGCCTTTTCGACGATCAGTAGGCTGATCAGCCGCTGCCTGCTGCTCTCATCGACAGCCTCCGAGAGCAACTGCCTGTAACGCTGATAGTCGTACGTCGTCGCTTCCTGTTCGCTCATCGGCACGCCCCGCATACGCGCTCCACTTCAACGAGTAGTCTTTCGCGAGTCGCCCCTGGCGCGCAACGGAATTGCGGTGCCGACGGCCGCGGCCGTGCATTTCGTTGCGCGACTGTTGCAGAATTGATCGCACGCAACCATGCAAAGGGTCATGATGCGGACCGTGGCAACCGGGAACCGAAGCGGGCATGAGCGAATCCGACGACGGAGGCAGCAGAAGGGGCGCGCTGATCGGACTGCTGGTCGCAGCGGTCATGCTCGCGGTCGGCCTCTGGCTCGCGCATGACCTGACGGCGGCGAGCAAGATGCAGGACTGCCTGATGTCGGGCCGGACCAACTGTAATGTGATCGAGCCGGCGCACTGACCCCGTCTTGCGGCAGTGCAATATCGATCCCACATCAAGCCCAAAGACTCGGGCTGAACTGTTTGATCCCGGTTGTGATTCCGATCACACGCGGACAGGCGGGCTGCCTCGTCTCCTGAAGATGGCGGGAACCAAGGCCATGATGTCCAAGCTGCGGTCCGGAAAGGGCGCGGCGCTGGCTGCCGCAGGCGCGGCGGGTGCCGTTTTGGTGGCGTATCTATCCCTGACACTGGCGTCGCCCGAGCCGGTGTCCAATGCGGCGCTCGGGCCGGAATGGCAATGCAGCCGGGTTGCTTTCGTGCTGACCACCTGCACCAGGGGGACCGAGGCGGAAGCTGAGGCTGAGGCTGAGGCCAAGCCGCAGGGCGAGGTCAGAGCGATCCCGGTGCGGGCGAAGGACGATTGTCCGCCAGAACTCTAGCGGCCGTATTTCAAGTCATTTCTTGGTGGTACTGCGCGGCTTGATCGACAGGCCGAGGCGCATCGCCATCTTCTTGATCCGCTCCGGCGAGCGGCCGGTCGCCTTGACGACCTCCTCCAGCGACTTCGAGGAGCGTGCCAGTTCCATCAGTCGTCGGTCCTCCTTGAACGACCACCGCGGCTTTCGGGCCATCTTGTTGGTTTCCTTGTGCATTGCTGGGCAACAAAGCCGCCAGGCGGGGTCGCCTGACGGCCTTGCCGGTGTGGGCCCGGACCTTGGGGAAATGTCCGGTGGATAAGCAATACTGCTTCCGAATAAGGCCGCAATTGAAACCGGAATTTAACCTAACCCATCAAGGTTACTTGCAACATTACTCGGATACGGCGTGGCAGGAGGCCTTATGCGCAAGGTCGCCATTTTGAGTGCCGCAGCATTTTTACTGTCCGGTTGCTGGTCCGACCCGGAGGTTACGGGATCGACCAACAGCTGTGCGGCCAATCTTTACAGTCAGTACAATCCCAAGGTCATGGATCAGTGCGTCAACGCCTGCATCAAATGTGACCGCGGCAACGTGACGACCTGCACGACCTCCTGCACGCTGAAGGGCGCGCGGTAATCGATCCGCGCGTCTGATGCCAGCGAGGCTTCGTGGCGTCACGCCACCGAGCCGCCTTGCGTGGCGCGATGATCGCCTTTATCGCGTCTGGCAGTGGCGCCGTCGGCGCGCGGGACACTGAGAGCGTGGAACAGGGCGCGATGAGCGGGCTTTCCTATGTCGCGGTCGACTGGGGCACCAGCAGCTTCCGGCTCTGGCTGACGGGCGCCGGTGGCAAGGTGCTCGGTGAGCGCCGCAGCGATGAAGGCATGACCGCGGCAGCCAGGACCGGCTTTGCGGCCGTGCTGCAATCGCATCTCGATGCGCTGGGCGCGGCGGCCGACCTGCCGGTCGTGATCTGCGGCATGGCCGGCGCGCGGCAGGGCTGGGTCGAGGCCGGCTATATCGATACGCCGGCGCATCTGATGGACATCCTCAACGGCGCCGTCGTGGTCGGCGGGCAGGCGCGCGAGATCCGTATCCTGCCTGGGATCGCGCAGCGTGATACCGCCGCGCCTGACGTCATGCGCGGCGAGGAGACTCAGCTGCTGGGGGCGCTCGGCTTGAACGCGCCGGGCGAGGCGCTCGTCTGCATGCCGGGAACGCATTCCAAATGGGTGAGGGTCCGCGGCGGAACGGTCGAGCGCTTTGCGACCTTCATGACCGGAGAGTTGTTCAGCGCGGTCGCGCGCGACACCATCCTGTCGCACGCCGTCGCCGGCGCCGAGGAAGCTGTTGACGGCGATGCGTTCCGAACGGCGGTCGCGGCGGCGTTCGCCGCGCCGGCGCTGGCGGCCAATCTGCTGTTTCGCGTGCGGTCGCGCCAACTGCTGTTCGGCGGCAACGCACAGGCTGCGCGCGAGACGATCTCGGGCACGTTGATCGGCGTCGAGCTCGCGGCGGGCCTTGCGGAACGGGAGCAGGGAGCGGCGGTTACGCTGATTGCCTCGGGCCGGTTGCAGCGGCTCTATCAGACGGCGCTCGAAGCCCTTTCGATTCCGCTCAATGTCATGGATGCGGAGGAGGCGGTTTGCCGCGGCCTCGCCGGCGCAGCGGCGGCGATCTGGAAGAAGTGAGGGATCAACGCATGAGTATTCCGTTTCCGCCGATGAAGCGGCCGCTGGTCGCGATCCTGCGCGGCGTCAAGCCGGACGAGGTGCTGGGCATCGTCGGCGCGCTGCTCGACGCCGGCATGACCGCGATCGAGATTCCGCTGAACTCGCCAGAGCCGTTCCGCTCGATCGAGATCGCGGCGAAGCGCGCGCCGGCCGATGTTCTGATCGGCGCGGGCACGGTGCTGACTGCAGCCGACGTCGATCGCCTGCACGACGTCGGCGGCCGCCTCATGGTGTCGCCGAATGTCGATGTCGAGGTGCTGGCGCGTGCCCGGGACCACGCGATGATCACGATGCCAGGCGTGTTCTCGCCGACGGAAGCGCTGCTCGCCGCGCGCGCGGGCGCGTCGAGCCTGAAATTCTTTCCGGCCAGCGTGCTCGGTGCCGCCGGCATCACCGCGATCCGCGCCGTGCTGCCGCCGGATGTGATGATCGCCGCGGTCGGCGGCGTCTCGGACCAGAATTTTGCCGAGTATGTGAAGGCGGGCATTCGCGCCTTCGGTCTCGGCAGCAGCCTCTACAAGCCGGGCATGACGGGTGCGGATATTGCGGTCAGGGCAAGAGTGACGATCGAGGCGTATGACAAGGCCGTGCAGGGTACCGGCTAGGCTCGGCGCAAGCGCGCTAATCGTCCCGCCTGCCGCCGTCGATCACCCTGAACAGCGGGGCCGCCTCGCGGGGATTCTCAAGCAGCTCTTCGACCATGGCGATCGCGGCCGCGACGTATTTCCCGGTCGCGGCGTCCAGCGGTCGTTCGGCTTCGTCCGAGAGTGCAAGCTTTGCGCCTTCGAGCAGCTTGCGGGTGCGGACGGCGGACTCGTCGCCGGCGGTGAGGGCGGCGCGCGCGATCGATCGCAGCACGAACAGTTCGCCCTCCAGCCGCAGCAGGCGGTCGTTCAGCTTGCTCAGGACGGTGTTCAGGTTCCGCATGACGGGCTCTCCGGGCATTGGACCCGTCTTGCATACACGGTCATTCCTGACGAAATTCTTGTGGCGACCACGCACCATTTGGTTGGTTGAATGGCATCTCGGATCTCCTCATGTTCCCGGTGGCCCGGGCATTGCCATTTGACGGAGGCGTCCATGGCCCTAATAGAATGGCCGCGGTCCGGCGCCGCCCGGAAGGCGCGTCAGCTTCACCCATCGCGACGAGGGAATTGATATGAGGATTGCTGTCGAAACGACCGTTGCCGCGCCGATCGCGGATGTCTGGCGCGCCTATACGACGCCCGACGACATCAAGCAGTGGAACGCGGCTTCCGACGATTGGCACACGACCGCCGCGACGGTCGACCTGCGCACCGGCGGCGCCTTTTCGTCGCGGATGGAAGCCAAGGACGGCAGCATGGGGTTCGATTTCGCCGGCACCTACACCAGGGTCGAGGAGCCCCGGCTGCTCGAATATTCGTTCGGCGATCGCAGCGCGCAGGTCGCATTCACGCCGGAGACCGGCGGCGTCAAGGTGCAAGTTAGCTTCGACAGCGAGGATACCCATTCGGTCGAGCAGCAGCGCGGCGGTTGGCAGGCGATCCTGGATAACTTCAAGTGTTACGTCGAAGCCAAGCGGCGGTCCTGATCCGGCGATCGGAGGGCGGCGTGACGATGAAGCGACCGCGCGCGGCGATGCCGGCGAGCATCCGTCGCGAGCTTGATGCGACCGGTCTGATGCAGGCGTTCAACGCGCGCCCGCCGTATCAGCGCAACGACTATCTGCACTGGATCGGCCGCAGCGTGCGAACTGCAACACGGCGCAAGCGGATCGACCAGATGCTGGCGGAATTGAAAGCCGGTGGGGTGTATATGGGAATGGCGCATCGGCCGAGTAAACCAAAGTGAGACTCTCGCGGCGTGATCGCTGCGCGTCCTCATCGCTCGCTTGATGTTTTGGTCGAGCGAATCCTCATCGAAGAAGAAGGACGATTTCGGAATCGTCCATCGCGGTCCTGAAAAATATCGACGACCGACGCGCGCGCTCACAATCTTCCAGAGAAACATTCTTGGATTAAGAAATTGCGAAACGCGCTGCCGGCGCTCACGGCAAGTGTTGGAACCTGCAATCGCACGAACGGAAAGCGATCAGTCCCTCAATCGCCGCCGGAACTTTGTTCACGCACGGAGAACTACGGAATCGTTTCGTGCGCTGAATGATAAAAACGGCGAGTGATCTCACGGCACACGGCAAACATCGAAAAAGAAAGGCCTCAGCGCGTGGGCCACGCTGAGGCCAAGTAGACACTTTGGTCGTGAGGCACCGTCGCCGGCGCCTCGCTGCCTAACCTATCTTTGTTTCTGTGTTTCCAAATGGCCCATTTGGGCCATGCCGCGTGATAGCCAATTTGGGACATGCGCCGCTGGCACAAAATGTGCAAACTTGGAGCTGTCAGGATTTTGCATCACCTTCCTGGGGCTAGGGCCAGCGCCGTCCGCATGTATTTCAAGCGGACGGCGTTGTGCATTCTGGCGACCGCGCGGGCCATCGCCTGGCTGCGCTCAGGGTCAGCGGTCCACCGGCCGAATCTCGAGGTTCTCGATTTTCAGGGGCGGCATTGAGGGGACGTTCTGCTCGTTCAACGGATGCAGCGTGATCGGCGTATTCGTGCCGCCGGCGAGAACGTTGACGCCGGCGCCGTCGGCATGGGCGTAGCCGCCGGCGAGATCGTCGCTTCCAAGCCACGGCACGGGCGCGCGCCATCACCTTCCAGGTCATGGCGACTTCTTGATCTCCGATCAAAACGCCGAGGTTGCGGATGGCCGCGACATAACGACTGTCCGGCGCGCTATCGACGTGCAGCACGCAATTGAGATTGGTCACCGGACCCACGACGAACCCGGTATCGGGGCCGCCACGACACTCAAGCGTTCCGGCCTGCACCTGCTGCGCATTGGCGGCTGCGAGCGGCGCAGCGAGAACCGCCGCACCACACACAGCAGAGGCGATCGCACGGCTTGTCATACGCATGGTGCCGGACAACGCGGATCGACGCGCGATCGGCCCATGCCCCCGCGTGCGGCCTTCGTTTGTGGTTAAGAGAGCCTTAGAGATGGGTTTGATTGCTGTCGACGGTCGACGTTCGCGAGCGATCGACCAGGAAGACGACGACCAACCAACGGCGATGCTTTTTCATCGCCGTCCCGGCTGACACCTCGATGGTGGATCTATCGACGTCGAACGAGCGTGCCCGATTTCCAGGCAGGAGAGGCCGCGGGCGAAGCAAGGGAGCGGTCCTGGCACTGACGCCGGGCCGTTCGGATCATGGCGGTGAGCCCGTCCCGAAAAATTACGCCGCCGGGCTAGAAATGCATTGTCCCGGCGGCGCCTGTTCCAATCTGGGCCCGCAATCCCAGTCATGTTTGTGTCTGCAAGACAGGCGCCAAGGTTCGAGCGCCCCCGTAATCATACGGGGACTGGGGGGCCCGCGATGGATTGGTGTTGGCGGCTTGTGCGATGGCGAAGGTCCGATTGTCCGGGTGATCCAAGCCGCGATACGAGAACGGCTGATCGCCACCGATGCTCCGCCCGATCAGCTATGGTGCTCCAGCTTCCGCATCTCCTGCAGGCGAGCGAGGCAAAAATCCCGATACAACTCGTTGATGAAATCCCACATGACCTAATCCCCTTGGTCCAATGCTGGCACGCTACGCCGGGTTTGTTTCCGGCCGGCTTCGCGGCTTCTGGAAAATGGTTTCATCGAGGAGGGAGGGTGGCGATCCCGGCAGGACATCCCGCAGCGAACAAAATCAATCGCTTATCGGCAAGTGGGTTGGGCGCGTCGGAAACTCTTCCTCAACCCGTAGATGTTGTAAATTTCTCAACCACCCAAGGAGCGGAATGTCCAGATGGGAGCCTCGATTAACGACACCGCCTCCACAATCCTGTCGATCACGCTCCTTGTTCTGGGGTTCGTCGCAACGGTCCTATGGGGCCGTCCTTCGAGCGGCTCGGCGACGACGTTGAGGCCCCGTATATCTTCAAGCTGGTCGGCATCGGGCTGATCGTGTTCTTCTTGATCGCAATCACCTTCAGGCTCATCTGAACAAAACCTCTGGAGGGCGGCTCCGGGGTTAGTGGGCGGCCCGAGGATGATGGTCACCGCCCGGGCGCGCGCCAGTTCTTTCGTTGGCGCTTGCGATCGCCGCCTGACAGCGGCATCGGGTGATGTATCGGGGCCATTGCCTATGATCGCGCTGAATCGCGCACGAGAGAAGCCGCTACACTTTGGGCCACTAGCGACTGCTGTGCGACCCTTTGGTCAACAAGCGACCTTTCAATCTGTCCGTCGAAGTCGCTCTCGCTGCAGCTCGCGCGTCCGCAGGTCAGGTGCCGTACCTGATCCGCGCGTGGCGCTCGCCTTCGTCGTTGACGTCGGGCATCGAGACGCTGCCTTCGCGGCAGGAAACGTGTCCCGACGCGTCGTCAATAAAGAGTGATTCGCGAAATCGCTCCCAGCCAAATACTAGACGATCGGTCTAATTTAATGGGTCTCGGTAAAATGCAGTGATATCGGCTTTGGCGGAGTTCGGTCGCTGCCGAGCGCCGACGGATTGATCGAGACATCTTCAATAAACAGCGTCCGCCGATCTTCAATAAACAGCGTCCGCCGACTCCTTCGCGGTTGGCTGGTTTCCAACAAGAGAGGTCACGTATGGTTCGCAAGATCGCACTTGGAATGACGATCGCTCTCGCAATGGCTCTGACCGCTCCGGTGGCCATGGCCCAGCAGAAGCACCATGTCAGCTATGATACCCCGGCAACTCAGACGACATACACCCAACAACATGTCATCGATGTTGGCGATATTCCGGGACATCAAGCTCGGCTCTTCGAAATTCGGCGGATCTATGGGAACGATGCCCCCATGATCAACGGGTCGAAGTTGAAGGAGCAGTGGACGCGCGGCATGTCGGACTACATCGATAACAATGGTCCGGCCCTCATCTACAACGTCTGGATACTGGAGAATGGCGACAAGTTTTTTGTCAGGACATCTCTGGTCGCCCAAAGCAGTGGAGACGGGAAGCTTACAAACATGACATCGGGCGTCATTACTGGAGGCACAGGTAGCCTCGCCAGGATTCGTGGCATCATTAGCAGCCATGGGCCGTCCGAGCCGAAGGCCGGCGTCAATGCCAATCAGACCGACATCGACTATTGGATGGAGTGAGAAGGTCTTCGCGACAGGCGATGGTCCGGTGAGAAATTGCCGGTCCATTATGTCCGTTTCCACGATGTCTCCCCCAGTGACGATATCTGGACAACGGCGACACCAAAAACGTCATGGCGATCAAGCCGGGAGGATTCCAAATGTTGCACCTGAACAGGCCCATCGTATCGTTTCTGCTCTGCCTGCTCAGCCTCATCGCTGTGACGCGATATGCGTCCGCGGAAGTCACCAAAATCGAATTCACCTCGAAGCAGCCGTACGGTACGTTTCGCACCGGCGACTATGTGATCTGGCAGGGCATGATCCATGGCGACCTGGCGCCGCAAGAGGCCATTCCGGGCATCGACAAGGCGGCGCGCAATGAACGCGGGCGCATCGACTACGCGGCAAAGATCATTCTCATGATGCCGGCGGCTCTGCGCGCCGGCAACGGCGCATTGCTGGTGGATGTGCCCAACCGCGGTCGCGTCTACGCCGAGGCGCTCTACAACTCGCCGCGCGACGCGCCGTTTCTCTCCGGCACGCTGGAGCAGGGCACCGGCTTTCTCCAGGACCACGGTTTTGCGATCGCCGAGGTGCATTGGGAGCTCGGACAGGGCGCGGAGCTACCTTCGTTCGCCGACAGCGACGGCAAAACGCGCTACGTCGAGGGGGTAGGCTTTGCGATCGTGCGCGATGCCGCGGATTTCCTCGCGCACGCAGCCGCTGACGCCGGAGGAACGCCGAACCCGCTCAAGGGCGCTATCAGCCGCGTGCTCGCGAGCGGCAAATCCCAGGACGGACGCTTCCTGAAGACCTTTCTCTTGAACGGCTTCAACATGGTGGGCAACCGGCGCGTCTTCGACGGCATGCATGTGTTCGTCTCGGCCGCTGGCCTTCTTCCGATCCTGCAGACCGGCCTTGGGCCGAAATCGAGCGGCGAAGAGGCTCCCACCTTCGCCAATCCGGACTTTCCCGGCGTGAATGACGGGCCGTTCACGATCGGCGAGATCACCGCCAAGGTCGCGGCGCGCAGCGAGGTGCCGCCGAAGATGATGCTGGTCAACTCGACCACGGATTACTACTCGCTGCGCGCTTCGCTCGGCCGCACCGGCGCGTCCGGTACCGCGGACCAGCCGCTCCCCGCCAATGTGCGGATGTACGATGTCGCCGGCGGCTCGCATGTGGTGGTTCTAAAGGCGCCCACGTGCGCGCAATCGCCCGGCCGTCTCGATTGGGCTCCCTTGTCGCGGGCCTTGTTGCTGCATCTCGATGACTGGGTGAGCCGCAACGCCGAGCCGCCCGCCAGCGAACTGATGCCGCTCGATACCGCGAGCGGCGATCCGCCCGCGCTGCGCGCACCAACCGCGCTTTCCGCTGCCGTGATCCAGGTGCCGAAGCGCGATCAGGACGGCAACGCGCTCGGCGGCGTCCGGCTGCCTGACATCGCGGTGCCGACCGGCACCAATGGCGGACAGAACCAGCCGCAGACGTTCACCTGCATGCTGGTTGGATCCTTCTCGCCCTTCGCTGCGACGAAAGCGGAACGTGAACGCACGCCCGACACCCGTCCGTCGATCGAGGAGCGCTATCGCACCCGCGACGATTACGTGAACCGGATCCGCATCGCCGCGCGGGACCTCGTGACGCGCGGCCTCATGCTGCCGGAAGATGCCGCGGTGATCGTTCAGGAAGCCGCGTCGAGCAAACTGTTCGCACCCGCCCCTGCGAATGACGCGCCACGCTGAGGGACGCCGGGTCACGTGCGCTATCTCGACGAGTATGACGATTGTTAGTGGCACTTTCGAACCTGAGCCGGCGAAAGATGTCCGTTTCCGGGGATAAAACGGATCTCCCTGTCACGCTGGTCGATGTCTGAAAAATAGCTCGGACTGGGCCGAACCCCAAGCCTAGCCTGAGTGTAGCTCATTATGCTCCTTTAGCGGACAACCGACCCAGCCCAGCGCTTGCGGTTTTCCTCTTCAAGGCCCTTCAGCTAACGGGTGTCGGAGATCTCCATCCCGCCATAGCGATCGCCACTTGTAGAACGTCGCATCACTGATGCCGTGCTTGCGACACAGATCACCTGGCGACGACCGGCAGCATGCTGCTTCAGCACCTTGATGATCTGCTCTTCCGAGAACCTGCTCTTACGCATGGTCGTCTCTTCACTGGAGAACAGAACCGTAACTTAAAACCGGGGCGTTTCAGGGGAGCAGGTCAATCCAAGCAGGCGCCGTCACTTGCTGCTTCCTTCTCCTAGACGATCGGTCTATTATAATCTGCGTGAGCAAGACGCTGCCTCTTCGCCGCCGCGGGCGACCATCGAAAGAACTTGCCGGCACTAGCGCGACCCGTGACGCGCTGGTCCGTGCTGGTGTCGTCATGCTGACGGAGAAGGGCTATTCCGCGACGGGAATCGAGGAAGTCTTGCGTAGCGTCGGCGTGCCAAAGGGTTCGTTCTACCACTACTTTCCGAGCAAGGAAGCATTTGGAGCGGAACTGATCGACAGCTACGCTGCCTATTTTTCGCGGAAGCTCGACAGCTTCTTCCTGAACGAGCAACACCCCCCGCTGGAGAGGCTTAGGGGTTTTACCGACGATGCTGCGTTTGCCATGAAGCGCTTCCGCTATACGCGCGGCTGTTTGGTCGGCAATCTTGGCCAGGAGATGGGCGCGCTTCCACAATCTTTTCGTCAGCAACTATTCGCTGTGTTCATCGACTGGCAGCAGCGCACAGCCAAGTGCTTGAGGTCTGCTCAAACCATGGGTGCGATCTCTTCCAGCCACGATTGCGATTGGCTTGCCGAATTCTTCTGGATCGGCTGGGAGGGCGCGGTCCTGCGCGCCAAACTCGAGCGCCGTTCCGAGCCGCTTCAGTCCTTCTCGAACGGTTTTTTCAAGCTCCTCAGTAAATGAGCCTTTTGTCATGGGTCGTTCAATATCAAACAATCGTTTCGCTATGCGGAATTGGTTCGGGGATTTGGTGCAACATTTGGCGTCAAACAGCTGCATTGATCGGCATCTGTTCTACACAAAGCATGAATTAGCTTTGCACCGCAAACCAGCTAAAAGCCTTTGATATCCAAGGAATTTTGGCCTCTGAAATCTGGCGATCCCGGCAGGATTCGAACCTGCAACCCGCGGAGTAGAAATCCGCTACTCTATCCAGTTGAGCTACGGGACCGTGGCGGCCTTGTAGCATCGCCAATATGAAAAATCCGCCTTTCCGCCAAGTCCGTCCGAACCGATTTTTGTGGTCGAACGACAAAGGCGAGCAGGGCGCCCGCCCTGCGTTGGCCTGTCCAGCCCGCCGAGCCGCACGACGCTGCCGCCGGGGCTGGTCAAAGGAATGTCGGCAATGCGATCTGCGACGTTTTCGTCCGTTCATGTCCGCGCCTTCACTCCGTCACCTTTTCGCGCACGTTTGGCCCCAACGCGGCGATCGACCGCGGGGCGTTCAGGAGCTCCATCATGATCGGATTGGTTCGTGCCGCCACGATATGCGCCACGCTGCTGCTCGCCCTGGTGGGCGCCCAGGCCGCGGACAAGGCCTTCAAGCGCGACGATCTCGCCGATTCCGCGATCAAGCTGGAAGGCCAGATCAAGAGCGAGGCCGGCGCGGTCAACAAATCGGCCGCGACCCTGCGCACCGACGCCGACACCGCCTTCAAGCGCAATGATTTCCGCGGCGGGCTGCAGATCCTCGGCCAGATCGCGGCGACCACGCCGGAGGACGGCGCCAACTGGCTGCGCCTCGCCAGGACGATCTTCCAGATCCGCTCGGCGAGCTCCAGCGAACAGACGTTCCTGATGGAGCGCGCCTCCACTGCCGCCTACATCGCCTATCAGCGCGCCGGCAATGCGGGCGAGGAGGCGGACGCGCTGGCCGTGCTCGGCAAAGCGCTTGCCGAGCGCAAGCTGTGGCGCCCGGCGCTGGACAGCTTGCGGCTGTCGCTCGACATGCGCGAGGTCGCCGATGTCCGCGGCCAGTACGAGAAGATGCGCGACGAGCACGGTTTCCGGCTGCTCGATTATACCGTCGATTCCGACGCCGCCTCGCCGCGGGCCTGCTTCCAGTTCTCGGAAGAGCTCGCCAAGCGCGTCGACTTCGCGCCGTATCTCGCGCTCGCCGGCACCGACAAGCCGGCCTTGTCGGCGGAAGGCCAGCAGCTCTGCGTCGACGGGCTGAAGCACGGCGAGCGCTACAACATCAATCTGCGCGCCGGCCTGCCGTCGACCGTCAAGGAGACCCTGCCGAAATCGGCCGAGTTCAACATCTATGTCCGCGACCGCAAGCCGTTCGTGCGGTTCACCGGGCGGGCCTATGTGCTGCCGCGGACCGGACAGCGCGGTATCCCGGTGGTCAGCGTCAACACGCCGGCGGTGAAGGTCGACGTCTTCCGGATCGGTGACCGCAACCTGATCAACACGGTGATCGACAGCGACTTCCAGAGCACGCTGAGCCGCTACCAGCTCTCCGATCTCGGTGACCAGCGCGGCGTCAAGGTGTGGTCCGGCGAGCTTGCGACAGCGACCACGCTGAACCAGGACGTCGTCACGGCGTTTCCGGTCGACCAGGCGCTCGGCGACCTGCAACCCGGTGTCTATGTCATGACCGCCGCGGCCAAGGGGCCGGGCACCGACGACGACGGCACGCTGGCGACGCAATGGTTCATCGTCTCGGACATGGGCCTGTCGGCCTTCTCCGGCAATGACGGTATCCACGTCTTCGTCAACTCGCTGGCTTCGACCGAACCGGTCGCTAACGCCGACGTGAAGCTGGTCGCCCGCAACAACGAGATCCTGGCCACCCGCAAGACCGATGCGGCCGGCCACGTGCTGTTCGAGCAAGGCCTGGCCCGCGGCGAGGGCGGGTTGTCGCCGGCGCTGCTGACGGTCACGGGCGAGAAGGCCGACTACGCCTTCCTGAGCCTGAAGACCAATGCGTTCGACCTCACCGACCGCGGCGTCGCGGGCCGGGCGATCCCGGCCGGCGCGGACGCCTTCGTCTACGCCGAGCGTGGCGTCTACCGCTCCAACGAGACCGTCTATCTGACCGCGCTGCTGCGCGACGGGCAGGGCAACGCCCTGACCGGGACGCCGCTGACCATGGTGATCGAGCGCCCCGACGGCGTCGAATTCCGCCGCGCCGTGCTACCCGACCAGGGGGCCGGCGGCCGGATGCTGGCGGTGGCGCTCAATTCGGCGGTGCCGACCGGTACCTGGCGCGCCCGGGTCTTCACCGACCCGAAGGGCTCGTCGGTCGGCGAGACCACCTTCATGGTCGAGGATTACATCCCCGAACGGGTCGAATTCGATCTGACCAGCAAGGAGACGGTGATCAAAGCTGAAGTTCCAGTGGAACTTCAGGTCTCCGGCCACTTCCTCTACGGCGCGCCGGCCTCGGGCCTGCAGCTCGAGGGCGATATGCTGGTGGCGCCCGCGACGAACGGCCGGCCCGGTTATGCCGGCTATCAGTTCGGCGTCGACGATGAGCAAACCGCGAGCAACGAGCGGACCCCGATCGAGGATCTGCCGGAGGCCGATGCCAACGGCGCCGCCACGTTCCCGGTGAAGCTTGAGAAGGTGCCGACTTCGACGCGGCCACAGGAAGCCCAGATCTACATCCGCATGGCCGAGACCGGCGGACGCTCGGTGGAGCGCAAGATCGTGCTGCCGGTGGCCCCTGGCGCCTCGCTGATCGGCGTCAAGCCGCTGTTCGGAGACAAGAGCGTGGCCGAGGGCGACAAGGCCGAGTTCGACGTCGTGTTCGTCGCGCCGGACGGCAAGCAGCTGCCGCGCAACGGGCTGCGCTACGAGCTGTTGAAGCTGGAGTCGCGCTACCAGTGGTACCGGCAGAATTCGTCCTGGCAGTATGAGCCGGTCAAGTCGACCCGCCGCGTTGCCGATGGCGACGTCAACCTTGCCGCCGACAAGCCGATGCGCCTGACCTTCCAGCCGCAGCCCGGTCGCTACCGGCTCGACGTGAAATCGACCGACGCCGACGGCCCCGTCACCTCGGTGCAGTTCGACGTCGGCTGGTATTCCGACGGCAGCGCCGACACGCCCGATCTATTGGAAACCTCGATCGACAAGCCGCAATATGCCTCGGGCGACACCATGACCGTGTCGGTCAATGCGCGCACATCAGGCAAGCTGACGGTCTATGTGCTCGGCGACCGGTTGTTGACCACCCAAAGCGTCGACGTCACGGAGGGCACCCAGCAGGTCAAGCTTGCGGTCGGCAAGGACTGGGGCACCGGCGCGTATGTCATGACGACGTTGCGCCGTCCGCTCGATGCCGCCGCCGGGCGCATGCCCGGCCGCGCGATCGGACTGAAATGGTTTGGCATCGACAAGAAGGCGCGCACGCTTGCCGTCGAGCTTTCGCCGCCCGCGTTGGTGCGGCCGGGCTCGACGCTGAAGATCCCGGTCAAGCTCGGCGGGCTCAATCCCGGCGAGGATGCCAAGGTGGTGCTGGCCGCGGTCGATGTCGGCATTCTCAATTTGACCAATTACAAGCCGCCGGCGCCGGATGATTACTATCTCGGCCAGCGCCGCCTGACCGCCGAGATCCGCGACCTCTACGGCCAGCTGATCGACGGCATGCAGGGCACCCGCGGCCAGATCCGCAGCGGCGGCGACTCCGCCGGCGCCGAGCTGCAGGGCTCGCCGCCGACGCAGAGGCCGCTCGCGCTCTATTCAGGCATCGTCACGGTCGGGGCTGACGGGACTGCCGAGGTGAGCTTCGACATCCCGGAATTCGCCGGCACCGCGCGGGTGATGGCGGTGGCGTGGAGCGCAACCAAGGTTGGCCGCGCGAATGTCGACGTGATCGTGCGCGATCCCGTGGTGGTGACCGCGACATTGCCGCGCTTCCTGCTGACCGGTGACAAGGGCACCATCAGCATGGATATCGACAATGTCGAAGGCGCAGCCGGCAACTACGCCATCAGCGTCAAGGCGAGCGGCCCGATCAAGGCTTCGGGCAATTCGACCACGACGGTGAAGCTCGCCGCCAAGCAGCGCTCCTCGCTGTCGCTGGGTCTTGAGGCCGGCGGCGCCGGACGTGCCGAGTTCGACGTCGACATCTCCGGGCCGAACGGGCTGACGCTGGCGCGGCATTATGCGCTCGACGTCAAGCCGGCGACGCAAGTCCTGGCGCGCCGCTCGATCCGCACGCTGGCGAAGGGCGAGAGCCTGACACTGACCTCGGACATGTTCTCCGATCTCGTGCCGGGCACCGGCAGCGTGTCGGTCTCGGCGAGCCTGTCGACCGCGCTCGATGCCGCGAGCATTCTGAAGGCGCTCGATCGCTATCCCTATGGCTGCTCCGAGCAGATCACGAGCCGCGCGCTGCCGCTGCTCTATGTCAATGATCTCGCCGCCGGCGCCCATCTCGCGATGGATACCGCGGTCGACCAGCGCATCCGCGACGCGATCGAACGGCTCCTCGCTCGACAAGGGTCCAACGGCTCGTTTGGTCTGTGGTCGGCGGGCGGCGACGATGCCTGGCTCGATGCCTACGTCACAGACTTCCTGACCCGGGCCCGCGAAAAGGGCTTTGCGGTGCCGGACGTGCTGTTCAAGAACGCGCTCGACCGCGTCAGGAACTCGGTGGTCAATGCCAACGAGCCGGAGAAGGACGGCGGCCGCGATCTGGCCTACGGCCTCTACGTGCTCGCGCGCAACGGCGCAGCACCGATCGGTGATCTGCGCTATCTCGCCGACACCAAGCTGAACAACCTGGCGACGCCGATCTCCAAGGCCCAGCTTGCCGCGGCGCTCGCGCTGGTCGGCGACAAGGCGAGGGCCGAGCGGGTCTATGGTGCCGCGCTCGATGCGCTGAACCCGAAACCCGTGATCGAGTTCGGCCGGGTCGACTACGGCTCGGCGCTGCGCGATGCGGCGGCGCTGGTCTCGCTCGCCGGCGAGGGCAATGCACCGCGCACCACGCTGACCCAGGCCGTGCTGCGGGTCGAGGCGGCGCGGGGACTGTCGCCCTACACCTCGACGCAGGAAAATGCGTGGATGGTGCTGGCGGCGCGGGCGCTCGCAAAGGAAACGCTGGCCCTCGACATCAATGGCCAGCCGGTCAAGACTGCGGTCTATCGCAGCTACAAGGCCGAGGAGATGACCGGCCAGCCGCTCAGGATCACCAATACCGGAGACGCACCGGTGCAGGCGGTGATCTCGGTGTCGGGCTCGCCGGTCACGCCGGAGCCGGCGGCCTCCAACGGTTTCAAGATCGAGCGCAGCTATTTCACGCTCGACGGCAAGCCGGCCGATGTCACCAAGGCGAAACAGAATGACCGCTTCGCGGTTGTCCTGAAGGTCACGGAAGCAAAACCGGAGTTTGGGCACATCATGGTGGCCGACTATCTGCCGGCCGGGCTCGAGATCGACAACCCGAACCTGGTGTCGTCGGGCGACTCCGGTACGCTCGCGTGGATCGAGGACGGCGTCGAGCCGAAGAACACCGAGTTCCGCGATGACCGCTTCACGGCGGCGATCGATCGGGGCGCCAACGACAAAGCGGTGTTTACGGTCGCCTATGTCGTGCGCGCGGTGTCGCCGGGCAAATATGTGCTGCCGCAGTCCTATGTCGAGGACATGTACAATCCCTCGCGCTATGGCCGCAGCGGAACCGGCGCGGTCGAGGTGAAGCCGGCGAAATGAGTGAGAGGGCGAACCAGCAACGATCGTCATGGCCGGGCTTGACCCGGCCATCCTTGCAAGTGTCCGCAGGAACGAAAGACGTGGATGCCCGGGTCAAGCCCGGGCATGACAAGCGCAGCGGGCGGCTGGCGCTCCGCGTCGCGGCCGCAATGGCCGTCGCGCTTATTGCGATCATCGGCGCCTTCGCCGCCTGGATCGTTTCGCTCGGGCCGCTGCCGCTCGACAAGGCCCGGCAGGTCTCAACCACGGTGATCGATCGCAACGGCAAGCTGCTCCGCGCCTATGCGATGGCGGACGGGCGCTGGCGGCTGCTGGTCGACGCGAAGGCGTCGGTCGATCCCACCTATCTGAAGCTGTTGTTCGCCTATGAGGACAAGCGCTTCTATGAGCATCACGGCATCGATCCGCTGGCGCTGTCGCGCGCCGCATTCCAGCTGCTCACCAGCGGCCATATCGTCTCGGGCGGTTCGACGATCACGATGCAACTGGCGCGGCTGATCGAGCCGCGTCACCAGCGCTCGGTCTACGCAAAACTGCGGCAGATGGTGCGCGCGGTCGAACTGGAGCGGCAGCTCTCGAAAGACCAGATCCTCGATCTCTATCTCGCGCTGGCACCGTTCGGCGGCAATCTCGAGGGCGTCCGCGCCGCCTCGATCGCCTATTTCGGCAAGGAGCCGAAGCGGCTGTCGCTCGCCGAAGCCGCGCTGCTGGTAGCGCTGCCGCAATCGCCGGAGCGGCGGCGGCTCGACCGTTACCCGGACGCGGCCCACGCCGCCCGCGACCGCGTGCTCGAGCGCATGGTCGAGGATGGCGTCGTGTCGAAGGACGATGCCGTGCAAGCCACGGCGACGGCGGTGCCGAAGATGCGCAAGCAGATTCCCATCCTGGCGCCGCATTCGTCCGATCAGGCGATCGCGACGATGAAGGATGCGCCCGTCATCAAGCTGACGCTCGACGCCACGCTGCAGCGGAATCTGGAGGCGCTGGCGCGCGACCGCGCCATTGCGCAGGGGCCCGATGTCTCGGTTGCGATCGTCGTGGTCGACAATGAGACGGGCGACGTGCTCGCGCGCGTCGGCTCGGCGGATTATTTCGACGAGCGGCGGGCCGGGCAGGTCGATATGACGCGCGCGGTGCGCTCGCCGGGCTCGACCTTGAAGCCGTTCATCTATGGCCTTGCCTTCGAGGATGGCTTTGTTCATCCCGACAGCCTGATCGAGGATCGGCCGATCCGCTTCGGCACCTACGCGCCGGAGAATTTCGACATGACGTTCCAGGGTACGGTGCCGATCCGCAAGGCGCTGCAATTGTCGCTGAACGTGCCGGCGATCGCGCTGCTCGACCGGGTCGGTGCCAGCCGGTTGTCGTCGCGGCTGAAGCAGGCCGGCACCAGTCTCGTGCTGCCGAAGGACGAGGCGCCGGGCCTTGCGATGGGTCTCGGCGGTGTCGGCATCACGTTGCAGGATCTCGCTCAGCTCTATTCCGGCCTGGCACGGCTCGGCGCGACTAAACCGTTGCGCGAGATCATGCAGGAGAATGACAGCCGCGACACGATGCGGCTGATGGATCAGGCTGCGGCCTGGCAGGTCGGCAACGTCCTGCTCGGCACGCCGCCGCCGGAGAACGGCGCGCACAACCGGATCGCGTTCAAGACCGGCACCAGCTACGGCTATCGCGATGCCTGGTCGGTCGGCTTCGACGGCCGCGTCACGATCGGCGTCTGGGTCGGCCGTCCCGACGGCGCGCCGGTGCCGGGTCTGGTTGGCCGCACCGCCGCGGCGCCGATCCTGTTCGACGCCTTTGCACGCACCGGCAAAATCCCGGCGGCATTGCCGAAGCCGCCACGCGGCGTGCTGGTCGCATCCAACGCGAAACTGCCGCCGCCGCTGCGCCGCTTCCGGCCGCTCGGCGAGCTGGTCCGTAGCGGCAACGACCAGGCCCCGCACATCCAGTTTCCGCTGAACGGCTCGCGCATCGACGTCGATCTATCCGACGGCGGCCGCAATGCCGCCCTGCCGGTCAAGGTCGCCGGCGGGGTGCTGCCGCTGACGGTGCTTGTGAATGGTGTCTCAGCCGGGGACATCGACAGCCGGCGCCAGCGCCTGATCGAGCCGCCCGGGCCGGGCTTTGCGCGGCTCACCGTGATCGACGCCACGGGGGCCGCGGATACCGTTGTGATCCGCGTGCAATGATCGCACGGGAAAGCGGATCGGCAGGGTCGGAAAGCGGAACAGCACAGTTGTTTGCGGTGCGGTTTCATCGTATGCGAAACCCATGGTGGATGGCCTCCAACCCCGGCGCTTCGGAGCAGGGCAACAGTCTGTAAAACCTGCGCATTCGAGCCGCAGGCTGTTCATGGCGTTCGAGTTCGCAACGGCCAGCCAATGGCGTTCGATCCTGTTCCTGACGCTGACCTGCCTGGTGCTGTTCCTGCCGGGGTTCTTCACCATCCCGCCGATCGACCGTGACGAGGTCCGCTTTGCCCAGGCGACCAAGCAGATGGTCGAGAGTGGCGATTTCGTCGACATCCGCTTCCAGGACGACGTCCGTTACAAGAAACCGGTTGGCATCTACTGGATGCAGGCGGCTGCGCTGAAGACCGTCTCCGCGCTCGGGGTGCCGCGCGCCCAGGTCCGCATCTGGGTGTACCGCCTGCCGTCCCTGATCGGCGCCATCGGCGCCGTTTTGCTGACCTATTGGACGGCGCTGGCCTTCGTGACGCGGCAGGGAGCCGTGCTGGCCGCCCTGATGATGGCAAGCTGCGTGTTGCTCGGGGTCGAAGCGCGGCTCGCCAAGACCGACGCGATGCTGCTGCTGACCGTCACCGCGGCGATGGGCGCGATGGCGCGAGTCTATCTGTCGTGGCAGCGCGGCGAGGATCCCGCACACCCGTCATGGGGCCCGCCCGCGGTCTTCTGGACAGCACTGGCGGTCGGCATCCTGCTCAAGGGGCCGCTGATCCTGATGTTCGTCGGCCTTGCGATGGCGGGGCTTGCGATTCTCGATCGGTCGGCGGCCTGGTTCTGGCGCATGCGCCCGGTCTGGGGCCTGATGTGGACCCTGGTGCTGGTGCTGCCGTGGTTCGTGCTGATCTTCCTGCGCGCCGGCGAGACCTTCTTTGCCGACTCGGTCGGCGGCGACATGCTGAGCAAGCTCGGTGCGCAGGAATCCCATGGCGCGCCGCCTGGAATCTATCTGCTGCTGTTCTGGATCACGTTCTGGCCCGGTGCGCCGCTCGCCGGCATGGCGGCGCCTGCGATCTGGCGGGCGCGGCGCGAGCCCGGTGCGCAGTTCCTGCTGGCCTGGCTGATCCCGTCCTGGATTGTGTTCGAGGCGGTGCTGACCAAGCTGCCGCACTACGTGCTGCCGCTTTATCCGGCAATCGCGATCCTGACCGTCGGCGCGCTGGAGCGGCGCGTGCTGTCGCGCTCGCCCTGGCTGTTGCGGGGCGCCGCCTGGTGGTTCGCCATCCCCGCATTCGGCGCGGTGCTGGTGATCGTCGGCGCCATCAAGGCGATCCATCAGCCGGTGTTTCCGGCCTGGCCGTTGTTCGCCGTCGCGATGGTGTTCGGCCTGATCGCGTGGTGGCTGTTCGAGGACAGCCGCGCCGAGCGCTCGCTGCTCAATGCGGTGATTGCCGCGGCGCTGATGGCAGCCGGCACCTATGGCGTGGTGCTGCCGCGGCTCACCACCGTATTTCCGAGCCAGGAGGTCGCACGCGCCTTGCGCAACGTGACCTGCGTCGGCCCGAAGGCGGCAGCCGCCGGCTTCCACGAGCCGAGCCTCGTGTTCATGACCGATACCTCGACGCTGCTCACCGACGGATCGGGCGCCGCGGATTTCCTCAGGCAGGGCTCCTGCCGCTTCGCGCTGGTCGAACAGCGCTCGGAGCGCGCCTTCGTGCAGCGCGCCGAGGCGATCGGCCTGCGCTACAACGCGCCGGTGCGCGTCGAGGGCTACAACATCTCGCAGGGCAAGGCGGTCTCGATCGCGATCTTCCGTTCCGAAGGGACGGAATGACATGCCGGCGCTGCCAGCCCCCCCGGAATCCGCCAACTATTTCGGACGATTGCTGACGCTGGTTTGGCTGTCCTTTGCCCAGCTCGTGCGGGCGCCGTCGCATTCGCGCCGCGCCGAGGCGGCGCGCCGCTCCGCGCGCCACGGACTTTTGCTCGTCGTCATCGTCGGCGCCGTGATCATCACGCTGATGTATGCGTTCGATGTCACCGAGATCAGTCTGATGCCGCCACGCGGCACGCCGGGTCTGTGGTGGGTGAAGACGCTCACCGATTTCGGCAAGGACGAGTATGTGCTGTGCGCGCTTGGCCTGCTGCTGATCGTGGTCGCGCTGGCGGCGCCTGCGCTGCGCGGCGTGCCGCGCGCCACCTTGCTTGGCTTCGGGACAAGGCTGCAATACCTGTTTCTGTCGGTCGTGCTCTCGGTCGCTGTCGGCGAATTGATCAAGTGGATCGTCGGCCGCGGGCGGCCCTTTGTCGGCGGCAAGGCCAATGCCTTCAACTTCCAGCATTTCGCCGGCACCGAGGCCTATTCGAGCTTTCCGTCGGGACATTCGATTACGGCGTTCGCACTTGCCTTTGCGGTTTCCGCGGTGTGGCCGGGCGCGCGGTTCGCGATGCTGGTCTATGCGCTGGTCATCGCCGCGACCCGGCTCGTGCTGCTGGCGCATCATCCGAGCGACGTGGTGGCCGGCGCGCTGGTCGGGGTGATCGGCGCAATGGTCGTGCGCTACTGGTTCGCCGCCCGCCGCCTTGGTTTTGCCATTCATCGCGACGGCACTGTGGTGGCGCTGTCAGGACCGTCGGACGGGCGTCTCAAAAGGGTTGCGAGGAGCGCCTTCGCCCCATAAAAGCGGTCGCCCGACGGCCGGATCGGGCTGGTTCCATCGCCGACAACACCAACCACGAGTGCCGATTTGCCTGCTCCCGACCAGATGCCGGTCGCCGTTTCCATCGTCGTGCCCGTGCGCAACGAGGCGGACAACATCGCGCCGTTGATCGCCGAGATCGCGGCCGCGCTCGACGGACGCTGGGCCTACGAGATCATCTATGTCAATGACGGTTCGACGGATGCCACCGGTGCGCGGCTGGACGCGATCATGGCCAAGCGGCGCAATCTCCGGCAGCTCCGCCACGCAGACTCGTCGGGCCAGTCGGCGGCCGTGCGCAGCGGCGTGCGCGCCGCGCGCGGCGCGATCGTGGCGACGCTCGACGGTGACGGGCAGAACAATCCCGCCTTCCTGCCGGACCTGATCGCGGCGGTCGAGAGCGGCAACGGCCGCGTCGGCCTCGCCGCGGGCCAGCGCGTCGGGCGCAAGGACACCGGCTTCAAGAAGCTGCAATCGCGCATCGCCAACGCGGTGCGCGGCATCATCCTGCGCGACGGCACCCGCGACACCGGATGCGGCCTGAAGGCGTTTCCGCGCGAGGTGTTTCTGGCGATGCCTTACTTCGACGGGCTGCATCGTTTTCTCCCGGCACTGGTCCGCCGCGAGGGGCTGGCGATTGCCTATGTCGACGTCGTCGATCGGCCGCGCCATTCCGGCGTGTCGAACTATGGATTTTTCGACCGGCTCTGGATCGGGATCATGGATCTCGCCGGCGTGTGGTGGCTGATCCGCCGCAAGAAGCCGACGCCGGTCGTCACTGAAGTGCCCGATGTCGCTGGCGTGCCAGGCGTGACCGAGGTGAAGTGATGCTGATTCAGTACGGTCAGGCGCTGAGCGCCTATCTCTACGACGTGTTCATCGCCAAGTTCGACTTCTGGCTGGCGTTCGGCCTGATCGCGCAACTGTTCTTCACCGCGCGCTTCCTCGTGCAGTGGATTTCCAGCGAACGCGCCGGCCAGAGCGTGGTGCCGATGGCGTTCTGGTTCTTTTCGATGGGCGGCGGCCTGATGACGCTGATCTACGGGCTTGCCAAGCGCGAGCCTGTCATCATCATCGGGCAGGGTCTCGCCACGCTGATCTACATCCGCAACATCATGCTGATCGTGAAGAACCGCGGCCGCGGGTCGAAGACACTCGATAGCTGATTGCCGTCATCGCCGGAGCGGCGAGCGGTATGCCGGGCCTTGTTCGGGCATCTCGATAGATTCCAGCATCGGCTCAGCCCGGCATCAATCGCGACCGAATCTGAACCAAGGTCAAACATTCGCCCCAAGCCGCATGGCATCTACGGCCTGCCGTGGGCGTGGCGGCATCTCGAGACCGTGCCCCAGGGGATGAGGGGCGTTGATGACCAGCCGTGACGAAGCGACGAAAGCGGGTGGTTATCTATCGAGCGTCCGCGATATTCCGTCGGTTGACGAGCCGCCGCTGACCGGCGAGCGCAAATTGCCTGACCGGCGCGCCGTCAGTCTCCGCTGGATGGCGGGGACGATTCTGATCGGATCCGCCGCTGTCGCTCTTCTGGCCGGCGCGCTTCGCGGGGCGTTTGGCGATGACGCGCGATTCGCAGCCGCGCCGGTCGTGTCACTTCCGCGCTTCGCAGGGCAGGTAGTTGACGAGGCGCGGCGCGGCGATCGTCTCGACCGGAGGCTCGGCCCGCAGGGCAATTCCGCTGCGCTCAAGATTGAGCAGCTGAGCGATGCCGGCGCGGTCCGTCGATTTACCCGCGTGTCAGCGCGGCTCGCGGAGATCGATCTCGAGCCACACCAGGAAGCGCGGGGAGACGAAAAGGACGACGCGCGAGCGGGCTCGCAGCGCGACCTGCTGTCGGAGCTGCCAGCCATCATACGGACAGGTCCATCGCGCCGCCCACTGCCGGGCGGCACCAGCGCCTATGCTGACGGTGAAGACGTGCCGCATCCGCCGGCTCCGATCGGTGAGGCTGTCAACGTCACCAACCTTCCGAAGTCGCCTTCGTCGTCGCGTCACCGTCGACATGTCATTATCGCGAGAAGCGGCGACACGCTGTCCGCTATTCTGCGGGCGCTGGCGGCGGCCGCGGAGGACGCGCCGGCGATCCTTGCCGCTTTCCCGTCGCCCAGCGCTCGAGAGACGCTGTCCGGTGGCGAGAAAATCACGGTCATCGAACGAGGCGAAGACTCCGGTTCGCCGCGCGGCCATGTCGCGAAGGTGTCGATCGAACGGGCCGGCTCCGATGTGTCGGCCGTCGGTCGCACCGATGGCGGCCAATACCAGCCGATCGTACCGGAACAGCCCGACATCGCCGTGCGGAGCGACAGCCCGCTGCGTGAGTCGATCGATACGCATTCTGTTCCGGGCGAAACGCTCCGTGACGGCCTTGACGCGCTTGCGCGTTCCAACCACGTCGACCAGGGGATCGTTGCTGAACTGATGCGGCTCTGTGGCCGCGATTTCGACCTCGACGAGCCGCTCGGCGACGCCGATGTGGCTGAGATCATTTACGCACCGAACGACATCGGTCAGCCGGAGTTGGTGTTCATCGATTTGACGGCGGGCGGACAGACCCGCAGGTACTATCGCTTCACGGCGCCGGACGATGGCAGCTCCGATTTCTATGATGAGACCGGCCAGTCGATTACCAAATTCCTGTTGCGCAAGCCGGTGGTGAGCGGGCGGCTCGGCGATGGCTTTGGTTGGCGGATTCATCCGATCCTTGGCGACCGCCGTTTCCATGAGGGCGTCGATTATGCGGCGCCCTATGGTTCGCCCATCGCGGCCGCGGGCGCCGGCGTGGTCGAGACCGAAGGGTACGAACGCGGGTACGGGAAATATATCCGCGTGCGGCACGACCGCGGCTATGAGACGACCTATGCCCACGTCGCGAGCTTCCCGCCCGGGCTGAAGATCGGAGACCGCGTTCGTCAGGGCGAGACGATCGCCTTTGTCGGATCGACCGGGCTCTCGACCGGACCGCACCTTTATTACGAGGTGCGGATCAACGGCCGCAACGTTGATCCGCTTCGGATGAAGCTGTCGGGCGGCCGGTTGCTGCAAGGCGATCTGCTCGGGGCCTTCGATCGCCAGCGTGACAGCATCGACCAACTCGCCGCTGTCTCCGCGCTTCCCCAGCGTCGTTTCGGTTCCGAGCATCGGCCGCCGACATAGCGAGCGCAGATCGCATCACGCCATGCCGGCGCGGCAGGCCTTGCCGGGGTCAGGAACCCGGAGAGCTCGAAGGCACGGGCGCCACAACGTCGGTCGCTTCCATGGTGGTGCTCTCGCGATCGGCGGCGGTCTCGCCGGCGGCATCGAGCACGGGATAGGCGACCGAGCAGATGTGCGAATGGATGCGGCGAAGGTCGCGCAGCACGTCGAGATGCAGCGAAGTGGTCTCGATGGTTTCGGGCCGGCCTTCGCGCAGGCGCTCCAGATGACGCTCGACGGCGGCCAATTCGGCCGCGCGCAGCGCCGCCTTTTCGGTGAGCAGCTTGCGCGCCTCGTTGGCGTCGCCCGACATGAACACGCCGAACGCGATCCGCAGCGAGTCGATCGTGCGCTTGTGGAATGCCGACAATTCCTCGGCGCCTTCGGTGGAGAATTGCAGGCGATGCTTGATCTTCTTGGTCGCGAGCTCGCTCAGGTTCTTGTCGACGATGTCGCCGATATGTTCGAGATTGATCGCGAACGCGACGATCTCCATCGCGCGCTGGCCCTCGCGCTCGTCCAGGCTGCCGCGGGTGAGTTTCGTGACGTAAAGCTTGATCGCCTCGTTCAGCCGGTCGACGGTGTTGTCCATCTTCGACACCTGGTCGACCAGGGCGCGATCGTTGGTCAGCATCGCCGCCATCACCTTGCGCAGCATGGCCTCGGTGTGATCACCCATATGCAGCACCTCGCGCGCCGCATCGGCCAGCGCCAGCGAAGGCGTCTCCAGCGCGCTCTCGTCGAGATAGCGCGGCCGTGAAGGATCGGTCTCCTGCGCTCGCTTCGGCAACAGACGCTCGAGCAGCCGCGCCATGTGATCGAGCACGCCGATGAACAGCAGCGCGGTCGCAACGTTGAAGGCGATGTGGAACAGCGCCGTCGCCTTGGCGAGATCGGGCTGCCAGGCGTAGATGATCTCGGTGATCGGGCGCAGGAACGGCACCACCAGCAGGATGCCGACGACGCGGTTGACGAGGTTGCCGACCGGCAGCCGGTAACTCGCCGGATTGTCGCGCCGGGCGCCCTCCAGCAACGGATTGATGGCGCTGCCGAGGTTGGCGCCGAGCACCAGCGCAAATGCGGCATAGGGCGAGATGAACTGGGAAAAGGCCAGCGACATCACCAGCAGCACGCTGGCGACACTGGAATGGACCAGCCAGGTGACGACGGCGCCGATCAGGATGCAGAGCACGGGATCGCCGGTGATCGCACCCAGGAACACGCGCACGCCCGGGGCATTCTCGGCGGGCGCCATCGTATCGAGCAGGATGTGCAGCGCCAGCAGCATCAGGCCGAGGCCGATCGAGACGCGGCCGAGATCCTTGATCCGGGAGCGCGGCCCGCTGCGGAACGCGACGAGGCCGACAATGAAAAGTACCGGCGCGATGGCGGCGACGTTGAACGACAGCACCTGCACGATCAGCGTGGTGCCGATATTGGCGCCGAGCATGATCGCGAGCGCCGGCACCAGGCTGACGATCTCTTCGGCGGCGAAGGAACTGGTAATCAGGGCAGTCGCGGTCGAACTCTGGAGCAGGGCGGTCAGGCCAAGGCCGGCGCCAAGGGCGGTAAAGCGATTGCGCAGCGCCCGGGCGAGCAGCAGCCGCAAATCCGGCCCGAAGGCGCGCAGAATCCCGCTATGGACCATGTGCAGGCCCCACAGCAGGAGCGCCACGCCCCCCATCAGATCGAGCAGAACAATGCTTCCCATGCTTCCTGGCATCCCGGCGAATTCGAGTCGAAAGAACATAGGTATCGTCTATCGACTGGCGATCAACCCCTTTTTGTTCTCATGCGACCACGGCGGGAACAACGCACGCGATCGAGTGGGGCGGCCCATCGGGGGGACGTCATTCGACCTGCAGCACAGATCATTCAACTATTCAATCTTTGATTGATCAAAGCTCGTGTCGCCGGGCGAGGCGCCGCCGGTAAACGAATCTCGAACGCGACCGCTCAATTGCGATGGGTTCCGCTAGGCAGTTTCCAATCTTTCCCCGCTATGACAATAGGCCAGGAAGTTGCCCAGAAAGGCTTGGGGATCAGAATGTTTATGAATCGCCGCAAGAGCGAACGCCGCCCGTGCCGGAGCGTCGCCAAAATTCAGCTGGGCACAGGGTCGCTGCCTCGCGACTGCATGATCACCGATATTTCGGCCGGCGGCGTCAAGGTGATCGCCGAATATTTGGAGATCCCGCCGGAATTCACCATCATCCTGTCGAGCGGCAGTCCGCGTCAGTGCCGGCTGGCCTGGCAAATCGGGCACGAGTTCGGCGCTCAGTTCGTCGACTGAAGCTGCCATTTGGCTCCTGTCTCGCCAGGCGTCCGGCACCGCATCTAGGCCGGATGACGGCGACATGATGGCATCCTTAACCGGACCTTAGGGTTAAGCTGTGAGCATCCCGGAACCTTCGCCGTTCCGAGTCTCGCTTTATGTTTGAGAAATTCCCCCGACCCTCAGGCCGCGCGCGCCGTCTCGCGGGCTCGGTATCTGCCGCGATCCTGCTGATCGGGTTGTCTGCCTGTCAAACCTCCGGCCCGTCTGACATCACCGGCTCATTGGGCGACACGGCGGAGGCCACGCCGGCGCCGGCCGATCCGCGGCGCGACATCGCGACCTACCACGAGCGCGTCCGCGCCAACCCGAAAGACACCGACGCCGCGCTGAAATATGCCCGGGCGTTGCGCGCCACCGGCCAGCGGGCCCAGGCGGTCGCGGTCATGGAGCAGGCGGTGCTGGCGCAGCCCAGCAACAAGGCACTTCTCGCAGGTTACGGACGGGCGCTCGCCGACAACGGCAATTTCCAGCAGGCATTCGACGTGCTCGGGCGCGCGCATACTCCGGAAGATCCCGACTGGCGCATCCTGTCGGCGCAGGGCGCCGTGCTCGACCAGCTCGATCGCCACGACGAGGCGCGGCAGTATTATGCGAGTGCGCTGAAGATCGTGCCTGACGATCCGTCAGTGCTCTCCAATATCGGGCTGTCCTATCTGCTGTCGAAGGACCTGCCGAAGGCCGAGGAGACGCTGCGCCGTGCCCGGGAGCGCGCCCCCGGCGACATGCGGGTGCGAACCAATCTCGCCGTCGTGGTTGGCTTGCAGGGCCGTCAGTCCGAGGCGGAAACCATCATGAAGGCCGATTTGCCGGCGGAGCAGGGCTCAGCCAACGTCGCCGCGCTGAAGCGGCTGTTGGCGCGCAGGGATGCGAGCCGCGCCGACGCCGAGAAGATCCCGGTCGCAGCCAGTCGCCGCGACTAGGGCGCTAGCGGGACACTAGCCGGCGGCCCGGCGCCCGTCGTTTCGGCGCGACTGCAGCTTCTTGAGGATCGGCGACAGGAACGACTCGCGGGCTTCGGCGAGATCGGGACGGCCGGTGAGGCGCTGCGCGATCTGCAGGAAAGTCCTTGTGGTGCGGTGACGCGCGGAGACTTCCGCGATCATCTGGCCGTTGTTGGCGGCTTCACCGAACAGCCTGCAGTCGAACGGGATCGCCGCGATCGGCTGGCTCTCGATTGTCTTGGCGAAATCCTTGACCTCGATCTCGGGGCGCTTCGACATGCCGACCTGGTTCAGGCAGTAGAGCGGCGGGCGGTCGTTCGGACGCGCGGTCCTCAACAGGTTCAGCATGTTCTTGGTGTTGCGCATGTTGGCGAGGTCGGGCTCGGCCACGATCAGGATATCGTCGGCACCGACCAGCACGCGTTTGGTCCAGGCGGTCCATTGATGCGGCACGTCGAGCACGATGCAGGACGTCGTCATGCGCATCGTATCGAAGATCGCATCGAACGCCTCGGCGCCGAAATCGTAGACCTGGTCGAGGGTGGCCGGCGCCGCCAGCAGGCTGAGATGATCGCCGCACTTTGCGAGCAGGCGTTCCATGAAGGCAGAGTCCGGACGTTCGGGCGAGAACACGGCGTTGGCGATGCCCTGCACCGGGTCCTGATTGTAGTCCAGGCCGGCGGTACCGAAGGCGAGGTCGAGATCGACGACGACCGAATCCAGCCCGAGGTCGCGCGCGATGGTCCAGGCGACATTGTGGGCAATGGTCGAGGCGCCGACGCCGCCCTTGGCGCCCGCGACCGCGATCAGGCGGCCGACCGAGACCGCTTCGGAAGCCGAGAACAGGCTGCAGATCGAGCGCACGATGTCGAGCACCTTGACCGGCCCGATGACGTAGTCGTTGACGCCGCGCCGGACCAGTTCGCGATACGGCGCAGTCTCGCCGGCCGTGCCGAGCACCACGACGCGGGTGCCGGGATCGCAGACGGTGGCGAGCTCGTCGAGACCGGCCAGGAAATCATGATCCGGCTCGGTCTCGAGCATGATGACGTTGGGCGTCGGCGCCTTGTGGTAGGCGTCGATCGCCGCGGCGATGCCGCCCATATGGACCGAGAGATGAGCCTTGGCGAGCCGGCGGTCGTCGGCAGCCGCGCGTGCGTTCGCGGCGGTCGCGACGCTGGCGCAGAAGGCCTGCACGGAAATCCGCGGCGCCGGCGCGATGTAATCGTTGGCGTGCTGCGGCTCGTCTTGTTGTTCGGTCATTTCGCGGCGTCGCTCAGCTTGGCTTTCTCGGCTTCGGGGTAGGCGGTCGCGGTCGACTCACCCTTGCGGTATTTATCGAACGCGATCGTACGGCGCGGCGTATAGGCGGCGGTCTCGGTTCGCGGCTGTTCGAGGTCGGACGGATTGGCGACCATGGCGGCAAGGTTACGCTGCGTTGCGCAGCCGAAATTGTCGTACTGCTTGTTCTCGTTGTAGCTCGGATTGTAGATCGAGGGACCGAGGTCGCTCGGCCACACTCCGCAGGGACCGGCGACGGCGGCCATCTTCGGATAGCTCAGCCGAATGGTCGGAAGCGCGCGCGGATCGTCGAGATGATAGGGACGCTTGGTGATGGCATGGGCGGGCACGCCCATCGACGCCAGCAGGCCGCGGATCTCCTGATACACTGCCTGTGCAGAGCGCGCGTTCGAGCTGTCGGCCGGCACGTCGATCGCAATCGCGCCGGTGCCTTCGCGGCGCCAGGTACGCGCCAGCCCCATGACGTCGTCGCGCTGCGTTTCGGTGAGGTTGCCGCGCGCGCGGCCGACGAAGACGACGATCGATTGCTCGCCTTCGGTGACGGCGATCGGATGCCGCTGCCGGTAGTCGTCGGGCACCGTGCCGGTGACAACATCGCCCGTCAGATTGCAGCCGCCGAGCGCGATCGCGCTGACGGCGAGGGCGCCGAACAGCGACAGCGTCCTGGCACGACCGGCTTGTGTGTTGCGTGTCATCATAGGATCCCCCAACCCCTTCAGGTCCGCGCCTCAGTCGATGATGAAGCCGAAATTGACCGGCGTGGCACCGATCGGCTCGCCGCGGGCGGCAACGCCGTAGATGCGATTGACGCGCGCCAGCAGTGCCGACTGCGCGTCGGAAGCCGGAGCAAATCCGTCGTCGGGACGGGACAGCTCCTTCTGCGCAACGGCGCGCACCACGTAGGGCGTCACGATGACCATGAGCTCGGTCTCGTTGTTGACGAAGTCCTGGCTCCGGAAGAGCTGGCCGAGGATAGGGATCTGATCGACGCCGGGCATGCCGTTGATGGCCTGCTTGGTCTGCTCCTGGATCAAACCGGCCATCGCGATCGAGCCACCGGAGGGCACCTCCAGCGTGGTATCGGCGCGGCGGGTCTTGATCGAGGGAATGGTCGTGCCGTTCTGGCCGCCGGTCAGGGCGTTTTCCATCGAGACTTCGGAGACCTCGGTCATCACCTTCAGGCTGATCCGGCCCTCGGTCAGCACCACAGGAGTGAAGTTGAGCGAGATGCCGAATTTCTTGAAGCTGACGGTCTGAACGCAATTGCCGATCGTGCCCGACGTCGTCGTCTGGCAGGTGACGCCGGTGGGAATCGGAAACTCGCCGCCTGAAATGAAAGTCGCCGACTCGCCGGAGATCGCGGTGAGGTTGGGTTCGGCCAGCGTCTTGACCACGCCGGCGCTCTCCATCGCGCGCAGCGTCGCGGTGACGGTCGGCACGCCGAGCTTGTTCAGGGCTGCGCCCGTCAGCCCGTTGTTGGGGGCGAGCGCACCGTTATTGGCGGTGAAGGCGTTGGCGTTGTTGAAGACCACCGCGGCGGTGCCGTAGTTCATGTTGGCGCTGAGATCGACGCCGAGCTGCTTGACGACGTCCCGGCGGACTTCGGCGACGGTGACTTTCAGCATCACCTGGTCGCGGCCGCGGACCACGATGGAATTGACGACCTTGTCGGCGCTGCCGACCAGTTTGGCGGCGATGTCGCCGGCCTGCTGGGCCTCGACCGGGCTTGCCACCGTGCCGGTCAGGACGACGCTGTCGCCGACGCCCTCGATCTGGACGCCGGGCAGCATCTGTTTCAGCGCGGCGCGCATGCCGTTGAGGTCGCGCTTGATCGCGATGTCGTAGGAAGCGACCTGGTTGCCGTCGGCGTCGAAGAACACCACGTTGGTCTGGCCGACCGCCGCGCCGATGATATAGGCGCGCTGCGCCGAGCGGATCACCGCGTTGGCGATCTTGGGATCCGCGACCAGAACGTCCTTGGCCTCGCGCGGCAGGTCGACCACGACCGACTTGCCAACGCCGAGCGAGACGGAGCGCGTCTTGGCGGCGATGCTGCTGGTCACCGCGACATCCGCGTTCTTGTCGGGATCGGTCGCGCTGGCAAGGGCAGGGATCAGCATCAGCGCGGTGATCGCCGAGAATGACAGCGCGCGGACCAGCGTGGTCGACGTCGCCATTTGTTTCGCACCCGTCGTCATATCGAAGCCCCCATCACTTCTGTGTCGTCAGAGAGCTCGGGATGCCGAAACGCACCACCTTGATGCTCTCGCCCCGCTTCGGGGCATGGTCTCTGGTCTCGTCGATCTGCTCGTTGACGTCGGCGATGCTGCGCAGCGCCAGCGCCAGCGTGCCGCTCTGCCGGGCGCGCGCCAGCGTCTCGGCCTGTTCGGGCTTGAGCTCGAGGGTCACGGTCTTGCCGACGAGGGAGTTGTTGCCGTCCTTCTCCTTCGGCGCCTGGTCGATCGCCAGCACGCGGACGTTGGACAGCAGGATTTCAGTGGTGACGATGTCGCGGCCGCCTTGCTGGTCGGGATTCTTGTCGCGACGCGACAGGATCACATCGACGCGGTCGTTCGGCAGAATGAAGCCGCCGGCGCCGGTCTCCGGCGAGATTTCGGTGGAGATCGCGCGCATGCCGGAGGGCAGGATCGCGGCCATGAAGCCGCTTCCGTTGGCCTTGACCAGCTTTTGCTCGCGGATCGGTTCGCCGACGATGAAGGGCGCGCGTGCGATCGAACCGATGACGTCGTTCATGGCATTGGCGTTGGCGTCGTGACGGATGAACGCGCTGCTTGCAGTTTCAGCCGGCCAGCGCTGCCACTGGATGTCTTCGGCCTTGACCGCTTGACCGAGCCCGATGTCGGACTTTGCGACCAGCACTTCGACGGTCGGCAGTTGCGCGACGGGCGGCGCGACGGGCGCCGGTTTGCGATCGCCAACGCTCGCGAGATACATGGCCGCGAGGCCTGCGACGCCGGCGATGCCGAGGACCACGATGCGTGCCGTTTTCATGCGATTGTCTGAATGCCCTTCACACAGGGCAATCGCGTCCTTGCGGCACTGACAGCCCTTCCCGAGGCATCACTACGGCCGCAAAAGTATAAGGGAACTTGATGGAAGGTCCGGACAATTAAGGGATTGGTGGGGATGGTGAACGGCGGGTTATCGGCGCCGTTGCATCTCCGCAGAATCCCGGAGATCGCGCGTGCTTAAGGCGTACGACGTTGGTCGCAACGCGGCGTCAGCGCCGGTGGAGCGTGGTTAATGTCGTCTAACGTGGCAGGGCGCGAGGATCAGAGCGCGGCCTTCAACGCCGCAAATCCACGGTCGAGATCGGCCTTGAGGTCGTCGAGATTCTCGAGCCCGATATGCAGCCGCAGCGTCGGCCCGCCCGGCGACCATTTGGTCGCGGTGCGATAGTCGCTGCAGTCGAACGGGATGGCGAGGCTTTCGAAGCCGCCCCAGGAAAAGCCCATGCCGAACAGGGTGAGCGCGTTCAGCATTGCATCGACCGCGGTCTGCGGCACCGGCTTCAGCACGATGCTGAACAGGCCGGAGGCGCCGGTGAAGTCGCGTTTCCAGATCGCGTGCCCGGGATCGGTGTCGAGGGCAGGGTGCAGCACGCGATCGACCTCGGGCCGCGCGCCGAGCCAGCGCGCGATCTCGAGTCCGGAGCGGTGGTGCTGCGCAAGCCGCACCGATAGCGTGCGAACCCCGCGCAGCGCGAGATAGACGTCGTCGGGGCCGGCGCAGACGCCGAGCAGGCGGATCGCCTCCTGGATCAGCGGCCAGGCTTTCGCATTGGCTGCGATGGTGCCGAACATGATGTCGGAGTGGCCGCCGACATATTTGGTGCCGGCCTGCATGCTGATGTCGACGCCCTGTTCGAGCGAGCGGTGATAGAGCGGCGTCGCCCAGGTGTTGTCGTCGATCATGAGCGCGCCGCGGGCGTGCGCCACGGCCGATATCGCCCGCACGTCCGGCATCTCGAACGTCTGCGAGCCGGGCGCTTCGATCAGCACCGCGCGGGTGTTCGGCCTGAACAGCGTCTCGATGCCGGCGCCGATCAGCGGATCGAAATAGCTGGTCTCGATGCCGTAGCGCTTGAGCATGTTGTCGCAGAAATTGCGGGTCGGCCGATAGGCATTGTCGCACACCAGGAGGTGATCGCCGGTTTTGAGCACGGCGAGCAGCGTGGTGCTGATCGCCGCCAGTCCCGACGGGGCAAGGCCGACGCCGGCGCATTGCGGGCCTTCCAGCGCCATCAGCACGTCCTGCAGCGCCCGCGTGGTCGGGCTGCCGTGGCGGCCATAGGTAAATTCGGCGCGATGGGCGTGGAGGTCCTCCGCGGTCGGATAGAGCACGGTCGAGCCGTGAAACACCGGCGGATTGACAAAGCCCTTCTGGGCCTTGGTGTCGCGGCCGGCCGTGACCAGGCGGGTGGCGGCCTGTTGCGGGTGGGAGGGCGTGGAGCCGTCGGAGGAGGTCATGGAGCGCTGCCGTTAAACTTTAGACTTTTTGCCGCAGCCGTACCGCGTCGGGAAGACGGGGCCGGGCCGGGAGGTGTTACTAACAAGAGGTAGAAGACATGCGTCAACCCCTTGACCCGGCTCGTCAGTCGCTATGTGATGCGGCGCAACTACCAGTCGCCGCACGTTGAGGGGCCTGCCGCGACCTACGATCCGTTGCCTGACCGGTTTGCACGTCAAACTGCCGGTCAAATCGGCATTTTTGCTGCAAGGGATCATTGGGATGGCCCGTGAACGCGAGGCGATCACAATGCAAACGTCCACCGGACGACCCTGAAAGGCCCCGCCCATGAAACGCGTATCCCTGGCTGTCACCCTTGCCGCTGCCGCCGCCCTGTCGGTCCAGGCCGCCTCGGCGCAAACCCTCAAGACGGTCAAGGACCGAGGCCAGCTGTCCTGCGGCGTCAGCGGCGGCCTGCCGGGCTTCTCGTCGCCGGACGACAAGGGGAACTGGACCGGCATCGACGTCGACATCTGCCGTGGCATCGCGGCGGCGATCTTCGACGATCCGTCCAAGGTCAAGTTCGTGCCCCTGTCGGCCAAGGACCGCTTCACCGCGCTGCAGTCGGGCGAGATCGACGTGCTGTCGCGCAACACCACCTGGACGCTGTCGCGCGATACCTCGCTCGGCGCCAACTTCACCGGCGTGACCTATTATGACGGGCAGGGCTTTCTGGTGAAGAAGTCGCTCAAGGTGAACTCGGCGCTGGAGCTGAACAGCGCGTCAGTCTGCGTGCAGACCGGCACCACGACCGAGCAGAACCTCGCCGACTACTTCAAGGGCAACAACATGAAGTACGAGGTGATCGCGTTCGCCGGCGCCGACGAGACCGTGAAGGCCTACGAGACCGGCCGCTGCGACGTGTTCACCTCCGACGTGTCCCAGCTCTATGCGCAGCGGCTGAAGCTCGCCAACCCGGCCGACCACGTCGTGCTGCCCGAGATCATCTCCAAGGAGCCGCTCGGCCCGATGGTTCGCCATGGCGACGACCAGTGGTTCGACATCGTGAAGTGGGCGCTGTTCGCCCAGATCAATGCCGAGGAACTCGGCGTCACCCAGAAGAACGTCGACGAGATGGCCAAGTCGGACAAGCCCGACCTCAAGCGCGCCTTCGGCACCGACGGCAATCTCGGTGAGCAGCTCGGCCTGACCAAGGACTGGTTCTCCCGCATCATCAAGGCCGTCGGCAATTACGGCGAGATGTACGATCGCAACGTCGGCGTCGGATCGAAGCTGCAGATCGCACGCGGGCTCAACAATCTCTGGAATAAGGGCGGCATCCAGTACGCGCCTCCGATCCGCTGATTGGCGACGAGGCGGCTGCGGCGATGACGACCGAGCCCCGAAAACCACCGCCGCAGTTCATCTTCCGCCTGAAGCGCGTGCTCGGCGGCCAGTCCGGCTGGACTGGCCTTGCCGTGCAGATCGTGTTCGCGGCGGTGTTGGCCTGGGTAGCCTATGAGATCGTGGCCAATGCCCGCGCCAACCTGGAGACGCAGCGCATTGCCTCCGGGTTCGGGTTTCTCAAGAACAATGCGGGCTTTGACGTCAGCCTGAACCTGATCCCGTATTCGGGATCGGACACCTATACGCGGGTGTTCTTTGTCGGCCTGTTCAACACGCTGCTGGTTGCGGGCATTGGCATCGTCTTCGCCACCATCATCGGCTTCATCATTGCGCTGTGCCGGCTGTCGCCGAACTGGCTGCTGGCGCGGCTCGGCGAGATCTATGTCGAGATCGTCCGCAATCTGCCGCTGCTGTTCCAGCTGTTATTCTGGTACCTCGCGGTGCTGGCGGCGCTGCCGGGGCCGCGCCAGAGCATCTCGCTGTTCAACGCCTTCTTCCTCTCCAATCGCGGGCTGGTGATCCCGCGGCCGATCGGCGAGCCCGGGCTTGATCCGTTTCTGATCGCGCTCGCGATCGCCGTCGCAGGCGCGCTGGCGCTGCGCGGCTACGCAAGGCGGGCGCTGTTTCAACGCGGGCAGGCGATACGAATCTGGCCCTATGTGCTCGGCCTGCTGGCTGGCTTGCCGCTGGTGACGATGCTGGTGTTCGGGCTGCCGGTGACCTTCGAGCTGCCGCAACTCAAGGGCTTCAACTTCGCCGGCGGTGCGCGGGTGATTCCGGAGCTGGTTGCGCTGGTGGTCGCGCTGTCGACCTATACGGCGGCCTTCATCGCCGAGATCGTCCGCGCCGGCATTCTGTCGGTCCATAAGGGACAGATGGAAGCCGGCTCGTCGCTCGGCCTGTCGCGCGGCACCACCTTGCGGCTGATCGTCGTGCCGCAGGCGATGCGCGTCATCGTTCCGCCGCTGACCAACCAGTACCTCAACCTGACCAAGAATTCGTCGCTGGCGGTCGCGATCGGCTATCCCGACCTGGTCTCGGTATTCGCCGGCACGACGCTGAGCCAGACCGGCCAGGCGATCGAGATCATCGCCATCACCATGGGCGTGTACCTCCTGATCTCGCTGGTCACCAGCGCGATCATGAGCGTCTATGGCTGGCGCATCAACCGGAGCCTTGGGGCATGACCGACGTCACCGCGTCATCCTTTGTCCGGCAAGACCTGGTGCCCGAACGCCGGGCGCCGGTGAAGACCACCGGCCTCGTCGGCTTCATCCGCACGCGGCTGTTGAATTCGCCGACCAACATCCTGCTGACGATCCTGGCGCTGGGGCTGCTCTGGTACACGATCGTACCCGCGTTCAAGTTCCTGCTGGTCGATGCGGTCTGGAGCGGCAAGGACCGCAATGCATGCCTCGCCGAGACCGCCGGCCGTCAGGTCGGCGCCTGCTGGCCCTACATCCAGGCCAAGCTCACCCAGCTGATCTACGGCTTCTACCCGGAAGCCGAGCGCTGGCGTGTCAACCTGACCTTCGTCCTCGCGGCCGTCCTGTTGCTGCCACTCCTTATTCCGCGCCTGCCGGCGAAGGGCCTGAATGCGAGCCTGTTCTTCTTCGCGTTCCCGGCGGTCGCCTTTTTCCTGCTGCGCGGCGGCGGACTAGCCGGTTTCGGCGTCAGCTGGGTCGCGAGCCTGTTGCAGCTGTTCGACGACAGCGTCGTCAATGCCGGCCAGGCGCTGGTCAATCTCAGCCGGAGTTCGGCGATCGGGCCGCTGCTGTGGGCCGTCGGCAACATCATCGTACTCGCCGGCAGCCTGATCGGCTGGCTGATCTTTCCGCTGACCTGGCTGCGCGAGCAGCTCCAGATGTCGGGCCAGCCGCTGTGGTTCGACTTCCTGCTGACCGCGGCGATCGTCTCGCTGATCCTGTTTTTCCTCGGCGGCGGCATGCGAACCGGACAACGGGCGCTGCTCGGGAGCCTCGCGAGCTTTGCCGGCATCGCGATCGTGATCAAGCTGATGGGGCTCGACCGCGGCGGACTGCCCATCGTCGACACCAGGCTGTGGGGCGGCCTCCTTGTGACGCTGGTGGTGTCGGTCACCGGCATCGTCACCTCGATGCCGATCGGGATCGCGCTGGCGCTGGGTCGCCGCTCGACCATTCCGCTGATCCGGATCTTCTCGATCGCCTTCATCGAGTTCTGGCGCGGCGTGCCGCTGATCACCGTGCTGTTCTTCGCAACCTATATGCTGCCGCTGTTCCTGCCGGGCAACTTCAACGTCGACGGGCTGGTCCGCGCGCTGATCGGCATTGCGCTGTTTGCCGGCGCCTACCAGGCCGAGGTGGTGCGCGGCGGCCTTGCCGCGATCCCGCGCGGGCAGGGCGAGGCGGCGAGCGCGCTCGGCCTGTCCTGGTGGAAGACCACGTCGCTGATCGTGATGCCGCAGGCGCTGCGCCACGTGATTCCGGGTCTCGTCAACAGCTTCATCGCGCTGTTCAAGGACACCTCGCTGGTCTCGATCGTCGCGCTGTTCGACCTCTTGGGATCGTTGCACGCGACGTTCTCCGATCCGACCTGGTCGACGCCGACCACGGCCTTTACCGGCTTCGCCTTCGCTGGAATGATCTACTTCGTGTTCTGCTTTGGAATGTCGCGCTACTCGCTGTTCGTCGAAAACCGGCTCAACGCTCACCGCCGCCACTGAACAAGGTCACCATGTCCACAACCCCGATCGTCAACATTTCCGCTCTCAACAAATGGTACGGCGACTTCCATGTGCTGCGCGACATCAACCTGGAGGTCGGCAAGGGCGAGCGCATCGTGATCTGCGGCCCATCCGGTTCGGGCAAGTCGACCCTGATCCGCTGCATCAACGCGCTGGAGGAGTTCCAGGAGGGCGAGATCGTGGTCGACGGCATCGACCTCGGCCCGAACCTTCGCCGTGTCGACGAAGTCCGCCGCGAGGTCGGCATGGTGTTCCAGAGCTTCAACCTGTTCCCGCATCTCACCGTGCTCGACAATTGCACGCTGGCGCCGATCTGGGTGCGCAACATCCCGAAGAAGGATGCCGAGGCCACCGCGATGAAGTTCCTCGAGCGGGTCAAGATCCCGCATCAGGCCAACAAGTTTCCCGGCCAGATGTCGGGCGGTCAACAGCAGCGCGTTGCGATCGCCCGCGCGCTGACCATGAACCCGAAGGTGATGCTGTTCGACGAGCCGACCTCGGCGCTCGACCCCGAGATGGTCAAGGAAGTGCTCGACACCATGGTCGATCTTGCCAAGGAGGGCATGACAATGCTGGTCGTCACCCATGAAATGGGCTTTGCCCGCGAGGTCGCCAACCGTGTCGTCTTCATGGACGCGGGCCAGATCATCGAATCGAACACGCCGCAGGAATTCTTCGCCAACCCGCAGCACGCGCGGTCGAAGCTGTTCCTAAGTCAGATTCTGCGGTGATTTCCGCCGTCATTGCGAGCCACCCGGTCGGCGCAAAGCGCCGCCGGATGACAGGCTCCGCGAAGCAATCCAATCTTCCGCATCGGAAGCATGGATTGCTTCGTCGCAATGGCTCCTCGCAATGACGTCTGCGGGACGCCATTCGCTCCCTAGACCAGCGGCAGCTCGATCTTGCTGCGCTTTTCCAGCCATTCCGGGACCGGCAGGTTCTTCGAGCGCATGAAGGCCGGGTTGAACAGCTTGGACTGATAGCGGTTGCCGGAGTCGCAGAGGATGGTGACGATGGTCTTGCCGGGGCCGAGCTGCTTGGCGAGCTGGATCGCGCCTGCGATGTTGACGCCGGTCGAGCCGCCGAGGCACAGGCCTTCGTGCTCCAAAAGCTCATAGATGATGGTCACGGCTTCCTCGTCGGAGATCAGGAACGCGGTGTCGACCTTCGCCGTCTCGACCACCGGCGTCACGCGTCCGAGCCCGATGCCTTCCGTGATCGAATCGCCCGGCGTCGATTTGACCTGCCCATTTTTGAACAGTTCGTACATCCCGAAGCCGTGCGGATCGGCACAGGCGGTGACGATGGCCGGGTTCTTTTCCTTCAGGTAACGGCTGATGCCGGCAAGCGTGCCGCCGGTGCCGACCGAGCAGATGAAGCCGTCGACCTTGCCGTCGGTCTGCTGCCAGATTTCAGGTCCGGTCGAGTCGTAATGCGCCTTGGGGTTATCGAGGTTGTTCCACTGGTCGGCGAACAGCACGCCGTTCGGTTCGGTCTTGCGCAGCTGTTCGGCGAGACGCCTGCCGAGATGCTGATAGTTGTTCGGATTGGCGAAGGGCAGCGCGGGCGCCTCGACCAGCTCGGCGCCGCACAGCCGCAGCATGTCCTTCTTTTCCTGGCTCTGCGTCTCCGGAATGACGATCAGGGTGCGGTAGCCGCGCGCACTCGCCACGACAGCAAGCCCGATCCCGGTATTGCCGGCGGTCGACTCCACCACGAGGCCGCCGGGCTTCAGCGTGCCGCGCCTCTCGGCCTCCAGGATCATCCATTTGCCGGCACGATCCTTCACCGACTGGCCCGGGTTCATGAATTCGGCCTTGCCGAGAATGGTGCAGCCGGTCAGTTCGGACGCCCGTTTCAGCTTGATGAGGGGGGTGTTGCCGATCGCTTCGATGACGTCTTTGTTGAATATCATGTCGGGGAATTTCTTTGCCGGTCTGTGTCTTGCTTGGCGAACCTAGTGTGCTGATCGAAAAAGGGAAGGGCTTTTGCACTGCGGCAAAAGGCGGGTCCAACGCGCTTGACCTCGCACGCGCGGATGTCTCGGGCGTGGGGAGAACGTCGTTTTGCGGCGGTCGGGTCGGCCAGAAGAATCATCCTGTGGTCCGCGGTTTCGCATGAGGTGCGCGCTCTCGGCCAATCGAGACCTGACGGCGCGGTGCGCGGTGGCGCGAGTCTGGCGCCGCGCCGGCACATCTTGCGGATTCAATGCAACAGCAGCCGAGAAATCCCCATGAAATCTTTGTAAGAATCGTGACTTCCGGCACGGGTCCGAAACGCGCGGAAATGCCTTAAAAAATAGGGAAAGTCGGCATTCAAGGTAGCCACGAATCGCTTGCGATGCGACGCCACACAATCGTGACGGGGCTGTCCGCCCCATTGTCCCAAGGGTAGGATGGGACAGGCAGGTTCCATTGAAAGCATACCCCCGTGAACGTCACCCAGACCGTCGCTGAACGCGTCATTCGTGCGCCACGGGCGAAGTCTGGCTTCGGCGGAGAACGGGTGTGACCCAGCCGGTGTCCGTGATGGTGCCTGGAGGCCGGTTCGGCCTCGCCGTCCGCGCGCGCCGCCTCGCGGCACGCTCGCTTGTTGCGCTCGGCCTGGCCGCCGGCTGCGCCGGCTGCATTCTGACCCAGGACCTTCCTGATCCGGCGCTCGACGTGCCGCAGGGCTACAAGGCCGCACGTCTCGGCCGGCCGGGCGACGCGCTTCCGACGCTCGATTGGTGGCGGGGCTTCCGCTCCAAGGAGCTGACGCAGCTGATGGAAGAGGCGCAGACCGTCAACCTCGACATCGCCGCTGCGGTTGCGCGCTTCCGCCAGGCCGACGCGCTGGCGCGGCAGGCCGGCGCGGCGCTGCTGCCGACCCTCAATCTCAACGGATCGGAAACCTACTCGCGCACCTCCGGCTCCAGCGCTAGCGGCCTCACCAATGGTGGGCGCGAGGTGGTGAACTACAACGCCTCGCTGAGCGCCAGCTATCAGCTCGACTTCTGGGGCCAGAACCGCGACGCCGCGCAGGCGGCGGAGGAGACCGCCGTTGCCAACCGGTTCGACCGCGAGGTGGTGGCGCTGACCACGCTGGCGAGCGTCGCCAATGCTTATTTCACCGTGCTGGCGACGCAGGACCGGCTTCGCACCGCGCAGCGCAACATCGCCAGCGCCGAGCGCATCCTCAATGCGATCATGGAGCGCTTCAAGGCCGGCACCGGCTCAGATCTCGACGTCGCGCAGCAGGAGAGCGTGCTCGCCAACCAGCGCGCGCTGGTGCCGCCGCTGCGGCAGACGCTCGCCCAGAATATCAACGCGCTCGCGGTGCTGGTGTCGCGCCCGCCGGAAAGCGTGCGCGTCTCCGGCGGCTCGCTCAACGCCGTTGCGATCCCGCGCGTCACGCCGGGCCTGCCGTCTGAATTGCTGACCCAGCGTCCCGATATCCGCCGGCAGGAGGCGCAGCTTGCATCCGCCACCGCCAATGTCGGCAGCGCGCGGGCGCAGTTCTTCCCGAGCATCCAGCTGACCGGGACGGGTGGCTACCAGAGCCAGGCGCTGGTCTCGCTGTTCCAACCGCATGCCGCCTTCTTCAACCTGGTCGGCAGCATGACCCAGCCGATCTTCGACGGCGGCCGGATCCTCGGCAATTTCGAATACACCAAGGCCAAGCAGGACGAGTTGCTGCAGACCTACCGCAAGACGGTGGTGCAGTCGTTCACCGACGTCGACAATGCGCTGGTCGCGATCCGCGAGACCACGCGCCGGCTGCAGCTGCAGCGCGACGTGCTGTCGTCGTCGCGGCGCGCCTTCGACCTCGCCGAGCAGCAGCTCAAGGCCGGCACCGCCGATATCGTAACTGTGCTAAACACGCAGCTGACCCTGTTCCAGGCGGAAGATGCCTATTCGCAGGCCCAACTGGCCCGGCTATTGGCGATCGTGAGCCTATATCAAGCATTAGGGGGCGGCTGGGAACCGAAGATGGAAAGACCGGTCGATGCTCTTTAAGCCCGACTCGACGGACGACGAGAAACGCACGGCGCCGCGCAAGCGGAGCCTTCTCTCGCGCGTGCTGGGGCGCATGGTGTCCTTGCTCATCACGCTCGTGATCCTCGGCGGGCTCGGCTATCTCGGCTGGCTCGCCTTCCAGCCCAAGCAAAATGGCGGCGGCGGGCGCGGCGCGGGCGCGCGGCCCGATCTGCCGGTGCCGGTGCTGGCGGCCACGCCGCAGGTGCATGACGTGCCTGTCTATCTCGACGGCGTCGGTTCGGTGAGGGCGCTGAATACCGTGACCGTGCGCTCACAGGTCGACGGCAAGCTGCTCAAGGTGAATTTCGTCGAGGGCCAGGACGTCAAGAAGGACGACGTTCTGGGCGAGATCGATCCTGCGATCTATCAGGCGCAATACGACCAGGCGGTGGCCACGAAGGCCAAGGACGAAGCGCTGCTCGCCAATCAGAAGATAGACCTTGCCCGCTATGAGCAGCTCGCTGCCACCAACGCGGGCTCCAAGCAGCAGGCCGATACGCAGCGTGCGCTGGTCGCGCAGCAGGAGGCCATCATCAAGGCCGACCAGGCCCAGATCGACAATGCGCGCACCACGCTCGGCTACACCAAGATCGTCGCGCCGATCGCGGGGCGCGCGGGCCTGCGCCAGGTCGACCAGGGCAACATCATCCACGCCGCCGATACCACGGGGCTCGTGATCCTGACCCAGTTGCGGCCGATCGCGGTGTGGTTCAGTTTGCCGCAGCAGCAGATCATGCGCGTCAACGCCGCGTCGGCGAAGGGCCAGCTTGCGGTCGATGTGTTCGGCAATGACGGCGTCACCGTGATCGATACCGGCAAGCTGACCGGCATCGACAACCAGGTCGATCCGACCACCGGCACGCTGAAGCTGAAGGCCGAATTGCCGAATGCCAGCTACCAGCTCTGGCCCGGCCAGTTCGTCAATGTCCGCCTCAAGGTCGAGACCTTGCCGCAGGCGATCGTGGTGCCGACCTCCGCGGTGCAGCGCGGTCCCGCTGGCACGTTCAGCTACGTGATCGGTGAGGGCGATATCGTCACCGCCAAGCCGGTCACGGTCACGCAGCAGAATGAGCATGAGGCCGTGATCGCCAGCGGCCTGACCACGTCGGACCGCGTCGTGACGACCGGCTTTGCCAATCTCGCCGATGGCGCGAAGGTCGTGGTCGGCAAGGACGACGGGCCGCCGGCCGCCGATCTCGCGCCGCGCAAGCGCAGCCGCAACCCTGACGGCAAGCGCGGGGCGCAAGGCGAAGGTCAAGGCAAGGACGGTAAGAAAGACTGGCAGGGCAAGGACGGCGAGCATCGCGGCCGGCACGAGCATAGCGAAGGCGATCAGAAAGGGCAGACCGGACCGGCGCCCGCGCCGGCAGCAGGGGGCGAACAGTCGGGCAGCGCGCCGAAGGCGCAGCCATGACTACTAGCATCCTGACTTCGTAATGTCCGATCTTACAGCGAGTACGCAGCCATGAGCGTCTCCGAACCGTTCATCCGCCGGCCGATCGCCACCTCCCTGCTCGGCATCGCCCTGATGATCGGCGGTGCGCTCGGCTATTGGGCGCTGCCGGTCTCCGCGCTGCCGCAGGTCGACTTCCCGACCGTGCAGGTGACGACGCAACTGCCGGGCGCCAGCCCCGACGTGGTGGCCTCGCTGATCACGGCGCCGCTGGAGCGGCAGCTCGGGCAGATCCCGTCGCTGTCGTCGATGAACTCGACCAGTTCGTTCGGCGTCAGCCAGATCTCGCTGCAGTTCGACCTCAACCGCGACATCGACGGCGCCACGCAGGATGTGCAGGCCGCGATCAACGCCGCCGCCGGCATTTTGCCGAAGACGCTGCCGTATCCACCTGTCTACGCCAAGGTGAACCCGGCGGACGCGCCGGTGATGACGCTGGCGCTGACCTCGGAGACGATCTCGCTGCGGGCGATGAGCGATCTCGCCGACACCATCCTGGGCCAACGGCTGAGCCAGATTTCCGGCGTCGGCAGGGTCTCGATCCTCGGCGGCCTGAAGCCGGCGGTGCGCGTGCAGGCCGATCTGGCCCGGCTTGCGGCCTACGGCATCGCGATGGAGGATCTCCGCAACGCGATCGCCGGCGCCAACGTGTCGGGGCCGAAGGGTTCGCTCGACGGCGCCCAGCAATCCTACACCATCGCCGCCAACGACCAGATCGCCGCCGCCGACGCCTACCGGCCGATCATTATCGCCTATCGCAACGGCTCGCCGGTCACGATCGGCGACGTCGCCCAGATCGTCGATGGGCTGGAGAACGACCGCACCGGCGGCTGGTACCAGGGCACACCGGCCGTCATCATCGACATCCAGCGCCAGCCGGGCGCCAATGTCATCGACGTCGTCAAGCAGATCCGCGGCGAAATCCCGCGGCTGCAGCGGGCGGTCCCGGCCGGCGTCAAGCTGACCATCGTCTCCGACCGTACCGTGACGATCCGCGCCTCGGTGCGCGACGTGCAGTTCACGCTGATCCTGAGCGTCGTGCTGGTGACGCTGGTGGTGCTCCTGTTCCTGCGGTCGCTGCGCGCGACCCTGATCGCCGGCGTCGCGTTGCCGCTGTCGCTGATCACGAGCTTCGGTATCATGTATTTCGCCGGCTTCAGCCTCGACAATCTTTCGCTGATGGCGCTGACCATCGGAACCGGGTTTGTGGTCGACGACGCCATCGTCATGATCGAGAACATCGTCCGCCACATGGAAGGCGGCGAGACGGTGATGGAGGCCTCGCTGAAGGGGGCCAGCGAGATCGGCTTCACCGTGATCTCGCTGACGGTGTCGCTGATCGCCGTGTTCATCCCGCTGCTGTTCATGTCCGGCCTGGTTGGCCGCATGTTCCGCGAATTCGCGCTCACCTTGACGATCGCGGTCGTGACCTCGGCGATCGTCTCGCTGACGCTGACGCCGATGATGTGCTCGCGGCTGCTCAAGAACATCCATGAGGAGATGGCGGTCCCGGGCCTTGCCGCGGTCAGCCATTTCATCGACCGCATGGTGGAGTTCTACCATCGGACGCTGCTCTGGGTGCTGCGGCGCCAGCGCGCGACGCTGCTGGTGACGTTCGCGACCATCGCGCTGACGCTGATCATGTATGTGCTGGCGCCGAAGGGTTTTCTGCCGCTGCAGGACACCTCATCGATCACGGCGGTGACTGAGGCCGGGCCCGACGTCTCGTTCGCCGAGATGCAGCGGCGGCAGAGCGCGGTCTCAAACATCATCAAGGCCGATCCTGATGTGGTCGGCGTTGTCTCGGTGATCGGTTCGGGTTCGGTCAATCCGACCACCAATGTCGGCCGTCTGGTGATGACGCTGAAGCCGCTCGACCAGCGGCGCGAGGGCGTCGTCAAGGTGATCGAGCGGCTGAAGGAGAAGATCGCGACGGTGCCCGGCATGACGGTCTACTTCCAGCCGGTGCAGGACGTGCAGATCTCGACCCAGTCGAGCCGCTCGCAATACCAGTACACGCTGACCGCGACCGACGCCGCCGAGGTCTCGCAATGGGCGCAAAAGCTCGTCGCCGAGATGCGGCGCGACCCGATCTTCCGCGATGTCTCCTCGGAGGCGCAGGAGGGCGGCCTGCGCGCGGCGCTCGACGTCAACCGCCAGCGCGCCGGCCAGCTCGGCGTCAGTCTGCAGGGCGTCACCGACACGCTGAACGACGCCTTCGCACAGCGGCAGATCTCGACGATCTACGGCCAAGCCAACCAGTACCGTGTCGTGCTCGAAGCGCTGCCGATGTATCAGCGCGACCCGTCGATTCTCGACAAGCTCTATCTGCCCGGCGCCAACGGCGCGCAGGTGCCGCTGTCGGCGGTGGCGACGCTGGTCCGGACAACGGCGCCGCTCGCGATCTCGCACCAGGCGCAATTCCCGTCGGTCTCGCTCAGCTTCAACCTGGCGCCGGGCGAGGCGCTGGGCGACGCGGTCGCGGCCGTGAAGGCGATCGAGAGCAGGATCGGAATGCCCGGCAGCATCGTCGGGATCTATTCCGGCGACGCCGCCGAATTCTCGCGCTCGCTCGCCGGCCAGCCGTGGCTGATCCTGGCGGCGATCATCACGATCTACATCGTGCTCGGCGTGCTCTATGAGAGCTATATCCATCCGATCACCATCCTCTCGACGCTGCCCTCCGCCGGCGTCGGCGCCATCCTCGCCTTGATGCTGTGCGGGCAGGATCTCTCGGTGATCGGCCTGATCGGCATCATCCTGTTGATGGGTATCGTCAAGAAGAACGCGATCATGATGATCGACTTCGCGCTGGAGGCCGAGCGTCACCAGGGCATGTCGTCCTATGACGCGATCGTGCAGGCCTGCCTGCTGCGCTTCCGCCCGATCATGATGACGACGCTGGCGGCGTTGTTCGGCGCGCTGCCGCTCGCGATCGAAAGCGGCACCGGCGCCGAACTGCGCTTCCCGCTCGGCATCTCGATCATCGGCGGCCTGCTGCTGAGCCAGCTGCTGACGCTCTACACCACGCCGGTGATCTATCTGGCGCTCGACCGCCTCAACCGCCGGATCGAGCGGGCCGTGCCGGAGCCGGGTCCCAGCGGCCCGCCGATCGCGGGCGCCACCGAGGGCATGCAGTGATCTCGATCTCCGAGCCCTTCATCCGCAGGCCGGTGGGCACCACACTGCTTGCGATCGGGCTGTTCCTGGTCGGGATCGTCGCCTACCAGTTCCTGCCGGTGTCGTCGGTTCCGAATGTCGATTTCCCGACCATTCGGGTGTCGGCGTCCAGGCCGGGGGCCGATCCCTCGGTGATGGCCGCGACCGTCGCCGCACCGCTGGAGCGCAAGCTCGGCACCATTTCGGGCGTCGACCAGATCACCTCGACGAGCTCGCTCGGCATCACCAGCATCCAGGTGCAGTTCTCGATCGGCCGCAATATCGACCGCGCCGCGCGCGACGTGCAGGCCGCGATCAACGCCTCGCTCGCCGATTTGCCGAGCGACCTGCCGTCGCTGCCCAAGTTCCGCAAGGCCAACCCGGCCGCGTCGCCGGTATTCGTGCTGGCGCTGACCTCGAAGACGATCTCGACCAGCGCGATGTACGACGTCGCCGACACGGTGCTGGCGCAGCGCATCTCGCAGGTGCCGGGAGTGGGCGAGGTGACCGTGAGCGGCGCCGACCAGCCGGCGGTGCGCATCGCGCTCAACCCGGTGTCGCTGGCGAACGCCGGAATCGCGACCGACGACGTCCGGCTCGCGATCATCAATGCCAACCCGCTGGGACCGGTCGGCATCTTCAATGGCGGCCGGCTGAGCGAAACGCTCTCGATCAACAAGCAGATGCGCACCGCGGCCGAATTCCGCGACATTGTCATCAAAAGCTCGAACGGCAATTACGTCCGCCTCGCCGACGTCGCCGAGGTCGAGGATTCCGTGCGTAACTCGCGCTCGATCGCCTGGTTCAACAAGCAGCCGGCGGTGCTGATCCAGATCACCAAGCAGGGCGACGCCAACGTCATCGACACCGTCGACGGCGTTCGCAGGATGCTGCCGGAACTGAGGAAATGGATTCCGGCGGGCGTCGAGATCTCCACCCTGGTCGATCGCACCGGAACGATCCGCGCCAGCGTCGAGGACATGCAGTTCACGCTGCTGGCGACCGCCGTGCTTGTGATGATCGTGGTGTTCGTGTTCCTGCGCCGGGTGGTGCCGACGATCGCCGCCGGCGTGTCGGTGCCGCTGGCGCTGGCCGGCACCTGCGCCGGGATGTGGCTCGCCGGCTTCTCGATCGACAATCTGTCGCTGATGGCGCTGGCGATCTCCGTCGGCTTCGTGGTCGACGACGCCATCGTGATGATCGAGAACATGTACCGCAATCTCGAGCAGGGCATGGCGCCATATCCGGCTGCCGTCGAAGGCGCCAAGCAGATCGGCTTCACGGTGCTGTCGATCTCGCTGTCGCTGATCGCGGCCTTCACGCCGCTGATCTTCATGGATGGCATCGTCGGGCGGCTGCTGCGCGAATTCTCGCTGACGCTGGTGTTTGCGATCGCGGTCTCGACCGTGGTGTCGCTGACCATCACGCCGATGATCTGCGCGCATTACATCAGGGAGGCGACCTCGGATCATGCCACCTGGTACGATCGCGTCATCGAGGGCACGCTGTCCCGTGTCGTGGCGTTCTACGCAGCGACGCTGCGGATCGTGCTCGGCTATCCCTTCCTGACCCTGGTGGTGTTCTTCGCCACCGTCGCGCTGACGGTGACGCTCTACATCAAGACGCCGAAGGGCTATTTCCCGACCGACGACAGCGGCTTCGTGATCGGCTCGACGCGGGCGTCGGCGGATATCTCGTTCCAGGCGATGCTTCAGCTGCAGCAGCGGCTCGCCGACATCGTGATGGCCGACCCCGCTGTCGCCGGCATCGGCTCGTCGGTCGGCTCCGGCGGCGGCCCGGGCGGCGCCACCTCCAACCGCGGCACCATGTTCATCAGCCTGAAGCCGCCGGAGGAGCGGGGCGGCCTGTCGACCGCGCAGGTGATCGACCGGCTGCGCCGCAACCTGTTCATGGTGCCGGGCATCCGCCTGTTCATGTTCGCCGCCCAGGATATCCGAACCGGCGGCCGGCAGAGCGATTCCGACTACCAGTACACGCTCGCCTCGACCGACCTCGAGCTGTTGCAGAAATGGGCGCCGATCGTGGCCAAGCGCATGGAGACGGTGGAGGGCATCACGGACGTCTCCTCCGACCGCGATCCCGGCGGCCTGCAGCTCAACCTCGTGATCGACCGCAAGACCGCCTCCAGCCTCGGCGTCCGCGTGCAGGACATCGACAACGCGCTTAACAACGCCTTCTCGCAGCGGCAGATCTCGTACATCTACACCCAGCGCAACCAGTACGTGGTGGTGCTCGAGATCGATCCGAAATTCCAGAGCGATCCGTCGAACCTCGAGCGCATCTACGTTGCCGGCGCCAACGACGTGCAGGTGCCGCTGTCGGCGCTGGTGCACTACCAGCGTGGATTATCGGCGCTCGCGGTCTATCACTCCGGCGGCTTCCCCTCGACCACGGTGTCGTTCAACCTGCTGCCGGACGTGCCGCTGGAGGTCGCGACGACGAACATCCAGCAGGCGGTCAACGAGTTGCACATGCCCGAGGGCATCCGCGGCAGCTTCGACGGCAATGCCGGCGATTTCAACAAGACCAGCGGGCGGCAGCCGCTGCTGATCCTCGGCGCGCTGGTCGCGATGTATATCGTGCTCGGCGTGCTCTATGAGAGCCTGGCGCATCCGATCACGATCATCTCGACACTGCCGTCGGCCGGCCTCGGCGCCTTGCTCGCCTTGCAGGTGACCAACACGCCGCTGACCGTGATCGCCTTCGTCGGCATCATCCTGTTGATCGGCATCGTCAAGAAGAACGGCATCATGATGGTCGACTTCGCGCTCGAGGCCGAGCGGCATCAGGGCCTGTCGTCGCGGGACGCGATCTTCGAGGCCTGCCGCGCGCGCTTCCGCCCCATCCTGATGACGACAATGGCCGCGCTGTTCGCCGGCATTCCGCTGGTCATCGCGACCGGCCCGGGCACCGAGCTTCGCCGGCCGCTCGGCATCACCATCATCGGCGGCCTGTTCGTGTCGCAGATCCTGACGCTCTACACGACACCGGTGATCTATCTGTTGATCGACCGGTTGCGCCAGCGCCGCGAGCCGTCAGGCGTGCACGCACCCGCGGAATAGTTTGAATTGCACGATTGCAAGCGTATAGCGGAGCGATGTCCGAACCGACCGAAGCAAAAACCACCATTGTCGCCGAGATCGAGGAGTGCGCGCATTGCGGCAAGCCGTTGCCGCTGTGCATCTGCGACAGCGTCACGCCGATCGAGAGCCGCATCCAGCTCCTGATCCTGATCCATCCGCAGGAGCAGGACAGGGCGCTCGGCACCGCGCGACTGTTGGCACAGCATTTCGAAAACGCCGTAGTGCGGATCGGGCTGTCCTGGCCGAGCCTGGCCAAGGCGCTCGGCCGGCCGGTACCCGATCCGTCACGCTGGGCGGTGCTCTATCTCGGCTCCGCCAAGGTCGAAGACCTCGATACCGATGCCGAGATCGTTGCGATCAACCGCAAGGGTGAGCTCGAGCCGCATCAGCGCGGGATCCTCGCCGACATCGAGGGCATCGTGCTGCTCGACGGCACCTGGAGCCAGGCCAAGGCGCTGTGGTGGCGCAATGCCTGGATGCTGAAGTGCCAGCGGGTGATTCTCGGGCCGAAACGGCCCTCGCTCTACGGCAGGCTGCGCCGGGAACCGCGGCGCGACGGCCTTTCCACCATCGAGGCGGCGGCGATCCTGCTGGCTGGGCTGGAGAAGCGGCCGGATATTGCCGCAACGTTAACTAATAGTTTCGAGCGGATGCTGGCGAGATTCCGCGAAGTGCAGGCCAAAATGCCGGAATTGGCGCCAAAACCGAAGAAGCGGGACTTTCGCAGACGCCGGCGTTAGCCGTCCGGCTTGGTTGCCTATCGCAGAGAGGGCGTATATGAAGTGCGCCGCAAGGGGCCACGTGGCGGAGTGGTTACGCAACGGTCTGCAAAACCGTGTACACCAGTTCAATTCTGGTCGTGGCCTCCACTCATCTCATCAATGGCTTGCAGCCAGTCAATGAGAAGTCGCATTAACTCGCGGCGTACCAACCTTCAGGAAACGGAATCAGCGGCCACGGCGCCTGGTTGTCATTGGCCGCGCGCGGTGGCGGCTGAATGCGGGGCGAGGGCTGAGCCACGAGATCCTCCTGAGCAATGGGCGCGATCGCCGTTCGCACGGCGTCCAGCAGCAGATCAAATTCGACTTCGCTCATCACGCTCTCCGAGGTTCGAGAGCGCCATGGTCGCAAAACTGTCTTCGGTCCGGATTGAGCGATTCGTTCGAATTTTATGAAAAGAACGATGGCGCCCGCTTTGGTTAATGAATCGTTGGTGATCCCTTCGGGAACCTAGGTCGGCATGGCCGCACCTCGTGTGAAACAAATCACAACTTTCTAAAAACTCTTGCCGGGATTCCCGGCGGTATTCATAGCCGTCAAATATCGCAGGAATTTTAGGGAGACGTGACAATGGAGGCAAGTATCGCACGGTGGGGACCAGTCGCATGCCGCACGATCCTCGGCTCCTGCTGACGCGAACGGCGTAAGCCGTATGCGCCTGTATCTATCGTTTCTGTACAGGGAATATTCCCAACGCTCGTGCCGGAGTCGTTACGTCAGCCCAGCGAGGTCGTGCGGCAGCATGGTCTTGAACTGCGTCAGCGCCTGCCGCGCCTTCCGCGGTGGCAGCGTGATCGCGTGACGCACGGCGGCTGCGATCAGCGTCATGGTCAGTGCTGAAAAGGTGGCGAGGGCCGCAGTCGGCACGTCGGGCGCAATCCGCCTGACCGCGTCGGACAGCAAGCCGGAGAGCACGGCCATGTCGTCCGCATCGAGCTTCTGCAGGGCGCGGTCGGCTTGCGTCGCCTGCCAGATGTCGCGCATGACGGGCTCACGCATGAACATCTCGTAGTAGCTGTCGACGATCCGGCAAAGCGCCGGGTGCAGGTCGCGCGCGGTCGTCACCGCGGCAAGATCGCGCCTGACGCAATCGCGCCCGACCGCGTTATGGCGTTCGGCCAGGGTGCCGATGATCGCGGCCTTGTCCGGGAAATATTGATAGAGCGAGCCGAATGCGACGCCGCTGCGCGCGACGACGTCGCTCATGCGGAAGGCCTCGCTGCCCTTTTCCGCCATGATCTCGGTCGCGCAGGCGAGGATGCGCTCGAAGCGCTCGCGGCTGCGCTGCTGGGTCGGGGCAAGCCGCGCCAGCCCGGGCAGGGGAACGTCCACGGGCGCGGCCTTTCGTCTCGACATCTCTCTCTTCCCTGCGATCGGGGTTGACGGCTCTAATACGAGAATTTATCGCATTTTATAAATACGAGTATATCTCGCATTTGGAGGCCGGACGATGCGCCAGATCCTGACCTCGGCCTTGCTGTGGTTTTCCGCGCTCGGCTGCGGCCTGCTCGCAGGGCTCTATTTCGCGTTCTCGGCTTTCGTCATGACCGCGCTCGGCCGCATCGATCAGGCCGCCGGCATCTCGGCGATGAACGCGATCAATGTCGATATCGTCCGCTCGTCGTTCATGCCGGTGTTCCTCGGCACCACGCTGTCCTGCGCCGTGCTGGTCGTGCTCGGCGGGCTCAGATGGCAGGAGCCTGGCGCGATTGCGATGATTTGCGGCGGCGCCCTCTACGTGGTCGGCATGTTCGTCGTGACCATCGTCTTCAATGTGCCGCTGAACGATCAGCTTGCGGCCTCTGACCCGGCGGGTACATCGGCGGCATCGGTCTGGGCGCGCTATCTGACCGACTGGACCTTCTGGAACCACGTGCGGACCATCGCCTCGCTGGCCGCGACCGCGCTGTTCATCGTTGCCATCGCCGGGCGGTAGCCAACCCCGTTTGCGCGAGGAGCTGGGCCGTGGCGCCCCTGACAGAATCGCGGGCGCCGCGTGGCCGCTGCGCTGGCGGTGGTTTCCAGGCGCCCGCAGGAGCGCGGCGGGGCCGGCGTGCTGGGCATGTTGCACGCCGGGCGATAGGTAAGCCCTTGTATCGCAGAGGCTTACCGTGCGCGCTAAAGTTTCGCCGGAGGGGCCATTTGGTTCTTTGCAAGGCCGAAAGGCTTTGTTATACGCTGCCCGCTCGCGAACAGATGTTCGCCTATTCCTCGGTAGCTCAGCGGTAGAGCATTCGACTGTTAATCGAATGGTCGCTGGTTCGAATCCAGCCCGGGGAGCCAGTTTGATCTGGCCCCATCGATCCCCCAAATCGCCATCACAAGCCCGTGGTCCGCAGCGGACAGGCCGAAAACGTCGTCAAATCGACTCAATAGCCGTCGACACTTGCTCCCGCCGGGTCTTGAGAGGTGATTTCGATGGCTATTAACCTGATCGACCTGTCGATGCCGCAGCCGACGCTCGTTCCGAATGATGCGCCCGACATCAGTGACGATGAGTGCGTCCGCCGGCTCGCGAGGGCCGTCGAGGAGCATGATTCCGAGCATCTCGATGAAGTGGCCCGCCTGATCGGCCGACTCGCCGTCACGATCGAATAGACCGCGCCTTGGAGCGCGTTTTGGGAGCGCGTTTTGCACGCCAGCGGCGTGTTGCGTTTTGGCAGAGCTTGTTCCAAAAGATGGCCCTGTTCTAGCTTCTCCAGCGGCAATGCCGCGACTTGCAGGGTCTCCGCCAATGACCGGTTTTTCGACCGCGCGCCAGTATATGGTCGATGGTCAGGTGCGTCCGAGCGACGTGACCGATGATCGTATTCTCGATGCCATGCTGACCGTGCCGCGCGAGGTTTTCGTGCCGGCCAGCAAGCAGGCGTTGGCCTATCTCGACCTCGACCTCGATGTCGCCGAGGGCGGTGCGACGAGGCGCTGCCTGATCACGCCGGCGCTGCTCGCCCGGATGCTCCAGGCCGCCGAGATCAAGGCCACCGACCGCGTCCTGGTGGTCGGCTGCGCGACCGGCTACGCCGCCGCCGTGGTGGCGCGCTTTGCCGCAGACGTCAGCGCGACCGAAAGCGATCCGGCCCTTGCTGCAAAGGCGACCACGACTTTCGCCGAACTCGGGATCCAGAATATCACCGTCAAAGCGGCCGCGGCCGCCGATGGCGATGCCGCGGGCGCCCCGTTTGACGTCATTTTCCTCAATGGTGCCACGGAGATCGTCCCGACCGGGCTGTTCGGCCAACTCAAGGAGGGGGGCCGGCTGGTCGGGGTGTTCGGCCTGCTGCCGCCGCCGCGCGCCACCCTGGTGACGCACTCCCACGGGGATTTCGGCCATCGCGAGCTGTTCGACGCCTCGGCCCCCGTTTTACCCGGATTCGAGCGAGTTCCCGCCTTCGTCTTCTGACCCTCTCCTGCGGCGCACGGGCTGATAAAATCCCGTTCCGAATCAGAAGTGTGGCCCGTTTGCCCCATGTGAAGAGTTTCGACCGTGTTCCGTTGCGGGGTAGTTCCGTTGGCCCTAGCTGCGGACTAAGGTGAGGCGGGACTCACTTCGACTGAAGCGACCGCCGGACTGATTTGCGTGTGGGAGACGGCGACTACAATGATTGGATTTCCGGGGATGCGTGGGGTGAAGGTTGTCACCGCGGCTGCGACTGCCGTCCTTCTGTTGGCGGAGATGGGCCCTGTGCCCGCACTCGCCGATACAATCGAGGCCGCGCTGGTGCGGTCCTACCAAAACAATCCCCAGCTGAACGCGCAACGCGCGCAGGTGCGGTCAACTGACGAGAACGTTCCGCAGGCACTGTCGGGCTACCGCCCGAAAGTCGCGCTGACGGCAAGCGCGGGGTACCAGTACACCGATACGCTGACGACACAGGGTGGCGACTCGAACAATCTTGTCCGCACCCAAATCCATGGCGCCAACGCGCCGCGCAGCGCAGGCCTCACGGTCAACCAATCGCTGTTCAACGCGCAGACCGCGCCCAGGGTGCGCGCGGCGGAAAGCCAGGTCTCGGCGGCCCGCGAGGGCCTTCGTGTGCTCGAGCAAACCGTGATCCTGAGCGCGGCCACGATCTACATGGACTATCTCCGCGACTCCGCCATCGTCGAAGTTCAGCGCAGCAACACGCGCGTGCTGGAACAAACGCTGAAGCAGACCCAGGACCGCTTCAACGTCGGCGAAGTGACGCGCACCGACGTCGCGCAATCCGAAGCGCAGCTCGCGGCAGGTAAGACCCAGCAGCTCACCGCCGAATCGAACCTGACGACGACGCGATCGAATTTCCGCCGCATCATCGGCAACGAGCCGCAGAATCTCGCGCCGGGCTCGCCGGTCGACCGCTTTCTGCCAACGACGCTAGCGTCCGCCGTCGATCTCAGCCTGACCCAGAATCCGAACGTCACCTCGGCGATGTACGGCGTCGACGTCAACTTCCTGCAGGTCAAGGTCAGCGAGGGGGCGCTGTTCCCGTCGGTCAACCTGCAAACGTCCGTGCAGCAGCAGTACGAGCAGACCCTGATCAGCCAGCGCGCATTCAGCGCGGGAACGGCGGTCCAGCTGTCGGTTCCGCTCTACCAGGGCGGTGCGGAATACTCGCTGATCCGCCAGTCCAAGGAATCGCTGGCGCAGCAGCGCCTCGTGCTCGAACAGACCCGCGATCAGGCGCGCGCCAACGTCGTCACCGCGTGGGGCCAACTGGTCGCCGGCAAGTCGCAGGTGGCATCGGCACAGGCGCAGGTGACCGCGTCCGAGATCGCCCTGAACGGCGTGCGCGAAGAGGCCAAGGCCGGTCAGCGCACCACGCTCGACGTGCTCAACGCGCAGCAGGCGCTCGTCAACGCGCGCAACGCGCTGGTGACCGCGCAGCATGACCGCGTCGTCGCGTCCTATAACGTGCTGAGCGCGGTTGGCCGCTTGTCGCCGCAGGTGCTCGGCCTTTCGACCAACGTCTACGATCCGAGCGTGCATTACCAGCAGGTTCGTGACAACTGGGCCGGCGTACGCACGCCCGACGGCCGCTAAACACCTTCGCATCATCATCGCTTGTCGCGTCATGTTTGTGGTTCTGAGTTAATCAGGATCACAAACAGGCGCGTTTGCTTGCATTCGATAATTGGCCTGACATACCGTTTTGTCGGGCAGCAAGGCGATTCGCGGCGCGCCGGCGTGGCGTGATGACAGGTGCGACGCCACACCTGTGATCACGCTGCATTGGACGACACGAAGCTTGCACAAAGCCTCGGGCGGGCTTGATCTGGGGACAAGTCGGGCGGGAGCAGTCAAAATCTCCGCCCGCATCATCGGAACCGGCGAATCCTCTCGGGCTTGATGTAAAATCGTTTCGATGTGGAGTCGGAGATGACGCAACCTGCGAAGGTCCAAGAGCCCTCGATGGAGGAGATCCTGGCGTCGATCCGTCGCATCATTGCCGACGACGAGGCGAAGCCGGCCGCCGCCGAGAAGCCTGCGGCTGCCGCTGCAGCGCCGGCGCCGAAGGTCGAGCCAGCACCAGCGGCCAAGCCCGCGATGAAGAGCCCGCCGCCCGCAGCGCCACCGGCCGCGAAGGCCGCCGCGCCCGCGCCGAAATCACCGCCGCCTGCGCCGGCACCGGCGGCCAGCAACAGTCAGGACGACATCGACTCGCTGCTCGCCAGCCTCGACGAGGCGACGCCCGCAGCCGAGATCAGGCCGTCGCCGCAGCCCGCGGCCCAGCCCGAAGCCGACGTGTTCGAACTCACCGACGAGATGGCGCTGCCGGACTCGGCCGCCGCGCCGTCGTTCCGCAAGGTCGAGCCGCAGGACGACCTCGAGTTCACGGAAGCGCGGAGCCGGGCGCCGGAACCGGCCCGGGAGCCGCCGGCAATCGAGACCGCGCCCATGCAGCAGATCATCTCGGGAACCACGATGCGGGCCGTCGAGTCGGCCTTCAACTCGTTGGCCAACACCGTGCTGAGCAACAATGCGCGGACGCTCGAGGATCTCGTCAAGGAGATGCTGCGGCCGATGCTGAAGTCCTGGCTGGACGACAATCTGCCCGGGCTGGTCGAGCGGATCGTCAAGGCCGAGATCGAGCGGGTATCCCGCGGGCGCTAGCACCGCAGCCGGCGCGAGGCTGGCTCCTGCCGTTGGGCCTGGCGGCCCTCAATCAGCTCCCCAAATGCCCTAAACGTCGATTTGACGTGCCGGTCCGGTTGACTTGGTGCGCTCCGGCGGCTTTCTAACGCTTTCCATGGCCCACAGCGCATTGTCATGATCGAGAAAAACTACCAGCCCGCCGATATCGAGCACCGGATGGCCCGGATCTGGGAGGAGAGCGGTGCGTTCAAGGCCGGCCGGCCTGAACGCAAGGACGCCGCGCCTTTCACCATTGTGATTCCGCCGCCGAACGTGACCGGCTCGCTGCACATGGGCCACGCGCTCAACAACACGCTGCAGGACATCCTGTGCCGCTTCGAGCGGATGCGCGGCCGTGACGTGCTGTGGCAGCCCGGCACCGATCACGCCGGCATCGCCACCCAGATGGTGGTCGAGCGTCAGCTGATGGAACGGCAGGAGCCGGGCCGGCGCGACATGGGCCGCGCCAAGTTCCTCGAGCGGGTCTGGCAGTGGAAGGCCGAGAGCGGCGGCACCATCGTCAACCAGCTCAAGCGCCTCGGCGCCTCCTGCGACTGGTCGCGCGAGCGCTTCACCATGGATGAGGGCCTGTCGCGCGCCGTCGTCAAGGTGTTCGTCGAGCTGCATCGCGATGGCCTGATCTACAAGGACAAGCGCCTGGTCAATTGGGACCCGAAGCTGCTCACCGCGATCTCCGACCTCGAAGTGCAGCAGGTCGAGGTCAGGGGCCATCTTTGGTACCTGCGCTACCCGATCGAGGGCCGCAGCTTCAGCCCGGAGGATCCGAAATCGTTCATCGTGGTCGCCACGACGCGCCCCGAAACGATGCTCGGCGACACCGCGGTCGCGGTGCATCCGGACGACGAGCGCTACACCGATCTGGTGGGCCAGCACGTCATCCTGCCGCTGGTCGGCCGCAGGATTCCGATCGTCGCCGACGACTATTCCGATCCGGAGAAGGGCTCGGGCGCGGTCAAAGTGACGCCTGCGCACGACTTCAACGACTTCGAGATCGGCAAGCGTCACGGCCTGCCGCAGATCAGCGTGCTCGACCAGGAAGGCAGCCTCAGCCTGGTGGGCAACGAGGATTATCTGCGCGGCCTGCCGATGGGCGCCGACGAGTTCGCCGCCGAGTTTGACAAGATCGAGCGCTTCGCGGCGCGCAAGAAGATCGTCGCAAGGCTGGAGGAGTTCGGCTTCCTCGAGCGGATCGAGCCCAACATCCACATGGTGCCGCATGGCGACCGCTCCGGTGTCGTGATCGAGCCGTATCTGACCGACCAGTGGTATGTCGACGCCAAGACGCTGGCACAGCCGGCGATCGCGGCGGTGCGCTCCGGCGAGACCACGTTCGTGCCGAAGAACTGGGAAAAGACCTATTTCGAGTGGATGGAGAACATCCAGCCCTGGTGCATCTCGCGCCAGCTCTGGTGGGGCCATCAGATCCCGGCGTGGTACGGACCCGACGGCAAGGTGTTCGTCGCCGAGACCGAGGAAGAGGCGGTCGGCCACGCGCTCGGCTATTACGTCGAGCAGGAAGTCATCACGCCGGAGCAGGGCCACGACATGGCGGTCGACCCCGCCAAGCGCGAGGGCTTCATCACGCGTGACGAGGACGTGCTCGACACCTGGTTCTCGTCGGCCCTGTGGCCGTTCTCGACGCTGGGCTGGCCGGACGACACGCCGGAGGTCGCGCGCTACTACCCGACCAATACGCTGGTTACCGGCTTCGACATCATTTTCTTCTGGGTCGCCCGCATGATGATGATGGGCCTCCATTTCATGAAGGAGGCGCCGTTCTCGACCGTCTACATCCACCGTCTCGTCCGCGACGAGAAGGGCGCCAAGATGTCGAAGTCGAAGGGCAACGTCATCGACCCGCTCGGCGTGATCGACGAATACGGCGCTGACGCGCTGCGCTTCGCGCTGACCCGCGAGGCGGCGCAAGGCCATGACATCCGCCTGTCGCCGCATCTGGTCGAGACCAACCGCAATTTCGCGACCAAGTTCTGGAACGCCTGCCGCTTCGCGGAGATGAACGAGTGCGTCAAGCCGGACGGTTTCGATCCGAAGGGCGCAAGGGAGACGTTGAACCGCTGGATCGCGCACGAAACCTCGCGCGTCACCCGCGAGGTGACCGAGACGATCGAGGATCATCGCTTCAACGATGCCGCGGGCGCGATCTACCGCTTCGTCTGGAACGTGTTCTGCGACTGGTATCTTGAGCTCGCGAAACCCGTGCTGATGGGCGAGGAGGGCGCGGCCAAGGCCGAGACCCGCGCCATGATCGCCTGGACCCGCGACGAGATCCTCAAGCTGCTGCATCCGTTCATGCCCTTCATCACGGAGGAGCTGTGGGCGGTGACCGCAAAGCGCGCCGGCCTGCTGGTGCTGGCGTCGTGGCCGCGCAAGTCGGGCGTGACCGGCGAGCAGCTGGCCGCGATTGCGACCGCCGGTCCGGTGGTCGATCCGATCATTCCGCCGGTCATTGCCGCGCTCGACGCCGACGAGTTCAGCGATCCCGCGGCCGAGGCCGAGATCGGCTGGGTGGTCGATCTCGTCACCGCGATGCGGTCGGTGAAGGCGGAAATGAACATCCCGCCGTCGACACTGACGCCGCTGGTGATCGCGGGCGCCTCCGACGAGACGCGGGACCGCGCGCAGCGCTGGAACGACACCATCAAGCGGCTCGCGCGATTGTCGGATATCTCGTTCGCCGATCACTCGCCGGAAGGCGCGGTGCAGCTCCTTGTCCGCGGCGAGGCGGTCGCGCTGCCGCTGAAGGGCGTGATCGATCTCGCGGCTGAACGCACGCGGCTGGAGAAGGAACTCGGCAAGGCCGACGCCGACATCAAGCGGGTCGATGCCAAGCTCGCCAACGAGAAGTTCGTCGCCAACGCGCCGGAAGAGCTCGTCGAGGAAGAGAAGGAAAAGCGTGCGGCAGCAGCGGAGCGCCGCGCCAAGATTCTCGAGGCGATCGAGCGGTTGAAGAAGGCGTCATAGCTGATAACGCCGTGGCGCTCAAAACCGCTTGCTGAGGAATTTCGATCCCTTCAGCCCGTAGCGCCAGGGCAGGTCGACCGCCTTGGTGATGCCGATCCGCACCCCGGTGATGATTTCGGGGGCTTCAGTCCGCGCATGGAGCGCGATCGGGGCGCGGTCGAGTGGCAATTCGCTGTGCGCGATGGTGATGCCGAGCGCCTCGCAGAGCTTGCCGGGCCCCGAGCACAGCGCGCGCTCGTCTTCCAGCCCGCGCCGCCTGCGCATCGCCGCGAGCCCATGGGTCGGCTCGATCGCGCGGATCAGCACGGCGCTGGCCGAGCCCGCTTCCTCGCAGACGAAGTTGACGCACCAATGGATGCCGTAGGAGCGGTAGACGTAGGAGAAGCCCGGCGGGCCGAACATCACCTGGTTGCGCGGGGTCGGCCCGCGGTAGGAATGCGCCGCCGGGTCGGTGTGATGATAGGCCTCGACCTCGGTGATGATGCCGCCGGCGCCGCCGACCAGGAAGGTCGCGCCGATCAGGTCGGGGGCGACCTCGTGGACGCTGCGATCGAAGAAGGAGCGTTTCAGCGCCTTGCCGAGGCGCGGCGCGGTCGCGCGGATGGATCGGGGTTTTTGAGCCATTTTGAGGTGGGAATCGGCATGGAACGGGCCGCAAGACTGCCAATATATGGGCAGGTCTGCTAGGGTCGCGGGGCGGGTTGCGAGCCGCGTCAACACCGATTAGGTAAGTTCCTTGGTTCGGAGCATGATCTGCCTGGATCATGCTCCCGCGACTTGCAGGCATCCATGGTCACCATCGTCGATACCATCTCCACCACTCAGCTCCGCCCGCGGCACCCCGAAAAGGTCAACCGGCCGGATGCCGTGTCGCCGCCGAAGCCGGACTGGATCCGCGTTCGTGCGCCGAACACGCGCGGCTATGCAGATACGCGCCGGATCGTGAAGGAGAACGGCCTCGTCACGGTGTGCGAGGAGGCGGGCTGCCCCAATATCGGTGAGTGCTGGGACAAGAAGCACGCCACCTTCATGATCATGGGCGACACCTGCACGCGCGCCTGCGCGTTCTGCAACGTCAAGACCGGCATGCCCGGCGCGCTCGAGGCAAGCGAGCCGGAATACGTCGCGGAGGCAACCGCCAAGCTCGGGCTCAGTCATGTCGTGGTCACTTCGGTCGACCGCGACGATCTCGCCGACGGCGGCGCCGAACATTTTGCCGAGACCATCCGCGCCATCCGCGCGCGCTGCCCGACCACCACGATCGAGATCCTGACACCGGACTTCCTGCGCAAGGACGGCGCGCTGGAGCGCGTGGTCGCGGCCAAGCCCGACGTCTTCAACCACAATCTGGAAACCGTGCCGTCGCGCTATCTGACGGTCCGTCCCGGCGCCCGCTATTTCCATTCGATTCGGCTGCTGCAGCGGGTCAAGGAGATCGATCCGACCATCTTCACCAAGTCGGGCATCATGGTCGGCCTCGGCGAGGAACGGCACGAGGTGCTGCAGGTGATGGACGATCTGCGCTCGGCCGAAGTCGATTTCCTCACCATCGGCCAGTACCTGCAGCCGACCCGCAAGCATCACGCCGTGATGCGCTACGTGACGCCGGACGAGTTCGCAGGCTACGAGCGGGTCGCCTATACCAAGGGCTTTTTGATGGTGTCGGCGAGCCCGTTGACGCGCTCGTCGCACCACGCCGGCGAGGATTTCGCCAAACTGCAGGCGGCATGTACGGCCCGCGGCCGCTAGATTTTTGCAAACGGCGGTAGGCCGGCGCCGTCGCGCGCCGTTGCTTGATCGGGCCTTGACCGAACCTTGAGCGAACCTTGGACTGGACCAATGCAGCGCGTTCTGGTGATGGGATCGTCGGGATCCGGCAAGTCGACCTTTGCGCGGCGGCTGTCCGCCATGACAGGGATTCCGACCGTGTCGATCGATGCACTGTTCTGGAAACCGGGCTGGGTCGAGTCGGGCAGGGACGAATTCGAGCGCCGCATGACCGAAGCAGCCCAGGAGCCGCGCTGGATCATGGATGGGAACTACATGAGGCATGGTGCAGGGCAATTGCGCCGGGAGCTCTCCGATACGATCATCTGGTTCGACCTGCCGCGGTCGACCTGCATGCTCGGTATCTTCAGGCGGATAGCCGGGAGCTATGGCGAGGTCCGCCCGGAGATGGCGGAAGGCTGCCCTGAGAAGATCGATCTCGAATTCTTCCGCTACGTCTGGACCTATCGCCGGCAGCAGCGGCCGAAGCTGATCGAGTATTTTGCCGGCTTGCGGCCCGATCAATCGCTGGTCTGCTTCACCGATCGGGCGCAGGCGGATGATTATCTGAAGCGCCTCGCACTCGGGCAAAACCGTGCGAGTATCCACTGATGCCACGATTCTCAAGCAAGCGGCGGGTCCGGCACACCGCACCTCAGATGTTCGATCTGGTCGCCGACGTCGAGCGTTATCCCGAATTCGTGCCGCTATGCCATTCGCTCAAGATCCGCCAGCGCACGCCCAAGGACCACGGCACCGAGGTCGTGGTGGCGGACATGACGGTGTCCTTCAAGCTGGTGCGGGAAACCTTCACCAGCAAGGTGACGCTCGACCGGCCCAATCTGACGATCCTGGTCGAATATCTGCGCGGCCCGTTCAGCAATCTTGAGAACCGCTGGAGTTTTGAGCCGAAGTCGGAAACCGAATGCGATGTCGGCTTCTTCCTGAACTACGAATTCAAGAGCCGGATGCTGGCGATGCTGATGGGCTCGATGTTCGACGCCGCATTCTCGCGCTTTGCCGCGGCGTTCGAGAAGCGCGCGGATCAGGTCTACGGCAAGCCTCAACTGTCGACGTAGCGAAGCCGTCTCGTCTACATCTCTGGAACGCAAATGCCCGGCACGAGGCCGGGCACGACGGATGATGCGGGAGACCGTTCGCCGACTTACGGGCAGGATCGCCGCACGCCGCCGGAAGCGATGTAGGTGCCGGAAGCGGGGTCGTAGGTACGGAAGCGCTGGGAGCAATAGGCGTCGTTATTGGCCTTCGCCTGGCTCGCCGCGATCGCGCCGCCGATGATCGCGCCGGCCGCCAGCCCGCCGATGATCGCCGCGCCGTTACTGCCGCGATCGCGATAGTAACCACCGCGGTAGCCGTATCCGTCGCGATAACCGTAACGCGGACCACCGTGCCAATGACGATACTGCACATGCTCGACGGAGGTAGGCTGGTCCTGCAATCGCGCGGGAGCGAGTGGTGCGGCGGACGAAGGCGCGACAGTCGACAGCGTCATGGCGCCAGCGCTGATGGCGGCCACGACCAAAGTTCCCAACTTCATCATTTTCTCCTTGTTGTGGGATTTTGCTGTTGGACGAACAATCGAAACAGCAGAGTTGGAACAACATAAAGCGGCGAAGCCGCTTCAAAGTTCCATTTCAGGTAAGCGTCACCGGGCCGCAGTTGACACAAGCCCGTGTAAGGTGGGCCGCGGCGCGACTCGACTTTGGGTTGGGCCTATCCGCGCGGCGGCCGGCGGCGTTTCGCAGCGTGGCTCCGCGGCGACCGGGCCACCCTTGGCCGCAACCGGCTGGCGGCCTCGCGGCGCGGCTTGGCGGCCTGCGGCGGGCGCGCGAGCTCCATCAGCATGCGCAAGGCTTCGACCACGGAGCGCTGCCGCACCGTGCTGCGGCCGATTGCGCCAAATCGCTGCTCACGATGAATGATGCGGCCGTCGCGCGCGGCGACGGCGAAATGCACCAGGCCGACCGGCTTGCCCGGTGTCGCACCGCCAGGGCCCGCGATGCCGGTGATCGAGACCGCAAGATCGACGCCGGCCTTTTCCAGCGCGCCGATCGCCATCGCGGTCGCGGTTTCCTTGCTCACCGCGCCGAACGTTTCCAGGGTGGCCGCCTTGACGCCGAGCATGACCCGCTTGGCCTCGTTCGAATAGGTCACGAAGCCGCGGTCGATTACGTCGGAAGAGCCGGGGATGTCGGTGAGCGCACCCGCGACCAGACCGCCGGTGCAGGATTCGGCGGTCGCGATGGTCAGCTTGCGCATCCGGCACAGGTCGAGCAGCGAGCGGGAGAGGGCACGAGCGTCGCTGCCGCCCATGTCAGGCACTCCGGCCTTTATCGTCCCAACCTTTATCGTCCCAGCCTTTATCATCCCACGGGAGACGGACCGTGGCGCTCGCGGTTGCCGCGATGCCTTCCTCGCGGCCGGTGAAGCCGAGCCGCTCGCTGGTGGTGGCCTTGACTGCCACGCGCGAGATGTGGACGCCGGAGATCTCCGCGATCTTCGCCCGCATGGTGTCGCGCAACGGCCCGATCTTCGGCCGCTCGCAGATCAGCGTCACTTCGAGATTGGCGATCCGTCCGCCACGCGCGGTGACGCGCTCGACCGCGTATTTCAGGAACTGGTCGGAGGAGGCGCCCTTCCACTTGGCGTCGCTCGGCGGAAAATGCGAGCCGATATCGCCGTCGGCCAGCGCGCCGAGGATCGCGTCGACCAGCGCATGCAGCCCGACATCGCCGTCGGAATGGGCCAGGAATCCTTTCGTGTGCGGCACGCGCACGCCGCAGATCATCACATGGTCACCGTCGCCAAAGGCATGCACGTCGTAGCCGGTGCCGGTTCTGATGTCGCCGAGCTGGCTCGCGAGCCGCGCTTCCTCGCGCGCGAAGTCCTCGGGTGTGGTGAGTTTCATGTTGGCAGCATCACCTTCAAACGTCGCAACCGTCAATCCCGCCCACTCGGCAAGCGCCGCATCGTCGGTGAAATCGGAGCGGCCATCGCGCGCTGCGCGACGATGCGCCTCCAATATTACGTCGAAACGAAAAGCCTGTGGCGTCTGCGCGATCCGCAGGCGCGCGCGCTCCGGCGTCGCCTCGACGTCACCGGCATCGCCGGTGAGCTTGATCGTGTCGGTGACGGGAATCACGGGGATCGCAGCGCCGGTCCGGCCGGCCGCGGCGATCGCGCGCGAGATCACGGCTGCGGTGACGAAGGGGCGCGCGGCATCGTGGATCAGCACGATATCCGGCTTCTCGCTTGCAAGCGCCTCGAGCCCGGCATGGACCGAGGCCTGCCGGGTCGCGCCGCCCGGCGTCGGCGGCCAATGGCGAAGGCCTGCGACTGCTTCATCGAACAGCGCGGTGTCGTCAGGATTGACCACAGGCTGCACTGCAAACACGTCCGGATGTCCGGAGAACGCCTCCATGGCGCGGTAGATCACCGTCTGTCCGCCGATCGTCCGGTATTGCTTCGGCCCGCCTGCGCCGGCGCGCAGTCCACGGCCGGCTGCGACAAGGATGGCTGCGGTACGCTCAGGCTTCGGCATTTTGAACCAGTGGCAGACGAATCGGGGATGAGGGGGACGGCGAGGATCGCCGCGCACAGCCCTTAGCATGACCGCTGCGCAAAAACAGAGCGTTTGCCGATGACTGTGGGAAAAGCAGATTTTGTTGCAGTGCACCTGCACTGATGATAGGAATGTCTAAACCGTAGGCATGAGCCTTGACTGCACAAGAATTGTGCGCAGAATAGGCGACGTCAGCTGCAATGGCGTGGCTGACAGAACGACGAGACGGCTGTGACCGGCGTGCAAAGTACTCCTCGTAACCCATTGAAGATCGGCGATATTGCTGTCGCCAACCGGGTTCTCCTCGCGCCCATGTCCGGCATTACCGATGCGCCCTTCCGGCGACTCGCTGCCGCTTTGGGCGCCGGCCTGGTGGTCTCCGAGATGACCGCCAGCAACGATCTGGTGAACGGCAAGCCGATGTCGAAGCTGCGTTGCGAGGCAGCCGGGGTCGGGCCGCATGTGGTCCAGCTGGCGGGCTGCGAGACCCACTGGATGGCGGAGGGCGCACGGATCGCCGAAGGCGCCGGCGCCGACGTCATCGACATCAACATGGGCTGTCCGGCCCGCCACGTGACCGGGGGCCAGTCGGGCTCGGCCCTGATGCGCGACCTCGACCATGCGATCACGCTGATCGAGGCGACGCTGTCGGCGGTCAAGGTGCCGGTGACGCTGAAGATGCGGCTCGGCTGGGATGACCGCTCGCTCAATGCGCCGGAACTGGCGCGCCGCGCCGAGGACGCCGGCGTGCAGATGATCACCGTGCATGGCCGGACCCGCTGCCAGTTCTACAAGGGCGACGCAAACTGGAACGCGGTGCGCGCCGTCAAGGACGCCGTCACCGTGCCGGTCGTGGTCAATGGCGACATCACCTCGTTCGACAAGGCTGTCAGCGCGCTCGAGATGTCGGGTGCCGACGCCGTCATGATCGGCCGCGGCGCGCAGGGGCAGCCCTGGCTGCCGGGACAGATCGGCCGCCGCCTCGAGACCGGGGTCGCCGAGGCCGCGCCGTCGCTCGCCGAGCAGCTCAAACACATTCGCGCGCTCTATGACGAGGTTTGCAGCCACTATGGCCTGCGCATCGGGCTCAAGCATGCACGCAAGCATCTCGGCTGGGCGCTGGAAGCTGCTGCAGCCTATAGCTGCGCGCCGGCCGCGACATTGAAGACCTGGCGGCAGACGATCCTGACCGCGGAAGAGCCGTCCAGCGTGCATCGCTCGCTCGCCGACGCCTACGACGATTTTGCCTGGAGTGCTGCCGCATGACGTCAGCCATGGAATTCCGCCGGCCGGTGCCGACTGACGGGGAGGCTATCCTCAATGCGCTGCCCAATCCGGTGCTGCTGGTCGCACCCGACGGGCGGATCGTCGACGCCAACATCGCAGCCGAATCCTTCTTCGAGATCTCGACCCAGTTCCTGCGCCGGCAGTCGCTGAAGGAGCTGGTGCCGTTCGGCAGCCCGCTGCTGGCGCTGATCGAGCAGGTGCGGACGAGCGGCTCGCCGGTCAACGAATACAAGGTCGATCTCGGCACGCCGCGGATCGGCGGCGATCGCCAGGTCGATCTGCACGTTGCGCCGCTGACCGAGCGGCCCGGGCATATCGTGGTGATGCTGCAGGAGCGCACCATCGCCGACAAAATGGATCGGCAGCTCACCCACCGCAGCGCGGCGCGCTCGGTGATCGCGCTGGCGGCGATGCTCGCCCACGAGATCAAGAACCCGCTGTCGGGCATCCGCGGCGCGGCGCAGCTTTTGGAGCAGCAGGCCTCCTCCGAGGACCGGCTCTTGACGCGGCTGATCTGCGACGAGGCGGACCGCATCGTGACGCTGGTCGACCGCATGGAAGTGTTCGGCGACGACCGCCCGGTGGCGCGCGGCCCGGTCAACATCCATTCCGTGCTCGATCATGTGAAGCGCCTGGCGCAGTCCGGTTTTGCCCGCAATGTCCGCTTCATCGAGGACTACGATCCGTCGCTGCCGCCGGTGCTGGCCAACCAGGACCAGCTGATCCAGGTGTTCCTCAACCTCGTGAAGAACGCGGCCGAAGCGGTGGCCGATCTCGGCACCGATGCCGAGATCCAGCTCACCACGGCGTTCCGGCCAGGCGTGCGGCTGTCGGTGCCCGGGAAGAAATCGCGGGTCTCGCTGCCGCTGGAATTCTGCGTCAAGGACAACGGCTCTGGCGTTCCGGAAGACCTGCTGCCGAACCTGTTCGATCCCTTCGTCACCACCAAGCAGACCGGCAGCGGGCTCGGCCTCGCGCTGGTCGCCAAGATCGTCGGCGATCACGGCGGCATCATCGAATGCGAGTCGCAGCCGCGCAAAACCACTTTCCGCGTGCTGATGCCGATGTACAGCGCCGCCAAGCAACTCGACCAAAGCAACCGCGATGACGTTCCGGGTACGTCATCGCCTGCCTCTCAGGATGCACGATGAGGAACACCAATGCCTGCAGGTAGCATACTTGTCGCTGACGACGACACCGCCATCCGGACCGTCCTGAACCAGGCGCTGTCGCGCGCCGGCTATGAGGTGCGCCTCACCGGCAACGCCGCAACGCTGTGGCGCTGGGTCAGCCAGGGCGAGGGCGATCTCGTCATCACCGACGTGGTGATGCCCGACGAGAACGCGTTCGATCTCCTGCCGCGGATCAAGAAGATGCGGCCGAATTTGCCGGTCATCGTGATGAGCGCGCAGAACACCTTCATGACCGCGATCCGCGCCTCCGAGCGCGGCGCCTACGAATATCTGCCGAAGCCGTTCGACCTGAAGGAGCTGATCACCATCGTCGGCCGCGCGCTGGCCGAGCCGAAGGAGCGGGTCGCCAGCCCCGCCGATGACGGTGAATTCGACTCGATCCCGCTGGTCGGCCGCTCGCCGGCGATGCAGGAAATCTACCGCGTGCTGGCGCGGCTGATGCAGACCGACCTCACCGTGATGATCTCGGGCGAATCAGGCACCGGCAAGGAGCTGGTCGCGCGTGCGCTGCACGACTACGGGCGGCGCCGCAACGGCCCGTTCGTCGCGGTCAACATGGCGGCGATCCCGCGCGACCTGATCGAATCGGAGCTGTTCGGCCATGAGCGCGGCGCCTTCACCGGCGCCAACACCCGCGCCTCCGGCCGCTTCGAGCAGGCCGAGGGCGGCACGCTGTTCCTCGACGAGATCGGCGACATGCCGATGGAGGCGCAGACCCGGCTGCTCCGCGTGCTGCAGCAGGGCGAATACACCACGGTCGGCGGCCGCACCCCGATCAAGACCGACGTCCGCATCGTTGCCGCCTCCAACAAGGACCTGCGCATCCTGATCCAGCAGGGGCTGTTCCGCGAAGACCTGTTCTTCCGCCTCAACGTGGTGCCGCTGCGGCTGCCGCCGCTGCGCGAGCGCATCGAGGATCTGCCCGACCTGATCAGGCACTTCTTCTCGCTCGCCGAGAAGGACGGCCTGCCGCCGAAGAAGCTCGACGCCCAGGCGCTGGAGCGGCTCAAGCAGCACCGCTGGCCGGGCAACGTTCGCGAGCTGGAAAACCTCGCCCGGCGGCTCGCCGCCCTCTATCCGCAGGACGTCATCACTTCTTCCGTCATCGACGGCGAACTGGCGCCGCCGGCGGTCACCTCGGGCAGCACGGCGACCGTCGGCGTCGACAATCTCGGCGGCGCGGTCGAGGCCTATCTGTCCTCGCACTTCTCCGGCTTCCCGAACGGCGTGCCGCCGCCGGGCCTCTACCACCGCATCCTCAAGGAGATCGAGATCCCGCTGTTGACCGCCGCGCTGGCGGCGACCCGCGGCAACCAGATCCGGGCCGCCGACCTGCTCGGGCTGAACCGCAATACGCTGCGCAAGAAGATTCGCGACCTCGATATCCAGGTCTACCGGAGCGGCGGGTAGGCTGCCGGGGCGGGGCGCAAGCCTCGCTTCAAGCCCGCTACCGTTATTGAGTAGTCACAAATGGTTTTGGGGACACGGCGCCGCAGCAGGGGTTTGCGCCGCGGAAATGTCGCAATTCGGCAACATTGTGATATGATTGCATCAGTTCGCAATTCCCGCGGGCGATCGCTCTCAGCTCAATTGCCGGTATGACCAGCGCAGAGACCACCGCTTCAACATTACGCGCCCCGTCGGCCGAGCCCAATGCAGAGGCGCGGGGCTTCCCGCTGCGGCGATGGCTGGCGCCATTTGCCGTGGCCATCGCGCTGCTGTCCGCCTTCCTGACCTTCGTGGTGCTGACCGGGCTGACCCCGATCGAGCCCACGTCCGAGGTGGTCCGCTCCTTCCTGATGATCAATGCCGGCACCATCCTGCTGCTGGTCGGCATCATCGTCCGGGAAGTCTGGCAGATGGTGCAGGCGAGGCGGCGCGGCCGGGCCGCGGCGCGGCTGCATGTCCAGATCGTCGGCCTGTTCTCGGTGATCGCGGTGCTGCCCGCCGTGCTGGTGTCGATCGTCGCCAACGTCACTATCGAGCGCGGCCTCGACCGGCTGTTCTCCGGCCCCACCAAGCAGGTGATCCAGAATTCGCTGACCATCGCCAGCGCCTACATGCAGGAGCACGCCCAGCTCATCAACGGCGACACGCTGGCGATGGCCAATGACCTCGCCCATGCCCGGCCGCTCTACGACCAGGATCGCATGACGTTCCTGCAGCTGATGACGGCCGGCGCCGAGTCGCGCAATCTTCCGGTCGCGGTGCTGATGGACAAGGACGGCAAGATCGTCGCCAGCGCCGAGACCGGCGTTCGCCTGAACTACGAGGCGCCGCCGCCCGACATCCTGAAGGACATCAACGAGATCGAGCCGAAGATCTCGGTCTTTCCGGAGAACTACGTCGCCTCCGTGGTCCGCCTGCGGGCCTATGACGACATGTTCCTGTATGTGGCGCGGCTGCTCGATCCGGCGGTGGTGGCCCAGCTCAAGCAGACCCAGACCAGCGCGGCCGAATATGCCCAGCTCGAGACCCGCAGGCTCGGCATCCAGGTCGCGTTCGCGCTGATGTTCGCGGTGATCGCGCTGACCATCCTGATGGCCTCGGTGCTGATCGGCCTGAACTTCGCCAACGGGCTGGTGTCGCCGATCCGCCAGCTGATGGGTGCGGCGAGCGAGGTCTCGACCGGCAATCTCAATGTCCAGGTGCCGGTCAACAAGTCGGAAAGCGACCTCGCGCTGCTCGGCGAAATCTTCAACAAGATGACCCAGGAGCTGCGCACCCAGCGCAACGAGCTGGTCGATGCCAGCGAAACCATCGACAGCCGCCGCCGCTTCATCGAAGCGGTGTTGTCGTCGGCCTCTGCCGGCATCATCGGGGTCGACGCCTCAGGCACCATCGGCGTTCTCAACCGCTCGGCGGAGAAGCTGATCGGGCACGCCGAGTCGGAGACGCTCGGCCATCCGCTCTCGGACGTGCTGCCCGAGCTCGACGAGATGATGAAGACCGCGCGCGAGGGAACGCAGCGCCTGGTGCAGGGACAGGTCACGATCCTGCGCGACGGCCATGAGCGCAATCTGTCGGTCCGCGTCTCGGCCGAGCAGACCAGCCAGTCGCGCGACAGCTACATCATCACACTCGACGACATCACCGAGCTGGTGTCGGCGCAGCGCACCTCGGCCTGGGGCGACGTCGCCCGCCGCATCGCCCACGAGATCAAGAACCCGCTGACCCCGATCCAGCTCTCCGCCGAGCGCATCCGCCGCAAGTTCGGCAAGACCATCACCGAGGAGAAGGACAAGTCGATCTTCGAGCAGTGCACCGACACCATCGTGCGCCAGGTCGACGACATCAGGCGGATGGTCGACGAGTTCTCGCGCTTTGCGCGGATGCCGAAGCCGGTGATGGAAGGTGAAGACGTCGCCGACGTGGTGCGCCAGGCGGTGTTCCTGATGAAGGTCGCCCATCCCGATCTCGACATCGAGGCCGACATCAAGCAGTCGCCGCTGCCAGCCCAGTTCGACCGCCGGCTGATCTCGCAGGCGCTGACCAACATCATCAAGAACGCCACCGAGGCGATCGAGCAGGTGCCGCGCGAGGAACTCGGCAAGGGCCGCATCGACGTCGTGGCGCAGCGCGAGAACGACGACATCCTGATCGACGTGGTCGACAACGGCATCGGCCTGCCCAAGGTCGCCCGCGCGCGCCTGCTCGAGCCCTATGTCACGACCCGGGCGAAGGGCACCGGCCTCGGCCTGGCGATCGTCGGCCGCGTTCTGGAGGACCATGGCGGCCGCATCGAGCTCAAGGATGCCTCCGATTTCCGCGACGGCCAGCGCGGCGCCTGGATGCGGCTGCGCTTTGCCGTCACGGGTCAGGCGGCCAAGCCGGAGAACAAGCCCGAAAGCAAGGACCAAAAACCGGACGTCAAACCGGACAAGACCGAACCGGACAGTGAAAAAAAACCGCCGGAGGAGCCGACCAACGGCCCGGCACAAGCGACCAACAATGAACCAAAAATCCAAGAACCGACCCAAGAACCAACCCAAGAACCTATCCGAGATCCCGCTGATCAGGGGCCAAACAATCAAGAGCCAAATGCGCAAAAGCCAAAATTCAAAGCCGCGACGAGCGACTGACAAGGCAGGTGTAACCCATGGCAAGTGACATTCTGATTGTCGACGACGAAGCTGACATTCGCGACCTCGTTGCGGGTATTCTGGACGATGAGGGCTTTTCCACGCGCACCGCGCGCGACAGCGACTCGGCGCTCGCCGAGATCGCCAACCGCCGGCCCAACCTGGTCTTCCTCGACATCTGGCTGCAGGGCTCCAAGCTCGACGGCCTGCAGTTGCTCGAGCAGATCAAGAAGGACAATGCCGATCTGCCCGTCGTGATGATCTCGGGCCACGGCAACATCGAGACCGCGGTCGCCGCGATCAAGCGCGGCGCCTACGACTTCATCGAGAAGCCGTTCAAGTCGGACCGGCTGATCCTGGTCGCGACCCGGGCGCTGGAGACCTCGCGGCTCAAGCGCGAGGTGAAGGAGCTCAAGCAGCTGGCTCCGGCGGCGAGCGTCCTGACCGGCCGCTCGGCTTGCATGAACCAGCTGCGCCAGACCATCGACCGCGCCGCCAAGGCCAACAGCCGCATCCTGATCGTCGGTCCCTCCGGCGCCGGCAAGGAGCTGGCCGCGCGCACGCTGCACCATGCCTCCGGGCGCGCGGAGGGGCCGTTCGTGGTGATCAATGCGGCCGCGATCACGCCGGAGCGCATGGAGATCGAGCTGTTCGGCATCGAGGGATCGAACGGCGAGCAGCAGCGCAAGGCCGGCGCGCTCGAGGAGGCGCACGGCGGCACGCTGTTCATCGACGAGATCGCGGACATGCCGCGCGAGACCCAGAACAAGATTCTGCGCGTGCTGGTCGATCAGACCTTCCAGCGCCAGGGCGGCACCGGCAAGGTTCATGTCGACGTCCGCATCATCTCCTCGACCGCGCGCAATCTCGAGGAGGAGATCGCCGCGGGCCGCTTCCGCGAGGACCTCTATCATCGCCTCTCGGTGGTGCCGATCCGCGTACCGCCGCTGTCGGAGCGCCGCGAGGACATCCCCGAGCTGATCGACTATTTCATGGACCAGATCTCGGCCGCCACCGGCCTGCCGAAGCGGCAGATCGGGCAGGACGCGATGGCGGTCCTGCAGTCGCACGTCTGGCCGGGTAACGTCCGCCAGCTCCGCAACAATGTCGAGCGCGTGATGATCCTGGCCGGCGGCGGGCCGGAGGCGATCATCACCGCCGACATGCTGCCGCAGGACGTCGGCTCGATGGTGCCGGCGATGCCGACCTCCAACAATGGCGAGCACATCATGGGTCTGCCGCTACGCGAGGCGCGCGAGGTGTTCGAGCGCGACTATCTGATCGCCCAGATCAGCCGCTTCTCCGGCAATATCTCGCGCACCGCGGAGTTCGTCGGCATGGAGCGCTCGGCGCTGCATCGCAAGCTGAAGGCGCTCGGGGTCGGCTGACCCCGGCGCGGCAGGCCGGCAGTCCGCTGGCGGCTCGGAGCGAAGCCCCGGCGGTCAGCCGCCGGGGAGCCCACAGGCGGCTCTCGGGGGTGGTTTGGATCGATCGGCGGGGCGAGGGCGGGGCCGGTGCAACCGGGGATTTATCCACTCTCCACGAGAATATTCGTCTCTTTCCCCGCACTTTCTTAGAATTGCCACCGTGTTCCTACCGACTGCACCGCGAACTGGCTTGCCTAAAAACCGCGCGTAGCCTCTAATCCTACCGCTATGCCTGCCGGAGGGGGATCTCGTGGCAGGTGGGCAGCCGGAGGAGGCTCCGTCAGAGAGCAACAACCGGTTCAATAAAAAGAAGCACAAGCTTGCGGGACAAAAACAATGGCGGCAGACCGCGCACAAAATCTACAAGACACCTTCCTTAATCACGTTCGTAAAACCAAGACGCCACTGACGATATTTCTGGTCAACGGAGTAAAGCTGCAGGGCATTGTCACATGGTTCGACAATTTCTGCTTGCTGCTGCGGCGCGATGGTCACTCGCAGCTGGTCTACAAGCACGCGATCTCGACCATCATGCCCGGAGCTCCGATTCAGTTGTTCGAAGGTGGTGAGGACGCACCGGCTTGAGAGTGAACTGATTGGAACCCTTCAATCGTGAAGGGGGCGCCGACCGTGCACGGTCGGCGGGGGACGGCAGCACCGGGCGGGTGATCGTCATCGGCCCGTACCTGCGCACGCGCCGTGGCGACGGCGATGCGCAAACGGATTCCTCTGTCCGCGATTATGAAGCGCGGATCGAGGAAGCCGCCGGCCTCGCTGCTGCGATCGACCTCACGGTGGTGGACTCCGTGATCGCGCCGATCAGCCAGATCCGGCCGGCGACCTATCTCGGCAAAGGCAAGGTCGAGGAGATCAACGGCCTCGTCGCCAGCAACCAGGTCGAGCTCGTGGTGATGGATTGCGCGCTGTCGCCAATCCAGCAGCGCAATCTCGAGAAGGCCTGGAGCACCAAGGTGCTCGACCGCACCGGCCTGATCCTGGAAATCTTCGGCCGCCGCGCCAAGACCAAGGAAGGCGCGCTGCAGGTCGAGCTCGCCCATCTCAACTACCAGCGCAGCCGTCTGGTGCGGTCCTGGACCCATCTCGAGCGCCAGCGCGGCGGGTTCGGCTTCATGGGTGGCCCCGGCGAAACTCAGATCGAGGCCGACCGCCGCCTGATCAGCGAGCGCATCACTAAGCTCGAAGGCGAGTTGAAGAAGGTGCAGGCGACGCGGCGGCTGCATCGCGCTGGCCGTCAGCGCGTGCCGTATCGCGTGGTGGCGCTGGTCGGCTACACCAATGCCGGCAAATCGACGCTGTTCAACCGCCTGACCCGCGCTGACGTGCAGGCCGCGGACATGCTGTTTGCGACGCTCGACCCGACCCTGCGCGCGCTCAACCTGCCGCATGGCGGCAAGGCGATGCTGTCGGACACGGTCGGCTTCATCTCCAATTTGCCGACCCAGCTGGTGGCCGCGTTCCGCGCCACGCTGGAAGAGGTGCTGGAAGCCGACATCATCCTGCATGTCCGCGACATCTCCCATGAGGACGCGGAGGCGCAGGAGCGCGACGTCGAGGCGGTGTTGCGCCAGCTCGGCATCGATCCCGATGCCGACGGTGGCCAGCGCATCATCGAGGTCTGGAACAAGATCGACCGCTTCGATCCCGAGGAGCGGGACAATTTGCGCAATATCGCCGCGCGCCGTCCGCCGGAGCGGCCATGCTTCCTGGTTTCGGCCGCGACAGGCGAGGGGATCGATGCGCTGCTCGCCGCGATCGAGGATCGCCTCGCGGCCAAGCGCTCGACGCTCAATCTTTCGATCGACGCCTCCGATGGCGCCGGCATCAGCTGGCTGCACCGCAATGCCGAGGTTCTGAACAAGGAGCTGCATGGCGAGCGCTTCGACATGACGGTGCGCGTCGACGAGACCAAGCGCGACATCGTGATGAGCCGGTTCGCCGCCGTCCCCTACGAGGCGTAAGCCCTCGAATACGGGCCCTGCAATCTTCCGAAATATGACGATGCCGTGACGTTGCAGGGCGCCGATGCGCCTGCGACGCAGCGTCGCACTTTCTGTTTGAAATCCGCGCCGCCTTGGTTCATTGCGCTGCAGAACGCAAAGCCGAGGCGGATCGATGCAGGACACCAGCGAAACCATCACGAAAGCGACGCTCGCCGGCCAGAGCGGTGATCTTGCCCAGGAGCGGGCGCCCGAAATCGTCGAGGCGCTCAATGCCCGGGAGCCCGCGGATGCCGCGAAGCTGCTGCGATCGCTGCCGGCCGAGAAGGCGATCGAGGTGCTTGACCTGCCTGGGCTCGACAACACCTGCGAGATCCTCGCCGAGCTGCCGAAAGATACCGCGGTCTCGCTGCTGTCGGGCGTCTCCGACGACCGTGCCGCCGATATCTTCAAGGAGCTGGTCGAGCCGCTGCGTACCACGCTGCTGAACGGGCTCAATCCGGAGACCCGCAATGTCATCTCGGGGCTATTGGCCTATCCCGAGCGCAGCGCCGGCAGCATCATGACGACCGAGTTCGTCAGCGTGCCCTCGAGCTGGACCATCGCCGAGGTCCTGCATCACATCCGGATGGTCGAGCGCACCCGCGAGACCGTCTACTCGATCTTCGTGATCGACCCCGTCAAGAAGACCCTGATCCAGGCCGTGCCGCTGCGCCGCCTGATCTCGGGCGATCCGCACGCCAATGTGCTGACCGCGGCGCCGGCGCGGAAGCCGCTGATGATCTCGCCGGAGGCCGACCGCATGGAGGCGGCGCGGCTGATCTCGCGCTACGACCTGCTCGCCGTCGCCGTCGTCGATGGCCCCGGCCATATCCTTGGCATCGTCACAGTCGACGACGTCATCGATGCCATCGTCGAGGAATCGACCGAGGACGCCCAGAAGTTCGGCGGCATGGAAGCGATCGACGAGCCGTATTTGCGGATCGGTTTCGGCGAGATGATCAAGAAGCGCGCCGGCTGGCTGTGCGCGCTGTTCCTGTCGGAAATGCTGACCGCGACCGCAATGCAGTCGTACCAGAGCGAGCTCGAGAGGGCGATCGTCCTGACGCTGTTCATCCCGTTGATCATGAGCTCGGGCGGCAATTCCGGCTCGCAGGCAACCTCGCTGCTGATCCGCTCGCTGGCGCTGCACGAGGTGCGGCTGCGCGACTGGTGGCGTGTCGCCGTGCGGGAATTGCCGACAGGCATCGTGCTCGGCGCCATTCTCGGCCTGATCGGCGTCGTCAGGATCACGCTCTGGCAGACGCTCGGCCTGTTCGACTACGGCCCGCATTGGGTGCTCGTCGCCGCGACCGTCGGCACCGCGCTGATCGGCATCGTCACCTTCGGATCGCTGTGCGGCTCGATGCTGCCCTTCATCCTCAAACGCATCGGCTTCGACCCGGCCAGCGCCTCCGCGCCATTCGTCGCGACACTGGTCGACGTCACCGGTCTCGTGATCTATTTCGGCGTTGCCGCGGTCATATTGCGTGGGACGCTGTTGTAGCAGACTGCGTGGGCAGAGCGCCGCGCTGCGTCCACAAACTCACCGTCGTCCCGGCGAAGGCCGGGACCCATAACCACAGGCCGTCGTGATTGAGCCGGTCGCAGTTCCACGTTTGCGTGCGACTGGCAGTCTCGATGAACCGTTAGATCACGCGGTATGGGTCCCTGCTTTCGCAGGGACAACAGCCAGGGTTGCGCTCTTCGCTTCATTCCACAACGCGTCCATCTCCTCCAGCGACGCACCATCGAGCGAACGCCCCTTCGCCGCCAGCGCCTTCTCGATATAGGCAAAGCGCCGCTCGAACTTGGCGTTGGTCGCGCGCAGCGCCGCTTCCGGATCGGCGTCGACGTGGCGGGCGAGGTTGACCAGCGCGAACATCAGGTCGCCGGTTTCCTCCGCGATCTCCGCCTTGTCGTTGCGGTCGAGCGCGGCCTCGATCTCGTCGGCCTCCTCGCGGATCTTGACGAGCACCGCGCGCGGGTCGTTCCAGTCGAAGCCGACGGTGGACGCCTTGCGCTGCAACTCCATCGCGCGCGTCAGGGCAGGCAGGCCCGCCTTCACGCTCGCCAGCAGCGATTTGTGCGCGGTCTCTTCGGGCGGCCGCCGCGCGGCGCGCTCGGCCTTCTCCTCGGCCTTGATCCGTTCCCAGGCGCTCTTGACGCCGGCCGGCTGGATACTGCCGTCCTTGTCGGCGAAGACGTGCGGGTGACGGCGGATCATCTTCCTGGTGATCGCCTCGACCACATCGCCGAACGCGAACGCGTTCTGCTCCTCGGCCATCCTGGCGTGATAGACCACCTGCAACAGCAGGTCGCCGAGCTCCTCGCGCAAATCGTCGAGATCGCCGCGCGTGATCGCATCCGCAACCTCATAGGCCTCCTCGATCGTGTAGGGCGCGATGGTCTCGAAATTCTGCACGAGGTCCCATGGGCAGCCGGTCACCGGCGTGCGCAGCGCAGCCATGATCTCGATCAGGCGGGAAATGTCGCGGGATGGGGTCATGGGGCACCGGCATCAAAGAGGTATTGGCTTTATGCCAAAACACCCCTCCCGATCCCAGTAAAACACGCCGGAATCGCGACGCTGTCCACGGATTGGCCACAGCGCCGTCAGGTGCTAAATCGCGTTCCATGACCGATCAGAACACTTCCGAGACCGCGCTGGTGCTGTTTTCCGGCGGTCAGGATTCCACCACCTGCCTTGCCTGGGCCTTGTCGCGCTTTGCCCGCGTCGAGATGCTCGGCTTCACCTACGGCCAACGCCACGCGATCGAGCTCGATTGCCGGGACCAGCTGCTGGCCGGGATCAGGCGGGTCCGGCCGGAATGGTCTGCGAAACTCGGCGACAGCCACACGCTTGATATTCCGACGCTGTCGGAGATTTCCGACACCGCGCTGACCCGCGACGTCGCGATCGAAATGGGCGCGGACGGCTTGCCGAACACCTTCGTGCCCGGCCGCAACCTCGTGTTCCTCACCTTCGCGGGGGCGCTGGCCTATCGGCGCGGCATCCGCCACATCATCGGCGGCATGTGCGAGACCGACTATTCCGGCTACCCGGATTGCCGCGACGAGACCATCAAGGCATTGCAGTCCGCGCTCAATCTCGGCATGGCCAGGGATTTCGAGCTGCACACGCCACTGATGTGGCTCGACAAGGCCGCGACCTGGCGGCTCGCGCACGAGCTCGGCGGAGCAGGGCTGGTCGACCTGATCCGCGAGCACTCGCACACCTGCTATCTCGGCGAGCGCGGCGCGCAGCACGATTGGGGCTATGGGTGCGGCGAATGCCCGGCCTGCAGCCTGCGGGCCAAGGGCTGGCGGGAGTACGTCGCGCAGGGTGGCCCGTAACCGTGGGCTGATGGCCCGGCAGGGGCGCGCGGCCAAAATATCGAAAACAACCCCATGCAAAGGAGTCGGCGGCTGCCGGCGTTCGACACCGCAACTTGACACGTCGGGCAACTCAGCGGTATTCTTCTCTTATCCAGAAATCTCGCAGGGCGACCCGACCGGGCGATCCGGTATGCTGCGGCTTCTCGGCTCCAGCACTCCCGTCTCTGGAATCCGTGCGCGCGGTTCTCTCCCCGTCGTCGTCCCGGCGAAGGCCGGGACCCATACGCCGCGGCAGGCGTTGTAGGTGGGACTCGTCGTTCCAGCATCGCGTAACAATTTGCATTTGGGGTTATGGGTCCCGGCCTTCGCCGGGACGACGATGAGGATGAGTTCGCGATTCAAGGCGACCCACCACGCGATGACATCACCCGCGCATGCGCATGTAGGTAATCATGGCATTCGAGGCTACGCGAAATCCCCGGCCGTCAGCACGATCGGCTGGCCGTGCGGGGTGCGGTCGGCGGCGTGGTCCCAGGCGTCGCGGTAGCGGTGCAGCGTCTCCGGTGTCGTGACGCCTTTGGCGGCCACGAGATGTTCGAGCGTCGCAAGCCAGTGCTGGTAATAGGTCTCGCCGGTGTCGGGATCGCCGGCGGCCTGCGCGCGCTTGATCTGGTCGGCGAGCGCAGCCGCCCATTCGGTCCAGGTGAACACGCCGCGGTCATGCAGCGTCAAGGCCATGGCGAACGCCTGCGCTTCCCAGGGGGCGCGGAATACCGGGCCGTCCTGGTCGCGGGGAATGCTGGACACGGCGCTGGTGGCGCGTGCGGCGGCACCTGCATCCATCACACGGCCTCCAGATACGGCTCGAACGCGTCGATCGAGATCTTGATGGTCGGATCGGAGTCCGGTCCCCACAGCTCGCGTCCGTCGAATACGACGGTGTACAGCCATTGCGGATGCTCGCCGGCGTCGTTGGCCACCGTATCGGGAAACACGTGACAGCCATGATCGCGCTCGACCACGCCGACGTGACCGCGCACGTAGCGCGGCAGCCGCGTGTGCGTGGCGGGATGGATATTCTTCGCACGCACCCGATCGCCGGCCTTGAATTTCGCAGGCCCCGGCGCGGCGCGGCCGAACTTGCCGCGCACCATGATGCGCTCGATGTCGGCCACCGAGAACTTGCCGTGCTTGAGCGATTTCGCCGGCGCGACCGAATGTCCGGCGGCGACGTCGTCCTTGGAGATATAGCCCTTGTCGAGCAGCAGGGCTTCCAGCCCGAGCAGCCACTTCCTGTAGTAGGAGCTCGACAGATAGACCTGCGGGGGCAGGGTCTCGCGATAGAAGCGCGACGCGTCGATGTTGAAGGCGCCGGCCGCGCCCATTGCGCGGACCATGGCGAGCACCCGGGATTCCCATTCCTCATGGAACATCGGCTCGTTCGGCTCGGGCTCGACCTTGCCGAACCCGTCCATGCCGCCCATGTCGTGGACGCCGTTCATGACGGCGCTCCCGGTTTTTTGGGAAAGCCGGTGCCGATCATGGAATCGCGCGTCACCAGCTCGGCGAGCTGGTCTTCGCTCCAGCCCTCGGTGCCTTCGGGCCGCATCGGCAGCACCAGGAAGCGCGTTTCCGCGGTCGAATCCCAGACCCGGATTTCCGTCTCCTTCGGCAGGCTGACGCCGAAATCGGCGAGCACGCCGCGCGGATCCTTGACCGCGCGCGAGCGATACGGCGAGGCCTTGTACCAGACCGGCGGCAGCCCGAGCATTTCCCAAGGATAACAGGAGCACAATGTGCAGACGACCATGTTGTGGCGGCCAGGCGTGTTCTCGATCGCGACCAGATGGTCGCCGACCCGGCTCACATGGCCGAGGGTGCCGACCGCTTTACTGGCGTCCTCGAGCAGCGCCTTCTTGAAGGGGGGATCGCTCCAGGCCTTGGCGACGACCCGGGCGCCGTTATGCGGGCCGATCTTGGTCTCATAGGCCTGCACGATGGCGTCGAGCGCGGCAGCCTCGACATAGCCCTTCTCGGTCAGGATCGATTCCAGCGCGCGGACGCGTAGTTCGGTCTCCGACAGTTCGGAATGGTCGTGATCGTGGTGGTGATGATCATGTTCGCTCATGCCCACAGAATAGGCGAAACCGTCGTGCTATGTCGAGGCAGGCAGTACACAAGAATGCGAGCGGGGAGGTATGCGTGGTTGACTATGTGACGATCGAGAAAGGCCTCGGGCCGGAGGGCCGCATCGCCGTGGTGCGGTTCGACCGCGGCGACGGTATCAACGCGCTGTCGCCGGAGGCGCTGCGGCAGCTGACTGACGCGGCGCGCAGTTTCGAGGACGATGGCGAGACCTCGGTAGTGGTGCTGACCGGCGGCGCCAAATCGTTCAGCGCCGGCTTCGACCTCAAGGATGCCGAAGGACGTTCGCGCCAGACCATGGATATGGGCACGCTGCGCCGGCACCTGAAGCTCGGGCCGCGGCTGACGCGCGCCTGGCAGGACATGGAGCAGGTCACGATCGGCGCGATCGAGGGCTTTTGCGTCGGCGGCGGCGTGGCACTCGCGGTCGCGCTGGATTTCCGCGTCATGGCGCGCGACGCGCATATGCGGGTGCCGGAAATCGCGCTCGGCATGAACATGAGCTGGCAGAGCGTGCCGCGCATGCTGCATCTGATGGGACCGGCGCGCACCAAGCAGGCGGTGATCCTGGCCGACGACCGGATCTCGGCCGAGGAGGCCTACGAGTGGGGCCTGGTGGAGCAGCTGACCGATCCTGGAAAGTCATATGACGTCGCGATGGCGCTCGCGGCCAAGGTCGCCGCCCAGCCGCCGATCTCGGTCGCGATGACCAAGCTGACGGTCAACCGGCTCGCGCATGCGCTCGACGATCTTGCCAGCCATATGGACCTCGACCAGTTCGCGCTGGCGAGCCTGACCGAGGATCACAAGGAAGGCGTCGCGGCCTTCCTCGGACGGCGGAAGCCGCGCTTCAAGGGGCGCTGATGCGTGTCGTTCAAGAGCCTTTCCAGGCTTCGGAATGGCGAAGGCCCTGACGCCGGGCCGGTGCGTCAGGGCCTTTGCGGTGCGGAGACGACCCCAGCACCTTTGCGGGCCCTGGGGCCGACGCTGGGGTCATCCGCCTGCACCGTTGTCGAGACCGAGCAGGCAGCGCGCACCATGCGCCCATCACCGGCATCCGCATTTGCCTATGTGAATCGCGCCTCTCGATCCTAGGTTCCCGAGATCAAGGCTGCGCAGTGGCGAGCGATCGTTGCTTCCTCGTTTGTCGCCATGACGAGCACGTCCACCGAACTGTCCTCGCCAGCAATGTGCAGCTGTGCCGCGGCGTTGGCGGATGGATCGAGCTGGACACCCAGCCATCGCAGTCGTTCGCAGACCTGGCTGCGAACTTCGCCCGCGTGCTCGCCGATACCGCCGGTGAACACCAGGCATTCCAATCCACCCAGCGTGCCAGCCATCGCGGCGACCTGTTGCGCGATGCGGAACGTGAAGAGATCAACCGCTTCCTTCGCGGCGGGCTCCTGGCTTGCGAGCAGAACACGCATGTCGGAGGAGATGCCCGAAACGCCGAGCAGCCCCGATTGGTGATAAAGCAGCTGCTCAAGGTCGCCGACCGACATGCCGTTCTGCTGCTGGAGGTAAAGCAGAACGCCCGGATCGATCGTGCCGCAACGGGTCCCCATGACCAGGCCGTCGAGAGGCGTCAGACCCATCGTGGTGTCGATGCTCCGGCCGTTGCGCATGGCGCACAGGCTCGCGCCATTGCCGAGATGCGCCACCACGGTGCGCTTCGAGGAAAACTCCGGCGAGATGTCGGCGAGGCGCCCTGCGACATATTCAAAGGAGAGGCCGTGAAAGCCGTAGCGCCGAATGCCGGCGCGTTCGAGATGTCTCGGGATCGCAAGCCGATTGACGGGCGGCGCGAGGCCATGATGGAACGACGTGTCGAAGCATGCGACCTGCATCAGTTCCGGCCGGATCGCGCTGATTGCCCGGATTGGCGTCAGGCAGCGAGGCTGATGCAGCGGCGCCAGCGGGGTGAGGGCGTCGAGGACGGCAAGCACCGTCCGATTGACTTCGACCGGTCGCGGAAATTCGCGGCCGCCGTGTACGACGCGATGCCCGACGGCACGCAGCCGCCCGCCAAGATGATGTTCGATCCGTGCCAGGACATCGGCGAACAGCCGATCGGGCGACGCATCTGGTTCGGCTTGCTCCAACGCGAACGACGCGCGGCCGGCCGGATCGGTGAAGACCAAGCGCGACGCGCCCTCGTGCTCGTCGATCTGTGCCTTGCAGATCAGCGCGGGATCGGCATGCGACGCATCGAAAACGCCGAACTTGATGCTCGACGAGCCGGAGTTGACGACCAGAACCGCATCGGACGTCGGCATGGCTCAACCGCCGGATTTGGCAGGTGTGGCGCCGCCGGTGCCGTTCGGCCAGACCCAGTCTCGAACCTCCGGCATGTCCTCGCCATGTTCGCGCACATATCGCGCATGCGCGATCAGGGCATCCCGGTATCCTTGCTTGATCTGTGCGGCCTTGGCGGCGAGCCCCGGCACGCGCTCGATCACCTCGATTGCGAGATGATAGCGGTCGAGCCCATTGAGAACGACCATGTCGAAAGGTGTGGTCGTCGTGCCTTCCTCTACAAAGCCGCGCACATGCATGTTGTGGTGATTGGCCCGGCCATAGGTGAGCCGATGGATGAGATACGGGTAGCCGTGGTAGGCGAAGATGACGGGGCGATCGCGCGTGAACAGGCTGTCGAAGTCGCGGTCGCTGAGGCCATGAGGGTGCTGTTGCCTCGGCTGCAGCGTCATCAGGTCGACGACGTTGACCACGCGGATCTTGAGGTCGGGGAGGGCCTTGTGCAGCAGATCAACGGCGGCGAGCGTCTCCAGCGTTGGGACGTCACCCGCGCAAGCCATCACGACATCGGGCTCGCTTGTGGCATCCTCGGTTCCGGCCCACGTCCAGATGCCGATGCCGGCATCGCAATGGGTGGCGGCGTCCTGCATCGAAAGCCATTGCGCGGACGGTTGTTTGCCGGCGACGATGACATTGATCCGATCGTAGGTCCGCAGGCAGTGATCGGCGACCCACAGCAGCGTGTTGGCGTCGGGCGGGAAATAGACACGGACGATGTCGGCTTTCTTGTTGGTGACCAGATCGACAAAGCCGGGATCCTGGTGGCTGAAACCGTTGTGATCCTGGCGCCAGACATGCGACGTCAGCAGATAATTGAGCGAGGCGATCGGACGCCGCCACGACAATTGGCGCGAGACCTTCAGCCATTTTGCGTGCTGGTTGAACATTGAATCCACGATGTGGATGAACGCTTCATAGCAGGAGAACAAGCCGTGGCGTCCGGTCAATAGATAGCCCTCCAGCCAGCCCTGGCAGAGGTGCTCGCTGAGGACTTCCATGACGCGGCCGTCTTGAGCGAGATGGACATCATACGGCTCGGTCGGCTCCATCCAGACCCGGTCTGTGGCATCGAATACGGCATCCAGCCGGTTCGAGGCGGTTTCGTCGGGGCCCATGATGCGGAAATTGCCGGCATCGGCATTCAGCTTGAGGACATCGCGCAGATATTTTCCAAGCTCGTGGGTCGCTGCGGCGATCGCCTGACCTGGCTGCTTTACCTCGACGGCAAATGCGCGGTAGTCCGGCAGCCGGAGCTCGCGTTTCAGAAGGCCGCCGTTGGCGTGCGGATTGGCGCCCATCCGGCGGTTCGCGGTCAGGGCCAGGGCCTGGAGCTCCGGGATCAGCGCACCATCCTTGTCGAACAGATCCTCGGGATGGTAGCTGCGCATCCAGTCTTCAAGCAGCTTCAGATGCGCTGGGTTGTCGCGGACTTGCGCGATCGGCACCTGGTGCGCGCGCCAAAAGCCCTCGACTTTGAGCCCGTCGACCTCCTTCGGACCGGTCCAACCCTTTGGACTGCGCAGCACGATCATCGGCCAGCGCGGCCGCTCCGATCGTTTGCCGCCGCGCGCCTCGGTTTGGATCTTGTGAATGGCTGCAAGCGCCTCATCCAGGGCAGCGGCCATGGCGCGATGCATCGGCATCGGATCGTCGCCCTCGACGAAAAGCGGCTCATGTCCGTAGCCGCGAAACAGGTTGCGGATTTCCTCGTCGCCCATCCGCCCGAGCACCGTCGGATTGGCGATCTTGTAGCCGTTGAGATGCAGGATCGGGAGTACCGCGCCGTCGCGCGCGGGATTCAAGAACTTGTTCGAGTGCCACGATGCAGCCAGCGGACCGGTTTCCGCCTCGCCATCGCCGACGACGCAGGCCACGATCAGATCCGGATTGTCGAACGCCGCGCCATAGGCGTGGACCAGCGAATAGCCGAGTTCGCCACCCTCATGAATGGAGCCGGGCGTTTCCGGTGCCGCGTGGCTTGGAATGCCGCCGGGGAAGGAAAACTGCCGGAACAGTTTGCGCAGACCGTCGGTGTCTCGGCCGACATCGGGATAGATCTCGCTATAGGTGCCTTCGAGATAAGTGTTCGCCACCATGCCCGGACCGCCGTGCCCGGGACCGCAAATGTAGATGACGTTCAGATCGCGCGCGCGAATGACACGGTTGAGATGGGCATAGACGAAATTCAGGCCCGGCGTGGTGCCCCAATGGCCGAGCAGGCGGGGCTTGATGTGTTCCTTGCGCAGCGGCTCGCTGAGCAGCGGATTGTCGAGAAGATAGATCTGGCCGACCGAAAGGTAATTGGCGGCGCGCCAGTAGCGGTCGAGCAGGTCGAGATTGCCGGCGGTCGTTCTTTGTTCGATCGTTGCTTTCATGGAGCCAACTCCTCCCCAAAACTATGACAACAGCTACAGGTTGATCCGTCCGGTGATGATCGTGCTCGACTGATGGCGAGGCCGGGCGGGACGTCGGGCCGCGATAGCGGCGGCGGTTCTGGGCTGCGGTTCTTGGCTGATGCATTGCGTTCGTTGGCTCCAACCGCAGGCGCCGATCCTCGTTCCCTCGTTTGCCGTCCTGGAGCGGCGCACCCGCACAGCCTAGCGGTGAGGGCGACTGGTGTGTTCTTCGACATCGGCAAGCAAGGCATCTCCGGGCGGGATCACCGATCACTCATATGTAAATGCCGGAACCGGGCAGAGAGATGACAAGCGGCAGCGACTGATGTTTCGACCGCGATTCGATATCCGCCATAGTCAGCCGAAGGTGCAGTTGATGAATCTCATCGACCGCTACTTTTTCGCCGCAACGATTACAGTGACAATTGTGCTCTGGCTGTACCTTGGGTTGCTGGTGGCCGGTAGCTGACGGCGCGTGCCTGGAAAACGGGACCAACCCCACCTTGGCATCGAAATTCCCCGCTGGTTGAAATAGGTCATGGCCGCTGTCCTGAAGGTGGGCGGAACGACGCGCCTTGGGAAACCCAACCGGCGGAACAACGTTAACACCTCGATCATCCGCGCAACTGGCAGAGGTGCTGCTATGCGTACGATCTTGATCGTGGAAGACGAATATTTCATTGCCGATGACTGTGCCACGCTGGCACGACAGGCCGGCTATCACGTCGTCGGCCCGTTTGCTTCGATCGATGAAGCCCGCCCGCATGCTTCCGCGGCCTCTGGCGCGCTGATCGACGTCAACGTCAATGGAACCTCGTCCTACAAGTTGATCGATGCCCTGCTTGAGATGGGAACACCGGTCACCCTGTACACCGGCTACGACGCCAGCACGCTGCCCGACAAGTATGCGCATCTCCCCGTGGTGACCAAGCCGCGCGGGTGTGCGGAAGCTCTCGGGATACTGTGCAAGCAGATGAGCTTCGCTGAATAGCTGGCGAGCTGAACGCAGATCAGTGAGCGCGCCGCGATGCGCAGCGGTGGTTATGGATCCTGGCCTCCGCGAGCGCTCGCTGCTCTTTCCACACGTCGTCCCTGCGAAACCAGGGACCCATAACCACAGGGCTGCGTTGTTGAAACAGGCTGTGGCTCCAGCGAAGCAAGCCAACTGACGTCGGCGGCAATGGGTCCTTGCTTTCGCAGAGACGACACCGCATGTATTGCGCTGTGGTTCCCTGCACGGCACCTTGTTGGCAACTTTCCTGGCCGAGGTTTATTGTCTTGTCATCACCGGCCGAGGCTCTGCCCGTAGGCGTCGGTGGCTGAGAGACCGATCTGTGCTCCCGCCTGCATAACCGGGGAGCGCGCCTATGCCCAACGAGCGGCGCATCTATCGCCTTGCCAATTTCCATGATCTCGACGACGCCGAGCGGACCATCCGGGTCGTCGGCCACGCACGCAAACTCCTCGCCGAAAGCCCCGCCAGCACGTTTCTGGGCCGCAAAACGCAGGAACCCTTTCCGCAAGAGGAAAGTCAGTACGGGAACCTGAAATCCTGACTTGCGTTGAGCTTTCGCAGCTTGCGGAGGCGGAACCATGCGGGATGGCGATTACGGGGACCAGTTCGCCAACTATCAGGCCATGAAACGGCGCATGGATGCAGGCCACGCACGCACGCTCGAACAATTTTCGAAGTCTCATGAACTGATCCGTTGGTCGTACCGCCTGCTGGGCAAGCCTGCCCCAGACTTATCCCATGACAGGGCGGACGCGGCGATCGAGTGACATGTTTCGTCGATGATCGACCCCCTGTTCGCTCGCGCTCAGCTTGCCATCGAAGAAAGTCACACTTTGCGCGCACAAAAGAAGTCGCTCGCCGATCAGCGAGACGATCAGCTCGCGGAGCTGCGGCAATCGGTGCGTAACTCCGCGAGCGCGCGGATGGAGATCAAGGCTCACCGCGACAACAGCAAGTAGGCTTTCGCTGGTGGGGGCGGGCATGGGCAATGTCTCGATCGGCCGGTCGGCCGACTAGCGGGCTTTGATGAAGCGTTCGAGATGCATAGAGAGTTCGTAGCTCAGCGCCAATCGTCGCCAGGATCGCGCCAGCAATTCGTAATCCTTGCGCGTCGTTTCGACGCTGGATGTCGAGGCCATGCGGTCGGCTTCGTCGGCCAGTTGCCGGCATTCCGCGATCCGATCCGTTGAATCGTGCGGCATCGCTGTGCTTCCTGAGGACGATGCGCCGGGAGGATGCATCACGCTGCCGGTTCGCCGGAGATCGCGGGCCGGGACAATCAGACAATATGAACGCCACCCGGCTTCAAGGTCCTGAGCTGCGCGACGGCGAGGCGCAACTCGTCGGCCAATTGGGCGTTACGGATGCGGGTTTCCGTGACGGTTGAGAGGTCGGCGATCAGCGTGCGTTCTGCGGCCGTCTGCTCAAGCTGCTCGATACGTCTTTCGATCTCGGTCATGACGCACCCCCGTCCGATATCCTCACTGGAGCATCGTGAGGCTCTCCGCAGATCTCCGCACTAACATTTGCAAATGCTCGAGCGGACTATTCGTGCGCGGCAGCGTCGTTGAGACAGGTGCTCAAGCCTGCGGATCAATCTGCTTCATAAGATCGCCGCGCAGGATCATGCCGGCGAGCCCTTGCGCCATGGCGCGATGGTCGAACGGCTTCTCCCAGAGCGGGACGTCCGCGAACTCGGTGCCGAGCACGATCTTGTCGTATCCCGAGGTGAACACGATCGGTACGCCGCGCGCCTGGAGCTCGCGCGCGACCGGATAGATCATCTGCTTGCGGATGTTCACATCGAGCACCGCACCATCGATCACGCCGCCGTCCTGCAGGATGCGAAGCGCATCGTCGATGTCGCCGGCCGGCCCGGCGATATCGGCACCAAGCGCGCGCAGCGCGCTGCGCATGTCGTCGGCAAGGAAATATTCGTCTTCGACGATCAGGACGCGCCGTCCTGTCAGGAGTGGGGGTTCGCGCAAATGTGCAAATTCGGACATTTCAATTCCGGCCGCGCCCGGCGTGATATCATCGCAAAATTGGAACATAGGACGAATGCTCGCCTTGTTGCAAACAATGTTAGAAAAAGGCGGGTTCCATGTCCAATCGGGACATCATCGTCATCGGCGGTTCGGCCGGGGCGACTGCGCCGTTGAAGGAGATTCTGGGCCGGCTGCCGACGGACTTGCCGGCCGCGGTCTTCATCGTGTTGCACATACCGTCTCACGGCATCGGCATTCTCTCCACCGTGGCGAGCGCGGCCGGCAAGCTGCCGGTCCGGCAGGCGGAAAGCGGCATGGTCATCGAGAATGGTCACGTCTATCTGGCGGCGCCGGACCGCCATCTCCTGATCCAGAACGGCCACCTGATGCTCGGCCGCGGGCCGCGCGAAAATCTGGTGCGGCCGGCGATCGACGCGCTATTTCGCTCGGCCGCACTGCACTACGGACCGCGGGTGATCGGCGTCGTGCTCAGCGGCCTGCTGTCCGACGGCGCGGCAGGCCTGAACGCGATCAAGCGCTGCGGTGGGGTCGCGCTGGTTCAGGACCCGCAGGATGCGATGTCCGACGAAATGCCGCTCCGGGCATTGGAAGCGACCACGGTCGATCTCTGTATCTCGGGCGCACAGCTTGGCGATGTGCTGTCCGAACTGGCCCGGGAACGGGCCGGCGCGGTGCTGCCGATCCCGCCCGAGATCGTGCTGGAGGTGAAGATCGCGGCAGGCGAGCGCATCGGCAGCGATACGCTGGTCGATATTGCCGATCCCGCGCCGCTGACCTGTCCGGGGTGCGGCGGCGTCCTTTCCGAGCTCAAGGTCGGGCGTCCGCTGCGATTTCGCTGCCAGGTCGGCCACGCCTATACCGCCGATGCCCTCGCCAAGGAGCAGGAAGGCCGGGTCGACGAAGCGCTTCGGGTCGCGCTACGCATCATCGAGGAGCGCGCCGAACTGGTGCACCGGATGGCCGAGGACGGCCGCCAGAGCGGGCGCCCGGCGATCGCACAAATGTACGACGCGCGCGCCGCTGAATACCGCGAATATGCCGATATGATCCGGCGTGTCGTGCTACAATCACTCGATCCGAAGCGACCGGTCCGGAAGGAACCGTGATGGTCAGCGCCGAGCATGCGAACTGGGCCGAACAGTTGCGGTCCGAGCGCGAGCTGCTGTCCAAGGCCGACATCGACATCGAGGAGGGCTGGCAGCGCGTCCGTAACCAGCAGGATTTGCTGGATTGGCTCCAGCGGGCCGGTCACGACACCGAGCAGGCCGAACGTCTCATCAGTCTGCTCAAGCGGACCCTGATCGAGTGGGAACGACACCGGACCCTGATTGAGCAGCGGGTCGCCTACCTGGAGGAGCAGGTCGCATCCCATTAGCGCTCGGGAAGAGCACGGGTCCGCGTTCGAGCATGCGGTTGGCCTGCCGCGGAAATCGCCGACGCCGGAGGTCATTTTCCGCCGAGGCGCCAACCACTCGTTCCCGCCGCAGCTGCCTTGGCGCCCGCATCAAGGTTCCCGGGGAGGTGGAGATTCCCTACTCATCCCATCGGGATAGGACTAAACTCTGCTATCAGCAGACGCAGGCGTGACGCCCGCAGGAAAGTGAGAGCCGCTGCAATCATGGATGACGTTGGCCAACCCGAGAGCGGAGACGAAGGGCGCCAGTCCAAGGCGCCGCTGATCGTAGGTGTGGGCGCGTCCGCCGGCGCCCTCGATAGCATCGAGCGGTTCTTCTCGAAACTGAGGCTCAATCCGGACCAGGCCGTCGTGCTCGTGTTGCAGTACCGGGATGCCATCGAGGACACCCGGTTGCGCGAAGCGTTGCAGCGATCGGAAGGTGCCCGACTGTCCGAGATCAGTGACGGACAGCGCGTCGAGGGCGGCGTGATCCATCTGTGTCCGTCCGACATGATCACCACCGTTCATGGCGACCGGTTCGCCGTCCGGCGCGCCGAGCAGGCGCGCGCCGAGCGGGCCACCATCGACAGCTTCCTGGTGTCGCTGGCGGAGGAGCGCGCCGAGGAATCGATCGGCGTGGTGCTGGCCGGCACGGGTGGCGACGGCACGCTCGGGGTCGGGACCTTGAAGGATCATGGCGGCCTGGCGATCGCCGAACGCATTGGCGGCGGTCAGTCCAACCCCCACGACGAAGGCAGTTCGGCCGCGGCGATCGCCGATTTTGTGCTGCCGCCGGAGGACATCCCGGAGCATATCGATGTCTATGCCCGCCACTTGCGCCGGCTCGAGGAGAAACAGGGCTTCGACGAGGTGCTGGCCGCGGCTGCAACCTCGCTTGCGCGCATTGCGGATATCCTTCGCAACAAGACCGGCAACGATTTCCACGGCTACAAGCAGAACACCTTCCTGCGCCGCGTCCAGCGCCGGATGCAGGTGGTGCAGATCGACGATATTTCCGCCTATGTCGATTTCCTGAGAAACGACAAGGACGAGGCGCAACATCTGTTCAACGACCTCCTGATCGGCGTCACGGAATTCTTCCGCGACAAGAAGGAGTTCGATGTCCTGGAAACCCAGGTCATCCCGAAGATATTCGAAGGGAAGGGCGCCGGCCGGCAGGTGCGTGTCTGGGTGCTCGGCTGCGCGACCGGCGAAGAGGCCTATTCGATCGGCATCCTGCTGCGCGAGCATATGGCCGGTCTCGACTCGGTGCCGCAGGTGCAGATCTTCGCGACCGACATCGACGGGCGCGCGCTCGCCGCCGCGCGGGTCGGGCGCTATCGCACCAGCATCGAGACTGACATGACGCCGGAGCGGCTGGCGCGCTGGTTCGTGCGCGAAGGCGACACTTACTGCGTCGTCAAGGAGCTGCGCGAGATGTGCATCTTCTCGCAGCACAACGTCATCAAGGACGCGCCGTTCTCCAAGCTCGACCTGATCTCGTGCCGCAACCTCCTGATCTACCTCAATGCCGAGCTGCAGAACCGCGTCATCCCGCTGTTCCATTTCGCGCTGCTGCCGGACCGGTTCCTGTTTCTCGGCAATTCCGAGAACGTCACCCGGCATCCGAAGCTGTTCGCGCCGGTCGACCGGCGCGCGCGCATCTTCAAGAAACTCGAGACCGGAACGCGGCTGCCGCCGGAATTTCCGATCACGACGGCGACCGGGCGGGCCGCGATCGACGTGCCGCCGGTGCGCTCCGTTGGCCACGATGTCGGCCTCGAGCGCCGCGCCCAGCGCATCGCCGAGCGCTATGCGCCGGCCTATGTGATCACCGACGACCACTTTCACATCCTGCATTTCTCCGGCCGCACCGGCCGCTATATCGAACCGACCGCAGGCACTGCGACGCTCGATCTGCTGCAGCTCGTGCATCGCGATCTCAGGCTGGAGCTGCGCACCGCGCTCAGCCGTGCCGCGGAAACCAACGAGGCCGCGCAAGCCGAGCAGGTGCAGCTCGGCGTCAACGGGCATCGCGTGCTGGTCGATATCACGGTCGAGCCGATCCAGGACGGTCCCGCCGGCCATCGCAACTTCGTCGTCTTGTTCAAGGATGGCCCGATCCGGCAGGCGGAGCAGGCCGAGACCAATCCCAACATTCTGGTCAGGACCGAGCATGTCGAGCGGCTGGAAAGCGAGCTGCGCGCCACCCGCGAGCGGCTGCAAGCCACGATCGAGGAGCTCGAAAGCACCAACGAGGAATTGAAATCCTCCAACGAGGAATATCAGTCGCTCAACGAGGAGCTGCAATCCGCCAACGAGGAACTGGAGACCTCGCGCGAGGAATTGCAGTCGGTCAATGAGGAGCTGACCACCGTCAATGGCGAGCTGGCGCACCGCGTGCAGGAATTGACCCGCGCCACCAGTGACCTGAAGAATTTCCTCGAGAGCACCCAGATCGCGACCGTGTTCCTGGACAACGATCTGAAGGTGATGAACTTCACGCCGGCGATCACGCATTTGCTGCATCTGGTCGAGACCGATGTCGGCCGCCCGATCGCGCATATCAAGGCGCGGATTCCGATCGAGGAGCTCTACGACGATGTGCGGCGCGTGCTGCGGACGCTGGCCAGCGCCGAGCGCGAGCTGACCGCGCCCGACAGCGGCACGCGCTATATCGTGCGCATCCTGCCGTACCGCAGCATCGATAATTTCATCGCCGGCGTCGTGATCACCTTCATCGACGTCACCGCAATCACGCGGGCCGAGGAACGGCAGCGGCTGCTGCTCGCCGAGCTGCAGCATCGCGTCCGCAACACGCTCGGCGTGGTCCGCTCGATCGCGCGCCGCTCGGCCGAGACAAGCGCGAACGTCGAGGACTATGCGTCGCATCTCGACGGCCGGCTCAACGCCTTCGCGCGGACCCAGTCGCTGGTGACCCGCGATCCGGAAGGCGGGGTCGACCTCGAATACCTCGTGGTCGAGGAATTGCTGGCGTACAACGCGCGGGAAGGCGAGCAACTGAGAGTGTCCGGCCCCGGGATCCGCCTGCAACCCAAGGCCGCGGAGACCTTCGCGCTGGCGATCCACGAGCTCGCAACCAACGCCTTGAAATATGGCGCGCTGAGCCAACGCGCCGGGCGCATCGACGTCTCATGGCGGGTCGATGACGCCGCCGAGCCACGGCAACTGGTGTTCGACTGGCGCGAGCGCAACGGGCCTGAAGTGACGCCGCCGAGCCGCAGGGGATTTGGATCCGATCTCCTGGAGCGGACGCTGGCGTTCGAGTTCAAGGGCAAGAGCACGCTTGAGTTCAATCCGTCGGGACTGCACTGCACGATCGCCATACCGATGAAACCGCAAGCCATCCATACGCCGAGCATGGGGAGCTAGATGCATCCCCCGATCCTCGAGGGAAATCTGGCGCAGCCGGTGATCCGGCGGCTCAATGCCCTGCGCCAATTGTCCGAACGCGGGATCGCGTTGCTGCAACAGGCGATCCAGGACGGGCTGCACCGCGCCCGCCCGGGCGAAGACCTCGCGACCGAGGGCGATCCGGTCGAGAGCGTCAGGATCATCCTGTCGGGCTGGCTCTGCCGCTACAAGACGCTGCCGGACGGCCGCCGCCAGATCGTCAATTTCATCCTGCCGGGCGACAGCTGCGACGCCTGCGTTTATCTGCTGTCGGTGATGGATCATTCGATCGGCGCACTGACCCCCGTCACCTATGCCGACATCAAGCGTCCGGCGTTCGAGCAGCTGCTGGCGAGCGACCGTTCGCTGGAGGAAGCGCTGTGGTGCGAAACCATGGTGAACAGCGCGATCCAGCGGGAATGGACGGTCAATATCGGACGGCGCGTGGCGCTGGAGCGGGTCGCACACTTGTTGTGCGAACTCCATGAGCGCCTGCTGCCGGTTGGAATGATCGACGGCGATTCCTGCCTGTTCCCGGTCACGCAGATGGATCTCGCCGATGCCACCGGCCTGTCGGTGGTCCATGTCAACAGGACGCTGCAGGAGCTGCGCGGCGCCGGCCTGATCGTGCTGCGCGACCGCATGCTGACGATCAACGACCTGAAGCTGCTCAAGGACACGGCGCTGTTTTCGGCCGACTATCTGCACACCAAGCGGCGCGGCTGAGACGCGGCAAGGCGGCTCTATGCTGCTCCCGTGAAATCGCGACGGATGCCGGCGCGGCTGGTGCGCGAGGCGCCGCAGGCGTTCGCTGATGCGATCCTTGAAATGTCGCAGCGAGACTGATGCTGATGCAGGCGCGTGTCATTTTGCAGAGCGTACTGACGATCTGAACGTGACAGTGATTTGTCACGACGAAGACAGCGCAACGGTCGGCCGCGCAAGATTTGGATACGGCTGTAAACATACTTGAACGCCTCTCGCGCGGTGTCGCGCTACGATGCGGTTCGATCCACGAGGGCAGGGAGGCAATCATGCTCGATGGAGAGACGGCGGCAGTGCTTCGCGCGGTGCTCGACGAGGTCTGCGGAGGCGTGCCGCGCTCGGATACGACGAAGCGGACCAACGTCGCCTCTGGATTGCTGCAAGCCATCCGCGAGGGACGCTCGTCAATCGATGAGCTGCGCATCGCAGGCCAGGCCGCGTTGCGCACCGCCCCGAGCATGTGGCGCTAAGCGGTCCGATCGGGCAATCGCAACGGCACGATTGTGCGTCGCACATTTGCAGACGTTAGTGCCGGAACTGATTGCGGCGCGCATGCTCTCGCGAGCTGACGCGCCGACCGGCCGTCAGCGCAACCAGGAGAACCCCGCTAAGACCCCAGCTCTCCATCCCTGAGCTGGGGTCACTTGTGTCGAACAGAGAGTGGAGCCACGCGATCGAGTAGAGCGTCGAGGGCTCCTCGATCTCGTGCGCCGGTCACGTCCAGCCGCCATGATGGTGAAGGAACGTTCAGGAAAGTTCCGATCCTGTTCCTGCAACATGCGCGGACGCCAGTCGTTATCACGGCGTACTAGAAAGGAGGCTGCCATGACGAAGCTTACTTACGCTCTTGCCGCGGTTGCGGCACTCTCGATAGCGGCACCGACCGTTGCGAGCGCGCAGGGTGTGGGCATCTATGTCGGCAGGGACCACGGGTACTACGGTGATCGATATTATGGTGGTCCGCGCGTCGACGTATACCGGCATGACCGGGGCTGGCACCACGGCTGGTACAAGCATCATCGCGACTACTACCGCGACCGCGGCTTCGTGATCCGTGGTCATGACTGGGACGACGACTAACGGTGTTGGTCGCACGTCGCGATCAGCAGATCGCGACGACCAATGAGGGCCTCGCTTCGGCGGGGCCCTTTTTATTGGCCTGCCGCATCGCGCCGGTTCGTCCGCGTAGGAACCTTGGCTTCTCCACCAGATTGTCAGGACGGGAAGGACGGAGGAGGTTTTCATGAACCAGTTGATTTATCTGGTCGGACTGATCGTGGTCATTTTGGCGATATTGTCGTTCTTCGGGCTGCGGTAGGCGCGTCATGGATAACGAGCGAGGGCTTGCCGTGTCCGCCGCCAACAGGATCGGGCTTCGGCTGCAATGGAGTCCGGTCATCGCCGGCGCGCTGGCTGCGGCGGCGCTGTCGGTGATCCTGATCGGCTTCGGCGCGGCGGTCGGGTTGGGTGTCAGTTCAAGCTCGCCGTCATGGCGCGACGCATCAGCCGCGCTCGCGTTGCTGTCGGGGCTGTATCTGATCCTGCAGGCATTGGTGAGCTTCGGCGTCGGCGGCTACATCGCCGGCCGGGCCCAGCGCGTGATCGGCGCGACGCCATCCGACGAGATCGACAGCCGCGACGGGCTTCACGGCCTGACCGCCTGGGCGCTCGCCGTCATCCTCGGTGCTACGATCGTCGCGCTGGTTGGCCTGTCAACCGCGCGGCCGGTGGTTCAGAACCGGCCATCTGCGACGGCCGCGGAGCCGTTGCTGAGCGCCGAGCTCGACCGCCTGTACCGGTCGCTGCGGCGTCCGACCAATATCGATATCGGCTATGAGCGGGCGGAGGCGGGCCGCATCCTGCTGACGAGTTCCGGCCGCAGCGGCGTCAGCGCCGACGATCGCAGCTATCTGATCCAGCAGGTCGCGGCCGCGACCGGTCTGCCTGCTGCGGAGGCGGAGAAGCGCGTCGACAGCGTGATGGGCGATGCCAGGACCGCCATCCAGGGGTCGCGGCGCAGCGCAGTGATTTTGGCGTTCTCGGTTGCGGCGGCACTGCTGTTCGGTGCGGTCGCTGCGTGGGCCGCGGCCGGCGCGGGCGGCCGTCACCGCGACGGCGCCGCGGTGCCGGAGTGGATGGGCGGCAGGCCGACGACGGCCGTGCCGATTGTCTGATGCAGTTGTGAATGTCCTTCAAGGGAGACGATGATGGCAACGATCTTGGTGATGGATCACTCCGGCGACACGCGGCAGCAGTTCGATCCCGACAACAGTGAGCAGTTGGCCTGGGCGAATGCTCGCTTCACCCAGCTCACGTCGGATGGCTACACCGCCGCAATCCGGCAAGCGACCGGAGAGGCGAAGTTGGTCCGCGCGCTTGATCCGACCGCCGAGGAAACCCTGTTCTATCCGAGGCTGGTCGGCGGCTGACGCCATGCTCGCCCGTCTGCGCGAGATGTCCCTGCGGTCCGTGCTCCGGCGCGCCGCCAGCACGCTGGGTGCGACGCTGGCCGCGATCTGGGATCGCTGGCAGGCCTATGAGCGAATTGAGGCGCGCGGACTTGCGCTGCTGTCCGCGTGGCTGTCACCCGAGCAGCGGGCGCAGTTCGAAAAGTATAAGCGCTTCGACGTCATCGGCTCGGAGTCCGGCAAGCGATACCGGATTTGCTACGGCACCTCGACCAACGTCTATGAGATGGACGGCGGTGACCGCATCGTGCTGGGCTGGTGCTTCCGGCCCGTCGGCGCGCTGGCGGCGGGCGACGTGATGCTGGCTCAGAAGATCGCGCTCGAAACCGACGAGCGCGGGACGCTCTTGGTCGCGAAGCCATTCCCGAGCTCCATGCCACCACGCACAAATCTCCCTCCGGTCAGTTAGCGCTCGGTCCGCGCTGTCCCGCATGGCGCGAACTGTTGCGCGTTGCCGGGGGAGGAACGTCGATCTTCCCGCCGGGTTGTCGGATGCCGACTTGCAATGGACCTCGTCATGCGCGTCAACACGTCGTCTTCGCTGAGCCTGATCTTCCGCTCCTACCTTGCGGACTTGCGACAATGGATGACGCGCCTCGTGACCGGCTACGCGTTTGCATGCAGCTTCATGCTGGCGGGTGCGGTCTCGCTTCTGATCGCGATCGGGATCGGGGTTGGCGCGGCTTTCCACGCCCTTGAAGTGCATTACGGCATCTGGATCGCATATGCCGCGATCGGGGGCGTCTTTGTCCTCCTCGGGATCCTGGGGTTGATCATGGGTCGCGTGCTGCTCGCGCGTCCTGGGCCGGCCGTGCCGCGCCCGGGCCGACAGGCCGACATGCTCAAGCGGGCGATCGCAGTGCCCGTCGCCGCGCGGCTGATCGCCACCACCCGGACGGGAGCAGGGGCGAGCGTAGATCCCACCACCCGCGCGCTGGCTGCCGGGGCTGCAATCATGCTTGTCGGCTGGTTTGCTGCATCGCGCGCCCGGCGTCAGCGCGACGCGATCCAGGACTAGCGATGGCTACGCTGCGCAACTGGCCGAACGACTTGATGCTCGCCGGTGCAACGGCTCTGGCGACGTTGGCGATCTCTCGCCAGCTGTCCCGATCGGAGCGGCCGTCCGCTCGGGAGCAGGGCGTCGAACCCGTGCTGGCGGAAACGCAAGATCGTGGACGGCTCGCCGACACGCCGCTCGAGATTCCGACTGCCGGCTGGAAGGACATCCTGCTGCGCACCTATCAGCAGATCGACGAGGACCGCCTGCTGGCAACCGCGGCCGGCGTCGTGTTCTACGGCCTGCTGGCGATCTTCCCGGCGATCACCGCGCTGGTCTCGAGCTACGGCCTGTTCGCCGATCCGTCCACGATCTCATCGAACCTGCAGAGCCTGGCGCTGATGCTGCCGGAAGGCTCGTTTGCGATTGTCCAGGACCAGATCGCCCGTGTGCTCGCGAAGGGGACCTCGACGCTCGGCCTGACCTTTGCCGCCGGCCTGCTGATCGCGATCTGGAGCGCCAATGCCGGCATGAAGGCGATCTTCGATGCGCTCAACGTCGTCTATGACGAGAAGGAAAAGCGCAGCTTCGTCAAACTCAATCTGATGTCCCTCTCGTTCACGATCGCCGGGCTGATTTCCATCATGCTGATGGTCGGAGCGGTGGTCGTCGTCCCGCTTTTGCTGCAGCAGGTCGGACTGGGCACGACGGCGGAACTCGTCATCCGGTTCGGACGGTGGCCGATCCTGGTGCTCCTGCTCCTCACCGCGCTCGCGGTGCTGTACCGCTATGGTCCGAGCCGAACCAGGCCGCGCTGGCAGTGGCTCAGCGTCGGCGCCGTCGCAGCGGCCGTGCTGTGGCTGGCCGGTTCGGTGCTGCTCTCCTGGTATCTGGCGAACTTCGGCGATTACAACGCGACCTATGGCTCGCTGGGAGCCGCCATCGGTCTGATGACGTGGATGTGGATGTCCGCCATCATCGTGCTGTGCGGGGCAGAGCTGAATTCAGAGATCGAGCATCAGACAATGCTCGATTCGACCGAGGGCCGCCGCAAGCCGCTCGGAGCGCGTGGCGCAACCATGGCCGACACGGTCGGCACGGCGTCTTAGCCGGCGCAGACCCCGCCGCAGCGCACCCGACAATGAGCATAGGAACCAATGGCATGACCCGGGCTTATGCCAAAATGGTTGAGATCAACGTGCTGGAAAAACCGATCGAGCGGATCAAGCAAACCTGCGAGTTGATGGGCATCGCGGACAGGTTCGACCGCGCGCTTCCCGAACTCGAGACCTTCCTCGAAGCCGAGATCGCGCAGGGCGAAGTCCGCGAGTCGAAGCTGACCCTTGACGGGCTCTGCTACCTGCGCCAGCTGCTGGCGCAGGCGTGAGGTATCGACATGGCATTCTCTGAGGAAATGAACCGAGGCGTCGAGACCTGTCTGTCCTGCTATAGGACCTGCCTCGGCACGGCCATGAACCATTGTCTCGTCACCGGCGGCAAGCATGTCGAGCCGGCGCATTTCCGATTGATGATGGCCTGTGCGGAAATGTGCCGGACGGCGGCGCATTTCATGCTGATCAACACCCCGCACCATAAGCACACCTGCCGGGAATGCGCGGAGATCTGCGGTGAATGCGCAGAGGATTGCGAGCGCGTCGGCGGCATGGACGAATGCGTAGCGATGTGCCGTGCCTGCGCGGAATCCTGCCGCAAGATGGCGGCCTGACGGCGCGAGCTCCCCGTTCGGTCAATCGGAGCTGACGTAATGGGCGCGCCAGAGCAGCGCCGTGACGATCAGGGCAATGACCCCGGCGGCAATCACAATCCACGGTACATAGTCGGCCATGGGCCCGCCTGACGCTCCGCTTCGCGAGCCGAGCCTTTGCGAGCCAGGGCCGCGAAGCGGAGCCGTGTAAGTCTAGAGTTGCGCGTGTTGGGTGGTCGGGCGTGAGATCTGGCTGAGCGCCATGCCCGTACCATCGCTGGCCTGGATCAGGGCGATATCCCCGAGAGCGATGATTCCGACCAGGCGCTTGTCCCGGTTCAGCACCGGCAGGCGCCGAACCTGGATCGCACCCATGTTCTGCGCGATGTCGTCGAGCTCCTGATCCTCGAAACAATACTTCACCTCGGCCGTCATGACGTCGCCGACCCGCGAGTCGGGGCCGCGCCCCATTCCGATGCCGCGAAGCGCGATGTCGCGGTCCGTGATCATGCCGACCAGGCGCTCGCTATCGGTAACCGGCAGCAGGCCGACACCGAGCGCTGCCATCGCTTCTGCGGCATCGCGGAGCGTATCGTCGGGGGTGCACAGCTGGACGTCAGGTGTCATCGCGTCGCAAACCTTCATGATAGCCTCTCCATTTGGCTGGTTGCGTCAACGGCCTAACGATGCCGCCCGGAACGGCGTTCCTAACATTGTCGCCGCGGCCAGGTCGCAGGCGTCCTCCGGGAACGAAGCGTCGGCGCCGGCCGGCCGCGGTGCTACTTGCCGCTCTCGGTGGTCACCTCGAAGGACCTGACGACGAAGTGCTTCTCGAGGACACGCAAAAGATCGCGGCATGGCCGCGAGCACCGCGGTCAAAGCCGATGATGGCATCGGCGAGAATGGTCAGGAGTTGGCTCAAGCCCTCGCTTTAGGGCTTGGTGATCCCGTCGCGCTCGGCAAGGTCGGCTTCCCAGCCGAACACCGAGCGACCGTCGAGCGCGGGCGAACGGGCGCGCTCGTTCGCGACAAACGCCTCGAAGGAGGGGCCGGTGGCGGTTCGTTCCATTCTGCGGGCCTGATCGTCGAGCCGCTTCAGGGCCTGCATCTCCTCATCGCGGCCGAGCTTTGCCTGCTGCACGGCCGACTTCAGCACGCGGATGGTCTCGTCATAGACCTTGATCGGGACCGGGAAGGGATGACGGTCCTTGCCGCCATGGGCGAGCGAGAAGCGCGCCGGGTCGCGGAAGCGGTAGGGCGTCCCGTGAACGACCTCGGCGACCATCGCGAGCGACTGCACCGTGCGGGCGCCGACGCCGGGCGTCAGCAGCAGTTCGGGAAAATCCAGCGGCCCGCGATCGGCAGCCGCGGCCAGGGTGCCGTGCAGGCGTCGGACGAACACGTCGCTCGAGCGCACGTCGTGATGCGCGGGCATGATCAGGTGCAGGAGATCCGGTTGCGCGGTCGCGCTCTGCGTCAGCTCGGCATATTCGCGCGTGATGCCGTCCGGCCCCAGCGCAGCGAGCAGATCGAGCTGCGCCTGGCGTGAGCCTTCGGCGCGGTGATCGGTGAGATTGACGATCTCGCCCTGCGTCGGGCCGTCGATCGCGCTGTGCGGCTCGTCGACGAAGCTACGCAGGCCTTCGGAGTGCCAGTGATAGCGGCGGGCCTGCCGCTTGTCGCCGTTCATGCCTTGCTGAACGACGGTCCATTTGCCGTCGTCGGTGACGAAGAAGCCGTGCAGGTAGAGCTCGAATCCGTCCTGCACCGCGGCGCTGTCGACCTTGGCCACCAGCCGGCTCGCGCGGGTCAGGGCGGCACCATCGAATCCGACGCGGTCGCCGAGGGCGGACAGTTCATCGGGCGTGCGGCGCGAATGCTTGCCGCGGCCGCCGCAGACGTGGATTCCGAGTTCGCCTTGCAGCGGCGCCAGACCTCGCTTCAACGCGCCGATGACGCTGGTGGTGATTCCGGACGAGTGCCAGTCCATACCCATCACGGCACCGAACGACTGGAACCAGAATGGATGCGACAGTCGCTGCAAAAAGGCGTCGCGGCCGTACTGGTGGACGATGGCCTGGGTGATGATGCCGCCCAGCACCGCCATGCGCGTCGCCAGCCATGGCGGCACGCGGCCACCATGGAGCGGAAGATCGGCGCTGCCGGTGCGTCGGGCCATTGGGCTCCCGGATGCTGAATCGGCGTCCAATCTACCAGCAAATGCGAGGGCGTGCACAAAGCGGACGTCGCTTCATCGCGCGTCTCGTCAGGCGGCTTCGGCGTTGATGCCGCCGACGGCGAGCTTGGTGAGCGCTTCATCCGTCTTCTTTTCCTCGGCCAGGGTCTGGTCGATGAGCTTGACCGCATCCTTCATGCTGAGCCGGTTCGCCCAGGCTTTCAGGGTGCCGTAGCGGGCGATCTCGTAATGCTCGACCGCCTGGGCCGCCGAGAGCAGGCCCGCGTCGAGCGCCGGCGTGTCGGCATACTCCTCCATGATCTCCTTGCCCTCGTCGATAATCCCCTCGATGGCGTCGCACTTCTTGCCGCGCGCCGGCTTGCCCATCAGGTCGAAGATCTGCTCGAGCCGCTCGATTTGTCCTTCGGTCTCGTCATGATGCTTCTCGAACGCCGCACGCAGATCGTCGGACTCGGCGGCCTTGGCCATCCGCGGCAACGCCTTCAGGATCTGCTTTTCCGCGTAGTAAATGTCCTTGAGGGTATCGAGGAAGAGGGCGCTGAGATCCTTGTCCGGCATTGGTCGCTCCGTGTGTTGGGTGATTAGTCCGGAGTGCCAACACGAGTGCGGAAAGCAAGTTCCTATCCTTGATCGATGCGCGGCAAAGCACATTCTCGGCTGTCGCGCATTCAAGCGCGTCACGATAGAGCTTGGTCGGATTGCGAAGTCTGGATTGCGAAGTCTTGCCGCAACGCGGCTTCGGAACGAAGCCTCGACCGGCCCGTTGGTCGGTCTCATCGTTCAAGGGAGAACCGCGATGGATTGGAATCGTGTCGAAGGCAACTGGAAGCAGGTCAAGGGTAAGGTCAAGGAGCAGTGGGGCAAGCTCACCGATGACGATCTCGATGTGATCGACGGCAAGCAGGACCAGCTCGAGGGCCGTCTGCAGCAGCGCTACGGCTATGCCAAGGATCAAGCCGCCAAGGAAGTAAACGACTGGTACGGCCGGCAGAAATGGTGAACGCGACCACGTCAGGGGCCCCGCTTCGGCGGGGCCTTTCGCGGCCTGGGCGGCTGAGCCTGCGTGTGACGGCATCCGGCCGGCGCGCGCAGGAGTGAACGATGGGACAGCTTCTGAGCCCGCCGGGTCCGCGCGCGGCGCACCTTTGCATCGACATGCAGCGGCTGTTCGAGCCGGGAGCACCCTGGGCGACGCCCTGGATGGACCGCGTGCTGCCGCGCATCATCAAGCTGGCGCAGCATGCGCCTGAACGTACCGTATTCACCCGCTTTATTCCGCCGCGCTCGAAGCGCGACGCGCGAGGGATTTGGCGGGCCTATTACGAGAAATGGGAATGCGTGACCCGCGAGCGGCTCGATCCGGAGTTGATCGAGCTCGTGCCGACGCTCGCCGCCTGTGTGCCGCCGGCCGCCATCGTCGACCGGCCGATCTACAACGCGTTCGGCAACGGGCGCCTGCAAGCTCATCTGGATGCGCATGGGACCGATACGGCCATCGTGTCGGGCGGCGAGACCGACGTGTGCGTGCTCGCCACCGTGCTGGCTGCGATCGATATCGGCTATCGAGTGATCGTGGCCGAGGACGCGCTGTGCAGCTCTTCCGATCAAAGCCATGATAGGCTGCTGCAGCTCTATGCCGAACGCTTCAGCATCCAGATCGAGGTGGCATCCACGGCCGATATCCTCCGGATGTGGACCCTCGACGACTGAAGCGACAACGCGCCGAAACGAGGTACAGGTATCAGGGCGGTCGGAGCAGGGGTGGCAATACCCGCTTCCTGGGGCTGAGCCGACGCTGGCGATCGGTAGCCGTAACCGGACCGCACAAGGTCTCGCAGTCCGCGGCATTCCAGACCGTCGGGACCCCGCCGAGAGCCAGGTCTTCAATGGCGCGGTCTCGTCGCGGTCTCCGCGGTCGGCATTTGCGCGCGCCTGGACGCGGCACGATCGCGGCTTGTGGTCCGGCTGCGACCGGCTGATGGCCATCGCGGGCACCGAGCAAGCCAAGTGCGCGCGCCAATCTTGCGAGCCCGGAGCGCGTGCCTGGCTGATACGGCTCATCGCTCACCGCTGGAAGGTAGGACTGGGCCGTCGATCTGCCCGACGGTGCCAAGGTTCCTGATTCTCGGCGTTGCGGCGAAGGTGAGCGGAGCTATGGGATAGCTGCCGGCAATCGCGGCCACGCCCGCATCCGTAATTCGCATAAGGTATATTATGGAATATTTATATCTACAATTAGATCAGATATTTAGTGGGAAATCTTCGCACTGGAGTGGGAAATCTTCGCACTGGTCCGCAAGTTGGCGTGTGTGCTGATATGCCCAAGCCGGTCGTCCCGCCGGTGCCGATGCCGCAGCGATCGACGCGCGCGCATCTCGTCTGAAAGCCGATATTGCCGCCGCGAACGGACGCTGCAATAAGCCCCAGCTGTGCAGAGATCGCTGGTGACCCCGCGGCATCAGGTCCGTATAGGATGGCATCTCAGAACAACAACAAGCCTCTTGAGGAGCAACCAATGAGCTTTTCACGACGCACGCTGCTGAAGGTTTCCGCCGCTTCCGCCGTCCTCGGCGGGATCGGCGCGCCCTATGTCGCGCGCGCCCAGTCGGCCGAATTCTCTTACAAGTTCGCCAACAATCTGCCGGAGTCGCATCCGTTCGTGGCGCGCGCCCGGGAGATGGCCGCGGCGATCAAGACCGAGACCAACGGCCGGTTTGATCTGCAGGTGTTCCCGAACAGCCAGCTTGGTTCCGATACCGACATGCTGAGCCAGGTGCGCTCCGGCGGCGTCGAGTTCTTCACGCTGTCCGGCCTGATCCTCGCGACCCTGGTGCCGGCCGCCTCGATCAACGGCATCGGCTTCGCATTCCCGGACTATCCCACGGTCTGGAAGGCCATGGACGGCGAGCTCGGCGCCTATGTGCGCGGCGAGATCAACAAGGCCGGCCTCGAGGTCATGGAAAAGATCTGGGACAACGGCTTCCGCCAGACCACGTCGTCGACCAAGCCGATCACCGGTCCCGACGACCTCAAGGGCTTCAAGATCCGCGTGCCGGTGTCGCCGCTGTGGACCTCGATGTTCAAGGCGTTCGATGCATCGCCCGCCTCGATCAATTTCAGCGAGGTCTATTCGGCGCTGCAGACCAAGATCGTCGAGGGCCAGGAGAACCCGCTGGCACTGATCTCGGCGGCGAAGCTCTACGAGGTGCAGAAATACTGCTCGATGACCAACCACATGTGGGACGGCTTCTGGTTCCTGATGAACCGCCGGGCCTGGGCGGCGCTGCCGGACGATATCAAGACCATCGTCGCCAAGAACGTCAACGCGGCGGCCGTCAAGGAGCGTGAGGATACCGAGAAGCTGAACGCCACCGTGAAGCAGGAGCTCACGGGCAAGGGGCTCGTCTTCAACCAGCCTGAGGTCGGGCCGTTCCGCGACAAGCTCCGCGCCGCCGGCTTCTACGCCGAGTGGAAGGGCAAGTACGGCGAGAAGGCCTGGGATCTGCTCGAGAAGTCCGTCGGCAAACTGTCCTGATCGATCAAATCAAGCAGGAGGCTTGCCATGGCTCATGTCGAGATGACGCCGGCCGTGGCCGGCGAGGCGGCGTCGCAGCCCCCTCGCCGCCGCTCCGTTCTCGGTTCCATCGATTCGGCGCTCGGGATGCTGGTCGAAATCCCGGCGGCGATCCTTGTGGTCGCCGAGGTCGTGATCCTGTTCGCCGGCGTGGTGTCGCGCTACGTGCTCCATGCGCCGCTGATCTGGTCCGACGAACTGGCGTCGATCCTGTTCCTGTGGCTCGCGATGCTGGGCTCGGCGGTGGCGTTCCGCCGCGGCGAGCACATGCGGATGACGGCGCTGGTCGCAAGCGCGGGACCGCGGCTGTGGGCCTATCTCGATGTGATCGCAACCTGCGCCGCACTGGCGTTCCTGATCCTGATCGTGCGGCCGGCGTATGAATATGCCTACGAGGAAAGCTTCATCACCACGCCGGCGCTGCAGATATCCAACACCTGGCGCGCGGCGGCGCTGCCGGTCGGCACCTGCCTGATGGCGCTGTTCGCGCTGCTGCGGCTGGCCCGGGTCGGCGATTTCAAGACCTTCCTGCTGGCCGCGCTCACCGTGGCGGCCTTGATCGGGCTGTTCTGGCTGGCGCAGCCGATGCTGCGGCCGCTCGGCAACCTCAACCTGGTCATCTTCTTCGTCGGCGTGGTCGGCTTTTGCGTGTTCGCCGGCGTGCCGATCGGCTTTGCCTTCGGCATGGCGATCTTCGGCTATCTGGCGCTGACCACCCGAACGCCGCTGATGGTGCTGGTCGGCCGGATGGACGAGGGCATGAGCCATCTGATCCTGCTGTCGGTGCCGCTGTTCGTCTTCCTCGGCCTCCTGATCGAGATGACCGGCATGGCGCGGGCCATGGTGGCGTTCCTGGCGAGCCTGCTCGGCCATGTCCGCGGCGGCCTGCATTACGTGCTGGTCGGCGCCATGTATCTGGTCTCCGGCATCTCCGGATCGAAGGCCGCCGACATGGCCGCGGTCGCGCCCGTGCTGTTCCCGGAAATGAAGCAGCGCGGCGCCAAGCCGGGCGATCTGGTCGCCCTGCTCGCCGCCACCGGCGCGCAGACCGAAACCATTCCGCCGAGCCTCGTGCTGATCACGATCGGCTCGGTGACCGGCGTCTCGATCTCGGCGCTGTTCACCGGCGGCCTGCTGCCCGGCGTGGTGCTGGCGATCACGCTGTCGGGGCTGGTGTGGTGGCGCTACCGCGGCGAAGACCGCAGCCACGTCCAGCGCGCCACCGGCAGCGAGATCGGCAAGGCGTTGGTGTTCGCCCTGCCCGCATTGGCCCTGCCCTTCGTGATCCGCTACGCCGTGGTCGAAGGCATCGCCACCGCCACCGAAGTGTCGACCATCGGCATCGTCTACGCCTTCGTCATCGGCCTCTTGATCTACCGCCAGTTCAACTGGCGACGTCTGTTGCCGATGCTGATCGACACGGCATGCCTGTCGGGGGCGATCCTGTTCATCATCGGTACCGCGACCGGCATGGCCTGGGGCCTGACGCAGTCCGGCTTCTCGCGGGCGCTGGCGGCGGCGATGACCGGGCTGCCCGGCGGGTCGGCGACCTTCATTGCGGTCTCGATCCTGGCCTTCGTGATCCTCGGCAGCGTGCTCGAGGGCATCCCGGCCATCGTGCTGTTCGGGCCGCTGCTGTTTCCGATTGCGCACCAGGTCGGCGTCCACGAGGTGCACTACGCCATGATCATCATCCTGGCGATGGGCATCGGCCTGTTCGCGCCGCCGTTCGGGGTCGGCTATTATGCCGCCTGCGCCATCGGGCGCGTCGATCCGGCCGAGGGTATCCGGCCGATCTGGGGTTACATGCTGGCGCTGTTGATCGGCCTGATCATCGTCGCCATCTTCCCCTGGATATCGATCGGCTTCCTGTAAAGCACCTTGCGGATGGGATAGGGCCATGAGTGCAGCTCAGAACCAGTACTCGATCGGGTTGGACAAGACGCCGGCCAATTACGTGCCGCTCTCGCCTTTGAGCTTCCTGGCGCGCTCGGCCGCCGTCTATCCCGACCATCTCAGCGCGGTCTATGAGGGCCGCAGCTTCACCTGGAAGGAGACCTACGAGCGCTGCAGGCGCTTTGCGTCCTATCTCGCGGGCCATGGCATCGGCCATGGCGACACGGTCGCGGCGATGCTGCCGAACATCCCGGCGATGAACGAATTGCACTTCGCGGTGCCGATGACCGGCGCGGTGCTCAATGCGCTCAACATCCGCCTCGACGCGGCATCGATCGCGTTCCAGCTCGAGCATGGCGGCGCAAAGATCATTCTGGTCGATCCCGAATTCTCCGGCGTGATCGCGGAGGCCCTGACCCTGATGAAGGGCGCAAAGCCGTTCGTGATCGACGTCGATGACGCGGCCTTCGGCGGCGGCAAGCGGATCGGCGAGATCGAGTATGAGGCGGCGGTCGCGGCGGGCGATCCCGGCTTCGTGGAACGGCCGCCGGCCGACGAATGGGATGCGATCGCGCTGAGCTACACGTCGGGCACGACGGGCAATCCCAAGGGCGTCGTGACGCATCACCGCGGCGCCTATCTCAACGCGGTCAGCAACATCCTCGCCGGCAATCTCGGCCAGCATCCGGTCTATCTCTGGACGCTGCCGATGTTTCATTGCAACGGCTGGTGCTTCCCCTGGACGATCGCGGCGGCCGCCGGCGTCAATGTCTGCCTGCGCAAGGTCGACCCGGCCAAGATCTTCCAACTGATCCCGAGGCACGGCGTCACCCACATGTGCGGCGCGCCGATCGTCTACAACACGCTGATCAACGCGCCCGATGCGCCAAAGGGCGGCAAGGCAAAGCCCGTCGTCGGCCTGATCGCCGGCGCGGCGCCGCCGGTTGCGGTGCTCGAGGGTGGCGAGCGCATCGGCATCAAGCTGACCCACGTCTACGGGCTGACCGAGGTCTATGGCCCCGCCTCGGTCTGCGCCGAGCAGCCGGGCTGGGACGAGCTGTCGGCTGATGCGCGCGCGCAGCTGAAGCGGCGCCAGGGCGTGTCCTATCCGCTGCAGGAAGGCGTCACGGTGCTCGATCCCGAGACCATGCGCGAGGTGCCGCGCGACGGCGAGACCATCGGCGAGGTCATGTTCCGCGGCAACATCGTGATGAAGGGCTATTTGAAGAACGCGAAGGCGACGCAGGAAGCCTTTGCCGGCGGCTGGTTTCACACCGGCGATCTCGGCGTGCTCGACGAGCACGGCTATGTGATCATCAAGGACCGCTCCAAGGACATCATCATCTCCGGCGGCGAGAACGTCTCCTCCGTCGAGGTCGAGGACATCCTCTACAAGCACCCGGCCGTGCTGTTCGCGGCGGTCGTAGCCAAGCCCGACCCGAAATGGGGTGAAGTGCCCTGCGCCTTCATCGAGCTGAAGGACGGCGCCAAGGCGACCGAGGCCGAGATCATCGCCTATTGCCGCGAGCACTTGTCGGGGTTCAAGACGCCGAAATCCGTGGTGTTCGGCGTGATCCCGAAGACCTCGACCGGCAAGATCCAGAAATTCCTGCTGCGCAACCAGGTCGGATCGGCCAAGGCGATCTCGGCCTGAGCCTTCAGCCTGCCCGGTCGAGCGTCAGCCGCATGCCGTCATGGGCCGGGATGACGTCGGCCGGCAGGCTCTGCCGCAGCACCTCGTAGTCGAGGTCGGAATGCATGTTGGTGATGACGGCGCGCTTCGGCTTGAAGCGCTCGATCCACGACAGCGCGTCCGCAACGCTGAAATGGCTGGGATGCTGCGCATAGCGCAAGCCGTCGACGATCCAGAGATCGAGACCTTCCAGCGCCGGCCAGCTCTCCTGGGGGATGTCGTGCAGATCGGGCGTGTAGGCGGCGCCGCCGATGCGGTAGCCTAGCGCCGGGATCTTGCCATGATGCACCAGGAAGGCCGCGAGCTTCAGCGGACCGCCCTTCCCCTGGACCGTATGGCTCTCGCCGGCCTCGATCGAATGCCGCGTCAGGATCGGCGGATAGTCGCTGCCTTCCGGCGAGATGAAGCAATAGGAGAACCGCGCCATCATGTCCTTGGCGGTCGACTGGTTGAAGTAGACCGGGATGCGGCGGCGCTGATGCAGCACGACCGAGCGCAAATCGTCGATGCCGTGGGTCTGGTCGGCATGCTCATGCGTCAGGAACACCGCGTCGATGTGCTCGACATTGCTGTCGATCAGCTGCTCGCGCAGATCGGGCGAAGTGTCGATCACGACCCGCGTGGTGCCGTGCTCCATGGTGCGCTCGGCCATGATCGAGCAGCGGCGGCGGCGGTTCTTGGGATTGCCGGGATCGCAGGCGCCCCAGCCGAGTGCCGGGCGCGGCACGCCGGCGGACGAGCCGCAGCCCAGAATGGTCAGTGTCAGCGTCATGCAGCAACCTTCGGCGCCGGCACCTTGGAGAACAGCCGGAAGAAGTTTTCGGTGGTCTGCCGCGAGATCTCCTCCAGGGAGACGCCGCGGGTTTCCGCGAGCACCCTGGCGACCTCGACGACATAGGACGGCTCGTTGCGCTTGCCGCGGAATTTGCCGGGCGCAAGATATGGCGCGTCGGTCTCGACCATGATGCGGTCGGCCGGCAGCTCGGCTGCCAGCGCGCGCAGCGCGTCCGACTTCTTGAAGGTCAGGATGCCCGTGAACGAGATCGACAGCCCAAGCGCGATCGCCTTCATCGCAAGCTCGCGCCCGCCGGTGTAGCAGTGCAGGACCGCCTTGAACGGGCCCTTCGCAACCTCGTCCTCCAGGATGCGGCCGCAATCCTCATCGGCCTCCCGGGTGTGAATGACGAGCGGCAGGCCGGTTTCGCGCGCCGCCGCGATGTGCGCGCGAAAGCCGCGCTCCTGGGCGTCGCGCGAACCGTGCTCGTAGAAATAGTCGAGCCCCGCCTCGCCGAGCGCCACGACCTTCGGATGCTTCGTCAACTCGATCAGTTCGCTGGCCGGGATGCCGTCCTCTTCGTCGGCATGATGCGGATGGGTGCCGACCGAGCAGTAGACGTCGGGAAAGCGCTCCGTGATCGCGAGCAGGCCGCCGAGCCGCCTCACCCGGGTCGAGATCGTGACCATGCGGCCAATGCCGGCCGCCTCGGCGCGCCCGACGATCCCGTCGAGATCGTCGGCAAAGTCGGGAAAATCCAGATGGCAATGACTGTCGACCAGCATGAATTTCGAACCACTCACTCGGTCTTCGGTTCCACATAGCGCGGAAAGACGCCGACAGGCGCCGGCAGGACGGTACCCGGTTTGATGCGCCCGGCGACCGCGGCAAAGCTGCGGGCGTCAGCAGCGATACCGAGGCTGTCGAGCATCTTGCCGCAGGACTCCGGCATCACGGCCTGCGCCATGATCGCGATCTGGCGCACGACCTCGGCGGTGACATACAGCACCGTCTTCTGGCGCGCGGGATCCGTCTTCGCCAGCGCCCACGGCGCTTCGCCGGCAAAATAGCGGTTGGCCTCGGCGACCACAGCCCAGACCGTGTTGAGCCATTGATGGATCTGCTGCGTCGCCATCGCGGTCCGCGACGTCTCCAGCATGGCGTCGGCCTGCGCCAGAATCGCCTTGTCGTTGTCGCTGAATTCGCCGGGCTCCGGCAGCACGCCGCCGAGTTGCTTGGCGATCATCGACAATGAACGCTGCGCCAGATTGCCGAAATCATTGGCGAGGTCGGCGTTGATGCGCGCGACGATGGCCTCGTGGTTGTAGTTGCCGTCCTGGCCGAACGGCACTTCGCGCAGAAAGAAGTAGCGCATCTGGTCGACGCCGTACTGCTCGGCGAGATTGAAGGGGTCGACCACGTTGCCGACCGACTTCGACATCTTCTCGCCCCTGTTGAACAGGAAGCCGTGCGCATAGACCCGCTTCTGCACGGGAATGCCTGCCGACATCAGGAAGGCCGGCCAGTACACGGCGTGGAAGCGGATGATGTCCTTGCCGATGATGTGCACGTCGGCTGGCCAGTAGCGCCAATGCTTGTCGTTCTCATCGGGATAGCCGACGCCGGTGATGTAGTTGGTCAGCGCGTCGACCCAGACATACATCACGTGCTCGGGATCGTCCGGGACCTTGACGCCCCAGTCGAACGTGGTGCGCGAGATCGAGAGGTCCTTGAGCCCGCCGCGCACGAAACTCATCACTTCGTTGCGGCGTGAATCCGGGCCGATGAAATCGGGCTGGCTCTCATAAAGGTGCAGCAGCTTGTCCTGGTAGGCCGACAGCTTGAAGAAATAGCTCTTCTCCTCGACCCATTCGACCGGCGTGCCCTGCGGGCCGCGGCGGACATTGTCCTCGCCGACGACGGTCTCCTCCTCGGCGTAATAGGCCTCGTCGCGCACCGAGTACCAGCCGGCATAGGTGTCGATATAGATGTCGCCATTGTCCTGCATACCGCGCCAGATCGCCTGCACCGACTCGTGATGCGCAGGCTCCGAGGTGCGGATGAAGCGGTCGAACGAAACGTTGAGACGCTCGTCCATCTCTTTGAACCGCGCCGCATTGCGGGTTGCGAGATCGTACGGCGTCATGCCCTCGCCGGCCGCAGTCTGGATCATCTTCTGTCCGTGCTCGTCGGTGCCGGTCAGGAAGAACACGTCCTTGCCGTCGAGCCGCTGGAAGCGCGCCAGCGCATCGGTGGCGATCGCCTCATAGGCGTGGCCGATATGCGGCTGACCGTTCGGATAAGCGATCGCGGTCGTGATGTAGAAGACGTTGCCGCGGTCCGCGGCGGGCACCGGAACGGAAGCGGCCGCAGGAGCCGCCGCTACGGGTTTGGGCTGCTTCGGCGCGCGAACCTTTGCCGGTCTCGGCGCCTTCTCGGTAACAGGAGCCATCGGCCGAGCGGGCTTCTTTGCCGCCGGTGCGGCTGCTGCTGCGGCAGCTTTCTTCGGCGGAGCCTTGGTGGCCTTCGCAGCAGCCTTCTTGGCCGTGCTCTTGGCCGTCTTCTTCACAGTCTTCTTCGCCGCCGATTTCCTGGCGCCCTTGGCTCCGGTCTTGGATTTGGACTTGGCGGCCTTCTTCGCTTTCTTGGCCGCGCGCGATTTCGCCGTGGCTTTGCTGGTCGCGCGAGCGGGCGATGCCTTCTTCGTCTTCTTGGCTTTTTTCGACGATTTCTTCTTAGCGGTCGCCACCACGGAATCCTTTGCAGATCGAAACGAGATTGTCGGGAGTGTTGTCAGACGGATGTGTTGTCAGACGCGGTGTCTATCGGGTTGCATCCGCGAGCATCGAAAACACCGAGAAAACCAGCGGCTTGCGCTCCAGATTGTAGGCTTCGGTATCGCGCGCGGCGCGGACGATCTTTTCCCATACCTCCGCCAGCCGTGCAAGGCGCGGCAGATTGGCATTGGCATCGCCCATGCGCATGCGCTCGCTCATCCAGCGATCGATGCCGTCGATGAAGGCAGCGAGCGCGACGCGGTCGCTGGTGCCGAGCGCTTCGCCCAGCGCATGCAGCTCACGCGGATCGACGCTCGGAAGCGTCGCGAGCAGCGCGGCGGTGCGTTGCTGCAGTTTCAGCGCATCGCCGCCGAGCAGCGACAGCGCCCGCCCGACGCTGCCTTCGGATGCTGCGGCGGCTTCCAGTAGCGCCGGATCGTCGGCTTCGATATCGGTTGCTGCCGCGGCCGCACGCACCACATCGTCCGTCTCCAGCGGCCGCAGCAGCAATTTGCGGCAGCGGGACAGAATGGTCGGCAGCACCCGTGACGGTGCGTGGCTGACTAGGAGGAACAGCGATTGCTGCGGCGGCTCCTCGAGGATTTTCAGCAGCGCGTTCGCGGCGTTGGGATTGAGCTCGTCGACGGTATCGACGATGCAGACGCGCCAGCCGTCGACCGCAGCGGTCGAGCCGAAGAACGAGATGGTCTCGCGCGTCTCGTCGACCGTGATGACGGTGCGCATCACGCCGCGATCGTTGAGGCCGCGCTCGAGCACAAGGAGCCCGCCATGAGCGCCTGCCGCGACCTGCCGCGCCACGGGGTCGGCCGGATCGACCCGCAGCGTCGGCGCCTGCTGCACCTGGGACGATTTCGGATTGCGAAACGCCAGCACGAGCCGCGCCATGCGGTAGGCCAGCGTCGCCTTGCCGATGCCCTGCGCCCCGCCGATCAGCCAGGCGTGCGGAATTCGCCCGCTGCGATAGGCATCGAGCAGCGCGGTCTCCGCCTCGCGATGCCCGAACAAATCCGGCGTTTCGCGCGGATGGCGGGCGGCGCTCTCCTGTTCGACCTTGCGCGCGCTCATGCGATGCTGTCCGCCGCAGCCGTTGCGCGCAGATGTTCGCGCAGCGCGGTCCATATCCTGGCCGTCACCGTGTCCGGATCGGCCGTCGCGTCGATCAGGACGCAGCGCTCCGGATCCTCGGCCGCGATCCGGCGGTACGCGTCACGCAAATCCTGATGGAACTTGATGCCTTCGGCTTCGAAGCGATCGGCGGTGGCGTCGCCGCGTCGCGCAGCGGCGCGTTGCAGTCCCACTTCGACCGGCACATCGAGGATGAAGGTCAGATCGGGCTTGAGATCGCCGATGGTCACGCGCTGCATGGCGTTGACGAGTTCGGGCGACACCTGCCCGAGCTGGCCCTGATAGGCACGCGTGGAATCGAAGAAGCGATCGCACAGCACCCAGATGCCCTGGTTGAGCGCCGGCAGGATTACGGTGCGGACATGGTCGTCGCGCGCAGCGGCAAACAGCAGCGTCTCGGCCTCCGGCCCGAGCAGCTTGCCCATCCCCGACAGCACGAGGTGACGGATGATCTCCGCCCCCGGCGAGCCGCCGGGCTCGCGGGTCACGATCGCGCGCAGCTTGGCGGCATCGAGCCGTTCAGCGAGCTTGCGGATCTGGGTCGATTTCCCCGACCCCTCGCCGCCCTCAAAGGTGATGAAGCGACCGCGCAAGCTCGGCCGTTGGACTGCTGCTTCCGCCATGTCAGAGCTTCTCGACCCCTGCGCGGAACATACCGATGACCAGCTCCTGGGCGCCATCGAGCGCGCGACGCATCGTCGATCCGGTGCCGACGGCGTCCGCTGCGAAGACCGGAGCCTCCATTGCGACATTGGCGCCGCGCCACACCCGCACCACCCCGATCTTCTGGCCGGCGGTGATCGGCGCCTTGACCGGGCCGCTATAGATGATGCGCGCGAGCAGCTTGTCGTTGCCGTTCTTCGACACCATCACCTTGATCGGATCGGGACTGACGAGCTTGACCGAACGGCTCTCGCCGCCGAACACCCGGGCATAGCCGACCGGCTGATTGGCCGCGATCAGGATCCGGGTCTCGAAGCTGCGGAACCCCCATTCCAGCATCTTCTTGGCTTCGGTCGCGCGGTCCTCGGAATCCTCGAGGCCATTGACCACGACGATCAGCCGCGTGTCGTTCTGCACCGCCGAGCCGACCATGCCGTAGCCGCCTTCCTTGGTGTAGCCGGTCTTCAGGCCGTCGGCACCGGGCAAGGCGTTCAGCAGCGGATTGCGGTTCTGCTGGCGGATCTTGTTCCAGGTGAATTCCTTCTCGCCGAACAGCTTGTACCTGTCCGGGTAGGTCAGGATGATGTGGCGCGCCAGCGTTGCGAGCTCCCGCACCGTCATCTTGTTGGCCGGGTCGGGCAGCCCGTTGGAATTGCCGAAGGTCGACTTGGTCATGCCGAGTTCGCGGGCGCGCTTGGTCATGACGTCGGTCGCAAAGCTATGCTCGTTGCCGGCAAGGCCTTCGGCGAGCGCGATGCAGGCATCGTTGCCGCTCGGGATGATCGCGCCATGCAGGAGATCGTCGATCGAGACCTTGCTGTTGATCGCCGCGAACATCGTCGAGGTGCCGGACGGCGCCCCGCCCCGTCGCCAGGCGTTCTCGCTGATCCGGTACTCGTCCGTGAGCTTGATGTCGCCCTTCTTGATGGCGTTGAACACCACCTCGGCCGTCATCAGCTTCATCATGCTGGAGGGCGCGCGGAGTTCATCGGCGTTCTTCTCGAACAGCACGCTGCCGCTACTGGCCTCGACCAGGATCGCGGTCGGCGCATCGCCGTCGAACCCGCCCTCTTCCTTCTTGGCGCCCTGGACGCTGTTGTTGGCGGCATAGACCATTCCGCCGCAACCGATCGCCAGCGCGACCGCGGCCGCGACCAGGCCGCGCCAGCAACGCCCGGCGCGAGCTGACAACGTGCGGGGAACTGCGGTCTGGGCTGCCATCGGCGATGTCCTGAAAGACTGCGTTCTAACAGCTGGAAGTATCGCAAACAACTGAGGTTTCTGCGCTTGTGCACGGCCGGCCGGATTGCCGGTTGCGTTGAACGTCCGTATCCTTGGAACCAGCTAACGTCAGCAGAACCGGCAAACAAGGCGGAAACGCGAATGTCATCCTCCCGCACCATTTCCGCCAACGGCATCGACATGTTCGTGCGCGAGGCCGGGCAAGGCCCGCTGGTCGTGCTCTGTCATGGCTGGCCGGAACTGTCCTATTCATGGCGGCACCAGATCGCGGCGCTGGCGGCGGCAGGCTTTCGGGTCGTCGCGCCTGACATGCGCGGCTTCGGCCGCACCGGAGCGCCGGCCGAGGTCGGCGCCTACACGATCTTCGATACGGTCGGAGACATGGTGGCGCTGGTTGCCGCGCTCGGCGAGACACGCGCGATGATCGTCGGCCATGACTGGGGCGCGCCGGTGGCCTGGCACGCGGCCCTGTTCCGTCCCGACATCTTCACGAAAGTCGCCGGCCTCAGCGTGCCGCCGCCGTTCCGCGGCCGTGGTCGCCCGCTCGAGACCCTGCGCGACAGCGGCATCACCAATTTCTATTGGCAGTACTTCCAGCCGCCCGGCGTGGCCGAGGCTGAGTTCGAGCGCGACATCGCCCACACCATGCGGCTGGTGCTCGGGCGTGGTGTCTCCGATCCGAGCTCGATGTTCGTCGACGAGGCCAAGGGCTTCCTCGGCAAGCTGCCGGCCGGAATGCCATTGCCGGCCTGGCTGACCGAGGCCGACATTGCCGAATTCGCCGAAGGCTATCGGCACTCCGGCTTCCGCGGCGGCCTGAACTGGTACCGCAATCTCGACCGCAACTGGGAGCTGACCGCGCCCTGGCAGGACGCGCAGATCCATCAGCCGTCGCTGTTCATCGCCGGCTCGAATGATTCGGTGATCACCGGGCTGATCGGCGCCAAGCGGGTCGCGGACATGGAGCGCGTGCTGCCGAATCTCAAGCAGAAGCTGATCATCGAGGGGGCCGGCCACTGGATCCAGCAGGAACGCCCCGACGAGGTCAACGCGGCGCTGATCGCGTTTCTGAAATGATCAGGCCAACAACCTGATCTGTAAGCGCATGGCTCAGTAGAGGCCGCGCCCGCTCAGGACTTCGGCCGGTCCGCGCGCGTCGATCGGGACATAGGCGGCCGCCGGGCTCGGGCTTGCGGCGTAGCGCGCATCACCTTCATAGGAGACTTCGCGCGGATTGTTCTGGGCGCGGCGGTGCGACCGGCTCGAGGCCGACATTTCCGAGGTGGCGCTCACCGAGGCGTAGTCGGCTTGGGTGTTGCCGAGGCTGTAGGGCCGCCCCTCCGGCAACGGAACGTCGCCACGGACCCGGCCCGAGGAGGACGACATCTCCGGCACGAACGGCCGTGCGGAGGCGACGCGGACCATCGACGGGGACGGCGCTGGAGTACCGGTGCGCAAGGTCGCCATCAGCTGGCGGTCGTCGGACCCTTCGAGCGGCGCCCGCCCGACATATTCGACGCGGACGCGTGCCACGCCATTGCCTTTGAATTCAAGCAGTTCTGCGGCTTTGTTCGAGACGTCTATGAGGCGATTGCCGTGGTACGGGCCGCGGTCATTGACCCGAACGACGAGCGATCGGCCATTGCTCAAATTGGTGACGCGGGCGTAGCTCGGCATCGGCAAGGTCGGATGGGCGGCCGTGAGCGAGCCCATGTCGAACACCTCGCCATTGGCGGTCAGGCGGCCATGGAAATCGTCGCCGTACCAGGACGCCATGCCCTCCGCGCGGTAGTTCTCATTCTCCTCCGGCACATAGGTGCGGCCGGCGACAACGTACGGCTTGCCGATGCGATAGGTGCCGCCGCCTTTCGGCACGGGATCACCCAGCGCCACCACGCGCGGGCTCGACGACACCCCGTATTTGGGGTCGACCCGGCTGGCGAACTTGTTCGAGGAGGCACAATTGGCGAGGACGAGGCACGTCGCCACCGCAACGGCGCCGCGTGCCGTCCGGATCATCGAATCTGGCCGTCTAATCCCCATCTGCCCCAAGTACCATTCTGCCGGACCAGCGCCCACTCCGAGGCGTCGAAGTCCCTTGCCGTCGCTGTGCGGCCCACCTCCGCACCAGAGCGTGACGATATCGCAACCGGAACACGGCGGAAATGGGGAGAGCCGGCTGGCGGTGGCGTCTTGGTGAATGGTCTGTTGCGCCGCCTCCGTCGTTCTACTGACCTTCGCCCCCGCCAAACCCCCTCGCCTGTCCCGCGATCAGACACACTGTTGCAGCAAATCATCAGTCGGGGGGCATCTTGGATTCCAACAATTGAATCTTTTTGACTGTGCAAGGCTGCAATCGTTTTCTCGTTCGCGTGGGGCGCAAAGGAAGTTTGCGATGATCGAGACGGTTACAGCGGTGATGGGCCTGGTGAGTGCGGCGATCTTCTTGGCGCACGCCGTGGAAGGCTATCGGTACCGGGCCTGACAGTCCGTTGAAGGCGGAAAGACGCGTCACCTCTTTCCAGGAGTGAATGTTCGGAAAGCTTTAATCAATTCGGATGAGCATCGAAGAAGGCAGGTGTATCATGCGTAATCACGATTTGGTCTCCGACGGGTTTCTGACCCTGACCGCAGCAAGCCTCGTGCTGCTGTGCTCGAGCCTGCTGGCGTTCGCTTTCGGCTGAACGTTTTTGAGGCGCGCCCAAGGGCCGGCTTTCGTCGTCGCCGCCCATGAACTCTCAGGTGAACAAGTGGCCGGCCGCACCTGCGGCATGAACAAGTGAAAGGCCGACCGCATCCAGTAGATGCGTACTTGTGACGTGGTTGCCGTCGAATACCAGTTCGGTCGTTGTTCCCGATGCGCTCTCAGTCAGAAAAACCGCTGAGCCGTTCTTCATATCGATGACATCGAGAACAGGGTCGTAGTTGCCCGGCAGCAAATTACTTGCAACGAACTTGAAGTTCTCGAAGTAGAGCAGATCGATCTCGCCCGACGAAGACTGCGTCACGATGTCGGCGTGCCCGTCTCCATTGACATCCGCAACCCCGACGACATTCCAGAATGCCAGGCTCGTTAGCGCACTCGTGGTGAGCTTGCCCGCACTATTGAAACCCAGGAAATCAATCTGCCCACTCGACGACTGAGTGACGAATTCGGCGTTCGCGGCTCCGCTGAACAGACCGGCGCCTTTAACGTCCCAATAGCTCCCCGTCATCAGCAGCGAGCTCGATAGCTGCCCCGCACTGAAGTTAAGCAAGTCAATTTGGCCGTTGGACTGGGTAATGACGGCAGGATTTCCGTTCGAAGCAAAGTCGACGTTGCCGACGACCTTCCAGAACGATTGCTGCGTCAGGGATGAAGCCGCGAGATGGCCGGACGAGTTGTATTGCAAAAAATCCAGACGTCCATCGGCGAGCTGGACGGCGGTCGAAACGGCGATGCCGGGAAGCACGCCGTAAAGGGCTCGCACGCCGTCGATGTCCGATTGGGTGAGATCTATGACTGCGGGATTGGTGACCGCATTCATGACCGCCGGACTGACATTGTAATGGTCTAGTCCGAGGCTATGTCCGATCTCGTGGAGCGCTACGACGTAGAAAGAAACTCCGCCGTTGCTGACAAGCTCACCATTGACGAGATGCCAGCCCTCATCCATGTCGAACGTAATATCAGCTGTAATCTCCGAACCGCCTGCATAGGAGTTCTGTTCCTTGCCGACGATGTTGTTCAGGCCGTCGATGTGACTTAGTCCAAGGCGTATTTGATTTCCGGCGGCGTCGGAGACTTCATGAAAGTCGATATTGGCCGCCGATTCCCACCGGTCGAATGCCTCCCTGATCTCGGTCTGGAACATCCCGGTCAGGAAGCTGTCGAACTGAATGAATTGGCCAGTGAAGTTAGCTGCGGCGAAGCTCCAATCAATTTCGCCGGAAGCGGTTCCAAGTGCGCTGGAGCCCCACTTGAAGCCCTCGAGGACGTAGTCAGCCATCAAACAATGCCCTTGGCTCGATGATGCCCCATGGCAGAGGGGAAGTCCCAGTCGTTGCGAGACGTCCCACATCACTGTCTGCACAATGCATAACTTTACCAGCGATTGTCGATTCTGGCCACGTTGGCCTTGGTTATCTTGACAGCACTACCCGGACTTTCCAGCTTGAGCCGGCGTCCTATCGCGGCAGAGAGTCTGGACCGCGCAGGACCATGATCGCAAGAGAGGAAACACGGATGAGGGACCGCCTGAGAGAGGGAACATCCGCGCTTCTCATCAGCACCGACGGTCGGTTGCTCATGCAGCTGCGCGATGATCTTCCACACGTCTCCGATCCCGGAAAGATCAGTCTCTTTGGCGGCCGGCGAGAGGGTGCCGAGTCGTTCCTGGAGTGCGTCGTTCGCGAAATCCACGAGGAGATTGGCTACTACTTGCCGCCCGAGCGTTTTGAGTTGATCGGCCGCTATTCCGGGCCCGATCATGCAACGCTAAACGGCACGCTTCGCGGCGAGATGTTCCTCGCGCGCGACGTGCCCATCGACCAATTGACGGTGACCGAAGGCCGCCTCGAGATCGTCGCCATCGACGACCTCGAACGCATCAGCGGCAGGCTCGCGCGCCCGGCTACGTTTGCGCTGGAGATCTTCCTGAAGCGCGAACCGATGAGCTGAGCGCCGAAACCAGCGTGCGGATGTGATCGTCGATCATGGCCAACGCGACTGACGGATGAGCAAAGTCGATATCGTCCACGTGCCAGTAAGTCACCCTGTCGGCGACCTCCGGGAACCGGCGCTCGATCAGCGGACGGTGCTCGGCCTCCTTGAGCGCGATCACGAGGTCGGCGTCGTCGAAGTCGGCCAATGAACAGGGCTGCGGAAAGCGCGCTGCGCCTTCCGGCACGATGCCGCTCGCGCGAAGACGATCGTCGGTGAAGACTGACATCGGCCCGACATTGTCGGGCGATCCCCGCTCGGCCGCGCCTCTGGAAGATGCGCGCCACGCCAGTTGTTCGGCTCTTGCAAGATGATTGAACAGTTCCTCGGCGTATCGACTGCGATAATAGTTGCCGGTGCAGAGAAAGAGGACACGCTTCATGGGCGTCATGATGGCCAAGGTGGGCCCTCGCGGTCAACGGCGTTGCGAGCATGGGCCCTTGCTAATCCTCATCCCTGCCCGTCCCGTTGAGTTGGGTGCCAATTGCGGTTCCAATTTTGAGCGGCGGGCGGCAACCGAAAACGGCCTCAGCGTGGGGTTGCTGAGGCCGTCATTCCATCTGCTGGGGGCGCGGGCGCCAGTGAGCAGGCCGCCTCAGGTTCAGCAGATCGCGCCGGTACATCCGCGGCAGCCTGAATTGTACTCGACGTCGCAGCGCACTTGCCGAGATCTCACGGGGTACCCCACAGGGCGCATCCGGAAATTGGGGTTCGTTAGCAAATCAACAACCCCATTGGCGCAGGCTTCTCTGAGGGACGGGACCGTTGGGGACGCAGCACGGTCACGTTTCGGAGGAGTTGGCGCGCCGGCCCTGAGCCGTCGGCTCCTCTTTTTGACCTTATGTGAGTAGGCAACAGCCGACACTCCGTGTACCTGCTAAGGAATTGGCATTGGGAATTTCAGGGCCCAAGCGCTGGGAATGACAGGGCGCCGCCGGGACAAACCATTTCGGTCCCGGCGGCTTAGTCTCCTTCGGAGATTGGGCACTGTCGCTTTAGGCTGGCGTCATTCGAGCGGTAGAGAAAGCGCCGGCAGCGGCTTATTGCCCTGCTCGCAGCCTGTTCGCCCCTTGAGCGGTAGAACCGGCGTCGAGGCATCCGGGGCAGTCCGGCCCATGAACTGGGTCAGATTAACGCCCGATGACCACTCCACATAACCAACAGCCGCAAAGGCAACCGCTCCCACGATGACAATACTGGGAACTGAAGCCGCGGCTGCTGACGACAAGCTTTGGCTGCTGAAATACGGCATCACAATTCTCCGAGCTGCCACCCGCCCGTGCGTTAGGCCAGCTCGCGATGATCGAGTGTGAACGGCCTCACATTTCACGGACACTTGATGCCGAGACCAGGACCGCCGACGCCGGTTCGCGCCCGGCGGGCCGATTTCGCTAATTCAGATTCAGGCCGTGGCCCAGTCGGGCAGACGATCTGGAAGTGGCTTGTCGAGTAGGCCGGCCGCGAACGCCGCGCCTTCGATAGCGCCTCGGCGTACTCGACGTGCCATTCCATTCGAAATGAAGGACCGTTGAGGCGATGGCTCGCATTCCCTCGGCAGTATTGGGGCGCATTGCGATCATTCGAGCGATTGATCGCAGCTGATCCACGGCGTCGTTAAATGCATCTTCGGCCGCGGCCTGGCCTGCTGCTCGTCAGCCCCGAGCATTTGAGCCGACGGGCACGCCTAAAATTTGCGTCCGGACGATTCCATTTTTTTGCATTCCCCGCTGACTGTGAGGGATTTCCCTTCCGACCTCAGCGTTTTGGTAGCTTTGCCTGACTGTCGGGAAATAATGATCGAAAGCGAAGCTGCGCTATCCTTTCCACCGATAGTAATTTTTGTCGGACCATCGAAGGAGAAGGAATCTTCGTTCACTCTCCAACCTCCTGCTGTATCGATATAGTACTGGAGGGTCGATGCGGCCATGTTCCAATCACCCGTTGAAGCTCGCGGAAAATCGCACTCCAATGCTGCGACCACAGTTTGCGCGTGACCTTCCAGGGTCAACGCTCCCAAGGCCAGCAGCGATAAAAATCCAATCCGTATGACTTGCACGTAAAAACTCCTCGTGGCGCTCATCGCATATCGATTGGCGATCTCACCAAAGCTGCATTTTAGCCTATTCTCCTCACCCGAAAGTCCCGTGTTTCTACGGCCATCGTCGCCATTTCGCAAAGCGCGGAACGCTTATCTTCGAGCCGTGCTCAAACGAAGGCCTCTCGAGACCCGTCCGAAAGCGCTCGGCAATTTGCCGCCGATATGCGGGCGTTCCACGCCGGGCGCGACCGATGAAGCGTGACGAGTTAGCGGCTAATACCCGGGCATCCTCCTGCAATATATGCCTAAAGGCACGACGCTCCGGCTTGCCGATGTCATCGAGCTGTTCAAGCTGATGCGATCACAGTCCCAAAGACAATGACTGACGGGAAACTTTGTCCTTGATAGCAGCCTGCGGTTGACTCAGAATCTCGGAAGAAGATCACCGGGAGCAAGACTACGATGGCAACCATCGGCACCGTGACTTTTCTCGTAATTGTGGGCATTCCGATCGCGCTGATCATTGCCGCCCGTTTCAGCGTGCGCGCGGCCTATCAGAAGCAAATGACAGACAACGCGATGCGCTCCATGGGCAACCAGAGCACATGAAACTTGTCTGGGCGGTCGCAGTTTCGCTCATGCCTTGCGTACTTGCCGCGAATGCCAATGCCCAAAACTGTTTCACCGGCCCCATCAAAACGAAGGACGGCTCTTTGCAGACTTGGACTGTCGTCAATCGCTGTGGCGCACCGGTAACGATGCAATATTCGCTAAAGCGACCCGACGGCAACAGCACAAAAAGCGCAGTCGTCCCAGCCTGCAGCAGACAGCGAATCATTCAGACTTTCGAGGCAGATCAGATCGAATTTCTAGGCACAGCCTATGGTGTAGGCTGGGAGAAGATATGCCCATCATCGAACGATGAGATTCGTTTCGAGAAACGACTAGAGAAATCAATCAATGGAGCGGATCAAATCCCCTTTCCGTCCATGAGCCCTCCACCCCTAGCCGGCCCCAAGCCAATAGGCCCTGCGGGGCGGAAATCCATTCCCTAACAAGCCGCCGTTGGCGACTCCCTCGAAAGGGTACCCGGCGAGGCTCCGGCTTGCTGATGCCTTCCAGCACAGAGCAGACCATGGCGGTCGAAGTCCTGCGCCGTTGGCGCGCGGCTCAGGCTGAGGAATTGCTTCGCCTTTGAGTTGGACCGCCGAGCTTCACGTCGTCACCCAGCGGACGACAGCCGGCTCCAGCCGCAAAGCCTGACGCACGTCGTGTCCGACTTCCTGAGGGGATGGGACGTCACCCTGCATAGCCTACGGCACAGACACGCCAGCCACATGCTGGCATCCAACATCTACCCCAAGGTGGTGCAGAAACGGCTCGGACATTCGTCCGTCGCGATCACGATGGATCTCAGCCACCTGATGCCGAATATGCAGGATGAAGCTGCCCCGGCGGTTGACGGGGTACTGCGCGCGGCCATAAACAAGCGCGCCGACGACGTTGGGTAGCAAGACGGTAGCAAAGTCCTAGCTTTGTTCTCACCTGCCAGCTAGAAACCTCAACGATTACAAGGCCTGGAAGGGTGGCCGAGTGGTTTAAGGCACCGGTCTTGAAAACCGGCGTGCCCGCAAGGGTACCGTGGGTTCGAATCCCACCCCTTCCGCCACTGCTTTCGATTGGGCGACGTCCTGCCGGGCTCGGAGCTGCAGCGATAGCCAACCACCAGATGGGCAGCGGAGGTAACGGGTTGCGCGCCGCCGTATCCGGCCACCTCCCGCAGGGCGTGATCCGCAGAAAGTGATCGCTTCGGCGTTGTGCGGTTGTTTCCGAATATTGCTCGGGCTGGAGCCGCGATGATAGCTCTGAGGAGCAATGCGTCGCGCACTACCTTGGGTTTTGGCCGTTACTTTTCTGATTAGTTTTGTCGCTTCCTTTGCGGAGCTGCAGAGGATGCGCAACCGCTTCGGCGAAGTGTCTCAGCACGCCTTTCACGATCATGCGGCTGTGCGCGAATTCATGATACGCGCTGCGCTCGCCGACGCGCCGGCGCCGATCGTCGTGCTTGGCGACAGCATCACCGAAATGGCTCCGCTGCCCCGGCAGCTCTGCGGACGTCCGGTCGTCAATGCCGGCGTTGGCGGTCAGACCATCGCGAAGGCAAAGCAGCTCGCCGGGCGCGTGCTGCAGGACCAGGGCGCGTTCTTGCTCGTCCTCGCGGTCGGCGCGAACGACGCCGGATCGCCAACGGCGCAACGCGACTTCACCAACCTCATCGAGACCGTCAAGTCGCTGTCGACGCGGCCAATGGTGGCCATCGCCGTCGCAGTTGACGAATCGACCAACCGGGCGATCGAAGCCGCCGCAGTTGCGCGTGGCGTTCGGTTCATCGATGCGCATCTGCCGCCCGGCGCGAAAATGGCCGACGGCATTCACTTCACCGCGGCCGCCTACAAGGCCTGGGTGCCGGCACTTGAGGCTGCGATCTCGGCGGAATGCACGATGTGACGCGCAGTCACGTTTGTTGGATGAACTCCGCGATCAAGCCGGTGATTTCCCCAGGCGCATCCTCGAAGCAGTAATGCCCGACACCGGCAAGGCGCCTGACCGACGCCGTCGGGAAGATTGCGGAAAACAGCGGCAGGAAATGCTCCGCGCGCAGCGTGCGGTCCGCCTCGCCCCAGATCGCGAGAGCAGGCTTGCTGCGGATCAAGCGGTCGGCGGCGGGATCGGGCGTCTGGAATTGATGCGCGCCGGTCGCAAAGCCCTTGGCCCAGCCGATCGCACCGAGGCAGTCCGCCGGACGGGCGAAGTGCGGGCCGTAGGCGGCGAGCCAGGCGTCCGTGATGACGGCGTTGTTCTCGAATCCGTTGAGCTTCAGCGTGCTCAAAATGTTGAAACCGAGCTGTCCGAGAACCGGCTCAAGGTCGCCGCTCGCCTCGGCCTTTGCGATCCATTGAAACCACGGCGAGACCTGCGCGTTGGCGGCGACGCGATCGAACAGATCGCTCTGCCCGAACGGCGTTGGCCCATTGGCGGAGACGATGCGGCGGATCCGGCCCGGATGCCGGGCCGCCAGCCCCATGCCGACCGGGCCGCCGAAATCATGCATGACGAGCGTGATGTCGGTGAGATCGAGCGCGCGGACCAGCGCTTCGAGATTGACGACATGATCCTGCAGCCAATAGCTGCGGTGCGCCGGCGTCGCGCTCTTGCCAAAACCCATGTGATCCGGAACGACCACCCGGTGCGTCGCGCTGAGGCCCGGCACGAGGTGGCGGAACAGATTGGTTCGCCGTGCAGGCAATGCACCACCTCGCCGTCCCGCGGACCTTCGTCGACATAATGCATCTGAAAGCCCGGCGCCGCGCTGAAATGCGGTGCGAATGGAAAGGTGCCGTCGAACGCGGCGTCGGCTTGGATCATGGTGGACCTCGGGAGGTTTTAATTTGAAACCATCATGTATCGCTTGAGGTTTTACTTTGCAACCAATATATCGAACCTACGATCGGGTGGTTTTCCGGCCGCGGCTCTAAGCGCCGATCATCCCTAGGGAATGAGTGTTGAGGATCACGATGGCCAAGCGAGTGAGCCACAGGGACTCGATGTGCGGCGTTGCCCGGCCGCTGGATGCGATCGGCGACTGGTGGTCGCTGCTGATCGTCCGCGATGCGTTCGACGGGCTGCGCCGCTTCGGCGAGTTTCAGAAGAGCCTCGGGCTTGCCAAGAACATCCTCTCGGCCCGGCTCCGCAATCTTCTGGCGCACGGCATCATGGAGACGGTGCCCGCAAGCGACGGCAGCCCCTACCAGGAATATGTGCTGACCGAAAAGGGACGCGGCCTCTTTCCCCTCCTCGTTGCGCTCCGGCAGTGGGGTGAGGATTTCTTCTTTGAGCCCGATGAGGCGCATGTGCTGCTGGTCGACCGCAAGAACGGGCTGCCGGTGCGACGGCTCGAGTTGCGCGCGCAAGATGGACGCGTCGTTGGCGCGGAGGACACGATGGTGCGGCTGCCGCCGGCTTCACCTGAGTGAGAGAAGCGACCGTGTCGCGCGCGCCGTCAACGGCAACCGGATGTTAACCCCCCGTGCCGCAGCATCCGCGCGTGGAGGTTAGACCAATGCAGACATTCCGGATTTCGCTGAGCGATGGGACGCGGCAATTCCACACCGCGATTCAGGCGCCGGACCCTGCTTCCGCGCGCATCAAGGCCGCCTACTTCTTCGATATCTCGAAGTGGCGGATTCTGAGCGTGTCGCTGAGTGGAGCCAGTGCCGCTGCGGCGTAGTCGCTGCGCGCTCTACGCCATCCGGTCGAGCTCGGCGGCGGCGAGCTGCGCGATCGTAAGGTCGATTTCGGCGAGCGGATCGCCATCCCCCAGAAACCATGCGGCCGACAAGCCGGTCCAGGCCACGATCCATGACAGCAGGCGCCGGCGATCCAGCCGAGCCGCTTCGACGACGATGTCGAGCCGCCGCGCAAAGCGTCCGGGTTCGGTCGCGACCGGCCGTGTCGGATCCGCAAGATCCGGATTGGTGAAGATGTTGGCGAAGTCGAAGCTGCGCTCGCCGACGAGATGCTTCGGATCGATCGCAAGCCAGCCGCGCGCGCCGAAGTCGAGCACGTTGTCATGGTGCAGGTCGCCATGCAGGACCACGATCTCGCGCTGACTGCCGAGCAGAGCTTCGGCAACTTCCGCCGATCGGTTCAGAATGCCGCTATGCGCCCTCGCCGCGGGCCACAACTCACGAAACCAGTGCGTCAGCGGCGTCAGATCCGGCCGCGGCTTCGCTCTCTCGGCGTGAAGCCGATCAGCCGTTGCGCAGAGAATCCTGCAGGCCTCGTCGTCCCGGCCGGTTCGCGCCATTTCGCTGAGCGAAGCCGATCCCGTCGCCCTCTCGAGCAGAAGGGCGTCGCCGTCACGAGCAAGAACCCGCGCCGCACCTTCGCCGTCCCACCACTCCATCACGACGGCACCGAGGCGTTCGTCCGGCTCGTGCGAGAGCTTGAGCATGGCCGGCTCCCCATGCCGGCGCACCGGCAGCAACCGTGCGGCGTGCGTCACGATCGGGTCGCCGTCGGGGACAAGACTCCAGGCCGAGAGATAGGGAGCGAACATTTGGGTGGACTGACCGGGGACGAAGAAACGAGCCTCGTGGTTCTAATCATTGCTTCCGCGCGCTGCCACGCCGGTTCCCTGCGGCGCATCGTGGCAGGGTCACGCGAACCGGTTCCCCGCTGCCTGCCCATGTTGGCTGATGACAGCCCCCACCCATCTCGCGCTACAATGTCGCAGCCGGTGCTACGGAGGGTGTGGCGATGCCGCGAAAGGGAATTACCGGACACGACGAATGGGTGGTCACGGAGGCCCTGGCCACAGCGCTGGTGGCACTCGAACAGCTGCCGACAAAGCATCAGCCGCGCGCGCATATGGAGGATGTCCGAAAAATCCTGACCGCCAGATGTGAGGCCGGCGCCGTCACGCTGCATCTTGCGCAGGCCAAGTGCCGGTTGTTTCCCGACACCGATCCCCTGACCATCTACGAGGAGTATGGCCTCAAGGACGGGCTCGGCTAGCGCGCGCCGCCTGCAGTATTAGTCGCGGCTGACGCGCCAGATCGTGCCGTTGCCGTCTTCGGAGACCAGCAGTGCGCCGTCGCGCGCGACCGTCACACCGACCGGACGGCCCCAGACCTCATTGTCGCCGATGACGAAGCCGGTGACGAAATCCTCGTACTCGCCGGTCGGCACGCCATCCTTCAGCCTGATGCGAATGACCTTGTAGCCGGTGCGCTTCGACCGATTCCACGAGCCGTGTTCGGCGGCAAACGCATCGCCGCGATATTCCGGCGGAAAACTGCTGCCGGTGTAGAAGGTCAGGCCGAGCGACGCCGAGTGGGCCTGCAACAGCACGTCGGGGACCGTCACCTTGTCCTTCAGGTCGGGCCGCGCGCCGGCATGCGCCGGGTCTTCGTTGCCGCCGATGTAGTACCAGGGCCAGCCATAGAACGCGCCCTCGCGGACCCGTGTCACATAGTCGGGCACGAGGTTGTCGCCGCGGCCGTCGCGCTCGTTGGTCGAGCACCACGGCGTGCCGCTTCCGGGCTGGATCGCAAGTCCGACGCAGTTGCGGATCCCGGTGGCAAACAGCTTCTGGTTCTTGCCGTCGGAATCGAAGGCGAGCACGGCGGCGCGATCGGTCTCGTCGCCCCAGGCAGCGCCGAGCGCATGGTCGCGGCTCCAGGCCTGGATGCCCTTCGGCGGGCGACCCAGCCCCTCGCCTGCGTTGCCGGCGGAGCCGACCGACACCAGCATCCGCTTGTCGTCCGGCGTGAACACGATATCACGCGTGGAATGGCCGTAGCCGGGCGGCAGCCGGGCGACGATCGTCTCGGGCATTCCCGACGCCTTGAGATCGCCGTTACGGTAGGCAAAGCGCACGATGCTGTCGGTGTTGGCGACATAGAGCCATTGCGGATTGTCACCGCTCGGGAAGAATGCGATGCCGAACGGCTGGTTCAAGCCGGTTGCGTAGACTTCATTGGTCGCAGGCCTGGTGGCGCCGTCGGCGCTGCGCAGGATACGAATGCGGCCGGAGCCGGTTTCCACCACGAAGATATCGCCATTGGGCGCGGTCCGGATGATCCGCGGGCCGCTGAGCCCGCTCGCAAACAGTTCGACCTTGAACCCTGCCGGCACCTGCGGCGTGGCCGATGCAGGTCTCGGCATGACGCGCGGAAACTTGCTGCTCGACGCCGTTGCCCCGGGCTTGGGCAAGTCCTGCGGCGTGATCAGGCGCACCGTGCCCGGCTTGTCGCGTTGCCAGTCGCCAAAGGCTTCCGCGCCTTTCAGCACGGGCTCGGCGCCCGACCGCGTGATGCTGATCGCCGCGAGGAAGACGACCGACAGACCCGCACCGGCAAGACTCGTCCTGGGCATATGCTCCTCGCGCGATTTCCCTTCGGCCACGCCGTTCATAGCGCGGTTCGGCCGCTCCCGCGTTCACAATGTCGTCTGCTCTAATGTCCCTTGGGTGGTGCCGTCAGATCGACCGGTTTGATGATCAGCGCCAGCGGGATCATCACGAGGCCGATGATCGAGAGCATCCAGAACACGTCGATATAAGCGAGCAGGTCGACCTGCCGCTGCAAGGTCTGGCCGACCCAGGCGACCGCCTGGGACGCGGCGTCCGATGCGTTCGACCCCTGCGCCTGAAAGAAGCGCGTCATCGTGTCGATGGTCTGCTGATACCCGATGTCGGACGGCGCGGCATGTTCGACCAGCCGGCTCTGGTGGAATTGCTGGCGTTGCGCCAGTGCGGTCTGGGCGAGTGCGACGCCCATCGACCCGCCGATATTGCGCGCGACGTTGATCAGTGCCGAGGCCTGGTTGGTCTTGTCCGGCGGCACGCCGTCATATGACGCTGTCGTGACCGGCAAGAACAGGAACGGAAGGCCGGCGGAGAGAAAGATGCGTGCGAGCGCGGCATAGCCATAGGTGATGTCGCCGTTCAGTCCCGTCAGGTGCCACATCGAGAATGCGACGATGCAGCCGCCGATCGCGATCAGATATTTCGGCTGGACGCGGCTGACGAGATGGCCGACCACCGGCATCAAGATCAGCGTGACGATGCCGCCGGGCGACAGTGCGAGCCCTGCCAGCAGCGCGGTATAGTTCAGCTCGGTCTGCAACAGCTGCGGCAGGAGCTGCGTCGACGAGATCAGCACCGCGCCGGTGCACAGCATCACCAGGAAACACGATCCGAACTGGCGGCGTCCCAGCAGGCGGAGATCGACGATCGGCTCCTTGCGCGTCAGCTCCCAGGGAACCAGCGCGATCAGGCAAATCGCCGAGGCCAGCGCGAAGCCGACGATCATGTTGGAGCCGAACCAGTCCTTGCGCTGACCTTCGTCGAGCACGAATTCGAGCGAACCGAGCCCGATCGCGACCAGCACGAAGCCGATGTAGTCGACGCGCAAACCGTCCTTGAGGAGCTCCCTGCGCTCCCGCTCGGCGCCGGACGGCTCCTTGACCAGCGCCCCGACCAGGAACAGCGAGAGCAAGCCCATCGGCACGTTGATGAGAAAGATCCAGTGCCAGCTATAGGTATCGGTGATCCAGCCGCCGAGCGTCGGCCCGACCACGGGAGCGACCACCACCGCGACGCCGTAGATCGCGAACGCCTGGCCACGCTTGGGCGGCGGAAAGGAGTCGGCGAGGATCGCCTGCTCGCTCGTCGCCATCCCGCCGCCGCCGAGGCCCTGGATGATCCGGAACAGAACCAGCGCCTCCAGGCTCCAGGCAAGCCCGCACAGCAGGGACGCGAACGCGAAGGTGCCGACGCAGATCATGTAGAAGCGCTTGCGGCCGATCACGGTCGAGAGCCAGCCCGAGATCGACAGCACGATCGCGTTGGCGACCAGATAGCTGGTGATGACATAGGTGCTCTCGTCGATGCCGACCGCCAGGCCGCCCGCGATATGGCGCAAGGCCACATTGGCGATCGTGGTGTCCAGCACCTCCATGAACGTCGCGATCGAGACGACGAAGGCAATCAGGTAGGGATTATGTCCGCCGGCAGCCGAACGCTCCGGCGACCAGGCTGCGCCGCCGCCTGCCGCAACGTCGCTCATCGCACCCTGGTCCAGGGCACGACCGACATGCCCGGCCCGATCGGAAGGTCATTCGGCCAATTGTCGATCACGATCTTCACGGGAACGCGCTGCACGACCTTGACGAAATTGCCGGTCGCGTTCTCCGCCGGCAGCAAACTGAACGCAGTGCCCGAGCCCGGCTGAACCGAAGCCACGCGGCCGGTGAGCTTGCGCCCCGGATACGCATCGATCCTGATCTCGACCGGCTGGCCCGGGCGCATGTCCGTCAGCTGCGTTTCCTTGTAGTTGGCGGTGATCCAGACCTCGTCAGGAACGAACATCATGACGCTCTGGGCCGGCGCCACATAAGTGCCGACCGCGCCGCTCAGCTTGACGACGCGTCCGGATTGCGCTGCGACGATGCTTGTATATTGCAGGTTCAATTTGGCCTGATCGAGCTGGGCCTGCGCCTGCTCCAGCGATGCCTTGCTGCTCTTGAGCTGAGCCTCGAGCGTCTTGACGCCGAGCTCTGCGGCAGTCACTGCCGTTCTGGCGCGGCTGGCATTGGCCTGCTGGGCGTCGAGATCCGAGCGGGTCTGCTGCTGCCGCTGCACCGTGCCCGCGCCCTTTTCGACGAGGTTCTGGGCGCGCTCCGCCTCCTCCCGCGCGAACTTCAATTGCGCCTCGGCCTGTTGCTGCTGCGCCTTGGCTTCCTTGATCTGCTCCTGCTGGCTGTCGATCTGGGCCTCGACATTGGCGATATTGGCCTCTGCGACCGCGACCTGTGCGCTGGCCTGATCGACGGCGATCTTGTAGTCGCGCTCGTCGATCCTCGCGAGGAGATCGCCGGCATTGACGTGCTGGTTGTCGGTGACGGGGACCTCGACGACATAGCCGCCGACCTTCGCCGCCACCGCAAAGCTGCGTGCGGCCACGAACGCGTCATCGGTCGATTCATAGTGACGCGCGTTGAGCCAATAGCTCACGCCACCGATGATCGCGAGCAGGAGCAGACAGGCGCCGACTGTGGCAAGCAGCCAGTGCTCGCGGAGCCGGTCGCGCATCGATGGCTTGCGCTCGGTTTCCTGCTCTGGCGAGGATGCGCGTTCAGGTCGCGATTCTTGCTTGGGATTGCGCTCGGGCTGCCGCGGCTCCTCCCCGGACGGCCCGCGCTCTTGGGTTTGGGCATCCACGGTAGCACCTCAAGCCACGAATGGAGCGATCAAGCCCCGTTAACCGCAGCGTCCGGCGCTTGGTTCCTGTTCGGGTGGGATGCGCTACACGGCCCTGGAACTGACCATGGGCTGGCGCTGCTCGGCCGTCGACAAATCGCGGTAGGCCGCGGGCTCTCCAGCCAGCGCCTTGAGCGGAACCGTGAGCCGGCACACCAGGCCCTCGGTGCGCCAATCGAAGTCGGCGCGGCCGCCGAGTTGGGTCTCGATGCTGGCGATGACGCTTCTCGTGCCGAACCCCCTCTGCTTCGGCTTGGTCACGGGAGGTCCGCCGGATTCCACCCAGGCCAGGATCAACGTTTCGTCGTGCAGTTCCCAGGTGATCGCAAGCCGGCCCGACAGCACCGACAGGCTACCGTATTTGGCGGAGTTGGTGACGAGCTCATGCAGCGCCAGCGCCAAGGTCTGCGCGGTCGCGGGCTGCAACTGCACCTCTTCGCCATCGATCTGGATCTGTCCGGCTTCCGAATACGGCGCGATCTCCTCGGTGACCAGCCGCCGGATTTCGGCGCCCTGCCAGCTCGACAGCGACAGCACGGTGTGAACGCGTGCCAGCGCCGTGATGCGGCCCTCGACCGCCCGCACATAGGCGGTCACGTTCTGCGCGCGCGTCAGCCGCACGATCGATTGCGCCAGCGCGAGCGCGTTCTTGGCGCGATGGTCGACCTCGCGGGTCAGCAGGCTCTGCCGCTCCTCGGCCTTCTTGCGATCGGTGATGTCGACGGTGACGCCGCTCACCCGTACCACCTTGCCGTTGCGGTCGCTGGTGGCCGCGGCTGTGCCGACGCACCAGCGCACTTCACCGTCCGGCCGCATGACGCGGAATTCGGTTTCATAGGACGTCTGGCCCTTGCCGAAGCCGGTCCAGGCTTGCCGGAGGTGTTCGACATCGTCGGGATGAAACAGCGCCTGTATATTGTCGGAGGTCAGCTTGAAGGATTTCGGGTCGACGCCGAAGATCTTGTATTGCCCCTCGTCCCACATCCAGTCGCCATTGACCCAATCCCAGTCCCACGAGCCCATCTTGCCGGCCGCAATCGCCATGCTGCGGCGCGCCTCGCTTTCGACCAGCCGCGTGGTCGACTGCTCGAGCTCGGCAGTGCGTGCGCGCACGCGGTCCTCGAGCTCCGCGTTGAGGCGTTCGAGCTGCCGTGTCTTGCGGTAGAGCTCGGCGAACACGCGGATCTTTGCCCGCAGCACCTCGGGCACGACGGGCACCGGCACGTAATCGACCGCGCCCATCTCGTAGCCGCGGAGCCGGTCGATATCGCTGACCTGGATTGCCGAGATGAAGATCATCGCGGTCTTCTGGAAGCGTGGATGCTCGCGGATCATCGCCGCGAGCTCGAAGCCGTCGAGCTCTGGCATGCAGACGTCGACCAGGATGACCGCGACTTCGTTCTTGAGGAGGAACTCCAGCGCCTCGCGACCCGACGACGCGGCGACCAGCGTCTCGCCGAGCTCCTTCAGGATGACCTCATAGGCCAGCAGCTTCGCCGGCTGGTCATCGACCAGAAGGATATTTACCTTTTCGTGGTCCATCATGTTCGATCGCCGATCAGCGGTGCAGCCACATGCGGATCGCCAGCAGCAGTTGCTCGGTGTTCACGGGTTTCGCCAGATAGTCGGACGCGCCTGCCTCCAGGCATTTCTCTCGATCGCCTTTCATCGCCTTCGCGGTCAGCGCGATGATCGGCAGCCGCGCGAAGGCGGAGTTTTGCCGGATGGCGCCGATGGTCTGGTAACCGTCCATCTGCGGCATCATGATGTCCATCAGCACGATCGCAATCTTGGGATTGGATTCGACCAGCGAGATGGCCTCGTGACCGGTTGTCGCAGTCAACACCTTCATACCTCGCCGCTCCAACACGCTCGAGAGCGCGAAGATGTTGCGGGCATCGTCGTCGACCAGCAGTGCGGTCTTGCCAATAAGATCCTCGTCGGAACTATTGAGCTTCTCCAGCATCCTCTGTTTTTCGACGGGCAATTCCGTGATCACACGGTGCAGGAACAGTGACGTTTCGTCGAGCAGACGCTCCGGCGATTCCACGCCCTTGACGACGATGCTGCGCGCCATCGTATGCAGTTCCGCGTCTTCTTCCGCTGAGAGTTCCCGGCCGGTAAACACGACAACGGGAATATTGGAGAGCGTCTCGTCCTTGCGGATCTGGTCCAGCACTTCGAAACCGCTCATGTCGGGCAGGCGCAGGTCGAGCACGACGCAGTCGCACGGATTTTCGCGCATCGTTGAGAGCGCTCCTGCCCCGGTGCCGCTGGTCACGATCTCGATATCCTCGTGCCCGAGCAGTTCGGTAATGCTGAGCTGCTCCGCCGCATTGTCCTCCACGATCAGCAGGCGCTTGCGGCGTGGTCTGGCGTATTCCTTGATCTGCGACAGCGCAGCGCTGACGCCTTCCGTCGTCGTCGGCTTGTTGACGAAGGAGAACGCGCCGCGCGCCAGCGCGTGCTGCCGGTCCTCGTCGAGCGTGATGATCTGAACCGGAATGTGACGGGTCAGCGGATTGTGCTTGAGCTGGCTCAGCACCGTCCAACCCAGCATGTCGGGCAGGAAGACGTCGAGCGACACCGCGCTCGGCTGGAACTGCTTGGCCAGATCCAGAGCTTCGGCACCGCGGCTTGCGACCAGCACCTTGAAGCCCTTGTCGCGCGCCAGATCGATCAGCACCCGTGCGTAATGCGGATCGTCCTCGACGATCAGCAGGATGGTGTCGCCGGGCTCGAGATTGAGCCGGTCGTCCGGAAGCTGCTCGATCACACGCTCCTGCGCGCCTGACACCTGCAGCGCCGGAGCCGGTGTATGCGGCATCGCTATCGGCTGAGCCTGCTGACGCAGTGCCACCGAGGGGCCGGCATATTTCAGCGGCAGATAGAGCGTGAAGGTCGAGCCCTTGCCCGTCGCACTGCGCAGATGGATCTCGCCGCCGAGCAGACCCGCGAGCTCACGGCTGATCGCCAGTCCAAGACCGGTGCCGCCATATTTGCGGCTGGTGCCGGCGTCGGCTTGCTGGAACGCCTCGAAGATCAGCTTCTGCTTGTCCTGTGGAATGCCGATGCCGGTATCCGACACCTCGAACGCAACGACCGCGGGCGCCGCATTGAGGATCGGATGCTCCACACTCCAGCCGCCGAGCGCGGCCGACACGGTCAGGCTGACGCCGCCTTCCGCGGTGAACTTGAACGCATTCGACAACAGGTTCTTGAGCACCTGCTGCAGCCGCTTGGAGTCGGTCACCATGCTGCGCGCAAGATTGGCATCGACATCGATGCTGAACGAGAGATGCCGGTTCTCCGCCTCGTGCCGGAACGGCCGTCCGACGGTCTCGAGCAGGCTCGATGTCAGAATTTCCTCGGCGTCGACCGTCACCGTGCCGGACTCGATCTTGGAGAGATCGAGGATGTCGCTGATCAGGTTCAACAGGTCGGTGCCGGCGCCGTGAATGGTGCGGGCAAACTCGACCTGCTTGCCGGTCAGATTGCCGTCGGGATTTTCGGTGAGCTGCTGGCCCAGGATCAGGATCGAGTTCAGCGGCGTCCGCAACTCGTGCGACATGTTGGCGAGGAATTCGGATTTGTACTTCGAAGTCAGCGACAGCTCGGTCGCCTTCTCTTCCAGCGCGCGCCGCGCCTGCTCGATTTCCTGGTTCTTGCGCTCGACGTCGACATTGCGTTCGGCCAGCTGCTGGGCCTTCTGCTCCAGCTGATCGTTGGTCTGCTGCAATTCCTTCTGCTGGGTCTGCAACTCGCCGGCGAGCTGTTGCGACTGCTTGAGCAGCGCCTCGGTCTGCATCGTCGCCTCGATGCTATTGAGCACGATGCCGATGCTGTCGGTCAACTGTTCGAGGAAGGTGATCTGCGAGGTCGTGAACGAGGAGATCGAGGACAGCTCGATCACCGCCTTGACCTGGTTCTCGAACTGCACCGGAAACACGACGAGGTTCTTCGGCATGATCCGCATCAAGGCCGAATTGATCGGCACCGCATCGCCGGGAATCTCGGAGACTAGACGCTGGCGCTTGTCGAGCGCGCATTGGCCGATCAATCCCTCCCCGAACTGGACGATCTGCGGATGCGGATTACTGCTGTCGCTGGCATAGGCCGACAACAGGCGCAACTGCGCATTCTCGGGATTGTCGACCTGGTAGATCACGCCCATATGCGCGTTGATCAGCGGTGCAAGCTCGGTCAGCAGCAGCCGGCCGACGGTCGCAAGATCGCGCTGGCCCTGCAGCATGTTGGTGAAGCGCGCCAGATTGGTCTTCAGCCAGTCCTGTTCGGTGTTGCGCTCCGTGGTGAGACGGAGGTTGCCGATCATCGTGTTGATGTTGTCCTTGAGCTCGGCGACCTCGCCGCGGACGTCGACCTGGATCGAGCGCGTCAGGTCGCCCTTGGTCACCGCGGTCGCCACTTCCGCGATCGCGCGCACCTGCGAGGTCAGGTTGGCCGCGAGCAGGTTGACGTTGCCGGTGAGATCCTTCCAGGTGCCGGCCGTGCCGGGCACGTTGGCCTGACCGCCGAGCCGTCCCTCGACGCCGACCTCGCGCGCCACGCTGGTGACCTGTTCGGCAAAGGTCGCAAGCGTCTCGGTCATGTTGTTGATGGTGTCGGCGAGCGCGGCCACCTCGCCCTTCGACTTCACCGTCAGGTTCTGCTTCAGATCGCCGTTGGCGACCGCGGTCACCACCTTGACGATGCCGCGCACCTGCTCGGTCAGGTTGACCGCCATGACGTTGACGGTGTCGGTGAGGTCCTTCCAGGTGCCGGCAACGCCGCGCACCTCGGCCTGGCCGCCAAGCTTACCCTCGGTGCCGACCTCGCGCGCCACGCGCGTCACCTCGCCGGCGAAGGCGTTGAGCTGGTCGACCATGGTGTTGATGGTGTTCTTGAGCTCGAGGATTTCGCCCTTCACGTCGACCGTGATCTTGCGCGACAGGTCGCCGCGCGCCACCGCGGTGGTGACTTCGGCGATGTTGCGCACCTGGGTGGTCAGGTTCGCGGCCAGCAGGTTGACGTTGTCGGTGAGATCCTTCCAGGTGCCGCCGACGCCGGGCACCACGGCCTGGCCGCCGAGCCGTCCCTCGGTGCCGACCTCGCGCGCCACGCGTGTCACTTCGGCGGCGAACGAGCGCAGCTGCTCGACCATCGTGTTCAGGGTGTCCTTGAGCAGCAGGATCTCGCCGCGCACGTCCACGGTGATCTTCTTCGACAAGTCACCGCCGGCGATCGCGCTCGCGACCTCGGCGATGTTGCGGACCTGCGCGGTCAGGTTCGACGCCATGAAGTTGACGTTGTCGGTCAGATCCTTCCAGGTGCCGGCGACGCCGGGCACTTCGGCCTGGCCGCCGAGCTTGCCCTCGGTGCCGACCTCGCGCGCCACGCGCGTCACCTCGCCTGCAAACGCATTGAGCTGGTCCACCATCGTGTTGATGGTGTTCTTGAGCTCGAGGATTTCGCCCTTCACGTCGACCGTGATCTTGCGCGACAGGTCGCCGCGCGCCACGGCGGTCGTCACCTCGGCGATGTTGCGGACCTGCGCGGTCAGGTTGCCGGCCATCGAGTTGACGTTGTCGGTCAAGTCCTTCCAGGTGCCGGCGACGCCGGGCACGTTGGCCTGGCCGCCGAGGCTGCCGTCAGTGCCGACCTCGCGCGCCACGCGCGTCACCTCGCCCGCGAAGCGGTTGAGCTGGTCCACCATCGTGTTCAGCGTTTGCTTCAGCTGAAGAATCTCGCCGCGCACGTCGACCGTGATCTTGCGCGACAGGTCGCCGCCGGCGATCGCGGTCGCGACCTCGGCGATGTTACGCACCTGCGCCGTGAGATTGCCGGCCATCGAGTTGACGCTGTCCGTCAGGTCCTTCCAGGTGCCGGCGACGCCGGGCACCTCGGCCTGGCCGCCGAGCTTGCCGTCGGTGCCGACCTCGCGCGCCACGCGCGTCACCTCGCCGGCGAACGCGTTGAGCTGGTCCACCATCGTGTTCAGCGTTTCCTTCAGCTGAAGGATTTCGCCCGACACGTTCACCGTGATCTTCTTCGACAGGTCGCCCTTCGCCACCGCGGTCGCGACCTCAGCGATGTTGCGCACCTGCGCGGTCAAGTTCGAGGCCATCGAGTTGACGCTGTCGGTGAGATCCTTCCAGGTGCCGGCGACGCCGCGCACCTCGGCCTGGCCGCCGAGCTTGCCTTCGGTGCCGACCTCGCGCGCCACGCGCGTCACCTCGCCGGCGAAGGCGTTGAGCTGGTCGACCATCGTGTTGATGGTGTCCTTCAGCTCGAGGATTTCGCCGCGCACGTCGACCGTGATCTTCTTGGAGAGGTCGCCGCCCGCGACCGCCGTCGTCACCGCGGCGATGTTGCGCACCTGCGCGGTCAGGTTCGACGCCATGAAGTTGACGTTGTCGGTCAGATCCTTCCAGGTGCCGGCGACGCCGAGCACGTTAGCCTGGCCGCCGAGCTTGCCTTCGGTGCCGACCTCGCGCGCCACGCGCGTCACTTCCGACGCAAACGCGTTGAGCTGGTCCACCATCGTGTTCAGCGTTTCCTTCAGCTGAAGGATCTCGCCCGACACGTTGACCGTGATCTTCTTCGAGAGGTCGCCGCCGGCGATCGCGGTCGCGACGTCGGCGATGTTGCGCACCTGCGCGGTCAGGTTCGACGCCATGAAGTTGACGTTGTCGGTCAGATCCTTCCAGGTGCCGGCAACGCCGGGCACCTGGGCCTGGCCGCCGAGCTTGCCCTCGGTGCCGACCTCGCGCGCCACGCGCGTCACTTCCGAGGCGAACGAGTTGAGCTGGTCCACCATCGTGTTGATGGTGTCCTTCAGCTCCAAAATCTCGCCGCTGACGTCGACCGTGATCTTGCGCGACAGGTCGCCGCGCGCCACGGCCGTGGTCACGTTGGCGATGTTGCGCACCTGGGCGGTCAGGTTGCCGCACATCGCGTTCACCGAGTCGGTGAGGTCCTTCCAGGTACCGGCGACGCCGGGCACGATTGCCTGGCCGCCGAGCTTGCCGTCGGTGCCGACCTCGCGCGCCACGCGCGTCACTTCGGAAGCGAACGAACGCAGCTGATCGACCATCGTGTTGATGGCTTCCTTCAGCTGCAGGATCTCGCCGCGAACGTCGACCGTGATCTTCTTGGACAGGTCGCCGTTGGCGACCGCGATCGTCACCTCGGCGATGTTGCGGACCTGGCCGGTCAAATTGTTGGCCATCGAGTTGACGCTCTCGGTCAGGTCCTTCCAGACGCCGGTCACTTCCGGGACCTGGGCCTGGCCGCCGAGCTTGCCCTCGGTGCCGACTTCGCGCGCCACGCGCGTGACCTCCGAGGTGAACACCGAGAGCTGCTTGATCATCGTGTTGACGATGTTCGCCGACTGCAGGAATTCGCCGCGCAGCGGCCGGCCCTCGACGTCGAGCTGCACGGTCTGCAGCAGGTCGCCTTGCGCCACCGCAGCGACCGCGCGGGTGACCTCGCGGGTCGGCCACAGCAGATCGTCGATCAGCGTATTGACCGAGCTCTCCATATCGGCCCAGGCGCCGCTGGCGAGGCCGAAATTGACGCGCTGGCGGGTCTGTCCCTCGCGGCCGACGACCTGGCCGACGCGCGCCAATTGCTGCGCCATGCGCTCGTTGGCGGCTGCGATTTCGTTGAAGGCGTCCGCGATCTTGCCGTCGATGCCGAGATAGTCGCCACGCATCCGGACCGAGAAGTCGCCGGCGCGCATCGCCTGCAGCGATTGCAGCAGGTCATGCGAGGAATCGAGGCTTCCGTTTGATTGCTGGCTGCGGCGTGTATCAGCACGGGGACGAGGCGACGAACCGACATCGGTCATGTAATTTCCCCTACGCGCTGGCCGCGAATCCAGAGACTCGGAAAAGCCAGTGTGACCATAAGAATGACTGCCCTTGATCTATTCAAGCGGGAAAACGCCAAAACCGCAATTTGTGACGCAAACCGAGTACCTTAATCGCGATTGGAACCAAAAGTTCCGACCGTTGGCCGAACTTTTCCGAAGAACGACGGAGCCGGCCCTGATCGCCCGGTCCTCGTGCTCGCATGGAACATTGACCATCCCCGCGCGTTTCGGGCGGGGGCAGGATCGGTGATGGTTAAGAAATCAGAACAACTCAAACGGGGCATCGTCGAGAGCCGGCACGATCGTCGGCCGGTGGCTGGCGGCGTGGTCGACTACGCCATTTGCACGCTCGGCCCCGATGGCCGGGTCATCGACTGGAACAAGGGCGCCGAGCGCATCACGGGCTATCCGGCCAAGACGATCCTCGGCCAGCACTTCTCGGTCTTCTATCCTGCCGAGGACCGCGCATCCGGCGTTCCGGCGAGAGCGCTGCAGTTGGCGCGGAAGGAAAAGCACTCGGCGGCCGACGGCTGGTCTGTCCGCAAGGACGGGTCGCAATTCTACGCCGCTGTGGTCATCGATCCGATCTACGAGAAGCGCAAGCTCGTCGGCTACGCAATGGTTACCCGCGACATCACCGAGCGGCATCAGGCGCGCGCGGATCTCGAGGCCAGCGAAAGCCAGTTCCGCCTGCTGGTGAGCAATGTCACCGACTACGCGCTCTATATGCTGACGCCGGCCGGCATCGTCGCCAATTGGAACGCCGGCGGCGAGCGCATCAAGGGCTATTCGCCCGGCGAAATCATCGGCCAGCACTTCTCGCGGTTCTATACGCCGGCCGACCAGGCTGCCGGCAAGCCCGCCCATGCGCTCAAGATCGCGGAAGAGACCGGGCATTACGTGGAGGAAGGCTGGCGGGTCCGCAAGGACGGTTCGTTCTTCTGGGCGAGCGTCGTGATCGATCCGATCCGCGATACCGACGGCAGCCTGGTCGGCTTCGCCAAGATCACCCGGGATATTTCCGAGCGGCGCGACGCGCATCAGAAGCTCGAACAGGTGCAGCGTCAGCTTGCGGAATCGCAAAAGATGGATGCGCTCGGCCAACTGACCGGCGGCGTCGCGCACGACTTCAACAACCTGCTGATGATCATCTCCGGCAATCTGCACCGGATCAAGCGCGAGGTGACGAGCGAACGGGGCACGCTTGCACTCGGCGCGATCGAAACCGCATCCGAGCGTGCCGCGTCCCTCACCAGGCAGCTCCTCACCTTCGCGCGTCGGCAGAGTGTCAATCCGCAGACCATCAACGTCGCCGACAGGATCGCCGCGGTGCGAGAGGTTTTGACCAGCGCGCTCGGCGGCGCGATCAAGCTGAACATGGAGATCGGACCGGATCTCTGGCCGATCTTCGTCGATCCGACGGAATTTGAGACCGCGCTGATCAACCTCGTGGTCAATGCCCGGGATGCGATGACCGGCGGCGGCACGCTGACCGTCGCGGCGCGCAATGTCCCGGAAGCCGCCCAGGTGGTCGTCAGCATTACCGACACCGGCGAAGGCATTCCAGACGATGTCATGAACAAGGTCTTTGATCCCTTCTTTACCACCAAGCCGGTCGGCAAAGGGACCGGCCTTGGGCTGTCCCAGGTTCACGGTTTCGCGCACCAGGCGGATGGCCGGGTCGAGATTACAAGCGCGCTCGGCAAGGGCACGACGGTCAGCATCTATCTCCCGCGCGGGACTGCGGCCGCAAAGCGCACGGCTACGGGGCACAGCACGCCCGGCTTGGCCACGATCCTGCTGATCGAGGACAATCCTGCCGTCGCCGATGCGAGTACGGGCCTGCTCGAACAGCTCGGCTACACCGTGCGCTGGGCCTCGAACGCGGAGGCCGCCTTGTCGGAAATCGACGCCAACGGGATCGATGTGGTGTTCAGCGACATCGTCATGCCCGGCAGGATCGATGGACTGAAGCTGGCGCGCACGATCCGGGACAGAAAGCCCGAGCTGCCGATCCTGCTGACGACAGGCTACAGCGCGAGCGCACGCGACGTGAGGTCCGACTTTCCGGTGTTACGCAAGCCGTACCACATCCACGACCTCAGCCGCGAACTCGCAAAGTTGACGGGGCACGGCGTCGGCAGCACGACGAGCGGGCCATCCGGCAACGCTTCGAGCGAGTTCGATGCCACCGCGCAAGACGTCGCGGCAAGACCAAAGGCGAACGCCCGCTCCTAGTGTGCTGAATGCGAAGTTCGTGCGATTTCGCGGCAGCCACTTTCACGAACTTCGCATTCATAAAGCACACTAGAATCATAAGTTTGCTAGTGTCCTTATCGAATCCGAAGTTCGCTCCGAAGGTGCGGCAAATGATGCGAACTTCGGATTCGGGACACTAGTTCAAAATCGACAGGCTAGCGTTCCGCCGGCCAGCTTCGCCGCACCAACTGCACCCGCTCGATGCGGCTGCATTGCTCGCAGCGGTACTGAAGAATATCCCTGCCCTCGCTGCCCGGATGGCTGCTCTCGAGCCGCATCGTCCTGATGCAGCTGATGCAGGAGATCAGCGTCAGCAGTGGACTGCGATCGTCATTCATCGATGCCCGCGGTGGCGCGGTCGGATCGGCGATCATGGCGTTGGGCGATGCTATGGTATTGGCTCTCACCACAAGAAAATGCAGATCCTGCGGTCCGGGTTCCGTCCTTGAAACCTGATTTGGGCCTGAGCCGGTGTTCGAGGCTCCCTTCTTTGGACAAACCCCCGGATCACACCCGAGCGTTGCTGTGACCGGGCGTAGGCTTCGCCTTGTCCTTGTCCACCTTGACCTTCGTGCCGGCGCGGTCCTCGAAGCTCCGACTGAGCCGCTCCCGGACCGTGGGGAGACGCTCGCCGCCGCCGGCGGCCTTCCACCGGCCGACCAGTTGGGCCACTTCGGCTCGCATCGCCATCAACCGGTACGACGCTTCACTGCAATCGAGGTCGCGGTTGACCTGATCCCGGATCGACGCCTCGATCAGGGTCATCTCAGCTCGCAACGTGCTGATCTTGCGCCGAATTTCATTGATCTTGTTGTCCATGGCCTGTTAGAACAAAAATAGAACATATTGTCAAGTCACGATCCAGCAAGCGAGGCAAGCAATGAGCGTGGCAGCGGTAAGATATGGTGGGGTTGCGGAGCGGCTTGGCGGGCTGATGACCCGTGCCCAGGCGCTGCGGTTGAGGAGCCTCGCCGAGGAGGCCTATCAGCCGAACCAGTACGCACGCGACCTGACGTCCGAGGAAGCCGAACGGCGCATCGATGCGCTGAAGGCGGAGATCGCGCTGGCGGATTCTTTCTGAACCGTCCGCTCCAGCCAGGCCGGACGTCCCCTTAAGGCTTTGATATAGCGGCGCAGCTAGGTCTGTTCCTGTTATTGCTGCTTTGTCTTATTGCTGCTTGGTCCTGGGGGAGCCTGACGTGCTGGAGCTGGAGAAGCGGTCGCCGCTTGCGTTCCCGATTGCGCTGAAGGACGGGCGAACGCTCGCGACGGTCGGCGACGCCGCGGACTACCTGTCCGCGCTGAACCTGGATCAGCGCGAGCGCGGCTACTGGAAGACGGCGATCATGATGTTCAACAACGCCATGCGCGAGCCGAGCTATCTGAAGATCGCAACCATGAACCTCCGGTCTGCGCTCGTGTATGACCGCCTGGTCGACGACGTTGGCTCCTGATTGTGGTGCGGCGGCTACAGCCGAATCGGCCGTGGTTGCGTAAGGCCCTGCTCGTTATGGCCGCAAACAAGGTAACGGCGGTACACGCGACGGCCGGGTGCGTGATGCGCTTCAGCCGCACTCTCGGGCCGCCTTGGAGGGCCAAGGGAACACCAAGGCGGCTCATTTTCTTTTCAAAGCAATTTCGCGCGGACGAACAGCATCCGCAAAGCGTTGGTCGCTTGCACCGTCAGCATGGCGTTACCGGCCGCTCTCTCGAGCGCAACCAATGCCTCGTCATGCAGCGAGCGGAACTCCATCCATTCGACGGCGCTGAGATTGCTGATGAAGCTATAGGCCTGGCCCACGGTCGCGAGCGTCACCGTCTCGCCGTTCAGCCGCACCTTGAACGTCGCCTTCAGCGGCGTGTCGGATTTGGATACGTCACCCATGGCGGGGTTGTGCGCCGCGCCGCGTTAATGTCAATCTAATTTCTCTGCGTCCGCCTCGGCGCGTCGGCCCCAATGAATCGCAATGTCTGTTAGCGTTTCGTGGGGGTGATTCGTGACTGATCTTGCCAACACAGCCTATCTCGATGCGCTCAATGCCGAGCAGCGCCGCGCTGTCGAGCACGGGGTCGGCAAGGATTGCATCGTCGGCGCGCCGCTGTTGGTGATTGCGGGCGCGGGGTCCGGCAAGACCAACACCCTCGCTCATCGCGTCGCGCATCTGATCGTCGCTGGCGCCGATCCGCGCCGCATCCTGTTGATGACCTTTTCGCGACGCGCCGCCGCCGAGATGGCCGGCCGCGTCGAGCGCATTGCGCGCCGCGTGCTCGGCGATCGCGCCTCGGTCATGACCGATGCACTGAGCTGGGCCGGCACGTTCCACGGCATCGGCGCGCGGCTGCTGCGCGAATTCGCCGAGCGTATCGGCCTCGACCCGGCCTTCACGATCCATGACCGCGAGGATTCCGCCGACCTGATCAATCTGGTCCGCCACGATCTCGGGTTCTCCCGCACCGAAAGCCGGTTCCCCACCAAGGGCACCTGCCTTGCGATCTATTCGCGCTGCGTGAACGCGGAAATGCCGGTCGAAGCCGTGCTCGGCCAGTTCTTCCCGTGGTGCTCCGGCTGGGCCAGTGAATTGAAACAGCTGTTCGGGGCCTATGTCGAAGCCAAGCAGCGGCAGAACGTGCTCGATTACGACGACCTCCTGCTCTACTGGGCCCAGATGGTGACGGACACTGCGCTGGCCGAGGAGATCGGCGGCCGCTTCAACCATGTGATGGTCGACGAATATCAGGACACCAACCGCCTGCAGTCCTCGATCCTGCTCGCACTCAAGCCCGCGGGCCGCGGGCTCACCGTGGTCGGTGACGACGCGCAGTCGATCTATTCGTTCCGCGCCGCCACCGTGCGCAACATCCTCGACTTTCCGGCCCAGTTCAGCCCGGCCGCCGAGATCGTCACGCTAGACCGCAACTATCGCTCGACGCAGCCGATCCTGTCGGCCGCCAATGGCGTGATCTCGCTCGCCAAGGAACGCTTCACCAAGAACCTGTGGACCGACCGGACCTCGACCCGCAAGCCGCTACTCGTCACGATCCGCGACGAGGCCGATCAGGCCCGTTACATCGTCGAGCAGGTGCTGGCCAATCGTGAGGAAGGCACCCTGTTGAAGCACCAGGCGGTGCTGTTCCGCACCTCCTCGCACAGCGGACCGCTGGAGGTCGAACTGACCCGCCGCAACATTCCGTTCGTGAAATTCGGCGGCCTCAAATTCCTCGACGCCGCGCATGTCAAGGACATGCTGGCGCTGCTGCGCTTCGCCGCCAATCCACGCGACCGGGTTGCAGGTTTCCGCATCCTGCATCTGTTGCCCGGCGTCGGACCGGCCTCGGCGCAGCGGGTGCTCGACCGCATGACCGAGGCCGCCGATCCGATTGCTGCGCTCGTCGCACTGCCCGCCCCGCCCCGCGCCGGTGCAGACTGGCGGCTGTTCGTGGAGGCCATCGAGAACCTCCGCTACTCGGAATGGCCCGTCGACATCGAACGCGCCCGCCTCTGGTACGAACCGCATCTCGATCGCATCCACGAGGACAGCGAGGTGCGCCGCGCCGATCTCATTCAGCTCGAGCAGATCGCCGCCGGCTACCCGTCACGCGAGCGTTTTCTCACCGAACTCACGCTCGATCCACCCGATGCGACCAGCGACCAGGCTGGCGTGCCGCTGCTCGATGAGGATTATCTGATCCTGTCGACGATTCATTCCGCCAAAGGGCAGGAGTGGAAATCCGTCTATGTGCTCAATGTTGTCGACGGCTGCATGCCCTCCGACCTCGGCGCCGGCACGTCGGCCGAACTCGAGGAGGAGCGCCGCCTGCTCTATGTCGCGATGACCCGCGCCAAGGACGATCTGCATCTGCTGGTGCCGCAGCGCTTCTTCGTCCACGGCCAGGCCGCCAAGGGCGACCGCCACATGTATGCCTCGCGCACCCGCTTCATCCCGGAACGACTGCTGCCGATGTTCGAACGGACCACCTGGCCGCGCGCCGCGACCGCGCAGGCATCCGCGGCCAATCGCGCGCCGCCGATCGACATCGGCGCCCGGATGCGTGGCATGTGGCGCTGATGCCGGTTCGAAGCTTTTCATCCGGGCTGGAACCAAGCCGCCGACCTTGCGTTGAGGCGGCGTTCGTAATCGGCAAACGACCATCCCCGACGGCTTCGGCGCGCAGTTGCACGCTGGAGCCGTCTTTTTTGCGCCGCGTCAATTCACGCGAAAGCCGATTCACGCAGGAAACAATGTGACGGGCTGGTCGAAGCCCTTCAGGGTGTAATCGGCACCAGCTGCCGTGATCATGTCGCGGGTTCGATCCCGCACGGCCGTCGTCACAAGGATCTCGCCTGACCTGGCGGCCGCCTGCGCGCGTGCCGCGCGATTGACCACCGTGCCGACTGCCGTCAGGTCGCGGTGGGCCTGGCCGAACTCACCGAAATTGGTGTCACCGCTATCCATTCCGATTCCGATGCCGATCTCGATGTCGCCGGCGCCGATCGCCCGCACCAGCGCATCGTGCCTGTCGCGAAAACTGCGCTGGATCTGGCGCGCAGCGAGCAAGGCCTGCACGGCATGATCGTCGCGCCGCACCGGGAAATTGAAGATTGCGAACACGGCGTCGCCGATGGTCTTGTTGAGGATGCCGTCATAGCGCCAGATCGCGGCGGCGCAGTCGTCGTAGAACGCGTCGAGCAGCGAGGTCAGCCCGTCCTGCGCGATGGTCTGCGTCAGCGTGGTGTAGCCGCGCAGATCGGCGAACAGGATGGTGGCGTCGATGGTCACGGCGCGCGCCTTCATGATCTTCGAGAAGGCCATCTCGCAGAGCGTGCATGTGTTCGGGTTCATGCGGCTCGGCCGGACGCCGAACAGACGGAACGGCGCCGCCAAAGGACCGCGCAACGGGATCGGCATATGCAGATTTTGCCAGCAGCCAAGGCAGATCGTTGCAGGTTCCGGAGTCATCGGCGGATCACCTGCTGTTCCAGCAACGAAACCCGGGCTCCTTGGCATGCTGGTTCATGGGCGTCCCCAATCGAGATTGCCGCGCTCAGGCGGTCGCCACGAAACTCACTCCAATTCGCGTCTTCTTGCTCCAGATCACCTGACACTCATAGACGACAGAGGCGTCGCGGGCCATCACCAGGCGGAATCTATGCGGGACGAAGGCCGGATTCTCGACCTCGATGGCCGCCCCTTCCGGCGAGATGTTCACGATCGTGCAATGCATGACCGAACCGCCCGACGAGACATAGCCGGGTTCATTGACCTCGGTTCGCGGATGCTTACGCTTTTCGTCCACCCGGCCTCCCCAAATGTTCTTCACGCAAACGTGGGCGATCGGCATTGCAGGAGTCAACGGCTCCGGCGGCTCGCATCGGGCTTTCGCACCACCATTTGTGCGCAGCAGTACGCCGAACCGCTTATCGCGACAATGCAGATGAGCCCCGCGTCGGCGCGGGCTTGTCGTTCGCGCTGGCGCGAGGATAGCCTCATCCTATGGGCGATGCGCTGGCGCGACGCACGCTCCGGGGAATAATGAACAGGCGCCATGGGGAGACGCGCCATGTTCGAGATTCTCGATCGCCGGACGACTCTGACCGGCAACCAGATCAAGATCCTTGCGGCGGCCATCATCGGCGATGCGCTGGAATTCTTCGACTACTTCCTGATCGGCTTCGTGCTCGCGTTCCTGATCGGACCGTGGAAGCTCACCTTCGGCCAGTCGGCCACCGTGCTGATGAGTTCCGGTATCGGCGCCATCCTCGGCGCCTACCTCTGGGGCTGGCTCGCCGACCGGGTCGGGCGGCGTATCGTCTTCATCGGCACGGTGCTGAACTTCTCGATCGCGACCGGCCTGCTCTATTTCACGCCCGATAACGGCTGGGTCTATCTGGCGATCCTGCGCTTCTTCGTCGGCACCGGCGTCGGCGGTCTTTATTGTGTCGACCTGCCGCTGGTGCAGGAGTTCATGCCGTCGCACAAGCGCGGCTGGGTCGGCGGCCTCGTCACCTGCGTGATCCCGCTCGGCGTCGGCCTCGGCGCGGTGCTGGGGGCTGTCATGGGAACCGATCAATGGCGGCTGCTGTTTGCGATCGGCGTGCTGCCGTCGGTCCTGGTGCTGCTGGTTCGGATCTGGGTCCCGGAGTCGCCGCGCTGGCTGTGCCGGCAAGGACGCTATGACGAAGCCCGCAAGTCGCTGGCCTGGGCGCTGCAAGTGCCGCCGTCGGAGCTGCCGCTGCCGAGCGCAGCCGACGCCGGTCCGGTCGTCACGACGAGCTGGTTCGATCTGTTCAAATATCCGCGCAGCCTGATCGTCTCCTGGCTCGGCAATGCCGGCGCGCAAACCGGCGTCTACGGCATCACGCTATGGGCCCCCGCGCTGTTCGTGCTGCTCCTGAAGGTGACGCCGCAGGAAGCCGCCAAGATGATGATCCTGCTCAGCGTCACCGGCTTCCTCGGCCGCATCTCGTTCTCCTGGTTCTCTGAGCTGCTCGGACGGCGTGTTGCCGGCGGCCTGCTCGGCCTCGGCGCCGGCGCGCTGACCATCATTGCCGGCTACCACTACGACGCGACTTTGTTCGGCATGTCGGCGTTCTGGCTGCTGCTGGCCGCCGCCTTCTTCTTCGCCGACGGCGGCTTTGCGATCGTCGGTCCCTACGCGGCGGAGGTCTGGCCGTCGCATCTGCGTACCACGGGGATGGGCTCTGCCTATGGCTTCGGCGGGATCGGCAAGATCATCGGGCCGGTCGGGCTTGCGCTGATCGTCGGTTCGAACAACTACCTCAAGCCCGACGTGCCACTGACCCAGATCCCGACCGCCTTTGTCTATCTCGGCTGCTGGTTCCTGATGGCGGGTGCCGTCTATTTGTTCTTCGGGCTCGAGACCCGGGGCAAATCGATCGAGCAGATCGACAAGGAGCTCAACGCGACGGTCGACGTCGCGGCCTCCGCAACGATCCGGCGCGCCTGAGGGAGGCGAACATGAATGTGACTTCTGCGGACCTCATCGGCGATCGCGACGTGATCACCCGCGCCGAGGCGATCAGGGACGCGGTGGCGGCCGCCTCCAACGATATCGAAACGACGCGCCGCCTGCCGCCCGACCTGCTCGACCGGCTGCATGAGGCGCGGCTGTTCCGCCTGCTGCTGCCGCGTTCAACCAACGGGATCGAAACCGATCCCGTCACCTTTTTCCATGCCATCGAGACCATCGCCAAGGCGGATGCCTCGACGGCGTGGTGCCTGAGCCAGGCCGGCGGTTGCGCGATGTCGGCGGCCTATCTCGACCTGCCGGTCGCGCAGGAAGTGTTTGCCGACCCGCGTGCCGTGCTCGCCTGGGGCCCCGGCCCGAAGGTCAAGGCCATTGAGTGCGAGGGCGGCTACCGCGTCACCGGGGTCTGGTCGTTTGCCTCGGGCGGACGGCACGCCACCTGGCTCGGCGCGCACTGCCCGGTCTATGCCGCGGACGGCTCGCCGCGCCGGGATGCCAATGGCGAGCAGGTCGAGCGCACCATGCTGGTGCGGACCGAGGACGTCGCATGGACCGACATCTGGAACACGGTCGGATTGCGCGGTACCGCCAGCGACCAGTTCGCGCTCGATGACTTCTTCGTCCGCGCGGACCATTCGATCACCCGCGAATTCGACCGCGAGTGTCGCGAGGATGGCCCGCTGTATCGGATGAGCAACCACACCTGCTACCAGATCGGCTTTGCCGGGGTCGCCTGCGGCATTGCCCGCAGCGCGCTCGACAATTTCGTCGACGTCGCCCGCAACAAGGTGCCGCGCGGCATGAAGAAGACGCTGCGGGACAATGCCGTGGTGCAGTCCGGCCTCGCCCAGGCCGAGGTCAATCTGCGCGCCGCCCGCGCTTTCCTGCTGCAGTCGATGGCCGACATCTGGAAGGACCTGGTTGCCGGCCACAGCATCACGGTCGCACAGCGCATGACGATCCGGATGGCGGCCACGCACGCCATCCACAAAGCGCGGGAGGCCGTCGATTTCGCCTACAACACCGCCGGTGCCACCGCGATCTTCGACGGTCATCCGCTGGAGCGGCGCTTCCGCGACATCCACACCGTGACGCAGCAATTGCAGGGCCGCTTCAGCCATTTCGAGACGGTCGGCGCCTGGATGCTGGGCGTCGATGCCGACCTCAGCTTCGTTTAACCCGATTTCTCAAGGAGAAGAACCATGCCATTGGGTGGACTACAGCATTACACCATCGAGCCGCAGGATCTGGAGAAGACCAAGGCGTTCTATTGTGATGTGCTCGGGCTCGAGAACGGCGAACGGCCGCCGCTCGATTTCCCCGGCTACTGGCTCTATTCGGGCGGCCAGGCCACAGTCCATCTGATGGGCACGCGCAAGCCGCGCGACGGCATCGTGGTGCGCGGCACCGCGAAGAAATATGAGGACACCGGCCGCCTCGACCATATCGCCTTTGCCGCCAGCGACGTCGAAGCCGTGCGCAAGCGCCTGCAGTCGAAGAACGTCACCTTCCGTGAGCAGATCGTGCCGCGCACCGGCGACATCCAGATATTCCTCTACGATCCGGACGGCGTCGGCGTGGAGCTGAACTTCCCGAAGAGCTAAGCGCCGGCTTTTCCGGATCGCTGGTTGCCGGCATAGAATCCGAAGGACATCGCCGCTTTTGCGCGCCGATGTCCCGACCGTTGACGGCTCAATCCGCGCTGGCCTCAGGCGCTGTGGATGGTTCCCGACAAGGCCCTGACTCGGCCATCACTCGGGCGTGATCCGGTCCGTTTTTCTTCAACATTGAATGACGAATTAACCGGGCCGCGCCGCTGCGGCAGAATAGCCGGGTGCTGCGCCTTTAACCTACCCCAGGGCTTGGTGGCCCGGCTATTCGTCCCCACTTGGCCGGCGAGACCTCTCAGTCGAGGCCGCGTTCGTGGCTCAGGCGGACCATTTCGTTGATGAAGATTTGTTTCTGCTTGTCGTCAAGGCTGGCAAACAGCGGCTCGGCGGCGTCGGCAACGCCGCGCTGATCGACCGCCCTGTCATTGAGGAACTGGGCCTCGTTGCGCATCTGCTCGATGATGTCATCCGGCGGATCGCGCTGCGCCCGCGCGATGCGCAGGTTGAGGCGGTCGGCGCCGTTGTGGCCGAGATAGTGCATCGCACTGTTGAAGCCGGCCCAGTTCTTCTCCTGCTCCGGCGTCAGGTTGAGCTCCTTCTTGATCCGTTCGATGTTGGCGTCGCTGTTGGCGACGATCTGTTCGGCCGTCAGCTGCGGCGCGCCGGCCTGGGTCAGCACGGTCGGCGCTTGCTTCGCGCCCTTGTCCTTGGCGGCGGCCTTGGCCGACTTGGAGGCCTTGGCGCCGGCCGCCGCGCCCTGGGCGTTCTTGCCGCTGCCGGCATTGGCGTTGTTGCCATTGTTGCCGGTGAACACCCCGGTTACGCCGGTCACCACCCCGACAACGCCGCCGATGGCTCCGCCGAGAACGCCGCCGACCGGCCCGGCGGCCTTGTTGCCCTCGCGCGCACCCTTTTCGACGCCCTGCACGATCTGCGCATCGACCATATGAGGCACCGCGAGCAACGTGACGGTGGCGGCCCCAACCGCGGCGCACAATCTCCATTGCGCTCGCAGCTTCGCTACCGGGATGAGCATGATCGGGTCTCCGTGATCGGTGGTGGATTGCGGAATTGATGCGGGGTTAGGTTCGACGAATCCGGACTTTAGCGTTTCCGGCTTCGGCAAGTCTATCGGCCGCGCCGGGCATCACCATGGCGGAACAGAGTTCGCTGAGGCTTGACCGGAAAGCTGCGGCTCAACCGCGCACCGTCTGCTTCCTTGTCTGCGTCACCCTCCGCGTGCGTCGCAACATGATCGCAAGACGCGCGGCAAACCGCCGGCAACTGCAATGATGCGAACGACACTGCCTGCTATTTGACCACAACGTTAGTTCTAGTTGGCATCAGCATCTCGTTTCTCGACAGATGCCGGCAATTCTGTTCTGATCGGTGTCAACGCAATCCCGCGACGTCGCGCAAACGCGACGCACAAAAACAACAACGGGATTCAAAAAGTCTTTTGTCCGTTGGCTACCAGGGAGGGAATGCCATGTCACGGAAGAAGCTCTCGCGCCGAGAATTCGTCGCAGCGACAGCGCTGTCATCGGCCGCGCTGATTACAGCCCCCTACGTGCGTGGCGCCTACGCAGCCGGAAAGCTCTCGATGGGCTTCTGGGATCACTGGGTGCCCGGCGCGAACAGTGCGTCCACCGAGCTGGTCAATGAATGGGCTGCCAAGGAGAAGGTCGAGGTCCAGATCGACTACATCACCAGCCAGGGCAACAAGAACATCGTCACCATCGCCGCCGAGGCGCAGGCGAAATCCGGTCACGATATTTTCCAGATGCCGACATGGTGGCCGCAGGCCAACGCCGAGTTGCTCGAGCCGGTCAACGACATCATGGATCCGCTCCTCAAGCTGAACGGCGATGTCAACGGCACGGTGAAATATCTCGGCCAGGCCGGCGGCAAATGGCTCGGCGTTCCCGCCAGCGTCGGGAGCCAGATCAAGGGTCCCTGCTCACGCATCGACCTGATGAAGAAACACGCCAACATCGACGTGCAGGAGATGTATCCGGTCGGAAGCGAGCCGAAAGCCGATAACTGGACCCTCGATACGTTCCTCAAGGCGGCTGAAGCCTGCCACAAGGCCGGATTCCCGTTCGGTATCGGCCTCGGCGAAACCAGCGACAGCGTCGACACCGCCGGCGCGATCTTCCAGTCGTTCGGCGCGCAGCTGGTCGATGCGAAGGGCAATCTCACCGTCAAGACCGACGCGGTGCGCCAGGCCCTCGACTACTACAAGAAGCTGCTCGCCTTCCTGCCGCCCGATGTGGCGGCATGGGACGACGCGTCCAACAACAAGTGGCTGGTCGCCGGCAAGGGCGCGATGATCCTGAATCCGCCGAGCGCGTGGGCGGTCGCCAAGCGCGATGCTCCGCAAGTCGCGGAGCAGTGCTGGACGCACGGGTTCCCGGCGGGGCCGAAGGGACGCTTCGCGCCCTATCTGCCGTTCTTCTGGTCGATCTGGTCGTTCTCGAAGAACAAGGAGGCGGCCAAGAGCCTGCTGTCCCACCTGTCGCAACCCGCATCGATCGAGAAGATGGTGGTCGCAAGCGGTGGCTATGACCTGCCGGCCTACGAAAAGCTCACGACCTTGAAGGTCTGGGCGGAGCAAGCGCCGCCAAAGGGGACGCTCTACCACTATCCGAACCCCTACAAGCACCAGACGCTGTCGATTGCGGCCTCGCCCGCGCCGCCCAAGATCGCGCAGCAGATCTACTTCCAGGCCACGCTGACCAAGATGTGCCTGCGGTACTACCAGGGTGAAAGCATGGAAAAGACACTCGCCTGGGCCGAGGGCGAGTGCGAAGGCTTCATGCGAAGCTGACGACAAGCGAGGTCTCGCGCGACCACCCGTAATGTTGGCCGCGCGAGGTCCCGTCTTCACATCCCAGCCGTCGGACCGGCGAGCTGTGCAACCAACCCGCGCGAGGGACCTGCGTTATGGTTGATGTCGCATTCCAATCCAACCGCGCAGCCGCTGCCCAGACGGGACGAAGGCGCGTCGGCCTGCGCAACGCGCTGCGGCGCAAGTCGATGGCCGCGTTCCTGATGACCTTGCCGCTGATCCTCCTGATCGCGATCCTGGTGCTCTACCCGGCCCTCTACTCCTTGCACCTTGCAACGCTGAACAAGGCGATGACGAAGTTCGTCGGGTTCGGCAATTTCGAGTTCCTGTTCAAGCGCGACACCTTCTGGCTGGTGGTCAAGCAATCCTGCATTTTCGCGATCTCGGCGGTGATCTTCAAAGCCCTGATCGGCTTCATCGTCGCGCATTTCGTGCACAACGTACCCGCCAACAAGCAGCGCAAGTGGCGCGGCATGCTGCTGGTGCCATGGGTAATCCCGCCGGCGATGAGCACGCTGGCGTGGCTCTGGCTGTTCGACCCCTCCTACAGCGCCTTCAACTACACGCTTTCCTTCTTCGGCATCGGGCCGATCCCGTGGACCGGCGATGCGATGTGGGCGCGCTTCTCGGTGATCCTGGTCAACGTCTGGTACGGCGCGCCATTCTTCATGATCATGTATCTGGCGGCGTTGAAATCGGTACCCGACCAGCTTTATGAGGCGGCCGCGATCGACGGCGCCAATTGGTGGCAGCGCATCTGGTACGTGACCCTGCCGATGATGCGCAACATCATCGCGATCACGACGCTGTTCTCGCTGATCGTGACCTTCGCCAATTTCGACATCGTGCGCATCCTGACCGCGGGCGGGCCGCTCGACCACACCCATATCTTCGCCACCTGGGCGTTCCGCGTCGGCATCGAGGGCAGCGATGTGCCGCTCGGCGCCAGCGTTTCGCTGTTCATGGTGCCGATCCTCGCGGTCGCGGCGATCTTCATCCTGCGCGACATCACCAAACGCGGGAACGAAGCCTGATGAGCTCCCTGACGATCGACAAGTCCGGACCGACCCGCAAGGTCAAGTACGGCAGCATGAGCCGCGACCGCGCCTGGGCGCTACGCTGGTCTTATTTTTTCCTGGTGCTGTTTGCGATCTTCTCGCTGACGCCGCCGATCTACATGCTGATCACCTCGCTGAAGAGCAGCGCCGAGATCTCGGCCGCGACCAATCCGTGGTGGGTCTATCACCCGACACTCAGCAACTACACCGAGCTCCTGACCTCGAACCAGTTCCTGCGCTTCTTCTGGAACTCGGCCTGGGTCTCGATCATCGTGGTCACCATCACGATGCTGATCAGCGTGCCGGCGGCCTTTGCGCTGGCGCGGATGAAATTCTGGGGTTCGGCGACGCTCGCGACCGGCGTGTTCCTCACCTATCTCATTCCGGACAGCCTGCTGTTCATTCCGCTGTTCAAGATGTTCGCCGTGTTCGGCGACTGGACCGGCATCCAGCTGGTCAATCGCTGGTACGTGCTGCTGTTCATCTACCCGACGCTGACGGTGCCGTTCTGCACCTGGATCATGATCGGCTATTTCGCCTCGATCCCGAAGGAGCTCGACGAGGCGGCGATCATCGACGGCGCGAGCTGGTTCCAGACGCTGACCCGGATCTTCATCCCGGTCGCGCTGCCCGGCCTGATCGCGGCCACGATCTTTGCCTTCACCGTCTCCTGGGCTCAGTTCCTCTATCCGCTGGTGTTCACGACATCGACCGATCAGCTGGTGCTGCCGGTCGGCATCATCACGACCCTGATCAAGGGTGACGTCTTCAACTGGGGACAGATCATGACCGGCGCCCTGCTCGGCGCCGCGCCGCCGCTGATCATCTATGCCTTCCTGATGGACTACTACATTGCCGGCCTGACCGCCGGTGCGACAAAGGGTTGAACTTATGGCTGATGTCAGTTTGCGGAAGGTTGTGAAGCGTTACGACGAGGTCGAGGCGGTGCGCGGCATCGACCTTGATATCGCCGACCATGAGTTCGTGGTGCTGGTCGGGCCGAGCGGCTGCGGCAAGTCGACGACGCTGCGGATGATCGCCGGCCTCGAGGACATTTCCGACGGCGACATCATGATCGGCGGCGACGTCGTCAACGACGTGCCGCCGAAGGACCGCGACATCGCGATGGTGTTCCAGAACTATGCGCTCTATCCGCATATGACCGTTGCCGAGAACATGTCGTTCGGTCTGCGGCTGAAGCACTATCCCAAGGCGGAGATCAAGAGCCGGGTCACCGAGGCCGCCCGCATGCTCGACATCACCGATCTGATCGACCGCAAGCCGAAGCAGCTCTCCGGCGGCCAGCGCCAGCGCGTCGCGATGGGACGGGCGATCGTGCGCAATCCGAAGGTGTTTCTGTTCGACGAGCCGCTGTCCAACCTCGACGCCAAGCTGCGCGTGCAGATGCGGATCGAGATCAAGAAGGTGCATCAGAAGGTCCGCACCACGACCGTCTACGTCACCCACGACCAGGTCGAGGCGATGACGCTCGCCGACCGCGTGGTGGTGATGAATCACGGCAGGATCGAGCAGATCGGCACGCCCAACGAGCTCTATCACAAGCCGGCGACCCGGTTCGTCGCAAGCTTCATCGGCTCGCCCGCGATGAATTTCGTGCCCTGTCGGCTCGAGGACACCGGCGGCAAGCTCAACGTGCGGCTGACCGATCGCCTCGCCTTCGCGCTGCCGCCGGCACGCGCCGCCCGCTACCAGGCTCTCCCCCGCACCGACAAGCTGTTGCTGGGCATTCGGCCCGAGCACGTCATGGAGGCGCGGCCGCATGCCGAACCCGGCATCGAGCCGTTCGACGCGATGCTCGACGTCACCGAGCCGATGGGGATGGAGACCCTGGTCTATTTCACGCTCGAGGGCACCCAGGTCTGCGGCCGGGTCAATCCCAATGCCGGTGCGCAGGATGGCAGCCCGCTCCGATTGGCTGTGGACCTCAACAATATGCATTTGCTAAACGAGGTGACCGGCGTCGTCCTTTGACGGCGCACAAGAAACCTCAAGGGCAGGAAATGGCCACCAACAAGAAGAAGATTTTCGTCACCCAGACTTTGTCACCGGGGGCACGGGTGCTCCTCAACGAGCGGGATGACGTAGAACTCATCGAATTTCCCAACCTGATCTCCGCCAAGGACTTTCAGACCATGCTCGAGCAGCATGCGCCGGTCCATGGCGTGGCGCTGGGCGCAACCCGCTTCGGCGAGGCGGAGCTGGAGGCGTCCAAGGGCATGATGGTGGTGACCCGGATCGGTGTCGGCTATGACGCCGTCGACGTTCCGGCGCTGTCGCGCCGCAAGGTGCCGCTGATGGTCGCTGGCACGGCGAACTCGCCGTCGGTCGCCGAACAAGCTGTGTTCATGATGCTGACGCTGGCCAAGCGCGCGCAGGAAATGCACACGATGGTCAAGGACGGCACCTGGGCGAGCCGGCTCGGCGTGCTGCCGTTCGATCTCTACGGCAAGACCGTCCTGATCGTTGGCTTCGGCCGCATCGGCACCCGCACCGCCAAGCGCTGCCTCGCCATGGAAATGAACGTGCTGGTCTACGATCCCTACAAGCCCGCCAGCGAGATCACGGCAGCCGGCTGCGAGGCCGTGTCGAGCCTCGAAGCGGCGCTGCCGCGGGCGGACTTCGTCACGATCCATTGCCCGAAGAATCCCGAAACCGTCGGGCTGTTCAACGCCGCGCGGATCAGGCTGATGAAGCCGACCGCCTATCTCATCAACACCGCCCGCGGCGGCATCGTCGACGAGACGGCGCTGCACGACGCGCTGGTGTCGGGCAAGCTCGCCGGCGCCGGCCTCGACGTGTTCGAGGTCGAACCGCCGCCGGTCGGCCAGCCCCTGCACGCTTTGCCCAACGTGATCATGGCGCCGCACGTGGCAGGCGTCACGGTCGAGGCCGTCGACCGCATGAGCGAGCAGACCGCACGCAATATCCTGAGCGTGCTGGATGGCAATCCGCTGCGCCAGAACGTGATCAACCAGGACGTCCTCGGCTGAGCTTTCAGCCTTCCTCGTTTGCGCCGCGGCCGATCCGAAAGGATCGGCCCGGCGATGCGGAGTACCCACATGGCTTTCAAGGAATTCGGCAACTACGATGCGGTCGGTCTCGCCGAACTCGTCCGCAACAAGGACGTGACGCCGAAGGAACTGCTCGACGAGGCGATCGCGCGCACCGCCGCCGTCGATCCGAAGATCAACGCTGTGGTCGTCAAGCACTACGACTATGCCGAGCGCCAGATCGCCAAGGGGCTGCCTGACGGTCCCTTCACCGGCGTGCCGTTCCTGCTGAAGGACCTAGATCTGCTCGAGGGCACACGCACCACGTCGGGCGCCAGCCTGCTGAAGGACTTCGTCGCCGATCACAACGGCACCCTGGCCCAGCGTTTCCTCGATGCCGGGCTTGCAATCTTCGGCAAGAGCTCGAGCCCGGAATTCGGCCTGATGCCGACGACTGAATCCCGTCTGTTCGGCCCCACCCGCAATCCCTGGAATCTCGACCATTCCTCCGGCGGCTCGTCCGGCGGCGCTGGGGCTGCGGTCGCGGCCCGCATCCTGCCCGTCGCGCATGCCAGCGACGGCGGCGGGTCGATTCGGATCCCCGCCTCCGCCTCCGGCGTGTTCGGCATGAAGCCGACGCGTGCCCGCAACCCCTGCGGGCCCGATCGCGGCGAAGGCTGGGGCGGCTTCTCCGTCGGCCATGTGCTCAGCATCAGCGTCCGCGACAGCGCGGTGATGATGGATGCGATCCACGGTCCGGAGCCGTCGAGCCTCTATGTCGCGCCGCCGCCGGAGCGACCGTTCTCGCAGGAAGTCGGCCGCGATCCCGGCCATTTGCGCATCAGCTTCACCGACAAGTCGCCCTACGGCGATGCCATCGATCCCGAGATCGCCGCGGCGGTCCGCGACGTAGCCAAGCTGCTGGCGGGGCTCGGCCATCATGTCGAGGAGCGTGCGCCGCCGCTGGCGGCCGATCCCGCCGCGGTCATGACGACCATCGTCGGCGGCAACACGGCGCTGACGATCCGTCTACTCGAGCAGCGCGTCGGGCGCACCCTGACGTCGGACGATGTCGAGCGGCTGACGCTCGCCAGCGCCCAGAATGCGACCAAGATGAACCCGGCCGACTACGTCGCCGCGCAGCTTGCGGCGTTCCAGATCTCGCGCGCGCTTGCGACCTTCTTCGAAGGTTGCGACATCTTCCTCAGCCCGACGCTGTGCGCACCGCCGCTCCGCCTCGGCGAGCTGAACACGATGTCCGAAGACCTCGGCCACATCGCGCCGGTGCTGCGCCGCTACATGCCGGGCACCTCGATGTTCAACATGTCCGGACAGCCGGCAATGTCGGTGCCGCTGGCCTGGAACAAGGCCGGTCTGCCGCTCGGCATGATGTTCGCGGCCAAGCTCGGCGAAGAAGGACTGCTGTTCCGCCTGGCCGGCCAGCTCGAGCAGGTTCGCCCTTGGAAGGACCGACGTCCGCCGGTTTGTGCCTAGCGACGCTTTCAGGCGAAACGGATCCCGCTTCGCCTCAAGACTGCGCGCCAGAACCGCCGGGGCTGACAAACGATAGTTAGATCAGGTAGATAGGGAGAGCGTCGCCACGATTCCGCGCGCCGTCAGCCTGGGAGACCAAACCGTGAATGACCCGACCGACAATGCGCTGGCCGCAATCGCGAGCATTCTCGACCAGACGACCACACCTCCCGAGACCTCCAAGTCGACCGACAAGACGGCGGGCAAGCCAGTTGAGCCCGCCGCGGAGCCGCCGGCGTCCATAGCGATGCCGCCGCCTTTGCCGCCGTCCATCCAGGTCGAGTCCATCGCGGCCGTGTCCGTCGATGCCGCGCCTGCCGAGCCGACGGCGGTCGAGCCGCCTCCGATCGAGGCGCCCGAGCCGGTCGAACAGCCTGAGCCAAGTAAAGCTGAGGCAAGTGAACCGGAGCCAACCGAACCGGAGCCGAGCGAGCCGGAAGTGGAGCCGGAGTCGATCCAGCCGCCGCCCCAATCGATCGAGGCCAATGGCTATTCCAAGTCCGGCCCGGGCCCGATGGCCGCGCTGCGCTTCCGCTGGACGGTGCGCCAGGACGGCGCCGAATATTATGTCGACGAGACCGTCGGCGAGGCATCGACCCCGCTCGTCAACGGCCCGATGGAGCGGGACGCCGCGATCAAATTCGTCGACGATCGCGAGGCCCACGCGCGGCGGCGTTTCGAGCATTTCAAGCACGAGATGCTCAGCCGCACTGCGACCATCAATCAGGCGAGCAAGGACAGCAACGAGGCCTGAGACGCGATACGTGCCCTTCGGGCATCGCAATCAAATGCGGATGGAGAAGACCCCGATGTTTCGCGCGCTGGCCGGCCTCGCCTTCGCCTTGCTCCTGTCCACCGCGCACGCGCAGCAGGCACCGTCTCGGCTCGATGAGATCGTCAAGCGCGGTATCCTGCGCGTCGGCATGACCGGCGACTATTTGCCCTTCACCTATCTCGACAAGGAGACCAAGGCTTTCCGCGGCTTCGACGTCGACATGGCGCAGTCACTCGGCAAGGCGCTCGGCGTCAAGGTCGAGTTCGTGCCGACATCGTGGCCGCAGATGACCAGGGATTTCGAGGCCGACGATTTCGACATCGCGATGGGTGGCGTATCCATCACCTTCGATCGGCAGAAGAAGGGTCTGTTCTCGACGCCGATCATGCGCGAGGGCAAGACGCCAATCGCGCGCTGCGCCGACAAGGGCAAGTTTGAGACGATCGCCGAAATCGACAAACCCGGCACCCGAATCATCGTCAATCCCGGCGGCACCAATGAGCGCTTCGCGCGCGCCCATGTGAAAACCGCTGAGATCCGCGTCTTCAACGACAACACCAAGATCTTCGACGAGATCGCCAAGGGCGACGCCGACCTGATGATGACCGATGCATCCGAGACGCGCTATCAGCAGAAGCTGCATCCCGGCGTGCTGTGCGCCGTGCATCCCGACAAGCCGTTCGACTTCGCGGAAAAGGCCTATTGGATGCAGCGCGACGTCGCCTTGAAAGCGTTCGTCGACCAATGGCTTCACATCGCGCGCGAAGATGGCAGCTACGCGAAGATCTACGCCACGTGGTTCGAATAGCCCGCGCCACGCTCAGAATTTGAAGCGCACGGCCTGAAACCAGACCGCAATCCAGCGATTTGAACCTAGACCGCGAGGCTACGACTCATGTTCTGACCGTGATCTGGAACACGTTCAACGGGGTGGTCACCGGATAGCCTTGCGAACGAGGCTCCCTGCACCGGAGGTCGGGATGAGAAAGCTTCTGGCGATCGCCACGCTCGTGCTGGCAAGCACGGCCGCAGCGCAGGCGCAGTACACATTCGATTACGGCGGCCGCACTATTCGCATCGATCCCGATCGCGGCACGGTTTCGATCCCCGGCGTCTACGACAATACTCCCCGCCGCACCAAACGCGCCAAAAGCGAGGACACCGAGCAGAAGCGCAAGGCTCCGAAGGAAGCCAACACGGACGCCAAGTCGGACACTAAGACGGACGCTAAGACGAATTCCCAGGCCGCGCCGCCCAGCGCGCCAGCAGCGGCTGCTCCGCCTGCCGTCGATCAGGCCGCCGTCCCGCCGGCGCCTGCCGCAACAACGACAGATCCGGCCAGCACGGGCGTTGCGGCCACGCCGCCTTCAGCTACAGCCGCGACCACACCGCCGCCGCCCGCGGCGCCAGCCGTCCAGCAAACTGCGCCGGCTGCAAAGCCCACCACCGCTCCAACGGTTGGCGCCGCCTCGCCGAGCGCTCCAGCGCCCAAGCCGCTCGCCAATCCCGTGCAAGCAGCGAACTCGCCGCTCGGCGTCTGGCTCACCGAAGAGAAGGAAGGCAAAATCCGCATCGAGCAATGCGGCGCCAATCTCTGCGGCTACGCCGTCGACAAGAAATCGAACGCCAACGGCGAACAGGTTCTAATCAACATGAAGCCGGGCAAGGACAAATGGAGCGGCCGCATCTTCGATCCGAACAGCGGCAGCACCTACGATTCCACGATCGCGATGAAGCGCCCGGACACGCTGCGCGTCCAGGGCTGCGCGTTCGGCGGCATGTTCTGCGGCGGCCAGACCTGGACGCGGGTGAATTGATTGCCTGCAAATCGTAGCCCGGATGGAGCGAAGCGTAATCCGGGATTTTCACCATGGGAGAGACCGCCCCGGATTGCGCTTCGCTCCATCCGGGCTACGGTCTCATAAAATCAAAAGCCCCGCCTGATAAGCGGGGCTTTCATCTTTTGAACTGCTGCGGCTGCTCAGCCGACCTTGCCGTTGTATTCCTCGTCGGTGACGTGCTCCATCCAGGTCGAATAGACGCCATCGAGCGCCTCCTGCATGGCGATGTGGGTCATGCTGTTGTCCGGCGAGGCCCCATGCCAGTGCTTCTCGTTCGGCGGAATCCAGACGACATCGCCGGGACGAATCTCCCTGATCGGGCCGCCCTTGGCCTGCACGCGCCCGATGCCGGAGATCACATACAGCGTCTGCCCGAGCGGATGGGTGTGCCAGGCGGTGCGTGCGCCGGGCTCGAACGACACGCGCGAGGCGTTGAGCCGCGCCGGCGCAGGCGCCATGTTGATCGGGTCCTGCAGCACGGTGCCGGTAAAGTTCTCCTTTGGCGCGCGGCGGGTCGGCCGCGAGCCGGAAACGTGGATGTCCATGGGGTTACCTCCCTTTCTTGACGTTATTTCTTGGTGGCGGCGTAGCGCGCCTTGGTCTCGGCATTCATCGGATACAGGCCGGGCAGCTGGGCGCCATTGTTCACCTCGTTGACGATCCAGGCTTCCATCCGTTCCTGCTCCGGCCCCTCGGCCAGCACGTGATCGAGGAACGCCTGCGGGATCAGCACCGCGCCGTCCTGGTCGGCCACCACCACGTCGTTCGGGAATACGGCAACGCCGCCGCAGCCGATCGGTTCGCCCCAGCCGACGAAGGTCAGACCTGCAACCGACGGCGGAGCCGCGTAGCCGTCGCACCACACCGGCAGGCCGGTGCCGAGCACGCCCTCGACGTCGCGCACCACGCCATCGGTGATCAGCGCCGTCACCCCGCGCTTGGCCATGCGGGCGCAGAGGATGTCGCCGAAAATGCCGGCATCGGTGATGCCCATGGCATCGACCACGGCAATGCAGCCCGCCGGCATCGCCTCGATCGCGGTGCGGGTCGAGATCGGCGACGACCAGGATTCCGGCGTCGCCAGATCCTCACGGGCCGGCACGAAACGCAGCGTGAAGGCCGGTCCGACCAGCCGCTTCTGCCCGGGCTTCAAGGGCTTGGTGCCGCGCATCCAGATGTTGCGCAGGCCCTTCTTGAGCAGGACGGTGGTGATGGTGGCGGTGGACACGTGCGACAGCGTCGCGATCGCTTCGGCGGACAGTGACATCTGGAAAGCTTGCTCCGATGGGAGGAAAAGACTGGCGCATGTTGCCGGGCAAAGGCCTTGCGTCAAGGGCTGCGCGAAAAAGCTGCGATCATCCAAATTTATCGCCGGCATGCCGATTAATTTATTGAAGTTGCTGCATCATTTTGCACGAAGCGAATTCCGTTTTATCTCGAAACACGCTAGCTTGATGGCTGACGACAGCGCTTGACCCAATGGCCGAACCCTTAAGTCCTCCCCGCCTTTTGCCGAGTGGCGACAGCGCCATCACGGTGGAATTCAGCCGCACCATCGACGACGCCGCCAACCGGCGGGTGCTGGCGCTCGACCGCGTGATATCCGCCGAGCCGATCGCCGGCATCACCGAGACCGTGCCGACCTACCGGTCGCTGCTGGTGCATTACGACCCCGTGCAGATCACTTTCGATGGGCTGGGCGAGCAGCTGCTCGCACGCGCCGCCAAGGCGCCGCCAACCGAGACCGGAACGCGGCGCTGGCGGATTCCCGTGACCTATGGCGGTGAGCACGGCATCGATCTCGAGGATGTCGCGAAGGCGCTCCAAACCACGCCCGACCAGATCGTGGCACGCCACGTCGCCGGCGACTATCGCGTCGCCATGATCGGCTTCACACCGGGCTGGTCCTATCTCAGCGGACTGGAGACCTTCCTGCACATGCCGCGGCGCAAGGATCCGCGGCTCCTGACCCCGGCTGGCACCATTTCGATCGGCGGCATCCAGACCGGCGTGCAGTGTCTGGCCGGCCCGAGCGGCTGGCACCTGCTCGGCCGCACGCCAGTGAGGACCTACCAGTTGCATCGCGATCCGACCTTCCTGCTGGAGCCGGGCGACGCCATCACCTTCACGGCGGTCGACGCCAAGACCTTTGCCGAACAGGACCGCGCCGCCGAGGCCGGCGAGTTCGTCGCCGAACTGGTGACGCCATGAGCAAGCTCGTCGTCACCTCGATCGGCCCGGCAAGCTCGGTGCAGGACGGCGGGCGTCCGGGCTCGCAGCGCTACGGTCTCGTGCCGAGCGGCGCAATGGACCGGCTTTCGCTGGCGGCCGCCAACACGCTGGTCGGCAATGACCTGTTCGCCGCCGCGGTCGAGATCGGCCCGTTCGGCGCCAGCTTCACCGCGCGCGGCGGCGCGGTGCGCGTCGCCCTCGCCGGCGCGTCGCGCAATGCCGATATCGGCGGCCGGCCAGTCGCGTTCGACAGCTCGGCGACGCTCGCCGAAGGTGAGACGCTCACTCTCGGCTTCGCGCGCGGCGGCTCGTTCAGCTATCTCGCGATCGAGCACGGCATCGAAGGCGAGCCGATGTTCGGCAGCCTCGCCGTCAACGCCCGCGCCGGGCTCGGCAGCCCCTACCCGCGGCCGCTGCAAAGCGGCGACGAGTTGACGACGCAGGCCGCAAGTGGCGCGCCCGAACGCCGCATCGAATTGCCGGCCGCGACCGATGCACCGATCCGCATCGTGTTCGGCCCGCAGGACGACGAGTTCGCCGAGGACCACAAGAAGCTGCTGGTCGACAGCGAGTGGAAGATCTCGGCGACCAGCGACCGCATGGGCTATCGCCTCGAAGGTCCCGCCATCAAGCATCTCGACGGCCACAACATCGTCTCCGACGGCACCGTGAACGGCAGCATCCAGGTGCCCGGCAACGGCCAGCCGATCGTGCTGATGCCGGACCGCGGCACCAGCGGCGGCTATCCGAAGATCGCAACCGTGATCACGGCCGATTTCGGTCGCTTCGCGCAGATATCGGCCGGCCGGCCGTTCCGCTTCAGGGCGGTGACGATGGCGGAAGCGCAGGCCGAGGCGATCAAGTTCCACGAACTGCTGCGTTCCCTGCCCGACCGCCTCCGTGGCATTGAGGATTTTGGCCTCAACATCGAAGCGCTGCGGGATGCGAATGTCGCGGGTCAGGCCGTCAACGCTGTCGATGTGTCGACCTGGCAAGTTGCGCTACCCTGAATCTGTACAACAACAGACGGATCGATCGTCATGACTTCAACTATCGACCTCAATTGCGATCTCGGCGAAAGCTTTGGCCCCTGGGAAATGGGCAATGATGTCGCGATGATCGAGCTTGCGACCTCGGTCAACGTCGCCTGCGGCTTTCATGCCGGCGACGCCGACATCATGCGCAAGACGGTCGAGCTGGCGAAGGCGCGCGGCGTCAGCGTCGGCGCCCATCCCGGCTATCGCGACCTGCACGGCTTTGGCCGCCGTCCGATGCCGGGACTGACGTCCTCGGAGATCGAGAACCTGATCGCCTACCAGATCGGCGCCCTGCAGGCGATCGCGACCGCGGCCGGCCACAAGGTCACCCATGTGAAGGCCCATGGCGCGATTTCCAACGTCGCCTGCGAGGACGACATGACTGCAAGGGCGATCGCCAATGCGATCAAGGCAGTCGACCGCAATCTCATCTTCGTGGTGCTTGCCAACTCGAAGCTGGTGCGCGCGGGTGAAGCGGCGAATCTGCGGATGGCGCATGAGGTGTTCGCCGATCGCGCCTATGAGGACGACGGCAACCTGGTGTCGCGCAAGAAGCCCGGCGCGGTGCTGCACGATCCCAAGGCGATTGCCGATCGCGTGGTGCGGATGGTGCAGGACGGTGCGGTCGTCTCGGTCACCGGCAAGGTGATCAAGATGCAGACCGATACCGTCTGCATCCATGGCGATACGCGTGGCGCCGTCGAGATCGCGCGCGGCCTGCGCGAGGCGCTGAAGCAGGCGGGCATCACCGTTGCGCCGTTCAAGACCGCGCATTGAGCCGCGAACGCATCGATCAAAAAAGGGCCGGTCGCCGCGCCGGCCCTTTTAGATTCCGTTAAGAGTCTTCTTAAACCCAAACTTGCCGTTTGATTGTTAGGTGCAGCTTCCGAGCCTTTGATTGTCCTCTTAGGAAATTGGGTACGAAAGCATGTTCCGCACCAGCCTCTCTCTCACCATTGCCGCGGTTGCTACCGCCGCCTTCACCAGCGCGGCATCCGCCGGCTGCTACAGCTGCTATACGCCGCCGCCCCAGCCGTGCACGACCTGCTATCAGGTGCAGAGCGTGCCGCCGCAGTATCGCACGGTGCAGGAGACCGTCATGGTGGCGCCGGGCCGCGTCGTCGCGCATCGCACGCCGGCACAGTATCGCACCGTGATGGTGCCGAGGACGGTGATGGTCGCGCCCGAAGGCGTCGCCTATGAGCGCATCCCGCCGCAATACGCCACCCAGGAGCGCACCCAGATGGTCTCGCCGGGCTATTCCTACTACGCGCCGGTTCAGCCGACCTGCAGCACCTGCGGCGGCGGCTACGGATACGGATATGGTCGCGGCTACGGCTACTGAGCTGTCAGCATCCAGCCAACACAAAGCCGCCGCCTGAGGATATCAGGCGGCGGCTTTTGAATTTTCCGAAGGGCTCAGAACGGGTGGACGGACAGCGTGCCGAACACGATGGCCGCGATCACCGCAAAGGCGCTGTACAGCGCCGCGGTGTGAACTCCGGTTCCGGACTTCCGTGAAATGTTTCGCGCGTAAAGGTGCAGGCGGGCTTCCGCCGATAGCTCGCGCATGGTCGATCTCCAACGCCCCATTCTCGGGCATATGGAATATCGTTCGCGTCCGGATTCAAGCGGGCGGCAAAAATAGCGATGCCGCCGCCTTCGGGAACTCGGTTCCGAGAGGAATATTCCTTCTCGCGCGCCCGGCCGAGAATCCTATTCGCCGCAATTCGAGGCGTCCGGAACCCCGCGATAACCGAAAATCTCGAAAACAACCCCATGCAAAGTAGCCGGAGGTCGATAGCCGAGGCGCTGCCGCCGCCGCGCCTGTTGCCCATCCTTGTCCCGGCAACAAGACGCACCGGTCGTGCACGTGCCGCCTGACGCGGCCGCTGCGTCGCGCTCAGGCCTTCCAGCGCCCGATCTTGAACGCCGCCAGATGCCCGGGAACGTCGCTCGGGTCGAACGGCGGGCCGGCGAACGCCCCGATGGCGCTGGAGGTGACGGCCGGGCGATCCGATGCGGCGTCGTAGAGGTCGGGCCTGAACACGGCCATGGCGGTTTTCAGCGCTTCCGGCCGGTACGGCGTCTGGCCCCAGCGAACCATCTGCGCATAGAGCCAGGCCGCCTGCCCCGGATCAGGCCGCGCCGCCGCCTCGCGCCCGACCAGCAAATAGCGATTGCTCTCGCGCATGGTGCCGTCGGGCGAAATCTTCAGGTGGCCATCGAGCGTGCGCTGGATGACGCTGGCATCGACGCCGATCCGCTCGGGCTGCGCCAGGATGCGCGCGACCTCGGACCGGTTCTCGGGCCGCTCGATGAACTCCACGGCGCGCAGATGTGCACGCACCAGCGCCGCCACGATGTCGGGATGCTTCTCCGACCAGTTCTGCCGCACTGCCAGCACCTTTTCCACCGCGCTGAGCAGGATGTCCGAGACGAAATGCAGGATGTGGCCGATGCCAAGATCGACCGCGATCGAATTCCAGGGTGCGCCGACGCAGAACGCGTCGACATGACCGTTGGCAAGACTGTCGACCATGTAGGGCGGCGGCAGCACCACAAGCTGGACATCCTCATCGGGATCGACGCCGCCGGCGGCCATCCAGAACCGCAACTGGTAATTGTGGGTCGAGAACGGGAAGGTCATGCCGAACGTCAGCGGCTCCGCCCCGCTCTTGCGCCGCTTGGCCACCACGCGGGCAAGCGCGTGTGCGGTTGCCATCGGATCGAAGCGGTCGCCGTCGATCTCTTCCATCAGCGCGGCGTGCAGCGCCGGCGATACGGTGATGGCATTGCCGTTGAGCCCGAGGTTGAAAGGCGCCGCGATCGGCACCTTGACGTGACCGAGCCCGAGGCTCGAGGCGATCGCCACCGGCGCCAGCAGATGAGCGGCGTCGAACAGGCCGATATTGAGCTTGTCGCGGACGTTCGACCACGACACTTCCCGCACCAGCGTGACGTCGAGGCCTTCGGCCGCCGCGAATCCCTTGTCGACGGCAACGATCAGCGCGGCAGCGTCGACCAGCGGAATGAACCCGATGCGCAATGGTGTGGTCATTTCAGGAGCTCCGACGCCGTCAGGATCGATTGCGCGATCTCGCCGATTTTCTTTTTCTCGCGCATCGCGGTCGAGCGCATCAGCACGTAGGCCTCCTCCTCGGTCAGTCCCTTCACCTTCATCAGGATGCCCTTGGCGCGATCGATCACCTTACGCTCCTCCAGCGCGTGCTTGGTGCGGTCGAGCTCGTCCTGCAGCTTGGCGAAGGCATTGAAGCGGGAGACGCACAGATCGAGGATCGGCTTCATCCGCTCCTTCTTGAGACCGTCGACGATGTAGGCGGAGACGCCCGCCTCGACCGAGGCCTGGATCGAGGCGGCGTCGCTCTGGTCAACGAACATTGCGATCGGCCGGCGGACGGCACGGCTGACCTGGAACATTTGTTCCAGCACGTCGCGACTGGGGTTCTCGAGGTCGATGACGATGATCTCGGGGTCGAGAGCATAGATTCGCGAGAGCAGGCTCTGCATCTCGCTGATATGCACGACGTCCGTATACCCGGCCTCCCGCAGTCCCTCCTCCAGGATGGCCGCACGGATCGGGCTCTCGTCGACTATGACGATCTTGGGAGACGATTCAGCGCTCATCGACAACTCTTAAGGCCCGGCAGATGCATCCATATCATGCCGTAAGCCCCGGGAAAGGGTTGTAATTCTCGGCAATTGGGACTAGCTCCTGCCCATTCATCAGGCAGATCAGAGATATGCAAGAGGCCGCCGCGCCGAAAGTGAGCTTTGTGTCCTTGGGGTGCCCCAAGGCGCTGGTCGATTCCGAGCGCATCATCACCCGGCTGCGCGCGGAGGGCTATGAGCTCGCGCGCAAGCATGACGGCGCCGACATCGTCATCGTCAACACCTGCGGCTTCCTCGACAGCGCCAAGCAGGAATCGCTCGCCGCGATCGGCGAGGCGATGGCCGAGAACGGCAAGGTCATCGTCACCGGCTGCATGGGCGCCGAGCCCGAGCAGATCGAAAGCGCCTATCCCGGCGTGCTCTCGATCACGGGGCCGCAGCAATATGAGAGCGTGCTCGACGCCGTGCACCGCGCGCTGCCGCCGGCGCACAACCCGCATATCGACCTGGTGCCGCCGCAGGGCGTCAAGCTGACGCCGCGGCACTACGCGTATTTGAAGATTTCCGAAGGCTGCAACAACCGCTGCAGCTTCTGCATCATCCCGAAGCTGCGCGGCGATCTGGTGTCGCGGCCGGCCAATGACGTGCTGCGCGAGGCCGAGAAGCTGGTGAAGGCCGGCGTCAAGGAATTGCTCGTCATCTCGCAGGACACCTCGGCCTATGGCGTCGACCTGAAATACGCCGAGAGCCCGTGGCAGGACCGCAGCGTCCGCGCAAAATTCTTCGATCTCGCCAAGGAGCTCGGTGAGTTCGGCGCCTGGGTGCGGCTGCAATATGTCTACCCCTACCCGCATGTCGACGAGGTCATCGGCCTGATGACCGACGGCAAGGTGCTGCCCTATCTCGACATCCCGTTCCAGCATGCGAGCCCGGACGTGCTGCGCGCGATGAAGCGCCCGGCTGCGCAGGAGAAGACGCTGGCACGCATCCAGAAATGGCGCGAGCAGTGCCCCGAGCTGACGCTGCGCTCGACCTTCATCGTCGGTTTCCCCGGCGAGACCGATTCCGATTTCGCCTATCTGCTCGACTGGCTCGATGAAGCGGAAATCGATCGCCTCGGCTGCTTCAAATACGAGCCGGTTGCCGGTGCCGCGTCGAACGCGATTGGCAATGCCGTGCCCGACGAGATCAAGCAGGAGCGCTGGAATGCGCTGATGGCGCGGCAGCAGAAGATCTCCGCGAGGCGCCTCAAGCGCAAGGTCGGCACCCGCCAGCAGGTCATCATCGACGAGGTCGGTCCGACGGTGGCGAAGGGCCGGTCAAAGGCCGACGCGCCGGAGATCGACGGCGCCGTCTACCTCACCAGCCGCCGCCCGCTGAAGGTCGGCGAGATCGTGACCGCCAAGATCGAGCGCTCCGACCAATACGACCTGCACGGCAGCGTCGCCGGATTTTGACGCTGTTGCGCGTCTGCCATGCTGCTAGCAACTCGTCCAATGGGGTAGCAGGATCGCGCATAATGTCGGTTTCCCTGTTCGAGATGGGTCAAGGGGGCGTTTCGTTGGAATTCGATGATGCCGACGTGATCGAAGTCAGAGCAACGATCGCAGGCCAGTACGGCGCAATCCGTGTGATCGAATCCGCCGCGACGTACGACGAGGTGGAGTTCGGAGGAGAGCGCTTTCTCCACTACCATGAATGGACGCCTTGCCTGATTTCTCAGTCGGATAAGGGGAGAGAGATGCTCCGGCTGATTGCAACCAGCTTCCCCGCAAGACCGTAGTAAGCACCCTCGCCATCGCGGTGCCCGCTTGACACCACCGCCCCTCTCGCTGTATGGCCCTCCGCCATGAAGCTGAACCGGACCCACCGCCGCGCCATCTGCCGTCGTCGCACCCGCGACGATGCTGGGCTGCGCCGTGTCCGACGCCATCGCTGATCCTATAAATCAGCCAAGGTTTTCGAGAAGGCCGCGCCCCCAAAGCGCGGCCTTCTCGCTTTTCGGCCTGCCCTTTCCCAACACCGACCCCAGAGGAGAACGACATGACCAACGCTACCCATCCGTTCGATGCGCTGATGGCCATCACCGCTCGCCCCGAGGTCGTGTTCGTGCGCGGCGCCGGCTCGTATTTGTGGGACAGCAACCGCAACCGCTATCTCGACTTCGTGCAGGGCTGGGCCGTGAACCCTCTCGGCCACTCGCCGGTCATCGTGGCCGACGCGCTGGCCGCGCAGGCGAGACGGCTGCTGACGCCAAGCCCGGCGTTCTACAACGAGCAGAGCCTGAAACTGGCAAAGTTGCTGGTCGACAACAGCTGCTTCGACCAGGTGTTCTTTGCCAATTCGGGCGCCGAGGCCAATGAAGGCGCGATCAAGCTCGCGCGAAAATTCGGCGCCAAATACAAGAATGGCGCCCACGAGATCATCACCTTCGAAGGCGGCTTCCACGGCCGCACGCTCGCGACCATGTCGGCCTCGGGCAAGAAGGCGTTCGAGCCGCTGTTCGAGCCGAAGGTCTCGGGCTTCCGCAAGGCCAGGCTGAACGACATCGAGTCGGTGCGAAGGCTGATCTCGTCGTCGACGGTCGCGGTCATGCTGGAGCCGATCCAGGGCGAGGCCGGCGTCTGGCCCGCGACGGATGAGTTCTTGCAGGAGTTGCGGGCGCTGACCCAGCAGCGCGGCCTGCTGCTCATTGTCGACGAGATCCAGACCGGCATCGGCCGGACCGGAAAGCTGTTCGGCTATCAGCACGCCGGGGTCGAGCCCGACATCATGACGCTCGGCAAGGGCATCGGCGGCGGCGTGCCGCTCGCGGCCCTGCTCGCGACCGAGCATGCCTCGTGCTTCGATCACGGCGATCAGGGCGGCACCTTCAACGGCAATCCGCTGATGTGCGCCGCGGGGCTTGTCGTGCTCGATCAGATCGGAAAGCCCGATTTCCTGAAATCGGTCGTCGATGCCGGCCTTTTGCTCGAGCGCGAATTGCAGCGGCTGTCGTCGCGGCACGGTCTCGGCGAGATCAGGGGGCGCGGCCTCCTGCTGGCGCTCGACCTGAAGATGCCGATCGGCGCGGCCGTGGTTGCCGAGGCGTTCGCGGCCGGCGTGCTGATCAACTCGCCGCAGCCGGACACGCTGCGCTTCATGCCGGCCCTGAACGTGACGCGGGAGGAGATTTCCCTTGTCATCGACTGCCTGGATACGGTGCTGACCAAGGTCGGCGCGGCGCGGCGGGTGGCGTAGGACCCTCCCCGCTCGTCATTGCGAGGAGCGAAGCGACGAAGCAATCCATCTTCCCGGGTGGAGAGGTGGATTGCTTCGCGGAGCCTGTCATCCGGCTGCGCTTTGCGCCGACCGGGTGGCTCGCAATGACGGCGAGAATTACGGCCGTAGGATCGCTGCGCCGGTGGTCGCCCTGCTCTCCAGATCGATATGCGCCTTGGCGGCGTCCTTGAGCGCATAGGCGTGGTTGATCGGCACATGCAGCTTGCCGTTGATCACGGCGGCGAACAGCGTGTCGGCGCCTTCGAGCAATTCCTTGCGGGTACCGACATAGTCGTTGAGCTTGGGCCGCGTCGCGAACAGCGAACCGTGGTTGTTGAGCTCGGCGAGCGGGAACGGCGGCACCGGACCCGACGCGTTGCCGAAGGAGACGAACAGACCGCGCGGCCTGAGGCAGGCCAGCGATCCCGGGAACGTGGTCTTGCCGACGCCGTCATAGACGACGTCGCAGAGCTCGCCGCGGCTGATCTGCTTGACGCGTTCGACGAAGTTCTCCTCGTTGTAGAGGATGACGTGATCGCAGCCATTGGCGAGCGCGAGATCGGCCTTCGCCTTCGAGCCGACGGTACCGATGACATGCGCGCCGAGTGCCCGCGCCCATTGGCAGGCCAGCAGCCCGATGCCGCCCGCCGCGGCGTGGATCAGCACGCGATGGCCGTGCTCGACCTTGAAGGTCTTGTGCAGCAGATACCAGACCGTGAGGCCCTTCAGCATCAGCACCGCGCCCTGCTCGTAGGTGATATGGTCGGGCAGCTTGACCAGCTTGTCGGCCGGGATGACGCGCTCGGACGCGTAGCCGCCGAGATTGTAGTAGTAGGCGACGCGATCGCCGGGGTGGAAATTGGTCACGCCCGGCCCCACGGCCAACACCTCGCCGGCAGCCTCATTGCCGGCAATGAACGGCAGGCCGGGCGCCTTGTAGAGGCCGGTGCGGAAATAGACGTCGATGAAGTTCAGGCCGACCGCGTGCTGGCGGATCCGGACCTCGCCCGTCCCCGGCGCGCCCACCTCGACGTCCTCATAGGTCAGGACTTCCGGGCCCCCCACCTGGTGCACGCGCACAGCCTTGGTCATGTCGTCGCTCCCCTCAATATCAGCGTCAAGCGAGCGAATGCCATCGCGGCCGGCTTGTCAACCAAGCGGGCCGGAACCGGCTACGGCACGATCCGGAAAAGTGCGAAGCGGCTTTCCTTCGCGACAAACGCGCAGCGTTGGCGCGGAGATCATGCCCATCAGCGCGCCGGCTTCCTGCGGTTGCGCTTGGCCATGACGTTGAACGCCTCGACGGCGGCCGAGAAGGCAATCGCGAAATAGATGTAGCCGCGCGGGATGTGGAATTTGAAGCCGTCGGCCACCAGCGCCACGCCGATCAGCACCAGGAAGGCCAGCGCCAGCATCTTGGTGGTCGGATGCTCGGCGACAAACCGCGCCACCGGTCCCGACGAGATGTACATGATGACGCAGGCGATCACGACAGCCGCGATCATGATCTCGATGTCCTGCGCCATGCCGATCGCGGTGATGATCGAATCCAGCGAGAACACCAGGTCGATGATAATGATCTGCACGATCACCCAGAAAAACGCACTGGCGCTCGGCCTGTCGTCGGCTTCCGCCTCGCGCGCCTCGACCTCGCCGTGGATCTCATGGGTTGCTTTCGCAATCAGGAACAGGCCGCCGCCGATCAGGATGATGTCGCGCCACGACAGCGCGACGTCGCTGACTGATATCACCGGTTGGGTCAGCCCGATCAGCCAGACCAGGATCGAGAGCAGCACAATGCGGAACACCAGCGCCAGCAGCAGGCCGATCTGCCGCGCGCGCTTGGCCTGCGCCGGCGGAATCCGCGACACGATCACCGACAGGAAAATCACGTTGTCGATGCCGAGCACGATCTCGAGCGCAGTCAGGGTCAGCAGCGCCGCCCAGGCTTCCGGGCTGGTGATCAGTTGCATCATGCTCTGAAGGCTTTCATCCGGCGGATCACGGTATCGCTGCCGATGATGTAGACGGCGATGGCGCAGAGACCGAAGGTGATCGGGGCTCCGACCACGAAATCGTTGGCAAGCGTGTACATGCCGAGCAGTGCCCATGCGCCGAGCAGCCACAGCGTCAGCCAGCGCAGCCGCACCACACGCAGCGGATGCAGCACGTGGAACGGCGCGAAGGTCAGCGCGATCAGGAGCGCGACCACGATCGTCGACAGCACCGGCGGCAGGTGCAGCAGGAACAGGTAGAACGCCGCCGCATTCCACAGCGCCGGGAAGCCGCGGAAATGGTTGTCATCGGCCTTCATGCGGCGGTCGGCGAAATACAGCGCGCTGGAGACCACGATGCCGATGCCGAGGATCGGCGCCGCCAGCGGCAGCAGCATGCCGCTCGCGGTGATCGCATAGGCCGGCACGAACACATACGTGACGAAATCAACCACCAGGTCGAGCACCTCGCCCGACCAGTTCGGCTGCAGCCGCACCACGTCGAGCCGGCGCGCCAGCGGGCCGTCGATCCCGTCGATGACCAGCGCGACCCCGAGCCAAGCGAACATGTTGGCCCAGTGCTCGCGCACCGCCTCCAGCATCGCCAGCAGCGCGACCCCGGCGCCGAGCGCCGTGAAAATATGAACGGTGAATGCGGCGGTCCGCATCCGTTCTGGCAACGCATCGGGCTGGCTCGAATGCTCCATCGGCCGAGTGCTATCAGGAATCGGACCGGTTTGCATATGCGGTCTTGCGGCGTTCCGCCGCGCAAAGCGTTGGAAACTCTTGGTGGTTACCGATGGCTTGAAAATCGGGCCAAGCATGTCAAATGTCCTGATATGACCGACAGCTCGCTGGATTATGACGTTATCGTAATAGGCGGCGGTCCGGCCGGATTGACGGCTGCGATTGCCCTTGCCGACGCAGGTGCGCGGACCGCGCTGCTGGCGCGCCGCGCGCCCTATGCCGACAACCGGACCACCGCGCTGCTCGGTGCCTCGACCGATATCCTGGATCGGCTCGACGTCTGGCGGCGCTGCAGCGACCGAGCGGCGGCGCTCAAGACCATGCGCCTCGTCGACGACACCGGCCGCCTGATCCGTGCGCCCGAGGTGCGCTTCTCGTCCGACGAGATCGGCCGCGAGCAATTCGGCTTCAACATCGACAACCGCTCGCTGGTCGCGGCGCTCGAGGACCGCGCCGGCGAAATGTCCGCGCTGACGCGGTTCGACGATGAAGCCGCCTCGGTGCGGCCGGACGATGCCGCGGTCACCGTGGTGACGCGGCAGGGCCAGTCGCTTCAGGCCCGGCTCGTGGTCGGTGCCGACGGGCGCAATTCATTGTCCCGCGAGGCCGCCGGCATCGAGGTGACAAGCCGCGAGCTCGGGCAGTCCGCCCTCACCTTCAACGTCACCCACACCCGGCCGCACCACAACATCTCGACCGAGTTCCACACCGAGCACGGCCCCTGCGTGTTCGTGCCGCTCAGCGGCGTCAGAAGCAGCGTGGTCTGGGTCTCGGCGCCCAAGGAGGCCGAGCGGCTGATGGCACTCGGCGACGACGAATTGTCCCTCGCCGCCGAGCGGCAATCGCATTCGATCCTCGGCCGCATCGAAGTCCAGAGCGGCCGTCACGTGTTTCCGCTGGCGATCGAGCGGCCGCGGCAATTCGCCAAGGACCGGATCGCGCTGGTCGGGGAATCCGCCCATGTGCTGCCGCCGATCGGCGCCCAGGGTCTCAATATGGGACTGCGAGATGCCGCTGATATCGCCGAGATCACGGGTCAGGCGATCGGTCGCGGCGAAGATCCCGGCGCGCCCAATGTGCTGTCGCGCTACCAGGCGGCGCGGCGCCCCGATGTCGCCAGCCGGACCTGGGCGATCGACATCGCCAACCGGTCGCTGCTGAGCGACTTCCTCGGCATGCAGACGGCGCGCGCTGCCGGCCTGCATCTGCTCGGCGCATTCGGCCCGCTGCGGCGGCTCGCGATGCGCGAGGGCCTCGCGCCGTCGTGGCGGCGGTGAGAACGGCGTGCGTTAAGGAAACACCAGCCGTCCGCTCTGGATGAACCACATCACGCTGGTCAGCGTGACCACCGAGGCGAAGGTGCCGATCAGCACCGCGACCGACGCCGGCTCGATCCAGGTGTCGTTCTGCCGCGCGATCACGAACACGTTGAGCGCCGGCGGCAGCGAAGCCATCAGCACCGCTGTCGCAGCCCAAGGCTGCGCGAACGGGCCGAACAGCAGCATCAGGCCGAACGCCAGCAGCGGATGGATCAAGAGCTTGATCGCGACCACGCCCGGGACCTCCCACGGCACCCGCTCGAACGGCCGCAGCGCCACCGTGATGCCGAGCACGAACAGCGCCGTCGGCGCGGCGGCGTTCTCCAGGAACTGGATGGTGCGATCGAGCGCGACCGGGATCGGGATGTGAAACGCGGCGACCAGCGCCCCGAACACCGCCGACATGATCAGCGGGTTCTGCACGATCTGCCGCAGCACCACGCCGAGTGCGTGCAGCAGCGAGGGATGGTCGCGGTCGGTGAGCTCGATAAGCAGCGGCACGATCGAGAACAGGAAGATGCTGTCGCAGCAAAAGATCAGCGCGGTCGGCGCCGCCGCCTTGGCACCGAGCACGGCGAGCGCGAGGCCAGGCCCCATATAGCCGATATTGCCGTAGGCGCCCGACAGGCCGGCCAGCGTCGCCTCGCGCAGCGTGAGCCCGCCGATCACCTTGCCCGCGACCATCGCGAGGAAGAATGCGAGCACGGTTCCGAGCGTGGTGGCGATCAGGAATGGCGGGTTGTTCAGCTCCGCAAACGGCGTCTTGGACATGATCCCGAACAGCAGCGCCGGCAACGAAACGTAAAGCAGGAAGAAATTCATCCAGGCGAGCCCGCTCTCGGGCAAACCCTTGGCCTTGCCGCACGCGTAGCCGATGAAGATCAAGCCGAAATACGGCAACGCCAGATTGAGGATATCGATCATTCTGAAAGTAGTTTCTCGGCCGGATTTCGGGTCGTTTTTGCAGGGCTGGAATCGGTAAAGCGCGGGCTAATTCGGGCCTTAGCCCCTAGCATCGGCCACAATGTTGGTCTATCGACGAGCCATGATCAAAGCGCGCACCGCCAAGTTTCAGATCGGGCAGATCGTCCGTCACCGGGTGTTCTCCTTCCGGGGCGTGATTTTTGATATCGACCCGGAGTTCAACAACACCGAGGAATGGTGGCTGTCGATCCCCGAGGACATGCGGCCCCACAAGGACCAGCCGTTCTACCATCTGCTCGCGGAAAACTCGGAAACCGAGTACGTCGCCTATGTCTCGGAGCAGAACCTCTTGCCCGACGAGTCCGGCGAGCCGATCCGGCATTCGCAGGTGGCGGAGATCTTCATCAAGGACAAATCGGGCGGCTACCGTCCACGCAATCCGTCGCTGAACTGAGGTTCGCCGGCTATCCGGCGAATGCCACGGCGTTCGCGCTGCCACGCTCACACCCCCTCGCGCCTGGCCAGGACAACCGCGATCGCCCAGACGACAAATCCCGCCAGCGCCAGCCCCGCGCCGACGAGGCCGGTCGACGTCCAGCCATAACCTGCAGCAACCGCCATTCCGCCGAGCCACGGCCCCAGCGCATTGGCGACGTTGAAGGCGGAGTGGTTGAGTGCGGCCGCGAGGCTCTGTGCCTCGCCCGCGACGTCCATCAGGCGGGTCTGCAACACGGTGGCGAGCGCCCCGCCCAGCCCGATCAGGAACACGTCGGCGGTCAGCGTCCAGAAATTTCCGGCCGCCAACGGATAGAGCGCGAGCGTCGCCGCCGACCACAGCAGGAGCCCGCCCGCGGTTGCCATCAGCGCGCGGTCGGCGAAGCGCGGCACGATGATGTTGCCGGCGGTAAGGCCGGCGCCGAACACGCACAGTGTAACCGGCACCAGCGCGGGCGAGGTGTGGGTCACCGCCAGCATGGTCGAGGCCAGATAGGTGTAGACCGAGAACAGCCCGCCGAAACCGATGGCGCCGATCGCCAGCGTCAGCCAGACATGCTTGCGCCCGAGTGCCGACAGTTCACGCAGCGGGCTCGCCTTGCTGTTGGCGGCATCACGCGGGGCGAAGATCAGGACCATGATCGCTGTCAACAGCGCAAGGCCGGCGACGATCGCGAAGGCCCAGCGCCAGCCGATTGCCTGCCCGACCCCGTTGGCGAGCGGAACGCCGATCGTCGTCGCGATGGTGAGCCCCAGCAGCACGCGGCCGACAGCCGCCGTGCGCTTGTCCGTCGGGACCAGCGAGGCCGCGACCAGCATGGCGATGCCGAAATAGGCGCCGTGCGGCAACCCCGCCAGGAAGCGCAGCGCCAGCATGGTGTGATAATCGGGCGCGAGCCCCGAAAGGCCGTTCATCAGCGCGAAGAAGCCCATCAGCGCGATCAGCAGTGTCCGCCGCGTCATGCGCGCCGACAGCACCGCGATCACCGGCGCACCGACGACGACGCCCAGCGCGTAGGCGCTGATCGCGTGGCCGGCCTGGGGCTCGCTGATGTGCATGTCGTGGGCGAAGAACGGCAACAAGCTCATGGTCGCGAATTCGGCGATGCCGATCGCAAAGCCGCCCATCGCCAGCGCGAGATGGATGATGCCGGGATGAAAGCTACCGGGGATGTTGTCCTGGCTGACGCGAACGCCAGCGTCGACCGACGCACCGCCGGTCGGCTGCTCCCGAGGCCGGGAGCGCGGTTCCCGCCGTTGCGTGCTGGCTTGCTGGGACATCGCGCGACTTCCATGACTGCGAGCGGCGGCCAGGATTCGCGGAAGAACCACGCGCGCATTTGCGCATCGAAGGCGCTGTTCGCGCTTTCGTCTGGCCTCCCGTATCGGATTTATGATTGTGCTTCGACGCCGGACTTGTCCGGACAAGGCACGAACGATGCGCGCTCATCGCGCGACGCAATCGAAGCACCCTGCGGCGACCATCGCACACGATCTGCGCGATCACCAGCGCAGCAGGCTGCCAGCAGCCAGTCTGTTTCGCATGACAAAAAAGGCGCCCTTGCGGGCGCCTTTTGATCGCGATGATCTCGCGTTTTCTTGAACGCGTGATTGAAGTGTTTACTTGGCTGCCGGGTTGGCCGGCGCCGGAGCCTGCGCAGAGCCACCGCCCGCGCCTTCCAGCTTCTTGCGCTGCTCTTCGGCGCGCTTCTGCAACTCTTCCTGCAGCTTCTTCGAGTTTTCCTCGAACACCTTCGGATCGGTCGGCGGGCCGTCATAGGCCTTGGCGAATTCGGTGTTGAGCGGCAGCGGCAGCGTCAGCGGCGCGCCGTTCGAATTGATCGCCTGGACCACGAGGTTCTGGCCCTTCTTCATGTTGGCGATCAGCTCGGGCGTTGCTTCATAGTCGGACATGCAGCCGTTCTGGAAGCAGATCACATAGGGCGCCTGCTGCGGCGGGTTGCCGTCGACGATGATGCGGGTGCCGTGCACGAGCTGCATGCCGAGCGGCAGCGTGACGCGCAGGATCTTCTTCGGCTCGCCTTCCGGCTCGATGATCACGGCGGCGATCACCGGCTGGCCGGACTCGATGCGGCCGTCCTTGCCGGTGAAGCAGACCTGCTTGGCGTTGGCTTCCTGGCCCTTCAGGCAGAACTTGGTCCAGGGGGCGTAGATCAGCTGGATCTGCTGATCCTGCGCCGGCGGCTGGGCGGCCGCAGCGGGCGGCTGGCCGGCGGCCGGTGCTTGGGCGGGCGCCTGGGCTGCCGGAGCCTTCGGAGCTGCCTTGGGTGCCGCCTTGGGCGCAGCCTTCGGTGCCGCAGGCGCCGGCGCTGCCGGCTGCTGGGCCCGAGCGGCAGGAACCAGGAGCGCTGCAGAGAATGCCGTCGCCGCCATCAGGGCAACAATTCGCCCATGCGGCCGGACCGGGGCGGCCAAGATACGGAAATTCATTGCGGAAAACCCTTTCTGAACGGAAGCCCGAAACCGCTGCAGGCGCCGACACATAGCCGTTTGGGCGGCTGTCTCCTAGTCAATTGAGGCGGATACGTGACAGGCGTTCCCGCCTTCGAATTGCACGCCTTCAATACAGCGGCGCGCGGAAAGATCAATGCCGACAAGCGGATTTGCGCCCATCTCGCGGCGAGTTTCAGCGGCCTGTGATAAACCTCCGGACGTGACGTTTCGCGAATCAAATCCGGCGCCTCACGCACGTGTTCCCGGGCACACTTGGCGCGCCGCATGGGCCGCCATCTGGCTGGTGTTGGGATTCCTGGGCTTGGCATTCCTGACGAGCGGGCTGGTCCCTGCGGCCGCCGCCGAGAGCCACGCGATCGCGATGCATGGCGCCCCCGCGCTGCCACCCGACTTTACCCACCTGCCCTATGCCAATCCCGATGCTCCCAAGGGCGGCCGCCTGGTCCAGGGTGTGATCGGCACCTTCGACAGCCTCAATCCCCTGATCATCAGGGGCATCGCCGTGCAGCAGGTCAGGGGCTACGGCTACGAGCGCGGTTATATCTACGAAAGCCTGATGGCGCGGGGCAATAACGAGCCGTTCACGCTGTACGGCCTGCTCGCGCGCAGCGTCGAGACCGACGACGCCAGAAGCTATGTGACGTTCCACATCGATCCACGCGCCCGCTTCTCAGATGGCCGGCCGGTGCTGGCCGACGACGTGCTGTTCTCGCTGGCGCTGCTGCGCGACCACGGCCGTCCGATGCACCGCCAGTATTATTCGAAAGTCGCAAAGGCCGAGGCACTCGACCCGCTCACGGTCCGGTTCGATTTCGGCGGCGTGGCGGATCGCGAATTGCCGCTGATCCTCGGCCTGATGCCGATCCTGCCGCGGCACGCCATCGACCCCGAAAAGTTCGAGGAAACCACCTTGGCGCCGCCGATCGGGTCCGGCCCCTACCGCGTGACGGCAGTCAAGCCCGGCGCCAGCGTGACCTTCACGCGGGATCCCAATTATTGGGGCCGCGATCTGCCCATCAACCGCGGCCTCTGGAACTTCGACGAGATCAGGCTCGATTACTACCGCGAGGCCAACGGCATGTTCGAGGCCTTCAAGCGCGGCCTGTATGATTTCCGGACCGAGACCGAGCCGTTGCGCTGGCACGACGGCTACGACTTCCCGGCGGCGCGCAACGGCGAGGTGATCCGCGACACCATCAAGATCGGCACGCCGCGGCCGTCCGAATTCCTGGTTTTCAACAGCCGGCGGCCAAAATTCGCCGACCTGCGGGTGCGTCAGGCATTGGCGATGCTGTTCGATTTCGAATGGGTCAACCGCAACTATTATTTCGGACTGTTCTCGCGCGCCGGCGGTTTCTTCGCCGGATCGGATCTGTCCGCCTATGGCCGCCCCGCCGACGATCGCGAGCGCGAGCTGCTCAAGCCATATCTGTCGCACATCCAGCCCGATATCCTCGACGGCCGCTATCGTCTGCCGGTCACCGACGGGTCGGGGCGCGACCGCGGCCTCCTGCGCACTGCGCTCGCGCTGCTCGCCGAGGCGGGCTACGCGCTCGACGGCACGGTCTTGAAGCAGCGCTCGACAGGGACGCCGCTGCGCATCGAGATCCTGGTGACGACGCGCGAGCATGAGCGGATCGCCCTCGCCTATCAGCGTGACCTGAAGCGGGCCGGCATCGAAGCCGCGGTGCGGGTGGTCGACGCGGTGCAGTTCGAGCAGCGCCGGGTCGGCTATGACTTCGACATGATCCCCATCCGCTGGGACCAGTCGCTGTCGCCGGGCAACGAGCAGTGGTTCTACTGGAGCAGCCAGGCCGCCGATGTGCCGGGCACAAGGAATTACATGGGCGCCAAGGATCCCGCCATCGACGCCATGATCGCGGCGCTGCTCGCGGCGCGCGAGCGGCCGGCCTTCGTCTCGGCGGTGCGGGCGCTGGACCGGGCCCTGATGTCGGGCTTCTACGCCATCCCCCTATTTAACTTGGGAGAGCAATGGATCGCGCGCTGGAATCGGATAGAACGGCCTTCGACCACGGCGTTGACGGGCTACCTGCCGGAGACTTGGTGGCAGAAGCCCGCCGCGCAGTCCAGATGATTTGCCGAGTGATACGACCCGACGCGGCATGACCTGGTCCGAGCGAAGCGATGCAACCGACGTTGAACCCGTGAACCAGTCGATCACCTCGCCAACGCTCGATACCCTGTTCAAGCGCACGTTGTCGCGGCAGCCCGAGGCGCTGGCGCTGGTCGACCCGCTCAACAAGCAGCGCATCACCGGACAGACCCGCAAGCGCCTGACCTATGCCCAGGCCGACCGCGCGATCTCGGCGATCGCCGCCCACTTCGTGCAGAGCGGATTGCCGGCCAACACGGTGATCGCCGTGCAGCTGCCCGGCACGGTTGAATTCGCCCTGACGGTCCTTGCCGCGCATCGGGTCGGCCTCGTGGTGGTGCCGCTGCCGCTGCTGTGGCGGCAGGCCGAGCTGACGTCCGTGCTCAACCGTACCGCGGCGCGGGCGATCGTCAGCTGCGGCCGGATCGACGGCGTCTCCTATGCCGACATCGCCATGAACGCCGCGGCGGAAGCGTTCTCGATCCGCCATGTCTGCGGCTTCGGGAGCGATCTGCCCGAAGGCATGGCGTCGCTCGACCAGGCGATCCTGGAGGACTCCCGGGCCTCGCGCCCGATGATCCAGGACGGCCGCAAGCCGGCGCTGATCTCCTTCGACGTCACCAGCGAAGGTCTTCGTCCGGTGCCGCGGGCGCATTTCGGCCTGATCGCCGGCGGGCTCGCGATGTCGCTGGAGAGCGATCTGCCGCAAGGCGCCACCATCATGTCGGCGTTCGCGCCGATGTCGTTCGCGGGCATCTGCGCGTCGCTGGTGACCTGGCTGCTGTCGGGCGGAACGCTGGTGCTGCACCACCCCTTCGACGAGGACGCGTTCGAGACCCAGTTCAACGATCACACCTGCAACACGCTGATCGCGCCGGCGCAGCTCGCATTGCGGCTCGACGAGCGCGGCCTGTCGGAGCGCCTGCCCAGCCTGCGCACGGTGATTGGCCTCTGGCGTACGCCCGAGCAGGTTGCCTCCAGCGCGCACTGGAGCTCGCGGCGGGTGACCATGACCGACGTCTATCTGTTCGGCGAGGCCGGGCTGTTCGGCGCCCGCCGCACCGCCGAGGACGGATCGCCGGCCGTGATCAAGCCGGGGCCGCACAGTGCGCCGCGCGAAGCGCCCGGCGCATCGGTCGCCGGCGAGATCCTGCTGACGCCGAAGGGCACGCTCGGCCTGCGCGGCCCGATGGTGCCGGTCGCCGCCTATGCGCCGCCGCCTCCGCCCGGCGACAGCCTGATTGCGCCGCCGCCGCGCGATTTCGTCGACACCGAATATGCCGCGCGGGTCGATCGCGCGACCGGGGCCGTCAACATCACCGCGCCGCCGTCGGGGGTGATGACGGTCGGCGGCTACCGCTTCCTCGCCCAGGAGCTGCAGGAGTGGTCGCGCCGCCTCGGCCAGGGGGCGCTGCTCACCGCATTGCCGGACCGTCTCAGCGGCCACCGGCTGGCCGGACGGGCACAGGACAATGCGCGCGCCCGCGACGCCCTCACAGAACTTGGTCTTAACCCCTTGATGGTCGAGGCATTTCGCGACTGTGGCGGCGCCGGGTTGAGTTAAAATCTTATCATTGTGTTAGTCTTATCATTGTGTTGACGCCGCATTAAGCCATGCGAACTAGCATCGCAGCCGTTGCTGATCTTAAGCATTGGTTTCGAGCGTTCGAATGTCCCAGCAAGGTCCGGTCCTCATCGTATCGGCGTCGACAAAGCCGTCGTTTGCCGCAGCCCTCGATGAGACGAAACTCTTCCCGGTCGTGGTCACCGACTGGAACGAGGTCGGACGGGCCATCGAGCAGGTCAAGCCGGCCGCGATCATCGCGGCCGCCGAGGGCGTCGACTTCGTCACCCTGTCGGGTCTCGCCAAGCGCGCCGCCGCCCGCGCGCCGTATCTGCCGCTGATCGCGGTCGATCCCGCGACCACCCTGCCCGACACCGTGATCGCATTCTTCCAGAGCAAGGGTCTGCCGGATCGGCTGGTCGCCCGGCTCAACGCGTCCTTACGCGTTCGCGCGCTGCATGCAACCGTGATGCGCCGCCTGGTACCGCCTGCGCCGATCGCCTTGTCTGACATCGATCCGATCGGAGAGGCCACCGCGCTGTTGATCGGCCGCGGCGGCGCTTATCCGACGCTGTCGGTCGCGCTCGGCGAACGCGCCGGCGTGGTCGGCGCGCTCAGCATCGAGGCCGCCGCCAAGCATCTCAGTAGCCGCGACATCGACGGCATCGTGCTGGCGGAAGGCTTCACGCCGCGGGTGATGGATGCGTTCCTGACCGTGCTGACCGAGGATGTCCGCTTCCGCCCGTTGCCCGTGATCGTCGCCTCGGGCGAGCTGACGCCGCGATACGAGCTGCCCAATCTCGAGATCGTCACGGCCGGGCCGACCCGCATCGCCGACATGGCGCTGCCGATGATCCGCCAGCACGCCTTCGAGGCGCGGCTCGGCCGCATGCTGAAGGCGATCGACGCCAAGGGCCTGATCGATGCCCGCACCGGCCTGCTCACCAAGGTCGCGTTCGAGCGCGATTTCGCGACCGCCGTCTACCAGACCGCCGAGCGCGGCGGCGCGCTCTCGGTGGCGCGCTTCACCTTCGACGACACGCAGCCGCGCGCGCAGTTCGACGGCGCACGGATCATCAGCCGGCTGATGCGCCGGGCCGATTTCGGCGCGGTGCATGACGACCGCTCGCTGGTCGTGGCATTCGCCGGCACCGACCTGCGCAACGCGCAAGCGATCACGCGGCGTCTGGCGAGCGTGATGCGGCACACCCAGAACGGGCGCCGCGATGCCCGCTCCGAGCCCGCCGTCAGCGTCGCAACGCTGATGCCGGGCGATTCCGCGCTATCGCTGCTGGGCCGTTTGTTCGGGACGCCGGAGCGCGCGGCGTCGTAAGGCCCGCGGATTTTAGGGCACGGTCATCGCCGGCGCAGCATGACCGATCAAGCCGCTGCGATTTCAGTCCGGCAACAGCCCCATGCCCGCGGCAAGCAGCACGAGAGCCTCCATGATCATATGGGCGCAGAGCTGGGCGGCCATCCCCTGAACGTCCTGTGGCGGGCTGACCGTGTTGAAATCCATCGCGACGATATTCAAGCCTGAAAGGCTGCGCAGCAATTCGATCCCCTCGCGGGCCGACAGGCCTCCCCAGGCGGGCGTGCAGACGCCGGGCGCAACCGATGGATCGAACACATCCATGTCCCAGCACAGATAGACCGGCCGCGCGCCGACCACCTGGCTGAATTCCGCGACGGTCTGCGCGAAACCACGCCGCATCAGCTCCTCGATCGTGACGACGCGAAATCCGAGCGACCGCGTATGTTCGAGCACACCCGGGCAATAGGTGAATCCGCGCACGCCGATGTGCCAGGATCGGCCGGCGTTCACCACGCCCTCCTGCGCTGCGTTGGTGAACTGCGTGGCCGCATTGTACCGATCGTCCGGCGTATACGGATATGCATCGGTATGGCTGTCGATATGCAATGCGACGAGATCCTTGTGATACCGGGCGGCGGCGCGCATCAGCGGAAGCGAAACCGAACCGTCGCCGCCGATCCCGACCGGCACCGCGCCAAGCTCGAGAATCTGGCCAGCGGCAGCCTCGATCTTGACAAAGGCGTCTTCAATGCGTCCCGGCACCAAGGCAACATCGCCGGCATCGACCGCCCCCAGCAATGACAGCACATCGACGTCGGCGAGCGACGGATGATAGCGGCGAATGAGCCGCGACTCCCGCCGGACCTCCAGGGGACCTTGCCGGGCGCCGACGCGGAACGGATGCGTGCCGCAGTCGAACGGCACGCCGAGCACGGCAGCGCGGCTGCCCGGCCGCGGTAACCCCGCCGGCAATCCCATGAATGTTTCCGGACCCACGAAACCCGCCACGTCGCTCATTCTATGTTCTCTCTTGTCAGCATGTCGAAGGCGGTCAGCGCGTGCACGCGCGACACCGTCGCCAGTTCGGCGATGTCAGCGTACTCGTCCGGCGCGCCCATGTTGTGAGGTGTCGGTCCATAGACGACCGTCGGGATTCCGGCCATGCGAAACCAGCGCGCATCGGAGCCGCCGACGCGCATATTGATCGCCGGCGCCCTGCCGATGATGTCCGTCGCCGCAGTTGCGCAGCGCGTGACGATCTCGTCACCGGGATCGGTGTGATTGGGTTCGAAGCAGCGCAACACGCGCCATGTGATGCCGGGCAGATCGAGCACCTCTCGCAACAGCCCGAGAACAGCTTCCGACGTGACGCCGACCGGCAGACGCAGGTCGATGGCCGCTCGCGCCTGGCTCGGCACCAGGTTCGGTGACGAACCGCCACTCACCGTTCCGATGTTGACCGTGACGCTCGACAGGACGTCGGCTTCGCCGGCGCCGCACAACGGTTCGGAGACAGGCCTTGCGCGGCGGATGGCGTCGGCGACATTGACCGGCATCGCAACGGCCAGGCTGCGCAGCTCACTCACTCTGTCCAGCGCTTCGCGCAAGCGATCGATCGCATTGATGCCGAGATGGACATGCGCGCCGTGCGCCGCGCTGCCCTCCGCCTCGATCTCGATCCAGAGGAATCCCTTCTCGCCGAAGCGCAGCACCATCGGCGAACCGGCGTCGCCAATGATCACGGCGTCGCCGCTGGCATGGGAGACCTGGTCGAGCAGGTATTTGGTCCCGTACGGACCCATGCTTTCCTCGTCGCCGGCGAGCGTCAGCACCACCTCTCCCGCCCATGCCTCGCGCTGCTCGGCCAGTGCGGCCATCGCGGCCATCGATGCCGCAATGCCGCCCTTCATGTCGGCCGCGCCGCGGCCGTAAAGGCGGCCGCCCACGACCTCTCCGTCGGGATTGACCGACCAGCTCATCCGCTCGCCCAACGGATAGGTGTCGAGATGGCCGTTGAACACGATGCGGCGGCCGGGGGCATGGCCTTTGATCCGCGCGACGACGTTGACGATCTCGGCTGTCCCCGGATGCAGCTCAACCGCAACGCCCGGCACATGCGCCCTGAGAAGATCGGCCGCCAGCGCCGCCACGGCGCGCGTGTCGCCGTCCGGATTTGGCGACGGCACTCCGATCAGCCGCATCGCGAGCTCGACGACCTGGCTGGTCCGATCGCTCGAAACCGCGCGGCGAACTTGATCAACGTCGTGCAAGGCGCGCTTCCCATATGCGGATTGAGTGGGTGAGCGGCCAGCAGATCGCGAAATACACCACCGCGATGAAGGTGAATATTTCCAGCGGCCTGAACGTCGACGACGACAACTCCATCCCGCGCCGCGTGACCTCGCCGACCGACACCACGGACGCAAGCGAGGAATATTTGATGAGCTGGACGAAATTGGCGGCCAGCGGCGGCAGCACGCTGCGAATCGCCTGCGGGCCAACGATCCGCACAAAGCTCTGCGCGGGCGTCAGGCCGAGCACCTGCGCCGCTTCGCGGTGCCCGACCGGAACGGTCTGGATGCCCGCCCTGAAGACCTCGGAGATGAACACCGCCGAATAGAGCGAGAGACCGAGAATCGACGCGGCCAGCGCATCGATCCTCACATTGAAGACGATCGGCAGCACGTAATAGACCCATAGCAGTTGCACGAGGATTGGCGTATTGCGGACGATTTCGCCGACCGAAAGCGCGATGATGCGTGCCAAGCGGAAACGGGACATCTGCATGATCGCGATGACAAGCCCCAACAGGGTCGCCACCACGAGCGTCACAATTGAAATGAAAAGGGTCATTTCCATGCCGGAGGCAAGAAAACCCAGATTGTTCGGGATGACGTCCCAGCGAAAGCTGTAGCTTTGCATCTGATGTCTCAGGGCGCGACGATCGGTCCGAGCTTGTTCTTCTCGGCGGCGGCCTTGAGCCGGCCGTCGAGCTTGATGGTGCGTACGAACAGGTTCACGTAGTTCAGCCAGATCTGGTCACCCTGGTTCATGACGTACGCGTAAGGCGTCACGGACAGGTTTTCCGGCGGCGCCACCGTCGTGGTCCAGTCGAACTGGGCATTCATTTTGATCGAGGCCGGATAATCGGTCATGACGACGTCGACGCGTTGCGCCATCAGCTCAGCCGGGGTCGTGGCCGGAGGTGCGACCGCGATGGTCTTGGCGTTCTTGAAGTAGGACCTCATGAAGTTCTCGACATAGCTGCCGAGCGAGACGCCGGCGTTGACGCCCGGCTTGTCGATATCCGCCCAGGATGTGATCGGGCCGCCTTTGCGCACGACGGCATAGACGCCGCTCGTCAGATACGGGTCCGAGAACGCGACGGCCTGCGCACGCTTCATCGTCGCCCCGACGCCGAACATGCCGAGATCGCATTTGTTGGCCTGCAGGTCGGCGATGAAACTGCCAAAGCTGGTCTCCACATAGTCCAGCTTCACGCCCATGTCCTTTGCGAGCTCCCTGGAGAGATCGATGTCGATCCCCTCGAGCTGTCCGCTATCTGGATTGCGGAACGAAATCGAATAGTACATGGGCCAGATGCAGACCCTGAGTACCCCGCTCTTGGTGATCTCGTAGAGACGCGACTGCGTTTGCTGGGCAGCCGCCGGCGTCATCGAGAGAAAGAGCGCGCAAACGAAGGCAAGTCGGCGCAGATTTGGCATGAGCTTCAATCTCCTGTCGTGCAGTGATCACTCGTCAAACTGATTGAGAAAGCGCTTGGCGCGCTCGGTTGTCGGCCGTTCGAAAAAGGCGGCCGGCGTGCCGTGCTCAACGATCATCCCCTCGTCCATGAACACGACATGGCTCGCCACGCGGCGGGCGAAGCCCATCTCGTGCGTCACCACGAGCATCGTCATGCCTTCGAGCGCGAGCGTGCGCATCACCTGCAGCACCTCGCGGCGAAGTTCGGGGTCGAGCGCCGACGTCGGCTCGTCGAACAGGAGTATCTTCGGCTGCATGGCAAGCGCCCGGGCGATCGCGACGCGTTGTTGCTGGCCTCCGGACAGCCTGGCCGGATAGGCATCGCGCTTCGCCTCCATGCCGACCTTCTGAAGCAGCCGTTCGGCCGTGACGACCGCCTCATCCCGGCTGACCCCGCGCACCCGCATCGGGGCCTCGATGATATTTCCCAGCACCGTCATGTGCGGCCACAGATTGAACTGCTGGAACACCATTCCGATTTCCGGCCGCACCTTGCGGGCAGCGAGCCGCACACCCGACGATGGCCGGGCCTGCGAGACCGTCGCCCCCTCCATCACGACGCGCCCGTCGGAAGGAGCCTCCAGCAGCGCCATGCATCGCAGAAGGGTCGTCTTGCCGGAGCCGCTTGGACCGATGATGCAGGTCGACTGCCCGGTGCCCAGCGCAAGATCCACGCCGTTCAGAACGGTGTGGGCGCCGAAGCGTTTGACCACCGCTTCGGCGGCCAGGACCGACGCGGCACATGATGCGTGGCTTGTGTTCATCCCCGCAGACCCTCCAGACGACTTCATCTCGAAACATAAGCAAATATAATGCCAATGCTCGTCACGCTCAGGATTGCGGTAACATTATCTGGAATTTCGCCGGCGTGATGTGCGAAAATTCCTTGTATTATTGGCATTTCCCTTCATGCTCATACCACGAGCGACATCGCAGCGATATATAGATACTGGTTATGGATCGACGTCTTGTGGAAATTTTCCATGCTGTAATGCAGCATCGCTCGGCAACCGAGGCCGCGCGTGCACTCGGCGTATCGCAGCCGGCTGTGAGTGCGGCCTTGAAACGGCTGGAGGCGGATGTCGGGTTTGCGCTGTTTCGCCGGGAGAGCCGCCATATCGTGCCTACGCCGGAGGCGCATCTGCTGCACAATGAAGCGATCCGGGCGCTCGCCGGGTTTGCCGAACTGGAGGACGCCGCTGCCGGAATCTCCGCAGGCAAGCGCGGCGTTCTGACGATCGCGAGTCCGGGACCTGGGATAGTCTGGCTTCCGGGCGTCGTCAGCCGATTCCAGCGCGAGCGCCCGTCAACAACGATCAGGCTCCTGACCCGAAGCTCCGAGAATGTCCGGAGCCTGGTCTCGGCGCGTGCATTCGACTTCGGAGTCGCCGAGCCGCCGTTCGACCGCACCAATGTCGTGTTGCGGCGCTACCGAATGTCGCTCGACTGCGTGATGCCTGCAACGCATGCACTGGCTGACCGGAAAGTCGTCACTCCCGATCTTCTCGAGCGACATGATCTGATCATCACCTCGCAGAGCCGATCGACCTATGCCGCGGTATCGCGCGCCTTCGAAGCCAGCGGTACGCCGTTTCATCCGGCGATCGAGTGTGAATTCTTTGCCGTCGCGCTCAACCTCGTCATCGATGGCGCGGGTGTCTGCCTCGTCGACGCGCTCAGCGCGTCCGAAACGCTCAGGCGAACCAGCGGTGCGAGCAAGCTCGTCGTCCGCCCCTTCGCGCCGGCGATCCACTACGAGGTCGGGGTCCTCAAGCCGACGATCGGCGAACTCAGCGTTCTCGCCGAGCAGTTCCTGAAACTGCTCGACGACCACGTTGCGCCATATTTGATCCGATCCTGAGCGGGGGCTTGCGTCGAACCGCGTGTCAAGCCGCCTTCTTGCTCTCGGCGAGATTGGCGAGCTGGCGCAGGATCTCGGTGGTGCCGGCGAGCCGCTCTTCCGGCGTATCCCACTCCTGGAAGAACACCACCTTCATGTCGGGCCGTACCTTGGCGGCCTGGCCGTGCTGGCGGATGAAGCTGACCAGCCGCTCCGGATGGGCGAAGCTGTTGTCGCGGAATGCGATCACGGCGCCCTTCGGGCCGGCGTCGACCTTCCCGACATTGGCCCTTCGGCAATAGGCCTTGATCGCCGCGACCTTGAACAGATAGCGCACCTCGTCCGGCAGCACGCCGAAGCGGTCGCGCATCTCGGCGGCGAAGGCGTCGATGTCCTCGTCGGTGTCGAGATCGGCGAGCCGGCGATACAGCGACAGCCGCACGCTGAGGTCGTTGACATAGTCCTCGGGGATCAGGACCGGCATGCCGATCGTGATCTGCGGCGACCAGCGGTCGGCAGCCGGCTCGGCGACGCCGGCCTTGAGGTTGACGATCGCCTCCTCCAGCATCGACTGGTACAGCTCGAAGCCGACTTCCTTGATGTGGCCGGATTGCTCTTCGCCGAGCAGATTGCCGGCGCCGCGGATGTCGAGGTCATGCGAGGCGAGCTGGAAGCCGGCGCCCAGCGTCTCCAGCGATTGCAGCACCTTGAGCCGCCGCTCCGCCTGCGCCGTGATCTTCTGCTGCGCCGGCAGCGTGAACAGCGCATAGGCGCGCAGCTTGGACCGGCCGACACGGCCGCGCAGCTGGTAGAGCTGGGCGAGGCCGAACATGTCGGCGCGGTGCACGATCAGCGTGTTGGCGTTCGGGATGTCGAGGCCGGACTCCACGATCGTGGTCGAGAGCAGGATGTCGTACTTGCCGTCGTAGAACGCGGACATGATGTCCTCGATCACGGTCGGCGGCATCTGGCCGTGGGCGACCGCGACCTTCATCTCCGGCACGTTCTTGTCGAGGAAATCCTTGACGCCGGCGAGGTCCTCGATCCGCGGCACGACATAGAACGCCTGGCCGCCACGGTAACGTTCGCGCAGCAGCGCCTCGCGGATCATCAGGGGATCATGCGGCGCGACGAAGGTGCGCACCGCAAGGCGATCGACCGGCGGCGAGGCAATGATCGAGAGCTCGCGGACGCCGGTCAATGCCAATTGAAGCGTGCGCGGGATCGGGGTTGCCGACAGCGTCAGCACATGGACCTGGGCGCGCAGCTGCTTCAGCCGCTCCTTGTGGCTGACGCCGAAATGCTGCTCCTCGTCCACGATCAACAGGCCGAGGTCCTTGAACTTGATGGTCTTGCCGAGCAGCGCATGGGTGCCGACGACGATGTCGACGCTGCCGTCGGTGAGCCCCTTCTTGACCTGGCTGAGTTCCTTGGTCGACACCAACCGCGACGCTTGCGCGACATTGACCGGGAAGCCGCGGAAGCGCTCGGTGAAGGTTCTGGAGTGCTGACGCGCCAGCAGCGTGGTCGGCACCACCACCGCGACCTGCCTGCCCTCCAGCGCCACGGCGAACGCCGCGCGCAGCGCCACCTCGGTCTTGCCGAAGCCGACGTCGCCGCAGATCAGCCGGTCCATCGGGCGGCCGATTTCGAGGTCCTTCAAGGTCGAGGTGATGGCCCCTAACTGATCCTCGGTCTCCTCATAGGGGAAGCGCGCGCAGAACTCGTCATAGACGTGCGGCTGCAGCGGGAATTTCGGCGCCTCGTGCAGCTGCCGCTCGGCTGCGATCTTGATCAACTCGCCCGCGATCTCGCGGATCCGGTTCTTGAGCTTTGCCTTCCGCGCCTGCCAGCCGCCGCCGCCGAGACGATCGAGCTCGACATTGGCGCTGTCGGAGCCGTAACGCGACAACAGCTCGATGTTCTCGACCGGCAGGAACAGTTTTGTTTCGGCGGCATAATGCAGTTCGAGACAGTCATGCGGTGCGCCGGAGACTTCGAGCGTCTGCAGCCCGACGAAGCGGCCGATGCCGTGCTCGACATGAACCACGAGATCGCCGGTCGCAAGGCTCGTCACCTCCGAGATGAAATTGTCGAGCTTGCGGCTCGCCTTGCGCGGCCGCACCAGGCGGTCGCCGAGAATGTCCTGCTCGCTGATGACGGCGAACTCGTCGGTCTCGAAGCCGGATTCCATGCCGAGCACCGCCAGCATGGTCTCGTTGCGCGGCGTCGCCTGCACGATCCGCCAGGTGTTGACGCTGGTCGTGTTCACGAGCTTGTGGTCGCGCAGCATCGCGCCCATGCGGTCGCGCGAGCCCTCGCTCCACAACGCGATCACCACCTTCTTGCGCTGTGACTGCAGCGCGCCGACATGGCCGACCACGGCCTCGAACACGTTGACATTGCTGTCGGCGCGTTCGGGGGCGAAGTTGCGGCCCTGCCGCGCGCCAGCGTCGAACACGTCGGGCGTGCCTTCGGGCACCGCGAACGGCGTCAGCCGCGCCAGCGGCGCATCGCCGAGCAGCTTGGTCCATTCGGCCTCGGTCAGATAGAGCTGGTCCGGCGGCAGCGGCTTGTAGACCGCGCCGCTGCCCGGATGCTCCAGCGCCTCGCGCCGTGCGTCATAGTAGTCAACGATCTGCGAGAAGCGTTCGCGCGCCGCGTCCTCGCCCTGCGGCTCGATCGTAACCGTCGCCCCGTCGAGATAATCGAACAGCGTGTCCATCCGCTCCTGGAACAGCGGCAGCCAATGCTCCATGCCGGGGTGACGCCGTCCCTCGGAGACGGCTTCATAGAGCTGATCGTCGCGCCCCGGCGCGCCGAACGCGGCGACATAGCCCATGCGGAAACGCCGGATGGTCTCGGTCGTGAGCTGGAATTCCGAGACCGGCACGAGATCGAGCCCGCGCATGTCGAGCAGCGTACGCTGGGTCTCGGCATCGAAAGTGCGGATCGATTCCAGGCTGTCGCCGAAGAAGTCGAAGCGCACCGGCTGGTCGAGGCCGGCCGGAAACAGATCGAGGATGCCGCCGCGCACGGCATATTCGCCGGGCTCGCGCACCGTGGACGAGCGGGTGTAGCCATTGTGCTCGAGCCAGGCCACGACCGAATCCATCGGCACCACATTGCCGGGCGCAACCGACAGCGCTTGCGCTGCGACCTGATCGCGCGCCGGGACCCGCTGCACGGCCGCATTCACCGTGGTGAGCACAATCAGCGGCTTGTCGCTGCCGACCAGCCGCGACAACTTTGCCAGCGCTGTGAGCCGTTGCGCCAAGATGCCGGCATGCGGCGAGACGCGGTCGTAGGGCTGGCAGTCCCAGGCCGGAACCTGCATCACGGCGATATCGGGCGCAAAGAACTCCAGCGCGCGGGCGAGCTGCTGCATCCGCGCGCCGTCGCGGCACACCACGGCAAGGCTCACCGCCGGACGCTTCGGCTGCGCCGCGATCGCGCGCGCCAGATCCGAGATGACGAGCCCCTCGGCGCCCTCGGCGACATTGGCGATAGTGAGCACCCGGCCGGGCGCGAGCATCGCGGCCGGTGATTTCATCGGCTGTTTCATGCGCTGGGATCCGCGACCCGGAACGCCTTGATGCGGGCAAACAGCGTGGTGGCATATTCGGCCGGCAGCACCTTGTCGCCGGTCAGCGCCGCATAGAGGTCCGGATCCGGGACCTCGATCAAATGCTCGAGCTCGCCGAGCTCGTGGTCGGACAGGTCGCCAATGGTCGCGTCGGCGAAGCGGCCGAGGATCAGGTCCATCTCCCGGGTGCCGCGATGCCAGCAGCGAAACAAAAGCCGCTTGCGGCGTTCATCGAGCCCGTTGCTCGATCGTGTCGATCCCGTCATGTCCCAAAATCCATCCAACGCCAAAAGCCCGGACGTGCCGGGCGGGCTTGATATAGCCATGGCGATGGCCGATGTCAGCCCTCATTCGCCGCGTTTTGGGGTTTCCCTGGGCGCATGCCGTCACCGGGCTTGCGCGCCCGTCGAAGCCTTTGGCGTAAGCCTTGGCGTAGACGGGACCCGGCCCCATTCATGCTCGCTTAAAAAAGACGTGGATGCCCGGCATAAGGCCGGGCATGACGGTGTGAAACGGTCTTGGATTCGTCGATGCGCCCAGCCCTGCTCAATCCGCTGTTTGCCCAGGTCACGACCCTGCAAGGGGTCGGCCCGAAGCAGGACAAGCTGCTGCGCTATCTGCTCGACCGCAGCGAGACGCCGCGGCTGGTTGACCTGCTGCTGCATCTGCCGGCGAGCGTGATCGACCGCCGCGCCCGGCCGAAGATCCGCGACGCCGCGGTCGGAACCATGGTGACGCTCGAGGTCACCGTCGACCGCCATCGCCCGCCGCCGCCGCGCAATTCGCGCGCGCCCTACCTTGTCTATGCCAGCGACGACACCGGCGACGTCGTGCTGACCTTCTTCCGTGCCCAGCCCGGCTATGTCGAGAAGCTGCTGCCGGTCGGCGAGAAGCGCTACGTCTCCGGCACGCTGGCGATGTATGACGGCATCCCGCAGATCGTGCATCCCGATCGCGTCGTCGATGAAGCAGGCTTTGCAAAACTGTCCGGCATCGATCCGGTCTATCCGCTGACCGAGGGGCTTGCGATCGGCTCGCTCCGCCGCGCCATCGCGCAGGCGCTCACCAGGCTGCCCGAGCTGCCGGAGTGGATCAGCCCCGAGGTGCTGCGCCGCTGCAACTTCCCGCCGATCAGGGAGGCGCTGACCCGCGTGCATGTGCCGGTCGAGCTGACCGATATCCTGCCCGACGGTCCGTTCTGGTCACGTCTCGCATTCGACGAGCTGCTGGCCGGCCAGCTCGCGCTCGCCCTGATCCGCGCCACGCTGCGACGCCCCGCCGGTGTGCGCAACGCCGGCGATGGTCATCTGCGCCGGAAGATCATCGATGCCCTGCCCTATGCGCTGACCAGGTCGCAGCGAGAGGCGGTCGCGGCAATCATCGCGGACCTGCAGCAGCCGGTGCGGATGCTGCGCCTCGTGCAGGGCGATGTCGGTTCCGGCAAAACCGTGGTGGCACTGCTGGCAGCCGCCGCGGTTGCGGAAGCCGGCAAGCAGGCCGCGCTGATGGCGCCGACCGAAATCCTGGCGCGCCAGCACATCAAGACCATCGCACCGCTCGCCGAGAGCGCCGGCCTGCGCGTTGCGATCCTGACCGGCCGCGAGAAAGGCAAGGAGCGCCGCGAGCTGCTGGCACAGCTCGAGGCCGGCGAAATCGATCTGTTGGTCGGCACCCACGCGCTGATCCAGGACGACGTGATCTATAAGGCGCTGGCGCTTGCCGTGGTCGACGAGCAGCATCGCTTCGGCGTGCGCGAGCGCCTCGCGCTGACCTCCAAGGGCGAGGCCGTCGACGTGCTGGTGCTGAGCGCCACGCCGATTCCGCGCACGCTGGTGCTGACTTACTTCGGCGACATGGACGTCTCGGAGCTGCGCGAAAAGCCCGCCGGCCGCCAGCCGATCGACACCCGCGCCGTGCCGATGAGCCGGATCGAGGACGTCATGGACGGCGTCGGCCGCGCGCTCGGCGCCGGCAAGCTGGTTTACTGGATCTGTCCGCTGGTCGATGAATCCGAGGCCGAGGGCACCGAGCATCTCACCAACGCGACCGAACGTTTCGAGAGCCTGCAGAAGCGGTTCGGCGATCGCGTCGGTCTCGTGCACGGCCAGATGAAGGGCACCGAGAAGGACCGCGTGATGGCGCAATTCGCCGCGCACGAGATCGGCCTCCTGGTCGCGACCACGGTGGTCGAGGTCGGCGTCGATGTGCCGGCAGCGACCATCATGGTGATCGAGAACGCCGAACGTTTCGGGCTTGCGCAGCTGCATCAACTGCGCGGGCGCATCGGCCGCGGCTCGGAAGCCTCGACCTGCCTGCTGCTCTACAAGGAGCCGCTCGGCGAGATGTCGAAGGCGCGGCTGAAGGTGATCCGCGAGACCACGGATGGATTCCGGATCGCCGAGGAGGATCTGAAGCTGCGCGGCGAAGGCGACGTGCTCGGCATCCGCCAGAGCGGCCTGCCCGGCTACCGCATCGCGCGCTCCGAGGTGCACGGCCAGCTGATCACCCAGGCCCGCGACGAGGCGCTGCGGATCATGAAGGACAATCCGAAGCTGAAGGGCGAACGCGGCGAAGCGCTGCGCGTCCTGCTCTACCTCTACGAACGCGACGAAGCCGTGCCGCTGATCGGCGCGGGGTGATTCAGCGCGACACACGCCGTCGTCCGTCCCGTCATCCCCGCGCAAAGGCTTCGCCTTTGTCGCTGGAGGAGCGCCAACGGGTCCGCGCAAAGCGCGGCCCGATGACAGGCTCCGCGCGTCTCGAAGGATCGACGGCCACCAGCGGGGCCGATTCATCCTTCGAGACGCGCGCAAGAGCGCGCTCCTCAGAGCCTGACTGAAAAATGGGTGAGTGATCTCAGTGGGGTGTGATTCCATCGGATTTGCAAAGATTCGAGGGAGAGCACGATGCCCTGGACCAAGATCACTCGGGAGCAATATCGGCGGGACGATCTGCGTTATGCAAGCGATATGACCGATGCGGAGTGGGCGCTGATCAGACGCCTGTTGCCGCGAGCGAACCGGCGCGGCCGGCCGCGTAAGACGGAGCTGCGTCGTGTGATCGAAGCGATCCTCTATATCGTTTCGACTGGCTGTCAGTGGCGGGCGTTGCCGCAGGAGTTCCCGCCCTATTCGACGGTGCAGGGCTATTTTTATAGATGGCGGGATACAGGCCGGTGGCAGAGGATTGTCAGCGTGCTTGTCCGACGGGCGCGAAAAAAGCTTGGACGGACACCGAAGCCGACGGCAGCCGTGATCGACAGTCAAAGTGCGCCAACCACGCAAGCTGGCGGACCGCGCGGCTACGATGCAGGCAAGCGCATCTACGGCCGCAAGCGGCATATCGTGACGGATACCAATGGCCTCCTCCTTGGGGTTCATGTTCATCCGGCCAACGTTCAGGACTGCCATGGCGCCGTACCGCTGCTGAAGAACGTGCGGATGAACTTCCCCCGGCTGCGCCACGTCTTTGCCGACCGGATCTACCGCGGAAATCAACTCCTCGACGCGCTCTCAGACTGCGGTCCATGGACTGTCGAGATCGTCGAGCGGCCTCAAGGCGTCAAAGGCTTCCAGCTTCTGCCGAGGCGGTGGGTGGTTGAACGCACATTCGCTTGGTTCGGCAGATGCCGCCGCCTCGCCAAGGACTTCGAGGCGACGGTCGCAACCGAAGCTGCCTGGCTGCTGATTGCACACATCAGGCTCCTGACCCGCAGACTCGCGGCTGCAGCTAAGGTTGGGTGATTTATGAGTCAGACTCTCAGGATGACGGTGCGATAGTGCGATGGTACAGCTAGACACGCCGCATGGATGCGCCGGCCCCTACTCCACCTTCGCCGGTGCGGGCTGTGTGGCCGGCTGCAGCGAGGCCTGATTGGTCGAGGCCTGGCTGGCAATGCGCGCGGCGTTGGCCATGCCGGCGAGCGCCGCGGCGCGCTTCTGGTCGTTGGCGCCGGGCTGCACCACGCCGGCCGACATGATCAGCGTCGCGGCATCCTCGGTGCTCATCTCGATCTCGATGATCTTGCTCTTCGGCACATAGAAGAAGAAGCCGGTGGTCGGGTTCGGCGCGCACGGCAGGAACACCGAAATATGCTCCTCCTCTCCGGGGAAGCTGGCGGCGAGTTCGGTGCTCGGCGCCTGCGAGATCAGCACGATCGACCACATGCCGGGCGAGGGAAACTCGACCAGGCCGACGCGGCGGAAGCTCGAGCCGTTGCCGGAGAACAGCGTTTCGAACACCTGCTTCAGGCCGCGATAGATCGCGCGCACCGCAGGGATGCGGCCAAGCAGCCGTTCGCCGAGATCGACCAGGGTTCGCCCGATCAGGTTGGCGGTGAGGAAGCCGAGCAGCGTCAGCGCGATGACCGCGACGATCAGGCCGGAACCCGGCAGTCCGAACGGCAGATAGGTTTCCGGCCGATAGGCCGTGGGCACGAACGGCCGGACCAGATTGTCGACCCAGTTCACGAACCACCAGGTCAGATACAGGGTGATCGCAACCGGACCGGCCACCACGAGGCCGGTGAGGAAATAGTTGCGAAACCGCGCCATCAGCCCGCGCGGGGCATCCGGGGGCAATTCACCGGTCGAGGCGGGAGGCACTTGGTTGGAGGTCATTGCGGTTCCAAGGTCGTCGAAGCGGCGTCGGAGCGGCCGTAGTCCATCACCCAGCTAAGCCATTCTAGCAGCTTTTTGAAGGGCCGCGTGAAGCCGCGGCTTGCGACTATTCGACCGTGACCGATTTGGCCAGATTCCGGGGCTGATCGACGTCGGTGCCCATCACGACAGCGGTATGATAGGCGAGCAGTTGCACCGGAACGGCGTAGACCATCGGCGCGAAGGTCGCCCCCATGTCCGGCATCACGATCGTCACCAGCGACTGGATGGTCGCCTCCGCCGCGCCCTTGGCGTCAGTCATCAGGATGATCTTGCCGCCGCGGGCGGCGACCTCCTGCATGTTGGAGACGGTCTTCTCGAACACCTTGTCGTAGGGCGCGATCACCACGACCGGCATGTGCTCGTCGATCAGCGCGATCGGCCCGTGCTTGAGCTCGCCGGCGGCGTAGCCCTCGGCATGGATGTAGGAGATTTCCTTCAGCTTCAGCGCGCCCTCCAGCGCCAGCGGATAGCTGGTGCCGCGGCCGAGATAGAGCACGTCGCGCGACTTCGAGATCTCGCGCGCCAGCTTCTCGATCTGCACTTCGGTGGTCAGCGCTTCCGACATCAGGCGCGGGATCTCGACCAGGCCATGCACCAGCTTGGCCTCGTCGGCATCGGACAACTCGCCGCGCGCCTTGCCGGCGGCGACCGCGAGCGAGGCCAGCACCATCAGCTGGCAGGTGAACGCCTTGGTCGAAGCGACCCCGATCTCGGGGCCGGCGAGCGTCTGCAGCACGGTCTCGCTCTCGCGCGCGATCGTCGAGGTCGGCACGTTGACGACCGAGAGCGTGTGCGCGCCCTGCGCCTTGGCGTAGCGCAGCGCCGCCAGCGTGTCGGCGGTCTCGCCCGATTGCGAGATGAAGATCGCAAGATCGCCCTTGCGCAGCGGTGCCTCGCGGTAGCGGAATTCGGAGGCGACATCGAGCTCGACCGGCAGCCGGGCCAGCCGCTCCAGCCAGTATTTCGCGACGAAGCCGGCATAGCTCGCGGTGCCGCAGGCCGTGACCGAGACGCGCTGGATATCCTTGAAGTCGAACGGCAGCTTCACCGGCATGGTGACGCGCTCGGTCGCCATGTCGACATAGCGCGCCAGCGTGTGCCCGACCACTTCCGGCTGCTCGTGGATCTCCTTCGCCATGAAGTGGCGGTAGTTCGCCTTGTCGACCAGCGCCGTTGCCGTCGTGTGCTTGATCGCCTCGCGGTGGACGATGGCGTTGTCCTTGTCGAAGATCGTGGCGCCCTTGCGGTTCAGCACCACCCAGTCGCCGTCCTCGAGATAGCTGATCGTGTCGGTGAACGGCCCGAGCGCGATCGCATCGGAGCCGAGATACATCTCGCCCTCGCCATGGCCGACCGCGAGCGGCGGACCGTTGCGCGCGCCGATCATCAAATCGTCCTCGCCGGCGAAGATGAAGCCGAGCGCGAACGCGCCGCGCAGCTGCGACAGCACCGCCCTCACCGCCTCGATCGGCTTGACGCCGCCCTTGAGCAGGTTGTCGACCAGATGCACCACGACCTCGGTGTCGGTCTCGGTCGAGAACGCCGCGCCCTTGGCCTCGAGCTCCTCGCGCAGCTCGCGGAAATTCTCGATGATGCCGTTATGCACCACGGCGACGCGTTCGGTGGCGTGCGGATGCGCGTTGTTCTCGGTCGGCCGCCCGTGCGTGGCCCAGCGGGTGTGGCCGATGCCGGTGTGGCCGCCGAGCGGCTTGGCCTCGAGCCGGGCCTCGAGGTTCTTCAGCTTGCCCTCGGCACGGCGCCGCGCCAGGCCGCCATTCTCCAGCGTGGCGACACCGGCGGAATCATAGCCGCGATATTCGAGCCGCTTGAGCGAATCCACCAATTGCTCCGCGACCGGAGCGCGTCCAAGAATGCCGACGATGCCGCACATGCGGTTCAATGTCCCCAAAAATCGCCGAAAATTTGCCAAAGCGGCGACACGGTCCCTTAACGGGAATCGCCGGCCGCAAGATACTCAATAATTATTGCCGATTGCGACAGTCTTAAACGGCAAGGTTGATGCGAAAGGCTGGTTAATCGGGGCTAACCATTTTGGCAAGAGCGCGTCAGCGCGGATCCGCCGGCGCGGGCCACGGTTTCGCCTCCCAGATCGTGGTCCATTCCTGACCCGCGCCGCACGCAGGCGCGCTGACCTCGACGCGAACCACGACAAAGCTTTCGCGATTGGTCACGTCTAGCCGATAGGCATGCCGCAGGTGTGGGCTGGGACACAGGTCCGATCCGGTTTCGGCCTGAAACAAGCCGGCCTCCTCCCTCCATGTGATGAAACCCGGAGTGTCCGTCGTACCGAAGCCGTTCAGCGCGACGTACGGAAATTCCATTGGCTTTGGTCTGCTGACGTCGGAAAGATCGAACGCGCGATGCGATCCGGTCACGGAAAAGCGACAGAACATCAGCGCGAGACGGTGCCCGGCCACTTTCATGAAGCGAACCGGCAACTTTTCGATGTCATCACTGTATTTGCAGCCGGATTGCTCGGCCGCAAGCGCGAGCATCCTTGGCACCAAAGCCGGATCGGAAATTTCAAAGTCCGTGCGTCCATTGGCAAGGCTGCTCCATTCGCGAAGCGCCTCGCGTCGTGCAATGATGCTCGAAGTTTCGTCGCCGCGCGCGACCGACACGAGCGGCGGACCGGCCGTGAGAAGACCTCCGAGCAGCACCTTGATCAATCCAGCGATCAGCCGCGCGCTCACGGTTCCCATCCCCGGCCACGCAGCCAGACGTCGCGGCAGGTAACCAGCATGCCGAGCAGTCCGTTCTTGAGGAAAAACAGATAGAGCGCGAACAGCAGCACGAAGCTGGGCCGATCGTCGCCCCAGGAAACGAACTCAGGTTGGTCGTGTGTCTTCCGGGACAGCACCGCCAACTGTCCGGTCTCGGCCCATTGGTAGAGTCGTGCGGCGCTGAAGTACGTCACCAGGCTGCAAAAGACTCCAATCAGAACGGTCGCGGCATGTTTGCGCATGCCGTGTTTTGCCTCGTCGCCTCCTAAGAGCGATGAAACCGCAGACGGCAAACGTCGTTAACCGCATCAATATGTCATTAACGCCTTTCGGCGAGGCCAGCCGACGCTGGCGGTAGTCGGCGCTGCCAGGACGTCCTGACGTCCTAATGCTCAACCCGGTAGAGCCGCCATCGCTCCGGCACGCCTTTGAGCTGGTGCGCGCCGCGGTCCTTGAAGCGGATTTCGGACTTTGACATCAGGTCCTTGACGGCGCTCGAGACCAGCACTTCGCCGGCCCGCGCTTTCGCTGCGACGCGCGCGCCGATGTGAAACGCAAGACCGATCACCTCCGCCCCACTCACCTGGTATTCGCCCGCGTGCAGTCCAACCCTGATCTCCAGCCCCAGCGTGCGCACGGACTCGCGGATCGCGGTCGCGCAACGGATCCCGGCTGCCGGCGCGCGGAACGTCGCCAGCACCCCGTCCCCCGTCGTCACGACTTCCTTCCCCCGCAAGGCCTTCAGCTCCCTGCGCACAGCGACGTAGTAGTGATTCATCACCGTCGCCCAGCGCGTGTCGCCGAGCCGCGCGGCCTTTTCGGTGGATCGGACGATATCGACATAGAGGATGGTGGCGAGCGCCTGCTTGAGCTGCGAGTCCCGATCGGCGGTTCGGCGCCGGTTCGCGATATTCCCAGCCAGCGGTTCATAGCGATGGCTGCGTCGCCGCGCGATGGCGGCCTTGGTGTAATCCTGAGCGCGCTGCACCGTGCGGCAGCGAATGGTTTTCTCCTGCGGTGGAAACGTCCAGTAGACCTTTCGCCCGTCGCCCGCGCCATCAACCTGCACGGCGCCCCACTTCAGGAAAACCGTCGAGCCGGCCCGTCGAATGCACCATGCCTTCGACGTGTATCCGGAAACGTTCGACTGATGGACTCCGATGCGAAGGAATTTTGGCATGAGCGTCCGGCCGATCGAAGAAGCGTTTGGCAGCCTACCCAGAGTAAAGCGTAGCCATACATTCCCGCGTTGGCAACGGTGCAGGTTTGCGGACTATCGAGAATGCCGGACTGCGATGTCCGCATCGGGTCCCGCAAGCGGACGAAGAATTATACGAGCAGCACCAGCTCTTCGTCAGCTCCGGCAGTCGCGCCCCTGCCCGTTCGAACCGGCGTCGGCATCGACCGACAGAATTGCCGCGTCTTGCACGTCCGCTATCGGCTGCTCTGGATCGCGGAATCGAGCCGGGGTCAACCGGCTGCGGTCGACCGTCACGCCGAAGATGTCGAAGCGGTTATAGTAACCGACCACGTCGTGAAACTGTTTCGGCTCGACGCAGCGATTGAGATCGATCTCCGCGTAGGCGATCCCCTCCTCGTCCTGCAATCCATCGCCGAAGACGCTGCCGGTCGGATCGACGAAGAAGCTCGCCGCACGTGGTGTCTGGTCGATCACGTCGGCGATCGTTCGATCGCGTTCAATGAGGAAGGCGCGCAACGCCTGGTCCATGTAGCCGGCGGTGACGATCCCGAATACCTTGGCTTCGAAGCAATGGGCGCTGGCCCGGATGCGGTTGGCGGCCACGTTGTCGAAATTGCCGCCGCCTGCCGGGCGCCGGGTGGGCCACATCGGCGGCCAGCTCGAAATGTGCACCTGCTCGCCCTGCGCCATCAGCGCGAAGCGGGCCAATGGATTGGTATTCTCGCCGCAAATCAACCCGCCGATCCGGCCCTGCCGCGTCTCCGCGACTTTAAGGCCCGCACCATCCCCGGACGACCACACCAGCTTCTCATAGAAGGTCGGAACCAGCTTGCGGTGATGGATGAGAATTTCTCCGGTCTCGCCGATCAGCAGGTTCGAGTTCCACAGCCCCCCGACGCTGACGGCCGAGCGCTCGCTGATGCCGATCGAGACCGTGACGCCGAGGGCGCGCGCCTCGGCGCAAAGCCGCGCCACTTCCGGTCCGTCCGCCAGCACGGATTGCTCCGCCATGCGCACGAACAGGTCGTGGTTGTCGATTGGAGGCCACAGCGCGGCCCAGACCGGAAAGGCGGGAATATAGGTTTCGGGAAACGCGATCAGCTCGGCGCCGGCCCTGGCCGCCTCGCGAATGATGGCGATCGCCTTTTCGGTGGTCGCCCAGCTGTCGAGGAAGACGGGCGCGGCGTGGACGGCAGCAGCCTTGAAACGAGGAAGCATGTCGAAAATCCCGGCTAGGACTAGGGGAGCGAAGCGGTATCATCCCTGCCTTGCCGGCGTGCATGGGAATTGTCGCAAGGTCGGTTGCGAAGGATCGGAACCGCCACGCGCTGGAACGGGAATTGCTTTGCAGACAAGGGCCGCAATTTCAACGGCCGCAACCTGGAGGCAGGTGATGTTCGACACGATCAACTGGGACGATCTGCGGGTGTTTCTGTGCGCCGCCCGCGCTGGCAATCTCAGCCAGACCGCGAAACGGCTGCGGCTCGACCATTCCACCGTCAGCCGGCGCATCGCCCAAATGGAAGCTTCCCTCGGGGTTGCGGTGTTCGAACGCCACCGCACCGGCCTCAAGCTCAACGAAGTCGGCGAGCGGTTGCTGCGTCATGCCGAGCGGGTCGAGAGCGCGGTGATCGCGATCCGCGAGGAGGCCAGCGCCAGCGACACCCAGGAGCTTGTCGGGACCGTGCGGCTCGCCACCATGGAGGGGATCGCCTCGCTCTATTTGGCGCAACGCTTTGCCAAACTGCGACGCACCACGCCGCAGCTCACCGTCGAACTCGTCACGTCCGCCCAGACGGTCTACGTCCATAAGCGCGAGGCCGATCTGTTCGTGTCCTTCTTCCGGCCGCCCGGTCCGGGCCTGATCTCCGAGCGCATCGGCAAGTTTCGGCTTGGGCTATTCGCGAGCCAGGACTATCTCGACCACCATGGGATGCCCGCAAGCCTGCGCGACCTGCAGGATCATTGGTTCGTGTCGTATATCGAGGACCTGATCCAGGTCGATTCGGTGCGCTGGCTCGCCGATGTCATCGAAGAGCCGAAAATCGCCTTCCACTCGAACAGCATGATCGCGCAGATGAACGCCGCGGCGGGCGGCCTCGGCATCGTGATGCTTCCGAGCTTTGCCACAAGGGACCGGCCCGACCTGATACCGGTGCTGCCGGCTCTCGCCGGCACCGTTCGCGAGGTCTGGCTCAATGTCCACAGCGACCTGCAATTCGCCCCGCGCATCCGCGCCGTCCGCGCCTTCCTGAAAAATACCCTGAAGCAGGATCCCGACATGCAGGTCACGCTGGCCGATGTCGTGCCGCAGCCGCGCACAGCAGATTGCAAAAATCCATAATTCCCTTCCGTCGGACCCCGGCTGAAGCTCGTCAGATTGGCGCCAAGCAGAGCGCGCTGAGTTTTTGAGGGGGCCGATATGAACGTGGTTATTCCCGGCAATGCCGATCCGGCGCCGAGCGGCGGCGCATTGGCCAAGAAACAGGCTGAGCAACTGGCCAAGAAGCGGCTGACGGTCGCGCTCGTTCTGAGCGTCGCGATGATCGTGATCTATTTCGGATTCATGGGGCTTTTCGCGTTCGACAAGCCGCTGCTCGGCACCATCCTGATGCCCGGCCTGTCGCTTTGCATTGTGCTCGGCCCGCTCGTCATCATCTCTTCCTTCTTGCTCTGCTTGGTCTACGTGCTGTGGGCGAACCGGGTGTTCGACGCAGGCGTTCGCGAGCTTCGCTAAGGGGACAGGCAATGGGCAGCAGCACACTTTCGATCGGGTTCTTCTTCGCCTTCATGGCGTTGACGCTGGCGATCACCTATTGGGCCGCGCGGCGCACGCGCACCACCGAGCACTTCTTTGCCGCCGGCGGCCAGGTCACGCCGTGGCAGAACGGCTGGGCACTCGCGGGAGACTTCCTGAGCGCCGCGGCCCTGCTCGGAATTGCCGGCATCGTCACCTCGAACGGCTTCGACGGCATGATCTATTCGATCGGGTGGCTGGTCGGCTGGCCGATCATTCTGTTCCTGATCGTCGAGCCATTGCGCAATGTCGGCCGTTTCACCTTCGCCGACGTCGTGGCCTATCGCCTGCGCCAGCGCCCGGTGCGCCTCGCCGGCGCCATCGGTACACTTGCCGTGATCCTGTTCTACCTGATCGCCCAGATGGTCGCGACGGGATCGCTGATCAAACTGCTGTTCGGCCTGCCCTACACCTGGTCGGTCGTCGTCGTCGGCAGCGTGATGCTGGTCTATGTGCTGTTCGGCGGCATGTTGGCGACGACCTGGGTGCAGGTGGTCAAGGCTGTGCTGCTGATGGGCGGCGGCATCCTGCTCGCCCTCCTCGTGTTGACCCATTTCGACATGAACCCGCTGAAGCTGTTCGCCGCGGCGTCCGAGAAATACGGCACCAAGGTGCTGCAGCCGGGATCGAAGGTGGTCTCGGGTCAATGGGATGCCATCTCGCTCGGGCTCGGACTGATGTTCGGAACCGCCGCGATGCCGCATGTGCTGATGCGGGCCTACACGGTGAAGGATTCCAAAGCCGCACGGCTGTCGATCCTCTATGCCACCGGCCTGATCGGCGTCTTTCACCTCATGGTCTTCATCATCGGCTTCGGCGCCATGGTGCTGGTCGGCGCCGAGGCGGTGGCCAAGGCCGGCGGCGGCGGCAACATGGCAGCGCCCCTGCTCGCACTCACCGTCGGCGGCAATGCGTTCTTCGGCTTCATCTGTGCGGTCGCGTTCGCGACCATGCTCGCGGTCGTCGCGGGGTTGACGCTGTCGGGCGTCGCCACGCTCTGCCACGACGTCTGGACCAATGTGATCCGAAGCGGCACCGCTTCCGAGGCCGAGCAGCTCAAGGTCGCGCGGGTCGCGACCGTTCTGATTTCCATCCTCGCTATCGGCCTGGGCATCGCGTTCGAAGGCCAGAATGTCGCCTTCATGGCGGGACTTGCGTTCTCGATCGCCTGCGCCGCCAACTTCCCGTCGCTCGTGCTCGCCATCACCTGGCGCCGCTTCACGACGCCTGCTGCCGTGGCGAGCATCCTCGTCGGCACACTGAGCTCGCTGGTGCTGATCTATCTGTCCCCGACCATCCAGGTCGACATTCTCGGCAAGCCGCTCGCCGCGGTCGAGCATCAATGGTGGTTCGTGTCGCTGCGCAATCCCGCGATCATCAGCATGCCGCTATCCTTTGCGGTCGCGATCCTGCTGTCGCTGGTGACACGGGAGAAGAACGCAAACCTCGCCTTCGACGAGATGCAGCGGCGCATCCTGCTCGGACCGGTAGAGCCGAAGACCGACGAGCCGCGCCAGGCGAAGAATGCGGCATGAACCGCGGCGACCGATCGACGTTGCGATCAGCCCGTTGCGAACCCCGTCACCCGATGCGCATGTGTGACTCACAGATCGCGCAACACACTCAGTGTCGTCCCGGCGAAAGCCGGGACCCATAACCACCGACGGTCATTGCTTCACGATGCTGGAACGACGAGTCCTGTCCCCAACTTCCGCCGCGGAGTATGGGTCCCGGCTTTCGCCGGGACGACACCTTATGGTCGAGACAGGCTCGCAAATATGTCGCGAGAAGATCACTTCCCCTTCGCCGCCTTCTCCTTCAGCTTCGCCGTACGGTAGCGCGCGGCGCCGCCTTCGCGGATGGACTGCTCGCTGCGCTCGAGCGCCATCGCATCGTCGGGAACGTCCTTGGTGATCACGGAGCCCGAGCCGATATAGGCGCCCTTGCCGATCGTGACCGGCGCGACCAGCGAGGTATTGGTGCCGATGAAGGCGCCCTCGCCGATCAGCGTCTTGTGCTTGAGGAAGCCGTCATAGTTGCAGGTGATGGTGCCGGCACCGAGGTTGGAATTGGCACCGACATGGGCGTCGCCGACATAGGAGAGATGGTTGACCTTGACGCCGGCCTCCAGCCTCGAACCCTTGGTCTCGACGAAATTGCCGATCTTCACGCCGTCGCCGAGCGAGGTGCCGGGCCGCAGCCGCGCGTAGGGTCCGAGCTCCACCTTCTTGCCGATCGTAGCTTGGGTGATGTGCGAGAAGGAATGGATCACGGCGCCGTCGTCGATCGACACGCCGGGTCCGATCACCACGAACGGCTCGATCGTGACGTCCTTGCCGAATTTGGTATCGGCGGCGAGATAGACGGTCTCCGGTGCGATCAGGGTCACGCCGGCCTCGAGCGCCTGGTTGCGCAGCCGCGCCTGCATCACGGCCTCGGCCTCGGCGAGCTGCGCCTTGGTGTTGATGCCGCGCACTTCGTCTTCGCTGGTCTCGATCACGACGGCCTCCAGTCCGAGTTCCCTGACAATGCCGACGGCATCGGTCAGATAATATTCACCCTTGGCGTTGGCATTGCCGATCTTCTCGATGATCGCGAGCGCCTTCTTGCCGTCGAACGCCATCACGCCGGCATTGCACAGCGTGATCTTGCGCTCCTCGGCACTCGCATCGGCCTGTTCGCGGATTGCAACCAGCTTGCCGTTCTCGGCCACCAGGCGGCCGTAGCCGGTCGGGTCGGCGGCATGGAAGCCAAGCACCGCAAGGGCTGCGCCGTCGCGCAGCGGCGCGCGCATACGGGCAAAGGTCTCGGCCGTGATCAGCGGCGTGTCGCCGAACGCGACCAGAAGGTCGTCGGCGCCGCGGGCGATCGCCTCGCGCGCCGCCAGCACCGCATGCGCGGTGCCGAGCCGTTCGCTCTGCACGAAGGTCTGCGCATCGGGCCGCACCCGGCGCGCCTCGGCGGCGACTGCGTCATGATCCGGGCCGACCACGACCGCCAGCTGCGATCCCTCGCCGGAGGCCGCGGCGTTGAGCACGTGCGCCAGCAGCGGCTGCCCGGCCACGGGGTGGAGCACCTTCGGCAGCGACGAGCGCATCCGCGTGCCCTCACCGGCCGCAAGCACCACTGTCAGGCTCGTTCGCGCAGTCATTCGCAATCCTCGATGTCGCGCGCAGTTCGCTGCGCAAAGCTGTCTTCGAGGCCGTCTTTAATTGTTTTCCCCGGCAGAAGAAACCGATTCGCCTCCGTGGCGCTCCGGATTCAAGTTCCCGGTCCATTTCCTGTTAATCTTTGCCTCGTGATTCGGCGGGCCTTGAGGAGGGCCAAGCGGGCTTTGGCCAAAGATCGCGACAATCTGGCGGCGGAATTCGACACCGAGAGCACCACTGGCTTTTTGGCCGAGGAGGATACTCTGGATCGCCGCATGCTGTGGCGGCTCGGCTCGTGGGGCGTTGCCGCGGTCGGCGCCGTCACCATCGCGGTGATGGCCAACCAGTCGGCGTTGACGCTGCGGCGCGACCAGGTTGCCGCAGCGGATCTCGCGCGACAGGCCCAGCAGTTGCAGACGCTGGCGAAGGAGAGCCACAACGAGACGCGCCGGCTGGCGTCCGCGATCGATACGCTCAACGGCGACCGCGACCGGCTGTATTCGCGCGTCACCACGCTGGAGCAGGGTCTCGACTCCGTGACCGGCGCGATCGCCAGGCAGCCGCCGGCACCATCGCCCTTGGCAGCGGCGCCCGGCACCTCGCCCGCAACCGCCAGTTCGTCGCCCGCCGTCTCCGCGCCAACCGTTGCCGCCGTCGCAACGACGCCGCCGGTCGCATTGGACAAGCCGGCGGCGACCGACAAGCTGGCCACAGCCGGCGACAGCAAGGCGACTGGGCCGATCGAGAAGCCGGTTGCGGCGGCCGAAAAGCCGGCAACGGCCGACAAGAAACCGGCGCCCGCGGCCGCCAAGCCGCAGGCCGTCGCGGAGAAGCCGCCAGCCTCCGACAATTCGCCGCCGAATTCCGCCACGGCCGCATCGATCGCAAGTCCAATGAGCGCCGCGGCGGCCAGCGCCGAGGATGCACCCGCTGCGCCGGCACCGGTCGCGGACAAGCCGCTTGCCGACAAGCCGGTCCTGGCATCGCTCGATCCCGCGGCGAACAAGGCAACCGAAACGGTCAGGCCGCCGACCGCCAACGATGTCGCCGCCGCGCCGATGCCGCCGCTGGTGATCACAGCGGATCCGGACGCCGAGGACGATGCGCCGCAGGCACAGATTCACCGAACCGAGTTCGGCGTCGATCTCGGCACGGCCAATTCGGTCAATGGACTGCGCGCGCTGTGGCGCGGCCTGTTGAAGTCGAAGGCCAACGCGCCGCTGGCGGCGCTGCGGCCGATCATCGTGATCAAGGAGAACAGCAACGGGCTCGGCATGCAGTTGCGCCTGGTGGCCGGACCGCTGAACGACGCCGGCACCGCCGCCAGGATCTGCGCGGGCCTCAACCTGGCGCAGCGAACCTGCGAGACGGCGATCTATGACGGCCAGCGACTGGCCCTCAACGAGCCGGCCGCCGGAGCCAAGCCGGCGCCGTCGCATCGCCGGGCCGTGCCGAAGCGCGCCGTCGCGCCGCCGCAGCAGCAGCAGCCGGTCGCCGAGGACAAGAAGCCGGAGCCGACCACGATCTCCTCGATATTCCGGCGGAACAGCCAATAATCATGTGAGCCGAGGGATTGTGGCCGGATTTTCAACCGATTTCGATGATCCGACCGAACTTGTCCCGCAACCCGATCCCGACCATAGTGCCGCGATGACAAAACCTCCGTTCCGCCTCTCCCCCTATCAGGTCCAGTTCCTGATGGTCGTGGGCTTCGTCACCGTCGGCTACGCGCTCTACGTGCGCTATCTGGCAATCGAGTTCTCTCCCGTTGCGCTGGCCTGCGACGCCGGCGCGCAGACCATGCTCTGCAAGGCTCGCGCGCTGTCGACCGTACTGTTCAAGAACTCGGTGTTCGGGATCACCGCGCTGGTAATCGCGGTGCTCAACCTGACGCGGCCGTCGATCGTGCTGCTCACCGTCGGCTTGATCGCCGCGGGGCTCGGGATCGTGCTCTACAATGTCGTGCTGTCGGGGCTCGCGATCGGGCTGTTCATCCTGGGTTTTGCGCGGCCCGCGCCCGCCACAGCGTAGCGGCAAGCAAAAGGTACATCACGCAGGTCCAGTCCGACTGCCAGTTGATCGTGCCCTCGTTGTAGATCGTGTAGCCGGCAGCGATCACCAGCAGGCCGGCGAATACGGATTCCGCGAGCGGCCGGATGCCTTCCTTCGGGCGATTGAGCATGGTCAGCAGCGCGAATGGCACCACCGCCATGGTCAGCGAGGCATACGGGAAATCGCGGTAGCGCGGATCGAAGGTGAAGCCGAGCGCGGTTTCGGCAGCAATCACCGTGGTGATGATCAGCACAATCGCCAGCACCGCGCCGATCACGCCCTTGCCGCGATAGTCGCGCGGCCCGACCAGTTCCAGGAAGGTCGGCAGTGACCGCCCGGCGATCAGCGCATGCGCCGTCAGGAGTGGTGCGGCAATGCCCGCCGCGAGCAGCACGCCCCAATGCAGCCAGCCGCCGACGCCGTAGCTCTCGTAATACATCTTGTCGCCGGCAATCCCGAGCAGCGCCCCTGCCGTCGTCGCCGAAATGGCGACCGCGATCCAGGCCGACGGCCGCGGCGTCCAGGGCCGGCGGCGCAGCGTCAGCCAGGCCGCGAGGAAGGTGGCGACGGACAGCGCCATGCCGCCCACCATCTGCAGCTTCCAGTCCGGATAGTTCGTGATAGCAACGCCGGGCGGATATTTCACCTGCCGCTTGACCGAATCGAACAGGCCCCAATTGCCGCCGACGGTGCCCTCGAGCGTGCGCTTCCAGGGCTGGTCGTAGGCCTCGATCAGGTTGACCCGAAAGCCCTCGCGCTTGGCGAGGTCGAGGATCTCGGACACCACCCGCGCCTGGTTGGTGCGCGACGGCAATGCGCCCTCCCGCATCCGCCCCTGGCTCGGCCAGCCGGTCTCGCCGATCAGGATCTCCTTGCCCGGGAATGTCACCGCCATCCGCTTGCGGATATCGTCGACATGCGCCGCGGCGTACTTCGCCTTGACCGGGATGTCCTCCCAATACGGCAGGATGTGAATGGTGACGAAATCGACCGCGTCATAAATCTCGCGGTTCTTCACCCAGTATTCCCAGACGTCGGCATAGGTGACAGGAAGATTGCCCGCTGCCGCCTTCACCGCGCGGATGTTGCCGGCAAGATCGGTGGCGGTCATCTCGCCGCGCAGCAGCACCTCGTTGCCGACGATCAGCGAGGTGACGACGCCGGGATACTCCTTGGCGAGCCGGACCGCGATCGCGATCTGCTGCAAATTCTTGAAGCGGTTGCTGCTGAGCCAGATGCCCTGCATCACCTTCAGGCCGACCTTGGCCGCAACGCCGGGGACCTGGTCGAGGCCGTTCTCGATCGAATAGGTGCGCACGCAGTCGGTGACCTTGGCGAGATCGGTCAGATCCTGCTCGATCTGCTCGACTGGAATCTGCGTGGTGGGATCCAGCGGCGTCTGCGCGCCGCGGAACGGCGTATAGGACACGCATTGCAGCTTTGCAGCGGGATCGATCGGCGCGCGCACGAGCGTAATCGGCGTGGCGAGCCACCACCACACGGATGCAATCACGGCGAGCGAGATCAGGAGAAGCGCCAGCGGCGTACGAAGCGAAATCGGTTCCATCCTCCGGGGGACCGTCGAATTAGCCGGTCACAGCCCATCTGCCAAGAGCGGGATTAGGTCAATACCATGGTTGTCCTGCGACAGTTTTGCGCTGGGTCGATAAAGTTGTGAGTTTGCTGGACAAAATACCAAATTCCAGTCATCAGATTTCGCCAGAGTCTCCGCCGCACTGGAGACCTATTTGGACGGCATCACGCGAGCCGTTAGGATGATCCCGCGGGGGCAGGAACATTATCGGGGAATACATGCGTCGACGGCTGCTTGAGTTGAAGAACACTACTTTGCGCCATCTTGCCGTAACGGGCCTTGTCACGGGCCTTGCGCTCCTCATTGGGGCCGGCGGCGCGTTCGCCCAGAGCGGCACGCCGAATCCGCCGGATCAGGCGAAACAGCAGCCTGGACAGCCCGACGCCAACGCAAATGCCGCACGGGAAGCCAACCAGCGCAAGGTCGAGGAATTCGTCGAGGCCCAGCAGGCCATCAACGGCCCGGCCGGCAACCCGGAATGCGTCTGGCTCGGCCGCCGCGTCGTCCGCCTGATGTGGAACGACGACCTCGACACCGCGTTCCGCCATCTCGACCTCTACGACCGATTCGGCTGCCCCGGCGGCCACGTCCAGGCGGCGTTCCGCTGCCTGACCCGGTTCGGCGCCCAGATCGACGACAAGGTGCGCGGCAGCCTCGACGGCCGGATCCACGCCTGCTGGATCAACCCGGGCGCCCAGCCCCAGGCCGCGGCAGCCGCCGCTGCGCCCACCCCGGCGCCGGCGACGGCCGGCAACGCCGCACCCACGCCGGCAGCCTCGCCCTCGCCTGCACCGGCCCCGTCGGCGTCACCTGCGCCGGCGTCAAAATAGCCGCATCCCGCGACCGGGTCCGGCCGCGATTTTTTTTCGCGGCTGGAACGGCTTGCGCCCTTAAAACGCCATCGCGGCACACCAGTTGTTAAATCGGATGGTGGAGATATCTTTCCCTCCGCCGTCGTGTTGGTCGAACCCAGGGGACGGGTTCGCTTAGTCCTCAATCTCAGGCCCCGTATGGTTTAACCGCGATGCGCGCCGTCGTCGCCGTCCTGTTGCTTGTCACCGCCGCCCACGCCGCCCTGTGGGGTCTCTTCCAGGAGAAGCAGCCGGCGCCCGATTTCCGTGGCACGCTGCCGAGCCTGTCCTACGCTCCGTTCGAGTCCGGCCACACCGTCGCCGACGTCGCCGCCGACACCGAGAAGGTGCGCACCGACCTGCGAAAGCTCTCCACGCTCACCAAGGCAGTCCGTCTCTATTCATCGACCGAAGGCAACGAGCTGGTGCCGCCGGTCGCCGCCGAATTCGGCATGAAGGTCACGGTCGGCGCGTGGATCGACAAGGACGCCAACCGCAACAACCGCGAGATCGAAGCCGCGATCAACCTGGCCAAGCGCAACAGCAACGTCATCGGCATCGTGGTCGGCAACGAAACCGTATTCCGTGGCGAGCAGGTGCCGCTGGAAAACCTCGGCTCGGTTCCGGAGATCGGCGTGCCGCCCGAGGAGTCCGAGAGGATTCTTCGCGAGGAAGCGCAGCGTCTCCGCGACGCGGAAATGCAGCCGGATGAAGATGGCAGCAGCGGCTTGAGCAAGCGCGCTGAAGCGATCAAGTGGGCGATCGCCGAGAACAACGTGCACCGGCTGATCAAGGTGATCCAGCGGGTCAAGAAGTCGGTCAACGTCCCCGTCACGACCGGCGAAATCTGGAACATCTGGCGCGACCATCCGCAGCTCGCCAACTCCGCAGACTTCATCGCCGCGCACGTGCTGCCCTATTGGGAAAACTTCACCGACAAGCAGGCGGTGGATCAGGCGGTCGACCGCTACAACCTGTTGCGCGATTCCTTCCCCGGCAAGCGCATCCTGATCGCCGAATTCGGCTGGCCGAGCCAGGGCTACAATCTGCGCAGCGCCGTTCCCGGCCCGTTCCAGCAGGCCACCGTGCTGCGCAACTTCGTCACCCGCGCCGAAGCCATCGGCATGGACTACAACATCGTCGAGGCGATCGATCAGCCCTGGAAGTTCTTCGAAGGCGGCGTCGGCCCCTACTGGGGCATCCTCAATGCCGACCGCGAGCCAAAGTTCTCCTGGACCGGTCCGATCACCGATCCGAACTTCTGGAAGATCGCACTGGTCGCCGTCCTGGTCGGCCTGTTCATGTCGCTGCCGATCCTGCGGCTGGACCAGCCGACCGTGATGCAGGCGCTGCTCTTGTCGGCGGCCGCCAACGGCGTCGGCGCGTGGGTCGCGACCGTGTTCTCGTACTGGACGACGCACTACTTCGTCTGGGGCTCGGCCTTCGCACTCAGCCTCGGCCTGGTGCTGCTGGTTCCGCTGGTCCTGATCGCGATGGCGCGGATCGAGGAGATCGCGGCGGTGGCGTTCGGCCGCGGCCCGCGCCGGTTGATCGGCAAGAGCGCGCCGCTTGCGCCCGCCACGCTCGGCGAGAACGTGAAGTTTCCGAAGGTCTCGATCCACATCCCGGCCTATTTCGAGCCGGTCGAGATGCTGAAGCAGACGCTCGATGCGGTGTCGCGGCTCGACTATCCGAACTTCGAGTGCGTCTGCATCATCAACAACACGCCCGATCCCGATTTCTGGCGGCCGATCCAGGATCACTGCCGGCTGCTCGGCGAGCGTTTCAAGTTCATCAATGCCGAGAAGGTGCAGGGCTTCAAGGCCGGCGCGCTGCGCATCGCGATGGACCGCACCGCGGCGGATGCCGAGATCATCGGCATCATCGACGCCGATTATGTCGTGCATCCGGACTGGCTGAAGGATCTCGTGCCGGCGTTCGCCGATCCGCGCGTCGGCCTCGTGCAGGCGCCGCAGGAGCATCGCGACGGCGATCGCTCGCTGATGCACTACATCATGAACGGCGAATATGCCGGGTTCTTCGACATCGGCATGGTCCAGCGCAACGAGTTCAACGCCATCATCGTGCACGGCACGATGTGCCTGATCCGCCGCGCCGCGATGGACAAGGCCGGCGGCTGGTCCTCTGACACGATCTGCGAGGACACCGATCTCGGCCTCTCGATCCAGCAGCAGGGCTGGCTCACGCATTACACCAATGTGCGTTACGGCGAAGGCCTGCTGCCCGACACCTACGAGGCCTTCAAGAAGCAGCGCCATCGCTGGGCCTATGGCGGCTTCCAGATCGTCAAGAAGCATTGGCGGCGCTTCCTGCCCGGCGCCAGCCGGCTGACGCCCGATCAGCGCCGCGAGTTCTCGCTGGGCTGGCTCAACTGGCTCGGCGCCGAAAGCCTCGGCGTCGTGGTTGCGATCCTCAACCTGATCTGGGTGCCGATCGTCGCCTTCGCCGACATCGCGATCCCCGACAAGATTTTGACGCTGCCGATCATCGCCTCCTTCATCGTCTCGCTTGTGCATTTCGTCGCGCTTTACCGGCTGCGCGTGAACATCAAGGCCGGTCAGATGTTGGGAGCCATGATCGCGGCGATGAGCGTACAGTGGACGGTGTCACGCGCGGTGGCGCAGGGCCTGATCACGGAGCATCTCGCGTTCGCCCGCACCTCCAAAGGCGGCCTGTCGCGGATGTCGATCGAGTTCCAGGCGTTCTGGGAAGCCGTGATCGGCGTGTTGCTGCTGATCGGCGCCGTCGTGCTTGTCGTCACCAACGGCTACAAGCAGGTGCGCGAGATCTACATCTTTGCCGGCGTCCTGGTGCTGCAGAGCCTGCCATTCCTGGCGGCGGTCTCCATCGCGATCCTGGAAAATTCGCGGATCAACGAGTTCGCATTCTGGCGCAACAGCGCGATCCGCACCGCGGAACTGATCGGGTTGCGCCCGGTCAGCCTGCCCTCGGTCGCCGCCCCATCGCAGCCGGTCGGCTCGGAAATCCGCCGCGACAACTAGCGCCGGATTTGGCCGACTTCAAGAAACGGCCCTAACCGCAGGCGCCGGAACGGCAAATCCGGCGCGCCGGTGCACAATTGACCGCCCGTCGGCTATTGACCCGATGGGCCCTGCCCCCTACACAGCGCGGGCTGGAGCACGATCCGGAGCGGTTCACCGCTGGCGTCCGGATCTAATGTTCAGGTGAGTGAGCGCGTAGCTCAGGCGGTAGAGCACGTGACTTTTAATCATGGGGTCGAGGGTTCGAGTCCCTCCGCGCTCACCAAACAAATTCTGTCCAGCCCGGAGACATGGGTAACAGGTCGTACCTAAGACATGGGTGACAGCCTCGTACCGAACGGGTTGTCGAGGGGTTGCAGGGTTTTCTGCTCCAGGTCGAAGTATCCCAAATCATCGTGCATGAAGCTGACGAGCCAAATGCCGTCATCGACTTCCTTGATGCCGAGTTGTTGGCCGGCTTGCGGTGCAGGCAAAGCCGCCCGACACTTGATGGAGCACGCGAGAGCATTCGAGGCGATCCAGGCGGCCCACGCGAGCGGGACGTTCGCGCGGATGCTCCAGCCTGGGAAAGACCTGTTCGCCTTCGCTGTCCCATACATTCGGAGTACCTCATCTAGTGAAGCTGAAGCCACGAGCCCTTGGCGTTTCGCACGTCGCAATATCCATCGGGAATTTGCACTTCCTTCCTCGGGCTAGGCCGACGCCGCCCGCATGCATTTCAAGCGGACGGCGTCGGGCGTTCTCGCCATGCGGATGATTGACCAGGTGCGGAAAGAAGCTTGGGATAGCATCTGCCCGGCTCCAAGGTCGGGCGCCCATTCCAAGGCGAAGCCCCCGAGGACGATCTCAAATGGAAACGGCCACGCTTCTATCGGTTCTCCGCGACCGCAACGTCAGAGTATGGGTTGAAGGGGACCGTCTGAAGTGCAGCGCCCCCGCTGGCGCGCTTGACGCAGAGTTGCGCGCGACACTGGCTGACCGAAAGCAGGAACTGCTCGCCTGGCTTCGGCAGGCGGAGGCGCTGAAGAGCGGTCCGGCCGACTCCCTGCCGATCGAGCGCGAGGACGGGACAAGAGCGCTCCTGCCGACAATTTCCAGGGAAGTTCCGTTGCCGATAATCCCGGCACGGCGTGAACGCATGAGCCGTTTCGTTACGGAGCTCCGGAGTTGCGGTTACGACCTCGCAAGCTGTGCCGAACGTCTTGAGGTCCTTCCTCGCCTCGGCGTCAATTTCTGGCAGAAAATGCGAATGTCTTGGACCCCTCGGAAGGGCGATCCGATCGACAATCTCATTACGCTCTTCATCGATTGCCAGCAGGTGAGCGCAGACGTTATCGCGAAGCAGATTTCGTCGTTCTTTGTCGATGCGGCGCTCGAAATGAGATTGGCTGAAAAAAAACGGCGACGTGTTGCAGTCGAACTTCTGTTTGTTCCCATGCTATGGGAAATACCTGGTCACCGATCAGGCAGAGAAGAACACCGCAATCAACCAAGTCATGTGGTTGTGGGGAGAGAGCTTTATGCTCGGCGGCTTTGTGAAGAGGATCCCCCGCAGGCGCGCCATTGATCTCGGAACAGGCTCCGGAGTGCACGCAATTCTGGCAAGCGACCATTCGGCGACAGTAGTGGGCGCGGACGTCAGTCCACGCGCCATCGCATTCTCCAACTTCAATGCAGCGCTAAACGAAAAGAGCAACATCGATTTCGTTACAAGCGATCTCTTCGATTCGATCGACGGGACGTGCGATCTGCTGGTATGTAACCCTCCTTACGCACCGGACACTGCCGCCAAGGCGAGCGATAATTTTTGGAGCGGTGGAATAGAAGGCACTGAGCTTCTGCGGAGGGTCGTCGAGGCTCTTCCCACGAGGTTGGATGCGGACGGAACAGCCTACATCAATGCTCTGTTTCCGAATCCTCCAGGAACGAAAATCAGGGATCATTTCGATGCTTGGCTTGAAGGCAATCTCACGGAGTGGGATGTGCTGGATCACACCTGGCCTGTGCCGGGATATCAAGATTTGTTCTCCGAGCAGCCATTCCAAGGTGATATGAGCGCGTGGCGCTTTGGCGTGGTGAGTATGCGTCGATCTCGGACTGGCCGGGGTTGGTGGAAGGAAGTCGCAGGCAACGGCCTGTTCTTCCGGGAGGACGGAAGTTGCAGCGTAATCGCTGATCACGATGCCTACGGGTCACCTGCTGGAATATCCCCGAACAACTCGTAGGACACGGTGGAGCGCAGCATCACTCCCGGCAGACGTCCGTCATGGCCTCCCCGTCCAGCAGACGGGCGACAAAGCGAAGGCGCTCTTCCATCACCTCGCTTTGCGCGGCAACCACACCTCCCGCAGAACAAAAGCGGAAAGTGTAACCCATGTGTCCGGTACGTTCTGTCGCCCATATCTCGGGCCGCTCATACATTTGAGCAAGCAGTCCCCTCCCAAACATTCGCGAAATTTCCGTGCGGCAGTGACATCGCTCCCATGGTGTTTGGAAGCCGGCCCGGGCCCTGACGCCGGCTCTTCTTCTTAATTTTGTGTGAACCAAGCCACAGTTGTTCGGCGTGATCTTTAGTAGGTTTTTGGCGCGCTGGGGATTTCAGGGCCCAGAGGCTGGAAGAACGGGGCGCCGCCGGGACAAACCATTTCGGGCCCGGCGGCGTAATTTTTCGGGACGGTCAGAACTGCAATCCCAATGCTCGGACCAGACGCATCCGGACGCCAACGGCTCGTTGCTCTCCCTGTCGCAGTCATCACGTTCGGCGTCGCCGGCGTCGAGCCCGCCTGCGGTTCTCCGGACCGGTCGGCGGCGCGCGCATTCCGGCATGAGCCTTGCTCTTTAGGTGGCGCAAGGAATTTCAGTGTCCCGGTTCAGGAACAAGCTGTCGCCGGATGTGTCTTTTGGAGACGAGCAGCTGGATTCATTGGGAGGTATCGTTGAGATACGCAGCGCCCCTACAGTCAAGGTTTGTCGTTCGGAGAGGAAGCACCGACTGGATGGTCTATGATCGCGAGCTCAAGGGGCCAGCGCAGTTGAAGAAAGACGGCCACTTCGCCGAGAAGCTGACGAAGGAACAGGCCGAACACATCAAGCAGGCCTTGACGGACGCCCTGAAGCCCGAGCCGTAGGCAGAGGCTAGATCGAATACCCCGATCGGTGGCGACAAACCGCGAACAGATGACATCTGTGTTACCTCGTAAGGTATATGAACAGAGTTGGGCAAAGCGAACGAGGCGCGGCAAAATGGCGGCGCATCGGTGGAGCAAATTAGGCCCTTGCGGAATTCAGCTTTGGCCACTGGACGTTCTGACCGGGCCAGCGTCGTCGTTGAAAGGGAACGATCGGGGAACAGCTCAAGGCAGACCGAAAGCCGCCCGCCTCACAAAGGTTACCCCCGCGCCGAGGGGGAGCGCGACGCATGACGGCGCAAGCGCGCCGCCCAGCGCACACTTCGGAGCGAACATTCGGAACGCCGCTGGAGTTCGGCCGTCAAGATAACGGCAGTTCGCCCTGACCGCCTGTCCAGTCGATGATATCGAGCTGCAGCCCTCGCTTCAGCATCTCGGCCTCGAGGCTGCCGGCATGCCGTTTCCACTCGGGCGTCGCGCGGACGCGGAATTTTGGATCTTCGCCGGCTGCCTCGAATGCGTCGTCGGCTCTGAGCGCACCGCGGACGGCTTCGTACATCATCTTCAGGCTGGCGTCGGTGAAGGCGCCGTAGTCCATCGGTCGTCTCCCTTGGCACTGTGAGACGCAAAAGGCCGCCACGTAGTCACTCGTGGCGGCCTTCTGCTAGCGGCCCATCCAGACGGCCTGAAACGACGTTGCGTGAGTCGGGTTAATGAAGCGTTGCTGGTACGGCACCGGCACGCGTTCGCAGACACCCTCGACAGCGTTCCTTCGCCGGGATCGTGGAGGCTTCCGCACTCAGATCGCGATGCGATCGAAGTCGATGGCTATCCGGCTGTTTGGGAAAATCCTCGTCGCCTCCGCCAGAATGTCCTCGTCCGGATAGCGGCCGGAGATGTGGGTGAGGACGAGTTGCTTGACCCCGCTCCGCGCCGCGAGCGCGGCGGCTTCGCTGGCCGTCAAATGCCCGTAGTCGCGCGCGATCGCCGCGTCACGCTCGACAAACGTCGCTTCGATCACGAGCACGTCGGCGTCCCTGACGTGTTCGGCCAGCCCCTCGGTTGTTTCGGCATCACCGACAATGACGAGCTTCCTTCGCCCCTCGGCCGGACCAAGCACCTGCTCCGGATCGATGGTGCGACCGTCGTCCAGCTTCACCTGCCGCCCCTCCGCCAGCTCCCGGCGAACCGGCCCATCAGGCACGCGCAGCGCCAGAAGCCGGTCCGGGAGGAGATGCCGGCGCACCGCGCTCTGAAAGGTGAAGGCGAAGCTGTCCGTATCCCGGTGGCGGACCGGAAAGCAATCGACGGTGAATTCGCCGGCGTCGAGGACTCGCCCCTCGCTCAACGGCACCAGATCAAGCGGGATCGGCGCTCTGCCCTCGCCCCACAGGCCTGCCAGCATCCGGACGACGACATCGAGCGTGCCCGGCCCGGCATGAATCGTCATCGCATCCGAACTTTGCCGCAACCGGAGGGTCGAAAACAGCCCGGGGATGCCGAGCACATGATCGAAATGCCCGTGGGTCAGCAGCAGGCGATCGAGCCGGCGAAAGCCGGCGCCACTCCGCAGCAGCTGGCGCTGCGTTCCCTCGCCGCAATCGACCAGAATACGACTGCCGGCTGCCTCGACGAGGATGCCCGGGTGATTGCGCTCGGGAGACGGCACGCTTGCCGACGTTCCCAGAAAAGTCAGCGAGAACATCGCAGCACCTCGCCTTCCGACTGCCGACGGCGCCATGCTGCCGAGATCGCGCAATCTGATGGCAGCGTCGCCCGATGTGTTCAAGCACTTCGATGCCGACGACGGTAGACCTGAAGCCGGCGGCTTTAGGGGCAGACCATATCCGCGCCATCGGGATCGGTCGTCGTGACCGGCGCACGCAGCGCCCTCGTCACGCCCTCAACCGGTCACAGCCTCAAGCATCGAAACAGCTGCGCGAGCGCGGTGTTGGCGGATTGCGCGCGCCGTTCGACGATTTCGGCTGCGGCGGCATAGTTGCGCGCCAGGATCTGGAGCGCGCGGCGGGCATCCGGCAGCGTGGATTGCTCCGCCATCTCCAGGCACTGATGTTCGAAATATCTGAGCTCCTCAAGTTCGGTCATTCGCGAATCGTCCGATCGGGTCCTGCATTTTCGAACTCAGTGCGCCAGCGCCCTAGTGAAAGTTTGGCAAGTTTGTTGCGGGGGCCGCGCAATCTGGTCGGAGTGTTTCTGGACGCATGATTTGATCATCACCGCTCCGTGACCGATGCGAGGGTGAGCCGCGCGGATCGACAAGCGCGTGCAATCGTCTCACAATGCGGCGGTCTCGCTTGGCGGGCCTTGGAACACACGCGGTTGGTGCGGTATCGAATTGGCTTTGTTGGACCGATGAGGAAACGCGATTGGGCTTTCGTGGCGGCCTGTGTGGCGGGCGCGCTGCTGTTCGGCGTCTGGAGTTTCCAGATGGGTATCGCGTTTCATCGATCCCAGCACGGTGCGACCGACCTCTCCAGTTCGCACCGGCGGAGCCAGGACGGCGCGTCCGCGCGCAGCCTGGCCCCGCCGAAGGCGGATGACGGCGATCAGCAGGCCGGGCAACCGCGATAGGCGCCGCGATCGCGCTCGTCACCGCCACATCGCGTCGGACTAGGCCCAAGCCAGGCCTGCCATGCCGGCGGCGCCATCGTCATCTGTCTTCGCATGCGTGAGCCGCCTGCGGCGCGTGCTGTCCTTGGCACGACGGTGACGAACGCCAAACCTGTGCAGCACCATCGGCACATGCCGCATCGCGCCGCGGACGAGATCGATCGCCTGTCTGACGACAGCCACAACCGTCGCAACGCGGGTAAAGAAGCCGATCAGGAAGATCATCGAGAATATGTCGATATAGGCCAGCACATCGCCGACCAGCATCAGTTCGGGAGGAAGCGGAATCCGGTGCCAATAGGCGCCGATCACTATCGCAACCGGGATCAGCGCGATCAGCTTCCGCAACGTCAGCCGATCGAGCAAGGCGGCGAGCTCAACGACCAGGATCTGCCACAGCCAATCGCCAAGCGCGGCCGGCTTGTCGATCGTCCAAGTTTGCCACAAACGCTGCCACATCGCCGCTCCGCCTCCCCTTGCGCGCAATACCGGCGCGCTACGGCTTCGACGACGCCTCGCTGCCGCTGCCCTCGTCTGCGGCGCCTTGCGCATCAACCGGATCGGCCGATGGAAAGATGCGCTCATAGTTCGCACGCGCCTCGCGGATCAGACGCGCGCGCTCGCGTTCGGACTTCGAGATGAACCTGATGATCTCGCCCATATTCGCTCCAAGGCAGAAAAAATGATCCGACCGTCAGCTATGCAACCATCGTGCCCGACGGTCGCTTGGCCCGACCTCCTCGCACCGCTCAGCGGAACGCCCGCGGCGCCATCCGCTGCTGGCTGAAGGCAACACGCGGATTGATGCCGCAATAGGCGTCTCGGCCCGACGCGGATGCCTGGCACTGCTGATAGGTCTGGTAGCCGCAATAGCCGGGATATCCCTCCTGCCGGCCCTGGATGCACCAGGGATACTCATAGGGATCGGCCGCCGCAGGCGACGCGGAACCGACAATCCAGCTCGTTCCGAGCGCCGCGAACGCCAGAATTGCCCAATTCGTCCTGCGCATGATCGTGTTTCCTTGCTCCATCGGCTCCCAGACGCTGATCTAGGTACGCCGGCAGGATCTGCGAGGTTTCCGGGCACCGCCTCAAGAAGCTGTGACGATGGCTCAAAGCCCGGTCGCGGCACGGTGAGGACCGGCTGACCGGTCATCGGCCCTCGCGGCCTCCAGACCCGCTGGCCCGCTGCCCGCCGGGCCATCCCAGCGCATGTAGTTAACCGACGCCTAATCGGGGATGCGCGGTTGAAATGTACGATTTAAGCGCGCCGCAAGGGCGGCTGCCCTAGTCTCCCGCGCGGCTCAATGGACGACGACACCCGGAGAGGCTCGTCGCACGGGGGATAATCATGCGCAGCGCGCTCATTGCTTCAATGATCCTGTCACTTGCGGCCGGAGCGGCCGTTGCCGGACCACGAATATCGGGGCCGTCGGAGGTAGCACCGAGCAGCGTCGAGAAATATCGCGGCTACGTCTTCGATCTCTCCGAGAACGCCGACCGCAAGGACGTTACCAGCATCGCCGACATGGTCCGCCGCCAGCTCGACGTCGTGGAAACCGCCGGATTCAGCCCGAAGGTGTTGCAGTTCTTCCATCGCGTGCCGATCGTTGCGAGCGAGATGGCGTGTCTCGACGAAGGCGCGGCAGCGGCCTGCTATGGCTTGACGCCGCCGGAATGGGACCGCGGCACGACCCGCGACGTCACCATCTGGGATCACGACAAGCAGCAATGGACCAATTCGGATCCGCTCGCGCTTGCGCTCGATTCCGGCATCGGCATCATCAGGATGCGTCCGAACATGATGCGTTACGCGAAGGAGCCGGTGCTGCTGCACGAATTCCTTCACGCCTATCACGCCCGGCTGATGCCGAACGGCTTTGAGAACAAGGGCATCAAGGGCTTCCTCAGCCAGGCGAAGTCGAAGGAGCTGTTCGCCAAGGAGGCCTATGCGCTGAAGAACCAGCAGGAGTTCTTCGCGGTGACGGCGAGCATCTTCCTGGCCGGCAAGGATTCCGAGCACGAACCCTATACGCGCGCCACGCTGAAGGAGAAGATGCCGGACTACTACAAGTTCCTCGTCGGCCTGTTCGGCGCCGATCCCGAGGAAACCGGCGTCACGCCGGTCGCATCGGCCAACTGAGCCCGGTATCCCACAAAAAAACGAGGCCCGGTGTGCCTAGGAGACCGGGCCTCGTTTCTGATGTCCCCCGCCTCGTGGCGGATCAGGTCTTGTCGTTACGCGACCTTGTCCGCGCGATCCATCCCGGATGATTACGGGGTCAGGCGCGCGCCGGCCTCACTTGCTGTAGCTGTAGAACCCCTGCCCGGTCTTGCGGCCGAGATGGCCGGCGTCGACCATCTCCTTCAGCAGCGGCGCCGGCCGGTACTTGGGGTCGTTGAAGCCGGTGTAGAACACCTCCATCACCGACAGCATCGTGTCGAGCCCGATCAGATCGGCGAGCGCGAGCGGGCCGATCGGATGGTTGCAGCCGAGCTTCATGCCGGCATCGATCTCCTCGGCGGTGGCAATGCCTTCCTGCAGCGCGAAGATCGCCTCGTTGATCATCGGGCACAGGATGCGGTTCACCGCAAAGCCGGGGCTGTTCTTCGCCGTGATCGCGACCTTGCCGACCCGCTTGGCGAACGCTTCGGCCTTGGCGACGGTGTCGTCCGAGGTCTGCAGGCCCCGGATCAATTCGAGCAGCGCCATCACCGGCACCGGATTGAAGAAATGCATCCCGATGAAGCGGTCGGGACGATCGGTCGAGGCCGCAAGGCGGGTGATCGAGATCGACGAGGTGTTGGTTGCGACCAGCGCGCTCGGCTTCAGCCCCGCACAGAGATCCTTCAGGATCTTGATCTTCAGCTCCTCGTTCTCGGTCGCGGCTTCGATCACGAGATCGCAGGCGGCGAGCTTGGCCTTGTCGGTGGTCGCATTGATGCGCCCGAGCGTCGCGTCGCGATCGGCAGCGGTCATCTTCTCCTTGGCGACGAGCCGATCGAGACTGCTCCCGACCGTCTTCAGGCCGCGCTGCACCGCCGCGTCGGAGATATCCACCATGGTCACGCCGAGGCCTGCCGCCGCGCAGATCTGCGCGATGCCGTTGCCCATGGTCCCGGCGCCGATAATGCCAACCGTCTCAATCATTGCGTTCGTCCCTCGTCGCTTGCGCGGCCGCGCGGCCGCATCGTCAAAACGGCGGACCGGAGGGGTCCGCGGATGGCGCATGAATAGCAGTCCGGCCGCACGGCCGATACAGCGGAAGCCGGTATTCCGGTGAGGTCTATTCGGGGCGCGGCGGGACAGACCGCCGTGGCGGAACGGCCGGCCGCGGCGGCGATAGGGTGCGCGGTGGTTCGGCCGCGCGCGACGGTTCGAGCACGCGGTTAAGTCGGACGATCCACCAGGCCAGCCGCCCGTAGCTGCGGCGCAGCGCCGATCCAAATCCCTCGTCGATGTCCTGGTCACGATCCATACCCCTATCATTAACGTGCATCCTTGAAGGAACGGTGAGCGCCATCACGTGCTGCACCGGCAATCGTTAGGAACCTGGCAACTATTTCGCGCAAGCCTCGGTTGACGGCGTGGGCGCCGGTAATCTCCCGGATTGCGTGCGGGAGACCTTCCGCCGCAGCATCGCCATGCCGGTGCGACTCGCATTTTGTTGATCGAATTTTCCGCGGCGCGCCGCGACACAAGGACATTAGACGACGAGGGCTACGCCCATGCTTGCTGAAAAATTCTTTTTGGTGCTCGAGACATTGCTCAACGGCCAGACCCATTCCGACGGAAGCCCCCGCGTGGTGAGCACCGCGCCCCACATCCCGGTCGAGCTTCCGCGCGAAGGCCAGCCGAAACGCAGCCCCCGCTAGGCCGCTTGCTGGCGGCAGGTGGTCGCCAAGGCCGAGTTGGAGTCGCCGCGGCCACGTTGCTGCGGAATGCTGATCGCGACGTTTGCCTCCGCCAGTTGGCCCGTCGTGACGCACGAAGCCATTTGGCCGGAGCGGCTCCTCCGCTCGTGATCCAGCTCATAGTTGGTGAAGCCGAGCCGCGCTACACCGCTTCCGCAACGACGTGGTGCCGCCGTGGACGATAAGACCGACAGCAAGACCGATTTCGCAAGCATCGCCGTCGCAATCTGCGTCGCCGCCTACATCGCGATCATGCTGGCCTATCTCGCCCAATACGATCTCGGCCTGAGCGCCGCGCGGACGCGTCATCTCTCGATGCTCGCAGCGCTGTTCCTCGCGCTGCCGGTCGCGCTGGACTTGCTGCGCACCGGGCCCGGCGACGCTCGCTGACGCGGGCACTAACACGCCTGCCGCCTCCGATCTCCCCTGCCGCAAACGCGCCTGCGCAACATTGCGCTAGGTGAAGCGACGCGAATCAGCGTTACTTTGCAACTGATCGCTTCGTGGGATTTGGCGGCATGACCCAGCCCGACGTGTTTGATCAGAAGGTTCTGGATCAGAACATTCGCGAACTGCAGGAATGGCTGCGCAAGGCCTGGCAGCAACTCGCGGACCCCTCGCTCACCGCCTTCTCCCGCCGCGAATTGCGCAACCAGATGAAGCAATGCAACGCCGATTTGCGCGTGCAACTGCAAGCCGCCTCCAAACGGATGCTGATGCAGCCCGCCTCATCGGGCAGGAGGTTCGCCAAGCCGGCGCTGCGGATCCTCGCCTAGGGTATGATGCCAGCGCGCCAAAATGCCGCGATCTCATGCTGCATGCTGGCCATACGCACCCTCTGCTTGTGCAGGGACGCCCGACAAGGCACAGCAAAACCGCTCCGGTATGCCTATATTGGGCGTCGTGTAGCGGCCAACGCCGCCAATGTTTAGGGACTCCCGTGTTATATCTGGAACTTGCGATCGTGGCGGTCTTGATCGTCGTCAACGGTCTGTTGTCGATGTCGGAGCTCGCGATCGTTTCCTCGCGCCCGGCGCGCCTTGCGGCGCTGGTCGAACGAGGCGTCAGCGGTTCGCGCCGCGCCCTTGCACTGGCCTCCGATCCCGGCAAGTTCCTCTCCACGGTGCAGATCGGCATCACGCTGATCGGCGTGCTGTCGGGCGCCTTCTCGGGCGCAACGCTTGGCCAGCGTCTGACCCAATGGCTGCTTGAGGTCGGCGTGTCCGCAAGCATCGCGGACGCGGTCGGCGTCGGCCTCGTCGTCGGCGTGATCACCTATGCCTCGTTGATCGTCGGCGAGCTGGTGCCGAAGCAGATCGCATTGCGCGATCCCGAGTCGATCGCGGTCAAGGTCGCTCCGGCCATGACCATGATGGCGCGGCTGTCGCTGCCGCTGGTGTGGCTGCTCGACCGTTCCGGCAAGCTGCTGCTGTGGGTGCTCGGCCATCGCGAGGATGCACAGGACCGCGTCAGCGAGGACGAGATCAAGACGCTGGTGGTGGAGGCCGAGAACGCCGGTGTGCTCGAGCCCGGCGAAAAGGAGATGATCGCCGGCGTGATGCGGCTCGGCGATCTGCCGGTCGGCGCCGTGATGACGCCGCGCCACGAGGTCAGCCTGATCGACCTCGCCGCCCCCGCGGCCGAGATCCTGGCGACGCTGCAAAAGAGCAGTCACTCGCGCTGCGTGGTGTTCGACGGCAACCGCGATCATGCGCTTGGCATCGTGCAGGCCAAGGACGTGCTCGACGTCTACCTCGCGGGCCAGACGCCCGACATCCGCGCGCTCACGCGCGATGCGCCGATCATTCCGGAGACCGTCGACGCCCGCGACGTGGTCGCGATCCTGCGCGACTCCAGAGTGCATATCGGCCTCGTCCACGACGAGTACGGCACCTTCCAGGGCGTCGTCACCAGCGCCGACATCCTCGAGGCCATCGTCGGCGCCTTCCACACCGAGGAAGGACCGGCCGAGCCCGCCTATGTCCGGCGCGCCGACGGCTCCTATCTGATCTCGGGCTGGATGCCGGCGCTGGAATTCAGCGAGCTGCTCGGCATCACGCTGCCATCGCCGCGGCCCTACCAGACCGCGGCCGGCTTCCTGCTGCATGAATTCGGCGCGATCCCCGATGTCGGCGCGAAAACCGCCGCGCAGGGCTGGGAATTCGAGATCGTCGACCTCGACGGCCGGCGCATCGACAAGGTTCTGGCCAGCAAGCAGCCGGCGGCCTGACATTTGCCACCCGGCCGTCCTGTTGATAAGCGGCAAGACAGCGAAACAGGCCGCCGCGGTGTGCTATCGGCATAGCGGCGGCCTGAGCAATCCCCGAGTAAACCCCACGGAATAGATCCCCATGCGCATTACCCTTGTCGGTTCCCGCCATTTCGGCGTGACGACCCTGAACATGCTGCGCGAGCACCACGTCACGCTGGTCAGGGTGGTCGTCCATGACGGCGAGGACCGGCTGGCGGCAGCGACCAGGGCGGCCGGCATCGAAGTCGTGGTCCAAGCCGATCCCAAGCTGGTGACGGCCGCCGAGATTGCGCCGGACACCGACCTGATCGTGACCGCCCACAGCCACGCCCGGGTCAGCAGGGAGGCGCTTGCCGCGTCCAGGCTCGGCGGCATCGGATACCACCCGTCACTGCTGCCGCGCCACCGCGGCATCGCGGCGGTGGAATGGACCATCAAGGAAGGCGATCCGATCGCCGGCGGCAGCATCTATCACCTCGCCGACCGCATGGACGCCGGCGCCATCGCCGCGCAGGACTGGGTGTTCGTCAAGAAAGGCGAGACCGCCCGCGAGCTGTGGGAGCGCGCGCTGGCGCCGCTCGGTTTGCGTCTGCTCGCCCAGGTCATCGACTATGGTAAGGTCAACGGCTCGCTGCCGGCCAAGGTCCAGGATGAGCAGTTTGCGACCAAGGCGCCGAATCTGAGCCCTGGCAAACACTAACCCGAGCTAGGGTATATGAATACCTCGTTCGAAAAAGCCATGCTCGGATTTTCCGTTCCTGATCCGGAACCGAATTCACCATGATGTGTTTGGGTTCACAGGAACATTTGGGGCTCCCGCGACGCAGCAAATTTTGAACACATTGTGACAGGATAAGCCGCGTCATCACACGAAATTACAGGGATTTGATTCATGCGTTCGATCCGCATTCGCGACCTGATTTTGGTCACTTCGGTCGCTTCGGCTGCCGCCCTCACCGCTGCTCCCGTGTCCGCTCAGCAGCCTTATGATGGGCTTTGGAACGTCACCGTCGTCACCAAGACCGGCAGCTGCGAACCGTCGCAGAGTTCGACCGTGACCGTCGCTGAAGGAAAGATCTCGGCACAGGGCGCGGCGATCTCCGGCACCGTCGGCAGCGGGGGACTTGTGCGAGTCTCGATCAATGGTGCATATGCGAACGGACAACTCAGTGGCAACTCCGGATCGGGGAAGTGGAATGGGGCATCAGCTGGCGTACCCTGCAGCGGCCGATGGGAAGCATCCCGTCAGTAAGATCACCAGCCTATCAAGTTTCTTTGCCATCGCGCGGCGGCCAGCATTTGCAGCCGCCGCGTTTTTCGTGACCGCACTCGCAAGCACCACGGGCCATGCCCAGTCCGGCCCGTTCGCCGGCATGGCGGGCACCTGGTCGGGCGCCGGCTCGGTCACGCTGGACGACGGCTCCAGCGAGCGCATCCGCTGCCGGGCGACGTATCACGTCGGCGGGCCCCGGATGACCATGAGCCTCACCTGCGCCAGCGACGCCTACAAGTTCAACCTGGCGGCCGATGTGCAGGCCGAAGGCAGCGTGGTCAGCGGCAATTGGAGCGAGTCCAGCCGCAATGTCAGCGGCTCGTTGCAGGGTCGCGGCGGCGGCGGCAACTTCCAGGTCGTTGCCAGCGCTCCCGGCTTCAACGCCGATATCTCGATGCGCACCACCGGCAACAAGCAGGCCGTTACCATCAGGGCCGACAGCCAGTTCCGCGGCGCGAGCATCACGCTGTCGAAGTAATCGATCCGAACTCCAACGTGGAAAGCCCTCGGGTCATCATCCCCGAGGGCTTTTTGTTTACGCCCCAGCGGTGCTATGCGGCAGGCACGAATGCCGTGACCTCGATCTCGACCTTGGCGCGCTGATCGACCAGCCCGTCGATATAGAGCAAGGTGGACGGCGGGAAATTGCGCCCGAGCGTCTCCTTCCACGCCGCGCCAATACCGGCGCCCGCGGCCTCATATTCGCTGCGGCTGGTCAGGTACCAGGTCAGGCGGACGATGTGCTCGGGGCCGGCACCGGCTTCGTTCAACAGCTTGATGATGCGCTTCAACGCGGTGCCGACCTGGGCGGCCATCTCGGGGGCATAGTCGCCCTTCTCGTCGCCGCCGGTCTGCCCCGCCAGCACGATCCACTTGCCGGGCGCGTCGAACGCGACACCGTGCGAGAAGCCGCGGGGTTTCGACCATTCGGCCGGTTGCAAGACACGCATGAGCAGATCCTCCTTTTTGGCGTTCGTCATTCCAGGATGGCTCGCAGAGCCAGACCCGGAATCTCGAGATCCCGGGTTCGCCCGTTTCACGTGCGCCCCGGGATGACAGCGTAGTCGATGCTGCTTAGCAGAGATCGCGTGGGTGACGCATCACCGCGCAGGCGGAATTGCGCGTTGCAAATTCATGGCAGCTCGCCGATACCGGGCACCCCTCCTCCGCCGTTCCCCGTCATGGATCGCACGCCCTCAAAGACCCGCGCAGCATTGTGGATGTCCGGCTGGCTCGCGCTGATGCTGATCGTGGCGGTGGCCGGCCGCGAGGCGACGCGCGAGGTCAACGTCTTCCAGCTGATGGCCGTGCGCGGCGTGCTCGGCTTCGCGATGCTCTATCCGCTGATCCACATGAACGGCGGGTTTGCGATCGTGAAGACGGCACGGGTGCACGTCCATATCGTGCGCAACCTGATCCATTTCTGCGCGCAGCTCGGCTGGTTCTTTGCGCTGACATTGATCCCGATCGGCCAGGTGGTCGCGATCGAGTTCACGATGCCGATCTGGACCGCGATCCTTGCGGCAAGCTTTCTCGGCGAGCGGATGACGCGGTGGAAGATCGTCGCGATGGTGCTTGGCCTGGTCGGCGTGTTCGTGATCGTGCGGCCGGCGGCCGGCGCGATCAATCCGGGCCAGCTGATCGCGCTCGCCGCGGCGGTCGGCTTCGGCATCTCGGTCGCCGTGGTCAAGTCGCTGACGCGGACCGAGCAGACGCTGACGATCATGTTCTGGATGCTGGTGGTGCAATCGCTCGCGAGCATCGGGCCTGCGCTCTATGTCTGGACCTGGCCGCCGCTCTCGACCTGGGGCTGGCTCGCCGTGATCGCGTTCTGCGGCACGTTCTCGCACTATTGCATGGCACGAGCCCTGCTCCACGCCGACGCCACTGTCGTGATCCCGATGGATTTCGTCCGCGTGCCGCTGACGGCGATCGCCGGTTGGCTGATCTATGCCGAAAGGCTCGATGTCTACACGGTGCTCGGCGCGGCCATGATCCTGGCGGGCAACCTCATGAACCTGAAACCGACCGCAAGGAAGCCGGCGCGCGCAAGGTGATGCTCGCGCCGCAGCCAGCGCGGCCGCGCCCGCCAGCCAAAGCCCGGAGATCGTCCCGGGCTTCCCGGTTTCGAAAGCGTGTTACTTTCCGGCGGCCTTGCGCAGCGCCGCGTTGATGCGATCCTGCCAGCCGGGGCCGCCCTCCTGGAAATACTCCAGCACGTCCTGATCGATCCGCAGCGTGACCTGCTCGCGGACGCCGGGGACAGCGACGGTCTTTGGCACCGCGTCCGCGACCTTGGTGGTGGCGCGCTTGAACGCCGCCTCGGCTTCGCTGCGCGCATCGTTCAGGGTTCGCGGTCGCCTCGGCTGGTCAGCCATATGCTGGATTCCTGTGTCTCAGATTCCTTCAAACAGTACCGTAGAGAGATAGCGCTCCGAGAATGACGGCACAATCGCCAGAATGGTTTTGCCGGCCGCTTCCGGCCGCTTGCCGATCTGCAAGGCGGCAGCGATCGCGGCACCCGACGAGATACCGCCGGGGATGCCTTCGTTGCGCGCCAGCTCGCGCGCGGTCTCGATCGCGGTCGCGCTGTTGACCTTGACGATCTCGTCGATCACGGAGCGGTCGAGGATGTCAGGGATGAAGCCCGCGCCGATGCCCTGGATCTTGTGCGGCGTGTGCTGGCCGCCCGACAGCACCGGGCTCTCTTCCGGCTCCACCGCGACGACACGCAATGATGGCTTGCGCGGCTTCAGCACCTGGCCAACGCCCGTGATGGTGCCGCCGGTGCCAACGCCGGCGACGAAGTAATCGATGTTGCCGCCGGTGTCGTTCCAGATCTCCTCGGCGGTGGTGCGGCGATGGATCTCGGGATTGGCGAGGTTCTTGAACTGCTGCGGCATGACAGCGTTGGGCGTCGTGCGCACCAATTCCTCCGCGGTCGCGATCGAGCCCTTCATGCCCTGCGCGGCCGGGGTCAGCACAATCTCCGCGCCGAGAAAGGCCAGCATCCGCCGCCGCTCGATCGACATCGATTCCGGCATGACGAGCTTGAGCCGATAGCCGCGCGAGGCCGCGACATAGGCAAGCGCAATCCCGGTGTTGCCCGAGGTCGGCTCGATCAGCACGGTGTCGGCGTTGATGATGCCGGCCTTCTCCATCGCCACGATCATCGCCGCGCCGATGCGGTCTTTCACGCTGGCTGCCGGATTGAAGTATTCCAGCTTGGCGAGGATCGTCGCGTTGACGCCAGCCGCCTGCGGCAATCTGCGCAGCCGCACGATCGGCGTAGAGCCGATCGCATCGACGATGGAGTCAAAGACGCGGCCGCGTCCGGGTTGCACTGCACTCGTTGTCGACGGCGCGTCCATCAAGCGGCTCCTGTAGCGGATGTGCTGGGAATAGGCGGTTTTGTCTCATTAGAAGCAGCGCACCATGGCACGCAAGTGAGAAACCGCCGCAACGCGAATTCGTTGCATCGCAAAATAGAACCTGCGCAAATAACGTAAAACCTACGCATTTGTGTTGCGACAAGGTCAAACAAATGGGTTTATATACTTTCGTCAGGTGCAGCTCAGAACGCAAAGGAGGTCACATGCCAGCTCTCGCTGAAGTTCTGTCGACCACAGCGTCCAGGCCCGATCCGCGCGGCTGCGATTTGCCGACCTGTCCGGTGTGTGCGGACTCCATGGTGGCGGCGGAAGCCTCCGCGTACCTGTTCGACAATTTGATCAGTTATCTCTGGACCTGCGACAACTGCGGTTACGGGTTCGTTACCAAACATGCGGTCAAACCGATCGTGTGCAACTGATCACACAGCTCACCTTGGAGCGATGTCACCGCGCGCCCAACCGGCGCGCGTTTTCGTTCTGAAGTCCTCGAACGTGCCGTTCGCCACCGCATCGCGGATGCCCTGCATCAGCTGCTGGTAATAGGCGACGTTGATTTCGGACAGCAGCATTGCCCCAAGTGTTTCGCCCGATCGCACCAGGTGATGCAGATAGGCACGCGAATAGCCGCTCGCCGCCGGCCACGGGCTCTCTTCATCGAGCGGGCGCGGATCGTCGACGTGCCGGGCGTTGCGCAGGTTGATCTGCCCGAAGCGGGTGAACGCCATGCCGTGGCGTCCGTTCCGTGTCGGCATCACACAGTCGAACATGTCGACGCCGCGCGCTACCGCCTCGAGGATGTCCTCCGGCGTGCCGACGCCCATCAGATAGCGCGGCCGATCGACCGGGAGCGCCGGCGCGGTCTCCTCGATCATCGCCAGCATCACCGCCTGCGGCTCGCCGACCGCGAGCCCTCCGATCGCGTAACCGTGAAAGCCGATGTCGGTCAGCCCGCGTGCGCTGGCGTGCCGCAGATCCGGGACGTCGCCGCCCTGTGCGATGCCGAACAGCATGTAGCCGTCCGGCGCCGCCTCGAAGGCGCGCTTGGAGCGTTCGGCCCAGCGCAGCGACAGCTGCATCGCGCGCTCGATGTCGGCGCGCTCCGCCGGCAACCGCACGCATTCGTCCATCTGCATGGCGATATCGGAGCCGAGCAGCCGCTGCACCTCGATCGAGCGCTCCGGCGACAGCTCGACCTTGGTGCCGTCGATATGCGAGCGGAAGGTCACGGCCTTCTCGGTCACCTTGCGCAGCTCCGACAACGACATCACCTGGAAGCCGCCGGAATCCGTCAACATCGGGCCGCCCCAGCCGGTGAAGCGCTGCAGGCCGCCAAGCCCGGCAATGCGCTCGGCGCCCGGACGCAGCATCAGGTGATAGGTGTTGCCGAGCACGATATCGGCGCCGGCATCGCGCACCTCGCGCCAATGCATGCCCTTCATCGCGCCCGCGGTGCCGACCGGCATGAAGGCGGGCGTCCGCACGAGGCCGTGCGGCGTGGTCAGGCGCCCGATGCGGGCGGCGCCGTCGGTCGCCAGGAGCTCGAAATGATTGGGAAGAGTCATGCGGCTGCTTATTGCGTGTCGCCGGTGCCCGATCAACCCGTCGGATAGTGGCCCTCGCGCGACTTCGTGAACACGGACAACCGGCTGGACGCTTGCCTTGCATCATCAGCCCCGTTAAACAAAACGAAACAGTGTCGTTTTATGACGACAATATGGCAACCGGCTTCCCACAGCAACGTCGATCCGCGAACGTGACTGGCAGAGATGGTCTTACCCCTAGCGCCCGGCCCGCCGGCGCCGGCCCTTGGATGACGGCTGCCCGCGCGATCCGGCAAGCGGCCCTGCTGTGTGGCCTCGCCTTGGCGCTGGCTGCCTGCAGCTCGTTGCCGCGGATGCCCTACACGGCCGCCGATGCCGCCAATTCGCGGGTGCTCGACCTCGACGGGCTGCGCCGCTATGCCGACGAGCCGGCGTCAAAATTCAAGCTCGAGAAGCGCCGCGTCGCCCCGATCACGAGCTACCTCGCCCTCTCCGGCGGCGGTGCCGACGGCGCCTATGGCGTGGGCGTCCTCAACGGCTGGACCGCGGCCGGCAACCGCCCGGCCTTTTCGGTCGTCTCCGGCGTCAGCACCGGCGGACTGATTGCGCCCTTTGCCTTCCTTGGCCCGCGCTACGACGACACGCTGAAGGAGATCTACACCTCGGGCATCGCGGAAAGCCTGCTGCAGGACCCGAGCCTGATGCGGGTGCTGTTCGGCTCCGGGCTGTTCGGCAACAAGCGGCTGCGCGAACTGGTGGCGCTTTACGTCGGTCAGGAGATCCTCAGCGAGGTGGCGAGCGAAAACGCCAAGGGCCGAAAGCTCCTGATCGTCACCACCGATCTCGACACCCAGCGCACGGTGATCTGGGACATGGGAAGGATCGCCGCCGTCGGAACGCCCGAGGCGCTGCAGCTGTTTCGCGACGTGATGGCTGCCTCCGCCAGCATCCCGCTGGTGTTTCCGCCGATCATGATCGACGCCGAAGGCCAGGGCCGCCGCTTCCAGGAGATGCATGTCGACGGCGGCGTGACCGCGCCGGTGCTGACATTGCCGGATGCGCTGCTGTTCCGCGAGCGCGGCTGGCCCGCCAACAGCCGCATGAACATCTACATCCTCGTCAACAAGAAGCTCGAGGGCAACTTCGAGCTGGTGTCGAACTCGACGATCGACGTTGCCTCCCGCAGCATTTCCGCGATCACGCAGGCACAGACGCGCTCGGTCATCCTCTCGACCTATGACTTCGCCCGGCGTAACCGGCTGGGTTTCCATCTGTCCTACATCGAGCGCGACTATCCGGCACCGGAAACGCAGGGCTTCGACACCGCCTATATGCGCGCGCTGTACCAGTACGGATACGACAAGGCCGCCGCTGGGCAGGCCTGGACTGCGACGCCCCCTTAAGCGGCCTGCTCCCGGTACCGCCGAATGGACGAATCCGCACGGCGCGGGTTATAGACCGGACAGACCCGTCCGATGCACAACGAGATGAATGGGCAAATGGGATTGACGGCAACCAAGGCAAAGGTGGCCAAGCGCGGCGTGATTAAGTCACGCGGCGGCCGACCGACGCGGGACGCTGCGATCGAGCGCGACCAGCGGCTGATCGAGGTCGCCACCCGCCTGTTCCTCGAGCGCGGCTTCGATGCGACGTCGATCGACGCGGTGGCCGAGGCCGCCCGCGTCAGCAAGCCCACGGTCTATGGTCAGTATGGCGACAAGCGGGGCCTGTTCGCCGCGGTGCTCCGCCGCGAGATCGCCCGCTGGCTTGCCCCGCTCGCCGCCGCGGCGGCCGAAGCGCAGGCCGGCGGCAACTGCGACGGTTCGGTCGAGGAACGGCTGACCGAGCTCGGACGCCAGCTATTGGTGCTGAATTGCAGCGCCGACTCCATCGCTTTCAGCCGGATCCTGACCGCGCAGGCAATTAATTTCCCCGAGGTCGCCAAGCTTGCCGTCGACGAGGGCTGGTCGAAAGCGGTGTCCACCACGGCGGATTTCTTCGACCATCTGGTCGACAAAGGCGCCCTCGACCTCGAGGACACCACGATCGCGGCCGAGACATTCCTCAACATGGTGGTCGGCCACACCCACCGGATGGCGACATTCGGAATTCCGATCGACATGAAGACCGCCGAGACCCGGATGGAAGTCTCGATCCGGCTGTTTCTCGCCGGCGCCGTCGGGCCGCAGGACCGGCTTCGCGATGCGGCCAAAGAGGCGATCAAGGAAGCGACGAAGGCGCGCCGCCGCCCGACCCGCTGACAGTTTTAGGATCGTTGCATCGCCTCACACGTTGTCGTGATGAGCCTTGAAGGAAACAGAACGAAACCGTATTGTTTAGTTGCAATGAGACGCGAAACCCAAGTTCAGCCCCCCAACGGTTTCGTGTCGCCTTGTCACTTCGATCGTCACGACGGAGCTGCCGCCATCGCTCCGTCTGAACGTTCGGCGGCCGACCTCTGACTAACAAAGGTCGGCCGCACTTTCTCTGCCCGGGCGGCGGTTCGACGCGACGGATGCGACCATGACGACGGGACGATTACACGCACTGCGGCATTGGGCATTCGGCACGCGGCTGCTGGCAACCGCGCTCATTGCCCTGCCCTTCGCGACGCCGGCGCACGCGATCACGCGCTCAACGGCCGCAGCGCTTACCCCGCAGGATAACGACACCGCGCTCGACGCGCACACGGTTCGCCGCGAGCTCGACAGCTTCCAGGCGGCCCAGATCTCGCTGCGCAAGGCGATGGCGATTGCGGAGGCGCTGCATACCGGTTCGATCACCGCCGACATCAGCTTCGACGGCGCGTCGGAGCCCGCGGTCTACCGGGTCAAGACCATGCAGCAGGACCGCATCTGGCGGCACGCCATCGACGCGGCGACCGGCGAAGTGGTGGGGGGCGAAGCCGCCGCGCCGCTGAAGTCGCTCGGTGCCGAAGACCGTGACAACCTCGTCGTGCTCAAGGCGCTCCGGCATCGCCTCGGCGACGCCGTGCGGGTGGCCGAGCACACGACCTCCGGCAAGGCGATCAGCGGTGGCCTGATGCGCGAACGTGGCAAGCTCAATTTCGTCATCGTCGTGCTCGCCGGCAGCGATCTGAAAGAGGTGATCCTCGAACCGCCCGGCGCGCGCAGGCGCTGAGGCCGGCGCGGCACTCGCCAAGTTTTCTCTCGCCAAGTTTTCGCCCAAAAGCCGTTGACGGACGCCGATCTGTCCCGCATAAGTCCGCTCCATGATCACCGCGACCAAACGCACCAGCAAAACCACCAAGCCCTCCGGGGCCTCGGGAGGCGTGCGCGCGTAGTCGGTCGAACCGCATCATCTCTACCCGAAGCCCCGCCTGATGAAGGTCCGGGGCTTTTTTGTTGCCTGAAATACAACTCGAATGGAGGACAAAGTGAGTAACGATCCCGTCGTCGCGATTGTCGGCGTCACCGGTGCCGTCGGCGCCGAATTCATCGCCACCATGGACAAGCGCGGCTTCCGCGTCGGCAAGCTGAAGGCGCTGGCGAGCGCCCGCTCGGCCGGCAAGACCATCAGCTTCCGCGGCAAGCCGGTCGTGATCGAGGAACTGACCGAGCGCGCCTTCGAGGGCGTCGACATCGCGCTGTTCTCGGCCGGCAGCGGCATCTCCAGGAAGTTCGCGCCGCTTGCGGTGAAGTCCGGCGCCGTCGTGGTCGACAATTCCTCGGCGTTCCGGATGGATCCGAACGTGCCGCTGGTGATCCCCGAAATCAACGCCAACCGCATCCGCGACCACAAGGGCATCATCGCCAACCCGAACTGCGCCGCCATCACCGCCCTGGTGCCGCTGTGGCCGATCCACCAGAAGAACCGCATCAAGCGCGTGATCATCTCGACCTACCAGGCCGCGAGCGGCGCCGGCGCAGCCGCGATGGAGGAGCTCGTCGAGTCCACCCGCGCCAATCTCAACGGACAGGTCTACACCCCGAAGGTGATGCCGCACCCCTACGCCTTCAACCTGTTCAACCACAACACCGCTGTCGATCCGGAGACCGGCTACAACGACGAGGAGACCAAGGTCATCAAGGAGACCCACAAGATCTTCGAGGACGAGAAGATCGCGGTCGGCGTTACCTGCGTGCGGGTGCCGGTGCTGCGCGCGCATTGCGAGGCGATCACCTTCGAATGCGAGAAGCCGATCACCGAGGACCAGGTCCGCGCGATGATGGCGCAGGCGCCGGGCGTCAAGGTCGTCGACGATCGCGCCAAGAACTACTTCCCGATGCCGATCGACGCCTCCGGCCAGGACGACGTGCTGGTCGGCCGCATCCGCAAGGATCTCAGCGACCCCAGCGGCCACTCGATCTCGATGTTCGTCGCGGCCGATCAGCTGCTCAAGGGCGCCGCCCTCAACGCGGTGCAGATCGCCGAGCTGTTGCCCGAACGCGCGATGGCGTGATGTGATGGCGGCACAAATGCCCAACCCGTCATCCTGAGGTGCGAGCGAAGCGAGCCTCGAAGGATGCATCGGCCCTAGTCGGGCCGTCGCCCTTCGAGGGCCGCTGAAGAAGCGGCCGCCTCAGGGTGGCGGTGATAAAGTTGAGCTCGCTTAACTACCTGCCTGCGCGAAACAGCAAACAGGCATCGCCGTACGAATAGAACCGGTAGCCGTCCCTGATCGCATGCGCGTAGGCGCCTTGCATCGTCTCGAGGCCGGAGAAGGCCGAGACCAGCATGAACAGCGTCGAGCGCGGCAGATGGAAATTCGTCAGCAAAATATCGACCGCGCGGAAGCGGTAGCCCGGCGTGATGAAGATCGAGGTTTCCGCAGCAAACGGCTCGATGGTGCCGTCGGCATTGGCGGCGCTTTCCAGCAGGCGCAGCGACGTGGTGCCGATCGCGACGATCCGGCCGCCTTTTGCGCGCGCGGCATTCAAGGCGGAAGCGGTCTCGGCGGTGATGCAGCCCCACTCGGCATGCATCTTGTGCTCAGAGGTCTCCTCGGTCTTCACCGGCAGGAAGGTCCCTGCCCCGACATGCAGCGTCAGGCGGTGCAGCTCGACACCGCGGCTCTGCAGCGCGGCCTCCAGGGCCGGCGTGAAATGCAGCCCCGCCGTGGGCGCTGCGACCGCGCCCTCATTGGCGGCGAACATGGTCTGGTAGTCGCTGACGTCCTTCTCGTCAGGCGTGCGCTTGGAAGCGATGTAGGGTGGCAGCGGCGTGGCGCCGACATCGGCGATCGCCTGGTCGAGCACCGGACCATGGAACGAGAATGACAGCGTCACCTCGCCCTCCTGCCCCTTGGCCTCGACCTCTGCATCGAGATTGCCGAGCAGGCAGACCCTGCCCTCATTGCCGAAGCGGATGGTGTCGCCGGGGCTGAGCTTCTTCGCTGGCTTCACCAGCGCCTGCCAGCGCGAGCCGTCGAGCCGCTTGATCAAGGTCGCCTCGATCTTCGGTTCGGTGTCGCGCCCGATCCGGCGGCCCTTGAGTTGCGCCGCGATCACCTTGGTGTCGTTGACCACGATCTGATCGCCCGGCTCCAGCCACTGCGGCAGGTCGGCGATCGCGGCGTCGCGCAGCACGCCGTCCGGATGCACCACCAGCATCCGCGCGGCATCGCGCGGGCTCGCGGGGCGAAGCGCGATGCTTTCGGGGGGTAGTTCGAAGTCGAAGAGATCGGTGCGCATGGCGGTGACTAATACTTCAGCGCCGTCATTCCGGGGCACGCGAAGCGTGAACCCGGAATCTCGAGATTCCGGGTTCGATGCTGCGCATCGCCCCGGAATGACGGAGTGTTTGACTTACGCCGCGTCGGCGGCCATGCGCGCCTTGACGATCTTGTCCGGATCCTTCACCGGCTCGCCGCGCTTGATCTTGTCGACGTTCTCCATGCCCTCGGTGACCTTGCCCCAGACGGTGTATTGACCATTGAGGAAGGAGGCGTCGTCGAAGCAGATGAAGAACTGGCTGTCGCCTGAATCCGGATTGGCGGCGCGGGCCATCGAGGCGGTGCCGCGGACATGCGGCTCCTTGTTGAATTCGGCCTTCAGCTTCTTGCCGGAGCCGCCCATGCCGGTGCCCTGCGGGCAGCCGGTCTGCGCCATGAAGCCGTCGATCACGCGGTGGAACACGATGCCGTCATAGAAGCCCTCGCGCACCAGCTCCTTGATCCGCGCGACGTGGCCGGGCGCGAGATCCGGGCGCATCTCGATCGTGACCGGGCCCTGGGTGGTTTCGAGGATCAGAGTATTTTCAGTAGCAGCCATGCTCGCTTCTCCTGGCTTCGGGGTGGATACTTCTTATTCCTGAACGGGATCGCGAATGGGCGGCCGGCGACTGCGCCGCCCAGGCTCTCGGTAAATGGCAACGGCGTGCAGCGTTGCAACGTCTCCATCACCGCGATCCGGTATGCAATCCGGTCGTTGTCGGTCGCCTCCTGCGATTCATAGCTGATCCTGGGATGCCCGAGGATCGCGCCCTCGCGGTTGAAGCTGACAATGACGGTGATGTCGATCGGGCCGGCCTTGTCTGCCGGCGGCGGCCGCCAGCAGCGGTGGATGGCAAGAACAACGTCCTTGATCGTATTGAGTTGCTCCGGCTCGGCCTGCACGGGTGCGGCCAGCGTCAGGCAAACCAGCGGCGCGGCGAACCAGGCAAGTGGTTTGCAGCGCGCCGCCATGCGGATCACTTGATGTCGGATGCGACCTGCACCTTCACCATCTTGTCGGGATCGGTGACGGCTCCGCCAGGAGAGCCCGCAGACGCCTTTTTCAGCTTGTCGACCACGTCCATGCCCTGCACCACCTCGCCGATCACGGTGTACTGGCCGTTCAGGCTCGGTCCGTCGGCGAACATGATGAAGAACTGCGAATTGGCGCTGTCGACGCTGTCGCCGCGCCGGGCCATGCCGACGATGCCGCGCTTGAACGGGACCTGGGAGAATTCCTGCTTCAGGTTCGGATATTTCGAGCCGCCGGTGCCGTTGAAGTTTTGGCCGTCGCCGGTCTGCGCCATGAAGCCGTCCATCACGCGATGGAACGGCACGTTGTTGTAGAAGCCCTCGCGCGCCAGCTGCTTGATGCGCTCAGCATGCTTGGGCGCGATATCGGTGCGCAGCTTGATGACGATGCGGCCCTTGGTGGTGTCGATCACGATCGCATCGGCCTTGTCGAGATTGGCCGGCAGCGGCTGCGCGACCGCGGGCACGACGCAGAGCAGCGCAGCAACGAATGCAAGAATGCGAATCATGGCAACTCCGGAGCTTTAACGTTGGGGTGTGGCAAGCCGCCGGGATCAGCCGGCGAACTTGGCCTTCAGGCTAGCTGCGACTGATGACGGCACGAATGCAGAGAAGTCGCCGCCCATCTGGGCGATTTGGCGCACCAGTGTGGCGGTGATCGGGCGGACCGCAACCGACGCCGGAACGAACACGGTATGCACCTCGGGCGCCATCGCATCGTTCATACCGGCAAGCTGCATCTCGTAGTCGAGATCGGTGCCGTCGCGCAGGCCGCGAATCATCAGCGTGGCCTTGGCCGCGCGGGCTGCCGCGACCGTGAGATTGTCATAGGTCGCGCTCTCGAAGGCGCAGCCTGCCTGCTGGGCGATGGGGCCGAACACCTCATGGACCATGGCCAGCCGTTCCTCGGTGGAAAACAGCGGCTTCTTGCCGGGATGGACGCCAATGGCGACGATCAGGCGGTCGCAGAGGAAGACGGCCTGTTTCACCACGTCCAGATGGCCGTTGGTGACGGGATCGAAGGAGCCGGGATAGATCGCGATACGGGACATGGTCCCTCCTAACCCGCCCGGCTCTCCCCGGCAAGCCGCCCGGGTTCCATTGCTTGCTCGAAACAAATTTCCAGTCGTCCAGTGAACGAGTCCTGGGATGCCAGCGTCTACGGGGGTGAATGTTTCGTCGGCCGTTGGCGGACGAAACAAAACCGGCCCGCGACGAAACCATTTCCCGCGGTGGCGAAGACACCAGGAAACTTGCGGCCGGTAGACATTGGACAACGAAACGACGGGCCCGGGCGGCCCGATCAACTGGGGACCGTCATGATCAAGGCACTTTCCGCCATCGCTGTTGCCGCGTTCATTGCCGCCGCGCTCACCGTGCTGCCGGGCTTTGCACCGCAGGTCGAAGCCTCCACGCCGCAGCCGCTGGCCAAGAGCGATCGTCTCGACGTCCACCCGGTCGGCAAGGACTGCTCGCAGCAGGCCTGGCCGAATTTCGAGGCCTCGTGCCTGCGCACCGCCGGCAACAAGACTGTGGTTCGCGAAGCCCGCTTGGTCACCGCCGACCGTACCCCGTAGCGCGTAGTCGAGCGACGTCCCTCGTCAGCCTGGCGTAAGGTCAGGCCGTCACACAAAACCCAATGGTAATTTGCGACGTCCCGTCGCAGACTATCGTCTAAGGCGCCCGGCCGGATGATCCGACGGGCGCAGCCATCGGGGGATTGCCGTGACGAGTACGCCCGCCATCGTTTCTTCTGGCCACCCCCCGTCCAGTCCGATCCCGGTTGCCGTCACGCTCGGTGCCCTGGGCGTCGTCTATGGCGACATCGGCACCAGCCCCCTCTATGCCCTGAAGGAAGCCGCCAAGGCCGCTACCCATGGCGGTCCACTCACCGAGAGCGCGGTGCTCGGCGTGGTCTCGCTGATCCTGTGGGCGCTGATCCTCATCATCTCGATCAAATACGCGATGCTGATCCTGCGCGCCGACAACCGCGGCGAAGGCGGCATCGTCGCGCTCTTGGCGCTGCTCTCGGCGCGCAACGCGGCGCCCGGCACCTGGCGCGGCCATCTTCTGGTGGTCGGCCTGATCGGCGCCGCCCTGCTCTACGGCGACGGCGCCATCACGCCGGCCATTTCGGTGCTGTCGGCGATCGAAGGCCTCAAGGTCGACGCGCCCTCGCTGACCCCTGCGGTGGTGCCGATCACCGTCGTGATCCTGATCGGCCTGTTCATGATGCAGAAGCGGGGCACCGGCTTCATCGGGAGGATATTCGGTCCGGTGATGCTGTTCTGGTTCGCCGTGCTGGCAGCCCTCGGCATTCACGGCATCGTCAAGGCGCCCGGCGTGTTGGTTGCTCTGAGCCCGCTCTATGCATTCGATTTCCTGATCCATCAGGATTTTCACGTCAGCTTCGCCATCCTCGGCGCCGCCTTCCTCGCGGTGACCGGCGGTGAAGCGATGTATGCCGACATGGGGCATTTCGGCCGCTTTCCGATCCGGCTCGCCTGGTTCGCCGTCTGCCTGCCCGCTCTGGTGCTGAACTATTTCGGCCAGGCCGCGCTGTTGATCACCGACCCGACAGCGATCGAAAATCCGTTCTTCCAGTTGTCGCCGGACTGGTCGCATTACCCGCTAGTCCTGCTCGCGACGATCGCCACCGTGATTGCCTCGCAGGCCATCATCTCGGGTGTGTTCTCGCTGACCCAGCAATCGATCCAGCTCGGCTTCCTGCCGCGCATGCACATCGAGCACACCACGAGCGATGCCATCGGGCAGATCTACGTGCCGCTGGTGAACTGGATGCTTGCGGCGGGGACACTCGGCGCGGTGCTCGCCTTCGGCACCTCGGACGCGCTCGCCGGCGCCTACGGCATCGCAGTGTCGCTGTTGATGGCGATCACCACGCTGCTTGCAGCGCTGGTCGCGATCCAGTGGGGCTATTCGCCGATCATCGTGATCGCGGTGAACGGCTTCTTCTTCATCATCGACGCGATCTTCTTTGCGGCGAACTCGACCAAGCTGTTCGAAGGCGGCTGGTTCCCGCTGCTGCTCGCCGCTGCGGTGGCCTTCCTGATGCTGACTTGGCGCGGCGGCGTGAAACTGGTCGAGACGGCGCGCAGCAAGCTGCGTCAGCCGGAAGAAGATCTGATCGAGACCGCGGTCAACAAGTGCCACAGCCGGCTGCCGGGCACCGCCATATTCCTCGCCTCCGCCCCTAACGGCGTGCCGCTCGCCTTGACCCAGTTCGTCAAGCACAACCACGTGCTGCACCAGCGCGTGCTGCTGGTCACCGTCCAGATCGAGGAATCTCCGCGCATCTCGGACGAGGATCGCGTTGTGGTTCACGACGTCACCCCCGGCATCATCCGCGTCATCCTGCGTTACGGCTTCATGCAATATCCGACCGTTTACGAAGGGCTGAAGCTCGCCTGCCGCCAAGGCAAACTGCCCGGTCTCCGTCTGACCGATGTGACCTACTACATCGGCCGCGAGACCATCATCCCGCGCGAGGACATTCCGGGCATGTGGGTATGGCGGGAATCGCTATTCGCGTTCCTGCAGCGCAACGCCGAACGGTCGGCGGCGTTCTTCGGCGTGCCGACCGGACAGGTCGTGGAATTCGGGACGGAGATCGAGATCTAGTCCCACAGCCCGGATGCGGACATGTCAGACGATCCGCCTCTTCAGCTGAAGCCGCGGCTGGCGATTTCGATCGATCAGGCTCAGGCGATCATCGATCGGGTTGCGCCAGGCGCGCGCGTGGCAGGCATCACCGAGCTACGCGGCGGCGAGATCAGCACGATCCTCGAGATCACGCGGGCGGACGCGCCAAGCTGCATCCTCAAGGTCTACCCCGCCCAGCTGCAATGGAAGATGGCGAAGGAGGTCTATGTCCTCGGTCTTCTGCGCGACGCCGGCATTGCCATTCCCCGCATCCTCATAGCCGACGACAGCCGCGCGCTGATCGACTTCAATTTTGTGCTGATGAGCAAGCTCGACGGCGTCGTGCTCGGCGATCGCGAGGCGGCACTGACGGATCAGGAGCTGTTTTCGATCTACGCCGCCATGGGCTCAGCGCTCCGCCATATCAATGGCATCAAGCTCGACAGCTTCGGCTATATCGGTCCGCACGGCGTCTGGACGTCGCACCCGACCAACCACGCCTATATGTCCGCGCAGTTCGAGCGGAAGCTGACCGAGTTTTGCACGCGCGGCGGGGAGGAAGCGCTGGCCGCGCGGCTGCGGGCCAGCATCCTGGCGCGGAGCGTCCTGCTCGACGCGGCCGCCACGCCCCGCCTCTGCCACTATGACTTCCACGCCGGCAACGTGCTGGTGACACCGGAGGGGCAGCCGCGTCTCACCGGCATCGTCGATTTCGAGAATGCCACCGCCGGCGATCCGCTGATGGACATCGCCAAGGCGCTCTATTACTTCACGCCGAGGGACGCGCCGAAGCGCGACGGATTGCTCGCGGGCCACGGCACAAGCGAGCGGCCGGACTGGGAGGCCACGATCGCGCTCTACCGGCTGGCCTCGACGCTCGAGCTCTGGTGCTGGTTCGCGCAGATCGGCCGGATGGACGCCCTTCCCGGGCTCACGCGCGAACTGGAAAGCGCCATCTAGGCCGCGCCCCCACAAACACAGAGCCTGCGGTGCTCCCGACGGCGGCCTCGTCGGCGCCCGCGGGCACAATTCATTCGGGCAATCCCGCCTTCCGAAGCCCCTCGATCAACAGCTGTGCGTTTGGGTACCCGCCCCTGGCGATCATTGCGGATATTGTAAAGGCGGGATCGAGCTGAAGCAGGAGCGCTGCCGCCTCACGCGCCTCCGCGTCGCGTCCGAGATGAGCGAACGCGGACGCGAGACAACGGTAAGCCAGCGAATAGGAGGCGTTCTGGCGCCGGCATTTGTTGGCTGCGGCAATGGCCTCGTCAAAGCGGCGAAGCTCGATGAAGGCCATCCCCATCCCAACAAACGTGATGGGTAGCCGCGGGTCTAACGGGCTCAGGCGGATGGCGCGTTCAAAACTCCGGACCGCTTCATCCGGAAGCCCGGCAACTCTGTAGACGCTGCCTCTGGCGGTCCATGCGCGATATGAATTCGGATTGAGAGCGACCGCCCGGTCGGCCAATTCGATCTCACTCTCGCAATCGCCAACCATGTACGCCGAGGTGAGGGAAACCCAGGCTAATGTTTCCGCATCACCATCGTCGATGCTCAATGCCAGGCGAAGCAGCCGAACCGCTTCCTTGCGGTCAGATTGAGGATCGACGGCATGCCCCCAAAGGATGTTCTGCATGTGCGCGAGACCTGCCAGAGCGGCGACAAAGCCGAACCGGGGGTCAAGCTCCAAAGCACGATGCGCCAGCCTGATCGCCTCGGCCAACCCGTCGGCGGTCATCAGGTAATGCTGCTGCATGGCGCGGAGATAGAAATCATAGGCGGTGAGGTTCTCCGGTCGCCGTGCCGACAGGCCGATTTCGATCTGCAGCAATTTTGGTTGAATGGCCGAAACGACGGCGACGGTCACCTCGTCCTGGAGAGCGAATATGTCCGTCAGGTCGCGCTCGAACCTGTCTGCCCAGATGTGCGTTCCGGTCACCGCATCGATCAACTGCCCGGTGATGCGAACCTTCCCCGCGGCCTTGCGCACAGACCCCTCAAGGACATAGCGGACGCCGAGCCTGCGGCCGACCTCCTTGATATCGACCGCCCGGCCCTTGAAGGTAAAACTCGAATTTCGGGCGATCACGAACAGCCATTTGAAGCGCGACAGCGCCGTGATGATCTCCTCGACCATTCCGTCCGCGAAGTATTCCTGCTCGGGGTCGCCGCTCATATTCTCGAACGGCAGCACGGCGATCGACGGCTTGTCGGGGAGCGCCAGAGCTTGCGCGCTGTCGACCGGCGGCTCGATCGGGGCGCTCGCGGGATGGCCCGAATTTATCCTCAATCGCCACGCGCGCATCGGCTCAGCAATGTTCTTCAGGTTCTGCGAGCCCATGTCCTCGAACACGGCATCGACCTTGCCGCGGATTTGACGTTGCGCATCGTCCGAGATGCAGATCCCGCCGGGCTCCGCGATCCCTTCAAGGCGGGCGGCGATATTGACGCCGTCTCCAAAGATATCGTTTTCATCGACGATGATGTCGCCGACGTGGATGCCAATGCGGAATTCGATCCGCTTGAGTTGCGGCACCGTGGCATTTCGCTCGGCCATTGCGCGCTGGACCTCAATGGCGCAACGCACCGCATCCACGACACTGCCGAACTCGGCGAGCACGCCGTCGCCCGTGTGCTTGACGACCTTGCCACGGTGTTCGCTGATCTTGGGATCAGCGAGTCCACGCAGACACTCCCTCAGCCGGACGTGCGTCCCTTCCTCGTCCAGGCCGGTCAGCCGACTATACCCGGCCACGTCAGCCGCCAGGATAGCTGCAAGCCGCCGCTCAACGCGATGATCGGTCACAACGGCCTCCCGAAATCGGTAGATCCGCCGGACCCCATCAAAGCATAGGGCGTTGCCCTTGGGCTAGGGGCGCACGGCAGGCCCGCCGGATTTCGCGGAGCCTGTCAACGGGCGCGCCTGTTGCGCGCCCGTTGGCTGCATTCGGGCTGGGGGTTCTCCGAAACGGCGGCGCTAGCCGCCGTTGCCGTTCTCGCCGTTTTCCTCTTCAGGAATGTGCTCGACCGAGACCACGTGCTCGTCCTCGGCGGTGTCGAACACGATCACGCCCTGGGTCGAGCGGCCGGCGACGCGGATATCGGCCACCGGGCAGCGGATCAGCTGACCTTTGTCGGTGACCAGCATGATCTGGTCGGCGTCCTCGACCGGGAACGACGCCACCAGGTTGCCGTTCCGGTTGTTGACGCTCATCGCGACGATGCCTTTGCCGCCGCGGCCGGTGGTGCGGTACTCGTAGGACGAGGTCCGCTTGCCATAGCCGTTGACGGAGACGGTCAGCACCACCTGCTCGGCCGCCGACAGTTCGGCATAGCGCTCCTGCGACAGCTGGATCGCATTCGCGGTCTCCTCGCCCTCGGCCTCGACCGGCTCCTCGGTCGCGGCCTCGCCGGCCACGGCGCGGCGCATCTTCAAATAGGCCGAGCGCTCGTCCGAGGTGGTCTCGACATGGCGCAGGATCGCCAGCGAGATCAGCTTGTCGGCCTCGGGCAGCGCAATGCCGCGCACGCCCATCGAGGTGCGGCCGGTGAAGACGCGCACATCGGTGACCGGGAAACGGATGCACTGGCCGCCGGCGGCGGTCAGCAGCACGTCGTCATGCTCGGTGCAGATCTGGACGTCGACGATCGCCTCGCCTTCCCCGAGCTTCATGGCGATGATGCCGGAGCGGCGCACGTCGACGAAGTCGGACAGCTTGTTGCGGCGAACGGTACCGCCGGTCGTCGCGAACATCACGTCGAGATTGGCCCAGGAGGATTCATCCTCCGGCAGCGGCATGATCGTCGTGATGCGTTCGCCCTGTTCCAGCGGCAGGATATTGATCAGCGCCTTGCCGCGCGCGTTTGGCGCGGCCATCGGCAGCCGCCAGACCTTCTCCTTGTAGACCTGGCCGCGCGACGAGAAGAACAGCACCGGCGTGTGCGTGGACGCCACGAACAGGCGCGAGACGAAATCCTCGTCGCGGGTCTGCATCCCGGCGCGGCCCTTGCCGCCGCGGCGCTGCGCCCGGTAGGTCGACAGCGGCACGCGCTTGACGTAACCCGCATGCGACACGGTGACGACCATGTCCTCGCGCTGGATCAGGTCCTCGTCCTCGACCTCGCCTTCCTGCTCTATGATCACGGTCTTGCGCGGGGTGGCGAACTGCTGCTTCACCTCGGCCAGTTCGGTCTTGACGATGCCCTGCACGCGGGCGCGCGAGCGCAGGATGTCGAGATAGTCGGCGATCTCGGCCGCGAGCTTGTCGAGCTCTTCGGAAATCTCGTCGCGCCCGAGCGCGGTCAAGCGCTGCAGGCGAAGGTCGAGGATGGCCCTGGCCTGCTCCATCGACAGCCGCAGCGTGCCGTCCTCGTTGATGCGATGCCGGGGATCGTCGATTAGCGTGATCATCGCCTCGACGTCGCGTGCCGGCCAGTCGCGTGACATAAGGGCCTCGCGCGCGGTGTTCGGATCGGGCGAGGTCCGGATGACGCGGATGATCTCATCGATGTTGGCGACCGCGATCGCAAGGCCGACCAGGATGTGGGCGCGGTCGCGCGCCTTGCCGAGCAGGAACTTGGTCCGCCGGGTCACCACCTGCTCGCGGAACGCGACGAAGATGGTGAGCAGGTCCTTCAGATTCATCGTCTGCGGACGGCCGGAATCCAGCGCCAGCATGTTGGCCGGGAAATTGGTCTGCAGCGGTGTGAATCGGTAGAGCTGGTTCAGCACCACGTCGGGCACCGCTTCGCGCTTCAGTTCGATGACGACGCGATAGCCGTCACGATCGGACTCGTCGCGCAGGTCCCCGATGCCCTCGATCTTCTTCTCTTTGACGAGATCGGCGATACGCTCGACCATCGTCGCCTTGTTCACCTGATAGGGAATCTCGGTGATGATGATCGCTTCACGGTCCTTGCGGATGGTGTCGATCGTCACCTTGCCGCGCATCACGATCGAACCGCGGCCGAGATGGTAGGCGCTACGAATGCCCTGGCGGCCGAGGATGACGCCGCCGGTCGGGAAGTCCGGTCCGGGAATGATGTCGATCAGCTCGTCGATCGTGAGCGCCGGATTGTCGATCAGCGCCACGCAGGCGTCGACGACCTCGCCGAGATTGTGCGGCGGGATGTTGGTCGCCATGCCGACGGCGATGCCGCCGGCGCCATTGACCAGAAGGTTCGGGAACCGGGCCGGCAGAACCGACGGCTCCTTTTCGGAGTTGTCGTAGTTCGGCTGGAAATCGACCGTTTCCATGTCGATGTCAGCCAGCACGGCCAGCGCCGCCTTGGTCAGCCGCGCTTCGGTATATCGATAGGCCGCCGGCGGATCGCCGTCGACCGAACCGAAATTGCCCTGGCCGTCGATCAGCGGCACGCGCAGCGAGAAATCCTGCGCCATGCGGACCATCGCGTCGTAAATCGACTGGTCGCCATGCGGGTGATATTTACCGATCACGTCGCCGACGACGCGGGCGGATTTCACGTATTTCTTGTCCGGCGTGTGTCCCTGCTCATGCATCGAATAGAGGATGCGCCGGTGCACCGGCTTGAGCCCGTCGCGCGCATCAGGCAGCGCACGCGACACGATCACGCTCATCGCGTAATCGAGGTAGGACTTCTTCATCTCGTCGAGAATGGAAACGGGACGAATATCTGAGGGTCCCGGCGGCTCGCCGGGCTTGTGGTCGTCGTTATCGGACAAAGGGGAAATCCGGTCGGTTCTACTGGGGAATCATATAGCCCATCGGGGGCCTGATAACCACCCTTGCGCGGCTCCGGCAAGCCGTTTTTCCGTTCGTTTTTTCATGCACTTACGGGTGGAGCACCGAGGTTCCGGCTGCTTGCTCGGGAAGCGCGTGGCGAATGGCGAACAGCAATGGAAAAATCCCCTATTCGCCACCCGCCATTCGCTACTTGCCTCTCCCGTCAGTGGCCGAATACCACCGCGTGCATGATCCGCCCGGGCATGAACGTGAACAGCCCGGCAATGACTAGCGCGCCGAAGAAAATGCCGATCATCGTGAACCTGTGGCGGCGGACATCGTGGCTCCGTGCGGCCGTGACGCCGAGCGCCAGCATGGCGAGCGAGAAGATCGACAGCAGGTGGATCGGGCTCCAGGGACCGACCAGCTGGATCTGATGGATCCAAAACGAGCTTCCGGCGACCACCAGCATCAGGATCACCCAGATCCAGCCCAGGGTCCGGTGCGGCAGCGTGCCCTTGGGGGCGGCCAGCTGGATGGAGCCGAGCACGAAGGCGGCCATCGCGGCAAAGGCGTGGAGTGGGATCGCAGGCGCGGCGTCGAGCAATGGCGCGAGGCTCATGATGGCCGGCCCTCGGGTGAAGCTCGCGGCCAAGCATCAAATGCCGCAGGCCAATGTAAATATCATTTACATCGGGCTGTGTCAAAGTCCAGGGAACCCGCATCCCTTACGTCGAACCACCGACGTTCTGACAGAGAGTTACCGAGTTATCCTCATATTCCACACGAGGAAATTGCTGGTCCAGATCGCGGCGACCGTTCCGGGAAATGATCTTCACGGAACGGCGCCTGACGGAATCGACGGAAGCGCGACCGCTGCTCAGAACGGGATGTCGTCGTCCATGTCGCTGTTGCGGCTGCTGCCACCACCCGCGGCGACGGCGCGGCGCGGCGCCGAGCTGACCGGTCCGGCCGAACCGAAATCGCTGCCGCCATCATCGGAAAAGCTGCTGCCCCCACCGCCACGCCCGTCGAGCATGGTGAGGTTGGAGTTGAAGCCCTGCAGCACGACTTCGGTCGAGTACTTCTCGACGCCGCTCTGGTCGGTCCATTTGCGGGTCTGCAACTGACCCTCAATGTACACCTTGGCGCCCTTCTTCAGATACTGCTCGGCGACCTTGCAGAGGCCCTCGTTGAAGATCACGACGCGGTGCCACTCGGTCTTTTCCTTACGCTCGCCGGTGCCCTTGTCGCGCCACGTTTCCGAGGTGGCGATGGAAAGGTTTGCGATCGGACGGCCGTCCTGCGTCCGCCGGATTTCCGGATCCTTGCCGAGGTTTCCCACCAGGATCACCTTGTTCACGCTTCCTGCCATCGCATCATCTCCACTCAAAAACCGGGCGTCCGGACATTCGGCCGCCACTCTCAACCTTCGCCACTTACGTCGCAGGCGTCGTGGATGACCCTATACGCCGGTGCCGGCTCGTCGCCTTTGCCGTCGCGCGGTTATCCACGGATATCGGGATATAGCACCGGATCCGGCATCGTTCCAGTTTTGTTCGCCACAACCATCCGTAGAAGCGGCCAGTGCCGTCAGAGCGGCAGTCGATCTCGGCGCAGGCCGACGCTCGGCAGCAAGATTTAGAAAAACAACAAACAAATCAGTAGCTTGCCTTATCGATACTTCTCCCGCGAGTGTTGCATTTGGGAGACTGCGTTTGCGGTTGAATCAGCGTATAGCTCCAACCATGGCGCGGGCGCTCGCGTCTGGGATCGTGCTTCGGGACCGTTTGGAAGCCGATCGGGGTGCTGGGGGATTGATAATGAAGAAGTTTTTGCTCGGTACGGTTGCTCTGATTGCGTTTGCTGCGCCTGCCGCGGCTGCCGATCTCGCTGCGCGCCCGTACACCAAGGCACCGCCGCCCGTGGTTGCCCCGATCTATGACTGGACCGGCTTCTACATCGGCGCCAACGGCGGCTGGGGCTCGAGCCACAATTGCTGGGACCAGCTCCCGGCCGGCATCTTCCTCGCATCAGATGGTTGCCATGATGCAACCGGCGGCGTCGCCGGTGGCCAGATCGGTTATCGCTGGCAGGCTGGCGCCTGGGTGTTCGGCCTCGAAGCGCAGGGCGACTGGGCTGACCTGAAGGGCAGCAACAACAGCGCGATCTTCCCGGGCCTGTTCACCAACCAGTCCAAGATCGACGCGTTCGGCCTGTTCACCGGCCAGATCGGTTACGCCGTCAACAACGTGCTGCTCTACGCCAAGGGCGGCGCGGCGCTGACCGACAACCGCTTCAACACCTACTTCACCCCAACCGGCGTGCTGGTCGGTAGCGCCAGCGACACCCGCTGGGGCGGCACCGTCGGCGCCGGCATCGAAGTCGGCTTCGCGCCGAACTGGACCGCAGGCATCGAATACGACCACCTGTTCATGCAGGACAAGACCTACAACCTGATCGCTCCCAACGGCACGCTGAACAGCACCATCCGCGATCGCCAGGACGTCGACCTCGTCACCGTCCGCGTGAACTACAAGTGGGGTGGCCCGGTCGTCGCGCGCTACTGATCGCGCCAGGCCGATTGATCCAGACGAAAGGCCGGCCTCGCGCCGGCCTTTTTGTTTGCGCCTGTTTGTGCGCCGGCTTTTTCGTTGCGTGTGCACGCGCACCTCACCGGGGCCGTTTTCGGTGCGTTGTGGTTTCGCGGATACACACGTTCCGGCATTTCTCTGTAGAAGCACCAGCACGTCACGCGACACTGCTGTGACGCTCTCTTCAAAATCTTTGAAGGGACAACAAGAAAATGAGCAAGAAAAACGGGACTCGGACTTTGAAATCAGGAATGTTTTGCTGGGAAATCAGGAATGTTTTGCTGGCCTCGGCCGGCATGTTTGCACTGAACACTTTTGCACCGGCAATGGCCGCCGACATGGCGGCACGCGCGCCTTACGTGAAGGCTCCGCCGCCGGCCGCGATCTACAACTGGACCGGCTTCTACGTCGGTGGCTTCGGCGGCTACGCCAGCGAGAACTCCGGCACCCCGAGCATGGAAGGCGGCTTCGGCGGCGGCACCATCGGCTACAACTGGCAGGCCGGCAACATCGTGTACGGCCTCGAGGTTGACGCTGCAGGCGCTGACATCGACGCGTCGGTCTCCGCGCTCGGCGTCACCGCCCGCAGCAAGATCGACTCGCTCGGCACCGTGCGCGGCCGCTTCGGCTTCGCCGTCGACAAGGTGCTGTTCTACGGCACCGGCGGCTACGCCTGGGCCAACAACGAGGTCAGCGTCATCGCGTTCGGCGTGACCGCCTCGCAGAGCAACTTCCACTCCGGCTGGACCGTCGGCGCCGGCGTCGAGGCCTTCATCGCCCCGCAGTGGTCGATCAAGGGCGAATACCTGTATCGCAGCCTCGACAGCGAGAACTATTTCGGCGTGCCCTCCGGTACGCTCGAGCTGCACAGCGCCCAGTTCGGCGTCAACTATCACTTCGGCGGCCCGATCGTCGCCAAGTACTAAGATTGATCTGCGATCAGATCGCACCGAAAGGCCGGCCTCGCGCCGGCCTTTTTGCGTAAGAGCGTTTTCGAGCGAAGCGGATTCCGGCTCGCGCAAGGAAAACGCGTCAAAGCGGGAATCTGGAGCCCCCGTTCCGATTCCATCGGAACGGGGGAAAGGCTCTAGCGGAACCGGCGCTGCTGACGGCTGCTGCCATCAGGCAAACTATCCGTTGATGGACGCGACTCAGCACTGGAAATTGTCGGCCGTTCTTCCTACGTTCCAGCCTTCACACCCCATCGGCGCAAGGTCCCGGCATCACCGGCGATGCGCGCCCAAAAGGCGCCCAAGCATGCGCCCGGAACTGTCGCTATGGATGAAGTGCTCAAGGCGAAGCGCCAACAGAACGCCGGCTCCTCATCGCGCGCCATCACGATCCGTGGCGCGCGCGAACACAATCTGAAGAACATCGACGTCGAGATTCCCCGCGACAAGCTCGTGGTGTTCACCGGCCTGTCCGGTTCCGGCAAGTCGTCGCTCGCGTTCGACACCATCTATGCCGAGGGCCAGCGCCGCTACGTCGAATCGCTGTCGGCCTATGCGCGCCAGTTCCTCGAGATGATGCAGAAGCCGGATGTCGACCAGATCGACGGTCTGTCGCCGGCGATCTCGATCGAGCAGAAGACCACGTCGAAGAATCCGCGCTCCACCGTCGGCACCGTTACCGAGATCTACGACTACATGCGCCTGCTCTGGGCGCGCGTCGGCGTGCCCTATTCGCCGGCCACCGGCCTGCCGATCGAGAGCCAGATCGTCTCGCAGATGGTCGACCGCGTGCTGGCGCTGCCGGAAGGCACCCGCCTCTACCTGCTGGCGCCGGTCGTGCGCGGCCGCAAGGGCGAGTACAAGAAGGAGCTCGCCGAGTATCTCAAGAAGGGCTTTCAGCGCGTCAAGATCGACGGCACCTTCTACGAACTGTCCGAAGCGCCCGCGCTCGACAAGAAATTCCCGCACGACATCGACGTCGTGGTCGACCGTATCGTGGTGCGTCCCGACCTCGCCCAGCGCCTCGCGGAAAGCTTTGAGACCGCGCTGAAGCTCGCCGAGGGCCTCGCCGTGATTGAATATGCCGACGCGCCGGCGGCGGCCGCCCAGGACGACAAGAAAGAGGACAAGAAGAAAACCGCCAAGATCCACGACAAGAGCGGGCCCGAGCGCATCCTGTTCTCGGAGAAGTTCGCCTGCCCGGTCTCCGGGTTCACGATCCCCGAGATCGAGCCGCGCCTGTTCTCGTTCAACAACCCCTATGGCGCCTGTCCGGCCTGCGGCGGCCTGGGCGTCGAGCAGCATATCGACGAAGACCTGGTCATCCCCGACAAGGAGCTGACCTTGCGCAAGGGCGCGATCGCGCCCTGGGCGAAATCGTCCTCGCCCTACTACATCCAGACCCTGACCGCGCTCGGCAAGCACTACAAGTTCACGCTCGACACCAAGTGGAAGGACCTCACCAAGAAGGTCCAGAACGCGCTGCTGCACGGCTCCGGCGACGACGAGATCAAGTTCTCCTATGAGGACGGCGTCCGCTCCTACGACACCAAGAAGCCGTTCGAGGGCGTCATCACCAACATCAACCGCCGCTACCGCGAAACCGAGAGCGAGTGGGCGCGCGAGGAGCTCGGCAAGTATTTCTCCGACGTGCCCTGCGAAGGCTGCAACGGCCATCGGCTGAAGCCCGAGGCGCTATGCGTCAAGATCGGCGGCAAGCATATCGGCGAGATCTCCGAGCTCTCGGTCAAGCGCGCCGGCGAATGGTTCGAGACGGTGCCGGAGGCGCTGAACGCGCAGCAGAACGAGATCGCGACGCGCATCCTGAAAGAGATCCGCGAGCGCCTGACCTTCCTGCTCGACGTCGGCCTGAACTACCTGACGCTGTCGCGCTCCTCCGGCACGCTGTCGGGCGGCGAGAGCCAGCGCATCCGCCTCGCCTCGCAGATCGGCTCGGGCCTGACCGGCGTGCTCTACGTGCTGGACGAGCCGTCGATCGGCCTGCACCAGCGCGACAATGCCCGCCTGCTCGACACGCTGAAGCGGCTGCGCGACCTCGGCAATACCGTGGTCGTGGTCGAGCATGACGAGGACGCCATCCGCCTCGCCGATTACGTGCTCGATATCGGGCCCGGCGCCGGCATGCATGGCGGCCACATCGTCGCTGAGGGCACGCCCGACCAGATCATGCGCAACCCGAAATCGCTGACCGGCAAGTATCTCACCGGCGAGTTGTCGGTGCCTGTGCCCGACCGGCGGCCGCCGAACCACCGGCGCACCATCAAGGTCGTCAACGCGCGCGGCAACAACCTCAAAAACGTCTCGGCCGAAATCCCGCTCGGCCTGTTCACCTGCGTGACCGGCGTCTCCGGCGGCGGCAAGTCGACGCTGTTGATCGACACGCTGTACCGCGCCATCGCCCGCAAGCTGAACAACGCCAGCGAGGGCGCGGCGCCGCACGACCGCATCGAGGGCCTCGAGCACATCGACAAGATCATCGACATCGACCAGTCGCCGATCGGCCGCACGCCGCGCTCCAACCCCGCGACCTATACCGGCGCCTTCACGCCGATCCGCGAATGGTTCGCCGGCCTGCCGGAAGCGAAGGCGCGCGGCTACGAGCCCGGGCGCTTCTCCTTCAACGTCAAGGGCGGCCGCTGCGAGGCCTGCCAGGGCGACGGCGTCATCAAGATCGAGATGCACTTCCTGCCGGACGTCTACGTCACCTGCGACACCTGCAAGGGCAAGCGCTACAACCGCGAGACGCTGGAGGTGCTGTTCAAGGGCAAGAGCATCGCCGACGTGCTCGACATGACGGTCGAGGAAGCCGCCGAGTTCTTCAAGGCGGTGCCGCGCGTGCGCGAAACGTTCCAGACCCTGCACCGGGTCGGCCTCGACTACATCCATGTCGGCCAGCAGGCCACCACGCTGTCCGGCGGCGAGGCGCAGCGCGTCAAGCTGGCCAAGGAGCTATCAAAGCGCGCCACCGGCCGCACGCTCTACATCCTGGACGAGCCGACCACCGGCCTGCACTTCCATGACGTCGCCAAGCTCTTAGAGGTGCTGCACGAGCTGGTCGCCCAGGGCAACACGGTGGTGGTGATCGAGCACAATCTCGAAGTGATCAAGACCGCCGACTGGGTCATCGACCTCGGCCCCGAAGGCGGCGACGGCGGCGGCGAGATCGTCGCCTGGGGCCCGCCCGAGGACATCGTGAAAGCGCCGCGCAGCTACACCGGCAAGTTTTTGGCGCCGGTGCTGAAGAAGGCGAACAGCAAGCCAAGGAAGAGCTCAGCGAGCGAGGCGGCGGAGTAGCGGCATCGCTCGTCGGTGCGAGTTACCGCAACATGCAAGTAGGATGGGTGGAGCAAAGCGAAACCCATCAACTCACCCCGCGGCCCCGAATGATGGGTATCGCTTCGCTCCACCCATCCTACGGATTGCTGCGATAGGTAGCGATCCTGCCAGACATTTGCCCAGGCATCCCGGACCGTCGCGCGTCTGTCGCCATAGGCGTATCCACGGGTATCTCGATGGATTCAGCGCCTGCCGCGATCGCCCGCCGATAGGCCTCGTCCGCGTCTTGAACATAGACGTAGAGAAAGGCCGGCATCGCCTCGCGCACGCCTCCGCCGTCGCTGATCAGGATGATCGAGTCTCCGATCCGGATTTCCGTCGGCGCTCCGGAGCGGACATCGCCCTGCGCATCGAAAACGTCTCGAAGAAATCTGGCCAAGCCGGTGAGGTCGCGCGTGACAATCCGCGGTATGACGGAAGGCCAGCCTGCGGGCTTGAATTGGGTCATGTGCCTGACTTAGTAGCCCGCATGAGCGGAGCGATATGCGGGGTCTATCAGCCGAACAAGTTGACCGCTCCCGCATGTCGCTTCGCTCATGCGGGCTACGGCAGGCCTCAACTGCGCACTACACCGCCCAATAGTTCGGGTGCGTATACGATTGCGAGCGGTCGCCCCAGTCGAACTCGTCGCCGTCGAACTCCGACGGCCCTGCGCGCAGATCCTCCAGCGTCACCTCGGCCTCGAAGGCCTGGCGCACAGGATCGAAGCGCAGCGCGGTCCATTTGACGGGATAGTGGTGGTGGGTACTCAGCACGCCGCCGGTCTTGATGATGGCGTAGGCCACCGTTCCGCTCACCTTGTCGAGCATCAGCCGCTCGATCGACCCAAGTTTCGTCCCGTCGCGCCCGAAGACGCAGACGTGTTCGACTCGGTCACTGGGCACCAAGGTATGATGCATAGCATCCTCCCTGTTTCCTGGTGTTTGCCTGATAATATAGGCCTGCCGCGCTGGTGAGCCAATGGGGCGCAGCACGACGACGGGTCGCAGGGCGCGGTTGGCTCTATCCTGCGGCGGCGAACGCTTGCACAATTTCGGAATAATAAAAACGTACCGCTGATTTGCCCGACGCGTCAAGTCGCTTTCCGAGTCTCGGCGGCAGCCTGCTCCTTTGCATGGGGTTGTTTTCGATATTTTGGGACACCCCACGCACCTTCTGCCTACTCCGTCCGTCTCAGGAACGCCCCGAACGCGCGCGGGCCGTCGCCGACCCGGACCTCGCCAATCACCTTCAGCTCGGCGGCGTCGATCACGCTCAGCGTGTTGCTCTCCCAGTTCGCGACCAGGATGCGCTTGCCGTCGGCGGTCGCCTCGATGCCTTCGGGGTAATCGCCCACCGTAATCCGCTTCACGGGCTGCAACGTCGCGAGGTCGAACACGCTGACCTTGCCGTCATACTGGTCGGTGACGAAGCCGCGGCCCTGCGCCAGCGCCACCGCGTAGGGGCGCAGGCCGACATGCACGCGGCCGATCTCGCGGGCGGTCGCGACGTCGATCACCGAGACGTCGTTGGTGCCGACATTGGCGGTGTAGGCACGCTTGCCATCGGCATCGATGGTGACACCAAACGGCCGACTCCCGACCTTCACGATCCCCCTCCGCTCGCGCGAGGCGGTATCGATGATGGAGACGCTGTCATCGTCGCGATCCGCGGACAGCAGCAGCAGCCCATCCGGCGTCACCGCCAGCCCGGACGGCGATGCCCCGACCGCGATACTTGCGACGACACGCCGCTCTCTGGCATCGATCACCCGCACCGCGGCGGCGTACCAGTCGGCGACATAGACCATCGCGCCGTCGGGCGCGACCGCAATGCCGAGCGGCCCGCCGCCGACATCGACCCGGCCTACCACCTTTCGCGCCGACGCGTCGACCACCGTGACCGCCTTGGCATCCGGGCTGGTCACATAGGCGAAGCGGCCGTCATTGCTGACGGCAACGCCTGCGGGCTTGCCGCCGATCGCGATGGTCGCAACCGGCTTCGAGGTCGCGAGATCGACCACCGTGAGGTCGTCGCTGAGCTGGTTGGTGACGAACGCCTCCTCGGCGCGCGCGACGCCGAGGCCGGCGAGCAGCGCGACGAGCGCAATCGCGCGCACGCTCAGGTCCCGCTCTCGATCTTCTTCTTCAGCGCTTCGAGCCCGGCCTTGTAGAGCCCGCTCACCGCCTTCACCGCGGCCTCGTCGCTCAGTTCCGGCGGCGGATCATTGTTCGGAAAACCGCGGTAGAACGCGCCGGCCCATTCCAGCTTCGACTTGCCGTCCGGCGCCGGCGACACCGTCAGCGTCGAGGAATAGTTGGAGACCGGCAGCACCTTCACGTCGACCGCCGTGATCCGGTACGAATAGCTCATCATCTCCGGTTCGTATTTGTAGAGTTCCTCGTCGACGGTGGCGCCGGGCCCGAGCGTCAGCCGCCGCGTGGCGCCGACCTCGTTGCCCTTCTCGCCTTCGGTCTTGGTGACGCCGGCGAGCCAGCTCATGTCCTGGAAATTGCCGATCACCGCCCACACCTTGGCCTGCGGCGCGTCGATCTCGATCGATTCCCGCACCTTCTGGCGGGTCGGCCCGTGGGCCCAGGCGGCCCCCAACACAGCCAATGCCGCCACCACCACGAAAGTCCGTGCGATCGTTCGCCTCATCCTTGGTCCTCTCCCGATGTCTGTCGGCCCTGCGCCGCCTGGCGCATGCCGCAGTTTATGATTGGAGGTTCTAGACTAGACCGGCAACCTGCTTCTTGCACCAGAGCGAAGTCGCAGCCGGCGGCTTCCCCGGGAGGCAAGCCCGCCCGGGCAGCGGTTTCACTCCTCGATCGCCGCCTCGACGAACCCTTTCGGATCGTCGCAGAACTCGCGCATGACCTTGTAATGATCGGTGTCCCTCAGGTTCACCGGCTCCAGCCCGTATTTCGTCAGCCGCAGCAGCGTCGCATTCGGATAAGCCATCAGGACCGGTGAATGCGTGGCCATGATCACCTGGCAGTGGCCGGTTCCGTGCATCCGGTGCAGCAGCTTGAGGAATTCAATCTGGCGCGACGGCGACAGCGCGGATTCCGGCTCGTCGAAGATGAAGATGCCTTGCCGCTGGCAGCGCTCCTCGAAGAAGCGCAAAAAGCCTTCGCCATGCGAATGCGACAGGAAGTCAGCATAGGGGCTGGCGACGGAGTCGAGATATCTGGCGACCGAGTAGAAGCTCTCGGCGCGGAAGAACCAGCCATTGGTGATTTTCGGCAGCCAGCTCGCGCGGAGCGCGGTCGCAAGCGAGCCGCCCATTTCCTCGACCGCATTGCTGTGATCGACCGGCATGTAGCCCTTGCCGCCGCCGGCGTCATCATAGCCGGCCATCACGGCGATCCCCTCGAGCAGCGTCGACTTGCCGGTGCCGTTCTCGCCGACAATGATGGTGATTGCCTTGTCGAAGCTCAGCTCGAAATCGTCGCGCAGCAGCGGCAGCACGAACGGATATGCGTTGCGATTGGGAATGCGCTCGGGATCGAGCCAGACGCGCCTCAGATATGGCGCGGGCATGTTGATCGGGCGGTGTCGTCCTCTGGCCATCGGCGCGGATCCGGGGAAACAACGGCGGGTGGCCCAGTTTATATGATAGGAGCCCGCAGCAATCCTAGATGGCCGGATGTTCCATGGCTAGCAAAGCTTACGCCCTCTTCCGCAAGGCGATCCTCAACGAACAGCAAGCGGTCTGCATCTATGACGGCCGGCCGCGCGAACTCTGCCCGCACATCATCGGCCACAACAAGAGCGGTGAAGAGGTCGTGCTGGCCTGGCAGTTCGGCGGCTCGAGCTCGGGCCAACTGCCGCAATGGCGCTGCCTGCGGCTCGCTCGCGTCACCGACATCAGCCTGCGCAACGGCCCTTGGCACGAGGGCGGATCGCACCGCACCGAGCAACGTTGCGTCAGCGCCATCGACCTCGACATCAACATCGATGTCCGCAAGCGGCGGTGAGCGGCCCCTGCGCCCTCTGGTCAAGAGAGGGCGGCGAAGGCGGCAAACCTCGGACAATTCATGTCGCGAGTGGATGTGTGCCTCGCAGATCGCGCAACAAATTAGGTGTCGTCTCGGGCAAGCGAAGCGCGACCCGGGACCCATAACCACCGAAGGTCATTAGCGCATAACGCTGGAGCCACAGCTCGCTTCGACAACGAACGTCTGTGGTATGGGTCCCTGCTTTCGCAGGGACGACAGCGAAGGCCGCGGCGCGATATCGGCTCCGGCGAACGCCAGGACGACCGCCGGGAGAAAGCGCCCGCCCCTACGGCTGCTCCGCCTCCTCCAACACCTCCAGCGCCAGCTCCATCGTCATCAGCACCGGATTGTCGCCGCGCACCAGGCGTCCCTCGGCGATGCCGCCGAGATAGTCGACCAGTGCGATGTCGAGCTCGGCATGCAGCCGGCCATCCGCGTCCGGTGCGATCTCGCCCGCGGTCACCGCGAGCTCGGTCGCGAACGGCACCACGCTGTGGCCGTCGGTGAAGACGGCGCCGATGGTCGAGCCGACGCCGCCATGCAGCCGCGCACGCAGGATGCCATGCTGGCGGCAGAAGCCTTCCAGCGCGCAGGCAAAATCCTGGTTCGGCCGCAGCCGCAGCGCGAAGGCATGGCTCGTGGTCCTGGCCCCACGCGGCGCGCTGGCGACGGGACCGAACAGCTTGAAATTGGTCTCACTGTCCGCTTCGGCCAGGAACGTCGCGCCGTCGATCCCGAACGCGTTCACCTCGAACGGCTCGGCGACAATGGTTTCGTCCGGCAGCATGTGGCCGCCGTTGAACCGGCCATCGGCTTCGGTCCACAGGCCGTGGCAATGAAAGAACGGCGCGCCGTCACGTTCACCGAAGGTCAACGCCGCCAGCTTGAGCCGGGTCACGCCGTCGGGACGGAACGTGTCGCTGTAGAACGCGGCGTTGACGCCGTCCTTCGATAGCGCCGGCATCACATAGGCGAACGGCCCGAGCGCGCCGCTTTTCGCGCTGAGGACGCCGCCGCAAAAGCCCTCCGCCGCAAAGCCGCGGCGCACGGCTTCGAGCAAGGGAATGCCGGCCTCGAGCACGAATGAAAAGGCGCGGCCGCGCGCGCTGACCCATTGGATGCGCTCTGGATGCGGAGCGCCAGGCTGGGCGATGCTGCGCATCGCCTCACGCTCCCGTCGATTTGGCGATCACCTCGAGCAATCCGCGCGCCTCGAGTTCGTCGCGGATCAGCCGCTTCGGCACCTTGCCGTAGCCGGACTTCGGCAGCGCCTCCCAGAAGAAGAAGCGTTTCGGCATCTTGTAGCGCGGCACTTTAGGCGCGAGATAGGCGGCAAGCTCCGCCTCCGCGACCGCCTCGGTGCCCTCGCGCGCGACGCAGACGGCGACGCCGACCTCGCCCCAGAAGGAATCGGGCACGCCGAGCACCGCGACCTCGCCGACCGCGGGATGGGTCAAGAGCTTCTCCTCGATCTCGCGCGGATAGATATTGGAGCCGCCCGAGATGTACATGTCGGAGGCGCGGCCGGTGATGTAGACGAAGCCCTCCTCGTCCATGTGGCCGAGGTCGCCGGTGCGGAACCAGCCGTCGCGAAACGCCTTCGCGTTGGCCTCGGGATTGTCGTAGTAGCCCGCGAACACGCCGGGACCGATCACGCAGATCTCGCCGGTCTCGTGCGACTTCAGCTCGCTGCCGTCGTCGCCCTGGATCGAGACCTGCATCCCGGTGCGCTCGAAGCCGCAGGTGCCGATCCGCGCATGCGGCCCGTCCTCGGGATCGTGCAGTCCGGGCGGCAGCACCGTGATGTTGCCGGTGACCTCGCCGAGGCCGAAATACTGCACCAGCACGCCGCCGAGCTTGTTCAGCGCCGCCTTCTGGTCCTCGCGATACATCGGCGCGCCGGCGTAGATGATGTAGCGCAGCGAGGAGTGGTCGTGCTGGTCGGCGGCGGGATGCTCGACCATCATCTTCAGGATGGTCGGCACCGTGAACATGTTGCTGACGCGATGCTTGGCGATCAGCCGGAAGGCTTCGGCGATGTCGAACTTCTCCGACGGCAGCAGGATGGTCGGCACGCCGCGCGCCGTCTGCACCAATTGATGTACGCCGGCGCCATGCGACAGCGGCGCCACCACCAGCGAGGCGTCCTCTTCCGTGGTGCCGGGCATCAAGTCGGCGAGATGGTTGGTGATGACGAAGGCCATCTGGCCATGGGTCAAGACCGCGGCCTTGGAGCGGCCGGTGGTGCCGGAGGTGAAGAAGAACCAGCAGGGATCGTCATAGTCGACGGCAACGTTCTCGACCACAGCGCCGGCGTGCTTGGCGATGACGTCGCCGAGCGTCGCCTCGCCGAACGTGCCCTCCTCCCCGATCTGCCAGACGAATTCGAGCGCGGGATTGGCGGCCGCCTTGGCATGTTCGGGGAAGTCGGCGTGGCAGAGAAACGCCTTGGCGCCGGAGGCCGCCGCGAGATAGGCGACCTCGTCCGGCATCAGGCGGAAATTGGTCGGCACCCAGACGGCGCCGAGCCGGAAGGCCGCGAACATCGACCAGAACATCTCGTCGCAGTTCTTGGAATGCACCAGGATGCGGTCGCCCTTGACGATGCCACGTGCCGCCAATGCCGCCGCCAGCGCCGAGACGTTCTGGTCGACATGGCGCCAGGACCAAGCCTTCTCGTTCCAGATGAAGCCGGGGCGATCGCCGTGGCGGCGGGCGTTCTGGGTCAGGATGTAGGCGAGGTTCATCACCCGGCGCGATACTCGCGCGATCCCGCCGCGCGGCGCGGCAGCAGCCGTCCCGCTCATTGCCGCCCCGCCGATACGCACAACAGACAGGGCAAGGTCAGGACGGTCATCGGGTGTTTCCTCGGTCAGAACCGGGCGTCTTCAAGCGCCGCAAGGGATTGGTACCGCCCGGTTTATCGCCAAGCCGCCGCCTTCGGCAAGGCCCGCCGGGCGCTGCCCGATGATACCGCGCGCCGGCGGCGGTCAACCCGTTGTTTTCTGCCCAGCCCGCTACTGCGGGTGCTTGGCGAGTTCCTGCTCGCTCAGGTTCCAGTCCTGCCACAGCTGCAACGCGCCTATAAAGGCGACCAGCGCGCCGAGCAGGATGTGCCAGAACTGCAGCGCGTGGTCCTCGGCGTAACCAAAGACCATGGGCGATGCCATCAGCCAGAGACCGAGCAGGATGCTGGCCACCTCCTCCCAGCGGTGCAGCGCGACATATTCGAGCTGGGCGATGCCGAGCACCAGCATGCCGACGATGAAGCTGTTGAGGACGAGGTGGCTGCGCTCGATATCGACGGCGCCGCTCACCTGCATCGGAAACCAGGGCGAGACCATGATCAGCACGCCGAGCAGCATGCCGAGCCAGTCCTCCCAGGGACGGTGTGTGTTGAAGAAACGATTGTCCGACATGACGAACCTCCTCCGACAAGAGGCATACGTCGGCGGCCGGCTCCGCCACTCCGTACCAGACGACCATCCAGCCGCATCAGGGGCGTATGTCTGTCATCAAACGTAATCGAACTGCATCCATCCGCAAGGCCCGTCCCGCGTATGTGCGACGCGGCAGGTGCGATCGTTGCCGGCACGATGTCACCGCGCTCCGCCGAGCCGCGCCAGCGCTCCCTTGGCGCTCTGCAAATCGGGCTGCAGTTCGAGCGCCTTGCGGAAATCGGCCGCCGCGCCCTTCTTGTCGCCGAGCCGCAGCTTGGCCTGGCCGCGATTATTCCAGGAATAGACGTCGTTCGGATCGTATTGCAGCGCCTTGTCGTAATCGGCGAGCCCGCCCTTGTTGTCCCCCTGAAAGAGACGGATCATGCCGCGGTTGCGCCAGCCGCGCGCATCGGTCGGCGCGATCTTCGCCGCCTCGCCGTAATCGGCGGCTGCGCGATCGAGCTGCTCGGTATCGCGATAGACATTGCCGCGGTTGATGTAGGCGAGCACGTTGGGCCCGAGCTTGATCTCGGTGGTGAAGTCGGCGATCGCATGCGCCGCGTCGCGCTTGCGGTAGTAGACGAAGCCGCGATTGCCATAGGCGGTGGCGAGCTGCGGATTGTATTTGATGGCGAGGCTGAGATCGGCCAGCGCGCGGTCGAGATCGCCCTTGTTGAGCCAGGCATCGCCGCGGTTGTTGTAGGCCAGCGCGAACGCCGGATCGATCCGGATCGCCTCGTCGTAGTCGGCAATCGCATGATCGAGATCGTGCTTGAAGGCGTAGACGCGGCCGCGATTGGTATAGGCGCAGGCATAGGCGGGATCGAGCTTGATGGCCTCGTTGAGATCAGCGAGCGCTGCATCGAGCTCGCGCTTCTCGGTCAGCCCATGGCCGCGATTGCAATAGGCCCCGGCCAGCCGCTTGCCGGTCTCGGTCTTGCCGTCGATCACCGTGGTGCACGCGGCCACGCGGTCGCCGGGCGCCGTCGTCAGGCCGACGCAGGTCTGCCAGCTCGGATCGTCGCCGGCGGCAGCTTGCGGCGGGTCTGGAAGCGTCAACGCGGCGCCGAGCAACACGGCGGTCAGGCAGACCAAAATGCGCATGTCGTCAATCCACAAATGCCAATTTGCGGGTTGGTCGCGGCTTTGCATCGGCGGGTTCACACGCTTACATCAGGGCCTGCGAATCAACCGGGATTTTGCGATGGCCGCCGTCCGCGACAACAGGGACCAAAACCGCTTCGAACTCGACACCGAGGGCGGCCTCGCTTTTGCGAACTACCGGCGGACGCCCGCGGCCGTCATCATCACCCATACCGAGACACCGCGCGCCCTGCGCGGCCGCGGCATCGCATCGGAGCTGGTCAAGGGTGCGCTGGATCTGATCCGCGCCGACGGCCGCAAGGTGATCGCCGGCTGCGGTTTCGTGGTGGATTACCTCAACAAGCATCCGGAATACGCGGACCTTGCCGGCTAGTGTGCTGAATGCGAAGTTCGTGCGATTTCGCGGCAGCCACTTTCACGAACTTCGCATTCATAAAGCACACTAGAATCATAAGTTTGCTAGTGTCCTTATCGAATCCGAAGTTCGCTCCGAAGGTGCGGCAAATGATGCGAACTTCGGATTCGGGACACTAGAGCCCGTTCTGTTCCGTTGGAATCGGAAGGGGGCTCTAGCTGTTCCTTATGACGCGTTTTCTTTACGCGAACCGGTATCCACTTCGCTCGAAAACGCTTTTGCGCCGCGTTCGTCAGACGATCTTGATCGACATGTCGGGCAGGCCCTCGAGCTTGCACAGCAGCACGTCGCCCTTGACCACCGGGCCGACGTTCTCCGGCGTACCGGAATAGATGATGTCGCCGGCCTTCAGCTCGAATGCCTCGGACAGCTTTGCGATCTGCTCGGCGACGCTCCAGATCATGTTCTTCAGATCCGAGCTCTGTCGCACCGTGCCGTTGATCGCGAGCGAGATCGCCCCTTGCGTGAAATGGCCGGTCTTATCAGCCGGATGGATCGGCCCGAGCACCGCGGCATGGTCAAAGCTCTTGCCGATCTCCCACGGCTTCTTCTCCGCGGCCATGCCGTTCTGCAAATCGCGCCGCGTCATGTCGAGGCCGAGCGCGTAGCCATAGACGTGATCGAGCGCCTTGTCGGCCGGAATATTGGTGCCGCCGGATTTCAGCGCGGCGACCAGCTCGACCTCGTGGTGATAGTTCTTGGTCAGCGACGGATAGGGATGATCGGCCACGGTGCCGATCGCGACATTCTGGATCGCATCCGTCGGCTTCTGGAAGAAGAACGGCGGCTCGCGCGTCGGATCCGAACCGCGCTCGATAGCGTGCGCGGCGTAGTTACGGCCGATGCAGTAGATGCGGCGAACCTGGAACACCTCGCTGGCGCCGACGATCGGGATCGTCACGGCCGCGACCGGAAACATCGCCTTCGGCGCGGCCTCGGCATGGGCAGGCGCGGATTGCGCGGCGGCGCCGGCCAGTGCGAGGGCGCCGGTCGCAAGCATCGTCCGGCGATCGAGATCAGTCATGGGCGTTCTCCTTGTTGTTGTTGGCCGATCTATAGATGTTCGCCGGTCGATAAAAAAGGGCCCGCGTTGGTGCGGGCCCTTTCTATGCGCGGGAGGATGATCCCGTCAGTGCTTGATGTCGGGGGGCAGCTTGCCGCCATTGGCCGCGAGCTTGGTCATCACCTGCTTGTGCAGCCAGATGTTCATGCTGGCGGAATCGTTGGTGTCGCCGGTGTAGCCGAGCTCCTTGGCGAGCTCCTTGCGGGCCGACAGGCTGGAGTCGATGTCGAGCGCCTTCATCAGGTCGACGATCGAGGTCCGCCACTCGAGCTTCTCGCCCTTGGCGGCAACCGCCTTGTCGAGGATCGGGGCGACGTCAACGGACTGCGCCGGCGCCGCGCCGGCGGGCACTGCGGCAGGAGACGACGATGCGCTGCCGGATCCACCGGCGGGAGCTGCGCTTGTGGCCGTTCCGCCGGCGGGCGCAGCGGTGGCGCTACTGCCGAAGATCGCGCCCATGATTTTTCCGAAAATGCTCATCGTTCGCTCCCAAGAGAGTTGAGATGTGAAGGCCAGACGGCCTTGGGCGCCTGACCGAGGTCGCAGTTCAAGTCTATCGCCCCCTCCATAGCTTGCCAATGCGACATTCACTTAAGCGTGAGTGCTTTTGGCACAGTTTGGGAGTACCCTCGTTTTACAGTTCGCGACACGGCCAGTTCCCTGCTCTGTCTTTCGCGTCTGGCTTGATCGTGATCGCTTCGAGAGGCGGCAGGTTTGTGCCCGCATGCCGGGCGCCAGATGCGACCGCCCAGAGGGAGACAACGACCATGGCCACGTCATACCAAGGCAATGTCAGTTCGATGACGCAGAGCGGACAAGGCGCCGCGTCTGCGCCGGTCATCCGCACCATCGGCCTGTCCGATTTGCATCATGCGCTGCGTCTCGGCTGGGAAGACTTCAAGGCGGTGCCAAGTCACGCCATCGTCCTCTGCCTGATCTATCCTGTGCTCGGCCTCGTGCTTGCGCGCACCGTGCACGGCTATTCCGTGCTGCCCCTGCTGTTTCCGCTGGCCGCGGGCTTTGCCCTGCTCGGCCCGTTTGCCGCCATCGGCCTCTACGAGATGAGCCGCCGCCGCGAGGACGGCGGGGAAGCATCTGCCTGGGATGCCATGGAGGTATTCCGTTCACCGTCATTCGGCGCGATGCTTGGGGTCGGAACGCTGCTGTTCGCGCTGTTCGTGACCTGGATCGCCACCGCCCAGGCGATCTACACGGCGGTGTTCGGCTATGAGACCGCGGCCAACATTCCCGATTTTGCCGCGCGCGTGCTGACCACCCAGCAAGGCTGGTGGCTCATCGTGGTCGGCTGCGGCGTCGGCTTCCTGTTCGCGCTCGTCGCGCTTTGCATCAGCGTGATCGCCTTCCCCATGATGCTCGACCGCCAGGCGACCGCCGGCGAAGCCATGGTGACGTCGATGCGCGCCGTCGCACAGAACCCGGTGCCGATGGCGGCCTGGGGCCTGATCGTCGCGGTGCTGCTGGTGCTGGGCACGATCCCGTTCTTCCTCGGGCTTGCCGTGGTGATCCCGCTGCTCGGTCACGCCACCTGGCATCTCTATCGCGAGGTCATCGTCAAGGATCCGAATGCGCGGCCGGTGATCCCCGAACCGCGCGAGCGCAAGCCCGCCGCGGACTTTCCGGCCAATCTGTTTCCGTGGCGGCGCAGCGATCGCGGCTAAGCGCCGCTAACCCGAATTCGTAAACGTCAAAGCAACCGCCGGCCGATATGTTCGGCCGGCGGTTTGTCGTTCAGGATCGTCAAATGGGTGTGAAACTGGCGTGGCATTTGCAGCGCGACCTGAGAAAAAACGGCTCGGTCACGAGCCTTGTTTTGGCCGCTGTTGCCGCGAACATACCCGCCGCCTTTCGCGACCAATCGATGACATCGTAGACTCCGGAGTGAATTGCCTATGACCTCTCGCTCTTGCTTTCGCACGCTCGCCATCGGCGCGTGGCTCCTGACCTCGACGGCATCGGCGCTGGCCGCTCAATGCGGCACGGGCACGTTCGAATCCTGGCTCGACGATTTCAAGAAAGAGGCTGCGACGAAGGGCATTTCGCAGAACGCGATCCAGGCCGGGCTGGCTGGCGTCACGCAGGACAAGGCGATCCTCGCTCGAGACCATTCGCAGCAGGTGTTCAGCCAGACCTTCGAGCAATTCTCGGGCCGCATGGTGCCGCCGCGGCTCAATCGCGGCTCCGACATGATGAAGCGCTACGGCTCGGTGCTGTCGCGAATCGAGGAGGCCTACGGCGTACCGGGCGAAATCCTGGTCGCGATCTGGGGACTGGAGACCGATTTCGGCGTCAACACCGGAAAGTTTCCGACCATACGTTCGCTGGCGACGCTCGCCTATGATTGCCGCCGCTCCGACATGTTCAAGGCCGAGTTGATGGATGCCTTGCGCATCGTCGAGCGCGGCGATCTGCCGCCGCAGGAGATGCGCGGCGCCTGGGCCGGCGAGATCGGCCAGACTCAATTCATGCCGTCGTCCTACATCAAGTTCGCGGTCGACTTCGACGGCAACGGCAAGCGCGACCTCCTGCACAACGTGCCCGACGTGCTGGCGTCGACGGCGAACTACCTGAAGAGCTATGGCTGGAAGAAGGGCAAGGGCTGGGAGCCCGGCAGCGAGAATTTTGCGGTGATCCAGCAGTGGAACAAGAGCGAAGTGTACGCCAAGACGATCGGCTACTTCGCCATCCAACTCGCCAAGGCTCCCTAGCGCTTTCACACCAGCTTGCGTGGCGCAGCGAGCCAAGGATGAGGCCAACCTTCTGCTCTGACACGATCAAAGCTGGTTCAGCTACGGATGAATCAAAAAGGGCCGACTGCCCCAGGCAATCGGCCCCTATCGCCATGATCAAAACCTACTTCGCCATGCTGGCTTCGGCAGCCTTGCTGAGATGCGCGCCGCAAGCACCCCACTGGTTGTTCAGCATCGCGTCCTGAGCGAGCGAGACTTCCTTCTCCGCCGCGAATTTGACCTCATTGTCAGCCATAGCTTCGACTGCAGCTTCGGTCTTGCCGAGATTGGCGCCGCTGCAGCCGAGGCCCGCGTGATGACGATGCGCGGCCTGAGCGGGAGCGACAGCGTAGGCAACGGCAGCCACGGTGGCTGCTGCGATCAATGTCTTAATCATGGGATGATCCATCTGTTGTTCTTGGACAGATCCCAGCGTGATTGCGGAATCTGCGGAACGATTATTCGCTGTTCCCGGCACCGTTCAGAATGAACTTCGCGCGATACAAACGTGATGAGCGCTGCGCGCGCATCGCGCATGCGTTGCATAGTGTTTTGATTACATGTCGGTAAGGAAGCGGCGCCGCAATAGCTTTGCTCGATGCGTTCACTTCAATCGAGCTGCACTTCCGATAATCAGCAGCGCGTTCGCGCGGCAGGCGAAAATCTGAGCGGGCGGGATGACCAAATTACCTCCGACGTCAATGCGACTGATTGACGCTGCGTCCGCCTAGGTGCCGCCCCATCATACTATGAATATAAAATCATTCATACAGCAATATTCCGCATGCGAATCACGCATGGAACACGCCGCCGTGATCTAGCGTCAGACGCGCGTCATCCCTTGACCGAACGGTCCGTAATTACCATATGAACGGCGTAGTTCAAGCCACCACCATGCTTCTAACTCACTGATCTCAAGAAGATTTTTGCGCCGTCGTCCGGCTCTGCGGAACTTTGGTCCACCGGACCTGGCTCGATGCGCCAAACGGTTAACCGGAACTTACCGCCGCTATGCGTTTTGAGCTTAGCTGCATCGCAACATCGGAACTACCGCACTGCACTATATCATCTATATTCACTTCAACGATGAGGCTTTAGAAAAGCTGAATCTGAATTACTAGGAGACTACCATGTTGCTCTCGCTCATCCGCATGATCCAGGCTTTCCGGGATTATCAGCGCAATGTCAGCGAACTGTCCCAGCTCAGCGATCGCGAACTCGCCGATATCGGCCTCGACCGCTCGGACATTCCGCGCGTTGCCGCCGGCACCTACAACGGCTAATCGGCCGCAAGCCATCTGCTAAACGGATAACGCCCGCTTCCACAGCGGGCGTTGTCGTTTGTGGTGCGGTTTCAGATGCATATGAGATCAAAACGCGCTAACGCTGCGCGATGACACCGCATCAATCCTCTTCCCAACCCGTGCACATCGTGGGCGCGGGGCTCGCCGGCTCGGAAGCCGCCTGGCAGGTCGCCAATGCCGGCGTCCGCGCCGTGCTGCACGAAATGCGCCCGCACCGGATGACCGAGGCGCATCGGACCGAAGGCTGCGCCGAACTGGTCTGCTCGAACTCCTTCCGCTCCGACGATGCCGCCAACAACGCGGTCGGGCTGCTGCACGCGGAGATGCGGCGGCTGGGCTCCCTGATCATGCGCTCGGCCGACGCCAACCAGGTGCCCGCCGGCGGCGCGCTGGCGGTCGACCGCGACGGCTTTTCGGCCGCCGTCACCAAGGTGCTCAACGAACATCCGCTGATCGAGATCAGCCGGGAGGAAGTCGCAGGGCTGCCGCCGGCCGACTGGAGCAACGTCATCGTCGCAACCGGTCCCCTCACCTCGGCACCGCTTGCCGACGCCATCAGGCAGCTGACCGACGAGAGCGCGCTGGCATTCTTCGACGCGATCGCGCCGATCGTGCACAAGGATTCCATTGATATGTCGGTGGCCTGGTTTCAATCGCGCTACGACAAGGTCGGCCCCGGCGGCACCGGCGCCGACTACATCAACTGCCCGATGACGAAGGAGCAGTATGACGCCTTCGTCGCGGCGCTGCTCGACGGCGAGAAGGTCGACTTCAAGGACTGGGAGACCAACACGCCCTATTTCGACGGCTGCCTGCCGGTCGAGGTGATGGCCGAGCGCGGTCACGAGACGCTGCGCCACGGGCCGATGAAGCCGGTGGGATTGACCAATCCGCACAACCCGACGGTCAAGCCGTATGCGATCGTCCAGCTGCGGCAGGACAACAAGCTCGGCACGCTCTACAACATCGTCGGCTTCCAGACCAAGCTGAAGCACGGCGTGCAGCAGCGCGTGTTCCGCACCATCCCCGGCCTCGAGAACGCGGAGTTCGCGCGCCTCGGCGGCCTGCATCGCAACACCTTCCTGAATTCGCCGAAGCTGCTCGACGGGCAGTTGCGTCTGCGCGCGCAGCCGCGGCTGCGCTTCGCCGGGCAGATGACGGGCTGCGAGGGGTACGTCGAGTCGGCCAGCGTCGGCCTGATCGCCGGCCTTTGCGCCGCCGCCGACATGCGCGGTGCCGCGCTGACACCACCGCCGGCGACGACCGCGCTCGGCGCGCTGCTCGGCCACATCACCGGCGGCCACATCGAAACGATCGAGGGCGGCTCGCGCTCGTTCCAGCCGATGAACATCAATTTCGGTCTGTTCCCGCCGCTGGCCAGTGCGCCGACCAAAAAGCCCGACGGCTCGCGGCTGCGCGGCAACGAGAAGACCGTCGCCAAAAAGCAGGCGATCAGCGCGCGCGCGCTCGCCGATCTCGACCATTGGATCGCAGAGCATCTGCGCGTTGCGGCCGCGGCCTGACAGTCATGAGCTTGCCGAAAGACGATGACGCCACCCTGTCGGTGCGGTGGAGCCAGGGCGTGCTGCTCAAGCGCGACGTGTTCTCGACCGTCGAGCGCGGCCGCTTCCGCGCCGATGACGGCGAGGTCGACGGCGTGCTGCGCCGGCTCGATCAGGTGCCGTTCTGGTCGTTCGCCCTGGCGCTGCATCTATTCTCCCGCGAGCGCCGCGCGCTGACCTTGGCACGCGACCTCGACGTCGGGCCGAAGCTGTTGTGGGCCGGCCGTCGCGCGCTGGTGCGTGGCTTCATCGACGGCGCGGCGCTGCATCTGGCGAAGCCGCACGGCGACGTCGCCTATTTTCGTTCCGCCAAGGCCGCGTTGCGCAAGCTGCATCGCGCCGGCATCTGCCACAACGATCTCGCCAAGGAGCAGAACTGGCTGGTCGGCCGCGATGGCCGCGCCTACCTCACCGACTTCCAGCTTGCCGCCTGCTTCAAGACCCGCAGCCGGCTGTTCCGCATCGCCGCCTATGAGGATCTGCGGCATCTGTTGAAGCACAAGCGCAGCTACGCGCCGGAGGCGTTGACGCCGAAGGAGCGCAAGGTGCTCGCGAAGAAGTCCGCGGTCGCCAGCATCTGGCTCAAGACCGGCAAGAAGGTCTATCAGGCGATCACGCGCGGCATCTTCAATTTCACCGACCGCGAAGGCGGCGGCCGGAGGCTGGTCAACGACGCCCCGGTATTGATCGATCTGATCCGCAAGAATCCGCAGGTGCGCGACACCGCGATTGTCGCCTTTGCCGACCGGCGCGTCGGCGTCGGACTCTACGCCTTCGTCGAGGCGGACCAGTCCGCGCTGGAAAAGACGCTGCGCAGTGAGCTTACCGCGGCCGGGGGCGTCAAGCCGCCCGAACACATCCAGGTCGTGCACGCGCTGCCGCGCGATGCCGCCGGCAAGCCGCGCACCGAAATCCTGCAGCTCGTCGCCATGAACCAGATCGACCTGATCGAGCCGATGATGCGCAGCGACGCCGATCGCGAGTTCCTCAAGGACATCCTCGAGCAACGCAAGAATTTGCGCGACCGCTTCAATTTTGAAGTCGCCGAGATGGACCGGCCGGCGGGTTAGAGCGCGCTTGTCGGCGCGTGGCCCTCGACAAACGCGGCGCGAAGCTTCACTCTTTGCGAGGGGTAGCGCGCTCAAGGGACAAGTTTAATGCCACTCACCCGTGGCCGGATCGGGGGATACGATTCCGAACGACTGGCGTTCGGATTCACCATGATGAACGGCGACCAGGAAATCGAATGCCAGATCAGCGACGCCGCACTGGACGAGCTGGCCGGCACGCGTGGAACGGCGAGCATGGCGCGGCAGGCCCAGTTCGTTGCACTGCGCGACGCGGTCGAACAGATCGCATCCGACATCTATGACAGCGGCCCGATGGTCAAGGGCAGAACGATCCGGATCTTCACCAAGCACATCTCGAAAGAGCAGAGCTAGCGACCGAACTCCTCCGTGCGCGCGGCTCGCCACAACGTCCAGAGCGTGCGCAGGCGCGAAACCGGCTTCGGCAGGAACGGGTCGTAGTCGTTCCTCCTCGCCCGATTCAGCTCGCGCCTGACGTGGGCGAGCGGCAGGAAGATCGGCCTCACGCCGGACGGGACATCCGCAAGCAGCCCGAACGAGGTCTTGAGATGGCCCTGGGCCTCGTCCGCAAGCTGATCGATCGCGGCACGGATGTTCGGCGTCACCTTGCCGGCAAACACCTCCTCCTTGCTGCCGCCGTGCTGCTGCAGCAGCTGTAACGGCAGAAACAGCTGATGCCGTGAGGCGTCGCGGCCGAGCGAAGCGATGACTTGCGCCATGCCCTGGGCAAGACCCGCATGACGGGCCAGATGATCGATCGCCTCCGACGGCCGCGCCACCACGCGCGTCGCCTGCGAGAACAACACTGAGGTCGTGGCGTCGAGATAGCCCTCGAGCGCGGCCAGCGACGGCATTGGATCGTTGTAGAGATCGAACTGGTGCTCCTCGACCAGCCGCGAGAATGGCGAGACCGGCAGACGGTGATTGCGGATCGTGTGCAGCAGTTCTGCCGCGACCGGATTGCCCTCGACGCCGCCATGGCCCGCACCGGCCAGCATGTCGGTCCACCATTGCAGCCGCATCTCGCCGGGCAGCGGCTGGCTGACCTGCTCGTGCACGCGCGAGACCTCGATGTTGAAGGCGTAGATCGCAAGCATCGCGCGCCGTTCCGGACCCGGCAGGAACAAGGTCGACGCGTAGCGTACGAAGTCATGGCTCCGCACCAGATCGGCGCAGAAGGCCGCGCCGTCCTTCGGTGCCTCTGTCGCGCTCATGGCACCGCGATCAGCGCCGCCGCGACGCGACGCCGCTCGCCCAGCATGATGTTGTAGGTGCGGATCGCAGGTCCCGTCTGCATCGGATCGAGCACCACCCGCACGGCCCGCAGGGCCTCGCGCAGGCCCTTCGGCGGGACCCAGACGTCGGTGCCGGTGCCGACGATCAGCGTGTCGATCGCATTGGCGGCCGCGAATACCTTTTGCAGCGAGTATTCGTCGATCTCCTGCGGCCTGGTGACCGGCCAGGCCCAGATCGAGTCAGGCAGGCACAAGAGCGAGCCGCGGTGCGACATATCGGCAAACGCGAAGCCGCCCTTGCCGTAGGCCTCGATCGGCGCCGACCTCGGAAGATGGGGAGCGTCCGAGGAGTTGCTCATGACCGGCTACTTCTTGGCTGCCGCCGTGTCCGGCTTCTTGGCCGGCGCGTCCTGCGCCGCCTCTCCACCCCGCGTGGTGTGAACGCCGAGATAGATCAGGATCGGCGCCGCGATGAAAATCGAGGTGTAGGTGCCGACCAGCACCACGCCGAACATCATGACCGCGGTGAAGCTGTGGATCGCCTGGCCGCCGAACAGCAGCAGTGCGAGCAGCGCCAGCGTCACGGTGACGTGGGTGATGATCGAGCGCGACAGCGTCGAATTGATCGATTCGTTCAGCAACTGCGGCATCGGCATCTTCTTGTAGCGCCGCAGCATCTCGCGGATACGGTCGTAGATGACGACGGTATCGTTGAGCGAATAGCCGAGAATCGTCAGCAGCGCCGCGATGCTGGTGAGGTCGAAATCGACCTGGGTGATCGACATGAAGCCGATCGTGAGCACGATATCGTGGACGTTGGCGATCATGGCGCCGAGCGCGAACTGCCATTCGAACCGGAACCAGAGGTAGATCAGGATGCCCATGATCGCGAACATCAGGCCGATCATGCCGTAGGCCAGCAGTTCGCCGGAGACGCGCGGTCCCACCACCTCGACGCGCCGGTAATCGACGGATTCGCCGAGCGCGCCGCGCACTTTCGTCACCGCATCCTGCTGCGCCTTGTCGCCGCCGGGCTGCTCGGCGACGCGGATCAGGACTTCCGCCGGACCGCCGAACTGCTGCAGCTGCACCTCGCCGAGCCCAAGGCCGTTCAAGGTCGTGCGCATCGCGGCAATGTCGGCGGTGCCGGATTTGGCCTGCACCTCCAGCAGCGTACCGCCCTTGAAGTCGATGCCGAAATTCAGGCCGTGGGTGAAGAACAGCGTGATGGCAAGGATCGAGAGCAGCGCCGAGATCGGGAAGCTGATGCGACGAAAGCGGGTGAAGTCGAAATGCGTGTCGTCAGGCACAATGCGCAGCGCCGGCAGCAGGCCGAGCGCCGCGACCACGGTCAGCACGGTAATCAGGATACCAAGGCCAATGAGAACGGTATGAGTCACAACAGGCCTCTCAGATCGGCACGGTTTGCGGCCGCTTCCACCGCACCCAGCCGGCGACGATCAGGCGCGTCAGGGTAAAGGCGGTGAACACCGTGGTGATGATGCCGATGCCGAGCGTCACGGCAAAGCCGCGGACCGGTCCGGTGCCGATGTAGAACAGCACGGCGGCGGCGATGAAGGTGGTGATGTTGGAGTCGAGGATGGTCGCCAATGCCCGCTTGAAGCCGGCGTCGATCGCCGAGATCGCGTTGCGGCCGCCGCGCAGTTCCTCGCGGATGCGCTCGTAGATCAGCACGTTGGAGTCGACCGCGATGCCGACGGTCAGCACGATGCCGGCGATGCCCGGCAACGTCAGCGTGGCGTTGAGCAGCGACAGCAGTCCGAAAATCATGGCGACGTTGATCGCCACCGCGATGTTGGCGAACACGCCGAACAGCCGATAGGTGATCAGCATGAACACGATGACCAGGATCGAGCCGACATAGGCCGCGAGCTCGCCCTTCTCGATCGAGTCCTGTCCGAGGCCGGGGCCGACGGTGCGCTCCTCGATCACGGTCAGCGGCGCCGGCAGCGCGCCGGCGCGCATCAGGATCGCCAGATCGTTGGCCGACTGCACGGTGAAGCTGCCGGAGATCTGGCCCTGTCCGCCGGTAATCGGCTCACGGATCACGGGTGCCGAGATCACCTTGTTGTCGAGCACGATCGCAAACGGCTGGCCGACATTTTCGGCCGTCGCCTGGGCAAATTTGCGCGCTCCCGACGTATTGAACTTGAAGCTGACGATCGCCTCGCCGGTGCGCTGGTCAAAGCCGGGCTGGGCATCGGAGAGCTCGCCTCCGGAAACCAGAACCTGCTTCTTGACGACATACGGAACCGGCGGCGGCGACGCGCTCATCAAGAGCTCGGAGTCCGGTGGCAGGCGGCCCTGCTGGGCCTGGTCCGGCGACACCGAGCTGTCGACCATGCGGAATTCCATCTTCGCGGTCTTGCCGAGCAGCTCCTTCAGGCGGGTCGGGTCCTGCAGGCCCGGCACCTGGACCAGGATGCGGTCGGTGCCCTGACGCTGGATCACCGGCTCGACCGTGCCGAGCTCGTTGACGCGCCGTTCGACGATCTGGATCGATTGCTCGATGGTCTGCCGGATGCGCTCGGTGATCGCGGCTTGCGGGACCGTCAGGCGGATCAGGCCGCCGCCGGCGTCGGCAACCTCGAGGCTGCGCTGGCCGCTGGAGCCGAGCAGGCCGCCGAGCGGCTGCGACAGCTCGCGGAGCTTCGACAGCGCCGTCGCCTGGTCGCCTTCCTTGGAGATGCGGACTTCCACCGCGTCGTTACGCGTGTTGAGCCCGGTGTAGCCGATCTTGGCTTCACGAAGCACCTTCCGGACGTCGTCGCGGATCTGGTCGAGCTTCTCCTTCTTCACGTAGTTGGAGTCGACTTCGAGCAGCAGATAGGAGCCGCCCTGCAAATCGAGGCCGAGGACCAGGCGCCGCTGCGCCCAGGCCGGCCAGGTCTTCACCTGCGCTTCGGGGAAGAAATTGGGCACGGCGCACAGGCAGACCACCAGCGCTGTCAGGATAATCCCCAGCGCTCGCCACCGCGTGAAATACAACATCGAGTTGACCCGTCAGATTCCAAAAAAGCGCCGCGGCAATCAGCTCGCGGACGCCTCGTCCTTGGCGTCGCCCTTCGCCGGCTCACCCTTGGTACGCACACTCGAGATCATCTGGCGCATCTGGCGCACGCGAACGCCGTCCGAAATCTCGAACTCGATCTGGTCGTCGTCGACCACCTTGGTCACCTTGCCGACGAGGCCGCCCGAGGTCACCACGGTGTCGCCGCGGCGGATGTTCTTCACGAGGTCCGCATGGTCGCGCACTTTCTTCTGCTGCGGGCGCAGAATCAGGAAGTACATGATGACGAAGATCAGCGCGAATGGCAGCAGCGACATCAACATGCTGTTGGTGTCACCAGTCGCTCCAGCCTGGGCAAACGCAGGAGTAATCAGCATTCGGACGATCCTCGGATAAGACGGGAAAGAACCGGCAGCGCCCTCGGATTCGGGGCGGTATGGCGGTCCGGACAAATTCGCGCGGACTATAGCGGCCGCGGTCCCAATTGCAACGTTAACGGACCTTCATTTAGGGCGCTTGCGGGACCGCCGCCAGCCCGATAAGGCTGCGCCGTCAGGAACTGGACAAATGCCGAAAAAAGCCAAGAAAACGACCAGTAAAACAACCCGCAAAACCACCCCCAAGGCTGCCGCCAAGCGTGCTGAAAACGCCGCGACAAAACGCCCGGTAACGGCGCTCGACGGCGCAGCGGCCGAGCGGATCGCGAACGCCCTGGAGGTCATCGCCAGCCGCCTCGCGGACGCCTCCCCGGCCCTCGATCCGGCCGAGACCTTCGGCGCCGCGGACGCCTTCGTCTGGCATCCGGACGGGCGCCTCGCCCCGGTGCCGCGCGTCAGCCGCGTCGAGATCGGCCTGCTCAAGGGCGTCGACCGGATGCGCGATATCCTGATGGAGAACACCGAGCGCTTCGCCGACGGCCTGCCCGCCAACAATGCGCTGCTCTGGGGCGCCCGCGGCATGGGCAAGTCGTCGCTGGTCAAGGCCGCCCATGCCAGCATCAATCTCGACCGCAAGCCGGCCGACCGGCTGAAGCTGATCGAGATCCACCGCGAGGACATCGAGAGCCTGCCCGGCCTGATGGAGCTGCTGCGCAGCTCCTCCTTCCGCTTCATCGTGTTCTGCGACGACCTCTCGTTCGACGGCAACGATGCCTCATACAAGTCGCTGAAGGCCGTGCTGGAAGGCGGCATCGAGGGGCGCCCCGACAACGTCATCCTCTATGCGACCTCGAACCGGCGGCATCTGCTGGCGCGCGAGATGATCGAGAACGAACGCTCGACCGCGATCAATCCCGGCGAAGCGGTCGAGGAAAAGGTGTCGCTGTCGGACCGCTTCGGCCTCTGGCTCGGCTTCCACCGCTGCAGTCAGGACGAATACCTCGCGATGGTGAGGGGCTATTGTGACCATTACGGCATCAAGATCGCCGAGGACGAACTCGAGCGCGAGGCGCTCGAATGGTCGACCACCCGCGGCTCGCGCTCGGGCCGCGTCGCCTGGCAGTACACGCAGGAACTCGCAGGCCGGCTCGGCGTGCGGCTTAGTGGCCATTAACAGGAATGGGAGGCATAGCCCTCCCGTCACCGGGATCGGTGCACTCCGCGAGTGAGCTCCCGGATTTCGCTTCACTCCATCCGGGCTACGCGGCTGAGCGGCAAGTAATCGTCGCTGCAATCGTCAAAACAAAACGGGGGAGGCTTGCGCCTCCCCCGCTGTCTTTGTTGTGAGACTTGGAAGTCCCTTGAAGTCCCGACGCGTAGCTTACGCGCCGTTGAGGAACTGGAGCGGATCGACCGGCGACGATCCCTTGCGGATCTCGAAGTGGAGCTGCGGCGAACCCGCCTCGCCGGACTGGCCCGACTTGGCAATTACCTGACCGCGCTTGATGGTATCGCCGCGCTTCACCAGGATTTCGCTCGCATGGGCGTAGGCTGTGACGTAGCCGTTGGAATGGCGAACCAGCACGAGATTGCCGTAGCCCTTCAGCTCATTGCCCGAATAGGCGACGACGCCGTCTTCGGCCGCTTTCACCGGCGTGCCCTCGGGGACCGCGACGTTGATGCCGTCATTGACCTTGCCGTTGGTCTTCGAGCCGTAGGCAGTGATGACCTTGCCGCGCACCGGCCAGCGGAAGGTCGGCAACGCGCCGGTGGCCTCGCTCGACTTGGTGACGACGGGCGCTTCAGCGGCAGCCGCCGGCTGTTCGACGGTCGCGGTCGGCTGGACCAGCCGCGCGCTCTGCTGCGGCAGCGCGGTTGCAACGACCTTCGGGGCTGCGACCGCCGGTGCCGGAGCAACGGCAGCAACGGGCGCGGCAGCAACGGGTTGCGCAACGGGCGCGGGTGCCGCCATCGCCGTCTTGGCGCCGGGCACCACGAGCTTCATGCCGAGGCTGAGCCGGGCCGACTGGTCGAGATTGTTGGCACGGGCGAGCTCGGCCACCGGGATGTGGTGCTGACGCGCGATGCTGTGCAGCGTGTCGCCGCGATTGACATAGTGGACGCCGGCGGGCGCGGCTGCCACGGCGACAGGGCGCGCGGCCGGTGCGGCCATTGCCGGCGCCGCGGCCGATGCGGTCGGACGCGGAATGACCAGCTGCTGGCCGGGCGACAGCGCGCGCGGTCCCTTGTAGCCGTTGGCGCGCAGGATCTCGGCGGTCGAGACGTTGTAGCGGCGTGCCAGCACTTCCAGCGTATCGCTGGTGCCGACGATGATGGTGGTGCCGTTGTGCCCGGCAGGGGCTGCGGCGACCGAATGCGGAACGGTGCCGGTGGATTCGATCTGCGGACGCGCGGGCGGCGGCGTGTAGGACGAGACCCCGCGCCCTCCTCCGGAGACGCCGGCATTGCCATTGGCGACCGGATAGGACTGCGGCGCCGCTGCGACCGGCGGCGGCAACGGCTGTGACTGGTATTGCGAATACTGCGGTTGCGTTCGCGGCCGCGCGTATTGCGGCAACTCGCGCGGCGGCGGCGCCTGCTGCACGGTGCCGGTCGGCTGCGGATCAAACGCAAACGGATTTTGCGAGTAGGAGTTTTGCGAGAAGCGCGACGACATATCGGCGCTGCAACCGGCAAAAGCCATGGACATCAGCGTCAGCACCGCAACCTGCGGTACGCGACGCGAGCGAAGCAACTCAACAACCCCAGACATGGTTACTCACTCGTACGCAACAAAAGACTGTTTTGAGTAAACACGTACCGAGTAAATAACCGCTTAACCCTGCGAATAAGGCGTTGGTGCCAAGCAGCAAATCGCCAAATTTACAATTCGCGCGCGATTCCCGGCAACGCCGGCACAAAGCGGACGTCGACCAATTCCTTGCGGTCGAAGCCGTTCTCGGTCCGCACCACGCGGACGAGGGTCTGGATACCCTGATGCGGCCCGACCGGGGCGATCAGGATGCCGCCGGGTTCGAGCCGCTCCAAGAGCTTCTCCGGGATTTGCTCCATCGCCGCGGTGACGATGATGCGGTCGAAGTCGCCCGCCCCGGCCGGAATGTCGAAGCCGTCCCCGAGCAGCACCTCGATATTGTAATAACCCAGCTTTTCGAGGCGCTTGCGGGCGCCGTCGGCCAGCGTCCGGTAGCGCTCGATGGTCAGCACCTGCTTGCACAACCGGGACAGCACGGCCGCCTGATAGCCCGAGCCGGTGCCGATCTCGAGCACGCGATGGTCCTTCTGCAGTTTCAACTGCTCGGTCATGTAGGCCACGACGAAAGGCTGGCTGATGGTCTGCCCACAGGCGATCGCAAGCGCGCTGTCGCGATAGGCCTCGTTGCGATCGCGCGGATCGACGAAGACCTCGCGCGGCACCTCCTCCATCGTACGCAGCACCGCCTGATCGCTCACCCCACGCCGCCGCAGGGTCAGCTGAAACATCATCTTCTCGGTCGGATCGGGGTTCACGGCCATGTTCATCAGCGTCTCTGGGCGGCAGCGCGGAATCTTGCCCTCTAGATGCCATTGAAATCCGAAATACCGCGTTAAGGAAAAATTTCCCGTCGCGTTTTGTTCCCGGCCAGGAACCATCGCCAGATTTGGCATTGGCGCCGGCCCGGCTCCCTCACATATAATCGGCGGCGATGCGCAGTTAACGTCTGGGTGGCGCAGATCAGGGCGCTCGTAGGGCCAACACACCTCGTTGGCTGTTGGGCAAATCTTGCGCAGCAAAGCCCGCCAGCGCGATGCGGAAAACGCTGTGGCGCGCCGGAAACGGACCAATTCCCGAACGTTTGCATTGCGCGCTGTAATGTTATTTGCGAGCCTGATTCAGGGAAGGGCAAGGATTCCATCATGACAGCGATACGGCCGGCGGGCTGTTCAGTTTTCCTCGTAGAGGACGAGGTCATGATCCGAATGATGGTCGCCGATATGCTGGAGGAACTCGGCCATAGCGTTGCGGCCGAGGCCGGCGAGATCGGCGAAGCGGTCAAGCTTGCGCAATCGACCGAATTCGACCTCGCGATCCTCGACGTCAACGTCAATGGCAAGGTGATCACCCCGGTCGCCGAACTGATCAACGCCCGCAACCGCCCCTTCATCTTCGCGACCGGCTATGGCTCGTCCGGCCTGCCTCCGGAGTATCGCGACCGTCCGGCGCTGCAAAAGCCCTTCCAGTTGGAAACGCTGGCCCAGGTGATTTCCAGCGCGATGAAGGGCGCGCCGGTTTAACGGCAAGTTACGCGCGTAGCCCGGATGGAGCGAAGCGTAATCCGGGGACTTCACAACACGGGTCCCGGATTTCGCTTCGCTCCATCCGGGCTACAGATTCCCCGAGGATTACTTCAGCGTATCAATCAGCGTTTCCGAAAATGCTTCATCGGTGCGGTCGAGCCGCAGCGGTGTGACCGAGACGTAGCGCGCCGCAAGCGCGGCGAGATCGGTGCCTTCGGCCGGCGCATCCATCATCGCCGCGCGCTCGAAGCCGATCCAGAAATATGGATTGCCGCGTCCGTCGTGACGGCGATCGATCTTCAGGAACCCCTGATTGCGCTTGCCCTGCCGCGTGATCCGGATGCCCTTCACGTCATCGGGCATGCAGGACGGGAAGTTGACGTTGATGACGGTGTTTCTGGGGACGCCGGCGCCGATCACCTTGCGGATGATGTCGGGTCCGAATTTCAGCGCGGTGTCCCACAGCGGCGCGTTGCGCGTCTCGATCGAGAATTCCTGCGACAGCGCGAATGACGGAAAGCCCAGAATGGTGCCTTCGAGCGCGCCGGCGATGGTGCCGGAATAGACCACGTCCTCGGCGACGTTGCGGCCCTTGTTGACGCCGCTCAGCACGAGATCGGGCAGCTTGTCTCCGAGAATGTGGCGCGCGCCCATGATGACGCAATCGGTCGGCGTGCCGCGCACCGCGAAGTGACGCGGGCTGACCTCGCGCAGACGCAGCGGATCGTTGAGCGACAGCGAATGCGAGACGCCGGACTGATCGAGCTCGGGGGCAACGATCCAGACGTCGTCGGACAACGCGCGTGCGATCTGCTCGACGACCTGCAGGCCTGGGGCATGGATGCCGTCATCATTGGTGCAGAGAATTCGCATCCGTCAAAGTGCCTTTTGTTCCGATTCGACGCGGGTATCTTACGTTGCGGTTTCTTGAGTTGATTGCCGTCTTAACCGGCTAGGGCCGCGGAGGCAAACCTGGCGATGGCCCGCGCCATCGTGCCGACGTCACGCGCCATGGACGGACAAATCGCGCGCTGCCGGCGATCTTGCGCTCGAACACCGGCCAGGCTGCTCTGGCCGGCCGCCGAACAACCGCGATGACGGGCGTTGGCCGCGGCGCCTCTGGCACTTTGACCCGTGGGGTCTGACGCAGTTCGGCCCCGAGACCCCGGGACGCGACAGCTTCTGACCTTGGAGGCTCGGGCTTGGCAGGTTCAGGCTTTGGCGCTTCAACCTTGGGAGCTTCAACCCTGGGCGGCTCAACCCTCCGAGCTTCCGGCTTGGCCGACTCAAGAGCAATTGATGCGGTTTGGCGAGGCTCAGGGTTGGGAGGCTTCGGAAGCTCCGATGTGGGGAGCTCGGACTTGATGGGATTGGCCGTGACCGAATCGGCCTTGGCGGGTGCGATCGTGAGAGACTCGGCCTTCGGAGCTTCAAACGCGCCAGGCTCAGCCCTGGACGGTTCGGGGGCGAACGAAGCCGCTTGGGGGAGCTCGGACCCCGACGGCTCGACCTTCCGAGGCTCAACCCCGAGCGGTTCGGGTTTGGGCGGCACCGGAGCGAGCGCTTCGCCCGGCGCCGTCGCAGCCGATTTCGATTTCAGCCTGGCCAGCAGCTCCTCGATCGAGGGCACCGATGTCGCGTCAAGCGGCGCGCGCGGCGCGGCCGGCGGCGTCGCCCGGACCAGCGGTGGCGGCGACCCAATCGGTGCAGGTGGTGGCGGCAGATCTGCCGGTGCCAATTGGGTGAACTTGCCGCGCGCGATCTCCAGAGCCTTGTCGAAGTCGGGCCTGTCGATCCAGGCCTTCGATTGCACCTCGGTCACGCGCGCGTCCCACAGGCGCGCGGCCTCGATGTCGTAATAGCCCATCTGCTTCTGATTGATCAGCTGCAGACCGTGGCCCGTAACGGCCCATTGTCGACCAAGCCAGTGGATGTCACGGTGCAGCGGCATCACAATGGCCCTCGCCTCACATGCCGTGCTCGATGACCTTGAGCCCGCCCATATAGGGCTGCAGCACATCGGGCACCGCGATCGAACCATCCTGCTGCTGATAGGTCTCCATCACCGCGATCAAGGCGCGCCCGACCGCCGTGCCGGAGCCGTTCAGCGTATGCACGAAACGCGGCTTGCCGTCGGGGCCGCGATAGCGCGCGTCCATGCGGCGGGCCTGGAAATCGCCGCACACCGAGCAGCTCGAAATCTCGCGATAGGCGCCGCCGTCGCCCTGCCCCGGCATCCACACCTCGATGTCGTAGGTCTTCTGCGCGGAGAAGCCCATGTCGCCGGCGCACAGCGTCATCACGCGATAATGCAGGTCGAGCTTCTGCAGAACCTGCTCGGCGCAGGACAGCATGCGCTCGAGCTCATCCTTGCTGGCTTCCGGCGTCGTGATCGACACCAGCTCGACCTTTGTGAACTGGTGCTGGCGGATCATGCCGCGCGTGTCGCGCCCCGCCGCGCCGGCCTCCGCACGGAAGCACGGCGTCAGCGCGGTGAGCCGCATCGGCAGCTCCTTCTCGTCGAGGATGGATTCGCGCGCGAGGTTGGTCAGCGACACTTCCGCGGTCGGGATCAGGCCGAGGCGCTCGCTGCGCAGATCGGCATTCGGCGACGCGAGCAATTCGCCCTTGATCGCCCAGAACTGGTCGTCCTCGAATTTCGGCAACTGACCGGTGCCGAACATCACGGCGTCGCGCACCAGCAGCGGCGGATTGATCTCGGTGTAGCCGTGCTCGCCGGTGTGCAGGTCGAGCATGAACTGCCCGATCGCACGCTCGAGCCGCGCCAGGCCCTTCTTCAGCACGACGAAGCGCGCGCCGGACAGTTTCGCCGCCGCCTCGAAATCCATGTCGCCCAGCGCGGTGCCGAGATCGTCATGCAGCTTCGGCGCAAAGCCGTAGTCGCGCGTCTTGCCGTACACATGGTGCTGGACGTTGCCGTGCTCGTCGGTGCCGTCGGGCACCTCGTCGAGCGGCAGGTTCGGAATCGACGACAGCTCTTTGGTCAGCTGTTCATCAGCCGTCTTCGCCGTCAGCTCGAGTTCTGGCATCGTGGTCTTCAGCTCGGCGACTTCAGCCATCAGCTTGGCCGCGCGCGCCTCGTCCTTTGCCTTCTTGGCCTCGCCGATCTCCTTCGAGGCCGCATTGCGCCGCGCCTGGGCCTGCTCCGACGCCAGGATCGCCGCCCGCCGCTTCTCGTCGATCGCCAGCAGCGACGGCGACAGGGCCTCCAGCCCGCGGCGCTTCAGGCCGTCGTCGAAGGCTGTCGGGTTGTCGCGGATCGCTTTGATGTCGTGCATGAGTCAGTCCTGGCAGGCTATGCGTAAGCAACCAACCATTGCGTTGGCAAACTACGGCTATGTAGTTCCACTACCACGACCGTCATCGTCAGCGAAAGCGGGTGATCCAGCATTCCAGAGACGTCGGTGCGTCACACCGAGAAGCCGCGGCGTACTGGATACCCCGCTTTCGCGGGGTATGACACCGACTGTGAGGTGAAATCACCCTACTCGGCCGGATTGGTCGCCCCGGACGACGCATTCGAGGTCGCGGCCTTCTTCTCCACGATCCGGACCGCGATGATGGCGCCCTCGTAGAGCGCGAGCAGCGGGATCGCGAGCGAGGCCTGGCTCAGCACGTCGGGCGGCGTCAGCACGGCGGCGATGATGAAGGCGATCACGATGAAGTAGCGCCGCTTCTCCTTCAGCATCTTCGAGGTGACGATGCCGATGCGGCCGAGCAGCGTCAGGATCACCGGCAGCTGGAACGCGATGCCGAAGGCGAAGATCAGCGACATCATCAGCGAAAGATATTCGCCGACCTTGGGCAGCAGCTGGATCTGCGCGGTCTCCGCGCCGCCGGCCTGCTGCATGCCGAGCGAGAATCGCACCAGCATCGGCAGCACAACGAAATAGACCAGCGCCGCGCCCATCACGAAGAACACCGGAGTGGCGATCAGATACGGCAGGAACGCGTTGCGCTCGTGCCGGTAGAGACCGGGCGCGACGAATTTGTAGATCTGGGTGGCGACGATCGGAAACGAGATGAAGCCGGCGCCGAACAGCGCAAGCTTCAGTTGGGTGATGAAATATTCCAGCAGCGCGGTGTAGATGAATTTCGAATTCTCCGGCCCGGCAATCCAGACGAACGGCCAGACCAGCACGTTGTAGATCTGCTTGGCGAAGAAGAAGCAGATGATGAAGGCCACGCCGAAGCCGAGCAGCGCCTTGATCAGCCGCGAGCGCAGCTCGATCAGGTGATCCATCAAGGGGGCCTTGCTGGCCTCGATGTCTTCGGCGCTCATGACGCCCTCGCGTCCTTGAGCGCGTCGGGCTGTACCGGCGTCACGTCCTGCGGCGCCGGCTCGGCCTTCACCTCATTGGTGATCGCAAGCGGCTCGCTGGCTGCCGCGTGCGCCTCGGCCTCGACGAAGGTTTCCGGCGTCGGCTCGACGGGAGTCGTGGGCGTCACCGGCGTGTCACTTGACGCCACCTGTGCGTCGATTGCGGACGCGACCTGCGCATCGACCGGCTTGTCGATCTGCAGGGCGTCGCTGACGTCCTTCTGCAGCGAGGTCATAATGTTGCCGCTGGTGATGCCGGTTGCGGCCTCCTTGACCTCGTCAAAGCTCTTTTTGAGGTCGGCCATCTCGGCCTCGCGCATGGCTTCCTGGAATTGGCCCTGGAATTCGGAGGCCATCTTGCGGGCCTTGCCCATCCATTGCCCGACCATGCGCAGCACGCCCGGCAGTTCTTTCGGGCCGATGGCGATCAGCGCGACGACCGCGATGACGACCAGTTCACTCCACCCGATATCGAACATGAATTCTTCTGCCTAAGCGCGCCGCCATCGGCCCCATCGCTCCCAACAGGATCTGGGGCTGCCGGCGCCTTTTCTCAATCGGCGTCCATAGCGCGTCTATGCGACGGCGTCACCGTTTCGCGCAAGAAAAAACGTCGAAATATGCGTCAGTACAAGCGCGTTAGACGGCCTTGCTGCCGACGTCCTGGCGCGCGGCCGACGTCGCCGCATTGTGATCGATCGACTTGGTGGGCTCAGTCTTCTCGGCGACCTTGTCGTCGTCCTGCATGCCCTTCTTGAAGGCCTTGATGCCCTGGGCGACGTCACCCATCAGATCAGAAATCTTGCCGCGTCCGAACAGCAGCAGGACCACTGCGATCACGACGATCCAGTGCCAAATGCTCAACGAACCCATCCTGCAACCCTCCAGAAATGGCCGGCGGACCGGCCTGAACTTTGCCGGAAGGTAGGCCCGCGGGGTGTCAAAAACAAGGACCTCGGCCGCGGCAAATCGCTGTCGCGGCTACGTAATATTGCTAGGCTTAACCGGGAATATTCAGGCCTATTCGCCCTTGTCCTCGGTGGCGGCGTCATCACCCGCGTGGTCGGCGCGGTCTTCTGGCTCGCCGGTGTCAGGTTCGGCCGCATCCGCGTCAGAGGCAACGTCCGCCTCGACCTCCGCTTGGGCGGTCGTTTCGACCTCGGCAGTCCCAACCTCATCAGTGGTTTCTGCGTCGGCCTTCGGTTCCTCGGCTTCCGGCTCGACCGCCGGCGCCAGCAACAGTTCCAGCGTATCACCCGGCTCGAGCGGCTCCTCGTCCTCCCGCAGCGTCGCGTCATCCGACGGCGACGGAACGGAAAATCCGGTCGGCAGACGCGAGTCGAGCAGACCCGTGCCCTTCAGCTCCTCGAGTCCCGGCAGGTCGCCGAGCGCTTCCAGGCTGAACTGCGACAGGAACGCGTCGGTGGTTCCGAAGGTGAGCGGACGGCCCGGCGTCTTGCGGCGGCCGCGCGGCCGGATCCATCCGGTCTCGAGCAGCACGTCGATCGTGCCCTTCGACGTGACCACGCCGCGAATTTCTTCGATCTCGGCGCGAGTCACCGGCTGGTGATAGGCAACGATCGCCAGCACCTCGATCGCGGCACGCGACAGCTTCCGGGTTTCGGTGCTCTCGCGCGTCATCAGCCACGACAGATCGCCGGCGGTGCGGAAAGTCCACTTGTTGGCGACGCGCACCAGGTTGACGCCGCGCGGCGCGTATTCCGCTTGCAGCTGTGCGAGCGCCGCCTTGACGTCGACGCCGTCGGGCATCCGCTTTGCCAGCGTTGCCTGATCGATCGGCTCGGCCGATGCAAACAACAGGGCTTCCAGGAGCCGCAATTCCTCAGGACGCGCCACCGGATCCATAGGAGAAACCTCCTCCTCGGGCTCTTCTCTGCGCACTTCCGCCAAGCTTGCCATGGGCTTGCTCTCCTTCTTCCACTTACTCAACCGACAGGTCCGGCGCCGCCATTGCGGCTTGCGCTTGACGCTTTCGGAAATAGATCGGCGCGAACGCCTGCTTCTGGTTGATCTCCATCTCGCCTTCGCGAACCAGTTCGAGGGCGGCCGCGAAGCTCGAGGCGAACACCGTCGCCTTCTGCTTGGGATCTGCGACGTACTTCATCAGATACTCGTCGAGGCAGCTCCATTCCTCGGCGAGGCCAACCAGCCGCTCCAGCGACGCGCGCGCTTCGGCGAGCGACCACACCGTCCGCTTGGCCAGATGGACCGAGGTCAGCACGCGCGACGCGCGCTGCGTGGCATAGGCCGACAGCAGGTCGTACAAGGTGGCGGTGAACTTCGGATGCTTGATCTCGGCGATCGATTCCGGATTGCCGCGCGGAAAGATATCGCGCTGGAACTGCGGCCGGTTCATCAGCCGGTTCGCCGCCTCGCGGATCGCCTCCAGCCGGCGCAGCCGGTTGGCGAGCGCGGTCGCCATTTCCTCGGCGCTCGGCCCCTCCGCGCTCGGCGGCTCGGGCAGCAGGAGCCGCGACTTCAGGAACGCCAGCCACGCCGCCATCACCAGATAGTCGGCCGCAAGCTCGAGGCGAATCTTGCGCGCCGCCTCGATGAACGAAAGATACTGGTCGGCGAGCGCGAGGATCGAGATCTTCGACAGGTCGACCTTCTGCTGCCGCGCCAGCGTCAACAGCAGGTCGAGCGGACCTTCATAGCCCTCGACGTCGACCACCAGCGCCGGTTCGCCCTCGGCGAGGTCGGCCGGCCGCCCGGTATCAAACGAAAGAATTTCAGCGGTCATGCCGTCCCTACCCGATCCAACAACGCATCCAGTTCAGCCCGTGCCGCCTGCCGGTCGAGCGGCTGAGGCGGCTTGCGCGCGGCGAGCGTCGCCTTGGCGCGCTCAAGCGCCTTGCCGGTCAGTTCCGGCGTTTCGCGTGCGACCTCGCGCATCTCGTCAATATTGCCGTTGCAGTGCAGAACCATGTCGCAACCGGCGGTGACGATGGCGCGGGTCCGCTCGGCAATCGATCCGGCCAGCGCATTCATCGACACGTCATCACTCATCAACAAACCTTGGAACCCGATCAGGCCGCGAATCACCTGTTCGATGATTGTCGCAGAAGTCGTCGCCGGATGGACGGGGTCGAGCGCGCTAAACACAACATGTGCAGTCATGGCCATCGGCAGATCCGCAAGCGGCTGGAACGCGGCAAAATCGGTCCGTTCCAGCTCGGCCTTGGCGGTATCAACGGTCGGAAGCCGGAAATGGCTGTCCGCCATGGCCCGGCCATGGCCGGGAATATGCTTGAGAACCGGCAGCACCCCGCCCTGTTCCAGTCCGTCCGTGACCGCCCGCGCGATCGCCGCGACCTTGCCCGGCTCGGTTCCATAGGCCCGGTTGCCGATCACCGCGTCCGCCCCGGCCACGGGAACGTCGGCCAAAGGCAGGCAATCGACGGTGATTCCGAGGTCGGTCAGGTCGGCCGCAATCAGCCGTGAGCTGAGCCGAGCTGCCGCAAGCCCGAGTTTCGGATCGATGTCGTAGAGCGCCCCAAAGCTCGCGCCCGGTGGATAGGCCGGCCAATGCGGCGGGCCGAGCCGCTGCACCCGCCCGCCTTCCTGGTCGATCAGGACCGGGGCATCGGCGACGCCGACTGCGGACCGGAGTTCCTCAACAAGAGCCGCCACTTGGGCAGGACTCTCGATGTTGCGCTTGAACAGAATGAAGCCCCATGGCCGCTCGGCGCGAATGAATTCGCGTTCGGCGTCGTTGAGGATCAGCCCGGATATGCCCGTGATGAATGCGCGGTTCGTCATTCGGCCGATTAGGCCGTATGCAGCTCACGGGTCAAGGAAACGGCCTTTAATTTCTTTGGATGAGGCACTGCGGTCCACCTGCCGACATCAGGCTCTTGCAAACTTGGCTCGCCTCTTCCGAGGACGCGAACGGGCCCGCGAAGGCGCGGTAGTAGACGCCTTTCTCTCCGAGATCGACGCGCTTCACCACCAAGGGCTGCGAACCGAGCACGTTGCGATACTTGCCCTGCAGCGTCCGGTACGACGCCTGGGCGTCCGCCTCGTTCTTCTGCGAGGACACCTGGACCAGATATCCGCCGCCACCAACCGGAGCCGCCGAGGTTGACGCGACCCGGGTCGGAGGCGCGGCCGGAGCCGCCTCAGCCTGGCCGGGAACAAGCGACATTGGCGAGTTGACGCTGGCATTGGCCGCAGCCGGGTTGCCGCGCGACACCGGAGGCTTCGCCGCCGCCGAAGGTTTCGCCGGCACGGTTGCGGTGGCCTGCGCGCCATCGGGCGTATCGCCCTTGACCGAAAGCGTGCGGACCTTGCGCGGCTCGTTGTTCGGCAACGTGCCGTTCGCGGTGATCGGTGCCGGCGCGGGTTGCGCCGTCTGCACGCTGGCCGCCGGCGGCGGATTCGCATTGGCGTTCAGCGGCGGAAACACGACGCGCGGTCCGGCGGTCTTCGAATTGACGTCGACCGGCGTCTCTTCGCGCGACACGATCTTCTCGGTGCCGTCGCCCGTCGCCATGCGGTCCGGCGTCTTAGCCGGCGCGTCGGCCTGGGCCGGGACCACCTTGGTCGGCGTGTTGTCAGCCTTGATGATCGGCGGCTCACCGCTGCGGGGCGAGCCGACATAGGTCCGGTAGGCATACGCGCCACCGACGCCGAACACACCAAGCGCGAGCACCGCGGCGACCGTTATCAGGCCGCTGCGCCGCCGACGGGGCTCGGGTTCTTCCTCGTAGGCCTCTTCATAGGCATAGGGATCGTCCGGATAGGCGGGATCGCGCTGCAGATCCTGCTCGCCGGCTTCCAACTGGCCGTAGAGCGCGTCGTCATAGCGCGACGGATCCTGATTCTGACCGCCACTCTGATAGTGCGGCTCCTCGTCAAAAGCCTCCGGCTGTCGAGGGGCCTCGACCGGCCGATATTGCGCCACCGGCGCGGGCGCAGGCGCGGGCTGCGCCTGCTGAGCCGCGTAGCGATGCAACGGATGCACCGGCTTCGGCTGGTAGTCCTGCTCGGGCTCTTCGTCTTCGATGTTCTGCACGGGAGGCGGAGCGACAGCCTCCTGCCGCGCGCGCTGCATCCAAGGCGGCGGGCCCGCGGGCGGCGCATCCTCGTCCGCGGCCTGCGGCTCGTATTGCTGCGGCCGCGCGTTGGCGCGCGACTGCAGCGGGCGCGGTGGCGGCTTGTTCGCGCTGCCGAAGGGATCCGTCTGGCCGATCAGCCGTGCCAGTTCGGCAAGCGGATCGCTGTCGGCCTTGGAAGCCGTGTCGGCGGGAAAATGTCGGTCCTGATATCGATCAGCCATTGTGATCATGCATCCCCTTCGGGACAGCGCCAAAATCGCCGGCACAGCCGGTCCGAACGAGTTGGCCCCTGCCAGATGCCCTCACAAATCCCCACTCGTGAAGGCCTAATGCCCCTGCCTACCGCATCTCGGTCGGAGCGTGGACGCCTAGAACAGCTAAGCCCGATGCCAGAACCGAGACGACGCCCTGAACCATTGCCAGTCGCGCCCTCGTGATCTCTGCATCATTATTGATAATGAAGCGTAAATAGGGCAAATCGCGCCCCTTGGTCCAAAGCGCATGAAATTCACTGGCCAAATCATAGAGATAAAAAGCGATTCGGTGCGGCTCATGTGCCACCGCGGCAGCCTCAATCATCCGCGGATAAAGCGCAAGCCGCTTGAGCAGCTCGAGCTCGGCCGGGTCGGTCAGCCGCTCGACCGTAGCATTACGGAGATAGGCCAGCCGGGCCTCATCGGTCTCGGGCAGATCGGGAACCGCTTCCTCCCGCGCGTTGCGGAAGATCGAATGGCCGCGGGCGTGGCCGTACTGGACGTAGAAGACCGCGTTGTCCTTTGACTGCTCGATCACCTTGGCGAGGTCGAAATCGAGCACCGCGTCGTTCTTGCGGAACAGCATCATGAATCGGACAGCGTCGGAGCCGACCTCGTCGACCACCTCGCGCAGCGTGACGAACTCGCCGGACCGTTTCGACATCTTCACCGGCTCGCCGTCGCGCAGCAGCTTCACGAGCTGCACGATCTTGACGTCGAGCACAGCCTTGCCCGCGGTCACCGCCTTCACGGCGGCCTGCATGCGCTTGATGTAGCCGCCGTGATCGGCACCGAACACGTCGATCAGATTGGTGAAGCCACGCTCGAACTTGTAGCGGTGGTTGGCGATGTCGGATGCGAAGTAGGTGTAGGAGCCGTCCGACTTAATCAGCGGACGATCGACGTCATCGCCATAGGCGGTGGCGCGGAACAGGGACTGCTCGCGGTCCTCGTAGTCCTCGACCGGCTTGCCCTTCGGCGGCGGCAAACGGCCCTCGTAGATGTCGCCCTTGGCGCGCAGGAAATCGATCGTCTCGGCGACCTTGTTGTTGCCTGATGTGATCAGCGAGCGCTCGGAGAAGAACACGTCGTGATGGATGTTGAGCGCGGCGAGATCGCCCTTGATCATCTCCATCATCATCGCGATCGCCTTGTCGCGCACGATCGGCAGCCACGCGGCTTCCTGCATATCGAGCAGCTTCTCGCCATATTCTTTGGCGAGCGCCTCGCCGACCGGCACGAGGTAATCGCCGGGATAGAGCCCTTCCGGGATCGCGCCGATGTCCTGGCCCAGCGCCTCGCGGTAGCGCAGGAACGCCGAGCGCGCGAGCACGTCGACCTGGGCGCCGGCGTCGTTGATGTAATATTCGCGGCAGACGTCGAAGCCCGCGAATTGCAGCAGGCTGCACAGCGCGTCGCCGAACACGGCGCCGCGGCAATGGCCGACATGCATCGGTCCGGTCGGGTTGGCCGAGACATATTCGACATTGACCTTCTCGGCCTTGCCGATGTCGCTGCGCCCGTAAGCCGAGCCGGCGGCCAGCACGGCACGCAGCGCGTCCGCCCAGACCAGCGGCTTCAAGGTCAGGTTGATGAAGCCGGGCCCGGCGACATCGACCGAGGCCACCAGCGCATCGGCGCGCAACCGCTCGGCGATCTTGTCGGCGAGCTCGCGCGGCTTGGCCTTGGCATCCTTGGCGAGCAGCATCGCGGCATTGGTCGCCATGTCGCCATGGCTGGCGTCGCGCGGCGGCTCCACCACGACGCGGGACAGATCGATGCCGGCGGGCCAATTGTCCTCGGCTGCGACAGCGGCACAGATCGCGTGCACGCGCGTCAGCATGTCGGCAAAAAGGTGTGGTGAAGCAGTGGTGTCGGCCATGGCAGGGCGCTAACGCAAATCCGGGGTCGAGTCAAAAAGCCTTTGGTGCTCGATCAGGGCGAAGCGGTCGGTCATCCCGGCAATGAAATTGCCGATCCGCCTGTTCCGAGCGCTCCCAGTCTCCTGCACGCTGCCCTCGATCCATTCCGCCGGCAGGTCTTCAGGCGATTGCTGGTAGCGCTCGAACAGATTGCGGACCACCTCCTCCGCCTCCCCCATCACCAGCATCACCCGCTTGTGGCGATACATCCGCCGGAACAGGAACGCCTTGATCCCCGCCTCCTGCTCCGCCACCTCGGACGGAAACGCGATCAGCGGGGTATTGTGGTGACGCACGTCGTGGGCCGATTGCGGCTGCGCGGCCGCGAGGCGCCGGCTCGCCTCGTTGAAGACCGCGCTGATGAAGTGTGAGATCAGCTCACGCACCAGTTCGGCGCCGCGCCGGACCTCGTCGAGCCCGGGATAGTGGCGGTCGATCTCGGCGATGATCTCTGCGGTCAGCGGCATCTCCTTGAGGTCGTCGACCGCGAACAGGCCGGCACGCAGGCCGTCATCGATATCGTGCGCGTCGTAGGCGATGTCGTCGGCAAAGGCCGCGATCTGCGCCTCGAGCGAAGCATAGCTCCAGAGCTCGAGGTCGTGGCCCTTGTTGTAGTCGGCAATTCCGATCGGGATTCCACTCTCCAGGTAGCGGCCGGCGGGTGCGCCGTTGCGCTCGGCCAGGGGGCCGTTGTGCTTGACGATCCCCTCGAGCGATTCCCAGGTCAGGTTCAGCCCGCCGAATTCGGGATAGCGATGCTCCAGCGAGGTGACGACCCGCAGCGCCTGCGCATTGTGGTCGAAGCCGCCGTCATCCCTGAGGCATTCGTCGAGCGCCCGCTCCCCGGCATGGCCGAACGGCGGATGGCCGAGGTCATGCGCCAGCGCCAACGTCTCGGTCAGGTCCTCGTCGACCCCGAGCTGGCGGGCCAGCGCCCGGGCGATCTGCGCGACCTCCAGCGAATGGGTCAGCCTGGTGCGGTAGTGATCGCCTTCGTGGAAGACGAAGACCTGGGTCTTGTGCTTGAGGCGGCGGAACGCGGTGGAATGAATCACCCGGTCGCAGTCGCGCCGGAATGGGCTCCGGGTCCGGCTCGGCGGCTCCGCGACCAGCCGGCCGCGGCTGCGATCGGGGTCGCAGGCATAAGGCGCGCGGGGGGCAGCCATTCCGACCGACACTGTATTTTAGTCCTTATCCATTTGATTCCATGGTCCGACGCACTTAACTATGACTGAGGCGGCCGACCAAATGAATTGGGGATGACGCCGGGCCTGATCCGGATCGGATCATGCTCAAATAGGGTTTCGGAGACCGACATGACTGCTGCCATCACCGTCAGCGAACGGGCCGCCCGCCGGATCGGGCAGATCCTCAGCAAGGAAGGCGAAGGCGCCAAGCTGCGCATTTCGGTCGAGGGCGGCGGCTGCTCCGGTTTCCAGTACAAGTTCGACGTCGAGCGCACCCAGGCCGATGACGACCTCGTGATCGAGCGCGACAGCGCGGTGGTGCTGATCGATCCAGCCTCGGTCCCGTTCCTCGCGGGCTCCGAAGTCGACTTCGTCGACGACCTGATCGGCGCCTCGTTCCGCGTCGTCAATCCGAACGCCACCGCCTCCTGCGGCTGCGGCACCAGCTTCTCGATCTAACGCTTCGCGATCCCGAGCGGTTTCTCCCGGCGAGCCGGTTTCCGGCTCGCGCCGAACGCTCGGCTATTCCGCCGCGACCACCTGCGGCCGCTCGACGTCGCCGCCTGTCTCCGCCTGGGGGTCGAGCTTGCGCCGCAGCCTGCGGTCGATGCGGTCGAGATAGATGTAGATCACCGGCGTGATGAACAGCGTCAGCAGCTGCGACACGCAGAGGCCGCCGACCACGGCGACGCCGAGCGGTTGACGCAGTTCGGCGCCGGCACCCGCGCCGAGCGCGATCGGCAGCGTGCCGAAGATCGCCGCGAACGTCGTCATCATGATCGGGCGAAAGCGCAGCAGCGCCGCCTCGCGGATCGCGTGCTCGGCGCTGAGGCCGACGCGGCGGCGCTCCAGCGCGAAGTCGACCATCATGATCGCGTTCTTCTTGACGATGCCGACCAGCATCACGATGCCGATCATCGCGATGACAGACAGCTCCATCCCGAACATCATCAGCGTCAGGATCGCGCCGATACCGGCCGACGGCAGGCCGGAGATGATGGTGATCGGGTGGATGAAGCTCTCGTAGAGAATGCCGAGAATCACGAAGGCCGCGAACACCGCGGCGAGGATCAGCACGCCCTGCCCGCGCAGCGAATCCTGGAACACCTGCGCGGTGCCGGAGAAGCCGGTCACAATCGTCGGCGGCAAATTCGCGGTCTGCTCGAGTTCGGTGATCTTGTCGACCGCGTAGCCGAGTGAGGTGCCCGGCGCGAGGTTGAACGAGATCGTCACCGCCGGCTGCTGGCCCTGGTGGTTGATCTGCAACGGCCCGACCGTCGGCACCAGCCTCGCCACCGCATCCAGCGGAATGGTCTGGTTGTTCGCGGTCTTCATGTAGAGCTTCGAGAGGTCGGACGGATCGACGCGGAACTGCGGCTGCACCTCGAGGATGATCTGGTAGTCGTTCGACGGCATGTAGATGGTGCCGACCTGCCGCGCGCCATAGGCGTTGTAGAGCTGGTTGCGGACCTGATCGACGGTGACGCCGTAGACCGCCGCCTTCTCGCGGTCGATGTCGACCGTCATCTGCGGGTTCTTGATGTAGAGGTCGGTGGTAACGTCGAGCAAGCCCGGGATCTTCTCGATCTTGTCGCGCATCTCGGGCGCCAGCCGGTACAGCGCCTCGGTATCGCCGCTCTGCATCACATACTGATACTGGCTCTTGGAGATGCGGCCGCCGATGCTGAGGTTCTGGATGCTCTGGAAGAACGCCTGCATGCCCGGGATCTCGCGCGCCTTCTGCCGCAGACGGCCGATCACCACGGTGGCGTTGTCACGCATCTTCTGCGGCTTCAGCGCGATGAACAGACGGCCGTAATTCGCCGTCGGATTGGGACCGCCGGAGCCGACCGTAGAGTTGATGTACTCTATCGCCGGATCGGTCCGCAGCACCTCGACCAGCGCCTGCTGGCGCACCTTCATCGCCTCGAACGAGGTGTCGGTCGCAGCCTCCGTCACGCCGATCAGAAAGCCGGTGTCCTCCTGCGGGAAGAAGCCCTTCGGCACGATCATGTAGAGGTAGATGGTGCCGCCGAGCGTCGCCAGCGTCACCACCAGCATCAGGGCCTTCTTGGCCAGCACCCAATCCAGCGCCCATTCATAGGCCCGCAGCCAGGCCTCGAACATCGCCTCGAACGCCCGCAGCACGATGTTCGGCCGCTTGGTCGCGTCATGCGCGCGCAGCACGCGGGCGCACAGCATCGGCGTCAGGGTCAGCGACACGAAGCCGGAGACGATGATCGCAACCGAGATCGTCACCGCGAATTCGCGGAAGACGCGGCCGACGATGCCGCCCATCAGCAGCACCGGGATGAACACGGCGATCAGCGAGAAGGTGATCGAGATGATCGTGAAGCCGATCTCGCGAGCCCCCTTCAGCGCCGCCTCGAACGGCTTCATGCCGTGCTCGATGTGGCGGACGATATTCTCCAGCATGACGATGGCGTCATCGACCACGAAGCCGACCGAGAGCGTCAGCGCCAGCAGCGTCATGTTGTTGATGGAGTAGTCCAGCGCGTACATCGCCGCGCAGGTGCCGAACAGCGAGATCGGCACCGCGAGCGCCGGGATGAAGGTCGCGGACGCCGAGCGCAGGAACAGGAAGATCACGAGGATCACGAGCCCGATCGCGATCAGCAGGGTCTCCTCGACGTCGCTGACCGCCTGGCGGATCGAGACCGAACGGTCCATCATGACCTGCATGGTCACCGAGGGCGGGATCGCGGCGCGCAGCGCCGGCAGCTTGGCCAGCACGGCGTCGACCACCGCCACGGTGTTGGCGTCGGGCTGCTTCTGGATCGCGAGCACGATCGCCCGCTCGTCGTTCATCCAGGTCGCGATCTTGTCGTTCTCGACGCTGTCATAGACCTTGGCGATCTCGTCGAGCCGGACCGGCGAGCCGTTGCGCCAGGCGACATAGATCTGGCGGTAGTCGGCCGCCTTGTCCATCTGGCCGGAGGCCTGCAGCGCGACGTCCTGCTTGGGGCCGTTCAAGGTGCCGACCGGCGTCGACGAATTGGCGCGCGACACCGCGGCGCGGATATCCTCCATCGACACGCCGCGCGCGGCGGCGGCCTCCGGATCGGCCTGGACGCGGATGGCGAATTTCTGCGCGCCGTAGATCAAGACCTGGGCGACGCCCGGCAACTGCGATAGCGCCTGCCCGATCGTGATGTCGCCGTATTCGTTGACGCTCGACAACGGCAGCGTCGCCGAGCCGAGCGAGACGAACAGCACCGGGAAGTCCGCCGGGTTCACCTTCCGGAAGCTCGGCGGGATCGTCATCTCGATCGGCAGCCGGCGCTGCGCGATCGTCAACGCGGTCTGCACGTCGAGCGCGGCAGCGTCGATGTTGCGGTTGAGGTCGAACTGGATGGTGATGACGCTCGTGCCCTGCGAGGAGTTCGAGGACATCGAGGAGATGCCGGCAATGGTCGAGAGCTGGCGCTCGATGATGCCGGCGACCGAGGCGGCCATGGTGTCGGCGCTGGCGCCGGGCAAGGTCGCGGTCACCGCAATGGTCGGGAAGTCCACCTTGGGCAGCGCCGAGACCGGCAGCAGGCGGAAGCCGAACACGCCGAATGCGATGATCGACGCCGTGATCAGCGTCGTCATGACCGGGCGGCGGATGCAGAGCTCGGAGAGCGTCATCGGTCAGGCTCCGGCCTTGCGCGCCCGCAGTTCAACCCGCGATCCCTCCGAGAGCAGCAGCTGGCCGTCGACGACGACGCTTTCATCGCCCGCCAATCCGTCTGAGATCACCGATGAGCCCTGGAAGGTGCGATCGACCTTGACCGGCCGGACCTTGGCAACGCCGTCCTTGACGACGAAGACGAAATTGCCGTTCTGGCTGCGCTGCACCGCGACCGTCGGCACCACGACCGCGTCTTCGCTGCGGATGATCAGCTTGGTCTGCACGATGGTGCCGGGCCAGAGCGTCTCGCTCTCGTTGTTCATGATGCCGCGCACGGTCACCATGCCGGTGGTCGCGTCGACGGCGTTCTCCACCATCGCGACCTTGCCGCGCTCGGAGCGCTGATGGCCGGGAATGGTCGCGATCACCTTGGAATCGCCCTTCCCCATGGCGTCGCGCAGATCGACCAGCGCCCGCTGCGGAATCGCGAAGGTGACGTAGACCGGTGCCATCTGGTTGATGACCGCGAGCGGCTGGGTGTCGGCGGGGCGGACGAAGTTGCCGACCTTGACGTTGGCGACGCTGATCCGTCCCGCGAATGGTGCGCGGATGACGGTGTAGCTCTTCTGGACGCGGAGATTCTCCAGCGCGAAGCGGTCGGCCTTGATGGTGCCGATCAGGACGTCGGACTGGGTCTTGGCGTTGTCGAGGTTGACCTGGGTGGTCGCACCCTTGCCGACCAGTTCGGTGTAGCGGCGGAGGTCGCGCTGCGCGCCCTCGAGCTGGGCCTGGTCGCGGGCCAGGACGCCCTCGGCCTGCTCGATCTGCGCGTCGATCTGCCGCGCGTCGAGCGTGAACAGCAGGTCGCCTTCATTGACCCTGGCGCCGTCCTCGAAATGCACCGAGACAATGGTAGTCTCCAGCCGCGACTTCAGCGCCACGCTGGAGATCGGCGTGACCTGTCCAATGGCATCGACATCGACCGGAACCGATTTGCGTTCCGCCTTGGCGAGATCCACGGACACCACGCGCGGCCGCGGGGTCCCTTGCGCGGTGGCGGCGCCGCCACCCATCCATGAAGTGCGGGTCATGTAAGCCGCCCCGGCCGCAATGCCGAGAACAGCGACAGTCAGAACCAAATTGCGTTTTTTCATAAGTTTTGCACGTGCGCCGCCAGCTTGCCTTGAAGGCCGGTGCGCGTCGTCACTCCCCCGTCGGCAATTGTTGCGCCTTGTTTCCTGAGAGGGTTAGCACAGGCGGACCGCCCATGGTATGCCACCTAAGTGAAATAGTGCGGCTTCAATCCGGTCATTGGCATGCGCATCGCCGGACGTTTTGAGTAACCGGGCCGCATCCGTTCTGCTTCATTGAGCTTCCGAATCGCGACCTTATGTCCACCTCCGTCCTTGTCTGCCCCTGGGAAGAAGCCCGCGAACGCTCCCGTGCCATCCGCTACAGCGTCTTCGTCGAGGAACAGCGGGTGCCGGTAGAACTGGAATGGGACGACATGGACGCATCGAGCTGGCATGCGCTGGCGTTCGCCGACGACGGTGCGCCCTTGGCCACGGGCCGGCTGCTGCCGGACGGTCATATCGGCCGCATGGCCGTGCTCAAAGCGGCGCGCGGCACAGGCGTAGGCGCCCGCGTGCTGGACGCGCTGATGGCCAAGGCGGCCGAACTCGGCTATCCGGAACTGATCCTCAACGCGCAGACGCACGCGGAGCCGTTCTACGCACGCGTCGGCTTCGAGCGGATCGGCGCGGAATTCGAGGAGGCCGGCATCCCGCACATCGAGATGCGGAAGCGCTTGGTCTAAGCGGGGCGGCGCTCGGTCACGTGCCCCCACAATGAAGGAAGTCCGATGGCAGTTCGCATCGCTACGTGGAACGTCAACTCGGTCCGGCAACGGATCGAACTTCTGGTCAGCTGGCTGAAGGAGTGTTCCCCCGACATCGTCTGTCTGCAGGAGATCAAATGCGTCGATGATGCGTTTCCCCGGCTCGAGGTCGAGGCGCTCGGATATAACGTCGTCACGCACGGCCAGAAGACCTTCAACGGCGTCGCGCTGCTGTCGAAGCTGCCGTTCGACGAAACCAAATCGGGCCTCGCCGGTGACGACGAGGACGCACATGCCCGCTTCCTCGAGGGCGTCGTCACGCTGAAGCAGGGCGTGATCCGGGTCGCGTGCCTTTATCTGCCCAATGGCAACCCCGCCAATACCGACAAATATCCGTACAAGCTCAAGTGGATGTCGCGGCTTCTTGAGTATTCGAGGGAGCGGCTGAAGGCCGAGGAGCCGCTGATCCTGGCCGGCGACTTCAACGTGATTCCGGCGGCGCGCGACGTCTACAATCCCGCCGCCTGGGCCGATGACGCCCTGTTTCGGCCTCAGACCCGCGAGGCCTTCCAGTCGCTGCTCGGCCTCGGCCTGACCGACGCGCTGCGCGCGGTCAATGACGGGCCCGGCCAGTACACCTTCTGGGACTACCAGGCCGGCGCCTGGCAGAAGAACTGGGGCCTGCGCATCGACCACCTGTTGATGTCGCCGCAGGCCAGTGACCGGCTGATCGACGTCGGCATCGACAGCTATGTCCGAGCCTGGGAGAAGCCGTCCGACCACGTCCCGGTCTGGGCCGATCTCGACTTCGAGATCGCCTGACCCCGCCGGCCGGCGGGAAGATCAATCCCGGCGGCCCTGCACCCAGTGCTCGAGCATCTGCAGCGCCATCGCGCGATCGTCCTCGGAGGCCTTGGCGATCGCCCGGTTGTAGCTTTCCTTGATCCAGGCCTCATCCGGCGTCGCGCTGTCGCGCGCCAGCGTCAGCCACATCAGGCCGCGTGCCCGCTGCGGCGGCAGGCGGTCGCCGTTGAACAGCATCTGGCCGAGCAGCGCCTGCGCCTGATGCTGGCCCTTCTGGGCGGCAAGGCCGAGCCAGCGCGCGCCGTAGCGGAAGTCGTCCCGCGAGGCGTCCGGCGTCTTCAGGTAGAGCCGGGCAAGGTCGTACTGGGCGTCGGCATTGCCGAAATAGGACGCGGCATAGGAGAACATCTCCCGCGCCCGCTCGGTGTCCGCCTTCACCTTGGAATTGGGAATGCCGCTCAGATAGTAGCGGCCGAGCGCGACGAAGGCGTTGGCCACGATCGAGGCCTGCGGTGCCGACGGCGAATCCTCGGCATGCGCATTGGCGATCCGGCTGAAATACTCGAAGGCGCGCATGTCGTCCTGGATAACGCCATCGCCCTCGGCGTACATCTTGCCGAGCTTCCACTGCGCCACGGGGTGACCGCCCTCGGCCTGATACTGCAGCGTGCTGAACGACGAGGTCGGCGAGGTCGCCGCAGGCGCCACCGGGGTCGCGGCCCGTTTCAGCGCGCCGGCTGTCCCCGGCTGCGGGGAAACCACAGGAAGAACCGTATCTTGTGGGTTGACCGGTGCGCCGTCGAATCCGAATCCGGGGCCCGCCACCGGGATGGCCCCTAACGCAAACGCCAATATCGTACGCCTAAACGTCCGCATAACACTGTTTCTCGTACGCGCCACCCGGATGGGTGACTGCGCCATCCACCGCCGGCCCCACTTGCTCGGCGTACTTCCACAGCGCACCAGATGTATGGTTCGTCGCGCGAGGGGCCCATTTGGTCTTACGATTTGCGAGTTCGGCGTCGCTCAAATTTACGTTAAGGGTGCCGGCGACCGCATCGATCTCGATGATGTCGCCGTCTTGCAACAACCCGATCGGCCCGCCGACGGCCGCTTCAGGTCCAATATGTCCGATGCAGAAGCCACGGGTGGCGCCGGAGAACCGGCCATCGGTGATCAGGGCAATCTTGCCGCCCATCCCCTGCCCGGTCAGTGCCGCCGTGGTCGCCAGCATCTCCCGCATGCCGGGACCGCCCTTCGGCCCCTCATAGCGGATCACGATCACCTCGCCTTCCCTGTAGGTGCGCTTCTGCACCGCCTCGAAGGCGTCTTCCTCGCGGTCGAAGCACCGGGCCGGACCGGTAAACCTCAGGTTGGACATTCCCGCGACCTTCACGATCGCACCCTCCGGAGCGAGATTACCCTTTAGCCCGACAACGCCACCTGTCACGGTGATCGGATTGTCGGCGGGCCGCACCACATCCTGGTGCGGATTCCATTTCACGCTTTTGAGGTTTTCGGCGATCGTTCGGCCAGTGACGGTCAGGCAATTCCCGTGCAGGTGGCCATTGTCGAGCAGCGTCTTCATCAGCAGCGGAATGCCACCTACTTCAAACATGTCTTTGGCAACATAACGGCCGCCCGGCTTCAAATCCGCGACGTAAGGAGTCTTTTTGAAGATTTCGGCAACGTCGAACAAATTGAATTTAATGCCGCACTCATGGGCGATCGCCGGCAGGTGCAGCGCAGCATTGGTCGAACCACCTGAGGCTGCAACCACGGCCGCAGCATTTTCAAGGGCTTCGCGGGTGACGATGTCGCGGGGCCGGATGTTTTTCTCGATCAGCTCCATCACCTTCTCGCCGGCGGCGGCGCAGAAGGAGTCGCGGATCTCGTAAGGCGCCGGGGCCCCGGCGGAATACGGGAGCGCGAGGCCGATCGCCTCGGAGACGGTCGCCATGGTGTTGGCGGTGAACTGGGCGCCGCAGGCGCCGGCCGACGGGCACGCCACCCGCTCGATCTCGTCGAGGTCCTCGTCCGACATGGCGCCGACCGAGTGCTTGCCGACCGCCTCGAACATGTCCTGGACGGTGACCGGCTGGCCGCGGAAGTTGCCGGGCAGGATCGAGCCGCCATAGATGAAGATCGACGGAACGTTGAGGCGGACCATCGCCATCATCATGCCCGGCAGCGACTTGTCGCAGCCGGCGAGCCCGACCAGCGCGTCATACGAGTGGCCGCGGACCGTCAACTCGACCGAATCGGCAATGCATTCACGCGACGGCAGCGACGAGCGCATGCCGTCATGACCCATCGCGATGCCGTCGGTGACGGTGATGGTGCAGAACTCGCGCGGCGTGCCGCCGGCCGAGGCCACGCCCTTCTTCACCGCCTGCGCTTGGCGCATCAGCGAAATGTTGCATGGAGCGGCTTCATTCCAACATGAAGCAACGCCGACAAAGGGTTGATGAATCTGGGCTGTCGTCAGCCCCATCGCATAGAGATAGGACCGGTGCGGTGCGCGCTCGGGACCCTCCGTCACGTGACGGCTGGGCAGCCTGCCCTTGATGTTCGTCTTGGCGTCCATCGCGACCCTGTTCCCGGCGCTCTTTCCTCCATCAACGCCGGAACCCGAAAAAATGTCCCGTCGTCGGAGCGCTGGCTATTCAGCTACGTGAATATCCTTTCATGTCGGGGTGTGGCTAAAAAGCGGCGCGAGTGCGGACCGGGTGCTTTTAAGGTTAAATGTTCAAGCACCGTTGCAACATCGCAACAATCGTGGCCGCCGGGCAACCATGTATTATCAGTCCTTATAGGCACCTGATGCGGGCCCGACCACATAGCCGACAGATTGCCGCCATGTGATGGAGCTCGCTGGAGTAGAAGGAAAGGCCAGCCCCTGCTCACGGATTCAACTGTCAAACAGCGTATTCGGTGTCATCACCCACGCATGCGCGTGCAAGTGATCCAGTATTCCAGAGGCGCCAGTTGCTGAGCCGAGAGAACACGTCCTCCGCCGTCGTCCCGGCGAAGGCCGGGACCCATACTCCGCAGCGGGTGTTATGGATGGGACTCGTCGTTCCACCGATGCGCAGCAATGACCATCGGAGGTTATGAGTCACGGCTTTCGCCGGGACGACACTGAGTGTGTTGCGCGGGCTCGTGCTTCGCACGCCCCGGAATGACGACGAGGAGACGTCGTTCGAGCATCCAGAGGATGGCTGGAGCGCAGCGATGTCATCCAATTCGCGGTGACGCGATGGCGTATCGCTTCAGCCTTCGCTCTTCGGGCTACGGCGGACAAGTCCCTCCATCCTGCAACTCACCCGGTGGCCAGTTTCGGTGGCGACGGAGGTGACCAGCACTCCGTGCGATTCCTGCCGTGCTCCTTGGCCTGGTAGAGCGCCGCATCGGCAGCCTTCATTAGGGCATCGATCCCCGGCATGCTTGTGAGCGCCTCGGCAACGCCGATGCTCACCGTGAGTGATACCGGTCGATCATCCGCGCCCACCGTCAACGCTTCCGCCCGCTTGCGGATGCGCTCGGCGACGGTTCGGGCGCGCGACAATGTGGTCTCCGGCAGCAGGACCGCGAACTCCTCGCCTCCGACGCGGCCGACGACGTCGGACTTGCGCTTGCCCCGAATGCATATCCCGGCAACAGCCTTGATGGCCTCGTCACCGACCGCATGTCCGAAGCGGTCATTGATGCTCTTGAAGTGATCGATATCGACCATCAGCACGGATACCGAACGATAGTAGCGCTGGAACCGGCTCCACTCCGCATCCAGCGTCGTCAGGAAGTGCCTGCGGTTGAACAATCCGGTGAGCGGATCGGTGGTCGCAAGCACCTCCAGCTGCCGTGCGTTGCGTACGAGATCGGTCACGTCGACGAAGGTCAGCATGCGACCGCCGTTTGCCATCGTCGAGCAGTGGATCCTGATATGGCGGCCGTCCGGCGTCTGCACGTCGCGCTTGTGATCGCCTGCCTTGATCTCCGCAATCCGCTTCGCAGGAAAGGCCCTGATTTGCTCCGGGGTCGCGCCCGCCGGAACGGCGCGGCGATTGCGCGTGAGCAGCGTGATGTATGCCGGATGCCGCGCAACCTCCTCCTCGCTCACCTCCCAGAATTCCCGCATTCGCCGATTGAGGAAGATCGCATTGAGATCGCGGTCGAGCAGGACGACGCCGTCTTCGACGTTCTCGAGCGCGCCGGTCAGTACCTTGAGCTTGTCGGATGCGCGCACGATGTCGGTCACGGGCGTGTAGCTCACCATCCGGCCGCCGTCGGGCAGCGGCGTGCACTGACATCGAACCACATCACCGTTGCTGCGCCTGAGATCGATCGGGTTGGGGTCCCCGACGCTCACGAGGCGGACGCGCTCGGCAACATAGGCTTCGAGCTGCGCGGCCGGCAGCTCGTAGGCCATCGTCTTGCAGCCGTGATGCATCAGGTCGGTGAAGCTGGGGCTGCGGTCGGCCACCGCGTCCGGAAGCGCCCACATGCTCCGAAACGCACGATTAATGAACAGGGCCTTCAGCTCCGAGTCCAAAAGCAGGATGCCGACCGGGATCTGATCGAGCGCCGCGCGCAGCGCCAGCATGTGCCCGCGCAGAATGTCGCCGCTGCGCCGCTCCGGAATGGCGGCCGGCACAGGAGCGGCAGGCGTGGGCACCGCAGCGTTGGCCTGCTGCTCTTCAAAGACCAGGCCGAGCTGGCGGTCCGATTGCCACAGCCGTTTGCATGGCTTCACCTGATTGCTGCCGACGAGCAACAGTTGAATGTGATCGGGAATGCCAACGACACTTTCGAGTTCCACGGTGGCGCCCGTCTCCGTGAGCTGGCGGACCGTGCAGTCGAAGGCCGACCGGCCGAAGTTGAAGACGATCTTTCCGGCCAGAAACGTTCGGCCGCGGGAAGCTGACACCTGTCCGGACATGGCGAGAATCCACCTGGAGCAATTGCGAGCCCCCTCACCTCAGCACGTTTGAGTCACCAAGCCATGAACGCTTTCGGGAGGGTTTAATCGGGAGCCGAGCCGATGACGCCGGCTGTGTGCGCCGCAAAACGGGTTCCATCCGGCGGAAGGACCTCGCTCGTAGGGAAGCGAAGCGATACCCATCATTTGCGCCGCGGATACTGAATTGATGGGCTTCGCTGCGCGCTACCGATCCGATTACGGCTCCGCCGCATCGTCAGTTGCTCATCTCATATCCGAGCGCTTCGATTTGCCTCCGGAATGCCTCGAAACGCTCATGCGCTTCCGCCTTCGCTGTTCGAGCTACGGCGGACAAGTCGCTCCCATCAATCGGTCAAAGTCATTGCCGGGAAGAATTTAGTTCTACCCTATAATTATGCTGTGTTAGACGCAGTCCGAGTAGTAGCGTCGCAACTCCCTCAGTAACAGTGTCAGGGAAACGCCCGCCATGTCTGCTCTCCAAGCAAAGCTGGAACGATTTGAGATCCTCGCCGACGAATGCGAGCTGATCGCTAGCAGGACGCTGGATGGGAGCAACCGCGAGCTATACCAGCGGTTGGGCGGGCACTATCGCGAGCTGGCGACCGATATGAGGGCCGTGATCGCGACGATCAATGCTCCGGCGGCGTAAGAAAAAGGGCCGCTCGAAACAACAAGCGGCCCAAGTCTAGGGAGGAAACGCCCTCAAGGAGGGCGGCGATAGCGCGAGGCGCTGTCGCACGATGGGCATATGGGTCGAGAGTCCAGCTTCGGGAGCCCGGACTGCGCAAGCCAGGGGCGCGACTATGAGCCTTGAATCTGCGCTTCGCAGCACATAACTCCGGGCGCGACCGCCGAAGATTGAGGCGGCTGCAATCCCAAATCGCTCCAAGCATCCCACAATTTACGATTTGGCGAGCCGCGTGCGCTTCGCGTTGAGCGCGGACGCAACACGGCTGACCGGCGGACGGCCGAGCAAGCCAGCCATCTCGTTGGTCGCGGCCAGCAGTCTGTCCATATCGATCCCGGTCTTCACGCCCATGCCCTCGAGCATGTAGGCGACGTCCTCGGTCGCGACGTTGCCGGTGGCGCCGGGGGCGTAGGGGCAGCCGCCGAGACCGCCGGCGGCGGCATCGATGACACGGACGCCCTCTTCCATGCCGGCATAGAGATTGGCGAGCGCCTGGCCGTAGGTGTCGTGGAAGTGCATCGCGAGGTTGCCGATCGGCAACTCAGAACCGACCGCACGCAGCATCTGTTTGGCCTTCAGCGGCGTGCCGACGCCGATGGTGTCGCCAAGCGAGATCTCGTAGCACCCAAGATCCCACAGTGTCACCGCGAGGTCGGCGACCGCCTTCGGCTTGATCTCGCCGTCGAACGGACAGCCGAGCACACAGGAGATGTAGCCACGCACCTTGACGCCGTCGGCCTTGGCGCGCGCCAGCACCGGCTTGAAACGCTCGATCGATTCCGCGACCGAGCAATTGATATTGGCGCGCGAAAAGCCTTCGGAGGCCGCCGCGAACACCGAGACCACCGCGGCGCCGGCCGCGCGCGCGGCGTCATAGCCCTTCTCGTTCGGCACCAGCACGTGGAATTCGGCGCCCTTGATGTGGCTGACGCCGCGCAGCACCTGGTCGGAGCTCGCCATCTGCGGGATTGCCTTCGGCGACACGAAGGCGCCGACCTCGACGGTATTGAGCCCGGCCGCCACCAGCGCCTCGACGAAGGCGATGCGCGCCTCGACGCTGACCGGCGTCTTCTCGTTCTGCAGGCCGTCGCGCGGCCCCATCTCGACGAGTTGGATCTGATCGCTCATGACGCGGCCGCAGGTTCGACTTCGGCAAGCTCGACGCCCTCGCCGACGATGTCGCCGACCTTGCATCTGAGCTTCTTCAGCACCCCGGCATAGGGCGCGCGCAGGGTCTGCTCCATCTTCATCACTTCCAGGGTGAGGATCGGGGCGCCCTTCTCGAGCGTTGCGCCCTCCTCGGCCAGCAGCGCCACCACGGTGCCCGGCAAGGGCGCCACGATCTTGTCCTCGCCGACCTGCTCCTCGCTCTCGCCGCCGAACGGATCGACCCAGTGCAGGTCGAAGCGGCCGTTGCGGGTGCGCAAGTAGAGCTCGTGGCCCTCGATGACCGAGGCTATACGCGACTTGAGGCCGTTGAGCGTCAGGTCGAAGCCGTCATCGCCGGCTGACGAGATGGCGAAGACGAGTTCGCGCCCGCCGACCGTGAGCGTCGACGGTCCGTTGCCATAGTGCAGCGTGATGGTCTGGGCGGGCTCATGGCCCTGCCGGAACGAAAACACCCGCTGACGGCGGCCGACCGGCATCCAGCCGAAGGCCTGCCAGGGCGAGCTGGCCTCGCGCCGCGCCGCCTTCTGCTCGTCGTTGACGATCGCGGTCACCGCCGCGCAAAGCTCGAACTCGCCGGCCGTGCCGGTACCCGATGTCAGGTTCTTCAGCTCGCGCTCGATGAAGCCGGTATCGATCGCATTGGCTCGCGTATCCTTGTGCGTCACCAGCGCCGACAGGAACGGGATATTGGTGACGATGCCGCGGACATCGGTCTCCTGCAGTCCGCGATTGAGCTTGTCGATCGCGCCCTCGCGCGTCGGCGCCCAGGCGATCACCTTGGCGAGCATCGCGTCGTAGTACGGCGAGACGTTATCGCCGCTGCGATAGCCGGCATCGATGCGCAGGCCGTCGCCTTCCGGTGGCGTCCGCCAGGTCTTGATGCGGCCGACCGAGGGCATGAAGTTCTTCTGCGGATTTTCGGCGTAGACCCGCGCCTCGATGGCATGCCCGTTCAGCCTGATCTCGTCCTGCTTCAGCGGCAGCGCCTCGCCGAAGGCGACGCGGAGCTGCCATTCGACGAGATCGACGCCGGTGATCAGCTCGGTGACGGGATGCTCGACCTGCAGGCGGGTGTTCATCTCGATGAAGAACACGTCCTTGCCGTCGGAGACGAACTCGATGGTGCCGGCGCCGATATAGTTGACCGCGCCGGCGGCCTTGCGGGCGGCCTCGCAAACCGTCTCGCGTTGCGCGGCGTTCAGCGTCGGCGACGGCGCCTCCTCGATCACCTTCTGGTGGCGGCGCTGCAGCGTGCATTCGCGCTCCCACAGCGAGAGCAGATTGCCGTGGCTGTCGCCGATGATCTGCACCTCGATGTGGCGCGGGTTCTGCACGTATTTCTCGATCAGCATGCGGTCGTCGCCGAACGCCGCCTTGGCCTCGCGCTTGGCGCTGGTGATCGCGGCCGTGAGCTCAGCCGCCGAATTGACCACGCGCATGCCGCGCCCGCCGCCGCCGGCAGACGCCTTGACCAGCACCGGGAAGCCGATCCGGTTGGCGGCTTCCGCCAGCGTCGCCTCGTCCTGGGCCTCGCCGTGATAGCCCGGCACCAGCGGCACGCCGGCCTTCTCCATCAGCGCCTTCGAGCCGGACTTCGAGCCCATCGCCGTCATCATCTCGGCGGTCGGACCGACGAACACCAAACCTGCTTCAAGACAGGCCTGCGCGAACTCGGCATTTTCAGACAGGAAGCCGTAGCCGGGATGCACCGCCTCGGCGCCGGTCTCCTTGGCGGCGGCGATGACGCGCTCGATGCTGAGATAGCTGTCGCGCGCCCGTGCCGGACCGAGCAACACCGCCTCGTCGGCGAGCGCGACATGCATCGCGTCGCGGTCGGCCTCGGAATAAACCGCGACGGTGCGCAGCCCCATGGCGCGCGCCGAGCGGATGACGCGGCAGGCGATCTCGCCGCGGTTGGCGATCAGAAGCGTACGGAAACGCCGGGTGAGTTTTGAGCGGTCCATGGTCAGTTCCTGGGTCACATCCTGAACAGGCCGAACTTCGTCGGCTCGATCGGGGCGTTGGCTGCCGCCGACAGGCCGAGCCCGAGCACGAGGCGCGTATCAGCCGGATCGATCACGCCGTCATCCCACAGCCGCGCCGTGGCGTAATAGGGATTGCCCTGCTTCTCGTATTGCGCGCGGATCGGCTCGCGGAATTTGTCTTCCTCTTCCGCCGACCAGCTCTCGCCCTTGGCCTCGATGCCGTCGCGCCGCACCTGGCTCAGCACCATCGAGGCCTGCTCGCCGCCCATCACCGAGATGCGCGCATTCGGCCACAGCCAGAGGAAGCGCGGGCTGTAGGCGCGGCCGCACATGCCGTAATTGCCGGCGCCGTAGGAGCCGCCGATCACGACGGTGAATTTCGGCACGCCTGCGGTCGCAACCGCCGTCACCAGCTTGGCGCCGTCGCGCGCGATGCCGCCGGCCTCGTACTTCTTGCCGACCATGAAGCCGGTGATGTTCTGCAGGAACACCAAGGGAATGCCGCGCTGGCAGCACAGCTCGATGAAATGCGCGCCCTTCAGCGAGCTCTCGCTGAACAGGATGCCGTTGTTGGCGATGATGCCGACCGGATAGCCAAAGATATGGGCGAAGCCGCAGATCAGCGTGGTGCCGTAGAGCTTCTTGAACTCGTCGAACTCGGAGCCGTCGACGATCCGCGCGATGATGTCGTGCACGTCGAACGGTTTTCTGCCGTCGGCGGAGACCACACCGTAGATCTCCTCGGCCGGAAACAGCGGCTCCTGCGGGGGGCGCATGTTGAGCTGTGCCTTCACCGGCTGCTTCAGCGTGCCGACGATGCGGCGCGCGATCCCGATCGCGTGGGCGTCGTTCTGCGCATAATGATCGGTCACGCCCGACTGGCGCGAGTGGACATCGGCGCCGCCGAGCTCTTCGGCGGTGACGACCTCGCCGGTCGCCGCCTTCACGAGCGGCGGACCGCCGAGGAAGATCGTGCCCTGATTGCGCACGATGATGCTCTCGTCCGACATCGCCGGCACATAGGCGCCGCCCGCGGTGCAGGATCCCATCACGATCGCGATCTGCGGGATGCCCTGCGACGACATCTGGGCCTGGTTGTAGAAGATGCGGCCGAAATGCCGCTCGTCGGGAAATATCTCATCCTGCAACGGCAGGAACGCGCCGCCGGAATCCACCATGTAGACGCAGGGCAGATTGTTCTGCCGCGCGATGTCCTGGGCGCGCAGATGCTTCTTCACCGTCATCGGGTAATAGGTGCCGCCTTTGATGGTGGCGTCGTTGGCGACGATGATGCATTCGCGGCCCGAGATGCGCCCGACGCCGGTGATGACGCTGGCCGAATGGACGTCACCGCCATAGAGCCCGTTGGCGGCGAGCGGCGAAAGCTCCAGGAATGCGGTGCCGGGGTCGACCAGGAGATCGACGCGATCGCGCGCCAGCATCTTGCCGCGCGAGGTGTGCCGCCTGCGCGAGGTCTCGCCGCCGCCGCCGGCCACCTGGTTGAGCTTGCCGCGGAGCTCCGCGACCAGGCCGCGCATCACCTCGGCGTTGCGGGCAAATTCAGAGGATGTGGGATCGATCGTCGATTGAAGCGGCATCGGTGTTGCACGTTTCGTTAGAGTATCGGTGGGGTTCAAGGTCAATCATCGTGCCGGGGTGCGCACAACTGCCACCACTGGTGCGGTGACAGCCCCTCTCCCCGCGAAGAGCGGGGCGAGGGAGAAGACATCAGGCTGTCTTGGCGAACAGCTCGCGGCCGATCAGCATGCGGCGGATCTCGCTGGTGCCGGCGCCGATCTCGTAGAGCTTTGCATCGCGCAGCAAGCGGCCGGTCGGATAATCGTTGATGTAGCCGTTGCCGCCCAAAAGCTGGATCGCATCCAGCGCGCATTGGGTGGCTTTCTCCGCGGCGTAGAGGATGGCGCCGGCGGCGTCCTCGCGCGTGGTCTCGCCGCGATCGCAGGCCTTCGCCACCGCGTAAACATAGGCGCGCGAGGCGTTCATCGTGGTGTACATGTCGGCGACCTTGCCCTGCACCAGCTGGAACGAGCCGATCGGCTCGCCGAACTGCTTGCGCTCGTGCACGTAAGGCAGCACCACATCCATGCAGGCCTGCATGATGCCGATCGGCCCCGCCGCCAGCACCGCGCGCTCGTAGTCGAGACCACTCATCAGCACGTTGACGCCGCGGCCGACCTCGGAGAGCACGTTCTCCTCCGGCACCTCGCAATCCTCGAACACCAGTTCGCAGGTGTCGGAGCCGCGCATGCCGAGCTTGTCGAGCTTCTGCGCGGTGGAAAATCCCTTCATGCCCTTTTCGATGATGAAGGCGGTGATGCCGCGCGGGCCGGCGTTCGGATCGGTCTTGGCGTAGACCACCAGCGTATCGGCGACCGGGCCGTTGGTGATCCACATCTTGTTGCCGTTGAGCACGAAGCGGTCGCCCTTCTTGTCGGCACGGGTCTTCATCGAGACCACGTCCGAGCCCGCGGACGGCTCCGACATCGCGAGCGAGCCGACGTGCTCGCCCGAGATCAGCTTCGGCAGATATTTGCGCTTCTGCGCCTCGTTGCCGTTGCGGCGGATCTGGTTGACGCAGAGGTTGGAATGGGCGCCGTAGGACAGGCCGACCGAGGCCGACGCCCGCGAGATCTCCTCGACGGCGATGCAGTGCTCGAGATAGCCGAGGCCCGAGCCGCCATACTCCTCCTCGACGGTGATGCCGTGCAGGCCGAGCGCGCCGATCCGGGGCCAGAGGTCGCGCGGAAACTGGTTACTGCGGTCGATCTCGGCGGCGCGCGGCGCGATCTCGTTGGTCGAGAAGTCATGCACCGTCTCGCGGATCGCATCCGCGGTCTCGCCAAGGTCGAAATTGAAGATTGCCGCCTGGTTCGAGGCCATGATCCCTCCCGTGAGATTCATCTTGCAATTAAACGATCATACGTTTTTTTCTTGGCTTCGCAAGCAATCGTGCTATGGTTTGGGCGCGAAATCCGCAGTTCATTGAATTCACTGGGATTTCATGCGATATACATACGGTCGTTCGCTTGTTTCCTGGTCCTCCCTGGCAAGCCAACACCCTCCGAGGCCCCGATGGCACGCACGATCGGCTCACACGGCCCCACCACGCTGGAGGCGATCCGCAAGGCCGGCGTGCGCCTGATCTTCGAGCACGGCTACGAGGCCATGAGCCTGCGCCAGCTTGCCGCCGAAGTCGGCATCCAGGCGGGCTCACTCTACAACCATATCTCAACCAAGCAGGACCTGCTGTTCGATCTGGTCCAGGACCATATCAACGATTTGCTGCGCGAGCTTGACCTTGCGCTGGAGGGCAAGGCCGATCCGGTCGAGAAGCTGCGCGCCTTTGTCGCGTTCCACGTCACCTATCACATGACCCGCAAGCGCGAGGTCTTCATCGCCAATTCCGAGCTGCGCAGCCTCGATGCGAAGAACTACGACGCCGTGGTGGCGCTGCGCGGCGCCTATGAGCAGCGGCTGGCACAGATCCTCACCGACGGGGCGGCGGACGGCGCGTTCGAGGTGGTCGACATCCAGGTCGCGACCTTCGCGATCCTGGCGCTGCTCACCGGGCTGTGCACCTGGTACCGCCCCGGCGGCCGGCTGACCCGCGACGCCATCATCGCGGCGCATGAGAAGCTGGTGCTGTCGGGCGTCGCGCCGCGGGCTGCGATCGGCCAGGCGAGCTACGGCAGCGACAGCCGGCGCGCCGCCGTGGCGGGCTCGTAGCCGTGACCGCGCGCCCACAGCTCGATGACATCGATCTGCGGATCCTGTCCGAGTTGCAGCGGGACGGCCGGATCAGGATCAACGAGCTCGCCGAACGGGTCGGCATCACCGCCCCGCCCTGCCTGCGCCGGGTTCGCGCCCTGCGCAGCCGCGGCGTGATCCAGGCGATCCGCGCCACGCTGGACGAGCGGCTGCTCGGCTATGAGGTGACGACCTTCGTGCTGATCCAGCTCGACAGCCAGACCCTGAGCGCGATCGAGGCGTTCGAGGCTGATGTGGCGGCCGTGCCGCGCTTCCTGCAATGCTGGCGGATCTCGGGCGATGCCGACTTCATGCTCCGATGCGTCGCGCCCAGCGTCGACGACATGCGCCAGCAGCTGCTGCAATTCGCCGGCCTGCCCAATGTGCGTAAGATCAGAAGCTTTCCGGTGCTCGGCGTCTCCAAGGACGCGCCGCTGCCGATACCGGGCGCCCTCGCCGCGCCCGCGGCGAACTGATCCGGGCGCCAGTCAGGACTTAGTGGGTCCAACCTTAGTGGGTCCAAGGCTCCCAACGGCGGAACGCGAAATTGTCGGCATAGGCGATCTGGCGGTGCGCCGAATCCTTCGGCTCGATTACCTGGTAGGCGATGCCCTTGCGCTCGCAATAGGCGACCGCCTCTTCCTTGGTCTCGAACTGCAGCGTCAGCTGCTGCTTCATGTCGGTGGACGAGGTCCAGCCCATCAAGGGCTCCACGGAGCGCGGCTGCTCCGGCTCGTAGTCCAGTTGCCACTCTTTGGTCTTGGCACGTCCCGATTGCATCGCGTTTTTGGCGGGCTTAAAAATGCGTGCGGTCATGGATGGTCGGCCCTGTGGGATGTGCGACATGGAAGCGATTTGAAGGAAACCGCCGGGATAGTATAGAGACACCTATCAACGATCTGATCGGTGATTCCTCGATCTCGGAGGCAGCCTTCGCCGGACCGGTATAGTCATTCTACCGCGCTGTGACAATCTGGCCTCGGGAGGCTTCCCTTAGCAGTCCCCCGGGCCCGCGGCGCGATCTTCTCGACAAGCATCACCTCGAGGAAACGGCGCGCCATGGAAATCCACGCTACCCTGCCCGAAAAAGGACGTGACCTCCGGCTCGACCTGTTCCGTGGGGTCGCGAACTGGGCGATTTACCTCGATCACATCCCCGACAACGTCGTGAACTGGATCACGACGCGGAATTACGGCTTCAGCGACGCCGCGGACCTGTTCGTCTTCATCTCCGGCTACACCGCCTCCTTCGTCTACGCCCGCATGATGCTGGAACGCGGCTTCATCGTCGGCGCCACCCGGCTGACCAAGCGGGTCTGGCAGCTCTACGTCGCCCACATCATCCTGTTCGTGATCTACATTGCCTCGATCAGCTATCTGGCGCTGCGCTTCGGCGATTCCGAGATCATCAACGAGTTCAACGTCGCCGGCCTCGTCGACAACGCCACCGAGACACTGCGCCAGGGCCTGTTCCTGAAATTCAAGCCGGTCAATCTCGACGTGCTGCCGCTCTATATCGTGCTGATGGGCCTGTTCCCGCCGGTGCTGTGGTTCATGCTGCGGCGGCCGAACTGGACCATGGCGGCCTCGCTCGTGCTGTGGCTGGTGTCGCGCCACCAGGGCTGGAACCTGCCGGCCTACCCGGCCGGCAGCTGGTACTTCAATCCGTTCGCCTGGCAGGTGCTGTTCGTGTTCGGCTCGTGGTGCGCGATGGGCGGCGCGCGCAACAACATGGGCATCATCAACTCGCGCTACACGTTGTGGTTCTGCATCGCCTATATGATTTTCGCGCTGATCATGACGATGGCCGGACGCTTCCCGGACTTCGGCGCCATGTTCCCGGACTGGCTCTATTCGGCCTTCAACCCGAACGACAAGACCAACCTCGCGCCGTATCGCTTCCTGCACTTCGTGGTGATCACGGTGCTGGTGATCCGCTTCATCCCGAAGGACTGGGCGGCGCTAGAGTGGAAGGTGTTCGATCCCCTGATCGTCTGCGGCCAGCAGTCGCTGGCGGTGTTCTGCGTCGGCGTGTTCCTGTCCTTTGTCGGACATTTCGAGCTCTCGATGAGCTCGGGCTCGCTGTTCGCGCAGATCTTCGTCAGCATCTCCGGCATCGCGATCATGACGATCGTGGCCTATTACATCTCGTGGTCGAAGCGGCAGGACAAGCCGGTCAAGCCGCCGGCGGCAAAGCCCGCGGCACCGGCGACACCTGCGTAATAGGTTTCAGCCGCCGCCGCGACTGGTGTCCTGCGTCGTCGAGGAGACGATGGTGGCGACGTCGCCGAACGTCGTCATGACAGGCGTGACCACCTTGTGCATGGCGGTCTTCGACACCAAGGTGTCGTGCATCACGAGGTGGTCGATCCCGGTGGTGAGGAAGCAGCTGACCGCGTCCTGCGGCGTCTCGATGATCGGCTCGCCCTTGACGTTGAACGAGGTGTTGATCAGGACCGGCACGCCGGTCAGCGCCTCGAATTCCTTCAGCAGGCGATAGAGCATCGGGTTGGTCTCTTCCCGCACGCTCTGCACCCGCGCCGAACCGTCGACATGCACGATCGCCGGGATCCTGTCGCGCCATTCCGGCCGCACCGGCTTTGCGATCAGCATGTAGGGCGAGTCCTCCTCGCCTTCGAAGATCTCCTTCATGCGCTCGGCCAGCACGATCGGCGCGAACGGCCGGAAGGCCTGGCGGTGCTTGACCCGGCTGTTGAGGATGTCCTTCATCTCGGCCCTGCGCGGATCGGCGATCAGGCTGCGGTTGCCGAGCGCGCGCGGACCGAACTCGGAACGGTCCTGAAACCAGCCGATCACGCGCTGGTCGGCGAGCAGCTTTGCGGTGTCGCGGCAGATATTGTCGCTGCGCTTCGCGTCGATCTGGATGCGCACCAGGAAGCTTTGCAGCGCGGCAGCCACCTCGGCTTCGCTGTAGCGCCGCCCGACATAGGCGTGGTCCATCACGAACGAGCGGCGCTGCTTGAGCACTTCGAGCCAGCCGTAATAAGCGCAACCAATCGCGATGCCGTCGTCGCCGGCGGCGGGCTGGATCCAGATGTTTTCGAAACCTGACTCGCGCGCGATGCGCCCGTTGGCCACGCAGTTCAGCGCGACGCCGCCGGCGATGCAGAGATTTTTCGCCCCCGTGGTCTCGCGCAGCCAGCGCGCCCGCGCCAGCAGCACGTTCTCGGTGTCGTCCTGCACCCGCCAGGCGATGTCCTCCCAGTGCCGCATCGTCGGGCTTTTGTCCCAGCTGCCGCTGTCGAGCACGAAGGGCTGCTGGTTCTCGGCGCCCCAGAACGGCACGTGCAGCTTGCCGTCCTTCATCTCGAGCAGATGGCCGACCTGCTCATGGCGGCCATAGGGCGCAAGCCCCATCAACTCGCCGCACTTGTTCCAGTCGCCGAACACATAGGTAGAGACCCGGCTGTACAGCGCCCCCAGTCCCGGCATGTTGTAGAACTCGTCCGACAACAGCCCCCGCGCCGGCTCCATCCAGACCTTCTTCAGGCATTCGAGCCTGGTGTCGTCGAACCTGTAGTAGCTCTCGGACTCGCGGGCCAGCGGCGACGCCCCATCCTCGGAGCAGGACTCCATCGCGTCGGCCCGATAATTGCCGACGCCGTCGACGATCATCACGACGCCGTCCTTGAATGGGGACACCGCGAACGCGCTGTAGGCATGCGCGAGGTGGTGCGAGATCGACACCACCTTGTCGGACTTGGAACGAAACAGCGGGTGCTTGATTGCCTCGTTGCGTTCGGCGATCGGCAGGAAGCCCGGCATGTCCTGGTGGAGCATCCGCTCCTCCATCTCGGGCACCGGCAGGATGTAGCTGTTGCGCACCACGAGATCGACGTCGTCGAGGGTGATGCCCTCGGCCGACAGGCAGTAGTCGACGACTTCCTTATAGAAGCCGGAGGCATGCTTCTCGCGGGTGATGCGCTCCTTGGAGATTGCGTAGGCGATCGCGCCGTCACGCAGCAGGCAGGCGCTGACGTCATGGTCGTAGACGTTGAGACCAAGGACGTAAGTGTGTTGTTTCGGCATGGGCACTCTTCAGGGAGGACACTGCAACGCTGAGAGAACAGGATCGTGTCGACTTCAAGTTCTCGCCGGCATTTTCCGAGGTTCTCAAATCTCTGCTTCTGCGATGCACAAATCAAATCGGCGCAACGCAAGATGAACAGAATGAACGGCGGATGAACGACAAGATGAGCGCAGCAACGACAGTATCCTTTGCAGGCGGGACTGTAACTTGACCTTACCTATTGGTCTCAATAGAGTCGTTAAAGCTCGCAAGAACCTTAGTGAAAATATTGTCTTAGCATGCACGAACCGAATGCCGGTGTCGCGCGTCTAAGCGAGACAGCCAGCATCAGTTCAGATGTTTGGAAGTGGACTGGAGATCTTCAGAATGACTAAACGCTACAATATCCTGACTCGTTGCCTAGCAGCAGTCGCTTTGTTGTTCGTCTATGTCGCAAGCACCTCTGCCATCTTGGTCGGCGTCACCACAGCGCCTGCGCAAGCCTGGCGCGGACGCGGCGGTGGCTGGGGCTATCGCGGCGGCGGCTGGGGTCGCGGTCGCGGGTGGGGCTATGGCCGCGGATATGGATATGGCCGTGGCTATGGCTACTACGGCGGTTACGCCGGTCCCCGTTGCTGGTGGACCCCGCGTGGTGTTCGCGTTTGCCGGTGGTAACAACCGCCCGGTCGACACAAGCGATATTAAAGACATGAAATCAGGTGCGTCGGTCCCGACGCACCTGATTTGCTTTTTGGGGTTGGTTCACCTGCCCGGCTTGGCTCAGCTGCGGCACGCAAGAAAGAGCCCCGGAGACGCCGGGGCTCTAGTCACGGGAGAGAACGCTTCCGAAATCGGGACGCGAGGACGAGCCGGCGGCCCGATCACCCAATGCATCTACTGCGTGCATGAAAGCAGATTCGGCTGCCTCAAGCTGTAGCGGTGCCGCAACAACCCACCGTAATGCACAGCCTGTCCACCGGTTCCCGAAGCTGGCCGATCACAACCCCGGCGCGCCTAGCCGTCGAGGATGGCGACCGCCCTCGTCCAGCCCGCCGACGCGCGCTCGATCTTCACCGGGAAGCACGACACCATGAACCCGGTCGACGGCAAGAGCTCCAGATTGTGCAGCTTCTCGATGTGGCAGTAACCGATGTGCCGCCCGGCCTTGTGGCCTTCCCAGATCAGGCTGGCGTCCCTGGTCTCGGCGTATCTCTTCGCGGTGAAGACGAACGGCGCGTCCCAGCTCCAGCCGTCGATGCCGGTCAGCCGCACGCCGCGCTCGAGCAGATACATCGTCGCCTCGTAGCCCATGCCGCAGCCCGAATTGACGTAGTCGGGCTGGCCATATTTCGCGCCCGCGCTGGTGTTGACGACGACGATCTCGAGCGGCGACAGCGCGTGGCCGATGCGCTTCAGCTCGGCTTCGACATCCTTGGCGGTCGCGACATAACCGTCAGGCAGATGCCGGAAGTCGAGCTTCACGCCCGGCTGGAAGCACCACTCCAGCGGCACCTCGTCGATGGTCCAGGATCGCTCGCCGCGGTTCATGGTCGGATGGAAATGCCAGGGCGCATCGAGATGCGTGCCGTTGTGGGTGGAGAGCGAGACCTGCTCGACGGCCCAGCCCTGTCCGTCGGGCAGGTCCTCCGCCTTCAGTCCATCGAAGAACTGCAGCATGCGCGGCAGCCCCTGCTGGTGATCAATATACTGGATGGTCGGATGGTTGCCGGGCGGATCGGCCGGAACGTCGTTCTGCAGGGGAACGGAGATATCGATCAGTCTGCGCGCCATGGTGCTTTCTCGCGGATTGGTCTTGTCGGGCCGAACCACCCTGCCAGCGCGCGCGCGTTATCGGCAAGCCACATCCGCTCGAGATCGCAGCTCACGATGTCGTGGCTTGGACTGCGGCAAGGCGGCGCAACGTTGAACCTATCCCCCGCCCACACGACCCATTGGCACTGGGGATTTCAGGGCCCAGTATTTCGACGGCGCCGTCTGGACGAGCATATTCCGTCCAGGCGGCGTTGTTGCCTCAGGCGAGACAATCTCGGCCGAAGCTTAGTTACCCGTGCCGGAACGCTGTTCACGCACAGAGAGCCACGGAAACAATACGTGTGCTCATGTCGTGCGGATTGCTGGTGGTGTTGCCACGCCGATACAGAGATACCCCCACAACGATGCTAACCAACCTGCATCTGAACCAAGACGGGGTTGCGTCGTGTCGGGATTTGATCACTGGAACGGTGCAAATAGAGCCTACTCGTCCGCCGAAGCGCCACATCTGCGCGATGAGCAGCAGCAGTTCGACCGCTATCACAAATTCGACGACCCCATCTCGCGACCGCCGGAGAGTGGCTCGAGAACCGTGATCCTGGATCGCTACAACCCGCCGGCCCGTTGATCTGGTCAGCGCCCGGGCGGCCGAAGTTGCGAGCAGTGGAGCGCGGGGGCTTCGGTCCCGCGCTTGCTATTTCAGGGTGCCAACTGACCGCGATTTGTGGACCAGGTCAGGCGCGAATGCCGAGCACGCGCCGGTTACAAACATCGCGTCCGCCTCATCTACCGACGGAGCGTCGCTGTTAAGTCTTTGACTTGGATGGTCGGGGCAGCTGGATTCGAACCAACGACCTGCAGTACCCAAAACTGCCGCGCTACCAGGCTGCGCTATACCCCGACATTTCCGAGAAGCCCCGTGGATACACGCTTCAGCCAGCGCCAGCAAGGCACGGATGGGGGCTTCGCGCGGCGAATCCGGGCACCTCTTTCCGTCCGGAAATCGCGTCAAAACCGGATGCTAACGGCCGCCGAACAGCGGATGGGCAACCCGGTCGCCGGGCTGGATCCCGTATTTCTGCGCGGTCCCGGCAATCACCTCGAGCACGCCCTTGGCGAGCCCGCGCGACGGAATGATCCTGGTCGAGAGCGGCTCGGTGTTTTCCGCGATCCGCAGGATGCGCCCGTCAGCGCGGATGAAGATCATGTCGAGCGAGATGTAGGTGTTCTTCATCCACATCGACACTTCCTGCTCCGGCGAGAAGTCGAACAGCATGCCTTTGCCGTCCGCGAGTTCCTTCCGGTACATCAGGCCAGTCTCCTTCTCCTGCTCGGTGGTTGCCATTTCGACCGAGAAGACGTGCACGCCCGATTTGGTGACGATCTCGAGCGGCTGGACGCTGGCGGCCTGCGCGGCCGGAGCCAGCAGCGCCCCGAACATGATCACGAGGCAGGCCATCAGCCACGAACGATGGCGCCCAACAATGCGAACGAAATTCATCGACAAATACTCACACCGGGGAAGATTTTCCGGCGGACCCTAACCCGACGATTGCGGCAAATGCCAGAGCCGAGACGGCTCGCCGGCGGCTCACGTTTCCGTCAGGGCGTATTGAAGTCGGATCAGTGCGACGACAGCGCCGACGGACCGGTCTCCGGGTGGATCTCGGCGGCCATCATGCCCTTGGAGCCGGGCCCAAACCGCACCAGCACATATTGGCCGGGGCGCAGTTCGGTCATGCCGAAGCGGCGCAGCGTCTCCATATGCACGAAGATGTCGGGCGTGCCCTCGCCGCAGGTCACGAAGCCGAAGCCGCGCAGCCGGTTGAACCACTTGACCTGCGCGCGCTCGAGCCCGCTGGTCGCGGTCACCGTGACATGGGTGCGCGGCGGCAGCATCTGCGCCGGATGGATTGCCGTCGATTCGTCCATCGAGACGATGCGGAAAGCCTGGTAGCCCTTCGCGCGCTGCACGCATTCGACGACCAGCCGCGCGCCCTCATAGGCGGTCTGATAGCCGTCGCGCCGCAGCACGGTCACGTGCAACAGGATGTCGGGCCAGCCATTGTCGGGGACGATGAAGCCGTATCCCTTCGAGGCGTCGAACCATTTGATGACGCCGGAAACTTCGACGAGGTTTGCCGCTGTGTCACCGAGGCCTGAGAAGGCATCCATCGCCGGATCGCGTGGCGCGCTTCCATACTCGCCTTGACCAATCCTGCTTTGCCCAACTCCGCCCATCGGCGGTCCGCCGAGCTTCTTGGACTCAAATCCGTCCGACCCCATGACCCCGGACCCCACACATCAAATGCAGATCGCCGTCGTTGCGGCGCACCCTGTACACGCTGCTCTCCATGACCAACTCACTCGGACTGATTTGGACGCGGCGCGAATCTCTCAACCAAAAGATAACACTCCCGCTTGCGGGGCATAGCTAAAAAACGATTCTTGCGGGAACTATGAACAGGCTTGCACAGTCGCGAATCAATCGGGCATCAATTGCCTACGAAAGGACCAAGCGTGTCGCCGATGTCGTGGCGGATCACCAGATCGGCGATGTCGTCCTGATCGGTCGGCTCGTCGTTGATGATCACGAGCCGCGCGCCGCTCTCCTTCGCCATCATCGGAAAGCCCGCGGCGGGCCACACCACAAGCGATGAGCCGATCGCCAGAAACAGGTCGCAGTGCCGGGAGAGTTCCGCCGCGCGGCGCATCGCATCCTCGGGCATCGATTGCCCGAACGAGATCGTCGCGGTCTTCACCGGATCGCCGCAGTCCGCGCAATCGGGCGCGCTGCCCGCCTTGTCGAACTGCTGCTTCACCCACAACAGCTCGTAGTCCTTGCCGCAGCCGATGCAGCGGCCATAGGTCGTGTTGCCGTGCAGCTCGATCACGTCGTCGGCCTTGAAGCCCGACGCCTGATGCAGGTTGTCGATGTTTTGCGTGATGATGCCGGGAACCTTGCCGGCCCGGTAAAGCGACGCAAGCGCGCGATGCCCGCGACCGGGTTTGGCCGCCGCGAACGTCTGTTCCATCGCAAAGCGGCGCCGCCAGGACTCGTCGCGCGCGTCCTGGCTGCCGACGAACTCGTCGAACGGAATCGGTCGGTTGCGGGTCCACAGCCCGCCGGGCGAGCGGAAATCGGGAATGCCGCACTCGGTGGAGATGCCCGCCCCGGTGAAGGGCACGATGGACGACGCCTCCGCAATCATGTTGCCGAGCTGCTCCACGCCGCTGCGCAAGTCTTTTGCGATCACTGAAAACAATCCGGTTGGCCGCAGCGACTATAGCACGGCCAGACCGATTGCGAGCTCAACCGTTGCGCGAGCGATCGGCTGCGAGCGGCGTGCCTTGATCGATCGGCTTGCGATCAGCTGCGTCGGCGCCTCCGCTTGGTCGCTCTTCCAGCGCCTCAGCATCATCACATTCCTGCACTGGCTGCTCCGCATTGACGCCCAATTCGCCGACGCCAATGCGCCCGGGACAGGACCACGGCCAGGAGGATGGGCATGACCGATCAGGAAGACCGCGTCGCGCGCGAGCGCGAGGAGATCGTCGCACGCATTGCCAGCTTCAGGGCGACGCAGCAGAAGTTCGAGCGCGATCGCCAAGAATATTACGACAACACGCTCGGCAATGCCTGGAGTGGATTTCAACGCAAGACCGCTTAACGCAAGACCGCTCGATGCCCTGCCAGGCGACCGCGTTCATGGTCCGGGCGCCATGAGGCGCAAGTGAGAAAGCCCCGAGCGGTTTGTTCCGGGCTTATGTCTATTGCCGGTGCCGCTGTGCGATGGTTGCCGCAAACGCAGTTCCGGTTCCCTCGAGCGTTTTCCGTTCCGATCGAATCGCTCGAAAACGCGCCAGCCATGCGATAGCGCAAAGCTACCATCGGTCAGCGCTGGAACAAAAATACAACCTCAGAGATTAGCTTGGCGGTGAACGAGGTTGGCATCAATGCCGGCATGGATGGAACTGCTGCTTAACGTGATGGGCTTTGCCGGCTTCATCGGCATCGCGATGTATCACAAGCATCCGAACGGGAAGCTGCCGGACTGAGCGCCGGCGGCGCGTCTCGGCTTGCCGCTCCCCCGGCTTGCCGTGTTCAGTTTGCCTTCCGGGCCTCTCCCGCGGTCCGGACCAGCCGGTCCGACTTCACTAGCACTTTGCCGCTCTCCGGCTGCTGCCGCAGCCAGAAGCTCATCACGACAAAAGCCGAGCAGAACAGCAGCCCCACCACCATCACGCGCCGGTGGGTCGGTCGATCAGCACTGTGGAAAGATGGCATCATGGCTGTCACCCGCAGCCATCCCAATCGCAATCGCAGGTGGTGACAACACGATGCTGCTCTTAACCTAACCACGTAGGGTTAGCGGTGGCTGGGTAACGCCTCGTCCGGGAAGTTCCGATCAGCCGTCGCAGCGTGATTCACAACGATATCCCCCGCTTGTCCGCAGCAAATTCACAACGCCAGCGGGCCCAATTATCCAACAAAATACAGTTCTTGCTGCACGCCCATCCACAGCCTCGCGCCGCGTGCGCGCATTCAGGCGTCGGCGAGCCATTTCAGGGTGGCCCGGAAACCCAGGCTGCGGGTTCCAACCAGCACGGTCCCGAACACCTCAGCCTCGTCGCCGCTGAATGTGCCGGAGAACCCGCTCGTCACCTCCTGTCCGGCGAACAGCGGACGGGTGAACGGGTCCGCGAAGGGCGAATGCTGGTTGGTGCTGAGATGTCCCTTCCAGGTCCCCTCGCCGGCCGTGTAAGCCCCGATCGACCAGAAATACGGCCCGCCGCCGATCAAGAGACCGTCGCGCAGGATCAGGATGCCGCTGTCGCGGCCCTTCACGCCGTCGGTCATGTGGATGTGGATCGAATAGAGCCCGTTCTTCATCGATCGCGCCGCCCGGTCCTGACGGCCCGCAGTATGGCTCCAACCCGGCCGGCATGCGAGCGGGCCGATACCGTCCGCCCCGTCCGAATCGAGGCAAAAAGGCAGCTCCCCGGGCGCTTACAAATCGTTAAGAAAGCCCTGACAAGGTTCGATCCTCCGGAGGGAGAGAGCCATGCTCGTATACCCCGTACCTGTCGAAGTGACGCAAGCCAGAGTGCAGCTCGTCGTCGACCAGACGGCGAAGGAGCAGCCGCGCATCATCAATGAGGATGTGCTGGACGTCTTCGCCGCGAAGAACCAGGCCGACCGTGAAGCGGTCGAGACCATCCTCGACATCAAGGTGTGAGAGCGGCAGCAGCCGACAGGAACCTCTCGACTGCGCACGGGTCATCCTGGTGACGCCAGGAGGCACCCATGTGCAAGCTGATCGCGGTCACCGTCTTCACCCTGATATGCGGCACGGCCTTTGCCCAGGATATTGGTCCAGCGCCGCAGAGCGGCATGGAACGGCCTGAAAACACCAATGGAGCCACTCAGAGCGGCGCGATGGACACCACGGGGATGGATGTGAAGCGGGCCAACAAATCCGAGATGAAGAACACGGCAAAGGGCGCGGCAAAAAGGGACGACGCCAAAAAGTAGGTTCCCACGACCGAACGTCCGGGAAGCTGCGACCTTAAAAAACGACCTTAAAAAAAGACGCGACCATCAAAAAAAGGAAGGAACGAGTCTCTCGTTCCGCCGTTAGCTTGGCGAGCGGTACAACGAGGGAGAAATCCACCGGAAATATCAGCTCAACAAGCCCCGTCAGCTTACTTCGGTAACTGGCGGGGTTTTGTTTTGTGGAGGCGCCCATGTACGCCCTGTTCCGCGGCAAGACGCAGCTCGGAAGATCGTTCGCGACGGAAATGGAAGTTTGGGAGGCGGCGCTGATCGACGGCCTTGTCGAGGATGTTCCGGTCGCAGACGAACTGGGTGGCCAGATCCTGCCTGCCGGCTATCGCGTCGAGCGGGTCGATGAATACGAGGCGCAGCCCGATTGGAAACCCGGACGTTCCGGACGCCGATCGGCCAGCCAGCGGACCCCAGCCGGCCGGAACCGCGTTGAACAGCGCAACGGCACATCACGCGTGGTGCCGACAGTTCACCTCCCTGTCGGCTTTGAAAGATCCCGCCAATCCCCCTCGCGGGGTCTTTCTTTTGAACCTTTCGCGCGGCGCGAAGACATAAGGGGCGCTGGGGGATTTCAGGGCCCAGCATCCGGCGCAGCGCTGTGGGACGAACATACTCCGTCTACGCGGCGCTGTTGCATTTTACAAATTCAACCTTAAGTTTGGTGCCCAACAGTTGACGGCTCACGCCCTGAGAGATCCCCAGTCCGTCAGCTGGGAAAGCCCCGCATCCAGCCTGCGGGGCTTTCTATTTTCCGGACCCAGGAACCTTCCGCGCGCAGCGACATTGTATGCCCGGTTGCCGGCACGATCTCCCCAAGGCCGGTCGGCATCAACCTCGCGAGCCCACTCGCGGGGTTTTGCGCTTTAAAGGCCGTCCAACCTCGCGCGTCCTTGATTGGCCGTGATCGCCAATCGGTGCGATAGAGGCCGCGCCTCCAAGGCTCGACCACAAGCCCCGTCCCAGAAATTTTGCTGGGCGGGGCTTGCTTGGATCCGCTGCCGCGCAAGCGTGTCGCGGCACGTCCCTTCCATACCTGGCTGCGCGATCGCGCGGCGCAACGGGAGCCAGCGCTCGCGAAGGCGTGAGCATGCAAAGGCGAAATGCGATCGGCAAAACTCGCGCAAACCCCTGCCCCGCGTCGCGTTTTGCTGCTATTCCTTGCCCCGTCTCGCCCGAGCCCAAACAAAATCTCTGAATCTGCAGGAGGATAAGAAAATGCGCTATCTGCACACCATGCTGCGCGTCCGCAATCTCGATGTCGCGATGAAATTCTATCAGGACGCGCTGGGGCTGAAGGAAGTGCGCCGCATCGACAATGAGAAGGGCCGCTTCACGCTGGTGTTTCTCTGCGCGGAGGAAGACCTCCATCTGCTCAAGTCCCTGCCGCAGACCCGCGGTGCTCCGCTGGTCGAGCTGACCTACAATTGGGATGAGGAGAAATACGGCGAGGACCGCCATTTCGGCCATCTCGCCTACGAGGTCGACGACATCTACGCGACCTGCGCGAAGCTGATGAAGATGGGCGTCACCATCAATCGTCCGCCGCGCGACGGCAACATGGCGTTCGTGCGTTCGCCCGACCTGCACTCGATCGAGATCCTGCAAAAGGGCGAGCCGAAAGCCCCGGCCGAGCCGTGGGCATCGATGCCGAACACCGGCCATTGGTAAACACCGCGCCCGCACCTACGTTCCTGTCGGCGTTTCGCCCTTGCTGAAGCGCCGAGCGATCACGAGGAACGCGACACGATCGTTGACGTTGCTCCCTCACAAGCATGCGAGGAGACAACGATGGGAAGAGGAATTTTGCTTTGGCTGTTGGGTGTGCCGATCCCGGTGATCATCGTGTTGTGGTTGTTGTTCGGTCACTGACGGCGTCTTGATGCATAGCGATCAGCGAGGCTCTGCCGCTATGCGGCGGAGCCTCTTTTTTTGCTCTCGGTACAATTCACCCCGCGCTTTTCTCCGACGCTTCAGCTATGAACGCGCGCAAAGCACAACAGCGGGAAGAAACGCGTGATGGACAGCAAGCCGCAACTGACGATCTGGGGTCGGGCCAACTCGGTCAACGTGCAGAAGGTGCTCTGGTGTCTCGCCGAGCTCGACCTCCCCTATCAGCGCATCGATGCCGGCATGCAGTTCGGCAAGAACGATCAGCCCGACTATCTCGCGATGAATCCGAATGGCCGCGTCCCGACGCTGGTCGACGGTGACTTTGTGCTGTGGGAATCCAATTCGGTGATGCGCTATCTCTGCATGGCCTATGGTCATGGCGCGCCGCTCTATCCGCAAGCGCCGACAGCGCGCGCCGCCGTCGACCGCTGGCTCGACTGGACGCTGTCGACGCTGCAGCCGGTCGACCGGCCGGTGTTCTGGGGCCTGGTGCGCACGCCTCCGGAGAAGCGCGACATGGTCCAGATCCAGAAGGACGCCGATGCCGAGGGCGTGGCGTGGCGCGTCGTCGAGGCGCAGCTTGCAAGGCGCCGCTTCATCGAGGGCGATCAGTTCACGATCGCCGACGTCGCGCTCGGCGCCTTTGCGCGGCGCTGGCTCGGCGTCGAGGGCGTCACCAAGCCGAAGCTGCCGCATCTCGAACGCTGGTTCGGTGAGATCGCGGGGCGGCCGGCCTTCGTGCGGTTCATCGCGCCGCCGATGTCGTGAGCGCGGGCGGCAAGCCGCTCAACGCCCGCCGCTGGACATCCCGCCACCGACGCTGACGGCGCCACCGAGCTTCACGCAGGTGTCGGAGCCCTCCACCTTGACGAAGCCGGGTCCGTACGACGCGCATGGATTGCTCCGCGTCGCGGATTTCGACGGCAAGGTTTTGCCGGCGTCGGTGGGCGTCTGGAAATTGCGGCGGTCGCCCTGCTGCGCGAACGCGGCGGCGGGAAGCAGGACGGCGATGATGGCAATGCAGGTCTTGCGCATCCGGCCTTTTATCCCACGCCACCGGACGAGGCTAGCTCATGATGCGATCGGGAAGGATCGCAGCATGAGCTAGCTCTTTTCTTGAGCATGATCTGTTCGGAAAACCGGATCCACTTTTTCGGATCGTGCTCTACCGCACGAACTTGACGCCGAACGTCCTGCCCTCGCGCCACACCACTTCGCAGGCGCGCCCGGTGCGGGCGTCGCGCGAGAACGCCAGCCGCAGCTTTGCCGGCAGCGTGTTGTTGTCCTCGACCGTGATCTTGGCGCCCGACGAGGACATGTCCTCGACCACGCAGGGCCGCGCGGCGAATCCGCCGTCGAGCGTGATCCAGCCGGATTGCCGCAGCGATTTGCGCGTTTCGCGCTTCTTGGTCCCTGAAGCCATCACATGATCCCGAGCCCAGCCGTATCGCCGTTGGCTTTACAAAGGGTTGCCAAAGAAGGGCAGATTGCAGCGATCTCGGGATTGTTCACATCTACATCTGCCAGCGCGGCACGGCAAAGCGCCCCCCTGACTGTGATCGTGCTCGCTGCTCCAGGCGGCTCCCAATGCCCAGGAACCTCAGCAAGTCGTCACCAGCCGAAGCACCGAGCGCCGACGTGCACAGATTGTGGGCGGCCATCTGCGCAAGTTTGTCGGCAATCTTGCCGAGCGCGTTCGGGCCTGCAGTCTTGAGCGCGTCCATTGCGGAAGCGCCGTTGCAAATCCGGGTTTCAAAGTCGGTTAGGACTCCGCGAGTGACATCCTGGCTGACTTGGCTGATCTGCAGCATGGTTTGTACCAAGCGGAGCGCGCGGCTGCCTGGCTGCTGCCAAGTGCTGCGGTGTCGTCGTTGCCGTAAATGCCCGCCAGCGTTCGCGCGATACTCACATCGTCGCTCATCAAGAAAGCGGTCCTGGCACCGAACTTTCCATTTGCTGGGGCTCAGTTCGATATTTGCAATACGGTAGTGTGCCACCTTCAAAGGAAAAACAATGGACGGTCTCTCGCCAACCACCATTCGGCAACTTTACGAACACGCTCTCGACGCGCCTGGTCCAAAGACGTGGTAGATCACGCGCCTCGCGATGTACAAAGCGCTGCATCGCGCTCTATCAGAGTATGACGGAAACGAAAAAACGTGCCTCGCGATATCCGGATCGAAAGGACTCGGTCTTGTGGAGAATGGGGCAACCGCGAGGTGATCGGCTTGATGGCATCCCCGCTTCGGATGAAACCCATCCCGGACGACCCGGCCAATCCAATTTACCAATTGGCATTACGAAATGAGCCGAGCTGGCCGATCGTCGTTTGGATTATTTCCAGGCGAAATTGATCCAGCAATTCGCACAGTCGCGCAGCAGCCCGAAAAAGTCATCGGTCTGCCCTGACGTCATGCTCCGAGCAGCGCCAATCTTGTAAGCCCCAATCAAGAAGCAGTTGCGGCAATTGCCGGTCTGACGGCAGAGCAAAGACCAGCGCCAGTTCACCCTGGACCGTTCCGGCCCCAAGCGCGGCGATCGCTCGCGCTTGGGGATCACTTCCCGAAGTTGCTGATAGAACTGTCGTCGCGAGATCGACCGGGTGATGCGCCGAAAATGTCAATCTGGACGCTTAAATGTCTGATCTTGTGGAGTGTTCACTTTGGCCGTGATGGCGCTCCCTAGCGGAATCGAACCGCTCTCTCCACCGTGAAAGGGTGGCGTCCTAACCGATAGACGAAGGGAGCAAAACTCCCGGCAAATCAATACGTTAGACGTGAGATGCGCCGGACTGGCCACAGCCCTCAAGCCGCGACCGGCGAACGTATAGTGGCGATTGGCCGGGCGGGCAAGCGTTCAGAACGCTTTTCCCGGGTTGCCGCTGGGATCACCGGAAGGACATCACCTGCAGGACAATCCGGCCTCGATCGAGGTCCAGAAGCCGCAATGCGTCGGCACATGCGCATGCGCCCGCGAGCCCCCGACGTGAATCAGGATTGCGGCGGCAAGCGCGACGACGACGACGGGAACAATGAATCTTCGGATCGACATGGGCCTGCGCATCGACCGACATCGTGGCCTAACTAAGGCCTGCGAGCCGGCTCGATGTCCAGCAACAGCGCTCAGCGCCAGCCGCTAGTGATTGCTGGCGACGTCCTGACGATTATTCGGCTGCGCCGCCACAGGCGTCCGCTTGATGCAGGTGCTGCAGATCACGAGCTTGCGCGCCAGCCGGTCGTCGGCATCCGCTTCCGACAGTTGCGCAGGCGATGTCTCCGCCACCGCGGGCGACGCATTCCGCGCATGGCGCCGCGGCTGCGGGAGATTGGGGTCCTGTCCAGCACCGTCCCAGGCCAGCGGACCTGTCCCCGGCGGGGGCGTGGTCATGCTGTATTGCTGCGAGACCTGCGCGCAGGCGCCGACAGCGATCGGAAGAAACAGCACAGCGGCCTTGCGAGCCCAGTTCCGGAATGCAGACATGATCACACTCTCACGCTATTCGTACTGCGACCTAAGAGCAGAACCGCTAAGAAATCGTTTGCCCTGATTGTTCCGTCGCATCCAACCGCGTCGGCATCAAGACGGGATTGAGGCGCCAAGGCGCACATCAAGACGTAAAATCAAGACGGCAATCCGGAGTCCAATCATGCCAGGCATCAACGGTCGCTTCGACGGCAAGCGCGTGCTCGCCGATCTCAACGCGCTGCGCGCGATCGGCGCCTACAAGACCGGCGTGCACAAGCCGACATTCTCGGAACCGCATCTGCGCTCGCTCGACTGGCTCGCGACGCGTTTGCCCGACGCCGATCTCACCGCAACGATCGACGGCATCGGCAATGTGCTCGGCTCCAGCGCGAAGGCGGGGCCAAAGCTGCTCGCCGGCTCGCATCTGGAGAGCCAGAACCATGCGGGCTGGCTCGATGGGCCGCTCGGCGTGATCTACGCGCTCGAGGCGGCGCGCGTCATCAACACCGATCCGGACGCGAACGGCGCGGTCGAGGTCGCCGCGTGGTGCGACGAGGAAGGACATTTCGGCAGTTTCCTCGGTAGCCGGTCGTTTGTCGGCGCGGTGACCGAAGGCGACATCGACGCAGCCCGCGACCGCTCCAGCGATCGCACCATGCGCGATGCATTGCGCGACGCAGGCTTCGCCGGCCGCCCGCGCCTCAATGCCGAGGCCGGCCGCCATATCGGCTATCTCGAAGCGCATATCGAGCAAGGCGACACGCTGGAAAGCAGCGGGCTCAAGATCGGCGTCGTCACCTCGATCGTCGGCATCTGGCAGTATCGCATCACGTTCAACGGCGAGCAGAACCACGCCGGCACCACGCGGATGGCGGTGCGCAGGGACGCCGGCCTTGCGCTGGCGCGGTTCTGCGTCGCGATCGACGACAGCTTCCCTGCCCTGTCGGGACCGCGCACGGTGTGGACCACCGGCCGCATCACGCTCGACCCAGGCGCACCGAGCATCATTCCAGGCGGCGCCGAGATGCTATTCCAGATTCGTGACGACAATCCCGAGGTGATCGCACGTCTCGAGGAGCAGCTGCATCGCCTGGCGGCCGAGGCCACCGCTCAGGGCCGTTGCGGCGTGAAGGTTGAGCGCATCCGCACCGGGGTGCCCGCGATGATGACGCCTGCATTCCAGGATGCGATCGAAGCCGCGAGCGCAACTTGCGCCGGCGGCAAATCGATCCGCATGCCGAGCGGCGCCGGCCATGACGCCCAGGTCCTCGCCACCATCATGCCGGCGGCGATGCTGTTCGTGCCGTCGATCGGCGGCATCAGCCATCACTGGAGCGAGAACACTGACGACGCCGATATCGTCACGGGCGCCGAGGTGTTTGTCGAAACCTGCCGGCGCCTGCTCGCAGGTTAGAGCACCTTCAGGTCGGGCCGCCCCGGTTGCCCGACTTCAGCGAAGCCAACGCGTGCGAGTCCTGCACGGTGCTTCTCCTCGCGGTGAAGAAGACGTACAGCAAGCAGATGTCGATCAGGATCGTGCCGGCCATGACGCTGTAGGCCCACGGGCTTTCCATCAGCTTCACTTCGATCAATACGCGCGACAGGCCGAATCCCACGACCCACGCGTCAAAGCTCATGCAGATCCGGCGAAACGTCTCGGCGTCCAGCCGCCGGATCAGCCAGGCACCGAGCGGTATGCCGAGGACAACGCAGGGAACGAGCACGAACAAGAGGCTCCGGCTCTCGTCGATGAACAGACCGAGCTTGTAGTACGCGATTGCAGTCAGGCTGGACTCCGTCACCCGAACCAGTGCGAGACCGGCCCGAAATTCATCTTTGACGAGGCCCTGATTGTTGAAGAGGATCGCCAGCGGCGGGCCCGAAATGGTCGTGACCGAGTACAAGATCCCGAGCATCGTTCCGAAAGGCAAACCGACCAGCCATTTCGACTGGATCGGCCTCCGCCAACCGGCCGCCTGCAGCAGAATGAGCGGCAGAATGATCGAGTAGGTGGCGAACTTGGTCCAGCCGGGCTGAAGCGACGTCAGCGCAAAGGCTCCGACCGCGATGCCGGGCAGCATGCCGATGAGAATAGGCAGCACGCGCCGCCACACGGCCGGAACGCCGCTCAGGTTGATGCACAGGACATACAGATTGACGAAGACTTCGACGATGACCACCGCGGGATTGAGGACGCGGTTGGTGTAGAAGACGAGTGCGACCGGCACCGTGAGCGACGAAAACCCGTAACCAAGCGCGCCATTTACAAACGCCGCAAACAGCGCGATCACGGCAAGAACGATCACAGCAGAATCAATCGAAAGCATCTCTGGCTTTTACCGGATCAGTCGCCTTGCCCACGGCATTATAACCCAACGAAGGGGACGCGGTGCCGAAAGCTGATCGGACCCACAGGTCGCGATCCCGGAATCGTCGGGCTACCAAAGCCCCTGGAACGCCATGGACCTGGCGCCCGACAGGAACCTGTCCGGGAGCCGCCCTCGGCCCCTTAGCTGATCAAGGCCCGCAACGGCACCTTTCCAACCCGCTTTCGTAAGGCACCGTGGCATATTGGTCACGAGAACGGCATCAGACCGATTTGCAATCCGCTGAACTTGCTGCCATTTCTTCGGCACGCATCGCTTTGGTGCCATTAAAGGGGCCCGTCCGGCTCATGTTGTTGCTTGAGTCGCTTCCAACCGTCATCGGCGCCGCCGCCATTGCCCCCGCATTGCTGGTGTTGTGGCTGGTCATCGCCGCCGACGAGCGGCCCGGACCGCCGGTTCAGGTGTGGCTCGCCTTCGTGCTCGGCGCGGCCAGCATCTCGCTGCTCGGCCTGGCGCGAATTCCGTTCAATGCGCTGCTCGCCATTCCCGACAATCCCTGGGCGACGCAGGCGGTGCGTGCAGCTTTCGGAGTCGCGGCACCGGAGGAGATCGTCAAGGTGCTCGTCATCGTCGTCATCTCGACGCGGCGCCGCGCCTTCGCCGATCCGATGGATACGGTGGTCTATGGCGCGGCCGCCGGACTTGGGTTTGCCGCCTATGAGAACCTCGCCTATCTGGTCCAGCACAAGGACATGTGGCGCGCGCTCGCGGCATTGCGCAGCGTGCTCACGGTGCCGTTCCACGGCGCGCTCGGCATCATCGCCGGCGCCTATCTTGCGATCGCGCGCTCCGGCGGCGCGCTCGGCGCTTACCGGGGTCACCGCGACTGGGCGCGCATGACGAATTGGGCGCTGGTGCTGGTCGCGCCGGTCGCGCTGCACGCGGCGTTCGATTTTCCGCTACTCGCGCTCCAGCGCATCCCCGATCTCGGCTCGACCACGCGGCTGCTGCTCGGCTCGGCCAGCGTGCTGATCGGCTTCTCCTCGATCGGCTTTGCAATCCGCCTGGTGCGACGCCTCGGCAAGCATCATGCGCCGCGCACCGACGTTGCGCGCGAGCGGCTCAGCCAGTTGCGGCGGATGTGGGCGCTGCTGCTGATCGGCGGCGGCGCCGGCTTTGCCGGTGTCTCCTTCCTGCTCACCTCGCTGCATCATTGGTACGTCAATCCCGAGCGCAATGCGTCGTTCATCCTGGTCCCGATCGGCTTCACCTCGATCCTGATCGGACTGGCGCTGCTCATCGCGACCACCGCCGTCTACTTCCTCGGCCGCAACCGGATGCGGACCGCCTCGGAGGGCTTTCCGTCCGCTCCCGGTCAAAGCTAGCGCCCCGGCCGGCACCGCTCCCCTTGCAAAACAACCTCGGCGGGTTCAGGGAGAGACACAGAACAGGCGCGAGAGGACGATGGGGCACAACTACAAGAATTATCGGCCGGATATCGACGGCCTGCGGGCCGTTGCCGTCTCGTTGGTCGTGCTCGGCCACGCGTTCCCGCAATATGTTCCCGGGGGTTTCGTCGGGGTCGACATCTTCTTCGTCATTTCCGGCTACCTGATCACCGGGATCATCTATGGCGACATTCAGAACGGGAGCTTCAGCCTTGCGACGTTCTATGCGCGTCGCATTCGCAGGATTTTTCCCGCTCTGATCGTCGTCTTGATCGCCGCCGTCATCGCCGGATGGCAACTTCTGATGCCGAGCGAGTTGGTGGCCCTCGGAAAGGAGATTGCGGCAGGCGCGGGTTTCTCGGCAAACCTGCTGTTCTATTCGGAGGGTGGCTATTTCGATGCGGCCGCGCAAACGAAGCCGCTGCTCCATCTCTGGTCGCTCGGCATCGAGGAACAGTTCTATCTTGTCTGGCCTTTGCTGCTGTGGGCGCTGATGCGATGGCGGATCGCCGCCGCCGCCCCCCTTGCCCTGATCTTCATCGCATCGCTTGTCGCAAATATCCTGGTCGTTCGAACCAACCCTGAAGCCGCATTCTACCAGCCGTTCACGCGGGCGTGGGAGCTCGCGGCCGGAGCATTGGTGGCCGTCTGCCTGCCCAGCGGATTCTCCGCGGCACGCGACCTTCTCGGATGGTCCGCGCTCGCAGTGATCGCGGCGGTAACCGCGTTCTATTCGCCCTCCATGACCTACCCCGGGATCGCAGCGGTGGCGCCGGTCGCCGCAGCCGCCGCCCTCATCATGTCAGGTCGCAATCGATTTCTCTCGACCCGTACCGCGGTCGCGATCGGGCTGATCAGCTATCCGCTCTACCTCTGGCATTGGCCGATCCTGGTTTTTGCGGCGAGCTTCAAAGGTCGTCCCCTGACTTTGGCCGAGAACGGGCTGGCCGTTGGGGCCAGCTTCATTCTGGCCTGGGCAACCTATCGCTACGTCGAGCGCCCGATCAGGTTCGGGCAGTGGCGGGTGGCGCCGGTCCTTGCGGCATCGATGGTGGCCGTTGCATCGGTGGGAGCGTTAGCGATCGTCGACGGCTTTGCCTTTCGGCTTCCGGCGATCGTTCGCGAAGCCGGCGCCATGACCGTATCCAGGGACTTCCTGAGATACGGCGAATGCCATATCTCCGCTTCCGCCGATCCCGCATTTGATCCGAGTTGCGTTGACGCCAGCAAGCGCCCGCTTGTTTTCGTATGGGGCGATTCGACCGCCGGCATGCTTGCCGCCGGGCTGCGGCAAGTCCAGGGCGATCAATTCGGGTTAGCCCAGTTCACCGTCAATTCCTGCCCGCCGCTCTTCACCGCGCAGGCCGAGACCATTCCGTTTTGTGTTCAAACCAACCGCCACATCGTTGCTGCGGTTACCCGCTCGCACCCCGATGTCGTGCTCCTGCACCTGGTGTGGAGCAGAGAACCCACCGCCGACGATCTCCGCCCGACGATTGCCGCCCTTAGACAGGCCGGCGCCGTCCGCGTCATCCTGGTCGGCCCTGTCCCGGTCTGGACCGACACGGTGCCCCATCTGACGGTGCAATATTTCCTGCGTCATCATGCGTTGATCCCGGAACGCAGCCGCGACGTGCGATCGACCAAGCAGGCTGACGACAGGGTTGGGCAGATCGCCGCCGATCTCGGGATCGAATATCTGTCGCTCTATGACGAACTGTGCAACGCGGACGGATGTCTGACCAGGGTCGGGACCAGCGCAAACGACCTGGTATCGGCCGACTTCCTGCATCTGTCGCCGCGCGCCTCGCGATATCTGGCGGCCAGGCTTGTGCCAAGGATTCTGGCGGTCGAAAATCGCCATGCGGAAAGATGAGCGCACAGCTATTGCCGCCGCAACTGACGGGCTGACCATTTATAACCGGTTAGGATAGACTGCACACGCGCAGATCCGGAGAGCCGCGATGACCCTGTCCAACGACCTCGACAAGCTGCGATCGGAAATGCAGGCCGCGGTGAAGGCGCACTGGAAGGCGTTCCTGTTCGAAGGCATCCTGCTCGTGATCCTCGGCATCGCCGCGATGATCGTGCCGACCTTCGCGAGCCTCGCCGTCACCATCTTCCTCGGCTGGATGTTCCTGATCTCAGGCATCGGCGGGCTGATCGTGACGTTCTGGGCGCGCAACATGCCGGGCTTCTGGTGGTCGCTGATTTCGGCCGCGCTCGCCGTGCTGGCCGGCATGGTGCTGCTCGCCCGTCCGATGCAGGGCGTGCTGACGCTGACCATCGTGGTCGGCGCCTATTTCGTCGCCGAGGGCGTCGCCACCGTCATGTACGCGCTGGAGCACCGCCGCGAATTGTCGGGACGCTGGTCGTGGCTGCTGATCGCCGGCCTGATGGACATCGTGATCGCCTTCTTCATCATCGCGGGCTTGCCGGAATCCGCGGGATGGGCGATTGGCCTCCTCGTCGGCCTCAATCTGATGTTCGGCGGGGCGACCCTGATTGGCATGGCGTTGGCGGCGCGCAACACCTGACGCCGAACCGCGGGGGGCTTGCATTTGGGGGGTGACAGCCCCAAATCCCTGCGCTATAGAGCCGCCCCATGATCACCGTCGCCACCAGCTATTTTTGGTACTTTAGCTACGACAGCTCGCTGGCGGCAGGAGGATCGCGCTCAATCTGAAGAATTGCAGCAAACGTCCAAAACAAGCCGCCAGACCTGGCGGCTTTTTTGTGTGCCGGCAGGTCCCGAAATCCAAAGGAGCCAGCCGTGTTGAGTACGACAGACGATCTTCGCATCAAGGAATTGAAAGAGCTCAGTACGCCGGAAGAGGTGATGCGGGAGGTCCCGCGCACCCTGACGGCGACCCGGGTGGTGATGGGCGCCCGCAACGCCGTCCACGCGATCCTGAACGGCACCGATGACCGCCTGCTGGTCGTCGTCGGCCCCTGCTCCATCCACGATCCCGCGGCGGCCGTCGATTACGCCGAGCGCCTCGCCAGCCTGCGCGAACAGCTCGCCGACCGCCTCGAGATCGTGATGCGGGTCTATTTCGAGAAGCCGCGCACCACCGTCGGCTGGAAGGGGCTGATCAACGATCCCGATCTCGACGGCAGCTTCGACATCAACAAGGGCCTGCGGCTCGCCCGCAACGTGCTGTCGGCGGTGAACAATCTCGGCCTGCCGGCCGGCACCGAATTCCTCGACATGACGACGCCGCAATACATCGCTGACCTGGTCTCCTGGGCCGCGATCGGCGCGCGCACCACCGAGAGCCAGATCCATCGCGAGCTGGCTTCCGGCCTGTCCTGCCCGGTCGGCTTCAAGAACAGCACCGACGGCGGTGTGCGGATCGCGGCGGACGCGGTGAAGTCGGCCTCGCACCCGCATCATTTCATGGCGGTCACCAAGGGCGGCCGTTCGGCGATCGCCGCCACCAGCGGCAACGAAGACTGCCACGTCATCCTGCGTGGCGGCCGGGCGCCGAATTATGATGCCGCGAGCGTCGATGCTGCCGCCGCCGAGCTCGGCCGCGCCGGTGTCGCGGCGCGGCTGATGGTCGACACCAGCCACGCCAACAGCAGCAAGAAGCCGGAGAACCAGCCGGCGGTTGCCGCCGACATCGCGCGCCAGGTCGCAGGCGGCGAACAGCGCATCATCGGCGTGATGATCGAGAGCAATCTTGTTGCGGGACGCCAGGACGTCGTGCCGGGCAAGGCGCTGACCTACGGCCAGAGCATCACGGACGGCTGCGTCGACCTCGGGACGACGGCTGACGTGTTGAAGCAGCTGGCCGATGCCGTCGACGCAAGGCGCAGCGTGCGGCGTGACGGCCTGCAGGAGCGTTCGGCCTGATTCGGCCGAACGGATTGAGCGTTGCCGGCGGGGCGGATATCGCGCCTCGCCGGTCAGCTGCGTGGGTTAGCAACCGCGGCAGATGCTCTTGATCTTCCTGTCGAGCGCCGCGTCTTCCTTGTTGGCCTGACTGTTCGGATCGCTGATATTCTTCTCGTTGCCAACGTCGCCGCGGCGCGGCTGACGATGTCCGATCGGCGCCTCCGGGACCGTCCCGCCCTTCTGCATGGAGGACGATCCACCCTGTTGCTGCGCCCAGGCTTGGGAGATGCCAAGCTGGGGCGCTCCGGCCGCAACCATCATCAGAGCCATCAACAAAACTGTCTTCCGCATCTCGCGTCTCCGCTTCTCAACCCTATCGCGCCCGTTCCGGCACCTCGACGGTAGCACAGTTGCGTCGCCCCTGCGCTGCGCAATCCTGTACCTTCCGTATATCGGCCATCGTGCCAAGGAGCCAGATTCCCGCGGCGACCAGCACCACAAAGAAGCCGAACATCACAGCATTTTCGATGCTGCGTTTGCCCCCGTCCTCGGGCGGCTCCTGCTGTCCGTCCCCGGCCCCGCTCATCGCCGCCTCAGGATTGCGGCGGGTAAAGATGAACGTCGCCACAATAATCGACGATACGGTAGCGCCGTTCCATCGGATCTTCACGTTCGCGGGAAGCCGGCTGCGACAAATAGCTCGGGCCGATCGGCGCCTTGCCGTGGCCGCCGGGGATGTCGAGCACATAATCCGGCTGACAAAGTCCGGACACACGCCCGCGCAACGCCCGCATCAGTTCCTGCCCGGCTTCGATCGTGGTGCGCAAATGCGCTGTGCCGGGCGCAAGGTCACCGTGATGCAGATAATAGGGTTTGATCCGGCACTCGACGAAGCCGCGCATCAGCGCCTCGAGCGTCGCAGCGTCATCATTGACGCCGTGCAGCAGGACGGACTGGCTCACCAGGGGAACGCCGGCGTCGGCAAGGCGCGCGCACGCTTCGCGGGCATTGTTGCTCAGCTCACGCGGATGGTTGGCATGGATCGCAATCCAGGTCGTCGCGCCTTCGACCCGCAGTGCCGCGATCATCTCGGGATTGATACGGCCCGGATCGGCGATCGGAACACGGGTGTGGAGGCGGACGATCTTCACATGATCGATGTCGGCGAGATCGGCCATGATCTCGGTCAGCCTGCGCGGCGACAGCATCAGGGGATCGCCGCCGGTCAGGATGACTTCCCAGATCTCCGGATGGCTGCGGATGTAATCCAGCGCCGCACGGTAGGCGTCATCGGACAAGGCCGAGGCTTTTCCCGGCCCGACCATTTCGCGCCGGAAACAGAACCGGCAATACACAGCGCAGACATGGACGAGCTTGAACAACACCCTATCGGGATAGCGATGCACGATTCCGGCGACCGGCGAATGCGCATCGTCGCCGATCGGATCGGCGTTCTCGCCCGGCTGCTCGACGAGTTCGTCGGCGCTCGGGATGAACTGCCGCGCGATCGGGTCGGCGGGATCGGCCGGGTCAATCAGCACGGCGAGTTCCGGCGTCACCGCGACCGCGTAGCGCGCAGCGACCCGCTCGAGCTCGGCAAGTGCTGCGACCGGCGCGAGCCCGGCATCGACCAGCTCGCGCGGCTGTCGCAGCGTCGACGCCAGTTTTGGATCGATCCTGTTCATGTCTCTCCCGCAGGCGGCGTCCAGACCACCTGATCAATTCGTGGCGCGCCGCTCGCCAGCATCACCAGCCGGTCGAAGCCGAGCGCGACCCCGCTGGCCTCCGGCATCTGGCTGACCGCGGCAAGGAAGTCGTCGTCGAGCGGATAGCGCTCGCCATAGCGGCGGGCCTTCTCGTCCATCGCTGCGGTGAAACGATGGCGCTGTTCGGCCGCGTCGGTCAGCTCGCCGAAGCCGTTGGCGAGCTCGACGCCGCAGGCATAGACCTCGAAACGCTCGGCGACCCGCGGATCGCCGGCCTTGGTGCGCGCCAGCGCGGCCTCTGGCGACGGATATTCGAACAGCACCGTCAGACGGCCCTGTCCCAGATGAGGCTCGATATGCTCGACCAGCACCTTGCTGAAGATATCGGACCAGGTGTCGTCATCTGCAACCCGCACCCGCGCTGCTGCAGCCGCCGCAAGCGCCTCACGGTCGCCTTCGCCGCCTGAGATCGTCGCCAGGAGGTCGATGCCGGCGAAGCGCTCGAAACCCGCCGCGACCGTCAGCAGCTCCGGCTCGGCAAACGGATCGGCCGTCCTGCCGCGGAATGAAAACCGCCCGATCCCGGTCGCCTGCGCCGCATGGGCGATCACCACGATCGTGTCGGCCATGATGGCGTCATAGCCGGCATTGGCGCGGTACCATTCCAGCATCGTGAATTCGGGCAGATGCAGGTCGCCGCGCTCGCGGTCGCGGAACACCCGCGCGAACTCGTAAATCTTCGGCTCGCCGGCCGCGAGCAGCTTCTTGCAGGCGAACTCCGGCGAGGTGCGCAGATAGCGCGGCGCATGTGAGCCATCGGCCTGCCTGAGCTCGGTGCGGGGAGCGTGCAGATGGGTCTCGTTGCCCGGCGAGATCTGCAGGATCGCGGTCTCGACCTCGGCAAACCCCTGCTCCTCGAACCAAGCGCGCACCGCTCGCGTGATCGCGGTCCGCGCCTGCAGGAACGGCCTGCGGTCGGCATAGCGCTGCGGCGTCCACCAGGGCGACGGCCGGTCATGAGCTGTCATCGCCAGAGCATCCTCATGGATTCAACATCAACGAGCCGCCATCCACACTCAAGAGTCCCGCGCAACCGATTGATTCCACACAAATTCATAAGCCTACAAAGCCCGAGCCTCCGCGGAACGCAGCGAGGCTGATCCCTTCTTGTCGAAAGACGCGCACCTTGTCCATGCGCGCGCGTGGCTGAACCTGAACGACGGCTCGCGCGTCCCATCGGCAGATTCGCTGAAACGGATGAGCCCATGGCCGAAAAATAGGGCCGATCGGGACGGCCGGGACGGTTGGCAACCTTGCGAATTCGGCCGCAAAAGACTGGCATCTCAAGGACAAATCAGTATGTTGCAGCCCGAAATCGCCGCCATGGCCTAGGGGCTGCCGATCCGGTTGGCGCCGCCCTTAGGCTCTCAAATTCAGGAAAACACCTTTGAAAGTCATCGCCAGTTCCATCCGCAAGGGCAACGTCATCGAGCAGGACGGCAAGCTCTATGTGGTCCTTTCCGCCGAGAACATTCATCCCGGCAAGGGCACCCCGGTCAGCCAGATCGAAATGCGCCGCATCGGCGACGGCGTGAAGGTCTCGGAGCGCTACAAGACCACCGACCAGGTCGAGAAGGCCACCGTCGAGGACCACAACTACAACTACCTCTATGAGGATGGCGACGGCTTCCACTTCATGAACAACGACAACTACGACCAGGTCCAGGTCTCCAAGGAGATCGTCGGCTCGTCCGCGCCGTATCTGCAGGAGAACATGACCGTGAAGCTCTCGATGCACGAGGGCAACCCGGTCGCGATCCAGCTGCCGCAGCGCGTGACGCTGGAAGTGGTCGAGACCGAGCCCGTGACCAAGGGCCAGACCGCCTCCTCGTCCTACAAGCCGGCCATGCTGTCCAACGGCCTGCGCACCGGCGTGCCGCCGCACATCACCACGGGCACGCGCATCGTGGTCATGACCGAAGACGGTTCCTACGTCGAACGCGCCAAGGACTGAGCGCTTGAGGCGCGGTGGGATTTGAAATGAATCGTCACCGCGCCTCAACTTGTTGGTTAAGCGTCAACTTTACCGAAAACCGCTACACACTTTTCCGGAACTTGCTTTAGTCTTACGGGCGATCAGACATGAGCCCGGGGTGTGCAGTGAACAGGAAGGTGGTCAGCTTCGTCAGTTGCTGGCTGGCAGCCCTGCTCTCGCCTCTTCCCGGCGCCCATGCCGACGAATTCCGAACGCCATCGATCTCGGCCATGCGAGTCGAATGGCGCGCCGTGCTCGACCAGCTGCGGCAGGAGATCGGCAGCCGCCCGGCCATCGCCGCCGACTTCACTTTCGCAGGCCAGCGCCGCGTGCCCGCCACCGATCCGCGGGCGACGCCTGCGCTGGTGCAGTTGAACGCGGTGACAGCGCCGCTGTTTCCCGGCATTGCGCAGAGCCCGATCCCGGTGCTGCTGCCGCTCGACCCCGCAAGCTATCTCGAAGCGCGGCAAAACGGTGCGCCGGACAGCCTGTCGATCGCGCGCTACCAGGCCGACTTCCGCGCGGTCGATTTCTTCCATGCCGGTGCATCGGGCTACGATGCCGTGTTCTCGCTCGACCCCGGCGCCGGCGACGGCCTGCCGCCGCGGACATTTGCCAAGCCGGTCGAGGTGCAGATTTCCGGCTCGATCCTCGTCTACGACCTCGCCGACCGGCTCGGCGGCAAGGGCGAGCCGGTCAGGACGCTGGCCGCGCAGTTTCCGGACCTGCGCCGCTTCATTCGCGAGGGCTATGTCCGCTACGCCTTCACTCGCTTCGGGATTCCCTATGTCGTATCGATCCAGTGCCTCGACAGCGCGCCGCGGCCGAAGCGGCTGGCCTGCCGCGAGGCCTATCCGGTCGCCGAGCGGTTTCTGAAGGCCCTGCGCATCGCCGGCGGCCAACCGTCACGGCCGCGCAGCGACGTCGCCTCCGACATCGCCGAGCGCCCAGCCGCGCAATCCGCCGACTTCACCTACCACCCGAGCGGCGACATCGTCGCGGGCAGCGGCGGCCGCAGGCAACAAGGCGGCCACGCCGACTTCACCGTCTATTCACAGATCCGCTTTCCGCTCGAGAAGGCGCCGGCTTTCGCCCACTCGCAATCCTTCGCCAAGCGCAAGCCCGGCGCGGCCATCGACACGTATCCCTGGCAAGACAATTTCTGCGAGGCGCGCAGCTTCGAGGTCGGCCAATGCGCCAGCGGCTACGGCCATCAGGGCCAGGACATCCGCCCCGGCGCATGTCCTGTCGACAGCAACAATGGCTGCGACCCCAAGCAGCAGGCGGTCGTTGCGGTGCGCGACAGTATCGTGATCCGCTCGGCGCAGCAGCAGGCCGCCACGTTGCAGGTCAACACCCGCACCGAGCATGTCCGCTTCCGCTACATGCACATGAACCCGTCAGTGATGGATGCCGACGGCCTGCTCAACGGGCGCCGCGTCAGCGAGGGCGAGAAGATCGGCGTGGTCTCGAATTATCTCGACCACCCCAACGGCACATCGCGGCATCTGCATTTCGACGTCCAGCTGTTCACGCGCGACGGCTGGCTGTGGGTCAATCCCTACACCACGCTGGTGTCGGCCTATGAGCGGCTGATCCGCGGCCGCGGCCGCGAGATCGGACCGGAGCCCGGGCTTGCAGCCGCCGTGGCCCATGCCCTGCCCGACGACGTCGTGCACCGCATCGACACCCAGGAAGGCGGCGGCAATTAGAGTGTTGTCGAGCGAACGGGACACCGGTTCGGGGCGCACTGCCAAAATATCGAAAACAACCCCATGCAAAGTAGCCGGCGGCTGCCGTCGTTCGACACGACAACTTGACACGTCGGGCAAATCAGCGGCATTATTCCATTATTCCATTATTCCGAAATTGTGCAAACGCCCCGCAGGTTCCATTCGGAATCGCATCGATGCGCGCCATGTCACGGCGACAATTGCCAGCTTGAATGATCATGATGGAAGCAGCAAACCGCGGGAACCTGTCCCGCTTTGACCGTCGGACTCAAGTCTGTATCAGATGCCCATTCAGGCTGGACCATAACCAAGCATGCTCTCGACCTTCAGCTGGTTCTTTCTGTCGGTGAAAGGCCGCATCAGCCGGCAGGAATTCGGCCTGGGATTTTTTGGCCTCGTGCTGGTCGACATGCTCGTCATTCGCATCGGCGTAAGGCTCGACCCCGGTCCACGGTATTACGACAGCAGCCCGCCCGCCGACGAATTGTCCGTCCTGCGCTTGCTGCTCATGCTGTCATTGTGGCCGTTCGCCGCGATCCTGGTGAAGCGGCTGCACGACCTCAACGTCTCGGGTTGGTGGGCGCTGACGATCCTCGCCGTTCCCCACCTCGCCGCGGCGCTGCACGTCAAATACTGGATCCCCTATCTGGCGCTAATCGCAACGCTGAGCGTGCTGCCGGGATCGAAAGGCGACAACCGGTTCGGCCGCGACCCGTTGGCGCGCGCCGGCATCTAGCGCCCTCCGCCGTGGTTGCGATCAGTCGATCTCCATCGCAGCCAACGTCTCCCTGACCCGCCTCTGAGCGTCCGCGGGCAGCGGCAATATCGGACGTGGAGGCTCAGCCGTGCAGACCCCTCTGAGATTGGCAAGTGCGTAGACAACACGCAGACTGGAATATGTCCTGAACAGATCCCAAATCGGCTGCAGACGCGCGTTGAGCTCTCGCGCCCGAGCCGCATCGCCGCTCGTCGCGGCGCGAACGATGTCCACGCAGACCTTCGGGAAGATTCCTGCGACAACGCTGTACCAGGTATCTCCGCCCGCCAGCAGCGCCTCGGTGCAATTCCAGTCGGCGCTGTAACCCAACGCAACGCCGTCCGGAACCACAGCCCGCAATTCCCTGAGATGGCCCGCCACGGTCGAAGCATCCAGCGCCGGACTTTTCACCGCGACGATTCCCTCGACCCGGCTCAGACGGCCGATGAGAGCCGGCGTGAATTGAAAATGAGTCGTTCCGGGATTGTCGTAGATGCAGATCGGCAACCCGCTCTCGCGGGCCACGGTTTGGAAGTGCTCAAAGACCTCGTCATCGGTCAGCGGCGTATAGGAAACCGCTGCCAACAGCCCTGCCGTCGCGCCGGCATCACGCGCATCTTGAGCCAGCCGCACCGCATCGTCGGTGCGCAGTGCGCCGATGCCAACCAGTATTGGTGTGTTGCCGTCTGCCAGGGCGGTGGCCGCCTGCACGGCGCGCCGCCGCTCATCGCGGCTGAAATACGGATATGAGCCGGTACTTCCGAGCAGCCCGACCGAATCCACCTTCGCCGCAATCAAGGGGTCGAGCAAGGCGCGGAGCGCACCCACGTCGACCTGCCCATCCCGGTTCGAAGGCGTTATCGGGAAGGCAGAGAGCCCCTTCAGACTGATCATCGATTTATCCCTCGTCGGCAATCATCGCCGCAACGTGTCGTGCAATCAATCGACACGCCCCGTTGCGCGCAAGGTCCAGTTTCACGCGAACTGGGCACCAAACTGGTCCAGTGCGCACGTCTTGCGGAACGAGCGCCCACCGATCGCTATTCGAGCATCGTGGTCAGCTGCGCGCCCTCGTCGGCCACGAACACCGCGATCAGTTCCGCCGGCTCCGTGGTGCTCGCATTAGCCGAGACCATGTGGGTCGAGCCCGGTGGCTCGAAGAAGGACTGGCCGACCTTGAAGGTCTCGACCGGCCCGCCGCCAAGCTGGGAGCGGATTTCACCCTTGGTGATGTAGGCCGTCACCGAACCGGAATGGCGGTGCGGCGGCGTGAAGCCGCCGGGACCATAGAACACACGCACCACCGTGACACGCTTGCCCGCCACATTGGGCAGCGCGTGCGAGGTGATGACCTCGACCTTGTCGAGCGGCGACGCCGCATTGGCGCTGGCGCACAGCGGAGCGATGACGGAGGAGATCGCGTCCATCGGGGTCGGCACTGCCTTGCCGATCACGAAGGCGGCGGCCAGTCCCGCGATCACGGCCAGCGCGACCGGCCGCGCGAATGGAAGGGATGGTGTCATCGCCATCGAGGTCATTGTTTTGCTCCCTGTCAGTTGCCGTTTGATCCGTCTCGACGTTACGAAGCCGCCGCGTCCGCACGCTGCCGGCGCGGCGGCGGCGTCCAGCGATAGGCCGCGCCGAACCGGTTCCAGACATTGATCGATGCGATCGCCGAGGTGAGGTAAGTCAGCTCCTGCTCGGAGAATTCGGCGGTGGCCTCGGCATAGACCTCGTCGCTGACGCCGTTCGGCAGGGTCGTCAGCGCTTCGGTCCAAGCCAGCGCGGCGCGCTCGCGCGGCGTGAACTGCGGCGCCTCGCGCCACACCACGACGAGGTTCAGCTTGTCGGCGGGCACGCCGAGGCTCTCGCCCTGCAGGATGTGATACTGCACGCAGAACGCACAGCCGTTGATCTGCGAGGCGCGCAGCTTGACGAGTTCGAGCAGCTGCTTGTCGAGGCCGGCCTTCGCCGCGAACTGGCCGAGCGCGCGCACCGCGGCGAAGACGTCGGGCGCGAGCTTCTCGAAGTCGGTGTATTCCTTGCGGGCATGTGACATTGGCCTGGCCTCATGTTATCAGTGTACTGATATATTATCAGAGCTCTGATATCATCGGCAAGATGCGGACATCGGCAAAGGCGGCAGCACGCGACATGGCGGCAATGCAGAAACGAGGCAAATCCGGCACCGCCGAGCGGCGTCCGGTCAGAAAAGCCGCCGGCCGAAGGGCCGCAGCGAATGCGGGATCGAGCACTGGCGACGTCCTGCTCGCCCCTTCCGTTCCGGCGCCGGGCGAAGGCAAGCGCGGCGAGCAGGGCTATCTCGCCTATCTGCTGCGTCAGGCCCACGCGGCCTCGCGGCTGTCGATGGAGCGCCAGCTGGGACGGCTCGGCGTCACCTCGCCGCAATTCGTCGTGCTGACGATGTTGAAAGCCTATCCGGGGCTCTCAGGCGCCGATCTGGCTCGCGTCGCGCTGCTGACGCCGCAGACCGTGAGCGTAATCATCCGCAACCTCGAGCGCGACGGCGCGATCGGCAAGACGCCGCACCCGGTCCACGGCCGCGTGTTGCAATGGACCCTGACCAGCCATGGAACCGCGCTGCTGGAGAAATGCCGGCAGATCGCCCAGGCCCAGGAACGCCGGCTCGCCGCCGGCCTCGATGCCAGGTCGGAACAGATGGTGCGCCGCTGGCTGTCAAAAATCGCCACAGATTTGCAGGATAGCTAGAGCATGCCCCGGAAAGGTGGGAACCGGTTTTCCGATGAGGTCATGCTTAAAACAATGGCTCCTGCGGCGGCGTGGCTTTTGGCTCACCCGATCGGCGCCGCTAGACTAGCCCGATGAAACAGCCTGATTCTCCGAAATCCCCTGCCCGCCGCGCCGTCCTGAAGGCCGGGCTCGCGGCCGGCGTGGTGCTCGTCAATCCGCTCGGCGCACTCGCGGCCGCCCCTCCGGGCTTCGACCAGTGGCGTGACAATTTTCGCGCCCGCGCGCTCGCAAAAGGCATTTCGGAGGCAACCTGGAATCGCTGCATGGGGCGGATCGAGCCCGACATGAGCGTGTTCAGGCAGATGCGCAACCAGCCTGAATTCCACGAGCAGATCTGGCAGTACATCAACCGCCGCGTCTCCGACTGGCGGGTCATTCACGGCAAGGAGGCGCTGAAGAAGAACGAGGCGCTGTTCGGCCGGATCGAACGCGATTTCGGCGTCGAGCGCGGCACGCTGCTCGCGCTGTGGGGCGTCGAATCCGCCTATGGCGATCCGCTGGTGCAGCAGAACCACATGACGCCGGTGTTTCCCTCGCTGGCTGCGCTCGCCTGGAACGAGCCGCGTCGCAAGGCCTATTGGGAGACCGAGCTGATCAACGCGATGAAGATCGTGCAGCGCGGCTGGAGCACGCCCCAGGAGATGAACGGCTCCTGGGCCGGCGCGATGGGTCATTCACAGTGGATGCCGGAAGTCTGGCTCAATGTCGGCTTCGACTATGACGGCGACGGCAAGGTCTCGCCGTTCGGCCGGCCCGACGATGCGCTGGGCTCGACCGCAAAGTATCTCGTCAAACGCGGCAAGTGGCACCGCGGCGAGCATTGGGGCTACGAGGTCCGCGCGCCCGGCGGCGGCGCCGGCGGCAGCCGCACCTATGCGGCCTGGGCCAGCGCCGGCGTCGTCAGAGCCGACGGCCAGCCGTTTCCGCAGCCGAACGCATCTGCGCAACTGTGGATCCCGGTCGCGGGTGGCCCGGCCTTCCTGCTCGGTCCGAACTTCAATTCGGTGAAGAGCTACAACCCGTCGATGAACTACGCGCTGGCGATCTGCCATCTCGGCGACCGCTGCCTCGGCGGGCCGCCCTTCATCCAGCCCTTCCCGGGCTCGGAGCGCGCGCTGACACTGGCCGAGGTGCAGGAGATGCAGACGCGGCTGACCAAGGCCGGCTTCGACACCGGCGGCACCGACGGCCGCGTCGGCAACGACACCATGAAGGCGATCAAGGATTTTCAGATCAAGATGGGCCTGTTGCCCGCCGACGGCTACGGCGGGCTCAAGGTGCTGGCGCGGTTACGGCAAGGCGGCTAGCCATCATGCGATCCGCGTAGCCCGGGTGAGCGAAAGCGATACCCGGGGACGCATTTCCCGCATATCGCTCCGCTCATGCGGGCTACGACAGTTCGCTCCTACCGGCTCGCAGGCTGCCGCACCACGCCGCCGGCATTCATGCCGCCGTCGATCACAAGCTCGCTGCCCGTGACGTAACGCGATGCGTCCGAAGCGAGATACAGCACGCCCTGGGCGATCTCGATGGCCTGGCCGGCGCGACCGAGCGGCGTGGCGAACCTTGCCCGTTCCTCCGGATCGATCGGCGCGTTCTGGCCGGCACCGGTCGCGCCGGTCGGGATCTTGCCCCAGATCGGCGTGTCGATGATGCCGGGATGCACCGAGTTGACGCGGATGCCGTCGTTGACCTGCGCGCACTCCATCGCGATCGACTTGGCAAACAAGCGGACCGCGCCCTTCGTGGCGCTGTAGCCGGAAAGGGTCGCCGCACCACGCAGGCCGGCCAGCGACGACATCATGATGATGGAGCCGCCGCCATGCTTGCGCATCAGCGGCAGCGAGTGCTTCACCGACAGGAATACGCCATCGATATTGATGGCGGTCTGGCGGCGCCAGTCGTCGAGCGACATCTCGACAATCGAGGGCGCTCCGATGCCGACGCCGGCATTCGAGACCATGATATCGAGGCGGCCATGGCGCTTGCCGATCTCACTGATGATTTCGATCCAGCGCTCCTCGCTGGTAACGTCCTGCGGCAAGAAGGTCACGTTCCGCCCGGCCTTGGTGAGCCGCGCGGCGAGCTCGGGTCCCCTCAACTCATCGATATCGGTCGCAATAACGGTCGCGCCTTCCTGCGCGAACAATTCGACGATGGCCTCGCCAATGCCCGATGCGCCGCCGGTCACCAGCGCGACCTTGCCTTCAACCTGTCCTGACATGTCCTCTCCAAACGTTTCTTATCGGATCACCGTCGGGCCCTGATCCGGCACCGCGACGTCGAGGACACGGAATTGCACACGTTCGGTGCCTTGCCAACGGTCGACCGCAAGAGAGCCCGCCACGTGCAATTGTTGGCCGCGATTTTGCGTCAAGGCGCTGCCGAGCTTCTGTCCGACGGAACGGAATGCGATACCGTTGACGATGGACCCGTCGCCGGACTTGAAGCGCAGCCGCAGATGCGCCTGCCCGACCTCGTCCGCATAGACCAACTGATGTGACGGCAGCGCGATCACCGGTTCCGGATTGGCGCTGCCGAACGGGCCAGCGCGATTGAGCGTCGCAGCGAATTCCGGCGTCACCGCGCGCGCGGTCACGGCGCCGTCGACGAACAGCTCGTTCTCGTGCCGCGAATTGGCGACGTCGGCCGCCAGCGCGCTCTCCATGTAAGCGCGGAATTCGGCGAGCTTCTCCTTGCGCAGCGTGACGCCGGCCGCCATCGCGTGCCCGCCGCCCTTCATCAAAAGGCCGTCGTGCACCGCCTGCCGCACCGCCTTGCCGAGATCGACGCCGCCGATCGAGCGGCCCGATCCGGTGCCGATGCCGCCGGGCTCCAACGCGATCGCGAACGCAGGACGCGCGAACTTCTCCTTCAGCCGCGCCGCAACCAGCCCGACCACGCCGGGATGCCAGCCTTCCGCCGCGGTGACGATGACAGCGCCCTTGTCCTCGAGCCCGAGCGAAGCCAGCGCCTCGGCCTCGGCCTGCGCCTCGGCCGCCTGCTCGATCACGCGCCGTTCGGCATTGAGGCGATCGAGCTCGGCCGCGATCCGCGCAGCTTTTGAGATATCGCCTTCGAGCAATAGCCGCACGCCGAGATCGGCGCGCCCGATCCGGCCGCCGGCATTGATGCGCGGTCCCAGCATGAAGCCGAGATGCCAGGCCTCCGGCGGGCCGTTCAGGCGCGCGACATCCATCAGCGCGGTGTGGCCGACATGGTCGCGGCGGCGCATCGCGATCAGGCCCTTGGCGACGAAGGCCCGGTTGAGCCCGATCAGCGGCGCGACGTCGGCAACGGTGCCGAGCGCGACGTGATGCAGCACGCTGAGCAGGTCGGGCTCCGGCATCTCGCCGGTCCAGAAGCCGCGCTGGCGCAGTTCGCGATTCACCGCGACCAAGGTCACCAGCACGAGGCCGACCGCTGCGAGATGGCCGAGCCCCGAGAGATCGTCGGGCCGGTTCGGATTCACCAGTGCGTCGACCTCGGGCAACACATCGCCGGTCTGGTGATGATCGATCACGACGACCGACATCCCGAGCTTCCTGGCTTCCGCCAGCGGCTCGATGCTGGTGGTGCCGCAATCGACCGTGACCAGCAGCGTCGCGCCCTTCGCCGCCAGCGCACGCACGGCGTCGACGTTCGGCCCGTAGCCTTCGAAAATGCGGTCGGGAATGTGGATCAGCGGGTCCAGCCCGCAATGGCGCAGATGCCAGGTCAGCAGCGCGGCCGAGGTCGCACCGTCGACGTCGTAGTCGCCGAAGATCGCAACCTTCTCGCCGCGCACCGCGGCATCCGCGATGCGCTTGGCCGCGTGCTCCATCTCGGTGACCGTGTGAGGATCCGGCATCAGCTTGCGGATGGTCGGGTCGAGGAAGTCGGGAACCTCGTCGATCCCGACGTCGCGCCCCGCCAGCACGCGCGCCAGCATTTCCGGCAATTGATAGCGCTGCACGATCGCGAGCGCCCGCGCCGCCCCGCGCGCATCCAGCCGGTCGCGCCAGAGTTTTCCGGTCAGCGACCGCGTCACGCCGAGGAACGCCTGTGGCGCCTCGACGGGCAGTGCGGATGCGTGCAGCGTCATGAGCCCTTCCCAATCAGGCAGGAATCGTAACGCTTCGATGATTTGTGGACCAGTTCTAGCAGCCCATTCGGCTGGCGATTTCCCCGAAATCCTTGGCCACGATGTCCCACTCGCCGGTGGCCTCGAAATCGTACTTTTGCAGCGGACCGTATTCGGTCGGACGCGCCACGAAGGCGGTCTTCAGGCCGAGCTTCTGCGCGTGCTTCAGGTCGTAATTGTGCGCGGCGACCATCATCACCTGCTCCGGCGGCAGGCAGAGCAGCTTCGCGGCGCCGAGATAGGTCTCCGGATCGGGCTTGTAGTGCTCGAACAGTTCGGCCGACATCACGAGGTCCCAGGGGAGGCCTGCGAACTTCGCCATGTTGGTGAGCAGCGCGACGTTGCCGTTGGAGAGCGGCGAGATGATGTATTTGGTCTTCAGCCGGGCCAGACCGGCGACGCTGTCGGGCCACGCGTGCAGGCGATGCCAGCCCAGCGTCAGATGCTGCAGATCCGCCTCGCTCAGCCCCTTGATGTCGAATTGCGCAACCAGTTTTTCCAGCGAGCGGCGGTGCAAGACGTCCAGGATGACGTAGCCGTTCTGCGGGTTCTTGCGCACCTCGTCCATCGAGGCCGCATAGACCGCGCGCCAGCCGTCGACCAGCGCCGTCCAATCGGCCTTGATACCGCGCGTCTCGCCCCATCTGGTGAAGTCGTTGATCAGGCTGGTGCGCCAGTCGACCACGGTCCCGAACACGTCGAACACCAGCGCCTTGACCCCGGACAGATCGGACATGCGCGTCTCCCTGTTTTTTGTTGTTTGTTTAGCGCGTCGTTCCGGGATGGTGCGCAGCACCAGACCCGGAACCTCGAGATTCCGGTTCTGGTCCTTCGGACGCCCCGGAATGACAGCGGATATTAATCCAGGTGGAATTTCTCGAGCTGCCGATGCTCGGCCTTGATGTAGCGCACGGTGCCGGTGACCGAGCGCATCACGACCGTCTCGGTCTCGATCACGTCCTTCTTGAACTTCACGCCGGTCAGCAGCGAGCCGGTGGTGACGCCGGTAGCGGCGAACAGGCAGTCGCCCTTGGCCATGTCCTCGATGCCGTAGATCATCTTCGGATCGGTGACGCCCATCTTGTGCGCGCGCTCGCGCTTCTCCTCGGTGTCGAGGATCAGGCGGCACTGCATCTGGCCGCCGATGCAGCGCAGCGCGACTGCCGCGAGCACGCCCTCGGGGGCGCCGCCGGTGCCGATATACATGTCGACGCCGGTCTCATCGGGTTTGGCGCAGTGAATGACGCCGGCGACGTCGCCGTCGGTGATCAGCTGCACGGCAGCGCCGGTCGAACGCACGCTGTTGATGATGTCGGCATGGCGCGGACGATCGAGCACCAGCACGTTGATGGCGGTCGGGTCGACGCCCTTGGCCTTGGCGAGCCGGCGGACATTGTCGGCCGGCGGCGCGTCGAGCTCGATCACGTTCTTGGCGTAGCCCGGGCCGATCGCAATCTTCTGCATGTAGACGTCGGGCGCGTGCAGGAGCGTGCCGCCGTCGGCCATCGCCATGGTAGCGATCGAGCCCGGCATGTTCTTGGCGCACAACGTGGTGCCCTCGAGCGGGTCGACCGCGATGTCGACCTTGGGGCCGGCATTGAGGCCGACCTTCTCACCGATGAACAGCATCGGCGCCTCGTCGCGCTCGCCCTCGCCGATTACGACCGTGCCCTCGATCGGCAGCTTGTTGAGCTCGCGCCGCATCGCGTCGACCGCGGCCTTGTCGGCGGCCTTCTCCTGGCCGTGGCCGCGCAGCCGCGCGGCCGACACGGCAGCGCGCTCCGTCACGCGCACGATTTCGAGCGTCAGGATGCGCTCGAGCAGCATCTGCGGCGGAACGGAAATATGGGTCGACATCGGCGTACTCCTTAAGCCTCTGGGACAGGCCAGCCTGCCCGCATCAATCGTCTCACGCCCGACCCGTTCAGGCCATGCGCTAGTTTTTCTCGATCCGGATCACCTGCGGCCGGCCGCTGATGACCTTATCGCGCTGCACTGCGGCCAGCGCACGATGCACGGCATCCTCGCTGGTCGCATAGGTAATCAGAATGACCGGGACCGGTGAAGGTTTTTTGGCCGCACCGTTCACATCGACGCCATCGGGGTGCCGTTGCACGATGGATTCCAGAGATATCTTCTGTTCCGCCAGCCGGGTGGCGATTGTTGCGGCAGTGCCTGCAAGATCGCGCGCCATCAGGCGGATATAATAGCCACCCTCATGGCGTTCCATCGGCGCCTTGGTGGTGTCGCGCAACCGCTCCACCGGACGGCCGAACGGCTTGGCGCGGATGCCGCGGGCGACGTCAGCGATGTCGGCGACCACGGCCGAAGCGGTCGCGCCGCCGCCGGCGCCGGGTCCCACCAGCGTAATCGGCGGAATCCCCTCGCCGTCGATCGCGACCGCATTGGTGACGCCCATCACCTGCGCGATCGAGGATGATTTCGGCACCATGGTCGGATGCACGCGCTGCTCAATGCCCTTTGCCGTGCGCACCGCGACGCCGAGCAGCTTGACGCGGTAACCGAGTTCCGCGGCGGCCTTGAGGTCTTCCGGCGTGATCGAGGAGATGCCTTCGACGTAAACCGCGCTTTCCGCAACCTTGGTTCCGAAGGCGAGGCTGGCCAGGATCGCGAGCTTCTGCGCGGTGTCATGACCATCGACGTCGAACGACGGGTTGGCTTCGGCATAGCCGAGACGCTGGGCGTCCTTCAGACACTCCTCGAACGACAGGCCCTCCTGCTCCATCCGGGTCAGGATGTAATTGCAGGTGCCGTTGAGGATGCCGTAGACGCGGTTGACGCTGGTGCCGGCGAGGCCCTCGCGCAGCGTCTTGATGACCGGGATCGCCGCACCGACCGCCGCCTCGAAATTCAGCGCGCCGCCGTGCTTCTCGGCAGCCGCGGCGAGACGCAGTCCATGCTTGGCGATCAGCGCCTTGTTGGCGGTGACGACCGACTTGCCGGCCTTCAGCGCGGTCTCGATCGCGGACAGCGCGGGATCGCCGGCGCCGCCCATCAATTCGACGAAGCAGTCGATATCGGGATCCTCGGCGAGCGCCTCGGGGCTCTTCGCCCAGGCGATGCCACGCAGGTCGAGGCCGCGCTTCTTGGCTTTCGAGCGCGCCGTGACTGCGACGACGCGAACGCCGCGGCCGCTGCGCTCGGCCAGCGCCCGTCCTTGCGTTTCGATGAGGCGGACGACATCGGCACCGACGGTGCCGAGCCCCGCTATGCCCACGTTCAGGGGTGCGACCATGGATTTAAGGGACCTGGAGATTAAGCAACCTGGAAGGATTAGCGTCGGTTGGCGAGAGGAACGACGTTGTGCAACGTTTCGATGCCGCTTTCAAGGAAGCGGCGCACGCCGCGCGCGGCCTGCCGGATGCGCTGCTCGTTCTCCACCATCGCGATGCGGACATAGCCCTCGCCATGCTCGCCGAACGCCACGCCGGGCGACACCACGACGCCGGATTTCTCCACCATGAGGGTCGCGAACTGCATGCTGCCGACCGCCTCGAACGCCTTGGGCAGCGGCGCCCAAGCGAACATCGAGGCCTGCGGCGGCGGAATGTCCCAACCGGCGCGGCCAAATGACTCGACCAGCGCATCGCGGCGCTTGCGGTAGGTGTCGCGCATCTCGCGGATGCAGTCGTCGGGACCGTTCAGCGCCGCGGTCGCCGCCACCTGGACCGGCGTGAAGGCACCGTAATCGAGATAGGATTTGACCCGCGCCAGCGCCGCGATGATCCGCTCATTGCCGACCGCAAAGCCCATGCGCCAGCCGGCCATCGAGAACGTCTTCGACATCGAGGTGAACTCGACGGTGACGTCGATCGCACCGGGCACCTGCAGCACCGATGGCGGCGGATTGCTCTCGTCGAAATAAACTTCGGCGTAGGCGAGATCGGACAGGATGAAGATGTCGTGCTTCTTCGCGAACGCGACGAGGTCCTTGTAGAAGTCGAGGTCCGCGACATAGGCGGTCGGGTTCGACGGGTAGCAGACGATCAGCGCGATCGGCTTCGGAATCGAATGGATGATCGCCCGCTCGACCGCCTCGAAGAACTGCGGCGTCGGCTCCGAGGGCACCGAGCGGATCACGCCGCCCGCCATCAGGAAGCCGAAGGCATGGATCGGGTAGCTCGGATTGGGGCACAGCACGACGTCGCCGGGCGCCGTGATCGCCTGCGCGACGTTGGCAAACCCCTCCTTCGAGCCGAGCGTCGCAACCACCTGGGTGTCGGGGTTGAGCTTGACGCCGAAGCGGCGCGCATAATACGCGGCCTGGGCCTTGCGCAGGCCGTTGATGCCGCGCGAGGCCGAGTAGCGGTCGGTCCGCGGCTTGCCCAGCGTCTCCTTGAGCTTCTCGATCACATGCGGCGGGGTCGGCAGGTCCGGGTTCCCCATGCCCATGTCGATGATGTCGGCCCCGGCGTTGCGCGCGGCCGCCTTGGCCTGGTTGACCTTCTCAAAGACGTAAGGCGGCAGACGGCGAATGCGGTAAAAATCTTCCATGGGACCCTTGCTCCGACAACCGCGATGCCAGAATCGACCCCCTTGGTGCAGTTTGCGGAAGCCGGCTCGGCCTCTGACAGAAATCGCACTGAATCAATGACTTAGAGCGAATTCAGGCGCACGATCTGGGGGCTGCGGCCGGATCTGCGGTTGAACTGGGTTTCTTTTAGCACGGACACCGGGCGGCGCCAGCGCTGATCGGCCGTTCGTCGGGCGCTACTTCCCGCTTTGGGCGGCCGTCGAGGCCTGGCGCGCGCGCGCGGCAATCAGCTCCTGCTCGATCTTGGCCTGGTCCGCCGGCTTGATCGTCGGATCGGCGCGGTCGGGCGGAAGATCATGGACCGGCAGGTAGCCGCCGGCGTCCTTCTCCCGCGCCGGCGCATCGGCCGGCATCGTCATATCGGCGATCGTGCTCGAGCACCCGCTCAGCGCCACCAACGACGCGAGCAGCACTGCGGCCGCGAGCCCCCTGTTCATTCGATCGATCGGCATGCGCCGAATTGTCCCCAACAAGCTAGCGCGCACGTCGCACGTTGCCGACACGGGTCGCACTGGTACGAGCCTTGCAGCGTCCCCGCTGCGTTAATTTCGACTTTAGCGTTTCAAACCATTGTCGCCCGAAACGCTTAAAGCGGGAACACCAAAAGCGACCCCTGAGGCTTCAATATGACGGAACAAAGATTTTTTCTCGCACCGCAACAGAGCGAAATGCTGGATTTTGACTGATTTGCGTTGCCGCACCGCGCGATGACGCCCTCCAAACGACGCGATATTGTACCTCAGATGAGCAACGTTAGTACCCACACCCAGGCCACCCCGAAATTCAACGCCGAAGCCTTCGCCATGAACATCGCGCGGGCGATGGAGAGCAGCGGCCAGGCGCTGGCTGCCTATCTCAAGCCGCGCCAGACCGGAGAAGTCCGCGACAAGCCGCCGAATGAGCTCGGTGAGGTCATCAAGACCTTCAGCGTGATCGCCGAATACTGGCTGTCCGACAAGGAGCGCGCCTCGTCGCTGCAGATGCAGCTCGGCAAGGACTATCTCGATCTCTGGGGCTCGGCGGTGCGCCGCATGGCCGGTGAGGCCGATGCCAAGCCGGCGATCGCCCCGGCCCCGCGCGACAAGCGCTTCCAGGATCCGGAATGGAAGTCGAACCAGTTCTTCGACTTCATCCTGCAGCTCTATTTGCTGACCTCGAAATGGGCGCAGCAGCTGGTCCATGACGCCGACGGGATCGATCCCCACACCCGCAAGAAGGCCGAATTCTACGTCCAGCAGATCACCAACGCGCTGGCGCCGTCGAATTTCGTGCTGACCAATCCGGAGGTGCTGCGCGCCACCGTCGAGACCAACGGCGACAATCTGGTGCGCGGCATGAAGATGCTGGCCGAGGATATCGAGGCCGGCCACGGCACGCTGCGGATCCGCCAGTCCGACTCGAGCAATCTCGAGGTCGGCGTCAACATGGCGACGACGCCGGGCAAGGTGATCTTCCAGAACGAACTGATGCAGCTGATCCAGTATTCGCCGGCGACCGAGAACGTGCTGCGCACGCCGCTGCTGATCGTGCCGCCCTGGATCAACAAGTTCTACATCCTCGATCTGCGCCCCGAGAAATCCTACATCAAATGGTGCGTCGACCAGGGCATCACGGTGTTCGTGATCTCCTGGGTCAATCCGGACAGGGAGCTCGGCAAGAAGACTTGGGCCGACTACATGACCGAAGGCCCGCTGACGGCGATGGACGTCATCGAGAAGGTCACCGGCGAGATGAAGGTGCATACCGCCGGCTATTGCGTCGGCGGCACCCTGCTCGCCTCGACGCTCGCCTATCTCGCCGAGAAGCGCCGCCAGCGCGTGACATCGGCGACGTTCTTTGCCGCGCAGGTCGACTTCACTCATGCCGGCGATCTCCTGGTGTTCGTCGACGAAGACCAGATCTCGGCGCTCGAACGCGACATGCAGGAATCCGGCGTGCTCGAGGGCAGCAAGATGGCGATGGCCTTCAACATGCTGCGCTCGAACGACCTGATCTGGTCGTATGTCGTGAACAATTATCTGAAGGGCCAGACGCCCTCCTCGTTCGACCTGCTGCACTGGAATTCAGACGCGACGCGGATGCCGTCGTCGAACCACTCCTACTACCTGCGCAACTGCTATCTGGAGAACCGCCTGTCGACCGGCACCATGGTGCTGGACAACACGCTGCTCGATCTGTCGAAGGTGAAGGTGCCGGTCTACAACCTCGCCGCCCGCGAGGATCACATCGCGCCGGCGGAATCGGTGCTCTACGGTTCGCAGTTCTTCGGCGGCCCGGTGAGATATGTGCTGTCCGGCTCCGGTCATATCGCCGGCGTGGTCAATCCGCCCGCGTCGAAGAAGTACCAGTACTGGACCAACGACAACATCAAGGACATGAAGCTCGCCGACTGGCTGAAGGGCGCCGAGGAGCACAAGGGCTCGTGGTGGCCCGACTGGCGCGGCTGGCTGGAAAGCCATGATCCGGAGACGGTCCCGGCGCGCATGGTCGGCTCCAGCGGGACGCCGGTGCTCGAGGATGCCCCGGGCAGCTTTGTCCGCGTCCGTGCGTAGCGCGCGCTCTTCCGCTCAGCTATAAATGGACGGTCCCGGCGGTCGGGAATCGAATTCACGTGAGGGGGAGACGATGACGCGCGAACTGTTTTGGCTGTCGCTGACAGTGATCCTGACCGGACTGCTGTGGGTTCCCTACTCGATCAACCGCACGCAGGTGCGCGGCCTCTCCGGCGCCATGGCCAACCCGTCGCGCAACGACAAGCCGCAAGCGGAATGGGCCAACCGGCTGATGTTCGCCCACGACAACGCGATCGAAAACCTCGCGATCTTCGCGCCGCTGGTGTTGATCCTGAACGCCGCCGACTATTCCACCAAATGGACCGTGCTGGCCTGCGCCGTCTATTTCTGGGCCCGCGTCGCGCACCTGATCGTCTACACGCTCGGCATCCCGGTGTTCCGCACATTGGCCTTCACCGTCGGCTTCCTTGCACAGGCCGTGCTGGCGCTCGCGATCTTCAAGATCGTCTGACGACAATCGGCGCCGGCAATCGTGCCGGCGCTACTCCTCGGCCTTCCGCACGACGATATGCAGCATCGTCGCCGGCGCCGCATCGAAGCTCTTGATCTCGCTGGTGTCGGACGAGACTTGCGTCCACGCCCCTGACGCGGCGTAGGTGGCAGCGAGCCAGTCTGCCGCGGGATAATTGTAGTAGCGGCCGATGCTGTCGCGGCCATCGCCATGGCCGATCTTGTAGCTCGCGTAGAAAACGCCACCGGGTTTCAGCGCCCGATGGATGCGGCCGATGATGCCCGCCAATTCGTCGCGCGGCACGTGCAGCAGGCAGGCGCTGGCCCAGACGCCGTCATAGGCTTCGCGGTCCTCGAGCTCATCGAACAGCATCGCCTCGACGGGATGATTGATGCGGCGCGCCGCGGCCTCGGCCATCTCGGGCGACCCGTCGGTCGCACGCAACACGAAGCCTTCGGCGAGCATGACAGCGGCATGATTGCCGGCGCCGCAGCCGAGTTCGAGGATCGCGCCGCCCGGCGGCAGCAGCTTCAGAAAGCCGATCAGCCGGGTGGACGGGGCTTTCGCCCACCCGGCATAGGCCTCGGCATTGCGCCGATAGAACTGCAGCGTGGCGTCGTCCACGATCCGCGTCGCCGTCAGCTGTCGGCCAGCCCGAGCATCAGCCGCATGTTCTGGACCGCGGCACCCGAGGCGCCCTTGCCCAGATTGTCGAGCCGCGCGACCAGCACCGCCTGGTGGTGCTTGTCGCTGGCGAAGACATAAAGCTCGAGCTGGTTGGTCTCGTTGAGCGCCTCCGGCTCGAGCCGCCCGCCCTTGGCGGCCTCGTTCTGCAGCGGCATCACCGAGACATATTTGCTGCCGGCGTACCATTTCGCCAGAACCGCTTGCAGATCGGTACCATCAGGCTTGCCCGGCAGCGCGTCGAGTTGCAGCGGCACCGAGACCAGCATGCCCTGCCGGTAGTTGCCGACCGACGGGATGAAGATCGGCCTTCGCGTCAGGTGCGAATAGAGCTGCATCTCCGGCACGTGCTTGTGCTCGAAGCCGAGGCCGTAGAGTTCGAAGGCCGGCGCCGAGCCGTCCTCGAAGCTGGCGATCATCGACTTGCCGCCGCCCGAATAGCCGCTCACCGCGTTGACGGTGACGGGATAATCCGCCGGCAGCACGCCGGCATCGACGATCGGCCGCAGCAGCGCGATCGCGCCGGTCGGATAGCAACCCGGATTGGAGACCTTCTTCGCGTTACGGATCTTGTCGGCCTGGTCGGGCGCGAGCTCAGGAAAACCGTAGGCCCAGTCGGGCGCAACGCGATAGGCCGTCGAGGCGTCGAGCACTTTCGGAGCGGCATTGCCCATCGTGTCGATCAACGCCACGGTCTCCTTGGCGGCCTCGTCAGGCAGGCAGAGGATCACGAGATCCACCTCCTCCATCAGCGCGCGCTTGGCACCGGCGTCCTTCCGCTTGTCCTCGGCGATATGCTTCACCGCGACGTCGCCGATCGAGAGCAGCCGCTCCTGGATGCCGAGGCCGGTCGTGCCGGACGCGCCATCGACGAACACGGTGGCCTTGGTCGCGCCGCTCCTAGATTTCGGTTGGTTGGTGTCGGTGAGGGTCATGGCACGTTCCTTTCGAGCTCGTTCGTTTCGTTTAACACATCTGGCCGCGCCTGCGCCGCCAACGGGGACGGGCAGTTATCCCTAGATTGAGCGCCCCTCGCCAGCGACAACAACCCCTGCTCATGGAAACAGCGCGATCTGCTCCAGCCCGGTGGTTTCAGGCAAGCCGAACATCAGGTTCATGTTCTGGATCGCCTGTCCGGCCGAACCCTTCACAAGATTATCGAGCGTCGAGAGCACGATGGCGCGGTTCTTGATCCGGTCGGCGACGACGCCGATCTGAACGTAATTCGAACCACGCACGTTCTGCGTCTGTGGCAGCACACCCTTCTTCGTCACATATACGAACGGCTCGTTGGCGTAGGCCCTTTCCAGCTCGGCGCGCAAATCGTCCGGCGTAGCCCCGTTGAGCTTGACATAGGATGTGCAGAACTCACCCCGCGCCATCGGAATGAGATGCGGGGTGAAGTTCACCGTCACAGCCGAGCCAGCGGCCGCGCCAATCTCCTGCTCAATCTCCGCCGAGTGTCGATGGCTTCCGATCGAATAGGGCGACAACCCTTCGCCGGCCTCGCTGAACAGCGTGTTCTGCTTCAGTCCGCGTCCGGCGCCGGTGACGCCCGACTTTGCGTCGATGATGATGTCGTCGACGTCAATCAGCTTTGCCTTCGCCAGCGGAACAAGCGCCAGCAGCACCGCCGTCGGATAGCAGCCGGGACAGGCTACCAGCCGCGCGGCCGTGACCTCCTCCCGGTAGAGTTCGGTCAGCCCATAGACCGCCTCGTCCTGCAATTCGAGCGCCCGGTGCTCATGGCCGTACCATTGCGCATAGCTGTCTTTGTTGCGCAGCCGGAAATCCGCGGACATATCGAGGATCTTGATTCTGGGATTGGCTTTCAGCACCGCGGCGATGATCTCTTGGGTCGTCCCGTGCGGCAGTCCGCAGAACACGGCATCGAGCCGCGTCCAGTCGACCTTTTCCCATTCCACGAGTTTTGGCAGGTCGAGCATGAAGAAGTGAAGAAACACCTCGCTCATCGTCTTGCCGGCATGGGTGTTAGCGGTAAGCGCGGTGATTTCGGCATTCGGGTGCCTCGCCAACAGGCGCACCGCGTCGGCGCCGGTGTAGCCGGACGCGCCCAAAATTCCGATTTTCTTCTTCGTCATTGCTCGCTCCTCGGAAGCGTAGTCATCTCGGTCTGTATCATCGCGAAAGCGTGCGGGCGCACCTCGCGCATCAAGGCCGCGATGTCTTGGGCACCGGCTTCGGCCTGCAAAGCGAGCGTGTTGCCGACCGCTGCGAAATCGGTTTCAGACTTGTGCTGGTTCAGCTTGAAGCTGCCCTCCACCTCTTCCACCATCATCTCGAGACCCACGATGGCCTTCTTCATGGTTTCCAGCCTCGCGGCGGTCATCTTGCCCGACACCCACGGCTTTTTCGGCAGCAGCCGGTCCTCGAACTTGGCGCTCAGTGCGTCGATCTGAACGGCAAGCTCGTCATCCGACAACGTCCGCACCGGCCCGGTCAGATGCACCGCCTGATAGAGCCAGGTCGGCACCTGATCGGGTGACACGTACCAGTCCGGCGAAACATAGGCGTCGGCGCCGGTAACGGCCAGCAGCCAAGGTGACCCGCCCGCCAGCTTTACCAGCGGATTGTGACGGGCAACATGAAACAGCGCCCGCGGCGTCCCGTCGGCGGTATAGGTCAAATAGAACGGCAGCGCGGAGGCGATCGGCTTGGCGCCGTCCCACGCGCAGGCCATGCCGAAACCGCGCGCTTCCGCGAAGGCAAGGCTCGCGGCGCGGTCAGGCTTGAACGGCGGCGGCGTATACATGATTGATGCTCCTGCATGACGAAGGAGCCGCCAGATCGAACCGCGTGTCTTTTTCAGGAGAGCGCCGCGGGATCAGGTCCGGCGGCAGAGGCGATGGTCTTAAACGCGAGCGACCGCCCATACCGCGATAATGCGGCGGCGGCGGGCAATGATGATGGTCGCGGCGTTGATCATGGGCGCGGCTATAAGGCCGCGCCCCCTTGACGTCAAGAAAAACCGTTCAGATCGCCGGATTCCACGGTGCCGGCACGACGCGATAGCCGCTGCCGTCCTTCACCACATGGCCGAGGCCCGGGAACGGATAGTGGAAGCCCTGCACCTGGAGCCGCTCGGCAACCACCATGTCGTAAATGCGCCGGCGGGTCTTCTCCGCCACGTCGCCGTCCTGGTCGAAGAACGCATGCCAGCCGGGGTTGGTCGCGAACAGGTTCGGATTGTTGGTGACGTCGGACTGGATGAAGACCTTGTCCGGGCCCGAGGCCAGCACGTAGGAGGTGTGGCCCGGCGTGTGGCCGACGGTCTCGACCGAGGTCAGGCCCGGCGCGATCTCCTTGCCCCACTCGTAGGGCGTGACCTTCTTCTTTAGGCCGACTTCGAAGATATTGCGGTTGTTCTTGAACAGGCCCTGCATGCGGCCGGCCGGTGCCCGGCTCATCTCGCCGTCGTCCATCCAGAACTTCCATTCGGTCGCCGGCACCAGCACCTCGGCATTCGGGAACGCCGGCGTGCCTTCGGCGGTCAAGAGGCCGTTCACGTGGTCGCCGTGGAAGTGCGAGATCACGACCATGTCGACATTCTTGGGATCGAAGCCGGCGGCGACGAAATTGTCGGCGAACAGGCCATTGGCGCCCTTCGTGCTGGCCTTCGCCAGCGCGCCATTGCCGGTGTCGATCACCACCAGCTTGCCGCCGGTGTTGAGCACCAGCGGTGCGAACCAGATCGTCATCATGTCGCGCGGCATGAACGCCTTCTCCAGCGCCGCGTTGACGTCGTCCCGCTTCGCATTGGGGATGAAGGAGTCTTCCAGCTTGAAGACGTTCTTGCCGTCGGACACCACGGTGACGAGGATGTCGCCGACCTTGTAGCGATAGAAGCTCGGCGCCTGCTTGTCGGCCGCGGGCGCTGCGGCAGCCGAAGGAACGGTCGATAGCAACGGTGCGGCGGCGATGCCGGCAGCGCCGGCAAGAGCATGACGTCGTGTCAAGTCCATGTGTTGTCCTTCCCAGTGAGACTGCGCCCGATGAATTCGCGCCCGGTGGGCGCGGTTGTATCAGCGTTTCGATACTCGCGCGATGCCGACAGCGCGAGCGGTTACCCTCCCGCCTAACCCCTGCAGGTCGGCCTTATTCCGGAGCTTGCTACACCACCCGCCACACCCACTCGATGGCATGGGCAATGACGTCGCCGAACAGCAGCAGTGCCGCCGACCAGACCAGCGCGGAGACGAAATTGGCGATCTGGAATTGCCAGTACGACATCTCGAAAATGCCGGCCGCAAGCGGCACCGAGGCGCGCAGTGGACCGAAGAAGCGGCCGATGAAGATGCTGGGCACGCCCCAGCTCTTCACGAAGGCCTCGCCCCGCGGCAGGATCTCCGGGTAGCGCGACAGCGGCCACATCTGCGCGACCTGCTCCTTGTAGCGATAGCCGAACCAGTAGGAGACCCAGTCGCCGAGCGCGGCACCGACGCCGCCCGCGATCCAGATCGGCCAGAAGCTGATCCCGCTGACGCCGATCAGGGCGCCGATCGCGACCAGCGCACCCCAGGCCGGAACCAGCAATGAAATGAAGGCGAGCGATTCAGCGAACGCCAGCAGCATGACGATCGGAGCGGCCCAGGCCTGGTGGTGCCGCACGAATTCGGCCAGGGCCCGCGCAAGGTCTTCCATTTCGTCGTGTGCCTTCCCGCTCCGTTGAACCTCGAATGAACCTTTCTAGCCGCACGCAGCCTAAGAACAGGTAAGCCAGCCGATTGCGTGACATCAAGTCACAAAGGCGGGGATCGAGCGTGATTTCCCGTAAGGCCCCTGAGGTCCAGGTTGGCATCTCCCTCACAAGAAAAAGGAATTACTGGATGATCGGATCGCTGATGATGTGCGTGAGCGTTCTCGTCCTGCTGTTCGGAATGCTCGCGGGCATCGCCATGGGTATCCAGCACGACTTCACGTTGGGACCGGCGCATGCGCATCTCAATCTGGTCGGCGGCGTGCTGCTGTTCCTGTTTGGCCTCTACTACCGGCTGGTGCCGGAAGCGGGCAGCATGCTGCTCGCCAGAATCCAGGGCTGGCTGCATATCGTCGGCGGCGTCCTGTTCCCGGCCGGCGTGGCCGCCGTGCTGCTGAAGGGACCGTCGTTCGAGGCGGCGCCGATCGTCGGGTCACTGCTGGTGGTCGCCGCCATGGCCCTGTTCACGGTCGTTGTATTCCGCACCTCGCAGGCGTAATCGCGGTTTCCTATCTATGGGGATGGCCGGGCTCCAGGGCGCGGCCGTCCCCATTGGCAGCCCATCCGTGGCATAGTCAGAGCAACCGATTCGCCGCGCCGTGACCGGCGCGCCACTTGAAGAACCATGGCCAAATCATTGAAGTCGAACGCCAAAAGTAAATCTGCCGACGATCTGTTCGGAGCCCCGGAACCGAAGGGACGCGCCCCGGCGAAGGCTGCTTCGCGATCCGCTGGAAGCGCCGAAGCCGGCTATACGGCGGCTGACATCGAGGTGCTGGAAGGGCTGGAACCGGTCCGCCGGCGGCCCGGCATGTATATCGGCGGCACCGACGAGAAGGCCCTGCACCACCTGTTCGCCGAGGTGATCGACAACTGCATGGATGAGGCGCTGGCGGGCCACGCCACCTTCATCGACGTGGAGCTGACCGCCGACGGCTTCCTGACCGTGACCGACAATGGCCGCGGCATTCCGGTCGACCCGCATCCGAAATTCCCGAAGAAGTCGGCGCTCGAAGTCATCATGTGCACGCTGCACTCGGGCGGCAAGTTCGACTCCAAGGTCTATGAGACCTCGGGCGGCCTGCACGGTGTCGGTGTCTCCGTGGTCAACGCCCTCTCCTCGCGGCTCGAGGTCGAGGTTGCGCGCAGCGGGCAGTTGCATCGCATGACCTTCGAGCGCGGCCATCCCAAGGGCAAACTCGAAGACCTCGGCAAGGTCAACAACCGCCGCGGCACGCGGATCCGCTTCAAGCCGGACACCGACATTTTCGGCGCCAAGGCGGCATTCAAGCCGCAACGTCTGTTCAAGATGACGCGCTCGAAGGCCTATCTGTTCGGCGGCGTCGAGATTCGCTGGCACTGCGACCAGGAGCTCTTGAAGGGCGTCGAGGACGTCCCGGCGGAAGCCAAGTTCCACTTCCCCGGCGGCTTGAAGGATTATCTGGCCGCGGCGATCCACGCCGACACGCTGGTGCATCAGGATATCTTCTCCGGCAAATCCGGCCGCAGCGGCGCGCATGGCGCCTGCGAATGGGCGGTGGCCTGGACGGCCGATGCCGACGGCTTCCTGTCGTCCTACACCAACACGGTGCCGACGCCCGATGGCGGTACGCATGAATCCGGCCTGCGCAGCGCATTGTTGCGCGGCCTCAAGGACCACGCCGAACGCGCGGGCCAGGGCAAGCGCGCGGCGTCGATCACCTCGGAAGACGTGATGGTGGGCGCGGCCGTCATGCTCTCGGTGTTCGTGCGCGAGCCTGAATTCCAGGGCCAAACGAAGGACCGCCTCGCCACCGCCGAAGCGCAGCGCATCGTCGAACAGGCGATGAAGGACCCGTTCGACCACTGGCTGTCAGGCAATCCGAACCAGGCCAACCGGCTGCTCGATTTCGTGATCGATCGCGCCGAGGAGCGGCTGCGCCGCCGCCAGGAAAAGGAGACCGCGCGCAAGACCGCCGGCAAGAAACTGCGTCTGCCCGGCAAGCTCGCCGATTGCTCCGACGCCGGCACCGAAGGTTCTGAGCTCTTCATCGTCGAAGGTGACTCGGCCGGCGGCAGCGCCAAGCAGGCGCGCGACCGCAAGACGCAGGCCGTGCTGCCGCTGCGCGGCAAGATCCTCAACGTCGCCTCTGCCGGCAAGGACAAGCTGACCGCCAACGCGCAGCTCTCCGACCTCGTGCAGGCGATCGGCTGCGGCACGCTCGCGCATTACCGCGAAGAGGATCTGCGCTACCAGCGCATCATCATCATGACCGACGCCGACGTCGACGGGGCGCACATCGCCTCGCTCCTGATCACCTTCTTCTACCGGCAGATGCCGCGGCTGATCGACGAAGGGCATCTCTATCTGGCGGTTCCGCCACTCTACAAACTGAAGCACGGCACCAAGTCGATCTACGCCCGCGACGACGCGCACAAGGACGAGCTGCTGAAGAGCGAGTTCAACGCCAACGCCAAGGTCGAGGTGAACCGCTTCAAAGGCCTCGGCGAGATGATGCCGGCGCAGCTGAAGGAAACCACGATGGATCCGGCCAAGCGCACGCTGCTGCGCGTGGTGCTGCTGGCCGACGATCGCGAGGGCACCGCCGACTCGGTCGAGCGGCTGATGGGCACCAAGGCCGAAGCCCGCTTTGCCTTCATTTCCGACAAGGCCGAATTCGCCAGCGACGACCTGCTCGACGTCTAGGCTCAACCGACTGATCTGAAATGAGTTTCCGGCCGCCCCCCGGATTGGGGCGGCCGTTGCCATTTTGCCCGTTTGGAGAGCCCCAGTGGCTTCGTTTTCGGCCGGATGTGTCTCACCAGCAACAGCATTTCCGGCGGAACCACGTATAGTCCGACCATGAGTTTCGGGAATCGGTGCCAGCGCACTCCCCTGAGCGACCTGATCGAACGCTAGTCGAGGATTTGGATATGAAGAAGATTTTGCTCGCTCTGACTGCGGTTGCTGCGATGACGGCATCGGCGTCGGCTGCCGATCTGGCCGCCCGCCCCTACACCAAGGCTCCTGCCCCGGTTCCGGTCGCTCCGAACTGGACCGGCTTCTACATCTTCGGCGGCGGCGGCGGCGGCGTCTGGGATGCTGACACGGGCGTCCAGTCGACCGTCACGGGCGCGCCGATCCTCGGCTTCAACCAGCGCCAGGGCGGCGATGGCTGGTACGGCACCGTCGGCGCCGGTTACGACTGGCAGACCGCCAACAGCTGGGTCATCGGCGTGTTCGCCGACGGCCAGTTCGGCAGCCTGAAGGGCACCATCCAGGATCAGGGTCCGTTCGTCGCCGGCAACATCAAGAACGACTACAGCTGGGCGGCTGGTGCGCGCCTCGGCTACCTGATCGCGCCGAACGTCCTGTCCTACGTCAACGCCGGTTACTCCAGCTCGCACTGGAAGGGCACCACGCTGTTCAACACCGCGAGCGCGCTTCCCTCGGGTCTGCACACCAACGACTTCGATCGCGGCGGCTGGTTCGTCGGCGGCGGCGTCGAGAACAACCTGAACATCTTCGGCATCACCGCGCCGGGCTGGTTCATGAAGACCGAGTATCGCGCCGCTTACTACGACAACAAGAACATCTCGGAGCTGGTCGACGGCACCAACCTCTCGAACGGCCGCGACATCACCTTCAAGCCGCTTGTCCAGACCATCAGCACCTCGCTGGTCTACCGCTTCAACTGGACCGGTCCGGTTGTTGCCAAGTACTGAGCTGCGTACTGATCCCTGCTGAGATAGCAGAGCAAAAGCCCCGGCGTTGTCCGGGGCTTTTTTGTTGCCCGAACGTCATCGAAATCGCCCCACGCGCAAGCCCGCCGGCGCAGGGCGGACCGGCGGTGGCCGATCTGGTCAGCGCCGTGACGATCGGGCACTCTCGCGCCCGGTTCAAACCTCAGCGGACAACAACAATGAAAAACGGACAGTTTGATCTCTCGGGCCGGGTCGCCATCGTCACCGGTGGCAATGGCGGCATCGGGCTTGGCATGGCGCGCGGCCTGGCGGACGCCGGCGCGGTGGTTGCCGTGGTCGGCCGCAACGAGGCGAAGTCGAAGGCCGCCGTCGAGGATCTCGGCAAGCGCGGCGCCAAGGCGATCGCGGTGGCAACCGACGTGACCGACAAGGCCGCCGTCGCGGCCATGGTCGAACGGGTCGTTCGCGAGTTCGGCCGGATCGACATTCTCGTCAACAACGCCGGCATGAGCATCCGCAAGCCTCCGCACGAGCTCGAGCTGGAGGAATGGAGCAAGGTGATCGACACCAACCTCACCAGCGCGTTCATGTGCTCGAAGGCGGCCTATCCGGCGCTCAAGGCGTCGGGCCACGGCAAGATCATCAATATCGGCTCGATGATGTCGATCTTCGGTGCGAGCTTCGCCGCGGCCTATGCCGCGAGCAAGGGCGGCATCGTGCAGTACACCCGCGCCTGCGCCAACGCCTGGGCTCCCGACAACATCCAGGTCAACGCCATCCTGCCCGGCTGGATCGATACCGACCTCACCAAAGGCGCGCGCCAGCAGGTGGCCGGGCTGCACGAGCGTGTCCTTGCGCGCACGCCGGCGGCACGCTGGGGGGCGATCGACGACTTCGCAGGCATCGCTGTGTTCCTGGCATCGCCCGCGTCGGACTTCGTCACCGGCACTGCGATCCCCGTCGACGGCGGCTATTCGGTGATGGTCTGAAAACACGGGCTCTCTTCCGGTCGCGCGGCGCGCAGTTCAGCCCGCGGCCGGCGAATGCACGTGCTCCGGCCGCACCCCGACGGCGACCAGACGTGCGGTGAGCCCCTGCAGCCAGGGCATTGCCGTGATCAACCGCAGCGCCAACGGCACCGGCTGATCGCCGGCCTTCAGCGCCGCGCTGATGATGTTGTTCTGCGCGATCACCTGCATGCGCTGTGTCACGCGCACCGGGAATTCGCGGCGCCGGCGCACCGCATCGAGCTCGTCTTCCGACGGCACGCCGTGAACGAGCTTCGCCGCCAGGATGTTGGCGGTCGCGACGGCATCCTGCACCGCGAGGTTGACGCCGACGCCGCCGATCGGCGACATCGCATGCGCGGCGTCGCCGATGCACAGCAGGCCGGGACGGGTCCAGCGTGTCAGGCGATTGATCGCGACCGTGAGCAGCTTGACGTCGTCAAAGCTCTTCACATCGGCAATGCCGGCCTTGAGGATCGGCGCCAGCCGCAGCACGTCGTCGAGCAGCGCCGGCAATCCCCTCGCCTTCACCGCCTCGTATTGGCCCTTGGCGATCACATAGGCGCACTGCCAGTAGTCGCCGCGATCGAACGTCACCATCATCTTGCCGTGCTCGACGCGGGCGAACAAATTCTCGGTCTCGTCCGGACGCCGCCCGACGCGAAACCACAACACATCCATCGGCGCGCCGATCTCCTCGACATCGAGGCCGGCGCGCTCGCGCACGATCGAATGACGTCCGTCGCAGCCGATGGTCAGATCCGCCTCGATCTCGATCGGGCCGTCGGGTGTGTTCGCGTGCACGCCTGCGACCGCATCGCCGCGCCGGATCAGATCGGTCGCCTCGGCCTTCATCAGCACCTTCAGCGAGGGGAAGCGCCTGCCGCTCTCGCGCAGGTAATTGAGGAAGTCCCACTGCGGCATCATCGCGATGAAGGGGTATTTGACGCTGAGGCGACGGAGGTCGGCGATCCGCACCGAGGTGCCGCCGAACATGCCGTCGAGCGTCTGGATGTCCTGATGCGGCAGCTTCAGGAAGCCGTCGATCAGGCCGAGTTCGTCCATCACCTGCAGGGTCGACGGATGCACGGTGTCGCCGCGGAAATCGCGGAAGAAGTCGGCGTGCTTCTCCAGCACCACGACATCGACCCCGGCGCGTCCGAGCAGATAGCCAAGCATCATGCCGGCCGGTCCGCCACCGACCACGCAGCAGCGCGCCCTGATCTGACGCGTGTTCGGCCCTGCCGGATTGCCTGCATCCATGATGCCGTCCTCACCGCTGCCTCGCCCCTCAGAACCCGATTGTAACGCGGATCGGGCGACAAGGATGCAAGGCTATCGCCTGAAGGTCTTGATTTCCGACACGCTGCCGTCGCGATAGGTCAGCTCGACCGAGACCGCCCTGGTCTGCGGCGCAAGCTTCAGATAGGGCTGCGCGTCAGACGGAATCGCGCTGGGATCGCGCGAATTGCAGGATGGCATCTTCAGGACCTTGTCCGGCACCGCGGTGTCGATGCCGATGCGCACCTCGCGGATCGCGCAGCGATACGACATCAGGTGCGTATAGTAGACCAGCAGCCCGTTGAACTCGCGGAATGACAGCCAGCTGGTCGCGGTCATGTCGAGGATCTTGCGCTGGTCGCGGATCAGCGCGGCGTCGGGATCGAACTTGATCGGGAACGGCCCCTGCATCATGCCTTGCGTATCGACATAGCGAATCTCGATCGTGGCGGCCGGCGCATCGGCCGGCAGCTCGACCGACGGATTGGGCATCCGCTTGCGCGTGCGCGGATCGAGCGTGTCGATGAAGCCGGTTTCGCGGAAATCGCCGCTGTCGCCGATCCGCCAGGAAATCCCGAGCGTCGGATCGGCGATCGAGAACACCACGGTCCAGCCGCCATTGTGCCGCGAGAAGCTCGCGATCGGCGCGTTGATCGAATCCTCCTTCGGCAGCTTCGGCACCGCGACCGGCGGCAGCGCGGCCACCTGCTGCGGCGGCGCGGACGGCTTGGCGGCCTCGGCCTGCCCCTTCGCGATCCCGCTTAGGAAGACATCGTCGACCATCTGGTCGAAATAGACCGGGATCTGCTTGTGCTTCACGGTCTCGGCCATCTCGCTGACCAGGCGCCGCGTGCGCTGCGCGACCTGCACGAGATTCTCGCCGGGCTGCAGCAGCTCCTTGGCGAAGGTCCGCGTGAATACCGAATTGGGATTGGCATCATCGTTCGAAAGACGGTCGAGCGCGGTCTGGCGCGGCCCCGCCGAGAACACCGAGAACACGCCCTCCGGCAGTTGCGTCATCGGCGCGAGGCCACCGCCGCCGGCGACCGCGCGCGTGCCGGCGCGCTCGAACGGATTGTTGCGGCAGGCGTCGAACACCAGGATCGAGGTGCGCGCCTTCTTGTTCTGCAAGCGCTCGACGATGCGGTCGGCGAGAACAGAAGCGTCGCGCACCAATTCCTCCTGGCCTTCGGTGGCGGCCGGCACGTCGGTCGGCAGCAGGAAATTCTGGCCGGCGATCTCGAAGCCGTGGCCGGCATAGAAGAAGAACGCGGTATCGCCGGGTTCGACGGCGCGGTCGAACGCGAGCAGCGTCTCGGAGAACGCCTGCCGGTTGAGGTTCTCGGCCACCATGACGCTGAAGCCGAGCTGCTTCAGCGTGTCGCCCATGGTGCGGGCGTCGTTGACCGCCTTCTGCAGCCTGGGCACGTTCCTGTAATCATTGTTGCCGATCACCAGCGCGACGCGCTTTTCGGCCTGGGCGGGTGCAGCCGATGCGACAAATGCAGCCGCCCAAAGGATCGCCGAAAGTCTCGAAAGCCAGCTCTTCATCCCGTTTTCCCGCCTGCACGACAAGTGCGCCGCCCGTGCGACCGCCGCCTAATAGTCGAACCAGCCGTTAGGCCGGTTCAAGGCCGGCCGCGGACGGCCATTCCGGCCGGCCGCGCCAGGCCGAAATGAGGGGTCCGATTTGTCTTAGGTCAAGTTTCTTTTTACGGCCCGCGTGATAGATTCGAAGCTCCATCCGGCTCGAGCTCTCCGCACGTCGCAACGGCTTTTCCGTGCACACATGGTCTACTGATCAAGTCGATCCCAAGGATCGCTTCGACTATTGGCGCGAGGTCCGCGCCAAGGGGCTGTTCGGCGTCACCGCCGAGCTGGAAGCCGACCGGCGCCGCGACTTCTTCGGCGAGTTCTCGCTGCGCAAGCTCGGCGATGCCGGGCTGGTCGAGCTGCGCGCCTCGCCGTACCGTGTCGAACGGCGCACCGGCGACATCGCCGACGCGGCCAGCGACAGCCTGTGCATCTATCAGCAGCTTGGCGGCGGCGGCTGGTTCGGCGGCGCGCGGCTCGATGAATTTGCCGTTCGCGACGGCATGTTCGCGACCAGCTACTCGGACCTGCCCTATCGCACTGTCCCCCTGCACGACGACGGCTTCCACCTGCGCATCATCAAGGTCCCGGTGGCGAACATCGTCCCGCCGGGCGCCGAGCTCGGCGAACTCGTCCCCAGGCCGGTGCAGGATGAGACCGCGCTGCGGGCCCTGCTGGAAGCATGCTTCCGCGACCTCATCGAGAGCAATGATGCCGCGGCGGTGGGCACGGCGCCGACGGTGCAGGCGCTGGCCCATATCGCGCTGATCGAGCGCGGCATCATGCGGCCGAAGAGCCGCCTCGCGCAGCAGGCCTTGCGAACCGCCCATTTGTCGCTGGCCCGTCGCCTGATCCGGCGCCATCTGGCGCGTGCAGCGCTGTCGCCAACCCTGATTGCCGGCCTGCTCGGCATTTCGGTCCGTCATTTGCACATCCTGTTCGAGGAGACCGAGATGAGTTTCTCGGAGACCGTCACCGCGCTCCGGCTCGAACAAAGCCGCCGCCTGCTCCGCGAGCAGCCCAGGCAGACGATCGCCGAGGTCGCCTTTGCCTGCGGATTCGAGAGCCTTGCGACGTTCTACCGCCTCTTCAATGCATCCGAATCCATGACGCCGGGCGACTACCGCGCGCAGACGGCCTGAGCGCCTGTCCGGACCGGCCAAGACACCGGCCGCGCCCCCTTCAGCTCCTTGAACCTCACATCGCCGCGCGATCCGGCTTTCGCTGAACCGAAGTGATCAGCCTGCGCGCATTGAGAAGATATTTTCCGGCCATTTCGCCAGAACCACTGCGGCGCTCCGCCCGGGTTCGGCACCGCAAATTTCCTTACCGGCGACGCGCGCTCTCATGCAGAGCGAGGGATCAGTCACGATGCGCGGTAAGCACGGGGATCACAGCCAGGAAACGCCAGCTACAGGCGCGACGCGCATTTCTCTCGATGCCGCGGACCTGCGAGCGGATCAAATCCCGGCATCTGAGCCAGCCCGTCAGGGCTCAGCGGCGACCGGCAATCACGGCTGGACGCCGCTGCTAGAAGCTTGCCTCGCCGACTTCAAGGAAGCGACGGAGGCCGGTGATACCGCTTGCATTCCTGCGCTGGTCAAGATCGTGGCGGACCTTGCGCTGATCGAGCGCGGTGTGATCAGGCCGGGCAGCCGCCGGGCGCAGCAGGCGCTGCGCGTCGGCCGGCTCAGCCTCGCGCGCCGCCTGATCACGCGCCATCTTGCCAGGCCAAGCCTGTCGCCAGGGATGATCGCCGGCATGCTCGGCGTCTCGGTCCGCTACCTGCACGTCCTGTTCGAGGCGACCGGGGCAAGCTTTTCGCAGACCGTCACCGCCCAGCGCCTGAGCGAGAGCCGAAGGCTGCTTTGCGAGAAGCCGCCGCGGCCGATCGCCGACATCGCCCTCACCTGCGGGTTCGGCAGCCTCGCCACCTTCTACCGGATATTCGGCGATTCCGAAGGCCTGACGCCCGGCGGATTCAGGATGAAAAACAGCGCGGAAGCCCCCGCTGTGGCCTCGCCGTCCGGGGCGGGGGTCGTGATTCATTTGACCGCCAAATGACGAAAAGACGCGTATTTCAGTCAAAACGTTAAGCTTTTTCGGCCATCCGGCTGGTTCCAAGATTGACTTTACCGGTTTCGCCCCTATGTTGCGGGCAACGCGGCCCTCGGATCGAAACGCGATTCGTCAGGTTTGCCGTCCGTCGGCGTTAGTCAGAGCCCCCGAGCTTTATAGAAAAGCGAGCCGTTTCGGGGCCGAACGCGACAGCCTTTTACCTGCGATGCCGAACGGCGGTTTCGACCAGAGGCTCAATGTCTTTTTCCAATCTAGGCCTGTCCGATAAGGTCCTCGCCGCAGTTGCGGCCACCGGTTACACCAACCCCACTCCCATCCAGGAACAGGCAATCCCGCACGTTCTCGCTCGGCGCGACGTCCTCGGCATTGCCCAGACCGGCACCGGCAAGACCGCTGCCTTCGTTCTCCCGATGCTTACCCTGCTCGAGAAGGGCCGCGCCCGGGCACGGATGCCGCGCACCCTGATCCTCGAGCCGACCCGCGAGCTTGCCGCGCAGGTGAAGGAGCAGTTCGACAAATACGGCGCCGGTCAGAAATTGAACGTGGCGCTCCTTATCGGCGGCGTCTCGTTCGGCGACCAGGACTCCAAGCTGATGCGCGGCGTCGACGTCCTGATCGCAACGCCCGGCCGCCTGCTCGACCACACCGAACGCGGCGGATTGCTGCTCACCGGCGTCGAGCTGCTGGTGATCGACGAAGCCGATCGCATGCTCGACATGGGTTTCATCCCCGACATCGAACGCATCTGCAAGCTCGTCCCGTTCACGCGGCAGACCCTGTTCTTCACCGCGACGATGCCTCCGGAGATCAGCCGCATCACCGAGGCCTTCCTGCACAATCCTGCGCGGATCGAAGTCTCCAAGCCCGCGACCACCGCCGTCACCGTGACGCAATTGCAGGTCCCGGCCGGTCGCGAAGCGCATGACAAGCGCGAGATCCTCCGCCGCCTGCTGCGCGATGCCAAGGATCTCAACAACGCGATTATCTTCTGCAATCGCAAGCGCGAAGTCGCCGTCCTTCACAAGTCACTCCAGAAGCACGGCTTCAGCGTCGGTGCCCTGCACGGCGATATGGATCAATCCGCCCGCACCGCGGCCCTCGATCAATTCCGGAAGGGCGAGATTCCGCTGCTCGTCGCCTCCGACGTCGCCGCCCGTGGTCTCGACATTCCCGCGGTGAGCCACGTCTTCAATTTCGACGTACCGCACCACCCCGACGACTATGTCCACCGCATTGGCCGTACTGGCCGCGCCGGACGCACCGGTACTGCGATCTCCATCGTCACCTCGCTCGATAGCAAGTCGATGACCGCGATCGAGAAGCTGATCGGCCAGCCGATCCCGCGCGCTGAGGGCGACTACACCGTTCACAGCGAAGCCTCCGACGAGGACGCCGCGCCGCGCCGCTCGCGTGGCCGCGAAGGTTCGCGCGATGGTGCCCGCGGCGGCCGCAAGCCGCGCCGTGAGCGCGAAGCGCGCCACGGTGAGCGCGAAGCGCGCCACGGTGAGCGCGAGCCGCGCGAAGCGCGTCAGGAGCGGGAGCCCCGCGAGGAGCGCGCAGCGAAGCCGGAGCGTGAACCGCGCCACGGCCGCAATTCGGCTCCGCAGGCCGCTCCATCGCACGTGCCGTCGATCGGGCGTGCCGAGCCACGGCGGCCGCAGCGCGAGGTGGACCACGAGCCCGCTGATCATTCGCACCTGCCCGCCTTCCTGCTGCGACCTGTGCGCGCACGCGCGTAAGGCCTGCTCTGACGCCGCCGCGCCAGCGGCGGTATTCCGGACAATTCTCTTGCCGCCCGCGACCGGCGCACGCGCTGATCCTCAGCGTTTGAAGCAAATGCGCGCAGTTTGCGCCTCGCACCAAAGCGCGATGAGATTTGCGTGAAGCGTCATCGCGCCTTAGCTCGTTGTTTGAGCATGATCTTTTCGGAAAACCGCTGCGCACTTTTCCGGATCATGCTCTGGCGAGCAAACGAAAAGCGCCCGAAAGTGGCGCTCAAGGCGGACAAACATCGGGCGCGCCGCACGGTCGTTGCAGCCGGCTTCCCCGTAGTTCCACTGTTTACCTTGCCTTCACTCTCGTCCCGTACCCTCGCCCCAATAGTTTAGTCATTGCTGCCGGGTTTAATCGGCATTGCGTGCATTGAGGACGTGACAGTGGTCAAGCTGCTGGACGAACACGAACGTACGTTGGCCTTTGCCGAAGTCGCGCTTGGCCAGATCCGCTCGCTTCGCCAGACCGCAGTCCCCCGCAACTATGAAATCTGGTACGTCTACGCGACCGGATACAACGCGCCGCTCAACAAGGTCATCAACGAGACGCTGGCGCGCAGCGGCAAGCTCTCTGAATCCGATCTCGAGCAGATCTACGAAACCTACCTTTCGCACATCAAGACCTCGGACCGCATCGACAAGGTCGGCGCGCGCGTCATCGGCGAGATCGACGCCGTCATGAAGCTGATCACCGATGCGCTCGGCGTGTCCGCGACCTATGACGCCAGCCTCGTCGGCGCCAGCGATAAGCTTGCGAGCGCGACCACCCGCGATCACATCAAGGCAATCGTCGATAGCCTGGCGAAATCGACGCGCGAGATGCGCGAGACCAATCAGGCATTGGAGAACCGGCTCGCGCTGTCGAAGTCGGAGATCAGCGACCTGCAGCACAGCCTCGAGGCGATCCGTGCCGAGAGCCTGACCGATCCGCTCACCGGCCTCGGCAACCGGAAATATTTCGACCGCTCGATCGACATGGCGGTGCAGGCCGCGCTGGCCAGCGGCGAGCCGCTGTCGCTCCTGATGTTCGACATCGACCACTTCAAATCGTTCAACGACTCCTACGGCCATCTCACCGGCGACCAGGTGCTGCGGCTGGTGGCGCAGTCGCTGAAGCAGAACATCAAGGGCCAGGACATCACCGCCCGCTATGGCGGCGAGGAATTCGCCGTGGTGCTTCCCAACACGGCGCTGCGGCAGGCGCTGACGGTCGCCGACCACATCCGCCGCGCCGTGATGGCCAAGGAGCTGAAGAAGAAGTCGACCGGCGAGATCCTCGGCCGCGTCACGATCTCGGTTGGCGTCTCCATGCTGAAGCCGACTGACGACACCGACTCGCTGATCGAGCGCGCCGACGCCTGCCTCTATGCCGCCAAGCGCGCCGGCCGCAACCGTGTGATCTGCGAGGCCGATCCGGAATACAGCACCGAGATCCAGACCCGCGTGGCGTGACTTCCCTCACGTCCTCCACAGTCATTGCGAGCGAAGCGAAGCAATCCACCTGCCGCATATGCGGATCCATGGATTGCTTCGCTTCGCTCGCAATGACGTGGATGGATTGGCTGCCTCAGGATGCGGATCGCTTCTTTGCCGATCGCTTCTTCTTGGCCGATGGCCTCTTCGCGACCGCCTTTTCTGCCGTAGCTTTCTTGCCTGCAGTCTTCTTCGCAGGCGCCTTCGACTTTCGCGCAGCCGCTCGTTTCCTCGGCCGCTTGCGCAGCGCGGCGCGCTGGGCGGCGCCGAGTGCCGACCGTGCCCAGACCGCGAGTTCTTCCGAATCATCGAACAGCCGTGCCGGCAGCTGCCAGTAGGAGTTCACCGTGACGGTCTTCGATCGCGTCTGATACTGGAATGGCCCGCAGCCCTCCGCCTCGAATTGCGGAATGGTCTGATCGTCGGCGCGGAAATAAAGCCCGGCACGCAGGGCCAGCGCGAAATTGGTGCCGTCAGCAGAGATACCGTAGCCGGAGAACATCCGGCGCAGCGTGACCGGGCCGAAATCGGCGAACAGGTCGGTGAGGAATTCGCGGTCCATGTGCCAATCGCCCCCGTTCTATCGCCTCATGGTAAGGAGCACGTCTCCATCCATGTCATTGCGAGCGTAGCGAAGCAATCCATCGCGCAACAAGCGGAAACATGGATTGCTTCGCTACGCTCGCAATGACGGGCAACACAGGTGCCGATCACACAACAATCGATATGCGGACGTCTCTAGACCGTGGCCGGCTTGAGCTGCACCGATTCGCCGCAACCGCAGGCGGAGACCTGGTTCGGGTTGTTGAACACGAACTGGGCCTGCATTTTGTCGGCCACATAGTCCATCTCGGTTCCAAGCAGGAACAGCACGGCCTTCGGATCGACCAGGATCTTCACGCCCTTGTCCTCGACCACTTCATCGGTCGGACGGATTTCGTGAGCGTATTCGACGGTATAGGACTGTCCGGCGCAGCCGCCATTCTTGATGCCGACGCGCAGCCCGACGATCTCGGAATCCGCGCGCTTGGTCAGCTCGGTGATCCGCTCCGCGGCGGCATCGGTCAGTTTCATGACCTGCGGGCGTGGCCGCTTCGGCTTGGCTGGGGTTGGTGAAGCTTGCGTCATGTCACTCATGTGGTCAGTCCCAGCGGCAAATCAATTGCCGATCTTCTTGAGCCTAAGTCCAATCCGTAAAGGTTCTTGATCAGAACCCTTACCTCTTGTTCTGACGCGTTTTCTTCACGCGAACCGGCATCCACTTCGCTCGAAAACGCTGCGACGCATCACCACATATTGAGGACGAGGCGTGCCTCGTCCGACATCCGGTCCGGCGTCCAGGCCGGATCCCACACCAGATTGACGTTGACGACGCCGACGCCGGGAACGCTGGCGACCGCGTTCTCCACCATCTGCGGCAGCTCGCCGGCGGCCGGGCAGTTCGGCGTGGTCAGCGTCATCATGATGTCGACCGAGCGATCATCCTTGAGATCGACCTTGTAGATCAGGCCGAGTTCGTAGATGTCGGCCGGGATTTCCGGGTCGAACACCGTCTTCAGCGCCGCGACGATCTCGCCGCTCATGCGCTCGGTCTCCTCCGCCGGCAGCGCCGAGGTGGTTTCCATGGTGGCCGTCTTGACTTCGGCTGTATCGGTCATGCGAACAATTCCCGCGCCTTGATCAGCGCCTGCGCCAGATGGTCGACTTCTTCCCTGGTATTATACATCCCGAAGGATGCACGGCAGGTGGCCGTGACGTTGAACCGCTCTAAAAGCGGCATCACGCAATGCGTGCCGGCGCGCACCGCAATGCCCTGACGATCGATCACGGTCGCGACATCGTGGGGATGAGCGCCCTTCATTTCGAACGAGATCACCGGGCCCTTGTTGCGCGCGGTTCCGATCACCCGCAGCGAGTTGATCTCGCGCAGGCGCTCCTGCGCGTAGGTGAGCAGCTCATGCTCATGCGCAGCGATACGCTCCTTGCCGATCGAATTGACATAGTCGATCGCAGTCCCCAGCCCGATCGCCTCGACGATCGGCGGCGTCCCGGCTTCGAACTTGTGCGGCGGATCGCCATAGGTGACCCAGTCCTTGGCCACCTCACGGATCATCTCGCCGCCGCCGTTGAACGGCCGCATCGCCACCAGATGCTCGTGCTTGGCATAGAGCGCGCCGATGCCGGTCGGTCCGTACACCTTGTGGCCGGTGAAGGCGTAGAAATCGCAATCGAGGTCCTGGACGTCGATCGGCAGGTGCACCGCACCTTGCGCGCCGTCGACCAGCACCGGGATGCCGCGGTCGTGCGCCAGCCGGATCACGTCCTTGACCGGAACCAGCGTGCCGAGCGCGTTCGACATCTGGGTGATCGCGACGATCTTGGTGCGCGGGGTCAGGAGTTTCTCGAACTCCTCGATCAGGAAGTTGCCCTCGTCGTCGACCGGTGCCCACTTGATCACGGCACCATGGCGCTCCCTGAGGAAGTGCCACGGCACGATGTTGGAGTGGTGCTCCATGATCGAGAGGACGATCTCGTCGCCCTTCTTGATGTTCACCCCGCCCCAGGACGACGCAACCAAGTTGATCGCCTCGGTGACGTTGCGGGTGAAGACGATCTCTTCATTGCGGCGGGCGTTGATGAACTGCGCGACCTTGCCGCGGGCGCCCTCATAGGCCTCCGTCGCGGCATTGGCGAGGTAATGCAGGCCGCGATGCACGTTGGCGTATTCGCTCTTGTAGGCCTCGGTCATGCGGTCGAGCACCGCATTCGGCTTCTGCGCCGAGGCCGCGTTGTCGAGATAGACCAGCGGCTTGCCGTAGATCTGCATGGCGAGCGCCGGGAAATCCTGCCGCACCAGCGCGACGTCGTAACTGCCGTTGGCGACCGCCTTGTGCATGCTCACGCCCTCGCCTGAAGCCAGCGCTGCGCGGTAGCAATTGCGACCTCGCGCAACGCGTCGCTGGCGATAGTCTCGATCGCCTCGCCGACGAAGGCCTGGATCAGGAGCGCCTGCGCTTCCTTCTCGGGCAGTCCGCGGGCGCGCATGTAGAACAGCAGGCTCTCGTCGAGCGCGCCGGTGGTCGCACCGTGACCGCAGGTGACGTCGTCAGCGAAGATCTCGAGCTCGGGCTTGTTGTCGGCTTCCGCGTCGTCTGACAACAGCAGCGCACGGGTCATCATCTTGGCGTCGGTCTTCTGCGCGTCGGGGCGGACGATGATGCGGCCCTGGAACACCGAATGGGCGCGGTCGTCGACAACGGCGCGGAAGATCTCGCGGCTCGCGCAGTGCGGCACCGCGTGATCCACGAACAACGTGGTGTCGGCGTGCTGCTTGCCGTTGATCAGATTGACGCCGTTGGTCTCGACCGTCGAGCCCTCGCCGGCGCAGGTCACCGTCAGCTGATAGCGGCTCACATGACCGCCCGAGGTCAGGCCGAAGGTGTTGAAATGGGCATGCGCGCCGAGCGACACCGTCGCCGAGGAAATATTGAAGGCATCGACGCTGTCTTCGACCAGGCGCACGTGATCGAACCGTGAATTGTCACCGATCGCAACAACCAGTCCGTCATGGGTCTGATAGGCCTTGGCGCCGTCGGCGGCGAGATAGCTCTCCACCAGCGTCACGCCGGTATCGCGGCCGAGCCGGAGCAGCGACCGCGTGAACGTCGAGGCCGGCGCGGTGCCGGATGCGACATGCACGATATGCAGCGGCTGGGTCAGCACCGCGCCGTTGGCGACGTCGATGACGACACCGTCGGTCGCCATCGCGCCATTCAGCGCGATCATGGGGTTGGCGGCATCGGACGCGAGAGCCTGTGTCGCGACGATCTCGTCGCCGGCTTCCAGCGCAACGCGCAGCGGATTGATCGAGAGCCCTTTCTCCAGATCCTTCCAATCGGAGAGATCAGGCGCGAACGCGCCGTCGACCAGCACCAGGCGCCGGACGCCTTCGATCGCGCGGGCCTCTACGACGGCCCTGGCGCGGCTCAGCGCGGCATCATCCGGGGATGCAGCGAGCGGCAGCACCTCGCGCATCAGCGCGCGCAGGTCGGTGTATTTCCAGTCCTCGATCCGGCGATGCGGCAGGCCGGATCGTTCATAAGCTTCGAAGGCCTGGCGCCGCTGATCGGCGATCTTGCCCTCGCCCGGCAGACGGTCGCGCACCACGGCGAATGCGTCGCCCAGCGCGCGCCCGGTCTCGGTCTTTGCAACAACGTTCATCACAAAACCCGCGTTTGTCAGGCAGCGTCTTCGAACTGCGTGTAACCGGACTCTTCCAGCTCCAGCGCCAGCTCCTTGCCGCCGCTCTTCACCACCCGGCCCTTCGACATCACGTGCACGAAGTCGGGCACGATGTAGTTGAGCAGCCGTTGATAGTGGGTGATCACGACCATCGCGCGCTCCGGCGAGCGCAGCGCGTTGACGCCGTCGGCCGCGATCCGCAGCGCGTCGATGTCGAGGCCGGAATCCATTTCGTCGAGGATGCAGACGGCCGGCTCGAACAGCGCCATCTGCAGAATCTCGTTGCGCTTCTTTTCGCCGCCGGAGAAGCCGACATTGACGCCGCGCTTCAGCATGTCCTGCGGAATGTTCAGCGACTTGGCGACCTCGCGGACCTTCTTGAGGAAGGCCGGCGACGAAATCTCGTCCTCGCCGCGCGCCTTGCGCTGGGCGTTGAGCGCCGCATGCAGGAAATTCCAGGTGGTGACGCCGGGGATCTCGACCGGATACTGGAACGCCAGGAACACGCCCCTGGCGGCGCGCTCGTTGGGCTCCATCTCCAGGAGGTCCTCGCCCCTGAACAGGATCTGCCCGCCGGTGACTTCATAGCCCGGCTTGCCGGCGATGACGTGGGAGAGCGTCGACTTGCCGGAGCCGTTCGGCCCCATGATCGCGTGCACCTCGCCCGGGTTCACCGTGAGCGACAGCCCGTGGAGGATCTCACGCTCCTCGACACGAACCTGCAGATCTTTCACTTCAAGCAGAGACATCTGATTTTTCCTGAGCATCACCCCGAGGCGCGTCGGCCGCGCCGTTGGCGGGATGGATTAGCCAACCGAACCTTCAAGGCTGATCGAGATCAGCTTCTGCGCTTCCACCGCGAACTCCATCGGCAGTTGCTGCAGCACGTCCTTCACGAAACCGTTGACGACGAGGCCGACGGCTTCTTCCTGCGAGAGCCCGCGCTGGATGCAGTAGAACAGCACGTCCTCGGAAATCTTCGAGGTCGTCGCTTCATGCTCGAACGTCGCCGAGGAGTTCTTGGCCTCGACATAGGGCACGGTGTGCGCGCCGCATTTGTCGCCGATCAGAAGCGAGTCGCAGGCGGTGTAGTTGCGTGCGCCGGTGGCCTTGCGATGGGCGCTGACGAGACCGCGATAGGTGTTCTGCGACTTGCCGGCGGCGATGCCCTTGGAGATGATCCGGCTCGACGTGTTCTTGCCGAGATGGATCATCTTGGTCCCGCTATCGACCTGCTGGAAACCGTTCGAGATCGCGATCGAGTAGAACTCGCCGCTCGAATTGTCGCCGCGCAGGATGCAGCTCGGATATTTCCAGGTGATCGCCGAACCGGTCTCGACCTGGGTCCAGGAGATCTTCGAATTGCGACCACGGCAGTCGCCACGCTTGGTGACGAAATTGTAGATGCCGCCCTTGCCTTCCGAATTGCCCGGGTACCAGTTCTGCACCGTCGAATACTTGATCTCGGCATCGTCGAGCGTGACGAGTTCGACCACGGCGGCGTGCAGCTGGTTCTCGTCGCGCTGCGGCGCGGTGCAGCCCTCGAGATAGGAGACGTAGGAGCCCTTGTCGGCGATGATCAGCGTGCGCTCGAACTGGCCGGTGTTGCGCTCGTTGATGCGGAAATAGGTCGACAACTCCATCGGGCAGCGCACGCCCGGCGGCACGTAGACGAACGAGCCGTCGGAGAACACAGCCGAATTCAATGTCGCGAAGTAGTTGTCCGAGGTCGGCACCACGGTGCCGAGATATTTCTGCACCAGCTCGGGATGCTCGCGGATCGCCTCCGAGATCGGCATGAAGATCACGCCGGCCGCCTTCAGCTCCTTCTGGAAGGTGGTCGCAACCGAGACCGAATCGAACACGGCGTCGACCGCGATCTTGCGGTTCGGCGTCTGCTCACCACCAGGCGGCGGCTCGACGCCCTCGAGGATCGCGACCTCGCGCAGGGGGATGCCGAGCTTCTCGTAGGTCTTGAGGATTTCCGGATCGATCTCGTCGATCGAGGACAGCGTCTTCTTCGGCTTCGGCGCCGCGTAGTAGTAGATGTCCTGGTAGTCGATCTTCGGATAGTCGACGCGCGCCCAGGTCGGCTCGGTCATGGTCAGCCAGCGGCGATACGCCTCCAGGCGCCATTCCAGCATCCAGGCCGGTTCGTTCTTCTTTGCGGAGATGAAGCGGACGGTGTCTTCCGACAGCCCCTTCGGGGCCTTGTCGGACTCGATCAGCGTCTCAAACCCATATCGATACTGGTCGACGTCGATGCGCCGGACGCGCTCGACCGTCTCTTGTACAGCAGGCATTCAATCCTCCGCTCGCGGTTTCAAGGACCGCGGTGGATCTCAAGTTCCGAAAATCTCTTACGATGCTTTGATGACGAAATCCGCTTAGAACAGTTCAAGCTGTGTTTCGTCGTCCCCCCTTAACTAAGGTATCGGCGAGCTTTCGCCAAGCCTTGAGGGTCAAATCCACGTCTGTCTCCGTGGTAGACCAGCCAAGACTGAGCCGCACCGCTCCCTGGGACACCTCCGAACGGTATCCCATTGCCTCCAGCACGTGGGACGGCTGGACCTTGCCCGACGAGCAGGCGGAACCGGACGAGACCGCGATTCCCCCAAGGTCGAACCCGATGACCGCCGTCTCGGCCTTCACGCCGGGTGCCGTGAACAGAACGGTATTAGGTAACCGCTTGACGTCATCGGAGAACACCAGCACGTCCGGCGTCTGCCGCAGCCCGTGCTCGAGCCGGTCGCGCAATCCCCTGACGCGGGCCGCGTCGGCCTTCAGCGCCGTCATCGCAGTCTTGGCGGCCGCACCGAACCCGGCGATGCCGGCGATGTTCTCGGTCCCTGCCCGCCGCCCGAACTCCTGCCCGCCGCCGCGCAGAAACGCGTCCAGGCCCTCGACGCCCTCGGCGAGCACCAGCGCGCCTGCGCCCTTCGGTCCGCCGATCTTGTGCGCCGACAGCGTCACCAGGTCGGCCTGCGTCGAGGCCAGATCGAACGGGATCTTGCCGAACGCCTGGATCGCATCGACATGCAGCAGCCCGCCAGCCGCATGGACGATTGCGGCGACATCAGCCACCGGCTGAATGGCACCGGTCTCGTTGTTCGCCAGCATCACCGAGACCAGAGCCGGCGGACCATCGGCCAGCAGTGGGCGCAGATGGTTGAGATCGATCACACCGGCCCGCGTGACATGGATTGCGGCGGTCGCCTCGGTCGCAAACCGACCGCCCGCGAGCACGGACGCGTGCTCGATCGCCGACATCAGGAGCCGCTGCACCGGCGCGCCCGCAGCGCGGCGCAATCCCGGCGTCAGTGCGAGCGCATTGGCTTCGGTCCCGCCGGAGAGAAACACGACGTCCTGCGGCCGTCCGCCGACCGCCTTCGCCACGGCATTGCGGGCATCCTCAACCAGCCGTCGCGCCCGCCGTCCCTCGCTGTGCACCGAGGATGGGTTGCCGATCAACTCCCACGCCGCAGCCATCGCCGCCTTCGCCTCCTGGCGAAGCGGCGTGGTGGCATTCCAATCGAGATAGACGCGATCGGCCATGGAGCTATCCGCGGCAACCACCATGGTTGCGGCCTTCACTGCGAGATAACGACAGTTGACGACCGAGACCAGATCAGACGTCGCCGGCACGGGAGATTTTTCCCGCGCGGCGGGAGCCTCGCGCTGCCGCCAGACACGGCGCTCGCGACCCCTTGAGCACGATAGCATTATGACAGACTGAAACTTCAGGTAGCCTTCGAGGCGATCCGGCGTGTCGATCCGGATCGCCGCCGACGCACTGGCTGCGCGCGCGTCGCGACGCGGATTCGCGACCGCCAAGCGGCACAATTTCCTTGATTTTTGCCCCTTGCGTCATGCTAGAAGGCCTCCAGCGTGCCGCGCGGCGGTGCCTGCGCCGATTTCATCACGAGCTGCTCTGTTCGCGAACCGTCGCTGAAGATGGCTCCAACCGGTTGATTGATCGAAGTCAATCAAGGGAACGCGGCAATCAAGGGAACACAATGCCTGAAGTCATTTTCACCGGCCCTGCTGGCCGCCTCGAGGGCCGCTACCACCCGGCCAAGCAGAAGAACGCGCCGATTGCGATGATCCTGCATCCGCATCCGCAGTTCCACGGCACGATGAACCACCAGATCGTCTATCAGTGCTACTACGCGTTCGCGCATCGCGGCTTCTCGGTGCTGCGCTTCAACTTCCGTGGCGTCGGCCGCAGCCAGGGCTCGTTCGATCACGGCACCGGCGAATTGTCTGACGCCGCGAGCGCGCTCGACTGGGCGCAGGCGATCAATCCGGAGGCACGCGCCTGCTGGGTTGCGGGCTTCTCGTTCGGCGCTTGGATCGGCATGCAGCTTCTGATGCGCCGGCCGGAGGTCGAGGGTTTCATCTCGATCGCGCCGCCCGCCAATCTCTACGACTTCTCGTTCCTTGCGCCCTGCCCGTCGTCGGGCCTGATCGTGCACGGCGACAAGGATGCCGTGGTGCCGCCCAAGGACGTCAACACGCTCGTCGAGAAGCTGAAGACGCAGAAGGGCATCGTGATCGACCAGCAGGTCATCCCCGGCGCCAACCACTTCTTCGACGGCAAGCTCGAGCCGCTGATGGAGACGGTGACCGGCTATCTCGACATGCGGCTGGCGAACGTGCGCTGACGCGATCTTGTAGCCCGCATGAGCGAAGCGACATGCGGGGCGCGACCGACAAGAACCCGGATATCGCTGCGCTCATCCGGGCTACGGCACTGACCTATTCCGGCGCCAACTTCAGTGCGGTGATGCCGATCAGCACGAATGCGATTCCCGCGACCTTCATCGGGTTGAGCGCCTCGTTGAACAGCAGCACGCCCATGGCCAGCGTGCCGGCCGCGCCGATGCCGGTCCACACGGTGTAGGCGACACCGACGCCGAGCACCTGCAACGCGCGTCCGAGCAGGAACACGAACGCGGCGAGCAGCAGCAGCGAGACCAGCGTCCAGCCGAGCCGCGTATAGCCCTCGGCATATTTCATCGAAATCGCCCAGCCGACGTCCAGCAGGCCGGCGACGATGAGCGCGATCCAGGCAACCGAGTGCGACATGGCTTACGCGGCAAGCTTCAGCATATGCGCGCGGTGGCCGACCAGGAACGCATGCAGCAGCGCCGGATAGTCAGGCGACACCGCACTGCGTACGCTCGGCCGCTGTGCCAGCGCGCTGCGCCAGGCGCGAAGTCTTGGCGTGTGCGTGAAAACAGCGAGATCGGTCAGCTGATCGAACAGATCGAAATAGCGGAAGATCGGCGCGAACACCGCATCCACCAGACTGAAATTCTGGCCGGCGAAGAACGGACCGGCGCCGAGCGCAGCCTCGACGCGCGCGAATTTCGCCGCGACCGCCTGCCGCTTGCTCTCGAAGGCCGCGGCATCTGTCGCAGTCTCGAGCCCCCAGAGATCGCCGAGAATGGCCGAGCCGAACTCCATCCAGGCGCGATGCTCGGCGCGGACAAGAGGATCCTGTGGGTGCAGCTTGGCGCCGGCCTGCGTCTCCTCGATGTACTCGCAGATCACATTGCTCTCGAACAGCGCGACCTCCTTGCCGTCGCCGCGCGTCACCACCAGCACCGGCACCTTGCCGAGCGGCGAGATCTTCAGGAACCAGTCCGGCTTGTTGGCGAGATCGATGTCGATCCGCTCGAACGGCACGCCCTTCTCACGCAGCGCGATCACCGCGCGTTGCACATAGGGGCAGAGCTTGTGGCTGATCAGTTTCAGGGCGGCCATGACGAACCTCGCGTTCAATGCAACTGCATCGAATTAAATGCAACGGCATGGAACTGTCAAGGTAGATGCATTTGCATCTAAATCACGGTCGCGCGATGATGCCCCCGGTCATCGGGATCGGCACCCCCGTGGTGGCGGGGTAGCTCAGCGGCAGGCCCTTCATGCCGCGCGCGGCAAGGAAGCCGAACGCCTGCGCCTCGATCGCGTCCGCCGCCCAGCCGAGCGCCTCGGCCGGCTCGACGGTCGCCGGCGCCAGGCGCTCGCGCAGCATCCGCAGCATCGTGAGGTTGGAGGCGCCGCCGCCGCAGATGATCCAGCTTTTCGGCCGTTTCGGCAGCAGCGGCACGACGCGGGCGATGGCCGCGGCAGTGAAGGCGGTCAGTGTCGCGGCACCATCGGCCGGCGCCACGGCGCCGAGCTTGAGGCTGCCGAAGTCGTTGCGGTCGAGCGATTTCGGCGGCGGCAGCGCAAAGAACGGCAGCTTCAGCGCCTGTGCGATCCAGGCCTCGTCGGGCCTGCCCAGCGCGGCGAACTTGCCGGCGGTGTCGAACGGCTGATGCATCTGACGGAACATGAAGTCGTCGAGCAGCGCATTGCCCGGCCCGGTGTCGCAGGCGATCAGCGTGTCCGTGCCGTCGATATAGGTGATGTTGGAGACGCCGCCGATATTGACCACGACGATCGGCCCCTCGCGGTTCAGCGATTGCACCAGCGCGCGGTGGTAGACCGGCACGAACGGCGCGCCCTGCCCGCCGGCCTCGACGTCGGCGGCGCGGAAATCGTGCATCACCGGAATGTGGATCACCTTGGCGAGCGCCAGGGCATCGCCGATCTGCACCGTCAACCTCCGCTCGGGGCGATGCAGCACGGTCTGGCCATGGAACCCGACGATGTCGATGTCCTGTGCCGAGATCCGGTGCTGTGCCGTGAAGCTGGCGACCGCCTCGGCATGGGCCGTGGTGACGGCCTGCTCGGCCTGCCGCAAAATCCCCGGCCGGGCGTCGCGCCGCGACAGATGGACCGCCTCCGTCAGCGCCTGGCGCAGCAGGCTGCGCTCGCCTTCGGTATAAGGCCGATAGCCCGAGGGGCCGAAGGCCTTGATCTGGCGGCCGTCGGTCTCGATCAATGCCACGTCGACCCCGTCGAGCGAGGTGCCGCTCATCAGACCGAGTGCCGTTAACATCATGCTAGAAGCGCCCCAGCCGGGAACCCCCGGCTTGTCTCAAACAAGTACATCCTATAATGCCACTGCGCGTCCGCCTGCGGCAGCCTCAAGCATCAAGGTTCCGCAAATAGATGCAAAAACCGTAAAACAAGAATGATCTGGCTCGCCGACAAATGACTGCATTTAAATCGGATTTCCTGAACACTTTACAGGAACGCGGCTTCGTCCACCAGTGCTCCGATTTCGAGGGCCTCGACGCGCTCGCCGCGAAGGGCGAGGCAACCGCCTATGTCGGCTATGATTGCACCGCACCGTCGCTGCACATCGGCAACTTCCTCACCATGATGATGCTGTACTGGCTGCAGCAGAGCGGCAACAAGCCGATCACGCTGATGGGCGGCGGCACCACGATGGTCGGCGATCCCTCCGGCAAGGACGAGACGCGCGCGATGCGCACGGTTGCGGAGATCGAAGCCAACAAGGCCTCGATCCGCGGCGTGTTCGCCAAGGTGCTGCGTTACGGCAATGGGCCTTCCGACGCCATCATGCTCGACAATGCCGAGTGGCTGACCAAATTGAACTGGATCGAGATGCTGCGCGACATCGGCCGGCACTTCTCGGTCAACCGCATGCTGACCATGGACTCGGTGCGGCTCCGGCTCGAGCGCGAGCAGGAGATGAGCTTCATCGAGTTCAACTACATGGTCTGCCAGGCCTACGACTTCGTCGAGCTGTCGCGCCGCGCCGGCTGCCGGCTGCAGATGGGCGGCTCCGACCAGTGGGGCAATATCGTCAACGGCGTCGATCTCGGCCGCCGCATGGGCGCGCCGCAACTGTTCGCGCTGACCACGCCGCTGCTCACCACCGCCTCCGGCGACAAGATGGGCAAGACGGCCAAGGGCGCGGTGTGGCTCAACGCCGACCAGTTCTCGCCCTACGATTTCTGGCAGTACTGGCGCAATGTCGAGGACGCCGACGTCGTCAAGTTCCTCAAGCTGTTCACCATCCTGCCGATGAGCGAGATCAGCAAGCTTGCGGCGCTGGCCGGCGGCGAGATCAACGAGGCCAAGAAGGTGCTGGCGACCGAGGCGACCGCCCTGCTCCATGGCCGCGATGCAGCGAACGAAGCCGCCGAGACCGCGCGCCGCACCTTCGAGGAAGGTGCGCTGGCCGAAACCTTGCCGACGGTGGAAATTCCGCGCGGCGAATTTGAAGCCGGCGTCGGCGTGCTGCTCGCCTTCGTCAAGGCCGAGCTGGTCGCTTCCAACGGCGAAGCGCGCCGGCAGATCAAGGGCGGCGGCCTTCGCGTCAACGATGCAGCCGTGACCGACGAGAAGATGCTGCTGACTTCGGCCAATCTCACGCCGGAAGGCGTGGTGAAACTGTCGCTCGGCAAGAAGCGCCACGTCCTGCTGAAGCCTGCATAGGCGCATTCGCATTTGTCGGTTGTCGGGAGTGCGGAAAGCGCGCTCCCATCTTTCCGATGGACCAGACCACGCCTCCGAACGACACGCTTGCAACGCCGGCGAAGCAGTCCCGCGTCGCGCTGAACGTGCTCGCGCTCTGCTTCGTGCTGTCGGTGCTTGGGCGCGGCCTCAGCGACAGCTTCACCGTTTTCCTGAAACCGATCTCGGAAAATTTCGGCTGGGACCGCGCCTCTGTGGTGTCGGTCTACTCGCTGACCTGGCTCGCCAGCGGCCTGACCGCGCCACTGGTCGGACGCCTGTTCGACCGCTCGGGTCCGCGCCTGGTCTATGCGCTCGGCCTCTCGCTGCTCGGTTGCGCCTTCCTCGTCGCCTCGCGCGCGCAAGCGCTCTGGCAATTCCAGCTCAGCGTCGGCCTCTGCGTCGGTTTCGGCACCGCGCTGATCGGCAATGTGTCGAATTCGATCCTGCTCGGCCGCTGGTTCGGACCACGCCTGCCGACCGCGATGGCCGTGATGTATTCGGCGACCGGCGCCGGCCTGTTGCTGCTGTTGCCGCTGTCGCAGGTTCTGATCGACCGGATCGGCTGGCGCGAGGCCTATCAGGTGTTCGGCATCGGCGCGCTCTGCCTGCTTGTTCCGCTGGTCTTTCTGCCGTGGCGGCTGCTCGCCGGCGGATCGCCGCATATCGTCAGGAAGGCGGAAAGCAGTTTGGCCGACGAAGGCTGGACGCTGCTCAGCGCGATGCGCCACCACGCCTTCTGGGCGCTGTTCTCCACCTTCTTCTTCACCGCGATTGCGATGTATGCGCTGACCGCGCAGATCGTCGCCTATCTGATCGATGTCGGCTTCCCGCCGCTGCAGGCGGCAACCGCCTGGGGCTTCTCCGGCGTCGCGCTGTTCGTCGGCATGCTCGGCGTGTCCACCCTCGACGGCATCATCGGCCGCCGTCCCAGTGTATTGTTCAGCTACGGCGTCTCGATCCTCGGCATCATTCTGCTCTGGCTGCTGCAGTGGTATCCGAACTACTGGCTGCTGACCGGCTTCATCATCTGCTTCGGCAGCATGATCGGCTCGCGCGGCCCGCTGATCACCGCGACCGCGCTGAAGATCTTCCGCGGCGAGCGGGTCGGCACGATCTACGGGACGATCATGATCGGCAGCGGCCTCGGCTCCGGCCTTGGCTCATGGGGCGGCGGCCTGATCCACGACTGGACCCACAGCTACAATCCGTTGATCGCCTTCGCGCTGGTCAATGTGGTGCTCGGCCTGATCCCGTTCCTGGTGGTGCCGGCGCTGCGACGGTGAGTTCGGACGCGTCCGCTTGCCCCTGCGGAGGCGATGTGGAATCCGACATGAACGCATGCCGGCCTTGGACCCAACACCTTGGGCCGATAGGCGGCATTAGCGAAATGAAACAGGCCGCCAACAGCAGCGGCCCTAGTCGATGGCTCCAATTCCTTGATTGCGAGAACCGACTGAGCGGCCTTGTAAGCCCGGAAGTCGATCCTCTGGTCCGGGACTGCTAGCCGCAGCGACGAACTCTCCGGACCGATCCGTCGTCACGCTCGATCGTGACGGTGCGGCATCCGCGATATCCGCGATCATATCCGTAGGCGCGATAAGCGGGTCGATCGTAGTCGCGGTAGTAACGGGGCTCCGGGCCCACTCTCACGCCGCCGAGCGGAGTATCAACGGCAACCTGAGCTGACGCGGGTGCAATGGAGATCGGCGTGGCCATAGCGAAACCAGCGACCGCCAGTACACCAGCCAATAACAGGGCTCTCATGAGAGTTCCTCCTGAGTTTGTTGAATTGCTCTCCAACATCCCAGACGGGGCAAGGTTCCTGCGAACTTCATCCGGACGGCGGGCCGCTCGGACTTGGTCGCAGCCTCGGATGAATGCGGACAGAAACCGGCCAGCGCACCTGTTCCCAAACCAAGCAAATACAACCGGGATGTCTGTCGAGGGTCGAAAGCAGGCTCGGCGCGCCGCAATAACCCCGGAGGCGAGCAAGACAGATATTGCCGCAGATATTCGCTCGATCCAGGCTTCTTCCTCCATCGAGGGGCCTCCATGGATATGCGTACGGTCATGACATCATCATTCCAGTTTCACATCGCCGTCGTGTTCGCAGCGGTATTCAAGGACGCCGATTTCTCCAGAAAGGGCGTCAATCATGAATGGATTTGGAAAGCTCGCGATTGCAGTATTGCTTGGCTCGACCGCGCTCGGCGCGCCCGCGCGCGCCGACGATGACGATCATCGTGAGCATCGCGCCATCGAGCACGTGCTCTTGATCAGCGTCGACGGCATGCACGAGGTCGACCTGCAGCGTTACGTCAAAGGCCATCCCAAATCGACCTTCGCCAAGCTGCTGAGGCACGGTGTGCACTACACCAATGCGCACACCTCCTACCCCTCGGATTCGTTCCCGGGACTGTTGGCATTCATGACTGGCGCCTCACCAAAGACGCACGGTGTTTTCTACGATGACACTTATGACCAGACCCTGTATCCGCCCGGAAGCAACTGTCAGGGCAAACCGGGCACCGAAGCCACATATTTCGAAGCGCTTGACTACGATCTAAGCAAGCTTGACGGCGGCGGTCCGGCAAATTCCGATCACATCAATCCGGCGAACCTGCCGCTGCGCAAGGTCGGCGGCGCTTGCCAGCCGGTCTATCCGCACGCCTACCTGAAGAACGACACCACAACGATCATGGAGGTCATCCACGAGGCCGGCCTGCGCACGGCCTGGTCGGACAAGCACCCGGCCTATGAGATCATCAGCGGCCCGTCCGGCAAGGGTCTCGATGAACTCTACGCTCCCGAGATCAATTCGACGACCGTGCTTGCCACCGCACCTCAGTTGATCCCCACGCCCAAAGCCAGTGACGACTGGACCGTGAACCCAGTCTACACCCGCTACTACGACAACCTGAAGGTCACCGCCGTCCTGAACTGGATCAAGGGCCTCGACCATACCGGGACGAAGACCGTCGGCGTGCCGGCGATCCTGGGCATGAACTTCCAGGCCGTCAGTGTCGGCCAGAAGATCACCGCCGACGGCTACACGGACGCGGCCGGCACACCGAGCACGGAGCTCGAATTGTCGCTCGACTTCGTCGACAGCTCGCTCGGCCAGATGCTTGAACAGTTCGACAAGCAGCATCTCACCAAGAACACCCTCGTCATCGTCGGCGCGAAGCACGGCCAGTCACCGATCGACGTGGGCCAGCTTCACGTGCTGAAGGGCAGCACCAATCCGAGGCTGCCGCTGGGCCATGCCGACGTCGTCGACCCGGTCGACCTGTTGGCCACCGGCGGCGTAAAGGCGGCCCTGGAGACAGCCGACGATGTCTCGCTGATCTGGCTGGCCGATCAGAGCCAGGCCACCAAGGCCGTCAGCATCCTCGAGAACGACAAGGTTCTCCTCAACCAGGCCCGCATCGAAAAGATCTATGCCGGCGACGAGTTGAAGGACAAATTCGGCAACCCGGCCCAGGGCCGCACGCCCGACATCATCATCCAGCCGATCCACGGCACGATCTACAGCGCGAGTTCGAAGAAGGTGTCCGAGCATGGCGGGTTCACCGACGACGATACTCACGTCCTGCTGGTTGTCGCCAACCCGGGCTTCGAAGGCGCGGTGGTTGATGAGAAGGTCGAGAACAAGCAGGTTGCGCCGACCATCCTGCGTGCGCTCCACCTCAACGCCAATAAGCTCACGGGCGCTCGCGCGGAGCATACCGCCGCGCTGCCCGGTTTCGACGACCGCTGAATTGGACGACTGCGGAAGACGTTAAATCAACGGCGCCCGATCCACTCTCGGACGCCGTTTTGTTTTGCCATTCTGAAAGGTCGACACTAAAGCGCGATGAGATTGGGTTGAATCATCATCGCGCCTTGGCTCTTTGTTTGAGCATGATCCCTTCGGAAAACGCTGCGCACTTTTCCGGATCATGCTTTAGCCCTCGCGCGATGGCTTGCGCCACCGCGCTTCGCTTAATTGTTCGTCGTCGGCAGATCGTTCGGGCCGTACTGCTTGAACTCGAAGATCTTGCGCGTCAGGCCGGGCGCCAGCGCGGAGATCGGATTGACGCGCAGCACCGGCGCGCTCGGCGTTCCCACCACTTCATAGGTCACGCCGATCAGGCCTTCATTGCTCCCGGCGCCGAGGAAAATCCCGAAGAACGGGATCTGGCCGAACATGTTGTTCAATCCGTACATCGGAATGAAGGTGCCGTTCATCCGCACCTGGTTGCCGATATAGTCGATGCTGCCTTCGATGGTCGCGCCGATGGTCGGTCCCTTGACCACACCATTGCGGATCGAAAGCTGGCCGCTCTGGCGCGTGAATTCGGCGCGCAGCGCGTCGAACCCGATGCCGTTCTGGGTGCTGACCGGCCCGCCGGCAACAGCGCGATCGAGCTGGGTTTCGCCCTTCACCGAGAATCCGGTGATATTGATGAGCCCCTCCCTTGGGCTCGGCTCAGGGATCGGCGGCTCCATCGCGAGCGTAAGCTGGCCGCCGACCACCTTCGAATAGGTATCGATGAAGCGCAGGAACGCACCGGCGTCGCTGGTCTGCAGATAGATCACCTCGCGGCCCTGCTGGCGTCCGCGCATATCGACCGTGACGGGGGTGTCGCGGCCGACCTTGCCGCTCAGCGTGAACGCCTTGAAGAACCCGTTGCGGCGCGAGACCTTGGCGTCGACGCTGCGCAGCGCTTCGCCGTTGAATCCTGCGACCGCGCCGAGTTTCAGATCGACATCGAAATCGGTGGTCCTGGTCTTGCTCTTGGGATCGCTATCGCGGCCGGAGATCGCCGACTTCAGGAAGCCGCGACCGTCGAACACGTCGCCGCGCATCGTGACCTTGATCACGCCGTCGGGACCGCGATCGGCCCGCAGCGAGGTCTTGTCGCCTTCCGACGGCGCGTAGGTCGGGAAGTACGCATTCATGAGATCGCCGTTCTGGTCGACCTCGAGCGCCCCCTTGATCGACGCGCCGGCGCCGTCGATCGAGATATCCTCGAACCGGGTCGATTGCCCCTTCGGCACCACGTTGAAGGTCGCCTTGCCGGCCCTGCCCTGCGCCTTGACCCACCCCGGCAGGATGTTGTCGAGCTTGAGCTGGGTCAGGTCGGCCTCGACGCCCATCTTGGTGGCGGGGTTGTCGCCGCTGCCGATCTTGCCGCTCAGCTTGATCGGGATCGCGCCGGAGACCGCGGGGCCGAGATCAAGCCCGAGGCGCGCGCGGCTCGCATCGTCCAGCGTCGCCTGCAGCTTGACGTCGGCATCGCCCTCGGCCGGCTTGCGGTAGTCGAGCGAGGCCGCCTGCCCGTTGATCTTGACGTCGCCCTTGACCTGGAAGCCGGCATTGCTGGCGATCACCTTCAGCGCGTTGGCTTCGAGCTTCTGGTTCATCACCAGCTTGTCGACAGCAACGCCGGAGATGTCGGCGGTGACCGAGTAGAGCGTATCGGCCTTGGTCAGCTCGCCCTTCACGGGCATGCCGAGATTGATCGTTGCGGTGACGTTGCCCTTGCTGGCGTTGGGATCGATCGGCGGACCGGAGAGATCGCTGAGCCGGTCGGACGCGAGGATCTCGGCGGCGGCCGGCACCGGACAGTCGACCCGGAACTTGACCTTGGACGGCGACGGCTTCGGCGCCATGTCCGGCACCTCGAAGGTGAAGTCCGACAGCGTGATCTTGCGGCCCGCCGGCGTGTCGGCAATGCCCTGGTTGATGGTCACGGTCGCGGTGCGGCCGGTCACCCTGGCCTTCAGATCCGCGTCATGCACCGCGGGCATCTGGTCCACCGGACGCACTGTGACACCGGAGGCGACAATGTTGACCGAGAGGCCGTCGTCCGGAATCGGCGGTCCCTTGCGCGACAGGTTGTGCACCGGCGAATTGACGCCGACATCGATACGCTGGAGCGTGCCGCGGTCGATCCGCTCGAGCACCCATTCGCGCACCTCGGGCACGATGATGACCGGCCACATCCGTTTCAGGGCCGAGGCCGACATCGGCGTGCCGGCGAATCCGAGCTGCAGCCGCGGCTCGCCGGAATAGTCGATGCTGCCGGTTCCGGCGACGCCGATCTCGCCATTGGAGATGTCGGCCTGGGTCAGCAGCACGCGCTTCTTGTCGGTGTCGAACCGGAAGCCGATGTTGATGCGATTGAAGATCAACGGTGGTTCGTTCTTGTCGGCGCCGGCCAGCACGATGGTGCCGCCAGACAGGCCGGCCTGCCAGTCGGTGACGTTGTCGTTCGGCGGCTCGAGATGGCCGAGCAGCGTGATGCGGTTGGCGCCCGAGACGACCTTGATCGGCGCCAGCAGTACGCGCCGGCCCGAATCCCATTCCACGCTCATCTCGGCCGCATCGATCGGCATCGGATAGTCGGGCGTGTCGGTGTCGATGATGTTGCCGGCGCCGACATTGATCTTGCCGCGGAAGTAGGTCGGCAGGCCGTCGCGGCCGAGCTCGCCCTTCATCTCGCCCGACAGCGGCAGGTCGGCGGTGTAGGTCAGATCCTTGGTCCGGAGCGCGAGCAGGATGTTCCGGGTGGAAACCTTGTCGGCCTTGATGTCGACCGAGCGCACGCCGTTCTGCTGCGGTCCGACCAGCACGCGCACCGACCAGGGTTTTGCGCCCTCCTCGCCGAAGCTGAGCGCAACGCCGCCGCCGCTCGGGCGCCGCAGGCTGAGGCTGATGTTCTCAAAGCTCCATTTGTTGCCGCGCTGCTGATCGTCGACGACGAGATTGCCGTTCTTCAGGCCGATCTCGTTGAGGTTCTGCCCGTCGAGGCCGGTCATGCTGAGGCTGTCGAGCCAGTCGAGACCGGCGAGCAGCCCGCTCTGGGCCGAATCGGACGCGCCTGCGGAGGGCTCGGCGGCAGCCGGCGGCGAGGCAACCGGCGGCGGCGGGGCTGCGGGTGTCGGACGCGGGAATGTCGGCGGCATCCCCGCCTCCCGCTTGGAGGCAACGCCGGTGGCCAGCGGTTTTGCTGTGTCGCCGGCGGACACGGTGACATTGCCGTCCGGCGTGATGCGTACCGACAGCTCCGCATCGACCAGATTGAGGCTCTCCGCCCGCAACTGGCCCATCAAGAGCGCGGTTCCCGACAGGCGCACTTCGGCTTTCGGCGCGCTCGCGACCACCGCATGGTCGCGATCGCGGACGATGATGTCGCGGATGCGCACCGCGATCCTGACGCGGCCGGCGCGCTCGATCTGCGTTCCGCCGACCTCGACCGTGTTGCCGTGGCCGATATTCTCCTCGATCGCCGCGGCGAGCCACGGCGTCGCCATGTCGAGATTGATCGGGCCGGCGCCGAGCCGCCACCACAGCCCGCCGAAACAGGTCGCGAACATCGCGACCAGCACCACGAGGACCAGCCCGATGCGACGGATCCAGCGCTCGCCGTTCAGCCAGCGCTGCATGCCCGAGCAGAAATCGGTGAAGCGATGCAGGTTGGTGTGGGAACGCGCCAGCAATTGCCGCGCACGGTTGCCCGCCGCCTCATCCTGCTCGTCCCACGCGGCGTCATCCTCCCATTGCGAGAGGTCAGCCCCGGCGCGCGGATTTGGACCCTGCGGCGACGTGTTCCTTGCCATTGCCTCTCGGTGCTGACGGCGAAGCTGATCGCCGCCATCAGGGCGCCCGTCGATACGTATCGAGCGCTCCTGTGCCGGCATCGCCGCCTATCCTCGCCTAATCATGTTACTCGCCGATGGCCCCCAGAGCGGACCAAACCAACCAATCAAAAGCCAATTCAGCAAGCGGACGGGTCACGCGTCGAATTCCTTGTCACCATACTCCGTGGCCATCAAACTTGCCCAGCGGCCGGTGCGAATCCGGCCGCCGCCAATAAGACCGCAATACCCCAATGGTTGAGCTTCGGAAAGCGACGAAAGGAAGGCGTATGTCCAAGAAAACGCGCAAGAAATCCTCCAACACAACCGGGAAGCGGGTCGCAACAAAGGTTGCGCGCGCCGCAAGCGCAAGCACTGGGAAGTCCGCGACGAAAACCCGCACAGCGGTTGCGAAGAAGGCAGCGGCCAAGAAAACAACTAAGAAAACGACCAAGGCGACCGCAGCGGGTGTTCGAAGCAAAGCCTCGCACAAGGCGGCATCGAAACCGTTAAAGCGAGAGCCGGCCGCAACCGTGACCAGTTCGTCCGCCGTCACACTTGCCGAGGGCGCCACGGCGCCTGGCTTCAACCTGCCGCGCGACGGCGGGGGCAGCGTTTCGCTGAAGGATTTTGCCGGCAAGAAGCTGGTCCTGTTCTTCTACCCCCGCGCCGACACCCCCGGCTGCACCAGGGAGGCGATCGATTTCACCCGGCTCAAAAGCGAGTTCGTAGCGGCAGGGACCGAAGTGGTCGGCATTTCCGCCGACACGGTTAAGGCGCAGGAGTCATTTCGAAACAAACACCAGCTTTCGGTGCCGCTGGTCTCCGATCCGGCCCACGAGATGCTGGAAGCCTATGGCGCCTGGGGCGAAAAATCCATGTATGGCAGGACCTTCATGGGAATTATTCGCACGACGGTTCTGGTCGATTCCGGTGGAAAGGTCGCCCGGGTCTGGCGTCATGTGAAGGTCGACGGCCACGCCGAAGCGGTATTGGAGGCTGCCCGGGCACTCTGACGGGACGGGTTCCGTTTCCTGAAAATTAACCATGACGGGCTCAAATCGGCCCCGCAAATTAGCCGTACGGAGTTTGGTCCGACCGGCCGCGGGAGTACCGATGTCGAGCCGGTCCGGTCACCACAAACACCATCATTCGCAGGACCATGGCCGGACGCCGGTGCGCCGTCCGGCAGCCCATCACCCCGCACCTGCCGCGGTGGCAGCCTCCGGCGAGGGCTATACGCTGGTCCATGCCGGCAAGCAGGTCCGGTTCGGGCCGGTGGTGTTCTGGATCATCGTCGGCACCGTGGTGCTGCTCGGCATGTGGTCGGCGGCGACCGCGACCTATTTCGCGTTCCGCGACGACGTGCTGACCCGGCTGATCGCGCGCCAGGCCGAGATGCAATACGCCTATGAGGACCGCATCTCGGAGCTGCGCGCCAAGGTCGACCGCACCACCAGCCGCCAGCTGCTCGATCAGGAGCAGTTCGACCAGAAGCTCGACCAGATCATGAAGCGGCAGTCGACGCTGGAATCGCGCGCCACCGCGCTTGGCGCGATGCCTGACGTCACCAGCACCGGATCGATCAAGCCGCAGGGCCGCGCCGAGGCGGCGCCGTCTTCCGGCACGCTGAAACCCTCCCCGATCAGCGACACCGTGATCTTCGTGGCGCCGCCGGATCGCGAGGCGCGGCTGGAATCGCGCGCGCCGCTGATCGCCAAGACGCAGCCGAACCAGTTCGCCAAGGCCCAGGGCGTCGACAACGTGCTGGTCCGCCTGCAAACCTCGCTTGACCAGGTCGAGCGGCGCCAGGTTGCCGCGCTCGCCTCGGTCGAGGACAGCATCGATTCCAAGGTGCGCCGGATGCGCGGCGTGATCTCCGATCTCGGCCTCAACATGGCGCAGCTCGAGGCGGCGACGCCGCGCTCCGGCATGGGCGGGCCCTTTGTCCCTGTGAAACTCTCTGCCGACGCCGGCGCGTTCGAACGCCAGCTCTATCGCATCAACATCAACCGGGCACAGATGCAGCGACTGAACCAGACGCTGGCGCTGGTGCCTTACCGCAAGCCCGTGGTCGGTGAAGTCGAATTCACCAGCGGCTTCGGCGTGCGCTCCGACCCCTTCCTCGGCCGGCCGGCAATGCATACCGGCCTCGACTTCCGCGCCGCGCAAGGCGATCCGGTGCGTGTCACCGCCAACGGCAAGGTGGTGTCGGCGGGCTGGGCCGGCGGCTATGGCCGCATGGTCGAGGTCGATCACGGCAACGGGCTCTCCACCCGCTACGGCCATCTCTCCGAGATCGGCGTCAAGGTCGGTGAATACGTCAAGATCGGCCAGGTGATCGGCGCGGTCGGCTCGACCGGCCGCTCCACCGGTCCGCATCTGCATTACGAGACCCGCATCGATGGCGAAGCGGTCGATCCGCAGAAATTCCTCCGCGCCGGCGTCCGGCTCAGTGCGGGCTAACTCAATCGAACAACGATCGATCTGAATATCGGCGCAAGCGGTCTCGCTTGCGCCGATCTTGTTTGTGGTTTCAGCGGCGGCCGCCGCCCATGCCGCCGGGCGGTCCGCCGCCACCGAATCCGCCGCCGGGCCCGAACGGACCACCACCGCCGCCGGGACCGAACGGTCCGCCGGGGGGGCCGAAGCCACCGAGACCGGGGCCGGTCGGTCCACCACTCAGGGGATCAGGCGCAGGCCCGCCGCCTGGCGGGCTGCCGCCCGGCATGCCGGACGGCGCCCCACCGGGGCCGCCACCCGGACCGCCGCCACCAGGCGCGCCGCGGCCGCCCGGTCCGCCAAGTCCCGATCCTGATCCCGGTCCATGACCCGGCCCGGGTCCGCCGCCACCGGAGCCACGGCCAGGCGTGCCCGGGCTCTTCACCGACGAGCCCGGGAACTTGCCGACCGACTGCACCGATTCGACGCGCAGATCGCGCGAGCCCGACAACTGCGCGTTGACGACGACGCGCGTATCGGCCGCCGGCGAAAACCGCGAATGGTCGCGCGCGACAAAGCCGGAGCCGAGCTGCAGGTCGTTGCCGACCCGCCGCACATAGGCCTCGATCAGCAGCCGGTTCGCGCCGGCGAGATCGGAGAAGTCGTCGGCCCGGCTGCGCGACACCTGCATCACGCCTTGTGCGACGTGTCCCTCGGCCTGCACGCGCTGACCGGCCAGCGCCGCATCGACGCCGGCGAGCTTGAGTTCGCCGATCCGCAAGACGCCGGCACGGTCGCGCTCGAGCGGCCCTGCGACACGCGCCGCGGCGGCGTGGCGCTCCTGCACCAGACTTGCGACGACGACGCCGTCGATGCGGCGCAGCCCGAACACGGCGACATGCGCGCCCACCTTCAGCCAACTCTCGCGTCCGGTCCAGGCGACCGTCTGGCCGAGCACCGTCAGGCCGCCCGGCTTCATTTGCTCGACCGGCCCGGTCACCTCGCTGGTCACATCGATGCGTTTGGTCGACAGCGTGCCGCCGGCATCGCGCTGCGCCACCACGCGCGCGAGCTGTCCGATTCGCAACGCCTTGGCGCTCGCCGCCTCGCCGTCGATTCTGACCGGCACGTCTGGTGCATAGGCGACGCGCTCGCCATTGACATAGATCGAGCCGAACCGCTGGATCACCCCGACGATGCCGGTGCCACCGATGCCCTGATCGGAACCGGTGATGCCGGTGCCGCCGATGCCCTGATCGTTGCCACGCTTCTTGACCTGCGCGCCCGCGAGCGACGTTCCGGCAAGCCAGAAGCCGACAAGCAGCGCGCGGCGCGAAATGACCGGCGGGCGCTTCACGCTGCACCGCCTTCGTCGGCATCGTCATCGACCGGACCATCCGGCCCCTCGCGATAGATGTAGATGCCGAAATTCCAGCGATAGTCGCCGCCCTTGTCTTTTGCGAGCGCGCGGTTGGCCTCGCGGTTGGCGACCTTGAGCGCCTCCATCGCCAGCTCGCGCGAGCGGCCCTCGAGCCGTTTCGCCAGCTTCGCCGACAGGCCGTCGTAATGCACCGCGCGTTCGAGGAAGCGCGGCGCGGCCGACGACACGTTCATCTCGGCGGCCGCCACGTGATCATGCAGGTTGCGGCCGAGATAGTGCCATTTGCGGTCGTCGTCGCCATGCGGCACGAAGGCCTCCTCGACCAGCATGATCTCGTCGTCGCCATTGATGGTGACGAGCTTGCGGTCGAGCCATTCGTCCAGCACGGCGCGCGGCCGCACATCCTTGGTGATCGATTCGACCAGCGTCTCGAACGACGGCGCGCCTCCGTCCGCGGTGCGCGGCAGCGGCAGCGGATCGCCCTTGGCATCGGTGAACTCGGGCCCGGCCAGCCAGCGCGCGATGATCGCGCTGGTGCGCGACAGCGTCGCCGGCACCGCATTGACCGGCGTGCCGGCGCCGCGCAGTCGCGCCACCTCCTTGCGGTGGACGCCGGTCAGCAGGCTGACGCGGCTGTCGGTCTGCTCCTTGCCCTCGAGCGCGAAGTCGTGCTCGGCGACGTTGACATAGAGCTCGCGCAGCAGCTGGGTCAGCGCCGGAAACGTCATGCCGCCGCGGATGCAAAGCCGCACCAGCGGGCGCAGCATCCGCGCCAGCGGCGCATGCAGCTTCGCTGCGGCGATCGGCGCGGACGATCCCACCTTCGACTTCGGGGCCTTGGCATTCATGCCTAACTTTTAGCCGTCCGCGCCGTGGGACACAATCCCACCTCACTTGACGTGTGACATTTTCCCACTTATGGGAAACAAAATCACCTCCGGACAAGGTTCGCGCGCTCGCCAGCGGGTGTCACGGAGTCCGGCACTGCCGCCATCGCCACGGACCGCTCCATGACGTCTGCCCGATTCGACCTTGCGATCGCGGAAGCCTGCCGGATCGCCCAGGTTCCCTTTGAGGAGTTCGTGTCGACGGTGATGGCGGGCGGCTATCCCTGCTTGCCGGGCGTTGCGCCCGGATCGCCGCGCCGCTTCGACGAAACCGACCTGCTCGCGCTCTACATCTACGGCCGCCTGCTCGCCTTCGGCTTCGGCGGCCTGCGCGCCGGCGAATATGCCTGCCGCGCGCATGCGGGCCTCCGCGCCGAGCCACGCGCACAATCGATCTCGATTGCGCTGACCTCCGACGGCGGCAAGCGCGTCGTCATCGAGCAGGATCTGGAGCGCCCGGCAATGCTGCCCGAGCGGATTCATTTCGACATCGCCGCGATCAGGCGCCAGCTCCGGCAACCGGCCGACCGCAGCGCCGCCGAGCCGGTCTGACGCTCCGCTAGCAACTCGCGCATTTGCTCGCCCACCCCGCGCCGTCGCGGCGCGATCGCACCGTCATGCGTTCCGCCGCCGTCCGCAAAAAGTTGTCCACCGCCATACGTGGGACATAATCCCACATTTTAGTCCGCCGCCATTGACGTGTGAAATTTTCCCACGTATCCAGAATTCATCCAAAAGGGAATCCGACCCAATGGCTCTTCGTTCGTCCCGCGAATCCTGTTCGTTTCAGGAACCCGGTCGGTTCGCCGCCACCGCACTCCGTTTCACGCCGCAGGCGCCTTGCGGCCCGATCGAGCCGGTGTTTCCGGCGCTGCTGCGCTCGCTGGTGTTCGCCGCCGCGCTGGCGCTGCCGTTCATCGTCGCCCTGTTCGTCGCATGATCCGGATCGAGCCGCCCATGATCGTCGTCAACGAGCCGGCCCGGCGTCCGTCGGTGCTCCACATCTTCAAGGTCTACTATCCCGACCTGTTCGGCGGCACGCTGACGGTGATCCGCGATATCTGCGCCGGACTGAAGGACACCTTCAACGCCGCCGTGCTGGTCTGCTCGCGCTCCGGCGGCGAGCAAAAGATCGTGGTCAACGACGTTGCGGTCGAGCGCGTGCACTCGTTCGGCGACGTGCTGTCGCTGCCGGCGGCGCCGACCTATCCGTGGCGGCTGTGGCGCCGCATCGCCGAGCACGACCTGCTGGCGCTGCACGCCCCCTTCCCGCTCGCCGACCTCGTCTTCGCATTCGGGCTCGGCCGCACCCGCCCGCTGGTCGTGCACTGGCACGCCGACATCGTCTCGCACGCGGCCTTGCGCTTCCTCGTCGAGCCGATGATGCGGCGAACGCTGCGCCGGGCCGCTGCGATCATCGTCTCCGATCCGGTGCTGATCGAAACCACGCCGCTGCTGCAGGAATTTTCCGACAAGTGCCACGCCGTTCCGTTCGGCGTCGATGTCGCGAAATATGATCGGCCGGCCGCCCAGGCCGACGACGTCAACGCCCGCGGCCGTCTCGTGCTCGCCTGCGGACGGCTGGTGCCATACAAGGGTTTTGACGTGCTGGTGCGCGCCGCCCATGCCCGCAATTTCGAGGTCTGGATCGTCGGCGAGGGCCGCGAGCGCGACAACCTCGAGCAACTGATCCGCGACTACGGTTTGCAGGACCGCGTCCGCCTGCTCGGCTCGGTGTCCGAGAGCGAGCGCGTCAAGCTGATGCGCATCGCCGATGTGTTCGTGATGCCGTCGGTGACCAATGCGGAGACCTTCGGGCTGGCGCAGCTCGAGGCGATGGCCGCAAGCCGGCCCGTCGTCAACACCGCGCTCGACACCGGCGTTCCGCATGTCGCCCGCGACGGCCTCGAGGCCATCACGGTGCCGCCCGGCGATCCCGCCGCGCTTGCCGACGCCATCGAGACACTGATCAACGATCCCGAGCGGCGCCGCCGCATGGGTCAGGCCGCGCGCCATCGCGCACTGACGAAATACTCAACCGCAGCCTTCAAGGAGGGAGTCGAGACGGTGTATCGCAAGGTCGTTACCGAGGAGGCCACCGCAAAGGACGCGGGGTCATCAGCCCCAGCCCGGCGTCCCCGAACGGCAGGTTTCGTCGGCGCGATCCAGATCGCGGCAACACTGGCCTGGTCCGACGTGCGCCATCGCTACGTCCGCTCCCTCCTTGGACCCTTCTGGATGTCGATCCAGATGGCGATCATGGTGGCCGTGCTCGGCTCGGTCATCGGCCATCTCTCCAACGCCAGCGCAGTGGCGCGGCTGCCGATGCTGGCGGCGAGCCTCACTGCCTGGACCTTCCTCAACAGCGTGGTGCTCGACGCCACCACCGCGTTGCAGGGGTCGGCCAGCCTGATCAAGGATCGCGCGCTGCCGCCGGTGATCTTCCTGCTGCAATGTACCTTCCGGCAGGCGCTGTTCGCCGCCCATAACGCGGTCGTGCCGCTGCTCCTGTGGCTCGCGCTGACGCCGCGCGATGTCGGCGGCGCCATCGCCGCCCTCCCCGGCCTCGCTCTGTTCGTGGTCTGCACGCTGGCGTTGAGCCTCGTGCTCGGCGCGCTGGCGACGCGTTACCGCGACATCAAGCCGATCATCGAGTCCTCGTTGACGCTGGCCTTCCTGGCCTCGCCGATCATCTGGACATCCGAGATGATCGATCGCGGCTCGACTGTGATGCGGCTCAATCCGCTGACGCATCTGTTCGCGATCTGGCGCGACCCGCTGGCAACTGGTCATGTCGCAACGGCCAGCGTGATCTATGTGCTGGCGTGCCTGGCCGCGCTCGCGGTCGCCGCGATCGTCACCATGACGCATCTGCGCAAAGCGGCATTCTGGATCTAGGGCATGGCAAGCATCCACCTCCGCGACGTCTGCCTGGATTATCCGCTGTACGGCGCCTACGACTTCTCGCTGAAGCGCCGCCTGCTCGGCCGCCTGTTCCGCCAGGCCAGCGAGATGCGGACCATCCGCGCGATCGACAGCATCTCGATCGAGGGGAAAGCCGGCGCCCGCATCGGCCTCGCCGGCCCGAACGGCTCCGGCAAGTCCACTCTGCTGCGGCTGATCGCCGGTGTGTTCCCGGCGACCAGCGGCCGCGTCGAGATATCAGGCAACATCGTGCCGCTGCTCGGCCTCGGCGCTGGCGTCAATCTCGATTTCGTCGCCGCCGACAATATCAGCCTGCTGTTGCGGATCTCGGGACGCAAGCCGACGCCGGCGATCCTGGACGAGATCTGGGCGTTCACGGAACTGGAGGAGCGCATGCAGCGGCTGCCGCTGCGCATGTTCTCGTCGGGCATGCTGATGCGCGTGCTGTTCGCGACCGCGACCGCGTTTCCCGCCGATATCCTGCTGCTCGACGAATGGCTCAGCGTGGTCGACGAGAATTTCTCGGCCAAGGCCGAGCAGCGGCTGCGCAAGATGGTCGAGACCGCGGCGATCGTGATCATCGCCTCGCACGACCACGCCCTGCTGCGCCGGACCTGCAACAGCATCATCAATCTCGATCACGGCCGCATCGCCAGCACCGTCGCGCTGGATGCGCCCGCCCCGCATCACCTCGAGCTCAGAGAAATCAGCGCATGACAAAGATCCTGGTCGTCAGCGAGGCGCTTGGCGAGCCCAACCACAAGCGCGGCATCTTCCATTTTACCCGTGAATTGATCCGCTCGCTGGCCGGCGACGGACATGCCCTGACCCTCGTCGTGGAGACCACGCGCCGGTACCGGAAGCTGCGCCGCAGGCAGCAGCGCACGCGCCTGCTGCCCGAGGACTCCCGGCTGATCGAGCTGCTCGCGCTCTATCGTTACCTCGATGAAACCGACATGAACTCGCCGATCATGCGCGGCGGCCTGCGCCGCACCGTCAACTGGTTCAAGCACAAGCTCGACGCGGCGACCTCGCTCGAATTCATCATCGCCTTCCTGCGCTCGATTCATCTGCTGCCGACCAGCGTCAAGCTGATCGAGAACCGGACCGAGGGCCTCGAATACATTCCGACCGATTTGCGCCATCTCGAATTGTTCGGCGATTTCCTGCTCGAGCCCGGCTTCTACAGCTATCAGGACACCTCGGCCCTGACCCGGTTGCCGCCACCGCGGGTCGATGCGCGCGACTATGACGTCATTCTCGTCGACACCCCGACCCGGGTTGCGATCCAACGCCGCCCGGGCGCAAAGGTGATTTGCGTCGTGCACGACCTGTTGCCGATCACCGATCTCAAGCTGGACGACATCGCGACACGCCTGTTCCTGTCGCGCCTTTTCACCAGCGTGAATCAGGCTGACGAGCTCGCCTTCGTCTCGAACTACAGCATGAACCGCTTCCGCGCCCTGCTCCCACAATATGCGCATATTCCGGCGCGAGTGGTCTATCCGCGGACCCGCTTCGACGTCGCGGAAGCGCCGCTTGCGCCGGTGCCAACCGCCGTCCCGGCTCGGCCAAGCTTCGTCGTCATCGTCTCGAACGAGCCCCGCAAGAACCTCGCGGCCGTCATCCGCGCCTTCCGCAAGCTGCCGGAGGCCGATCTCGTCGTGATCGGCTATGCCGGCGGCGCCAACCAGGCGCGCAACCTGCCGAAGAACGTCCGTTTCTCCGGCTATGTCGACGAGCACGAGAAGGCGGCACTGATCGCGGACGCGCACGGCTTGATCATGCCGAGCCTCGCCGAAGGCTTTGGCGTCCCGATCATCGAGGCATTCGCGGCCAACACCCCCGTGCTGTGCTCCGATATTGCCGTGTTCCGCGAGGTCGCGGGCGAGCTTGCCGACTATTTCGATCCGTTCTCGACCGACTCGATCTGCGCCTCGGTGCGGCGCGTGCTGGCGCAGCAGGAGCAATGGCGCGATCGGATCCGCGCGCGGCGGGCCGAGCTGGCCGAGCGCTTCGGCCACCACACCCAGGCGCGCGACCTGCTGTCGCATCGTGCTGCCCCGGACGTTGCGGCCGCTGCTGCGGCGCTCACCGCCGCGATGGCGACCTTCAACGGTGCAACCGCGCACGGCGTGTAACCGGTCATGAGCACCGATTCCGACGCCATTGGTCTCGCAATCGAACCGCCAGCACGATGGCGCGATCGCGTCCGCGCCTGGTCCGGCTCAGTCCCCTATGTCCGCGCCACCGATACCCTGATCGCCCTGGCCGCGGCGTCGCTACCCTGGTCGACCACGGCACTCGCCGTCTTCATGCTGCTGTGGCTTGTCGCCGTGATCCCGACCATCGACTGGGAGCAGTTCGTTCTCGATCTCGCGCAACCGGCCTTTGCGTTGCCGATCGCGCTGGTCGCACTCGCGGTGATCGGCCTAGCGTGGTCGGAGACGAGTTGGGCCGAACGGCTGCAAGGCATCAAGCCGCTCAGCAAGCTGCTGCTGCTGCCGTTCCTGCTCGGCTATTTCCAGCGCTCGCGGCGCGGGCTCTGGGTGTTCTCGGCCTTCCTGGTGTCGTGCACGCTGCTGATGATCCTGTCCTGGATCGTGCTGGCGCTGCCGCAGCTCAAGCTCGCGCACACCGCATCCGACGGCGTGCCGGTCAAGAACTACCTCGACCAGAGCCAGGAGTTCGCGCTCTGTGCGTTCGCGCTGGCGCTGCCGGCATTGACGGCGCTGCGGGCCCGGCAATGGCGCATCGCGGCCGGCGCCATCGCGCTGATGCTGCTGTTCGTCGCCAACATGCTTTATGTCGTCTCGGCGCGGACCGCGCTGGTCTACATGCCGGTGCTGTTGATCCTGTTCGCCTCGCTGCATCTGTCGCGGCGCGCCACGCGGCTGCTGTTCGCCGGCGTCGCGGTCACCAGCCTTGCGGTCTGGACCACGTCCCCCTACCTCCGCCAACGCATCGCCGATGTCAGTATCGAGTATCGCGCCCACGACACCTCGGGCATCGCCTCGACCGCGCAGCGCCTGACCTATTGGCGGAAGTCGGTGAAGTTCATCGTCGGCGCACCGTGGCTCGGGCACGGCACCGGCTCGATCAGGCACATGTTCACGCAGGATGCCGTCGGACAAGCCGGTCTTGAGGCCGAGGTGATCAACAACCCGCACAACCAAACCCTCAATGTCGGGGTCCAGTGGGGGCTGATCGGCATCCTGCTGCTCTACGCGATGTGGATCAGCCACGTCAGGCTGTTCGCCGGCCGAGATCTCGTGAGCTGGATCGGACTCGCCGTGGTCGTGCAGAACATCACAAGCTCGCTGCTCAATTCGCATCTGTCCGATTTTCACGAGGGCTGGATGTACGTGATCGGCGTCGGCGTCGCTGGCGGCATCGCGCTCCGCGCCCGCCGGCTGGAGAAGATTTTGGCGTAGACTTGTGACTCACGCCGCGCAGCACATTCGGTGTCGTCCCTGCCTAGTGCGCAATTGCGCACGGGAGCAGGGACCCATAACCCCAAATGCTGATTGTTGCGCGACGCTGGAACGACGAGTCCCTTCAACAACGTCCGCCGCGGCGTATGGGTCCCGGCTTTCGCCGGGACGACAGTCGTGTTTGCGGCGCTAGCAACGCCTTTCTAGCAACCGATCGCCTACCGCGACGCTTCGTGCCCGACCTCGCCGGTGATGACGTCACCGAACAGCTTCCACGCATCGCCGTTGAAGCGCATCAGCTGCATCTGCTCGATCGGGAAGTAGTCGTCGGGGGAGGTGTTGACCATAACGCCCGGCAGCATCAGGTCGGAGTGGAAGTTCTTCAGGTTGGCGGCCTGCTTCATCACGTTCTCGCGCGTGAGATTGTCGCCGCATTGCTTCAGCACCTGCATCATCGCCTCGGCCTGGACATAGCCATAGAGGTTGTTGGCGTTGGCCTTGTCGCCGTCGGGATAATACTTGTCCATGAAGGCGCGCCAGCTTTGCACCGCCGGATCCTTGTCCCAGGTCGGATCGGTCGGGTCCTTCAGATAGGCGGTCGAGATGATGCCCTTGGAGAACTCGAGGCCGGCCGGCTTCAGCACCGAGGCGACCGAGGTCGCGGTGTTGGCGAGGAAGAATTTCGGCTTCCAGCCGAGCTCGCCCACTTTCCGGATCGCCTGCGCCGATCCCTTCGGCGCCGCCCAGGAGAAGAAGATGTCGGCGCCGGAATCGTGCAGCGCGACGATCTGCGAATCGATCGAGGGATCGGAGACCTCGTACGACTTGTCGGCGATGATCATGCCGACCTTGTCGCCGAGCCCATCCTTCAGGCCCTTGAACTGATCCTTGCCGGCATCGTCATTCTGCCAGAACACCGCGATCTTGCTATCAGGGAATTTGTCGCGAATGTACTTTGCGTAGATGCGGCCCTCGCTCTGGTAGTTGGGCTGGAAGCCCATCGTCCAGGGAAAGTTCTTGGGATCACCGAACTTGGTGCCGCCGGAGGCGACGAACAATTGCGGCACCTTCTTGGCATTCATGTATTTCATGATTGCCGAATTGGACGGCGTGCCGAGCGGCTGGAAGATCAGCAGCACCTCGTCGCTCTCGACCAGCTTGCGTGCCTGCTCGATCGCCTTCGGCGGCGAATAGGCGTCGTCGTAGCTGATGAAGTTGATCTTGCGGCCGTTGATGCCGCCCTGCTCGTTGGTCATCCTGAAGAACGCGGCCTCGGTCTTGCCGATCACCCCATAGGACGACGCCGGGCCGCTGTATGGCATGATGTTGCCGATCTTGATTTCGCCATCACTCGCGCCAGGATCGTATTTCTTCTGCGCGGTGGCCGAGGTCGCGATCAGCGCGGCACTTGCGAACGCCGCGATTGCGCCAATATATCCGAAACGAGCCGGCATCGTTTTCTCCCGATTTTTGTCGTTGGTTTTGGCGGCAAGTCTCGCAAGAGACGCATGTGCTGGCAAGCGTTGGGTTTTTCCGTTGGGCGAAACGGCATTGTTGCCTGGCGCTATTTATGATTGAAGGTCGATCTGGGGATCACGAGTCGAGGCGTTCTGATTGCGTAAACCGGACATCCGTACCGGTCCGCGGCATCCGCATCTTGCGGCCGCGGGCTATGAGATCACGCGCCGCCTCAGCGAGTCTGCGCTGGCGAAGCGTGGCCTGCACAAGGCCAATGGCGCGTTCGCGCAGCGCACGATCGCCTCGATCCGCGAAAAACTGCAACGCGGCGAGACCGTCTACATCGCCGGCCTCGCCTGCCCCGGCACGCACAATACCGGCGTCGCGCTGGTCGAGATCACCCAGAAGGACGGACCGCGCCTGATCGTCAACAACGAGGAAGAGCGCTTCTCCGGCAACAAGCACACCAACGAGTTCCCGCAATACGCACTCGACGACATGCGCAAGGTGTTGCAGCGGATGGGCCGCGACATCGGCGATATCGCCGCCTTCGTCACGACATGGGACTATCCGGCGCTGCTGGCGATGCTGATCCGCACCTCGCTCGAGGAAGCGCCGGCCAGCCTCAAACTGCTGCGCGCCCCGATTGCACCGGCAATCAATCTGCGCCAGCTCGATCAGGTGCGGCGGCTGTCGCGCCGGCTCGGCCGGATGTACGGGCTCGACAAGCAATTGCCGCTGATCTGCATGCCGCATCACGACAATCACGCCTGGTACTCCTTCACGGCCTCGCCGTTCGCCGATACGCGCGAGCGTGTCGCGATCGCGGTGCTCGACGGCACCGGCGACGTCGGCTCGATCTCGCTCTATGTCGCCGAGAACGGCGAGATGAAGCAGCTCTATTGCAACGAGAGCCTGTTCGACTCGCTCGGTGCTTTCTACACCGTGATCTCATCCAGCCAGGGCGGCTGGACCTGGCTCTCCAGCGAGGGCCGCTACATGGGCGCCGCCGCCTGGGGCGACATGAACCGCGCCACCAATCCGTATTATCAGCGCCTGAAGGCGGTGCTGCAGCTCGGGCCCAACGGCAGCGTGCAGCTCAATCGCGCGATGGCCAATTGGTACGCCGATCCCGCCGACAATCCCTATCATCAGCCGCTGATCGACATTCTCGGTCCGCCGCTGCGCCCCGACCAGCTCTGGAATCCCGACGCCGTGCTGCGCGTCGAGGACATCAATCACCGCCCCGACACCAAGGACCGCGTCGACAAGGCGGCCGCGACGCAACTGGTGTTCGAGGACGCGATGATCCATGTCATCGACCATCTCCTGCGCACCACCGGCACCGACCGCCTGGTGCTGACCGGGGGCGTCGCGCTGAACGCGCTCGGCAACATGCGTCTGCTCGAGCATTTCGACGAGGCGTGGTTCGAGCGGGCGCAGCAGCGCAAAACGCGGCTGCATATGTGGGTGCCGCCGGTGCCCGGCGATCCCGGCGTGCCGATCGGCGCCGCCTGGCTGTTCGCGCATATGGCGGGCGCGCCGCGCGGCGCGCCGCTGTCGCACGCATTCTATTGCGGCCTGCCGCCCTCGAACGCCGACATCACCGCGGCGCTGCAAGCCGACGACATCGCCTCGACCGAGATCGGCAACGTCGCGACGTCAGAAGGGCGCGACGCGGTTGCCGACCTGATGGCATCCATGGTCGCGCAAGGCGGCGTGATCGCGATCTATCAGGGCGCCGCCGAAACCGGCCCGCGCGCGCTCGGCCATCGCTCGATCCTCGCCAATCCCTGCGATCCCGAGGTGCGCGAGCGGCTCAACGAGCGCGTCAAGTATCGCGAGGCGATCCGGCCGCTGGCGCCGATGGCGACGCTAGAGGCTGCGCGCGATTATTTCGAGCTGGAAGACGGCGCCTCCGACGCCGACTACAACGCCTATAACTACATGGTGCTGACGGCGCATTCGAAGCCCGAGGCGCGCGCGAAAATTCCGGCGGTGGTGCATGCGGACGGCACCGGCCGCATCCAGATCGTGCGCGAGGCCGACGATCCCCTCACCCATGCCTATCTGAAGGCGCTCGGCCGTCATATCGGCGTCGAGATGTCGGTCAACACCTCGTTCAATGTCGCGGGTCCGATCGCGCAGACGCCGGCGCAGGCGATGGACACGCTGCGCCGCTCCAAGGGGCTAGATGCCGTGGTGCTGGTCGCCGACGACGGTACCGCCTATGCCGCCTGGCACGGCGGCGAGCGCGACAGCGGACGCTTCAGCGGATGGCACGCGGCGTGGAGGCAGGCGCGCGGCTGAACCAGGCCAGCACGCGGCCGTCGATCAGGAGCAGCGCGCTCGCGATCACCAGCGCGCCGATCACCTCGCGCAGCGCGATCGGCTCGCCGAGCACGAGATATCCGAGCAGCATCGCGGTGACCGGAATCAGCAGCGTCACCAGCATCACATTGGTCGCGCCGGAACGCCGCAGGATCTGAAAGAACACGATATAGGCCAGCGCCGTCGACAACGCCGCGAGCCCGAGCACGGCGAGCCATGTCGTTGCGTGGGGCATCGGCAGCAGCCACGGCTGATCGACGACGGCGGCGATGGGCGCCATCAGCACCGCCGAGGCCATCATCTGGAACGTCGCGGTCCCCAGCGGCGGCACCCGCTGCGGCAGCCGCCGCCCGACCAGCGCCGCGATCCCGTAGCTGAAGGCCCGCGAGGCACAGCAGGATGCCGATGCCCTGCCGGCTCTCGAAGCCGAGCGCATCGCCATGCAGGATCGCAACCCCGATCAGCCCGACCAGGACGCCCGCCACGCGGCGCGCCTGCAGCCGCTCCTCGCCGGCCGCCGCCATCACGACTACCGCGAACAGCGGCGTCGTCGCATTGAGGATCGAGGCCAGCCCGCTCGGAATATAGGTCTGCCCGAACACGATCAGCGCGAACGGCAGCACATTGTTGAACAGCCCCATCGCAACGAACGGCGCCCAGCCGGACAGGCCGCGCGGGAATTCGATTCCGGCGGCCCGCAGCAGCGGCAGCAGGATGATCGTGCCGAGCACGACGCGCAGCAGCACCAGGGTCAGCGGCGGCAATTCGCGCAGGATCACGCCGTTGAAGAAGAACGAGCCGCCCCAGAGTACCGACAGCAGGACAAGCAGCCCCCAGTCGCGACGATCGATGCGGTTGTCGGCGGAAGGCATATCGGGCGCTCACCTGCAGTCGGACAGGTGACTAGCGCGGCGCCGCGAATATTCCCACCCGATTTCCGAGAATGGCGGCCCCGCCTATTTCGGCCGCGACACGATCTCGATCATCTGGCCCTCGTCGGCGTCGGGCGCATGGGCCTTCGCCTTGTCGTAGGCGGCGAGCGCGGCGCGGCTCACTGGCACGCCGGGCAGCAAGGTCTCGGCGAGCCGCACGGCGTAATCGGCGTCCTTGTGGCGCAGCGCCGCGGTGAACGATGCGCCGGAGAAGTTGCGGTCGATCATCCGCTTGGAGTGGCGGATCACCTGCGGGCTCGCCACCGCGCCGGTCGCCAGCGCCTCGGCCACCAATTGCATGTCGAGGCCCGCCTGCTCGGCGATCGCCACGCCCTCGGCGAGGCTTGCGATCTGCACCGCGCCGATCAGGTTGTTGATCAACTTGAACACAGTGCCAGTGCCAACCGCGCCGAAATGGCGGATCGTGCTGCCGATCGGCGCAAGATAAGGCTGCGCGCGTTCGAGATCGGCGGGATCAGCGCCCACCAGCAGCGTCAGCTTGCCGGCCGCCGCCGCCTCCGGCAGGCCGGTGACCGGGCAATCGATGTAGACCAAGCCACGGCTCTGCAGTTCGCGCGCCATCTCGACCGTGTGCTGGTACGAGACCGTGGAGCATTCGATCGCGAGCGTGCCGGCTTTCATGTTGGCGGCGGCGCCGTCCCTGGTCAGCCAGACCGCGCGCGAGGCCTCGTCGTCGGCGACCATGGTCACCACAGCATCGGCGTCGATCGCGGCATCCTCCGGCGAGGTCGCCCACAGCGCGCCGCGGGCGATCAGGTCCGCGGCCTTGGCCTTGCTCCGATTCCACACCGCCACCGTAAAGCCGGCATCGAGGTAACGGCCGGCCATGCCATGGCCCATGCGTCCCAATCCGATGAAAGCGACGCGCGGCATGGGCTAATCCACATCCTCGACGGAGCCAGGCCCGGTGCCGAAGGCACGCTGCGCCAAGGTCGCCGCCATGAATTCATCGAGGTCGCCATCGAGCACCCCCGACGTGTCGGAGGTCTGCACGCCGGTGCGCAGGTCCTTCACCATCTGATAGGGCTGCAGCACGTAGGAGCGGATCTGGTGACCCCAGCCGATATCGGTCTTGGCGGCCTGATCGGCAGCAGCCTGCTCCTCGCGCTTCTTCAGCTCGATCTCATAGAGCCGCGCGCGCAGCATGTCCCAAGCCTGCGCCCGGTTCTTGTGCTGGGAGCGGCCGGCCTGGCAGACCACCGCGATACCGGTCGGGATGTGCGTCAGGCGCACCGCCGATTCGGTCTTGTTGACGTGCTGACCGCCGGCGCCGCCCGACCGCATGGTATCGGTGCGGACATCGGACTCCTTGATCTCGATCTTGATGCTGTCGTCGATCACGGGGAAGATCTGCACCGACGAGAACGAGGTGTGCCGCCGCGCGTTGGAATCGAACGGCGAGATGCGCACCAGGCGATGCACGCCGGCCTCGGTCTTCAGCCAGCCATAGGCGTTGTGGCCGGAAATCTGGATGGTGGCGGACTTGATGCCGGCCTCTTCACCCTGGGACTCTTCGAGGAACTCGATCTTGAAGCCGTGCTTCTCCGCCCAGCGCGTGTACATGCGCAGCAGCATCTGCGCCCAGTCCTGGCTCTCAGTGCCGCCGGCGCCGGCATGGACTTCGAGATAGGAATCGAACTTATCGGCCTCGCCCGACAGCAGCGCCTCCAGCTCGCGCCGGGCGACCTCCTTCTTGAGGTCCTTGAGCGCCTTCTCGGCCTCAGTGACCACGCCCTCATCGTTCTCGGCCTCGCCGAGCTCGATCATGCCGATATTGTCCTCGAGCTCGCGCTCGACCTTGCCGATGCCCGAGAGCGCGTCCTCCAATGAGGTACGCTCCTGCATCAGCCGCTGGGCCTTCTGGGGATCGTTCCAGAGATTGGAGTCTTCAGCGAGCTTGTTCAGCTCAGCGAGGCGTGCCGTCGATTGTTCGACGTCAAAGATGCCTCCTCAGCAGCCCGACTGACTGCTTGATCTCTTCAACAAGGCGTTCGATTTCCGCGCGCATGGTCTTTCAGGTGTTGGCTAAAAAGGTTCCGGGGGATGTAGCGACCGGCGCGGCAAAGCGCAATCGGCTTGGCCGCACTATCCCGGCGATTTGGCCGGATCGGCCGCTAGTAGAGTCCCCCGGTTCCAGGACGCATGAAGAAACCGCCGTCCGGCTGGGCCCCATTCTGCGACGGCTGCGGGCCAGGCGCCGGGCCGCGCCCGTCGGCATCGGCGACGCCGATGACCGAATAGTTCTCCGGCGGCGCGGTGCCCGGCTTGAAGGCTTCGAGGATGGTGTTGCCGCCGTCGCCGGGGCCGGCGCGCATGCCGGACTTGGCGTCGACGCGGATCAGCTTGATGCCGGCCGGAACCTTGAACGGTGTCGGCGGCTTGTCGGCGAGCGCAAGCTTGAGGAAGTCGCGGGCGATCGGCGCTGCGACGTGACCGCCGGTGGCGGCGCGGCCGAGATTGCGCGGCTTGTCGTAGCCCATGTAGACGCCGACTGCGAGATCGGGCGAGAAGCCGACGAACCAGACGTCCTTCTCGTCGTTGGTGGTGCCGGTCTTGCCGGCGATCGGCTTGCCGACCTCCTTCACGACGGTTGCGGTGCCGCGCTGGACCACGCCTTCCATCATCTCGGTGATCTGGTAGGCGGTCATCGGGTCGAGCACCTGCTCGCGGCGGTCGACGAGCTGCGGCTCCGGCTGGCTCTTCCAGCCCCCGGGCGCGTCGCAGCCGCGGCATTCGCGGGTGTCGTGCTTGAAAATGGTATGCCCGTAGCGATCCTGGATGCGATCGATCAGCGTCGGCTTCACCCGGCGGCCGCCATTGGCGAACATCGAATAGGCCGTGACCATGCGCATCACGGTCGTTTCGCCGGCACCGAGCGCATACGACAGATAGTTCGGCAATTCGTCATAGACGCCGAAGCGCTTGGCGTATTCGCCGACCAGCGGCATGCCGATGTCCTGCGCGAGCCGCACCGTCACGGTGTTGAGCGAGCGCTGCAGCGCGTTGCGCAGCGTGGTCGGGCCGTAATATTTGCCGGTCGAATAGTTTTCCGGACGCCACACGCCGGCGCCCTGCCCCTGATCAATCTCGATCGGCGCGTCGATCACCGTGGTCGACGGCGTATAGCCGTTGTCCAGCGCCGACGAGTACACGATCGGCTTGAACGACGAACCCGGCTGCCGGTAGGCCTGCGTCGCGCGGTTGAACTGACTCTGGTCGAACGAGAAGCCGCCGACCATCGCGAGCACGCGGCCGGTCCATGGATCCATCGCCACCATCGCGCCGGACACTTCAGGCAATTGCCGCAGGCGATACTGGCCTTCGACCGCGTTGCCTTCCTTGGTCACCAGCGGGTCAGCGTAGATCACGTCGCCCGGCTGCAGCACCTGCGAAACCGCGTTCGGCGCCTTGCCCTTGGTCTTGGCCCAGCGCACGCCGTCCATCGTGATGATGCCGGTCTGCCGTTCCTTGCTGACCGCGCCGCCGAGCTCGCGGCCCGGCTGGAAGCCGATCCGCGCCGACTGATCGCTGGTCTCGAGCACGACAGCCATCCGCCACGGCGAGATGTCGGACAGCGACTTCACGTCGGCGAGCTTGACGCCCCAGTCACCAGAAATGTCGAGCTTGTGCAGCGCCCCGCGCCAGCCCTGCGCCTCGTCGTAATTGACGAGACCCGCGACCATGGTCTTGCGCGCCATCACCTGGATCTTGGGATCGAGCGTGGTGCGCACCGACAGGCCACCCTCGTAGAGCTTCTTTTCGCCGTAGCGCTCGAAGATGTCGCGGCGGACCTCCTCGGCGAAATATTCGCCGGCGAAGATATGCGCGCCGTTCGAGCGGCTGGTGACGTTGAGCGGGTCCTTGCGCGCCTTGTCGGCGTCGGCCTGCTTGATCCAGCCATTCTCCAGCAGACGGTCGATCACATAATTGCGGCGCTCGATGGCGCGGTCACGGTTGCGCACCGGATGCAGCGCGGCTGGCGCTTTCGGCAACGCGGCGAGATAGGACGCCTCCGCGATCGTCAGCTCGTTGACCGACTTGTCGAAATAGACCAGCGACGCCGCCGCGATGCCGTAGGCACCGAGGCCGAGATAGATCTCGTTCAGATAGAGCTCGAGGATGCGGTCCTTGGAATAAGCGCGCTCGATGCGCATCGCCAGCAACGCTTCCTTGATCTTGCGGCTGAACGAGACCTCGTTGGTGAGCAGGAAGTTTTTCGCGACCTGCTGGGTGATGGTCGAGGCACCCTGCGGGCGGCGGTTCGAGCCGTAGTTCTGCGCATAAAGGATCGCGGCGCGCGCCATGCCCTGATAGTCGATGCCGCCGTGCTCGTAGAAGTTCTTGTCTTCGGCGGCGAGGAAGGCGTTGATCACGAGCTTCGGCACCGCCTGGATCGGCAGATAGAGCCGGCGCTCCTTGGAGTATTCGCCAAGCAGCGCGCCGTCGGCGGCATGCACGCGGGTCATCACCGGCGGCTCATAGTCCTGCAGCTGCGAGTAGTCGGGCAGATCCTTGGAGAAATGCCAGATGGCGCCAGCGACGGCGGCGACACCGACCAGGAACACGACGGTTCCGGCGGCGAACAAGAAACCCATAAACCGCACGAGCAGGCGCATTATCGACGTTCCGTTCCTACCCTCCGGCGCTCAGTCGTCGGAAGCGCCTGTCCAAAAGTGCGAAAGCCTCACACAACGAAGCTTGGGCCCAGCGAGCCACTTGCGCACGCGAATATACAAGAGCCGCCGGACAATATGGTCGATTCTGCGGACCTGCGGTCCATTGTCTATACCGTCGCGGCTGTGGCCAAACTAGGGCTTCGGCGCAACGGCCCCGGCTTTTCAGCGGGCCAATTTCACTTTGCCGACCCGGCAGTTGCCAGCCGTTTGGCGAAGAACGTGTCGATCGCCTGGACCATCGAGCCGACCGCCTTGTTCCGCCAGCTCTCGGAGACCAGGTGCTCGAGGTCGCCCTTGTTGGAGACGTAGCCGATCTCGACCAGTACGGACGGCACGTCGGGCGCCTTCAGCACCCGGAAGCCGGCCGATTTGAGCGGATGCTTGTGCATCCGCACCGTGGTCTTCATCTCGTCCATCAGAAGACGGGCGAAGCGATTGGAGAACGTCTTGGTTTCACGCTGCGCGAGGTCGATCAGGATGTCGGCGACCTCGGTCGGTTCGTCGGTCAGGTTCACCCCGCCGATGGCGTCGGCCTTGTTTTCCGCCTCCGCCAGCCGTTCGGCCTCGGCGTCGGAGGCCTTGTCCGACACCGTGTAGATCGTGGCGCCCTGGGCATCGCCCTCGCGGCGCGGCAGGGCGTCGGCGTGGATCGAGACGAACAGCGCCGCGGACTGGGAGCGGGCGATCTTCACCCGATCGTTGAGCGGAATGAAGGTGTCGTCGGACCGCGTCATGACCACCCGATACTTGCCCGACTTCTCGATCCGGTCGCGCAGGGCAAGACCAAAGCCGAGCACGAGGTTCTTCTCGGTCTGGTCGCCGGATTGCGTGCCGTTGTCGATGCCGCCGTGACCGGGATCGATCACGATCAGCGGGCGCGCGTCGGTGACCGCGACCGGCGGCAGCGCCGCCGAGGTGACGGCCGGAATGGTCGCCGTGGTGGATTCGGAAATCGCCGGTTTCGATTCGGGCCGGCTCGCGGGCGCCAGCGACTGCACGAAGCTGGTGCGGTCGACCTCCTCGAAGTCCAGCACCAGCCGCGGCGGCTGACCGTTGGCGGCGTCGAGCACGTAAGAGTTGGCGATCTTCACCGGTCCGGTCAGGTCGAACACGATCCGCGAGCCGCCGGGCATCACGAGGCCATAGCGGAACGCCTTCACCAGGCCCCGCCCCGCCGAGCCGGTGCCGGCCGCGAGCTGGAAATCGACCTGCGGGATATCGACCACGACGCGGTAGGGGTCGGCCAGCGGGAAGGCGCGAAACTCGATTTTGCGGTCGAGGTCGAGGATGAATCGGGTCTGCTTGGCGTCGCCGGCGAGCCTGGCGCCGGATGCGACCGGGAAATTCGGGGCGCTCGCGGCCGGTGCCGGCGGGCCGTTCTGCGGTCCCTCTGCGGCGCTCGGGGCGCCGGCAATGGCAAACACCGATGCTGCGGCGCACAACAGCCCGCATCCCAGAAAAACAAGGTGTTTTGCGCGGTTCGCCACCCGATTCGTAGCCTCCCAGCTGCTTCTTACCGCATTAGAACCACACGGTTAATCGCCCCCTAATAACGCTCCAGCGAAAAGAACCGAGTGTTGCGGCGGCGTGACGCTTCCCTTGCACGCGGCGGTCAATCCACGTATGTACGAGGTGCTGACGGCTAGTACTCCCGGTTGTGTCGCGTTCAGCCTCCCGGTGCAGCGGTGGAACCTTCCTGATCGAAGATCCCGCCGTGTTTTTCCGGTCCCTCCCCAGCCAGCGCCGCGCGCGGCTGACACGGAGTGGCGGATTCAAGCCCGAGCGGCGTCCGGTCCCAGGCACACTCCCTCGCCAGAGGGACGGTTTGAGACACGGCATAACCGATTATCCGGTCCCTTGGGGCCTCGATATGCGATGGCCGGCAGGCGCTTCGGCGCCAGACGGGGCTTTCAGCAAAAGATACGGCGGTATTTTTCGCCGCCAACATGTTTAGACGGGCCGACGCTTAATGCGCCAGACTGCATTGCCGACCAGGATCCCCCGAATGATCGCGCTGACGCGAGGTGAAAACTTCGCCCGTCGCATCATCCCGGTGAGTTCCCGTCCGGCGCTGCGCCGCGAGATGCGTTTCGGCCTTCCCCTCACCCCCGAATCAGGTGGACCGTCGCGTCACCGGGCGGCGCAGTTTGCGCGCGCCATGATCCGCGCCCGCCGCCGTCAAGAGCTCCAAAATGCCCAACAAGATGTTGATCGATGCCACCCACCCGGAAGAGACCCGGGTCGTCGTGGTCCGTGGCAATCGCGTCGAAGAGTTTGATTTCGAGACCGCCCAGCGCAAACAGCTGCGCGGCAACATTTATCTCGCCAAGGTTACGCGCGTAGAGCCGTCGCTGCAGGCCGCCTTCATCGAGTATGGCGGCAACCGGCATGGCTTCCTGGCCTTCAGCGAAATCCATCCCGACTATTACCAGATCCCGGTCGCCGACCGTCAGGCGCTGATCGAGGCCGACGAGCGCGCCCATCGCGAGGCCGAGGAAGAGCACGAGAACCGCGGCCATCGCCGCCGGTCGCGCCATCGCAATGCCCGTCGCCGCGGCCATGGCGAGCGCGTCCAGAGCGAGGTGATCGAGGGCGCGAACGACACGCAGGCGCTGCCCACCATCGAGGCCCACGAACATCCCGTCGATACCGAGCATCATGAAGATGATGCCGGGCACCACGATCACGGCGTGGTCGCCCACGAAGGCCACGAGCATGATGCGCATGATCATGCGCATCACGAGGACCATGAGCATCACCATGATCATGGCCAGCATGATCACCATGATCATGGCCAGCATGATCATGACCAGGATGAGCATGACCACGACGATCATGGTCACGACGACCATCACGACCACGATCATGCACATGATCACGACCACGAGCCCGAGGTGAGCGAGGCGGCGGTTGCCGACGCCCCGTCCGACCCCGTCGTTGCTGTGGTCGAAGCCTCCGCCGCGTCGGCCGCGCCCGAGACCGTCGAGACGGTCGAGGTCAATCATGAGCCCGAGCGCGCCCATGAGGAGCAGATCGAAGAAAACGCCGCGCATGCCGACGACGCGCCGCATGTGGCTTCCGACGAGGTTCACGCCGCCGCCGATGAGCACGCGGTCGCCGAATATGGCGCGCTCGCCGAGGTGGTCGCGCCCGAGACCGGGCCTGGCGACGAGGCCGGCGAAGATGACGAAGAGGATGACGGCGAGGAAGGCGAGGAAGAGGACGTCGTCGAGTCAGTCGGCGGCGACGACGTGCTCGAGGAGGTTCCGGAGCGCCCGTTCCGCCCGCGCCGCCAGTACAAGATCCAGGAAGTGATCAAGCGCCGGCAGGTGATGCTGGTGCAGGTCGTCAAGGAAGAGCGCGGCAACAAGGGCGCCGCGCTGACCACCTATCTGTCGCTCGCCGGCCGCTACGCCGTGCTGATGCCCAACACCGCGCGCGGCGGCGGCATCAGCCGCAAGATCACCTCCGCCCAGGACCGTTCGCGGCTGAAGGAAGTGGTGCAGGATCTCGACGTGCCCGAGGGCATGGGGATCATCCTGCGCACCGCCGGCGCCTCCCGCAGCAAGCCGGAGATCAAGCGCGACTTCGAATATCTGATCCGGATGTGGGAAACGGTGCGCGACCTGACGCTGAAGTCGCAGGCGCCGACGCTGGTCTACGAGGAAGGCTCGCTGATCAAGCGCTCGCTGCGCGACCTCTACAACAAGGAGATCGACGAGATCCAGGTGGCCGGCGAAGCCGGCTACCGTGAAGCGCGCGACTTCATGAAGATGCTGATGCCGGCCAATGTGCGCGCGGTGAAGCAATATCGCGACGGCCAGCCGCTGTTCTCGCGCATGGGCGTCGAAAGTCAGCTCGACGCGATGTTCTCGCCGACCGTGCAGTTGCGCTCCGGCGGCTACATCGTGATCAACCAGACCGAGGCGCTGGTCTCGATCGACGTCAACTCCGGCCGCGCCACGCGCGAGCACCATATCGAGGACACCGCGCTCAAGACCAATCTGGAAGCGGCGGAAGAAGTCGCGCGCCAATTGCGCCTGCGTGACCTCGCCGGCCTGATCGTCATCGACTTCATCGACATGGACGAGAAGCGCAACAACCGCGCGGTCGAGCGCAAGCTGTCCGACTGCCTGCGCCAGGACCGTGCGCGGATCCAGGTCGGCCGCATCTCGCATTTCGGCCTCTTGGAAATGTCGCGCCAGCGCATCCGCGCCAGCGTGCTCGAAAGCTCGACGGAGCCCTGCCCGCAATGCGGCGGAAGCGGTCACGTCCGCTCGGTCTCGTCGGTGGCGCTGCAGCTCTTGCGCGGCATCGAGGAAATCCTGATGAAGGGCGCGACCCACAACCTGGTGGTCCGCACCCGTACCGACGTCGCGCTGTACGTGCTCAACCACAAGCGCGGCCATCTGCGCGATCTCGAAGACTCCTTCCGGGTTTCGCTGTCGATCGTCGCGGACGCCACGGTGCACGGCCAGCAGTCCTACATCATCGACCGCGGTGAGCAGGTGCATACGCTCGAAGCGGCCAAGGCGCTGCTCGCTGCGCAGGCTGCCGCTGCGCCGGCCCAGGCCGAAGAGGCCGATGACGAGGAAGAGCTGTTCGAATACGAGGCCGAGATCGAGACCGACGAGACCGAAGGCCTCGCCGACGAGCGGGCGGCCGGTGATGAATCGGGCTCCGCCGAGGGCGAAGGCGACGGTCAGCGCCGCAAGCGGCGCCGCCGGCGTCGCGGCCGCGGCGGCAGCGAGGCGCGTGAAGGCGCCCAGCAGCCGCGCGAGGACGGCGATCTCATGCATGTCCTGCCCGAAGGCACCGAGGCGGTTGCCGCCGCCGATGCCGAAGGCGATGAGGACGAAGGTGACGAGCAGCAGGGCGCTGCCCGCGACGACCAGGCCGGCAATGGCGATCGCCGTCCGCGGCGCCGCGGACGGCGTGGCGGCCGCCGCCGGCGCGGCAGTGGCGGACCGGATGACGGTCTCGCCGGATCGATCTCCGATGAGTTGAGCCCGGCGGCGACGTCGGAGGCCTCCGACGCAGTCGCCGATTTCGATAGTCATGATGGGGAGCCGGCTCCCTCGCTGGCGCAGCCCGAACTGGTGGCCGAGCCGCCGGAGTGGCAGCCGAACGAGGTCGCACCCGCTGAGCCTGTCGAGCCGGTCGCGGCACCCGAGCCCGAAACTGCCGCGGCGTCTGCCGCCGAGGACACGGCTGCCGAAGGCGACCGCGCGCAGCGCCGCCGCTCGACGGTGCGCGAAAAGGTCAACTTCGCGTCGAGCCCACTGCCCGAGGCATCAGCGGCGCTGGTTCAGAGCCCCGCGGAGGAAGCCCCTGAGCCGGCCGCGGCTACTCCAGAGCCGGCACCGGCCGCTGCGGCCGAGGCTCCGGCCCGCAAGGGCTGGTGGTCGCGCCGCTTCGGCGGCGGCAACTAGCACCACCTGCGAGTCAAAACGCCCGGTTCACGCCGGGCGTTTTTATTGAACAGGCAATCCGTTCGTCAGACGCCGGCGTAACGGAGCCTGACGGAGACGGATCCCAATGCAAAGCGCGATCGTTCTTGGCGGCGGCATGGTGGGCGTCAGCACGGCGCTGCATCTGCGGCGCCGCGGCTGGTCGGTGACGCTCGTCGACCGCAAGGAACCGGGCCGCGAAACCAGCTACGGCAATGCCGGCATCATCCAGAGCGAGGCGGTACGGCCCTACCCGATGCCACGCGATCCCGCCATCCTCGCCCGGATCGCGATGGGGCGCACCAACGACGTGCGCTACCGCCTGGCGTCGCTGCCGCAGCATGCCGGCCCGCTGCTGCGCTATTGGTGGAACTCGACGCCCGAACGCCACCGCGAAGCCACCATCGCCTGGGCGCGCCTGATCGCCTACGCCACCGCGGAGCACGACACGCTGATCCGCGATGCCCATGCCGACAATCTGATCCGCCGCGCCGGCTATCGCCTGCTACATCGCGACCCGGCCGCGCTCGAACAGGCCATTGCGATCGCCGAGGAGAACCAGCGCGACTTCGGCGTGACGTTTCGCGTGCTTGATGGCCGCGAGCTCGCCAGGGCGGAGCCGTTGCTGCGCGACGACCTGCCCGGCGCCATTCACTGGCTTGGGCCCTGGACCGTGTCGGACCCCGGCGGGCTTGTTTCCGCCTATGCCGGATTGTTCGAGCGTCTCGGCGGCACGCTGCTGCGCGGCGACGCGCTGACGCTGACGCAGACGACGTCCGGCTGGTCGGTCGACACCAGTGGCGGCCGGGTCGATGCCGCCCATGTCGTGGTCACGCTCGGGCCGTGGTCACCGCAATTGCTCCGCAAGTTCGGTTACCGCATCCCGCTGGTGCGAAAGCGCGGCTACCACATGCACTACCAGGGCGGCCGCTCGCTCGACCTGCCGCTGGTCGACACCGCGAACGGCTACGCGATGGCGCCGATGGCCAAGGGCATCCGCATCACCACCGGCGCGGAGCTGACCAGTCCCGACGCACCGGCGACGCCGATCCAGCTCGGCTACGCCGAAGCGGCCGCGCGCGAGCTGATCGAGATCGGCAGCCGCGTCGAGCCCGAGCCCTGGTTCGGCACCCGCCCCTGCACGACCGACATGCTGCCGGTGCTTGGGCCGGTGCCGCGCCATCGCGGGCTGTGGGTGAATTTCGGCCACGGCCATCAGGGCTTCACGCTCGGCCCGGCGACCGCGCGCGTGCTGGCCGAAACGATGAACGGCGAGGCATCCGCAGTGGACACCTCGCCGTATCGGCTGGACCGGTTCTGAGACGTCGAAGCAGACTTAGAGCGTTTTCGAGCGAAGTGGATACCGGTTCGCGTGAAGAAAACGCGTCAAAACAAGAATCTAGAGCCCCGTTCCGATTCCATCGGAACGGGAAAAGCTCTAGTCCGTCGTCAACGCGGTCTCCATGTCGGTCGGGTCGACCTGCTTGGCGAGATTGGCGTTGAGCTTGTCGCGATCGAGCTCGCCCTCCCACCAGGCGACGATCACGCAGGCCACGCCGTTGCCGCACAGATTGGTCAGCGCGCGGCACTCGCTCATGAACTTGTCGATACCGAGCACGATCGCCATGCCCGGCACCAGCCGCGGATCGACCACCGCGAGCGTCGCCGCCAAGGTGATGAAGCCGGCGCCGGTGATGCCGGAGGCGCCCTTCGAGGTCAGCATCGCCACGATCAGGATCGTGATCTGCTGGCTGAAGGTGAGATCGAAGCCCAGCGCCTGTGCGATGAACAGGGTCGCCAGCGTCATGTAGATGTTGGTGCCGTCGAGGTTGAACGAATAGCCCGTGGGCACCACGAGGCCGACCACCGATTTCGAGCAGCCGAGACGTTCGAGCTTCTCCATCAATGACGGCAGCGCGCTCTCGGAGGACGAGGTGCCGAGCACGATCAGGAGCTCGTCCTTGATGTAGGCCAGGAACTTGAAGATCGAGAACCCCGCGATCCGCGCGATGATGCCGAGCACCACGAACACGAACAGCGCGGCGGTCAGATAGAACGTCGCGATCAGCCCCATCAGGTTGAGGATCGCGCCGGTGCCGAACTTGCCGATGGTGAAGGCCATCGCGCCGAACGCGCCGATCGGCGCCGCCCGCATCACGATCGAGATGACGCCGAACACCGCGTGCGCGGCGTCGTCGATGAACGAGCGGATGGTGTGGCCGCGCTCGCCGAGGCCCATGATCGCGAAGCCGAACAGCACCGAGAACAGCAGCACCTGCAGGATCTCGCCCTGCGCGAATGCGCCGACCACGGTGTCGGGAATGATATGCAGCACGAAGTCGACGCTCTTCTGCGCCTCCGCCTGCTTGGCGTAGCCGGCGACCGCCTGCGCGTTCGCCGCCGCATTGCCGAAGCCGGCGCCGGGCCTGACCAGATTGCCGACGAGCAGTCCGATCACCAGGGCGAAGGTCGAGACGACCTCGAAATACACCAGCGCCTTGACGCCGATGCGGCCGACCTTCTTGGCATCTTGTATATGGGCGATGCCCGACACCACGGTGCAGAAGATGATCGGCGCGATCACCATCTTGATCAGCTTGATGAAGCCGTCACCGAGCGCCTTGATCCACTCGTTGGTGGCAAGGCCCGGCCACAACCAGCCGACCAATGCGCCGAGCACGATCGCGATCAGGACCTGGACATAGAGAACTTTATACCACGGCTTGCTGCCGGCGCTCGCCGGCGCAGCCGTGACAACGGTTGCCGTTGCCATGTGTCACTCCCCCTCAGAAATGGCGGAAACAGCCAAGATCAACTTGGCGGTTCAAGTCAAATGGAACTGTGTGGGCCCTGCCGCTTATCCGCGATGATCCGCCCGCCACAGTGCCGGCGAAACCACGGCACTGCGCTGCGAAACCGATCCGAAAGGCAAAGCGAACGCCGGAAGGCTCTTGATGGCTCTTGGAGTTTGAAGGCTCCTGGAGTTCGCGGGCTATTTAAGCCAATGCGCGATCCGTGCAACTGCTTCCTGCATCTCCGCGGCCGAGCGTGCATAGGAAAAACGGATGAAGGCGCGGCCGTGGATCGGATCGAAATCGACGCCGGGGGTCGCCGCGACATGCGCCCTCTCGAGCATCTCGCTGGCGAAGGCGAAGCTGTCGGAGGTGAAGTCGGAGACGTCGGCGTAGAGGTAGAACGCGCCGTCAGCGGGGAGGAATTTGGTCAGGCCGGCCTTCGGCAGGCCTTCGATCAGGATGCGGCGGTTCTCCTGATAGCCGCGCTTGATCGCCTCCATCTCCTCGCGGCCTTCGAACGCCGCTTCGGCCGCGATCTGCGACAGGGTCGGCACCGAGATCGACAGGTTCTGCTGCAGCCGCTCGATCGGCCGCACCAGCACGTCGGGCACCACCATCCAGCCGACACGCCAGCCGGTCATGCAGAAGTACTTCGAGAACGAGTTGATCACGAGCGCGTTCGGCGACAGCTCGGCGGCCGTCACCGCAGGGAACGCATAGTCGAGCCCGTGATAGATCTCGTCGGAGATGAAGCGGATGCCGGCGCTGTCGGCGGCTGCCATCAGGGTCGACAGCGCCTCGCGCGACATCATGGTGCCGGTCGGGTTGGCGGGGCTGCCGACCAGCACGCCCTTCAGCGGCGCCTTGCGATGGGCGGCGAGCAGCGCCTCGCCGGTCAGGGCATGGCGGGTGTCGCCGGAGGTTTCGATCAGCACCGGCTCGCAGCCCAGCGCGGTCAGGATATGCCGGTACGGCGGATAGCCCGGCACGGTCACGGCGACCCGGTCGCCCGGCTCGAACATCGCAAGAAACGCCAGGATGAATCCACCCGACGAGCCGGTCGTGACGATGATGCGCTCAGCATCAACCGCGCAACCATACGTGTCGCTGTAGTGCCGGGCGATGCGCGCGCGCAGCGAGGGAATGCCGAGTGCCGAGGTGTAGTCGATCCGCCCGTCCGCAAGCGCGGCCTGCGCGGCCGCGATCGCCGGCTTCGGCGCGCCTGCGGCAGGCTGCCCCACCTCCATATGGATGACATGGCCGCCGGCGGCCTCGATTCGCGCGGCAGCCGCCATCACGTCCATCACCATGAACGGCGGAACATCGCTCCGTCCGGACGCTGTCAACAGGCTGCTTACACGGTCTCTCGGTGTCGCTTCACGCATGGATTTCTGCTATTGCACGGCCGCTGCCGAATTCGGGTTCCCGTTACCGGCTGCCGCCCCAGACTGGCCGCATTCGGTGGCTCCTTATAACGCTTTCAGGCCAAGTGAATACCCGGTTCGCGTGAAGAAGAACTGCAAAAACAACAGACTGCGCCACGCGCCAAATCCGGTCGGACCCGGCCCCCGGATTCGTGCCGGCGCGGCCAGTCATCGCCGATAGATCGCCCATGCTGTTCCGCCTCGCGCTTCGCACCAGGACCTTCAAGCTGACCGCGTTCATGACTGCGGTTGCGCTCGCGGTCGGCCCCGTCGTCCCCGCGCGAGCCCAGCAAAAAGGCCCGCCGGTGCTGCGCGACACCGAGTCCGAGCAGCTGCTGCGCGAATACACAAGGCCGATCCTGCGCGCCGCCGGTCTGGAGAAGCAGAACATCCAGATCGTGATCATCAACGACGGCTCGTTCAACGCCTTCGTCGCCGACGGCCGGCGCATCTTCGTCAATTACGGCGCGCTGCTGCAATCGGAGACGCCGAACCAGATCATCGGCGTGCTGGCGCACGAGACCGGCCACCTCGCCGGCGGCCATCTCGCCAAGATGCGCGAGCAACTGGCGCAGGCCCAGACCCAGATGATCATCGCGATGCTGCTCGGCGTCGGCGCGCTTGCCGCGGGTGCGGGCGGCCGCGGCGGCGGCAACGGTCTCTCCAGCGCCGGCGCCGCGGCGATCTCGGCGCCGCAAGCGGTCATTCAGCGCACACTATTGTCCTATCAGCGCCAGCAGGAAGAAAACGCCGATCGCGCCGGCGTCAAGTTCCTGAACGCGACCGGACAGTCCGCCAAGGGCATGTACGAGACGTTCAAGCGCTTCACCGACGAGAGCCTGTTCGCCTCGCGCGGAGCCGACCCTTATCTGCAGTCGCACCCGATGCCGGTCGATCGCGTCTCCGCGTTGCAGGAACTGGCGCGCTCCAGCCCCTATTGGGACAAGAAGGACGATCCGGCGCTGCAGCTGCGCCACGACATGATGCGCGCCAAGATCTCGGGCTTCATGGAGCGGCAGGACACGGTCTACCGCCGCTATCCGCTGTCCAACACCAGCCTGCCGGCGCGCTATGCACGCGCGATCACGACCTATCTGCACGGCGATCTGCGCTCGGCGATCGCGCAGATCGACGGCTTGATCCAGGTGCAGCCCAATAATCCCTATTTCCATGAATTGCGCGGCCAGGCGCTGCTCGAAGGCGGCCGGCCGGCCGAAGCCATCGCGCCGCTGCGCCGCGCGGTGCAGCTCTCCAGCAATTCGCCCTTGATCGAGATGCTGCTCGGCCAGGCGCTGGTCGCCTCGGACAACAAGGCCTACACCGACGAGGCGATCAACATGCTGCGCGCTGCGGTGGCGCGCGAGCCCGAGGCGCCGCTCGGCTATACCCAGCTCGCGATGGCCTATGGCCGCAAGGGCGACTATGCCCAGGCCGACCTCGCCTCGGCGCAGGCCGCCTATCTGCGCGGCGACACCAAGACCGCCCGCGACCTTGCGTCACGCGCCAAGACGCGGTTCGCGATCGGCACGCCCGGCTGGGTCAAAGCTGACGACATTGTGAGCGCCAAGCCCATGCCGGGTCAGAAAAACAACTAGAAATAAACCGTAGTTCCATACAACGATCACCGAAACCAGCTCACGGCCTCGCCGTTTTTTTGGGCCACCGCGAACAAGGATTTTGTCATGCCAGCGCTTCGTTTTCTTGCCCCTGCCCTGCTCGCGCTCGGCGTTTGCGCCGCGCCGCTTCCGGCGTCCGCGCAGAGCTTCACCGACACCCAGCGCGGCGACATCGAGACCATCGTGCGCAACTATCTGATCGCGCACCCGGAGGTGCTCGAAGAGGCGATGAACGAGCTGAGCAAGCGGCAGGCCGTCGCTGAAGCCGAGAAGCATGAGCAGAGCGTCGCCAAGAACGCCGACACCATCTTCAATTCGCCGCGCGGCGTCATGCTCGGCAACAAGGACGGCGACGTCACCTTCGTCGAGTTCTTCGATTACAATTGCGGCTACTGCAAGCGCGCGATGTCCGACATGCTCGATTTGATGAAGGCGGATCCGAAGCTGAAGGTCGTGCTGAAGGAATTCCCGGTGCTGAGCCAGGGCTCGGTCGAGGCCGCGCAGGTCGCGGTCGCCGTGCGCATGCAGGATCCGACCGGCAAGAAGTATCTCGATTTCCACCAGAAGCTGCTCGGCGGCCGCGGCGCCGCCGACAAGGCGCGCGCGCTGGCGGTCGCCAAGGAGGTCGGTCTCGACATGGCGAAACTCGAGAAGGACATGGCGAGCCCCGAAGTGAAGGCGACCATCGAGGAGAACTTCCGCCTCGCCGAATCCATGGGCATGAACGGCACGCCGAGCTACGTGATCGGCAAGCAGGTCGTGATCGGCGCCGTCGGCGTCGACAACCTCAAGGAAAAGATCGGCATCGCCCGCTGCGGCAAGGCGACCTGCTGATCGCCGCTCCGACAGCGCTCATCGCGTACAAAATCCGGCTGCGGCGCAGCCGGATTTTTTTTGTTGTCGCCACCGAATCGATTCCGCGCGGGTCGCAATCAAGGGCCGTCACCAACCACGCAAGTCGCGCGAAGCCGAAGATATAGCGCGACCTAATCTCGTGATCGAAGAGCATGTCGGCGGCTTCAATTTCGGCGGCGGCAACGGCCAGCTCGATCATGCAGGCGCGGAGTTCGACTGGGCCTGCGGTTGAAGCAGCCGCGCATTCATCTCGCGCGTTCATCGCGCATTCACCTCAAGAACAAACCGCAAGGAACCGCAAATCAACAGGAACATCGCTCATGCTCTCCCGTTGTCGGCGCGGGCAATGCTGAAAAACGAGGAGGAATTACGATGTCTAACCGCTTTCTGATTTCGGTCGCGGCGGCGGCTTTGATCGCCGGCACCGGTTTCGCGAACGCACAGGGCGCCGGCGGCGCCAACAAGGAAACCGGGGCCGGTGGTGGTGCGACCACGCAGCAGTCTGCACCGTCCGGTGGCGCGTCATCGGGCACCATGCAGCATGACAAGAGCGGCATGAAGGGTTCCGAGCATTCGACGACCGGTGAGTCGAGCACCAAGGGAGCTGAGTCCGACAAGTCCGGCACGGCCACCAAGGGCGCGCAGGACAGTACCCAAAAGTCGAAGGGCATGAGCTCGGAGAACGAAGCGACCAAGGGCTCCAAGGAGGGCTCGAAGGACATGAAGGCCGAGGGTCGCGACAAGACCGGCAACATGAAAGCCGAGGAGCGTGACAAGAGCGGCAAGATGAACGCCGAGAGCCGCGACAAGAGCGGTGCCGGTGCCACGACCAACCAGAACGCTCAGACCAAGAGCCCGGCCGACCCCAACCGCGCGCAGACCAACGACACGAGCCGCACGCAGACCACGACCGGCAACGCGGCAACGTCGGCCACCGCGGCTCCACCGGCCGAGAAGCGCACCCAGATCACGACCGCGATCAAGTCGGAGCACGTGACCGAAGCCACCAACGTGAACTTCAATGTGGCGGTCGGCACCCGCGTTCCGGCTGACATTCACTTCTACCCGGTGCCGGAGCGGGTCGTGACGATCTACCCGCAGTGGCGCGGCTATCAGTTCATCCTGGTCAAGGGCCGCTACGTGATCGTGCAGCCTGAGACCCATGAGATCGTCTACATCATCGAGGGCTAAATCGGCCTCGGTGCGAGGGCGCCCAAACGGGCCCTCGCCTTGATCTCGACCCCGCCCCCTTCGGGGCGGGGTCTTGCTTTCGGCCGCACCCCGCATCACGCAGTGGATGGCGGGCCGGAGCGCCCGCCGAAGGCGGCTTCCGCAAGATTTGGTTAATCAGCATTTTCCGCAGGTTAGGACAGTCATCTAACAGGTCGGAGGAAGTTGTTGAAGACGTTCTGATTTCACCTAAAGACTTCCCCTTCGGCCGGTTGTTACCTATAACCCGGCCCACTCCACCCCTTGTCGGACCCCCGTCGGAACCTTTGGCCGGAACCCTTGGCAGGAAACTTTGGAATGGCTGCTGCCGGAACGATCTATGTGCTGAACGGCCCGAACCTCAATCTGCTGGGGACGCGCGAGCCGGAGACCTACGGCCATGCCACCCTCGCCGATGTCGAGAAGCTGTGCGCGGACACCGCGCGCCAGTTCGGGCTGAGCGCCGACTGCCGGCAGTCCAACCGCGAGGGTGAACTGATCGACTTCATCCATGAGGCCCACGCCAAGAAGGCGGTCGGCATCATCATCAACGCCGGTGGCTACTCTCATACCTCGATCGCGCTGCATGACGCGCTGGTCGCGGTCAAGATCCCCGCGGTCGAAGTTCACGTCAGCAACATCCACGCCCGCGAAAGCTTCCGGCACCACTCGTTCACTGCTAAAGCCGCCTTCGCGTCACTTTGCGGCTTCGGCATCGACGGCTACCGGCTTGCGATCATCGGCCTCGCCACCAGGATCGGCGTCAAGATCGACGCCAAGCCAAAGACTTAATCGTCAATCCTGACGTTCCCCGTCACCAGACAGAGATTTTGGATCACAGAGCATGGCGCGCCAGCCAGACGACAAATCAGCCGTAAAATCCAAGAACGACTCCAAGAGCGACGACAGCGCCCTCATTCGCGAGCTCGCGCTGCTGCTGGCCGAAACCAATCTGACCGAGATCGAGATCGAGCGTGCCGGCCTGCGCGTCCGCGTCGCGCGCAACATCAGCATCGCGGCCTCGGTGCCCACGGCCTCCGTGGCGGGCGTTGCCGCACCGGCCTTGGCCGTCCCGGCGGCTGCGGCCGCGACCGATCTCGCCAAGCACCCGGGCGCCGTGCCCTCGCCGATGGTCGGCACCGCCTATTGGGCGCCCGAGCCGGGCGCCAAGCCGTTCATTGAAATCGGCACCAAGGTCAGCGCCGGCCAGACGCTTCTGATCATCGAGGCGATGAAGACGATGAACCAGATCCCGTCGCCGCGCGCGGGCACCGTGACGCAGATTCTCGTCGAGGACGGCCAGCCGGTCGAATTCGGCGAGCCGCTCGTCATCATTGAATAGCTTCCGTCAACACCAGGCGCTGCGATGTTCGACAAGATCCTCATAGCCAATCGCGGCGAGATCGCGCTTCGCGTGCTGCGCGCCTGCAAGGAGCTCGGCATCTCGACCGTCGCGGTGCATTCCACCGCCGACGCCGACGCCATGCATGTGCGGCTCGCCGACGAGAGCGTGTGCATCGGCCCGCCCCCGTCGAAGGATTCCTATCTCAACGTGCCGGCGCTGCTCGCGGCGTGCGAGATCACCGGCGCCGACGCCGTGCATCCCGGCTACGGCTTCCTGTCCGAGAACGCGCGCTTCGCCGAGATCCTCGCCGACCACAATCTGGGCTTCATCGGACCGAAGGCCGAGCATATCCGCCTGATGGGCGACAAGATCGAAGCCAAGAAGACCGCCAAGCGGCTCGGCATTCCCGTGGTGCCCGGCTCGGACGGCGCGGTGACCTCGGAGGCCGACGCACTCACCATCGGCAGGGAGATCGGCTTCCCGGTGCTGGTGAAGGCGGCGGCCGGCGGCGGCGGCCGCGGCATGAAGGTCGCCCATACCGAGGCTGACCTCGCGCTGGCGCTCTCGACCGCGGCCAACGAAGCCAAGTCGGCATTCGGCGACGCCTCGGTCTACCTGGAGAAATACCTGCAGAAGCCGCGCCACATCGAAATCCAGATTCTCGGCGACGGCCGCGGCGGCGCCATCCATCTCGGCGAGCGCGACTGCTCGCTGCAGCGCCGTCACCAGAAGGTCTGGGAGGAAGGCCCCTCGCCCGTGCTCGCGGCGGCGGCGCGCGCCAGGATCGGCGAGACCTGCGCCAAGGCGATGCGGGACATGAAATATCTCGGCGTCGGCACCATCGAATTCCTCTACGAGGACGGCGAGTTCTATTTCATCGAAATGAACACGCGCATCCAGGTCGAGCATCCCGTCACCGAAAGCATCACCGATATCGATCTGGTGCTGGAGCAGATCCGGATCGCCGCCGGCGGCGATCTTCCGGCCAAGCAGGACGACATCGCGATCATCGGCCACGCCATCGAGTGCCGCATCAATGCGGAGAACCCGCAGACCTTCCGTCCCTCGCCCGGACGGATCACGCAATTCCATCCGCCTGGCGGCCTCGGCGTACGGATCGATTCCGCCGTCTATCAGGGCTATGTGATCCCGCCCTATTACGACTCGCTGGTCGGCAAGCTGATCGTGCACGGCAAGACCCGCGGCGAATGCCTGATGCGGCTGCGCCGGGCGCTGGACGAGATGGTGGTCGACGGGATCGAGACGACGCTGCCGCTGTTCCGCGCGCTGGTGCGCGAGCCCGACATTATCGAGGGCGACTACCACATTCACTGGCTGGAGCAGTACCTCGCCGGTCAGCCGTCCGACGCCGCAAAATAGTTCGGAACTCCGTGGAACCCAGCCCTTCCTCAGACGTACTATAGGATTATTGGCTTTCCACGGGGACGCGTTGAATCCCACTCCCATAGCGAGATCGTCGTGACGGTCGTTTCACGACGCCGGTCGACGTTACAGATCCTCCTGCTGTCGGCGGGATTTTTCGTGCTGGTCGCGGTCAGCGTGGCGTCCGTCCTGCTGGTCAACAAGGCGCGCGAGGACAACGCTTGGGTGATTCACACCGTCGAGACCGACAGCCAGATTGCCAATCTGCTGCTCGACGTCAGGCGCGCCGAAAGCGCGACCAGGGCGTATCTGCTGACATCAGCACCACAATACCTGTCCGAGTACCAGTCCGCGGCGGCGGGAGTCCCGGCCGCGCTCAACCATCTCCAAATGATGACCGTGGACAATCCGGCGCAGGTCGCCAACGCCGCGAAGCTCAAAGCCGCCGTCGAGCAACGTCTGGCCGAGTTCGCGCTCAGCATCGAGCGCGTCAAGAACAACGACACGGCGACCAGCATCGACGTCCTGCGCAAGACCACATCGACCGATGCGGTCGAGGCGATCGCGCGGATCGCCCGCGACATCCGCACCGAGGAGGATCGTCTGCTGGCATTGCGCACCGCGACGGCGGACAAGACCCAGGTGCTGGCCTCCTCCGTCACGATCGCCGGCTCCTGCATGGTGCTGGCGCTCGCCGCTCTCTCGGTGGTGCTGCTGCGGCGATCGTCGCGGGCGCGCGACGAGGCCGAGGCAAGGCTGCGCGACAGCAACGTCAATCTCGAAACCATCGTCGACGAGCGCACCTCCGACCTGCGCGAGGCCAACGAGGAAATCCAGCGCTTCGCCTATATCGTCAGCCACGATCTGCGCTCGCCGCTGGTCAACATCATGGGCTTCACCAGCGAACTCGAGGAACTGCGCGGCGACATCTTCAAGCGGATCGCCACGCTCAATCGCGCCGCCTCGCTGGCGCCGGCGATGCCGGAAGACGCGACCGATGTGGCCGAGCCCGAGCTCGAAGGCTCCGACAAGCAGCTATCCGACGACTTCAATGAATCGCTCGGCTTCATCAAATCGTCGATCGCCAAGATGGATCGCCTGATCAGTGCGATCCTCAATCTCACCCGCGAGGGCCGCCGCGAGTTCAAGCCCGAACGCATCGATCTGCGCGAGCTGATCGACGGCATCGTCAAGACGATGGCTCACCAGGCCGTCGAGGCCAACGCGACCGTCGAGGTCGGCGCGCTGCCCAATATCGTCAGCGACCGCCTCGCGCTGGAGCAGATCTTCTCCAATCTGATCGACAACGCCCTCAAGTACCTCAGGAACGGCGTTCCCGGCGAGATTTCGATCGAGGGCCGCACCAAGCTCGGCTTCGCGATCTTCGAAGTCACCGACAACGGCCGCGGCATCGATCCGAAGGACCACCAGCGCATCTTCGATTTGTTCCGTCGCGCCGGAACCCAGGACAAACCCGGTCAGGGCATCGGGCTTGCCCATGTCCGCGCACTTGTGCGCAGACTGGGCGGCACCATGTCGGTAGCATCGGAACTTCACAACGGCAGCACCTTCACGATCACGCTGCCTATCAATTGGTCAGGCAAGAACCGGGACAAAGTGACATGAGTGATCCAGTCACCATCATCATGATCGAAGACGACGAGGGCCATGCCCGCCTGATTGAGCGGAATATCCGGCGCTCAGGTGTCAACAATGAGATCATCCCGTTCACCAACGGTACAGAGGCGGTCAACTACCTGTTCGGCAAGGATGGCAGCGCCGTCGAGCGCAAGGGCCAGGCCCTGCTGATCCTGCTCGATCTCAATCTGCCCGATATGACCGGCATCGATATTCTGAGGCGGGTCAAGGAGAACAAATATCTCAAGTCGACGCCGGTGGTCGTGCTGACCACGACCGACGACTCCCAGGAGATCAAGCGTTGCTACGAGCTGGGTTGCAACGTCTACATCACCAAGCCGGTGAACTACGAAAGCTTCGCCAACGCCATTCGTCAGCTTGGCCTGTTCTTTTCCGTGATTCAGGTGCCGCCGGCTTCCGTATGACCAGCGCAACGCCGACACTGCTCTACATCGACGACGACGCGGCGCTGGCGCGCCTCGTCGAACGCGGGCTGACGCGCGCGGGCTACAAGGTCGTGCACGCCGCAAGCGGCCAGGAAGGCCTCGACCGGCTCGCCCAGGGCGGCATCGACGTCGTCGCACTCGATCAGTACATGCCCGGCCTCGACGGGCTGGAGACGCTGGAGCAGATCCTCAAGATACCGGACGCTCCGCCGGTGGTGTTCGTCACCGCGTCGCAGGATTCGGCGATCGCCGTCACCGCGCTGAAGGCCGGCGCGGCGGACTATCTGGTCAAGGACGTCAGGGGCGAGTTCATCCCCCTGCTCCAGGTCGCGGTGAACGGCGCGATCCGGCAGGCCGCGCTCCAGAAGGCGCGCGACGAGGCCGAGGCCGAGGTGCACGCCTCGCGCGACCGCTATGCCGCGCTCGCCGCGGAGCGTGAGGTTCTGCTCCGCGAGGTCAACCATCGCGTCGGCAATTCGCTGCAGATCATCGCCTCGCTGCTGCATCTGCAGGCCAACTCATCGAGCCAGCAGGATGTGAAGGCGGCGCTCACCAACGCGATGGGGCGCGTCGCGGCCGTCGCACAGGTGCACCGCCGCCTCTACACCTCGCACGACTTCAAGACGGTGATGCTCAACCAGTATCTCGAGGCACTGCTCGAGGATCTCCGGCGATCGGCCGAAGGCAACAAGATGTCGCGGCTGACCTTGAAGGCCGACCCGATCGAGATCGATCCCGACCGCGCGGTCGCGATCGGCATCATCGTCAACGAGCTGGTGATGAACGCCGTGAAATACGCCTATCCCGACGGCGCCGGCCCGATCCACGTCGAGCTGAAGCCGCAAGGCGACGATCTGCAGCTCGCGATCAGCGACGACGGGGTCGGCTTTTCCGACAAGGCCGATCCGCGCGGCACCGGCATGGGCCAGCGGATCGTCAGCGCGATGGCAGCCAAGCTCGATGCCAGCGTCGAGCGCGACCCCGGCCACAAAGGCACCCGCTTCGTGGTGCGGTTCGCCCGCGTCAGCCCGGCGCTCGACAAATCGACAAGCGCCGCCGCCAGCTAACGCCGCAAATTCAGCAAATTCGATTGATTTGTCCGGTTCGCTTTAACGACTGCGTCATGCTGTTGATGAATCGCCGCGCGCCAAGCCTGACCGGTTAAGAAAATTCTGGGCGTCCTTTGCGATGCTCGTGCCAACTGCTTGGCAGGAGCGGCACGCGATGTTCGGGCGCAGGCCAGTTTTTGGAAAGAAGCAAGAAACGACCTTGGGCGAGCTCAAGGAGACCGTGCGTCCGGCGCCGGGCGCCGACGGAGCGACGCCCGCTTTTCACAAGCAGCAGTGGGATCACCCGCTAATCGGGTCGATGCTGCGCGATGCAGGCTTCGCGCCTGACGACGAAGCCAGCATCGTGCCGACGGCGAACAATCGCCTTGCGGTGTTCGCTGCAGCCAACAAGCGATTGCAAGACCGCACCGAGACCTTCAACCGTGACATGACGGCGCGGCACGGCCACTGCCACGCGGTGCCGTTCCTGGTCATCGACCAGAAAATCTGGGATGGACCGCATGGCGCGTTTCTCTACGCGCAGATGGGACTGATCGGCTACGACGAGTGGAACGTGATCATGCTGGCGGGAGACCCGCAGACCACCGTGTCATGCGGCCTGGCAGGCCATCCCGGCTTCCTTCCATCCGTGACGCAAGTCATGACCGAGCATGTGATCGCGTGGAAGACGCGGCACAACGCCCTGCTCGAGACGTACGGAATCACCGCGACCGGCGGCCGGGATATCCCGCACGAACAATACGAGATGGAATTGGACACCCTGCGCAACGAAATCATCGACAAGGCCGGCTGGATGAAGCCGCGCATCATCGACGAGCTCTCGCGCAAGGCCTAGCGGCATCAAGCCTCTCCGAAGCGCCTCACTCGTGCCTGCCGCGGTGCCGGCGTGCGCGGTGCGGACGGCAATCCTGACACGGTGCGCCAAACACGACCTGCGACGGATAGGGCCGCGCGGAATGCCACGGCGTCGAGCCGAACAGGCCGGCCGCACCGAACCCCGCGCTGAACGGATCGGCCGCGAAATTGCCGGGGAAATAGCCGTTGCTGCGAAAATCCCGGTCGTCGTCCCTGCCGTCGAAATACGCGCCGCCGGTGCTGCCGTAGCGCAGCGGCCGCTGCTGGGCCGACGCCGCGGCTACGCTGAGCGCGATGGCGGCGCAGGCGATCAGTCCTCTCATGGCGATCATGGCCAAACCCTCATTGCGGAAGGGTGCCCCAGTCGCCCTTCCAGGCGATCAGGCGTCCCTTGCCGAATTGCAGATAGAGCCCGTCGCTGCGCCTCGACAGCACGCTGCCCCTGACATTGGGCAATGCGACGAACAATTCATTGCCCGGCGTGCCGCGCACGTAATTCAGGGGAACGCCGAGCGACCGGCTGGCCTGGTCGGCGCTCATGCCGAAGGCGAGCGGAACGCTGTTCGGTGGCCGCTGCTGCGCGCGGGACGCGCCGGTCGATGCGCCGAGCGCGATGACGAGGGCAACGAGGAGTGTCGCGAAACGCAGCATGGCTGACCTCATGGCACCGCCGCCGCCAGCGTACCGGCGGGCGTCCAGCCGCCGCCGAGCGCCTGGAACAGGCTGCTCGCCGCCAGCAGCTTGTTGAGCCGGACCGTAACCAGATTGTTTTCTGCCGTGAACAGCGTCTGCTGCGCCTGCAGCACCGTGATCAGGTTGACCGTGCCGCCGCGCAGCTGCGTCTCGGCGACCTCGAACGCCTTGCGCGAGGCGGCGACGACGTCGGACTGCAGGCGCTCCTGCAATGTGTACTTCTGCAACGCGATCAGCGCCTTCTCGACATCGGCGAAGGCCGACAGCACCGCCTTGCGATAGGCCTGCAGGTTTTGCAGCTGCTGGCCCTTGGCGAGCTTGAGCTGGCTCTCCAGCAGGAAGCCGTCGAACAGCGGCTGGGTCAGCCCGGCGGCGAGCGTGTAGTACCAGGCGCCGGGCGCGAACAGCGCGGCAAGCGCCGCGCTCTGGAAGCCGGTGGTGCCGGTCAGCTGGATCTGCGGAAAGAATGCCGCGCGCGCCGCGTCGACGCTGAAATTGGACGACGCCAGCTGCGCCTCGGCCTCGCGGACGTCAGGCCGCTGGTAGAGCAGTTCCGACGGCAGTCCCGGCGTGACGCGCGGCACCGCGATCTGCGTGGTGGAGCCGCCGCGCACCTTGAAATCGGCCGGCGCGCGCGCCACCAGCACGGCGAGCGCCGCGGTGTTCTGCCCGACCGTCACCTCGAGCGGCGGGATCGCCGCGCGCTGCGTGGCGACCAGCGCCTCCTGCTGCGACAGATCGAGCTGCGAAGCGGTGCCGCCGGCGAATTGCGACTTGATCAGCGCAAGGATGCGCTCGGCCGCCGCGAGGTTGCGGCGGGTGACCTTGATCTGGTCCTGCGCCGCCAGCAGCTGGAAATAGGTATTGGCGACCGTCGCCATCGTGGTCAGCGCGACTACCTCGCGATTGTAGCGCGCGACGGTCGCACTCTCCTCCGAGGCCGACAGCGTCGCGCGGTTCTTGCCCCAGAAATCGACGATGTAGCTTGCGCTCAGCCCCAGGCTGTACTGCGAGAAAGTGCCGCTGGTGCCGAACGACGAACTGGATCCCGTTGCCACACGCTGACGCTCGGCATTCGCCGATCCGGAGATGGACGGCAGCAGCGCGGCGCCGGACACGCCGACCTGGGCGTCGGCCTGCACGATCTGGGCGATCGCCACCGCGATGTCGAGATTGTAGAGCTGCGCGGACTCCATCAGCCCGGTCAGCTCGGGCGAGCGGAAGCCGCGCCACCAGGCAAGCGCCGGAACAGCCGCGTCGGCATCGCCCTTGGCCGCAGTCTTGTAGCTCGCCGGCACTTCGAGGCTGAGCTCCGGCTTCTCCGCCCCGGGAATACAGCCGGACAGACCGAGGCTGAGGCCGCCGAACGCCGCCACGCGCAGAAACCGGATCGGCTTGCGCATCAACTGAAGATTTCGCAACGCTGTACCTGTCGGCATTTACTCGCCCGGTTGAAGTGAGGAGCCCGGTGTCCGCATCGCGCCGCCGCGGCGCACGCGCTGGGCCCACAGGCGGAACCGGTCGAGATAGAGGTAGATGATCGGCGTCGTGTAGAGCGTGAGGACCTGGCTCAGGATCAGGCCACCGACGATGGCGATGCCGAGCGGCTGCCGAAGCTCGCCGCCGTCGCCCATGCCGATCGCCAGCGGCACCGCCCCGAGCAACGCGGCCATCGTCGTCATCATGATGGGGCGGAAGCGCAGCAGGCAGGCCTCCCGGATCGCCTCGAGCGGTTCCAGCCCGCGCCTGCGTTCCGCCTCCAGCGCAAAGTCGATCATCATGATGGCGTTCTTCTTCACAATGCCGATCAGCAGGATGACGCCGATCAGCGCCATGATACTGAACTCGGTCTTGAATGCCATCAGCGCCAGCAAGGCGCCCACACCCGCCGAGGGCAATGTGGACAAGATGGTCAGCGGATGGACGTAGCTCTCATAGAGCACGCCCAGCACGATGTAGATCGCCACCAGCGCCGCCAGGATCAGGAACGGCTGGTTGCTCAGCGAGTCCTGGAACGCCTTGGCGGTACCCTGGAAGGTGCCGCGGATCGTGGCCGGGACCCCGATCCGGTTCATGGTCGCCTCGATGCTGCCGACCGCCGTGCTCAGCGACACGTTCGGCGGCAGGTTGAACGAGATGGTGTTGGCGACCAACAGGCCCTGGTGATTGACAGCAAGCGGCGTCGCGCCCTGCTTGAACGCTGCAACTTCCGACAGCGGGATCATGGTCTCGCTGCTGGTGGAGACGGCCGATCCGGTCGAGGCAACGCCCTTCCCGGTCGAACCGATCGAATTAGTTGCCTGGTTGCGCGCGGCCTGGGCGTTGGCCGCACTGGCCGCACTCGAGCTGCCTGGGGTGACGACCGTGCCTGCCACCGCGTTGGTCGATTGCGAGCCGCCGACCGAACCGCCGGACGTGCTGATATAGACGTCCTTCAACGTCTCCGGATTCTGCCAGTAGCGCGGCGCGACCTCCATGATGACGTGATACTGGTTGCGCGCGACATAGATCGTCGACACTTGCCGCTGGCCGAAGGCGTCGTAGAGGGTGTTATCGATCTGGCTCACCGTGATGCCGAGCCGGGCCGCCGCGTCGCGGTCGATCACGAGATCGGATTCCAGGCCCTTGTTCTGCTGGTCGCTGTTGACGTCGGCGAGATCAGGATCGCGCTGCAGGGCCGCCGCGATCTTCGGCGTCCATTCATTGAGCTCCTCCAGCGTCGATCCCTGCAGCGAGTACTGATACTGCGCGTTCGAGACCCTGCCCCCGACCCGGATGTCCTGCACCGCCTGCAGGAACAGGCTCGCGCCCGGCACCACCGACATCTCGCGGCGCAGCCGCGCGATCACGCCGTCGGCACCGATCTTGCGCTCATCGAGGGGACGCAGCGAGACGAACACGAAGCCGGAATTGGTCTGCCCACCGCCGGTGAAGCCGACCGCCGTCTCCACCGCCGGATCGCGCTTGATGATGCCGACGAACTGCGCGAGCTTCTGCTGCATCAGCTGGAACGACACGCTCTGGTCGGCCTGGATCGAGCCGACCAGCCGGCCGGTGTCCTGTTGCGGGAAAAAGCCTTTCGGGATCACGTCGTAGAGATAGAAGTTGAGGCCGAACACCGCCGCCAGGATCAGCATCACCGACAGCGGATGCGCCAGCGCCGCGGTCAGCGTTCTGCGGTAGAAATTCAGCATCGCCTCGAAGAACCGCTCGCTCGCCCAATAGAGCCGGCCATGGCTGCCGGCGTCGGGCTTGAGCAGCACGGCGCACATCATCGGCGTGGTCGCCAGCGAGACCGCGAGCGAGATCAGGATCGAGATCGAGATCACCATCGCGAACTCGCGGAACAGCCGCCCGACGATGCCGGCCATCAGCAGGATCGGGATGAACACCGCGATTAGCGAGATGCTCATCGACAGCACGGTGAAGCCGACCTCGTTGGCGCCCTTCAGCGCCGCCTCGAGCGGGCTCAGGCCGTCCTCGATGTAACGGGTGACGTTCTCCAGCACCACGATGGCGTCGTCGACCACGAATCCGGTCGCGACCGTCAGCGCCATCAGGGAGAGATTGTCGAGGCTGTAGCCGAACAGGTACATCGCCCCGAAGGTCGCGACCAGCGACACCGAGACCGCCACCACCGGAATGAAGGTGGCCCGCGCATTGCGCAGGAACGCGAACACCACGATGATGACCAGCAGCACCGCCAGAACGAGGGTTCGTTCGACGTCCCGGAGCGAGGTGCGGATGGTGGTCGAACGGTCGACCGCAAAGCCGATGTCGATCGCCGGCGACACCGATGCCTGCAGCTGCGGCATCAACCCCTTCACGAGGTCGACGGTACTGATGATATTGGCGTTCGGCTGCCGGTAGAGGATGATCAGCACCGCCGGCTTGCCGTTGGCGAGCCCGGCATTGCGCAAATTCTCGACGCCGTCGGCCACCTCGCCGACATCGGAGAGATGAACCGGTGCGCCGTTGCGGTAGGCCACGATCAGCGACTTGTAGTCGTCGGCCTTGTTGGCCTGGTCGTTGGCGTAGACCTGGTAGCGCTGGTCGCCGACGTCGATGCCCCCCTTGGGGCTGTGGGCGTTGGCGCTCGACAGCGCCGCGCGGACGTCTTCCAGCCCGATGCCGTATTTGTAGAGCGCCTGCGGGATCAGATCGACGCGCACGGCCGGCAGCGAGCTGCCGCCGACCACCACCTCGCCGATGCCCTCGACCTGCGACAGCTTCTGCGCCAGCACCGTGGAGGCGGCGTCGTAGAGATCGCCGCGCGTCAGCGTATCCGACGTCAGCGTCAGGATCAGGATCGGCGCGTCGGCCGGGTTGACCTTGCGGTAGGTCGGATTGCTGCGCAGGCTGGTCGGCAGGTCGGCCCGCGCCGCATTGATCGCGGCCTGCACGTCGCGCGCCGCGCCGTTGATGTCGCGGTTCAGCCCGAACTGCAGCGTGATGCGGGTCGCGCCCACCGAGCTCGACGACGTCATCTCGGTGACGTCCGCGATCTGGCCGAGATAGCGCTCGAGGGGACTTGCGACCGTGGTCGCGACATCCTGCGGGCTGGCGCCGGGCAGCGTCGCCTGCACCGAGATGGTCGGGAAATCCACCTGCGGCAGCGGCGACACCGGCAGCTTGAAGAACGCGACAATGCCGGCCGCCGCGAGCCCGAACGTCAACAGCGTCGTTGCGACCGGCCTACGGATGAAGGGCGTTGACGGATCCATGGCTCAACGCGACCCGCTCGCCTCGCCGATCTCGTCCGCCCGCCCGGCAAACCGCAGCGCGAGGCGATCGAACCAGAGGTAGATCACCGGTGTCGTGAACAGGGTCAGCAGCTGGCTCACCAGGAGGCCGCCGACGATCGAAATGCCGAGCGGATTCCGCAGCTCGGACCCCGCGCCGCTGCCGAGCATCAGCGGCAGCGCGCCGAGCACAGCTGCCATCGTCGTCATGACGATCGGCCGAAACCGCAGCAGGCAGGCCTGATAGATCGCCTCCCGCGGCGGCTTGCCCTCGTTGCGCTCGGCATCGAGCGCGAAGTCGATCATCATGATCGCATTCTTCTTCACGATGCCGATCAGGAGGATGATGCCGATGATCGCGATGATGGTGAGATCCTGTCCGGCCATCATCAGCGCCAGCAGCGCGCCGATCCCGGCCGAGGGCAGCGTCGAGAGGATGGTTAAAGGATGGATGAAGCTCTCATAGAGCACGCCGAGCACGATATAGACCGTGATGATCGCGGCGAGGATCAGGAACAGCTGGTTGGACAGCGAGGACTGGAACGCCAGCGCTGCCCCCTGGAAGCTCGTGATCATGCCGAGCGGCTGGTTGATGTCGGCCTGCGCCTGCTTGATCGCCGTCACCGCCCCGCCGAGGGAAGCGCCGGGCGCCAGGTTGAACGACACCGTTGCCGACGGGAACTGGCCGAGATGCGAGATCTGCAGCGGCGCGGTCTCCACCCGCATCTTGGCCATGACCGACAGCGGCACTGGCGTCGAGCCCACCGATGACGGCAAATAGATCGACGACAGCGAATCCAGCGAAGTCTGCAGCGACGGATCGGCTTCCAGGATCACGCGGTACTGGTTCGAATTGGTGAAGACGGTCGAGACGATGCGCTGGCCGTAGGAATCGTACAGCGCGTTGTCGATCGTCGCCGGCGTGATGCCGAACCGCGCCGCCTGGTCGCGGTCGATGTCGACGAATACCGAGAGCCCCTGCGCGGAGATGTCGCTGGTGACGTCGCTGAGCTGGGGCAATTCCCGGAGCTTGTCGACCAGCTTCGGCGTCCATTCCGCAAGCTCGTTCGGATCGGCATCCTGCAGGATGAACTGGTACTGCGTCCGGCTCACCGTGCCTTCGATGGTGAGGTCCTGGACCGGCTGCATGTAGAGCGCGATTCCGGTCAGCGCCGCTGTGCTCGCCTTGATCCGGTCCATGATCGTGGAGACATTGGCCTTGCGCTGCGCATGCGGCTTCAGATTGATCAGGATGCGGCCGCTGTTCAGCGTGGTGTTGGTGCCGTCGACGCCGATGAACGAGGACAGGCTCTGCACGTCCGGATCCTTCAGGATCGCGCTGGCGAGCCGCTGCTGCCGTTCGGCCATCGCCGCATAGGACACCGATTGCGGCGCCTCCGAGATCGCCTGGATCACGCCGGTGTCCTGCACCGGAAAGAAGCCCTTGGGAATGACGACATAGAGCAGCGCCGTCAGGCCAAAGGTGGCGAGCGCGATCAGCAGCACGAAGGTCTGGCGATCCAGCACCCAGTTGAGCATCCGGGCGTAGATCGCAATGACGGCATCGAAGCCTTCGCGGCTGAGCCGCTGGAAGGTGTTTTCCCGCGCCATGGCCTCCGGCTTCAGTAGCTTGGCGCAGGCCATCGGCACCAGGGTCAGCGACACCACGGCCGAGATTAGGATCGTGACCGACAGCGTGATGGCGAATTCGCGGAACAGGCGGCCGACGACGTCGCCCATGAACAGCAGCGGGATCAGCACCGCGATCAGCGATACCGTCAGCGAGATGATGGTGAAGCCGATCTGCTCCGACCCTCGCAGCGCCGCCTCGAGCGGCGACTCGCCCTCCTCGATGTAGCGCGAGATGTTCTCGATCACGACGATGGCGTCGTCGACCACGAAGCCGGTCGCGATCGTCAGCGCCATCAGCGACAGATTGTTCAGGCTGAAGCCGAACAGATACATCGCGCCCAGCGTGCCGACCAGCGATAGCGGCACCGACAGGCTCGGGATCAGCGTGGCGCGGGTCGAGCGCAGGAACACGAAGATGACAAGCACGACCAGGATCACGGCGAGCGACAGCTCGTATTCGACGTCGCGCACCGAGGCCCGGATCGTGACGGTGCGGTCGGTCAGGATATTGAGGTCGATCGCGGCCGGCAGCGTGGCCTGCAGCTGCGGCAGCAGGTCCTTGATGCCCTGCACCACCGAGATCACGTTGGCGCCGGGCTGACGCTGGATGTTGAGGATGATCGCCGGCGTCTCGTTCATCCAGGCGCCGAGCTTGTCGTTCTGCGCGCCGTCGACGACGTTGCCGACATCGCTGAGGCGGACCGGCGAGCCGTTCTTGTAGGCGATGATCAGCGAGCGGTAGTCACTGGCATTGCGGATCTGGTCGTTGGCATTGATGGTGTAGGCGCGCATCGCGCCGTCGAAATTGCCCTTCGGCGTGTTGACATTGGCGTTGCCGAGCGTGGTACGGAGATCGTCGATGTTGAGGCCGTAGGCCGCGAGCTTGCGGATGTCAGCCTGGATGCGCACCGCCGGCCGCTGGCCGCCGCTGATGCTGACGAGGCCGACGCCGGGCAGCTGCGAGATCTTCTGCGCCAGCCGCGTATCGACGAAATCCTGCACCTGGGTCAGCGGCATGGTCTTCGAGGTCAGGCCGAGGGTCAGGATCGGCGCGTCGGCCGGATTGACCTTGGCGTAGATCGGCGGTGCCGGCAGGTCCGACGGCAACAGATTGCCCGCGGCATTGATCGCGGCCTGCACCTCCTGCTCGGCGACGTCGAGCGAGATCGACAGGCCGAATTGCAGCGTGATCACGGACGAGCCCGCCGAGCTCACCGAGCTCATCTGGGTCAGATTCGGCATCTGGCCGAACTGCACCTCGAGCGGCGCCGTCACCGACGAGGTCATCACGTCGGGGCTCGCGCCCGGATAGAAGGTCTGCACCTGGATGGTCGGATAGTCGACCTCCGGCAGCGCCGCGACCGGGAGAAATCTGAACGCCAGCATGCCCGACAGCATGATGGCGATCATCATCAGGGTCGTCGCTACCGGCCGCAGGATGAATGGCCGCGACGGGTTCATTTCTTCTGCCCGTCCTCGGACCGCTTGTGGCCGCCTCCGGGATCAGCGCCGTCCTTGCTATCTCCCTTGCCGTCTCCCTTCGTCGCGCCACTCGCCGTCCCCTTGGCCGCAGCGGCCGGATTGGCGGCATCGGCGGCGGAGCGCACGACCACCTTCGCACCCTCGCGCAGCTTGTCGGCGCCGTCGATCACGATGCGATCGCCGGCCACGAGCCCGGACAGCACCTCGACCCGGTCGCCGTCGGTGACGCCGAGCTTGACCGGCCGCACCGAGACCGTGCTGTCGGCGTTGACGAGATAGACGAAGGTGCCGGGGACGCCGCGCTGGATGCCGGCGGTCGACATCGTCGTCGCATCCTTGTGGGTATCGAGCAGCAGGCGGACGTTGACGAACTGGTTCGGAAACAGTGTGCGCTTGTCGTTCTCGAACTGCGCGCGCAGCTTGATGGTGCCGGTGGTCGCATCGATCTGGCTGTCGAAGGTCTGCAACGATCCCTCGGCGAGCTTGTTGGCGCCGCTGCGGTCATAGGCCGCCGTCGGCAGCACCGCGCCCTCCCTCAACCGCTTCGAGACCGCCTGCAGATTGTCCTCCGGCAGCGTGAACAGCACGCTGATCGGCTCGAGCTGGGTGATCACGACGAGGCCGTTGGTGTCGCCGGGCGTCACATAGTTGCCGAGATCGACCTGGCGCAGTCCGACGCGCCCGTTGATCGGCGACACGATGCGGCAATACTGCAAATTCACCTCGGCCGACTTCACCGAGGCGCGATCGGCTTCTACCGTGCCCTGGTACTGCGCGACCAGCGCGACCTGGGTGTCGAGCGTCTGATGCGGCACGGCGTTCTGCGCGGCGAGGTTCTGGTAGCGGGTGAGATCGACCTGGGCGCCCTTCAGCTGCGCCTCGTCGCGGGCGAGCTGTCCCTTGGCCTGCGCCAGCGTCGCCTCATAGGGGCGCGAATCGATCTCGGCGATCAGGTCCCCTTTTTTGACCTCATCGCCCTCCTTGAAATCGATCTTCATCAGATAGCCGCTGATCTGGCTCCTGATCGTCACCGTCGCGAGCGACGTCACGGTGCCGAGCGCATTCAGGCTGACGCCGATATCGCCCTTGCCGATCGTCTCCGGTACGATCGACATCGGTCCGGCGTTGCGCCCGCCACCGGCCTGCGGCGGCGCGGCCTGCTGCCGCGTCCACCAGACGATGCCTGCCAGCACCGCCAATACGAGACATCCCGTCAGAAACCCCCGCCAACGCGATCCTCGCCTGGTCCGCTCGGGCGCCACAATCGACGGGTCTTTGATCTGCTGGTCCATAACCTGCCCACGAAGAAACACGAATGAGCTCGCGCGGCTCTATGTGTCCCCTGAACTCCGCGCGCGCCACATCCGACGAAGCATTTTGAAGGCTTCTGCCGGACAAAGCGCGTTAAGAATTGTAAAGGATAGCGGCTCTTCCCGGTCGGCCGCTGTTTCTCGCTGGATTGTGGCTATTTTACCCGATCATTTGTAACCAGGGCAACACGATCAGCAACAATCCGGCAAAGTAGATCAGGCCGAAGATCAGCCCGAATTTCCAGAAGTCGCCTTTGCCGATATAGCCGCTGCCGTAATACATCGGCGCCGGTCCCGTGGCATAGGGCGAGATCACGCCCATCAGGCCCAGCGAATACACGCAGAGCAGCATCAGGGTCTGCACCGACAGGCCGGGAATGCTGGAGCCGACGGCGAGCACCACCGGCAGCACCGCGGCGGTATGCGAGGTGATGCTCGAGAAGAAATAGTGGATCCAGAAGAAGAAGGTGACGAGCAGGATCATCCCGACCATCGGCGACGTGCCGGAAAGCGGCTTGGCATAGCCCTCGGCGACCCATTTGATGAAGCCGATCTCGTTGAGGCCCGACGACAGCGTGAGCAGCGAGGTGAAATAGAAAAATACCTCCCACGCGCTCTTCTCCGCGACGATGTCCTCGAACGCGATCACGCCGGTCAGCAGCATCAGCGAGATCACGACGAACACGACCGTGGTCGCGTTGATGAAGTTCGAGCCGAGCAGCGGCACGCTGATATTGGGATTGGAGCCGCAGATCCACAGGAACATCGCGAGCACCACCAGCACCGCCATGATCCATTCGTGCCGCGACGGCGGCCCCATCTTGGCGAGTTCGCCCTCGCTCCAGGTCACGATCTCCGGGCTCTCCTTGATCTCGGGCCGGCAGACCAGATAGCTGAGCAGCGGCACCAGCAGCAGCAAGAGGATCCCGAGCGGCGCGAAGCCGATGAACCATTGCGACCAGCCGACCTCGATGTTGACGAGCTTCTTGGCGATCGAGAGCGCGGCGGCGTTCGGCGCCAGCGCGGTCAGGAACAGCGAGCTGGTGACAGCCGTAGTCGCGAACGCGGTCCACATCACGAAGGTGCCGATCTTGCCCGCGGTCGGGCCGGGCTCGGAGCCGTAGATGCGCGGAATGTTGCTGACGATCGGATAGATGGTGCCGCCCGAGCGCGCGGTGTTGGACGGCGTCGCCGGCGCCAGCACGAGATCGGAGAACGCCACCGCATAGCCGAGCCCGATGGTGCGGCGGCCGAGGCCGCGCACCAAGAGCAGCGCCAGCCGACGGCCGAGCCCGCTCTTGCGGTAGCCGATCGAGAACACGAAGGCGCCGACGATCAGCCACACCGTGCTCTCGGAAAAGCCGCCGAGCATCCAGCGCAGCGACTTGTTCGGGTCGTGCTCGACATAGCCGCCGATGCCGGCGACCGTCAGGCCGATCAGACCGACCGCGCCGACCGGCATCGATTCAAGGATCAGCCCGGTGATCACGGCGGCGAACACCGCGAAATAGTGCCACTGGTTGGCGTTCAGCCCCGAAGGCACCGGGACCAGATAGATCACCAGCCAGACCAGCAGCGGCGCAAACGTCCGCCATGACCATTTCATGCAGCGTCCCCCTCCTGTGTCGATTGTCGGGCGCGCAAGCCACCGTGTCCCGGCAGCGCCGCCATGTTTTTGTTGCAATCTAGCACGACCGCGCAGTCCGTCTCGGGAAACTGCGGCGGAACGGCGCGGCTTGTGGAGGAACCGGCGCGTTTCGTCAACACGTAGCGTCCCGGTGGCTGCCCCCATCGCAAGACCGCCCGCGCTTTGCTATCCTTGGCGGTATGACGTCACGCGACTCCGCCTCCTCCGAGATCACGCCCGAGGTGCTGCTGCGCGCCTATGCCTGCGGCATCTTCCCGATGGCGGAGAGCGCCGACGATCCGACCCTGTTCTGGGTCGAGCCGGAATTGCGCGGCGTGATTCCGTTCGACGGCTTCCGTGTCGCCTCCCGCCTGGCGCGCACCGTGCGCTCGGATGCCTTCACCGTCACCGTCGATACCGCGTTCAAGGCCGTGATCGCCGGTTGCGCGGCGCCGCAGCCCGGCCGCGACGACACCTGGATCAACAGGCGCATCCGCGATCTCTATGTCGGGCTGTACGCGTCGGGCCATTGCCATAGCGTCGAGGTCTGGCAGGACGACAATCTGGTCGGCGGGCTCTACGGCGTCAGCCTCGGCCGCGCCTTCTTCGGCGAAAGCATGTTTCACACCACGCGCGACGCATCGAAGGTCGCGCTGGTGCATCTGGTGGCGCGGCTGATCGCGGGCGGGTTCGAACTGCTCGACACGCAATATGTGACGGAGCACCTGAGGACGTTCGGCGCGATCGAGATCTCGCGGCGCCGCTATCGCACGCTGCTCGACAAGGCGATCACGGGCGCGCCGGCGGATTTCCGCAAGTTCGACGCCACCCAGCCGGTCAAAGGTGCCGACGCGCTGGCAATCATCGCCGAGCGCAATTGAACGGTGATCGCGTAGCCCGGATGAAGCGAAGCGCAATCCGGGGCGGTCTGTCCGCGCGGAGAAGACCCCGGATTTCGCTGCGCTCCATCCGGGCTACGAAGTGCCAATCAGTTCCCAAACAATCCGCCGAACAACCCGCCCGGCCGCTGCTGTTGCTGGGGCGGCGGAGGCGGCTGCTGCTGCTGGTATTGCGGCTGCGGCGGCGGACGCGGCGCGGCCTGCTTCGGCGGCGCGCGCTTCTGGGCCGGCGGCGGCGGAGGCGTCGGCGCCTTCGGCGGATCGGGCGCGGCGGTCACGATGGTCTGATCCGGCCCTTTGCAGTCGGTCAGCCAGATGTCGTAGATCGGATGCTCGACGCCGTGCAGGCCGGGGCTCGCCGCGAACATCCAGCCCGAGAAGATCCGCTTCACCTCGCCCTGCAGCGTGATCTCGTCGACCTCGACAAAGGCGTCGGTGTTGGCAGCTTCCGTCGACGGCCTCGTGTAACAGGCATCGGTCTTCACCCGCAGCGCGCCGAACTGCACAGTCTCGCCGATATCCTCGTCGAAATTGATGATGCGCCCGGTGATCTTGTCGAGACCGGAGAAGCTCGCCTTCTTGTTGGTGATCTTGGTCGACGGCGGCTCCTGTACGACCTCGTCACCCGGCTGCAACGTGGCAGGCGTCTGCGGCGGGGTGCCTGGGGGCGTGCCCTTGGGACGCTGCCCCGGCGGCAGCGGATTGGCACCGGGCGGCGTATTGGCAACGGCGGGACCGCCGGGTTGCGGCGGCTGCACGGCGACACCGGGCTGGGTGCCCTGCGGAGCCACCGTCGAGCCGGGCGGCGGCGCCAGCGGCTGCGACTGCACGCTGCCGGGCGGCGGCACCGCCTGGCCTGGCGGCAGCGCCCGCGGCTGTGTCGGCAACAGACGGCCGCGCGGCAATTCCGGCACTTCCTCGTCGTCGTCGCTGGGAGGAGCCGGCTGACCACGCGGGATCGAGCCGGGCGGACGCGGCGCGGGATCGGAGAAAATCGTTCCGATCTGCGCGCGCGCGGGCGGCGCAAGCGAGATGGTTGAGGCGGCAACCAGGGCCGCAAAGCCAGTCAGGGCAACGGTTCGAAGCATCTCGCGCGGCTTTAAAGGGCGAATCGGGCTCGCGACAGTCTACCTTGATATCGGCCGCTCGCAGGCCACCGGTTAACACGCCGAATACGGCGGGGAAAGGGCACCCGGCCACCTCTCCCCGGTCCACAGGGCAGCCTCTGGTCAGCCTCTGGTCACTCCTGGGAACACGTGTGATAGTCCACACGCTGAAGGCACGCGGCCACGCGTGAAAACCAGGAAAATCCGGATCGAACCGGACCAGCCAGAGGAAACCCACCATGCCCGATCGCATCAGGCTCGACGGCCGGGTCGCCGTCGTCACCGGGGCTGCCGGCGTCATCGGAACCGCCTCGCTCCAACTGCTCGCCGAACGGGGTGCGCGGATTGTCGCAGTCGACCGCAAGGGCGCTGATCTCAAAGCCGCCATCAAGGACCTGCCCGCCTCGGCCGAGGCCCTCGCAATCGAAGCCGACGTCACCGACGAGGACGAGGTCAAGGACTATGTCCGCGCCGCCGTCGACCGCTTCGGCACCATCGATGCCTTCTACAACAACGCCGGCGTCGAGGGCGACATCAGGCCGATCCCCGAATATTCGCTGGAGAGTTTCCGCCGGGTGCTCGACGTCAATGTCGTCGGCGTCTTCCTCGGCATGAAGCATGTGCTGCCTGTCATGCTGAAGCAGAACAAGGGCAGCATCATCAACACCGCCTCGATCGCGGGCCTGATGGGATCACCGATGATCGCGGTCTACAGCGCGAGCAAGCACGCGGTGATCGGGCTGACCAAGAGCGCGGCCTGGGAATGCACCGGCACCGGCGTGCGGGTCAATTGCGTCTGCCCCGGCATGATCGAGAGCCGGATGCTGAGCACGATCCTGCAGGGCCGCTCCGGCGGCAACGCGCCGCCGCCGATCGAGAAGATCGTCGACCGCATCCCGGCGCGCCGGCTCGGTCTCGCAAGCGAGGTTGCCTCCATCGTCGCTTTTCTTGCCTCCGACGAGGCGAGCTACGTCTCCGGCTCCGCCTACACCGTCGACGGCGGCCGCACCGCCGCCTGACATTTCAGCCCAGCATCACAAGAAGGTTTGCTGTCCATGCCCGTCGTTCTCGATCCCGATGCCGCTGCCGTCTACAAGGCGTTCCAGGAGGCCGGCCGTCCCGCCTATGAGACGCTGACCGCGCCGGAAGCGCGCGACTATTACCGAGCCGCCCGCGTCGTCTCCAATCCCGAGCCGCCTGCGCTGCAATCGAGCAAGCCGCTCGCGATCCCGGCGCCGCACGGCACGATCCCTGCCCGCATCTACACGCCGAACACGCTGCGCAAGAAAGACGGGCTCGCGCCCTGCCTGGTGTTCTTCCACGGCGGCGGCTGGGTGATCGGCGACCTCGATACCCATGAGGTGGTTTGCCAGAAGCTTGCCCATGAGGGCGAGTTGATCGTGATCTCGATCGATTATCGCCTCGCGCCCGAGCATCGTTTCCCTGCCGCGGTCGATGACGCCGTCACCGCGACCCGATGGGTCGCCGCCAATGCCAGGGATCTCGGCATCGACGCCGCGCGCCTGATCGTCGGCGGCGACAGCGCCGGCGGCAACCTCGCGGCGGTCGTTGCCCTGACCGCCCGCGACGGCGGGCCGAAGCTCGCGGCCCAGCTGCTGATCTATCCCGCGACCGATTTCTCGCGGAAGCATCCCTCGCATCGCGAGCCCGAGACCAGCATCCTCCTGACGCACTCGGTGATCGGCTGGTTCGCCAACCATTATCTCGGCGACGCCGACAACAACGACTGGCGTGCCTCGCCGGCGCGCGCGAACGACTTTGCCGGATTGCCGCCGGCCTATGTGCTGACCGCCGGCGCCGATCCGCTCCGCGACGAAGGCGACGAGTATGCGAAATTCCTCAAGGACGCCGGCGTGCCGGTGACCTACCGGCATTTCCCCGGCCAGTTCCACGGCTTCTTCACCATGGGCAAGCTGCTCAATCAGGCCAATATCGCGGTGACCGAGATCAGCGCCTGGCTGAAGACGCTGGGCTAAGCAATCGGATCAGCGGCGACGTGCCTGGCGTCATTCCCCGATCGGGGCTCGCGAGCGCATCGCGAGCCTGTTGCGGCGTTAGCGCGCCTTGAAGTTCCCGACGCCGCGCGATAGTGTCGCCGTCAGCGCTTCACGCCGCCGGGCACTCCAGCCATCGAGATCGTCTTGCTCACGCCAATCCTCGTCTACGGTATCCCGCTCGATTTCATCCTGTTCGCGCTGACGCTGCTCGGCGTCGCGATCTTCCATCACCACACGCTCGCGGTGGCGCTGACGGGCCTTGCTGCGATCGTCGCCTACAAGCTGCTGTTCGCGGGCTTTGCGAAATTCGGCGCCGGCCTGCCCGGTCTTGCGCATCACATGGAGCATGAGTGGGTCACGCTCGCCAACCTGTTCCTGCTCCTGATGGGCTTTGCGCTGCTGTCGCGCCATTTCGAGGAGAGCCGCATTCCCGACGAGATGCCGGCGCTGCTGCCCGATGACTGGAAGGGCGGACTGATCCTGCTGGTCATCGTGTTCGTGCTGTCGGGCTTCCTCGACAATATCGCGGCCGCGCTGATCGGCGGCACCGTGGCCCGCCACGTGTTCCGTGGCCGCGTCCATATCGGCTATCTCGCGGCCATCGTCGCCGCATCGAATGCCGGCGGCGCCGGCAGCGTCGTCGGCGACACCACGACGACGATGATGTGGATCGACGGCATCAGCCCGCTCACGGTCGTGGAGGCCTATGTCGCAGCCATAGTCGCGATGCTGGTGTTTGCGGTGCCGGCCTCGCTGCAACAGCACCGCTTTTCCCCGATCGTGAAGGATGCACCGTCCGGCCTCAGAATCGACTGGGCGCGGGTTGCGATCGTGGCCGTGATCCTGCTCGCCGCGCTGACGGCCAATGTGACGGCCAATCTGAAGTTCCCCGCGCTGCTCGATACGCTGCCCGTGCTCGGGCTCGCGGTCTGGGCCGCGATCCTGGTCACCTCGGTGCTGCGGCGGCCGGACTGGTCGGTGATGCCCGAGACGCTGAAGGGCACCGTCTTCCTGCTCGCGCTGGTGACGGCGGCCTCGATGATGCCGGTGGAGAAATTGCCTGCCGCATCGTGGCAGACCGCGCTCGGGCTCGGCTTCGTCTCGGCGGTGTTCGACAATATTCCCCTGACCGCGCTGGCGCTGAAGCAAGGCGGCTATGACTGGGGCTTCCTCGCCTACGCGGTCGGATTTGGCGGGTCGATGGTCTGGTTCGGCTCTTCGGCGGGCGTTGCGGTGTCCAACATGTACCCGGAAGCCAAATCGGTGGTCCGCTGGATCACCCAGGGCTGGCCGATCATGGCGGCCTATGTCGTCGGCTTCTTTGTGATGCTCGCACTGCTTGGCTGGCATCCCGACGCGCCACATTGACGCAACACAATGCTGCAGCGCACAATTGCGCTTGCCTCAAAACTGTGGAAAATCGAGACAATTCCGTTGACATTGCTAAACTCCATTCGCCGTAACAAGTTATGGAGAGTTCGCATGAGTGTTAGTGCAGAAGTCCTCGCCCGCGCTCCGTCGGAGCAGATGGAGGACGAAATCAACACGGTGACTTCGCATCGACCACGCAGCAACATCCGGCCCCTCTCGCCGATGCCGGACTATGTCGAGCATCGCAACGGCGTCAACGAGGTGGGCAAGCTGTCGGCCGAGGCGGTCGTGCGCGAATACGAAGCGGCAGTGAAAGAGATCGAGGCCCTTGGATCGGAACTGCAATTGGCCGCGAAGAACTGCGAGGTCATGGTCGCAGGCGTTCATGACATGATCGCCGAGATCAAGGAGTTCGCTGCCGGTTACCGCGATCAGGGCAAGCGCTTCTTCCTGCAGATCGAAGCCGTCTCGTTGATGACCGCGGAGGTCAGGGATACCTGCGAAGCACTCAAGAAGAAGATCGCAACCGATACATTGGGCCAGTGATCTTTCGGTTGAAGCACGGTTCGTGGTCAGAGCATCCGTGGATCTCTGCGATCGTGGGCTGATCCTGTATTGGTGAATGACTGCGCTATTCCGGCGCGGCGGAACCGTTAGTTCTATTCAAGACCAAGTCGCTCAAGACTAAGTCGTTCAACATCTTGCCCCGCTTCGGCGGGGCATTTTTTGTTGCGAGACGCGTGATCTCGGCACGGGTCGCGTGCTCGAACGGGCCGGACCTTTGTCCATGACCTCAGCGCGCGTCAGCGGCACGCCCGGTCATGTCCGTCGCCGGAGGCAAATCGGATATCGCGGACCAGCGGTCGCTGAAATCCTTGGCCGGGAGCGAGTCCGTGCCGGCGACGGCAATGCCGTCGGTCCGGGGCGCGTGCGACTTGATGGTCGCGGCGGTCGCGGTGACAGCCAGCAGGGCGACAGCCACGAACCCGGTAATCGTTCGATGCTTTGTCATTAGAACCTCCTCGGGTCCCCAATGCCCACTTAACGTGGGTCACGGGAACCCTCGCCAGGTTCATCACTGCAAAGACGAGATGGATCGGGTGAAATCGGACAACGAGCTTGTCCCAAACGCGCCCTACCCGGCCCGCGCCGCACGCCGCAACGATTGCGGCGGCTGGCCGAAGGCGCGGATGAAGGCGCGGCGCATCCGCTCGGGATCGCGGAAGCCGGTGATCTCGGCGACGCGCTCGATCGCCTCGCCCGACGATTGCACGCGCTGCCGCGCGACTTCGATCCTGAGCCGCTCGACCGCTTTCGATGGCGTCGTGCCGGTCTCCGCGATGAAGGCGCGGGTGAAATGCCGCGAACTCATCCCGGCCTTGTCGGCGAGATCCTCGACCGTCAGCGGCGCATCGAGATGCTCGCGTGCCCAGGCGAGCAGCGGCCCGAACCGGCCGTTCGGCGTCTTCAATTCCAGCAGCGAGGAAAACTGCGACTGCCCGCCGCTGCGCCGATGATACAGCACCAGTTGCCGCGCGGTGTTCTGCGCGACCTCGTCGCCATAGTCCTCGGTGATCATCGCGAGCGCGAGGTCGATGCCGGCGGTGATGCCGGCCGAACTCCAGATATTGCCGTCGCGAACGAAGATCTGGTCCGGCTCGAGCTTGATCTTCGGATAGGTCTTCACGAAATGCGGCGTGCGCTGCCAGTGCGTGGTGGCGCGGCGGCCGTCGAGCAGGCCCGCCTCGGCCAGCACATAAGCGCCCGAGCAGACGCTGGCGACGCGAATGCCGCGGCCCGCCATCCGCCGCACGAATGACAGCGTGGCTGGACAGGTCGCCGGCGTGCGTACGCCGTTGCCGCCCGCAATGATCAGCGTCGTGATCGCCGTCGCTGGCTTGAGGCCGCGCGCGAGCATCTCCACACCGGACGAAGAGCGCACCGGTCCAGCCTTCACCGCAAGCGTCCTGATCGCCGGCGCGTTGTTGGCGAAGCGCGCCGCGATCTCGAAGGCCGCGATCGGCCCGGCCGCGTCGAGCAGCTGGAAGTCGGGAAAGATCAGGATGCCGATCATCGCCAAATCCTCGCAGGTGACGTTACTTTCTTGGCGATCCTCTCTCGGGAGCCTTGCTTCAGGAGACCTGCGTCCGAAAATGAGGGAAATACGCCATTTTGGACGAGAGGCCATCATGACATCGTGGTTCCGTCAAGCGCTATTTGGAGCCCCCGATGACCGAACCCCTGCAGATTGGATTGCTCGTCTTCCCGAAGGTGACCCAGCTCGACCTGACCGGTCCGCTGCAGGTGTTCTCCTCGGTCCCCGGCGCCAAGGTGCATCTGATCTGGAAACGCATCGAACCCGTTCCGACCGATTCCGTCATGGTCCTGACGCCGACCACGACCTTTGCCGATTGCCCGCAGCTCGACGTGATCTGCGTGCCCGGCGGCTTCGGCACCGACGACATGGTCGGCGACGAGGAGATGCTGGCCTTCCTCCGCAAGCAGGCCGAGGGTGCGAAATACGTCACGTCGGTCTGCACGGGATCGCTGGTGCTCGGCGCGGCCGGCCTGCTCAAGGGCTATCGCGCGACCACGCATTGGAGCTCGATTGATTTCCTGTCGGGCTTCGGGGCCATTCCGACCAGGACGCGCGTCTGCGTCGACCGCAATCGCTTCACCGGCGGCGGCGTCACCGCGGGCATCGACTTCGCGCTGACGCTGGTGTCGGAGCTCGTCGACCGCAAGACCGCGGAAGCGATCCAGCTCAGGCTCGAATACAACCCGGCCCCGCCGTTCAACGCGGGCTCGCCGGATACCGCACCGGCCGAGATTCTCGCTTTCATGAAAGAGCGGATCGCGCCGTCGCAGGCGCGCCGCGCCGACTTGATGGGCCGTGCCGCGGCACGGCTGTCCTGACCTGATCGCCGCAAAGAAAAAGGCCGCCCGGTTTCCCGAGCGGCCCTTCCTGTCTCACGGTAGCCTCACATTTGCGGGCGATTTCAGGACGTCTGTACCGGGGGCCTATCTCCCGGCCGCATCCAACTCGGAGGCCGCTGCATATCGGGACAGTCGCGATCTGGAGCCCGATCCGACGCGATGGTTTCCCATCTCCGTAAGATGGCCCTATTGAGCCGCGAACCCGCGCCCGGCGCAAGCGGACAGCATCGGCTGCGGCCGATCTGTCCCCGCTGTTACCGTTGTTCACAGGCGCGCGTTTGCGCTGCCGGGCGTGTGCGATGCACGCGCGTTGTTACGCACGTGCACGTCAGAACAACAATGCGTGAAAGTCAGCTTCCCGGCGTCCAGGCGTGATAGTCGCCGGTCGCCTTGGGGCGGCGGCCGCTCGCCAGCGTCGAGCCGGACGGGCGGTAAGCCTGTGCGGTGCCGGTCAGGTTCGGCAGATGCGGCTTCTCCCATTCGCGCGCCTGGTAGCCCTCCTCGGTCGGCGGCACATCGACGGTGTGATGCAGCCAGCCGTGCCAGCCGGCCGGAATGCGGGAGGCTTCGGCGTAACCGTTGTAGACCACCCAGCGACGCTCGAAATGCAGGGTCGGATCGATCTCACCGCCCTTGGTGCGGTAATAGCGGTTGCCCTGCTCGTCCTCGCCGACCAGTTCGCCGAATCGCGAGGTCCACAATTGCGTGCCAAAGGTCTGGCCATTCCACCAGGTGAAGAATTTCAGCAGGAATTGTTTCATGCGTGGCCGGTCGTCGGTTCGAGACTATGCGGCTCTGATGCCACCTCATTCCCCAAATGTCCAGCCGCCGCCAAGGTAGCCCCGCACCCCTCGGACAGCCCCCGGTTTATGCACCCATTTGGCGACCAAATGACGCGCTCACGAGGAGTTTTGTTCAGCTGCCATACATGAGCCGCCGGCTACGCGAAGATGACCCACAATCAATGTGGAGCACGGGAACGTCCGACCACAGAGATGGTTAGACATTCACCGTTTTGATGGAGTCCAAAATGATCAATATGAAGGTTCTGAGCACCGCCGCGGCTCTGGCGCTTGCGCTGCCGTTGGCTGTGTCGCCGACCGTTTCGTTCGCCCAGTCTGCCGCACAGATGGGTGCGATGGGCGGCGGCGGCGGCCACGTTGGCGGCGGCGGCGGTGGTGGTGGCGGCTTTGGCGGCGGCCGCGGAGGCGGAGGTGCCATGGGCGGCGGTGGTGGCGGCGGCTGGCACGGCGGCGGTGGTGGCGGTGGTCACTGGGCCGGTGGTGGCGGCGGCGGTTGGCGCGGCGGTGGCGGCTGGCACGGCGGGTATCATCGTGGCGGCGGATTCTGGCCCGGCGCGGTGGCCGGTGCGGTCGTCGGCGGCGCCCTCGCCTCGGGCGCGTATTACGGCTCCGGCTATGGCTACGGCCCCGGCTATTATGACGACAGCTACGGCTATTACGATGAACCGTCTGTTGCCGTGGAGGTACCGAGTGGCGGCGGCGCCAGCTACTGCGCGCAGCGCTACAGGTCCTACGATCCTGCCTCGGGCACCTATCTCGGCTATGACGGCCGGCGGCATCCCTGCCCGTAATGAAGGCCTGAATTCTTGATTGCAAAAGGGCGGCGCCAGCGCCGCCCTTTTTCATGTACGCAAGTCTTATGTGCGCAAGGCGACCGCGACGGCCGCGAACGTCACCACGAGCGCTGCGATATCGCTCGCGCTGAGCGGCTCGCGCAGCATCGCCGCTGCCGCGAGCACGCCGACGACGGGGACCAGCAGCGTGCCGATCGACGCGGTCGCCGCCGGCAATCGCTCGAGCGCCGCAAACCAGCAGACATAGCAAAGGCAGAACTGGATCAGCGTCATGTAGATCATCGACGCCCAGCCGAACTGCGACAGCGCGGCGAGCTGCGGCTGCTCGATCATGATGCCGATGATCGCGATTGGCACGCAGCCGATCGCAAGCTGCCAGGCCGCGAGCGACAGCGGCGGCATCGCGAGCTTGAACGATTTGGTCAGCACCGTGCCGAGCCCGACACAGAGCGCGCCGGCGAGCGCGAACAGAATCCCCGGCAGCTTGCCGAGGCTTGCGTCGATGCCGCCGCCGCCGATCAGCGCCGCGATCCCGGCGAGCGCCACCGCAAGCGCAAGCGCACGCGGCAGCGACACGCGCTCGCCGAGCACCGGCCAGGCCACCAGCGCGACCCACACCGGAATCGATATGCCGAGCACAGCCGCCTCGCTGGCCCGCAGCCAGATCAGCGCGAGGCCCATGGACGCGACCCAGCCGCCGATCGACAGCGTCGACACCAGAGCGAGCCGCAACCACATGCCGTCAGGCACGCGCAGCGTCTGTCCCCGCATCAGCGCGACCAGACCGAGCGCAACCGCGCCGACCACGCCGCACAGCCCGCGCGCGGACAGCGGCGGCCACTCCGTGAGCAGGAACTTCATGATCGGGAAGTTGAGTCCCCAGCCGATCGAGGCAACGACCAGGAATGCGAGGCCAAGCGGTGACAGCGGGGCGCGGCCGGCGACGGGAACTGCAGTCATGGACCTGTCGTAAAGGGGATGGACAAATACAGGTGATGTGTCACGGCTAGCTGGAAATCTGCTTGTCAGCAAACAGCATATGCATTCTATGATACAGACTTTCCGTCTAGGTTCCGCCTTAATTGACGAACAGGCCAAGCGAGTCGCCGGCACGCGAGGCCGTTAGAAAGAGGATGCATCGTGCCGAGCGTTCTCGTGGTTGATGACGACCCGATGGTGTGCGTTGCCATCGAGGTGTGTCTGCAACGCCAGGGCTTCGAGGTCACCGTCGCCGATGGCGGTGAAGCCGGCATGCGCGCGCTCGAGCAGGCCACCTTCGACGTCATGCTGGTCGACGTCTTCATGCCGCATATGCGCGGGTTCGAGGCGATCCGCGTCTTCCACGAGCGCGCCCCCGAAATTCCCGTCATCGCGATGTCGGGCTATGCCTTCGCCAATGCCGACCGCGCGCCGGACTTCCTGCGGATGACGATCGAGCTCGGCGCGTCCGCCTGCCTGCGCAAGCCGTTCACCCCGCAGGCGCTGATTGCCGCCGTTAACGAATGTCTTGCGAAGTATGCACCTTCCGCTCGTCTTTCGAAATAATTGCTCGTACTAATCGTCGATGGCTTCCCAGCGTCTCATTCTCGGCAGCGGCCTTGCGATCCTCCTCGTCATCAGCGCGGCGTCGATCGGATTGGACGTCAAGTCGCGCAGCGAGATTGATTCGGTCGACCGCACGCTCAGCATCCTCAAGCGCATTTCGGATGCGCGTCAGCTGCCGCGCAGCGTCGAGAGCGCGGCGCGCGGTTTCGCGCTGACCGGCGATGCGTCCTTTGCCGACGAGTTTCGCGAGCAGAGCGCAGCCCTCACCGCGGCCTTCGACGATCTGATGGCCGCGGTGACGTCGGCCCCCGAGGAGGCGCAGCTGATCACGGGCACCAGGGTCGAGGTCCAGCGTGCCATTGCGCTCGGCGCCGAGCTGATCAGGTTGCGCAGCGCGGGCGACACGGCCGGCGCCGCGGCGCTGATCTCCGCGGGCGAGAGCCGCGCGCTGACCGACAAGGTCGGCGCGGCGCTCGACCGCCTGGTCACCGAAGAGCGCCGCCTGCTCCGGATTCGCACCGACCAGTCCAAGACCAATGGACGGCTGCTGCTGATGATCGATCTCGCCGGCGTGGCGATGATCCTGCTGCTCGCGATCGCGCTGACGCTGACGGCCCGGCGCGCCAGCCGCGAACTGCAGGGCGCGCTCAGCGCGACCAAGGCGACCAATCTGTCGCTCGAGGGCAAGGTCGCCGATCGCACCAAGGATCTCGGCGCCGCGCTCGAAGAGCTCCGCCGTTCCACCTCGGTGATGGAAACCACCTTCCGCACCATGGCGGAGGCGGTGCTGGTGATCGACAGCACCGGCACCGTGCTGCTGTCAAACCCGGCCGCCGAGAAGATGCTGCGCTACAAGCCGGGCATGACGGTCCGGCAGCTGCGCGCCATGAGCAACGTGTTCCAGTCCGACGGCGTCACGCCGATGCAGGCCGACGACATGCCGTCGGCCAGGACGCTGCGCGGCGAGGAATTCGACGGGCTGGAATTCGTCGCCAAGCCGGTGCGCGGCGCGCCGGAGATTCACCTCGTGGTGTCGGGCCGGCCGCTGCGCGATGGCGACGACACCATCACCGGCGCGGCGCTGATCTATCACGACATCACCGCCTCGCGCGAAACCGAGCACAAGCTGCAGCAGGCACAGAAGCTCGACGCCATCGGCAAGCTGACCGGCGGCGTCGCGCACGACTTCAACAACATGCTGACGGTCATCACCGGCACCACCGAGACGCTGGTCGACAGCCTGCGCGCCCAGCCGCAGCTCGCGAAAACCGCCGAGCTGATCGACCGCGCCGCCGAGCGCTGCCGCGAGCTGATCCAGCATCTGCTCGCCTTCGCGCGCCGCCAGCCGCTGGAGCCGCGCACCGTCGACATCAACGGCACCGTGGTCGACATCGCCAAGCTGCTGCGGCCGACGCTCGGCGAGCAGATCGAGATCAATTCGGTGCTGGCGCCCGATGTCGCCAGCGTCCATATCGATCCGTCGCAGCTCGCCAACTCGCTGCTCAACATGGCGATCAACGCCCGCGACGCGATGCCGAACGGCGGCAAGCTGCTGTTCGAGACCAGCAACATTGTGCTCGACGACGCCTATGCGGCTGTCAATCCCGACATCACGCCGGGCCGCTACGTGCTGCTCGCGGTCAGCGACACCGGCACCGGCATGTCGCACGCGGTGCAGGACAAGGTGTTCGAGCCGTTCTTCACCACCAAGGAGGTCGGCAAGGGCTCCGGCCTCGGCATGAGCATGGTCTACGGCTTCGTCAAGCAGTCCGGCGGACACATCAAGATCTACAGCGAGGAAGGCCACGGCACCACGATCAAGCTCTATCTGCCCCCTGCCCGCGGCCAGGTCGAGGTCGAGGCGCCCCCGCCGGAGCCGGTGCGGCGCGGCAGCGAAGTCATCCTGGTGGTGGAAGACGACCAGCTGGTGCGCAACTACGTCGTCACGCAGCTAGGCGCGCTCGGCTACAAGACCATCGCCGTGCCCGACGCCCGCGCCGCGCTGGCGCTGGTCGACAAGGGCGAGAAGTTCGACCTCCTGTTCACCGACGTGATCATGCCCGGCGGCATGAACGGCCGCCAGCTCGCCGACGAGGTGCAAAAACGGCGGCCCGGCATCAAGGTGCTCTACACTTCGGGCTACACCGAGAACGCGATCGTGCATCACGGCCGCCTCGACGAGGGCGTGCTGCTGCTGGCCAAACCCTACCGCAAGGCGCAGCTCGCCAGCATGCTGCAGCAGGCGCTCGGCGAGTGATGTGAGCTAGACCAGCGCGATGGATGAGGTCGGGTAGCAACCACAACGGCGCTTTGCTCCCTCGCCCCGCTCTTGCGGGGAGAGGGTTGGGGTGAGGGGCCGTCTCCGCGTATTCGCTGCTAGCTGCGTCTGCGGAGACTCCCCTCACCCGGAACGCATCTAACGATGCGTTCCGACCTCTCCCCGCAAGCGGGGCGAGGTGGAGTCCATCGCTACCTCGTCGCGAGCGCGACGCCGGCGAGGGTGAACAGCAGCGCGACGATCTGGCTCGGCCCCAGCGGCTCGTGCAATGCGATTGCGGAGGCCACCACGCCGATCACAGGCACCGCCATGGTGCCGATCGCCGCGACCGAGGCCGGCAGGCGCGCGAGCGCGGCGAACCAGGCGACATAGGCGACGCAGAACTGGATCAGCGTCGAATAGACCAAGAGCCACCAGCCGACCGTCGTGATGCGGTCGAGATGCGTGGTCTCGATCAGGAGACCGACGATCGCGATCGGCACGCAGCCGAGGCCGATCTGCCAGGCCGCGGCCGGGATCGGCGGCATCACCAGCGGATATTTCTTGGCCAGCACGGTGCCGAGCGCAAAGCCGAAGGCGCCGCCGAGCGCCATGATGATTCCCGGCAGCTTCTCCTTGCTTGCGGTGATGCCGCTGCCGCCCATGATCGCGGCGAGACCTGCAAAGGCCATCACCAGCGCGATGGTCCGCAGCAGCGTCGGCCGTTCGCCGAGCACCGGCCAGGCCAGCAGCGAGGCCCATACCGGCATGGTGTAGGCGATCAGCGCCGCCTCGCTCGCCGGCAGCCAGAGCAGCGCCAGCCCCATCAGCACCATCCAGCCGGTGACGTTGAGCGCCGCATACAGCACGAGCCGCGGCCACAGCCGTTTCTCGACATGCAGGCTCTGGGCACGGATCAGCGCCAGCACCGCGAGCAGCACGGCGCCGATCACCCCGGTGGTGCCGCGCAAGGTCAGCGGCGGCAGCTCGCCGAGCAGGAACTTGGTGGACGGCCAGTTGAACCCCCAACCCACTGAGGTGATGGCGAGGAACATCAGGCCGGCGGGCGCAAGGCGCGGCCGCGCGGAAGGCTTCTGGACTGTCATGGAACCCGGCGGGGATGTGAGTCGGCCTCACCTTGCCCGCGATTTTGTCGCCCGACCATCACGGCTCTGACATGCCTGATCCGTACTTTGCCCGTAGGCCTACGTGAGTCCCCAAAATTCAATCCGGGACCGCGAATAAAAACTTCGCCTGTGAACAGCGGGGCGAAGCTCCGATCCACAGGCGACAGGAATTTTTTTGGCTTGGGAATCCCTGAGGACTCACCGATAGTTGGCCCGATCACAGGCGCGGCACCGACCCCTGTTATCCCCCTCTTTCCACCATATTTAGTGTTTGATTCAGAAACTCGTACTAGTCCTTGACGGGCGTGACGGACATGGCCTAGCTTTCAACCTGTTCGGCGCGAGTGTGTTTGGGTCCCCGCCGGTCGCTCCCACAAGGGTTCCAAAATGACCACTCCGCCAGGCCTTCGGGCCGCGGGTGAAGGGCTTCTCTGCCCTGATTTTGGGCCCGAGGTCTTTCGAGTCCGGGGACGACAGAACGGGCCGCGAAGGACCCGGAAACAGAGGCCGTAACCGGCCCGGAAGAAGCGTACGCGTGACGTGTCGCGTGAAGCGTTTTGGGGCGTTGAATGCATGACCCGGAGCACCCGACCAGTCGGGCGCCGCGCCGGGACGATGCCGCCGCAGGACCGGTCATACCGGTGCCCAGCGGATGAGAGAAAACAGGCCGGATCCACCGGCTGAGCTGCGGATGACGGGAGGCGTGCTGACGCGTGTTCCCTTAAGTCCGCGAACAGACAACATTCCGGCACCTGCGGACAAACGTGGGGCCGGGCAGAAGAAGAGACGGGGCTCGACCATGCGAATCGAACGACGCAACACCACCAGCGGACAATCTCCCTATGCCGGGATCAACTTCCGCCTGACCACATCAGAGATCCGCAATCCGGACGGCTCGGTCGTGTTCCGCGCCGAGAACGTCGAGGTTCCGGAGTTCTGGTCGCAGGTCGCCTCCGACGTGCTGGCGCAGAAGTATTTCCGCAAGGCCGGCGTTGCCGCGCGCCTGAAGAAGGTCGAGGAAGAGACCGTGCCGTCGTGGCTGTGGCGTTCGGTGCCCGACACCGAGGCGCTTGGCCTCCTGCCGGAGAACGAGCGCATCGTCGGCGAAACCTCGGCCAAGCAGGTGTTCGATCGCCTCGCCGGCTGCTGGACCTATTGGGGCTGGAAGGGCGGCTACTTCTCCACGGAAGAAGACGCCCTCGCCTTCTTCGACGAGCTCCGCTTCCAGCTCGCAAAACAGATGGTCGCGCCGAACTCGCCGCAGTGGTTCAACACCGGGCTGCATTGGGCCTATGGCGTCGATGGTCCCGGCCAGGGCCACTATTACGTCGACTGGAAGACCGGCAAGCTGACCAAGTCGAAGTCGGCCTATGAGCATCCGCAGCCGCATGCCTGCTTCATCCAGGGCGTCGGCGACGACCTCGTCAACGAGGGCGGCATCATGGACCTCTGGGTGCGCGAGGCGCGCCTGTTCAAATATGGCTCCGGCACCGGCTCCAACTTCTCGAGCCTGCGCGGCGAAGGCGAGAAGCTGTCCGGCGGCGGCCGCTCAAGCGGCCTGATGAGCTTCCTCAAGATCGGCGACCGCGCCGCGGGCGCGATCAAGTCGGGCGGCACCACGCGACGCGCCGCCAAGATGGTCGTGGTCGATGCCGATCACCCCGATATCGAGACTTATATCGACTGGAAGGTGAAGGAGGAGCAGAAGGTCGCCGCTCTCGTCACCGGCTCCAAGATCAACCAGAAGCACCTCAAGGCCGTGATGAAGGCCTGCGTGAACTGCGAAGGCAGCGGCGACGACTGCTTCGATCCCGAGAAGAACCCTGCGCTCCGCCGCGAGATCAAGCTCGCGCGCCGCGCGCTGGTGCCCGACAACTACATCAAGCGCGTCATCCAGTTCGCCAAGCAAGGCTACAAGGACATCTCGTTCGACACCTACGACACCGACTGGGATTCCGAGGCGTATCTCACCGTCTCCGGCCAGAACTCCAACAACTCGGTGTCGCTGAAGGACGATTTTCTGCGCGCGGTGGAAACGGACGGCGACTGGAATCTGGTCGGCCGCACCACCAAGAAGGTGACCAAGACGCTGAAGGCCCGCGACCTCTGGGAGAAGATCGGTTACGCCGCCTGGGCGAGCGCCGATCCCGGCCTGCACTTCAACACCACGATGAACGACTGGCACACCTGCAAGGCGTCCGGCGACATCCGCGCGTCCAATCCGTGCTCGGAATACATGTTCCTGGACGACACGGCGTGCAACCTCGCTTCCGCCAACCTGCTGACGTTCTACAGCACCACCACCAAGCGGTTCGACATCGAATCCTACGAGCATCTGTGCCGGCTCTGGACCATCGTGCTCGAAATCTCCGTCATGATGGCCCAGTTCCCGTCGAAGGCGATCGCCGAGCTGTCCTACGAATTCCGCACGCTCGGCCTCGGCTTCGCCAACATCGGCGGCCTCTTGATGACCATGGGCCTGCCCTATGACAGCAAGGAAGGCCGTTCGCTGTGCGGCGCGCTGACCGCTGTGATGACCGGCATCTCCTACAAGACTTCGGCCGAGATGGCGGCCGAGCTCGGCACCTTCCCGGGCTACAAGAAGAACGCCGCGCACATGCTGCGCGTGATCCGCAACCACCGCCGCGCTGCCCACGGCAATGCGGCCGGTTACGAGGCGCTCTCGGTCAACCCGGTGCCGCTAGATCACGCCTCCTGCCCGCAAGCCGACATCGTCACCCATGCCAGGCTGGCCTGGGACGACGCGCTGGCGCTCGGCGAGGTCAACGGCTATCGCAACGCCCAGACCACGGTGGTGGCGCCGACCGGCACCATCGGCCTCGTGATGGATTGTGACACCACCGGCATCGAGCCCGACTTTGCGCTGGTGAAGTTCAAGAAGCTAGCCGGCGGCGGCTACTTCAAGATCATCAACCAGGCGGTGCCCTCCGCGCTACGCGCGCTCGGCTATCGCGAGAGCGAGATCGCGGAGATCGAGGCCTACGCCGTCGGCCACGGCTCGCTGTCCAACGCCCCGGGCATCAACGCCTCCACCCTCAAGGCAAAGGGCTTCACCGATGAAGCCATTGCCAAGGTGGAAAAGGCGCTGCCGACCGCGTTCGACATCAAGTTCGCCTTCAACAAGTGGACCTTTGGCGAGGATTTCATCCGCGACCAGCTCGGCATCGGCGCGGAAGCGATCGCAGCCCCCGGCTTCGACCTGCTCTCGGCGGTCGGATTCAGCAAGCGCGAGATCGAGGCCGCCAACGTGCACATCTGCGGCGCGATGACGGTGGAGGGAGCTCCGCACCTCAAGCCAACCGATTACGCGGTGTTCGATTGCGCCAATCCCTGCGGCAAAATTGGAAAACGCTACCTCTCGGTCGAGAGCCACATCCGGATGATGGCGGCCTCGCAGCCGTTCATCTCGGGCGCGATCTCCAAGACCATCAACATGCCGAACGACGCCACGGTGGAGGACTGCAAGTCCGCCTATCTGTTGTCGTGGAAGCTGGCGCTGAAGGCCAACGCGCTGTACCGCGACGGCTCAAAACTGTCGCAGCCGCTGAACTCGCAGCTCATCGCCGACGATGAGGACGAGGACGATGCGGTGGAAGCGCTGTACGAGAAGCCGATGGCCGCGCGTGCCGCCCAGGTCTCGGAGAAGATCGTCGAGAAGCTGGTCGAGCGCATCGTCGTGATGCGCGAGCGCGAGAAGATGCCCGATCGCCGCAAGGGCTACACCCAGAAGGCGGTGGTCGGCGGCCACAAGGTCTACCTGCGCACCGGCGAATATGACGACGGAAGGCTCGGCGAGATCTTCATCGACATGCACAAGGAAGGCGCGGCGCTGCGCTCCTTCATCAACAATTTTGCGATCGCAGTGTCCCTGGGTCTGCAATACGGCGTGCCGCTGGAAGAATATGTCGACGCCTTCACCTTCACCCGCTTCGAGCCCGCGGGTCCGGTGCAGGGCAACGACTCCATCAAGTACGCGACCTCGATCCTCGACTATGTCTTCCGCGAGCTCGCGGTGAGCTACATGGCGCGCTTCGATCTCGCCCATGTCGATCCGAACGAGTCTGGCTTCGACGCGCTCGGCAAGGGCGTCGAGGAAGGCAAGGAGCCGGATGAGGCCCCCGCCCAGCACCAGGCCACCAAGTACCTGTCGAAGGGCCTGACCCGGTCGCGCACCGACAACCTCGTCGTCATGCGCGGCGGCTCGGCCGCGGTGAGCCCGGGCGCCGACAACGCGCCCGCCGGCAACCGCGTCACCGCGCTCGCCTCCCACGGCGCAACTTCGCGCGGCGCCTCCGACACCGTCGAAGGCGCGGTCGCCCTGAAGCAGGAAGTCAGCCACGACCTCTCGCCGACCGAGAAGCTCGAGGCCCTGAACTGGAGCAAGCCCGGCACCGCCGCAGCCGCCGCCCCGTCCAAGGCGGAGCGCCGCGCCGAAGCCAAGGCCAAGGGCTACGAAGGCGAGATGTGCTCGGAGTGCGGCAACTTCACGCTGGTGCGGAACGGCACGTGCATGAAGTGCGATACGTGCGGCAGCACGACGGGGTGTTCGTGAGGCAACCGATACACTCAGATCGCTAAACAAAAGGGCCGCTCAGAAAGCGGCCCTTTTTCTTGCGGTTTGAAGCTACGCTATACTATAGGTTGAGCAAATTTATCGCGATGATTGCAGTCCGACCTCAGCAACAATATTGGGTAGCTATGACGTTCAGTTTTTCAATTCCCACCCCGACTGGCGACATGAATTTTCAGATCGGCTCTGGAGCATCAATTCTGTTCGTCGGCGCGAACGGCGGCGGCAAGACCAGGCTTGCCGTGAAAATTGAAAACGAACTGGGGGAACAAGCGCATCGCATCTCTGCTCACCGAGCCCTCAATCTAAATCCCTTGGTGCCCAAACTTAGCGAACAGGTGGCCATTAGGGGGCTTCGGACCGGAATTATTCACGAGGGCTCTCGCACTTTCGATTACCGGACTGGCAATCGCTGGAACAACAACGCAGCGATCTTCCTATTGAACGACTACGACTTCCTAGTCCAAGCCCTCTTCGCTGATCAGGCAAACGTCTCGCTTCAAACGCACAAGAACGCCCGCGCAGGCGCTCATGTCCCTGCATCGCCCACTAAGTTCGAGCAACTTCTTGAGATTTGGGATCGTATCCTTCCAAATCGGAAACTAGATATCACAGGCGACAATATCGAAGCGTCGTTAACTGGTGGCGGCCCGAAATATCCCGCCGCGGAAATGAGTGACGGCGAGCGCGCGGTATTCTATCTGATTGGACAAACACTTGCCGCCGCGGCCAACAGCGTACTTATCTTCGATGAACCCGAGCTACATATCCATCGCTCGATAATGTCGCGCCTCTGGGATGAACTCGAGGCGGCGCGTCCTGACTGTGCGATGATTTTCATATCGCACGATCTCGAATTTGTAGCATCGCGCGAAGGTCAGAAGTTCGCCTTGCGCGACTACAGTCCAACGAATCGCTGGACAATTGAGCCGGTGCCTGACGACACCGGGTTCAGCGAAGACATCGCAACGCTTATCCTAGGCAGCCGAAAGCCCGTACTCTTTGTGGAAGGACAGGGAGGCAGCCTTGATCAAGCTATCTACCGAGCCTGTTATCCCGAATGGACCATCATTCCTCGCGGCTCATGCGAAGAAGTTATTCACGCAGTAGCAACCATGCGGGCCAACGCCGCTCTAACGCGCGTCACGTGTGGCGGCATAGTCGACTCCGACGCCTATGACTCGTTGGAGATTGAGCTATTGAAAAACAAGGGTATCGCAGTCTTGCCCGTTTCGGAGATAGAAAATCTCTTTCTTCTGCCCAGTGTCATTGTGGCTATAGCAAAGGCCGAGGGTTATTCTGAGCTCGCCTTGCCGGCCAAGATATCCCGTGTCCTGGACGAATTGTTCGCGCATGCAGCGGACCCCAAGAATCAGGCGCCAATTGTGATGCGATACTGCCGGCGAAGGATCGATCGCACTTTAAAAAAAGTCGACCTCAGCGACGCTTCCGACGTGGCAACACTTGCAGAAGATTACAAGGTGAAAACAGACGCCCTAGACGTGACAGCGTTGGCGAGGCTGGCCTCGGATAGCCTTCAAAAATCCATTGCAGAAAAGAACGCGCCCGAATTGCTCAAATGGTATGATAACAAGGGAATACTGAGTATCGCCTGTAAGGCGAAGGATACGTCGAGAGCATCGTTCGAACAGTGGATCGTGCGAGCATTGCGAAACAATACCGCCCCCGACGTCTCAGCTGCAATTCGAGCGGTGTTGCCAGTTATCGAAGCTAGGTAGCATGCAACCAGGGATTGCTCGAAGGTGAACTCGTCCTTCTTTGCGATCCGATCGGCAGTACGCTTCGCTAATCCGCCCTACTCGCTATTGCGCCCGCTCCTCGATGATCGGCGTCGCCGTCCGTTGAACCCGCTCATAGCGGCCGATTTGATCTTGCGAGATTTTCTTCATGGCAAGCAATTCATCTGAGGTCTTGGCCTTGAGCTGAGCGAAGACGGCCGACTGCGGCACCTCCTCGTCCGTCGGCGATGGATGCGATCGAAGCGCGATCATCCGGTCAATGCGTTGCAGCATCGAACGATGGCGCTCCACGATCTTGCGCGCGAGCTCGACATAGTGCAGCAATCGATCGGTCGACAAGGCGCGCGCGCCCTCCTCGTTTTCTGCAATCAGCTGGTTTAGATTCTCGTCGACGATATCGGTGCACAGGTCGATGCATTCGTCGCAGATGAAGACGGCAGGACCCGCCACCAATTTGCTCACGTCGTGCTGGTTCTTGCCGCAGAATGAGCAGTACAGCAGACCGCCCTGGACAGCCGGCTTCTGAGCGCCGGCGGCATCGATCCTGGCAGACAGGATATTCCAGGTCTCGCAGCCGAACGCCTTCGCGATCAGCTCCAGGGATTCGCTGTGAGTGGTTTGGATCGCTCTGGCATTCAAGGCGTTGCGCAGCGACCGCGCCATAGCCTTCGCATCGCGAAAATCGCGCATGGGTACACCCCTATCGGCGAACGGAGGAGATCGGTGCTTGCCTTGCCGACCCGCTCGCCAATAGCGAGGGTGTGGCGGACTTTGATACGTTCACTATCCACAAAGGGCGCAAGCAGCGGGTGTATCAACCCGACACCATCATTGGCCGCGATCGACCTGTTGTCAATCCCGACAAGCACGCCGCGCCCTCGACATCATAAGGCGACTATGGAGATGAACTTGCAGCCTTCAGTGATTTATCACATCTGTTCGCCTGCCGCGTGGGCAGCAGCGAGCAACGGCGAATACCGCTCTGCTTCGTTCGACAGCGAGGGGTTCATTCATTGCTCGACGCCCGAGCAACTCGTTGAAGTCGCGAATTACCTGTTCCGGGGTCAACGAGGCCTGATCTTGCTCGTCATCGATCCGGCTCGCGTGATCCCGCCCATACGGTACGAAGACGCGGGTAACGGCAAACTGTACCCGCATATCTATGGTCCTCTCAACGCAAGTGCCGTTGCTGCCGTCCAACCATTCGAACCGGACGCCGACGGTACGTTTGATCTGCAAACTTAGGTTCTCGGCTCCAGTTGCTCGCCATTGAAAATATGGAGCATCCCCGCAAATCCGGGATGATCGGCCTCCACGACGTAACGCACAGCACCGGCGCGCGTCGTGAAAACTGAAACGATGATGCCAGGATACTCATAACCGGCACGCTTCCTGACGAGATCGCCGACCTTGAAAGACTGGGACATTGTTCCTCGTAAAGTTGCGAGCGACCGTTGCTGAATCACTGAGGTGAGCTGCCATAATAGCAGGTCACAACGGCATGTCGCTGAGCATCAAAGGTCAGCGGAGGGGCATTTCGACGGGTTCAGCGGGGATGGCAAACCTCAGCAAGCATAGCCCGGATGAGCCAACGCGTCGCGCGAACGCGCGCCCGATGACAGGCTCTGCGATATCCGGGACGCAAGATCAGTCCCGCATCTCGCTTCGCTCATGCGGGCTACTGGCTGGCACGCTTTTCAAGAAGCAGCGTGCGGTCGGCGATGTCCTTCAATTCGAATGCCTGGGAGTCGAGGAACGCGACGGACCCGTTGTTGGGGTCCGCGGCGAGGCGATGGGTTTCACCCAGATGATGCTTCAGCCAGGCCCGCTGCTCGGTCTGCAATTGCGCGTGCGCTTCGCCCTGCGACCTTGCGAGAAGCGCTCGATAAGCGGTGTTGAGCCTGATGTCCCACTTCTCGATTGCGGCCTTGCCGCACGCCAGCATCTTCGTTGACGCCCCTTCGGCCTTGTCCATGCACGTATCATACTCGGTGCTTTGCTGCGCGCGCACCGACCAAGTTCCGAGCACGAGCGTAGCTGCAACGATGACAAGCCTTCGCGACAGCATGACCACGTCCAAATCACTCCACCCGGATCTTCGGACAACCATCGTCGCACAGGAGTGCCCGAAACAAAAGCCAGCAAGCGTAGCCCGGATGAGCGAAGCGATATCCGGGACCAAACGTCACCAGACGCACGATCGGCCCCGCATATCGCTTCGCTCATGCGGGCTACTACTACCGCGACGCGTTCATACCTGAGGTATTGTTTGACGGCGATGCGTTTGCATCATCGCACGCGAAGCAAATCACTCAGGTATCGTCAGCCACACGCAACGTGATCCGCGTCAATTCCGACGGGCGGCCGAGCCGCAAGGCAAAGCCCGGCCAGAGCGCGGTGCCGTTGTTGACGTAGAGCGTCATCCCGTCGACGTCGTAGCGGCCCGAGACGAAGCCGGCGTTGGCGCGCGCCGCGAGGCGGTCGATCCCCAGGATCAATCCGCCATGGGTGTGTCCGGAGAGTTGCAGGGCGACGCCGAGCCGGGCTGCCTTTCGTGCGTCGCTCGGCTGGTGGTCGAGCAGGACGATGGGCGCGCCCTTGGGGGCGCCGTCGAGAACCGCGGCAAGGTCGCGGATGGAATGCCCCCGGTGGCGCGACGCGCGGTCGGTAATCCCTGCGATCACCAGGCGGCCGCCGCCGCGTTCGAGCACGATGTGCCGGTTCTCGAGCGAGCGCAGGCCGAGCGCTTCGTAGTGCGCCATCCAGCCGTCATAGCCGAAGATATATTCGTGATTGCCCGAGATCACGTAGACGCCATCGGCCGCCATCAGGTCGCGCAACGGCGCGATGTCGCCCCGCCGCGCATCAATGGTGCCGTCGATCAGATCGCCGGTGATCGCGATCAGGTCGGCGCCGAGCTTGTTCGATCGCTCGACCACGGCACGCGCCCATGGCGCGGGAAACAGCCGGCTGATGTGAAGATCGGTCAGTTGCAGGATGGTGTAGCCGTCGAACTGGAGCGGAAGTCCGCGGATCCCGACCTCGACGTCCCTGAGCGGCGGAATGCGCATCGCCTGATGCACGCCGATCGCGGCGGCTGCGGCCGCCACCGCAGCAAGTGCGTAGCGGACGCCATCAGGCGCGCCGACGAAGCCGCCGTGGATCAGCGCGGCCACCAGCAGCCCGGCATCGAGCGCCAGTTGCAGCAGCGCCAGCAGCATGATCGCGCCGAACGCCCAGTTGAACAGGACTACCACCGGACGCGGAAACTCCGGCGAGAATTCCGATCCCGACGACAGCCTGTTCCAGCGGTGAAACTGCAAGGCGACCAGCACCAGCAACGCGGCGACGACCTTTGCCGGCAGCGGCCAGTCGAGCGGCCAGATGAAGCGGGCCAGGATCAATAGACTGGTCAGGCCGAAGATGAGTTGGGGAATAGGTCTCGCTCCGGATCGGATCGGTGAAGACTGTGCGGGTCGGCGCCCAGCGAACGTAGGGTGGATCGGCCGCGCGCGTAAGCCGCATCTTCAGCACATTTTCGGCAAGTTGCGCGTCGCCGAAACGCCTTGCGCTTTTGCCCGGTGGCCCGGATGAGCCAACGGGTCGCGCGAACCCGCGCCCGATGACAAGCTCCACGACATCCGGGATCCGCCTCGCAAGAACACACCACCGGCCCCCGCATATCGCTTCGCTCATGCGGGCTACGGGCAGCGCGTTGCTGTGGAGCGCAAGCCGGAGACCGCGTTGACGCCTCGGCGGAGGTCTCCTGACACCTTCCCCATCAGCATGATCGGCCCCTCCCGAAAAATGAACTTGAACGTCGCTCATTTTTATACCAGATATTGAACATTGTTCATTTTTGTCGGAGCCGACGATGCAAACGACCTTCCGGATCGACGGAATGACCGGGTCCGACCGGCCGGTGAAACCGTGGATGAAAGTCGCCCCGACGATCATCACGATCGGCATCATCGCAGCATTCGCGGCGCACGGGCGCATCGCGCAGCCGGCCCACTACAACGATTTCGCCGACCACTCGGCCCTGTCAGGCATTCCCCACGCAGGCGATGTCTTGTCGAACATCGGCTTCGCCCTGGTCGCGATCTGGGGCTGGCTGGCGCTGCGCCCTCACCGCAACAGCGATCGGCTGCGCGCCGGCTGGCCCGGCTATCGCCTGTTCCTGATCGGACTGTTCCTGACCGCGTTCGGGTCCGCCTTCTTTCACCTCGCTCCCGGCAATGGCCGGCTGACCTGGGACATGCTGCCGATTGCGCTTGCCGGCGCGGGCCTGCTGGTCGGCGTCCGCGGCGACACCCAGGCGGGATCGAAAACGAACGTCGAGGCGATCGTTCTCGGGCTTTACGCCGCCGCCAGCGTCGCGTGGTGGGTTTATACCGATCGGCATGGCGCGGGCGACCTGCGGCCGTATCTGCTGCTGCAGGTCCTCCCGCTCATCCTCATCCCGCTCTGGCAGTCGATCTATCGTGCGCCGCGCGCCGACCGCATCGCGTTCGCCGCCGCGATGATGCTGTACGTGCTGGCCAAGATCGCCGAGGTGCTCGACCATCAGATCGCAGACACGCTTCAGTTCATCAGCGGACACACCTTGAAGCATCTGCTCGCGACTTCAGCCACAGCCGCGATCGTCTGGGGCCTGACGCGACGCGTCTCCGATGGCGGTCGAGCGTACGGATCAGGTCTGTAGGATGGGTAGAGCGAAGCGAAACCCATCAGGCTGCAGCCGAGTGGCGAGATGATGGGTTTCGCGGAGTTTATCATCGGGCCGCGCGTTGCGCGGACCCGTTAGCTCTACCCATCCTACGCTGCCCTGCACTGTCGGGTTCGGCAGATTGACCCACACTTTCGCGTGGCGGCGGGCGTCTTCGCAATTTCGGAATAATGGAAAAATGCCACCGATTTGCCCGACGCGTCAAGTCGTACTTCCGAGTGCCGGCTGCAACCTGCTCCTTTGCATGGGGTTGTTTTCGATATTTTGGATGGGCAGCCCTGCTTCGTCGATCGCATCAGGCGGATTGACCGGCATGGCGACCGCATCCATATGCATCTGCATGAACCGGCTGTTGCCCGCCGTTTCGCATCCACCTGGACACAGCCAAATACCATCGGCTCCCCGTCCCTAACGCTCCGGAGTCGCCGTGGCCGCTCTCTCCATTCTCGATCTCGTCCGCGTCACCGAGGAAACCGACGCGCGCGGCGCGCTCTACAACGCGCGCGATGTCGCCGCGCATGCGGAGGCGCTCGGCTATCGCCGCATCTGGGTGGCGGAGCATCACAACATGGCGGGCATCGCGAGCGCCGCGACGTCGGTCGTGATCGGGCACATCGCGGCGGGAACCAAGACCATCCGGGTCGGCGCCGGCGGCATCATGCTGCCCAACCACGCGCCCTATGTCATCGCCGAGCAGTTCGGCACGCTGGCGCGGCTGTTTCCGGATCGTATCGACCTCGGCCTCGGCCGCGCGCCGGGTACGGACCAGCTCACACTGCGCGCGCTGCGCCGCACGCCGGAATCCGCCGAGAACTTTCCGCAGGACGTGCTCGAGGTGCAGGCCTTCCTCGCCGCCGCCGGTCCCAACCAGCGCATCCAGGCGGTGCCGGCCGCGGGCACCGACGTGCCGCTGTGGATTCTCGGCTCGAGCAATTTCGGCGCGATGCTGGCCGGCGAGCTCGGCCTGCCCTACGCCTTCGCCTCGCACTTTGCCCCCGAACTGCTGAGCCAGGCGCTGCAGATCTATCGCGCCCGCTTCAAGCCGTCGGAGCAGCTCGACCGTCCCTACACCATGGTCGGCGTCAACATCATCGCCGCCGACACCGACGAGGAGGCGCGGCGGCTGGCGACCACGCAGCAGATGTCGTTCACCAACATCTTCCGCGGCGCGCGCGGCCTCAGCCAGCCACCGATCGACGACATCGAGAGCTACTGGTCGTCGGCCGAGAAGGTGCAGGCGATGCGGATGCTCGCGCGCTCCATCATCGGCTCGCCCGCGACGGTGCGCGCCGGTATCGACGCGCTGGTCGTCGAGACCGGCGCCGACGAGCTGATGATCGTCTCCGACGTCTATGATCACCAGAAGCGGCTGCGATCGTTCGAGCTGATCGCCCAGGCCGGCGGGATCGCGCCGCAGACGTAGCCTGCAGGATGGGTGGGATCACTTCGGCGCGCCGGCGGGCGCCTGCGACTGTGCGAGTTGGCCCAGCGTCACGCTCAGCGAATTCGGCGCATTGTCTCGCAGCATCGAAAGCTTGACCGAACTGCCCGGCGCTCCCGCATAGACCTTCTTGGTCAGCTCGTTGGCGCTCTTGATCGGCTCGTCATTGACCGAGGTGATCACGTCGCCCCGCCTCAATCCGGCCTTCGCGGCCGGCCCGCCGGTCTGCACGCCGACCACGACCGCGCCGTGCAGGTTGTTCGCACCGAGGCTTTCGGCAATGCCGGGGGTGATCGATTGAATCTGGGCGCCCATCCAGCCGCGCGTGACCGAGCCCTTGTCCCTCAGCTGCGGGATCACCGTCTTCACGGTATCGGCGGGTATCGCAAACGCGACGCCGACCGAGCCGCCGGAGGGCGAGAAGATCAGGCTGTTCACGCCGATCACCTCGCCATGCGTGTTGAAGCTCGGGCCACCGGAATCGCCGCGGTTGATCCGCGCGTCGATCTGGACGAAATCTTCCGAAGACCCGGTCTCCAGATCGCGCGCACGCGCCGAGACGATTCCCGCGGTGACGGTGTTTCCGAGACCGAATGAATTGCCGGCCGCGAGCACCCAATCGCCGGTGCGCGGCGCTTGATCCGCGAGCTTGACATAACTGAAGTCGGTCCGCCCATCGACCTTGAGCAGGGCCAGGTCGCTGACCGGATCCTTGCCCAGCACCTTCGCCTTGTAGACCTTGTTGTCGCTGGTGCGGACATCGGCGCGGTCGCTGCCGCCGAGGACGTGATTGTTCGTCACCGCATAGCCGTCCGCCGAGATGAAGAAGCCCGAACCGATCGAGGTCATCTCACCCAACTTCGGCAGATTGCCCGGTCCGCGCCTGCCGGGATTCGGAACGGCCCTCCCCGGCGTGTCCTGATCGGGCGAGCCGTCCGGCCCGAGAGAACCGCCTGGTGAGTCGCCGGGAGACGAGTCGTCGTCATCCGCCGCCGCCGCCACCTTGGCGTTGACGCCAATCACGGCCGACCCGACCTTCTCCGCAAGGTCGGCGAACTCGCCGGGACCACCATTGCCATGTTCCGCGCGCGAATTCACCGGCTCTGCGTGGGCAAGACTTGCGCTCACAAGACTAGCGCCCACCAGCAACGCCGACGTGAAGGCGGCGGTGACGAGCGACGTGCGAAGGCAGACGAAGGCCGGATTTCTCTGATTCATCTTCCGCGTCCATGTTTGGGATCAGCCGATTGCTCCTGGATGAATTGCCGGCCCGGACGCGACGATCAGTGAACCGTTCCCTGCAGCACAGGGGCGCAATGCCGAGCGACGGACGGCAACGGATAGAGGCGCAGACCGTTCCACCGGCATCCGCGGGTGGACGAGTGGCTCGCCACCTTTGCGCCGCTTTGCGCATCAAATCGCCGGGTTTTTGCTTGCTTTGGCTGCCTGTGCCTCTACGGTGCGCCCGCAACGACGGAGACGATCTCGACCATGGACGCCACAATGAACTGCCCGAAATGCAATTCCGAGCATGCCTATCAGGACGGCGCTCTCTGGGTTTGCCCGGAATGTGCCCATGAGTGGAGCAGCGATGCGGCCGCGGCTGCCGAGAGCGCGCAGCAAGCGGGCGTGCGCGATGCGCATGGCAACCCGCTGACGGACGGCGACAGCGTCATCGTGATCAAGGACCTCAAGGTCAAGGGCTCGTCGTCGGTGGTCAAGGGCGGCACCAAGGTCAGGAACATCCGCCTCACCGAGGGCAGCGACGGACACAACATCGCCTGCAAGATCGACGGCATCGGCGCGATGAATCTGAAATCGGAGTTCGTCAAGAAGGCCTAGCGTAGCCCAGCTTACGCATCCGCCAATGCTTTCGCCGGTGAGGCGGCAGCCTTCGCGATGTGCCGGTTCTTGTCGTCGACCAGCACGACCCGCGGATGAAATTTGCGCGCCTCGTCGGCGTCGAAGCTGGCATAGGCGACGATGATGACCTTGTCGCCGGCCATGGCGAGCCGTGCGGCCGCGCCGTTGAGGCCGATGGTGCCCGATCCCGCCGGCGCCTCGATCACGTAGGTCGAGAAGCGCGCACCGGTGTCGATGTTATAGATGTCGACGCGTTCATTGATGAGGAAACCGGCGGCCTCGATCAAATTGCGGTCGATCGAAATCGATCCCTCGTAATGCAAGTCCGCTTCGGTGACGTGCGCGCGATGAATCTTGCCCTTCATCAAAGTCACTTGCATCGAGACCATCCCGTGTCGTTGCGTCGGAATTTTCCGCGCCGCCAATAACGGCGCGCCGCCTCCGCGTCAACGTTGTCCGGGCGTACGCTCGCTTCAAGCGCAGTTCCGCCGCGATGGGTTTGTCCTGAAATTGCCGACCGCGCCGGTCTGCAATGCTCCGCGCCACTCAAATCGGAGAATGAATGCGCTGCGGCGGAGCCCTTCCGGAGCAGGCTGTTATTTGTGACCAGGCGGCGAGCCCTACTCCCGCTTGCTCGCAATCTCGTTCGCCAAGACCACTATCACCTCGCCGTCGAGGATCGGCTTCGCGACCTCAAAGAAGCGCGCCACAGCCGGCGAATTGTTGTGCCGGTCCATGGCCGCCTGATCCAGGTATCGCTCATACGTCGAAAATATCCGCGGACTGTCGACATCCTGCGAGACGTAGTAGCCGACGGTGGACGGCTCGTTGGCGCGGACATGCTCGACGACATCGAGCAATGCCTGACGCATCGCCGCCTCATGACCCTTCTTCGCGCGGATGATCGCCGTGATTGCCAGCATGCACTCTCTCCGGAGGTTTGGTAGCCCGTAGGACGGGTTTCGCTTAGTTTATCATCGGGCCGCGCGACGCGCGGCCCCGCTGGCTCGACCCATCCTACACGCTTTTGACTGGCTCACACCCTGCTCAACGCCTGCGCGATGTCTGCCACCAGGTCGGATGGATGCTCGATCCCGATCGAGAGCCGGATCGTCGAATCCAGCACGCCGATCCGTTTGCGTATGTCGGCCGGCACGCCGGAATGCGTCATGGTAGCCGGCAGGCTCGCGAGCGACTCGGTGCCGCCGAGGCTGACTGCGAGCTTGAAGATCTGCAGCGAGTTGAGGAATTTCTCCGCCGCCTGCTGCCCGCCGACGATGTCGAACGAGAAGGTCGAACCGGCGCCGCTGCTTTGGCTCGCGAACACGCGCCCCGCAGGCGACGCAGGATCGTGATGGCCGAGATAATGCACCTGCGCCACCTTGGGATGGTCGCGCAGATAATCGGCGACGATCCGCGCGTTGCGGTCGGCCTTTTCCATGCGCAGGCTGAGCGTTTCCAGCGAACGGCTGATCATCCAGCAGGAATGCGGATCGAGCTGGGTACCGATCGCGCCGCGCAGCGCCTTGACGTCCTTCATCAGCTTCTTCGAGCCGAGCGCCGCACCCGCGATCAGGTCGGAATGGCCGCCGACATATTTCGTCAGCGAATACAGCGAGAGATCGGCGCCGTGCTCGATCGGCCGCTGAAACACCGGCCCGAGCAGCGTGTTGTCGCAAGCGATGATCGGCGTATGGCCCTGTGCCTTGCCGATCGCGTCGGCGATGCGCCGCGTCAGCGCGATATCGACCAGGCCGTTGGTCGGATTGGCCGGCGTCTCGATGAAGATCATCGCGACACGGCCCTTCTTCATCGCCTCGTCGGCAGCGGCGCGGATGACACTCTCGTCGAGGCCGTCGGCGAAGCCCACGGCGTGAATCGAGAAGCCCGCCAGTGTCCTGGTGAACAGCGTCTCGGTGCCGCCATAGAGCGGCTGCGAATGCAGGATCACGTCGCCGGGCCGCGCGAAGGCCAGCACCGTGGTCGAGATCGCCGACATGCCGGAGGAGAACAGCGCGCAGCTCTCGGTGCGCTCATAGATCGCAAGCCTGTCCTCGACGATCTCGCTGTTCGGATGGTTGAAGCGCGAATAGACCAACCCCGCCCCCATGCCTTCCGGAGGCTCGCGCCGGCCCGCGACAAAGTCGAAGAAGTCCTTGCCGTCCTCGGCGGTGCGGAACACGAAGGTCGAGGTCAGGAACACGGGCGGCTTGACGGCGCCCTCCGACAGCTGCGGATCGTAGCCGTAGTTCAGCATCTGGGTTTCCGGATGCAGCAGGTGATTGCCGATATGGGTTTTGGACGGAAACGGTTTTGTCATGGCCGGTCTCCTGTTCACGGGCCGCCGCGCTGGCGGCGATTCCCGGAATGATGGGACCAGCATACCCCAGCTTTATGCCATTCAGCCAAAGCACGGCATCAGACAGTTCTGGATAACGAACGGCCGGCGTGCGCCCTGCTCCGCCGGCCGTTCCGAATTTTCACGCAGTGGTGAAGTCGCGGGCTACCAGCCGCGATCCACGTTGCGCACCTCGCCGGTCCGCGCGTCCACATCGACCTGCATCCAGCGGCCGAGGCGGTCACGCCCCTCGACCTCCCACTCGTCGCCGAGGAACTGGGTATTGGACACCGTCACGATGCCGAGACCGGTCGCGACATCGAGCGCGGCCTCCATCGAGATCTGGCTACCGGAATCGTAGGCCATCGCCGGCGTCGTTGCGCCGATCGCCAGGGCCGCGATCGCGGGAATAATGAAACTTCGCATGGCTCACTCCTCATGGAACAGGATGTTATGCCGCATAAAACGAGCGGCGCACCCATCAGTTCCGACAACAGGAGTGCGAAGCAGCGCGAAACTTCGGCAGTTGCGGCGATTTGGTGGCGGTTCCGGTTTCATCGACGCGCGCCGTTCGCCTTGCGCGCTCTCTTCCTCCACATTCGAAATCCGCCCTCGAATGCGTTGGCGTTGTCGCCGAACCTCACCTTGGGCGGCGGGTTGTCGACCTTGTCGGCATTGCCGCCGCCGAGCACGATGTACTCGGGCTCCAGCGCGGCGGACAGCCGCGCGATGACGTCGTCGACGCTCTTGCGCCATTTCTTCCGGCCGCGCCGCTCGAGACCCGCGGCGCCGACATAATCCTCGAACGTCGCGCCCTTGCGGTACGGCAAATGACCGAGTTCCATCGGCTCGTAAACGCCGTCCACGATCATCGCGGAGCCGAGGCCGGTGCCGAGGCCGAGAAACAGCATCCGCCCGCCCTGATAGCTGCCGATCGCCTGCATCAGCGCATCGTTGACGACCCTGGTCGGGCGGCCGAACGCCCGGTGAAAATCGAAGCCGGCCCAGCCGCGGCCGAGATTGTGCGGCTCGGTCAGCGGACGGTTGTGAACGACGGGTCCCGGATAACCGACCGAGATCACATCATAGGACCAGTCCTTGGTGAGCAGCTTGACCTGCCGCACCATCTCGGTCGCGGACAGAGTTGGACCTGACTCGAATTCGCGCTTGATGCGCTCCTTGTCGGTCATGACCTTCACATGCGTGCCGCCGACGTCGATCACGAGCACCGTGCGCCGCGACGCGGGCCTGTTCGCTTTCTTGCTGGACTTGTTGCCTGCCTTCTTGGCCATCAATCCGCTCTCCTATGCGCGCCGAGTGGAGCAGAGAAACGCATCGCGCACCACAGCGACGTTCTGCATCTGACTCCAATTTGTTCGCCAAGAACGAATCGGAGTCGAACAAGTCAGGAGAGTCCAAACATTAAGAAGTCGTGCGCATCATCAACGGCGCGTAGCGATTGCGCTGCGGGGCGATGTGGGGCCGTGCGCTGTCCGCACAAATTCGGCCCGTCGGCCGGACTAATCCTTTGACACGAAATCCTTCAAGCGAAGCCGGCTCCGGTGATCCGCATGCGTTTCCTCGCCCGAGGGATTGAGGCCCCGAAAATAGGTCTTTTGCCACCGCTGCTGCGTTGCCCCCGATCCCGGGTCCTGCAAGTCGGTATTGAAGGCGTTGCGGCCTTCGGACCACAGTCTGTGCTCGCGCTCGATGTCGGGCGCTTTCGATAATGGCAACGTCTCCGGCTCGATCCGCTCAAGACTGCCACGCTCAATCGGAAAAAGATGGCAATAGGGCTCCCCCCGCTCAAATCGTATCTTTGTGTTTGAACGCGTGAATCGCCAGTTCATCGTGAAGGTGTACGGTGACCAATCCGTCTCGATGACCCCGCTCAACGGCGCAATGGCGTCTTTCGGCCTGTTGATGGGTCCGGTGACAAAAAGGTCGAAACCAGGATCGGTGCGGAACAGGCACGGGACGTGGAAGGTCAATACACCATGTCCGAAGTGGCTCACAGCCGGCGCGTCGGTGCCGAGATCAGCCTTGACCCGAATGGTCTCCTTATGATTGAGCCCGTCCCAACGAGCCGAGAAGCCTGACGGACAGAGCAGTTCCCAGCCATGGGCGTTTGCAATGTTGAGTGGCAGGCAGCGGTACGCATAGCGCTGGTCGGAAGCATCCATCCAATCGCGCTCGGGCGATGCAGGCCGGATGTGAACTGCATGGCCGTCCATCGTATAGGCAATGAGCTTTGGCATCACCCAGCCTTATCGCGAGAACCAGCTGCTGCCGCTGCTTGGCGGACCAGTCAACTTATAGCTCAACCCTACGCGAACAATGTTTTCAGTCAATTTCGCCGAGTGGTCCCAAGCGTACGCGCTGAGCCCACCAATGTTCTGCGGTGCCGGGGCCGTCCGATCGCCGAGATCGACATAGAGATATTCGAACTTCGCGCTCCAAGGGCCGCTCACGACGGCCTCCCAGCCGACGCCCGCCGTCCAGCCCGGCTTCACACGGGAGTCGGAGCCCGCAAATCGAAAGCCACTGAAGCCGGGAAAATCTGTTGCCGTCGAAAATGCATAATCCGCATAGGCGAGGCCCGCGGTCACGTATAGCATGTTCGATTGATTGGCCAGGAATCCCAGACGCCCACGGACCGTGCCGAGGTAATTCGAGCGAAAACTGTTTTCCCAGGTGGTTGATACGCCGGCCGCCAGCGGAAACGGCCCGCGCAGCTGGGACGATTGCAGATCTGTGTAGTTGATGTCGGTCTCTAGTCCGATGACCGTCTTGTCATACTGCACGTTGCAGGAAAGGCCGCCGCCGGCAGTCAGCCCGCCCGCGTTCCGGGTACTGATCGAGCCCGCCTGCTGAGCGGCGATTTCGGGAAGGACGCCGTTACGTTGCGCGAAATCGATGATGGCGCCATTTGGATCGGAAGAGAATTGCGCCTTGGCTGAACCATACCCCGCATTCACGCCGACACTGCAGCCAGTCCAGCTGAACTGGGCGACTGGCGGCGGCGCCTTGACCGGCATATAAGCGGCCAACGCCGAGTTCGTCTCGTCGAAGCGCATCCGGAAATGCGCTTTCGCCTCCCAGGCATCGATCCCGGGTGTGAAGAATGACAAATAGCCGCCCGATAGCCACAGTTCGGCTTGCGATCCAAGTTGGGCGCGAACGCCGCCACGCAGCTGTCCATGCCAGCGCGTGAGCCCAATGTCGGTGCCGTCGATCGTGGTAACGGTATCGACAAGCTGTTGCGTGTCGTATCGCAACGTTGCCTGGACGAACGGCTGCAGTAGGAAACGCTGGTCGACCACGAAATCTCGATTGACCTCCACAGAACCTTCGACGTGGCCCCAGCTGTAGGCTTGGCCGGGGATGGGAAATCCCTGGCCGCTTGTAACGCCCCCGACGTCGTCATGAGCATGAAAAAACGTGAACCGGGGCACGACGCGCGCCCATGGCGTATCGACAATCTGGGTCAGACTCGCCGATAGAAACACGCGGTCGACAGGCATATTGGCACCATGGCCGAAAACGTCGAAGGCACGATCAAGCCGTGCGTAACCGAGCCAGGCATCAAACAGTGTCGTCGGGCTGACGAGCCATCCTAGGTAGGGTCCGCCGCCGATTCCCGACTGGTAAATCGATGCATTCAGTCCGTCGTAGGTGACTTTGGTGCTTTCAGGATTGAACGCAAAGCCGGCAACGAGATCCGGGCTGACACGGTAGTCGAGCCCGTATGTGAGTTCAGACAGCGTGCCGTACGACGTGAGTCCGACGATGCGGTCGGTGAAATTGACCTGGCGCGGTGTTACCCAAGCATGCCAACCGTGGCCGATCGACGCATAGGAAGGATTGGTGGCGATGCTTGCGTACTGGTTGAACCCCGCAAGGATCGCGTCCGAGATGAAGTAGCTGCGCGCAAAGTCCGTCCCCAACGCGCGTGCGAGGTTCGCATGGGGCACCGGCATTGGCGATGGCGGCGGAGGTGGTGGCGGCGCCGGTGGTGGTGGCGGCGGTGGCCCCGGCGGAGGCGGTGGCGGCGGTGACGGTGGCACCGGAGTGGGTGGAGGTGGAGGCGGAGGTGGCCCCGGCGGCCCTGGTGGCGGTGGCGGCGGCGGTGGCGATATCGAACAGACCTGGTCACGGAACGCATTGACATCGTTTGATATGGATTTTTCGCCGATCAGAGGTCCTAGGACGCTGCCCCAGGCCCTGAACTTCTCATGATCGTCGAACGATGGCGGAAACACCTCGGTTGCAGTGTCCGTTCGCAGATCGAGGAAGGTAGGTCCTCCGGTGAGCGTTCCGCTCTTGCTGAAGCGCCACATGAATCCAGTCTGCGGATCGCCCTGCACGCTGCTCGCATTGATGCAATAGTCATTGGTCGCGGAGCGATAGCCGTCGAAGCCCAGATGGATTCGGTCCGCGGCGACCGCGACGTTGCCGGAAACGAGCGACGCCGCGGTCCCCAATAAGAAGGGACGAACTCGCGTCTGCCAGTATCGCTCCGTCGGAGCGGAACATGCGTGCTGTCGGTTGGATCCTACCGAGGCTTCGGTTGGCATCGTTGATGGAATCAAGGCCGAACGAGTTCGCGGTGCATCCATCCGCGGTCTCCACAAATCAGCCCCACTGCACGCTAGCGCTTGGGGATGAAATATTCAGTCACATAATTGCGGCGTGATGAATTGCTACCTGAAATAGTTTCCTGATGTTGCCGCGTGGCAACGATTCACTACAATTTCCACGATAGTTCCTCGCAACCTCGCGCGATCGGCGCCGAACTCTCCGCATCGTCGCGCAAGCCATGGCACGAACTGCACCTTGCTCCCGTGGGCCGCACAACGATCGCGTTCGCGATCCGACTCCAATTTGTTCGCGAAGAACGAATCGGAATCAGAAAAATCGACGCGATTCAGATGTTAACAACGCACATACATCGACCGCATCCGAACAATCGATGTTGTATCATGATGGGATTATTGCTCTCGGCGCGCAACATCGCGGCGCATCTCAGGCACACTGCGTTCTCCCGCATCACTGATCGATCGATGAGTCGCACCACGGCCACGTTCCCGATCCGACTCCAGTTTGTTCGCGAGGAACGAATCGGAATCGAAAAATCGACGCAAAACGATTCTTAACAAGACGTTTGCGCGCTCTATGCCGCGGCACTTTGTATGGCGGATGAGCGCAAGCGTAATCGGACATCCATCGACGACATCACTGCGTCGGATTACTCCGCGCCCATTATCGGCCGCGCCTTGCGCGGTCCGGTCGGGTCGCCCGCCCTGCACGCTGCGCGAGCCGCCAGCTCTTGAGGTGAAGCCAGAGCGCTTCGGCGACCGGTCCGTGCGAATGCTGGCGATGGCGGACTGCCGCAAGATTTTCCTCGCGGCCCGGAAAATTCGGTCCAGCGATGCTGATCAGCCTGCCGTCCCGCAGCTCGTCCTCGATCAGCCATGCGGGCAGATGGCCCCAGGCGAGACGATGCAGAATCAGCTCCTTCTTCATCATCTGGTCCGGCACGCTACACTGGTGCGCACCTTCGATCAGGAAGAAGTTTTCCGACGACGCTCGCCGCGCCGTGTCGCGGATGACGCACTGCGTGAAGGGGCGCATCTGCTCCGGCGTGATCCGCTTCGTCCACGCAAACGGCAGAAAGCCGGGAGCGACGACCGGCACCATGGTCGTGCTCGAGAGCTTGATCTGCTCGAAGCGCGGATCGGACGGCTCCGCGCGATGAAACACCAGATCGGCTTTATCATCGATCAGGCGCTCGAGCGGTCCGCCGACCGCCTCATATTCCAGGTGCAGGCGCGTGTTGGGATAGCGGGCAAAGAACGCCGAGAGCATCTGCAGCACCGGCGGCCGCGGGCACAGGTCGCCGATGACCACACGCAGGACGACCTCTTCTCCGCCGGCAAGCTGCTCCGCATACCCCTGCAGCAGATCGAGTTCGCGCAGCGTCACCTGCGCGCGTGCGTGAAACGTCCGGCCGGCGTCCGTCAGCCCGATACGGTATCCGCTGCGATCGAACAGCGTGAGGCCGAGCTGCTGCTCGAGCCGGGCGACCGCCGCAAACACCGACGGGTGCGACCGGTTCAGCGCCGTGCCGGCGGCCTGGAAGCTTCCCTTGGTCGCGACAGCGTCAAAGCAGCGCAAATCGTGCAGCTTGATCCGATCCATTGTCCAAAGAACCTACAGAGATTGATCGATCTTAGTAATTTTTCTTCGAAGGCGCGAGTCCTAGCCTGGGTCGACGCGAAGCCTGCCGGCTTCCACCAGCACAAGGGACTGACGAGATGAGCAGCGATGGACACTTCACCACGGCGGATGGCTGCCGGATTGCGTACCGTATCGACGGTCCCGACGATCGGCCGGTGCTCGCGCTGTCGAACTCGATCGCCACCAACCTGCACATGTGGGATCGTTCGATGCCGCCCCTCAGCCGGTCGTTTCGGGTGCTCCGCTACGACACCCGCGGTCACGGCGGCTCGGACGCGCCCACGGGCGCCTACTCGATCGACCGGCTCGGCCGCGACGTGGTCGAACTGCTCGACGCCCTCGGCATCGATCGCGCGCATTTCCTCGGCCTGTCGCTCGGCGGCTTCGTCGGGCAATGGCTCGGCATCTTCGCGCCTGACCGCATCGACCGCCTGATCCTCTCGAACACCTCGTCCTATCTGGCGTCCGAACTGCCGTTCGACGAGCAGATCCGCGCGGTGCTCGCGGCCAAGGACATGAATGGAATCGCGGACGGCTTCATGCGCAACTGGTTTCCGGCGACAATGCTGGCCGCGCCGAACGAGGTCGTCGACGAATTCCGCAACATGGTGCTGACCACGCCGCCGCGCGGTCTCGCCGGATGTTACGCCGCACTGCGCGACGTCGATCTCCGCCGCATCATCTCGCTGATTGCGGCGCCGACCCTGGTGATCGGCGGCGAGAGCGACACCGTCACACGGGCCAGCCACAGCGCTGATATCGCCGCGACAATCACCGATGCCAAGCTCGTTCTGCTGCCCGGTGTTCATATCCTCAATATCGAGCAGGCGGATCGATTCAACCGCGAGGTCGTGAGCTTCCTCGAGTTTTCCGCCACATGACTGTGTAGCCCGGATGAGCGAAGCGACATCCGGCACCGCTCTGAGAGCACGCGATCGGGCCCCGCATATCGCTTCGCTCATGCGGGCTACATGGATCACGCACCACATGTTCCCCATTCGACTCCATTTTGTTCGCAAAGAACGAATCGGAATCGAGCAAATCAGCGCGGAGCGATTCTTAACAACAGGTTTGCGGATTCGATGCCGATCGGCTCTATGGCGCGGATTAGCGCAAGCGTAATCCGCCCTCTGCCGCGTAGAGACAGCGCCGGGTTACACGGAGCTGACCCGCCTTCCGCACGGTCCAACGTCGTATTCGAGCTCCGGCCGCAGCGCGCGCATCTTCTCCGCCAGCCTTTGGCTCGTCGTCTCCTGCTCTTGCGCAAGGCGGTTGACCAGCGCGACATAATCCGCATCGCTCTTGTGCTGGTTGAGCTTTGACTGGCCCTCGATCTCGTCGACGACGATGTCGATCACCCTGATCCCCGCCAGCATCGCTTCGCGCTTGCCGGGCTCCATCTGCGTCAGGTCCCAGGGCTGCTTCGGCAGCCGCGCCTCGGAGACCGCCAGCAGCGCATCGCCATGACCGCGGTTCTCGCCGTGATCGCGCAGATGCGCGACGCCGGACAAATGCACCGCCTCGTAGAGCCAGGTCGAAACGTTGTCGGGTGAGACATACCAGTCGTTCGAGATGTAGGCGTCATCGCCGGAGACGATCAGGAGGAAGCGCCTGACACCGTCGGCGAGCTCGACCAGCGGATTCTTCGCGGTGAGATGGATCTGCACGATCACGCGATCGTCGCGCCTCTCGATCACGAACGGCACGTGGGACGCGCGCGGGCCGCGTGCATCGGCGGCGACGATGGCGCCGAAGCCGCGCGCCGCCGCAAAGGCGAGCGCGCGGTCTTGCTCGATGCGAAACTGGGGACGGAGGATGTGCATGGCGGCGGCGCTCGCGAGCTGGAGGGAGACGACCCAGCAAGGCTAGCGCAACTTTCGCCGGAGATCACCGCCATGCACGATCCGGCTCAGCAGATCATGGCATTGTCGCCGTGATCGCAGACGCCGCCGGGCTGGTCGCGCGGCAGCGCCTCGGACTCGCCGAAATGCGGGACCGCCATGCGCGGCGGACCACCGCTCCAGCGGCCGGCGGCGGCATGGCTCTTCGCGAGCGCGGATGGGCCCGCCGCCGGCACTTCGTGTGCCATGGCCGACGCCGTCAGCATGGCGAGCGCGGTCAGCGCGGCCGCAACCTGTTTGATCCTGGACATCAGTTGCTCCTGTTGGATTCGGCACGCCGGCACATTGTTCGCCGCCCGCCGATCGGTTCGCGCTCACATCATGATCGATCGCTCTGCCGTCTTGTTCCGACGCCATGAGGCAAGCGTTTGGATGCAGGACAGTCCACCCGCGCATCTTCTTCCACGTCGATCCGACACGATCGCTTGATCGCAGCGTGACAGACGAGGTTGCGACGCGAACCCGGAAGTCAAACCGGGCTCCGCCGCCTGCGACAAAACAGCCCGACGGGCAACTCAGCAAAACCTGTCGATATCAGAGTAAGAAAATATTCCGCTTGCTGCGCTTTGCTCGCGGCCCAGGGTGCGATCAGACAAAACATGTCGCGAGAATGCGGATATATGACTCGCAGCGAACCACACATTCGATGTCGTCCCGGCGAATGGAGAAAGATGCGCGCACCGACTCCATCACCGTCATGCCGGCAGCAGAGGCGAAGCCTTTGCCCGGGAATGATGGAGCTTAGCAATGCCGCGGAATTCCAATCCGCCGTTGAACTGACGGCAACTAGCAGGTTACGCTGCCTTCACGCTCACGCCCTCCCGCTGGAAGGATCACCATGAACGGCAATCGATATTATGGCGTCCGCGTCGAGGGCGCGAAATACGGCGTGGGGTTCGGCTCGGCGCTGGCGATCGCGATCTCCTACACCAAGAACCATTCGATCCTGTGGGCCATCATCCACGGTATCCTGGGCTGGCTCTACGTCATCTACGCCGCACTGTTCGGGTGATGCGCACAAGATGACGGTCATCTCAATCCAGTCACAGGTCGCCTGGGGCCACGTCGGCAACAGCGCCGCCAGCTTTCCGATCCAGCTGCACGGCATCGATGTCGTCGCCGTGCCGACCACGCTGCTCAGCAATCGGCCGGGCTATCCGACCATCCGCGGCCGGGTGCTCGACGTGCAACTGGTCGCTGACCTGCTGCGCGGCATCGAGGAGCGCGGCGCGGTCGAGGCCGCGCGGCTGATCCTGTCGGGCTATCTCGGCTCGGCCGACATCGCGATGGACGTGGCCGACTTCGTCGAGCGCGCGAAGGAGGAGAACCCGGCCCTGCTCTATTGCTGCGATCCCGTGCTCGGCGACCGCGACCGAGGCATGTTCGTGCGATCGGACATTCCGCCGCTGGTGCGCGACCAGCTCTGCCCGCTCGCCGACATCATCACGCCCAATCATTTCGAGTTCGAGTTCCTCTGCGGCGCACGCGTGACGACGATCGACGACGTCGTCGCGCAAGCGAGCGCGCTGATGGCGCGGGGACCTGCGACCGTCGTCATCACCAGCGCCGAACTGGCCGGCACGCCGCACAGCGAGATCGAGACGCTGGCGATCGAGCGCACTCAATCCGACAAGACTTGCGCCTGGCGCGTGCGCACGCCGCGGGTTCCGATCAGCCCGTCCGGCACCGGAGACCTGTTCGCCGCGCTGTTCGTCGCCGCCCGCGCGCGCGGCCTGGCGACGCCGGATGCGCTCAGCCACGCCGCCTCAGGCATCCACGGCGTGCTGGAGCGCACGGCGCAGAGCGGAACCGAGGAAATGCGCATTGTCGAAAGCGCCGGCGTGATGCTTGATCCGAAGCCGCGCTTCGCGGCGGTCGCCATCGCCGCATCCTGACATCCGGGACGGGTCTTCATGATCGACATCACCACCCTCCTCACCTACGCCGCCGTCGTGCTCGGCCTGTTCCTGATCCCCGGGCCGGCGGTGCTGCTGGTGCTCGCGCGTTCGGTCACCGGCGGAGCACGCGTCGGCGTCGCGACCGGGTTCGGGATCGCGCTCGGCGATCTCGTCCACACCGCGATGGCGACATTCGGCCTCTCGGCCGTGCTGATGACCTCGGCGCTGGCGTTCTCGGTCGTGAAATATGCCGGCGTGATCTACTTGATCGTGCTCGGCGTCCGCGCCCTGTTCGAGAAGAACGACGACCTGGATGATTTGCCGGCGGCGCAGCCGGTCGATCCGCAGCGTGCGTTCCGGCAGGCGATCTGGGCGGAAATGCTCAATCCGAAGACCGCGCTGTTCTTCCTCGCCTTCCTGCCGCAGTTCGTGCATCCCGGCCACGGCTCGGCGGTGGCGCAGTTCGCGACCCTCGGCCTGATCTTCGTCGTCATGAGCGCGGTCTACACCTCGCTGCTGGCGCTCGCCGCCGGCCAGATCAGCCCGTGGATCAGGCGGCATCGCCGCATCGGGCAGTGGCAGGGCCGCTTGGTCGGCACGATCTATATCGCGCTCGGCGTCCGCCTTGCGTTCCAGGAGCGCTGATGTCCCCGCTCAAGCCGCAGGCCAGCTACGACGACTTCGCCCGCCTGGATATTCGGATCGGCAAGGTCGTCGAGGTGCAGCCGTTTCCGCGCGCCCGCAATCCGTCCTACAAGGTCGGCGTCGATGTCGGCGCCGGGCGGACCATGTGGTCGAGCGCACAGATCTCGAATTACGAGCCGGCGGCGCTGGTCGGCTCGCTGGTCGTGTGCATCTGCAATCTCGGGCCGAAGAACATCGCGGGTTTCACCTCGGAACTCCTGATCCTCGGCGCCAAGGACGCCAGCGGCGAGGTGATCGTGCTCGGCCCGCGCAGCGAGGTTGCGATCGGCGAGCCGATCTTCTGACGTCGGGCTGATCACGGCCGCGTGATTCAAATCGTCTGGATTCCCCGTAGTTTACCGATGGGGGATCACCCGGATTCTCAGTGCCCGCGCGCGCTGCTATTGCAGCGCGCGAGAATCGCTTCGGCATGGGAATCGGAAGAATGTCCGCAGTTTTCTTTCACTGCTCCGACGACAAGCACGTCATCCTGGATCGCACCGGCGCCGCGATGGATCTGGCGGAGGCGCGCGTGTATGCGGAGCAATTGGCACGCAGCTTTGTCATGACACCGAGCGTGGAGGACTGGCGCAACTGGGCAGTCCACGTCACCGACGACATCGGAACCGAGATCTTCGAGCTGCCGTTCACCGCCATCCTCGGCGAACTGCACTGAGGGCATGCCATGAATTCGATGGAACTTGCCCTGCAGCCGTTGCGGCGCCGCCTCGCCCGCCTCGTCGCGCGCTGCGTCACGCTGATCGATGGCGTCATCAATCCCTATCGCCCCGAACTGTACTACATGCGCGGACCAGGCCCGAAATGCCGCGCCCGGCGGCAAGCCACACTGCGCGACTAGCTTCGCGGCATCCACAGCGAGAAAAGGCCGGCGGGCGTTACGCCACCGGCCTTCTCCTGCAGCTGCCGGTTCCCGGAGTCCGGTTCCGCTGCGATTCCACTTGGTCCTGAGCTTGCGACGACTGTTTTAATCAAATCTTAACGGCATGGCGGTGAGCTGGTTCAAAGGACTCCTTCGCCGTGCGGCGTGGCTTGTTCGTTCGTCGTGCTTGATGCGCTGCACATCGTTTTTGCGCCGATCGCACGCCGATTGTGCGCCACGCATCTTAGGGAATGCTCGACTCAGTGTTACCCTGTGATGCAAACCGAAACGGAGACTTCGGAATGCCGTACTACACCTTCGATCTCGTGGTGGGGGACGAGTTCCGCAATCAAGGAACCATCATCCTCGAAGACATCAGCCTCGCCTCCGACCGCGCCGACCAGCTCGCCAACGAGTTGTCGCAGGTCAAGCCGGAGCTGAAGGCGCGCGGCTGCGCCGTGCGCGTCACCGACATCGACCGGCGCGAACTCTATCGTACGCCGCTCGATCCCGTGCCGCGGTGGCGCAGGGCGGGCTAGCGTCCGTCGGTTAGATCTGCGGCGACCGCGCTCGCGCGGTCCCTGTGTCGTTGCGCGACGGCGGGGTCGCCTAGCCCGCCCGCCGTCAGCTCTGATGCGGTCCGCGCATCATCTTCAGCGCGTCCTCGATATGGCGCCAGTCGCGCGCGTCGTCGGTCTCGCCCTTGCTCTCGCAAGCCACGGCGTTCTGCGCGGCTTGGGCGATCGCCTCCGGACCGTGCTTCAACAGCATCTGCCGCGCGATGGTGTGGATTTGCATCTCGGCTAACATGGCGCTCTCCTCGGCTGTCGACTGCTGACATCAGAAACCACCGAGCGCCGCGTCTGGTTCCAGCAGCGCGCCGGGCGCGACACAATCAGCGGTTCCCACGCGGTGCGGCGGCGGTTACAGAAAGAGCCATGGCGCAGAACATCTACGACGATCCCGGCTTCTTCGCCGGCTACAGCCAGTTGCCGCGGCAGGTCCGCGGACTGCTCGGCGCGCCGGAATGGCCGGCGATCCGCGCCATGCTGCCCGATGTCGCGGGCAAACGCGTGGTCGATCTCGGCTGCGGCTTCGGCTGGGTGTCGCGCTGGATGCGCGAGCAAGGCGCATCCGACGTGCTCGGCATCGACCTCTCGCAGAACATGATCGCCCGCGCCGCGGCCATGACGCAGGATGCGGCGATCACCTACGAGATCGCCGACCTCGAGACGCTGGAGCTGCCGAAATCGACATTCGATCTCGCCTACTCCGCCCTCGCCTTCCACTACATCAGGGATTTCGATCGCCTGGCGCGCATGCTGTATTGCGCGCTGGTCCCGGAGGGGCATCTGATCTTCACCGTCGAGCATCCGGTCTACATGGCGGCCGTCCATCCGGACTGGGGGCAGGACGAAGACGGCCGCAAGACCTGGCCGGTCAACCGCTACTTCATCGAAGGCGAACGCCGGACCGACTGGTATGTGAAGGGCGTGCTGAAATATCACCGCACCATCGGCACCACGATCAACGCGTTGATCGCCGCCGGCTTCACGCTACGCCATGTCGAGGAATTCTGCCCGACGCGGGAGCAGGTCAAGGCCGCGCCCGAACTGGCCGACGAGTTCGAACGGCCGATGATGCTGCTGGTGTCAGCGCAACGCTAAAGCATGATCCGGAAAAGTGCGAAGCGGTTTTCCGAAGAGATCATGCTCTAACTGAAGAGCTAAAGCGCGATGAAGCTTCAACCCGAACTCATCGCACTTTGGCGTCAAGCCGCGAGCAGCTTGTCGAACTCCTCGGGCGGGTATGATTTCCCGTCCTTGTCGGTGATCACCACCTGCCACCCCTCGCTCGCCCAGACCTTGGCCTTGGCGATGATGATGAAGGTGCTCTCGCGCTCGATCCTGACCGTTTCGTTCTCGCGTTCTGCGATCATCTTGTAGGCCAACGCTTGTCCCTCGCCGACTTGGTCCATCCGGCGTTTGTTGGCAGCGGCTTTGGGCCGGATTTCGCTGGGACTGTGACAATTTGGTGGAACCGCCGGCGCAGGATCCGCCAGCGCGCAACGTTCGGTCGCGCCTATGCGAGCTTTCCCATCAAGGTCGGCATATCCAGCGCCAATGAGTTGACGTTGACGCTGCGCGCGAATCGCATCTGCGGTCCCTCGAAGGTGCAGGTCACGGTGTCGCGAAACGCCGATTCCACGCAGGTCCAGGTCATCACGAAGGTGCGGAGGTCGCGCCAGCTGCCGCTCGCGACCACGCGCATCACGTCGGGCTGGTACTCGTGATGCAGCTTGTTGCCGGTCATCGTCGCGGTGCCCTCGCGCGGCGCATCGAGGCCGACCTCGATCCGGTGCGTGCCTCTGCCGTCCTCGAGCGTGTGAAGCCGTCCGTTTCTTGATCGTTGTTTGGCATGGCCGCCCTCCAAAGCAGAACGGAGGTTATGGCGCCGGCTCGCCCTGTCGACGCATGCGGCGCGCATGGCGGCCACAAGAAAAACCCCGCCCTGGAGGGACACCAAGGCGGGGAAGGTTCATTGGGTAGAAATCCACGCGCCTGGAAATGGAGAGCGCGGGGAAGTAGCGGCAACAATTCTATTTGCCGCCATCGTTCGGACAACAGGATTAAAGCGCGCGCAGCGCCGGGACTTTTTCCCGATCCAGCTGGCAAAAATCCCGGACCTCGCCTGTGAGGCGCGGTTCACTGCACCACGTCGAGCCTGACATTCGTGATGCCCTTGCCGATCATGCCGAGCGATTGCGCCGCAGAATGAGAGACGTCGACGATGCGCCCGGGGACGTAGGGTCCGCGGTCATTGACGCGCACGGTGACCGAACGACCGCTCTTGACGTCGGTCACGCGCAGCTTGGTGCCGAATGGCAATGTCGGATGCGCCGCGGTCAACTCGCGCCCGTCGAACTTCTCGCCGCTCGCGGTCGGCTGCTCCTCGCTGTAGAAGCTCGCGACGCCCTGCGACGCAATCTTGGTGTGGCCGGTCCTGCGCGAGGCATACGGCGTATGCTTGCGCGCCGTGGCGACACGTGTGCGTGTCGCAGATGACGCAGCCCGCGTCGGTTCGATCGACGCAGGCCGGCTCGCGAGCGCCTGTGAGCGCTGGCTGACAACGGAGGACTGCGCGCACGCCGCGAGCGATGCCGCGCCGATCATCACGGCAAGCAGCCGGAGCGGCTTTCGGGCATGCGCAAACGGAATCGGGGCCGCAGCACCATGCGCGCTGCATTTGACGCCGACGTACGAGTTGACTGCATCGTCGCGTGACATGTTGCACCCCCAACTTGCGCCCCCAGCCCAAGCCGAAAATCCAACGGCCTATCAGCCGAATCCAATCGGGGCGGAACGGTGGCGGAGCGCGGTCAGACCTGCCACACGCGATGCGATTTCCCCTCAGATGTGGTGGATGCGCCACACAACCCGGACGCTTCACCCGGAAATGCCGGCTTGAAGCGCCGCACTCGGGCCGTGGATGGCCACGCCCCCTCGCCCCCGGGTTTCGGTTCCCCAAACTCCCCAACCTCTCCACCCTCTCGCCTTGCTTTGGTCAAACCGGACTGGAGTCGTGGGGACAGGGTCAGGGGTCAATACAGAGCGTAAATTTGCCGGCCGCCCATTTGCGGTTGACCTTGGAATGAAACGGGGACCGCCATGCAATCGACACTGAAAGACGCAGATCCACACGATATTTTCGCGATCGAACCGAGCTTCGCTCCGGTACGTCCGGACAACGCCGCAGCGCCAGCCGGAAGGGCAGCGCCGGGGCAACGCGAGCCCTATTTCGGCTCAAGCCTCGCGCCTACGTCCACACCCCCGGTCGCGGCCGTCGCCTCGGTGCCGCCGGTCACGCCAATGTCAGTGGCGGCCGAGCCGGCCTATAGCGCGCCAAGCCATGACGGCCGACTGGACGACATCAGATTGGACCGCGCGCCGCGCCCCACCAGCAAATGGGCGATCCGCGCCTTCTGGTTCTGCTTCGCGATCGCTGGCGCCATGGGCACCGCGGCGTGGCAGCACTACGGCGATCGCGCCAAGCAGATCGCCGCCGAGTGGGCGCCCCAGATCGCTGCACTGACTTCGCTGATCCCAGGCAAGGCAGCCTCCGCCTCGGATCAGGCGAGTGCGCTGCCAGCACCGGCGGCGACAACCGATCAGGCGGCGGCTGAAGCTGCACCGGCCACTCCGCCACAGGACGTCGCCACGGCCGTGCCCGCCGCAGCAGCGCCGGCGCCCGCCCCTGTCGCGGCCCCGGCTGCCACAGCAGCACCGGTTGCGCCCGCTACCGCGGCGGCACCAGCCGCAGCGGCACCCGACCAGACGCAATTGCTGCAATCGATGGCGCGCGATCTCACGTCGATGGGACAGCAGATCGAGCAGTTGAAGACCAGCATTGATCAGCTCAAGGCCGGCCAGGATCAGTTGGCACAGCGCGTTGCGAAGACGACCGAGACCAGGGCCGTCGAGCCGCGGCCGGTCGCTCCGCCGCGCCCGCGCGCCGCGGTCACGCCGCAGGCGGCGCCGCATGCCGCCGTTGCGCCGCCACCGGTGCGCCGGCCGGCGCAGGCCTATATCCCGCCGCCTCCACCGCCTGCATCAGCAGCACCGCTGCCGGCTCCCGCCGCCGCCCCGCAGGCGGTTGCGGCACCGCGGCCGGTGCAGCAGCAGTCCTCGGTTGTTGACGCGGATGATGGCGGCCCGGTGGTTCGGCCGCCGATGCCGCTGCGCTGAGCCTGACCGACCGGTAAAAAAGCGTGCGGCCGATCGCGATGACGCGATCGGCCGCAATACGCTTCGTATTCGAATTAGGCGCTCTGTCCCGGCGGCAACACAACCACGGTGGCACCCGGCTTGACCCGCTGATAGAGGTCGATCACGTCACCATTGGTCATGCGAATGCAGCCCGACGAGATCGCCTGCCCGATATATTCGGGCTGGTTGGTGCCATGGATGCGATACAGCGTGTCCTTGTTGCCCTGGTAGAGGTAGATGCCGCGGGCGCCGAGCGGATTGGCCGGTCCACCGGCGACACGCTTCGGATACGGCCCGAGCCGCTCCTGGATATCCTGGGTCGGAACCCAATCCGGCCATTCGGCCAGGCGGCCGACGGTGGCGACGCCGGAGAAGGCCATCGCCTCCTCGCCGACGGCGACGCCGTAACGGATCGCCTTGCCGCCGGGCAGCACGTAATAGAGGTAGCGCGCATCGGTATCGACCAGGATCGAGCCCGGCTGCTCCCGACGGGTGTACTCGACAATGTGCCGCTGGAACTGCTGCGGGATCTTGGCATCCGCATAGGGCGGATGCGCCAGCAATTGCCGATCGCGCGACGTCATCGCGACATCCGTCGCCGGCGACAGCGTCGCCTGCATGCAGCCGCCAAGCGCAAGCGATCCTACCAGCACCGCAGCAAGCCCCAACTTTGACACGATCATTCTCCCCTGCGTCAACTTGTGCCACATGCTGCCGAAATCGTGCTCAAATCGTGGCAGCGAGGTTGGAACACGTCTGTTTGATCGGTTCTTTCCGTGAGTGTGTCCTGGCGGTTGCACTCGGTTCCCTTGGACGCTAGCCTCGCAAAAAACGTCCAAAACCTCCGGAGGAAATTCATGCGTTACGCTCTGCTGATCGGCGGCCTGATTGTCGCAGCAACCCCTGCCCATGCCGATCCGCGCGCGGCCTATGTCACGATGGTGCTGCAGGCCTTTGCCGCCAAGGTCGAGTGCCCCGGTACCGATCTGGTCTATCAGGACCTCGTGCAGCGGGCGCAGGACATGCATCTGCCCGACGGGACCACCGAGAAGGTGCGCAAGGCGATCGCCTTCATGCATACCGGCGGCAAGATGGGCGAGAAGCAGGCCGACGACCTGATGACGGAAGTTGCGATCGCAACCCAGACCACCGACCTCGATCAGCGCCGCGCCGGCAGCATGACGACCTGGTGCCAGGACCAGAAGACTCGGCTCGCGGGTTACATCAGGACGAAGGAATAGAAAGCGTTTTCGAGCGAAGCCTGTCCCGCATTTGATGCGGGATGGGCCGGTTCGCGTGAAGAAAACGCGTCAGACAAGAATCCTCAATCGAGCTCCGGCGGCGCGAACCAGTTGGTCAGCGACAGGCCGCCATCGACCACGATCGACGCCCCGGTGACGTAACCGGAGAGCTTGTGCGAGAGCACGGCAAGCGCCATCGGCGCGAGATCGTCCGCCTGGCCAAGCCGTCCGAGCGGAATGTGCTTTGCCAGCGCGGGATCGGCGACGAAGCCGCCGGCCGCGATCGCGCCGGGCACCAGCGCATTGACGCGGATGCCATAGCGGCCCCAGCTCTTGGCAAGCTCCTTCACCAGCATCGCCATGCCGGCCTTCGCGGTCGAGTAGTGCGGCAGGTTGCGCGGCGTGCCGGCATGCAGCGAGGTGAGCAGCAGGAACGAGCCCGGCGTCTTCGATGCGATCAGCCTGCGCGCCAGTTCACGCGACAAATGAAAGCCGGCATCGAGATTGACCGCATGCATCTGCCGCCAGGTCTCTTCGTCGACGGCCATCGCATGATCGGCTTCGCGGCGCGGCGGCGAAGCACTGTGGACGAAATGGGTCACCTGTCCGAGCGAGGCTTGCGCATGCGCCAGCAGGGCGTCGCACGCCGCGCGCTGCGCGAGATCGCCGACCCAGCCGACCGCGAGTTCGGGACGCGGCGCGGCCTTGATCGCCGCCAGAACCCTGTCCTCATGCAGATCGGCAAACACCGTCCGCACACCTTCGCCGACCAGGGCCTGCGCGATGGCGCGGCCGATGCCGTTGCCCGCGCCGGTCACCAGGGCTGTCTCCCGCGCGGGATCGAACGGCGATGTGAAGAGGCTCATGATCGCGAAACTCCCGGGATTGGCAGACCTGCGCTCAGTATGGCGGCGCCTTGCGCGCCCGCTGTGCCTTGGCGGCTTCGATCCACCAGGAAAAATCCTCGGCAAAGCGCGGAAAGGCGCGTTCGAGCGCCTTGCCGCCTTCGCCGATCGGCTTGCCCTCGGCCGACAGCGTCTGCGCGATCGGCCCCGCACCGATCGTGCTCGATACCACCACCATGCCCATCTCGGACAGCGTGCCGTGCCAGGCGGTCGCGGCGCGCACGCCGGCGAACCGCCCGGCCGAATAGCTTGCGATCGCCGCGGGACGCCAGAACCATTCCTCAAGGAAATGGTCAGTCAGGTTCTTCAGCCCGGGCTGGATGCCCCAATTGTATTCGCCGGTGATGAACAGGAAGCCGTCGGCGTCGCGGATTTTTCCGGCGAGCGTTTCGAGCACGGCCGGTGCCTGCCCCTTGGGATGTTCCTTGTACATCCGGTCGAGCATCGGCAGGCCGACCTCCTTGGCATCGATCAACTCGACATCGTCGCCGCGGGCGCGAAGGCCGTCGACGACGAAGTGTGCCAGCCGGATGCCCATGCGATCCGAGCGGTAGGAGCCGTAGAACACGAGAATGCGGTGGGTCATGACAAGCCGATCCTAGCACGGTGCGGCAACAGCGTCCTGCGGCGCGGCGCGCCGCCGCGCACAAGTGTTAACCGGCATTCCGGCTCGCTTCGCCGGCATTAAGCAATTCGTCGCAGGCCCTTCGCCGTGGCCAAAAATCGCCAGATTTGTTTTCTGGATATGTTTTCGCTTCGAGAAGGAGGAACCGACATGCGGATCGCAAAGCTGGTTTTCGCAGGCTCGCTCGCAGCCATCGCTGCCGTTGCTACGCCTGCGCTGGCGAAGAGTACCGAGCGGCAGAAGGCCGACGACAAATCCACGACCACCACCTCGTCCGGCTGCCAGGCCTATCAGCAGGCCGCCGATGGCACCTGGAACCAGCTCCCCTGCGGCGAAGCGGGCTCGAACGGCGCCACCCAGCACCGCCCCGCGGCCAAGGGCGCTGACGACGACGAGCACTGACGTGTCACGCCTGCCGCCCCACGCGGCCGGGGCGATGCGGCGCCTTCGACTTTCGGACCAAACTGCCGGGACCGTTGTGGCGGCTCCCGCATCATAAACCCAAGCTTAATGCACGCCCGCTACGGTTGAGGCCTCCCCTCTCTCGTCAACAATGGCGCGCATCCCATGAAAATCGGTACTCTCCTGACGGCCGCGATCGTCTCATTGTCCGCGGTCGGTGGCGGACTGGCGGCCTATGTCGCGGTGACCAAGTACCAGACCATGGACAAGGTCTCGACCGCGCAAAGCCGGCTCGAAATCGTCCGCGCCGTCGGCGACATCCCGCGCTACATGAACTCCGAGCGCGGCATGTCCACCAACCTCTTGTTCAGCACTGGCGCGATCGAGCAGAAGCAGATCGCCGATCTCGACAAGCTGCGCAAGCTGACCGACGGCGCGCTCGCCAAGGTCAATCAGGTCCGCGCCACGCTGCCCGGCTCGCTCGACGACGGCGAAGCGGTTGCGAGCGCGATCGATGCACTGAAGGCCAAGTTCGCCGCGCTCCGCGATGCGATCGAGAAGGCGATCGCAGGTCCGGTCGACGCCCGCCGTCCGGCGGCAACCAAGATCGTCGCCGACAACTCCGTCTTCAACGCCGGCGTCACCGTGCTGCTCGATGAGCAGGTGCGGCGCCTCGCCGGCCTTGACGGCAACGCCTACCGTCAGGCCAGCTACGCCAATGTCGCCTGGACGCTGCGCGACACTGGCGGCCTCAATGCCAGCCTGCACAAGGCGCTGGTCGGCGCCAAGCGCGTCGCGACCGAACAGGAAAAGCTGGAGCTGTTCCGCAGCACCGGCCGCACCGAGCAGATCCTCTCGACGCTGCAGGAGTTGCACAACAATCCGGCGACATCAGCCAATGTCCTGACGGCGCTGGGCAAGATGCAGGCCGACTATGTCGAGCGTTTCGGCAAGGCCCTGAAGCTCGCCAAGGAGGGCGCGATCTCCGGCAAGTATGAGCAGGACGTCGAGACCTACTATGCCGAGTCCCAGATCGGCCTCGCCTCCATCATCACGGTGCGCGACGCATTCTACGAGAATGCCGAGCAAGGCCTTGCGGGCGCCTATTCGTCGGCACGCTTCAGCTTCGTGGTGGCGCTGATCGGGCTGCTCGCGGTCGTCGCCGTCAGCGCCGGCCTGATCGTCATGGTCCGCCGCCGCATCCTCAACCCGATCGCGGCCCTCACCGGCCGGATGTCGCGTCTTGCCGCGGGCGAAGTTGCCGAGACGATCCCGGGCGCCGCGCGCAAGGACGAGATCGGCGCGATGGCCGCCGCCGTGCAGGTGTTCAAGGACAACAAGATCGAAGCCGATCGCCTCGCTGCCGAGAAGGAAGCCGAGAACGACGTCAAGATGCGCCGCGCCCGCGTGCTCGACGACCTGACCCGCGCCTTCGAAGCCAAGGTCACCGAGCTGGTCGGCGGGTTGTCCGCGGCATCCTCGGTGATGGAGGAGACGGCGCAATCGATGTCGGCCACCGCCGCCGCCACCAACCGCCAGGCCGCCGTCGTCGCCGCGGCGTCCGATCAGACCTCGACCAACGTGCAGACGGTGGCGAGCGCCACCGAGGAGCTGACCTCCTCGATTTCGGAGATCGCCCGCCAGGTCGCGACCTCGACCGAGATCGCTGCGCGGGCGGTCGACCATGCCCGGCGCACCGGCGACACCGCGCGCTCGCTGGCCGATGGCGCGCAGAAGATCGGCGACGTCGTGACGCTGATCCAGAGCATCGCCGCACAGACCAATCTGCTCGCGCTCAACGCCACCATCGAGGCGGCCCGCGCCGGCGAGGCCGGCCGCGGCTTTGCCGTGGTCGCGTCCGAGGTGAAGTCGCTGGCCGGCCAGACCGCGAAGGCAACCACGGAGATCTCCGAACAGATCACCGCGATCCAGACCGCGAGCGACGAGACCGTGACGGCGATCCGCAGCGTCATCGACGTCATCACCGAGATCGACCAGATCGGCACCGCGATCGCCGCTGCGATCGAGGAACAGGGCTCGGCGACCAAGGAGATCTCACGCAGTGTTCAGGAAGCCGCGCGCGGCACCCAGGAGGTCAATTCCAACATCTCCGGCGTGCAGCGCGCCGCGGACGACACCGGCGGCGCCGCGAACCAGGTGCTCGGCGCAGCCGAACAGCTCTCGACGCAGTCCAAGGACCTCGCCGGCCAGGTCAATCGCTTCCTGTCCGACGTGCGGGCGGCATAACCGAGAGCACGTGGTGACCACGTGGCAGGTTTTCTCCTCGTCATTGCGAGGAGCGACAGCGACGAAGCAATCCATGTCTCCACTGCGGCACGATGGATTGCTTCGCTTGCGCTCGCAATGACGGGTTTGCCTGAGGGCCGCGCGCCCTGCTAGCCGCCGCGCAGGCCGAGCACGCGGCGGGCGATCGCCTGGCGATGGACCTCGCTCGGGCCTTCGTAGACCCGCATCAGGCGCGCCTTCTGCCACAGCGCGTTGAGCGGCAATTCCAGCGTCACGCCGAGCGCGCCGAGCGTCTGCATGGCGTGGTCGCAGGCGTCATAGGCCATCTCGGTCGCGAACACCTTGATCATCGAGGCCTCGTGGCGGATGTCCTCGCCGCGGTCGGTCTTGTCGGCAGCCTCGCGCACCATCAGCCGGCACGCATGCATGCGCGTGGAGATATCGGCGATCCACCACTGGATCGCCTGGCGCTCGGCGAGCTTGACGCCGAAGGTCTCGCGCTGCCTGGCGTGCTCGCACATCATGTCGAGCGCACGCTTGGTGATGCCGACGCAGGTCGATCCCATCTCGAGCCGCCGCGTCCGCAGTCGCAGCTGCATCGGCGCGTAGCCCTTGCCGACCTCGCCCAGCACGGAGTCCTTCGGGATGCGGCAATCCTCGAACACGATCTCATAGGTCGAGCCGCCGCCGACCATCGGAATCTCGCGCTCGATGATGAAGCCCGCCGTGCCCTTCTCGACGATGAAGGAGGTGATGCCGCCCTGGCGCTGGTCGTTGCCGACCCGCGCCATCACGATGATGAAGTCGGCGGCGCGCGCATTGCTGATCCAGATCTTGCGGCCGTTGAGCACCCACTGTTCGCCTTCGAGCACCGCGCGCGTCTTCATGCCCGCGGGATCGCCGCCGGCGCCGGGCTCGGAGATCGCGATCGCCGAGGCCATCCGGCCCTCGATATAGGGCTGCAGATATTTCTTCTTCTGCGCGTCGGTACCGACCGCCTGCAGCATGCGCAGGTTCGGCGAGTCGGGCGGCAGCACGAACGGCACGCAGCTGCGGCCGAGTTCTTCGTGCACCGCAGCCATCGTGCGCGTCGGCAGGTCGTGGCCACCGAGATCCTCGGGCGCATCGAGGCCCCAGAGGCCGAGCTCCTTCGAGACGTCGCGCAGCCGCTTGCGCTGTTCCGACGTGAGCTCGGGGTGATCGCTGCCGGGCAGCTTCGATTTCAGATAGTGCGGCTCGAGCGGGATCAGTTCGCGATCGACGAATCTCGCGACGGTCTCGCGGATCATGGCTGTCTGTTCATCGTCGCTCATCTGGGATTCCTCGCCTGCGCTGTTGTGCTTCAAAAAACCAGTAGCGCATTTTTTATCGGCGGGAATAGCGGAAACGCGCAGCCGCACTCACGCTCGCGCGATGGTTTCACGGCGCGGAATTCAATATCCCGCGGCGTGGTCGATGCGTGCGCAAATGCACCGGACACGCCCGTGCATCGCGCAACCGAGCGTGCCGCACGAGGTTGTTGCCCCTGAGCAAGCGAACGACGCGGCGCTAATCGGCAAAGCCGACGTAGCGGACAAAATCGTTGTTGGCCTCGCGGTCGGAGCGCACCGCATTGGCGGCAAAGCCGTCGTCGGGATAGCCCATCGCGACGCAGGTCATGATCACCTCGTCTTCCGGGATGTCGGCGACCTCGCGCACGATGTCGGAGCGCATGATGCCCTGGCCGTTGATCACGCTGCCAAGGCCGCGATCCCAGGCTGCCAGCACGATGCCGTAGCAGAGCGCGCCGAGATCGAAATGGCAGACCGCGCCCGGATCGAGGATCCGGTCGTAGGTCAGGACCAGCGACACCGGGGCATCGAATTGGCGGAAGCCGCGCAGCACCCAGTCCTGCCGCATCGGCTTGTCGTCGCGGGCAATGCCCATCGCGCCGAACAGCTTCTTGGCGATGTCGACCTGGCGGCCGCGATGCACGCCCTGGTACTCGCCGTGGCTGACGATGTCGCGCTTCACCTTGGCACCGGCGACCATCTCTTCCATGTTGCGGCGGCGCACTTCCTCCAGCGGCGCCCCGGTCAGGACGTGGACGTGCCAGGGCTGGGTGTTCATCGAGGACGGTGCGCGCTTGGCCACCTCGATGATCTCCTCGACCGTTGCCCGCGACACCGGCTGCTTCTTGAACCCGCGCACGCTTTTGCGTGACTGTACCAGCGTCTCGAATTCCATTCCGCGCTTCCCCGATTTTGTTCCGCGCTGCACGCGGATTTCCTTGATCTGATCGGGGTATTTTATCGACAAAATCGGCCATGGGAACTTGATCGGGCCAAGAATCCCGTATCCAATCCGGCCACTGGTTTGGTTTAGGGAGAACCCAGATGAAGCGGATTTTCTTGGCGGCCGTGATCGCGACCTTTGCCGCCGGTTCGGCATTTGCACAGGACGCCTCCTGCGAGACGAAAGCCGTCGGCAAGGATGGCAAGCCGCTGGCCGGCGCGGCCAAGACCTCGTTCATGAAGAAGTGCACGACGGATGCCTGCGAGACCAAGGCGGTCGGCTCCGACGGCAAGAAGCTCGCCGGCGCGGCCAAAACCTCGTTCATGAAGAAGTGCCAGAGCGGCGCCTGAGCCCCTCGCCGACGCCTTTTCACCCGTCATCGGGACAGACTTCAATCGGGACAAACCATCGGGTCGCGCAGGGCGCGGCCCGAACGGCTATTGGCCGGTGAATCGCCCCTGATCGGCGGGCGCCCTCAGAACGAGACGCCGACCCGCACGCCCCTGCTCCAGACCCGCCGGCAACGCTTCCTGGTGTTGCCGTGAAACATTTCGAAACGTTCCGGCAACTGGATCGGCTTGGCAAACTCCAGGCAGGCCCCGCCGGCCGAATAATCCACCAGCCGGCATTCGATCAGCGGCGCCTTCGGTTCAAGCTGGAGCTTGACCACGCTGGACACGCATCCGCTCGGACGAACACGCGCAAATCTCCGGGGATGCATCAGGCCGCCTCTGGTGAAATCGTACCCACAGGCTCGTCGGCGGCCGTTAAGATTCCGTTCAGATCGATGGTTACGAACCGTGTCCGCGGGACGGATCGGCGCGGGTGGCGCCCGGACGGCGCGAGGCGGCCAGCGTCTCCGACGGCGCTTCCCCGAACTGCGACCGATAGCTGCGCGAGAAATCGCTTAAATGCCAAAATCCGTAGGCCAGCGCGCACGTCTTGACGCTGGGCGCACCGGCCAACAGTTGCTGGCGCACCAGCCAGAGCCGGCGCAACCGCAGATAGCGATGCAGGCTGACGCCCCGGTAGCGCTGGATAGCGTCATGCAGCGTGCGCACCGACACGCCGATCTGCCTGGCGAGTTCGCCGCTGTAGATCGGGTGCGCCACGTCGCCTGCCAGAATTGCGCGCGCGTCGTTGAAGACCTTGAACTGGCGCGTCGTGTTGGCCCGCGTCGTCCACTTGGCCGGCACGATCTCGGCGAAGGCGTTGTCGATCGCCGCAAGCAGCGTCTCCTTGATCGACTCGCCGCTAGCGAACGGGGCATCCTCGGTCGGCTGCGAGGTCACGAGCAGGATGTGCCTTACCACTTCACGCAGCCGATCCTGCGCGCGTTGAGAAATTTCGTGAATGCTGAAATGAAGACCCGCCTGCGGCCAGCCGCGGTCGACAATCTCCGGCGTGAACATCACCGAGGCATATTGGCGGGGCGTCTGCTCCACCGACGAGTAGAACGCGCCGCCGCCACCGAGCACAATGACCGCGCGATCGCGCTCGACGCCGTTGAAGCGGATCGGGACTCCGTCATCCATCGTGAAGCCGACCGCGGTGGTGTGCGGCGCAAGCTGCGCGTCGACGATCCGCGGAAAGGACTGCGTGTAGTTGAGCTCGCATCCCGGCAAACTCAGGATGACCTGCTCGGCCGAAATCTTCCGCGCAAGTGGCGTGAAATCAACATCCAGATTTCGGATCGAACTCCGGAATGCATCAACATCGTCAAAACGAAAGACTCTCGGCACCGGTAATGGCGCCGTCAAATGACCGCTCCCGTGAAATGCTCTTGAAAAATTGCGCGCGACGCGGCGCCTTGCGCGCCGGCCGCATCAATAAATTCCATGCACAAAATGCGAATCGTCCAATAGGTTCAATCAGGAAAAATGCGGTCCGTTCGTCGCACCGGACAATCCGCCAATGTAACGCGGCTGCCGAATTTCGATAGTCTTTAGCGGGATATCCACCGCCGCGATCGGCCCTCCCCATCAATTTCTATACCCCTATTAAAGATTCGAGGAGCAGATTGGCATCGGGAACGATGATGTTCCTCGTCGCGGACCATTTTAGAGACCGCAATGACAGTCATTGCCTCGCCCGATCTTATTGCCAAACTCGACCATGTCTTGAAAGCTGGCTCGCCCGACCTCCGCACGCGCATGCTGCAGGAGGTGGCCGGGTTGTTTCTCGAAGACGCTCACCGCCTCAGCGCGCACCACGTCGAGATGTTCGACGGCATCCTGGTTCGCCTGACCGAGAGCGTCGAACTGCGGACCCTGACCACGCTCAGCCGCTCGCTTGCCGATTTGCGCCTGGTGCCGCGGGAACTCGCGCGCCGCCTGGCCAACCACGACGACGCCGACGTCGCCGCTCCGATCTTGCGCAAATGCGAATGCCTCCCCGATGCCGACCTGATCGACATCGCCTGGATGCGGGCCGAGGGACACCTCTGCGCGATCGCAGGACGCAAGGCCGTCAATGCGGAGCTCACGGACATTCTCCTGATGCGAGGCGACAGCAGCGTGCTTCGAGTCCTCGCGCGCAATCCCGGCGCTGATCTGACCAGCGCGGGCCTCGCCATGATGGTCGATGCCGCCGAGCGCGACGACGACATCGCCGACGCGCTGATATCGCGCAGCGACCTGCCCCACCGCGTTCTTGTCGACCTCGTGATGCGATCAACGCCGCGCCAACAGGCCGGGCTGCTCAAACGCGCACGCCCCGACATTCAGGACGCGATCCGCGCTGCGATCGATGCCAGCGCAGCCCGCGCCTCCGCAACCCCACCAGCCACAATCGACTATGCGGAGGCGCGGGCCACCGTGCTGGCCTTGAACAGAACCGGGCAGTTGAACGATTCCAGCGTCAACCGTTTCGCGATCAGGCGAGAGGTCCGCAACGTCGTTGCGGCGCTGGCGCAGCTCGCAACCGTTCCGATCGAGACGATCGCACCGCTGATGGAAGCCGCCGACATCAGCGGGCTCGTGATCGCCTGCCGCGCATCGCGACTGAGCTGGAACACGACGGCTGCCATCGTCAGCTACCGGAAGGCCGGGCTGACGGTTGCACCCGATGAGCTGCAGCGCGCACGGGACATGTTTGAAGGACTGGCGCTATCCAACGCGCAGCGCACGATCCGGTTTGGTTCGCTTAGCGAGCTGACCGCGAAGCGCTCCCAGGCAGTGTGAGTGATGCAATGACGTATGGTGACCGCAGGGCGGAACGCGTGAGGCTCGAGACGCGCTATCCCGTCAACCTCATGGGTGTCGACGGCACGTGGCGGCGGAGTTGCATCCTGCTCGACGTCTCGCAGAGCGGGGCCCGGCTCGAGGTCGACGGAACGCTCGATGTGCTGAAGGCCCAGGAGTTCTTCCTGGTGCTGTCCTCGCGTGGACTGGCCTTCCGCCGCTGCGAACTGGTTCGCGTCGACGGCGCCGAGATCGGCGTGAGGTTCATCGAAGAGAGACGGCGAAAGGGACGCCCGGTCATTCCAAGGTGAGGATTGCCAAATGTGGATTGGCGCAACCGGCCCGAAGGGAAGTTGACGACATGACCGTGCAGAGAGCGACCAACATCACGGTATCGACCGCCTCCGCCGCACCGTTGCGCGGGACCATCGAGATCGACTGCGCCGGCACCGTCGCGACGTTTGCGATCGACGAGGAAATGGCGCATCGCCTGTGCGCCGATCTGGAACGGTTCCTGACCCAGGTCCCGCGCCGGACCCGCGCAGCGCGGTGACCTTGAGCTGCCGACTGTCGCGCGCCTACTCCCGCTTGAAGCGATAGTCGAAGCGATCGCCATCCGCCTTGATCAGGCCGACCGTCGGGGCCGGAAAATGGATCGGCAGGATCAACGTGTCGGTCTCGGCAACGGAGGCAAAGAATTTCCGCCGCGATAGTGCCGACTGCTTCGGGTCCCAATCGGGCTTGGCCGACCATTCCGGTTCGCGGCACTGGATCGCATGGTGCATCAGGTCGCCCGCGACCACCGCGCGCTGCCCCTTCGAGAAGATATTGACGCAGCAATGGCAGGGCGAATGGCCGGGGGTCGGCGTCAGCGTCACGGTGTCGTCGAGCGCGTAGTCGTCGTCGACCAGGAGCGCCTGCCCGGCTTCGACGATCGGCAAGCAATTGTCGCGAAACACCGTGCCGGGCGGATTGGCTCCCTTGGCGTTCTCGGCCTCCCAGGCCGCATACTCGCCCTTGTGGAAGACGTATTTGGCGTTCGGGAAGGTCGGCACCCAGCGCCCGTCGCGCAGGGTGGTGTTCCAGCCGGTATGATCGATATGCAGATGGGTGCAGAACACGTAGTCGATCTGCTCATAGGAGATGCCGAGCGCGAACAGCTCGTTGCGCCAGCGCTCCTTGCCCGGGAAGTCGAACGGCGGCGGGTGCCCCTTGTCCTCGCCGGTGCAGGTATCGACCAGGATGGTGTAGCGCGGCGTCCGCACCACGAAGGTCTGATAGGTGATCACCATCATGCCGCGCGCGGCGTCGAAGACCTCCGGCTCCATGGTCTTCAGATGATGCTTGAACACATCGTCGTCATAGGTCGGGAAGAAATCCTGCGGCCGCCGCCACGGTCCTTCGCGCTCGATCACCGCATCGATCGTGATGTCGCCGATCCTGATCTGCTTCATGGTTGTTTCGCTCCCGGTTTTTTGTAAAGCGTAGCGGGCGGCACTTCGCCTCACAAGCCGAGCGCCGTGCAGCACGCCATGCGGCTTTGCATTGCTGGAGGGAAACAACCATGCCGCAATTCATCCGAAATCCTGCTCATGCTGCGGGAATGACCCATCGCGCGATTCCGATCGTCCTCCTGATGCTCGCGACATTGCCGACAGCCTCGGCAGCCGCGCCCGACACCGTTTTCTTTTCGAGCGCCGACGGCAAGACCGAGATCGTCGGCTACCTGTTCAGGCCGCAAACGCCGGGTCCGCACCCCGCGATCGTGCTGCTGCACGGCCGCGGCGGGCCCTATTCGATCAACGTCAACAGGGACTGCACGCTGGTGTCGCGGACCAATCCGTCGGCGGCCTGCAATGCCGGCAGCCTGTCCAAGCGCCACGCGATGTGGGGACAGTATTGGGCCGACCACGGCTATTTCGCGCTGCTGCCGGACAGTTTTGGGCCGCGCCGCAAGGCGCACGGCTTCGGCCGCTTCACGCATGACGATCCTGATCGCACCGACGTCAATGAAAAGACCGTGCGGCCGCTCGACGCCGAGGGTGCGCTGAGCTGGCTGCGCAGTCAGAACGAGATCAGCGGCAACCGCATCTTCCTGCAGGGATGGTCGAACGGCGGCAGCACCGCGCTGAACGTGATGCAGCGGCAAGGCGCGACGTCGGGCTATCGCGCCGCGCTCGTGTTCTATCCGGGCTGCGGGCCGGCCGCGCTGCTGGCGCAGACGCTCAGGTCGGCAGCACCGATCACGATGTTGCTCGGCACGGACGACGAGGAAGTATCGCCCGACCGCTGCCGAGACGTCGCCAGCCGCTCCGTTGCTGCCGGCAGCAAGATCGACGTCGTGGTTTATCCGGGTGCCACCCACGATTTCGACGATCCCGGCCGTCGCCGCCAGTCGAATCCCGTCAACAGCGCGGCACTCCAGGACGCGATGGTGCGGGCGATTGCCGCAGTGGACGGCTTGAAGGATTAGGCCGCCGCAAATCGACCAGAAAGCCCCCCTACCCGGGCCGGCGATCCAGCAAGGAACCGAGTCGCTTGGGCAGGAAACTGAAATACGCGGCAGCGGCGATCGTTGCCGTCGCCGCCGCAATCTACCTCAACAACACGAGCCTTCTCGCAACGCATGCCGACGGCAAGCCGGTGCTGCTCGCCCATCGCGGCATGGCGCAGCGTTTCGACGAGCGCGACCTCAAAAACGACACCTGCACCGCGGCGCGCATGCTGCCGCCGACCCACGACTATCTCGAGAACACGATCCGCTCGATGCGGGCGAGCTTCGATCGCGGCGCCGATATCGTCGAGCTCGACGTCCATCCGACGACCGACGGCGAGTTCGCGGTGTTTCACGACTGGACCGTCGATTGCCGCACCGACGGCCAGGGCGTCACCCGCGAGCAGCCGATGGCGCGGCTGAAGATGCTCGATATCGGCTTTGGCTACACCGCCGATGGCGGCAAGACCTTCCCGTTCCGCGGCAAGGGCATCGGCCTGATGCCGTCGCTGGACGAGGTGCTGAAGACGTTTCCGGATCGCCGGCTCTTGATCAACGTCAAGAGCCGTGATCCCGCCGAGGGCGAGAAGCTCGCAACGGTCTTGAGCCGGCTCCCCGCCGAACGGCGCAGGCTGATCATGGTCTATGGCGGCGACGAGCCGATCGAGACGATCCGGCGGCTTTCGCCGGAGACCCGGACCATTTCGCGCGCGGCGCTCAAGAGTTGCCTCGTCCGCTATATCGGCTATGGCTGGACCGGCATCGTGCCCGATGCCTGCCGCAACGCCATCGTGCTGGTGCCGATCAACTACGCGCCCTGGCTCTGGGGATGGCCGGACCGCTTCCTCAGCCGCATGGCCGCGGCCAACAGCGGGGTCTTCGTGCTCGGGCCTTATCAGGGCGGCGAATTCTCGACCGGGGTCGACGATGCCGATCTGTTCCGCCGCCTGCCCGAAAGCTATTCCGGGGGGATCTGGACCAACGAGATCGAGACCATCGCCCGCCTCGCCGGGCGTTAGATCCGGCCTCCTCCTGTCATCTCTCCGTCATAGAAATTGTGCGACTGAAGCGGCTCGTCGCATCGAGGACAACGCTATGAACGCACCGAGCCTGACTCGCCCCAAGATCGCCGAAACCGTCATCGAGCCGACGGTCAAGCTGCGCGAGGTCAAGGTCGGACGTTGCTGCGAGGTGCTCGGCGACACCGCGATCGAATACACCGAGCTTGGCGACTACTCCTATCTCGGCAGCGGCTGCATCGTCGCCGACGCCGTGATCGGCCGCTTCTGCGCGATCGCGGCGCAGGTCCGGATCGGCGCGCCCAATCATCCGCTCGAGCGCCCCTCCCAGCATCGCTTCACCTACTGCCCGGAATACTACACGGCCACAGCCGAGCGCGATCATGACTTCTTCAGGAACCGACGCGCGGATCGCGTCGTGATCGGTAACGACGTCTGGATCGGCCACGGCGTGATCGTGTTGCCCGGCGTCTCCGTCGGAGACGGCGCGGTGCTGGCGGCCGGCGCCGTGGTCTCGCGCGATGTCGCACCCTACACCATCGTCGGCGGCGTGCCGGCCCGGCCGATCAAGGAGCGGTTCAACCGCAAGATCGCCGCCGAGCTGTCGCAGATCGCCTGGTGGAACTGGCCGGCTGAAACCATCTGGGAGCGCCTGCCCGAATTCCAGTCCGGCGATGTCGAGGCGTTTTGCGCGCGGTGGCGGGCTTGAGCACAGGACTGACCCGGATTTCGCTTCGCTTCATCCGGGCTGCGGGATAGAGCCGTTTGACTTCGTAGCCCGGATGGAGCGAAGCGAAATCCGGGGTAAGCTAGCCGCATGGTACAATATCGGCGTAACTTCATACCCGGCGGCACGTTCTTCTTCACGGTCACATTGGAAGATCGGACTTCGTCGCTACTGGTCGAGCAAGTCGGGCTGTTGCGCGATGCCTTTCGCGCATCGCGCGCCAAAAAGCCGTTCACGCTGGATGCCATCGTGATCCTGCCAGATCACCTGCATACGGTCATGACGCTACCACCCGGCGACAGCGACTTCCCGGATCGCTGGCGGCAGATCAAGAGTCACTTCACGCGCGCCGTTGTTGCCGCCGGCGTGCCGCTCTCGGTAAACCACCGCGGCGAGTACCCGCTTTGGCAGAGACGGTTTTGGGAACACACCATCCGCAATGAACGCGATCTCGAACGTTGCGTCGACTACGTCCATTACAATCCGACCAAACACCGCCTCGTTTCCTCGCCTGTCGACTGGCAACACACGTCTCTTCACCGATATGTCCGGGATAGGATATTGCCGGCTGATTGGGGCGGTGGCGGAGCTATGGATAACGACGACTTCGGCGAGCGGAAGGACTGACCCGGATTTCGCTTCGCTTCATCCGGGCTACGAAGTGGACGGGGTAATCGCGAACGCTAGCTCCGCAGTCCCGGCGCTTCCTGGCCGGTACGCGCGACATATTCAGTGTAGCCGCCGCCATATTGATGGATGCCGTCAGGGGTCAGCTCGAGCACGCGGTTGGAAAGCGCGGCGAGGAAGTGCCGGTCGTGCGAGACGAACAGCATCGTGCCCTCGAACTCGGAGAGCGCATTGATCAGCATCTCCTTGGTGGCGAGATCGAGATGGTTGGTCGGCTCGTCCAGCACCAGGAAGTTCGGCGGATCGAACAGCATCTTGGCCATCACCAGCCGCGCCTTCTCGCCGCCCGAGAGCACCCGGCACTTCTTCTCGACGTCGTCGCCGGAGAAGCCGAAGCAGCCGGCGAGCGCGCGAAGGCTGCCCTGCCCGGCCTGCGGAAACGCGTCCTCCAGCGACTGGAACACGGTGCGCTCGCCGTCGAGCAGGTCCATCGCATGCTGGGCGAAATAGCCCATCTTGACGCTGCCGCCGACCGCGACCGCGCCGTCGTCGGGCTCGGTTGAACCGGCGACCAGCTTCAGGAGCGTCGACTTGCCGGCACCGTTGATGCCCATCACGCACCAGCGCTCCTTGCGACGGATCATGAAGTCGAGGCCGTCATAAATGCGCTTGCTGCCATAGGCCTTGTGGACTTTCTTCAGGCTGACGACGTCCTCGCCGGAGCGCGGTGCCGGCTGGAATTCGAACGCCACGGTCTGCCGCCGCCGCGGCGGCTCGACCCGCTCGATCTTGTCGAGCTTCTTCACCCGGCTCTGCACCTGGGCTGCGTGCGAGGCGCGCGCCTTGAAGCGCTCGATAAACTTGATCTCCTTGGCGAGCATCGCCTGCTGCCGCTCGAACTGCGCCTGCTGCTGCTTGTCGGAGAGCGCGCGCTGCTGTTCGTAGAACTCGTAATTGCCGGAATAGGTGGTGAGCTGGCCGGCGTCGATCTCGACCACCTTGTTGATGATCCGGTTGATGAACTCGCGGTCATGCGAGGTCATCAGCAACGCGCCCTCATAGCCTTTCAGGAACTGCTCGAGCCAGATCAGGCTTTCGAGATCGAGATGGTTGCTCGGCTCGTCGAGCAGCATGACGTCCGGACGCATCAAGAGGATGCGCGCCAGCGCCACCCGCATCTTCCAGCCGCCGGAGAGTTTGCCGACGTCGCCGTCCATCATCTCCTGGCTGAAGCCGAGACCCGCCAGCGCCTCGCGCGCGCGGCCGTCGAGCGCATAGCCGTCGAGCTCCTCGAACTGATGCTGCACCTCGCCATAGCGCGCGATGATATCGTCCATCTCGTCGGCCTTGTCGGGGTCGGCCATCGCGGCCTCGAGTTCCCTGAGCTCGGCCGCGACCACGCTGACGGGTCCTGCCCCATCCATCACCTCGGCGACCGCGCTGCGGCCGGACATCTCGCCGACATCCTGGCTGAAATAGCCAATCGAAATGCCGCGATCGAGCGAGACCTGGCCCTCGTCCGGGATTTCCCGGCCCGAGATCATCCGGAACAGCGTGGTCTTGCCGGCGCCGTTCGGCCCGACGAGGCCGATCTTCTCGCCCTTCTGGAGCGCCGCGGAGGCTTCGATGAAGAGGATCTGGTGGCCGACTTGCTTGGAGACGTTATCGAGGCGGATCATGCTCTGATACTGGCGAACTGGGGGTTTGCGGCCTCTTATTCGATCTGGGACGTGGGTGGAAGCCCATTCCGCAGGTTCGTGCCGCGTTTCGTGCATGCCACGATCGTTGCCAATCGAATATGACATGAAGCGGTTCGACGATCGGTTTTGGGGCATCTTATGCAAGTCTGGTTTCTCTATCTGCTCGCGCTCGGCGCCGGCATTTGCGTTGCCGTTCAGCAGGTCCTGAACGGCAATCTCAGGTCCGCCCTCAACTCGCCGGCCTGGGCCGGGCTCGTCAGCTATCTCGGCGGGCTCGTGACGATGGCGGTCGTGCTGGTCGCGACGCGCGAGCCGGTGCCGTCCTGGAAGCTGGTGACGGCGGTGCCATGGTGGGCCTGGAGCGGCGGCGTCCTCGGCGGCATCTTCATCCTGCTGATGATCCTGCTGCTGCCGCCGCTCGGCGCCGCGACCCTGCTGGCACTGGTGGTTGCGGGTCAAATGCTCGCGGGCATCGCGATGGACCATTTTGGCCTGTTCGGGCTGGCGCAGCACCCGGTGTCGGTTTCACGGCTGGCCGGCATCGCGCTGATCATCGGCGGCGTGCTTCTGATCAAGGATTGACGGGCTCTCGTCAGGCGCGGCGCATCAGCCGCAATTCGGCGGACAGGCGAAGGCTGCGCTTGCCGGCCAGCGCGATGCCTTCGAGCTCGGCACCGTCCGCACCGCACGAACCGGCAAAGCCGATGCCGACTTCATAACCGCCGAACACCGGGTACTCGCCCTTCGCCGGCGTATGCTCCTGGTTGACGATCTCGCCTCGCCAGCGGCCATCCGCTGACGAATACGAACCGAGATAGTAGAAGAACGCATCGCCGCCGAGGATGCGGCCGTCCATCAGCAGCATGACCCCGGTGAGCCCGGCATCGACACCGTCGAGCGCGCGCAGATGGATCGAGTACAGTCCGTTGACGATGCCGCCGGGACCGACCGCGCCGCGCGGCGGCAAGGCCTCGTCGTCGAGCGGCGCCAAATTCGCCCAGAACACGCCGTCCGGCATGGCGTCGGCCTTGCCCTCGAGCAGGATGGTGGAACCCTCGCTCCTGCCGCGCACCTTGATGACGGTGACGTCGACGCCCATCAGCGGCTTGTAGTTCGGATCGTCATTGTGGCGCTCGGTGATCACCTCGGCGGCGATCTCGCCTTCCGTCACCTGATAGGTGCCGAGATGGGCAAAGGCCGAATTGCCGCCCAGCATCTTGCCGTCATGCATGCACATGATGCTGCGGCCGAATGCGCCGTTGATGCCGTACTCGACCTTGTAAAGTCCGTTGAGCACGCAAAAATCCAAAAAATAAAATTGATTCTGTTCGCCACATAGCACCAGGCCGAACGCCGCACCATTGCGTCTTTTGGCGCAGGCAAGCCCGCAATGTCCGGGTGTGGACAGCAGCCGATTCGTCGCTTAGCTGTAGGCACCGCCCGCGTCGTGCTGCGTCACGCGGGATCCGGTCTGCCGGTTCTCTACTCTCCCAGTTCATTGTGTCCAAGCATTTGCGCATTCCGCCAATGGTCGCGCGGCCGCACCCGGCCTCGACACAGGCGAGGCTTCGAGGAGCATCACATGATCAATCGCTTTGGTCTGGCCGCCGCGCTGGCGCTGCTGCTCGGCAGCAGCGGCACAGCCCTGGCCCAGTCGCTGCCCGACTATATGGGGCCGATCTCCGGTAAGACCTCATCAACTCCGGCCGACGTCGCGACCAAGGACGTGCTCGCGCTCAACACCGGCATGTTCGAGCTCTATGGCGATGCGGCGCGGATCTTCCAGAAGAACATCCTCGACAAACACCCCGTGATCCTCGGCCTGTTCTCCGGCGCCGGCGGCCGCCTGATCCTGTACCGGCCGGGCAAGCCGCCGACCGAAGCGCCGCAGGTGCCGATCGTCTATCAGCTGCTCAAGTCGGTCGGCCACAGCACGATGGCGTTGGCCGAGGTGGTCGGCCCCTATGTCAACAATCCCGACGACAAGGCGTGGCGCGGGTCGATGCAGGCCTATCGCAGCCGGATGCAGTCGGCGCTCGACGGGCTCGATGCCACACCGATGCAGGCGGACTGGCGCGACAACAACCGTGCCATCCTCAAGAACAACATCGCCTTCATGGATGAATGCCTCACCGCCGGCGCGATCCCCTTCGCGACGCTCGAGGCGTTCGGCAAGAAGCAGGCGCCGCTGCTCGCCAGGAACGTCGCCTGGGCCGCACAGACCCAGGTCGCGCACTGGATGACGGTCATGGCCGACTGGAAATCCCAGCTCGGCGCCGACTGGGACAAGACCTACGGCGCGAGCAACACGATCTATGTGGCGCGGCAGAACAACGTGATCTTCAGCGTGCTGGCGCAGTTCTTCGGGCCTGACGCCATCAACAGCCGCCTGATGCTGATCGAGACGATCTCCTTCACCACCACGCCGTCGGACATGCTGGAGTCGCTGACCCGGATCATCGCGGACCGCTCGGTCGGCGCGCTGTTCTTCGGCAGCTATCACCTGATGGACTATGAGCTGATGGGGGGCGACGCGCGCGAGGCGATCATCGCCGAGACCAAGAAGCGCGGCATGACTGCCTTCCTGCCGCCGCTGGTGCCGTTCGGTTCCAAGCAGTGGCCGACGCTGATCACGCCGGGTCCGGGACCGGCCACCATCGCCGACCTGAAGTGAGACCAAAGCTACAAGTGAGGCAGCTACGACCTATTGCGGCGTTGCGGTTGCGCTCGCTTTGCCGCAATACTTTCGCGTGTATTGCACCAATTGTTAAACCCCGGCGCGATATGCCGTCGTCGAGGTGTCGATGAAAGATCAGACCATGCGGCCTTCGCGACGCGATTTCGTGAAGTGGTTGTCGGCAGGCGGCATCTCGGTCAGCCTGTCGCATCTGGCGCTGGCGAAGGAACCGGCTTTCGCGACCCGCGAGACGCTGCCCGGCCGCGGCCATTTCAACCCGGCGGAAAAGGGCGCCGGCCGTGTCGACGGCGTCGCCAAGGTCACTGGCGCAAAACTCTACGCGTCCGACTTCCGCGCCGCCGACATGCCGGGCTGGCCCGCGACCACCGCGCACGCCATCCTGGTCCGAGCCGATGACGCGACGCATGTCTATGCCGGCATGGACCTCGCCCGTCTCGATGGTCCGGCAAAGCCGTCGGTTATCGTAACCGCTGCCGATCTCGACCGGATCGGCACGCGGGTCCCGGAGTTCTACACCGGCGACCTGTTCTGCCCGGTCGGCAAGACGCCGCTCTATCTCGGACAACCGGTCGCGCTGTTGATCTTCGAGCAGTTCGACGCCTTCGACCGCGCGCGCCTCGCGCTCCGCGACGGCGGCTTCGTCAAATTCGGCGACGAGACCGGGCCGGTCATCCTGCCGAACTACGGCGCGTATCGCTTCACGCGCGTGGCGGGCGCCTCGCCTGACGCGCCCGACGTCTATTCGCCGATCCAGGCCGGTTGGGTTTCGCCGAGCCGCATCCAGAACGCGGCGCTGCCGGTCTGGCTGCCGCTCGCCAAGGAGACCAAGGCCGACTACGCCAAGGCCGCAACCCATGGCGAAGCGATCCGCGCCCAACTCGCCAAGGACGATCCGACACAGCTCGTGCTCGACCGCGAGTTCGAGACCCAGTCGGTCGATCCGATGTTCCTGGAACCGGAGAGCGGGCTCGCCTGGTACAGCGACAACAGCGGCAATCTCGAACTGGTGCTCGGCGTGCAGTCGCCCTATGAGGCGACCGAGTCGATCGCCTTCATGCTCGGCAAGGCTCGCCCGCCGTTCCGGCCCTCGCACATCAACGCGCAGTTCGCCCATGTCGGCGGCGGCTTCGGCGGCCGCGACCATACCCCGTTCGTGCTTTACGTGGCGCTGGCGGCGATGTTCTTCCCGGGCCGGCCGGTGCGGCTGGCGCAGGACCGCTACCAGCAATTCCAGGGCGGCATCAAACGCCACCCGATCAAGATGCGCTCGCGGATCGGCATCGATCGCGCCACCGGCAAGATCACGGCATTTGCCGCCGATCATGTGCTCGACGGCGGCGGGCTCGCCAACTTCTCCGCCAATGTCGCGGTCGTCGCCGCGACCGCTGCGATCGGCATCTACGACATCCCGAAAGTCGACGTCACCACCGTGGCGCTGCATTCGCGCGGCGTGACCGCGGGCTCGATGCGCGGCTACGGCACGCTACAGACCATGACCGCGCTCGAAGTCCTGATCGACGAGGCGGCGAGCGAGCTCAAGGTCGATCCGATCGTGTTCCGGCGCAACAATGCGCTGAAGCAGAACGGCCGGACCATGACCGGCAATCCCTACATCGTATCGGTGCGCACGCCTGACATCCTCGACAAGCTCGAGAAGCATCCGATCTGGCAACAGCGCGCTGGCTTCAAGCAGAAGGCGCCGGAAGGACGGCTGGTCGGCACCGGCGTCGCCTGCGTCACCAAGGATTACGGTTCGGGCGCGGATTGCTCGCTCGGCCGGGTCGAGATCGATCCCGACGGACGGATCGCGATCCACTGCGACCATGTCGAGATGGGTAATGGCGTCGGCACCGCGCTCGCCAACCGGGTCGCGAGTCATCTCGGCGCCGTCGCCGATGAGGTCGCGGTCTCCCGGGTCGACAGCTATGACGCGCTTGGCCTCGTTACCTCGGGCGATCCCTACACGATGGATCAGAAGACCCAGGATATCGCCGAGAGGAACCCGCGCTGGGTGCCCGCGATCAGCTCGGCGACCAGCGCGTCGATCGGCGCCCATGTCGGCACGCACTCGTCGGCCGAGGCGGCCCGCGTCATCTTCCGCTTCGGCCTGTGGCCGGCGGCGCTCGAGCTCTGGCACATCGCCAAGGCCGATCCCCGCGCCCGCCAATGGGACAAGGCGCGCTGGAAGGATGGCCAGCTGGTGCTCGACGATCTCGCGCCGCTGCCCTTGCCGAAGCTCGCCGCGACCGCGCATGCGCGCGGCTTCGTCACCGGCGCCATCGCGCATAGCTTCTCGCGCTGGGCCTGGTCGCGCGCCCGCTTCCCTCTGGTCGGCGAACAGTATCGCGCCGAGATCGACGCGCTCGCTGTTCGTCGTGGCCGGAGCCAATTCGAGCGGATCGACCGAACAAGCGTTAAATTCCCGCCGACCGACAACAACCGGATCGGCACCGCCTACACCTCGATGTGCGGCACGCTGGTCCGCATCGAGATCGAGCGCGCGACCGGAATCCTGCGCATCGCGAAGGCCTACAGCGTGTTCGAATGCGGCCAGGCGCTGGTGCCTGAAGTGGTGCTCGGCCAGTCGCATGGCGGGTTCGCGATGGGCGTCGGCTACGCCCTGCTGGAAACCCTGCCGCCGTTCGAAGGCGGGCCCGGCAACGGGCAGTGGAATCTCGGCCAGTACCTGATCGCGCGCGGCTCCGACCTGCCGCTGCACGATCTCGAGATCGAGATGCTGCCGCCGCTGACGCCGGACGAGCCGCCGAAGGGCATGGCCGAGGTGGTGATGATCCCGATCGTGCCGGCGCTGCTCAACGCCATCAACGATGCCACCGGCCACCGCTTCCGCTCACTGCCGGTGACAACGAGCCTGCTCAAGGGAGCGCTGGCGTGACGACGCTCAACCTTACCATCAACGGCCAAAAGCACGGCCCGATCGAGGTCCGCGACGACCTCTCGATGAACGATTTCCTTCGGGAAATGCTCGGGATGACCGGCACCAAGTTCGGCTGCGGCGCCGCGCAATGCCTGAGCTGCGCCGTCATCATCGATAATCCCGACGGCACGAGCTACACCACCCCGACCTGCGTGGTGCCGGCCGCGAATTTCGACGGCAAGGCGATCCGCACCGTCGAGGGCCACACCAGGGACGGCGAACTCTCGGCGTTGCAGCGCGCCTTCATCGACCACTTCGCGTTCCAGTGCGGCTATTGCACCGCCGGCTTCCTCAACGAAGGCCAGGTGCTGCTCGAACGGCTGGCGAAAACGCCGGTGGCGCGGGACCAGCTCGAGAGCGTCATTGCGGAGGCGCTCGACGGCCATCTGTGCCGCTGCACCGGCTACATCAAGTATCACCAGGCGGTGCGCGACGTGATCCTCGCCGATTCCAAACGCTATCTGACCGCCAGCAAGTGAGCGCGCGAGCAATGCCATCGGAAACGCGGTTTCGGATCGTTGCGGTGCTGACGGCGCTCGCGACCAGCCTGTGCGCGGGCTACGCGGCGTCGGAAAGCGCGAGCCACGCCCTCGCCTCGCCGGAAAGCTTTGCCGGCATCGAGAATGTCGAGCAACGCTCGGCGGCGATCTTCACCGAGCTCGGCAAGGTTCTGACGCATCCGCGCTGCACCAATTGCCATCCCGCCGGCGACAGCCCGCGGCAGGGCGACACCGGCCGCATGCATCAGCCGCCGGTGACCCGCGGTGCGGACGGCCACGGCAAGGACGCCATGCGCTGCTCGATCTGTCACCAGCACGCCAATTTCGACCCCGGTCGGGTGCCGGGCCACCCGGAATGGCACCTTGCGCCGCGCGAGATGGCATGGGCCGGCAAGACCGTCGGCGAGATTTGCGCGCAAATCCGCGACCCGGCACGCAATGGCGGCCGCAAGGTCGAGGAGCTGATCGAGCATATGATCGAGCATATCGGCAAGGACACGCTGGTGGGCTGGGCCTGGCATCCCGGCTTCGGCCGCGCACCGGCACCGGGCACGCAGGCGCAGGCCGGCGCGCTGGTCGAGGCCTGGGTGAAGACCGGCGCGGCCTGCCCAGCGCCTTAAGTCGCGCAACGTCCGAACTAGACTAGTGGCGCTTGAAATACTGCACGTCGCGCTCGTGCTTCTCCGCTGCCGCGCGCGACTTGAAGGTGCCGAGATTGCGGCGCTTGCCGGTCTTCGGATTGACCTTGCGGGAATAGAGCCGGTACTCGCCGGAACTTAGTTTGCGGATCATCGCAGCACCTCGCCAATGCCTTTCGCATGTCAACGACATGCCGCGGCGAGCGTTCCAGTTCGGTTAGAAGCAGAGATTGGTCACGGGATTGCCGCGCTTGTCCTTGATGACATAGGGACAGCGGGCCCGCTCCAGCGCCTTCTTGGCATCCTCGTCGCCGAGCGCCGCCGCCCGCTCGTAATAAGCTTTCGCGGCATCGCTGTCCTTCGGCCCGCCGCGACCGGCCTGTGCGAAGGCGCCCATCCGCTCCAGCGCGCCCGGATGGTTCTGCGCAGCGGCCTTCTCGAACAGCGCCCGCGCACCGACATCGTCCTGCGCGCCGCCCTTGCCTTCGGCCAGCATCATGCCGAGCTGGTACTGCGCTTCGGCATTGGTCTCGGCGGACTTGGCAAGCAATTCGCGCGCGCGTGCCGGATCAGCTGCCGCGCCGCCGCCGCCGAGCGCGGCGAGATTGCTGACGCCGCGCGCATTGCCGGCCTGCGCCGCGCGCTCGAACAATTTGCGGGCCTGCGCCTCGTCTTTGGCAACGCCGGTGCCGTTGCCGTAGAGCACGCCGAGTTCGACCATCGCCGAGGTCGAGCCCTTGTCGGCCGCCTTGCGCCAGGCGGCGACTGCTTCCGCGGTCTGCCGGTTGGCAGCATAGGCCCGGCCGAGCTGGTACATCGCCCGGCGCGACGATCTTGCGGCCACCGCGCAGTACTTGATCGCGGTCGCGATGTCGGCCGATGCGACGTCGGGCACGCCCTTCACGTCGGCCGGCTTGTCGGGATCGGTGGGATCGGCGGCAAGCCGGTCGCACAGCACGAGGTCGGCCGATTGCGCATGGGCAAGCACGGGCGCGGCCAGCGCCACAGCGAAGACAATCGCGTGAAGTGGTTTGAACATGACCAGCAGGTTGCGTCGCGGTGCGGGCGAATTCAAGGCTCGAGCCCGGTCTCGCGCAGCACCGGCGCGACATCGGCCGACGACAGATAGCGCAGCAGATGATCGGCGGCCGCCGCGCGCTGCGACGCTGCCATGCGGCCGGCGGAGAACACCGCCGGGGTCTGCAAATCCAGCGGAATCGGCCCGACGACCTCGATGCCCTGGATCTGCTTCAACTCGCTGATCTGCTGGATTGCGAGGTCGGCGTCGCCGGTGACGAGCTTCTCCGCGGTGAAGCCGCTCGGAATGATCACCGCCCGCGCGTTGATCGCCTCCACAATGCCGAGACGCGCGATCAGCTGCGCGAACAGGATGCCGCTGGCGCCGAGCCGCGAATAGGCCACCGCCCGCGCACCGAGCAGCGCCGCACGCAGCGCGGCTTCAGTCGCGATGTCGGGATGCGCCGCCCCCGCCTTCACCGCGACGCCGACATGGGAACGCGCAAGATCCACTGCGCTCTCCCGCGCAACGCGGCCCTCGCCGATCATCTCATCGAGGCCTTCGCGGGTCAGGATCACGAGGTCGGCGCCCTCGCCGCCGCGCAGGCGTTCGAGCAGCGCCAGCGTCGGCGCAAAATCGGCGTCGATCGCAACGCCGCTCGCCGCCTGATAGGCAGCGGCAAGCCGCGCGACCGCGCCCTTCAACGCCAGTGTCGAAAGAACACGAACCGAATTGCTCATATGGCCTATGCCCGCCGCATCAACTTGAGCGCGGCCGTGAGGCGCAGGCTGCGCTTGCCGGCAAGCGCGGTCGCCTCCAGCACGGCGCCCTCGGCGTCGCAGGTGCCGGCAAAGCCGATGCCGACCTCGTGGCCGCCGAAGATCGGATTCTCGCCCATCGCCGAAGTGTGCTCCTGATTGAGGATCTGGCCCTTCCAGCGGCCTTTCTCGGAAGTGTAGGTGCCGAGATAGTAGAAGAAGGCGTCGCCGCCAAGGATGCGGCCGTTGTTCAGCAGCATCACGCCGGTGAGGCCGCCGTCGACCCCGTCGAGCACGCGGATGTGGATCGAATAGAGCCCGTTGATGACGCCGCCCTCGCCGACCCCGCCGGCGAGCGGGATGTCCCCCTCGGTGATCGGCGTCATCACCGACTGGAACGGCACGCCGGGCAACTCCTTCAGCTCGCCCTTGAAGCGATAGAGGTCGCCGTCCGGCCGGCCTTTGGCAATCAGCGTGGCGTCATCGGTACCGGCCATCGCGCGGTAGTTCGGATCGGGGTTGTGGCGGACGGTCTGGATCTCGACTGCGACCTCGTCGCCGGCTTTCTCGTAGGTGCCGATATGGGCGAACGCCGAATTGCCGCCCAGCATCTTGCCATCGCCGACATACATCACGCTGCGGCCGACGGCGCCGCCGAGTTCGAACCGGACTTTGTAAAACCCCTCAAACAAGCGCCGCGTCCCCGGCAGCCAAGATGCACCCGTTATCTAGCGCGGTTCATAACGCAGCGAAACCGGTTTCGGCGGAACGCCGCCTGCAAAGGGTATCGCTAAATAGCGAAGGTCCGCCAAGGCTGTCGCCCTGGCGGACCCGATTTGCGGTACCGGATGGCTTCAGCCGGGTCCGATAGCAGCTTAGGCCGCAGCCATTTAAGCCGCAGCCTTGGCGCCGGTCGGAACCTCGGAGATCGTCTTCAGGATCTGCGAAGCGATCTGGTAGGGGTCGCCTTGCGAGTTCGGGCGACGGTCTTCCAGATAGCCCTTGTAGCCGTTGTTGACGAAGGAGTGCGGCACGCGGATCGAGGCACCACGGTCAGCCACGCCGTAGCTGAACTTGTTCCACGGCGCGGTCTCGTGCTTGCCGGTCAGGCGCTTGTCGTTGTCCGGGCCGTAGACGGCGATGTGATCCATCAGGTTCTTGTCGAAGGCCTTCATCAGGCTCTCGAAGTACTCCTTGCCGCCGACTTCGCGCATGTACTTGGTCGAGAAGTTGGCGTGCATGCCCGAGCCGTTCCAGTCGGTGTCGCCGAGCGGCTTGCAATGGAATTCAATATCGATGCCGTAGCTCTCGGTGAGGCGCAGCATCAGGTAGCGGGCCATCCACATCTGGTCAGCGGCGGTCTTGGAGCCCTTGCCGAAGATCTGGAATTCCCACTGGCCCTTCGCCACTTCGGCGTTGATGCCTTCGTGGTTGATGCCGGCGGCGAGGCAGAGATTGAGATGCTCTTCGACGATCTTGCGGGCGACGCTGCCGACGTTCTTGTAGCCGACGCCGGTGTAGTACGGGCCCTGCGGCGCCGGATAACCCTCTTCCGGAAAGCCGAGCGGACGGCCGTCCTTGTAGAAGAAGTATTCCTGCTCGAAGCCGAACCAGGCGCCTTCGTCATCCAGAACGGTGGCGCGCTTGTTCGAGACATGCGGCGTCTTGCCGTCGGGCATCATGACTTCGCACATCACCAGCACGCCGTTCTCGCGCGCGGCGTCGGGATAGCAGGCGACCGGCTTCAGCACGCAGTCAGAGCTGTGGCCTTCAGCCTGCTGGGTGGACGAACCGTCAAAGCCCCACAGCGGAAGCTGTTCGAGGGTCGGGAACGACGCGAATTCCTTGATCTGCGTCTTACCGCGCAGGCTCGGCGTCGGCGTATATCCGTCGAGCCAGATATACTCGAGCTTGTACTTGGTCATTGAACCTCTCTGTTGATGATGCAAAACCGTGAGGAACCGAAAGCCAGTCGGCCGCCGCACGCGTACCCGGCCACCATCGGCCGGCTCTTACTAAGCAATTAAAATGCCAGTCGCTGCACTGCGGCGGCCGCCCGGCCGCGGATGTCCACAGCGGAGATCGCATTTTTTTCTGCGACATAGCAGCGCGGCTGGCATGCGCCGCGGTCAGTCAAAATCTTCTCTCAACGCTCTCCACCGCCCGTTTCTGCAGCAAATTCGGCTACGGTATCGCCTGCCGCTTAATGCGGCGGCAGCGCCATGTGACAGTTCGTGTCCAACGATCGGGTGCCCCGCAACCATCGTCGCGGCTCAAGCGTTGGTCAGCTACATCCTGCCTCACAGGAAGCAAACCCGAATCTGCCCACGAATTGATCAAACGATGACTATTTCTTGTTCACTTGCACCCCGCCGAGCCCGGGCCGATATCGAAAACACGGTAACCACACGCGAATGAGTCGGGCGCACCATGGAGGCTCGCTCCGGCCAAAGGAGACTTTGACATGATCACCACGGGCCAAAACCAAGGACCGATCCAGGGATCGGCAACAATCTATCAATTCCCGGCAGGGGGCCGCGCGGCTCTCGGCGGACGCCGCTACGGCGAGGCGCAGACCGCGCTCGAACTCGCCGCTGAAGTCGAGACCTCGGCCTGCAGCGAGAGCTGGTACCATCAGGCGGCCATCGACGACGCCAAGCCGGGCCGCGATCACTGATGCCGATGCGATCGAGGGGCGCGACGCAAAAACGTCAGACAGCAGCAGAACAATAACAAGGGTCGGAACGCGAGCGTTTCGGCCCTTTTTTCATGCCAGTTCGCAGGCCGTCGCCGGCCGCCTTGCATGCCGGAGCCTGGCAAGCCCGGCCCGGCTGATCTCGAGCGTGACCCCGCCGCCCTTGTAGCGCGTGCCCGTCAGCGACAGGCGCTTCTTCAGCGTCACCGCCTTGCCGTCGAGTTGCAGATGTGCGCGCGTATCCCCGTTGAAGAACCCGGCAATGAACTGCGTGCCGTCAGCGCAATGATAATTCCGGAAGGCGGACTGCGCCGACACGTTCGAGGAACCAAAGAGCTCGAAAAGAATTGCGCCGATGACAATGGCGCCCCCGCGATAAGTCATATTCTCCCCCCAACGGGCCGGTTATAGACCTGTCTGCGCCGCTATTCCTGCGCCAAGACCTCATCAGCTGCAACAGGCCCGCCCGATGTCCGAAGCCCCTGCCCGTCATCTCAATCTCGCCGGCGCCAGCAATTTTCGCGACCTCGGCGGCTACCAGACGCGCGACGGGCGGACGGTGCGCTGGCGCCAGATCTTCCGCTCCAACCATCTTGCGCATCTTACCGAGCAGGACGTCGCCGTGGTGCGCTCGCTCGGGGGCAGAAGCGCGTTCGATTTTCGCGGCGTCGCCGAGCGCGCCGAGGCGCTGTGCGGCATGAGCGACGTCACCGTGCATTCACTTCCCGTCGAGCCGACCGTGGTGGCTTCGCTGCGCGAGATCGCCGGCAACCGTCAGCTCTCGGAAGCCGATGCGATCGACGTGATGCGGGACTCCTACCGGGGCTATGTGCAGGACAACACCGCGCGCTACCGCACGCTGTTTGCCCATCTATTGGAAGACCGCGCGCCGCTGGTGATCCACTGCACCGCCGGCAAGGATCGCACCGGCTTTGCCTGCGCGCTGATCCTGCACGCGCTCGGCGTGTCCGAGCAGGTGATCGCGGACGACTATCTCCTGACCAACCAGTTCTACAAGCGCGACCCGGCCCACAGCACCGAGCTGCCTGACGACGTCAAGCAGGTGCTCGGCACCGTGCGCGCGGCATTTCTGGAGGCTGCATTCGAGGCGATCGATGCAGACTATGGCAGCCTCGACGGTTATTTCCGCGAAGGCCTCGGGCTCGGCCAGGCCGAGCGCAAGGCGCTTGAAGGCCGCTATCTGCAGGCCTGATCAGTTCGCCCGACTTTTCGAGCGACGTGCACACCGGTTCGCGTGAAGAAAACGCGGCTGAACTAGAAAAGCTCAGGCCGCTGCGGCCTCGAGCTCGAGCTCCGCATCGAGGTCGGCAATCACATCCTCGAACGCCGAGATCGCCTGCTGGATCGCAGCGATCTGCATCAATTCCCAGCTGCCCACTGGTCCCTTGCGGTTTTGCAGCGCCACCACGAGATCGCGCCGCTGCTCCTTAAGCTGAACCAGCGGTAAACCGTGATCCGGAAGATTTCCCATTCGCATAACCCCTACCTTGGCTGGAGTTCCGCTTCTAAGGAAAGGGTTCTGCAAACGACTTACAGAACTGCTGCAAATTTTATCCAACAGGCCCTACCCCGTAGTCTTACGTAGTCGGGCCGACGTCGTTGGGCTTACGTGATCGCCTCCGGCTTCAGGGCGTCGTCGATCGCGCCGAACAGCGACTGGGTTACGCAATTGGTCGCCCATTCACTGGTATGAAGCTGCCCGCCATCGTCGAGCTCGGCGAGTGGAATCCCGTCATCGGTCCAGCGCTTCATCAGCGCGAAGCGGCTGAACAGATTCACCTTCTTGCTTGCGGTCACTTCGGCGATCATCGGCATGATCACGTTGGCGAGATTGAGCGCAGCTTCCGTGCCGACGATCGCCTGCGTGTACTGGGAATCCATCACGACGACGTCAAGCGGAAGCGCTGTGAGCACGTCGAGCCCGGCCTCCAGCGTCGCGCGCACCTCGGCCGGATTGTAGCCCTTGTAGACGGCGTTGGTGCCGACCTGCCAGATCACCAGCACCGGCGCCTCAGCCGTCACGTCGGACTCGATGCGCGAATATTCCTCCGGCGCCTCCTGCCCACCGATCCCGCGATTGATCACGTCGATCATCCGGCCGAAGAAGCGTTGCCGCAGCAGCATCTCGAGCCGCGGCGGAAACGGCAGGATGTTGTCGGCACCCGCGGTCGAGGACGATCCAAGCGCCACCAGCTTGATCTTGCGCTGATGCCGCAGCGCATCCGCGAAGTGCGGCAGCTTATGTCCGAACCTGACGAGATCGGGATGGGTTTCGCACGGTCTGGGTGTCGGCATCGCAAACATCCTTGAGGTGAATGAATTGATGAATGCGCGCAGTAGGCGGCGAAATTGGCGGCATTGCAAATGAATTCCGCCTGATCATAGTGGGCATTCGTTTGCTCGCGAATGCGGAGACCGCCATGCACGGAAAAGCCATCGTCATCACGGGCGCCCTTGGCGCGCTTGGCAAAGTGGTCGCCACAGAGGCGCTGGCGCGCGGCGCGCGCGTCGCCGGCATCGATCATGCCGCGTCAACGCTTGCGGCGACGGCCGACCATATCGAGCTGGGCGGTGTCGACCTCACCGACACTGCGCAGGCGACGGCCGCGATCGACAAGGCGGCCGCGCATTTCGGCCGGCTCGACGGGCTGATCAACATCGCCGGCGGCTTTACCTTCGAGGCGGTCGGCGACGGCGATCCGGCGACCTGGCAGCGCATGTACGCGATGAACGTGATGACGGCGCTCAACACCTCGCGCGCCGCCATCCCACATCTCACCAAGTCGGGCGCCGGGCGGATCATCAATATCGGCGCGCTCGGCGCCTTGCAGGCCGCCTCCGGCATGGGTCCCTACGCCGCCTCGAAGGCCGGCGTGCACCGCCTGACGGAGTCGCTCGCCGCGGAACTCAAGGGCAAGGTCACGGTCAACGCGGTGTTGCCCTCGATCATCGACACCGCCGCCAATCGCGCCGCGATGCCGAAGGCCGACATCTCCAAATGGGTGACGCCGAAAGAGCTCGCCGACGTGATCTTGTTCCTCGCCAGCGATGCCGCGAGCGCCGTCACCGGCGCGCTGCTGCCGGTGAACGGGCGGGTTTAGTCCGCAACCAGCAGCCGCAGCTTCGACCGGAAACGGATGCTCTGCTTGCCGGCGAGCGCCATGCCGTCACCTTCGGCGGTCTGGTCGGTGTAGGTGCCGGTAAATCCGATCGTGACCACCTTGCGTTCCCATACCGGGCGCTCGCCATAGGTCGGCGAATGCTCCTCGTTGGTGACCTCGCCCTTCCACTTACCATCGGCTGCGGTGTAGCTGCCGTAGGCAAAGAAAAACGAGTCGCCGCCGCGCATCTGTCCGTCGCGCAGCACCATGACGCCCTGGTTGCCGCCAGAGACGCCGCCGAGAAATTCGACGGTGATATGATAGAGCCCGTTCCGGATCATGAGCTGCGCCTGGTCCCGGTTCCGACAATAGCCGTTCGGCCGTGCCTTGCGCAAATTCCATCCGCCCTCGGCGGGCCCAATTCCGCGCTATGCTGGCGCACCGAGTCGCGGCCGATGCCGCAGGAGCCTGCCTGTTGGAAACCGCGCTTTATCTGCCCGTCAAACGCTTCCTGGAAAAGCTCGGCTTCACGGTGAAGGGCGAGATCGGCGGCTGCGATCTCGTGGCGCTGAGCGGCGATGATCCACCGGTCGTCGTGATCGGCGAACTCAAGCTCGCCTTCAATCTCGAACTGATCCTGCAGGCGGTCGATCGCGCCGGCGCCGCCGACGAGGTCTGGATCGCGGCAAAGGTGTCGGCCCGCGGCAAGGGCCGCGAGAGCGACGCGCGCTATCGCAATCTGTGCCGGCGGCTCGGCTTCGGCATGCTCGGCGTGACCGATCGCGGCGACGTCGAGGTGCTGGTGCCGCCCCCGACCGCGGCGCCCCGCCGCAATCCGAAGAAACGTTCACGGCTGATCACCGAGCACCAGAAGCGCAAGGGCGATCCCGCAATGGGCGGATCGACGCGGGCGCCGATCATGACCGCCTACCGGCAGCAGGCGCTGGCCTGCGCCTGTGCGCTTTCGGATGGGCCGCGGCGGGTGCGCGAGCTCCGCGCGGATATTCCCGACGCCGGCAAGATCCTGCTGCATAATGTCTATGGCTGGTTCGATCGCGCCGAACGCGGCATCTATGTGCTGACCGATGCCGGCCGCGCCGCGCTGAAGCGCTGGCCGCAGCAACAGACGAGTGCATCCGGGGCAGAAGCCACCCCGTAGACATGATCCGGAAAAGTGCGAAGCGGTTTTCCGAAAAGATCACGCTCAAACAAGAACCTAAAGCGCGATGATGACTTGGCTTCATCGCGCATTGGAGGGGGAAATCATGATCGTCGTCACCGGCAGCGTCACCGCCCGCCCCGACTCGCTCAACGAGGTGCGGCGGCTGAGCCTTGAACATGTTCATCGCTCACGCACCGAGCCCGGCTGTATCTCCCACGCGGTCCATGTCGACTGCGAGAATCCGCTCAGACTGGTGTTCTTCGAGCAATGGGCCGACCGCGCCGCGCTGGCGGCGCATTTCGCGGTCCCTGCGTCACGCGATTTCGTCCGCTCGCTGCAATCTCTCGCGGCCGCGGCGACCACCATCGAACTTTATGACGCTCACAAGATTGAGAGACTCTAGCTGCATGGCTGGATTGCCATCTCACATTCATATTGCAATGCAACATTGGGGACCTTACGTATCTCCCGCGATTCAATGATGAGGCGGCGATGAGCGGAGACTGGAACACCAAGTATGGCACCCGGCGCGTGCGGCATGATCCGCCGACGCTGGAAGAAGCAATCTTCGCTGCCATCGGCATCACCGATGACGTGGAGGCCCAGGCCGAGATCGCGTCGGCCCTGATGGGGCTGCCCTATGACGACGTGCTCGCCGAGGTGAAGAAGACCGCGCGCGTCAGTGCCCGCACCGGCACGGCAACCCGTGTCATCGCCGGCGAACAGGGCGCGCAGCGCTCCGTGGTAGTCGAGCGCCGCGTGGTCCGCCGCTTTGCGACTGACAAACGCACCGGCACCTGAGACGCACCATCCAATTGCTGAAAGAAAAAGGGCAATCCATTGAGTGGATTGCCCTTTTTCGTTTGATCCGAGATTCTTGTTGGACGCGTTTCCTTCACGCGAACCGGTATCCACTTCGCTTGGAAACGCTGCCGATTCAGGCCGCCCGGCCCCAGCCGGAGATCTGCATCACCATGCGCCAATACGCGCGGTTCATTTCGACGATCGCGTGCGCAGCCTCGACCGGCGTCACCGCGGCGACAGCCGGCGCCGCTTCGGGCTGCTGCTGCTCGCTCAGGTCGATGCTGCCGGTCGACTCGCCATGACGGAAGGTCAGCTGGGCACCGAACTTGGTGGCGAGCGCCCGCATCGCATCGTTCTGCGCGCCGGTGGTGATGCGCAGGCTGCTATAGCCCTTGGCATGCGCCTCGGCGATCAGCTTGCGGAACAGGGTGCTGCCAACGCCCTTCCGCCGCGCCGACCGCTCGACGCTGAAGGCGATCTCGGGCTGGGCATCCGGTGACTGCTCCGGCGGATGCAATTCGGCCGCGCCGCGGACCACGCCGTCGTCGAAATAGGCGATGATGACCGTGCCGTCATTGGCGCAGCGCTCGGCGTAGCGGCGGATGAAACTGTCGTCGATGAAGCCATGAAAACGATCATGACGGCTGGTGCGATCCAGCCGCAACAGGTGATCGCGCAGCAGCGGAAGCTCTTCCTGCTGGCTCAACGTCCGCACGGTGCCCTTGGCGGGCGTCGAACGAATGGAATCATAGTTCATTTCATAACTCCTCTTGGTAGCCCTCGAGGAGGCGTCGAGTCCCTAGCAACTCCTATATTGTGCGACGCACCATAAAATTCAAGTGTCGAGATTCATTCAATTAAGGCATGTGGTGATTGGTAAATCACATTATCGCCCCATCATAGTACCAGCTGTGTCTGGGTCACCACCGCGACCAGCTTGCCGTCTTCGGTCTCCAGCCTGGTCTGCCACACCTGGGTCCGTCGCCCGCGGTGAACCGGTGTTGCGGTCGCAATCACGGTCGTCCCCTCCTTGGCGCCGCCAATGAAGTTGGTCTTGCTCTCCAGCGTCGTGGTGCCCTTGGCGTCCCCAGGCAGGTTGATCACGGTCGCGGCGGCGCCGACCGAGTCCGCAAAGGCCATCACCGCGCCGCCATGGATCGTGTTGCGGAGGGTGCAGAGGTCCGGCCGCACCACCATTTTCGCGACCACCCGGTCCTGATCGGCCTCGGTGAAGGTAACGCCCTTCAGTTCCGCGAACGGCATCTTCATCGACTGGATCTTTTCGAGCGGCGTCATGGGCACTCCCTGCTGTGTGGCCTTCTTCGAGGTTGATATCGGGCATGATGGATTGCCAGAGCGGGCCCGGCAATGACGTCTGAGGTAATGGCGCGAATGACGTCGTGACATCAGTGACAATGTGCCTCGGAGCCTGCATACCGCCCGCCATGCGCGACTTCCCTCCCCGCCGGATCGTCTGCCTGACCGAAGAGACGGTCGAGACGCTCTATCTGCTCGGAGAGCAGGACCGCATCGTGGGCGTCTCCGGCTATGCGGTGCGGCCACCGCAGGTCCGCCGGGAGAAGCCGCGCGTGTCGGCGTTCATCTCCGCCGACATGCCAAAGATCCTGGCGCTCGACCCCGATCTGGTGCTCGCCTTCTCCGATCTGCAGGCCGACATCGTCGCCGATCTCGTGCGCGCCGGCGTCACCGTCCACGTCTTCAACCAGCGCGACGTCGCCGGCATCCTCGCGATGATCCGCAGTCTGGGCGCAATGGTCGGTGCCGCCGACCGCGCCGATCGGCTCGCGCAAAACCTCGAACAACGGCTGGCGACGATCGCGGCAACGCCGCGTCCGGCACCGCGGCCAAAAGTCTATTTCGAGGAATGGGACGATCCGCTGATCAGCGGCATCGGCTGGGTGTCCGAACTGATCGAGATCGCCGGCGGCTCCGATGCGTTGCCGCATCTGCGCGCGCACCAGGCGGCCAAGGATCGCATCGTCACGCCTGACGCGGTGCGCGCGGCGATGCCCGACGTGATCCTGGCGTCCTGGTGCGGCAAGAAGGTCGTGCCCGACCGCATCCGCAGGCGTGAGGGCTGGAGCGACATCCCGGCGGTGCGCAACAACCGCATCGTCGAGATCAAGTCGTCGATCATCCTGCAGCCCGGCCCCGCGGCGCTGACCGATGGGCTCGATGCGATCGTGAAGGCGTTGTGGGCGGAGCCCCCTTAAGCTCTCGCCGTCGTCATTGCGAGCGAAGCGAAGCAATCCATGTCACCGCTTGCCGAGAAATGGATTGCTTCGTCGCTTCGCTCCTCGCAATCACGGAGAGACTACCTACGCCTTCTCTACGCCGCACCATTCCGCGATGAACAGCGCCATCGCCTTGGTCGCTTTGCGCAGCGACTCCAGCTCGACATATTCGTTGAAGCCGTGCATCGCCGCGCCGGTGGCGCCGAAGCAGAGGCTCGGGATGTTGTGGTTCAAGCCGTAGAAGCGCGTGTCGGTCAACGCGGTGAAGGCGCGGTCTTCCACCGCGCCGCCATAGACGACCTGGTGCGCCTTGGCGAAGGCAGCTTCCGGTGCCTCGGAGTTCACCAACTCGTAGCCTTCCGACAGGAAGCCCGACCATTCGACCTGCGGCGGATTGTTGGAGAGGAAGCGATGATCGCGCGCCGCCGCCGACACGCAGGCCAGAATCTCCTTCTGGCACTCCGCGATCGACCAGCCCGGCAAGACCGCGATGCGGCAGTCGACGTCGCACCAGGCCGGCACGCTGGAGGCCCAGTCGCCTCCCTTGATGATGCCCGGATTGAAATTGATCGGGTGATTGACGTCCTTGAAGTGGCGGTCGGCCTTGGCGCGCTCGTTCCAGGCGATCTCGAGTTTCTCCAGCGCGTGCACCAGATGATACGCCGCCATGATTGCGTTCGAGCCGGCGCCGGCCTCGAACACATGCACCGGGAAACCGCGCACCTTCAGGCGGAACCAGATCACGCCGACCTGCGAGCGGATCATCGTGCCGTTGGTCGGCTCCGGGATGAAGCAGGCATCGGCGCGATACCCGCGCTGCAAGGTCGAGAGCGCGCCGACGCCGGTGCTCTCCTCCTCGATCACGGACTGGAAGTGAATCCGCGCCGTCGGCTTCAGGCCGGCCTTCCTGATCGCATCCAGCGCATAGAGCGCGGCGATGGTGCCGGACTTCATGTCGCAGGCGCCGCGGCCATACATCCTGCCGTCCTTGATGACGGGCGAGAACGGCGGCGTCTCCCACATCTCGAGCGGGCCGGTTGGCACCACGTCGCAGTGGCCCTGCAGGATCAGCGATTTGCCGGCATTGGTGGCCGGGCGGTAGGTGCCGACCACCGTGCGCGCCTTCGAGAAATCATGCTCGATCGGGCCAAAGCCACGCAGGTCCTTCAGTTCGTCGAGATTGATGTGCCAGTCGTCGACCTCGTAGCCACGCTCGCGCAGGAGATCGCCGATCATGTCCTGGCACGGCCCCTCGGCGCCGCGGGTCGAGGGGATCGCGACAAAGGCCTGCGTCGTCGCAAGCTGCGCATCGAATCCCTCGTCAACGGCGGCAAGGATTCGTTGTTGCGTCTCGGCAGTCATGCTTTGGCTCCATCGGGAAAACAGATCAGGCGGGAGCCGCAACGTAGCCCGATTTCACTCCGCCTTGTATTGTGCAAAATAGGCGTCCCGCAATGCATCTTCGAGCAGCCGGCCTTCCGAATAGCCATCGAGCGTCTTCGGCCGCGTCACGCCGTCGAGCAGCCGCGGGCACGGCTCGGGCGCGCCGAGCACGGTGCGCACCGGAATGCGCTCAGCATAGATCGGCAACTCGTAATCCTCGTCATCGTCGGCGACGCCCTTGGCGCGAATTTTCGCCGAAGCCTCCTCGATCTCCATCGCGATGAACGAGGTCGCCTTGATCTCCTGCTTGTTGCTGGCACGCAGGCTCGCGGTGCGCTCGGGAAAGAAACGGTCGACCATCGCGACGATCGCGCGTTCCTTCTCTGCGGAGTCGGTGACGAGATAGGCTGACCCGAACGCCATCACCGCGCGATAGTCGGCCGAGTGGTTGAAGCCGCAGCGCGCCAGCACCAGGCTGTCGAGATGGGCGACCGTCAGGCACACGCGTTGCCCTTCGGACTGGTTCTCCAGCATCCGGCTCGCGCTCGAGCCGTGCCAGTAGAGCCTGGTGCCCTCGCGCCAGAAGAAGGTCGGCGTGCAATAGGGCTGGCCGTCGATCACGTAGGAGACGTGGCACAGCATCGAGGCGTCGAGGATCTTGTGCACGGTGACGTGGTCGTAGAAGCCGCGGTCGTGGCGCCGCTTCACGCGGTTGCGGGACGACATGGGATAGGACGGAGCGGATGCGCCTTCGGTCACGGTGAGCCTTTCGAAATCTGGAATCTGCCCAGAGTTGTAGCGGCTCATTTGGTCTGCGATAGTGCCAATTCCATGCGAAATATTCCGACCAATTCCCGGGAGCCCGCGGCGCGCAAGGCCGAGCTGCCGCTCGATCTCGCCGGCCCGCACGTCACCCCCGGCGCGGCCTCGCAGCAGCGGCTCTATCAGGCGCTGTGCCACGCGATCGTCGGCGGCCTCGTCAAGCCGGGCGAGCCGCTGCCGCCGTCGCGCGCGCTCGCCAAGCAGACCGGCTTCCGCCGCAACGCCGTCACCACGGCCTATGAGCGGCTGATCGCCGACGGCTTTGCGGTGGCAACCACGGGCTCCGGAACCTTCGTCGCGGCGCGCATTCCGGCGCAGGCCGCCGCGCCGCGCCGTGCAAGGATCGCGATCGAACCGCCGCAGCACAATGCGCTGTCGCTCGGCTGCACCCATATCGACGAGCGCGCGCTGCAGCGCTTCCGCGCCTTTGCCGGCCGCAGGCTGCGCGCGTTCGGGTCCGAGCATCTGCATTACGGCGATCCCCGCGGCAGCAGCGAGCTGCGCGCGGCGATATCGGACCATCTGCTGTCGGCGCGCGGGCTGCGCTGCGACCCCGACCAAATCATGCTGGCGTCCGGCACGCTGCATGCCCTGCGCATCGTGCTCGGGGCGATCCTCAAGCCCGGCGACCAGGTCTGGTGCGAAGACCCCGGCTATCCGGCGGCGCGGCGCGCGATCGAGCATTGCGGCTATCGTCCGGTGTCGGTGCCGGTCGACATGTCGGGCATGCGCATCGACAAGGGGCGCGCGTCCGCGCCGCAAGCGCGCGCTGCCTATGTCACGCCCTCGCACCAGTTTCCGCTCGGCGTGCAGATGTCGATGCCGCGCCGGCTCGAGCTGCTCGACTGGGCACGGGACGCCGGCGCCTTCGTGTTCGAGGACGACTACGACAGCGAGTTCCGCTACGACGGCGCGCCGCTGTTGTCGCTGGCCGGCATCGATCATCTGCGCCGCGTGATCTACATGGGCACGTTTGCGAAGACGCTGTTTCCCGGATTGCGGATCGGCTATTGCGCCCTGCCCGAAGCCTTGATCGGCCCGGTGACGGCGGCGCGCGCCGCGCTCGACCGCTTTCCCGCCACTTTGATGGAAGGCGCGGTCGCCGACATGCTGAACTCCGGCGCCTTCGCGGCCAACTTACGCAAATCGCGCAAACTCTATCGCGAGGCGCGCGACGTCCTGGCGTCGACGCTTGTGAGCGCATCCGAAGGCGAGCTCACGGTTCCCGTGCCCTCGCAGGGCCTGCACCTCGTGGCGCGGCTCGATCCCGCGACCGATCCGCCAATTGCCGCGCAGGCAAAGGCTAATGCCGGCGTCGGCGGCTGGCTGCTCGCCGAGACCTATCATCGCGCGCGCCCATTGCCCGGCTTCGTGCTGGGATTTTCCGGCCATCCGGTTCCGCAACTCGTCGCGTCGGCGGAACGACTGGCGAAGACTACGCTCGCCGCGCTGCGCGCGACGCGCAAGACATCGGTCAAGCCATCCGCCAAGCCGCAGCGCTCTAGGAGAATCGCAGTCACCTGACTAAGGTCGCCCGCGTTCAGTCAGTGTCCGCTTACGGAGATACCGGATGCCAAATCGCAACGTCCTGTATCTCGTGATCGCCGCGCTGGTCGTGATCGCAGGCATGCTCGGCTACAATCTTTATCAGGCGAAGAAGCAACCTGAAGGCCTTCAGATCAATGTCGGCCCCGACGGGCTCAAGATCCAGAACAAGTGAAGGAGGCTGCGATGCCGCGCTTGGGATTCGTCGCGCTGGTCAGCGTCGCAGCTCTTGGCGCGATGACTCAATCCGCCGCAGCAGAGCAGTCCTACATGCGTGAGGGCGACATCGTCGATCTGCGGGTCGGCCAGCGCGTCCTTGTCGATGACGGCTCGTGCCCGGCCGGGCAGATCAAGCAGGTCGTCGGCTCCAGGCTGAGCCAGAACGGCGTGGTGCGGACCAGCAGCTGCGTGCCGCGCCTCGCCAAAAAGTAAAACGCCCCGCTGACGCGAGGCGCTGCGGTCCTCATTGCTTTGACGCGCGGCTCAGTTCGAGACCGGCTCGAACATGCATTGCAGGGTCGGCTTGGCGATCTTGGTGAAGGTCGGGCCGATCTCGCCCTGCTTGGACGGCGGCACCCAATCGGTCTCGATGGTCGGCACGCCGGTCTCGCTGATGCCGCGCAGCAGCGCCTGGCGAAGGTCGGGATCGTCCACAGTCGCCGCGGCGTGGTCGTGCAGGCAGCCGCACACCGCCTCGGGATGCGCCCAGCGGCCGAGCATATGCGGCGCGCATTGCCGCACGAACTCGTCGCGCGGTTCAGGCACGCGGTACAGCGAGCGGATCTGCATCGATTCGAGGGGGAGCTGGGATTGGGCCTGCACAACGCCCGCAAAGGGCCCCATCAGGACGAGCGATGCCAACATCGCGGCGGAACAGATACGGAGCACCATTGGGAGAGCCTTTACCGGCGGTTCTGTTTTTTGCGTCGCGCTCAGTTGGCCTGTGCCATCACCATCGGGACCGGGGTGACTACCGGCGAGCCGTTATAGGAGAAGGTGCCGATACCGGGCAAACCGCTGTCCGGGGAGCCTGCCATCGACGAACCAGCCATCACAAAGGCGAAGGCGAGGATCAGGCTCATGGTTCGCATCTGACAGTCTCCGTTATTCCGCTCGTCGGCGTCCGGCGCCGTTGTGTGACGGTCTGATAACGATCTGCCGTTTCCGGAGTTCTGCGGAACAAGCCGAAAATGGTTTCGTCGGAACTCGAATTGTTTCGTCGACCAGAGGTCCACGAAACATTCGGCGGAAAACACCAATGATTTCAGCGGCAGGAGCGTGACTGAAAAGCTGTTGAAAACTTCGCGCGACAACGCCGGACCCCGGCCACTGCCGGAGCGATGGCCAATTATGCGTGCAAACTGAACGAGCTACCGCGCTTTGTTAACTTTCCTCTGCTGAGAGAGGAAGCAGCACAGCAGTGGCGGCGGTGAACCGGGCGGCGGTTTCGTCGACTCATATCTGGGCACCGTGCAACCATCTTCGCGGTGGCACGTTGTAGTAATCCCTCCCGATCCAACGAAGGATGTCAGTCGTGGGTAATGGCAACATCGGTGTTGGCAATGAATCCGCGGCGAGCAAATCCGGCCAGCAGCAGATGACGGCCGCGATGCCGCAGCAAGGCGCCTACGTGATGGGCGACAATGAGTGCGCGCCGCAGAAGCTGGTCCGCCTCGTCGGCTGCCGGGACTCGAAGGTCAAACCGGGCCTTGGCATCAGCGCGAAGCAGTTCGGGCAAACCGAGCGCTAGCTCGCCCACCGCCTCAGCCGCCTGGGCCAAGCCCCTGCTCCAGCTATTGAATGAACTCGCCGCACTTCTGCACGGCAGCGTCGGCCGCGCCCCAAGGCATGACCGGCACGGACGACGTCGAGTTCTTTGGCGAGCCCTCGATCAGGCGGTCCGAATAGACCATGTAGACCAGCACATTGCGCTTGGCGTCGCAGCCGCGCACGATCTGCATCTTCTTGAAGAACAGCGACCGGCGCTTGCTGAACATGTCGTCGCCCTGCCCGAGCTTGGTCTTGAAGCGGATCGGCCCGATCTGCCGGCAAGCCAGCGAGATATCGGAGACTTCCTCGGCAAGGCCGAGCCAGCCCTTGAAGCCGCCCCTCTCCGGCACCGTGAAGTGACAGGCGACGCCCTCGACCTCGGGATCGTCGACGCCATAGGTCGCGAGCTTGTCGTTGGGGCTCACCCATTTGAACACGGTGGAGCGGCGAAAGATCAGGTCCGGCTCGTCGGCCGCGACCGCAGGACCCGCCTGCCCCAAAGCCAGCAACATCAGCAGCACCGCGCATCCCCATCGAGACAACCGTCGCAGGTCACACAAGCTCACAGTTCTCGATGTCATTGAGGTCTCCGCGGGGTGGGTCCCGCCTATGTAGTGCGCAAACGCCGCACAGGAAGGCGCTGACAGTTCGGTGATCGAACGCGGCGCTTTAACCTCTTGTGAGGCTTTTTTGTTACTCTTTCGTCGAAAATACCGCCCTCACGGAAGGGTTAGATCGCTTGCGCTGGTGAACGCGTTGTGCGTCTGCGACAACCAACAGGTAGTTTGGACTGGGATTCGGAATATGCGCGCAGGTGGACGGCGGATTTCGGTTTTTGACTTCGCGAATGAGCGGTTCTGGCAGCTGGCAATTCTGACGACCGCCGGCACCGTCGCCGCCTCCACGCAGGCCGATGCAGCGCTCTATTACTGGAACCGCGACTCCGCCTTCTACGGCGACTACGAGCCGATGCCGCAGCCGCACCGGCAAAAGCCGAAGCGCAACACAGCCAAGAAGAATCCGGCGATCGAGAAGGAGGCCGGCAGCAAGCCGCAAGGTCCCCTGATCATCTCGGTCTCGATCGACCAGCAGCGGGTCAGCCTCTACGACGCCAACGGCCTCTATGCCGAGAGCCCGGTGTCGACCGGCATGAAGGGGCATTCGACCCCGATGGGTGTCTTCAGCGTCATCCAGAAGCAGAAGTATCACCAGTCCAACATCTACAGCGGCGCGCCGATGCCGTATATGCAGCGCATCACCTGGTCGGGCATCGCCATGCATGCCGGCGTGCTGCCAGGATATCCGGCGTCCCATGGCTGCATCCGCATGCCGATGTCATTCGCGGTCAAGATGTACAATTGGACGCGGATGGGCGCCCGCGTCTTCGTCACGCCGGGCACGATCTCGCCGGAGAGTTTCTCGCACCCGCTGCTGGTCACGCAGAAGGTGGCGCCGCAGCAGCCGGTTGCCGACGACATTCTGAAGATGGATGCGCCGCTCGGCGTGAAGAGCGACAAGGGCGCCGACAAGCAGTCCAGTCTCGATTTGCGCAGCAGCGTCGGCCATGCCGCCGCGTCGCTGCGCGACAACACCCACACCGCCGACGCCAGCAGCGCGATGCCGGCAGCGAGTGCGTCGGTGACAATGTCCGATGCGTCCTCTTCCACGGCGCGCGACGCCATCGCCGAGAAGATCGCAGCGGACAAGTCCGAGACAGTGAAGCCCGAGACGGCCGCCGCCGACAAGCCGGCCGAGAGCAATTCCGCCGGCCACGACAGCAACGCGACCACAGATGACAAGACGGTCGGCGAAACCACCGCCAGCACCGACACGCCAAGGAGCGAGGTCTCCGCAAGCGATCCGGTGAAGGCGGAAGCCAAGGCCGACGAGCCGAAGGCGGACGCCGCCAAGCCTGGTGTTGCCGAGGCGCCCAAGATCGATGCACCGAAGACCGACGCACAGAAGGCCGATGCATCGAAGGCCGCTGACAAGCCCGCCGAGGCAGCGACCGCCGCCGATGCGCCCGACGCCAAGAAGGATCCGGCGCGGCTGCCGGGCACCGCCAGGATCGACGTGCCGAAGCGCGCCGGCCAGATCGCGGTGTTCATCAGCCGCAAGGATTCCAAGCTCTACGTGCGGCAGAATTTTGCACCGCTGTTCGAGGTGCCGGTGACGATCGCGGCAAGCGACCGGCCGCTCGGCACCCATGTGTTCACCGCACAAGCCGACAAGACCGATACGAACCTGCTGCGCTGGTCGGTGGTGACGCTGCCGACCCGCAACGTCGCCCGCATCGACGTCGAGGAGCGTACCTCGCATCGCCGCAAGGTCGCGGCCGCAGCGGTGGCCGAGGCCAAGCCGCAGCCGGTGACCAACAGTCCGGCCGAGGCGCTCGACCGCATCTCGATTCCGGCCGACGTGATGGCGCGGATTAGCGAAGCGCTCGGCACCGGCGGATCGATCATCGTCTCCGACCTCGGTGTGAACCAGGGCGAGACCGGCGAAGGCACCGACTTCATCCTGCCGCTGCGTTGAGGTCTCCGTTCGGGCGACTCACTGGGCCCGCCCATAACGCCTTCTTGAAAGCCTGAGCCGGCCCGCTGGATTATGATGTCCATGACATCTGTTCCGGGGACGAGACCATGATGGACCGCAGGACCCTGATCGTGACCGCGATCGCCGCAGCCGCGGCATTCCACCCGCTGCATGCCGAGCAGCCCGCGATGAGCCGGATCACCGCCTACGCCTTCTCATTTCCGGCACTCGGCGGCGGCGATATCAGACTTGCCGACTATGCCGGCCGTCCCCTGATGATCGTGAACACGGCCTCGCTCTGTGGCTTCACGCCGCAATATGCCGGCCTGCAGCAACTCTGGACCGAATTCCGCGATCGCGGGTTCGTCATCATCGGCGTCCCCTCCAATGATTTCGGCGGCCAGGAGCCCGGCGGCCCGACCGAGATCGCCGAGACTGCGCAGCATCAATATGGCGTCACCTTCCCGATCGCGGCGAAAGCAATCGTCCGCGGAACGAGCGCGCATCCGTTCTACCGCTGGGCGGCGGAGGCTCGGCCGAAGGACGTGCCGCGCTGGAATTTTCACAAATACCTGATCGGCCGCGACGGCTACATCGCCGACGTTTTCGCTGAGTCGGTTGCGCCCGACGACACGCGCATCAAGACCGGGATCGCACGGGCATTGGCGGCCGCCTGAGATATGACGATAATCCCCGGAATTAACTGATCCGACGAGGATTTTGGACACGCGCTCGCCACGTTCATTGCCTTGGCGTCACCACTGCGACTAGGGTACGATCGGTTGGGGGCGAAGCGACCCGGTCGCGGCAATGCCGGCGCCGGGAGCGCGAGCAGCAGGGAACACGCCATGCGCATTGCGACAGGTCTGATTTTTGCGGGGACCGTATCGTTGCTCGCGTCGAGCGCAGCTTGGTCGCAGACGTCGCCCCCCAAGGGCGCCACCGCGGCACCGGCAGCACCAGCGGCCGCGGCTCCGTCGCCCGCCCCCGCAGCACCGGCCCCGGCAACCGCAACCGCAGCCCCGGTTCCGCCGAAGCAACCGCCGCAGCCGGCGCGCGCCGCCTGCAACAATCCGAACGCGCTCGGCGTCGGCCGCACGGTCGAGATCGATACCACCGGCGGTCCGGGCTTCGGCTTCGAGCATTTCAAGCAGCTCGACTTCCTGCGCGACCATGAGGTGGTGCTGACCTTCGACGACGGCCCGTGGCCGGGCAACACGCCGGCAGTGCTGAAAGCGCTCGCGGATGAATGCACCACGGGCATCTTCTTCCCGATCGGCAAGCACGCGACCTATCACCCCGAAATCCTGCGGCAGGTCTATGCCGCCGGCCACACGGTCGGCGCCCACACCTGGTCGCACGCCAATCTGAACAACAAGAAGCTGACCGAGGATCAGAAGAAGGACGAGATCGAGCGCGGCTACGCTGCGGTCAAGTGGGCGCTCGAGACCTCACCCTCGCCGTTCTTCCGCTTCCCGGCGCTGCAGCATCCGCCGGAGATGGTGACCTATCTCGGCAACCGCAACATCGCGATCTTCTCCTGCGACCTCGACTCCTTCGACTTCAAGGCGAGCAAGCCGCAGCAGGTGATCGACACCGTGATGAAGAAGCTGAACAAGCTCGGCAAGGGCATCATCCTGATGCACGACTTCCAGAAGCACACCGCGGAAGCGCTGCCCACGCTGCTGACGCAGCTCAAGGCCGGCGGCTACAAGGTGGTCGCGATGCGCGCCAAGTTCCCGGTAACGGTGCTGCCGCAATACGAGCAGGAGCTCGCCAAGGACGTCAAGCTGCCGACCGTAAGCTCGCGCCCGGTGAACAGCGTCGTCACCACCGTCGATCAGCAATAACGCCGGCGACAATCCTGGTGCCGGCGCTGCGTATCGAAGGCTTCGTCATCGTCTCCGCCGATGGCCGGCTGGCGAATGCGCGGAATGTGATGCCCGACGATCTCAAGATCGAGGGCGACAAGCGGTTCTTCACCGCGGCCCTCGACCGCGCCGACCTCGTCGTGCATGGCCGTCACTCCCAGGAAGAGCAGCCGAACGCGCCGAAGCGGCGGCGGCTGATCCTGACCAGCAAGGTCGCGGCCACCGCGCCCGACCCCGACAATCCGAAGGCGCTGTTGTGGAATCCCGCCGGCTGCCCGTTCGAGACGGCGAGCCGCGAGGCCGGCGTGACCTCGGGCATGGTCGCGATCATCGGCGGCCCCGGCGTGTTCGGCATGTTCATGGATCGCTACGACACATTCTGGCTCTCGGTCGCCCCGAAGGTGCGCATCCCCGACGGTGAGCCGTGCTTTCCCGGCGTTCCCGCTCGCACCCCGCAGCAGGTGCTCTCGGCGCACGGCCTGCACGCCGGCGCGCCGCAGCTGATCGATGCTGCGCATGATGTCAGCGTGACGCCGTGGCGGCGCGTGGGGTGAGGGATCGCTGTTCGTAGTCCATAGGATGGGTAGAGCGACGCGAAACCCATCGCTACGTGCCAGCCTGACGAATGATGGGTTTCGCTGCGCTCTACCCATCCTACTCTGCCGCGTCCTACACGTCCCCATAGGCCGGATCGTCGCGGCGCGGGCCGCGGCCGTAGCCGGCGATGATGAACAGCGCGCCGATCAGCGACAGGTTCTTCAGCGCATCGATCAGCGTCCTGAGGTTGTCGGGCGCCGGCTGATTCCAGAAGTCATGGAAGTAGAAGGTGGCGAAGCACACGAAGATGATCAGGAGAATCGCGAAGAACCGCGCCAGCACGTTCACCGCGATCATCAGCCCCGCGACGATCTCGAAGCCGCCGATCGTGATTGCCAGCAGCTGCATGAAGGGCATGCCGACGGCAGTTTCGATCTGCTGCGTATAGGGCGCGACCACGGCCGGGATCGTCACCTTGGCCGCCAGCAGATCCGCTGTCGCCTGGATGCCGAACAGCTTGCTCGCTCCCGAATAGAGGAACAGCACGGCGAACAGGATCCGCCCGAAGGTGATGAACGCTGGCATGGGTCGGCCTCACTGGATGGCAGAAATCGGACGAAGCAGGCGAAGCGATTATGGTCGCTCCACCTGCCTCGATCAAATCGAATCCATCTCGGTTCAAACACGATGCGGAAAACCGCGCTGCGGTTTTCCGAACATAACGTGCTCAAACAACGGCCGTCAGCCGAACAGCGTCGGCTGCGCGCGGCCGGCGCGCTCCTGGGCTTCGACGGCGGCCACCGCCGTCATGTTGAGGATGCCGCGCGCCGTCACGCCGGGGGTAAGGATGTGCGCCGGGCGCGCCGGACCGATCAGGATCGGCCCCACCGGCAATGCGTTGGCCAGCGATTTGATCATCTGGTAGGCGATGTTGGCGGCATCGAGGTTCGGCATGATCAGGATGTTGGCCTCGCCTTCCAGCCGCGACTGCGGCAGCACCAGGCGCCGCGCCGCCGCCGACAGCGCAGTGTCGCCCTGCATCTCGCCGTCGGCCTCGATCTCCGGATGCTTGTCCTTCAGGAGCTGGGTCGCCCGCCGCATCTTGCGCGAGGAATCCGTGTCATAGCTGCCGAAGTCGGAATGTGACACGAAGGCGACCCTCGGCTTGAAGGCGAAGCGCTGGACGTGGATCGCCGCGAGCGATGCCACTTCGGCGAGTTCCTCCGCGCTCGGGTTCGGCCGCACCTGGGTATCGGCGAGGAAATGGGCGCCGGTGGAGGTGATCATCAGCGCCAGCGCGGCATAGTCGCTGACCCCCGGCAGGAAGCCGATGATCTCGCGGACATGGCGCAGATGGCTCATGTAGCGGCCCTCGACGCCGCACAGCATCGCGTCGGCCTCGCCGCGCGACACCGCAAGCGCCGCGATCACGGTATTGTTGGTGCGGACCACGGTGCGCGCGGCCTCCGGCGTCACACCGCGCCGGCCGGCGACGTCGATATAGGACTGCACATAGGAACGGTAGCGCGGATCGTCCTCGGGATTGATCAGGTCGAAATCGCGGCCGGCCTTGATCGACAGGCCGAAGCGCTTGATCCTGGTCTCGACCACCGACGGCCGGCCGACCAGGATCGGCCGCGCCAGCTTTTCCTCGAGCACCACCTGCGTCGCGCGCAGCACGCGCTCGTCCTCGCCTTCGGCGTAGATCACGCGCACCGGCTGGGTCTTCGCCTTGGCGAACACCGGCTTCATGGTGAGGCCGGAGCGGAACGCGAAGCGTTCGAGATTGGCAGCGTATTCGTCGAAATTGGTGATCGGCCGGGTCGCGACGCCGGACTCGATCGCGGCCCTGGCCACCGCCGGCGCGATGCGCAGGATCAGGCGCGGATCGAACGGGCTCGGGATCAGCGAGCCCGGGCCGAACCCCTGGGTCTCGCCGCTCTCGAAACCATGGGCCACCGCATCCGACGGCGGATCGCGCGCGAGCTGCGCGATCGCGTCCACCGCGGCATGCTTCATCGCCTCGTTGATCGCGGTGGCGCCGACGTCGAGCGCGCCGCGGAAGATGAAGGGGAAGCAGAGCACGTTGTTGACCTGGTTCGGAAAGTCCGACCGTCCGGTGCAGATCATTGCGTCGGGACGCGCCAGACGCGCCTCATCCGGCATGATCTCCGGCACCGGATTGGCCAGCGCCATCACCAGCGGCTTGTCGCCCATCTGCTTGACCATTTCGGGCTTCAGCACACCCGGCGCCGACAGGCCGATGAAGATGTCCGCGCCCGGAATGACGTCGGCGAGCACGCGTGCGTCGGTCTTCTGGGTATAGACCGCCTTCCAGCGATCCATCGTGGTGTTGCGGCCCTCATAGACCACACCGTCGATGTCGCAGACCCAGATGTTCTTGCGCTGCGCCCCCATCGAGACCAGCAGATTGAGGGTTGCGATCGCGGCGGCGCCGGCGCCCGAGCAGACGATCTTCACGTCAGACAGTTGCTTGCCGTTCAACAACAGCCCGTTGACGATCGCCGCGGCGACGATGATGGCGGTGCCGTGCTGGTCGTCGTGGAAGACCGGGATCTTCATGCGCTCCTTGAGCTGCGCCTCGATCTCGAAGCACTCAGGTCCGCGGATGTCCTCGAGATTGATGCCGCCGAAGGTCGGCTCCAGCGCGGCAACGGTCTCGACTACGCGCTCGATCGTGTCGGCCTTGATCTCGATGTCGAACACGTCGATGCCGGCGAATTTCTTGAACAGCACCGCCTTGCCTTCCATGACGGGCTTGGAGGCCAGCGGACCGATATTGCCGAGCCCGAGCACCGCGGTGCCGTTCGAGACCACGGCGACCAGATTGGCGCGCGCGGTCAGCGTCGCGGCCTCGGCCGGGTTCTTGGCGATCTCGGTGCAGGCGGCGGCCACGCCCGGCGAATAGGCCAGCGCCAGGTCGCGCTGATTGGCAAGCGGCTTGATCGCCTGGATCTCGAGCTTGCCCGGCCGCGGCAGCCGGTGATAGGCGAGCGCCGCGTTGTGGAGTTCTTCAGACGATGACGACATGCGTGCTCCCCGCGTTTCCGGCCCAAATTTCTTGTTTCTGTGCTAATCCAGGCAAAAGTCAGTTGTCCGGCAAATCGAGCCGGATGTGAAGCATGTCCAACCACTTGGATGCAACATCCGATAATATCCCCGTCAACAGGCCTGGGCCGGCCGTTCATCGACGCCTGCCCCTCCCCGCGCCTTTCGGCCGGGATTGGCAATTTTTTTCCCTTGATGATCCGGAGTTGACCGAATGAAGAAAATTCTGCTCGGCCTGATCGCCGTGGTTGTGATCGCGGCCGCCGGCTTCTTCGGTTTCGACTTTTACGCCCAGCGCCGGGTCACGCGCGACGTCGAGGCCGCCTTCGAGCAGGTCCGTGCCACCGGCGCCAAGGCGAGCCACGGCAAGATCACGTTCGACGTCAAGAGCCGCACCCTGACGATCGCGGACGTCGCCACCGAGTCGGGGACGCAATCCCCGGTCAGCGTCAAGATTGCCAGTCTCACGATGACCGGCCTCGGTCAAACCGACGCGGCACGGGTCTCCGCCGGCAATGTCGAGTTCAGCGATGTCGAGATCGGCGTGGCAGGACCTACCCCGACGATCACCTCACTGACCTACAAGGCGCCGCGGATCACGGTGAAGGATTATTCCGGCCCCGCCAGCCTGCCCCAGCTTCCGGCGTCGTCGTCGATCTTCGAGCTGTACCGGTCCGCGTTCGGACTGCTCGCGAGCATCAACGCATCATCGGTCGCTGCGCCCAGCCTGACCGGAACGATGACCTTCAGCGCCGCCGCAAAAGCCGGCGACGGCGCCGGCGGCGAATTCGTCTATTCGGGCATCGCCATCGAAAACATGAAGGACGGAAAAATCGCGTCCAGCAAAACCGACAAGGTCGTGTTCACGATCAACCAGCAGGCGGCAGGCAAGCCGATCAAAATGACCGGCGAGCTCGCCAACATCGCCGCGACCGATATCGACGTCGGCGCGATGGCGGCGATATTCGATCCAGGCAAGGCCAACGATGACAGGGAGTATCGGGTCCAGGGACACGTTTCGGCCGGTCCTTATGTCATTACCGCCGCGCCCGGTGTGAACATGCGGATCGAGGGAGTGACCGTCGACGACACCAGGATCAATCCGTCACGGATGCAACTGCCGGCGCTGCTGGCAATGATCCCGCCGCAAGGGAGTCCGCCGCCGTCTGCCGCCCAGGCACGCGAACTGCTGGACAAGATCGCCGGCCTCTATTCGGGCATCGGAATTGCAAATGCCGAGATGCATGGGCTCTCGGTCGAGACGCCGCAGGGCCCACTCAAGCTCGCCTCGATGCGGTTCAACTTCGAACACGGCAAGATCGGCGAGCTTGCGGTCGAGGGACTCGATACCCGTGCGCCGAACGGTCCTATCAAGGTCGGACGCTTCGCGCTGAAGTCGCTCGACGTCGCCAGCTTCATGCGGCTCTCGGCGCAGTTCGCCGCGCAGAAGCCGTCGGCCGAACAGGCGCTGGCGCTATTCCCGCTGATCGAAGGCGTCGAGATCAAGGGCGTCGCGTCGCCCTACAAGGCCACCGGCAAGCCGGTCAACATCGACGTCCTCAGCCTCGACTGGGGTCAGTTCGTCGGATCGATCCCGAGCAAGCTGCGGCTGACCGCAAAGCTGGCGGCGCCGCTTGATGCGGCCGATCCGCGGCAGCAACCGCTCGTCGCCGCCGGGATCGACCGGATGGCCGTCGACGCCGATCTCGGCGCCGTCTGGACCGAGACCTCACACGCGTTCGCGCTCGAGCCGGTCAAGCTCGACATGGCGGGCCTGTTGAACGCGTCGGCAAAGGTCACGCTCGACAACGTGCCGCGCGAGGCATTCTCGACCAGCGCCGCGGAAGCGATGGGCGCGGCCGCGCAGATCGAAGCCGGCACGATCGAGCTCACGGTCCACGACCTCGGCGTCATCGATCTCGCGGTCGCTCAATTTGCGCGCACCCGGAACATCAGCCGCGACGAGGCGCGCAAGGTCATCCTCGACGCTATCAAGGCGCAAGGCGGCGAGATCGGCGGGGGCAATCCCGACGCCACCGCGCTCGTCACCGCGATCGGCCAGTTCATCGAGACGCCGGGACAGACGCTGGTCATCAAGCTCACTCCGCGCGCGAAGGCGCCGGCGCTTCAGCTGATGCAGTTCCTCAAGACCGATCCGCAATCGGCGCTGGCGCAGTTCCGGATCGAGGCCTCGACGGGGTTGTGATTCTCCCGCCCGTAGCCCGGATGGAACGAAGCGCAATCCGGGAACAGCGTCGCCGCAGGAGGGACCGCCCCGGATTTCGCTTTCGCTCCATCCGGGCTACGCACCTCTCCTGCCCGCCTACCCCTTCGCCGGCAGGTTGGTGCGGATGTGCAGCTCCTTAAGCTGCTTCGGCGTTGCTTCCGACGGCGCGCCCATCAGCAGGTCCATGGCCTGCTGGTTCATCGGGAACAGCGAGATCTCGCGCAGATTGTTGGTGCCGCAGAGCAGCATCACGATACGGTCGAGGCCGGCCGCCATGCCGCCATGCGGCGGGGCGCCATACTGGAACGCACGGTACATGCCGCCGAAGCGGTCGATGACCTCCTGCTCGCCATAGCCTGCGATCTCGAACGCCTTCACCATCGCTTCCGGCTTGTGGTTGCGGATGCCGCCGGAGGCGATCTCGTAGCCGTTGCAGGCGATGTCGTACTGGAACGCCTTGATCGTCAGCGGATCCTGCGTCTTCAGCGCGTCGAGGCCGCCCTGCGGCATCGAGAACGGGTTGTGCGAGAAGTCGACCTTCTTGTTCTCCTCGTCATACTCGTACATCGGGAAGTCGACGATCCAGGCGAGCTCGAACCGGTCCTTGTCGATCAGGTTCAATTCCTCGCCGAGCTTGGTGCGCGCAAGACCCGCGAACTTCCAGAATTTCTCGGGATCGCCGGCGACGAAGAACGCCGCATCGCCTTCCTTGAGGCCGAGCTGGTCGCGGATCGCAGCGGTGCGCTCCGCTCCGATGTTGTTCGCCAGGGGGCCTGCGCCCTCGCCGCCCTCGCGCCACATGATGTAGCCGAGGCCCGGCTGGCCTTCGCCCTGCGCCCACGAGTTCATGCGGTCGCAGAAGGCGCGCGAGCCGCCGCCGGTGCCCGGGATCGCCCAGACCTGGTTCTTCGGGTCTTCCAGCATCCGCGCGAACACCTTGAAGCCGGAGCCGCGGAAATGCTCGGAGACTTCCTGCATCACGATCTTGTTGCGCAAATCGGGCTTGTCGGAGCCGTATTTGCGCACGGCTTCCGCGAACGGAATCCGCGGCCAGTTCTTCGTGACCGGCTTGCCCTTGGCAAAGTCCTCGAACACGCCGGTGATCACAGGCTCCATCGCCGCGAACACGTCGTCCTGGGTGACGAAGCTCATCTCGACGTCGAGCTGATAGAACTCGCCCGGCAGACGGTCGGCGCGCGGGTCCTCGTCGCGGAAGCACGGCGCGATCTGGAAGTAGCGGTCGAAGCCCGACATCATCAACAGCTGCTTGTACTGCTGCGGCGCCTGCGGCAGCGCGTAGAACTTGCCGGGATGGATGCGCGAGGGCACCAGGAAGTCGCGCGCGCCTTCCGGCGAGGATGCCGTCAGGATCGGGGTCTGGAATTCGAAGAAGCCCTGCTCCTTCATCCGCTTGCGCATGGAATCGACCACCGCGCCGCGGGTCATGATGTTCTGGTGCAGCTTCTCGCGACGCAGGTCGAGGAAGCGATATTTCAGCCTGATGTCTTCAGGGTATTCCTGCTCGCCGAACACCGGCAGCGGCAGCTCGGCCGCCGGGCCCAGCACCTCGATTTCCTTGATGTAGATCTCGACCATGCCGGTCGGCAGTTCGGGATTGTCGGTGCCGGCGGGACGGCGGCGCACCTTGCCGTCGATCCGCACCACCCATTCGGAGCGGAACTTCTCGACTTCGGCGAATGCCGGCGAGTCCGGATCGGCCACGCATTGGGTGATGCCGTAATGGTCGCGCAGATCGACGAACAGCACGCCGCCATGGTCGCGGACCCGGTGAACCCAACCCGAAAGCCGGACCGTCTGGTCGATATCGCCCTCTCGGAGCGCGCCGCATGTGTGTGACCGGTAGCGATGCATAGTCGTTCCAAAAACTGATGTCGGAGGAGAATCGCGATAGGAAACTTCCTATCCGAAGGCGCAGGGTTTACCCGAGCCCGCTCGGGGCGGCAACCAAGGGAACGCCCGCTTTTGGCCCGAAACTGCAGATTTTGCTGCGATCCGGCGCCAGATGGGCGCCAATCGTTTGCCTATTCAGCCCGCAGGCCTATCTTCGGGATATGACCATTCATTTCCCGTTCCAGAACACCTATTCGGCGCTCCCGGCGAACTTTTTCGCCCGCGTCGCGCCGACCCCGGTGGCCTCCCCCCGGCTGATCAAGCTGAACCGGCCGCTCGCGGTCCAGCTCGGGCTGGACCCGGACCTGCTCTCGACGCCGGAGGGCGCCGAAATCCTTGCCGGAAAGCGGCTGCCTGACGGCGCCGATCCGATCGCCATGGCCTATGCCGGCCATCAATTCGGGCACTTTGTTCCCCAGCTCGGCGACGGCCGCGCCATCCTGCTCGGCGAGGTCATCGACAAGGACGGCGTCCGCCGCGACATCCAGCTCAAGGGATCCGGCCCGACCCCGTTCTCCCGCCGCGGCGACGGCCGCGCCGCGCTCGGTCCGGTCTTGCGCGAATACATCGTCAGCGAGGCGATGTTCGCCTTGGGCATCCCGACCACCCGCTCGCTCGCCGCAGTCGTCACCGGCGAGCCGGTGATGCGCGAGACCGCGCTGCCGGGCGCGGTGCTGACCCGCGTCGCCGCGAGCCACATCCGCGTCGGCACCTTCCAGTTCTTCGCCGCACGCGGCGACACCGAGGGCGTACGTGCGCTCGCCGACCACGTCATCGCCAGGCACTATCCCGAGCTGAAGGACGCGGCCCAGCACTATCACGCCCTGCTCGCCGGCGTGGTGGCACGGCAGGCCGCGCTGGTCGCGCGCTGGCTCCTGGTCGGCTTCATCCACGGTGTGATGAACACCGACAACACCTCGATCTCGGGCGAGACCATCGATTACGGTCCCTGTGCCTTCCTTGATGCCTACAATCCGGCGCAGGTGTTCTCCTCGATCGACGAGATGGGCCGCTACGCCTATGCCAACCAGCCGCGCATCGCGTTGTGGAATCTGACCCGGCTCGCCGAATGCCTGCTGCCGCTGTTCGCGGACGAGCAGGAGAAGGCGATCGAACAGGCGCAAGTGATCCTCGGCGAATTCCCCGAAAAGTTCACCGCAGCCTATAACGCCGGGCTGCGCGCCAAGGTCGGCCTGTTCACCATACGCGACGGTGACGAGGCGCTGATCCAGGATCTGCTCGACGCGATGGCCAAGAACGCGGCCGACTTCACACTGACCTTCCGCCATCTCGGCGAGGCCGCAAGCGACGACGCCGCGGACGTCCGCGCGCAGTTCACCGATCCCGCGGCGTTCGACGAATGGGCCGCCCGCTGGCGCACCCGCCTCGCGCTGGAGCCGCAAGCGCCGGCCGAACGCAAGGTCGCGATGCAGGCGGTCAATCCGGCCTTCATCCCGCGCAACCACCGGATCGAGGCGGTGATTGCGGCTGCGGTGAACTCGGATGACTACGCGCCATTCGAGGAACTGCTGACGGTGCTGGCCAAACCCTATGAGGACCAGCCGCAGTTCGCGGCCTACGCCGATCCGCCGCTCCCCGAGCAGCGCGTGACGCAGACGTTCTGCGGGACGTGAGCCCATCCTGCGCATTCACACCGTCACCACGATCTTGCCGAACTGCGTGTTCGACTCCAGGTACCGGTGCGCCTCGACGATCTCCTCGAACGGAAACGTCCTGGCGATGATCGGCCTCAAGGTGCCATCGGCAAGCCCGTCGAGGATGAACGCCTTCGCCGCGGCAAGGCGCGCGGGATCGCGCACGATCTCGTGGACGAGGTAGCCGCGCAGGGTCAGGCTCTTGCCGAGCACGTTGGCGAGCGGGAACGGCGTCGGCTCAGGACTGAGTCCACCATATTCGATCAGGATGCCGCCGGGTGCCATCGCCGCCGTCAGCGGCACGAAGGCGGGGCCGCCGACGGCATCGAGCACCACGCGCACGCCGCTCGGTGCCGCGATCTGCTCCAGCCTTGATTGCAGATCCTGCTCCGCCGACGCGATCACGTGCGCCGCGCCGGCCTCGCGCAGCGCCTGCGCCTTGGCCGATGTCCGCGTCACCGCAATCGGGACCGCGCCGATACGGTTGGCGATCTGGATCGCCGCGAGCCCGACGCTGCTCGACGCCGCTGTGATGACGACGAACTCGCCTCGCCCGAGCCTTGCAAGATCGACCAGCGCACCGAACGCGGTGAGATACTGCATCCACACCGCAGCGGCCGTTTCAAAACCGAGCGCGGGCGGATGCTTGACGACAAGCTCCGCCGGAAAGGTCGCGAGCTCGGCATGGGCCGGCCAGCGCACCATCGAGACCGGCGGCACGATGCTCACGGCATCGCCCGGCGCAAATTCTTCGACGCCCTCGCCGATCGCCGCGACAATCCCGGCGGCTTCCAGCCCGAGGCCGGACGGCAGCGTCGCGGTCTCGATATAGCTGCCCCGGCGCAGCGAGGCCTCGGCGCGGTTGAGCCCGAGCGCCTTGACTCGGATCTGAACCTCGCCGGGCGCCGGCGGCGCAACCGCGATCTCCTCGATACGCAGCACCTCGGGACCACCATGCTGGTGAAAGCGGACGACGCGGGCCATGGGCGAACTCCAAAACAATTGAATGGAATGCCGCTATGCCCGGCGGCGATCGCCGGATAAATCACCCGCTAGCTCCGACAATCGAAACCAGGAGTTTTGAATTGGATCGCCTCACCAGCATGGCCGTCTTCGTCAGGGCGGTCGATCTCGGCTCGTTCGCGGCCGCCGCCGATGCGCTCGAGATGTCGGCCCCGATGGTCGGCAAGCATGTGCGCTTCCTCGAACAACGGCTCGGCGTCCGCCTGCTCCATCGCACCACGCGGCGGCAGAGCCTGACCGATTCAGGGCAAGCCTATTACGAGCGCTGCCGCATCGTGCTCGGCGAGGCCGAGGCCGCCGACGCGCTCGCCTCCGATCAATCGTCGCAGCCGCGCGGGCGGCTGCGGGTGACGATGCCGGCGCTGCTCGGCCGCTACTGCATCGTCCCCACGCTGCTGAAGCTCGCGCAGAAATATCCCGCGCTCGAGCTCGATCTTTCGTTCGGCGATCCGATCGCCGATCTGATGGAGGGCGGTCACGACCTTGCGATCAGGACCGGCGAGCTCAACGAGCAATCCGGCGTGATCGCGCGGCGCATCGCGCGCCAGCGCATGGTGGTGTGCGGCTCGCGCGCCTATCTGAAGGCCCATGGCAGGCCGCGCACGCTCGACGAGCTCGGCCGGCACCAGGCGATCGTCTACCGCCGCTCGGGCCGCGTTCGCCCCTGGCTGTTCCCGCGCGACGGTCTTGCGCCGCACGAGGTCTGGCCGGCCGGGCGGCTCAGGCTCGACGACCTCGAAGCCATCGCGGATGCCGCAGCGCGCGGCATGGGGCTGGCGTGGCTGCCCTCCTGGCTGGTGCGCGAACGCCTCGACACCGGCGCGCTGGTCCGCGTTCTCGGCGACAGCGGGGAATTTCCCTACGATTGCCACGCGCTGTGGCTGCCGACGCCGCGACTGCCACTCAAGATCCGCTTTGCGGTGGATGCGCTCGCGGCCGCGCTGCCGAAGCTCGTGGCGTAGCGCCGCGCCCCCGATTTGTTTGCAACGATTTCGCGCGCGCATCGTTGGCCGGTCAGCGCGGAACGTGCGGCCTCGTCCGATCCAGGTTCCGTGCCGCCTGTTGATGGAGCGCCAGTATGAACCAGCGCGATGACGACCTGAAAACCGCGATCGAGCGCAGCAACCCGAACGGCGTCGAGCCGCCCTTCTCCGAGGACGATCTGCAGCGCCGGCAACTCGGGCCGCGCGGCGTGCCCGGGCAACCGGACCCGGCGAAGATGACGCCGCAACGCGCCAAGAAGACGCCGGTCGATTCCGGTTCCGGCGGCCACACCGCCTGAACGCCGAAACAACGAAGAAACAAGAAAGGTTTCACGATGAGGATCACCAGCTTCAAGGACATGTATGTCGCCGAGCTTCAGGAACTCGCAAGCGTCGAGGATCAGCTCGCCGTGGCGCTGGCGCGGATGGCGGAGATCGCCTCGCATCCGTCGCTCAAGGATGCATTCAGCCGTCATCACCGCGAGACCATCGTGCAGGGCGAGCGGTTGAAATCGCTGCTGCGGATGCACGGGGCCGATCCGCTGGAGCACACCGACCAGGCCATGCAGGCGCTGATCCACGAGACCGCCAAGATGGTCTCGCTGCTGCCCGACGACAATCTGCGCGATGCCGGCCTCGTCGCGTCGGCGCAGAAGCTCGCGCATTATGAGATCGCCGCCTATGGCAGCGCGGCCGCCCTCGCAGGCCAGCTCAACCTGCGCGACGACCAGCGGCTGCTGCACGACAGTCTCGACGAAGAGCGGCACGTCGACACGCTGCTGACGGCGCTCGCCAAGGGTGAGATCAATCAGGACGCCCTCGCCGCGTGACACGGCAGGATCGGTAGCCCGTAGGATGGGTAGAGCGCAGCGAAACCCATCAGCTCATCTCGCGAGCGGCACCACTATGGGTTTCGCGGAGTTCTATCATCGGGCCGCGCCTTGCGCGGCCCCGTTGGCTCTACTCATCCTACGCATCGACGCGCGCGGGAAAAATGCTGCTGCAAATTTCGCGCTTCGCGGAGCTGCTGTCGTTTTTATCCCGCGACTATTGCCCTGCATGGGCCGTTCGATCAGCCTCTCGTGATTGATGCCATGGGGAAGACGAACGATGAGCTTCAGGTTCAAGCAGGTTTTCGCAGACACCCAGCAGGCGCTCGGCGCCGATCCGGCGCAGGCGCAGGCCGTGTTCCAGGCGACTTCGCAACTCGGCGACGGCGTCAATAGCCGCGTTGCCGTGCGGCAATTCAACGTCAGCGTCGACGAGCCGCCGGCGCTGGGCGGCAAGGACACCGCACCGAACCCGGTCGAGTACATCCTCGCCGCGCTCGGCTCATGCCAGGAGATCACTTATCGGCTCTATGCCGACGCGCTCGGCATTCCCCTCAACGGCGTCTCCGTCAAGCTGTCGGGCGCCATCGATCTGCGCGGCTTCTTCAGCGTCGATCCAGACGTGCGAGCCGGTTTCCAGCAGATCGAGGCCGAGGTCGCCATCGACAGCCCGGCCTCCGCGGCCGACATCGCTCGGCTGAAGGAAACCGTCGATCGTCACTGCCCCGTGCTGGACATCCTGCGCAACCCGACGCCGGTGGATCTGAAGCTGCGCACCGGACCGCTCAGCGTAGCCGCCTAGCCTCGCGATGTGAGCGTTAACTCACTCTCCACCATGCGCCGAGGCCGGCAGCGGTAACCATAAGGCTTAACAGCGCGTCAACGCTCCCCCAACAAGTCTAACTGTTTCTGATGGGGGAGAATGGCCCGTGGACGCATTTGCATTCGAATTTATGGGATTGGCGATGATCGCGCTCTGTCTCGTCGTGCTGGCGATGCCCGCAGCGCGCCGGCCGTCGAAGAACATCCGCTGCGAGTGAGAGCCGCGAGAAACAGCGCGCTCAAACGTCATCGAATGGCGATACACTCGCGCTGACGAGTCCTGACCTGGGACGCAAATTGCGGGAATTGACGACGCTTGAACGACACCGACGTCCCGCAGCCCGGCACACCGCCCTCCACCGCGAGCTCGACGCACTCGCCGCTCGAGGTGCTGCTCATCTTCTTCAAGCTCGGCGTCAGCTGCTTCGGCGGCCCGATCGCCCATATCGGCTATTTCCGCGACGAGTTCGTCACCCGCAGGCGCTGGCTTGACGAACAGGCCTATGCGGATCTGGTCGCGCTCTGCCAATTCCTGCCGGGCCCTGCGAGCAGCCAGCTCGGCTTTTCGCTCGGCCTGATGCGCGCCGGGTACCTGGGGGCGCTGGCGGCCTGGACCGGATTCACGCTGCCCTCGGCGATCGCGCTCGTGCTGTTTGCCTTCGGCGCCAGCGGATTGAGCGGCCCTGCGGGTAGCGGCCTGGTGCATGGCCTCAAGCTGGTTGCGGTGGCGATCGTCGCCCAGGCGGTCTGGGGCATGGCGCGCTCGCTCTGCCCCGACCGCGAACGCGCCTCGATCGCGACGGTCGCGGCACTCGTCATCCTCGCTAGTTCGTCGTCGATCGCGCAGATCGGCGCCATCGTGCTCGGCGCTATCGCCGGGCTTTGGCTCTGCCGGGCGCAACAGGCCAACGGGGTCACCCATATCGCGATGCCGGTATCGCGCCGTGTTGGCGTCGCGGCGCTGATCCTGTTCGTCGCGCTGTTGGTCGGACTGCCGCTGCTGTCGCGGACATGGGCCGGCCTCGGCCTGTTCGAGGCCTTCTACCGCTCGGGCGCATTGGTGTTCGGCGGCGGCCACGTCGTGTTGCCGCTGCTGAGCGAAGCCGTGGTGACGCCGGGCTGGATCGGCGACGATGCGTTCCTGACCGGCTACGGCGCCGCGCAGGCGGTGCCGGGCCCGTTATTCACCTTTGCCGCCTATCTCGGCGCCGTGATCGGCGGCGTGCCGGGCGCGATCGTCGGCCTCGTCGGCATCTTCCTGCCGGGACTTCTCGTGCTGCTCGGGGCGCTGCCGTTCTGGGATGGCTTTCGCAAACGGCCGGCGGCGCAGGCGATGATGCGCGGCGTCAACGCCGCCGTCGTCGGCCTTCTGGGGGCCGCGCTCTACAACCCGGTGTGGACCAGCAGCGTGCACCGTCCGCTCGATTTCGGCATCGCGCTGGCCGGCTTTGTCCTGCTCACGGTATGGCGCGCGCCGCCGCTCGTGGTGGTCGTGCTCAGCGCGGCCGCCGGCATCGCCACGGGGCTCCTGCAATCGTGAACGATCGCGCGGTCGTTTCGCCGCGCGGATTAAGAACGCCTTCATGCCTCGCCGCCACGATAGCGGATATATGCCGAGCGCTTCTAAACAACCGACCCGGGTTCCCGTGCTGGACCTGCTGCGGCTTGCCGCGGTCGGGGCCGTGATCCTGTACCATTACGGCTTCTGGGGCACCGCGTCGCACGGCGTTCAGCAAGTGGCGTTGCCGTACCTCGCCCCGGTCGCGCAATACGGCTTCCTCGGCGTACCCGTGTTCTTCGCGATCTCCGGCTTCGTCATTGCCTATTCCGCCGCAGGCCGCACGCCGATCGGTTTCGCAATCGCCCGCTTCAGCCGCATCTATCCGACCTTCGTCATCTGCATGACGCTGACCTTCCTCGCGACGCTGCTGCTGGGCCACGCGTACTTCCACGTGACGTGGGGGCAATGGCTGGCAAACCTGTTCATCGCGGCCCCGATGCTCGGTCAGCCCTACATGGACGACGCCTACTGGTCGCTGGTGATCGAGGTCGTGTTCTACGTCTGGATCGCGCTGTTCCTGGCCTGGGGCATCTTTCCGCGGCGCATCGACACGATCATCGTGGCGTGGATCGCAATCACCTTCGCCAACGAGCTGACCCTCGACGTTCCCCTGTTCGAGAAACTGTTTATGGCCGACGACAGCGGCTTCTTCGCCGTCGGGCTCCTGATCTATGAGCATTACCGTGGACGGCGCGACACCAGGCTCTACAGCCTGCTGACGCTGGCGATAGGCACGGCGACGTTCCAGGCCGTGCACAAGCTGGAGCGGCTCGGCGTCCACACCCATGGCAGCTTCGATCCCCGCGTCGTCACGGTGATCTGCATCGTCTCGCTCGGCATCGTGTTCGCCGCCACCCGCATCGAGTCGGTAGCCCTGCCGGCGGGCCTCGTCAGGGCCGTCGGCGGCATCACCTATCCGCTCTATCTGCTGCATCTGCAGCTCGGCTACGTCATCCTGCTGCTGATGACGCCAGCGCCGGACGCGCTGTCGACCGCGCTGGTTGTGACGGGCATGGTGGTGCTGGCATGGTTCGTCTGGCGCTTCCTCGAAGGCCCGGCGCATTATCTCGTCAGGGACAGGCTGACGACGCTGGCCTCGCGGCACGGATGGCCGTCACGCATTCGCGCGAACGAAGCGCGGATCGATCGGGACGAGGTTGCCTCGTCAATCGAGGCCAGCAGCATCGCCAACCGCTGATCAGTCCGGCGCACATCGCCGGAATAGCATCCACCCAACGTTGCTGCCGCCGCGAACCTTGGGCGGAAGCGAACACCATCATTCATCTGCGATGTGTGGTGACGACGCTCAGGCGTAAGCGGGCGGATGGCGCCCGGGGCGCCTCGGTATCCTCAGACCCGCCCGCTCCATTCATGATCTCCGGGGATTTCCATTGCCAGTTCATTCGCCAGCTCGAGCGCTTCCTTGACGTCAGGCGTAGACAGACCTTCCGTGAACGTTCGGACGACGGGTAGCAACAGCTCGGCCGCTCGTGCCCGTTTGCCGGAATGTCGCCATAGACGCGCCAGGCTGACAGCTGACCGCAATTCTAAGGACCGCGCGCTTTGCCTGCGCGCCAGCTCGATCGAGGCGAGGAACATTCGCTCGGCGGATTCGACGGACGATGATTTCGCGTGATTGAGTGTCATCTCACCTTGCAGACGATAGATCTCGGCTTCGTAAAAATGCTCTCCCGTTCTTCTCCCGATCGCCAATGCGCTGTCGAGTTCGTGCAAGGCAGCATCCGGCAAGCCGGCACTTGCATAAGCCTTCGCGAGCAGGCTCCTGAACCAGCAACTGGCTAGCCGGGCGCTCATGCCCTCGTAACCGTCGATAGCCATTCGCATCTGGTTCAATCCCTCATCGACATTCCCGAGCTCGGTCATCGCCCATCCTCGCAGGATGGTCGTCTGATGCTTCCAATGCAGGAAGCCGTGTTCCGATGAGAGAGCCAGTGCCCTGTTGGTGTAGTCGTGGGTCCCTTCGACATCGCGGAGATGCTGGCAAACGTAAGCGCCGAATGTCAGCGCAAACGACAGCGTGAAGGGGTGGCGAAGGTCTTCCGCTTCCGAAATAGCCTGCTGGCTATATCGGCGCGCCGCGTCAGGACGGCCCAGAAACCACGACACGTACCCGAGATACGAGAGCGAGACGATGCCAGGATGGATGCCATGCGTTGCCGTCAGGGCGCCGTGTAGATCAGGACTGTACAGATTCCTGAAGCGATGAAGGTGATGTTCGGCGGCGACAAACCGCCCGCGGTACAGCATGGTCATCGCGATCGCCCGATGCGCCTCGATCAGATATCCCGTCTGTTGCGTCGCGGACGAACTTTGGTTCGATGCCTCGCGCCTTGCGAACTGCAGGAGCTCCGCGCTCAGCTCATGCGCCCGTGCGAGATCGCCGCGGATGAAGTGGCACACCCAAAGTCCGCGCGTCGCCGCAAAGACCTTCGCCATGTTGCCAAGATTCCGGCCGAGTTCGAGCGCGCGAACATAGTTCTCCTCGACCTCCTGGACCGCGTATCCCTTTGCCGCGATCAGGGCGGTGCCCAGGGCGATGCGAAGCTCAAGCTCGGACTCGTTTCGGCCCTGCATGCCGGGTGAGGCTTGCAGAACCCCGAGCCCACGACGCAAATGACCGATCGCCTCCAGAGTCGCACCCTTCATTGCGGCCTGCTTTCCGGCCTTGAGCCAGAAGCCAGCAGCCGGCTCGCTTTGGCCAGACTCGGTCAGATGGTAGGCAAGAAGCTCCGGTTCGCGCTCGATCTTTTCCGGATATTTTTCGGCCAGCACGCGTGCGATCTTGGCGTGCAGCGTCCGTCTTTCCCTGTGCAACAAGCTTTCATGCGCCGCATTCTGGATCATCACATGCTTGAACGAGTACAGCGCCTCCGGCAGAAAGCCGAAGCGGACGATCAATCCGGCTGCCTCCAGATGGTTCAGGGCGGCTTCGATCTGATCCGCCGGCGCTTCGGCAACCTCGCGAAGGATCTCATAAGAGAACTCGCGGCCGATGGTGGCGCCGATCTGCGCGATTTTCTTGAATGATCCCATCCGGTCGAGGCGGGCCATCAGGGAATCGTTCAATGTCGCGGGAATAGCGAGCTGATGCCACGGACCGGACAAGACGTAACGTCCATGTTGCTCAGTCAAGACGTCGGATTCGAGAACGGCCTTGGTCAGCTCTTCAAGGAAGAGCGGCACGCCATCGGTTTTGACAATGATGTCCTCAATCACCTCTCGGGGAAGCTCCTTTTCGCCAGCCACACGTTCGACCAATATCGTGCGGACCTGTCGGCCGAGACGCTTGAGGTTCGCACTGATGGTGTGCGCGTGATCCTTCCAGCCCGGCTGAAACTCCGGACGACAGGTGATCACGACAAGGATCGACGTGGTGCGAACGTTCTCCACCAGCAGATCGAGCACGGCCCGCGAGGTGGGATCGATCCAATGTGCGTCCTCAAAATCGATCAGGAGGGTCTGCCCGCGCGCTTGCGCGAGCAGATGGTTGACGAGCGTGGCGATCGTCGCATCCTTCAGCTGTTGCGGCGAGAGATCCAGGGCCGCGTAGCGGTCCCCGGTGGGAATTGAAAGCAACGCCGCAAGGATCGGCACCACTGTCGCTGCCTCGCCGTTCGAGGCGGCGACACCGGCTTCAAGCTTTGTCAGCCAAAGCGCAGACGCGTTCTCGCCGTCAAGGCCGAGTGCGAATTTGAGATGCTCGATGAAGGGGTGAAAAGCGGTGCTGCTGTAATAGGGAGAGCACTGGAACGAAACTTGTCCGTGCTGATCACCTGCGATCCGCTCCCGCAATTCCTGAACGATTCTGGACTTTCCAATTCCCGGCTCGCCCGTCAGCAGCACGACCTGCCCCTCATGGGCTTTCGCTTGCTGCCATCGCGTGAGCAGCAACGCAACCTCTTCGGTGCGGTTGACCAGCGGCGTCAATCTGGAGCCCATGGCTGCGGCAAATCGCGTCTCGGCGCGGCAGGGCCGAACCACGAGCCAGGCCTGGGCCTTCGCGGATATCCCCTTCAGCGCGTGCAACCCGAAGTCCTGGTAGTCGAACTTTCCTCTCAGCAGGGATTGCGTCGAAGACGCAATGACGACGCCGTCCGGAGGCGCCAAGGCCTGCAGACGGGCAGCCAGATTTGGCGTCTCGCCGACTGCGGAATCGTGCTCCTCGGTGTCCTGTCCAACCAGGTCTCCGACGACAACAAGGCCGGTCGCAATCCCGATGCGCACACTGGGCCCATGACTTGCAACGTCGCGGGCGTCACTCGCTCTCGCCGACGACAGGCTCCGTACAATTTCGAGCGCCGCACGCACCGACCGCTCGGCGTCATCCTCATGGGCATTCGGATAGCCAAAATAGACCAGAATGCCGTCCCCGAGGTAGCGGGCCGCGAAGCCTTCGTACCGCTTGACCACGCTGACGCACTTTTCCCTGAAGCTCGCGATCATGTCGCGGACGTCTTCGGGATCGAACTGTTCGGACAGCGAGGTCGAACCGACCATGTCGCAGAACATCACGGTCAGCTGGCGCCTCTCGGCGCTCACCGCCGCGCCTTCCGCGACGCTCCTGCCGCCGGCGGGGCCTTTTGCCGAACGGGTCAGGGAAGCAACCGCGCGCCGCAAGCGCTTGCGGTCTCCCAGCGGAAGTCCAAGTTCGACCAGATCCTGCTCGGTCAAATCGGGCAGGATGTCCAAACCGATGCGATGCAGGACAAAGAGGTCGCTGTACTGGCCGAGATCAACGGTTTCGAGCCAGTGCTTGAGAGCAGCCTCCATATCGGCGCTTGGCTGTTTCTCCGGCATTGTGATCCGTCCGACTGCGGGCCATTGGCGGCAATGGGCCTCGTTCGACGATGCCAAGCGGCTTGTTTACCCCAGACTGGACGCGTTCACAAAGTGCGAAAACAAGGAGCAGGCCGATCGAAGACGCACTCTGCCCTCGGTCGCTCGGATATTCGAGATAGCGCACGCGCTGGTATTTTGGCCCTTCGCCGACTGCGATGGCGTTCGCCAAGTCTGTAGGCGAAACCAGAGTCGCCCCTCGGGCGCCACCATCCGACCTCCGGCATGCTCGGCACTCGGCGCGACAAAGGCGCCCGGCGAACGATGGCGTGACGTACGAATTTGCGCGCGGAGCCATTCGATTTTGCGCGCCATGACAGGCCCCCCTGCCACTGAGTTGCCCGTCCTGGGCTATCCAGTCGTTGGCAACGCTGCTCAGCGCCGTGACCAGCGATTGCTCGCCAATCCGGCACAGAACACCGCATCAGCGCTGTTGGGGATGGTCTGCGCGAACCATCGGTCGACATCCGGCGAGGTTTGGGTCGTCGGCTCATCGCGATAGCGAAGCCGGCCATAGGCCCTCCGCATCACCATCGTCGTCTTCTCGACGGTTTGACGAGGGTACAGGGTTGCAGCCAGTTTGAGACAGAGATCGTCGAGATCATCCGCGTGCGTGTCGTCCGAGATAGCCGGCACGACGCTGCGGCACTGCGCGCGACCCAGCACGTAGATGACGGGATTTCTCGTTCGCCAGCACAAGCAGGATTCAGCCGGCGCCGCCGGGTGACCGAACTCCGCCGTCATAGCGGTATCGAACAGCCGCTTGAAAGAGCCGCGACCACGATGCGTGTCTCTGACGGCGGTACCCGAGAGATAGATCACCGACGTGCTGGCAACGGCGAGGCGCTGAATGATGAGGTAAGCCACGCATTCACCGCCGTGATGGAGCAGGACAATGCCGTGGTCGGGCTTGAACGGAGAGTGTTCGTGGGACCAGAACTTTTCCTCCGTCAGCCAATTCGTGTCGATGATGCTGTTGATGCTCTCGAGCACTGCATCGCGGCGTTGTTCTGGGACTTCAGAGGCGATTTGAAACAGCTCGCTGGTGACAGCCCCGGGCTGCGTCGCGATCACGATAGCGGCTCCTCGTTGGTCATCGACTTCAGGTTGCTTTGGCAGAGTACGGCACCCATGATCGGCCAGGCAAGCCGGCCCCGAGAAAGCTCAGCACTCCGGTTGACCCAAATCGCCATCCCGACGGCGCAAGCTCCCGCAGCGGCGCGCCCCCACTACGACTGTCATCGTCCGCGAAAGCGGGCGATCCAGTACGCCGCGGCCTCTCGGTTCGAGCACAACTGTCTCTGGAATACTGGGCGGATTCAACCGGTCGAGCCGGGCGATCAAAGCTGCAAGTGGGGACGCAATGACGGCGCGGTGCGCCTCGTCATCATGACGGGTCGGTTGCAGAAGTCCGCAAATGTCCAGCCCAACCGTGGCGACGCATGACTTCGGAATAATGGAAAAATATCGCTGATTTGCCCGACGTGTCAAGTTGCCGTGTCGAACACCGCTAGCTGTCGGCTCCTTTGCATGGGGTTGTTTTCAATATTTTGGTCGTGCGTCCCGGCGCCAGCGGGCTATCGCCTGTGGCGCTCAGCCCCCGTTCGTCATGCCCGGTCAAGCCGGGCGGTGACACCGAAGATGGCGGACGACCGACGAACTGCCGGCACGACCGGGCCGAAAACACCCTCGAATCAGGCCCAATCAATTCAAAAACGGCCCGTCCCTCACCCCGCGCAGGGCCAAAATCCCTGCAAGACCCTTGACATAGCTGCCCTTTCGGCAGAACGCGTGTGGTCAAGCCGTTATGGACACTTCATGGATTTGATTAGCACGACCTCCGACCTCGCCGCCGCCTGCGACCGGCTCGCCAAACACAAGGTCATCACTGTCGACACCGAGTTCCTGCGGGAGACGACCTACTATCCGCTGCTCTGCGTCGTGCAGATGGCGAGCGCGGATGAAGCGGTCGTGGTCGACGCGCTGGCACCCGGCATCGACCTCAAGCCGTTCTTCGACCTGATGTCGAACGAGGCCGTGCTGAAGGTTTTCCACGCCGCGCGGCAGGACATCGAAATCGTCTGGCACCTCTCCGGCACGATCCCGCATCCGATCTTCGACACCCAGGTCGCCGCCATGGTGCTCGGCTATGGCGACAGCATCGCCTACGACCAGCTCGTCGACCGCGTCACCGGCCACCGCCCCGACAAGACCCATCGCTTCACCGACTGGTCGCGCCGCCCGCTGACCAACGAGCAGCTCCACTACGCCGTCTCCGACGTGACCCATCTGCGCGAAGTGTTCGCAGCCCTCGATGCCGATCTGAAGAAGCGCGACCGCAGCGACTGGGTCAGCGAGGAGATGGAGGTTCTGACGTCGCCGAAGACCTACGACTTCCATCCGGAGCGCGCCTGGGAGCGGCTCAAGACCCGCGTCCGCAAGCCGCGCGAGCTCGCGGTGCTGATCGAGGTCGCGGCCTGGCGCGAGCAGGAGGCGCAGAGCCGCGACGTGCCGCGCTCGCGCGTGCTCAAGGACGATGCGGTCGGCGATATCGCCACCCATGCGCCGACCTCGCTGGAGAAGCTCGGCAATCTGCGCTCGCTGCCGAAGGGCTTTGAGCGCTCGAAATGGGGCGCCGACATCATTGCCGCCGTGCAGCGCGGGCTCGCCCGCGACCAGGCCATGCTGCCCAAGCTGGAAAAGCCGAGAAACAATTCCAACGGCGCGGCGACCGTCGAGCTGTTGAAGGTGCTGCTGCGCATGACCTCGGAGCGGCACGGCGTCGCCAGCAAGGTGATCGCCACCGTCGACGACCTCGAGCAGATCGCGGCCAGCGATCAGGCCGAGGTCGGCGCCCTGCACGGCTGGCGCCGCGAACTGTTCGGCGAGGCCGCGCTCAAGCTCAAGCACGGCCAGCTCGCGCTGGCGATCGACAAGGGCCGCGTGGTGCGGGTGGACCGGGGTTAGCGCGTCCGCCTGATGCGCGCCAGGTTCCACCGGCAGTCGGCCAGTGGCCGAACGCGTTGCCCCGGAGTTCGACCGGCACAGGCTGAGGTTGCGTCACGCAAAACCACCGCGCTTGCTAAGGCGCAATTTTCGTGTTGCAATCCGTTCACAATCGGATTTGCGGCCGTTCGACTGTGCGTTTCGCGACGTTGATATCCAAGGCTTCGATGTACAGGGCCTCGAGAGGCGAAACTTCGGACTTGAAGACTTTGGATCTGACGACCCGGGAAGTGAACAGACAGCGCAAAGTCCGCTTGTGGCGTGGCACGTGGAAAACGTGGCCGCGTCTTTTTTATGTCTAAACTGGGAGAGAGACGATGCCGAAGGGTACCGTCAAATGGTTCAACCCGACCAAAGGTTACGGGTTCATCAAGCCAGCCGTCGGCGACAAGGACGTGTTCGTCCACATCTCGGCGGTCGAGCGCGCGGGCCTCAGCACATTGAACGAGAACCAGTCCGTCGAGTACGAGCTGGTGGAGAACCGCGGCAAGGCGTCGGCAGAGAACCTCAAGGTTCACTGAACGCCGCTGCCGGCGGAATTCATCCTGATGCCTCCCCCGGCCGCATCACCCCGGGGGATGTCTCCTGCAACCGCGCGCTAAGGCGCCGGCGCGATCAGGGTATGGTCGGTTGCGCCGCTGCCCAGGGTCTTGCAGAGATCGCCTTCGAGCTTGAGCCGGCCGCTTGCCAGCAGCCGCAGCGCCTCCGGATAGATGCGATGCTCGATGGTGATCACGCGCGCGGCGAGCGTCTCGGCCGTGTCGTCGTCAGCGACCGTGACCGCGCCCTGCATCACGATCGGTCCGGCGTCGGTCTCCGGGATCACGAAATGCACCGTCGCTCCGGACAGCTTGACCCCTGCGCGCAACGCCTGGCCGTGCGGATCGAGACCGGGAAAGCAAGGCAGCAGCGAGGGATGGATGTTGAGCATCCGCCCGTACCAGTGTCGCGCGAACTCGGCGGTGAACAGCCGCATGAAGCCGCCGAGGCAGATCAACTCGACCTGCCTGTCATCGAGCGCGCGCTGCAGCACGGCCTCGAAGCCGGCGCGGTCCTTGCCGAACGGCTTGCTCTCGATGACGATGGTCGCAATGCCGCTGGCGGCCGCCTTCTCGAGCCCGGCGGCATCGGCGCGGTTCGAGATCACGGCCACGATCTCGGCTGGGAAATCCGCAGCCTTCGCAGCCTCGATCAGCGCGGCCATGTTGGAGCCGCGGCCGGAGATCAGGATGGCGACGCGGCGCTTCATCGCGAGAGATCGAGATGACCGTTATAGACCACGCGATGCTCGCCTTTGGCCTCGATCACCTCGCCGAGCAACGTCACCGTCTCGCCGCCGGCGGTGAACGCCTCGGTCACGGCGTCGACCGCATCAGCCTTGACGATCGCGATCATGCCGATGCCGCAGTTGAAGGTGCGCAGCAGTTCGAGTTCGGCGATGCCGCCCTGCTCGGCCAGCCATTTGAACACCGGGAGCACCGGCAGCCGCGCCAGATCGATGCCGACGCCGAGATGCTTCGGCAGCACGCGCGGAATGTTGTCGGTGAAGCCGCCGCCGGTGATGTGGGCGAGGCCCTTCACCGCGCCGGTGTCGCGGATCGCGCGCAGGCAGGATTTCACATAGAGCCTAGTCGGCGTCAGCAGCGCGGCGCCGAGCGTCATGACCGGCGCGAACGGCGCCGGCGCGTCATAGGCAACGCCGGACTGCTCGACGATCTTGCGCACCAGCGAATAGCCGTTGGAGTGCACGCCGGAGGAAGCCAGCCCAATCACGGCATCGCCCGCCGCGATATCCGCGGTCGGCAGCAAGGTGCCGCGCTCGGCCGCGCCGACCGCAAAGCCGCCGAGGTCGTAATCGCCATCCTTGTAGAGGCCGGGCATCTCGGCGGTTTCGCCGCCGATCAGCGCGCAGCCGGATTCGCGGCAGCCCTCGGCGATACCAGCGACGATCTGCGCGGTGGCCTCCGGGTGCAGCTTGCCGCAGGCGAAATAGTCGAGGAAGAACAGCGGTTCCGCGCCCTGCACGACGAGGTCGTTGACCGACATCGCGACCAGATCGATGCCGATGCCGCCATGAATGCCGGTCTCGATCGCGATCTTCAGCTTGGTGCCGACGCCATCGGTCGCGGCCACCAGGACCGGATCCTTGAAGCCGGCGGCCTTGAGGTCGAACAGTCCGCCGAAACCGCCGATCTCGGCGTCCGCGCCAGGCCGCGCGGTGGCCCGCACCATCGGCTTGATCAGATCGACCAGTCGATTGCCGGCGTCGATATCGACACCCGAATCCGCGTAAGTGAGCCCGTTTTTGCGCTCGGTCATGCCCAATTCCAGATGATCAGGGGCTGGTTACGAGGAATTCCGCCCCCGCGCAATGGCTCGCGGCGCTGCCGCCGCGATACTATGTAGATAACACAAGGCGGCTGCGCAAAAGAGCCGGATATCGAGTAAAATCAGGCTTCTAGCCGGGAAGCGATCCAAGTTGAGCATTCCGAACATCATCACCCTCGGCCGCATCATCCTGGTGCCGGTGATCGTCTGGGCCATCGTGTCCAGCCAGATGGAGATTGCGTTCGCGATCTTCGTGATCGCCGGCGTCTCGGACGCGGTCGACGGTTTCCTCGCCAAGCGCTTCAACATGACGAGCGAGCTCGGCGCCCTGCTCGATCCGCTCGCCGACAAGGCGCTCCTGGTGTCGATCTATGTCGCGCTCGGAATCTGGGGCGCGGTGCCGCGCTGGATCGTGATTCTCGTGGTGTCACGCGACATCATGATCGTCTCCGCCGTGATTGTGTCATGGTTGTTCGACAAGCCGGTCGAGATGAAGCCGCTGATGGTGTCGAAGCTGAACACGGTGGCGCAGGTCGCGTTCGCGGCGCTGGTGCTGGCCTCGCTCGGCTTCGGCTTCGAGCCGCACCCTTACGACTGGATCCTGATGGGCCTGGTCACGATCTTTACTTTGGGTTCGGTGTCCCTCTATCTCGTGGAGTGGGTGCGGCACATGAGCACGATCGAAGCTCGGTAGGCGGGATCCGGAAAAGTGGAAGCCGGTTTTCCCGCGATAAACGCGATGCGTTTGCGCATAGCTAAAATAAGGTGGTTTGGAGACTTGCGTGGCCAGTAGCGTTCAACCTCGTCAATTGGCCTTGGCCCTGCCGCACGAGGAGAAGCTGACCCGCGACGACTTCCTCGAGGGCCCCGCCAATGAGGCGGCGCTGGCGCTGATCGACGGCTGGCCGGACTGGCCGAACCGAATCATGCTGCTGGTCGGGCCTGACGGCTCCGGCAAAAGCCACCTCGCCGCGATCTGGGCCGAGAGCGCCGGTGCGCGCTCGACCGCGGCGCATGCGCTGACCGCCGACACGGTGCCGACCGCGCTTGCGACCGGTGCGCTGGTGGTCGAGGATCTGAGGCCGTCGGATTTCGACGAGCGCGCGATGTTTCATCTGATGAATCTGGCGCGCCAGGACGATGCCTACGTGCTGATCACGGCGCGCGTTCCGCCGTCGGCGTTCGAGATCGAATTGCGCGACCTCCGGTCGCGGCTCCGCGCGGTGCCGACCGTGACGCTGCTGCCGCCGGACGACCAGCTGTTCCGCGGCCTGATCGTCAAGTTCTGCGCCGACCGCCAGATGAGCGTGGACGAACCGCTCGTCAGCTATCTGAGCAACCGGATCGAGCGTTCCTACGTTGCCGTCCGGCAAGCGGTCGAGCTCCTGGATACCGAGGCACTCCGGCTCGGCCGTCCGGTCACTCGGGCGCTGGCGGCGGAGCTGTTGCGCGATGCCTGATCCATCCCCGCGGCTTGACGGCGCAGGTGAGCGGAACATCAATGTCATCGAAACGTCATCGCAATATCACATGGTCTCTGCGGCTCTCGGCTAGACCGCCCTGGCCCCTGCCCTAAATTGGACCAGCACTTGATGGACTCGGTACAAGCTACTGAAATCAAAGAAAAAGAGGCGGAATTTCCCGCCATTCCCGCAATCGCGACCAGCCCCGAGCGCTTCATTAACCGGGAGCTCTCCTGGCTGCACTTCAACCGGCGGGTGCTCGAGGAATCGGTCAATCTCGGCCATCCCGTGCTGGAGCGGGTCCGCTTCCTGTCGATTTCGGCGAATAACCTCGACGAGTTCTTCATGGTCCGTGTCGCCGGCATCAAGGCGCAGGTCCGCGAGGGCATTACCGAGCGCAGCCCGGACGGCCTGCTGCCGGCCGATCAGCTCGTGATGATCAACAAGACCGTCTCGCAGCTCGCCTCCGACCAGCAGGCGATCTGGAGCGACCTGCGGGATATCCTGGCCAAGGTCGGCATCCAGCTGGTCGACGGCCGCGACGTCACCAAGTCCGAGCGCAGCTGGATCGAGGATCACTTCCTCCACAGCATCTTCCCGTTGCTGACGCCGCTGGCGATCGACCCGGCGCATCCCTTCCCGTTCATCCCGAATCTCGGCTTCACGGTGGCGCTGCAATTGTCGCGGATCTCCGACGGCAAGGCGATGAACGCGCTGATCCGCATGCCCGGCAAGATCGACCGCTTCATCCGCATCCCCTCCACCAAGGAAGGCGCGCCGGCGCGGCTGATCACGCTGGAGCAGGCCACCGGTCTGTTCATCGGCCGCCTGTTCCCCGGCTACACCGTCAAGGGCCAAGGCGCATTCCGCATCATCAGAGACTCCGAACTCGAAATCGAGGAAGAGGCCGAAGACCTCGTTCGCCTGTTCGAGACCGCGCTCAAGCGGCGACGCCGCGGGTCGGTGATCCGGCTCGAGATCGAGGCCACGATGCCAGAGGAGCTGCGCATCTTCGTGCAGCACGCCTTGTCGGCCGCAGACGACGAAGTGATCCTGGTCGACGGCGTGCTGGCGATGAACGAGCTGTCGCAGCTCACCCGCCTCAATCGCCCCGACCTCGAATTCCCGCCCTATGTGCCGCGCCACCCCGAGCGGGTGCGCGATCATGGCGGCGATATCTTCGCCGCCATCCGCCAGAAGGACCTCGTGGTCCATCACCCCTACGAATCCTTCGACGTCGTGGTGCAGTTCCTGCAGCAGGCGGCACGCGATCCCGACGTCGTCGCGATCAAGCAGACGCTCTATCGCACCTCGAACAACTCGCCGATCGTGCGGGCGCTGGCGGAAGCCGCCGAGGCCGGCAAGTCGGTGACCGCGCTGATCGAGTTGAAGGCGCGCTTCGACGAGGAAGCCAATATCCGCTGGGCCCGCGACCTCGAACGCGCCGGCGTGCAGGTGGTCTACGGCTTCATCGAATTGAAGACGCATGCCAAGCTGTCGATGGTGGTGCGCCGCGAGGGCGGCAATCTCACCACCTATGTGCACACCGGCACCGGCAACTATCACCCGGTCACCGCGCGCATCTACACCGACCTCTCCTACTTCACCTCGGATCCGATCATCGGCCGCGACGTCGCGCGGGTCTTCAACTACATCACCGGCTATGCCGAGCCGAGCGACATCGAGAAGATGGCGGTGTCGCCGCTGACGCTGCGCAAGCGGATCATCGAGCACATCCACGGCGAGATCGCCCACGTCAAGCACGGCCGGCCCGGCGCGGTCTGGATGAAGATGAATGCGCTGGTCGACCCTGATATCATCGACGCGCTGTACGAGGCCTCGCAGGCTGGCGTCTCGGTCGAGCTCGTGGTGCGCGGCATCTGCTGCCTGCGGCCGGGGCTGCCGGGACTGTCGGAGAACATCCGCGTCAAATCAGTGATCGGCCGGTTCCTGGAACACGGCCGAATCTATTGCTTCGGCATGGGTCAGGGCCTGCCGAGCACAAAAGCTGCTGTGTATATCTCGTCCGCTGACATGATGCCGCGAAACCTCGACCGCCGCGTCGAGGTTCTCTGTCCGCTGCAAAATCCCACGGTGCATCAGCAGGTTCTCGAACAGATCATGGTCGCGAACCTGAAGGACACCGAGCAGAGCTGGCAATTGTTGCCGGATGGGTCGTCAACGCGTATGAAGGCCGCGAAAGGCGAAGAGCCCTTCAATCTGCATGACTACTTCATGACAAATCCGAGTCTGTCCGGCCGTGGTAAGTCTCTCAAGGAATCTTCACCGCGCCGTCTCACGCGTCGCAACGAGCGACAGCAGCCATCGTCTTAAGGGGGCCTTACGGTGAAGCGACCGCGGAAGCGCGCTTCCAGCGTCGCTGTCATCGATATCGGCTCGAACTCGGTTCGTCTCGTGGTTTACGAGGCGATGGCGCGCAGCCTCATCACCATCTTCAACGAGAAGGCACTGTGCGGGCTCGGGCGCGAGGTGCAGAGCACCGGCCTGCTCGCAACCGATGCCGTCAACAAGGCGCTCACCGCGCTGCGCCGTTTTCGCGCGCTGTGCAGGATCCAGCAAGTCGGCCGCGTCTACGCGATCGCAACCGCGGCCTGCCGCGACGCCAAGAACGGTCCGGACTTCATCGCCAAGGCCGAGCGCATCTGCGGCGCCAAGATCGAGATCCTCACCGGACCGCGTGAAGCGAAGCTGTCCGCGCTCGGCGTCGTCTCGGGCGTGCACAATCCGAACGGCATCGTCGGTGATCTTGGCGGCGGCTCGCTTGAACTGATCGATGTCAAGGGCAGCCGCGTGCGCAGCGGCGTGACGCTGCCGCTCGGCAGCCTCGCGCTGCAGGACCTCTCCAACAAATCGCTCAAGCGCGCCGAACGCATCGTCAAGAACGAGCTGCTCGGCGTCGCCCAGCTCAAGACGGGGCGTGGCCGTACCTTCTACGCGGTCGGCGGCACCTGGCGTGCGCTGGCGCGCATTCACATCATCCAGAGCGGCTACCCGCTCAAGGTGATGCACGGCTATTCGATCCCGGCGGCCGACGCACTCGACTTCGCGCAGCGGCTGCGACGGCTGGCGGCCACCAACATGCTGGCCAATATCGAGTCGGTCGCCGATGCGCGGCGGCCGCTATTGGCCTATGCCGCGCTGGTGCTCGAATACATCATCCGCGTGGCCCAGCCGAAGACCATCGTGTTCTCGACCTTCGGCGTACGCGAGGGCCTGCTCTACGAGATGCTGCCGCAGGCCGAACGCGCCAAGGACGGACTGCTCTGCGCCGCGCAGAACCTCAACGAATTGCTGTCGCGCTCGGCCCGCCACGCCCAGGAGCTGACGGCGTGGACCGACCGGCTGGTGCGCGTCGTCAGGCTGCGCGAGACCGAGGAAGACCGCAGGCTGCGGCACGTCGCCTGCCTGCTCTCCGACATCGGCTGGCGGGTGCATCCCGATCATCGCGGCGAGGAAACCCTCAGCCTGATCATGAACGGCAATTTCGGCTCGATCACGCATCAGGGCCGCGCCTTCGTCGCGCTCTCGGTGTTCTATCGCTACGCCGGGCTTAGCGAGGAAAACGAGCCGCCGCCGCAGATCCGCGCGCTGGTGACGCCGGCGATGGACGAGCGCGCCCGCGTGCTCGGCGCCGCATTCCGCGTCGCGCATCTGATCACGGCGGCGCGCACCGGCGTGCTGCCGGCAACCCATTTCCGCACCCAGGGCCGCAAGCTGATGCTGGTGTTCGAGCACCGGATGGTGGATCTGGTCGCCGACCGCGTCGGCAGCCGCTTCAAGCAATTGGCGCGGCTGGTCGGGCGCGCCGGCTCGATCGTGCGGCGCTAGACCTCACGCCGCCTTGGCGGCGTGCTTGGCCTTGCGGAGTGCGTGGCGGCGCCAGATCGACCCCACGACCAGCACCACGATGATACCGAGCACCGCGAGCGCGATCTCGCCGCCATTGCCGCCATGCGCGAATTGCGGCGACATCCCGACCGACGTCAGCCAGGAATCGAGCTTGGTACCGAGCGGTCCGGCGAACAGCGCGTCCAGCTTCGGATGCACGGCGGGATCGGTCGCGATGACGTCGCCCGCGATCCAGCCGAGCAGCGCGGCGCCGGCCCAGACCAGGACCGGCAGCTTGGTGAGCAGCGCCATGATCAGCGCCGCGCCGGCAACGATCAGGGGAACGCTGATCGCAAGTCCGAGCACCAGCAGCGGCACGCTGCCGTTGGCGGCGGCGGCCACCGCGATCACATTGTCGAGGCTCATCACGATGTCGGCGACGACGACGATCTGAACCGCGGCCCACAGATGCGAGGCCGCGTGCACGCTGTCCTCGTCCTCCTGCTCCGGCACCAGCAGCTTGGCGGCAATCACGATCAGCGCCAGTCCGCCGACCAGCTTCAAATAGGGAAGCTCCATCAGGCTGGCGACGATGCCGGTGAAGATGACGCGCAGCAGCACTGCCGCGGCGGCGCCGAGAATCATGCCCCACAGGCGCTGACGCGGCGCGAGCCCGCGGCAGGCGAGCGCGATCACGAGCGCGTTGTCGCCCGACAGCAGGACGTTGATCCAGATAATCTTGCCAACGGCGACCCAGAACGTCGGCGTCGCCATCTCGTTCTTGAATTCGGTGAAGAACGCGCCGATGTACGCCGGATCAAAGATCTGCCACAGCCAGTCCACAGCGAGTCCTATTCGGCCTTGCGGCCGCCCCTGGCGGCGGTCGTCCGCCGCTCCCCGGTTCTACTTCGACGCGGTCTCCTCGGGAGACCGCGCCACTTTCAGCAATACGGCGTCAGCCGACGATCTCGTTGCCGGCGAAGAACTGCGCGATCTCGATCACCGCGGTCTCCGGCGCATCCGAACCGTGCACCGAATTCTCGCCGATCGACTTCGCATAGAGCTTGCGGATGGTGCCTTCGGCAGCCTTCGACGGGTCGGTCGCGCCCATCACGTCGCGATATTTCAGGATGGCGCCCTCGCCTTCCAGCACCTGGACCACGACCGGGCCCGAGGTCATGAAGTCGACCAACTCGCCGAAGAACGGACGCGCCTTGTGGACGGCGTAGAAGGTCTCGGCCTGGCCGCGGGTCATGCGGATGCGCTTCTGCGCCACGACCCGCAGGCCCGCCTTCTCGATCACCGCATTGACCGCGCCGGTCAGGTTGCGCTCGGTGGCGTCGGGTTTGATGATCGAAAAGGTGCGTTCAATCGCCATGATTTCGTCCTTGTAAACGGTGGCTGGGAGTTGCCGGGGCTTATATCGGCGCGATGGGATAACGGCAAGCGACCCTGTGACGCGTTAGCCTTTAGTTTTGACGCATTTTCACGACGAAAATCATCGTTTGGGCGCCCTCCGGACAGCGGCCGGCTCGGCCAACTTACCGCGATTTCACCTAGGTGAACCCTTTCTGTCAGCGCCGTGCCGCTGCCGTTCAGCTCAAGCCACATAGGCTCTGCAGCGATCGGACGCCTTGCTGGCCCCCCATCCGCAAGCCTCACAGGACGTCTCGGGAAATGTCACCGCGGGCGCGTCGCGCGCGCCCATACCTCGAGGAGACGATCATGTTACGCAAACTCTCGCTTGCCGCCGTCGCCGCGGTTTCGCTCGGTGCCGCCGCGCTCGCCCCGACCTCCGCTTCTGCGTGGGGTGGTTGGCATGGCGGCTGGCACGGTGGATGGCACCACGGCTGGTGGGGCGGTCCGCGCGTCATCGTCGGCGGCCCGGCCTATTACGGCGGTTATGGCTACGGCGGCGGCTGCTACGTGCGCCGCGTGGTGCCGACGCCGTGGGGCCCCCGCTGGCGCCTGGTCAACCGCTGCTACTGATCCATCGAATCTACGGCTGCTCCCCTGACTTGCTTCTCGCCCCGGCCCTCGCGCCGGGGCTTTTTTCAGGCGCGCCGGGGAACCCGGGCATATGAGGGGACCCACTACCTCAAAGCGAGAGCAAGGCGCGGAAACCAAATTCGGGGTCGCGACTTGTCATGGCGAGGAGCTACTCGAACATGCGAGGTGGAACTCGCCGAGAGACATGCCATGACGATGACAATGAGCAAGATCGACAGGGACGCCGATCAGATTGATCACAAGACCTGCCGTTACATCTGCGATGCCGTGGGTGAACGGCTTCAGCAAAGCATGCGGCCAGAGCCCGCGCTTTCGTCTCGCCTCCAGCAACTCCTCGATGAGATGCAACGACGGGAAGCCGATCGCCATTAGATGTTGGGGGCTACGAGCAGCCCAATTGCGTTTTTGCAACAGCCCTTCGGGAGAGATTTTACAAACAGACGGGTTGCGTTTAGCGGCGTGTCCGGTGACAACGCTGCATGCTTTCCATCACTGACATCTCGGTCCGGATCGCCGGACGGCTGTTGATCGATCACAGCTCGGTGCAAATTGTGCCCGGAGCCCGCGTCGGATTTGTCGGCCGCAACGGCGTCGGCAAATCGACGCTGTTTCACGCCATCCGGGGCGACATCCCGACCGAGAGCGGCAGCATCGCGCTGCCGCCGCGCTGGCGTATCGGCAGCCTCGCACAGGAAGCGCCCGACGGGCCCGAAAGCCTGATCAATGTCGTGCTGAAGGCCGATCTCGAGCGCGACGCGCTGCTGCGCGAGGCCGAGACGGCGCACGATCCGCACCGGACTGCCGAAATCCAGACCCGACTGGTCGACATCGACGCCCATTCCGCGCCCGCCCGCGCCGCGGCGATCCTCTCCGGCCTCGGCTTCTCGACATCAGACCAGGCGCGGCCGTGCGCGGAATTTTCCGGCGGCTGGCGCATGCGCGTGGCGCTGGCGGCGACGCTGTTCTCCGCGCCCGACCTTCTGCTGCTTGACGAGCCGACCAACTATCTCGATCTCGAAGGCACGTTGTGGCTCGAGAACCACCTCGCCAACTATCCGCGCACCGTGATCGTGATCAGCCACGATCGCGACCTGCTGGATACCTCGGTCGATCAGATCCTGCACCTCGATCGCGGCCGGCTGACGCTCTACAAGGGCACCTATTCCTCGTTCGAGGAACAGCGCGCCGCGCGCGAATTGCTCGACGCCAAGCACGCCAAGCGGCAGGCCGATGAGCGCAAGCGCCTGCAGGACTTCGTCGACCGCTTCAAGGCCAAGGCCTCAAAGGCGCGGCAGGCGCAGTCGCGCGTGAAGATGCTGGAGCGGATGAAGCCGATCACCGCGCTGGTGACCCAGGATGTTCATGAGATCTCGTTCCCGGCGCCGGAGAAGCTGCTGTCGCCGCCGATCATCGCGGTCGATGACGTCTCGGTCGGCTACGAGCCCGGCAAGCCGGTGCTCAATCGCGTGACGCTGCGCGTCGATACCGACGACCGCATCGCGCTGTTAGGGGCCAACGGCAACGGCAAGTCGACGCTGGTCAAGCTGCTGGCGGGCAAGCTCGCGCCGTTTGCCGGCAGGATCACGAGAGCCGACAAGCTGTCGGTCGGCTATTTCGCCCAACACCAGGTCGACGAGCTCAATCTCGACGGCTCGCCCTATGATCACATCCGCAAGCTGATGCCGGAGGCGCCGGAGAGCAAGGTGCGCGGCCGCGTCGGCGCGATCGGCTTCTCCGGCAAGGCCGGCGACACGCTGGTGAAGAGCCTGTCGGGCGGCGAGAAGGCGCGGCTGCTGCTGGGGCTTGCGACGTTCTACGGCCCCAACATGATCATCCTGGACGAGCCGACCAACCACCTCGATATCGACAGCCGTGCGGCGCTCGCGGAGGCGATCAACGAATTCCCCGGCGCCATCATCATGGTCTCGCATGATCGCTATCTGATCGAGGCCTGCGCCGACCGCCTGTGGGTCGTGGCCAACCAGACCGTCACGGCCTATGACGGCGATCTCGACGAATATCGACGCATGATCCTGTCGGCCAATGACGGCCGGCCGGCCTCGCGCGAGCGCGTCAAGGAGGCCGCGAAGCCGGAGCGCATCCGCAACGAGAAGCGTGCTTCACCCAGGCAGCGGGTCGCGCAAGCCGAGGCCGAGATCGAGCGCATCAACGCCATCATCGCCAAGATCGATACCGCACTCGCATTGCCCGATATTTTTACCCGCGACCCCAAGCAGGCCGCGCAACTGACCAAGGCGCGCGCCGGCGCCGAGAGCGCGTTACAGCGCGCCGAGGAAGACTGGCTGGAAGCCAGCGCCGAACTCGACGAAGCTGCGAGTTAGACCGGGCGGAGCCACATATCCGATGTCGTCCCTGCGAAAGCAGGGACCCATAACCACAGATGGTCGTTGCTGCGCGATCGTCGAACGACGAGTCCGCTCAACCACATCGGCCGCGGCGTATGGGTCCCTGCTCCCGTGCGCAATTGCGCACTAGGCAGGGACGACGTGTGGAGAGAGTCGGGGCTCTCATCTATCCGGTGTGATGTCCGCGCGTCCGGTGTCATGCCCGCGCATGCAGGCATCGACTGCCGCTGCGGCGAAAACGCTCTAGCCGTGCGAGGTCTTTTTCTTCTTCGGCTTCGCCTGCTTCGGCTCGGGCACGGGATCCGGGCCGCGTTCGACGGACGACAGGCGCCCCGAGGTAAAGGTGTAGATGCCGGCACGCGCGCCGCGCGACCAGGTCACGACCGCAACGCGCCCGCCGCCCGGAGCACTGGACAGGTTGACGCTGTCGGGCGCGCCGATGCCGCGCACGACGTCGCATTCAGTGTGGCCGAGTGCAACGCTGCCGCCCGTTGGCTGCGGCGGCGGTGCACCGCCGGCCTGCGCGTTGGCATCGGTGGCGCCCGGCGGCGGTGCCATGCCTGGACAACTGCCGTCGGCACTAACGAGATCGTCGTTCGTTACCGGCTTGTCCGGCGTCAGTGGCGGCGATTCGATCGAGATGTTGCGGATGAACACCCGCCCGGGACGCGAGAACCATTCCGCATCGCGCGAAAACAAATCGGATCCGGCGCCCGAACAGCCGGCAAGTCCCGGTGCAAGCACCAGCAACGCCAGCAGCGACTTCCGACTGAATGTTCCGTCCCGCACGATCGACAAAGCTCCTACCCCTTACCTAAGGGCTTGTCCGAACATCACTTTGCGGCATGACCGTGGCCCACCCCAAGAAACGTCGAATTATCATTAATTAGTGGCTATCGCTATTGGCGCCGCTGCCAGCGTCCCCGCTCGTCGGTCTGCCAATAGGTGACCTCGAAGCCGCGCGCCTTGCAAGCGGTCCAGCTTTCCCTGGCCGAGGCCACCGCGTCGGGGTCGTCGCCGTTGAACACGAGGACCACCCGCTCGTAGCTGTCGCAGTCGGCCGGCAGCGCCGCGTTGTCGACCAGGAAGCGGACATTGGCCCGATTCGGATTGCTCTCCTCGATCGACAGGATGATCGGCTGGTCCTGCGCGTCGGCGACGCGCGAGGTCGCGTGCGGCAGGAACGAATCGTCGCTGTAGGTCCACAGATGCGCGTCGAGCGTCTCGGCACGCTCCTGTGACGTCGATTGCACGACCACGCGCCAGCCGCGCTCGAGCGACTTCTCGAGCAGCGGCGGCAGCACGCTCTCCAGCGTGATGTTCTGCAGGTGGTAGAACAGAACCTCGGTCATGCGCCGGCCGACACTCTATTTCCTGGCTTCATAATAGTCGGAGACCAGCCGCTCGAGCAGCCGGACGCCATAACCCGAACCCCAGCTCTGATTGATCTCGGTCTTCGGCGCGCCCATCGCGGTGCCGGCGATGTCGAGATGCGCCCACGGCGTGCCGTCGACGAAACGCTGCAGGAATTGCGCTGCCGTGATCGAGCCGCCGTTGCGCCCGCCGGTGTTCTTCATGTCGGCGAATTGCGAATCGATCTGCTTGTCGTATTCGGGACCGAGCGGCATGCGCCACACCTTCTCGCCGGTCTCCAGGCCGACCTTGGCCAGGCGCTCGGCGAGTTCGTCATTGTTGGAGAACATGCCTGCGTGATCGGTGCCGAGCGCGACCATGATCGCGCCGGTCAGCGTGGCCAGATCGACCATGAATTTCGGCTTGAACTTCTTGGCGACGTACCAGAGCACGTCGGCGAGCACGAGGCGTCCCTCGGCGTCGGTGTTGATGATTTCGATGGTCTGGCCGGACATCGAGGTGACGATGTCGCCCGGACGCTGCGCATTGCCGTCGGGCATGTTCTCGACAAGGCCGATGGCACCGACCGCATTGACGCGGGCCTTGCGCGCCGCCAGCGCGTGCATGAGGCCGACCACGCAGGCCGCACCGCCCATGTCACCCTTCATATCCTCCATGCCGCCGGCCGACTTGATGGAGATACCGCCGGTGTCGAAGCAGACGCCCTTGCCGACGAACGCGACCGGCGCCTCGCTCTTCTTGCCGCCGTTCCAGCGCATGATCACGGTGCGGCCGGGTCGCGCCGATCCCTGCGCGACGCCGAGCAGCGCGCCCATGCCGAGCTTGGTCATCGCCTTGACATCGAGCACCTCGACGCTGACGCCGAGCTTGCGAAGCTGGCTGGCGCGGCGTGCGAATTCCTCGGGATACAGCACGTTCGGCGGCTCGTTGACGAGCTCACGCGCCAGATTCACACCGTCGACGACGGACGCTTCAGGCGCATAGGCCTGCCTGGCGGCGGCAACATCGTCGACGGCGATCGAGACGTCGGCCCGCAGGGCGCCGTCCTCGCCGTCCTTCTTCTTGGTCTTGTAGCGGTCGAACTTGTAGGCGCGCAGACGGATGCCGGTGGCGATCGCGGCGGCCTGGCCGGCGGCCATCGCGGCATCGGGCAGTTCCGCGACCACGGTCATCGAACCGCTGCCGGCATTGAGCTTGCCGGCCACCACGCCGCCGAACTTGAGAAAATCCTTCTCCTTGAGGTCGGCCGCCTTGCCGGTGCCGATCACCATCAGCCGCTCGACCTTGATTCCCTCCGGCGCCAGGATGTCGAGGACCGCCCCGCTCTTGCCCTTGAACTGGTTGGCGGCCGCGGCCCGCTTGACCGTCTCGGCGGCGGCTCCCAACGCCTTCCGGGCGGCGGCTCCCAGCTTCAATTGGTCGTCGCAAAAGACCACCAGAATACCGCGAGCGGACGCGGAGATCGGAACAAAGCCGACCTTGACGGCGTCGGACATAGGAAAATCCTCCAGAACTCAGGGTGTTGCTCGGACCTGAGGCGGTCCTTCCGGCACGCGGGGTGAGCATGGCGATGGCGGTCCGGAACCAGTCCGGACCGGGCTTGTCATACACTATGACCTGCCGGCTGCGCCGCTGCCAAGCGCCGGAGTGGCCGGAAGGCCACAAAAGCGATTAATTAACCATAAATTAAGCGTGCCTTGGCCCGGCCATTTTGTTGACGGATCAAAGGGATGGTAGTGAGAGAGTGACTAGAGAGTGAGCCGGACGGGTCCGCGGCTCGACCATAGGGGAACCCGGGTTGACGGGGATGGTCGAAAGCCGTGCGTTTGGTTGCGTGCAGGGGGCCTTGGGGGTCGTGCGGTAGCGATGGGGTCGATCGACAAGTACATCTTTAAAACGACGCTGGCGTCGTTTGCGCTTGTCCTGGTCAGCCTCACCGGCGTGATCTGGATTACGCAAGCGCTGCGCGGCATCGACCTGATGACCAGCCAGGGTCAGACCATCCTCACCTTCCTTGGCATCACCGGTCTCGTGATTCCCGCCCTGGTGCTGATCATCGCCCCGATCGCGCTGATGATCGCGATCTCCCATACGTTGAACAAGCTCGCCACCGATTCCGAAATCATCGTCATGAACGCGGCGGGCTTCTCGCCGATCCGGCTGTTCCGGCCGTTCTTCCTTGCCACCTGCGTGGTGGCGGCGCTGGTCGCCTTCATCGGCGCCTATCTCGCCCCCGATGGCATGCGCCGAATCAAGCAGTGGGACGCCGAGATCACCGCCGACGTGCTGACCAACATCCTGCAGCCCGGCCGCTTCGCCCAGCTCGACCAGAACCTGACGATTCGCATCCGCGAGCGCCTGCCCGGCGGCGTGCTCGGCGGCGTCTTCGTCGACGATCGCCGCGATCCGCAGGAGCGCGTCACCATCATCGCCGACCACGGCACCGTGCAGAAGACCGACCGAGGTTCGTACCTCGTGCTCTATGACGGCAATCTGCAGCGGTTCGAGGTCGGCAAGCGCGATCCGGCGCTGGTCGCGTTCGCCCGTTACGCCTTTGACATGTCGAAATTCTCGCAGGGCCGCGACGTCACGCTCGGGATTCGCGAGCGCTATCTCTGGGAGCTGATGTGGCCGGACGAGGAAGACAAGACCTATCAGCAGCTGTCGGGCCAGTTCTTCGCGGAGCTGCATGATCGCTTCATGGCGCCGATCTATCCGTTTGCGTTCGCTGCCCTCACCTTCGCCTTCCTCGGCGCGCCGCGCACCACGCGCCAGAGCCGCAATTTCTCGATCGGCGGCTCGGTATTCGCGGTGTTCGGCCTGCGCATGGTCGGGTTCGCCTGCTCGGTCATGGCGGTGAAGACGCCGCTCGCGGCGCTGGTGCAGTATCTGATGCTGTTCGGGGGCATCGGCATCGGCATCTGGATGATCGTCGGCGGCGTGGTCGTCGAACCGCCGCCGCGGCTGATGGAAGCGATCAACAGGAATAACGAGCGCATTGCGCGCCTCTTCCGGAGGCCGGCAACCGCATGAGCATGGTCACAAACACGCTCGGGCGTTATTTCGCCGGCCGCTTCGTGGTCGCGGCGGTGGGCGTGTTCGCGGGCATCTTCGTGCTGCTCGTGCTGGTCGATTACATCGAGATGGTGCGCAAGACGTCGGGCCTCGTCTCGGCCTCCGCGATCACGGTCGCGGAGACTTCGCTATTCCGGGTGCCGCAGCTGCTCGAGAAGCTGATGCCGTTCTGCGTGCTGATCGGCGCCATGACCTGCTACCTCGCCTTGTCGCGTCGGCTGGAGCTCGTCGTGGCCCGCGCCGCCGGCGTCTCGGCCTGGCAATTCATCTCGCCGGCGCTGGCTAGTGCGATCATGCTCGGCATCTTCGCGACCACCGCCTACAATCCGGTATCGGCCAATCTGCGCGAGCTGTCCAAGCGGATGGAAGCCGAGCTGTTCGGCTCGGCGCCCGGCGGCGGCATTCAGGACGCGTCCGGCTTCTGGCTGAACCAGATCAACGACGAGGGTCAGGCGATCATCAATGCGGCCCGCAGCGAGCAGCAGGGCGTGCGGCTGACCGGCCTCACCGTGTTCCGATTCGATACGGCGCTCCAGTTCAAGGAGCGAATCGAAGCGCGCGAAGCGGCGCTCGAAGACGGTCGTTGGGTGTTCAAGGGCGTGCGCCGATTCACCCTCGATAAGCCTCCGGTGGATCAGGACACCTTCTACCTGACCACCACCCTTACCCCGGCACAGGTGCGCAACAGTTTCTCCACCCCGGAAACTGTGTCCTTTTGGCAACTGCCGAACTACATCCGTTCGTCGGAGAGCTCAGGGTTCGCGACGGCTGGCTATCGCTTGCAGTATCACAAGCTCATCGCACAGCCGTTTTTGCTGGCTGCGATGGTGATGTTGGCGGCTTCTGTGAGCCTCCGCTTCTTTCGGATGGGCGGCGTGCAGAAGATGGTTTTGAGTGGCGTGGGCGCAGGCTTTCTGCTCTACGTGCTGTCGAAAGTAACTGAAGATTTGAGCAAGGCTGAGTTGATGCATCCCATCGCTGCGGCGTGGTTGCCTGTCGTTGTGGGCAGCCTCACCGGTTTCTTAGCCTTGCTGTACCAGGAGGACGGGTAGTGGCTATCGTCGCCGCCCGCCAGTTGAGGTCGCCTGCTCTCGGGCGGCGCAGTGTCCTGCGCCGTCAACGGAGCCGCATGGCCGCGTTTGGCGTTTCGATCTCAGCTCTCCTCGCCGCGTTCGTCGTGGTCAGCGCGCTCGACGTTGTCGCGTCGACGCCGGCTGCCGCGCAGGCCTTCACCTACAATCCGCGTCCGCCGAAGCCGCCCCGCCCGCCGGCCAAGAATGACGGGCAGATGCTGGTTCAGGCGACCGAGGTCGATTACGACTACAACAACCAGCGCATCTCGGCCGTCGGCAACGTCCAGATGTTCTACAACGGCACCAGCGTCGAGGCCGACAAGGTCATCTACGATCAGAAGACCAAGCGTCTTCATGCCGAAGGCAACATCCGCATGACCGATGCGGAAGGCAAGATCACCTACGCCAACATCCTTGATCTCAGCGACGACTACCGCGACGGGTTCGTCGATTCGCTGCGCGTCGACACGGAAGACCAGACCCGCATGGCGGCGACCCGCGCCGATCGGTCCAGCGGCAATTACACGGTGTTCGACAACGGCGTTTATACCGCCTGTGCGCCCTGTAAGGATGATCCGAAGAAGCCGCCGCTCTGGCAGGTCAAGGGCGCGCGCATCATCCATAACCAGACCGAGAAGATGCTCTATTTCGAGAACGCCCAGCTCGAATTCTTCGGCGTTCCGATGGCGTATCTGCCCTACTTCTCGACGCCCGATCCGACCGTGAAGCGCAAGAGCGGCTTCCTGATGCCGGGCTTCACCACGTATTCGGCGTTCGGCGTCGGCGTCGAAATCCCCTATTACTTCGCGCTCGCGCCGGACTTCGACGCGACGTTCAATCCGCGCATCACCTCGAAGCAGGGCGTGCTGTTCCAGGGTGAATTCCGCCAGCGTCTGTCGAACGGCGCCTACCAGATCCGGCTCTACGGCATCGACCAACTCGATCAGGACGCTTTCAAGGGCCAGCCCGGTGACCGCCAGTTCCGCGGCGGCATCGAGACCAAGGGTCAGTTCGCGCTGAACGACAAATGGACCTGGGGCTGGGACGGCGTGCTGCTGTCCGACTACTACTTCATGTCCGATTACCGGCTGGCCCAGTACAAGGATCCGTTCGGATCGTTCCTGTCGCTGCCGACCGAGGCGATCTCGCAACTCTATCTGACAGGCGTCGGCAACCGCAGCTTCTTCGACGCACGCGCGATCTATTATCTCAGCTACTCCGGCAACCAGAACCAGGTTCCGGTGGTCGCGCCTGTTATCGACTACAACAACGTGATCAACAGCCCGATCTTCGGTGGTGAGTTCAGCTACAAGGTGAACTTCACCAACCTGACCCGCGAGACCGCGGTGTTCGACCCGATCACGACGACGGCCAACACCAACGGCCTGTGCCTGACCACATCCGCTGATCCGATGGCGCGCACGCCGTCGCAGTGCCTGCTGCGCGGCATGCCGGGCACCTACACAAGGCTGACCGCCGAGGCGCAGTGGCGTAAATCCTATACCGACCCGCTCGGCCAGATCTGGACGCCGTTCGTCGGCGTCCGCGCCGATGCCATCAACGCCGACATCTCGAACCAGCCGGGCGTTTCCAACTTCCTGCCGGTCGGCGACACCCAGACGGTCCGCCTGATGCCGACCGTCGGCTTCGAATACCGCTACCCCTTCATCAACGTGCAGCCGTGGGGCACGACGACCATCGAGCCGATTGCGCAGGTCATCATCCGGCCCGACGAACCCAGCGCCGGCAAGCTTCCGAACGAGGACGCGCAGAGCCTGGTGTTCGATACCTCGAACCTGTTCGCGATCGACAAGTTCTCCGGCTACGACCGCGTCGAGGGCGGCAGCCGCGCCAATGTCGGCGTGCAGGCCACCACGCAGTTCGATCGCGGCGGCAGCGTCAAGGCGATGTTCGGACAGTCCTACCAGATGTTCGGGCTGAACTCGTTCGCGGTCGCGGACGTCACCAACACCGGCATCGATTCCGGCCTGCAGAATCCGCGCTCGGACTATGTCGCGAGCCTCGCCTACTCGCCCAACCGCACCTACACGTTCAGCGTCCGCTCGCGGATGGACGAGGCGACCTGGAACATCAACCGGTTCGAGGCCCAGGCCAGCGCGAACTTCGACCGCTGGTCGGTCAGCCTGATGTACGGCGACTATGCCGCGCAGCCGGAGCTTGGCTATTTGACGCGCCGCGAAGGCATCCTCGCCAGCGGATCGATCAAGGTGGCGGCGAACTGGGTGGTTCAGGGCGCGGCGCGCTGGGACCTTGAAGCGAACAAAATCAACCAGTACGCGTTCGGGGCGGGCTATGTGGACGACTGCTTCGTGCTGGCCGCCAACTATGTCACGTCCTATACCTATCAGGCCGGCTCGACGCCGCCCGTCCTCAGCCACGCGTTCATGTTCCAGATCGGGCTGCGGACGATCGCGCAGACCTCCACGTCCAGCAGTTCGGCTGGCATGCAGTAGCGAGCGAGCGGGTCTGGCGGGGTGCTTGGATTGCCTGCGGGCCTGTGGCTCCGGCTTGAATTGGTTTAAACGGCTGACATGACGATAATGACGACCGCTAGCCTGCCAACGCGCCGCCATCAGCTAGTGTTGAGTTCCCTGCTGGCTCTTTTCCTCCTGCTCGGAGGCGGTGCGCGACTGCATGCCCAGACCATCGCCGTGATGGTCAATGGCGAGCCCATCACCAATTACGACATCGAGCAGCGCGCCAAGCTGAACGCCCTGACCGGCGGCAAGACGCCCGATCGGAAGACCGTCCTCGACGAGTTGATCGATGAGAAGCTGAAGATCAAGGAAGCCAAGAAATTCGGCGTCGATCCCTCCGCCGGCGATATCGACCAGTCCTTCGGCGGCATGGCGCAGCGGATGCGGCTTTCCGGCGACCAGCTCACCAAGGTGCTCGAGGGCAAGGGCATCCGCCCGGACACGCTGAAGCAACGCATCAGGGCCGACATGGTCTGGACCAGCCTGGTCCGCGGCCGCTTCAAGGAAAGCCTGCAGGTTGGCGAAAAGGACGTGGCCAACGCGGTCAAGGAGACCGGAGGCGCGGCTGAGGCCGAGGCATTCGAATACAGGATGCAGCCGGTCGTTCTGATCGTGCCCCGCGGCGCGCCGCAGTCGGAGTTCGAGGGACGCCGCAAGGAAGCGGACAGCCTGCGCGAGCGCGTCACCAGTTGCGAGGAAGCCAACACCTTCTTCAAGTCGATGCGCAACGCCGCGATCCGCGAGATCGTCGTGAAGACCTCGGCTGACCTGCCGCAGTCGCTGCGCGACATCCTGGACAAGACCCCGGTCGGCCACCTCACCCCTCCCGAGGTCACCAAGCAGGGCGTTGAAATGGTCGCCCTCTGCGGCAGGAAGGCAACCACCGTCGACACGCCGAAGAAGCGCGAGATGCGCGACAAGATGTACGTGCAGAAGTACGAGGCGAAGTCGAAGGCCTACCTGCAGGAAGTCCGAAAAGCCGCGATGATCGAATATCCAGGCGGGCGATGATCGACTATCGTTGACGCATGGCTCAACCTCTCGCACTTACATCCGGCGAGCCCGCAGGCATCGGCCCCGACATCACGCTCGCCGCATGGCTGCGCCGCCGCGAACTCGATCTCCCGCCGTTCTATCTGCTGGGCGACCGCGCCGCGCTTGCCGAACGCGCCAAGACGCTCGGGCTTGCCGTCGAGTTGGCCGAGGTCAGCGCCGCGGAGGCATCCACGACGTTCGCACGCGCCCTTCCCGTGGTTGCGACCGGCAAGACGGCGACGGCGCGACCGGGCCAGCCCGACGGCACGAGTGCCGATGCGGCGCTGGCATCGATCCGGCAGGCCGTCGCCGATGTCGCCGCCGGTAAGGCCAGCGCCGTCGTCACCAATCCGATCGCCAAGAACGTGCTGTACCGCGCCGGCTTCCGGCATCCCGGCCACACGGAGTTCTTGGCCGAGCTTGCCGCAAGCGGCGGGCGCGCGCCGCAGCCGGTGATGATGCTGTGGTCACCGGCGCTCGCCGTTGTCCCGGTGACGATCCATGTGTCGGTCCGCGAGGCGCTGGCGCAATTGACGACCGACCTGATCGTGTCGACCGCGCGGATCGTCGTCGGGGACATGAAGGCGCGGTTCGGCCTCGCAGCGCCGCGGCTCGCCATTGCCGGCCTCAATCCGCATGCCGGCGAAGACGGCACGCTCGGCATGGAAGACGTCGAGATCGTCGCGCCCGCGGTCGAGATCCTGCGCCGCGACGGCATTGCCGTCCGGGGCCCGCTGCCGGCCGACACCATGTTCCACGTGGCCGCGCGCAAGACCTATGACTGTGCGATCTGCATGTATCACGACCAGGCGCTGATCCCGATCAAGACCGTCGCGTTCGAGGATGCCGTTAACGTCACGCTGGGGCTGCCCTTCATCCGGACCTCGCCCGATCACGGCACCGCATTCGATATCGCCGGCGCCGGCAAGGCCAATCCGTCGAGCCTGATCGCCGCCCTCCGGCTTGCCGCGCGCATGGCCGCGGCATCAAGCTAAGTGAGCACGATCGACGATCTGCCGCCGCTGCGCGAGGTCATTCGCGAGCATTCGCTGTCGGCGCGCAAATCGCTCGGCCAGAATTTTCTGCTCGATCTCAACCTCACCGCGCGCATCGCCCGCGCCGCAGGCCCACTGGAAGACTCCACCGTGATCGAGGTCGGCCCCGGTCCCGGCGGCTTGACGCGCGCGCTGCTTGCGCTGGGTGCCAAGCGCGTGATCGCCATCGAACGCGACGAGCGGGCGCTGGCCGCGCTCGACTACATCGCCAAGCGCTATCCCGGCCGCATCGAGATCGTGCATGGCGACGCGCAGCGCTTTGACCCGCGTCCCTTGCTCGATGGCGCCAAGGCCAAGATCGTCGCCAACCTGCCCTACAACATCGCGACCCAGCTGCTGGTCGACTGGCTGTCGATCGAGCCGTGGCCGCCCTGGTATGACATGATGGTCCTGATGTTCCAGCGCGAGGTCGCCGAGCGCATCGTCGCCCATGAGGACGAGGAGGCGTATGGCCGGCTCGCGGTGCTCGCCAACTGGCGCGCCGAGACCAAGATCCTGTTCGACATCTCGCCCGCGGCCTTCGTGCCGCAACCGAAGGTTACGTCCTCGGTGGTACGATTGATACCGCGCGCCGCGCCCGAGCCGTGCGACCGCCGCATGCTCGAGCAGGTCGCGGCCGCCGCCTTCGGCCAGCGCCGCAAGATGTTGCGCCAGAGCCTGAAATCGCTGTCGGTCGATCCGGCGCGGCTTGCGGCCGCAGCCGGTATCGACGCGACGCGGCGCGCCGAAACCATTCCGGTCGCGGGCTTTGTTGCCATGGCCCGGGAATTGGCCGATATACGGGCCACAAAATAGAACAACAGGAGAAAACGTAATGGTGCGTATGGTTCGCCAATCCCTCGTCAAATTCGATGCACCGCTGTGCGAAACCATCGTCGACACGCCGAAGCCCCAGGGACGCGAAGTGCTGGTGCGCATCGAGCGCTGCGGCCTGTGCCATTCCGATCTCCACATCCAGGACGGCTACGCCGATCTCGGCGGCGGCAAGAAGCTCGACACCACCCGCGGCATGACCCTGCCCTTCACGCTCGGCCATGAGATCGCGGGCGTGGTCGACGAGGTCGGCCCCGATGCGCCGAAGGACCTGATCGGGACGAAGAAGGCCGTCTTCCCCTGGATCGGCTGCGGCCAGTGCCGCGACTGCCTCGCCGGCGACGAGAATCTCTGCGTCAAGCAGCGCTTCCTCGGCGTCTCGATCGACGGCGGCTTCGCCACCCACGTGCTGGTGCCCGACGCGAAATACCTGCTCGATTACGATCCGCTGCCGGTCAACCAGGCCGCCACCCTGATGTGCTCCGGCGTCACCGCCTATGGCGCGCTGAAGCGCCTGGTCGATCGTCCGCGCCAGCGCAATCTGCTGCTGATCGGCCTCGGCGGCGTCGGCATGATGGGCCTGTCATTCGCGCAGGCGATGTTCAAGCAGCCGATCACGGTTGCCGATCTCAGCCCCGCGGCGCGCGAGACCGCGCTGAAGAACGGCGCGGCGGCCGCCTATGACCCGGCAGAGCCCGATGTCGTCAAGCGCATGCTGAAGGAGAGCGACGGCGGCTTCGACGGCGTCGTCGACTTTGCCGGCAACGAGAAGTCGATGGCGTTTGCGGTGTCGACGGTCGCGCGCGGCGGCAAGATCGTGGTGTCCGGCCTGATGGGCGGCCAGTTCACGCTGCCGATGGTGCAGTGGGTGTACAAGCGCATGACCATCGAAGGCTTCATGGTGGGCACGCTGGCCGAAGGTCAGGAATTGATGGCGCTCGCCCGCGCCGGCAAGATCAAGCCGACGCCGATGAAGGAAGAGCCGATGGCCGACGTCCAGAAATGGATCGACGAGCTGCGCGCCGGCAAGGTGGTCGGACGCATCGTCCTCACGAACTAGCCAAAGCAATCCCGCCGGCCACCAACCACCGGCGGGGTTACTCCCTGTGTGACGTCTCCGAGCTCAATTGGCCGCGCCTTGCGGCCTTGACTGCCGCTTTTGTCCTCTCCCGCGCGCTGGTAATCTGGCAGCGAGGCTGAGAGGATCGCGGGGATGCACGGGGCTGTGCAAGGCAGGCGCTTGGCGGCTGCGGCGGTGCTGATGCTGCTGTGGCAGGCGCTCGTCGGCGTGGCGCAGGCCGCGGCCGAAAAGCGCGTTGCGCTGGTGATCGGCAATTCCGCCTACCAGAACGTGACGCGACTGGACAATCCCCGCAACGATGCCGCCCTGATGGCCGAGACGCTGGCGGGCCTCGGCTTCACCCTGACCGGCGGACGCGCCCAACTCGATCTCGACAAGCCGGCCATGGACGTCGCCGTCCAAAGCTTCGGCCGGCAGGTGCAGGGCGCCGACGTCGCGCTGTTCTATTATGCGGGCCATGGCGTCCAGGTGTCCGGCGCGAACTATCTTGTGCCGGTCAGCGCCAATGCCACCCGCGAAGCCGACGTCGACTTCCAGATGCTCGACGTCAACCTGGTGCTGAGGCAGATGCAGGGCTCCGGCACGCGGCTCAACATGGTGATCCTCGATGCTTGCCGCAACAACCCGTTCGGCGGACGCGGGCTACGCGCGGCCGACGGCGGCCTCGCACAGATGCGCGCCCCAGAGGGCACGCTGATCTCCTATGCCACGCAGCCCGGCAACGTCGCGCAGGACGGTACCGGCGGTCACAGCCCCTATACCAAAGCGCTGGCCGCCACGATCAAGCTCGCCGGTCTCGACATCTTCCAGACCTTCAATCAGGTCGGGCTTGCCGTGAAGCGCGAGACCGGCGGTTCGCAACAGCCCTGGGTGTCCTCGTCGCCGATCGACGGCACCTTCTATTTCGTGCCGCCGGCGGCTCCGGCCGGGCAGAAGGTCGCGGTCGCTCCGCAGCCCGAGCCGCAGTCGCCGAGCACGTTGCGGCCCGATCCCGACCGTATTCCGATCAAGGACCCGGCGCTGCTGCGTGAATTGAGCGATCGTCTTTATGAGCACAATTTCGATCCCGAGCCGCTCGAGAGCAGGAACGGGATGCGCGCGGCGATCAGCAAATTCCAGGAGAAGGTCGCCATGACGCCGACCGGCGAAGCAACCGAGGGCGTGCTGTCGCGGCTGCGCAAGATGGACGACCTGCAGCCCTGGGGATCGATCGTCTATGGCCCCGACATCGACAAATGGGGCATCTCCTGGAAGCATGCGTCACGGCGCGCCGCGGTCGAGGACGCGCGCGCCAAATGCGGCGGCGCCAAGTGCACCGTCGAGCTTTCCTTTTACGGCTCGCGCTGCGGCGCGTTCGCGATATCAGCCAAGTCCTGGTCGCTGATCCAGCGCGACGCACTTGATCGCGCCAAGGCTGCCGCGCTTGACGAATGCGGCAAGGCCGGGAAATCCTGTCGCATTATCGATGCCGTCTGCGCCGACGGCACCGGACACTGAATTTGATGACGAGTACATTGGACACAGTTGCAATGAAGAACATGTTTCACCTGCTGCCTCGACCCATGCTGCTTTCCGCGATGCTCATTTCCGCGCTCGGGTCCACGGCCGCGCTGGCGCAGTCCGGCAGCAGCGGCGGTAGTATCGGCAATGACGAGAAGTCGCTGTCCGGGACCCGCACAGCGCCGCGCACCGTCACGCCATCGAAGCCGGCGCAAAGCAAGAGTTCGGAGGCGCCACGCCGCGCCGCGCGGAAAACCAGCAGCGAGGGCGGTGGCGGCAATTTCGACGGTTCATGGGTGGTTGTCGCCCAGGGTTCGCCTTGCGGCTCCAGCACCGAAAGACTGGTGATATCGGGCGGCTCGATTTCGGGAGAACTGAGTTCCGGACATGTCAGCCCCAACGGATCCACGACGGGCAGCGGATCCGCCGGAGGTTTGAGCTGGACGAGTTCGGGCCGTTTCTCGGGCCGCAGCGGTTCCGGCTCGTTCGTGCGATCCGATGGCTGCAAAGGCCACTGGACCGCGTCCAAGCGATAAACCGCCGTATCGAGCCAGCGAACGCCCTGGCCTTCGGCCCGCCGCAATTGCGGCACGCTGGGAGCCCCAATTAAGCCCTACCCATTCCGGATTTGCGGCGCATTGCGACCCAACTCTTTGCCGAGATTGGGATCTCCAGCGTTTGCGTTAAAAAAGAGATACCGGGGACGCGTATGTCAAATCGTTCAGCGAAATTCGCTGCGGCGCTTGCCGCCAGCATCCTGGCCGGCGCCGGTTGCAGCGCCATGGCCCAGACCGCCGCCAATACGGCCAATAGCACCAACACGGCGGACACCTGTTTGTCCGCGCCCAAGGGAACCGCGCCTGCGGGAAGTCACTGGTTCTACCATCTCGATCGCAGCAAGAAGAAGTGCTGGTATCTCGGCGAGGCCAAGAACGAGGCGAAGAACAAGGCGGCCAAGACGGCGACCACGAGCACGCAGCAACCGCCAGCGGCAGCCGCGCCCGATACCACAACGGCCGACGCGGCGCCGCCGCAGAGCCAGCCGACGCCGCAGAGCCAGCCCGCGCCGCAGCAGCCGGCGATGCGCAAATCAGTCGCCGATGCCCATGCCGAATGGCCCTCGCCGCAGGTCGTGGCCGTGCCGGCGCCAAACGCCGACGCCAGCCAGGCCGGCGGAACGGCAGCGACGCCCGACCCGGCAGCCACGCCTGCCGGTGCCAACGCGCAGTCGTCCGACGTGAACGCCAGATGGCTGGATTCATCGAGCATGGCCGGAACCAACGGAACCCGGCGCGCCGCGGACCAGCCGACCGCTGTCGCGCAGGCAGACGCGACACCGCAACAAGCGGCCGCGCCGGTGCCTGCCGCGCCCGCCTCGGCCGAGGCATCCGTGGAGAAGTCACCGTCGTCGACGCAGATGCTGCTGATCGTGATGGTTGGAGCCCTGGCGCTGGCCGGCCTGGTCAGCACGCTGGTGTTCCGGCTGACCCGCACGCGTACGCCGCCTTACGAGACCGAGGACGAGTGGCAGGCGCCGTGGGATTCGCTGCACACCGAGCCCGCGCCCCCGATGGCAGTTGTCAGCCGGGACCGTCCGCTGCGGCTGTCCGAGGCCGCGCCGCGCCGCGCCGAGACGCCCGTTCCGCGCCGCGTCGAGACGCCCGTTTCGCGCCGCGCCGAGACACCGGTTCCGCGCCGTGCGGAGACGCCCGCTCCACGCCGCGCCGAGAAGCCAGCTCCACGTCGCGAGATTACGCGTGATCGGGATCAAAGGGAGCAAGACAACAAGCAGATCGCCGCGATGCTGCAGCGGCTTGCGCGCAGCGCGACGAATTAAGGTCCGCTTGGGAAAAAATGCAAACGGACGTGATGCGGTCGCATCACGTCCGCAACGCGCTACTTCTCGAGCTGACGCTGCAGGCCGCGCACGAATTCGGTAAGGCCGGTGCGGCGCTCGCGCTTGAGGCGCTCGGCCTTCAGGATCGACTGCACCTCGGCAAAGGCATCGTCGACGTTGTGGTTGACGACGATGTAGTCGTATTCCGCCCAATGGCTCAGCTCATGACTGGCGCGGCTCATCCGTCCGCGGATGACCTCTTCCGAATCCTGCGCCCGGGTATGCAGCCGCCTCTCGAGATCGGCGGCCGACGGCGGCAAGATGAACACCCGCACCACATCGGCGCTGGCTTTCTGGTGGAGCTGTTGCGTGCCCTGCCAGTCGATATCGAACAGAACATCCTGCCCCACCGCTAGGGCGGCCTCGACCGGCGCACGCGGCGTGCCGTAGCGGTTGTCGAATACGGTGGCCCATTCGAGCAGTTCACCGTGCTCGACCATCTTTTCGAACTTCTTCATGTCGACGAAGAAATAGTCGCGGCCCTCGACCTCGCCCGGCCGCATCGCCCGCGTCGTCGCCGACACCGACATCTTCAGGCCCGGCTCGCGCTCCAGCAGCATGCGCGACAGCGTCGTCTTGCCGGCGCCCGACGGCGACGACAGGACGAACATCAGTCCGCGCCGCTCTACGCCGTCAAAACCCTGCGCCGTCATCATTCACTCCAGATTCTGGACCTGTTCGCGGAACTGCTCGACCACGTTCTTCATTTCAAGCCCGGTGTTGGTCAGCTCGACGTCGTTCGACTTCGAGCAGCAGGTGTTTACCTCGCGATTGAATTCCTGGGCGAGGAAGTCGAGCCGGCGCCCGACCGGACCGCCCTTGCCGATCATCTCGCGCGCCTGGGCGATGTGCGAGGCGATGCGGTCGAGCTCCTCGCGGATGTCGGCCTTGGTGGCGATCAGGATCGCCTCCTGGTTCAGGCGGTCGGCATCGAAGCGGTCGGACGTCTCGAGCAGGGCCGCGATCTGCTCGGCGAGCCGCGCCTTGATCGCCTCGGGCTTGCGGCCGGGAGCGGTCTCGGCGCGCCTGGCGAGCCGCTCGATCTCGTCCATCCGCTGCATCAGGATCTGCCCCAGCGCATCGCCCTCGCGGCGGCGCATCTCGACAAGGCTGCCGAGCGCCTGCTCGAAGGCCATCGCCGCCGCCTCGCGCGCCGCCTTGTCCTCGTCCTCGTTGCTCTCGGGCTCGACCACCTCGATGACGCCCTTGATGCCGAGCAGTCCGTCGATGCTCGGTGCCACCGCATCGATCCGCTGCGCGAGCGTGCCGGCGACCTTCACCACGGCGGCGAGCACGTCCTCATTGATGCGGATCGTCTGCGCCGCGTCGGTGCGCTTGACGATGAGATTGGCGTAGACCGTACCGCGCGACAGCAGCTCGCCGGCCCGCTTCTTGGCAAGCGCTTCCAGTTCGTCCCAGCCCGGCGGCAGCCGCAACCGCAGGTCAAAGCCCTTGGCATTGACCGATTTCAGCTCCCACTCGAACGTATAGGGACCGCTTGCGCCATGGCTTCGGGCAAAGCCAGTCATGCTCGACAGCGCCATCGCGTGAAACTCTCCAACAGAAGGATATGGGACTCACCCGGAGCCTGCGAGACTCGTGGGGGAGCCGATGCGACCTTAAAACGGATTCCGTGAAAGTGGAATTACGTTCCACCGCCGGAAAATGCAGAGCTACAGCATGATCCGGAAAAGTGTGTGGCGGTTTTCCGAAAGATCATGCTCAAACAAGAAGCTAAAGCGCGATGACGATCGCGCTTTAGCGCTGCACCACCGGCGGCGAATTGGTCTGCTGGGCTGCGCCCTGCCGACCGCGCGGCGGCTTCTTTTGATTGGTGGGCTTCGGCGTCGTCGCCGTGGGATTGGTGTCGGCGCCGGGCGCCGCGGCGGCAGGCGCCGGATCATCCGCGGGCTCGACGGTGTCGTTCTGGATCTGCTTTTCCGACGCGCGCAGCTTGGCGACGTTCTTCGCGTGCTGGTCGTAGGTTTCGGTGAAGGCGTGGCCGCCGGTTCCGTCAGCGACGAAGAACAGGTCGCGGGTGCGCGCCGGGTTGGCGGTCGCCTCCAGCGAAGCGCGGCCGGGATTGGCGATCGGTCCGGGCGGCAGGCCGTCGATCACATAGGTGTTGTAGGGCGACGGCTGCGTGATTTCGCTGCGCTTGATCGGACGGCCCAGCGTTCCCTTGCCGCCCACCAGTCCGTAGATGATGGTCGGATCGGACTGCAGCTTCATCCGCTGGCGCAGGCGGTTCACGAACACGGCGGCCACACGGCTGCGCTCGTCGGCGCGGCCGGTTTCCTTCTCGACGATCGAGGCCAGCGTCACCAGCTGGTCCGGCGATTTCAGCGGCGTGTCGGTGTTGCGGCGTTCCCAGATTTCGGCGAGCACGCGCTTCTGCGCCTGCTGCAGGCGCTGGATCACCTGGTCGCGCGTGGTGCCGCGCGGGAATTTGTAGGTCTCCGGCAGCAGCGTGCCCTCGCGCGGGATCTCGCGCACCGAGCCGGTGAAGATGTCGTTGTCGGAGAGCCGCGTCACGATCTGCTCCGAAGTCAGGCCTTCCGGTATCGTGATGGCGTGCTGCACCACCTTGCCATCGACGATGGTGGCGATGACGTCGCGCAGGCTGGCATTCTTCTGGAACGAATATTCGCCGGGCTTGAGATCGGAACTTGCCTTCAGCGCGAACACGCCGCCGATGAAGACCCACGGATTGACGTTGATCACGCCCTCACGCGAGAGCACGTCGGCGATGTCACGCTTGCCGGCGCGCGCCGGGATGTTGACGATCTTGTCTTCCTGCAGCGGTCCCGGCGATTCCAGCGCCTGCTTGCCGTAGTAATACGTCGCGCCGGCGCCGATCATCAGGATGATCAGGATGGTGAAGATGGCATTGCCGACGATCACGAAGGGATTGCGGGCGCGATCCGAGCGCTTGGGCGGCGGCGGAAGCTGTTCGGGCTCCAGCGCGGCGCGTGGACTCCTCGGTGAAATGGGCGGCCTCTCACTCATCGATGCAAACCAATATCCTGCCGGTTGAATCGTGGCCGGACAAACCCCTGCCCTGCCAATAGCATACGCCCGCTATTAGGAGTCACCGCGGAATACGGCAAAATGGTGGACTAGTTCTAAAGTCCCGTCCCGATCGAATCGGAACGGGACTTTGGATTCTCTTTTTCGACGCGTTTCCTTCACGCGAACCGGCACCCACTTCGCTCGAAAACTCTCTAACGACCTACTAATTGGTCACGCGCTGCACGATCACGGAAGCGTTGGTGCCGCCGAAACCGAAGGAATTGGACAGCGCCACATTGACGTCACGCTTGCGCGACGTATGCGGCACAAGATCGATCGCCGTTTGCACCGACGGATTGTCGAGATTGATGGTCGGCGGCACCACGTTATCGCGAATCGCCAGGATCGCGAAGATCGCCTCGATCGCGCCGGCCGCACCGAGCAGATGTCCGGTGGCGGACTTGGTCGACGACATCGAAACCTTCGATGCCGCATTGCCGAGCAGGCGCTCGACCGCGCCGAGCTCGATCTCGTCGCCGACCTGCGTCGAGGTGCCGTGCGCATTGATGTAGTCGAGATCGGATGCCGCGAGGCCGGCGCGCTTCAGCGCCATCGTCATGCTGCGGAAGCCGCCATTGCCGTCCGGCGGCGGCGAGGTGATGTGGAAGGCATCGCCCGACAGGCCATAGCCGGTGACTTCGGCATAGATCTTCGCGCCGCGGCGCTTCGCGTGCTCGTATTCCTCCAGCACGAGGACGCCGGCGCCCTCGCCCATCACGAAGCCGTCGCGATCCTTGTCGTACGGCCGCGATGCCTTTTGCGGGGTCTCGTTGAAGCCGGTGGACAGCGCACGCGCCGCGCAGAAGCCGGCGATGCCGATGCGCGAGATCGGCGATTCGGCGCCGCCGGCGACCATCACCTCGGCGTCGCCGAGCGCGATCAGCCGCGCCGCGTCGCCGACCGCATGCGCGCCGGTCGAGCACGCCGTGACCACTGCATGATTGGGCCCCTTCAGGCCGTGCTCGATCGAGACATAGCCGGAGGCCAGATTGATCAGGCGGCCCGGAATGAAGAACGGAGAGACCCTGCGCGGTCCGCGCTCCTTCAGCAGCACCGCAGTCTCGGCAATGCCGGTGAGGCCGCCGATGCCGGAGCCGATCATCGTGCCGGTGGCGAACTGGTCCTCGTCCGACTTCGGATGCCAGTCGGCATCGTCCAGCGCCTGCTTGGCCGCGCACATCGCATAGACGATGAAGTCGTCGACCTTGCGCTGGTCTTTCGGCTCCATCCACTGATCGGGATTGAAGGTGCCGCCAGTGCCGTCGCCGCGCGGAATGTAGCAGGCGACCTGGCTCGGCAGGTCGGACACGTCGAACGTGTCGATCTTCTTGCCGCCGCTGTCTCCGGCGAGGATGCGCGCCCAAGTTGCGTCAACGCCGCAGCCGAGCGGTGTAAGCATGCCCAGCCCCGTGACGACAACTCGTCTCATTTCCACGTCTCCGGCCAGCAATGCGCGGCTGATAATAAGAAGCCGGGGGACCGCTCGATCACGGTCCGTCCGGCCCCGTCAACTTCGCGATCGGCGTCAGCTCTTCGCGTTCTTCTCGAGAAACTTGGTCGCGTCGCCAACGGTCAGAATCGTCTCCGCCGCGTCGTCGGGAATCTCGCAACCGAATTCTTCTTCGAATGCCATCACGAGCTCGACGGTGTCGAGGCTGTCGGCGCCGAGGTCATCGATGAAGCTCGCGCTATCGACCACCTTCTCGGGTTCGACACCAAGGTGCTCGACCACAATCTTCTTAACCCGCTCGCCAATCTCACTCATCGTTCAACCTCGTTGTTCCATTGGACCCGACCCCAAGACGATACGAGCCATCGTGGTCGTCTCGATTACTCAGTCGCGCATAGTCTTGATTCGGCCCGGTCGTAGCCGATTAAAGCCCCGGCGAACGGCAGGCATCGCCACGCCAATATACAGGGTTTCAAAATCCTGCAATGGCGTTCTTCGCCCATCCACGGGGGGTTCAGCTACCATACTTCCAAAGCCTTGACTACACGCCTGAACCGGCTCCCGAAAACGGCTTTTCGCCGCATTGCGAGAGCCGGCCAGTAGCTCAAATCATAGCCATCCCGCCGTTGACGTGGATCGTCTGTCCGGTGACGTAGGCGGCCTCGTTTGAGGCCAGATAGACCGCCGCAGCAGCGATATCCTCGGGCGTTCCGAGCCGCGCCGCAGGAACCTTCGCCAGGATAGATTCGCGCTGCTTGTCGTTGAGCGCATCGGTCATCGGCGTCTTGATGAAACCCGGCGCGATGCAATTGGCGGTCACGCCGCGCTTGGCGTATTCGGCGCCCAGCGTCTTGATCAGGCCGATGATGCCGGCCTTCGACGCGGTGTAGTTGCCCTGCCCCGGATTGCCGGTGACGCCGACGATCGAGGTGATCGCGATGATGCGGCCGAAGCGCTTGCGCATCATCAGTTTGGTCGCCGCGCGCGCCAGGCGGAACGTCGCGGTCAGGTTGACCGCGATCACGTCGTCCCAATCCTCGTCGCGCAGCTGCACGAACAGGTTGTCGCGGGTGATGCCGGCGTTGGCGATCAGGATGTCGACCTGTCCCATCGCAGCTTCCGCTGCCGGCACCAGCGCCTCGACGTCATCCTTGCTGGATAGATTGCACGGCAGCACGTGCACGCGCTCGCCGAGCTTGGCCGCAAAGCCGTCCAGCACCTCGCGCCGCGTCCCCGAGATCGCCACCGTTGCGCCCTGCGCATGCAGCGCCTGCGCGATCGCGCCGCCGATGCCGCCGGTTGCGCCCGTGACGAGCGCCGTCTTGCCAGTCAGATCAAACATCGAATTCTCCTTCCGGCTGCTTCACGCCGAAGCTGCAAGCGCGTCCTTGGCCGCAGCGATATCGTTCGGACCGCCGACGGACACGCCGACCGCGCCGTCGGCAATGCGCTTGACGAGGCCGCTCAGCACCTTGCCGGCGCCGATCTCGAAGAACCGCGTCACGCCCTGCCCTGCCATATAGGCAACCGACTCGCGCCAGCGCACGGTGCCCGTGACCTGCTCGATCAGGCGGCGGCGGATCTCGTCGGGATCGGTGATGGCGGAGGCCAGCACGTTAGAGACGAGCGGCGCTGCGGGCGCCTTGATGGTCACGCCGGACAGCGCCTCTGCCATCGCATCGGCCGCCGGCTGCATCAGCTTGCAATGGAACGGCGCCGACACCGGCAGCAGCATGGCGCGCTTGGCGCCTTTGGTCTTGGCGATTTCGACCGCGCGATCGACGGCGGCCTTGTCGCCGGAGACCACCACCTGGCCGCCGCCATTGTCGTTGGCGGCCTGGCAGACTTGTCCCTGCGCCGCCTCGTTGGCGACCGCCACGGCGGTTTCGTAGTCGAGACCGAGCAGTGCGGCCATCGCACCGACGCCGACCGGCACCGCCTTCTGCATCGCGAGCCCGCGGGTGCGAAGCAGCCGCGCGGTGTCGCTGACGGAGAGGCTTCCGGCGGCGGCCAGCGCCGAATACTCGCCGAGCGAGTGCCCGGCAACGAAGGCCGCGTTGCGGCCGACCGAAAAGCCGGCTTCGCTCTCGAGCACGCGCAATGTGGCGATCGACACCGCCATCAGGGCGGGCTGGGCATTTTCGGTGAGCTGCAATGTCTCGCCGGGACCATCCCAGATGATCGCGGTCAGCTTCTCGCCCAGCGCGGAATCGACCTCGTCGAACACTGCCCTGGCCGCCGGAAAGGCGTCGGCCAGGGCCTTGCCCATGCCAACCGCCTGCGAGCCCTGCCCGGGAAACGTAAATGCTGCCGTCATCGGCGATCCCTACCTTGTTGAGCGTGATCTCCGCGCAGGCGCTTTAGGCCTGCCGCAGGGGAAAACGGTATCCGCGTCGCGCAAAACCGCGCCACAGCGGGTCCGGGCCAATCCCTTGCACAAGCCTTCGCAATCAGGCCTTGGCAACCAAGCCTTGGCAGCCCAGCCTTGCAACCGGCCCCGGACCGGGCCGTAAGACACTGACGGAGGCGGTGCTGTCAAGCCGCGCCGGAGGAACCCTGGGGATGCCGGTCCCGGCTCCGGGCTAGAACCCGCCGGCATTCTGGTCGGCGTTAACCTCGGCGCCGGCCCTCGCCCGGCGTGCGCTGTTGACCAGCTGGCCCGGGCGATCCTCGCTGGCGGGCCTGGCGGTCGCCAGCCGCAGCACGGCGCCATAGCCCGGCTGCACTTCCATCCGGCCGGCATAGCGGCTTTCGCTCAGGATGCGGTGGACGCGCGGCAGGTTGTAGCAGGGCACGTAGAACAGCAAATGATGTTCGAGGTGATAGTTCACATAATACGGCGCGATGAAGAGACGCTCGAGGACATTGGCCCGTGTGGTGCGGGTGTTGCGCAGGGGATCGGAGCTGTCAGGCACGACGGCGTGTTCGGCGATGTTGCGGATGCGCGTGATCACCATCATCCAGGTCAGCAGCGGCACCAGCCACAACAGCGGATAGGCCCACCACACGCCGGCGGCGGCGAGGCCCGCGAACAGCAGCGCGTTGGTGACGCATTGCGGCCCGAGCTTCTGCCAGAAGTTGGCGGCGCGCCGCGACAGCGGCCACTCCTTCGGCCCGATCGCATTGAGCAATTGCGCCTTGCGCTGCTGGTAGCCGGTCTGCCCGGTGATGTCGCGGAAGAACTTTCGGCGGTAGCTCAGCTTCGTGATCGGAAACGGCGCTGACAGCACGAGATCGGGATCATCCTCCTGCTGCGTCCGCGCATGATGCTGCAGATGATAGCGGCGATAGCCGCGGGTCTCCGCGAAGATCGGATAGGCGCAGAACCACTGGCTCAGCGTCAGATTGGTCCTCTCGTCCGCCGACAGACAGCCGTGCGCCCCGTCATGCATCAGGATCGCAAGCCCGAGCTGGCGCGAGCCGATGATCGCAACGGCGAGCAGATAGGTCAGCGGATTGGGCCACCACGCGACCAGCGCGATCGCGCCCAGGATCAGCGCCCAGGCGTGCACGATCAGGGCTGCGCCCTTCCACGTCGTGCGCTCGCGCACCGCGACCAGTTCGTCCTCGGTCAGGAAATCGCGGGCTCGCATGCGAAGCGCGGTCATGAGCTTGTCTCCCCGTCCGTTGAGGATGAAGTGCTGTGATCGCCGACCAGGCGCAGCCGCGTCCCGTCATTGGCCGACGTCGAAGTTGATGTCGCCTGCTCGCCGAGCGCGCGCAGCAATTCGCGGCACATTTCCTCGGAGCCGCGGCCCATCGCGAAACCTTCGACGATTACACCGATCGCAATCGCCCAGAACCGCCGCGAGCTCTCCTCGGGCGCGCGCAGCGAGCGCCAGCCATGCCGCTCGACCTGGCCCGCATAGGCGCGCGCGCCCTCGCTGTGCAGGCGTTCGATGGTGCGCTCGACGAGGGGCGCGAGGTCCTGCCGGCGCCGCGTAAGGGTCAAGGCCTCCGCGAAAAAGGCGACCGTGTCGGTCGCGGTCACGGTCTCGGCCAAAGCGTGGGTGTAGTCCCGCGGGGTGTGCGCATTCAGGGCGGCCTGCTCGGTCGCGCGCGCGAGATAGAGCATGTCGCGGCTGGCGGCTTCGACGAACAGCGCTTCCTTGGTGCGGAAGTAATACGTGATCTGGCTCGGAAAGGCGTCCGCGGCCGCGGCGATATCGGAGATCGATGTGCCCGAGAGCCCGCGTTCCTTGAATAGGCGGCTGGCGGCATCGAGCAGCAGCGAGCGCATCTTGCGCCCCGCCGACCGCGTCGCGCGGACCGCGTGCTTCGGATCGGGCGCAGACATGCCGCTGGCGGTCTCCGAACCCATATCTCGTCCTCCCAAAGATGTTTGTATGATATACAAACAAAGAAATCAACGGGAAATCGCCCGAGGTTGCGCCAAACGGCCTGGAGGGCTACGACGCCTCGCACATCCGGGGGCCGAGAACCCTTGCTTTCGCGGCCAAAATCCGTATAAGCGCGCCATTCGTGGGCTCCGGCCGGGAGCTGAACGGACGGTCTCAGCAAATTCACCCGTTGATTTTGATGTGGCAGGGCCAGTCGGCCCGTCGTCCCGTGCTCCCGCCTTCTGAGCAGCTCGAGTCCTTTCCGAAGGTCTCGAAGGGCTTGTCGCCGGAAGCCGCGCCAACACAGGAAAGGACAACCATGCCTCTTTATGAGCATGTTTTTCTCGCGCGTCAGGATGCGAGCACCCAGCAGGTGGATGAACTGACGGCCCAGATGACGGGGATCGTCGAACAGGGCGGCGGCAAGGTCACCAAGACCGAGAGCTGGGGCGTGCGCTCCCTCACCTACCGCATGAACAAGAACCGCAAGGCGCATTTCGTGCTGATGAACATCGACGCACCGTCGGCTGTCGTCACCGAGATCGAGCGTCAGGAGCGGATCAACGAAGACGTCATCCGTTACCTCACCGTGCGCGTCGAAGAGCACGAGGAAGGCCCGTCCGCGATGATGCGCAAGGCCGACCGCGATCGCGAGCGCGATGACCGTGGTGGTGGCTTCCGTGGCGACCGCGAAGGCGGCTTCCGTGGTGACCGCGAGGGTGGCGGTTTCCGTGGCGACCGTGGCCCGCGCCGTCCGCGCGAAGAAGAAGCTGCGACCGAGGAGTAATGAATCATGGCTGATGCTGGTGCCCGCCGTCCGTTTTTCCGTCGTCGCAAGTCCTGCCCGTTCACGGGCGCGAATGCGCCGAAGATCGACTACAAGGATTCCAAGCTGCTGATGCGTTACGTCTCCGAGCGCGGCAAGATCGTGCCGAGCCGCATCACGGCCGTGTCCGCCAAGAAGCAGCGTGAGCTCGCCCGCGCCATCAAGCGCGCGCGCTTCCTCGGCTTGCTGCCTTACGTGATCAGGTAATCGTTTCCGGCCGGCGGCATACGTCGCCGGCCGCTCATTCTCATAAGGCTTCCGGGTCGTCCGGTCGCCGATGGTTGGGGTTCTCGAAACAGGACCCCTAACCGCTCGAAGGGGGCGGGACAGCTGATGACCGGGATACTCATTGTTGCACTTGCCGCCGGCGCCGCGTCGGCGCTGATGTTCGCCTCGATCAGTTCGGGCGCGGCGATCTCGATATTGCTGTTCTATCTCGCACCGCTGCCGATCATGGTGGCGGCGCTCGGCTGGGGCCCCCTCGCCGCCGCTATTGGTGGAGTGGGTGCGGCATCCGTGCTCGGCACGCTCTTCGGCCTTCCCTACAGCATCGCGTTTGCCATGATGGTCGCCGTGCCCGGCTGGTGGCTCGGCCACCTCGCCCTGCTCGGACGGCCGGTCGCGGGCGCAGCCGGCGACAGCGCCAAGCAGCAGCCGCCAGCGATTGAATGGTACCCCGTCGGCCGCATCCTGCTCTGGATTGCAGCCTTCGCCATCATTACCACGACCGCCGCGCTGCTCACGCTCGGCACCGATACCGACACGATCACCGGCACGCTACGGCGCGGCCTGCTCAAGATGCTCAGCGCCGGCGAAGCGCAGCCCAGCGGTGACATCGAACGGCTGGTCGACGCGTTGGTGATCTTCGCGCCGCTCGCGGCAACGGTCATCTCCATGGTGACGCTGACGCTGAACCTTTGGCTCGCCGGCAAGATCACGCAAACCTCGGGGCGGTTGAATCGGCCGTGGCCGGATTTCCGCACCACGGCGCTTCCCGCCGTGACGTTGGTCGCGCTGCTGGCGGCGGTCGCCGTCAGCTTCATCGGCGGCATGCTTGCGCTGCTGGCGCAGATCGTCACCGCGGCACTCGTAATCGCCTATGCGCTCGTCGGCTTCGCCGTTCTGCACACCTTGACGCTGTCGCTCACCAATCGCGGCTTCTGGCTCGGTGGCATCTATGCGGTCGTCGTCATGTTCGGCTGGCCGATCGTGGCGATGTTCGCGCTCGGCATCGCCGACGCCGTGTTCGGGCTGCGCCAGCGCTATCTGCAGACAAGACCGCCGCCTTTGCCCGCGGCTTGAGATTCGATCCAACCACTTAAACCCGTACTTTGCATCTAAAGGAGAACGAAAATGGAAGTCATTCTGCTCGAACGCGTCGCCAAGCTTGGCCAGATGGGCGAAGTCGTGCGCGTCAAGGACGGGTTCGCCCGCAACTTCTTGCTGAAGCGCGGCAAGGCGCTGCGCGCCACCGAGGCGAACCGCGCCAAGTATGACGGCATGAAGGCCGAGCTCGAGGCCAACAACATCCAGGCCAAGGGCGAAGCCGCCAAGGTTGCCGAGAAGATCGACGGCCGCGACATCGTCATCATCCGCCAGGCCTCCGAATCCGGCCAGCTGTTCGGCTCGGTCACGGTGCGCGACATCGTCGCCGCGCTGGCTGCCGACGGCGTGACGGTGACCCGCCCGCAGGTCTGGCTCGACTCGCCGATCAAGGTGATCGGCGCGCAGAAGGTGACGATCGCCGTCCACCCCGAGGTCGAGACCAGCGTCACCGTGACGGTCGCCCGCTCCGCCGAAGAGGCCGAGCGGATCAAGCGCGGTGAGGACATCTCGACCCGCCAGGAAGACCAGGACGCTGCCGCCGAGGCGCTCGCCGCCGCCGGCGAATTCTTCGATCCGGAAGCCCAGCACGACGAGGAAGCCGCGCCGGCTCCGGCCGCCGAAGAGAAGTAAGCCTCTCGTCATCGTCCAACCGACTAAACGCTACGAAGCCCGGCCCCATCAGGCCGGGCTTTGGATTCGTGCCGCCGCCTTGTCGTCGAGCATGGCGATCGACGCCAATGCGGTCGCGGTGTGCTTCTCCTTGCCGTCGATCACGCAGAACACGTCGGCTGCAACGACGGCGACCTGGCGTCCCGGCTTGATCACGCGCGCCCGGCAGATCAGACGATCGCCCGAGGCCGGCGACAGCAGGTTCAGCTTGTACTCCGCCGTCAGCGCCGGCTGGCCGCGCGACGTCGCCGCTGCGATCGTGGTGGCGTTGTCGACCAGAAACGCCGTCACTCCGCCGTGAAACAGGCCATGCTGCTGCAACAGCTCCGGCCGGCGGTCGACCGCGAGCGTGCAGGTGCCGCGCGACAGCTCGGCCACCTCGGCCCCGACAAGACCCATGAAGCCCTGCCGGCCGACATTGTCGCGAATTCGCGTCGCGATCGGTGCAAAGTCGGGATCGATCTCGCTCATGAAGTCCCTCCTGTTCGTCCCGGCGCACCCGGCGCCACCACCGCGCGGATCGCGCAGGCGATCAGCGTCTCGACCTGTTCGCGCGGATCGCCGGTGTGGCGGCCCGATAGCCAGGCGCGGCAGAAGATCTGTGCCGGCCCGATGATCTGGCTGAAGAACAGCACGGCGCTCATCGGCAGCAATTCGCCGCGCGCGAGCAGCGGCGCGCGCCAGCGCTCGATGCCATCGGTGAGCCGCGAATTCTCGCTGCGCTGCGCGCCGCGCACCTCCTCGCCCCACTCACTGCGCGAAATCTCGAACAGGAAGCGCGCCTCACGCCTGAAGGTCACGACCCAATCGAGATGGGCGTGGATCAGCCGCGCAACGCCCTCGCCGGCGCCGCAGCTGTCGTCGACCGAGGTGATGATCGCGGCGTGATAAGCCTGCAGGATTTCCAGGAACAGGGTGCCGGCGAGCTCCTTCTTCGAGGTGAAGAAGTGGAAGAAGCTGCCGTTGGACGCGCGGGCGCGGGAGCGGATCTCGGCCACCGTCGCGCCCTCAAATCCGTCGCGGTCGAACACCGCCAGTCCCGCTGCCAGCAGATCTTCGCGCGCCGTGCTCAAGTCGTCCTCCTGACTAGATTAACACTCTAGAGTATTACTCTAATGATGGTCAAACGAATACGCCGGACCTTGCGGCCCGGCGTTGGCGATTACTTCGAGGTCGGAGCTTCCGGCGGGCCGGAGCCTGGCGTCGTGGGCGGTGGCGGCGGCGGCGCCGTCGCAGTCACCGGCGGCGCAGCTGGCGCCGGAGCGGGAGATGCGGCTGCGGCCGGCTCGGACGCCGCAGGCGCAGCCGCGGCAGGCGCCGGTGTGACCTGCGGAACCGGATCGGATCGCACGGCAGCCGGCTCGCCGCCGCCATTGCTCTTGGGCGCGTCGACCTTTGCCGTGTCGGGCTCGGCGGCAGGCTTCGCCGGCTTCTCGGCTTCACCCTTGTCATCATGCCTGGTGGAGGTCTTGGGGTCTGTCTTCGGCTCCGTCTTGGGCTCGTCGCTGGTCGCCGCGCCCTTGGGCGGCTCCTCGGACTTCGGCTCCTCGACGGGCTTGCCGCGACGGCCGTGCTTATGACGCGACGGCTTGCCCTCGCCCAAGGCCTGCGGCGTCTGGCCGTCGTCCGGCTTCGCGCCCTCCGGCGCCTCGCTCGGGCGGGCCATCCGCTTGCCGCGGTGAATTGGACGTCCTTCGGGATTCAAACCGTCGGTGTCAGGCTTGGCACCTTCCTGCGGCGCTGCATCCTGGTGCCGTCGGCGGGCTGGACGCTCGGACGGCTGCTCCGGAGACTGGTTCGCCTCCTGCCTGCCTTCCCGGCCCTTGGCCCCCTCCTTAGTCCCCTTGGGCTGATCCTTGGCCTGGTAGCGCGGGTCGTTGGCGCCATTCGAAATCAGATAGGACGCAAGCACGCCGGCCATGTCGCTGGACGTCGTGTAGTGCTGGCGCAGGAAGCCCGGCAGCGAACCGGCCGGCACCGATTTCAGCAGGCCGCGCGGGCTCTTGTGGCAAGCTGTGCAGGTGCTTGCGAAGATCTGGGAGGGGCTCTTGCCGGCCTCGAGGTTTTGCGCCTGCGCCGATACGGCTGACAGGCAGCCAATCAGAAGCGCCACCGTCGCCAGACTGAGGGCTCGGCTCAACATTCCTTAAGTCTCCAGATTCCGGAAAAATCGCCGCCAGCGCCTGATGGATCGGCCGCGGCGGTCACCTTTTAGCCGATTATCGCGCGAATGGAAGCGCGCCCATGACGCATCCACGCAATTGTCACATTTTGGAATATCGGCTTTGACCACAACGCTATAGCGCGATCTAATTCCCTGCCTATCTTGAGGTTGGGGACACATTGGAGTGATCAACTCCGGTGGTGTCGGTGTGCAGCTTGCCGTTCCGTTGGTGTTTCGATGGACCGATTGTTGCGATACTTCTTGGGGCGCTTCATCCGCCGCGGTTCGATCACGTTCACGACCGCGAGCGGCGCTCAGTTCACCTGCGGTGACGGCACGGGCGTACCGGTTGCCGTGCGCTTCATGACGCGAGGGGCTGAACTCCGCGTCCTGGTCGATCCCGAGCTCTATCTCGGCGAAGCCTTCATGGACGGCACGTTCGTGGTGGAGCAAGGCACCGTTGCCGACGTGTTGGCGGTGCTTATGGGTCAGGCAGCCATGCTGCCGAACTTTGCCAGGCTGCAGGCCTGGGTACGCTTCCTCGGACGCCGCGCCCAGCAGATCAATGTGCGCGGCCGATCCAGAAGCAACGTCGCCCGTCATTACGATCTCGACGGCCGCCTCTATTCGCTCTTCCTCGACGCGGACAAGCAATACAGCTGCGCCTATTTCGAGACGCCGGACGCGACGCTGGACGATGCCCAGCTCGCCAAGAAGCGTCACCTCGCCGCAAAACTCCTGATCAAGCCCGGGCACCGCATCCTCGACATCGGTTCCGGCTGGGGTGGCCTTGGGCTCTATCTCGCCGAGATGAGCGGCGCCGAAGTCACCGGCGTCACGCTGTCGACCGAGCAGCTGCAAATTTCCAACGCCCGGGCGGCGGAGCGGAACCTGGCGCAATCGGCGCGCTTCCTGCTGCAGGACTACCGCGACATCCCCGGGCCGTTCGACCGCATCGTCTCGGTCGGCATGTTCGAGCATGTCGGGGTCGCCTACTATGAAACCTTCTTCGCGCGCTGCGCCGAACTCTTGAGCGACGACGGTGTCATGGTGCTGCATTCGATCGGCCGCTCGACCGGCCCCGACGTCACCAGCCCCTGGATCCGCAAATACATCTTCCCCGGCGGCTACATTCCGGCGCTGTCCGAGGTCATGCCGGCGATCGAGAAGGCCGGATTGCTGATCTGCGACATGGAGATCCTGCGCCTGCACTATGCCGAGACGCTGAAGGCATGGCGCGAGCGCTTCATGGCGCGGCGCGAGGAGGCCGTGCGGCTCTACGACGAGACCTTTGCCCGGATGTGGGAATTCTACCTGGCTGCCTCGGAGATGTCGTTCCGCGTGCAGAATATGATGAACTTCCAGCTCCAGCTCACCAAGCGCCAGGGCATCGTCCCGATAACCCGCGACTATATCGGCGGCGAAGAAGCCCGCCTGCGGCTGAAGGAGGCCGGCGCGGCCAAGCCCCGGCTACAACTGGCCGGCGAATAGGTCTGAAGGAACGGGTGCGGCTAGTTGCGCAGGCTGTAGGCCGACCCGCAATGGCCAAAGGTCGGCGCCGGACGCGCCAGATGGGCTGCGGCGGCCGAAATCAAGCTGGCATCGCAGGGAACATTGCGGACCTCGGGACGCGCCGCCTGCTCCATGGCATCGACAAGCGCCGCCAGCCAGCGGCGGTCCATGCCATCTGCCCGGCCAAGCCCTGATCGCGCTGTCTGAAACTCTCGAGCCATCGCCGCCGTATCTTGCCTGAGCGTAGACAACCCGGAATCCGCCGGGTCGTTCCCGCGAACCTGCCGCAAAAAAAGTGCGGCGCATGTGATCTGCTTCACAGAGGTCTGTCCCGGACTGTCGTAGTGGTCCGGAATGACCCGAGAAACACACCAGACGATGTTGGACCCGCAGCGCGATATCGCGACTGACTACGCCCTGATCGCCACTGGCGTGGTGGCCGCCTTGATCGCGCTGGCCTTCCTCATCCTGGTCTGAGAAATCGACGCCAACAGCCGCCTCGCCTCTCCATGGGTCCGCTCGCCTGGCAAAAGGTTCAGGCGGCGTCCAATTTTTGCCAACGACCGTGCTGATCGGCCGGCTCCCGCCCGGTTTCGGACAAAACCCCAGTCAAGCGGAATGCATCCGGCTGTTTCGGATTCACACCTCGCGTTGTGTGAATCGTGCATAAGAAACATCCGTCCTTTCGCTTCGTGCCGGGCTGGCGCTTCATCGCCGCCCCACAGCCGAAAATCTCAGTAACGACGAAATCAGAAGAATAAGCTCGTCCATGGCCTTGATTGATTCGAACGTCCACAAGCTCGCGCCCGACGCCGCATCCCCGGCCTACCGAAGTGCGCCGCACAACATCGAAGCGGAACAGGGCCTGCTGGGCGCGATCCTGGTCAATAACGACGCCTTCTACCGGGTCTCCGATTTCCTGGAGCCGAAGCACTTCTTCGAAACCATCCATCAGCAAATCTATGAAACCGCCGGAAGCCTGATCCGGATGGGCAAGGTCGCGAACCCCGTGACCTTGAAGACGTTCCTGCCGGCCGAGCTCGACATCGGCGGCATGACGGTCGGCCAGTACCTCGCCCGGCTTGCCGCCGAGGCGACCACCATCATCAACGCGCAGGACTACGGACGCACCGTTTACGATCTCAGCCTGCGCCGCAACCTGATCCAGATCGGCGAGGACATCGTCAACGTCGCCTACGACGCGCCGGTCGACTTCGCGCCGCGCGCCCAGATCGAGGATGCCGAGCGGCAACTCTACGGCCTTGCTGAAACCGGCCGCTATGACGGCGGCTTCCAGCGCTTCGCACAGGCACTGACGATCGCCGTCGACATGGCGGCGAAGGCGTTCCAGCGCGACGGCAAGCTGTCGGGCATCTCGACCGGTCTGCGCGACCTCGACGCCAAGATGGGCGGCCTGCAGCCGTCCGACCTCATCATCCTCGCCGGCCGTCCCGGCATGGGCAAGACATCGCTCGCCACCAACATCGCCTACAACATCGCCAAAGCCTATGTGCCGGAAGTCCAGGCGGACGGCACCACCAAGGCAGTCAATGGCGGCTGTGTCGGCTTCTTCTCCTGCGAAATGAGCGGCGAACAGCTCGCCACCCGTATTCTCGCCGAGCGCACCGGCATCCCCTCGAGCTCGATCCGTCGCGGCGGCATCTCCGAGCTCGATTTCGAGAAGATCCGCGACTGTTCGATCGAGCTGCAATCGCTGCCCTTCTACGTCGACGAAACCGGTGGTCTCTCGATCTCGCAGCTCACCGCGCGGGCGCGACGGCTCAAGCGCCAGAAGGGCCTCGACCTGATCGTGATCGACTACATCCAGCTGCTGCAAGGCTCGGGCAAACGCGGCAACGACAACCGCGTGCAGGAAATCACCGAGATCACCACCAACCTGAAGGCACTGGCCAAGGAACTGAACGTACCGATCATCGCGCTCTCGCAGCTGTCGCGTCAGGTCGAAAACCGCGACGACAAGCGGCCGCAGCTGTCCGACCTGCGTGAATCCGGCTCGATCGAGCAGGACGCCGACGTCGTGATCTTCGTCTATCGCGAGGAATACTACCTCGCCAACAAGGAGCCGCGCGCGGGCACGCCGGAATATGAGAAGTGGCAGATGGACATGGACCTTGCCCACGGCAAGGCCGAAGTCATCATCGGCAAGCAGCGCCACGGCCCGACCGGCACGGTCGATCTGCACTTCGAGGCCAGCGTCACGCGCTTCGGCGATCTCGCACCCGACGGTCAGGTTCCGGATCACGGCCACTGAGATCCGGACCTCGGTTGAACGACGCAAGGCACCCGCGTACAACTGAGCCATGAACATCGTGACTGACGCGAAATCGCAGCTGACACCCGAGGCCAGTTTGCTGGCGGCCCACCCGACCGCCAGCGGTATCCTCACCATCGACCTCGACGCCATCATCGCCAACTGGCGCAAGCTCGAGAAGACCGCGGTGCCGGCTGAATGCGCCGCCGTGGTCAAGGCCAACGCCTATGGCTGCGGCGCCGAGCAGGTCGCGCGGGCGCTGGCCAAGGCCGGCTGCAAGACCTTCTTCGTCGCCAGCGTCGAGGAGGCCGCCGCGGTGCGCGCGGCCGCTCCCGAGGCGACGGTGTATTCGCTCGGCGGTTTTTTCCAGAACACCGGCGACGCCTACGCCAGGATCGACTGCAAGCCGGTGATCGGCGATCTCAACGAGCTCGCCGAATGGGACGTGTTCTGCCGCCGCTCCGGCTGGTCCGGCGGCGCCGGCATCCATATCGACACCGGCATGAACCGGCTGGGGCTCACGGTCAGCGAGGCACAGGGCATCATCCCGCGGATCAATGCCGGCGATCACGGCATCACGCTGGTCATGAGCCACCTCGCCTCCGCCGAATTGCTCAACAATCCCGCCAACGCCAAGCAGCTTGCGAGCTTCCGCGAGATCGCGAGCCTGTTCACTGGCGTGCCGGCCTCGCTGGCGAATTCTTCCGGCGTGTTTCTCGGCGCGCAATTCCAGTTCGAGATGGTGCGGCCGGGCTGCGCGCTCTATGGCGTCAATCCGACGCCGGAGGCCGACAACCCGATGCAGCAGGTGGTCGACCTCAAGGCGCGCATCGTGCAGATCCGCAACATCGACCGCGGCGAGACCGTCGGCTATGGCGGCACCTGGACCGCGCGCCGGCCGACCCGGCTTGCGATCGTCGCCGCCGGCTATGCCGACGGCTATTTCCGCGCCGCCAGCGCCAATGACGGCACCCGCGGCGCCGAGGTCGTGGTCGCCGGCAAGCGGTGCCCGATCGCCGGCCGCGTCTCGATGGACCTGATCGCGGTCGATGTCACTGACCTCGACAAGAATGCCGTGCGTCGCGGCCACATGGCGACGCTGATCGGCGAAGGCATCACGGTCGACGAGGTCGCGCATCATTTCGGCACCATCGGCTACGAGGTGCTGACCAGCCTCGGCCGCCGCTTCGTGCGCATCTACAAGGGCGGCGATGCCGTCGCCGCGAGAAGCGACGCGGTCGCCGAGACGAGCGGGCCGGCTGCCAAACCCGCAGCACCGCCAGCCTTGCCAACAGCCGCGCCCGCTGCGCCGCCGCCACTGCCGGCCGCAGAGCCAACGGCGACGTCCACCTGACATGATCAAGGTCCGCGATTGCCGGTGCGCATGAAGATCGCGACCTTCAACATCAACAACGTCAACCGCCGCCTGCCCAACCTGTTGCGCTGGCTCAAGACCGCCAAGCCCGACGTCGTCAGTCTGCAGGAGCTGAAGGCAAGCGACGCCGAGTTTCCCGCGGCCGCGATCGAGCAGGCCGGCTACGGCGCGGTGTGGCAGGGACAGAAGACCTGGAACGGCGTCGCCATTCTCGCGCGCAAGGCCGAGCCGGTGCTGATCCGCACCGCCCTGCCCGGCGATGCCGGCGATCACGAAGCGCGCTACATCGAGGCCGCGGTGCGCGGCATCGTCGTCACCAGCCTCTATCTGCCGAACGGCAATCCGCAGCCTGGGCCGAAATTCGATTACAAGCTCGCCTGGTTCAAGCGACTGCGTACCCATGCCGCCAAGCTGCTCAAAGAGGACGTCCCGGTGGTGCTCGCCGGCGACTACAATGTCGCGCCGACGCCCTTCGACATCTACCCGACGCGGTCCTGGGACAAGGATGCGCTGATCCAGCCGAAGAGCCGCGCCGCCTTCAAGGCGCTGGTCGATCAGGGCTGGTGCGATGCGATCCGCACCCTGCATCCGGACGCGCCGATGTTCACCTTCTGGGACTACAAGCGCCAGCGCTGGCCACGCGATGCAGGCCTGCGGCTCGATCATCTCCTGCTCAGCCCCGCAGTGGCGCCGCGGCTTGCGAAAGCCGGCGTCGACCGCACCATCCGCGGCGAAGACGGCGCCAGCGATCACGCGCCGGCGTGGGTGGTGTTGAGGTGATGGGTTTGCGTGTCGCGCTCGCGCCACAATCACTCTGTCGTCGCTGCGAAAGCAGGGACCCATACTCCGCGGCCGATGTTGTGAACGGGACTTGTCGTTCCGACGGCGCGCAATAATCAGCATTCGTGGTTATGGGTCCCTGCTTTCGCAGGGACGACATCAAATGTGTTGCGCGGTCTGTGAGTCTTACCTCCGCATTCTCGCGACATGATTTGTCCAAGTCTTGCTGCGCTGCGCACGATGACGTGTCGATGGTTCGGCGGCGCCCTTGCGCGGTCTCGAACCATGAGGTCACACTGAGCTCCTGTCCCGGGACACGCATTCAGCATGGCTCGGGATCACCTCACCGGAGCGCGCAGGTGGGCTTTCTCTTCGTCCTCATCGTCGGCCTGGTCGCCGGCACTATTTCCGGCATCGTCGGCACCGGCTCGTCGATCATGCTGATGCCGGTGCTGGTGTATCAGTACGGACCGAAGCAGGCGGTGCCGATCATGGCCGTCGCCGCCGTGATGGCCAATCTGTCGCGCATCCTCGCCTGGTGGCGCGAGGTCGACTGGCGTGCCTGCATCGCCTACTCGATCACCGGCATTCCGGCCGCCGCACTCGGCGCGCGCACCCTGCTCGCGCTGCCCTCGCATGCTGTCGATGTCGCGATCGGCGTATTCCTGATCGCGATGGTGCCGGTGCGGCATTGGCTGGCGCGGCACAGGCTGAAAGCCAATCTCTGGCATCTCGCAATCGGCGGTGCGCTCATCGGCTACCTCACCGGCATCGTGGCCTCGACCGGCCCGCTCAGCGTGCCGCTGTTCCTGTTCTACGGTCTCAGCAAGGGCGCGTTCCTCGCCACCGAGGCGGCGAGCTCGCTCGGGCTCTATGTCAGCAAGTCGGTGACGTTCGAGCGTTTCGGCGCACTGACACCGGACATCGCACTGAAGGGCCTGATCGCCGGCGCCTCGCTGATGGCCGGCGCCTTCATCGCCAAGCGTTTCGTGCTGCAGCTGAAGCCGGAGTCATTCCGCCTGATCATGGACGGCATCATGCTGGCAGCGGGCACGGCGCTATTGTGGTCTGCAATGACGCAGTAGAATTCCGACATCCACTGCGTCAGACCAAGCCTTGGGCAAACGGATTTCACCGTGACGAACACCAATATCCTCCCGATGATGTCGTAATTCTACGGGGCTTTGCGCATCGGGTGGCGTGTACCCCGAAAGAGTTTTGTTGAGCGCTCACCTTCCGTTGTTATCCGGATTGCCACCGTCCGGCCACTGCGTTTATGACAATCTCATTACTTGCACTTGATCGTTTGCGGAAAAGAACTTTGCTCCAGCAGGCATCACAGGGTTGATCGACGACCCGGATGCGAGTCCCGAGAGTTCAGGCGACACGAGTTCAGCGACAGATGGCGTGCAGATCGGGCGCACAGCCCGGCGCCTGATGTCGCCGATGTCGGCCTGACGAATTCGGGATCGCAAGTCGAAGCATTGGGAGTCGCGGGTCGTCAAAGCCCACGACAGGCGGGAAAGGCAGGCGCGCGATGCGCAAGATGATGATCACGACTGCGGCGATTGTGACGTTCGCTGTTGCCGGCTCGGCGTTGTGGCCGACGGCAAGGCCCGATGTCGCGCAGTTCGGCGACAGCGTTTACGAGACGATCTGGGTCTGGCGAATTCCGGCCTACGCCAACAATCCGTCGTGGCGGGTTCGCTGGAGCTGGAGCGATCCGTTGCGCGCGCAGGCGAGATGCTGCCGCGCTCTGCCGACGAGTCTGACGCCGCGCGAGAAACCGCCGCTGCTGCTGTCGCGGCGGGACATCCACATTTGACCGCGCGTACAAACGAGAGAGCAGTTCCCTTGCGCGAAGCGCATTTGATTCAAATTCGCGCTGTAGTTGAACTTACTTTTTATCCTTAACCAGAAACCTGATCTTTGATTTACATCTGCAAGATGCGGTTTACCTTGTCTCCGCGAGCACAGCGGATTCAGGGACAACAACAATATGCGCCAACCAAGCCTCACCCTGTGGTTGACCGTTGTTCTGGCAATGCAGGGTTTGAGCGTCGCGGCAGACGAGACGAGACCGGGACAACCGGGTGCCGTTGCCGCTGCTGACCGCGTTGCATGTTCCCTGCAGCCGAAAAGCGAGGAACCGTCCGATCCGTCGTCGACCTCGGCAATTCCCCACGCCGAAAAATTCGTCGCGCGGGAACATTTCAAGGAGGACATTGCCTCGAGCGCGCCGGTCAGGATTTCCTGGTTAGGCGCGACCTTCGCGCAGCGTTTCACGAACAAGATCGAGGACGATAGCGGCGGCGCATCCTTGCAGACCTTCATCCTGAGCGCAGCCTCGAGCGACAAGGAGATCCTCGCCAAACTCGGTCAGAGCCACGAGAGCAGGCTGGCCGACGTCTGGTGCGCGTTGAGGCGACAGCCGAGCGGCAGCAATGGCCCGCTGGAGGTCAACGCCAAGCCCAACGTGTTCTACGTCCGCGACAGCGCGGGAGAGCTTGGTGCCGTCGACGTGCTGTGGGGCGGCGTCGGCTGGGAAATCGGCGCAAGCCCGGTCGGCGACAAGCCGCGCTGGCCGGGCGGAACGCGGGTGTTCTCGCGCTGAGCCGGCCCCGCCATCTGGCGCTCCGTCTTCGATGGATCGTGCGCGGCGGCCGAACCGTGTTATGCATCGTGCTCGATAGCGCGACTCACCTGCTCCATGGCCAAATCCACCCTCTCCTTCGTCTGCCAGAATTGCGGCGCGGCGTATAATCGCTGGCAGGGCAAGTGCGATTCCTGCGGCGAGTGGAACACGCTGGCCGAGGAAGACACCACAGGCTCGGTGCCGGTCTCGATCCGCAGCAAGCGCAAGGGGCGGACGTTTGCGCTGGAATCGCTGTCCGGCAAGACCCAGGACGCGCCGCGGCTGTCCTCCGGGATGGCCGAGCTCGACCGCGTCACCGGCGGCGGCTTCGTCCGCGGCTCGGTGCTGCTGGTCGGCGGCGATCCCGGCATCGGAAAATCGACGCTGCTGACCCAGGCGACCAGCATGATGGCGCGCGCCGGCCACCGCGCGGTCTATATCTCCGGCGAAGAGGCGGTCGCCCAGGTGCGGCTGCGCGCCGAACGGCTCGGCCTCGCGGACGCGCCGGTGCAGCTGGCTTCGGAAACGTCGGTCGAGGACATCGTCGCCACGCTGTCGGAAGGCGCGGTGCCGCGCCTGATCGTGATCGACTCGATCCAGACCATGTGGACCGACACGGTGGAATCCGCGCCCGGCACGGTGACCCAGGTCCGCGCCTCGGCGCAGGCCCTCATTCGCTTTGCCAAGAAGACGGGTGCCGCGATCATCCTGGTCGGCCATGTGACAAAGGACGGCCAGATCGCCGGTCCCCGCGTGGTCGAGCACATGGTCGATGCGGTGCTGTCGTTCGAGGGCGAAGGCTCGCAGCAGTTCCGCATCCTGCGCTCGGTGAAGAACCGCTTTGGCGCGACCGACGAGATCGGCGTGTTCGAGATGACCGGCCTCGGCCTGCGCGAGGTCACCAATCCCTCGGAATTGTTCCTCTCCGAGCGCGAACTCGGCAGCCCCGGCACGGCGGTGTTCGCCGGCATCGAGGGCACCCGTCCGGTGCTGGTCGAGTTGCAGGCGCTGGTGGCACCGACCTCGCTCGGCACGCCGCGCCGCGCCGTGGTCGGCTGGGATCCGAGCCGGCTGTCGATGGTGCTCGCGGTGCTTGAAGCGCATTGCGGCGTCAAATTGTCCGGACATGACGTCTATCTCAATGTCGCCGGCGGTCTGCGCATCCAGGAACCGGCCGCGGACCTTGCCGCGGCGGCCGCGCTGGTCTCCTCGCTGGTGAATGCGCCGCTGCCGACGGATGCAGTCTATTTCGGCGAGATTTCGCTGTCGGGCGCGATCCGCCCGGTGGCGCAAACCCCGGCCCGGCTCAAGGAGGCCCTCAAGCTCGGCTTCGCCCGCGCCATCCTGCCCGAATCGGCCCGCGGCGAGAGCGGCGGCGATTCAGGGCTCACCCTCAACAGCGTCGGCAATCTCACCACGCTGGTCGCCGAAATTGCGGCACGCGGTACGCCAAGAGGCGACCGGGGAACACCGCGAGGCGGCCGGCGCGACCAGGACGGCTCCGGAGGCCCTGATGCGGCTGAGAAAAATGCCACACCGGCCCGATTCCGTCGCGAGACCAGCTAAAGCGGGCGTGACGTATCAGCCCCCCGCCGCTATACATCCGCCGCGCGGGACAGGTGGCGCTCTGGCCTTGCCGGATGCCCCCAATGCGCCTCAGTTAGGACGGCACCGACTTTGCCGATTCGCGAGAGCCCTTAGCAGCGTAGGCCCTTAACAACGTAAGCCCTTAACAGCGTACCGAAACGTACCAGCGGACCTGACCAGCCGATGCCCATAACGATACTTGATCTCGTCCTGCTCGGCGTGATGCTGATTTCGGGCCTGCTCGCGATGGTGCGCGGCTTCATGCGCGAGATCCTGTCGATCGCGGCCTGGGGCGCCGCCGCGCTGGTCACGCTGTATGCGTTCTCGAAACTTTTGCCCACCGCCAAGACCTATTTCAACAACGACACGGTCGCCGCCGTCGTCGTGGTGGCCGGCGTCTTCATCGGCACGCTGATCGTGGTCTCGATCGTCACGGTGCGGATCTCGGACATGATCCTGGATTCCCGGATCGGCGCGCTCGACCGCACCCTCGGCTTCCTGTTCGGGCTCGCCCGCGGCCTCCTGATCGTGGTCGTGGCGTTCATGTTCTTCACCTGGCTGGTTCCGGACAAGCAGCGGCCCGATTGGGTGACCGGGGCGAAGTCGCGGGTGGTGCTGCAGGGAACCGGGGATTGGCTGATGTCGCTCTTGCCTGACGACCCCGAGAACACCATCTTAAAGAAGTTCAAGAAGAATAAGCCAGACGACGATTCTGCGGCCGATACCAATGATCAGGCGACGCCGGCGTCGGGTGATGGCTATAGCAAACCTGCGCGTGACGGCTTGAAGAAGCTGATCGAGAAACCCGCGGGCCGATAAACTATTTGGGCCCTTACGAGAGGCAATGAACGAGATGCAGACCCCTTCGGATCATACCGACCAAATGGATCTCGACCTCGGCCCGATCGAACTGCAAGACCCTCTCAGATACCACCCCGACCTCGATGGCGACACGCTCCGCGAGGAATGCGGCGTGTTCGGCATCTTCGGCCATCCCGAGGCTGCCGCGATCACCGCACTCGGCCTGCACGCCCTGCAACACCGCGGCCAGGAGGCCGCCGGCATCGTCTCCTTCGACGGCAGCCGCTTCCACAGTGAACGCCGCCTCGGCCTGGTCGGCGACGCCTTCTCCCGCCGCGACGTGATCGAGCGCCTGCCCGGCAACGCCGCGGTCGGCCATGTCCGCTACTCCACCACCGGCGGCACCATCCTGCGCAACGTGCAGCCGCTGTTCGCCGAGCTCAGCGCCGGCGGATTTGCGGTCGGCCACAACGGCAACCTCACCAATGGCCTGACCTTGCGCCGCGAGCTCGTCAAGGGCGGCGCCATGATGCAGTCGACCACCGACACCGAGGTGATCCTGCATCTCGTGGCGCAGTCCAAGCGCACCCGCTTCATCGACCGATTCATCGAGGCGCTGCGCACCATCGAGGGCGCCTATGCGCTGGTCGCGCTGACCAACAAGAAGCTGGTCGGCGCGCGCGACCCGCTCGGCATCCGCCCGCTGGTGCTCGGCGATCTCGACGGCTGTCCGATCCTGACCTCGGAGACCTGCGCGCTCGACATGATCGGCGCAAAATACGTCCGGGACATCGAGCCCGGCGAGATCATCGTGTTCGACGAGCGAGGGGCGCACAGCCACAAGCCGTTCCCGCCGAAGCCGGCCCGGCCCTGCATCTTCGAATACATCTATTTCGCGCGGCCGGATTCGATCGTCGGCGGCCGCTCGGTCTACGACGTGCGCAAGGCATTCGGCGCCCAGCTGGCGCGCGAGAGCCATCCCGAAGTCGACGTCGTGGTGCCGGTGCCGGATTCCGGCGTGCCCGCCGCGGTCGGCTACAGCCAGTATTCCGGCGTGCCGTTCGAGCTCGGCATCATCCGCAACCACTATGTCGGCCGTACCTTCATCCAGCCGACCCAGAGCGTGCGCGAGCTCGGCGTGCGCATGAAGCATTCGGCAAACCGCGCCGCGATCGAGGGCAAGCGCATCATCCTGATCGACGACAGTCTGGTTCGCGGCACCACCTCGAAGAAGATCGTGCGCATGATGCGCGACGCCGGCGCCCGTGAGGTGCATTTCCGCCTCGCCTCGCCGCCGATCCTCTATCCCGACTATTACGGCATCGACCTGCCGGACCGCGGCGGCCTCCTCGCCGCGACCCATTCGCTCGAGGAGATGCGCGACATCATCGGCGCCGACTCGCTCGCCTTCCTGTCGATCGACGGCATGTACCGCGCGATGGGCTATGAGGGGCGCGACCCGGCAAATCCGAGATTCGCCGACCATTGCTTCACCGGTGCCTACCCGACCCACCTGACCGACCAGAGCGAAACCGAAGCCCCGCCGCGCCAACTCTCGCTGCTGGCGGAGGCGAGCTAGCCACATCCGCGCTGTCGTCCCTGCGAAAGCAGGGACCCATAACCACCGGCCTATCTGGCTGGCGACAGTGTTAGACACGAACTTCCATTACCGCCGTCACGGCGTATGGGTCCCTGCTTTCGCAGGGACGACGATTTGTTAGAGTCCCTTCCATGACAAAACCCCTCGCCTCCCGTATCGCCCTCGTGACCGGCGCCTCGCGCGGCATCGGCTTTGCGACCGCGGTCGCACTGGCCAAGGCCGGCGCGCATGTCGTGGCGGTGGCGCGCACGCAAGGCGGGCTGGAAGAGCTCGACGACGAGATCCGCACGGCCGGCGGCAGCGCCACCCTGGTGCCGCTCTCGCTCACCGATTACGACGGCATCGCGCGGCTCGGGCTCGCGCTGCATGAGCGCCACGGCAAGCTCGATATCCTGGTCGGCAATGCCGGCACCGCAGGGCCGTCGTCGCCGCTCGGCCATATCGAGCTGAAGCCATGGAACGACGTGTTCGCGATCAACGTCACCGCCAATTTTCAGCTGATTCGCTGCATGGACCCGCTGCTGCGCCAATCCGACGCCGGCCGCGCGGTGTTCGTGACGTCGGGCGTGGCCCACAAGGCCAACGCCTATCTCGGCCCCTATGCGGCCTCGAAGGCCGCGCTGGAGGCACTGGTGCGCTCCTGGGCCAACGAGACCGCCAACACGGCGCTCCGCGTCAACCTGTTCAGCCCCGGTCCGATCCGCACGCGGATGCGCGCGCAGGTGTTTCCCGGCGAAGACCCGATGACGCTGGATACGCCCGACATGGCCGCCGAATTCATCGTGCCGATGTGTTCGCCTGATTGGACCAAGACCGGCAAGCTCTACGACTACAAGGCGCGCACGCTGCGCAGTTTCCAGCCGCCGGCGTGAGCGCGGCTCTCTCTCCCGTAGCCCGGATGGAGCGAAGCGCAATCCGGGATAGTCTCTACGCGGAGAAACCAGCCCCGGATTTCGCTTCGCTCCATCCGGGCTACGCACCTCCTTGCGATTGACTCGCTCGCGTCCCCACGATTGACTGCGCTTCCCAGCGGGACGCCCGCCAAGAAAAATTTCGGGAGGCAACATGACGCCGACGTTCAATCGCGCGCGCTTCATTCTGTCCGGATTGTTTCTCTCCGCCTGCATCGCATCATCAGCCCTCTTCGCTACACCAACCCCCGCGAAAGCCGGCGACATCCCGACCTTCTCCGTGGATGCATCATGGCCGAAGCCGCTGCCGAACAACTGGATCCTCGGCCAGGTCGGCGGCATCACGGTGGATTGGCAGGGCCACATCTGGATGATTCACCGGCCGCGCTCGCTGACCGACGACGAGAAGGGCGCGAGCCTCAATCCGCCGCGCTCGAAATGCTGCGTCTCGGCGCCGCCGGTGCTCGAATTCGACGCTGACGGCAATCTGCTGCGGTCCTGGGGCGGTCCGGGTGACGGCTATGAGTGGGTTGGCCGCGAGCACGGCATCGAGGTCGACGAGCGCGGCTTCGTCTGGATCGGCGGCAACGCCGACAATGACAATGCGATCCTCAAGTTCACCCTCGACGGCAAGTTCGTCTCGCAGATCGGCTCGATCGCACCGAGCAAGGGCAGCAACGACACCACCCAGCTCGGCAAGCCCGCCGAGACCGCGATCGACAAGGAGGCCAACGAGATCTACGTCGCCGACGGTTACGGCAACCGGCGCGTCATCGTGTTCGATGCCACCACCGGCGCCTACAAGCGGCACTGGGGCGCTTATGGCAACAAGCCCGATGACGCCAAGCAGCCGCCCTACGATCCGAAGGCGCAGGTCGCGCAACAGTTCGGCAATCCCGTGCACTGCGTGAAGATCGCCAATGACGGACTGGTCTATGTCTGCGACCGCATCAACAACCGCATCCAGGTGTTCAGGAAGGACGGCAGCTTCGTGAAGGAGTTCTTCTTCGAGAAGAGCACGCTCGGCAACGGCGCGGTGTGGGACATCGCGCTGTGGCCCGATCCCAAGCAGACCTACCTGCTCTCCGCCGACGGCGAGAACAACGAGATCCGCATCATCAGGCGTGACGACGGCGCGGTGGTCGGCAGCTTCGGCCGCAACGGCCGCAACGCCGGGCAATTCCACTGGGTGCACGCGCTCGCGGTCGACGCCAAGGGCAACGTCTATACCGCCGAGGTCGACACCGGAAAAAGGATCCAGAAATTCAAGCTGACCTCCGACGCGCTCAAGTAAGGATTTCACCGGATGACGCTTCGACGCAGGCCCACCCGGCTTTAGGCGGATTGCCGCCTCCCCCGGGAAAGGGTAAGCGGGAACTTGAGCGACCGGCAAAAAGGCTCCGCAAGAGGGCTGTCCGGGCTTTAGACAGTGGAGGGAATTTCATGACAACGACGTTTGCGCGGCGCTGCGCCGCGCTTCTTGCTTGCGCCGCACTCGGCCTTTCAACTTCTGCGTTCGCGCAGGACAAGACCGTCAAGATCGGCGTGCTGAACGATATGTCGAGCCTCTATGCCGACATCGGCGGCCCGAACTCGGTGGTCGCGATCAAGATGGCCGTGGAGGATTCCGGCCTGCTCAAGAAGGGCTGGAAGATCGACGTCCTGAGTGGCGACCACCAGAACAAGCCCGACGTCGGCGTCAACATCGCTCGGCAATGGGTCGACAACGAGAAGGTCGATGCGATCGCCGACACGCCGAACTCCGGCGTGGCGCTTGCGGTCAACAATCTCGTCAAGGAAAAGAACATCGTCCTGCTGAATTCGGGCGCGGCGACCGCCGACCTCACCGGCAAGGCCTGCACGCCGAACACGATTTCATATACCTACGACACCTACATGCTGGCCAACGGCACCGGCAAGGCCCTGACGAAAGCCGGCGGCGACACCTGGTTCTTCCTGACGGCCGACTATGCATTCGGCCACGCGCTTGAGCGCGACACGACCGCGGTTGTCAACGCCAATGGCGGCAAGGTGCTCGGAAGCGTCAAGCATCCGATCAACACCGCCGATTTCTCGTCGTTCCTGCTGCAGGCACAATCGTCCAAGGCCAAGGTGGTCGGCCTCGCCAACGCCGGCGGCGACACCACCAACGCGATCAAGCAGGCGGCTGAATTCGGCATCGTTTCCGGCGGCCAAAAACTCGCGGCGCTGCTACTGTTCATCAACGACGTGCATTCGCTCGGGTTGAAGACCGCGCAAGGCCTGACGTTCACGGAATCCTTCTACTGGGACATGAACGACCAGACCCGCGCCTGGTCGAAGCGGTTCTCCGCTTTGGCCAGCAAGAACGCGATGCCGTCAATGACCCAGGCCGGCAACTACGCGATGGTGCTGCACTATCTCAAGGCGATGGAAGCGCTCGGCGGCAATCCGCATGACGGCGCCAAGGTCGTCGCCAAGATGAAGGAATTGCCGACCGACGATCCGCTGTTCGGCAAGGGCCCGCTGCGCGCCGACGGCCGGCGCCTGATTCCGGCCTATCTGTTCGAGGTGAAGAAGCCCGAAGAGTCCAAATATCCCTGGGACTATTACAAGCTGATCGCCACGATCGCGCCGGAAGACGCCGCGAAGCCGCTTGAGGCCAGCGACTGTCCGCTGCTGAAGAAGTGACCGCGTAGCGGTCATTCCGGGGCGCGCAACGCGCGAACCTCAGATGCGCAATTGCGCATTGGGGAACCTCGAGATTCCGGGTTCGATGCTGCGCATCGCCCCGGAATGACTTTCTGCATCTTCTTACTTCGCCGCCGACTTCGCCTTGACGGGCGGCGGCAACGATGCCCATTCCCTGTCGGCGCGCGGGCCGCCGACATCGCCGGTCAGGCCGACGAGCTGGCCCGGCTGCACGTCCAGCGTCTGCGTCCAGGTCTGGGTCTGGCACAGCAGCTTGAGCAGGCATCCCTTGAGCTTCAGCCGGTCGGACTTGTCGCGCCACAGCGAGACCGCATAGGACTTGCCGTCCTCGGCGTTGTAGATGTCGCCGTCGAACCTGCCCTCCGGTGTCAGCTTCAATCCGAGGATCAGCTGATGGCCGAGCAGCACACGCGTCCGCTGGTCGGGGTCGGGATTGAAGCTGTCGCGGAGCGGCTGGCCGTGTGAATCGAGCGGATCCTTCATCCACACGATGAAGCCGCAGATGCGGTCATGCGCGGTGCCGCAGCGCTCGAGGCGGATGCGCGCGCGGCCGTCTTCGGTCAGCCAGGTGCCGCTGGGATCGACCGGGGCGATCGTCTCGGCGCGGCCGGTCGAGCTCATCAGCAAGGCAGCGACGAGGCTGCGCAGAAACATGCGAACCAGAAAGTTCATGGTAAAGGACCTTTCAGCGTCTGGATGGTTTGCGGACGCGCGCGGCGCACGTCACTTCAATTGCGCCACGAAGGCATCGGCACCCTTATCGATGCCGGCGGTGGCCGCGGCGAGATCGCCGATGCTGGCCTTGATGTCGTAGGCGTTGGGATATTGCTTGCTGACATAGGCGCCGAGCAGCCGCGAGGTCGAGCTGTCGAACATCTCGACGGCATAGATGACGGAGCCCGTCATCGTGCCCTCGCCGTCGCGCGCGGCTTGCACGCCGTTGTACACCGCGCCTGCCAGATCGAAACGCGACAGCGTGCCGAGCACCGGCGTGTTGGCGACCGCGCCGGTCAGCGTCAGCCGCAGGCGGAACGTGTTCGGCCCGCGCGTGTTCACCAGCGTGAAGCGGCCGCGCAGCTTGTCGGCGAAGCGGGTCTGCATGTAGGCGGCGAGCGTCTGCTTGTCCTTCTCGGACATGTCGCCGAACTGATGATCCGCGCCGCGATAGATCACGACCGGATCGATCATCACCTTGTTGTAGCTGCGCCAGTCGACCGGCGGCGCATAGCGATACGGCACACGCCCCGAAGAATCGGACGTGTCCGGCGTCATGTAGGCCGACGATGCTACATCCGAATAGGCCACCGGCGTGACGGCGGCACATCCTCCCGCGAGGACGCAAAGCGCCATCGCTCCCAGACCGCGCGCGGCGATCGAGCTCTCCATTCCAATCTCCTCATCCGACCTGGGCGGAAAAGCAGCTCGGCCGCAGCCGCGTCCGGGGCTGAAAGTACGGCTGCGGCCGTCACTGCCGGTCTGACTCGCCATCGCGGCGCCGCCAGACCTTGCCTCAGTGCGATCAGCTATAAAACCGACCAGTTGGTTTGTAGAGTTGCAATCGCAGGAAACGCGTCGGAAAAATGCGGCGGTCGAAAATGTCGTGTTGGCTGGCGAGGCGGCTTCGCGAATGGCGGCCGCGCGCTGTCACAAACCCGCGACATCTCGTGTGGTACGGCAGAAATCGCCGGGGGATTTCAGGGGCCCGGTGCCGATCCAACGCCGCCAAGCGATCCATATTCCGCTTGGGCGGCGTTGCGCTTTCGAAAGCGCCGGAAATTCAGCCGCGCTTGCGCTCCGATGCCGGCTTTGCCGCGCGCGCGCCGGCCGGAGGCGAAGATGCCGTACGCGCCGCCGTTGTCTTGGCTGGCTTTGCTGCCTCCGTCGCCCCCTGCTCCATCGCGGTCCACTTGCTGTCGTCGAGCAATCGCTCGAACAGGCGATCCCGCTCCGCCTCGGTCAGCGACAACATGCCGAACAACGAACTGAGCAGCAGCCCCCGCGCCGCCGCCCAGCGCAGCAGCGCGAGATCCGGATCCCTCGCCTCGGCCTTCATCAGCGCGACCTTCTTGATGTCGACATCGCGCGGCATCGCCATCAATTCGGGGTTCTCGTTCATCGCCGCCAGCAGTGCGAACGCCCCTGCCCGCGGCGTTGAGATCGCCTCCCGGAGCGTCGCGATCTGCGCCGACAGTTCGGGCTGGTCCGTGGTCCCGCGTACCTTTTCGATGTAGCGGTTCGAGAATTCCTCGAAATGCGCCATCTGCTGCTCGAGCAAGGCGCGCAGCACCGCTTCCTTGGTGCGGAACTGATGCATCACGCCGCCCTTGCTGAGACCGCTCTCGCGCGCAATCGCGTCCAGCGTCAGGCGTCCCGGACCATCGCGCGTCACGATGGTGATCGCGGCGTCGAGTGCGGCGTTGCGGGAGCGTTCCGAGCGGGAAGGATTATCCATGGTGTACTCAGGAAGGAGTCGCTTGAGATCACAGTATCTCAGCGGCTTCGGTCAATCTCAAGCGCTGCGAGGCAGCGAGAACGGCGTCCCCGGAATGGCGGTGTCGCCCTCGGAAGACGCATCAATTCAGGAATCGGTCATCAACCTATCCGATAGCTCACGCGCACAAACGAACCTTCTGCAGCAGGCCATGAAGGAAGCCGTAGGCCATTCGGCCGACGACACGTTCCCCTCGACCGCGCGCGCGGGCGATGGCCTGCGCCTCGGCATGACTGGCGGCGACGATCGTCCCGTGCCTGCCGCCATCAAGCTTCAGGTCGGTCAGGTAGACAAGGCCGCGCGACGTCAGCAGCGCCGCCTGCGCGGCGCTGAAGCGGGTCAACTCATCGCAGATATCAACGGCCTCGTCGGTCACCATGCTGCTCCTGGCAGAGCGCCCCGCAGCGGGGCGCGTCTTCATCCGGTATCAGCTCTTATACAAACCAACCGGATGGTTTGTATATAGACAATATGACGCAATCCGACAGGTGCGGCCGGACGCATCAGCGTTGTCGGATCGGCGCGCTCGCATTCGTCCTCGAAGCATCAGCCAGCATTCGGAGCACGCGAGCGATGACACAGCAGAAACAGAAAGCGGAAACCGAAATCAGGACGCTCATCGACGCCTGGACGGACGCCGTCCGCAGGCAGGACTATCCCGGCATTTTCGCCCGTCACGATCCGGACATCGTGATGTTCGACGTTCCCCCGCCATTGCAGTCACGCGGATTGGATGAATACCGGAAGACGTGGGACTTGTTCTTCAGGTATCACCGCCCATCCTACGCCTTCGATATCGAGGAGATCGCGATCACGGCCGGCAGTGATGTGGCCTTCGCGGTCGCGGTGATGCGGTGCGGGCCACCTGATGCCACGTTCCAGTTCAGGCTGACGATCGGATTGCGCAAGGTCGACGGCGCGTGGCGCGTCACGCACGAGCACCATTCGGTGCCGGCGACGGAATAGAACGTCTCGTGGTGGATCCGTCGGCGGCTTGCCCGCCCTAGGCTTGCTTCGCCGCTGTCGCGCGCCAGGCGATGGCGAGCGCGAGCAGCAGCAGCGCGCCGGCCAGATAGAACGGCGCGCCGGGCATCTTCACCGGCACGTTGTCGCCGATGAAATACGCGAACGTCAGCGTGAACAGGAACGGGCCGATCAGTTCCGACATGCTCTGCACGCTTGATGTCGCGCCCTGCAACTGGCCCTGCTGGTCGGCGGCGACGAGCTGCGTCGTCAGCGCCTGCGTCGCAGCGCCCGAGAGGCCCCACAGCGCCATCACGGGAATGCCGATCCAGAACAGCTGGCCTGATGGCGCGGCGCCGAAGATCACGAAGCCCAAGGCGCCGCAGACGAGGCCGAGGAACAGCGCGTTGCGCTCGCCGAGGCGCTGCACGATCGGGCCGATCGCCGCGCCCTGCACGATCATGCCGCAGAGCCCGACCAGCGCCAGCGTCGCGCCGACGGTGCCAGTGTCCCAGCCATAGCGATAGGTGGCGTAGAGCACGAACACCGAGGGCAGCACGACATGCGCGAGCTGGCCGAAGAACGTCGCCAGCGACAGGCCGGCGAGCGTCCGGTTCGAGCGCAGGAAATGCAGCGCGCCGATCGGATTGGCGCTCTTCCATTTGAACGGCGCGCGCCGCTCCACGGGCAGCGATTCCGGCAGGATGAACAGGCCATAGAGCCCGTTGACGAAGCTCAAGCCCGCCGCCGCCCAGAACGGCAGCCGCGGATCGATCTCGCCGAGCAGGCCGCCCAGCGCCGGTCCGAGGATGAAGCCGGCGCCGAAGGCGACGCCGATCTTGCCGAACATCGCGGCGCGCTGCTCCGGCGCGGTGACGTCGGCGATATAGGCGAACACGGTCGAGATGCTCGACGAGGTGATGCCCGAGATCGCCCGCCCGATGAACAGCCAGATCAGGTTCGGCGCCAGCGCCATCAGCACATAGTCGGCGGCGAGACCGAAATTCGACAGCAGCACCACCGGCCGGCGGCCGAAGCGATCGGACAGCGCGCCCAGGATCGGCGAGCAGACGAACTGCATCAAGGCCCAGATCGAGCCGAACACGCCGAAGATGCGCGCCGCATTTGCAGTGTCGTTGTTGACGAAGCCCTCGATCAGCTTGGGCAGGATCGGGATGATGATCCCGAGCGCGAGCATGTCGAGCAGCAACGTGATGAAGATGAAGATCACCGCGCCACTGCGCGGTTCCGCAACAGCAACCGTGTCACCCTCCGACCTTTCGCTCACGACGGCCGTTTGCGCTTGTGGGCGAACGGATTGGCCTTCTCGCGCAGCGTAATCCGGATCGGCGTGCCCGGCAGATCGAACGTCTCGCGCAGCGAGTTGATGAGGTAACGCAGATAGGATCGCGGGATCGCGTCGGCGCGCGAGCAGAACAGCACGAAGCTCGGCGGGCGCGCCTTCACTTGCGTGATGTAGTTCAGCTTCAGCCTGCGGCCCGAAACCGCCGGCGGCGGGTTGGCCTGGATCGCCTGCTCGAACCAGCGATTGAGCGCCGAGGTCGGCAAGCGCCGGTTCCAGACCGCATAAGCCTCCTGGATCGCCGTCATCAGGCGGTCGATGCCTTCGCCCATCAGGCCGGAGACGGCGACGATCGGCGCGCCCTTGACCTGCGGCAGCCAGTGGTCGGCATCGGTGCGCAGTTGCGAGATCTGGTTCGGCTTGCGCTCGACCAGGTCCCATTTGTTGACCGCGAGCACGATGGCGCGGCCTTCGCGCTCGATCAGGTCGGCGATGCGCAGGTCCTGCTCCTCGAACTTGTTCTGCGCGTCCATCATCATCACGACGACTTCGGCAAAGCGCACCGCGCGCAACCCGTCGGCGACCGAGAGCTTCTCCAGTTTCTCTTCGATCCGCGAGCGGCGGCGCAGGCCGGCGGTGTCGAACACCCGGAACTGGCGGCCCTGCCAGGTGATCTCGACCGCGATGGAGTCGCGCGTGGTGCCGGCCTCGGGGCTGGTCAGCAGCCGCTCCTCGCCGAGCAGATGGTTGATCAGCGTCGACTTGCCGGCATTCGGCCGGCCGACGATGGCGACGCGGATCGGGCGCTGCGCGGCCTCCTCCTCCGAGATCTCCTCATCGTCCTCAAGCTCGTCGTCTTCCTCCGGCGTCTCCGGCACCAGCGCGCTCAGCGCCTCGTGGAGGTCACCCATGCCCTCGCCATGCTCGGCCGAGATCTGGACGGGATCGCCGAGCCCGAGGGCGTAGGATTCCATCGCGCCGATCTCGCCATGCTTGCCCTCGGCCTTGTTGGCGACCAGCACCACCGGCTTGTTGGCTTTTCGCGCGAAGTCGGCGAAGGCACGGTCGGTCGGCGTCAGGCCGACGCGGGCGTCGATCACGAACATCAGGGCGTCGGCAAGCTCGATCGCGGTTTCGGTCTGCTCCTGCATCCGCGCCGTCAGCGAACCCTTGGCACCTTCGTCGAGGCCCGCGGTGTCGATGATGGTGAAGTCGAGATCGTAGAGCCTGGCCTGACCCTCGCGACGGTCACGCGTCACGCCGGGCTCGTCGTCGACCAGCGCGAGCTTCTGGCCGACCAGCCGGTTGAACAGCGTCGACTTTCCGACATTGGGCCGGCCGATAATGGCGATGGTAAAAGACATGGATCACCAGGCGCCGCGTTGCGGCGCGCGTCAATGAATTGAAGCAGGAGCCTAGCGGCTAAATCCGCCGCTCGGTAGCGGTGCGGGGAAGGCGCCGCCGGATTGTTGCGTGGTCTGGGTCTGCTGGGCCGGCGCTGCAGGCTGAGCCTGCTGATCGTCGGCGGGTGGCGCGGTGGTGCGGCGGCGGACGATCTTCTTCGGCTTCGGCTCCGGCGGCAGCGCGGCGGGCGCGCCCTCCTCGGCTGCGGCATCGGGAGCAGCCGCCTGATCCGCGGCCGGCGCTGCGCTGCCCTTGGCGTGCTTCTTGGCGCCCTTCGGCGGCTCCGGCGGCGGGGCCGGCTGGGCAGCGGCGGCTGCCGCGGCGTTCTGCTGATCGAGCTGTTCCTGCTGCGAGCCCTTGTACAATTCCTTCGGCACGCCCTGCTCCAGGCCGGGCACGCCTTCGGGGAATACCGGCTTGCGGTCGCCCTGCAGCTTCTTCTTGGAATCGAGGAAGTCGAGCAGGTCGCTCGGATCGAAATTGGACATGCCGCCACCGCCGCACCCCGCCAGCACGCTGCAAAGCGCTGTCAGAACTGCGGCTGCGATCAGGCGTTGCGAGCGGCGCATGGTCGATCTCTCAAACTCGGGTTTCGCGCCAAGTCAGCTTTTCGCGACCGGCGGCAACAAGGCCTGCAGCGCTTCGGCACGCGAGCGCAGGCTCGGCGGCGTCTCGCCGTCATTGGCAATCTGGTCGAGCCATTGCCGCGCGGCGGTGGCATCGTTGGCGCGCCAGGCCGACAGCGCCAGCAGCTCGCGGGCGGAGTGACGGAACGTCGAGTCCTTCGCCGTTGCCGTGGCCTCGAGCCGTTGCAGCATGTTCGGATAGGTGGTGGTTTCCATCGCGAGCTGCGCGGCGCGGATCCGCGCCAAATCCTGCTCGGGACCGCCGACGCTGCGGTCGGCTGCGATCTCGTCATAGAGCTTCGCGGCAGCCGGCTGATCGCGGGTCGCGACCTCGGCGGCCAAGCGCAGCCGCGCCAGGTTGCGGTAGCCGGACGGTGCCTTGGTGATGAGAGCGGCGAACGCAGCCTCGGCCTCGGCGTGCTTGTTCTGATCGGACAATTCGACGGCGCGGTCGAACGCCGCACCGGCCTCGGCGGCCTTCTTGGCCTCGAGATACTGGTAGCCGCGCCAGCCACCGACGCCCGCAACGATCAGGATCGCCAGGGCGATGATAAAGAGCGAGTACTTGTCCCACAGCTTCTTGAGCTGATCGCGACGGACTTCCTCGTCGACTTCGTCAAATAATTCAGACACTTAAGGCTATCCCATCCCCTCGGGACCGCTGCTATCGGTGGGGCCCAGCCCTACCCGATCCCCACATCGCGGCGGCGTTACCCTAATGGTGTGGCGGAGGCAAGGCAAAGCGAGGCGGATCAAAGCGTTAACGGGGGACGTTTGCGACTGGCCGCAACGGGCCCCCAGCCCGCGCTGCACGTGCCGACCTAAGAGCGAGCTTCGCTCGTCTCGACCCCCGCAAGCGGGAGAGGTCGACCGAATTCGCGGATGGTACGTCCACGCCTCGCTACGCGCCTACCGCGGACAGGCTCTCCCTGATCTGGCGCTTGATCACCTTGCCGTTGGCGTTGCGTGGCAGCGGCTCTGATGTCAGCGCCATGGTCTCCGGCACCTTGTAGTCCGAGAGCCGCTCGGCGCACCAGGCGCGCAGGCTCTCCGCATTGACCTCGGTGCGGGTCACGATCACGGCGTGCACGCGCTCGCCGAGCACCGGGCACGGCTTGGCGATGATCGCGCTCTCGACCACGGCGGGATGGCCGGCCAGGACAGACTCGACCTCGGCGGAATAGATCTTCAGGCCGCCGCGGTTGATCATGTCCTTCTGGCGATCGAACACGCGGACGAAGTTTGCCGCGTCGATCGAGCCGAGATCGCCGGAATGCCAGAAGCCGGCCGTAAAACTCTCCGCGGTCGCCTTCGGATTGTTCCAATAGCCCTTGATGACCGAGGCGCTGCGGATCCAGAGCTCGCCGATCTCGCCGCGCGGCAGTTCGCGGCCGTCAGCGCCCATCACGATGATCTCGGCACCGGGGCACGGCAGGCCGACACTGTCGATATGGGCGGCGGTCAGTTCGCCCGGCATCAGCGTCGAGGGCGACGTGGTCTCGGTCGCGCCGTAGCAATTCGCAAGCTTCAGCCCGGGAATCTTGGCGTCGAGCTTTTCGATGGTTGCGACCGGCATCGGCGCGCCGCCGAAGCCGCCGATCCGCCAGCTCGACAGATCGTAGCTGTCGAAATCCGGCTGCATCAGGCAGAGATTGTACATCGCCGGCACCATCACCGTGTAGCTGACGCGCTCGCGCGCCGCGACCTTCAGATATTCCGAGGCCTTGAACTCCGGCATGATGATCAGCGCGCCGGCGCAGCGTGCCATGGTGGTGATGTTGGCGACCGCACCGGTGACATGCGCGAGCGGCACCGCGGCGATCGAGCGATCGGCCTTGGTCAGCTTCAGGCACGACACGAACACCATCGAGGAGTGGATGATGTTGCAATGGGCGAGCATGGCGCCCTTCGGCCGGCCCGTGGTGCCCGAGGTGTAGAGGATCATCGCGGTGTCCTCTTCCCTCACCTCCGCCGGCGCTTGGGCTGGAGCGTTGTCGGCGAGTCCGGCGAATTGCGATGCGCCCTCGTCGCTGACCGAGATGCGATGCTTGAGGCCGGGAACGCCGGCCGCATCAGGGATGCGGTCGGCGAGCGTGGCCTCATGGACCAGAAGCGTCGCGCCGCAATCATTCAGCACATAGGCGATCTCGGGCTTCTGCTGGCGCGTCGAGAGCAGCACCGTGACCAGCCCGGCATGCGCGGCGGCAAACATCGTCAGCACGAATTCGATCCGGTTGCCGAGCAGGATCGCGACGCGGTCGCCGGGCGCAAGGCCGAGCTTTGCAAAGCCCGCCGCGACCTTGGCCGATTTCTCTGCGACCTCGCGCCAGCTCAGGCGCGTCGCGCCGCAGACCAGCGCCTCGCCGTCGCCGTTCTGCGCGACGGCGTCCGCGATCATCCCCCACAGGCTGCCCGGCCGCTCCGGGAAAGCCGGCACGACGCGGTCGCCGAACCGCGGCTCGAGCCGCATCGGCGGAATTGCGTGCTGCGACCAGTCCATGCGCGCCCCGTTAGCTCTTCTTCATGCCGTAGACGTGCTCCGGCCCCGGGAAGGCGCGGCTCTTCACGTCGCGCGCATAGCCCGCGATCGCCTCCTCGATCATTGGACCGAGATTGCCGTAGCGGCGCACGAATTTCGGCGCCCGCGGCGACAGGCCGAGCATGTCCTCCAGCACCAGCACCTGGCCGTCGCAGGCCGCGCTGGCGCCGATGCCGATGGTGGGCACGGCGATCGACTGCGTGATCTTGCGCGCCAGCGGCTCGGCGACCGCCTCGACCACGATCGAGAACGCGCCGGCTTCCGCAATCGCCCTGGCGTCGTTCTCGATCGGCGCCCAGGTCTCCTCCTCCCGGCCCTGCGCGCGGAACGAGCCGAGCGTGTTGATCGACTGCGGCGTCAGGCCGATATGGCCCATCACGGGAATGCCGCGCTCGGACAGGAACGCCACCGTCTCCGCCATCCGTGCGCCGCCCTCGAGCTTGACCGCGCCGCACAGCGTCTCCTTCATGATCCGCACCGCGGATTGAAACGCCTGCTCCTTCGAACCCTCATAGGAGCCGAACGGCATGTCCACCACGACGAGCGCAGCTTGCGAGCCGCGCATCACCGCGCGGCCCTGCAGGATCATCATGTCGAGCGTCACCGGCACGGTCGTCTCGAAGCCGTGCATGACGTTGCCGAGGGAATCGCCGACCAGGATGGCGTCGCAATGACGGTCGACCAGCGCCGCGGTGTGCGCGTGATAGGACGTCAGCATCACGATCGGCTCGCCGTTCTTGCGGGCGCGGAGATCGGGCGCGGTCTTGCGCTTGATGGCGGATTGAACAGACATAGTCAGGCTCCCATGACAGGCACGCCGATCACGACCGGGTGGAACGCAAACGCCAGCGCCAGATAGACGATGACACCGACCGCGATCGCGATCAGGTCGTTGGTTGGGCCGCCCACCGGAATCGGCGGCGCGCCGGCATCCGTGCGGCGCTTCAGCGAGATGCGGTCATAGACCGCCCAGCCGAGAAACGAGCCGAACAGGATGATCGAGCCGAGGTCGCCGTTGGCGAGCAGATGCGCGAACGCCCACAGCTTCACGCCGGCGAGCATCGGATGCTTCAGCGTGGTGTAGATGCGGCCGCGGATATAGGAGGCGACGACGAGGATGACGGCGGGCAGCATCAGCGCCACCGTGATGTGCTTGAACGCTGTCGGCGGGGTCCAGACGTCGATCCATCCGCTCGCGCGATAATGCGCAAAGCCCCAGATGATCAGCACGAGCCCGGCCGCGGAGGCGAGCGAATAGGCGATCTTGTAGCCGCCCTCGCCCATCGCCTTGATCAGGCCGGCGCGCATCTCGCGCAGGCTGGACAGCACATGGACGCCGAGGAACAGCACGAGACCCAGGATCATGACGAGCAGTCCCACGATGTTCCTCCTCTGATCGATCAATGCCTTCGCGTATCACCTTCGCCGGGCGGGTGGCAATGCGTCAGCTTCACGGCTTGTTGGCCGATTTGGCCAGCTCCCGGTTATCGACATAGCGGATCATGATCGGCCGGCCGGCCAGCGCGCCGCCCAATCCGCCGGTGAATTTCAGGGGCAGGCAGGCATCCAGCGAGGCGTTGATCGCGTTGAGGTAGGTGGTGCGGGTGTCGGCCGGGATGCCCCGCGTCGAAAACGTCAGGCGCGGCGCGCCGATCATCTCGCCCGATCGTTTGAAGCTGAAACGCACCGACATCTGCATGCCCGCGCGCGCATCGTCCGGCGGTGGCGGCGCCCAGCAGGCGCGCAGCGCGGCGAACAGATCGCCGATGGTATTGAGATCATGATCCGGCTTGCGGTACTTCTCGGCCTGATCCTGCGGTGGCACGGTCAGGATCGTGAGCTGGAGATTTTCGCCGTACGGATAATCCATCTCGGGCAGGCATGGCCCGTGGTTGAACACGCTGCAATAGGACGGGATGCAAGGCCCTTCGTCGAGCACGCTGCAAGGCGTGTGTGCGAAGGGCGCCGGGTTAGTTTGTTGCCGCTGCTGCGCAGAGGCCGCGCTCGCGAGCGCAAAGGCCGGCACGGCAAAAGCGAGGCAGATGGCGACGCGTCGGAGCATGCAGGCGGACCCGGATTGCACTCCGGAGAAAATGGGTCCGCGGCCGGACCGCATCAAGCGGGGCGGCGTTCAATTCCTCGCGCTTGTCATACTAAAACCTAGGTTCGACCGGTTCGTGTCCCCTTGATACCGGCGAGGATGAGATCGATGCCGGCGAGATAGTCGACACGGTCGTCGTGGTCCCGCATCGCGCCGGCCACGCTGCGTGCAAACGGGTAGTCGCTTGCGTCGAGCGCGGACCAGTCGGTCGCCACCGCATCCAAGAAGCTCGATCGGTCCAGGCCATGCGTCCGCGCGAACTGCGCGTTGGCTGCGTTCTGGCCACCGACGCCAAGGATGTAGTTCAGCAGGACCGAGACGATCGTCCACTGCGTGTCGGCAGCCACGCCAAGCGCGCGAACCTGCTGGCCGATGCACTCCAGAACGCGCACGGTCGGCAACTGCCCGGCAGCACGGATCAGCGCTGTCCCGACCCACGCATGCGCCTCCATTGCGTCGAACATGCCGAGCGCAAGGGCGCGAATGGTGGCCTTCGGCGATCCGCTGACCACGTGCTCATCGACCATGCGCGCGACAATGGCGTCGCAGGCGGCGACCAGCAGATCACTCTTGTTGGCGATATGCCAGTAGATCGCGCCGGGACCGGTCACGAGCCGTTCGGACAGGGCGCGGAACGTCAGACCGTCCTCGCCGCTTTCGTCCAGGAGCTCGATCGAAGCCTCGATGATGCGATCCCGCGAGAGCGAGTCCTCGCGTCGCTGGCTGCTGCGCGCCTTCTTGACCATGCCGCACCTTGACACGTCTGGAACGGCATTCCAAGTATTGGAACGACGTTCCATAGCTCTCAGCCTCCGCGCCGGAAGGACTCCGCATGAAATCTCCCGTCACGATCGTCGGTGCCGGCCTCGGCGGCCTGACGCTTGCCCGCGTCCTCCACGTCCACGGGATCGCAGCGATCGTCTACGAAGCGGAAGCCTCCGCAGAGGCACGAACGCAGGGCGGCATGCTCGATATCCATGAGCACAACGGCCAACGCGCGCTGAAGGCCGCAGGCCTGTTTGAAGAGTTCCGCGAGCTGATCCACCCCGGCGGCCAGGAAACCCGCGCGCTCGATACCCAAGGCAATGTCCTGCTGCATCATCCGGATGACGGCACGGGCGGGCGGCCCGAGGTGCCGCGGGGCGAGCTGCGCCGGATCCTGCTCAATTCGTTGCCCGAAGGCACGGTGCGGTGGGGACACAAGGTCATAGCGGCCTCTCCGCTCGGCGGCGGGCGGCAGGTATTGAGCTTTGCCGACGGCACGACGGTGACGACCGACCTTCTGGTCGGGGCCGACGGTGCCTGGTCGCGCGTGCGATCGCTTCTCTCCGCAGACGAGCCGACCTATGTCGGCACTTCGTTCATCGAGACATATCTGTTCGACGCCGATGTCCGTCACCGAGCGAGCGCGGAAGCGGTTGGCGGCGGCGCCATGTTCGCGCTGGCGCCGGGAAAGGGCATCGCCGCGCATCGTGAGCCGAACGGCGTGCTGCACACCTATGTGGCGCTGACCAAGCGTGAGGAATGGTTTGCCAACCTCGACTTCTCCAACCCTGCGAGCGCCCTCGCCCGCGTCGCCGAGGAATTCGATGGCTGGGCCCGGGCGCTGACCGCGCTGATCACCGACGGCGAGACCGCGCCGGTGCTGCGTCTCATCCATGCGCTCCCGGTCGATCACCGATGGGATCGGGTGCCTGGTGTGACGCTGCTCGGCGATGCCGCGCACCTGATGGCGCCATCAGGCGAAGGGGCCAATCTCGCAATGTATGACGGTGCCGAACTCGGCGCGGCGATCGCTGCCAACCCAGGTGACGTCGAGGCCGCCCTCGCCGCCTATGAAGAGGACCTGTTTCCCCGCAGCGCGTCCGAAGCGGCTGATGCGGAGGAGCTCCTCGAGTTGTGCTACGGCGCTAACGCGCCGCAGAGCCTGATCGACTTTTTCGGCAGTCACCTCCCCGCCGAGAACCGTAGCGAGTAACGGAGAAGCCGCGGCGTACCGGGTCCCCCGCCTTCCCGGGGGACGACACCGCAAGCGCCACTACGCCTTCTTCTTCACGTCCTTGACGTTGGAGAAGGTGATGCCCTCGGCGCGCTCGCGGGTGTAGCCAAGATAGAACTCGTTCTTGGCCATGAACACGGGATCGCCGTCGACGTCGTCGGCGATGCCGGAATTGTTGGCGGAGATGAAGGCGTCAAGCTGCTTGCGGTCGTCGGACGAGATCCAGCGAGCCAGCGAGAACTCGGAGATCTCGAACTCGACCGGCAGCGAATATTCCGCATCGAGCCGCGCCTTCAGCACATCGAGCTGCAGCGGGCCGACCACGCCGACCAGCGCCGGCGCACCGTCGCGCGGACGGAACACCTGCACGACGCCCTCCTCCGACATCTGCTGCAAGGCTTCCTTCAGCTTCTTCGCCTTCATCGCGTCGGTCAGCCGAACGCGGCGGACGATTTCCGGCGCGAAGCTCGGCACGCCGACAAAGGTCAGATCCTCGCCCTCAGTGAGGGTGTCGCCGATCCTGAGCGTGCCGTGATTCGGAATGCCCACGACGTCGCCGGCAAAGGCCTCGTCGGCGACCGAGCGGTCCTGCGCGAAGAAGAACTGCGGGCTCGACAGGCTCATGTTCTTGCCGGTGCGTACCAGCTTGGCCTTCATGCCGCGGCTGAGCTTGCCCGAGCACAGCCGGGCGAAGGCGATGCGGTCGCGGTGGTTCGGATCCATGTTGGCCTGGATCTTGAACACGAACGCGCTCATGCGCGGCTCCGATGCCTCGACCTTGCGCAAATCCGAGTCCTGCGCGCGCGGGGCCGGCGCGAATTTGCCGAGGCCTTCGAGCAAATCGCCGACGCCGAAATTGCGCAGCGCGCTGCCGAAATAGACCGGCGTCAGGTGGCCCTCGCGGAACGCCGCGAGCTCGAACGGCTTGCAGGCTTCCGAGGCCAGCGCGAGCTCGTCCTTGACCTCGGTGACGTCGAGATTGGGATTGCGCTTGCCGAGATCGGCGATGTCGATCTGCTCGGTGGCGCCGGTCTTGGCGCCGCCGCCCTCGAGCAGCCGCACGCCGCCATTGACGACGTCATAGGTGCCGAGGAAGTCGCGGCCACGGCCGACCGGCCAGGTCATCGGCGTGGTGTCGAGCGCCAGCGTCTTCTCGATCTCGTCCAGAAGCTCGAACGTGTCGCGGCTCTCGCGGTCCATCTTGTTAATGAAGGTGATGATCGGGATGTCACGCAGCCGGCACACCTCGAACAGCTTTCGGGTGCGCGCCTCGATGCCTTTCGCGGCGTCGATCACCATGACGGCGGAGTCGACCGCGGTCAGCGTGCGATAGGTATCTTCCGAAAAGTCCTCGTGGCCCGGCGTGTCCAAGAGGTTGAACACGAGGTCGTTGAACTCGAAGGTCATCACCGAGGTGACGACCGAGATGCCGCGCTCGCGCTCGATCTTCATCCAGTCCGAGCGCGTGTTGCGCCGCTCGCCCTTGGCCTTGACCTGGCCCGCGAGGTTGATGGCGCCGCCGAACAGCAGCAGCTTTTCCGTCAGCGTGGTCTTGCCGGCATCCGGGTGCGAGATGATCGCAAAGGTGCGCCGTCGCGCCACTTCCTCTGAAAGCGGCGAGCGGGACGGCGATTCGGCTGAAACTGAAATGTCGGACATGGCGGGGCATTTGGCAGGGAAAACGGGCGCAATCAAGGGCGTTTTGTCGCAATGCGGAACGCCCGCACCATCCCCATATAGGCGCCGGAAGGACGACCTTCTCCTCACCATACCATTCGCGGGGACGACCCTGCCTTATCTGGAGGGTTCGTGATGGCTTGGACCATTCTGTTCATCGCTGGCCTGCTCGAGATCGGCTGGGCGATCGGGCTGAAATATACCGAAGGTTTCTCGCGGCTGGTGCCGTCGGTGCTGACGCTGGCGGCGATGGCCGGCAGCGTGATCCTGCTCGGCCTCGCGCTGAAGACGCTGCCGATTGGAACCGCCTATGCGGTCTGGACCGGGATCGGCGCGGTCGGCACCGCGGCGCTCGGCATCATCCTGCTCGGCGAACCCGCGACCGCGATGCGGCTCGCCAGCATCGGACTGATCGTTGCCGGCATCGTCGGGCTGAAGCTGGTCGGCTGATTACTCCTTTTTGGGACGCGTTTTCTTAACACGAACCGGCTCCCACTCCGCTCGAAAACGCTACTTCAGAATCTGCACCGCCCAATAGCTCGCGGCTGCGACCGCGGCCGACGCCGGGATCGTGATGACCCAGGCGTAGACGATCGAGCTCGCCACATTCCAGCGCACGGCGGAAAGCCGCCGTGCGGCGCCGACGCCGACGATTGCGCCGGTGATGGTGTGCGTGGTCGATACGGGAACCCCGAGATAGGTCGCCATGAACAGCGTCACGGCGCCGCCGGTTTCGGCGCAGAAACCCTGCATCGGCGTCAGCTTGGTGATCCGCAGCCCCATGGTGCGCACGATCCGCCAGCCGCCCATCAGGGTACCCAGCGCCATCGCGCCCTGGCAGGCCAGCACCACCCAGAACGGAATTTCGAAGGTGTCGCCGAGATGGCCCTGCGAATAGAGCAGCACGGCGATGATGCCCATGGTCTTTTGCGCGTCGTTGCCGCCATGGCCGAGCGAATAGAGCGACGCCGAGGCGAATTGCAGGATGCGGAATGCGCGATCGACCGCGAACGGCGTCGAGCGCACCGAGAGCCAGGACACGATCGCGACCAGCACCAGCGCCAGCAGGAAGCCGACCAGCGGCGACAGCACGATCGCGAGCAAGGTCTTGGAGAGCCCGCTCCACACCGCCGCCGAAATCCCCGCCTTCGCCATGCCGGCGCCGACCAGGCCGCCGATCAGCGCGTGCGAGCTCGACGACGGAATGCCCAGCGCCCAGGTGATCACGTTCCAGACGATCGCGCCGACCAATGCTGCGAAGATCACGGTCGCATCCACCACCGACGGCTCGATGATCCCGGTGCCGATCGTGTTGGCAACGTGCAGGCCGAACACCAGGAACGCGACGAAGTTGAAGAACGCCGCCCAGAACACCGCATATTGCGGCCGCAGCACACGGGTCGAGACGATGGTCGCGATCGAGTTCGCGGCATCGTGCAGGCCGTTCAGGAAGTCGAACAGCAGCGCGACCGCGATCAGGATGGTCAGAATTGGAAGACCCAGCGTGGCGTCCACGTGATGCCCCGCTCTATTGTGCTTTGTTGAGCATGATCGCCGCGCAAACACTTCGCGTTTGTCGCAGGGAAAACCGCATCACACTTTTCCGGATCATGCTCAGACTTGCTCGATCACGATCGAGTTGATCTCGTTGGCGACGTCGTCGAAACGGTCGGCCACTTTCTCGAGATGGTCGTAAATCTCCGCGCCGACGATGTAGTCCATCGTGTTGGCGTCGCGGTGCTTCAGGAACAGCTCCTTGAGCCCGATATCCTGGAGATCGTCGACCCGGCCCTCGAGCTTGGTCAGTTCCTCGGTGATCTGGGTCAGCATCGAGACGTTGTGGCCGATCGACTGCAACAGGGGCAGCGCGCGGCCGACCAGATTGGCGCATTCGACGATCAGGCCGCCCATCTCGCGCATCGGCGGCTCGAACTCGCGCACCTCGAACAGCATGACCGCCTTTGCGGTCGCCTGCATCTGGTCGACCGCGTCGTCCATCGAGGTGATCAGGTTCTTGATATCGCCACGATCAAACGGGGTGATGAAGGTGCGGCGAACCGCGGTCAGGACCTCGCGGGTGACGCTATCGGCGTCGTTCTCGAACTGATTGACGCGCTGGCAAAAGACCGGAGTCTCCTCCCCGCCCTTCAGCATGTCCTGCAACGCCAATGCGCATTGCACGGAGGTCTGGGCGTGTCGGGCGAACAGGTCGAAAAACCGCTCTTCCTTGGGCAGGAAGGCGCGAAACCAGCGCAGCATGTCTCAGTTCCATCATTCCGGGACAGCCCTTTTAGCGACTGTCACAGAACTGTCATAGAGCATCTGGCGGGGAAAGCATCGGGATCGACCGCCCGAGCGGGCGGTCGTCCACCGCTATGTCGGCCGAAAGTCGCCGAGACCTGCCCTACAGCGACCGCCGCAACAAATGGGCCAGCTCACCGACCAGGCCGCGCCGGAACAGCAGCACGCAGGCCACGAAGATCACGCCCTGGATCACCGTCACCCACTGGCCGAAACCGGCGAGATATTGCTGCATGGCGATGATCACGAAGGCGCCGACCACCGGGCCGAAGATGGTGCCGAGACCGCCGACCAGCGTCATCAGTACGATTTCACCGGACATCGACCAGTGCACGTCGGTGAGCGAGGCATTCTGCGCCACGAACACCTTCAGCGAGCCGGCAAAGCCCGCCAGCGTGCCCGACAGGATGAAGGCGAGCAGCTTGTACTGGTCGGTCTTGTAGCCGAGCGAGATCGCCCGCGGCTCGTTCTCGCGGATCGACTTCAGCACCTCGCCGAACGGCGAGTTGATGGTGCGGTAGATCAGCAGGAAGCCGGCGAGGAAGCCGACCAGCACGACATAGTAAAGCACCAGCGGCTTCGAGAGATCGAAGATGCCGAGCAGGTGGCCTTGCGGAATGCCCTGGATGCCGTCTTCACCATGGGTGAACGGCGCCTGCAAATAGAGGAAGTAAAGCAGCTGCGACAGCGCCAGCGTGATCATCGAGAAATAGATGCCCTGCCGCTTGATCGAGATGTAGCCGGTGACCAGGCCGAGCAAGGCCGCGGCCGCGGTGCCGACCAGGATGCCGAGCTCCGGCGTCAGCCCCCACACCTTCAGCGCGTGGGCCGAGACGTAGCCGGCAGTGCCGAGGAACATCGCGTGGCCGAACGACAGCAGGCCGCCATAGCCGATCAGGAGGTTGAAGGCGCAGGCGAGCAGCGCGAAGCACAGCGCCTGCATGACGAAGAACGGATAGATCCCCGTCCACGGCACGATCGCCAGCAGCAGCGCCATCGCGGCGAATACGATCATCTCGTCGCGCATCGCGCGCGGCGTGATCGGAAGTGTATCGTCGGTCAATGCTGACATATCAAGCCGCCCGTCCCGTCAGTCCCGTTGGCTTCACCAGCAACACCACCACCATCAGGACAAACACCACGGTGTTGGAGGCCTCGGGATAAAAATACTTGGTCAGTCCCTCGATCACGCCGAGCGCGAAGCCGGTGATGATCGAGCCCATGATCGAGCCCATGCCGCCGATCACGACCACCGCGAACACCACGATGATGAGATCGGCGCCCATCAGCGGGCGGACCTGGTTGATCGGCGCCGACAGCACGCCGGCAAGCGCGGCAAGACCGACGCCGAGCCCGTAGGTCAGCGTGATCATGCGCGGCACGTTGATGCCGAACGCGCGCACCAGCGTCGGGTTCTCGGTCGCGGCGCGCAGGTAGGCGCCGAGCTGCGTCTTCTCGATCAGGAACCAGGTGGCAAGGCACACCACGAGCGAGAAGATGACGACCCAGCCGCGATAGATCGGCAGGAACATGAAGCCGAGATTGACGCCGCCCTTGAGCTGATCCGGGATCGAGTAAGGCAGGCCCGAGGAGCCGAAATAGTTCTGGAACACGCCCTGCACGATCAGCGCGATGCCGAAGGTCAGCAGCAATCCGTAGAGATGGTCGAGGCCGGTCAGCCATTGCAGCATGGTCCGCTCGAGGATCATGCCGAAGATGCCGACCACGACGGGTGCGATGATCAGCGCCCACCAGTAATTGATGCCGCCCAAATTGAGCAGGAAATACGCCACGAAGGCGCCCATCATGTAGAGCGCGCCATGCGCGAAATTGATGATGTTGAGCATGCCGAAGATGACGGCGAGCCCCAGACTGAGCAGCGCGTAAAACGAGCCGTTGATCAGTCCCACCAGAAGCTGTGCGTAGAGAGCCTGCATCGAATGAGCTTTCGCTAGATAGATGAAGCCCGCCGGCCACGCGCATGGCCGGCGGGCATGATCGTCACTTCTTCAGAAGCGCGCAGGCGCTCTTGTCGAGCGGCGTGAAGGCCTGGTTGCCCGGCACGGTGCCGACCAGCTTGTAGAAGTCCCACGGTCCCTTGGACTCCGAAGGCTTCTTCACTTCGAACAGATAGGCGTCGTGGGTGACGCGGCCGTTGGCCTCGACCTCGCCCTTGCCGAACAGCGGATCGTCGGTCGGGATCGTCTTCATCTTCGCGACCACTTTGGCGCCGTCATGCGGATTGCCGCCGAGCGCTTCCAGCGCCTTGAAGTAATGCATGAGACCCGCATAGACGCCGGCCTGCACCATGGTCGGGGGCGCGCTGTTCTTCATCCGCTCCGAGAAGCGCTTGGAGAAGGCGCGGGTCTTGTCGTTGAGGTCCCAGTAGAACGTCTCGGTGAAGTTGAGGCCCTGCGCGGTCTCGAGCCCGATCGCCTTGACGTCGGTGAGGAACAGCAGCAGCGCCGCGAGCTTCTGGCCACCCTTGACGATGCCGAACTCGGCCGCCTGCTTGATCGAGTTGGTGGTGTCGCCGCCGGCATTGGCGAGGCCGATGATCTTGGCCTTGGAAGCCTGGGCCTGCAGCAGGAAGGAGGAGAAGTCAGCGGTGTTGAGCGGATGCTTGACGCCGCCGACCACCTTGCCGCCATTGGCGGTGACGACGGACGTGGTGTCGCGCTCGAGCGCGGCGCCGAACGCGTAATCCGCGGTGAGGAAGAACCAGGTGTCCCCGCCCGCCTTCACCAGCGCCTGGCCGGTGGCGTGGGCGAGCATGTAGGTGTCGTAGGTCCAGTGCACGGTATTCGGCGAGCACTGCGCGTTGGTGAGATCCGAGGTGGCGGCGCCCGAATTGATGTAGACGCCGTTCTTTTCCTTCACGACGTTGTTGACCGCGAGCGCGACGCCGGAATTCGGCACGTCGACGATGGTGTCGACCTTGTCGACGTCGAACCACTGGCGGGCGATGGTGGTGCCGATATCGGGCTTGTTCTGGTGATCGCCGGAGATCAGGTCGATGGTCCAGCCCTTGGCCTTGAGGCCGGAGTCCTCGATCGCCATCTGCGCCGCCAGCGTCGAGCCGGGGCCGGCGAGATCGGCGTAGAGGCCGGACTGATCCGACAGCGCGCCGATCTTGACCGTCTTGTCGAGCTTTTCCTGGGCGGAGGCGACGCTTGCAGCCGAGAGCACCATCGCGGTGCCGAGCAGGAGCGCCGAAATCTTGTTCTTCATGTCGTATTCCCTCGTCCTAAATTTTCTGGTTCTGGCGATATCAGACGCCGAGATAGGTATGGAGCTTGTCCATGTTGGCCGACAGCTCGGAATTCGCGAAGCCGTCGATCACCTTGCCGTGCTCGACAATGTAATAGCGGTCCGCAACGGTCGAGGCGAAACGGAAATTCTGTTCGACCAACAGGATCGTGAATCCCTGCGACTTCAGGCGCGCAATGGTGTGCCCGATCTGCTGGATGATGACCGGCGCCAACCCTTCGGTCGGCTCGTCCAGCATCAGGAAGCGCGCGCCGGTGCGCAGGATGCGCGCGATCGCCAGCATCTGCTGCTCGCCGCCCGAGAGCTTGGTGCCCTGGCTGGTGAGGCGCTCCTTCAGGTTGGGAAACAGCGTGAAGATCTGGTCGAGCGGCAGGCCGCCCGGCCGCACCACCGGCGGCAGCAACAGGTTCTCGCGCACGTCGAGGCTGGCGAAAATGCCGCGCTCTTCGGGACAGAATGCGATGCCGAGCCGCGCGATTTTGTCCGAGGTGGCGCGGATGATTTCCTGATTGTCGAAGCGGATCGAGCCGGAGCGCTTGCCGATCACGCCCATCACCGACTTCAACGTGGTGGTCTTGCCGGCGCCGTTGCGGCCGAGCAGCGTCACCACCTCGCCGGCCTTCACGTTGAAATTGATGCCGTGAAGGATGTGGGATTCGCCGTACCAGGCCTGCAGATCCTTGACCGTCAGCACGTCGGCGCCGGCCGCAGCGACGGGCTTCTCCGCCAGTTTTGCCTCAGCCATGACCCGCTCCCAGATAGGCTTCCTTCACGCGCTCGTCCTTGGAGAGGTCGGCGTAGTTGCCCTCCGCCAGCACCTGCCCGCGCGTCAGCACGGTGATGATGTCGGAGAGGTTGGCCACCACCGAGAGGTTATGTTCGACCATCAGGATGGTGTATTTCGCGGAGATCCGCTTGATCAGCGCCGCGATCTTGTCGATGTCCTCGTGGCCCATGCCGGCCATCGGCTCGTCGAGCAGCATCATCTCGGGGTCGAGCGCGAGCGTCGTTGCAATTTCAAGTGCGCGCTTGCGGCCGTACGGCATCTCGACCGCCGGCGTATTGGCGAATTCGCTCAAGCCGACGTCGTTCAGGAGCTCGTGGGCGCGCGGATTGAAGCGGTCGAGCACGCTTTTCGAGCGCCAGAAATCGAACGACGAACCGTGTTGCCGCTGCAGCGCCACGCGAACGTTCTCAAGCGCGGTCAGATGCGGAAATACCGCCGAAATCTGAAACGAACGGACCAGCCCGAGGCGCGCCACGTCGGCCGGCGGCATCGCGGTGATGTCGTGGCCCTTGTAGCGAATCTGGCCTGCCGACGGCTTCAGGAATTTGGTCAGCAGATTGAAACAGGTCGTCTTGCCGGCGCCGTTCGGCCCGATCAACGCATGGATACTGCCCCGACGCACTTTCAACGCGACGTCGCGAACGGCGAAGAAACCCGCGAATTCCTTGGTCAATCCGCTGGTTTCGAGGATGAACTCATCGGCCAAATAGATTCCCCCATACGCCATCGCTGCGAAGCCCCTCGCCCGCGTGGCCAGCTTTTTTCGTGTCCGACAGGCGTCCGATACGTCTTGGAAACCGTCCAGGGCCCGTCGCCTCCGGGCCGGAATATGCCGTCATCTGCGGCGGTTACGCAAGGTGGAAAGCTGTGCAGTGCGGCATCAGCGTGACCGGTTCCGGTTGATCCTTAGTCGAATGGCATTTCGGTGCGCTTTGCGCCTCGGGAAAGCGGTCGTTAACGGTGTTTTGCTCCGGACTCCCACTTTCATAGAATATTTGCGCCTCTCGCCGAAGCTCCGGCCATTGCATGATGAACGGCTAGAGCCTTGCATTTCGAGCGCGCCAATCCTTCAGTCGTCAAATCGATCCCGCAACGTGATTTCCCCGGCACGTGGCTGCGACTTTATGCCCGCAGCCAAACCATCCCGCAGATCGATGAACTTGTCCCTGGCCGCATCCCGTTCGGGGATGTGCCTGAATTCGGCTAGCCGATGCAATTCAGAAGTGCCGATCCATCGGTGGTCAAATCGATCACGCAGCGTGTGCTGCTGAACTCCTGGCTGCGCGCGCTGCGCATGCCGGACGCGCTTCCCCCATTGTGCGACTTCCACACCGAGGGCACCGCCGACGAGCGCGCCGACATGATGAGCTTTGACGTGGTCGGCAGTGGCGAGGCCGCACGTTTCCTGATTACGCAGGAAGGCGCGAGGCTGACGACGGCCTATGGCAACGAGCACATCGAGCCGCCGCTGCGCACCAACCGCTATCTCGATGATGCGATCGGACCCGAGCGCTATGCCGGCGTGATCCTGTCCTATCGTGCTTGCCTCGCGCGCAAGCGTCCGACCTATACGGTTGCGGAGGTCACGGACGCCGACGGCAAGGACGTTTCCTATGAGCGGCTGCTGCTGCCGTTCGGACGCGGCGACAGCGTCGAGCACATCATCGGCTCCTACAAGGCGATCAGCATCGACGGCGGCTTCCGGCTGCACAATCTGATGGGCGTGGCGGCGAAGTCGGCCCCGGTGGTCACGGAGCGGGCCGTGATCGACCGCAGGTTCGTGCCCGCGGATGGTCCGGCGAGCCATGAATCAGTCGAGCTGATCTAGACTCGTCACTTCTCGCGAAGCGCTCACCCCATCACTGGAAGCGCCTCACCCCTTCTTGCGCACCTTCGCCGGCACTTCCTTGGCGTAGATGTCCGGCTTGAAGCCGACCACGCGCTTGCCCCCGAGATCGAGCACCGGACGTTTGATCATCGAGGGTTGCTCGGCCATCAGCGCCAGCGCCTTGCGCTCGTTCAACCCTTCCTTGTCGGCATCGGGCAGCTTCTTGAAGGTCGTGCCGGCGCGGTTGAGCAGCGTCTCCCAGCCGACCTCGTCGCTCCACTGCTTGAGCTTGTCCTTGGCGATCCCGGCGGTCTTGTAGTCGTGGAAGTCGTAGGCGACGCCGTGATCGTCGAGCCAGGCCCGCGCCTTCTTCATGGTGTCGCAGTTCTTGATGCCGTAGATGGTGATGGTCAAAGCCGTTCCCCGCATGCGATTGCGGCGGGGAAATTAGCCTCGCGGCAACGGCAACGCCAGATCAGACCGCGCCGCGAGGACGTGAAGAAGGCGTAGTGCCATCCTCGGTGTCGTCCCCCGGCTCGACCGGGGGACCCAGTACGCCGCGGCATCTCCGTGATTGGTGCATGGCGCTCGCCAGAAACACCGCCGTCGTCCTGGCGAAAGCCAGGACCCATAACCACCGCAGTTGATTGTGAATGGGAATCGCGGCCCCAGCGTCGCGCAATGACTGAGATTTGGGGTAATGGGTCCTGGCTTTCGCCAGGACGACGATGAGGGCGGTTGATCGCACTCAATGCGCATAATGCGTAAAGACGAAATCGTGATCGCTGGCGTGGGCCTTGTGGCAGGCAAAACACGTCTCGTGCTGCGCGGCATCGACCGGCTTGCCGTCGATGAAGCGGCCAAAGCCCCAGCCTCCGGTCGAGGCATATTTGGCGGCGTCCTTGACCATCACCTGGACCGTGGTCGCCGGCCCCGTGATGAAGGCGCCGTCGAGGCCTGCAACCGGCGTGCGCTTCCAGGCGAGCTTGACCAGCACGGTGCCGTCGGGGAAACGCGCGGCGCCGTCCTGATAGGCCTTCACGGCGGTCGCGTTGCCGAGCACGCTGCGAAGTTCATCCAGCCCGGTCTCCTCGCCGACCGCGATCAGCTTCCAGTCGCGATAGCCGTCAGGAATTTTCACGCCGAAGATCGGCGATGCCAGTGCCGCATCGTCGGCATGCCCGGCGGCAAACGGCAATGACGCGCTGATGCAGGCTGCCGCGATCGCGGCAGCTGCCCATTTCAAAACCTGTCTCATGATCCCTCGTCCGCGCTCGCTCTTGTTTGACGCGTTTTCTTCACGCGAACCGGTACCCACTTCGCTCGAAAACGCTCTAGGCCTTGCTGACGTCGATGATGGCCTGGACGAAGGCCTGCGGCGCTTCCTGCGGCAGATTGTGGCCGATGCCGCCGGTCAGGAGCCGATGCTCATAGTGGCCGGAGAATTTCTTGGCATAGGCCGCGGGCTCGGGATGCGGCGCGCCGTTGGCATCGCCCTCCATCGTGATGGTCGGGATCGCGATGACAGGCGCTTGGGCGAGCGTCTTCTCGAACGCGTCGTACTTCGCCTCGCCTTCGGCGAGACCAAGCCGCCAGCGGTAATTGTGGATTACGATGTCGACGTGATCGGGATTCTCGAAGGCATCAGCGCTGCGGTCATAGGTGGCGTCGTCGAACTTCCACTGCGGCGAAGCGAGCTGCCAGATCAGCTTGTTGAAATCATGCCGGTTCTTGGCATAGCCCTCGCGGCCGCGCTCGGTCGCGAAATAGAACTGGTACCACCATTGCAGTTCGGCCTTCGGCGGCAGCGGCATCTTGCCCGCGGCTTGGCTGCCGATCAGATAGCCGCTGACCGAGACCATGGCCTTGCAGCGCTCGGGCCAGAGCACCGCCATGATGTTGGCGGTGCGCGCGCCCCAATCGTAGCCGCCGAGCACGGCCTTCTCGATCTTCAACGCGTCCATCAAGGCAATAATGTCGGCGGCGACCGCGACCGGCTGGCCGCTGCGCATCGTGTCGCTGGCGAGGAAGCGCGTCGTGCCGTAGCCGCGCAGATGCGGCACGATCACGCGGTAGCCGGCCTCGGCCAGCGCCGGCGCGACGTCGGCATAGCTGTGGATGTCGTAGGGCCAGCCGTGCAGCAGGATCACTGCGGGACCGGACGCAGGACCCATCTCGACATAACCGGTATCAAGCACGCCGGCATTGATCTGCTTGACGGGACCGATCGAGGTGTGGGCGCCGGCCTTGATCGCAGGCAGCGCCGGCTTGGACTGGGCCTGAGCCGAACCGATGAAGCCGAGCCTGGAGGCGGCAAGGATCCCGCCGGCGATGCCAAGGAAGCGGCGGCGTTGCTGGTTGATGGACTGCGACATGGCGATCTCCTGCATCTGGTGTCGGGATGGAATATTGCAGAGACCGCCCCCGTCCGCTTTCAGAGGACGTGGATTTGTCCTTCAGACCGTCGTGATTTTGGCTCCGGGCGGCCTGTGCTAGGTTCCGCCACCGATTCAGCCGCCGGCCGCCGGACCATCGAATTTGACTTACCATTTCAACGACTTGACCCTCGACTCCGAGCGCCGTGAGCTGCGCCGTGGCGATGCTCTGGTGGCCGTCGAGCCGCAGGTCTTCGACCTCATCGAGTTCCTGATCCGCGCCCGCGATCGGGTGGTCAGCCGCGACGAGGTGCTGGCCGCGGTCTGGCACGGCCGGATCGTCTCGGAAGCGACGCTGAGCAGCCGGATCAACGCCGCGCGGACGGCGATCGGCGACAATGGCGAGGAGCAGCGGCTGATCCGCACCCTGCCCCGCAAGGGTCTCCGCTTTGTCGGCGATGTCAGGGAGGACACCGCGCACGATCGTCCGGTTGCAGACAATGCCAGCCCGCCGCGGCCGAGCGAGGGCCCGTCGATCGCGGTGCTGCCCTTCACCAATATGAGCGGCGACCCCGAACAGGATTATTTCGCCGACGGGATTGCCGAGGACATCACCACGGCGCTGGCGCGTTGCAGCCGCCTCACCGTGATCGCGCGCAACTCCGCCTTCACCTACAAGGGCAAGGCGGTCGACATCCGCCAGGTCGGCCGCGATCTCGGCGTCGGCTATGTGCTCGAAGGCAGCGTCCGCCGCGGCGGCGATCGGTTGCGCATCACCGGGCAGCTGATCGACGCCGTCTCCGGCGCGCATCTGTGGGCCGACCGCTTCGATGGCGCCGCGACTGATGTGTTCGACCTGCAGGACCGCATCACCGAGAGCGTGGTCGGCGCGATCGAGCCGACGCTACTCGTCGCGGAAGCCGAGCGGGTGCGGGCAGCGCCGCCCGACAGGCTCGACGCCTACGATCTGCTGCTGCGCGCCTATAGCCTGCGATACGAGTTCACGCCCGAGAGCATGGCAGCGGCACTCGATTGCCTCGATCAGGCGCTGGCGCTCGACCCCACCTACGCGCCCGCGCTGGCAGCCTCGGCCTATTGTCATGCGATGCGCCATGTCCAGGGCTGGCTGAAGCCGAACGACGCCTATCGCGAACGCGCGGTCGCGCAGGCCTGGCGCGCGGTCGAGCTCGCGCCTGGTGACCCGCAGGTGCTGTGGATGGCGGCGTTCGCGATCTGGAACATGGCCGACGAGATCGAGCCCGCGCGCGACCTGTTCGAGCGCTCGCTGGCGATCAATCCGAACTCGGCGATGGCGCTCGTGCTCGGCGGCTGGATCGAGGCGATGCGCGGCAATCAGAAAGCCGGACGCGCCATGATCGAGCGCGCGCAGCGGCTGAACCCGCGCGACCCGCGCGGCTGGTTCGCCTCCGCGGCGCTGGCGATCTGCGCGGTGCTCGACCAGAATTTTGCCGAGGCGGTGATGTGGGCCGACAAGGCGCTGGCGCAGAACCGCCGCTTCGCGGTGGCGCTGCGCGTCCTGATCGTGGCGCTGGTCAAGACCGGCGACACCGCGCGTGCGGCCCAGATCGCGCGCGAGCTGCTCAGGATCGACCCGGAGTTCACGATCTCCGGCTTCCTGTCACGAATCCCGTTTCCGGTGGAAGCGATGTCCGCGACTTATCGTGAGACACTGAAGGCGGCCGGCGTCCCGGACTGACACCGCTCGGAGGACGCGACGATCATTCACCCGCTGGTTAGGCCAAAATACCTCCATCGACCACCAAGGCATGGCCGACCACAAAGCTTGCCGCCGAACCGCATAACCATAGAACAGCCGCAGCGATTTCTTCAGGTTCGCCAAGGCGTCCGATCGGTTCGGCTGCTACGAACGCCTTGACGATCTCTGGATCGTTGCTCTTTGTTACCCGCTTCGCCATCGGAGTATTGCCGATAATGCCCGGGCATACCGCGTTGATACGGATGCCCTTCCCGGCATAATCGAGTGCGGAGGCGCGGGTGAGACCTATCACCCCGAACTTGCTGGCGGAATAGGCGGCGCGCCCTTTGGAGCCCCTCATCCCGCCGATCGACGAGCAGTTGACGATTGCGCCGCTTCTTTGTGCGGTCATGTGGCGAAGCTCGGCCTTCATGCAGTTCCACACCCCCCGCAGATTGACATCGATGATGTTGTCAAACTCGGCATCTTCCGTTTCAACCAATGGCGCAGCATCGCAGTTGATGCCCGCATTGTTGAATGCTGCATCGAGCTTCCCGTAAGTCTCGAACGCCTGCTCGATCATTGCGTTCACCTGGCCCCGATCCGTTACATCGCAGCCGATGGCAAGGACGTCATGACCCGCGGACCGCAGTTCCGCAGCGGCAGTTTCGAGCAACGCTGTGTTGCTGTCTGCAACGACCACGGACGCTCCTGCAACACCAAATGCCCTGGCTGTCGCCAGACCAATGCCACCAGCGGCGCCGGTAACAAGCGCAACCTTTCCTTCGAAGCTGTCTACCATTGCTGACCTTTCAAAATGCTGGATCTCGTCGAATAGGCGGCGCTGCTCAGAGTGACGGAATTGGCTTACTCAGCTTGCTCAGTGTCATCACCCGCGCATGCGGGTGTTGAGCCGAGAGGCCGCGGCGTACTGAGTCGCCCGGTCGAGTGCCGGGCGATGACAGGTGTAGGGGACAAGGCTCTCTCCACTTGTCGTCCCTGCCGAGTGCGCTATTGCGCACGGAGCAGGGACCCATATTCCGCGGCGGATGTTGTGGACGGGACTCGTCGTTCTGGCATCGCTCGACGATGACCATCGGTGGTTATGGGTCCCTGCTTTCGCACTAGTGCATCTACACGTTTGTCGGGCCATTTGCGAGGATTTGGAAGCGGGCCATTCCGGTGTGGAAGGTGATTGGTCCAGGTGGACGGTGGGAGGCGTAGCCGGTCCATCCGCCGAGTTTTGCGATGATCCATGCCGCCCAAGCAAGAGTGTTGGGGCGATGGTGGTTTTTCTGAAGCTCGGTGCGACCTTTCATGGTTTTGTTGATGGCCCTGAGCGTCTCGATCTCTTCTGCGGTGAAGACAAATTCAGCCGGCAATTCTTCGCCACTGTTGCGGGCCTGAACGAGTTGAATGACGATACATGCCGCTCTGGTGGCGACCGCCACGAGCTTGATCAGGCCTTCGGCGCTCTCGATCTGACTATCCTCGATGCGCAAACCCTGGCTCTTCAGCGAGCGAAAGAGTTGCTCAATGATCCAGCGCTGGCGGTACCAGGAGACGATCTGCCAGGCGTCTTTAACGGTGGCGACCGTATGAGTGGTCAGGAGCAGCCAGCGAATGGGCTCCGCACCTCTCGGCGGATGCAACTCGACCACTTCTACGAAGCTGAGTTTGATGCCCTCCGCCAAGTCGGTGACGCCGGGCCTCTGCGGCCGCTTGAGCACGACGGTTCCGAAGCGCATCGAGAGATGGGCCTGCCGGCCGCGCCGATCCATTCGCTGCGGCAGATCGATCACCGCGTTGTCGCAGAAGCGGCTCCGCTCGACCGCCTGATAAAGTGTGTCGCCATCGACCAGCGCATGGTCGTGCATGGCACGCGACAGAAGATGGACATTCTCAGCTGGCGTCAGCGCCCAGTGAGCAAAGAAATCCCCCTCGCGGTCGTTGACGACGGTGATCATGCGGGCATCTGCCAGGACGTCGCGGCCTTGCTCGGCGGCCGTCACCCAGCGCGCCGACTCCTTGTCGGCCAAGGCGCGCCGCTCATGCGGGATTTTTACCTTGCCTTTGCGCGTCCAAACGTTGCCGCCAGTAAGGCCAAGACAGACCCCGCTGTCGGCATCCACCGCCATCATCGCATGCAACAGCACGCCGCGAGCATTGCCCTTGCCGACTTTGCCCAGCCCGCGCCGCCGTCCCGCCTGGGTCTGGAACTTGACCTCGCTCGTATCCTGGATCGCCAGCACATGACGCCCGCTGACCGCAGTCCGCGTCTGCGCGCTCCAGCCCTCAATCAATTTATCGATCGTGACTTGGGGGTTGTTCACAAACCGCCAGAACGCCATATTGGCAGCCCAATCGCCCCGGGCCATCTGGCGCAAGCAGACGCTGCGCGTGCAAAGCATAGCCCGGAGAAGCGTCGCCCCCTTTTGTCGAGACGAACGTCCCCGAACTCACCCAAAGACAAATCCGGCTGCATCGCTGGCGCTCCTTCGAATCAAAGCGCCCGTGAGAGAATCATACAACATGCTGCAGAGACGCCACTTCTTGCTGCACCGAGTCAATCTGTCGCGCCCCAAAACCGTGTAGAGACGCTAGTGCTTTCGCAGGGACGACGGTGAGGATGAGTCGCAATTCAAGATGTCACACCCCGCGGCGTCATCGCCCGGCCGGGCGACGACAACGGTGGGTGAGGACAAAGCTTTGCATCCTCTCAGAGTCCGTCCGCGGTGTGCCTTCGGGAGCGACGCGAGGGCGTCCGCGTCACATCGGCGGAGGCGTCGATCATTTCGTCTTTGCGCTGAGCCCTCAACTCACCTTCGATACTGCTCATCGGAGACCTTCTCCATCCAATCCACGTTCTTGCCATTCACTGATTCCTGGATGGCGATATGCGTCATTGCGGTGGTAGTCGAAGCGCCGTGCCAGTGCTTCAGCCCGGGCGGAAACCATACGACGTCGCCTGGACGGACCTCCTCGACGGGCCCGCCCTCGCGCTGCACCCAGCCGAGCCCCGCCGTGATGATCAGCGTTTGCCCGAGCGGATGCGTGTGCCAGGCGGTCCGGGCGCCGGGCTCGAACGTGACTTGGCCGGCGCCGACGCGTGCGGGATCCGGAGCTTGGAACAGAGGGTCGATGCGGACCGATCCGGTGAACCAGTCCGCAGACCCCTGGGCGGCGGGACGAGAGCCGTTTCGTTTGATGTCGATATCCATATCCGAACTCCTTCGCTGCACGTTCGAGCTTTCCGCGCCGGCGCTCGTCGCGGCAAATGCAGCAAACGCTGCGGTGGCGACGACGACTTGTCGACGTGAATACGTCATTGCGAGCGGGGCCTTTTCTCGATGACTTCCTTGACCACCGCTGCGGCCGAGAACGCGTTGGGCCAACCCGCATAGAAAGCAAGATGGCCGACGACCTCTCCGGCCTCCTCTTTCGTCAACCCGTTGTCCATCGCCCGGTTCAAATGATAGGTGACCTGGGCGACCTGGCCGGTCGCGATCAAGGCGCTGACGGTGACCAGGCTCCTGTCCCGCGGCGCGAGTCCCGGCCTCAGCCAGAGGTCTCGGAACAGCACGTCGGTCGTGTACTGCACGAGGCTGGGCGTGATCTGTCCGAATTGCTGCCCGACGCGCGTGGCCCGCTGCGACTCCGCCGCCTCGTCCAGCGGAAGTTGTGGTCCGGAAGCCGACGGCAGTTGATCGGCTCCGATATTGCGGCTCCTGAACACGTCCTTTGTTGCCGGAACGGCGTCAATGGCGTTGGCCCAGCCGGTATAGAATGCAAGATGCGTGATGATCTCCGAGATCTCAGCGGGCTTCACGCCGCTGTCGAGCGCGACATTGAGATAGTACGGCAGTTCGACCGTCTGATCGCGCGCGATCAGAGCAGCGACGGTAACGATGCTCCTGTCGCGCGCCGACAGTCCCGGGCGCTTCCACAGATCGCCGAGCACGACGCCTTTGGCATATTTTTCGAGGACGGGCGCGACGGCGCGAATGTCTTCTGTCGTAGGCATGACCTTGGTTCCTTCCATCCTGGTCGCCGCCGTCCGGGCAGAGGCCTGTGCCACCAGGCAAAGCGTAATGGCGACCGTCGCGAGGGCTCTCATCAGAAACTCTTTCTTGTTGAACGTGCCCCCGCCCGGCTGAATCCGTGCAAATGCCTAATATCGGCATACCCCGCGGTATGGTCCTCAGTGCGCGGTGAAGCCGCCGTCGACCGGCAGGCCCACGCCGATGACAAAACTCGCGGCCGGACTGCATAGCCACAACACGGCGGCTGCGACCTCCTCGGCCCGGCCGAGACGGCCGATTGGCTGCTGCTTCATGATTTCGGCCATCGCGTCGGCCTGGCCTTTGAGCATGTCGGCGACCATCGGCGTATCGATTGTGCCGGGGCAGACCGCGTTGATGCGGATGCCGCGCGGGGCATATTCGACACCCGCGCTCTTGGTCATTCCGAGCACGGCGTGTTTGGTGCCGTGATAGGCTGCGCGTTGCGGGAGGCCGACGAGACCGCCCAAAGAAGAGCAATTGACGATCGCGCCGCTCCCTTGATCGCGCATCACGCGCAACTGATGCTTCATGCAGGCCCAGACGCCGCGCTGGTTTACCGCGGTGACGCGCTCGAAATGCTCGATCGGCTCCTCGGCGGCGTCCGATGGCGGCACTTGGATGCCGGCGTTGTTGAACGCCATGTCGAGCCGTCCGTATTCTGCGACCGCGCGATCGACCGTCGCCGCCACCTGCGCCTCTTCGGCGACGTCGCAGACCAAGCCGATTGCGGTGCCGCCGTCTCGGACGATCCGCTCCGCCTCCTTCGCGGCGAGATCGCCGTCCAAGTCGGCCAGCACGACGGAGGCGCCGCTCTCGGCGAACATCCGCGCCGTTGCCAGTCCCATGCCCTTGGCGGCACCGGTGACCAGGGCCACCTGTCCTTTGAAGTCATAGACGGGGTTCATTCAGCTCCTCATTTCATCTTGCAAGATCATTCGATCCGTTCGGTTGTCATGCCGGTTTCAGCGCCTCCGCCTCGAATGCTCCTCGGCCAGACACCGGGCACTGCCGCTCTCGTGACGAGTGCCATCGAAAGGCGCTCCCTGCCGCCGCGTCGCGCCGACCAGGCTGAACCTAGGTCTTTCGGACGTTAAAGATTAGGTGATAGAACCTAATTGGAATCATTAGTGGAGGTTATGAATGAACCGCGAGAACGCAGGCGACCTCCTCGCATTTCTGGCGGTCGCAAGGGAGCGCAGCTTCACCGGCGCGGGAGCCAAGCTCGGTATTTCGCAATCCGCTCTCAGCCAGACCGTTCGCGGCCTGGAGGAACGGCTCGGGGTGAGGCTGCTCAACCGCACCACGCGAAGCGTTGCGCCGACCCCGGCGGGAGAGCGCCTGCTCCGGAGCATCGGGCCGAAATTTGAGGAAATGGATGCCGAGCTGTCGGCCCTTGGCGAGCTGCGGGAAAAACCGGCTGGCAGCATCCGGATCACCGCGACCGAACACGCCGCCGAAGCGATCCTGCTGCCCGCCCTGGCGAAGATCCTGCCGAATTACCCGGACATCACCGTGGAAGTCATTGTCGACTACGGCCTGGCGAACATCGTCGCGCAGCGATACGACGCCGGCATCCGACCTGGCGAACTCGTCGCGAAAGACATGATTGCCGTTCGCGTTGGACCGGATTTGCGGTCGGCGGTCGTCGGCGCCCCGTCATATTTTGCCAACCGAAAGAGGCCGCGCACCCCCCAGGATCTCACCAGCCACAACTGCCTGAACCTGCGCCTGCCGACCCATGGCGGGCTCTACGCTTGGGAATTCGAGAAGGACGGCCGTGCGCTCAACGTGCGGGTCGACGGCCAGCTCGTCTTCAACGGCGCAGGACCGCTCTTGCAAGCGGCGTTGAACGGCTTTGGCCTCGCATACCTGATGGAGCGTAACGTGCAGCCCTACGTCTCCGACGGACGGCTCGTTCGGGTGCTGTCGGATTGGTGTCCGCCATTTTCCGGATACCACCTGTACTACCCTAGCCGTCGTCAACCTTCACCGGCATTCTCGCTGCTGGTTGAAGCTCTTCGGTATCGAGGGAAGTAGGCGGCACTTCTGCTTGTGGGCCTTCGGCGATCTCGCGAGATGACCACTTTTTCCGCCGCTGTGGGGGTTAAGCGGGGATCAGGCGCCAACCGCTTATGAGTACACGGCCCGGGCAGTAGACTTGTAAGCGCGGAGCCACAGCCGGATTGAAGCGGGCACTACAATCCCGGTGATCTCGCCGCCCAAGCCTTGGTGGCCTGGCAGCTCTCCATCGCTCGCGCGTAGGCAGGGCGTGCCGTCGTGCGGGCGAGATAGTCCCGCTCGGTAGGACCGGGGACGTAGTTGCCGGTTCGCATGCCGAGCAGGAGCGCGTAGCTCACCGAGATATCGGCAGCAGTGAATCGGTCGCCGGCGAGATAGGGGCAATCCGCGAGACGGCGGATGACCAACCCCAGCCGGCTCTCGAAGGTCTCGAGAGCCCAGCAGGTAACCCGGGCATCTCGCTCGGCTGCGGGCGCCAGTTGGCGACCGACAATGACGGCGTTCATCGGCCCGGCGAGCCCGGCCTCGCCCAAGTGGAGAAATTGCAAATAGGACGCGAAGGCGGGATCGTCCGGAGCGACGGCAAGCGAACCTGCGCCGGGGCGGGCGAGCAGGTACTCGAGAATCGCGATCGATTCGACCATGATCGTCTCGCCGTCCTGCAGTGCAGGAATGAAGCCGGCGGGGTTGATCGCGAGGAAATCGCGATCAACCCCGCCGGCTGCGAGCAGATCTACCGGGCGCAGCCGATAAGCCAATCCCAACTCCTCGAGCAGCCAGACAACACGGAAGCCACGACCTTCGCCATAGACGGTGAGCATTGTTAAGCGTTCCTGGATTGGGCTGGATGGACGAACTCGCAGAGGTGAGTCAGTCCCGCCACGGACTATCGATGGAGCATCATGCACGCAAGGCTGCGGCCACGAACGAGACGCGTTCCCTCTCCCGCCTGCGACGCGTCAGTTGCAGAAGCCCGCAAATGCCATATGCGACCGCCTTGGGAAGAGCGGACGCCTGCGCAATTTCGGAATATTAGAAGAATATCCCTGAGTTGCCCGACGTGTCAAGCTGCTTGGTCGAACACCGGCCGCCGCCGGTGCTTTGCATGGGGTTGTTTTCGATATTTTGGCAGCGCCCCCTGCGACGGCCCCATCACTTCATAGTGCTCTAGCCTGAGCCGCCCGGCTCGAGCGCCTCGCCGAGCTCGAGCGGATGCGCCATCGTCTCGTGCAGCGCCTGCTTGTCGAGCTCGCCTTCCGACAGACTGATCACGACGCAGGCGACGCCGTTGCCGATCAGGTTGGTGAGCGCGCGGCACTCGCTCATGAACTTGTCGATGCCGACCAGGATCGCGATCGACTGGATCGGAATGTCGGGCACGATCGACAGCGTCGCGGCGAGCGTGATGAAGCCGGCGCCGGTGACGCCGGAAGCGCCCTTCGAGGTGATCATGGCGACGCCCAAAATGCCGAGCTCCTGCCAGATCGTCAGATGCGTGTTGGTGGCCTGCGCCAGAAACAGCGTTGCCAGCGTCATGTAGATGTTGGTGCCGTCGAGATTGAAGCTGTAGCCGGTCGGCACCACGAGGCCGACCACCGAGCGCGAGGCGCCGAGATGCTCCATCTTCTGGATCATCTGCGGCAGCACCGTCTCCGACGACGACGTGCCGAGCACGATCAGGAGCTCGTCCTTGATATAGGCGATGAAGCGGATGATCGAGAAGCCGGCGAGCCGCGCGATGGCGCCCAGCACGATCAGCACGAACAGGATGCTGGTGAGATAGAAGGTCGCGATCAGCGCTGCCAGATTCAACAGCGAGCCGAGGCCGTAGGCGCCGACCGTGAAGGCCATCGCGCCGAATGCGCCGAGCGGCGCGACGCGGACGATGATCCGGATGATGCCGAAGAACATCTTGGCGGCCGTGTCGATCGCGGATGCAATCGGCTCGCCGACCTTGCCCATGAGAGCGATGGCGAAGCCCGAGAGGATCGAGATCAGCAGCACCTGCAAAAGGTCGCCGCGCGCGACCGCGCCGAGATAGCTGTCCGGAATGATCGCCATCAGATGAGCGACGATGCCCTGCTCTTTGGCCTGCGTGACGTAGTTGGAGACCGATTTCGGATCGATCGTGGAAGGATCGATGTTGAAGCCGTGGCCGGGCTGCAGCAATTCGCCGACCAGAAGACCGACCGCAAGCGCCACCGTCGACACCGCCTCGAAATAGATCAGGGTCTTCAACCCGACCCGGCCGACGCGCTTGAGGTCGCCCATCGAGGAGATGCCGTGCACCACGGTGCAGAAGATGACCGGCGCGATCATCATCTTGATCAGCGCGATGAAGCCGTCGCCCAGCGGCTTCAGCTCCTTGCCGAGATTCGGATAGAAATATCCGATCAGGACACCTGCCACGATCGCGATCAGTACCTGGACGTAGAGGATCTTGTACCAGGGCTGATGACGGGGATGGGCAACGGGCTTGATCGCGGCTGTGGTCATGAGGTGCCCCGGCTGGGATGAACTCAACTGGTGATGCCATCTTGGCGGAGCCGTGCGCAAGCGACAATGCCCATTCGCACCGTCGCGAGCGCACACGAATCTGTCATAGACTGCGGCCGGCTCGCATCGGGAGGCTGGGAATGGAATTCACGGCATTGTTTCTCGCCATCACCATCGCCATGCTGGTGGCCTGGCGTGGCCCGCGCCCCGTCGCGATCGGCCTGTTCGCGGTGATCCTGATCGCCTGCGTCGCGACCTTGCTGCACCACGCCACCGACCGTCTCACTTTGTCGTTCTGAGGCCAATCATGAACGACACGCAGGCCGTCACCCTCAATGCCGTCGCGCTCTATGGGCTGGCGCTGGTACTGGCCGCCGCCTTCGCCGCGCAGCTGCTGCTCCACGAGCTGCCCTGCCCGCTCTGTCTGTTGCAGCGCATCCTGTTCGCCCTGCTGGCGATCGGGCCGATCCTCAATATCCGCTTCGGGCCACGGCCGAGTCATTATGCGTTGTCGCTGCTGACGGCCGTCGTCGGCGCCACGGTCTCGACCCGGCAGGTGCTGCTGCACATCCTCCCCGGCGACGCCGGTTACGGTTCGGCGCTGCTCGGCTATCATTATTATACGTGGGCGCTGATCGGATTCATCGCGGCGATCGTGCTGCTCGCGGCGATGCTGCTGTTCGACCGCCAGTTCGCGCACCGCGCGGCGCCGGGCAGCTCGCCCGGCAGGTTCGCGCAAGGTGCGGTGTGGCTGGTGGTCGGGCTGACGGCGCTGAATGTGCTCTCCACCCTGCTCGAGTGTGGCTTTGCCGCCTGTGCCGACAATCCCATCGTCTATGAGCTGCTGAAGTAGGTTGCTTAGGGACGCTTCGGAATGTTCAATCCGCGCTCCACCGCCGGCCGCTTGAGACCGCGCTCCAGCCAGGCCGCGACCTGCGTGAACTGGTCGAATTCGACGAGCTCGCGAGCACCGTAGAAGCCGATCAGATTGCGCACCCAGCCGAGCATCGAGATGTCGGCGATGCTGTATTCATCGTCCATGAACCACTGCCGTCCGGCGAGATGCGTCTCCATCACGCCGAGCAGGCGCTTCGACTCGGCGACGTAGCGCTGCAGCGGCCGCTTGTCCTCGTAATCCTTGCCGGCGAATTTGTGGAAGAACCCGACCTGGCCGAACATCGGTCCGATGCCGCCCATCTGGAAATGCACCCACTGGATCGCCTGATAGCGGCGCGCCGCGTCCGCCGGCAGCAGCTTGCCGGTCTTGTCGGCAAGATATTGCAGAATGGCGCCGGATTCGAACAATGGCAGCGGCTTGCCGCCTGGGCCGTTGGGATCGAGGATCGCCGGGATCTTGCCGTTCGGGTTCAGCGACAGGAACTCCGGCGTCTTCTGGTCATCCTTGCTGAAGTCGACGAGATGGACCTCGTAAGGCAGCCCGATCTCCTCGAGCATGATCGAGACCTTCACGCCGTTCGGCGTCGGCAGTGAATAGAGCTGCAGGCGGTCCGGATGCTGGGCGGGCCAGCGTTTGGTGATGGGAAAGGCAGACAAGTCGGTCATGTCGACATTCTTTGCACGGTTGTTGCTTTGCAGGGTTGTTGATGGACGGCTAATGTACGGAGCTCAGTGAAAGCCGCAAGGTCTGCAACCGGCCATGAACGATCAACAGACAGGCGCAACAACAGGCGCAACGCTCGGCCTCTCCGATGACGAACTCGCAACGCACCCGACCGTGTTCGCGGCCGATGCGCTCGCCGATCAGGTAGTCGTGGTGTCCGGCGGCGCCGGCGGCATCGGCCGCGCCATCGCATGGCTGTTCGCCCGGCTCGGCGCGCATGTCGTCGTCGCCGGCCGCAATGCCGGCAGGCTCGACGCACTGGTCGATCATCTCGGCCATCGCGGGCTCAAGGCGTCCGCGCATGTCGCCGACATCAAGGATCCCGACGCGGTCAATGCGATGTTCGAGGCGCTGTGGACCGAGCACGGCCGTGTCGATCATCTCGTCAACAGCGCCGGCGGCCAGTTCCCGCAACCCGCGATCGACGTCTCGATCAAGGGCTGGAATGCGGTCATCAACACCAACCTCAACGGCACCTGGTACATGATGCAGGCCGCGGCGCAGCGCTGGCGCGACCGCAAGCATCCCGGTAGCATCGTCAATATCGTCGTGGTCACGACGCACGGCCTCTACGGCATTGCGCACTCGATCGCGGCACGCTCCGGCGTGATCGGCCTGTCGCGCGCGCTCGCGGTCGAATGGGCGCCGCTGAACATCCGCATCAACTGCATCGCGCCCGGCGCGATCGAGACCGAGGGCTGGAACGTTTACAGCGAAGCGGCGCGCGCCGCCTATCCGCGCTCCAATCCGATGATGCGCCCGGGCACGCCATGGGACATTGCGGAGGCCGCCGTCTACCTCGCCGCGCCCTCCGGCAAGTTCATCACCGGCGAGACGCTGACCGTCGACGGCGGCGGCCAGCATTGGGGCGAGACCTGGACGACCGGCAAGCCCGACTATTTCAGAGGCGGCGAATAACGCACGCATGCCGGTCGCCTGACGCGCTTGCGTCACTTGCCGTCGTCGAAGCTGACGATGACGGCGGCGTTCGCGATCAGGATCGGGTCGTTGCCGAGATCGGACGGAATCTCAAGCCCGCCCGCGATCGCCTTCACGGTCTTGGTGCCATAGGGCAATTCCTTCGCGACCGCTTCGATGTCGACATCTTCGGGATTCGGCACGGCGATCGTGACGTCGACGAACATGTCGTTGGCGGTCTTGCCGAGCATGCGGAAGAAGCCGAGGCTGGAATGACGGATGGCGTCTGAGACGGCCCGCTTGGCGGCCTTGGTGGCGTCGCGGCCGTGGACGTCGACGCCCATGCCCATTTCGGTGATACAGCGCACGCGTGTCATGAAGGTTCCTGTTGTCGTTGGCGTGAGAGACCTTCACTCCTTCGGCCCCTGCGCGCGCGGCGTCAAGCCGGGTCCCTCGCCTCGCTTACGCTGTCGTGATCGCCGCGCGCCAGCATCCACGCCGCGAGACCGGCAAGGATCGCCGCAGCCACCACCATGATGCAGGCCGCGCCCCAGCCCCATGCCGAGACCACGGCGCCGACCGCGATCGGACCGGTGACCTGGCCGAAATTGCTGCCCGTCATCAACAGGCCCATCATGACCGGTACCATCGCCGCCGATCGCGCCGCGGCGGGTGCGGTTGCAAGCAACGTCGCCGGGATCAGGCCGCCGATGGCGGAGAACAATAGGCACAGCCAGAATGCGTCCCAGCCGCCGAGCACCGGCAGGAAGATTCCGAGCGCGGACGCGCCCATCACGAATGCCGCCACGGCAATCAGCAGGTTGCGGCTGACGCCGCGCGCAAGCAGATGACCGGCGGCGAGATTGCCGACGATGTTGCCGGCCGCGGCCAACGCACTGAGCCCGCCGGCGCCTTGGCTGGACACGCCGAGCCGCTCGGTCAGCAGGATCGGCAGGAAGCTGAACAACGCAAAGAACATCAGGCTGTAGAGCGCAAACAGCACCATCAGAAGCGCCGGAGTGCGGCGCTGTGCCAGCGCGGTGGCTTCCTGCATCAGGCCGCTCCGCGCCGGGCCGGTCCGCGATGCCACTTCAGGCACAATGACGCCGGCAAGCACGAACAGCAGGGCGACAAAGGCAGCACTGGCCCACCAGATCGTGCGCCAACCATCGAAGATCGGGCCGGCGACCAGCGCCAGCGCGATTCCGAACGGCATCACGCAGCTCCACACCGCCATGGTGACGTCACGTGCGCTCACATCGACGACACGATCGAGCAATGCAGGAGCCGCGACCATCACCAGCAGGAAGCCGAGCCCTTCCAGCAGGCGCGATGCCAACAGCACCGCTAGCTGTGGCGCGAGCGCGCCCGAGGCTGCCCCCAGCGTGACGGCCGCGAGCCCGCACAGCAGCACCTTGCGCGCACCAACCGCGGCAATCACCACGCCCGCCGGCACGCTGCCGACAAGGCCCAGGACCGCAAAGATGCCGGCAATCGTTCCGACCGTGGCAAGGTCGATGCCGAGGCTCTGTTGCAGCATCGAGGCGGCAATCGGAACCTTGCCGACCTGCAGCGCCGCGCCGATCCCGCAACCGATCACGATGGCGACCGTGGCCCATCGCTTCGCCTCGCTCTGCTGCATCACGGCCGTCTCGATCGTCATGCGTCCACTCCGCCCTGGTCAGAGTACAGAGATAGCGTTTCCCGACCATCGACAGGAGTGATATGTTTTGCATCCGATTGATCGATTTCATAGATCATGCTCGACAACCTGACGCTCGATCAGATCCGCACCTTTGTCGCCATCGCCGAGAGCGGCAGCTTTCGTGCCGCCGCGACCAAACTGGCGCGGGTGCAATCCGCGGTCAGCCATGCCATCGCCAACCTCGAGGCCGAGCTCGGGCTCACGCTATTCGACCGCTCCGGCCATCGCCCGACGCTGACGGCCGAGGGCAAGGCATTGCTGGGCAACGCGCGCGACCTGCTGCTGCGTGTCGACGCGATGCGGGCGCGGGCGCGCGGTCTGGGCGATGGGGTGGAATCGGAACTCTCGCTCGTCGTCGATACGCTGTTTCCGATCGCCGCCGTCGGCGCGGCGCTGACGGAAATGCGGGCGGCCTATCCGTCTGTCAGCGTGCGGCTCGCGGTCGAACCGATGGGCGGGCCGATCGCTGGCTTGACCGAACGGCGCAGCGCGCTCGCGGTTACGGTCGGCGAGGATTTTCGCGATCCCCGCCTCGCGCTCGATGCGATCTGCGCGGTGCAGATCGTCGCCGTCGCCTCCGCCGGCCATCCACTCGGCCGCCGCGGCCGCAAGAGCGTGGCTGATCTCGCCGATCATCTGCAGATCGTGCTGTCGGATCCGACCCCGCTGTCGGAGGGCCGCAGCTTCGGCGTGCTCTCGCCGCAGATCTGCCGGGTGAGCAATCAGGACACCAAGCACGCCATGATCCTGGCCGGGCTCGGCTGGGGCCGGCTGCCGCTCTGGCAGGTCGCGCGCGACCTGAAGGAGCGCCGCCTGGTGCGGGTCGAAACCGGCGCGCTCGGCCGCAACGCCGCGCTTGCGATGGAGGCCTATCTCGCCCACCGGCTCGACGAACCGCTGGGACCTGCGGCACGTGCATTTGCCGATGCATTGACGCGGATCGCTGCGGGCACGCATGCGCCGAAGATCAGGGCGAAGACGGCGAAGAAACACTGAGCCGCAGCGATCGCTCGCCCGGCCCTGTGGCGGCCGGCCGCAAGCGCCTCAGTCCTCGATCTCGCCGCTGCGGATCGCAAGTCGGATGGCCTGCGCTGTCGTGGCGACGCCGAGCCGAAGCCGCGCACGCCGCACATGGTTCTCGACCGTGCGTTCCGACAGGCCGAGCGATGCCGCGATGTCGGCCTGGCGCCGTCCGGCGGAGATCCAGCGCAGCACCTCGCGCTCGCGCGGCGACAGGCTCGACGCACCGTTCGGCTCGTGCGCTTCCATCAGCCCGCGGGCGGCGCGGAAGGCCGCCGCGCCGATCATCGTCAGCGCCGCACGCGTCCGCGCCGACGCATCGATCCGCGTTCCGGCGAAGCTCATCGCGCCTTCGAGGCCGGTGCGCCCGAACACCGGAACCTGCAGCCCATGGAAACCGGGCCCGCGCGGCGTGCGCACCACGCGGTACTTCTCGCCGCGCGCCGACATCACCTTGGTCCAGAAAAACGCCTGGTCCACATCGAGGAAATTGCGCGTCACCGGACAATGCCGGACATAGGTTTCGGCATCGACGGTCACGCCTTTGCCGAACCAGTCGCCTTCGACCCAGTAGATCCGGTCAACCAGGTCCTCACGTGCCGGCGACGCCGAGAACATCACGAACCGGTCGTAGCCGAGCGGCACGCTCGCGGACCGCACCGCCGCCTGGATCGCGGGCAAGCTCTCGCTGCCCTCGATCGCAACCACGGCTTCGATGTAGCGGTCCATGCGGTGCCATCGTGTCGTGCGGAAGGCCGGTCGCGCGCGGCCGAGCGCGTTGAGGATTTTCCCTCAGGCGAGGTCGGCCTGCAAGGCGCGCGACATTGGCCCGCCACCGGCGGCGGGGCGCGGTTCACCCCGCCCGCAGGTTGAGCCGCCGCCCGCTCAGCGCCCGCCGAGCGTATCGAGCAGAGCCTTTGCGGCTGCCTTGCCGACATTATTGGCGGCGAAGGGGCTGTCACCGGTGATCAGCTTGCGATCCTGATGGGTCTTGCCGGTGATGTCCTTGTTCAGGATCTCAACCCCGAGCGCCTGCAACTGTTCGCCGAACGCCCAGGTCAGCGCGCCCGGCATGTAGCCGATATCGGGCGTGGTCCGATCGATGGCGTCGGGAAATGCGCAGATCTTGTAGCCCTTGAAGGGATAGTCGCCCTTGGCTTCGCCGACCGCGGACGCCAGCAGCGCCGCCGGGCCATGGCAAAGCGAGATGATGTGCTTGTCGTTGTCGAGCGCCCATTTCAGGGCGGCCTTCACGTCGGTGCTTTCGGGCAAGCCGATCAGCGCACCATGGCCGCCCGGGATGAACACCGCGATATAGTCGGAATCCTCGCCGAGCTTGTTTTCGATCACGTCGGAGAGCTTGAGCGGCTGCTTCAGCCTGGCGAGATATTTCTGGTAGATGCTCTTGACCGCGTCGTCCTCCTTCGGAAACGCCCAGAGCTCGAATTTGACCGGATTGCCCGACACCGTCGCGATATCGAATTCGAAGCCCGCCTTGTCGAGGTGATACATCGGCAACAAGGTCTCGACGGGATGGTTGCCGGTCGAGAACATCGTGCCGTTCTGCAACAGCAGATAGCGCTCGTCCGCGGCGATCATCAGAATTTTCCAGCGGCCGCCCCTGTAGGCGTTGGGATAGTCTGCGCCGGAGAGATCCGACTTGGCCGAGGTGAATTGCCCAAGCGAGTAAGGCGACGGAAAGAAAGCATTGTTCTCCGCCGGATCGGGTACGGGACGCTTGTCCTGGGATTGCTCGGACATCGAGATATCCTCTCTCATCGTGTTGCGATCCGGCAAAGGTAAGCACGAGATCCACGATGAGGAATGAGGGATTTCCCTCAACCCACTTTGCCGCGCATTCCCTACCCCTGCTTCTGCAACACCTTGATGTGCAGGCGGCGGCGAATCTCCATGCCCTGGCGGCGATAGAGCGCGATCGCCGAGACGTTGCTGGTGAAGACGTGCAGGAATGGAATTTCGCCGCGCGCCACGATCTGGCGGGCGACCGCCGACAGCAACGCCTGCGCGTAGCCACGGCCGCGATGCTCCGGATGCACGCAGACGGCGGTCATCTCGGTGTAGTTCCCCGGCTTCATCCGTTCGCCGGTCATCGCGACCAGTTCGCCATTGATGCGGATGCCGAGAAAGCTGCCGAGCTCATGCGTTCGCGCACTGAACGGGCCGGGCTTTGTCAGCTCCGTCAACGCCATCATCGCAGGAACATCGGTAGCGCCGAGCGTGACGATCTCGACGCCGGGCGCAGAATGGTCCGCGGGCACGCCGATCATCTGCTCGCCGGTCTCGGCCAGCAGCACCTTGAACTGCGGCGGCACCGGGACAGGATCAGGCGTGAACAGCACCGCAATGTCAGGTCCCGACAGTAGCGCACCGAGCGCGGCAAAGCTCCTTGGCGACATGTCGACCATGTCGGCGAAGGGTGCGATCGCGAGCGGAAAGCGCCTTGCATCGGCGCCGCCTTCCGCCAGCTCGCGTTGCCTCGTGGTCAGCGCGCTCCAGATCGGGCGATCGAGCGGATGAATGGGCGGGACTTCGGACATGCGGCGCTTCGCTCCTGATTTTCCTCGAACAGAGCAAGAAGCGCCGGCAAAATCCAGCATGGCATGGTGTGGTTGCGGCTCACAATCACGACAGCCGGCGATCAAGTGATGCCGTCCACCAGGTCAGGCCACCTTCAGGCAGAGCTCGGTGCCACCCTTGAGCGGCAGCGTGATCGACACGAAGCCGTTGTCGGGATCGCGCACGAACTCCAGGAAATCCGCCTCGGCATTGTCGTTCATGACGTAGCCGCCGACGCGAAGCTGCGGCGCGACGATCTCGATCACCTGGCGCGCCAGCGTCGGCCCCTTGTCGCCCGGCCAGCCGTCGATCAGGATGAAGTCGACGGGACCACCGAGATCGCGCAGCGTCTTGCGCGCATCGCCCTCGCGGATGTCGGCGTAGTCGGCAAGGCCGGCCTCCGCAAGATTGCGCTTCGCCGCTGCGACCTTGGCCGGCACGATCTCCGACCCGATCACGGTGCCGCCGCCATTGTCGCGCATCGCGGCGGCGAAATAGAGCGTCGACATTCCGACCGAGGTCGCGAACTCGGCGACGCGCTGGGCACGCAGGCCGCGGCACAACAGATAGATCAGCTCGCCCTGCTCCGGGTGGATCGAGAATCCCTGCTCGGCGTAATCGTGCGGGTCGCGGCTGCCGCTCTGCATCGGATTGCCGCGCATGGGCGCCCGGCGGGTGGCCTGCAGACGCTCGATGACGGCGGTGACGCGGGTATCACGGATCACGCTGTGCGGTTCGGCGTTGTACATGAAAGGTCTCCTTTGCGACGGCGTCATTGCTGCAGGATCTCAGCGGCCGCGCGGTCGAGGATCTTTGCGATCCGCCGCGCCTCGGCGGCATCGCAGCCGCGCTTCTGGCGCAGCGCGCTCTTCAGCGCGTGACGGGCGCGATGCACCTCGTCGGACGCTTCGCCATCGAGATCGCTCACGCCGGCGAAGGCTTCGCGCACCTCCTCCATGCGGCGGCCGATCCGCGACAGCGCTTCGAGAATGGTATCCGCGGTCGCGCGGTTCTCGCCGAGATACGCCCTGCCCTGCTCGGTGATGCTGTAGAGTTTGCGTGCCGCGTCCTGGGTGACGCTGGCATGGCCGATCTCCTCGAGGAATGTCAGCGCCGGATAGATCACGCCCGGGCTCGGGCTGTAGAAGCCGTCCGACCGTTCCTCGATCCGCTTGATCAGCTCGTAGCCGTGTGCCGGCTGCTCGCCGAGCAGCGCGAGGATGACCAGTTGCAGATCCTGCGACGAAAGCCGCCGCGATCCCGGAAAGTCACCGCCGCCGCCTCGCCCGAAGAAGCCATGACCGCCGCGGCCAAAGCGGTGGCCGCCCCTGCCGTGCCGGCCCATGGCGAAAAACCCAAACCGGACTCCGTCGTCGTCCCGGTCGCGAAACATCGATCGTCTCATTTGTACGTTCCTTACTGAAAACATATCTTACGATATATCTACAGATGGAACGACGGCAACCCACGTTTTCGTGAGGCCTTGAGGGACGAGATCGGTGCCCAGCTTGGATGGCTGGCTCACGCCAGACTTGTCGACCCTCGCGCGGCTGGCCTATGGCTTTGAACGCCTTCCAGCCCTGCGACTCATGCGCCCCAAGACCTTCGAAGCCCATTGTCTGCGCCTGCCCGCCGCCACCAAGGTGGTGCAATGGGAAGGCACGTCGGTGTTCAAGGTCGGCGGCAAGATGTTCGCGCTGGCCGGCGGCTACATCGAGAGCACCGGCGGCTTCATGTTCAAGACCTCGAACATGGCCTACCAGCTGCTGATCGAGCAGGGCCTGGCGCGGCCCGCGCCATATCTGGCGCGCGCCACATGGGTGCAACTGGTGAGGAACGACTCCCTGCCCGACGCTGAGCTCAAGGCCTATCTCGGCCAGGCGCATGCGCTCATCGTCGAAAAGTTGACGCGGAAGTCGCGCAAGGCGCTCGGGCTCGACTGATCGGCCAAGCTGCGACGCTATTCAGCCACCCAGCGGCTTGTCGGAATCGCCCGACAGCAATTTCGGAAACAGCTCCTTGAAGGCGAACTTGTCGTCGCCCTTGGCGCGGTCGAAGCGCAGCACGACGTCGAACCGGCTGCCCTCCCATTTGGTCGGCGGGGTGCCCTTGCTGACCGGGATCAGCGGAAGGATATCGGAGATGATCGCCTTGTGCTCCCAGCACAGCAGCACGACGCCCTTCAGCGCCAGCACCGCAGGCACCAGCCTCGGCTCATCGCCCTTGCCAAAGCTTTCGTTCGGGGTCAGGCCGCGCCGTGCGGCAAGCGCCGAGATCGTCTCGGCCGGACGGCTCGACGGCGGCTGATTGGCCGTGGTGCCCGGTGTCGCGGCATAGATTGCATCGGGCTTGGCATAGTCACCGCCGGTGAGATCGGTGCCGAACAACGCGGTCCACGCTCCCGCACGCTCCCACCCACGCAGCACAAGCGACTCGGTGTCGGAGACGCCATCCGCGGTGAAACCGGGTCCCGGCCAGGAATCGCCCGGCTTCTCGGCATGACGGATGATGAAGAGCGTGAGCGCGTCCATGGGCGGCCTCTCGGGAGAAGATGTGTGGCAGGATCCGGCGTCGGCGACGTCGATCCTATCCCCGATACAGCCTCCGGTTGATGAACCGCATCACAGTTTGCGAAAACTCGCGCGGTACTGCGCCGGCGACACGCCGAGCCGCTCGGTGAACACGATCCGCATCCGGTCGGCCGAACCGAAGCCGCAGTCGAATGCGACCGCCTTGAGCGGCCGGTCTGAGCCCTCGAGCAGCCGGCGCGCGGCGTCGACCCGCGCCCGCTCGACGAATTCGTGCGGCGTGATTCCGGTCTCCTGCGCAAAGGCGCGGCCGAAATTGCGCACGCTCATGCCGACGGCTTCCGCCAGCGACTGCAGCGTGTGGCGCTCGCCGACATGCTGCATGACATGCGCCTGCGCGCGCGCAATCGGCGAATCCTCATCGACCGGCGCGGTGAGATAGGGACTGAATTGCGACTGCCCGCCCTGGCGCTGCGCCACCACGACCAGGCGCTTGGCCACCGCGACCGCAACCTGCGGCCCGTGCCGCTCGGCGACCAGCGCGAGCCCGAGATCGATCCCCGCGGTCACGCCGGCCGAGGTCATCAGATGTCCGTCGCGAATGTAGATACGGTCGAAGATCACCTCGGCTGCCGGAAAGCGCGCCGCCAGCCGCTGCGCGTTCTGCCAATGCGTCGTCACCTTGTGGCCGTCGAGCAGCCCGGCATGGCCGAGCGCGAAGGCGCCGGTGCAGATCGAACCATAGAGCTCGGCGCGCGCGGGCGCCCCACGCAACCACTGTGTCAGTTCGGGATCCGGCGCGGCGTCGGGCAATGCCGGCCCGCCCGCCACCAGCAGGATATCGAACCTCTCTTGTGCGTCGGCGAAGTTGAGGTCGGCCGATATCTTCATGCCGTTCGACGCGCGCAGCGGTTCGCAGCCGGCGCCGACCAGCACGGTCTCATAGCCATCGCCCGCCGGCACAAAGCCGTTCGTCTCCGCGAACACATCGACGGGACCCGCGACATCGAGCGCCTGAACCCCTTCGTGAATCGCGATCGCGACCCTCTGAACCGCCATACCTTCTCCCTGCCCGCTGGCGCGAAACGACGTCTGGTTGGCCCGATCCGGCGGCGCGCGATCGTTGCGGGATCCGGCCCAAACGGGCGACAAACGCACCACGGATCGCGCCACCCGGCGATCCGCACACACCGCAGAGACGAGCGCCGGGCTCGCGTGTTCGCACGCCACGGCATCGTCTTGCCACATCGAGGAGCGTCTTGAAATGACCGAGATCATCGCCGGCATCCGCGTACCCGACAGCGCGATGGCCCGCGCCGCCACCCAATTGGTGCGCGATACCGAGGACGATCTGCTCTACAATCACAGCCGCCGCGTGTTCTTCTGGGGCGCGCTGACCGGCAACCGCCGCAAGCTGAAATTCGACCCCGAACTGCTCTATATCGGCGCCATGTTCCACGACATGGGCCTCACCGCTGCTCACGCGAGCCCCGATCTGCGCTTCGAGGTCGACGGCGCCAACGCTGCACGCGACTTCCTCAAGGGCTATGGCGTTCCGGAGCGCGACATCGAGGACGTCTGGACCTCAATCGCCTTGCACACCACGCCTGGCGTCCCCGAGCATATGCGTCCGACCATTGCGCTGGTCACCGCCGGCGTCGAGATGGACGTGCTCGGCATCGCCTACGACGATTTCTCACACGAGCACCGCGACCACGTCTGCGCGCACCATCCGCGCGAGGCGAACTTCAAGGAGAACATCATCGATCATTTCGCCGCCGGCACCATCAGGAAGCCGCTGACGACCTTCGGCAACGTCAAGGCCGACGTGCTGGCGCTGAAGGACATGAACTATACCAGGACGAACTTCTGCTCGATCATCCTCGGCTCGAAATGGCCGACATGACGCGACGTCAATGGCGGTTGGCAGGACCGTGGTCGGGGCCGGGATCCCGACCGGCGGCCGCGTGCGAGAGCCGGCTCATATAGTGCGCCCACCCCTTGTCGTGGCTCTCGCACTGCGCGGCGTTCGGCAGGCCGCTATGGGTCATGCGGAGCAGCGTGCCGTTGTCCTGCTCCATCAGGTCGATCTCGATCAGGCTCGATCCCGGCGGCACTTCCTCGCTGCCCTCCCAGCCGAAGCTGTAGGCCAGACGATGCACCGGCACGACCTCGCGGAACGCGCCGCGCGCGGCTCGGCTGCGATCGCTGCCGAGCCCCTTGAGGAAGTAGAGGCCCCCGGGATGCGTCTCGGTCGCGGCTTCGAGCCCCATCCAGCTCACGATCTTCTGCGGATCGGTCAGGAAGGCGAACACGGTTGCAGCCGGGGCTGCGATCTGGATCTCGCGTTGAACGATGAAGGCTTCAGTCATCGATCCATGCTCCATTGACGGTCGGTGCTCAGGGATAATTCGTGACAAGAGTGGTGCGTCAACCCCATGATGGCGTGATGCAATTGTCCTCGACGTTGAGCTGGCTGGTCGACGCCGCCGCCGAGACCGCGGGCGCCAACCGGTTGTTGGCGGACCTCGGTAGCCACCTTATCACGGATGGCCTGCCGCTTGCCGGCGGCGCTCTGACGCTCGAGGTTCCGCACCCCCTGATTGCAAGACGAACCTGGCTGTGGCGTGCCGACAATGGCGAGGTCATCGAAGCGCTCGGATTCGCGCCGGAACAACCTTTTGCGATGCCCGACTTGGTGGGATCCGGCGACGCCGGCCGGCGCTGGCTCGGAACTCTCGCGCCCGGCCCGATCCACGAGGGCACGATTGGAACGCGGCCGGATGGCCCGACCCTCGGCTGGATCGGGACACGCCCGTTCACACCTGCCGAGGCGGATCAATTGCGCGAGGCGGCGCGGTTCATGGCCGCGCCGCTCGCCGCGCTCGCGGCGCGCGCGACACTGACGGCGGCGCTGGAGGCCTATCTCGGCCGGCGCAGCGCGGCGCGCGTGCTGGCATCGCCATTGCGGCGCAATACCGGCGAAACCATCCGGGCCGCACTGCTGTTCGCCGACCTCCGCGGCTTCACCGCCCTGTCGGAAAGCCATCCGCCTGCCGAGGTGATCGCGGCGCTCGATGCCTGGTTCGACCGCATTGCGGGCGCCATCCACGCCTTCGGCGGCGAGGTGTTGAAATTCATCGGCGACGGCCTGCTGGCGATCTTTCCGGTCACGACCAGCGCGCGCAGCGCATCCGAGGCGGCATTGCGCGCGGTGTCGGCGGCGCGCGTCGGCATGGCCCATCTCGATGCAGAGCGACGCAAGCAGGGCTTGCCGCCGTTGCCATTCGGCGCGGCGCTGCATCTCGGCGAGGTGCACTGGGGCAATATCGGCGCCGCCGACCGCCTCGACTTCACCGCGATCGGCGCCGCGGTCAATCTGGTGAGCCGGCTCGAAGGGCTGTGCAAGCCGCTGGAGCAGACCGTGCTGGTTTCGGGTGCCCTCGCCGCCGAGAGCGAGACGACGCTGGTCGCGCTCGGCAGTCATGAATTGCGCGGCATCGCGCGGCCATGCGCGGTCTTCACTTTGCCGGAGGGCTGAGCCAGTCATCTGAACAGGCGCAGCCATGGCGCCAGATGAAATGCGCTCATCAGCGCGTACATCGGGACCATGCCCTGCAATGACAGCGGTCCCTGCATCGCGCCGCAGATCATGTCGGCCGGCGCCATCGCGGCAATCAGCGCCATCACGGCGAAGGTCGGCGCCGCCGCCAGCGACAGAAAGCGCGCCACGACGGGCCCGCGTCCGCTGAGCCGCCCCCTCACCCAATCTTCTCGTGTTTCAATACCGGTCATCGTTCGATCTCTCTGGAGATGATCCATGTCGTCATGTGCTAGGTTAGGACCGGGCCTCGGAGGGTGAGAGTGACAAGTGTGTCGGGATTCGAATGGACTCGCTGATAACGGCTGCGGCGCGCGCGCTCGCGGCGGGTGATCCCCTCGGCGCACTGAAACGGGTGGCCCTGCGCGACGATGCGCCGGCGCTGGCGCTGCGCGGCATCGCGATGGCCCGGCTCGGCGATTTCACCCGCGCCAAGGAGCTGTTGCGGCGCGCCGGCCGCGCCTTCGGCCCGCGCGAAGCCGTCGCGCGGGCGCGCTGCGTGGTGGCGGAAGCCGAGATCGCGCTGGTGTCGCGCGACCTTTCCTTTCCCGGGAAGAGCCTCGCCGCGGCACGCGCAACGCTCGCGGCACGAGGCGATGCACTCAATGCCGCCCATGCCGGCTATCTCGAAATCCGCCGCCTGCTGCTGATCGGGAGCCTCGATGCGGCCGAGCGCATGCTTGATGGCCTCGACCCGGCGCCGTTCCCGCCGGCGCTGCGGGTCGGCCATGAACTGGTCGTCGCCGGAATCGCGATGCGGCGGCTGCGGACCAAGCCGGCACGCGAAGCGCTGGCCCGCGCAAGGGAAGCAGCGCGCCGCGCCGGCATCGCCGAGCTCGCGGCCGAGGTCGAAAGCACCGCGCGCCTGCTCGCGACGCCCGCGGCGCGTCTGATCGCGCGCGGCAGCGAGCGGCCCCTCGTTCTGGAGGAGGTCGAAGCCCTGATGGCGTCGAGGGCGCTCGTCGTTGATGCCTGCCGCTATGTCGTGCGCGATATCGGCACGACGGTCTCGCTGACCCGACGGCCGGTGCTGTTCGCGCTCGCTCGCGCGCTGGGCGAAGCGTGGCCGCAGGACGTGTCGCGCGGCACGCTGATCGCACGGGCGTTTCGCGGCAAGCACGCCGATGAATCACACCGGGCGCGGCTGCGGGTCGAGATCGGACGGCTGCGTCGGGCGCTGCGGCCGCTGGCCGATCTCAGCGCGACGCCGGACGGCTTTGTGCTCCAGCCGCATGGCCGGCGCGAGGTGAGCGTTTTGGCGCTGCCGGTCGAGGAGGAGCATGCCGCGGTGCTGGCCTTTCTCGCCGACGGAGAGGCCTGGTCGAGCTCGGCGCTGTCGGTCGCGCTGGGGGCGAGCCAGCGCACGGTGCAGCGTGCGCTCGACGCGCTGGCCGCCACCGGCAAGGTGCAGTCGGTCGGCCGCGCCCGCGCCCGGCGCTGGATGACGCCGCCGGTACCGGGATTCACGACGACGTTGTTACTCCCTGCCCCGCTGCCGAACGGCTAGCATCAGGGCGCAATTGGAGCGATTTCGAGCGAAGCGGATACCGGTTCGCGTGAAGAAAACGCGTCAAAACAGGAAATCCGGAGATTCGATTCTGATTCAGTCAGAACCGAAGCTCCAGGCGACAGGAGCGCACATGAAAAAGGCCACGGCCGAGATCATCAGGGAATACGGCCCCTTCGACGGCGTCGAGAACGTCGGCGGCGTCAGCTTCGACGGCGAGCAGGTCTGGTTCGCGGCCGGCGATCGCCTGGTCGCCTTCGATCCCGACAGCGGCAACACTACCCGCACCCTCGATATCGCGGCCCATGCCGGCACCGCCTTCGACGGCAAGCACCTCTATCAGATCGCCGAGGACCGCATTCTGAAGATCGAGCCGAACAGCGGGCGCGTGATATCCACCATCCCCTCACCCGGCGGCGGCCGCGACTCGGGCCTCGCCTGGGCGGAGGGCTCGCTGTGGGTCGGCCAGTATCGCGACCGCACCATCGTTCAGATCGATCCGGAAACCGGCAAGGTTCTGCGCACCATCGAAAGCAACCGGTTCGTCACCGGCGTCTCCTGGGTCGATGGCGAACTCTGGCACGGCACCTGGGAAGGCGATGAAAGCGACGTGCGGCGCATCGACCCGCAGACCGGCGAGGTCATGGAAAAGCTGGAGATGCCGCAGGGCGTGTTCGTCTCTGGCCTCGAGTCCGACGGCGCCGACCGCTTTTTCTGCGGAAGCGGCTCCGCCAACAACAAGGTGCGTGCCATCCGGCGACCGAAGCGCAGCCGCGCGTGAAGCAGATCGCTTCACGCACGCACCGGCCTCACGCCGGCGCCGGCACCGCCGCGGGCCGCGCCGCCGGCATCGGGCGGAACGTCATCATGATCAGGAACGCGCCGATGCCGACCGCCCAGGAGCCGACATAGAGCCACGTGTAGCTCGCGAAGGTGTCGTAGATCAGCCCACCGGCCAACGGCCCGGTCGCCATGCCGAGGCTGCCGGCCATCGCGGTGCCGCCGATCACCGTACCCATCATCCGCAGCGGAAAATTCTCGCGGATCAGCACGGAATACAGCGGCATGGTGCCGGCATAGATGAAGCCGAAGATCGCGGCCACCGCGTAGAATGCGGCAAGCTCGCGCACGAAGACGTAGCCGAGCGCGCCGAACGCCTGCGCCAGCAATCCGAGCACCAGCACGCGCTTGGCGCCAAAGCGGTCGCCGAGCAGGCCGAACGCGATGCGGCCGCCCATCCCGGCGAGCCCTTCGACGCTGTAGATCGTCACCGCAGCAACCATCGGAATGCCGCAGGTGACCGCATAACTCACGGTATGGATGATCGGGCCCGAATGGGTGGCGCAGCAGAAGAAATTGGTCGCGATCAGGATGATGAATTGGGGCGAGCGCAGCGCCTGCGCCAGCGACATCGGCGGTTCGCCGTTTTCGGAGACCGCTTCAGCGTGGTCGCCCTGCAGCGCCGGCGGGCGGCGCACCAGGAACGAGACCGGAATCATGATTGCGCCGACCACGCCCGAGACGATCAGCATCGCGGTGCGCCAGTCGTGGTGGGAGATCAGCCAGGCCGCAAGCGGCGACATCGTCATCGGCGCCATGCCCATGCCGGCCGACACCAGCGAAACGGCGAGGCTTCGATGGGTGTCGAACCAGCCGGTGACGCAGGCCATCATCGGCGCGAAGATCGCCGCCGTTGCCGCGCCGACCACCGCGCCGAACACGAACTGAAAGGCCAGCAGCGATGTTGTCTGGCTGGCCAGCGCGAGGCTTGCCGCCAGCACGACCGATCCGGTCAGCACCACCGGAAGCGGCCCGAAGCGGTCGGACAGCGTGCCCCAGATCATGCTGGTGAAGGCCATCGCGAGGAAGCCGATCGTCATCGCGCTGGAGATGCCGGTCACCGACCAGCCGGTCTCGCGCGCCATGGGCTGGAGGAACACCGGCAGCGAAAACATGCCGCCGATCGCGACGCAGCCGAGCAGGCCGCCGGCCGCGACGATCACCCAGCGGTAGGTCGAATTGCTCATTCCGGAACTCCCATGCAGCTCGTTCTGGCTGCAAGACGAACGGACCGGAGTGGAACCGACAGCCGGCGTGCCCGCCAGCTCACTTTTTTGCGAGCATGCCGTCTGGCGCGGCTACCGAGATATTCCTTCTGGTCAGCGGCCAGCCAGACTGCACCCCGGCTCCGGCGCGATCTCACCGAGCGCGCGGACCTGCACAAGCTCGGAACCTTGTGTCTTGGCAATGAACATGTTCATCGCCGCGTGATGATCCTGGCCGAGCGTGACAGGGCCGGTCGGCGACGGAATGGCGAGGTCCGCCATCGCGTCGATGATCGCCTCCTTGTCGAGCTTGCCGGCCTTCTCGGCCGCCGCCTTGAGCGCGATCAGCGTGTTGTAATGCGTCATCACATAGTTCGACACCGCGACACCCGGCTCTGCGGCGGCGCGCGCCTTCGCCACGAACGCCTTGACGGCCGGATCCTCGCTCGCCGCGACCGCCGGCACCACTGTGACCATGTTCTGGCCCTTGCCGCGGAAGATGCCGAGGTCGACCTCGGACAGTCCGAGGAATGCCACGGTGATGTCCTTTAGCAATCCGGCCTCGTCGGCCTGCCGGATGAAATCCATCCCGTCGCCCTTCAGCGCGAACAACAGAACCTTGGCCTTGCTCGCCGCGACCTCCTTGATCAGCGGTGAAAAGTCGGTCTCCGTCCCCAGCGTGTATTTGGTCCCGACCACCTTGCCGCCGAGCTTCTCGATCAAGGGCTGCGCGATGTCGAACATCTGGTGCGGCCAGACCCGGTCGGCGCCGAGCAGGAAGTACGTGTTGCCGAAGGTCTGCGTCATGTAGGGCAGCAGCTGGCCGAGCTCCTGGTTCGGCACCGCGCCGAACGAAAACAGATAGCGGCTGCATTTGCCGCCCTCGTAATTGGTGGCGTAGAGCAACGGCGTCTTCGAGTTCTCGGCAAGCGGCACCAGCGCATTGAGGTTGCGCGAGGTGATCGGACCGACCACGGCCAGCACACCGTCCTTGTCGACCAGCGAACGCATGGCGTCAGCGGCCGCCTCCGGACGCGTCTTGTCGTCGGCAAAGATGATTTCGACCGGCCGGCCGAGAATGCCGCCGGCCGCGTTGATGTCCCTGGCGGCGAGATCGAGCCCAAGTTTCGCCTGCTGGCCATAAAGCTCGACCCCGCCGGAAAACGGCAGCACCGCGCCGACGCGGATCGGTTCGCCGGATTCCGCGGCGCGCGAAGGCTGCAGCACCGCGCCGCAGACTAGCAGCGCGAGCGTCGTGCAGATGATCGAGCGTGATGCCATGTACGTCGTCCCTTCAAGCTTGATACAACCATGCTTGATCGAGGTTATCGGCGTGGCACTGAAGAATTCGTCAAGCGCGCCCCCATTTGCGTCACATTCGAGGCTATGCTCACTCTGCGCGTCGAGACATTTCCGCGCGCCTTCTTCCCCAAGATTTCAGGCCTATCGGGCAACCCGCGTTCGCGGAGTGCTCGTTCATGCGGTGTGACGATTGATGAAAGGACTCCCTTGCAAAACCGCTTCGTCCTGATCTCCGGCTGCTCCGGCGGCGGAAAATCGACCTTGCTGGCCGAACTCTCTGCACGCGGCTATCCAGTCGTCGAAGAGCCCGGCCGCCGCATCATCGCCGATCAGCGCGCATCCGGCGGCACCGCGCTGCCCTGGGTCGATGCGGCGGCGTTCCTGCGGCGCGCCATCGATGTCGCGGTGAACGACATGACGGCGGCCCGTGCTCAATCCGGATGGGTGTTCTTCGATCGCGGCCTCATCGACGCGGCGTCGGCGCTGGAGGCATTGACGGGCGAGCCGGTGCTGCACCCGACCTGCTCCGTCCATCGCTACCACAGATGCGTGTTCATGACGCCGCCGTGGCCCGAGATTTACGTTACCGATTCGGAGCGGCGGCACGGCTTCGAAGCAGCCACGGCGGAGCATCGGCGGCTGATGGAGACGCTTCCAGCGCTCGGCTACGACGTGATCCACCTGCCGAAGACATCGCCCGCAGAGCGGGCCCATTTCGTGCTGGCGACGCTCAGCGGCGGCGTCCTACCTAAGGCCTGATCAGGCCGTCACTCCGCGGCCTCGCGATGCGAAACGCCCTGCTCGACATCGAGCTGCAAGATATCGTTGAAGCGATTGAATGCGCCGCACAGCGCGATCCGCCAGGTGAGCTCGACGATCTGCGGTTCCGAGAAGTGTTCTCGCAGGCGTGCGAAGACCTCGTCGCGGGTCTTGTTCCAGTTGTTGGTGACGGCGATCGCATACTCGACCACGAGCTTGTCGAGCGCATCGAGCTCGGGATGATCCTGATAGTCGAGCAGCCGTTCGGCGCCCGCTTCCGAAACTCCCTGGATCGCGAGCTTCGGCGCATGGTGCGACACGCAATAATCGCACTTGTTGAGCAGCGACACCGTTACCAGCGCGAGCTCAAGATGCCGCTTCGAGACCACCGCCTCGTCGGCGAGATCGACCAGCAGCGACCACATGTGCTTGAAGATCGGCGGGCGCTGCGCCATGACGCCGGCCTGGTTCTCGAACGCGCCATAGGTGGTCATCTTGTCCCACAGCGGCTTGAGCTCGCTCGGCAGGTCGTTCCTGGTCTTGATTGACACGCGTGACATGGATTGCCTCGGATCGGAAATTGAACCAATGCAGCCTGCCCCGCTTCGCCTGATACCGCAAGCGGCAGGACGGCATGGCAGGCGTCACGCTGGCCGCAACCCGCGGCACGGTCCAGCAAGCGGAGCAACTGTCGGCTCAGAACGACGCCCCGCCTCCGAACCGGAACTCCTGCACGATGTCGTATTTGCCCTTCGTGATCGGCACGGCGTAATCGAACCGCAGCGGGCCGAACGGCGAGGCCCAGATCAGGCCGACACCGACCGAGGTTCGCACCACGTTCCCATCGTCGTATTGAAGGCCGCATTTGCAAGCAGCCGTATTTACCTCGCCGGTTGCGGCCCACGACGTCGGGCCTTGATAGCCCCAAAGCGAGCCGGCGTCCGCATAGACAGCCCCCTTCAGCCCAACCTCGGAGGGCAGGAACCAGAACGGCATCTGCAGCTCCATCGACGCGCCCCAGTATTTGGTGCCGCCGAGCGCATCCCCGACTGCGCCAAGGCTCGCATAGGTGATGTCGCGCGGGCCGATGCCGTTGGTGGCAAAGCCACGCACCAGGTTCGGCCCCATCTGGAAATGATCCAGCATCCGCAGATCATTGTCGCCGACCTTGGTGAGCAGGCCGCCCTGCAGGTGGATCAGTCCGATCAGGTCGGACACCAGCGGCGTATAGTATTTCGCGTCGACCGCGCTCTTCAGATATGTCACGTCGCCGCCGACGCCGGCAAAGTCCTGCTTGAAGTCGATCAGCAGGCCATCGGTCGGGTTCTTGTTGTTGTCGAGAGTGTTGTAGCTCAGGGTGTAGCCGATCTGCGAGGTCCAGGTCGCCCCCGCGGCCAGTTCCTTGCGCACCGGCAAGGTGGATTCTCCGTCGCCGTAGCAGCCATATCCATACAGCCCGGACGAGACCGAGTTCGTGGGATCGACGCCGCCAAGCACACTCTGGATGTAGGCAGGCGTCGGATTGAACGCGAGCGACGGGTTGGACGGATTGTTGTTGCAGTTCGCGTAGGCGCTATCGAGCGAGATTTCCTGCTGATAGAGCGAGTATCGCAACTGGAGGGTCAGGTCTTCGCGTAGCGCCAGGCCGAGCCGCGGCGAGAACCCGATCGTCTTCACGCCATAGGTCGTGTAGTCGGTCGGCAATTGCTCCTTGTAATACGCATCGAGCCCGAGCGCGACGCGATAGTCGAGCAAATACGGCTCGACAAAGGACAGCGACAGGCCGCGCGAGTACTGGCCGTAGCTGACCGTTGCCTTGGCGAACAGGCCGCGGCCGAGCAGATTTCGCTCCGAGATGCTGACCTCGGCAAGCGCGCCGTCCGTCGTGGAATAACCGCCCGACACGGAGAAGTCGCCGGTCGACTTTTCCTCCAGGTTGACGATCAGAACGACGCGATCGCTCGTCGAGCCGGGCTCGGTGGTGATCTTGACGGTCTTGAAGTAGTCCAGATTCTTCAGCCGCCGCTCGGCGCGATCGACCAGCGCGCGGTTATACGCATCGCCCTCGGAGAGATCGAACTCGCGCCGGATCACGTAGTCCCGGGTGCGGCCGTTGCCGCGAATGTCGATCCGCTCGATATAGGTGCGCGGCCCCTCCTCCACGCGAAACATGATCCCCACCGTGCGGGCCTCGAAATTCCGTGCGCCGTCCGGACGGACCACCGCGAAGGCGTAACCGCGGCGTGACGCTTCGATCTGCATGTCCTCGACCGACTTCTCGACCGCCTCGACATTGTAGAGCGAGCCTTCGCTGACGCGCGACAATGAACGCAGCGTCGTCGGATCGAAGCCCGCAATGTTCGAGCGGAAACCGACCGTCGCAACGCGGTACTGCTGCCCCTCATCGATCTTGAACGTCACCTGAAAGCCCTTGCGCTCCGGATCATATTCGGCGAGTGCAGCCACGACCTGGACGTCTGCGTAGCCGTGCTTCAGATAGAAGCGGCGGATCAGGTCACGATCGGCCTCGACCCGGTCCGGGTCATAGATGTCGGCATTGCCGAGAAAGCTCAGGAAGTTCGTCTCATGGGTCTTGATCACGTCCTTCAGGCGCGCCGCCGAAAAACTGTTGTTGCCCATGAACTCGATGGTCTTGATGCCGGTCTTCGCTCCCTCGTCGACGGTGAAGACGAGATCGACGCGATTGTTCGAGCGTTCGATGATCTCCGGCGTGACGTGCACGTCGTAGCGGCCTGAGCGCCGATAAATCTCGGCGATCCGCAGTGCATCCGACTGCACCATCGGCCGCGACAGGGTGCCCCGCGGCTTGGACTGCATTTCGGCCGAGAGCTGCTCGTCCTTGATCTTCTTGTTGCCCTCGAACGCGACGCGGTCGATCACTGGATTCTCGATCACGGAAACGACGATCCTGCCGCCCGCCTGATTGATCTTGACGTCCTGGAACAACCCGGTCCCGACCAGCTCCTTGAGGGCGTCGTCGATGGCAGCTTGATCGAGATGGCCGCCGGGCCCCGGCCTGAAATAGGAGCGGATGGTCTCCGCCTCTACCCTCCGGTTGCCTTCGACCGTGATCGCATCAAGCGATTGGGCCGCCACCGGAGCCAACAATGGCCATATCACCGGCGTCCCCGGGATCGAAAAGCCCGACAGCACGATCGCCGCGACAAAGCCCCGCCACGTCTTCATTCCACACCTCGCGAACAACAAGCCCGTTGTGACGGGATGGTGATGGCTGCGGTGTGGCTGCAGGATTGCGGAATTATTTCCAGTGGTTTGGGACTGTTAGCGCGACGCGACGCCGCCGGCGTCGCGGATTGTTTCGGGCTGCGCGCGACGCTTACAGTTCAGAAACACTATGCTTACGAAAAGGCGCAATGCCGCCCACAAGCGACGCGTATGCTGGTCAATTGGTGGCTGAGCGCGCTGGAACGCGCGCCAATGACGTTATGATGAGGACCCAGTCGCTGACCATGCTTGCACACACTCCGAAGATCCTGGTCGTCGAGGACGATCTGCCGACCAGAGACTTGATCGCCCGCTACCTGCGCGACCAATCCTGCCTGGTGGCCACCGCCTCGAACGGCAGGGAAATGGATCGTTACCTTGCCGGGCATTCGCTCGATCTCGTCGTCCTCGATCTGATGCTGCCCGGGGAGGATGGACTGACCCTGTGTCGCCGCCTGCGCGGCGACTCGACGATCCCGATCATCATGCTCACGGCAAAGGGCGAAGACCTCGACCGGATCCTCGGGCTCGAGATGGGCGCGGATGATTATCTCGCCAAACCGTTCAATCCGCGCGAGTTGCTGGCGCGGATCAACGCGGTGCTGCGCCGCCAGGCCCAGGCCGGCCTTGCCGGGCGCTCGGGCCAGAGCGCCGCCCGCCTGCGCTTCCAGGACTGGACCATCGATCTTCGCCTGCGCGAATTGCGCGATCCCGACGGCGCCCAGGTCCCGTTGACCAGCGCGGAGTTCGACCTGCTACAGGTGTTCTGCGAGCGGCCCGGCCGGATCCTGACGCGGGATGGCCTCCTGACCATGACGCGCAGCCGGCCGGCCAGTCCGTTCGGGCGCAGCATCGACGTGCTGGTCAGCCGGCTTCGCCGCAAGCTCGATACGAGCGAAGGATCGTCGGTGATCCGGACGGTACGCACCGGCGGCTACATCTTCACACCGCATGTGGAGGACGCATGAGCTGGACCCGCAGGATTGCCGCGCTTTTCAGCTTCCACCGGATCAGTGGCCAGATCGCCGCGCTCATCCTGCTGTCGCTGGTGCTCATCCATGCGCTGATCGGGCTTTATTTCGTCAGCCAGAAGCCGAGATCGTTCGCGGACAGGCCGATCCATCAGTTCCAGCTGGTTGCCAAGCTTCTGGCCGAGGCCCCTGCGGCCGATCGCGCAACGCTGTTGCGCGCGGCCGATCGAGCCTTTCCTCGCCTGCACCTCACATTGCGCGACGCAGGTCCGGGCTCGTCTGACGGTGCTTCGTCAGAGCCGCCCGGCGTCGACGATATCGACGAGTTTTCCTCGAAGACCGCGCCGGCGGCGGCTCGGTTGCCGGACGGAGTCCTGTTCGAAGCGACGATCGGCCCGACGAAAATGCCGCCCTTCTTCGGCGGCTTCTGGGTCAGCACATTCCTGTTCCTGTTCGTCAGCGTCACCCTGCTCGGCGTGTGGGCCGGCCGCGCGCTCAGCGCGCCGCTCTCCGCGTTCGCCCGCGCCGCCGAGAATTTCAGCATCAGCCAGGCGGCCGCGCCGCTGCCGGAGACCGGCCCGGAGGAAATCCGCGCCGCAGCGGTCGCGCTCAATCGCATGCGCGAACGCATCACCACGTTGATGAATGACCGCACGCGGATGCTCGCCGCCATCAGTCACGACCTGCGAACGCCGATCACCCGGCTGCGGCTCAGGTCCGAATATATCGAAAACGATGCCCAGCGCGCGGAGACCCTGCATGACCTCGACCAGATGCAGGCCATGCTGGAGTCGGTGCTGTCATTCCTGAGCGGCGGCGGCGCGGCGAAGCCGACGCTTGTGAACGTCGCTGCCCTGCTGCAGACGATCTGCGAGCAATTCTCCGATTGCGGTCACGTCGTGCGCTACCAGGGCCCGGTCAGGGCTTCGCTCCTGATCCGCCCGAGCGAGATCAGCCGCACCGTGACCAACCTGGTGGAGAACGCCCTGAGGTTCGGTAGCGAAGTCGATATCCGGCTGACCGCGTCAGCCGATCAGGCCACCATCGATGTCTCGGACGACGGTCCGGGGATTCCAGAGCACCGCCGGGCCGAAATGCTGAAGCCGTTCGTCCGGGGCGACGAAGCCCGCACCATGGATGAGAAGAGCGGGTTCGGACTTGGCCTTTCGATCGCGCAGGCCATGGTGTGCGGACATGGCGGCGAGCTGTCGCTGCACGACAACACGCAGCACGGCCTTCTTGTCCGCATCAAATTGCCGGGGCCCGTGCACCTCGGATCGGATCGAAGCGGGACGAGCGCGTCGCGACCCGTACTTCCTGAGCTCGTGTCCGGCTAGAGCAAGATTCAGAATCGCTTGCCCCTGCCACCCGGCCGCTTTTGATCGGACCCGGACTGCTTCAGTTCGTCCGGCGTGACGCGGATACAGCGCGTTACAATTCGGCCCGCAGGATCAGCCCTTCTTCGGATCGGTGCGCGTGTTGCGCAGCAGATTGTCGCGCAGCCTCGCGACGGTCTTCTGCACGACGGGAAATTCGTCTCCGAGCCCGGTGGCTTCGACCAGGGACACATTGATGTCCTTGTCGAGCAGGCGCCGGCCCGCCGCCGTCAGGCTCACCCGAACCTGCCGCTCATCGGCGGGATCTCTGACGCGGCTGATATAGCCGCTCTGCTCGAGCTTCTTGAGGATCGGCGTCAGCGTGTTGGATTCCAGAAACAGCTTTTCGCCGAGCGCGCTGACGGTCTGCTCGTCCTCTTCCGACAGCGCCACCATGGCGATGTATTGGGTGTAGGTCAGGCCGACCGCATCCAGGATCGGCTTGTAGGCGCGGCCGAAGGCCAGATTGGCCGAATAGACCGCAAAGCACAGAAAATTCGAGAGTTTTCGGCCCTTGGTCTCGGCCTTGGAGGAGCGGGTCACGGACGTCTCCGGAGCTTGTGATGTCGCGGTCAATATAAATCGTATCCGATTAAATCGGAAGTGCTTGACACAATCAAGCCTCGGGCCTATTTCAGCACGTACACGATTAGATCGGACACGATCTATATTCATCCCAAAGGAGCTCGCCATGACCGCCAATGCAAAGGTTCTCGTCACTGGAAAGACCCACGTCACCGCCGGCCCGAACGGCGCCGCCCGCTCGCGCGACGGCTTCCTCGACGTCAAGCTGCCGCAGCCGCACCCCGCCGCGGAAAACCTGTTCGCGGCCGCCTGGTCGGCCTGCTACATCGGCGCGATCCAGCTCGCCGCCGGTCAGCGCAAGGTCAAGCTCGCGAGCGAGCCCGAAGTCGACGCCGAGATCGATCTGAACCAGGCCGGCAGCGCCTTCTTCCTGAGCGCCCGCCTCAACGTCCACGTCCCCGGCGTCGAGCGCGAGGTTGCGCAGGAGCTGATCGAAGCCGCGCACGGCATCTGCCCCTACTCCAAGGCGGTTCACGGCAACATCGATGTCACGACAACCCTCGTTTGAAACGAGCACATGACGATTTCCGACGCGCGCCGGCCGCTTGCCGGCTCGCGGTCGGGCAAGTCCAGAAGACTGGAGTTCAAGATGACCAGCAAGCTGATGAAGGCAACGCGCCTGCTCGCAAGGACGGCCTTATTCACCGCAAGCCTCCTGACCATACCGAGCGCACAGGCGCAGCAGCCGGCCGGCTTTGCGCGAACCGACCTGCAGCGCCACGACCTCAGCGTCGGCGGACGTGAAGCCGTGCAGGTGCGTGTCGACATCGCGCCGGGCAAGGCCTTCGGCCGCCATACACATCCGGGGGAAGAAATCATCTATGTGCTCGCCGGCACGCTCGAATACGACGTCGACGGCAGGCCGCCGGCAAGGCTGAAGGCCGGCGACGTGCTGTTCATTCCCGCCGGCACGGTCCATGCGGCGAGGAATGTCGGCGACGTCACCGCCAGCGAACTTGCGACTTACATCGTCGAGAAGGACAAGCCGCTGCTGACCCTCGTGAAGTGACCGGTACCGCCTGCCCGCCCCGGCGCCTGGGCAGGCACGGCGACATCGTGTTCACTTCGTGCCGTGAGCCTCGGCCTGCCGCACCGGCCGCGCATTGAAGATCAGGAAGCTGAGCGCGGCCATGATCCACACCCCGATGCCGCCATAGAGCATCACCCAGCCGAAGCCACTCGCCAGCGCCTGATGCACGACCGGGCCGGTCAGCTCCGGCGTCGATGCGACGTCGCCGGCCGCGATCCGCTCGGCGATTGCCCGAAGTTGCGCGCAGTCCAGCGCCGGCAGCACCGCCTTCAGATGCGCCAGCACGCCGCTTGCCAGGATGAAGCCCATCAGCGCGATGTTGACCGAAAGCGAAACCATCCGCGCGCTCATGTCGATGCCCGAGGCCATACCGGCGCGGTCGCTCGAGACCGAGCCGGTCGTCGTGTTGGTCACCGGCGTGTTGGTGATGCCGAGACCGATTCCGGCGAGCAGGCAGCCCGGCAGCATCGTCAACCAGTCCGGCTGCGCGGCGGCGATGCCGAACTTCATCAGCATGAATCCGGCGCCGATCGTGAACAGCCCGACCGGGATGATCAGGCCCGGCTGATAACGCAGCGACAGGCGCTCGGCGAAGGGCGGCATCACCAGCGTCGGCAGCGTGTAGGCCAACAAGGCAAGTCCCGCGGACACGCTGTCATAGCCGAGGCCGGCGTGGAACCAGATCGGCAGATAGATCATGAACGGCCAGTAGCTGAGGTTCATCGCGGCGGAGCCGACGATCGAACCGGAGAAAGCCGGAATCCGAAAGACAGAGAAGTCAAACATCGGTCGCCGGCTGATTCTCTCGGCTACAAGGAACGCTGCGAGGCTCGCTGCTGAGACGCCGAGAATCGCAAGCCCCTTCGAGCTGACGAAGCCGAGATCCGGCCCCTGCGTGATGTAGTAGGCGAGACAGAACACCGCGAGTGACATCGTCACGATACCGGCGACGTCGAGGCTGCTGGCCTTCGGGTCCTTCGATTCATGCACGCCGCCGATCGTGAGCACGAACGCCGCGGCCGCGAACAGCACGTGGACGAGGAACACCCACTGCCAGCTCAGCACCGCGACAACGGCGCCGCCGATGATCGGGCCGAAGCCGAGGCCGATGCCGAAGATGACGCCCCACCAGCCCCAGGCGACGGCGCGCACCCGGCCGCCCTGGAATTCGTGCGAGAGCACCGCGATCTGGCAGATCAAGAGCGCGCCGCCGCTCAGGCCCTGCAGGAACCGGGCGAAGATCAGCATTTCGACGCTCGAGGCAATGCCGCAGATCAGCGAGGTAATGCCGAACGCCGCGATCGCGACCAGGAAGATGCGCTTGCGTCCGTAGCGGTCCGCGACCGTCCCGATCGCCATCAGTACCGTGGTGACCGCGATGGTGTAGGCGTTCATGATCCATTGCAGCGCCTTGAAGTCGGCATGCAGCACCCGCTCCAGCGTCGGCAGGATCGCGGGGATGCTGGAAATCTCCAATCCGAACATCAGGCAGGCAAGACATACGGCAGACAGCACGACAGCGCCGCGGCGGCTCAGTTCAGTAGACATGATCAGGCCTTTTGTTGTGGCAAGCCAACGGACTACCGCACGCTGTTGCCAGGGTGCTGGCAGCAGCGTCGATCGATCGACTCACGATGTATTGAGGCAGCAGCGGCAGGAATCGGGTGGCCACGGCGCTTCACAACGCAAAGCTAGTCATGGCTTGAGCATTGGTGAATTGGATGACTAGATATTTCAGAGACAACAAATCCGGATGACTGACATGACCACGCTCGACGTCGACGCCGTGAAGACATTCGTGACCATCGCCGATCTCAAGAGCTTTACGCGCGCCGCCGAAACGCTCGGCACCACGCAGGGCGCGATCAGCGTCAAGTTGAAGCGGCTGGAAAGCCAGCTCGGCCACAGGCTGATCGAACGGACACCGCGCCTGGTGCGCCTGTCGGCGCAGGGCGCAGCTTTCCTCGCCCCCGCGCAGGAATTGCTCGCCGCGCATGATCGCGCCATCGCGGCGTTGTCGCCCATGCGCCCGCGTCGCTTCTCGCTCGGCATTGCCACCCATGTCGGAGGCGCGGAGGTTCCGACCTTGCTGGCGCGGCTGCATGCGCACGACCCGGCGCTCACCATCGAAGTCCGGCTCGAGGACTCCCGCGACCTGCTGAATGCCTTCGATCGCGGCGAGATCGATGCCGCCATCATCCGCCGCGAGGACGACCGCCGCGACGGCGAGATGCTGGCGACGGATCACTATGGCTGGTTCGCCACGCCGGACTTCGTCCATCGCGCGGGCGAGCCGCTGCGGCTCGCCGCCTCCTCGCCGTCCTGCGGCGTGCTCAACATCGCGACGCGCGCGCTGGCGGCGGCGAACATCCCGTGGACGGAAAGCTTCCTGGGCTGTGGGTCCTTTGCTGTCGCCGATGCGGTCGCCGCAGGCCTCGCTACGTCGGTATTCTCGCGCCGGCTCGCCCCGGCCGGGACGATCGAGGTCAGCCGGCGGCTCGGCCTGCCTGCCCTGCCGCCGTCCGAGATCATGCTGCTGTCGGCGCTGTCCGATGCAAAATCACGCGCGGTCCTGAAGACGATCGTTGGTGCCTTTCGCGAGCATCATCGGATGCCTGCGAATCGCGCGGCAGAGGACATCCGTATCGTCACGGAAGTTATCGGGTCCTGAACGATCTGCGCGCCGGCCGGCTAGTGTGCTGAATGCGAAGTTCGTGCGATTTCGCGGCAGCCACTTTCACGAACTTCGCATTCACAAAGCACACTAGAATCATAAGTTTGCTAGTGTCCTTATCGAATCCGAAGTTCGCTCCGAAGGTGCGGCAAATGATGCGAACTTCGGATTCGGGACACTAGCGGCGCGCGCTTCCGGCGTGCTTTCCCTCGAACAGCGCACGCTCCGAGGCGAGCGCCCTGGCGAGAAAATCGAGCGTCGCGCGGATGCGCGCCGTGCGCTTGAGATCGTCATGGGTCAATAGCCACAGCGCCGAGCGCGGCTCCGCCAGTGCTTTCGGCGTCAGGCGGCGCAGCGCGGGCGCGAGATCGCCGACATAGCAGGGCAGCAGGGCAAGCCCCAGTCCCGCCGCAGCAGCATCGCGCAGCGCCGGAAGCGCATCGACCCGGCAGGTGATCCGCGCCGAACGCACGTTCTCGCGCATCCAGCCCGCGATGACGGTCCCCGCCAGCGCATCGTCGAGCCCGATCCAGTCGTGCATCGACAGATCCCTGTCGATGCGGCGGGCGAGATAGGCGCGCGATCCGTAGACCGCATGGGCAATATCGGCAATGCGCCGTCCGACCAGCAGTTCGGATGGCGCCGGTGTCGGCCGGATCGCGATCTCCGCCTCGCGGCGCGTCAGGTTCGCCATCGCATTCGAGATGATGATCTCCGGCTGGATCTCCGGATGCGCGGCGCGCATCGCCGGCAGATGCCGCATCAGCACCGCGCCGAGCGTGTCCGTCGTCGTGATCCGCACCGGCCCCGACGGCCTGAGGTCCTGCCCCGCCAGCTTGCGCTCGAGCGCAAGCACCTCGTCCTCGAGCCGGGCTGCCGACGCCGCCGCGATCTCGCCGGCCGGTGTCGGCGCGTAGCCGTCGCGGAAGCGCTCGAACAGCCGCGTTCCGATCGCATCCTCGATCGTGCCGAGGCGGCGAAACACGGTGGAATGCGTGACGCCGAGCCGGCGCGCCGCCCCCGAGAGGCTGCCTTCCCGCGCGACCGCAAGGACCAGCCGAAGGTCGTTCCAGTCGAGGACACTGTGCATTTTTGCAAACTTACTTCGCATGGCTGGATAATATCTTATCACAAACGGACAGGCCATCTTCCCGGAGGTTCAACCGACGGACACCCCTCGTGAGGGCGCCGTCGATTGCCGAGAGGAGCTGGCAGGTGACGAGCGAGACCACCGAGACGTTGCGATTGCACGGCGCGCGGCCGGCGACGGTCGACCCGCGGCGATGGCTGGCGCTGCCGGTGCTGCTCACCGGCGCCTTCCTGCCAATCCTCGACTTCAACGTCGTCAACCTCGCACTGCCAGCCATTCGCGACGATCTCGGCGCCAGCCCGAGCGAGGTGCAGTTCGTGATCTCGGCCTATGCCGCGACCTACGCCGTCTTCCTGATCACCGGCGGCAGGCTCGGCGACCTCCTGGGGCGGCGGCGGATGTTCCTGGCCGGCGTCGCCGGCTTCACGATCGCATCCGTGCTGTGCGGCATCGCGTGGTCACCGGCCATGCTGGTCGCCGGACGGATCCTGCAGGGCCTCACCGCCACCGTGATGGCGCCGCAGGTGCTTGCCTCGATCCGCGTGCTGTTTCCGGCGGCCGAACAGGGCCGCGCGCTTGGCTTCTATGGCGCGACCTTCGGCCTTGCCAATATCTGCGGCCAGCTGCTGGGCGGCGTGCTCGTCTCGGCGCATCCGTTCGGACTGGCCTGGCAGGCGATCTTCCTGATCAACGTGCCGATCGGCCTCGCCGCCTTCGTCGGCGGCCTGCTGTTCTTGACCGACTCGCGCGCCGCGCACGCGCAGCGGCTCGACGTCGGCGGCGTCATCCTGCTGTCGCTCACGCTCGGCCTTCTGGTCTATCCGCTGATCGAGGGCCGGGAATCCGGCTGGCCTATCTGGATCGTCGCGATGCTGCTGGCCTCTCCGCTGATGCTCGCCGCTTTCGTCCGCTTCGAGGCGCGCCTCGAAGCCCGTGGCGGCGATCCGCTGGTCGCGCCGCATCTGCTGCGCAACAGCGATTTCGTGATCGGGCTGGTGATGGCGCTCGCCTTCTACATGCTGTCGTCGTTCTATTTGACCTTCGCGGTCTACCTGCAAAGTGGCCTGCACCAATCTCCGCTGGAAGCCGGCCTTGCCACCCTGCCGTTTGCCGCCGGCTTTTTCGTCAGCTCGCTGGCATCATCGCTGGTGATGCAATGGCTCGGTGCCCGCACGCTGCCGCTGGGCTTTGCGCTCCAGGTTGTCGGCTTCGGTGTCGTGATGCTGTCGGTCGGCGGTGCGCTTCCGCAAAGCCTCGAATTCGGTCTGATCTGCGGCGGGCTCGGCTTCGGCACCGTGATGCCCTCGGTGATCAAGGCCGTGATCGGCAGCATCGATCCGCGCCATGCCGGGCTGGCATCGGGCATGATGATCTCGACCTTCCAGATCGGCGCCGCACTCGGCGTCGCGATCATCGGCGGCGTCTTCTACAGCCTGCTCGGGCCGCATCCACAGGCCGACGACTACGCGCACGCCTTCACGATCGCGCTCGGCTGCAATGTCGCGCTACTGGCGCTCGGCGGCTGGCTGTCGCTGTGGCTGCCGCGCGAGCCGGCGGCGGGTTGAGATCGACACCGCCGACGCGGCTATTGCTTCGCGGCCGCGAGCGGCGGCGGAAACAGCAGCTTGAGCAGGATGGCGGCAAGCAGCGTCACCAGGGCGAGACCGGTGGAGAGATAGAGCGCGCTCGCATCGCCGAACCGGTCGATCATGATTGCATAGATCAGCGGCGCCGCCGCCGGCAGGATGAAGCTCGGGACAATGAGCCGGCCGACCAGCGTGCCATAGCTGCGATGATCGAACAGGATCAGCGGCAGCGTTCCCCTGGTGATGGTCAGAATGCCGTTGCAGGCGCCGTAGAGCAGCGCAAACGCGATCCCCATCTCCCGCGCTGATCCGCTGAACAGGCCGGCGATGAAGGAGAGCGGCATGATCAGGCAGGCCATCAGGTTGAGCGCGAGCGGATCGATCCGTCCGCCGAACATGACTTCGCAGAGACGCGCGGCGGATTGCCCGATTCCCCGCAGCGTTGCGATCCAGACCGCAACGGTGGCGGTGAGCCCGAGGCCGGTGAGCACCGCGATCATGTGCGCGGACATGCCGGCGTTCAGGAAGTTCGCGCCGGTCATGATCACGGCATAGAGCCCGCTCGCCGCCGCAAGCTGCCGCCGCCCCACCGCGCGCGGTTGCCTTGATGCCACCGCAGAGCCCGGCACGCCGGCAAATCGCTGGTTCGGAATCAGCAGATGCAGCGGGATCGCCAATAGCGCAATGCCGGCATAGGCCAGCACCGCGATGCGCCAGCCGAAATGGTCCGAGAGCGTATGGCCGAGCGGCCAGAACACGGTGGCGGCCAAGCCACCAAGCAAGGTGATTCCGGACATCGCACGGCGCGCCTCCGGCCCGCCGATCCGGGCCAGCGCCGCGAAGGCGGCATCGTACAGCGTCAGCCGCATGCCGAGGCCAAGAACGATCCAGGATGCGAAATAGCTGCCGATCTGGTGCGAGAGCGCGAGACCCGCGCAGCCGAGCGCGTTGATCACCGCCCCCGCGACCATGACCTGCCGGCCGCCGCTTTTGTCTACCCACCTGCCCGCAAGCGGCGACGTCACGCCCATCACCAAGAGCGCCGCGGCAAATCCGCCGTAGACGATGTCGCGGCTCCAGCCGAGATCCGCGGCGATCTGCTCGCCGAACCCGCCGATCAGATAGTAAGTCGCGCCCCACGAGATCAGTTGAGCCAGCCCGAGGGCAATCACGACCCGGCGTGCGATCACCGGGCCGTTTCCCTGTCTGACGGAAGCGTGGAAGCGCCCGGCCCCAGCGGCCGCTGCATCAGCACGGTGTCGACCCATTGCCCGAGCTTGAAGCCCACCGACCTCAGCGTCCCCACCATCTCGAAGCCCATGCGACGGTGCAGCGCGATCGATCCGGCGTTGCCGCTGTTACCGATCACGGCGATCATTTGCCGCCAGGGTCCCGCCTCCGACCGTTCGATCAGCGCACGCAGCAGCGCCGCGCCGACGCGGCGGCCACGCAGGGCTTCCGACACGTAGACCGAGTCTTCAATGGTGTTGCGATAGGCCGGCCGTGGCCGGTACGCCGTCGCGTAGGAGTAGCCGGCCACCCGTCCGTCGATATCGGCCACGAGATACGGCAGCCCCGCGGCCAGCACGGCGGCACGGCGCCCGAGCATCTCGTCGAGTGTCGGTGGCACTTCCTCGAAGGTCGCCAGCCCGTTGAGCACGTGGTTCGCGTAGATGCGCTGCACCTCCGCCATGTCGACCTCTGTGGCGTCGCGGATCACGGTGTCTTCGTTGTCTCTCATCCTTGCCTCGTCTAGCGGCATCATGCCTGTGCTTCGACTGCGCGTCGGTGCACGCTGCGGGCACCACGGGCTCATCTCGACATCGCTGCGCGACAGTCCGACATCCGCCGGCAGGCGATCATCGAGCTCGCGCAGCGCCTGCCGGCGGCGGATGCGCGAATGCGGCGAGACCGCAAGATAGCGCCCCAGCTCGACGATGACACCGCCAATGGACTTAAGGGCGGACAATGCCTGCTCCCGGTCTGCCGAAGCCGTCGCTTGCCGGACTATGCGCCCCGGCGTTATATAAGTGAAGCTTTGACAGCTTATGCGCAGCATAAGAGATACTTTGATGAAGAACCTCAACCTCGATTATCTCGAAAGCTTCGCTGTCGTGATCGACTGCGGCAGCTTCTCGGCGGCGGCCGAGCGGTTGCAACTCACGCAGCCCGCGGTGAGTCTGCAGGTGCGCCAGCTCGAGCGCAGCCTGAATGCGACCTTGATCGAGCGGGTCGGACGCAAGGCCAGACCGACCGCAGCCGGCGTCGCGCTGCTCTCCCATGCGCATCAGATCAATGCGGCGGTGGCGTCGGCGGTCGACGCCGTTGCACAGCAGACGACGGGAACGGCAGGCCGCGTGCGGCTCGGCACCGGTGCGACCGCCTGCATCTTCCTGCTGCCGCCGATCCTGAAGGAGCTGCGCGCCGCGCTGCCCTCGCTGGAGATCACGGTCACGACCGGCAACACCGCGGAGATCGCAAGGGCGGTCGAGGAAAACACCATCGACATCGCGCTTGTCACGCTGCCGGTGTCGGGACGCAGCTTCGAGATCACGCCGGTCATGAACGACGAGTTCGTGCTGATCGCGCCCCGCGACATGCAACTGCCGGCGCGGATCACGCCGGAGGTGCTGGCGACCAGGCCGGTGCTGCTGTTCGAGCCGGGCGGCAACACCAGGCGCACCGCGGACGAGTGGCTGGCCCGCGGCGGCGTGTCCTTGAAGCCGTTGATGTCGCTCGGCAGCGTCGAGGCGATCAAGGAGATGGTGCGCGCCGGGCTGGGCTGTGCGGTGCTGCCCGGCATGGCCGTCCCCGCCAGGACCAAGCAGCGCGACCTGGTCGTCCGGTCGCTGTCACCAAAGCTCTACCGCCGGCTCGCGGTGGTGATCCGCCGCGACAAGCGCCTCGATCGCGGGCTGCGGCAGACCTTGTCGGCGCTGAAGGCACTCTCGGCCAAGGACAATGGCCGCTAGAGCGTCGAGCGAGGCGGACGCCGGTCCGCGTCAAGAAAGCAGGCAAGACAAGAAGCGGGAGCTTCGGTTCTGATCCAATCAAAACCGAAGCCCTCGGAAGCACGCCGCGCGTTCTCCCCGTTCTACCCCTTACGTCGCCTTGCGCTCCTGCTCCGCGATCTTGCGGAACGCGGCCTCGCCGGCATCGGTCACCGCCGCCCATTTTGCGTTCGGCGTGGCCTCGGCGTCGTAATTGTCGTGCCAGTTCCACCATTTGTAGGTCGGGCTCTGCGGATAACCCTTCGGCGAGTCCTCCCAGAGCTCCTGGCGGCCGAGCGGCGTGATGTCGAGATAGCTCCACACCGTACCCATCGCCTCGTCGCCGCGGCTGTTGACGAAATAGGTGCGGAAGATCCGCTCGCCGTCGCGGATGAAGACGTTGTGGCCGTGCCACTCGGCAACGCCGAAGTCGGTGTCAAAACTGTCGGTGATCGTGTACCACGGCATGTCCCACTCCATCCGCGCCTTCAGCCGCGCGATGTCGGCCTGCGGCGCGCGCGAGGCGTAAGCCAGCGTGGTGTCGCGCTGGTTCAGATGGGAGAGGTGACTGACCTGATCGGCGCCGAGCGAACAGCCGCGGCAGCCATGGTCCGGCCAGCCGAACACGCCGGGCTCGAAGAAGGCGCGGTAGATGATCAGCTGCCGGCGGCCCTCGAACAGGTCGAGCAGGCTCGCCTTTCCGTTCGGTCCTTCGAAGACATACGGCTTCTCGACCGCCATCCAGGGCATCCGCCGCCGCTCCGCCGCAAGCGCGTCGCGTGCCCGCACCTGGGCCTTTTCCTTCACCAGCATCTCCAGGCGCGCCGCCTCCCACGCCTCCCGTGACACCACCGGCGGCGTCTGCATCGCTGCCAGTCCGCCACGATCGTTTTCAGCTGATTTATTCATGATGGTCTCTCCATCTCCGATTTGGACGAACTCCGCTCCCCGAGCGCGGTTCCAGCGCCGGCGGCCGTTCGTCATTGGCCATGCCGCAATCTGGCTCGGCAGTGCTGGCGAGCGGGAGTGACAAGTGTGTCGGGATTTTTCGCGCAGGTGGTCAGACCGCATCACCATATTTGTGATATGCTTGCACTTTGCAATTAACTATGCGAACCTCGCCGGCATGAAGCAAACCGCTGCCCCCGCGTCCGATGATGGTCTCAAGCTAAGCGCCTGGCTGCCTTACCGCCTGTTCCTGGTCGCGGCGCAGGTCGCCCGCCCGCTCGAGCGCTTCTACGGCGAGACGTTCGGATTGAGCCAGGCGGGCTGGCGCATCCTCGCCGTCATCGCCGAACGCGACGCGGCCAACGCCTCCGAGATCGGCCGCGCCTGCGCGCTCGATCCGTTCGCGGTCAGCCGCGGCATCGGCCAGCTCACAGAGCTCGGCTTCGCGGTGCGACGCTCCGGCAAGTCCGACCGGCGCTTTGCCGCCGTCAGCATCACCCGCAGCGGCCGGGCCGCGTTCAACCGGATCGCCGCACTCGGCAGCGCGATCGAGGCGCGGCTGCTGGCGCGGCTGTCGGAGAGCGAACGCGCCACGCTCGATTCCGCCCTCACCCGGCTTGAGGGAGAAAGCGCGCGGATCGACGCCGACGGCTGGCGCGCACTGCGCGATGACGCCGGCGCGCCATGACGGCCCTGCTGTTCGCAGTGACCGCGCTGCTCTGGGGCGGCGGCGCGCTGGCAACGGCAATGCAGGCCGGCGTGACGCCCGCGCCGTGGTCGGTCGCGCTGCGCATGGTGCTCGCGGGCGTCATCCTGCTCGGCTACGGACGGCTGCGCGGCGTGACGCTCTCGATCCCGCGCAAGGACCGGCCGGCGGTCGCGTTGCAGGGGCTGCTGTTCTTCGCCATTGCCTTCATCGCCTTCTATGAGGCGACCGCACGGATGCCGAGCGGGCTTGCCGCACTCGTGCTGTCGACATCGTCGCTGTTCGCGGCCGTGATCGCGCGTGCCGTGCTCGGTGTGCCGATCTCTTCCGGATTCGTGTGGGGCGCGCTGTGCGGCATCCTCGGACTGGCGATCATCTTCCTGCCTGGCGCCGCCGCGCACGGCGCCGCGCCGGTTGCGGGATTCGCCTGGGCGCTCACCGCGGCCATCGCAACCGGCGCGGGAACGACGGTCGGTGCACGCAACCAGCGCGCCGGACTGCCTGTCGTCTCCGTGCTCGGCTGGGGTGCGTTCGTCGGCGCGGCGGCGAGCGCGCTGTGGGCCGTCGCGACGGGCACGCCGTTTGCAGCCGACATCTCGCCCTCCTACGTGGCGAGCTTCCTCTATCTCGCGATCGCCGCGTCCTGCATCACCTTCATGCTCTATTTCGAACTGGTGCGCCGGCTCGGTCCCGGCCGCGCGGCCTATACGCTCGCATTGGTGCCGCTCGTCGCGCTCGTGCTGTCCGCGCTGTTCGAGCACCTTGCGCTGGGCTGGCCGGTGCTCGCCGGCGCCGCCGCGATCCTTGCCGGCAACGTGCTGGTGCTGGCGCGCGCTTGACCGGCTCGTCGGCGCACAGCAAGAGGCATGCGGCAAGTTGTCCCGCACCGGCGATCGCCGGCCAGTCAACCTCTTATTTCCCGATCGCATTAATCGGACGTTGTCCGGCTCGCATATAAAGAAGCAACCCGGGACGACGAGGCGGCTTCGCAGGGTTACCCGATCGTGAATTCCATCCGCAGAATCGGCAACACCGAGTACTTCGCAATCCAGGTCGACGGCCAGGATGACTGGATCATGCGTCCTGCCCTCGGCCAGCGGCCCGCGCGGAATGCCGGGCTGCTGCCGGATGGCATCGCCTGGTTCTTCAACACCGACGCGGGATTCATCTTCTATGATCTCGCGCGTCGCCAACTCGTCGATCGGCTGCAAACGCCCTGGGCGCGCGGCCACGACGGAAAGGACGCGCGCGACGATTATCTGAGTTACGGATTTCTCCAGAGCAAGGATGGCCGGTTCGTCTATCTCCTGCTTTATCACGCCGCGAACGCGACTGACCTGCATGTCATCGACCTCGAGCGCAGGGCGATCGTCCGCTCGGTTCTGGACATGCCGAGCGGCAACTCGCTGTGCCCGCTGGTTCTGGACCAGGCTGGCCGGATTCTGGTTTCGGCGTTCCGGCACGACAATGGAATTATCGCGCTGCTGCTGCGCATCGATCCGCAGACAGGCGCTTACGATGTGTCGAGCTGCGAGGGATCGCGTGCCAGATCGTTTCTGATCCGCTCGAGCCCGTGCGGCCGCTATTGGCTGCGCGCCGACAATTCCCGGCTCCCCATGATTACCGAGGAGAGCTCGCTCGTCTCCCGGTTGCTGGGTAGGGACACCACGGCGCAGCGGGAGTATTTCAGCTTTGCCGTCGAGATCTGGCAGGCGTTTCCGCTGCGGCGGCTGCACTCCGTCGCGCCGATGTGGATGCAGGCGGAAGGGTTGCCCGACACGACCCAGCTCGACCTCGACAGGCGGAAGCAGGGATTGCCGCCTCGGCGAGGCGAGATCTACCGCAAGGTGTCGCAGTTGCTCGATCGCGAGGCCACGCTGACGACCAACCAGATCAACGCGAAATCGCATCCCGATCTGTGGCCGGATCCGAACGGCCACTACGCCAATGTCAGCAGCAATCTCCGCGACTTCGAACTCTCCGAGCGCGACGTGATCGGCTGGCAAGGCGATAGCCAGGCTTTCTGGTTGAAGCGGCATGACTTCGTCGCCTGCGTCGGTGTGGACGGGACGGTTTCGCCCAAGATCATGCTGGAGCGGTTCGGGATGGACGACCGTCCTTGGCTGGCGCGCGCCCGCGGCTGGTCGAAGACGACGCCCCTGCCCGACCGTCGCCTCGATATGCGGTTCACGGAGGGGATGGTGACGGTCTCCGGCGCGCCGGGCGATCCGGTACACCGCGTCCGGGCGGTGCCCGTAACCGAGGATCATTTCAGGACCGCGCCACCCGAGCCGCAAGACGAGGACAGGGATGCCGCACTCGCCAAGAAGGCCGAGACGCTCGCCAAGCGGTTCAGCACCTACACCGTCGATCTCGCCTCGATGAGCGAGCCCGATTGTATCGCGGCCGTCGATGCGCTCACGGCGCAGATCGGCCCCGATATCAACGAGCGCCCTCACGACAACCACCTGCAGGCAGTGTTCCGTTGCGATGGCAAGCGGCTCAACGAGAAGAAGTTCTTCTCGCATGTTGCGAAGCACTGCCCCGGCGCCGCACCTGCGATCCGAAGGCTGATCGACGCGGTATGCACGCACATCGGACCGAATGCCAACGCCTGGTACGATCCTTACGGAGACGAGATTCCGACCGCGCTGTTCGGCTACGCCGCGTGGTGCCTCGCGCGCCTGGACAAAGCGAGCAACGATGTCCTGCTGCGCTACTACGGGCTGGTCGATACCGACCACGAGAACTTCTTTTTCGAGAAGATCGCTCCGTTGATGCTGGAGAACGCAGGCGATGCGAGTGCTCGCCTGGAGCTCGCGGAACAATTCTATTTCGGCGATCTCGGCAATGCCATCGATCACTCGGCGCTCTGGCGAATGGCGAAGATGGCCGAGCATGCGGCGAGCCTGATGACGGCGCAGCAGTACGCGGCGCGATTGCTGGCGCGCGCAGCCGCGACCTCCGCCGCGCGATCGAAGTCGGAGTTCGGGTATTATTGTTTCGACAATCTCGCGCGGTTCCTGACGGATCCTTCGCGATGGGAAACAGAGCTGCTGCAAGAACTTCGGCAAGCGGCGAGCGATCTCGCGCCCCGGTAGCGCCACGGCAGATGAAAATATCGCGCCGGCATGTCACATTCGCGGTTCCTCGTTCGTCATGATGTCGTCAACCAACCCAGGGAAACCGACCATGACTGTCAGACTTGATCCGCTCGCCGCCGCCCCCAAGATCATGAAGATCTGGTTCGACGCGTCGGTCACGATCTCCTCCAGCCTCGAGCCGAAGCTCGCCGAGCTCGTGAAGATCCGCGCCTCGGAGATCAACGGCTGCGCCAATTGCATCAACTTGCACACGACATTCGCCCGCGATGAGGGTGAGACCGAGCAGCGCATCTACCTGCTGTCGGCCTGGCGCGAAGCGCCCTGCTACACCGATCGCGAGCGCGCCGCGCTCGGCTGGACCGAAGCCCTGACGCGGATCTGCGAGCAGCATACCCATGTCGCGGCCTACGAGACGCTGAAGGCGCATTTCACGCCGGAGGAGCAGGTCAAGGTGACCTTGCTGATCAACATCATCAACGGCTGGAACCGGATCGCGGTCGGCTTTGGCGGCTTCGTCGATCCGCACGTGATCAAGGCCAGGATGGCCGCGGCGTGACCGCGGAAACGGCACGAGACGACGCAGCGGCTGACTTCGCGCCGCTGCGTCCCGGGCTGATGCGCGTCGCCTATCGCATGGCCTCTGCACTAGGCGACAAGGCTCCATTCGGTCCGGATCGCCGGCCGATTGACGCGGCGACGATCTCTGACTAAAGTCAGATATATGCTCGACCCCGTGTCCCGCGTCCGTCGCTTCAACCGTGCCGTGACCTCCGCCGTCGGCGCGCTCGACACCTCGTTCCTCGGGCGCGGCCGGCCGCTCGGCGCGGCGCGCGTGCTGAACGCGATCGGGCATGGCCGCGCCGATGTCGGCGAGATCAGGGATTATCTCGGGCTCGATTCCGGCCTGATGAGCCGCCTGCTGCGCAGCCTCGAAGACGAGGGACTGATCGAGACCACGGCGCATGGCGACGATGCGCGCCGCCGCATCGCACGGCTGACGGCGGCGGGGAGGCGCGAGTTCAACGCCTATGAGGCGATCTCCAACCGGCAGGCCAAGGACTTTCTCGCCCACCACAGCCAACGCGAGGCGCTGCTGGCGGCGATGGACCTGATCGCCTCGGCGCTCGGCCGCGACGGCACCGCCCTCGATGAGATGGACCCGCGCGGCGACGAGGCACGCTACTGCCTCGGCGAATATTACACCGAGCTGGCGCGGCGGTTCGAGAAAGGCTTTGACGTCAAGCTGTCGCGCGACCCCGAGGCCAAGGATATGGTGCGGCCGCGCGGCAGCTTCATCGTGGCCATGTCGGACGGGCTGCCGATCGGCTGCGTCGGGCTGAAGGGCAGCGGCGCCGAGTTCGCCGAGATCAAGCGGCTCTGGGTCGCACCCGGCGCGCGTGGCCTCGGCCTTGGCCGCCGCCTGATGGACGCCGCCGAGAAGGCCGCACGCGAGCTCGGCATCGCGGTGCTGCGGCTCGACACCAACAGCGCGCTGCCGGAAGCCGGCCAGCTCTATCGCAGGACGGGCTGGACCGAGATCCCGCGCTTCAACGACGACCCCTACCCCGACCTGTTCTTCGAAAAGCATCTTTGAACGGCGCGCCGCGCACCGCGCCCGCATCGGCATGTTGTCCGGCGCGATGCGCTGGCCTAAGACACGGGCATGACCATTCGCCCCATCGTGCGCTATCCCGATCCGCGGCTTGCACTGCCGGCCGAGCCGGTGACCATGTTCGACGAGGCGCTGCGCGAACTGGCGCAGGACCTGCTCGAGACCATGCATGCGGCGCCGGGCATCGGCATCACCGCACCGCATATCGGTGTGTCCCTGCGCGTCGTGGTGCTCGAGCTCAATGCCCGCGAGGGGCCGCGGACCTATGTCAATCCGGAGATCATCCGGACCTCGCCCGAGATGATCCTGCACAAGGAGGGCAGCGTCTCGATGCCCGGGGTCAATGACGAGGTCGAGCGCCACGCCCGCGTCCGCATCCGCTATCAGGATCTCGATGGCAACATGCAGACCGAAGAGTCCGACGGCCTGCGCGCGGTGTGCCATCAGCACGAGATCGATCAGCTCGACGGCATGTTCTGGATCAGGCGGCTGTCCCGCCTGAAGCGGGAGCGCCTGATCAAGCGCTTCGACAAAATCTCGCGGACGTGATCGTAGCCCCGCATGAGCGAAGCGACATGCGGGACAAGCCGCGATCAGCAGACGGAAAGGCCCCGGATATCGCTGCGCTCATCCGAGCTACGCGTCTTGCGCGAGCGAACCAACCTGCCTTCGTCCTACCCTCCCGCCATCAAATCCTTGGCCAACGCCATGTAGGCCGGCAGCGTCACGGGGTCGTTGGCCGCGTTGCCGGCAGCCGGGTGCGAGGCGTAGCGCGCGATCACCATCTCGGCCTTCGGATCGATATAGAGGCCCTGGCCATAAACGCCGCGCGCCATGAAGGCGCCGTGCGCATTGTGCGTCACCCACCATTGATTGCGGTAGGACGCTCCCGGCAGTGTGGTGTAGCCGGCAGGCTTGAATTTCTCGGGATCGCCGCCGCGCGCGATGTCCTCGACCACTTGGGACGGTACGATCTGGCGGCCGTTGAAGCGGCCATGGTTGCGGATCGTCTCGCCGAAGCGGGCGAGATCGCGCAGCGTCGTCGACAATCCGCCGCCGCCGCTTTCGGTGCCGATGCGGTCGACGTGATAATGCGCATCCTCCTCGGCGCCCATCGGCGCCCAGATCCGCTCGGAGAGCAGGTCCGACAGCGTCATGCCGCTGGCACGGCGGCAGATCCAGGCCAGCACGTCGGTGTTGACGGTCTTGTAGGCGAACGCCTTGCCGTGCTCGCCCTGCTTCTGCTGCGCGCAGAGGAAATCGAAGATATTGGTCGCGCCCTCATAGCCCGGCTCGATCGGCGCCATGCCGTTGGCGCGCCGCAGCCCCCACACGTCGGAATTCTTGTCGGTATAGACCTCGGTGTATTTGAGGCCGGTGGTCATATCCATCGCCTCGTGCACGCGGGCATCGCCGAACGCGCTTGCCTTCAGCTCCGGCACGTAATCGGTGATCGGCGCCTGCGGATCGATCTTGCCCTCGGCGATCAGGATGCCGGCGAGCGTGCCGGTGAACGATTTGGTCACCGACATCGCGATATGCGGCTTGTGCGGCCTCAACGCGCCGAAATAGCGCTCGTAGATCAGCTTGCCCCGGTGCAGCACGGCGATGCCGTCGGCATAGGTTTCCTCGAGCATGCGCGCGAAGGTCATCGGGCGGCCGTCCATCGTCACCGATGCCGACGCGCCGATATCATGGTCTTCGCGCGGCAACACCGACGCCGGCCCTGCCCCGCGCCAGACATTCACGGTCGGCACCAGCTGGCGGATGTTGCTCCAGGCCCAGCGCAATTCGGGGAAGCTGCGGAACGAGCCGTTCTGGAAGGTGATGGTCCTGTCCTGCGGCGGCGGAAAGCCCTGCATCCAGCCAAGCGTCTGCGGATCGGATTCGGCGGCGGTGAGATTTTGATTGGCGGCGGCTGCGACGGACATCAGGGCTGGCTCCAGAGCTGCGAATGCGAATTTCGTATCACGCGACAGCACCAGGCACATCCCGCGTTTGCGCCGGGGTGATCGTCGCGGCGAGCGCACGCCGCAACGCGAATGGCCGCGCGCCGCACATACCGGCTCGATCGGACACCTGACTATCGAGCCCGGGCCAAATCATTCCACCACGCGGATTACCCCGCCGCCGCGCGCTCGATCGCGGCGATGTCGATATTCTTCATCGTCATCATCGCCTCCATCGCGCGCCTGCCGGCGCCGCGGTCGGCGCTGTTGACGAGCTCGAGCAGCCGCCGCGGCGTGATCTGCCAGGCAAAGCCCCAGCGATCCCGGCACCAGCCGCACGGCAATTCCTTGCCGCCGTTGGACGTGACCGCGTTCCAATAGCGGTCGGTCTCCTCCTGGCTGTCGGTGAGCACCATGAAACTGACCGCCTCGTTCGGCACGTAGTTCGAGCCGCCGTTCAGCCCCACGAAGCGGCGGCCGAGCACGGTGAACTCGACCGTCAGCTCCTCGCCCTGCCCGATGCCCGGTATCGGCGATTGATGGCCTGCGCCGACATGGCTGTCGGGAAACGTCGCAGCATAAAACTCCGCCGCTTCGCGCGCCCGGCCCTGATCGAACCAGAGGCATGTAACGAGATCGGTCATGGCAGTCTCCTTGTTTGCGCGCAAAGGACGATTGGCGAGGACGCCTGCCGACATCACGGCAACACGCGAACGAAAAATATTTGCGGAACCGCGTTTATCACAACACCCGCCTCTACACCCGATCGTCGTCCTGGCGAAAGCCAGCACCCATAACCACCGCAATTGATTGGGAACGGGATCGCGACCCCAGCGTCGCGCAACAATTGAGATTTGGGGTAATGGGTCCTGGCTTTCGCCAGGACGACAGTGTGTGTGTGGCATGGCCTCCATCCCCAATCGTCGTCCCTGCGGGTTCTTGCCCTTGGCGGGACCGGCCCCGGATTTCGCTGCGCTTCATCCGGGCTACGCTTGGCCAAAATATTCCGGAATCGGGCTGTCGGGGCGCGCGCCGCCCGCTCGTCCTCGGACGCAAAGGACATGGAGAGAAACGATGACCCCCATCATTACCGCCTTCGAACGGTCGCCCGATGGCGGCAAGGGACTGGCGCGCGACACGCGCGTTCGCTGGGCGCTCGAGGAAGTCGGCCAGCCCTACGAGGTTCGCCTTGTTTCGTTCCAGGCGATGAAGGAACCCGCGCATCTGGCGCTGCATCCCTTCGGCCAGATTCCGACCTATGAGGAAGGTGATCTCGCGCTGTTCGAGACAGGCTCGATCGTGCTCCATATCGCCGAGCGTCATGCGGGCCTGCTGCCCGGCGATGCCAATGCCCGCGCGCGCGCAATCACCTGGATGTTTGCCGCGGTCAACACGGTGGAACCGCCGATCCTCGAACTCATGACCGCCAGGATTCTGGAGAGCGACAAGCCCTGGACCAAAGACCGCCTGCCGCTGGTCATGGATCGCATCCGCGACCGGCTGAAGCAACTCTCCGCCCACCTCGGCAAGGCCGACTGGCTCGACGGCGCGTTCAGCGCGGGCGACCTGATGATGGTGTCGGTGCTGCTCAGGCTGAGAGCATCGGGCATTCTCGACGAATATCCGAGCCTGTCCGCCTATGTCGCCCGCGGCGAGGCCCGGCCGGCTTACCAGCGCGCTTTCGAGGCTCAGCTGGCGGTCAACACGGGTAAGCGACCGACCGGCTGACGTTGGCGACAACAGGGACAGGCCCTCGCGCAGACGGCAAAGCCCCGGACATCGCTGCGCCTGTCCGAGCCAGGTTTGCTAGTCGAACGGATCGTGTTCCGGCAGCGGTTCGGTCAGTTCGAATCCTGGATGAAGCTGCGAAATAATCTCCAGTGCGGTGCGGCCGGGTGCGATCCCCGCGGGGTGCACGCCCGACGCATCGAAATACTGGTTGCTCAGCACCGCGACACCGCATTGCAGTTCCGGCACGACGATCACGATCGCTTCGAATCCGCCTCTGCTCGTCGCGCCGTTCTTTGTGAAAACGGTATGGCCCTGCGTGTCCGTGGTGATCTGCCAGGCGAGGCCCATGGTGACGCTGGTCTTCTCCCCGCAGATGGGGAATGTCCCCTGGTTCTGCTGCGTCAGCGCGATTTGCGAGCCGAGCGGCCCCTTCGGTGCCGCGATCTGCGCCGCAAGGAACTTGATCATGTCGTCGCCGGTGGTCTTCAGATCAAAGGCCGTGCCGCCGGTCGGCGTGTTGCGGTCGAAGACGATCGGATATGGCGGCTCGGAGCTCTTGCTCCAATGCCCGATACATCCCTGCGCGATCTTCCACGACGAATTGAGCACGGCTCCGGTCTGCTTCATGCCGAGCGGACCGGTGATGTATTCGGCCAAAATTTCGTTGTAGTTATGGCCCTTGTCTTTCGCAAACATCTGCGTGACCGCAAAGCCCAGGGTCACGAAGCCGATGTTGGAATACTGCCAGCAGCCCTGCGGCGGCGTATCATATTGATTCCACCAGTTGATGAGTTCACTGGAGGGCGGCTCGTCCGCAAACAGCTGCTCGCTGTAGCCAGTCAAGCCGTCCCCCGGCTGCTCCGGCATGCCGGAGGTATGGGTGGCGAATTGCACGAGCTGGATGGCGTCCAGCACCGGTGTTCCCACCGCGTTCGCGCTGAAGAGGTTCAGATAAGGGCCGATGGTATCGTCAAGAGTGGGCCCACCAGCCTTGACCGCCACCGCCAGCAATGTGCTGGTGAACACCTTGGTCACCGATCCGATCTCGAACACCGTGTCGGTCGTGACACTGAATGGCGCGGGCGAAGAGCCGGCCACGCCTGACAGTCCCTTGGGGTAGACGTAGCCCTTGGTGCCGAACGACTTTTCGTCATAGACCGCGATGCAGCAGCCAGGGGCGTTGCTGATGCCGAGATATTTTTCGGCCGCCTGTTGAACGATCTGTGCCGGACTTGTCGTCGCCTCGATCATCTGGTCGCTCATTTCGCCCTCCTGCCGGTGAAGATGCACCATGTTGACCTTTGGTTGTATCATCTCATATAACGCCGTTCAGCGCGAGTGAAATCACTGTGACTATTTGTTTCAAGTTCGCTCGGTGGAACGTTCGCGCGGAAAACAGCGTCGTCAGACGCCGGCTTGCGCCGACTTCCCGGCAGTCGCGAAGAGTCTGGCGCACATCGCAGGGCGGGTTAACGACGCGCAATCCGCCGCCTCGCGCGTGGCTTCAAGATGCGGCGGATCACGCTTCGCCAGTCCTACTGCGCGCTCAGCTGGATTATGCTTGCTGCCGGAGCATCGGAAATGACATGGTCGATCTCACACCGCCGATGCAGGCAGAGCGCAGGACTTCTTCGTGAGCAACAATCAAGCGATCAAACTTGCGGTGATCGGACGCGGCCTGATCGGATCGGCAGCTGCGCGGCATCTGAGCAAGATGGGCCACGATGTTGCGCTGATCGGGCCCGATGAGCCGGCGGATTTTTCGCGCCATGACTCCGTGTTCGGCAGCCACTATGACGAGGGCCGCATCACGCGGAGTTACGATCCAGGCCGTTCTGGCGGCAAGCGAACCGCGCTGCGATTTCGCGCTACGGCGAGATTTCAGCGGAGAGCGGCGTGGAGTTCTATCGGGAAGCCGGTGCGCTTCACATCGGCCGCAGCGAAACCACCGATGTTGCTTCGATCGGCAGGATCTGTGCCGAAGACGGGATCCGGTGTGAAGCCTATCATGATGCGGGGCTCGCGGAGCGCTTTCCGTTTCTGAAATCGACGGCGGGAATGCAGGGTTATTTCGAGCCGCGCAATGCCGGATACATCAGCCCGCGCCGTCTGGTCCGCGCGCAGACGATCGCGGCGGAGCGCGCCGGCGCCCGGATTATCGACGAACCCGCGCTGGGGATTTCGGAAAGCGGCTCCGGCGTGACGATCCGGACGCGATCGGGCAGCGTCGAGGCCGAGCGCGTTCTGGTTGCGGCGGGCGGGCACACCCAATCGCTGCTCGGCCGCTCCCTGGGCTTTACGGTCTATGGGCGGACCGCAGCGCTGTTCCGGCTTGGTGCGGCGGAGACCCAACGCCTGGCGGGAATGCCATCGATGCGTTGTCTCGGGCCCAAGGGCGACAACCCCTACATCCTGCCGCCGATCCGCTATCCGGACGGCCAGACCTGGCTGAAGCTCGGCGGCGATCCGGTCGATCTTCCGCTCGACAGCGAGGCCGATATCAAGGACTGGTTCCGCTCGGGCGGATCGATTGAAGTCGCCGATCGGCTTCAAGGACAGATCCTTGACCGCATTCGCGACCTCGCTCTCGAGGAACGCCGCGTCGTGCCTTGCATGACCACCTTCGGCGACAGCGGCCTGCCCTGCATCGGACCGCTTTCAGAGCGCGTCACGGTCGCCTTCTGCTGCTACGGCAAGAGCGCAAAATGTTCGGACGAACTCGGCCGGCTCGGCGGCATGGCGCTGCTCGGCGAGGTCCGAGCCGAGCTCGCGCCGTGACGGAGTTTTGTGCGGCGTTTGCGTCCGAAAGTTCCTGGGCACGCGGGACGGATTCGCCGGCGGGTAGCCCGCACGAGCGCAGCGATATGCGGGACGCTACGACACGCCCCGGATATCGCTTCGCCCGTCCGGGCTACGCTTGCTGAACCCGTAGGAGTGCCAACGCGGACGTAACGCACCCTCACGATCATCACCCGAAGACGTGATAGATTACGCTTCGTTCATCCGGTCTGGCGGTGATGGTCTGCATCGCGCAACACAACGGCGAGGATCTCGTTGCTCACGCAGCGTTGAGCCGGCGTGAGTGATGATTGCATTTAAGTCCGCCGTTGCCGTGCACAAATATCTGACGAGGCCAGACTCCTTGGCCCCATAAACAAAACGGAGAAACTCCATGACGAACGTCAAACTCCTGTCGGCTTCTTTGATTGCGGTTGCCATGATCGCGTCGCCGGCAATGGCGCGTGAAACCCACGCGATGTCCCGCCACGTCGCGGAGGCGAGCGCTGCCGCGCCGACCGAGCCCGTCTATGTCGACGGTCGCGCCTGCATCCCGGCGCCGCGCGTCGGTTCATTCGCCACTGCGCCCTGGACCGGCAACAATGTCCCCTGCGAGCCAGGTCCGTATTGATCGCTCCGCGCACATCGATCGGTCGGGCTGCCCCCTAACCGCTTGACCGCCGTGGTGTGCCATCGCGACGCTGAAACAGCGAGTAGCCCGCATGAGCGCAGCGATATGCGGGACGCCACGCGAACACACGGATAGAAATGCCCCGGATATCGCTTCGCTCATCCGGGCTACGCTTGCCACCGTCGGCAGCGCAAGGGATTGACCGCGATTTTCGCTTGGTGCAATCGCAGTTCGGCTTCCGATCGGATTGCGGCAAGCACCATCGGCCACCTGCCCGCGCCTCAGTCGCGTGATACGGACAGCCCGGCGAGAAGCGGAGCGTATGCGGTGAGCCTGCGGGATACGAACTCGGTGAAGAGCCGCACGCGCTTCGTCTTGCGTGTCTCTCCTTGTGTGAGAAGCCAGAGCGTTCCGTACATGTGCAGGTCGGTGCCCGGCACTCTCACCAGCAGCGGGTCGGCATCTCCGACGAAGCACGGCAGCGTCGTCATGCCGATCCCGTGCCGCACCGCGACGATTTGCGCCGCGGCATCTGTGGCCCTGAATGGAACCTCGGCGGCGCGAACCTCGCCCTCGTGGGCCCAGTCCGGGATTCCGTGAATACTTATGACAATCCACCTGACGGGATCAGGCGCGCCCGCACGCCACGCGGCCAGTCGATCGCGTGATATGTAGATGCCGCCGAACAGCTCCGGTCCCTTCAGGCCGTGAAGATTGAGCGGCAGGGTTTTGCGGTCGTAGACGACGCGGATCGCGACGTCGGCCTCCCGGTTGGTCAGATTTGCCAGCTCGCCGGACGACAGGATTTCCATCTCGATGTCCGGATGCAGTCGCGCGAAATCGGCGAAGTCCGGCATGAGCAGGTGTGTCGCGAGGGTCGGTGCCAGTGTCACCCGCAGACGCCCGCGCACGCCCTGGTCGCGGCCGAAGACGCGCGTCTCCAGCTGGTGCGACGACGCTTCCATCTGGTCCGCGAGCTCGAGGACCTCCTCCCCCGCAGCCGTCAGGCGGTAGCCCGAAGGCAGCTTCTCGAACATCTGCGCTCCGAGCCGTTCCTCCAGCTGGGCGACGCGTCGCAGCACGGTCGAGTGGTTCACCGCGAGGCGCTCGGCGGCAGCCCGCACCGAGCCTCCGCGCGCGACGGCAAGGAAGTAGCGAACGTCATCCCAGTCGATCATGGTGCAATCCAGCACCGCCGGGGTGCGCCTTCCAAAGCCCGTCTCCAATACATCGAACAGCATCTCGTATGTGGGTAGCACGGGCGATCATCATAGCCCAAGCCGAATAGCCACGCCGACCAACGCGACCCAATTCCGAACGGCGGACACCGATCGTCGCGGCTGGCGTCAGTCATCCGGCCGGATCGATTTCGCACCACCGATGTGCGCGCTTCCGCACTCAACGCCTGACGCCGGCGGAGCTACGTCGAGGTTCTCGAGGGCCATCTCGCAAATGGGGCCAGAGACGCTGTCCGACACGACGAAAGGAGAAGTCATGGGAAAGCTTGAGGGTAAGGTTGCAGTCATCACGGGTGGATCGAGCGGCATGGCGCTGGCGAGCGCCAGGCGGTTCGTTGAAGAAGGCGCCTATGTTTTCATCACCGGCCGAAGGCAGGAGGCGCTCGACCAGGCCGTCAGGTTGATCGGCCGCAACGTGACCGGCGTGCGCGGCGACGCGGCCAATCTCGACGACCTCGACCGCCTGTTCGATACGGTCAAGCGGGAAAAGGGCAAGATCGACGTCCTGTACGCAAGCGCCGGCATCGGCAACGCCGTCCCACTGGGCGAGATTACCGAGCAGCATTTCGATGCGACCTTCGGCCTGAATACGCGCGGCACGCTGTTTGCGGTTCAGAAGGCATTGCCGCTGTTCAACGATGGCGGCTCGATCTTCATGACCGGGTCGGTTGCGTCGGTAAAAGGTTTTCCCGGCTACGGCGTGTATGCGGCAAGCAAGGCGGCGTTGCGCTCATTCGCACGCACTTGGCTCAACGAACTGAAGGACAGGAATATCCGGGTGAACGTGCTGAGCCCGGGGCCGATCGCCACTCCGATGCAGGACCAGGTCCTCACCGAGGAGGCGAAGCGGATGTTCGAATCCCTGATCCCGCGGGGAAAGATGGGTCGCCCCGAGGAAATTGCGGCGGCCGCGCTGTTTCTTGCTTCGGACGATTCGAGCTTCGTGAATGGGGTGGAGTTGTCTGTCGACGGCGGTTTTTCGGCCATCTGAAATCGAATCAACACCAACACGGATCGGAGAAGCACTATGAGCTACGCGATTGTAGGATTCGGTAAGATAGGCCAGGCCCTCGCCCACGCCTTCGCCCGTAAAAACATCGACGTGACCGTCGCGAGCCGCCGGCCGCCCGAGGCGTTGGCGCCGCAGGCTCGGGCGATTGGACCCACGGTCGTCGCCAGGTCGTTGCGGGAAGCGCTCGAGGCCGACACAATCATCCTGGCGGTCCCGTTCGGGGAGCATCGCGAGGTTGCGAAGGCCCTGCCGAGCTGGAAAGGCAAGACGGTGATCGACGCGATGAACGCGTTTCCAGTCCCTGAAGAGCTGGACGGCCTGCCGTCCTCCGCCTTCGTCGCGAAGGCGTTCACCGGCGCCAAGCTCGTCAAAGGGTTCAATCACCTGGTTGCGGCCAAGCTGGCTGCCGATCCGATCGTCGAGGGTGGCCACCGGGTGGTCTTGCTGTCGAGCGACGACGAGGATGCGATGGCTCCCGTCGCGGATTTGGCCAAACAACTCGGATTCGCACCCGTCAAGCTGGGAAAGCTCAACGAGGGTGGCGCGCTGGTGCACGCACGCGGCCGCACTTGGGGCCCGCTCATCTTCCAGGATTTGTTCAAGAAGGAGCAGTAACGGATTTGCGACCCGTAGCCCGCATGAGCGGAGCGACATGCGGGACAAGACGCGGAGCGCCGATCGGAAAACCCCGGATGTCGCTTCGCTCATCCGGGCTACGCTTGCTGTCCTGGCGACCCGCCCTCGCGTAAGACTCACGAGGGCGGTGTTCGCAAACGACGATCTCAATCAAGATGCCTTGATCGGCTCGGACATCGTTATCCGGTTCTTGACGCTGGGACGCTCCTGCATCGCTGCATACCATGCCAAAAGAGCCTCGCACTCCATCGGCACCGGCACCTTCACGAGTCCCGCGAATATCAAGCCGCCGATGAGAGTGATATCGGCCATCGTGAATGCGTCGCCGGCAACGAACGGCTGTCCTTTCAGAATGCCGTCAAAGTAGTGCATCCCCCTGAGGGCCTTGTCGCGCTGACGGAATCCCCATTCGGGGTTCTGATAGATCTCGACATGAGGCCCGAGACCCGGCGTGGCGTGGTGGAAATAGACGCTGATGGCATCGAGCAGTTCCAGTTCGGCGCGCTTGCTCATCATGTGGATCAAGCCCTTTTCGCGCGGCGTCCTGCCGGTCAGCGTCGGCGCGCCATTGAGCGTGTCAAGGTACTCGGTAATGGCCGTGCACTCGCCAATGAAGGTCCCGTCGTCGAGTTCGAGCACCGGCAGCGTGCCGGAGTAGTTCTTGGCGAGGAATTCGGGCTTCTTGTGCTCGCCCTTGTAGAGATCGACCAATACGAACTCCACTTGCGACCGCAGGTTCTTCTCGGCCAAAGCGATGCGAACGCGGGCCGGATATGGGCCAGTTGGCCAATCGTAAATCTTCATCATGACTCCTGTCTACCTGTCACTTGGTAGGGTAAAACTAACCTTCAAATCCGGCCGGTCAACGCCTATCTGTCACTTGGTAGATAACGAAGCAGTGAGGCGACGAAGTGAGTTCGAGCTCTCGGGAGGCCATCCTGGCGGCAGCAAAGCGGACCGCGCAGGCACGCGGCTATGGCGGCTTGAATTTCCGCGATCTCGCGGACGAAGTCGGGATCAAGGCCGCCAGCATCTATCACCATTTTCCGAGCAAGGCCGATCTCGGCGTGGCCGTCGCGCGGCGCTACTGGGAGGACACCGCCGCCCAACTCGAGGCGATGCTGGCAGAAACGACCGATCCTGTCCGCTGCCTGCGTCGATATCCCGACGTGTTTCGCAAAGCGCTCGAGAGCAACAATCGCATGTGCCTCTGCAGCTTCATGTCGGCGGAAGTCGACGACCTGCCGGACGCAGTGAAGAAGGAGGTCCAGACCTTTGCCGACGTCAACGTGGCGTGGCTGAGCAAGCTGTTGGTGGCCGCGGGCCTGGTCAGCTCGAGAAAGAGCGAACAGCGGGCCCGCGCCATCTTCGCCGCCGTCGCCGGCGCGCAGCTCATCGCCAGAAGCCGGTCGGATATTTCGCTCTACGACTCGATGATCGACAGCTATCGCGCCGCGGGTCTTCTGCCGGCATAGATGGCCCGAATGTCAGGTCGACGTGAGGCGGCGACGCCCTACTCCCACTCGATCGTTCCAAGCCATGGTAGCGAGTAGCCCGCATGAGCCAACGGGTCGCGCGAACGCGCGCCCGATGACGGGCTCCGCGATATGCGGGACACCACGCGACACGCTGACAGGAAGTGCCCCGGATATCGCGGAGCCTTCATCCGGCGCGCGTTCGCGCGCCCCGTTGGCTCATCCGGGCTACGCTCGCTGGTGCACGCACGCGGCCGCGTTTGGGCCCGCTCATCCTCCAGGATTTGTTCAAGACGGAGCAGTGATCGGCGCACGGGCGCCGTTCGAAGGGCGGGGAGACGCCCTGGCCGCGCCGGATGGGCAGCGCGCAGTTCGGATCAACGGTTTCAAACAGCGTCAGATATGACAACGCATTCTCGCGACGACAATCGTCCGAGCCTTGATGTTGGTTTCACCCTCTTCGAGCAGAGGGCGCAGGGAAGACCGGGTGCCGATCGCACCCATGGGCCCCGAGCGATGGGTAGAGAGCTCGGGGGTAGGACCACAGGTGTAACCGGAAACATCCGGCCTTCCCTGCGCGATGGTTGTGCGGCTTACTTCGTGCTCTCCCCGGCGAGACTGGGCTTTTTTGTCACCGTTTCGCGAAGATGCTTCGCATCTCGCGGAAGACACCTACCACTAGGGCGTCAGGACCACACGACTTCGCCGTCCACTTCATGCGCACTCGTCAGTCGCGCACTCAGCGTCCACCGCATCCCACACCACGTTCGTGACGACCGCGATCCGCCCCTCGTGTCGGGTGAGACGCGCATATTGAACATCTGAGTTGGGTCAAATACCAAGCGGAATATTTTCTTATCGCGGGATTGACAGGTTTTGCTGAGTTGCCCGTCGGGGTGATTTGTCGCAGGTGATGAAGGTGGATTTGATTTGCGGCGAGGGCAAATCAGTTGCGCTGCTAAGCGGGAAGGAGTGTAGGCACAAGCACTAGCCGCCGATACCCGTTGGCTAAACCGTCCCAGACACATCGATGACGACGACGGCCAGACGCTGGCGCACATCCTGCGGCATGAGGTTGATGAGCATCTGCTCCATTTCGGCGGCGGTTTGTGGCCGGCTCATGCCTTGGGGTGGAGCGGGGATGGGGTTGGGTCTCTTGTCGCCAAACCAGAACACACAATAGACTCCGAAGCCCTTGGCATCAGGATCATGCGCGTAGAACCGCTCGAGCTGCCCCTCAATCGCGGTCCACACATCGGCATGATAGTCGCGCTTCAGCTCGCAAGGCACCTTGCGCGCCGGCATCGCTACCGAAATATCCGCTCGCTTGTCGGCGACCATATGGCCTTCCGGCTCGACCGTAATGCCGAGCGGAGCGAGGGACGGCCGTATCAACGTCACGACATCGTCACGGCATGCCTCCTCCGGGCGCGGCTCCGTCAGGCGGGCATAGCCGTCAAGATTCCAGAACTGCTTGAATATATCGGTGCTCGCATGACCGATCCGGTGCTTCAGATCGAGAAGATGGGCGACGAGCAACACGTGAAGGTCAGCCACCGTCGCCGGCGGGCCATTGTCCAGAGCCGCGATGGTTTGAGACCAGTCAGGACGGTCATACTCCGCATCCCTGCGCCGCTGCCGCTGGTTGGCCAGAGCATGAAGGATGTGCGGTTCGTATGATGCGAGCTTGCCATCGTCCCGCAAGCGTTCGAGCGTCGTGGTCGCATCCTGGCTTGGCGATGCAGAAATCGCGTTGATGAGCGCACGGACCCAGTCGGCCGCATCCCAGGCATTGTTGTCGCCGCTCCAGCCGCTGGACGGAGGCGACGTGTCGGGAAAATGGCTCCCGGCCAAGCGGACCATGAATTCCATCATCGGCAAAGGCAAGGCCTGCGATGGCTGGCCCCTGCGCGCAAAGCCGCTCTTATCACGCAAGTCAAACACGAATGCCTTATGGGCCGCGGCCCGTTGCCGAACATCGTTCTCAAATGTTGCCGGCGAGAGCATGTAAGCGGTAGCCAGCCAGAGATCGCGCTGCCGTTCCTCGACGGCCTTGCCGGCTAGTACGGTGCGGGCCAAGGCCAGCAAGCGGTCATGCACCACCGGCAGCTTCACGGCCGCGCCCAGCAACTCGTCGAGACGGAAGCGCGAGGCGTTGGGATAGTCCCGAAGCAAATCCAGCACGATATCGGCGCGGTAGGGTTCAAAGGCCGCATCCGTCAGGAGTTCGTACAGCCCATCGACAAATTCATGTCCCTTGGCTAGACGAGCCCGCGCGATAGTCAGATAAGCGTCACGCACGAGTTCGGGGCGACGCTCCAGCAATTCCTTGCGCCAGGGGTGGACCATCGGCGATTCGACCCCGTCGCGCGGCTCATAGACCGGGCAAGCGACATCGAAGACCAGCATGCCCTTGAGAAAATCATTGGACAGGTTGGAGAGGCCCTGCCCGGCCGACATGCGTTGGTCGAGGCCCGCCGCAAGCACGTACCACCAACCCGCGTGCCGCTGCTCGGCAATCGAGGCCACGATATCGGCGAAACTCGGCAGGTCATCGCGGGAGAGCGACGCGGCGAGCCCTTCGAGCGCTGCATCGGTGCGTTCTTCGCCCACCCATGCCGCCACGCGCGCGCGAGGCGCGGCCTGGCGGTCCGCCTCATCGAAGAAGGCGAAATAGAACCGCATCAAATGGATCAGCCAGCCTGCGTGACGCCCGCTGCGGATTTGCTCGATATCGCGGTCAAAATCCTGCCGCTGCTTCTCGCGGCTTTCCTCAACGTCGACCTCGTCCCGGCTGTGGCGCCCGTCGAAATGCCTGTCTGGAACGTTCGTGACCGTTGCCCGCTTGCGGACGGGTGCAAGAGACGTATCAGTATCGGGCAAGGCGAAGACCTGCTCAAACACCCGGCTCGCCTGCGCTTCGGTCGCCTGATAACAGAGGCTAAATGCGATCTCGCACAGGAACACGCGGCGGTTGCTTCCCGGCGCGGCCGCAAGCAGCTCGGCCAGCGCGATATCCAGCAACGCATCCGCGTTCAGCTCGAACAGCAGCGCCTCACGAAAACGGTGCCAGGAAAGCCACTCGCTGCCGTCCAGCGCCACGGTCCTAAAGAAATGCTCTGCCAGCGGCGCCAGCCGCTCAGGTGTCTCGCGCATGGCCGCGCGCATATCCCGCCCGCGGCTTTCGTTGGTTCCGCCCTTGAAGGCGGCGCGCTTGCGAAGCCAGCCGATGGCACGAGCCGGATCAAGCTGACCAGGCGCGGGCCAGGCACGAACCAGTATCCGCGCATAGAACGATCCTACTTCCCAGCCGCGTTTATCGAACCCCCCGGTGTTTCCGTCCGGGACGGCAATAGCATCGAGCACCGCCGGCAGATCAGCGAGCGGGATGTCATCGGCAAGCCCCCAGAACAGGCCCGTGCCAGAAGTATCGTCGCCCGTCTGAGCATCGTTGATAAGGGCTGCCACCTCCGCGGCGCCATAGGGACGGCCATAAAGAGCTCGAATGATCTCGGCACGGAGGCGTATGTCGTTGGCCGTCTTGCCGAGCTGGCTGGCCGCGACCTGCTTGATGGCCGCCTCGCCGTCGGCACCGTAACGCTGCAACGCGACGAGTGCATATAGGCGCTCGGCGTAGGGCGAGGCCTGCCGCGCGAGCACGGCGGCAAGGTCCGGAACCATGGCCGGGATCGGCGGGCCAAGCGCGAGCGCATCGACCACGACAGAACGAACGCCGAAGCCCGAATCCGGATTGTTCAAGATAGCGCGGAATTCTCCGACCATGTCGGACCGCGCCAATCCGCCGATGGCCTTTGACTCCCAGTTGCCCGATCGGAACCACGGATTCTCCTTGGAAAGCCGATCCAGCGCACGCACAAGGCACGCGCAGGATGACGGCGTCAGCGAAGCCGCATCGCCGTAGGTCAGGACACCATAGGGGTCGGCCTCGATGAGCTCATCCGCCCCCTCCGGCAAGTGGACAGCAAGCCAGGCATGAAGGCCGCGCAATTCAGACGCCGGATGCCCGTCGCCCCCCATCAGCGCAACGACGCGACCGAAGGGCAAACCCGCACGGACCCGTGCCGCGAGAAATTCAGCCGCCAGATATTCCGCCGTGGTGCGATGTGAATAATCGACCGTCTCCGGCTCTTGTCCTGCATCGAAAACACGGCGCCCCAGAGCGGCCTGCACCCTCTCTGGCGGAAAGAACGTAACGGAGCGATATCCCGGGATGTCAGGCGTGCCCTCCTGATCCGTAAGGCTTACGGCCTCGATATCGCTGATGAGGCGCGCGGCGCAGACCCCGCCCGCGATGAGCCGCAGTTCGGCGGCGGAGTACGAGCCGCTACCCGCCCGCGCGCGCTCCCGGTCGAACTCCTGCAACAGGAGGTTGGTCGAGACCTCAAAAAGTGCCTTGCGCGTCGCCGGCCAGTCGCCCGCCTGCACGGCACGCCAAAGCATGATGAGGTTCTGCGGGTTCTCAAGGAAATCGCCAAGGCCGCGATCGGTCGCTTGCGCCAGGAATGCATCCGCTTCGGCCTGCCCGGCCCCTTGTGCGGCCAGAACCGCTAACTGCTCTGTGCGGGAAAGGCTCTCGAGCAGAAGAACGGGCGTCTCGCCATACTGCTCGAAATAGGGCTGCAGCGCCGCAAGATCGCTTTCCCCCAGCCAATCCGCCACCCGGCAAGAAATCCGTACCTTGGACGGATTGACCTCGAAGAGCTTGATCACCAGGGCATCGACCGTATCCCGGTCGCCGCGACCGGCCCGCTTCTCATCAAGGCCGTCGATGAACAGCGTCTGCCCGGCGAGCGTGGAGGCCGGCGTCGAGAGGAAAGCCCGGGCCTTGATGAACCGGGCGCCTTCAGCCGCTGCTGCCTCCTTGAAAACATACGTTTTACCGGCGCCGGGATCGCCCAACAGCACGAGGTTGCGCGCCCTCCCAAAATCCTGGAACGGACGTGGCGCCCCATCCTCAGGCTGGTTGGGGTTGATATTGGTCTGGCGAACAGTGCGGGTCATTTGTTGGTCGGCAGCTCTCCCTTCGACCGCCGAAAGCCTTCAAGCAACATGCGAGGGCCGCAGTGCATGCCCTACTCCCACTCAATCGTCCCCGGCGGCTTGCTGGTCACGTCGTACACCACCCGATTGACGCCCTTCACCTCGTTGATGATGCGGGTCGCGGTCTCCCCTAAGAACTTCATGTCGAACTGGTAGAAGTCGGCGGTCATGCCGTCGGTCGAGGTGACGGCGCGGAGGCCGACGACGTATTCGTAGGTGCGGCCGTCGCCCATCACGCCGACGGTCTTGACCGGCAGCAGCACGGCGAAGGCCTGCCAGATCGCGTCATAGAGGCCGTGCCTGCGGATCTGGTCGATATAGACCGCGTCGGCGTTGCGCAGGATGTCGAGCTTCTCCCTGGTGATGTCGCCGGGGCAACGGATGGCGAGGCCGGGGCCCGGGAACGGGTGGCGGCCGACGAAGACTTCGGGCAGGCCGAGCTCGCGGCCGAGCACGCGCACCTCGTCCTTGAACAGCTCGCGCAACGGCTCGACCAGCTTCATGTTCATGCGCGCCGGAAGGCCGCCGACATTGTGGTGCGACTTGATGGTGACCGACGGGCCGCCGGTGAAGGAGACGCTCTCGATCACATCAGGATAGAGCGTGCCCTGCGCCAGGAACTCGGCCGGACCTTCACCTTTATTTGCGATCTTCTTGGCTTCCGCCTCGAACACGTCGATGAACAAGCGCCCGATGGTCTTGCGCTTCACCTCGGGATCGGTGACGCCTTCGAGCTCGCCCAGGAACTGCTTCGACGCGTCCACATGGACCAGCGGGATGTTGTAGTGGTTGCGGAACAGGTCGACGACGGTCTTGGCCTCGTCGAGCCGCAGCAGGCCGTGATCGACGAACACGCAGGTGAGCTGGTCGCCGATCGCCTCGTGGATCAAGACCGCCGCGACCGCGGAATCGACGCCGCCGGACAGGCCGCAGATCACCTTGCCCTTGCCGACCTGGGCGCGGATCTTCTCGATCGCCTCCTCGCGGAACGCCCGCATGGTCCAGTCGCCGGTCAGCCCCGCGACCTTGCGCACGAAATTGCGCAACAGCTTGGCGCCGTCGGGCGTGTGCACCACCTCGGGATGGAACATCAGGCCGTAATATTTGCGCGTCTCGTCCTGGATGATCGCGAACGGCGCGTTCGGCGAGGTGCCGGCGACGGAGAAGCCGGGCGGCATTTTTGTGATGCGGTCGCCATGGCTCATCCACACCTGGTGCTTCTCGCCATGACCCCAGATGCCGTCGAACAGCCGGCTGTCGGTCTTCACCTCGACATCGGCGCGGCCGAACTCGCGATGGTGCCCGCCCTCGACCTCGCCGCCGAGCTGGGCCGCCAAGGTCATCTGGCCGTAGCAGATGCCGAGCACGGGAACGCCCGACTCGAAGATCAGCTGCGGGGCGCGCGGCGAGCCGGTCTCATGCACGGATTCGGGGCCGCCGGAGAGGATCACCGCCTTCGGCTTCATCTCCTTGAAGGCGGCCTCCGCCTTCTGGAACGGCACGATCTCGGAATAGACGCCCATCTCGCGGACGCGGCGGGCGATCAGTTGCGTCACCTGGCTGCCAAAATCGACAATCAGAATCTTGTCATGCGCCGAGGCCACGGAGGGCGTCGACGGTTCGCGGGCTGTGTGCTGGGCTGTCATGGCAAGCAGATACGCGACGGCGCCCGCCCCCGCAACCGCGCTCGAAGGCGCGCCCACATTCTTCTTTGGGCATGGACAAATCCATATAGGTCAGTATTATTGACCTAATTTGGCCATAAGCGCCATGGAGGAAACCAATGCCGGATTTTCACGAGCCGTCGCGCCTCACAGCGCTCGGCCGCGACTGGATCGCCGCCTGGAACGCGCGCGACCTCGAGCGGGTGCTTTCGATGTATGCCGAGGATGCCGAGATGACCTCGGACCGGATCCCGCCGCTCGGCTTCGGCGCGTCAGGCACCGTGCGCGGCAAGGCGACCTTGCGGGCCTATTGGAGCGCGGCGCTGGCGAAATTGCCCGAGCTGCATTTCGAGCTGATCGACCTCTATGTCTCGCCGGACAGCGTCGTCGTGTTCTACCAGAACGAACGCGGCAAGAAGATCTGCGAGTATCTGCGGCTGGATGCCGAGGGGAAGATCCGGCAGGGCTCGGCGAACCATCTGGTGGGTTGAGACGCTGCGGCATCCAGTCATCCGTCACCCTGAGGAGCGCGCTCTTGCGCGCGTCTCGAAGGGCGACGGCCCGGCTCCAACCATCCTTCGAGGCTCGCCGCGCGCTGCTGACGCACCGCCCGGCGCGCACCTCAGGATGACGTCAGTAGTTGGGAATACAGACGCACAAATCGAACATAGGACGCCACATGAAAATCCCGACCCTGCCCTTCACCGTCACCGACTGGAACAAGCTCGAGCCTTCAGTGTATCCCGGCGAGACCGGACAGGCGCTGTGGCGCACGCTCAACATCGGCGAGCTGCGGGTCCGAATGGTGGAATATTCGCCCGGCTATCTCGCCGATCACTGGTGCGATCGCGGCCATGTGCTCTACGTCGTCGCGGGCGAGCTCGACACTGAGCTGCGCGACGGCCGAAGATTCACGCTGAGGCCGGGCATGAGCTACCAGGTCTCCGACTTCGGCGACGCTGCACACCGTTCGTCGACGAAGACGGGTGCGACGCTGTTTATTGTGGATTGAGCGGCCAGGGCCTGCGCGCGGTAGCCCTGTTCCGTCCCGTCACCCTGAGAGTCTGACTCATAAATCACCCAACCTTAGCTGCAGCCGCGAGTCTGCGGGTCAGGAGCCTGATGTGTGCAATCAGCAGCCAGGCAGCTTCGGTTGCGACCGTCGCCTCGAAGTCCTTGGCGAGGCGGCGGCATCTGCCGAACCAAGCGAATGTGCGTTCAACCACCCACCGCCTCGGCAGGAGCTGGAAGCCTTTGACGCCTTGAGGCCGCTCGACGATCTCGATAGTCCATGGACCGCAGTCTGAGAGTGCGTCGAGGAGTTGATTTCCGCGGTAGATCCGGTCGGCAAAGACGTGGCGCAGCCGGGGGAAGTTCATCCGCACGTTCTTCAGCAGCGGTACGGCGCCATGGCAGTCCTGAACGTTGGCCGGATGAACATGAACCCCGAGGAGGAGGCCATTGGTATCCGTCACAATATGCCGCTTGCGGCCGTAGATGCGCTTGCCTGCATCGTAGCCGCGCGGTCCGCCAGCTTGCGTGGTTGGCGCACTTTGACTGTCGATCACGGCTGCCGTCGGCTTCGGTGTCCGTCCAAGCTTTTTTCGCGCCCGTCGGACAAGCACGCTGACAATCCTCTGCCACCGGCCTGTATCCCGCCATCTATAAAAATAGCCCTGCACCGTCGAATAGGGCGGGAACTCCTGCGGCAACGCCCGCCACTGGCAGCCAGTCGAAACGATATAGAGGATCGCTTCGATCACACGACGCAGCTCCGTCTTACGCGGCCGGCCGCGCCGGTTCGCTCGCGGCAACAGGCGTCTGATCAGCGCCCACTCCGCATCGGTCATATCGCTTGCATAACGCAGATCGTCCCGCCGATATTGCTCCCGAGTGATCTTGGTCCAGGGCATCGTGCTCTCCCTCGAATCTTTGCAAATCCGATGGAATCACACCCCACTGAGATCACTCACCCATTTTTCAGTCAGGCTCTGAGGAGGTCGCGAAGCGACCGTCTCGAAGGGCGACAGCCCGGCTCCATCCCATCCTTCGAGGCTCGCAAGAGCTCGCACCTCAGGATGACGCCGGTGTTTGAGGATAGCCACGACGTTGGCGACTGCGCTCCACACGCTCACCGCCTCCGCGCAGCGACCTTCCTCACCTTGGTGTCCGCCCAGCCAAGCGGCTTGCCGCTCTTCGACGGCAGCATGAGCTGCCCAACCGCCTGCCCGGCCTGGTCGAGCAGCACCGAATGCGGCTCGCCGCGCGCAAAGAGATGCGCCTCGCCCCATTGCCGCAAGCCGACCACGATCGGGAACAGGTCGTGGCCCCGCCTGGTCAGCACATATTCCTGATAGGCGCTGCCGTCGGAGGCTGCGACCTGCTCGAGCACGCCGAGCTCGATCAGCGTGCGCAGCCGCGTCGTCAGCATGCCCTTGGCGATGCCGAGATTCTTCTGGAAGTCGCCGAACCGGCGCAGGCCGTCGAACGCGTCGCGCACGATCAGGAGCGACCACCAGTCGCCGATCGCATCCAGCGCGCGCGCCACCGGGCATTCCGCTTTGGCGAATCCGGTCCGCTTCATCGCGGCCAACCTTTCTCGATCACGATTCCGAACTGGTCCTAAAATAGGACTAGACAGCGCCCGGCGCAACTGGTCTCATTATAAGACCAGATTGACCAGACTGCAGCGGAGACGTCATGACGAACCAGACCATGGCCAAGGCCGGACCGGCCGAAGCCGATCACAAGACGCACAACAGGCCCAACCACACCACGGCTCGCGCTCTGTCTCCCGCCGTCGTGCTGCTGTTCGCCGTCGCCTGCGGGCTGAGCGTCGCCAACATCTATTTCGCGCAGCCGCTGCTCGACACCATGGCGCAGGATCTCTCCATCGCGCCGGCGGTGATCGGCGGCGTCGTGACGCTGACCCAGATCGGCTATGCGTTCGGCCTGATGCTGATCGTGCCGCTCGGCGACCTCTGGGACCGCCGCAGGCTGATCGTCAGCCAGACCGTGCTGTCGGCGATCGCGCTCACCATCGTCGGCACCGCGCCGAACGCCGCGGTGCTGCTGGTCGGCATGGTGCTGGTCGGGCTGCTCGCCGTCGTGATCCAGGTGCTGGTCGCCTACGCCGCGACGATGGCCACGCCGGCCGACCGCGGCCGCACCATCGGCACCGTCACCAGCGGCGTGGTTTCAGGCATTCTGCTGGCACGTTTTGCCGCCGGTGCGCTGGCCGATCTTGGCGGCTGGCGCGTGGTCTATCTCACCTCGGCCGCGCTGACGCTGGTGCTGGCGGCGCTATTGGCACGCGCGCTGCCGCGGCATGTGCCGCAGCCGATGGCCGGATCGTCCTACGCCAAGCTGCTGCGCTCGACGCTCGCGCTGTTCGTCGAGGAGCAGGTCCTGCGCGAACGCGCGGTGTTCGCGCTTCTGATCTTCGCAAGCTTCAGCGTGTTCTGGAGCTCGGTCGTGCTGCCGCTCGCGGCGCCCCCGCTCTCATTGTCGCATACCACGATCGGGATGCTCGGGATCGCGGGCCTCGCCGGCGCGCTGGCGGCGCGCAATTCCGGCCAGCTCGCCGACCGCGGCTGGGGGCAGCGCACCACCGGCTTGTCGCTGCTGCTGATGCTCGCCGGCTGGGTGCCGATCGCCTGCCTCAACACCTCGCTATGGCTGGTCGTGGCCGGCGTCCTGATGATCGACTTCGCGGTGCAGGCGATCCATGTCACCAACCAGAGCCTGATCGTCGCCGCGCGCCCCGACGCCGCGAGCCGGCTGGTCGGCGGCTACATGGTGTTCTATTCGATCGGAACAGGTTTTGGCGCGATCTCTTCGACGATGGCCTATGCGGCCGCCGGCTGGCCCGGCGTCTGCGTGCTGGGTGCCGCGATCAGCGCCTGCGCGCTGCTGTACTGGGTGATCGTGGTGAGCAGGATGCCGGTGCCGATTGGTGCGTGCTCCGAAGCGTAGTGGACACGCCCGTCATTGCGAGCCAACGGGTCGCGCGAACGCGCGCCCGATGACAGGCTCCGCGAAGCAATCCATCGTGCCGCAAGCGGAGAAATGGATTGCTTCGCAAAATTGCTGTGCAATTTTGTCGCGAGCTCCTCGCAATGACGGCGGAGGAAGCGTTACGCCTTCTTCAACACCGAGACGAAGAACCCATCCGTGCCGGTGCGGCGCGGCGTCATCAGCAAGCCCTCCGGCGACAGCAATGCGGCCTCCGCAAATTGCTCGGCCTTGTCCCACAGCACCGATGCGGTCTGCTCCGGCGACTGCACGGAAAACTCCGGATGCCGCGCGATGAAGGCCCTGACCTGCTCGCCGTTCTCTTCCGAGAGCACCGAGCAGGTGATGTAGGCGATCCGGCCGCCGCCCTTCACCAGCGGCGCGGCGCGCTCCAGCACCTCGGCCTGATCCTTCAGCCGCACCTCGAGCGCGCCGGGGCGCATGCGCCATTTGGCGTCCGGATTGCGGCGCCAGGTACCGGTGCCGGTGCAGGGCGCGTCGATCAGCACGAGGTCGGCGGACGCCTTGATGTCGGACAGCACCTCCTCCTCGCCGCGCGGCGTGCGCACATCGCAATTGTGCACGCCGGCGCGCGACAGCCGCTCATGGATCGGCGCGAGCTGGCGCTTGTCGCTGTCGGTCGCGATCAGCCGGCCTTTGCCTTGCATCATCGCCGCCACCGTCAGCGTCTTGCCGCCGGCGCCGGCGCAGAGGTCGATCACCTGCTCGCCCGGCTTGGCCGCCGAGAACAGCGCGGCGAGCTGCGAGCCCTCGTCCTGGACCTCGATGGCGCCCTTGATGAAATCCTCCTCGGCATGGATGCCCGGATTGCGCGCGTCGGCGCCGAGCTCGATGCGCAGGCCGAGCGGCGACCACGGCGTTTCCTTCGCACCGAGATGCGACAGCCGCGGCAGCACCTTCTCGCGCTTGCCGCGCAGCGTGTTGACGCGCAGGTCGAGCGGCGCGCGGCTCGCCATCGCGGTCGCTTCCGCCGCGCGGTCGTCGCCGAACACCTTTGCCAGATGCGGGTCGAGCCAATCCGGATAGTCGCCCGCGACATGCGCCGGCGCATCCCTCAGAGAGCGCGAGGCCAATGCGGCCTCCTCGGTCGCGGTCAGCGGATCCGGCGCGAACCGGCCGCCGTCGCACAGCGCCTGGATCGTGGCGATGTCCATGCCGCGTTCGAGCTTGAGCATGCCGAGCAGGCGCGACCGCGCGCTGGCGTCATCCATCAACCAGGCGGCGGAGGATTGCCGGCGCAGCACGTCCCAGATCAGGCCGGAGATCGCGGCGCGATCGCCGGAGCCGGCATAACGGTGCGCGGTGCCCCATTCCTTCAGCGCTTTCGCCGCGGGAATGCGCTGTGCGTCGATGGTGGCGATCAGCTCGATCGCGGCGGAAAGCCGGGCAGCGGGGGTCATTGATCTCTTTCGGTTGGGCGCATCAGATCAGCAGCAGCAGTCTGAGCGCGAAATACAGCCACATGGCTGCCAGCACCAGCGCGCCGGCGAACCAGACGAGCGAGCGTGGCCGCACGTCGTTGGAGGTGACGAACACGCCGGCATGGGCAAACCGCGTCACCACGAACACCCAGGACATCAGCACGATGAACAGATCGGCACGGCGCAGCGGCAGCGCAATAGCGATCAGGACATAGAACAGGATCGGCAGTTCGAACTGATTGGCGAAGCAGTTGCCGAACTTGGTGGCCTGGGCCGGCCAGTTCGGCTCGCGCAGCGCGATGTCTCCGATCTTGGTCTCGCCGCTCGTCAGCGCCCTTGTACGCGTCGTCGCCATGGCAAACAACAGCGCGAAGGCGAGCCCGATCTGGATGAAGACCGGCAACAGAACCATTTGAACCGACATCAAAAATCTCCCTCAGCCGCGGGCGCCCGCCGCCCTCTTAGCCGCCACTCGCCCCCAACACAATGAAGCGTGCGCGGTAACCCGTTGAACCGTGATCCGAGCCCGGGTGACCAACTCCCAGGACCAATGGCGGTTTCAGCCCCTCACGGTTGACGCGATGCGCACCATCTCCCCCATCCTCGACAGCGCGGCCCAGGCGGGCGCGGCTTTCGGCGATCTCCTTACAGCCCTGTTGAAGGCGATCGATCCCGGCACCGGCTGGTTCGACGAGGCGGCGGATGGCGGGCTCGGCATGGTGATGGCGGGGCTCGCCGGCGTGGCCACGGCGCTGCTGGTCGCAATCCTGCTCTCGGTCTATTTCCGCAGCGGCTATCGCTCGGCGCGCGACATCGTCAGGCACGCGCTGGTCACGACGCTGGTGCTCGCCCTGCTGGGCTTTGCGGCCTACGACGTCAGGCGCGACGCGCTGGCCTATTTCGGGCTCAACGCGTCGCCGGCCGCCACCGGAACACTCGGAAGCGGTGTCAGTCCGCCTGCGGCCTCGAGGCCCGCGATACGGCAGCTGTCGATCTAGGCCCGGCGCCGAGGCGTTCAAACAAGAGATCAAACAACGCATCAAACAGAGCATCGAATAAGACGGCGAAATCGTCATCGTTCCGACTTCGCGCCGACCTATGCTCCGGCCCAAAGGAGCGATGCATGCCCCAATTTCGCCTGACACAGATCTCCGACACCCATCTCGCGCGCCGCTTCAAGCCGCTGATCGACAACTTTCATCGCGTCAGCGAGCACATCGACGCGACGCGTCCCGATCTCGTGCTCAACTCCGGCGACGTCTCATTCGACGGGCCGACCAGCCGCGACGACCTCGCATTCGCCAAGGAGCTGCACAACGCGCTGCCGGTCGATTGCCTCTATCTGCCGGGCAATCACGACATCGGCGACAATCCGACCGCGGTCGGCCCCACGCCTTCACAATTGCCGACCGAGGAGACGCGCGGCGCCTTCACCTCGGTGCTCGGCGAGGACCGCTGGCATTTCGACGCTGCCGGCTGGTGCTTCATCGGGCTGAATTCACTGATCATGAACACCGGCCTCGACAGCGAGGCCGAGCAGTTCGACTGGCTCGCAGGCGCGCTCGACAAGGCGGTCGGCAGGCCGGTCGCGCTGTTCCTGCACAAGCCGCTCTATCTCGACCTGCCCTACGATGCCGAGCGCGCCGAGACCGCGATCCGCTTCGTGCCGCAGCCGGCGCGCCGCCGCCTGATCGAGATGCTCGGCAAGGTCGATTGGCGTCTGGTCGGCAGCGGCCATGTGCACCAGCGTCGCGACTATACGTTCGAGCATGTGAGACACATCTGGGCGCCCTCGGCCGGCTTCGTCATCTCCGACGCGCGGCAGGAGGTGATCGGCATCAAGGAAACCGGTCTCGTCGAATACCGCTTCCAGCCCGACAGTTTCGAGGTCCGCCACGTCAGGGCGAAGGGCCAGGTCGATGTCGACCTGGACATGCTGCTCGGCAAGGAGCCGGCCTGAGCCGCGTCAGCTCCGCGCCGCGTCGTGCAGGTCCTGCTTGATCACGGTGAGGAGCGCCTGAAGGGAGTCCCTGTCGGGCTGTGGTGCCGCCTGCGCGGGCCGTACGCGAGCTACGTGCGGCATGAAGCGGACCGGCGTCGTATCCGGCTGCTCCTCGACGAATTTTCCATGCAGGACGTCGTCGCGGCGACCCATGACGAACATCGTCGCCCAATAGCCGACGGCGAGGAGAATGACCCCGACAACAATAGCTTCAAAAATCATGGCTACACCTGAAATATAGCCATATTGAATCAACTGCTGCGGGTCTCCGTCAAGCAAATGGGGGCCAAAAGGCCCCCAAGTCCCCACCATTGTGGCGCTTTTGATACTTTGTTGCGCGGAATGGGAGCTTCCGGGGCCTGTAACTCAGGCCTTGTCCGGCCCGACCCGGACCAGCTGCTTGCCGAAATTGGCGCCCTTGAGCAGGCCCATGAAGGCCTCCGGCGCGCTGTCCAGGCCCTCGGTCACGAACTCCTTGTACTTGACCTTGCCCTCGCGCACCCACTGCGACATGTCGCGGAGGAAGTCGCCGTGCATGGCGGCGAAGTCGCTGACGATGAAGCCGCGGAAGGTCAGCCGCTTGGTCAGGATGTTGCGCATCATCGCGCCGGCCCATTTCGGGGCATGCGCTTCGGTGTCGTTGTAATGCGCGATCAGACCGCAGACCGGGATGCGCGCGAACGCGTTGAGCAGCGGAAACACCGCGTCAAACACCGCACCGCCGACATTCTCGAAATAGACGTCGATGCCCTTCGGGCAGGCTTCCTTCAGCTTGGCCGCGAGATTGGGATCGCGGTGGTCGAGGCACTCGTCGAAGCCAAGCTCATTCTTGACGTACGCGCACTTGTCCTTGCCGCCGGCGATGCCGATCGCCCGCGCGCCTTTGATCTTGGCGATCTGGCCGACCGCCGAGCCGACCGCGCCGGACGCCGCCGCGACCACCACCGTCTCGCCCGCCTGCGGCTTGCCGATCTCGAGCAGGCCGGTATAGGCGGTCATGCCGGGCATGCCGAGCACACCGACCGCGGTCGAGATCGGCGCGATCTTCGGATCGATCTTGGCAAGGCCCTTGCCGTCGGACAGCACGTGCGTCTGCCAGCCCGCGCGCGACAGCACGATATCGCCCTTGGCAAAGCCAGGATTGTTGGAGGCGATCACCTCGCTCACCGTGCCGCCTTCCATCACGCCGCCGACCGGTACCGGTGCGGCATAGGACGGACCGTCCGCCATGCGGCCGCGCATATAGGGATCGAGCGACAGCCAGATGGTGCGCAGCAGCACCTCGCCCGCACCCGGTGTCGGCGGCGTGTAGTCTTCGAGCCTGAAATTGGCCGACGTGGGCTCGCCGTGCGGGCGCGAAGCCAGAACGATGCGCTTTCCTTGGGACATGTTGATTTCCTCTTAAGGTGATTGGTTCGTGGCGCACACGTAGTCATGCAATCCAGCTCCCTGCAAGGGAGATGGATTTGCTCTTTCGCGCAGCACTGTTTGAAATGTTGTTTGAAATGACAGCCATCATGCCAGGCACATTGGCGCCAACGCGATACCGTCACGTCGCGGCGGTTCGCAGGGCGCCCTGGTGGCGGCAGTTTGTCACGGCGCGCCACCGGCAAACGAAGCGGCCATAGTCAAGTCGCCTCATCCGACCTCGCCATCCGGCACTGCGGAGCCAAAGCGGTAAGGCGGCCCTCCATGGGTGGCAACGAGGGCCCGCGCAGCTAATCGGCAATCGGTTTCCGGTCGCCCTCGAAACCTGAGTGGCGCAGGACTTCGGTCCGCTTCGCGGGACCGTCCGACGGACGTGAGGCTCTCCGAAGCATTGGGGTTACCTCTTGAGAGCCGATCAGCGTCTTCGCGCCGCAATGTCCGTCTGGTGGCGGCCGGATTCACCTTCGGCGAATTGGCAGCCGGTAGACCTATCTCTGCCGGGCGCGCCCGCGGCAAAAACGCGACCTATCAATCTGGCACTTGTCGGACCTGCGATTCGCTGTAATCTCGGACCATGCGGCACTCGCATGTCTGCTACCCAAAAATGGAGCAGGCATCACCATAACAGGAGCGAACCAACGCTTCGGTTTTTGGATCGAGACCGACATGGCCGGCGGCGGATCGTATGACACGTTTCCCAAATTGCTGCTGCGAAACACGGCACAATTTGGCACGCGGCCAGCGTTCCGGCACAAGGATCTTGGCATCTGGCAGAGCTGGACCTGGGCTGAGGTTGCCGAAATCATCCGTAGCTACGCTGCCGGCTTGCATCGCCTCGGCTTGCGGCCAGGCGAGACAATCGCGGTCGTCGGCTCCAATCGGCCCAAGCTTTACTGGACCATGATGGCAGCGCAGACGCTGCGCGCAATCCCCGTTCCAGTCTACTCCGATGCAGTGGCTGATGAGCTTGCTTTTGTTCTCGCTCACGCCGAGGTGACGCTGGTCGCAGCGCAGGACCAGGAGCAGGTCGACAAGGTCCTGTCGGTGTCCGACCGACTGCCGCAACTCAACAGGATTATCTACGACGAACCGCGCGGAATCGACGGCTACGACCACGGTCGACTGATCGCAATCGGCGATATCATCAATGACGGCCGCGCCGCGCTTGCAGCCGACGCAGCACTTGGCGAACGGATCGACGAATCCATTCGGGCCGGCAACGGTTCGGACATCGCGATCATCCTCTACACCTCGGGAACGACCGGCGCGCCCAAGGGCGTCATGCTGTCGGCGCGAGGCTGCATCGATGCTGCAACCGACACCACGCGGTTCGACAAGTTGACCGACAAGGACGTGGTGCTGGCCTATCTGCCGCTGGCTTGGGCGGGCGATCATTACGTCAGCTATGCGCAAGGCCTGGTGGCCGGATTCTGCATGGCGTGCCCCGAGAGCAGCAACACAATCGAGCAGGATCGGCATGAGATAGGACCAACCTTCTACCTGGCCCCGCCACGCGGTTACGAAGCCATGCTGACGCGGCTGATGGTCCGGATGGAGGACGCAGCGCCGATCAAGCGGCGATTGTTCAGCTACTTTCTGGACGTCGCGCGGCGGTATGGCGAGCAAGTCTTGACGGGACGTCCAGTGCCGCTGTCAGGCCGATTGCTCTATGCGCTCGGACGCTGGCTGGTCTACGAGCCTCTCAAGAACGTTCTTGGCCTGTCTCAGGTGCGCGTCGCATACACCGGAGGTGAAGCCATCGGTCCGGACCTCTTCGCGTTCTACCGCGCGATCGGACTGAACCTGAAACAGCTCTACGGCCAGACCGAAGCATTCCTCTATGTAACGTGTCAGCCCGATGGCGAGATCTATCCGGATACGGTTGGTCCGCCGGCGCCCAACGTCGACATCCGCATCGCGGACTCGGGTGAAGTGCAGTTTCGCTCGCCCGGCATGTTCCTTGGATATTTCAAGGATCAGGCAAAGACCGCAGAAGCGATGACGTCCGACGGATACGTCAGGACCGGCGATGCGGGCTTTTTCGACGAGAAGACCGGGCATCTGAAGATCATCGATCGTGCGAAGGACGTCGGTCGATTGGCTGACGGCACGATGTTTGCTCCCAAGTACCTTGAGAACAAGCTGAAGTTCTATCCCAATATCAAGGAAGCGATCGCGTTCGGTGACTCCAGAGAGTTCGTATGCGCCATGCTCAACATCGACCCGGTCGCGGTCGCGAATTGGGCCGAACGCAACAACGTCGCCTACGGGTCCTATCAGGAGCTCGCCGGGCATCCGCTGGTCTACGACATGGTCGCCAAAGACGTTGCCGCGGTGAACCGCTCCCTGGCCGGGGAAACGGTGCTTGCGGGCGCCCAGATTCGCCGCTTCCTCATTCTGCACAAGGAGCTCGACGCGGATGACGGCGAGCTGACCCGCACGCAGAAAGTGCGCCGCCGCTTCATTGCCGAACGCTATGCGTCGTTGGTCACGGCACTCTACAACGGAGCGCATGACGCCGACATTTCCACGGAAGTGACGTTTGAGGATGGCCGGAAGGGCACGATCGCGGCACAAGTCGAGATTCGCGACATGCAAATCATCGGTCCGGCAGAATCGCTGGGAAGAGCAGCATGAGAGCGCCAAACGCCAACGAAATCCTGCTGCAGGTCGAGGGCGTGGCACTGGCCTTCGGCGGCGTCAAGGCGCTGCGGGACGTCTCGTTCAACGTCAGAAAAGGCGAAATTCGCGCCATCATCGGCCCCAACGGCGCCGGCAAAACCTCAATGCTGAACGTCGTCAACGGTTTCTATCACCCCAACCATGGCGCCATCACCTTCAAGGGAAGCACCCGGTCCAAAATGCAGCCGTTCGAGGCGGCGCGCGGCGGCATCGCGCGCACCTTTCAGAATGTCGCCCTGTTCAAGGGCATGAGCGCGCTCGACAACATCATGGCAGGCCGCACCTTGAAGGTGCGCCGGGGGCTGTTGTGGCAGCTGCTGCGATATGGCCCTGCCCTCGCAGAGGAGATCGAGCATCGGCGCAAGGTCGAGGAAATCATCGACTTCCTGGAGATCGAGACAATCCGCAAGGTACCGGTCGGGCGTCTGCCATACGGCTTGCAGAAGCGAGTTGAACTCGGTCGCGCCCTGGCGATGGAGCCCGACCTTCTGCTCCTCGACGAGCCGATGGCAGGCATGAACCTCGAGGAGAAGGAGGACATGTCGCGGTTCATCATTGATGTGAACAACCATTACGGCACGACCATTGCCCTGATCGAGCACGACATGGCCGTGGTCATGGATCTGTCGGACCGCGTAGCGGTGCTTGATCACGGCGTGAAGATCGCCGACGGCACGCCTGATGAAGTGAAGAGAAGTCAAGCCGTGATCGACGCATATCTTGGCGTCGCGCATTGAGGTGCGTCCATGATCGCACTGGGTCAGTTTCTCGAGGTCCTGATCGGCGGATTGATGTCCGGCGTGCTCTATTCGCTGGTCGCGCTCGGCTTCGTGCTGATCTTCAAGGCATCCGGCGTATTCAACTATGCGCAGGGAGCAATGGTGTTGCTCGCGGGATTGGCGCTGGTTCGCGCCCTCGACCTCCTGGTCGCCAACGGCCTTCCGCTTTGGGTCGCGGTCATCCTCGCTATCGGCTTTGCCGCCGTGATCATGGCAGCAACCGCCTGGCTCATCGAGCGGTTCGTGATCGGACCTCTGGTCAATCAGGATGGCTTGACGCTGTTCATGTCGACGATCGGCGTGACATTCGTTATCGAGGGCGCCGCGGAGATGATCTTCGGATCGGATGTCTACCCGCTGCGGCTGTTCCCGACCGACGCCTGGTTCTTGTTTGAAGGCCTGTTCCCGGGCGGGATTCTGGTCAACAAGCTGGATGTCTGGGGCGCATTGATCGCGGGCGTCCTGGTCGCCGGCCTCGCGGTCTTCTTTCAGCGTACCAAGACCGGTCGCGCGCTCAGAGCCGTGGCCGACGACCATTTGGCCGCGCACTCGATCGGGATTCCAATCAGCTGGATTTGGTTCGTGGTCTGGCTCGTTGCCGGCCTCGTTGCGCTCGTCGCGGCGACCGTGTGGGGGACCAAGCTTGGCGTGCAGTTCTCCATCACGTTTCTCGCGCTGAAGGCTTTGCCGGTCCTGATCATCGGCGGCCTCACCTCCATTCCCGGAGCCATCGTCGGCGGGCTCATTGTCGGGGCCGGTGAGAAGCTCGCAGAGGTATATCTCGGGCCATCCATCGGCGGCGGCATCGAATATTGGTTTGCCTATGTGCTGGCGTTGGCGGTGCTGCTCTTGCGGCCGCAGGGCCTGTTCGGCGAGCGGATCATCGAACGTGTCTGAGGCAAGGAGGTCGTTGTGCTCTATCGCGAAGCTGGCCAGTTCAAGGCAACCTATGCGGAGGACATGGCGATCTTCCCGATCCGGCAGGATCGTATTGCCCTCGCCGTCTTGCTCGCGATCGCTTTCATTGGCGTGCCGCTGTTGGCCACCTTCCGGATCTGGCCGTTCGGCACCGACTATCTGTTGTGGGCCATCCTGCTGCCCTTCCTCATCCTGGCGCTCGCCGCCATCGGGACAAACATTCTCGTCGGCTATTGCGGCCAGATTTCGCTCGGCAGCGGCGCGTTCATGGCCATCGGCGCCTATTCCGCCTACAAGCTGGCGACCGGCGTTCATATCCCGCTTGCCTGGCTTGGCTTCGCGATCACGATCCCACCGTTGCCCGTGCTGGCATCCATTCTGCTTGGCGGGTTCATGGCGGCGGGTGCCGGAATCCTGTTCGGCATTCCCAGTCTGCGGATCAAGGGTCTCTACCTGGCGGTCGCAACGCTCGCCGCGCAGTTCTTCTTCGATTGGGCCTTCCTGCGGCTCCCGTGGTTCACCAACTACGCCCCGTCGGGATCGGTGAATGCGCCGGAACTGAATTTCTTCGGCATGGTCGTTCGCACGCCGGTCGAGCGTTACCTGCTGTGCCTGCTCTTCGTGACCGTGATGGCGGTGTTGGCGAAAAATCTCGTGCGCGGCAATCTCGGCAGGCAGTGGATGGCGATCCGCGACATGGATATCGCCGCCGAGCTGATCGGCATCAGGCCGCTCTATGCAAAACTAACGGCTTTCGCGGTCTCTTCGTTCATCATCGGGGTGGCGGGTGCGCTCTGGGCGTTCGTCTACCTCGGTTCATGGGAGCCGCTTGCGTTCTCGATCGACCGCTCGCTTGAGCTTCTGTTCATGGTCATCATCGGCGGGCTCGGCTCGATCATGGGTTCGTTCATCGGAGCAGCGTTCATCCTCATCGTGCCGATCATGCTGAATGTGATTCCGACCAAGCTCGGCCTGCCACTGTCGACGCAAACGATCACTCACCTCCAGTTCATCATCTTCGGATCCTTGATCTGCTATCTGCTCATCAAGGAACCCCATGGCTTCGCCCGGCTGATATCGATCGGCAAGGAGAAGCTCAGACTTTGGCCGTTTCCCTACTGACGGAGCGATCGTGCCTTGATCGCAATGGAAATGGCGGCCGCTGACAACGAAGAGGAAGGAAGTACCGCAAGGAGGATATCAATATGGCAAGTATTGCACACAGGTTACTGATACTCGCGACCGCCTTGGCCGGCGCGGCGCTTAGCGCACCGGCCGCAGCGCAAAACGAACAATTCATCCCAATTCTGTCCTACCGGACCGGACCGTACGCCGTGAACGGCGCGCCCTACGCAAACGGCGTGGTAGACTACTACAACCTGATCAATGAACGTGACGGCGGCATCAACGGCGTCAGGATTCTGATCGAGGAATGCGAGACGGGCTACGCGACCGACAAGGGAGTGGAGTGTTACGAGCGTCTCAAGAGCAAAGGACCAACCGGCGCGGCCTTCATCAATCCGCTGTCGACCGGGATCACCTTCGCACTCACCGAAAAGACCGCGGCTGACAAGATCCCGATCATTACGATGGGGTATGGCCGTGCCGATTCCAAGAACGGCGCGGTGTTTGCATATAATTTTCCATTGCTCGGCACGTATTGGTCCGCGGCCGACATCGCGATCCAGCACGTCGCCAAGGAACTCGGCGGCTTCGACAAGCTGAAAGGCAGGAAGATTTCGCTGCTGTACCATGACAGCCCCTATGGCAAAGAGCCAATTCCGATGCTGCAGGTGCTGGCGCAGAAGTACGGCTTTGAATTCACGCCGATCCCCGTCACGCATCCCGGCGTCGAGCAGAAGTCGCAATGGCTGGCGATCCGCCAGAATCGGCCGGACTATGTTCTGGTCTGGGGCTGGGGCGTCATGAACAGCACGGCAATCAAGGAAGCCGCCGCCGTCGCCTATCCGCGCGACAAGATGATCGGTGTTTGGTGGTCAGGCGCAGAGCCGGATGTGACGCCGGCGGGCGATCAGGCCAGCGGTTACAAATCGTTGATGCTTCAGCATGGCGCAGGAAAATTCCCCGCGCACGCCGACATAGAGAAGTACGTCTACGCCAAGGGAAAGGGTTCGACAGAACCTGGCAAGATCGGCGAAGTCCTCTACAACCGCGGCATCACGAATGCCATGCTCGGCGTAGAGGCGATCCGCAAGGCGCAAGAGAAATTCGGCAAGCAACCGCTGACGGGCGAGCAGGTCCGTTGGGGGCTCGAGAACCTCATACTCACCGATGCACGAATCAAGGAGCTCGGCTTCGAGGGAATGTTGAAGCCGGTCAGCATTTCCTGCTCCGACCACGAAGGCGCGCGCTACGGGCGCGTCCAGCAATGGGATGGCAAGAGTTGGAAAGTGATCTCCGACTGGTACACGGCTGACGAATCGCTGATCGAACCGCTCGTCGCCGATGTGTCCGCGAAGTATGCCGCAGAGAAGAAGATCAAGCCGCGCGACTGCGCGAAAGAAACCTGACCCGTGCGAGTGATCCGGGAGGCAGGATTGCCTGCTCCCGGATCCCAGCCCCTGCTCAGTTTGGAGGTCTGCGCATGTCAATCGCCAAGGTCGTCACCGCTGCGACGGAAGCGGCAGCTCTGATCTTATCGGTTAACAATATCGAGGTTGTCTACGATCACGTCATTCTCGTGTTGAAGGGCGTCTCGCTGGAGGTCCCGCGAGGCGGCATTGTTGCGCTTCTCGGCGCCAACGGCGCCGGCAAGACGACGACGCTGAAGGCAGTCTCCAATCTGCTGCACGCGGAGCGCGGCGAGGTCACCAAGGGTTCGATCCTGTTCAACGGCGTCGAGGTGAAATCCCTGTCGCCAAACGACGTGGTGCGACGCGGCTGCATCCAGGTGATGGAGGGGCGGCGCGCCTTCCCTCATCTGACGGTCGAGGAGAACATCCTGACCGGCGCCTTTACACGGACGGACGGCAAGCTCGCGATCGCGCAGGACCTTGAACGTGTCTACGCTTATTTCCCCCGCCTCAAAGAGCGACGCAGTTCCACCGCCGGCTATACGTCGGGCGGCGAACAGCAGATGTGCGTGATTGGCCGCGCGCTGATGTCACGCCCGAAGATGATCCTGCTCGACGAACCATCGATGGGCCTCGCGCCGCAGATCGTCGAAGAGATCTTCGAGATCGTGAAGGATCTCAACACCAAGGAAGCTGTGTCGTTTCTTCTCGCCGAGCAGAACACCAATATGGCGCTCAGATATGCAAGCCACGGCTACATCCTCGAAAACGGCCGCGTGGTGATGGACGGCGAAGCGCACGCGCTCGCCGCAAATGAGGACGTCAAGGAGTTCTATCTTGGCGTCGCCGGAGAGAAGCGAAAATCATACCGCGATGTGAAGCACTACAAGCGACGCAAGCGCTGGCTCGCCTAGCGGATGATGGCGTCCCGGACTCCCGGGACTCCGGGTTCGGCGCTTCGGACCGCCCCGGAATGACGGTGCTTGGGCTTACACCCCGCCCGGATAGTTCGGGGCTTCGCGCGTGATGGTGACGTCATGGACGTGGCTCTCGCGCAGGCCGGCGCCGGTGATGCGGACGAATTCGGCCTTGTCGTGGAAATCCCTGATGTCCTTGGCGCCGACATAGCCCATCGCCGCCCTGAGCCCGCCGGCGAGCTGGTGCATCACATTGCCGACCGGGCCCTTGTAGGGCACCTGGCCCTCGATGCCTTCGGGGACGAGCTTCAGCGTGTCCTTGATGTCCTGCTGGAAGTAGCGGTCGGCCGAGCCGCGCGCCATCGCGCCGACCGAGCCCATGCCGCGATAGGCCTTGTAGGAGCGGCCCTGCCACAGGAAGACTTCGCCCGGCGTCTCGTCGGTGCCGGCGAGCAGCGAGCCGACCATGGCGATGTCGGCACCGGCGGCGAGCGCCTTGGCGAGGTCGCCGGAATATTTGATGCCGCCGTCGGCGATCACGGGCACGTCGGCCTTCTTCGCCGCGGCCACCGCGTCCATGATCGCGGTGAGCTGCGGCACGCCGACGCCGGCGACGATGCGCGTGGTGCAGATCGAGCCCGGGCCGATGCCGACCTTGATACAGTCGGCGCCGGCATCGATCAGCGCCTGCGCGCCGCCCTCGGTCGCGACGTTGCCGGCCACCACCTGCACCGCGTTGGAGAGCCGCTTGATGCGGTTGACGGCGTTGAGCACGTGGCGCGAATGCCCGTGCGCGGTATCGACCACGACGACGTCGACGCCGGCATCGATCAGCCGCTCGGTGCGTTCATAGCCGGTCTCGCCGACCGTGGTGGCGGCGGCGACGCGCAGGCGGCCATGCTCGTCCTTGCAGGCGAGCGGATGGGCGACCGCCTTCTCGATGTCCTTGACGGTGATCAGACCGACGCAGCGATACTGGTCGTCGACGACGAGCAGCTTCTCGATGCGATGCTTGTGCAGCATCCGCTTCGCCTCGTCCTGGCCGACGCCCTCGCGCACCGTGACAAGGTTCTCGTGCGTCATCAGCTCCGAGACCTTTTGCCGGGGATCGCTGGCGAAGCGCACGTCGCGGTTGGTCAGGATGCCGACCAGCTTGCCCGGCACGTTCTTGGCGGCACCGGTGACGACCGGAATGCCCGAGATGCCGTTCTCCTTCATCAGGGTCAGCGCATCGGCCAGCGTGGCGTCGGGACCGATGGTCAGCGGGTTGACCACCATGCCGGACTCGAACTTCTTGACCTGCCGCACCTGCGCGGCCTGTCCTTCCGGATCGAAGTTGCGGTGGATGACGCCGAGACCGCCGGCCTGCGCCATCGCGATCGCCATGCGCGCCTCGGTGACGGTGTCCATCGCGGACGCCATGATCGGGATGTTGAGCGAGATCGCGCGGGTGACGCGCGAGCGAATATCGACTTCCGAGGGAAGCACGTCGGACAAACCGGGCTTCAGCAGCACATCGTCGAACGTGAAGGCTTCGCGGATAGCCGGAAATCCCGTGGCCATTGCCAACTCCTTTATCTGCGGCCCAGCCGCGATGGTCTTACGGATGAACGCCGCCTGCGGCGACGCTCGCTGCGTCACCGTCGAATCGGCGCCCATCGGTGGGGTTGACGCTGGTCGATAGCATGGCGGCATGACGAATCAAAGTGTTTGCCAGCCATGCACAGGCCTTTTTAGGGGGCCGGTTCAGGGCGCCCGGTAACCCGGCGGCGGCCCATGGCGGCGGATCGCCTCGACCATTTCGCGATGGCGCCGGTCCTCGCGCTTCATGTGGACCGCGATCACGGCATGGGCCGACGGCACCAGCAGCAACACGTGGAAAAACAGCCCGAAAACCGCGCAAAACACGATCAGGACCAGATTAAAGATGGCCGAAAACGGCTGTCCGTTCAGGAGCAGTCCGATCGGCGGCAGGAGAGCGGCAAGGACGTAGATCACGGCGAACCTTTGGACACGGGCGGATGCATACCAGCGTCACGCAGGATTTAGGGCGTTTGGCCGGTTCCGCAATAGCGTGGCCGAGGGCAGGATGATATGGCCCGCTCGCCCGCCTTTTCAGCACAGCTGTCCTATTTTGATGAACAAGCAACGCCTGATCCCGCTCATCGTGGCCACCGCCCTGTTCATGGAGAACATGGACTCCACGGTGATCGCGACCTCGCTGCCGGCGATCGCCGCCGATATCGGCACCAGCCCGCTGACGCTGAAACTCGCGATCACCTCCTACCTGCTGTCGCTCGCGGTGTTCATCCCGGCGAGCGGCTGGACCGCGGACCGCTTCGGCGCCCGCATCGTGTTTGCCGGCGCCGTCGGCGTGTTCATGCTGGGCTCGATCGGCTGCGCACTGTCGTCCTCGGTGACCGATTTCGTGTTCGCCCGCATCCTGCAGGGCCTCGGCGGGGCGATGATGACCCCGGTCGGGCGGCTGGTGCTGCTGCGCTCGGTCGACAAGAGTGCGCTGGTCAACGCGATGGCCTGGGTGACGGTCCCGGCGCTGATCGGCCCGGTGATCGGGCCGCCGCTCGGCGGCTTCATCACCACCTATTTCTCCTGGCACTGGATCTTCCTGATCAACATCCCGATCGGGCTGCTCGGCATCTTCCTGGCGCTGAAATACATCGATCCGATCAAGAGCGAGGATCCCGAGCGCTTCGATCTCGTGGGACTGGTGCTGGCCGGGATCGGCCTCGCCGGCATCGCCTTCGGGCTGTCGGTGGCCGGGCTCAATCTGCTGCCGTGGCCGATCGTCGCCGCGCTGGTCGGTGTCGGCACGGTCTCGATGACGCTTTACGTCATCCACGCACGGCGGACAGGTTCGCCGGTGCTCGATTTCGGCTTGCTGCGGCTGCCGACCATGCGCGCGTCGATCGTCGGCGGCTTCATGTTCCGGCTCGGCATCGGCGCGCTGCCGTTCCTGCTGCCGCTGTTGATGCAGGTCGGCTTCGGCCTGTCGCCGTTCCAGTCCGGTCTCGTCACCTTTGCGTCGGCGGTCGGCGCCATGGGCATGAAGACGCTGGCGGCGCGCATCATCCGCGCCTTCGGCTTCCGCAACATGATGACCGTCAACGCGGTGGTCAGTTCGGCCTTCCTCGCCGCCTGCGCCCTGTTCACGATCTCGACGCCGCTGATGCTGATCTTCACCATCCTGGTGGTCGGCGGCTTCTTCCGCTCGCTGCAATTCACCGCGATCAACACGGTGGCCTATGCCGAGGTCGAAGCGCCGCAGATGAGCCGGGCCACCACCCTCGTCAGCGTCAACCAGCAGCTCGCGGTGTCCGCGGGCGTCGCGGTCGGCGCGTTCTCGGTTGAAACCACGCTGGCGCTGCATCACCAGACCGAGCTCTCCGCCGACGTGTTCGCGCCGGCCTTCATCGTGGTCTCGTTGATCTCGGCGGCCTCGGCCTGGTTCTTCTGGCAGATGCCGGCTGAGGCCGGCAACGAGATCGCCGGCCGCAAGGCGATCGACATCTCGAGCCGCAAGGGCGCCGAGAAGCGCGCCGCGACCGAAGCCGTCAAGGTCGCGACCGAGGACACCCAGAACGCGCGCGATCAGCGGCTCGGCTAGTCGATCGAACGAGCCGTTTCCGAGGCACGGACACCGCGAGTCGCCGTCAGGTCACGACCAAGCCATCAGGGGTGGCCGGTCATTCCGCCTGGCTGTCCTCGATCCGGACGTTCGATTAGTTCGTATGTGGGAACGTGGGTCGCTTCCAGCCACGATTCCAGCGCAGCTCCGCAGACCGTGCAGATCGCATCACCCGTATGCGGCACCAAGAACTTCTCTTCGGTGCGTCTGTACTCGGCGCCGCAATTGCATTGAACAATGGTCGCCATCTGGGAAATATGCGCTTGCGTCGCCCGATTTTCCAGTCCTGCAAGAAACGGCCCCAGTGCGCGAAACTGACGCTACACCAAGGCCGCCAACCCGTGGGGGGTTTTCTCCCGGTGGGCTTGGGGGGCATTGGCCGGGAGCAAAAGAGTCGACTCCAGCTACGCACTGAGGTTCCAAGTAGTCGCGCCGAAATGTCGTGCTGCCCGCCTTCCGATCAGGATGACACCGGACCACGCACCCTCCTGAGGCAAGCGGTCGGGATGTCCAACGGCATCGGCGGTGCCACCGCCGCGATCGGTGGCTGAACGCCCCGCGGTGGCACGACACGACCGCCAGCCGTTTCGTCCCGGAAAAAAATCTGCGCGAGAGTCAGAAAGCGAACGGTAGCTGCACCGCCGATCCTGCATAGTCCTGCTCAAGCGGGCACGCGGTGACCCGGCATCAGCAAAAAACCGGGTGGAAGGGAGCGCTCCAGCTACGCTTCCTCGGCGTCCGTGCACCGCGAGGCGCGGATTTTCCTTGATTTTGTTTCGCTTGAAAGGATCAGAGCCAGTGAGTGACGTCCACACGAATGAAGTGAGCGACAATCCGAAAGCCGGCGGCTTCAGCCTGCCCCTGTTCGCGCTGCCCCAGGCCTTTCAGGGTATCGCTGAACAAAATGCGACACGCGCCCGGGAGCAGTTCGAGAAGGTCAAGGAAGCCTCGGAGGAAATCTCCGTCTTGCTCAAGGAGGCATATGCGGTCAACGCCAAGGGCGCTGCGGATTACGCAGCCAAGGTGATCGAGATCTCGCATTCCAACGCCAGTTCGGCCGTCGCTTTCATATCCGAACTCGCCGGCGCCAGGTCGCTGTCGGAAGTCATACAGCTTTCGGCCGATCACAGCCGCAAGAATTTCGAAGCGACGACCGCGCAGAACAAGGAGCTCTGGGAGATCGCGAAGAAGGTCGCAACCGAGACCTCCGAGCCGATCAAGAAGAGCTTTGCAAAGGCCCTGAAAACACCTTCCTGAGGAGCCCCCCCCCGCTCCCAGGCCGGCTGGACCAAGCGTCTCCAATAGAAGAGGCGGGTCCAGCCGACGGTGCGCGGGACCAGCAATTCCTGACATTGGAGGAGGACCAAGGTGGGCGTCATCATGATCAAATGCCCGCGGACGGGACGTGCGATCAATACCGGCATGAAATCCGACCGCGAGACGTTCCGGTGCAGCACCGTGTTCTTTTCGCGCAGCTATTGCACGAGCTGTCGGACCAATCACGAATGGTTCGCCGGGGACGCGTGGGTCCACGACCCCGAGCAGGAATTGCGCAAGGCGTCCTGACATCCGCGTCTGCGTTGCAACCGCGTTCAATGGCTTCGTGATCGCTCAGCACCCGCGCCGCGCGTGTGTGCATGAACCTTGTCGCCATTGGTCCACGGTCCGGCGTGCGAACGCCGAGGTCCATGTGGCGGCGCGCCGTGACCGGACGACCTCAACCCTTCCGCGGATACGATGCGGTCGATCCTGCCGCGCATGATCTCGTAGCATTCACAGGCCGCGGTTTCGAGCCGCGGCCTGTCGACCTCGATCGAGCTCCGCCGGTTGGAGCGGATTGCGCCCGAGGCGCGAAGCTTGTGCACGACGTGGGTCACGGTCGTTCGTCGCACGCCCAGCAATTCCGACAGCGTCTCCTGCGTCAGCGGCAGCGTGTCGTCACCAATCTGATCGTGAACCTGCAACAGCCACCGGGCCAGGCGGGCCTCCACGGAATGGAGCGCATTGCACGCCGCGATATGCTGGAACTGGACCAGCAGCGACCGCATATGGAGCTGCACCGCACTGGCAAGCCCGTGACTGTGCGCGAGCGCGGCGTGAAACCGGGCCGGCGAAATCTGCCACGTCGTGCCCGCGACGCGAACCACCGCGGTCATCGGCGAGCGTATCGACCTGAGTGTCGACAGGATGCCGGCGGCGCCCTCGTTGCCGATCATTGTCGTCGCAACGGCCTGTCCGTTCGGCATGTCCATGACGAACGCGATCAACGCCGTGCAGGGAAAATAGATCTGCTCGACGAGGTCGCCCGACCGCACCAGCACGGCGTCGCGTTCGAGCGATATCTTGCGGAGATGAGGCGCAAGCAAATCAAAGTCGGCGGGCGGCAAGGCCGCCAGAAGGCGATTACCTATGCTCGACCTGCGTTCCATCACGGAAGAGCTCCGCAAGACGGAGGCGCGGCTCGCTGCACAAACCTGTCGTGGCGCCAGGCCGAAACACGCAACGAACTGACCGCGCTGGGAAGATAGAATACGCCGTAACGGGAAGAGTTCCAATGGATTGAGGTCAGCCGCGATCGCACTTCGCAGCGCCTTGGGAGCGCTCCAGCCGGGTCAGTTCGGGCGCACCTGCGGCATCGGGCTGCCCGCAGCGGGCGTCCCGTCCGCACCGACGCAAGTCAAGTTATATTGAATCGCCACGCCGGAACGATGCCCTATTTGTGCGAAAAGAACGGACCGTCTCACAGTGATCTTCCGCATGAACTCCATTGAATACACGCGAAGCAAGGTGCCCGAAGTCACGCTGGTCTTTTGGATCATCAAGGTTGCGGCCACCACGCTCGGCGAGACCGGCGGCGACACCGTCACGATGACGCTGAACTGGGGCTACCTGGCCGGGACCATACTGTTCCTGTCCGTGCTCGTGGCCCTCGTTGCGGCGCAGATCGCCGCGAAAGCGTTTCACCCGGTACTCTATTGGGCCACGATCGTGGCCTCCACGACGTTCGGCACCACCATGGCCGATTTCGCCGATCGCTCGCTCGGCATCGGCTACACCGGCGGCTCGACGCTCCTGCTCTGCCTGCTGCTGCTCACGCTCGGCCTCTGGTACTGGTCGCTCGGCTCGATCTCCGTCGACACCGTGAGCAGCCCCAAAGTCGAGGCGTTCTACTGGACCGCGATAACGTTCTCGCAGACGCTCGGCACCGCGCTCGGCGACTGGATCGCCGACTCCACCGGGCTCGGCTACGAGGGCGGCGCGCTGGTGTTCGGCGCGGCGCTGGCCACGATCGCTGCGGCCTATTACTGGACCTCGATATCGCGCGTGACGCTGTTCTGGCTAGCCTTCATCCTGTCGCGGCCGCTCGGCGCCACCGTCGGCGACTTCCTCGACAAGCCGGTCAACGACGGCGGTCTTGCCCTAAGCCGCCCGATCGCATCGGCGGTTCTCGCGATCTTCATCATCGTCTGTGTGTTGGTGCTGCCGCAGCGCGCCGGATCGCACCCGGCGGTGTCTAGAACGACGGCATAGCCATTGCGAGGGCCTTGGCGCGGCTCTCTCCCATCATTGCGAGCGAAGCGAAGCAATCCACAAGTCCGCGCACTGGGACAGATGGATTGCTTCGTCGCTACGCCCCTCGCAACAACGGCTGCGGCTGTCCGCGAAATCCCGTCGCCAGCACATAGCGCTCCGACGAATCCTGCCGGCTGGCGGACGGCTTGACGTGGCGGACGGTCGCGAAATCGCGCTTCAGCTGCGCCACCAGCTCGGCGTCGGCGCCGCTCTGGAACACTTTTGCCAGGAACGTGCCGCCGGGATTGAGCACCTCGCCGGCGAAATGCGCGGCGGTCTCGACCAGGCCGATGATGCGCAGCTGATCGGTCTTGCGATGGCCGGTGGTGTTGGCGGCCATGTCGGACATCACGATGTCGGCGCGGCCGCCCATCATCGCGATCAGTTTTTCCGGCGCGTCGTGGTCGAGGAAGTCGAGCTGCGCGAAGGTGACGCCGGGAATCTCGCCCATCTCCAGCAGATCGATCGCGACCACCTTGCCCTTGCCGTCGACAGCACCGGTCCGCTTGGCCGCAATCTGGCTCCAGCCGCCGGGCGCCGCGCCGAGGTCGACCACGGTCATGCCCGGCTTGAGCAGACGGTATTTGTCGTCGATCTCGAGCAGCTTGAAAGCTGCGCGGGAGCGGTAGCCCATCGCCTTGGCCTTGGCGACGTAGGGATCGTTGAGCTGGCGCTCGAGCCAGAGTTTTGACGAAAGCTTGCGCTTGCCGCCGCTCTTGACCGTGACGTGCAGCCGCCCGGTGGTGTCTTTCGCCATGTCAGCACTTGCTAGATTGGAACATAGGGGCCTCGTGGTTCGAGACGCGCGGCTCCGCCGCGCTCCTCACCATGAGGGTCTGACAGACCTCATCCTGAGGAGCGGCGCAAGCCGCGTCTCGAAGGATGAAGCCCCGAACCGGGAAAGCATCTAGCACGCCCGCAGCGCGCCGTCCTCGCGCATCATCTCGACCAGCATTCCCTCGCGCAGGCCGCGATCGGCGACGCGGAGCCGCGGCATCGGGAACGCGTTGCGGATCGCATCGAGGATTGCGCAGCCGGCGAGGACCAGATCGGCGCGCTCGACGCTGATGCAGTTGTTGTTGACGCGCGCCTCATAGCTCATGCCGAGCAGCTTCTGGATCGTCGCGGTGACGTCGCAATCGTTCATCCAGATGCCGTCGATGCGGCGGCGGTCGTAGCGCGACAGGTTGAGGAACACGCCGGCGAGCGTGGTCACGGTGCCGGAGGTGCCGAGCATGTGCATGTCGCGCAGATCCTTGCCATGCTCGGCCGCGAACGGCGCGACGTGCCGCGCAACCTCATCGATCATCCGCGCATACATATCCCTGGTGACGTTCTTGCCGCCGAAATGTTCGGCCAGCGTGACGACGCCGAGCGGGATCGACATCCACGCCTTGATGCGTGGCGCCGCGTCGGGCGCGTTGGGGTCGCGCTCGATCCGCACCAGCTCGGTCGAGCCGCCGCCGATATCGAACAGGATGGCGCCCCGCCCCTTCGGATCGAGCAGCGGCGAGCAGCCGATCACCGCGAGCGTCGCCTCGGTCTCACGATCGATCACCTCGAGCTTGATGCCGGTCTCGGCCGCCACCCGCGCGCGGAAGCTCTCGGCATTGCCGGCGGCGCGGCAGGCCTCGGTGGCGATCAGGCGGAGCCGGCGCGCCTTGCGATAGCGGATCTTGTCGCTGCAGATGGCCAGTGCGGCAATGGCACGCTCGATCGCGGCCTCGCTGATCGAGCCGGTGGCGGCGATGCCCTCGCCGAGCCTGATGATCCGCGAGAAGGAATCGACCACGCGGAACCCGTCGCCGGTGGGACAGGCGATCAACAGCCGGCAATTGTTGGTGCCAAGGTCCAGCGCGGCGTAGACGCCACTTTCCGCCGCTGCCGCAACCAACCCTGGCGGGGCTTCGCTGGCCGGGGGGCCGTCGCAAAGCCGCACATGGTCGTTCATCAAAACTGTCTTTCCACGGGACCAAAAGGCCCGCCGAATAATTATCGTTCACGGAAACTTTAGCAGCGTCAAAGCCCTACGCAAACTCCGTTCACATTGGGTCCATGCCCAATCGGGCGTTGTCGTTAAGGGGGGTGTGCGTTATCTCCTCAACGCCCCCAAATTCCAGCAAATCCGGGCATTTCAGGTCATTTTCGATGCAAGATCACACGCCGCCTGCCTCCCTCGAAAACGCTATCGCACTGCAAAAATACGGCGTCGGACAGCCTGTTCGACGAAAGGAGGACGACACCCTGGTGCGCGGCAAGGGCAAATACACCGACGATTTCTCGCTGCCCGGCCAGGCCTATTGCTGGATGGTTCGCTCCTCGCATGCCCACGGAATCATCAAGGGGATCGATACGGCGGCCGCAAGGGCGATGCCGGGCGTGCTCGGGGTCTGGACCGGCGCCGACCTTGCGGCCGCCGGCTACAACCCCTTCACCTGCGGCCTGCCGCTGAAGAACCGTGACGGCTCCCCGCTCAAGCAGACCAACCGCCCCGCGCTGGTGACCGACAAGGTGCGCTTCGTCGGCGATCCCGTCGCCTTCGTGGTCGCGGAGACCGCCGCGCAGGCCCGCGATGCCGCCGAGGCCGTCGACGTCGATATCGAGCCGCTGCCCGCGGTGACCGACGCAGCTGAAGCCGCCAAGCCCGGCGCGCCGCAGCTCTATGACGACATCCCCGATAACGTCGCGCTCGACTATCACTATGGCGACACCGCCAAGATCGAGGCGGCGTTCGCCGGCGCGGCGCACGTCACCAAGCTCGACATCGTCAACACCCGCGTCGCCGTGGTCTCGATGGAGCCGCGCGTCGCGCTCGCGCATTACGACAAGAAAACCGAACGCTTCACGCTGCAGGTGCCGACCCAGGGCGTCTCCGGCAACAAGGCGATCCTGGCGCGCCTGCTCAACGTGCCCGCCGACAAGGTCCGCATCCTCACCGGCAATGTCGGCGGCTCGTTCGGGATGAAGAACCTCAACTATCCCGAATACACCTGCATCGCGCATGCTGCGCGTGAACTGGGCCGTCCGGTGAAGTGGCTGGATGAGCGCTCGACCAGCTTCCTCTCCGACAGCCAGGGCCGCGCGCAGCTGATCCATGCCGAGCTCGCGCTCGATGCCGACGGCAAGTTCCTCGCGGTGCGGCTGTCCGGCTACGGCAATCTCGGCGCCTACATCACCGGCGTCGCGCCGGGCCCGCTGTCGCTCAACACCGGCAAGAACCTCGCCAGCGTCTATCGCACGCCGCTGCTCGGCGTCGACATCAAGACGGTCCTGACCAACACCACGCTGATGGGCGCCTATCGCGGCGCCGGCCGGCCCGAGGCCAATTACTACATGGAGCGGCTGATCGATGCGGCCGCCGACGAGATGGGCATCAACCGCTTCACGCTGCGCAAGCGCAACTTCATCAAGCCGTCGCAGCTGCCGTTCCCGGCGGCGTCCGGCGTCACCTATGACAGCGGCGATTTCGCCGGTGTGTTCCAGAAGGCGCTGGAGATCTCCGACTATGAGAACTTCGCCAAGCGCAAGAAGGAGAGCAAGAAGAGCGGCAAGCTGCGCGGCATCGCCGTCGGCTCCTATCTCGAGGTCACCGCGCCGCCGAGCGGTGAGCTCGGCAAGATCAGCTTCGAGCCCGATGGCTCGGTGAAGCTCACCACCGGCACGCTGGATTATGGCCAGGGCCACGCCACGCCGTTCGCGCAGGTGCTGTCCGACCAGCTCGGGGTGCCTTTCGAGAAGATCACCCTCGAACAGGGCGACAGCGATCTCGTGCGCTTCGGCAACGGCACCGGCGGCTCGCGCTCGATCACCGCGACGGGGCAAGCGATCGTCGAGGCCTCGGCGCTCGTCGTCGAGAAGGGCAAGAAGGCGGCCGCGCACATGCTGGAGGCCTCCGAGGCCGACATCGAATTCGGCGCCGGCCGCTTCACCATCGCCGGCACCGACCGCTCGATCGGCATCATGGAGGTCGCCGAGCGGATGCGCGCCGGCAAGATGCCGGAAGGCACGCCGGACACGCTCGACGTCGATCACGCCACCAAGGAGACGGCGTCGACGTTCCCGAACGGCTGCCACGTCGCCGAGGTCGAGATCGATCCCGACACCGGCGTGACGCGGATCGTGCGCTACTCGGCGGTCAACGATTTCGGCGTCGTGGTCAATCCGATGATCGTCGCGGGCCAGCTGCATGGCGGCGTCGCGCAGGGCATCGGCCAGGCGCTGATGGAGGAAGTCAGCTACGACGCATCAGGCCAGCCGATCACCGGCTCGTTCATGGACTACGCGCTGCCGCGCGCCGGCGACGTGCCGTCGATGCTGGTCGGCGATCATCCCTCGCCGGCGAAATCCAACCCGCTCGGCACCAAGGGCTGCGGCGAGGCCGGCTGCGCCGGCAGCCTCGTCTGCATCGTCAACGCCGTGGTCGACGCGCTGTCGGAGTACGGCATCAAGCACATCAACATGCCGCTGACGCCCGAACGCGTCTGGCGCGCGATCCACGACGCCAAGGCGAGCGCGGCGTAGGGTCGCCGCTTCATCGTCACTCACCGCTGTCATCACCAGCGAAAGCGGGCGATCCAGTATTCCAAGACAGCAGTGGCTAAGCCGAGAAGCCGCGGCGTACAGGATACCCCGCATCCGCGGGGTATGACAGTTGCGGGTGGTGCAAGAGCTTGCCTCAAATCTCCACTCGTCATGCCCGGGCTTGACCCGGGCATCCATCAATCTGCGCAAGAATTTTCCGAACCGCGATGGATTGCCGGGTCAAGCCCGGCAATGACGGATCGTGTTACGCCGCGGCCTGCTCGCGCGGCTGGGTGATCGCGATGTGCCAGCAATGCGCGAGCGGCACACCGTTGCCGAGCACCAGCGCGTCGAGCTCGACGAAGCGGTGGCCCTTCTTGTCGTAATTGCCGGTCACCTTGGCGCGCGCGGTCAGCTCGTCGCCGATCTTGCCCGCCGACAGCAGCTGCATGCGGGTGCCGACATGGATCCAGGGCCCGAGGATCGCATTGTCGACCAGCACCTTGTTCATCACCCGCGGCAGCAGGCCGGGATGGCCGAGACCTTCGCGCAAGTAGATCGGGTCGGTCTCCCTGATATCGGCGAGATACTCCTTCGCGGCATCGCCCGACCAGTCGCGCGGGATGGTGCCGAGCCAGTTGCCCTCTTCATAGGACGACGCGCTGACCGCCTTGCGCTCGGCGACCGCGGCGACCTGCTTGTAGTCGTCGAGCACGAATTTCGGCGCCGATGCCGGCAGCGATGCGGTGCCGGTGGCGCAGAGCTCGCCGCGGCTGTGGAGCTCGATCGTCAGCCCATTGCCGGTCTCCTGTCCGGTCAATTCCGCGATCTCGCCGTCATAGACCGGCTTCACGAAGCGCGCCTCGATCAGGCCGCGCGCGAGGAAATCGCGGCCCCATTTCTCGACCGGCAGGTGCATCATGTAGGCCATCACGTCGACGCCGGGCACGAGCCCTCCGGAAAAGCCGAACTTGCGGGCCACCGTGTCGTCGTGGATCTTGTTTTCCGAGAGCTTTGAAGTGTTGTAGGCCGAGACGCGGTAGGTCAGCGAAGCCGTCTTCGAATCCATGGGGTTTCCCCTTATTTCCGTTGTTTTTCTAAGGCAATCGTAGTCGAACCGGGCAGCGTGACAAGCCTCTCGTTTTGCTCGCTATTTTCCGTCCGATGGAGTACACGCAGGCCGCGCCTGCCAACCCTGGAATCGATGACTGAAACCCCTGCCCCCACCCGCATCTATGTCGACGCCGACGCCTGCCCGGTGAAGGACGAGATCTATCGCGTCGCGATCCGGCACGGCGTGCCCGTCAGCGTGGTCGCGGGCAATTTCATCCGCGTGCCGCAGGATCCGCTGATCGAGCGCATCGCCGCAGGTTCCGGCATGGATGCGGCCGACGACTGGATCGCGGAACGCGTGCGTGAGGGCGACGTGGTGGTCACGGCGGACATTCCGCTGGCGAGCCGCTGCGTCAAGGCCGGCGCCGATGTGATCGCGCCGAACGGCAAGCCGTTCACCGAACAGTCGATCGGCATGACGCTTGCGGTGCGCAATCTGATGACCGATCTGCGCTCGTCGGGCGAGATCACCGGCGGCCCGAAATCATATTCGCCGCGCGACCGCTCGACCTTCCTGTCGACGCTCGACCAGACCATCCGCCGTATCCAGCGCCGCCGCGCCGAGCAGGCGCAGGCGAGCGAGCAGGGTTAGCGCGATGGCTCCGCCTCCCCTGATCCAGCTCAAGGACATCGGCCTGAGCTTCGGCGGCACGCCGCTGCTGACGGGCGTCGAGCTCTCGGTCTCCGCCGGCGAGCGCGTCTGCCTGATCGGCCGCAACGGTTCCGGCAAGTCGACCCTGCTGCGGATCGCGGCCGGCCTGGTCGAGCCTGACGCCGGCAGCCGCTTCGTGCAGCCCGGCGCCACCATCCGCTATCTGCCGCAAGAGCCGGACTTCGGCGACCACAAGACGACGCTCGCCTATGTCGAGGCGGGCCTCGGCCCCGGCGACGACCACTACCAGGCGCGCTATCTGCTCGAACAGCTCGGCCTCAGCGGCGAGGAAGATCCCGCGCACGTCTCCGGCGGCGAGGCGCGCCGTGCGGCGCTGGCCCGGGTGCTGGCACCCTCGCCCGATATCCTGCTGCTGGACGAGCCGACCAACCATCTCGACCTGCCGACCATCGAATGGCTCGAGGGCGAACTGGAAAGCCGGCGCTGCGCGCTGGTGCTGATCAGCCACGACCGCCGCTTCCTCACCAATTTGTCGCGCACCACGGCCTGGCTCGACCGAGGCCAGATCAGGCAGATCGAGCGCGGCTTCGGCGCCTTCGAGGCGTGGCGCGACGAGGTGTTGGCGGAGGAAGAGCGCGAGCAGCACAAGCTCGACCGCAAGATCGTCAACGAGGAGCATTGGCTGCGCTACGGCGTCTCCGGCCGCCGCAAGCGCAACGTCAAGCGGCTCGGCAATTTGCACGCGCTGCGCGACCAGCGCCGCAACTATCGCGGCGCCACCGGCAATGCCACGCTCGCCGCCGCCGAAGCCGAGAAATCCGGCCGCCTGGTGATCGAGGCCAAGAACATCGCGAAGGCGTTCGGCGAGCGCAAGATAGTCGACGGCTTCTCGACCCGGATCCAGCGCGGCGACCGGCTCGGCATCGTAGGTCCCAACGGCGCCGGCAAGACCACGCTGGTGCACCTGCTGATCGGCAACGACCCGCCCGATTCCGGTTCGGTGCGGCTCGGGGCCAACATCGAGATGGCAACCCTCGACCAGCACCGCGAGAGCCTCGACCCGAAGCTGACGCTGGCCGAAGCCTTGACCGGCGGCCGCGGCGATCACGTCATGGTCGGCGACAAGTCGAAGCACGTCATCGGCTACATGAAGGATTTCCTGTTCGCGCAGGAGCAGCGCGGCACGCCGCTGGAAGCGCTCTCCGGCGGCGAGCGCGGCCGCCTGATGCTGGCGCGCGCGCTGGCCAAGCCGTCCAACCTCTTGATCCTGGACGAGCCGACCAACGACCTCGATCTCGAAACCCTCGACGTGCTCGAGGACATGCTCGGCGATTACGAGGGCACGGTGATCCTGATCAGCCACGACCGCGACTTCCTCGACCGCGTCGTGACGTCGGTGATCGTGCCCGAAGGCCAGGGACGCTGGATCGAATATGCCGGCGGCTATTCCGACATGCTGGCGCAGCGTGGCGCCGACGTGAAGCGCGAGACGGTGAACGCGGAAGCCGCGACCGAAGAGAAGAAGGAAGCCAGGGCCGCGGCGCCCGAAGCAGCACCGAGGCGCCGGCTGAGCTTCAACGAGAAGCACGCGCTGGAAACCTTGCCGAAGACGATCGACAAGCTGCACAACGAGATCGCCAAGCAGCAGAAGCTGCTCGACGATCCCGATCTCTATACGAAGGATCGCAAGAAATTCGACGCCGCCTCGGCCGCGATCGCAAAGGCGCAGGAGGAGCTCGCCGCCGCCGAGGACCGCTGGCTCGAGTTAGAGGTGCTGCGTGAAGAGATCGAGCAGGCGTGAACACAATGATTCTTGCCGTCATTGCGAGGAGCGGAGCGACGAAGCAATCCATGCAACCGCAGATGCGGGCAGATGGATTGCTTCGCTCCGCTCGCAATGACAGAAACTCTGCAATGGAGCCGCCCCGATGACCACGCCCCTCGCCGCCAAGATCGCCAAGGAATACGGCACGCCCTGCGCCGTGATCGACATGGACCGGGTCGAGCGCAACATCGCGCGCATCCAGAAGGCCTGCGACGAGGCCGGCGTCGCCAACCGCCCGCACATCAAGACGCACAAGAACCCGATGCTGGCGCAGCTGCAGATCAAGGCCGGCGCCACAGGCATCACTTGCCAGAAGCTCGGCGAGGCCGAGATCATGGCGGACGCCGGCATCGACAACATCCTGATCAGCTACAATCTGCTCGGTGACGAGAAGATGGCACGGCTCGGCGCGCTGCAAGGCAAGGCCAACGTCACCGTCGCCGCCGACAATTCCGTCGTCGTCGGCGACCTGCCGAAGGCGGCAGCCGCCTCCGGCCGGCCGCTCTCGGTGGTGGTCGAATGCGACACCGGCCGCAAGCGCGCCGGCGTCGAGACGCCGGCCGAGGCGATCGCGCTGGCGCGCGAGATCGCAGCCTCGAAAGGCCTGAGCTTCGCGGGCTTCATGCTTTACCCGACCGAGACCGGCTGGGCCGATGCGCAGAAATTCTATGACGAGGCGCTGGCCGGCGTGCGCGCCCACGGCCTCGACGCGACCATCGTCTCCACCGGCGGCACGCCGAACCTGAAGAACCTCGGCAAACTGAAGGGCGGCACCGAGCATCGCTTCGGTACTTACATCTACAACGACCGCATGCAGGTCGCGGCCGGCGTCGCGACCTGGGACGATTGCGCGCTGCATATTTATTCCACCGTCGTCAGCCGCGCCGGCCCCGAGCGCGGCATCCTCGATGCCGGCTCCAAGACGCTGACCTCGGACACCGGCGGCCTCGAAGGCCACGGCCTGATCCTCGAACATCCGGAGGCCAGGATCGCGCGCTTCGCCGAGGAGCACGGCTTCCTCGATCTGTCTCGCAGCAACACGCGGCCCAATGTCGGCGACGTGGTGCGGATCGTGCCCAATCACGTCTGCGTCGTCGTCAACATGATGGACGAGGTCGTGATGGTTCGCGGCGACGAGATCATCGGTGCGCTGCCGGTGACGGCGCGGGGCAAGCTGCGGTAGCCGCATACACAGACCTTGTAGGATGGGTAGAGCGTAGCGAAACCCATCATGTCACTGCGGATCGAAGTTGATGGGTTTCGCTTCGCTCTACCCATCCTACGAACTCCGCATTTACTCCCGCATCAGCGCCTGCAGCTCGCGATCCAGCGCCAAGCGAAACACCTCGATCGGCCGCGCCAGGCGGCCGGCCGGCGGGCGATGCACGATCCAGGCGCGGACTGCGGGATTGAAATCCGCGATCTTCACGGCCTTGAGCCGGCTACGGATCGGGCTTCGTTTCAGCGCCACCGGCGTCACGAGGCCGATGCCGAGCCCGCGCGCCACCAGCGACAGCCGCAGCTCGCTGTCGAGCGCCTCGACCGCGATGTTGAACGGCAGATGTGCCGCATCGAAATGGCGCTTCAGCGTCTGGCGGAAGCCGCAGCCGTCCTGGTTGATCACCCATCCGGTCCGCGACAGCCATTCGAGATCGACCGACTTTGGCGTCTTCATGTCGCGCGCGACGACGAACACCACCGGCTGCGCGCCGAGATCGTCGGCCACGAGATCGTCGGGCGGCGATGTGCCGTCAGGCAAACAGATTGCCGCGGCATCGAGCTCGTTGCGGCTGACCCGCTCCATGTGGTTGGGCGACCAGCCGGAGACGACGCGCACCGCCAGCGCCGGAAATTCGCCGCGCACCGCATCGAGCGGACCGGTGAGCCCGGCCTCCGACAAAAACGGTGTCAGGCCGAGCCTGAACTCGCCGCGCACCACGCCGTCATTGGCGACGCCTGACTTGAGGTCGTCGAGCATGCGCAGCAGCCGGCGGCCCTGCTCGTAGGCCTCGATTCCCGCCGCCGTCGGCTTCAGCGGCTTCGATAGCCGGTCGAGCAGCTGCGCGCCGAGCATCTCCTCGAGATTCTGGATCCGCCGCGTCACGCCGGGCTGGGTCAGGTTCAGCCGCGCCGAGGCCGCAACGATCGATCCGGTCTCGACCACGGCGACGAACGCCACGAGGTCATGGGTGTTCATAACAATCTCGCATATTCTTCATCATCTTATTTGAATTGTAGCATATTATCCCGATCCCCTAAAGGGGGCCTCGCCACTCCATCGCGAGGTCCCATGACCATCTCCGAAACCACCAAACTCTCCCCGGCGCGCACCGTCGCCGTGCGTCCGCTGATCTGGATCGGCGCCATCACCACCGGCACCGTCGTCACCAATCTCTTTGCGCCGCAGATCCTCGTTGGCCTGATGGGCCGCTCGCTCGGCATGACCGCGCTAGAGGCCGGCCTGATCTCGACGTTGACCCTGCTCGGCTACGCGCTCGGGCTGCTGTTGCTGGTGCCGCTGGTCGACCTCGTCGAGAACAAGCGGCTGATTCTGCGGACGCTGGCCTGCGCTATCGTCGCGGCGATCGGTACCGCGATGGCGCCGACGCCGCTGATCCTGCTGGCCGCCACCTTCGTCCTCGGCGCGTCGTGCGCCGCGATCCAGATGGTGGTGCCGCTGGTGGCGTCGATGGTGCCGCCGGAGCGCCGGGGACAGGCGATCGGCGATGTGATGAGCGGCCTGATGATCGGCATCCTGCTGTCGCGGCCGATGGCGAGTCTGATCGCGGACAGCTGGAACTGGCGCGGCTACTATGTCACCTCAGCCGCGCTGATGACGGTGCTCGCCGCAGCACTGGCGCGCACGCTGCCGACGCTGCAGCCGGCGGCGAAGGTCAGCTACGGCGCGCTGCTGCGTTCGTTCCCGACACTGCTGCGCGAAGAGCCAGTGCTAAGCGTCCGGTCCTGGACTGCGGCGCTGGCGATGGCCTCGTTCACCGCGTTCTGGGCCGCCGTGGCGCTGCGCCTGCCGGACGCGCCGTTCAAGCTCGACGCCAGGGGGATCGCGCTGTTCGCGCTGATCGGCGTTGCCGGCGCTGTCGCGACACCGCTGGCCGGCCGCTGGGGCGACCGTGGCCTGGCACGGCCGATGCTGATCGGCTCGCACCTTCTGATCATTGCATCGCTGGCGCTGTGCGCGTGGGCCGGGGTGCTGGAGTCGCGGATCGCTGCACTCGTCGTGCTGAGCCTCGGCACCATCCTGCTCGATCTCGGCATCACCACCGACCAGACGCTCGGCCGCCGCGCCGTCAACCTGTTGCGGCCCGAGGCGCGCGGCCGGATCAACGGCCTGTTCGTGGCGCTGTTCTTCATCGGCGGCGCGGTGGGCGCGGCGGCGGCATCCGCGGCGTGGAGCTTTGGTGGATGGACCGCGGTGTGTGCGGTGGCCGCGACGTTCGGTGTGCTCGGCTTGATCACGGACATCGTGACGAGGACGGGCTCGGAATGAGCCGTATCCTGTAGGATGGGTAGAGCCAACGGGTCCGCGCAAAGCGCGGCCCGATGATAAACTCCGAGAAACCCATCATGCCTCCGCGCGGTAGAAAGTTGATGGGTTTCGCTTCGCTCTACCCATCCTACGAAGCTACGAATTCAGCCAATTCAACGTGCCCCTCCCAGCTGCGACGCCGGTTGCAAACGACGCCTGCAACAGATAGCCGCCGGTCGGCGCTTCCCAATCGAGCATCTCGCCGGCCACGAAGACGCCGGGCAGCCGCCGCAACATGAACTGCGCGTCGAGCTCGTCGAACCTGATGCCGCCGGCGCTCGAGATCGCGCGAGCGATCGGTGCCACGCCTGACACCTTGATCGGCACCGCATTGATCAGCTCGGCCAATTCGGCCGGCGGCAACGCGGCCAGCGAACGGCCGGCGGCGACTGTCGCCTCCTGCAACAGCCCGATGCCGACCGGCGAGAGCTGCGCGGCCTTGCGCAGGAAATTGGAAAGGGATTGCTTGCCCTTCGGCGTCGACAGACGCGCGACCAGTTCGTGGCGCGCGGCATCGGGCCGCAACGCCACCGTCAGTGTCGCCGTTCCCTTCGCGAGCACCGCCTCGCGCAATTCCGCCGACAATGCGTAGATCGCGCCGCCTTCGATGCCGGCGCGGGTGACGATGGCCTCGCCGCGCACCATATGCGAGCCGATCGTGAGGCCGACGCCCTTGAGCGGCTCGCCCTCGAACCGGTCGCGGAAGATATTTGACCAGGCAACCGTGAAGCCGGAATTGGCTGGCTTGATCGGCGCCACCGCAACGCCCTTCGCGGCGAGGATCTCCGCCCAGGCGCCGTCGGAGCCGAGCCGCGGCCAGCTCGCGCCGCCGAGCGCCAGCACGGTTGCATCGGCATTGACTGTGCGCTGGCCGTCCGGCGTCTCGAACAGCAGTCCCCCGCGCGCGTCCCATCCAACCCAGCGATGCCGGAATGTGAACGCGACGCCCGCGGAATCGAGCCGCCGTAGCCAGGCGCGCAGCAGGGGCGACGCCTTGAACGCCTCGGGGAATACGCGGCCGCTGCTGCCGACAAATGTCGGCTGCCCCAGCGCCTCGCTCCAGGCGCGTAAGGCATCGGGCGGAAATGCCTCGACCGCAGCCTTCAGATGCGGCATCGCCTCGCGATAGCGCGCAAGGAAATCCGACAGCGGCTCGGAGTGGGTGAGATTGAGCCCGCCACGGCCGGCCATCAGGAACTTGCGGCCGGCCGACGGCATCGCGTCGTAGCCGGTGACCTGTGCGCCACCTTGCGCGAGCACCTCCGCCGCCATCAGGCCGGCAGGTCCGGCTCCGATGACGGCGACGCTCATGCTCAGAGCTTGATCCCGGCCCGCGCGGCGGCCTGGGCGACATACTTCTGCGTCTGCTCGAACGCGCCCTGCAGCGCCTTCGCGGTCGACATGTCGCTGATCGCGTTGAAGTGCGCGGCGACGCCGTCCGGCGTCCATTCGGACTGCGGCAGGTTGACGCCTTCGGTCTCCAGCACGCGGATCACGGCAAACGAGCCGGCGCCGGCGCCCATGATAGTGCGGGTCGGTGCGTCCTCCGAGAGCAGGAATTCGACCGCGGGCGTGATCGCTTCCGGCTTCATCAGCGCCAGCGCCTGCGGCGGCAGCAGTTCCTCGGTCATGCGGGTCGCAGCGGTCGGCGAGATGGTGTTGACCTTGATGTTGTTCTTGCGGCCCTCTTCGGCGAGCACGTTCATCAGGCCGACCATGCCGGCCTTCGCCGCGCCGTAATTGGCCTGGCCGAAATTGCCGAACAGGCCGGACGACGAGGTCGTCAGCACGATGCGGCCGTAATTGCGCTCGCGCATGCCGGCCCACACCGCCTTGCAGCAGTAGAAGGTGCCGGTGAGATGCACGTCGAGCACCTTGGCCCAGTCGGCGACCTCGAGCTTGGTGAACGACTTGTCGCGCAGGATGCCAGCATTGGCGCACAACAGATCGACGCTGCCCCACTCCTTGGTAGCGCGCTCGACCATCGCGGTGACCTGCTCGAAGTTCGAGACGTCGGCGCCGTCGGCCATCGCGGTGCCGCCGGCTTTCCGGATCTCCTCGACCACGGTCTCGGCCGGCGACAGCGAACCGCCGGTGCCGTCGCGCGCGCCACCGAAATCGTTGACCACCACCTTGGCGCCGCGGCTGGCGAGCCCCAGCGCATGCGCCCGTCCGAGACCATTGCCCGCGCCGGTGACGATAGCGACGCGTCCGTCAAACCTGATTGCCATGCTTGTCATTCCTGCTCTGACTTCCCTGCTCCCCTTGTGGGAGAAGGTGGCGCGCGCCAGCGCGCCGGATGAGGGGTTCTCTCCACGGATGAGCACGCGGAGAGAGACCCCTCACCCGGCTTCATCTCGCTCCGCTCGATTTCGCCACCCTCTCCCACATGGGGAGAGGGTTAGTGCCCGAGCGGCATGAAAAGGTTGGAGACTTTTGAGCAGCGATGGATGGCCGGGTCAAGCCCGGCCGAGACTAGCCGACGCGGCCAGCGGGCGCGCTAGACCGAAGGGGTCATCGACCCGCAAGGTTTCAGGCTTTTGAGCAGGTGTCCGCTCCAGCACTCGTGATGCTCTTGAGCGTAGCTAATCGCACCGATCACAATCAAAGCGACTACGACAATTCCAGCGACGATGTTTTGCACCATGGCTGCCACTCCCGGGACCGCACCGCCTAAAGCGGGCATCATGGACACCAGGGAACACAGCCGTCAATGCGCCACATGGGCCAGAGCAGAGCATCGCCAAAAAAATCAGATTGGGGTGGCTCGCTGCACCTCCCCCGCTTGCGGGAGAGGTGGCGCAACTCTTCGCGATTGCAACACAACCGCGTCTTGCGATCCTCAGCTGAAATAGATCAGTCCGAGCCAGTCGGCGACCAGCGCGGGCTTTTCCTCGCCCTCGATCTCGACCGTGACGTTGGTGCGCGACAACAACTCTTTGGGCTTGCGCAGCGTGGCTTCGGCCAGCACGAAGCGGCCGCGTACGCGCTTGCCCGAGCGCACCGGCGAGATGAAGCGCAGCTTGTCGAAGCCGTAATTGACGCCCATTGCGGTGCCCTCGAGCACCGGCATCACCTCGTAGGACATGATCGACATCAGCGACATCGTCAGGAAGCCATGCGCGATCGTGGTGCCGAAGGCGGTCTCCTTCCTGGCGCGCTCGGGATCGACGTGAATGAACTGGTGATCCTCGATCACGTCGGCATAGGTGTCGATGCGGCCCTGATCGAGCAGGTGCCACGAGGACACGCCGATCTCCTTGCCGACCATGCCCTGGTAGGTTTCCAGCGACACCGGCGGCTTCTTCCAGACTTCGTTCATTGGCTAACCTCTTTTAACCGGAGGTCCGCACCTTCTGCAGCTCCGGAAATTCTTCCTCGCGGAACTCGACCCCGCGCAACGCATCGCTTCTGACATCGTCGTGTTCGAGCCGGCGCAACTGCACGCGACGGATTTTTCCAGAAATCGTCTTCGGCAGTTCGGTGACCAGCTCGAGCTTGCGGATGCGTTTAAACGGTGCGAGCCGCGTGTGCAAATGTTTGAAGATCGACAGCGCGGTCTCCGGCGTTCGTTCGACGCCTGATACCAGCAGCACATAGGCCTTCGGGACCGCCAGCCGGATCGGGTCCGGGCTCGGCACCACGGCGGCTTCGGCCACCGCGTCGTGCTCGAGCAGCACGCTCTCCAGCTCGAACGGTGAGATGCGGTAGTCGGAGGATTTGAACACGTCGTCGGTGCGACCGACGAAGGTCAGATACCCCTCGTCATCGGTGAACACGACGTCGCCGCTGCGATAGATCTCGCCGTCGGTGCCGATCAGCTTCCCGTCGTCGCCCTGATAGCCCTGCATCAGGCCCGCCGGCCGGTCGGCGCCGAGCAGCAAGGTCACCTCGCCTTCCTTCGCGGCGTGGCCGTCATTGTCGGTGACCTGCACGCGATAGCCCGGTAGCGGCCGGCCCATTGAGCCGACCTTGACCTTCTGTCCCGGCGAGTTGCCGGCCAGCGCGGTGGTTTCGGTCTGGCCATAGCCGTCGCGGATGGTCAGCCCCCAGGCCGATTTGACCTGGTCGATGATCTCCGGATTGAGCGGTTCGCCGGCGCCGCACACCTCGCGCAGCGAGACCTTGAAGCTTGCGAGCTCTTCCTGGATGAACAACCGCCACACCGTGGGCGGCGCGCACAGCGTGGTCACGCCGCAGCGGCCGATGATCGAGAGCAGTCCCTTCGCCTCGAAGCGTGGCTGGTTCGCGATAAAGATCGTTGCGCCGGCATTCCACGGCGCGAAGAAGCAGCTCCAGGCATGCTTGGCCCAGCCGGGCGAGGAGATGTTGAGGTGGATGTCGCCGGGCTGCAGGCCGATCCAGTACATGGTCGAGAGATGGCCGACCGGATAGCTGCGCTGGCTGTGCCGCACCAGCTTCGGCTTTGCCGTGGTGCCCGAGGTGAAATAGAGCAGCATCGGGTCGTCGGCCTTGGTCGGGCCATCGGGCGCGAATGCATCGGACTGCTTGGCGGAATCCTCGAACGGCAGCCAGCCGTCCTGCGGCTGCGTCGCGCCGACCACGATACGCGCGAGCTTGTCGCTGCCGAGGCCGGCGAACTTCGCGACCTGATCCTGCGTGGCGACCACCGCCCTCGCCTTGCCGCGGTCGAGCCGGTCGCGCAATTCATCCGCGGTCAAGAGCGTGGTGGCGGGGATCACGACGACGCCGAGCTTCATCGCCGCCAGCATGGTCTCCCACAGCGGCACCACATTGCCGAGCAGCAGCAACAGATGATCGCCGCGCTTCAGCCCCTGCGCGCGCAGGAAATTTGCAACCTGGTTTGAGCGGCGCGACAGCTCGGCGAAGGAAAGCTTGGTCTCGTTGCCGCTGGCGGCATCGACGATCCACAGCGCCGGCCGGTCGCGGCTGTCGGCATTATCAGCCAGTTCGGCATCGAACCAGTCGAGCGCCCAGTTGAACGGCACCGGATCGGGCCAGCGAAATCCCTTCACCGCGGCGTCGTAGTCGGTGCGGTGCTTGAGCAGAAAGGCGCGAGCGTCCTGAAATGTGGTCATCCGGCTTCACCACGTATTCTGACGTCATCCTGAGGAGCCGCGCGAAGCACGGCGTCTCGAAGGATGGCTACAGGCACCGTTTTCGCATCCTTCGAGGCTCGCTCCGCTCGCACCTCAGGATGACGGCGATTTACTTCGGGGCAAGGGCCCTAACGTGCTGGATAATTCCGGAAAAGTCGACCCCGCCGTGACCCGACGCGTCGAAGGTCTTATAAATCTCCTGTGCGTGCTTGCCGAGCGGCGTGACCGCGCCGGCCGCATTGGCGGCGTCCTGCGCCAAGGTCAGGTCCTTGACCATCAGGTTCGAAGCAAAGCCCGGCTTGTAATCGTTGTTGGCCGGCGAGGTCGGCACCGGGCCGGGAACCGGGCAGTAGGTCGTCAGCGACCAGCACTGTCCCGACGAGGTCGAGGCGACGTCGAACAGCGCCTGGTGCGACAGGCCGAGCTTCTCGGCCAGCACGAAAGCCTCGCCGACCGCGATCATGGAAATGCCGAGGATCATGTTGTTGCAGATCTTGGCCGCCTGCCCTGCACCGCCCGCGCCGCAATGCACGATCTTCTTGCCCATGTTCGCCAACATCGGCTGGGCCGCCGCGAATGCCTTCGGCTCGCCGCCGCACATGAAGGTCAGCGTCGCGCCCTTGGCGCCGCCGGTGCCGCCGGAGACCGGCGCATCGACCGAGGCCATGCCGTGCTTGGCGGCCAGCGCATGCGCCTGCTTGGCGCTTTCGACGTCGATCGTCGAGCAATCGATGATCAGCGTGCCCTTGGCCATCGCGGGCAGCACCTCGCTCCAGACGCCGAGCACATGCTTGCCGGCCGGCAGCATGGTGATGACGACATCGGCGCCCTTCACGGCGGCAACGCCGCTCTCGGCGATCGCGGCGCCGTCGCTCTTGGCCTGATCGCGGGACGCCGCGACCAGATCGAACGCGGTCACCTTGTGGCCGGCCTTGACCAGATTGGCCGCCATCGGCCCGCCCATATTGCCGAGCCCGATGAATGCGACGTTTGCCATGGGAAGTCCTCCGCTTGCGACGTTTCTATTTGCTGTCGGGAAATTTCAATTCGTCGGCGCCGATCTCGGCGAAGTAAGGCGCGAGCATCTCCGGCGTCACCTGTTCGATCCGGGCCGGCCACCATGTCGGATTGCGGTCCTTGTCGATCACGGCGGCGCGCACGCCCTCGCGGAAATCGTCGCTGGCGAACACCTCGAGCGCGGCGCGATATTCGCGCTTCAGGCACTCTTCCAGCGTCGCGGTCGCGCGCGCCAGCCGCAGCAGTTTCAGCGTCACCACCATGCCGCGCGGCGACTTCTCACCGAGCGTCTTCAGCGTGGCCTGCGCCATATCCGATCCGTCGACCGTCAGCGCGGCGACGACGTCCTCCATCCGGCCGCGTGCGAACCAGCCGTCGATCCTGGCCTGCATCGCGGCGACGGGGCCAGCCGTCTCGCCGGTGGCGAAGCCTCCGATCAGCCGGTCGATCTCGGCCGAACTCGTACCCGGCGTAACCTTGGTCAGCGCCTCGCGCAGCGCCGGCAGCTTTGCGCTCGGCACCACGGCGTCAGCGAATTTGGCGTAGATCGCATCGGGTCCGTTCATGGTGGTGCCGGTGAGCCCGAAATAGGTGCCGATCTCACCCGGAGAGCGCGACAGCAGATAGGTGCCGCCGACATCGGGGAAGAAGCCGAGCCCGACCTCGGGCATCGCGAGCTTGGTCCGCTCCGTCACCACGCGGTGGCGGCTATGCGCCGACAGCCCGACGCCGCCGCCCATCACGATGCCGTCCATGAAGGCGACATAGGGCTTTGGGAATTTCTTGATCCGCGCGTTGAGGATGTATTCGTCGCGCCACAGGATCCTGCCGAGATCGCCCTTGACCTTGGAACTCTCCCAGAGCGCGCGGATGTCACCGCCGGCGCACAGGCCGCGCTCGCCGGCGCCCTCCAGCACGATGACAGCGACGTCGGGATCGACCTCGAACGCATCGAGCGCCCTGTCGATGTCGTGGAACATCTCCAGCGTCACGGCATTGATCGCCTTCGGCCGGTTGAGCCGGATGATGCCGGCAGAACCTTCCTTGCGCGCGATCAGATCGCCCTCGGCTGCCGCCGCATCATTCATCGCGCGCCCTCGATCAACTTGCGCGACACGATCAGCCGCATGATTTCATTGGTGCCTTCGAGGATCTGGTGCACGCGCAGATCGCGCACGATCTTCTCGACACCGTATTCGCTGAGATAGCCGTAACCGCCGTGCAGCTGCAGCGCCTGGTTGGCGACCTCGAAGCCGACATCGGTGCCGAACCGTTTTGCCATCGCGCACAGCATGGAAGCGTCCGGATCCTTGCGGTCGAGCGCGGCGGCCGCCCGCCACAGGAAGGTACGTGCGGCTTCCAGCTCGGTCGCCATGTCGGCGATCTTGAATTGCAGCGCCTGGAATTCGTCGAGGCGTTTGCCGAATGCCTTGCGGTCCTTCATGTAGGCCAACGCCTTGTCGAGCGCCGCCTGCGCACCGCCGAGCGAGCACGCCGCGATGTTGAGGCGGCCGCCGTCGAGGCCGGCCATCGCGATCTTGAAGCCGATGCCCTCCTCCCCGAGCCGGTTCGCGACCGGCACGCGCGCATTCTCGAACATCACCGCGCGGGTCGGCTGCGCATTCCAGCCCATCTTGCGCTCGTTATTGCCGAACGACACGCCCGGCGTCTTGCCGTCGACGACAAGCGTCGAGACGCCGCCGGGTCCGTCGCCGCCGGTGCGCACCATCGCCACCAACAAGTCGGTGCTGCCGGCTCCGGAGATGAACTGCTTCTGGCCATTGAGAACGTAGTGATCGCCGTCGCGCACCGCGCGGGTGCGCAGCGCAGCGGCGTCGGAGCCGGCGCCCGGCTCGGTCAGGCAGTAGCTGGCGATCAGCTCCATGGTGCAGAGCTTCGGCAGCCATGTGTGGCGCTGGGTGTCGTTGCCGTAGGCGTCGATCATCCAGGATGCCATGTTGTGGATCGAGATGAAGGCCGACGTGGTCGGGCACCCCGTCGCCAGCGCCTCGAAGATCAGCGCCGCGTCGAACCGCGTCATCGCCGAGCCGCCGACATCATCCTTGATATAGATGCCGCCGATCCCGAGGCCTGCCGCCTCGCGCATCACATCCACCGGAAAGTGCTTTGTCTCGTCCCATTCGAGCGCGTGCGGCGCGATCTTTTCCGCCGCAAACGCCCGCGCCATGTCGCGAACCGCGATCTGGTCCTCGTTGAGAGCGAACTGCATGCTTCGCCTCTCGGGACGAGTTTACTTCATCGTCGGGATCGAGAACTCCGCGCCTTCCTTGACGCCGGACGGCCAACGCGAGGTCACCGTCTTGGTCTTGGTGTAGAAGCGGATCGAGTCCGGACCGTGCTGGTTGAGGTCGCCGAAGCCGGACTTCTTCCAGCCGCCGAAGGTGTAATAGGCGATCGGCACCGGGATCGGCACGTTGATGCCGACCATGCCGACATTGACCTTGGCGGCGAAGTCGCGCGCGGCGTCGCCGTCGCGGGTGAAGATCGCGACACCGTTGCCGTAGTCATGGTCGGACGGCAGCGCCAGCGCCTCGTGATAGTCGTGGGCGCGCACCACCGAGAGCACCGGGCCGAAGATCTCTTCCTTGTAGATCCGCATGTCCTTGGTGACGTTGTCGAACAGCGAACCGCCGAGATAGAAGCCCTTCTCGTAGCCCTGCATCTTGAAGCCGCGGCCGTCGACCGCGAGCGTCGCGCCTTCCTTGATGCCGATGTCGATGTAGCTCTTGACCTTCTCGACCGCCTCGCGGGTCACCAGCGGGCCGTAATCGGCCGACGGATCCACCGAGGTGCCGATCTTGAGCGACTCGACGCGCGGGATCAGCTTCTCCATCAGGCGGTCGGCGGTGGTCTTGCCGACCGGCACCGCGACCGAGACGGCCATGCAGCGCTCGCCGGCGGAGCCGTAGCCGGCGCCGATCAGCGCATCGACCGTCTGGTCCATGTCGGCGTCCGGCATGATGATGGCGTGGTTCTTGGCGCCGCCGAAGCACTGGCAGCGCTTGCCGGTCTGCGCGGCGCGCTCGTAGATGTACTGCGCGATCGGGGTCGAGCCGACGAAGCCGATCGCCTTGATATCGGGATCGTCCAGGATGGCGTCGACTGCCTCCTTGTCGCCGTTGACGACGTTGAGGATACCGGCCGGCAGGCCCGCCTCGATCATCAGCTCGGCGAGCATCATCGGCACGCCGGGATCGCGCTCCGACGGCTTGAGGATGAAGGCGTTGCCGCAGGCGATCGCCGGCGCGAACTTCCACATCGGGATCATCGCCGGGAAGTTGAACGGCGTGATGCCGGCGACCACGCCGAGCGGTTGGCGCATCGAATAGATGTCGATGCCGGGGCCGGCGCCCTCGGTGTACTCGCCCTTCATCAGATGCGGGATGCCGCAGGCAAACTCGGCGACCTCAAGGCCGCGCTGGATGTCGCCCTTGGCGTCGGGAACGGTCTTGCCGTGCTCGCGCGCCAGCAGCTCGGCGAGCTTGTCGTAGTCGCGCTGCACCAGCTCGAGGAACCGCATCATGACGCGGGCGCGGCGCTGCGGGTTGGTGGCGGCCCATTCCGGCTGCGCGGCCTTGGCGTTCTCGACCGCGGCGCGGAGCTCGGCCTTGGAGGCCAGCGCGACCTTGGCCTGGACGTCGCCGGTCATCGGCTCGAAGACGTCAGCCGTGCGGCCCGACGTGCCCTTGACCTCCTTGCCACCGATGAAATGTCCGATTGAGCGCATGAACAAACCTCCCTGAAGCACCTGAATCGCCGCTCCTCGCGGCGGGATCGCTTTACAAACCCTATTGACCCTGCATTTTATGGGATTCAAGTCCGATAAATTGCACCATAGATGTGCGGAAATGCTGGATCAAGGCGGCGGTACAATCGACTGGGACGACTTCCGTTTCGTGCTTGCCATCGTGCGCGGCGGGTCGGTTTCGGCTGCCGCCAAGCAGCTCGGCGTCGATCATGCCACAGTGATCCGCCGTGTCGACCGGCTGGAGCGCCACCTCTCCGCAAAACTGTTTGATCGGCGCAAGACCGGCTATCTGCTGACCGAGGCCGGCCAGCGCGTCGCCGACAGCGCGGAGGCGATGGAATCCACCATCGTCGCCAACCAGGAGGCGGTCGGCGGCTCGCGCGCCCACCTCACCGGCACGGTGCGGATCGGCGCGCCCGACGGCTTCGGCAGCCACTTTTTGGCCTCGCGGCTGGTCAAGTTCACCGAGCGGTATCCCGATCTCGATCTGCAGCTCGTCGCCACCGCGCGGCTGTTCTCGCTCTCCAAGCGCGAGGCCGACATCGCGATCAGCCTGACCATGCCGAAGGAAGGGCGCATCGTCGGCCGCAAGCTGTTGGACTACACGCTCGGGCTTTATGCCGCACCCGCCTATCTCGCCCAGGCGCCGGCCATTGCCGCACGCGCCGACCTGCCGCGGCACCGCTTCGTCGGCTACATCGAGGAGCTCTTGTTCACGCCGGAGCTGGACTATCTGCCGCAGGTCTCGCCAAAGATCTCGGCGAAATTCCGCAGCGCCAATCTGATCGCGCAGCTTAACGCCACCATCGCCGGCTTCGGCATCGCCGTGCTGCCGCACTTCATGGCGACGGCCCACCCCGAGTTGCAGCCGGTGCTGCCGGACGAGGTGCGGATCTCCCGCACCTTCTGGCTGCTGATGCACGCCGACAGCAAGGACCTCGCCCGCATCCGCGCGGTGGCGGACTACATCTACGAGACCGTGGAAGCCGAGCGCGCGCTGTTCAGCGGGGTGTGAGGCGGACACCGTGTTATTCCCGTCATCCTGACGGAGCGCGTAGCGCGTCTCGAAGGATGCACGGCCCGGCTGGTGGCCGTCGCCCCTTCGAGACGCGCGCGATGCGCGCTCCTCAGGGTGACGGATCGAGTATTAGGCACGCCGCGCCAGTTGGCGCTTAAAGCGCTAATTCGCCTTCTTCTTCGCCGGTGCCTTGGCCCCGGCGGCACGTCCCAGCACCGCCTCGCGGCCCGCGCTCAGGATCTCGTCGGACATTTCGCCGCTGCCGGCGATGCGCGACATCACAATGGTGCCCATCATGGTCGCCAACGTCGCCATCGCCTGCTTGCGGGCGGCCTTGCGCGGCACGTCGATGATCTGGTCGGCCATCATGTCGATCATCTGGTCGAGCTTGAGGGCAAACGCCTTGCGGGTCTTCGGGCTCTCGCGGGCGATCTCGGCGCCGAGCGCCGGGATCGCGCAGCCCTGGCCGGGATCGTCGCGGTGCATCGCCGAAAGATAGCCGTCGATGATGGTCGAAAGCCGCTTCTCCGGCGGCGTGTCCGCGGCGACCTTGCGCCAGCGCTCGATGGCGCGGTCCATCGCGTAGCTGAAGGCCTCGATCACCAGCGCCTCGCGCGAGTCGAAATGCGCGTAGAAGCCGCCATGGGTCAGGCCGGCGTCCTTCATCAGGTCGGCGACGCCGATGCCGTGGGCGCCCCGCTCGCGCAGCCGCGTCGCGGCCTTCTTGACGATCCGCGCGTGGGTCTCCTGCTTGTGTTCTTTCGAATAGCGCATGCCGGTCTCATGGAATGTTTCTAATCATATAATAGCAGATTTGCGGCCGGAATGCTGCAGTTATTTCGCCTTGTCGGCCACTTTCGGTTCCCCGCCGAGCATCGAAAACGTCGCGGTCGCGTGCACCGCAAGATTGCCCCTGCCGTCGCGGACGAAGCCCTCGGTGTAGCTGGTCTGGTGGCCGAGCTTGATCACCTTGCCTTCGGCGCTGATGGTGCCCGAACGTGCCGACAGCGGCCGCAGATAGGTCAGCTTGAGGTCGAGCGTCACCGAGGTCTGTCCCGCCGGCAGCATGGTCGAGATCGCGCAGCCCATTGCGGTATCGAGCAGCGCCGCGGCGGTCGCGCCGTGCAGCAGGCCGATGGTGTTCTCGAGGCTCTCATGCGGCTCGAGTTCCATCACGATGCGGCCCTCGTCGACCACCGCCATGCGGAAGCCGATCAGCTTGGCCATCGGCGGCGGCGGCAACCGGCCGTCGCGGATCGCGCGCATCGCCTCGATCCCGGACATCGGCAGCGCCGCCTTCGCCACCGGCCCGGGCGCCTGCCATTCCACCACGCGCGTGCGCGTTAGATCGGGCGAATGAAGATCGATGCTTTCGGCGGCGGTCATGACGGCTCCATTTATATGATGAATATAATTCTATAGATCCGCGTCCCTCGGCGCAACCGCCGCGCCGGTCCCTTGACAGAGCCACGCTTTGTCCGGGACATGGCGCATCCATTCCTGCGCCGGGACTTTTTCCATGGACATGCTCAATCCCCACTGCGGCATCGACCGCGACTCCAGAGGCGTCGTCCGCCTCACCATCTGCAACGCCGGCAAGCTGAACATCGTGAGTTCCGCGGTCACCAACGGCGTGCGCGAGGGTTTTGAGCATCTGGCCGCCGATCCGAGCATCCGCGTCGTGATCCTCGCCGGCGAAAGCGAGCGCAGCATGATCGGCGGCGCCGACATCAAGGAAATGGCGACGCTCGACCAGACATCCGCCGAAGCATTCATCAGCCGGCTGCGCGACCTCTGCGAGGCCGTGCGCAAATTCCCGGCGCCGGTGATCGCCCGCCTGCCCGGCTGGTGCCTCGGCGGTGGCCTCGAGGTCGCGGCCGCCTGCGACGTCCGCGTTGCCGCACATGACGCGATGTTCGGCATGCCCGAGGTGCGCGTCGGCATCCCCTCGGTGATCCACGCCGCGCTGCTGCCGCGCCTGATCGGCTGGGGCCGCGCCCGCTGGCTGATGATGACCACGGAGAACATCGATGCGCCGACCGCGCTCGCCTGGGGCCTAGTCGACACCGTGGCAAAACCCGGCGGCCTCGACGAAGCGGTCGAGCACACCGTCAAGGCGCTGCTGGAATGCGGCCCCGAGGCGCTGCGGATCCAGAAGGACCTGCTGCGGCAATGGGAAGAACTGCCGCTGACCGAGTCGGTGAAGCTCAGCGTCGGCGTGTTCGGAAAGTCGTTCCAGACCGGCGAGCCGCAGCGCCTGCTGCAGGGATTTTTGGACCGCAAGCGGTAGCGGTTCAGCACCTGTGGCCCGCATGAGCGCCGCGACATGCGGGGCCAGTCATCTGTAGCCCGCATGAGCGAAGCGACATGCGGGGGCCGGATGCCCCGGATCTCGCTTCGCTCATCCGGGCTACGGGTAACTGAATGCGACTAGCTTAGCAGCGCCTGTCAACTCAAGAGGTCCTTGGCGACGATATCAAGTTCTTCTGCCTGTTCACCTGCCGTCGGGCTGGTGGCGAGGCGTTCGAGGTCCGTCCTAAGCTTTGCTTGCAGCTCTGCTGATTGCGCAACGATGAAGCGCAGCGTCCAATTCTTCCAAACGTCGTCATCTGCTTGCAGAATGCGTCGAAGGTGCGGATAGAGCGGCGTACCGATCCCCGCCAAAAATGGCTGCAGCACTTGAGCGACCGGCCAGTTCATGTCCTGCATCCATTCAAGCAGGGCCGGAACGATCGGCTCGACAGCTGGGAAACCCAAGGCGACGATGGCCTCGGCCCTCTCTGTATCGAATTTGTCTCTTGGTAGAAGCGCTGCCAAGTCGGAGCACATCGTCCACTCCCCCTGATTTTCTGCAGCTTGTAGCACCTGTAGCCCGCATGAGCGCCGAGACACGCGGGGGCCGGATGCCCCGGATATCGCTTCGCTCATCCGGGCTACGCTGCTGCGGGTGACCTTCGCCGCGCGTTCGCAGGCACCTGCACCGGCCCGAGGTCGGCCCGCCCGTTCAGCTCGATACCGGGATCTCGATCAGCACCAGCGTGCCGCGGCCCGGCTCGCTCTCCAGCGCGATTCTGCCGCTGAGCGACGACACCACAGTATTGAAGGCGATGTGCAGGCCGAGGCCGATATTGCCGCGCTCCCGCCTGGTGGTGAAGAACGGATCGAACACGCGGGCCTGCAGATCATCGCGGATGCCGACGCCTTGGTCGGCGCAGGCGATCCGGGCGAGCGCCTGATCCGGCTGCGTCACCGTCATGGTGAAGCGTCCGCCGCGGCCGTCGGGATAAGCGTGCGCCGCGGCGTTGAACGCCAGGTTGCTGATCACCTGCGCCAACGCGCCGGGATAGCTGTTCAGAACGATGCCTTGCGGGCAGTCGAGTTCGACGATCAATCCCTGACGGGACAGCAGCGGCCCGAGCTTTGCGATCAGTTCGGAGAGCCATCCGCCGAGCTCGAATGTATGGCGCTCCTCGTCGGCGTGATGGATGGCGACCTGCTTGAAGCTGTGCACCATCTCGGATGCCCGATGCAGATTTTCCGAGGTCAGTCGAAGGCCGTTCTCGATCCGTGCAATGCCCCTTGTCAGGTCGGAGCGCCGGACGGCGGTGCCGCTCAGCGCCTCGCCCATCGCGCGAAGGTCCGCCTCCATGGTGGTTGACGTGGTCAGCGCCAGGCCAAGCGGCGTGCTGACCTCGTGTGCGACACCGGCGACGAGCTGCCCGAGCGAGGCCAGCTTCTCGGCCTGCACGAGCTGCGATTGCGTCGCGTGCAAATCGCGCAACGAGGCTTCCGAACGCTCCTTTTCCTGCTTGAGCGCCTGCGCCGTTCGAAACTGCTGGCGCGCGCGGAACTCGCGGGCGGCGACGGCGTAAAGCGACAGCGCAAAGGCGTTGAGGACCAGGGAATGATTGATGAAGCGCAGCCCCGGCGGCAACGCCGGCCCGAGCGATTCAGCGATGCACAGCGCAATCCACGTCGTGAGACAGAACACGGCCAGCGGCCCGATCCGCAGCGGCAGCATGGTCGAGACGAACAGGATTACCATCATCACGCCGGGTGCCGCATAGGTGAATCCGGAGGGCAGCACGAGGTAGACGCTCGGCAGCACGCAGCCCGGAATGACGCAATAGACCAGGAAGATCGTCTCGGCCCACGCCTTCATCGCGGGCACCGAGAGCAAGGCGGTGAGCGGCAGCAAGACCAGCACGGCGACCCCGCCGCGGATCGCCAGCGTGGTCGCCACAACGTCGGGATAGAGCACCCAATCCCAGAACGCATATCCGGCATAGGTGAAGGCGCCGAGCAGCATCGCGACCTGCGTCCAGCCGATATTGCCCCGCACGTACTGGTCGACAAATCGGCGCTCCTCGACGATATCGTCGAAGCGCAGTCCAAGGCGGGTCAAAAGACGGAGCATTACGATATCAAACGAAAAAGGCCTGGCACTGGAACTTGGCACTGCAAATGGGAGCGTCGAAAATGATCTACGACAGCTTGCCCGCGCTGTCGCGTCCTTTTGGCGCATCGGCGACCGCGGCGCGGCATCGCGCCGCGCCCCTCACCGGGCGTTGGCCGGGGCGTGGGTCGGCCAGAGGTCGGCGCGCCAGTGCAGCGCGATCGCCAGCATGGCGATGAAGCCGGCGGCGGCGAGCAACGTGCCGGTCGCGGTGTAGCCGATCAGGTCGATCAGGCTGCCGGCGGCGAGCAGCCCGAGCGGCAGGCCGTAGATCACCATCATGCGCACGCCCATGACGCGGCCGCGCAGATGCGCGCTGGCATTGCGCATCAGCATCACGGCGGCCGAGATCATCGACATGCTCTGCGCGATGCCGGCGAGCAGCAGGCAGGCCATCGCGACCGGCATGGTCCTGAGCTCGACGAACACCAGCAGCATGGCGTACCAGGCGAGCGTCGCGCCGATTAGGAGCCGCGCGATGCGTACCCCGCCGGCCATGCTGAGCGTGATCGAGCCGATCAGCGAGCCCACCGCAAAGCTTGCCGAGAGATAGCCGAGCCCGGTCTGGTCGGTATGGAAGATGTCGCGCGCGACATAGGGCAACAGACCGTTGGTGAGCGGAAACGCGGTGAGGTTGGCGAGGAACGCGACGCAGAGCGCGGCGCGCATGCCCGGACCGCTCCAGGCATAGACGATGCCCTCCTTGAGGTCGCGCAGCAGCTTTGAACCCGGCGCGTCGGCCGCGAGATCGGTCGTGCCATGCGACTTCGGGCGGCTCATGCAGAGCATCAGGATGGCGGCGACGAAATAGAAGCCGGCGATCCCGACATAGACATAGCCGATGCCGAGCGCCGCAAACAATCCGGCCCCGGTCAGGGCTCCTGCGATGCGCGCCGAGTCCTGCGTGGTGCGCGCCAGGCTGATGGCGCCGACCAGTTGCTCCGGCGGCATGATGTCGGCGAGCAGCGCGCCGCGCACGCCGAGATCCGACGGGCGGATCACACCCATGATCGCGACGATGATCATGACGTTCAGCGGGGCGAGATGCCCGGTCAGCGCCAGCGTCATGATGGTGCCGGCGAGCGCCGTATAGGCAAAGCGCATCACGGCGAGGAGATCGCGGTGCCCCATGCGGTCGCCGATCATGCCGACGACCGGCGCGACCAGCGTGCCGACATATTGCAGCGACGCCAGCACGGTCAGCAGCAGCACCGAGCCGGTCTCGACCATGATGTACCAGCCAAGCACCAGCGTCTCGACCTCGAACGCCCAGGAGGTGAGCAGATCGGACGGCCATTGAAAGCGATAGCTGCGGATGTGAAATGGCGCGAGCGCGGAGGTCCGCGTGGTCCCGCTCAAGACGCGATGACGCGTGTCACGGCGTGTCCTGCCCTTTTTCCTTGTTCTTCTGGGTCTTGCTTCTTGGTCGTGCTTGCGGCGCTTTGAATCTGTCTTGAGTCGCTTGGGAAAACGCCGTGTTCCGGCAGCGTAGCGCCGAGTCGATTGGTGTCAATCGAAGCCGCCGCATGCGGCCATGCACGATGGTATCCGCAGCGACTTGATAGCGCAGTCTCGCGAAGCGCAGGCCCTACACCGGCGGCACGGCGCGCCGCAGCATGAAATGGGTGGGTATGAAAGCGAGCAGCGGCAGGCCGATCATCAGGCCGGCCAGCCACACCAGCGGCGGCACGAAGCCTTGCGCCGCCCTGTCGCTGGTGCCGAAGACGTAGTTGATGTTGACCGGAGTCATGCCCGGGTCCGGCCGCGGTCCCGGCATCACAAAGTAGCAGATCAGCAGCAGCGCCCATGCCAGCACGCTCCAGACGATCAGCGCGCGCTGGTCATAGCCGAGCCGCCAGACCAGGAACAGCAGCAGGAACGGCAGCCAGCCGTGGAAGCCCGACAGGAACCGCAGGAACAGCGAGAGGTTCTGGTCGAATATGTAGTCGGTCATTCCGGTGAGCGAGTAGCCGGCGACATGGGCGAGAAAGTCGATCACCCAAAATGTTTGCGGCACAAGGAGTCCGACGGCGCACATCGAAATTAACAGCGCGCTCTCGGTCCAGACCCCGATCAGGGTGAGGATCAGGCCGACGTCGCAGAAATACAGAAAGTTGGTCGGCCCGTAGCAGTAGGTGTACACCGGCACCAGGACGGCCATGAAGGCGCTGAAGCCAATCTTGACGGAGAGCGGAATGCGGGCGGACGGCTGCTCGACGGCGATCACGGACATTGCGGTGGGACTTTCCGTTGCACAATCCGCCAGCCCTAGCGCCGGATCGGTAAACAGACCCGTATTCCGCAACCTTGAATTGATCGGCGTCCGGGAATTCGGTTAACGCCAACTCAGCGGCGCCGGTACAGTTTTAGCCGCCCGAGCGCGAGACGATCGTGCTAGAATGCCCGTTCCGAGGCAGCGGAGGACGACATGAACGCCTTCGAAGTTTTCGCGATCTACCTGGCACCCTTTGTGATCATCGCGATCGCAATCCGGCTGCTGATGAAGCGCCATGCCGTCGACCTGCCGGACGTGCAGAAACAAGGGGGCTCCGCGCCGAAGCGACGATTTCTGCTCGGCGCCTGGCGGTCGGATTAGATCAGGTCGCAGACAAGCCCGGATGCGCCGTCGCCCGGCGAAATTCTCAATCACTGATTTGCCCGACGACGCAAGGCCTCGCGAGAAGAGAAACTCGGTGTACGTTCGGGCGATTCATGCCGCGAGAATGCGGACGTGTGACTCACAAGAGGCGCCAAACACTCGGTGTCGTCCCTGCGAAAGCAGGGACCCACAACCACCGACGCTGATTGTTGCGCGATGTTGGAACGACGAGTCTCTTCAACAACCACGCTGCGGCGTATGGGTCCCGGCCTTCGCCGGGACGACACCGGTGGAGACTCGCGTGCTCTCATTCGCTCCCTCGTGTCATCACGAATCGAGGACCATCCATCGCCGTCATCCTGGCGAAAGCCAGGACCCATTGCCCCAAATCTCCATTGTTGCGCGACGCCGGGGCCACGATCCGGTTCGTCATTGAAGGCGGTGGGTATGGGTCCTCGCTTTCGCCAGGACGACATTGGTGATGGCGGAACGATCCCATCCCCAACTCATGCGAACACGACATTTTGTCATGAGAGCCGCAGTTGCATTTTTTGCATTGCATCATATGATGACAATAATTCAATCAAATCCCCGGCATTGAAGGGACTCCTGCCATGGCAACCAGCACCGATCCCGTCGTCATCCTCTCCGCCGCCCGCACCCCGCTCGGCCGCTTCATGGGCGAGCTCGCGCCGCTGCCGGCGCACAAGCTCGGCTCGCATGTGATCGGGGCTGCGCTCGAACGCGCAAAACTTGCGCCCGAGCGCATCGACGAGGTGTTCATGGGCAACGTGCTGCCCGCCGGCCAGGGCCAGGCCCCTGCCCGCCAGGCCGCGCGCGGCGCCAGGCTGCCGGACGCCACCGGCGCCACCACCGTCAACAAGGTCTGCGGCTCCGGCATGAAGGCGACCATGCTGGCCCACGACATCATCAAGGCCGGCTCGGCCGAGATCGTGCTGTCCGGCGGCATGGAGAGCATGAGCAATGCGCCGTATCTGTTGCAGAAGGCGCGCAGCGGCTATCGCGCCGGCCACGACCGCATCATCGATCACATGATGATGGACGGGCTCGAGGACGCCTATGAGACCGGTCGCTCGATGGGCGATTTCGGCGAGGCGACCGCGGAGGCCTATCAGTTCACCCGCGCCGACCAGGACGCGTTCGCGATGGAGACGTTGAGCCGCGCCCGCAAGGCGGTCGAGGGCGGCGCCTTCAAGGCCGAGATCGCGCCGATCACGCTCGCCGAGAAGGTCGGCCCGCGCATCGTCGCCAATGACGAGCACCCGCTGAAGGTCGATCCGGCAAAAATCCCCGGCCTGAAGCCGGCATTCCGAGCGGGCGGCACCATCACGCCGGCCGCCTCATCGGCCAATGCCGACGGCGCCGCAGCACTGATCCTCAGCCGGCGCTCGCTCGCCGATCGCGATGGACTGCCCGTTCTCGCCGAGATCAAGGGCCACGCCACCCACAGCCAGGAGCCGCAGTGGTTCACGACAGCGCCGATCCCGGCGATCAGAAAACTGCTCGACAAGGTCGGCTGGAGCGTCGGCGATGTCGACCTGTTCGAGATCAACGAGGCGTTTGCGGTGGTCGCGATGGCGGCGCAGCGCGACCTCGGCATTCCCAGGGACAGGCTGAACATCAACGGCGGCGCCTGCGCGCTCGGCCATCCGATCGGCGCCACCGGCGCGCGGCTGATCGTGACGCTGCTGCACGCGCTGGAGGCGCAGAACCTGAAGCGCGGCGTTGCCGCGCTGTGCATCGGCGGCGGCGAAGCCACCGCGATCGCGGTCGAGCGGGTCGCGCACTGATCCGGTATGCCGTCATTGCGAGCGAAGCGAAGCAATCCATCTCTTTTCACAAACCGAACGATGGATTGCTTCGTCGCTTCGCTCCTCGCAATGACGGTTAGTTATGAAAGGCGTCCATGAGGCAGCACGACGGCCTGGCGCCTGAGTCCGAAAACGAGGGAACTATGTCATTTTAGCCATGGCTCCCCCGTGCCATATTGCGCATCACGCAAAGCTTTCACCGCAATCGATCCGGAACACAATGATCTCGAACTGGCTTGCTTCCGCCCTCGCCCGCCGCAACATCCATTACGGCTGGGTGATGGTGGCCGTGACTTTCCTTGCCGCGCTGATCTCCGCCGGCACCGTCGGCGCGCCCGGCGTGTTCATCGTGCCCCTGCAGAAGGAGTTCGGCTGGTCCACCGCCGAGATTTCCTCCGCGCTGTCGATCCGCTTCATCCTGTTCGGGCTGATGGCGCCGTTTGCCGCCGCGCTGATGAACCGCTACGGCCTGCGCAACGTGACGCTGGCGGCGCAGCTGATCGTGGTCTCCGGTCTATTGGCCTCGCTCGCCATGACCCAGGTCTGGCAGCTCATCCTGCTATGGGGTGTCGTGATCGGGATCGGCACCGGGATGACCGCGCTGGTGCTCGGCGCGACCATCGCGGCGCGCTGGTTCGTGGCGCGGCGCGGCCTCGTGGTCGGCATCCTCACCGCAAGCGTCGCGACGGGCCAACTCGCCTTCCTGCCGCTGCTTGCGACACTGACCGAGCGCTACGGCTGGCGTGTCGCGCTTGGGCTGGTCTGCGTCATGCTCGGCGTCGCCGCCTTTGCCGTGCTGATGGTGATGCGCGACCGGCCGAGCGACGTCGGCCTGCGTCCGTTCGGCGACGAGGGCACCGCGCCGCTTCCCGCGCCGCCGCCGGCCAATGCGCCGATCGTGGCCGCCGCGCTCGGCACGCTGCGCGATTCCGCGAAGTCGTCGGTGTTCTGGATCCTGTTCGCGACCTTCTTCGTCTGCGGCGCCTCGACCAACGGCCTGGTGCAAGTCCACCTGATCCCGATGTGCCTCGACTACGGCATCCCGCAGGTGCAGGCGGCAAGCCTGCTCGCCGCGATGGGGATCTTCGATTTCTTCGGCACCATCGTCTCGGGCTGGCTGTCGGACCGCTACGACAACCGCTATCTGCTGTTCTGGTATTACGGCCTGCGCGGGCTGTCGCTGCTGTTCCTGCCGTTCTCCGACTTCACGTTCTACGGGCTGTCGCTGTTCGCGATGTTCTATGGCCTCGACTGGATCGCGACGGTGCCGCCGACGGTGCGCCTCACCGCGCAGCGCTTCGGCGCCGAGCGCGCCAATCTGGTGTTCGGGTGGATCTTCGCCGGCCACCAGCTCGGCGCAGGCGCCGCCGCGTTCGGCGCCGGACTGTCGCGCACGATCTATCAAAGTTACCTGCCGGCGTTCTTCATTGCCGGTGCGCTGTGCATCTTTGCCGCGCTGATCGCGCTGGCGATCGCGCGGCCGCAGCCGAAATCGGTGGCGGAGCCGAAGCCGGTCGCGGCCTGAGGTCGCTTCCCGCGCGACGTGCGCCGGTCAGTACGACAGGATGGTGCGCATCCCGAACACCACGCTGTCCTTGATCCGATGCGTTTGCGTCGGATCGTTGGGATCGACGGCGCCGCCGCCGGGATGGGCGATGTATTGAAACATCGGCTGCATGGTGAAATTCGGGTTCACCACGTGCTGGTAGGTGATCTCGAGAATCGCCTCGTAGTCGCGGATCGGATACGGCGTGCCCGTGAAGATCTGGGTGTCGCGGTCGAGCGCACGCGCGGCGTCCGAAATCCTGGCATAGATCGCGGCGATGCCGAACCGATCGTCCGGATAGGTCTCGCTGAAGCCGGTGAACAGGAAGCCGCCGTCGACATAGGTGCTGATCAGGTTGCGGTCCGATGGGCTAACCGAGGCGCGCATGAAGAACGCGACGCCCTTGTCAGCGTCCGGCCTGGCGCGCGCAAGCAGTTGCTCATAGACCATGAAGATGCCGTTGTCCCGCCGCAGCCATCGCGTGTCGCCGGAGCTGTCGGGATCGGCGAGCGACAGCCCGTCGGCCGAGAAGCGCTGGTCGGCGAACGAGCCCATGTGATACCAGGCGCCGCCGGTGATGGTCGCGGGCAGCCGGCTCTCGCCGATCTCGAACTTGTATTTGAGCTGGCCGATCCACCACGGCGGATCGTTGACCCGGAAATTGAGCCCGTGGGCGTTCAATATCTGCGGATCGTCGGTCCCCTGCGGCGGCGAAGCCGAGCCGTCGAACAGTGCCAGATAGGCGGTGATGCGGTCGGACAGATTGGCCTTGATCCGGATGCCGGGCACCGCGAGTGGCGGCGACGGCCCGCCGGCCGGCAGAATGGTGCCGACAATGCCGGGCCAGCCGAGCGCCGAATTGATGAAGATGTCGTCGTACTGGCTGTCGATGAACTCGACGTCCGAGCCCTGCTGGCCGACGCGCACCGAGAGTTTGCCGCCGAGCAGCTTCTGCTCGATCCAGAATTCATAGAGCCGCGTCGCCGGCAGCGACTCGACACCGGATACCAGGAACAGGTTGCCGACATAGCTCCGCGACAGCCCGTCGCCGTGAATCTGGTACATGTTGGCGTGGAAGGTCGCGCCGGTCCAGCCCACCGCCTTCTCGAGGTCGATGGTGGTGCCGAGATCGAGACGGCCGGTATAGGCCGCGCCGTTGCTGACGCCGCCGGAGACGTTGGAAAACCCCTCACCGATATAGGTCAGGCTGAACTGGTAGCCGGCTTCCTCGAGCGCAGCCCGCGCATCCGCAATCCGGTCGGCGACGGGCTTGTCCTCCGCATGCGCCGGCGCGCCGAGCGCGAGGGCCGCGGCCACCAACATCGCGCGGGAAAGAACTCTGCACATCGGGAATGCCGCGGTGCGCTCGCGCTATTTGACGATGCCGAGCCGCCGCATCAGCAGATAAGCCAGCAGCGCCGACCCGGCCAACAGGCCTGCGGCCACCAGAAATCCGCTGTCGACATCGGTCAGCGGCAATCCCTTGGTGTTCATGCCGAAGATGCCGGTGACGAGCGTCGGCGGCAGCAGCATCATGGTGACGACGGACAATGCGTGGAGATGCTTGTTGCTCTCCTCCTCGAGCTTGAAGCGCAGCTCCTCCTCGAGCAGGCGGCTGCGCTCGTGCAGTTCGACGATGTCGTGGTCGAGACCGTCGAGCCGCTGCGCGAGCTTGCCGGCCTGCAGCCGCAGCGCCGGGCTGAGATCGTCGGTGTTCTTCTGCTCGAGCCGGTGAAACAGCACGCGCAGGCCGGCGAGCTGGCGATGCAGTCGCACACAGGTGCGGCGCATCCGGCTCAGATTCTTGCGCAGCTCCGATCCGGTATCCTCGGCGAGCACCCGCTCCTCGATCGCATCGATATCGGTGCCGATCTTGTCCGCCATGCGGTCCATGGTGTCGGCGATCTCGTCGACGATCTTCTCCAGCAGCGCCGCGACGCTGCCGACGCGATGGCCGCCCTCGAGCACGCGGCGCGTCGCATCGGCGGAGCACAGCGCTTGATGGCGGCCGCTGACCAGGAGGCGTTCGGTCATCGCAAAGCGGAGAAAGCCGGTCTCCCGGGTGGCGGCGTCGACATCCCGCACCAGATCGGAAAACACGCCGTAGACGCAATTGTCGACGACGTGGATCTGCTGGAAATTGTCATTCGACAGCAAGAGGTCCCGCGCCAGCTGCGGGATGTGCATGTTGGCGAGCCATGCCCGGGTGCGAACGTCGGTCAGGTTGAAGTGCAGCCACAGCCTTCCGTCATGGCTCGGCTCGATCGGCGCATCGATCGGAAGTGCCTCGGCACGGCCGTCGTGATGCAGGCGGAACACCCAGACCAGACCAGGGACGGCCTCGCGGGTCAGCAGCGACCCGACCGGAGCGGGAGGTGGATCAGCCAGCATGGCCCGCCCCCAAGGCAATCGATAACGCAACCGCGCGAAATGACATGTTCAAGACCTCGCCCACGCGCAACGCTGAGCAAGCGCGTCCCTTCGACGCAACATAGGAGGACGCGCCTGTTACAGTTTTATGTCAGCGACCGCCCTACTCCGCGGCCAGGCCGGTCGGCGCCGCCTCCGCAGCCTCCTTGTTGTAGTCATGCACGACGCGGCCGAACGGCAGCGTCAGATCGGCGAGGAAGTGGTGCGCGCCGACGACACGCTTGACCGGGAAATCGGCGACCGGTGCATTGACATGCGGCACCAGGTGAAGCCGGCCGGGTCCGATCCAGGAGCCCTTGACGACGATGTCGGTCAAGTTGATCGCGACCAGCTGGCAGACCTCGAGATGGCCGTCGACGCCGGGGATCATCTTCAGATTAACTTGCGTCTTCGACAGCGTCGCGCGGGTGACGTCGCCATTGCCCGCCATGCTCTCGTGCTTGTAGCCCATCGTGCCCATCGCAACGAGCTGGCCGGCATATTCCAGCGTGCCGGTCAGCGTGTCCTTGACGATCTCGAGCTTGGGATGAGCGTACTTCTTCGGAAAGCCCCAGATCTCGCGGCCGGCCGCGATCGGCGGATCATCGTCGAGATACATCTGGCAGACGAAGTTGACCTCTTCGCCATGCAGGCGCGCGGGGATCACGAGGCCGGACTCGGTGTAGCTGCCGAAGCCGGAGCTGTCGGGCATCTTGATCCATTCGTAATGCACGATCGCCTGCTCGATCGGCTCCAGCGGCTCGGGCAGGCCGGCGCGGATCAACTCCGGATCGGTCTCATAGGTGATGACGAGAAATTCGCGATCGATGAAGCGATACGGACCGGCGGGATAGCTCGGGCCGGCGGCCGGCATCGACGGAAGCTTGAGCAGATCTTCCCTGCGCATCGCAATAACCCCCTGTTTGAAAAGTTTGCGCGGAAGCTAGCGGCCGAGATTGACAGCGATGTGAGGAATTTCCGTCAGGCGCATGACCGCTGTTACGCTTGCGTGACCCGCGTCGCGCTGCTGGGGCCAATGCTAACCATGCAGGCGGGCATGCCGGATGCGCCGTGCGCGGGCGCCGCAATTGTCATCACGGCGTCATCGGCGCGCTGAATTCTCGCCGCGAATTTCTGGAGTGTCTGATATGGACGCGCGAACCCCGCATTTCGACGACATCGATCACGCGACGCCGGGCTGGCGTCCGGAAGGCTGCGATCGTGTGGCCCTGGTCCTGCAGGGCGGCGGCGCACTCGGTGCCTATCAGGCCGGCGTCTATCAGGCGCTGCATGAATCCAACATCGAGCCCGACTGGGTGTGCGGCGTCTCGATCGGCGCGATCAACTCGGCGATCATCGCCGGCAATCCGCCCGAAAAGCGGCTGGAACGGCTGCACACGTTCTGGGATCGCATCACCAGCCGCAAGATCTGGCACTACACCCCGGACGGCGACATCTTCCGCAAGGCGCGCAATTTCACCAGCTCATGGCTGACGACGACGCTCGGACAACCCGGCTTCTTCACCCCGCACCAGACCAATCCGTGGTTCAGCCAGGCCGGCGCGCGCACCGCCACCAGCTACTACGACACCACGCCGCTGCGCGAGTCCTTGCTCGAGCTGGTCGATTTCGACCGCATCAATTCCAAGAAGATACGCTTCGCGGTCGGCGCAGTGAACGTGCTCTCCGGCAACTTCATCTATTTCGACAATGCCCATGACGAGATCATCCCCGAGCACATCATGGCGAGCGGCGCGCTGCCGCCGGCGCTGCCGATGGTGAAGGTCGGCACCGATCATTTCTGGGACGGCGGCATCGTGTCCAACACGCCGCTGCAGCATCTGCTCGACCAGGAAGACAACATGAACTCGCTGGTGTTCCAGGTCGACCTGTTCTCGGCGCGCGGCGCGCTGCCGCGGGACATCCAGGACGTGATGGCCCGGCACAAGGACATCATGTATTCGTCGCGCACCCGCTACAACACCGACGTCTATCGCAAGACCTACAATCTGCGCACCGCCCTGCACAATGCGCTGGGAAAGATCCCCGACGATCAGCTGTCGGACGAGGAGCGCCAGCTCAAGAAGGCAAACGCCCGGCTGCCGGGCATCACGCTATTGCAGCTGATCTATCAGCAGAAGGCCTATGAGGGCGACGCCAAGGATCACGAATTCTCCGGCACCTCGATGCGCGAGCATTGGGTAAGCGGGCACGAGGACACCAAGCGCTCGTTGAAGCGGCGCGAATGGATCAAGATGCCCGAGAACGGCATGGGCATCGTGATCCACGACGTGCATCGGGAAGCCGAGTAGACAAGGTCGTCATTGCCGGGCTTGACCCGGCAATCCATCCCGCTTCGAATGACTCATTCGATGGATGCGCGGGTCAAGCCCGCGCATGACGCGTTGAGGTCGAGGAGCCTTACGGCCGCGTCGACATGTTGCTCGGCGGCCCGGCCTTGCGGACCGGTTCGGCGAGGCGCGCGAACTCGCAGAGCAGCGAGCGCGTCTTGCGCGGGTCGATCACCTCCTCGACCCAGAACTTTTCGGCCGAGCGGAACGGCGAGCGCAGCTTGTTGAGGCGATCCTCGATCTCGCGCAGCTTGGCGGCGGGATCGGCGGCCGCATCGATCTCGGCGCGATAGGCCGCCTCGATGCCGCCCTCGAGCGGCAGCGAGCCCCAATAGGCCGACGGCCACGCATAGCGCATCGAGAAGCGGTTGGCCGGCTGATGCACCACGCCGGCGACGCCGAAGGCGTTACGGATGATGATGGTGCACCAGGGCACCGTGCTCTGGTTGACCGCCGCCATCGCCCGCACGCCATGGCGGATGGTCGCCGTCTTCTCCGCCTCGAGCCCGATCATGAAGCCCGGGCAATCCATGAGATAGACCACCGGCAGATGGAAGGTCTCGGCGAAGTCGACCCAGCGCACCACCTTCTGGCAGGCATCCGCGGTCCACGAGCCGCCATAGTGGAACGGATCGCTGGCGAGCAGCAGCACCGCCCTGCCCTCGATCCGCGCCAATCCGGTGATGATCGGGCGGCCGAAATTGGTGCCGACCTCGAAGAACGAGCCCTTGTCGACGACGGCATCGATGATCGGTCGCATCTTGTAGACCTGCCGGCGGTTGCGCGGCACGGCCTTCAGCAGCGATTCCTCGGCGCGTTCCGGATCGTCGGTGCAGGGAATGGTCGGCGGCAGATCGTAGACCGACGACGGCAGATAGGACAGGAAGCGCCGCGCATAGTCGAACGCCTCCTCCTCGGTCTCAACGGCCTGGTCGATCGCGCCGGCGCGGGTCTGGATGTCGGCGCCGCCGAGCTCTTGCTTGGTCAGATCCTGACCGAGGCGCTTCACCACCGGCGGGCCGGCGACGAACATCGCGGAGCTCTTGGTCATGACCGAGTAGTGCGTGGCGGCAAGCCGTGCGGCACCGAGGCCCGCGACCGAGCCGAGCCCGAGACCGACCACCGGCACGCGGGCCAAATTGGCGGTCGTGTACCAGTACCAGCGCGTACCGCCGACGCCGCCGGGTAGGTTGGCGGCGCCCCTGGTCTCGATCGTCTTCACCGAGCCACCGCCGCCGGAGCCCTCGATCACGCGAACGATCGGCAGGCGGAAGTCGTGCGCCATCTCCTCCGCCATCAACGGCTTGGCGGAAATCGATGCATCCGCCGAGCCGCCGCGCACGGTGAAGTCGTCGCCGACCACGACCACGGTGCGGCCGTCGACCCTGGCGCGGCCGAACACGCAGTTCGCCGGCGTCAGATGCTTGAGTTCGTTGCTCTCGTCGTATTCGGCGATGCCGGAGATGGCACCGACCTCATGGAAGCTGCTCTGGTCGACGAGCTTGTCGATGCGCTCACGAACCGTGAGCCGGCCCTGGTCGCGTTGCCGCTTGACCTTGTCAACGCCTCCCATCTCCCGCGCGAACGCTTCGCGGCGGGCGAGGTCGTCGAGTTCCGGCTTCCAGTTCATTCACTGCTCCCGTCTTGAGGATTTTGTTGTTGTTATGGGCGGTCACCGGAAGCGTCTTGCGCTCGATCCGATTGCTGAAGATGTCCCCGTCGGCGCCTTCGAGCAGGCTGCCGAGTGCGGCCGCGAGCTCGACCATTTGCGGCGCGACCTCGCGATGCAGCCGCGCCTCGTCATACATCGCCGAGAGCAAGCCGATCGTGGTGACCACATAGGTCTGATACTGCGGCGACCACAGCGGCACCGCGACGCCGTTGATGTGCGGGCTCCACAGGCCGCAGGCGACGACGTAGCCGTGCTCCTGCAAATGCCGGCGGTTGGCCTCGATGCGCGGCGTCAGCATCTTGGCGCTGTCGGGCAATTCGCCTTCCATCTCCGCGATCAGCGCGTCGCCGATCGCGGGATCGAGTGCGGCCGTATAGGCGTGGCCGGCCGCGGTGGTCGCCATCGAGATCCGGCTGCCGGTGGCCTCATGCAGGCCGAGCGCGTTGGCCGCGCGGGCGAACTCCAGATAGACCAGGTGAAAGCGGTCGGGGATGACGAAGCCCACCGTGCCGGGCAACTGATCGGCGACATCCTGCAGGCGCAGCCGGATCAGATTGCGCAGCTGCAGCCCCTTCATCATCGTGGTGCTCATCGCGACCGCGCTCGGGCCGATGCGATATTTCTGGTCGCGCGGCAGATAGACCAGCTGTCCCATCCGCGTCAGCGTGTGCGTCAGCCGTGACACCGTCGAACGCGGCAGGCCGCAGCGGTTCGAGATCTCGAGATTGCCGAGCCGGGCTTCGTGTCCCTCGAAGCACCGCAACACATCGAAGGCGCGCGACACCACCTGGATGACATCGCCATCGCCTGTCTCGCTGGCGAGCATTCCCTGCCTGCTAAGCCGTTCCGAGCGCCTTCCCATCTGTTTGGCTCCATTCCGTCTTGCGGAATAAAATTCCACTTGCAGAAGAAGCTACCTCAGGCAATCTGCCGCCACAACAAAAAGCCGTTCGCCGGATGAAATTTCCGCAAGACGGTATCGGAGAGTGGAATGCCAGAGATCAAGGTTGTGACCGAAGTTGCCGGGCGCGTTTGCGCGCTTCCTGTCGAGACCGGCAGCAGCATCGGCAATGGCGACGAGATTGCGTTCGTCGAAGCGATGAAGATGGAAATACCGGTCACGTCGACGACAGCAGGCAAAATCAAGTCGATTCTGGTCAAGATCGACGATGTCATCGCCGAAGGCCAGGCGGTCGCGATCGTCGAGACCTGAGATTCCACCCTTGCCGTCCAGCCGCGACAATCTGTCCGGTGATGCAGCGGCTGAAATCGCCGGCATGCGCCGGAGGTAGCGTTGCCATCGCCGGATCACGATGCAATCATCCGCCCGGAAAAGTTTCGCACAGCGAAACAAAGGGAGGAATTATGATCCATCGGCTGATGGCGCTCGCGCCTGCCGCTCTTGCCGGCATTTCGATCTTCGCTGCCCTGCCCACCTCGGCCGAGGACATCAAGCTGCCGCCGACCATGGCAGTGACCGCCTACGACACCGGCACCGCCGGCTTCAACATCGCGGTCGGCGTCGGCAAGATGATGAAGGACAAATACGGCACCGACGTCCGCGTGCTGCCGGCCGGCAACGACGTCGCGCGGCTCGCGCCGCTGCGCGCCAAGCGCGCGGTCTCCTCGGCAATGGGATCGGGGACCTATTTCGCGCAGGAAGGCGTGTTCGAGTTCGGCGCCAAGGAATGGGGCCCGCAGCCGCTGCAGCTCATGCTGTCGTCGGTCGACTGCAATTGCGGCGCGCTCGGCGTGGCAGCCGATGCCGGTGTCAAGGAAATGAAGGACCTTCGCGGCAAGCGCGTCGGCTTCGTGGTCGGCTCGCCGGCGCTGAACCAGAACTCGCTCGCGATGCTCGCGTTCGGCGGCCTCACCCAGAAGGACGTCAAGATCGTCGAGTTCGCAAGCTACGGCGCGATGTGGAAAGGCCTGATCAACAACGACACCGATGCCGCCTTCGGCACCACGATCACCGGCCCCGCCAAGGAAGCCGAGACCTCGCCGCGCGGCCTGATGTGGCCGCCGCTGCCCGCCGACGACAAGGAAGGCTGGGCACGGGTGAAAAAGGTCGGCTCGTTCTTCTTCCCGCAAACCGCAACCTGCGGCGCCGGCATCTCGCCGGACAAGCCGATCCAGCTCGGCAATTACCCCTACCCGATCTTCGTCGCCTATGCGGCGCAGCCGGTCGACCAGATCTATGCGATCACCAAGGCGATGATCGTCAACTACGACGCCTACAAGGATTCGGCGCCCGGCGCCGCCGGACTCGGCGCCGACCGGCAGACCAAGAACTGGGTCGTTCCCGTGCATCCCGGCGCGGTGAAGGCGCTCAAGGAAACCGGCCACTGGAGCGACGATCAGGAGGCGCACAACAACGCGCTTTACAAGCGCCAGGAGGTGCTCGCCGCCGCCTGGACGGATTACGGCAAGTCGAACCCGCCGTCTGACGACAAGGCCTTCCTCGATGGCTGGATGAAGGGGCGCGCGGCCGCGCTTGCGAAAGCCAATATGCCCAATGGCTTTGAGTGAGACCCGCCAACGCGCGATGAGATCGGGTTAATCGTCATTGCGCTTGCGCCCGTTCGAGCATGGTGCTTCCGGAAAACCGCTTCGCACTTTTCCGGATCATGCTCTAGGTTATTGGCAAAACGGACAACATTGGGGGATGCGTAATGCCCGAGAACGCCGCGGCTGCGCCTGCGAAAAGAATCGAGTTTGAAGATCCGCATGCCGGTCTCGACAATCTGCAGGAGGCCGAGGTCACGCGCGTGCGCACCCTGCGCGGGGTGTGGCGCTGGGCGCTGGTGGTCGCAACCGCCGCAACCATCCTGCTCTGCATCAACCAGCAATTCTCGCTGCGCTTCTTCATCGACTACACCCAGCTAAACACCGAATATTTCTATCTCTTGATCGCGCTGATGCTGCCCTTCACGTTCCTGATCTTCCCCGGATCGGAGCGCGCGCCGCTGAACCGCATTCCCTGGTATGATCTCGCGCTCGCCGTCGCGACCTTCGCCGCCTCGATCTGGCTGATGCTGAACGTGCGCAAGGCGGCGCAATATGGCTGGGAGTCCGACGGCGCCCCGAGGAACGTCATCATCGCCGGCCTCGTGATGTGGGTGATGCTGATGGAGGCGCTGCGCCGGACCGGCGGCTGGAGCCTCCTGCTCAGCGTTCTGCCCTTCACCGTCTATCCGCTGTTCGCCGAGGCCAGCTGGCTCGGCCCGTTCCGCGGCTCGCAGCTCACGCTCGACCAGACCACCGCCTATCACGTGCTGTCCGGCGAGAGCCTGCTCGGCATTCCGATCCAGGCCTTCGCCGACACCGTGATCGGCTTTTTGGTGTTCGGCACCGCGCTGATGATGACCGGTGCCGGAAAATTCTTCATTAACCTCGCCTTCGCGCTGTGCGGCACGTTCCGCGGCGGTGCCGCCAAGGTCTGCATCTTCGCGTCCGGCCTGCTCGGCATGATGTCGGGCTCGATCGTCTCCAACGTGCTGACCGCCGGCACGATGACGATCCCGGTCATGAAGAAGAGCGGCTTCCGCGCCTCCTATGCCGGCGCGATCGAGGCCTGCGCCTCCACCGGCGCCGTGCTGGCGCCGCCGGTGATGGGCGCCACCGCGTTCGTGATCGCGCAGTTCCTCAATATCAGCTACGCGGAGGTCGCGGTGGCCGCGATCATTCCTGCGGCGCTCTACTATGTCGGCCTGTTCATGCAGGTCGACTCCTACGCCGCACGCCACGGGCTGAAGGGCATTCCGCGCGCCGAGCTGCCGCGCGTGATGGATACGATCAAGAACGGCTGGTATTACGTCTTCGTCATTGCGCTCCTGATCGTGATGCTGCTGTATTTCAAGCGCGAAAGCCACGCGCCGTTCTACGCCACCGCGCTGCTGCTGGTGCTCAACCAGATCTTCTCCAAGGAGAGCCGCTGGACGCTCGGGACGATCGGAAAATTCCTCGAGGTCAATGGCCGCACCTTCGTCGAGCTGGTCGGCATCCTCGCCGGTTGCGGTCTGCTGATCGGGGCGTTCTCGATGACCGGCGTGGTCTCGAGCCTCGCCAACGATCTTTTGACGCTTGCGGGCGACAACGCGTTCCTGCTGCTCGTGATGTGCGCCTTCACCAGCCTGATCCTCGGCCTCGGGCTGACCACCACCGCCTGCTACATCTTCCTCGCCATCCTGGTCGCGCCCGCGCTGGAGAAGCTCGGGCTGAACCGGATGGCGGTGCACATGTTCATCTTCTATTGGGGCATGCTGTCGTCGATCACCCCGCCGGTGGCGATCGCCTCCTTCGCTGCGGCCGGCATCGCCGGCTCGCCCGCGATGAAGACCGGATGGGAATCGATGTGGGTCGGCAGCATCATCTATTTCATCCCGTTCTTCTTCGTGCTGAACCCGGCGCTGGTGATGCAGGGACCGAGCCCCTATCTCGCCGGCCTCGGCCTGATGGCGCTCGCGGCGTGCGGCACCCTGTTCATCTGCGGCGGCATCCAGGGCTATCAGGCGTTCGTCGGCGACCTTCGCGGCGCCGGTGCCCTGGAATGGCCGCTCCGGGTGCTGCTGGTGATCGGCGGCTTCGTGCTCGCGACGCCAGGCGGCGGCATCAACCCGCTGTCGCAGCTGCAGGTGTCGCTGCTGGGGCTCGCGATCCTCGCCCCGACGGTGCTGATCGCCTTGCTGCTGGTCCGCCGTCAGGCGCTGGTTCCGAACCAGTTGCGCGCGCCTTGATTGCGTTGCACAACAGGAGGCGATGAAACGATCGCCTCCTCCCGTCACCGCCACCACCACGGCCTGGTCCAGCTCCAAGCCGCCGCTGCTGCGGTTTCTGCACACGTGTTACGCAGACTTCCTGCCCGAGGCCGCCGGCACGGTGGCCGACTACATCCCCGAGCTCGGCAAGGCCGACCCTGCCCATTTTGGCATCAGCCTGGCGACGCTCGATGGCCATGTCTACGAGGTCGGCGACACCAGGGTGCCGTTCACCATCCAGTCGATGTCGAAGCCGTTCGTGTTCGCGCTGGCGCTGGACACGCTGGGCGCCGAGCGGGTGGAAAGCGTGATCGGCGTCGAGCCATCCGGCGACCCCTTCAACTCGATCCGGCTCAATGCCGAGAACCATCCGTTCAATGCGATGGTCAATGCCGGCGCGATCGCCTGCTCCGGCCTGCTCCACGCCGACAAGGGTGACGGCGCGTTCGACTATATCCGCCATGCGCTCGGCCGCTTCGCCGGCCGTGAGCTCGATGTCGACGAGGCGGTCTATGCCTCCGAGAGCGCCACCGGCGACCGCAACCGGGCGATCGGTTATTTGCTGCGCACCAACAGCGTGATCACCGAGAACGTGCCTGCGGTGCTCGATGTCTATTTCCGGCAATGTTCCATCCTGGTCACCGCGCGCGACACCGCCGTGATGGCGGCGACGCTCGCCAATCGCGGCATCAATCCGCTGACCGAGGAGCAGGTGGTGACGCCGTACGCGATCGCGCGCACGCTCTCGGTGATGACCTCGTCGGGCATGTACGACTATGCCGGCGAATGGATCTACCGCGTCGGCATTCCCGCCAAGAGCGGCGTCGGCGGCGGCATTCTGGCGGCGCTGCCGGCGCGGCTCGGGCTCGGCAGCTATTCGCCAAGGCTCGACAAGCACGGCAACAGCGTGCGCGGCATCAAGGTGTGCGAAACGCTGTCGGCGCATTACGACCTGCATATCCTGAACCGTAGCGACGACGCCCGCTACAGCATCATTGCCGACTACAATATCGGCAAGAACCCGTCGCGGCGGGTGCGCCGGCCGCAAGAACAGGAGATCCTGGCAAAACACTTCCAGGAGGTCCGCGTGATCGAGCTGGTCGGTACGCTGTCGCTTTCCAATGTCGACTATGTCTCGCGCCGCCTCGCCGGCGGCCCGCGGCCGGAATTCGTGATCTTCGATCTGCGCCGCGTCACCGCGACGACCCGCGCGGGCGCAAGGCTGGTAGCCGAGGCGTTCCAGGAACTGGCCGAGCTCGGCGTCACGGTGATCCTCTCCGGCATCAAGCGGACCTCGCGCGCATGGGCCACGATCAGCGAGTGGACCAGGCGGCTCGGCAATATCAGGGATTTCTACCTGCTCGACACCGCGATCGAGTGGGCCGAGGACCAGATCGTCTACCGCTATGGCGGCTCGATCGACTTCCTCGAGACCACGGAGCTTTCCGAGCAGCCGCTGCTCGCCGGATTGAGCGAAGCCGAGATCGCCGATCTCACCTCGCTCTGCACGGTCCGGACCTACCAGCAAAATGAAAAGGTCATCGCCGCGGGCAGTGAGGCCACCTCGCTGTTCTTCCTCCGCAGCGGCGTGGTCCACGTCACCCTGCCGGACGGCATCCGGCTCGCGACGCTGACTGCCGGCATGGCCTTCGGCGAGATGGCGCTGCTGGAGCCGAAGCGGGTCGCGGACGTGGTCGCCGACATGTCGGCGACCACCTACGAAGTGACGATCGAGGATTTCGAGCGCTTCCGCGAGCGACATCCGCGCGCCGGCGAGCGGATCATGCGCAACCTCGCGCAGATCCTCGCCGATCGGCTGATCGTGGCGAATGCCAAGGTGGATCTGCTGACGTCGGGGTAGGTCTCTCTGTTCTCCCTCTCCCCGCCCTTCGCGGGGAGAGGGTCGGGGTGAGGGGCTGCATCCGCAAAATAACTTCGAGTAAGACTCGCGGAGATTCCCCCTCACCCTGACCGCATTCCGGTTCGCTGCATGCGCTCCGGCCTCTCCCCGCAGGCGGGGCGAGGCGAAGAACTCCGCGACGCGATCCGTTCAGCTCACCACTTCCGTCACCGGCTGCATGTCGATCTCGAACGTTTCGAGAAATTTCGACGTCATGATGTAGAAGCCGACCGAGAGTTGCAGCTCGATCAGCGCGGCCGGCGTCAGCTTCGCCGCGATCGCCCTGAAGGTCGCGTCGGTCGGCTTCTTCAGCTTGACGATCTCGTCGGTGAAGGCGAGCGCCACGCGCTGCACCTCGTTGAAGCAGGTCGCGGACTGCCAGTCCTCGAGCGCGGCGTTCTGCTCGTCGGTGACGCCGAGATTCTTGCCGATGCGCTTGTGCGCGACGATCTCGTAGGGCGCCTCGCAGAGAATGCCGGTGCGCGTGATCGCAAGCTCGCGGACGACGGGATCGAGCTCGCCCTTGTGGCGGATCGCGCCGCCGAGCCGGCAATACTGCTCAAAGTAACTTGGCGAATGCGCCATCATGCGAAAGATGTTGGCGTTGCGGTTCTTGTCGAGGATCTCGCGGGTCCGCGGGCTTGCCTTTGCGGGATCGGAGTAGTCGATACGGGCCATTTCCTAACCTTGATCTTGCTGTCGTTTCTGTCGGGTTCCGAAACACTAGAGCTTTTTCCGTCCCGATGAAATCGGAACGGGGCTCTAGATCCTTGTTTTGACGCGTCTTCTTCACGCGAACCGGTATCCACTTCGCTCGAAAACGCTCTGTACGGGCCGCTGTCGCAGGAGCAACACGCGCGAGTCAAATTGCCGCCGCATTCCCAGACAACGTTGTCACAGTCGATATTCGCTGAGTGGGGACTCGTCAAAAGCGAATACTCGACACGGGGTGTTCCGAGTAAAAAATCTGGCCGTCTTGCGCGCAATTCGCGCAACGATGAGTCACGCCCAAGTCTAGGGGAAACGCATGAAGGAAGCCACCAAGAGGGCGGCCTCGGAAGCGCTTGCGCAAATGCTGGCGGTGACGGCAATGCTCGTCATCGCCAGCGTCATCTTTTATTGGCACTGAGGCATGATCCGGAAAAGTGTGTAGCGGTTTTCCGAAAGATCATGCCCCAACAGGTTATCCGCAAACTATGAGGGGCAAGAGCGAACCAGTTTAGCCTGGTCTTGCGTTCTGACTGGATCGTTCAGCCCCTCATTTCGCCTTTGCGAAATACGGAACCAGCCTCCCCGCGAATTGCGTGAAGCGCGCCGCGACCTTGTCGCCGATGGCAAGGTCGTTGTCGCCGTGGGCCATCATGCGAAAGCCCTCGTCGGCATCGACAAGCACGATGTTGTACGGCACATGCGCCCGCGTCTCCGGCGTCGCGGCGCGGCAGACCAGCGAGGTCGCATACACCGTCCCTGCCCCGCTCGCGCGATGCTCGGCAAGATCGGGCGAACCGCATGCGGCGCAAAAGCTGCGGCGGAAATATTGCCGCGCACCGCAGCCGTTGCAGGTCTGGTAGACGATGGCTTCAGTGCCCTTGGTCCAGTCCACGATGGGTCCGCTCATCGCACGCGCTCCAGGAACATGCTGACATGCGACGACAGCACGCCGCCGTCGCCGTGCAGCAGCGCCACCGAGGCGTCGCGCACCTGGCGATTTTCGGCGCGTCCGGTCATCTGCAGATGGGTCTCGGCCAGATGCGCCATCGCGCCGCCGACGCCGCAATGGCCATAGCTGAGCAGGCCGCCATGGGTGTTGAGCGGCATCTCGCCATCCTGATTGAAATAGCCGGCACGCACCCGCGCCGCCGCCTCACCGCGCCCGGCGAGGCCGAGATCCTCCAGCAGCATCGCGAGCGTGATCGTGAAGCTGTCGTAGACCGCGGCGTAGCGCACGTCCGGGATCGCGACGCCCGACACATCTTTCGCTTTCGCGATCGAAATCTCGGCGCCGAGCTCACTGAGCGCAGGCGCGGCGGTGACGTGCTGATGGGTGTGCGCCTGGGCGCAGCCGCGGACGCGGACCTGCTGCTCGCCGGTCGGCTCGCGGCTGACCACGCACGCCGCGCCGCCGTCCGACACCGGACAGCAGTCGAGCAGCTTGAGCGGCATCGCCACCGGCTTGGAGGCCATCACGTCGGCAACCGTGATGGGCTCGTGGAATTGCGCGCCGGGATGCGTCAGCGCGTGCTTGCGCATCAGCACCGCGAACTCGGCAAGGTCTTCCTGCGTGAGGCCGTATTCATGCATGTAGCGGGACGCGACCAGGCCGTAATAGGCCGGGATCGTCGGCCCCAGCGTCACCTCGTAATCGGGATGTCCGACCTGGGCCAGCGCCTGGATCGAGGCGTCGCGGCTCTGCCCGGTCAGCCGGTTCTCGCCGCCGACCACCAGCACATGTTTTGCAACACCGGCGTCGACCAGGTGATGCGCCAGCATGGTCATCGCAAGCCCGGTGGCGCCGCCGACCTGGACGGCGTGCGCGTAAGACGGGCGAATGCCGAAGTGCTCGGCGAAGACCGTGGCCAGCATGATGTGCGGCGAGACCGTGGAGTAGCCGCAGAGGATGCCATCGATGTCGGAGCGCTTCAGCCCGGCATCCGAGATCGCAAGCTCGGCCGCCTTGCTCATCAGGTCGAGCGAGGACAAGCCCTCATGCTTGCCGTAGGACGTGAGGCCGACGCCTGTGACGAAGCTCATGTCAGCGCACCTATCTCAGAGCGTCATTCCGGGGCGATGCGAAGCATCGAACCCGGAATCTCGAGATTCCGGGTCTGGTCCTTCGGACCATCCCGGAATGACAACCTACAATGACTTGCGTCATCTCAATACGACTTCGGAAGGCCGAGCACCTTCTCGCCGATGAAGCTGAGGATCAGCTGCGGACTGATCGGCGCGATGCGCGGGATCAGCGATTCCCGCAAGTACCGCTCGACGTGATACTCCTTTGCGTAGCCGAAGCCGCCATGGGTCATCACCGCCTGCTCGCAGGCATGGAAGCCGGCTTCCGCCGCGAGATATTTTGCGGAGTTCGCCGCGGGACCGCAGGGCAGGTTCTGGTCATACTGCCAGCCGGCGCGCAGCACCATCAGCCAGGCAGCCTCGAGCTCCATCCAGCACTTCGCCAGCGGATGCTGGATCGCCTGGTTCATGCCGATCGGCCGGTTGAACACGATGCGACCCTTGGCATATTCCGACGCCCGCTTCAGCGCGATCTGGCCGAGGCCGACAGCTTCGGCCGCGATCAGGATGCGTTCGGGATTCATGCCGTGCAGAATGTATTCGAAGCCGCGGCCCTCTTCGCCGATGCGGTCCTCGACCGGGATCTCGAAATTCTCGAAGAACAGCTCGTTGGAATCGACCGGTTTGCGGCCCATCTTCTCGATCTCGTGCACGGTGACGCGCTTGCGGTCGAAATCGGTGTAGAACAGGCTGAGGCCATGGGTCGGGCTGCGCACCTCCTCCAGCGGCGTGGTGCGCGCGAGCAGCAGGATCTTGTTGGCGACCTGCGCGGTCGAGATCCACACCTTCTGACCGTTGACGATGTATTTGTCGCCCTGGCGCACCGCGCGGGTCTTGAGCTGCGTGGTGTTGAGGCCGGTGTTGGGCTCGGTCACCGCGAAGCAGGACTTGTCGCGACCGTCGATGATCGGCGGCAGCATGCGCTGGCACTGCTCCTTGGTGCCGAACACCACCACCGGATTGAGCCCGAACACGTTCATATGCACCGCGGACGCGCCGGACATGCCGGCACCGGATTCGGAGATCGTGCGCATCATGATCGCGGCATCGGTGATGCCGAGCCCGGAGCCGCCATACTCCTCGGGGATGCAGATGCCGAGCCAGCCGGCATCGGCCAGCGCGCGGTGGAAGTCGGCCGGATAGCCGCCCTCCTTGTCCTTCTTCAGCCAGTAGGCTTCGTCAAAGCGCGAGCAGATCTTGGCGACGGCATCGCGGATCGATTCCTGGTTGGCGGAGAGTGCGAAATCCATCTGTCGTGCTCCTATGCCTGCACCGCTTTGGCCGCGCCGTCGCGCACCATCGCCGCGATCTCCTCGGTGGAGAAACCTGCCTCCTGCAAAATCTCCGCGCTGTGCTCGCCGAGCCGCGGCGCCAGCCGGCTCGGCTCGACCTTGGTCTCCGACCATCGCGCCGACGGCGTCATGCTGCGGATCCGGCCCTCGGTCGGATGATCGACCACGGGGAAGACGCCGGTCGCGACCATATGCGGGTCCTCCAGCAGGCTCTCGAGATCGTGCATCGGCATCACCGGCACGTCGGCCTTTTCGAGGATCTCGTTCCACTCGGCTGTCGTCTTGGTCTGCAGGATGCGCGCGAGCTCGGCATAGACGACATCGATATTAGTGGCACGGCCGGCGAAGGTCGCGAATTTCGGATCGCTGCGCAGATCGTCGCGGCCGGTCGCCTTGAAGAAATTTTCCCACTGCTTGTCGTTGTAGACGATCACGCAGATATAGCCGTCCAGTGTCTTGTACGGCCGCCGGTCCGGCGACAGATGGCGCGCATAGCCGCCCTTGTCGAGCGGCGGATCGTAGGTCAGGCCGCCCATGTGATCGCCCATGACGAAGCCGGCCATGGTCTCGAACATCGGGATGTCGACGCGCTGACCCTGCCCGGTGCGGTCGCGATGCACGATGCTCGCACAGATCGCGCCGACCGCGGTGAGGCCGACGATGCGATCCACCAGCGCGTTCGGCACATAGCGCGGCACGCCGTCCGAGGTTTGCGCCATCAGCGCAGGCAGCGCGGTCGCGCCCTGGATCAGATCGTCATAGGCGGGCTTGGCGGCATAAGGTCCCTCCTGGCCAAAGCCGAACACGCCGGCATAAATCAGCCGCGGGTTGACCTTGGAAACGACGTCATAGCCGAGCTGCAGCCGCGCCATCGCCTGCGGGCGCACATTGTAGACCAGCACGTCGGCCTTCGCGATCAGCCGCAGCACCGCCTCGCGCCCCGCCGGCTTCTTCAGATCGAGGCAAACCGAGCGCTTGCTGCGGTTGGTGTTGAGGAACACCGGTCCCATGCCGGGATGCCGCGTTGGGCCGATCTGCCGCGTCACGTCGCCATCGGGCGATTCCACCTTGATGACGTCGGCGCCGTAATCGCCAAGCATCTGCGTGGCGTAGGGTCCCATCAGCACGGTCGTCATGTCGACGACCTTGATACCCTGCAGTGGTCCCATCGTCCTGTTCGCTCCCGGATGTCGTGGTTATGGAGCTAGTAACGGGAGCTTTTCCAAGAGATCAAGCTGCGCCGGGCGTATGGGCGTATGCATGGCTGCGGCTGGGCCGCTTCCGTGCGGCGGAACGCAAGGTGGGCAAAACGAAGCGGATTCACCGCCGCCCTTATGCCGGCGACTGCCCCGTCATCACCTCGCGCGCCTTCAGGAGCTTTTCCAGTTCCGCATTCTGCTGCTCGAGCCGCTCGGCGATGCGTTCCTCGACTTCGGCGCCGGCTGCGCCCGCGGCCTGCTCGATCAGCTGCCTGATATTGTCCCGGAGGATCGCGATGCGATCGTTCACTTCCGACAGCGACAGAGACGTCTCGATTCCCATGGTCCGTTCTCCCGGTGACAAGCACGGGCAGCTTAGCGCGGCGGGAGGCGGCGGCCTATCCCTTAACCGCTTTAGTGACCCCAATCCCTACTGTGCATGGGGTTGTTTTCGATGTTTTCGATTCAACCCAGCCTCGCCGCGATTTAGGCCATGCCTTTGGCCAGCATCTCCCGCAGCGCGGTCTTCAGCACCTTGCCATAATTGTTCTTCGGCAGGGCACCGAGATAGACATAGCGCTTGGGCCGCTTGAAGCGGGCGATCGAGGCGAGGCAATGCGCGTCGAGCTTGCCGTCGTCGGCGGCGGCGCCGTCGGCCAGCACGACGCAGGCGACGACGATCTCGCCCCATTCCGGATCCGGCACACCGACGGCCGAGACCTCGCGGATATCGGGATGGGTCAGCAGGGCTTCCTCGACCTCACGCGGATAGATGTTGGTGCCGCCGGAGATGATCACGTCCTTGGAGCGGTCCGACAGCGTGAGGAAACCGTCGGCGTCGAGCCGGCCGACATCGCCGGTGCGCAGCCAGCCGTCCTTCAGCGTCTCGGCATTGGCCTTCGGATTGTTCCAGTAGCCGAGCATCACGGTCGCGCCCTTGACCTCGATCTCGCCGGTCTCCCCGGCTTGCAGCGGGTTGCCGTCCTTGTCGGTGATGCGCACGGTGACGACGCTCTGCGCCAGCCCGACCGAAGCCAGCCGTTCGAGATAGCGCGGATGGTCGCTTCGGGCGTGCCAGCCGCGCGACAGCGCCGTGATGGTCATCGGCGACTCGCCCTGGCCGTAGATCTGCACGAAGCGCTGGCCCATCGTCGCCATCGCATCGGTGATGTCGGCCGTGTACATCGGACCGCCGCCATAGATGATGGTGCGCAGCCCCTCGCCGTTCTCGCCGCGCTTCTTCGCGGCATCGACCAGGCGGCGCACCATCGTGGGAGCCGCGAACATCACGACATTGTCGAGCTGGCGGCCGAGGTTGAGCACCTCATCCGGATCGAAGCCGCCGGACTCCGGCACGACGTGGCGGCCGCCCATCCGGACGTGCGGGAAATTGTAGAGGCCGGCGCCATGCGAGATCGGTGCGGCATAGAGCGAGGCATCGTGCGGCGTCGCCGGATCGACGTCGGCGAGATAGCACAGCGACATCGCGACCAGATTGCCGTGGCTGAGCATCACGCCCTTGGGACGGCCGGTGGTGCCCGATGTGTAGAACAGCCAGGCGAGATCGTTGTTTTCGCGCGGCAGCGGTGCAGGTGGCCCCTCGCCGCTTCGCATCGTCTTGTAAGCGTCGCTGTCGACCGACAGCGTGGTCATGCCGGCGGGACAGTCGTCCTTCGCCTCGTCCAAAGCACTGATCGTGTCATCGGAGACGAAGGCGAGCTTGGCACCGCCATTGCCGCAGATCCATGCCGCCTCTCGGCCGTGCAGCTTGGCATTGATCGGGATCGCGGCGGCGCCGATCCACCAGATGCCATAGAGGCATTCAAGATATTGCGTGCAGTTCGACGCAAACAGCGCGATGCGGTCGCCGGCGGCAATGCCGTGATCGCGCGCCAGCGCCGCCCCGATCGAGGCGGCGCGGCGGGCAAAGGCGGCGTAGTCGGCGTCGAGATCGAAACCGGTCAGCAGCGCCGGCGCGTCGGGACGCGCCCGTGCCGTCGCCGCCAGCCATTCGGCAATGTTCAAGCTACTTCGCCGGCTCGAGGATCGAGACGTAGTTGGCGACCGCGGCGCCGCCCATGTTGAAGATGCCGCCGATCTGCGGGTTCTTGAGCTGCATGCCCTCGGGCGCCTGCCCCGTGAGCTGCATCGCGCTCATCACATGCATGGAGACACCGGTGGCGCCGATCGGATGGCCCTTGGCCTTGAGGCCGCCGGACGGATTGACCGGCAGCTTGCCGTCCTTCTGGGTCCAGCCTTCCATGATCGCGCGCGCGCCCTGTCCCTTCGGCGTCAGGCCCATCGCTTCGTATTCGATCAGCTCGGCGACGGTGAAGCAGTCATGGGTCTCGACGAAGGACAGATCGGAGAGCTGCAGGCCGGCCTTCTGCAGCGCGCGCTGCCAGGCGGTGGTGCAGCCTTCGAACTGCAGGATGTCGCGCTTGGACATCGGCAGGAAATCCTGCGCATGCGCGGTGGCGCGGATGCTCACCGCCTTGCCCATGGTCTTGGCCGTCTCGGCATCGGTCAGCACCAGCGCGGCGGCGCCGTCCGAGACCAGCGAGCAGTCGGTGCGCTTCAAGGGGCCAGCGACGAACGGGTTTTTGTCGCTCTCGGCGCGGCAGAACTCGAAGCCGAAATCCTTGCGCATCTGCGCATAGGGATTGGCGACGCCGTTCTTGTGGTTCTTGGCGGCGATCATCGCCAGCGCATCGGACTGGTCGCCGTATTTCTGGAAATAGGCCTGCGCGATCTTGCCGAACACGCCGGCAAAGCCGCCGACCGTGTCGCCGTCCTCGGGCAGATACGACGCCTTGAGCAGGTTCTTGCCGATCTCCGGGCCCGGCGTCTTCGTCATCTGCTCGACGCCGACCACCAGCACGATCTTCGCAGCGCCGGCTTCGATGGCGCGGATGCCCTGATGCACGGCGGCAGAGCCCGTGGCGCAGGCATTCTCGACCCGGGTGGTCGGCTTGAAGCGCAGCGCCGGATTGGCCTGCAGTACCAGCGAGGCCGTAAAATCCTGCGGCGAGAAGCCGGCGTTGAAATGGCCGAGCATGATTTCGTCGACATCGGACGCGGCGATGCCGGCGTCAGCCAGCGCCTCGTTGGCGACCTTGACCACGAGACCCTCGACGGTCTCCGCGTCGAACTTTCCGAATGGCGTGTGCGCCCAACCCACGATGCTGGCGGTCATGGCTGTATCTCCCTGTTCCTGTTCGGAGAGTTATGTAGCGTATCTTCAGGCGGCTTTCAGCGTTTTCATCGCCGTCGCGCACATGGCGGTTATGCCGGCCCAATTGCCGGCGCGGATATCGGCCGCGGGGCACAGCCAGGAACCGCCGACTGCCAGCACAGTCGGCTCGGCGAGCCAGGTCGCCGCATTGGCCTCGCTGACCCCACCGGTCGGGCACACCCTGACCTGCGGAAATGGCCCGGCCAGAGCCCGCAGTGCCTTGATTCCGCCCGCCTGCTCGGCCGGGAAGAATTTGACGACGTCGAAGCCGTGGGCCAGCGCCTGCATCAGCTCGGAGGCGGTCGCGATCCCCGGCGCGAAGGGCAACCGGCTGGAGGCTGCCGCCGTCAACAGCTCGGGCGTCGCACCCGGGCTGATGCCGAATTTGGCGCCCAGCGCCTCGGCACGCGCCAGGTCGTCACCATTGAGGATCGTGCCAATCCCGACGATCGCCTCCGGCACACCGGCGATGATGGCGCTGGCCGCATCGACCGCGACCGCCGTCCGCAGCGTCACCTCGAGCGTCCGCACGCCGCCGGCGACCAGCGCCTTCGCAAGCGGCACCGCGTCCTCGAGCCGCTCGATGGTCAGCACCGGGATCACGGTGGCCTGGCGGATCAACTCGGCGATCCGGTCCTGCTTCGATGTCGTTGTCATTGCGAGGCCTTGCGGGATGGTGGGAGACGAAGCGCCTTTTTCGGGGGCATGGCGTAGCGCGGAATGATCGCGCCGGGATAGCACACCACGACACCAGCCAGCCGATGGCCGGCGCGCGCCGCCTCCTCGGGCTCGGCGCCGCCGAGCCGGGCGGCGAGATAGGCGGCGGCAAAGCTGTCGCCGGCCGCGGTGGTATCGACCACCGGCTTGGTAAGCTGCTCCGCCTTCACCTCGCGCGTTCCGCCGGCCGAGCGCACGATGCAGGCCGGCTCGGCGAGCTTCAGCACCACCTCGGGGCTCGAGATGCCGGCCAGCAGCGCCGTGTTGCTCTCGCCAGGATAAAGCGGCGCCAGATCCTCGGTCGAGGCAAGCACGATATCGGCCGTCTCGAACGCGCTGCTGAAGACCTTCCGCGCGACGTTCAGGTCCGGCCAGCCGCGGGCGCGGAAATTGGTGTCGAACGCAAACCGCGTCCCCAGCAGCCGCGCACGCTTCAGCGCCGCCAGCAATCGCTCCCGCCCATCCTCGCGCAGGATCGAGAGCGTAATCGCCGAGAGATAGACGACGTCATAGGTCGCGAGTGAGTTCAGGATGTCTTCCGTTTCGGGCAGATCCATCAGGTCGCGCGCGGCGGCGCTGTCACGCCAGTGGAAGAAGCGCCGCTCGCCCTTGTCGTCGGTCTGGATCAGATAGAGGCCGGGCAGCTTGCCCGCCGATCGCGCGACATGCTTGGTGCCGATGCCCTCGCTCGCCCAGCCCGCGATCATCTCATCGCTCAGCGCATCATCGCCGAGCGCCGTGAAGTAATCGACGTGGACGCCGAGCCGGGACAGATAGACCGCGGTGTTGAGCGTGTCGCCGCCATAGGAACGCGAATACAGCCCGCCGAGCTGGCCACCAGGGGCCTGGCGCAGCTCGATCATGCATTCGCCGATGCTGGCAACTCTGGTCATCTCAAGCGCCGCGCTAAAGCGCGATGAAGCCTGGTTGAATCATCATCGCGCCTTAGCCCCTTGTCTGAGCATGATCTTTTCGGAAAACCGCTTCGCACTTTTCCGGATCATGCTTTAGCCCGGACGTTGCTCAGGCGGCGAACTTGCCGCCGAGTTCGTCCTCGATATGGATCCGGATGATGTCGTCGAACGTCTTCTCGGCCGTGGTGAAGCCGAGCTTCAGCGCGCGGTCGGTGGCGAAATCGCGCGGCCAGCCCGAGACGATGCTGATGATGGTCGGATCGGGCACCCGCTTGATGCGCGCGGTGACGTTCTTGCCGGCGACGCGCTCCAGCGACGCGATCTGCTCGCCGACGGTGACGGACATCCCGGGCATGCTGAGATTGCGCCGCGGCCCCATCGCATTGAGATCCATGGTGCCGGCGTGAACCAGAAAGCCGACCGCCGATTTCGGCGAGGCGTGCCAGTGCCGGACGTCCTCGGAGACCGGCAGCACCGCCTCCTCGCCCACCAGCGGCTCGCGGATGATATTCGAGAAGAAGCCGGACGCCGCCTTGTTCGGCTTGCCCGGACGCACGCAGATTGTCGGCAGGCGGATCGAGATCCCGTCGAGCAGGCCCTTGCGGGTGTAGTCGTTGATCAGGAGCTCGCAGATCGACTTCTGCGTGCCGTAGCTCGTCAGCGGCGTATGGAAGAACTCGTCGCCGATCTTCTCGGGGAACGGCGCACCGAACACCGCGATCGAGGACGTGAACACCAGCCTCGGCTTGTAGCCGCCGCCAACGGCACGGATGGCGTCGATCAGATAGCGGGTGCCGTCGAGGTTGATCCGGTAGCCCTTGTCGAACTCGGCCTCGGCCTCGCCCGAGACGATCGCGGCGAGATGGAAGATCACTTCGGGACGCTCGGCGATCAGGGGTGCCGCGGCGCCGGCATCGGCGAAATCGGATGCGACGACATTGACCGGGATCGAGGCATTCGCGGGCTTGGCCGGCGCGACCACGTCCTGCAGCGTCATCCGGGTGATCTCTTGCTTGCCGAGGCGGCCCTCGCGCAAGAGACGCTCGGTCAGCTTGCGGCCGACCATGCCGGCGGCGCCCAGAATCAGAATGTGCACGACCCTGCTCCTTTTCTTGTATTGTTCGAATTCAGCTGCGGGCCTTGCGCGCTCATTCCTTCACGGCACCCGTCATCGCCGAGACATAATGCTCTACGAAGAACGCGTAAAGAATAACCAGCGGCAGCGAGCCGCATAGCGCCCCTGCCATCAGGGACCCCCAGCGATAGATGTCACCGTCAACGAATTCGTTGACGATGGCGACCGGCACGGTCTTGTTCGGGGTCGATTGCAGGAACGTCAGCGCATAGATGAATTCGTTCCAGCATAGCGTGAAGCAGAAGATGAAGGCCGAGATCAGGCCAGGGACGGCAAGCGGCAGCACGATCTTGATCAGGATCTGCCAGCGGCTGGCGCCGTCGATCAGTGCGCATTCCTCGAGCTCGAACGGAATGGTCTTGAAATAGCCCATCAACAGCCAGGTCGAGAACGGGATCAGGATCGTCGGATAGGTCATGATCAGCGCTAGCGGCGAGTCGAACAGGCCGTACTGAAACACGACGGTCGCGAGCGGAATGAACAGGATCGACGGCGGCACCAGATAGGCCAGGAAGATCAGGCCGCCGACGACGTTGGCGCCCTTGTAGCGCAGCCGCACGATCGCATAGGCCGCGAGCACGCTCGCGATGATCGACAGCACGGTGGCGCCCACCGCCACATACATCGTGTTCCAGAGCCAATGCGGATAGTAGCTCTCGAACAGCAGCTTGTGGATGTGCTTGAAGGTCGGATTCCAGGTCCAGAACGGATTGTACTTGTCGAGGTCGAGCAGTTGCTCGTCCGGCTTGATCGCCGTCAGCCCCATCCAATAGAACGGGAACAGCAGGATGATCACGATGATCGACAGCGGGATGTAGAGCGTCACGATCCGCCGCGGCACCGACTGCAGGTAGCTCATGCCCTCGCTGTTATCGACGCGCGACGACGTCGACAGGATGCTCTTGAGGTCGACCTTGGAGGCGGGAAGATCAGTCATTGCTCTCTCCCTGCTGCCACTTCCTGCGCTGCAGGCCGAACCATGACACCATGATCGCGGCGAGCAGGAACGGGATCATCGCGCTCGAGATCGCGGCGCCCTCGCCCAGCTGCCCCGCGATGATCGCGCGCTGATACGACAGCGTCGCCATCAAATGAGTGGCGTTGACCGGGCCGCCACGGGTCATCGCCCAGATCAGCTGGAAATCGGTGAAGGTGAACAGCACCGAGAACGTCATCACGACGGCGATGATCGGCGTTAGCAAGGGATAGGTGATGTAGCGGAACATCTGCCAGCGCGAGGCGCCATCCAGGGTCGCCGCCTCATACAGCGACGGCTGCACGGTCTGCAGGCCCGCCAGCAGCGTGATCGCCACGAACGGTACGCCGCGCCAGATATTGGCGAAGATCACGCAGATCCGGGCCCAGGTGGTGTCGCCGAGGAAATTGATGTTCTGGGTGATCAGGCCGAGATGCTTGAGCGACCAGGAGATGATCGAGAACTGGGAATCGAAGATCCACCAGAACGCCAGCGCCGACAGCACGGTCGGCACGATGAAGGGGATCAGCACCGCGGCCCGCAACAGCGCCTTGAACGGCATGCGCTCGTTGAGCAGCAGCGCCAGATAGAGCCCGACCGCGAACTTCACGGCGCTCGCGATGAAGGTGTAGAGCAGCGTGTTGAAGACCGACAGCCAGAAGATGGCATCGTCCCACAACCATTCATAGTTCTCGGTGCCGATGAAATGACCGACGCGGCCGATGCGGGTGTCGGTGAAGGACAGCCAGATGCCGAGCCCGAGCGGATAGGCCAGGAAGAAGATCAGGAACGCCATCGCCGGCAACATGAACCAGAATCCGAGCCAGTTCTTGTTGTGGCGGAGCTGATCCCATGCGGTCGCTTCGCGGATTTCGGTTTTCGCACGTCGCGGCGCGAGGGCGATGTCAGCCATAGGCGATGTCCCGATTGCTCAACGGATTGAGCATGACTACGCAATATTCCAATGATGGCATTCCAATGATGACGCGGGCGGCGGCGCTCCGCCGCCCGCGGCCATCACATCAGCGATAGATACGCTTCAGCTGCCGTTCGGCTTCCGCCATCGCGGCCTTGCCGTCCTTGGCACCGGTGCAGTAGTTCGCGAACATGTCGACTACGATGAAGTCGGCGATCGCGGTCGCGGCCTTCTCGCCGGGCGTGCCGATGCCGGAGGCCGGCAGCGCGCGCTTCGAGGCCTGGCCGAACACCGCGTTCTTCGGATCGGCGGTCCACACCGGAGCCGAGTCGTAGGCATTGAGCGTGTGGGTGAGATAACCCCGCGCACCGGTCAGCCACTTGTCGTAATTCTCCTTCTCCAGCATGAAGGCGACGAAGGCCTTTGCCGCGTTCGGATACTTCGTAAAGTTGAACGCGAGGATCGGAACCGCGAGCTGCAACTCGGTCGGCTTGCCGATCGGCCCGACCGGCCACAGCGCGTGGTCGATATCGTCCGCGAGCTCCTTCTTGCTCGGGTCGTCCTTGGCGGCGATGTAGATCGAGATGCCGTTCGAGGTCAGGAACAGTTCGCCGGACAGGAAGGCCTTGTTGTTGGAGGAGTCGTTCCAGGACGCGACACCCGGAATGAAGGTCTCCGACAGCGCCTTGGCATATTCCAGCGCCTTCATCGTCTCCGGCGAGTTGATGATGACCTTGTCGTCCTTGTCGACGGTCCAGCCATTGTGGCCCCAGAGGATGTTGTGCACCCAGGCATTGGCGTCGCCAGTGGCGTGGCCGAGCGCGAAGCCGGCCGGCGTGTTGTTCTTCTTCAGCGCCTTGCACAGTTCGAGATAGGCCGGGAAGTCGGACGGCACCTGCTTGAAGCCGGCCTTCTCGACCGCCGACTTGCGATAAGTCAGGTAGCCGCCGACGGTCGCGACAGGAATGCCGAGCCAGTCGTTGCCCTTCTTGCAGGTTGTGGCGGCAGCCTCGGTCCACCCGCCGTACTTCTTGCCGAGATAATCGGCAACGTCGTTCATCAGGAGGACCTTGGTCGGGAACAGCTGCGGCAGCGTGTGCAGGCCCCAGGCCAGATCGAGGCCCGAACCGGTGTTGGCGGCGACCGAGGCCTTCGGCTGCACATCCTCGAAGGACTCGCTGAACACGTTCATCTCGGTGCCGGTTGCCGACTTGAAGGCCGCGACCATGGCGTTGAATGCATCGTCTTCCGCGGGCACGAAGCGCTTCCAGCGCATCACGGTGAGCTTGGCGCCGGGCTCCGCCTTCCAGGGCGCGCTCTGCGCCCAGGCCTTGGCGAAGTCGAACAGCGCCGGCCCGGTGAGCATGCCGGTTGCAGCCAGCGCCGTGCCGCCCTGAAGTAGCGAGCGGCGAGTAAAATCGTGCATCGTCCTTCTCCCTATGATTGTGTTTTTGTTGTTTTTGATCTGGCCTGTTGGTCGGCCATTAAGATCGATCGGTCCGTCAGCTGTTCAGTCGTTTCCCCGTCGAATCGTCGAACAGATGGACCAGCGACGGATCCGGCTTGAGCCGAACCTTGTCGCCCGGGTTGAACAGATGGCGCTCGCGGAACACGGCGACGACCTGCTCGCCGCCGAGCTTGGCGAACACCTGGGTCTCCGAACCGGTCGGCTCGACCACCACGATCTCGGCCTCGGCGCCGTCATCGGCGATGGTGAAGTGCTCGGGCCGCACGCCGTAGACCGCGGGTTGGCCGTCGGAATTGGCCGGCGCCGATTTCAGCGGCAGCTTGACGCCGTTCGGTCCCTCGAAATAGGCGGCGCCGTTCACCTTCACATTGCCCTTAAGGAAATTCATCGCCGGCGAGCCGATGAAGCCGGCCACGAACTGGTTCGCCGGCGTGTCATAGAGCTCGAGCGGCGAGCCCATCTGCTCGACGATGCCGTCGTGCATCACGACGATCTTGTCGGCCATGGTCATGGCCTCGATCTGGTCGTGGGTGACGTAGACGGTCGTGGTCTTCAGCCGCTGGTGCAGCTCCTTGATCTCGGTGCGCATCGCAACACGCAGCTTGGCGTCGAGGTTCGACAGCGGCTCGTCGAACAGGAACACCTGGGGATCGCGCACGATGGCGCGGCCCATCGCGACGCGCTGGCGCTGGCCGCCCGAAAGCTGGCGAGGATAGCGCTCGAGCAGCGGCGTCAGTGCGAGGATTTCCGCGGCGCGCTTGACGCCGGTCGAGATTTCCTCGGGCTTGGCGCCGCGCAGCTTGAGCGAGAAGCCCATGTTGTCGGCGACCGTCATGTGCGGGTAGAGCGCGTAGTTCTGGAACACCATCGCAATGTCGCGCTCTTTGGGCTGGACATTGTTGACGACGCGGTCGCCGATCGAGATCGTGCCGGAGGTGATGTTCTCGAGCCCCGCCAGCATGCGCAGCAGGGTCGACTTGCCGCAGCCGGAGGGGCCGACCAGAACGACGAACTCGCCGTCCTCGATCGGGATCGACACGCCGTGCAGAACCTCAAAATTGCCGAACGATTTCCGCACGTCGCGAATCTGGACCGACGACATCCACTTCCCTCCTCAAGTTCCCGACGACGTACGACGAGTGCCGCCACCGCTCTGTTTTGTTCCGGCCGCGCTGGGTGCGCGGCGCTGTTGGACTGGCGTTATTGTCCGCAGTTTATCCGGTTTTGGCAATCGTTCGATTAGCAATCGCTTGGTAGCGCTGTCAATATCAGTTTGTCTGCGACGAACGTCGTGATATGAGCGGCAAATGGCCCGAAAGCGCATCACGCCAGGCAAGATCCGGCTCGCCGAAGTCGCGAAGCTCGCCGGTGTCAGTCCGATTACGGCCTCACGGTTCTTCAGGAATCCGGAAGCACTTTCGGCCGGCAAGCGGGCGCGGGTCGAAAGTGCGGCAAAAGAACTCGGTTACGTGCCCAATCTCGCGGCACGCGCGCTTGCGTCGCAGCGCACCGAGGTGATCGGTGTCCTGATCCCGTCGCTGACCAACAACGTGTTCTCCGACGTGCTGCGCGGCATCTATGACGCGCTCGACGGCAGTCGCTACAGCATTCAGCTCGCCAACACCCGCTACAGCATCCTGCAGGAAGAGCGCCTGCTGCGTCTGTTTCTGGCACAGAAGCCCGCCGGGCTGATCATTACCGGCATCAACCAGACCGCCGATTCCCGCCGCATCATGGAGACGGTCGATTGTCCGATCGTCCAGATCATGGAGGTCGGTCCCTCCCCGATCGACATGATGATCGGATTCTCGCATTTTGACGCCGCAAAAGCGGCCATCGCCCACCTGCTCGCGCAGGGCTACCGGCGGATCGGATTCCTCGGCGCGCGGATGGACCCGCGGGTGCAGCGCCGGCTCGACGGTTATCGCTTCGCGATGACGGAAGCTGGGCTGTTCGATCCACAGCTTATTGTGACAACGGCGATCCCGACCTCGGTCACGCTCGGCGGGACGCTGTTTGCCGACCTGCTCGCCAAGGCGCCCGACATCGACGCCGTGTTCTGCGTCAATGACGACCTTGCGCTCGGCGCGCTGTTCGAATGCAGGCGCCGGCACATGGCGGTGCCGGAGCAGATGGCGATCGTCGGCTTCAACGACCTCGAATTCATGGCGTCGAGCGAGCCGACGCTGAGCAGCGTGCGCACCAATCGCTATGAAATGGGCAGAAACGCTGCCGTGATGGTGATCGAGACGCTGGAAGGGCGCCGGCCCGCCGAACCCGTCGTCGATCTCGGCTTCAGTGTCATGGAACGGCAAAGCTCGGCGCGACGCAATTGACGTCGCCCGGCACCTGGCCGTCACAAGGGACCCGAAAAATGATAAAATGATAGCGCAACCAAGACCCTTCAACTAAGGTCCAATCCATCACACGAAACACCTGTGCGTGATCGGTCGGGTTTGTAATGCACGACGATTTGCGCAAGGTAGCAACGACGTTGAACCAGAGCCCTTGAATGGGCCCACCAGAGTTTGCATTGCGGGAGAAACCAATGACAAAATCCCCCACCAACGGGCACGACGCCGCAGGCGCCACTAGCAAGGGCAAGGGCCGCAGGCTCCGCTCCCAGGAATGGTTCGACAACCCGCACAATCCGGGCATGACCGCGCTCTATCTCGAGCGCTATCTCAATTACGGCCTGACGCGCGAGGAATTGCAGTCGGGCAAGCCGATCATCGGCATCGCGCAGACCGGCAACGACCTGTCGCCCTGCAATCGGCATCACCTCGAGCTCGCGCACCGCGTCCGCGAGGGCATCCGCGCCGCCGGCGGCATCGCCATGGAGTTTCCCACCCATCCGATCCAGGAGACCGGCAAGCGCCCGACCGCGGCGCTCGACCGCAACCTCGCCTATCTCGGCCTGGTCGAGGTGCTGTTCGGCTATCCGCTCGACGGCGTGGTGCTGACCACCGGCTGCGACAAGACCACACCGGCCTGCATGATGGCGGCGGCGACCGTCAACCTGCCGGCGATCGTGCTGTCGGGCGGCCCGATGCTGAACGGCTGGCACGAGGGCCAGCGCACCGGCTCCGGCACCGTGGTGTGGAAGGCGCGCGAGCGGCTCGCCGCTGGCGAGATCGACTATGAGCAATTCATCGAGATCGTGGCCTCCTCGGCCCCCTCGGTCGGCCATTGCAACACGATGGGCACCGCCTCCACCATGAACTCGCTCGCGGAAGCGCTCGGCTTCTCGCTGCCGGGCTGCGCGGCGATCCCGGCGCCGTATCGCGAACGCGGCCAGATCGCCTACGAGACGGGAAAGCGCATCGTCGACATGGTCTGGGAGGATTTGAAGCCATCGGACTTCCTGACGCGCGAGGCGTTCGAGAACTGCATTGTGGTCAACTCCGCGATCGGCGGCTCGACCAATGCGCCGATCCACATCAATGCCCTGGCGCGCCATGTCGGCGTCGAGCTGTCGATCGACGACTGGCAGAAATACGGCCATGACGTCCCGCTGCTGGTGAACATGCAGCCGGCCGGCTTCTATCTCGGCGAGGAATATCACCGCGCCGGCGGCGTGCCCTCGGTGGTGCGCGAGCTGATCAAGCACAAGCGCATCCACGAAGGCGCCCTCACCGTCAACGGCCGCACCATGGGCGAGAACTGCAAGGAAGCACCTGCGCCCGACGGCGACGTGATCTGGGGCTACGACAAGCCACTGGTGAAGGACGCCGGCTTCCTGGTCTTGCGCGGCAATCTCTTTGATTCCGCGATCATGAAGACCAGCGTGATCTCGAAAGAATTCCGCGACCGCTATCTGTCCAACCCGAAGGACCTCAATGCATTCGAGGGCCGCGCCATCGTGTTCGAGGGGCCGGAGGATTATCACAACCGCATCGAGGATCCCGCGCTCGACATCGATGAGCACTGCGTCCTGTTCGTCCGCGGCACCGGCCCGATCGGCTATCCCGGCGGCGCCGAGGTCGTGAACATGCAGCCGCCCGCGGCGCTAATCAAACGCGGCATCCTGTCCCTGCCCTGCATCGGCGACGGAAGGCAGTCCGGCACCTCGGGCTCGCCCTCGATCCTCAACGCTTCGCCCGAGGCCGCCGCCGATGGCGGGCTCGCGATCCTGAGGACCGGCGACAAGGTGCGCATCGACCTCAACAAGGGCAGCGCCAACATCATGATCTCGGAGGATGAGCTGCGCACCCGCCGCGCCGAGCTGAAGGCCAAGGGCGGCTTCCCGCATCCGGCCAACCAGACGCCGTGGCAAGAGCTCTACCGCAAGACCGTCGGCCAGCACGCGACCGGCGCCTGCCTCGAGCTCGCGACGCGCTACCACGATATCGCCGGCAAGGTCGGCGTGGCGCGCGACAATCACTAGGACGCAAACCGTCATTGCCGGGCTCGACCCGGCAATCCATCGTTCCTCGAAAGATGGATGCGCGGGTCAAGCCCGCGCATGACCCTGCAAATCGCCAAAGAAGGAAGAAACGCATGTCAGACCGCCTGAAGGGCAAACGCGCATTCGTAACCGCAGCGGCCGTCGGCATCGGCCGCGCCTGCGCGCTGGCCTTTGCGCGCGAGGGCGCGAGCGTGTTCGCGACCGATATCGACGAAGGCAAGCTTGCGCTGCTCAAGCAGGAAGGCGTCGCCGAGGTTGCGAAGCTCGACGTGCGTGATACCGCAGCGGTCGAGGCAATCGCAAAACGCGCCGGCAAGACCGACATCCTGCTCAATGCCGCGGGCTTCGTGCATCACGGCACGGTGCTGGAGTGCTCGGACGACGACTGGGACTTCTCCTTCGACCTCAACGTCAAGTCGATGCACCGCACCACGCGCGCCTTCCTGCCCGGCATGCTGGCGCAGGGCGGCGGCGCCATCGTCAACATCGCCTCCGCCGCCGGCGCGGTGAAGGCGGCGCCGAACCGCTACGTCTATAGCGCCACCAAGGCCGCGGTCGCGGCACTGACGCGCTCGGTCGCGGCCGACTTCATCACCAAGGGCGTCCGCTGCAACTGCATCTGCCCCGGCACCATCGAGACGCCTTCGATGCTTGAGCGTGCGGCGGCTGCCGGCCCGCAGGGACGCGAGATGTTCGTTGCGCGCCAGCCGATGGGCCGGCTCGGCACCGCCGAGGAAATCGCCGCGCTCGCCGTCTATCTTGCCAGCGACGAAAGCTCGTTCACCACAGGCGTCGCGCATGTCATCGACGGCGGCTGGACGCTCTAATCGGGAGGCAACATGAACAAGATCGATCTGAACGGCCGCTGTGCCGTCGTCACCGGCGGCGCGCAGGGATTTGGCCGCGCCATCACCGAACGCTTTGTCGCGTCGGGCGCCAAGGTCGCGATCTGGGATTTCGACCAGCCGCTGGCCGAGAAGACCGCGCGGGCGATCGGCGAGAACGTGATCGCGATCAGGACCGACGTCACCGATCCCGACGCGGTCGACGCCGCGCGCGATCAAACGCTGCGGGCGTTCGGCAAGATCGACATTCTCGTCAACAACGCCGGCATCACCGGAGCCAACAAGCCGGTATGGGAAACCGATCTCGACGACTGGCGCAGGGTGATGCGCATCAATCTCGAGGGTCCCTTCATCTGCTGCAAGGCGATCGTGCCGACCATGATCGGCCAGAAATACGGCCGCATCGTCAACATCGCCTCGATCGCCGGCAAGGAAGGCAATCCGAACGCCGCGCATTATTCGTCGTCCAAGGCGGGCCTGATCGCGCTCACCAAGTCGCTCGGCAAGGAGCTCGCGCAGCACGACATCCTGGTCAATGCGGTGACGCCGGCCGCGGCGAAGACCGCGATCTTCGAGCAGATGACCAAGCAGCACATCGACTTCATGCTGTCGAAGATCCCGAAGGCCCGCTTCGTGCAGGTCGAGGAGCTCGCCTCGATGGTGGCGTGGCTGGCATCGGAAGACTGCGCCTTCTCCACCGGCGCGGTGTTCGACATCTCCGGCGGCCGCGCGACCTATTAGATCGCCACTCGCCTCGCCGGCTGCCGCAGCGCCGCGACGAGATGATCGCCCAGGAGTGACGCCGCGTGCGACAGGTTTTGCGCGCGATGCAGCCGTATCTCGGCCCGCGGCAGCCGCGGCATGCCGTCGCGCGCGGTCAGCCGACGCAGCGTCGGCGGAAACGTCCCCGACTTGACCACGGTCACAGCAAGCCCCTGCGCCGCGATCGCCTCGACCGCGGACAGGCTGTGGCTGACAAAGGCGAGCCGCCACGGCCGGTTCGCCTCGTCCAGCGCCTGCATCGCCCAGCTCCGGAACAGGCAGCCCTGCGGATAGAGCGCGACCGGCAGCGGATCGAGCTCCTCGACGCGATGCGCGGCGCTCGCGGCCCACACCGCCTGGTCGGTACGCAGCAACTCGCCCTCGCCGCGTCCCTCGGGGTGCATCGCGATGACAAGGTCATAGGCTTCGCCGAGCCGATCGGTCATTGTCGACGTCAGCCCGGTCTCCATCTCGACATGGATCAGCGGATAGCTGGCGATGAAGTCCTTGAGCAACGGCGGGACGAGCATCGTCCCATAGTCGTCCATCACGCCGAGGCGAACCCGTCCATCCGTGCCGTGCGCGCGCACCCGGCCGACCGCCTCCGCGTTGAGGCTCAAAATGCGGCGGGCATAGCCGAGCAATCCCTCGCCTGCCGCACTCAGATCGACGCTTGACGTGCTGCGGTGAAACAGTTCGGCCTGCAGCCGCTCTTCCAGCCGCTTCACCTGCATGCTGACGGCGGATTGGGTCCGGTTCAGCGCCGAGGCCGCGCGGGTGAAGGAGCGATGCTCCGCAACCGCGACAAAGGCCTGCAGAAGATCCGGGTCCAGGATGGGCGCGCTCATAACGATCTGTGATTTACTCGATCAAATCTATTCCATTTCCTGATTATGTCCTTGTCCCTAGATTGCGCAAGCAAAACCAAGGGGCGAACGGAATGGGCGAGATCTGGGGGGTGTTGGCGGCGGTGGCATCGAGCGCGCTCGGCGGCACTTCGATCGGGGCGACGCGGTTTCTGGTCGGCGCCATCGACCCGCTGGCGATCGGCGCGTTCCGCTTCGGGATCGGCGTCTTGCTGCTGCTGCCGCTGGCACTACTGCAACGCCGGAGCTGGCCGACGCGGCACGACTGGCTCGGCGTCGCCGGCCTCGGCCTATTGTTCTTTGCGGCGTTTCCGGTCCTGTTCAACGCCTCGCTGATCTTCACCACCGCCGCGCGCGGCGCGCTTGCGCTGTCGACGCTGCCGCTGCTGACCATGCTGGTCGGCGCGGTGCTGGGCGCCGAAGCGCTCACCGCGCGCAAGACCGCAGGCGTCCTGATCACCATCCTCGGCGTCTCGATGGCGCTGCTCTCCGGCCTCGCCACGGCGCCGCCTGGTGCCTGGCGCGGCGACCTCTTGATGATCGCAGCCGCGCTGTGCATGGCGCTCTACAGCATCTGGTCAAAACCCTATATCCGCCGCTCCGGCCCGATCCCCTTCACCACGCTCGCGATGGCCGCCGGGGCGGTGGTGCTCATTGTCGCCTCGCTGCTGCGCGGCAGTTTTGCGCCGGTTGCCGATTTCGGCGCGCCGCAATGGTTCGGCGCGATCTATCTCGGCGGCTTCGGCGCCGCACTCACCTTCTATCTCTGGGCCTTCGCGCTGGAACGGACGACGCCGACCCGGGTGGCGATCTCGGTCACCGTCAATCCGATCGCGGCATCGCTGGTCGGCGCAGCGCTGCTCGGCGAGCCGCTGAGCTGGAATCTTTTGGCCGGCATCGTCACCGTTTTCGCTGGCATCTGGATCGCGACCACCCAGCCGCCCCCGACGCACGCGGTCGCCCCCGACATGCGTTGACCTGCGGCAACGCTCGCCAGCAAGGCCTTCAGCGAATCCGTGCTAGCCTGAGGTCCGGTCCCAGCGAACTGAGGCGGCACGCCATTGAACATCTCCCTCTATGACATCTCCGTCTGGGTATTGCCGGTGGTCATTGCGATCACGTTTCACGAAGCCGCGCATGGCTTCGTCGCGCACCGGCTCGGCGACGACACCGCCTGGCAGCTCGGCCGCGTCAGCTTCAACCCGCTGAAGCACATCGATCCGTTCGGCACGCTGATCCTGCCTGCAGTGCTGCTGTTCGCGCATTCGCCGTTCCTGTTCGGCTACGCCAAGCCGGTGCCGGTGAACTTCCGCAAGCTCAATCATCCCAAGCTCGACATGGTGTGGGTGGCGCTGGCCGGCCCGGCCACCAACATCATCCTGGCGATCGCCGCGGCGCTGGCATTCCACGCGCTGCCATTGGTGCCGGCCGATGCCGCAAAATGGACCGCGGACAATCTGAAAAACGCCTTCCTGATCAACATCGTGCTCGCGATCTTCAACATGATGCCGATCCCGCCGCTGGACGGTGGCCGGGTCGCGGTCGGGCTGCTGCCAAGGCCGCTGGCGATCCCGCTCGCCCGGCTGGAGCCCTACGGCATGCTGATCCTCATCGGGCTGTTGATCCTGCTGCCGGTGATTGGCCAGCAAGTCGGCCTAAATCTTGATGTTATTTCAACGATACTAGGAATTCTGACCGGCTATGTGAGGAACGCCCTTCTCCTCATTACCGGAAACACATAGCCTTGATTTACGCACGACCCGATCGAAAAACCGGTAGCCAATTTTCCCGGTCATGCGTTGAGGACAGGAACGCTTCGAGGCCATGGTGATCAAAGCTGCCGATATGCTGATTGCACGACGCGCCGACACCCGCGCGCGGGCCGACTTTGCGACCTGGAAGATGATGGCCAAGCTGAACGGCGCCTCCGCCTTGCCGCCTGAGGCGCAGAATTTCCTGGCCATTTACAACAAGCTGCTGGGACAGATGAGCGAAGCCGACGCCGGCGAGGCGACCATCCAGGAGATGTACCGCACCTACTATGTCGAGATGGGCGGCGCCGGCAAAGCGCCGGAGGTTCCAGCGCGCGCGCGCGAACCGGTCGCCGACAGCGGCAACGTCACGACGTTCCGCCGCCTGCCCCCCAAGAAGACGAGCACCTCCGACCCGAACGCCAAGCGTTCGATGCCGGTGGCACTGATCTTCGCCTGCCTCGTCGTGGTCTACGTCGCGATCCGGTACTACTGGAAATAGCGCCGTCCGCGCTTCACCCTATCCGCGTCCGATGATCGAACCACGCACACCGCGGCATCCCGTCGCGCGTTACCGGCTGCGCGATCGCCGTGGCGTGGAATATCGCGCGCGAGCGATCGCGCCGGCGCTCTAGGCGATGCGCCCGATGCCGGGCATAATCCGGAACTCAAAAACAAAATCATACTGGAGGGAAGATGAAGCGTTCCATTGCAGCCTCGGTCACAACGGCCCTGGTCATGGCCACGAGTCTTGCGTTCTGCGGCGGTGCGTCGGCGCAGACGATGGACAAGGTCGCCAAGGTCGGCGCGCTCGGCGATCAGTCCGGCCTCTATCAGGATATCGGCGGTCCCGGCTCGACGGTGGCGGCGCAGATGGCGATCGAGGATTCCGGGCTGCTGGCGAAGGGCTGGAAGATCGATCTGATCTCGGCCGATCACCAGAACAAGCCCGATGTCGCGGTCAATATCGGCAAGCAGTGGATCGACGTCGAGAAGGTCGACGTGTTCGTCGATCTCGCGGCCTCCAATGTCGGGCTCGCGATTGCCAACCTCTCGAAGGAGAAGAACGTCGTCAACCTGAACTCGGGCTCGGCCTCGTCCGACCTCACGGGCGCGCAGTGTTCGCCGAACACGGTGCACTGGGTCTATGACACCTACATGCTCGCCAACGGCACCGGCAAAGCGCTGGTCAAATCCGGCGGCGACACCTGGTTCTTCCTCACCGCGGACTATGCGTTCGGCCAAGCGCTCGAGCGCGACACCTCGGCGGTGGTCACCGCGAATGGCGGCAAGGTGCTCGGCAGCGTCAAGCATCCGCTCAACAATGCCGACTTCTCGTCCTTCCTGCTGCAGGCGCAAAGCTCGAAGGCCAAGATCGTCGGTCTCGCCAACGCCGGCGGCGACACCACCAACGCGATCAAGCAGGCCGCGGAATTCGGCATCGTCTCCGGCGGCCAGCGGCTTGCCGGCATGCTGTTGTTCATCACCGACATCAACGCGCTCGGCCTCAACGTCGCGCAGGGGCTGAACTTCACCGAGACATTCTACTGGGACATGAACGACCAGACCCGCGCCTTCTCCAAGCGCTTCATGGAGCGCTTCAAGAAGAACCCGCCGACCATGGTGCAGGCCGGCGTCTATTCCTCGCTGATCCACTATTTCAAGGCGCTGGAAGCGCTCGGCGGCAATCCGCATGACGGCCGCGCCGTGGTCGCCAAGATGAAGGAGATGCCGACCGACGATCCCCTGTTCGGCAAGGGCTCGATCCGCGTCGACGGCCGCAAGATCCACCCGGCCTCTCTGTTCGAGGTGAAGAAGCCATCCGAGTCAAAATATCCGTGGGACTATTACAAGCTGGTCGCCACCATCCCCGCGGACGAGGCCTTCCTCCCGCTCGAGAAGAGCGTCTGCCCGCTGGTGAAGAAGAGCTGAGGCAACGTCGTTCCGGGGCTCGCGACTTCGTCGCGCCCCGGAAGGACAACAACTACTTCTTCGGCTTGTTGTAGTTGACGTCGAGGCTGAAGGAGAACTGATCCTCGGGCAGTGCAGCCGGCGGTGCCGGGACCGGATCGGAACGGTGGACCATCGAGATCGCCGCGTCGTCGAAAGCGGCATCGCCCGACGATTCCATCACCGCGACCGACAACACCTTGCCGACGCGGTTGAGCACGAGAGCGATCTTCACCTTGGCCGCTTTGGCCTTGCCGTTCTCCGGGAATTTCTTGTGCAGGTCGAGATAGGCGCTGATCTTCTTGCCCCATTGGGCGGTCAGCAGCAGCTTGTCCTTGCCGATGCCGGGGTTGGGCGCCTTGGTGGTCTCCGACTGACGGGCGTCCTCCAGCTTGGTTGGCGATTGGTCTTGGTGCTTCTCGGCGGCCTCGCTCGTCTCGGTCTGTACCTTGGCGACCTGGGCTTCCTCCTCCGTCGGCTTCTTGCTGTTGTCTTCCGTGACGATGCGGTCGGCGTCCTCGGTCTCGGTCGGCTTGGCCTGCGGAAGGTCGGTCTCCTTGACCTCCGCCTTCTGCTGGGTCATTTCCGGCGCAGCTTCCTGTGCACGGTCCTCCGGTCCGGGGGGCGCCGGGTTATCCTCGTCGGTTGCTGAGGCGAGCTCGACGGCGTATTCCGCACCGGCAGCGCCGAGCCCCTCGCCGTCGTCGCCGCGCAAATTGGTCAGCGCCAGCGCGGCACCGCCTAGATGCAGCCCGACTGCCGTCACAGCGGCGATCACCCAGAGCCGCTTCGAGGTCCGCAGATCGAGATCGGGGTTGGTGGACATCGCGTTCGCCGTCAGGGTTTGGCAGGATCGGCCTGCGCCGCCGCGGGCGCTCCCGGAACGCCCTCGAGCGCGACCAGCTTCACGTGCGTGTAGCCGCCGGCGCGCAGCAGCTCCATCACGCCCATCAGCTCGCCATAGGGTACCATCCGATCGGCCCGCAGGAACACGTATTTGTCCCGGGTCATGTCGGGCACAGCATCCAGCGAATTGACCAGGTCGACGCGCTTCACCGCGTTCTCCCCGATCGCCAGCGTCAGATCCGGCTTGATGCTGAGATAGGTCGGCTTGTCCGGCTTCTTCTGCGGCGTCGCGCTGGAGGTCGGCAGATCGATCGGCAAATCGACGGTCGAAAGCGGCGCCGCCACCATGAAGATGATCAGCAGCACCAGCATGACGTCGATGAACGGCGTGACGTTGATCTCGTGGGATTCCGCGAAATCGTCGTCGCCATCGTTCTCGGAGATCGAGACTGCCATCGCCTACTCCGCCGCCGCGGCGCGCGCATGCGCGTTACGCGGAACGTCGCCATGGGTGCGGTCGAGATCGCGCGACAACAGCCGTCCCGCGGCGCCCGAGGCGCGGTTGACCAGCTCGAGATAGACCTTCGTGACGCGCGAGAAATGGTTGTAGATGATGACCGCGGGGATCGCCGCGACGAGGCCGATCGCGGTCGCGAGCAGCGCTTCCGCGATGCCCGGCGCCACCACGGCAAGGTTGGTCGTCTGCGACTTCGAAATGCCGATGAAGCTGTTCATGATGCCCCAGACGGTGCCGAACAGGCCGACGAAGGGCGACGTCGCGCCGATGGTCGCGAGCAGGCCCATGCCGATGCGGATCTTGCGGGCTTCGGCGCGCACGATCTCGGCGAAGCTCGACGCCGCGCGCTCCTTGATGCCGCTGTCGCTCGAGATGCCCGCCGACAGGCGCCCCTCCCGCATCGCAGCTGCGATGAACGACGACAGCACGCTGCCCTTGGCACCGAGCGCGAACTGCGCTTCGGCCAGCGAGCGCGATTCAGCGATCTTGGCCAGCGCGCCACGCAGCTTGCGCTGCGCTACCGTCAGCTCGACCATCTTGGCGATGAACACCGTCCACGTGACGAGCGACGCGAATGCCAGACCGAGCATCACCGCCTTCACGATGATGTCGGCGTTCAAGAACATGTTCCACGGCGACAATTCGTGCAGGCCGGTCGAGGTCGACTTCAGCGACTTGCTGTCGCCGCTCGCGGGCGCAGCCAGGGACGCCTCGTTCGCCGTCGGTGCCGGAGCCGCCGCGGCAGGGGCCGGCGCGGCCTGAGCCTGCGGCGCCGCTTGTGCCGGCTGGGCGGCCACCGGCGCGGCCTGGGCAGCCGCCGCAGGCTGGGCTGCCGCCGGCTGGGCCGCGGGTGCGGGCTGAGGCCGGGTCACGGGAGCAGGCTGCGCTACAGGCGCCGTTTGCTGCTGCGCCGAAGACGGCGCGGCCAGCATCAGCATCGCCAGCGAGGCGATCATAGCGGATGCAGCGGGGAACTTGAATGTCATCATCAGTTACACTTCAGCCCAGTGACGGATCAGGTTGTGATAAATCCCGGTCAATTTGACCGTTTCGGGGTCATCGCGCCCCAGCCGCTCCACCAGAGCCTGGATCGCGGTATCGAGATCAAAGATCAGACTGCGCGCGTGTGCATCCCGTACCATGCTCTGCAGCCAGAAAAAAGACGCTACCCGCGTCCCCCGCGTGACCGGCGTGACCAGATGCAAACTGGAAGCAGGATAAACTACGAGATCGCCAGCCGGCAGCTTGATTTCATGGGATCCGTAGAGGTCTTCGATGACGAGCTCGCCGCCGTCGTAGTCCTCCGGCTCCGATAAAAACAGCGTGACCGAGAGGTCGGTGCGGATCCTCATGCCCGTCAGCCTGTCGCCGCGCACCGCATTGTCGACGTGCAGGCCGAAATGGTGCCCGTCGCTGGCGGCATAGCGGTTGAACAAGGGTGGAAAGATTTTAAGCGGGATCGCCGCCGAGATGAAGCGCGGGCTCGCCGACAGCGCCGACAGGATCCGGTTGCCGAGCTGCCGCGCGACCTCGCTGTCGGGCGGCATCTGCTCGTTGCGCTTGACCATCGCGGACGCGGCGCCGGCGGTCGAGCGGCCGTCCTCCCATTCGGCTTGCGCCATGATGCGGCGGAAGTCCGCCACATCAGCCTTGCTCAATACGTTGGGAACACAGACCAGCATCTGTCGCCGCGAAGCCTCCGTCAGTAACGCGCAGAAACAACCAGATACGCGGCGCGTCCCGGCGCTTCGAGCACGAACGGCGCCGCGCTCTGGTACAGCGCGTCGTAGTAGCGCTTGTCGAAGATGTTGTTGACGAACAGCTTCATCGTCCAGTGCTTGTCGATCTTTGCTTCGGCAAAGGCGTCGAAGCGCCAGTAGCTCGGGATCGAGGTGCCCTGGTTGGCCGCGAGCAGCGTGCCGCCATAGACCTTCGAGCGATACACCGCCTGCCCGCCAAGCTCCCACATGTCGGTGAGCTGGTACTTGGTCAGCATGCTGAACGACTGATGCGCGACGTTGGCGAGTGGCAGTCCGACATTGCTGGAATACAGGATGGTGTTGGCCGGCGGCGCCAGCGACCTCGTCACTGCCGACTGCATCAGCACGAGACCGCCGAACACGCTCCATTTGTCGGTGATCTTGCCGCCGACGCCGAGATCGATGCCGCGGATGCGGTAGGCCGCGCCCGCGGTGATGCAGGAGATATTGCCGGTCGTCCCGGTCGGATAAGAGCAGCCAAGCGCCGCGGCCGCGGTTGCGTTGTTCACGTTCTGCGATTCGCGCGCATTTTCCTTCTCGGTCTGGAACAGCGCCGCCGTCACCAGCAGATGACGATCGAACAATTCCCACTTGGTGCCGACTTCGATCGCCTTGTTCTTTTCCGGCCCGAAGATCTGGGTATTGCCGCCGTTCAGCACGGGAGACAGACCGCCATACGCCGTGCTGGTGCCGTCGAATTCGGCGCCGACCGGGTTGGATGAGGTCGCATAGGCCGCATAGACGCTGCCGTTCGGCAACGGCTTCAACGTGAGGCCGAGGTTGAAGTTCGGCATCCCGAAGTCGGCCGACTGACTGCCGAATGTGGTCCTGCCGCCCGACGTCAGATAGCCCGACGTGTTGATCTTGTAGTCGTCGTAGCGGATGCCGCCATTGAGGATCACGAAGTCATTGTAGTTCGCGGTATCCATGATGTAGCCGCTGGTGGTGTCGATCCCGATCTTGGTCGGCAGCCCGGACAGCCCCGACGGAATCGGGAACGGAATGTTGGTGTATTGCGGATTGAACACGCTGACGCCGGAGAGCGATCCGCTTCCCGTGAATGCCGATGTGCCGGTCGTTATTTCCGAGCTCAGGCCGAGATATCTGTCGATCGAGGACCGCTCGTTGTCGTATTCGACGCCGGCCGTCGTCGTGTGCTTGAAGCCGAGGCCGTCGACCGATTTGTAGGTCGCCTCGGTCTGGTTGGCGAACACGTCGGTGACCTGGTAGCGGCTTTGCGGATTGGCGCTCAGCGTATACGCCGTGAACGGAGCGCCGGCGGCCAGAGTCGGCGCTTCCGGCAGCGTGCCGATGTAGTTCTGGGTCGAACGCGATTCCCGGATCTTGTTGCTGACCACGAGGTCCGGCGTGATCTGCACCTCGGCATTGATCGTGCCGATGTCCTGCCCGGTCCTGAAGAAGTCGCGGTTGACGAAGCCGTAGAAATTGTTGCGGTTGACGCCGAAATCCGGGAACGGACCGCCGGCCGTGCTCGCGGTGCTCGGCCGATAGTACGGCACGCCGAAATCCGGGATGCCGGTGAGCTCGGTGTGGATGTAGTTGCCGGTGATCTTCACCGCGTCGACCGGCTTCCACGTGCCGGCGACGAACGCGCCGTTGCGGTCGTCGGTGACATAGCTGCGGCCGGCGACGCCGGCATCCTGGAACAGACCGCCGGCGCGGATCGCCAGTGTCGGGCTGATCACCTGGTTGACGTCGAGCGTCACGCGCTTGGTGCGATCGGTGCCGAACGTGGTGTCCATGTTGTAGAAGCTGTTCTGCGTCGTCGCCTGCTTGGTGACGATGTTGATCGCGCCGCCGGTGGTGCCGCGGCCTGCAAAGGACGAGCCCGGGCCGCGCAGGATCTCGACCTGCTCGGTGAAGAAGTTCTCGCGGACGCTGACGCCGGAGTCGCGCACGCCGTCGATGAAGATGTCGTTGCGTGCGTCGAAGCCGCGGATGAAGAAGCGGTCGCCGAAGGCATTGCCGCCCTCGCCCGTGCCGAGCGTGACGCCGGCCGTCGACAGGATCGCCGACTTCAGCGATGTGGCGTTCTTGTCTTCGAGCACGTCCTTGGTCAGCACCGTGACCGATTTCGGTGTGTTCAGGATCGGCTCGGGATATTTCCCGGACGACTGCAAACGGTCGCCCTTGTACGGCGCGGCCGGATCCGCATAGGGATCGCGGTCGGCGGGAAGACCGCCGGCGTTGGGAAACGGCACCGGCGTCTGCTGTGCCTGCTGATTGTTGCGGCGCGCGGCGCGGCGCAGCGCGTTGCGGGCGCGGACCTGGTCCGCAGTGGGCCTTGACGTCACGGGCCGCGGGCGAGCGACCGGCGCATCGACGTTCACCGGCGGCAGGTTGGATTGCTGCGCTTCAGCCCCCGAAAACGACGCCACCGCGATCAGGCTCGCGACTGCGGAGACCTTCGTGGCGGAATAACCGGTGTCATCAGCCGAACCGATCGCTGCATCAAAGCGCAGCGATCTCGGCGCCTTCACATTGCTCATGTCTTGCTCGCCCCAGAAAAATCAGCTCGCTCGCGAAATGAAGCTGCGACGAACTGTCTCCATCGGTTATCGAGCGTGACCTTTTTTATCAATGCGACGAGCGCAACAGTCGGCTTGAATCGCCCCAATTCAAAGCGATTCTAATTTGCGGTTTGAAATCGTTCTAAACTAGAGTTTTTAAGCGTTCTAATAATCGTTCTAAATCGGTGCCGCTCGTCATTGACCGCCGCTTGCGGCGCTGTCCATGCGACCACGCGATCACTCGGCGCTTGGCGGCTTCATCAGCGAAAACAGCTCGTCGATCGTCCGCTGCGCGACCTGCCGCACGCGGTCGCTGTTCTCGAGGCCGGCGATGTTGACGCCGTTGACGACCGCTTTGATCTCGTCGCGGAAGTCGGTGAGAAAGCGCAGCGGATCGCGCTGCTCGTTGGCGACGCGCGCGATCAATCCTGTAACCAGGATCTGGCATGCCATCATGCGCCCGTTCAACTCATCCATCGCGGCCCTCATCCTCTCGCATCGTCGCTGCGCGATATGGACGACATCCCGCGACGATTCAACCGGCTCGCGCACGCTGCAACGGGTGAATGGATGGAGCGCAGGAATCTGCGTGCGATGAGATGCGCTATTTCGCGGCGATGCGCTCCGCCTCCTCGCCGAGCGCCTTGATGCGATCCTTGACCTCGCGCAGCGTGGCGAGGCCGCTTTCGACATGCTTGTCCGAGACGTCGCGCAACACGTCGCCGGCGATCGCGTCGCGCAAACTGTCGAGATCGTCGACGAGACGCCGCCCGCTCCGGGTCAGGAACAGGCGATTGGCACGGCGATCCCTGGGATCGGGACGCCGTTCGAGCAGGCCATGCTCGACAAGGCGGTCGAGCAGCCGCACCAGCGAGATCGGTTGCAATTCGAGGACGTCGGCGAGATCGACCTGGGAAAGTCCCTCCTGCTCGCGCAAGCGGAAGAGCACGATCCATTGCGCACGCGTGGTGCCTCGCGCCTTGGCGCGATGATCGATATAATTGCGCAGCAGCCGGGAACTCTCGACAAGCTGCGCGATAAACTGGCGTTTGAGATCGAGCGACATAGGGGTCCTCGGTGCGTTTCCCAGGCGAATTGTTTCTGCTCGTTTCTGACCTAAACCTTTCCAAATGTTTAGGATTCTCAAGCCTTGGTGTGTTTACACATTAAGTGCACGCATATTATATCCGCAAGCTCTGTGAACCGTTTCAATCAGCCTTTATTGTTACGTCGAACCCAAGAGTCCGCATGTCAAAGTCACGCACCATCGGTTGGGTTTTAGTGATCGCTGCGGTCGGCGCCGCCGGTTATTTCGGCTGGCAGAAACACACGAGCAACCAACAGGCGGCCGAAGCCGCCCAGAAGCGCTCCGCCCAACGCCCGGCCGTCCCGGTCAAGATCTCGCCGGTCGAGAAGGCCGACTTCCCGGTCTATCTCACGGGTCTCGGCACCGTGCAGGCATTCAACACCGTCCAGGTCCGCACCCGGGTCGACGGCCAGATCACCAGGATCGCTTTCAAGGAAGGCCAATTCGTCAAGGCCGGGGACACGCTGGTCGAGATCGATCCGCGGCCCTATCAGGCAACGCTCGACCAGGCCAAGGCCAAGAAGGCCCAGGACGAAGCCAATCTCGCCAACGCCAATCTCGACCTGCAGCGCACCACCAGGCTCGGCGAGTTCGCGACACGCCAGCAGCTCGACACCCAGCGCTCCACGGTGGCGCAGCTGACCGCCCAGATCTCGGCTGACGAGGCCGCCATCTTCAACGCCCAGACCCAGGTGGACTACACCACCGTCAAGTCCCCGATCGACGGCATTGTCGGCCTGCGACTGGTCGATATCGGCAACATCGTCAATGCCTCGGCCCAGACCGGCATTGTCACGATCACCCAGATCGAGCCGATCACGGTGATCTTCACCGCGCCGGAAGACCAGCTGCCGGATATCAAGGCGGCGCTGGCCGTGGCGCCGCCCAAGACCATTGCCCTGACCACCGACGGCAAGCGGGTGCTATCCACCGGAACCCTGGCGCTGATCAACAATCAGGTCGACACGTCAAGCGGGACTGTCCGGCTGAAGGCGGTGTTTGATAACAAGGACCACGCGCTGTGGCCGGGCCAGTCGGTCTCGACCCGCCTTCTGGTCAGAACCTTGAAGGATGCCACCGTCGTCCCGGATGACGCAGTGCAGCATGGCACCGATGGCCTCTACGCGTATTCAGTCAATCAGGAGAACAAGGCCGAGCTTCGCAAGATCAAGGTCAGCCAGTCGATCGACGGCAAGTCGGTGATCGACGAGGGCCTGTCGCCCGGACAGCAGGTGATCACCGCGGGCCAGTACAAGGTCTCGCCGGGAACCCAGGTGACAACGGCGGTGGCGAGCTCGGATCCGTCCCAGTCGAAGGTTGCGCAGGAATGAGCGTCGGCGCCGGAATTTCCGCACCATTCATTCGTTTCCCCATCGGCACCTCGCTGCTGATGGCGGGCATCCTGTTCGTCGGTCTCGTCGCCTATCCCCTGCTGCCGGTCGCGCCGCTGCCGCAGGTCGACTTCCCCACCATCCAGATCACTGCGACCCTGCCCGGCGCCAGCCCGGAAACGATGGCGACATCGGTCGCCCAGCCGCTGGAACGCCAGTTCGCGCAGATCCCCGGCATCGCGCAGATGACCTCGACCAGCTATCTCGGCACGGCGGCGGTCACCATCCAGTTCGACCTCAACCGCAGCATCGACGGCGCCGCCAACGACGTGCAGGCCGCCATCAACGCGGCCAGCGGCCAGTTGCCGAAAACCCTTCCCTCGCCGCCGACCTACCGCAAGGTCAACCCGGCGGACTCGCCGATCATGCTGCTGTCGGCGACGTCGGACACGCTGCCGCTGACGACGGTCAGCGATGCCGTCGACGCCCAGCTGGCGCAGCAGATCAGCCAGATCTCGGGCGTTGCGCAGGTCATCATCGGCGGACAGCAGAAGCCGTCGGTTCGCGTCCAGATCGACCCCGCCAAGCTCGTCGCCAAGGGCCTGTCGCTGGAGGACGTCCGCGCCGCGATCAACATCGCCACCGTCGACAGTCCGAAGGGCAATATCGACGGCGCCACCCGCGCCTATACCATCTACGCCAACGACCAGTTGCTGACGGCGAGCCCGTGGAACGACGTCATCATCGCCTACCGCAATGGCGGGCCGCTGCGGATCCGTGACATCGGCCAGGCCGTCACCGGGCCCGAGGACGCCAAGCAGGCCGCCTGGGCCAACGGCAAGCGCGGCGTATTCCTCGTCATCTTCAAGCAGCCCGGCGCCAACGTCATCGACACCGTCGACAAGATCAAGGCGACGCTGCCCCGGCTGGTCGCTGCGATCCCGCCGGCGATCAAGATCGACGTCATCAGCGACCGCACCACCACGATCCGCGCGGCGGTCGAGGACGTCCAGTTCACCCTGCTGCTGACCATCTTCCTGGTCGTGATGGTGATCTTCGTCTTCCTGCGCAGTTTCTGGGCGACCGTGATCCCGACGGTCACGGTGCCATTGGCGCTGCTCGGCGCCTGCGCGCTGATGTGGGTTTTCGGCTACACGCTCGACAATCTGTCGCTGATGGCGCTGACGATCGCGGTCGGCTTCGTGGTCGACGACGCCATCGTGATGCTGGAGAACATCAGCCGCTACATCGAAGAGGGCGAGAAGCCGATGGCTGCCGCCTTCAAGGGTTCGCAGGAAATCGGCTTCACCATCGTTTCGATCAGCATCTCGCTGGTCGCGGTGCTGATCCCGCTGCTGCTGATGGGCGGCATCATCGGCCGCCTGTTCCGCGAATTCGCGGTCGTGCTCGCGATGACCATCTTCGTCTCGATGTTCGTGTCGCTGACGCTGACCCCGATGATGGCCTCGCGCTTCCTGCGCGCCCACAATGACGAGAAGCACGGTCGGTTCTACCAGCTCAGCGAGCGCGGCTTCGACGCCATGCTGCGCGGCTATCAGAGCGTGCTCGACCTCGCTTTGCGCTGGAAGTTCACGACGTTGATGATCTTCTTCGGGACGCTGGCGCTGTCGGTCTACCTGTTCGTCGTCATCCCGAAGGGCTTCTTCCCGCAGCAGGACGTCGGCCTGATCACCGCGACCTCGGAAGCCAACCAGGACATCTCCTTCGCCGACATGAAGCGGAAGCAGGAGGAGCTCGGCAAGATCGTGCAGCAGGATCCCGCGGTGGCGACGGTGGCGATGGCGATCGGCGGCAGCGGCCGCGCCGGCAACAACGGCGCGATGTACATCACGCTGAAGCCGCTGAAGGATCGCGACGCCAACGCGCAGCAGGTCATCGCCCGGCTGCGGCCGAAGCTGGAGAAGGTCGAGGGTGCCCGGCTGTTCATGCAGGCGGCGCAGGACGTCCGCCTCGGCGGCCGCCCGACCCGCACCCAGTTCGAATTCACGCTGCAGGATGCCAACCTCGCCGAACTGAACGAATGGGCGCCGAAGATTCTCGGCAAGATGCAGACGCTGCCGCAGCTGCGCGACGTCGCCACCGACCAGCAGACCAACGGCACCACGCTCGAATTGAAGATCAACCGCGACACCGCCTCGCGCTATGGCATCCAGCCGCAGCTGATCGACGACACGCTCTATGATGCGTTCGGTCAGCGCCAGGTGACGCAATATTTCACCCAGCTCAACAGCTACCACGTCATCCTCGAGGTGTTGCCTGAGCTGCAGGGCGCGATCGACACGCTGAACAAGATCTACATCAAGTCACCGCTGACCGGCGAACAGGTGCCGATCTCGACCTTCGCGACCTGGACCAGCGTGCCGGTACGGCCGCTCTCGATCAGCCATCAGGGCCAGTTCCCGGCGATCACCATCTCGTTCAACCTGGCGCAGGGCGTTGCGCTCGGGCAGGCGACGGAAGCGGTGCAGAAGGCGATGGTCGACCTCGGCGCGCCGCCGACACTGAGCTCGAGCTTCCAGGGCACCGCGCAGGCGTTCCAGCAATCGTTGTCGACCGTGCCGCTGTTGATCCTCGCGGCGCTCGTGGTCGTCTACCTGATCCTCGGCATTCTCTACGAGAGCTACATCCACCCGATCACGATTCTGTCGACGCTGCCGTCGGCCGGCGTCGGCGCGCTCGCGATCCTGATGGCGGCCGGCTTCGACTTCTCGCTGATCGCGCTGATCGGCATCATCCTTTTGATCGGCATCGTGAAGAAGAACGGCATCATGATGGTCGACTTCGCGATCGCGGCCGAGCGCGACCAGCACATGGAGCCCGTGGCGGCGATCCGCCAGGCCGCCCTGCTCCGCTTCCGCCCGATCATGATGACGACGATGGCCGCCTTGCTCGGCGGCGTGCCGTTGATGTTAGGAACCGGCACCGGCTCGGAAATCCGCCAGCCGCTCGGCTACGCCATGGTCGGCGGCCTGATCGTCAGCCAGGCGCTGACGCTGTTCACAACGCCGGTCGTCTATCTCTATCTCGACAAGCTCTCCAACGCGTTCGCGAACTGGGGCCGCTCGCCGCCCGCCGACCACGACGCTGACGATGGCGAGCATGGATCGGTCAAGGAGGCCGCCGAGTGACTTGACTTTGCCGGCATCCCGGCACATCCGAAAGATGTTCATTTCGGAGCCGGTACCGTGAAGATTGTCGCAAAGTCGCTCTTCGTCCTGCTGACCGCGTTCGGCGTGGCTGGCCTTGGCCACGCCCAGACGGCCAAGAGCAAGAACGCGCCCGCTCCGGCAGCTGCGCCCGCGGCTCCTCAGGGTGATACAGCAGCCCCCAACAACTCCGGCTGGGTCGCGCGCTGTACCAGTGCGAGCCGCGACGCCCCGCTCGAATGCGCGATGGAACAGACCGCGGTGCTCACCAAGACCGGCCAGCTCATCGTGCTGGTCAACATCCGCGTTCCCGGCGACACCCGCACGCCGGTGGCGCTGATCCAGCTTCCGCTCGGATTGAACCTGCCTGTCGGCGCCAAGTTGCAGGTCGACGACGGCAAGGCCGTCGACGTGCCGATCCAGACTTGCGAGGCGCGCGGCTGCTACATCAATACGCCGATCGCCGCCGATGTCCTGAGCCAGCTGAAGTCGGGCAAGCAGCTCAAGGTGTCGTTCCAGAATCTCGGCAAGGAAACCATCTCGATCCCGATGCCGCTCGCCGACTTCGCGACGGTCTACGACAAGATCAAGTAGCGCCGCGCAGCTATCGCTCCCGCTTGTAGAGGAACGCGTTGTCCGGCTGCGGCATGCCGATGGTTTTGTAGAACCCGATCGAGTCAGGCGCCGACAACAGCAGGCACATCGATTCAGGTCCGGCCAGGCGCCGCGTTTCCGCGATCAGACGCTTGCCGATGCCATGTCCCTGGTACGCGCGATCGACTGCGAGATCGGACAGATAGCAGCAATAGGCGAAATCGGTCAGCGCGCGCGACACGCCGACCAGCTTGCCCGCCTTCCGCGCCGTCACGATCAGATTCGCATTGGCGATCATGCGCTCCATCCGGTCGGTATCCGCCAGCGGTCGCCGCTCGCCGAGGCCCGACTGCCGCAGCACCTCGATGAACTCATCGACGCCGATCGACGCTTCGCGGGCATAGAGAATTTCGTCCATCAGCTTAAACCTCTGTTGCAACGAGCACACGCGTGACCATGGTGGATTACGCGCGACTGATCCACCCTCATGCCGTGATGGCACACATACGACTGACCTCCGTCGGCAGCCGCAGCCGGCAATCTCGTCGGGATTTCAGAGGATGATCACGCCACCGAGGCGGATTGGCTGGGGAACCTGGATTCGAACCAAGACAAACAGAGTCAGAGTCTGTTGTGCTACCGTTACACCATTCCCCAAGAATAATCCGTGGTATCAACAGCTTAGCTGGATGACTGGACATCTCGGTGCAGCGGGTTCGCCTGCCAAATCAGCGCCCGCGCGAGAGCGACCTTCTACCCGCTTGGTTGTGGGCTTGGCAAGCATTGTTGGCGGAGAACGGCGTGAAAATCGCGAATCCGGGACGCCACCGACCGGCCCGGTGGAGTCATACGATTCACAGTCCGGCGAGCAATTCCACCAGCAGTTCGGGCCAGGCTGCAAACCACAGCTCCAATACCAAATCCGGCGGTGCCAAACCCGATCGCGCCGATCCAGCCGTGGGACCCAAATCCGAGCAGCGCGCCTATCACGGTTGTCGTTCCAACCACGACAACGGTCCAAATGACCCGCGTTACGAGAACCAGCGCCTTGATCATCGCGATCCACGGCTCAACACGCGCGCGACTTCCCCGATACGAAAGGAACGCCGCGCTTCAGGGAGCTCCGGGTCGAGCACTCCATTTTGGGTCTGCGCCCACGAGCGGCACGTTCAACCACGGCCGCGTGATGCGCCCTGACAAAGCGCCGCACCAGCCCAACCGCGCATGCCCTGCCTCCGACCTCAGTACAGCCCGCCTGTCCCCGACCGCATCACGGCCCGATCGGCGTCCGGCGAAATGCCCTGCTGGGTGCCGTCGATCACGTCGGTGCCGGCGACCATCCCGGGATCATTGAACGGCGGCGCCTGGCCCGGCTTGAAGGCTTCGAGCACCACGCCCCTGTTCTGGCCAGGCGCGGCGCGCTGGCCGGTCTTGGCATCGACGAGGACCAGCCGGATGCCGACCGGCTGTTTGAACGGGGTGGCGGGCTTGTCGGCCAGCGCGAGCTTCAGGAAGTCGCGCGCGATCGGCGCCGCGGTATGGCCGGCCTGCGCGTTGCGGCCGAGCGAGCGCGGCTTGTCGTAGCCGACATAGAGACCGACCACGAGGTCCGGCGAGAAGCCCACGAACCAGAGATCCTTGGCCTCGTTCGAGGTGCCGGTCTTGCCGGCAAGCGGCTTGCCGACGTCCTTCAGCGCGGTGCCGGTACCGGCCTGAATCACGCCCTCCATCAGCGAGGTGATCTGGTAGGCGGACATCGCGTCGAGCACCCGCTCGCGGCGGTCGACGAGCTGCGGCTCCGGCTGGTTCTTCCAGCCCTCCGGCGCGTCGCAGCCACGGCATTCGCGCTGATCGTGCTTGAAGATGGTGTGGCCGTAGCGGTCCTGGATGCGATCGATCAGGGTCGGCTTCACGCGGACGCCGCCATTGGCGATCATCGAATAGGCCGTGGCCATCCGCATCACCGTGGTCTCGCCGGCGCCGAGTGCATAGGCGAGATAGTTCGGCAACTCGTCATAGACGCCGAAGCGCTTGGCATATTCGCCGATCAGCGGCATGCCGATTTCCTGCGCCAGCCGCACGGTCACCGTGTTGAGCGACAGCCGCAGCGCGTTGCGCAGCGTCACCTGGCCCTGATACTTGCCGGTGGAGAAGTTTTCGGGCCGCCAGATGTTGCCCTGCCCCTGGTCGATCTCGATCGGCGCGTCGATCATCATGGTCGATCCGGTGTAGCCGTTGTCGAGCGCCGACGAATAGACGATCGGCTTGAAGGTCGAGCCGGGCTGCCGATAGGCCTGCGTCGCGCGGTTGAACTGGCTCTGGTCGAACGAGAAGCCGCCGACCATCGCCAGCACGCGGCCGGTGTGCGGATCCATCGCCACCATCGCGCCCGACAGCTCAGGGATCTGGCGCAGCCGGTACTGTCCTTCGATGCGCTGGCCGTCCTTGCTGAAGAGCGGGTCGGCGTAGATCACGTCGCCGGGCTGCAGCACCTGCGCCACCGATGTCGGCGTCTTGCCCTTGCTCTTGGCCCAGCGCACGCCGTCCATCGTGATGATGCCGGTCTCGCGCTGCTTGCTGATGGCGCCGCCGAGCTCGCGGCCCGGCTGGAATCCGATCCGTGCCGACTGATCGTTGCTCTCCAGCACCACCGCCATTCGCCACGGCGAGATGTCGGACAGCGACTTGATCTCGGCGAGCGGCACGCCCCAGTCACTGGTCAGGTCGAGCTTCTGGATCGCACCGCGATAGCCCTGCTGCTCGTCATAATTGACGAGCCCAGCCACCATGGCCTTACGCGCCATCACCTGGACCTTGGGGTCGAGCGTGGTGCGCACCGACAGGCCGCCTTCATAGAGCTTCTTCTCGCCATAGCGCTCGAAGATGTCGCGGCGGACTTCTTCCGAGAAATATTCGCCGGCGAAGGTGTGCGCGCCATTGCTGCGGTTGGTGACGGTCAGCGGCTCCTTGCGCGCCTTGTCGGCGTCGGCCGCGGTGATCCAGCCGTTCTCCTGCAGGCGGTCGATCACGTAGTTGCGGCGCTCGACGGCGCGCGCGCGGTTGCGCACCGGATGCAGGCTGGCCGGCATTTTCGGCAGCGCCGCCAGATAGGCCGCTTCCGCGACCGTCAGTTCATTGACGGACTTGTCGAAATACACCAGCGAGGCCGCCGCGATGCCGTAGGCGCCAAGGCCGAGATAGATTTCGTTGAGATAGAGCTCGAGGATCTTGTCCTTGGAGTAAGCCCGCTCGATTCGCATCGCCAGCAAGGCTTCCTTGATCTTGCGGGTGAACGACACCTCGTTGGTCAGAAGGAAGTTCTTGGCGACCTGCTGGGTGATCGTCGAGGCGCCCTGCGGCCGCCGGTTGGAACCGAAGTTCTGGATGTAGGCGACGCCGGCGCGCGCCATGCCGGTGTAGTCGACGCCGCCATGCTCGTAGAAATTCTTGTCCTCGGCGGCGAGGAACGCGTTGATCACGAGCTTCGGCACTGCCTGGATCGGCAGATAGAGCCTGCGCTCCTTGGCGTATTCGCCGAGCAGCGAGCCGTCGGCCGCGTGCACGCGGGTCATCACCGGCGGCTCGTAGTTCTGGAGCTGCGAATACTCGGGCAGGTCCTTGGAGAAATGCCAGAACAGCCCTGCGACCGCGGCCAGACCAGCCAGGAACAGGATGGTGCCTGCGGTGAACAGGAACCCGAAGAACCGCAACAGAAATTTCATCGACCAGATTTCCGTGGCGAATACGTCGCTCGTTCTGAGCGCGCTGCGTGCCACTTAGGCCGCCCGGTATATCGGTCGCTCCATGGACCTGCAATTCAACACCGGAGAATTAAAGCAAGCCAGGCGTCAAACTTATGCCATAGAGCCCGGCTCGCGCCCGCAGCCAAACCGACAGACCTCGCCGACTGGCGGTGCCCGCGGAAGCTGCATCGATCTTCGCTGCTGCAGCGCTGGGCGATTCGCGCGCCGCGCCTGATAGCGCTGCGGTCTCGATGCGCTCGTGCGGAGAGCACGTTACGAAAGAAAAGCGCGGCCGGACGGATCGATTCCCCTATCCGCCGACGATTTGGGTGCTGCGACATCAGAAACCGGTGGACAGAACTGGTGCGCCAGTCACATTAAGGATTTGTTAACTATAACTACCGCAAGTTGTTGGGCATACACCGACTCGCGACGGGCTGATTTGGATGGCACTGCGCGGATTTAAACGGCCATTTACGGCCGACCCGAACGTTCTTGGATTTCCAAGACCACCCACATCGGCCATGGGCACAGAAGCCTTGGACCTCGTCTATCAGGCGGCGGATTTGTTCCGCAGCATCGAGGACAGGGCCCGCGCCGGCGAAGCGCGCGCCGAGGCCGCCGAACAGGCGCAGCTCGAAATCATCGCCGCCACCGAGCGCAAATTGAGGGATGCGTCGCGGGCGCTTGAGGAAGCCCGACGGCGCATCGAGTCCCAACAGGAGCAACTCGATGCGGCCGAATTCCGCGCCCAGGCCGCCGAAGCCGAGGCGCGCGAAGCCAAGCAATCCCTGGCTCTGATCGAAGACGCGATCCGCCAGCGCTTGCTGCTGACCGGCGGGCAAAAGGACGGCAGGTCGACCGCCGTCGCCTGATCGCAGCACGGATCAATTGGAGCGGCAGCCCGCACGAGCGGAGCGACATGCGGGAGCTCAACAAGACCCGGATATCGCTTCGCTCATCCGGGCTACGGGCTGTCGTTGGGCGTCACGCTCAATACCCCGCGGCGAGCCCCGAATTGCGGCGCGGGTCGTTCGCGCCATAGAAGCGGTTGCTGCCGACCGGCTTGCCGCCCAGCGACGGCGCGCCAATGATGATCACCGCGAGGTGGTTGGCCGGATGCGGCGGGCCGAATTTGTGGCCCATGCCCTCCAGGATCTTCTGCGTATCCGGCGACAGCGTGTAGTCCTCGAGGTTGGTCGCCTCGGGAAGCCACTGCTGGTGGAAGCGCGGCATGTCCACGGCCTCCTGCGCGTTCATGCCGTAGTCGATGGCGTTGATCATCGTCAGCAGCACGGCGGTGATGATGCGGCTGCCGCCCGGGGTGCCCATCACGATGACCGGCTTGCCGTCCTTGGAGACGATGGTCGGGCTCATTGAGGACAGCGGACGCTTGCCGGGGACGATCGCGTTGGCCTCCCCCTGCACCAGCCCATACAGGTTCGGCACGCCGACCTTGGCGGTGAAGTCGTCCATCTCGTCGTTCAGCAGCACGCCGGTCTTGGCCGCCGTCACCTTGGCACCGAACCAGTCGTTCAGCGTGTAGGTGACCGACACCGCATTGCCGTCCTTGTCGGCAATCGAATAGTGCGTGGTGTTGCTGCCCTCATGCGGCGGAACGCCGGGCTTGATGTCCCTGGACACACCGGCCTTGGCCGGGTCGATCGCGGCACGGATCTTCGCGGCGTAGGTCTTGTCGAGCAGGCGCTCGAGCGGATTTTTCACGAAGTCCGGATCGCCGAGATAGCTGTTGCGATCGACGTAAGCGTGGCGCATCGCCTCGATCTGGTAGTGCACCGCTTGCGCCGAGTGGTAGCCGAGCTCCTTCAGCGGATAGCCCTCGAGGATGTTGAGCATCTCGCAGATCACCACACCGCCCGAACTGGGCGGCGGCGCCGAGACCACGTGGTAACCGCGGTAGTCACATTCGACCGGTGCCAGCTCGCGAACCCTGTAGTTGTCCAGATCCTCCTGCGTCAGCAGGCCCTTGCCGGCCTGGCTCGCGGCGACGATCGCAGCGCCAACCCAGCCCTTGTAGAAGCCATCACTGCCGCGCTTGCTGATCTCGCGCAGCGTCTCGGCGAGCTCATGCTGCGTCAGCCGTTCGCCGACCTGAAACGGCTTGCCGTTGTTGAGGAAGATCGCGGCCGAGGCCGGATCGTCCTGAAAGTCCTTGGTCGAGGTCTGCAGCATGCTGACGTCGCCCTGGTCGAGCACAAAGCCATCCTCCGCCAGTTGCAGCGCCGGCGCGATGACGTCAGCGCGCTTCATCGTGCCGTATTTCTCGCGCGCATATTCCATCCCGGCCACCGAGCCCGGTACGCCGACGGCGAGATGCCCCTTGGTCGACAGCCCGGGGATGACCTTGCCGTCCTTGTCGAGATACATGTCGGCAGTGGCGCCCTTCGGCGCAGTCTCCCGGAAATCCAGGAAGGTCTTGCGACCGTCGGCGAACTGGATGGTCATGAATCCGCCGCCACCGAGATTGCCTGCAGCGGGGTAGGCCACCGCAAGCGCGTAACCAACGGCGACCGCCGCATCGACCGCATTGCCGCCACGCTTCAACACCTCGACGCCGACCTGGGTCGCGAGATGCTGCGCAGAAACCACCATGCCGTTCTCGGCGGCGACCGGCGCAACCGAGGCTGCGCGACCGGGAACGGCCGACACGATGCCGATCGAGACGAGCGCGGCGACCATCCATCGCGCGCGTGCCGTTGGATTTTGCATAAAAGTCTCCCCGGAGAATGCCGGCTTGTCGCGGCTTGCGGTGCTATCTCAACGCGTACATCTAGCAGGCCGCACGCGCGCACACTATAGGCCCGCGCGGTCCCCGCCGCTTGCCCGCAGCCGGCTGTGCCGTCTGCCATAGGCCGCATAGATCACAAGCCCGATCGCCAGCCACACCGCGAGCCTGATCCAGGTGTCGAGCGGCAGGCCGAACATCAGGAACAGCGAGGTTGCGGCGGCAGCCGGGGCCACCAGCCAGATCGCCGGCGCCTTGAACGGACGCGGCAATTCCGGATCGCGCACGCGCAGCACCAGCGTGCCGATCGAGACCACCGTGAATGCGAACAGCGTGCCGATCGAGACCAGTTCGCCGACCAGCCCGATCGGCAACAGCCCACCGAGAACAGCGGCGACGGTGCCGGCGAAGATGGTCGAGACATAGGGGGTCTGGAAGCGCGGATGGATCTTTGCGGCAAAGCCCGGCAGCAATCCGTCATGTGCCATGGCGCGAAAGATCCGCGGTTGCGCCAGCAGCATGATGAGGATCACCGATGTCAATCCAAACAGGATGCCGAGCTTGATGAACGGTCCGAGCCAGCCGATGCCGATCGCATCGATGCCGACGGCGATCGGATCGGGCACGCTGAGCCGGTCATAGGGCACGATGCCGGTCAGCACGAATCCGACCGCGACATAGAGCGCGGCGCAGATCACGAGCGAGCCGAGAATGCCGATCGGCATGTCGCGCTCCGGCGTCTTCGCTTCCTGCGCCGCGGTCGAGATCGCGTCGAAGCCGATATAGGCGAAGAACACCACCGCCGCGCCGCGGATCACGCCGGACCAGCCGAACACGCCGGGACCGGCATTCGGCGGGATCAGCGCGCCCTCCGGGTTGCTCGCCGTCACCCAGTTCGCCAGCGTCACCGAGGAAGCCGCGGTGGCGAGAAACAGCGCGATCACGACGAGCTTGACCACGACGACGAAGCTGGTGAAGCGCGCGGACTCGCGAATGCCGACCACCAGCAGCGTGGTCACGAAGGCGATGATCACCATCGCCGGGATGTTGATGACCGCACCGGTCGACGACCACGCGCCGGTGTTGACGTCGTAGGCGAGCGGCGCCGAGGTGAATTGCTGAGGCAGGTTGATGCCGAAATCCCGCATGAAGCTGACGAAGTAGCCGGACCATCCGACCGAGACCGCGATCGCGCCGACCGCGTATTCGAGGATCAGGTCCCAGCCGATGATCCAGGCGATCAGCTCGCCGAGCGTGGCGTAGGCATAGGTGTAGGCGCTGCCACAGATCGGCACAGTCGACGACATCTCGGCGTAGCACAGGCCGGCGAAGGCGCAGGCCACCGCACCAATCATGAAGGAGAGCGTGACCGCGGGACCGGCATTGGCGGCGGCCGCGTGGCCCGTCAGCACGAAGATGCCGGCGCCGATGATGCCGCCGATGCCGAGCGTGACCAGTTGCAACGCCGACAGCGACCGCCTGAAGATCGGCGTCTCCGCGTCGCCGTCGGCGCGCGCCGCCTCCCGCAACAGGTCCGAGGTCGACTTTCGGTCCCAGAAACCGGCCAGGGTGTCTGTCACGCCGGGTGCCCTCCGCCGCCCGGGTCCAGCGGGACCCGACACGATCGGCAGACTATAACGCGGCGAACGTCCAGTCGTTCGCGCGCCGGGCGAATGCCGGCGCCCTTATCCACCGCCAAGCGCGGTGCAGGGCCTTATCGGCAGGGATGGCGGCGGCCGTCGCGGCCAAGGAAGGTGCCGGACGCTGGATCGAATGAATGGTAGCGCGCGCAAGAGGAAGATGGCTCCGCCGCAGGCATGGCACCGTAGGCGTTCGCCGGATTGCCGCCGCGCTGCGCGGCCTCCTGGGACTCACCCCATGGCGTCAACGCGCCGCCGTTGATCGCGCTGCGTCCTGGATTTTGCGCGTCGAAATATGCCGGCTCCGACATCTGGGCCGCGACCGGCGTGAACGTCATTCCCACGAGCAGCATGGCGGCTGCGACTGCCCATGACCTGGTCATGCGGCCTCTCCTATCGATCATAAACGTGTGCCGGATGACGGCCGAGCCGCCCCCAAACGGAGATAGGGACGGCAATCCTCCGGGCACAGGGGCCACGACGTCACGATGCTGCGAGCCAGCCGGCCGTGCCTGCCGCTCAGTGGTTGTGCACGTCGGGCCGCGGATCGGAGACGAAGCCGTCGCGGTTCGGCATCTTGATGGCGGCGAGCGACTTGGCGTCGAGCACCGCATTGGCCGGCACGATGCCGTTCAGACTGAGGATATAGGCGGACACCGCGTAGACGTCCTCATTGCTCAGCGACTGCGGCGCGTTCTGCGGCATCGCGCGGCGGATGTAGTCGAACAGCGTCGGGGCATAGGGCCAATAGCTGCCGACGGTGCGGATCGGTTTGGGGCTCGCCAGCGTGCCCTGTCCACCGACCAAGCGGTCGCCGACGCCGCCCTGCCCGCTGTCGCCATGGCACGCCGCGCATTGCTCGCTGAACACCGTGCGGCCGTGCTCGACACTGCCGCTGCCCGGCGGCAGGTTGGAGCCGTCACGGCCGATATCGATATTCCAGCCGGCGATCTCGGCAGGCGTCGCCGCACGCCCGATGCCAAAGCGATCCTCGGCCTGCCCGGCAGTGGCGAGCATCGCGACCGCACTCACAAGGAACGCCGCCTTGAGCTTACGCCTGGCCATTGGTCACCTCACCATTCGCATCGATGCGCCAGGGCCAGATCGCGTTGTTGTGGTAGAACGAGTTGAGACCGCGCACCTTGACCAATTCCGCCAGTGTCGGCTGCACGTATCCGGTCTCGTCGATGGCGCGGCTCTGGATCACGGCAGGTTTGCCGTCCCAATGCCAGGGCAAGCGGAAGCGCGTGAGCGCGCGCGTCAACACCGGCTCCTGCAATTTGGCCTGCTGCCAGCTCTTGCCCTCGTCGAGCGAGACCTCGACGCCCTTGATCTTGCCGTGACCGCTCCAGGCGATGCCGGTAATCTCGTGAAAGCCCTGCGTCGTCAGCTTCTGCCCGCCGGACGGCCGCGTGATGATCGACTTGGCTTCCATATAGAAGGTGAATTCGCGCGACGTGCCGTCCGGCATCGGGTCGGTGTATTTCGAGGTCTCCTCGCGCGAATAGGCCGGCTCGGCGACGACCTTGAGCCGCCGCAGCCACTTCACGTTCATGTTGCCCTCGAAGCCGGGCAGCAACAGGCGCAGCGGGTAGCCCTGCTGCGGGCGCAGCCGCTCGCCATTCTGGCTGTAGACCAGCATGGCGTCGTCGAGGCATTTCTCGATCGGGATCGAGCGCGTCAGCGCAGCGGCGTCGGCGCCTTCGGCCACGATCCATTTGGCGCCGGCCTGCGGGCCCGCTTCGTCCAACACCGTCTTCAGCGGCACGCCGGTCCATTCCGCACAGCTCAGGAGGCCGACGAGGTCGGAGGCCGTCTTGCCGTAGGGCTTGGTGTAGACCGGATTGCCGGAGCATTCGAGGAAGTGGATGCGCGACTGCGACGGAAAGCGGCGGATGTCCTCCATCGTGAACACCAGCGGGCGATCGACCATGCCATGCAGCACCAGCCGGTGCTTGGCCGGGTCGATCGTCGGCACGCCGCCATGATGGCGTTCGTAGAACAAACCGTTCGGCGTGATGATGCCGTCGAGCTCCTGCAGCGGCGTGCGGCCCGAAGCGGAGATGTATTGCGGCAGCGTCTTCGAGATGTTCTTGACGACAGCCTTCTCGTGAACCGACGGCGTGCCATAGGGCTGGCTTCCCATCGGGTCGCCGGGCGCTTTCATCCATTCCGGCACATTGGGCGGAAGATTATTCCCCTGTTCGGCAAGCGCGGTAGAACCGGCAACTCCCGATATGGCGGAGCCACCGGCCAGTGCTGCGCCGGCCTGAAGGAATCGCCTGCGAGACGCCTCTCGCACGCGCTTGTCCGTCGTGTGTTCGCTCATCGACGTTTTCCTCTGACGTTACCAGAGCATGATCCGGAAAAGTGCGAAGCGGTTTTCCGAAAAGATCATGCCAGGACAACAATCCAAAGCGCGATGGCGATTCATCGGGCTTTGGTGCAGCCTAACACCAAAGGGCTGAGGCGAGGCAATGCTCTATCGCGCAGAGCTGCATCGACAGCGCGTCGTGGCCGCTGCTTACCGGTCCTGACCTGCGTTGCCACTCACATCCGTTCGCCGGGCAATTGACCGGCTTGCTTCACCCACGCGGTGAACTGGGCTTCGTCGAGCTCGTCGTTCTCGTGAATGTCGAGATAACGTGTGTGCTGCTGCTTTGACTCGCCCGGCGGCACCGGATGCAGCGAGGCGCCGCGAAAGAACGCCACCTTGACGTAGCGCGTGAAGACATGGATGCCGAGGAACCAGCCTTCCCCTTCCGTGCCGTAGAGCGGCGAGTTCCACTTCACCGCCTTGTGCACGCCGGGGACGGCACGCACGATGAGCGCGTCAAGCTTGCGCCCGACGTCGCGCTTCCACCCGGGCATCGCGGCGATATAGGCTTGCACCGGAGCATCGCCATGGCCTTTTGCGATCTGCGGATTGCCGCCCGCGAGCAGACGCGGCTTTGCAGAGCCACGCTTCGCGGCGCTCTTTTTCGCCCCCTTCGCCGACGTCTTTCGCGTCTTGCCAGCCATTGTGCCCGCTCTCACCGATTCACGTCTCGCGCGCAGCGCAGCGTCCGCCGTCGCGAACCGGATCATATCGGTTGCGCGTCGGTGTTGTCGTCAGCGAGCGCGCGTGTTCGCGGCGGCGTATCGACGCGCTCGGGCGGCTTTCGTGTGGCGGTCTCGCATCTAGTCGATTACTGGCGGGGTGCCGTGGGTGTGGAACGACTCGATCGTCTTCAACCCCCACGCCTGTCCCTTCCTGCGCTCTTCCTCGGTCCACACGATCGGCTTCCAGTCCGGCGCGAGGATCAGGCGTGCGCCGGCGTTGGCGACCTCGACGCGGTTGCCGCCGGGTTCATAGACATAGAGGAAGAAGGTCTGCTGGATCGCGTGCTTGTGCGGCCCGGTCTCGATATGCACCCCGTGCTCGAGAAAAATATCTGCGGCCCTCAGGATCTCCTCGCGGCTGTCGAGCGCGTAGGTGACATGGTGAAACCGGCCGCGCTTGCCGTAATGGTCGCGCGTATAGGCGAAGTCGTAGCTCTTGTTCGACATCGTCATCCACATCGCGGCTTCCGTGCCGTCGTTGAGCACGATCTGCTCGGTGGTGCGGCAGCCGAGGTAGTTTTCGAAGAACAGGCGGTTGGCCTTGATGTCGACCGCGAGGCAATTGAGATGGTCGAGCCGCCGCACATTGACGCCGCGCGCCGGAAAGCGCTGCGCCTGGTTTTTCAGCGCGGGCTTCAGCTCGGCCGGCGCCTCGTACCACTCGGTCTCGTAATAGAGCTCGATGACATGGCCGTCGGGGTCGCGGCAGCGGAATGCCGGCCCCTGCCCCATGTCACCGTCGATCCAGCCGATATCGAACCCCGAGCCCTTCAGCGCGGCAACGCGGCGTTCGAGCGCCTGCGGGCTGCGCGCCCGCAGCGCCATGTGCTCCATCCCTGAAGTCTTCGACGCCGTCAGCTTCAGCGAATAACGCTCGTAATCGTCCCAGCCGCGCAGATACACCGACTCGCCCTTGCGGCCGCTAACGGTCATGCCCAAGACGTCGACAAAGAACTTCAGGCTCTCGTCCGGCTTCGGCGTCAAAAGCTCCATGTGCCCGAGATGCGCGAGATCGAAGATCGGTTCCGGCTGCATGGGCGGTCTCCCTCCGCGACGACGCCGGATCGCCGATTTTTCGTTTGGGCGAGTGAGCGATGGCGTCGATTTGTACTAGTGTACAAATGATTAGGTCCCGTCAACAAATTATGGCGGCGGCAATCGCGCTCGCACGGCATTCCGTCGCCGGAATCACCTCGTGAAAGCGGTCCCAGGCGTCAGGCGACCGAGACGGCCTTCTCGCGATCCGACGACAGGAGCTTGCGGATTTCAGCCGATGACACCGGCCGGCTGAACAGATAGCCCTGCATCTCGGTGCAGCCGAGGATGCGCAGCAGGTTGCGCTGCTGCTCGGTCTCGACGCCCTCCGCGGTCGTGGTCATGTCGCTGGCAGCGGCGATGTTGACGACGGCCTGGACGATCGTGGACGACGCGCCGGTGCCGGCGAGATCCTTGATGAAGGCGCGATCGATCTTGATCTTGTCGAAGGGAAAGCGCTGCAGATAGCTCAGCGAGGAATAGCCGGTGCCGAAATCGTCGAGCGCGATACGGACGCCGAGTTCGCGCAGCTGATGCAGGATATCGAGCGCAGCCTCGTCGTCGCGGATCAGCACCGCCTCGGTGATCTCGAGCTCGAGCCGCGAAGGTGCAAGACCTGTCGCGGCGAGCGCGGCGGCGACGTTGAGCGCCAGCGTCTGGCTCTTGAACTGGATCGGAGACACGTTGACCGCGACATGAACATGCTCCGGCCAGTTCATCGCCTCGCGGCACGCGGTGTTGAGCACCCAGTGACCGAGATCGTTGATCAGGCCGGTGTCCTCGGCGATCGGGATGAAATCCGCCGGCGAGATGGTGCCGCGTTCGGGATGACGCCAGCGCACCAGCGCCTCGCAGCAACTGACCTGCCCCTCCTCGAGATGGAGCAGCGGTTGATAGTGCAGCTCGAAGCTGCCGTCGGCGATCGCCTGGCGCAGCTCGAGCTCGAGGCTCCGCCGCGCCTTGGCACGTGCGTCCATGCCGGTCTCGAAGAACCGGTAGGTGCGGCGGCCGTCGCTCTTGGCTCCGTAGAGCGCGAGGTCGGCATTGCGCAGCAATTGATCGATGTCGAGGCCGTCGGCGGGCGCAACGGCGATGCCGATGCTGGCATCGGTGGTGATCAGATGCCCGCTGCAGTCGATCGGCCGGCGGATCGCCTGATAGATCGCAGCGAGGAGCTGCATGGTCTCGGTCTGATCGCGGACGGCGGTCTGGATCACGGCAAACTCGTCACCGCCGAGCCGCGCCGCGACGTCGGTGTCCCCAACGCAGCCGCGCAGGCGGTCGGCGACCGCCCTGAGCAATTCGTCGCCGATCTGATGGCCGAGCGCGTCGTTGACGGCCTTGAACTCGTCGATGTCGATATACATGACCGCGAGCTGCTGATCCGGCCGGATCGCCTTCAGCGACCGCTCCAGGCGTTCGCGGAACAGCACGCGGTTCGGCAGGTCGGTCAGCGCATCATAATGCGCCATGTGGGCGATCTTGTTCTCGGTGCGCGTGCGCTCCGTGACATCCTGGATAGTCGCCACCCAGCCGCCTTCCGGCAGCGGCTTGTTGACGATCTCGATCGCGCGCCCGCCCGGCGCCTGCGTCAGCTGACGCGTGGCGCGGCCAAGCTTCACGTTGCCGATGATGGCGTCGCAGAAGTCGTCGACATCGCCGTCGAACGAGCCCGTCTCCTGTCTATGCGCAATCAGCCGGTGCATCGTGCAGCCGGGCTTGGCGACGTCGGGCGAAAGCCCGAACATCTCGATGTAGGGGCGGTTGCAGATGATGATGCGCGCCGATGCATCGTAGAGCACGAGGCCCTGCGGAATGTTGTTCACGGCGGTCATGAGATTGCGACGTTCGGTGGCGAGCCGCTCGTCGGAGATTTCGTGCCGCTTGAGCAACAGGAAGACGATCACGGCCATGATCGCGAATGCCGCCATCAGCAGGCCTTCGCGCTCGCTCCATTGCGCGGTCGCGCTTCCGAGCAGGCTGCCGACCAACAGGCCGGCACAGAACGCCAGCCCCTTGGTCGAGCCGGCGTCGGCATTTCCTGACGATGAATTGCGGTGTTCGATGCGCACGCGGATCTCTCCCAGGGCGCGGCATCGTTACGCAGCACAAATGGAAAGGTCGTTACAACTCGCAGTTAGCAATCGGTTACGCGATACCGGGCGACAGCGTATGACAAATCGCGCCCATTGCCCCGTAAACCTACGGAGCTGCCTATGCACTCCTCAGAGATGGTGAATCCCGCCTTAACGGAAAAACCGGGAAACAAACGCGGCTGTGCCGGAAAGCGACGATTCCACCGCCGATGCGCGCGACAGCGCGTAATCTCGCGGTATGACAGAAACAAATCGTCACCGGGAAGGTGTAGATTTAGCCGATGCGGAACCCCGGCGATTTAACGGTTTTTCCAATCCCGGGCGGGCATATTGGTCCGGACATTTAGATTTTGAGAACGAGCCAGGCTGGAACTGTGACACCCTTCGGACGTGTGATCTCTGTGCGCGGCTCGCAGGCCCGGGTTGGGCTGCTGGCGGGCGGCCAGATGCAACTTTCAGAGATGCGAGCGACCGTCGGCCGGTTCGTCAGTATCCGCTGCGCGAGCTCGGTCATCGTCGCCATGATCACCGAAGTGACGTGCGAGAACCTGCCGGCGTCCGACGAATACATGGCGACCGCCTCGGTCGACCTGCTGGGCGAGATCTTGGGCGGCGACCGCCCGAAATTCCAGCGCGGCGTCACCCACTATCCGACCATCGGCGACAGCACCGATCTGATCACGAACCAGGAGCTGCGCACGGTCTATGCGCCGAGCGGCTCGGACCAGATCAATGTCGGCACGCTGCAGCAGGATCGTTCTGTCATCGCCTATGTCGACGTCGAGGAGATGTTGTCCAAGCACTTCGCGGTGCTCGGCTCGACCGGCGTCGGCAAGTCGACCGGCGTGTCGCTGCTGCTCAACGAGATCCTGAAGTCGCGGCCGAACCTGCGCATCTTCCTGCTCGACGTGCACAACGAATACGGCCGCTGCTTCGGCGAGCGCGCCCAGGTGCTCAACCCGCGGAACCTGAAGCTGCCGTTCTGGCTGTTCAACTTCGAAGAGATCGTCGACGTGTTGTTCGGCGGCCGGCCCGGCGTGCCCGAGGAGCTCGACATTCTCGCCGAAGTGATCCCGATGGCGAAGGGCATCTACACCCAGTACCAGAACTCCGACCGGGTCGGTCTCGGGCTGAAGCGCATCGACCCCAAGCAGGTCGGCTACACCGTCGATACGCCGGTGCCCTATCGCCTTGTCGACCTGATCTCGCTGATCGACGAGCGCATGGGCAAGCTGGAGAACCGCTCCTCGCGCATCATCTATCACAAGCTGATCTCGCGCATCGACGCGGTGCGCAACGATCCGCGCTACGCCTTCATGTTCGACAATGCCAATGTCGGCGGCGATACCATGGCCGAGGTGATCAGCCATCTGTTCCGCCTGCCCGCCAACGGCAAGCCGATGACGATCATGCAGCTCGCCGGCTTCCCCGCCGCAGTCGTCGATTCCGTGGTGTCGGTGCTGTGCCGCATGGCGTTCGATTTCGGGCTGTGGAGCGACGGCGTCTCGCCGATGCTGTTCGTCTGCGAGGAAGCGCACCGCTACGCCTCGGCCGACCGCAATATCGGCTTCGGGCCGACCCGCAAGGCGGTGTCGCGCATCGCCAAGGAAGGCCGCAAATACGGCGTCTATCTCGGCCTGATCACCCAGCGTCCGGCCGAGCTCGACGCGACCATCATCTCTCAGTGCAACACGCTGTTCACGATGCGCCTCGCCAACGACCGCGACCAGGCGCTGCTGCGCTCCGCCGTCTCGGACGCCGCCGCCAACCTGCTGTCCTTCGTGCCCTCGCTCGGCACCCGCGAGGTGCTGGCGTTCGGCGAAGGCGTGGCGCTGCCGACCCGACTGCGTTTCAAGGAGGTGCCGCCGCACCAGTTGCCGCGCGGCGAGGCCACCATCGCCACGGTACCGTCGGTCACAGCCGGGCATGACATGCATTTCGTCAGCGCCGTGCTGGAGCGCTGGCGCGGCGCCACCTCGCATCGCGATAGCCCGAGCGGCGACGCCAACTTCAACTCTCCGGCGCCGGCGCGCACCATAGCGCCGGCCGAGACGCCGATGCTGCAGCCCTCGCTCGGCCTCGATCCGGACCGCTTCTCGCTGCTGAAGAAGCCGCTGCGTTAGCCGAATTCCGCCAAGGCGCCGATGCGCCTTGCGCCAGACCCGTCATCCACTATGGTCTCGCGTGACGCCGCATCCAGGCGGCACGCCGGAACCATCTCATGACGCAGCCGACCGCAAAACGCTTCCCGACGCCCGCTCTCGACAAGCTCCCCGAGGACATCCGCGCCCGCATCCTGGCGGTGCAGGAGAAGTCCGGCTTCGTGCCGAACGTCTTCCTCACCTTGGCCTATCGCCCCGACGAGTTTCGCGCCTTCTTCGCCTATCACGACGCGCTGATGGAGAAGGACTCCGGCCTCTCGAAGGCCGAGCGCGAGATGATCGTGGTGGCGACCAGCGCCGCCAACCAGTGCCAGTATTGCGTGGTCGCCCACGGCGCGATCCTGCGCATCCGCGCCAAGAATCCCGAGATCGCCGACCAGATCGCGGTCAACTACCGCAAGGCCGACATCGCGCCGCGGCAGCGCGCGATGCTCGACTTCGCCATGAAGGTGAGCCGCGCCGCCGAGGAAGTCTCGGAGGCGGACTTCGCCGCGCTTGCCGCCCAAGGCTTCAGCGACGACGACGTCTGGGACATCGCCGCGGTTGCGGCATTCTTCGCGCTGTCGAACCGGCTCGCCAACGTCACCGGCATGCGGCCGAACAGCGAGTTCTACATGCTCGGCCGGCAGCCGAAATAGAGGACGCCTTGGCGGACTGGAGCGAGATCGTCCTGCGTCTCGGCGCGGCCACCCTTGCCGGTTGCGCGATCGGGCTCGACCGTGACCTGCGCGGCAAGCCGATCGGCCTGAAGACGCTGGGTCTCGTCAGCCTCTCGACAGCCATGGTCGTGCTGCTGGCATTGCAGGCCGTCGAGCCCGGCAAGTTCACCGACGCGGTGAGCCGCGTGATCCAGGGCGTGCTGACCGGCATCGGATTCCTCGGCGCCGGCGTGATCGTGCGGCAGGGCGACCGCTTCCAGGTCCGCGGCCTGACCAGCGCCGCATGCGCTTTCTTCGCCGCTTGCGTCGGCATCGTCTGCGGCGCCGGACATTGGCCGATCGTCGTCACCGCCGTCGCGCTAGCGTTCCTGCTGTTAACCTTCGGCAAGCGGACCGAGCGGTGGCTGCACCACGCGCTCGGCGGCAGGGAGGATCAGCACAGGCCGGAGGCCGCGGCAGATCAGTCGTCGGATGCCGGCCCGCACCAGCCGGGCAAATAGACTGCGTCCTTGCTGCGGCCGAGCGCCAGTCCCTTCTCCAGCGCCTTGGCGAAATTATTCTCCACCGTCTTGCGCGGGATGTGGCGGCGCAGGAAATCGGCCCACAGGAATTCGCTGAACGGCGTCGTGTCCTTGGCAAAACCGCCCGCCCGGCGCATCTCGCCGGCGAGGCTGCGGAACGGATCGTCCCTCAAATCCTTGATCGATTTCGGAATGTCCTTGAAGTGGCGGCGCTCGCCCTTGGAATCGTAGGGATAGACCCAGCGCTTGTTGTCCATCACGCCCCAGAACACGTCACGCTCGACCATCGTGAGATCGCCGATCACCGTGACCAGGATGTCCTTGACGCCCTCGTCGTGCAGCGCCCGCGCCATGTGATGGTGATCGACCACGTAGTAGCGATCGTCGGGACCATGGACGACCGGGATCATGTGCTTGCCCAGCAGTTCGGCGCGCTTCTTGTCCGACTTGTGCTCGCGCCAGCGCTTCCGCTTCTCCGTCACCTCCTGCATGCCGACCGTCATCTGGGTCGGCCGCAGCGACAGGATCGGGACCGGTTTGACGTAAGGCTCGCGCGTGTGGGCCATGATTTATGCTCCCTTTTGACCGGCACTCCGGAACGGGTTCCACTATGTCATGAGCCCGCAGGCGGGTGAAAGAGTCCGGTGTGCCGGAATGGCTTCACGAAGCGGTGGGGGCCGATGGCCGGATGGTCCGCCCTCGGCTGTCGATGCTCCCGGGCTGTCAATGCCCGGGCGCGCAGCCTCAACCTCCGTGACGGCGTTGCAGCGCAAACTGTGCATGCGCGAAGGTCGAACGAGTATGTCGACATCGGCTTGGTCATCGCAATGCCGAGCATCCCGCGCTCCGCAGCAGCCGCCTCGACGGCAAGCCAGTTCCTGGAGGTGATCGACGCATGAATACCACCTCTGCGCGCACCAAGATTTTAGGTGTGAAGTGCAGCGAACATGCTAAACATAACCGGCGACGCGACCGGACTGACAACAGTGAAGACGCAGCGGCCAATCTCCTCGGATGCCGAGCACGTGGTGCTCAAATTCCGGCCGCGTACCTCGGCGCAGCCGCCCGGCAAGCGCGAGGAGCCGCACCGAACGACGCGCCCGGCTTCCGTTGCCAACGATCTCTCTCGCTATGAGAAGCCGCGCGAGGAGCCCGACGATTTCCGCCAGCGCATGCTCGCCAACATCGCCGCCTTCGCCTTCACGGTGGCGCTCACCGCGATCGGCATCTGGCTTGCCATGAGCATCGCCGATTTGCGCAAGACCCAGGATTGCGTGCTGATGGGCCGCCGGGATTGCGCGAAGATTACGGTGATGCCGCGCAGCTAGGCTGGCCGGAACCCTTGCCCAAAAACCGTCCTTGCGAGGCCGGCCAAGCTCCATTGAACTAACGGCCCTGCTCCGATATACGGGCACACGACTCCGGCACCAGCAATCGGGCATTCCGGGGCAAGGCGCCCGCCTCCTCTGAGCCGACCCGGAATTACCTTCAATATATCAAAGGTTTAATGATGTCATCCACATTCGAGCAGATCGCCAACATTATCGCGGAGACCTGCGACATCCCGCGCGACACGATCAAGCCGGAGAGCCACGCGATCGACGATCTGGGGATCGACAGCCTCGACTTCCTCGACATCGCCTTTGCCATCGACAAGGCCTTCGGGATCAAGATGCCGCTCGAAAAGTGGACCCAGGAGGTCAACGACGGCAAGGCCACGACGGAGCAGTATTTCGTGTTGAAGAATCTCGCCGACCGCATCGACGAGCTGGTTGCAGCCAAGAACGCGGGCACGGGCACGGGCTCGTAATCGCCCATCATGCAGCTCGAGATCTTTCAGCTGATTGATCGGATCGTCGACCTCAACCTCGACGCAAGGACCATTGTCGTCGAGGCGGATGTTCCGCCCGACAGCCATTCGGTGTTCGCGGGGCACTTCCCGGGCTACCCGATCATGCCCGGCGTACTGCTGACCGAAGCAATGGCCCAGAGCTCGGGCTGGCTGATCCTTGGTCTGACCAAGTTCGAGCGCATGCCCTTCCTCGCCATGGTCAAGGAAGCCAAGATGCGCGGCTTCGTCAGCCCCGGCTCGGTCCTGACCATCGAGGCCAAGATCGAGCACGAAGGTTCAGGCTTCGCCGTGACCTCGGCGAAGGTTCGCGTCGGCAAGGAGCTCAAGTGCAATGCCGAGCTGACCTTCCGTCACATCCCCTTCCCCAGCCCGGACTTGCGCGTGCACATGGATGCGATGGCCGCCAAGATCGGGTTTCCGCAGCAGGCAATGAGTAATGGCTGAGAAGGAAGTCTGGATCACCGGCGTAGGCCTGCTCTCCTCGCTTGGCGAGGGACTGGATGCGCATTGGGAGGCGCTCGGCGCCCGGCGCGTCAATGCCGACGAGAAGCGTCTCGCGCCATACGTGATCCATCCGATCGCTCCCGTCAGCTTCGACGCCCAGATCCCGAAGAAGGGCGATCAGCGTCAGATGGAAACCTGGCAGCGGATCGGCACTTATGCCGCCGGGCTGGCGCTCGATTCCGCCGGTGTCAAAGGCAATCAGGAAATCCTGTCGCGGATGGACATGATCATCGCAGCCGGCGGCGGCGAGCGTGACCTCACTGTCGACCTTGCGATCATGAACGCCGACGCACAGGGCAAGTTGCCGCCAGCCCTCCTCAACGAGAAGCTGATGAACGAGCTGCGCCCGACGCTGTTCCTGGCGCAGCTCTCCAACCTGCTCGCCGGCAACATCGCGATCGTTCACGGCGTGTGCGGGACCTCGCGCACCTTCATGGGCGAGGAAGCCTCAAGCATCGACGCGGCACGGATCGCGGTCGCGCGCATTGGAGCCGGCCAGAGTGACATCGCCTTGGTCGGCGCCGCTCATAACGGCGATCGCGGCGACCTCTTGATGCTCTATGCATTCGGCGATCTCGCCCTCAAGGACCAGCATAGCTCGGTCTGGGCCCGCAGGAACAACCCGGGCTTTGCCATCGGCTCCGCCGGCGCCTTCCTCGTGATGGAATCGCGCGAACATGCCGAGGCCCGCGGCGCAAAGCCGTACGCCAAGCTGACCAAGGTTGTCGCCGACCTTGCCCGACGCAAGGAGCCGGGCGCCGTGACGAAATCGCTGCAGGCGTTGTGGCCGCAACTCGGCGTCAGCGGCGACAACGGTATCCTGATCACGGGCGCGACCGGCGCCGAGCCTGCGACCGCCGAAGAGCGCGCATTCCTCAGCCAGCATGCCGGCTTTGCCGTCCGCGCCACCGGAACGACCTTTGGCCACACCATGGAGGCGCAGTTCCCGCTTGGGCTCGCGCTGGCCGCGCTGTCGATCTCGCGCGGCGCGCTCTATCCGGCCAACGACCCGACCGGGCTGGAGGTTGAAAAGACCGAAGCGCCAACCCAGATTGTCGTGTTGGGGGTCGGCCACTGGCAGGGCGAAGGCATGGCACTGGTCGAGGCCGTCAAGTAATTCGGCGCAAGCACCGACGGGGACACCATGACAGCACCACGCGATAAATTCGGCCGACCGATCGTCGTCGTGACCGGCATGGGAATCGTGACGTCGCTCGGCGGCGGCAAGACCGACAATTGGAAGCGCCTCACCGCGGGTGAGTCCGGCATCAAGACCGTCACACGCTTCCCGCTCGACAGTATGAAGACGACGATGGCCGGCGCCGTCGATTTCGTCACCGTCGACCCATTCTCCTCGACCAGCCTGTCGCAGCGTCTGGCGGAGATCGCGACCGAAGAAGCGCTCGAGCAAGCCGGCATCGGCAGCAAGGGCGACTTTCCCGGCCCGCTGTTTCTGGCAGTCGCCCCGATCGAGACCGAGTGGCCGCAGCGGCTCGAAGTCGCGCGCGAGGTTCCGACCAAGGACTTTGGAATCATCGAATACTTGGCGACCTGCAGTGGCGGGAAGTTCGCGCACTTTCACCGACGCTTCACCTTCGGCTCCGTCGCGCTCAACCTCGCCGAGACCTTCGGCACCAAAGGGTCGCCGATTTCGCTGTCGACGGCTTGCGCGTCCGGCGCAACCGCGATCCAGCTCGGCGTCGAGGCGATCCGCCGCGGCGAAACCGATGCAACGCTGTGCATCGCGACCGACGGCTCGGTCAATCCCGAAGCCATGGTGCGCTTCTCGCTGCTGTCGGCTCTCTCCACCCAGAACGACCCGCCGCAGGCCGCCTCAAAGCCGTTCTCGAAGAACCGCGACGGCTTCGTGATGGCGGAGGGCGCCGGCGCGCTGGTGCTCGAAAGCTACGACGCCGCGATGGCGCGCGGCGCGCGCATCCTCGGCGTCGTTGCCGGCTGCGGCGAGCTTACCGATTCCTTCCACCGCACCCGCTCGAGCCCGGACGGCAAGCCGGCGATCGGCTGCGTGCGCAAGACGCTCGCCGATGCTGGAATGGAGCCCGAGCAAATCGATCACATCAACGCGCACGGCACCTCGACGCCGGAAAACGACAAGATGGAGTATCTTGCGACGTCGGCCGTGTTTGGCGAACACACCAAAAACATTCCGGTGTCGTCGAACAAGTCGATGGTCGGCCACACCATCTCGGCCGCTGGTGCAGTCGAGGCGATCTTCTCGCTGCTCACGCTCGAGCATCAGCGGATTCCGCCGACGATCAACTACGAGGTGCCAGATCCCGCGATCCCGTTCGACGTGGTCGGCAACAAGGCGCGCGATGCTAAGGTGACCGCCGTGATGTCGAACTCGTTCGGGTTCGGCGGGCAGAACGCCTCACTGATCCTGACGCGCGAGCCGGCCTAGCGCCCTCGCCTCATCAGATGAAACGCCTGCTCCTTCGCACCAGGGCGCACCTGCGTGACGCCGCGAAGCCCGTGACCGACGCGGCGATCGGCGGGCTGACGATCGGCCTGCTGCGTACGACGCGCTACTTCGATCCCGAGAAGACCGCAAGATTCTTCGGCCGCGCCGCGCATTTCATCGGCCGCCGGCTGCGCGAGGATCGCATCGGCCGCGAGAACCTCAAGGCCGCCTTCCCGGAAAAGTCACCGGAGGAGATCGAGGAGATCCTGACGGGCGTCTGGCACAACCTCGGACGCATCGGCGCTGAATTCGCGCACATCGACCGCATCTGGGACCACGATCCCCAGAATCCCGACAAGCCGGGTCGTGTCGAATTCTCGGCGCGCAGCAAGCAGCTGTTCGACCAGTTGCGTGACGACGGCAAGCCGGCACTGTTCTTCGCCGCACATCTCGGCAACTGGGAGCTCTCTCCAATTGCCGCCGCAGCGCATGGGCTCGACGCCACCATCCTGTTTCGGCGGCCGAACATCGAAGCCGCCGACCGCGCCATCGAGCGCATCCGCGCAGTCAACCTGGGCACATTGGTCCCGGCCGGCCGCGACGCGCCGCTCAAGCTGGCGCAGGCGCTGAAGAACGGCCAGCACGTCGCGATGCTGGTCGATCAGTATTTGACCAACGGCGTTCCCGTCACCTTCTTCGGCCGCAAGACCACGGCGAATCCGCTGCTGGCGCGCCTGCGCCGGCAGATCGATTGCCCCATCCACGGCACGCGGATCATCCGCCTGCCCGACGGTCGCTTCCGCGGTGAGGTCACCGAGGAAGTCAAGCCGGTGTTCGACGCATCCGGCCAGATCGATATCCAGGGCACCATGCAGGCGATCACCGACATCGTCGAGGGCTGGGTCCGTGAGTATCCCGATCAATGGCTCTGGCTGCACCGGCGCTGGCGGTAGACGGAGACTGTCATTCGTCATTGCGAGCGAAGCGAAGCAATCCATCTCGCCACTTGCGGAGCCATGGATTGCTTCGTCGCTGACGCTCCTCGCAATAACGGCACGCTACTGCGACGAGTATGTCACTTCCCAGTCTTCACCCTCGTCCACAGGCGATTGATGATCCGCTGCGTCGCGGGATCGCGCGCCGTGATCACGAACAGCTTCTTCTGCATCGCCTCATCGGGATAGATGTTCTTGTCGTTGAAGATCTTCGGATCGATCAGCTTCTGGCTCGCCAGATTGCCGTTGGCGTAGGACAGGAAGTTCGAGTTCTTCGCCGCGATCTCGGGACGGTAGAGGTAGTTGATCAGCTCATAGGCCTCGGCGACGTTCTTCGCATCCGCGGGGATCGCGAGATTGTCGAAGAACATCTGCGCGCCCTCCTTCGGGATCGTGTAACCGATCTCGACGCCGGTGTTGGCTTCGTCCGCCCGGCTGCGCGCCTGCATGATGTCGCCCGACCATCCGACCACGAAGCAGATTTCGCCGGAGGCCAGCGCGCTGAGATATTCGGACGAGTGGAATTTGCGCACATAGGGGCGGATCTTGATGACGAGATCGGCGGCCTTCTCGAGGTCGGCCTGCTTGGTCGAGTTCGGATCGAGGCCGAGATAGCTCAGCGCCGCCGGCAGGATGTCGTCGGCGGAATCCAGCATGTGGATGCCGCAATCCTTGAATTTCGCGAGGTTCTCCGGCTTGAACACCATGTCCCAGCTGTCGATCTTCGCGTCGGGACCGAGAATCTTCTCCGCGATCTTGACGTTGTAGCCGATGCCGGTGGTGCCCCACATGTAGTTGGCGCCGTAGCTATTGCCGGGATCGTAAGTCGCAAGTTGGCTCGTCACCACGGGCCATGCATTGGCGAGGTTCGGCAGCTTCGACTTGTCGAGCTTGAGGAACACCTTCGCGGTGATCTGGCGCTGCAGGAAGTAGCCGGTCGGCACCACGACGTCGTAGCCCGACTTGCCGGCGAGCAGCCGCGTCTCCAGCGTCTCGTTGGCGTCGAACGTATCGTAGACCACCTTGATGCCGGTTTCCTTGGTGAAGTCCTCGAGGACTCCCGGCGCCATGTAGTTCGACCAGTTGTAGAAGTTGACCGTGCGCTCCTCGGCGTCGGCGGAAGCCGAGAGCAGCAGGACCGTCGCGACCGCGCCGACGAAGCTGACGAGACGACGGTTCTGCTCTCGCATTCTGGCCTACCTCTTGCGGCGGTGAACGGCGTCCGACAACCGCTCCAGCGCGGCGTCGAGCGTTGAGTCCTTCTTGGCGAAGCAAAAACGCACGACCGATGTCACCGCATCCTGCTCGTAGAACGCCGACACCGGGATCGCCGCAACCTTGTAGTCCTGCACGATCCGCCAGCAGAACTCCGCATCGGTCTCGTTGAGCCCGAGCGGCGACAGGTCCACGGTGAGGAAGTAGGTCCCCTGCGACTTCAGCACCGGAAAGCCGATGCTCTCCAACCCCTTGGTCAGGCGGTCGCGGCTCCGCGCCATGTCCTTGCGCATGTCGAGGAAATAGTCGTCGGGCTTGCCGAGGCCATATGCCACCGCCGCCTGCAGATTGGGCGCCGTCGTGAAGGTGAGGAACTGGTGCACCTTCGCAGCGACGCGCAGCAGCGGCGGCGCGGCGCAGACGAAGCCGATCTTCCATCCGGTCAGCGAGAAGATCTTGCCGGCGCTGCCGACCTTGATGGTGCGGTCGCGCATGCCCGGGATCGTGATCAGGGGGATGTGCTCGCGGCCGTCGAACACCACGTGTTCCCAGACCTCGTCGCAGATCGCGACCGCGTCGAATTCCTGGCAGAACCGCGCCAGCAGTTCGAGGTCCTCGCGCGGATAGACCACGGCCGCCGGATTGAGCGGATTGTTGAACAGCACCGCCTTGGTCTTGCGATTGAAGACGCTGCGCAGCATCTCCTCGCTCAGCCGCCACTCCGGCGGTTCGAGCCGCAGCAGCCGCGGAATGCCGCCGGCCTGGCGGATGATCGGCAGATAGGAATCATAGACCGGCTGGAAGCACACCACCTCGTCACCGGGCTCGACCACGGAGAGGATCGAGGCGGTCAGCGCCTCGGTGCCGCCCGAGGTGACCATCACCTCGGTCATCGGATCGAGCTTGAGTCCGTGCCAGTGGCCGTAATGCGATGCGATCGCCTGACGGAGTTCCGGGATGCCCATCATCGACGGATATTGATTGTAGCCGTTGATCGAGGCGTCCGCGGCGGCGCGGCGGATGTCCTCCGGACCGGGATCGTCGGGAAAGCCCTGGCCGAGATTGATGGCGTTGTTGTCGCGCGCGGCCTGCGACATCGCCTCGAAGATGGTGACAGGAAGGTCCGCGAAGACCTTGTTCATGGAGGTCATATCAGGGATCAGCCGCCGGTCTTGGTCGGCAGTCCCGCCGCCTTCCAGCCGATGATGCCGCCCGCCAGGTGCTTGTCATAGGGCAGGCCCGCGGCCTGGGCGGCCAGCGAAGCCGTCACCGAGCGCTTGCCGGAGCGGCAGGCGAACACCACCTGCTTGCCCTGCGGATCGGGAATCGCCGCCGGATCGAACGTCGACAGCGGCACTACGACGCCATCGGGATAGGCCTCGACGGCGACCTCGTTGGGCTCGCGGACGTCGACCAGCAGATAGCGGCCTTCCGCTATGCCCGTCGACACCTCGTCCGGAAACAAATCTTCCACCTTGTGGTCCGCCACGGAAATATCCTCCCGATATCAGCTTGGCGAGCGTCGCGCGGCCCGCCGTTCCGGGTCGCAAAGTCGCCTCTTGCGCAGAGAAAATCAAGCGTCCGAAACGGGTTAGATGACTCGCAGGATGTGACTGGCAGGACCGCTAGATCGTGACCTGCGTGCCGACCTCGACCACCCGCCCGGTCGGGATCTGGAAATAGTCGGTGGCGTCGTTCGAGGAGCGGCTCAGCGCGATGAACAGGTGGTCCTGCCAACTCGGCATGCCCGAATGCGCCGCCGGCTTCAGCGCACGGCGGGAGAGGAAGAACGAGGTCGACATGATGTCGAACTGCCAGCCGAGCTTGCGGGCGATCGCCAGCGTCTTCGGCACGTTCGGCTGTTCCATGAAGCCGAACTTCAGCGTCACCTTGGAGAAGGTCTCGCTCAGCTGTTCCATCCGCACCCGCTCGGACGGATCGATCCGCGGCGTCGGCGCGGTCTCGATGGTCAGGATGACGTTCTTCTCGTGCAGCACCTTGTAGTGCTTGAGGCTGTGCATCAGCGCGGTCGGCGCGCTGACGGGATCGCTGGTCAGGAACACCGCGGTGCCGGAGACCCGTTGCGGCGGCCGCTTCTCAAGCATCGCGACGAGATCGGCGAGCGGGAATTCCAGCTTGCGCGACTTCTCGAACAACAGCCGGCTGCCGCGCCGCCAAGTGTACATCACCACGATCATGGCGCCGCCAAGCGCGAGTGGCACCCAGCCGCCCTCGAACACCTTGAGCAGGTTGGCGGCCAGGAAGGTGATGTCGAGGAACAGGAAGGGCGCGACCAGCGCGGCGGCCGCGATCGGCGACCAGCGCCAGACCTTCCAGATCACGACAAAGCCCATCATCGCCGTCACCACCATGGTGCCGGTCACCGAGATGCCGTAAGCCGAGGCCAGTGCGCTCGACGAACGGAACATCAGCACCAGCACGATGACCGCGATGAACAGGAAGCGGTTGATGCGCGGCATATAGATCTGCCCGGAATGCGCTTCCGAGGTGTGGCGGATCTCGAACCGCGGCAACAGGCCGAGCTGGATCGCCTGCCGCGTCAGCGAATACGCACCGGTGATGACGGCCTGGCTCGCGATCACGGTCGCCATGGTCGCCAGCGCTACCATCGGGATCAGCGCCCAGTCCGGGAACATCAGGAAGAATGGGTTCTCGATGCCCTTGGGATTGCCGATCAGGAGCGCGCCCTGCCCCAGATAGTTCAGCGCCAGCGACGGCAGCACGATGAACAGCCACGCGGTCTGGATAGGGCGTTTGCCGAAATGGCCGAGGTCGGCATAGAGCGCCTCGGCGCCAGTCACCGCGAGGAAGACCGCACCGAGCGTGATGAAGCCGATCACGCCGTGATGCAGCATGAACGACACCGCGAGAATCGGATTGAGCGCGTATAGCACTTCGGGATGCCGCACGATCTGCGGCAGCGCCGCGACCGCGATCAGGGCGAACCACACGCACATCACCGGGCCGAAGAAGGCCGCGACGCGCGCGGTGCCGCGCGACTGCACCGCGAACAGGACGACAAGGATCACCACCGTGAGCGGCACGACATAGGGATCGAATGTCGAGGTGACGAGCTTGATGCCCTCGATTGCCGACAGCACCGAGAGCGCCGGCGTGATGACGGCGTCGCCATAGAACAGCGCGCCGCTGATGATGCCGAGCAGCACGATCGCGGCGCCGCCCTTGGTCGCCGCGCGCTGCGCCAGCGCCATCAGCGCCAGCGTGCCGCCCTCGCCATTGTTGTCCGCGCGCAGCAGGATCACGACGTATTTCAGCGTGACGACCACGATCAATGCCCAGAGGATCAGCGAGAGCACGCCGAGCACCGCATGCGCCGTCACCGCGCCCTCGCCGCCGGCGGCCGCAACGACGGCCTCGCGCAAGGCGTAAAGCGGGCTGGTGCCGATGTCGCCATAGACGACACCGATGCTGCCGAGCATCAGGGCCTTGAAGGTGGCGGTTGAATGCGCCTCACCATTGCCGTTTGCCGCCGGCGTTTCCGCCGCGGTGATCGCACTCTCGGATGACATGGGGAAGCTGTGCCTCTGTCTTCTGCCGCACCGCACAATGCCGGGTCGCAGCGCTATACTCCCGGCAGGAATGCATAGGTTAGCCCGGATTCAGGCCTCCGCCATGCACATCACGCATGGGTAACGGCCGATCAATGTCAGAATCCTGCGCCCGGTCAGATAGTTACCTGGGTACCCACTTCAACCACCCGGCCGGTCGGGATCTGGAAATAGTCGGTGGCATCATTGGCGGACCGGCTCATCGCGATGAACAGGTGGTCCTGCCATTGCGGCATGCCGGACTGGGCCGACGGCTTCAGCGAGCGGCGCGACACGAAGAACGAGGTCGACATGATGTCGAACTGCCAGCCGAGCTTGCGCGCGACCGCCAGCGCCTTGGGCACGTTCGGCGATTCCATGTAGCCGAAGCGCAGCCGCACCGCGGTGAACTTGTCGCTCACCTTCTCCATGTTGACGCGCTCGGATAGATCGACGCGCGGCGTCGGTGCGGTCTCGATGGTCAGGATCACGTTGTGCTCGTGCAGCACCTTGTTGTGCTTGAGATTGTGCAGCAACGCGGTCGGCACGAAGCTCGGATCGCTGGTCAGGAACACCGCGGTGCCCTTGACGATATGCGGCGGCCGCTTCTCCAGACTATGGATCAGGTCGCGCAGCGGCACCTCGATGCGTCGGGTCTTGGCGACCAGGATGGCGGCGCCGCGGCGCCAGGTCCAGATCATCGTCGCCATGACGACGCCGAACAGCAGCGGCACCCACGCGCCCTCGAACAGCTTCAGGAGATTGGCGCTGAAGAAGGTCATGTCGACGATCACGAACGGCAGGATCAATGCCGCCGCCGACGCCACGCGCCAGTTCCACAGCTTCCAGATCACGATGAAGCCCATGATGCCGTCGGCGACCATGGTGGTGGAGACAGCGATGCCATAGGCCGACGCCAGCCCGCTCGAGGTGCGGAATAGCAGCACCAGCAGCAGCACGCCGATCAGCAGCAGCCGGTTGACGCGCGGCAGATAGATCTGGCCGGCATGGGTCTCCGAGGTGTAGCGGACCTCGAAGCGCGGCAAGAGCCCGAGCTGCACCGCCTGGCTGATCAGCGAATAGGCGCCGGTGATGACCGCCTGGCTCGCGATCACTGTCGCGGCGGTGGCGAGCCCGACCAGGGGCAGCAGCAGCACGTCGGGCACCATGCGGTAGAACGAGTTCTCGATCGCGCTGGGATCGGACAGCACCAGCGCGCCCTGCCCGAAATAGTTCAGCAGCAGCGACGGCAGCACGAAGAACAACCAGCCGGACTGGATCGGCTTGCGGCCGAAATGCCCGAGATCGGCATACAGCGCCTCGCCGCCGGTCACCGCGAGGAACACCGCGCCCAGCGTCACCAGGCCGATGGTGCCGTGGGTCAGCATGAACTGGAGCGCGTAATAGGGATTGATCGCCGCCAGCACCGACGGGTCGTCCATGATGTGAACGAGCCCCATCACCGCCAGCGAGGCGAACCACACCACCATCACCGGACCGAAGGCGGAAGCGACGCGCGCGGTGCCAGAACTCTGCACAGAGAACAGCACGACCAGGATCAGGATCGTCAGCGGCACCACATAGTGCTCGAGATGCGGGGTGGCGAGCTTGAGGCCTTCGACCGCCGACAGCACCGAGATCGCCGGCGTGATCATGGAATCGCCGATGAACATCGAGGCGCCGACCACGCCGAGCGCGAGCAGCGGCCAGCTGCGCCGACCGATCGCGCGCTGGCCGAGCGCCATCAGCGAGAGCGTGCCGCCCTCGCCATTGTTGTCGGCGCGCAGCAGCAACAGCACGTATTTCGCGGTGACGACGGTGAACAGCGCCCACAGGATCAGGCTGAGCACGCCCAGCACCATGATGCGGGTGACCGGCTGGCCGTGCGCGGCGCCGCCGACCGCCTCACGGAATGCGTAGAGCGGCGAAGTTCCGATATCGCCGAACACCACCCCGATGCTGCCGAGTGTCAGGGCCCAGAAGCTGGAGGTCGGTTGTCCTTCCTGAGCTTCGGTAGATGAGACGCTGACAGCCATGGCGAGGTTGGAACGCCCGATCGGTTGATTTGATCCGCGCGGCTATCGACGCTTCCGCATCGCGTGTCAACCGCGCACCAGTGGTAGTTGACGGTAGTATGGTAACCCGGAGCTACGGCTTCAGATCCGGCGGCAGCGGCGGATTTTCCCGCATCAACGTGATGGTCACGCGACGGTTGGCCGGCAGCGTCGGGTCGTCGGGAAACAGCGGCTGGCCGTCGGCCTTGCCTGAAACCGCGAAAATATGCGACGGCGGTAGCCCTTCCCGCTCCAGGATCTGCCGCACCGCGTTGGCGCGGTCCGCGGACAGGTCGAAGCCGTCATAATCACTGCGCGCCGGCACGAAGCCTGCGGCCGTATGCCCCACGATCGCAACCCGCAGCGGCGTCGCCTTCAGCGGCGCAGCCAGCTTCTGGATCAGCCGGCGGGTGCGGTCGTATGGCTCCCTGGAGCCGTCGGCGAACATCGAGCGGCCGTCCTGGTCGACGATCTCGAGGTTGAGTCCCTCCTTGGTCTCCTCGAACATGATGTTCTTGGAGATCTCGGTCAGCTCCGGCATGTCCTGCAGCGCCTGGCGAAGCGAGGCCGAGGCGAGCGCGAATTCGCGGTCGATCTTCAGCCGCGCGCCGTTGATCTGGCTGCGCTCCTTCTCGTCCGGCGTCGGATTGGCCGAGGAGTCCTCCGGCGAGATGTGTTCGACGTTCTTCAGCTTCGGCCGGGTCGGCAGGCCGTCGGATTCGACGATGCCGGAATAGCGCACATTGGTCTGCACGCCGAAGGCATCGCGCATCGAGCCGGCGACGATCTTCAGCTTGTTGTTGTCCATGGTGGAAAACGCGACGAGCATCACGAAGAAGCTCATCATCAGGCCCATCAGGTCGGCGAAGGTCACGAACCAGCCGTGACCTCCGGTATGGGCGTCGCCGCGCTTTTTCTTGGCCATCGCTGCGTTTCCCGAAAGCGCCGTCCGGTCAGGCCGGAACCGGCTCGCCTTCCTCCTGGCGATGCTTCTCCGGCAGATAGGCCAGCAGCATCTCGCGCACCAGCGCCGGGCTCTTGGAGTCGCGGATCATCAGGATGCCGTCGATGATCAGCGTGCGGTTGGTCTCCTCGTCGAGCAGCTTGCCGTGCAGCTTGTCGGCGATCGGCAGGCAGAACAAATTGGCGACCAGCGCGCCGTACAGCGTCGCGAGCAGTGCGGTCGCCATGAACGGGCCGAGCTTGGAGGGGTCGGTCATGTTGGCGAACATCTGCACCATGCCGATCAGCGTGCCGATCATGCCGAACGCCGGCGCGCAGTCGCCGATCGCGCGATAGATCTTGCTGCCCTCGTCGAGGTGCATCAGGAAGTTGTCGCGGTCGCGCTCCATGTTGTCGCGGATGAATTCGAGGTCGTAACCGTCGGCGACGTAACGGATGCCCTTGGCGAGGAACGGCTCGTCGGTCTCGACCTTTTCCAGGCCGACCGGCCCCTGCTTGCGGGCGATCTCGGCGATGCGGGCGAGCTCGTCGACGAGGTCGCGGGCCGACAGCCGGCTCATGGTGAAGGCGAATTTGGCGCCGAGCGGCAGCCCGTGCAGCATCACGCCCAGCGGGAAGCGGATCATCGTCGCCGCGATCGAACCGCCAAAAATGATGATCATGGCGTGTTCGGAGATGAACATGTGCAGGTCGCCGCCCATGAACATCATCACCGCGATGACGATGATGCCAGCCAACAGCCCGGCGCCAGTCATGATATCCATAGGAGACTCCAACGCGTACGCAACCTGCCCGTCCTGGACGGCGCGCAGCCCAAGGCGGGCCGCATGGAAAACCCTAACGTTAACGCCATTAAGGACGCGTTACCGAATTTGGTAGGGATAACAACGGGTAAACGCCGGTCCTTTCGCGATGTCGTTGAAGATGCTGGCTTTCCGCATGCGAGCCTGCCGTCGCATGCGCAAATCCCCTCCCCGTAGAACAACGGACATGGGATAGCTTTGCCGGAAGCGTATTCGCGCGAACTGGCTACCGGCTCGCGTGAAGAAGACGCGTCAACACAAGAATCCGGGGCCCCGTTCCGATTCAATCGGAGCGGAAAAGGGTCTCGAGGAAACCAACCAATGAGCAGGACAGGATGAAGGCCGTCGTCGTCGAGCAATACGCGCCCATCGATCAGATCGGGCTGAGGGAGATCGCCACCCCCGAACCCGGCCCCGGACAGATCCGAGTCCAGGTCCACGCCGCGAGCATCGGCTTCGTCGATGGGCTGAAGGTCGAGGGCCGCTACCAAACCAAGGATGCCCTGCCCTTTACGCCGGGCGCGGAATTCGCCGGCGTGGTCGATGCGGTCGCAGGCGGCGTCGTCGGCATCGCGCCGGGCATGCGGGTGATGGGCGCGGCGCGCTCGGGCGCGCTGGCCGAGCACATCGTGGTGCCGCCCGACGCCGTCGAGATCATGCCCGACGGACTGTCGATGGAGGCCGCCGCGGCCTTTCGCACCAATTACCTCACCGCGCTCTATGCGCTCGGCGAGCGCGGCTCGCTCAAGGCCGGCGAGCAGTTGCTGGTGCTCGGCGCCGCCGGCGGCACCGGCATCGCCGCCATTCAAGTCGGCAAGCTGCTCGGCGCGCGCGTCGTCGCCGCGGCCTCGACGGAGGAGAAGCGCAACTTCGCCGCAAGCTTCGGTGCCGACGCTGTCGTCGACTACACGAAGCCCGACTGGCGCGACGCGCTGAAGGACGCGACCGGCGGCCACGGCGCCGACGTGATCTTCGATCCGGTCGGCGGCGAGGTCTCGCTGCAGGCGTTCCGCTCGATCGCCTGGAACGGCCGCCATGTCGTGGTCGGCTTCGCGGCCGGCAGCATTCCCGCATTGCCGTTCAATCTGCCGCTCCTGAAAGGCGGCCTCCTGATCGGCGTCGATGCCGCCCAGATCGCGCGGCGCGAGCCCGAGGCGCAGGCGCGCGTGATGACGCAATTGTCGGCATGGCTGAACGATGGCCGACTGACGCCTGTTGTCGGTAAGGTGTTCGCATTCGACGATTTTCGCGCGGCCTTCACCACCATGCAGACCCGCGCGGCGCTCGGCAAGATGGTGGTGCGGATCGGGTCGTGAGAGAGGCAGCGCTATCGCCTCATCCTCGCTGTCGTCCCTGCGAAAGCGGGGACCCATACGCCGCGGCGGATGTTGTGAACAGAGCTGGTCATTCCAGCGAAGCACACCAATCAGCACTTGTGGTTATGGGTCCCTGCTTTTCGCAGGGACGACACTGAATGTCGCAAGCCAAGCTTGCCCTGAGGGTCAGAAAAATACGCGACCGTCGCCAAGGTTCGCGAAAACTATCACAGGTTATTGTTGCGCGGTTCTGTGCCGCCTTAGCGTTGCGGAGTACGGCATTCGGGGACGAAAAATGCAGGACATGCTGACGCATCTCGAAAAGCTTCGCCGTGACGCGGCGGAATGTGCGTTGATCCGAGACTTGGCGACTGACATGCGCAAGCGCGAGTTGTTCAGCAAACTCGCCGAACATCTCACGGCCCTTGCCGCCGAGGTGGAGGAAACCATCAACGCAGCCCGCAAGGAGGACCAAGTCATCTAGCGAGGCCTACGTCGTGCGTTCGAAAGTATCGACACTTGTCGTGACGGCTCGCCATCAGTTCACCGGCTTCAGGGCCGCCGCTTCGCCCTCGCGGACCGCGACCAGCGCCTTGTCCGACATGGCAATTTGCCGGATGGAACCAACGTCGCAACGGCGCATTGTCATTTCACCCATCGGTTGACAGGTAATATGCCGCCAGTATCGGTAGACGTGCCGATGCTGTAGCATTGCTGGTTCGCCGAGGAGCCTATTCGCCGCAATGTGTTGTATTTCAGGATTCTTTGTCTTGGCACTTTTTGCACATCGAGCATCGAGCACCACGTCGCGATCGCGCGGGCGGATTACCACCAAAGAGGCGCGATGAAGACCGACAAGGCCATCTGGTACGTCTCGTTCGCCATGCGAAATCCTGACGCCGGGCATCACCGCTTCGCGCGCCAGACCCGTACCTTCACGACCGAGCAGGACGCCAAGGCGTTTGCGCGCACCCTGCTCGTTCAGACGCAGGACGTCAGCGCCGGAACGATCAATCCGCACATACCGAGACGCGTGATCGCACCGGCCGCGATCACGGCCTGGGCCGGCGACAGCTGAGACTTCGCCGCCGTTCCTTCCTACAGGAAGCGCGAGGGCGCAAACGGGGCGAGCGGAATCTCCGGCGCCTTGCCGCTCAGGAGTTGCGCGACCAGCCGGCCGGTGCGGGCCGATCCGACCAGGCCGACATGGCCGTGGCCGAAGGCGTAAACCACGTCGCGCGTGGCACGGGCATAACCGATGCAGGGGCGCCCGTCCGGCATGCTTGGCCGATGGCCGAACCAGGTCTTGATCCGCGATGGCGGAATATCCCTCGGCAGCTTCGGGAACATGCTGAAGAGGTGCTCGCGCAGGATTTCGGCGCGCTTCCAGTTCGGCGCGGCGTCAAGCCCCGCGATCTCCACCGTGCCGGCGGCGCGCAGGCCCTTGTCGGTCCAGTTGACGACCATCTTGGCATCGGAGGCCATCATCGAATTGCGCGGGCCGGATTCCGGATTCTCGATCATGACGTGATAGCCGCGCTCGGTCTCCAGCGGCAGCGGATCGCCGATCGAGGCGGTCAATTGCCTGGAGCGCGCGCCCGCGGCGACAACCGCGGCGTCGCAGGCGATCTCGCCGCTCTCGGTGATCACAGCGACAAGCCTGTCACCGGCAAGCCTGAGGCCCGTGGCCTTGGCGGCGACGCGCTCGGCGCCATTCGCGATGGCGTGCGCGGCGAGCGCTCCGACATAGGCACCGGGATCGCGGCAGCGTCCCGCCTCCTCCACCACGACGCCGAATTTGTAGCGCGGATGCAGATCGGGCTCGCGCTGGCGCATCTCGTCTTCATCAAGCTCCAGCCATTCGATGCCGACACGCTTGCGGATGCGCCAGCCGAGATCGCGGTCGAACGGCGCGCGTGAGGGAAACACGTGCATCACCCCGCGCCGCTCGATCAATTCGCCCACGCCGGCTTCCTCGGCGAGCTGCCGGTGCAGCAGCGGTGCATCCTTCAGGAGATCGCGCATCGCCCGCGCGGTGGCCTCGACCTGCGCCTCGGTCCGGCTCGACAGCAGATACTTGACCAGCCACGGCAGGGCCTTCGGCAGATAGGACCAGCGGATAGCCAGCGGCCCGAGCGGATCCATCAGATAGCCCGGCACCTTCTTCCAGGTGCCCGGCTCGGCCGGCGGGATCACCGAATGCGACGACAGCCAGCCGGCGTTGCCGTAGCTCGCCGCCTGGGTCCCGCCGGGCTCACCCGGATCGATCAAGGTTACGCTGTGGCCCGCACGCAGCGCCTCGATGGCGCTGATGACGCCGACCGCGCCGGCCCCAATGATCGCGACGTGACGGGACTCTTGTTTGGGCATGATCTCCTCGGAAAACCGCTTCGCACTTTTCCGGATCATGCCCTAGCGCGTGGCCTGCGACACAAAATCCTTGCCGACCGACAGCGCGCGCTGATCGACCAGGCAGTGCAGGATCGCCGGCTTGCCGGAGGCCAGCGCGCGCTCGAACGCGGGCGCGAAGTCTTCGGTGCGCTCGACCCGCTCGCCATGGCCGCCGAACGCCTTGGCATAAAGCGCGAAGTCCGGGTTCTTGAGCTGGGTGCCGACGACGCGGCCCGGATAATCGCGCTCCTGATGCATGCGGATGGTGCCGTATTGCGCGTTGTCGATGACGACGACGATCAGCGGCGCGTCATACTGCACGGCGGTGGCGAACTCCTGCCCGTTCATCAGGAAGCAGCCGTCGCCGGCGAACGCCACGACGACGCGGTCCGGATGATGCCGCTTGGCCATCACAGCCGCCGGCACGCCGTAGCCCATCGAGCCCGAGGTCGGCGCGAGCTGCGCGGCGAAAGCGTGGAAGCGATGGTGGCGGTGAATCCAGCCGGCATAATTGCCGGCGCCGTTGCAGACGATGGCATCCTTCGGCAGGCGATCGCGCAGCCAGGTCACGACCTCGCCATACTGGAAGCTGCCCGGCAGCTCGCGCGGCTTGTCGGTCCAGGCGAGGTAATCCGCGTGCGCCTTGGCCGCCTCGCCCTTCCAGGCCGGCGCGGCCGCCGGCTTCATGGTCTCGACCGCGGCGGCAAAGGCCGCAGGCGTCGCCTGGATCGCCAGCGCCGGCTGGTAGACACGGCCGAGCTCCTCGGCGCCGGGATGGACATGGATCAGTTTCTGGCTCGGCACCGGAATGTCGAGCAGCGTGTAGGACGAGGACGGCATCTCCGACATGCGGCCGCCGATCAACAGAATGACGTCGGCGCCGGTGATGCGATCCCTGAGCTTCGGGCTCGGGCCGATGCCAAGATCGCCAGCATAATGCGAATGGTCGGCGTCGAACAGCGAGGCGCGGCGGAACGAGGTGGTAACCGGCAGGTCGAAGCGCTCGGCGAAGCGCGCGATGCCCTTGGCGGCCTCCGCGGTCCAGGCCGAGCCGCCGAGCACCACGATCGGCGCCTTGGCGCCGGCGAGCATGCTGCCGAGGCGCTCGAGATCGGCCGGCGCCGGCCAGGTCGCCGCAGGCTCGACCTTCGGCGCGTCGGCGACCGAGGCGGTTTCAGTCAGCATATTCTCCGGCAGCGAGATCACCACCGGACCGGGCCGGCCCTGCAGCGCGACGCGGAAGGCACGCGCGACCAGTTCCGGAATGCGATCCGGACGATCGATCTCGACCGCCCATTTCGCCATCGTGCCGAACACCGCCTTGTAGTCGAGTTCCTGGAACGCCTCGCGCTCGCGCATGCCGGTGTCGACCTGGCCGACGAACAGGATCATCGGGGTGGAGTCCTGCATCGCGATGTGCACGCCATGGGCGGCATTGGTCGAGCCCGGACCGCGGGTGACGAAGCAGATGCCCGGACGTCCCGTCAGCTTGCCATAGGCCTCCGCCATCATCGCGGCCCCGCCCTCGGCGCGGCAGATCACGACGTCGATCGGGCTATCGTGCAAAGCGTCGAGCGCCGCCAGATAGCTCTCGCCCGGCACACAGGTGACGCGCTCCACCCCTTGCGCGACCAGCTGGTCGATCAGGATCTGGCCTCCGGTGCGGGCATTGCTTTTGGTCATGAGGGCTCCCTGCAAGTACTGGCGCGCGTTTGAGCTTCGCGCGGATCGTGGTCCCACGGGGTATGATAGACGGAAATGGGGTGCAAGGCCGAAGCTGCGTCTCGCGGCCGCAGCGGCGTCAAGCCATGCGGTAGGCAATGGGCAACGCAGTTTCGTCATCGATTTCCGCAGAGCGGACGATCGCCGGCAGGATTGAAGCCGCCGGCCGGCAAGCAACGCAGGTCACGATCGTCCGGCTCGAGGGCGATCTCGTTGCGCTCGCGCGGGACCACGACGCCGGTCTGTGACCCCGATCGGGTCTCGCGCGGCATGATCAACCTGCGCGGGCTCCTTTCACGAACACCCGCATCGACGATGCGGCAGCCTGTCATCACGGAGGCGCCGACCGACGCAACAGAGCGCAGGCGAAAGAATGCTCGCACGCCACGTTGCCAAGACCGACAGTGCGTGGCCGCCGAGACGATTGCAGTCAAGAGCTCTCCGCTGCGCGCGATGGCGTGGCACAATCTGCATGAGCCACCACGTTATGTGCACGATAACAATCATTAGGAGCGCACGCGTGTGCTTCCGTAAGATTACGGTGCAGCGATCGGCCGCTTCACATCTTCGTCGCAGGATCGCGCGGATTTCACGGCAAATCGCGGTGTTGTGCGACGTTTTCGGCTGCGCTCATCGCGCGTTCGACCTTGTGCGATCGCACGCGGCGCATTGCGTGCCCTTCTTGGTGGAATTCGAATCGCTTACCGTTCCACACAGTCAGAAATTGTAAATCGTGTAGCGCACCTGCGTGGGGCCGGCGGTGGAAGGCATTCCGCTGCCGATCAGGTGCACCGTTTCAATTCACCAAGATCATTATCAAGGCTGGAGGCAATGCATGTTGGGGATGAAGAGCGTCGCAAGCGTGATCGGCTCGGACAGTTCGTACCGGCTGTTCGACGACATGCCGATCAGTGTCATGCTCTGCGAGCTGGACAATTTCAAAATCACCTACATCAACGAGTCGACGCGGCAGAACCTGAAGAAGATCGAGCATGTGCTGCCGGTGAAGGTCGACGCGCTGATCGGGCAATCGATCGATATATTTCACAAGAACCCGCAGCATCAGCGCCGCCTGCTGTCCGACCCGAAGAACCTGCCGCACAAGGCGCGCATCACCATCGGCGGCGAGACGCTCGATCTCACCGTGACAGCCATGACCAATTCGCGCGGCCGCTACGCCGGCCCGATGCTGACCTGGGAGCTGGCGACCGAGAAGGCGAGGCTTGAAACGCAGACCGAACGGCTGTTGCAGATGCTAGACAACATGCCGATCAACATCATGATGTGCGACACCGACTTCAACATCACCTACATCAACCAGACCAGCCTCAAGACGCTCGACACCGTGAAGCACTTGCTTCCGGTGGCGCCGGACAAGATCCTCGGCAACTCGTTCGACATCTTCCACAAGAACCCGGCGCACCAGCGCCGCATCGTCGGCGATCCCAAGAACCTGCCGCATGCGGCCAAGATCAAGCTCGGGCCGGAAACGCTCGACCTGCGGGTCTCCGGGCTGACCGACAAGCGCGGCAACTACACCGGCGCGATGCTGAGCTGGTCGGTGGTGACAGGCAATGTGAAGCTGGCCGACGATTTCGAGAAGGACGTGAAGGGCCTTGCCGGGATGCTGGCGTCGGCCTCGACGCAAATGCAGGGCACTGCACGATCGCTGACGACGACCGCCGAATTCGTCAATCAGCGCTCGGCGAGCGCGGCGTCCGCGTCCGAGGAGCTGTCGTCCTCGGTCAACGAGATCAGCCGCCAGGTGGCCGAGGCGAGCCGCATCGCCCGCATGGCGGTCGACGAAGCCGAGAAGTCCGACAAGCTGGTCGCGGGCCTCGTGACCATGGCGCAGAAGATCGGCGACGTCGTCGCCCTGATCAGCCAGATCGCCGGCCAGACCAACCTGCTTGCGCTCAACGCAACCATCGAGTCCGCGCGGGCCGGTGAGGCCGGCCGCGGCTTCGCCGTCGTCGCCTCCGAGGTGAAGGCGCTGGCCAACCAGACCGCCAAGGCCACGGAAGACATTTCGGCGCAGATCAACGAGATGCAGGCCGCGACCGGCAACACCGCGACGGCGCTGAAGGCGATCTCGCAGGTCATCGTCCAGATCAGCGAGATCTCGACCGTGATCGCCAGCGCGGTCGAGGAGCAGGCCGCGGCCACCAAGGAGGTCACCGCCAACATCAACGGCACGACCAAGGCGATCGACGATGCCAGCAAGGCCGCCGAGAACGTGCTGGCGGCCTCCGGAGAGCTCGCCAGCAACGCTTCAGAGCTGGAAGTTCAGGTCGACAAGTTCCTCAAGAACGTGCGCGCGATGTAGCGGCGCGCGAAGGACATGAGCGCGCACTCACCTCTTCGCGTCATTCCGGGGCGATGCGCGAGCATCGAACCCGGAATCTCGGGCCGCAACTTCGAGATTCCGGGTTCACGCTTCGCGTGCCCCGGAATGACGGCCAAAGACGCGCTTGCCTACAGCGAGCGCGCGATCAGGAGCTTCATGATCTCGTTGGTGCCGCCATAGATCTTCTGGATGCGGGAATCGATGAACATGCGCGAGATCGGATATTCCTGCATGTAGCCGTAGCCGCCATGCAGCTGCAGGCATTCGTCGGCGGTCTCGACCTGCTTCTGCGAGCACCACCATTTCGCCATCGACGCCGTCACGGTGTCGAGGTCGCCGGCGACCAGGCGCTCGACGCACCAGTCGACGAACACGCGGGCGATCATCGCCTCGGTCTTGCGCTCGGCGAGCTTGAAGGCGGTGTTCTGGAATTCGAGCAGCGGCTTGCCGAATGCGGTGCGCTCCTTGGTGTACTCGGCGGTGATCCTGACCGCACGCTCCATCGAGGCGACCGCGCCGATCGCGAGCGACAGCCGCTCCTGCGGCAATTGCTGCATCAGCTGCACGAATCCGTTGCCCTCCTCGGCTCCGAGCAGGTTCTCCGGCGGCACCGTGACGTTGTCGAAGAACAGCTCCGACGTGTCTGATGCGTGCAGCCCGATCTTGTCGAGGTTGCGCCCGCGGCGGTAGCCCTCGGCGCCCGCGGTCTCAACCACGATCAGCGAGATGCCCTTGGCGCCCGGAGCCCCGGTCCGCGCGACCACGATGACGAGATCGGCGGCCTGGCCGTTGGTGATAAAAGTCTTCTGGCCGTTGATGACGTAGGAATTGCCCTGCTTCTTCGCCGTGGTCTTGACGGCCTGCAGATCGGAGCCGGTGCCCGGCTCGGTCATCGCGATGGCACCGACCATCTCGCCCGACGCCATCTTCGGCAGCCAGCGTTTCTTCTGCTCCTCCGAGCCATAGTTGACGATGTAGTGCGCGACGATCGCGCTGTGCACGGAGACGCCGGTGGTCAGCTCCGGCACCGTGCTCTCGAGGTCATCGAGCACCGCGGCGTCATAGGCGAAGCTGGCCCCTAAGCCGCCATAGGCCTCGGGCACGCTCGGCAGCAACGCGCCCATTTCGCCGAGCGCGCGCCAGGCCGAGCGGTCGACCAGCTTCTGCTCGCGCCATTTTTCGGCGTGCGGCGCCAGATCCTTGGCGAGGAATTTGCGGAACTGGTCTCGGAAAGTGTCCAGCTCCTCGGTCATCCAGGACGATCGGTAGTGCATTCTGCCCTCGTATTAAATCAGAAGACCGCCGCCGGCGACGATCACCTGACCACTGATGTAATTCGATTCCGGAGCGCAGAACAGATAGACCGCATCGGCCGCCTCCTCCGGCGTGCCGCCGCGGCCGAGCGGGATCATGCGGCCCATCGCCTCCAGCATCTGCGGCTGGACGCCGACCTTAATGTCGCGGCCGGCGACGTCGATGGTCTTCTGCTGGGTCTCGATCGGCTGGGTCAGGCGGGTGTTGATCAGGCCGAACGCCACGCAATTAACGTTGACCATGTAGCGGCCCCACTCCTTGCACATCGTGCGCGTTAGCCCGATCAGCGATGCTTTGGCGGACGAATAGCTCGCCTGCCCGGCATTGCCGTAGAGGCCCGCGATCGAGGAGATGTTGACGACCTTGCGGAACACCTCGCGGCCCGCCTCGGCCTCCCTCTTCGCCATCACCCGGATCGGCTCCGACGCCGCGCGCATGATGCGGAACGGCGCGACCAGATGGACGTCGAGCATCGCCTGGAACTGCTCGTCGCTCATCTTCTGGATCGTCGAGTCCCAGGTGTAGCCGGCATTGTTGACGATGATGTCGAGGCCGCCGAACTGCTCGATCGCGCTGCCGACGAAGCGGTCGGCAAAGCCGGCTTCGGTCACGCTGCCGTTGACCGCGATCGCCTCGCCGCCCATGGCCTTGATCTCGGCGACGACCGCATCGCCTGGCTCGGCATCGAGGTCGTTGACCACGACCCGCGCGCCCTCGCTGGCGAGCTTCAACGCGATCGCGCGCCCGATGCCTCGGCCGGAGCCTGAGACGAGCGCGACTTTGCCTTGCAGTTTCGACATGATCTCTCCTAAAGCGCGATAATGGCTTCCCCGGCGAGCTTGATCTCGCCGTTCTGATCCTTCGTCGTCAGCGCGAGTTTTGCGCGCTTCTCACCGCCCTGCTCAATCAGCTCGGTCACCGTGCCCTCGCAGGTCAGCTTCGCGCCGAGCTGGGTGATCGCCGCAAAGCGGGTCGAGAATGAGCGGATGCGCGACGGCGCCACCGCGTCGGTCAGCGCCTGGCCGAGATAGCCCATCACCAGCATGCCGTGCGCGAACACGTCGGGGAAGCCGGCCGCCTTCGCGAAATCGATGTCGACATGGATCGGATTGTGATCGCCGGAGGCGCCGCAATACAGCGCGAGGCGATGGCGGGTGATCGGTGGAAACTCCTTGTGGACGATGCGGTCGCCGACAGAGGGAGAGCTGCTCATGACGGCCTCGCATTGCGTACCACGACGGTGCGCGAGACGTCGGCGACATGGACACCGTTCTGGTTGGTGACGGGGGTGTCGACCACGATCAGCGTCATCGCCCCGCCCTTCTTGTCGGTCACGCCAGTGACACGCGGGTGGAAGGTCAAGGTGTCGCCGACGACCACGGGAGCGTGATAGTCGAAGCGCTGCTCGCCGTGCAGCACGCGGGCCAGATCGATGTCGAGCGCCGTGAGGAACTCGAACGGGTCAGGTGCATCCATCATCTCGAGGCAGAACAGATAGGTCGGCGGCACTGGCGCTGCCGTGAAGCCGGCCGCCTGTGCGGCCGCCTCGTCGCGATAGACGGCATTCGTCTCGCCGAGCGTATCGAGGAAGAAGCGCAGCCGCCCCGGCTCGACGCGCGCGGTCACGGGCGTAAATGGTCGCCCGACAGCGGATTGATCGACCATGACGACCTCAAGCGCGTTCGTAGAGCGTCACGACGCAGGCGCCGCCGAGGCCGAGATTGTGCTGCAAGCCGATCCGCGCGCCCTCCACCTGCGTCGCCGCAGCGGTGCCGCGCAACTGCCGCGTCAGCTCATAGCACTGCGCAAGCCCGGTGGCGCCGAGCGGATGGCCCTTCGACAGCAGCCCGCCGGACGGGTTGGTGACGATCCTGCCGCCATAGGAGTTGTCGCCGTCGTCGATGAATTTCGCGGCCTCGCCCTCGCCGCACAGGCCGAGCCCCTCATAGGTGATCAGCTCGTTGTGCGCGAAGCAGTCGTGCAGCTCGACGACGTCGAGATCATCAGGCCCGATACCGGCGGCCTCGTAGACCTTTTTGGCGGCATCGCGCGCCATGTCGTAGCCGACCACCTGCATCATGTCGGAGGCACCGAAGGTCGACGGCGTATCCGTGGTCATCGCCTGCGCCGCGATGCGGACCTGCTTGCTGAGGCCGTGCTGGTCGGCGAATTTCTCCGAGACCAGGATCGCGGCGGCGCCGCCGCAGGTCGGCGGGCACGCCATCAGCCGCGTCATCACGCCGGGCCAGATCACCTGGTCGTTCATCACGTCGTCGGCGGTGACCTCCTTGCGGAACAGCGCCAGCGGATTGTTCTTGGCATGACGGCTCGCCTTGGCGCGCACTTTTGCAAAGGCGGAGAGCGGCGTGCCGTATTTCTTCATGTGGCTGAGGCCGGCGCCGCCGAAATAGCGCAGCGCCAGCGGCACGCCGGGCGCGTCGACCAGCTTGTCGGCCGCGGCGTCGAAATCGTCGAACGCACTGGGACGGTCGGTGAACACGGCCCCGAGCGCACCGGGCTTCATCTGCTCGAAGCCGAGCGCCATCACGCAATCGGCCGCGCCCGACTCGATCGCCTGCCGCGCCAGGAACAGCGCGGTCGAGCCGGTCGAGCAGTTGTTGTTGACGTTGACGATCGGGATACCGGTCATGCCGACCGGATAGAGCGCGCGCTGCCCGCACGTGGAGTCGCCATAGACATAGCCGACATAGGCCTGCTGCACACGGCCGTAATCGAGACCGGCGTCGGCGAGCGCGAGCTTCGCCGCTTCGGCGCCCATGACGTGATACGGCGCATTGGCGCCGGGCTTGACGAACGGGATCATGCCGACCCCGGCAACATAGGTGCGTGACGTCATCGCGTGTCCTCCCGGAAATTACCCACTGGACTATTTATTACCCATGGGTAATATACGGGCGATCTTCCGGAGTCAATGCGACAACAGCCGACGCGATGGACGCCCGCTCCCCCTCTTCCAGCAACGAGTCGCCCTGGCTGCCGTTCGAAAGCCGGCGCCGCGCCCGCGACGAGAAGCGCGAGGCGGTGCTGCGCACGGCCGTCGCCCTGTTCCTCGAACAGGGCTATCACCGCGCCACGCTGAACGACGTCGCCAAGCGGCTCAACATCACCAAGCCGGCGCTCTACAACTACTTCCGCGGCAAGGACGAGATCCTGTTCGAGTGCTGGTCGATCGGCAATGAACTGGTCGACGAATGCATTGCCGAGACTTCGGCAGGCGGCGGCTCGGGGCTCGACAAGCTGCGCAAGCTCACCGTCCGCTATGCCGAGCTGATGACCGCGGACTACGGCAAGAGCCTGGTCCGGTTCGACATCCGCGACCTCAGCGAGGACAACCGCAAGATCGTGCAGACCGCCAAGCGGCGGATCGACCGCGCCTTCCGCGACTATATCGCGCAGGGCGTCGAAGACGGTTCGGTGAAACCCTGCGACCCGAAGCTCGCGGCTTTCGCCATTGCCGGCTCGCTGAACTGGATCGGCCACTGGTTCCAGCCGGGCGGCGAGCTGAGCGGACCTGCCGTCGCTGAGGAATTCGCGATCCGTCTCACCGAAGGCATCGCCAAAACAACAACGCAAACGACATCAACGCGCAAGACAACGGCGCATGAGAAGGCGGACAAACCGCCTCGCAAGGGAAACGCATCAAGGGAGGAGACGAGTGAACATCACACACGGACTGCGGCGCGCGCTGCAGGTCAATCCAAACGGGCTCGCAGTCGTCTGCGGTGAGCGGCGGCGCAACTGGCGTGAGGTCGGCGACCGCGTCGCCCGCCTCGCCGCCGCGATCCGCGGCCTCGGCGCCCAGGACGGCGACCGCGTCGCGATCCTGTCGTTGAACTCCGACCGCTATCTCGAGCTCTACCTCGCGGTCGGCTGGGCCGGCGCCGTGATCGTGCCGCTCAACATCCGCTGGTCTCCGATCGAGAACGAGGACGCGCTGCGCGACTGCCGCGCAACGATCCTGTTCGTCGACAAGGCGTTTGCGCCGGTCGGCACTGCGCTGGCAGGCGCCATCCCCGGCCTCAAGCTGGTCTATGCCGACGAGGGCGAGACGCCCGCCGGCATGGAGAATTACGAGACGCTGATCGCGCGCAGCGCGCCGATGGCAGATGCCATGCGCGGCCGCGACGACCTTGCCGGCATCTTCTACACCGGCGGCACCACCGGCCGCTCCAAGGGCGTGATGCTGAGCCACGGCAATCTGATGGCCAACGCGCTCAACGCGCTCGGCGAAGGTCTGTGGCCGAGCAGCACGATCTATCTGCATGCGGCGCCGATGTTCCACCTCGCCAATGGCGCGGCGATGTATTCGGTGCTGCTGTCCGGAGGATCCAACGTCGTAATCCAGGGCTTTACGCCTGACGGCGTCGCAGCGGCGGTGCAGAAGGAGCGCATCACCGACGTGCTGCTGGTGCCGACCATGATCCAGATGTTCGTCGACCACCCGACGCTCGGCAATTACGACCTGTCGTCCTTGAAGCGGATCTCCTACGGCGCCTCCGTGATCAGCGACGCCGTGCTGATGCGTGCCATGAAGGCGCTGCCGCATGTCGAGTTCACGCAAGCCTACGGCATGACCGAGCTGTCGCCGATCGCGACCCTGCTGCACTGGAAGGAGCATATCGGCGACGGCCGCGCCAAGGGACGGCACCGCGGCGCCGGCCGGGCGACGCTTGGCGCCGAGGTCAAGATCGTCGATGCGGAGGACAAGGTCGTGCCGACGGGCACCGTCGGCGAGATCGCGGTGCGTGGCGACATGGTGATGATGGGCTATTGGGAGCGGCCGGAGGAGACCGCGCGCGCCGTGATCGACGGCTGGATGCACACCGGCGACGGCGGCTACATGGACGAGGACGGCTTCGTCTACGTCGTCGACCGCGTCAAGGACATGATCATCTCCGGCGGCGAGAACGTCTATTCGGCCGAGGTCGAGAACGCCCTCGCCCAGCACGCGGCGGTGGCGCAATGCGCCGTGATCGGGATCCCGAGCGAACGCTGGGGCGAGCAGGTTCACGCCGTCGTGGTGATGAAGAGCGGCGCCAGCGCCACGCCGGAAGAGCTGATGGAGCACTGCAAGGTGCTGATCGCCGGCTACAAATGCCCGCGCAGCGTCGACATCACCGCGACGCCGCTGCCGCTCTCCGGCGCCGGCAAGATTTTAAAGCGCGAGCTGCGCAAGCCGTATTGGGAGAACCGCGATCGGCGGGTGAGCTGAGGGGCAGCTCTCAACGTCACCCCGTCATTCCGGGGCGATGTGAAGCTCGAACCCGGAATCTCGAGATTCCGGGTCTGGCGCTAACGCGCCATCCCGGAATGACGACGTCTCATGACGCCATTCGACCGCGAGCGTTGACATCGGAGCGCACGGCCGATTGGATCGGTTCGAGATTCAATCCAGCGAGTTCCGATGTCCGCACCCGATACCAATACCAACGGCAAGCCCCGCCGCCTGATGCACCGCCGCTCCGTCGAATGTCTCGGCTATCTCCGTGACGACGGATTGTGGGAAGTCGAGGCGCGGCTGGTCGACACCAAACCCTATGCCCGACAGGACAAGCATCGCGGGCTGCAGCAGCCCGACGATCCCGTGCACGACATCCGCCTCCGGCTCGCGGTCGACGACAGTTTTACGATCCGCGAGACCGGCACCACGATGGCCTCGACGCCCTACCCGTCCTGCCTCGACGTCGAGGGCATCTTGCAGCGCCTGGTCGGCGAACGCATAGGCAAGGGCTGGCGCGAACTGGTCCGTCGCAAGATCGGCAGGCTCGAAACCTGCACCCATCTCGCCGAGCTCCTGGGACCGGCGGTGACGACGCTGTTCCAGACCGCAACCTCCGGCAAGGATCCGCAGGGCCGCGGTGCGCTCGATCACCAGCGCGATGTTACCGAGCCGCCGTTCTTCGTCGGCGGCTGCTATTCATGGCGGCTGGATGGGCCTGTCGTGGCCGAGACCTTTCCGCAGTTCGCGCAGAAGTCGACCGAGGCGAAGCACAGTTCGTGAGCGGTGCCCCGCCGCTGGCCAAGGCGAGTGCATGGTGCGCCGCTGCTGGAGCTCAAATGCAGCTCCTCGTCGCAGCTTTATCCCATTCACGCAGATGATCGAACGCGGCACTAGCTCTCCGGCACGCCGGCCATGCGCATTCCCTCATAAAAGCGCTTACGCTTGGCGAGCCATACCGGATTGTCGGACAGGAAGACGACATTGACGTCGTATCGACGAATGCTGAAGTTGGGATCGAGTGCCAGTCCGGCTTTGGCACTGGATTGTGCTTCCTCGAGGTCTCCCATCATGGCCAACGCGCCAGCCAAGTGAAAGTGAGCGAGCGCAAAATTGGGATTAGCCTCAATGCTCCGGCGAAGCCAGTCCAGCGCCTCGAGGTCTGCGTTGGTGCAGGACATCAACTTGGCCATCCCGACAACCATGATCCAGAGAAAGGCACGCGTATCGCGAGGGGACAGTCGTAACGCCTCTTGAATATGCCCCTCGACTTCCTCACCACGTCCCAGCGCATGCTTCCCGAGGCCAATGAACCCATGCGCATCGGCCAAATTCCGATCGAGCGCCAGCGCCTGGCGACATTCAGCGATACCCTTTGCAGCGCGGTGCGTCCGAATTTGAACCGCGCCGAGCAACATGTGGGCTCGGGGGTGATTGGGTGCACGCAACAACACGCCATTCAGCGCCTTCTCCGCGGCCCTGAAATATGCCGGTCCGTCATCGGCCATGGAGGAAGAACCGATCGCAAAATCGACCTGAGCCGCGGCAACCGCTGCTTCAATATTGTCGGGATCAAGCGCGAGGGCGCGCATGAAGAAATCCCTTGCTCGCGCCATAACTGCAGGCGCTATTCCTTTGTTCAGGACAGCCCTGCCCTGAAAATAGAGATCCATCGCGTCCGGCTGGGGCAACCGTTCTGCCCGTCGTGCTTCGGCCTTGATAAGCTCGGCGTTCAATGTATTGGCGAGCCGGGATACGATCTCATCCTGCATGTCCAGCAAGTCGGCAGCGGGCTTGTCGAAGCGCTCGGCCCACACATGGGCTCCGGTTTCCGTGTCAGTCAACTGAACGTTCAGGCGAAAGCGATTGCCGCCGCGTTGCACCGACCCTTCCAGCGCGTAACGGACATTCAATTCGCGACCGATCTCCCTCACGTCCACCGCCTTGCCCTTGAAGGTGAACGCGGTGCCCCGGCCGATGACGAACGCGCCGGCGATGCGCGACAGGTCGGTAGTCAGACTGTGAGTCACGCCATCGACGAAATATTCCTGCTCCAGATCTCCGCCAATATTTGTGAACGGTAGAACAACAATAGACAGGTGTGGGATCGAAGATGAACCCGCTGGCTTTCCGGCGTTGTCCGGCATCGACGAGGTCGTGACACTGGCAGAAGCCGGGCGGTCGGCCTGCTCGCCATCCACGACCAGCATGTAGCCGCGGCGAGGCAAGGTTCTCAGGGCCAATCGGCCCGCCTCTCCCAGGGCCTGCCTGATGTCGCCGATGGCCTGGACAAGCGAGTCTTCCGTGACTTCGCAGTCCGACCAGACCTCATCCAATATCTCGTCCTTATGCACCAGGCGCCCGACGCGTTGCGCGAGGAGCCGCAGCACCGCCCAGGCTTGAGGACGCAACGGCACGATGTCGCCGCGCCCGTCGAGCAGCAATTCGCGGGCCAGGTCCAAGGTCCGGTCGCCGATCACAATCGAAGGCTGCGATGACTTAAGCAAGAATGCCTCGTTGGGCCATTTCGGAAAATATCGGCAGAATATCGGCGAGGTTTCGGGACCTGGCGGCAATTGTACAGCATCATCTTGCGGCGCGGGATAGCAAAACCGTCCCGAGCAGCGATCCACCAAAAGCGGTCAGCGCCAGGCAGACCTCCATGATCAGTTCTGTCATCCATACTGCGCTAAGTATTTCAGGTTTCAACCCTTCCCCGGTCGCGGGGACGGACCGACGATGCGGCCCCGGCGTCACCGACACCGAGATCAGGATCGGCCAGTCAATGCCGCGCAGCGCGCCGCTTTCGAGCCTGAGCAGGTTTTCCCGGGAGTGCTGGACCGGCACCAACGAGCAACATGAGGGGGAATGATTGATGGCCTCTGTCCAAGCATCCGCAAGATTGCTGCACCTTATTCAGTCGCAGCGCGTGACCGCGGTCATCTACGTCGCCGCGAAGCTGGGGATCGCCGAGCTCCTGCGCGATGGATCGCGGCCCCTTGGCGAACTCGTCGAGGCGACCGGTGCGAACAAGCAGGCGCTCCGCCGCCTGCTGACCGCGCTTTCGACCATAGGCATTTGCACGGTCGCTGAAGAGCGATACGCATTGACCGAACTGGGGGCTTGCCTTGACGGGGCCGCAACCCAGTCCCTCAAGAACTGGACGATCTTTGAAGGCCAGTTTCTGACCGAATCGTGGACCGGGTTGCTGGACTCGATCATGACCGGCAAGACCGCCGCGCAACTGCTTGACCATGAAAACAGCTTTGATCTGATGGCGCGCGATCCGGAGATGGTCAGCATATTTAATGCGGCTATGACGGAGGGGACCCGTCTGGCGATTCCGGATATCCTGGGGGCCTACGACTTCGGTGCGTTCGCTCATCTCATGGATGTCGGCGGCGGCTCCGGCGAACTCGTTGGCGCCATAGCCGGGCAGCATGCGCATATCCGAGGGACTATTTTCGACCTTCCGCGCTGCGCCGAATCCGCGACTGGCCACCTGAGGCGCAGCGGGCTCAGTGATCGCGTCGAATTCATGGCCGGCGATTTCTTCCAGACGATTCCATCGATCGCGGATGCCATCGTCATGAAGAACATTATTCACGATTGGAGCGATGAGCGCAGCATGGTCATCCTCGCAAACTGTCGAAGGGCGCTCCCCGGAGGTGGCGTGCTCCTGCTTATCGAACGGATCATGCCGGAATTCCCGAGCGTAAGCGATGCGCACAGGGAACAGACGCTGACCGATCTGCTCATGCTTCGCGGGCCTGGCGGTCTCGAAAGAACGGAAAAGCAGTACGCTTGGCTGTTTCGCGAATCCGGCTTTACTCACACCGCGACCTATCCGGCCGGGCGTCTCAGCGTCATCGAGGCAAAGGTCACCTGAGCTTTCGAGGTCAGACCATTGCTCCCGCGCAATGGAGCAGCGACTGGTTCGAAGGACATCATAGGCAAAAGCATACTTTGGAAGGAACAAGAATGCATCTGCCTGCTGCAAGCAAGTCGTCGTCGCCGATATTGGAGAACCCGGCGTACAAGGCCGTGTTCGCCAAGGTCGACTGGCGCCTTATACCTTTGCTACTGATCGCCAGCATGGTCGCCTTTCTCGACCGCATCAACATCGGCTTCGCACAGCTTCAGATGAAGCAGACACTGCCGTTTGATGATGCAGTCTACGGACTCGGCGCGGGCATCTTCTTCGTCGGATATTTCCTGTTTGAGGTGCCCAGCAATCTTCTTCTGGAAAGGATCGGCGCGCGCAAGACTCTGTTGCGGATCATGGTGCTCTGGGGATTGGCGGCGACCGCCATGATGTTCGTATCGACGCCGCTCCAGTTCTATGCGGCGAGGTTCTTCCTTGGTGTCTTTGAGGCCGGCTTCGCCCCGGGCGTGCTGCTGTACTTGACGTACTGGTACCCGTCGGTGAGGCGCGGGCAGGTCATCGCGATCCTCGCGTCGGCGCCCCCCATTGTGATGTTCATCGCTGGTCCGCTGTGTGGTTCGATCCTGAAGTATTTCGACGGCGTCAGCGGTCTTTACGGCTGGCAATGGCTGTTTCTGATCCAGGGGCTGCCCGCGCCAATCCTCGGCGTTCTCGTGTATTACCTGCTCAAGGACAAGCCGTTCCAGGCCGCGTGGCTCTCGAAGGGGGAGAAGGCGCTGCTGGACGATGCTTTACAGCATGACGAAGAGAACATCGTGAAGGCGACCTCGGGGACGTTCCGGCAGCTGCTGCGAGACCCGAAGGTCTACCTGTTGTCGCTGGCCTGTTTTTGTCTGCTGGGCGCCAACTACACGATGGTGTTCTGGATGCCGACCCTGATCCATAGCTGGGGAGTAAAGGATCCGCTGCTGGTCGGCGTCTATCACGCAGTAGCCAACGCTGCGGGTATCGTCTGCATGATCCTGATCGGTCGTCATTCGGACAAGCGGCGTGAGCGCCGCTGGCACTATGCGACCTGCGTCACGATTGCCGCCGGCGGCTTGTTCTTTCTCATGTTGCTCCACGGCACTTTTGTTGGTTCGATCCTGGCTCTCTCCTTCGCCGTCATCGGGTTTGTGTCAGCGCCGCCGCTCTTCTATGCATTGACCAGTGAGTATCTCTCAGCAGGCGCGGCGGCCGGCGGCCTTGCCCTCGTCACCAGCCTCGGAAATCTCGGTCCGGCGGTAAGCCCGTCGATCACCGGGTTCATCGTGCGGACCACCGGCGACAACATCTATGGCATGTACTTCGTCGTGGCGCTGTACTTGCTCTCCGGCGCACTCCTGCTGCTGAGCATGCGGCCCGCAACGAATGAGTTGCTCCTGTCGAGGAGTTGACCCATCCTGCCAAGATCAAGCCGCCGCAGCGGAATGCTCGACCACAGCCTGCGGCGGGTTGCGGAAGCCGATTGCGATGCGGTTGTAGGTGTTCATCAGGCCGATCGCGATGGTCAGGTCGACGAGTTGCTTCTCGCTGAAGGTGGCGCGCGCCGCTTCATACGCGTCGTCCGGGATCGCTGTCTCGGCCACGCGGGTGACGGTTTCCGCCCAGGCCAGCGCGGCGCGTTCCTCGCCGTCGAACAGTGCCTCGGCCTCGCGCCAGACCTGCAGCACCGCAAGCTTCTCGACCTTGACGCCCATCTTCAGCAGGCTGCGGGTATGCGAGTCCAGGCAATAAGCGCAGCCGTTGATCTGCGATATCCGCAGATAGACCAGTTCGACGAGCTGCGCGGAAAGCCCGCTTTGCGTGATGTAGCCATAGACGCCACCGAGCGCCTTGATGCCCGCTGGCGCGACCTTGTTGTAGTCGATCCGCATGCTCATTGCTTGTGTCCTTCCTTGTCGAACACAGTCAGCGCCTTGTCGTTGCTGTCGACGACGAACACCGCAAGCAGCTTCGCCGGTTCGGTCGCGCTGGCGTTGCGCCCGAGCACGTGATGCGCGCCGGGCGGCTCGAAGAAGCTGTCGCCGGCCCGATAGACATGCGCGGCCTCGCCTTCCAGCTGGCTCTCGATCGCGCCCTGCAGCACGTAGACATAGAGAAACGCCGATTTGGCGTGATGATGCGGCGCCGACGGCTCGCCGGGCGGGAAGTTGACCTCGACCGCGATCAGCGACTTGCCGGGAATGTTCGTGATCATATGCTCGAACTTCGGCGTCACCGATTGCGCCATCGCCGGGGTCGCTAGCGCCGCGCAGGCCAGCAGCGTCGTCATCAAGGTCTTCATCTCGTGCCTCCATTGCTACCGGATAGATGCGGGCACGCATGGCCAAAAAGAAGCACCAAGAATGAACCGAATTGGTGTACCACGAGCCATGCCCAACCCGCTTCCCATCGCGCTCGACCGGTCGGCCAGGACGCCGCTCTCCGAGCAGATCCGCAAGGCGATCGCGGCGGCGATCGACAACGGCGTGCTGGTGCCGGGCGCCCGGCTGCCATCGTGGCTCGACCTTGCCGCGCAGCTCGGCGTTGCGCGCGGCACCGTGCGGGCGGCCTACGACAAGCTGTCGGACGCCCAGCACATCGTGTCGTCGAAGGCGGGCGGCACCACCGTCGCGAGGCGGCCCAGGAAGGCCGCCAAGCCCGATGCGCCGGTCGCTCCCGGCTCGGTCGTGGAGATGTTTCGCGATCTGAGCGGTCAGGGACACTTTCGGATGGGCGTCCCCGCGCAGGATAGCCTCCCCGCCAAGCTGCTGGCGCGAATCCGCGCGCGCGCCGTCCGGGCGGAATTGAGCGCGGTGATGCGCTATGTCGATCCACGCGGCGAGCTCGAATTGAGACGCGAGATCGCGGCGCACCTCGCGATCGCGCGCGGTCTCGAATGCTCGCCCGCGCAGATCGTCATCACGTCGGGATTCAGCGGCGGGCTCGGCCTCGCGCTGCGCGTGCTCGGCCTCGAAGGCCGCCGCGTGTGGATGGAAGACCCGGGATTTCCATTGACGCGAAAGGGCCTCGAGCTCGGCCGGCTGGAGGTCGTCCCGATTCCTGTCGATGCCAACGGCATCGATGTCGAGCACGGTCTCAAGCACGCCCCCGACGCGGCACTCGCGGTCGTGACGCCGGGCCAGCAGGCACCGCTCGGCCCGCCGCTGTCGCCGCAACGTCGCGCGCAGCTGCTCGACTGGGCCGCCCAAACCGGAGCCTTCATCATCGAGGACGACTATCTCGGCGAGTTGCAGCTCGATGGCCGTGCCGCGCCGGCGCTTGCCTCGCTCGATCGCGCCGGCCGGGTGATCCATCTCGGCTCCTTCAGCAAGACGATCTCGCCGACGCTTCGCCTCGGCTTCCTGGTTGCTCCGGAGCCGTTGGCGGCGCAGTTCGCCGACGTCGCGACGTGCCTGGTCCCTGCTCCCGGCCCGGCGGTGCAGCTGTCCACCGCGGAGTTCATGCGCGACGGTCACTACATCCGCCATCTCAGGCGAACCAAGCGGGGCTATTGCGACAACCGCGATGCGCTGACGACGGCGCTACGGAGCTGGAGCAACGACGTGCGGGTTGCCGGCCTCGCCGTCATGCTGACGCTGCCGGACAAGACCGCCGATGTCGAGATCGTCAGGGCACTGCTCGCGCACGGGCTGGCGCCCGCCCCGCTCTCGCCCTGGTATGTCTCACCGAAGCGCGCGCAGCCGGGTCTCTTGCTCGGCATTGCAACGGTGCCGGATCGCGGCGTTCCGGCCGCATGCAAGCTCCTGTTCGAGGCGATCCGCGCCCAGGGTCGCATCCAAAGTGCGCCGGTCTCGCGCCGGATCAGGAAGCCCGCAGCCCGGTGAGCGTCAGGCTCAACGCCTTGAGCCGCTTGCGCGCCTCGGCGTCATAGGCCTGGGCATGGGCGCGGGCCTCGCGCTTGCCGTCGAAGAACAGCCCGCTCCGGCCTGCCACATCGTCGTCCTGGACCAGACGCAGGATGGCATCACCGCCCTGCTCGACGGTCGAGATCGGCGTCGCGCCGCTGGCGCGCACCATCGTGGTGTTCATGTAGGTCGCAGGGTGCAGCGAGTTGACGGTCACGCCGGAGCCTTCCAGCTCCGCGGCCAGGTCGATGGTGAACATGATCTGCGACAGCTTGCTCTGAGCATAGGCGCGCGCGCCGCTGTAGTTCTTCGTGATCATCACGTCGCCGAAATCGATCGGGTGCTGGCCGAGCGACGCGACATTGACGATGCGCGCCGGCGTGCTCGCCTTGAGCCGCGGCAGCAACAGATGCGCGAGCAGGAAACCGGCGAGATAGTTGACCGCGAAGCGCAGCTCGTGGCCGTCCTTGCTGGTCTGCCGCGCCGGCCCCTCGTTTTGCGAACCGATGCCGGCGTTGCTGACGAACACATCAAGGCGTTCCTGGTCGTCGAGCACCAGCTGGGCGAACTCGCGGACCTCGGCGAGCGAGGACAGATCGGCCTGGTAGAACATCGGCTCGCGGCCGCTGAGGCGCTTGATCTCGTCGGCGAGCGTCTGCGCCCGCTTGGTATCGCGGCCGTGGATCAGGACCCGGGCGCCGGCCGACGCCAGCTTCATCGCGACGTAGCGGCCGACGCCGTCGGTGGAACCGGTGATCAGCACCGTCTTGCCTGCCATATTCATCGAAATTGCCTTTCGACCGTTCGCCCAGCGCTGTCAGCAAAGATAAAGGCGCCGCGCGGACTTTGCCATGGCATGCCACCGCGCCGGCGGCGCCAAAATGGCGTCCAAGGTCACCCCCGGGGGCTCGGGCCTTCTCCGGAACCGCATACGTACATCTTGTCGCGCGGCCGGCGGTCGCGCGGCGCCGCGTCGCGCGTCAAGGAGATCGCGTTCTGATATCCTCGACGTGAACGACAAGTTAGGATCGGTAAAGGACCGGAATGTCCTCGATCATTCCAGACACGATGCTGCGAAAGACTCCCTCTCTGGAGCCGTTCGGCATGCTGCTGTTGTTCGGCGCGCTGACCGCGCTGCCGATCGTCCTGACGCTCCGTCTGGTTGAGCCTGCACTCGTGCTGCCCGTGCTCAGCCTGTTGTTGTTCGTCCAGGCAGCCATTGCTGCAATTGCGGCGCGCGTGATCCACGTGCGCTCAACCGTGGCGAACCTCACGCTGTGGGATTTTGCCGGCGCGTTCACCTTCATGGGGTGCGCAGCGGCGATCCTCGGCGAACCGGATCAGGCGGCGCTGTTCTTCGAGGAAGAAGCAGCAATGCGTCCGGTGTCACGACCGTAATCCCAGGCCGGGCCCCTCTGGCAGCCACAAGCTGCGATGTCGGACTGGAACTCAGTTGGAGTGGCCCTGCTTCGACCCGTGACGCGGATAAGCGTCGCGGTGGATTTGCCGTCCGCATGACGGCAAGAGCCGGTTTCGTCGAAAGGGTCCGCTCCCCGACCTCAAGGGGAACATGACCCATGTCCGAACTATTTTCGCCCGAATTGTTTTCACTCGACGCCCTCAGCGCATTGCTGCAAGTCGTCGTCATCGACCTCGTGCTGGCCGGCGACAACGCCGTCGTGATCGGCCTTGCCGCGGCCGGCCTGCCGGAGAAACAGCGCGGCAAGGCGATCCTGATCGGCATCGGTGCCGCGACACTGCTGCGCATCATGTTCGCCCTGGTCACCACGCAGCTGATGCAGATCGTCGGCCTGCTGCTGGCCGGCGGCATCCTGCTGTTGTGGGTGTGCTGGAAGATGTGGCGCGAGTTGCGCGCCGACGCGCACGAGACCGTGGCCGAACATGCCGATGGCGCAAAGGGGCAGCGCAAGACGCTGTGGCAGGCCACCACGCAGATCATCGTTGCCGACGTCTCGATGTCGCTCGACAACGTGCTGGCGGTCGCGGGTGCGGCGCGCGAGCAGCCGATCGTGCTGGTGTTCGGCCTCGCGCTCTCGATCGCGATGATGGGCGCGGCGGCCTCCTTCATCGCGCGGCTGCTGCAGAACCACCGCTGGATCGCCTATGTCGGCCTCGCCGTGATCCTCTATGTCGCCATCGACATGACGGTTCGCGGGGCGAACGAGATCGCGAAGGTTGCGCCGGCCTGACACTGAAAGCAAAACGGCGGGCCCTTCGGCCCGCCGTTCTGCAAATCGACAGCGCGTGCTGCCTCAGTGGATTTCCGCCGAACGCTTCAGCGCATCCTTGAGCTTCTCGAGCGAAAAATCCTTGCTGCGCGCGATGTCCAGGATCGGGGTCTCGCGGCGGCCGCAGAGTTCGGCGGCCTCGGGCAGCTTCGCCGCGACCTCATAGGGGATCACGATGGCACCGTGGCTGTCGGCGTGGATCAGATCGTCGGAGCGCACCGTCATGCCGGCGACGCGGACCTCGCCGCCGAAGCTCTCCGCATGCACCCAGGCGTGCGACGGGCCGATCGAGCCGGCCAGCGCCTGGAAGCCCGGCGCCCATTGCGGGATGTCGCGGATCGAGCCGTCGGTGATGACGCCGAGGCAGCCGAGCGCCTTGTGCACGTTGCTCTGCACCTCGCCCCAGAATGCGCCGTAGCCGACGTCCGGACCATCGATGTCCTGGATGACAGAGATGCGCGGGCCGAAGCCGGTGCCGACATATTCGTAATATTCGATGCGGCGCTTCGACTGCTCCTCGGCCGAGAGGCCGGATTTCAGCACCGAGCGGATCGTCGTGGTGCGGGCGTAGCCGACCATCGGCGGCAGCGTCGGGAACGGGCAGACCAGCGGCTTCACGGTGTAGCCGATCAGACGGCGCTCCGGCGCGACGATCTCCATCGCGTTGCAGATCGTCGGCGTGTCATAGCGCGCCAACGCTTCAAGGACGGAAGCAGGAAGCGGGGCGGAAGCGGATGTCGTCACGGCGTTTCTCTCCTGATTTTTGGCGTTCGCTGGGCCGTCTCAGCCTATAGCCGAGATCGCAGGCGAACCCAACCGAGGCACGCTCATGGCTGATATTTGGGAAGGCGCAACCAGCTCTATCACCGTCACCCTGAGGAGGCCGCGCAGCTGCCGTCTCGAAGGGTCGACGGCCCCGCTGGTGGCCGTCCATCCTTCGAGGCTCGCTGCGCTCGCGCCTCAGGATGACGGGTTAGGCAAGTGCACCAGGTCGTCGCGGCCGGGCTGGTCCCTGGCATGACGGAGAAGATCGGCGCACTCAATGCAGATGCGTCGGACGATCGTCGCGGTCACTCTCCGCGACCGGCGCCGTATAGGGAGCAGCGGCCTGCGCCGCCACCGGCGCGCTTGCCGCTTGCGTCTGCGCCGCGAGCTGGCGCTCCTGGTCGCGGTAGGACTTCCAGCCCCAGGGCAGGCTGATCAGATAGAGCACCGAGCCCGCCGACAGGATGTGCCAAGGATAGCCGATCAGCAGCGCGACGAAGAACACCACCGACACGAACACCGGCAGCACCATTTCCGGCGGCACGCGCATCTTCACGGTCTTGCCGGAGAACACCGGCAGCCGCGACACCATCAGGAAGGCGATCAACAGCGTGTAGAACGCCGTCAGCGTCGCCGGCGGCATCGGCACGCCGAGGAAGGCGAGATAGATCGGCAGCAGCACGGTGATCGCACCGGCCGGCGCCGGCACGCCAGTGAAATAGTTGGCGGCGAAGGCCGGCTTGTTCGGATCGTCGATCGAGGCATTGAAGCGCGCAAGCCGCAGGCCGCCGGAGATCGCGAACACCATCGCGGCGATCCAGCCGCCATTGTTCAATTCATGCAGCTGCCAGAAATACAAGATCAGGCCCGGCGCGACGCCGAAATTGACGAAGTCGGCGAGGCTGTCGAGCTCGGCGCCGAATTTCGACTGGCCCTTGATCATGCGGGCGACGCGGCCGTCGATGCCGTCGAGGATCGCGGCAAACACGATCGCGGCAACCGCCAGCTCCATCCGCCCTTCCGTCGACAGCCGGATCGCGGTCAGCCCGGCGCAGATCGCCAGCAGCGTGATCATGTTCGGCACCAGCATCCGCACCGGGATCGGGCGGAACCGGCGGCGGCGATACTCGGTGGAATTCGGATCGAATGGCGTCATGGCCTGATGAATATAGCAAGCGCCGCCCGGCTCCGCCATTGCGGCGGGAACCGGCTGATGGGGCTGGCGAAACAGAGTTAATCGGCGCGGTAGGTCCGGCCCGGATCGGCGTTGCGGAAATCCGCCAGAATCGTCTCGCCGGCAACCGCGGTTTGCCCCTCGGAGACCAGCGCCTTGGTGCCCTCGGGCAGATAGACGTCGAGCCGAGAGCCGAAGCGGATCAGGCCGAAGCGCTCGCCGGCGCCGATCGACTGGCCCTCCTTGACGAAGCAGACGATGCGCCGCGCCACGAGGCCCGCGATCTGGACCACGCCAATGCGCCCGTTAGAGGTCGAGATCACGAGCGAATTGCGCTCATTGTCCTCGCTCGCCTTGTCGAGCTCGGCATTGATGAAGGCGCCGGGCCGGTAGGCGATGCGGTCGATGCGGCCGACCACCGGGCTGCGGTTCACATGGCAGTTGAACACGCTCATGAACACCGAGACCCGCGGCAGCGGCTTGTCGCCGAGCCCGAGCTCGGCCGGCGGCAGCGCCTGCACCACCATCGAGACGCGGCCGTCGGCCGGCGATACCACGATGCCGTCGCGCAGCGGCGTCACCCGGACCGGATCGCGGAAGAACAGCGCGCACCAGACGGTCAGCAGCGTCCCGATCCAGCCCAGCGGGGTCCAGATCCAGAACAGGATCAGGCTCGCCAGAGCGAAGCCGCCGATGAAGGGATAGCCCTCGGGGTGGATCGGCGGGATCTGCGCGCGGATGGAATTGGCGATCGACATCAGAGCTCGCTTGCGTTTCCCCGCCCCATTTGGCGGGAGAGGCCCTAAATCGACTATTCCGCGGCGGTCGGCAAGGGTTTCTCACCCGCATCAGGGGTGGAATCCTCCGACGATTCGGTGACCACCGGCGGCAGCCGATTCGGCGCGGTGCCGCCGTCATCGACCTGGGCGAGCCGTTCGCGGGCCTCCTCGGCCTCGCGTTGCCGGTTCCACATGCTGGCATAGAGGCCGTCGGCGGCCAAAAGCCGCGCGTGGGTGCCGCGCTCGGCGATCCGGCCCCGGTCCAGCACAATGATCTCGTCGGCGCCGATGATGGTCGACAGCCGATGCGCGATCACCAGCGAGGTACGGTTGCGCGAGACCCGCTCCAGCGCGCCCTGGATCTCGTGCTCGGTGTGGCTATCGAGCGCGGAGGTCGCCTCATCCAGCACCAGGATCGGCGGCGCCTTCAGCACCGTGCGCGCGATCGCAACGCGCTGCTTCTCGCCGCCGGAGAGTTTCAGACCGCGCTCGCCGACCTGCGTCTCATAGCCCTGCGGCGACATCCGGATGAAGCCGTCGATCTGCGCGAGGCGCGCCGCCTCCTCCACTTCGTCGTCGCCGGCATCCCAGCGACCATAGCGGATGTTGTAGCGGATGGTGTCGTTGAACAGCACGGTGTCCTGCGGCACCATGCCGATCGCCGAGCGCAGCGAGGCCTGCGTCACGGTCTTGATGTCCTGGCCGTCGATCAGGATGCGGCCGCTCGAGACGTCGTAGAGGCGGAACAGCAGCCGCGAGATCGTCGACTTGCCGGCGCCGGAGGGACCGACGATCGCAACCGTCTTGCCGGCCGGCACCTCGAAGCTCAGGCCCTTGAGGATCGGCCGGTCCGCCTCGTAGGCGAAGCGGACATCCTCGAACCGCACGCTGCCGGACGACACCGCGAGCGGCTTGGCTCCCGGAATGTCCCTCACCTCGGGATCGCGCGCCAGCACGTCGAACATCTTCTCGATGTCGATGATCGCCTGCTTGATCTCGCGATAGACCATGCCCATGAAGTTCAGCGGCTGGTAGAGCTGGATCATCATCGAATTGATCAGCACGAAATCGCCGACGGTGTGGGTGCCGTTGCGGATGCCGAACGCGCACATCAGCATGGTCGCGGTCAGCCCCGCGGTGAAGATGATCGCCTGCCCGGTGTTGAGCACCGCGAGCGAGGTGTAGGTCTTCACGCTGGCCTGCTCGTAGCGCTCCATCGAGCGATCGTAGCGCCGCGCCTCGCGCTCCTCGGCGCCGAAATATTTCACCGTCTCGTAGTTGAGCAGCGAGTCGATCGCCTTGGTGTTCGCCTCGGTGTCGGAATCGTTCATCCTGCGGCGGATCTCGATCCGCCACTCGGTCGCGATATAGGTGAAGTACATGAACACGACGACCGTGAGCAGCACCGCGAGCACGTAGCGCCAGTCGAACTGCCAGAGCAGCACCGCCGCCAGCAGCGCAACCTCGACGATGGTCGGGATCAGCTGCAGGATCACCATCCGCACGATGGTCTCGATGCCGGAGCGGCCGCGCTCCAGCACGCGGGTCAGGCCGCCGGTCTTGCGCTCGAGATGGAAGCGCAGCGACAGTTCGTGCATATGCACGAAGGTGATATAGGCGAGCCGCCGCACCGCATGCATCGCGACGCGGGCGAAGATGCCGTCGCGCCACTGCGTCAGCACCGCCATGATGATGCGCACCGCGCCGTAGCTGATCGTCATCAGCACCGGCGAGGCGATCAGCCATACCACCCAGTTCGAGGCCGCAACCGGCGCCGAGCCGGTGCCGTTCAGCGCATCGATCGCCCATTTGAAGGTGAACGGCACCGACAGCGTGGCAAGCTTGGCGAGCAGCAGCAGCACCACCGACCAGATCACGCGTGTCTTCAAATCGGCGCGATCGCCGGGCCAGATATAGGGCCAGAGATGAACGAGGGTGCCGAGCAGCGTCCCTTTCTCGGCGGCCGGCGGCGTGGCGGTGGGCTGTGCCGCGCCGGTCACACTCTGTTGCGGCGGCACCATCAGGCGCCCGCCCGCGCGGTCACAGCGCGGCGGTCCGCCGCCACATCTTTTCCACGGTTTGCCATTGTGCCCGTCATATAGATCGTTTGAACGCGGCGTACAGGCTTATGACGAAAATTGTTCGCGATTCGCGGGAATTTACGGGATTTTTCGGCTATCCATCCCCATATGGGAGTCTTGACCCTGTTTGCGCTGCAGTGCCACAAGGAACGTATGAACCAAATCAAGACTGTCTGTGTTTATTGCGGCTCCGGCCCCGGTAACAATCCCCGTTTCGTTGAAGCTGCCGTCGCACTCGGCAAGAGCTTTGCCGAAAGCAACGTTCGCCTGGTCTATGGCGGCGGCTCGATCGGCCTGATGGGCGCGGTCGCGAAATCCACGCTCGACCACGGCGGCTCCGTCACCGGCATCATTCCCGAATTCCTGCGCGCGCGCGAGAACGCGCTGACCTCGGTTCAGGAGATGATCGTCACGCCCGACATGCATGAGCGCAAGCGCCTGATGTTCGAGCGCTCGGATGCGTTCGTCGCGCTGCCCGGCGGCATCGGCACGCTCGAAGAGCTGGTCGAGCAATTGACCTGGCAGCAGCTCGGCCGTCACCACAAGCCGATCCTGCTCGCCAACATCGACAATTTCTGGGAGCCCCTGCTCTCGCTGCTCAACCACATGCGCATGACCGAGTTCATCCGCCCGACGCTGCCGATCAACGTGCTGATGGCCGATCGCGTCGATGAGATCCTGCCGCGGCTGCGTTCGGCGGTGGCACGCATGCCCGAGGCCGCGAAGGAACTCGCGCCCGAAGTGGCGCGGCGGCTGTAACTGTTCGCCGCACTTTCGGCTCCATGACCGTCATGCTGAGGAGGCCGCAGAGCGGCCGTCTCGAAGCACGACGGCCCCGCTGGTGGCCGTGCATCCTTCGAGACGCGCTACGCGCTCCTCAGGATGACGGGTCGAGACAAGTGCTAGCCTGAAATCCTTACTACTCGCTCGGAAACGTCACGGCCTCGATGCGGTTGCCGTCGGGATCGAGGACGAAGGCCGCATAGTAGCGCACGCGGTCGTGCGGGCGCAGGCCCGGAGGACCATCGGAGAGGCCGCCGGACGCCAGCGCGGCGGCGTGAAAGGCATCGACCTCCGCGGTGGTCTTCGCGCGCAGGCAGATATGGGTGCCGCTCCCATGCGGCACCTGCGCCATCGTGGCGCGCAGATTGATCCAGAATTCGGGATAGGCCTTGCCGAAGCCGATCGTCGCCGGCCGCGTGACGAGGCGGCTCAGGCCAAGCGCGGCCAGCGTCGGCTCGTAGAACCGCGCGGCGCGCTCGAGATCGCGGACGCCAACGGAGACGTGGTCGATCATGGGCCTCCTCCCGGACTTGTAGCCCGGATGAGCGAAGCGACATCCGGGGAAACCGATCGAGACGCCCCCGGATATCGCTTCGCTCATCCGGGCTACAGTCTCACGCCTGCGCGCCTGACTTCACCAGCTTGTAGAACACCGAATCCATCAGCGCCTGGAACGAGGCGTCGATGATGTTGGGCGAGACGCCGACCGTGGTCCAGCTCTCGCCGGTCTCGTCCTCGCTCTCGATCAAGACGCGCGTGACCGCCTCGGTGCCGCCATTGAGGATACGCACGCGGTAGTCGATCAGCTTCAGGCCATCGATATATTTCTGGTACTTGCCGAGGTCCTTGCGCAGCGCGACGTCGAGCGCGTTGACCGGGCCGTTGCCTTCGGCGGCCGAGATCAGCCGCTCGCCGTCGACATCGACCTTCACCACCGCGAGCGCCACGGTGACGCGCTGGCCGTTAGCGTTGTAGCGCTGCTCGACATTGACGTCGAACTGCTCGACCTTGAAATATTCCGGCACCTTGCCGAGCGTGCGGCGCGCCAAGAGATCGAACGACGCGTTGGCTGATTCATAGGCAAAGCCGGCGGCCTCGCGCTCCTTCAATTCCTCGACCAGCCGCGTCAGCCGCGGATCGCTCTTGTCATAGGCGATGCCGGCACGGTCGAGCTCGGCCATCACGTTGGAGCGGCCGGCCTGATCGGACACCAGCACCTTGCGGTGATTGCCGACGGAATCCGGCAGCACGTGCTCATAGGTCTGCGGATCCTTCATGACAGCCGAGGCATGGATGCCGGTCTTGGTGACGAATGCGCTCTCGCCGACATAGGCCGCATGACGGTTGGGCGCGCGGTTCAGCATGTCGTCGAGCGTGCGCGATACCTTCACCAGCGTCGCCAGCTTCTCCGTGGTGACGCCGATCTCGAACTTGTCGGCAAACTCCTGCTTCAGCTTCAAGGTCGGGATCAGTGAGCAGAGGTTGGCGTTGCCGCAGCGCTCGCCGAGGCCGTTGAGCGTGCCCTGGATCTGCCGCGCGCCGGCCCGCACCGCGGCGAGCGAATTCGCCACCGCCTGCTCGGTGTCGTTATGGGCGTGGATGCCGAGATGGGCGCCGGGCACCTGCTTGATGACTTCGCCGACGATGGTCTCGATCTCATGCGGCATGGTGCCGCCATTGGTGTCGCACAGCACCACCCAGCGGGCGCCGGCCTGATAGGCCGCCTTGGCGCAGGCGAGCGCGTAGTCGCGGTTCTCCTTGTAGCCGTCGAAGAAATGCTCGCAGTCGACCATCACCTCGCGGCCGAGCGCCTTCGCGGCCGCGACGCTATCGCGGATCGAGGCGAGGTTCTCCTCATTCGTGGTCTCGAGCGCGACGCGGACCTGGTAGGCGGAGGATTTCGCGACGAAGCAGATCGCGTCCGCCTTGGCCTCGAGGATGCCGGCAAGCCCGGGATCGTTCGACGCCGAGCGGCCCGGCCGCCGCGTCATGCCGAAGGCGGTGAAGCGTGCGTGGTCGAACGCAGGCTTCTTGCTGAAGAACTCGGTGTCGGTCGGATTGGCGCCGGGATAGCCGCCCTCGACATAGTCGATGCCGAGCGCGTCGAGCATGCCTGATATCACCTGCTTGTCCTGCAGGGTGAAGTCGACGCCATTGGTCTGCGCGCCGTCGCGCAGCGTGGTGTCGAACAGATAGAGGCGCTCGCGGCTCACGCGTGGCCTCCCGGGGTCGCGACACCATCGAGCTGCTTCTGCATCGTGGTGTTGGCGAGCCACTCGTCGTTGATGGTGACAGAGTTGCGCTGCTGAGCGACGTAGCCGCGCTTGCGGAAGAATTCCAGCGCGGTGTCGCTGGCATCGACCTTCAGGGTCTTGGTGCCGCGGGCGCTCGCGATTTTCTCCAGCGCATCGCACAGCGCGCTGCCGACACCCTGCCCGACCGCGCTCGGATGCACATAGAGCATGTCGATGAGATCGGCGCCCTTCAGCGAAGCGAAACCGACCGGCGCGCCCTGCAAGGTCGCGATCAGCGTGAGCTGGCCGGCGAGCTTCTTGCCGAAAGCCTGCTCGTCGTCGGCGGCCATCGCCCAGGCTTCCTGCTGCGCCTCGCTGTAGTCGTCGCCGGTCAGGTCCATGATCGAGGCCGCGAAGATCGCCGCCAGAAGCGGCGCGTCGTCGGGCAGATACGGGCGCAAGGCGGGCGCGGAGCGGCTCATCGCGCGACCTCCCAGGTGGTGATCGGCTTTCCTTCGGCATCCTTTCCGTCCTTGATCGCCACGCCCATCGCGGCGAGCTGATCACGGATCCGATCGGATTCCTTGAAGTCCTTGCGGGCCCGCGCCGCAGTGCGCTCGGCGATCAGTGCTTCCACCGCGGCGGCATCGACACCGCTCGCCTGCTGCTTGCGGGCCTCCCACGCGGCCGCGCTCTCCGACAGGAAGCCGAGCAGCCGGAGCGAGCCGGCAAACTCCCTGCGGCTCTGCTCGCTGCTCGACGCAGCGCCGCGCAGGCCGTGCAGCACTGCCATCGCCTGCGCCGTGTTGAGGTCGTCGTAGAGCGCCTCGACCATCGCTGGCGACGGCGCGCCGGGCTCGGCGTCGGCCGCGACCGCGTACCAGTCGTCGAGTGTCTTCGCGGCCTCCTCGGTGGCCTTGGCGGTCCAGTCGAGCGGCGAACGATAATGCGTCTTCAGCATGGCAAGCCGCAGCACCTCGCCGGGCCAATCGGCCAAGAGATCGCGGATCGTGAAGAAGTTGCCGAGCGACTTCGACATCTTCTCGCTTTCGATCTGCAGGAAGCCGTTGTGCATCCAGACATTGGCCATGCGGTCGGAGTGGAACGCGCAGCAGGTCTGGGCGAGCTCGTTCTCATGGTGCGGGAACACCAGGTCGATGCCGCCGCCATGGATGTCGAACCTCTCGCCGAGATGCTTCCAGGCCATTGCCGAGCACTCGATGTGCCAGCCGGGCCGGCCCTCGACCCCGATGCCGGCGGGCGACGGCCATGACGGCTCGCCCGGCTTCGACGGCTTCCACAGCACGAAGTCGGTGTTGTCGCGCTTGTAGGGTGCGACATCGACCCGGGCGCCGGCGATCATCTCGTCGAGCGAACGCTTCGACAGCGCGCCGTAACGCGGCAGCATCGAATTGGCCGCGTTCATCGCCTGCGGCGAGAACAGCACGTGATCCTCGGCGACATAGGCAAAGCCACCGGCGACCAGCTTCTCGATGATTGCGCGCATCTCCGGGATATGCTCGGTGGCGCGCGGCTGCACGGTCGGCGGCAAGCAGCCGAGCGCGGTGACGTCGTCCTGATACTGCTGATAGGTCTGCTCGGTGACCTTGCGGATCGCCTCGTTCAGCGGCACGCCGGGATAATCCCGCGCGGCGCGGACATTGATCTTGTCGTCGACGTCGGTGATGTTGCGGACATAGGTCACGTGGTCAGCGCCATAGCGATGGCGCAGCAGGCGAAACAGCACGTCGAAAACGATGGCGGCGCGGCCGTTGCCGATATGGGCGAAGTCGTAGACCGTCGGTCCGCAGGCGTACATGCGGACGTTGTCGGCATCGAGCGGCACAAACGGCCGCTTCTCCCGTGTCAACGTATCGTAGAGGCGCAAATCCATGGAAACCGTTCCCTTGCGGCCGGGCGGTCCAATGCTCTCATGTGTTGAGAAAAGACGGCCTCAGCCAGCGAATCGCTAGCTCATAATCTCGCGGCAAATGCTGCAGATGGCGAGGTGGCCGTTCATGGTTCCACCATGTCTCATGGCCCCATTATTGCGTCAAGGGGCTGTTTTCGGGCGGTTTGACACCCGCCCCGCACCGAAAGCACGTCAACGCCCTCATGGTTAATCATTATTAAGGATTTGGGCGTATCCGGTCGCTTGCGGATTCCCTGCCATTTTCACTGGTGCACCATGCGGCCTGTTTCAGCATTGATTGCCTGCACGCTCTTTCTTGCTCCGTCCTTCCTTGTTTCCTCGGCCGCGCTGGCCGACAGCCGCGTCTTCATCGTCGCCAACCAGGCGGACGGCTACGGCATCGACCAGTGCCTCGCCCGCGGCGACCGCTGCGGTGCCTCCGCCGCCCGCGCCTACTGCCGCTCACGCGATTTTGTGCAGGCCACCAATTACCGCCGCGTCGATCCCGACGAGATCACCGGCGCGGTTCCGCACGCCGCGAATGAAAAATGCAACGGCAACAGCTGTGGTGAATTCGTCGCCATCACCTGCCAGCGCTGAGCCAAGCCGCTGGCCAGACGGGGTTATTGCCACACCGGCGCCCCGGAAACGACGTGACGCTGCCCCGAGAAACGGCTATTGCAGCGGCCTTGCCGCGCGCTTTGGCGTTGATCGCCGCGCGGCGTCGTTTTAATGGCCGGATATGCCCAATAGCTCCCGTTCTCGCTTCTCCCGCTGGTTTCTGAGTTGCGCCGTGCTGGCCGGTATGTCCCTGCCCGCCATGCATGCCTTGGCGCAAGTGCCGCCCGGCCCGCCCGGTCCGGCTCCGCAAGCCGCGCCACAGCCCAATCCGCAGGCCAATCCGATGTGCGGCCGGCTCGAAGGCCAGCTGGCGGCGATCGACCGCGGCGGCGGCTCCGGCGACCCGGCCAAGGACGAGCAGATCCGCCGCTATCAGGACGCGGCAACCCGGCAGCAGGGTGAGCTCGATCGCGTGACGGCGCAGGCCCGGCGCATGGGCTGCGACAGCTCCGGGTTCTTCTCGCTCTTCAATAACAATTCGGCGCAGTGCGGTCCGGTCAACACCCAGATCCAGCAGATGCGCGCCAATCTCGACCAGATCACCGCCAATCTCGAGCGGCTGCGTTCCGGCGGGCTCGGCGGCGCCGACCGCGAGAACCAGCGTCGCTCGGTCCTGACCGCGCTGGCGCAGAATAATTGCGGCCCGCAATATGCCGCGGCCGCGCGTGGCCCCGGCAACTTCCTCGAGAACCTGTTCGGCGGCGGTGGTGGCGGCAATCCCAACAATCCGCTGCCCCCGCCTGACGCGCAGTATGGCGCCCAGTCCGGCACCTTCCGCACCGTCTGCGTCCGCACCTGCGACGGCGCCTATTTCCCGATCTCGTTCGCGACGGTGCAGGCGCGCTTCGCCGCCGACGAGCAGATCTGCAAGGCGCAGTGCCCTGCCGCGGATGCCAGCCTGTTCACCTACCGAAATCCCGGCGAGGACATCAACCAGGCGGTCTCGATCAGCGGCGTGTCCTACTCGTCGCTGCCGAACGCCTTCAAGTACCGCACCGAGTTCAATCCGTCCTGCTCGTGCAAGCCGGCCGGCCAGAGCTGGGCCGAGGCGCTGAAGGCGGTCGACGACAAGGCGTCCGCCGAGCAGCAGGGTGACATCATCGTCACCGAGGAGAGCGCGCGGAAGATGCAGCAGCGCGCCCAGACCAAGGCCGCCGCCGGCAAGAAGGGCGCGCCCGCAGCCGCAGCTCAACAGCAGCCCGCCGCCGCTGACGCCGCGGCACCGGCCGCGCCGGCGAGCGACGGCCAGATCCGCACCGTCGGCCCGACCTTCATTCCCAAGCGGTAAAGAAGAGTTCAGCCCTCGAACGCTTCCGCCGACGCGCGCGAGGTGCGCGCCACCAGCGTCTCGTCGGGCGCCGGCAGCGCCTTGCCGAAATCGCGGAAGCGGTTGGTGATGGGATAGCGGCGGTCGCGGCCGAAATTCTTCCGCGTCACCTTCACCCCCGGCGCCGCCTGCCGCCGCTTGTATTCGGCGATGTTGAGCAGGCGATCGACCCGGGCCACCACGTCGCGGTCGAAGCCGGCTTCGATGATGGTCGCCAGCGGCTCTTCGCGCTCCACCAGCCGTTCGAGGATCGCGTCCAGCACCTCGTAGGGCGGCAGCGAATCCTGGTCGGTCTGGTTCTCGCGCAACTCGGCGGTCGGCGGCCGGATGATGATGTTGACCGGGATCACCTCGCCTGACGGGCCGAGTGCGCCGTCCGGCTTCCAGCCATTGCGCAGGCTCGACAGGCGGAACACCTCGGTCTTGTAGATGTCCTTGATCGGATTGAAGCCGCCGTTCATGTCGCCGTACAGCGTGGCATAGCCGACCGACATCTCCGACTTGTTGCCGGTGGTCACCACCATGGCGCCGGTCTTGTTGGAGATCGCCATCAACAGCGTGCCGCGGGCGCGCGCCTGCAAATTCTCCTCGGTGATGTCGCGGTCCAGCCCCTTGAACACCGGCGCCAGAATCGTCTCGAAGCCGTTCACGGCATCGGCGATCGGCAGGATCTCGTAGCGGATGCCGAGCGCCGCGGCGAGCTTGGCGGCATCGTCGAGCGACACCTGCGCGGTGTAGCGGAACGGCAGCATCACGCCGCGCACCTTGTCGGCGCCGAGCGCATCGACCGCGATCGCCGCGCACAGCGCCGAGTCGATGCCGCCGGAGACGCCGAGCAGCACGCCGGGAAAACCGTTCTTGCGGACATAGTCGCGCAGACCGAGCACGCAGGCCGCGTAATCGGCCTTGTCGCCCTCGAGCTGCGCCGTGATCGGCCCGTTGCAGCGCCAGCCGTCGGCGGTCTTGCGCCAGATCAGCGTCGTGATGTTCTCCTCGAACGCCGGAAGCTGCGCCGCGACGGAAAGATCGGCATTCAGCGCGAACGAGGCGCCGTCGAAGATCAGTTCGTCCTGGCCGCCGACCTCGTTGAGATAGACCAGCGGCAGCCCGCTCTCAGTGACGCGCGCGACGACGATCGACAGCCTGAGGTCGGCCTTGTCGCGGGCATAGGGCGAGCCGTTCGGCACCACGAGAATCTCGGCGCCGGTCTCGGCGAGACATTCGACGACGTTCTCGTATTCTTCGGACTCCTCGAGCCAGATGTCCTCGCAGATCGGCACGCCGATACGCACGCCGCGCACCGTCACCGGGCCCGGCGCCGGGCCGCGCGCGAACAGCCGCTTCTCGTCGAACACGCCGTAATTCGGCAGATTGGCCTTGAAGCGCAGCGCGGCGATGCGGCCGCCGTCGAGCAGCGCGCAGGCATTGTAGAGCTTGCCGTCCTCGACCCACGGCGTGCCGATCAGCATCGCTGGGCCACCATCCCTGGTCTCGCGCGCCAGTTCCTCGATCGCGGCGCGGCAGGCCGACTGGAACGCCGGCTTGAGCACCAGATCCTCCGGCGGGTAGCCGGCGATGAACAGTTCCGACAGCACCACGAGGTCGGCGCCGTCGGCCTTGGCTTTCTCGCGCGCGGCGCGCGCCCTCGCGGCGTTGCCGGTGACGTCACCGACCGTCGGATTGAGTTGCGCCAGGCTAATCTTGATCTGTTGTTCGCTCATACGCTTAAGTTGTCCTGCACAACAGCAAACTTCAATCACCTTCCGGTCATGGTGCGATTGCAGAAATCGCACCATGACCGGCGGGAGCTTCTTTTGAGCATGATCTGATCGGAAAACCGGTTCCCACGTTTCCGGATCATGCTCGGGAATCAGAACGCGCCCATGCGTTCGGCGAGGGCGAACAGCCAGAACAGGCCGGCCATGACGAGTGCGACGCCGACCGCGGCCGAGCCCATGTCCTTGACCCGCCCGATTTGCGGATCGTGATCCATGGTCAGCCGATCGGCGAGTTTCTCGATCGCGGTGTTGAGCAGCTCGATGACGAGCACCAGCACCACGGTCGCGACCAATTCGACCCGGCGCATCACGGTGGCGCCGACCAGCCAGGCCAGCGGCAGCGACAGCGCCAGCGCCACCACCTCCTCGCGAATCGCCTGCTCCGAGCGAATGGCGAATGCCAGCCCGTTGCGCGAGTTGATGGTGGCTCGCCAGAACCTCAGCAAGTCACGCCCCCAAGTCACAACCCTGCGGCGGCCGGCATCGGTTTGACCTTGCCGGCGCGCTCCTGCTTCAGGAGTTCGGCGATCAGGAAGGCCATGTCGATCGACTGTTCGGCATTAAGACGGGGATCGCAGACCGTGTGGTAGCGGTCGTTGAGGTCCTCATCGGTGATGGCGCGCGCGCCGCCGATGCATTCGGTGACGTCCTGTCCGGTCATCTCCAGGTGCACGCCGCCGGCATGGGTGCCTTCAGCAGCGTGGATCTGGAAGAACGACCGCACTTCCGACAGCACGCGATCGAACGGCCGCGTCTTGTAGCCCGAGGTCGAGGTGATGGTGTTGCCGTGCATCGGATCGCACGACCACACCACCTTGCGCCCTTCCCGCTGCACGGCGCGGATCAGGCCTGGCAGATGGTCGCCGACCTTGTCGGCGCCGAACCGGTTGATCAGGGTCAGGCGCCCCGGCTCATCGTCGGGATTGAGGATGTCGATCAGCTTCAACAGTTCGTCCGGCTTCAGCGACGGGCCGCATTTCAGGCCGATCGGGTTCTTGATGCCGCGGAAATATTCGACATGGCCGTGATCGAGCTGACGGGTTCGGTCGCCGATCCAGATCATGTGGCCGGAGGTCGCGTACCAGTCGCCGGTGGTGGAATCGACCCGCGTCATCGCCTGCTCGTAGCCGAGCAGCAGCGCCTCGTGGCTGGTGTAGAAATCCGTGGCGCGCAGCTCGGGATGGCTCTCGAGGTCGAGGCCGCAGGCGCGCATGAAGTTCAGCGCATCCGAGATACGGTCGGCCAGCTCCTTGTAGCGGCGTGATTGCGGCGAATCCTTCAGGAAGCCGAGCATCCACTGATGCACGCTGCCGAGATTGGCGAAACCACCGGTGGCGAACGCGCGCAGCAGGTTCAGCGTCGCCGCGGATTGCCGATAAGCCATCAGCTGGCGCTGCGGATCGGGAATGCGCGCTTCCGGGGTGAAGGCGATGTCGTTGACGATGTCGCCGCGATAGCTCGGCAGCTCGACGTCGCCCTGCTTCTCGGTCGGCGACGAGCGCGGCTTGGCGAACTGGCCGGCGATGCGGCCGACCTTCACCACCGGCAGCGCGCCGGCATAGGTCAGCACGACCGCCATCTGCAACAGGACGCGGAAGAAGTCGCGGATGTTGTTGGCGCCGTGCTCGGCAAAGCTCTCGGCGCAGTCGCCGCCCTGCAGCAGGAAGGCCTCGCCGGCGGCGACCCGCCCCAGCGCCTTCTTCAGGCTGCGCGCCTCGCCCGCGAACACCAGCGGCGGAAAAGTCGCCAGCTGGGCCTCGACATCGGCCAATGCCTTGGCATCGGGATAATCGGGCACCTGCAGCACCTTCTTGGCGCGCCAGCTATCGGGTGTCCACCGCTCGGACATGAGGTCAACTCCTGAGCAAAAACCGCAACTTAATCACGGCATGACGAAAGCCCGGCTTATACACAGGGCCCCGCTCTCCCGCTAGAAGGATTCCTGCAATCTGGTCAAGCCCTTGCAGGGAAATCCGAATTCGCATTTGGTAGAGCATAGCATGAATGCCGGGGAAATCGCCGTGGCCTCCGCCGCGCTGGACGACGTTTTTAGCGACGACATCGTCGTGCCGGCCGCAGATGGCTATCCGCTCGCCGCGACGCTGTTCCTGCCGCGCGGCACCCGGCGCCACGCTGTCCTGATCAATTCGGCGACCGCCGTGCCCCGCAAGGTCTATCGCGGCTTTGCCGGCTACCTCGCCCGCCGCGGCGCGGCGGTGCTGACCTACGACTACCGCGGCACCGGCGATAGCCGGCCGATGGCGGCGACCGGCCTCAACAAGCCGAAATCGCTGGCCGGCTTCAAGGCCACAATGGCCGACTGGGCCGCGCTCGACGCCACCGCGGCGGTGAGCTGGATGCGCGAGCGCTACCGCAACCTCCCCTTCGCCTATGTCGGCCACTCCTTCGGCGGCCAGGCGCTCGGGCTGTTGGCCAACAATGCCGAGATCCCGCGCGCGCTCCTGATCGCATCGCAGGCTGCCTATTGGAAGCTGATGGCCTCGCCCGAGCGCTACCGCGTCGTCGCCTTCATGAACGGCGTCGGCCTGCCGCTGGCGCGCACGCTCGGCTACCTCCCCGCCTGGGCGGCCTCGGCATGGACCTGCCGAGGGGCGCGTTCGAGCAATGGCGGAGCTGGGTGATGCGGGAGCGCTATCTGCTCGATGATGCCACGCTGACGGCGCGCGACAATTTTCCGAAGTTCAAGGGCAAGCTCCGCGCGCTTGTCATGACCGACGACACCTGGGCGACGCGGCCGGCCGTCGAATTGCTGTGCTCCGCCTTCACGTCGACCACGCCCGAGATCATCTCGATCCGCCCCGCCGACGCCGGCGCAAAAGCGATCGGCCATCTCGGCTTCTTCCGCAGCGAACACCGCGATGCGCTGTGGCGCGGCGCCGCGGAGTGGATTGAGGCGGAGGGGTAAGCGCAGCACTCTCCGGCGTCGTCCCTGCGAAAGCAGGGACCCATACGCCGCGGCCTTTGTTGTCGTCGGGACTCGTCGTTCCGGCGCCGCGCAACAATTGAGATTTGGGGTAATGGGTCCTGGCCTGCGCCAGGACGACGATGAGGATGGTTCTCGCACGATACGATGCACCTGATGCGTAGCTCATCTCGCGGTCATCGTCCGCCTCGACCGGCGATCCGGTATTCCAGAGACGCTGGTGCTTGAACCGAGAGGCCGCGGCGTACTGGATCGTCCGCATGCGCGGGGGATGACACCAAAGAGAATGAGAGCTTGCTGCTCTTTCCACACGTCGTCCCTGCGAAAGCAGGGACCCATAACCACAGGGCTTTGTTGTTGAAACGGGTTGTGGCTCCAGCGCAGCAAGCCAACTGACGTCGGCGGCTATGGGTCCCTGCTTTCGCAGGGACGACGCCGCATATATTGCGCTGCTGGTGAGTCATAATTTCGCATTCTCGCGACATGAATCGCGCGAGCTTTGCTCTTCAAACTCGGATTCGCGGTCAAGATGATGGGTATCGCTTCGCTCCACCCATCCTGCCAGCCTCACACCACCTTCCGCGGCGCCGCCGTCGCAGCATCGCCCGTGTTCGGTGTCCCGGTCGGCTCGATCAGCAGCAGATGCACCTCTTCCCGCGCGACGGGGCGATGCTCGACGCCTTTCGGCACGATGTACATCTGGCCGGGCGTTAGCGTCACGGTGCGGTCGCGCAGCTCGATGTCGAGGATGCCTTTCAGGACGAGGAAGAAGTCGTCGGTGTCATCATGCTTGTGCCAGACGAACTCGCCCTGCACCTTCACCACCATGACGTCGCAGGCGTTGAATTGCGCCACGGTGCGCGGCGACCAGTGATCGGAGGTTGTCGACAGTTTCTGCGAAAGATCGATCGCGCCGCTCATGATGCCTCCGGGTCCGGGCCAGCCTGCCGGACTCGTTAGCTCAGCCGTGCGACGCACTCAATGCACGCCCCTTAGCCTCTCCGGATACGCACTCGGCCCATTGTGCCTATTGATGTCGCAAGGCGCTTCGCCGTTGGTGGCCCGCCGCGCCAGCAGTTCCTTTTCGGCCTGATACCAGAGCTGATCCATCTTGCCCGGCGGCTCGCCGGCGTCCTTCCATAATTCGTAGGCGCGGGTCCGGATCTCCTGCTCGGTTGGGCCTCTCATGCGCGGCTCCCTCAATTTGAGACATCAAACTGTTTGAGAGTGGAACGGACAGCATAGCGCAAGGTTCCAGGGTGCGCGAGACGGCCGCGCGCCGATGGCGCATCGCCTGTGCACAAGCGCCGTTGCGCAGACCATTCGCCGGAAACCGCGTTCGATTTGAGCGCGCGAAGCGGCCCTGAGGAAAAGTCCCGGGTGGATGTGCATGTCAACAAGGGTGCCCTAATTCCCGGGCACGAAGCGCGGCCGTCGGCGCCGGTCTTGCGGAGGCGCGCTACCCCTTCTGAGGTATGAAACCTTTGCCCCGCTTCCGCAGACAAAAACTCATCAGGATTTTGCCAACCTTCCTGGGGCTAGAGACAGCGCCGTCCGCATGTATTTTAAGCGGGCGGCGTTGGGCTGTCAGGCAGGGCTCATTCCCCGTTCCCCATCGCCAGGAGAACACCAGGACGGCAGCGCCGGCCTGCGGGCTACCGCTACTCCGCCGCCTGGCGCACGTGGCGCGCGGTGGGCGTCCGCATCGTCACCAGCTCTTCGGAAGCGGTCGGATGCAGCGCGATGGTAGCGTCGAAATCGGCCTTGGTCGCCTTCATCTTGACGGCGATCGCGACGGCTTGGGTGATTTCGGCGGCGCCATCGCCGACGATGTGACAGCCGAGCACGCGGTCGCTCGCGCCGTCGACCACGAGCTTCATCAGCACGCGGGTGTCGCGGCCGGACATCGTCGCCTTGATCGGGCGGAAATCGGTCTTGTAGATGTCGACGTGGCTGAACTGCGCCCGCGCCTCCTCTTCCGTGAGTCCGACGGTGCCGACCTCCGGCTGCGAGAACACCGCGGTCGGGATCGTGGCGTGGTCGACCTCGACCGGGCGCTTGCCGAACACCGTGTCGGCGAAGGCATGGCCCTCGCGGATCGCAACCGGCGTCAGATTGGTGCGGTGGGTGACGTCGCCGACCGCGTAGATGTTGTCGACCGAGGTCTTCGACCAGCCGTCGACCTGGATGCCGCCATTGGCGGGATTGATGGCGACGCCGGCGGTCTCGAGCCCGAGATTGGCGACATTGGGATGCCGGCCGATCGCGAACATCACCTGGTCGGAGGCGATGCTCGAGCCGCTCGACAGATGCGTGGTGAAGTCACGGCCGTGCTTGTCGATCTTCGCCACCGTGCAGCCGGTGATGATGGTGATGCCGCGCTTCTCCATCTCGGCGCGGACATGCTTGCGCACGTCCTCGTCGAAACCGCGCAGGATGTTGTCGCCGCGATAGATCACCGTGACGTCTGAGCCGAAGCCGGCGAAGATGCCGGCGAATTCCAGCGCGATGTAGCCGCCGCCCTGGATCACGATCCGCTTCGGCAGCTCCTTGAGGTGAAACGCCTCGTTGGAGGAGATCACGTGCTCGATGCCGGGCACGATCGGTCCGTGATTGGGCGCGCCGCCGGTCGCGATCAGGATGTACTTCGCCGTCACCTTCTCGCCGGTGGCGAGTCTGATGGTGTGGGCATCCTCCAGCACCGCGCGGGTCTTCGCGATCCGTGCGCCCGACTTCTCGACGTTGCTGGTGTAGGCGCCCTCGAGCCGGGCGATCTCCTTGTCCTTGTTGGCGACGAGAGTGGCCCAGTCGAACGAGACCTGCCCGATGCTCCAGCCGAAGCCGGCCGCGTCCTCGATCTCGTCGTGGACGTGGCTGCCGATCACGAACAGCTTCTTCGGCACGCAGCCGCGGATCACGCAGGTGCCGCCCATCCGGTACTCTTCGGCGACCATGACCTTCGCGCCGTAACCCGCGGCGATGCGGGCAGCACGAACGCCGCCCGAACCACCACCGATGACAAACAGGTCAACGTCAAACTCGGCCATGGTAAATCTCAGCTCTAATCGCCGGAATTCGGCTTGATCAACTGCTTTCCCTCATCTTGAGGGCATCTAGTCTTTCACCGCCGTCATTGCGAGGAGCGATAGCGACGAAGCAATCCATCTCTCCGCTTGTGGGACAATGGATTGCTTCGCTTCGCTCGCAATGACGTAGATTAGTGCGGCGCACTCAACTTGACGCCCGTCATGCTGAGGCGTCGTTTAGATATCCTTGCCGCGCTTCTTCATCTCGGCCTTGAACTGGGCGTTGACGATCACGCCAAACTGCTGCGCCCACTGCTGCATATATTGCAGCGAATCGTTGATGGCCTTGGGCTCGGAGGTCAAAAGCTTCTGACCGAGCGGCGTCTTGTAGAAGATCACGAGATCCTTCAACTCCTGCTCGGTGAACTCGGCGGCGTAGAGCTGCGCCATGCCCTCGCCGATTTCCTTCTCGCTGCCAGCAAGATTCTTGGCGATGACCAGCGCGACCTCGTTGAGATCCTTCTGGTAGTTCAGGTACTGCTGCAGCAGGCCGGTCTTGGTCTTCTCGATGATGCCCGGAACGGCGCCGGCATACATCACCGAGACGTTCTTCATCGTCAGGATTTCCTTGGCGTATCCGATCGCCGCGGGGGTCGACTGCTTGACGTCCTTGGGCATGGGGGGCAGCTGCGGCTGCTGCGCCATCGCCGGTGCGAGCGCCAGTCCAGCCGCCAGGGCCGCAGCCGACAAAAGTCCCGAAAAACGCTTCATTCCAAGTCTCCTTGCTTGCGGCCTCATGGCCGTTCAACAACCCGAATTCCCTGCGCGCCGGCCAGCACGGCGACGCTGCCAAGCCCGATGAACAGGCCGTGTTCGACCACGCCCGGAATCACGCTGAGCAAACCGGCAAGACGCGGCGGATCGCCGATCCGGCCGAGATGGGCATCGACGATCCAGTGGCCGCCATCGGTGACAAAAACGTGACCGTCCTTGCCCTTCCGGATCAGCATTTCGCCGGACACGCCGGCCTCTGAAAACGCCCGTGCCATCGCGGCCTGCGTTGCGGCGAACCCGAACGGGATCACCTCGACCGGCAGCGGAAAGCGACCCAGCACGTCGACCCATTTGCTGTCGTCGGCGATCACGATCATGCGATCACTGGCGGCCGCGACGATCTTCTCGCGCAGCAGCGCCCCGCCGCCGCCCTTGATCAGGTTGAGCGCCGGGTCGATCTCGTCGGCGCCGTCGATGGTGAGGTCGAGATGGTCGATCTCGTCCAGCGTGGTCAGCGGAACGCCGCAGCGGATCGCATCCGCGCGGGTCGCTTCCGAGGTCGGCACGCCGATCACCTTCATGCCCGACCGGACCTTCTCGCCGAGCAGCTCGACGAAATGCTTCGCGGTCGATCCGGTGCCGAGCCCGAGCTTCATGCCGTCGCGTACCTCTTCGAGCGCGCGCGCCGCCGCCTGGCGTTTCAGTGCGTCCATGTCCACGTGCCGATAGCCCCTCGGTTGTCCGTTACGGGCCGCCATCGGGTGGCCCGGCGGGCGCATATCTAGCGTCGTTTTGCAGGCAGGAATAGCGGCAAGCGGACCAGTCTTTAGGCCGAAACGGCGTCCATCGCGGCCAAAATCGCCGAAAAGCGCTGTTCGACCTCGGCCCGCATCCCGGGGTGGGTGAAAATGTAGAACTGGTCGTCGCGGATCGCGGCCAGCACCTGCCCTGCAACCGACGCCGGATCGAGACCGGCCTCCAGGCGTCGCGCGATCTCGGCGACGACAGCGGCCATCGGGCTTGCCGGATCGAGCTGACGGGTCGGGCCGTACTGCTCCGGGCGGTTGCGCCCGCTCTCGCCGATTCGGGTCCGCACAAAGCTCGGACAGAGCACGCTGACGCCGATCCCGAGCGGCCTGAGCTGCATGGCGAGCCCTTCGGACAGGCTGACGACGGCGAACTTGGTCGCCGAATACGGGCTCAAGCCGAGCCCGGCATTCATCCCGGCCATCGAAGCCGTATTGACGATATGGCCACCCTCGCCGTGCCCGCGGATGTGTGGCAGGAAGCTCCTGATGCCGTGCACGACGCCCATCAGATTGACGTCGATCACCCAGCGCCAGTCGTCGACCGAGATCGGGTCAATGCCGCCGCCGGCCGCGACGCCGGCATTGTTGCAGACGACATGGACCTTGCCGAAGGCGCGGAACGACGCCTCCGCCGCGCGATCGACGCTTAGGGGATCGGCAACGTCGCAGACCACGCCATGAGCATCCGCACCGCCGGCGCGCAGCGCATCGACGGCCTTGTCCAGCGGACCGGTTTCAATGTCGGCGAGCATCACCTTCATGCCCTCGCGGGCAAAGGCGGTTGCCATCGCAAGTCCGATTCCGCTGGCCGCGCCGGTGACAAAAGCGGCTTTTCCGGCAAGTTCCCGCATCTCACCCTCCCTATCTCATGACGTGCCCACATCTACTCTTGCATCGCAGCGCCTGGCCCGATAGCCAAAAGCATCATGTCCGCCGCCTCTCCCCCCATCGTCGTATTCGATCTCGACGGCACGCTGGTCGACACCGCGCCCGATCTGATCGGCGCGCTGAACCATGTGCTCGACCGCGAGGGCCTGCGGCCGGTGCCGCTGGCGGCCGCGCGCAACATGATCGGCGCCGGCGCGCGCAAGCTGCTGGAACGCGGGCTCGAGGTGGAAGGACGCGCGGTCAGCGTCGGTGACCTCGACCGCTTGACCGCGGATTTCGTCGACTATTATGCCGAGCATATCGCCGACGGCTCGCGCCCGTTCGACGGGCTCGAGGCCGCGCTCGACCGGCTCGAGGCAAAGGGCCATCGCTTTGCGGTGTGCACCAACAAGCTGGAATGGCTGTCGAAGCTGCTGCTCGACCGGCTCGGCCTGACCAAGCGCTTCGCCGCGATCTGCGGCGCCGATACCTTCGGCATCGCAAAACCCGATCCGACGTTCCTGCGCGAGACGGTGGCCCGTGCTGGCGGCCGGCTGCCCCGCGCCATCATGGTCGGCGATGCCGGCCCCGATGTCGGGGTCGCAAGGCGCGCCCAGGTCCCGGTGATCGGCGTCGATTTTGGCTATACCGACGTTCCGATGACCGAGCTGAAGCCGGACCGGCTGATCAGCCATATGCGCGATCTGCCGGACGCCGTCGCCAGCCTGAGCGCGGCATAAACTTTCCGCAACACACTGATATCGCTTGGCAATATTTAGCCATGCGATTCCACCATTAACCATCCTTTAACGAGCAGGGCCCCCGCTGTTGCGCCTCTGTTCCGACGCACCTATGGTCCGCTCCGGGGATTGTGGCTGATTGCCGCAGTAGAGTGTGGATCATGCGTCGTATCATCGTAATTGCGGCCGCCGGGCTGAGCCTGGCCGGCTGCTCCTCCTTCTCATTGGATTCGTTCAAGTCGGCGCCACCGCCGATGCCGGTGCAGCTGGATTCGAACCCGCCGGGCGCCGACGCCGTGACCTCGCTCGGACCGGGCTGCAAGACGCCCTGCACCGTGTCGATCCCGGCGCCGGAGACCAACTTCTCCGTCACCTTCAACATGCCGAAGTTCCAGCCGGCGACGGTTCCGGTCACCGTGACCCGCGTTCCCGGCGACTTCACCACGCCGGCGACCACGACGCTGGATCCGAGTCCGGTGTTCGCCGAGTTGCAGCCGGCCGGACCGCCGCCGCGCGCGGCGAAGAAGCCGATACGGAAGAAGAAGCCGAAACCGGCTGCCGCTGCGGCGCCTGCCGCCGCTCCGGACTCCGCGTTCCCCGCCCCGAGCGCGGCTGCGCCGGCGCCGGCCGCGGCTCCGTCGCGCTAACGCGGGCGGCTGCACCGGATTTGCACTGCACAAGAGCCCGGCCCAAAGCCGGGTTTTTGTATTTGGCCTAGACACATCCGCGATTGCGATCATGCATCGCGCGATATGCCTCGCCTATCGCTTTGCATGTTGCGGATCATCCATACGATCATCCCTTGGGACGCATTGTGACCACGCGCCAACATGCATAGATTGCGGATGCCGGAGCCGATCACGGCGCGGCAGGCAGGAAACAGATTGCAAGGCCCGAACTAAATGAACGGATCCACGCAAGCACATTCCGACACGCTGTTTCGTCCGATGACCGATCCGTTCGGCCGGACCATCCGTTATTTGCGCGTCTCCGTCACCGACCGCTGCGACCTGCGCTGCTTCTACTGCATGTCGGAAGACATGACCTTCCTGCCGAAGGCAGATCTCTTGACGCTGGAAGAGCTCGACCGCCTCTGCTCGGCGTTCGTCGCCAAGGGCGTGCGCAAGATCCGCCTCACCGGCGGCGAGCCGCTGGTCCGCCGCAACGTGATGGGCCTGGTGCGTTCGCTGTCGCGGCATCTGACCACGGGCGCACTCGACGAATTGACGCTGACCACCAACGGTTCGCAGCTGGCGCGCTTCGCCCAGGAACTGGCCGATTGCGGCGTGCGCCGTGTCAACGTCTCGCTCGACACCCTCGACCCCGTAAAATTCCGGGCCATCACCCGCTGGGGCGACATCGACAAGGTGCTGTCGGGCATCGAGGCGGCGCGGTCGGCGGGACTCGCGGTCAAGATCAACGCGGTCGCGCTGAAGAACCTGAACGAGGACGAGATACCGGCGCTGATGGAATGGGCGCACGGCAAGGGCATGGGCCTCACCTTGATCGAGGTGATGCCGATGGGCGACATCGGCGAAGGCCGGATCGATCAGTACGTGCCGCTGTCCTTGCTGCGCGCGCGGCTCGAGAAGCACTACACGCTGACCGATCTGTCCGACGACACCGGCGGCCCCGCCCGCTACGTCCGGGTCGCCGAGACCGGCGGCAAGCTCGGCTTCATCACGCCGATGACCCATAATTTCTGCGAATCCTGCAACCGGGTGCGGATCACCTGCACCGGCACGCTGCACACCTGTCTCGGCCACGAGGACGCCTCCGACCTGCGCCGGCCGCTGCGTGCCTCCGCCGACAACGATTTGCTGGCGGCGGCCATCGACCGGGCCATCGGACTGAAGCCGAAGGGGCACGATTTCATCATCGACCGCCGCCACAACCGTCCGAGCGTCAGCCGCCACATGAGCGTGACCGGCGGCTAGTCTTCAAGCTCCCTCCCGACGCGCGGCCTGTCCCCCGATTACCAAGGCGGGACAACAGTTTGCCGCGGCGTCAATTTGTCCATTTTCCGATTGACGGCGTTCCATGGCGCTGATTTGGTGAATCAGCTTTCACGCTAGTCTGGCCAGCATAGGCCGCTGCCCTCCGTCGGCTCCTGTCGACGATTCCCGGCAGCCAAGAACGGCTGAAGCGGATTTCGGGGGAGGACGAACGTTTGCAACTGCTCCTGAAAGTGAGCCGTGGCTCCGTGCGCATGCGCGCGGCGGCCAGATGATGCTTGAAGAGATATTCGGCGCGCGGATGGCGCGACCGTGGAGATCGTGATGCGCCCATTGTTGGCATTAAGTCAGGCCATCGACCAACTCAACGAGAAGATCGGCTACATCTGCAACCTGCTCGTGCTGATCTCATGTCTGGTCAGCGCCGGCAACGCCATGATCCGCTACGCGTTCAGCTACTCCTCGAACGGCTGGCTCGAGGCGCAGTGGTACATGTTCGCGATCCTCGTGATGTTCGGCGCCTCCTACACCTTCAAGCGCAACGAGCATGTCCGCGTCGAGATCATGTATCTGATGCTGTCCGAACGCGGCCAGCTCTGGCTCGACCTGATCGGAACGCTGTTCTTCCTAATCCCGGCCTGCCTCCTGCTCGCCTATCTGTCCTGGCCGTTCTTCTACCAGGCCTATGCGGTCGGCGAGATGAGCGGCAACGCCGGCGGCCTCTTACGCTGGCCGATCAAGTTCGTTATCCCGTCCGGCTTCGTGATGCTTGCGCTGCAAGGCGTCTCAGAGGTGATCAAGCGGATCGCCGCGCTGCAGGGCTACGTGACCATCGACGCGAAGTATGAGAGGCCGACTCAATGATCACGCTGGAGATGATGCCGCCACTGATGTTCGGCGGCCTGATCGTAGCGATGCTGATCGGTTATCCGGTGGCGTTCACGCTCGCCGCGGTCGGCCTGTCGTTCGGGTTCCTCTCGATCTATCTCGGCTTCTTCGACCTCAACTTCCTGCAGGCGATCCCGGGCCGCATCTTCGGCAGCGTGCTGTCGAACGAGCTGCTGCTGGCGATCCCGTTCTTCACCTTCATGGGCGCGATATTGGAGAGATGCGGGCTCGCCGAGGACATGCTGGATTCGATGGGCCAGCTGTTCGGCCCGATCCGCGGCGGCCTCGGCTATTCCGTGATCATCGTCGGCTTCATCCTCGGCGCCATCACCGGCACGGTGGCGGCGCAGGTGATCGCGATGGCGCTGATTTCGATGCCGGTGATGATCCGCTACGGCTACAATATCCGCTACATCACGGGCGTGCTCGCCGCCTCCGGCACCATCACGCAACTTGTCCCTCCCTCTCTCGTCCTGATCGTGCTCGCCGACCAGCTCGGCAAGTCGGTCGGCGACATGTATCTCGGCGCCTGGGGCCCATCGGTGTTCCAGATCCTGCTGTTCGCCGGCTACACCTTCCTGCTCGGCATCTTCAAGCCGAGCCATGTCCCCGCGGTGCCGATCGAGGCGCGCACGTTGACCGGCTGGGCGCTGTGGAAGAAGTGCCTGCTCGGCATCATTCCCTCCGCCGTGCTGATCTTCGTCGTGCTCGGCACCATGATGATGGGCCTTGCGACCCCGACGGAGGCCGGCGCCATGGGCGCGGTCGGCGCCATCGTGCTCGCCGCCATCCACCACAAGGATTTCAGCGCCACCGGCAACAAGGTGCTGATAACAGGCGTGATCGCCGGCGGCATCGGCACCATCATCGCGATGCTCTACAGCGAGAACCTGATCTTCAAGCTCGCCTTCGCGATCACCTACGCCGCGGTGGTCTGGATCTGCCTCGAGGCCGTCAAGATCCGGGACCTGCGTGACCTGATCAAGCAGGGCTACGAGACCACCATGCGGATCACCTGCATGGTCACCTTCATCCTGATCGGCTCGACCTGCTTCTCGGTCGTGTTCCTCGGCGTATCCGGCGGCACCTGGCTCGAGCACCATCTGACCTCGCTGCCCGGCGGCGTCTGGGGCTTCCTGATCTTCATCAACCTGTTCATCTTCTTCCTGGCGTTCTTCCTCGACTTCTTCGAGATCGCCTTCATCATCCTGCCGATGATCGCGCCGATCGCGCAGAAGGTGCTGGCGCCGGTGGTCGGTCCCGACGCCGCACTGATCTGGTTCGGCGTGATGCTCTGCGTCAACATGCAGACCTCGTTCCTGCATCCGCCGTTCGGCTTCGCGCTGTTCTATCTGCGCGGCGTGGCGCCGAAGGAAGTGAAGAGCTCGGACATCTACTGGGGCGCAATGCCCTGGATCGGCCTGCAGGCGATCATGGTGGCGCTGGTGATCGCGTTCCCGGTCGTCGTCACCGGACTGCTCGACAAGCCGCTCGATGTCGACCTCAACAAGGTCAAGATCGAGGTGCCGCAGATCGACCTGCCGCCGCTCGACTTCGGACAGCCGAAGCAGTAGCCGGCATCAGCGCATTCGGCGTGCCTGGAGCATTTCGGTTCTGATTGAATCAGAACCGAAGCTCTGGATTCTTGTCTTGTCGCGTTTTCTTCACGCGAACCGGTGTCCACTTCGCTCGAAAACGCTCTTGCGGGCGCGAGGCACGCCGCTGTTGACGGCATCGGCGAGGCCTGTGAAGACGGGGATACGGATCGTCCTCCAACTCACAGATCGTCGCCCATGCCCCAATTGCGTCCCGCCCACTCGCTCATTCGCCCGCTGATGCTGTCGCTTGGTTTGGCGCTTGCCGCGCCCGCAGCGCATGCAGCCGACCTTCGCGCGCTGGCGCAACAGGAACAGCAGCCGCTGCTCGACACCCTGCGCGACCTCGTGCAGATCGAATCCGGCAGCAAGGACATCGAGGGCCTGAACCAGCTCGCCGAGCGGATCGCCGGCCAGCTCAAGCAGCTCAGCGGCACGGTCGATATCCTGCAGACCACCGATATCTACCGCCTCGACGACACGCCCGAGAAGATCGGTCCCGCCGTGCAGGCCGTCTTCAAGGGCACGGGCAGCGCGAAGATCATGCTGATCGCGCACATGGACACGGTGTATCTCAAGGGCATGCTGAAGGACCAACCCTTCCGCATCGATGGCGACAAGGCCTATGGGCTCGGCATCGCCGACGACAAGCAGGGCGTCGCCACCATCCTCCACGCCGTGGCGTTGCTGCAGAAGTTGAACTTCAAGAATTACGGCACGCTCACCGTGCTGATCAATGGCGACGAGGAGATCTCTTCGCCCGGCTGGCGCAGCACCATCACCCGCATCGCCGCGGAACAGGATGCAGTGTTCTCGTTCGAGGGCGGCGGCACTGACGGCACGCTGCGCCTCGCCACCAGCGGCATCGGCTCGGCCTACCTCACGGTGCACGGCAAGTCGTCACATGCCGGCGCCAGGCCCGAAGGCGGCGTGAATGCGCTCTATGAGTTGTCACACCAGGTGCTGCAGATGAAGGACCTGTCCAAGCCGGAGCAGGGTCTGAAGCTGAACTGGACGGTGTCCAAGTCCGGCACCAACCGCAACGTGATCCCCGCCGAAGCCACCGCCCAGGCCGACGCGCGCGCGCTCAAGGTGGCGGATTTCGACGAGCTCGAGAAAGCCCTGCAGGACAAGATCAAGAATCGCCTGCTGCCGGACTCCAGGGTGGACGTGAAGTTCGAGGTGCGCCGCCCGCCGCTCGAAGCGAGCGACGCCTCGCGCCGCGTGGCCGGCCACGGCAAGACGATTTATCAGGAACTCGGCATGTCGCTGAACGTCGCCGAGCGGGCCACCGGCGGCGGCACCGACGCCGCATTTGCCGCCCTCAAGACCAAGGGCTCCGTGGTGGAAGGCATGGGCCTGTCGGGCTTCGGCGCGCACTCCAACGATGCCGAATACGTGCAGATCAACAGCATCGTGCCGCGCCTCTATTTGACCACGCGCATGATCATGGACCTGTCCGACGGCAAGGTGAAGTAGACCGGCAAGGCCGCGGCACGTTCGCGGGCCGGCTCAGGACGCCGCCGGCTCCGCCTTGGCGAGGCGGAAGCGCAGCGTGAACTGGGCGCCGCCGGACGGCAAGTTCTCCACCCTCACCGTCGCATCGTGATCGTCGACGACGCCGCGCACGATCGAGAGCCCGAGCCCCGCGCCGTCGGTGCGCTGGCGATCGCTGCGCCAGAAGCGCTGGAAGATCAGGCCCTGCTCGGCGGGCGCAATCCCCGGCCCGCAGTCGCGCACCTGCACCGAACCATTGTCGTGCACCTCGACATCGACCGAGGTTCTCTCCGCGGTGTACTTGATGGCGTTCTCCGCCAGATTGAAGATCGCGCGCTGCAGCATCTCCGCATTGCCCCTGACCTGCACCGGACTGTCAGTGCCGCGCAACGCGATGTCCTTCTGCTGCGCCAGCGCGTAGGGCGCGATCGAGCCGACCACCTCGGCGCACACCGCGCGCAAATCCGCGGTCTCGCCGGGATCCAGCACCAGCGTGTCGAGCTCGGCGATCTCCAGCAGCTGGCTGACGATGCGGCTCATGCTCTCGATGTCGGCATGCAGCTCCCTGGTCCCCTTGGCCGCATCGAGCGTCTCGATCCGGGTCCTGAGGATCGCGAGCGGCGTGCGCAGCTGATGGGCGGCATCGGCCGTGAACTGGCGCTGCACGTGAAAGCCTTCCTCAAGGCGATCGAACGCTTGGTTGACGGCCGTCACCAGGGGCAGGATCTCGCTCGGAATTCCTTCCGTCGGAAGGCGGATATCGGTCCTTGCCGGTCCGATGCTCCTCGCCTCCTCCGAGGCCCGCAACAGCGGAATCACCGCGCGGCGGAAGATCAGGATGTCGGTGGCAAGCAGGATCAGAAGGATCGGGATGGTGATCCAGCCGACTCGCCGGAAGAAGTTGGAGACGATGTCGTCGATGATGACGTCGCGATGCGACAGGTCCTCGGCGACCAGGATGCGCAAGGTCTGGCCGCCGAGCAGCTTGGTGACGCTGGCACCGGAAATCCGGTTGGCGGACGCCGGCAGTCGCGGCGCCTCGCGATGCGACGAGAACAGCAGATGACCGTCGGCATCGTAGATGTCGTAGCGGTAGCGGCCGTAGGCGTCGGAATAGAGCCCCCTCAGGCTGTCCGGCAGGTTGAGCTGCACCTTGCCCGTGGCATCGACCGAGAGGTTCTGGCCGAGATCGGCGGCCTGGTCGCGCATCGCTTCGCGATGCAGCTGATTGATCTCCGAATTCAACAGCCACAGCAGCAGCAGCGGCAGGAAGATCGCCGCGACCGCGACCGCCACGATGTGCAGGAACACGATCCGCGACGTCAGCGACTTGAAGCGGAACACGCCTACTTCTCCTCCGCCATCAGATAACCGACGCCCCGAATGGTATGAATGATGACCCTGGCGCGGTGCTCGGCGAGCAGCTTGCGCAGCCGCGACACGTAAACCTCGACCGCGTTCGAGGCGACCTCGCCGGCGAGGCCGAAGATGTGGTCCTCGACATTCTTCTTCGGCACCACCCGCCCCTGCCGTCGCAACAGGATCTCCAGCACCGACGTCTCGCGCGCGGAGAACACGTGCGGAGCGCCGTCGACGAACACCTGCTTGCTCTCGGTGTCGTAGACCAGATTGGCGAGCTTCAGCGAGGAGCCGAGCAGCTGGCCGGGCCGACGCAGGATGGCTTCGAGCCGCGCCACCAGCTCCTCCAGCGCGAACGGCTTCGCCAGATAGTCATCCGCGCCGCTGCGCAGGCCGCTGACCCGATCCTGCAGGCCGCCCCGCGCAGTCAGTACCAGGACCGGCAGCGGGTCGGTCTTGCGGCGAAGCTCCGACAACACCGACAAGCCATCGCCGTCGGGCAGACCGAGATCGAGGATCATGGCGGCATAACTGACGCTGCGCAGCGCGTCGCGCGCCTCGGCAACGCTGTTGACGACATCGGACTCATATCCCGCCGCCATCAGCCCGCTGGCGAGCAGCCGCGAGAGCTCGACATTGTCCTCGACGATCAGAAGGCGCATCGCAGCAATCCTGACTTCATTCAATCGATCTTCTGCTTGCTGTCGTCAAAACAAGACGCATGCGAAGGTGACGTCTCGATGGCGACACAAGCGCATGTTGCTCCAGCTCGTGCTACTGCCCTGAAAACAGATACCGCCTCCCCGCTGCAATCAAAATCTACGCCAGGCGCCTTTGATTGCGCCCGTGTAAGGCTGACGTCAGCTAGCCATGATAACATAACGGATTGCGCGTTCGCGCCCGGAGATCGAGAACTGGCAGCTGCCGCCACGGCCAGCGACCGGCGGTCATGCGTCTTCGCAAGCCGCGTCGCGCCGCGGCCGCGATCGCGGCATGGAAAAGCCCCGGCGCTTTCGCTCCGAGGCTGATTTCCTGTCCAACTCGCAGCGGTCACGCCTGCGAGTGGCGCGCCATGAAGTTGTCGTAGCCGACCTCGGCGACCTGGAACCATTGATAGCCGTTGTTGGAGAACGAGGTCAGCGAGTCATAGACCTTCTTGAAGTTGGCGTTGGTCGCCGAAACCTCGGCATGCAGCTCCTTGGCGGCCTTGAAGGAAGCCTCCATCACCGCAGCCGGGAACGGACGCAGCTTGGTGCCGACCGCGAGCAGCTTCTTCAGTGCGATCGGATTGGCCTGGTCGTAACGCGCCATCATCCAGTTGTTGGCGAGATGGCCGGCCTGCTCGAGCACGAACTGATAATGCTTCGGCAGCGCGTTCCACTTGTCGAGATTGATCATCGCCACCAGCATGGGGCCGCCTTCCCACCAGCCGGGGAAGTAATAGTTCGGCGCGACCTTGTAGAAGCCGAGCTTCTCGTCGTCGTAGGGACCAACCCACTCGGCCGCATCGATGGTGCCCTTCTCGAGCGCCGGATAGATGTCGCCGCCGGCGAGCTGCTGCGGCACCGCGCCGAGCTTCTGCATCACCTTGCCGGCAAAGCCGCCGATGCGGAATTTGAGACCCTTGAGATCGTCGACGCTGGTGATCTCCTTGCGGAACCAGCCACCCATCTGGCAGCCGGTGTTGCCGGCGAGCAGCGAGGTCACGTTGTAGCTCTTGTAGAACTCGTTGAGCAGCTCCTTGCCGCCGCCCAGCATGAACCAGGCCTGGTTGAGGCGCATGTTGGGTCCGAACGGCACCGCGGAGCCGAAGGTGAAGGTCGGGTCCTTGCCGAAATAATAATAGGGCGCGGTGTGCCCCATCTCGACGGTGCCGTTCTGCACGGCGTCGAGCACCTGCAGGCCCGGTACGATCTCGCCCGCAGCAAAAGTCTGGATCTGGAATCTGTTGTCGGTGGCTTCGCCGACCGCCTTCGCCATCAGCTCGGCGCCGCCGTGCAGCGTGTCGAGCGACTTCGGCCAGCTCGTCGTCAAGCGCCACTTGAGCTCCGGCATCGACTGCGCGATCGCGGGAGCTGCGACCGTGGCGGCGCCGGCGACGCCCAGACCCGTGACCTTGATGAAATCTCTTCGCTTCATTTGAATCCTGCCCTGTTCGATTGTGTTGTCCGAGCGTCGACTGCTTTCGATCGTCGCGCCGCTTTTCTTTTTGCCGTCATGACCGGTGACCGATCAGACGCCGCCTTCGTGCCGAGGCTTCGGATGCGAGCATGGAACATCCCCTTCACGAATGCCAGACGCAAAAAACCCGGCCTCCTTGCGGAGGCCGGGCAATGCGTTCGCGTCGCGCGAACGCTCGTCCGAAAGGCTAGACGCCGATCAGCCGCGGGTGCGCGAGCGGATCATGAAGCTGTCGAAGGTGTATTCGGCGACCTGCCACCACAGATACTGGTCGGAGCGGTAGGCCTGCATGGCCTCGATCGACTTCTTGAAGTCGGCATTCTTGGCCGAGATTTCACCCCACAGCTCGTTGGTCGCCTTGAGGCAGGCCTCGAGCACCTCGTTGGTGAACGGACGCAGCTGCGTGCCGCCGGCAACCAGCCGCTTCAGCGCGGAGGGGTTCTGCATGTCGTAGCGCGCGGCCATCCAGCTGTTGGCGTTGGCGGCGCCGTTGGCCAGGATCGCCTGGTAGCTCTTCGGCAGCGCGTTCCACTTCTCCAGGTTGACGAAGGAGTGCACGGTCGGACCGCCTTCCCAGAAGCCCGGGTAGTAGTAGTACTTGGCGACCTTCTGGAAGCCGAGCTTCTCGTCGTCATAGGGACCGACCCACTCGGCCGCGTCGATGGTGCCCTTTTCGAGCGCCGGATAGATGTCGCCGCCGGCGAGCTGCTGCGGCACCACGCCGACCTTCTGCAGCACCTGGCCGGCAATGCCGCCGATGCGCATCTTCAGGCCCGACATGTCGGCGACGGTCTTGATCTCCTTGCGGAACCAGCCGCCCATCTGGGTGCCGGTGTTGCCGGTCGGGAAACCGATCACGCCGAACTTCTTGAAGAACTCGTTGCCGAGCTCCTGGCCACCGCCCTGGTACCACCAGGAGTTCTGCATGCGGGCATTGAGACCGAACGGCACCGACGCGTAGATCGCGAAGGTCGGGTCCTTGCCGACATAGTAGTAGGCGACGGTGTGCGACATCTCGACCGTGCCGTTGGAGGTCGCGTCCAGCGCCTGCAGGCCGGGGACGATTTCACCCGCCGCGAACACCTGGATCTGGAACTTGTTGTCGGTCATTTCGGCGACGTACTTCGACAGCTCGACGGCGCCGCCATAGATGGTGTCCAGCGACTTCGGGAAGCTCGAGGTCAGGCGCCACTTGATTTCAGGCGAGGACTGCGCGATCGCCGGCGCGGCAACCGCCGTCGCGGCAGCACCGGCCGCAGAAACTTTCAAAAAATCACGACGCTTCATCGTAAGACTTCTCCTTCAGGGGCGTTTCCCAGTGACCGCAAGCAGTTCTCCGGCAGGCGCGTGAAGGGCTTGCCGAGGCGCTCTGGGTCGGCCCTTTAACACGGAAGGTGGCGTCACGGAAACGCGACAATGGCATGACCGCGCCAATTAAACGAAAGTCTGATGAGGCTGGAAATCAGCCGGAAAATGCGCCTTCAGGCAGCGACGATGACGCCTGGCAGGTGGCCGCGGAGCCGCCGCCGACCGCGCGGTAAATCGCCGCGTGCGGACCGTCCGGCCCGCTCTCAACTGCCGGGTTACCCGGAGCAATCAGCGCCGCGTCGTCGCCCGCGCCTTCTTGGCTTGATCGGCCAAATACCGCCCGCGCCGGATCCAGCTTTGCGCGGTTGTCTTGCTGACGCCATACGTCTTGGCGATCGCCTCGGCAGCCTCGCCGATCGAGTCGGATTTCTTGGCCATGTTGAACGCCAGCCGGGAGGCCTCTGCGCGCTTCTCCCGCGTCAGATGTTTGCGGTGCTGTTTGTTTGCTTCGCGTGATGCTGCCATGTCGATGGTCGCCTCACGGCCCCTTCCAGCAGTTTTGGCTTCACCCGTGGCCGCCTTCCGCTGATCGAAGGGTGGTACGATTCGGCCACTCCTGCATAAACATACAGGCCGGAACCGATTCAGCAATCGTCCAGAGGCACCAAGGGCCACGGGCCTGTGAAGAAAGCCGCCGGGCTCCCGACACTTCGCGGCCGATCGGCTCGGCGGGACAGCAGCGCAGGCTCAGGCTGCCGCGATGACGCCTTGCAGCTGCTCGCGGACCTTGCCGCCGATCGCGCGGTAGATCGCCGCGTGCGGGCCGTCCGGTTCGCTCTCGACCACCGGGTTGCCGGCATCGGAGGCGGTGCGGATCGCGATGTGCAGGGGGATCTCGCCGAGGAACGGCACCCCCAGCTTCTCGGCTTCGTGGCGGGCGCCGCCATGGCCGAAGATATCCGAGCGGGTGCCGCAATGCGGGCACTGGAAATAGCTCATGTTCTCGACGATGCCGAGCACCGGCACGTTGACCTTCTTGAACATCGCAAGCCCGCGCCGGGCGTCGATCAGCGAGAGGTCCTGCGGGGTCGAGACGATGACGGCGCCCTTGAGCGGGACGTTCTGCGCCAGCGTGAGCTGGGCATCGCCGGTACCGGGCGGCATGTCGACCACAAGCACGTCGAGCGTGCCCCAGGCGACGTCGCGCAGCATCTGGGTGATCGCCGACATCACCATCGGTCCGCGCCAGATCATCGCGGTGTCCTCCTCGACCAGGAAGCCGATCGACATGATCGACAGGCCGAAGCGCTGCAGCGGGACCATCTTCTTGTCGTCATTGAGCTGCGGCTTCTCGCGGATGCCGGTCAGCCGCGGCACCGATGGGCCGTAGATGTCGGCGTCGAGCAGCCCGACGCGCAGGCCGAGGTCGCGCAGGCCGAGCGCGAGGTTGAGCGCCGTGGTCGACTTGCCGACACCGCCCTTGCCGGAGGCGACGGCGATGACGGCGGAGATGCCGGGGATCTCGGCCTGCCGGGCCATCGGCGATTGCCCGCCGGGCGGATGCGGATGGCGATGTGCGGCCGCCGGCGGGACGCCGCCTGAGGGCCGCGCCGCCGGCGCCGCAGCGCCCGCCTTGCGCTCGGCGGTCAGCGCGATCATCGCGACGCTGACGCCGGGAATGGCGCGCACGGCGTTCTCGGCCTGCGCACGCACGCTCTCCCAGGCGCGGGCCTCCGCGGCGTCGACATTGATCGAGAAGAACACCTTGCCGTCGGTGACCGTGATCGCCGACAGCACATTGGCGTTGGTCAAGGCCGTGCCGCGTGGCGACATCACCTTGGCAAGGCAATCGAGAACCTGTTGCTGCGTCACGCTCACCGCGCATCTCCTGGAAAGTTCAAGAGACCGACCCATAGAGCGTTGCAGCGCAAAAGGCTACCTCGCTCCGACGTCGTCCCGCCGCTCGGCTGGCGCAGCCGAGCCGCCTTCCTTGGCGGCCTCGTAGTTCAGCTCGATCATGACCCCGTTGGGGTCGTTGACGAAGATCTGCCAGAGATCGCCGCCGGGAACCTGGCGCGAGTCGAATTCCATCCCCTTGGACTGAAGCCGCTGCCGCATCCCATCAAAGCCCTGGCTGGCAAAGGCGACGTGATGGACGACGCCCGAGTCAGGCTTTTGTGCCTCGTCGGTCGCCGAAATATCGACCAGATGCACGACCGCCTTGCCCTCGCTGTACATCCACGCACCGGGGAACGCGAAGTTCGGCCGCGCGCCCTTTTCCAGGCCCAGGATGTCCTCATAGAACCGCACCGTGGCGGAGAGATTCCGGGTCCGGATATTGAAATGATCGAGCACACCGACGCTCATGCCCATGCGATACACTCCCTTTTTTGTGAAGTTCGTTGGTGGCCCAATCCTAGCACAAAACCGGGTTCTGCCATCCCACCAAGGCCGTTGCCCTCCGCTGCACAGGGGGTATGGTGCGGCTCCTTCCATGGACGGAATGCCCTGCCCGCCGCGAATTTGCCGGCAGGCGAAGGGCGATCACCACGGCAAATCACAAGGTAACAGATATGGCTAAAGTCGCTTTTCTCGGTCTCGGCGTGATGGGTTTCCCGATGGCGGGACACCTCGTGAAAAAAGGCGGCCATGAGGTCACCGTGTACAACCGGACCGCGGCGAAGGCGAAGGAATGGGCCGACAAGTTCGGCGGCAAGACGGCGCCGACCCCGAAGGCCGCCGCCGAAGGCCAGGATTTCGTGATGTGCTGCGTCGGCAACGACAACGACCTGCGCGCGGTCACGATCGGCCCCGACGGCGCCTTCGCCGGGATCAGGAAGGGCGCGACCTTCGTCGATCACACCACCGCCTCCGCCGAGGTCGCCCGCGAGCTCGATGCTGCCGCCACCAAGGCCGGCTTCAAATTCGTCGACGCGCCGGTGTCCGGCGGCCAGGCCGGCGCCGAGAACGGCGTGCTGACGGTGATGTGCGGCGGCAGCGAAGACGCCTACGCGGGCGCCGAGGCGATCATCACCGGCGCTTACGCGCGGATGTGCAAATTGCTCGGGCCGGCGGGCGCCGGCCAGCTCACCAAGATGGTCAACCAGATCTGCATCGCGGGTCTGGTTCAGGGGCTGTCGGAGGGCATCCACTTTGCCAAGAAGAGCGGCCTCGACGTCGCCGCCGTGATCGAGACCATCTCCAAGGGCGCGGCGCAGTCCTGGCAGATGGAGAACCGCTACAAGACCATGAACGAGGGCAAGTACGATTTCGGCTTCGCGGTCGAGTGGATGCGCAAGGACCTCTCGATTGCGCTGGCGGAGGCCCGCCGCAACGGCGCCACCCTGCCCGCCACCGCGCTGGTCGACCAGTTCTATGCCGAGGTCGAGAAGATGGGCGGCAAGCGTTGGGACACGTCGAGCCTGCTGGCCCGTCTGCAGCGCTAACGCTTCCCACCATCTCGTCATGCCCGGGCTTGTCCCGGGCATCCACGTCTTTGGATCCACGAAAAGCAAGACGTGGATGGCCGGGACAAGCCCGGCCATGACAACATGGAATTGTCAGACCCGGCATGCGCGTGTGCGCCTGCCATCGCGCCCCCGCGCAAAAGTTAATTTAACTCCCCGTTTACGCTTTTCCTTAGCTCTTTAAGGCAACGCTTAATGATTTAGCGTCACAGATAGACAATGCAAAAAGCCCGCGCGGTTCGTGGGCAGGATTTGTGTTGTTGATGAGTAATCCCGCAGAAAAGCCTGAAGTTGTAGCGCTTCCGGCAGGACCTCAGGTGACGGTGCCGGTGAACAGCCGGCGCGTCGCCGCGCAGCGGGTGCGCGAGGCGCGGGATCGGTTAACGTCAACCAGTGGAACCCGCCCGGCGTTCGACGCCGAACTGCTCCGCCAATACGCCCAGACCCGGATCTCGGCGTCCTACGTCGTGATGCTGCTCGTGGTGGCAACTGGCGTGCTGTTTGGCCTCTGGATGAAGCCGATCGTGGCCGGCGCCTGGACGGTCGGCATCCTTTGCGTCCATCTCGCGATCATCCGCAGTTGTTCCCGCTTCCTCGCCGAACCAACCTCCGTCGCGGTCACCCGCAAATGGCGGACCCGCTTCGTGCTGCTCGACTTGCTCTACGGCCTGTGCTGGACCGCGATCCTGATCCACCCCGCCGGGCGCGATCTCGCCTCCAACACCCTGATGATGTTCTTGATGCTGCTGGTGATCGCGGTCTCCAGCATGCTGGCCGCGAGCCTGCCGATCGCAGCCCTTGCGGCAACGGTTCCGGTGACGGTCGGGATCGCGCTCGACCTCGTGCTCAACGGCGCGTTCGACAATTACGTGCTGGCACTGCTGGCGCTTGCGGCCGAAGGTTATTTCGCCCTGCTCGCGCACCGCCTGCATTCGACCACGCTGGCGACGCTGGAGGCCCGCGCCGAAAAGGATGCGCTGATCGGCGAGTTGGAACAGGCCAAGGCGATCTCGGACGAGGCGCGGCACCGCGCCGAGTCCGCCAACGTCGCCAAGTCGCGCTTCCTCGCCCAGATGAGCCACGAACTGCGCACGCCGCTCAACGCCATCCTCGGCTTCTCCGAGGTGATGAAGAGCGAGATTTTCGGCGCGCATACCGTGCCCGTGTACAAGGAATATTCCGCCGACATCCATAATTCCGGCGTGCACCTGCTCAATCTCATCAACGAGATACTCGACCTGTCGCGGATCGAGGCCGGCCGCTACGAGCTGAACGAAGAGGCCGTAGCGCTGGTGCATGTCGTTGCCGACTGCCACCATCTCCTGAAGCTGCGCGCCTCCAGCCGCGGCATCACCATCCACGAGGTGTTCGAGCACGGCATGCCCAGGATCTGGGGCGACGAGCGCGCCATCCGCCAGGTCGTGCTCAACCTGCTCTCCAACTCGATCAAGTTCACCCCGCAGGGCGGCGAAATCTGGCTGAAGGTCGGCTGGACCGCGTCGGGCGGGCAATATCTGAGCGTCAAGGACACCGGCAGCGGCATCGCCGAGGACGAGATCCCGGTCGTGCTGGCCTCCTTCGGCCAGGGCTCCAACTCGATCAAGTCGGCGGAACAGGGCGCGGGCCTTGGCCTGCCGATCGCGAAAAGCCTGATCGACATGCATGGCGGCACCTTCACGCTGAAGTCGAAGCTGCGCATCGGCACCGAGGTGATCGTGACCTTGCCGCCGGAACGGGTGATGAGCGCGCTGGCGCCGATGGCAGAAGAAGCGCCGCCGATGCAGCCGCCGGAGCCCGTCGAGCCCGCGATGGGCGCCGACCGGAAACGCGTGCGCCGCAAGTCGATCATGAGTGCCGGCACCGGATTGTAGAGCATGTCGCGGAAGATCGTGACGCGGTTATCGCTAGAGCCCTTTCCGTTCCGATGGATTCGAAACGCTTTGGCAATAAACCCAAGGCGTTCGCGCCAGGACCATGCTCGCGACAAAAAGCCGAGGCGTGATGCAGCATCCCACGTCAGCCGGCTTGCACTGGCCGCCGAAACCGTTCAACACTTGAACAATGAGCTCAGAGACGCCGTGTATCGCAGTCTGCATGATGGACCCCAGAACGAAGCTCTGCTTCGGCTGTGGCCGCACGCTTCCGGAGATCGCGCGCTGGCACAAGATGGACCGCACGGAGCGGCTGTCGGTGATGGCGACGCTGCCGGCGCGCATGGCCGAGGCTGGGCTCGAGCGCATGGAGCCGCGTCCGAAGCGCGCGTGATCGGCGTTGCGGCGGGAGTGGCGCCGTGACCCGTATCCTCCTCGTCATCGTGCTGCTGATGGCAACCGCCGGCGCCGTCGTTGCCTATGGCGACCCCGAGCAGATCGCCCGCGCCAGGGAGAATCTGACCCAGATCTTCGGCCGCAGCATCACCGCCTCAGCCTCGACCTCCAGCTCCGCCCCCGCCGTGCAGATCGCGCGCGGCCAGGGCGGCGAGTTCGCGTTCCGCGCCAAGATCAACGGCGTCAGCGCCCCGATGGTGATCGACACCGGCGCGACCTCGGTCGTGCTGACCTGGGAAACCGCGAAAGCGATCGGGCTGCCGATCGATATGCTCGAATACAATGTCGACCTCGAGACCGCCGGCGGTCACACCAAGGCGGCGCGGCTGACGCTCGACCGGCTCGCGGTCGGCAAGCTGGTCGAGAAATCGGTGCCGGCGCTGGTGGTGCAGCGCGGGCAGATGAAGACCAACCTGCTCGGCATGAGCTTCCTCGACCGGCTCGAGAGCTGGGGCGTTCGCGCCGACACGCTGAGCCTGACCGGCTACCCCGACGTCACCGGCAGCATCAACACCTCAAGCCGCCACCGGCGCCCGCGCACGGCCGTCGACTAGCGCGACGGCGCCTACTCCACCGCTACCGGTCGTCGTCGTGGATCGACGACGGGTGCCGGCACAGCGGCGTGACCTGGATCTCCATGAACGGAAACAGCGGCAGGCTCGACAGGATGTCGTGCAATTCCTGCGCGCCGGACACGTCGAAGATGCTGACATTGGCGTAGCGCCCCGCCACCCGCCACAGATGGCGCCAGGCCCCCGTACGCTGCAGCTCCATGGCGCGGACTCGTTCCGCCTGTTTCAGAGCGTCGACCTTCTCGACCGGGAGATCGTGCGGAATCCGCACATCCATTTCGACGTGGAACAGCATGACAAGTGAACCCCTTCTGCGACAAGATGGAACGGCGTGGAGCCGCCACGCAACTGTGGCGGCTCCATTGATCCGTCTAACAGATCGTCAGCCCTGCACCAGACCGCGGCTGACGAGGTTGATGTCGTCAGGATTGACGAGATCCTTCGCCGTCCAACCGGAGACGTCGTAGTCGCTCATGCAATTGCGGACGAAATCCTGCATGGCGCCGAGATCGCCGGTGGCGCTCGCGGCCATCAGCGTCTCGACGCGCAGGTTCTCGTAATTGCCCGCATAGTTGCGCTCGTAGAGCTCATGCCGGCCGCCGAACTCGGAGCCGACAGCGTCCCAGAGCAGCTTCAGCAGCTTGATGCGGTCGATCGCGGCATAGCCGTTGGAGCCGCGCACGAAGCGGTCGAGATAGGGCCGGATCGCCTCGCTCTCCAGATCAGCCGAACTCGACGGCAGATAGATCAGGCCGCTCGCGACATGACGCTCGATCAATTCCTTGATCCGCGGATAGGCCATCGGCGCGAACACGCGATAGGCCAGCCCGTAGTTCAGGTTCGGCAGGTTGTAGCCATCGGTCCCCTGCCAGGCGATCGGCGATTTCACCATCGCATCCGCAATGCCGTGGAACAGATTGCGCCAGGCGATCACCTCGCCCACCGCCGTCTGCACGCCGCGAAAGTCCTTCGACCCGGTCGCCTCGACCGCCATCGAGAACAGGCCGGCGATGAAGTCGAGCTTGACGGCAAGCCGCGTCACGCCGTGCAGCGTGAACCGCGGGATGAAACCCGAGGCCGGGAAGAACTGGTTGATCTTGTCGACATCGCCATAGATGAAGACGTTCTCCCAGGGCACCAGCACCTTGTCGAACACGAGGATCGAGTCGTTCTCGTCGAAGCGGCTGGACAGCGGATAGTCGAACGGCGAGCCGGTCGCCGCCGCCGTGAATTCGTAGGACGAGCGGGCAATCAGCTTGATGCCCTTGGCATCCATCGGCGCCGTGAAGATCAGCGCGAACGACTTGTCCTTGATCGGAATACCGTAGTGGGCGATGAAGTTGTAGTGCGTCAGCGCCGAGCCGGTCGCGACCACCTTCGCGCCCGAAACGATCAGGCCGGCGTCGGTCTCCTTCTCGACATGCATGAAGACGTCGCGCACCTCCTCGATGGCGCGGTCGCGATCGATCGGCGGATTGACGATGGCATGATTCCAGAAGTCCAGACGCTCCTGGGTCCGGGCATACCACTTCTTCGCATTGCCGGCGTAATCGCCATAGAAGCTTGAATTCGCCCCCAGCGTGCCAAGGAACGACGCCTTGTAGTCCGGCGAGCGGCCCATCCAGCCGAACGCAACCTTCTGCAATTCGGCAATCGCATCGCGGCCCTTGACGAGGTCGTCGGCCGTCTTCGAGCCGAGGAAGAACGGATGGGTCAGCTGTCCCGAGCCGGTGTCGGTCAGGACGCCGATCTGATCCTTCTTCTCATGGAAACGGTCGTACCAGCGCGCCACCATCCGCGCCGAATTGCGGAAGGCTGGATGCTGGGTGACGTTCTTGACGCGCTCGCCGTAGATGTAGATTTCGCGGCCGTCCTGGATGCTGTCCAGGAATTCCGTGCCGGTATAGACGCTGGTGGTCGACGCAGGCACGTCGGCCCGCAGGGCTGCTGCAGTAGTCATGGGCTTCTCCTCCGCTTGTGTCGCTGGACCGGCGGCGTTGCCACACCGGCCTTAAGACCATCTCGTCACGCTCTTGAACGGCGTGACATCGGAGGAAACGCTACGCGCTCACCCGGAGCGGGCGAAAGGTATCACACCATACCGCGCAGACCGGCCCGGCTCGGGCTATGACTCGATGGCACGGACCGGACGGCAAGGATCGTTCGGCCGGCGCAAGGCCGCAGCTGATGCAGCACGGCAAGGGAGCGAACCATGGGCAAGGGTTTTGACAGCAGCGCTGTCGCTTTCCATCGCGATGGGGAATTGGCCCTCGACGCCTGCGTCGTGACCATCGGTGCATTTGACGGCGTTCACCGCGGCCATCAGGAACTGCTGCGGCAGACCATCGCGGCAGCGCGGCGCCGCAGCATTCCAGCCGTGGTCTACACCTTCGATCCGCCGCCAAAAGTGTATTTCGGCCAGGCCGAGCCGCTGATTTCGCTTCGCGAAAAGCTCGAGCGCATCGCAACATTCGCGCCCGACCACGTCGTCGTCGCCGATTTCAACCAGATCTACGTCCGGCGCACCGCACTCGATTTCCTCGCCGAGTTGCATAAGCTGCAACCGCGTGAAGTGATCGTTGGCGAGGATTTCCGCTTCGGGTCCTGCAAGGGCGGCACCGCCCTGCTGCTGCGGCAGCACTTCAACACGCGCATCCTGCCGCCGGTGCGCTGTGGCAATGGCGAGATCGTCTCCAGCAGCCGGATTCGCGCCTTGCGACGATCCGGCCTTGCCGCCGCCGCGGCAACGCTGGAAAACTGGAGAGATATCGTGACCGCGCCACCGGCCAACCGATCCGGTTTGGCCCAACTCGAGGTCGCAAGCCAATGACCGCCATCGATCCGCGAGAGTTGCGCAACGCCTGTGGCCAGTTCGGCACCGGCGTCACCATCATCACGACGCATTGCGAGGGCCGCGATCACGGCATGACGGCCAACGCCTTCATGTCGGTCTCGCTCGATCCGCCGCTGGTCGCGATCTCGATCGCGAAGAGCGCGAAGATGCTGTGCAACATCCAGAACACCGGCCGCTTTGCAGTCAGCATCCTCGCCGAGGGCATGGAGGATTTCGCCTGGCATTTCGCCGGCAAGCCAAGGCTCGACGTCTGCAACGTCTTCGAACGCCGCAGCGAGCTGCCTGTGATCGCCAACGCGGCGGCATACTTCGTGACCGATCTCGCCGATGAGATCGTCGCCGGAGACCACACGATCTTCCTTGGCCACGTCCGCGAGATGTCGCTGGAGCCCAGCAAGAAGCCGCTGCTGTTCTTCCGCGGCCGCTTCGGCGGCCTTGCCGATCCGCACCCTGCGCCCGCGACGCTGGAGAATGCCGCTTACGAATTTGTCTGGTGAGACCAGCAACCGATATTCCCGAAAACGGGAATGCAAGTTTGAGCAAACTGCAAGAAAAGGAGGAAACGACCATGCTGAACGTCAACAAGGACACCATCACCGACCACGTGATCGCCGCGCTCTCCAAGGACATTCCGGATCGCAACCGGCAGATCATGACGAGCCTGATCCGCCACATGCACGACTTCTGCAAGGAGGTCGACCTGACCTTCGCCGAGTGGTTCGCCGCATGCGAATTCCTGCGCCGCGCGGGCGACATCTCGGACGAGAAGCGCAACGAGTTCATCCTGATCGCCGACATCCTCGGCGTCGAGGTGCTGGTCGACATGCTTGACCATCGGGTCACCGACGGCGAGAGCGAGTCGACCGTGCTCGGACCGTTCTATCGGGAAAACCCGCCGGTGCTGCCCAAGGGCGCCTCCATCATCAAGAAGACGTTCGACAACGCGCAGACCGTCAAGGTCTCAGGGCGCATCAGCGACACCGCGGGGCGGCCGATCGAGGGCGTCACGATCGACGTCTGGGAAGACGCGCCGAACGGCCTCTACGACCTGCAGGATCCGGAACAGCCGGCCTACAATCTGCGCGGACGCTTCACGACCGACGCCAACGGCGAATATGCCTTCGTGGCGCTCCGCCCCGAGCCCTACCCGATCCCCTATGACGGCGCCGGCGGCGAGCTGCTGAAATACATGGGCCACCATCCCTGGCGTCCGGGCCACATCCATTTCATGCTTTCGAAGGACGGCTATCAATCGCTGATCTCGCAGATCTACGATTCCGAGACCAAGTACCTCGACAACGACTCGGTGTTCGCCGTGAAGCAGAGCCTGATCGGCAAGTTCGCCAAGGCCCCCGCCGGCGCCGACACCGATCTGGTTCTCAACTTCGACTTCAAGCTCAAGAAAGCCGCCGTCGAACGGCTCGTCGCGGCCGAGTAAGACCCGTTACGTCCTGCCAGGCCCATCTGCCTGGCAGGGCTCACTCTGAACTGACCTGCGAGGACATATGAGTCGTGCCGTGATCGAAATCGCCGAGCCCGTGGAGCGCGTGCAGGCTCACGCAAAGGACACTGCGATCCGCAGTATCCGCGCCACCATCGTGGAGGCGCCGACCCGCCGCCGGCACAAGCTCTCGAACACCGAAGTCACCCATCAGGGTTACGTGCTGGTGCGCGTCCTGCTCGACAACGGCGTGATGGGCATCGGCGAAGCATCGACGCTCGGCGGACCGCGCTGGGCCGAGGAGAGCGTGGAGTCGATCAACGCCGCGGTCACGAACTATCTGGCGCCGGCGCTGCTCGGACAGCCTGCGCTCGCCTTCGAAGCCAATGCCTTGCGCATGAGCAAGGCCGCCACCCGCAATTTCGCCGCTAAGGGCGCCATCGAGTCCGCCCTGCTCGACGCCACCGGCAAGACGCTGGGCCTGCCCGCCAGCGCGCTGCTCGGCGGCGCCGTGCGCGAACGCATGGAGGTGATCTGGGCGCTGGCCTCGGGCGACAGCGGCCAGGAGGTCGAGGAAGCCAAGGAGAAGCTGCGGCGCCGCGAACACCGCCAGTTCAAGATCAAGTTCGGCTTCAACCGCCCTCAGGTCGATCTGAAGCGGCTGCAAGCGTTGCGCGCCGGCCTCGGCGAGGAGGTGCGCCTGATCGTCGATGTCAACCAGGGCTGGACCGAGGCCGAATGCATCCGCTTCATGCCCGCGCTGGAGGAGCTGGATGTTGCCCTGATCGAACAGCCGGTGTCGGCGCTGCAACTGGAAGCGATGGCGCGGGTCGCGGCCCGCACTTCGATCCCGTTGCTAGTCGACGAAGCGGCTTTCACCAAGGAGGAAATCGCGCGCGCGGGCGCGATGGGCTGCGGCAGCGTCTACTCGCTGAAGCTCGTGAAGAGCGGCGGCCTGTTCGAGATGAAGCGCGCCGCTGCGGTCGCGGCCGCGCACGGGCTCGAGCTTTATGGCGGCTGCCTGCTGGAGAGCAGCATCGGCGCGGCGGCGCATCTCGCCGCCTTCGCCAGCCTGCCCAGGCTCGAATGGGGCACCGAGCATTTCGGTCCGCGAATCCTCGTGGAGGATCTGGTCGTCAACCCGATCAGGTTCGACGAGTTCGAAATCTGCGCCCCTGATGGCCCCGGTCTCGGCGTAGAGGTCGACGAGGACAAGATTCGCGCTTTCGCCCGGAAGGACTAGCCGGATGGCGTCGTTCCCGCGGACAATTGACAATCCACGGACCCACGCCCAGTCTTCGCGTCGGAACCATCGTCTCGATCGTGCGCACATGACCACGCGATATCGAACCCGGCAGGATTCTTCCGCCGCTTCCGCGGAAGCGCGCGAACAGGCGTTCGGCTAGCCGTGACCGATCGCGACGATGTCATGGATCTCAGGCGGCTGGTCTATTTCGTCGCCGTCGCCGAGGAATTGCATTTCGGCCGCGCCGCATCGCGGCTTGCGATTGCGCAGCCGCCGCTCAGCCGGCAGATTGCGCAACTCGAGAGCGATCTCGGCGTCATGCTGATCGACCGGAGCCGCAGCCAGATCCGGCTGACCCAGGCCGGCAGCGTTCTGCTGGAACGTGCGCGCGACGTGCTGGAACGGCTCGACCGGACGCACCGCGAGATCAAGCGGATCGGCGAAGGCTTTTCCGGGCACCTCCGCGTCGCCTTCGTCGGATCGGCGACCTATGGCGTGTTGCCGAGCGTGATCCAGGCGTTTCGGTCGGCCTATCCTGACGTCGAGCTCGCGCTGTCGGCGATGAACAACGCCGAGCAGAAGCGCGCGGTGATCCAGCGCGAGATCGATATCGCCATCGCCCGCCCCTCGCTCGACGACGAGGAGCTGAAGTCGGAGCCGCTGCTGCAGGAGCCGCTGATCCTCGCGCTCTCAGACACTTCGCCCTTGCTCGAGCAAAAGGTCCCGCGGCTGGCGGCGCTGAAGGCCGAGACGTTCGTCCTCTACCCGCGCAAGCCGCGCCCGAGCTTCGCCGACCACATCCTCAATATCTGCCTCGAAGAAGGCTTCATTCCGAAATCGCAGGTGCTGGCGCAGGACTACCAGACCGCGATCAGCCTGGTGTCGGTCGGCGTCGGCATCGCGCTGGTGCCGAAATCGGTCTCGGAGGCGGAGCGGCCCGGCGTCGCCTACCGTGCCTATGAGGGACACAATCCGGGTACTGCGCTGTCGCTGAACTACCGGCGCGACAACCGGATGCCACATCTGTTCAATTTCCTGAAGGTCGCACAGGACGTCACGCGGCGTCAGCGCAAGCCGTAGAGCGTTTTCGAGCGAAGTGGATACCGGTTCGCGTGAAGAAAACGCGTCAAAACAAGGAATCTGGCGCCCTCAGGCAGCGACCGCCGCCGGCGCGCGATCGTCAACGCGTGCGATCGCCTCGCGCAGCACGTCGATGTCAGCCCCCGGCCGAACGCCGTTCTCCGCGAGGTGCCTGCGGAACGCACGCGCACCGGGGACGCCATGGAAGGCGCCGACGAAATGCCGCGTGATCGAATGCAGCCGCGTGCCCTCGGCAAGCTGCCGCTCGATATAGGGCAGCATCTCCGCGAACACGTCCTTCATCGTCGCGTGCGGCGCAGTCTCGCCGAACAGCTCGGAATCGACGGTGAGCAGCCGCCACGGCTCCTGATAGGCCGCCCGCCCCAGCATCACGCCATCGACATGCGCCAGATGCCGCATTGCCTCGGCAAGGCTGGTGATGCCGCCGTTGATGATGATGGGTACATCCGGCAACGCCGCCTTGAGGCGATAGACCCGATCGTAGTCGAGCGGCGGGATGTCGCGGTTCTCCTTCGGCGACAATCCGTTGAGCCAGGCCTTGCGCGCGTGCACGACGAGCGCATCCGCGCCGGCGGCAATCACCCCGCGCGCCAGCGTGTCGAGCGCGACCTCCGGATCCTGGTCGTCGATGCCGATCCGGCACTTCAGCGTGACGGGAATCCGCACCGCACGCTTCATCGCCGCAACGCCTTCGGCGACCAGCGCGGGCTCGGCCATCAGGCAAGCGCCGAAGCGGCCATCCTTCACCCGATCGGAGGGACAGCCGACATTGAGATTGATCTCGTCGTAACCGAACTGCTCGCCGATCTCTGCGGCGGTCACGAGATCGCGCGGATCGGAACCGCCGAGCTGCAGCGCCACCGGATGCTCGCTGGCATCGAAGCCGAGCAGCCGGGCCCGGTCGCCGTGGATGATGGCGCCGGTCGTCAGCATCTCCGTATAGAGCCGCGCCCGCCGCGACATCAGCCGATGGAAGACCCGGCAATGCCGGTCGGTCCAGTCCATCATCGGGGCGACGGAAAATTTCCATGTCATCTCAATTGCCTAGCCGCAACATCGGTTCAATGCAACATGATGTTTCGGAGCGCTGCCCGGCCGAAACAGGCCCGGCCCAACCAAAATATCGAAAACAACCCCATGCAAAGTAGCTTCGCCATTGCAGGGAGCTCAACGGAGGCGGTCAGAACTGTACCGGCTACCCGGGAAGTCGACAGACATCCGGATGCAGCAGCGGCGCCTCCTTGATCCAGATTTTCGCGCCCTGCGGGCCCACCGTCGCCTTCAGGTCGACGCCGGCGGGTAGCCGACCCCAGCCCTGCGGCTGCAGCGTCTCGCCCCCGATCGTTAGTCCCCCCGATAGAATAAAGAACTCGAGCCCGCGCGCGTTCGCAAGGCTGATCGTCTCACCCGGTCGCCAGTCTTCAAGGCGGACCTCTTCGTCGCCGTCCTTAAATAGAATGCTGACGCTGCTTGCACCGGGGCGCGGCGCAACCTGCTGGCCCTCACCTGGCTGACGCACGACCTGGGTCTGGTCCTCGTCCCGGAACTGCCAGAGCCGCACGAAGATGGTGCAGCCGTCCTTCGAGGCGGGGACATGTGACGTCCCCGGAGGGTTGCGGAAGTAGCTGCCCGCGGGATAGTCGCCATGCTCATCCTGAAAGGTACCTTCAAGGACGACAATCTCTTCTCCGCCGCCATGCGTATGACGCGGGAAGGCGCTACCGGGAGCATAGCGCACGATCGAGGTGGCGTGCGCGACTTCGCCGCCAATGCGGAACAGCATGCGCCGATCCACGCCGGCCGACGGACTGGCCACCCAGTCCAGCTTCGAGGCGTGAACGATAACGGGCTTCGACAGATCATCGTTGATGCGCATCGTTACTCTCCCTCAGCTAGCGCCATCCGAAACCCACCGCTTCGCCATTTCGGATCTCTTGGCCAGTGCAGGTCCCTAAACCAGGACGACCCGTGTCCAGTCGCCCTTGGCCAAACCATCGAAGCCGCGCGCGATGGGCACCACCATGTCCGCGGCGGGTCCCTTCGGGTTCTCGATGATCCTCGCCAAGGCCTCCGCGTCGCCGGCCATTGCAAAGGCGAGCGCGCTGTGCATGTCGGCAAAGATGATCCCCGAGTTGGGAAACCACTTCGCCGCATACTGGCTGATCTCGCTCCACAGTTCCGGATATCGCGGCTCGCCCGCCATCTCGGCGCGCGCAAGGAACGAGGCGCAATCCGTGAGGACATTGATTTGCGGCCCCCACGAGCCGCCCGGATGCAGCGCCTCACGATAGATCTGCCAAGCTTGATCCCGCCTGCCGGTCTCCAGCGACCACAGGGCAAGATGCCAACTGATATGGCAATGCAGTTGCGCCTCGCGCGGGTAAGCGGCGTTCCATTGCTCGAGATAAGCCAGCCCCTCCTCGCGCTGTCCTTTCTCATAGAACAGATGGGCCTTGATATGCGCAGCGTGAGCGTTGCGGGGACAACCACGAAGTGCGGTCTCGATATTCCTGAAACCACTGTCGAGCCTGTGCAGCTCGATTTCGGCAAACGCGAGCACCGTTCGAAACCACCAGTCATCGCCGTAATGGCTTGCAAGCGGCTCCAGCATCGCCAGTTGCTCAACCTCGCGGCCTGACTTGCCCGAGAAGCCGATCAAGCCGAAGACACCGGTGGCCGGTGCCAGCACCATGGCATCGCGCGGCCACTGCTTGATATGTTCGGCGATCGCCGAAACCGCCGCAGCGCCTTGACCACTCAGGATCTTGGCAAAGATCGCAATATGACCTTGCTCGCGCGAAGTCGTCGCCGGCGCTAGCGCGATCGCGCGTTCGCGCGGCGCTTTGACTTCGTTGCCGCGACCGAGCAGTTGCAGGGTTCGCGCAAGCGCGATGTGCGCCAGAGCGAAACCTTCGTCGGCGGCGATCGCGTCGCGGAATGCCTGGTCAATTCCCGATCCGGCCGAGAGCAGCTTGTCGACGCCGGCGACATATGCGTCGCGGGCGGCGGCAGAGCTTGTGCTCAAGGGGTTACCGTACCGGTCTTCAAGAATGCGCACCCGATTTCCCATCGAACTCTCGGTCATTTTGATGACACTCCCTCCATGGAAACCTGCTTGGCCTTGGCTTGCCGCCGGCGGCGCTCGTCACCCAGCTTGAGCAGCCGCTCTCGATCCTCTGGATTTACTCTTCCATACCGGGGCCGCCAAAGGGAACCCTCCTCCTTCCACGCAAATGGCGCTTTCACAGTCGTTCGCGGCGCCGTCGCCGTGTCAAAAAGGGCGAGCGCCTGGCGCATGATTTCGCGCTGCATGTCCGGTCGCCAGGGATGCCCGCAAGGATTGCCCAGCGGGAAATCCGTGAAAAAGAACCGTGGCGCGCCGCAGTGCTCCACGACATCCTGCGCCGAGCCGACAATGACCGTCGGGATGCCGTTCGCTTCCAGATGCCGGGCCACCAAGCTTACGGTCTGATGACACACGGGGCAAAGGGGGCAAAGGATCGCAGCATCAGCCCCGTCTTTTCGAACCCTTGCCAGGATTTCAGGTGCATCCTCCGCGTTCGTTTTCCGTTGGCTGTATTCTGTCGGCACGCCGTGAAAATGCCGGGTCAGTCCAACGAGGGCGCCTTCGCCGACCAGTCCGAAGGCGGCTTCTACCGGCAGGAAGCTGCCCGGGTCGTTGGTGTGGGTCGACTCCTTGTCCCACGCAACGTTGTCGGTAAACAGCTTCCTCGGCGGCGGCGAAACCACACCCGACCACACCCGTTTGACGCCGTCAAAATCCGGCGGACTGGCCGTGGTAATCAGTGCGATACGCAGGTCCGACGACGGTTTGGCAGGTTTGGTGAAGGGGACATCATCATAGGTCGCCCAGACATAGTCGTTGTCGTAACCAAGGGCACGGTAATATTGGCGCGTTCGCTCCATATATTGAACTGGGGATTCCGCTACGCTCATGTGGATTCTCCTCGAGACGCTAACTTGGTCGTGCGGCGGGCCGGTATGAAAAGCCGATGAGTGCCAGCAACGCGGCAAGCAGTGGTGCGAACGACAGCATCAGGACGGTCGACCAGCCGAAGGACGACAGCAGCCCGCCCGAAAGGAAGGAGCCGACGGTCATCGTGCCGAAGACCACGAAGTCATTGAGCGACTGAACGCGCGCCTTTTCCTCGGGACGATGGCACTCCAGAACCATCGCGGAGGCGCCGATGAAGCCGAAGTTCCAGCCGATCCCGAGCAGGCTCAGCGTCGCCCAGAAATGCACAACATCGATGCCGAGCAGGCCCACCGACGAAGAGGCCGCAATCAGCATCAGCCCGACCGCGACGATCGCGGATGCGCCGAAGCGCGTGATCAGGCGGCCGGTCCAGAAACTCGGGGCATACATCGCGATGACGTGCCACTGCAGACCGACATTGGCCGATTCCTGAGGCAGCCCGCAGAGCTTCATCGCCAGCGGGGCAGCGGTCATGAGGAAATTCATGAGCAGGTAGGAGACGACCCCGCAGATCACGGCCAGGATAAAGCGCGGCTGCCGGGCAATGACAGCGAGCGGCCTTCCGGCGTTGAGATGCGTTGCAGTCAGTGGAGGAAGCTCAACGCCCGCCAGAATGACCGCGGAGAGCGCGGCAACCGTCGCCTGGCCGACAAACGTCGCGGCAAAGAGGTACGGCGCCCACAGGTTCATGGTGTGCGTCACAAGCTGTGGACCGATCACACCGGCGAACACACCGCCAGCCATCACGGCCGAGAGCGCGCGCGGACGCCGTTCAGGTGCTGCGCAATCGGCCGCCGCAAAGCGGAAAGAGAGCACCACGGCCGCATAGACGCCGCCAAAGAAGGTCCCGGTGCAGAATAGCGGGAACGACGCGTTGAGTACCGCCAGGAGCGCAATCAAGCCTGCGAGGACGCCGCTGCCTGCACCGAGCAGGAATGTCGTGCGCCGGCCGTAGCGCTGCGCGACAACGCCCGCCGGCAGCGTGCACAGAGCCATGCCGACGACAAAAACCGAGACCGGCAGCGTCGCAAGTGCTTTGGTGGGCGCCAGCATGTCGCCGACCACGGCCCCGGTTGCGTAGACGACCGTGGAATTGGCGCCTGCGAGGGCCTGGGCGACAGCCAGCCTTGCGACATTGTTGCGCTCTCGGCGAATGGCGGTCGGCGCCTCATGGCTGGGAGCGGAAAAATTGAAGTTCACGCTGCGGCTTGCTCCGCCGTTAGATGTCCGTCGACGGGACGTCGCCGATCAGACCGGTGGCCGGTCCACCGGGCCGTGGATCACCGCGTGGGAGTTAAGGAGAAATCGCTGGACTTTTCCTTCTACAGATTGCCAATTTATGTCGATGAAACGTCACATTTCGCCAAGGAACGCCGGCTGGAGGACGGTCGATGCCCCGCAGGGCCTCGGATCACCGAAGCCTTTGATCGTTCGGGTGCAGTCCCTTCCCGCGAGGAGCTACTTCGCCGAACACAGTCACAGCTGGAATCAGCTGGTCTACGCGATCTCAGGCGCGCTCACCGTGAAGGCGGATGGACGGCGCGTCGTCATTTCTCCGGAACAGGCCGTCTGGCTGCCGGCCGGTACGAAGCATTCGGTCGGCTCGCTGATGGGAGCGGAATTCCGGAGCCTCTGGGTCGCCAATACTGCCAGCCAAGGCATGACGTCCGGCACGACCGTCATCCATGTGTCCCCGCTCCTGCGGACGCTCATCGTGGAAGCCGCGTCGCTGAAAGGTGAGGATCATTGCTACGCCGCTCGCGTTATCGCGCTCATCCTCGATCAGTTGCGGCGGGCGACGCCGATCTCGGCAGCGTTACCTTGGCCCACCCACCCGGGCTTGCTGGCCCTCTGTGAAACCCTCTACGCCGATCCTGCGAATCCGCGCCACGCCGATAGATGGGGGCGTGAGATTGGCATGTCGCAGCGAACCTTGACGCGACACTTCGAGCGCGAAGTCGGCATGAGCTTGCGTGCATGGCGTCAGCGTCTGCGCCTGCTCAAGGCTATCGAATTGTTGGGCAGTGACCTGCCGATCACGGAGATCGCGTTGCGTCTGGGTTATTCATCGGCCTCAGCATTCATATTCATGTTTCGCTCTGAAATGCGCGTTAGTCCCCTGCAACATCGGCGCAATCTAAGCCACGCAGCCAGCAGAGGGACTTCATCAAGGCATCGATCCGGACCTCAAGGTTCGCCCCACCGATCGCGCTGACCCTTCAGCCGCAGGGACTCGTTGGAAACCGCGGTTCAGTTCGGAACAGGCGGAATACGGTCGTCCGGACCAGGGGGACGCTCGCTTGTGCGCCGCTCTCAATGGCGAGGTAAGCGCGAGCCGTCCCTGCCCCGTCATCCAGCGAAAACGACGACCATGATCGATCCCCAGGTTGTCAGCAGAATATTGGAGATCGGATAGGCGGGCGTGTAGCCAAGCACCACAACGGAGCTGCCCGAGCGCTCCTGAATGGCCGCCATCGCGGCCGTCACCGTCTGTGCGCCGGTCAATGCACCGAGCAGGAGGATCGGGTTCATGCGCAACACGAAATGGCCGAAGCAGAAGCCGGCGATCTGCGGCAACAGGGTGACGATCATGCCGCCCAGCAGCAGCCCGATGCCCGACTCGCGTATCGCGGAAAGGAAGATCGGCCCGGCATGAATCCCGGTCAGACCGACGAACGCAGCCAGTCCGAGCGACGTCATCAGGCTGATGGCGCCGTCGGGGATCCGGCCGAAATAGGGCAGACGCGTACGGAGGTAGCCGACCAGAAGTCCGGCGAGCAGCGTGCCGACGCTGGTGCTCAGCGAGATGGTGATGCCGCCGACCGAAAAGCTTATGAGAACGCCAAGGAGGCCGCCGAGGAAAATCGCGAGCCCCAGCACCACGAAATCGATCGTGGTGCTCGGCGCGACGATGACGCCGATGCTCTTGGCCGCGTTCTGCACCACGGCTTCGGGACCCACGATGCCCAGCAGATCGCCGCGCTCCAGAACCGTGCCCGCAGCGATCGGAAGCGCTTCACCGCCCCGGCTCACGGAGCGCAGATAAAGGCCGCGCGTCCAGTCTTGTTCAGACGCCTGCTGGAGGCTGCTGCCCGCGAGCTTCGCGTTGATCAGGAACACGTCCGCCGCGACCACGGGGATATCGAGGAGCTCCCGGTCCTCGACCTCCTCCCCGCGCGGTCCGATCAGTTCGACGATGATCTGGCGCGGCGCCGACAGCGCGACGACATCGCCTGCCGCCAGCACCGTTGCAGGCTCCGCCTCGAGGACGCGCTCGCCGCGACGGATACGGTGGATGAATACACGTTGCCCGGGCACGCGCGTTTCGGCGGCCGCAACTGTCAGTCCGACGATCGCAGCGTGAGCATCCAGCCGGTAGGCGCGCAGTTCGAACTTGCGCCAGGCCGACGCGAGGCCGGGCTTGGCGCGCGTGATGCCCAAGGTCTGCTCCAGCTTGAGCGCCTCCGCCTTCAGATCGATTTTCAGCAGCGCCGGAACGACAATGGTGCAAAACGTGATCACGCCGGCATAGCCGAAGATGTAGCAGACCGCATCCGCGACCGCGATATGCGAGACAAACAACGCGCGCTGTGCCTCGGACACAGGCAGGGAATTGACCGCGTCGGTCGCCGTACCCATTGCAGCGCTCTGGCTGAGCGCGCCCGACAGGAGCCCGGCGGCAAAGCCGGGGTCGAGCCGCAGCACGCGTGCCACGACGATCGCCGCCGCAAGACCGGTGAGGCTCACGACAACGGCCATCAGCATCGGCTTCAGCCCGTCGCGCTTCATCGCCAGCACGAATTGCGGACCGACCGAATAGCCGACCCCGAACAGGAACAGCAGGAACAGGAACGATTTGGTCATGCTCGAGACGGGCACATGCGCGAAATCGCCGACCGCGAGTCCTGCGAACAGCGCGCCCGTCACCGGGCCAAGGCTGAACGCGCCGATCTTGAAGCTCCCGATCCAGTAGCCCGCCGCGATCACCAGGAACAGCGCGAGCTCCGGATAACGAACGAGAAATTGCGCCAGCCAGCTCAACATCGTCTCAACACGGTCCCGGGCCGCGACTATGTCATCATCATCACCAGCACCATGCCCCAGATCGTCAGCAGCGTGTTTCCGACCGCGTAGGTGACGGTGTAGCCAAGACCGGGAATCTGGCTCTTCGCTCGGTCGTTGATCATGCCGAGCGAAGCGGTCGTGGTGCGCGCGCCGGAGCAGCATCCGAGCAGGATCGCGTCGTGGAAGCGGAACACGTATTTGCCGACGAACATCGCCAGGATCAGCGGCACGGTGGTCACGACGACGCCCCAGAGGAACAGGCTGAAGCCGAGCTTTTGCAGGCCGGCGACAAATCCCGGGCCCGAGGAGATTCCGACTATGGCAATGAAGACGTTCAGGCCGACCGAGTTCATGAACCACACGGTGGGTGACGGGATGCGGCCGAAGGTCGGATGCACGGACCGGAGCCAGCCGAAGAACAGGCCGGAGATCAGCGCGCCGCCGGAGGTGGACAGCGTCAGCGGCACGCTTCCGATCTTGTAGACGAAGGCGCCGACCAGGGCGCCGATCGCAATCGCGGCGCCGATGAAGGCGACGTCGGCAACGTCGGTCGCGCGGTCGGGCCGGCCCAGCATCCTTGTGGTGGCGGCGACGTCGGCCGTGCGGCCGACCAGCGTCACGATATCGCCCCGATTGATCTTGGTGTTCGGCAGGATCGGAATCTCGGTCGCGATCGCGCCGCGGACGATCCTGCGCAGGAACACGCCGCGGGCGCCCGGTGCCTTCGCCAGTTCCTCCAGCGTCTTGCCGTCAACGTCCTTGCTGGTCACGTAAACATCGACGCCCTCGATCGGAACCGCCAGCAGCTCGCGATCGTCAACTTCCTCGGCCTGCTCGCCGATCAGTTGCACCAGCACATCGCGGCGGCCGGCCACGGCTACGACATCGCCTGCATGAATCACGGTGTCGGAGGTCGCCTCCACGATCTTCCCGCCTTGCCGGAGCCGGAGGACGAAGATGCGATGATCGGGGATCAGCGCCTCAGCCTGCTCGACGGTCTTGCCGACGACGGGCCCACGCTCGCGAACGCGGAAGGCACGCAGATCGAACTGGTGCCAGGCCGTGCCTGGCCCGCCCAGCTCCTTCTTGCCGCCATGCTCCTCCTCATATTGCTTGCATGCGGTCTCGAGATCGATCCCGAGCAGCGCAGGCCCGAGCAGCGCCAGCACGATCGCCGACCCAACTGTGCCGAAAATATAGGTCACGGCATAGGCGACCGGCATGGCATCGAGCAGCTTCTTGGCTTCGTCGGCGGGCAGACCAAGGCGATTGATGGCGTCGGTCGCGAGCCCCATCGACGCGGAAATCGTCTGCGAGCCGGCATAGAGCCCGATGGCCGATCCGACGTCGTAACCGGCGAGCTTGGCGCCGAGATACGCAGACAGCAGACAGAAGACGCAGACCACCGCCGCGAAAACCGCCTGCGGGACGCCGTCCTGCGCGATGCCGCGCACGAATTGCGGTCCGACACCGTAACCGATTGCAAACAGGAACATCAGAAAGAAGAACGGCTTAAGCGGCCCTGATATGGTGATCCCGATCTGGCCGATGATGACAGCGGCGACCAGTGTCGCGGTGACCGCGCCCAGTCCAAGCCCCTTGTAGGTGAAGGAACCGAAATAGTAGCCCAGGGCCAGCGAGAGGAAGATCGCAATTTCGGGATAGGTGCGGAGCGTCTGGAAGAGCCAATCGATCATGATGTCACCCGTTCATGCTGTCCCGGGGCTTCGGCGTGCGCCCGCTTCGATCTCGTGCGGGGGTGCCGAAAAGGGCGAGCAACCGTATCGGTCGACATCAGACGGCGGTTGGCGAGCTGGATGTTGATCTATGTCAACTGCCGCTGCGAGAGCCTCGCGATTTCATGATCTTGCCGACACTACGCATGCGCCGCGCACTTGCATCGTGAGCGGCGATCCGTCGCAGCGATCGCATCGCCTGTTGACTTAGATCAAGGCTCGTAACCGGTCGCCGATCATGCTGCGCGCGATTGCGCAGGCAACAGAGCCTGTCGCCTCCATTCCAACAGCCTGCATCGCCCCCGGGAGTGTCAAATGGCCGATCTTCTGACCCTGAAGAAATTCGAGGCGTTGAGCCCCTTCGAGATCAAGGACGAACTGATCAACCTCGCCAAGAGCAATTCGAAGCGGAGCCAGATGCCGTTCCTGAACGCCGGGCGGGGCAATCCAAACTGGGTGGCCACGACGCCGCGCGAAGGCTTCTTCCTGCTGGGACAATTCGCCATCACCGAGAGCAAGCGGGTGATGGAACATCCGGCGGGCATCGGCGGCATGCCCCAGGCAAACGGCATTGCCGCGCGGTTCGAGGCCTGGCTCAAGCAGCACAAGGACATGCCGGGCGCGAGCTTCCTGACCGAGATGCTGCCCTTTGCGGTCAAGAAATTCGGCTTCGCCCCCGACGCCTTCGTCCACGAGCTGGTGGATTCGATCATCGGCGACAATTACCCGGTGCCGGACCGTATGCTGGTGCACAACGAAAAGATCGTGCACGAATACCTGATGTGGGCGGTTTGCGGCGAGCCCCGGCCGGCCGGGAAGTTCGACATCTATGCGGTCGAGGGCGGCACGGCGGCGATGTGCTACCTCTTCAAGTCGCTGAAGGCCAACCGGCTGCTGGTGCCCGGCGATACGATCGCGCTGGCGACGCCGATTTTCACGCCCTACATCGAGATGACGCACCTGGAAGACTACGACCTGAAGGTGGTTCAGATCAGGGCTCCGCAGGAGAACAAGTTCCAGTTCACCGACGAGGAGATCAAGAAGCTGGAGGATCCGAAGATCAAGGCCTTCTTCGTGGTCAATCCGTCCAACCCTCCGGGGATGGCGTTGAGCAAGGAGACGGTTGCCAAGCTGGCCAATCTGGTCAAGACCAAGCGCCCCGACCTGATGATCCTCACCGACGACGTCTACGGCACCTTCGTGCACGGCTTCCGTTCGCTGCTGGGCGAGCTGCCGCACAACACCATCGGCGTCTACTCCTATTCGAAGTATTTCGGCTGCACGGGATGGCGGTTGGGGGCCATCGCCATCAACGAGGACAACATCTTCGACAAGATGATCGCCAAGCTTCCGGACGAGGCCGTCAAGGCGCTCGACAAGCGCTACGGGCCGCTTACGCTCGAACCGCGCAAGCTCAAGCTGATCGACCGCATCGTCGCCGACAGCCGCGACGTGGCGCTCAATCACACCGCAGGATTGTCGTTGCCGCAGCAGGTGATGATGAGCCTGTTCTCGCTCGCGGAGATGATGGACGTGAACAAGGCCTATCAGGCGGCCTGCATGGAGATCGTCAACAAGCGCCTGTGGTCGATGCTCGACGGCCTCGGGCTGGCCGACAAGCTGAGCCCGAATCCCAACTATGATGCCTACTACGCCCTGATCGATTTCGAGTTCTGGGCCCGAAAGAACATCGGCGACGATGCGGTCGAATACCTGAAGAAGACCGTCCATCCGCTGGACCTGGCGTTCAGGCTGGCCGAAGCCCACGGGATCGTGCTGTTGAACGGCGGCGGATTCGATGCGCCCGAATGGTCGCTTCGCGTGTCGCTCGCGAATCTGCCTGACGATGTCTATGATGATATCGGGCGCGGCGTTCGGACGATCGCCAGAGGCTATCGCGACGCCTACGAGGCAGCGAAGGGCGGAGCCGCAAAGCGCTGACAGCGGCGCTTGCCGCGCATTGAGCGTCTGATCCGGCAGTGATGAAGCAAAGCAAGAGCCCCGGCGATGGTGCCGGGGCTCAATTTACATGGGATCGCGAAGATCAGTATCTCGCGACGACCGGCCCGCCGAACCGATAGTTCAGGCGTATCGTCAGCAGATCCACGTCCTGTCCGATCCGGTTGGCAGCACCCGCCACGATGGGATTGACGACCGAGAACGTGTTGTTCGCATCGCCCATGAAGAGGCGGTCATATTCGAGCCCGACGGACCAGTTCGGGGTGAAGCCGTATTCGAAGCCGACGCCGACCGAGCCGCCCCAACGGGTCGATGTCGCCGACGCGACCCCAATTCCGCCGACCGTGGTCCAGATGTCATAGCGATTGCTGGTGACCGCGGCACCGCCCTTCACGTAGAACAGCGCGGCATCCCAGGCCCAGCCGAGCTGGCCGGTGAAGAGACCCAGTCCGTCGGTCTTCGTTGTCGTCGAGAACCTCGGATCGATCAGGCTGAGGCGCGAGCTCTTCAGGTCCGCCCAATCACCCTGTCCTTCCAGGCCGAAGACAAACTGCCCTGCCTGCCAGCGATAGCCGAGTTGTCCGCCGAAAACGCCACCGGAGCGCGAGCTGCACCCGTCGGCCACGACACCTCCCAGGGCGGGGAGGAAATCCCAGCAGGTGCGGCTCTCACCCCAACCGCCATTCGCACCGATATAGAAGCCGGTCCAGTTGTAGACCGGCGGAGGGACCGGCACAGGCGCCGCCTTGACGGCCATGTCAGCCGACAATGCCGGCGTGGCCATGCCGACAATCGCGGCGACAGAAAGCAAGAATCTCTTCATGGAACGATCTCCGGGTCTCTTCGCGTTAATCGAGAAAAGCAGTCCTTGCGCCCACCCAATCGGGGCAATGGTTGAAGCCTAGATGTGAGTCACGAATAAGCACGTGCCAAAATGGCAACACTCAAGGGCAATCGAACAGCGTGCTCGGGCTCCGCGTTCAACTTCGGTGCAGCACGAAGCTCGTTCTGGCGAAGAGGAGCCGGCTCACTGTTCGACGAGCCAATCGGCGATGTTCTGCGAGGGGATCAATTGCCTGGGGAGGTGAGGATTGATGGTGCCGGCAAACACGACCAGCCCTTCGTCCAGTTTTGACCGTGCGAATGCCTTGGCTTCCGATTCGCTGGCAAATGTCCTGGTCTCGCGAGGACTGCGCGCCCTTCGAGCCAATAGACCACGTCGGCGAATTTCATAAGTGACATACCAGATGGCCGACACCGCGACACCGGGCAAGAGCAAACAGCCCTAGCGACACACCATCAGGCCGGTGGCCGCGCCTTGACCTCGGTCAAGGGCGCGGTCCGTAAAAATACGGGCGCCGCAGCCCGGGTTGAGGGAGAAGCGGTTCGATCGGAAGCGCGCGTGAACCGCGACCAGCCTGCCGACCGCTGGCATTGCCGGCTTCACCTCCGACCAAGAAGGACAGGGATGCTGTCCGCTGCCTGCGCGTTCGCAACGACGATGATCAGCGCCAGTTCTTTTGCATCGCATTCATCACGGTGTCTGTCTTGTGCGACTTGCAGTACTTGCCGATGACCTTGCCGTTCCGCTCGACGTAGCGAAAATCGACGACGGTCAGGTTCTTCGATGCGCTGAAATAGCCCGACATCCAGGAGCTGATCAGCGTTTGTCGTTCCTGGTCCGACTCCAGCAGTTGCTTGCAGGTAATGAGGGACAGATCGACGACGACTTGCGCTTTGGCCACGACGCTCGTGGCGAGGAATGCAACGGTCGCAATTGCAAGAATCGATGGTTTCATTGTTATCTTCCAACCCTGTTTGATCACTGGCCGGCCGTAGAGCGCTCAAGGCCGGCCATCACGGTCTGAGTGGGATTGGTGGCGCACCACGCCTTTACGCTTGCGACATTTCGCGCATACGCGTTGAGATCGACGAAGACGTATCCCTTCTTTTGATTGAACCAGCCACTCATCCAGGCAGAAAATACGGAAGAATCGCCCGGGGACATGGCGAGGTATTGCGAGCAAGTGATCCGCGCCATATCGATGCTGGTCTGCGCTTGCAGCGGACCCGACAACGCCGCACCGGCAAGAGCCAGGCACACAGTGATTTTGTTCATTCGATTTCTCCCAAGCTCCGTGCACAGTGATTTCTATCCAGCGATCTGCGCCCTCACTGACAGACAAGGACCGGAGTCTTTGCTTGCGTCAGCACCTTGTTTGTCACACTGCCGATGAGAAGCTTGGAGAGCCCGCTCCGCCCGTGCGATGACATAACGATGAGATCGCAGCCCTTATCCGCGGCTGCTGCGATGATGGCTTGATGGGGTTGCCCGCTCTCGGCCTGGCTTGCCTCGCAGGGAACGCCGGCCTCCCTGGCCGCGTGTGCGGCGCGATCCAGCGCGCTCGTGGCCTCTTCCTTGCGTATCTCGGCAAATCTCGCGAGCAGATCACGGTACCGCCCTCCTATTTCCGAGAGCGGCTCAACGACGAAGATGACCGATACTTTGGCTCCGACGGATTTCGCCAGCGCCAACCCGTGCTTCACCCCTTGCTCCGCCAGTTCCGACCCATCTGTCGGAATGAGAATGTGCCGGTACATGCCTTCACCTCGCGGTTATCTGGATTATCGCCGCCCGCCGAATGCAAGCTGAACCTGAGCCTCGGACCTGGCCTTGAGATAGATCAATCCATCGCTCAGCGCCGCACACCGGACGCTGGTCGTCGCGCGGCGGAGGCACCTTCCACCTGCGGCCATCTGAGGCAGGGCGAATCGAGCCCGAGCTCAGCGCAGCGAGATCGTGAGCCCGCCCAGATTGGCGGCGAATTCCAATCCTGCCTTCGGCCCTTTGAGCATCAGAGCCACGCCGTGTTCATTTCGCAGGCTCACCCCGCCTACGCCACCGGCCCATGCGCCACCCGCTCCGACCAGCGCGTAGCTGCCGGCGAAATCGTTGACGTCCCTGATGCCTGAGGCGGTGCCCTCCAGCCAGGTCACCGACGCACCGGCGGTCACGCCGAGGCTGAAGCCGGACGCGATGAACCGATAGTGCCGCCCGCGATAGGTCAACGTGCCGCTGCCGCCGCCGCCGCCCACGACGAGCGCGGCCTTCACGAACTTGACCTGGACGTGGCCAACGGCCTGGGCGAAGCATGGCGCGACCAGCAGGACCATCGCGACAAACGCCAGTATGACGGAACGGATCATGGATCGCGTCACTGAAGCCCCCTCCTCGCTCAGGGATTTGTCGGATCCACTTTCTTCCAGGTCTGGTCCGGATCGAAAGCGATCATGCGCTTGGCGAGGAAATCGGTGCGTGAGCCGAGATCCTTTTGGTAGACCGTGCCTGCGTGGTTGACCAGGAAGGTCATGACGCCGGAATTGCCGTACTCGGCGGGATAGGCGACCAGCGCGAATCCACCGATCATCTTGCCCTTCACGACATAGTTCAGCGCGCCGCCCGGGGCGTCGGAGCCCTGTGCCTTCAGGATCCGATAGTAGTAGCCGTGGTACGGCATGCTCTGCTCGCCGACCTTGTAGCCTTCCGCGGCGGCCTGGGCCGCCAGTTCGCCGAGCGGGCTTGGATCCTTGTCGTCGCGCCAGAACAGCCCGTCCGTCTTGCCCGGCCTGCTGACGATGCGCTGGGCATAGGCGCCCACACCCTCGCCGCGATCCTTCTCTGCGTATTCGTTCTGTGCGTCGACATAGGCAAGAGAGGTCTGGATCGCGGCCAGCTCGTTGCGGCCGATCCTGCGGTAGAGGATTTCGCGACGTCCCGCGGCGGCGTCGAAACTCCAGCCGTCATTGTTGTTGACGAGCGGGATCGGGAACGGGAAATCGTCCCTCCCCAGAATCAAGGTGGCTTTCTTGTTGCCGTCAGCCTTGATCGAATGCTTAGCGTCGTAGGCAGAAAGAAAGCTCTCTCGCGCATTGGCGTCGGCGACGTCGTCGCCCGACTCGATGATATCGGCGGCATCGCGGCCCAGCACCTTCAGCATGGCCCGGCTGGTGCCGGTCTTGACGGCGGTTGCCAAGGCGGACGCCGCGTCTTCCGGATTGGGGAAGCCTTGCTGCGCGCGCGCCGGAGTCAGCAGCAAGGCGAGTGCTGTTGCCGTGGCCACGCCGATGGAGGCAATACGATCCAGTCGCGAGTATGAGGGGCCTGTCATCGTGATGCCTCCGACGGGGATGGAATCTTCGCGCCGGCGGCAAGCCAATCGTTGTAGCTGCGGAACTTGAGTCCGAGCTTGTCGTAATAGACCCTGAGATAGCCGTCGGCACCGCGCGTCACCGCCGCCGGCATGACCTGCTCGACCTCCTGCGCCATCACGCCGACATAGGCTTTGCTGCTACCGAGATAGCTGAAGCGATAGTAGCCGAGGCCGTTGGCGAGATGTCCAAGCAGTTCGATATCGTGCTTGAGCGCGATGTCGGAGCGTCGTCCACCGCCACCGCCGCCGCGGAAGCCGCCACCTCCGCCACCACCGCGGAAGCCGCCTCCGCCCCCGCCACGGCCGGCAAAACTTGCGCCGCCGCCGCCGCGCGGCATGCTGGCCATACTCGATCGCCCGCGCGCCGATGCCGCCGCAGCTGCCCGTCCGGACGATACGTTCATGGCGCCACCGCGACTGCCACCGCCACGATTCGCCGCAGCTGCGCGGTTACCGGCATTGCCGCGGCTGGCGGCCTTGGCGCGATCGCCGCCGCCCTTGGCCTTGTTGCCGGCACCGGCGCGGTCGCCGCCCTTGGCGCGATCGGCGGCACCGGCACGGTCACCGCCTTTGCCGCGATCGCCCGCACGGTCTCCGCCGCGGTCGCCTCCACGGTCTCCAGCCCGATCTCCCGCACGATCTCCGGCGCGATCTCCGCGATCTCCTGCCCGGTCACCGGCGCGATCTGCGCCCGGGCGATCGCCGCCCGGCTTGAGAACCTGCTGACCATCGCGGCCGCGAAAATCCATCCGATCGCCGGCACCGGCCCGATTGGCGTTGCCGCCGAAGCGCTGCTGGACGTTGCTGTTGTTGTAGCGGACGCCCTGGCGATGCGCCGGATTATGCTGCCAGCTGTTCCCGATATTGTTGACCCGGTTGAAATTGTTCACATAGACGTTGCGATTGCCCCAGTTGAAGCCGCCGCCCCAATAATTACCCCAGCGTCCGATCGCCCATCCGGCGCCGAAGGCAAGACCTGCCGCGATCACCCCGGCGCCGATATAGGACGGATAGCCGAAATAATACGGCGGATAGTCTGCATAGGGCCACGCGCCATAGACCGTCGCGGGATCGTAATAGGGCACGTAGACGGTGTTCGGATCGGTCTGCTCGATGACGATGACCTGCTTGCTCTCCTGGGTCTGGACGCTGACCTTCTGCTGCTTGGTCGTCACCAGCTTGTTGTTGGCCTGCGCCTTGCTGCGCAGCCGCTGGATCGCATCCATGACGTCGGGCTGCTGCGCCAGCACGGCATCGCCCAGATTCTTCGTCCAATCGATCTTGTCGCTCATCATCGCGAGCACGTCGGCGGTGCTTGCGAGCGCCTTCACGCTGTCATCCCAGGCCTGCTTGTCGACCTCGGCCTTCAGGGCATCCCCTTTCAGGCTCTTCCGCTCCTTGAGCCAGCGATCGGCCTGCACGACCTCGAGCGGATAGGTCGACGCCGCCAGCACGTTGGCGAGTAGCGAGTCCGGGTAAAGCGCGATCGGCGCCACCAGGGCTTCCAGCTGTTCCGGCTTCAGGAGCTGATCGGCAGGCTGCGTCGTCGTCGCCGCGGCCGGCTGGCTGGTCTGGGCCGGCGGCTTGTCGGCAGTCTGCGCGAATGCGGCAACGGACGTCACCGACACCAGCAAAACCGCCAGCAGAGTCTTGCCCCAACGAAACATCGCGACCTCCATCGACACCAACGGTCAACAGCATCGGCCACGGTCCCGTCCCCTCCTTGATCAAGATCAAGGAAATGCCCTTCCGTTCAGCTTTCGGTTCAGCTTTCGACTTGATCCGGCTGTCGCGACGCAAGGTGGATGCGGCGATCGTGAATCAGGTTCTCGAGCCGATGGGCCGCAACGTTCACCGCCGTGACGGCGCGCTCGGCCTTGTCGTCCGCGACCGGCTGGTCGCGCTGCGTTCGCAGCAGCTGGTCGATTTCGTGCTCGATCTCTGCCAGCTCCGACTCACGCCCGGCCGCCCGGACCCGAGGCCCCAGCGCGTAAAGCGTGTCGAGCGCCTCCTCGCGGCTCGGTGTCTCGACCGGTCGGAGGAATTTCCACGCGGCCGCAAGCACGGACGCCAGTCCACCGGCGATCATCGGCGCCAGGAAGATCGCATTGCCCCACTGGTCGAGAAAACTCTCCCTGGTCCCCTCATAGACCGCCGCCGCCCCCGGATGCACCGGGATGTAGGCGCCTGCGTCGGTATCGGGCGTAGCGATCTGGGAGAGTGCCGGCAGCTCGGCAAGCAAATCCCGTCGCGCATTCATGATCGACTGCGTCAGGTCGCCGATCAGGTCATTCCCGAGCTTCTTCTGCGCCACCAGATAGAACGACGTCTGCAGCGTCGTCAGGTCGTCGGCAGGAACAGGCGGCGAGCCGCGCAGGGTCCCCTTCGGCACGTCGAAGCTTTCATAGGCGCGCTCTTTTTCGGCGATGGCTCCGGCGGACTCGATGGCGATCATCACCGGGCCGGCTCGCGTGGTGCGCGAGAAGACATTGCGCAGCTGCGAAAGATACTTTTCGGTCAAAGGTATGACGAGCAGAATCGCCCGTACTTCCTTGGTGTCGAGCGCCCGGCGCGCGTCCGCGGGGGCGAGCGGCTTGAACGTCACGCCCGCGCGCGTCAGATCGTATTCGTCGGTCAGCACCTTGATCAGCTTCTGATTGGCTTCGGCGCCGATCACACCGATCGCGGCGCGTTTCAGCTCCCCCACGTCAGATATCGCAGCGCCGGGCGGCGCGACCAACAGGACGGTGGCGTGGGCCAACACGATGACGGCCTGGGCCTGCGAGAGATCGCCGACGTCTCCACGGACGACCGCAAGGTCCACCTTTCCGGACGCGAATGCCTTTGCGGACTCGAGCGGTCCCGGCGTCTGGACCAGGCTGAGCCGGACTGGCGCTTTCGACTGGGCGAACTTTCCCGCGATCGCCGAGACCAGCCTCCCGGCCTCGCCGTCCAGCGACCCGACGGCGATCGTCAAGGTCGTCGGCTGCTCGTACCAGCGATAGGCCAGCAAGCCTGCGCCCCCAACCAAAAGGACGAGGCCGGCCACCAGGGCGATGCGCAATGACCTCGGCAACCTGCTGGGATCCACGACACGCTACCCAATCGGTCCGGCGTCAGCCGACAACGGTCCGGCGGCGCTGAGCCAGCGCGGGGAGCGGACGCCTCTAGATCTTGCAACGATGATAGTTGACCTCCATCCCCTCGATGCCCGGGAACTGGCGCGTGATCGTATCGTCGTCGACGGCCTTAAGGAAGAACTGCACATTCGATACCATGATTCCGGATGCGCAGCCGACGATGATGTTGATGTTCTGGCCGTCGTCCTTGCGCGATTTGATCTTGCAGTTCTCGAACTTGCCCCGCAGGCGATCGGGCTCGGCGATGAATCCGCCGCCATAGACGCCAGAGAAGTTCGTGAAGGTCAGCTGGTTCGCCCTGCCCTTGTGGGCGAACACCTTTCGGCATTGCTCGGCGCTCGTGGCCCAGGCGCCCGTGAGATCGAAAGCGTGCGCGTAACCCGGCAATCCGAAGATCATGCCCGTCACCACGATGGCGCGAAACTTACAGTCCGGTTTCATATCTGTCTCCCTGTTCGCGCCCGTCAGTGACCGCTTAACACCAGCGTCTTGATCGGCAGCAGCAGAGCCTGGATCCGAAGCAGCAAGGCATGAACGAGTGCAGTCGCGTCGACGGCGTGCAGGGCAAAGCCTTTCAACGTGCCGGTTTTCGGATCGTCAATCACGTCATGATTGCTGGTGTAGGCATTGACGATGCAAGTGCTGCCCGGTGTCACGCCATCAAGGCCGCCCTTGTAAAGCGGCTCCAGGAACACGAGGATCGAACCTGGCTTTTGCAGGTTCTGCGGGTCGATCAACAGCTCGCTGGCCCGAAACTGGCCGGCGGCGATGAAATCCTGCACGCTGGTGACGACCAGCGGAATGATCACCCAGGGTTTCGACATACAGGTGGCTTCCGCGACCATGCCGGGCTTCATCACCTGGGCCTCGATCTGCCCGAATCCCGCCTGCAATCTGTTGCGGCCCGCCTCGTCCGGTATCAGGATTCCGGCCGGCCGCATGATCTGGGCGACGAGGTCCCCGGGGCGAACCAGGAATTGTTCGACGCGGCCGTCGACGCCGGCACGGACGAAAGTCTTGTCGAGATCCACCTGCGCCTGCGCCCGCGCGGCCTCGGCGCTCGCCTTCTCGGCCGGCAGCAGCGTGGAGACCCGTAGCGTCGCCGATTCCTTGACGGCGCTGGCGGCATCGACGCCGGACTGCCGCTGATCAACCAGCACCTGCAGTTTCTCGATGTCACGTTGCGGCACAATGCCGGGATTGCGGCGCTGCAACTCGCTCTTCACGTCCAGCTCGTCCTTGGCCTGCTGCAAGGAAGCTTTCGCCTCCCCGATCTGAGCGTCCGCCTTGACGACGTCGGCCTGCGCCGCGATCAAAGACGCATCGACCTCGGCGATCTTTCGCTTGGCGGTCTCGAGCGCGGCCTCCTGCTTCGAACTGTCGAGCCGGAACAGAACGTCACCCTTCTTCACCGGCGCGGTGAAGTCGACATTGACCTCGACGACACGGCCGGAGCCTTCGGGCAGGATCGGCACGGTCCTGAAGTAGATCGCTGCGGAGGTTGTCGAGGGATGAAAGTAGAAGATCATCGTGATCAGCGAGATCGTGAGCATCAGGCAGCCGGTAATTCCCCATCTCAGTTCGTACCAGACAGAGAAGAACGTGATCTCCTTGCCGAACCGCTTGCCTTGCCGATAGCGGCGGTAGAGGTAATCCGGCAGGATCGTCACCAGCGAGCAGATCATCAGCTCAAGCATGGTTGTGCACCTCTTGCTTCGCGGCCGTCCGGACTTCGGGACTGCCGCCAGGTACGGACTCGGCTTCCGGTTCGGCAGCGCCCGGCGTGGCGTCTGCGATGCGCTCGACGGAATCGGCGATGCTGCGCATCGGCGTGCCGAAATCCGGCAGGTCGATGAGTGCCAGCAACAGGCCGGCGACCCAGAAGATATGCATGTGGGTGAAAAGCGATATCAGGCCGAGGACGGCGACGATCTCAAACTGAAGCTTCTGGCTCTTGTGCGCCATGCGCTCCGGCAGGCTGTGCAGCTTCCAGTACAGAGTGCCAACCCACAAGACGGTGGCTACGAGGAAAATGCCCATCACCACCATCAGGGTGTCCGACCCGTCGGCGCCGGGAATGAAAAACGGCAAATGATGGGGGGCCGCCGGATGCATCTGCTCGCTCAAGCCAAGTCTCCCGGTCGCAATAACACCGCAAGCGAATCTTGATCGACACTGCTGACGATCCTATCGCGCTTGCTTGATCTGGATCAAGGAAGCCGGTCGGCTCATCTCTACCGTTCCGGGGGCAAGGTGGAAGATCGGGCTTAGGAGTCCCCAGCCATGCGAGACAAGATCGATGATCTGATCCCCAAGGCACACGAGATCCAGAAGCAGGCAGCGCTGAAGGAAGCGGAGAAAGCCGGGGAGGATGCCAAGCGTGCGGCCGCTATCGAGGCCGAGAAGCGCGCGTTGATCGAGCGGCTGAGCAAGCCCTCCGGGCTTAGCGAGGACGAGAAGGTCAAGCTGGCGTCGACGGTGATTCAGCGGGCGGTGCGCAACGGGTTGAGCGAAGTACAGGTCTATCGCTTTCCCAATACGCTGTGCACCGACAAGGGGCGAGCCATCAATCAGATGGAGTCCGGCTGGGAGAAGACGCTGACGGGTATCCCTAAGGAAATATACCAGCTTTGGGCTGACTACCTGCAGCCGCGCGGCTATCGCATCCGCTATCAGATCGTCGATTACCCCGGCGGCATGCCCGGCGACATCGGAATCGTCATTTCCTGGGGCGACTAGTTGAAAACGATGGACGGATATCCATGGCGAAAGACAAGCCCGCTGGGAAGATGAAGCGCAAGGACTATGAGGAAGAACTGAACAAGCTGCAGATCCAGCTCTGCCATCTCCAGGAATGGGTGAAAGCGAACAATCTCAGGGTCATCATCCTGTTCGAGGGACGCGATGCGGCCGGCAAGGGCGGAACGATCAAGGCCTTGACCGAGAAGGTCAGCCCGCGCGTGTTTCGCGTGGTCGCCCTGCCCGCGCCCTCGGATCGTGAAAAGTCTCAACTTTTTATCCAGCGCTATATGCAGCAGTTTCCGGCGGCCGGCGAGATCGTGATCTTCGATCGCAGCTGGTACAATCGCGCAGGCGTCGAATATGTGATGGGGTTCTGCTCGCCGGCGGAGCACAAGCGGTTTCTCTCGCTCTGCCCGCAGATGGAGCAATACATCATCGAGGGCGGCATCATCCTGATCAAGCTGTGGCTCGAGGTCGGGATGGACGAGCAGGAGCGCCGCTTCAGGGCGCGGATCGACGATCCGCTGCGGCAGTGGAAGCTGAGCCCGATGGACACGGAATCTTACCGCCGCTGGTATGATTACTCCCGTGCGCGCGATCTGATGTTCAAGGCGACGAGCTCGAAGCACGCGCCCTGGAACGTCATCCGTTCCGACGACAAGCGGCGGGCGCGGCTGAACTGCATCTCGTTCCTGCTGAAGACAATCCCTCACGGACGGGTCAAGCGCGACAAGGTCAAGCTCCCCAAGCGCTCCAGCAAGGGTCGCTACAATGATCAGACCGGACTGCGCGGAATGAAATTCGTCGAGGAACGCTACTAAAGCTCCAGGCCGCGCCGTGCGCGGCCTGGACTACTCCGGACCTACTTCAAGCGGATGGAAACCCCACCCACGGCGGCCGAGACTTCGGCGCCGACCTTCGGACCGCTGAGCTGCAGGATCACGCCATTGGCGTTCTGCAGTTGCACGCCGCCGGCGCCCGCGGCGATCGCCCCACCGGCGCCTGCGGCACTGTAGGAGCCTTCGATCGAGGCGGGCCCTCTGAGATTGAGGGCACGCCCGACCAGCTTGGTGGTCGAAGCGCCGATCGTGAAGCCGACGCTCATGCCCGATACCGTGAACGGATAGTGCTTGCCGCGCAGCGTCAATACGCCCTCGCCGCCTCCGACACCAACGATGAATCCACCCTTGGTGAAGATGACGGCGACCGAGCCGGTCTCAGCCAGTGACGGCGTGCTGAAGCCGGCCAATCCAACCGCCAGCGTAGCAAGAACTCCGATCAAACTCACTTTCCTCATCATGTCCCTCCAGGAACCGGTTGCGTTACGACTTGTTGCGCAAGACTCATCGCCGCAAGAATGCGAAGACGCCTTGCGGACTCTCCTTCGTCTATGATGCAGCCTTGAACTTCGGCGCGGCCGCTCGCGGCTTGCCCATCCTGGCCAGTGCCTCGGTCGTCACGAGCTTCAAGCCCTCGGCCGCGTCGTAGCCATGGATCTCCTTCACGTCCAGCTTGCGCATGAAATCGATGGTCTCCTGCGTGATGACCTGGCCAGGGACCATGATCGGGAAGCCCGGCGGATAGGGAATCACGAAGTTGGCGGAGACGAGAGCGGGCCCGTTCTTCAGGCGCCTGTCGATCTCGGGATCGTTCAGGCGAATATATTCGCATCCTGCGGCGTCGTAGGCCGAATAGAACCCGCCGCGGATGTCGCCCTCATTCGTCTTCGCGCCGGCATCGCCGCGATAGGCGTCGTGGAAATGCGAGAAGTTCGGCAGATCGGGGACGTCCTTCATCAGGCTGGTGACCCGCATGTCGAAGTCGACCCTGGCGTTCGCGCCGCCCTTGGCCAGGCCGCGATCGATTTCGCCGGAGATTTCGGCCAACACCCGGACGAGATGCGCGACGTCGCTTCGGGTATTGTTGATGTTGGACTGGATCAGGACCGAGTTGCGCGAGGTCTTGTTGACCTGGATGTTGTAGCGGCTGGCGAGCAGCCCCTTGAACGACGTTCCGTCGTACCCGGCGGTGCCGCAGACCAGCGTCATGCGGGTCGGATCGAGGCAGAACTCATCGTCGTTCAGGCTCTTCAGGGCGCTTGCCCAATTGGTCCCGGCCGCCAGATAGTCGGTGAAGCCGCTCTGGCGGTATTGCTTCGGCACCATGGCATCCGCGCCGAGAACGCGGAAATATCTCGAAATCAACGGATTGGTGTTGACCGCGTTGCGGATGGCGAACGCGATCTCCATGGCATTGGCCACCAGTCCATAGCCCTCGAGCTCCATCTGCCGGCGCGAGACATCGAGGCTCGCGATCAGCTGCTGGTTCGGGCTGGTCGAGGCGTGCGTGAATACGGCCTCCTTGAACTGCGCTTCGACGGTGTGAAATTCGATGTCCTTGACCGCCAGCATCGAGCCCTGGCGGATCGCCGACATCGACTTGTGCGTCGAGTTGGTCTGGTAGACGCGCAGCCGGATCTGGCGCGGATCGGGGATCAGCCTGGTCTTGAGCAGAACCTCGTCGGACGGATTCTTGCCGAACTCGGCCTGCTGCTTCTCATAGGCGGCGACCGACTTGGGATCGCGCATCCAGGCTTCGATCTCGTTCGCCGCACCCATCGCGGTTCGCCGCCTCAGGAACGGCGAAAACCGCGCGAAGCCGAACCAGGCCTCGTCCCAGAGGAAGATCAGGTCAGGCTTGATCGCGAGGCATTCCTCCATCACCCGCCGCGTGTTGTAGATGTGGCCGTCGAAGGTGCAATTGGTCAGGTCGATCAGCTTGACCCGGTCGAGCCGGCCGTCCGCCTTCGCGTTCAGAAGCGCCTGCTTGATCGTCTGCAGCGGCACCGCGCCATACATCGAGTATTCCGTCATCGGGAATGCCTCGACGTAGAGCGGCTGTGCGCCCGCGAGCACCATGCCGTAATGGTGCGACTTGTGGCAATTGCGGTCGACGATTGCGATGTCGCCGGGACCCAGCAGCGCCTGCACCGCCATCTTGTTGGACGTCGAGGTGCCGTTGGTCACGAAGTAGACGCGGTCGGCGCCGAGCGCGCGCGCGGCCTTCTCCTGCGCCTTCTTGATGTTGCCGGTCGGCTCCAGCATGCTGTCGAGGCCGCCGGTGGTCGCGCTGCTTTCGGCAAGGAACAGGTTCAGCCCGTAGAATTCGCCCATGTCGCGGATCCAGTCCGACTTGAACACGGACTTGCCGCGCGCGATCGGCAGCGCGTGGAAGGTGCCGATCGGCCGCTGCGCATATTTCTTCAGATTGTCGAAGAACGGCGTGTCGAAGCGATCCTGCACGCCCTCCAGAATTGAAAGGTGCAGTTCGAGGATATCCTCGACCGAGTAGAACACCCGGCGCACCACATCGGCTTCGGGATTGCCGGCCAACTCCTCGACGTCGCGGTTGGACATGAGGTAGAGGTCAAGCTCGGGACGGACCCGCTTCAGGATATGGGCCAACCGTAGCGCGGACGCATCGGACTCGTCGCTGAGCCCCATGGCGCCGGTCATGGCGCGAAGCACCGGCGCATCGTGGCGCGAGCGCAGCCCGAAGCCTTCATTGATCACCACCGCCGCAATATTGGGGTTCAGCATTGCCGCGCAGAAGGCGTCCTCGAGGTTGCCCACGACCACGGGCTCATAGATGAAGGCGTCGACCGGACGCCGCAGCTTGCGCCATTCAGCCAGGAGCCCGGGCCAGTTGCTGGCTGGCACCCCGGTCACGATCAGGGTCTCGAAGTAAGGACGGCGCGCCGCCGATTGTCCGAGAGTTGGCGGAAGCAGATCGGGAACGTCGCCATTGCCCTCGTCCTGCGTGCTCCAGTCACCTGCATGCTGGCGGAAGGATTTTGTCTGAAGTGCCTGCGCGATCCGCGTCGCAAGCATATGCGAGGTGGCGGCGTCGCCGGCCGCCGCGGCTTCCTTCAGCGCCGCCATCAAACGAAGGCCCGGATAACCGTGAAACTCCTCCGTCACCGCAAGCGCCGACAGCGCCGCGTCGTACGCCGCACGGTCGCCGCCCCTGCTCCACGTCTTCGCCGCCTCAACCAGATCGCGCCAATTGTCGGCCCGTCCGCCGGGCCCGGAGAAGAACTGGTCGATACGCTGCTGTGCCGGCTTCGCGTCGTTGGCCATGGGTGTCTCCCGATCTCGTGATCTCAGCGCTGGTTCTGTCCAATCGTACAAACCGGGCCCATTGCGCCCTTTGATCCAAGTCAAGCTGCAAGCCGGATTGAGACAGCCCCCAAGCGTGATCGCGACGTCTTGCGACGCAACAAGGCTGGAATGTCGCAGCAGTCCGCACCGCCGCGCACGCTAGTCGCTTGCCTGCGGCTTTCTGTTGCTCAATACGCTGTCGAGCGTACGCGTCCAGTCGCCGCTATCGGTCTTGTCGGCAAGACCATCGGCCCGAAGCAGATCCCGCAACTGCGCGTGCGCGCCCACAATGCAGAATGTGATCTGGCGCGATGCGAGCTCCTGGTGAAGGTCATGCAGCATGCGCGAGCCCGCAAGGTCGATGAACGGCGAGGCCGACAGGTCACAAGCCACCAGCTTGACGTCGGGCGACGTCCGAAGCGCCGCCAGCACCGTTTCCAAGATCGTCTCGGCGTTTACATAAAGCAGCGAGGTCTCCGGGCGGAACGCGATGATCCCGGTCAGGGGCTCGACGTCATCGTGTCGCGCCCGGTCGGAATAGCGCCCGCTGCCGGCTTGACGGCCCAGAAACGCGATATTGGGCTGGGAAGCCCGCAACAGCAGCAGGAAGATCGAGGCGACGGCCGCCAGCAACACGCCCTGCAATATCCCGAGGAACAGCACGGACACCAGCGCGATGATAGCGGCATAGAAATCGATCCGGCTGATCCGCCACATTCTGGCGAGCGCCGCAATATCGACCAATTTGTAGACGGCTGAGAAAACGATCGCGGCAAGCACGGTCTTCGGCAGATTGGTCAAGAGGCCCGTGAAGAACAGCAGGCAGAGCGCGAGGGTTGCCGAACAGAACACCAGCGCCAGCGGCGTGCGTGCGCCGGCGGCGTCATTCACGGCCGACTGCGACAACCCGCCGGCGACGGGATAGCCATGCCCGAAGGCTGCGGCGAGATTGGCCGCGCCGAGTCCCAGAAACTCCTGCCTGACATCCAGCGGGTAGCCGTGCTTTGCCGCAAAGCTGCGCGCGGCAGACACCCCTTCCACATAGGCCAGCACGAGGCATCCGGCAGCGATCGGAAAGAGATCGTCAAATTCGAGCAGACCAAATGTCGGGAGCGACATCGTCGGCACCCCGGTCGGGATCGGCCCGGTCACCGGCAGTCCCATTTGCGCGAGCCCGAGCGTGGAGACCATCAGGATCGAGAGCGCGACCACCGCCAACCCGATGGGCTTTCCGGGCAGTCTCTTCTCGCCGAGCAGGAGCAGCACCGTCGCAGTCACACCGAAGCCGAGCACCAGCGGCCTGGTATCGCCGAGCTGGCCGGCAAGCTTGATCACGCGGTCGAAGAAGTTGTGGCCGCCTCCAGCGACGCCGAACAGGCTGGGCAGCTGGCTCATGATGATGGTGAGCCCCGCTCCGGCCTTGAAGCCCACCAGAATACTGTCGCTGATCAACCGCACCAGCAGACTGAGCTTGAACAGCCAGGCAATCAGGCAGAGCACTGCGACGCTGAAGGCCACGAGACTGGCAATCTGCCCGTAACGCGTGGCGTCGCCGCCGGCCAGTATGCCGACGGCGCCGGCGATCATCAGCGAGATCGCCGACGTGGGTCCGACCGCGAGCTGCCGGGACGAGCCCAGCAGGGCGTAGCCCACGCCGCCGAGCAGATAGCCATAGACGCCGATCTGCGGCGGCAGACCCGCGAGCCCGGCATAGGCCAGCGACACCGGAATCGCGTAGGCCGCCAGCGTGACCCCGGCGATTGCGTCCGCCCCAAGCCAGGATGCGCGGTAGTCGGCGAGCCAGTTCGCCGCCGGAAACCAGCGCATCCGACTCGTCTCTACCTGGATCGACATCAAGCCCGCCGTATGACGCCACAATGGTCGCATGTGGTTGCGCCGGCGGGCCCGATGCGCGTTGATTCAGATCAAGCTTCGCAGTCCTCAATGTGCTTCTGATCTTGCGCGGCTCGATCGCCGTGACCTGCAGATTTGCCAGATGACTGCCGGAGCGCATGGCATGCGTCAGCACCGCTTACGGACCCTCGCAACCGCAGCGCTGCTGTTGCTTGGCCTGATCGCTCCGGCGCGCGCGGAGGACCAAGCCACATCCCAGCGCATCCAGGAAGAGATCTGGGCGTTGCCGACCCCGCTGCCCATGTTCGCTTATCTGGTCCGTCCGCTCGGCGATGGCCCTTTCCCACTGGTCATCATGAACCACGGCGTGTCACTGAATGCCAGGGATCGCAGCTTCTTCCCGCTGGTCGAATTTCGCGATGCCGCAATGTGGTTCGCACGGCGCGGCTATCTCGTGGTGGCACCGGTGGGGACCGGCTATGGCGCGGCGGCCATCGATATTCCCGAACGCGGTCTTTATGGCCCGTTCTTCTCGAAGATCGGCAAATGCACCAATCCGAATTTCCTCGATGCGGGCCTCGCCGTCGCGCAGGTCGATCTCTGGATCATCGATTACATGGCCGCCGAAAAGCGCACCTTGCCGAAGGACGTCATCGTCGTCGGACAGTCGGCCGGCGGCTGGGCTGCGATCGCGTTATCGAGCCTCAACCCGCCGCAGGTCAAGGCCATCATCACCTTCGCGGCAGGCCGCGGCGGCCGTGTCGATGGCAAACCCAACAATAATTGCGGCCCCGACAGACTGGTCGAGGCCACCGGCAAGTTTGGCCATACATCGCGGGTGCCGATGCTGTGGTTCTACATTGAGAACGACACATTCTTCGGCCCGGCCCTGTCGAAGCGAATGCACGAGGCCCTCACGCGCGCCGGCGGTCGTGCCGAGTACCATCTTTTGCCGCCGTTCGGCGACGAAGGGCATTTCCTGATCGGCTCTCCCGATTCCATTCCCACATGGTCGCCTTTGGTCGAACGATTTCTCGACAAGGTCCGCTAGGCGGCCGTTCCCGCTGGAGGAGCATCCATGGTCCGATATGGTGCCTTGGCGAAGTTAGCGCTGTTTGCGGCCGGCATCAGTGCTGCCCACGGTCAACAGACGCCCTCACCACCGGCTACAACGAAGGACGGTGGCGAGGTGGCCCCACGCGGGGCACGCCCGCCGGTGCGAGATATCAAGTATGGCGAGTGGCGGAAGCTCTGCTTCAACGCTGCCGGTGCCAAGACATTATGCCGAACGACGGTCACCGGCACCTTCCCAACCGGGCAGACGGCCGTTCGCGTCGATCTGATCGAGCGAGAGGACGGCACCGATCGCTTCCAGCTATTCCTGCCGGTCGGGATGTATCTGCAGGCCGGCGTCAAACTATCGGTAGACCAGAAGCAAGCCTATCGCCTGCCCTATACCTGGTGCGTAACCAACATGTGCATTGCCGCCGATGTCGCCGATCCCAAGCTCCTCGAGGAGATGGACGGCGGAAAGGCGCTCTCGATCGAGGTCGTCGACACCAGCATTCTGACGATGACGACATCGGTCCCGCTCGACCGCTTTGCAAGCGTGCGCAAGGGGGCGCCCGCGCTGACACTCGATCAAGTGATCGATGAATGATTGAGACCGGCGGCCGCTAGACCACGCCGGCCAACAGCCGTTCAATCGGCTGGATCAGCGAATTGGCGGTGAATGGCTTGGTCAGATAGGCCACGCATCCCGATGCCGTTGCCGCCATGCGCGTCGCCGGGCTGTCATTTCCGGTGATGTAGATGATAGGGATTTTTATGCCCTGATCCGCCAGGCGATGCCGCAGTTCGATCCCGGACCCATCGCTGAGATTGATGTCCAATATCAGGCAGACCGCACTGTCAAAGCTGCCATGTTTCAGTAACGCGCTTCCGGTCTCGAACAACCTGGATGCAAATCCACACTGCCGTAGAAGCCGTCCGATTCCACGGAGCATGGAGGGATTATCATCCACGACGAAAACGAGTTTCGCGGTCGGCAAATCCTGAAGCCTCTACCTATCGCTGAATGACCTTCGCCCGCGTATGGATAAGGGCACGTCAAGCGGCTACCGGCGCGCAATATTCTCGCGGCCAAGATCGGAGATACGCCGCGTCACAGAGCTTTCATATTGTACCATGGGACAGGAGGGGCAGAGCTGCCCGGCCGATCAAGCCTTGACCTCGCCACCGGATGCGCGCGTGCCGAGCTGCTCCGCGATCGAAACCAGCTCGGCAAGTGACTGCACCTGCATCTTCTCCATGACCTGGTGACGATGCGCCTTGATCGTGCGTTCGGTCGTGCCAAGCTCGTGCGCAATCTGTTTGTTGATCCGGCCGCACACAATCAGATCGAACACCTGCCGCTCGCGCGGGGTCAACTTCGCCAGCAGCGCGCGCAGCGAATCGAGCCTGGTTCGCCGGCCGCGGGCCAGTTCGTGCCGCGCAAGGGCGCGATTGATCGCCTCGATCAGCTGTTCCGACGCGATCGGCTTGGTCAAAAAATCTTCGGCACCTGCCTTGATCGCCTGGACGGTGGTCGCCGTGTCGGCATGTCCGGTCAGGAATACGATCGGAAGCGTCGACCCCAGCTCGTTGAGGCGACGCTGCAGCTCCGGACCACTCATTCCGGGAATGCGGACGTCCAGCAGGATACAGCCGGCCCCTTCGTCGTCAGGCAATTGGTCGAGCAATTCCCGGGCCGATGCGTAGGTGACCACGCGATAACCTGCGAGCTTGAGCCGGCGCTCCAGCGCTGCGCGAAACGAGGCGTCGTCGTCGACTATGTGCACGTAAGCGTGCATTGCTGCTCCATCGCCGGGTGATCGCCGCTACCTGTAGAATGTTCATCAGCGGCGATCTGAAAATGCTGCGTTCGTCGTAAATCGAACCTTGCACCGCGGCAAACAAGACCCAAACGCGCTACGCCGCCAGCGGCAGCGAAAGGTGGAATACCGCCCCTCCTCCGGACTGATTCTCGGCCCAGAGCTGGCCGCTATGTGCCAGCACGATCGTCCGTGCGATGGACAGGCCGATGCCCATGCCCTGCTCCTTTGTGGTGAAGAACGGATCGAAGATGTCGTTCAGCCTGTCCTGGGGAATTCCCGGACCGGAATCGCTGATGGAAATCACCGCCGATGCGTCCCCATTGACCTCCGTACGACCGATGATGGTGCGCCCGTAGGGCATTTTGGCCATCGCGTCCATGCTATTGACCACGAGGTTGAGAATGACCTGCTGCAACTGCACCGGGTCGCCCTTCACCCGCAGGGTCTGCGGCGAGGTCTGCAGGTAGATTGCGACGTTGCGTGCCGAGGCCTGCAGCTTGAGGAAATCGAACGCTTCCCGCATGGTCTGGTTGAGGTCGATCTCCTTCTTCTCAAATGGCGCACGCTTGAGCAGGCTGCGCATCCTGCGGATCACCTCGCTTGCACGCAGATCATCGCGCTTAATGTCCGAAATGATTTCCCGCACCTCCTGAAGGTCGGGCGTCGGCGACGCGAGGATCAGCTCCGCGCTCTCGGCATTGGTCAGGATCGAGCCCAGCGGCTGGTTGAGTTCATGGGCGATCGAGGACGAGAGTTCTCCGGCAGTCGCCTGCCGATTGATATGGGCGAGCTCGGACAGGCGACTGCGGGCTTCGACCTCGGCACTCCGCCGCATGTGACGCTCGTGCAGCAGGAACGCAATCAGCGCGGTTTGAACCAGCAGCGCCAGCACCAGCGCAACGGCCCGCCAACGATATTTTTCCAGGAAGGACGGCTCACGAAAGCGAATTTCGCTGCCTTTTGGCAGACTGGCTTGGCCGACGTTCCAACGCTGCATCTGCCGCCAGTTGAAGATCGGCTTCACCGCATCGATGACCGACGGTGGCAGGCTTTCCGGTGCCTCGCCATCCAGAATCCGCAGCGCCCTGCCTGCTGCTTCGGCACCGACCCGGGATGGGACGATGACAAATCCGCCGATGCCGCCCGGTTCGAGGAACGTCTCCGCCGCAACCACGATGGGACGATTTGCTTTCGCTGCGACAAATGAGAGGGCATCCGAGGGCGGATAGTAGTTGCCTTTGCCGTCGCTGTAGAGGCCGGTGTAGATGATCGCGCTATGGTCGGGAAGCGCTGCGACCCGCTCAACGATCTCCGGCATCGGACGTCCGATGATCTCGACGATGTCGAGGCCCGGAATGCCGGCCGCTGCCTGGTCTTTCCAATTCCGAAACAGAACCTGCTGCTCCCAGTCTGCGCCAACGAGCACGACGGTCTTGAGCTCCGGAACGACGGCGCGGGCGGCCGTGGCGGCATCCTGGAGCTTCGATGCCACGATGCCGCCGGTCACGGAGGCCGGCGGTCGCAATCGCTTGAAATCGGCCTCTTCGACCAGCGCAAACACGATTGGCGTATCGGGCCAAAGCTGCGGACGCCAGCGGAGCGCCAGTTCAAGCGCAGCCGCTCCAATGGTGACCACGACGCCGATCGGTCGATCGCGATATTTCGCCTCGAGAAACTGCCGGAAATTCTCCTGATAGGCTTGGCCACCGAAACGATTGAGATCGAGGCTCTCCGTGTAGACGGTGGTCGGCGCGTGACCGTGAGCGCTCACCGCATCCCTCAAGCCGACGAACACCTGGTAGTAGAAGGGGCCACGTCGATCGGATTGGTCCAGCACCAGCATGGAATGCGGGCGCATCTGTTGCGCCTGGAGGCCGACCGGCGCCAATAACGCAGCCAGGAAGATGACCAGGCCAGAGAGCCGAATTGCCTTGCCCATAGCGTTCGGAGCCGGAGACCAACGGGTTGGAAAGCTAGCACCCGGTTATCATCGTGAAAATTGAAAAGTGATCTAAGACGGTGCGCATCAATTTACGAACAAATTGCCGCATTTCGCGCACCCTGTCCTTTAGGACAATGACCTCAAGACCAATAGAGACCGGCCGGACTCCGTCGTAGTCATTGCTCGCGGGACAAGCATTTCGAGCCGCCACGGACGCCGCACCCGTCGTCACCCGAGAGAGTTAGTCCATGTTCGCTCGCGTCAATGTCAGACCGGCCAATGTGCCGAGCATCCTCGGTGGGTTGACCGTCCGGCACGCCAACTGCAGCACCAGCGAATTCCACTACAGGAAAGGCACCGAGATCTACGGGGAGAAGGAGCCGGCAGAGTACGTCTACCAGGTCGTTTCGGGGGCGGTCCGCAGCTACAAGCTGCTTTCCGACGGACGCCGCCAGATCGGTGCCTTTCACCTCGTCGGGGATATTTTCGGCCTCGAGAATGCCGAAACCCATCGCTTTACCGCGGAAGCCATCGTCGACACGAACGTGCACCTGATCAGGCGGATCAGCCTCGAACGCGTGGCCGACTCCGATTTCGCCCTGGCTCGCAACCTGCTGGTCATGACGACCAGCAACCTGCGGCATGCCGAGGAGCACATGCTGCTGCTCGGCCGCAAGACCGCATTGGAGCGGGTAGCCGCGTTTCTGCTCGAAATGGATCGCCGGCTGACCGGAGTCGGCGTCGTCGCCTTGCCGATGTGCCGGCGTGATATTGCCGACTATCTCGGACTGACGCTCGAAACCGTGTCACGTGCGCTATCCAAGCTGCACGCCTACGGCGCGCTCAACTTCCTTGGCTCGAACCAGCGCGAGATCATGCTGGTTGACCGCGACCAGCTGTCCAGACTGGACAACTAGCCGACGTCAGGGAGATTTCGTCGGCGCCGCCTGGCGCTCGATGGTCTTTTGCAACACTTCGAACAAGACCGCGGTCGACCACCCGAACATGAGAATGCCGTTCATGGCCGCCATCGGTCCGATCAACAGCCACTGCTTGACCGGGATGACGTCGCCATAGCCGAGCGTGGTGTAGTTCACGAAGGCGAAATACAGCAGATTGCTGCCGGCAGGCGCGGCGCCGAGCACCCAATAGGCCAGGCTCCACACCACGATCTCGAGCGTGTGAGCCAGCATCAGCGCAAGCGCGGTTGCGACCATCACGCCGCTGAGCTGTAGCCCCGCCCGGCCGGCCGCGCTCAAGGCAACGTTGCGAAGCAACCCGATCGCCGCGACGGTCCACAGCGAATGGATCGCGATGTTGATCGCGCTCACCGCCGATCCCACGAGGAGCTGAAACAGCATTATCGCTCTCCCGCCAGCCGGGCGCGGTCGTCCCGGATCCATGCCGTGAGCAATTCCCAGGCGACCGCGAGAATGATTGGACCGATGAACAGGCCCACGATGCCGTGGGCAAGCGTGCCGCCGATCACGCCGACAAAGATGACGAGCGCCGGCGTGGTCAGGCCCCGCCCCATCACCAGCGGCTTCAGCACATTGTCGAGGACGCCGACGACCAGGAAGAAGAACGTAAGGGCGAGTGCGGTCGTGAAATCCTTGGCCGACCATAGCCAGATGATGACCGGAAACAGCACAATTGCCGCCCCGATCTGCACGATCGCGAGCAGCATCACGACAAACGCCAGCAGCCCCGCGCTCGGGATCCCCGCCAGCTTGAAGCCAATGCCGGCCAGCAGCGATTGCAGGACGGCGACGCCGATGACGCCGCGGGAAACCGCCCGGATGGTCGCACCTGCAAGGTCGAGGAAGTGCTCGCTCTGCTCCGGCACGATGCGGGACAGGAAGCTCCGGCACGCCGCCGCAAGCTGCGAGCCATAGGGAAACAGAAACCCTGCCACGACGACCGCCAGCAGAAACTTCAGCATCCCGATCCCGGCATCGCTGGCAAATGCAAACAGGGTCCCGGCCAACGGCTTCAGTTGCGGCACGACCTCGCGCAGCACGGCACGCAGATTGGTCGACGCCCGATCCCAGATCTCATGGAGCGGGCCGCCGATCAGCGGCCAATCCTTGATCTCGGGCGGCGGCGACGGCACGACAACGTGGCCGGCGCCGAGCTGTTCGGCGAGCTCCCTCACCCCCTCTACCGCTCCGATTCCGAGCCAGGTCGCCGGCCCGATGACGACTCCCAGAGAGATCAGGGTCAGCACGAGCGCCGCGATGCCGGTATGGCCGCCGAGCATTGCTGCGAGCCAGGTGAAGACGGGATAGAGCGCGACCGCGAGCACCACGCTCCAGGCTAGGATCGGCACGAACGGGCTGACCAGAACGAACGACCAGTAGATCAACAGTGCCAGCAATCCGAGGCGAATTGCGAGCTGGACGAACTCGTCTCCGGTCACGAGCTGGCGAAGGGTCTTCAAGAGCGTGCTTTCGAATCGAGCATCAGCAGCTACGCGGGAAGCGATGCCATCGCCTTGCTGCGCACGGCTTGATTCAGATCAAGCGTGACGCGTCCGGACTTTCACCGAGGAAGCGGCCCGGTTCGGGGGCAGGAATCGGGGGCCGCTCCGACTTCTCCGGGATGCATTCGCGGTCGGGATCACGAGCGCGATCGCGCCCCATCAGGCGGCGTCCTGCCTATCCGCGGCAATTGTCCCAGGCGCAGGATCAATCGCCCGCACCGCCCTCTTGCCACTTTGATTCAAATCAAGCTTCGGGCCGGCCGCGGCTGACAGGCTCGGCGTCCTTATGGATCGGAAAGCCGCTCTCGATTTGGCTGCCTTTCGATCGCGACTGCCTGTGTCACCCCGATGTGGAGGACGTCATGAAGAACACCAAGACCCTGCCGGCCTTGATCCTGCTTGCGAGCATGGTCGGCATTGGCGCGAGCCACGCGGCCCCGTTGCCGACCAACGTCGCGGCCATGAAGGGCATGGTCGAGAGCAACACCGCCCTTCAGGTGCGCTGGGGCGGCTGGGGCGGCTGGCGCGGCGGCGGCTGGGGCTATCGCGGTTGGCGCGGCTACGGCGGCTGGGGAGGCTATCGTGGATGGGGCTATCGAGGCTGGGGCGCCGCAGCCGCCGGTGCGATCGTTGGCGGAGCCATCGCGAGCTCGGCCTACTATGGCGGGTATCCCTACTATGGCGGTGGATACGGCTATGGCGGCGGCTATGGCTACGACTATTGCCCGCCGGGCGGAGGCTACGGCTATTACGCTCGGCCACGCTACTATGACGGATGGTAGTGCCGGCTTTACGTGACAGGCCGGCCTTCGGTGATGTCACCGAAGGCCGAGCAGCGAGCGCCGATAGCCGCTCTCGCGCGCTTCATTCCTGCACACGAAGCCGCCATCGAAGCCCCTGGCATAGCGGCTTTGCCCTTTGAGGTAGTAGCGTCCACGCCGAAAATCGAGCCAGACCACGCTATCGCCGGGGCAATGCCGCTGAGCCTGGGCTTCATAGCGGAAAGGCGTCAGCGGCAGCGCAGCGGTCTGTTGCGCGCAGCAAAACAGGAAGGTCGCGGCGCAGGCCCCGACGCCCAACCTGGCCGCCAGACGGTCTCGACGTCCGCTCGATTTTTCAGCTAATTCGAAGTGCATTCATTGCCGCCGGGAATGATCCGTGTCGTGCTGAAAACGATAGCTCATATTGTCAGAGCTTCGCGGGCGGAGCACCTCAGAACGACGATTCCAGCATCACGCGCGGCAAACGAGAGGCGCGCTCAGGACGATAGCAATCCAAAGGCGATCGCCGCGGTCGACAGCATCCCGGCCGTCACGACCACGACCTTGAAGGCAATATCGCCGTCGGCCGCTTCAAGCCAGCGACGCAGCCAATTGCGAGCGCCAGCCGGCCGGCTTGCGCCACGCACTCGCCGAAATCTGTCGCTGGTATACCCCATGGCTGCGATTGTAGATCGCGGTGGAATGGAGAGACCAGTGCAGCTTGTGCCAAGCAGTCAGGGTCACGTGCGACGGCTTGACTGACCCAATTGGGCTATACGAGCCGGTTCGGCGCCGAGGCCCGCTCAACCAGCGCACTAGCTTCCCTTCGAGCCGGCGGCGTTCCGCATCGGCCGCTCCTCCTCCGACGCGCTCTTCGAGGGCGCCGCGCCGCACATGGAGCCACTCCTTGATTCCGCGGTCGCCGCGCGAGCGGTGCGATCAAACGGATTCCGCTCCATGACCTTTAGCGAAGCGAGCTCCTCCTTGTTCAAATAGGAGATCTTTCCCGGCGGAGTCATCACCATCCTGCCGATGGCCGACGGAGGAATACGGAGCTTGGCCGACAACCTCGCAAGCTTGATCGTGTCACGAATCGTTCGACTGTCCTCGTTGCCGTGTAAATTGGAAACCGAATGGACGCCGATCCTGGCATTTGGCGCCACATAACGCTTCCTGCTCGCCAGGAAAATGAAAGCGCATGCCGAGTCGCATTCTCCGGAAACGTAACTGGCGATTTGCTTCTGGTGCGCGAGCATGGCGATTCGGAAGCCTTCGTAGAGGGACCCACCTCGGGAATCGAGATCGAGGCCAACGACCCGGCGCTCAGTCGCCAGATATCCGCGAAAGCGGACAAAGTCCCCATCCCTGATATCTCCGCTGAGCTTCAAGACATCTCCAAAGCACCCCTGGACACGGGAGAACTCCATCGCGAGACAGTTCGTCGAGGTCAGCACGACCGCGATGCTCAAAACGCATCCTGCAATCCGCATCGAGCGAATTGCAGGCGCTCGAGAATGAAGCTGACCCGTTGCGACATCGCTTCGGGGTGGCCGCAACCCATGCGTGGCGCACCGGCTGTTTGCGTCGCCGTCGATAAATGTCGCGCGGAGGACCCTCAAAGCGTGCTTCCAGGCTGCCACGGCGCTCCCCATTGGACCCGGGACCTCACACGATAAACAGAGCATCGACGCGCATCGTGGGTTGATCTGAATCAAAGCCAACTCAGCAAGCGCGCAGCGGCAGCGCCATTTCGACGTCTGGAAGCGCACGCTCTGTGCCGAGAGCAAACATCATCTACCGTGACCCTGGGATCAGCCAGTCCAATCCAGCATCGGGGTCACCGACAATCTCTACCTTAAGTCATTCATTTCATTTATTTCTTTTTGCCCCCGATCCTTGAGGGACCGGACCGCCTGAGGAATCCCATTAAGGCTCGACATGCGCGATCAATCCACGCTCCACGCGAACTGCTGGTCGCCAAGGCAACCTAACGCGGGATGCGGCGTCTCGATGGTGCAGCGTCCCGAAAGCCGCCGCTTGCGCCCCATGGCTTGAGCGATGGCCGCCCACACGCGCCGGACAACGCTGTCCGCGACGCGTCATCTTGTGTAAACTCCCACGGCATCCCGATCGATTTGGGAGAACGACAATGAAAGTCTTCTTGCTCGCCTGCGTGGCCGCCGTCGTCGTGTCGGCATTCGGGGCCCTGGCGTTAAACCGCGTGCAAGAACCGGTCGCACAGGCCTTTGCAACGACGGGCGTACGGCTGTAGCAAGTTCGCGTTCAACGGCTGCGCGCCCCCCTACTCCGCCGCGGTGACGGAGGGCTGGGATGATCGAGCATCGCGCGCATTCTCCTCTTCCAGCCAGAGGCTGTGGTGCTCCCTGGCCCAATTGACATCGACGGTGCCGCTTCCCATCGCCTCGAACGCGCCTTCCATGCCGACCGTGCCGATATAGATGTGCGCCAGCATCACTGCCGTGAAGAGCATCGCGACGATGGAGTGGACGATCTGCGCGAGCTGCATCCCTTCGATGCCTGACAGGTAGAACGGGAACATCAGCGCATATCCCGTCGCCGCCACCAGACCTCCGCCGATGACCACGATCCAGTAGATCGCCTTCTGGCCGGCGTTGAAACGATAGGCCGGCGGATGATCGTGCCCGACGATGCCGCCGCCGCGCTTGATCCAGTCGACATCCGCCTTGTTCGGGATATTGCCGGCGATCCACATCAGGAAGATCAGCACGACGCCAATGGTGAACGGGAAGCTGAGATAGTTGTGAACATATTTCGCCCATTGCGACCATTCGGAAAACGCTTCGTGGCCGATCAACGGCAGAAGCAGTGGACGTCCAAAAGTGACGTTCAACCCCGAGATCGCCAGAATGATGAAGCAAGTCGCCGTCATCCAGTGCACGAAGCGCTCGAATGCGGAAAAGCGCACGATGGTCCGGCCGGAACGACCGCTCTGCAGCCGCACCATCCCGCGGCTGAGATAGAAGATGACCAGCGCCGCGAGCATGCCAAGAATGGCGATGCCGCCGATCCAGCGTAGCGTCACGTTCCGGAACTCGCGCCATTCACGGCCGGCCGGCTGTTCGAGAACGCCCGAGCGCTGGTCGGGAATGCTGACGCGTCCCTGCACCCGGTTCAGTTCCTGCAGGAGCTGTTGCTCCTTGACCGCGCTTGCGGTCGGGTTGACCTGCTGGGCTATGGACGGGGAAGCCGCGGAGACAAGCAGCAGGAGTCCAGCCACACCAATGACGAGCCGAACACATCGTGCAAAACACGCCATAAGGTCCTCCCGATATCGACGCGACCCGCGCCAGGTCGTCGTCAGGACTCGATCGTCTCGCGATAGGCGGTCTTCCAGCCCCATGCGCCTGAGCCGTAGCCGCGCTTCAGCACGCGCTCTTTATAGATCTGGGCAATGATCTCGCCGTCGCCGGCGAGCAGCGACTTGGTCGAGCACATCTCCGCACACAGCGGCAGCTTGCCTTCGGCAAGCCGGTTCGCGCCGTATTTCTCGTACTCTTCCTTGCTGCCATCGGCCTCGGGGCCGCCGGCACAATAGGTGCATTTGTCCATTTTTCCGCGCGAGCCGAAATTGCCGACCTTCGGATATTGCGGCGCGCCGAACGGACAGGCGTAGAAGCAGTAGCCGCAGCCGATGCAGAGATCCTTGGAGTGCAGAACCACGCCGTCGGCGGTGGTATAGAAACAATTCACCGGGCACACCGCCGCACAGGGCGCATCGGTGCAGTGCATGCAGGCCATCGAGACCGATCGTTCGCCCGGCTTGCCGTCGGCGATAGTGACGACCCGGCGGCGGTTGATGCCCCAGGGCACCTCGTGCTCGTTCTTGCAGGCCGTGACGCAGGCGTTGCACTCGATGCAACGGTCGGCGTCGCAGAGAAATTTCATACGTGCCATCGTCGTTGCTCCTTATGCCGCCGCGATCTGGCAGAGAGTGACCTTGGGCTCCTGCATGCCCGTCGCGGGATCGTATCCGTAGGTGGTGATCGTGTTCGCGCTTTCGCCGAGCACGATCGGATCGGTGCCCTTCGGGTAGTTGCCGCGAAGATCCTTGCCTGCAAGCCAGCCGCCGAAATGGAAGGGCATCCAGGCGACGCCCTTGCCGACCCGCTCGGTGACGAGCGCCTTCATCCTTGCCCTGGAATTGTTCTCGGCGCCGGTGACCCAGACCCAGCCGCCGTCCTTGACACCGCGATCGGCGGCATCGGCGGGATTGATCTCGATGAACATGTCCTGCTGCAACTCGGCGAGCCACGGGTTCGTGCGCGTCTCCTCGCCGCCGCCCTCATATTCGACCAGACGGCCGGACGACAGGATGAGCGGAAACTGCTTTGCAATGCCCTTCTCCACCGCGGCCTTCTGCACGGAGAATCCGATATTGGGCATCCGGAACTGCTTGGCGTCGGGCAGCGTCGGGTATTTGGCGACGAGATCGACGCGTGGCGTATAGATCGGCTCGCGGTGAACCGGGATCGGATCCGGCAAGCCGAAGGCATTCATGCGCGCCTTGCCGTTGCCGTAGGGTACGCAGCCGTGCGCCAGCGCGACGCGCTGAATGCCGCCCGACAGATCGAGCGACCACGACACCGTGTCCGGATTGGCCGGATTGATCTTGTTGATCACGGCCATTTCCGCCTCGGTGAGCTCGGTGTCCCAGCCGAGCTTCTTCAGGCTCGCCAGCGTGAATTCCGGATAGCCATCCTGGATTCCCGACCCCAACGAATACGAGCCGTCCGCGAGCAGGCTCACCTTCCGCGTCGTGCCGTCCGGCAGCTTCTCCTCGCGCTCAACGCCGAACCGCGGCCGGAACGTGCCGCCGCCGTCCATCACGTGCAGATTGGTATTGTAGAGCAGCGGCGTGCCGGGGTGCTTGACCTCGGGTGATCCCCAGCACGGCCAAGGCAGGCCGTAATAGTCGCCGCCAACCTCGGGATCGTCCTTCGGCGCCCGCATCGTCAGCATGTCGAACTTCGCCTGGTTCTTCATGTGCGCCTTGAGGCGCTCGGGCGATTGTCCGCAATAGCCGGTCGACCAGCTACCGCGGTTCATCTCGCGCAGCACGTCCTCGGCCTCGGGCAGGTTGTTCTCTACCTTGATCTTCTTGAACATCTGATCGGCGAAGCCGAGCTTCTTCGCCATCAGATAGATGATTTCGAGATCGTCCTTCGACTCGAAGATCGGCTTCACGATCTGCTCGCCCCATTGCAGCGAGCGGTTGGAAGCGACGCGCGAGCCCTTGCATTCGAACTGGGTGGCGACCGGGAGAATGTAGACGCCCTCCGTGCGTCCCGCCTCGACCGCGAGCGAGGCCCAGGTCGTCGGATGCGGATCGGCGATGACGAGCAGTTCCAGCGCCTTCAGGCCGTTGAGGGATTCAGGGATACGGGTGATGCTGTTGGAGGCGTGCCCCTGCACGAACACCGCCTTCACATTGTCTTTCTGCGCAACCTGCTCCTTCGGCAACGTCACCGCTTCGAACCAGCGGGTCAGCGGAATGCCGGGGGTTTCCATGATCTGCTTGGAATCGAACCGCGACTTCAGGAAGTCATAGTCGACCTCCCAGACCCGCGACCAGTGCTTCCAGGCGCCTTCGGCGAGACCGTAGTAGAACGGCAGCGTGACGATATCGAGCCCGACATCGGTCGCGCCCTGCACGTTGTCGTGGCCTCGGAAGATGTTGGCGCCGGCGCCGGCCTTGCCGACATTGCCGGTCATCAGCAGCGCGATGCAGCTCGCCCGCACATTGGCGGTGCCGACCGTCTTCTGCGTCTGGCCCATGGCCCAGATCAGCGTTGCCGGCTTCTCGGTGGCGAACATCTTGGCGACGCGCTTGAGCTGCTCGCCGGGAATCCCGGTGACGCGCTCGACTTCCTCCGGAGGCCATTTCTCGACCTCCTTCTTGAGGTCGTCGAAACCGAAGACGCGCTGCCGGATGAACTCCTTGTCCTCCCAGCCGTTCTGCAGGATGTGCCACATCATGCCGTAGAGCACCGGAATGTCGGTACCCGGCCGCATCCGCACATATTCGGTCGCGTGCGCGGCGGTGCGCGTCAGGCGCGGGTCGATGACGATGAAGTTGGCCTTTTGCAGCTCCTTGCCCTCGAGCAGATGCTGCAGCGAGACGGGATGCGCCTCGGCCGGATTGCCGCCCAGGATGACTTGCGTCTTCGCATTGCGGATGTCGTTGTAGCTGTTGGTCATCGCGCCGTAGCCCCAGGTGTTGGCGACGCCGGTGACGGTGGTTGAATGGCAGATGCGGGCCTGGTGATCGGTATTGTTGGTGCCCCAGAACGCGCCGAGCTTGCGGAACAGGTAGGCGCCTTCGTTGGTCATCTTGGCCGAGCCGAGCCAATAGACGGAATCGGGACCCGACTTCTCACGTACCGCCTGAATCTTGTCGCCGATCTCATTGATCGCGGTGTCCCAGGAGACGCGGGTCCACTGCCCGCCCACCAGCTTCATCGGATAGCGCAGCCGCCGCTCGCTGTGCACGAGCTCACGCACGGAAGCGCCCTTGGCGCAATGCGAGCCGCGATTGATCGGCGAATCCCAGCTCGGCTCCTGGCCGATCCATACCCCGTTCAAGACCTCGGCCGTCACCGTGCACCCAACCGAACAATGCGTGCAGATGCTCTTGCGGACGGTCGCCCCCGCCGTGAGCGGACCGGCCGCCGCGGCTTCCGCCTTGCGCACGCTGCCGAGCGGCAAGGTGCCGAATGCGGCAAGCGCGCCGCCGGCAAGACCGGATTTGCGCAGGAAGCTGCGGCGGTCGAGGCCACCAGCCTGATCTGCAAGGGAGCTGGCGGCGGAGCCTTGGCGCAGGGAACGCTGGTTTGTTCGCTTGATCAGCACGGTCAACCTCCCTTGGCCGGATAACGATTGACGCGGTAGAAGGCCTTGACGTGATCGGTTTCCTTGTAGCGCGCCTTGCGCTTCTCATCGTTGGTTTCGCTGTCGGCTTGCGCCGCCCCGACCAGCGGCGTTGCGAGGGTCGCGCCGGCGCCCACCGTGCCGACGCCGACCTTGCGCAGGAAATCGCGGCGCCCGACTGTGGTAGTCCTGTCTTCACTCATCGCATCTCTCCTGGACCTGCGGATGCAGGTCAGTTCGCGAACGTGAATGCTTCTGTCTCGATCTCGATAAAGGCGCGACCGAGCGCACCGACCGCACGATAGAAGACGGCGCTCTCCGCGCGCTCGATGTCGACGAACAGCCGCCCCATCCAGGGCGCGATGTGTTTGCCGAAGAAGGCGCGCTGCGCGTCGAAGGACGCCGGGAAACGCCCTCCCGCGAAGCCCGCCATGATCTCGCACAGGATAGCCGCGTGATCTTCCGGCTCGGAATTGTTCGCGATGCGCTCGATGCCGCACGCAGCGAGATCGGCGCGCAGACGCGACAGCGGCCGCTCGTTGAGAAAGCCGGTCAGATAGTAGGAGGCATAGGGCAAGAGTTCGCCGCGGCCGAGACCTGTGAACAGATCGAAATATTCGCGTTCGACCTTCGCCGCGACCGCATTGGCGGCGGATTCGGCCAGCGCGGCATGCGCGCGCCCAAGCGGCGTCGCATCGACGGTCAATGCAGCCAGTTGTTCGAGCAGTTTCTTCGATGGTGCAGCGGACAACAGCGTCGCGAGCAGCAGATATTCCTGCGCACGCGCGACATCGACAGAATCGATCGGCGCTTCGGAGAGGAGCGGCTCGCTGTACAGATCAGGCCGCAAATGATCGCGCGAGATGCCGGTGGCGGCTTCGACAGCGATCACCCGTTGCGCGGGCACCTTGTTCCAGTTCGAAACAGAGGGCTGGCTGATGCCGATTTTGCGCGCAAGCTCTGCAACGCCGCCGGCGGCGTCAATGGCTCGCTCAAGGCCAGCATCGCGCACGTGGACCTCCATCCAAGTCCCGGGTGCTGATTTTGCTTTTCTTACAAAGCGCTAGCGGAGCCTAGTCCCGGCCCAACGGGGGGTCAATCGGCGCCATAGTCTGAGGCTATGGCCTTTCGTCGCGGTCCCTAGTGGGGCAGCGCACTGCCGTGCGTGCGGCGCTCAACCGACGGCCGTTCGCTTTCGGTGCTGTCGGCGAGCGTTCGTTGCGTTGCAGCAGGATCAGGTGCGGATCCCGTGGTCGCGGCTTCTTCGGCCGCGATGCCCGGCAACTCGACCTCGCGCAATTCCTGCGAAGAATCCACGACTTCAACCGAACGCTCAGGCGGCGCCTCAGCCGGCTTGCCGAGGCCGCCGACGATCTTGTCGATGAGCGCGGTGAGCTCAGCCTCGGAGCAATCCAGCGGGCCAAAGCCCGGCATCGCGGTCGGGTCGTTGAAGTCCCAGGCATTCTCGGCAAGCCCGACAAAGTCGCGGATGACGGGATCGGCGCTCCAGGCGCGACGAAGCGCCGCACGCGTCAGCTCCTGCGGGATTCCCTTGCGCAGGAACGCCGTGATGTCGGTCGCCGACGTGATCGAGTCAATCGAAGGCAGGCTCGCAAGGTCGAACTCCGCGTCGTCGTCTTTGACGGCTGGTGGCGGCAACTGCATGTCGTCGCGCATGGCCGGGTCCGGTTGCGTGGCGTTCGCCTTTGCCTCCTGCTTGCGACGGGACCAGCGCGTCAGGAACTTGTCCTCACTCATTCGTGTCCGCCTTCATGCTGCCGGCGCGCGAGCGCCTCCGGATCGGCCTGCCGTCGCTTGCGCTTGAAGAACTCACGTTCGACGTGGTGCTCGGCAACGAAGCTTTCAATCTGCTCACGCAGCATCTCCGGCATGGGGACGGCCTCGACCAGATTCGCACCGGCCTCCGTGAACGCCTCGCCCTCCGAAGGATCGGCGGTCGCGGCAGCCACCGTGTAGGGCCAGGCGCCTTCCGCCGGCGACAATACGGTCCAGATGGCCGGACTGCCCGAGGCGAGATTGTCGCGATAGCGCGCCGTCTCGGAACCATAGAGATCGACCATGGCGCTGCCGGCATAAAACAGCGTCGTCCCATTCTCTTCGCGAAGCACCGTCCAGGGCTTTGTGTCCGGCTCGTCGGGCAGCACGGCAACCGCGCGCCAGACAAAGTCGGTCCACGGCGAATCCGCCTGGTGCCGCTCGACCACAACGCCGACGGGGACGCGCACAAGCGGCAGCGCGGCCGGACTCATGTCGCCAACTCCAGATGTTTGACCGGCAGCCCCGTCAGCAAATTCTGCGGCTTCATCCGGAGCTTCTGGTCGGCGTTCATCGACAGGATGAGATAGACCGGCTCGCCCCGCATCTCGTCCGCGGCCACGCTGGTGTCCGCAAACGTCAGGCGGAACAATGAGAGCACGCGTCCGGCGCTGCGGTCGTCGAGCTGCTCGCCATGCCAGAGACGGTCGCCGAGCCTGGTCGCATCGGCGTCGAGCCCGACATACCAGGTGAGACGTGCATCACGCAGCTCGCGCAGCGGCTCAATGCTGACGTCGATCCCGAGCAGATGGGAGGTCCAGCGCACCATCGCCTGCGCCAGCGCCGCCGGCCCGCGGCCGCCTGCGGTGAGGTCGAATGCCATGTCGAACTGATCGCTCCGGCGCCAGTAATCGCCGGCATTGTCCTCGCGCAAGACGTCGAGCTCAGCATCGGTCACCGCCCCCAGCATCGACATCAGCGAGAGCACAGGGGTCGGAGTCTGTCCACCGACGACCTCTTCATCGCCGAGCAGCAGGGCCTGCTCCTGCGGCAGGATGCGCTGCGGGCGGAAGAACAGTTCGGCTGCGCGCAGCACGAACGGATCATCGCAGCCGTCGAACGCATTGCGCAGGATCACGTGGACGAGCTGATTGACGAACAGCGGCGGCAAATCGTTCGTCCCGGACCGGACGGTTGCAAGATAGGCCTGCTCCAGCGTCGGATGCCGCACGAGGAGATCGCGGAAGGCAAGCACGAGCCGCCAGTTCTCCCGGGCATCCGCATCGACAATCGCTTCGATTTCTTCCGCGCCGACCGGCCTGCGGGGAGCCGCGAGCAGCGCGCGGTGCAGCCGCCGCTCGACCGGGCATGCTTCGTCTGGCGGAACCAGCTCCGGACGAACAAAATAGGCCTTCAGGAACTCGTCGGTGACGCAAAGCCCCCCGCTCTCGTCGCGATCGAGCAGATGGTGGCCGCACGCGATCCAGAAATCATTCATCGGTGCCGCGGCTCCCCGCTCATATCGGCAAGCCTGAGATCACCGTCAGGCTCGACATCGTCTTCGACTTCCATGAACGAGAACGCCTTGCCGTGTCCCTGACCCTGACGCAGTTGCAGCCTGCGGAACGACTCCCGGACTTCGCCGTCGCTCACCGAACGGTGAACGGCAATGAGCGAGCTGACCGGATGGTTGCAGAGCGACTGCGCGAAGGCGACCTCCTCTTCCGCCGCCGTCCGCGCGGTCGCCAGATCCGGCGCTCCGAAACGATCGACGAGCTGCCTGGCAAGGCGGTCGATCAGCGCGCTGCAATCGTTCTCGGTCGCAGGCACGATCTGCACCAGCGTCGACCAGCCCCAGGACTGCACCCCGAGGAAGCCACTGCGGAACGCGACGCGGGCCTTGCCGGTCAGCTTCGTCGGATCCTGATCGCAGAAGCGGAAGGCGCCGGAGACGGCCCATTCGCCCGGCTCGGCCGCCACATCGAATACGAAGGTGTCGGAGGGATCGAGCGCGATGCTGCGGAGCAGTTTCACAGCCGCGGCCCTCCGAGCTTCGGATCGAACCAGGACGGCGTTCCGAGCGCCTTGACGAGTACGCTGCGTTCGATCCTGTCGGCACCGATGCGGCGCGTGAGGAGATCGCCGCCGTCATCGATCCGCAGCACGGCTCGCCGCTCGCGGGGAATCCGGCTGAGATAATCGCGCGCGAGGCTGCCAAAGCCGTCGGTCTGCCAGCTATCGATCGCCCGCATCAGGTGCCGCGCAAAACTCTCGGTCACCTGCACGGCTCCTGCTTCGCCAAACCCCTCCTCATCCAGCGCGGACGCGAGCGGATGGACGCCCGGTCCCTGATCGGCCATTGCGACCGTCCGGATCATGGCGCCGAACACCAGCCAGGCAGGCGGCTCGTCCTCGCGCGCTGACGTCGGCCATCCCATCCGTCCGCCGCCGACCAGCCCACCGTCGATCGCGACGGTGTCGGGCCAGCCGATCGCGACCGTCTTGTGCGGCGGCGCGTAGGCGCGCAGGGCGTCGGTGAGCGCGACCATGCCGGCATAGAAGGCGCGCCGCGCGGTGGCCAAGGGCTCGCCCGGCTCGAGCACCACGGCGAATTCGGCAAGATCGAACCGCCCGACGCACACCAGCGTGCCGGCACCGCTTTTAGGTGCAATGCGGCAAGCGTGAGCAAAGGCGTCTCCGCTCTCACGCAACCGGACGAGCGTGAATGGCGGCGGCAGATGGATCGCTTCCGTCACGGAGACGCGGCTGGTCGGGGTCGACCGCAAGGGCCGTCCTCCACTTTCCTTTTCCTTCCGATAGTGAATATCTATACGAGGTGAAGGAATGGCGCGAGTCCGCAAGACGGCGCCGCACCCGCGGAGGGATCGACCTGGAGCAGCCAGCGAAGACCGTCCTGATCTGCTCGTGTGAAGACACGATGCGCCTTGACGTGCCCGCGATCCAGCGTGGATGTCCCAACTGCGAGATCAGGAGCCATCGTCATCTCTGCGGCGCCGAGCTCGAACATTTCCGCAACGCCGCGAAAGCCGACGGCCCGCTGACCGTCGCCTGCACGCAGCAGGCCGGCCAGTTCACCAATGAGATGGGCGAACGCGCCGGCCCGATCAGCTTCGTCAACATCCGCGAGACGGCGGGCTGGTCGCGCGACGGTGCGAAGGCGGGCCCGAAGATGGCGGCGCTGCTTGCAGCGGCGGCGGTTCCCGCGCCGGACTATCCGCTGGTCACATTGTCGAGCGATGGCATCATCCTGATCTATGGGCGCGACGAGACCGCGATCGAGGCTGGCCGGCTGCTGGCGGACCATCTCGACGTCACGGTCATGCTCAGGAAGCCGGCAGACGTCGTGCCGCCTGCCGCGGCCGTGTTCCCGATCGTGCAGGGCACGATCCGCAATGCGCGGGGGCACTTTGGCGGCTTCGAGCTCACGATCGACGACTACGCGCAGCCACGCCCGTCCTCACGCGCCCGCTTCGAGTTCGAAGCCCCGCGCAACGGCGCGATCTCGCGCTGCGATCTCGTGCTCGACCTCTCCGGCGAGCCGCCTCTGTTCCCCGCACACGATCTGCGGGACGGCTATCTCCGCGCGGATCCGAGAGATCCCGCGGCCATGCTGCGCGCGGTGCTTGCGGCCCGAGATCTCGTCGGAAGCTTCGACAAGCCGAGATATGTCGACTTCACACCCAGTCTCTGCGCGCATTCCCGCTCGAATCTAATCGGATGCCATCGCTGCCTCGATTTGTGCCCGACCGGCGCGATCACGCCGGACGGCGACCATGTCGCAATCAACGCGGAGGTGTGCGCAGGCTGCGGGCAATGTGCGGCCGCCTGCCCCACCGGAGCGGCATCCTACGCGCTGCCACCCGCCGATACCCAGTTGCAGATCCTACGCGCCATGTTGCGCGCCTATCGCGCGGCCGGCGGCACGCATCCAGTCCTGCTGCTGCATGACAGCCAGCACGGCACGCCGCTGATCGATGCGCTCGCCCGCCATGGCGACGGATTGCCGGCCAACGTGCTTCCCCTCGCCGTCAACGAGCTGACGCAGGTCGGCCTGGAAGCCATCATCGGCGCCTTCGCCTATGGCGCGGCTGCCGTGCGGCTCCTGCTGCGCGCCAAGCCACGACACGACGTGACCGGATCGTTGCTGACGATCCGGATGGCCGAGACCATTCTCGCCGGACTCGGATTTGACGGCCGCCGCGTGAGCACGATCGAAACCGACGATCCCGACACTCTGGCCGAGCAACTGACGGGGATTGGCCCCCTCGCCGGCCTCGACAATCCCGCGACTTTCCTGACGGTCGGCAAGCGCGGCGATCTGCTTCGCTTCGGCCTGAGCGAACTGCATCGCCTCGCCCCCAAGCCGGTTGACGTGATCGCCTTGCCCGAGGGTGCCCCCATCGGGGCGATCACCGTCGATATCGGCGGTTGCACGCTGTGCCTGTCCTGCGTTTCGGCCTGCCCAACCGGCGCGCTCCGCGCCGATCCCGACCGCCCGGTCCTCAAATTCGTGGAAGACGCCTGCGTCCAGTGCGGTTTGTGTCAGAGCACCTGTCCTGAAAAAGTCATCAGGCTCACCCCGCAGATCGACTTCCGGGCGAGACGCGCGCCGGCGCGGGTGATCAAGGAAGAAGAACCGGCCCTGTGTGTTCGCTGTGGCACGCCATTCGGCGTCAAGAGCACAATCGATCGGATCGCGACCAAACTCGAGGGACGGCATTGGATGTACCCTGCCGGGGACCGCCGGACCGAGGCCTTGCGGATGTGCGCCGATTGCCGGGTCATCGTCATGAGCGAACAGCAGTTCGATCCGATCCAGAACATGCCGGAACGCGCGCCGCCACGGACGACGGATGACTACCTGCGTCAACGCGAGAACAAGGACTAGCCGCATGCCTCGATTCATGAAGGTTCTGTCGACGTGCCTTGTCACCACCGCCCTTGGCGGCACAGCCGTCGAGGCCGCCGCCCTTACCAAAGCCGAAAAGGTTGCACTCAAGCAGGCGGTGGTCGCCTGCAAGGCCGAGGCGAAGGGCAAGAAGATCAAGTGGCTGTCCCGCCGCAAATACGTCAACCAGTGCGTCGTGGCGGCGCTCAAGGAACATCCCAGCATTAATATCGCCCACATGCTCAAGGAGAATCCGGAGCTGACGAAAATTCCAGTGGAACAATGGCCGGGGTATTAAAGTCTCATATCCTCGCTTGAGGACGCCGCGAGGCGGCTAGCGCCAACTCGGACTATTTCGACGTCGCACGCGCCAGGAAGTCCGTGAGCGCGCGGCGATCTTCGGCCGAGCCGATCTGCTGCTCCGGCATCTTCGTGCCGGGCGTATAGGCGTTCGGCCCGATCTCGAACAATTTTGAGACGGTCTCCGGCGTCCAGACGATGTCCATCGTCTTGAGTGCGTCGGAGAAGCGATAGCCCGGCAGCGAGGCGATCTTCCGACCGAACAGTCCGGCAAGCGTCGGACCGGCACGCTGCACCTCCGTCTCCGACAATGTGTGGCAGGCGACGCAGGCCCTGAAGACTTCGGCGCCGTGATCGCCGGCAAAGCCGGCGAGCGGGTCCCCCGGCGTGCCCACCACGTTCGATCCAGCCGCCGCGCCGGTCAGTGCATTCCAGCGCCTGATCTTGCCGTCGGCGCCGCCGGTCAGGAGCGTGACGCCATCGGGCAGGAATGCCACCGACCAAACCGGCCCGCCCAGCCCGGCGGGCGAGCGCAGCACGCTGCGCGCCTTGCGATCGACGATCGCCACCGTGCCGTCAATTGCCGCCGCGGCGATCAAGGCGCCGTCATGCGAGACTGCCAAGGCGACGATCGGCGTGGCGCCGGCCGTGACCTCGCCGCTTGCCTTGCCGCCGGCCGTCATCATGCGCAGCTTGCCGTCTGCTGCGCCGGTGACGATTTCGCCATCAGGCGAGATCGCTACGGCATTCAGCGGCGACGGCACCGTGACGATCTCGGCGCTGCCGTCCGGCAGGCGCCAGATCCGCACCGTCAGATCGTAGCCCACGCTCACCAGCGATTGTCCGTCGGGGGCAAAGGCCACGCCATTCACGTTTTGCGAGTGACCTTGCAGCACGCGCGAGCCCCCGTCGGACAACGACGAGAGCCGCACGGTGTGGTCCCACGAGGCGGATGCGAGCTTCGATGCATCCGGCGAGACGGCGAGCCCGACAATGGGTCCCGCATGGTCCGCGAAGACCCGGTCCGGCTGCGACCGGCCCGACGTCCAGATCGCAATCCGGCCATCCGCACCGGCCGTTGCCATTCTTCCATCGCCGAGGAACGCGACCGCATTCACCGCACCCGAATGGAAGCGAAGCACCTGCTCCGCGGACTCGGTTGCCAGCGACCATCGGATCGCCGCAGTGTCAAAGCTGCCCGACAGAACCGTCCTGCCGTCGCCTGAAACGGCGATCGCGCGGACAGCTCCGCCGTGTCCGGCCAATTGCGCTTCCGCGGGTTGCAGCGCAAGAAGCAACGATGCCGTCACAAGGAACAGGGCGAGACGCAAAATCAAATCCATGGCCGTCGGAGACACTCGCAGCGAAGCCCCGGGCCATTCTGCCCGTTTTTGCTGCCCGGCCAAAGTGCTCCCCTGGCGTCCATCGGCCCCGCCGGCGATCATTCTGGAAATCTGGCGTGTCCATGGGCGACGGGCTTGGCCCCTGGCAACAACGTGCCCATTTCACCAGTAATCAACAAGGGAGCTCGTATTCGGTTCGGGGTGCGACAAGCGGCGCCTTGAAGAGCGGCCCACGCGGTCGCAGTCTTGGTAAAGGCGCCTCACAATCGAGGTCGAACATGCAAATACATCCGAAAGCATATCTGCAGTTCATCTCGCGCATTTGGCATTCTCGCGTGTTGCCGCCGCGGGATCGCAATCCCACCAGCCGGGACGCGTCGCCACTGCTGATCTACATCGCTGCGGTGTTGGCGCTGCTACTGGCAATTCTGATAGTCGATCGCCACGGTGCGCCGTTTCAATTCCCAGAACATGTCGGCGATCCCGCTGAGATCAACCCGATCTTCATGAGTTTTTGAAAACACAGCGCGCGACGGGGGCTGCGCAAGCGAACAAGCCGTCCGACGCGTCGCGCTGTTCAACGCCAGACGATTTCCAGCCCGCTCATCCCGAACCGAATGCGTTCGAATGCGACGGCACCATTCTCTCTATTGCTGAGTTCCCCTCGGAAACACCAGCGAACGATCTTCGAAATCTTCAACCGGCAGCTTGTCTTGTTCTTGTACAGCGGGCATCCCTGCCACCGATGTGTGGCTCACGGACGATGGATGCGATCTCGGGACATTCGTCGCGGCCAGAAAAAGCGCGAGGGCGGTCAGGCCGGCGATCATCAGGAGCTTCATGCGAACCTCCGTTGGTTCTGGGAGAGTCCTGACTAGTGCAGGACTCGACGTCCCCCTGTGAGATCGCTCACAACTCTCCTTTTGTTGATCATCGCTGGAGCCGATGCGCTCCGGCTCCAGCCCCTTCCCAACCCGCCTATGGCAAATCTTTCGGGCGCGGCCACAAGCCGCCTTCGGACCAGGATTCGGATTCATCGGGCGACAACGGATCCGCGCCACCGCCGGTTCGTGCGGGATCGACGTTGAGCCATCGGCGCAATTCGAGCTTGCCGATCTGGTTGCGGTGGACCTCGTCGGGGCCATCGGCCAGTCGCAACAAGCGAGTCGTTGCGAGTGCTGCCGAAAGGAAATGGTCGTTATTGGTGCCGCCTCCCCCGAACGCCTGGATCGCCCAGTCAACAATGGTCTGCGCCATGTTCGGCGCGACGACCTTGATCATCGCGATTTCCTGCCGCGCGGCCTTGTTGCCGACCGTGTCCATCATGTAGGCAGCTCTGAGCGTCAGCAGTCGCGCCTGGTCGATCTTCATGCGCGCTTCGGCCACGCGCTCGAGCGTCACGGTTTGCTCGGCGAGAGGCTTGCCGAAGGCGACGCGTTTCAGCGCGCGTCGGCACATGCGCTCGAGCACGCGCTCGGAGAGGCCGATCAGCCGCATGCAATGATGAATGCGTCCGGGTCCGAGCCGACCCTGCGCGATCTCGAACCCACGCCCCTCGCCGAGCAGCATGTTGGCGGCCGGCACGCGTACATTGGTGAATATCACCTCGGATGCACGATCGGGCACGCCGTAGAAGCCAAGCACGGGCAGCGAACGGACGACATGCACGCCGGGCGTCTCCTTCGGCACGAGGATCATCGACTGACGCTTGTGACGATCCGGATTCTGCGGATCGGTCTGCCCCATGAAGATGATGATCTTGCATCGCGGATCGGTGGCGCCGGTGGTGTACCATTTGCGACCGTTGATCACATAATCGTCGCCATCACGGACGATCGAGCTGGCCACATTGGTCGCGTCGGACGAGGCAACGTCGGGCTCCGTCATCGCAAAGGAAGAACGGATCTCGCCGGCCAGCAAGGGCTTCAGCCAGCGTTCCTTCTGCGTCTCGGTACCGTAGCGCAGGATGGTCTCCATGTTGCCCGTGTCAGGGGCGCTGCAATTGAAGACCTCGGGAGCAAGATGCGAGCGCCCCATGATCTCGCAAAGCGGGGCATATTCGAGATTGGTCAGCCCGTCCTCGTGAGCGGGCAGAAACAGGTTCCACAGGCCGGCCTGTTGTGCGAGCGGCTTCAGTTCCTCGACAACCGGGTGCACAGCCCAGGGCCCGAGCCGCTCGGCCTCCTGATAGTATCGGCGCTCATTCGCATAGATGTGCTCCATCATGAAGCGCTGGAGACGCGCGGCCAGTTGCTGGCTGCGCTCGCTTTGGGTGATATCCACGTAGATTCTCCTTACCGGCCGCGTAGGCCGTCCCTGAGCGTGTTTCGGGTGATTTTTCCGGATTCCGTCTTCGGCAGATCGTCCAGCACGCGAATGTCGACCGGGCACTTGTAGGCCGCCAGTCGCTCGCGGCAGAAGCGTGAGAGCGCGGCAACATCGATCACGGTGCCGGGTTGAGCGGAGACGAAGGCGACCACCGTCTCGCCGCGATAGGGATCGGCGGCGCCGACGACGGCTGCCTCGCGCACGCCCGGAAAGCTGTAGATCACGTCTTCGACTTCACGCGGCCAGACCTTGAAGCCGGAGGCGGAGATCATGTCCTTCTTGCGATCCACGAGGTAGAACCAGCCGCTCTCGTCAAAGAAGCCGACGTCGCCGCTATACAGCCAGCCGTTGGTCAGCACCTCGTCGGTTTCCGCCGGCTTTCTCCAGTAGCCGGCCATCACGCCTGAGCCACGCACAACCACCTCGCCATGCACGCCGGGTCCGAGCGGGCGGCGCTCGTCGTCGACGACGATCGCATCGGCGCCCGAAGTCGGCCTGCCGATCGACAGCGCGCCTGAGTCAGGATCGACCGGAATCCGACCTTCGTTGGGCGCAAGATGGCTTGCAGAGGTCAGTTCGGTCATTCCATAGGAACTGCGGATCGCCCGTCCAAACCGTTTCGCAAAGGCATCGATGACCGAGGGCGCGATCGGCGCGCCGCCGGAATAAATATGTACGAAGCTCTCGAAATGCCGGCTCGTTGCGTCAGCCTGGTTCATCAGCGCGATGTACGCGGTGATGGCACCGACGATGAATGTCGGCCGCCATTCAAGGAAGGCATCGAGCGCGACCTGGGGCTGGAAGCGATAGGTCAGCACCATCGCCGCACGCGCGGCAAACGCCGCGACCATCTGGATTTCAAAGCCGGTGATGTGGAACAGCGGCGCGACCCCAAAGATGCGCGACATGCCGTTCAATTCGAAATGATCGCAACAGATCAGCGCGGTCGCCACCAGATTGCGATGCGTGAGCATGGCGCCCTTTGGAACGCCCGTGGTTCCGGAGGTGTACAAGAGAAGGGCGATGTCGTCGGACGTCAGAACCGGTGCCGGTGGAGCGGCTGCGTTGTCGGCGAAAACCGTCGCCAGCGCCTGGGCCGGCGGCGCTGCGCCCGGCACCGGCAGCACCCGGACATCGTTCCGCGTCTGGAATTCGCCAGCGCCGGTCCAGAACACCAGTTCGGAATCGACCGAACCGGCGGCCGGGACAACGTTCTCCCATTGATCGTCGTGGCAGATCACCGCCTTCGGTTCGCAATCGCCGAACAGCTTGCGAAGCTCTGGCGTGCGGTACATCGGGTTGAGGCTGACGACGATGGCCCCGACCTTCCAGGCCGCTACGCTGACGATGACGAACTGCGGCACATTCTGAAGAATGACGGCGACCCGATCGCCGCGCCCGACCCCTTTCTGTGCGAAGCGGGCAGCGAGCCGGTCGCTGAGCCGATCGATATCGGCATAGGTCTGCGTCGCATCGAAATAGAACACGGCCGGCGCCTCGCGCGGCGCGGCTCGAAACAGATCGAGCGCCGTTCGCCTTCCGGGATCGGGCGGAGCGACCGGCGATTCGCCGAGCCGCGCGCGCAGCCGGCCCGCGGCTTCCTCGTAAGCGTGCGCACGCGACACGGAATCCAGGTCGACAGTCATCGCCGCTTGCCACCAGTGTCGTAACGATGGCAGCCCCGTCCGGCCCGGCGGGCGCTATAGCCCGTCGCCGCCGCCACCTGGCGCAGCAGGAACCGTGGCAAAAGGCGTTCGCCGCCACTACTCATTGGCACTTTTTCCTCGATAGACAGAGCCGAGACGCGCATGCGGTAGCGCGGCACGGCTTGCAAGGGGCGGTTGGGCCGCCCCACTCTCTTTTGCTTGAATGACAACGCGAGTGCGCCGGATGTGGAGGCGCACCAGCACCTGTGCAGCTTCGACATCGCGCGCCCGGATCGCGTCCATGATCAGGACATGCTGGGGATCGGAGAACGGAAACCCGTCCTTGGCATAGGTCTCGCTCACAAACTGTCGCCGGAAATGCTGCGTGCTGTTCCAGAAGCGTTCGACCATCGCGAGCAGTTGCGGCATCCGCGCCCGCGAATAGGTCCGTAGATGAAACTCCCGATCAAGCTGGATGTATTCCTCGAGCGTGGTGACCTGCTCAAGTTCGCGCACAATGCGGTCAAGCGTCTCGATATCCTCGTCGGTCAGATTTGGAACGCTTTCGCCGATGGCAAGCGGCTCGACCGCTTCACGGATCTTGTAGATCTCGATCGATTCTTCCGAATTGACGTCCGCAATCCAGGCGCCACGGTTCGGCGCCATCACGACGAGCCCCTCGTTCTCGAGCTGCTTCAGCGCCTCGCGCACGGGAATGCGGCTGGCTCCGAAATGGGCCGCAAGAAGCTCCTGCCGAATCCGCGTGCCTGGCCGCATCTCGCCGCTCAGCACCGCGCTGCGAATCTCGCTTGCGATCCTCTCGCTCATCAGGCGACGGGACTCCGGATCGTCCTCATTGCCGTCCCGCGTCATGTCCTTCCAATGGGGAGGCCGCTGATAAGGACTCATGAAAGGCCCTCCTTCAATGAATGGCCGCGTACATGATCTTGTCCTCGGTCGCATCAGCCCGAGCCATTTCCTCGACGATACGTCCGCCGCGAGCGACAAGGATCCGATCCGAGATAGCCAGAATCTCCGGCAGATAGGAAGAGATAACGACAACCGCCTTGTTCTCGCGCGCCAGCCTGCGAATCGCCTCGTGAATTTGTGGAATGGCGCTCACATCGACGCCTCGCGTCGGTTCGTCGAAGATGACCACCGTAGGCTCCTGGGCCAGAGACTTTCCCACCACGACTTTCTGCTGGTTGCCGCCGGAATATTCGACAATTTTCAGCGTCCGCTTCAATGCGGAGATCGAGAGCGCCGAGATCCATTGATCGGCGATCCGCTTCATCTCGCGCGTAGAGTAAAGGAACCGCTTGACGCGCGGCGACGACAGATAGCCAAGATAGATATTCTGATCCACCGTCATCGTCTCGAAGAAGCCGTCGACCTTGCGGTCCTCGGTGATATAGGCGATTCCGTCGCGCACCGCCTGCCGCGGCACCCGGTAGCGGATCGGCTTGTCCCGCAGATAGATCATCCCGCCGCGCAGGAAGTTGCGCTTGCGGGCGCCGCTGACGATCTGCGCGATCTCGGAGCGTCCTGCCCCGACCAGCCCGAAGATGCCGACGACTTCTCCATTGAACACCGAGAACGACATGTTCTTGACGATGCTGCCCATCGTCACGTTTTCGACCGAAAGCACCTTCTCACCGCGGGAGGCATGCGGCTTCGGCGCATCCGGATCAGCCCCGTGGGTCGCGTACTGCGCTGCCGTTTCCTCACGGCCAACCATCATCCGCACCAGGGCGTCACGCGTGACGTCCTTCGCCGGTACAGTGGCGACCAGCTTGCCATCGCGCAGCACGGTGATGCGATCGGCAATGTTCAATGCTTCTTCCAGCGCATGCGAGATGAAGATGATCCCGGCGCCCTTCTCCTTCAGGGTGTTGAGAAGATGGAACAGATGCTGGGTCTCTTCAGGGGTCAGCGATGCGGTCGGCTCATCGAAGATGAAGACCTGGGCGTTGTGGCGAACCGCACGCACGATTTCGACCATCTGCCGCTTGGCGGTTCCGAGATTCTCCACCAGCACCAGCGGGTCGACGTTGAAGTTCATCGACTGCAGCGACTGGGTCGCCGCGATGTTGATCTTGCTGTAGACCGTGACCCATTTCTCCATGCCGAGTTCAAGGTTCTGCGCCACCGTCATCGACGGGACCAGGCTGGATTCCTGGTAGACCATCGCGACCCCACCCTCGAGCGCTTCCTTCGGCGACACGAACGAAACCTTGCGTCCCTGGATCAGGTAGTCGCCGGAGGTCAGCACGATCGCACCGGCAATCGCCTTGCACAGCGTCGATTTCCCCGCGCCGTTCTCGCCCAGCAGCGCGTGGATTTCGCCCGGCCGCAGATCGAAATTGACGCCATCGATGGCGTGCAGACCGCCATAAACCTTGCTGCCGTTGACGATCTGAAGCAGCGGGGTCCCTGCCTGTTGTTCCGCCGGCATGGCGTTCATCCTTCCTGCATGCCGCGACCAGGCGGCAGTTCGACGAGGCAATCGCGTCCCTTGGACACCGCCAGCACGCGCGAGCCGATCGGGCGGACGGCGGTGATGCCATGAACCCGACCATCGACCCGGCTGTGCAGCGTCTCGGTCGCCGCGCCCCTGGCGTCGAGCCGGGCGACAAGGCCATAGGAACGCGGCGGGGCCCACGGCTTCTGGATACCGAGTTTCTTGATGCGGCCGATCTGGGTCGGTTCGCGCGGATTGAGTCGGCCATCCAGCGCTGGCCCGATCCAAAGCTCAGGTGGCACCGTCCGCATCATCTCTTCGCAGAATGCCCGCTCGCGCAGGACGAATTCGGTCAATTGCGTGCGCAGCGCGAGGAAGGCCATCCAGACCTCACCGTTCGCGCCTCGGGCAAGACGCGCCGGATAGCCGGTATGATTCTTGACGATCACGCGCCTGTCGTCACCCGTGCGTGAAAAAGCGGTCAGGCGGTGGGCCCAGGATTCGGCGACCCAGACCTCCTTGCCGTCACCGGACACGACCACGCCGAGCGGCCATGCGAGCTTGTCCGCACGCGCGCTCGCACTGCCGAGCGAGGAATTGCAGGCGATGAGCCGGCCCGACGGGGCGCGGTTCTGCATCAGATCGGTCAGCCAATGCTCTGCCCGATTGTTTCGCGAACCGTCGGTCAGGTAGATCGCCCCGTCCGGCGCGACCGTCACCGACAACGGACAGGCAATCCTCTCACCACCGACGCTTTCGAGCTTGCCGATGGTCTCGCCAGTTGGCGAAAGCGCCACCAGCCCCACGCCGGAGACGCAGGCGAGCAGCCTGCCGTCCGGCGTGCAGGCAAGCCCGCCGACCGGGCCGCCGAGCGTCGCGAACGCCGCGCGCGTATTGAAGTCGTCTCCCGTGCAACGCAGGACGCGGTTGCCGGTCGAGACATAGAGCGCCCCGTCCTGCCCGAGCGCGATGTCGTCCGGTCGCTCGATCTCGTCGCCGAGCTGGCGGGCCTGATCGAGCCGCTGGTTCGGCGAGAAGGCGCCGTCGAGCACCGGAATGCCGTGAATTTCCCGGTTCGGGGACAACACGCGATCGATGATATCGCCAAGCAGAGACATGGCTCAGGCCCTTCCCCAATAGGACTTGTGCGCTTCCCAGGTCGGGTCGGCGTCCTGCAGGCGGATACGGCCGATGCGGTTGTTCTCCAGACCCCCGATATAGAGATGGCCCTTGTGTTCACGGACCGAGGTGATGGTCGGATGCGAAAGCCCGCCCGGATCCCAGAGCGATTCCGTCACCACGCCGTTGTCGTCGAACTTGACCACGCAGCCGTAGTTGATGCCCGGACACAGCCACTCGTCCGGCGGGATTTGCTTGACCATGCGGGTGCGGAAAACAGGGTTGCGCATCGCAAGGTCGTAGACCGGCGTGCGCAGGCCGACGAAGGCGAGCCAGTACTTGCCGTCGGAGGCGCGGTTGATGTTGTCGCAATAGCCCGGAAGGTTGTCGATCAGGATTTCGCTGGTGCCCGCCTTCGGGCCGGCGATCCAGAAGCGGTTGATCTGGCATAGCCAGGTGCTCGCCCACAGCACCGACTGACCGTCATGCGAAATGCAGATGCCGTTCGGGAACGTCAGGTTCTTGAGGACCGTCCTGGTGGTGCCGGTGTTCGGATCGTGGCAGATCAGCCGGCCGTTGCCGCGCCCCTCAAAGCCGTCGAGCGCCCAGTCGGTGAGTTCATAGCGGGTCGAGGCCTCGCTGAAATAGATCTTGCCGTCGGGCGCGACGTCGAGGTCGTCAGCGAGATAGAGCCGCGAATCGTCCTTGAGGCGTGTGCGCGTGCGCGTGGTGCGGTCGGTGACCTTGAAGACCGAGCGATCGGGCTTCACACCGTAAACGCCCATGCCCGCGATGCAGACGAGGAGGTTCTGATCCCGATCGAACGCCAACCCGAGCGGCCGGCCGCCGATGCGCGCGAACTCCTCACGCACGGTATAGTCCGGTGCGAGAAAGCGGATGATCGAGCCGTTGCGGTTGACGGTGTAGAGGTTGTCCTTGCGGTCAAGGATGATGTCTTCCGGGCCTTCGATCATGTTGAGCGCGATCGCTTCCGCGTTCTTCAGGCGATCGTTCTCCGCGAACGGCGTGCCGCTGCCCCGCTCGACCGACGGCGGCGGCTCGAAATCAACCCAGCTTGGGGTGACGTAGACCTTTTGCAGCACCTTGCCCTTGTTCTTGACCCACTTCACGTTGAAGCCGACCGCAAGCAGCAGGATGATGCCGATGATGGCGGTGGTCAGGTTGCCGGAGATGCCGAGCCGAACCATGCCGCTGGTGAGCATGAAGATGATCGCCGCGCCCATGACGGCGCGCGCGATGGTACCGCGGCCGCCGGCCAGGCTGATGCCGCCGAGCACCACCGCGGCCAGCGCGTTGATCTCCCAGCCGACGCCGGTGTCGGTGCCCGAGCTGCTCTGCCGCGCGGCATAGAGGATTCCCGCCAGCGCCGCGATCGCGCCCGACATCACATAGGCCGAGAACAGCACGCGCTTGACGTTGACGCCGGCGTGGCGGGCCGCCTTGCGGCTCGACCCGACCGCCATGATGTGGACGCCGGGCTTGATGCGCGTGAGAAAGAAGTGGGTTCCGACCGCAAGCAGGATCAACACCAGCATGTTGAAGGGAATGCCGAGAACCCTCCCCGATCCCATGAAATCCCAGGTGCTGGACCCGCTGTCGATGCTGGCGAGTTCGTTCGTGAACGCGACCGTCACCTTGTTGTAGGCGGCGCGGACGATGATGAGGACGACCAGCGTCGTCAGGAACGGCCGGGTCTTGCCGTAGGCGATCAGGCCGCCGTTGATCGCGCCCATCGCCGCGCCGAACAGGACGACGAGCACGATGGTCAGGGGCAGCGGCAGCCCGAGGATGAGGTACAGATAGAGCGCGAGGAAGTTCGACATCGCGAACACCGCGCCGACCGACAGGTCGATGCCACCCGACAGCACGGAGAAGGCCATCGCGACCGCGACCATGCCCTGCTCCGCGAAATTCCGCATCAGCTCCTGCAGGCTGCCCGCCGTCAGGTAGCGCGGGATCATGATCGCGAAGGCCAGGAAAACCGCGATCGTCAGCGTGAATGGAATGATCGGCTCCATCCAGCGCTTCTCAAGCAGTTCGCCCAGGAACAACTGGGGCGAATGGCGGTGCCAGGCTCGTTGCAGGCTCTTCATCAACAGACTCCGGCGGGCCCGGCGCGAAAGCGGCCGAACGGCGGGACGACGCAGGGGATTGGGATCGACAGCTCCGGCCTGCCCGCGCCGCGGTGGGCGCGGGCGCCGGAACGACTTACTTCGCGCCCTTCGGGATGCTGAAGCAGTACATGCGATCGTCCTTCGACTTCACCCAGGCGGGGGTCGTGTAATAGGCGATGTTCTTCGCGCCCGGCTTGTCGCCGCTCTGCAACAGCGCAATCACCGCGTCGGCGATGGTCTGGCCCTGCACGTCGGCGCGATACGACAGGTTCGCGGAGAACGCGCCTTGCTCGAGCAGATCGCAATCCGCAGGCTGGCCGTCGCTGGCGACGAACACCTTCACCTTGTCGCCCATGTTGGCCGCCTTGATCGCCTGCGCCGCGCCCGCGGTTTGCGGTCCCCAGACGCTGAGGATCCCGCACAGCTTGGGATGCTGCTGCAACACGGTGGTCGTGATGTCGCCGGCCTTGTTGGCGTCCCAGCTGGTCGGCTGCGACGACACGACCTTGATCGACGGGTCGGTCTTGAACACCTCCATCGCGCCATTCTTCATGTCGAGCGAATAGGCTGCGGTCGCCTCACCTTCAAGGATCGCGACCTCGCCGGAGCCCTTGCCGCCGCCACACTGATTGATGACCTCGCGCGCGATCTTGGTGCCGAGATCCTTGGCGTCGACGCCGACATAGGCGTCGGTCAGGGTGTTCGATGCCATGTTGACCTGCACGACATAGATGCCCGCATCCATCGCACGCTTCAGCTCCTTGGCGAGCAGCGTGACGTTCGGATTTTGCACCACGATCACATCGGGCTTGTCGTTGATATAGTCGCTGACGGTCTGAAGCTGGATGTCAGACTTCATGTTGGCGTCGCGGGTGACGAGCTTGATGCCGTAATCGTCGAAACGATCTTTCATCACGCGCGTCCATTCGGATTCCAGAACGCCCATCCAAACCGGCGACCAAGCCACCGTCTTGCCCTTGAGCGACTTGTCGAATTTCTCGCGCAGCTGGTCGCGCGGCCCGGCCGCCTGCGATGGCGCCGCCACCAGCGCGGCGGTTGCCACCATCGCGGCCAGCCCGATGCCGGCAAACGCCCTTCTGTGCACAGCTTTCGTCATGTCAATTCCTCCCCTGTTATGTCGGCCGACTGTTGCGGCCCGTTGGTTGATGCAGAGCCTTAATCGCCCTGCTTCGACGTCTCCTCGTCGCGCGGATGCAGCCGGGAATCGAGCAGGATCGCGATCAGCAGCACGACACCCTTGACGATGTTCTGGGTCTGCACGTCCATGTCCATGATGGTCATGCCATTCAGCAGCACGCCGATCAGCAACGTTCCGGCGATGACGCTCATCACGTTGCCGCGGCCGCCCACGAGGCTGACGCCGCCGAGCACCACAACCATGATGACGTCGAAAATGATCGTCGATTCCGCGACCTGGAGATGCATCAGCGCCGTCTGCGCGACCATCACGACACCGCCGACATACCCGATCGCGGCGCACAGCGCGTACTCGATCATGGTCAGCGGGCGGGTCGGCAGACCGGTCTGACGCGCGGCGTCGGGATTGTCGCCATGGGCATAGACGAAGCGCCCGGTCACGGTGCGCGACAGGAAAAGATGCACGACGACCGCGGTGGCCGCGAAGATCAGGATCGAGATCGGAACGCCGCCCCAGATGTTGCCGCCGAGCCGCAGGAATTCGTCATGCCCCTTGGAAAGATAGACGACATAGTGCTGCACCGCTGTGGTGCGCACGATTCCCAGCACCGCAAGGCTCGACGCCAGCGTCGTCAGCAACGGCGGCATCTCGATCACCGAGATCAGAAACCCGTTCAGGATGCCGATGGCGATCGCCATCACGAAGCCGATCAGCAGCGCGACCGGCGTCGCGTAGCCCGAGTTCATCAGGATGATCGCGATCGCGGTGGAGGCGGCAAAGGAGGCGACTTGCGACAGATCCAGTCCACGCCCGATCACGACCACGGCCATGCCGAGCGCGAGAATGCCGAGTATCGAAATATTGCGCGCCAGCGCGAACAGATTGCCCAGCGTCAGGAAGCCCTTCAGGAAGATCGAAAAAATGACGATCAGAACCGCGCACATCACCAGCACGGCCGTCGTCTGCGTCAATTTCGCCCCGCGCGCGCCCGAACTGCCGGTCACCGGGTCCTCCCAGGATTGATTTTATTGTGGGCGGAAATTGAACAGAATGTATCCAGAAGTCAATCTCCGTATCCAAGATTTGGACAGCAAGTGGTTTGATCCTAGGACGCATTCACGCCAGACACTCGCATAACTATCTGTAGATACTTCGATACACTTACCTTGGAGCGACTGTAATCGAAACGCATCTTCCGAGTTCGACCGGCTCTTTTGAAGCCGACATAGCATCATTGGATACATTTGACCTGAGAGTTTGTCCCTGAGGTCGACTGATCCTCACAGCGCCATCAGCCGCGACGACGGGACGAAGCCGACGACGTTGTGGCAATCGCTCCCCGGCCAAGGCGCCTGAAGATCATGGCGAAAGAGGATGCCGCGACCGCACGTTGACGCCGTCTTCCGCCCATCGAAGCCGCGCCAGGTGGAAACCCGACTGACCTGACGGCCGGTTTAAATTCCGTCTCGGCGCGCCCATATTCGTGACAGGTTCGCAAACACTGACGGCACCAGATTGTCCGAACAATTGTCGATGTTCGATGCGCCCGCCGCAGGACCGGCGGGTCTGCACTACGCGCCGGATTTCATCTCCAAAGCGGCCGAGGGCGAACTCATCCGCCACATCCGGGCACTTCCGCTTGCCCCCTTCCAGTTCGGACAGTTCGAAGGCAAGCGCCGCGTGGCTTCGTTCGGTTACCGGTACGACTATGGGTCGCGCCGACTGGAATGTGCCGAACCGATCCCCTCCTGGTTAAACGGCATCGTCGCCGCGATCCAATCCTTCGGCGGCGTGTCGACCGAGATCGGGCAGATCCTGTGCACCGAGTATGATTGCGGCGTCGGTATCGGCTGGCACCGCGACAAGCCGCATTTCGACAGGATTTTCGGACTGTCCCTGGGATCCGCATGCAAGTTCCGCTTTCGTCGTCGGACGGAAAACGGATGGGAGCGGTTCACGCTCGATGCGGCGCCCCGATCACTCTACCTGATGGCCGGTGATGCACGGCAGATATGGGAGCACAGCATTCCGCCGGTCGAGGCCCCCAGATATTCGATCACCTTTCGAACCATGGTCGAAACGGCGCGGGGCGCCAAAGCGTCGCGATGACCTTGGATTGCCGGTTCCAGCGATCCGCTGCGCATCGCCGCATCAACCCTGATCGAGCGCTACTTCGATCCGATCGGAAGACGCAATCATGAGCGGAAGGTGCGACCAACGCCGCGCGAATGGTTGATGGGACGGGGGCGGACGAACTTGGGAAGTTCGTCCGCCGAGAGATCGCGCGTCCCCGGAGTCGATCGCGGGGAACGCACCGGGCGTCTCACGCCGCTTTCGCAGCAGCCTTGTCCGCTGGTGCCGTTTCCATGGCGCGCATATAGAGATCGAGCAAGGATTCGCGCTCGTCACGCTCATCCTGATCCTGCTTTCGCAGTTTGACGATCTCCTTGAGGATCTTCACGTCGAAACCCTCACCCTTGGCTTCCGAAAACACTTCCTTCTTCTGCTCGTTCAGTTCCTGCAGTTCAGCGTCCAGATTCTCGATCCGCTCGATGAAGGAACGAATTTTTCCGCCGGGAATGGTGATGTCAGACATGGTGCCTCTTTGTTGAATGAGGCGGTGAAAATGAAAGCAAAGTGATAACCAATGTCTTAAGCTTCATCGGTTCCTGTAGCGCATCTATCCCGCGGCTTGCCGCGGTATTTCAGACCGCGATCCAGCTGATCACGGCCGCGGCCGACGTCCAGAGCGTCCATCCAAGGCCAAGCAGGGACATCACCGCGGCCGCCATTGCTACAGCCAGCAGCAGACCATCTTCCTGCAGGTAAGCGATCGCGATCAGGACGACCACAATCCCGGGAATGACGTTGACCAGAGGCAGGGGCCAGCCCGCCAGCAGACCCAACAGGAACACGACCAACCCAACAAGCCGGTCAGTCACGTCATGGCGCGCGTTCCAGCGCGGCCGGCTGATGTTCTCGATCGCGCGCAGCAGCGGACCCGCCTTGACGGTGAACCGCTTGAATCGCTTGAAGTCGAACGGCCGCTTCGACAGGAAGCGAGGAAAAGATGGAGCACTGTGCCCCAACATCATCTCGACCGCCGGAAACAAGAGGGCCAGCGTCGCAATTGTGGCGACGCCGGGGACGATCACGAGCAGCCCCAGCAACAGCAGGAGCAGCCCGAACGAGCGCCTGTCCAGATGGCTGAGGAGCCATTCGAGGTCGACGGGGCCGTCAGGTGCTTGCGCGACGAGTTCTTCGAGGAGCTGGGAAGTACGGGTAGGCGCTGAGAGGGGAGCGGGCAAATGAAGCATTACCCGGTAACATGGTCGAACTCCGTATCGATTGCAACGAATGCCAGAGGCGCCTAGGAAGCATTGATGGACAACGATTCCGACCAGGCGTGGCACGGCCATGCGCCGAACAGCCCCCTGCCCGCCGGTCGCCGCCGCTGGCCGTGGTTTCTTCTGATCGTCGTCGTCGCCCTTGTCGGCGCCGGCAGCGTCTACGCCTGGCCCGAAGTCGCGGCATTGGTCCCCGCCATCAGCCACGAATCGTCCGGCGAGGCGATGACGACGAGCGACAAGGAGGCGTTGCCAACTCTCCTCGCGGCCCAACAGAAGCTCGAGGAAGACCTCGCCGCACTCGATCGGTCGGTAGCCGACGGGCAGGCGCAGTTGAAGGCCATTACCGACCAGTTGGCGGTCCTGACCTCGAAGGTCGAAGAGTTGCAGCACCTGCCCCCGCCGGCAGCGCCGCCGCCACCGGTTGCGGCCGAGGCGCCGCGCGCCTCGATCGCGCCACCCGCCCCGCAGCCGAGAAAGCCGCCGCTTCGGGCCGCCAGGCCTTCGGGTCCCGTTTCGATTGGCGGCGCACCGCTCAATGCCGCGCCCGGCAGCATGGCCCGTTGAGCTCAGAAATGCCCCAAACCGCATTCCGATTTTTGGCTTGGGGTTTGATCCTCGGCCTCTTCATCGTCACCGATACGACGATGGCATTTCGTCCCCACACGTTGATATCGCCAAACGCCGATCGCTTTGCCGCGCTCTTCGTTGTCGGAGCCGTCTTTTCGCTCGCCTATCCGAAGCATGTCCTGCCGATCCTGCTGGCACTGCTCGCCGTCATTGTCGGCTTCGAACTCATTCAAAAGCTGCTAGCCGGCAGGCATGGCTACATAAAAGACATATTCGTCAAAGGTGCCGGCTGCTGCGCAGGCGTTGTCGCCGCCACTGCCCTGAGACGCGCGCTTTCAGCGATGTCCAAGCCGACAGGGACCTCCTGACGTCCTGCGCCGCCTTTGCCCTGTTCGACGTTGGCGCAGAGGCACGTGTCGGCAACCTTCGGTCCAATCCATCATCAAACCTGCCTTGGCACGGGCAAGTCCGCTATTCAAATTGGACCGGCTCGGATCCGGGATAGGAATGAGCGACGAACTCGCAGAACGCGCGAGCCGCCGGAGAAAGCTTCGCCTTGTCCTTCCAGGCAAGCCCGACATCCATGGTGTGGACATCGTCATCGAGCGTCTTGAGATCGATGCGATGTCCTTCGAGCGACCAGGGTCGGTAGACCATGTCGGACAGGATTGTAATTCCCATGCCGGTTGCGACCATGCTGCGAACCGCTTCGACCGACAGGGTCCGGAAGATGACGTTCGGCACGTACGCGGTATGCTGCCAGTAACGCATCGCGGAGCGTTCGGCTTCATCGACGGTCAACATCAGATAGGGCTCGCTCACCAGGTCCGCCAGCTTGATGCTGTCCTTGCGAAGCAGCGGATGATTGACGCAGGTCCACAAGCGACGCGGCGAGCGCAACAAGAGCCGCGAGCGAATGGAGTGCCGGTCATGCAAGTTCGCAACCAGCATGATGGCCGCATCGACGCTACCGCTGATCAAGCTCTGCTCGATCGCGTCGCGCGGAAACTCGTGGAGACGCACCGTGATGCCTGGGAATGATCGCCAGAAGCGCGACAACAAGGGCGGCAGAAAATATCCGGCGATGGTGTAGCTGACGGCGACATCGACGGTGCCGTCCACCTGCATTCCCCAGCGATGCGGCCCGCGTATGGCATCCGATACGCTGGCTTCGATGGCGCGGGCACGCTGCAAGAACTCCCGTCCGTCAAAGGTCAGCGTCACGCCGTTCGAGTGACGGTCGAACAGCTTGTGGCCGAGCTCGGCCTCGAGCGCCTTGATGGACGCGGTGACCGCAGACTGCGTCACGCTGAGCGCCGCCGCGGCAGCCGAAACGCGCCCGGTCTCGGCGGTTGCGATGAAATGCCGAACCTGACGGAACGTCAGAGACATAAAAATTTCCGATATCAGCGAACGATATTTCGAATTTTACAATCCCCCGGCGGACCGGAAAAATCAATCCATCGGTTCGCGAGTGAGAGGCATTGAGGTCATGTCCGATGGTTTGGAGTTGGTCGCTCGCGATATCAGCGTCCAATTCGAAGGCCTGAAGGCGCTGTCCAACGTGACCTTGACCGTACCGCGGGGACGTATCGCCGGACTGATCGGTCCGAACGGAGCCGGCAAGACCACCCTTATCAATGTGCTGACCGGTTTCCAGCCGGTTGGCGCCGGAACCGTGGAACTGGAAGGCGAGACGCTGAGTGGCATTGCAGCGCACAAGTTGCGCCGCAAAGGCGTGGCGCGGACCTTCCAGTCGGGCCGACTTTTCCGCGACCTGCCGGTGATCGACAACCTTGAGGTCACCGGCGTCGGCCTGGGCCAATCCCGTCCGGAGGCGATCGGTGAAGCCGAGCGCGTCATGGCCTGGCTCGGCATTTCGCATCTATCCAATACCATCGCCGGCGCCCTGCCCATACCGACGAGCGCCGCGTCGCGATCGGCCGCGCCATCATGTGCACACCGCGCTATCTGCTGCTCGACGAACCGGCGGCAGGAATGTCGGAGCATGAGAGTCGCGAACTTGCCGCCATCATCCGGCGGATCGCCGGCGAGCTCAATGTCGGGGTGCTGCTGATCGAGCACAATATCGGCCTCGTGCTCGAGCTCTGCGAGCGCATCTACGTCCTCGATTCCGGCGAGGTCATCGAAGCCGGCCCGCCCGCTCAGATCCGTGACAGCGATGCGGTGCGGCACGCCTATATGGGTACGCAGCGCGACGAGCTGCTTCCGGTCGCCGCCGAAGAGGCCGTCGCGTCATGACGCTGCTTGCCGTCGACGACATCACCGTCAGCTATGGGCGCCTGACGGCCCTCCGCGGCCTGACGCTGAAGATCGACGAAGGCGAAATCCTGTTCGTGACCGGCCCGAACGGCGCCGGCAAGTCGACCTTGCTCAACGCCATCGCCGGCGTCGTGCCACCGGGTTCCGGGTCCATCATGATCGATGGCGCAAAGATCACGGGTGCCGCACCCGAAGACATCGCCCGGCGTGGATTCTCCCTGGTTCCGGAGGGACGCAATGTCTTTGGCGCGCTGACGATCGAGGAGAATCTGAAGGTCGGAACCGGCATGCGCGCCGACCGCAAGAAGATCGCCGACGATCTGGATCAGGTCTACGAGGAATTCCCGATGTTGGCCGAGCGCCGCCACACCCCGGCGGGCATGCTCTCCGGCGGCCAGCAGCAGATGCTCGTCATTGGCCGCGCCTTGATGGCCGCGCCCCGCATCATGGCGATCGACGAGCCGTCGCTCGGCCTTGCGCCAAAGATCATCGACCAAGTCTATGAGATCCTGGTGCGGCTGCGGACGCAGCGCAAGCTCACACTTCTAATCGTCGAGCAGAGCTCGACACGCGCCATGATGACGGGCGGACGGATGGTCCTGATCCGCGGCGGCCGCATTGTGCTCGAGGGCCCAGCGGCCGATATGGTCAGGGATGATCGTCTGAAGCAGTCCTATTTCGGCTTCGGAGATCATTGAGATGCGCGAGCTGCTCCAGATCATCTTCGATGCCCTCAGCCTCGGCGGCCTCTACGCCCTTGGTGCGCTCGGCATCGCCCTGATCTTCGGCGTGATGCGGCTCGTCAACTTCGCCCACGGCGATTTCATCGCGTTTTGCGTCTTCGCCATGCTGTGGCCGTCGATCGATGCGGCGGCGATCGTCTTTGCCGGGCAGCTGCCGTTCTATCTGTTGATCCCGCTGCTGCTCTTGATCGGCGCCGCGCTGTCGATCCTGTCGGAGATCGTCGTCTTCCGCCGCTTCCGCAATGCCAATCCGGCGACGATGATGATCGCTTCCTTCGCGCTCGGCTTCGTGATCCGGCATCTCCTGCTGATGCTGTTTTCCAGCCGGCCGAAGTCGATCACGCTGTGGCCGAGCCTCGGCCTGCCGGTCGAATTCCTCGGCGCTCACATCCCGATGCTCCAGGTCGTGACCATCATCATCACGCTGGCCGTGCTGGTGGTCCTCGTCCTGTTCCTCAAGCGCACGCGCTACGGGCTCGAGATGCGCGCGGCCGCCGACAATTTCACCATGGCGCGCATGCTCGGGGTCCGCGCCAACGGCGTGATCCTGCTGGCCTTCGCCATCAGCGGCATGCTGGCGGCGGCGATCGGCCTGATCCTGGCGACCAATTCCGGCACCGCCGACATCGGCATGGGCGCCAACGTGATGCTGATCGCGTTCATCGCGACCGTGATCGGCGGCCTCGGCAGCATTCCCGGCGCCGTTGCCGCCGGCTTCCTGATCGGTGCGGCAAGCGTCGTGTTCCAGGCGACCCTGCCACACGACGCCAGGGTGTTCCGCGACGCCTTCGTCTACGGCGCCGTCATCGTCGTCCTTCTGGTGCGGCCGCAGGGCCTGTTCGCACCGAAATCCGCCAAGCAGAGGGTCTGATCGATGTCGCAGCGGCCGTCCGTCATCCGGCAAACGATCATCACGCCGATCGTGCTGATCGTGGCGCTGCTCATCATGGCGGCCCTCTCCTATCAATTCGGCAGCCGGGCCTTCAACCGCACCGTGGTCGAGATGTTCATCAACATCATGGTGGTGGTCGGGCTCTACGTCTTCGTCGGCAATTCGGGCCTGCTGTCGTTCGGCCATATCAGCTTCATGTGCCTCGGCGCCTACATGACCGCCTGGCTCACGATTCCGCCGGTGATGAAGTCGATCACGCTCAAGGGATTGCCGGCGTGGCTGCTCCACACCCAACTGCCGATGTGGGTGGCGACGCCGATATCCGGATTGATTGCGGCACTGTTCGCGCTGATCGTCGGGCGCGTCATCATGCGCCTGTCGGGCATTGCCGCATCGATCGCGACCTTCGGCCTGCTCGGCGTCATCAACAATGTCTATTCGAACTGGGATTCGGTGACGGGCGGACAGGGTTCGATCGTCGGCATTCCGCCCACCATGAATGTCTGGACCGGATGGATCGGCGGCGCCGTGGCCATAGCGATCGCCTATCTCTACTCGATCTCGCGCTCCGGACTGGCACTTCGCGCCACGCGAGACGAAGCGGTCGCGGCCAGCGCCTCCGGCATCGACATCGTCCGTGAACGGCTGATCGCCTTTGTCGTCAGCGCCTTCATCATCGGGCTCGCGGGCGCGCTGTACGCGCATTTCCTGAGCATCGTCAATCCCGGCGCATTCTATCTGCGGACGACGTTCATCACGCTGTCGATGCTGGTGGTCGGCGGCATGTACAGCCTCAGCGGAGCCGTCTCTGGCGTGGTCGCGATATCCGTGCTGATCGAGCTGTTCCGCAATCTCGAGAAGGGCATCAGCCTCGGCGGTCACACCGTCGGCCTGCCGAACGGTGTCCAGGAGATCGCGATCGGCATCATCACCATCGCGATCCTGATGTACTTGCCGACGGGACTGACCCGCAACCAGGAATTCTCCTGGCGTCGATGGCCGTTGCAGCGCCGCCTGACGCCACCGGTCCAGACCGCGCTGAAGGAACTGCACTGACGCTTGTTTGTACAATTGGAGGAGTGGGGATATGCGCTTTACGACATTACTCAGCATCTTGGCCGGAGCATCCGCGCTCTGGTTCACGCCGGCCCGGGCAGCCAACGAGATCGTTGTTGGGTTTGCGACCGCGGCATCCGGATTCATGCAAGCCTACGACAAGCCGGCGCAGGACGCGGCGCTGATCCGGATCGAGGAGATCAACAAGGCCGGCGGCCTGCTCGGCAAGAAGATCAAGCCCGTCTTTGCCGACACCAAGACCGATCAGGCCGAGGGCGCCAAAGCCGGCCTTGCGGTGCTCGACCAGGGTGCCGACCTCGTCATCGTCTCCTGCGACTACGATTTCGGCGCGCCCGCGGCGCTGCAGGCGCAGGCTGCCGGCAAGGTTTCCTTCTTCCTCTGCGCCGAATCGATCAAGGCCGGCATCCCCGGCGTCGGCCCGTTCTCGTTCTCGGCCTCGGTGCTGGCACCGGTGCAGGGAGCGACCATGTCGGAATGGGCTTACACCAAGAAGAACGCGCGCAGCTTCTATCGGCTGCTCGACAGCTGGACCGTCTACAACAAGGGCATCTGCGACGGCTTCGACTGGATGCTGCCGCGCCTCAAGGAGGCCAAGCTGGTCGGCAGCGACACCTTCAAGAACGACGATGCCTCGATCGCTTCGCAGATCACGCGCATCAAGAGCCTGCCGAAGGAGCCCGACGCCATCATGCTCTGTACGATGATGCCGGGCGCTGTCTCCGCCATCAAGCAGATCCGCGCCGCCGGCATCAAGTCGATGATCCTCAACGGGTCGGGTGTCGACGGCAGCTACTGGATGAACGCCGTTCCTGACCTCTCGAACTTCTACGTCCCGGTGCAGGGCTCGGTCTATGGCGACGATCCGAACCCGAAGGTCAACGAGTTCAACAAGAAGTACAAGGAGGTCACCGGCGGTGACCCCTCCAGCCAGTACGTCTATCCGGGTTACGTCCTGATCGACGTCTGGGCCAAGGCGGTCGAACGCGCCAAATCGACCGATGCGGCAGCCGTCGTGGCCGAGCTCGAGAAGATGAACAACGAGTCCACGCTGTTCGGGCCGCGCACCTTCACCAAGGACATCCACCACCAGAACCAGGGTCGTTACCTGATCGTCGACACCGAGGCCGGCAAGCCGCAGGTGATCGACCAGTGGACGATCTCGGAGAAGATCCCGCTCGACTATCTGGTGTCCAAGTAACCCGGCAAAGCGCCGCCCTGGGTGCGCCAGTCATACCCGGGGCGGCCTTCGCCGGTCATATGCAAAGCCAGTTGGAAGGAAATCAGGAGATGGTCGTGATCAACTGCGACATGGGCGAGGCCTACGGCCTCTACAAGATGGGCGACGACAAGGCATTGATGCCTCATATCGACGTCGCGAACGTCGCCTGCGGCTTTCATGCGTCCGACTTCAATCACATGCGCAAGACCGTGCAGCTCGCCAAGCAATTTGGCGTCAAGGTCGGGGCGCACCCGTCGCTGCCCGATCTGCAGGGATTTGGTCGCCGGGAGATGAAGATCGACCGCGAAGAGCTGGCCAATTGCCTGCTCTATCAGATCGGCGCACTCAAGGCCTTCCTGGATGCCGAAGGCATGGCGCTCAATCACATCAAGCCACACGGCGCACTTTACGGCATGGCATCGCGCAACGAGGAGATCGCGGAAGCCGTGGCTGATGCCGCCGACGTCTACAAGGTGCCGCTGCTCGGCATGAAGGGAACGCTGCACCAGAAGGTCTACGAGCGGCGCGGTCATGCCTTCGTCGCCGAATACTATGCCGACCTCGACTACAATGCCGACGGCAGCCTGATCATCACCCGCGAGCACGAGGCGAAGGATCCGGCCGACGCCGCCACCCGATGCGCAAGGGCGGTCAATGAAGGCAAGACGCGCACGGTGGCCGGAAACGACATCGTGGTCGGCGCCGATTCGATCTGCATCCACTCCGACACGCCGAACGCCGTCGCCATCGCCGAAGCCGTCCGCGAGGCGGTGCGCCCTTATCTCACCGCGCGCTGAACCGTCGCGGCAACGAACCAAAGACTCTCAAGAGGAAACAATGGCAACGCAGCAGATCTTCTCGCCGCTCCCAGGCATCTTTTATCGCAAGCCCGCACCCGACAAGCCGGTTTACAAGAACGACGGCGACGCCGTCGCCGAGAGCGACACGATCGGGCTTATCGAGGTGATGAAATCGTTCAACGAGGTGAAAGCCGGCATCGCCGGCAAGATCGTCCGCTTCCTGGCCGAGAATGAAGATGCCGTGATGGCCGGCCAGCCGATCGCCGAAATCGACGTTTAGGACTCTCCGACCAGCCATGGCGATCAAGAAGCTTCTCATAGCCAATCGCGGCGAGATCGCGGTGCGCATCATCCGCGCGGCGCGCGATCTCGGCATTGCAACCGTGCAGGTCTACAGCAAGGCCGACCAGGATTCGCTTGCGGTCAGGCTCGCCGACGAGGCGGTCGATATCGGTCCGCCGCAGGCGTCGAAATCCTATCTCAACCAGGCCGCGATCCTCGCCGCGGCGCGGAGCACCGGCGCCGACGCCATCCATCCCGGCTACGGCTTCCTCGCCGAGAACGCCGAGTTCGCCGCCGCAGTCGAAGCGGCGGGATTGATCTTTGTCGGCCCGACCGCGCAATCGATCCGGCTGATGGGCGATAAGGTCGCGGCACGCGAGGCCGCCGCCGCGGCCGGCGTGCCGACCGTCCCTGGCAGCCAGGGGCGGCTGGAGTCGGCAGAAGCGGCCTTCGCGCTGGTCGAGAAAACCGGCTTCCCCGTGATGATCAAGGCTGCCGCCGGAGGCGGCGGACGCGGCATCCGCATCGCACGGTCGCCAGAGGAGTTTCAGCATCTGATGCCGCAGGCACAGGCCGAGGCGCTCGCGGCCTTTGGCGATGGCGGGCTTTACGTCGAAAAGCTGATCGAAGGCGCGCGGCATATCGAGGTGCAGGTGCTCGGCGACGGACACGACGTGATCCATTGCTTCGAACGCGAATGCTCTTTGCAGCGCCGCCGCCAGAAGGTCTGGGAAGAAGCCCCCTCGCCCTCGCTCAACCAGGCCGTGCGGGACAGGCTCTGCACCTCGGCTGTGGCACTCGCCCGAGCGGTCAATTATCGCGGCGCCGGGACGCTCGAATATCTCTACGACGACGCCACCGGCGAATTCTATTTCCTGGAGATGAACACCCGCATCCAGGTCGAGCATCCGGTCACGGAAATGATCACGGGCATCGACCTCGTCCGCGAGATGATCCAGATCGCCGGCGGCGAACGCTTGCGCTTCATCCAGAACGAGGTGCGCGTCGGCGGCCATTCGATCGAGGTCCGTATCAACGCCGAGGATCCCGCCAGAAACTTCCTGCCGAACCCGGGCACGGTGAGCGCGCTCAGCCTGCCCGTCGGCGACGGCGTTCGCTTCGACAGCATGCTCTATCAGGGCTACACGGTGCCTCCCTTCTACGACAGCCTGCTCGGCAAGCTGATCGTGCACGACAAGGATCGGCCGAGCGCCATGAAGAAACTCGAGCGCGCGCTTGCCGAGCTCACCGTCGAAGGCATTTTCACGACCAAGCCCCTGCACCAGGCGCTGGCGCGCGACGCCGACGTCCAGGCTGGACGCTTCCATACAGCATGGCTCGAACCCTGGCTTGAGTCCCATGCCGCTACGCTTGCCACCGCTCAGCCGCCATCAGCCGCGAAGGTCGCCTCATGATGGCGAGAGAATCCGCCCCGTCAGCAACAGGAGGCCGCTAGCATGCAAACTCGATTTTCCTTCGGCGGCGATGAGCACATTTTCGCCGAGGTCGGCGAAGCGATGTCGCTCGAGGCCTTTTTCAAGAGCCTGTTCATCACCAACGCGGTGCGCGATGCCAGGATCAAGGGCGTCACCGAGATCTGCCCGGCGAACGCGTCCTATCAGGTCAAGTTCGATCCGGAGCGGATCAAGCCCGACGATCTGCTCGCCGAGCTGAAGCGGCTGGATTCCGCATCCGAGAAATCGGAACCGGTGATCAAGACGCGGATCATCGAGATTCCCGTGCTCTACAACGACCCCTGGACCCGTGAGACCTTGATGCGCTTTCGCGAGCGTCACCAGGATCCTGATGGCACCGACCTCGAATACGCCGCGCGGATCAACGGTCTCGACAGCGTCGATGCCTTCATCAAGGCGCATTCCAGCGCGCCCTGGTTCGTCTCGATGGTCGGCTTCGTCGCCGGCCTGCCCTTCCTCTACCAGATGGTCGAGCGCAAGCGGCAGCTTCAGGCCCCGAAATATCTGCGCCCGCGCACGGATACGCCGAAGCTCACCGTCGGACATGGCGGCTGTTTCAGCTGCATCTATTCGGTGCGCGGCGCCGGCGGTTACCAGATGTTCGGCATCACGCCGATGCCAATCTACGATCCCAACCAGACCATCAGCTATTTGCGCGACTTCATGTGCCTGTTCAAACCGGGCGACATCGTGAAATGGAAACCGATCGACCGGGCAGCCTATGACGCCGCGGTCGCCGACGTCGACGCCGGCCGGTTTGCGCCCGTGATCCGCGACGTCTCGTTCTCGTTGACCGAGTTCAACCGCGACATTGATGGCTACAACAGCAAGCTCGATGGAGTTCTCCATGGCCGTTAGGGTTTTGAAGCCGGGTCTTGCGACCACCGTCCAGGACCTCGGACGTCCCGGCTATTATCACATCGGCATCCCGCTCTCCGGCGGCATGGACCGTCACGCGCTGGTCGCCGCAAATCTGCTCGTCGGCAATGATGCAGGCGCAGCCGTGCTTGAGGCGGTGTTCATGGGGCCCGAGCTCGAATTCACCGAGGACGCCACGGTCGCCGTCACCGGCGCGGAGCTGCCGCCGAAACTCGACGGCGAGCCGCGCGAGACCTGGACCAGCTTCAAGGTGAAGCGTGGCCAGATTCTCTCCTTCGACTTCCTCAAGCGAGGTGCACGCGGCTACATCGCGGTCGCCGGTGGCATCGATGTGCCCGTGGTGCTCGGCTCGCGATCGACCTACGCACTCGGCGCGCTCGGCGGCTTCAAGGGTCGCAAGCTCGAGGTCGGCGACGAATTGCCGGTCGGCCATGCCGGCGTGACGGTCAAGGACGGCCGCACCGTCGCCAACGATTTGCGCGGGCAACCGGCGGGAATGCCGACGGAGCTGCGCGCCATGCCCGGCCTCTATTGGCACCGCATCACCGAGGCCGCCGGCAGCGGCTTCTTCTCCGACACCTGGAAGGTCGCGCCGGAAGCGGACCGCATCGGCTACCGCTTCAAGGGTGGCAAGCCGCTCGAATTCGTTCCGCGCGAACCGCCGTTCGGCGCCGGCTCCGATCCGTCCAACATCACCGATGCCTGCTATCCCTACGGCTCGATCCAGGTTCCCGGCGGCACCGAGCCGATCGTGCTGCATCGCGACGCCGTATCCGGCGGCGGCTACTTCATGGTCGGCACCGTGATCGCCGCCGACATGGATCTGATCGGTCAGCTCCAGCCCAACACACCGGTGAAGTTCGTCAAGGTCGACATGGATCAGGCGCTTGCGGCACGCAAGAGCCGGACCGAGCTGCTGGGCAAGCTTCGCAGCGCCATGGCGTAATCGCGAGGGGCCCGCCGCATCTGCCAACGGACCTCGGCCGCGGGCGCTGGAGCGATCGCGCATGGTCAAGTCTAAACCTGTGGCTGTCGATTGCGCGCTCGCACATCTGAGGTCGGCGCCACGGCGTGCTGTCCGCCGGGCGGCACGAGAGTTGCAGCGGACACATTCGGGCTGAGAAACACTGCTCATGAGTTGTGCAAACATCGGAACAACCGCGATGTCCGTTTCTCTGAAACAGATCCGCTACTTCGTCGCCGCCGCCGAGACCGGGCGGATCAGCCAGGCGGCCATCGATCTCAACGTCTCGCAATCAGCCGTCACCGCGGCGATCCAGCAGCTCGAGGCCACCGTCTGCGCCCGCTTGCTGGAGCGCGCGCCGAACGGCGTAACCGTCACCATGGAGGGCAGCCGCTTCCTCTCTCAGGGCCGTCATATCCTCGCCGCCGTCGCCGAGGCGGTGCGCGACACGCAGATGTCCGCCGGCCCCCTGTTCGGGACGATCCGCGTCGGCGTCACCTACACCGTGTCGGGCTACTTCCTGCCGCGTCATCAGATGCGCTTCAAGGCGAGTTTCCCCGGAATCACGATCGAGCTGTTCGAGGCGCCGCGCGACGTGCTCGAACGCGCACTCGTCGATGGTGCGCTCGACCTCGCGGTGATGCTGGTGTCAAACCTGCGCGACAACGCCATGCTCACCAGCGAGACTTTGCTGCGATCGCCGCGCCGGCTGTGGCTTGCGCCCGAGCATCCCCTGACCCGTGCCGAGCGGGTCCACCTCGCTGACGTCGCGACCTATCCCTACGTCATGCTCACGGTCGACGAGGCCAAGCACACCTCGATGCGCTATTGGAACAACGCCTCACTCGAACCGAAGACGGTGTTCCGCACCTCCTCGGTCGAAGCTGTCCGCTCCATGGTCGCCGGCGGCATGGGAATCGCCATTCTGTCCGACCTGATCTACCGGCCCTGGTCGCTGGAGGGGCAGCGGATCGAGACCCGTGTCATCGAGGACGAGGTGCCCAGCATGGACATCGGTCTTGCCTGGCGTCGCGACACCAAGCCATCGGAGGCTGCGATGGCTTTCCGCGATTTCATGCGCTTTGCGGTTGCTGGTGTCGGGCCGGCCCGGCCCCCGGTCAGCATCGATCACCGGCACCAAGCCGAGGAGGCCATCGAAATCTAGAATATCAGTTTCCGTTTTATTCGACTTGACGCCGTCCGGCTGTCCTCGCCAAACTTTGCCCGGGGACACGACGACCGGAGGCACAGCCGGCGGCGGGAGTGAGACATGCAAGTCACCTACACGACCAACGACATCCCGTTGCAGACCCGCCGCCAGTACTGGCAGGAGGTCGTCTCGAAGACCTATTACTCGCTCGACCTGCGCTTCCCGAGCACGCGCGACTTCAATGCGCGCCTCGGCGCCTGGTCGATGGGCCCTGTCTCGGTGTCCCGCAACATCGCCAACGGCCTGCTGTACAAGCGGCATGAGCGGCATCTCCTGAGCGAGCGGGAGGAATCCTTCCTGATCACGGTGCCCGAACTCGCCGAAATCCGTTTCGAGCAGGACGGCAAGGTGGTGCATTGCCGCCCGGGCGCGTTCCTGATCGAGCGCAGCCACCTACCCTACGAGTTCAGCCATCAGGATCCGACGGCGCTGTGGTGCCTGAAGATCCCGAGCGCGGTGCTGCGCGCCCGCATTTCCCGGCCCGAGCGCCTCGCGACGCTGCAATTCGACGCCAGCCGCAGCGTCGGCGCGCTGTTCGTCGACACGCTGCGCCTGTCCGGTGAACGGATCGAGGAAATGGACGAGACGGCGCGCACGATGATGGGCAAGCACCTGATCGAGCTGCTTGCGATGGCCATTGAATCCGACGACCGTGTGTTGACCGGTCACTCGTCCTCCGTGCGCAACGGCCATTTGCTGCGTTGCGAGCAATTCATCCGTGCCCGCCTCGACGACATGCGGCTCACGCCGCAGATGATCGCCGACGGCTGCGGCATCTCGCTGCGCTATTTGCACCAGATCTTCGAGGGCGAAGGCCTGACCGTCTGCGCCTATATCCGCAACCAGCGCCTTTCAATGTGCGACGCGCTGCTGCGCGATGCGAACTGCCGCAAGAGCATTTCGGAAATCGCCTATCAATGGGGCTTTGCCGATCAGGCGCAGTTCAGCCGCAATTATCGCGGCCGGTTCGGATGCACCCCGAGCGAGGCGCGCGCGATTTCGCGCACAGCCAACTCCTGAAGACAGCCTGCTGATCGATTCTTAGGCACACCGCCGCCGGTCTGGGCATGTATGGGCACCGGCACGGTTCGCTCTCTCGCACAAATCTTCCTGCGCTCAGCGTCAAGAACGGAAGCCGCCGCTCTGCCTAAGATCGGCGAAACGCTCGTTCGAAAGGAAGAGGCATGGCGCAGAACCTTCGTGTGGCCGTCGACGTCGGTGGCACCTTCACCGACATCTGCATCATGGACGAGACGACCGGTCTCGTGCGGATCGAGAAGACCTCCTCCACGCGCGACCCGATCGAAGGGATCATGGGCGGCGTATCCAAGGCCGGCATCGACCTGTCCAAGGTGGCGTTGTTCTCGCACGGCACCACGATCGCCACCAACGCGCTGATCACCCGCCGCCTGCCGCGCACCGCCGTGGTGACGACCAAGGGGTTCCGCGACGTCATCGAGATCCGGCGCGCCAACAAGGAAGACCTCTGGGACACTTACAAGGACGTGGTCAGGCCCTATGTGCCGCGGCGCGACCGCCTCACCGTGCCAGAACGCGTCGATGCTGCCGGCACAGTGATCGAGCCGCTCGACGTCGAAGCTGCGCGCAGCGTCGCACGCATCCTCAAGCGTCGCGGCGTCGCCGCGGTCGCGGTGTGCTTCATGAACGCCTATCTCAACGGCGCCAATGAGCGCGCCATGCGCGATATTCTGCTGGCGGAGATGCCCGACATTCCGGTCTCGATCTCCTCGCAGGTGCTTCCCGAAATCTTCGAGCACGAGCGGTTCTCGACGACGGTCGCCAATGCCGTGGTGAGTCCGGTCGTCGTCAACTACACCAGCCGGCTCGGCGAACGCCTCTCGGACGAGGGCTACACCCGCGATCTTCTGCTGCTGCACACCGGCGGCGGCGTGATGACGCCGGCCAGCGTGAAGGATTTCGCGGCGCGCCTTGCCGGCTCCGGCATCGCCGCCGGGGCCATAGCCAGCCGCCATATCGCCGGTCTTTGCGGTTTCCCCAATTCGATCGGCCTCGACATGGGCGGCACGTCGACCGACGTGTCGCTCGCCTATGAGGGCCAGTCGCGGATCACCAAGGACTGGCACATCGAGTTCGGCTATCCGATCCGCTTCGCATCGATCGAGGTGCTCACCATCGGTGCCGGCGGCGGCTCGCTGGCCTGGACCGATCCGGCCGGCTCGCTGCGCAACGGCCCGCAATCGGCCGGCGCCTATCCGGGACCGGCCTGCTACGGCAACGGCAATACGCAGCCGACCAACACCGATGCCAATGTGACGCTCGGCCGGCTTGGTACCGATCTCGCCGGCGGCAAGGTCAAGCTCGACCCCGAGCTGGCGCGGCAAGCGGTCGAGGGCGGCGTCGCCAAGCCGTTCGGCCTCGGCCTGCATGAAGCCGCAGACGCAATCGTCAAGGTCGCCAATGCCAACATGTCGGATGCGGTGCGCCTGATCTCGATCAGTCGCGGCTACGATCCGCGCGACTTTGCGCTGGTGGCGTTCGGCGGCGCCGGTGCCCTGCATGGGGTCGACGTCGCACGCGAGCTGGCGATTCCCGTCGTGATCGTACCGCTCAATCCCGGCGTGACCTCAGCGCTCGGTTGCCTACTCGTCGACATGCAGCACGATTTTTCGCAAAGCTGCATGGTCGACGCCGCCGAGGCCGACGCCGCCGAGATCGAGGCGCAGTTCGCGGAGCTCGAGAAAGCCGCACTCACGCGGTTGACCCATGAGGGCGTCGCGCAGCAGGACATCGTGCTGCAGCGCTCGATCGACATGATGTATCGCGGCCAGTGGCGTTCGCTTGCCGTCAACGCACCGCGGCCGATCGGCGCGATCACCGATCTGGTGCAGAGCTTCCATGCCGAGCATCAGCGCGAATACAATTTCCGCCGCGACAGCGCACCGGTCAGCTTCTTCCGTCTCAATCTGAAGGCAGTGGGGGTGGTCCCCAAGGCCGAGTTTGCCGTCCACGAGCCGACCGGCGCTAGCCCCGAGCCGGTCAGCCGCCGCAGGGTCTGGTTCGAGGGCAGCGGGCTCGATACACCCGTCTATCGACGCGACGACCTGCCCAGCGGCTTCTCCTTCCAAGGCCCCGCGATCATCGAGCAGGTCGATGCCACCACCGTCGTTCCGCCCGGCGCCGCCGCCGAGGTCGACAGATATCTCAACATCATCATCCGCGTGAAGGAGTGAACCATGGCCGGAGCTCTCCCGCTCGACCCCGTGACCTTCGAGGTTTTGAAGAACTCCTTCATCACCAGCGTCGACCAGATGGGCGAGCAGGTCCTGAGGACCTGCTACTCCTTCGTCATCTACAATCGCGACTTCTCGAGCGCGCTGCACGACGCCAACGGCGAATGCGCGGCGCAGGGCAACCAGGATATTGCCGTCCACGTCGGCACGCTGCATTTCACCTGCAAGGATGTCATGCGCCATTTCGAAGGCGACATGCATGAGGGCGACGTTTTCGCCATCAACGATCCCTATGCCGGCGGCACGCACTTCTCCGACGTGCGGCTGATCCGTCCGATCTTCGCCGACGGCAAGATCATCGCTTTCAGCCAGTCCAACGGACACTGGTCCGACGTCGGCGGCAGCGTGCCGGGATCGTTCGACGTCGCCGCCCGCGAGATGTTCCGCGAGGGCCTGCGCATCACGCCGGTCCGCCTGTTCGACAAAAACGGCCTGCGCAAGGACGTCGCGCATCTGATCGCCTCGAACACGCGCGACCCGGCCTCGATCATCGGCGACATCCAGGCACAGGCCGAAGCCACCGCCGTCTGCGAACGCGAGATCCTGCGGCTGGTCGGCAAATATGGCCGTGATACCGTCGAGACCGGGCTTGCCGCCGTCCAGGACTATGTGGAGCGTTCGGCGCGCCAGCGCATCGCGGCGCTGCCGGACGGCGAATGGGAAACCGTCGACTTCATCGACCGCGATCCGGCCGGCGGCGAAGGCATGATCCCGATCCGCATCAAGATGACGATCAAGGGCGATCGCGCGATCTACGACTTCACAGGCAGCCATCCAACCATCGGCTCGATCTACAATTCGGCGTTCGGTGCAACCTTCTCCGCCGTTGCCGCCGGCATGAAGACTTTCTTCCCCGACCTGCCGCTCAATTCCGGTTTCTACCGCTGCTTCGAGATCATCGCCCCCGAAGGATCGATCGTCGACGCCAAATGGCCGATCGCGGTCACCGGCTTTCTGATGCCGTTCGAGAAGATCATGAACTCGATCTACGAAATGTGGTCGAAGCTGATGCCGGAGCGCGCGCTCGCTTGCGCGTTCAATCTCGAATATCTGCTCACCGGCGGGCTCGATGCCCGCAGCTCCGACAAGCCGATCTTCATGTTCTATGACTGGCTGCCCGGCGGCTGGGGTGGGCGCAACGGCAAGGATGGCAGCAATGTCACGACCGCCTGCTTCGGCACCGGCCTGATGTCGCAGCCGGTCGAAGGCCAGGAGCGCGCCAACCCGATCCTGACCACGGAATGCGAGATCCTCAAGGACTCGCCCGGCCCCGGCAAGTGGCGCGGCGGCGCCGGCGTGGTGAAGACGTCGCGGATGCTGCAGGCCGAGAAAACCGTGATCTCCTATATCTGCGACCGCGAGCGTGCGATCGTGTGGGGCATCGAGGGCGGCCTGCCGTCGATGCCGCACGGCCTGACCCTGAAGCGCGCCGGCAGCACGGCCGCGGAGCGGCTCGGCTCGATCTTCTCGGACGTCCCGATCGGCGAAGGCGACACTTTCTCGCGTCCGACCGCCGGCGGCGGCGGGTTTGGCGATCCGCTGGAGCGCGATCCGAACCTCGTCGTCGAGGATATCAAGGACGACTATGTCTCGGTCGAGCGTGCCGCCAAGGACTATGGCGTCGTGGTGCACACCATCGACGCCGAGCTCTGCAACTACGAGGTCGACAAGGTCGCGACCGAGGCGCTCCGTGCGAAGATCCGCTCCGAGCGCGTCGCCAATGTCCGGCTCGATCCGGAGCTGGTGGCGCAACGCTATCGCAGCGGGGCAATCGACGCGCTCGACGCGATCCGCAAGCACGCGGTGATCCTCGATTGGGGCACCGGTGCCTTGCTTCCCGAATCCACGCGCCAGTTCCGCGAGGTGTTCGAGCGGCGCTCGGTCGCAACGTGGAAAGCAGGCTGAATGCCATCGCCGGCCGCGACGCCGGCAAGCCGCACAGAGCGTTCACGAAGAACTGGATCCGACACCGCCCCTCCACTTTCATTCGAGCCATGAGGATTGTGCTATGACGAGTACGACGTGCCTTTCCCCCAATTCAGTTTGGCCAATCCGCCCCGCACTCGGCCTTGCCGCAGGCCTCGCCCTTGCCGCTGCGGTCGCGCCGGCTGCGGCCGAGACGCCGTGGTTTCCGATGAAGGTCTACGACGCGTCGTCCGGCACACCGAAGCCGGCCGAGTACACGCCGCTGCCGAAGGCCGAGAAGCCCTACAGGCTCTGCGTGCTGTTTCCGCACATGAAGGACAGTTTCTGGGTCGCCGTCGCCTATGGCATCGTCAAACAGGCCGAGGCGATGAACGTCAACATGAACCTCTACGAGGCCGGAGGTTACGAGAACCTGCCGAAACAGCTGTCGCAATTCGATGACTGCATGGCGAGCGGACCGGACGCCATCATCGTCGGCGCCATCTCCGGCGCAGGCCTCAGCAAGAAGTTCGAGGAAGCCAAGGCCAAGGGCGTTCCGGTCGTCGGCGTCACCAACCCGCTGCCGCCGAACGCGTTGCCCGCGGCCAACTACGTCGACTTCGTCGCCATGGGCGAAGTCACCGGCGCCGGCCTGCTGGCGCAATCCAAGCCTGGCGACAAGCTCAACATCGTGACGTTCCCCGGTCCGGCCGGCTCTGGCTGGGCGGAGTCGTTCAACGAAGGCTTCAAGAAGGCCGTTGCCAAGAACCCGAACGCCCAGATTCTGGCCGAGAAATTCGGCGACTCCGGCGTCGCCGTGCAGCTTCAGCTCATTCAGGACGCCTTGCAGGCCTATCCCGGCATGAACGTGATCTGGGGCACCGCCCCCACCGCTGAAGCCGCCATCGGCGCCGTTGCCGAGGCCGGCCGAAGCGACCTGAAGATCGTATCGTCTTACGAAAACCAGGCCATGCTCGATGCGCTCAACCGCGGCGACATCCTCGCCTTCGCAACCCAGTATCCGGTCGGAGAAGGCGCCGTCGCGATCGATCAGGCAGTGCGTCTCATCGAGAAGAAGCCGGTCATGAGCCTTGTCCAGCCGATCGCCGCTGTCATCGACAAGACCACCGTACCGAAATTGCAGATGGACCTCGTGCTGGCGCCGGCGAGTTGGACACCGGTCTATTCGGTCAAGGCCAAGTAAGCCGCTCGCGAATGGTGCCGGGTGGGAGCACCTGCTCCCGCCCGTCTTGCTCACGGCCAACGGAGACGCGGATGGATGTCGAGATCGACCCGAAGCCTGCCGAGCCTCTGCTTCGATTGCGGGGGATATCAAAGCGCTTCACCGGCGTTCGCGCGCTCGACCGGGTCGACCTCGACGTTCGTGCCGGCGAGCTTCATGTCCTGTTCGGCGAGAACGGCGCCGGCAAATCGACCCTGATCAATGTCGTCTCGGGAACGTTTCCGCCGGACGAAGGCACGTTCCATTTCGGCGACGAGGAGATTCATCATCTCACGCCGCAGCGGGCCCGCACGATCGGCATCAGCCCGGTCTTTCAGGAGTTCTCGCTTATCCCGAGCCTCACGGTGGAAGAGAACCTGTTCCTTGGCCGCGAGGTCACGCATGGCGGCGTGCTGCGCTCGCGCGAGATGCGCAAGCGCGCCAGGGCGCTGATCGACGAGCTCGGCTTCGATCTCGATCCGGCGCAGCGGATCGACGACCTTTCCCGCGCGCACCAGCAGATGGCCGAAATCGCCAAGGCCCTGCTCGGCCGCGTCCGCCTTTTGATCCTTGACGAGCCGACCGCCTCGTTGACCGAGCGCGAGACCGGACGGCTGTTCGAGCTGATCGCGCGCCTGAAGAGCCAGAATGTCGGGCTGATCTATGTCTCGCATCGCATGCGCGAAATCCGTGCCCTCGCCGACCGTGTGACGGTGCTGCGCGACGGCCGCCACATCCAGACCCTCGACGCCGCCGGCTCGACCGACGGCGAGTTGGTGGAGCTGATGACCGGCCGCAGGATCGACCTGCTGTTCCCGGCCATCGGCCACCGGCCTGACAAGGTGATGGTCGACATCGAAAACCTGACGCTCGCGGACGGCAGCGTTCAGGAGGTGAATTTCCATGCCCGCGCCGGCGAGATCACCGGCATCGCCGGTCTCGTCGGCTGCGGCAAATCGGAGCTGATCCGCGCGGTCTACGGCATCGAGCCCGCGGCATCAGGCGTGATCCGGATCGACGGCCTGCCTTACGAATTCCCGACCCCGAGGCAAAGCCTCAAGCGCGGCATCGCCTATTTCCCTGCCAATCGGGTTGCTGAAGGGCTCGCGCTGTCCCGTCCGATCCGCGAGAACGCATCCATGACGGTGCTCGACCTGCCCGCGTTCGCGCGCTTCGGCGTGCTGCGGCAAGCCGCCGAACGCGCCACGATCGCGGACATCATGGAGCGGTTGCAGCTGAGGCCGCCGAACATCGAACGGAGCGCCGGCGCGCTGTCCGGCGGCAACCGTCAAAAAGTGATGCTGGCACGCGCGCTCACGCGTGAGCTGACCGTGTTCCTGTTCGACGAGCCGAGCGTCGGGATCGACGTCGGCGCCAAGCTCGAGGTCTACCAGTTCATGAAGCGGCTGGTCGAGGCCGGCGCCGCCGTGATCGTGGTGTCGTCGGAATTGCCGGAGGTTCTGGCGCTGTCGAACCGGCTCTACGTCATGCATCACGGCCGCGTCGCCGCCGAGCTGAGGGGCGCCGAGAAGACCGAGCAGAACGTGCTGTCCAGCTTCTTCCGCGACCATCTCGCCGCGGAGGTCGCGTGAACACCGCGCTGGTCACCGCAAACGCGCAAGGCGCGATCGGCTTGCGATCGTTCGCAGGCCGTGTCGGGTTCCTGCCAGCCCTGCTGGTCTTGCTCGTCGCCGGCATGTCGGCGGTCGATCCGCAGTTCTACGGCATCATCAACATCCTCAACATCCTGCGCAACGCGTCGCTGCTCGCGATCGTCGCCTGCGGTCAGGCGCTGGTCATCATCGCAGGCGGCTTCGATCTTTCGGTCGGCGCCGTCGTGGCGCTCGCGAGCGTCGTCACCGCCAAGACCATGGCCGCCGCAGCCACCGCGTTTCCCGGCAACAACGCCCTCATCATTGCCAGCGGGATGGCGGCCGGACTCGGCTCCGGGGCCGTAGTCGGGCTCGTCAACGGCTTCTGCGTGGCGAAGCTCAAGGTATCCGGCTTTGTGGTGACCCTGGGCACGATGTCGGCGACTGCGGGCGTCGGCCTGATGATCACCAACGGAATCCCGGTTTACGGCATGCCCGATATCTTCGTGAAGGGCTTTGGGCGCGCCCAGGCGCTCGGCCTGCCGACCGCCGTCCACGTGGCGCTGGTCATCATCATCGTGATGGTGTTTGCGCAGCGGCGCACGCTGTTCGGCCGTTACGTCTACGCGATCGGCGGCAATGTCGATGCGGCCATCGTTTCGGGCGTATCAATCCAGCGCCACGTCGTCGGCACCTACGTTGTCTCGAGCATGCTTGCGGCATTGACCGGCATCCTGTTGACCGCGCAGGTCGGCTCCGGCCAGGCCAGCTTCGGCGGCGATCGGATGATGCTGCAATCGATCGCGGCCGCCGTGATCGGCGGCGTGAGCTTGCGCGGCGGCGTCGGGCGCATCGAAATCGTCACCATCAGCGCCCTGTTCCTGACCATCCTGGGCAATGCGCTCAACCTCCTGCACGTCGACTCCCGGCTGCAGCCGGTCTTCCTCGGCGTCATCATGGTCGCGGCCGTGGCGCTGGACGAACTCAGCCGACGGAGCAAGGCTCGTGTCTGACCTCGAATTGTCCGTCGCCGCCAAGAACGCGGATCGCCCGAAATTGGCGCCGGGTCGCTGGCTCTGGAGCGCAGTGCTGCCGGTCGCATTGGTGGCCCTGTTGCTCGGCTTCGCCGCGGTCGACCGCGGCGTGTTGTCGCCGGCCAACCTGCTCAACATCGCGCAGCAGACCAGCTATCTGGCCCTGTTCGCGATGGCCCAGACCGTGGTGATCCTGACGCGCGGCTTCGACCTCGCACTCGGCCCGACCGTATCGATGGTGAGCGTCGGCACCGCGCTGGCGATGGCCGGCGCCACGGCGTCGGGTCATGGTACAGGCGTCGTGCTGCTCGCCGGGCTCGCTGCCGGCTTCGCGCTCGGCACCGCGTGCGGGCTCTTCAACGGCGTGGTTATTGCACTGCTCGGGGTCAACCCCTTCGTCGCAACGCTCGGCAGCTACAACATCGCGATCGGGATTGCGACCACGCTGTCGTCGGGAAGGCCCGTGCAAGGCGTGCCGACGCCGTTCTCGCAGATCTTCTACGGCGGCAGCGTCTTCGGTATTCCGGCGGCCATCGCGATCACGATCGGGGTCGGCGCCGTGCTCCATTGGACCCTGACGCGGACGGTGTTCGGCCGTTCGCTCTACCTCATCGGCACCAACCCGCGCGCAGCGGCGGTCGCCGGCCTGCCGGTCAAGCGCACTCTGATCGCGACCTATGTGCTGTGCTCCGGGCTTGCGGCGCTCGGGGCGATCATGATGACGGCGCGGACCGGATCGGGCGAGCCGAACCTCGGCGGGGCGCTTTCACTGCAGGCGATTGCCGGCGCCGTGGTCGGCGGAACAAGCCTGGCGGGCGGGCGCGGTGGGGTCGGCACCGCGGTGCTCGGCGCCCTGTTCATCACCATTCTGTCCAACGGCATGAACCTCACCCGGATCGACGGATACGTCCAGATGGTCGTGCTCGGCGCGATCGTCATCGTCGGCGTTCTGCTCGATCGCCTGCGACTGGAGCGACGCCAATGACGACGGGTTCTCCCATGCAGTGCGTCGCGGGCGAGACTGCACCTGCCTCGATCTACGTCGCGCCCTCGCTCGCTTCCGCACTCGACGCATTGAGCGAATTCGGCGCGGCCGGCGCTGCCTTTGCCGGCGGCACATGGATCATGCGGTCACCGATCCGCCACGAGCGGTTGAAGCCGCACTATGTCGCGATCGGCAAGATCGCCGAGCTGACCGCGGTTCGTATCGGCAGCGATGCAATCGAGATCGGCGCGGCGGTTACGCATGCGGCACTCGCGGCGGCCCTGGCCGATCTTGCGGAATTCGCGGTCCTGGTCGACGCCGCCGGCGGCTCCGCCAATCCTGCGATCCGCGCGATGGCGACGATCGGCGGCAACCTTGCGACATCGGAATTCACCGCAGCGGATTGCGTGCCGGCGCTGCTCTGCCTCGATGCCCAGGTCGAAATGTCCGCCCGCGACGGCCGCGAGCGCATCGGCCTGGCGCATTTCCTGAAGATCCGATCGTCCCTTCCCCCCGGTCATCTGGTGACGCGGATCATCTTGCCGCGGGCGGCGCGCAGAAGCGCCCATGCCCGCCTGCCGCTGCGCAAATCGGGTGACTACCCGGTCGCCATCGTCAGCCTGTCGGTCAGCATCGATGCAGCGGGCCGTGTCCAGGCGGCGCGCGTCGCGGTCGGTTCAGTCGAGCCGGTGGCGCGCCGTTGGGAACGGCTCGAGGCAGCGCTGATCGGACGCCCGCTCGATGCGGCGGAGGCGGCGCAGAGTGCGACCGCGTTGGCGGATGAGTTCGTCGGCCGCGACAGCGTCGATGCCCCTGCCTGGTATCGGGTCAGCGTGCTACCCGGTCTCGTCCGCCGCGCTGCGATCGCAGCGCTTGGCTCCTGAACTGGAGGGGATCGACATGGGATTCAAGCTGACCGTAAACGGCGATCATCTTTCTTCCGCGGCCGATCCAGCCACGCCGCTGATCGACATTCTGCGTGAGGAGATGCATCTGACCGGCGCGAAACCGGTCTGTCGCGAAGGCTTTTGCGGTGCCTGCATGGTGCTGGTCGACGGCGAGCCGACGCCATCGTGCCTGTTGCCCGCCGCGCTGGCCGATGGCCGCGAGATCCGCACCGTCGAAGGCCTTGCGCCTCACGGCGAACTGAACCGCATCCAGGCGGCCCTCGAGGCCAGTGATGCGGTCCAATGCGGCATGTGCTTTCCGGGCATGGTGGTGAGCCTGACGCATCTCTTGACGACCCGGCCTGACGCCACCCGTGACGATATCCGGGCCGCACTCACCGGGAACATCTGCCGCTGCACGGGATACGAACGCATCGTCGAGGCGACGCTGCTCGCCTTGGCCACGGTATAATCGGGAGGCGCAAGCATGTCCGACGTTTCCGCGACGATGGATTTGCGCCGGCGGGACGCCGCCGACAAGCTGCGTGGCCGCACGCGCTACACCATCGATCGATATCTGCCGGGCATGCTGCACGCCGCGGTGCTGCGCGCTGGCGTGCCCTCGGGCCGTATCATTCGTCTCGACACGTCGAGGGCTGCCAGCATGCCGGGGGTACGTGCGATCGTGACGGCGGCGGACGCGCCCGGCATGATCGGCATCGGCATCGCTGATCATCCGCTGTTCGCTCGCGATGTCATTCGCTACGACGGCGAACCGCTTGCCGCGGTCGCAGCCGTCACGTTGGCGCAGGCGCAGGCCGCGCTCGCGGCGATCGACGTGGAGATCGAACAACTCCCCGCAGTATTGACCATGGCGCAGGCGCTGGCACCAGATTCGCGGCTGGTTCATCCGGACTGGCGCAGCTATGAGGTCCTGGTGGAAGGCGGCGCGCGTGCGGGCAATGTCGCCTGGGAGGCGACCGTCGTCCGCGGCGACGTCGACGCCGCCTTTGCGCGGCCTGACGTCGAGATCGTCGAAAGTTTCTATCGCGTCGGCCGGCAGAACCACGTGGCCTTCGAGCCGCGTGCGGTCGTCGCAAGCTACGAGGACGGCCGCTTCCATATTGAGACGTCGACGCAGGTTCCCTGGAGCGTCCGCAATGCAACCGCGCGCGCGTTGGGCGTGCCGGCATCGCAAGTGCGCGTCACTGTGCCGCCGGTCGGCGGCGGCTTCGGTCTCAAATTCGATCTGGCGGTTGAGCCCTTCGCCGCCCTCCTCGCCCGCGCCAGCGGCCGGCCGGTTCGCCTCGTCAATTCCCGCGAGGACGAGATGCTGACCTGCCTGTTCCGCGAGAACGCCGATATCCGTATCCGCTCGGCGGTGACGCGCGACGGAGAAATCGTGGGCCGCGAGGCAGTCGTGCTGATGGACTGCGGCGCCTATGGCGGCGAACAGATCTTCCTGACCACCATGACCGCACACACGCTCGGCGGAAACTACAGGCTTGGCAGCGTGCGCATGGTCTCGCGCGCGGTCTATACCAACACGGCGCCGAACGGCGCGTTCCGCTGCTGCAATGGCGTCTACAACACCTTCGCGCTCGAGCGGCACACCGACGAGATCGCAGCGCGGATCGGAATGAATCCGCTTGCTTTCCGGCGCCGCAACGTGCTCGGCGACAAGGATCTCGGCGCCACCGGCCAGGTATTCGAAGGCGATGTGCTCGGCCCGATGCTCGACCGGATGGATACGTTGCGCGACGCGGCAGCGCCGCTGCCGGCGCGCACCGACGGCAAGCTCCTTGGACGCGCGACCACCGTCGGCACCTGGTTCGTCTTCGTCGGCCCATCGGCCGCGACGGTGAACATGAATGCCGACGGCACGGCGACCCTGGTCACGTCGGGTGTCGAGATCGGATCCGGCTCGATGATGCAGAGCCTGCCGCAGATCGTTGCCAGCACGCTCGGCATCGCGCCCGAGCAAGTAATCGTCCGCGCCGCCGATACCGATGCCGCCGGTTATGATGTCGGCGTCGGTGGCGGCCGCACCACCGTCTCGCTCGGCGCCGCCAGCCTGTCGGCGGCACAGGAGGTCCGCACGAAGCTTTTGAGGATCGCCTCCGAGATGATCGAGGCCGCGCCCGGCGATCTCGTCATGCGCGGTGGTCGGATCGAGATCGCGGGTGCGCCGGGCTCCGGCCGCACCGTCGCTGAGGTCGCGACCCGCGCTCAAGCGCTGGGCGGACCGGTCGCCGGCACCGGCGCCTTCACCGGCGCCGGCGTGCCGGCGATGCCCGGTTGCGTTGCCGGTCATTTCATCGACGCGATCGACATCCCCGTCTTCGCCGTCCACGACTGCGAGGTCGCCGTCGATCCGGAGACCGGGCATGTCGAGGTGCTAAGCTATCGCGTGGTCCAGGACGTCGGCCGTGCGCTGAATCCACGCGCAATCCACGGCCAGATCCAGGGCGGCGTCGTGCAGGGCCTGGGCTACGCCCTGCACGAGGAGGTGACGATCGGCAGCAATGGCCGTGTCAGTCAAAGCGGCTTCGAGACCTACCGCGTACCGCTTGCGCTCGACGTCGTACCGGTGGAGATCAGCCTCTATGAGGGCGCGCCGTCGATGGGGCCGCTCGGCACCAAGGGCGCCGGCGAGGTGCCGATCCTCAATGTTGGCGCCGCCGTCGCCTGCGCCGTTGCCAACGCGACAGGAAAGCGGGTGCAGGAATTACCCCTGACGCCGCCGCGCGTGCTCGAACTTCTGCTCGAGCGCAAGCCGGGTCTGGCACTGTCTCACATTGCCGAGGTGTGGGCGGACAACCTTGTTCGTCCTCACGGGACACCCTAGGGACACCGGAAAATGCCCAGCAAGCGATCCGAACCCCGAGCGACCGACTTGGGCGCCAGGCGCCTGATCCGTGGCGGGTAGGCGTTACCGTCCCCCGCACGGACCAGCCCGCGATATTGTCGTTCATTCCTTGCATAAAGCTCAGGCAGCGGCGACCTCGTGGCCCGCCATGACCTCCAGCGCCCTCAGAATAGCGGAATGGTCCCAGCTTTTGCCGCCGAGGGCCGTACAGGCGTTGAACAGCTGCTGGGCTGCGGCAGTGCCTGGCAGCGACAAGCCGAGCGCGCGCGCACCCTCCAGCGCGAGGTTGAGATCCTTCTGATGCAGCTCAATGCGGAAGCCCGGATCAAAATTGCGCTTCAGCATGCGATCGCCGTGCACTTCGAGGATTCGCGACGACGCGAAGCCACCCATCAACGCCTGGCGCACCAGCGCGGGGTCGGCCCCGGCCTTGGAGGCGAACAGCAACGCCTCGCTCACCGCCTCGATGGTCAGCGCCACGATGATCTGGTTCGCAACCTTGGTAGTCTGGCCGTCGCCGTTGCCGCCGACATGCGTGACATTCTTCCCCATCGTTTCAAACAGGGGCTTCATCGCATTGAACGCCCGCTCCCGCCCGCCAACCATGATGGTCAAGCTGGCCGCCTTTGCGCCAACTTCGCCGCCGGAGACCGGCGCGTCGAGATAGTCGGCCCCGAGCGCATCGATCCAACGTGCAAACTCCTTCGTCGCCAGCGGAGAGATCGAGCTCATATCCGTCACGATCATGCCTTTGGAGATGCCCTCCGCGACGCCGCCTTGACCGAACAGCACGGCTTCGACATGCGGAGTGTCCGGTACCATGATGATCACGGCGTCCGCCTCCTGCGCCACCTGCTTGGCGGACTCGCAAGCGATGCCGCCCGCCGCGATCAACTCAGGCGCAACAGGTACGACGTCGTGCAGGAACAGGCGATAGCCGGCAGCCAGGAGGTGGCCGGCCATCGGACGTCCCATGGTGCCAAGTCCGATGAATCCGATGTCTTTCATTGTCGTTGCTCCCTGTCAGCCGGATGAAGGCGTTTTTCCGGCGAGCGACTCTCGGCTCGCGTGAAGAAAACGCGTCAAAGTAAAATTCCAGAGCTCCGTCCCGATTCAATCGGAACGGAACAGGCTCTAGGTCACGAAAGTCTGCGCGGCGTGCCAGCCGAGGCTCTCGAGCGTGGTCGTCCGGGGCTTGTATTCGCACCCGATCCAGCCCCGATACCCGATGCTGTCGAGATGCTTGAACAGATACGAGTAGTTGATTTCACCGGTCCCCGGCTCATGACGCCCCGGATTGTCGGCGAGCTGGACATGCGCGATCCGGCCGAGATGCTTCTGCAGGGTCCGCGCGATATCACCTTCCATGATCTGCATGTGATAGATGTCGTACTGGATGAACAGATTGGATGAGCCCACCTCGGAAATGAGCTGCACCGCCTGTTCCGTACGGCTCAGGAAGAAGCCGGGAATATCGAGCGTGTTGATCGGTTCGACCAGGAGCTTGATGCCGTGCTGGGCGAGCGCGCCGGCGGCGAAGCGCAGGTTGGACACGAGGACTTCCTGCAGGTCTGCCCTATCCGTATCGGCTGGAGCGATGCCGACCAGGCAGTTCAGCTGCCGGCAATCCAGCGCCTTTGCGTAGTCGATTGCGCGCCCCACGCCGTCGCGAAATTCATCGACCCGATTGCGCAGGATCGCAATGCCACGCTCGCCGGCGGCCCAGTTGCCGGCCGGAAGATTGTGCAGCACCTGGGTCAGCCCACAGCGCGCCAATTCCTCCCGCAACGCGCCCTTTTCGAAGTCATAAGGAAAAAGATACTCGACTGCGTTGAAGCCGGCCGCCTTGGCGGCCGCGAACCGATCAAGGAATGGCAGCTCGTTGAAGAGCATGGTGAGGTTGGCGGCAAATTGAGGCACGGGTCGTATCTCCGCTTGAAGCGCTGAAAGATGTGGTCAGGCCGGCAACAGCGTGCCGGATCGTGATGCGCTCGGCACGTCATCGAGCGGAAGATCGAGCACCTCTTCGAACTCGACGATGTTGTCGATCTCCGTTCCCATGGCGATATTGGTCAACCGCTCGAGAATGAACTCCACCACCACGGGCACGCGATGCTTCGCCATCAGCTCGCGTGCGGTCGCGAACGCCGCCTGCGCGTCGTTCGGATCGGTGACCCGGATCGCCTTGCAGCCCAAACCCTCTGCGACGGCCACATGGTCGACGCCGTAACCGCCGATCTCGGGCGCGTTGATGTTCTCGAACGAGAGCTGGACGTGATAGTCCATGTCGAAGCCGCGCTGCGCCTGCCGGATCAGGCCGAGATATGAATTGTTCACGACGACGTGGATGTAGGGCAGATTGAATTGCGCCCCGACCGCGAGCTCCTCGATCAGGAACTGGAAGTCGTAGTCACCCGACAGCGCGACAATCTCGCGGTCGGGATCGGCGGCACGCACACCGAGCGCGGCCGGCAGTGTCCAGCCGAGCGGACCGGCTTGGCCAGCGTTGATCCAGTTGCGCGGATTGTAGACGTTGAGGAACTGGGCCCCAGCGATCTGCGACAATCCGATCACGGTCACGTAGCAGGTGTCGCGGCCAAAGGCCTTGTTCATCTCCTCGTAGACGCGCTGCGGCTTGATCGGAATGTTGTCGAAGTGGCTCTTGCGCAGCATCGAACGCTTGCGGTCGCGACAGGCGGCGGGCCAGGCCTGCCGATCGCGCAGCCTCCCGGACTTCCGCCACTCCCGGGCGACGCTCACGAACATCTCCAGCGCAGCCTTGGCGTCCGAGACGATACCGAGGTCCGGATTGAAGACCCGTCCGATCTGTGTCGGCTCGATGTCGACATGCACGAATTTGCGGCCCTTCGTGTAGGTCTCGATCGAGCCGGTATGCCGGTTGGCCCAGCGGTTTCCGATGCCGAGCACGAAATCGGATTCGAGCATCGTGGCGTTGGCGTAGCGATGGCTGGTCTGCAAGCCGACCATACCTGCCATCAGCGCGTGATCGTCAGGAATAGCGCCCCAGGCCATCAGCGTCGGGACGACCGGAACGTTGACCGCTTCGGCGAAGGCGACCAGCAGCTCGGATGCATCGGCGTTGATCACGCCGCCTCCGGCCACAATCAGCGGCCGCTCCGCGGCGTTCAGCATCTCGAGCGCCTTCTCGATCTGCTTGCGCGTCGCCGTCGGCTTGTAGACCGGCAGCGCTGAATAGGTCTCGTCGTCGAACTCGATCTCGGCCAGTTGCACGTCGAGCGGAAGGTCGATCAGCACCGGTCCCGGCCGCCCCGACCGCATGACATGGAAAGCCTGGCTGAACACGCGCGGCACCAGCGCCGGTTCGCGCACGGTGACGGCCCATTTCGTCACCGGCTTTGCGATCGCCTCGATGTCGACGGCCTGGAAGTCCTCCTTGTAGAGCCGCGCCCGCGGCGCTTGACCGGTGATGCAGAGGATCGGAATGGAATCAGCGATCGCCGAGTAGAGGCCGGTGATCATATCGGTGCCGGCGGGACCCGATGTGCCGATGCAGACGCCGATATTGCCCGCCTTCGCCCTGGTATAGCCTTCCGCCATATGGGAGGCGCCTTCGACGTGCCGCGCCAGAATATGCTGGATCGAGCCGTTGCGCTTCAGTGCGGAGTAAAGCGGATTGATCGCCGCGCCGGGAACGCCGAATGCGCACGTGATCCCTTCGCGTTGGAGAATGCGCACTGCTGCATCGACTGCTCGCATCTTCATGTGATGATCCCGCTTCGCTATGAGTTGGCCTGAGCAGGATCATCAGGCCCGCGAGCATCGATCTCAACGCAATCGATTGGAATTTCCGCGCTGTGGCAACGCTCGCGATTTCTTGCGCGTCTTCAAACGATTAGCGTCAGTGTAGAAATGGAAATTGTTGCGGACGGAATTGCAGCCCGCCCTACGCCTGCGTTTGCTGCGTGTGGTTCCCGCGAAGTTCGGCCGTGAGTTCGGCTGCGATCCGATGCACGATCGTACCGATCTCGGGCAAGCGTTCGTTCGTCAGCCTGTCCGCCATGCCCGATACCGAGATCGCGGCATATGGCTCGTTGCAATCGTTGAAGACGACTGCGGCCACGCAGCGCAGGCCGAGGCGCGCCTCTTCATCATCCACCGCATAACCCTGACGCCGCACGTTCTCCAATTCCTTGAACAACTCGCCAGGCCGTACGATCGACTTTTCCGTCAGCCGCGGCATGCCCTGACGGCGAATGATCGCGTTGACGTCTGCATCGGAATAGGTAGCCAGCACCGCCTTGCCCACTCCCGAGGCGATCATCGCGACGCGTCCGCCGACCTTGGTCAGCGAGCGCATGATCTCACGGCTTTCAATGCGGGACACGACGATGATGGATTCGTCATCGACCACCGCAAGGTTAGCCGTTTCCCTGGTCTGGTCGCGCAGCTTGCGCAGATAAGGCAGCGCCTGCGCGGCAAAATTCCGTCGGCGGACGAAGGTCGAGCCGACCACGAAGCTTTGCGCGCCGATGTGCCACTTGGACTCCTCGCGGTCGAACTGCACGAACCTGCGGTTCTCGAGCGTGGTCAGCAGACGATGAACGGTCGAGGGCGACAGGCCGGTGCGGATCGCCAAATCGGTCAGCCGATAGCCTTCATCATCCTCTGCAAGTGTCTCCAGGATTTGCATGGCGCGATCAACGGACTGAACACCGCCGTCGCGTACGTCCTGCTCCGGCTGCGCGCGAAGTCCGGGATCGGACGGCTTGCGCCGGATCGGCTCTCTTTTCATCACGACCTGACCCTAACCGGTTGCGATTCAGAACGAAATTGCCCATGCAGAATGAGCGCTCATGTTGGCATATGGCATGCCAAAACGCCCAAGAGTCAAGCTGATCGAACTCTCGAATAGGTCAGTATTTTTGCCATTTCTATTATAAAACTCGCCGATTCTTTTGTTTGACATCTGGGATAATGTATACCACGATTATTTCGAAACGACCTAATCACGCAACCGGGAGAACGCTGCCATGTACGTCGGGGACATCCTTCGCAACAACAGTCTGCACCTGGTGGCGATCGGCTCGAACGAAACCGTGAGCATAGCGGCGAACCTGATGTACGCGAGCAATGTCGGCGCCCTCGTGGTCAGGAACGCCTCGCGCAGCAAGGACGCCGCCGTGATCGGAATGTTCAGCGAGCGCGACGTCGTCGCTGTGATCGCCGAGCGCGGCACCAATGGTCTTGCCATGAAAGTCGCGCAGTTCATTTCGCCGCGGCCGCTGCTGTCCTGCAATTCGCAAGATGCGCTCACGGATGTCGAACGCCTCATGGCCCGTCATGGGATCCGCCATGTCCCCGTCATCGACAACGGCCGGCTCGTCGGCGTCGTGAGCATGCGGGACATCACCCTTGCTTACGAGGAAGCCGCCTGCGCGGCCTGACGGACTTACCCAAGGCCATTACCACGCTACTCGGTTCGAGCCGCTGCGGCTCCTGCTGTGTCCCCACTCTGCTTGCGAGGATCGAATGAGAATCTGCATCTACGGCGCCGGCGCGATCGGCGGCTATCTCGGTGTCGAATTCATGCGCGCTGGTGCCGATGTCAGCCTGGTCGCGCGGGGTGCGCATCTCGCCGCAATGCGGCAGAACGGCCTGAAGCTCCTGATCGGCGACGAGGAGCGCGTCGTGCATCCTCGCTGTACGGACAGTCCTGCTGAACTCGGCGAGCAAGATTACGTCATCATCTGCCTCAAGGCGCATTCGATCACCGGGGTCATCGAGCCGATGCGACCGCTGCTCGGCGATCGGACCCGCATCGTCACCGCTGTTAACGGCATTCCCTATTGGTATTTCCACAAGCACGGTGGTCGGCACGAAGGATCGACGCTCGAGAGCATCGATCCTGGCGGTCGGCAGTGGAACGAGCTCGGCCCCGAACGCGCGATCGGCTGCGTGGTGTACCCCGCCACCGAAATCGAGGCGCCCGGCGTGATCCGCCATGTCTACGGCAACAACTTTCCGCTGGGCGAGCCCTCCGGCGAGATCACATCCGACGTCCAGAAACTTTCCGAGCTGTTCGTGGCCGCGGGCATGAAGGCGTCGGTCCTCGACCGCATTCGCGACGAGATTTGGCTCAAGCTGTGGGGCAACGTCTGTTTCAACCCGATCAGCGCCCTCACCCACGCGACCCTCGACGTGATCTGCAGCAATCCCGGCACGCGCGCGCTGTCCCGGGCGATCATGCTGGAGGCCCAGGCGATCGCGGAAAGCCTCGGCGTCAAGTTTCGGGTCGATGTCGAACGCCGCATCGAAGGTGCGCGCAAGGTCGGCGCGCACAAGACCTCGATGCTGCAGGATCTCGAGCGCGGACGTCCGGTCGAGATCGATCCGTTGATCACCGTGGTGCAGGAGATGGGCCGGATGACTGATATCGCGACGCCCGCCCTCGATGCGGTGCTGGCCCTGGTCGCGCAGCGCACCAGGCTGGCCGGTCTCTATGATGGGGCGGCCGGCGCCGCAGCAGCAGAAACGCTGGCGGTGGCGTGATCCCGATGGCCAATGTTACGCGCTGGGTCCGCTTCCGCCACCATGCCGAAATCGGCTTCGGGCAACTCACCCCATCCGGCATCTCCGTGCACGAAGGGGACATGTTCGGCGACCCGCGACCGACGGGACAAACGCTGGCGCTGGACAACGTCGAGTTGCTCGCCCCGACGCAACCGAGCAAGGTCATCGCGCTCTGGAATAATTTTCACGCGCTTGCGGAGAAGCTGAAATCACCTGAGCCTGCCGAACCGTTGTACCTGTTGAAGGCGCCGACCAGCGTCACCGCGCCTGGCGCCGTCATCAGGCGCCCCTTGGGCTATGATGGCAAGACGACCTACGAAGGCGAGCTCGGCATCGTCATCGGCAAGAGCTGCACGGCGGTCGCGCCCGAGCAGGCCGACGCCTTCATCTTCGGCTACACCTGCACCAACGACGTCACCGCCGCGGACATCCTCAATCGCGACCCGACCTTCCCGCAATGGGCGCGGGCCAAGGGCTTCGATGGATACGGCCCGTTCGGCCCCGTGATTGCGTCAGGCCTCGACCCCGCACGCCTCGTGGTGCGCACCATTCTGAACGGCGTCGAGCGCCAGAACTACCCGATCGCGGACATGATCTTCAGCGCACAGACGCTGGTCAGCAAGATCTCGCACGACATGACGCTGTTGCCGGGCGACCTGATCTGCTGCGGGACATCGATTGGCGTCGGGGTGATGAAGGAGCCCGTCAACACGGTCACCGTCGCGATCGACGGAATCGGCGAGTTGACCAACGAATTCCGTCAGTAGGCTGCGGCGGGACGACAACCCGACGCAGCCGGCCCAAACGACGATTATCTGCCTTAGGAGCGTACATGATCTCCACGAACCCGGCATCATCGCCCGGCGGCTTCCGCTGGCTGCAACTGGCGATCGGCATCGTCTGCATGGCGATGATCGCCAACCTGCAATATGGCTGGACGCTGTTCGTTGATCCGATCGACGCGAAGTTTCACTGGGGTCGTCCGGCCATCCAGCTCGCCTTCACGATTTTCGTGATGACGGAGACATGGCTTGTGCCGGTGGAGGCCTGGTTCGTGGACAAATACGGCCCCCGCATCGTCATCATGTTCGGCGGCCTGATGATCGGGTTGGCCTGGGTCATGAACTCATACGCCTCCTCTCTCGTCACGCTTTATGCGGCAGCGATCGTCGCCGGCATTGGCGCCGGCGCCGTCTACGGCACTTGCGTCGGCAATGCCCTGAAATGGTTTCCGGACCGGCGCGGCCTGGCCGCAGGAGCAACCGCCGCCGGGTTTGGCGCCGGTGCGGCCCTCACCGTCGTACCGATTGCCAACATGATTGCCGCCAGCGGCTACCAGAGCACCTTCCTGACCTTCGGGATCGGACAAGGCCTCATCGTCATCTTGCTGGCGTGGTTCGTCCGGCCACCGCATGGCGTCGAAGCACCAAGGAAAAAGCGTCTCAATCTGCCGCAGAGCGCGATCGACTACACCCCGCCCCAGGTGCTGCGCACCCCGATCTTCTGGGTCATGTACCTGGTGTTCGTCATGGTGGCTTCCGGCGGCTTGATGACCGCCGCGCAAATCGGGCCGATCGCGCATGACTTCAAGATCGCGGACACGCCGGTCACCCTGGCGGGCTTCCAGATGGCGGCACTGACGTTTGCCATCTCGCTCGATCGCGTCTTCGACGGTTTCGGCCGTCCGCTCTTTGGCTGGGTCTCCGACAATATCGGGCGCGAGCACACGATGTTCATCGCGTTCGCGACAGCGGCGCTGATGTTGCTGACGCTGTCCACCTACGGTCACATTCCGGTTGTCTTCGTGCTGGCCACGGCGATCTATTTCGGCGTCTTCGGCGAAATCTACAGCCTGTTTCCGGCGACGTCGGGCGACACGTTCGGCGCCAAATACGCAACCACCAACAACGGCATGCTCTACACTGCGAAGGGCACGGCGGCGCTGCTCGTGCCGCTCGCGAGCATCATCTCTTCCCAGCTCGGCTGGCAAGCCGTGTTCATCGTCGCGGTTGCACTCAATGCGACCGCTGCCCTCACCGCGTTGTTCCTGATCAAGCCGATGCGGCGCGCGTTCATTCTCGGCAGTGAAGCGACGGCAAGTGCCGCAATCGCTCGCGCAAAGGTCTTTCCCGGTGAAGGCGGTCGACTGGAGGCACCCGTGTCTTACGACCGTCTCGAGAAGGCGCCATAACAAGAGACCTATCGGCCGGAGCGCAAGCGATTGAACGACAGATGGACGGATGTGCGGGCTCGGACCGCCCTGCGGCGAATCTTCGGCGCCGCCATCGCGAGCGCCGATCCAAGGATCACGATTGCCGACGCCCTGCCGGCAAAGCCGAAGGGCAGATGCATCGTCGTCGGCGCGGGGAAGGCGTCGGCGGCAATGGCTGCGGGCCTCGACGCGGCATGGCCTGACGTCGAGCTTTCGGGTGTCGTCGTCACGCGCCACGGCCATTCGGTTCCAGCCGGCCGTATCGAAGTGCTCGAAGCGTCTCACCCCGTGCCGGATGACACGAGTAAGGCCGCTGCCCTTCGCATGCTGCGCGCCGTCGAGGGGCTTTCTGCAGACGATCTCGTCATCGCCCTGATGTCCGGCGGTGGCTCGGCGCTGATGACCCTGCCGGCATCTCCGATGACTCTCGCCGACAAGCAGGCGGTCAACCGGGCACTCCTTGCAAGCGGCGCGACGATTGCCGAGATGAACGTCGTCCGCAAACATCTGTCCGCGATCAAGGGCGGTCGGCTGGCGCTGGCCGCCCGTCCCGCCCGCGTCACGACCCTTGTGATCTCAGACATTCCCGGCGACGATCCCGCGGCGATTGCCTCCGGTCCCTCGCTGCCGGACAGCAGCACGAAAGCCGCTGCGGTGGAGATCGTTGGCCGGTTTGCCATCGACCTGCCGGAAGCGGCGCGGCTTGTGCTTGAACAAGCGGACGAGACACCCAAGCCCGGCGAGATTGATGCCGACGTCCGCATCCTTGCCGCTCCATTCCATGCGCTTGACGCCGCGGCCAACGCCGCCCGGGACGAAGGCCTGACGCCGATCATCCTCGGCGACGCGATCGAGGGCGAGGCGCGGGAACTCGGAACCGTGATGGCCGGCATCGCCCGGTCGGTCGCGAGACATGCGCAGCCGGGCCCTGCCCCCGCGGTGCTGCTGTCCGGAGGCGAGACGACGGTGACGATCGGGCGCGGGCCGGCGGGACGCGGCGGCCGCAACACCGAATTCCTGCTGGGGCTTGCCGTCGCCCTGTCCGGCGCATCCGATATCTGGGCTATTGCGGGCGACAGCGATGGAATTGATGGAACGGAAGATGCGGCTGGCGCTTTGATCGGTCCGGATACGCTGCGGCGCGCCGCCGCGAATCTGCTTGACGCACGGGCGCATCTGGCTGCCCATGACAGCTATACGTTCTTCGACCGCCTTGGAGACCTCGTGCGCACCGGGCCGACGCTTACGAACGTCAATGATATCCGTGCCGTGCTGATCGCAGCCGGCAACCCACCGACGAGGTGATCCATGCGCCGTCATCGACGAGCCAAGATCGTTGCAACCGTTGGTCCAGCAAGCAGTTCCCCCGAGATGCTCGAGGCGCTGCTGCTGGCTGGCGTCGATACGTTCCGCCTGAACTTCAGTCACGGAACGCAGAGCGATCACGCACGCATTCACGCGGCGATCCGAAAGCTGGAACAGGATGTCGGCCGGCCGATCGGCATCCTGATGGACCTCCAGGGCCCGAAGATCCGCGTCGGCACCTTGCGCGATGGAAAGATCGCCGCAATGGCCGGAGAGACCATTCGGTTCGTCTTGTCCGGATCGGAAGGCGACCGAACCGCAATTCCCCTCCCGCATCGGGAGATCTTTGCCGCCGTTGCCCCCGGCCATGACCTTCTGATCGACGACGGCAGGGTCCGCGTTCGCGTTACCGGGCTCGGTGACGATTTCATCGAAGCCAAGGTGATCGTCGGCGGCACGATCTCGAATCACAAGGGCGTCAATCTGCCGGGTACGGTCCTCGATCTTTCACCGCTGACCGCGAAGGATCGCCTCGATCTGGAGTTCGGCCTGAAACTTGGCGTGGATTGGGTTGCTCTGTCGTTCGTGCAGAAGCCCTCGGACATCATCGAGGCGCGAGGCCTCGTCGGGGACCGTGCCGGCCTGATGGCCAAGATCGAGAAACCTGCCGCGCTCGAACGGATCGACGATATCATCCAGCTGTGTGACGCCATCATGGTTGCGCGGGGAGATCTCGGCGTCGAAATCCCGCATGAGGACGTGCCGGGGCGCCAGAAGGAGTTGGTGCGGGCCTGCCGTCTCGCGGTGAAGCCCGTGATCGTCGCCACGCAAATGCTGGACTCGATGGTCGCAGCCCCGACGCCGACGCGTGCGGAAGTCTCCGATGTTGCGACCGCCATCTATGACGGCGCAGACGCAGTGATGCTGTCGGCGGAGTCCGCGACAGGCCGATATCCGCGCGAGGCGGTCGAGATGATGGACCGCATCATCCGCAGCACCGAACAACACAAGATGTACCGCTCGATCGTCGAGGCGACCCAGCCCGGCGAAGAGCAAACGCCACCGCATGCCGTGGCCACGGCAGCGGCCGATCTCGCCTCCGTCGTTCACGCCGCAGCCATTGTGGCCTATACATCGAGCGGCACCACGGCCGCACGCGTCGCGCGCAAGCGGCCGAGCCGCCCGATCCTCGCCATCACCCCAAGCCGCGAAGTGTCCCGCCGCCTGTGCCTGCTTTGGGGCGCTCACAGCGTGCTTTCCGACGACGTTCAGAGCTATGAGGAGATGGTCGAGCGCGCAACTACATTCGCGCAAGCAGAGCAGTTTGCATCGAGCCGCGATCTGCTGGTCGTGGTCGCCGGCATTCCCTTTGGACAAGCGGGAACAACCAACAATCTACGGGTCGTATCGCTACCCTGAGAGAACCGTCGGCCCGAGCGATTGCATCATCAGCGCACCGCGCGGCAAGGCGAACGCGACGGTCGCGCGCATCCCGATCGCCTAGGTCAGCATCGAGATGATCGACTGAAGCTGATCGGATGCCGACGTCACGAACCCGTCGAACGAGGTCTGGCCGTGAGCCGCGGCTCGCAGGATGCATTCCGCAACAGCGGCCTTGAGACCGAACACGGATTGATCCGCCGGTACGCTTGCCATGACCGCATCCAACGCATCGCGCATCGTCTGGATCAGTTCGGCGCTGTACTTCATGGCTGTCCCTCCGCAGGCTCAAAATAGGCCGGCCGTACGGGGTCGCCACTCACAAGCGCGCGATTCCAAATTGCCTTTTCTTAATGCAGTGACAGATACGTGAACCGGCGAACGCTAGAGATCTCTCTCGGCAAGCTTGCGAAACGCGTCGGGCACCGAATGAACCGCCTCCAGCGCGGCTGAACCATATCCGATCGCCTCCCAGCCAAAGCGATCGCGGATCCTGTCGATCGCACGGTCCGCCGCCCAGCGGGCCATCCCTGTCGGACTTCCAGGCCGAAGCGCTTCGTCCGCCAGTCCGAGTGGAAGCTCCAGCGCAAGATCCCAATGCTCCTCGAGATGCGACACCGAGATCGCCAGCAGCGAGATGATCTTCTCGCCGGGATGGTCTGCAAGAGCAGCGCGCACCAGATTCTCGGCAAGCCGGGCCAAGACGATGGTCGTGCACACCGGCGCATCGAGCGTCATCGAGCGCGTCACCGACTTCAGGTCGGCGAAGCGGACGCGCACCGTCACGGTTCGTCCAGGCCGCGACTTCGCCCGAAGCCGCGTGGCGACGCGGTCGGCGAGATGAAGCAACGTGGGCCGAATGACTTGCTCGATCGCAGGCTTTCGGCCAAGCGCCGATTGTGCTCCCGCCGATCGTGCGCGCCGGTGTGGCTTGAGCTGTCTCGGATCGCGATTCCAGGCCAGCGCGGCGAGTTTCTCGCCCGCTGCCGGACCGAGCAAGTGCATCAGCGACCGTTCCGACAATTTGGCGAGCTGACCGATCGTCGCGACGCCGATCGCATCCAACCGCGTCCTGGTGACCGGCCCTACTCCCCACATAAACTCAACCGGCAATTCGTGAAGGAAGCTCAGCTCGGCGTCGGGATCAACGACGACAAGTCCATCGGGCTTTGCGACCTGCGAGGCGATCTTCGCCAGATGCTTGGTGCGGGCGACGCCGACCGAGATCGGAAGGCCGAGCTCGCTGCGTACGCGCCACCGGATCGACGCGGCTATTTCGGCAGGCGTTCCGAACAGGTGAGTGCAGCCGGCAACATCCGCAAACGCCTCGTCGATCGAAATTCGCTCGACCAGCGGCGTGAAGTCGCCGATCACCTTGATGGCCGCGTCACCCAACCGCTGGTAATCGCTGAAATGGCCGCCGACGAAAACGAGTTGCGGGCACAGTTGGCGCGCTTCCCGCCCCGACATGCCGCCATGCACCCCGAAGGCCTTGGCCTCATAGGACGCCGCCAGCACAACCCCGCCCCCGACGGCGATCGGCTTGCCGCGCAGCGACGGCTCGAGCAACTGTTCGACCGATGCGTAAAATGCATCCAGGTCCGCATGAAGGATGGTGGCTGCGGCTGCCATCTCGACCCGTTCATCCCTGACCTGACCGAAGCCGCCCGTCTCCGGACGTGGAAATTGACAATAGAACAAAATAGGAACATTATGGAATCGAGTCAATCCAGCACGCGTCGTCACGGCCGCTGGCGCAGCGAACGAGCCAGGTTCGTCAACGCGCGCTGCCACTGCGCGCGCCGCGCGAGGGAGTCTGCCGGCTCTCCTTCAGCCGGCCTCGCCCGCCCATCGCCCCGATCTCGGCCGCGGGAGATCGAAGCGGGAGTTGCTGCGAGGCATCAAACGCGAGGCACGTCGGCGGATCGTCCCAGATGCATGACGGCGGCCTCTGCGATGGACGGCCGCACGCAGCTTGCACGTATTGCCGCACCGGCTCACTCATCAGCCGGCTGACTTTGCCGCGCAGGGCTTTTTCGGGTAGATATTTTGAGATGACCGACCAATCTCATCAGGTGGACTTCCAAGCTGCGGCCCACCTTTACAAATGGCCTTCGCTCAACAACTCGAGGCGAGAGGATCGCGCGCCCTATATGGTCGTCAATGGAACGCTCGACCAATGCATTCGGGATTTCATGGGCAAGCCCGAGAAGACGCGACATCTTTACGAGATCCGGACCAAGTCGCAGCCTCCCCTCGTCCCCGACGTGCTCTCACCCGAGCATGTGATCGAACTCTCCAGGCTTCGCGAGTTTCTCTGAGGCGCGCCGCGAAGGCGATCCCGACGCGTCCCCTTTGCGGGCCGACTTATCCATCTGTCGTAGGTCTGGTGCCGGATTGTTTGCCCCTTGGCGAGCCGGTACACTTGCTTGACTCCCTGACCGACCGACGTCCGTGCCGTCATGATTGATCCGCTTCGACCCCGCTGAGGCTCGCACGTCGCCTGCACGGGAGCGCAACGGTGGCACGGCCGGTTGATGGGGCATCGCGAGGCGCCGCATGAGGTTCAATCTGGCGATCTTGAGTGTGCTGGCCGCAAGGCCCGGACAACGGATCGCGATCGACGAGGTCAGCCGCGAGGTCAAGCGCATGATCGCGGCCGGCGATGAAGCCACGCAGTCGAAGCGGCCGTCCGAGCTTGGCGACGCCGACGTCTTCCAATCGGGATGGGCATCGATCAACGACGCGGGCCTGCAGATCACCGATTCGGGGCTCTCGCTGTGGCGCTCGCTTGAAGCCGCCCGCATCGAACAAGGACCCGATCGACAGGAAACGGAGCGATTGGACGCCGCTGCGGCCGACACGCGCCATTACGTTGCGGACACCGCGATCGACCGCCCGGACGACGTTGATCTCGAGCTCCCCGGCATGACGCGCGAGGACCGCGACGACCGCCAGCCATCCGGCGCGGGCCGTTCGGCTACTGCTCCCGCCATCCCCTCGGCGCACTCTCCGATCGTCCCTGCGCCTGCATTCGGCGCCTTTCAAGAGGCGAACCGCATGGTGGCTGCGCGGCTGTCCGGTCTGGTCAGCTTCCTCGGCACGATCAAGCCGAAATTCGCCACCGCACGGCGACGGCGATCCGCGGAGGATGTCCCGAATCGTCGTGCCGATCGTCGAGGCGGATTGACGGGGCTGGCGGTGGCGTGCCTCAGCCTGATCTCGGTCGTCGCTTGCGTTGCCGCCGCGATTGCACTTGGTCAGCTCTCTTCGCTGAAGTCGGACATTACCGCGTTGCGACGCGAGATCGCGCCGCTGAGGGAACGCCTCGCCAGATTCGAACAGGCCGAAGTCGCAAGACGCGAGGCTGCCCAGCAGCAAGATGCGCAAGACAAGGCCGAGGCGGAAAGGAAGCTGCCTGAAGGCGCAGGCGAGCAGGCCGCGCTCAACCTCTCGCGTGAAGAGATTCAGTTGATAAGGGAGTACATCAAGGCAGCGCCTTCGGCCGGCGCAGCTGTCGCGCCGATCAACGTCGGCGATCCCATCACCGGCGGAATGATTCCGCTGCCTTCATCGCTGACGGAGAAGGTACCGCGCCTTGTCGGCGCGAGATTTGCGACCCGCAACGGTGCCATCATCATCAGCACGCGAAACAGCCGCCGCATCGATGTCGTGCTGATGCCGAACTAGATCGTGGCGAGGTCAAGTCGCAGGGGCGAGCTGCCAAAATATCGAAAACAACCCCATGCAAAGGAGCCGGCGGACCCGGCAACTCGACGCGTCGGGCAAAATTGGGTATTATCATACCCCTAAGAAATCGTGCAGAGGCTCGTGAACCGCTGTCAACCTACGGCTGATTGTTCGGCGGCCTTTCGATGAAACGCCGGCTGCCGTTGAGAAGCTCGAGGTTGTTGGCGATGACGGGGTTGCCCGGATCGAGCGAATACGCCTTCTCGAACTTCCGCCGCGCGCCGCTCAGATTGCCGCGCAGCATGAGGGAATAGCCCTGATCGTTGAGGATCTGGACTGTCTCGCCGCCAAGCCGGATCGCCTGCGCATAGGCCTGATCGGCAAGGTCGAAGCGGCGCAACTTGTCATAGCTCGCCGCGAGCCCGACCCAGGCCGTCACGTCCTTCGGCGCCTTCTCGACCGCTTCCTTGAAATAGCGCTGCGAGATTCCGTAATTGCCGCGGTTGTAGTGCTCGAGCCCCATCCGCACCGGTTCGTCGGAGGGATAGTATTTGACGTCGGTCGGCTCCTGCACGGGGTCTCCGCCCGGCGGATCCACGGGAGCTACGATCGCAGCCTCCCGCGTCGTGTAGTCACAGGCCCCAAGGCCGGTCGCCAAGCCGCAACAGATCAACGCCGGTGCGAGGCGATGCAATCCTCGCCCCATTCCCCAAGTCCAGCGCAGCCCCTGCACCATTCGAAGATCCATCGCAAAACTACCTACGAAAACAGACGGCACGACCGAAATACCGAGGTCTGCCGAAACCTAACGTCGCATTTCCCTTCCGAATCCCTGCCCCGGCACCTGACCGACGCTGCAAGGACATTACCTGCCGCCTCCGCCTCCGACCCCGACGGCCACCGATCCACCGGTCCCTGCTCCCAATCCGGTCGTGTTGACGTTCTGAATCGTGGTGACGGGCGGCGGCTGGCCCATCGCCTTGGTCGGATCGCCCATGTCGGGAAGCTGATCCAGCGGGCGTTGCTGAGTGCCATAGCGCGTTATCGCAGTGCCCGTGCGCCGCGCGTCGTAGGCGATCCTGCGATCGCCGACATAGGCCGGCCACGGGTGGATCGTGTGTGTAACGGCGTTGACCTCTTTGGCGTTGCCGGCGCTCATCGTGATGGTGTCGGACCGCTGCACGTAGCGGTCCATCTCGTCATGCCCGTAGAGGCCGTAGCAGCCGCCGAGCAGGAAGGGTGCGAGCAAAGCCAGATATCGGATGGTCATCTCCCGCCCCCCTAGTTCAAGGTCTTCACGACCGGCTGGTTCGCACCGACGGCCGGTGGCGGAGCCGGTACAACGGCGTTCGGCGCGATGATGTGACCATAGGGTCCCTTCACGTCGCCGCCGGAATTGACGTAGTCGTCGTAACGCTTGCGCACTTCCATCTGGCCATTGAGGAAGAAATCGACGTCATTGGCCGGCAGGCGGGAATCGAGCGGCGATGCCAGTTGCTGACCGGGCGCTGCCGGCGCGACCAGGCGCGGCGTCACGATGATGACGAGATCGGTCTCCTGCTGCTGATACGACTTGCTGCTGAACAAGGTTCCGAGCACAGGCACCGAGCCGATCCAGGGCAGTTGCGAGACGTCCTGCCGGTTGCGGGTCTGCAGCAGGCCGGCGATGGCAAAGCTCTGGCCGTCGCGCAATTCGACCGTTGTGCGCGCGTCGCGGCGGGTCAGCGCCGGGATCGTCGTTCCGGAGATGCTCACCGCGTTGGTAAAATCGAGCTCGCTGACCGAGGGCTCGACGCGGAGATTGATCACCCCGCGCGACAACACGGTTGGCACGAAGGCCAGTTCGACGCCGAACTTCTTGTAGTCGATCGTCACGGTTGGCAGTGCGCCCGGGACCGGCGACGAGGCGACCGGCACGGGGATCTCGCCACCTGCCAGGAATCGCGCGGCATCGCCCGACAGCGTGGTCAAATTCGGCTCCGCCAGCCGGCGGGCCAGTCCTTTGGTTTCCAGTGCGGTAATCAGAAGGTCCACCGAACTGCCATTGCTGGTCCGAAGAATGCTCGTCAACAAGCTTCCGAACGGAGGTGCGGCTACGCCTCCGGCCGAGCCAATGAGTGTACCCGCGGTGCCTAGCAGCGGAATAGAGCCAGGCGGGGGGCCCACGTTTGGCATGTTAACTCGGCCGCTGTTCGTGTTCAGTGTGCCAGCCCCAGTATTGGCAATATTTGATCCGCTAGCATTTGCTGCATAGAGGTTAACGCCGAGATCGCGTCCCGCCTCGCGGTTCACCTCGAGGAAGCGCACCTCGAGCATGACCTGCTGCGGCGCCGCAACGCTCATGGCATTGACCACGATGGCGTCCTTGGGAACGCTGCCCTGGGCAATCGTCATCGCCCGCTCGGCGGCGACGGCATCGGCGGCCATTCCGCTCAGCACCACCTGCCCTTCGGAGGAGGACACGCGAATGCCGCGTGTGCCGGTGCCCGACTGGATGTTCTGCTGCAAATTGCCGATATCGAGCGTCACCTCGACATCGAGAATGCCGATCTGCTTCATCGAGCTGTCGAACAGGATGACGTTGGTGGTGCCGGTCTTCCTGCCCTGGACGTAGATCAAGTGATCGCTCAGCGACTTCACGTCGGCTATATCGGGCGAGCCCGCGACGATCGACGAGAACGCCGTATCGACCCTGAAGGTGCGCGACTTGTTGACGGTCACCCTGACGCGCTGGACGTCGCTCATCTCGCTGACGAAGACGCCGCTGGACGACGGCGCCCGCCGGTCCGCGGCCGCAGCAGGATCGGTGAAATGAAACAGGGCGATCGCAGCGCCAAACGCCATCGCGCTCAGGGCGACCAGCCCAAGTCCCGCATCAACCGAAACGCGACTTCCCATCATGCCAATCCCCTTCGCCGCGTCTCCGCGACGACCCCCGTAAATCTACGACCTCGGCGTCCCGATCACTCCCGTTCGTCCACCACGCCGTAGAGTTTACAGTCTGTCCGACTACAAATAGTTACTCGCGAAAATTCCCATTTCCCCGCGCACCGAGCACTCACCCGGGTCGCAAGGCCGCTAATGGCGGCTGGTAGATCATCCCTCGCCACGCGCCTCGATTGCAAGGAGAGAGGTCCGCCCGGCCGCGGCAACCCCGGAGAAAACTGCTCGATGTTGCCAGCGCGCACCACATCCGTAGCCCGCCCGGGCTATTTCCCGGCCCGCCATCGGGCCGAGCCGCCCTGGCGGCCGCCCAAGCCGGCGCCACCGATCGGCCTCGTCGAATCGGGGTTCTGCTCAGAAGGGAATCGTGGTGGACGCGCTCGGCGCGTTGAGGGACGTACCCCAGATCGGCATGATCATGGCAAAGCCCGACTGGGATGCCGTCACCGTCAGCGCCGAGGCGCCCGCCGTCGTGGTCACCGTCGGCGTGAGACTGGCGCCATACAGGAAGGGAGCAACGGCCTGCTTCTGCGCAAGCGTCAGATAGTCACTGGTACAGCTGGATGGTGAATTGGACGCCAGCACAGCAGGGGTGTAGCAGCTGATCATGTTCGCCCGGGCCCCGGCATCCGCAAGCAGGCGCAGCGACTGCATCGTGATCGCGTAGCGTCCGAAATCAAAGACGGCGAAGATCAAGGTGAACAAGGGCACGGCGATGAGGCAGAACTCGAGAGCCGCCACCCCGCGTTGGTCGAGCCTTTTCATCACTGCACCAGGCGCACGCTTTGAACGTTGGGCTTTGCTGCCCCATCCGACGTACACTTGCTGTTGTCCAGGGTCGTATTGCCCTGGAAATTCACGGCGTAGGCTATGACTTGGTAGCAACCGGGACTGGGGGCAGTCTGCGCGCTGTTGCCTCCGTACGTGACAGGCGTGTTTGGTACGTAAACCGTGCCATTGAAGTAGCTGCTGGAACTGCCGGAGATGTTGACGCCCTGCTTCGAATAGGCCTCATTGTCATAGATGAGAAGGTCAGTCATTAGCGCCTTCACGGTCGATGACAAGACCGATGGGCCCGCCGGCGACTTCACCGCCGTAAGCTGGATCGTTGGGCTGCCGGTGATCGTGAGCGATCCGCCTCCGAAGAAAATCAGGGTGGCAGTTCCGGTAATTGTCGGACTGCCGTTGATCTTGACGTTTCCGGTAAAGTAATAGGTGCCGCTCAACGCGGACGGGATCGTTGGATTGCCATTGTTGTAACAGGCGCCTGTCTCATACGAAACGGCTGTCGAGCCGCTGCACGAACCATTCGGAAAATTAGACGTCTTTAACGCGGTCAGCGCCGTGTTCACCGCACTCAAAGGATCTGGGATCGGTTGCTGGTAAGTCAGCACGCCCGTGCATTGGCTTCCCCCCGTCTGGGAGCAGCCGCCGACCGTGTAGCTCGGCGCATTCACCTGGATGCCGGAATTGCCGACGAAGCCGATCGCATTCGACGCGCTGCTGTCCGACGAAATACCGCACGTCGCCGACGACACGGTGGGGCTACCTTGAAAGGTGACAGGGTCCTTCAGAGCCAGCACACATGGAGGTTTAGCCAAACTATCAACCTGAGCGACCGCCGTCGCGGCGATCGTGACCGTCGACAAGCCAAGCACCTGAGCCAAATATCCCGGCTGCTGCTGGCTGATGGTGGCCTGAACGTATGTCCCCGCCACCCCGTTCCACGACGTCAGCGAGGCGACCTGGACGCTCCGCGAAAGTCCGCTTGCAAGGCTAGTCGGGCATTTCGAGCCCGGATAGGAGGTGTCGCCAGAATTGCAGAACGTATTCTGAGCTGCCACCTGCTTGCCGCGGTAATCATATGTCTGGGTGGTGTTGCAGCTCGTGCCCGGCTGCGGGGCGCTGTCGCACGCGAGCCGTAAGGCGCCGGCGTAGGCCGCCGCATCAGCCGCACCCTGGGCGCGTTGCTGGGTGACGTACCAGGATCCGGCTTCACCGCCGAGCGCCATCATTCCGATCAATGGGATCAACGCAATCACAGTAGCAAACGCGGCTGAGCCGCGACGGCAACGAAGCATGTTACGCATGGACCACCTCATTGAAACCGTTCCGAATAGGTCAGCGTGAACGAACAAGGATTGCTATTGCCGCTGGTGCAAATCGCCGACCTCAACACCATTGGCGTCAGCGTGATCGTCGTTGAATACACGTAGTACTTCGGCTGGGACGGATCAGAATTGGTTGAATCGCAGACGGCATTGCTGTCGCCGCAGATCAGCTGGATGCTGGGGATCGGATAACGGGAATCGGCCTTGGCGAGCGCGGCCGACGCCCAGCTGGATGCGTTCGTGACGTCGCCCGGCGGGGAATACTGGATGGACTGTCCGAACCCGCGCAGCGCCGCGAGCGCCTGGATGTATTGAAAGCCCGCCAGCGCAAGATCGGCAAGCGGCAGCAGAATAACCAGGAACAGGAAAGCGAAAACGAACAGCATCTCGAACGCGACGGCGCCGCGTCGATCCGCGATCAGGGAACGCTTGCCGCTCACACGGTTCTTCCAGCTCTGCATCGCCGTTCACCAGACATAGGGAATCAATCTCCAGCGCGACGCCTCGTAGCTGGAATATTCAGGAAGCGTGCGCCGAAGCACGTCCTCCTCGTAAAGAATCCGGCTGACCTGGATGCCAATGTGCAGGATCAGCAGGGCCACGGTCATCCAGCTCAGATGCTGCAGCACAACACCAAGGAACACGATCTCTTCCGAGAGATAGAGTGGATGCTTGATCCACCGGTACGGTCCGGTTTGCACCACCGAACGCGCCTGCGGCACCAGGCTGAACGACCGTCCGAGATGGCGAACGGTCACGAGGATCATGATCATGCCGGTCAGCACGCAAACTGTGGACAACAGATTGGGCAACGTGCCCTCGGTCTTCTCGAAAAACGTGATCGTCCATGGCCAGTAGGTGCCGACGAACGCGGCAATCCTCGGCAGCAGGCCTTCGGCCTGCGCCTTTGCGGGCCCCCGGATCAGGATCAGCAGCGCCAGCATCAGGTAAAACACCGCGACAAGAAAGTTCGAGACGAGCGACGGCCAAGGCTCCCCCGCCTTCGCGAGATTGATCGTTACGACAAGCCCCAACAGAAGGAACCATGCGCTGCCCAGGAATCGGGTCGCCCGATCGTAGGCCAGGTTCGTCGAAAGACTCATTGCAGCTGCGCTCATGGCTCAATTACCGAAGATTGGAGAATGTACGGATCAAATGAAGGAACGGGCTTCCGCCCAGAATCACGAACATCGCCGGAAGCAGGAACAGCACCATCGGAACGGTCAGCTTGGCGCCCAGTTTGTGCGCCCGCTCCTCGAGCTTGGTGATGCGTTCCCGGCGCAGGTCAACCGCGATGCTGCGCAGCGCCTGACTGAGCGGCGTGCCATATTGCAGGCTCTGGCTGACCATGGTGCCGAAGCGGCGGAGACCATCTGACGTGGCAGCCAGCTTCTCGAAGGCCTCAGCACGGTTCGGCAGAATCCGAAGATCATCGAGAAGACCGCGCATTACGTGGTTGATAGCAGGGTTGGTCTCCCGCATCTCGTCCGCCACGCGCTCAAGCGCGCTTTCCAAACCCATGCCGGCTTCACTGCAAACAACAAGCAGATCGATGGTATCGGGCGTACCCAAACGAATCGCCGCGTCGAAGCGCCGCTTCAGGAACCACAAGATCAGACGTGGACCCATGATCCCTATGGCCACGCCGAACAACGTGAAGATCATCACGTCGCTGAACGGCCTTCCGAGAATTTGCGACACGGAGAAAGCTGCGATCGGAAACATAAATGTGCTGACCATCTTGAAACCGATCCAGATCGGCAGCATCCGATAATGGTTGAGTCCAGCCGACTGAAGAATCATCCGCAACTGGTCGAGATTCTCCTGGGCGTAGAAACTCCTGTAGCGCGTACCGACCGATGAAAGCCAGCCGATCAGGTCCTTCGAGGAGCTCGATCGATCAGGAATGCCCAGCACGGCGTTCGAGACGCGTGTGTTCAAGGCGCGGAGATGGACCTCGCGAATGATCAGCAGAAAGGTTGCAGCCGCGATCGCGACGGCCAGAGTGGCGAAACCGAGACCGGCGGTCATAGCGTGGTTTCCCTTCTGACCATCCAACGGATCACGAAGTGCCCTAATATGACCGAGCACGCGGCATAAGCGAGGAGTATGTTTCCTTGCGGATCGTACAACAGCAGATCGATCGACAGCGGATTCAGCAGGTAAAGCAATCCACCGACAATGAGCGGCGCGCAGGTGAGCGCACGCGATGAAAAGATGACCTCACCCGCCAAGGCCTTCGCACGGGCCGCCAGCGCAACCCGCTGACTCACGGTCTCGCCTAGCGTCTGCAGCGTTTCCGCCAGGCTGCCGCCGGTCTTCAATTGCACCGCGAGGGTTACCGCAAACATCGCATATTCCGACACCTGCGTTCGCTGATAGATCTCCTCGACGGCTTCCTCGGGCGACCTGCCCAGGTTCAATTCATGACAGACGATGGCAAATTGCCCGGATGTCGGTTGCGGCATCTCGCGGGCGATGGTGCGAAATGCTTCGTGGACGGGCAATCCGGACCGGACAGTACTCGTCACCAACTGGACCGCGTCGGGAAGCTGCTGGAACAGTTGATTTGCGAAGCGCCGATGCTGCCATCCGAACAGGCCGCGCACGACCCAGATGGCGACGCCGGCAGCCGCAATGGCCGCATAGGAGCCAGAGAACTTCAGGAATCCATTGACATAGAAAATTCCCGCCGCTGCCATTCCCCCTGCAAGCAGCACATAGACCGGTCGTACGACGTACACCATATCGGGGTGGTAGTTGGCGAAGCGCTGGAGCGTACGCCAACGCGACGTCTTGGCCGCGCGACGGATGGACACCAAGGCTGCGGCTTCAGCCGTCGGCAGAGCGATCTCGAGCTGACGCTCCATTCGTCTCTGTCGTGCGTCGAGCCAAAGGGTGTTTGCCCCAGCACACAGCAGCAGCACCAGGACGATGATCAAGGGCGTCGACATCAGATGTGCCTCATCGCTTCTGCCCAGGCCCGATCAAGCCCGTAATAGACGAGGCGGCTCTTGAACTTCGGAACCGCATTGGTGGAGCGGTAGGTGCCGGATATCCGCCCTTGGACATCCTCGTCCTTGTACTCAAACAACGCGATGTCGTTGGTGGTGATCACCTCGCCCTCGAGGCCGATCACCTCGCTGATCTGCACGATGCGGCGCTGACCGTCCCGCATGCGCTCGACCTGCACAATCAGATCCAGGGCCGCGACGATCTGGGAACGGATTGCGCGCGACGGCAGATTGACCTGCCCCATCTGCACCATGTTCTCCACGCGCGTCAGCGCATCGCGGGTGCTGTTGGCGTGCACGGTGGAGATCGATCCATCATGGCCGGTGTTCATCGCCTGCAGCATGTCGAACGCCTCGGCGCCGCGCACCTCACCGACGACGATTCGGTCCGGACGCATACGAAGTGCGTTCCACAGCAGATCGCGCTGCGTCACCTGCCCGGTGCCCTCGAGGCTAGGCGGACGCGTTTCCAGGCTGATCACGTGCGGCTGCTGAAGCTGCAGCTCCGCCGCGTCCTCAATCGTGACGATGCGCTCGCTATGGTCGATGAACTGACTCAAGGCGTTCAGCAGCGTCGTCTTGCCCGAACCGGTGCCGCCGGAGACCAGAACGTTGAGCCGGCAGCGTGATGCGATCTCAAGCAACTGCCCGAGCGCCGCGTTCATTGTTCCGTTCTCGATCATCGCGACGATGTTGTAACGCCGGCTCGGAAACTTTCGGATCGAGATACAGGGGCTGTGAATCGCCAGTGGCGGCAGGATGATGTTGACACGGCTGCCGTCCGGCAGACGGCAGTCGACCATCGGGCTGGATTCATCCACCCGCCGGCCGACTTGCGAGGCGATCTTCTGTGCGACCGAGGCGATATGGTCATTGTCGCGAAACCGGACCGCGACCCGCTCCAGCTTGCCGGCCCGCTCGACATAGACGTTGCTCGGCCCGTTGATCATGATGTCGTTGATCGTCTCATCGAGCAGAAGCGGACGCAGCGGCCCGTAGCCGGTCATGTCGTCGGCGATCTCCTCCGCCAGGAAGAGCTGCTCGCGGCCCGACAGCTCCAGCCGCTCCTGGTTGGCGATGCCGTGGATGATTTCCTCGATCTGCCGGCGCAGGACGTCGCGGGGAACGGTCGCGGCCACCGACGGCTCGATCTGCTCGATCACCCGTTCGCGCAGGGATGCCGACATCACCGGATGGTGGGTCGCAGGTTCTTCATGCTTCGGCGCCGATGCAAACAGGCTGGACGCCGGTGACGCCACGCTCGGTTCCGCCGGCGGCAAGGGTGGCGGCGCCGGCCGCGCGCTTGGTGCCGCTGCCGGGGCGTCCGGCACCGCTGCGGGCATCCGCACTGGCATTTCGTCTGCGCGCCTGCCGAACTTTTTCATAGCCCGAGCCACCTCTTCCACCCGGCTCTTTTCTTGGCACCGACGCCGGTGATTTCCCGTACGATCGGGGCAAGGTGGCGCCGCAGACCGGATACGTGCTTCAGAGCCGGAACGCCGAGGTTGACCGCCTGGGTCATTCCCTTGCCGAGATCCGGGATGATCATGTCCGGTTCGGCGCCCAGCGCCTTGACGATCGTCGCCCTCGGCAGACCGCCGGCGCGGTCGGCACGATTGAGCAGGGTAAACACGCGATCCTTGCCCGCGATGTTGGTGACGGCGTTGCGCAGCGCGTGGGCATTGCGCAGGCCGGTCACTTCGGCCTCCAACAGCACCAGCACATGACGGGACATCTGAATGACCGGATAGATCGATGCCGGGAACGGCACCGGCACATCGACAACGACGTAGTTGAACCGCTGACGGAGCAGGCCCAGCACGTGCCGCACGCCGGCTTCGGTGATGTCGAGCTTCGCATCGAGCTCCTCGTCGCCGGAAATCAGGCAAACCCGATCATTCACCTCGATCGCCGCCCGCTCGAGAAACAGGGTGTCGGCCCGCATCGGGTTTTCGAGGGCGATACGGAGGCCGGGCCCAGGACGAACACCGAGCATCACCGCGGTCTCGCCGCCCTGCAGATGCAGGTCGAGCAGCGCCACCTTCGCCTTGGTGGTTTCGGCCAGTTGCAGCGCGAGGTTGATCGCGACGCTGGTCGCGCCGGCGCCGCCCTGCGCGCCACAGATCGACACCACGTGCCCGCCGCGGTCATTCTGGGCCGGCGCGGCGTCGCCGATCAGTTTGGGACGCAGCTGGTCGAGCACCATATCCCTGGTGATCGGCGTCGGCAGGTATTCGGTAAGGCCGATCTCCATCAGCTCGCGGTAGAAGACGATCTCCCTGTTGTCACCGATCAGGGCCACCTTCACATCGGGCGGACAGACACTGGCGAGGCGTTCCAGTTCAGTGAAGGGATCATCGATGCCGCTGATGTCGGTCACCAGCGCGTACAGATCGGTGTCGGTCTCGAGCATGCGTGTCGCATGACGGATGGTGCCGCGCCGGATCACCAGATTGCTGCCGTCGAGACCCTTGCGGAGGGCTGCCGCGCTCAGCTCGTCATTGACGAAGCAGACGATGCGGTTGCGCGCGACAAGAGACGTCGTCTCTTCGGGTTGTTCCACCACTGCCATGTTCGCACTCATCAACGTTTCTCCGATCCCTTGCCGACGTCACTCGCTGCCGCTGTAGTCTGACGATCGAGTTCGGACGGCACGTCGCAGCCCGCGCGGGCGTCGTCGTCAAGATCCTGTCTCCTGACCGAGTATTGCTTGACCTCGCTGCCGGTATAGATCGCGACCGTCGTGCTCTGGCCGGCAATCGCACTCTGGCGCGCCAGCTCCGGCGATACGTCGCAGCTGGACGTTACGCTTGTGTCGGCCTTGCCCCACTGCTCGGCCGCAGCGCGGATGACGAGCGACAGCGTGCCGAGCTGCTTTGCGACGGCCACCTTCTTGACCTGATCCGGCTTGAGCTCCAGTGACACGGTCTGCGCCGTCTTGCCTGGGACGGCATTGGTGATCGGACGCCCGCCTTGCGCAATCTCCTGGTCGATCGCGATCACGCGCACATTGGACAGAACGGTTTCGCTGACGGCTCGCTTCACCGGCGCGGCCTTCTCGAACACCTGGGTCAGCACCACGTCGACATTGTCGCCCGGCCTGATCAGACCGGACACACCGGTCTCCTCGTCGACCTTGATGCTGATGGCGCGGCTGTCCGGCGCCAAGACGCTGGCAAGGAAGCCGCGATCCTTCGGACGCAGGATGTCGTCCAGTGTAATCGCGCTGCCGGCTTCGACGAACTTGCGAACCAGCGAACCGGGCAATCCGGCCTTGGAGTCAGGCGTTTCGAGGATCGCCCCCGCGGGGACACGGTTCGGTGCCGTCTGACGCACCGCGAAATCTTCCTCCCGCGCCAGCGTTCCCTTCGAAAGCGGGCGTGTCGCAACGAAGTAGCCGACCGTCGCGGCCGCAGGCTTTTCTTCTACCACCTGCGCAACAACAGGGTCTTTCGGCTGGTTCACGTTATAGGCAATGATCCCGAGCGCCGTAGCCGCAAGCAGCAGCACCATGATGATCGAGACACGGAGAGCGGACGACATGTCAAATTCCTTTGCTCAAAATGGCCCAGATACCGCCGCATGCGATGGCGACCCCGTAGGGCAGCGGTGCATGTCGCAAATGACGCCAGCGCTCGACCGCGTAGACCCGGCGCATCAGCGACGATCCGGCGGGCGCCAGCTTCGGTTGTGGCAGACGGCGCATCATCAGATGCATCGCGGCCAGAACGCCGCCGGCCAGTGCAGTTGCCGTCAACAGTTCAATCACGCCGGTCAGCGGCAGACCGATCGCCAGGGCAACCAGCAACTTGACGTCGCCACCGCCGATCGCTCCGCGCAGATAGATCACGAAGAGCACCAGGAACAGGATTGCGGCAACGATCAGCGACTGGCCGATCTGCACCGGACTGGCCAATTGGCCGACGATCCCAAGGAACGCCAGCGCCAGACAAATTTCGTTTCGGATCAACCGTGTCGCGATATCGATCGTTGCGACATACAACAACAATGCGATTTCCAGACACGAGGTCGTGGAAGCAATCCAATTCATGAAATAATCGCCTCAGAAAAGGCGGGGGGCACAAAATAATGCCCCCCTCCGGAGCGCCGTCCCTCTGGACTCAAGCGCTAACCGCGTTGGTAACCGCGGTGCTGATCGAAGTGATCGAGGTGGTCAGAGCACTGCCGATGCCACCAGCAGCCCCCGTACCGAACGCCGCGGAAACGGCGGCGACGATGCAGGCGGCGACGATCACGTACTCGAACGACACAACGCCGTCCTTGTCCGTGCGCAGACGCCTCAATCCTTCTGTGACCTTGATGTATGACTGCAACATAGGAGAAAGCCTCCTTAAGGGCTCGCGCACATCGCAATCCGGTTGACCGCTGTTGACAGAAGGAATCTGCCAACAGCATTCAACATCCGGAGTTAAGCGGAGACTGCCGAGGTGACCTTGGAGCTGATCGTGCTGATCGAGGTGCTCAGCGTCGAACCGATGCCGGTGGCACTGGTTGAACCGAACGCAGCGGCCACAGCAGCGACGACACAAGCGGCGACGATCACGTACTCGAACGACACAACGCCGTCCGCATCCGCACGCAGGCGCTTGAAGGCTTCGGTGGTCTGGATGTAGAGTTTCAACATAGGAAAATATCCCTTTTACGATGAAATTTACGCAATACGTTGGCGGGGGCAAAATCCGGGTGCCAACTAGCATTTTCTTATAATGCGTCGCGAGAAAACTGTCGATTGGTAATCGTTTATTAACCCTACCGGCGTAGCGGCGCACACCTTCTCCTCGGCGAGGCGCTCCGACAACGATGCACGAAACCCCTTAAATTGTAGGACTTTCGAGATTTCAGAGCATTTCAATTGCGCTGCTCCGTGCGAATACGGTGACGGCGTCGGAGGTGCCCCTGTCGCGACAACGACCTCAGAGGGACGGTGTCACAATCCGGTGCCATCCCCCGATGGCCGTTTGCGGGATTGCTCGTTTCAGTAGCAGGTCCCCGAATCCCCTCCGAGCCGGCCGCAACTCTCCCCATTGGATTGCCGCCACTGCGTGACGGCCAGCGGCGGCTTGCTCCCGTCCGCGGGCGCGGCCGATAGCCTGCTGCGCTCCTCTTCGAGGAGCTGCGAATGCAGCTTCTGGATCTGGATGTTGCGCTCGAGCAGGGACATCGTTCTTGTCTGAACCTGCCCGGCCAGCGCCTTGCGCAGGGCATTCTCGCGGTCGAGCAGTTCGGGAAACGGCAGCAGCGGCCGGACGAGGTCGGTCGCCTTGATCACGCAGGACGCCCGCGCCACGGCTTGCGCGATTTGATCCGGAAACGCGCTCCGGCATTCCGCGAGCGCGCCGCTCAGGTTAACCGTTGCCGCCGTCGGTGTCGGTACCGGTGTCGCGTCCGGTATCGTTGTCGCCGCTGGTGCCGGCTCTGTGGGCGCTGTTGCCGTCTCCGTTGTAGGCTCCGCTACCGGTCCCGCCTCCTTTTCGATGACCTGGCGAGGGGCGCCGCAACAGGACAGCAGGATGCAGAGCGCGGCAACCACCAGGCATCGCGCGCGCTCCGGCCAAGCCCGTCGATCCCGACGCACGATCGGGTGTCCGGTTGGCGCAACAGCTGTGCCGCCATGCGTCGCGTTCCGAGAACGAAATGTCTGTGCAATCAGGGACGCAGAACCGCGCTCTCCACCGTGGCAAACAATTCGTATTGGCAACAATGGCGTCTTCAAAAATGGCTCGGTGCGAAATCGCACCGACCCCAGCTGATTGATTTTAGATACAATTTAGCTGTTCACGCAATAGCGACCTTGCGCGTCGGCGGCCCGCAAGTCGATCGCGCCGTTGCGCTGCACTATTGGCGCAGCTTCGGCGTGTGCGCCCGATGAGAAATCGCGTCGGCGGTTGGCGAAAATTTCCGCTTCTTCCCGGCCAAGCCCTTGCTCTAGGATTAGCCATTTCAGCTAGGGTGCTCACCCACGATGCGCCCGTGGAATTTCAGAACCACAGCATACAGTGACTGATCCGGGCGTCATGGGGATTTGAGATGGCCGATCGCATTGCACTTTTCATCGATGGCGCGAATCTTCACACCACGGTCAAGAACCTCGGCTTCGAAATCGACTTCCGGCGACTGCTCTCGGAGTTCGGCAAGCATGGACAGATCGTCCGCGCCTACTTCTACACGGTCGTGAGAGACGACGACGAGTTCAGCAGCCTTCGGCCGCTGGTGGATTGGCTCGATTACAACGGATATGCGGTCAGGAGAAAGTTGGCCAAAACGCACGATGACGGCGAAGGGCGGCGGCGAATGAAGCGCAGCATCGGCATCGAGCTCGCGGTCGACGCATTGGAAATCGCGCACCGCATCGACCACGCGTACCTGTTCTCTGGCGACGGTGATTTGCGCGCCGTCGTCGAAGCCGTCAGGCGGGCTGGTGTCCGCGTGACGGTCGTTTCCAGCATCCGAACGAAGCCTCCCATGATCGCCGATGAACTTCGCAGGCAAGCTGACGTCTTCCTCGAACTCGAAAGCCTCAGGGCATCGATCGAACGTCCAGCGCACCCGATCGCGCCCGAGTGAAATCGCGGGCGCCTCTTCCGGCGAGGAAGCAAAGCAGCTCTGCTTGTCCGTAAATCACCGAGTTGCGCGAGTCGGGCGCTGACATCACTATCCCCCAAACAACGAAACAGAGGGTAACGCCCATGTGGAGGTCGGTCGGCTGCCTGTTGCTGTTCTTGGCGGCGACGAGCGCCGCGATCGCCGAACCTTCCCGGTTCACCTGCGACACGCCGCGGGGCAAACGGGTCGAGCTCGGCCCGTCAGGCAAAGGCGGTGACGCCCAGTGGATCGATGACGATCTCGATACGGTCCGGCCCGCCGTCGTGATCGATGGCGACACCTTCACGGTCACCTGGGGGACATCCGACGCGGCAGGAGGCAAGGGAGGAGCCAAGCTCACGACCTACGTCTTTGCGGCCGCCCGCCGTACCGCCGCGTCGATCTTTGCGACCCGCACCGACGACACCACGGCCGAGATCTTCCGGTTCTATTTTGGCGACAAGTCGCTCTACAAACTAACGAGCCGCCTGGGAGGCCCCTCCGCGGACACCAAGGCCGCGCCCTTCGTTGCGACCTACCTGGCGACCTGTCGTCAGCAGTAGCCGGCTGCCGCCAACCTTAAGGCAGGCTTAACTGATCTTTCATGTTCCGGTCCCCGGTGTTGCGGCTCGGCACCAGTTCGCGCGATCACAGATCACCATATAAACCACTGAATTTTAATAAAGATGTTTAGATTTCCGCTCACGGGGGACGGATGGCTCGGTCCCCCACTTAGGGCGCCTGTGTGGCTGAAATGTCATAGGTCGCGGAACTGTCCTTTGTTACCCTTTGGGGGATTCTACATAATATTTTTGTGAGTAGGGGCTGAGATTATGAAGTCGGCATACACGGTCATAGCGTGCCTATGTCTGGCGGCAACGCCAGCATGTGCCGAGGTTTTTTCTATTAATGACGCTCTACGCCAGGCCATGCAGACCAACCCGGGTATCGGCGAGGCTTCGGCGAACCGGCGGGCGACGGAAAGCGAGCTGCGGCAAACCCAAAGCACACTGCTGCCGCAGGTGCGCATTGACGCCAGCTACGGCCCGGAAAAATTCGATCAATCGCCGGGCTTCATCACCCCGAACATTCAGGCGGCGCCTACCGTGGGTTCAGGACCATGGCGCAATGGCAGCCAGGAATCGGTCGTGGTGCGCCAGCTGCTCTGGGATGGCTTCTCGTCCATCTATGACGTCTGGCGCCAGACCGCGCGGGTCAATGCCGCCGCCTCCCGCGTCAAGGAGAGAACCGAGCTGCTGGCCCTCGACGCCGCCGAAGGCTACATGGACGTCGTCCGCTACATCCGGTTGGTCAGCCTCGCCCAGCAAAACGTCGCCAACCACGAAAAGATCTTTGCAAACGTGAACTCCCGCTTCTCGGGCGGCCGGGCGGGCGAAGGCGACCTGGAGCAAGCGCGGGAGCGCGTCGAAGCCGCCCGCGCGGCACTCGCCGAATTCCAGCGCAGCCTGGATGACGCCCGGGCAAAGTACCGCAAGGTTGTTGGCCTCGAGCCGATCAACGTTCGCTTCCCCGCCCCTCTCGCAGGATTGCCGCACAGCCGCGACGAAGCGTTGGCGACCACCCTCCGATTCAATTCGACGATCGCGGCGGCCCAGTCCGACGCCGACGCCGCCAAGCATGCGTTCAAGGCCACCGACGGCACGTTCGGCCCGAAATTCTATCTAGAGGGACGAGCAACCCATTACGACAACTCCTACCCCTACGTGGCGACCCCCGGGACTCCCTCCATCACGCATGAGGACTACAGCGGCAAGGTCGTCATGTCGTGGGACATCTTCCGCGGCGGCCAGGATGCCTGGAACAGGTCAGAGAAGGCCGAGCGCTATACCGAAGCCACCATGCGCCACGCCCGCCTGCAGCGCGACGCGTATGAGTCGATCGACAAGGCGTGGAATGCCCGTACAATTACGGCTACCCGCATCGGTGCTCTGACCCGTGAGCTGGAAGCAGCCAGGAAGACCATCACGGCGTTCCAGAAGGAATATGAACTCGGCCAGCGTTCGCTGATCGATCTGCTGAACGCGCAGAACCAGTTCTTCAACGCATCGGTCTCGCTCACCTCCGCCCGCAGCGTCGTCGTTTTCGCCGACTACCAGCTGCTGGCCGCGATGGGGACCCTGATCGAGTACCTGAAGGCTCCGCCGCCGGTCGATGCTGCGCCGACGGACATGCTTTCGATTGGCCTGCCCCGCTACTCGTTCCCGACTCTTCGCGTGAACCTCCCGCAAACCGGGTCCGAGCCGCTGCACGTCGCCGTTCCGGCGCCTGTCGCCCGTCCTGCCAAGACCTATGCGGCAGCCCAGCCGAAGGACGTTGGCTTTGCGGACCGGTTCACCGGCGCGACGACGACCGCAGCGGTGCCCGGTTCAACGGAATGGATGCAGCAGCAAAAGACCGCTGCGGACGGCCCGAACGTCATTTACGCGGATCCATCGGTCACGTCGAACGCGAGCTCCTATGCGTCGACCAAGCCCCACTGGCTGCTGTCGGCCTTCCCGAGTTCCGCTCGGTAGCGACCGCCAACAAGCTCATGACAGGACTGCCGGAAGGGCCCCAAGTCGGGGCCCTTTCGATTCCTTATTAATCGTTAAGATAAGTTTCGCTGAATTTGTTCGCTGTTTGTTGTAGTCTGCCCGAAATCTAATGCGATTGCTGCATTTCCATTTTGCTTGTCGAGGTTTCAGTTGTTGTTTCGCACCCCCAGCGCGGCGGCCGACGCCGTCCGCCCCTCGCCGGATGACTCAACCTCAAAGCCTGCCGCGACAAACAGGCCACGTGCGCTGGGCGACGATCCCCTCACCGCGTCGTTGACTTATCTTGCCGCCTATCACGGCCGCGCGGTAAGCCGCGAAGCTCTGCTCGGCGGACTTCCGATCACGGACGGACGCTTGTCCGTTTCGCTCTACGACCGCGCGGCCAGGCGCGCCGGTCTGGAGACCGAGGCCGTCAAGCGCGACATTTCAGACATTCCTGCGCTGGTCCTGCCGGCCGTCCTCGTCATGAAGAACGGCTCTGCGCTGATCCTTCTGGGTGTGGACCCGGCGAACAAGTCGATCAAGGTCGTTGATCCGGCGACGCCGAACAGCCCGCGCGTCACCGACATCGCCTCGCTCGCTACGGACTATACCGGCTATGCGTTCCTGGTGAGAAGCGCGCCGCAGGCCGATGCGCGCGCCGCCGCCGCAGGCGACATCCCCAAGAGCCACTGGTTCTGGTCGGTGGTGAAGACGCATTGGCGCAGCTACGGGCACATCGCGGTCGCGGCTTTTCTGACCAACATCCTCGCGCTCGCGACGCCGCTGTTCACGATGAGCGTCTATGACCGCGTCATCCCCAACGGGGCAATCCCCTCCCTGATCGCGCTCTCGATCGGCATGGGGCTCGGCATCGTGTTCGATTTCATCTTCCGCATGGTCCGCAGCCGCATGATCGACGTGACCGGCAAGACCATCGACGTCGTGCTGGCCGCAAACATCTTCGAGCACGTGATGTCGGTGAAGATGGCGCAGCGGCCGACTTCGGTTGGCATCCTGGCCAATCAGCTCCGCGACTTCGACTCGGTGCGCGAGTTCTTCACCTCCGGAAGCGTGGTTTCGGCAACCGACCTGCTGTTCGCCATCCTCTTCGTCGGGGTGCTGTTCCTCATCGCAGGACCGCTGGCCTGGATCCCGCTGATCATGCTGCCGCTGGTCATGCTGATCGGCTTCCTGCTGCAGCGTCCGCTCGATCGGGCCATCAAGCGGCTGCAGGCCGAATCCGCCGCCCGGCACGGCGTGCTGGTCGAATCCCTGTCCGGCCTCGAAACCGTCCGCGCGACCGGCGCCGAGGCCCGCATGCAGACCTTGTGGGAACGCTCGGTTGCCGCGACCGCCCGATCCGGCGAGGACGTTCACTTCTGGTCGTCGATGTCGCTGACGAGCGCGAGCACGGCCCAGCAGATCACGAGCCTGCTCCTCGTCATCGTCGGCATTTTCCTGATCCTCGACGGCAAGCTGAGCGTCGGCGCGCTGGTCGCCGCCAACATGCTCGCCGGGCGCGTTCTGGCGCCGATCGCCGGGATCGCCGCGGTGATCACCAAGGGTACGCAGACGATCACGGCCCTCAAGGCGATCGATCGCATCATGTCGATCGAGCGGGAACGCTCGCCGACCCGGTCCTACGTCGCAAGACGAATCGAAGACGGCAAGGTCGCCTTCGAGAACGTATCGTTCGCCTACCCCAACGCGCCGGGTAACGCGCTCGAAAAGGTCAGCTTCAAGATCGAGGGCGGAGAAAGGGTCGGCATCATCGGCAGGGTGGGCTCTGGCAAGACCACGGTCGGCAGGTTGCTGCTCGGATTTTACGAGCCGAAGGAAGGCCGCATCCTGGTCGATGGCGTCGACTCGCGCCAATATGATCCCTCGGACCTGCGCGCCGGCATCGGCTTTGCGATGCAGGATACCGATCTGTTCTTCGGCAAGCTGCGCGACAACATCGCCCTTGGCAAACCGGAAGCGACCGACGAGGAAGTCCTGCTTGCCGCGCGGCTTTCGGGCGTCGAAAGCTTCATCGCCGGCCACCCGATGGGCTATGACATGCCCATCTCGGAAGGCGGCCGCAGCCTGTCGGGCGGCCAGAAGCAGGCCATCGGACTCGCGCGCGTTCTGATCCGCAAGCCTCGCGTGCTCTTTCTCGACGAGCCGACGGCGCACTTCGATATTCGCAGCGAACAGGAGTTCTTGGAGCGGCTCAAGGGCCTCGATGATGATCGCATGACCATCATCATCTCGACCCATCGCCTGTCATTGCTGAACATGGTCGATCGGTTGCTGCTGTTCGACAATGGCCGCCTGGTTGCCGACGGCCCGCGCGACAAGGTGCTCGCTTTGCTCCAGGGCCGGCCGGCGTCCGCGGCCCCGTCGCCGGAGAACACGATCCAGCCGAAATCCGCATAACGAGCAAATACATTATGGCGTCTTCCGATTTCACATTTGCAAATGATATCCGGTCCGCGGCGCTGCTGCGCACGCCGCGCACCTCCCGCATGCTGTTGTGGACGTCGTGCGCGCTGCTTGCGACGTTCTTGATCTGGGCTCATTTTGCCGTGCTGGACGAGGTCAAGCGCGGCAGCGGCCGCGTCGTGCCGTCGCGGCAGATGCAGGTGGTTCAATCGCTCGAAGGCGGCATCGTCGGCGACATCCTGATCCGGGAAGGCGACATCGTGCAGCAGGGCCAGTCCCTGATGCGGATCGATGATACGAAATTCGCTTCCGAGTTCGGCGAAATCCGCGAGCGCCGTGCGGCGATGGCGGCGCGGGTGGCCCGTCTCGACGCCGAGGCACGCGGCCGAGCCGAGATCACCTTCCCGGACGATCTCGACAAGATGGTTCCCGCCGCCGTCGCGACCGAGACCAGCGTGTTCAAGATGCGGGGTCAGAAGGTCGCGCAGGACATCGACGTCCTCAACCAGCAGGTCACTCGCCTCACCGGCTCCCTCAAGCTCCTCGAGCGCGAGCAGACCCTGACGCGCAGGCTGTATGAGCAGAAGGTCGTTCCCGAGATCGAGATGCTGCGACTTGATCGGCAGGCAACCGAGATGAAGGGACAGCTGGCCGAAGCTCAGTCGAAGATCGCGAACATCACCGCGTCGTTCCGTTCACAGGCCGACGAGGACCTGGCCAAATCGCGTGCCGACCTCGCCGTGCTCGACGAGAATATCAAGTCCGCCCAGGACCGGGTGCGCCGCACGGATCTGAAGGCGCCGGTCCACGGCATCGTCAACAAACTGAACATCAGCACCATCGGTGCCGTCGTGCAGCCGGGCGCCAACCTGATGGACATCGTGCCGCTGGACGACACGCTCTTGGTGGAGGGGCGGATTCGTCCCCAGGACATCGCGTTTATCCGTCCCGACCAGGACGCGGTGGTGAAGATCAGCGCCTATGATTCCTCGGTCTACGGATCGCTGAAGGGCAAGGTCGAACGCATCAGCGCCGACACCATCGTCGACGACAAGGCGGAAAAGACCGAACGCCAGGAGACCTTCTACCGGGTCATGGTGCGTACCGATAAGAACCATCTCGGCACCGAGCAGCATCCGCTGCCGATCATTCCGGGCATGGTGACCACGGTCGAGGTCCTGACCGGCGAGAAATCCGTGCTGGACTACATCGTGAAGCCCGCCCGCCTGCTGCGTGACGAGGCCCTGCGCGAACGCTGATCGGGACCACGGATTCCGTGGTTAACCGATCGTGACCTCGGTTCGTTCAATTTCGAACGAACCGGCAAACCCCGGATTGACCGCCTTTTCGACATTCGAGGCGGCGCCCCCCTCCACTTAACTCCGCTTAAGCGGCCAAGGCGCCAGTTTGCGTCCCGATAACAGCGGGGACGCAGATCGACGCACAGACGTTGACGGTCCCCGACATTGGGGACGTCATATGAAGTCGCTGAAGTTTGCTTCGTCGGCGGTCATGGCCGCGGCCGCACTGACAATCGGTCTTTGCGCAGCGCCTGCCGCGTTTGCCGCGGACGAGCTCTCTCTCGGAAAACCCGCCGGCGAGCTCGCGCCCGCAGCGGACGCCGCGTCGAACCGCCCGCCTGCCACCTTCTTCACCATCGCCGACGTCCTGGCCAAGCTCGACCAGCAGCGCGGCCGTGGTCCGAACGCCATCCGCACCGCCTCGCTCACGCCGCCAAATACCGCGACCGACGCGGTGCCCGCGGCAAAGCCGCTTCCGCCCGTCGGCGCCGAGCCGTTTGGCCTGTTCACCTTCCGCGCACCGGAAAACGGCCTGTGGCGCAAATGGCGCGGCCTCGAAACCGATCTCGCAAGGGAGCAGAGCGTTCTCGAGCAATGCCGCGAGAACGCGACCACCTGCCCGTCGCAGGCCGCGCAATTCCTTCGCCTGATCGGCGCGGTCAAGTCCAAATCCGCACGCGACCGGCTGGATGAGGCCAACCGCGCCGTCAACCAGGCGATCCGCTATGTCAGCGACTTCGCCCAGCACGGCGAGGCCGACCGCTGGACTGCGCCGCTCGCCACCTTCGCGACCGGCAAGGGCGACTGCGAGGACTATGCGATCGCAAAATACATCGCGCTCAGCGAAGCCGGCTTCCCGCGCGAGGATCTGCGCCTGGTGCTGGGTCGCGATCGCGCCATCCGCCAGGATCATGCCGTGCTGGCGGCGCGCCTGGACGGCCATTGGTTGATCCTGGACAGCCGCCGCTCCGAACTGATTGATGACGGCGAGCTCGGCAACTTCACACCGATGTTCGCGATCAACGACCGCGGCGTGCAGCTGTTTGCCGCCCCCTATGCCAAGCGCCTCCCGCTCGGCGACGAGTTCGACGCGGCGCCGGCGGCCGCCAATGCCGCGGAGACGGAATGGACGGGGGTGGAGTCGCTTGATGCAGCGAGCCCCCTCACCGGCTTTCTGCCCGTGTTGATGTGAAGGCGACAATTCAATCAATAAAAATCCGCGGAGAGGTCTCCGCGGATTTTCGATCTTGCTGCAAGCCTAGCCTAGAAAATATGAACATTCGTGGCCGCCGGCAAGCCGGTGCTCACATGTGCGAGGTCCACCTTGTCGGAGCCTGTACCATTTGCCGAGTACCAGAGCTCATGGGTCGTATTGTTGAAGAAGAACTTGTTCGTGCTTGCACTTTCGTTCCAGGCGCTGGCGTTGTTCTCGGTCCCGCCGGTGACTGCCGATGACGTGAACTGACCAGCCGTAAGGGCGTTTGAGGCGCCTGTCGGCAGGCTCAGACCGGCCACGTCGAGAAGGAGTGTATCACCGCTGTTGAAATCACTGATGATTTCGTGGCCGCTAAGATTGAGAACAAACTTGTCGTCCCCACCGTTGCCAGTGAGCGTCTCGTTGGTTGGTCCGGCGACAATGACATCATTGCCGGCCGTGCCCAGCAGGGTCGTGGTGCCATTGATGTTGATACTGATGGTGCTCGACGCAGTGTCGCCGTCACCGTCAATCGTCGACACGTTGAAGCTCAGATCCTCGGAGACGTTCGTGGTCGACGAAACTCCGACGCCAACCAGGTCGACCTTGCCGCTACCTGTCACGTCCGTGAACTGGACAGTGTAGAGCTGCAGGCCGGCCGGCGCTGTGGGCGTCGACCATTCGCTAGCGACCGTGGTGTGGGTGGAAGGATCGAAATCACCGGATACCGATGTGATGGAGGCGGCGTGCACTCCGTCCCAATAGGAGACGACGTAGTGAATGTCGTCGCCGGCTTTGTAACCGCTGAACGTGTAGTTCGCTACCGATTCGTGTGCTGGAGGATGGAACCCCGCGTTGCCGCCGGGGCTGGCGCTTGCGCCGTCCGTGAAGTCAAACAGCAGCTTTTCGTTGGGATCGAAGTTATTGTTGCCGACGCCCCAACCGTTGGTCGATCCGTTCACGCTGCCTTGAGCACCGCCGGAGGCCGTGCCCGAAATAACCGCCAGCTGATCGGTGCTCGAGGAAAGAATCTGCTCTTGCGAGGGTCCCGAGCCGAAGGCGGATGAACTGCCGACATTCTGGATCGTTGTCTCCGTGAATGGCTGAAGCAATGTGAACAGGTAGTGACCGGTTGTGTCATCCAGAGTCAGCGTGAAGATATTATTCGCTGCCGATGGGGCCGCACCGATATAGGCCGTCAAATTCTGTCCAAATGCGTCGATGGAATAGTGCACGGCCTGGCCATTGAACGTCAGGCCGGCCGGCGCCGTGTTTCCAGTCAAGGTGAAGTCATATGCGCCAAAACCATCGGCGCCGGAGAACACGGGTAGGTTACCTAGCACGGACATTCCCGCGTAATCGGCAATGATTCCATGCTCGATCGTGCCGAAACTCGGGCCGTCGTCGAGGAAGCTGATATGAGTGCTGATGTCGGCGGTGGCCGTCACATGATCGCCATCGGCGTCCGTCAACGTGACCGTTGCGCCGATCTTGCCGGCCGTCATCGTCAGCAGATCGTTCGAACTGGCGGTGCTGTTGTGGTGGAGCGAGAGATAGTCCGCCACATAGAGCTGACCGGTGATCGGATCGATGGCGATCGCGAACGCCGTTTGGCCCGTCAGGCTGGGGTTGGCGGCATCGTTGCCCACAGTACCGATGATCCGGCCGCTGGCATCCAGCGACAGCGCGATCCCTGTGCCATCCGTCAATGTCAGGCCTGACGCAGCGCTGAGGACGCTCAACGCATAGGTCGTAGACCCCGCGCCGTCAGAGCCGAAGCTGCCGCCGGCCACCGTCAGGATGCTGCTCGCGCCGGTCGAGGCAAAGCTGAGCGCACCGTTGTCAAGTGACGCTCCCGGCACATCGGTGTCGACGCCCTTGTTAGCAACCGTGCTGAACAGCGCGGCGACAGTGCTGGCGGCACCGTTGAACGTGATCGCAGTGGAGCCGAGCACATCGCTCGCGCCGCTGGTGGTCTGCACGCCGGGCGTCTCGTCCACGCCGATCGTAGCTGCACTGACCGTCGCTGTCGGCGCCGTCGGGCCGCTGTCCTGGATCGTGAACACGCCGGTGCCGAGGTCGAGCGGCGTCAACACGCTGTCGCCGTCGGCATCGACGATGGTCTGCACCACCTGCAGCAGGTTGGCGCTCGAGAGCGTCAGCGTCGCGGCATCGTCCGAATTGTTCGGATCGGAGTGCCAGATGTTGTTGACCTGGGTGAAGGTCACGATTCCGGTTGCGGGATCAATGGCGATCGTGAAGTAGGTCGTGCCGTTCGCCGAACCGGTGATCGTGTTGCCGGACTGGTTGAGCACGATTTGTGCGCCCTGTCCGATACCATCGCCGTCGCCGGCAGTCTTGTCGGTCGCATCGAGCGCATAGAGGCCGGAGGCCACGTTCGAGCCCGTCAGCTTCAGCGTGTAGGTCGTCGAACCAGCACCGTCGCTGCCATAGCTGCCGCCGGTGAAGTTGTCGGAGAAGTTCGCCGTCACGGAAACAAGCCCGTTCGGCGCCGTGCCGCCCGCGGTGTCGGTGCCAACAGGACGCGTCTCGTCCAGCACGAGTGTGTCGGTCGGGCCGGTCACCGTGCCGGCGGTCGGACCGCTGTCCTGGATCGTGAACACGCCGGTGCCGAGGTTCAGCGACGTCGAAACGCTGTCGCCGTCCGCATCGGTGATGGTCTGCACCACCTGCAGCAGATTGGCAGCCGACAGCGTCAGCGTCGCCGCATCGTCCGGGTTGGTCGGATCGGAGTGCCAGATATTGTTAAGCTGGGCGAAGGTCACGATGCCGGTCGAAGGATCGATCGTGATCGTGAAGTAGTTGGTGCCTCCGACCGAGCCGGTGATGGTGTTGCCGACCTGGTTCAGCAGAATCTGCGCGCCCTGTCCGATACCATCGCCGTCGCCGGCGGTCTTGTCGGTCGGATCGAGCGCATAGAGGCCGGAGGCCACGTTCGCACCGGTGAGCTTCAGCGTGTACGTCGTGCTGCCAGCACCGTCGCTGCCGTAGCCGCCACCGGTGAAGTTGTTGGAGAAGTCCGCCGTCACGCTGTCGAGCCCGGTCGGCGCTGTGCCGCCTGCGGTGTCGCTGCCGACGGGACGGGTCTCGTCCAGCACGAGGGTGTCTGTCGGACCGGTCACCGTGCCGGCGGTCGGGCCGCTGTCCTGGATCGTGAACACGCCGGTGCCGAGGTTGAGCGGCGTCGAGACGCGATCACCATCGGCGTCCGTGATGGTCTGCACCACCTGCAGCAACTCAGGACGCGTCAGCGTCAGCGTCGCCGCATCGTCCGGGTTGTTCGGATCGGAGTGCCAGATGTTGTTGATCTGGGTGAACGTCACGATCCCGGTCGTCTCATTGATCGTGATCGTGAAGTAGGTCGTGCCGTTCGCCGAGCCGGTGATGGTGTCACCGACCTGGTTGAGCACGATCTGCGTTGCCTGTCCAATGCCGTCGCCGTCACCGGCGGTCTTGTCGGTCGGATCGAGCGCATAGAGGCCGGAGGCCACGTTCGCACCGGTGAGCTTCAGCGTGTAGGTCGTCGACCCAGCACCATCGCTGCCGTAGCTGCCGGCGGTGAAGTTGTTGGAGAAGTCCGCCGTCACGGTGTCGAGCCCGGTCGGCGCCGTGCCGCCGGCCGTATCCGTTCCTGTGGGACGCGTCTCGTCCAGCACGAGGGTGTCGGTCGGGCCAGTCACCGTGCCGGCGGTCGGGCCGCTGTCCTGGATCGTGAACACACCGGTGCCCACGTTGATCGGCGTCGCAACGGTGTCGCCATCCGCATCGGTGATGGTCTGCACCACCTGAAGCAGGTTCGCGGCCGACAGGGTCAGCGTCGCGGCATCGTCCGGATTGGTCGGATCGGAATGCCAGATGTTGTTGACCTGGGTGAACGTCACGATCCCGGTCGTCTCATTGATCGTGATCGTGAAGTAGGTCGTGCCGTTCGCCGAACCGGTGATCGTGTCACCAACCTGGTTGAGCACGATCTGCGTACCCTGCCCGAAATGGGTCGGGTCGGTGTCGGTCGGATCCAGCGCATAGAGACCGGAGGCCACATTCACGCCGGTCAGCTTCAGCGTGTAGGCCGTGTTGCCCGGGCCGTCGCTGCCGTAGCTGCCGGCCGAGAAGTTGTTGGAGAAGTCCGCCGTGACGGTGTCGAGCCCGGTCGGCGCCGTGCCGCCGGCAGTATCCGTTCCTGTGGGACGGGTCTCGTCCAGCACCAAGGTGTCGGTCGGGCCGGTCACCGTGCCCGCGGTCGGACCGCTGTCCTGGATGGTGAACACACCGGTGCCGAGATCGAGCGGCGTCGACACGTGGTCGCCATCCGCATCGGTGATGGTCTGCACCACCTGCAGCAGGTTGGCCGCCGACAGCGTCAGCGTCGCGGCATCGTCCGGGTTGGTCGGATCGGAATGCCAGATGTTGTTGAGCTGGGTGAACGTGACGATGCCGGTCGTCTCGTCGATCGTGATCGTGAAGTAGTTGGTGCCGCCGGCCGAGCCGGTGATGGTGTCACCGACCTGGTTCAGCAGAATCTGCCCACCCTGCCCGAAATGGGTCGGGTCGGTATCGGTCGGATCCAGCGCATAGAGGCCGGAGGCGACGTTGGCGCCGGTGAGCTTCAGCGTGTAGGCCGTATTGCCCGCGCCGTCGCTGCCGTAATTGCCGCCGGTGAAGTTGTTGGAGAAGTCCGCCGTCACGGTGTCGAGCCCGGTCGGCGCCGAGCCGCCGGCAGTGTCGCTGCCGACAGGCCGCGTCTCGTCCAGCACGAGAGTATCGGTCGGGCCAGTCACCGTGCCCGCCGTCGGGCCGCTATCCTGGATCGTGAACACACCGGTGCCGACGTTGATCGGCGTCGCAACGCTGTCGCCATCCGCGTCGGTGATGGTCTGCACCACCTGCAGCAGATTGGCAGCCGACAGCGTCAGCGTCGCGGCATCATCCGGATTGGTCGGATCGGAATGCCAGATGTTGTTGAGCTGGGTGAAGGTGACGATGCCGGTCGTCTCATTGATCGTGATCGTGAAGTAGGTGGTCCCGCCGACCGAACCGGTGATCGTGTCACCGACCTGGTTGAGCACGATCTGTGCACCTTGGCCGAAGTGGGTCGGGTCGGTGTCGGTCGGATCGAGCGCATAGAGGCCGGAGGCCACGTTCACGCCGGTCAACTTCAGCGTATAGGCCGTGTTGCCCGGACCGTCGCTGCCGTAGCTGCCGGCCGAGAAGTTGTTCGAGAAGTCTGCCGTCACGGTGTCGAGGCCGGTCGGCGCCGTGCCGCCCGCCGTATCCGTGCCGACGGGACGGGTCTCGTCCAGAACCAACGTATCCGCCGCCGCGACCACCGTGCCCGCGGTCGGACCGCTATCCTGGATTGTGAACACACCGGAGCCGAGGTTGAGCGACGTCGTCACGCTGTCGCCGTCGGCATCGGTGATGGTCTGCACCAATTGCAGGATTTCCGGACGCGACAGCGTCAGCGTCGCGGCGTCATCCGGGTTGGTCGGATCGGAGTGCCAGATATTGTTGAGCTGGGTGAACGTCACGATCCCGGTCGAGGGATCGATAGCGATCGTGAAGTAATCGGTGCCGCCAGCCGAGCCGGTGATCGTGTTGCCGACCTGGTTCAGCAGAATCTGCGCACCCTGCCCGAAATGGGTCGGGTCGGTATCGGTCGGATCCAGCGCATAGAGGCCGGACGCCACGTTGGCGCCGGTGAGCTTCAGCGTGTAGGCCGAATTGCCCGGGCCATCGCTGCCATAGCTGCCGCCGGCGAAGCCGTTCGAGAAATCCGCCGTGACGCTGGCAAGGCCGGTCGGCGCCGTGCCTCCCGCGGTGTCGGTGCCGACAGGCCGCGTCTCGTCGAGCACGAGCGTGTCCGTTGCGCCGGACAGCGCGCTCGCCGTCGGGCCGCTGTCCTGGATCGTGAACACACCGGTGCCGAGATCGAGCGGCGTCGACACGTGGTCGCCATCCGCATCGGTGATGGTCTGCACCACCTGCAGCAGGTTGGCCGCCGACAGCGTCAGCGTCGCGGCATCGTCCGGATTGGTCGGATCGGAATGCCAGATGTTGTTGAGCTGGGTGAACGTGACGATCCCGGTCGTCTCATTGATCGTGATCGTGAAGTAGGTCGTGCCGTTCGCCGAACCGGTAATGGTGTCACCAACCTGGTTCAGCAGAATCTGCGCACCCTGCCCGAAATGGGTCGGGTCGGTGTCGGTCGGATCCAGCGCATAGAGGCCGGAGGCCACGTTGGCGCCGGTGAGCTTCAGCGTGTAGGCCGTGTTGCCTGCGCCGTCGCTGCCATAATTGCCGCCGGTGAAGTTGTTGGAGAAGTCCGCCGTCACGGTGTCGAGCCCGGTCGGCGCTGTGCCGCCTGCGGTGTCGCTGCCAACGGGACGGGTCTCGTCCAGCACGAGGGTGTCGGTCGGACCTGTCACCGTGCCCGCCGTCGGGCCGCTATCCTGGATCGTGAACACACCGGTGCCGACATCGAGCGGCGTCGACACGCTGTCGCCGTCCGCATCGGTGATGGTCTGCACCACCTGAAGCAGGTTCGCGCCCGACAGGGTCAGCGTCGCAGAATCGTCCGGATTGGTCGGATCGGAATGCCAGATGTTGTTGAGCTGGGTGAAGGTGACGATGCCGGTCGAGGGATCGATCGTGATCGTGAAGTAATTGGTGCCGCCGACCGAGCCGGTGATGGTGTCACCGGATTGGTTCAGCACGATCTGCGCACCTTGGCCGAAGTGGGTCGGGTCGGTGTCGGTCGGATCGAGCGCATAGAGACCGGAGGCCACATTCACGCCGGTCAGCTTCAGCGTGTAGGCCGTGTTGCCCGGGCCGTCGCTGCCGTAGCTGCCGGCCGAGAAGTTGTTGGAGAAGTCCGCCGTGACGGTGTCGAGGCCGGTCGGCGTGGCGCCGCCCGCAGTGTCGGTGCCGACAGGACGGGTTTCGTCCAGCACCAACGTATCCGCCGCCGCGATCACCGTGCCGGCGCTCGGGCCGCTGTCCTGGATCGTGAACACACCGGTGCCGACATCGAGCGGCGTCGTCACGCTGTCGCCGTCGGCATCGACGATGGTCTGCACCACCTGCAGCAGATTGGCGCCAGACAGCGTCAGCGTCGCGGCGTCATCCGGGTTGGTCGGATCGGAGTGCCAGATATTGTTGAGCTGGGTGAACGTCACGATCCCGGTCGAGGGATCGATCGTGATCGTGAAGTAATTGGTGCCGCCGGCCGAGCCGGTGATCGTGTTGCCGACCTGGTTCAGCAGAATCTGCGCACCCTGCCCGATGCCGTCGCCGTCGGCGGTGGTCGTATCGGTCGCATCAAGTGCGTAGAGACCGGACGCCACATTCGCGCCGGCGAGGTTCAGCGTGTAGGTCGTGTGGCCCGGGCCGTCGCTGCCATAGCTGCCGGGCGTGAAGTTGTTGGAGAAGTCTGCCGTCACGGAATCAAGGCCGGTCGGCGTCGTGCCGCCCGCGGTGTCGCTGCCGACAGGACGCGTTTCGTCCAGCACCAGGGTGTCGGTCGCGCCGGTCACCGTGCCCGCCGTCGGGCCGCTGTCCTGGATCGTGAACACACGGGTGCCGACATCGAGCGGCGTCGACACGCTGTCGCCGTCCGCGTCGGTGATGGTCTGCACCACCTGCAGCAGGCTGGGGCTCGACAGCGTCAGCGTTGCCGGATCGTCCGGATTCTTCGGATCAGAATGCCAGACGTTGTTCGACTGCGTGAAGGTGACGATCCCGGTCGACGGATCAATCGTGATGGTGAAATACGTCGTCCCGCCGGCCGAGCCGGTGATCGTGTTGCCGGACTGGTTGAGGACGATCTGCGCGCCCTGTCCGATGCCGTCGCCGTCAGCAGTGGTCGTGTCGGCCGGATCCAGCGCGTAGAGACCCGAGGCCACGTTCGAGCCGGTGAGCTTCAGCGTGTAGGCCGTATGGCCGGGTCCGTCGCTGCCGTAGCTGCCGGACGTGAAGTCGTGGGAGAAGTCCGCCGTCACGCTGGCAAGCCCGCTCGGCGCAAAGCCGCCCGGCGTGTCGCTGCCAACCGGGCGCGACTCGTCCAGCACCAGCGTTTCCGCCGGCCCTTCCTTCTCGATCACCGTGCCGGCCGTCGGACCGCTGTCCTGAATGGTGAACACGCCGCCACCGAGGTTGATCGGCGTTGTCACGCTGTCGCCGTCCGCGTCAGTGATGGTCTGCACCACCTGCAGCAGGCTGGCGCTGGAGAGGGTCAACGTCGCCGCGTCATCCGGGTTGGTCGGATCGGCATGCCAGATGTTGTTGACCTGGGTGAAGGTCACGATCCCGGTCGTCTCGTTGATCGTGATCGTGAAGTAGGTCGTGCCGTTGGCCGAGCCGGTGATGGTGTCACCGGACTGGTTCAGCACGATCTGCGCACCCTGCCCGAAATGGGCCGGGTTGGTGTCGGTCGGATCCAGCGCATAGAGGCCCGAGGCCACGTTCGTGCCGGTGAGATGCAGCGTGTAGGCAGTGCTGCCGGCACCGTCGGCGCCGTAGCTGCCGCCGGTGAAATTGTTGGAGAAGTCCGCCGTCACGCTGGCGAGGCCGGTCGGCGTCGTGCCGCCCGCGGTGTCGCTGCCGACAGGGCGCGTTTCGTCCAGCACCAGCGTGTCGGTCGCGCCAGTCACCGTGCCCGCCACCGGACCATCGTCAAGGATCGTCAGATGCGAGCCGACATCGACGCTCGCGCTTGCCGACTGATTGTTGTTGTCAGTCACGGTGGCGGTCAGCGTGATCAGACCCGATGCCAGCGTGATCCCTTCATTGAAGTTGCCCGGTGTTGCCTCATGAACCGCGCGCAGATCAGTCAGCGTCACATGACCCGCGGTGTCAACCGAGACCGTGAGGACCAGATCGCCACTGATCGCCGTGCGCCCTTCCACGACGCCGGCCGCGTTGACCGTCAGCACAACGTGCTGACCGGTCGCCGAATCGATCAGACCGGAATCTTCGTTCGGGGTCGTGACCGACAGCGCATAGGTCAGCGACTGCTGGCCGCCCGGTACCGTGACGTTGAACGACACCTGCACAGACGCGACCGTTGCCCCTGCGGGTCCGAGCCCCGAACCGGCGACACCATGGTTGGTGGCCGCGGTCAGGAAGCTCTCGTCGACAATCAGCGCCGACAGCGGGTTGCCGGAAATGGTCGGAGGCGGAGCAATGCCCAGCACGAAGCCGGTCGGCGGCACAGGGGTCACGAGGTTCGGCAACTCTTCCTGCGGCGCCAACACGTTGGTCGGCACAGGAGCTAACGGATCAATCGCGAACGGACTGAAATTCGCGCCGCTCGCCTGCGCGTTGCCGTTCGAGTTGCCGCCATTGTCGGCCGCCGGCAACACGGAGGCGTCCGTGCTGATCGGAAAAAGGGTCGCGAATTCCTGAACCGAGACCTCGCGTCCCGGCGCCATCTCGATCGTGACATTCTTCAGTCCATCCGCACGGGAGTCGAAGAACGGCTCAACCGTGACGGTCGACTGGTTGTCGAACAGGATGATCAGCTTTTCGCCGACGTGAACCAGCGTGATCTTTTCATTGGCGATCGACGAAAAGTCGACCTTCACCTTCTGGTCGTATCCAAGATTGACGACCACCGCCTGATCGGTCAGCGGCTTGGTCAGCTTGTAAATTCGTACGGGAGCCGAATTGGTGGAATTGCCGGTGCCGGTTGCCTGAGCGACCTGAAACGAACCCTGCATTATCAACTCCGCAAAATGCGATTAGAGGAAAAGTTGTAGAAAAATTTAGTTTTAGGCTATTGTTAACCCTCCCCGCGGTCAAGAAATGTATTTGGTTAATCAATGCTTTCCGTGGAAGTGTGGTAAAGATCGGACAGGTCGAAGCTGAAAGAACAACGGCTTAGCCGGATTAACTTGGCCAAAGGCAGTATTTCCCCGGCCCCGTTCGTCCTTCCCGGCGATTTGGAGCAGCAGTCGATGCGGGTGATTCTTCAGGCGTGTGCCGCTGTCCTGATTTGGGGATGTTTCGGCGCGGCGGCCGCGCAAGCCCCTGCACAACCTGTCCCGCAGGAGACCACGGTGGAGCGCCAGGTTCGCGCCCTGGCCAACCGGGACACCCAGATTGGCCTCTACCTCAACGTGTTACCTGATTGCACGTCGGGGCCGCTGCCGACTATCCGCCTGGTCACTGCGCCGGCTGCCGGAAAGGTTGTGGTGAAGTCGGCGAAGGCGAAGGCCACCAATTACAAGGCCTGCCTGGCGCTCGAGGTGCCGGCCTATGTCGCCTTCTACAAGGCGCCGCCGGAATTTCTCGGCGATGACGCCCTGACCATCGAAGTCAAGTACCAGGGCGGTCGAACCGAAATTCAGAAGATCACCGTCAAGGTGAGTGCACCAGGCGGGCAGCAGAAGATCTGATGGTGTTACGGACGACCTGAGGCCCGCGCGCCGACCAATCGCCTTACAGCGGCTCGCCCTCGGCTTCGTCCTGCTGCAACGACACCTCGCTCGGTGCGGAGGCCGGCTGGCTGAGCGAAGCTCTATCCTCGTGGCAATCGCTGATTCGGCGGGCAACCACCCGGTCGGTCCGCGGCGCCTGACCAACATTGGTCTTGTTGACCTCGGTATAGGCCTCGTCGCTGAGAACCGTGATGACGGTGCTGACCGGCCCGAGATAGTCGCAGCGGTTGGAGAAGACGTATTTGTTGTTGATCTTCTCCGGTCGCGAAGAGTGGCAATTTCCAACGGACGGAGATGAGAAGGTCGCCTTCATCGCCTGGGTTGGATCGACACAGCGCGTCATTTCGCGCTCGAGCAGCGTTTGCCGGACGTTCGAGGACGTGGCGATTTCCAGCGTCCGCACGAAGCGCCACATTCCCTTTCGGAAGGTCGGCCCGCTGAATCCTTCCTCCGCCATGGCGCTCGGGGAGGCGAGCACGAACACGGAAAGCGCGGCCACGACGCCAAGCGCGGATGCGAAGATCTTCGACGGGGCGAAGCCCTCACGCGATGTCATTTATTGAATCCCTAACCGGCCGATTGACGCGGATCGCGTGACTTCGCTTGAAGCACGTCCAACCTCACATCATTCAGGAGCATTTCGTGTTAAGACCCCGTAAATGCTTAGCCTTTGCCCGAAACTCTCACGAGCTCTTGCGCCAAACACGGTGAATGCCCGGTTGCTTCAGGCCGGGGCAGCTTCGGCGCGAAGGAAGCGCAGCGTCTGCGCCGTTGGGGACGAATGGACGCCTCGTCCGCCGCCACCCGCCGTCTGATTACCAACTAGTGCTGCAAAGCCGCCGCAGCGGACTTGTCAGTCTTGGCCTCAGACTTGGCCTCAATCTTGGCCTCAATCTTGGCCGCACTACCGTCGTCGCAGTCGCCGATCCTTGTCGCGACGACCGTGTCGGTCCGGGGATGCTCTCCGGTGCTGATCTCGTTCAGCTCGGTATAGGCCTCGTCGCTGCGCACGGTGATGACGGTGCTGACCGTCCCCATGTAATCGCAGCGGTGCCCGAAGGTGTATTGATTACCGACCTTCTCCGGCTTGTCCGAGACGCAGCTTCCGATCGATCCCGAGGCAAAGGTCGCCTTCATGGCGTGGGTCGGGTCGACGCAGCGCGTCGTCTCCGCGTTGACCACCCGATACTTGAAGTTCTTGTTGGCGGTCCTGACCACATCGAGCGTTCGCACGAAGCGCCACAGACCTTTGCGGAAGCTCGGGCCAGAAAAGGCTTGATCGCCCTGAACCGGCGCTGCCGCAGCTGCCCGGCCGTTCGCCGGTTGAGGAGCCTGAGTCTGCGCATGAGCTGCCAGCGCAGGCAATGAGACAATCATCAGGGTCAGCAGCGAACGTGCAATGCCACCACGGAAGTCCATTCCCACCCCCGATGTTCGTCCAAATGCGTTCGTGATGCGATCCGGTCAGCTCATTGAAGCAATCTCCGGAACACGACTCAATACATCACACCACTTGCAGGCCAATTGTGGCCGGTAAAGGTGCATTAACGCTACCGGGCAGCTCGCAGCCGAATTCAGACCCACTGCAGCAAACTTGCAACACCTGACACGCCATTCGCATTGACGCCAGCCGATCTCCCCGCACCGCACTGGGCAGAGGTTTGACCTCCGAAGTTTTTTTTGCTCATTTAGCGCGAGATATTTTCCTCAATTGCTTAGCCTATCGCTGGACGAGGGGGCACTGATGCGTATTCGGTTTGGCTACACGGTCGCAGGCATTTTGGCGTTGGGTGCAACGCTGTTCGGCAACTCCGGGCCGGCGGCGGCAGCAGACCTTGGCCTGGTCACAAAAGCACCGGTCGGCACCTGCACCGAGATCGTCTTCACCTGCGAGAACGGCCATCAATATCCGCTGTGCCCGCGCGCTGTGTCGGTCGAGGGCGAAGTGGTCACGGCCTCCCTGCTCACCGGCCGTGGCGGCATCCATGTGCGGCACGTTCCGATGGGCGTCGGCTATCGCTATGCGGGCCGCGGCGTCTGGCTGGACGGCTTCCGGGAAAACGCGCTGCTCAACTTCGGCAAGCGCCACCAGGTGGCGTGCACCATCGCGCATTCATGAGTGCGCGCTCTGCGTCGCTGCAATGGGCGTGACGCAGAGCACCTCAAGCTGCCGAACTCTCCTCACCCCTTGGTGCGGAGCACGACGCGCGACGAGCGCGAGAACATATATGCCTTCGGATTGACGTAGACCGGGCAGTAGTCCTGCCACTGGTACAGCTGCCAATTCCATTTCCAGCAGCCCGATACGATCTGGGGCTCTTGCACGTAGTCCAGCCGGTACGGCGGATCGCCAAACGGATAGTAGTCGCCGCATCGCGCCGCCGTCGAAGACAGAACGACGATTGAAGCGGCCGCGGCAATGATAACAGAAAATGACTTGTTCATAACGCCCCTCGATCGAATGACGTGACCGCGCCAGAGTGCCAAATCCGCCGGTCGTTATCAAGGTGGCGGCCGCCTGCCCGGAGACGTCAACCGGCCGTCTACACCGCGCGATTCTGCGTCGGCGCGCGGCCGCCGCCATCGGCGACCAGCACTGCGCCGGTCACGAAGGACGCCTCGTCGGAGGCCAGGAACAGACAGCACGCGGCGATCTCGGCGGGCTCGGCCATCCGTCCCAGGGCGATGCGTCGTTCGACGCCGAGAATCTCGGCATCGACGGTGGTGCCATTCTGGTCCGCGAGCAGCTGCATTTCATGGGCGCTCATCGGCGTCCGCACCCAGCCCGGCGCCACCGCATTGGCGCGGATGCCGTCGGCGCCGTGCGCGTAGGCCAGCGAGCGCGTATAGGCGACGACGGCCGCCTTGCTGGCGGCGTAGCTTGCGCTGTCCGGGCTGGCATTGAACGCGGCAACCGAGGCGACGTTCACGATCGCTCCGCCGCGCTGCCGGAGCAGCGGCAGCGATGCCCGGCAGACCCGCATGGTCCCCGTGAGGTTGACATCGAGCGTCCTGGCCCAGACCTCGTCGGAGACACTGGCGGGCTGATCCGGCACGATCAGGCCTGCGGCGTTGACCACGATGTCGAGCCACGCCCCGCAGGCGGCGACGGCGTTGGCAATGTCCTCCGGACGCGTGACGTCGCCATGGACCGCCTGCCCTCCGCACTCCGCCGCGGCGGTCTGGAGCTCTGCCTCACCGAGCCCGAACAGCACGACGCGCGCGCCGCTCAACGCCAGCAGCGCCGCCGTCGCCCGGCCGATCCCCGTGGCTGCGCCGGTCACCAGCGCCGTCCTTCCGTCGAGCCGCGGCATCAGGGCATGATCCGGAAAGGTGGAAACCGGTTTTCCGAGAAGATCATGCTCATCTAGACTCCCCATTGCCGTTCGACGGCGAATCCGGTCTCCGGCAGCGTTGAGCCGCCGTCGACGACGATGGTCTGCCCGGTGACGTATTTGGCCTCGGTGGAGGCGAGATAGAGCATCGCGCAGGCGATGTCGTCGGCGCCGCCCATGTGCCCCATCGGAATGAAGCGCTCGAGCTTCGCCTTGTTCTCCGGCGCGCTCATGGTGCCGCGGCCCGGCTTTTCGATGAAGCCGGCCTCGACGCCGTTGACCGTGATGCCGTCGCGCGCGAGCTCGAAGGCGGCACCGCGGATGAATGCGTTGACGCCGGCTTTCGCCGCCGAGTAATGCGCGCCGCCGCCCATCGCGACACGCGCGGAGACCGAGGACGTCACGAGGATGCGCCCGAACCTGACGGCACGCATGTGCGGAATTGCGGCCTGCGCGAGCCAGATGCTGGCGTTGAGGTTCAGCGCCAGCGTATCCTCGAGCTTCGCTTCATCAAGCTCTTCAAGCGATGACCACGGACAGCCGCCGGCATTGTGCACGACGATATCGAGCCGGCCATATTGAGCAGCGACGCGATCGACCATCGCGCGCAAGCTACCGCGGTCCAGGCGGTCGAACGGAACGCAATGCGCCGCACGTCCATCGGCCACGAGTTCGCGCGCCAGCGCCTCGGCCACATCAAGCGTCCGGTTGGCGATCACCACGGTCGCACCGGCCTCTACGAGCCGTCTCACGATGGCGGCGCCGATCCCTCTGCCGCCGCCGGTGACGATGGCGATGCGCCCGCCAAGATTGAACGGAGGCGCCTGCATCAGATCGCTCCCGCGCCGCGCAGCACGTCGATGAACTGCGCCAACACCGCCGTGTGCTTGTCGACGTCGCGCGCGGACGTCGCCGGACACATCAGCAGCATGGTGTGGAACGGGGTCACCAGAATGCCCTCGTTGATGTAGAAGGCATGCAGCAGGGTCTCGAGATCAGGTTGCCGGCCAGCAATCACGTCGGCGCCGCGGCGTGGCGGCTGCGGCATGAACATGATCTCGGCGCGCGCGCCGATCTGCGTGACGTGCCAGGACAGACCAGCCGCCGCGACCAGGCGGCGCGCTTCCTGCGCGAGCCAGGTCGCGGTTCCGATCATCCGCTCGTAATTCGCAGAGGTCAGCACCTTCTCCAGCACCGCGCGCATGGTCGCGACCGTCAGCGCGTTGCCGGCAAGCGTGCCGCCGAATCCAAGATGCGCCGACTGCCGCTCGCGCGGATTGACGTGGGGGACGAGTTTCCAGAGCCGCTCGGCGATCTCCTGGCTGAGACCGAACACACCGGCGGGGATGCCGCCCGCGATCGCCTTGCCCGCAACGAAAATGTCGGGCTTGAGCCCATGGCTCTCCGTATAGCCGCCCGGCCCGCAGGAGAGCGTGTGGGTCTCGTCGATGATGAGGACGGAGCCGGCGCGGCGCGTCAGCTCCCGCAACGCATGGTGAAAACCAGGATCGACCGGGATCATGCCGAAATTCGTCATCAGCGGCTCGGTCAGCACGCAGGCGACGTCGCCATGCGCAAGCGCCGCCTCGAGGCCCGCGACATCGTTGAACTCGACGACCCGGCTCACCGCATCATGATCGAGGCCGTTGGGATGGATCATGTTGCGCAGGCCGACCCGGCCGTCGCGGATCTCGACATGCGCTTCCTCGACGCCGCCATGATAGCAGCCGGAGAACACCAGCACCTTGCGCCGGCCGGTGATCATGCGCGAGATGCGGATCGCGGCACGGTTGGCGTCGGTCGCCGACGTCGTCAGCGTCCAGTATTTCGGGCCGAAGCGCCGCGACAGCTCGGCGCCGACCCAAAGGCTGTCTTCCGTCGGCAGCATCATGGTCGCGCCACGCCTGAGCTGAGCGAGCGCAGCCTCGGTCACCGCCTCGGGCGCGTGGCCGCACATGCCGCCGGTGTCCCCAAGGCAGAAATCGATGTAGTCGCGGCCATCGATGTCCCTGATATGCGCGCCCTGCGCCTCCTCGGCATAGACAGGGAAGCCGCCGGCCCAGCGCCGCATCCAGTGCGACGGGCCGCCGTAAAGATAGTGCCGCCTTCCCTCCTGCCACGCCGCGGCCGAGCGCGGATGCAGCGCGCGAAAGCGCTCCTGCTCGGCATCGAGCAATCGGTTCAGAACGCCGGCGCGTTCGGCAGCCAAAGATGTCATAGCGCGATCCAGGCGGTCTTGAGGTCGGTATAGGCGTCGAGGGCGTGCAGCGACTTGTCGCGTCCGAAGCCGGATTGCTTGAAGCCGCCGAGCGGCACCGTGATGTCGGCGCCGCCATAGGCGTTAACGTGCACGACGCCGGCCTTGATGGCGCGCACCATACGATGCGCCGTCGACAGACTTGCGGTCCACACCGCCGACGCAAGTCCATAGGGGGTCGCATTGGCGAGCGCTGTGGCATCTTCCTCGCCCTCGAACCGCGTCACTGCCAGCACCGGGCCGAACACCTCATCGCGCCAGACCTGCATCGACGGCGTCACTTCGGTGAGGATCGTAGGCACCATGAAGTTGCCGCCGCTCTCGGCGCGGATTTGCTCGCCGCCGATCAGCCGCGTCGCGCCCTGCGCTTCCGCGCGGGCAACGGCATCCAGGTTCTTGCGCAACTGCGCCTTGCTCGCGATGGCGCCGATATCCGAGGTCAGTTCGAGGGGATCACCGACCCTTAGTTTTGTGGTGGCGTCGAGCAGCTCGGCCATGAAGCGATCATAGATCGAGGACTGCACCAAGAGCCGCGATCCGGCCACGCAGACCTGGCCGGAGTTTCGGAAGATGCCGTTCGCCGAGACCTTGGCCGCATGCTTGATATCGGGCCCATCGGCGAACACGATGTTGGGCGACTTGCCGCCAAGCTCGAGATGGACGCGCTTCAGGTTCGACCGCGCCGAGCATTCCAGGAGACGCCGGCCCACCGCACCCGAGCCGGTGAATGCAAGCACATCGACATCCATGTGCAGCGCGAGCGCTTCGCCGGCCGTTGCGCCGCGGCCGGTGACGACGTTGAGCACGCCGTCCGGCAACCCCGCCTCGGTCGCGAGTTCGGCAAGCCGCAACAGCGTCAGCGACGCCAGCTCCGGCGGCTTGACCACGACCGAATTTCCGGCGGCGAGCGCCGGGCCGATCTTCCATGCTCCGATCATCAGCGGGAAATTCCAGGGCACGATCACGCCGACGACACCAAGCGGCTCGCGATGCACGAGCCCGAGCACATCGCCTGAGGTCGGCGCGATCTCGCCATAGACCTTGTCGATCGCCTCGGCGTAGTAACGGATGGTGCCGGCGGCCGAGAGCGGTTCGGCCTTGTAGGCCATGCTGATCTCGGTGCCGTTGTCGCGCACACCGAGCACCGCAATCTCGAGCGCGTGCCGCTCGATGAGGTCGGCAAACCGCAACAGCACCTTCTTGCGCTGCGCCGGCGCCGCGCGCGACCAGCCGCCCTGCTCGAAGGCCTGCCGCGCATGTCTCACCGCGGCGTCGACATCGGCCACGTCGCCGTCAGCTATGCTGGTCAATACCTTGCCGTCGATCGGCGACACGACATCAAGCCGTGCCTCGCTGATCGCCGGTGTCGGCCGGCCGCCGATGAAGAGCTGCTGGGCCGGAATGACGGCCACGCGTAGTCGATCGATCTGGGCTTGCTGCATGCGAGATAATTGTGACGATAACAAAAGCGGCTTCCGAGCAAGACCGCTGGCACGCGCAATCCTCGCCAAATCAAGGCTTTGGCAGCAATCAACCGATAGGTGGATGTCACGGCAAGGCGCGCCCCCATAGCGTGATCGCACGATGGCCGAGCGCTCCGCCTGCGTTATCCAAACCGGTTGTCACCATCCCTTACGCCTGCCGGCGAGCCGAAGGTCATGCCTGAGATGACGCAGCCCCGCATTCTCCTGATCGGAACGGGAGACACCAAGGCCGACGAACTGCTGTTCATGAGCGAGTGCATCGCCCGCGTCGGTGGCCGAACCATCATGATGGACATCAGCGTGCTCGGCGATCCGCCGTACCAGCCGGCACATGACAAGCACGCGGTGGCGGCCGCCGCGCAGACCACGATCGAGGCGATCGCATCGAGCGGCGACGAGAATTCCGCGATGTCGCTGATGGCGGTTGGCGCCGCCAATCTGGCGCGCGCGCTCGCGGAGCGCGATGCCATCGACGGCGTGATCGCGATCGGTGGCACGATGGGCACCGACCTTGCGCTCGACGTCGCGCAGGCGCTGCCGCTCGGCCTGCCGAAGCTGATCGTCTCGACCGTCGCCTTCTCGCATCTGATCCCGCCCGAGCGCGTCGCCGCCGATCTGATGATGATCCTGTGGGCCGGCGGTCTCTACGGCCTCAACGGCACCTGCACCGCCGTGCTGTCGCAAGCCTGCGGCGCGATCGTCGGCGCCGCCAGAAGCGCAATCAGGCCGCGCAAGGACCGGCCGGTCGTTGCGATCACCTCGCTCGGCAAGAGCTGCCTGCGCTATATGGTCGAGCTCAAGCCGCAGCTCGAGCGGCGCGGCTACGAGGTGGTTGTCTTCCACACCACCGGCATGGGCGGCCGCGCGATGGAATCGATCGCCGCGCAAGGTGGCTTTGCCGCGGTGCTGGACCTCAGCCTGCAGGAGGTCGCCAACCAGCTCACCGGCTCGGTGGTCAATTCCGGCGCTGACAGGCTGGAGAATGCGGGCAGAGCCGGCATTCCACAGATCGTCGCGCCCGGGGCGATCGACATGGTCGACTTCCCGGCATGGCTTGGGGTTCCGAACGAACTGTCGGATCGTCCATTCCACGCGCATAACCGGCTGCTTGCGTCGGCAACGTCGGGATCCGCTGATCGCCAACGGATCGCCCGCGCGATTGCCGAGAAACTGTCCCAGGCCAACGCTCCCGTTGCCTTCGTGCTGCCCGCCGGCGGCATCCAGCAATGGGATCGCGAAGGCGAAGCGTTGCACGATCCCGACGCCCTCGCCGCCTTCGTCGACGCCATGCGATCGGCGATCAAGGCGCCGGTCGAGCTGCACGAGATCAAGGATCACATCAACAGTGCCGCATTTAACGAAACGGTGCTCGGCATCTTCGATCGGTGGGTCGCTGCCGGCATTGTCCCTCGCGGCCGCACCACGGCTGCCGCATGAGGAGGCCGCTTGCCCAGGCGCTGGTGCTCGACTTCGGCGGGGTGATCTCGAAGACATTGTTCGAGACCCATGACCTGACCGAGCGTGCGCTCGGGCTCGCCCCGTGCACACTGAAATGGCTCGGACCGTTCGCGCCCGACAGCGATCCGCTCTGGACTTCCATGCAGCGTGGCGAAATTTCTGAACGCGACTACTGGCTGACCCGCAGCCGCGAGGTCGGGCGCCTGGTCGGCGAGGACTGGCGCGACATGGAGACCTTTGTGAAACGCGCGCGCGGCGCCGATCCCGACACCGTGATCCGCCCCGAGGCAGCGCGCGCGATCACCCTCGCCGCCGATGCCGGGTACCGGCTCGCCATCCTCTCGAACGAGCTCGACCTGTTCTACGGCGCCGATTTCCGCAGCCGCCTCTCCATCCTCAAGCGCTTCGACACCATCGTCGATGCCACGCATACCGGAATCCTGAAGCCCGACCCCCGCGCCTATCAAAGCGTGCTGGACGAACTGGCGCTGGAAGCAGACAATTGCGTCTTCGTCGACGACCAGCGTCGCAACATCGCAGGCGCCGCCGCATGCAACATGCGCACGGTGCCGTTCGATGTGCGCAATCCTGCAGCGTCCTACAGCGAGGCGCTGCGGCATTTCGGGCTGCAATTCGACTAAAGCACTTTCGAGCGAAGCGGGTACCGGTTCGAAAACGCGTCAAAACCAGAATCTGGAGCCCCGTCCCGATTCCATCGGAACGGAAAAGGCTCCAGCCGGACAGGGAACGATCATGCGCGACAGAAACTTCCTGGTTGAGAACAATGCCAAGCCGATCTGGCACCCGATGGCCCATCCCGCCGAGATGCGGGCGCAGCCGCCGCGGATCGTGATGAAGGGCGAAGGCGTTGAAGTCACCGACATCGACGGCAAGACCGTGATCGATGCGGTCGGCGGATTGTGGAATGTCAATCTCGGCTACAGCTGCGATCCGATCAAACAGGCGATCGCGGACCAGCTCAGCGCGCTGCCGTATTATTCGGGCTTCCGCGGCACCTCATCCGGTCCCTCGATCGAGCTCGCCTACGAGCTCACCGAATGGTTCAAGCCGGAACGCATGGTGCGCGCTTTCTTCACCTCGGGCGGGTCGGACTCGGTCGAGACCGCGCTACGGCTCGCCCGGCAATACTGGAAGATCAAGGGCCAGGCTGACCGCACCAAGTTCCTGGCGCTGAAGAAGGGCTACCACGGCACCCATTTCGGCGGCGCCTCCGTCAACGGCAACGCCAATTTCCGCCGCAACTATGAGCCGATGCTGCCCGGTGTGTTCCATATCCCCGCGCCGTCGACCTATCGCAATCCCTTCAACGAGACCGATCCCGCAAAACTCGCGCAGCTGTGCGCGGCGGCGATGGAGGAGGAGATCGCATTCCAGGGCGCCGACACCATCGCGGCCTTCATCATGGAGCCGGTGCTCGGGGCTGGCGGCGTGATCGTGCCGCCGGACAGCTTCATGAAGCTGGCGCGCGAGATCTGTGACCGTCACGGCATCCTGATGATCGCGGACGAGGTCGTCACCGGTTTCGGGCGCACCGGCGCATGGTCGGGTTCGCGGCTCTGGGGCGTGAAGCCCGACATGATGACGATCGCGAAGGCGATCACCTCGGGCTATTTCCCGCTCGGCGCGACGCTGATCGGCGAGCAGGTTGCGGAAGCCTTCGAGGCCGACACGACCACGTTCGGCTCGATCGGCCATGGCTACACCTATTCCGGCCATCCGGTCGGCTGCGCCGCGGGCCTTGCGGCGCTCGCCGAGACCCGCCGCCTCAAGCTTGACGAGAATGCCGCCGCGCGCGGCGAGGACCTTGCGCGGGCGCTGGCCGCGCTCAAGGCGAAGCACGCGCTGGTCGGCGACGTCAGGGGCAAGGGTTTGATGGCCGCGCTCGAACTGGTCGCCGATCGCGACAGCAAGAAGCCCGCCGACAAGAAGACGATGGCGAAGGTTGCCGATGCCGCCTACGAGGCCGGCGTGATGCTGCGCGTCTCCGGCAACAACCTGATCCTGTCCCCGCCCCTGATCCTGACGTCGGCCGACGTTCGGCGGATCGCCGAAGGGATCGACGCCGGGCTCTCAGCGGCTACCTGATAGCGCGCTGACGCAAGCCATAGCGCGCTCGAACAGGGCGCCATCCGCCTTGTCGCGGTCGAGGCAATCGGCCAGCGATATGGCCGACATCCGCTGGTCGGTGCAGAAGATGCGCATGAAGTCGGCCGCGAGCGCGACCTTGCGCGGCGCCGGTTGCCTCTCCCAGTCGCTGGTGCTCAGATAGAGCAAGGACGCATCGTCAACGCTGCTGTTTTCGGCCGCTGCGCCACGCGCGGCTGGGCCGGTCGCCAGCAACGCCAACAGCGCGCCGACCGCGGCTCCCATGCGATGCATGCGGCCGCTCATTTCGTCTCCCTGGCATTCACCATCGGCGGCACGTCGAGCGCGGGATTGCGATCGAAGAAGTTGAACGGACGCAGCCGGAAGCCGTGCCATAGGCCCGGCATGACCGGCCAATCCTCGGCGCGCGGCACGTGGCGGAAGCCGACCGTGTACCACAGCACGAGGTCGCGGTCCTCGATCGGCCGCTTGGCCGCCGTCCATTTCGGCAGGCCGTCGACCTCGGGGTTTCCGTTCGGATACATGCCCGCGGCGTAGCGCTCGTCCTTGGCGTAGGCCGAGGTCCACAACGTGTAGGCGCTGAAACCGGCACGCAGCTGGATCGGATCGTCCTTGGCGAGCAGCGAGACGTCGGAGTGGCCGGGCATCAACTGATAGCTTGTGCGGTAGCCGCGGCCGTTGGTCCTGCCCGTGCTCTCGACCCTGAATTGCGCCGCGTTCAGCGGCATGGTGATGGGCCCTTCGGTCGCGACCGGCCTGGTGTCGACCTGCCAGAGGCTCTTGCGCTGACCCTGCTCCAGGCGGCGGACATTGAAGCGATCCTCGACCAGCCGGTTCGAGGTGCCGTCGACGTCCATGTCGATCCGGAACGTCATGTAGTGATCGTGATTGACCGCGAGCAGCCGTTCGTCGACCAGCGTCCCAAAGGCGGTATCCTGCGCCGCCGTCGGGTCGCTCAGTGTCTTGCTCGCGACGCCCTTGGTCGCATCGATGCCGTAGGCGCCGAGCCGCACATCGATATTGCCGGCACGGTCGAACACGTAGTCCACCAGATAGTCGTAATTGCCGACCACCGGCGCCATCCGCACCACCAGCTCGTTGTTCGGCCGCACCTCGGCGGTGTTGTTGATCAGCTCGCTGTGGCGCCAGATCGGATCGCCGGTCGGGCGCTCGAAGATGCACACCGCGCCCTTGGAAACGACCGGCGCACCCTTGGTATCCGAGATCGTCAGGTCGAGATAATGCGCGCCTTCGGGACAATCCACGCCGCGCTGCAATTCGCTGGAGAGCACGCCGAAGCCGTACTCGCCGATGTCCATATAGGCGCGGAACGACCAGGTCGGCGCCGGATCCATGTAGGGCACGAACATCTCGCTCGCCGAAATCTGGTATGCGATGTCGCGGAGCGTGCCGTGGTCATCGTAGCGGATCAGCGACAGCACGGCGCCGACACGCGGCTCGAGACGGACATGGAACGACCAGTTGTCCCAGCGGACCTGACCGCCCTCCACCTTCACATTGCTGCCCTCGGGCGCGGCGATTTCGATCGGCTTCGGCGGCTTGCGATATGTTCCGGAGTCGGCATAGGCGTGCGAGGGCGTCTGCGGCGGTGGCGGCACCACGCCGAGATCGGTCACCGACAGCACCGTTTTGCTCTTGAGATCGACCTGGGCGAATAGGTTCTCGATCGGCTTGCCCCAGAGATTGTTGGCGGCCCCCGTGGTGTCGACACAGGGAACGTTGAGCAGGCGGCGGCCCTTCAACGCCGGATCGGTCACTGGACCCACGGTCAGCGGCAGGCACAGCACGTTGCGGAAATCGGTGATGCCGCGCTTCGCCATCGCGGCGATCCAGCGCGGGTCCTGCTTCGGCAGGTCGCCGGCGGAGATCAGCTCGTCGATGGTCAGCGCAGCCTCGTGATCCCTGACTTCCTGCCAGCCGAGCAGGCTTCGCGTGGCGAGATCGATATGCGCCTCGTAGAGATGCCCGCCGCTCAGCAGCGTCGCGCTGGCCCGGCGCGTGAAGGGCTGTCCGGGCTTCCACGCCCGCACCTCGTCCTTGGGATCCTCCTCGACCGACATCGAGACGACCCGCGCCGAATCGTCGAGCTTGCCGGCGCCGCGCAGGATATCGGAGACCGAGCGGATTTCGTCGGTGGTGAGCCCGTCCATCGGGTGCGTTGCGGCCGCCTGCGGCCACATCCGCCGCTCGGCCTGCGCCGGCAGCGGCGCCGCCAATGTCGCGACCATCAGACCGGCCACTGCCCACACGCCATGCCTGAAAATCAGAGCCATTCCGCCCTCCACTCAAAGCCAGAACTGTCAGAATACAAGCAACGGTGGCGACGTGAAGGCCCGCTCCTTCATCCGGTAACCTGTTCCGACGCCGCCGGCAGGATCGCGGCCGCGGCCGGGCGTGGCGCGGCGCGGTGGACATCGAGCAGCCGCACGCCGATGCGATCGCGCAAGGCCGGCCAGAGGCCGCGCGGCGCCACGATCATCACCACGACGGCGATGATGCCGAGCCCCACCAGATACCAGCCGCCGGATAGGCCGAGCGGTCCGGTCATCAGCTCGCGCAGGCCGAAGAAGATGATGACGCCGAGGATCGGGCCCTCCAAGGTTCCGATACCGCCGATGATCACGATAAACATCATGTAGACGGACCAGTTGACGTCGAAGGCCGCCAGCGGCGCGATGAACAGATTGCCCATGAAGCTGAGCGCGCCGGCAAGCCCACATCCCGCCGCCGAGAGCACGAAGGCGACGAAACGATTGTGTCGGACGTCGACGCCGACGCTCATCGCGGCAAGGTCATTGTCGCGCACGCTCATCAGCCCGAGCCCGAAGCTCGACGTCATCATCCTGTACAGCGCCGCGATGGTCACGAGCGTCAGGCCGCCGGCGAGCCAGAACATCGTCGGCTCGAACCAGTCGAAATCGATCAGCTTGCTGGTCGCGAGCGGCACGCCCGACGTGCCGCCGACGGCCTGCGACTTCATTGTGAACGCGCCGATGATTTCGGCGAACACCCACATCGCGATCGAGAAATAGGCGTCGCGCAAACGAAACAGCGGAAAGGCGATGATGGCCGCAACGGCGCCCGCCACCAGCGGCGCGACCGGCAGCACCCAGATCGGCGTAACCTCGAGCCAGCCCGAGGTCAGGAACAGCGCATAAGCGCCGAAGGCGATGAAGACCTGGTGGCCAAGCGAGACCAGCCCGGCATAACCCGCCAGCAGGTTCCACATCTGCGCCATCGTCAGCAAGAGCAGGCACTCGGTCGCGAGCCGCAGAAAACCCTCGTTCAGCACGAAGGGCGCGCCGGCAATTGCGGCGACAAGCACGATGGCAGAGGCTATGAGAATTGTCCGCGTCGGCATCGGCATCACACCCTGCTCGACACGAGACCCGACGGGCGGATCAGCAGCATGAGGAAGAACAGGAGGTGCGCATAGAGCAGCCCGGCATTCGGATCGATTTTCAGCCCGATCAATTGCGCCATGCCGAGCGCGATGCCGCCGAGCAGCGCGCCCCAGAACGAGCCGAGCCCGCCGAGCACCACGACCTCGAACGCGATCAGAAGCCGCTCGGCGCCCGAGAACGGCGTGAAGCTCGAACGCACCGCCAGCAGCACGCCGCCGATCGCGCCGAGCGCGAGCGACAGGCCCATGACATAGTTATAAACCCGGTCCGGCTTGACCCCGGACAGCCGGACGATATCGCGGCGATCGGCGGTGGCGCGCACGATCCGACCGAACTCGGTATGGCGCAGCACGAGTTGCAGCGCCATGAAAAGCAACGCGGCGAGCACCAGCGTCAGCAGCGGCATGATGCCGATGTTGAGACCAGCGACCTCGAGGCTGGCGCGCGACAGCTCGCCGACCTGGAGGCTGCGCACGTCGGCGCCGAACACCTCGACCATCACGTTGCGCAGAATGACTGAAACGCCGAACGTCAGCAGCAGCGGCGAGAGCGGATCGGGCGAGGTCACGACCCGGTTGACGATGGCAGCCTGATAGAGCCAGCCTACCGCAAAGGACAGCGCGATCACCGGGATCAGCATCAACAGCGGCGACACCTGCGGAAACAGGTTGGCCAGCAGCACGGCGCAGAACGCACTCAGCACCATGAACTCGCCATGGGCGATGTTGACGACGCGCATCACGCCGAACACCAGCGCGAGCCCGATGCCGAGCAGCCCATAAAGCCCGCCGAGCAGGGCCCCGTTGATCAATGTCTCAACCCAGATCATGTCGTGCCAATCCTGGCTAGTTACCGAAATAAGCGTGCGTCAGCTGCTCCGGCTGCAAGCCTTGCGCCGGGCCGGTCAGCGACACCCGCCCCTTCAACAGGCAATAGATCCGCTCCGAGGTCGCGAGCGCGCGCTTGACGTCCTGCTCGACCAGCACGACGGCGGTGCCCTCGCGGCGGATGTCGGCAAAGGAACGGTAGATCTGCTCGACCACGACCGGCGCGAGCCCGAGCGAGATCTCGTCGCACAGCAGGAGCCGCGGGTTCGACATCAGCGCGCGGCCGATCGCTGCCATCTGCTGCTGGCCACCGGAGAGCTGGCTAGGAAACGCCCGCCGCCGCTCCTCGAGGACCGGGAACAGGTCGAACACTCGCCGCAAGGTCCAGCTCCCTTTGCGCCGGTTGACGCTGCCCATCAGCAGGTTCTCCTCGATCGTCAGCGAGTCGAACAGCAGGCGGCCCTCGGGCACCATGATGAGGCCGAGCCGCGACACCTCTTCGGCCGGCATCTGCGAGATATCGATGCCGTCGAACTGTACCGCCCCTCGCCGCTCCTCGTTCAGACCGACCAGCGCCTTCAGGAAGGTGGACTTGCCGGCACCGTTGGCGCCGACCAGCGCCACCGCCTCGCCGTCCGCGACGGTGAAGTTCATGTCGAACACGGCTTGCAGATCGCCGTAGAATATCTGCAGGCCGTTCACATCAAGCAACGCCATCGGCCTTCAATCCCATGTAGATCTCGCGCACCACGGCGCTGTCCATGACCTCGGCCGGCGGTCCCTCGAGCACCTTGCGGCCGAAATCGAGCACCAGGATGCGATCCGACACCGCGCGCAGCGCGTGCGGAATGTGCTCGATCCAGATCATGGCGTGATCGGCCTTCACCGACTGGATGATGGCAACAAGGCGCTCGACCTCCGGCTCGGTCAGCCCGGCGGCGATCTCGTCGAGCAGGATCAGCTTCGGCTTCGAGGCCAGCGCCTTGGCGAATTCCAGCCGCTTGCGGTCGATCAGCGGCAAGGCGCCCGCGAGCTTGTCGGCCTTGGCGTCGAGCCCGGTGCGCTGCAGCACCTCCATGGTCCAGCTCGATGCCGCCTCGCCGGTGAGGCCCGCGCCGTAGGATGCCGCGACCAGCGCGTTCTCGTAGACCGACAGATGCGGGAACGGTTGCGGAATCTGGAACGCGCGCCCGAGCCCCATCCGCGCCCGGCGGTGCGGCGGCAGGGCTGATATCTCCCTGTCGTCGAGCATGATCGAGCCGCCGTCGGCCGTGAGCAGGCCGACGATCAGGTTGAGCAGCGAGCTCTTGCCGGCGCCGTTCGGGCCGATCACGCCGAGGCACTCGCCGCGCGCCAGCGCGAAGCTGACATTGTCGGCGACCACGATCTCGCCAAAGCGCTTCGACAGCCCGCTGACGCGCAGAAGCGGTGCCATCTCAGGCCAGCTTGGAGAGCAGCTGGAGATCGGCCTGCTTCGGGATGAACGGCGCCGTTCCGTTGTGCACGATCAGGAGCTCGTATTTCGACTTGCCGCCCTTGGCCTTGCGCCATTGCCCGCCCGACAGCGAGGTCACCGCGACGTTCTTGATCGGGCTGTCCTTGAACTTGACCCGGCCGACGACGGTCTCCATGTCGAGGCTGGCGATCGCATCGCGCAATGAGTTCTTGTCCTTGGGATCGCTGTTCTGCAACGCTGCGAGCCCGACCTCCCACAGCGCATGGGCGTAGCCGATCGGCTGGGTCCACTGCTTGCCGGTGGTCTTCTCCCACTCCGCGGCGAGCTCGGCAGCGCTCTGCCCGGTCAGCGAGGACTTGAACGGATAGGCCGGCGTCCACCACACCTCGGTCGACATGCCGTCGCCGCGATCGCCGAGCGCATTCACCGCGGCCGGGAACAGGAAGGCCGCCGCCACCGTGCAGATCTGCGGCTTGAAACCGGCCTGCGCCGCCTGATTCCACAGCGTCACCCAGTGATTGCTAAATGTGAAGCCGGAGACGATGTCGACGCCGTTGTTCTTGAACAGCGCGATCTGGTTGGTGAAGTCGTCGGTCGCGATCTGGAATTTGCCGGCCGAGAATTCCTGATAGCCGGCCGCCGAGATGCCCGCCGGCAGGCCGAGCTTCGGATCGGAGAACGCCTGGCCCGGCGGGTTGTCGATGTAGAGCGTGCCGACCTTCTTGTTGGTGTCGACCGACTGCCACATACCCAAGAAATTTTTGGCGACGTCGTCGGCGCCCCAGAAGAAATGGTAGCTGTACGGAAACCCCTTGTCCGGCGTCGACTTGCGCGGGAACATCCAGCCCTGCCACGGCACCATCGTCGAGATGGTGGGAATGCCGCGCGCGTCGGCGAGCTCCTGCACCGGCGGCTGCGCGTCGCCGTCCTCGATCAGGATCAGGTCGCACTTTTCACGCAGCACCAGCTCGCTCGCGATCACCGACGAGCGGTTCGGATCGGATTGATTGTCCTTGAACACCAGCTCGACCTGATAGGTCTTGCCGCCGATCTTCAGGCCGTCCTTCAGCCGCGCCTTGATGCGCTCATGGATCCAGGGATCGGGCTCGGCGAACTGCGCGCGGACACCGGAGAGGCAGCCGACCCAGCCGATCTTGATGGTGTTGCCGGCGGCCCGCGCGACATTGACCAGCGGCACGCTCATCGCCGATGCGAGGCCGGTGGCACCGGCCGCTTTCAAGAGCGTGCGCCGATTGAGCCGGCCGGATGCCGTATTGTTCTTTGTCTCAGTCATGTCCCTCTCCCTCCACAACCAATGAAAATGCCTGACCGCGGCTCACGCAGCCGATCGCTGGATCGCCGCACGGCTCACCGCGGCGAATTTGCACAAGGTGTTTTCGATGATCTGGCGCGGGATGCCGCGCACGATGAAGACGAGCCGCGAGCGCCGGTCCGCCGACGGCCAGCCCTGCAGCGCGATCGGCGGATGGAACACGTGCTGCACGCCGTGCACCACCATGGGCGCATCGGGCTGCTCGGCGACATGCACGATCGCCTTGAAGCGCAGCAGGTCCTCGCCTCTAAGCGCCGCGACATAATCGAGCCAGCGCGCGAACGCCTCCCGCTGGATCGGCTCGTCGATGATCAGGCTGTAGGACGATACGCCGGTGTCGTGCGCGTGGTGACTGTGGTGGCTGCACGCCTCGCCGTCGCAATGGTGATCCCCGTGATGGTGCGGCGTGTTCGCCGCCTGCGCTGCCAGATCGAACCAGCGCACCACATCAGCGGAGCGCGCCGCCGGATCGAACAGCCCGGCATCGAGGACTTTTGCCGGATCGACGATCCCGTTCCGCACGTGTGAGCGCGTTGCGACCGGATTGATCGCCGCAAGCTGCGCATCGAGCCGCGCAAGTGCATCATTGGCGGCCAGGTCGGTCTTGGTCACCAGCAACCGGTCGGCGACGGCGATCTGCCTGACGGCTTCGCTGTGCGCCGCAAGAGTGTGCGCACCATTAACCGCATCGACGGTCGCGACCACACCGTCGATCCGGTAGCGGCCGACGATATCGGACGCCGTCATCAGCGTGTGCAGCACGGGCACGGCATCGGCGAGCCCGGTGGTCTCGACCAGCACCCGGTGGAATGGTGGGATCGTGCCGTCAGCGCGGCGCGATGCGAGGTCGGCCAGCGTCTCGATCAGGTCCTCGCGCACCGAGCAGCAGATGCAGCCATTGTCGAGCAGCGCCAGGCGGTCTTCGCTGCTCTCGACCAAAAGGTGATCCAACGCCACCTCGCCGAACTCGTTGATGATGGCGACGACGCCGCCGAGCTCGGGCTGGCGCAGCAAATGGTTCAGCACCGTGGTCTTGCCGCTGCCGAGGAAACCGGTCAGCACCGTGACCGGGATCTGATCCGCCGTGCCCATCACGCGCCCCGCTCGTAAACCTTGCGGCCCTCGAAGAAGGTCAGCTCGACCCGCGTATCGGCCAGTTGATCCGGCGGGATGTCGAAGATCATCTGGTCGAGCACGATCAAATCGGCGGATTTGCCCACCTCGATCGAGCCGATCGACTGGCCGAGCCCGGCCGCGCGCGCGGCGTCGATGGTGTAGATGTCGATCACGGTTTTGAGGTCGAGCGCCTGCTCCGCCCACAGCGACTTGCCGGGAAAATCTCCGGTCGGATTCTGCCGCGTCACCATGCCCTCGATGCCCTGCCAGGGGTCGGGGATCGGGATCACCGGCCAGTCCGAGCCGCCGGCCATCAGTGCGCCGGCTTCCTTCAAATCCTTGTTCGGCCAGAAGCGCTGCGCGCGCTCCTCGCCCATCGCGGCCTTGTGCGCCTCGAGGAAGATGGTCGGATACCAGATGATCGGCGACAGGTCGGCGGCGACGCCGAGCTCGGCGAAGCGCTTGACATCGTCGGGCGCGATATAGCTCGCATGCGCGATCTGATGGATCAGATGGGTCGGGCCGTTGAAGCTGCGCACGACATCGATGGCGTCGAGCGCCTGCGTCACCGCGGCGTCGCCCGCGCAATGGATCTTCGCGGCAAGGCCGAGCTTCTCGCAGCGCCCGAGCCAACGGATCAGGTCCGGCACGGTCAGCATGGTGGAGCCGCGGAAGCAGCAGCCGCGCACCGGGTCGGCCACATACGGCTCGTGGAAGGCCGCGGTCTTGGCGCCCGGCACGCCGTCGAGGAACACCTTGACATAATCGGGCTTCACATGCGCACCGCGGTAATCCTCGCGCAGCGCGAACAGCTCCTCGCCGGCCTTGCCGAACATGAAGCCCGGCTCGACCACCGGCATCGCGCACACCGCCCAGGCGGTGAGCTCGCCGCGATCGTCGAGCCCCTTCAGCGCCGCCATGATCGGCTGCATGCTGGCGGCGTCGATGAAGGCGGTGACGCCATAAGCGTTCAGCACCGAGATCGAGCGCGCCACCGCCGCGCGGTCCATCGCGGCCGTGTAGTGACCGGAGGCCGCGAGCGCCCGCTCGACCAGGCCGGAGGCGGCCTCGATCACGATCCCGGTGAGCGTTCCGGACTTGAGGTCGCGGCCGATCTCGCCGTCGGTCGGATCGGGCGTATCGGCCTGCACGCCGGCAAGCCGCAGCGCCGCAGAGCTCGCCCAGCGATTGTGATAGGTGTCGTCGCGCAGCACGACGGGATGCCCGAGGCATGCCGCATCCAGCAGCGCGCAGGACTCCGCGGTGTTCATCTCGTTCAAGAGATTGTTGCCGAACTGCCCGCCGACGATCCAGGCGCTGGGCGCCGCCGCCGATGCGGCCTTGTGCAGGCTCTCGGCGATCCTTGGAATGCTGTCGGCGTTGGAGAAGCGCAGCTCGTAGAGATCGGCCTGCCCGCCCATCATGATGTGATTGTGGATGTCGACGATCCCCGGCATCGCCATGCGTCCGCCGAGATCGACGGTTGCCGTCCCCTCGCCGACGAGCGCCGCGATGTCGCGTTCCTCGCCCACCGCGATGAACCGGCCGGCCTTGACGGCTGCGCAGCTTGCCCAAGGTTGCCCGCGGTTCGACGTGTAGATCCGGCCGTTGCGGAAGACCGTGTCGGCGAATGTCCTGTTCATACGGATCAAACTTCTCGATTGGGAAAGCCTGGAGCGATCAGCCTCTCACCGTGCGGCGCACAAGGCTGAACCGCGCACGACGCCAGCATGATGGCCAAACGTTCGGCATGTCGGCATTTGGAACAATCCACCGTCCGGTGGATGCTCCGCCGCGTCCCCGCAATGCGGGCGGCGGCCTCAGCTCAGGATGATAGTCATGGGGCACATCGGTCCATCCACGTCATTGCGAGCCGAGCGAAGCAATCCATCACTCCGCGGGCGGTGATATGGATTGCTTCGTCGCTGTCGCTCCTCGCAATGACAACTGTAAGAGCCTCACCGCCCCTCAAAACCCCAGCGCCAGACCGTCCTTGCGGTGGTCGGAGGCACCGAACAGCACGCCCGTCGCATGGTCGATGCGGATCGCCTGGCAGCCGCCGATCGGCTCCTCCGAGAACCGGGCATCGTGGCCGCGGGCGCGAAGGTCGTCGCGTATCCCTGGAGAAATGGTCGTCTCCAGCGACAGCGCGCCGTCGAAGGCAAAGGAGCGCGGTGCCTCGGCCGCGGCCTGGATGTCCATCTTCATGTCGAAGATGTTGGACAACAGATTGGCGTGGCCCGCGGCCTGGTAGTGCCCGCCCATCACGCCGAACGACATCACGGTCTTGCCGTCCTTGCGCAGCAGACCCGGAATGATCGTATGCATCGGCCGCTTGCGCGGCCCGAGCGAATTGGGATGTCCCGGTTTGGCGCGAAAGCTCCAGCCGCGGTTGTGCAGCAGCACGCCCGATTGCGGCGCGTAGATGCCGCTGCCGAACGGATAGAACAGCGAGTTGATCAGCGACACGGCGTTGAGGTCGCGGTCGACCACCGTGACATAAACGGTGTCGCGATGCTCGATATCGTCCCAGGTCGCGGGCGCGGACGCGCGGCACATGTCGATCTTGTCGCGGATTCTCCCGATATAGTCCTCGGCAAGGAATGCGGCCGGATCGACCTTGCTGGTGGCAGGATCGCAAAAGAAGGCATCGCGCGCGCGGTAGGCCGCTTTGGTGGCTTCGGCCAGCAGATGGATGCGATCGGCCTCTCCGAGCTTGCCGACATCGAAGCCGGCAAGCGTCCGCAGGATCATCAGCGCGGCCAGGCCCTGCCCGTTTGGCGGACACTCGACCACGTCGTGGTCGTGGTAGCGCGCCGAGATCGGGCGCACATAGTCGGAGGCTTGGGCGGCGAAATCGTCGGTGCTGTGTGCGCCGCCCAAGGCACGCAAGATAGCCACCATCTCGTCGGCAGCCTCGCCCGCGTAGAACGCGTCGCGCCCGTGCTGCGCGATCCGGCGAAGGGTGCGGCCGAGCGCGGGTTGCGTACGGATGTCGCCGACCTCAGGCGCCTTGCCGCCGGGCAGGAACTGCGCCGCCGCATTGCCGTCGATCTCGATCCGGGCCCGGAAGCGGCGCCAGTCCTCCGCGACGCGGGGCGTCACGCAAAAGCCCCGCTCGGCAGCCGCGATCGCCGGCCGGAAGATCTCCTCCAGGGACCTGCTGCCATGATCGGCGACCAGCCGGCACCACGCATCGATCGCGCCGGGCACGGTGACGGCCTCGGGCGCGGTCGGCGGAATGTCGCGTGCACCGCTCGCGGCAAATTTCTCGGCATCGGTTGCGGCAGGCGTGCGGCCCGAGCCGTTCAGCGCGATCGGCTCGCCGGCGTCAGGCGAATACAGCGCGAAGCAGTCGCCGCCGATCCCGGTCATCTGCGGCTCGACGACGCCCTGCACCGCGACCGCCGCCACCGCGGCATCGACGGCGTTGCCGCCGGCCTTCAGCATCTCGACCGCGGCCAGCGTCGCCTGCGGGTGCGAGGTCGCGGCCATGCCACGCTCCGCAACCGCCACCGAACGGCCGATGGCCATGAAATCGCGCATGTCGTTTCCTTCAATGTTGTGAGCGGCCGCCGCTCGCCACATTGTCGAAAACGACACCGGTCCTCGCGGAGGACTCTCGTTTGGCCACCGGGCAGGCAGCAATCCACCTAACGGTGGATCGGTGAACACGGACGAGGTTGTTCTGCCAGACGCGTCTCGGACGCGGCGGATTGATCCGGCGGGCAACCCGGCAACACACCTGTCAAACCTGCACGTGAGGAATTCTTTCGGCCTATCTGAATAGTTGCGTGCTCGGCGGCAATTCTGTGGTGGGTAACTGGTTGCCAAGCCCGGAGCGCGATGGCACGCTGCCATGATCAATTTAGCTCATGTCGATTGCCAATGCCGATGTCATCTCTCAGAGAGTTTCATGGCGCCAGGCGAAGTCGGTTCGGTTGCGGGGCTGGTTGGTTACGCATTGTCTCGTCTCTGGTTTCACTGTCATGCTGCGCCGTCGTTCACGACGTGCGTGCAGCGTCGCCCAATGAGGAGTCGAGCCGGCAGGTGACGGCATCCGAACCGTCGGCTCAATCCGATGCCGACGGAGGTGTCTTGCCGGATGCGGACCGAGCGTCGCCCGAGGCTCTGTCGACGACGCCAAGCGAGAAGCAAGCTGAGCAGGCCTCTCAAACCGCCAACGTTACCGACCCGCTCAAGGCCGCTCCGGACAATGTCGATACAGTCTTGGTCCTGGACGAGTGCTTTGTTGCCGAGACGTGCATCGACCGGTTCCTTGGCGCGCTTTACATGCGCGCGCCGAAGACCGACTGGATCGTCGTGTACGAAAAAAAGGACGTGATCATCAAACGGAAGCGCAAGCTGATCACCGTCACGCGCAGCTTCCCGAAGCGGGTCGAAAATGACTTCGGGTGGAAGGACCCCAAGGCGGCAGAAAGAGCCCGCATGCCTCTGATGGATTACGTGATCGGAGGGATGGATCGAGCCTTCAAGCTAAAGCTGTTCTATTTGCTCCATGCAGCGGAACAGGCCGGATTGGCACCCGGGATCACAAGCGGATTCCGCGATGACTACCGCCAATCGATTGCAAACGGGCTGAAGGCCGCAAATGACAAATCTTATCACGGTGGCAGCTCGCGTGGAGGCTATGGTCACGGGCTCGCTGCAGACGTCGTCAGCATGAATGGCGGGAGCAAGGACGAGCGTGCAACCGAGACCAAGCGATTATGGAAATGGATAGATGAGCACGAAAAGCAGTTCGGAGTTGGACGTCCATACTTGAATGGAGACCCAGCGCATCTCGCACCGGTCGATGGTCGGGAGTATGCTGCTCATCGTACTGTATCAAGGCACACAAAGCTGGCCGGCAAGCGACATACCCGAATTGCAGCATCGTCCAGACATGGCGTGACGCCGCGCGCAAAGTCAAAGGCAGCGTCGAAGGCCGCGACGACGAAACTCAGCTCGCGCCTCTGATTGGCCTACCCCTCCTGCGCTTCGTGCGCTCCGGCGCCCCAACTCAGGGGGTGAGCTGGGGCTGACGGCGGCTTCGGAGGCCGTAGCGGCCAGCCTCCACCCATGACGTTACGCCTCGCTCCGGACTCTCATCTACCAGGAACCGCGATTGCTGCGCCGCGCTACTACTTCTGCGCTGTGGAGCCTGCTTGCCGCTGAATCTGTTACTCGGGGCTAGTCCAGAATGGCAATTGCCGCGTGCGCTTATCGATCTATCATGTCCCCAGTCGTGCGGATTGGCCGACATTTTGCCCACACCCGACCATGCACCTCGCGCGATCAGGGATCGCCGCTTCGGCCCACGGAGCGACGGTCCCGCCCAATTCCGGATGTGTGACTCACGGACCGCGCCCCACACTCAATGTCGTCCTGGCGAAAGCCAGGACCCATTGCCCCGGATCGCAATTGTTGCGCGACGCTGGGGCCACGATCCCGTTCATGATCAAATGCTGTGGTTATGGGTCCTGGCTTTCGCCAGGACGACGATCGTGTGTGAGGAACCCGCACCATCTCTGGAATACTGGATCGCTCGCATGCGCGGGTGATGACACCGACGATGGGAGCGCAATGATGGTGCGTTGTCTCGCGCGAGAACGATCCTCATCGTCCTCCCTGCGAAAGCAGGGACCCATAACGACAGGCAGTCATTGTTGAGCGACGCCCGAACGACGAATCCCGTCCACAACATCCGCCGCGGCGGATGGGTCCCTGCTTTCGCAGGGACGACGTGCCGGAAGAGCCGCGGGCTCTAATCGACAGCCCGCGCCTCAATGCGGCCGCGACATCATTGCCACGACGGCGGAGCGGGTCTCGACGCCGAGCTTTTCGAAGATATGGATCAGATGCGTCTTCACCGTCGCGAGGCCGATGTTCAGGCACTCGCCGATCTCGCGGTTGGTTCGGCCGCAGCACAACAGCTCGACGACTTCCATCTCGCGCGAGGTCAGGCCAAAGCGCGCCGGCTCGTCGGCATTCGACGACAGGCGACTGGTCAGGTTGAACTCGAGATAGTCGTGGATCTTCTCCGCAATGTGCATGCTACCGTCGGGGATCGCGCAGCCCGGCGCCCACAGCACGCTCATTCCGGCGACGATGCGGTCGTTGCGGCGGAAGAAGAACTCGATCATGTCGGCGACGCCGCATTGGCCGGCGAAGGCGCGGTAGGTCGCCGCCTCCTGGGTCGCGCATTGGTCGAGCGCCGTGCTCAGCCGCGCAATCGGCCGGTTGCTCGCCGAGCGCGGATGTAACGGATCGAGCCGGTTCATGCCGGCAAGATACTGGTCGTGGAAACTCGGCGGCACGTTGCTGCTGAGCACGAAGCGGTTGAGGGTCAAATTGCCGTCGACCTCGTAGAACGCGGTCGCCGACCCCTCGAGAATGCCGCGCGCGAACTGAATGGCCTGCGTGGTTGCCGGATCCGGTCGGCCCAGAAGCGCGATCATGACCTACCTCCCGATGTTTCCCGATGGCGAACGTCTGCGCGTCGCGTAACCGTCACGCTGAGGCACGCGCGAGCCATAGTCAAGCAAATTGCGGGCCAAACGCACGGAGCGCACATCCGGGGAAACGGTTACGCCGAAGTAACCCAACGGCCCCCTCCACCATCCGGTTGATTGCGAGCGACGCGAGCCATGCGGAACTTTCGCGCATCATCCGATGTCATTGCTGGATCAAGAATGAATTCGCGTCGCATCATGGCCGCCTTCCCGTCGGCGGCCGACGAACAGGTCACGCTCGCCAACTGGCGCCAACATCCCTTCAACGAGTGGGCATTCCGCAATGTCCGCGAATTGCTGCCCACCGCGAACATCGCGCGCGCCGCAGCGCCGGCGCCACTGTCCTTTGCGCCGCGCTATCTCGACGACCTCAGCTTCGCCAACCCGCGCGGCGAGACGGTCGGCGTCGGCGAGGCGCTGCGCGCCAGCCACACCGACGGCATCGTCGTGTCGCATCGCGGACAGGTCGCGTTCGAATGGTATGCCCATGGCCTGACGCCCGATACCCCGCACCTGATCTTCTCCGTCAGCAAGTCGGTCGCCGGAACGCTCGGCGGCATCCTCGCCGATCACGGCAAGCTCGATCCCGACGCGCCGGTCACGCGCTACATCCCGGAGATGGAGGGCTCGGTCTATGGCGGCGGCTGCAGGGTGCGGCATCTGCTCGACATGAGCGTCGGCATCCGCTTCGACGAGGATTACATGGCGCGCGACGGCGACGTCATGAACTACCGGCGCTCGACCGGCTGGGAGCTGCCCGATCCGGCGATTCCGCCGAGCAATCTGCGCGACTATCTGCGCACGCTGCGGTCGAACGGCGCACCGCATGGAGAGACCTTCCACTACGTATCGACCAATACCGATGTGCTCGGCTGGGTCTATGAGCGCGCCTGCGGCCTGTCCTACGCAAAGATCCTCTCGCACTATCTGTGGCAGCCGATGGGCGCCGAGCACAATGCCTACATCACGGTCGATTCACGCGGCGCAGGCCGCGTCGCCGGCGGCATCTGCGCGACACTGCGCGATCTCACCCGCTTCGGCGAGATGATGCGCAATCACGGCATCAGCAACGGACGACAGGTCGTCCCCGGCTGGTGGATCGACGACATCAGGCAGAACGGCAATGCCGAGGCCTGGTCGCGCGGCGACCTGACGAAAGTGTTTCCAAACGGCAATTACCGCAACAAGTGGTACACGCTCGATCGACGCGAAACGCCGTTTGCCGCGGTCGGCATCCATGGCCAGTGGATCTACATCGATCCGGCCAATGAGACCGTGGTCGCACGCGTCTCCTCGCAGCCGCTGCCGATGGATCTCGATCTCGATCACATGTGGATGCGCGGCTATCGCGCGATCGCGGCCAGGCTTGCCGGCAAGAGCTGACCGATTGCGACAGGGGGACACCATGGGACCATCGATCAACCGCCGCCGTCTGTTGCAGATCGGCGCGGGAGCAAGCCTCGGCATTGCGATGCCGCGCATCGCGCGAGCCAGTTCGAAGACGATCACGGCCGTCATGCACGCGCCGCTGCGCGCCACCGACCCGATCATGACGACGGCGTGGACCGCGCGCAACCACGGCTACATGATCTATGACACGCTGTTCTCGACCAATTCGAAATTCGAAATCAAGCCGCAGATGGTCGAGGCCTGGGATGTCTCCACCGACAACTTGACCTACACCTTCCGCCTGCGGCCCGGCCTCAAATTCCATGACGGCAGCGCGGTGACGTCGGCCGACGTCATCCCTTCGCTGCAGCGCTGGGCCAGGCGCGACACGATGGGCCAAAAACTCTTCGAATTCGTTGCCGAGCTGAAGGCGGTCGACGAGCGCACCTTTCGCATGGCGCTGAAGGAGCCGTGCGGCTTCGTTCTGGCGGCGCTCGGGAAACCGACCGCCAACGTGCCCTTCATCGTGCCGGCGCGGATCGCCGCGACGCCCGCCGACCAGGCCATATCAGATCACCTCGGCTCCGGACCGTTCCGCTTCGTGACGGCGGAATTCCAGCCCGGCGTCAAGGCCGCCTATGAGAAGAACCCGGACTACGTTTCCCGCGACGAGCCGTCCGACGGCACCGGCGGCGGCAAGGTCGTCAAGATCGGCCGCTACGAATGGATCAGCGTGCCGGATTTCCAGATCGCGACCAACGCGCTTGTCAACGACGAGATCGACTATTTCGAGGTGCCGCCGCACGACCATCATCCGATGCTCGCGCGCGCAGCGAATGTCGAGCTGACCGATTACAACACGCTGGGCTTCTCCGGCATGTGCCGGATGAACTGGCTGGTGCCGCCGTTCGACCGGCCGGAGATCCGCCAGGCCGTGCTGCACGCGGTGAACCAGAAGGACTGGCTCGACACCCAGATCGGCAATCCCGATTACTACAAGATCACGCCGGCGATCTTCGTCGCCGGCACCCCGTTCGAAAGCGCGGTCGGATGGTCGACCAAGGCGGACACCGCGAAAGCCAGGGAGCTGCTCAAGCAGGGCGGCTACAAGGGCGAGCCGATCACGATCCTGCACGCAACCGACGCGCCTATCATCACCGCGCTCGGCACGGTCACCGCCGAGGCGCTGCGTTCGATCGGCATGAACGTCAACCTGCTGGCGATGGATTGGGGTTCGGTGGTGGCGCGGCGCGCCAAGCAGTCGATGCCGGCCGAGGGCGGCTGGTCGCTCTACCATTCGACCTGGGCCAGCGCCGACCTCGTCAATCCGATCGGCAACGCCTGCGTCAACGGCAAGGGCAAGAACGGCGGCTTCTTCGGCTGGGTCGAGGACGCCGAGCTCGAGCGGCTGCGCGACAGCTTTGCCCGCACCGCGGCGCCGCCGGACCAGAAGGCGCTGGCCGACAAGATCCAGGCACGCGCCTACGAGGTGGTCACCCACGTCCCGACCGGGCAGTACAATCAACCGGCCGCGACGCGCAAGGCGCTGAAGGACATCGTCCGCGCGCCGGTGCCGCTGTTCTGGAATGTCGACAAGACAGGCTAGCGATGCCTATTCGATCGGCGGCCGCCGCGTATGCCAGTCCGTCACCGACTGGAACGCGGCGCCGGCGCGGACCAGCACGTCTTCGGACAGATGCGGGCCGACCAGTTGCATGCTGAGCGGCATCTGGTCCGAGGCCATGCCCATCGGCAGCGTGATGGTCGGGCTGCCCGAGAAATCGAACACCGCCGTGAAGCGCAGAATGCTCAGGAGGACATTGGGGTCGGCACCGTATTCGCTCATCTTGGTGAGCGTCGGGATCGGCACCGGCATCGTCGGGATCAGCAGCAGGTCGATATCTTCGAACATGGCGGCGAGGCTGCCGCTGAACTTCTGCCGTTCATGATGGATGGCCGCGATGTCGACGCCGCTCGTCGCCCTGCCCTGCTCGATCAGCTGCGCGAGGTCGGGTCCGTATTCCGACTTGCGCGACGGGTAGGTGTCCAGATGCGCCTCAGCCGTCTCCACCGAGCACATCGCAATCCACTGGCTGACGAGCTTCTGGTAAGGCGGGAAATGCACCTCGCGGATGTCGGCGCCGAGATCGGCGAGCGTGCGCTCGGCTTGCACCAGCGCAGCGACGACCTGCCGATCGATGCCCTCCTGGGTGTACCTGCGGTCAACACCGATCCTGAGGCCCCTGATGCCGTCGCCCGCTCCAGCCAGATAGTTCGGCACCGGAGCCCGCAAGGCGGTCGGGTCGTTGATATCAGCGCCCGCGATGACGCCGAGCATCGCCGCGGCATCCGCAGCGCTCCGGCACATCGGCCCGACGTGATCGAGCGAGTCGGCCAGCGGGAAGACGCCGTAGCGGCTGACCCGCCCCCAGGTCGGCTTGATCCCGGTCAACCCGCAGGTCGCCGACGGAAAGCGGATCGAGCCGCCGGTGTCGCTGCCGATCGAGCCGTAGCAGAGCCCCGCCGAGGTCGCGACGCCCGATCCGGTCGATGAGGAGCCAACCCAGTAGTTCACATTCCACGGGTTGAGCGGGGCCTGAACGGCCGGATGATGGCTGGTATAGGCCCCCTCCGTCATCTTCAGCTTGCCGAGCGTCACCGCGCCGGCGACTTCGAGCCGATCCACGATCGTGGCATTGAAGGACGGCACGAATTTGGCGTGGATCGTCGTGCCACCCGCGGTCGGTGCAAACGAGGTGTAGCAGAGGTCCTTCAACCCGATCGGAACGCCATGCAGCGGGCCGCGCCAGACGCCCTTGGCGATCTCCGCATCGTACTGCTTGGCCTGGGCCATCGCCCGCTCCGCAAGGACCAGCGCATAGCCGTGAAACTGTCCATCCAGCTTCGCAATCCGGCCCAGCATCGCCTCGGTGATCTCCGAGGGCTTCACCTCCTTGCGGCGAATGAGCTCGGAGATTTCGGTGATGGATTTGTAGTGCAATGAATCCGCTGACATCTGACGCCCTGCTGTTATCGGAATATGCCTGCCCGGACCGCCGCCGCGGGCGGCGATCTCGCGACTCCGCTGACGGCGCGACCCGCCTAGAACTGGACGCCGCGCGTCAACGCGCCGTCCACCACGAGGTTGGTCCCGGTGATGAAGCTCGCCGCCCTGCTGGCGAGGAACACGGCGGCGTTCGCCATCTCTTGCGGCGTGCCCATGCGGCCGGTCGGGTTGAGCGCCAGTGCGGTCTTGTACAGTTCGGGATTGCCGTCCTTGATCATGTTCCAGACACCACCTTCGAAGTAGGTGTTGCCCGGCGACACCGAATTGGCCCGGATGCCCTTGGCGGCGAGCTGGTAGGCGAGGCCCTGCGTGTAGTGGATGATCGCCGCCTTGAACGTACCGTAGGGACCGCTGGCAAAATCGACCTCGCGCCCCGACACGCTCGAGATCGTGACGATCGCGGCCGCCGCACTCTTCTCCAGATACGGCATCGCCGCGTTGACGAGCCGCACCGTGCCCATCATGTCGGTCGAGAACTCCTTCTCCCAGCTCTCCTCGTCCTGCCCGATCGAGAGCGCGCTGACATTGGCGACCACGACATCGATGCCGCCGAGCTTGGACGCCATGTCGGCGACCCAGGCCTTCAGGGCCGGCCCGTTTGAGACGTCGACGGCACTACCGAACGCCGAAACGCCCTTGGCCTTGAGCGCTGTGACCGCAGCGTCGACGTCGCCCTGGTTGCGCGCACAGATGCCGACATTGGCGCCCTCGGCGGCGAACGTGTCGGCGATCGCCCTGCCGATGCCTTTGGTGCTGCCGGTAACGAGAACCTTTGCTCCCTTGAGTCCGAGATCCATGTCCATTCCCTCCATTATTATCAATTATGCAACGCATTGACCTCACCGCATCGCGCGGTCGATCACAGTAACAGCTGTGCGCGAACGTTGTCCGCGTTGACCTCCTCACCGGCCAGCGATCGCGTGATCTTGCCCTTCTCCATGATGTAGCAGCGCTGCGCGATCTCCAGGATGGTGTCGAGGTTCTGCTCGACGAACACGATCGTGGTCCCGAGCTCCGCTCGGAACGATTTCAGCGCCTCGCAAATATGCTGCACGATCGACGGCTGGATGCCCTCCGACGGCTCGTCGAGGATCATCAGCGCCGGATTGCCGATCAGCGCGCGGCCGATCGCAAGCTGCTGCTGCTCACCGCCGGACATAGTGCCCGCGATCTGGCGCCGGCGCTCCTTCAGGCGTGGAAAATACTCGTAGACGAGCTCGGGCAGCTTCTTGCCTTCGGGCCCGCCGATCAACTCGCCGACCTGCAAATTCTCCTCGACGCTCATTTGCGGAAACACGTCGCGGCCCTGCGGGATGTAGCCGAAGCCGGCGCGCGCCCGCGCATCGGCCTCGAGCTGCGTGACATCCTGATCCATGAAGCTGATGGTGCCGCGCCAGGTCTGCAGCAGACCGATCAAGCACCGCATCAGGGTCGACTTGCCGACGCCGTTGCGGCCGATCACGCCGACGATCTCGCCGCGCGACACCGACATGCTGACGCCTTGCAGGATCGGCGTCGCGCCGTAGCCCGCCCAAAGTCCCGACACCTCCAGGATGCGATCAGTGGGCATGAGTCTTACCCAGATAGATTTCTGCGACCTTCTCGTCTTCCAAAATCGCCTCCAAGCTGCCGCGCGCGAAGATCTTGCCAAGATGCAGAACGGTAACGCGCTGAGCAACCTGACGCACGAACGCCATGTCGTGCTCGACGACCAGGACGGTCATGCCCTCGGCATTGAACGACTTGATCAGCTCGCCGGTCTTGAAAGTCTCTTCCGGCGACATGCCGGCGGTCGGCTCGTCCAGCAGCAGCAGCTGCGGCTGCAGCGCCAGCGCCATCCCGATCTCCAGCCATTGCTGCTGGCCGTGCGAAAGCGCACCGGCGAGCTTGCCGCTATCGTCAGCCAGATTGAGCAATGCGAGCAGCCGCTCCTCTTCAGCACGGCATTCCGCGCCCGAAATGCGTTCCTGCAGCGCGATCTGGATGTTCTGCCGCACCGGCAGCTCCTTGAACACGCTCGGCGCCTGCATCTTGATGCTCATGCCGCGCTGCACCCGCGCGTAGGGCCGCTCGGCGGTGATATCGATCGAGTCGAAGAAGATGCTGCCCGTGGTCGGCGGATAGAGCCCGACGATCAATTTGAACAGCGTGCTCTTCCCGGCCCCGTTGGGCCCGATCAGGCAGTGCACCTCCCCGGCATTGACCGTCAGGTCGACGTCGGAGACGGCGGTCAAACCACCGAAACGCTTGGAGACACCTTTCACATCGACCAGCGCCATGATTCAGGTCTCATCCGATTGCAGGCGGGCGGTATCGGCCAGCGCCGGGGCTTCGTCGCGGCGCCGACGCCTGGTCCACCAATCGACGACGAGCTTGCCGATGCCGAGCACGAAGCCCTGCGGCGCCAGCATCACGGTGGCGAGCAGCAGCACGCCCATCAGCACCAGCGCCGCTTGCTGGCTGTAGACCGTGATGGTCTGAAAGCCGAACAGCAGCAGGAACGATCCGACCAAGGTCGCGGTCAGATCGTTGCGTCCGGAGAACGCCACCCACACGATCGGCATCGCCGCCGCCGGCAGGCCGATGCTGGATGGCGTGATGAACTGCCCCCACGACGTGTACAGTGCGCCGCTCAACCCTGCGAGGCCGCTGCCGATCACGAACGTCAAAAGCTGATACTTGCGGACGTCGTAGCCGAGCATCTCGGCGCGCTGCGGATTTTCCCGCGTCGCCACGATCACGTTGCCGACGCTCGAGTTCACCAGCATGCGCAGCGCGATGTAGACGATCACGATCAGCGCGATCATGACGTAATAGAGCGCCGAGCCCTCGATGTCGAAGTCGCCGACCGTGAGCGGGTCCATCCCCTTCATGCCGTTGAAGCCGTTCAGCCGAGCCGGACCGATATGCCATTCGGGCCCCGCGGTCTGCCCGAGGAAGAAGGCAAGCACTAGCGTCGCCGACAACGTCACGATGCCGAAGAAAATCCCGCTGATGCCGCCCCAGATCATGAAGTAACCGAGGATCCCGGCCGCGATCATCGCGATGACCACGGAGAGAACCAGCGCGGCGATCGTGGTCGTTCCCCCGCCCATATTGATGGCGAGCACGCCATAGCCGTAGCCAGCGATGCCAAAGAAGAAGGTCTGGCCGAACGACAGCATGCCGCCGTATCCCCACATCAGGCAGAGACCGAGCGCCATGAATATCCAGATCAGGAAGTAGGCGAAATTGCCGACGTCATAGGAATCGGCGAACAGCGGATAGATCAGTGCCCCCGCCAGCACGGCGAGGAAGCAGGACCAGAAGATCTTCCCGCGTCCGAGCGTCTGCGGGCCCTCGAGCAGCTTCAACATCAGAAATTCCCGTCTAGCGCCCACGACGAACCAGCACGCTGGATAGTCCCTCAGGCAGCACACGTATGATCAGGATGACAGCAAACAGCATGCCGATCTGCCCGATGATCTGCCCGTAGCTGGCATTCAATGCCATTCGGATCATCGCCAGGAACACCGCGGCCGGCGCGGTTCCAAGCAGGACATTGGCGCCGCCGATCACCACGGTGACGAAGCTCTCGACCACAAAGGTCGCTCCCATGGTCGGGATCAGCGTCATGGTCGGCGCGTAGAGCGCGCCGCAGAGCCCCGCGAGCGCGGTGCCGATGCCGAAGCTGATGGAATAGATCCGCCCGGTGCGCGCGCCGAGCGCCTTGGCCATCGCCGCATTCTGCATCGTGGCGCGCGCGATCACGCCAAAGCGCGTCTTCATGAAGATGATGTAGAGGCCCGCCAGCACCGCTACCGCACAGGCAAACAGCACCAGCCGGTAGGTCGAAAACGTGTAGCCCCCGATCGCGAAGCTTCCTTCCGGCGTGCCAATACCCCGCACCGCGGAGCCAACGATCAGCAGCATCGACTGCGTCACGATCAGACTGAGGCCCCAGGTCGCGAGCAGCGAGTCGAGCGGTCGCTTGTAGAAGCGCCGCACGACGAGGTACTCGACGATCATGCCGATGATCCCCGCCGTCAGCGCGGCCAGGATCTGCGCGATCGGAAGCGGGACGCCGAGATTCACGAGCCCCACGGTGACGTAGGCACCGCACATAATGAACTCGCCATGCGCCATGTTGATGACGCCCATCATACCGAACACGATGGCCAGGCCCGCCGCCGACAGGATCAGGAACGCGAAGACATCGGCGAACTGATAGAATACCGAGAAGAGTTCAGCCGACATTCCGGTCTCCCTGATCGCGGCGCCGCATCATTGCGGCGCCGGCTTGCTTCAAAGCCGCGATGCAAACACGAGCAAGATTCGTGCCTGCGCGCATCACGACTTGCTGGGAAGATGACTCGGCGTGTACTGATCCTTGTCGTTCTTCTTGGTGAGGTCGCAGCCGATCTCGCCGAGCCAGTATGGCTGGATCGTCCCGTAGTCCTTCTCCACCGTCACCTCATGCTTGGGCCCGACCGAGATCAGGCGCATGCGGTGCGACGTATGCTGGCTCTTCGGATCGATGCAGACCTTGCCCTCGGGAGCCTCGATGCAGGCATCACCCGTTGCGATCACCTTGCGCATGTCCTCGAGCTTGGTCGACTTCGCCTTCTCGACCAGCGCCTTGTACATGTAGAGCGCGTTATACGCGTTGTAACCCATGTCGTTGATGTAAAGCTCATCGGGGAACTTGGCGTGCCAGCGCTTCTTGAAGTCGTTGGCTTCGGGGGTATCGATCTCCTCGAACCAGTTCGCGGTCGCATGCATGTTGTTAAGCGCCGGCGGCTTGAACCGCTTGTGTTCGAAGCCGAGCATGATCTTGATCGAAGAGCCCATCGGCAGGTTGAGGTTGGCCGCGGCCGCCTGCTCGAAGAACGAGTCCTGCGCCGCGCCGACATTGATCGTCAGCAACCAGTCCGGCTTCGCCTTCTGAATGTTCTGGATCGTCTGCGCGAATTGCGACACGCCGAGCGGGATGAATTCCTCGCCCACGACCTCGCCGCCGAGGTCCTTCATGATCTTGCGGTTCCACTCCGCGGAGATCTGGCCGAAATTGTAGTCGGCTGCGATGACATAGACCTTCTTGCCGAACTTCTGGACCATCCAGGGGATCAGGGTCGAGAACTGCTGCTCCGGCACCGCGCCCATGCTGATCATGCTGGCGTCGCAGACACCGCCTTCATACTGGTTCGTATAGAAGTACGGCGTGGTGGTGCGATCGACGATCGGGCGCAGCGCCTCGCGCGATGCAGAGGTGATGCCGCCGATCAGCACGTCGACCTTGTCGCGATTGAGCAACCGGCGGCCGAACTCCTGATAGCGGGCATTGTCACCCTGGGGATCGAGATGGATCAACTCGATCTGCCGGCCGAGAATGCCGCCGCTCTTGTTGATCTCCTCGACCGCGAGCTGCGAGCCGTGCAGCTTCGGCATGCCCATGAAGGCGAGATCGCCGGAGACGTCCTCCAGCAAGCCGACCTTCAGCGGCGGTTCAGCCGCCTGGGCGGCACCTATTGCCGCGGTCCCGAGCATTGCACCAAGCAAAGCCATTCCGACTATACGCCCCGAATACATCGCGATGTCCTCTGTCGTTGAAGGATGTTTGAAGTCACGCCTTGAGGTAATTCTTCAGGATCGACGCCCCCATCGTGTATTTGGGATCGACCATGTTGCCGAGCCGCATGCGGCCGGCCTGGCTGAGCAGCATGTAGGCGTCGATTTCGTCGAAGCCGTAATCGGCGCTCATCCAGCGCACGAGCTCGCGATAGGCGATACGCGCAGCGTCCTCGAGCGGGCGTGCGCTGCCGATCGTCATGATGAAGTCGCGCGTCTCCAGCCGCGGCCAGGCGAAGCTCCAGTTCTTGATCAGATCGATCTGCAGCGTCACCGTCGCGCGCTGCTCCAGCGCGACGCCCGAGAGCTCGCCGTCGCCCTGCGTGGCGTGGCAGTCGCCGACATAGAGCAGCCCGCCTTCGGCATGCACCGGCAGATAGATAATCGCGCCCGGGGCGACGTCGGGCAGGTCCATGTTGCCGCCGTGATAATCGGGCTGCAGCGAGGAGATCGCCTCGATCTCCGGCGAGACGCCGATCGTGCCGATGAACGGCTCATAGGGCAGCGTGATCTTGTCGTTCCAGCGCACGCCGTTGCGGTCGACATGCAGCTTCCTGACGCGTTCCGGCAGCGGTGGATTGAGCAGCGCCGTGGATGCGGTCCCGACCAGGCCGCCGAATTCCGGAATGATGCAGGTCGTTCCGGCCGGCTGCGCGCCGCGAGTCTCGACGTCGCGGATATAGACGGCGAGGCAATCGCCCTTCTTGGCGCCCTTGACCGCGATCGGCCCGCATTGCGGGTTCAGATAGGGGAAGTTCAGCTTCGCCGTGGGACTGTCGCTTTCGCTGGTGAGCACGCCGCCGAAGGCGTCTTCGGTCTCGACAACGACGACCCCGCCCGGATCGATCGACAGGGTCGGCTTGGCATAGGGCCCATAGACGTAATGGAAGCCGCCCTGCTGCTCGATCGTCAGGCTATGGGTCGTGCCGATCGCGCCCTTGGCAAGGGCGCGCTTGGCCATGATGGAACTCTTCAACCAGTCTTCGGTCATGCGAACGGCTCCTCAATTCAGATCGCGGGATGGCGCTTGTGCCAGTCGGTGACGCGCTGGAAGGCATCGCCCGCGCGAACGAGGCTTGCTTCGTCGAAGTGACGGCCGACGAACTGGAAGGCGATCGGCCCGCCGTTCGGCGCGAAGCCGCCGGGAAGCGTGACGGTCGGGCTGCCGGTCATGTCGAACGGACAGGTGAAGCGCAGCAGCCCGGTAATCAGCGACGGGTCCTCACCCAGCGCCGCCATCTTGGCCAATGTCGGCGCAGCGAATGCCTGGGCCGGGACGGCGATCAGATCGACCGTCTCGAACAACAGCCGCACCGCGCCGCGGAACGCTTCGCGCCGCAGCACGATCTTCTGATAGTTCATGCCGGATTGCGCCCAGCCGAGATCGAGCAGGCCGGCGAGCGCCGGACCGTATTCGTCCTTGCGGGCCGGATAGGTCTCTTCATGCGCGACGGCCACTTCGATGCCGCACAGCGGGAACCAATCCTCGATCACAGCCTTGGGATCGGGGAATGTGATGTCCTTGATCTTCGCACCGAGGTCGGCCGCGACGCGCAGCCCTTCGCTGAGCACCTTGCCGGCAGCCTCGTCGGTTCCTTCGCTGGTCCAGCGCCGATCGACCCCGATCGTCACGCCGCGCAAATCGCCGGACAGGCCAGCGAGATAGTTCGGCACGGGCAGCGGCACGGAGGTGGTGTCCTTGGGATCCTGGCCGGCAATCACGGCGAGGATCGCGCCGCAATCGGCCGCGCTGCGCGCCATCGGCCCGATGTGATCGAGCGTTGCCGCGAGTTCGAACGCGCCATAACGGCTCACGCGTCCCCAGGTCGGCTTCAGCCCGGTGATGCCGTTGGCGGCCGATGGAAAGCGGATCGAGCCGCCCGTATCGGTGCCAAGCGAACCGAAGCAAAGCCCCGCGGCGGTGGCGACGCCGGAACCGCTCGACGATGCGCCCGACCACAAATCGGCATTCCACGGATTCTTCGGCGGATCGATCTTCGGGTGGTGGTCGGCATAGGCGCCCTCGGTCTGCTGCAGCTTGCCGAGGATAACAGCGCCGGCATCCTTCAGCCGCGCGACGACCGTGGCATCCTCGCTCGGCCGGAAATCCCGGTGGATGGTCATGCCATGCGCGGCCGGCGCGCCCTTGGCCCAGCACAAATCCTTGACGGCGATCGGCACGCCGTGGAGCGGTCCCTTGATCTTGCCGGCAGCGATGTCCTTCTCGGCTGCCGCCGCTTCGGCCAGCGCCGCCTCGCCCATCACATAGGCGTAGCTCTTGAGCTTGCCGTCGAGCTGCTCGATCCGCCCGAGCATCGCCTTGGTCACCTCGACCGGCGAGAGCTTTTTGGCCTGGATTTGCTGCCCGATCTCAATGAGCCCGAGATAGTGAAGATCCGTCGTCGGCATCGTTTCTCATCCCCACACTTGACATGACGCAAGCGCAGGCACTGCCCATCACCGCGCATGCGCCTCCGGCTTGGCGGCACGGACGTGTCGCCAATTTGTTTAGCGGCAAAAGCAAAAAGCCACCCGCCCCTCCGAAACGAAGGTGACGAATGGCCCAAATGCCGCGGCTATGAACTATCGCATGGGTCCGGAGTCGAACGGAGCACTCTGCGCGGCGATCGGGACGTCATCGGCCAAATCGACGCACGCAAGGTTCGACAGGAAGCCCTGTAGGAGAAAATTCTAAGGAGGTGTGCAGCGCGTTGTCAACGAGGCTGGCTGCACAAATTTCGCGAGGTGCATGCGCAGCAAATCGGCATGACCTCTTGCACCGACCTCTGCGAAGATGATTTCCTTGATGCGTTGCGCCGCCGAAAGCACTCAATGACCAAGCCCTCCATTCCAGTTGGCATCATCTGCTCGCAGCACGGGCCCTATCAGGCCATGGGACGCGAGATCCTGAAGAGCGCCATGATGGCGGTCGACGAAATCAACAATCAGGACGAGTTCGACTTCGCGATAGCTGCGCATGTCCGCGATCCCCGCGGAATCATTTCGGAGTACCACACGGTCTGCGACGACCTCATTCGCAACGTCGGCGTTGAGCACATCATCGGCTGCTACACCTCAGCCTCGCGCAAGCAGGTGCTGCCGATCGTCGAGCGTACCGACCGCCTGCTCTGGTATCCGGCGCGCTACGAGGGGTTCGAATGCTCCGACAATGTCATCTATGTCGGCGCCTCACCCAACCACAATGTGCTGCCGCTGGTGCGTTACGTGCTCGATAATCTGTCGCGCGAGATCTTCTGTGTCGGCTCCAACTATGTCTGGACCTGGGAAACCAATCGCGTCACCCGCGAGCTGGTGACGGCGGCCAAAGGACGCATTCTCGCCGAACGCCTGCTCGAACTCGGTGAGAGCGCGGTCACGCACATCGTGGACGAGATCGTGCGCCGCCGGCCGCCGGTCGTCTTCAACACCCTGGTCGGCAGTTCGAGTTATGACTTCATCCGCGCCTTTCATGCGGCGACTGCCGCGGCCGGCCTCGACATCCCGATGCTGAGCTGCAGCCTGTGCGAGCCCGAGCTCAAGATCGCGGGTCCCGCATCGGCCGGATGCATCACCTCGTCGGCCTATTTCGAAAGCATTCGCCTGCCCGAGAACCGGGCCTTCGTGGCGCGCTGGAAGACGCGCTACGGCGAGCACAGCAGCCCGTCCGTCGACGGGCAATCCGCCTATGTCGCGGTCTATCTGCTGGCCCGCGCGCTGCAGCGCGCCGGCACATCCGATATCGGCGAGGTGCGGCGCGCCGCCGCCGGCCATCGCTACAATTCGCCGCAAGGTCCGGTCTGGATCGACGGCAGCAACAACCACTGCGTCCTGACGCCGCGGCTGGCCGTCTCGAACGCCGAAGGACAGTTTGACATCTTCTGGGAAGCTGAAGCGCCGGTTAGACCGGATCCTTATCTGACGCAGCTCGACATCGCCGCCAGCCCGGCAAGGGATGGAACGTTGCCGAATGCGCCGCATTTGCGGGTTGTGAAATGAGCAAACCGTCTGCATTTTCGCTGCGCGGGCGCAAGGCGCTCGTCGCCATCAAGGATGAGCGCGATGCCTCGATCGTCAGGCGCCAGTTCGAGCGTCTCGGGATCGAGATCGTCACATGGGAGCCCGGTGCCAGTATCGACTGCCGTCCCGACGTGACGCTGATCGATGACGAGTTCCTGCCGCTCACCTCGCCGGCACAGCGGACGTCGCTTGGACGAAGCCCGGTCATCGCCCTGCTCGGCACCGAGACGCCGAGCCGTCTGAAGCTGGTGCTCGACCTCGATCCGGCGTCATTCCTGGTGAAGCCGCTGCGCTCGGCCGGCATCTATGCCGCGCTCGTCCTGGCTTTCGAGCGAAGCGAGCGCACCAGCGAGCTCAAGCAGCAGGTGCTCAAGCTGGAGCAGCGCCTGCGATCCCGCCGCGTCGTGCTCGCCGCGGTCCTTCAGGTCATGCACACCCATGCGCTGGCCGAGCCGGCTGCGTTTGCGCTGATCCGCCGCGCCGCCATGGAGCAGCGCAAGACGATCGAGGAACTCTCGGCGGAGATCACCGCAAAGGGTTCCCTGCCGCGGGCAACGGGCTAGAAGCGGTCGTCTATTTCTTCAGTTCCGCGTAGAGCTGCATCACCCGTTGCGGCAGCACCTCGATGCGCGGCACGCGGAGCGCAAAGCGCTCGCCGAAAATCCGATCGAGCTGGGGAAACCTGTGCTCACCGATACCAAGGGCAAAGATATCGGTGCCGCGCCGCCGCAGCTGCTGCGCGGCCCGGCGGGCGTCCTCGACGAGATATTGCGCATCCGGCACGTCGACGTCGGACGGCTCGCCGTCGGTCAGAACCAGCAGCACTTTCCGGAACGCGCGTCGTTCCGCGAGGTAGCCCCCGGCATGGCGCAATGCCGCGCCGAGGCGCGTGGAATGGCTGCTGCCAAGACCCGCGAGACGTGAACGAACCACGGCATCCATCGGCTCCGCAAAGCCCTTGATGCGCAGATAGCGCACGCGCTCGCGGCCGTCGGAGCTGAAACCATGCACCGCGATCGCATCATTGGCGGCCTCGACCGCCGCCGCCATGATCGCAGCCGCCTTGCGTTCGACGTCGAGGACCGTCCGGCCGCGGCGGTCACGGTCGGCGGTCGATTGCGACAGGTCCAAGAGCAGCAGGATGGCGAGATCGCGCGGTCCCGGCGCATCGCGCTGGTAGACCCTGGGCTCGCTGATATTGCCGGTGCGCCGCTCGATCGTCAGGGCGATCGCCGCGTCGATGTCGAGCGCGTCGCCGTCGCGCTGGCCCTTGTGTCTGATCCGGCGGCCGATCGACGCGTCGCGGGTCAACTCCGTGATCCAACGCATCGCCTCGGCGTCCGTCGAGGAATCGAAGGGCTGCGCGGAAACGGCGGCATCGGCTTCCAGAATCGTGGTCCGGTCCGGCCGCTCGGTACGCGCCGCATAGTCCCATTCCGGGTAGGTCGCGACCGGAAACCCATCCGGCAAGGTTACCGCGCTGGCCTTCGCGCGCAACGTCTCGTCCGGCCTGGCGTTGTCGTCGGTCGATTGGGCACCCGCATCGTCGCGCCGCTCGATCCGGACGGAATCGACGGCAAGCTCGATCGTCTCGGCCGGACTGTCCAGCTGGTCGCCGAAATCCCACAGCGCCAGATTGTCGTCGCGATAGGCAGGTTCGACGACGTAGCTCTTGGCGTTGAACTGCAGCCGCATCTGCCCGATGTCGTTGCCGAGCAAACCACCGATCTCGCGGCTGATGGCGGGATCGGTCCAGCGGCCGGCGGCAGCGGCAAACAGCGTCCGCCCCTTGGTCACCCACGCATCCGGATCCTGATAATCGGGATCGATCAGCGCCCGCGCCAGCCGCATCATCAGTCCGGCCGCGGTTGCCTGGCCGGCTGGCGTCGCACTGTGAAATGGCAGCCACAGCCGGCGCAGTCCGGGCATCTGGTGGAGCGCCAGCGCCTCGACCCGGGCATCCTCGATCAGCGAGACCAGCGCGATCTGCAGCGCCTTCAGTCGTCCCACCGGAAAGCGGACGGTGGAATGCACCAGATGCGCGCCGGCATGCGCGACCGCCGCGAGATAGACGGCGTCGGCCGCCTCGCCTTCGAAGCCGGGAAAGGTCTGCGGAAGACCGATGAGGCCGGCGGCAAGCGAGGTCCGCCGCGGCACCGGCGTCGGTGCAACGGCAAGTTTGCGGAAACGCGGTTTTCTGTTCCACAACGCGATCGTGGTTGCAGCGAGGCGCTTCTCCAGCCGCGCGAAATCATCCCCGCTCCGACCGGCTGCGAACAGCTGCGCCGAAAGCTGATCGTCGAGCGCGAAATAGGCGCGGCGGCGCGATGCGCGACCGCCACTGGCGCGCAATCCAGCGGAGACCCACGCCGCAAACTCCTCGCCGCCGGCATGCGTCAGAAACTGCCCCAGTCGGCCGATCGCGAGCCCCGCCGACTCCGGCCCGGTGGCTGCGAGTTCGTCGAGCGCGGCGAGAACCGCGGTGAGTTCTCCTGCACCCGCAAGCCGGGGCAGCACCTTGGACAATTCGGTCAGCAAGGCATGGGCGACGCGGCTTCCGGCACTGCAGCCGATGTCCCTGACCGCGCGGCCGATCGCGATCAGATCATCGGCCGATCGCTGCGCCGGCCATTGCTCCGATAGACGCAGAAAACCCTGCACCACGGCTTGACCGAGATTGGCCTCGAACAGGGCGTGCACGGCCTCGTCCCAGACCGCCAGGTGATCGAACCAACCAGTTCGTTGCAGAGCGGTACGCGCTGTCTGCACCGCCGCAGCTACATCGTCATGGCCGCGCAAGAGTGCCGCAAGCCGACGTCCGGACCGGAAGCTATCGAGCGAACTGATTTGCGCGACCGCCACCTGCAATCTTCCACTTACCCACAGGCCGAGATCACGTCGCGCAACGTGTTCCTGGTGTCCGCATCATCGGTCAGGGGAACGACGATCGTGGTCTCGCAGGCCTTTTCGAGGCTGATGCCGCATCCGATCAGTCGGCCGGCATTGACCAGCATCCGGGTCGAGGCACCTTCGTCGAGCCCCTGGCCTTTCAGGTTGCGGCTGTGCTGGGCGATCTTCACCAGGAGATCGGCGAGGTTCGGCTCGATACCGGCTTCGCGCGACACCACCTCGGTTTCGGCCGGCCGATCAGGATAGCCGAAATCCAGCGCCGCGAAGCGCTGCTTGGTGGATTCCTTGAGGTCCTTGATCGCGCTCTGGTAGCCCGGATTGTAGGAGATCACGAGCTGGAAGTCGGAATGGGCGTGGATCAATTCACCACGCTTTTCCAGCGGCAGCACACGACGATCGTCGGTCAAGGGATGGATCACGACCGTCGTGTCCTGGCGCGCCTCGACGATCTCGTCGAGGTAACAGATCGCGCCAAGACGCACCGCTGTGGTGAGCGGCCCGTCGCTCCACACCGTGCCCTCTGCGTCGAGCAGCCAGCGCCCCACCAGATCCGCCGCCGTCATGTCCTCGTGGCAGGCCACCGTGATCAGCGGGCGGCCGAGCCGCCACGCCATATATTCGATGAAGCGAGTCTTGCCGCAGCCGGTGGGCCCTTTCAGCATCACCGGCATGCGGTTGGCATAGGCTGCACCGAACAGTTCGACCTCATCCTTGAGCGGCCGGTAATACGGCTCTTCCCGGATGCGGTACTGGTCGAGCAGCAGGGCGGGATTGGACAAGCTCACGCCTCCCATGATCGCGCAGGCAGCCGTTCGCAACCGGTCAATATCACGATGCGAGCAGCTCCTTGAGCTTGCCGTCGATAAAGTCGACATCGACCGGATTGGTCCCCGGCCCGCCGGCGAAGTGGCCCCAGATCGACGGCACCGGCACGAGCTTGGCGTTCGGCATGTTCTCGACCTCGAACGCGCTGTCCTCCGGCGGGAAATAGAGATCGGTCTGCCCCGGCATGACATAGGCCTTGGCCTTGATCGCCTGCAGCGCGGCCTTGAAGTCGCCGTTGTAGATTTCGTTGTCGCTGATGTCGCCGTGCTGCCAGGTCCACAGCATGGTCAGCAGGTTGTTGGGATCCTTCGGCAGGAAGAAGCCTTCCCAGAACGCCACCAGGAAATCCTCCAGCGACGAATAGCCCAGCGTCTTGATGTCGAGCTGCTCGCGATAGAAGGCTTGCGAAAAGCCCCAGCCGGCATAGACACGCGCGGCGGCGCGCAGGCCGCGGGCCGGCTTGTCGGTGTACCAGCCCTCCTTCCACGCAGCATCCGCCGTGAGTGCCGCCTTCACGCCTTCGAGGAACACGAAGTTGTGGCGCGAGCATTTGGCCGAGCCGCAGAACGGCGCCAAGAGGTCCATCATATCGGGATAGAGCGCGCCCCAATGGAACGTCTGCAGCGCGCCCATCGACCAGCCGACGACGAGACGGATGTGCTTGATACCGAATTTCTCGGTCACCAGCCGATGCTGGGCGCGCACATTGTCATAGGCCGTCACCTGCGGGAAACGCGGTCCATTATACGGTTCCGGCGTGTTGCTCGGCGACGACGACAGCCCGTTGCCGAGCATGTTCGGGATGATGATGAAGTACTTTGCCGGGTCGAGCGCCCTGCCCGGTCCGATCAGCCATTCATTGTCGTAGTGCTGGCCGGAGTACCAGGTCGGATAGACGATGACGTTGTCCTTGGCTGCGTCGAGCTGGCCATAGGTCTTGTAGGCGAGCTCGCAGTCGCGAATGGTCGCGCCGCGCTGCAAGGTCAAATTGCCGAGATCATGGATCTGATAGTCGACGCTCATTGATGTACCCTTCTTGCTTGATCGAGCTGATCGCTTACGCCGGACGCGCCACCTTTTCAGTCGGAGACTCCACCCGTGCGATCGCACCGTACACGATGCCTGCGACCACCGCGGCGGAGATCGCAGTGGACAGTCCCGGCATCAGGTTTTCAACCGCAAAGGCAAACAGCGACCCGATGCCCCAGGCGATGAACGGCTTCGCACGCCAGTCCACGTCCGCCCGCGCCTCCGCCCGCAGCAGGTACTGGTCGACCAGGATGATCGCACCGATCGGCGGCACCAGGATGCCGAGCAGCGACAGCCACTGGATGAAGAACGCCCAGACATTGCCGGCAGCGACCAGGATGCCAAGCGCGCCGAGCACCACCGCCATCAGCCGCATATTGGTCCCGAGGATGCGCGACCAGCCGGTGGCCGCATTGTACAGGCAATGCGAGCAGACGGAGCCGAGATTGGCATAGAGGAAGATGAACGCGAGGATGCTGAGCCAGGTCAGCTGCTTGCCGTTCATGTAGCCGAACATGTTGTCGACACCGAACGGATTTGCGTTCGGCACGGCGAGCGCCGCCGTCATCACGCCGCCGACCAGCATCGCCACCAGATTGGCGAACGGAAACGCGCTGAACGTGGCGAACAGCGAGGACCGCGTGCTCGGCGCCCAGCGATTGAAGTCCGCCGTCACCGTGCCGGCGTCGATGAACAGCGCGAGCACCACGGTAAGCCCGACGCCCATCGACATGCTGGCGACGCCATTGTTGCCGGCATAGCCGAAGATCGCCGCCGACGTCGTGGTCGAGGCGGCATCGGCCGCGACCCAGAGGCCAAGCACGACAAACAGCGGCACCGACGCCAGCCCGATCCAGTGCAATCCCTTCACGCCGACGAAGGTGATCCCGATATAGAGCACGCCGGCGACGATGGTCATCGCCACATAGTTGAGGCCGTAGGTCGAGGAGATCAATGCGCCGGTGATGCCGGTCTGCACCGCATACCAGCCGAGCAGCAGGGTCGACAGCAGGCCCGACGCCAGCACGTAGCCCTTCTTTCCGAACACGATGCTGGCGATCAGCGCGAAGTTCATGCCGCGCCGGGTGCCGATCAGGCCGAGCGCGCCCACATAGGCGAACATGATCAAATTGCCGACGATCATCGCCACCAGTGCATTCTTGAACCCCATGCCAAGCACCAGCAGCGATCCGGTCATCGCGCCGGTGATGATCATCGGAAAGCCCAGCCACACCATCGTGACCGAGAAGGCGCTGCGCCGGGCGCTCATCGGCACCGGCTCGTGCTCGAATTCATGGCCGAGAAGGTCGTCGATCTGCCCTTCAGTCTGCTGAACCAGCCCGCTATTCGATTGACCGCTCATGATGTCCCCCCTGTTTCCTCCGCGAGGAAGCGTCCGCCGTTGCATCGAACCACGCCGGCGCGAAACGTCGCGCCGGCGCCGATCGTCGATGTCACTCAACGATGTGCGACTTTCTGGTTCGGAATGCCCTCGATCGGGCATTCGTCGGTTCCGACGGTCGGACGGGTCATGGCTTCGACCATTTCCCGGGTGCCCTCGGGGTCCGTGATCCAGTTCTTGTAGAAAGTGTAGGGGCAGACCGCGTGCCCCCGATCGCCGTCGCCGGAGTTGATCAGGCCGGTATAGCCGCGGTGCATCAGCTTGAAGAGATGGTTCTGCGACTGCATGTTGCGGCGGGCGTCGCGGATCAGCGACACCGAGAGCTGCGCGTACTGGATGCCGTTCTCCTCCGTGCCGCACTCGCCGAGCGTCCTTCCGTCGAAACCGATGAGCGCGGAATGGCCGAAGTAGGAATAGACGCCGTCGAAGCCAGAGGCGTTGGCGACCGCGACGTAGCAGTTGTTGGCCCAGGCCATCGACTTCGAGATCTGGATCTGCTGCTCCTTGGCCGGATACATGTAGCCCTGGCAGCGCACGATCAGCTCGGCACCGCGCATCGCGCAGTCCCGCCAGATCTCCGGATAGTTGCCGTCGTCGCAGATGATCAGGCTGATCTTCAGCCCCTTCGGCCCGTCCGAGACGTAGGTGCAATCGCCGGGATACCAGCCCTCGATCGGTACCCACGGCATGATCTTGCGGTACTTCTGGACGATCTCGCCCTTGTCGTTCACCAGGATCAGGGTGTTGTACGGCGCCTTGTTGGGATGCTCCTCGTGGCGCTCGCCGGTCAGCGAGAACACACCCCAGACCTTCGCCTTGCGGCAGGCGTCCGCGAAGATGCGGGTCTCCTCGCCCGGCACGGACGACGCCGTCTCGTACATCTCCTTGGAGTCGTACATGATGCCGTGGGTCGAGTATTCCGGGAAGATCACAAGGTCCATACCGGGCAGGCCGAGTTTCATGCCCTCGACCATCTTGGCGATGTTGCGCGCGTTATCCAGCACCTCGGCCTTGGTGTGCAGGCGCGGCATCTTGTAGTTCACCACGGCAACGCCGACCGTGTCCTTGCTGCTCGATATGTCTCCATGCAACATGTCTCGACTCCCTTTCCTGAGCGATAATTCCCGCTACACGGCCATGTGCAGCTGGATGAGATCATCGGTGAGCTCACCGATCGCGCCCTTGGCGACGACGCGTCCCTTTTCGAGCAGCGCGAAGCGGTGAGACGCGCGCCGCGCGAACGCGACATTCTGTTCGACCAGCACGACCGTGATGCCGCGCTCGCGATTGAGACTGACGATCACGTCCTCGATCTGCTCGACGATGTTCGGCTGGATGCCCTCGGTCGGCTCGTCCAGCAGGATGACCTTGGGCTTGGCCAGCAGCGCCCGCGCGATCGCAAGCTGCTGCTGCTGGCCGCCGGAGAGATTCCCGCCATAGCGATTGAGAAAGTCCTTGAGTACCGGAAACAGCTCGAGCACCCACTCCTCGATGCCGTTGGCAGATCTCGCGGCAAAGGTCCCGAGCGTCAGGTTTTCCCGCACAGTGAACTTCGGCAAAATCCCGCGGCCCTGCGGCACGTAGGCAATACCGGCCTTGGCACGCTGATAGGTCCGCAGCGGCGAGATGTCGGCACCGTCGAGCGATAGCCGTCCGGTGCACCGGTCCATCAGGCCGAGGATGCTGCGCATCAGCGTGGTCTTGCCGACGCCGTTGCGGCCGAGCACCGAGAGGAATTCGCCATTGCCAACCATCAGGTTGATGCCCTGCAGGGCGCGGCTGTTGCCGTAGAAGGCGTCGACGTCGGTCAGCTCAAGCATGGCTGATGCCTCCCGATCCGAGATAGGCGCGGCGCACTTCCGGATGCGCTTCCACTTCCGCCGCGGTGCCCTCGGCCAGCATCTGGCCCATATGCATCACGGAGATGATGTCGCCGATCGCCTTGACGAAGCCCATGTCGTGCTCGACCACGATCAGCGTGTGCTTGCCCTTCAGCCGTGCGAACAGTTCGGCGGTCTTGCGGGTTTCCTGCGCCGTCATGCCCGCGGTGGGCTCGTCCATCAGGATCAGCTCGGCGTCCTGGGCGACCAGCATGCCGATCTCCAGCCACTGGGTCTGACCGTGCGACAGATAGGCGGCCGGCCGATCGAGCTGCTCGGTGAGCCCGACCAGCTCGGCCAGACGCTCGACATGCTCACGCCCGGAATTGCCAATATTCCAGCGCAAATTGCCAAGCACGGAGGTGCGACGCGCCCGCGCCACTTCAAGATTCTCGGAGACCGACAGCTCGCGGAACACGCTCGGCACCTGGAATTTGCGGCCGACGCCGGCGCGGGCGATTTCGTATTCCTCAAGGTCCTGCAGCGCGGTGCCATCGAAGCTCACCGTGCCGGCGCTCGGCTTGACCTTGCCGCAGATGATGTCCAGCGCGGTGGTCTTGCCCGCGCCGTTCGGCCCGATCAGGCAGCGCAGCTCGCCCTTGCGCACGCTCATGTTGAGTGAATTGAGCGCCTTGAAACCGTTGAAGCTGACCGACACGTCGCGGAGATCGAGATGGGAGCTCATGTGCTGCCCTCCGTCTGGCCGACGCCTTGCGCCACCCCGCCCGCGGCCGCATGGCGGCGCTGCACGATCCAGCGCAGCACGACCTGCGCAAGGCCGGCGAGCCCCTTCGGCAAAAACAGCACCACGAGCACGAACAGCGCGCCCATCACCAGCGTCCAGGTTTCCAGGAACGCCGCTGACTCCGACAGCGCGCCCTGCATGCCCGCCACCAGCACCGCGCCGAGGAACGCACCGACCAGGCTCTGCCGGCCGCCGACCGCGCACCACACCACCACGGAAAGAGAGAGTTGCACGCCGAGGAAGGTCGGCGAGGCAAACTCCATCACCACCGTGTAGAGCATGCCGGCAAGGCCCGCGATCGCCGCCGACAGCGCGAACACGAAGATCTGGTAGAGCGCGACGTCGTAGCCGAAGTAGCGCACTCTGCTTTCATGGTCGCGGATCGCTTGCACGATCAGTCCGGCCTTGGTTCTCGTGAAAGCAAAGGCGACAAGCAGGCTGAGCAGGACACAGCTGGCCACGAGATAATAGGTAGCCCGGCCATAGGCATCGAACGCGACGCCGAAGATCTCGAGCTGGGCGAGATCGGTGATGCCGTTGAAGCCGCCGGTGTAGCTCTGCTGGTCGATGATCACGAGATTGATCACCACCATGGTGGCGAGCGTGATGATCGAGACATAGACGCCGGTGACCCGTCCGCGGAACATGAACCAGCCGAGCGCCGCCGCAACCAGCGCCGGCACGATCAGGCCCGCGGCGATTGCGAAGGTCAGCGAGCGGAACGGCTCCCAGAACCACGGCAAATGCTGGATATTGTTCCAGACCATGAAGTCCGGCAGTCCGCTCGCTCCGGTGTGCACCGGCACGGTCTTGAGCTTGAGCGCCATTGCCATGGCGTAGGAGCCGAGCCCGAAGCTCATCGCCTGGCCGAGATTCAGGATGCCGCCGAATCCCCAGGACAGCCCGAGCGACACCGTGAGGATGCCCAGCACCAGATAACGCGCGACCTTGTTGAGCAGGAAGTCGTTGTTGAGCATCACCGGCAGCGCAAACACCACGGCGCAGACGATCAGCAGAGGCGCAAGCTGCGCGATCAGGCGCTGCAATCCGCTGGAGTTAGGAACATGCGACGGCATAGATGAGCGATCTGTCTCAGGCCCGCACGCGTGCGGTGAAAAGCCCCTCGGGGCGGAAACGGATGAGCACGACGATGGCGAGCAGCACGATCGCCTTGGCCACCGTGTCGTTCTGCAGGAAGGCAATGCCGCCGGAGAGCTCGCCGAGGATGAAGGCGCTCGCCACGGTACCGGCGAGGCTCTGCACGCCGCCGAGCACCACCACCATGAAGGCATCGACCACATAGCCGGTGCCCATATCGGGCGACACACTCTTCAGCGGCGACACCAGCGCGCCCGCCAGTCCGGCCAGTCCCGCGCCATAGGCGAAAGTCAGCGCATAGACCCGTTTGGCGTTGATGCCGAACGAGGCGGCAACCGAACGGTCCTGGATGATCGCGCGCAGCTTCATTCCGACCGTGGTGCGGTTCATCAGCAACCAGGTCGCCACGAACAGTGCGATCGACACCACGAACAGGAACACCCGATAGGACGATACCGAGATGCCGAACACGTCCATGCTGTCGGACAGCGCCGGCGGCAGCTGCACATAGCGCAGTTCGCTGCCGACCATCAGCCGCACCGCCTGCTGCAGCATGATGCCGACGCCCCAGGTCGCTAGGATCGTATCCAGCGGCCGGTTGTTGAGCAGGCTCAGGACGTAGCGCTCGATGACCCAGCCGAACGCGGCGACCACGAGAAAGATCGGCACCAGGCTCGCGAGCAGGCCGAGCCCGAGATAGGTATGGAACACCCAGGCCGCGTAAGCGCCCAGCATCACGAACTCGCCGTGGGCGAGATTGATGATGCCCATCGAGCCGTAGATGATCGACAGGCCCAGCGCGACCAGCAGCAGGATCGATCCGATGCTGAGGCCGGTGACGATTTGTTCGATGAATTGGTCCACGTCGGGATCCGCTTTCGATGTTCGCGTTGTGCGCCCTGCCCCTCGCCCCCGTTCGTGCGAGAGGCAGCATTCGTTTCGGGACGCTGGCCGCCGGCGCCGCACGCCGACGGCCTTCGTCAGCCCCCGTCGTCAGCTCTTCTCGACCAGGCCCTTCTCGGTGCATGACTGTCCGGGATAGGCCGCGTAAGGCACCGGCTTCAGCCACTCCTTGGCCTCGACGAGAATCTCGAACTGTCCGTTCGACTTCGCCTGCGCGATCTTGGGCCACAGCCAGGTGTGCAGGTTCTCCGGCTCGATCCGGACCTTGCCCTGCGGTGCAATCACTTCCTGGCCCTTGACCGCGTCGCGGATGTTCGGCGGCGTGAGATCGCTGGTCGCGAGCTTCTCGACCGCCTGCTTGAACAGGTAGGTCTGGAAGTAGCAGGCCTCCGACACGAAATGCGTCACCTTGTCGGCGCCCCAACGCTTCTTGTAAGCCTCGACGAACTTCTCGTTCTCCGGCGACTTGTGCACCATGAAGTAAGGCGCCGAGGTGAAGTGACCGGCGGCCGCCTCGCCGCCCATCGCAGCGACTTCGTTCTCGGAGGTCGTGAGACTCGCCATCGGCATCTTCTCGGGATCGAGGCCGGCCGCCTTGTACTGGCGATGCAGCGCGACCACGGAATCGCCGACCACGGTGGAGAAGATCACGTTCGGCTGGGTGGAGCGGATCTTGTTGATGACGGAAGAGAATTCGGAATGGCCGAGCGGCACATATTCTTCCGCCACGACCTCGCCGCCGAGTTTCTCAAGCAGCTTCTTGCAGTAGTTGTTCTCTTCCTTCGGATAGATGTAGTTGGAGCCGATCAGGTAGAACTTCTTGCCGAACTTCTTGACCAGCCAGGGCACGAACTCGTCCTGCTGCTGGTTCGGCACCGCGCCGGTGTAGATGACGTTCTTAGAGCACTCGCGGCCCTCATAGAGCGTCGGATACCAATAGAGATTGTTCTGCCGCTCGAAGACCGGGAGCACCGCCTTGCGGCTTGCCGAGGTGTAGGAGCCGAACACACTGACGCATTTGTCGCCGACGACGAGCTTGCGGGCCTTCTCCGAGAACGTCGCCGGATCGGACGCGGGGTCCTCGACGATCGGCACGATCTTGCTGCCCTTGATGCCGCCTGCGGCGTTGATCTCCTCGATGGCAAGCAGCGTCGCCTTGTTGAGCGATTCCTCGATGATCGCGGTCGTTCCCGTCAGCGAGAACAGCACGCCGACCTTGATCTCGCCGCCGGCGGCGTAAGCGAGGTCGGCGTTCTTGATCCAGATGTGCGGCAGTCCGGCGCCGGCAAACGCGCCAAGCGCCGCGGTATTCCTCAGCAAAGTCCGCCGTGAAATGCTCATCCCTAGCTCCCTTCAGGACTGAAAAAACAAAAAGCCCTCCCGATGCGCGCTTACGCGAGCATTGGGAGGGCTTTGTTGCCGGTTGTGTCGAAGGCGGCGCTGTCGCCGCCGGCCCCGCTATTGGGGCTTACTGTTGATGATCGTAGCCAAGCAGTTCGAACGAGTCAACAATCGCCGCGGCGACTGCACTTGCCGACACGCGACGATCCATCGCCTGTCGTCTGATGAAGCCATAGGCTTCGGTTTCCGGCATCTGCCGCGTCGCCATCAGGATCGCCTTGGCACGCTCCACCGTGCGCATCGAGCGCAGATTGTCATCGAGCTTCTCGATCTTGCTGCGAAGCCGCCGTTCATAACCAAATTGACTGCGCGCCAGCACGAGACTGGACAGCACGGCATTCTGCGTGAACGGCCGCGGCAGCACGGCGTTCGGCGTCGCATGACACAGCGCATCGGCGTGAACGGTTTCCGTCGCCGGCAGGATCACAACCAGCGCCGAGCGCGCGTCGCCGGGAATCCATGGCAGGCGCCGCGCCAGGTCAGGGGAATATTCGCAGTACACCACGTCGGCATCGGCGGGCACGCTCTCCGGCATCGGCCAGACCTGCCGCACCCGCATCCGGAACCGCTGCAACTCGCGCAGCAACATGCCGACCTGATCGTCGACCGGCGCGACCACCACCGCCGACAGATCGGCAAGTTCCTGAACCATGGTCTTGCGTCCGCCGACGTCTCGGCTCAGCGACGGCTTACGCGACATTTCGTTCATTGGACGCTTCCTGTTTGCGTTGCACGACCATATCCGATCAGGAACGGATCCGCATGCACCGGCTCCTTCGACTGGCTGACGACATCGAACTGGCCCTGGCGGTTGGCGCGCCCGATGCGGGTCCAGAGGTCGGTATGACCCGACATCGGGTTGACGGTGACGGCACCTTGCGGTGCATCAAAGCTGGTGCCGAACACCATCGAGCGGAGCACTTCGGTGTCGAGTGAATTGACCTGCTCGAGCGCCTTCGCGAACAGATGCAGTTGGAAATAGGATGCTTCGGCGCACATGTTGGTCGAGATATCGGCGCCGAACCGCTTCTTGAAGCGCTGCACAAACGCATTGTTGGCGCTGCCCTCGACACCCTGGAAATACGATGCGGCCGTGACGTGTCCCTCGCCGACGTCGAAGCCCATGGCGGCGATTTCCGCTTCCGTCGTGGTCAGGCTGGCGATCGGCACCTGCTTTGGATCGAGCCCGACATTCGCATAAGCCTGATAGAGGAACACCGTGCCCTCGCCGACGACGGTCGAGAAGATCACGTCGGGCCTGACACGCTTGATATCCTGGATGATCGGCACAAAATCCTGCCAGCGCGCATAGACATTGACATAGCGCTCGCCAACGACCGAGCCGCCATTGCTCTTGAGCAGCTCCCGCATCACCCGGTTGGACTCGCGCGGATAGATGTAGTCCGACCCCACGAAATAGAACCGTGTTCCGAACGTATCCATCAAATAGCGGCACAGCGCGAGGCTGTTCTGGTTCGGCGAGGCGCCGGTGTAGATGACGTTGGGCGACGCCTCGAACCCTTCGTAAAGCGTCGGATACCAGAGCAGACCGTTCAGGCGTTCGACCACTGGCAGCACCGCCTTGCGGCTCGATGAGGTGTAGCAGCCGAAGATCGTGCTGACCTGATCCTCGATCATCAGCCGCTTGGCGTAATGACCATAGGCGGCCGAGTCCGATCCGGGGTCATAGGCAACGGGAACCAGCTCGCGGCCGCAGACGCCGCCCGCTTCATTTACCTCTTCGATCGCGAGTTGCGTGCCCTGATACTGGGTCTCCTCGATGACCGACATGAAGCCGGTTCGCGAGAACAGCACTCCTATCCGCCACGGAGCGGATGTCGTTTGGGTAAGGTTCGACATGATCAGGCCCTCGACAGAATTGGAGGGACGAGAGGGATTATTGTTCTTGTTGCTCTCGAACAGCTTTGCCGGCTGCGGAAGATTGCATGCCATCTGCCGCGAGACAAGGACCATGGCCGCTCATCCTGTCAGCGAAGCTGACGCGAAAGCAGGCAGACTAATGTGTCACCCGCGACGGATCGCAAGCGCAGCGCTCCACGGACCACCTATCTCCGGTAGCTGCACCGCCGATTTCCCGTATCAAGGCATGTCCGGCCGGTCACCTCGCGTACATCAACCGGAAGGTTGAGAGCTGCAACGAGATTGCTCGTTAACCTGCGCCCCGGTCGGGAGATGCCGCAACTCCCGATCAAGGAGGTCCCATCAGCGCAGGCTGGGCAGATCGAGCCGGTTGGCGCGCGCGCATTCGATCGCCGTGTCATAGCCGGCGTCGGCGTGGCGCATGACGCCCGTCGCCGGGTCGTTCCATAGCACACGCTCGAGCCGGCGCGCCGCCTCCGGCGTGCCGTCAGCGACGATCACCATGCCGGCGTGCTGCGAATAGCCGATGCCGACGCCGCCGCCGTGATGCAGCGACACCCAGGTGGCGCCGCTCGCGCAGTTGAGCAGTGCATTGAGCAGCGGCCAGTCGGACACCGCGTCCGAGCCGTCGCGCATCGCCTCGGTCTCGCGGTTCGGGCTCGCCACTGAGCCGCTGTCGAGATGATCGCGGCCGATCACGATCGGCGCCTTGAGCTCGCCGCGCGCCACCATCTCGTTGAAGGCAAGGCCAAGCCGATGGCGGTCACCGAGCCCGACCCAGCAAATTCGCGCCGGCAGTCCCTGAAACTTGATGCGCGCCTTGGCCATGTCGAGCCAGTTGTGCAGGTGGCTGTCGTTGGGCATCAGCTCCTTGACCTTGGCATCGGTCTTGAAGATGTCCTCGGGATCGCCCGACAGCGCCGCCCAGCGGAACGGTCCGACGCCGCGGCAGAACAGCGGACGGATATAGGCCGGAACGAATCCCGGGAAATCGAACGCCTGCTTCAGGCCCATGTCCTTGGCCATCTGGCGGATGTTGTTTCCGTAATCGAGCGTCGGGATTCCCTGCGCGTGAAAATCCAGCATGGCCTGGACGTGATCGACCATCGAGGTCTTGGCCGCCGTCTCAACGGCCTTCGGATCGGCCGCGCGTTTGGCTTCCCAATCTGCGAGCGTCCATCCCTTGGGCAGATAGCCGTTGATCGGATCATGCGCGCTGGTCTGGTCGGTGACGATGTCCGGGCGCATGCCGCGGCGCACCAGTTCGGGAAAGATCTCGGCCGCATTGCCGAGCAGGCCGACCGACACCGGCTTCTGGCTCTTGACCGCCTCAGCAATGATCGCGAGCGCGTCATCGAGCGTCGCCGCCTGGCGGTCGAGGTAGCCCGTCCGCAGCCGCATCTCGATGCGGCTCGGCTGGCATTCGACCGCGAGCATCGAGGCGCCGGCCATCGTCGCGGCCAGCGGCTGGGCACCGCCCATGCCGCCGAGGCCCGCCGTCAGGATCCATTTGCCGGCGAGACTGCCGCCATAGTGCCGGCGGCCGACCTCGACAAACGTCTCGTAGGTCCCCTGCACGATGCCCTGGCTGCCGATATAGATCCAGGAGCCTGCCGTCATCTGGCCGAACATCATCAGGCCCTGGCGGTCGAGCTCGTTGAAATGATCGAGCGTTGCCCAATGCGGCACCAGGTTGGAATTCGCGATCAGTACGCGCGGCGCGTCGGCATGGGTCCGGAAAATGCCGACCGGCTTGCCGGACTGCACCAGCAGGGTCTGGTCGCCTTCGAGCTTGCGCAAGGACGCGGCAATCCGGTCAAAGCTCTCCCAGTCGCGCGCCGCACGGCCGATGCCGCCATAGACCACGAGTTCGCTCGGGCGCTCGGCGACATCAGGGTCCAGATTGTTCATCAGCATGCGCAGCGGTGCTTCCGTCAGCCAGCTCTTGGCGCTGATGTCGGTGCCGCGGGGAGCACGGATGATGCGTTCGTTATCCAGTCGGCGGTTCATGACGGATGTTCCTGCTAAGCAAGTCTTCTAAGTCAGTCTTGGAAATGGATCGGTCGGAAGCACCGCGATCGCAGCGGCGGGCAGCGCGTCGGCTTCGATCAGAGCGGCCGCCCTGGCGAGATCGTCAGCCATGTAGCGGTCGGCGGCGAGCGCCGGAACCTGCTCTCGGAGCGCGGCAATGACCGCAGCGAGCGGCGCGCTCGTTGAATGCGGCGCGCGCAGCGTGATGCCCTGCGCGGCGACCAGCAGCTCGATGCCGAGGATGGCGGCGAGATTGTCGGCCATATCGGACAGCCGGCGCGCAGCATGCGCGGCCATCGAGACATGATCTTCCTGATTGGCGCTGGTCGGCGTCGAATCGATCGAGCACGGCATCGCACGCTGCTTGTTCTCCGCATAAAGCGCCGCCGCCGTCACCTCGGCGATCATGAATCCGGAGTTGATGCCGGGCTCGGGCGTCAGGAACGGCGGCAGGCCGAAGTTCAAGGCGGGGTCGACAAGGGTCGCGATCCGCCGCTCGCTGGTCGCGCCGATCTCCGAGAGCGCGAGCGCAATCTGGTCGGCGGCGAACGCCACCGGCTCGGCGTGGAAATTGCCGCCTGACACGATCTCGCCGGTCTCGACCAGGACCAGCGGGTTATCCGTCACGGCATTGGCCTCGATGGTCAGCCCGCGCGCGGCCTGCGCGAGCAGGTCGAGCACGGCGCCCGCAACCTGCGGCTGGCAGCGCAGACAATAGGGATCCTGCACGCGCTCGTCGCCCTCGAGATGCGATTGCCTGATATCGCTGCCGTCAAGCAGCGCGGTCAGGGCGGCGGCCGCAGCGATCTGCCCGTCATGGCCACGCAAAGATTGAATCTCGGGACGAAACGGCACCGTCGACGCCATCGCCGCATCGACCGACAGCGCGCCGGTCACCAGCGCGGCGCACGCCAGACGATGCGCACGCAGCAGGCCGGAGATGGCGTAGGCGGTGGAAAACTGCGTGCCGTTGATCAGCGCGAGCCCCTCCTTCGGGCCGAGCGTCAACGGCGCGAGGCCGGCAGCGGCAAGCGCTTCGCGGCCCGGCACCGCTTTGCCATCAAGGATTGCCTGCCCCTCTCCGATCATGACCGCGGTCATATGAGCGAGCGGCGCGAGATCGCCGGAGGCGCCGACCGAACCCTGCTGCGGCACCAGCGGAGTGACGCCGCGCGCCAGCATGTCCTGCAGCTGCTCGATCACCTCGCGGCGCACGCCGGATGCACCGCGACCGAGCGAAATCACTTTCAACGCCATCATCAAACGCACGATCGGCTCGGGCGTGTTCGGACCGACTCCGCAGCAATGCGACAGGATGAGGTTGCGCTGAAGCAGCGCAGTCTGGTCGGGCGCGATGCGCGTCGATGCCAGCTTCCCGAAACCGGTATTGATGCCGTAAACGGGAATTTCGATGCGCGCCGCCTTCGCCACGATCTCCGCGGCCGCCCCGACGCGCGGCAAGCACGATGGATCGAGCACGATGGACGCGCTGGCGAGCACGCGCGCCAGGACGTCGAGGCCGACGGTTCCGGGCGTCACGACGACAGGCGCATCCCGATCGCTCATTGCCCCCTCCACACCCGGCTGTGCAGCGGGTTGAAGCCGATGCGGTAGACCAGTTCGGCCGGACGCTCGATGTCCCAGATCGCCAGATCGCACCACTTGCCGGCCTCTAACGTACCGGTCTCGGCGAGCATGCCGAGCGCGCGCGCCCCTTCCCGCGTCACCCCTGTGAGGCATTCGGCGACCGTCATCCGGAACAGCGTTGCGCCCATGTTCATCGCCAGCAGGAGCGAGGTGAGCGGCGAGCTGCCGGGATTGCAATCGGTCGCCAGCGCCATGTTCACACCGTGGCTACGGAACAGCTCGACCGGCGGCTTGTGCGTTTCACGAATGAAATAGAACGCGCCGGGCAGCAGGACCGCGACGGTGCCGGCCTTCGCCATCGCCACCGCGCCGGCTTCGTCGGTGTGCTCGAGATGATCGGCCGAAAGCGCCGAGAATTTCGCGGCCAGCGCCGCGCCGCTGAGATTGGACAGCTGATCCGCATGCAGCTTGACCGGCAGTCCGAGCGCACGCGCCGCCTCGAACACCCGTGCCGTCTGCTCTCCGGAAAACGCGATCCCCTCCATGAAGCCGTCGACGGCATCGGCGAGGCCGGCCTTGGCCACGGCCGGCAGCATCTCGTTGCAGACCAGATCGATGTAGCCGTCCTTGTCGCCGTTGGCCTCCAGCGGCAGCGCATGCGCTCCGAGGAACGACGTGCGGATCGCAACCTGCCGCAGGCGGGCAAGGCTGCGTGCCGCCGCAAGCTGCCGCATCTCGGTCTCGGCATTGAGGCCATAGCCGGACTTGATCTCGACCGTGGTTGCGCCCTCGCCGATCAGCGCGTCGAGCCGCGGCAGCGCGCCGGCGACGAGCTCCGCCTCGGTCGCCTTGCGCGTCGCCGCAACGGTCGAGACGATGCCGCCGCCGGCGCGCGCGATCTCCTCATAGCTCGCGCCCTTCAGGCGCAGCTCGAACTCGTGCGCGCGGTTGCCGCCGAAGACGAGATGGGTGTGGCAATCGACGAGGCCAGGCGTGATCCAGCGGCCGGCGCAATCGATCCGTTCAACGGCGTCGGCATCCACAGGAAAGTCCGACTGCGCGCCGGCATAGACGATGCGGCCGTTGCGCGCCGCGATCAGGCCCCGCTCGATCTCGCCGAGATCAGTGCGGTCGCTGCGCATCGTGGCGAGCCGGGCGTTGTGCCAGATACGGTCGAAGCGCTCTGCCATGCGATCGTCCCCTTGAGGTGGGATGCTTGACTTATATGTCTAGACATATAATCGTGTCCGGGTTCTGTCCAGCCGGCGTGGAAAAATGACACGACTGCATTTCGCATTCGCGCTGCTGCCTTCGGGCTGGGCCAATGACGTGCAGGTCGTCGTTGTCGATGGCGCGATCACCTCGGTGACGGCGGGCGTTGCGCCCAGCGCCGGCGACGAACGTCACCAAATGGCGGTTCCGGGATTGGCGAGCCTGCACAGCCACGCGTTTCAGCGCGGCATGGCCGGCCTTGCCGAACAGCGCGGCGACACGACCGATACGTTCTGGACCTGGCGTGAGACGATGTATCGCTTCGCGCTGACCATGACGCCGGACGACGTTACAGCCGTCGCGACCCTGCTCTATGTCGAGATGCTCGAGCGCGGCTTTACCCGTGTCGGCGAGTTTCACTATCTGCATCATGATCGGGACGGCGCGCCTTACGCCAATCTCGCCGAAATGGCCGTACGCATCGCAGAGGCCGCCGACGCCTCCGGCATCGGGCTCACGCTGCTGCCAAGTTTCTATGCTCACAGCACGTTCGGCGGCGCCGCACCGCATGCCGGGCAACGTCGCTTCATCTGCTCGGTCGATCAGTTCGCCGCGCTGATGACTGCCTCGCGCGAGGCAATCCGAGATTTGCCTGGCGCCAACATCGGCATCGCTCCGCATAGCCTGCGCGCCGTGGCGCCGGATGAGCTGGCGGCGATCATCCCGCTTGCCGGGGCGGACCCGATCCACATCCACGCCGCCGAACAGGTGCGCGAGGTGGAGGATTGCCTTGCCTGGTCGGGGCGGCGGCCGGTCGAATGGCTGCTCGAACATGCGCCCGTCGATCGGCGCTGGTGCCTCATTCACGCGACCCACATGACGGAGCAGGAAGTCACAGCGCTCGCCCGCAGCGGCGCGGTTGCCGGCCTTTGCCCCGTCACCGAAGCAAGTCTCGGCGACGGCATCTTCTCGGCGCGCGAATTCCTCGCCGCGGGCGGCCGGTTCGGCATCGGAACCGATTCCAATGTACTGGTCAGCGTCGCCGACGAGCTGCGCCAGCTCGAATACGGTCAGCGGCTAAAACACCGCGAGCGCAATGTGCTCTCGGGGCGTCCCGGCACATCCACCGGCCGCGCCCTGTTCGACCAGACGCTCGCTGGCGGCGCGCAGGCTTTGGCACAGACCAAGGCCGGGCTTGCGCCCGGCGCGCGCGCCGACATCGTCAGCCTCGACACCGCGCATCCGTCCCTCGCGGGACGGTCGGACGACGCGGTTCTCGACGGCTGGCTGTTTGCAACCGGCAGCGACGCGATCGATTGCGTCTGGGCCGCCGGCGACAAGGTGGTGGCGGGCGGACGGCACCGGCTGCGCGACAAGGCGCGTGAGCAGTTCAATGCAAGCGTGCGGAGGCTCGTCGCATGAGCCTCGCCTCCGACCAGGCCAAGCCCGGCGCGGCGAACAAGCCGACACTCTACAAGCGCATCCGGCTCGACATCGAGACGCGGATCCTGACCGGCGAATGGCCGCCCGGGCATCGCATCCCGTTCGAGCACCAGCTGATGGCGCGCTATCGCTGCTCGCGCATGACGGTGAACAAGGCGCTGTCGGAACTGGCGCAGGCCGACCTGATCGAGCGGCGGCGGCGTGCCGGCTCATTCGTGCGCCGTCCGCAGCATCTGTCGGCGGTGCTCAAGATCGCCGACATCCGCGCCGAGATCACCGCGCTCGGCCGCAGCTACGGCTATCAGCTGATCGAATGCCGGCGCCGTACCGCGACATCGGCCGATCGCGCCCGGCTCGGCGTCAGTACGGCCGGCAAGGTAGTCGCGATCGCCTGCCGGCACAGCGCCGATAATGTGCCGTTCGCCGTCGAGGACAGGTTGATCGATCTCTCCACGGTCCCGGAAGCTGCAACCGCGGACTTCGCCCGCGAACCGCCGGGATCATGGCTGCTGCACCATGTGCCGTGGACCGAAGCCGAGCATACGATCAGCGCCGTCGTCGCCGACGACCGCACGGCAAAGGCGCTCGACATCGCGGTCGGCGCGCCGTGCCTCGTGATCGACCGCTACACCTGGCGCAGCGCACGCACGGTGACGGCGGTGCGGCTGCATTATCCGGGCGAGACGCATCGCCTGGTGGCTCGCTTCAAGGGAGGCTGAGGACGCCTTGCGCGGCATATTTCATGCAATGCATCATGGGCCATCGTCCGCCGACATGCTTCATGCGGCAATCCGCCGCGACTGACGTAAGACATCAACTGGGTTCAATCCATCGTTCAAGGGGTCGACAATCATGCGTTCCTTCAAGCTATTGCCCGCAATCGCAGTGTTGCTCGCGTCCACGGGCGCGTTCGCGGATGACGTCAAGGTCGGCGTCGGCATCTCCGGATGGACCGGCTTCGCGCCGCTGACGCTCGCCAAGGAGGCCGGCATCTTCAAGAAGAACGGCCTCGACGTGACCTTGAAGAAGATTCCGCAAAAGGACCGCCATCTCGCGATTGCGTCGGGCGACATCCAGTGCGCGGCCACCACGGTCGAGACCTGGATCTCCTGGAACGCCAACGGCGTCGCGACCAAGCAGATCTTCCAGCTCGACAAGAGCTATGGCGCCGACGGCATGGCCGTGCGCAACGACGTCGCCGCGATCAAGGACCTCAAGGGCAAGACCGTCGCGGCATCGGCGCCGGGCACCTCGCCCTATTTCGCGCTGGCTTGGATGCTGAAGAAGAACGGCCTCACGGTGAAGGACGTCACCGTGGTGAATCTGGAGCCCGCCGCCGCGGCGCAGGCCTTCGTCTCCGGCCAGAACGATGCCGCGATGACCTACGAACCCTATCTGTCGACCGTGCGCGCCGCTCCCGACAAGGGCAAGATCATCGCGACCACGCTCGACTACCCGATCGTGATGGATACCTTCGGCTGCACGCCGAAATTCCTGACCGACAATCCGAAAGCTGCGCAGGCACTGGCCAACAGCTATTTCGAGGCGCTCGACATGATCGCCAAGGACCAGGCCAAGTCCTACGAGATCATGGGCGCTGACGTGAAGCAAAGCGGCGAGCAGTTCGGCAACTCGGCAAAGTACCTGCGCTGGCAGGACAAGGCCGCCAACCAGAAATTCTTCGCCGGCGACTTCCTCACCTTCAACAAGGACGCTGCCGAGCTCCTGCTCGAGGTCGGCATCATCAAGGCCGCGCCGAAGGTCGAGGACATCTACGACGCCAGCTTCATCAAGTAACGCAGCAACCATTCCGACCGGTCCCGCATCGCGACACAGCGGGCGGGACCGGCGCATAAGCTACTCCCGGATCATTTGATGCGTCCTCTCGAGCCCACGACATCGAAGCAGCGCGTGGCCTATGGCCTCGCCTTCTTCGTGCTGTTCGTCGCCCTCTGGTCCTGGGCGACGTTCGGCGGCCACGTGTCGAAGACCTTTCTCGCCAACCCGCTGACCATGGTGCAGGAAGGCTATGAGCTGCTCGCCAAGCAAGGCTTTCTGTTCGACATCGGGATGACGATCTGGCGCGTGATCGGCGGGTTTGTCCTTGCTGCCGTCATCGCGGTGCCGCTCGGCGTTTTGATGGGAGCCTACAAACCAATCGAGGCCTTTCTCGAGCCGTTCGTGTCCTTTGCGCGCTATCTGCCGGCATCCGCCTTCATCCCGCTGCTGATCCTGTGGGCGGGCATCGGCGAGTTGCAGAAGCTGCTCGTCATCTTCATCGGCGCGGTGTTTCAGATCATTCTGATGGTCGCCGTCACCGTCGGTGCCACAAGGCGCGACCTGGTGGAGGCCGCCTACACGCTCGGCGCCCGCGACCGCGGCATCATCCGCCGCGTGCTGCTGCCCTCCGCCGCGCCCGAGATTGCCGAAATCCTCCGGCTGGTGCTGGGCTGGGCCTGGACCTACGTCATCGTGGCCGAATTGATCGGCTCATCGTCGGGCATCGGGCACATGATCACCGACAGCCAGGCGCTGCTCAACACCGGCCAGATCATCTTCGGCATCATCGTGATCGGGCTGATCGGCCTGATCTCCGATTTCCTGTTCAAGGCCTTCAACGCCTGGCTGTTCCCGTGGAAGCTGGCATGACCGCGCTCAGGATCGATCAGGTCTCGCGAACCTTCCCCGCCCGTGCCGGCAACGCGCCGACGAAAGCGCTCGAGCCGACCACGCTCGACGTCGGCGACAACGACTTCGTCACCATCCTCGGCCCCTCCGGATGCGGAAAGTCCACTTTGCTCCGGATCATCGCCGGGCTCGACCGGCCGACCAGCGGACGGGTCACGCTCGACGGGCGCGAGGTCACCGGCCCCGGCGCCGACCGCGGCATGGTGTTTCAGTCCTACACATTGTTCCCCTGGCTGACGGTGCGGGAGAACATCGCCTTCGGCCTGCGCGAGCGCGGCGTTGCGCAAGAAGAACGCCACAAGATCGCCGACGCTTTCATCCGGCGGGTCGGGCTGTCGGGCTTCGAAAACCACTGGCCCAAGCAGCTGTCGGGCGGCATGCAGCAGCGCACCGCGATCGCCCGCGCGCTGGCCAACGATCCAAAGATCCTGCTGCTCGACGAGCCGTTCGGCGCGCTCGACAACCAGACGCGCGCGCTGATGCAAGAGATGCTGCTCGGGATCTGGGAGCGCGACCAGAAGACGGTGCTGTTCGTCACGCATGACATCGAGGAAGCGATCTTCCTCGGCAGCCGCGTCATCGTCATGAGCGCGCGGCCCGGCCGCATCAAGGCCGAGATCGCGGTCGACCTGCCGCATCCCCGGTCCTACAAGATCAAGACCACGCCTGAATTCGTCGCCCTGAAGGAACGGCTGGTGGAAGAGATCCGCACCGAGGCCCTGAAGGTCGCCGAACAGGCCTGAGAGCCTGTTTCTCCGTCATGCCCGGCCTTGTGCCGGGCATCCACGTCTTTGCTTCAATCGGACAAGAAAGACGTGAATGGCCGGGACAAGCCCGGCCATGACGAAGCAGCGCCAGTTGAGGAAAGCCGACGATTGGCTGCGCTGTCAGTGGCTGATCATCCAGGGACGCGCGGTGGGAAATCCCTTGGCGCCGCTCTTGGTCTTGGTCATCAGCCGCGCCGGCTTCTTCTTTCCGGTGGAGCAGCAGCCGCAGCCCGGGCCGTGCGCCGCCTTGTACTGATCGAGCGTCTTCGGCGCATGCCGGCTCTGCTCATTGGTGGCGTGCGCCTTGCGCTTGTCGGAGGGCATGCAGAAGAACGCCGGCGCAGTCAAGATCACGCGCGGCGACGTCGCCTCGCATTGCGGGCAGTCCTGCGGCAGGTCGCATTCCGCCATCGGCCGCATGTCGGTGAACGGCCCACAGTCGTTGCAGAGATATTCGTAGATCGGCATTTCGTTAATCCTTGCGCAGTCGTGCGTGACATCCGGCGATGGATGCGGGGCGGCCAAAACGCAGCCGTCCCGCACCCTTCGCGCAGGGATCACTCAAGGGATCATTTGTCGGGCGAGATCGGCATCTGCACGTCGCCCTTGATATGTTTGATCGGTCCCGCCGACGACGGCATGACGTCGAAGTCGAAGATCTCCGTCGGCAGCCACAGCGTGGCACAGGCATTCGGCACGTCGACGACGCCGGAGATGTGGCCCTGGCACGGCGCGGTGCCGAGGATCGAGTAGGCCTGGGCGCCGGAGTAGCCGAACTTCTTCAGATATTCGATCGCGTTCAGGCAGGCCTGGCGATAGGCGATGTGGACGTCGAGATAGTGCTGCTTGCCGGCCTCGTCGACCGAGATACCTTCGAAGATCAGATAGTCCTTGTAGTTCGGCGTGATCGGCGACGGCTTGAACACGGGGTTCTTGATACCGTATTTCGAGACGCCGTCCTTGATGACATCGACCTTGATGTGCAGCCAGCCGGCCATTTCAATGGCGCCGCAGAAGGTGATCTCGCCGTCGCCCTGGCTGAAATGAAGATCGCCCATCGAGAGGCCGCCGCCTGGCACATAGACTGGGAAGTAGATCTTCGAGCCGCGCGACAGATCCTTGATGTCGCAATTGCCGCCATGCTCGCGCGGCGGCACGGTGCGGGCGCCCTCGAGGCCGATCTTGGCCTTGACGTCACCCTTGGCCTGGCCGGCATGCGCGGTGGGCGCGAACGGCGGGTTGGCGAGGCCCGGCACCCGGGTCGGGTTGGTCGCGATCAGTTCGGCTTCGCGCGCGTTCCATGCGGCAAGCATCTTGGCGTCGGGCAGACAGCCGATCAGGCCGGGATGGATCAGGCCGGCGAAGTTGACGCCGGGGACGTGACGCGACGAGGTGTAGAGGCCCTTGATGTCCCAGATCGACTTCTGTGCCAGCGGGAAATGGTCGGTGAGGAAGCCGCCGCCATTCTGCTTGGAGAAGAAGCCGTTGAAGCCCCACAGGCTCTCCTTCAACGGACCAACGTCGAGCAGGTCGACGACGAGGAGATCGCCGGGCTCGGCGCCCTTGACGCCGATCGGGCCGGACAGGAAGTGCACGATCGACAGATCGATATCGCGCACGTCGTCGGCTGAATCGTTGTTCTTGATGAAGCCGCCGGTCCAGTCGACGGTCTCGATGATGAAGTCGTCGCCGGGGCTGACCCACTCGACGATCGGAACCTCCGGATGCCAGCGGTTATGGATCTTGTCGTTTTCATAGGCCGACTTGCTGAGATCGACCTTGATCAGTGTATCTGGCATCGCATTGCTCCCCTTCGTTTACTGGTGGTTACACAGACAGATATTTCGAGATCTGCGCGGCATCGACGCTGGCGCGCGGATCGTCGCGGACGATCTCGCCGTTCTCGATGACGAGCACGCGGTCGGCGATATCGAGGGCGAAGCTCAGGACTTGCTCGGAGACGACGATCGACAGCCCGCGCTCGTCGCGGATCCGCTTCAGGGTACGCGCCATGTCCTTGATGATCGACGGCTGGATGCCTTCGGTCGGCTCGTCCAGCAGCAGCACCTTGGGCTTGGTCGCCAGCGCGCGGGCGATCGCGAGCTGCTGCTGCTGTCCACCCGAGAGATTGCCGCCGCGGCGGCCCTTCATCTCGAGCAGCACCGGAAACAGCTCATAGATGTCGCCCGGTACCTCGGAGCCGCCTGACACCACGAGCCCGGTCTCGATGTTCTCCTTCACCGTCATCGTGGAGAAGATCATGCGACCCTGCGGCACATAGGCGAGCCCCTTCGCGACCCGCTCGTAGCTCTTCATCGCGCCGAGCTCGGCGCCGTCCATGGTCACCTTGCCGCTCTTGGCCGGCAGGATGCCCATCAGCGACTTCATCAACGTGGTCTTGCCCATGCCGTTGCGGCCCATGATCGCGACGATCTCGTTGGGTGCCACCGAGACGTTGAGGCCGTGCAGCACCTCGCTCTGGCCGTAGGCGACGTGAAGATCATTGATTGCCAGCATCGTCCCGGTTCCTCAGTGGCCCAAATACACTTCGATGACTTTCGGATCGTTCTTGACGTGCTCCATCGTTCCCTCGGACAGGATCTGTCCCTGGTGCAGCACCGTGACCTTGTGCGCGATGTCCTCGACGAACTTCATGTCGTGCTCGATCACCAGCACCGAACGGTCCTTGATGATGCGGTTGAGCAGCTCGGCGGTCTTGGCGCGCTCGGACACGCTCATGCCGGCGACCGGCTCGTCGAGCATCAAGAGGTCCGGGTCCTGGATCAGCAGCATGCCGATTTCGAGCCACTGCTTCTGGCCATGGCTCAGCTGGTCGGCATAGGTGTTGAGCTTGTCCTTCAGGAAGATCATCTCGGCGACTTCCTCGACCCGCTGCTTGACCGTGTCGTCGCGCTGGAAGGTCAGCGAGCCGAACACGGTGCGGCCGCGCGGAAAGGAAATCTCGAGGTTCTCGAACACGGTGAGATCCTCGAACACCGACGGCGTCTGGAACTTGCGCCCCACCCCGGCTTGCACGATCTCGTTCTCGCGCAACCTGGTCAGCTCCTGGCCGCGGAACTGGATCGAGCCGGACGTCGCCCTGGTCTTGCCGCAGATCAGGTCGAGCACCGTGGTCTTGCCGGCGCCGTTCGGGCCGATGATGACGCGGATCTCGTTCTCCTCGACATAGAAGGAGAGATCGTTCACCGCCTTGAAGCCGTCAAAGGACACGGTGAGACCGGAGACCGCGAGCAGGAAGTCCTTGGGCTGATGGCCGACGAGCATGATGATCTCTCCTCACTCGGCCGGTGCGCCGTCGGCGATCAGGCCGGCCGCCGATTTCGACTTGCGTGATGCCAGCAGGCGATCGATACGCGGCTGGACGTGGTCAGCCCAGATGCCGGAGAGCCCGTTCGGGAAGGCGAGCACGACCGCGATGAACAGCGCGCCGAGGCCGAATAGCCAGAGCTGCGGGAAGGACTCCGAGAGGCTGGTCTTGGCGAAATTGACCAGCAGTGCGCCCCAGACCGCGCCGAAGATCGACATCCGGCCGCCGACCGCGGTGTAGATCACCATCTCGATCGACGGCACGATGCCGACGAAGGATGGCGACATGAAGCCGACCTCGAGCGTGAACATGGCGCCGCCGATCGCAGCGAACACCGCCGCGGCGCAGAACGCGAAGATCTTGAAGTTGGCGACGCTGTAACCGGAGAAGCGCACGCGATCCTCCTGCTCCCGCATTGCCACCAGGATGCGCCCGAGTTTTGTCAGGCGGATGAACTGCGCGACGCAGATGCAGCCGAACAGCAGCATAACCTCGACGAAATACAGAATGAACTTGGCGTGATCGGTGCGGATGTCCCAGCCGTGCAGCGTGCGCAAGTCGGTAATGCCGTTGATGCCGCCGGTGTAGCCTTGCTGCCCAACAATCAGAATAGTGAGGATCGCGGCGATCGCTTGCGTGATGATGGCAAAGTACACGCCGCCGACCCGGCGCTTGAACATCGCGGCACCGATGATCAGCGCGAAGACCGCGGGAACCAGCAAGGTCGCCAGCAGCGTGACCGGGAAACTGTGGAACGGCTTCCAGAAGAAAGGTAGCGAGGTGAGCTGGTTCCAATCCATGAAATCGGGAATGCCCGGCGTCGACTGGATCTTGGTGTTGGCGACCGACGACGCCTCGAGCTTGAGGTACATCGCCATGCAGTAGCCGCCGAGGCCGAAGAACACGCCCTGCCCCAGGCTCAGGATGCCGCCATAGCCCCAGCACAGCACGAGGCCGATCCCGACGAAGGCGTAGGTCAAATATTTGGCGACGAGGTTGAGGCGGAAGATATCCAGCGACAGCGGCAGGATGACAAACAACAGCACCGCGAGCGCAAGGAAGCCGAGCAGTTCGGAGCGATTGAAAAAGCGCGAGTTGATAATCATGACCAGCCTGCTTGTTCTTATTTGCGGACCTTGAGCGCGAAGAGCCCCTGCGGACGCACCATCAGGATCGCGACGATCGTCAGCAGCGTGATCACCTTGGCCATCGATCCCGACAGGAAGAATTCCAGCGTCGATTGGGTCTGCGAGATCGAGAAGGCGGAGGCGATGGTGCCGAACAGCGAAGCCGCACCGCCGAACACGACGACCAGGAAGGTGTCGACGATGTAGAGCTGGCCGGCGGTCGGTCCGGTCGAGCCGATCATGGTGAAGGCCGAGCCGGCGATCCCGGCGATGCCGCAGCCGAGGCCAAAGGTGTAACGATCGACCTTCTCGGTGTTGATGCCGACGGCGCCCGCCATCACGCGGTTCTGCACCACGGCGCGTACCTGCTTGCCCCAGCTTGACCAGAACAGCACATAGGCGACCGCGATCGTGATCAGGATGGTCAGCGCCATCACGAACATGCCGTTGATCGGAATCTGGATGGAGTCGGTCGCCTGCCAGGAGCCCATCATCCATTCCGGCAGTTCGACGCCGACCTCGCGCGCGCCGAAGACCGAACGATAGGCCTGCTGCAGGATCAGGCTGAGGCCCCAGGTCGCCAGCAGCGTGTCGAGCGGACGCTTGTAGAGATGGCGTATCAGCGCCCACTCGACCAGCATGCCGAGCGCGCCTGACGCAATGAACGCGAGGATCATTGCGATGAAGAAGTAACCGGGGAACAGCCAGGGCGCGACGTGCTGCACGGCGTTCGACGTCATCCAGGTGACGTACGCCCCCAGGATCATGAACTCGCCATGGGCCATGTTGATGACGCCCATCTGGCCGAAGATGATGGCAAGCCCCAGCGCCATCAGCACATAGACGGAGAACAGGATGAGCCCGGCAAATCCCTGCATCGCAAGGATGGCGCCGAGATCGCTGATCGAATAGTCGCCGAACATCTGGTCCTCCGTCATTCCAAGGGGCACGCGCCGCCGGTCAAGCGACGCTCGTTCCGCGGCGTGGACGATGACGTCCACGCCACGATGCGTTGTGGAGCTTCGTAGCCCGGGTGAGCCGGTGCGATACCCGGGACGGTCCCGCATATCGCCCCGCTCATGCAGGCTATTGGCTCACTGGTAGCCCTTGGGGAACGGATCCGGCTCGACGAGATCGGCGGTCTCGTAGATCAGTTCGTACTGGCCGTCGGCCTTGGCGCGTCCGACGCGGGTCTTCGACCAGAGGTGATGGTTCTCGTGGATCCGGACGTAACCTTCCGGCGCGCCCTTGAACTCGACGCCGGGCGACGCGGCCGCCACCTTGTCGATGTCGAAGGAGCCGGCCTTCTCCACCGTCAACTTCCACAGCCACGGACCGAGATAGGCAGCCTGGGTGACGTCTCCGATCACGGTCTTCTCGCCCCACATCTTCTTGAAGGCGGGCACGAAGGCCTTGTTGTTCGGATTGTCGAGCGACTGGAAGTACTTCATGCAGGCATAGGCGCCGGCGATGTTCTCGCCGCCGATGCCGTCGATCTCGTCCTCGGTGACCGAGATCGTCAGCAGCGTCTGCTTGGACAAGTCGATGCCGGCCGCCTTGAGCTGCTTGTAAAATGCGACGTTGGAGCCGCCGACGATGATCGCGTAGATCACGTCGGGCTTGGTCAACTTGATCTTGTTGATGACCGAATTGAACTGGGTCGAGCCGAGCGGGAAGTATTCCTCGCCGACCACCTTGCAGCCTTGTAGATGGTTCTCGATATGCTTGCGCGCGATCTTGTTCGAGGTGCGCGGCCAGATGTAGTCCGAGCCGAGCAGGTAGAAGCTCTTGGCGCCCTTGGTCTTGTTGACCCAGTCGAGACCGGCGATGATCTGCTGGGTCGCCTCCTGGCCGGTGTAGATCACGTTCTTGGACTGCTCGAGGCCTTCATAGAAGGTCGGGTAGTACAGCATGCCGTTGTACTGCTCGAACACCGGCAGCACCGCCTTGCGCGAGGCCGAGGTCCAGCAGCCCATCACGGCCGCGCATTTGTCGTTGACCAGCAGCTTCTTGGCCTTTTCCGCGAAGGTCGGCCAGTCGCTCGCGCCGTCTTCCTGGATGAACTTGATCTTGCGGCCGAGCACGCCGCCGGCGGCGTTGATCTGCTCGATCGCGAGCTTCTCGGCCTCGACCGACCCGGTCTCGGAGATCGCCATGGTGCCGGTCACGGAGTGCAGGATGCCGACCGTGACTTCGCTATCGGTGACTGCAAGACCCGTGGTATTGACCGCAGAGGTTGCAGGAACGTCGGCAAATGCCGGACGGCCGAGCATCGAAACGGCCGGCAATGCCGCCATTCCCATCAAGAGCTTGCGCCGGAGCGGAGACTTCAGGCCTGGTTTTGGTTCGTCTGACATGAGCACCCCATCTGGTTCGAGAACGCTTATTGATCAGGCGAGGATTGCTCACTTTTGTGCAGCGCACTGATACGTGAGATCGCGTATACTGCACCGCAAAATAGCGACGTAGGTTTTTGGTACGGGATTTGCCCGCGATCAGCGCATCGTGGACCAGGAGTTCAAACGAGTGGCAGGGCGGCAGCGGATAGACCGCGTCAGGCGCCAGTACAATCAATGGGTCGCCAACCAGACGCTGGAAGACTACGCGCTGCGCTTCACCGCCAAGAGCGCGCGGCGCTGGTCCGCCGCCCGCGTCGCCAACACCGCGCTCGGCGCGATCTCCTTCCTCGCGCTGGAGGCGATCGGCGGCACCATTACGCTGAACTACGGCGCGATGAACGCCTCCGCCGCGATCCTGGTCGTCAGCGTCATCATCTTCCTCTGCGGACTGCCGATCGCCTACCATGCCGCGAAAAGCGGCATCGACATCGACCTGCTGACCCGCGGCGCCGGCTTCGGCTATATCGGCTCGACCATCACCTCGCTGATCTACGCCTCCTTCACCTTCATCTTCTTCGCGATCGAGGCGGTGATCCTGGCCAGCGCGCTCGACATGTGCTTCGGCATCCCGCGGCCGATCGGCTATTTGATCAGCGCAGTCGTGATCATTCCGCTGGTCATCTACGGCATCACGCTGATCAGCCGCTTCCAGCTCTGGACCCAGCCGCTGTGGATCATCCTCCACATCATGCCGTTCGCGGCGATCGCCTGGGCCAATCCGCATTCGTTTACCGAGTGGCGCAAATTCGCCGGCGATCACGGCGATCCCGCAGGGAATCTCGACTTGCTGCTGTTCGGCACCGCGGCCTCCGTCGTGTTTGCGCTGGTGGCGCAGATCGGCGAGCAGGTCGACTTCCTGCGCTTTCTGCCGCGTGACCGCCGCACCTCGCGCAAGGCCTGGTGGATCGCGCTGCTGAGCGCCGGTCCGGGCTGGATCGTGCTCGGCGCGCTCAAGCTGCTGGCCGGCTCGTTCCTGGCCTTCTTCGCGCTCAGCCACGGCGTCTCGGCCGAGCACGCGGCCGAGCCGGCCAACATGTATCTCGAAGCCTTCCGCTACGTGCTGTCGCAGCCGGATCTGGCAATGGCGCTGACCGGGACATTCGTGATCCTGTCGCAGGTCAAGATCAACGTCACCAACGCCTATGCCGGCTCGATCGCCTGGTCGAATTTCTTCTCCCGCCTCACCCACTCGCATCCCGGCCGTGTGGTGTGGCTGGTGTTCAATGTCGTCGTCGCGCTGCTGCTGATGGAGATCGGCGTCTACAAGGCGTTGGAGCAGACGCTTGCGCTCTACTCAAACGTCGCGATCGCCTGGGTCGGCGCGCTGGTGGCCGATCTCGTCGTCAACAAGCCGCTCGGCCTGCGGCCGCAGCACATCGAGTTCAAGCGCGCCCATCTCTGCGATATCAATCCTGTCGGCGTCGGCGCGATGACGATCGCGACCGTGGTCTCGATCAGCGCGTTCTACGGCCTGTTCGGCCCGACCGCGAAGGCGCTGTCGGCCTTCGTCGCGCTTGCGGTCGCGTTCGTCACGGCTCCCCTGATCGCCTGGGCCACCGACGGCAAGTACTACATCGCCCGCAAGCCGAAGCGCAGCTGGCAGAACATTGAATCGATCCAGTGCTGTATCTGCGAGCATGCGTTCGAGCCCGAGGACATGGCCTCCTGCCCGGCCTATGCCGGCCCGATCTGCTCGCTGTGCTGCTCGCTCGACGCACGCTGCCATGACCTCTGCAAGCCGCATGGCCGGATCGGCGCACAGGTCTCGGACGCGCTGGGCAAGGTGATGCCGCAACCGATCTACGCCCGCATCAACTCGCAGCTCGGGCATTATCTCGGCGTGTTCGCGGTCTCGGCCGGCCTCGTGGCGCTGGTGCTCGGCCTGATCTACCTGCAGACCACGGCGGCCGTGCATGCCAATGAATTGCTGGCCGACGTGCTCTGGAAGGTGTTCTTCGCGCTGACCCTCATCATCGGCGTCGTCGCCTGGCTGTTCGTGCTGGCGCAACAGAGCCGGCGCGCCGCGGAAGCGGAAACGCGCCGGCAGACCACGCTGCTGATCCAGGAGATCGACGCCCACAAGCGCACCGACGCCGAGCTACAGCGCGCCAAGGAAGTTGCCGAGTCCGCCAACCTTGCCAAGAGCAGATATGTCGTTGGCCTCAGCCATGAGCTGCGCTCGCCGCTGAATGCGATCTCCGGCTACGCGCAATTGCTGGAGCAGGACGACAGCCTGCAGGTGCGGCCGCGCGAGCAGGTGCGCGTGGTCCGCCGCAGCGCCGATCATCTGTCGGGGCTGATCGACGGCATCCTCGATATCTCCAAGATCGAGGCCGGCCGCCTCTATTTGTCGCGCGACGAAGTGCGGTTGAACGATTTCCTCGAGCAGCTGGTCGGCATGTTCCGCCTGCAAGCCGCAGCAAAGGGCATCGACTTCGTGTTCAAACGGCCGGCCGTGCTGCCCGTCGTCGTCTATGCCGACGAGAAGCGGCTGCGGCAGATCCTGATCAACCTGCTGTCGAATGCGATCAAGTTCACGCAATCCGGCCAGGTGCAGTTCGTGGTGCATTACCGCAGCCCCGTCGCTGAGTTCGAGGTGATCGATACCGGGCCGGGCATCCAGCCCGACGACCTCGAGCGGATCTTCGCGCCGTTCGAGCGCGGTGCGCTCGGCGTCACCCAGCCGCAGACCGGCACCGGGCTTGGCCTGACCATCAGCCGCCTGCTCGCGGGCGTGATGGGCGGCGACATCAAGGTTTTGAGCACGGTCGGCACCGGCAGCACCTTCCGCGTCAAGCTGCTGCTGTCGGAGGTCACCAATCCGCGGCGCGATGCGCCGGTCGATGCTCCCGTGTACGGCTATCACGGTCCGCGCAAGACCATCCTGATCACCGACGACGACCCGACCCACCGCGACCTGTTGCGCGAGATCCTGACGCCGCTCGGCTTCATCCTGCTCAGCGCGCCGGACGGGCCAGGCTGTCTCGCCCTCGCGCAGCATTGCCGGCCGGACCTGTTCCTGCTCGACATCTCAATGGCGGGCATGGACGGCTGGACGGTCGCCGAAACCTTGCGTTCCGAAGGCCATCACCAGGCACGCATCCTGATGATCTCGGCCAGCGCGCTGGAGGCCCATGGCGCGCCGCTGGCGCAACCATTCCATGACGGCTACCTGATGAAGCCGATCGACATCCCGCGGCTGCTCGAGACCATCCGCCAGTTGCTCAAGATCGAGTGGCAGTATGAGGCCGAGCCGGCCCCGCCTCCGCAATGGAAGCCCGAGAGTGGTTCGCGGCCGCCGGTGAAATATGTCGAAGAGCTGATCAGCCTCGGCCAGCTCGGCTATGTCAGGGCGATCCAGCTCAAGCTCGACGAGATCGGCAATGAGTGTCCTGAACATGCCGACTTCGCCGGCCAGATGCGCACGCTGATCGACCGGTTCGATCTCGATCAATATATGGCGACGTTGAAGACATTGCACAGCTATGACCATTGAACAGAAGAAGCGCGACGTCGCGCTCGTCGTCGACGACTCTCCGGAGACGTTGCGCCTGCTCACCGATGCGCTCGACGGCGCCGGCATGACCGTGATGGTCGCGCTTGACGGTGCCTCCGCGATGCGCATCGTCGAACAGATCACACCCGATATCGTGCTGCTGGATGCCGTGATGCCCGGCATGGACGGTTTCGAGACCTGCAAGCGGCTGAAGCGCGATGCCGGGCTCGACGGCGTGCCGATCATCTTCATGACGGGGCTCGCCGAGACCGAGCACATCGTGCGCGGGCTGGAGGCCGGCGGCGTCGACTATGTGACGAAGCCGATCGTGGTCCAGGAGATGCTGGCGCGCATCCGAGTCCATCTCGCCAATGCGCGGATGACGCAAAGCGCCCGCGCGGCGCTCGACGTCTCCGGCCGCTATCTGCTCGCCGTGAACAGCGCCGGCGCGCTGCTGTGGGCGACGCCGCAGGCACAGCGACTGCTGTCGGATACGCTCGCCGACGCCGCCGACAATTTCGTGCTGCCGGATCCGATGCCGCAATGGCTCGAACAGGCGCAGAAAGGCAAGACCGGATCGAAGACCGCGACCATGGCGTCGTTCCCCGGCAACGAGCAGCTTCGGCTGCAATATATGGGCAAGCTCGGCCCGAATGAATTCCTGCTGCGGCTCGCCAAGGACACCAGCGGCGACATGCCGGCCGAGTTCTCCAGCGAGCTCGGCCTGACCACCCGCGAGGGCGAGGTGCTGTCCTGGCTCTCCAAGGGCAAGACCAACCGCGACATCGCGCAGATCCTCGGCCTCAGCCCGCGCACCGTCGACAAGCACCTCGAGCAGATCTACGCCAAGCTCGGGGTCGAGAACCGCACCGCCGCCGCCGCGATCGCGGTCAACGCAAGGCATCGCAAGTCTTGATCGAGCGCCCTCTGCGCCTCGCGCACCGAAACGTACGCGAGGCACGGAGGACGCTACGCATCCACAGTCGGCGAACTGCCTTTCCGATCAGCCGGCACGGCAGATTCCGACGACACGTCCTGTTCCGGCGGCTGCGTCTTTCGCCACTGCGCCGGCGTCACGCCCATGTGGCTCTTGAAGGCGCGCTGAAAGGCGGCCTCCGATTGATACCCGACCATCTCCGCAACGGCGCCGGTCGAAAGCGATGATCCCTTCAACTCGTTCGCCGCAAGTGTCATCCTGATATCGGTGAGCAGATCGCTGGCCGATCGCCCGAGCTTGTCCTGGAACTGGCGCGCCAGCGTGGCGCGCGACATGTTGCAAAGCCGTGCGAGTTCCGGCAGCGACCACGCACGCGCGGGCTCCTTGAACATGGCGGCCACGGCCGGCGCGAGCCTGGGATCGCCGACCAGGGCGAGAAGTCCCCGTGACGTTGCATCGGTCTCGCTGGCAAGCCGCAGCACAAGCGCGAACATTGCCGTGGACAGCGCATTCAGCATGGCGTGGCCGCCCAGATGATCGTCGGCCGTTTCGCTGCGCATCAGCGACACGAGGCCGGCGAGCTGCGCAGCCGTTCCCTTTCCCGCACGCGTGCCTGCATGCACGACAAGACGCGGCGGAAGATAACCGCGCAACAGACGGTCGTATGGCGGTGCAATCGCGAAGTGCCCGCACAACAGGTCAAGCCGTTCGTCCGATCCGAGGTTTTCGCTGATCGTGAAATTCTCCGCCGCCCGGTTGCGCGCCGGCAGCGGTGTCGCCCCGCTTCCGTCGTGCATCACGTGTCGCGGGTTGCCGGGAAGCAGGAGAATATCGCCGGGCTTCAGCAGCAACGACCGTCCGCCCGCGGCGTCGTCCAGGATCGCCGAGCCGGCAAGCACCGCATGATAGGGGATTTCACTGGTTACACCCGGTCCCTGCTCGATACGCCAGGGGACGCTGTAGCTGCAGCGCAAGTCGAGCCGCCCGCGCACCGGCATCATCTCGAACAGCCGGCTCAGCCAATCCATAGCCAAATTCCCCTGAAGCAGCACTTGAGACGATTGAGCATATAAACGAGCAATATGAACATTCAATGTCTCAAACCTCGATCCTAATGTCACTCCGCAATCGTTCACCACCCCGAACAAGGAGTGCCACCATGTCTCGTCTCTCAACCCCCAATCTCGAAACCGATACCGGCCCGTCGGGCCAGATCTACGCCCAGATCAAGAAGGCGATCGGCGCCGTCCCGAACACCTACGCGGCGATTGCGGCCCACGGTCCGGCCGCGCTCAAGTCGATCCTCGCGGCCGATGCCGTGCTGACCGGCGGCAGCCTGCCCCGGCGCGACCTGGAGGTCGTCAAGCTCGTGATCAGCGCAGCCGGCGGCTGCGATTATTGTGTCGCCGCGCATTCGCATCTCGCCAGGCTCGCCGGCGTGAATGCCGATGTGCTCAAGCAGATCCGCGACGGCGCGCCGACCGGTGACGCCAAGCGCGATGCGCTCGTGCATTTCGTCCGCAAGCTCGCGCAGTCGAGCGGCACCGTCAGCGATGAGGATTTCGCCGCGATCAAGTCCGCCGGCTACAGCGACGCGCAGCTGGTCGAGATCAGCCTGGCGTTTGCGACCACGGTCTTCACCAACGTCTTCAACCGCATCAACGACACCGACATCGACTTCCCGGCGGTCGCCTGAAGCGACCGGGCGATGTCACGCGAAAGGATCACGACCATGACCACGCTTGCCAACACCACACAAAATCCGCTTGTCCGCGCGCTTCATAGGTCCGGCCTGCTGGCGGAGGATCTCGACTATCACATCGTCCGGGCCGCGATGGTGATCATGTTCCTGTTCTTCGGTTACCAGAAGTGGTTTCCGTACGAATTCGAACGGCTGGTCCCGTTCATCAGCAACGGTCCGCTGATCTGGTGGCTGTACCCGGCGTTCGGCCACGCCGGCGCCAGCTACTTCCTTGGCGCCTCGGAGTGGACGTTCGGTTCGCTGCTGCTCGCGGGCTTCTGGGACAAGCGGCTCGGCGTGCTCGGCGCCCTCGGCTCGACCGGAACCTTCATCGCGACGGTCACCATCATTCCGTTCATGCCTGATGGCTGGGACGTTGCCGCCGGTGGATTCCCCGCGATGACCGGTAACGTGCCGTTCCTGATGAAGGACGTCGTTCTGCTCGCCGTCTCGCTCTACCTGCTGCGACACGACGTGGTTCGTCTGATCAGGCAATAGCTGATCACGATTGATCGCCGGTCGGCCTCGGGCGTGCCGGCGATCGCGCGTCGTATTGAGCAGACGCAGCATCTCTCTCGAACACAACGACATGGCAGTCATTATTGTTGCACGGGTCCGGCGGCCCTTGCTCTTTAAGGCCGAGCCATAACCCATTGCCGAACTTGCATAATGCGTTGCGGCCACGCGCTCCGCGCGATCGGCTGCGCTGTCGCCCGCTCGACGACGCATCGCCGCTTCCATGCACGAATGATCCGGTAGCTCTCCGGCCATGAACATAGTTCCGCCGCGCGGTCTGCGCTAAAAAGGAGCGCCGGTGTTGTTCTGGGGTGAGTTGATGAAGAAGGACGACGTCACATGCCCGCGCTGCGGGGCTGGATTCCGACGCCTTGAGCTGGCATCCAGGTCAGGAAGCGAGGGCGAGTATCGCTGCCCGGTTTGCGAGACGACCCTCGAGCAGTTCGATGGCGACAAGCTTGTCGCTTACCGCCTGACCATCCAACCCTCGATTCGCGGGTTGAAGACCTAGCGGCCCCGCTGGATGGAATGCCGCCGGAGCAAAATCCGGATCACGATCTCCGCTTGAGGACATAGCTGTCCATGATCCAGCCGTGCCGCTCACGCGCCTCGCGTCGCGCGGCGACGATGCGAGGACCCACCTCTGCCAGTTCTCCCGCCATGACGATCTGATCGGGCATGCCGAGATAGGCGCCCCACCAGATTTGCAGTCCGGCAGGATCCAGCGTCTGGAAGGCGGCGCCGCCGTCGAGCATCACGACCACGGTGTCGAGGCCGGGCGGCCAGCCGCCCTCGCGCAGCCGCCGGCCGGTCGTCACGAGAAACGGCTCGCCGATCTCATTGAGCGGCAGCGCATGCGCCGCGCACAGCGCCTGGATCGACGTGATGCCGGGGATTACCTCGATCGATGGCAACGGATCGAGCCGTCGCGCAATCCGCAGGCTCGAATCGTAGAGCGAGGGATCACCCCAGATCAGCAGGGCGACGCGTCCCTCGCCGCCGAGATGGCGCGCGATTTCCTGCGACCACGTCGCGGCGATCGCGTCGTGCCAATCGTCCACACCCTTGCGATAATCCTCTTCGCCGACGTCACGCACCGGCAGGTCGAACTCGGCAATGCGTGCGCGACCATTGCTCAAGGCTTCCGCGCAGATGGTGCGACGCAACTCGGCGAGATCCGACTTCGCCGTCCCCTTGCGCGGAATCAGGATCAGGTCGGCGGCATTGATCGCGGCGGTCGCGGCGAAAGTGAGCTGCCGGGGATCACCGCAACCGATGCCGATCAGGGAGAGCGTCAACATGGCCGCGTCACCCTCGTTCCGGCGCCAGCGCACCGAACAGGATAACGGCAGCCACCGTAGCGGCCTCGGCATGCGTGAGCCGGTCGGCCAGCGCTGTGATCGTGGTGCGAAGCAGCCGCTCGTCGGCGTGGCCGAGCGATTCCGCCAGCAGTGCGGGCGTGTCGGGCGCGAGGCCGTGCGCGATCAGCCTTGCTGCCAATGCCGGGAAGGTCCGCCGCCCCATATAGACGACGGTGGTCGCTTCCGGATCGGCCAGCGCCGCCCAGTTCAGGTCCGCGGGCAATTCGCCCGTCACATCGGCGCCGGTGACGAACTGGACCCGGCGCGAGGTCAGCCGGCGCGTCAGCGGAATGCCGGCCTGCGCGGCGGCAACCGACGCCGAGGTCACGCCGGGAATGATCTCGTAGCCGATGCCGGCCGCGCGCAGCGCTTCGATCTCCTCCTCGAGGCGTCCAAAAATGCCGGCGTCGCCGGATTTCAGCCGCACCACCCGCACGCCGGCGGCAGCGTAATCGACCAGCAGCCGGCTGACATGGTGCTGCTTCGCCGACAGGCGGCCGGCGCGCTTGCCGACTGCGACGAGATTGGCGCCGGAGCGCGCAAGATCGAGGATCGCGCCCGAGGCAAGATCGTCATAGAGCACCACATCGGCCTCGCGCAGCCGCGCGGCTCCCTTCATGGTCAGGAGTTCGGGATCGCCGGGACCGGCCGAGACGAAGGAAACGAATCCGCTCACCGGTCCTCCGCAATCAGATGGAAGAATGTACCCGTCGCACAGCCGCGCCGCGATCCGGTCTCCGCAACGATCGTACCGGTCGCATCGCGCACCACCGCGAGCGGCGTGTCGGGCTGCGCGATGATCGTCGAATAATGAAACTCGTGGCCGCGCAGGCGTGCGCCTGGGCCGTGGCCGGGCATCGGTGCGGCAAGCTCGGCGAGCCGGTAGCCCAGATGCATGCGGCGCTTGGCATAGCTCGTCTCAAGGCCGAGCAGGCCCGCCATCTCGTGGCGCACGCCGTCGGCATCGGTCAACGCGGCGCCCAGCACCATGTAGCCCCCGCATTCGCCATGCACCGGCCTCGTCTCGGCGAAGGCGCGGAGCTGCCCGAGAAATCGCCTGTTGGCCGCAAGCTGGCCGGCATGCAGTTCGGGATAGCCGCCGGGCAGCCAGCACACATCGGCATCAGCGTCGGGGCCTTCGTCGGCAAGCGGCGAGAACGTCATGATCTCTGCGCCGGCCGCGCGCCAGGCTTCCAGCATGTGAGGATAGACAAAGGAGAACGCCGCGTCGCGTGCGAGCGCGATGCGCTGACCGGGCGGTGTGATATCCAGCCCACGCACGGCTGGTTGTGGCGACGAGGCGCGCGCCGATCGCAGCACGGCGTCGAGATCGACATGCTCGGCGACGAAGCGTGCGGCTTCGTCAATCAGACCGTCGATCTGGGCCTGCTCTTCGGCCTGCACCAGGCCGAGATGACGCTTCGGCAAGGCGATCTCGGCGTGGCGCGGCAGCGATCCCAGTACCGGAATGCCCGCGCCGGCCATGGCATTGCGCACCAGGGCTTCATGCCGTGCGCTCGCGACGCGATTGAGGACGACGCCGGCAAGCCGTACGCCGGCGCGAAAATCACGCAATCCCGCCGCGACTGCCGCTGCCGTCTGTGCTTGGCCGGAGGGATCGATCACCAGCAATACCGGCCATCCCATCATCTCGGCGATGTCGGCGGTGGCGCCGGTTCCCGAGACGCCACGCGCGGCGACGCCGTCGAACAGTCCCATCGAGCCTTCCGCCAGCACGAGATCGGCATCCGCGCCGCGGCCTGCCAAATGCGCGATGGCTTCGCGCGCCATCGCCCAGCTATCGATGTTGACCGACGCGCGTCCGGTGGCGACCGCGTGAAAGGCGGGATCGATGTAATCAGGCCCGCTCTTGAGGCATTGCACTCTCACGCCGCGATTGCGATAGGCGCGCGCCAACGCCAGGGTCAGCGTGGTCTTGCCGACACCGGATGCCGGCGCGGAGATGACGAGCCCCGCGGTCATTGCGATGATTCCGGCGACGATTCCGGAAAACGCGGTGCCGCCCCGACCGGACGGTAGCGGCGGTCGTAGTCGGCTGCATAGAGACGGCTCTCGGCAAATTCGTCCGCGCCGAGCGTCTTGCCGACCAGAATGAGCGCAGTGCGTTCGAGCTCGGGGCCGACGGCGGTATCGAGCGTCGCGAGCGTGGCGCGCACGATGCGCTGGTCCGGCCAGCTCGCGCGCCAGACGATCGCAACCGGGCAATCCGCGCCGTAGTGCGGCGTGAGCTCGGCGATGACCTTGTCGAGCAGATGGATCGAAAGATGGATCGCCAGCACCGCGCCGGTCGCGGCAAAAGCTGCGAGCGTCTCGCCATCCGGCATCGCGCTCGCCCGGCCCGGCGTGCGCGTCAGCACCACTGATTGCGCAAGGCCCGGCAGCGTCAGCTCGGCCTCCAGCGCTGCCGCAGCCGCCGAGAAGGCCGGCACCCCGGGCGTGACCGAATACGGAATCTGCAACGCGCGTAGCCGGCGCAGTTGCTCGCCCATCGCCGACCAGACCGAGAGATCGCCCGAATGCAGCCGCGCAACGTCCTTGCCCTCCGCATCCGCGGCAGCGATCTCGGCAATGATTTGGTCGAGCGACAGCGGCGCGGTGTTGACGATGCGCGCATCCGGCGGACAATGCGCCAGAACACCCGATGGCACCAGCGATCCGGCATAGAGACAAACCGGGCACGAGGCGATGAGATCGCGCCCGCGCAGGGTCAGCAAATCGGCAGCGCCAGGCCCTGCGCCGATGAAATGCACCGTCATTCGCCGTCTCCTTCCGCGATCGCCGCGATGGCCATCCGATCCTGTGACGCGGCCCTGACCGAGATCAGGCGCGCACCGCGCCCTGCTGCAGCGATTGCCGCAGCCTCGGCGACCGAGCCCGTTCCGAATCTTGCCTTGATGAACTCGGATTGCGTTGCAGTCCTTATCTCAGCCAGGACCCCGGCCGGAATGCTCCGGACCGGCAGCCCGAGTTCCCGCGCCAAGTCTCTCAATGCCGCCGCGTCGGCCTTGTCACTCACCGTCGCAACGGCCGCAAGGCCGTCGGAACCGCCGGCCGCGTCGAGCGCGTCGCGCAAGGACGCGACACTGGCATTGCGCCTGAATCCGAGACCAGCGACCTTCATCGGAGCGCGCTCCATTGCACGATCGGCCGTGCGGCCTTCCAGGCGCGATAGCGGCCCAATGGCTCGGCCTGCGCGATCTCGAGTCGCATCAACTCGCCGCCATGACGCTGGTGCAGATCGCAGAGCAGCGCCTCTGTCTCCAGGGTCACCGCATGCGCGACCAGCCGCGTGCCCGGCGCGATCTGCGACCAGATCGCATCGAACATCGCGGCATCGAGGCCGCCGCCGATGAACACCGCATCGGGCGCCGCGAGGTCCGATAAAGCGCCGGGCGCCTCGCCCTCGATGACTGTGATCCGATGCGTCAAGCCGAAGCTCGCCGCATTGCTGCGGATGTTGGCGGCGCGTTCGGTGCGGGCTTCGACGGCGATCGCCGTCCCTCCACACAGCGCCCATTCGATCGAGATCGAGCCCGAGCCCGCGCCGACATCCCACAGCCGCTCACCGAGCCGCGGCGCAAGCGCCGACAGCGCAAGCGCGCGGACCGGCCGCTTTGTCAGTTGCCCGTCATGCACAAAGAGCGCATCGGCAAGACCCGAGCTGCTTGCGATTCCCTGCGCTCCCCGCGCCTCCAGCGCGATCGCGACCAGGCTCTCGCCTGAATCACCCGGATACGAGTCGGCGCGATGCCGCGTGATGGATTCACGCGGTCCGCCAAGCGCCGCAAGCGTCCATATTGCCGACGCCCCCCAACCACGCTCCGTCAGCCAGCGCGCGAGGTCGGACGCCGCGTTGCCGTCGCGCAGCAGGCAGATAATACGTGCATCGCGCGCCAGATGCGGCAACAGCCGCTCGAACGGCGCGGCATGAAGACCGAGACAGACAGTATCCTCGATACGCCAGCCCAAACGAGCCGCCGCCAGTGAGAACGTCGACGGCGCGGAGTGCGCGTCCCACTCACCGGCCTGCAGCTTCTCGACAAGGCTTCCGCCGACGCCATGCCAGAACGGATCGCCCGACGCGAGCACCACCGTCGGACGGCCGCGACAGCTCAGCACGATGTTCGCATCGAACGGCACCGGCCAGGCACGGCCACGGTCGGCGATGCCGGCGAGCGCGAGGTGCCGTTCGCCACCGAAAACCGTTTCGGCTTCGGACAGCGCCTTTCGGCTTGCATCGGAGAGGCCGGCAAGGCCATCTTCGCCGATGCCGATGATGGTCAACCAGGGATTATCCATGATGCGCGCCCTGATCCTGGGCGGAACGGCCGATGCCAATCTGCTCGCCGCTGCGATCGCAAGCGCGGGGATCGACGCGGTCTATTCCTATGGCGGCCGCACCCGTGCGCCGGCTGACCAGCCATTGCCGGTCCGCAGCGGTGGTTTCGGCGGCGTCAGCGGTCTTGCCGACTATCTGCAACGCGAAGCCATCACGCATGTGGTCGATGCGACGCATCCCTTCGCGGCCGAGATGAGCCGCAACGCCATCGCGGCGTGCGCGCAGACCGCAACGCCGCTGCTCGCGCTCGAACGCGCGCCCTGGGACAAAACCTCCGGTGATCGCTGGATCGAGGTCGCGGACGTCGTATCCGCAGCCGCGGCCTTGCCGGACAGCCGCGCCAGCGTGTTCCTCGCGATCGGCCGCCAGCATATCGCGCCGTTCGACAACCGGCCGCAACATGCCTATACGTTGCGTTTCGTCGACCCGCCCGAGCAAGCGCTGCCATTGCCCGATGCCGACGTCATCGTCTCGCGCGGCCCCTTCACGCTCGAGGGCGAACTCGCGATGATGCGCGCACGTCGCATCGAGTGGATCGTCGCCCGCAACTCCGGCGGAACCGGCGCGCGCGCCAAGATCGACGCCGCCCGCGTGCTCGGCCTTCCCGTTATCATGATCACGCGGCCGCTGCTGCCCGACAGGCCGCGGGTGGACAGCGTGAGCGAGGTGATGCAATGGCTCGGTCATCGGACCTGCCTCGGCGCGTAGACCCAGCGGCCGACCCGCCGTGTCGCCGAATTGCCGACGATCACGAGCGTCCGCATGTCGGCCATCTCCGGCCTCGCGTCGCGCAGTTCGACCGTCTCGATCCGCTGCTCGGGCGTGCTGACGGCGCGCGCGAACACCACGATCCGCTCGTCACAGCCGGCCTCGCGCAAGATCTCGAGCGCGCGCCCAAAACCTTCCGGCCGGCTGGCCGAGCGCGGATTGTACATCGCGATCGCGAAATCCGCTTCGGCCGCAAGCCGCAGGCGTTTCTCGATCAGCGGCCAGGGCTTGAGATTGTCGGAGAGATTGATCGCGCAGAAATCATGACCGAGCGGCGCGCCGGCGCTTGCGGCTGCCGCCAGCATCGCCGTCACGCCGGGCAGTACGCGGATCGGCAGGTCGTGCCATTGCGGCGCTTCCTCCAGCGCTTCGAACACAGCCGATGCCATCGCAAACACGCCGGGATCACCTGAGGACACCACGACGACGTGGCCTCCTTCCGACGCGAGCCGCAGCGCGTCAGCGGCGCGCTGCAACTCCACGCGATTGTCCGAGGGATGCAGCGTGAGCCCGGCGCGCGGCGGCACCCGCGTCACATAGGGCGCATAGCCGACGATGTCGGTCGCAGCCCCAAGCGCAGCAGAGACCTCCGGCGTGATCAGGGCCTCGTCGCCCGGACCGAGCCCCGCGATGGTCAACGTGCCGGTCATAGCGCGGCCTCCCTGCGCCGCCCCTGCCCGTGCACCAGCACGATCGCAAAATACGGACACTCGGCCTTGCCGATATCCGCAAGCCGGGCGACGCGCTGATCCGGCATGGTGCCGCGTTCGACCAGCCACGCATCATCGAGGCGCCCCGCGGACGCCAGCGCGCGGCGAATCTTCGGAAGATTGCGACCGGTCTTCATGACGACCAGCGCGTCGGAGCTGCGCATCCGCTCGGCGAGCTCCGCCTCCGGCAGCGTCCCCATCAGAACGGTCGTCACATCGTCGGCCAGCGCAATCGGCTGTCCCACCGAATTCCAGCAGCCGACCATGCCGGGAATGCCGGCGATCACGTCGATCTCGACACGCCCCTGCAGCCGCGCATGCAGATGCATAAATGAACCATAGAAATAGGGATCGCCCTCGCAGAGCACGACGATGTCGACCGCGCGCGCAAATCGCGCCAGGCGCTCGGCCCATTCGTCATAGAAGTCGGCAAGCAGCCGCGCATAGTCCGGACTGTCGAACGCGATCTCGGTGGTGACCGGATATTCCATCGGATATTCGCTGACGTCTGCGGCGAGCAAGCCTTCGACAATGCGGCGTGCCTGCCCCGGCTGGCCCTTCTTGCGAAAATAGGCGACGTGCTTCGCGGCACGCACAACGCGGTCGGCGCGCAAGCTCATCAGGTCCGGATCGCCTGGGCCGAGGCCGCAGCAGATGATGCGTCCCATCGCTATTCGCTCCGGCTCGCCAGCGCATTGACGGCGGCAACCGTGATCGCCGAACCACCGAGCCGTCCCTCGACCGTTAGTGCCGGCGCGGGGGGCTCAGCCATCAATGCCGCCTTGGATTCCGCCGCGCCGACAAAGCCGACCGGACAGCCGATGATCGCCGCCGGCCGTGGGCAATCGGGATCTTCCAGCATGTTGAGCAGATGGAACAGCGCCGTCGGCGCATTGCCGATCGCGACGATGGCGCCGCCCAGATGCGGCCGCCACAGCTCGAGCGCTGCCGCGGAGCGCGTGTTGCGCATCGATTGCGCGAGTGCAGGCACCTTGACATCACCGAGCGTGCAGATGACGGCATTACCGGCCGGCAGCCGCGCGCGCGTAATTCCTTCCGACACCATGCGCGCGTCGCAGAGGATCGGCGCGCCCTCCTGCAAGGCGGCTCGCGCGCGGGCGGCCATGCCCGATGTGAAGCGGACATGCGCTTCCAGGCCCACCATGCCGGCGGCATGAATCATGCGCACGACCACCGGCTCCTCGTCTGGCGTGAAGCGGGCAAGGTCGGCCTCGGAGCGGATGGTGGCAAAGGACTGGCGATAGATCGTCGCGCCATCGGTCTCGTAGACGTGCGGCATCAGCGGCCTCCCGTCAGCACAGAGGGATTTGCGACGAGGTACGAACTGCTCAACCCTCGGATGACCGGCGCATCCCGCGTCGTGCCGCGGCGGATCAGATCAAGGCCGTTGTCTGTCGCAACGAGGGTAACATCCGCAGAACCGGAATGGGCACAGCCCTTGGCGCAGCCGGAGACGTGAAGCCGCGCATCAGGTGGGATATGCCGCGCGAGCGCCGACGCCAGCATACGCGTATCCGCATGCGCATCGCTGCAGCGCGGTGCGCCGCTGCAGGCGACCACGCGCAGCCTCGGATCGCCGGCATCAGTCACGAGGTCCGCCCCACCCGGCATCTCGCGCATCCCCTCCACCAGCATCATCCGCCACGGCGTCATGCGGAGAGCCCGCGCGCAGCCGGAGAGATCGTTGAGCGTCTGGTGCGGCATCTGCCCGAAGGCGACGCCAACCATCGCGCCGATTGGATAGATGCCCGGCACAGGGCTCAACGATTGGCCCACGGGCTCGGCATCACCGCCAAGCGACTGCGGCAGGCTCGCGCCGCCGGCGAGATGGGCCGCCATCCGCCTTTTCTCACCCCTGACTCCGCCGGAAGCGACGAACCACTCGGCCAGCGCCAACGCCGTCCGCACAGCCTCGCTCCGCGTGACCGAAAGCCCGCACTGTGCGCCATCGGCACGTACCAGCAGTCCGCCGTTGCGATCGCGCTCGATCCTGACGTCGGCGGACGCGCGCGCCAGCATCCGCGCATCGCCATCATCGATTGCGAAGCCGAACTTGGTTGGAAGATCAAGCGAGGCACCGGCAAGCCCTTGCTCAAGCTCGGTCGCAAGCGAGCGCGTCTCGTCGACGGCGGTCCAGAACGGCGTCACCAGAATGTTGCGCTGCGCCTCGGTATTCGAGTCCGTGTCCAGCAACCCGAGCTCAGCGAGCCCATCGACCAGGGGCGGATAAGCTTCATCGCTGACGCCGCGGATCTGGAGATTGGCGCGGCTGGTCAGGTCGATCAGGCCATTGCCGTATCGCGCCGACAGCTTGGCGATTCCCGTTGCCTGCGCCGCGTCCAGCCGTCCGCCGCGCGGGCGAATGCGCACCACGAGGCCATCGCCTGATAGCATCGGCCGCAGCGCGCCTGGACACCAGCCCTTGACCGCAACCGCGCTCATGAGGCCTCCTGCAGCGCAGCCGCGATCGAATTGCGCCGCGTCTGCCAGAGCGAGGCTTCATGCAATCTCGTGAAGCAGGTTTCGATCGCAGCCAGCGCCGCCGGGTTCTCGCGCGCCATGAAGCCGCGAACCTCGTCATTGCCGAGCGTCGCATCGTAGTAGAGATCGAACAGATGCGGCGGCACCGCGCCGGCAAGATGGGCGAACGCCGCCATGTGCTCCAACGTCGCTGTGATTTCGGCGGCACCACGGAAGCCATGGCGCATCATGCCCGCGATCCAGGCAGGGTTGGCCGCGCGCACTCGCACCACCCGTGAGATTTCCTCGGTCAACGCCCGGGCATACGGCTGATCCGGCCGCGTCGCATCGAGGTGATAGAGCGATGGGGCTTTCGTGCCAAGGCGCCTCGCCGCCGCCGCGATGCCCGCCTCGTGCGCGGCGTAGTCGGCCGCCAGCAGCAGATCGGTCTCCGGCAGATCCTGGGTGTGAACAAAACTGTCCGCAGCCGCGAGCCGCGCCTCGATGCCGGCGCGATCGGGCCGCATCTCGCCGTCGGATGCGAGAGCCCACGACGATGCCGACAGCCATGCTTCGCCGGCCGCCTCGCGCGCCTCCGGTGTGAAGACGTCGGGGACCGACGAAATACCAACACCATAATGTCCGGGGCGAGGACCGAACACGCGCGCGATGCGCTGCCGATAGGGATTCTCGTCCGCCTCGTCGCTGCGTTCGGACAACGCCTCCGCCGCGGCTTCGAACAACTGGGCCAGCCCTGAGAAGACGTCGCGGAACAGCCCCGACACCCGCAGCGTAACGTCGATGCGGGGACGGCCGAGCTCCGCCGGCGCGATGATGTCGTAGCCCGACACCCGCCCCGATCCATGATCCCAGCGCGGCGCGATGCCCGCGAGGTGCAGGGCCATCGCAAAGTCCTCGCCGGCGGTGCGCATCGTCGAGGAGCCCCAGAGATCGACCACGAGTCCCTTCGGCCAGTCGCCGTGATCCTGCAAGTGACGGCGCAGCAGCTCCTCGGCGAGTTTCACGCCCTGCGCATGCGCCGACGGCGTCGGCACCGCGCGCGGATCGACGGCAAACAGGTTGCGTCCGGTCGGCAGCACGTCGCGGCGCCCGCGATAGGGCGAGCCCGACGGCCCCGGCGCCACGCGCCGACCCGCGAGCGCATCGCGCAGCGCCGCCCTCTCCGCCTCGCCGCAGGCGCCCTGCCCGAACACATGCAGGCCGTCGCCGAACTGGCTTTCCTTGAGGTCGCAGACGAAACGATCGATCTGCGGAACGGCCTCGGCCGCCGAGACCGACGCCGCGAGACCGAGATCGTCCTCCAGCCCGGCGATGCGCGCTTCGTCGCGGATCGCAGCGATCAGGCGCTGCCGCCGCGCCGGATCGAGACCATCGGCGGTCGAATACTCATCGAGCAAGCGCTCAAGATTGCGCAAGCCTTTGGGGACCGCGGCCTGTGCCAGTGGCGGCGGCAGATGACCGATCGTCACGGCACCGATCCGGCGCTTGGCCTGCGCCGCCTCGCCGGGATCGTTGACGATGAAGGGATAGACAACAGGCAGATCGCCGATCAGCGCCTCCGGCCAGCATGCGGATGACAGCGCAACCGACTTGCCGGGCAGCCATTCCAGCGTGCCATGCGCGCCGATGTGCACGACGGCGTCGATGGCCTGCCGCCTGAGCCACAGATAAAACGCGACATAGGCGTGGCGCGGCGTGCGCGCCAGATCGTGATAGTCGGCGTCGCGCTGCCCTACCTCACCGCGCTCCGGCTGAACGGCAATGACCGATTTGCCGCAGCAGATCGCCGCGAAATGAAATGCGCCGTCACGGCAATCGGGATCATCTTCCGGCGCGCCCCATGCGCGGCTGAGATCGTCCTGCAGCAGCTCGGGAAGGCCGGAAAGCGCCGCGCGATAGTCGGCGACGTTCCACGTCAGGGTCCTGCGCAAAAGAATGTCGCCCAGCGACGCCACCGGCTCAAGGTCAAATCCGGCGGCCGCGAGATCAGCCAGCATCGCCCCGACCGAGGCAAGCGCATCGAGGCCGACGGCATGCGCGACTTGATGTGGACGGCCGGGATAGTTCGATAGCACCAGCGCAAGCCGCTTCTCCTGTGTCGGCTTGCTGGCAAGCCGATGCCAGGCGGCCACGCGTGCGGCAATTGCAGCGACGCGCTCGGCATCCGGTCGATGTGCAAGATGCGCGAACTGCAGCTCGGGATCGCGCTCACCAGGCGACTTGAAGCTGACGACGCCCGCGAACAGGCGGCCGTCGACCTCCGGCAGCACCACATGCATCGCGAGATCGCCGGGCGACAGACCGCGCAGCGATCCGGCCCAATCCTCGCGCTGCGCCGTCGACAAAGCGACCTGGAACACCGGGCATGATGCGGCGTCGAACGGCGTCGCGCCGTCGTCACCGGCCGCGGAAAACGCGGTCGCATTGACGATGGCCGCTGGAGCGCATTGCGCGAACTGAGCGCGCAGCCAGTCGGCCACGCCCGCCGCCTTCAGCGAGGTGACGAACACGCCGTGGGCATCAAAGCCCCTCTCACGCAATGCATCGATCAATGCATCGACCGGCTCGGTGTCGCCGGCCGCGAGATAAGAACGATAAAACGTCACCAGCACGCGCGGCCGGCCGTCCGGTGCCGGCAACGCCGCGACGGCACCGCGCCGGGGATCGTAGACGCCGATCTCGGGAAGATCGATCTCGCCGACCACCGGCCCGGCATAGAGTCCGGACGCCAGCGCCAGTTGCGCGATCACGGCCTGCGCGGCAACCGGGCCGCCCTTGTCGCACAGCACCTTCAGACGGCGCAGCGTCGAGACCGGCAAGGTCGAGAACTCATCCAGCCGCAGATCGTCGCGGCCATCGGCCGGCAGCACGACCAGGGCGATGCCGCGCTCCTTCGCCAGCCGATGCACCGCGGCCAGCCCGTACGACCAATAGGGCTCGCCGCCGATCAGCCGAACCAGAATGCCACGCGCGTGCGACAGCGTCCGCTCGATATAGGTATCGACCGACAGCGGATGGCGCAGCTCCGCGAGATTGGCGAGCCGCAGTGACGGCAACGCGGCGCGGCCGCGCCGCCAGCCGGCCGCGAAGGCAGCAAGATCGCTGTCGGAAAACGACAACACCACGAGATCGGCCGGATCCTGGCCGAGGTCCCTTGGCGTCGCGGTCTCCTCAAGGCCGCGGCTCTCGCGGAAGACGACGTGCATCAGACACCAAGCCGTGCCCTGATCGCGGCTTCATCGATGTCGGCATGTTCGCCGATCACGACGAGCTTCGACTGCCGCGCCCGGGCGCCCCAGGGCATGTCGAACTGATGCCTGACCCGCTCCCCGACCGATTGCACCAATAGCCGCATCGGCTTGCCTTCGACCGCGATGAAGCCCTTGGCGCGCAGCACGTTCTGCTCGCGCGCCAGCCCCTTGATCGAGGCGACCAGCGCGTCGACATCCGAAACTTCCGGAAGATCGATCACAACCGAATTGAAATCGTCGTGCTCATGTTCCTCCTCGCCATCGTGATGCGACGGCCGCGCCGCGAGATCGTTTTCCGCCGCCGCCCCGAGCCCGAGGATCACGCGCGCGTCGATCGTGCCGTCGACGACCGGCAACATCGGCACCTCGCGCGGCATCTCGGCCGCGATCACCGCTTTCGCTGCCTTGATCCCCTCCGCCCCGGCGAGATCCGCCTTGGTCAGCAGCACGATATCGGCACAGGCGATCTGGTCCTCGAACACTTCCGACAGCGGCGTCTCGTGGTCGAGATTGTCGTCCGCTGCACGCTGCGCATCCACCGCGGCCGGATCAGGCGCAAAACGGCCGGCGGCGACGGCCTCGGCGTCGGCGAGCGCGATCACGCCGTCGACCGTGATCCGCGAACGGATCTCCGGCCAGTCGAACGCTTTCAGCAGCGGCTTCGGCAGGGCGAGCCCCGAGGTCTCGATCACGATGTGATCGGGCTTCACGTTCCGCGCCAGCAACTGCTCCATCGCCGGGATGAAATCGTCGGCGACGGTGCAGCAGATGCAGCCATTGGCGAGCTCGACGATGTTCTCGGCCGGACAATTGGCGTCGGCGCACGACTTCAGGATGTCTCCGTCGACGCCTTCGCTGCCGAACTCGTTGACCAGCACCGCGAGCTTCTTGCCGTTGGCATTGCGGATCAGATGCTGGATCAGCGTCGTCTTGCCGGAGCCGAGGAAGCCGGTCACGACCGTGACCGGAATTTTGGCGAGCGTGGTCATTCTGCGGCCTCCGGCACGACGGGAAGAGGTGGAATGCGGGCGAGCGATTGCTTGCGGAAGATTTCCGGACGGCTGCGCCACGGCACGATGCCGTCGGGCGCCGCCGCATAGGCGGAGGCACCGGCAATCACATCCGCGGCATTATCAGCGGACAGTCGGCCGTAGACATAGGACCAGCGCCCCGGCGCGCTGAGCGCGACCGAGCAACCCTGGCTGCAGGCCGACAGGCATGCGACGGGAACCAGATTGACGTCATCGGGCACGCCGGCCTCGACAAGCGCGGCATGCAGGCGTGCACCGGGCGCGAGCTCACCTTCCGCCGGCGTCTGGCCGGCGCGGCAGGTGATGCAGACATGAAGTGTAACGCTCATCGCCCTTCCTGGATTGACAGCGGGAAGCGATGAGGCACACGAACCGATTTTGGACAGGTTCGTTCCCCGTCGCGGAACACCCCGTCCGCCGGTTTCACAACATGCTGCGTTGGCAGGTCTCCCGGCTTGCGGAGCAGGTTTTACCCTTCAATGCCCACCTTCCCAACCCCGCATGGAATCAGTGGCTTGGGCATCTCTCCGGTCACGGTCGCGGGGGCGGCTGCGCTTCGGGCCCGATTTAGCGGAGCCCTATCGCATTCCCTCTTCGCCTGTCGTAGGACAGGAACCAACGCGGGACCACCATTCGTCCAAGCCTCGCACTTGTCAAGCCGAAGGAATGTGATGACTTCTGATGGAAAGGACGCTGAAGACGGCGCCGTCGGCACCGATCTTTCGCTGGATACGCGCCACGCGGACAAGATGGCGAAAAAGAAGGCCGCCCGCGACCGCATCATGGCGACCAAGAGCGGTGAAAAGGGCCTGATCATCGTCCATACCGGCGCCGGCAAAGGAAAATCGTCCTCCGCGTTCGGCATGATCGTGCGCTGTGTGGCGCACGGCTTTCCCTGCGCCGTGGTGCAGTTCATCAAGGGCGCCTGGGATACCGGCGAGCGCCGCCTGCTCACCGGGCATTTCGGCGATCTCTGTCAATTCCACGCTATGGGCGAAGGCTTTACCTGGGAGACGCAGGATCGCGCCCGCGACATCGCGGCGGCGCAAGCCGGCTGGGAGAAGGCCAAGCAGCTGATCGCAGACCCGAGCCTGCGCATGGTCGTGCTCGACGAGATCAACATCGCGCTACGCTACGAGTACCTCGCGATCGCCGACGTCGTCGAGTTCCTGACCACGTCGAAGCCGCCGATGACCCATGTCGTGCTCACCGGACGCAACGCCAAGGAGGAGCTGATCGAGATTGCCGATCTCGTCACCGAGATGACGCTGGTGAAGCACCCGTTCCGTTCCGGCATCAAGGCCCAGCCGGGCGTCGAGTTCTGACAGACATCACCATGGCGCGCGCATTGATGATCCAGGGTGCGGGTTCGGACGTGGGCAAGTCGCTCATCGTCGCCGGCCTTGCGCGTGCCGCGCGACGGCGCGGGCTGCGCGTGCTGCCGTTCAAGCCGCAGAACATGTCCAACAACGCCGCCGTCACCGTCGACGGCGGCGAGATCGGCCGCGCGCAGGCTCTGCAGGCGCTCGCCGCCGGCGTCGAGCCGCACACCGACATGAATCCAGTGCTTCTGAAGCCCGAAACCGATGTCGGCGCCCAGATCATCGTGCACGGCAAACGGATCGCCACCGCACGGGCGCGCGAATATGCCGGCATGAAGCCGTCGCTGATGGCCGCGGTGCTGGAGAGTTTTGCGCGCCTGAAGCAGCGCGCCGACCTCGTTCTGGTCGAGGGCGCCGGCAGCCCCGCCGAGGTTAACTTACGCAAGTCCGATATCGCCAATATGGGTTTTGCGCGCAAAGCCGACGTGCCGGTGGTGCTGGTCGGCGACATCGACCGCGGCGGCGTGATCGCGCAGCTCGTCGGCATCAAGACGGTGATCGCCCCTGATGATGCGGCGATGATCCAGGGCTTTGTCATCAACAAATTCCGCGGCGATCCGACATTGTTCGATGACGGTTACCGCCTGATCGAAGAGCGCACCGCCTGGCGCGGCTTTGGCGTGCTGCCCTGGTTCGTCCGCGCCGGCGAACTTCCGGCCGAAGATGCGCTCGGGCTCGGTGAGGCGCGCAAACCGGGCCAGTGCAAGATCGCGTTCCTTGCGCTGTCGCGGATCGCCAATTTCGACGACCTCGATCCGCTGAAGCTCGAGCCCGGCGTCGATCTCGCGATGGTCCGTCCGGGCGAAGCCATCCCGGGCGATGCGAAGCTCGTCATCCTGCCCGGCTCGAAATCGACCCGCGGCGATCTCGCCTTCCTGCGCGCGCAAGGCTGGGACATCGATCTCCTCGCGCATCATCGCCGCGGCGGCCATGTCCTTGGCCTGTGCGGCGGATACCAGATGCTTGGACACAGCGTCGCCGACCCCGATGGGATCGAGGGTCCCGCCGGCGAAACGCGCGGCCTCGGTCTGCTCGATGTCACGACCACCATGACCGAACAGAAGACGCTGACGCGCGTCAGCGCAGTGCATGCCGCGACCAGCCAGCCGATCAGCGCCTATGAAATCCATATCGGGCGCACCGACGGGCCGGATCGCGCGCGGCCCTTTGCATCACTCGACGGTACGGCTGAGGGCGCTGTCTCCGCAGATGGGCGCGTTCACGGCAGCTATCTGCACGGCCTGTTCGCCTCGGACGATTTCCGCAAGGCGTTCCTTGCACAACTCGACATCGCGGCGGCTGATCAGCCCTACGGCGCCAGGGTCGAGAGCGCACTCGACGCACTTGCCGGGCACATCGAGGCCCATCTTGATGTCGAAGGCCTGCTCGCACTGGCGCGTTAGAGCGAGATGATTCCTGGTCGAACAGCGACGGCGCTGTACCCCCTCTCCCCGCACGCGGGGCGAGGTGACGCTGAGATCGTCGCTAGACCGAAGACAACACGGCGGAAAGGCGCGACCACTCGGGCTCACTGCCCGGCAAGCCGAGGCGCAGCCATCCCGGTTTCTGCTGGAAGACCCGCGACCAGATCTGCGCACGGGCAAGTTTCTCCTGCGCAGCCAATGCATCGCCCGTCTGGTAGAGCCGGAACAGCAACGTGCCACCGAGCAGCGTCCAACCCTGCGATCGCGCTATTGCGTCGAGCCTGACGCAGTCGTCCGCGAGCCGCGCGGCCGTGGCCTTGGCCCAGTCGTGATCGAGCAACGCGCGCCGCCCGATCGCGATTGCTGCTCCCGAAACCGGCCATGGGCCCGCCATCGCGGCAAGCGCGGCAATGTCCGCCTCGCTGCCGATCGCGAAACCGAGGCGCAAGCCGGCAAGTCCGTAAAACTTGCCGAAGGAGCGCAGGATCAGGAGCCCGGCGCGTCCTGCTTCCGGCGCAAGGGACAGGTCAGGAACGGCGTCCGCAAAACTCTCGTCGATGACGAGCCGGCCAACGCGCGGCAGCAGTGCCAGCAACTCGCGCCGATCATGGCGTCGTCCATCCGGATTGTTCGGATTGACGACGACGGCGATGTCCGCTCCCGCAAGCGCCGCGAGATCGGACACCTCGGCGACGTCCCAGCCCGCGGCCGACAACACCGCGGCATACTCGTTATAGGTCGGCGCCAGAATCCGCGCCCGCCCCTTGAGCGCCAGATGCGGCAGCAACTGAATCGCGGCCTGCGCACCGCCCATCGCCACGATCGGCGCCTTGGTGACATAGGCCTGCCGCGCAGCGTCGTGCAGCGATTCAAGATCGGATCGCGACGGCAAGGCGCTCCATTGCCGCGGCTCGACATCGACCAAGGGATACGGCACCCGATTGATCCCGGTCGACAGGTCGATCCAGTCGTCCGCGGCGCCGCCGAAGCGCTGCTGGGCGACATCAAGGTTCCCGCCGTGCTCACGCATGCGCCGCACCTTCACGCCAGCGCCAGGACTAGCAGCGCCCCGGCCAACAGAATCATGGCGTAACGATAGAGTCTCAGCCCGGTGAGGACGTCAGCTGCAGCCGGATCGCGCGCCCCCTCGTTCAGCCAGGGCTCATCGGCGATGTGCCCGTGATAGATGCGAGGACCGCTCAGCCGCACGCCGAGCGCGCCGGCCATCGCAGCTTCCGGCCAGCCGGCATTCGGCGAGCGATGCCGGCGCGCATCGCGCAACATGCATGACCACGCCTGCGAACGGTTCGGCGCGAGCAGCACGAACAGAACACCCGTCAACCGCGCCGGAACGAGATTGGCGAGATCGTCGATCCGGGCGGCCGCCCAGCCAAAGGCTTCGTGCCGCTCGGTGCGATGACCGATCATCGAGTCCAGCGTGTTGATCGCCTTGTAGCCAAGGATCCCCGGCAGGCCGAACAGCGCGCCCCAGAACACCGGCGCCACGATGCCGTCGGATGCATTCTCGGCGAGGCTCTCGATGGTGGCGCGCGCGATTCCGGAATCGTCGAGCGTTGCCGGATCACGCCCGACAATCTGCGCGACCGCCGAACGCGCGGCTGTGATGTCGCCGGATGCCAAGGGACTTGCCACCGCGGCGACATGGTCATGCAGCGAGCGCACGGCAACCAGCGGCCATGCCAGGACGCCGACAAGGACAACGCGCACCCATCCGGATGCGAGCACGGACTGAACGGCCCAACCCAGCGCAATCACCAGCGCGATCACGAGGATCGCAGCTGCAACACCAGCGCCGCGACGAAACGCCGGCGGGTCGGAGGCGCGGTTCCAGGCGCTGTCGACAAGATTGATCAGCCGGCCGAGCCAGGTCACGGGATGGCCGATGCGGCCAAACAGCCACGCCGGCCAGCCGATCAGGGCATCCACCGCCATCGCCACCGCCATCGCTCCCGCAAAACCCACGATAATCCTCTCCTCGCCGCGGTCCCCCTGATGCGCAAGACATCGGTCGAGCGCAAGCCCTCCGTGACGGATTTCGGCTTTGTCTTTCTCCGCGATTGGTGGTTAGAGCGTTTGTGAACGACGTGCGTACCGGTCGCACAGGAGATGATATGGCCGTCATTCTGATCACGGGGGGAGCCCGGTCCGGCAAAAGCCGGCGCGCCGAATTTCGTGCGCGCAGCTTTCCGGGACAGCCGGTCTATATCGCGACCGCCGAGGCGCTCGACGCGGAAATGGATGACCGGATCGCCAAACATCGCGCGCGGCGCGGCAGCGACTGGCTCGAGCGCGAGGTGCCGCTCGATCTGGTTGAAGCGCTGTGCGGGACCGATGGCGCTGGTGCAAGGCTGGTCGATTGCCTGACGCTCTGGCTATCCAATCTGCTGCATGCCGGGCGCGACTGGTCGCAGGAAGTGACGCGGCTGGCGGATGCGCTGTCGCGCCAGCACGGCCCGGTCGTGCTGGTCACCAACGAGGTCGGTCTCGGCATCGTGCCGGACAATGCATTGGCGCGGACGTTCCGCGACGCCGCAGGAATCATGAACCAGACTATCGCCGGCATCGCAGACGAGGTCGAGTTCGTCGTTGCGGGCCTGCCGATGAAGCTTAAATGAAGTCCGAGATCGATCCTGCCAAAGGCGCCGCAATGGTCTCATTCGACGATACGTTTCGCCGGCAACTGCACGAACTGTTCGTGTGGCGGCGCGACGTGCGGCGGTTCCGGGCCGATCCGCTGCCGGATGGCACGATCGAGCGGCTGATCGAGATCGCCTGCCTGTCGCCTTCGGTCGGCCTGAGCCAGCCTTGGCGGTTCGTCATTGTCGACGACGAGACACGACGCCGCGCTGTTATCGACGACTTCAAGGCCTGCAACGCCGATGCGCTGCGGTCCTATTCGGGCGAGCGCGCCACAAAATATGCCGCGCTGAAATTATCAGGCCTCGAGGAGGCGCCGGGCCACCTCGCCGTGTTTGCCGAGAAGGCCGACCAGATCGGCGCCGGTCTCGGCCGCGCGACGATGCCGGAGACGTCGGAATATTCCGTGGTGGCCGCGATCTGCTCGATGTGGCTTGCCGCGCGCGCCGAAGGCATCGGCATCGGCTGGGTATCGATCCTCAATCCAGAACGCATTCATGGCGTTCTGGAAATCCCGGACTCCTGGAAATTTATCGGCTATCTCTGCATCGGTTACCCCCAGACCGAGTGCGACCGTCCGGAGCTCGAACAGGCCAAGTGGGAATCGCGGCGAGGTCCGGATGAATTCACCATCCGACGCTGACCGAGCCCCTGCCGGCGACGGCACCTTGAGCTGTGACGCGCACTGGCGCGCCGACATCGCCTCGCTGGTCTTTCCCGTGCCGGAGCACCGCGCTATCTGCGCGGTGCATCGGGGCGCCTTTCGCACGCTGCTGGGCACCGATCCGACGGTGGACGCATGTCTCGCCCATTTCAGGCGGTTTGAACCAGCCTTCAAGGCAGCCGCACGCGCCAAGATCGAGCGCAAGCGCATTCCTCTTGGAACAAATTTGCATCTTACCAGTCGCGACATCACCCGAAAGCTGCTAGAAGCCGATCAAATCGAATGTGGAGAACGACCATGAGCCAGTCCCAGACCGCGCAAACCCAGGTTACTCAAGCTCAGGTCACGCATCTGCCGATCGCCACCCGACAGGTCGGACGGCTTGCACAGTCGTTGATGGCCATGACGCTCGGCCTGTTCATTGTCGGCGTGGTCGGCTTCTCGCACATCGACGTGATCCACAACGCCGCGCATGACGTGCGCCATTCCAACGCCTTCCCCTGCCACTGATCTCGTTGGCATGAGCACGTTTCGCTCGATCGTCTTCTCGTCGGTCATTGCCGGGTTCGTCGTCGGCCTGATCGTCACGGCGGTCCAGCAATTCGGCACCGTTCCCCTGATCCTCAGGGCCGAGGTCTACGAGAAGGCGGCAACGCACAAGCACGAAGCCGCCGCGCCACCGCAGGCGATCCTCGTGCATGATCATGCGGATCATGATCATGGCGCGGAGGCCTGGGAGCCGCGCGACGGTTTGGAACGCAACGTCTATACCGCGGGAGCGAACATCCTGACCGCGATCGGTTTTGCGCTTCTGCTCTGCGGCTTCCTCGCGGTTCGCAGCGGCGCGACCGGCGAGCAGATCTCGTGGCATAAAGGCTTGATGTGGGGCCTCGCGGGTTTTGCCGTCTTCACCATCGCTCCGGGCCTTGGACTGCCGCCTGAATTGCCGGGCGTTCCCACCGCTCCATTGCTCTCGCGCCAGATCTGGTGGGTGACGGCGGTGCTGGCGACCGCAGCCGGCCTCGGGCTGATCGTGTTCCGGCGCTCGATGCCGGCCGCCATCGCCGGCGTGGTCCTGATCATGCTGCCGCATCTGATTGGCGCGCCCGAGCTGGAGCACGTCGAGACCAACGTGCCTTCGTCCCTGTCGCATCAGTTCATGGTCGCCGTCACGCTGACCAGTCTGGTGTTCTGGTCCCTGCTGGGCAGCCTGACGAGCGCCGCATTCGCCTATTTCGATCGGCCGGGCTCATCCGCTCACGGGTGACAGCCGCTGCCTGAAAAACGCCAGGATCTCATCGCGGGCCGCGATGGTCGGCTGGCCCGCCTCGTCGATCAGATGCACCGTCACGACGCTGTGCGGTGTCGTGACGAAATTCCGGAAGAACGGCGGCACATCGCGGTTCGCCGCGCTGTCGGGAAGCACTCGCCCGATGAAGCGGTCGCCGAGCGCCTCGCGATAGGCCGCAAAGCGCTGCGCCATGCAGAACTTGTCGCCCTCAAAGCGATAGGCCAGCACGGTCAGGTCTTCGCGCTCCAACCGCTCGCGCACCGCCCTCACCTCTTCCGGCGCGATCTCGATGCCCGCCGGATCGTTCAATGGCAATGACGGCTGCGAAAGCACCGGCGCCAGCATCGACGGCTCCAGCATCATGGTGAGCGCGAAATTGCCGGTAAAGCACATCCCGATGGCCCCGACACCGGGACCGCCGCATTCGTCATGGGCAAATCGCGCCAGCGCGCGCAGCCATTGCGTCACGGGACTGGACTGGTTTGCGGCCATCGCGCGAAACTCGGCGCTGACGCAGGCGCGCTGAAACACCGCGGCGCCCTCCTCTGCGCTCGCAATAGCGCCGTCGCGGCCGAACAGCGATGGCATATAGACGGTGAATCCGGCATCGCGAACCCAGCGGGCGAAGCGCGCCACATGCGGGCTGATACCCGGCATCTCCGCCATCACGATCACCGCAGGACCGCCGCCGCCAACATGGACGGTCTTGCCGGCACCATCGAGGGTGATCTGGCGGCGCTCGAAATCCTCGAGCGGATCGTCCTGGGTCATCGGCCGGTTCGGCATCGGCGGTCCTCCTGATCGAGATCGGCAGCGTCTCGGCGTCAGAGTTGCGTTTTTCCGGCCGGGCAGCTAGCGTCAAAAATGACATTGATCGCGGATTTTATGACATGACCAGGATTGCGGTTGTCGAGATCGACGGCTGCCTCGCGTCAGCGGCCGCCATCACCCACGACGTGCTGGCCACCGCCAACCGGATCAGCACGACGAAGCGCGCGCCCTTCGAGGTGACGACGCTGCGTTATGGGCCGAGGCGGCGCGCCGCCCGATTGCGCGGCGCCGACCTGGTCATCGTTCCGGGGCTCGGCTCGGCGTCGGCCGATGCACTGGAGCGGAAGCTGGCGACACCGGCGTGTCGGCACGCCCGCGACATGCTGGTCACGGCGTTCGCGAGCGGCGCGATGCTCGCCGCGTCCTGCGCCAGCAGCTTCCTGCTCGCGGAGACCGGCCTGCTCGACGGCAAGCGCGCGACCACGACATGGTGGTTCGCGCCGCTGTTTCGGCAACGCTATCCGAATGTCGAACTGATGACGGAGCGGATGGTGGTCGCCGACTGGCCGATCGCAACCGCCGGCGCGGCGATGGCGCAGATGGACCTGATGCTTGCGGTGATCGCGCGTTTCGGCAGCCCGGCGCTGGCCAAGGGCTGCGCCAATTACCTGCTGCTTGGCGAGCGGCATTCGCAGGCGCCCTTCATGGCGATCAATTATCTTGCCAGCCAGGACCCCAAGGTCGCCAGGGCCGAGAAATGGGTGCGCAGCAACATCGCGCGCGACTTCACGATCGGGGACGTTGCCGCTGCCGTGGCGCTGGCGCCGCGGACATTTGCCAGACGGCTCGAGTCGATCTGCGGTGTGTCGCCCATTCAATTCGTGCAACGCATCAGGATCGAGACGGCTCGGTCGTTGCTCGAGACCACGCGCCTGTCGGTCGAAGAGATCGCGGGCAAGGTCGGATATGCCGAGCCCTCGACCCTTCGCCGGCTGATCCGGCGCGAAACGCGGCATTCGCCGCGGCATTTCCGTTCAGGCTGATAATCCGCAACGACGCCACATCCGCGATGAGATCATCACGCCGAGAGCCACGCGAAGGCGCGGCGCAAGAATACCGGCGCATCCTTTTCGACTGGCGTGCCATGGGCCATCAGCACCTTTTCGGCAGGCCACGCCAGAATCCTCTGCAAGGCCGCGCGCGCCGCGCGGCGGCCCGTGAAGGCAACGCGGAACTTGCGCGGCACCGACGGCTCCGGCCCGACCATCAGGTCGAGCTTCGCGATCGTCGCCCGCCAGCCCGAGACCAGGTCGGGAGGAATCTGCTGCAGCAAGTCGGTGAACAGCACGGTGCCGCTTTCGACATGGAAGAACACCACCTCGGTGGTGATCAGGTTGCCGCGCATCACCACCTGATCGATCTGTCCGGCCCAGTCGAGGCTCGCCGCGTCCGCGAGATCGGCATCGAAGCCGAGGTCACGGCGCCGCTTGCGCAGGCCTGGCGGGGCGTGGAGCACGGCGGCCGGATAGGCCTGCTTCCACTCGGCGAGGAACAAATGATGCAGCGAGTTGGGCGCCACGATGTGCCTGACCTGGCCGAGTGCGTCGACGCCGGCCTGCATTTGCTCCGTCAACCGGACCGGCGACCAGATGAAAAGGGCACCGTCCGCCAGCCTGACGATGGCCATCCGGGTCGGATAGTGAAACCCGGCGACCGCAAGGTTCGGTCCCCCGGCAATCCAGATGTCGTGGCCGAACTGCTGCAATACCGCCATTCGCGATGAACCTTGACCGTCGGGCTCCGCATCCAACCCCGCACGCTGCCGTCACGTTGCGGGTTCATTTACCATGCCCGGCGTGACAGGCCGCGGACAAGGGCAATGTCGATCATCGGTTCCGATTGCGCCGCGGCCAATTGCAACGATCGGGTTTACGCAACCTTAGACGATTTGATCCAAATGTTGCGCGTGCACGACGCGATTGGGATGAAGCGGCCGATGTCGCAAAAGTCGGACCTCGAGGGACACAGGCTGGCCTTCGCTGATGACGCCGCGCGTCACTTCGCGGCGGATGACGCGAGTCGTGGCGCTGCGACGCCGCGCGCAGCCGTCAGCCGAACCTCGAATGCGTCCACAGGTCAGCCGCAGGCGGCAATCGCGCATTCACCGCAGTCCGGCGCGGGCGCGCTGGTCTCCACGCTGCGTGAGGCCGACTGGCTCACATCTGACCGTGTCACCGCCTTCACCCGCGTATTTCTCGTCCTGTTCATCGGCTGCATCGTGATCATCCCATGGGCTGCGCCGACGATGGATGTCGGCCATGATTTCGCGGCGTTCTGGACCGCGGCGAAGCTCGCGCTCGAAGGCCGCGCCGGCGACGCCTATGGCGACGCGGGCCGCGCCGCTGTAGCCGCCGTGCTCGGTCAGAACACCTACGCACCGTTCTTCTACCCGCCGACGTCGCTGTTGTTCTGGCTGCCCTTTGCACTGGTTCCCTTTGCAACGGCGGCCGTCATCTGGATCTTCGCGACCGGCGCCGCCTATGCAGCCGCGGTAAGAGCCACGCTCGAGCGCGGCTCCGTCGTTCCCGCGCTCGCCTTTCCCGCCGTGTGGGTGTGCGCGCTGTTCGGACAGAATTCGCTGCTCTCGGCGGCCCTGCTCGGCGGATCGGCCGTCACGCTGGACCGCTACCCGGTGATCGCCGGCGCGCTGCTCGGCTGCTTCAGCTACAAGCCGCAGATCGCCCTGCTTGCGCCGCTGGTGCTGATCCTGACGCGGCGCTGGCGCGCGCTGGCTGCTGCGGCCGCAACGACGCTCGTGCTTGTGCTGGCGGCCACCGCCTTCTTCGGCATCGACCCGTGGATCAAGTTTGTTGCCGTTCTGCCGGAGGCAAGCGCCTGGAGCCTCGGCGGCGGACCCGGTTTCGAGAAGTTCGCCAGCCCCTATGCCGCGATCAGGCTGGCCGGCGGATCCAGCAGCACGGCCTGGCTCGTCCAGGTGACCGCGGCCGCGATCGCGATCGCCGTCCTGATCCTGGTGCTGCGAAAACGTCCCGGCGGCGCCGCCGAGATCGCGCTGATGGTGGCGATGACCGGCCTGTGCGTACCGTCGCTCGGCAACTATGAGGTCGTGATCCTGGCGATCCCGGGCGCGTGGCTGATCGCGCAGGCGCTTGCACAGGGCTGGCTGCCCTATGAGCGCATCGCCCTCGCGGCGCTTTATTTGACGCCATTCGCCATGGTACCTGCGGGCGCCAACGGCCTGCAACTGGCACCGATCGCCGCAGCGGCCGTTGCCATCCTTGTCGTGCGCCGCATCAGGCATCTGCCATCCTTGGACGGCGAAATCGTGCAGACCTGACGCCCTAAGCGAAGCTATGACCCACAAACGACGACCCATATTGGGTGTCGTCCCTGCGAAAGCAGGGACCCATAACCACAAATGCTGATTGTTGAACGATGTTGGGACAACGAGTCCCACTCACAACACCTGCCGCGGCGTATGGGTCCCTGCTTTCGCAGGGACGACGCCGAACAAGCTGTTTGACAGTTGAATCCGAAAACCAATGTGGCTCATACCCGCCGCAACGCGACGAACCGCACGTCCTGCTGCTATCCAGCCGGCATCAGGATCGCCTCTCGCGCCGCGTGCCAGTTCGCCTCGTCGGGCGCGCACAGCAAGCCGCCGGTCAGATTGACCGGCCGGTAGGGTGATCCGTCGAAATGCGCGCTGTAGCCGCCGGCCTCGCGATGCAACAGCCAGCCCGCGGCATGATCCCATGGCATCAGCTTGTTGTAGAACAGCAGATGGCAATGTCCGGACGCCGCCATACGATATTCGTGCGCGGCGCATCTGAGCCAGGCGCTGCCGCCGAGCCTGGAAAGATTGCCGGCGACGATCATGCGCAGCGGCTCGGGCAGGAAGTTGACGCCGACGATCGCATCCATCTGCTTGACCGGCACGGCGGGAGCCACTTTGAGGTCATGCCGCCGGCCGTCCGGCATCGCGAGCCACGCGCCCTCGCCGCGCAGCGCGAATGCGGTGTCGTTGCTGACCGGATCATGGATCGCGCCGAACACGATCTCGCCGCGCATGGTGGCGGCCACCATGGTGCCGAACAGCGGAAGACTCGAGGTGAAGTTCCGCGTGCCGTCGATCGGATCGATGATGAAGGCAAGCTCCGCGGTTCCGACCTGATCGAGCGCGGCCGGATCACGCGCGGTGCCCTCCTCGCCGATCACAACCGCATTCGGAAACGCCCGCAGCAGCGCCGCCGATATCGCCTGCTCGGCCAATTCATCGGCTTCGGTGACGACGTCGAATGCCGACGTCTTGGTGCGGACCTCGATCTCCCGCACGCGGCGGAACCGCGGCATGATCTCGCTGCGGCCGACTTCGGCAAGGATGGCTCCGATGTCAAGCGCGTCGGCATGGGACAGTTTCACGCGGCATTCTCCTGCGTTGCGCCGGCACCCTACCGTTGAATTGTGACTGCGTGGCGGTCAGCGGCGCTGGTTGTAGACATCGATGCAGACGGCGCCGAGCAGGACGAGGCCCTTGATCACTTGCTGATAATCGATGCCGATACCGAGGATCGACATGCCGTTGTTCATCACGCCCATGATCATGGCACCGACCACCGCGCCACCGACCCGGCCGACGCCGCCATAGGCCGACGCACCGCCGATGAAGCAGGCGGCGATCACATCGAGCTCGAAGCCGAGGCCGGCCTTCGGCGTCGCGGTGTTGAGCCGGGCTGCGAACACCAGCCCGGCAAGCGCGGCCAGCACGCCCATGTTGACGAAGGTGAAGAAGGTGAGCCGTTCGGTCTTGACGCCCGACAGTTTCGCCGCCTTGGCATTTCCGCCCACCGCGTAGATCTGTCGCCCGATCACCGTCCGCCGCGTGACGAAGCCATAGAGCGCGATCAGGACGGTCATGATGACGAGCACGTTGGGCAGGCCGCGATGCGAGGCGATCAGATAGGTGAAGTAGAGCACCGCGCCCGCCAGCGCGATGCTCTTGACGATGAAGAACGCGTAGGGCTCGACGGCGATGCCGTGCGCCTGCTCGCGCGCCCGGCTCCTGGCGGTCGCCAGCACCAGGACAAACGCCAGGACGATGCCGATCGCGAGCGACGTCGGATAGAGCGTGCCGGCGCTCGGGAACAGCTCGGGGATGAAGCCCGACGACAGCTTCTGGAAGGTCGGCGGGAACGGCCCGACCGACTGGCCCTGCAGGACAGCGAGCGCGAGGCCCTTGAACACCAGCATGCCCGCCAGCGTCACGATAAAGGACGGAATGCCGAAATAGGCCACCCAGTAGCCCTGGGCCGCGCCGATCGCGGCGCCGACCAGGAGGCAGGCGACGAAGGCGATCGGGTAGCTGACATGGTAGCGCACCATCAGCACCGCCGCGACGGCGCCGACGAAGCCCGCGACCGAACCGACCGAAAGATCGATATGCCCGGTGACGATCACCAGCAGCATGCCGAGCGCCATGATGACGATGTAGCTGTTCTGCAGCACGAGATTGGTGAGGTTGAGCGGCTGCAACAGCGTGCCGTCGGTCACGATCTCGAAGAACAGCATGATCGCGAGCAGCGACAGCAGCATGCCGTAGTTGCGCAGATTGTTCTTGATGAAGCCGGAATGCCTGGGGGCCTCGGGAAGTGATACCGTCTTGTCGGTCATGGTGCCCCTCCTCCGGCGCGTGCCGCCTCTTCGTCGGCGCCGCGTCCGGACATTCTGACATTGCGCATGATGGCGCGCATGATCTTCTCCTGCGTCGCATCGTGGCCTGCGAACTCGCCGACGAAGGCGCCGTCATTCATCACGCAGATCCGGTCGCAGATGCCGAGCAGCTCGGGCATCTCCGAGGAGATCACCACGACGCCCCTGCCGGCCTCCGCCAGCTCGTTGATGATGGAGTAGATCTCGTATTTCGCGCCGACGTCGATCCCGCGCGTCGGCTCGTCCAGCAGCAGCACCCTCGGATCGGTCATCAGCCATTTCGACAGCACGACCTTCTGCTGGTTGCCGCCCGAGAGGTCGCCGGTCGCCTGGTAGACGTCGGAGCAGCGGATCCGCATCCGGGTGCGATAGTCGCTCGCGGCCTTCAGCTCGGCGACATCGTCGATCACGCCGCGCTCCGACACCTGCCGCAGGCTCGCCACCGTCACGTTCTTGCGGACGTCGGCGGCAAGGATCAGCCCGAGCTGCTTGCGGTCTTCGGTGACATAGGCGATGCCGGCATCGATCGCGGCCGGCACGCTGGACAGATCGGCCTCGCGTCCATCGAGGCGGACCCTGCCGGAGACGTTGGTGCCCCAGGCGCGGCCGAACAGGCTCATGGCGAACTCGGTGCGGCCGGCGCCCATCAGGCCGGCGATACCGACCACCTCGCCGCGCCGCAGCGTGAAGTCGACGTTCTTGATCACCTGCCGCTCGGTATGCAGCTGGTGATACACTGACCAGTTCTCCACCGTCATCACGGGTTCGCCGATCTCCGCCTTCCGTTCGGGGAATCGATGCGCCAGATCGCGGTCGACCATGCTGCGAATGATGCGGTCCTCCTCGATCCGCTCGGTGCGGCAGTCGATGCTGTCGACGGTACGGCCGTCGCGCAGCACCGTGATGCGGTCGGCGACCCGCGCAACCTCGTTCAGCTTGTGCGAAATCAGGATCGAGGCGATGCCCTGCTCGCGGAAGGCCAGGAGACGCTCGAGCAAGGCGGCACTGTCGGCTTCGTTGAGACTTGCGGTCGGCTCGTCGAGGATCAGGAGACGCACCCGCTTGGACAGCGCCTTGGCGATCTCCACGAGCTGCTGCTTGCCGACGCCGAGGTCGGTGATCAGCGTGTCCGGCGGCTCCCGCAAGCCGACCTGCGCCAACAGTTCGGCGGTCCGCCGATGCACCGCGTTGCGGTCGATGACGCCGAACCGCGACGGCGGATGCGACAGAAAGATGTTCTCGGCAATCGACATCAGCGGGATCAGCGCCAGCTCCTGATGGATGATGATGATCCCGAGCGCCTCGCTGTCGTTGATGTCGCGGAAGCGCCGCTCCTCGCCGTCGAACACGATCGATCCATCGTAGCTGCCGGCCGGATAGACTCCGCTCAAGACCTTCATCAAGGTCGACTTGCCGGCGCCGTTTTCGCCGACCAGCGCATGGATCTGCCCGACCTCGACGGTGAAGCTGACGTCGCGCAGCGCCTGCACGCCGGCAAAGCTCTTGCTGACGCCGCGCATCTCAAGCATTGCCGTCATCGGATCATGTCCTGCAGCGTCAATCGCCCCCGGCCCGGCTCGCCGCCGCGTGCCCGGCGATCCGCCCTGGAGCCTATTCCGTTCCGATTAAATCGGAACGGGGCTCCAGATTCTAGTTTTGACGCGTTTTCCTCACGCGAACCGGTACCCGCTTCGCTCGAAAACGCTCTAGTCGAATTGCGAGCGCTTGTAATAGCCGCTGTCAATCAGGACTTTCTCCCAATTGGTCTTATCCACCACGACCGGCTTGAGGAGATAGGACGGAACCACCTTGACCCCGTTGTTGTAGGTCTTGGTGTCGTTGACGGCGACCTCCTTCTTGCTCAGCACGGCGTCGACCATGTCGGCGGTGACCTTGGCGAGGTCGCGGGTGTCCTTGAAGATGGTCGAATATTGCTCGCCGCGCAGCATCGCCTTGACCGAGGGGACTTCGGCATCCTGCCCGCTGATATACGGCATCGGCTGGTCCTTGCTGCCGTAGCCGACGCTCTTCAGCGAGGAGATGATGCCGATCGACAGGCCGTCATAGGGCGACAGCACCGCATCGACGCGCTTCTTGCCGTAGAACGCGCTGAGCAGGTTGTCCATCCGCGCCTGCGCGGTCGCGCCGTCCCAGCGCAGCGTCGCAACCTTGTTCATGCCCGTCTGGCCGCTGCCGACCACGAGCTTGCCGCTGTCGATATAGGGCTTCAACACCGACATCGCGCCGTCGTAGAAGAAGTACGCGTTGTTGTCGTCGGGCGAGCCGCCGAACAGCTCGATGTTGAAGGGCCCCTTGCCCTCCTTGAGCCCGAGCGCGTTCTCGATCGACTGGGCCTGCAGCACACCGACCTGGAAATTGTCAAAGGTCGCGTAATAGTCGACGTTGGGGGTGCCGCGGATCAGGCGGTCATAGGCGATCACCGTGATGCCCTGGGCCTTGGCCTGCTTCAGGACATCGGACAAGGTGGTGCCGTCGATGGCGGCGATGACCAGCACCTTGGCGCCCTTGGTCACCATGTTCTCGACCTGGGAGAGCTGGTTCGGAATGTCGTCTTCGGCATATTGCAGATCGGTGCCGTAGCCGCGCTCCTTCAGCACCTTGACCATGTTGTTGCCGTCGTCGATCCAGCGTGCCGAGGACTTGGTCGGCATCGCGATGCCGATGGTCGGCTTGCTCTGGGCCATGGCGTCGCGATCCGACACCGTCGCGGCAAGGCCGGCCAGCGCAAGCGCGAACAAGGTGGTCTTCAATTTGAACATGCTTCACTCCCCTGCTTTTTTGAGTTGGGATTCCAGTTGCCGTGGACAGCGTCAATCGACGGCGATCGTTCGTGGCTCGGCCGCAGATTCTACGGCGATGTCGGATCGGCGCCGGGACCGTCACGAACCGAAATTGCGGAATGTCGATCGACCCCGTCAACAGCGCCAGTGCTCGCTCCGCACGATCGGCCATGTCGATCCCGCAATGCCGGGTTCAGCCGCGAGTCATGTCGTGGGGCGAACGAGGCGCAGGAATGACGTGGAGGATCATGAGGCGCCGGTCTCCCGGAATCGTTGGCGCGCGCCAGCGTCCGACCGGACGTCTGGCGGTGCGCCACCGTTACTTGCACCCTTTGGTTGACGTTGCCCCTACCATATGGACGCAAGCACCGACTGGCCATTTATTTAATCATCCGAAGAAATTGATCGGAGACATGGAGGGTCGTGGGGCACTATCCGGAATCGCTGGCAAGTCCCATCGCTCCCTGGGGTGGCGCGGCACTACTTCTGGCAACCTTTGGCGGGATTGTGCCTTCACCCTGCAACGGATGCAAGCGCCATTTATTTCACTATCCGAATAAATTCGTCCGAACTGCCGGCCGGGGGCAGCGAGCTTCAGGCGTCGATGTCAGAGAGATCGTCAACAACCAGCAAAGCCTCGGCAAAATCGTCGTCGCTGAAATAGGTGCTGCGGGTGATGACGACGGGGATGCCGGCGCGCGCCGCGGCGGCGAGGCCGTTGCCGGAATCCTCGATTGCGACGCAATCTCCCGGCCCGAGCCCGAGCCGGGTCAGGACCTCGGTGTAGACATCGGGCGCCGGCTTCTTGCGCGGCACGTCGTCGCCGGCAACGATCGCCTCGAACTGATCGGCCCAGTCCAGCCCGAGCGAAACCGAAAGCAGCGCATCGATATTGCCGTGCGAGGTGGTGGTTGCGATCGCGAGGCGCTGGCCGCGGCTGCGCGCGCCGGCGAGCCAGGCCCTGACGCCCGGCCGCAATGGGCAGCCGCCCGAGGCAATCAGCGCGGCGTAGCGCGCGGTCTTGATCCTGTGCAGGTCGGCGATTTCGGCGAATGTCAGCATTGGGACCGCGTTGCGCTGGTCGAAGGCGCGGATGCGCTCCTTGCCTCCGGCCACCCGCAGCAGCCGCGCGTAAGTGACCTGATCCCAGAACCAATCGAGCCCGGCTTCGGCAAAGGCTTCATTGAAGGCGCGTCGGTGCACCTCCTCGGTTTCGGCGAGCGTGCCGTCGACATCGAAGATCAAGGCGCGGGCGCTCGCAATGATGTCGCGCATCCCGGCGGTCCGGATCACGGCGAGCGCCTCGTTCATCGTCCCTCGCCCGCCGCACCGGCGCCTTTGACGAACACCCGGCTGGCGAGCACGTCGCCGGCCTCGATCGACATCACGTCGGCGGCGGTGAGCGTGCGGTCGAGCTTCGCCACGATCCGGTTGGCCTGGCGCAGCCGGATGCGATCGAGCGCATTGCGGATCGAGCGTGCATTGGAGAACAGCGGCTGTTCCTTGCGGATGCCGATGTACCGGGTGAAGGCCTCGCGTGCTTCGGGAGAGAAACGATAATTCTGCTGCTGCAACATCAGCTCGGCGATCCAGAGCAGCTCGCCGTCGGAATAGTCCGGGAAGTCGATGTGATGCGCGATGCGGGAGCGGAACCCCGGATTGCTCTGGAAGAATTTCTCCATGCGGTCGCCATAGCCGGCCAGGATCACCACCAGATCCTCACGCTGCTGCTCCATGATCTGCAGCAGGATCTCGATCGCCTCCTGCCCGTAGTCGCGCTCGTTTTCCGGGCGATAGAGGTAATAGGCCTCGTCGATGAACAGCACGCCGCCCATCGCCTTCTTCAATATCTCTTTCGTCTTCGGCGCGGTGTGGCCGATATATTGGCCGACGAGGTCGTCGCGCGTGACGCTGATGACGTGGCCGCGGCGCACGAAGCCGAGCTTGTGCAGGATGCCGGCCATCCGCAGCGCGACCGTGGTCTTGCCGGTGCCGGGGTTGCCGGTGAACGACATGTGCAGGGTTGGAAACGTCGTCGCCAGCGCCATCTTCTGCCTGATGCGTTCGACCAGCAGCAGCGAGGCGATCTCGCGGATGCGGGTCTTCACCGGCTTCAGGCCGATCAATTCGGAATCGAGCTGGTCGAGCACGTCGCCGATGCCGAGGTCGGCGAATTCATGGCGAAGGTCGATGGTCTCGAGCGGGGTCTCGCGGATTTGTTCGCTGATCTGTTCTTGCGCTTGCGTCATTGTCCTCTCGCCTGGAAAAGCTCCGTCGCCGCGGCGGCGACGACGGAGAAGTGCATCCGGACCAGGACGGTCGAGGGAGCAACCCGCCTGGTTTGCAAGCCGGACGCGGTCAATGATCGGTGTAGCGTTCGCCTTCAGGGCGGCCCGCTGCATAGGAATGGGTCGCGTACCGCAGATTGCGTCCGGCCGCCTCCTGGCGGTCGAGCCGGAAGCCTGGCTCCTCCTGCGGCCGGTTGACGATGAAGGAGATGCGAACCGACTCCCAGCCCGGGCTGGAATCAAAGCCGGAGATCCGGATATAGCGGTCGCCATAGACCCGCCGGCAGTCGGCGAGCTCCTTCATAATGCCCGCCGCGTCGCGCAGATCGAACATCGGCAGGCCCCACATATCCCAATAGGTGTTGCGGGGATGCGGATCGTCGGTGAACTCGATGTTCACCGCCCAACCCTTGTCGAGGCAGTATTGCACCTGCGCGGCGATCTGCTCGTCGGTGAGATCGGGCAGGAACGAGAAGCAGCCTTGGGTAACGCGCATGAGAACCTCCTCTCAGACCGCCATGCTCGGCGTGGGAACGAAATCGGGGGCGTCGGTCGACTCGTAGTTGAAGGTGACGTCCTTCCAGACGTCGAGCGCCTCGCGCAGCGGCGTGCAGGTCTGCGCCGCCTTGGCCAGGATCTCCGGCCCCTCATGGACGTAGTCGCGCCCCTCGTTGCGGGCGAGGATCATGGCTTCCAGCGCGACGCGGTTCGCGGTGGCGCCGGCCTGGATGCCGCGGGGGTGGCCGATGGTGCCGCCGCCGAACTGCAGCACGACGTCCTCGCCGAGCAGATCGAGCAGCTGGTGCATCTGGCCGGCATGAATGCCGCCCGAGGCCACCGGCATCAGCTTGTTGAGGCTCGCCCAGTTCTGGTCGAAGAACACGCCGTGCTCCAGGTGCAACGGATTGAAGTCCTCGCGGCAGATGTCGTAATAGCCGCGAGTGGTGTTCGGATCGCCCTCGAGCTTGCCGACCACCGTACCGGCATGGATGTGATCGACGCCGGCGAGCCGCATCCATTTCGCGATCACGCGGAACGAGACGCCGTGGCTGCGCTGCCGCGTGTAGGTCGAGTGGCCGGCGCGATGCAGATGCAGGATCATGTTGTTCTTGCGTGCCCACTTCGCCATCGACTGGATCGCGGTGTAGCCGATCACGAGGTCGATCATGACGATGTTGGAGCCGAGCTCATGAGCGAACTCGGCGCGCTCGTACATGTCCTCCATGGTCGCCGCGGTGACGTTGAGATAGGTCCCCTTGATTTCGCCGGTCGCGGCCTGCGCGCGGTTGACCGCCTCCATGCAGTAGAGGAAGCGCTCGCGCCAGTGCATGAAGGGCTGCGAGTTGATGTTCTCGTCGTCCTTGGTGAAGTCGAGCCCGCCTTTCAAGGCTTCATAAACAACGCGGCCATAGTTGCGGCCGGACAGGCCGAGCTTCGGCTTCACGGTGGCGCCGAGCAACGGACGGCCGAACTTGTCGAGCCGCTCGCGCTCCACCACGATGCCGGTCGCGGGGCCCTGGAATGTCTTCACATAGGCGGTCGGCAGCCGCATGTCCTCGAGCCGCAGCGCCTTCAGCGGCTTGAAGCCGAACACATTGCCGATGATCGAGGCCGTCAGGTTCGAGATCGAGCCCGGCTCGAACAGGTCGAGGTCATAGGCGATATAGGCGAAGTAGCTGCCCGGCGAATTCGGCACCGGATCGACGCGGTAGCACTTCGCCCGGTATTTCTCCGCGGCCGTCAACCGGTCGGTCCACACCACGGTCCAGGTCGCGGTCGAGGATTCGCCCGCCACCGCCGCGCAGGCTTCGGTCGGATCGACGCCGTCTTGCGGCGTGACGCGGAACAAGGCGATGACGTCGGTGTCCTTGGGCTCGTAGTTCGGCTCCCAATAGCCCATCCGCTTGTATTCCATCACGCCGGACTTGTAGCGATCCTTGCCGCGCACCGTGATCGACTGCTGCATGTTCATCGAAATCTCCTGTGGTTCGTCGCCATTTGCTCAGGCGGCCTGGGTCATCTTTCCAATTTGCGGATCGAGCGCGCCGGCGCGATAGCGGCGGGCCATCTCGGGCAGTGCAACCACCTTGATCCGGGCGGCATTGCCGGCCGTGCCGAATTGCTCGAAGCGGTCACGGCAGAGTTCGCGAAGCGCATCCATCGCGGGCTTCAGGAATTTGCGCGGATCGAACTCGCTCTTCGATTGGACGGCGACCTTGCGGAAGGCCGCCGCCATCGCCAGGCGGCAATCGGTGTCGATATTGACCTTGCGCACCCCGTGCTTGATGCCGCGGACGATCTCCTCGACCGGGACGCCCCAGGTCTGCGGCATCTCGCCGCCGAACTGGTTGAACATGTCCTGCAGCGGCTGCGGCACCGAGGACGAGCCGTGCATCACCAGATGCGTGTTCGGCAGGCGGCTGTGGATCTCCTCGACCACGCGCATCGCCAGGATCTCGCCGTCGGGCCGCCGCGTGAACTTGTAGGCGCCGTGCGAGGTGCCCATCGCGATCGCGAGCGCATCGACCTTGGTGGCGCGGACGAAATCGACCGCCTGGTCCGGATCGGTGAGCAGCTGGTCATGACTCAGCTTGCCCTCGACGCCATGGCCGTCCTCCTGCTCGCCGCCGCCATGCTCGAGCGAGCCGAGCACGCCGAGTTCGCCTTCGACCGACGCGCCGACCCAATGGGCCATGTCGACGACCCGACGGGTGATATCGACGTTGTAGTCATAGTCGGCTGCGGTCTTGGCGTCGGCCTTGAGCGAGCCGTCCATCATGACGGAGGTGAAGCCGTAGCGGATCGCGGTGGCGCAGGTCGCCTCTTCGTTGCCGTGATCGAGATGCAGGCAGAGCGGAATCTGCGGATGCATCTCCTCGAGCGCGTCGATCATCTTCGCCAGCATGATGTCGTTGGCATAGGACCGCGCGCCGCGCGAGGCCTGGATGATGACAGGCGCATCGCAGGAAGCCGCCGCCTCCATGATGGCGAGGCCCTGCTCCATATTGTTGATGTTGAAGGCCGGAACGCCGTAGCCGCGTTCGGCGGCGTGGTCCAGCAACTGCCTCAGGGTTATCCGCGCCATGGTGGCGTCCTCCTTTCAATTCGCTCGTTGAATGAGCTGTCTTGCTGCAGCAGCGATTGCCGCGGGCGTGATGCCGAATTCGCGGTAGAGCACGTCGGCCGGCGCGGAGGCGCCGAAGCCGGTCATGCCGACGAACGCACCGTCGTCGCCGACCCAGCGCGCCCAGTCGCCCTCGACCGCAGCCTCCACGCCGACGCGCGGGGCGCTGCCCAGCACCTGGGCGCGATAGTCGCTCGGCTGCTGGCGGAACAGGTCGAAGCACGGGGCCGAGACGACCGCGGCCTGTACCCCGTCTTCCGCCAGCAGCTTTGCGGCTTCGAGCGCGATCGCCACCTCCGAACCCGTTGCAATCAGGGTGACGTCACGCGCGAAGGCCGGCTCGACGAGAACGTAGGCGCCGAGCGCGACCTGGTTGTCCTTGCTGCCGTCGCGAACCGTCGGCAGCGCCTGCCGCGACAGGCAGAGGATCGACGGCGAGGTCTCCGCCTTCAGCGCGCAGTCCCACGCTTCCGCGGTCTCGACCGCATCGGCCGGGCGGAACACCAGGACGTTCGGGATTGCGCGCAGCGCGGCCAGATGCTCGACCGGCTGATGGGTCGGCCCGTCTTCGCCGAGCCCGATCGAGTCATGGGTCATCACATGGACGACGCGGATCCCCATCAGCGCCGCAAGGCGGATCGCCGGCCGGCTGTAATCGGCAAAGCTGAGGAAGGTGCCGCCATAGGGAATGAACCCGCCGTGCAGGGCGATGCCGTTCATCGCCGCGGCCATGCCGTGTTCGCGGATGCCGTAGTGGATATAGCTGCCGTCGAGCGTTTCCGGCCGCACCGAAACCTGCGACTTCGCCAGAGTCAGATTGGAGTGCGTGAGGTCGGCCGAGCCGCCCAGCAAATTGGGCAACGCCTCCGCGATCACGTCGATGACCTGCTGCGAAGCCTGTCGCGTGGCGAGCTTCGGCCGCTCGGTCGCGAACCGCTCCACCAACTTTGCCATCGCCTCGGCATAGGCGCAGGGCAATTTCCGGTTCAGCGCATCGTGGAACGGAGACCGCTCGGCCCTGTCGCCCTTGCAGGCGTTGCGCGAACGCTCGATCCAGGCCCGCCGCGCGTCGCGGCCCCGGCCGCCGCGCTCGCGCCACTCCGCCAGCACCACATCGGGGATTTCGAATGCCGGAAACGGCCAGCGCAGCGCGGCACGGGTCTTCGCCACCTCATCGGCACCGAGCGGCGCGCCATGCACCTTTTCGCTGCCCTGCCGGTTCGGCGCGCCGAACCCGATCACCGTCCGGCAGGCGATCAACGACGGACGATCGCTTGATCGCGCCTGCCTGATCGCCGCGGTAATCGCCTGCGGATCGTGGCCGTCGACGCGGTTGACGTTCCAGCCGCTGGCCTTGAACCGCGCCGTCTGGTCGTCCGAGCAGGACAGCGAGGTGGCGCCGTCGATCGAGATATGATTGTCGTCGAACAGCACGATCAAGCGGTTCAGCCGCAAATGGCCGGCCAGCGAGATCGCCTCATGGCTGATGCCTTCCATCAGGCAGCCATCGCCGGCGATCACATAGGTGTAGTGGTCGACGAGGTCGTCGCCGAAGCGGGCGTTCATCAGCCGCTCGGCAAGCGCCATTCCGACCGCGGTCGCAACCCCCTGCCCGAGCGGCCCGGTCGTGGTCTCGACACCCGGGGTGTGGCCGTACTCGGGATGGCCCGGGGTCTTCGATCCCCACTGCCGGAACGCCTTGAGCTGGTCGAGCGTCATGCTCTCGTAGCCTGTGAGGTAAAGCAGCGCGTAGAGCAGCATCGAGCCGTGACCGGCCGACAGCACGAAGCGGTCGCGGTCGGGCCACGCCGGATCGGCCGGGTCGAACTTCAGGAAGTCCGTGAACAGCACGGTCGCGACATCGGCCATGCCCATCGGCATGCCGGGGTGGCCGGATTTCGCCTGCTCGACCGCGTCGACGGCGAGGAAGCGGATGGCGTTGGCCATCTCGTCGTGGCTGATTTCGGGGCGGCTGGCTACGGACGCAAGTGCGGTCATATCGTTCGCCTCTTTCGTTCGATCAGTTGCAGGATCAGCGGGGTCAGGATGAGCTGCATCGCGAGGTCGAGCTTGGCGCCGTGCACCACGATCGAATTGGCGCGCGACATGAAGCTGTTCGGGATCATCGAGAGCAGATAGGGGAAGTCGATGCCGCGCGGGTTCTTCAAGCGGATCACGACCATCGATTCATCCGGCGTGGGGATCCAGCGCGCGATGAACGGGTTCGACGTATCGACGGTCGGCACGCGCTGGAAGTTGATGTCGGTTTCGGTGAATTGCGGACAGATGTAATTCACGTAGTCCGGCATGCGGCGCAGGATGGTGTCGGTCACCGCCTCGGTGGAGTAGCCGCGATGGCTGCGGTCGCGATGCAGCTTCTGGATCCATTCGAGGTTGATGACCGGCACGACGCCGATCTTGAGGTCGGCATGCTGCGCGACATTCACCTTGTCGGTGACCACGGCGCCGTGCAGGCCCTCGTAGAACAGGAGGTCGGAATTCTCCGGCAGCGCCTCCCATGCGGTGAAGGTGCCGGGCTTGGCGCCGTAGAGCCGCGCCTCCTCCTCGTCGTGCACATAGTGCCGCGTGGTTCCGGTGCCGGTCTCGGCATAGTCGCTGAACAGCTTCTCCAGCTCCTGGAACAAATTGGTCTCGGGGCTGAAATGGCTGAAGTGCTTGTTGCCGCGCTCGGCTCTCTCCGCCATCAGGCTGCGCATCTCGGCGCGGTCGTAGCGGTGGAACGCGTCGCCCTCGATATAGGCGGCGACCACGTTCTCGCGGCGGAAGATGTTCTCGAAGGTCTTCTTCACCGAGGTGGTGCCGGCCCCGGAGGAGCCGGTGATCGAGATGATGGGATGCCGACGTGACATGCGGTCCTCCTCAGCGGAACAGGCCGCGCCGCGCGAACAGCGGGGCATCGCTGCTTTCGAACAACGGCTCGACGGTCAGGTGGATCGCATCGACGTCGCGCACGGCGCGCGCCGATCCCATGATCAGCGGCACACGCTGATGCGGCGTGCGTGCCGACAGTTCGAGAATGCGCGACCGGCCGTTTGACGCCGCGCCGCCCGCCCATTCCATGATCAGTGCGATGGGATGCGCCTCGTACAGCAGACGCAACCGACCTTCGCGGTAGCCCTGGCGCGCATCCGCCGGATACAGGAACACGCCGCCGCGCATCAGGATGCGGTAGGCTTCAGCGACCAGCGAGCCGATCCAGCGCATGTTGAAGTCCTGCCCGCGCTCGCCGTTCACGCCGGCGAGGCACTCGTCGATGTAGCTGCGCACCGGGCCGCTCCAGTGCCGCCGGTTCGAGGCATTGATGGCGAATTCCGACGCATCCTGCGGCACGCGCAGATCGCGCGCGGTCAGGACGAACTCGCCGGTTCGCGGGTCGAGCGTGAAGCAGTCGACGCACTGGTCGAGCGCCAGCACCAGCACGGTCTGTGGACCGTAGATGAAACAGCCGGCGGCACATTGCGCCGTGCCGGGCTCGAAGAAGGTCGAGATGACGTCGTTTCCCTTCGGCCGGATCGAGAAGATCGTGCCGATCGAGATGTTGTTTTCGAGATTGGCTGATCCATCGAGCGGATCGATCGCGACACAGAGCGGCGCGTCGGGATCGAGCGTCTCGGGCAGTTCGACCTCCTCCGACAGCACTGCGGCGACCGGCGCGGTGCGCAGCGCGTTCCGCATCAGATCGTCGGCGACGATGTCGATGGTCTTCTGGCGATCGCCGTCGGGATTGACGCCGCCGCTCTCGCCGCCGACTCCGGCGAGCGGCCCGGCGGCAATGATGCGCGAGAGCTCGATCGCGGCACGGGCAAGGGCTTCGACGACGACAACGGTCGCGGCGCGCAACGGGTTGTGCTGCGCGGGCCACTCCAGATGGGCATGCAATGCTGGACGAATCTCCACCGGCCTCTCCCTATGATCGCGCCCTCTGTCCCGAGGCTTCGAGAGGCGACCTCAGGGGAGTCGCCTTCGCCCTATCAACGCGCGAATTGCCCAATTAGGGAAATTTTATTATCTTTGGTCCGGGCAAAGTATTTCTTATGGAGCTTGTCATGGCCGGCAACTTCTCGCGGGATCTCACCATCCGCCAGCTGCGCGCACTGTCGACCTTGCACGAGGCCGGATCGATCACGTCGGCCGCCAACCGGTTGAACCTGACGCAGCCCGCGGTGACGCTGCAGCTGCGCAACCTGCAGGCGCTCGCAGGGTTGCCGCTGATCCAGCGCACCGGCGACGGCATGGCGCTGACGGATGCCGGCGCGCATGTGCTGACGCTGGTCGAGCGGATCGAGGCGGCGCTGAAGGATTGCGAGCAGTCGCTCGACATGATCGCCGGCCGCAGCGGCGGCCGCGTCGCGATGGGCGCGGTCTCTACCGCGAAATATTTTGTGCCGTTTGCGATCGCGGCGTTCTCGCGCCGCTTCCCCAAGATCGAGGTCACGCTCAGGATCGGCAACCGCGAGGAGATTCGCGACGCGCTGCGCGGCTATGATCTCGACATCGCGGTGATGGGCCGGCCGCCGGCCGACGTCGAGGTCGAGATGAAGCCGCTCGGCCGGCATCCGCACTTCATCGTCGCCGCGCCCGATCATCGGCTGGCGCGGCGGCGGCACGTCGCCCCGTCGGAGCTCGCCAACGAAACCTTCATCACTCGCGAGCAAGGATCGGGGACGCGGATGCTGATGCAGCAATATTTCGAGCGGGTCGGGCTGGAGCCGAAACTCGGCATGGCGATGGACAGCAACGAGACCATCAAGCAGGCTGTCATGGCCGGGCTCGGCATCGCCTTCATCTCCCAGCACACGGTGTTCCACGAGCTGGAGGACGGCCGGCTGGTGGTGCTCAAGGTGAAGGGCCTGCCGATCGTCCGGCAGTGGCACGCGATCAGGCGCGCCGACAAGATCCTGCTGCCGCCCGCGCAGGCCATGCTGGATTTCCTCGGCAAGGAGGGCTGGCGCTATCTGCCGAATTCAAACTAACGCCCGGGCGACGTCGCAACGCCCGATCGAGCCAGAAAATCGAGGTGGTGCCGTATGTTAGGCATTGAAGTTCCGCGAAACGCATGTCACATCTTGACTGCGGTCACCCGGCGGACCGCACCCTGCGAGGGAGGTTGAACTGCAGAACCAGTCCCCGCCGACGCCCGACTTCAAGGCGTTATTCGAGGCGGCGCCCGGCCTTTATCTGGTGCTGACGCAGCCCGACTTCCGCATCGTGGCAGTGAGCGACGCCTATCTGCGCGCCACCAAGACCGAGCGCGCCGCGATCCTCGGGCGCGGGCTGTTCGAGGTGTTTCCCGACAATCCGGACGATCCGACCGCCGACGGCGTGCGGAACCTGCGCGCCTCGCTCGAGCGCGTGGTCCAGTTCCGCCGGCCCGACACCATGACGGTGCAGAAATACGATATCCGCAAGCCGGAGTCGGAGGGCGGCGGCTTCGAGGAACGCTACTGGAGCCCGCGCAATACGCCGGTGTTGGGGCCGAACGGGCAGTTCACCTACATCATCCATCGGGTCGAAGACGTCACCGGCTTCATCCAGCTGAAGCAGCGCGGCGCCGAGCAGGACCAACTGACCGACCGGCTGCGCGAGCGCACCGAGCAGATGGAAGCGGAAATCTTCATGCGCGCCCGCGAAGTCGAGGCCGCCCGCGAACAGCTCGAGGCCGAGCAGAAGCTGCGCCAGGTGCAGAAGATGGAGGCCGTCGGGCACCTCACCGGCGGCATCGCCCACGACTTCAACAATATCCTGACCGTCATCACCGGCCTGATCGACATCCTCGCCGAAGCCGTCGAGCACGATGCCGCGCTATCGTCGGTCACCAAGATGATCAGCGACGCGGCGTTTCGCGGCGCCGAAGTGACCAAGCACCTGCTGGCCTTCTCGCGGCAGCAGCCGCTGCAGCCGCGTGAAGCCAACCTCAACACCCTGGTGCAGGACACCGCGCGGCTGCTGCGGCCCTCGCTCGGCGAGCAGATCGAGATCGATACCGCGCTCGAGCCCGATGCCTGGCCGGCCTTCATCGATCCGAACCATATGGCGACCGCGCTGCTCAATCTCGCGGTCAACGCCCGCGATGCGATGCCCGATGGCGGCAAGCTGATGCTGGAGACCAGCAACGTCATCCTCGACGAGGTTTATGCCGTCGCCAACCCCGATGTGCGGGCGGGTGAATATGTGATGGTCGCGGTCAGCGACACCGGCGGGGGCATCCCGGCGGGGATCCGCGACAAGGTGTTCGAGCCGTTCTTCACGACCAAGGACACCGGCAAGGGCACCGGGCTCGGGCTCAGCATGGTGTACGGCTTCATCAAGCAGTCCAACGGACACCTCAAGATCTATTCCGAAGAGGGCCACGGCACCTCGATCAAGCTCTATCTGCCGCGCAGCAGCGGCGACATGATCGACGTCGAGCCGCCTCCTCCGGTCGACACGCGCGGCGGCAATGAATCCATCCTGGTCGTCGAGGACGATCCGCTGGTGCGCAATTACGTCAGCGCCCAGCTCGAGCAGCTCGGCTACCGCACCATGGTCACCGCCAACGGCCCGGAAGCATTGGCTGCGGTCGACAAGGGATTCGTCTGCGACGTGTTGTTCACCGACGTCATCATGTCCGGCGGCATGAACGGCCGGCAGGTCGCCGATGCCGTGATCGCCAAACTGCCCTCGGTGCGCGTGCTCTTCACCTCCGGCTACACCGAGGACGCGATCATCCACCACGGCCGTCTCGACCCGGATGTAACGCTGCTGCCGAAGCCCTACCGCAAATCCGATCTCGCGCGGATGATCCGGCAGGTGCTGGCCCAGCCGCCGGCGGCGGCAATGGGCAAGTGAGGCGGGGCGTCACGCCTCTCCGTTCTGCTTCTTGATCTGGTCGGCCGGCACGGCGCATCCGGACAGGAACAGTGCCGCGCAGGCCTTGGCGCGGGCCTCGATCTGCGCCCGCGACGGCGGCGGCCTGTGGCCGTACATCACGTCGCGTTGCGGCTGGAAGACGAGCATGCCGAGCAGCATGCCCGCAGCAGCCTGCGCGTCGTCCACCGCGATCCGCCCCCGCCGCTGCTGCACGCCGAGCCACGCAGCGAGCGCGCCAAGGGTCCGCTGCATCGCCTTCTCGTAGAACATCTCGGCAATGTCGGGGAATTTGTCGCTGTCGGCCAGGATGATGCGCTGGAGCGCGATGACCTCGGCATCGAGTATCAGCTCGCCACAGCTCGAGAGCGCCGCCTCCAGTGCCGCCGCGATATCGCGGCCGTCGCAGGCGCCGAGATTTACGGCGGATATGAATCGGTCCATCCGTTCCGTCACCGTGCCCTCGAACAGCGCCAGCTTGGTCGGGATCAGCCGATAGAGTGTCTTGGTGGAGACGCCGGCGCGGCAGGCCACGTCGGCGATGTTGGCCGCGGCGAAGCCGCGCTCGGAGAACTCGCGCCGCGCGGCGTCATAGATCAGCGCACGCGTCTCGTCGTCGGAACGCAGCTGCGGCCGCCCGCGGCCGCGCCGCGCCGGTGCGCTTTGCTCAGTCTGATCCTTGTCATTCCGGTTCATCCGCGAGCCATGCTTTTAAATGATGCCTGTCATTCTATTGACACTCCCAATATGGGCTTTATTTTGGAAAACATCAAGTTTCCTAATTAATCCCGCGGGCATCGGCCGAAATTGGCACGATTTTCCAACAGGATAGACGGATCAGGAGCGCCGCCATGAGCCAGCATGAGACATCATTCAAGGCCGAGAGCCAGGTTCCGGCCGAGACCGCCAGGCAATTGATCGCACATCCGGAGGTCGCCAGGCCGGCCGCCGGCAAGGGCAGGCTTCGTCGCCTGCTGCTGGCCGGCGCGGCGCTCGCCGTGCTCGCGGGCGGAGCCTGGTACGGCTGGGACTACTGGACGGTCGGCCGCTTCCAGGTCTCGACCGACGACGCCTATGTGAAGGCCGATAACACGACGATCGCACCAAAAGTCTCCGGCTATCTCAGCGCGGTGCTGGTCGGCGACAATGAGCATGTGCGCGCCGGCCAGATGCTGGCGCGGATCGACGATCGCGATTTCAGGGTCGCGCTGGATCAGGCCAAGGCCGACGTCGCGGCCGCCGAGGCCGCGATCGCCAGCAAGCATGCGCAGCTCGATGTGCAGCAGTCGGTGATCGAAGCGGCACGCGCGACGCTCGCCGTGGACACCGCGACGCAGACCTTCGCCGAGCAGGAGAACAAGCGCTACACCGACCTCGCCGGCACCGGCTTCGGCAGCGTGCAGAACGCGCAGCAGGCGCAGTCGCGCTACGCCAGCGCACAGGCCGCCATCGCCCGCGATACCGCGAACCTCGCCTCCGCGCTCCGTCAGGTGGAGTTGCTCAAGGCCGACATTGCCCAGGCGGTCGCGGCGCAGGCGCGCGCGACCGCGCTCCAGCATCAGGCCGAGTTGAACCTCGGCTACACCACCATATCAGCCCCGATCGACGGCGTGGTCGGCAACCGCACCCTGCGCACCGGCCAGTTCGTCCAGGCCGGCACCCAGCTGATGTCGCTGGTGCCGGCGACCGGCGCCTATGTGATCGCGAACTACAAGGAGACGCAGCTCACCAATGTCCGCAAGGGTCAGCCGGTCGAGATCGCGGTCGACATGTTCCCGGGACAAGTGGTGCGCGGCCATGTCGACAGTCTCGCGCCCGCCAGCGGCCAGGAGTTCGCGCTGCTGCCGCCTGACAATGCGACCGGCAACTTCACCAAGGTGGTGCAGCGCATTCCGGTGAAGATTGCGCTCGATGCGACGGCGGTCGAATTGCGGCCCGGCATGTCGGTCATCCCAACCATCGCAACCTTGTCGCAACCTGGCGAGGCGCCGCGCTCCAGCGCCTCTCCCAAGCTCGCTGTCGCCTCATTCAAATAGGTGATGTCATGTCCGATCTCGCGCTCTCCTCCCCTTCTGCTGCGCCCCGCGCGGCAGCTGTAGCGGCCGATCCCAACCGCGCCAGCATGGCGGTCTGGATTTCCATCGTCGCCGCCATGATCGGCGCCTTCATGGCGATCCTCAACATCCAGATCACCAACGCCTCGCTGCTCAACATCGAGGGCGGCATCGGAACCGGCGTCGACAACGGCTCCTGGATCTCGACCTCCTATCTGATCGGCGAGATCGTGGTGATCCCGCTGACCGACTATCTCAGCCGGGTGTTTTCCTTCCGCAAGATCATCATCGGCTTCGCCACCCTGTTCGCGATCTTCTCGGTCGCCTGTGCCTTCACCCACGACCTGCCCTCGATGATCGCGATGCGCGGCCTGCAGGGCTTCTTCGGCGGCGTGCTGATCCCGATGGCCTTCACGCTGGTTTTCACCAAGCTGCCGAAGGCCCAGCAGCCGGTCGGCCTTGCCATGTTCGCGCTCGCCGTGACCTTCGCCCCGGCGATCGGACCGACCATCGGCGGCTACCTCACCGAGAATTACGGCTGGCAGACCATCTTCTTCGTCAACGTGATCCCGACCGCGGTGATGGTCATCACCCTCTATTTCACGCTGGAACGCCAGCCGATGCAGCTGCATCTGCTCCGTGAGGGCGACTGGCTCGGCATCGCCACGATGGCGATCGGCCTGTCGTCGCTGCAGGCCGTGCTCGAGGAAGGCAACAAGAACGACTGGTTCGGCTCGCCCTTCATCGTCAAGCTCGCGGTGATCGCCGCCGTCAGCCTCACTCTGTTCGTCTGGATCGAGCTCGTCGTCGAGAAGCCGCTGATCCGGCTGCGCCTCCTGACCCAGCGCAGCTTCGGCTTCGGCACCATCTCGGCGGTGTTCGTCGGCTTTGCGCTGTTCGGCTCGGTGTACCTGCTGCCGGCCTATCTCGGCCAGGTGCAGCGCTACAACGCCGAGCAGATCGGCCAGGTGCTGGCCTGGACCGGCCTGCCGCAGCTGATCCTGATCCCGCTGGTGCCGAAGCTGATGCAACGTTTCGATCCGCGCTTCATCGCCTTCACCGGCATGATCCTGTTCGCGGTCTCCTCCTTCATGAACATCGCGATGTCGCTCGACTACTCCGGCGACCAGTTCTTCGTCCCGAACATCGTCCGCGCGATCGGCCAGGCGATCATGCTGGCGCCGCTGTCGGCGGTCAGCCTCGGCAGCGTCGCGCCGCAGGATGCCGCGGCGGCCTCCGGCATCTCCAACATGATGCGCAACCTCGGCGGCGCGATCGGCACGGCGCTGCTCGCCACCATCGTCACCAAGCGCGAGCAATTCCACTCCAACATCATCGGCCAGTCGGTCGACCTCGGCCGCGAGGAAGTGCGCACCCGGATCGCCGAGGTCACCAACTACTTCCTCAGCCACGGCATCTCCGATCCGGCGACCGCGCATCACCAGGCGATCGTGGCGCTCGGCAATATCGTGAAGCGCCAGGCCCTGGTGCTTGGTTTCAGCGACACCTTTGCCGTGATCGGCATCGTGCTGGTGTTCGCCGCGATCGCGATCCTCTTGACCGGCAAGCCGAAGAATGCGGCCGGCAGCGGCGCGGCGCATTGATCTGTCGGGCGGCGGCCGCGGGCCGTCGCCCTCCCCTTTTACTTGTCAGCTTGCCTCGCGCAGCTTGAAGCGCTGAATCTTCCCGGTCTGGGTCTTCGGCAGCGCCTCGACGAAGGCGATCGCGCGGGGATATTTATACGGCGCGATCGTCGCCTTGACGTGATCCTGCAGCAGCTTGACCTCGACCTCGTCGCAGCGCGCGCCCTGCTTCAGCACGATGAACGCCGAGACGATCTGTCCCCGCTCCTCGTCGGGTGCGCCGATCACGGCGCACTCCGCGACATCGGGATGGCCGAGCAGCGCGGCCTCGACCTCGGGACCGGCGATGTTGTAGCCCGCCGAGATGATCATGTCGTCGGCCCGCGCCACGAAGGACAGTCGGCCGTTCTCGTCGCTGACGAAGGCATCGCCGGTGATGTTCCAGCCGTCGCGGACATATTTGGTTTGCCTCGCGTCCGCGAGATAGCGGCAGCCGGTCGGGCCGCGCACCGCCAGCTTGCCGACCTGGCCCGCCGGCAGTTCGTTCATGTCTTCGTCGACGATTTTGGCCTCGTATCCCGAGACTGGCGTGCCCGTAGTGCCGCCGACGGCGCTGCCGGTGCGGTTGGTGATGAAGATGTGCAGCAGCTCAGTGCTGCCGATGCCGTCGAGGATCGGCTTGCCGGTCTTCCTGGTCCAGCTCTCGAACACCGGCGCCGGCAGCGTCTCGCCGGCCGAGACGGCGAGCCGCAGCGACGACAGATCGGCGCCCTTGTCCATCGCGGCCATCATCGCCCGATAGGCGGTCGGCGCGGTGAAGCAGATCGTCGCCTTGTAGGTTTCGATGATCCGGATCATCTCGCTCGGCGCCGCGTTCTCCAGCAGCGTCGCGGTGGCGCCGAAGCGCAGCGGGAAGATCGCGAGCCCGCCAAGGCCGAACGTGAACGCAAGCGGCGGTGAGCCGACGAACACATCGTCCGGCGTTACCTTGAGCACCTCCTTCGCATAACCATCGGCAACGATCAGGAGATCGCGGTGGAAGTGCATGGTCGCCTTGGGCTCGCCCGTCGTGCCCGACGTGAAGCCCAGCAGCGCGACGTCGTCGCGGCCGGTCTTCACCGCATCGAACTTGACCGGCTTGTTCAGCGCGATCCGGTCGAGCTCGGCGTCGTGGTTCTGCGTGCCGTCGAAATTGACGACCTGCTTGAGGAATTTGCTGGTCTTGGCGCAGGCCACCAGTTCATCCGCGATGCGGCTGTCGGTTAGCGCCAGCGAGATCTCGGCCTTGTCGACGATCTTGGCCAGTTCGCCGGCGCGCAGCATCGGCATGGTGTTGACGACGACGGCACCGGCCTTGGTCGCAGCGAGCCAGGCCGCGACCAGCGCCGGGTTGTTGCCCGAGCGGATCAGCACGCGATTGCCGGGCTTGACGCCGTAATTCTCCACCAGCGCGTGCGCCAGGCGGTTCGACCAATCGGTCAATTCCTTGTAGGTGCGCTGACGGCCATTGCCGATCAACGCGATGCGATCGCCCATCCCCTGCTCGACGATGCGGTCGGTCAGTTCGACCGCGGCGTTGAGATAGTCGGGATATCTGAATTCAGGCCGGTCGAGCAGCAGTTGCGGCCATTGCGCTGATGGCGGCAGGTTACGCCGCGCGAAATCGTCGACATGCCCGGATGGGCCGAGCCCGGGAAATTCACCTGACATTCGATTGCCCCTCGCTTTCCATCTAGAAAGGCCAAGACCAACGTCGAGAAAGAACAAGGACGCCCGGCAGCGTTCCAATCGCCAATCATTTTATACTTAAAATAATTCGGCGCAAGCGTGGAAATCGCGCGGCAATCGCCGACCGATCCTTCAGAACCTCAGATTTGCGTAAGCTGCCTCAGCCGCGCGACCATCGCCGAGCCCGGGTCGGCGAGCGGCGCGATCGCGGTGAAATGATTGGCGTCGGGCACAACGCCGAACCGCGTTGCAACGCCCGCTTTGCTCCAGACATCGACGATGGTCCGGCTCTGCCGGTGATATTCCGCGCTCTCGGCGCCGCCGACGACGGCATCGAGCGTCGCGCCCGCAGGCGGCGTCCAGGACAGCGGGCTCGCCGCCCTCGCTGCGGCGCGGTCGAGGCCAAGCGCCTTGTTGATGGAGGTGCCGACCAATGGCTCAAGCTCGAACAGGCCGGAGATCGCGTAAGCAGCCCTGACCAGGTCGTTCGGCAGCGACGCATCATAGGCCGGCCAATCGGTCGCGAGCATGCATGCGGCAAGATGTCCGCCTGCGGAGTGTCCCGACACGACCAGCGGCCGGCCGAGCTTGGCCAGTTCGCGGCACGCCGCACGCATCTCGCCGATGATGTCGCCGACCGTGACATTGGGACAGAGATCGTAGCTCGGCACCGCGACGCTGATGCCGTGGCCGTTGAGCCCTCGCGCGCAGTGGCTCGATGACGAGCCGTCGAGCGCCTGCCAGTAGCCGCCATGGATGAAGACCACGAGCGGGCCGTCACGATCGCCTTCGAACAGGTCGATGACGTTGCGGCTGCCCGGACCATAGGTCAGCCGCCGCGGCGGATGCTGCTCGCGATAGGCCGCGGAGTCCCTCGCCCAGCCGGCCATCAGCGCCGGATTTTCCGGCACCCGCGCCCGGTTGTTGTATTCGACCTCGTAATCGACCTCGGTCACGGCTTAAGCGCTCCTCGCCTTGGCGGAGCGCTGCGCCGAGCCCTTGGCTTTGGCGAGCAGCCGCATCAGTTCGCGGATATCCTTCGGCGAGAGATCGCCGAAGATATCCGCGATCCACTTCTCGTGCTCGGCGGCCATCTTGCGGAATTCGGCGCGGCCGAGCTTTGTGAGCCGGATGAACTGCACGCGGCGGTCCGTCTCCGAGGTGCGGCGGTCGAGATGGCCTGATTCAACCAGGCGCTCGACCAGCCCGGTGACGTTGCCGTTGGATACCATCATCCGCTTCGACAGGTCCGACAGCGTCATGCCGTCAGACACCTTGTCGAGTTGGGCCATCAGATCGAAGCGCGGCAGCGTGACGTCGAACTTCTCGCGCAGCCGGCTGCGCACCTCGCCTTCGATCAGCGTGGTGCAGGTCAAGAGGCGCAGCCACAGCCTGAGCTCGGTGCCGTGATCGTCGGGCAGTTCGACGGCTTTGGTTTCGGAATCGAGGATCATGCGGCGATCGTGCCTCCGCGGCGGGTTCCGGTCGGACCAATTGCTTTGAGCTTCAAGCAATTCGCGGCGCCCCGCAAGGACAATTGCGAATCGTGCCTGATCCGTCTGGGCAATCCTGCAATTTCTTTAAACTTCAAGCAATTGGCGCGGCGCTTGCATGGGCTGCGCCTGCATGATGCGCGACGATCGCCCTGACGCGATGCCACATCGCTTGCGGCGATTGCACGCGTCAGACTAAGCTGCGGCCAATTGGCTGAAGCAAAGCAGTGGTCGGGGAGAGACATGAAACAATTGACGAAGCTCGCGGGATTGGCGGCGCTGCTGGGTGTCGCGGTCACCCCGGCGGCCGCGCAGGAGAAGATCAAGATCGGCGTGCTGGTCACGACCTCCGGCCCCGCCGCGGCGCTCGGCCAGCAGGTCCGCGACGGCTTTGCGCTCGCGATCAAGGACCTCGGCGGCAAGATGGCCGGCCGCGATGTCGAGATCGTCAACGCCGACGACGAACTGAAGCCCGACGGCGCGGTGGTCAAGGTGCGCGGCCTGCTCGAGCGCGACAAGGTCGATTTCGTGGTCGGCCCGATCTTCTCCAACATCCTGCAGGCGATCCATCGCCCGGTCACCGACAGCAAGACCTTCCTGATCAGCCCGAACGCAGGCCCCTCCAGCTACGCCGGCAAGGAGTGCAACCCGTTCTTCTATGTGACGTCGTATCAGAACGACCAGGTGCACGAGATCCTCGGCAAGGTGTCGCAGGACCGCGGCTACAAGCGCGTCTACCTGCTGGTGCCGAACTATCAGGCCGGTCGCGACTCCGTCGCCGGCTTCAAGCTCGACTACAAGGGCGAGATCGTCGAGGAATCCTACACGCCGCTGAACACGCTGGATTTCCAGCCCGAATTGTCCAAGATCGCCGCGCTGAAGCCGGACGCGCTGTTCACCTTCATGCCGGGCGGCATGGGCGTTAATCTCGTGAAGCAGTACAAGCAGGCCGGCGCCACCGTGCCGGTGCTCTCCGCCTTCACCGTCGACGAATCCACCCTGCCCGCGCAGCAGGACGCAGCGGTCGGCATGTTCGGCGGGGCGAACTGGGCCCCGAACCTCGACAATCCCCAGAGCAAGAAGTTCGTCGCCGCCTATGAGGCGGCCTACAACGGCGTGCCCGGCACCTACGCCATGCAGGCCTATGACGCCGCGCTGTTGATCGACAGCGCGGTCAAGGCCACAAAGGGCGACCTCTCCAACAAGGACGCGGTCGCGGCGGCGCTGAAAAAGGCCGACTTCACCTCGCTGCGCGGTAACTTCAAGTTCAGCAACAACGGTTATCCGATCCAGGATTTCTACCTCACCAAGGTCGCGAAGCGGCCGGACGGCAAATTCCAGACCGAGATCGTCGAGAAGGTGTTTTCGAATTATGGCGATCGCTACGCCAAGGACTGCGCGGCAAAGTAAGGCACTCAAAGCGTTTTCGAGCGAAGTGGGTATCGGTTCGCGTGAAGAAGACGCGTCAAATGGAGATCAAGAGACATGACGATGAAAGACGAGATCGCCGGCATCACCCGCGCCAATGAAGGCATCCAGGGCATTTCCTGGAGCATCCTCGGCCAGACCTACGTGCCGAAGAGCCGCACCGAGCATTCGTTCTCCTGGCACGCCACCTTCCCGCCGGGCACCTTCGTTCCTCCGCATATCCACCCCGACCAGGACGAGTACCTCTACATCCTCGAGGGCAAGCTCGACTTCATGCTCGACGGCGCCGACGAATCCGCAACTCCTGGCGATCTGGTGCGCCTGCCGATGGGCAAGCCGCACGGCATCTTCAACAAGTCGCAGCAGGCGGCCAAGACGCTGTTCTGGGTGTCGCCGACGCGGAGGCTCTACGACCTGTTCTGGGCGATCCACAACATGAAGGAGCAGAATCCGGATGACGTGGTGCGGCTCGCCGCCGAGCACAACATCCACTTCCTGCCGCCGCCTCCGGCGTAGCGTCGGCACCGGCCTCTTCCGTCATCCTGAGGAGCGGCCACTTGGCCGCGTCTCGAAGGATGCACGGCCCCGCTGGTGGCCGTCGCCCCTTCGAGACGGCCGCGTTGCGGCCTCCTCCAGCGACAAAGGCGAAGCCTTTGCGCGGGGGTGACGATGTGAGAATTGTAGCGAGCGGCCTCCGCACGCCGTCGTCCTGGCGAAAGCCAGGACCCATAACCACCGAATTCGATTGAAAGTGCGATAGTGGCCCCAACGTCGCACAACAACAAACGGTTGGGGTAATGGGTCCTGGCTTTCGCCAGGACGACGCTGAGTACATTCACATTCTCTCGGGGTAACGGATCGACAGATCGGACGTTGTCTCCTACTGCCGCGCCACCACGCGCGCGGCAAAGCCGGCCTTGGCGGCATAGCCGCGGACGATCGCCTCGCGCGCCTCGTAATTGAGGATGGTGTCGACGTCGGTAAAGCCCTGCGGCGCGAGCTGTTCGACGGCGTCGATCACGCCCTCCGGCCCGCCGCGGCGGTTGGAGGCCACGATGTCGGCGGTCATCGGCAGCCGCTGCCGCTCATAGGCCGCCAGCGCCTGCCGCGGATGCTCCGATCGCGCCAGCATGTCCGCCAGGCAGCGCGCATCGAGAATGGCTTGAGAAGCGCCGTTCGAGCCGACCGGATACATCGGATGGGCGGCATCGCCGAGCAGCGTGACGCGGCCGCTCGACCAATACGGCAAGGGATCGCGGTCGCAGCACGGATACTCCCAGAACTCCGGCGTCGCGTTGATCAGGCCGGTAAAGTCGACCTGCGGGATCGTGAAGCTCGTGACATAGGGCATCATCTCGTCGCGCCGGCCGAGATTGGACCAGCCCTCGCGGCGCGGCGGCGGCGAGGTGCCGTCGCCGATCCGCACCAGCACCGCCCAGTTGGTGAGGCGGCTTGCCGGGCTCGAGCCCGGCGCGATCGGATAGATCACGGCCTTGGCGTTCAGGCCGCCGGCGATGATCATCGAGCGTCCGGTCAGGAACGCCGGCCAATCGGTGGCGCCGCGCCACAGCATCAGGCCGTTCCAGCACGGCCCGCCCTCGTCCGGAAACAGCGTCTGCCGCACTTTTGAGTGGATGCCGTCGGCGCCGATCAGGATGTCGCCGCGCGCGGTGTGCACGTGGGCGCCGCTGCGATCGAAGAAATAGGCCGAGACGCCACCCTCATCCTGGGTGAAGGAGCCGAGCCGGCAGCCGGTGTGGATCGCATCCGCGCCGAGCCGATCGATCACGGCCTGATGAATCACGCTTTGCAGGCGGCCGCGATGGATCGAGAATTGCGGCACGTCGTGGCCGGCATCGAGCCCGCGCTTCTCGTGCCAGACCTGCTGGCCATGTCGCGTCAGATAGAACAGCTCATAGGTGCGGATCGCCACCTCGTCGAGCTTGTCGAGCAAACCAAGCCCCGCCAACTCGCGGATCGCATGCGGCAGCGTGTTGATGCCGACGCCGAGTTCGCGGATCGTCTCGGACTGCTCGTACAGCTCGCAACTGATGCCGCGCGAGCGCAGCATCAGCGCAGTGGTGAGGCCCCCGATTCCGCCTCCGACGATAATCGCCTTCATCGTCCTCACCTCCACTCAAACACAGGACGTTTTTACGCTTTGGCCTAGGGTCGCACGCCCGCTCGCCCGGCCGCAAGCGGGTTTGCGGCCTTGGCCGCTAGCTGACCCGTGCTGGTTCGGCTTAGGATTAACATTCGCTCAGCGCATTTCCTCGTTCCCCGTCACCCTGAGGAGCGCGGAACGCGCGTCTCGAAGGGTCGACGGCCACTAGCCGGGCCGTGCATCCTTCGAGACGCGCTACGCGCTCCTCCAGCGACAATGGCGGAGCCATTGCGCGGGGATGACGGGGTTGGCGGAACTGCGTCACCCTCACTCCGGCACCACCGCAATCGCCTGGATTTCCACCTTGGCGCGGTCCTCGATCAGGCCGGCAACCTGAATCGCGGTCATCGCCGGAAAGCGCCGGCCAATGATGTCGCGATAGACCGTGCCGATCTCCTTGAGCCGCGCGGAATATTCCTTGCGGTCGAGCAAGTACCAGGTCATCGACACGATGTGCTCCGGCCCGGCGCCGCCGGCGGCGGCGACCGCGACGATGTTGCGCAAGGTCTGGCCGATCTGCGCCACGAGATCGTCGGTCTCGAACACGCATTGTCCGTTCCAGCCGATCTGGCCCGCGATGAAGAGCTGTTTGCCGCGCGCGGCCATGCCGTTGGCGTAGCCGATCGGCTTGGCCCATCCTTGGGGTTGCAGGATCTCGATCATCTCAATTGCCCTCGAAGGCCGGTTTCTGCTTGGCGGCGAACGCCTCGAAGGCTCGGCGGAAATCGCCGGTGACCATGCAGATCGCCTGCGCCTGCGCTTCCGACTCGATCATCTCGTCGACGCCCATCGCCCATTCCTGGTTGAACATCGTTTTCGTCACGCCATGCGCGAACCACGGCCCATCCGCGAGCGAGCGCGCCAATTCTTGCGCGGCACCGGCGAGTTCCGCCGGCGGCACCAGACGGTTGTGGAAGCCCCACGCAAAACCTTCCTCGGCGCTCATCGCACGTCCCGTGTAGAGCAGATCGGCCGCATGGCCCTGCCCGATCACGCGCGGCAACAACCCGCACGCGCCCATATCGGCACCGGCAAGACCGACGCGGGTGAACAGGAACGCGGTCTTGGCCTGCGGCGTCGCCAACCGCAAATCGGACGCCAGCGCCAGCATCGCGCCGGCCCCGGCGCAGATGCCGTCGATCGCGGCGACGATGATCTGCGGGCATTTGCGCATCGCCCGCACGACCTCGCCGGTCATCCGCGTGAAGGCGAGCAGGTCCGGCATCGCCATCCGCGTCAGAGGCTCGATGATCTCGAACACGTCGCCGCCGGAGCAAAAATTGCCCTCGGCGCCGGTCAGCACGATGGCGCGGACATCGGCGGCGTATTTGAGATTGGTGAAGAGATCGCGCAGCTCCTCATAGGACTCGAAAGTCAGCGGGTTCTTCTTGTCCGGCCGGTTCAGCGTGATGGTGGCGACACGGCCGCTCACGTCGGCCTGCCAGCGGAAGTGCTTGGCGGGATAATCCTTGAACGGCCGGAGCTTTGCTTTCATCTCGGACATGACGTGTTCCTTCACCCGGTAAGGACTTCGCCGCCGGCGACCGCGACGGCTTGTCCGTTGATTGACGATGCGCCTTCGGAGGCAAGCCAGAGGACGGCGTCGGCGACCTCCTCGGGCGTCACCAGCCGCTGCATCGGATTGACCTTGGCAAGCGCGGCGCGCGCCTCCTGCTCGCTGCGGCCGGTCTTGGCGACGATGTTCGCGGCGGCATCCGCTACCAGCGGCGTATCGGTGTAGCCGGGGCAGACCGCATTCACGGTGACGCCGCGCCGCGCATATTCCAGCGCCAGCGAGCGCGTCAGGCCGATGACGCCGTGCTTGGCCGCGACATAGGCGGAGACGTAGGCATAGCCGGTGAGACCCGCGGTCGAGGCCACGTTGATCACCCGCCCGCGGCCGCGTTGCGCCATGCCGGGCAACACGGCATGCGTCACCAGGAACACGCTGGAGAGGTTGCTCGCCAGCATGTCGGCCCACAGCGCCGCGCCGGTCTTGTCGAACGGCGCGCTCGCGGCCTTGCCGGCATTGTTGACGAGAATATCGATCGGCCCCGCCTCAGCCTCGATCTGCGCGATACCTTTGGCGACCGCAGCTTCATCCGTCACGTCGATCGAAACCACGGCGCCAACCTGCTTGTCGAGCGATGCCGCCGTCGCCTTCAGCGCGTCGATCCGCCGTCCGGCGATGCTGACGCGCACGCCGGCTTTTGCCAGCGCGATCGCCGTCGCGGCGCCGATGCCGGACCCGGCACCGGTCACCAGCGCATGTGCGTTGGGCCAGAAGCGTGTCATGCCTTCACTCCCGCGGTTGCGCGTTCGAGATTGGCCTCATATTGCGACTTGCCCGACAGATACTGCTTCGGCCAGGCGATCTGCTTGACGCCGATCTTCGCGGCCTCATGCAGCGTCCAGGCCGGATCGGCGAGATGCGGACGCGCGATGGCGCAGAGATCGGCGCGGCCGGCGGCGATGATCGAGTTGGCGTGATCCGCCTCCGAGATCGCGCCGACCGCGATGGTGGCGATGCCGACCTCGTTGCGGATCTTGTCGGCGAACGGCGTCTGGTAGAGCCGGCCATAGATTGGATGGTCGTCGGCCCAGACCTGCCCCGAGGAGCAGTCGATCAGGTCGGCTCCCGCCTCCTTGAACAGCTTTGCGAAGACCAGCGCATCCTCGGGCGTGTTGCCGCCCTCGGCCCAGTCGTGACACGACAGGCGGACCGACATCGGCTTGTCCTCCGGCCACACCGCGCGGACGGCGCGGAACACCTCCAGCGGATAACGCGCGCGGTTCTCGATCGATCCGCCATAGGCGTCGGTGCGGCGGTTGGTCAGCGGCGAGAGGAAGCTCGACAGCAGATAGCCGTGCGCGCAGTGCAGCTCCAGGATATCGAAGCCGGCGGCCGCAGCGCGCCTGGCTGCGGCGACGAACTGCTCGCGCACCTCGTCCATCTCGGCGCGGCTCATCGGCTCCGGGATCTGGCCGTCCGGCAGATAAGGCACTGACGAAGCCGACACCAGCGGCCAGTTATGGTCCGGCAGCGCTTCGTCCATGCCTTCCCAGGCGACGCGCGTCGAGCCCTTGCGGCCGGCATGGCCGAGCTGGATGCCGATCCTGGCTTGCGAATTGTGATGCACGAAGTCGACGATGCGCTTGTAGGCCGCCGCCTGCGCGTCATTCCACAGGCCGCAGCAGCCGGGCGTGATCCGCGCCTCCGGCGAGACGCAGGTCATCTCGGTAAAGAGAAGGCCGGCGCCGCCGAGCGCGCGGGAGCCGAAATGCACCAAATGAAAGTCGGTCGGCACGCCCTCCTCCGCCGAATACATCGCCATCGGCGAGACGATGATCCGGTTGAGAAGCGACAGGCCGCGAATGCGGAACGGCGTCAGCATCGGCGGCGTGACGCGGTCGTTGGTCGCGGCCACACCGCTGCGCTCCGCGAACCAGCGCTCATAGCCCTCGAGCCAGGTCTTGTCGCGCAGCCGCAGGTTCTCGTGGCTGATGCGCTGCGAGCGGGTCAGCAGCGAATACATGAACTGTTCCGGCTCTAGCGTGTCGGCATAGCGCGAGCCGACCACCTCGAACCATTCCATCGCGTTGCGCGCGGCGTTCTGGATCCGCGCCACGTCGACGCGGCGCAGCTCCTCGTAAGCCTTGAGCACCGCGGGAATGCTGTCGCGCGTCGCGCCGTGGATCTTGAACTGGTTGGTGAGCTCGATCGCATCCTCCAGCGCGAGCTTGGTTCCCGAGCCAATCGCGAAATGCGCGGTATGGGCGGCGTCGCCCATCAGCACGACATGGCTGCTGCCGTTGAACGCGGTCCATTTGCCGCAGATCAGCCTAGGAAACGACAGCCAGGCCGAGCCGCGCAGATGCCGCGCGTTGGAGACCAGGTGATGCCCCTCGAGGATTTCCGCGAACACGTTCTCGCAGAACGCGATGGAGTCGTCCTGCTCCATCTTGTCGAGACCGTGGGCGAGATAGGCCTCCTCGGTGGTCTCGACGATGAAGGTCGCCGCGCCCTCCTCGAACTTGTAGATGTGCGCCTGGAACCAGCCGTGCTCCGTCTTGCGGAAGTCGAAGGTGAAGGCGTCGAACGGACGGTTGGTGCCGAGCCAGATATAGCGGTTCGGCCGCATCAGCATGTCGGGCTGGAAGGCCTCGATGTATTTGGTGCGGATCTTCGAATTGACGCCGTCGCACGCCACGATGAGATCGGCGTCGGGGAATTCGAGATCGGAATTCACCTCCCGCTCGAAGATCAATTCGACGCCGAGCTCCTCGGCGCGCGCCTGCAGGATGTTGAGCAGCCGCTTGCGGCCGATGCCGACGAAGCCGTGGCCGGTGGTGCGCATGCGCCGGCCCTTGATCAGGACCTCGATGTCGTCCCAATGGTTGAAGGCCTGCTCGATCGTGTCAGCGGTGACCGGATCCCATTTGCGCATGTTGTCCATGGTCGCATCCGAGAACACCACGCCGAAGCCGAAGGTGTCGTAGGGCCGGTTGCGCTCGACCACCGAAATGACGTGCGCGGGATCCAGCATCTTCATCAGGATGCCGAAATAAAGCCCGGCCGGCCCGCCTCCAATGCAAACGATACGCATGGCGTTCTCCCGTTGGCTTCGGCGGGTTGGGGGTGCGGACGAGGCGTGTTCCCCCTGGAGCCGACGGAGGATATTATTTTATACTTAAAATAATTGTCAAGGGAGTTGGCGCCCCACCCAACGCTGTCGTCCCGGCGCAGGCCGGGACCCATACGCCGCAGCAGATATTGTCGGCGGGACTCGTCGTTCCAGCGACGTACAACAATGACGATCTGTGGTTATGGGTCCCGGCCTGCGCCGGGACGACACTGAACTTGTTGCCGCTGATTTGCCCGTCGAAGGCGTGGCAAGACGGCGGATTGCGCTGCGCTAATCCGCCCTACGCCGACGACAGGCCGCGCCGCGCGCGCTCAATGCACCGCGGCGTACAGGATCTTGTCCTGCGTCGCGTCCGCCGCGTCGAACTCGGCGACGATGCGGCCGGTGCGGGCGACCAGGATGCGGTCGGACACCGCGAGGATCTCCGGCAGGTAGGACGAGATCACCACCACCGCCTTGCCCTCGTCGGCAAGGCGGCGGATTTCGCCGTGGATGTGCGGGATGGTGCCGACGTCGACGCCGCGCGTCGGCTCGTCGAAGATGATGATCGAGGGGTCCTGCACCAGCGTCTTGGCCAGCACCACCTTCTGCTGGTTGCCGCCGGACAGCTCGATGATCCTGGCCTTGCGCTGCAATGCGCTGATCTTCAGCCGATCGACCCAGTAGCTGGCGAGCTTGCTGCGCCGCGCGCGCGACAGCAGGAAGCTCCAGCCCTTTCCGGTGGCGAGGCTGCCGATATAGACGTTGTCGTCGACCACCATGGTCTCGAAGAAGCCGTTGGCCTTGCGGTCCTCGGTGATGTAGGCGATGCCGTCATTGATCGCCTGCCGCGGCACGCGGTAGCGGATCGGCTTGCCGCGCAGCCGGATGGTGCCGCCATTGACCAGATTGCGCTTCAGCGCGCCGTAGATGATCTTGGCGATCTCGGTGCGGCCGGAGCCGATCAGGCCGGCGATGCCGACCACCTCGCCGGCATAGACCGAGAACGACATGTTCTTGACCGCCATGCCCATGGTGACGTTCTCGACCGTCAGCACCTTCTCGCGGCGTTGATGGGTTTTCGCCTTGCCGCCATAGACCGCCTGCGCCACCTCGCGGCCGACCATATGCTGCACCAGCGCATCGCGGGTGAGCTGCCTGGCCGGCGCCGTGATCACCAGCTTGCCGTCGCGCAGCACGGTGATGCGGTCGGCGATCTGCAGCGACTCCTCCAGCGCATGCGAGATGTAGATGATCGAGACGCCGCGGGCGCGCAGGTCGCGCACCAGATGGAAGAAGTGGACGATCTCCTCCGGCGTCAGCGACGCGGTCGGTTCGTCGAAGATGATGATGCGCGCCTTGTTGTAGATCGCGCGCGCGATCTCTACCATCTGCTTCTTGGCGGTGCCGAGCAGCGCCACCGGCGTCGCCGGATCGACGTGGAAGTTGAGCGACTGCAACAGCTGCTGGGCCTGGATGTTCAGGGTGCGGAACCTCGTCAGCAGCTTTTCGTTGCCGAGCTCGATGTTCTGCGCGGCGGTCATGGTCGGTACCAGGCTGGTCTCCTGATAGACCATGCAGATGCCGGCATTGAGCGCGTCGCGCGGCTGCTCGAAACCGGTCGGCTTGCCGTCAAGCAGATAGTCGCCGGAGGTGAGCTGGATCGCGCCCGCGATCGCCTTGCAAAGCGTCGATTTGCCGGCGCCGTTCTCGCCGACCAGCGCATGCACCTCGCCGGGATAGAGGTCGAAATTGACGCCCTCGATGGCGTGGACGCCGCCATAGATTTTCGAGCCGTTGGTGATCCGCAACACCGGCTCGCGGGCTGCGGAGCTCTCTGCCGTCTTGGCGCCGGGGGCCGCCTGCATCACACCGTCATTCATCGCAGCTCTCCCGTAAAGCGCAGCAGGCGTCCGGCGCCGCGCGCCGCGATCACGACGCCCGAGGGCGTGGCGCAGGCGGCGGTGATGCCGTGGAAGCGGCCGCCGGCGCGGCTGTGCAGGCTGTCGGTCGCATCGCCCTCGGCGTCGAGATGCACCAGCAGACCGTAGGAGCGCGGCGGCGCCCACGGCTTCTGGATGCCGAGCGCCTTGACGCTGCCGATCTGCATCGGCTCGAGGCAATCGCTGCCGCCGGCGAGCGCCGGCGCGACCCAGTAATCCGGCGGCATCGTCGCCATCATCTCCTCGCGGAAATCGTCTTCCTTGAGCACGAACTCGATCAGATGGGTGCGGCGGGCGAAGATGCCGAGCAGCAGGCCGCCGTGGCCGTCCGGATGCAGCCGCGCCGGATAGCCCGGCATGTTGCCGGCGATCGTCTCGCGCGGACCCAGCCCGTTGCCGCCGAGTGCGAACCGGCTGAGGCGATGCGCCCAGCTTTCGGTGAGCCACAGGCTGTTGCCGTCGGCCGAAACACTCACGCCATAGGGATACGGCAGATCGCGCAGCAGCACCTGCGGATCATCGAGGCCGGCGCCGCAGCTGATGAGCCGGCCATCGGCGCGCTTCTCCATCAAATCGTGCCGCCATTCGCCTAGACGGCGACCGCTACTGCCTTCGACGGCATAGATGCGGCCATCGGGCGCCGCCGTCACCGACAGCAGCCCCGTGAGCGCGCTGCCGCCCACGGACTCCAGCCAGCGCGGATCGGGCTTCGCCGGATCGATCGCGGCAAGGCCCCTGCCCGCGACGCAGACCAGGAGACGGCCGTCCGGATGCAGCGCGAGCCCGCCGGCATCATCCTCGAACTCGGCGACGACCGTACGTGTCGACAAGTCATTGCCGCCGAGCTTGAGCACCCGGCGTCCGGCCGAGACATAGACCGTGCCGTCGCCGGCGGCGATCACGTCGTCGACGCCGGGCAACGGCTCGCCGATCGGGGTGGCGGTGTCGAGCCGGTCGTTCGAGCTCAGCGCACCGTCGAGCGGCGGGATCGCATTCTGGCCGCCGTCGCGGTCGATGACGCTGCGGATGTCGCGCAGCAGATGATCGAAAAATCCCATTACGTCGTCACCCTGCTCTTTGCGCCCCAATAGGCATCGTAGCCGGTCCAGCTGTCGTCGACGCCGTCGAGCTTGATGCGGCCGATCCGGTTGTTCTCGAGCCCGCCGAGATAGAGATAGCCCTGGTGCTCGCGCATCGAGGTCAACGTCGAATGCGAAATGCCGGTCGGATCCCACCAGGATTCCAGCGCCTCACCCTTTTCATTGAACTTCAGCACGCAGCCATGGTTGAGCGCCGGCGCCAGCCACTCGTCGGTCGGCACCTGCTTGACCATGCGCAGGCGGAAGCCGGGCTTTCGCGCGGCAAGGTCGAAGGTCGGCGTGCGGATGCCGACCAGCGCCAGCCAGTAGGTGCCGTCGGAGGCGCGGTTGATGTTGTCCGGGTTGCCCGGCAGCTCGTCCATCAGCACCTCGGTCTTGCCCTTGTTCGGCCCGTCGATCCAGTGCCGGAACACCTTGCACAGCGAGGTCGACGCGATCAGGATCGATTTGCCGTCATGCGAGACGCAGATCCCGTTCGGGAAATAGAAGTGGTTGATCACCGTGCGCGTGGTCTTGGTCGCCGGGTCGTAGCAGACCACGCGGCCGTTCGGCCGGCCCTCCAGGATGTCGAGGGTGTTGGTGGTCATCTCGTAGCGCGTGGTGCAGTCGCTGAAATAGATCTTGCCGTCGGGTGCGATGTCGAGGTCGTCGGCCATGCGCAGGCGGGAATCGTCGTTCAGCTTGTACCAGGTGCGGTTGGTCTCGTCGGTGACCTTGAAGATGCGGCCGTCGGGCGCGACGCCGTAGACGCCCATGCCGGCGACGGCGACGATCAGATTCTCGTCGCGGTCGAACTGCATGCCAAGCGGCCGGCCGCCGATATGGGCGAACACCTCGCGGGTTTCGAAGTTCGGCCCGGAGAAGCGGATCACGTTGCCGTCGCGGGTCGAGCCGTAGAGCCGGCCCTGGCGGTCGAGGATGACGTCCTCGGGTCCTTCGACCTGATCGACGCCGATCGCCTGCGCGTTGATCAGCCGGTCGTTCTGCGCATACGGCGACGTCGCGCCCGGCTGCACCGCGGGCGCCGAGGCGAGCGGCACGAAGGCCGGATTGACATAGATCTTCTGGATCGCCTTGCCGCGGTTCTTCGACCATTTGACGTCGATGCCGACGGCGGCGAGCAGGATCATGCCGGTCACCGCCGAGGTGACGTAGCCCGGGATGCCCATCCGCACGAGGCCGTTGATCAACAGAAAGATGATCAGCGCGCCGATCATCGCCCGCCACACCGTGCCCTTGCCGCCGGCGAGCGACACGCCGCCGAGCACGACGGCAGTCAGCGCCTGGAATTCCCACCCCACGCCGGTGGTGGAATCCGTCGAGGCCTGCCGCGCGGCGTAGAAGATGCCGCTCGCCGCGCACAGCGTTCCCGACAGTACATAGGTCATGAACAGCATCACGCGGACGCGGATGCCGGCGTGGCGCGCCGCCTTGCGGCTGGCGCCGATCGCGGTGAGATGCCAGCCATAGCGCGAGCGCGACAGGAAGATGTGGCAGATCAACAGCACCACGAACAGCGTCGCCGCATTGACGGGAATGCCGAGCACGCTGCCGCCGCCGATGAAGTCCCAGGCGTCGCTCTCGACCGAGTTGGTCGCGAACACCTGGGCGTAGCTGGTGTTGAGCAGGTTGACCGAGGCGCGCAGGATGATCAGCGTCACCAGCGTGGTCAGGAACGGCCGCGTCTTCAGGAAGCCGATCAGGAAGCCGTTGATGCTGCCGAGCAGCGCGCCGACCAGAAGCGTCGCCGGCACCGCGAGGCCGACCGGCCATTCGCGCACCAGCAGAAAATACAGTGCCGCGAAATTGCACAGCGCGAAGATCGCGCCGACCGAGAGGTCGATGCCGCCGGTGACGAGGCAGAACCCCATCGCCAGCGCGACGAAGCCGAATTCGGCGAACAGCCGCAGCAGCGACACCGAGTTCTGCACCGAGGCGTAGTCGGGAATGGTGAGCGCGAAGTACGTCCACAGCCCGATCATCACGGTGAAGGGAACCACCGGCTCGAACCACTGTTTCAGCAACAGCTCCGACAGCAGGAGCCGGGGTGAAAACCGCCGCACCGATGCGGCAAAGGAATCAACGGCCATCGACATCGCCAAAGCACCCTCTTGATTGAGCACGATCTTGCGGAAAACCGGCTTCCACTTTTCCGGATCGTGCTCGTGATTGAGCACGACCTTGCGGAAAACCGGCTTCCACTTTTCCGGATCGTGCTCGTGATCGCGCACGATCTTGCGGAGAGCCGGCTTGCACGTCCCGGATCATGCTCCTGGTCATGACGCGATCGGCCATCGCATCGCGACCTCGTCCCTTGATGAACACGCTCTCCGTGAACGCTGCGCGTCGGTCGGAGAAAAACCGGCTCCACCATGCCGGATCGTGCTCTTTGATACAGCCGGCGCGGGAATGCCCCCCGCGCCGGCTGTCCGCGCCTTGTTAATTTTTCTTGGGTAGCGCGAAGCAGTTGGCGCCCGAGGCGTTGGACTTATCCAGCCAGATCGGACGCGTGTAATAGACGAGATTGCGGCTGCCCGGCTTCTCACCCGACACCAGCAGGGTTTCGGCCGCGAACATCAGATCGTGGCCCTGCTCGGTCGCCTTGTAGCTCAAGAACTTGTAGAAATTGCCCGAATTGACCTGGTCGCAATCGAGCTGCGAGCCTTCACCGGAGGCGAACACCTTTACATCGTCGATCTTGCCGGCATTGCGGATCGCCTGCGCCGCGCCCGACTCCATGATGCCCCAGAACCCGATCGAGGCGCAGAGGTCGGGATGCTGCTGGATCACCGTCGCGGTGACGTTGAGCGCGGTGTTGGCGTCCCAGTTCGCGGCCTGGTTCGAGACCACCTTGATGTTCGGATCCTTGTTCAACACCTCCATGATGCCGCCGACCTGGTCGACGCTGGCGGCCGCGGTCAGTTCGCCCTGCACGATCTGGACCTTGCCCGACTTGCCGGAGCCGGTGCCGCAGGCCTTGACGGCCTCGTTCGCCAGCATCCTGCCGATCTCGCGCCAGTCGGCGCCGACAAAGGCGCCGGATTTGTAGTTCGAGGACATGTTGATCTGGATCACATGCGTGCCCTGGCTTTCGGCGCGCTTCAGATCCTTCATCAACAGCGTGACGCTCGGATTCTGCACGATCAGCACGTCGGGCTTCTGGTCGACCAGCGCGGTCAGGGCCTGCTGCATTGCCGAGGGGTTGTTGTTGGGATCGCGCACGACATATTTCATGCCGCGCCACTCGGCTTCCTCCTGCACCACCCGGCCCCATTCGTCGGACAGCGGCACGCCGAGCGCGATCGGCAGATAGGCGATCGTCTTGCCCTGCAACGCCTTGTCGTAGACGGCACGCAGCTCGCGCGCGGTCTTGGTGCCTTCCTCCTGCGCCGATGCCGCAAACGGCATCGCGGCCAGCGTCACGCCGGCCAGCAGGATCGTCCAGAATTTTGTCGTCGTCTTCATCGTCTCCCTCCACAAAGCAATTTCTTTTGATTGATTTATTTGGCGCGGCGGCCGGCTCGGTCGCCCTGTTTCAGTCGCCTTGCCGCGCGGTCTCCTCGTCGCGGGGGTGCAGCCAGTTGTCGAGCACGATGGCGGCCAGCAGCACCACGCCCTTGATGATGTTCTGCACCTCGCTGTTGACGTCCATGATGGTGAAGGCGTTGAGCAGCGTGCCGATCAGGATGCAGCCGACCACGACGCTGAACACGCTGCCGCGGCCGCCGATCAGGCTGATGCCGCCGATCACGACGACGAGCACGACATCGAAGATCATGGTGCCCTGGGTGATCGCCATCTGCATGCTGCCCGTGGTGCCGACCCAGACCAGGCCCGCAATCCAGGCGAGCAGTGCAACCAGCACGTGCTCGATCACGATCAGCGGCCGCAGCGCGACGCCGGTGAGCCGAGCGGCCTCCGGATTGTCGCCCTGCGAATAGATGAAGCGGCCGATCGAGGTGCGCGACAGGAACAAATGCATCGCGATTGCACAGGCCGCGAACACCAGGATCGGAACCGGGATGCCGAACAGCCGTCCGGCGCCGAGATACATCAGGCCCGGCGCATCCTTCGGCGCATAGACCACCCAGGCCGGCGCGATCCAGAAGGCGAGGCCATAGATCACGAAGCCGGCAGCCAGCGTCACGAACAGCGCCGGCGCCTCGACGAAGGCGACCATCACGCCGTTGACGACGCCGATCAGCACCGCGACCGCCAGCGCCAGCAGCACTGCCGTGAAAACAGGCATGCCGTTCTGCATGTAGATCAGCGCGATCGCCCAGGAACCCGCCATGATCGCGACCTCGGAGAGGTCGATGCCGCGGCTGATCACGATCAGCCCCATGCCGAGGCCGAGCACGCCGAGGATGGAAATACTCCGCAACAAATTCAGGAGATTGGAGACGGTGGCGAAGCCGTTCAGCGTCAGGCCGAACACGATCAGGAGCGCGATGGTGATCAGGAGCACGATCTGCTCCTGGCTCGGCTTCGCAAACATTGCGCCCAGGCGAGATGATGCCGCAGGGACAGCAACGCCGCGCGATGGCGATTGCACGCTCATCGTTTCCTCCAGGTATTATTTTGCTTGAGACTTTAAGAGTGCCGATTAGTATTCGTCAAATGCATTCGACGGATACGGATTGATCATTTCCATGCATGTACGCGACGTCGACCTGAACCTGTTCGTCGTGTTCGACGCGATCTATTCCGAGGGCGGCGTCAGCCGCGCCTGCTTCCGCCTCAACCTGACGCAGCCCGCGGTCAGCCATGCGCTGAGCCGGCTGCGCGCGATGTTCAACGATCCGCTGTTCGTGCGCCGCAACCACGTGATGACGCCGACCCCGCTGGCCCGGCAGATCATCACCACGGTGCGCCAGGCGCTCAACGGCCTCGAGACGACGCTGACCCACACCCACCGGTTCGATCCGGCGCAGACGCCGAAGCGGTTCGTGATCGGGCTGCGCAACAATCTCGAGGCACCGATGCTGAGCGCGCTGGTCAACCGGATCAGCACGGTGGCGCCGCTGGTCGAGATCGCCACCGTGCGCAGCGAGCGCAACAATCTCGAGCGCGAGCTTGCCGCCGGCACCCTCGACGTCGCGATCGATACGCTGTTGCCGCTGTCGGCGGAGGTGCGGCGCGAGCAGATCCTGACCGAGCATATCGCGGTGTTCGCGCGGCGCGGCCATCCCGAGCTCGGCAGCCGGCTCGACAAGAAGGCTTATTTACGCCTGGAGCATGTCTGCGTGACGTCGCGGCGCAGCGGGCTGTCGTTCGAGGATTTTCAGCTCCAGCGCCTCGGCCTGACCCGCACTGTTCGCCTGACCTGTCAGAATTTCGCAACCGCCTGCCACGTCGTGAGCCGCAGCAACATGCTGCTGACCGCCTCGGAGAGCGCCGCTTCCGTGCTGGAAGATCCCGGGCTGCTGCAGTGCTTCCCCTGCCCGTTCCCCATCAGTCCGCACGTCAATTATCTCTACTGGCACGCCACCGCCGAGGACGACACCACCAATCAATGGCTGCGCGAGCAGTTGCGCGCCGCCGCGGCGCTGCTGGCCGGCAGCCAGTTCGGCCGCAGGAACGGGCGCGCGAAGATGCGACCCCGCGTGGGATATCCGGCGCCGGCCAGCCTCGCCGCCGAATAGCCGCGTCAGCCCACCACGCGGATCGGGTCCGAGCCGTCCCAGGTCGCGGCCACGGTCCTGATCTTCTCGAAGAACCGCCCCTTCGATCCCGAGATGTCTGAGATCTCGATCACGGTGCCGGCATGGCCGGCGGTGTCGAAATAGGCGAAGCGTCCCTTGGGGCCGCCGATCTGGCCTTCATGACCGACCGTGAAGCCTGCCGCGACGGCGCGGTCATAGAGCGACTGGTAGTCCGTGCTCCAGTACGACATGTGCTGCAGGCCCTCGCCGTGGCGCGCCAGAAAATCCAGATACATCGACGGCGCGTCGTTGCGCTGTTGGATCAGCTCGATCTGCAGATCGCCGGAATTGGCCAGCGCGATCGACATCTCGACCGCGGAGTCCACGCCGCGATAGCGGAACCAATCGACCTTGACCGAGGGGATCAGGAAGAATGGCCCGACCCGCAGTGTCTCGGTCCAGAACTTCAGCGCCGCATCGATGTCGCGAACGACGTAGCCGTTCTGACAGACCTTGCCGAACAATGCACTCATGCGCCCTCCCCGCCGCTCACAAACCGCTGAGCCCGCTGTCGACCGCGAGCGTCTGCGCGGTGACATAGACGCTTTCATCCGACATGAAGAACAGCACGGCATAGGCGATCTCCCACGCCGTCGCCTGACGGCCGAACGGGATATGCCCCTTGCCGCGCGACGGCCGGCCCGCGCCGGCCTCGCGGCCGTTCGGGGTGTCGACCAGCCCGGGATAGACCAGATTCGCGCGGATGCCGCGCCGCGTGCCCGTGTGTGCGATGTTGCGCATCAGGCCGCCGAGCGCGGCCTTGGAGGAATCATAGACCGCCATCTGCGATCCCGCCTTCAGCGCCGCGATCGAGGAAATGAACACGATCGAGCCGCCGTCTTCGAATTTCGGCAAGGCGGCGCGGCAGCACAGCATCGGGCCGCGGACATTGACGTCGTAGATCCTGTTCCATTCCTCCGCGCTGACATTGTCGAGCCCGGTCTTGCCGAAGGTACCGATGTTCAGCACCATGCCGTCGAGCCCGCCCATCGTGCGATGCGCCTCGTCGATCATCCTGATGACGTCGGCTTCCATGGTGACATCGGCGGCGATCGCGAAAGCGCGGCCGCCGTCAGCAGCGATGCGCGCAACCGTGTCCTCGGCCGAGGCGCGGTTGAGGTCGGCGACCGCGACATGCGCGCCCTCGCGTGCGAACAGCAGGCTCATGGCGCGGCCGTTGCCGATCGGATCGGTGGCGGCATCGAACACCCGCTGGCCGCCGCCGACCACGAGGATGCGGCGGCCGTTGAGCCGCCCCCTGCCCGGCGCGGTGCCGGCCGATTCCGCGCTGAGCGGACGGACATAGCGCTCCGGCTTCGTGTCTTTATTGGCCTCTTGCGAAATCTCCGACATCTCGTCAATCCCGCTTCTTGCCGCCTTCGAACACGGCCATGCCGGCGGCCGGATCGAGATCGGTCTCGGTCGCCTCGGTCAGCCGCGCCATCATCATGTAGAAGCCGAGCGCGACGATCGCCTCGACGATCTCCTGATCGCTGAAATGCTCGCGCATGCCAGCGAAGGCGGCGTCGCCGACGCGGACCTTCTCGACCACCTCGCGGCCGAAGCCGAGCAGCGCGCGCTCGGCCGTGTTCAGCGCCGCATCGTCGTAGTTGCCGCGCTCGACGGCATCGATCTGCGCCTGGGCGACGCCGACGCCGAGCGCGATCGGCACGTGCTGGCGCCATTCATAGGCGCCGCCCTCGAGCTGCGCGGCTTGCAGGATCAGGAGCTCGCGGTTGACCGCCGACAGCTTCTGCTTGTGCAGGATCGAATTGCCGAGCCGCATCGCCGGGATCATATTGGCCTCGGCATGGGCCATCATGCGGAAGATGTTGAGCTTGACCGGCATGCGGTCGAATGAGGCGCGGATCTCTCCGCTCGTCGTCTCCGGATCAATCAGGGGCAGCCTTGCCACGCGTGTCTCTCCCTTTTTGCTTGTTCGTTATTCTTGCCGTCGGTGCGATCAGCTAATGCACCGGGCCGACCGAGATCAAGCCGACCGGCTCGACATTGCCCGAATTGCGGGGTTCAGCCATGCGGTTCCGCGCTTGAATCCGCATCCACGGGCAGGCATAAGGAGCGCCAACTCCCCTAAAAAATGCCCTTAGCCCAAGGATTTGAGAAGGATTTACGATGCCCGCCTATCGCTCCCGCACCACCACCCACGGCCGCAACATGGCGGGTGCACGCGGCCTCTGGCGCGCCACCGGCATGAAGAACGAGGATTTCGGCAAGCCGATCATCGCGGTGGTCAATTCCTTCACTCAGTTCGTGCCCGGCCACGTCCATCTGCAGAATCTCGGCCAGCTCGTGGCCCGCGAGATCGAGAAGGCCGGCGGCGTCGCCAAGGAGTTCAACACCATTGCGGTCGATGACGGCATCGCGATGGGTCATGACGGCATGTTGTACAGCCTGCCCTCGCGCGAGCTGATCGCCGACAGCGTCGAATACATGGTCAACGCGCATTGCGCCGACGCGATGGTCTGCATCTCCAACTGCGACAAGATCACGCCCGGCATGCTGATGGCGACGCTGCGGCTCAACATCCCGACCGTGTTCGTCTCGGGCGGACCGATGGAGTCAGGCAAGATCGTGCTCAAGGGCAAGAAGCGCGCGGTCGACCTGATCGACGCGATGGTCGCGGCCGCCGACTCCAACGTGTCGGACGAAGAGGTCGAGGTGATCGAGCGCTCGGCCTGCCCGACCTGCGGCTCCTGCTCCGGCATGTTCACCGCGAATTCGATGAACTGCCTGACCGAGGCGCTCGGCCTCGCGCTGCCCGGCAACGGCTCGGTGCTGGCGACGCATGCCGACCGCAAGAGCCTGTTCGTCGAAGCCGGCCATCTGATCGTCGACCTCGCCCGCCGCTACTACGAGCAGGACGACGCCAAGGTGCTGCCGCGCAATATCGCCAACTTCAAGTCGTTCGAGAACGCGATGACGCTCGATATCGCGATGGGCGGCTCGACCAACACCGTGCTGCATCTGCTCGCCGCCGCGCGCGAGGGCGAAGTGCCGTTCACGATGACCGATATCGACCGCCTGTCACGCAAGGTGCCGGTGCTCTGCAAGGTCGCGCCCTCGGTGCAGGACGTCCACATGGAGGACGTGCATCACGCCGGCGGCATCATGGCGATCCTCGGCGAGCTCGACCGCGCCAAGCTGCTCACGACCGACGGGCCGACCGTGCATGCCGCAACGCTGGACGATGCGCTGAACCGCTGGGACGTGGTGCGGACCACAAGCGACAAGGTGCGCAACTTCTATTGCGCCGCGCCGGGCGGCGTGCCGACCCAGGAAGCCTTCAGCCAGGACCGCCGCTTCGACGAGGTCGATCTCGATCGCGAAAAGGGCGTCATCCGCGACGCCGAGCATGCCTATTCCAAGGACGGCGGCCTCGCCGTGCTGTTCGGCAACCTCGCCGAGGACGGCTGCATCGTGAAGACCGCCGGCGTCGACCAGAGCATTCTGAAGTTCTCCGGCCCTGCCCGCATCTTCGAGAGCCAGGACGCATCGGTCGACGCCATCCTCACCAACAAGGTGAAGGCCGGCGACGTCGTGCTGATCCGCTATGAAGGTCCGCGCGGCGGCCCGGGCATGCAGGAAATGCTGTACCCGACCAGCTATCTGAAATCGAAGGGCCTCGGAAAGGCCTGTGCGCTGATCACCGACGGCCGCTTCTCCGGCGGATCGTCGGGCCTGTCGATCGGCCACGTCTCGCCGGAAGCCGCCGAAGGCGGCCTGATCGGCCTCGTCGAGGAAGGCGATATCATCGAGTTCGATATCCCGAACCGCAAGGTCAACCTCAAGGTCGACGATGCCGAGCTGAAGCGCCGTCGCGCAGCGATGGAAGCCAAGGGCAACGCGGCCTGGAAGCCGGCGGCGCCGCGCAAGCGCGCTGTCTCGACCGCGCTGAAGGCCTATGCGGCGTTCGCCAGCAGCGCTGCCAAGGGTGCGGTTCGCATCCTGCCGGAGTGATCGGGGCGAGCTGAACTCGGCCGTTCACTTCGCAAGAGCGAGTTGGCTTCTCCTGTGTCATTGCGAGCGCAGCGAAGCAATCCATCTGTCCGCACATGCGGAACCATGGATTGCTTCGTCGCTTCAGCGCAAAATTGCTCTGCAATTTTGTCGCGAGCTCCTCGCAATGACGGCAGCATTGGATCGCGCCCCAAACTCCCACAGGGAGAGGTCGGATGCCGCCACACGCGGTCCATCCGGTTCAGGCGTGCAAGTCGGCCGCCTCGATCCGGATGCGGTCGGCATGCAGTGACCAGTCGCACAGCGATTGCTCCTGGCAAAACTTGACCTTGGCCATCTCGGTGGCCTGGCCCTCGCTCGAGGCGTCGATCTCAAGCGCGCCCTGGCAAACCTCGCGCTCGCGGCCATTGCCGCCGAGCACGTCCTTCATGAAATGAACGACGAAGCGTGACATGGAACCCTCCCTGCTGCACCGGCAGAGCCCGGGGGTACCACGCTAGCACTAACACGAAAGGGTAGTGAGTTAATTCGGCTGATACGCGTGCGACTGTTCGCAGCGGGAAAAGCTACGCGCCGGCCTGGGGCAGGCTGGCGGCAGCGATCGCGACGATCTGCGCAAGACGGCGGCCGATCCTGGCGGGCGCGTTGCGGAGCAATGACTGGACCTGTCGCATGAACTTCTTCCTTCCGTGCCCGGAATGGACGGGCACGCAGGGAAAATGGCGATTTCTGGCTAAGCCGTCGATATCTCAGGGAAAATAACAACGGACGCGTTGCGAGGCGGTCGTCCGGCAGTGGATTTATTGCCCCGATCGAGGCTACGACGAAGGAGATTTTCTCCGGTGTTTTGGCGCGCGCAACAGCACTCGCACGGCTGGCCGTTTTGCGTGAGGGACGCACCGGCGGAACCGTTCCCCTCCGCCCTTGCGGTAGATGTCCCCCGCAAGGCCTGGCGCTGCACGATTTCTGAATATTGGAAATGTACCCCTGAGTTGCCCGACGCGTCAAGCTACCTGCTCGAACGCCGGCAGCCGTCAGCTCCTTTGCATGGGGTTGTTTTCGATATTTTGGCCGCGCGCAGCCGCGGCCACCGCTGGGGAAGGCCCGACCCTACCCCGGCATGAACCCGAACGCCTTCTCGAACCGTCTTGCGTAGACCGGCCACACCTCGGGATTGATGATGCGCGGCGGGCGCTTGCCGTCGAGGGCGTCGAGGATCTGCTCGGCCGCGATCCGGCCCATGTTGATGCGCGCCTCGCGGGTCACGCCGGCGGTGTGCGGGCTCGCCAGCACATTGTCGAACTGCAGCAGCGGATGATCCGGCGGCGGCGGCTCCTTGTCCCAGACGTCGAGCCCGGCGCCGGCGATGCGTTTGTCACTTAGCGCTTCCTCCAGCGCCTTCTCGTCGTGGATGAAGCCGCGCGCGGTGGTGACGAAATAGGCGTGCGGCTGCATCAGCGCGAACTGACGCGCGCCGATCATGCCGCGGCTGTTCTTGTCCAGCGGACACGAGATCGAAACAAAGTCCGCGCGGCGCAAGAGATCGTCGAGCTCGACCTTCTCCCCGCCCCGCTTCGCCATCTCATCCGCCGTGAGATAGGGATCGTAGGCGATCACCTTCATGTGCAGGAGGCCCTTGCACAGCTCGGCGATGCGGCGGCCGACATTGCCGAGCCCGACGATGCCGACGGTCTTCTCCCTCAGCTCATTGCCGATCAGATCGTTGCGGTTGACGTTGGCCTCGCGCCGCAGCCTGCGGTCGGACTGGATGATCCGCTTCGACAGCGTCAGCATCATGCCGAGCGCGTGTTCGGCGACCGAATTGGCGTTGCCGCCGGACTGGTTGACGACCAGCACGCCCGCGGCGGTGCAGGCATCGACATCGACGGGATCGAAGCCGGCGCCATTCGACGACACGATCAGAAGATTCGGCGCGCGCTTCAACAACTCGGCGTGGGCATGGAAATGCGGCGCCAGCTCATCGCGGGCCGCGCCGATCTGATAGGCATGCGCGTCGGCAAGGACGGGCGCGAACGTCGCCTCCGGCGTCTCGTTCTCGAGACGATCGAGCCGGACGTCCGGCCGCTTCTTCAGGATATCGACGTAGATCTCGTGGGCGAGGTATTTGACGTAGAACACGCGCTTGTTGTTGACGGTCATGTCTTCGAGCAGCTTTCAGTTTGGGAAGCCATAGAGTCGTGCGGGATTGTCGACGAGGATACGGTGCCGGGTCGCCGCATCCGGCGTCCATTCCTGGAACAGCGTCAGCAGATGGCCGGCGTCGGGCATTTCGCCTTCGACCCGCGGATGCGGCCAGTCGCCGCCCCACACCAGCCGTTCAGGATTGGCCGCGACCAGCGCCTCGTGGAACGGCCGCGCATCCGGATAATCGGGCGCCCGCTGGCTCAGGCGATGCGCGCCCGAGAGCTTGGCCCAGCACCAGCCTTCGCCCACCGCGCGCAGCAGGCTCTGAAAGCCCGCGGTGTTGATGCCGGCGGCAGCATCGGTGCGGCCCATGTGATCGACCACGACCGGCAACCCGAGCGCCTTCAGCGTCGGGATCGTGTCAGGCAAATCCTTCACGTCGATCCAGAGCTGCAGATGCCAGCCGAGTTCTGCCATCACGCCCGCGTGCGTCTCGGCAACGTTCAAGGGAATGCCGCCGCGATAGTGCAACTGCCCGCCGCGGAAGAAATGGTTGAAGCGCAGACCGCGGACGCCGAGCACGTGCCATTGCCGCAGCGTGCCCGCCGCCACATCGGCATCGGCCACCGCGACGCCGCGCAGCCGCGCGGGCTCACGCTGCAACGCATCCAGCATCGCCGAATTGTCGTGGCCGTGCGCGCTGCCCTGCACCAGCACGCCGCGGGCGAAACCGAGTGCATCGAGCATGCCGAGATATGTTTGCAGCGGCGCGTCCGGCGGCGTGTAGCTGCGATCGCCGGCATAGGGGAAGCGGTCGGCCGGACCGAACACATGCGCATGCGTATCACAGGCCTTCGGCGGCAGCTTGTCTCTGGGCGGCGTCACCGGACGCGGCAGCAGGCAGGCGGGAATCTCTGACGCGGCCATGTTCTATTCCGCCTTCATGCCGGCGGCCTTGATGATCGGCCCCCATTTGTCATAGTCGGCCTTGATCTTGGCGGCGAACTTGTCCGGCGTGGAGCCGATCGGAATCGCACCGAGCTTGCCGAGCCGCTCCTTCACGGCATCGGTGTTCACCGCCGCGACGAAATCATGCGAGATCTTCGCGACGAGGTCGGCCGGAATGTTGCCGGGCCCGAGCAACCCCCACCACACCTCGGTGTCGTAGCCCGGCACGGTCTCCGACATGCTGGGCACGTCAGGCAGGAACGGCGCACGCGAGCCCGTCGTCACCGCCAGCGCGCGAACCGTGCCGGCCTGCAGCTGTCCGACCGATTCCGGACCGTTGTTGAACGACAGCGGAATTTGCCCGCCGAGCAGATCGTTGATCGCGGGCGCACCGCCCTTGTAGGGGATCGCACTGATCTCGATCTTGGCGAGATTGTTGAGCAGCTCGCCGGCCAGATGGGTCGAGGTGCCGTTGCCGGCATGGGCGAAGGACAGGCTGCCGGGCTTCGCCTTCGCCGCAGCGATGACGTCGGCGACCGATTTGAACGGCGAATCCGCGCGCACCAGCAGCACGTTCGGCGACGACGCCAAGAGCGAGATCGGCGAGAAATCCTTGAAGGTGTCGTAGGGCAGCTTTGGATAAAGGAACGGATTGGTGGCGTGGCCGCTCGCCACCATGATCAGATTGTAACCGTCGGGCGCGGAGGTCGCGATCGCCTGCGAGGCGATCACCCCGCCGGCGCCGGGCCGGTTCTCGACCACGATCGACTGCGTCCAGGTCTTCGACACCGCTTCGGCGAGCGTGCGCGTCAGCACATCGACGCCGCCGCCGGGCGGATATGGCACGAGAATATGAACGGCCTTGGCCGGGAACGGCTGCGCGGACGCAAGGCCGGCCACAAAAATGGCCGCTGCCGCAATGGCGGTCCGCCAGACCCATCCGGCCATCGACGCCTCCCGTCCCTTGATCGCTACCGTCCCTTTTTCGTTACGCCTGTATCGCACGTCGGTTCGGCGCTGCGATGGCCGAATTCCGCAGATCGCGTTGCGGCCGCGACATGTTGACAATCGCAGGCACCGCGTCAAGTTTCGTGCGGCAAGCGGCCATAGCGTCGCGCGAGCAGGGAGAACAGGATGGCGGCCGCGGAACAAGCCTCGTCCCAGAAGTCAGCGACCAGCTGGCACGGCATCGTGCTGCAGACGCTGAAGCGGAACGAGATCAAGCTGGTGCCCTATGTGCCCGACCGGGTGCTGACCACGCTGATCAAGGACCTGCACGCCGATCCCTATTTCACGACGTTTCCGACCGCGCGCGAGGAAGAAGCGGTCGGCATCGTCTCCGGCGCCTGGATGGCGGGCACCCGCGGCGCGGTGCTGATGCAGACCTCGGGCTTTGCCACGCTGGCCAATGTGCTGGCCTCGCTCGCGGTGCCCTACCAGATCCCGCTGATCATGTTCGTCTCCGAGCGCGGCACGCTCGGCGAGTTCAATTACGGCCAGGCGCTGGTCTGCCGCACCATGCGCCCGGTGCTGGATTCGCTCGCCATGGAGCATCACACCATCACCCGGCTCGACGAGCTCGAATTCATTGCCGACCGCTCGATCAAGCAGGCCGTCACCACCCAGGCGCCGGTGGCACTGATCCTCTCGCCGCTGCTGACCGGCGGCAAGACCTTCGACAAGTGAGATCAGCCATGACCAGCACCCCCGCGCGCAACACCAAGGTGATGAACCGCTTCGAGCTCACCCAGCGCCTCGTCGCCGGGCTCAAGGACGAGGCCGTGATCGGCGGCATCGGCAACACCAATTTCGACCTCTGGGCCGCCGGCCATCGCCCGCAGAATTTCTACATGCTGGGCAGCATGGGCCTAGCGTTTCCGATCGCGCTCGGCGTCGCGCTGGCGCAGCCGAATCGGCGCGTGTTCGCGCTCGAAGGCGACGGCTCGCTGCTGATGCAGCTCGGCTGTCTCTCGACCATCGCGACACTGGCACCGAAGAATCTCACCATGGTGGTGATGGACAACGGTATCTACCAGATCACGGGCGCGCAGCCGACGCCGGCCGCCGGCCATACCGATATCGTCCAGGTCGCAATCGCCAGCGGCATCGCGAGCAGCTCATGGGCCGCCGACGAGGACGATTTCGAGCGGCTGATCGAACAGTCGAAACAGGCCTCCGGCCCGACCCTGATCGGCGTCCGCATCGACGACAAGCCCGGCACCGGCACGACAAGGCGCGATCCCGTGCAGATCCGCGAGCGATTCATGAACGGGATGGGGGTACGGCAGCTGCTGTAGAGCGGATGCGATAATAGAAGCCGCCGCGCAACCGCATGGCCGCCAAACTCGCTAAAGTATAGTTGCTCTCGCGCTCTAGTTGCGGTTAGCTCACCGTGAAGCTGGGGCTTTCAATGAGCATATTATTTGACGCGGCATCCGCCGCAGCGGTTTTGTGCGGCACCACACGGGTAGCGTTGACTACAGTCCGAACGCACCGCTCAGCGTCGGCTATTGATTTTCGCTGACGGCGACCGCGGCTGACATCATGGGTGAACTCGTCAAAGGAGATGACGGCCTCCAAGTAGAGGAAGTCGGGCGATGGGCGAAAGACAAAATCGCCTCTCTATGTCGCTACATCGAGATATCGCGCGCAGTGCGTAAGAAGTGGTTAGGCCCAGGAAAAGGTGGCGCGGCCTACGTCGAGCTTTTCTGTGGTCCCGGACGATCCAGGGTAAGGCGAACGAACGAATACATCGATGGTAGTTGCGTAGCCGCGTGGAAGGCGAGCCTCGCGTCCAAAGCACCATTCAGTACTGTTTATGTTGGCGACGCGGATGAGCACCGAAGATCACTCGCCATCGAACGCTTGACAAGAGCTGGAGCACCCGTCGTTGAACTAAGAGGGACTGCCGTCCAGGCAGTTCGCGAAGCTCGTTCATTGCTCGGCTTGAGCGGGCTCAACTTCGTGTTCGTTGATCCCTACAATCTGGGTGCTTTCGAGTTCGAAGTAATGAAGGCGTTCGCCGGCCTTCGATATATCGATATGCTTGTCCATATCAGCAAGATGGATCTTCAGCGCAATACTGGAATGAACATCAAGGCTCAACAGTCAGCGTTTGACAATTTTGCTCCTGGCTGGAGGTCCGCTGTCAACCTGAATCAACGCCATCCCGCGATCCGTCGCGAAGTCTTCGAATATTGGCGCCGAAAAGTCGCCGAACTCGGAATTTCTACTTCGGCGGACATGCAACTAATAACGGGGGAAGGTGGTCAGCACCTATACTGGCTAACTCTCGTCGCCAAGCACGATCTAGCGCACAAATTCTGGAAGACCGCCTCTAACAACTCAGGACAGCGCAGCTTCCTCTAGGACGGGCATTTCATCGTAAGTCTTGCCATTCAACTCGCGCCCTGCCGCCTTCTTGTTTCTCCCGCCCCATTGCTTGAAGAAGAAGGCGGTGCCGTGCCTGCGACAGGCAGCCTCGATCTCGTCGACCCATGCCCGTTTCATCGGACGTGCACCGGGCCCACTCTCGCCGCCGACGATCGCCCAATGAATGCCACTAAGATCGGCAACCGCAACCGAGCCTATCAACGGTTCAAATGAGATGAACCTCACTGCTGCACGTACGCGGCGCAGATCAACAATGCGATCGAGATAGTCGGCACTTTCAACGCTGGTGCCGAGCCAGACATTGCGCAGGACCGGCAGCGCTGTGGTCAATTCGGCCATCCGGTCCGGCCGTTTGGTCAGGATTTGGTAGGTATGATGCGGCGTCTCCTGCATCGTCGACCAAACGTCAGCCACGAAGGTTGCGGGCACATCCGCGTGGAACAAGTCCGACATGGAGTTGACGAAGATTTGGCGCGGCTTCCGCCAAGCTCTCGGCGCTTCGAGAGACTTCCGGTCCAAGTATAGCTTGCCGGTCCACTTTGCCCGGCCACCGGTCTTTCGAGTGAGCCCACGGTACTTTTCGACACCCATAGCCTCGAGGCGAGCGGCCATTCGCATCGCGTAGCAGTTGGTACATCCTGGCGAAAGGATTGTGCATCCGGCGACCGGGTTCCAAGTCGCATCAGTCCACTCGATTGTGGTCTCGGCCATGCGCTTCTCCTATGTGAAAAATATCCTGACATGGGCCGGTAAATCAACCCTAAATGTTCTATATTTGTTCTAAATAAGCATATCTATCTATATGATTTTACTTGCAGTCACCTAAACGAGAAACCATCATCAATTCAACCTCAGCTCCGTGATGTGCCGGGGATCCGGCGCGAGCTCGCCGCGTTCGACGCACTTGACGATGTCGGTCAGCGCGGCATTCGCCGCGCAGGTGATGCCGAGCTTCTCGCCTTCGCGGACCACGAGGCCGTTGAGGAATTCGATCTCGGTGCGGCGGCCCTTCTGCATGTCCTGGCCCATCGAGGGGCGCTGCGCCGATGAGGTGCGCTTGGCATCCTTGAAGCGCTGCTCGTCGCAAGCGCGTGTCGCGGCCTCGTCGCCCTCGCCGGCGCGCGCGATGGTCTCGGGGGGCAGGTGCAGGATCTCCTCCAACTGATAGCCCTGCGCCTGGCCGACGCGGATCGCCTCGCTGCCAAGCCGCGTCGAGAAGCGGCGCAGCGGTTCGCTTTGCAGCACTTCGCCGCCCGTTAGACCAGTGCAGGCCGAGAGCCCGTTGCCCATCACGTTGGCGACGAGCTTGGACCAACGCTCGCCCCAGAGATTGGAGGTGACCTTGGCGCTGTCGGAATAACCGACCAGGCGGCAGACTTCCTCCGCCCGCGCGGTGATGCGGCCATGCACCTCGCCGGCGCGAAACACGGTGTGCGCTGCGCCGCCCTTGCCGGCGCCGCGGTGGATGTGGCCGGGCTCGGGCAGATTGACGGTGATGCTGCTTGCGATGCAGCCGAGCGTCTTGCCCCAGCCGACGATGCCGGCGATGGTCTCCTCGTTCATGCAGTTCTGCAGCGAAACGACGTAGCCGTCCGCCGCCAGATATTGCCGGATCAGCATGGTGGCCCAGGCGGTGTCGTAGGACTTCATGCAGACGAAGGCGACGTCGACCGGTTTCTCTTTCGCCAGCTGCTGCGCGTCGGTGACATCAAGCGCGCGCACCGGCACCGAGAATTCCGCGACGTCCATCGCGTGCGTGACGCGCAGTCCGTGCTTGCGCATGTGCTCGACATGCGCGGGCCAGGGATCGATGAAGGTGACGTCCTCCCCCGCCTGCACCATATGCGCACCGGCGTAGCCGCCGACCGCACCCGCACCGACGATCGCGATCTTCCGACCCATGCTTCCATCCCCTTGATTGAGACGAACGCTGGCTGCGTCCATCCGTTGCGGATCAGTTTAGGGGATTGCGGCGTCAGGCCAACCGGTCGCTTCATGAAAAAAGCTGGGCGGTGCCATGCCGGTATTCATGGGACCCAAGAAAATCGGACCAAGAAAATCCCCGCGGGCGATGGGCCCGCGAGGATGTCATTTCCTTACTTCCGTCATTGCGAGCGAAGCGAAGCAATCCATGCTTCAGCATACGCGGCGCGATGGATTGCTTGGTCGCTTCAGCGCAAAATTGCTTGCAATTTTGTCGCGAGCTCCTCGCAATGACGATGGAACAGGCGCGATCACGCGATCAGTCGATGATCTTGACGATCCGGCGGGTACGAGGCTCCACGATCACGCGGCGGTCGTTGACGACCGCGTAGCGATACTCGGTGTAGCGCGGCACCGGGCGCAGCACGACGGTGTCGGGCAGCGGCTCGCCGACGACGACGCGTTCACGCACCACCACCGACGGCTCGCTGCGCGGGATCGAGGTGATCACCGCATTCGGGATCTCGAGGCCGGCGCCGACCGCGGCACCCAACGTGCCGCCGACGATCTCGCCGACAGGGCCCGCGATTTCGCCACCGGCCCGCGCGCCGTTCGCGGCGCCCGCCGCAGTCGTGGACTGCGCGAAGGCCGAACCGGACGCGAGCAGCGACGCAGCAGCGACAAGGGACACAGCAAAACGCTTGTTCATGATTCTCCTCCTCCGAATTGATCGATGCCCCCTCAACATCGCAAGCAACGAGAACGTTCCAGTTCCAACGCTGCAACCCGCGCAACTCCAGTTCCGCGCGCAATTCGCTTGATTCCGGTACGAACGAAAATGCTGCTCCGAACAACCTTCGAAGCAGCATTCATCCAGGGTTCAGATTCAGAGATCGTGCAGAACAGACCGCGCGGCGTGCCGTTCAATCCGGCGGCCTTTGATCGGCTCGCCGCCTCGGAGCTCGCCGTCTCGGCGGCGGTGCCGCCGCTGGCTTGATGCGGATTCGCATCGTCCCGCCCTTCGACTCGATCTCGAAAGCGTTGGTCCTGCGCACCAGCTCGCCGAGGGTGCGGAAGCCATAGGTCCTCTGATCGAAATCCGACGCGAAATTGGCCAGCTGCCGTCCGACCTCGCCAAGCGTGACCCAGCCGTCCTCGCTCGCCATCTGGCTGATGACCTTCTTGATGATCGGCGTGGCGGCCTCCGGCGGCTGCAACGGCTGGGCCCGCACGGCGGCATCCTGATTGCTCGGCGCGCCGCCGCGCAGATTCTCGGTATAGACGAACCGGCGGCAGGCCTGCCGAAAACTCTCCGGCGTCTTCTGCTCGCCGAACCCGAACACGTCGATGCCGTGCTCGCGGATGCGGGCGGCAAGCCGGGTGAAATCGCTGTCCGACGACACCAGGCAGAAGCCGTCGAACCGTCCGCTGTGCAGCAGGTCCATGGCGTCGATCACCAAGGTGATGTCGGATGCATTCTTCCCGGTCGTATAGGCAAATTGCTGCTGCGGAATGATGGCGTGCTTCGACAGGATGTCGGCCCAGCCCTTGGACCTGGGATTGGAGAAGTCGCCGTAGATGCGGCGCACACTGGCCTCGCCGATCTTGGCGATCTCCTCGAACAGCCCATCGGCGATCTTTGCAGATGCGTTGTCGGCGTCGATCAGGACAGCCAGACGCGGCGAACGGAGTTCGGAAGGCATGGCATTTCTCGGCTGGGACAGGATGAATGGACAATTCCGCAGACAGCTGCGGAACCGGCGCAGCTGCCGTATCGGAGCACATCGCGCGTCCCAAGCATAGGCGGCATCGCCAAGACGTCGCGGCGATGCCAGCCTTGAGGCGGCGAGGTCAGATCACCTCGCCCAAGTCGATCGCCCGCCTGGCGAACTCGATGGCCTTCTCGGCGGTGATCGCATCCGCTGTGGTCGTCGCCTCGTCGCGCACCGACGGCGGCGAAGCGATCCGGATCTTCTTGCCGTTCGAACGGCGGATGGTCGCGCGCCAGCGATCGACGTCGCGCCGGTAGGCATCGATGACAAAATCCCGATAGGCGACACCGCTCATCAGCGGCTGAATCGATGCCGCTTCGATAGTGGGCGGCCGGCTTGCGATGTCGCGCACCATCTCGACAATCGTCTCGACGGCATGCTCACGCGCGACGCCGGTCGCGTCCCTGAGCAGATAGTTCACCGCCGCGCCGATCTGCGCCCTCGCGCGATCGTCGCTCGCAAAATCCAGATCGGCCTGAACTGACATATGGGGAAAACGCCTCCGCCCGACGCAACATCGGATACCTCCAGGCATCCGGCACCTTGTAACCACGTGACGTTTAGTCGGCTCCCCATTAAAGCCGGATTATCCGTTAGCCCCCGATTTCTCGGATGCCGTTAACCGGCTCTTGATGCCGCTTCACAGGATGCCCGACGCGGCAGGGATGGTCGGCCGGATCACGGGAGGACCGCGCTACGCGCCGATGTGTCCGCGGCCCCGTCCGGTGCCGCAGCCCGGTTCGCGCCGCCAATTCGCGCGTGATCAGCAATTGACATATCACTGCTATCCGTGTGACATTTTATTAAAAGGGGCCGACAAGAGCCCATCAATCTCTACTTGGGGAGGCAGCAATGACCATTTCCGACGTCACCGCAGCAGCCGGAAGCCGGGCTCCGGCCACCGTTGCGCGAACCGCGCAGGCGCAGCAGGTCGCCGATATCGCGGCGCGGCTCGAACGCCTGCCGCTGACCTCATATCAGCGCTGGATCTTCGGAATCATCGCGACAGCATGGTTCTTCGACAGCATGGACCTGGCCGCGCTCACCTTCGTGCTCGGTTCGATCCGCCAGACCTTCGGCCTGTCGACGGCGGAAGCCGGGCTGCTGTCCAGCATGAGCTTCCTCGGCATGTTCGTGGGCGCCGCGTCCGCCGGCCTGCTCGCCGACCGTTTCGGCCGCGCCCGCGTCTTCCAGGTCAGCATGATCTTCTGGGGCTTGGGCAGCCTGTGCTGCGGTCTCTCGACGACGGCGACTGCGCTCGGCGCGTCCCGCCTTCTGCTCGGCTTCGGCATGGGCATGGAGTTTCCGGTCGCGCAGTCGATGGTCTCGGAGATCATGCCGGCGCGCAACCGCGGCCGCTACATCGCGTTCCTCGAAGGATTCTGGCCGCTTGGCTTCATCGCGTCGGGCCTGCTGACCTACTTCGTGCTGCAGGTCGCCGACTGGCGCTGGGTCTTCATCCTGCAGGCGATCCCGGCCGTGTTCGTGCTTGTGGTGCGCCGCTACGTTCCGGAATCGCCGCGCTGGCTCGCCTCGCACGGCTATTCGGAGCGGGCCGAGGCCACGGTGCGCAATATCGAAAGCAGGGTCCGCGACCGTCTCGGCGGCAAGGAACTGCCGCCGGTGGTGCGCCAGGTGGCCGCCCCCGCGTCCGAAGTGACCGGCCTGAGAACGCTGTTTTCGGGCATCTATGCCAAGCGGACCACGATGTTGTGGACCCTGTGGTTCTTCGCGCTGCTCGGCTTCTACGGCCTGACTACCTGGCTCGGCGCGCTGCTGCAGGCCAAGGGCTTCCCGATCACCAAATCGGTGTTCTACACCATCCTGATCTCGCTCGCGGGGATCCCCGGCTTCCTGGTCTCGGCGTGGCTCGTCGAATCCTGGGGCCGCAAGGCGACGCTGGTGATGAACCTGCTCTGCGGCGCGATCGCCTGCCATTTCTACGGCTCGGCGGCGGACCAGACCCAGCTCATCATTGCCGGCCTCTGCATGCAATTCTTCCTGTTCGGCATGTGGTCGGCGCTCTACGCCTATACGCCCGAACTGTACCCGACCCATGTCCGCGCGACCGGAACGGGCTTTGCCTCCGCGGTCGGCCGAATCGGTTCGCTGATCGGCCCCTATGTGATCGGCGTGATCCTGCCGGCGGCCGGACAAGGCGGCGTGTTTGCGCTCGGCGCCGGCGCGTTCGTGGTGGCGGCGCTCGCGGTGCTGTTGCTCGGCGAGGAAACCCGCGGCCGGACGCTGGAAAGCATTTCGCACTGATGGGCGCGCGGCGCGCCGTCCGATTCGGCGCGGCGCCGATCGACCGGCCTTGTCATTGCCATCGGGCGTGTGAGATATCTGCTGTACAGCAGCACTCACGATCCTGATGGTACATTCGAGCAAACGATCCAGCACGGTGCGCGCGCGCACAGCAGGGAGCCGCCGGCCGGCACGGCAATCGTCCGCCGCCGGCGACAAGCCGCGCGGTTCCGCGCCGGCCCCGCTCCCGCAAAGCGACGTCACGCTCACCGATCGCGCCTATGCCGAGCTGGAAGAGCTGATCGTGACGCTGCAACTGCCGCCGGGCACCGCGCTGTCCGAGCTGGTGCTCGCCAAGCGGCTCGACATCGGCCGAACCCCGATCCGCGAAGCCTTGCAGCGCCTGTCGCGCGACGGTCTCGTCAACATCCTGGCCCGCCGCGGCGTGCTGGTGTCCGAGATCGACCTCAGGGCCCAGTTGCGCCTGCTCGAAGTCCGGCGCGAGCTGGAACGGCTGATGGCGCGCGGCGCCGCCGAGCGCGCCACCAGCGAGCAGCGCACGCAGTTCTCCGAGATCGCCGCCGGCATGCGGCGCGCGGCGGAGAAATCCGACGATCTGCTGTTCATGCGGCTGGATCACCAGTTCAACTCACTGATCTCCGCGGCGTCGCGCAACGAGTTCGCCTCCCGCGCCATGGGCCTGATGCATGGCCTGTCGCGCCGGTTCTGGTACCAGCATTACAAGGAAGCGGCCGATCTGCCGCTCGCGGCGCGGCTGCATGCCGACGTCGCCGAAGCCATCGCCGAGCGCCGCGTCGACGCCGCGGGCGCGGCCTCCGACAGCCTGATCGACTACATCGAAAGTTTTGCGCGTTCGACGCTGTAACGGCTCTCAGAGCTCGACCACCGTGCGGATCGAACGTCCTTGCCGCAGCGCCTCGAAGCCGTCATTGATGCCGTCGAGGCTGCAGCGGCCGGTGATCAGTTCGTCGAGCTTGAGCCGGCCGTCCAGATAGGCCTGCGCCAGAAAGGGAAAGTCGCGTCGTGGCCGCGCGCCGCCATAGCTCGAACGGCGAAATCGCTTCTCGCCCATCAACGCGCCCCAGCGAAAACTCACGTCCCGCGTGACGTCGATCTTGCCGAGCCAGATCACCTCGCCGCCCGGCCGTACCGCCTCCGCGGTCTGCCGAAACGCGTTGGGATGGCCCGCCGCTTCAAGGATGACGTCGGCGCCGCGGCCGCCCGTCGCCTGCTTTGCGAACTGGACCGGGTCCTCGCGCGCCGCGTTGACGACGTGCGTGGCGCCGAGCTGCCGCGCCAGCGCCAGCTTTGCATCATCGAGGTCGACCGCGATAACAGCACCGGCGCCGGCAAGCCTGGCGCCCTGCACCGCCGCCAGCCCGACCGCGCCGCAGCCTGTAACCATCACGGTATCGCCGTGACCGATGGCGGCGACGTTCAGCGCGGCGCCGACGCCGGTCATGACGCCGCAGCCGATCAGGCACGCGCGGTCGAACGGGATGTCGTTTGGCACGACGATCGCCTGCTGGGCCGGCAGCACGACATATTCCGAGAACGCGCCGAGGAACATCAGGTGCGCCAGCTTGCGGCCGTCCGCGAGCCGCGCCTTCGACGCGCCGTCGAAATGCACGCCTTCGGCGCCCTGCGCGAGATAGGTCTCGCACAGGATCGGCTGCGCGCGGTCGCAGTGAAAGCAGTGCCCGCAATGCGGATTCCAGGACAGGATGACGTGATCGCCGACCCTGATGTCGCGCACCGCGCTGCCGATTTCCTCGACCACGCCGGCCGCCTCGTGCCCGAGGATCATTGGCAGGGGATAGCGCAGCGATCCGTCGATGACTTCGAGATCGGTGTGGCAGAGCCCCGCAGCGCGCACCTTCACCACGACATCGGTCGGCATGGGCTGCGCAAGCGATATGCGCTCGACGGAGAGCGGCGTTCCGCTTTGATGCAGCACCGCCGCGCGACAGGTCAGGGTCATCTCAAGAATTCTCTGCCGGGGACATCAGCACGGGCTCAGGCCCTCTGTCCGGAGCGCAGCGCCGCGACCGCCTCGTCGAGATCGGCCGAGGAGAGCTCCCATTCATTGTCGAAATTGGCGACGACGCGCCGCATGAAACTCTCGTGCAACGCTTTCGCGGCAGCGGCATCGTGCAGATGGTCATAGAGCAGCGCGAAGGCCAGTTGTGCCGGCTCGGGCCCCTCGTAGCTCCATTCAAAGCCGTGTTCGGTGAGACGAAGCTGGTCGTAATGCGGTGACAGCGGCTTGCCGTCGACCAGCACCGAAATGCCGTCGATGGTGCGGTCCCCGGTATAGCTCGCCATCGGATCCTCCCTGTGCTGCAGCATCATATCAGGAGCTCGGTCAGGATCCCGGCGGACGCATCTTGAGGTCCTTCTTGACGACCTCGGGGAAGATCCACATCGCGACGGTGGCGAACACGCCGAGGAAGGCGACCGCATAGCTCGGTCCCTGCTGTCCCAGATAGACCATGAAAAAGTATCCGCAGGCCGCCGTGGCGAGGCACGCCAGCGACAGCATGAGTTTGATGTGGCTTGGCATCGAGACCTCCCTTCACGTCATCCAGTTGTGAAACGACGGCGCCGCCACGCGGACCAGCAGCGCGAGCGCTACGATCATGGCGCAACAGGACAGCCGCAATCCCGCCCGTCCGTCGCGCCACGATTCCGGCAGCGCCTGAAACAACCCGGGCAAGAACAAGAACAGCACGCCGCCGACGACAACAATTGTGGTCCAGCGCAATTCGGCCAGCGCGAATGCCAGCGTGCCGGCGAGCAGCATCACCCACACGATGGTCGTCATCGTCACCGGCAGAACGGCGCGCCCGCGCAGCGGGTACATGCCGGCCAGCTGCAAGAAGCCGATGCAGCACACGCTCCACAGCAGACCGAACCAGGCGAGGCCTGCGAGATTGGGTTCAAGCTGCGGCATGTGGCACCGATTGCTCCTTCGCCACGACCCGCGGCGTCCGCGCCGTCCGGCGCATGTCGGTCTTCACGTAGCGCGTGCTGTAGCCGTTGAAGATGTGGCCGAGCAGGCCGCGATTGAGGTCGGAGGTGCCGAACACATAGTCCATCACCGGGAAGGTCAGGTTCATGTTTCGCTCCATCATGATCGACTGGTTGTGATGGGCGGTATGATGCCGGCGGATGGTGTTGACGAAGGGCATGTTGCGTACGAAGGCATTTTCCTCGACGTGGCAGCAGAAGTGCATGAACTCGTAGATCAGGTACATCGAGGTCGTCGTGGTGATCAGCAGCCAGCCGGTGTTGGCCGAGATCACAAGGCCCGCGACGATCGCCGGCAGGATCGACATCAGGGTGAACACCACGAGCGCATAGGGCGGAAAGAAAGTGACGCGCCAGTCGTGATGATCGGCAAAGCGCATCTCCTCCTCGGTGAAGAATTGATGGTGCATCAGGGTGTGGCGGCTGTAGACCGCGCGCAGCAAGGGCACATTCGAGGGCCGGTGCATGACGAAGCGGTGCACCGCCCATTCGAAGAAGTTTGCGATCAGGAAGACCACGGGAATGGTGAGGTATTCCCACCATTTCACGTCGTGCACATTGGCCAGATAGACGTACAGCGCCGTGAAGCCGATCGTGTAGATCAGCACGACGTGCAGCCAGCCATTGTACCAGCCCACCACGCGCTCGCGGTAGGTCGCGCGATATTTGCGCTGGCGGTCGGTCATCCCTGTTGCAGCCAACTCCATCGCGGGTCCCTCCGTCATTCCTGATCTGATATATCAGTAGCACATCAGATGTGGAAGGCAAGCTTCGTCAGCCGCGCGCGGGTCCGGAAAAGAAGATGGTGCGCGGAACCCGCGCAGGAGGATCAGAAAGCCTGGCTTGGTTTCGCGCGATCGGGCTGACCGCGCCCTTCCCGCTCGTCTCGGCGGCCCATTGCAGATGGGACAGCCCAACGAAAAGACCGCCCCGGACGGTGTCCGGGGCGGCCTGAGGTATTCGACAGATTCAGAAGATCAGAGCAGGCCCGCCCCGCGCGCCCACTTGTACTTGGCGCCGAGCACCTCGACCGGCAGTTCGGTCGAATAGGCGTAGGCCGGGATGCCGTGCTGGTAGAGATATTCGGCGGCTTCCTCGACCTCGACGTCGCCGGCGAGCGAGGCGACGATCGGCTTGACGAAGCCCTTGGCCTCCATCTCCTTCTTCACCTCGACCATGTTGCGCGCGAACACCATCGGCGGCGTCACGATGGTGTGCCAGTAGCCGAGGATCAGCGCGTGGATACGCTCATCCGACAGGCCGAGCTTGACCGTGTTGACGTAGGTGATCGGCGGCTCGCCGCCGGTGATATCCACAGGATTTCCGGCCGCGCCGAACGGCGGGATGAACTTGCGGAACGCCGCATCGAGATCCGGCGGCATCTGCATCAGCGACAAGCCGTTGTCGACCACGGAGTCGGAGAGCAGCACGCCGGAGCCGCCGGCGCCGGTGATGATCAGCACGTTCTCGCCCTTCGGCGTCGGCAGCACCGGCACGCCGCGGGCGAATTCGAGCAGCTGCCGCAGGCTGCGGGCACGGATCACGCCCGACTGCTTGAACACGTCCTCGTAGATCTTGTCGTTGCCGGCGAGCGCGCCGGTGTGCGACGAGGCCGCCTTCGCACCCGCAGAAGTGCGGCCGGCCTTGAGCACGACCACCGGCTTCTTCTTGGAGACGCGCTTGGCGGCTTCCGCGAAGGCGCGGCCGTCCTTCAGGTCCTCGCAGTGCTGCGCGATCAGGTTGGTGTTGGGATCCTGCTCGAAGAAGGCGAGCAGATCGTCCTCGTCGATGTCGGACTTGTTGCCGAGGCCGACGATCGCCGACACGCCCATCTTGGCCGAGCGCGAGAAGCCGATGATCGCCATGCCGATGCCGCCCGACTGCGACGACAGCGCGGCGTGGCCCTTGACGTCATAGGCGGTGCAGAACGTGGCGCACAGATTGGCCGGGGTATAATAGAAGCCGTAGATGTTCGGCCCCATCAGGCGGATATTGTATTTCTTGCCGACCTCGACGATCTCGGCCTGCAATTCCGGCGCGCCGGCCTCGGCAAAGCCCGAGGGAATCAGCACCGCGCCGGGGATTTTCTTCTCGCCGCATTCGGCGAGCGCGCCGGCGACGAACTTCGCGGGGATCGCGAACACCGCCGTGTCGATCACGCCGGGCACGTCCTTGACGCTCTTGTAGGCCTTGTAGCCGAGGATTTCGTCGGCCTTGGGATGGATCGGATAGATCTCGCCCTTGTAGCCGCCGTTGATGAGGTTCTTCATCACGGAGTTGCCGATCTTGCCGTCCTCGGCGGAGGCGCCGATCACCGCAACGCCCTTCGGCTGCATGATGCGGTTCATCGCGGCGACGATCTCTTCGGTCGGACGCGGCGCCGGGCGCGGCTTGTAGTTGAAGTCGACGACGATGCGGACGTCGGCCGCGATCGCGTTCTTGCTGGTGGCGAACACCGGGTTGAGGTCGAGCTCGACGATCTCGGGGAAATCGCTGACCAGCTGCGACACCTTGACGATGACGTCGGCGAGCGCCTCGCGATTGACCGCCTCGCCGCCGCGCACGCCCTTCAGCATCTCATGCGCCTGGATGCCGTCGAGCATCGACAGCGCATCGTCCTTGGTCGCGGGCGCGAGGCGGAAGGTGATGTCCTTGAGGATTTCGACCAGCACGCCGCCGAGACCGAAGGCGACCAGCTTGCCGAACGAGCCGTCGGTGATCGAGCCGACGATCACCTCGGTGCCGCCGCCCAGCATCTGCTGGACCTGGATGCCCTCGATCTTGGCGTCGGCCTTGTACTTCCTGGCGTTGGCGAGAATCGTCTCGTAGCTCTTCTCGGCCTCGGCGGCGCTCTTGACGCCGACCACCACGCCGCCGGCCTCGGTCTTGTGGAGGATGTCTGGCGAGACGATCTTCATCACGACCGGGAAGCCCATGTCGGAGGCGATGCGGGCGGCCTCGGCCGCCGACCTGGCAACCACCTCTTTCGGCACCGGAATGCCGTAGGCGTCGCACACCACCTTGCCTTCAGGCGCGGTGAGGCTCGTGCGCTTGTCGGCCCTGACCGCATCGAGAATTTTGCGGACCGCATCCTTCGAATTTGACATTGGCTTCCTCCTGGGACAGATTTCGTGGCATTTGGTATGCCAAAAACGCAATTGTCAAGGTCGGTCGAGGTCCAAAAAGATCGAAAAATATAGGCAGCTTGACATTCTGGTATTTGGCATGCCAAAAATCTAAGGTAATTTCTTCTGCTAAGAAGACGTCTCCAAGAGGAGGAGACGAGTCGTGCCAGAACCGAAACAGACCAAGGCGTCGCCCACCATGGCTGACACAGATATCGCCATCGTCCGGATCGCGCCGGAGACGAGCTTCAAGAACAAGGCCTATGAGGCCTTGAAGGAAGCGATCCTGAAGATGGACATCTACGCGACGCCGGAGCCGGTGATGCTCGACGAGCGCGCACTGTCCGAGCGCCTCGGCGTCAGCCGCACGCCGATCCGCGAAGCGATCGCGATGCTCGAGCAGGACGGATTCGTGAAAACCGTGCCGCGCCGCGGCATCGTCGTGGTCCGCCGCACCAAGGCGGAGATCGTCGACATGATCCGCGCCTGGGCGGCGCTGGAGAGCATGGCGGCGCGCCTGATCACGACCACCGCGCGCAAGAAGGACATCTCGGCGCTGCGCGACTTCTTCAAGGACTTCAGCGACGATCGCCTGCCGCAGGATCACGTCGAGGAATATTCCAAGGCCAACATCGCCTTCCACCAGGCGCTGATCTCGCTGTCGGAATCGCCTGTTCTGGTCGACCTCACCAATGACCTGCTGCTGCATGTGCGCGGCTATCGCCAGCTTACGATCGGCCGCAAGGACCGCACCGCGACCTCGCTGCCCGAGCATCTCGGGATCATCGAGGCGCTGGAAGCGCGCGACACCGAGCTTGCCGAGAAGCGCGCACGCGACCACACGCTTGGGCTTGCGGCCTATGTCGAGGCGCACGGCCAAGAGTTATTCACGTAGAGAACCGTTCACTTAAGTTTGAGAGTCCACACCCGCTTCAGACGACAATCAGATCGTCCGAACAAAGAACGATCAGGGAGACGATGCCGATGCTGAACACCGCTACGAAGTCCGAGGCACCGGGCACCGAGCAAGAACTGACCGATGGCTTCCATCTCGTCATCGATGCGCTCAAGCTCAACGGCATCGACACCATCTATGGTGTGCCGGGTATCCCGATCACGGACCTGGGCCGCATGGCCCAGGCGGCGGGCATTCGCGTGCTCTCGTTCCGCCACGAGCAGAATGCCGGCTATGCGGCCTCGATCGCCGGCTTCCTGACCAAGCGGCCCGGCGTCTGCCTGACGGTGTCGGCACCCGGGTTCCTCAACGGCCTCACCGCGCTCGCCCACGCCACCACCAACTGCTTCCCGATGATCCTGGTCTCGGGCTCGTCCGAGCGCGAGATCGTCGACCTGCAGCAGGGCGACTATGAAGAGATGGACCAGCTCGCGATCGCCAAGCCGCTGTGCAAGGCCGCGTTCCGCGTGCTGCACGCCCAGGACATCGGCATCGGCCTTGCGCGCGCGATCCGCGCCGCGGTGTCGGGCCGTCCGGGCGGCGTCTATCTCGACCTGCCCGCAAAGCTGTTCTCGCAGGTGATGAACGCCGACGCCGGTCAGAAGTCGCTGGTCAAGGTGATCGACGCCGCGCCCGAGCAGATCCCCTCGCCGTCTTCGGTCAAGCGCGCGCTGGACGTCCTGAAGAGCGCAAAACGCCCGCTCATCATCCTCGGCAAGGGCGCGGCCTACGCGCAGGCCGACGAGGCGATCAAGAATTTCGTCGAGAAGAGCGGCGTGCCGTTCCTGCCGATGAGCATGGCCAAGGGCCTGCTGCCCGATCTGCATCCGCAATGCGCCGGTGCGGCGCGCTCGACGGTGCTGAAGGAAGCCGACGTCGTGATGCTGATCGGCGCCCGCCTCAACTGGCTGCTCTCGCATGGCAAGGGCAAGACCTGGGGCGAAGCCCCGAAGAAGTTCATCCAGGTCGACATCGAGCCCAAGGAAATGGATTCCAACGTCGAGATCGTCGCCCCCGTGGTCGGCGATATCGGCTCCTGCGTGTCGGCGTTCCTCGACGCCATGGGCGCGAACTGGACCGCGGCGCCGTCCGACTGGCTCTCGACCATCGCCAAGAAGCGCGACGACAACGTCGCCAAGATGGCGCCGAAGCTGATGAGCAACGCTTCGCCGATGGATTACCATGGCGCGCTCGGCGCGCTGCGCGCCATCATCGCGGAGCGTCCGGACACCATCTTCGTCAACGAAGGCGCCAACACGCTCGACCTCGCCCGCGGCGTCGTCGACATGCACAAGCCGCGCAAGCGGCTCGACGTCGGCACCTGGGGCGTGATGGGCATCGGCATGGGCTATTCGATCGCGGCTGCGGTCGAGACCGGCCTGCCCGTGCTCGCGGTCGAAGGCGACAGCGCGTTCGGGTTCTCGGGTATGGAGATCGAGACCATCTGCCGCTACAGGCTGCCGATCTGCGTCGTGATCTTCAACAATGACGGCATCTATCGCGGCACCGACGTCAACAGCGCCGGCGACGATCCGGCGACCACCGTGTTCGTCAAGGGCTCGCGCTACGACAAGATGATGGAAGCCTTCGGCGGCGTCGGCGTCAACGCCACCTCGCCGGACGAGTTGAAGCGCGCGGTCAATGCGGCGCTGGATTCCGGCAAGCCGACGCTGATCAACGCGGTGATCGATCCGGCGGCGGGCTCGGAGAGCGGCCGCATCGGCAACCTCAATCCGCAGAGCGTTCTGCAGAAGAAGAAGTAACCCCTAACCCCATCACTCCCTGCGGGTGCAGGGGCATATAGAGTACGGAGCAAACATTATGACCAAGGCGCTGAAGGGCGTTCGCATTCTCGATTTCACCCACGTCCAGTCGGGTCCGACCTGCACGCAATTGCTGGCCTGGTTCGGCGCCGACGTGATCAAGGTCGAGCGTCCCGGCGTCGGCGACATCACGCGCGGCCAGCTGCAGGACATCCCGAACGTGGACAGCCTGTATTTCACCATGCTGAATCACAACAAACGCTCGATCACGCTCGACACCAAGAACCCGAAGGGCAAGGAAGTGTTGACCGCGCTGATCAAGCAGTGCGACGTGCTGGTCGAAAACTTCGGCCCCGGCGTGCTCGATCGCATGGGCTTCCCCTGGGAGAAGATCCAGGCCATCAACCCGAAGATGATCGTCGCCTCGATCAAGGGCTTCGGCCCGGGCCCGTATGAAGACTGCAAGGTCTACGAGAACGTCGCGCAGTGCACCGGCGGCGCCGCCTCGACCACCGGCTTCCGCGACGGCCTGCCGCTGGTCACCGGCGCGCAGATCGGCGACAGCGGCACCGGGTTGCATCTCGCGCTCGGCATCGTCACCGCGCTGTACCATCGCACCCACTCCGGCAAGGGCCAGCGCGTCACCGCCGCGATGCAGGACGGCGTGCTCAACCTTGCCCGCGTCAAGCTGCGCGACCAGCAGCGCCTCGCCCACGGTCCGCTGAAGGAATACAGCCAGTTCGGCGAAGGCATTCCGTTCGGCGATGCCGTGCCGCGCGCCGGCAACGATTCCGGCGGCGGCCAGCCCGGCCGCATCCTGAAGTGCAAGGGCTGGGAGACCGACCCGAACGCCTACATCTACTTCATCACCCAGGCCCCGGTCTGGGAGAAGATCTGCGACGTGATCGGCGAGCCGACCTGGAAGACCGATCCGAACTACGCCAAGCCGCCGGCCCGCCTGCCGCGCCTTAACGAGATCTTCGCCCGCATCGAGCAGTGGACGATGACCAAGACCAAGTTCGAGGCGATGGAGATCCTCAACAAGGACGACATCCCCTGCGGTCCGATCCTGTCGATGAAGGAGATCGCGGAAGACCAGTCGCTGCGCGCGACCGGCACCGTGGTCGAGGTCGATCACCCGACTCGCGGCAAGTACGTCTCGGTCGGCAACCCGATCAAGCTGTCGGATTCGCCGAGCGACGTTCAGCGCTCGCCGCTGCTCGGCGAGCACACCGACGAGATCCTGCGCGAGGTGCTCGGCTTCTCCGATCACCAGGTCGCCGAGATCCACGACTCCGGCGCGCTCGACCCGCCGCGCAAGCAGGCGGCCGAGTAAAGGCAGCGCTCAAGCAGAAACACGAATGGCCGCGGGCAACCGCGGCCATTTTCGTTCCGGCCGGTCGTCAGTTCCGCCGTCGTGGCGAGATCAAGGTCCCCGGCGAAAGCCGGCGCTCATTGCCAGCCCGGAACTCCACGCATGTCGGGTAAGTGATGTGCAATGCCCTTGTGGCAATCGATGCAGGTCTTCTCGCCGGTAAACAGGAAGCGCTGGTGCGCCACCGACGCGCGCGGTGACTGCTTGGTGATATCCATCGATTCCGCGCTGTGACAGTTGCGGCATTCGAGTGAATCGTTGGCCTTGAAACGCGCCCACTCATGCAGCGCGAGCTCGAGCCGCTTGTCGACAAACTTGTCGCGGGTGTCGATGACACCGAACAGGTGGCCCCACACCTCCTTGGAGGCCTGCATCTTGCGTGCGATCTTGTCGGTCCAGTTGTGCGGAACGTGACAGTCCGGGCAGGTGGCGCGGACGCCGGAGCGATTGGTGAAATGGATGGTCGACTTCAGTTCCGCAAACACGTTTTCGCGCATCTCGTGGCAGCCGGTGCAGAATTTCTCGGTGTTGGTCAATTCGAGCGCGGTATTGAACCCGCCCCAGAAAATCACCCCGGCGACGAAGCCCGCGATCACCAGCACGCCGAGCCCAAACACCGTGCTCGGCCGCACCAGCACGTCCCACAGCTCGCGCGCGAAGGCCCATGCGCGTCGGAAGAGCCCCTCCTTCGAGGCTTGGGGGTCGGCCGCCTTCATCGACGGCCGCCCGGACCCGCGCGGCTCAGCATGGTGTCGATGTCGACGAAGTCGTTGCTGATGGGCGGATTGCTCACGCTCTGCGGTACGTGACATTCAGTGCAGAAAAAACGGCGCGGCGAGATCGACGCAAGGAACTGGCCGTCGCGATCCATGAAATGAGTAATCGAGACCATGGGCGCCTGCGACTCGCCGGTGCGGGCGCGCGCGTGACAGGACAGGCATTTGTTGCTGTTCAGATCGATCTGGTAGCCGTCGATCGAATGCGGAATCACCGGCGGCTGCTCGGGATAGTTCCTGACCTCCCGCTCGGACGTGTTGCGCGTCGGCATCATCGGCGGAGCTGGGCCTTCATTATCGAGCGGCGTCGGCCCCCGCAGCCCGGAATCGAGCGATTGCGCCGCCAATGTGCCGGTGCCGGCCCCTATCGCCAGGACGAGCAGAACGACGCGCAGGTCCCTGATCATGACGGCAGCACCTTCTCGATGCGTACGGCGCATTTCTTGAAATCGGTCTGCAGCGAAAGCGGATCGGTGGCGTCGAGCGTCACCTTGTTGATCAGCTTCGACTCGTCGAACCAGGGGACGAACACCAGACCTCGCGGCGGCCGGTCGCGGCCGCGGGTCTCCAGCCGCGCCCGGATGAACCCGCGGCGAGAGATCACCTTGACCTCGTCACCGCGTCGCAGCTTGGCCTCCTGCGCATCATCCGGATGCATGAAGCAGACGGCCTCGGGAAACGCGCGATAGAGTTCGGGCACGCGGCGGGTCATGGTGCCGGAGTGCCAATGCTCCAGCACCCGGCCGGTGGAAAGCCACAAGGGGTATTCGCTATCAGGCGATTCCGCCGGCGGTTCGTAGGGAAGCGCAAAGATGCGCGCCTTGCCATCGGCAAAACCGTAGAACTGCACGCCTCTGCCCTGCCCGACATACGGGTCCGAGCCTTCGCGGAAACGCCACTTCGTCTCCTTGCCGTTCACGACGGGCCAGCGCAGCCCGCGCTCGCCGTGATAGGCATCGAACGGCGCGAGATCGTGGCCGTGGCCGCGGCCGAAGCTGGCATATTCCTCGAACAGCCCTTTCTGGACATAGAAGCCAAACGCCTTGGATTCGTCGTTGGCGTAGCCCGACGCGACGTCGGAGACCGGAAACTTGTCGACCTGGCCGTTGCGATAGAGCACGTCGAACAGCGTCTTGCCACGATACTCCGGCTTCTTTGCCAGCAACTCTTCCGGCCAGACCTCCTCGATCTTGAAGCGCTTGGAAAACTCCATCAATTGCCAGAGATCTGAACGCGACTCGCCCGGAGCGGTGACGAGCTGGTGCCAGAACTGGGTGCGCCGCTCGGCATTGCCATAGGCGCCTTCCTTTTCCACCCACATCGCGGTCGGCAAGATCAGGTCGGCGCCGAGCGCGGTGACGGTCGGATAGACTTCCGAAACGACAATGAAATTGTCGGGGTTGCGGAAACCGGGATAGGTTTCCTCGTTGATGTTGGGACCTGCCTGCAAATTGTTGTTGACCTGCACCCAGTAGGCGTTGAGCAGACCGTCCTTCAGCATCCGGCTTTGCAACACCGCGTGATAGCCCGGCTTGTCCGGAATCGTGCCTTCCGGCAACTTCCAGATCTCCTCCGCCTTGTCGCGATGCGCCTTGTTGGTGACGACCATGTCTGCCGGGAGGCGGTGCGAGAAGGTACCCACCTCGCGTGCGGTACCGCAGGCCGAGGGCTGGCCGGTCAGCGAAAACGGGCTGTTGCCGGGCTCCGCGATCTTCCCGGTCAGAAGGTGAAGATTGTAGACCAGATTGTTGCACCAGACGCCGCGGGTGTGCTGGTTGAAACCCATGGTCCAGAAGCTGACGACCTTGGTCTTCGGGTCAGCGTAGAGCTCGGCCAGCGCCTCCAGGCGATTGAGCGGAACGCCCGACATCTTCGCCGCCTTTTCCAGCGTGTAGTCGGCGAGGAATTTGACGTAGTCGTCGTAGCTCATATCGGTGGCATCGTTGGCCTTGGCCGCACCCGTCGCCTTCTTCTGCAGCGGATGATCGGGCCTCAGGCCGTAGCCGATGTCGGTCTGGCCGCGCTTGAACACGGTATGCGCGGTGACGAAATCCTTGTTCACGCGCCCGGTCTTGATGATGTGATTGGCGATCGCATTGAGGATGTAGAGATCGGAGTGCGGCGTGAACACGATCCCGATGTCGGCAAGGTCGAACGATCGGTGCTCGAAGGTCGAAAGCACGGCGACCCGCACATGCGCCGCCGAAAGCCTGCGGTCGGTCACCCGCGTCCACAGAATCGGGTGCATCTCCGCCATGTTGGAGCCCCACAACACGAAGGCATCGGTGGCCTCGATGTCGTCGTAGCAGCCGGCCGGTTCGTCCATGCCGAAGGTGCGCATCATGCCGACCACGGCTGAGGCCATGCAGTGGCGCGCGTTGGGATCGATGTTGTTGGAGCGAAAGCCGGCCTTGAACAGTTTTGAAGCCGCATAGCCCTCCCAGACCGTCCATTGGCCGGAGCCGAACATGCCGATGCCGCTCGGCCCGCGCTGCTTCAGCGCCGCCTTGAACTTCTCGGCCATGATGTCGAACGCCTCGTCCCACGAGACCGGGGTGAAGTCTCCGTTCTTGTCGTACTTGCCGTTCGTCTTGCGCAGCATCGGCTGCGTCAGGCGATCGTGGCCGTACATGATTTTGGAGAGGAAGTAGCCCTTCACGCAGTTGAGGCCGCGATTTACCTCGGCCTTGATATCGCCGTGGGTGGCAACGACGCGATTGTCCTTGGTTGCCACCATAACGCTGCAGCCGGTGCCGCAGAAGCGGCAGGGAGCCTTGTTCCAGTCGAGTTCGCTGGCATCACGGTCAGTGACGAGGTTTGCCGCGACCGACGCAACTGGCATTCCGCCGGCCGCAGCGGCGATCGCGGCGGCTTCCAGCTTCAGCATCTGGCGGCGGTCGAGCTTGGTTTCGGTCATGGCTTGCCTCCCGGCACTTCAGCAGACGTCGATGGCGTGAAACACCAGCGAGGCGGAATGGACGTGCGGTAACAGAGCGATCGTGTTCAACGTCGCGCCGAGCGCACCGGCATCGGGTGCATCGACCACCACGACGAGCTTGCCTCTGGGGTCGCGGCCGAAAATCTCGCAGCCGGAAACGGCGAGGATGTCGGCTTCGACCGCATCAAGGCTCTCGGGGCGGGCCTGCACCAGGATGCTGGCGATCTCGCCCCCCGGGGGCGCCACGACGCGCTCCGCTGTCAAGGCGCGGCCGGTAATCAACATACGGCGATTGATCGCGGTCTTGCGCACAACGATGTCTCTCCCTGTCAGTGCGGTGGGGGCGGACCGGGAGGGCCGGCCACCGTTTGGTAGATCCAGATCGCGAGTCCGTATGACCCCACAGTCGCGACCGCGAGCCCCGGCATCAGGATGGCGGTCAGGAACAGGAACGCGAAGATTTCCATTCGCGTTCGGCGACGCCGTGCATCTGCGTCGCCGTCTGCGACCGCCATGATCGTGTCTCTCGCTTGGGACGTTGGGGGGACGGCATCCGGGCCGCTGCCTTGGACATCAACCTAAGGAGCGGCGGTGAGCGGACATTGATTCAGATCAATGTGCGGAGCGACGGCCTCACGCAGCAAACATATCTCGGGCGAGCGAGACGACTCTACGTGGTAATCAATCGCACGCCGGATCAACCACCCTCGCCGCTCTCGCCGTCACCGCCCTCATCCCCCGGCACATATTCCAGGATATCGCCCGGCCGGCAGTCCAGCTCGCGGCAGATTGCCGACAGCGTCGAGAAGCGCATCGCCTTCGCCTTGCCGGTCTTCAGGATCGACAGGTTCTGGATCGAAATGCCGATCGCGTCCGCGAGGTCTCCGAGGCGGCGCTTGCGCTTTGCGAGCATGACATCGAGGTTCACCACGATGGGCACAAGCATCACCCTCAGATCGTCAGATCGTTTTCGGACTGCAACAGGATGGCCTGCTCGATCACGAATTTCAGCGCCATCAGGAACACGCCGCCTGCGACCGTGCCGACGTCGACGCCGTAGCTCGGCAGGAAGAACTTGATGTCGCCAAGCTGATACAGCGCATAGGTCACCGCGATGGTCGTGATCGTATCCACAAACGGCCAGACCACCAGGAAGATCCCCATCCACCAGACACCCTGCAGCGTTTCGGACACGAAGATCCGTCCGTTGGCGAATCGGTTCACCATGCGATGTAGGATGCCGATCAGCACGGCGTAAAACGATACCCCAAGCGCGAACAGCGACCAGAACAGCACCTGGCCCTTGGCCGACATGGTGAGCGGGTTGGCGACGATGGCCGCGCACTTCGCCTGCTCGCCGATCAGGCTCTCGGCGATCGTCGCCGACGCCGTGGTGGTGCGGTAATAGGCCAGCCACAACACCACCGGCAACGCCGCCCAGATCAACCAGAACGCCCGATCGAGCCTGCGAAACCAGAGCTGGCGCTGCTCACGAACCGATTTCCCCATCGCACCCATCCGAAAAATTCTTGCCAGAAAAGCCGTTACGGCCGGATTGCATCATGCCCAGGCAATGTCATTGACTCAACCTTAAACGTGATTTATTTCATGTTTATCATGAAATTTTTCATGAAGAAGGTGGATGATGACGGTAATCCCAGACCAAAACGGCCTGCGCAAGGCCCTGAAGCAATTGATCCACGCTCACCTCACGCGCCGCCTGATCGTGGCCGCGTTCCACATCCCGCTGCTCGGCAGTCCCGCCGATGCCGCCAAGGCGATCGACAAGGCCAACGATCCGGCCGGCGTCTGGCTGACCCAATCCGGCGACGCCAGGATCAAGGTCCAGCGCTGCGGCAGCGCGCTGTGCGGCCGCGTCGTCTGGTTGAAGGAGCCGACGGACAAGGCCACCGGCAAGCCGCAGCTCGACGACAAGAATGCCGATCGCGCGCAGCGCGCCCGGCCGGTGATGGGCATGTCGCTGTTCATCAACATGCAGTCCGCCGGCCCGAACAAATGGGCCGGCCGGATCTACAACGCCGACGACGGCAAGACCTATGAGAGCTCGGTGACGCTGGTCTCGCCGGGCACGCTGAACGTTCGCGGCTGCATGGGAACGCTGTGCGCCGGCGAAGACTGGACGCGGTGAAGGGAATGCGGTGAAGGGACTTGGCCCCGACCCTTCATCGGCCAAGAAGAAAAGCAAACCCGCTCACTCGAGGCCGCCGCATTTGGGCGGCCTTCTTTTTTGAACTCGTGTGCTGAATGCGAAGTTCGTGCGATTTCGCGGCAGCCACTTTCACGAACTTCGCATTCATAAAGCACACTAGAATCATAAGTTTGCTAGTGTCCTTATCGAATCCGAAGTTCGCTCCGAAGGTGCGGCAAATGATGCGAACTTCGGATTCGGGACACTAGCCGCCCGCCTCAATCTTCGAGGCCGAGCTTCCATAGCGGCGGCAGGTCGGCGAAGGGCGGCGTGGTGTGGGCGATGACGATCGCGGCGCGCCGGCTGTCGGAATCGATCTTGCTATTGATCGCCTTGACGTGCGCCTTCACGGCATCGAGCCCGACGCCGAGGATAGCAGCGATCTCTTCGTTCGACTTGCCCTGCGCGATCCACGACGCTACCTCGATCTGGCGCGGCGTCAGCGCGGGAAATGCCAGACGCAAGCGGTCGCTCGGTGTCAGCGCCGCCAGCGTTCGCTCCTGCGCCTGGCGGTAGCCGCGTAGGATGTGCGGACGAAAACCCTGCATCCGGTCGCGCTCCTCGTCGCTGAACGCCGGCCGTCCCACCACGCGATGCCCGACAACGGTGACCACATAACCGGCGTGCTCGAACGCGATCCCCATGATCCGCCGCGCCCCCGACGGCAGGAACACCTCCTTGGCAATCGGCAGCTCGACGAATTCCTCGTCGCTGAAGAAATCCGACTCGCGCAGCGCGCGTTCGCCATAGAACGCCGGATCGTGCTGCCAGAACGGATGCGAGTGCATGTGCTTCGCAAACGCCTGCATGCCGCGGGCACGAACCTCCGGATCGTCGCCGACCGAAATCAACGACCGGAAATCCCAGCTCGGACGATGGAACTCGGTGAAGCTCACCACCTCCGCATCGACCAGGCGGCCGACGCCGGCGAACAGGACACCAGGCAGCGTGTGCAGGTTGGACTCGGATTCGTAGAGACGAATGATTTCGTCGTTGAGCTTGCTGTCCCGTTGCATGGGATTCTGATCGACCAGGTTTGATTTGATTTTTTGGCGATCGCTGCAACGTCGCGACGTGCCTACATGTTGCAGCAAAGCCTCGCTCGCCGTCTTATCGTTCGTGCGCGCGTTGGTATACCCCTTAGGGTAATGGCCAGGTCGCATTCGATTACGGAATCTCTGCGCTGTGTCGAGTCCGACACATCGCGCGACGTCGTCAGGGACAGCAACACGCATGGCCCGGCGAAAGTTGCAACAATTCGAGTTACTACCGGGACTGAATGCGGTGACCCCATTGGAAGACGCAGCGGAACGTCCCGCTGTAGGACAGTTCGAAGATACACGTAACGGTTGCTTTGAAGCGAGACTGCGCGCGCAGCACCAGCAAGCATTATTCCGCGGCGCGCTGCTGGGCACGACATCGCTGGTCGCGCTCGCGCTGCTCACGGTAACGCCGGTACCGTCCCATGCGGCGGACATCGTCTGGACCGGCGCCAACTCGTCGACCTGGACCGACCCGACCAACTGGCTCCCGAACATCCTTCCGGCTTCCCCCAACAATGCGGTGATCGACACCACCTCGCCGCATGCCACGACGATCGCGGGGACCGCGGGGCAGGCCACTAACCTCTATATCGGCCAAAACGCCATCGGCGAGCTGACGATCAGCGGCGGCGGCACGATGAACAACGTCAATGGCTTCATCGGAAACAATGCCGGTTCGAACGGCACCGTGACGGTCGATGGCTTCGGCTCGGTGTGGTTCAGTGTCGGTGTCAATGTCGGCGTGGCCGGCACCGGCACGCTGACGATCCAGAACGGCGGCACCGTGGCCGGTACCAACGGCCTGATCGGGTCCTTGCCTGGCTCGAGCGGGACCGCAACGGTCACCGGACCCAACTCGTCCTGGAGCATGACTGACGATCTCTCTGTCGGCACAAACGGAACCGGTGTGCTGACAATCAAGGCTGGCGGCACCGTGAGCGATCGCAACGGCCGCGTCGGCTTTGTCCCCGGTTCGAGCGGCACCGTCACCGTCACCGGCCCCGGCTCGTCCTGGACCAACTCGGCCGAACTCTATGTCGGCACCGCCGGCACCGGCGCGCTGAACATCGAGAACCGCGGCGTCGTGAGCAACGGCGCCGGCTCAAATGCCTACCTTGGCTATATCTTCGGATCCAACGGCAACGTAACCGTCGATGGCGCCGGTTCATCGCTTCTCGTCGGCAAGGAGCTTCATGTCGGCTATGTCGGCACCGGCGTCCTCAACATCCAGAACGGCGGCGCGGTCAGCAACGACACGACCTTCATCGGCTCCAATGTGGGCTCCAACGGCAACGTTGTCGTCACCGGCGCCGGTTCGTCGCTGAGCAGCGCTGACTTCCTGTATGTCGGCTACTCCGGCACCGGCACGCTCGACATTCAAAATGGCGCCACGGTCACCACCGCCCCCAGCGCGACTCGCGGGATTGCCGGTATCGGCGTCGTTGCAGGCTCGAACGGCACGGTGACGATCGACGGCGCCGGGTCGTCCTGGACCCATGGCGGCATTCTCAATGTCGGAGGTGGCGGCACCGGCACGCTGACCATCCGGAACGGCGCAGTGGCCAGCATGATCGGCAGCGACATCGGCTTCCTCGCCGGCTCGAAAGGCACGGCCACGGTCACCGGCTCCGGCTCGTCCTGGACCAACAGCTTCGCCCTGTTTGTCGGCGATGCCGGCAGCGGCACGCTGACGATCCAGAACGGCGGCATCGTAACGACGCCGCTTTTTGGTGTTGCCAATCAGGCCGGCTCGACCGGCACCGTCAACATCGGCGCCGGGCTCGGTCAGGCCGCCGCGGCGCCGGGCACGTTGAACACGCCGACGGTCACGTTCGGCGCCGGCACCGGCAGCATCGTCTTCAACCACACGTCTGCGAACTACAGCTTCGACCCGGCCATATCAGGCGCAGGGTCGGTGCTGGTGGAGGCCGGCAAGACCATCCTGACCGCAAACAGCACCTACACCGGCACCACCACGGTCGACGGCGGCACGCTCAGCGTCAACGGCTCGATTGCGTCCTCGTCCCTCACCTCAGTCAATGCGGGCGGCACGCTCGGCGGCAACGGCACCGTCGGCAACCTCACCATTGCCAGCGGCGGCACCGTGGCGCCGGGCAATTCGATCGGCACGCTGAACGTCTCGGGCAATGTCAGCTTCGCGGCCGGCTCGATCTATCAGGTCGAAGCCAATGCCGCCGGCCAGTCCGACAGGATCGTCGCCACCGGCAAGGCGACACTCGGCGGCGGCAGCGTGCTGGCGCTGGCGCAGAACGGCACCTATGCGCCGCAAACCACCTACACCATCCTCACCGCGAACAGCGGCGTCACCGGCAGCTTTGCCGATGTCACCAGCAGCCTTACCTTCCTGAACCCGTCGCTGACCTATGATCCGAGCAATGTGTATCTGACCTTGGCGCGCAACAGCACGACCTTCCCCGACGTCGCGCAGACGCCGAACCAGCTCGCGGTGTCCAACGCACTCGAAGCGAGCGCGCAGACCAGCCCGTTGGTGGTCAGCATTCTTAATCAGAACGCCGCCGGCGCACGGCAGGCGTTCGATGCGCTGTCGGGCGAGTTGCATGCCAGCACACAGACCGCAATGCTCGACGATTCACGCTATCTGCGCGACGCTGTGCTCGGCCGGTTGCGGCAATCCGCGTTTGCCGGCGATGCAGGGCCGATGGCCGCGCTCAGCGCCGGCGGTCCGCGGCTGGCGGCGATGGATTCGATGGCGGCCTCCTCCGCCCTCGCCTATGCCGGCGCGAGCCGTCCCGGCTTCCCGATCAAGGCGCCGCCGCTCGCCGCGCCCGCGCGGATTCCCGACACCGCATTCTGGGCCCAGGGCGTCGGCGCCTGGGGCCGCTTCGGCGGCGACGGCAATGCGAGCGGCATGACGCGCGACCTCGCCGGGTTCTTCAGCGGCGTCGATCATCGCTTTGCGCCGAACTGGATCGCCGGCATCGCCGGCGGCTACACCAATTCCTCATTGCGCATCGGCGACCGCACGAGCTCGGCCAACATCGACACCGCGCATCTCGCCGGCTATGTCGGCGCGACCTACGGCGCGCTCAGCCTGCGCGGCGGCGCCGGCGCCAGCTTCAGCACGCTCGACACCAGCCGCTCGATCATCTTCCCGGATTTCTTCGACACCACGCGTGCGCGTTACAACGCCACGTCAGCACAGGTGTTCGGCGAGGTCGGTTACGGCTTCAACCTCGGCAAGGTCGCGCTCGAGCCGTTCGCCGGCCTCGCCTGGGCGCATCTCGACACCGACAGCTTCAACGAGACCGGCGGCAGCGCGGCGCTGTTCGGCGGCCGCAGCAACCAGGACGTCGGCTATTCCACTGTCGGCGCGCGCTTCGCCAGCAATCTTGCGCTCGGCAACGGCATGTGGCTGACGCCGCGCGCCTCGGTCGCCTGGCAATACGCGTTCGGCGATGTCTCGCCGACCGCGGCGCTCGCGTTCCAGAGCACCGGCGCAAGCTTCACGGTGAACGGCGTGCCGCTCGCGCGCAACGCGGCGCTGGTGGAAGGCGGGCTCGACCTGCGCATCACCGCACAGGCAACCGTCGGCATCTCCTATGTCGGACAGCTTGCCGATCGCGTGCAGGATCATTCGGCGAAGGGCAGCTTCAGCTGGAAGTTCTAACGACGGTTTTGAGTTCGTCGCGGAAGCCGAACAGTTGCAACCATCGCTCTTCCCGCTAGCGGGAAGAGCAGCAGCTTTGATTCGATTTTGCGCGCAATTCGCGGCGATTGCGGACCGCTCTGTTGCAGCTATGCCTCGCTTGGCGACTGATCGTACGCGCGCACGTTGATGTACCCTTTCGGGTAGTGGCCAGATTGTGGTCCATTGCGGAATCTGTCGACGGTGTCGACTCCGACACATCGCGCGACATCATCAGGGCCTGGCACGCGCAGGCCCGATGAAAACGGCGACATCTTAAGTCTGGCAAGGCTGAATGCGGTGACAATGCGGGAATACGCGGCGAAGGATTTCGCTGTAGGACAGTTCGGTGTCGCGCAGACCGCCCGTCTCGATGCGAAGTCGCGCGCGAGTTATCTTCGCACCCTCGCCACGGTCTCGCCGCTTGCGCTGATCCTCGGCACGGCCGGCCTGACATTGCCGGCTCACGCCCAGGCGGCCTGCACGGCCGACACCACGGCGTGCAGCGCTGCCGGTGGTCCCAACTCCGGCGGGCGTGGCGGCTTCGGCGGCAACGGCAATGGCGTCGGCGGCAACAGCACCAACCTGGTGGGCGCCGACACCGTGCAAGTGCCTGGCAGCCCCAGCAGCGGCGGCACCGGCGGGATCGGCGGTGCGGGGGAGAACGCTGGAGGAAACGGCGGCGCGCCGGGCTCGGCACTCACCGGAACGGCTGTCGTGACGACACCAACCACCGGCGTGACCGGCGACACCGGACCGGACGGGTTTCATTTTGGGTCCGGCGGCGGCGGCGGCGGCACCGGGGTGTATTTTTCGGGCACATCCCTGACCGTCAATGGCGGAGTGACAGTCAACGCCGGTAACGGCGGTGCTGGCGGAAATTCTCCCGGCGCCGGTGGCGGTGGTGGCGGCGGCGGCGGTGGCGCCGGCGTGGTCTCCACCGCAGCCGGCGCCTTCGTCTCGAATGCGGGGACGATCACGGGAGGGCAAGGCGGGACCGGAGGCGGCGGGACCGGACTCGGCGGCGGCGGCGGGGGCGGCGGCGATGGCTTGCTGGTGCTCGGCGATGGAACGTCGATCAGCAACGCCGGCAGCATTACCGGAGGCGGCGGCGGCAGCGGCGGGATCGGCTCCCTTGGCGGAGCCGGCACCGGCGGCAGCGGCGCCGGCGTCAATCTGGTCAGCAGCGATAATACACTGGGCAACACCGGCACCATCACGGGCGGTGCCGCGACCGGCACAGGTACGGCCGGCGTCGGTGTCATGACCAATGGAAACAGCACCATCAACAATGCCGGCACGATCAGTGGCGGGCTCGACGCCGACGGCGTGACCCATGCGGCCGCGATCCGTTTCGGTGGAACCAGCAACGTCCTGAATTTGCTGACCGGCTCGACGCTTGTCGGCGATATTCAATTGATTACGGGTGCCGCTGCAACGATTGCAGCACAAAACAACGGGTTCGCGCTCGGCAACAACATCGTGCTCGGCTCCGGCTCCCTCGTCGCCTTCAACACCACGCCGGCCAATTTTTCAGTCACCGGTGTGGTATCGGGCGCCGGCAGCGTGGCCGTGACCGGAATAGGCACGCTCACACTCTCCGGGACCAACAGCTACACCGGAGGAACGACGCTGGCGGGCGGAACGCTGTCGGTGTCGTCAGAGGCCAACCTCGGCGCGGCTTCGGGCTCCCTGACCTTCAACGGCGGCACGCTCCAGGTGACCGGCACGAGCTTCACCGGTACGTCACGCACCATCAATTGGGGCGGCGGCGGCTTCGAGATCGTCGATGGCACCAACAATTTCGTCGTCAGCAACTCGTTCACGGGCAACGGCGGGCTGACCAAGTCCGGCGCCGGAACGCTGACCTTCACCGGCAGCAACAACTACTCCGGCGGCACCACCATCTCCGCCGGCACGCTGCAACTCGGCAACGGCGTCAGCTTCGGATCCATCACCGGCAACGTGGTGAACAACGGCATCTTCGCCGTCAACCGATCGGACATCTATACGTTCGGCGGGACGATCTCGGGCAGCGGTGCGTTCGCGCAGCTCGGCATCGGCACCACCATCCTGACCGGCACCAACAGCTATGGCGGCGGCACGACTATGTCGCGTGGCACAGTGCAGGTGTCATCGGACACCAATCTCGGCGCCGCGTCGGGCGCGCTGAATTTCGACGGCGGTGGCACGCTGCGGGTCACCGGCACAGCCTTCACCGGCACCACGCGCGCCATCAACCTGGGCAGCGGCGGCGGAGCGTTCGATATCGCCGATGCCGCCAACAATTTCACCCTGGGCCAGTCGATCAACGGAAACGGCACCCTGTTCAAGCTCGGCGCCGGAACGCTGACCTTGACCGGCAACAGCAGCCTGACCGGCGGCATCGCAATCAGGGCGGGCACGCTGCAACTCGGCAACGGCGGCACCTCCGGCTCCATCCTGGGCCAGGTGGTGAACATTGGCACCTTCGCCATCAACCGCTCCGACACCTATACGTTCGGCGGAACCATCTCGGGCAGCGGCGGGTTCGTGCAGAAGGGCAGCGGCACCACCATCCTGACCGGCAACAGCAGCTATGGCGGCGGCACCACGATCGCGAACGGCACGCTGCAGATCGGCAATGGCGGCACGTCGGGCGCGATCACCGGTAACGTCTTCAATGACGGACGGCTGATCTTCAACCGCGCCGACGACAGCACCTTTGCCGGTTCGATCAGCGGCGACGGCCTCTTCACCAAGAGCGGGATCGGCACGCTGACGCTCTCCGGCAACAACACCTATACCGGTGGCACGCAGCTGCTCGGCGGCACCTTGGTCGTACAAGGTGGCAACGCCATTGGCGACAATTCCAGCGTCATCGTGCTCGGCAACAGCACGCTGCGCCTGCTCAGCAACGAGAAAGTTGCAACGCTGTCGTCCGGCGCCACCGATTTCGGCACCGTCGATCTGGCCGGCGGCAATCTCACCACCAGCCTGAATTCGACCATCACGACCGCGCTCTACTATGGCGCCATCACCGGCGCGGGCGGGCTGGTCAAGGACGGCACTTACAAGCAGGTGCTGGCCGGCACCAGCAACTACACCGGCGGCACCACGATCCAGTCCGGCACGCTGCAGCTCGGCGATGCGACGCATCAGGCCAGCCTCATCGGCGGCGTGCTCAACAACGCCACGTTCGAGATCGTCAACGCCGATACCTCGGGGCTCACTACGATCACGAACAACAGCAAGCTGAATTTCCGCAACGCGACCTCAGCCGGCGCCGTCACGGTCACCACCACAGCGAGCGGCCAGACCGTGTTTGCCGGCAACAGCACGGCGGGCAATGCCCGTCTCGTCACCGACGCCGGCGGCGTCGTGGATTTTTCCGCAAGCACGGGGCCGGCCGGAAACCGCGTTCTCTCCGCCGGCTCGATTGAGGGAGCCGGCCGCTATAATCTCGGCGCGAACGCACTCACCGTCGGCGGCAACGACCTGTCGACGATCGTCAGCGGCGTCATCGCCGACGGCGGCGCGAGCGGCGGCACCGGCGCATCGCTCACCAAGATCGGTGCCGGCACGCTGACCCTGAACGGCCAAAGCACCTACACCGGCGCGACCAACGTCAACGCCGGCAAGCTCGTGGTCGGCGACGACAGCCACGGCGGCGCAAGCCTCGCCAGCGCCGTCACGGTGAACAATGGCGGCACGCTCGGCGGCATCGGCACTGTCGCCGGCATCACAGCCAATGCCGGCGGCATCGTCGCGCCCGGCAATTCGATCGGCACCTTGAACGTCGCCGGCAACGTTTCCTTCGCGGCCGGCTCGATCTACCAGGTCGAGGCCAATGCGGCCGGCCAGTCCGACAAGATCATAGCCACCGGCACCGCGACGCTCGCCGGCGGCAATGTGCTGGCGCTGGCGCAGACCGGCACCTATGCGCCGCAGACGGTCTACACGATCCTCACCGCGAACGGCGGCGTGAACGGCACCTTCACCGATGTCACGAGCAGCCTGACATTCCTCACGCCGACGCTGAGCTACGACGCCAACGACGTCTTCCTAACGCTCGCCCGCAACGCCACCTCGCTGACGAGCGTCGCGACGACACCGAACCAGATCGCTGTCGCCGGCGCACTGGACGCAAGCGGGCAACAGCGCGATCCGCTGATGGTCGCGGTGCTGAACCAGAACGCCGCCGGCGCGCGGCAGGCGTTCGATGCGCTGTCCGGCGAAGTGCATGCCAGCGCGCAGACCGCGATGCTCGACGACTCGCGCTATCTGCGCGAAGCCGTGCTCGGCCGTCTGCGGCAAGCTTCGTTCGCCGGCAGCAGCGGGCCGATGGCGGCGCTCGGTTCAGGTGGCCCGCAGACCGCTGCGATGGATCAGCTGTCGGTCAGCACCGCGCTCGCCTATGCCGGCACCGAGCGGTCCGCGTTTCCGGTCAAGGCGCCGCCACTCGCGCGTGCTGCGCCGATCGCGGACACCACATTCTGGGCACAGGGGGTCGGCGCCTGGGGCCGGTTGAACGGCGACGGCAATGCCGCGGGAATGACGCGCGACCTCGCTGGCTTCTTCAGCGGCGTCGATTACAGATTCGCGCCGAACTGGATCGCCGGCATCGCCGGCGGCTACACCAGTTCGTCGGTTCATGTCGGCAATCGCGCGAGCTCGGCCGATATCGAGACCGCGCATCTCGCCGGCTATGTCGGCGCGAGCTACGGCGCGGTCAATCTGCGCGGCGGCGCCTCGGCAAGCTTCAGCACGCTCGACACCAGCCGTTCGATCGTGTTCCCGGGCTTCTTCGACGCCGCGCGCGGCCGCTATGACGCGACCACGGCGCAGGTGTTCGGCGAGATCGGCTACGGGCTATCGCTCGGCCGCGCCGCGCTCGAGCCGTTCGCCGGCCTCGCCTGGGCCCACCTCAGCACCGACAGTTTTGCCGAGACCGGCGGCAGCGGCGCTGCCGCGCTGCGCGGCGCCGGCAGCGATCAGGATGTCGGCTACTCCTCGCTCGGCGCCCGCATCGCCACCAGCTTCGCCCTCACCAACGGCATGCAGCTGACGCCGCGCGCCTCGGTGGCGTGGCAGTACGCCTTCGGCGACGTGACCCCGACGGCGGCGCTCGCGTTCCAGGGCCTGGGAACCGGATTCACCGTGGCCGGCGTGCCGCTGGCGCGGAACGCGGCACTGGTCGAAGGCGGGCTCGACCTGCGGGTCACACCGCAGGCCAGCATCGGCATCGCCTATGTCGGCCAGCTTGCCGACCGGGTCCAGGACCACTCGGTAAAGGCCAGTTTTAGCTGGAAATTCTGACCCGGCGCCGCCGCCGGGCTCCGCCCCATCCACGTCGATCCGGAATGCCGATCCGCCGATTTTGCTGCATTGCACAGTCGCGAATGCTGCTATGCAAACAAGTCCGTTGTATCTGGCATCTGGTATACATAGTTTGGCTGCAGATGATGAGCCGGCCCATTGCTGGCCTCCAATGAAAGGGGACACCAATGTCCAAGACCACTGCACTGACGCTCACGCCCTCCTCCACCCTGTTCGGCCGCCTGCTGGCCTCGATCGACCGCCTGCTGATGAAGAGCGCGGAGATCTCGAATCGCAACGGCGACCTGCCGCGCTTCGGCCTCTAAGCCAAGGGATTTCCGGCGCTCTCCGCCGGATGCAGCTTCCGTCGCGAGATGCGACCTGACATTGAACCTTCGACCAATGGCCCCGATTTTCGGGGCCATTTCCTTGCGCGCTGAACTAGTCTCCCGGGGTGCCGGGGCTGAGTCCTGTGCGGCATAAGCGCGCGCTGCCCCTGCGACAGCTTGAACCTTGGCATATCGGATACCAAGATGGCGGTCGCGCGCTCATAAGCAACGACAAGGGGCGCACTGGGAGGATCTATGTCGGACATGGTTCAGGCAACTGCGGCCCCTGCGGCCGCGCGTGTCAGCGACACCTATCGCTGGACGCAACTCGCGATCGGCGTCGCCGCGATGGTGATGATCGCAAATTATCAATACGGGTGGACGTTCTTCGTCCCCGACATCCAGAAGAAATTCGGATGGGATCGCGCATCGATCCAATGGGCCTTCACGCTGTTCGTGCTGTTCGAGACCTGGCTGGTGCCGATCGAAGGCTGGTTCGTCGACAAATACGGTCCGCGCATCGTCGTGCTGGTCGGCGGCATCCTCTGCGCACTCGGCTGGGCGATCAACGCGCAGGCGACGACACTGAACGGCTACTATCTCGGCATGATCATCGCCGGCATCGGCGCCGGTGGCGTCTACGGCACCTGCGTCGGCAATGCGCTGAAATGGTTTCCGGATAAACGCGGGCTTGCCGCGGGCATCACCGCTGCCGGCTTCGGCGCAGGCTCGGCGCTCACGGTCGCGCCGATCCAGGCGATGATCAAGGACTCCGGCTTCCAGACCACCTTCCTGTATTTCGGTCTCGGCCAGGGCATCATCATCGTGCTGCTCTCCTTCTTCCTGCTGGCACCGAAGGCCGGACAGGTGCCGGCCGTCGTGGCGAACGCCAACATCATCCAGACCCGGCGCAACTATCAGCCGACCGAAGTGCTGCGGCAGCCGATTTTCTGGCTGATGTACTTCATGTTCGTGATCGTCGGCGCGGGCGGCCTGATGGTGACGGCGAACCTGAAGCCGATCGCGGTCGACTGGAAGGTCGACAGCGTGCCGGTCACGCTGATGGCGGTGACGATGACGGCCGTGACCTTCGCGGCAACCATCGACCGCGTCCTCAACGGTCTGACGCGTCCGTTCTTCGGCTGGATCTCCGACATGATCGGCCGCGAGAACACGATGTTCATCGCCTTCGGCATGGAAGGCATCGGCATCTGGATGCTCTACCTCTGGGGACACGACCCGGTCTGGTTCGTGCTGCTCTCGGGCTTCGTGTTCTTTGCCTGGGGCGAGATCTACTCGCTGTTCCCCTCGACCTGCACCGATACGTTCGGCGCCAAGTTCGCCACCACGAATGCGGGTCTGCTCTACACCGCAAAGGGCACCGCGGCGCTCTTGGTGCCGATCGCCAACTACATGCAGCAATCGTCGGGCAACTGGGACAAGGTGTTCATCATCGCGGCAGGCGCCAACATCCTCGCCTCGCTGCTCGCGATCGCCCTGCTCAAGCCCTGGCGAAAAATCGTGGTCGCGAAATCGGCTACGGCTTAAGCCACCGCCCTTCACCACAGACTGCCAAGCGCCCGGTTAACAGCCGGGCGCTTTTCATTTTGCCGTTAGGAAGAGGCCGTCCGGAGCGGCGCGTCGGAGGGCAGATTTGCTGCATTGCAGCAGAATGAAGGGCTTGCTTTCTGGAATATAGTATACCAACTTCCGCCGGCGCTTGCGACGATACGCCACAATAATTGCGACACTCGGTCACAAGACCAGCGCGCTCGGGAGGACTTGATGGTTTCCAGCAATACTGCCGTCACACAAGCTCAACCTTCGTCCAGCGGCTTCCGCTGGCTGCAGCTCGTCATGGGCATCGTCTGCATGGCGATGATCGCGAACCTGCAATACGGCTGGACGCTGTTCGTCGATCCGATCGACGGCGCGCACCACTGGGGCCGCGCGGCGATCCAGTTCGCCTTCACGATCTTCGTGGTGACGGAGACCTGGCTGGTGCCGGTCGAGGCCTGGTTCGTCGACAAATACGGCCCGCGGCTCGTCATCATGTTCGGCGGCATCATGATCGCGCTCGCCTGGGTGTTGAACTCCTATGCCGACTCGCTCGCTTTGCTCTACACCGCCGCGGTGTTCGGCGGCATCGGCGCCGGCGCAGTGTACGGCACCTGCGTCGGCAACGCCCTGAAGTGGTTTCCCGATCGCCGCGGCCTCGCCGCCGGCGCAACCGCGGCCGGCTTCGGCGCCGGCGCCGCGCTCACCGTGGTGCCGATTGCAAAGATGATCGCCGCGAGCGGCTATCAGACTGCGTTCTTCGATTTCGGCATCGGACAGGGATTGATCGTCTTCCTGCTCGCCTTCTTCATCCAGCCGCCCGCGGTCTCGATCCCGCCGAAGAAGAAGCAGCTCAATCTGCCGCAGACCAAGGTCGACTTCACGCCGCCGCAGGTGCTGCGCAGCCCGATCTTCTGGGTGATGTATCTGGTGTTCGTGATGGTCGCCGCCGGCGGCCTGATGGCGGCGGCGCAGATCGCGCCGATCGCGCACGACTACAAGATCGCGAACACGCCGGTCACGCTCGCCGGCTTCCAGATGGCCGCGCTGACCTTCGCGATCTCGCTCGACCGCATCTTCGACGGGTTCGGACGGCCGTTCTTCGGCTGGGTCTCCGACAATATCGGCCGCGAGCACACCATGTTCATCGCGTTCGGCACCGGCGCGCTGATGCTGCTCACGCTGTCCACCTGGGGTCACAACCCGGTGGTGTTCGTGCTGGCGACCGCGGTCTATTTCGGCGTGTTCGGCGAGATCTACTCGCTGTTCCCGGCGACCTGCGGCGACACCTTCGGCTCGAAGTTCGCGACCACCAACAACGGCATGCTCTACACCGCGAAGGGCACCGCAGCGCTCCTGGTGCCTGCCGCCAGCATCGTTGCCGCCAGCTATGGCTGGCAGGCGGTGTTCGTGATCGCGGTCGCCCTCAACGCCACCGCGGCGCTGATGGCGCTGTTCGTGATCAAGCCGATGCGCCGCGCCTTCATCAACGGCAACGAGGCCGCCGCCGCGGAAGAGACAGCGACGAGCGCCAAAACGGCTTGACAAGACGGCTTGACAAGACGGCTTGGCTAAAGACCACCCGATCAGGACCGCCTGGTCCCGACATTTCCCCGGAGACTGATGGAGGCGCATTTCGGTGCGCCTCTTTTCTTTTGCCAGGCAGGGATGCCAGATACCAGATTGCTTAGTGCGGCAGATCGCCCTCACCGCTCACAATCGTCGGAAATGTCAGCGAACCTGCCTATTTAAGCCGATTCCTGATGGTAGATTCCGCGACAGTCGCGTTGACAATTGGCATTTTGTATACCAGACTCCAGTCAACGATAACCAAGGAGGTTGCCATGCAAGTCGGAGATATCCTGCGCAAGAAGACCCCCCGCGTCGCCACGGTGCGCATGAACGAAACCGTTGCGATCGCCGCGCAGCTGATGCGCGCCAGCAATATCAGCGCGCTCGTGGTCAAGGATGTCGTTCGCACCGAGGGCAACACCGCCGTCGGCATGTTCACCGAGCGCGACGTGGTGCGCGCGATCGCCGAGCACGGTGCAGCCGGTGCGAGCATGAAGGTATCGCAGTTCGTGTCGGTGCAGCAGCTTGTCTCGTGCACATCGAGCGACACGCTCGAGCACATCCGTCATCTCATGACCAAGCACCACATTCGCCACGTGCCCGTCATCGACAATTACAGCCTGATCGGCGTCGTCAGCATGCGCGACATCGCGGCCGCATTCGACGAGGAGACCGCCGCGTCGAAGAAAGACGCCGTGCCGGCGTAACACGCGCCTGCTTTGCCTTGCTCTCAGCCAGGCGCTGCGTGTTCGATCACCAGCGCCTGAACAGATGACGAAAGATTTCCGTCCCGCCCTCGCCTGACCGCCGCGGCCTGTCATTTCCGCATGGGCGCGCCGCAGGTCGCCGGTAGACAATTGCCGGACAGGACTGCATCCTTCCCTCGACATCCCATAACAACACCGTGCGCCGCCGTCCGCGTCACGGAAAATTCCGATGGAAACGAGGGCAGAATGATCAAGACACGTTTCACCGAGATGTTCGGCGTCGACCACCCGATCGTGCAGGGCGGCATGCAATGGGTCGGACGCGCCGAGCTGGTTGCCGCCGTCGCCAATGCCGGCGCGCTCGGCATGATCACCGCGCTGACGCAGCCGACGCCGGACGACCTGCGCAAGGAAATCGCGCGCTGCCGCGAGCTGACCGACAAGCCGTTCGGCGTCAACCTGACCATCCTGCCCGCGATCAAGCCGCCGCCCTACGCCGAGTATCGCCAGGCCATCATCGAGAGCGGCATCAAGATCGTCGAGACCGCCGGCAACAAGCCGCAGGAGCATGTCGACGAGTTCAAGAAGCACGGCGTCAAGGTGCTGCACAAATGCACCAGCGTGCGCCACGCGCTCTCCGCCGAGCGGATGGGCGCCGACGCGATTTCGATCGACGGCTTTGAATGCGCCGGCCATCCCGGCGAGGACGACACCCCCGGCCTGATCCTGATTCCCGCCGCCGCCGACAAGGTGAAGATCCCGATGATCGCCTCGGGCGGCTTCGGCGATGCGCGCGGCCTGGTCGCAGCGCTCGCGCTCGGCGCCGAAGGCATCAACATGGGCACGCGCTTCATGTGCACCAGGGAGAGCCCGATCCATCAGCTGGTGAAGGAACGCATCGTCGCCAATGACGAGCGCGAGACCGAGCTGATCTTCCGCACCATGCGCAACACCTCGCGCGTCGCCAAGAACGCGATCTCGACCAAGGTCGTGCAGATGGAGAAGGAAGGCGCCAAGTTCGAGGACGTGCGCGAGCTGGTCGCCGGCGCGCGCGGCAAGATGGTCTACGCGTCAGGCGATGCCGACGAAGGCATCTGGTCGGCCGGCCAGGTGCAGGGCCTGATCCACGACATTCCGTCCTGCGCCGAGCTGGTGTCGCGCATCGTCCACGAAGCGGAAGCGATCATTCGCGAGCGGCTGGAAGCCATGATGTCCGGCGCCAAGCGTCAGGCCGCGGAATAGGGCCCGTCGTGATCCGTCACCCTGAGGTGGCCGCTCCTTCAGCGGCCCTCGAAGGGTCGACGGCCACGAGCCGGGCCGCTCATCCTTCGAGGCTCGCTTCGCTCGCACCTCAGGATGACGGTATCAACTCACGCGAGACAACTAGCCGGGAATCCCCCATGAAAGCCTATGTCTACGGCCCTAACGGCCCTGAAATCACCGACGTTGCGAAGCCCGTGCCGAAGGGCACCCAGGTGCTGGTCAAGGTTCATGCCTGCGGGCTGAACCGCGCCGATCTCGGCATGACCAAGGGCCATGTCCACGGCGCGGCCGGCGGCGTCGGCACCGTGCTCGGCATGGAATGGGCCGGCGAGGTCGCCGAGCTCGGCCCCGATGCCAAAGGCGTCAAGGTCGGCGACAAGATCATGGGCTCCGGCGGCGCGGCATTCGCCGAATACACGCTGGCCGATCACGGCCGGCTGTTCCGCGCGCCCTCGAACATGAATTTCGACGAGGCCGCAACCCTGCCCGTCGCGCTCGCCACCATGCACAACGCCGTCGTCACCAATGGCGCGCTGCAGCCGGGCCAGACCGTGCTGATCCAGGGCGCAAGCTCCGGCGTCGGGCTGATGGCGATGCAGATCGCCAAGCTGAAGGGCGCCAAGCTCGTGGTGGGCTCATCGACCGATGCGATGCGCCGCGGCCGACTGAAGGAGTTCGGCGCCGATCTCGCGGTGGACTCGAAGGATCCCGGCTGGGTCGATCAGGTGCTGCAGGCGACATCAGGCGAAGGCGTCGACCTGATCGTCGACCAGGTTTCCGGACCGGTCGCGAACCAGAACCTCAAGGCGACCAAGGTCAAGGGCCGCATCGTCAATGTCGGCCGGCTCGGCGGCACCCACGGCGACTTCAACTTCGACCTGCACGCGGCGCGCCGCATCCAGTATATCGGCGTCACCTTCCGCACCCGCTCGATCGAGGAGATCCGCGCGATCTTCGACGAGGTGCGCAAGGACATCTGGCCCGCGGTCGAGGCACGCAAGCTGCAGCTGCCGATCGACCAGGTCTACAAATTCGCCGACATCGGCAAGGCATTCGAGCACATGGAAGCCAACAAGCACCTCGGCAAGATCGTGGTGACGCTGTAGCGGCAGCCTCCGGCGATCGTCATCGTCATTGCGAGCGACGGGCGGATCAGCCAACGGGTCCGCGCTTGCCGCGTGCTATGCCCTGGCTCTTTCGCGTGCGATGTTCAGCCGACAGGTCCTGGAATCCAATAGTCCCCCGCAAGCGGGCTGACCTTGACGCCACTGATGACTCCGAGCTCCAGGCTTGGATCGAAATAGCGCATCGTCCGCTCGTTGAGGTCAATGATGCGGCCAGGCCTGAGTGGCCCCACGTCATTTATCTTCACGATGACCTTCTTGCCGACAGCCTCGACGAGGGCATATTTCGGCCTCGCGCCAAATTGGACCCCACCAAACTTCCGGCGCAAGCTCGTCTTGATGGCAGCCGCCCAGACCGAGTGATCATAGCGCTCGCCGGAGGCTGTGCTTGGACCGCCCTCCTCCTTGCCGGGCTTGAACGGATTGTACATGGATGCCGCGCCAACGATTGCATCTCCACACGCGGCGTTGACGACGGCACTTGAATGAACCGCACCGATTTCACTTCGAGCAGCGGTGCCAGACATGGCGAGCGCAACCAGGGCGCCGCAAATTGCGGCGCTCGAGCCGAACAGCATCATAACTCCTTGATTGATTTTCTTCGATCGTCCGGTTTCCGATGCCGCATAGCATGGTCAAGCGAACGCGGAGGCGTTAGCGCGTGCCAATTCCTTGCGGATTCGTGCCAGTTCCGGCGGTGGAACCATCGTGAGAACCTGGGCGGCCCTCACACCGTGTTTTTCAGTTTCTGGCTCGACTAAAACAGAGATTGCGTCAGCAAAATGACTGAACGGAGCTGTCTTCGACAGCGCGTGAGGAGTGTATCGTCACCTTCCGCACCCGCTCGATCGCGGAAATCCGCGCGATCTTCGACGAGGTCCGCAAGGACATCTCGCCCGCGATCGGGGCGCGCAAGCCGCAGCGGCCGATCGACCAGGTCTACAAATTCGCCGATATCGGCAAGGCGTTCGAGCACACGGAAGCCAACAATCACCTCGGCAAGATCGTGGTGACGCTGTAGTCGGTACGCACTGCTGCGTAGGATGGGTAGAGCGAAGCGAAACCCATCGATGTATCCGGGCAGCGAGATGATGGGTTTCGCTGCGCTCTACCCATGCTACAGCTACCGCGTTGATCCGCCCTACGCACCCGGTCTGACTTGTGTAATGGCGACGCCGGAGATCGCGAGTAGTCCGCCGACAATCAGCTTCGGCGTCACGCTGTCGCCAAGGAACAGCACGCTCGAGATCAGCGCGAACACCGGAAGCAGCAGTCCGAACGGCGCGACGCGGGCCATGGAGCAGCGGGCGATCAGCCAGAACCACAGGCCGAACCCGACAATGCCGCCGATGAAGACGGTGTAGGCGAGCGCCAGCCAGCCCCGTTGATCCGCAGTGCCAAGGCTCGCCAGCTGTCCGTATTCCAGCAACAGCGACATCAACATCACCTGCGGCACGGTGAGCAGCGACGACCACCCCATCAGCATCAGGGGATCAAACGGGCCGTAGCGTTTCGTCAGGACGGTGGACACCGCGAATGCGAAGGCAGCGGCAACCACGAGCAACAGCGGAAGCACGTTTGCCGACAGCCCCGGCCCCGCCGCCAGCACCACCACGCCGACGAACGCCAGCACCACGCCGGCAGATGTGATGAGCGACGGCCGCTCCGCGAGCAGCGGCCAGGCGAGCAGCACGGTAAAGGGCGGGGCGAGTTGATAGGCGACGGCCGACATGCTTCCCGAGCCGAGCCCAAGGCCGACATAGAACAGCCCGAAGTTCAGTCCTCCAAGGAAAACTGAAATGGCCGCGACAGGGCCGAGTTGTTGGCGTGTCGGGCTTCTGACGAACGGAACAAGCAGCAGCGCGATGGCCAGGAAGCGCAGTCCGAGGAAGAACAGCGGCGGAAACTCGGTGACGCCGACCTTGATGACCACGAACTGATAACCCCAGAGCAAGGGAACGACCACCGCGCAGATGATCTGGATGGCAGACATGGCATCTTTCCTTTCAAGACCGATCGGTCCATATATTGGCACGCCGATCCCGCGGACGTACAGTGGACATCAAGGGGTCATTCCAACAGCTGCTTATTTGATGAAGCGAGCGAGGAGCGCGTCAGCGGTGGCCTGCGACGTGGTACGTGCCGGAGCCGTCTTGGCGACCACGCGCAGCCCCCAAAGGAAACAGATCAGAATTCGGGCGGCACTCGAAGGCTCGACGCCATCGGCCAATCTGCCCGCGGTCTCCGCACGGGAAAATGCGTCCGCCACCCTGGTCTCCATGGTTTTGAAGAAGCTCGCGAAGCGGCGGCCAACCTCGGCATCCTGGCCAGCCAGCTCCATCGCCGTCGCCACCAACAGGCAGCCGCGCCGGCCATTGGCACCGCACGCGCGTTCAACGTAACCGGCAAGGTAGGCCCGCAGGCCATCGACCGGATCTCTGCGGGGATCGAGTTCGTCATCCATCCGGGTCAGGGCATCGGCAATGTAGCGATCGAGTGCGCGCAGGAACAGCGAGTGCTTGTCGCCGAAAGCGGCGTAAAGGCTGCCGCGCGAGAGTTTTGTCGCACGCAGCAGGTCCGGGAGTGCCGTGGCGTGATAGCCGCGCGACCAGAACACATTCATCGCGCGTTCGATGGCGGCGTCCACGTCGAAACTTCGCGGGCGGCCACGGGGCGCCTGCATGGTGGTTTGGCGGCTCATTGCCGATATATAGACCAATCGGTCCTTAAATGGCAAGGGCCGCTTTGGATCATTAGCTCGTAGGATGGGTAGAGCGAAGCGAAACCCATCGATTGCATCCGCACGCCGAGATGATGGGTTTCGCTGCGCTCTAGCGAAACGCGCCGCGAGAACGCAGATGTTCGGTTGGCACGTCGCGCAACACGTCCAGCGTCGTCCTGGCGGAAGCCAGGACCCATTACCCCGAATGCGAGTCATGACGCGATGCGGTTGCCACAGCTCACTTCAACCACACAACCCTGTGGTCGTGGGTCCTGGCTTTCGCCAGGACGACAGCGTGATTTTGGCGCAAGGATGCAATTGCAACTGAGTGGCGATTGCGCGTGGCGAACGACACTTGATGTTCACAGTTGGCCTGCTAAACCGCCGCCCATGAGCTCTTCCAGCACCAGCGCACCCTCCACCAAGACATCCGTCGCCGCGATCTCGATCCTCGCCAGTGGCAGCATGGCGGTGGCGAAGTTCGTCGTCGGCATCGCGATCGGATCGCTGGCGCTGATCTCGGAGGCGCTGCACTCGTCGATCGACCTGGTCGCCACCATCATCACCTGGGCGGTGGTGCGGGTGTCGGACCAGCCGGCCGACGCCGAGCATCATTACGGACACGGCAAGTTCGAGAGCGTCTCGGCGCTCGGCATCATCGCCCTGCTCTATGTGCTGGCCGGCGGCATCCTGGTGCAGGCCTACAGCCATCTGCGCGAGGGCGCGCCGCCGCCGTCGATCTCGGCCATTCCCTTTGTCGTTCTGGTCATCGATATCGGCGTCAATCTGTGGCGGGCCCGCGCGCTGCACCGCGCCGCGCGCGACACCAAGAGCCAGGCGCTGGCCGCCGATGCGCTGCATTTCGCCTCCGACGTGATGGGCTCGACCGCCGTCATCGTCGGCCTGGTGCTGGCCGGCTTCGGCTTCTGGTGGGGCGATGCCGCGGCGGCGATCGCGGTCGCAGTGATGATCGCCCTGCTCGGCCTGCGCATGGCGCGGGAGACGGTCGAGACCCTGCTCGACCGCGCGCCTGAGGGCGCGCTGGAGAAGGCCACCGCCGCCATCAAGGCCGTGCCGGGGGTGGTCGATGTCGACCGGTTGCGCGTCCGCATGGTCGGCGCGACGCATTTCATCGATGCCATCGCCAAGGTGCCGCGCACCTACCCGATCGACCGCGTCGAGGACATCAAGCGCCGGGCGCAGGCGGCGGTGACCAAGACGTTCGGCGACGCCGACCTCACCTTCACCGCGGTGCCGGTGGCGCGCGACAATGAGAGCGTGCGCGAGCGCATCATGGTGATCGCGCGCAATTCCGGCCTCGCCATCCACCACGTCACGGTGCACGACATCGGCGGCAAGCTGATCGTCGGCATCGACCTCGAGGTCGACAGCGACATGGCGCTGGACGCAGCGCACGACATCGCCCACCAGCTCGAGCGCGCGATCCGCGAGGATTTCGGCGAGGACGTCGAGGTCGACACCCATATCGAGCCGCTCGAGCCGGAACTGCCGTGGGGAACCGACGCCGCGCCGGACCGCGTCGAAGCCATCAAGGCGGCGCTGACCGGCTTTGCCGATGGCGGCGCGATCCATGACATCCACAATGTGCGGGTCCGCAACACCGACGCCGGCGAGGTCGTCAACTTCCATTGCCGCGCGCGGCCTTCGATGAGTGTGATCAAGGTGCACGAAAGCGTCGACGAGATCGAACGCAAACTGCGTCGTGCGTTCCCCACCGTGAAGCGTGTGATCAGTCACGCAGAGCCGACGCGCGGGTAATTCTACGGAGCCGTTCCCGTTTCGGACTCACTTTGCGCCGCATGATTCTTCCCGGGACAAGAATTTTTTCGCATTAACGAATCGTTGACTCTCGACAGTCCCGGAAATCTGGATTCAAATGATCATGATTCGGATGCATCGTGGGGAGCATCCGAACCGGGTAAAAATCAGCTTAGAGCGGGGGTCTCAGGCATGGCGCGCGCGCATGCGGCGAACGCGTGCGTCCAATCCGATTCGATCAAGGGATTGGCGCAGTCGATCGCGAAACCGGCCTATCACAGGCTCTTGACGGCCGAGCCTGCACTACGCCGCGCTGTCCCTACCCTCATCATCGCCTTCCTCATCACGATCTGCCTCGGCGCCTTCGTCCAGGTGATCGACCAGAACCGGCAGAAGCGCGGCGCGATGAAGCGCGACCTCGCCGCGCTGTCCGACATCCTCGCCGAACGTCTCGATCGCCTGACCTCGGTGCGGCGCGACCGGCTCGCCAACATCGAGCGGATGCAGGAACTGCTGCCGGACCTGATCCCCTCCTGGGGCATCGCCTACGGCCGCCACGTCATCATCACCAGCGCCGATCACCGCGTGCTGGCGCGCGTGCCGGTCGACGGCGCCGGCGAGAACGACCGCATCCTCGACATCGTCTCCACCGCGCAACTGCTCGTGGCGCCCGGCCAGCAGGGCACGGTCAGCGACATGACGCTGCCCGGCGGCACCGGCGCGCTGGCGATCTCGCAGCTCGTCAAGTCGCTGCCCGGCCAGGTCGTCGTCATCCAGGAGATGAACGAGCCCATCTGGGGATCGGATGCCGCACTCTCGGTGACGCTGTCGGCGACCACGAGCTTCGTGGTGCTGATCCTCGGCTTCGCGTTCCACTGGCAATCGACCCGCGCCCGCGAGGGCGACCTGATCAACGACGCCGTGCGCGGCCGGATCGACACCGCGCTCAACCGCGGCCGCTGCGGATTGTGGGACTGGGACCTGTCGCGCGGTAGGATCTTCTGGTCGCAGTCGATGTTCACCCTGCTCGGCCTCGACACCCGCAACGACCTCCTTACCTTCGGCGAGGTCAACGCGCTGGTGAACTCCGACGACATCAACCTGTTCGACATCGCCGACCAGCTGATCTCGGGCAAGATCGATCACATCGACCAGAGCTTCCGCATGCGCCATGTCGGCGGCCACTGGATCTGGCTGCGGGTGCGCTGCGAGCTCAGCCACGCCGCCGCCGACGGCGGCCTGCATCTGATCGGCATCGCGGTCGACATCACCGAGCAGAAAAGCCTCGCCGAGAAGTCGGTGGAAGCCGATCTCAGACTGCGCGACGCGATCGAGACCATTCCCGAGGCTTTCGTGCTCTGGGATGCCGACGACCGCCTCGTGCTCTGCAACTCGCACTTCCAGCGGCTGCACAAGCTGCCCGATTCCGCCGTCAGCCCCGGTACCTCCTACGAGACCGTGATCGAGGTCGGCAGCATGCCGGAAGTGCGCACCCGCCTGCACGAGAGCGGCGTGCCGGCGCCTGGCGCCCGCACCTTCGAGGCCCAGCTCGACGACGGCAGCTGGCTGCACATCAGCGAGCGCCGCACCAAGGACGGTGGCTACGTCTCGGTCGGCACCGACATCACCCGCATCAAGGCGCACGAGCAGAAGCTGGTCGACAACGACCTGCGCCTGCGCGCCACCGTGATCGACCTGCAGCGCTCGCAAGCCGAGCTGGAACGGCAGGCCGTCGAGCTCGCCGACCTCGCCGAAAAATACTCGCAGGAAAAAACCCGCGCCGAGGACGCCAACGCGGCGAAGTCGAAATTCCTCGCCAATATGAGCCATGAGCTGCGCACCCCGCTCAACGCCATCATCGGCTTCTCCGAGATCATGGGCAGCGGCCTGTTCGGCACGCTCGGCTCGGACAAGTACGCGGAGTACTGCCACGACATCCTGACGTCGGGGAAATACCTCCTCGAGGTCATCAACGACATCCTCGACATGTCGAAGATCGAGGCCGGCCGCATGAAGTTCGACATGGAGCCGCTCGATCTCTCCGGCATCCTCGCGGAGTCGCTGCGGGTGGTCTCCGGCCGCGCCGAGCACAAGGGACTGTCGCTGGAGTCGGATATCGAAAGCACGATCTCGGTCGTCGCCGACCGCCGCGCGGTCAAGCAGATCATCGTCAACCTGCTCTCCAATGCAGTGAAATTCACGCCCGACCACGGCCGCGTGCTGGTGCGCGGCCAGACGCTGGATGACTCGATCGTGCTCCTGATCGCCGACAGCGGCATCGGCATCGCGCCGGAATCGCTGCGCCGGCTCGGCAAGCCGTTCGAGCAGGTCGAGAGCCAGCTCACCAAGAGCTACCAGGGCTCCGGTCTCGGACTTGCGATCGCGCGCTCGCTCACCAATCTGCACGGCGGCTCGATGCGGCTGCGCTCCAAGCTCGGCGTCGGCACCGTCGTCCGCGTCACGCTGCCGCGCGATCCGCGGTCCCTGCAGACGAAGTTGCCGGAAGCGGCCTGAGCCCCCACTACTTCGCAAGCACCCCTTCCAGCAGAGCGGAATCACCGAGCACGGCCAGCGTCTCGCGAGGCGTGAGATGGCGGACCGCCTGGTCGAAGCTGTCGCTTGCCTCGATCCGCGCACGCGCCACCGCGAGGTGAAGATCGATCTCGCCAGGGCCGCCGCGCCGCGCCGGCGGCAGCGACGAGAGATGGCGATGCAGCAGCCCGGAATCCTGCCGCAACGTCGCGAGCGCGGGGGCCGATGCATGTGCCGGCGACGACGCCAGCTCATTGGCGCGGACCAGCACGCGCGGCGGCTTAGCTTCCTCTGGCGTCACGAACAGCGCGCGCATCGCCGGCCTTGCGGTCCAGGCCCCGATCGGGATCGCAAACAAGAGGCCGACGATCACCGGCGACATCCACAGCAGCAGCGGCAACGACACCGCCCAGGCGCTTATCGCCATCGCGACACCGCAGGCGGTCGGAACGCCGTACTTGCGATAGAGCTCACGCCGCTCGACCGCACCGTCGTCGCGCCGCTGCGTCTGCCAGCCGGCGTCCCGGCCGAGCAGGATCTCGACGACGGCGATCGACTGGAACACCATCATGACCGGCGCGATCATTGCCGAGATCAGCACCTCGGCGATCACGCCTGTCAGCGCCCGGAAACCGCCGCCGAATTGGCGACGCGTGTCCGAGCGTGTCAGCAACAGGAGGAAGCCGAGCAGCTTCGGCACGATCAGCAGCGCCATGGTGAGGCCAAATACCCAGGCGGCGAGCACCGGGTCCTGCGCCGGCCAGTTCGGGAACAGCGAAAAACCCTTCGGAAAATATTCGGGCCGAATGAAGCGCGCCTGCAACGAGATCAGGATTCCGAGCAGCAAGAACGACAGCCAGAGCGGCGCGGTGATGTAGGAGCCGATCCCGGTCATGAAATGCAGCCGCGAGATCCAGTGCAACCGGCGCGTCCTCAGCACGGCGAGATGCTGCAGATTGCCCTGGCACCAGCGGCGGTCGCGCGCGGCAAAATCCAAGAGCGACGGCGGCACCTCCTCAAAACTGCCGCCGAGCATCGGGGCCATGTAGATACCCCAGCCGGCGCGCCGCATCAGCGCCGCCTCGACAAAGTCGTGGCTCAGGATATGTCCGCCGAACGGCTTGCGTCCGGAGAGCTCGGGCAGCCCCGCCTGCTGCGCAAATGCCTCGATCCTGATGATGGCATTGTGCCCCCAGTAATTGCCCTCGGAGCCGTGCCACCACGCGACACCGGCGGCGACCATCGGCCCGTACAGCCGGCCGGCGAACTGTTGCAGGCGGCTGAACAGGCTGCGCGCATTGACGATGACCGGCAGCGTCTGCAGCAGCGCCGCCTGCGGGTTGGTCTCCATCGCGTGCGCCATCCGCACCATGGTGTCGCCCGACATCAGGCTGTCGGCGTCGAGCACGATCATGAACCGGTAGGCGCCGCCGAACCGCGTGATCCACTCGCCGACATTGCCGGACTTCCGCGCCGTATTGTCGGCGCGATGCCGGTAGAACAGCCGTTGCGCGCCGCAGGCCTCGCGCAGTTCGAGAAACGCCCTTTCTTCGGCGATCCAGGTATCGGGATCGCGGGTGTCGCTGAGCACGAACCAGTCGAAGCTGTCGCCCTGCCCGGTCGCCTCGACGGACTCGTAGATGGCGCGCAGGCGCGCCATCAATTGATGCGGATTCTCGTTGTAGGTCGGGAGCAGGACCGCGGTCCGGCTCGCGAGTTGCGGCAAGGGACCATCGTCGCGGATCGGCAAGGCGTTGCCGTTGCGCCGAAGTAGAGCGAAGAAGCCGGCGAGCGCCGAAGCGAACGAAAACGCGATCCAGGCGAGCAGCGCGACGAACAGCACCAGCACCATGCCTTCCATGATCGTCACGCCGCCGACCTGGACGACCATGTACATCTCGTAGGCGCCGGCACCGGTCAGCGCCGCCGTCAGCATCAGGACGAACGCGCGGCGCATCAACATGCCCGCACCGACCGACACCGGCTTGCTCACCGCATGCGGCGGCCGGCCGAGATCGGCCGCCGACATCGCAAGCGGGCTCTCTTGTGGCAGGAAGCCGTCGGCCGCCGCGGCGACGTCAGGATGAGGTGACGCGACTATGGCGCCCATCGATAGACCCAGATCTCGGAGAGCGGCTTGTCATCCTGCGCCAGATGCGCACGCAGCTCGATCGGGTCCTTCTTGACGGCGCATTGGAAGCTGAGCCGCCATCCGCCGGTATTCGGATTTGGCTGCGTGACGACATTCGTGATCTCGGACTTCTCGGCCGTCACGACGCCCTTGACGCTGCCGGGATCGATCCCCTTCAGATTGTCCCCGAACAGGTCGAGCACGAACAGCTTGCTGTTCTCGCCATGCGCGCCGATGCCGCTGCGCGTGAAGCGCGCGAGCGAATGCGGCTTCGGCGCATCCGGCCCCCAATGCAGGCGATAGGTGAAGTTGGTCTCGCTCTTGGCCTTGGGCGGCGCCTTCGGCCGCCAGAATGCGGCGATGTTGTCGTGGATCTCTTCCTTGGTCGGGATCTCGATCAGGATGACCGCGCCCTCGCCCCAGTCCCCGATCGGCTCGACCCACAGGCTCGGGCGCTTCTCGAAGCGCGATTCGATGTCCTGATAGGCGAAGAAATTCTTCTCGCGCTGCATCAGACCGAAGCCATGCGGATTGACGTCCTGGAACGTGCTGATCTGGAGGTCGCGCGGATTGCTCAGCGGGCGCCACAGGCTCTCGCCCTTGCCGTTGTAGATCGCAAGCCCGTCCGAATCGTGCACCGACGGCCTGAAGTCGTCGACCTCGTTGCGATCGTTGGGCCCGAAGAAGAACATGCTCGTCATCGGCGCAAGGCCGGCATGCTCGAGATCGGCGCGCGGATAGAGCGATGCCTCGACATCGAACACCGTGGTCGCTCCAGGCCTGATCGTGAACCGATAGCTTGCCGCGCAGCTCTTGCTGTCGAGCAAGGCGTGAATGACCAGCGAGGTCGCGTTGGGCACCGGGCGCTCGAGCCAGAACGCCTTGAAGAACGGAAACTCCTCGCCCTTGGCCTCGCCGGTATCGATCGACAGGCCGCGCGCCGACAGGCCGTAGGTCTCGTCCTTGGCGACGGCGCGGAAATAGCTCGCGCCGAGGAAGACGCAGACCTCGTCAAAATAGTCCGGCTTGTTGATCGGCGCGTGGATGCGAAATCCGGCAAAGCCGAGATCGGTCTCGGTGAAGTCAGGCACGGTCTCGCCGAACGAGAACATGTCCTTGCTGTACTTGACTTCGCTGACCTTGCCGTCGGCGACCTCGAAGATCTTGACCTTGTTCTTGTAGAAGAAGCCGCGGTGGAAGAACTGCGCTTCGAACGGCAGCTTCGCGCCGCGCCACAGCGCGCGCTCGGGGGTGAAGCGGATCGAGCGGTACTGGTCGTAGTTGAGGTCCGTCAGGCCGTTCGGCAACTTCTCGTCCGGCGCCTCGAACGACTTGCTGGCGAGATTGCGCGCAAGCTCCCTGACCATGCCTGGGTTGAAGGGTGCGTCCGTCGCGCTCGCTGCGGCGGCGGCCTGGCGCTGTGGCAAGAACATGAGTGTCGGCAATACGGCCGATCCGTGGAGTAACTCGCGACGATTCAAAGCAGCTCCTGCTCGCTGACCGGGACGCCGCAATGCAACCGCCGAGCCGGCGCTGAGTTCCATCTTTGCTGCGAGCAAGCGAAGATTGTTCGCCGGCTGAATACCAGGACTTGCTTCAACACAACCACACAACGCGTGGTCGGTCGCTGCTGTGCCGGAACCGTGGCGGAAAGGCCGCTGGAGAATGCCGAGAGCTACGCGCTCTCGAGCGTCGGCGCGACCTCGCGTGCGACCTGCACCAAGGCTGCGATCAGCGGCGTCATCGGATCGCGCTGCGGGATCACGAGGCCAATGCTGTAGTCCACGACCGGATCGACGATCGGAATGCTGCGGACCGCATCCGCAAGGCCGAGCGTCTCGGCGAGCTTGGCCGGCATCACGCTGGCCCAGCGGCCGGTCTTCACATGGGTGTAGAGCACGAGCAGTGAGTTCGACGTCAGCGTCGGCGTCGCCTCCGCGCCGACCGAGGTCAGCGCGCGATCGATGATGCGGCGGTTCTGCATGTCAGGCGTGAGCAGACAGAGCGGCACGGTGCCGACTTCCTTCCACGTCACCTGCTTGCGGTCGCCGAACATCGCATCCGGCGCCGTCAGCAAGCGATAACTCTCATTGTAGAGCGGGATGGTGCGGACCTTGCCGATCGGCTCGTTCTCGATATAGGTCAGCCCGGCATCGACCTCGAGATTCTCGAGCAGGCCGAGCACGTCGGCCGACGTGCACGATTGGATGCGGAACCGCACGTCGGGATGGCGCGCCCGGAACGGCGTGGTCAGCGAGGCCACCATGCCGAGCGCGGTCGGGATCGCCGCGATCCGGATCTCGCCCGACAGCTTGTCCTTGAGGCTGTTGATCTCCTGCTTCATCGCGCGCGCATCGCCGACGATGCGCCGCGCCCAGTCCAGCGTCCGCTCCCCTTCCGGCGTGAAGCCCTGGAAGCGGGATCCGCGCTGCACCAGCATGACGCCGAGGATCTCCTCGAGCTGCTTGAGACTGGTCGACATCGTCGGCTGGGTGACGCCGCACGCCTCCGCAGCCCGGCCGAAGTGCCGTTCCTTGGCCAGCGCCAGCAGAAGTTCCAGCTTGTCGATCAAGGTTCAGATCCCTCCGGAAAACGGTGCCCCGAGCGGCAGCCCGACACGTCCATAGGTAGCACGATCGGGGTGCGATCCCGAAATCCAAAGCGCCGCGGAAGTGCGTGATTCCAGAACATTATTACGAAACCGCATCGATCCATTCGGCGACGCTATTAATCGCGTTTCGCAATCGCCGCATGAGACAGCTTTATTGATGTTTCGAAGGATTCCAACTCTCATGTGCGAAGCAAAAAACTGATCGTGAGAAGCGCTGATGACGGTGGGATACGAACCTTGGGACAAGGCGCGCGGCGCTGAAATCATCGCCGAGCATGCCGGGCTTGAAGGCGCCACGCTGGTGATCCTGCACGCGCTTCAGGAAGCCTTCGGCTACGTGCCGGAGCCTGCGATCCCGATGGTGGCGGAGGCGCTCAACCTGTCGCGCGCCGAGGTGCACGGCGTCTTCACCTTCTACCATGATTTCCGGAAGCAACCTGCCGGCCGCCACGTGCTCAAGCTGTGCCGCGCCGAGGCCTGCCAGGCCGCAGGCGGCGATGCGCTGGCGGCGCGCGCGGAAGCCAGGCTCGGCGTTGCCCTCGGCAATACCACGGCGGATGACCGCGTGACGCTGGAGCCGATCTACTGCCTCGGGCTGTGCGCCACCGCGCCCTCGGCGATGCTGGATGGCCGCGTGGTCGGCCGGCTCGACGAAGCGCGGATCGACGCGCTGGTCGCGGAGGCACAGCGATGACAATGCGGATCTTCATTCCCCGCGACGCCGGCGCGGTTGCCGTCGGCGCCGACGACGTCGCCCTCGCGTTCGAGCAGGCCGCAGCAGCGCGCGGCATGCCGATCGAGATTGTCAGGACCGGTTCGCGCGGGCTGTACTGGCTGGAGCCGCTGGTCGAACTGGCGACCGCCCAGGGCCGCGTCGCGTTCGGCCCGACGACGCCGGCGGACGTTCCATCCTTGCTCGACGCGATGGCCGGCAACGGTCAGCATGCGCTGCGGCTTGGTGTCACGGATGAGATTCCCTGGCTGAAGCGCCAGACCCGGCTAACCTTCGTCCGCTGCGGCGTGATCGATCCGCGCTCGGTCGACGACTACCGCGCCCATGGCGGCTACAAGGGCCTGGAGCGGGCGCTGACGCTGACCTCCGACCAGATCCTCGCCGACGTCACCACGTCCGGTCTGCGCGGCCGCGGCGGCGCCGGCTTCCCCACCGGCATCAAGTGGAAGACCGTGGCGCAGGCCAGCGCCGACCGCAAATACATCGTCTGCAACGCCGACGAAGGCGACAGCGGCACCTTCGCCGACCGCATGATCATGGAAGGCGACCCCTTCGTCGTGATCGAGGGCATGACGATCGCAGGTATCACGGTAGGCGCCACCAAGGGCTACATCTACATCCGCTCGGAATATCCGCACGCGGTCGAAGCGATGAACGCGGCGATCGTGGTCGCCCGCCGCGCCGGCTTGCTCGGCAAGCGCATCGGCGGCTCCGCCCATGAGTTCGATCTCGAGGTGCGGGTCGGCGCCGGGGCCTATGTCTGCGGCGAAGAGACCTCGCTGCTGGAAAGCCTCGAGGGCCGCCGCGGCATCGTGCGGGCCAAGCCGCCGCTGCCGGCGCATAAGGGGCTGTTCGGCCGCCCGAGCGTGATCAACAACGTGCTGTCGTTCGCGGCGATTCCCTTCATCCTCGACAACGGCGCCAAGGCCTACGCCGATTTCGGCATGGGCCGCTCGCGCGGAACGATGCCGATCCAGCTCGCCGGCAACATCAGATATGGCGGGCTGTTCGAGACTGCCTTCGGCGTCACCCTCGGCGAACTCGTCGATGAGATCGGCGGCGGCACCTTCACCGGACGCGAGGTGCGCGCGGTCCAGGTCGGCGGCCCGCTCGGAGCCTACTTCCCGCGCGCGCTGTTCGACACGCCGTTCGACTATGAAGCGTTCGCTGCGCGCGACGGCCTGATCGGCCATGGCGGGATCGTGGTGTTCGACGACAGCGTCGACATGGCGAAGCAGGCCCGCTTTGCGATGGAATTCTGCGCCGTCGAATCCTGCGGCAAGTGCACGCCGTGCCGTATCGGCTCGACCCGCGGCGTCGAGACCATCAACAAGATCATCAATGGCGAGCGCGTGGCGGAAAACCTCGCTGTTGTCGAAGACCTCTGCAACACCATGAAATTCGGCTCGCTGTGCGCGCTCGGCGGCTTCACGCCCTACCCCGTGATGAGCGCACTGAAACACTTCCGGGAAGATTTCGGCGGAGATCTAGGTCCCGCACCGGCCCGGCTGCAGGCCGCGGAATAGCAAGGAAATCACGATGTCGCTGATCCAGGAAACCGATTTCGGCACGCCCAAATCCAAATCCGAGACGATGGTCACGCTGACCATCGACGGCAATCAGATCACGGTGCCTGAGGGCACCTCGATCATGCGCGCGGCGATGGAAGCCGGCACCCAGATTCCAAAGCTCTGCGCGACCGACATGGTCGACGCCTTCGGCTCCTGCCGGCTCTGCCTCGTCGAGATCGAGGGCCGCGCCGGAACGCCGGCCTCCTGCACGACGCCGGTCATGCCCGGCCTCGTCGTGCACACCCAGAGCGAGCGGCTGAAGAAGCTGCGCAAGGGCGTGATGGAGCTCTACATCTCCGACCACCCGCTGGACTGCCTGACCTGCGCCGCGAACGGCGACTGCGAATTGCAGGACATGGCGGGCGCCGTCGGCCTGCGCGACGTGCGCTACGGCTATGAAGGTGAGAACCACGTCTTCGCCAAATCGCACGGCTGCGAAAACGACAACTGGATGCCGAAGGACGAGTCGAATCCGTACTTCACCTACGATCCCTCGAAGTGCATCGTCTGCTCGCGCTGCGTCCGCGCCTGCGAGGAAGTACAAGGCACCTTCGCGCTGACGATCTCCGGCCGCGGCTTCGGCAGCCGCGTCTCGCCCGGCATGAACGAAAGCTTCCTCGGCTCCGAATGCGTGTCCTGCGGCGCCTGCGTGCAGGCCTGCCCGACCGCGACGCTGACCGAGAAATCCGTGATCGAGATCGGCCAGCCCGAGCACTCGGTCGTCACCACCTGCGCCTATTGCGGCGTCGGCTGCGCCTTCAAGGCCGAGATGCGCGGCGAGGAAGTGGTGCGGATGGTGCCGTGGAAGGACGGCAAGGCCAATCGCGGCCATTCCTGCGTCAAGGGCCGCTTCGCCTGGGGCTACACCACCCACAAGGAGCGCATCCTGAAGCCGATGATCCGCGAGCGGATCGAAGACCCCTGGCAGGAAGTGTCGTGGGACGAAGCCTTGAATTTCGCCGCCGCGAAATTCAAGGGCATCCAGCAGAAATACGGCCGCGACGCGGTCGGCGGCATCACCTCGTCACGCTGCACCAATGAAGAAACCTATCTGGTGCAGAAGCTGATCCGCGCCGGCTTCGGCAACAACAATGTCGACACCTGCGCCCGCGTCTGCCATTCGCCGACCGGCTACGGCCTGTCGCAAACCTTCGGGACTTCGGCCGGCACGCAGGACTTCGACTCGGTGGAGGACACCGACGTCGTGCTGATCATCGGCGCCAATCCGGCTTCCGCCCATCCGGTGTTCGCCTCGCGGCTGAAGAAGCGGCTGCGCCAGGGCGCCAGGCTGATCGTGATCGATCCGCGCCGCACCGAGATGGTGGAATCGCCGCATGTGAAGGCGCTGCATCTGCCCCTGATGCCCGGCACCAACGTCGCCGTGCTCACCGCGCTCGCCCATGTCATCGTCACCGAAGGGCTCGTCGATGAGGCCTTCGTGCGCGAGCGCTGCGACTGGAGCGAGTTCCAGGATTGGGCGGCTTTCGTCGCCGATTCCAAGCACAGCCCGGAAGCCACCGCGATCATGACCGGCGTCGATCCCAAGGCGTTGCGCGAGGCGGCACGAATCTATGCCACCGGCGGCAACGGCGCGATCTATTACGGGCTCGGCGTCACCGAGCACAGCCAGGGCTCGACCACGGTGATCGCGATCGCCAACCTCGCGATGGCGACCGGCAACATCGGCCGGCCCGGCGTCGGCGTGAATCCGCTGCGCGGCCAGAACAACGTGCAGGGCTCCTGCGACATGGGCTCGTTCCCGCACGAGCTGCCGGGCTACCGCCACATCGCCGGCGATGCGGTGCGCGAGCAGTTCGAGGCGATGTGGAACGTCAAGCTCAACAACGAGCCGGGTCTGCGCATCCCGAACATGTTCGACGCCGCGATCGAAGGCAGCTTCATGGGACTCTACGTGCAGGGCGAGGACATCCTGCAGTCCGACCCCAACACCAAGCATGTGGTGGCGGCGCTGTCGGCGATGGAATGCGTCATCGTCCACGATCTCTTCCTGAACGAGACCGCGAACTACGCCCATGTCTTCCTGCCCGGGTCGACCTTCCTCGAGAAGGACGGCACCTTCACCAATGCCGAACGCCGCATCCAGCGCGTCCGCAAGGTGATGACGCCGCTCAACGGCTACGCCGACTGGGAAGTGACGATCATGCTCGGCAAGGCGATGGGCTTCGAGATGAACTACACCCATCCATCCGAGATCATGGACGAGATCGCAGCGCTGACGCCGACCTTCGCGGGCGTCTCCTATGCCAGGCTCGACGAGCTCGGCTCGGTGCAGTGGCCCTGCAACGAAAAGGCGCCGGAAGGCACCCCGGTGATGCATATCGGCGGCTTCGTGCGCGGCAAGGGCAAGTTCATCCTCACCGAATATATCGCCACCGACGAACGCACCGGCCCGCGCTACCCGCTGCTGCTCACCACCGGCCGCATCCTCAGCCAGTACAATGTCGGCGCGCAGACCCGCCGCACCGAGAACGTGGTGTGGCACGCCGAGGACCGGCTGGAGATCCATCCGCATGACGCCGAGCAGCGCGGCGTGCGCGACGGCGACTGGGTGCGGCTGGCGAGCCGCGCCGGCGAGACCACGCTGCGCGCCGAGATCACCGACCGCGTGGCGCCGGGCGTTGTCTACACCACGTTCCACCACCCTGACACCCAGGCCAACGTCATCACGACCGATTTCTCGGACTGGGCCACCAACTGTCCCGAGTACAAGGTCACCGCAGTGCAGATCTCGCCGTCGAACGGTCCGTCCGACTGGCAGAAGGCCTATGACGAGCAGGCTCGCCACTCCCGCCGCATCGCCGCGCCGGTGGTGGAAGCCGCGGAATAGCGATGCGCGAGCCCGTCTATCAGGCGAACCGGAAGGTCTGGCGCAACGGCGTCTTCAGCGACGGCGCGCGCCTGATCCCGGAGGAGACGCCGCTCGCGCTGACCTATAATGGCGGCACCTACGCCGTGATGATGGGCTCGCCCGAGGACCTCGGCGACTTCGCCGTGGGCTTCAGCCTGAGCGAAGGCATCGTGCAAGCGGCCGACGAGATCGAGACCCTCGACATCGTCGAGCTCGATGACGGCATCGAGCTTCGAATGTGGCTCAGGCCTGACAGGGCCGAGCGGATCGCGGAGCGACGGCGCAACATCGCCGGCCCGACCGGCTGCGGCCTGTGCGGGCTCGATTCCATTAGCGAGGCGGTCCGGCCGGCCGCGGTGGTGCGCGCGGGCCGCGCCTTCTCGCCGCGCGAGATCATGGCGGCGGTGGCGGCGGTGGCGCCTTTGCAGGAGATCAACCACCAGACCCGCGCCGTGCACGCCGCGGCGTTCTGGACGGGCGCGCGCGGCATCGTGGCGCTGCGCGAGGATGTCGGCCGCCACAATGCGCTCGACAAGCTCGCCGGCGCGCTGGCTCGAGACAAGGTGGCCGCCAACGAAGGCATGGTGCTGCTCACCAGCCGCGTTTCGGTCGAAATGGTGCAGAAGACCGCCGCGATCGGCGCGCCGCTGATCGCCGCAGTGTCGGCGCCGACCGCGCTTGCGGTGCGGATGGCGGATGCCGCCGGCATCACGCTCGCCGCGATCGCTCGCGCCGATGGATTTGAAATCTTTACGCATCCGGAACGCGTCACAGGCGCGGTGGCCGGCAAGGAGCCCGCTTATGTCGTCGTCGCCTGACAAACTGGTTTATATGGCGAACCAGATCGGAAAATTCTTCCAGAGCCAGGGGCGCGACCGCGCCGTCCAGGGCATTTCCGAGCACATCTGGAAGTTCTGGGATCCGCGGATGCGCAAGCAGATCTTCGCCCATCTCGACGCCGGCGGCACCGGCCTCGATCCCGACGTCCGCGATGCCTTGCAGAAGCTGAAGCAGCAGGCGTAGGCAGCCCGCGCCCTGCTCTATCACCGTCACCCTGAGGAGCGCGTAGCGCGTCTCGAAGGGTCGACGGCCCGACTGTGGCCGTGCATCCTTCGAGACGCGCTACGCGCTCCTCAGGATGACGGGATTGAGATCGTAGCTTCCCCTACCCCACGATCGCGTTGAAGACGCGGCGCACCTCGCTCTGGGTCTCGCGCAGGCGGGCTTCCAGTGCGGAGAAATCCGGCGTGTCCCCGGCCCGCGCCATCACGCGCAGCAGGTCTTCGCCCGCGGTCTCCGGATTGAACTTGCCGGTGACGCAGAGCCGCAGGATCTGCGTCAGGTCATGATAGAGCCGCGCCGCCGAGCGCAGGATCTCGGCCTCGGACTGGCCGAGCAGGCCGAGCTTGGCGGCATTGTCGAGCACCTGCAGCGTGGAGACGCTGAGAATTTCCGGCTTCACCGCGGCATGCGCGAGCTGGAGATATTGCGCGATGAAATCGATGTCGACGAGCCCGCCGGCGGCGAGCTTGAGGTCCCAGACATCGTCCTCGCCCTTCTCCAGCGCGATCGCGCGCCGCATATCGGCGACGTCGGCCGCGGTCGACGCCGCATCGCGCGGCCGGGTCAGCACGCTGCGGATGATCGCCTCGATCTTCTCGCGGAACTCAGGCGACGACGAGATCACGCGGGCGCGTGTCAGCGCCATGTGCTCCCAGGTCCAGGCCTCGCGCTCCTGGTAGTCGGAGAATGAATCGATCCGCGAGGCGACCGGGCCGGCGCGCCCCGACGGGCGCAGCCGCATGTCGACCTCGTAGAGCACGCCGTAATTGGTCCGGGTCGTGAAGGCGCTGATCAGGCGCTGGGTGAAGCGGGCAAAATACTGCGCGCCGTGCAGCGAGCGCTCGCCGTCGGAATCCGGCGCCTCGCTGTCGAAATCGTACAGCAGGATCAAATCGAGGTCGGAGGACGCCGTCATCTCGCGGCTGCCGAGCCGACCCATCGCGATGATCGCGGTCTCCTGCCCCTTGATCCGGCCATATTGCGCGGCGAACTGGTCGGTGACGAGGCCGTGCACGGTGTGGACGATGCCCTCGGCCACATCGGCAAAGGCGGTGCTGGCGTGCTGCGCCGATACCGTGCCGGACAGGATCCGCGTGCCGATCAGGAACAGGCTCTCCTGGCCGAACAATCTCAGACGATCGAGAAAATCCTCATAGGACGACGCATCCTGCAGCGTGGCGGCGAGCCGCTCCGACAGTTCCTTCTTGTCCGGCATCGCGCCGAAGAAGCGCGGATCGACCAGGCCGTCCATGATCTGCGGCTGCCGCGCCAGCATGTCACCGAGCCGCGGCGCGGCGCCGAGGATCAGCGCCACCAGCGCGACGAAATCGCGGTTCTGGCTGAGCAGCGAGATCAGCCGGCCGCCCCGCTGCAGCGCGCCGAGGAAACGGTCGAACGCCGCCACCGCATCGTCCGGCTCCTCGGCATGCGCGAGGCCGTCGATCAGGCCGGGAATGAATTCCAGGAACGCGGCGCGCGTCGCCTCCACTCGCAGCGCGCGATAGTCGCCCTCGATCCATTGCTGCACGGTGCCGGCAACCGCAATCGGCTTCTTGAAGCCGAGATTGGCGAGATGCTCGATCAGGCGGGCGTCCTCGGGCCCGGCACCGTAGTCGACGTCCGGCAGCTTCGCGGTGCCGGTCGGATCGTCGCCTTCGAACAGCTTGCCGTAATGGTTCTGCACGATCTTGAGCTGGCCGAGCAAATCCTTGGCGAAGGCCTCGCGATTCTCGTAGCCGAAGAAATGCGCAAAGCGCTCGACATCCTCGGGCGCTTCGGGCAGCGAATGGGTCTGCTCGTCGGCGATCATCTGCAGCCGGTGCTCGACCCGGCGCAGGAATTCATAGGCCGTCGTCAGTTCGTCGCGCGCTTCAAAGGTGATCCAGTTGCTGTTGGCGAGCACGTTGAGCGCCTCCAGCGTCGGCCGCACCCGCAACTCCGGATGGCGGCCGCCGGCGATCAGCTGCTGGGTCTGGGCGAAGAACTCGATCTCGCGGATGCCGCCGCGGCCGACCTTGACGTTATGGCCCTCGACCGAGATCTCGCTCTGGCCGCGATAGGTCTGCATCTGCCGCTTCATGTCGTGGACATCGGCAAGCGCGGCAAAATCCAGATGCTTGCGCCAGACGAACGGCGCGAGCTCGGCGATCAGCGCCTCGCCGGCCTTCGGATCGCCGGCACAGGGCCGCGCCTTGATCATCGCAGCACGCTCCCAGGTGCGTCCCTCGCGTTCGTAATAATGCAACGCCGCGTCGGTCGAGATCGCGACCTGGGTCGAGGCCGGGTCCGGACGCAGCCTGAGATCGACCCGGAACACATAGCCGTCGCCCGAGCGCTGCTGCAGCATCCGCGCCATCGCCTGGGTGACGCGCACGAAGAACGGCTGCGGCTCGATGTCCTCGGCGAGCGAGGTGGCCGCGCGATCGAAGAACACGATCAGGTCGATGTCGCTGGAATAGTTCAGCTCGCCGGCCCCCATCTTGCCCATCGCGAGCACGATCAGGCCCGAGCCTGCTTCGGGGTGATCGGGATCGGCGGCCGTCATCCGGCCGCGGGCAACTTCCTGCCGGAACAAATATCGCAGCGCCGATTGCACCGAATTCACCGCGATGTCGGTCAGCGCCGCCGTCACCCGCATCACCGGCCAGACGCCGCCGATGTCGCACAGCGCGATCATCAGCGCGGCCTCCGCCTTCATGCGGCGAAGCAGAACCATCACGTCGGCCTCGCTGCCGGCGGCGAGCACCTCGCGCGACGTCGTCTCGATCAGGTTGGCCAGATGCGACTCCGGGTCGCATGACAGGATCCGGATCAGCCGCGCGGCGTCGGCACGCGCGAGCTCGAACAAATAGGGCGAGAACTCGGCGATGCCGCGCAGGATGTCGCGCGCGAACGGATGTTCAAGCAGCGCATTGAGCGCGGCCAATTGCTCCGGCTCGAGCTCGGCGAACCAGTCGGTCAGGCGCTGATCGGCGGATGTGGGCGCGGCGACACGCGGTCTGTCCGCGAACCGCGCGGCCAGACGATGTCGATCCGCGTTTCCCGGCGCGGCGGCATTCATGCCGCCTTCTGTGGCACATCCTGCGTTTGAGCCGCAAGCCTGTCACTGCCGCCCGCCCGCGCGGGCAGCACCAGGGTGGCGACCAGCCCCGGATGGGCGTCGCCGAGCCTGAGCTCGCCGCCATGAAGCGTGGCGACCGCCGAGGCCAGGCTGAGGCCGAGACCGGAACCGGGTAAGGTCCGGCTCGCCTCGAGCCGGACGAAGCGCTCGACCGCGTGCTTGCGGTCGGCCTCGGGAATGCCCGGACCGTGGTCGGTGACGCTGAGCAGGACCTGGTCGCCCTCGCGCCGCGCCTCGATCAGGATCTCCCGCGCATCCGCATTGAGCGGCTGCACGCTGACGTCGGGCTTGCCGTATTTGATGGCATTCTCGACCAGGTTGGCGACGGCCTGGCTGATCAATTCGCGGTTGCCGTGAATCGGCGCCGGCACGGTCTTCACCTGCAGCGTCATACCGTCGTCCTCGGCCAGCGGCTCGTACAGTTCGTGGATGCCGTTGGCGACATCGGCACCGTCGAAATCGTCCATGTTGCCGCGCGCCTGGCCGGACTCGGCACGCGCAATCATCAACAGGGCGTTGAAGGTGCGGATCAGCCCGTCGGATTCCTCGATGGTCCGCTCCAGCGCCGCGCGATAGTCGGCCTCGCAGCCCGACCGCGCCAGCGCCTCCTCGGCGCGGTTGCGCAGCCGCGTCAGCGGCGTCTTGAGGTCATGGGCGATGTTGTCGGAGACCTCCTTCAGCCCCGTCATCAGCGCCTCGATGCGCTCGAGCATGGCATTGAGATTTTCCGCCAGGCGATCGAGCTCGTCGCCGCTGCGGCCGACCGGCAGCCGGCCGGACAGATCGCCCGCCATGATGCGCTTGGTGGTGCCGGTCATGGCGTCGATCCGGTGCAGCACGCGGCGGGCGACGAAGATGCCGCCGCCGATGCCGAGCACGACGACGACGAGGATTGACCATTGCGCGGCCTTGGCGACGATGCCGAACAGCCGCCGCCGCTCCTCGAGGTCACGCCCGACCAGCAGGCGGAAGCCGTTCTCCATCTCGGTGACCCGCACCAGCGCGCGGTGATCGGTCTTGTCCTGGTCGTCGAGCCGGCGATAGGCGGTCTCGGTCCAGCCCTGCACGCTCATCACGCCCGGCGCCAGCGCGCCGACATTGCCGGCGAGCATCTGCCCGTTCGGCGCCGTCACCAGATAGAGGTTGGCACCCGGCCGCAGCGCACGATTGCCCATGGTGCCCAGCAGGCCGCGCAGGCCGCGGCGGTTGTAGATGTCGGTGATCTCGCTGATCTCGACGTTGACCGTCGTCGTGATCTGCTCGGTGATCAGCCGCCGCGTGTTCCATGCGAAGTAAGCCAGCAGCGAGGCGGCGAACAGCGCGAACAGGAACAGGTAGACCAGCGTCAGCCGAAACGCCGTGGTCCGGATCAGTTTACCGAATGCCGTCACGGATCATATACCCCGCACCGCGGATGGTATGCAGCAGCGGCCGCTCAAAACCCTTGTCGATCTTGGAGCGCAGCCGCGAGATGTGGACGTCGATCACGTTGGTCTGCGGATCGAAATGATAATCCCAGACATTCTCGAGCAGCATGGTGCGCGTCACCACCTGCCCGGCATGCTTCATGAGATATTCGAGCAGGCGGAACTCGCGCGGCTGCAAGGTCAGCTCGTCCTTGCCGCGGGCGACGCGATGGGACAGCCGATCGAGCTCGAGGTCGCCGACCCGGTAGGTCGTCTCCTCGGCCGGGCCGACATTGCGCCGCGACAGCACCTCGACGCGCGCGAGCAGCTCGGCGAAGGAATAGGGTTTCGGCAGGTAGTCGTCGCCGCCGGCACGCAGGCCCTTGATGCGGTCATCGACCTGGCCGAGCGCCGAGAGGATCAGCACCGGCGTCCGGTTGCCCTTGTCGCGCAGGCTGCCGATCAGCGACAGGCCGTCACGCTTCGGCAGCATGCGATCCACAACCAGCACGTCGTAGTCGCCGGTCTCGGCCATCGACAGCCCTTCCTCGCCATCGGAGGCGAGATCGGCGATATAGCCGACTTCGCGGAATGCCTTGACCAGATAGTCGGCTGACTCACGGTCGTCTTCGATGATCAGGATGCGCATTTGCGGAGCGATTGCGGTCACGGGAATTGGCCCTCTGTCAGCATGACGCGGCCGGCCTGCACATGCAAGACGACCGCGCATATTCTCGATTGCTTGAAAAAAGTGGGCGGTGAAGCTGGGGGACCTCACCGCCCTGAGACCTTCCGACAGAGGGGGGCATATTCCATCGAAAGGCAACGTAGGGAGCGAGCAAGGGGCCCGCCCCCCGGAAAGCGCCGTCGGCGGGGGCGACTGATGCCGGCGACGCCTTCCAACTCATAGATAGTTATCCCTTCGCCAGCGGCACTGCCACAAAGCGCGACGAACCGCCGCTCTTCACGCGCATGAGAACGCTGTTCTTGCTGTCATTGCGCGCCGCGGTGATCGCATCACGCACTTCACCGGCGGTGCCGACGGACTTGCCGGCGACCTCGAGGATCACGTCGCCTTCCTTGAAGCCCCGCTCAGCGGCAGCACTCTTGGGATCGACTTCGGTCACGACCACGCCATCCTTGCCGGCGCCGGCCACGCTGTTGGCGGGCGCCACGGTGAGGCCGAGCTTCGGCACGTCGGTGCCGCGGGACGAATTGCCCTTGTCGCTCTTGTCGGTGTCAGCCTTGGCTTCCAGGTTGTTCGGCAACTGGCCGAGCGTGAGGTTGACGGTCTTGTCCTGACCCTTGTGCAGCACGTTCAGCTTCACGGCGTTGCCGGGCGCGAGGCCACCGATGGTGCGGGCGAGTTCGCGCGCATCCTTCACCGGCTCGCCATTGACGGCGGTGATGACGTCACCGGATTCGATGCCGGCCTTGGCCGCGGGGCCGTTGGCCTGCGGTTCGGCAACCAGCGCGCCTTCGGCCTTCTTCATGCCGAGGCTGTCGGCGATGTCGGAGGTCACCGGCTGGATCTGGACGCCGATCCAGCCACGGCTGACCGCGCCCTTGTCCTTCAGCTGGGCGACGACGCTCTTGACGGTCTGGGCCGGGATCGAGAACGCGATGCCGACGCTGCCGCCGGACGGCGAGTAGATCGCCGTGTTGACGCCCATCACCTCACCGGACACGTCGAACGCCGGGCCACCCGAATTGCCCTTGTTCACGGGCGCATCGATCTGGATGAAATCGTCATACGGGCCGTTGCCGATGTCGCGGCCGGAGGCCGAGACGATGCCCGCGGTCACGGTGCCGCCGAGGCCGAACGGATTGCCGACCGCCAGCACCCAGTCGCCGATGCGCGGCTTGGTTTCGGAAAGCTTGGCAAACTGGAAGTTGGAGCCGCCCTCGACCTTGATCAGCGCGAGGTCGGTGCGCGGATCGGTGCCGATCACCTTGGCGGAATAGGTCTTGCCGTCGTCGGTAGTGACTTCGACCTTGTCGGCGCCGTCGACGACGTGATTGTTGGTCACGGCAAAGCCGTCAGCCGAGATGAAGAAGCCGGAGCCCTGGCCCGTCACCACACCACCGCCACGCGGTCCACCGCGCAGGCCCGGGGGCAAGCCATCCGGACCGCCGAAGCGGCGGAAGAAGCGCTCCATCGGCGAACCCGGCTGGAACGGCGAATCGTCATTGCCGCTGTCGTCCTTCGCGACCTTCTCGCGAATGTTGACCTTGACCGAGATCACCGACGGCTTCACGCGCTCGACGATGTCGGCAAATCCGACCGGCTGCTGAACCTTCTTGACCTCGTTATTGACCTGCGCATGCGCGGGCGTCGTGAACAGGTCGGCGGGATTATGCGAGGGGCTGAAGCCGTAGGTGGCAGCACCGAGGCCGGCCACGACCGACGCCATCAGCGCGAGTTTGCGGGCAGAGAACAGCGAGCGCTTCGGCGCCTTGTAGGACGGAAGGGTCGAGAGGTCGGGACGGTCGGTCATGTCTTGAAATCTCCAGGGCCAGAATCATTGGTGCCGGGGGCGAGCACCTGATGGGCCTGAACATGGGGTCATCAGCCTTACGGCGCGCTGGCTGCGGAATTAAACTTTTGTAATCGAGGCGGCCGCCGCTGCGGCAGAATAGCGCAGGTAAATAAAGGACTTAAAAGGGAACTAAAGCGGCTTGTCCGGCGCGGATTCCGCCGCCAGCAGCCGTTCCAGGCGCGCCCGCTCGTCGGATGTCAGCCCAGGGGCGGAATCGCCCCCGCCGGCGGCCGGATTTGCCTTGCGCCGGCCGAGCCGCCAGAGCGCAAAACCGCCCAGCAGTAGCGCCAGCGGCGGGGTCAGCCACAGCAGCAGCGTGTGCTCGTTGAGGCGCGGCTTGAGCAGCACGAATTCGCCGTAGCGGGCCACCAGGAAATCGATCACCTCGGCGTCGCTGTCGCCGGCCGAGATGCGTTCACGCACCAAGAGACGGAGATCGCGCGCCAGCGGCGCCTCCGAATCGTCGATCGACTGGTTCTGGCAGACCATGCAGCGCAGCTCTTTGGAGAGCTCGCGCGCCCTCGCCTCCTTGGCCGGATCCGCCATGACCTCGTCGGGCAGCACCGCCCGGGCGGGCATCGCGCCGAGCATCAGGGCCGCCGCAAGCACGGCGGCTGCAAGCGCGCGCGACCGCATCACTCGGCCGCCTGCAATGCGCGCGCCGCTTTCGCCGGTTTCGGCGCGCCGACCCGCAAGCGGCGGTCGGACAGCGACAGCATGCCGCCGAACGCCATCAGCACCGGGCCCCACCAGATCATCAGCACCAGCGGCTTGTGATAGATCCGCACCGCGATCGCGCCGTCGGCCGAGGTATCGCCGAGCGAGATGTAGAGCTGGCTGGCGCCGCGCGTCATCAGCGCGGCCTCGGTCGTCGAGGCGCCGCGCGTCGTGAAGTTGCGCTTCGACGGTGTCATCACGCTGACCTTCTCGCCGTCACGCGTCACGGTGAATTGCGCGACCATCTCGCGGAAGTTCGGACCCTGCCGCGGGTTCAGGCCGTCGAGCCGCAACTGGTAGCCGGCGACGCGGGCGACGTCGTCGGGCTTCATCGCGCCGATATATTCGCTGTTCCAGGTGGTCTCGCAGACGATCCCGATCAGCGCGACGCCGAGGCCGGCATGCGCAAACGCAGTTCCCCAGGTCGCACGCGGCAAGCCGCGCGCGCGGCGCAGCGAGAGCGACAGCGGAATCCGGAACAGCGCGATGCGCTCGGCGAGATCGCACAGCGCGCCCATGATCACGAACACCGCCAGCCCGATCGCGAGCGGCGCCAAGGTCGCGCCGCCATAGGTCCATGCAAGCACCAGCGCCATCGCGACCAGCGCGACGATGCCGGCCACCATCAGCCGCTGCGCTGCGCCGAGCAGATCGCCGCGCTTCCAGGCCAGCAGCGGCCCGAACGGCACCGCGAGCAGCAGCGGCACGAACAGCGGCGCGAAGGTGAAATTGAAGAACGGCGCGCCGACCGAGATCTTTTCACCGGTGAGCACCTCGAGCGCCAGCGGATACAGCGTGCCGATGAACACGGTCGCGCAGGCGGTGGTGAGCAGCAGATTGTTGAGCACCAGCGCGCCTTCGCGCGAGATCGGTGCGAACAGCCCGCCCTGCTTCAGCGCCGGCGCGCGCCAGGCGTATAGCGACAGGCTGCCGCCGATGAAGACGAACAGGATCAGCAGGATGAACACGCCGCGGGTAGGATCGGTCGCGAAGGCGTGGACCGATGTGAGCACGCCGGAGCGCACCAGGAAGGTGCCGAGCAGCGACAGCGAGAAGGTCAGGATCGACAGCAGCACGGTCCAGACCTTCAGAGCATTGCGCTTCTCCATCACCAGCGCCGAATGCAGCAGCGCGGTGCCGGCAAGCCACGGCATCAGCGAGGCGTTCTCGACCGGATCCCAGAACCACCAGCCGCCCCAGCCGAGCTCGTAATAGGCCCAGTAGGAGCCCATCGCGATGCCGAGCGTCAGGAAGATCCACGCCATCAGCGTCCACGGCCGCACCCAGCGCGCCCAGGCGGCGTCGATCCGTCCTTCCAGCAGCGCCGCCACCGCGAATGAGAACGAGATCGAGAAGCCGACATAGCCGAGATAGAGCATCGGCGGATGCACCGCGAGGCCGATATCCTGCAGCACCGGATTGAGGTCGCGTCCTTCCAGCGGCGGATTGGCGATGCGCAGGAACGGGTTCGAGGTGATCAGGATGAACAGATAGAACGCGCTGGCGACCCAGGCCTGCACCGCCAGCACATGCGCACGCAGCGACAGCGGCAGATTGTTGCCGAAGGCCGCAACGAGGCCGCCGAACAGCGCCAGGATCGACACCCACAGCAGCATCGATCCTTCATGGTTTCCCCAGACGCCGGTGATCTTGTAGAGCAGCGGCTTCAGCGAATGCGAATTCTCGTAGACATTGGCGACCGAGAAGTCGGAGGTGACGTGCAGCGTCACCAGCGCCGCGAACGACGCCGCGACGAACAGCAATTGGGCGAGCGCGGTCGAACGCGCGACGTTCATCAGCGCCGCATCGCGCCAGCGCGCGCCGACGATCGGCACGATGGACTGGATCAGCGCCAGCCCAAGCGCGAGCACCAGGGCGTAATGTCCACTTTCGGCAATCACCGCACGGCTCCCTGTGTCGGCGCCGCGGAGGCGCTCGGCGTATTGCTTGATTTGGCACCGTAATCGTCCTTCCAGTGGCCCTGCTTCTTCAAGGCGTCGGCGACGTCCTTCGGCATGTAGGTCTCGTCATGCTTGGCGAGCACGGTGTCGGCGCGGAACACGCCGTCAGCATCGAGCGCGCCTTCGGCGACGACGCCCTGCCCCTCGCGGAACAGATCCGGCAGGATGCCCTTGTAGGCGACCGGCAGCGTCGCGCCGCCGTCGCCAACGGTGAAGGTCACGGCGAGATTGTCGCCGCGCTTCAGCGAGCCCTGCTCCACCAGGCCGCCGAGGCGGAAACGCTTGCCCGGACCAAGATGCTTTTCGGCGACCATCGACGGCGTCGAGAAGAACACGATGGAATCGCGCAGCGCGTTCAGCACCAGGCCCGCGGCGATCGCGAGCACGACGAGCGCGCAGCCGATCAGTGTCAAACGCCGTTGCTTCCTGGTCATCGTCCATCCTTGCGCATGACATCCTCCGAAAACCGCCGCGCACTTTTCGGCGTCATGCTCTATCCATCCAGCCCGAGATTCTTCAGCCCCTCATTGAGCTGACGCAACCGGTCCGCATCGTTGGCGACAGCCTGACGGGCATCCGCGAGCGCGCTCATCGCCTTGTCGCGCTCGCCCATCACGAGATAGGCGCGGACCAGCCGCAGCCAGCCCTCGACATCGTCGCCATTGGTCTTCAGCCGCGTCGCCAGCCGATCGACCATGCCTTTGATCATGGTGCCGCGATCGGCCTCGCTCATGTCCCTGGCCGCAGCCACCGCACTGTCCGGCAGCGCCGGTGCGCTCACGCCACCGGGTGCGCTGCCGCCGACCCGCACGAGCGCGGCCTGCACCAGCGGCCGCCACGGTGCGTCCGCCGGCGCCTTCGCCAGCATCTTCTGCCAGAGCGCCGCGGCGTCGGCCTTGCGGCCGTCCTGCTCGGCGGCGAGACCGAGGAAATAGTTCGCCTTGGCATCGTCGCCGTTCAGCGCGACCGCGCGCTCGAATTCCGCCTTGGCGTCCGCGGTGACGACGCCGCCGGCAGTCCCCATCAGCGCCTCGCCGAGATCGGCGCGGCGATCGGCGCTGTCGCCGGCATAGGTGATGGCGTTGCGATAGGCGCGGACGGCGTCATCGTAGCGGCCGAGGCGCGACAGCACCGGTGCCAGCACCGTCCAGCCGCGGCCGTCGGTCGGGTTCTTTTCGAGATGCGCCTCGACCTGGGCGACCAGATTGGCGAGCGGCTGGTTGGCGTCGGCCACCCGGCCGCGCTCGGCGAGCGGGAAGTCACCGAGGCGCGGCGAGCCGAGCGCGAGATAGAAGCTCGAGGCAATCACCGGCAATCCGACCAGGCCGACGATCGCGGCAGTGCGCCGCAGATTGAGGCTGCCTTGCACCGGGGTCTCACGTCCGCTCTGATCGGCGGCGGCCAGCAGCCGGCGGCTGATCTCGATCCGCGCGGCATCGGCCTCCGCGGCACCGATGATGCCGGCGGCCATGTCGCGGTCGATTTCGGCGAGCTGGTCGCGGTAGACCACGACCTCGCTGCCGCCGGCATCCGCGCCCCCGCGGCGGCTGAGCGGCCACAGCACGGCAAAGATCGCCGCGACCGTCATCAGCGCGAACACAAACCACAGCGTCATCAAGCGGTTCCCGGATGGAACGGCGACTTCCGGCAAGCCGCCTTAGAATCGCTTTACACTACCGGCGGCGAGCCCGGCAATTGACAATTACTGGATCGGCGGAAGGTCGAAATCAGGCGGTTTCCGGTGCCGTTCCGGCGGTATTGCAAGAACGTTTCCGGGCGAAGGCGCGCGCGACCAAAATATCGAAAACAACCCCATGCAAAGGAGCCGGCGGTCGCCGTCCCCAAAATGACGACTTGACACGTCGGGCAAATCAGCGCCACACTTCCATTATTCCGAAATTGCGCAAATGCTGATCGTCCCGCTTTTCGGGCTCACCGGTTCGCTGTCGAACATGCTCACAAATGACAGTGACCGTGCTGTCACTGCAATTCCTCGGGCGTGTACTCATGATGCGGCTGGCCGACCGGTGTCCGGCTAACCCCCAACAGCGGCTCAAGAGCGGACATTCTCCGAGGCCGCAGATGGGCCAGAGCCGAACCTTTAGCCTTCTCAAAACAACACGCTTCCGCAATGAAAGAGGGCGGCGACTCCATCGCCACCCCCGTCGACAGATTACATCAAGGCGCCAGACCAGCCTTGATCTCAGCCGACATCTGACGGATCGCTGCCTGGGGCTCGGGGTCGGTCAGGATGCCGTTCAGCAGCACGAAGTCGTGGATCATCCCATTGTAGCGGGTAGCGATCACCGAAACCCCGGCTTCTTTGAGCTTACGGGCGTAAGCTTCACCTTCGTCGCGCAGCGGATCGTTCTCCGAAGTGATAACCAGGGCTGGGGGTAGCCCGCGCAGCTCTTGTAGGCTGGCGCGCAGCGGCGAGACATAGGAGTTATCGCGCAACACGGGGTCAGGTGCGTACAAATCCCAGCCATACTTCATGAAGGCGCGAGCCAAGAACCTACCTGTGCCGTATTCATGATAGGATGCGGTATCTACGCTGGCGTCCGTCGCCGGAATCATCAGCACCTGATAGCTGATCTTGGGGCCGCCGCGGTCTTTGGCCATCAGCGTCAGCGCTGCGGTCATGTTGCCGCCGACCGAATTGCCGGCCACCGCGATCCGGCTGCCATCCGCGCCAAACTCTTCGGCATGGCTCGCCACCCACTTCAACACAGCATAGGATTGATTGAGCTGGGTGGGAAACCGCGCCTCTGGCAGGGAGGTGTATTCAACGAACACGCCGATCTGGCCCGAGCCGACGACCAAGTCCCGCAAAAGGCGCTGGTGGTTCTGGAAATTTCCGACAATCCAGACGCCACCATGAATAAACAGCAGCACACCGGGTTTACCGGAGATCTGCTCGGGCTTCATGATGTAGATTTTCACGGTTTGACCATCCTGGGTGATGGTCTGCTCGGTCGTCCTCACCCCCGACATGTCGACCGGGGTCTCATTCTGCAGGCCGGTCAGGATGTCCTGCGGCTTCGGTTGAGGAAGCTCCCAGAAAGGACTTGAGTCCTTGTTGATTTCTTTCAGAAACGTACGAACCTGTGGGGCGATGCGAGGATCGGTTGCGGGATCTGGTGTTGCGGCTTGTGTCGTTTGCGTCATAACCGTCACTCCAAGAAGGATTGCTGAAGAAAGAAGTGTGCGTCGCATGTGTTACCTCTGCCGTTCCGACGGTCGAGCGCGTATCCAGAGCACTTCGAGCGAGCTCCGCGCTGTGTTGACGACTTGTTCGACCGTCCGATGCTCACCGCCACGCGCAACGTTTAAGCTCGTTTCGCGCGTGAATTCCCTGAGCGTGTGCTGAGAAATTCTGAGGATTACTCGATCTACCGGGGTCGCCGACTTGACAGAGCAAAGCCCAAAGGCCGTTCACGCGTCGAATGGATGGGAAGTCGATCTGGCCCGGCGCGAGTTGCGGTCCCGAGGCGCCTCCGTGCCGATTGGGAGCCGTGCATTCGAAATCCTCGAAATTCTGGCTCGATCGGGCGGCATGCTCGTCAGCAAGTACCACCTGATGGAGCGCGTATGGCCCGGCGCGGTCGTGGAGGAAAACACCCTCCAATTTCATATTTCGGCCATCCGAAAGGCGTTTGGCGCCGACCGCGGCCTGCTGAAGACGGTCGCCGGCCGTGGCTATCGCCTGCTGGGACGCTGGAACGTGCTGGAGGCGCCCGAGCCGGGACATCGGTTCGATAACGCCGAACGCGACCCGAAACCGCCATTTCGATCCAATGTGCCGATTGCAGCATCGGCTCTGATCGGCCGGAGCGAACCGCGCCAGCATCTGCTGGATGTCCTGTCGGCTTATCGTATCGTCACGCTGACCGGGCCAGGCGGGATCGGAAAAAGCGTACTGGCTCTCGAGGTTGCGCGCAGCATCTTTCCGACGCTTGGGGGCGATTGCTGGATCGTCGAGCTGGCCTCGCTGTCGGACCCGGCACTCGTGCCGGCCGCGGTTTCCGTCGCGCTGGGACTGAGGCTCGCGGGCAGCGTGATTTCCGCCGAATCCGTAGCCCGGGCTCTCGACAGAGAGAAGCTGCTGCTCGTGCTCGACAATTGCGAGCACCTCGTCGATGCCGCAGCCAAGCTTGCGGAAACGATCGTCCGTCTATGCCCGAATGTGTCCGTGCTTGCGACGAGCCGGGAAATCCTGAGAATCGAGGGCGAGTACGCCTATCGCGTTCCACCGCTCGACGTGCCACCTTCGCGCCAGGACGACGAGGATGTCATTCGCGGGTACAGCGCCGTTCAGCTGTTCAATGCCAGACTGATCGCCCTCGATGCCGGCTCGTCGGCAGGCCCTGGAAACCTGCCACTCATTGCCGCGGTCTGCCGGCACCTCGACGGCATTCCGCTCGCCATTGAGTTTGCGGCGGCGCGAGTCGCGACGCTGGGACTTCAGCAGACGACTGACCTTCTAGATGATCGCTTCAGTCTACTGACAGCAGGCCGCCGAACGGCTCTGCCGAGGCACCAGACCCTGCGTGCGGCGCTGGATTGGAGCTACGAATTGCTGCCGGAGGCCGAACGGTCCCTGTTGCGTCGGCTGGCAATTTGCGCCGGCGGGTTCACGCTCGAAGCGGCGTCCGCGGTCATGGGCGATCTCGGCGTGACGGCCACCATGGTTGCCGAGGGGATCGCAAGCCTGGCGGCCAAGTCGCTCGTATCGCTGGATGCATCGGCATCGTTCGGCCGCTGGCGACTGCTCGAGACAATTCGGGCCTATGCGCTCGACAAGCTGGCCGAGAGTGGTGAGGGCGAACTGGTTGCTCGTCGGCACGCGGAGTTCTATCGCGATCTGTTTGCGCTGGCCGCCGAGGGCCCATCCGTAGACTTCAATGATCTGCCCCGTTACGTTCGAGACATCGACAATATGCGAACGGCGCTGGAGTGGGCATTCTCTCGCGACTCGCAAGAAATCGACATCGGAATCGGACTTGCCGTCGCCGCCGGGCCCGTCCTGCTGGCAACGTCCATGCTGCCCGAATGCTATCGCTGGTCGGAGCAGGCGCTGCTGGTCCTCGACGACACCAGGCGCGGAACGTCTGATGAAATGCGTTTGCAGGCCGCCCTGGGCTATTCGCTGATGTTCACGCGCGGCGGCGGCAACGAGGCGCGCGCGGCTCTGGATAGAAGCCTTTCCATCGCCGAAGTTCGCGGCGAACTAACTTATCAAATGTGGTTGCTCAGCGCGCTGAACCTCTTCCACTTTCGAGGCGGCAATCGTGAGCTGACACTGCAATGCGCAAAGCGCAGTCTGGCAGTAGCCGAAGCCCTCGGCGACCCGGCCGCCTTCGCGTTGGCGCATTTCGTGCTGGGGAACTCACTTTATCTGACTGGCGATCTCAAGGGCGCCCAAGCGGAATTTGAGGCAGCGATAGAAAACCGGTCACGCGCACAGCGCGCCAGCAAGGTCTACTTCGGCTTTGACGTCGCCGCCCCGGCCGCCATGGGTTTGGCGAGCACACTATGCCTGCAGGGCTATCCGCGTCAGGCCACCAAACAAGCGGACCTCATCCTTGATGATGCCCGTCACATCAAGCACTCGATCACGTTGAGCTTGACTCTCATTCACGCCGTCTTGCTGTTCCTCTGGACGGGCGATCTGGAGACTGCCGAGAAGGTCACGGATTGGTATATCTCCAATGGCCGGGCCCATTCCCTGGCGCTACAGGTGTTGGTCGGGCGTGGTATCAAAGCGCTGCTGGCGATCAGCCGCGGCGATTCTCAAATCGGAGTCGATACCTTGCAGAATTGCGTGCAGGAGCTTCGCGCTGCACGGTACGGGATGATGGCTTCGCCATTCAATCTTTCGCTCACGGAAGGGCTCGCCGCGACCGGCCGATTTGACGAAGCCATGAGCGTGATCAATGACGGCATCCAATTGGTCGAGATGAACGGCGACCTCATCTATATGACCGAGTTGTTGCGGGTGAAAGGCGTTCTTCTTCTCTCAATGCCGCAGCCTGACGTCGAGGAAGCGGAAAGGCTCTTCGACCGTTCGCTCGAACTCAGTCGTCAACAAGGCGCGCGGGCGAGCGAACTGCGGACCACGGCCGACCTGGCAAAGCTCATGAGCGCTCAGGGACGACGCCAGGATGCCCGAGCTCTCCTGGAGCCAATGGTCGCAGGGTTCAAAGGTCAGGATACGGTAGATCTGGCCGCGGCGGAGCTCCTGCTGATGACTTTGCAGTAGGACGATCTCGGCCGTCGTGTTGTCCGCACTCTCGCTACCCCGCGCGCGACGACTTCCGCTCGCCGGTGACGGCGTTTTCGGCGGCCCGGTTCATCAGCGAGGCGTAGTCGTGGCCGAACAGCACCTCGCAGAAGCGGATCGCGGCCTTGACCTGCTGCTGGCGGAAGGCCCGGACCCGCGCGTCGCCGCCGCGCAGCGACTGCACCAGTCCTTCGGTCGACTGCTCGACATAATGTTGCAGGTCGGAGAAGGTCCGCAGCGTCACCTCGTTGATGGCGAGCTCGCTGGCGTAGGTCCGGCACACCGCGACGAAATCGATCAGGGCGGCGGCGTCCTCGACCTCGGACATATCGATCTTGGCGCCTGCCGTAATGTCCTTGTCGGCGCGCTGGCGCAGGATGCGGCGGACCCGGCCCGGCACGCTGTCGATCTCCGATTGCAGCGCATTGGAGGTATCGGCGCGCACCGAGGTGAGCTGGCGGCCCCAGGTGGAATCGTTGCGCAGATCAAGCTCGGTGCGCAGGCCGCGGACGCCGTCATGCAGGGTCTTGAGCTGCTCGCCGACATAATCGAAATGCCCGCGCCTGATGTCGGTGCGCAGGCAGGCCGCGACGAACGACAAATCATGCAGCGCGATGGTGACCGCGATGCCATACGGCGTTGCCGCGACGCGGAGCTCATCGTCCGAGGCCGCCATCTTGATGGCAAGACGGACGATCTGCCATGGCGCGGCGAGCCGCTGCGCGATCAGTGACAGCGCGAAGGGCAATAGCTGCGGCGTCTGCAGCGACGGCAGCTTGAGCGCCTCCGTCGCGGAGGCGATCTGGGAGTCGGCAAATACCCGGATCTGGCTCGGCAGCCGGCTTCCCAGGGTTTCCAGCGCTTCGCGGGCCTGCAGAACGAGGCCGATCGGCAGCAGGTCCTCGACAACGTTTGGCGGGCCGACGCGCGACAGCGCGCGCTGGCGGTCGTCCTGACTCGGCGCCGCGATCTTGAGGATGGCGTCCGCGGCCGCAAGCTGGAACTTGCGCGCGGCAGTCTCCATCGGACCGCTCTCCGTGGCCGCGGCCAACGCCGCCTCGAACGCGCGAGCCGCCTCGGGCGCGCCCTCGCGCGCCAGCCACTGCCAGATCGGCAGCAGCGAGGCGCGCCGGATCTGGCCCGCTCGCGTCGGGAAATTGGTCTCGGCGAGGAACGGCTCGAGCGGCCGGAACAGGAGCCGTGCCGGGTCGTCGCTGCGCGGCTGGATCTGCTCGTCCTCCTCGGCCCCGCGCACGACCTTGCGCAGCTGCTCCAGCACCAGATTGGCGACGGCGACGTCATCGCCGCGTTCGACGGCGCGCTCCAGCTCCCGCATCAGCAGCGCCTGCGATTGCGGCGGAAGCTGCGCGAGATAATCCCTCAGCCGCTCGGTCGATTTCTGGCTCATGCCCGGTCGTGAAAGCTTGGTGCCCGGCAAGCGCCGCAGCCCGTCCGCCCGCAATGATAGCGGCGGGCCCGTTAAGAAGGCGTTATCTGAATAATTTGACGGATCAATAGCTTAGAGTTCCTAACGCACACAAGGCACGATTGAAATGATTGAGGAAATCGCCAAGCGCCTAATTCCATCCCCTGTCCGATCTCAGCAGGGATCGCCGACCTTGTGCTGGGTGGCGAAAGCGGTTGCGCCGCTGATCCGCTCGCAACTTATGCGCACAGCTAAACGGACAGAGACGCCATGGGCCGATCGCCGATGGACAGGATGATCGATGGCGGGAGGTCGTGCAGCAGCCGTGGCTTCCCAGCGCTATCGCGACGCAGGCGTCAATCCGGACATGGTTGTCCGGCGGCGCCCCAGATAGCCACGTCCTTAACGTGATCCTCAAATGTCCCCGGCGGGGTCGTACGGCCCGCCCCGGGTGCCCACCCGCGCGGGATGAAGCCGTCGAGCGATGCATCGTGCCTGAGATGCTCGAGCAGACCAACGGCGTCGCGGCCACCGTTGCGTTTGGGGTCCCTAAGCTGCGCGCAGATCTCCGCGCCACTCTTGCCGAACCAAATGAATTCGACGGGGGCGAGTTGCCAGTCGATGCCGGCGCGAGGCGGCGACGGTGCCGGCTCGTTAGCCTGGGTCGAAGTCATGTGACAGGTCGCGCAGGCGATCTTCTCGGCGCCAATGCGACTGTCGCCGCCGTGGACGTTCATGCCGTGGACGCGAGGCCTGGATTCACCTGCCGGCGTCCAGATCGGAATGGCCTTGGCATCGACGTGACAATTCGCACATCGCGGATGTGTCACGACAGCCTCAATGCGTTTCCAGGCCTCCAACCCGTCGGTGCGGCTTACACTGCCGGCCGGCAAGGCATCCTTGTTGGCTTCGTCCTTGGCTGCAACAATTCCGGTCAGGACAGCCGTTGCCGAAGCGGCAAGAGCGAGCATCATCAGAGATCTCTTCATGGCCCGCCTCACACGAAATCGATGAACTTGTTGAACGGCATTTCGCGGATGCGCTGTCCGGTCGCCGCGAAGATCGCGTTTGCGAGCGCGGGTGCGGCCGGCGGGACCGGCGGCTCTCCGACGCCCCTCACTTTAGGATCGTTCTCAAGCCCGCGGACTTCGATCACGGGACACTGGTAGATTCGCATCGCTTCGTGATGATTGTAATTGGTCTGCTGCACCGCGCCCTTTGCGTAAGTGAGTTCGCAGTTGATGGCATGGCCAAGCCCCCAGATGACGCCGCCCTGCACCTGGTTCTCGAAATTGACGGGATCGACGACCTTGCCGACATCGACGGCGACCCACACCTTATCGATCCTGATGCCTCTGTCCGTCTTCGTCACTTCGACTACTTCCGCAGTCGGCGTGCCGAAAGCCTCGACAAAGGCGACGCCGCGGCCTCGGCCGTTTCCGAGCGGTCCTTTCCAATCCGACATCTCCGCGACCGTCTCCAGCACCTTCCGGTACGTCGGCACATTGCACATCGCGATGCGCGCCTTCATGGGATCGAGGCCCGCGGCGTGGATCAGCTCGTCGATGAAGCTCTCGGTGAAGAAGCCCGCGGTTGAAGCGCCGACCGATCGCCATGTGGTGCTCGGCGACAATCCTTGCGCCTCGTAGCTCGTGCCCCGGAAATTGGGGATGTCGTAATAAACGTTCCACAGACCCGCGGCCAACTGCCCGTCGGGATCCTTCGACGGGATGCCCGAGCGCTCGAGCAGTCCCTTGAGCGGAGTCGTCGAGGCCAGTTGCAGATCGACGGCAACGATCTTGCCGTTGTCAACGCTGCCTTTGTGCCTGGCGATTGCAATCTGCCGCGGAATGTCCTGGAGAAAATCCTCTTCGCGCGAGAAGACGAGCTTGATCGGCGTGCCGCGCATCTGGTTTGCGATCTCTGCCAAGACGCGAACGTTCTCATACTCGAGACGGTGCCCGAAGCTTCCGCCCGTCCATTGATTGTGGAAGGTGACCTGTTCCGGCTTCAGGCCGATCGCACCCGCCGCGATATTCTGCACGAATTGCGGGCTCTGATGACCGACCCAGATTTCCATCCCCTTGTCGGAGACAAGCCCGATTCCGTTGAGAGGCTCGAGCGGCTGATGCGCCAGATAGGGTGCGCGATATTCGGCCTCGACGCGCGTGCCGGTCTTCAGCCCGGCCTCGATATCGCCGATCTTGCGCCACTCCTTGCCGAGGAATTCGGGCTTGAACGAAGTTTCCAGTACCTTCCAATGGTCGGCCTGCTCGGCAGGATACACTGAGGGCGCCCACTCGCAATCGATCGCGGCGACTGCCTTCATCGCATACCAGCTATTCGTGGCAATCACCGCAACGCCATTTTTGATTTCGAGGATCTTCTTGACCCCCGGCATCGCGCGCGCCTTGCTAGCGTCATACGATTTCAGCGGCTGCCCCTTGTTGGGGTTCAGCTTGACGGAGGCATAGAGCATGCCGTCCATCCTCATATCGATGCCGAATTTCAGCTCGCCCATAACCTTCGAGCGAACATCGAGACGTGTCATGGGCTTGCCCAGGAACCGCCATTGTGACGGATCGCGCGGCTTTGCATCGATCACGGGCGCTATCTTCGCGGCATCTGCCGCGAGTTCGAGATAGGCAATCTTCTTCCCGTCCGGCAAGATCACATGGCCGGACTGTGTGCGGAGGTCGGCGACGGCAACACCCGCACGTTTGGCTGCGGCGGCCTTCAGCGTCTCGCGCGCGACCGCGCCGGCGACCCGTAGCTTTTGATAGGTGTCCGGAATCGTACTTGAGCCGCCAGTCATTTGCAGACCGGCTTTTCTAAGATATTCGAGCGTGGCAGCGCGCGCTTCTTCGGCGGCCGGGCTTTGGTCGGCGGCCACGAACGGCGCGAACTCGTCTGCAAAACCGGTGTTGAAGTATGCAGGACTGGGGCCGGCGAACCGGATCTCGAACTGGCCAGGATCCAGATCCATCTCTTCGGCGATCATGATCGGTTGCACCGAGCCGACGCCCTGGCCGATGTCGGCATGTTGCGCAATGAGTGTGATTTTCGTTGGGCTGATTTCGACCCAAGGGTTGAAGGTGACGGAATTCGGTTCGAGGCCGGCGGTCAACGGATTGTCACTCGCCGTCGCGGCTTGCACAGCATCGCTGTACAGGCCGAAGGCGATGCCGCCGGCTACCGCGGCGGAGCCAAAAACGAATGCGCGGCGCGAATAATGCTGAGGTGCCATCTCACTTCTCCGCCATCTTCTTCGCGGCCGCCGCGTGGATTGCAGCCCGAATACGCGGATAGGTCCCGCAACGGCAGAGATTGCCGGACATCACCTCGTTGATATCTTCGTCGGTCGGCTGCGCGATCAGATCAAGCAGCGAGATAGCCTGCATGATTTGGCCGGTCTGACAGTAACCGCACTGCGGAACTTGATGTTCGATCCAGGCCTGCAGAACGGGATGTTGGTCCCGCTTTTCCAACCCTTCGAGTGTGACGACCGACTTGCCTGCAATCTCGCCGATATGCGCCTGGCAAGATCGGACCGCCATGCCATCGATCTGGACGGTGCAGGCGCCACATTGCGCAACTCCGCAGCCGTATTTGGGGCTTGTGATCCCGAGTTCGTCGCGCAGCACCCACAGCAAAGGCATCTCGGGGACAACGTCGACCTGGTGCTTGGTCCCATTGACCGTGAGCTCAATCATGGTGTCCTCGCAGGCTTCAGCCCTGACAAAGATGAAACGGTAACCGACGCTCGTTACACTGCCAAGCACACTGATTGGGCAGCCATGTGCCATCACGTCGCGCCCGACAATGTGTGAGGCAGCACAAGGCGTACGCTTAGACGAGACCGGTCACGGACCGTTCAGCGGGCGAGCAACTTCCTCGCCATGAGCTCACGGTGACTAGCAATTGCACACCCATCCATCGGCTCGCTGCTGCGCGGCGGTCCGTATGACTACACCGCCGGCAGCGTGAGCTCGGCGCGCAGGCCGCCGATCGGCGCGTTGTTCAGGGCGAGATTGCCGCCGTAGAGGCCGGCGAGATCGGTTACGATCGACAGGCCGAGACCGGAGCCGGGTTTTGACTCGTCGAGCCGCTGGCCGCGCCGCGACACCTGGGCACGCTCGGCTTCCGACAGGCCGCGCCCGTCGTCGTCGACCACAATGCGCAGCCTCGGCCCGGCGCCCGAGGCCTCGGGCGGGACCACGGTCACCTCGACGAACACCTGCGAAGCCGCCCATTTGCAGGCGTTGTCGACGAGATTGCCGACCATCTCCTCCAGATCCTGCCGCTCGCCGCGAAACCGTGCCGCCGGATCGGCCTTTGCCTCGATCGAAAGATCGCGATCGCGATGGATCTTCTCCATGGTCCGGCGCAGCGCCTCGATCACGGGTGCGACGTCGGTGATGGTGCTGACGATGGTGGCACGGGCGGCGATCCGCGCGCGCTCAAGATGGTGCGCGACCTGGTCCCGCATCAGATCGGCCTGCTCCAGCACCTTGCTGGCGAAAGGATCGGCGGTATGCGCGGCCGCCTCGTTCACGATCACCGACAGCGGCGTCTTGATCGCATGGGCGAGATTGCCGACATGGGTGCGCGAGCGCTCGACGATCTCCCGGTTGGCATCGATCAGCGCATTGGTCTCGCGCGCCAGCGGTGCGATCTCGACTGGAAACCGGCCCTCCAGCCGCTCGGCGCGGCCGGAGCGGATGTCGGCAATCGCATCCGAAATGCGCTTGAGCGGCGCAAGGCCGTAGCGCACCTGGAAGATCGTGGTCAGCAGCAGCACAATGCCGAGCGCGGCGAAGGTGCCGCCGAGATAATAGTCGAAGCTGCGCGTCTCATCGAAGATCTCGGTGGCATCGCCGGCGACGCTGACCAGGAACTTGCCGTCGGCGCCGAGATCGACCGGCCGCTCCACCACACGCAGGCTCTGGCCTTCGGGCCCGTCGACATAGCCGAGCCGGACCCCGGCGGCGGTCAGCTCGGCGCCGTGCTCCTCGAGCTTGGGCAATTTCTTGTCCCACAGCGAGCGCGAGGCGCGGGTCTCGCCCTTCTCGGTATCAGTCCGGGTGATCTGCCAGTACCAGCCCGACAATGGCAGGTCGAACAGCGGCTCGCCGAGCGACTGAAACTGGCGGTCCGCCGGCTCGTCCGGCGTCGCCACCTCGGCGATCAGGGTGCGCAGATAGAGATTGAGCCGCCGGTCGAAGGCGCGCTCGGTCGCGTCGCGATAGACCGACGACAGGATGACGCCCGTGATCGCCAGGATCACCACCACCCAGGCGGTCGCCGAGACGAACAGGCGTGTCGCGAGTGAGGTGCCGCCCATCAGGGCACGAGCTCGAACATCACGTCAGCGGGCCGCGACAAGGCGAGTTCAGACATGGCGAATCCAGTCCTCCTGGCGCGGATCATGCCAATGCCCGCATCGCGATCAAGCACCTTAAGAGCATGATCCGATTGAATAGGACATGCTCTTATCCCGTTGTTTGGTCCGCGCTTTCTTCACGCGAACGAACCGGCATCCATTTCGCTCGAAAATGGTTTAGGTCGGCGGCGACAGCATGTAGCCGAGGCCGCGAACGGTCTGGATGATATCGACTTCCAGCTTCTTGCGAATGCGCCCGACGAACACCTCGATCGTGTTGGAGTCGCGGTCGAAGTCCTGGTCGTAGAGATGCTCGACCAGTTCGGTGCGCGAGACCACCCGCCCGGTGTGGTGCATCAGATAGTCGAGCAGATTGTACTCGTGCGAGGTCAGCTTGATCGGATTGCCGTTGACGGTGACCCGCTTGGTGCGGGTGTTCAACGCCACCGGCCCGCAGTTCAGTTCGACCTGGGCATGCCCGGTCGCGCGGCGCAGCAGCGCGCGGATCCGCGCCAGCACCTCCTCGAGGTGGAAGGGCTTGGCGACATAGTCGTCGGCGCCGGCGTCGAAGCCCTGAACCTTGTCGCTCCAGCGATCACGTGCGGTGAGGATCAGCACCGGCATCACCCGCTTGTTCCGCCGCCAGGCCTCGAGCACCGAGATACCGTCCATTTTCGGCAGGCCGATGTCCAGCACCACCGCGTCGTACGGCTCGCTATCACCAAGGAAATGCCCCTCCTCGCCGTCGAACGCGCGATCGACCACATAGCCGGCGTCCGTCAGCGCGGTGGTGAGCTGGCGGTTCAGATCCGGATCATCCTCAACGACGAGCAGACGCACTTTGGCCTCCGAGAGTGAGCATTACGACATTCCGGCACCAAATGAGGCTTCCGGCCGTGAACGGCTTATGAATGGACCCGCAAGGCGCCGCTAATTTTTTCGTCAGGTGCACCATCCCGGGAACCCGCGCAAGCACCCCTGGTTCCCTACATGAGATGCGCGCGAAGTGAGATTGGGTTTCAGTCTAAGGTATTTTAATACCTAAACTTGAAAGCGATTGTTGCTGGCAACCTTCCGGCGGACCGGAGCGCGGACAACATGTCGGGTCATTTGCAGTCGACCGGCAAGTTAACCTTCGACGACCATTTTCATGTCGCTGACACCGGCGATGCGCTAATTCAACCGCGGCGCGCCCAGCGCATATGGACCGGGAAGAACGCGTTGCTTGTTTCAAAGATACGGAGGTTCGGCGTGATTGCAGGCTGGCTTGCGCTTGCGTTCATCGCCTTCGTGACACTGTCCCCGATCCAGGACCGTCCCTCGCTATTCCATCCACAGATCGAGCATTTCGCTGCTTTCGCCGTGATGGCGCTGGCCTTCGTGCTGGGCTACCCGCGGCGCACCGCGCTGATCGTGCTCCTTGTCATCTTCAGCGCGTTCACGCTCGAAGCGATGCAATTCCTGACACCGGACCGTCACGGCCGCCTGATCGACGCGATCGTCAAGGTGGCGGGAGGTCTCGTCGGCATCGGCGTCGGTCGCTTCATGCTGCTCGTGCTGCGCAACCAGCTCGGCCGGCTGAGGTCGGGCGTGGAGCAGTCCGCGAACTGAGCGGCCGGCGCATTGCGCTCAATCGCGCTTCGTCGCTTCCGCCGATTTCGTGTCGTCTCGCGCCATGCATTGCTGAAAGAAATGCAGCCGATCGCCATTCATCGGCACGGCCCCCGGTCGCTTGTAGGGGTAGACCATGTAGGCCGCGCGCAGGCAGCGCTTTGCGGTCTCGGCAGCGGGTGCGGCGACGGCGGCACGCGATGCCAGCAGGAGCGCCAGCACGACGCTGAACCGGACGGATATCCCGCTCACGGTTTCTCGCATTCCGAGTAGAACACGCCATTCGCAGCCGCCAGCCGCTGCAGGCAATGCCGCTTGTCGGTCACCGCGCCCTCGACGGTGAAATCGTAGGCCTGCGCCTTCAGGATCAGCGCGTAGCGTCCCGGCGCCAGCGGCGCGTCGTCGCGCGGCAGGATCTCGAACATCTGCGGATCGTCCTTGAGCGGCGCCGCGCGGAACGGGATCGAGATGTTGCGGATCACCCAGCTGTCGTCGCCCGGCGAGACCACCGGCTTGCCGGTCGCGTCGAACGTGGTCTGCTGGCTCACATGCGCGATCAGACGTACATCGATCGGATCGGAGGCGCCGCCGGCACCCTCGCGCCGGAACACAATGAAGCGGAGATGTCCGTCCGGCAGCGTGGTCTCGCTCGGCCTGGTGATCGCCGCCGAGATCGCCACCCGCGGATCCGGCGCACGCCCCTGGATCAGCTGCAACTCGTAGAGCTTGCCGTCGCTCTCGGCGTAGACGCCGTAGGCGGTCGGCAATGGCCGTCTCGGCGCCGGCGGCTCGGCCGCAGCGGCCGGCGCCGGCACGGCCGCGACCACCGCCGGCCTTTGGGCTTCGGGCGGCGCCGATGCCAGCGTGCCGGCAATCATCGCGCGGGCCGCGGCCAATGACACGCCGCGTTGCTGCAGCAGGACAACGGCCGCGATCAGCCCGAAGAACGCCAGCATGACAACGTAACGCAGCGGCGCCGACGACGACCATCGCGGTCCGCGCGCCACCGCGGCAGGCTCGACGCGATCGAGCGTCGTGACAAAGGCCGCCTCGGCATCGATCCGGGGCGATGCCTCGATCCGCCGTGCCGCACCCGCCGCTTCCAGGAATGCGGGCAGCGCCCTGGCCGGCGGCACCTCGAATTTCTCGATCACGTTGCTCTTGGTGTGCGCTTCGACGCCTTCGATCGCCACTTCCAGCGCCTGCATCAGACGCTGCTTTTCCGCCGGATCCTCGTGCGCGAGCTGCTGCAGCTTCTGCCGTGCGAGCTCGTAGACCGCGCTGCGCAGCTGCTGCGGGTCGGCGCTCACGGAATCGATGGTTCGCGCCAGCACCAGCGCGAACTCCACCTCGGGGTGCGCAGGACCGATGTCCCTGACCGTTCTCTGGGCCGGCGTCGGCGTCATAAATGTTAGTCTGGTTTGCCCATAATGTTACAACATTCTATGTGGATTTTACTGTTAACACAAACCACCGTGCCGGCCGATGACGCCACGGTTTGACCGTCCCGATCCGAGCAGCAGCAGGATTCATTGACCCGTTCTCTGCCCATCCCGGACCAGTGGTTGTTCGCGCCCAAGCGGGACCGCCGATCCTGGCCGGACATCCTGCTCCTCGCGGGATGGATCGCGCTGGTCGGCTTCCAGATCGGCCGTCACGTGATGTGGCGCGACGAAGTCCGGGCGCTCACCATTGCCCTGAACGGCGACGATCCGGTCGCCATGCTGAGAGGGTTGCATGGCGAGGGCCACCCTGCCCTCTGGTACCTTCTGCTGCGCGGCGCGCATGCCGTATTCGATCGGGTCGAGGTGCTGCCCGCCGTCGCCTTCGTGGTCGGGCTCATCACGGTCGCACTGCTGATCTTCCGGTCGCCATTCCCGCGGCCGTTGGTCCTGCTGCTGATCACGGGCCATGCGCTGTTGTTTGAATATGTCGTGATGGCCAGGAACTACGGCATCTCGGCCCTGTTCCTGTTCGCGATCGCGGCCTGCTATCGGGCCCACCGCGATCGCGGTCTGCTGCTCGGCGCGCTGCTGTTCCTGCTCGCCAACACCAACGTCGTCGGCGCGATCATGGCCGGCGCATTCCTGCTGTTCTGGCTGCTCGACCTGCTCGAGACCGATGGCTGGCGCTGGTCGCCGCAACTCACCAATTTCGCGATCAATGCAACGATCGCGACGATTGGCGTCGTGATCTGCGCGGTGACGATGCTGCCGACCTATAATGACGCCGCGGCCCGGGACTGGTCGCACGAGTCACCGCTGGCGGCCGCGATCCTTGCGCTGGTGAACCCCGGCGCGACGTCGCTGGGCGCGCTGTTTGCCAATCTGCTGCCGGGGATCGCGGGATCGGCGCTGCTGTTCGGCGCGACGCTCGGGCTTTTGCCGCGGCGACCGGCCTTTCTCGCCGCCATCGCCGCCCTGCTGCTGACGTCGTTGTTCTTCGCCGTCGCCGCCAACGGCGCCTACCGACATGCCGCGGTCTGGCTGAGCTTCCTGATCGCGCTTTACTGGATCGGCTGGAGCCGGGTCACCGCGCCATCCGGCTCTCGCGCATGGCTCGACCGGCGCTTGCCGGCGATCGGACGCGGGGCGCTGCTGCTGGTGCTGGCGATCCAGACCGCCGCCGGCATCAACGATTTGCGCAACGCGGTGACCGGCGTGGTCGCGAGCCGCAGCGCCGATCTCGGCCGCCTGATCGCCTCGCGCGCCGATCTCACCAATGCAGTGATCCTCGGCGAGCCGGAATGGCTGGTCGAGGCGCTGCCCTACTACGTCAAGAACCGAACCTATCTGGCGCGCGACCACAAATTCGGCAGCGTCGTGATCTTCTCGCGCAAGGGCAAGATGGACAGCGATCTCGGCGAGACCCTGCGCCTCGCCCGCGAGCTTCGCGACACGAGCCGCACGCCCATCATCATCCTGCTGGCCTACCGGCTCGACGAGATCACGCCCGACCGGAACTACGACGAAGGCAAGGACTGGCGGACGTTCCGTGCCTCAGCGGCGCAGATCCGCGATTTCCGCGAAGCGACCACGATGCTCCGCCGCTTCGGCCCCGCCAAGACCGACGAGAGTTTCGACGTCTACCTTCTCAACTAGGCGATCGATCAACGACGACAGAAAAAGGACCGCGCGATGGCGCTGATGGACAGCAAGGTCGAAGCCGGCAAGCCACCGGCCGCAAGCATCCGGCAGTATCTCGCTATCCTGCGGCTCGATCACAGCACCAAGCACATCTTCATCGTTCCCGGGATTGTCCTTGCCTGGCTGTTGCGCGGCCCGAGAGGCGAGCATATTGCAAGCGCGATCGTCCTCGGCCTCGTGGCCGCGATCTGCATCGCGTCGGCCAATTATGTCATCAATGAATGGTTCGACCGCGACTTCGATCGGCATCATCCGACCAAATCGCAGCGCTCCGCGGTCCAGAGCGCGATGGACGGCAAGATCATCGGAATCGAGTGGCTGCTGCTGGTCGCGCTCGGCCTCGTCTGCGCATCCGCGAGCAGCCGCCTGATGCTGTTCGCGACCGGCATCTTCGCCTTGCAGGGCATCGTCTACAATGTCCCGCCGCTCCGCAGCAAGGACAAGGCCTATTTCGACGTCATCTCGGAGTCCGTCAACAATCCGCTGCGGCTGTTGATCGGCTGGGCGATGATCGACCCGACCTCGCTGCCGCCGGGCTCGGTGATCCTGTGCTACTGGTTTGGCGGCGCGTTCCTGATGGCGGCCAAGCGGCTGTCCGAATATCGCGAGATTGCCGCGTCCCATGGCAGGGAGTTGCTGGCGCGCTACCGCGCGAGCTTCGCGCACTATACCGAGGTGTCGCTGACGGCCTCGTGCCTCAGCTATTCGCTGTTCTCGGTGTTCTTCCTCTCGGTGTTCCTGGTGAAGTACCGGATCGAGTATGTCCTGGCGATGCCGCTGGTGGTGATGCTGTTCACCACCTACTTCTCGATGTCGACGTCGCCGGGGTCGTCGGCGCAGAAGCCCGAGAAGCTCTATGGCGAGCGCGGCCTGATGCTGCTCGTGCTGGCGCTGGTCGCCGTCTTCCTGGTGGCAAGCCTTGTCGACATGCCGTTCCTCTCGCGGCTGGCCGAACAGCACTACATCACATTGAACTGAGGCCCCCGCGGCGGGGCTACCGCCGGCGCGGATGCGCCTTCTGATGCCAGGCCCAGGCCGAGCGAATGATGTAGCCGAGATCGGACCGGTTGGCCTTGAAGCCGAGGCCGCGCTCCGACCTGGAGGGATCGGCCACCAGGATCGGCGGATCGCCGGCCCGGCGCTCGCGCACCACGCTCGGCACCGCTTCACCGGTCTCGGCGCGGATCGCGTCGAGCACCTGGCGCACCGAATAGCCGGTGCCGGTGCCGAGATTGAACACGCCGCCGGCGTCGCCCTTCAGCAGCAGCTCGAGCGCCGCGATATGGGCGCTCGCGAGATCATCGACATGGATGTAGTCGCGCACCGCGGTGCCGTCAGGCGTGTCATAATCTTCGCCGAAGATCGCAAAGTCCGGCACGTGCCCCAGCAACGCCATCAGCGCGCGCGGAATCAAATGCGTCTCGGGATCGCGAAGTTCGCCGATGGTGACGGACGCGTCGGCGCCGCAGGCATTGAAATAGCGCAGGCAGACCGAGTTGAACCGATAGGCCGCGCGGTAGTCGGCCAGGATCTGCTCGATCATGAACTTGGAACGGCCGTAGGGATTGACGGTCGGACCTGCGGCACTCTCGGGAATTGGATCGCGTCCGGCGTTGCCGTAGACCGCGCCGGTGCTGGAAAACACCAGGCGGTCGCAGGCCGCCTCCCGCATGCCGCGCAGCAGGCCGAGCGTGCCGGCAACGTTATTGGTGAAATACTTCTGCGGATCCGCCACGGACTCGCCGACCGCACTGAACGCCGCGAAATGCATCACGGCGAGCGCATTGTGCTCGCGGATGGTAGCGGCGATCTTGTCGTGGTCGGCGACGTCGCCGATCACGAGCGGCCCCCATCGCACGAAATCACGGTGACCGGTGGACAAATTGTCGTAGACGACCGGCAGAAACCCGGCCTCGGCAACCGCCTTGGCGCAATGGGACCCGATGTATCCCGCGCCACCCGTGATGAGGATCGAACCCCTGCTCGCCATTTGAAAATGTCGCCCTGCGCGAACCAATCCCGCGCCTCAACCGGCGCAGTGATCGCATCGGTACGACATTCCATCCGAGGCGGCAAAATGACGATGGGAATAGCGTTAAGACCGAACGGATTTGCAGCCCAAGGGACGGTTAGCGCGACCCGAGCGGCACGTTGGTCCGTTGCCCGACCGGCGGCGCGTGCCGCGACGCTCTGCCATACGGGTAAGCCGGTGTTGCCGGCGGGACCGGCCGGGTCGCCTGCGGCCGCGATGTCGGAACACCGCCGCCCGGTCCATCGATCGAATAGCGCGTTGTGCCCTGCGTGGTCTGCCCGGTGCCCTGTGCAAGCACCGGCGTGGCTAGGGCGACGACCAGCGCCGCTGTTGTGACAAGGCCGGCCAGCTTCATGTCGATGCCTCGATGGGGTTGGATCAGGGTCAACCGTTGATGCCTCCAATCGTTCCGGCAATGTCGCCGCAGCGCGCTAGCGATCGTCGCCGATGCAAAAGATGGCGCGGCGAAATGTCTCGCCGCGCCATTTTCGATCGATGGGGCTCGTTCAGGAATTCAGGCGCCGGCCTGCGCGACGGCGGCCCAGTGATCGGGGTTCGCGGGGGTCTGCATCCTGACCCAACGATAACGCGCCTGCGACCAGCTGCGGATCTGCGCATTCAGATTGTCAAGCACGATGTCTCCACCCTTGGCGCGGACCACCAGCACGAGATGGTGCTCGCCGGAGGAAGTCACAACCTCGCTCAGCAGAAGGTCGCGCATCGGCCAGCCGCGAGCCAGGAACTCGTGGCGCTTGCTGACCGCATAATCGTTGCAATCGCCGCGCGCCGGATTGATCAACCATTCCTCGCCGGCAAGGCCGCGTTCGTTGCGCTGCGGCGCGATGCTGCGATTGACCGAAGCGTTGACCTCGATCAGGTCGGCGATGCGCTGCTTGGTCAGGCGCGTGGCGCCGCCGCGGAACACCATCCGGGCGCGGGCTTTCGGCTTGCACTCGTCGGCATAGCGCATGCAGAACATGGTGTAGGCCATCGGCGCCAGCGTCGGCTCGCTGAAGCGGATCTTCTCGATTACGCCGCGCAGCGGCAGCGGGAAGCCGACCATTCCAGCCTGGGTGTTCTGTGCGCTTGTCCCGAGCGCAAGGACGGCCAGAGCCAGGGCCATCACTCTCTTGACGTTGTACATTCTTCACTCCCCACAGTGACGGGAAGCATGTACGGGAAATGTCTTGAGCTTGGGCTCAAGCGCGCGGCGGCATTTGTTTCAAATGCGAGGGTGCGCGCGAGCAATCCGTTAACCAAGCCTGCGGGGCGCCGCCGTCAGGTCAAGGGCCGGTTGCGGCCCGAACTCTTTCGTTCCCATGCCGGCATGGTTGGCCTGTCGTGAAGCCGCCGGCGCGCTCTGTTAAATCGCCACCCGCTGCCTGGGCGCGATCCCGCACCAGCTCATCACGAGATCGGCGAGCATCTTGATCTCGAGATCCGCGGGTGTGCCGCCGGCGAAATCGGCGACCGATTGCCCCAAGGCGACGGCGCGCACATAGGCCGAGCGGCTGCCGATCATCGGCCCGATCTCCTCGTCGAGCGTATCCAGCTCCTCGATCAGCTGCTGGCCTTCGAGCGTGCGCTGGTCGACGCGGTTCGGCACGATCATGGCACGGAGCGCCGTTCGCCGCGTGGCACGCACTTCCCGCACGATGTCGAGCGTCCGCGCGGTGGCCTCGATGTCAAGGCCGGACGGCGTGCACGGCATCAGCACGATATTGGCGACCGCGAGCACGGCTCCCAGCACCCGATCGTTCGGCGCGGAGTCCACCACGATGATCTGATGCGGGATCTGGCGCATCAGCTTGGCCCATTCGGCGACCGGCCGGGTCTCCGGATCAAGCTGGTAGACGGGGAACGACAGATTGCCGGGCTCGGCCCAGTGACACGCGGACGCCTGCGAGTCGGCGTCGACCAGTCCGACCACGCCCGTGCGCCGATCCAGTTCTGCGGCGAGCAAGACCGCAAGGGTCGTCTTTCCGACCCCGCCCTTGCGCTGGGCAACCGAGATGACAAGCGGCATCGCAAACTCCTGGCGTTATCCCCCATACGTGCGCGGGAGGACACCTTCATCAACGAGCGTCAGCATCCGGGGCAGACAGACCCGCTTTGCGTCGTAATTGTCCCGCACGAAGCTGCGCGCCTTCATCCGCATCTTCTTGAAGGCCTTGGGCCGTGACAGCACCGAGAGTACCTGATCCGACAGCGCATCAATATCAAAAAACGGCACCAGCAGGCCGTTCCCGTCCGAGATGATATCGCGAAGCGGGGCGGTGTCGGATGCCACCACCGCACATCCCGCGCTCATCGCCTCCAGCAGCGACCAGGACAGCACGAAGGGATAGGTCAGATAGACGTGCACCGAGGAAATCTGCAGCAGCTCGAGATACGGTTCCCGAGGAATCCGGCCGAGGAAATGCACCCGGCGCAGGTCGATGTCCGACTTGATCTCGTCGAGGAACATCGACTTCCAGCTCGAGCCCTTGGGTGGGTTCGCGCCGTAGGATGTCCCGCTGCCGCCGACGATCACAACCTGCGCATTCGGCCGCGCGGCGAGGATCCTCGGCAGCGACCGCATGAAGATATGGAATCCGCGCACCGGCTCGAGGTTGCGCGAGACGTAGGTGATCACTTCGTCGTCCGCCGACAGTGTCGCGCCGTTCGGAAGCTGAAACCGCGCGACGGGATTGGGCTTCACCTCGTCGGTGTCGACGCCCTCGTGGATCACCTCGATCTTGCTCTGAAACTCGGCGGGAAAGGTCGACCTCTGCCATGGCGTCGGCGAGACGCCCGTATCGCATTCCGTTAGCGCCAGCAGCGTGGTTGCATTCTTCAGATGGAGTGCGACATTGCCATCGAGGCCCGTCATGGGAAACTCGGGATCGAAGCCGACGTCCCTGCCCTCGGCACCGTAGTAGAATTCGCAATAGAGGATGATCCGCGCGCGCGGAAACATCGTGCGCAGCGGCAGCGTCTCGCCCCAACCGGGATGCGCGAAGATCAGGTCGGGCACGAAGCCCTGCCCCGACAGCGATGACAGCGCGTACAGAACCTCTTCGGCACGCCGCGATTCGACATCGAAGCGCCGGGCAAACGGATGGACGACCGCGGAATCCGTCTTGGTCGTCGAATATTTGAGCAGCCGGATATCCGGCGTCGTGCTGGCGGTCGACGAACCGACGGCAACGACCCTGTTGCCGGGCTGCTCTGCGAGCGCGCGCGCAATGTGGCGGTACTGGGCCGGAAAGTTATTGTGGACGAACAGGACGTTCATTGGCGGGCGAGCGCGCCCCCCGGCCGCGCGGTCTTCGATTGGGGTCAGGGTCTGCATCATCACCGGCGGTATGTCATCGATTGGCGAGCGAAACTATCTTACCGGATTAACATTAAGACCCCTTCTATCACACAGATTTTTGGGGCACACTGCGGGAGACTTACCAATCCATTCCGTTAGGCTCGCAGGCGACAATGAACGAACAGATTCAGCAGAAAACCATTGATCTGGCACGGGGTCTCTTCCTTGTTCGATACAATGGCGCAGATGATAAGGTGTCACCTCCGGTGGTGCGCGTATACGCGGATCGCGCCAGTCTTAACAATTGTAATATCATTACCGGGCCGGACGTGGTCAATGGAACCCTGTTTGCGCCCGAGACCGCGCTGGTCGTGTCGGTCGCCCGGCCGAGCCGCTTGATCGTCGAGGTCACGGCGGGGCGCGCCGGCGGGTCGACCGCCGCCAATATCAAGATCGAGCCGCTGACCCAGGGACAGCCGGCCGAGCAGCCGGCCAGCCAGCCGTTCGACATGTTCGAGCCGGAGGATGGCCCCGGCGAGTTGAGCGACCTCAAGCTGCTCGCCCATGTCGCGGGTCTGGGCGACGTGACGGTCGGCTCGAATGTCTGGATTGCCGGACCGTCCGCTCCGGCGCGGATCGAGGGAATTTCGCTCGAATGGCCCAACAAGCCGCGCGATCTCCAGCTGCAATATGCCGTCAAATTCGCCAGGCCGCAGCGGGGCGACAACCAGTTCGTTCCTCTCGGAACCTTTGCCGGAACCCGGGGACGCGCATTGGCCATCACCGGGTTCTCGCTGGAGGCCACGGGTCCCGGCGCGGATCGTTACGCCATCGCGGCTGAAACCATCTTCCTGGGGGCTCCGGCCCTGCGGGTCACCGGGAACCGGATCGTGGTGTCGGGTCCTTCGGGACGGGAACCGCTGGTGGGCCTCAAGCTCAATCTTGAGGAGCGCCGGGTGCAGGCAGCCCCTCTCGCGCCCCAGCAGCCGAGGCGGGTCGAGCCCGCCACTCCGATGCCGCGCCACGAGGAACCACGCCTCGAGGGACGGGTGCGCGTGTTCCGGAGCCGGCAGGGCGCCGTCAAGACGGCAGGCTGACCATGCGGGCAGATAAGGGCGCCACTTGACCGCCGACGCGCGCAGGATCGCCTTTACGTCCAAAACGCTCCACCACGTCGATCTTGAGCGGGCCGCTGTCGGGGCGCTCGAGGCGCGTGATTTCCGCCTGGCGTTCGCGCTCGCCGACCGCCGCTGCCGGATCCTGCCGCATCCGGGCGCCCGCGCCCATCTGCTGCGCGCAGAAGCGCTGTTTCATCTCGATCTCAGGGATGCGGCCATCGCCAGCGTTGCGAGGGCGCTCGAGCTCGAGCCGGACGATCTGGTCGCAGCCCGGCGAATGATGGCTTGGGGCGACGACCTTCAGCAGATCGAGGCGGCGCGAAGCGTCACGCGGCGTGATGACGATCCGGATTCGGTCAGGAGCGCCCTCCTTCTGCTCGAACAGAGCGGCCAGGACAGCTGCGCCCGCATCGACTTTCTCGATGAAGAGGTGAAGGGATGGGTGACGTGGCGCGGGCCGGACGACCCGCACCTTTCGCTGGCGCAGGCGGATCAATCCAGCACGATCCAGCTTCCCCCCGATCCACGCCACAGATTCGCGCGTGACGGGCGACAGGCTGCGAGCTTCCGTCTGATCCGGCCCGCATCCGCGACCTCGCAGCGCCTGCAGATCACGCAGGCGGACCGGGTGATCGCAAGTGTTCAACTCCCGGCCAACCGCGTTCCGGATCATCGGACCGCACCACGCCGGCCGGCTCGCCTTCGAAACGGCGAACCTCCTCCGCTCACCATCATCATCCCGGTATACCGGGATCTGGCCGCAACGCGAGCCTGCATCGACAGCGCGTTGAATGCGCTCGCCTGCACGCCGGGCTCGACCATCGTCGTCGTGGATGATGCGTCGCCCGAGCCCGACATCAAGCGCCTGCTCAACGAGTTCGCCGCCGAATTCCGCATCAGGCTCCTGACCAACGAGCACAATCTCGGCTTTGTCGGCGCGGTCAACCGGGCGCTCGGCGAGACCGGCGCCGGCGACGTCGTGCTGCTGAACTCGGACACGATCGTGCCGAAATACGCGCTGCAACGCCTGCGCAGCGCCGTGCAAGCGACGCCGCGGGTAGGCACGGCGACCCCGCTGTCGAACAACGGCGAATACACCAGCTTTCCAATCCCGAACCGGTCAAATCCCCTGCCCCCGCCCGGGGAAATCGAATTGCTGGACGAACTTGCAGGCAGGGCAAATTCCGGGATTGCGATCGACATCCCCAACGGCATCGGGTTCTGCCTCTACATTACCCGCGAATGCCTCGACGCCGTGTGCGAGCTCTCCGACGACTTCTATCGCGGCTATCTCGAAGACGTCGACTTCTGCCTGCGCGCAGCGGAGGCCGGCTTCCGCAACGTGTGCATTCCTTCGGTTTTCGTCGGGCACGAGGGCTCGCGCTCGTTTCTGGGCGAGAAGCGTTCGCTCGTGATGCGAAATCTTCGCGTTCTCGAACACCGTTACCGGCGCTATGCGACGGACTGCGCCGCATTCCTGATTGCCGATCCACTCCGCGATTGCCGGGCCGCGCTTGAGCTCAAGCTGCTCACGAACCAGCAGGTCGCCGCCGGCCCATCCGTCGTCCTCTGCGGCTCGTTCGCCGGTCGCGCAATTGCCATCAGGCGCTGCCGGCAGTTGGCGGCAGAGGATCAGCACGGTGTGGTCGTGCAGATCCGCTCCGAGGGACAACGCCAGCTGGCTGCGATGTTCGATCCGGATGGCGGAGCGCCGCAGTCGATCGCACTCGACGTTGCGACGCCTGAGGGCCGCGAAGCTCTTCTGAAGTCTCTCGCCGATCTCGGAATCCGATCGCTCGAGATCGCAGAGCCAAACCGCATTCCCGGCGCATGTCTGGCGCAGCTCACGCAACACTTTGCCTACGACCTCCTGATCACCGACACCGCGCTTGCAACGCGCGCGGCGGTTGGATCAGGCGTTCATCCGGATTGGACAAGCCTTGTCGCCGGGGCGCGGCGCGTGACTGCGATCGGTGGCGACGGCGCAGCCTTTTCGGAAGCCGTTCTCGGCCTGCAAGCCGTGAGGCTGAGCGACCCGCCCGCGCCGCCGGCGCTGTATCCCGCCGTGAGCGGCCCCGCGCGTCTCGGCCTGCCGGTCCTGCACGCCAGCGCCACGGAATTTCGCTTCATACGAGCGTTGAGCGATCAACTGGCCGACGCCGACGAAGACGTCGAGATCATCGTGCTGGGGAGTACCCTCGACGATCTCAAGCTGATGCAGCGCACCAATGTCGTCGTCACCGGCGATATTGTCGTCGACGACGTCGCCACGCTCATCGAAGGTCACGGCATCACCAAATTGGTTCTCGACATCGGCGAACCATCGTTTGGCCATCCGCTGGTGGACGCGCTGCTGGCAACCGGCCTGCCGATCGCCGCGACGGAATGGAGCCCGACGCCTCCGGGGCGCGGCCGAAGCACGGACCTGCAGCTGCAGCCAGGCTTTGATGCCGATGCAACGATTGCTGCCGTACGCGACTGGGCGGTCGATGACGTCCTGCTACAACCCGATCGGAGGAGCGGTCGACACCGGCGGCAGGTTGGCGCGCGGCTTCCATGATCGCGGCGGCCATGCAAGCGAGGAGAACGGCGTCGAATCCAGCCCCAGCAGCGGGCTGTAATAAGGATCGTCGAGCAGCACCTCTCCCCATTTCGCGCGCAGGATCGACAGCTCGCGCCTGAAGCGTGCCCTGCGATCCGGCGCGGAATCGCGGCCGCGGCTTGCCGACTCCAGATGAACGAGTTTCGCATCCGGCGTGAACACGATCCGCTTTCCGAGCTGGCGCAGCTTCAGGCACAAATCGATATCGTTGAAGCTGATCGGAAAGCGGATCTCGTCCATGCCGCCGACGGCCACGAAATCGCGCTTGCGCATCAGGAGGCACGCCCCCGTCACCGCCGAACATTCGTGCGCCACCTGAAGCAAATCGCCATAGCCGGGATCACCATCCATCCGGTCGTTGAAGGCGTGCGCGGCCGAGAAATTGGCCCCCAGCACCACTCCGCCGTGCTGCACGACGCTGCTCGGCCAGAGCAGCTTTGCACCGACGGCTCCGACATCGGGAGCCGCGAGCCGCCACAGCATCTCCGCCAACCAACTGTCGTCGAGCGCCTCGACGTCATTGTTGAGAAAACAGATGTTCTCCGTATCGACGCAAGCGACGGCGGCGTTGTTGATGAATGCGAAGTTGAAGGGCCCCTCGACCGAGATGACGTCGATTTCCTGCGCGGACAGGCTGTCCAGATAGTCCAGCGTTTCCGGCTCGGCCGAGCTGTTGTCGACGACAAGGATCCGGGCGTTCGTCTCATTTGCCGCCGGCATGACCGTCTCGATGCATCGCTTGAGCAGCTCGGCGCGATTTCTGGTCGGGATGATGATGGTGGTGCGCTCGCTCCAATCGACGGCGCGCTTGACCTGAACGGCCGGAAGAAGACCCGCTTTCCGCGGCTCGACATTGGCCTCGATGCCGGCCCTGGCAAAATAGGCCTTGCTCGCGGCGACCAGTTCGGCGGTGGCGGCGGATGCATCGATCCGCGGCAACGCCGCAACCGATCCCGGAAGATGATAGGTTCGATCCGGCTCCGCGCAGCAAAGGAAGATGTCGTAGAGCGACGTCGCCGATCGCAGCGCTTCCACGGCACGCTCCCGGCGCACTGCAAAACAATACGCCCCATAGCCCTGCTCGAGCGCGCGTTCGAGATCGAATGCGGAGAACGCCAGCGGCCAGACTGCGCCGGCGCCTGCAGCGACCTCGACGTCGCCATAGACGAGATCGCAGCCGGGTTCGGACGCGAAGAGGTCGGCGAAGCGCTGCAAGGCGTCTTCCGCGAGGATCGTTCCGCTCAGACAAAACACAAAGAACGCACTGCCGGCGGCATCGCCGTCGACAAACTCGCGCGCTGCCTTCGGGTCGAATTGACTGAACGCTCGCGCCGGCAGGGACACCGCCGACCAGGCGGAGTGCCGTTGGGCTTCGAGGCTTTCGATGCTCTCGTCCACCCTGACATCGCCGATCAGGACGACTGCCGCCTCGGATGCGATGTCAGACTGTTCAGATTGTGTCGTCGGCGAGAAGCGCTCTTTCCAGCCGCGGTAGGCGTGAAACGGCATCGAGGCCGGCAGCACCCGGTCGAACAGCTCTCCACGAAGCCGCTCGCTATCCCAGCGCCCGAGATCCGCGAGCGTTTGCTCCAATCCGCGATCGAAAGCGACGAAGGAAATCGGCTCCGAGATCAGGCTCCGTCCCGAAATCGTCCGCGCGGATAGTCCACGCATGCGACCGTCCGCAAAATGCTCGGGCAGATGAAAATCGATCCGGCGGCCGACGCCGAACTCGCCGCCCCGCGCAACGTTGGTCCACCCGGTCGGCTTCACGGTCATCACCGGGCGTTGCGCGATCAGGATTTCGATGTCCTCGTCGATGTCCTGAGCAAGCCAGCCTTCGAAGCGCAGACCTCCGACCCACTCGATATCGCCGATCCGGTGCCATCGCGCTTCCGGCGCAGCGACATCGCAGCGAATCGGAGCACCGACGGGAGTGCCGATATTCGCCAGCCTTGCCTCAATGATCCCGGCGTTCGCGCTGACCTGATCCTGCACGTTGAAGGTAAAGCCAAATCGAGCGTCGCCGATCCCGGCGTCGGCAAGCTCCGTTACAAACTCGTCACACAATGATGACATGTATGGCTCGCCGTCGACGAGCAGGTCGACGGTGTAACGTCGGCCGAGATCGGCGCGATCATAGACGAACCCGGAAAACGCCGTGCGATCGGATCTGGAGAACCGCGTTTGCAACGACGCGTATTCGGCTCCTGAGGGCTTCTGCTTGCCAATCGTCTTCATGCTCATGTCCACCCTCAAACGGCAGCTCGAATGTCGGTCGATTTCAAGTTGAGAATGTGTCCATGGTGCGCCCGAGGTGACTAGCGGGCGCTCAGCTGCACTGGGGCGATCACCGTTTGCACAAAAAGCCGCCGACCTCCAACACAAACTATGCGTTATAAAACTTGGCGTTGTCGGCGCCAATTGTGCTAGTGCTAACTCCTCCTCTCCACACTGATCGACGAGCGGATTCATGAAGATTGCAATGGTTGGAACGGGATACGTAGGTCTCGTGTCCGGAGCGTGTTTTGCCGATTTCGGCCATCAGGTCGTTTGCGTCGACAAGGACGCCGGCAAGATCGAAGCCCTGAAGCGCGGCAAGATCCCGATCTACGAAACTGACCTCGATAAGCTCGTCGAGACCAACGCCGCGGCCGGACGGCTGACCTTCACGACGGAGCTCGCGGGCGCCGTCGCGGACGCCGATGCCGTGTTCATCGCGGTCGGAACGCCCTCGCGGCGCGGCGACGGCCATGCGGACCTGAGCTACGTCTATGCTGCTGCCAAGGAGATCGGCGCGGCGCTCAAGAAGTTCACCGTGGTGGTGACGAAATCGACCGTGCCCGTGGGCACCGGCGACGAGGTTGAACGCCTGATCCGCGAAACCAATCCCGACGCCGATTTCGCCGTTGCGTCGAACCCCGAATTCCTCCGCGAAGGCGCCGCAATCCAGGATTTCCGCCATCCCGACCGCATCGTCGTCGGCACCGAGGACGATCGCGCCAAGAGGGTGATGGGCGAAGTCTATCGTCCGCTCTATCTGAACCAGGCGCCGATCCTCTATACCGCGCGACGCACGGCGGAATTGATCAAATACGCCGCGAATGCCTTCCTTGCCACCAAGATCACCTTCATCAACGAGATCGCCGATCTCTCCGAGAGGGTCGGGGCGAACGTGCAGGAGGTCGCGCGCGGCATCGGGCTCGACAACCGGATTGGAACCAAGTTCCTGCATGCCGGCGCCGGCTATGGCGGCTCCTGCTTCCCGAAGGACACCCGTGCGCTGTTCAAGACCGCGCTCGACCACGACGTCCAGCTGAAAATCGTCGAGGCCACGCTGACCGCGAACGACAACCGCAAGCGCGCGATGGCGCGCAAGGTCGCCAACGTGCTCGGCGGCGAACTGCGCGGCAAGACCATCGGCGTGCTCGGCCTGACCTTCAAGCCCGATACGGACGACATGCGCGAGGCCCCTTCGATCCCGCTGATCAACGGCCTGATCGACTTCGGCGCCAAGGTTCGTGCCTACGATCCCATCGGCATGGAGCAGGCACGCAAGGAATTGCCGGAGATCGAGTACTGCAAGGATGCCTATGAATGCGCACGCCAGGCCGATGCGCTGGTGATCGTGACCGAGTGGCGCCAGTTCCGCGCGCTCGATCTCAAGCGCGTCAAGCAGGAGATGAAGCATCCGGTCGTCGTCGACCTGCGCAACATCTACCGTCCGGACGAGATGGCCGCGCACGGCTTCACCTACGACAGCATCGGTCGGCCGCGCTGAGCGCTCGCGCCTGGCGACGATAGCCGCCGGCCGGTTCAATCCTGGAGCCTTGGTCCTGATCAAATCAGAACCAAGGCTCTTTTCTTGTCTGACGCGTTTTCTTCACGCGCACCGGCATCCGCTTCCGAAGCCGTCCTAAGCGTGGGCGGGCGCGCCGAGCTGGACAAACGCATCCAGTTCGCGCGCCAGCGCTTCCTGCCAGGTCGGCATCGCCACGCCGAACTGCGCCTTCAGCCGCGACAGATCCAGCCGCGAATTGCCCGGACGCACCGCCTTGGTCGGAAAATCGGCCGCTGGGATCGGAGCGATGTTCTCGACCGCCAGCGTGACGCCGCGAGACCTCAGCCCGCCGACAATGGCGGTTGCGAAGCCGTGCCAGCTGGTTTCGCCGGCGCAGACGAGATTGACGACACCTCCCCGGCGCACGAGCTGATCGTGCAACGTGGTGAGGTTCGGCAGGACGATGCCGGCGACCGCACCGGCGATCGCTGATGCCGTGGTCGGCGCACCGATCTGATCGGCCACGATCCGCAGCTCCTTACGCTCACCGGCGAGCCGCGCAATGGTGCGCAGGAAATTCGTGCCCTTTGCGGCATAAACCCATGAGGTGCGCGCGATCAGATGCGCCCCGCCCGCCGCCTGGATCGCGACATCGCCGGCAAGCTTGCTGGCGCCGTAGACCGACAGCGGTTCGGTCGGGCTGTCCTCGCGCCACGGCCTGTCGCCCGAGCCGTTGAAGACGTAGTCCGTGGAGAAATGCACCAGCGGCACGCGGTTCGCCGCAGCCCATTTGGCGATCGCTTCAGGTGCCTTCGCGTTGACCAGGAACGCCAACTCACGCTCGTCCTCGGCGCGATCGACGGCGGTATAGGCCGCCGGATTGATAATGAGATCGGGCTTCAGACTCTCAAGCTGGCTCGTCAACATCTCCGGCTTCGACAGATCGAACTCCGCGGTGGGCGGCGCGATGATCGTGCCGTGGCTTTCCAGCAAGGGCTTGAGCGCACTGCCAACCTGGCCGCGTGTTCCCGTCAACAAGATCCGCATCAGATTTTTCCATAGGTCGGAAGGTTGCTGGCGTCGGCGAGGAGCGGCGCGTCCGCATCCTTGGCCGACAGCTGTGGCTTGTCGACGCCCCACTTGATCCCGATCGCGGGATCATTCCACCGGATCGAGAGCTCGTCCTTGGGGCTGTAGAAATCGTCGCATTTGTAGAAGAAGTCGGCGGTCTCCGAGAGCACCACGAAGCCGTGGGCGAAGCCGCGCGGCACCCATAATTGCCGGCGGTTCTCCTCGCTCAATTCGACCGCGACATGTTTGCCGAAATTCGGACTGCCGACGCGCACGTCGACGGCAACGTCCAGCACCTTGCCGCGCAGCACGGAGACGAGCTTGCCCTGGGTGACCGGGTTTTGCAGATGCAGCCCGCGCAGCACGCCATAGGCCGAGCGGGACATGTTGTCCTGCACGAACGGACGCGTGATGCCGTGCTCGACATAACGCGGAGCCTGGTAGGTCTCGAGGAAGAAGCCGCGCTGGTCGCCGAACAGCTTCGGCTCGACGATCAGGACTTCAGGAAGCTCGGTCTTGATGACGTTCATCTAACATTTGTTCCAGTTTGACGCGCTTGAAATGTTAATTTCCTTCTCATAACAAACTTGTGCAGCGCACGCTATATGTTATGTTCTGATAGTCAAATTGTGAGGGACCATGAAAGGCATTATCCTTGCCGGTGGCACCGGCTCGCGCCTCTACCCGGTGACGACAGTCGTCTCCAAGCAACTGCTGCCCGTGTTCGACAAGCCGATGATCTATTATCCGCTGTCGACGCTGATGTTGGGCGGAATCCGCGATATCCTGATCATTTCCACGCCGCAGGACAAGCCGCTGTTCCAGCGCTTGCTCGGCGATGGCAGCGAGATGGGTGTCCGGTTCGCCTACGCGACGCAGGAGACCCCGCGGGGTCTTGCCGACGCCTTCATCGTCGGACGCGACTTCATCGGCGATGACTCTGTTGCCCTTGTGTTAGGAGATAACATTTTCTACGGCCACGGCCTGCCGAGCATGCTGTCGTCCGCCTCGATCCGCAAGAAAGGCGCCACCGTGTTCGGCTACGTCGTGAACGCGCCCGAACAGTACGGCGTGATCGAGCTGGACGGCACCGGCCGGGCACTCTCGATCGAAGAGAAGCCGAAGCGGCCGAAGTCCAACGTCGCGGTCACCGGCCTCTACTTCTACGACAATGATGTGGTCGACATCGCGGCCGGCATCAGGCCATCCCCGCGCGGCGAGATCGAGATCACCGACGTCAACAAGGCCTATCTCGAACGCGGCGATCTCTACGTCGAGGTGCTCGGCCGCGGCTTTGCCTGGCTCGACACCGGCACCCATTCCTCGCTGGTCGAAGCCAGCCATTTCGTCCAGATCCTGGAGCAGCGCCAGGGCCTGCGCATCGCCTGCCCCGAGGAGATCGCGCTGCGCCAGGGCTATATCTCGCTCGAGGCCTTCGCGAGGGTCGCACAGAAGACCGCCAAGAGCAGCTACGGCGAGTACCTGCTGTCGGTCTACCGCTCATTCCACGGCGAGCCGCGCGCGGCGGAGGTATTCAAACATGCGGTTTAAGGGATCGACGATTTTCGTCACCGGCGGCGCCGGCTTCATCGGCTCCGCCGTGGTCCGTCACCTGCTGCGCGACACCCACGCCCGCGTCGTCAACATCGACAAGCTGACCTATGCGGCAAACCTGGCCTCGCTGCCCCGCGCCGCCGAAAGCCTGAACTACACCTTCGAGAAGGCCTGCATCTGCGAGGCGCAGAACCTGCGCCGGCTGTTCGAGAAATATCAGCCCGACGCGGTGATGAACCTTGCCGCGGAAAGCCACGTCGACCGCTCGATCGACGGCCCCGGCGAATTCATCCAGACCAACATCGTCGGCACCTTCACGATCCTGCAGGAGACGCTGCGTCACTGGCGTACGCTCTCGCCCGAGAAGCGCGACCGCTTCCGCTTCCTGCATATCTCGACCGACGAGGTGTTCGGTTCGCTCGGCGACGAAGGGCTGTTCACCGAGACCACGGCGTACGCGCCGAATTCGCCCTATTCGGCCAGCAAGGCGTCGTCCGATCATTTGGTGCGGGCCTGGCGCGAGACCTACGAGCTGCCGACCCTGGTGACCAACTGCTCCAACAATTACGGCCCCTATCACTTCCCCGAAAAGCTGATCCCGCACATGATCATCAAGGGGCTCGCCGGCGAGCCCCTGCCGGTCTATGGCGACGGCAAGAACATCCGCGACTGGCTGTTCGTCGAGGATCACGCCAAGGCGCTGACGCTGGTGCTGGAGCGCGGCGAGGTCGGCGAGACCTACAATGTCGGCGGCCGCAACGAGCGCACCAACCTGCACGTGGTCGAGAGCATCTGCGACCTGCTCGACGAGGTCGTGCCGGCCGCGGCAGGCCCGCGCCGCCAGCTGATCAATTTCGTCGCCGACCGGCCCGGCCACGACCGCCGCTATGCCATCGACGCCACCAAGCTCGAAACCGAGCTCGGCTGGCGCGCCGAGGAGAATTTCGAGACCGGCATCGCCAAGACCGTGCGCTGGTATGTCGACGAGCAACCCTGGTGGCGCGCCATCCTGGACGGCGGCTACAAGGTAGAGCGCGTCGGCCTGAGCCAGTAGTCGCCGATCTTTCCAATCACCGGCGTGGATGGCCAACAGGACGTCGAGAAGCGCGATGACGACTCAACCAGATCTCATCGCTGCTTGACGAGCCGCGACCGCCTTCCGACGGTGGATTGGCAGCCACCCGCCAGACAACAACTCGAGAAACACGGAATCCCGTCATGAACATCGCAATGGACGGTCAGGAACTGACACTGTTCAAAAGTTTCGTGGACCTCTCGACGCGGTATCTGGAATTTGGCTCGGGAGGAAGCACTTGGCTGGCCTGTCAAACCAAGAAGGAGTGGGTCATTTCCATTGATTCCTCCGCGGAATGGCTCGCCAACGTTGCCGACGCCACGGGCGACGCGAGCACCAAGCCTTTGCTGCTGCACGTCGATATCGGCAAGCTGCGCGAGTGGGGTTATCCCGTGGAAAAGGACAAGGAGCGCTCGTGGCCCGAGTATCACGAACGTGTCTGGGAGCGCCCGGAAAGCAAGACCGCCGACCTGTATTTCGTTGACGGCCGGTTTCGCGTGGCTTGCTTCGTACAGTGCGTGCTTCACGCCGCACCGGGAGCCTTCATCGCAATTCACGACTTCGAGAATCGTCCCCACTACCATTCGGTGCGGACGGTCGCTCGCGAAATCGCGCGCGCCAACAACATGTCGATCTTCCAAAGGCCGGCAGAGATTGATCTCGTCGCCGCACAGCAGTTGCTTGCGAAATACCGGCTGGAACCGCTGTAGCCGATCGCTGCGGCCAGAGTAGCCGATCGCGGCGATCAAGAATCACTTCAAGCACACGATCGGGCGCGCAGCCTGGCGCGCCCTCCTCCAGCGAGGACATCGCTGTTCCCTTGAATTCAGCCCTGAATCAGTTTCTTCAGCTCCGGAAGAAACCTCTGGATCGTGGCGTCTTCGACATCGTTGCGATCGCGCAACGTGAAGAATTCCATTGCGCGGATCTTTTCAGGATCTCCATCGCCGAGCGGCCTGCCCCGCTCACGCTTCTTCAGCAATTGCTGCCGCGACTTCGTGTAGTAGTGATTGATCACGAGCTTGTTCCGCTTCGGAGCAGTGCAGCGCCCGCCGATCGGGAAGACAGGCGTGCCGTCCTCGTGAACGTAGCAACCCAAGACAAGCGATTGATGGGGATGCAGATAGGACACGATGGTGTCAGGCCGCACGATTGACTTCATGATGAAATGATCCGGGAAATCGTCCGGAGCACGACGCGTGAAGGATTCGATGCACAGACCGGCCGGCCTCGCGTCGTGACCGTTCGACCCGAAGTTCAACCAATGCACCGCCACCGCCGGCGCCGGCCCGAGCTCGGTCAAGACGTCCTTGATGTTGCCGGCCTGCGTCGGAAACAGATACTCATCGGCATCGATGAAGGCGCACCATTCGGCACAATTGCGGTAGCTGTCGATCGCATGCGAGAACGCGCGCATCTGGCCGAATTCCCCTTCCACGAAATGATAGGTGATCATTTCGGGCCACGGGAAGGACTCGATCACGGCACGAGTATCATCAGTGCTGCCGTTGTCGTAGAGGTAGAAGTGATCAACGCCGACCAGTTTGTGGAAGTGTAGCCATTCCAGCAGATCGTCGCCTTCGTTCTTGATGGCGCACACCACCGCCAAGCCGTGCTTCTTGCGATCGACCCCGGCGTAGAGCTTCTTGGCCTCCATCACGCGCAGGAGGCCGGCAAACTCTCGCCGCAGATTTTCACTTTTCGGGGCCGCAATGAGCGCGGCAAGATAGACATCCTGCGCTTCATGGGCGGACCCCATATTGAGGGCCGCGATTGCCAGGCGATGCAACACCCGCGAGTCGGATGGCATCTGCTTGACGAGGTCGAGAAGGATTCCACGCGCTCCGGCGAAATCGCATGCCTGCACAAGCGCCGCCGCCTTTGCAAACTGGAATTCCTTGTAATCACCGAATTGCTGCTCCAACTGCTTGACCGATTGGATCAGCTCGTCGGGTTTCGGATTTGCGATCCGCCCGGAAAAGAAATCTCTAAGCCTTGCCTCGATCTCACTTGCTGGAAGCGTATCGAGATTCACGCCTGAGCTGAAACTAGACAATGCTGGAATTTCCATGTCCAACCTGAGCCGCTCCCACGAGATCAACAAGCTATTAACATTGGTTCGCACCACGAATTCCCTATTAGCGCACATATCCTACAAGAATAAGGCTATAACACGCAGTGCTCACAATTAACTCTTGTAAGGTTATTTCGAGGAAAATCAATACAATAGAGCAAGGGGGCTCGACGTCATTTGCACGAAAACCGCGTCACAGGACCGGAACGATCGGAGATCGCCGATGGACGACGGGAATGAAGCAGTCCGCTAGTCGTTCGGGCTTACAAGAACGATGCTTTTGACATCGTTATCCGCAAGCCTCCCGCCCGGCGCGTTCAGCTTTTTGAGTTCCAGCACCCTGCTGCGGCTGCGGCACGCTCCAGACCTCTCGTCGGCGCAATTCGATCGGACGCCAGGCTCCCAGCCGACGAAGCGACGAAGCAATCGCTCGGTCTCCATCCCAATCAAGGCCCCGTTCCGATTGTGTCGGAACGGACAAGGCTGGCCTTGCATTGCTCGATCAGCGCCAGCGAACCGGCCGGGTCCGATCGTTCGACTCCACCGTCCGGTGTTCTACATGATAGGGCGCGTAGATCTGCTTCACCCAATAGTTGAAGTTCGGGTGCAGCTTCACGAGGTCATAGAATGAATCGCCGAAATTCGACGGACTGAGGCAGGTCTTGTTCTGAGGCCGTGACGCGATTGCATTCAGGCAATACGACATCATGCAAGCCTTTGTCTCGCTCTCTGCCACCTTGCTCAGACTTCGGAAACTGTTGGTTGAATGAAGTCGGTACAGATAGCGGTCGGTCTCGAGATAGGTCGGCTCGACCTTGGTTACCGCGCGCAACGCAAAGTCCCAGTCATGGCAGTATTTGAGATCGGCAAGCCAACCCACCTGCCGCAGCAGTTCACGGCTGAAGACAAAGTTTCCAGTCGATGCCGCAATCTGAGAATCCAGAAATGTCCATGACAACGGCGCACCTGCGATCTGGGCCCGATCGATCGCATAGCGCAGGCGCGTTGGAAACTGGAAGTTGCTGATCGACTTTCCATGTTCGTCGATTGGCTCAACCGCCGAGAAGCCGAAGAACAGCCGATCATTGGCATGCTTATCCGCGAACAGCCGAACCCGATCCTTGGAAAAGGCATCGTCCGAATTCAAAAGGAAAATCATGTCGCCGTTCGTCAGCGATAATGCCCTGTTCCAGGTGTAGTGGGCGCCAAGATTTTGAGGGTTCTTGAGCAGCTTGCAGGAAACAAAGCGCTTTCCGAACGACCTCTTCTTGAGGACCCTCTGCGCGACTTCAAAACTCTTGTCCGGCGAATTGTCGTCTACGATGACGAGCTCGACGTCGGCAAACGTCTGTTGATAGACAGTCTCAAGGCATTCCTCAAGATACTGCTCATGCTTGTAGCACGCGATGACAACACTTGCGAGCATCGGTGGCGACCTCAACGTCTCACGATGATCGAGTGGCGAGACCGCACGAGTGCACTAGTCCCGTCGCCGACCTCCAGAACCGCGAGTTGATATTCACCATCCGGCAAATCTCGAATCGAGAAGGACAGCTGGAAACCGAAATAGCAGTCCTTGCTCTCGGCCTTCATATACTCCTTCACGTCCACGCGCTCGTGCCAATCTACGATCAGGCAATAGCCGCCGTTTGCTGCGCCATCCGGAGTAAGCCCCGACAGGACCAGGAATCCCGTTCTCTGTCGGCTGGCCTCGAAGGCGTTGCCCGCGCAAATCCATCCCCGCACCAATATCTCATAGCGCGGATCGACAATCACCCGTTCGCCGGTTTGAGAATTGATGTTCTCGATCACCAGCAACGAACCTGCCGGATTACCGGACGCGCCTTCTGCCTCCACTGGCGTGCCGCTTCTTACGCGCTGCACCCCCGAATGGGTGAGGCCCGACCGGTGCAGGCTTGCGAGCACTTCGACATGCGTCGAGGCTTCTTTTACCGCCCACTCAAGCTCCTGCCTACTCAGGCAATCCAGCAAATCCGGGCTATTTCGAATCTGGGCCGAAATGGGCTCAGCCGAAGCGACCCTTCGCACGACCTCGAGAAACGCCCGTCCATGGCGCGAATCCGGCTCGAGATGCGCACCTTCCGCCCACTCGTTCCAGGAATTGATAAACACCAATGATTCGGAAAAGCTGTTGCCCTTGGCACGCAGGGTTGCATCGCGAAGCCAAACCTCAAACGCTTCCGGACTGGACCTGGTAAAGACGTGACCGCGCGGCCCCTTGCGAGGCGTATTGTCCCAACGCGGCATCACCGCAGGAAAGAACGGGAAGTCGTAGATCTTGCCGATCGACGATCGCATGGCGTCGACATAGTCGTACACCTTTCCAGCGAAGGTCGGCGGTGCATCGACTTCGGTCGGCGGCACCTCCCTTGTCGAGACCGTGTGCGGAGGAAACTCGATTGCCGCGTCGCAATTGACGTCGCGCGGATCGAACTCTCCGAACGTCATCGCATTGCAAATGAGAAGCTCGCCGATTCCGAGTTCTCTGGCTCGCTCGCGCCAAATCTCGAACAAGCGCTGCTTGTCCGGCAACAATGACGGCCTGTAGATGACGATGACCTTTCGACCGTCGACAGTTATGTAGCGCTCATCGAGCAGCAGGTCGGCCATGTCGTCGATAAAGCGGACATCGTCGTCCAGGGAGTGGTTTTGTCCCAACAGAAGCTCAGCGTCCGAGCCGTCCCACCGACGAGACCAATTTTCGTTTGCCCAGCAAATGCAGAAAGGCAGGTTCGGCTCGCCGTCCTCGAGCAGCAGCTGAAGCGGCTTTTCCAATAACCTTCGGCCCTGGAACCAATAGACGTAGTAGCAAAATCCATCGATGCCGTACTGGCGCGCCAGCTCGCCCTGCTGACGACGCGTTTCCGGCAGCCGGACGTCATAGAATCCAAGATCGGCCGGCAACCATGGGGACTCGTGTGCCGGAAACTGGGCACGCATGCGCGCGACGTTGGTCCACTCGGTAAACCCTGGCCCCCACCACCTGTCATTTTCATCAAATGAATGGAATTGCGGGAGGTAGAAGCAAATGTAGCGCACCTCCTTGGGAGGCGCGTCCGCCAGTCCAGCAACGATCCTGTTGTTGCTCGGAAACAAGAGGTCGTCGTAGTCCGCGGTCGAGAACCCCAGCGCGACGATCAATTCGCCTGGCGTATAGTTCTCGAACAGGGGTATTTCGTAGTACTCGCCATCATTCAGGCTGATACGCAGATAGATCTGCGCACGCTTAGGCTCCACAAGCGCGTTTCTCAGGGCGCGCGCCAAGCGACGGCGCACTCCCGGCGCGGATAGATCGATACGAAATCCGGGACGTCCGATCACGCTCCGCGGACCTACGCGGGCCGGCATAGATCGGCCTGTCCGTCCCTCCTCGACACAGTGGGAACCGACAAAAAGCGCGATCGAAACGGTTGAAGCGGGCGACTGGGCATCGACAATCCAACCCGAAATCCCACGCCCCGAATACTCCAGTATCGCGCCGCGCAGACGCGATCCTGACTGGAGATCGCCTACGTCGGGATCCAGGAACAGGCTCTGCGGATGGTCGTCCTGCTGAACCGGACTGGCAACGGGCAACATATCCTTTGTATCCCTGACGCTCCGTTCGACCATCTTGTTCATTGCCACTCAATCTCCTGCCAACGCTCAGCGCCGGGTCCAGTTTCTCTTTCCCGGTCGCGCGGAAGTTCGATCCCGAGATCACGCCGCCTGACATGCCCGGATCGTGACCTCTTGATCCTTATCGATCATCTCCACACAACCAGAGGTACAATGAACATTTCTTCCGCGAACGCAACATTAGCGCAATCTCTCTGTCGTCGATGTGAAAACCATTGTTAGTTCTGCCTAGATTGTCACGCGGACTTGCCCGCTTCCGTGCCTTCGCGCTCAAAAACAAAGCTGTCCATCATCTCTGCCGTTGCCTGCGCGCGACGCGATGCCGTCTCCAACAAGTTCAGCCGACGCTCTCGCCCATTGCCTGCAGACGACGTCGCGCCCCTTCGTTGTTCTGCTGCGCCGCTTGTCGATACCAGTACAGCGCCTGATCGCGATCCTGTGCGACGCCGTTGCCGGCGCGCAGCGCATCGCCAATTGCGAGTTGGGCTTCGATCATGCCCTGCTTCGCAGCGGCCTCGAACCATTCGGCCGCCTTCGCCGGATCGGCATCGCGGCCCTGTCCCCGGCCCAGCATCACGGCAAGGTTGTATTGCGCCGTCGTATGGCCCTGGCGCGCCGCCGCCTCGTACCACGTGACGCCGTTGGCGAGGTCCTGCTCGACGCCTTGTCCGGTGCAATACATCACCGCAAGCTTGAACTGCGCCGCAGCGTTGCCGCCGTCCGCGGCCTTGACGATCCAGCTGGCGGCGGCCTGCGGATCCTTGAGGCCGCTCTTGGGATCGGAATACAGTAGCGCCAATGTGTGCTGGGCCTCGACGTGGCCGGCGCTCGCCGCGCGTTTGAACCATTGGGCTGCGGCCGGAACGTCGACGGCGCCGCCGGATCTTCCCATGTGAAGGCCGCCCAGCTGAAATGCCGCGGCCGGATGGCCGGCCTCGGCAGCGTCGGTCAGCAGCGCACGTGCCTGCGCAAGACGCTCCGCGGACGGTTCATCCTGGATAAGAAACATCGCATAGGCCGTCTTCGCATCGGCATCGCCGCCGTCGGCCGCCTTGCTGAGCCACTCCGCCGCGCGCACTTGATCGCGCGGCACGCCGTTGCCCGCCGAGTAGAGCCGGCCGAGCTGCACGCCTGCGGCGCTAATGCCTCCCTCGGACGCGCGCTCGAACCACTTGATCGCAGTGGCGACGTCGCGCGCCACGCCCCTGCCATTGAGATAGAACACCGCAATGTTGTGGGCCGCCGTGGCATGGCCGCCCTCCGCCGCACGCTCGAACCATTTCGCAGCCTGGCGGATGCTGGGCGGAACGCCGGTGCCGGTGGCATAGAAGCGTCCGGTCAGGAACTGCGCCTGCGTATCGCCGCGCTCGGCCGCCTTCTCGTACCAATATGCCGCCTCGCGCAGATCCGGCTCGGCGGCAGTTCCGAGCGCATAGAACTCAGCCAGCGCCTGGATCGCCGGCAGGTAGTCCTTCCGCGCCGCCTTGCGCAATGCGGTCTCGGCCCTGTCGAGATCCTTGACAGCCCCCTTGCCGCTCAACCGCAGCAGTGCAATGTTGTAGAGCGCGATCGTATCGTCATGGGCAGCGGCGCTCTGGAACAGTCGCGCGGCTTCCTCGACATTTTGGGGAAGCCCGGTGCCCTTGAGGCACATGAAAGCGAGCGCAACCTGTGCGCGCACATGTCCCTGTTCCGCGGCCTTGTGATACCAGATTGCGGCCTGCGCGAAATCGACGGGAACGCCCCGCCCCTGATAATACACATCGCCAAGCGCGAACTCACCGGCCGCCGCCTTCTGCTCGGCCGCGGCCTCGTACCAGCGCAGGGCGGCAGCGTGATCTTTCGTGCAGCCTTGCCCGTTGGCGTACATATCGCCAAGGATCGCTTGCGCCTCCGCTTTGCCGGCCTCCGCCGCCACCGATAACCAGAGGAACGCGGCGTCGATATCCCTGGGCACGCCGATTCCGTTCGGGAAAACCAGATCGTGGAGGTTGACCGCCTTGTCGCCCAGACGTGCCGCAGTGGATTGCCGCCACATCTCTGGCCGGTTCGGTCCAACCGTGGCGTTGACGCCGTTGAAGTAGATCAAGCCAAGCTGGAATTGGGCTTCGGTATGTCCCTTCAGGGCGGCGCGTTCGTACCACGCGACCGCATCCGGAAGGCTGCCGATAACGCCCTCGTTCCGCGCATAGAGCAGCCCGATCCGGTAATCCGCCTCCGGATCGCCGGCTTGCGAGGCGAGCCGCCAAAACCGCAACGCCTCGAGATATTGCTGGTTCTCGTACGCCTCCAGCCCCCGTTCAAACGGCTTCGAGTCTGAACGGGACGAGCCGGGGCGCAGCAAGTCGAGAAGGGAACGCGTCGATACCGTCATGGCTCGCGCATTGCTTCTTTTGCGCTGCGCAGCATGCCGCCGAGCAGATACATCGCCACCGAGCGGGTGCCGACATTGACATCACCCTGCAGCGTCATGCCGGGGATGAGGCGGAAGGTCTTCGGAACATCCTTGAAGTTGGTCTGGTCGACCGAACACCGCGCCTTATAGAAGGCGTCGACAGGCTTTCCATCATCGTCGTTCGTGAAGGCGCCTTCGCTGATCCAGCGAATCTTGCCTTCGGCCGTACCGTGCTCCGCCGCGTTGAAGGCATCGATCTTCATCGTGCAGGGGTCGTTGGGCCGGACGAAGCCGACGTCGCGCGACAGGATCTGGATCTCGGCCTCGAGCCGCGTCTTGAGCGGCATCAGCGTGATGAAGGGATCACCCGGCTTCAGCACGGACCCGACCGAGAGCTTGGCGAGGGTCAAGACGACCGATGGCTCGGCAGCCGTCCACCGCACAAGGTCCTGATGCTTGATCGCCTTGTCATACTGTGAGCGGGCCGTATCAAGGTTGTTGCGCGTCGTGACCAGATCCTGGCTCAGCTGCGCGTTCCACTGCTCGGTGAAGGCGTTGCGATCCGCCTTCAAGGAATCCAGCTGGTGCTGCGCTTCCAGCAAAGTGTTGTGCGTGTTGTCGATCTGACGCAACAGCTCCAGGCGCGTGTCCTGCGACAGATACAGGTTCAGCTTGGACCCGCTGCCGCTTTCGGCGAGCGTCGAGCGCATGTCCTCGATCTTGCCGGCGATCTCGGCACGCTGACTGTACCGCTCGTCGTCCTTCTTCGACTTCTGGATCGTCGCTTCGGTTTGGCTGATCTTGGAATCGTAGCTGTTCACCTGCGCGTGGTACTGCGCGACGCGCTGGTCGTAGAGCGCCTTTTGCAAGGAGTTGTACCTGGTGACATCAGGATCGTTGGATTGGCCGTACGACAACGGCTTTCCGGACAATTCGGCCTCGTCCCGGGCGACCTGCGCCTCAAGGCTCGCAACCTGCAGCTTGTACTGCGTGACATCGGCAGCCGTGAACGTCGAGTCCAGGGTCGCGAGCAATTGTCCCGTCTCAACCTGCTGACCTTCCCGAACATCGATCGTCTTGATGATGGACGCGTCCAAAGCCTGCAGGACGTTGATCTGATCGACGGGAACGATCTTGCCGCCCACGCTCGTGATCACGCGATCGACGCGCGTGAAGCACATGATCGCCACGACGGCGGCGAGGAACCCCACCAGGACGAACAGCGTTGCGCGGGCCAGCAACGGCTCGGCGGCCTCGCGGATCGCATCGGTCTCGGACTGGAACTGGCGAACGGTCGCGAGCGAAGCTTGATTAGGAGACAAGGGTCGGACTCCTGAAATTCTTTTCATTGCGGCCCGCCGGCGCAAGGTGAGTGTTCTGCTGGTACCAGAGCGAGCTGTAGATGTCGTTCCGTTCAAGAAGTTCCTCATGACGACCGATATCGTCGACGACGCCGCGGTTGAGAACGAGGATCGCGTCGGCCTTCGTCAGCGACGACAGACGGTGCGAGATGATGATCAGCGTGCGGCCATGGGCAATCCGCGAAATATTCGCGTTCACGATCGTCTCGCTCTCCGCATCGAGCGCGCTGGTCGCTTCGTCCAGGATCAGAATCGGCGGATTGACGATCAGCGCTCGCGCGATCGCGAGGCGCTGGCGCTGGCCGCCGGAAAGATTCGTGGATCCCTCGTAGATATAGGTCTCGTAGCCTCGCGGCAGCTTGTCGATGAATTCCTCGGCACCGGCCAATCGCGCCGCCCTGACGATGTCGTCGAAGGTCGCATCGGGCTTTGCGGCCGCAATATTCTCGCGGATCGTGCCACTGAACAGAAAGTTCTCCTGCAGCACGACGCCGACGTTGCGCCGGAGGTGGTCGACATCGTATTCGCGGACATCGATCCCGTCGACCTTGATCAGCCCACCATAGTCGGAGTGCAGGCGCTGCAATAGCCGCGTGATCGTGGTCTTGCCCGAGCCGCTCTTGCCCATCACGCCCAGCGTCGTGCCGAGCGGAATCTCGAAGGAGATATTGTTGAGCGCCGGCGACACCGCGCCCTTGTACTTGAACGTGACGCCGGAGAATTCGACCAGCCCCTTCAGCGGGACCCTCACACCATGGCCGGAACGTCCCTCCTCAGCCGGCTGATTCACCAGCCTGCCGACGATCGTGACCGCAGTGCGCGCCTCGTCATATTGGTTGATGAGCTGGGCCATCTGCATCAGCGGCCCGGCAACGCGCTGCGACAGCATCAGAAAGGCAAACAGCGCTCCAACGTAGACCGGATCGCCACTCGACACGGCCATGTAGACACCGAACGCATAGGGAGCGCTCACCGCCAACCGTTCCAGCGGGCGCACCAGCGTCTGGATGGCGGTTCCGGTCATGCCTTCCGCAAGCCGCGCCTTGGCGACGCGCGCCACCAGCACGTCCCACATGTGGCGCTGGCGCGCATCGAGCGCCAGCGATTTGATGGTCCGCATGCCGTTCAGGCTCTGGATCAGAAACGCTCCCTGTGCCCCTTCGGCCGCCAGGGTTGCCGAGGACTTCTTCCGATAGGCGGGCAGCATCACGATCAGCCAGGTCACGATCATCCCAGCAAAGGCAAGAACCATCAGCGTCATGAGCGGGCTGAAGAAGAACATGACGGGCAGGAAGAAGAACAGCGTCGTCGAATCGAGAATGGTCCCGAACAACTGCCCGGTCAAAAAGCCGCGAATTCGAAATACTTCGCGGATATCCCGGGAAATCAGGCCGACGGGATTCTGCTCGAAGTAGTCGATCGGCAGATTGAGCACCTTCTCGAACACGTAGGTCGACAGTTTGACGTCGAGGCGTGCCGTCAAACGCTGAACCAGATACTGCCGCAGGAACGAGAATGCCGCCTCGAACACGATGACCACGAGCATCGCAGTACACAGCACATAGAACGTGTTGTAGGCCTTGTAGAAGATGACCTTGTCCGAGAGCAGCCGCCAGAACATGATCGGTGCCAGGCCCATGAAGCCCAGGATCAGCGCCGCAATCGCGACGTCGCGCAGGATGCGCCGTTCGCGGAACAACAATGCGGTGACAAAGCCGAAGCTGAACGGCTGCGTCTCGTCGGAAATCTCATAGTCGCGCTTGGCCATGACGACGTCGCCCGACCAGATATCCTCAAAGCGCGGTTGATCGATGACGAGCAGCGCGTCCTCGCTCGCGTTCGGATCCTGCAGGACCACCCGGGAGCTGTTCTCGTCGCCTTCGAGGCGCAGCAGCACCATGTGGCTGCCGTCGCGCAGCCGAACGATGGCCGGGAGCGCCCTCTTGAGATGGCTCAGACCCTTCCAGTCCAGCGTGACGGCCTTTGCCGTCATGCCCGAGGAATTCGCACACTTCAAAAGCTCGGCAAGCGTGACTTCCTGATCGCCCAGGAGGTTGTCGTGGATCAGCTGGGACGGGGTCAGATGCAAGCCATGCTGCCTTGCCACGATGACGAGACAAGCGAGGCCCGAAGGTGGCAGCGCCTCCACCGAAGGTGCGCCGACGAGCGAGAGGTGTTTGGTCATGGATGCCTCGAAGTTTCGACTGCGCAAGGTCCGGTCCCCAGCGAGATTAACTTATCACTGTTAGTTCGCTAACGCAGCATTTTCAGCGCGTCACCCGAAAAAGATATGTTTCACGGCAGGCCGCGAAGCCAATTTCGAGCACGTTCTCGCGCGATTTAACCAGGGAACCTTATAACATTGTTTAACATCGACAAATCACGAGTCGGCAGTCACCGTCTCCTGGAAGTCGAATCCGCAGGCCTCCAGCTGCGGCCTGATCCGCTCATCCCTGGCCTCCGGCATCAGCGCCAATGCGCAGATCTCAAAATTCCCGCTGCGAACGGAAACCGTCGGGAAACCGGCGCTGAGCAGCAGGTTTCCCATCCGCTCGGTCGAAAAGCCGGTCTTGTGCGCCATGTGATAGCGCCCCTGCTCGATCGCGCCGGAATGCCCGTAGATCATGTCCAATGGCCGGATCGGACCAGCCGGCGAGACGTAAGCGATCGCGCCGAGGCCGCGCGTCAACATGTGCTGCGCGACCGCCTCGAGGTCGGGAGACATGATCAACGCGAATCCGTCCGGCTTGAGGACTTGGCGGAACTGGACGAATGTGGGGTGAACCTCATGGGCGTAGAGATGCTCCATGACATGAGAACACCAGATCGCGTCGAACGAGGCCGCCGGGAACAATCGGGCAAGATCGGTAATCGACCCGACGACGTCGGGGCTCACGCCGCCGTCGACGTCTAATCGAATCTCGTCCCATTCATGCGATGTCAGGAGCGGCTGGATGCGCTTGGTAACCGTCGATCCAGCGCCGGCATTCAGCATTTTTTTCTTGGCCAATTCGAAAGCTCCGCGGGTTCATTAAGCGGCTGAGTTCTGCAGTGATTGTTCGTCTCGACTTAAGGTGCCGGGTTCTCGGATAGCCGTCGGCCACAACTCCGTCGTGTCAAGCGAGCGGCACGGCTTTACAAAAGCTACGTGGTCCGAATGTGACGAACTAACTTCTAACGTCGATTGGCGAAAATGCCCGGGGCGGAACTTGTGATTGATTTGATACATCCGACTCGGATCGGTCGACAAGGTTCCAATCGGAATGCGCGCATGCACTTCCCCTGACGCGAGCCGTCGAACTCATCGCAGGCGCGTCATGATCATCAACCGCAGCCCATTCGATCATTCAATCACCCACTTTTGACGGCCATGCCGGCGATCAAAGAAAAAAGCGCCGCCTCAACCTCGGTTGGGGCGGCGCCTTCGCTTAGTGAAGACCTAGGATCTTACAGCTTGGTCGAGTGACCATCGTTGAAGATCAGGAATTCGATGTTGCTGGTCTGGGTCACCTGACCATTGCTGAAGGTGATGTCCATAGAACCGTTCGATCCAGCGCTGATGTCGCTCACGTCGGTCGAAGCGTGATCCAGGAAGGTCAGGGAGTCCTTGTTGCCGCCACCGCCATCGATGGTATCGCTGCTGGTGGCGTTGTTCAGGTAGAAGTAGTCCTGACCGGAGCCGCCAACCATCGAGGCCGTACCGGTGTCGGAGCCGACGAACGAGTCCTTGCCGTCGCCGCCGATCAGAGTCTGCGTGCCGGAGCCGGCGACCAGCGTATCGTTGCCGGAACCGCCATGCAGCGTGTCGTTGCCGGCACCGCCATAGAGCGAGTCATTGCCGGCACCGCCATCGAGCGAGGTCGCGTGCGACGCATCGCTGCCCGAGTAGAGCACGTCCTTGCCGTTTCCGCCGAACTCAGCAGCAGTCTGGGCACCGCCGACAAGGAGATCGTTGCCGTTGCCGCCATGCAGCGTGTCGACACCGGAACCGCCATACAGCGAGTCGTTGCCGGCGCCGCCGTCCAGGCTGTCGTTGCCCGCACCAGCGTACAGCGCATCGTTGCCCTTGCCGCCATCCAGCGTGCTGGAATTGCCGGCGGTGCTGCCGGACGCCAGCACGTCGTTGCCGTTGCCGCCGCTCAGCTGCGACGAGCTGCCGCCGTAGAGCGTGTCGTTGCCGGAGCCACCGTTCAGCGTGTCGGCACCGGAGCCGAACAGCAGATCGTTGCCCTTGCCGCCATCCAGCGTGCTGTGGCCGGAGACGTTGTCGACCAGTACGTCGTTGCCGGAGCCGGCATCGATCGAGTCGTGACCGGCACCGCCGAAGATGGTGTCGTTGCCGGAGCCGGTGAGAACCGTCGTGTCGCCGGTGTTGTTGATGAACACCTGATCGTTGCCGTGACCGGTCGCGGCCAGCACCGGGGTGCTGCCGTTCACCGTCAGCGTGACGTCCTGGTTGGTGTCCTCAATGATCGCCTTCAGGTTGGCGTCGGTGTTAACGGTGTTAACGGGGTTGGTTTCGATCAGAACGTTGGCGTTCGGATCCGGGTTGGTGATCCCAGACCCCTCTTGCACCGGAATCGTCGCACCGTTATCCGGGCTGGTGTATCCGATCCCCGCGTTGATCAGATAGTCAAGAATCTGTTGCTGGGTCGAATGATCGATCGTGGAGTTGATCGCTGCTTTGAGGTCCGTCTGGTCTAGATTGTAAGTCGCCATCGATGTAGCCCCTGCTTGGGATACGAGGATTCAAGCCGCTCGCCCACACTTAAGCTGTTGATTCACAACTGGTTTGTTGCGATGCAACCCAAATGTGGACCCAGGTTACGAACTTGTTAAGTCCATTGTTAAGTCCGCTAGGCCGGAGTGTCAATCAGCAATGCGCTGTTAACACCCGGTTCCCTGAGATTTATGTGAGACTTAGCACGACTTCGAATGCACTATAACATTCAGCGCATACCAATCGCCAATGTTAGCCGCGGCGCAAAAAAGGGTAGTGATTATACGGGGTTTCACGGGGCCCCCGGATACCGCGGGAGCGCAGAATTTCGCTGATGCCGTGAGCGCTTCGACGCGGTTTTCTGATCTAAAAAAAATATTTCTGCACCGCATGAGACGTTTTGCAAAAAAGCGTCAAACTTCGCAGCCGGCGCCCCACCGGCCAGTGTTATAGCGCCCCTTGGCAGCAGTTTGCGGGCTCGATCAAGCGAGATCCATGGAATCACCCGCAGAATCAGCGCCGTTCGACCGCAAGATCAAAACCTGGCGCGATACGGATCAGACACCCCGCTGTAACAAATTAACACCAGATTTGCCGCAATATGTTAGCGACGCCGGCATGGAACCGGCGGGGACGGTACCCGATCGCGGGTAAAGCTCCGACCTGCGGCGATCATCCCCCGGCGGCGCGCGCGTAGATGGCCTCGAGCAGCCGGCGGTTCTCGTCCGGCGCGTAGCGCTCGAGATAGGCGGCCCGTGCGGCCCGCCCCCATGCAGCGGTCAGTTCGGCGGCGCCGAAAACCTCACCGATCCGATTTCGAAGCGCCGCCGCGTCGCCCGGCGGCACCAGCGCGCCGGTCTTGCCGGCGCTCACCACCTCGGCAAGTCCGCCGATCTCGGAGGCGATGACCGGCGTGCCGCGCGCGAAGGCCTCGACCACAACCATCGGAAATCCTTCGTACCACAGCGACGGCACCACCAATGCCCTCGCGTTCGCCATTTCCCGCAGCACGTCATCGCGCGAGAGCACGCCAAGGAACGTGACATTGCCGGACGCCCGAGCCTCGAGCGCGACGCGCTCAGGCCCCTCGCCCACGATCCGCAAGGGCATGCCGGTCCCCGCAACGGCCTCGAGCAGCACGCCGACGCCCTTCTCGCGGCTCAGCCGTCCAACATAGAGTAGCCCGCTGCGCGGCGTGGCTGGATCGGGCGCCCCCGGATCGACCATGAAATTCGGTTTCACGTCGATCCGGTCGGCATCGAAGCCGGCCTGCGTGAACAGGGTTTTGGCGAACTGCGTCAGCGCGATCAGGCGCAGGCCGGGACGCGTCCAGGTGCCGCGGCGCTGATGCTGCGCGATCATGTAGGCCGAGGCGATCGAACCCGGAAGCGATCCGCGGTAGCAGCGGTGCACGACGCCCCAGAGGTGTCCGCGGTCCAGACACTTGTGGCAGATGCGGCCGTCGCGCAGCAGCATGCCGCCGGTGCAGATGCTGCGATAATTGTGCAGGGTCGCCACCGCGGCCACGCGCTTTTGCCGGCAGAGATCGAACACGGCGGGCGACAGCAGCGGGAAAAAATTGTGGACGTGCACGACGTCGGGGCGAAAGCGATCGATCGCCTCCGCCACGACCCGCTTTCCCTCCGCATTATCGGAGATCGACAGCGTGGTCGTAACGCGTGCGGCGAGCGAATTGATTGCCGCGTTGCTGACCGTGAGCGTTTCAACGCTGTGTCCACCGGCGCGCAGCAGGTCGACTTCCGCTTCGAACACGACGTCCTCGCCGCCGCGTCCCTGATACCTGTTGTGAGCGACAAGGATCTTCATGATCCGGCCAGGTCTGAAAACCAGCGCAGCTCGGTCACCAGGCTTTGGCCACCCGCGAGCGTACCGCAGCCGATCAAGGTCGTCGCCGGCAGTTTGAGATCGAAGGACGGCGAATACCAGCCGGCCAGCATGGCCTCGTCACCCCGATACGGCATCCAGCTGAGGGCCGCCGGCAGATCGAGCTCGCCGCGCCCGCCGGGCCATGCGAGCTGCGCCCTGTGCCCTTCGAGCCTGCATTCGACCTCGGGACCAAGATGCCAGCTGAGGCTCGCCGGCACCGCAAGCCCTTCATCAGCAAGCACGGTATCGGTGACGACGAGCCGCGCCATCTGACGCCGCAATTGCGCCGAGCGGCGATGCACGACACCTGCTTCGTCGCGATATCCCGAATGCTCCGCGACCCAGCTCGCATCCGCATCGCGATCGTCCAGACCGCTGGCGGCGACAAGCCGGCTCTGCGCATGCCGTGTCCAGAGAAACGGCCCGCCCGACACCGACTGGTCGCGCGCGAACAGGCACAGCGTGTTGTGCGCCAGCGTGGAGCGGAAGTAGGCCCGCCATCGCGGATCGCCATGGTAGCAATAGGTGCCGGGGTCGGCGAGGATCTCCACACCGCCGATCCTGCATTCGAGCGACAGCGCGTCCGCATGGGCGTGGGCGGCAATGCGGCCGAAGCCATGCGGGCCATGGTCGCAACGGCACCACACCGCGCGCTCGGAATCGATCAGAAAGGTCTGTCCCGCCCCTTCAAGCAGATGCGGGCGGAGCTTGGGCCGCCCGGCGATCGCACGGGCCTCGATGCCGTCGGTGAGCACAAAGCTGCGCAGATCGGGCTCCGGCGATGTGGGCCACCATGGCAGAGCGCCGAACAGGTGCGCGCCGCTGGCGAGCAAGCCGAGCCAGCGATTGCCGGCGTGATCGTCGAGCAGCAGGCCGATGCCGTCGTCGCCGTCGCCCTGCCGCGGTGGATGACCGCGATCGTCCAGCATTGCGGCAATGACGTCGCTCATGCGGCACATCGTGGTCCACACCGCATCGCCAAGCGGATGTCCCGATGCTTCACCCTGCACTGCCGCCGCCAGCAGCAGTTCGAGAACAAAGCCATGATAGTCGGTCGCGAGCTCGCTGTTGGTGCCGCAGGCAAGCGTCTGCGCAACGGCTTCGTGTGCCAGCGTGGCGGCCGATTGCTCGCGCCATCGCGCACTGTCCTGGAAGAACGGAAACACACACGCCGCCACGAATTGCCCGGCAGCCTCCGCGATGAGGTGGTTGTTGGCCGAGGAGCCACGGCTTGGGAACTGCGACAGCCAGTATTGATGCGCATAGAGCTGCGTCAGGAACAGATCGTTGTCCTCGAACAGCGCGGCAGCGCCGGGCCAGTTCTGCAGCAGCTGGCGCACCCAGGCCCACGAGATCAGCCGCACGCCAAGCTCGATGCCGCTGATCCAGTGCGGACCGCGCGGGAACGGATTTTCCCGCCACCAGCTCACCAGATGCTCGGCCGCGCGCCCGGCGTAGCGCTCGTCGGAGGTCAGGTAGTACGCGGTCGCGAGCACCGTGAGATGGTGGTGACGCGACGGCTCCCAGATGTATTTGATGTTTCCGACCGCGGTTTCGTCACGATAGGGAACCGCGAATGCGTGCACGCCGGCCGGCGCCCGCTTGCCGCTTCTGATATCGACGAACCAGTCCGGCCGTTCGCCCATGGCGCCATGGTCCCTGGCGAAAATCCGCCAGTGCCCGGCGAGAATCCGGTCGGCGCTCTGGATCAGCCGTTCGGCGGCCTGTCCCGGGGCGTGGGCGGGCAAAGGCAGCGGCTTCAGGCGCGGCTGCCGCCGGCCGGGAGCGAGCCTGGCGCCGGCACGCCGCGCGATATCCGGCGGAGTGATCCGCCAGAGCAGATGCAGCACCTGGTCGTTCACCCGTCCCGCAAGCTCGGACGGCTCCATGCGCCGCAGCCTGCGCAGATACCAGGCCGGATTCATCTCACGCCGTCGAGGCGCGCGCGACGCCCTGCTCTGCTGCGCCGGCCGTCAGATCGATCGGCATCCCGGCGGCCGCGCTTTCCTGCACGGCAAGCGTTGCGCGCGTGGTCGCCAGCAGCGAATCGAGCGCGATCGGCATCGCAGCCCCCGATGCGACCGCCGCGATGAAGGCATCCAGCATCGGCCGCTGGCCCTTGTCGAGCCGCGCCGTCTTCGCCGTGCGCTGTCCGGCGTGCCAGACCTCGAAGCCCGAGAAATTGTCGAAGGCGGCAAAACCCGTGCTTGCCGATATCTCGAGCGCTTCCTTCGGCACCCGCGGATCGCCGCCGGTGAGATAGCTGAGACTCGCGACCGAACCGTCGGCAAAATCGAAGGTGGCGACGAGATTGTCGACGTCCTTGCCCGCCGTGCTCGCGGAGACACGCACCGGTTCGGCGCCGAGCCACCAGCACAATACGTCGATGAAATGGCCGCCCTCGCCGACGAAGCGGCTGCCTTCGCTCTCGGCCTGCAGATACCAGGATGATTTCTCCAGCGGCCCGGCGATGACGCGATATTGCAGGGTCTGCGGTCCTGCCGGCGCGAACGCCGCGCGCATGCCCTGCAGCAGCGGCGAAAAGCGCCGGTTGAAGCCGACCATCAGCCGGCTGTTGCCGGTTTCCCGGATTACCTGCTCCAATCGATCGAGCGAGTTTGTATCGATCGCCAAGGGCTTTTCGACAAACACCGCCTTGCCGGCGCGCAGCGCCTGCGTCGCGAGGTCGGCATGGGAGGCATGGCGCGTTGCGATCAGCACGGCGTCGATGTCGTCGGCGCCGAGCACTGAGGCCGCATCCGTCGAGGCACGCGCGAAGCCGAATTTGCGGACCGCCGTGGCGCCGCTCAGGCCGGTATTGGTGGCAACCTCGACAAGGTCGACGCGCTGGTTGCTCGCAAGCTGCGGCAACAGCATGCTGGAGGCATAATTGCCGGCGCCGATGACGCCGAGCCGCACCCGGCCGCTGCGCAGGGCAACCGCCGGACGATAGGTCATCTGCATCGCGCGGGGAGCGGCGTCCGGATAGGCGAACACCATGCCGAGACCGACCTCGCCGCGGTTCATGCGCTCGAACGCCGACGTCGCCTGCTCCAGCGGCACCGCTTCGGAAATCAGCGAGGAAAAATCGAGCCGCCCGTCGACCAGCAGCGCGACGATCGCCTCCATATTGCGCTTCTCGGTCCAGCGCACATGACCGATCGGATAGTCGATGCCGCCCTCCTCATAGAGCGGATCGTAGCGGCCGGGCCCATACGAGCGCGAAAAGCGCACGTCGAGCTCCTTGTCGTAGAATTCGTTCCACGGCAGGTTCAGAGTGCATTTGCCGATATCGACAATGCGCCCGCGGTCGCGCAGCAGCGCCGCCGAACGCGAGGCGAGATCGGGATCGTCGCTGCCTGCGGTGATGAACACGCAATCGACGCCGTTGCCTGCGGTCAGCTGGTCGATCCGGGCGCGGAATTCGGCTGCGGCATCATCCGATGCGACGGCACAGACCGCGGCGCCCGCAGCCTCCGCCTGCCGGCACCGCGCCTCCAGCCGGTCGAGCCCGACGACCACGACACCGGCGCTGCGCAGCAGCCGCACCATGATCTGGCCGATCAGGCCAAGCCCGATCACGCAGGCGGTCTCGCCGAAACGGATTTCCGACTGGCGCATCGCCTGCAGCGCGATCGAGGCGATCGTGGTGAATGCGGCCTGGTCGAGCGCAGCGCTGTCCGGCAGCGGCACGCAGAGGTTCACCGGCACCCAATTATATTCGGCGTGGGTTGCATATTGATTGCCGCCGCAGCAGACACGCTGTCCGACCGAGAAGCCACCGACGCCCTCGCCCACTTCCACGACGGTGCCCGACAGCGAGTAGCCGAGCGGCGTGTAGGAATCGAGGCGGTTCATCACCTTCTGATAGGTCGCAAGCAACCCCTGCTGACGGACCGAGCTCACCACCTTGGCAACTTGGTCGGGTCGCGCGCGCGCCTTGCCGAGCAGCGACAGGCGGCCTTCGGTGAACTTCATCATCTCGGTGCCGGTCGACACCGCGGAAAACGCCGTGCGCACCAAAACCCCGCCGGGGCGGCAGCGCGGCGCCGGCACATCGATCAGCTTGAGCTCGCCGCTCTTATAGTTCTGCGCGATCTGCTTCACAGTCGGTCAATCGCCTCAAGTTAACAGTGCTCCTTGTATCGCGCCCAACGCCCGCAATGAAGCCAAGAACATCGTCATAATTATCTTATTGCCGGAGACGTAACATTGTTATCATTCCAGCAACAGGACCGGTTTTGGCGAGATCTCGACCTCGCCGTTGGCGACAGGCCCTTCGCCGCCGTCGAGGCCCTGGTAAAAGCTGAAACGCGAGTCGACCCGGTAAACGGACCGGCCCTTAGTGGTCCAGAGGATCAAGCCGTTACGGCCATCCGGCATGCGAAGCTCGACGCGCCAGGTCGTCGGCGACGTCCTGCCTGCGGCCACGACACTTGCACCGACCAGCCAGGACTGGATCGTGCGGTAGGCAATTCCGCTCGGAAGCAGCCCGCGCGCCGGGTCCCATAATTTTCCAAAGTCGCTGCCGCCTCCGGCAAACTCGTACCAATAGAACCGGTCGACGCCGCTGATCCATTTCAGGATGTAGGCGCGTGCCAGACACCCGTCTGGATTGTCCTCATAGGACGACCAGCCGGCCTCGGTGTCCCAGATCGGCCTCGCGGACAGTTCGTGCGCGGCAAGGATTTTCCTGAAGCGCGCAATGATTCCAATCACTGCCTCGGGTTCGCTCGTATAGCCGTGAAAGGCGAACACATCGGCATATTGTCCGCCGCCTTGCGCCATGAAGGCCTGTTGCCAGCGATATCCGTCCGGCGTGCCGTTGGACGGCGGCGTCAGCACGGTCAGCGTGGGATCGCTGGTCTTGATGATCTCGTAGGCCCGCTTCTGCAGCTGGACCATGGTCGCGATATCGCCCGAGTAATATTTGGGATCCTCGGGCTCGTTCCAGATTTCCCAGTATTTGATGCGGCCGGCGGCGCGCGCCACGGCCGCGCGCACCCAGTCGTCCCATGACGCGAGATCGGCAGGCGGCGAGCTGGCGCCGGGCGTGAACGCCGGCGGCGCATCCTTCACCGACGCGGCCCAGCGCGGCGTATAGGCGAGATTGAGAACGATCTCGACGTGTTCTCGCTCGGCCGCCGCCAGGATGGCGTCGAAGCGCGTCCAATTGTAGATGCCGGGCGCCGGATTGATCTGTGCCCAGTAGATCGCGCCCCATAGCCGAACGCCGTCGAATTTGAGCTCCGGCCAGGGCTGCGACTTTGGCTGCGACTGTCCGATCGCATTGATGGTCATGCCGAAAAGCGTCGGCGGGATCACCGCGTTCACGCGGCTCGCACTCAGCGCATCGCTTGACGTCGAACCATTCCACTGCAGCGGCCATTTGTAGGCCAGCGGCAGCACCGCGCTCAAAACCAGCGCAATCAATGCCCGTTGGCCCCAATCCCTCACTCTGCCTGCCATGTCCCTGTCTCGTCGCCGTCACATCGGTGCCGGGATTGCATAGTGGAAGCCGCGTATGTTAATGCCGATGTTAGTCGGATTGTGATGTTGTTAGGTCAATGGTATAGATCATCTCAGATGTCGAGAGCTGAACCATCACCGCGGCGGATCCTGTTCATCGTCGAGAACCTTCCGGTTCCTTTCGATCGCAGGGTGTGGTGCGAAGCAACGTCGCTGCGCAAGGCGGGCTATGAAGTTTCTGTGATCTGCCCGAAGGGCCGCGGCCATGACGAATCCTACGAATGCCTCGAAGGCATTCACATCTATCGCCATCCGATGCCGGTGGAAGCGCGCGGGATCGCCGCCTACCTGATCGAATATCCGGTCGCGCTGTTCTGGGAAACGCTGCTCGCGATCAAGGTGGCGTGGAAGCACGGCTTCGACGTGATCCAGGGCTGCAATCCGCCCGACCTCATCTTCCTGATCGGCCTGGTGTTCAAACTCGGCGGCAAGCGCTTCGTGTTCGATCATCACGACGTCAATCCCGAGCTCTACGAGGCGAAATTCGGCCGCAGGGACATGTTCTGGCAGCTGCTGCGGCTGGTCGAATATCTCACCTTCAAGACGGCAAGCATCTCGATCGCGACCAACGAATCCTATCGCGAGATCGCGATCGCGCGCGGCGGCATGCCCGCCAATCGCGTTTTCGTGGTGCGATCCGGCCCCAATCTCGACCGGGTGCGCTCGCGGCCGGCCGATCCGGCCTGGCGCCGTGGCCGGCGCCACAGCGTCGGCTATGTCGGCGTGATCGGCCAGTCGGAAGGCATCGATCTTCTGCTGCAGTCGATCGGCCACATCGTGCACGATCTCGGCCGCACCGACATCCAGTTCAACATCGCCGGCACCGGGCCGGAGTGGAATGCCGTGGTCAAGCTCTGCGAGGAGATGCAGCTTTCCGACTACGTGAACTTCACCGGCGCCATCGCGGATGACGCGCTGTTCACGATGCTCTCGACCGCCGACGTCTGCGTCAATCCGGACCGCGTCACGCCGATGAACGACATCTCCACCATGAACAAGATCATGGAGTACATGGCGCTCGGACGGCCGATCGTTCAGTTCGACGTTCGCGAAGGCCGCCGCTCGGCGCTCGATGCCTCGCTCTATGCCGCGAAGAACGATCCGAAGGATTTTGCCAGCAAGATCATTACGTTGATCGACGATCCGGAATTGCGGCAGACGATGGGGGCGTTTGGCCGCAACCGCGTCGAGCGCGCGCTGTCGTGGACGCATGAGGAGCCGAAGCTGCTCGCGGCCTATGAGGCGTTGTTCGCCGGGAAGGCCCCCGCGCAAAGCCGTGCACCGCGCGCGCATGCACCCGCCGAGCGGCCGACCTCGCAACCTTCCAGCGCAAACGCAGCTGCCGGGCGGGCATCGTCTTGAACGCGCAGCCGCCTCACTCACGTCAAACGCGACGCGGCTGCGGCCACGCGCACGTCCTGGATTGTTGAAGGTCGAAGCATGAACGTCAGCATTTTCGGCCTCGGCTATGTCGGAACGGTGTGCGCCGCCTGCTTCACCGAGCTCGGCCACCAGATCATCGGCGTCGACAAGAGCGTTGCGAAGGTCGACCTGATCCGCGGAGGCAGATCGCCGGTCGTCGAGCCGGGCATCTCGGACAAGGTGGCGCGCGCGGTGGCAACCGGTCAGCTGACCGCGACCACCGACGCCACCGAAGCGATCGTCAACAGCGACATATCGATGGTCTGCGTCGGCACGCCCTCGTCCGGCAACGGCAACCTCGACCTGACCGCGATCCGACAGGTCGCGATCGAGATCGGCCGCGGACTGCGCGCCAAGAACGCGCCGCACACCGTGACGATCCGCTCCACCGTGCTGCCTGGCACCACCCGCGGCACCGTCGGGCCGCTGATCGAGGAAGCCTCCGGCAACAGGATCGGACGCGATTTCGACCTTGCGTTCAATCCGGAGTTCCTGCGCGAGGGCAGCGCGATTGCGGATTTCAACGCGCCGTCCAAGACCGTGGTCGGCGCTTTCAATCAGGAAACCGCCGTCCGCGTCATGGCGCTCTACAAGGACCTGCCGGGCGCCAAGATCACGCCGCCGGTCGAGACCGCGGAGCTGGTCAAGTATGTCGACAACAGCTGGCATGCGCTCAAGGTCAGCTTTGCCAACGAGATCGGCACGATCGCGAAGACGCTCGGCATCGACGGGCGCGACGTCATGAACATCTTCATGCAGGACACAAGGCTCAACATCTCGCCGGCTTATTTACGGCCGGGCTTTGCCTTCGGCGGCTCCTGCCTGCCCAAGGACGTCAAGGCGCTGAAACACCTTGCGCACAGCCGCGGACTGTCGACGCCGGTGCTCGAGAGCATCCTGCCGAGCAATGACATGATCATGTCGCGCGGCGCCGACTGGATCCTGTCGCATGAGGGCCGCCGCATCGCGTTCCTCGGCATCAGCTTCAAGGCCGGCACCGACGACGTCCGCGACAGTCCCTTCGTGAGGCTGGTGAAGAGCCTGCGCGGCGAGCGGCGCGACATCCGGATCTACGACCCCAATGTGCAGCTCTCGCAACTGATCGGCGCCAACCGGGATTTCCTGATGCGCAATCCGGAGCTGGTCGGCTTGTTGAACGACGACGTGACGGCAACCATCGAGTGGGCCGACATTATTGTGCTGACGACGGCGGATCCGCGCTTCGTTGCGGCGCTGACGGCGACCCGCCCCGGCCAGGTCGTGCTCGAACTGTCGGAGATCGGATTGCCCGAGCAGGTGCGCGCCAAAGTGAGCGGCTTTCACTGGTAGGGAACATCATGGCCACCATGGGCCAGACCCGCGAACGACCCGAAATCCGCTTTCACGACGAGATTTCGTCGGGATGGGAGACGCTGCATCAGAGCCGCACCTTCAAGGCGCGGACGGCCGCGATGTTCGGCCTGCTCGGGAACGCGGACCTCAATGGGCAGCACTGGCTCGACGCCGGTTGCGGCACCGGAACGCTGTCCCGCCTGCTCGCCGCACGCGGTTGCGACGTCACCGGCGTCGACGCATCATCGGAGATGATTGCGGCGGCACACGGCCGCCGCGCCGGCGGCGCGCTCGCCGCGCGGCTGACATTTCAGCAGATCCCGACCATCGCAAGCCTGCCGTTTCCCGATCGATCCTTCGACGGCGCGCTGTGCGCGAGCGTGTTGGAATATGTTCCCGACGCGGCGCAGTGCCTCGCCGAGATGCATCGCCTGCTCAGGCCTCGCGGGCTTTTGCTGCTCTCCATCCCCAACCGCGGATCGCTGCTGCGCCGAAGCTACAAGCTCGCGCATGCGGCCTCTTCGCGCGTATCGGCGCGGCCGCTGTTCCGCTATCTCGCGTTCTCCAAATTCGACACCTCGCCGGCGGCCATGCAGGATCTGCTGCGACAACACGGCCTCACGATGCTGGGGAGCAGCTTTGCCGGCTCCCCGCTCCCGCCGGTGCTCGATCGCCAGGCGACGGTCGGCACGCTAATCAACGTCCTGGCTCGGCGCGACGACTGACGTGGCAGGCGGATAGCTACCTCAGGCCTTGATCGCCATCAGCGATTTTGTCATGCCGAGATAGCGTTCGCGATAGATCTTGGCGTCGGGAAAGGTTTCCGTCATCTCGCGCCAGTCGAACAGATGCCAATCGGGCGCGGTGCGCTTGAACCAGAAGCGATTGAATATACTGATCAGCGCGATCTGCAGCCGCCTCGGCAGCAGGACGATGATGCCCGGCAGCCAGGTATGGCTTTCGATCGGAAAGTGCCGGTACGGCGTCTGCACGTAGAAGGACTTCGCGACTCGCGAGATCTCGCCCGCAAAACGGTTCTGATGCTCGCGCGCGATGCTCTGAAACGCCGCTCCGTCCTCGATCGTGACGACATCCTGCTTCGGCCCGGTGACATGCTCGATTACCGACGAGCAGAAGCAGAAGTCGAAGGCCCGATCGTCGAACGGCAGGCGCTCGGTCTCCCGCAGCAGCACCGTCTTGAAGCCGAAGCGCTCGCGCGCGGCCTTGAGATCGTCGGCCGAGATGTCGCAGACCGTGATGTCGGTATGGCGCGGCAGGATTGCGCGAATGTGGCGGCCGGTGCCGCCGCCGAGATCGAGGATTTTCGCATCGAGCGGCAGGTTCACGGTGCGAACGAGGAATTCGCCGCGCCGCTGGCGCGCTGCATTGGAAAATCGGGCTTGAATCGCACCCAGCAAGGTCAGTCTCCTGCTACCGGTCGGTCCGGTCTAGCACGGCATGCGCGATCCTTCACGCAACGGTCCGCGGATTTGCCTATCGCGCTCACTTGATGGCCTCGAAGAAGATCGACTCGTCCGGCCGGTTGTCGAGCCGGTCGATATCGGGACAGACGCCCTCGCGATAGGCACGGATGTAGGTTTCCGAACAGCCGGCGTTGCGGAACAGCGCAGCGAGCGAGGCGCGGGTAAAGCCCCAGTGATGCGCGAAGGCGGCCTCCTTGCGGCCATCGATCTCGAACACGCCCTTGAGGAAAGCCTGCGGCGCCGCCGGATCATAGAGCGCGACGATCCGCTCCATGTCGGGGACGACGATCCGGCACACCCCGCCCGGCGCCAGCACCCGCGCGATCTCGCGCGCCAGCCGCTCGACCTCGTCGGGAAACAGGTGCTCGAAGACATGCGCGCTGAATACCGCCGAGAGGCTGCGATCCGCGAACGGCAGCGGCCTGGTCAGGTTCATGTGGCGGAGCCCGGCAAACCTGCCCTGGCGATGCTCGGCATAGCGGGCATCGCTCAGCATGCCGGCGAGATGCAGCGCTTTCGCCGCGAACGGCACCCGCGCGATCCACAGGTGCATCGTGATGTCGGTATTGATCCAGCCGTCGATGCCGCAATTGAAGGCGCCGATATGCAGCTTTTCGAGCGAGCCGCCGCGCGCGTTGTCGGTCATGTCCGCTCCCGCGCCGAATTGGTCAGCACAACCGTGATCACCGACGCCGCGCTGGAGGCCACCATCGCCGCAACCGCGCCCATCACCTGCCAGGCCTCGGCTGCGAACGGCAGGACGCAGCACAGCGCGACGAGGCCGGCAATCCGGCTCAGCATGAATCGCTGCGGCTTGCCGGTCGCAAACAGCGGCAGCGCGAGGCCGAGCCACACCGCGTCGAGCGCCATCGCAGCTCCCATCAAGGCGAGGCTGCCGGTGCCGATCTCGTAGCTTCGTCCGTGGATGACAAGCGCCAGAATGCGCTGGCCGAGCAGCACGACCGTCGCGCCATAGGCGGCGGCGATCGAACCGAGCAACAGGGCATTTTCGCGCGCGGCAGCGGCGACCGCGCTGCGCCGGCCGGCGCGCAGTTCGGCCGCGATTTCCGGCAGCCGAACCGAGAACATCGTCGCGCAGAACTGGCTGAGCGGTGCGAACACCAAGAGCAGGATCCGCAGCGACGCGCTCGCGTCCAGCCCGATCAGGAAGCCGCAGACCGGGATCAGCCCGATGCTGCCGATCCAGTAGGTGAGCGAGGTCGCGACGAACCAGCGACCGTTCCGAAACAACCGCCGCAGCGAGCCGCGAAAGATTCTGGCTTGCGGCCAGGCCAGCTCGCTGGTGTGAGCCAGCAGCAGGCTGCCGGCGAGCGCGGCCGAGATCGCGATGCACGCCATCGCCGCGGCAGCGCCGGTGAGCTTGAGGGCGATCATCAAGCCGGCCGAGACGACCAGCGCCACGCAATAGGTCAGCGAGGACGCCAGCGCGCGCGGCAGTCTACCGTCGAGATAGCAAATCCGGCGGAACATGCTCTGCAGGCGAACCGCCGGGATCGCGAGCCCCGTTGCGATCACGAGCCCGCCGGCGTCCCCGCCGACAGCTGCGATCACAAGGCCCGCACCCACCAGCAGCAGGCCGAGCGCACCCGAGACGAGCAACGACGACAGATAGAGGCCGAGCCGCAGCTGCGGCCATATCGATTTCGGGATGCGGTGCGCAGTCGCCGGCAGCCCGTCGTCGAACAGGCCGCGCAAAAACACCGCCTCGATCAGGATCGAGAGCGACCAGGCGACGCTGAACCTGCCGAACGAATTGATATCGAGCACATTGGCGAGCACGATCGTCAGCACGAAGGCCGAGCCGCTCAGCAGCGCCTGATCGATCAGGCCGAGCGCGACATTGCCCCCGGCACGCCGCAGCCGGCGGAGCAATCCGCTCACGGCGCCGGCGACCCCGGTCTGGGCCGCCACCCGGTCCAGCCTGTCGGTCAACGCACTCACGCCTCACTCACCCGCAATCTGTTGAATGTCCGCCGCGGCACCATTTGCAGCCTGGCCTCCGGGCCGAAATAGCACCAGAACACCAGCACGCAGCCGAAATAGTTGTGCAGCAGCTGGCTGGAGTCATTGGCCGACGCGATCACGACGAACAGCAGCATCGCGAACGGCGCCATACAGTACATCCCTTTCCGCTCGAACGCGAAGACGATGCTGTTCCACAACGCGCGCGCCAGCAGCAGCATATAGAGCGCACCGCCGAGCAGGCCGAACTGGAGAAAGGCGTCGAGATAGGAGTTCTCGAACGAGCCGAACTCTGTATTCCACGGCGCCATGCTCGTCAGCTCGTTCACCGGCGAATTCGGCAGTTCGTTGAAGAATCCCGAAAACCCGTAGCCGAGCCAGGGGTGCTGCCAGAAGAAGTGTGGCCAGACCGACCAGAGGAACGAGCGGCCGGTCAGGTTTCCGCTGCGGCCGACCAGCCCGTACAACTCGTCGCTCGGCAGCACGAACACGACAAGCGCAACAAGAGCGAGGCCAAGCCAGTAGATCGAGGCAGCCCCCCTGTGCCCGAGCACCACGAGCACAAGCCCGAAGGTCACGGCAAGCGCCGTCAACATGCTGATCAGCGGACCTGCGGCGCCGGCCGCGGCGAGCGCAAAAAGATGACATCCCATCAGCAGCAGCGTCCAGCCGAACTGGCGTCGCGGTCCTGCCAGCATGCGCACGAAGCAGATCAGCACCATGAGACCGAAGAAAGCGCCCGCGAGGTTCTTGTGACCGAACACGCCGGCATAGGCCTGGGTTCCGAGCACCGTCGGCCGGTGCAGCGGGTCGTAATCCCATTGCGAGCCGATCACCGGAAAGAGCAGGACGTGAACGATCAGCACCACGATCCCGATCCGGAACAGCGTATCGACGAGACGATCGACCGGGCAGCTGATCACGACCCATGCCGAGAACATCGTGGTCAACAGATACATCGCGAACTTGATCGACGAGCCGGCGGGGTCCGTGCTCAGCGCCAGTGATACCAGGGCGAAGGCGATGAACATCAGATAGAGATGCGACTGCAGCATCAGCAGGCCGAAGCGATTCCGATCGATCGCAATGTGCAGCATCAAGAGGATGTAGAGCAGCAGCCATGCGCCGCGGAACAGCGTGGATTCCCCGGCCCTTTCCGCGAACGAGATGCCCTCAATGAAATTGAACAGGAAATAGATGCAGCCGAGCACCATCACCAGATAGGCGTGCAGGAAGACATCGGTTCGCAGCCACCATCTGCCGATCATTGCACGGCCTCCTGCCGGGCCGGCGCCCTCAAGAGATGATCGACCGCGGCGATGAAACGCGCAGCGGCGTCGGCAAGCGCGTCGCGTCGCACGCTCTGCCGGGCCTGCCGCGACATCGCCTCCCAGCGCGCGGGATGTTCGAGCAAGCTGCGCGCCGCGTCGACCCAAACCTGTTCATCGAGCGCGCAAACATAGCCGTTACCCTGATCACGGACCAACTCGCCGCCTGCCCCGACATGGGGCGACACCAGGCAGGGAACCCCGCACTGCAGGGCCTCGTTGCACACCAGGCCCCATGGTTCCAGCAATGAGGGCAGCAGCAGCAACCGCGACTGCAGAAAGACGTCCGATATCGCCTGCCATGGCAGGTAGCGGTCGTGGCTGACATCGATGCCGGCACCGCCGAGCCGCGCCAGCATGCGCCGTTCGGCGGCGCCCGACCCGACCACGCGCACCTTCAGCCCGGGCACGATCCGGCCAAGCGCGATCGCGACGTTCTCGAAGAAGATCGCGTTCTTGGCGTCGTCATTGAGGCGCGCGCACCAGAGCAGATGAAATGGACGGTCGTGGAATGCCGGCACAACCGCCGGCGGATCCCATGCCGGCACCAACGGCACCACGAACAGGTCGTCGGCGCGAACACCCTCGCCGCGGAAATACGCCCTACCCTTGTCGCTGCAACACACCACTGCGCCGCACTGGCGCAGCAGCCAGGGTCGCGCCAGACGGTGATAGGCGGTGTCGGGCATCGTCTCGCGCCAGCCGTCGATCGTCAGCGCGAGCGCCTTGCCGTTGGCGCGCGCCCATGCCGCGCCCGCCAACATCGAGGGATAAAGACCGTTCACGAACAGCAGGTCGGGCGCGAGCGCATTCAAGGCGCGCCCGACCCCGATATTGACATGGGTGTGACGCGACCGCGACAGCGGGATCGATACACCCGGCACCGTGCGCGTGATGTAGCGCGGCGTAAACGAGCCGGCCCAGGAGCGATCGGCCTCCTGCGGTGTACAGGACAGCACGGCGAGATCCAACCCGCGGCTGGCCAGCTCGTTGTAGAGACGGTTGGTGTACGGTGTGATCATGTTGTTGAAGACGACCACGCGCGGCGCCATGGCTTACCGATCCCGCGGCAGCGCCAGCGCCTCGTCACGCCGGCAGAGCGCCCCGCAATGGTAGGTCGCAAGCCGGGTCGCGAACGCCGGACCGACCGACAACAGCGACTTCCGCACAATGCTTTTGGCAAGCCCCCTCACCCGCGACGAGTGGAAGGCGTGAACCGGCAGGCTGTGGTCATAGGTGCCGAAGCCAGTGACGTGGAGCCCTGCGGTCTCCAGCACCAGGCGGAACGTGTCGGGCGTGTAGAAATTGATATGGCCGATGTCGAGCGTCGATTGCAACGCCCGGCGATTGGTCCGCGCGTGCAGCTCGCACGGCACCTCGACATAGACGAAGGTCCGAGCGACCCGGGCGAGCTCGTGCAGGAATGCGCGCGGTTCGGGCACGTGCTCCAGGACGTGGCTGGCATAGACGAGGTCGAACGATCCATCGGCGAACGGGATCGTCGCGCCGTCATAGCTGGACCAGCGAAATGGGGCTGAAGCGGCGCCGTCGATCTCCAGATTGGTCGCGGGATCGATCACGTCGATGCCGGTGAAGTCGCGGCCGACGCCGATCGCCGACAACCGCGCCAGCACGGCGCCGGTCCCGCAGCCGACCTCGAGCACATTGCCGACCTTCGCGGCGGCTGCGCCGAGCAAGCCGGCGATATGATCGGCCTTGTCGACCGCGCAGACGCGGCGCCAGTCGCGCTCCTCCGCCGAATAGACGCCCTCATAATGCGCGTTGTGCTGTCCGATGCAAAATTCCATCGTCATGGCCTGGCGCTCGCCTCCGGCGGCATTCGGGCAGGCTCGTCGAGGCGGTCGTTCGATTTGCGCTCCCAATTGGGCCGCTCCGCCGGCGAGCGGCGGTCGAGATCGTATCCAATGTCAGCCATGGTGCGGGTCAGGATATCGACGTTCCGTTGCGGAACAGCTGCAAGGCCGGCCAGCAGCGTGTCGCGGTGCGCCCAGCCCGGTCCCTTCAGGAGATCGATTGCCTCGGTGTACAGTTCGGTCTTCACGAGACGCGCGAACTCGGCAACCACGTCGGACGAAAGGTCAGGCGGCAGCGCGTCGAACATTGCGAGCGCCATCGCGCTGCGCTTGACCACGATCCAGCCCTCATTGGGTCCGAGCCGGTACGACATCCGCAGCAGGTCAAAGTTGGCGTCGCTCAAGCCCTGCCGTATATTGCGAAGCCAGAACAGCACGAGCCAGAGATAGGGATCGGCCGGCGCGCAGCCGAGCGATTTGCGGACGGCTTCGTCAAGCTCGCCCATCCGTGCGTCGACCTGCGCGCCGGATGCGAGCGCGTTCTCGGCGCGCCGCAGCCGGATCACCGCCGCGCTGCGATCGATGGCCGGCATGCAATCCTTCTCCGCCACGGCGCGCGACAGCAGCGGACCGAGGTTGTCGAGCTCGGCGTCGCTGACCGGTACGTTGCGAAGGATCAGGTCCTTTGCGCCGTCGAGTCGGGTCTGGTCGATAAAGTCCGGCAAAGTGGTCGCGCCCCAGGCGACGGACGAGCACGCGACCGCGGCAAGGAAGCCGCGCGCAAGCCAGGCGGCTGCGCGCCCGGGCATCCCGCCGTGCGTCTCACTCGGTGTAGCCATATCGCCCGTAGTGCGAGTTGTAATAGTAGTTCTTGCCGCCATAGCCGCTATAGCGGCTCATCGCGGCAATATCGGCCTTATTGAGCACGACGCCGAGCAGGTTCTCGTTGACCGCTCGCGCACTGCGCAGCGCGCGCTCGACCACCTGCACCTGGGTCTTGCCCCATTCCACGATGAAGACGAAGGAATCGACGAAGTGGGCGGTGATGCGGACATCGACCACCGGCGTGAGCGGCGGGAAATCGACGATCACGTAGTCATAATGGCTGCGGGCCCCGTCGATGAAATCCCTCATCTGGTCGGAGGCCAGCACGTCGTGCGAATGGGCGATGCGCGATCGCGTGGCGCCAGGCAGGAAGGCGAGGCCGGTCTCGGGATCGCGCCATAGCGTGTCCTGCAATGTCGCATTGTTCGACAGCACGTCGAGGATGCCGCGCTCGGCAGTCGCGGCGACCTTGCGGCTGAGCGAGGGATTGCGCAGATCGCAATCGATCAGGAGCACGCGGGCCCCGCTCTGGGCAACAAGTTGCGCAAATACGAAGGCCAGCGTCGACTTGCCCTCGTTGGGCAGCGCCGAGGTCAGCCCGAGGATCTTCGACGGCTTGGTGACGTTGAGGTCGGCATTGACCTTGATCGAGCGGATCGCTTCCGAAAATCGCGAGAATGGCGAATCGATCGCCGCCCACAGCATCGGCTCGTCGCCGCGCCGGATCGTGCGCGGACCGATCGGCAGATTGGGACGACCGGCGACCGGCGCCTTGATCTGGCCCGGCGAGACGCGGGGAACGATGGCGACGCAGTCGGCTTCGAGGATCGTCTCGACCATTTCAGCGGTGCGGAACACCCGGTCATAGAGGTCGCGCAACACGCCGAGCCCGAGCCCGGCGATCAGGCCGCCGAGCGCCGAGAGCGCGAGCACAACCAAGGTCTGCGGATGGCTCTTGCTGAGCGGACGCGAGGCACGGGTGATCACCCGCGCCTCGCTGACCGGGAACGACTGCTGCTGCACGTTTTCCATGTAGCGCTGCAGGAAATTGTCGTAGAGCGAGCGATAGGTCTGCGCCGAGCTCTCGAGCTCGCGCAGCGTGACCTGCGCCTGGTTGGTCGACTGCGACTGCGACACCGAGTCGTTCACGGCGCGCTCGATCTCGTTCTGGCGCTGCAGGGCGATCGCATAGTCGCTCTTGTAGCTTTCGGCGAGCCGCTTCAGTTCATCGATGATCGACGACTGGATCTCGCGCATCTGGTTGCGCAGGTTGACGGCGGCCAAATGATTGTAGCCGTAGCGCGACGACCAGTCGGCCTCGCGGTTGGCAAGCTCGAGATATTGCGAGCGCAGCTTGGTGATGACCTGGTTGTTCAGGGTATCGGCCACCGTCGCATCGGGGACGCCTCCCTTCACCACCGCCTCGATGCGGTCGAGCTTGGCCTTGGCGTCGGTGACCTGCGACTTCACCTGGAGCAGCTGGGTGTTGAGCTCGCCGAGCTGCTGCTCGTTGAGCAGCTTGCCGCTGGAGGTGACGATGTTGTTGGTCTTCTTGTAGTCGAGCACCGCGCGCTCGGCGTTGGATGCCTGCGTGCGCAGCTCCTGGATGCGGTCCTGCAGCCAGACACTGGCGCGGCGCGTCGCCTGATATTTGGAATCGAGCTGATCGACGATATAGGCGTCGGCGACGGCGTTGGCGATCTGCGCCGCGCGCTCGGGATCGAGCGAGCGGAAGCTGACCTCGATCACATAGGTCATGCCGCGGCGGCGGACGTCGAGCTGCTTCTGGAACGTGCGGACCGCGCGCCGGGTCCGGTCGAATTCGGTGGGCGGCGCCCCGCCGGCGAGCAGGCCGGACACGAAATCGAGCACGGCTCCTACCGCGCCGGCCCTGGAGCCGACGAATTCCGGATCCTCGTTGAGCTTGAGGTCGCGGATCACCGCGAGCGCCACATTCTCCGATTTCAGGATTTCGACCTGGCTCTCGACCGCGGCGGAATCGACCGGGGCCTCGCTCACCGGCGATTGCTGCTGGAAGGCCTGGAATTTGCGCGTGTCGATGATCATCGTGGCAAGCGCCGTATAGCTCGGCGCCGCCGTCGCTAGGTAGCAGATGCCGCCGAACAGGCAGAGCGCGGCGGTCCCGAGGATGACCCAGTATTGCCGGAGCAGATAGGTGACGAAGGCGTCGAAGGTTTCCGCCAGCGACGGCAATTCAGCCGGACGATTTCTCAGATCGACAGACGGCGAAATCTGGTTGCGCTGAAGCATCTCGTCCTATCGCCGCGCCGGCAGGATAGATCCTGCCCTCGCGCCCTCCAATGATCCTGGGAAGCGTCCCGCCGCCGACACCGAAGCGCGTTGCTGCAGAAAGTTCTCCATTGGCGATCGGACGTCCGCTCAGGGGGTAACTGTTGAAATGAGTGTGGTGCCGGTGCCCGTGGCCGTACCGGTCGTCGTGCTGCCCGAACTGCTGACCGACGAGGTGAAGCTGAAGATGCCGGTGTTCACGCTGTTGCCGTCGATGGCTTCGAGCGTGCCGCCGCCGGCGCCGCTGGCGCCCAGCGCGCTGGTCTGGCCGCCGGATGCGCCGGCGCTGCCCGCGCCGCCGGCGCCGGTCGCCGCGGTGCCGCTGTCACCCGATGCAGCAGCAAACGCCATCACGGTGTCGAGATCCTTGGTGTCGGCAATCGCCTGCTGGATGCGCGTCGCGTAGGGCTGGTTGCTGCGCACCACGATGCGCGCGGCCTGGGCGAGGCCGGCGGCGATCGCCGTCTTCTGGTCCTTGCTTGCCTTGGCGAGCAACGCAATCAGCGGATCGAGCGATGTCGGATCGTTGAGGGCGAAATCGCGCGCCCGCGAGGTCAACTCCACGCCTGCATTCGGATACTGGGTCAGCAGCTGCTCGGGATTGGCCTTGAAATTGGTGACCGCCTGGGACAGCTGGATCAGCCCGCCAGGTGTCTCCGCCAGCGCCGCGCCACCGGGTGTCGCGAGCACCAACATCACCACCAACGTCGCCAGGCGCGGGGCGGAAAAGCCGCCGGATCTCTCAAATGTGAACACAGCTATCTCCCTAACGAATACTAACAGTTCGTTAGCATAGTCAGAGTTATCGCGCCAATTAAATAGCCTCGCCGGCCGCGGCCGGGCCGTGGCGCGCGAAATCAGCGTTAACCGGCAGCCCGACCGTAACACTGGCGTCACGGTCGGAGCCGCCACCGCCGGCGCCCCGGCCGGAGCGGAAGGATTGCGACAGGCCTGCCCCGAGCAAGGCCGCGATAACAACGGCATAGCCGGTGATCTGGAGCGAGAAATCGATCATCGAATGGAGTGCGCCGGCGACCGACGCGCAGAGCGCCGCGAGCGGCACGATCACGTCGCGGCGACGGGTCCGCACGCCATGCGCGAGCACGACGAACGCCGCGAGCAGCGCGATCATGGCGGCGCCGGCCATTAACATTCCGCCGTCGGACGCCAGTTCGAGCCAGCTGTTGTGCGCCCGGTTCCAGGTCCCGCGCAGCGAGATGTCGTCGGTGCGATAGGCCGGATAGACCCATTCGAAGGTCCCGAAACCATCGCCGAGCCACGGGTGATCCCAGATCATCCGCAACGTTGCGCGATAGGTCGAGAACCGTCCCTCATCGGACAGGCCCATCGTGCTGAAGCGTGCGCCGACGCCGCCGCCGAGAAGCTGCAGCAGTGCCAGCGCGACCAGGCAGCCGACGCCGAGCGCCACGATCATGCCGTAGCGGCGCGGCACCCGGTTGCGAAAAAAGATCGCGACAGCCGCGACCGCCGCGAGCAACGAGACCCCGACGCCGCCGCGCGAGCCGGTCAGAAACATCGCCAGCAGGCAAGTGAGCCAGCCGAACGCATGGCCGGCGAGCCGGCGCCGCGCCGGCATATCGAGGCGCACGAGCAGCTGTGACAGGCCGCCACGGCGCGGCGGCCAATGCCGCTCGATCAGCTCGCAGCCGAACAACAGCCAGATCAACGCACAGCAACCGTAGTAGATGCCGGCCGTGTTGCGATTGACGAAGGGAGATGTCAGCCACGCCAGTTGCGCCTGCTTCTCGTGCACCAGGTAAATCCGGGTGGGATCGATCGCGAAAGTGATGATGCCGCAGATCGCATAGACCAGGCCCGCCGCGGCCACCACCCGCAACAACCCGCGCGCCAGTCTGCGGTTGGCACCGAGCACGACGCCGATGGCGAAGCTGAGCAGGCAAACGATTCCGACGCCGATCGAATAGAACGGCTGACCGCGCGCGATCGACACCGCCGGCGGCAGCCCGGCAGGCAGCAATCTGCCGGCCTCCGCCCACAACGCGTTCGGCGCCACACCCGACCAGGGGTGGAGCGCCGACTGTTCGTGCAGCACCAGCATGGCAAGCGCCGTCAGCAGCACTGTCACGGCGAGGATCGCGAGCTGACTGCCGCGCAGGCGCATCGGCAATACTCCGAGCAGTGCAATCCCGAGCAGGATCGACCAGATCGCGGGAGCAACTGCACCGACCGAGCCGAGCGGCAGCGGCGCCAAAGCGACGACGGCGCAGAACAGCCACGATGACCAGCGCACCGGCCACGGCAACGCCGTCGCCTCGCTTGAGCCGGAAGGTAATCTTAAGCGTGCCATGAAGCCGGCCGTGCCGGCTCACGCCCCAGTATCAGGGCGCAAGCTTGATCGAATTACGAAGTAAGGTTGCGTTGTAGGCGGCCACGATCGGATCGTTCGCCGTTGCGGTCACGAGGCGGATCTGCTGCATCACCTTGGCGTCCTCGACGGAGGCCGCGTTCGACGCATAGAGCACGTCCTTGTTGCGCAACTGGAAACGCGTAGCCAGGAAATAGCCGGCCGGATCGCGGAAATTGATGTTGTAGACGACCGGGATGATCGGCCCTGAATATTTGCTGACGTCGACACCAAGCTTGGCGGCCACCTCCGGCAGTTCGCCGCGATAGACGAACACCGAGGCCGGATCGGCCAAGGAGTCGTTCAGGCCGCCCGCCTTGGCGACGGCTTCGGCGAGCGAGATGCGCCAGGCCTCGAAATTGAACTGGCCCTGCGCGCCCGAGGCGCCGAAGGCGACGAAGGTCTGCGGCTCGCGGTAGACATAAATGGTGTCGCCGGGATGGGCGTAGATATTGCTCTTGGGCTCGTAGACCAGCTGGCCGAACGGCACCGTGGTACGTTTGCCGTCGCGCTCGAGCATGACCCATGTGTCAAAGCCCTGCCCTTTCGGGCCGCCGGCGCGCGTGATGGCGTCGAGCACGTGCTCACCCGCGGCATTGGCGGGGAAGCGGTTCGGCGAATTGACCTCGCCGAGCACGGAGATCAGCGAGGTGCGCTGCTCGATCAGGGCGACCACGGCCTGCGGCTCGATCGCGCGGTTCTTCAGCGCATCGACGATCGAGCGCTGCACTTCGGTCGGTGTGCGGTTCTTGGCGCGGATCGCGCCGGCATAAGGCACCGAGATGTTGCCGTCGGTATCGACATTCTGGTTCGGCAGCGTGATGTAGTTGCCGGGACGCACGCCGGCCTCGACCGGAATGAACAGACCGCCGGCGGCGGCCTCGAAGATCGTGACGCTGACGACGTCGCCGATGCCGAAGCGGATGTCCTTCGGCGGCGGGCCCTGAATGCCGCCGGCGAGTTGCGGCGCGAATGACGCCAGCACGTTCTCGATCTGCGGTGTGATCTTGACCATCGCATAGGGCAGGCTTTCGGGATCGCGCTGCCCGGCCACGACATCGGAGCTCGTCGGGCCGTTGGTCGGCATGTAATGGCAACCGCTGACCCAACAGGCGGCCGCAAGCAATAACATCACCCGAATGAAATTCGCACGCGACATTCAAATACTCCGGCCGTGCCGTAACACGTCAACCATCACAATCACAAGTTTCCGCGATATATTGCGATGCAATTGATAAATAATGTTAGCGAGGTGAGGCAATTCGGCGACACCGGCGCACCGCCGTGAGACAAAGCCCCGCGTGCCGTCACTCGGGCTTTGCTTTCGTCCAATCTCCCCGTTATCTGTGAACGAGATGGTTTGAGTTAACCAATTGAGGGTTCGATGGCCCGCAGGAAGCTACCCGCGATCGCGTTGGGAATGGTCGCCTTGCCGCTGATAGGCGCCCTCGGCGGCTCCGGGGTTTTCGCCGCAGAACTAAGCGTTTCCCCTACCCCGCGCGCCGTGCAACGGGTCAGCGGCAATTGTCAGCGGCTGCAATATTGTCGTGGCGACGTCTGCCAGTGGAAACGGGTTTGCTGGCACGGCTGTCCCGATCGCTACTCCTGCGCGCCGCTCTATGGCGCCTATGGACCGTATGGCGGCCGCGATTATTGGGCGGCCTATAGTTACGGCGATCTGCGCCCGTTCTGAATATTAATCGACTAACAAAACCACAGGCCATCGAGGTCGGCCGGCACCGCGCCGGCGGCTTTTGCGACGTGCGGGTTAACTCCGGCTTAGGCCCGGCCCGATACCATGCGGGCGCAGGGTTTGGTTATGTTATTTGTTTTCCTTGGCAATTTGATCGGCGGCACCGTTCTCGGGCTGCGCCAGCACTGTCTGGTGCTGGCACCGGCGGCGCTCGTGGAACTCGCGCTGCTGGCCGCCATCGGAGTCGCGCGCTTGTCGTGGCCGGAAACCGCGCTGCTCATGATCGCTGCGATGGTAGCGCTGCAAGTCGGATATCTGGCGAGCACCTTCGCGCCGCTGTTCTGGTCTCGCACCTCGACGCCACGTCTCGCCCTGCGCCGTTCGCAATAGCAGGGCATAACACTGCCCCCTTTGGCGTAGCCGATTTCCGTTGACCTCGCGGCAAGCCCGGGGCATCCCGCTGCCTTGCGTCTCATCCTCTGCAGGACCTCCCCCTCTCGTGTGGAACGTCACGGCCTTTATCTGCATCTTGATCGGGGCGTCGATTCCGCTCGGTCTCATCGACGCATCGCTCGCGACGGGTCTCGTCGGCGCGGCGACGTCGCTCGGACTAGTCGCAAGCCTGCTGGCGATCCGTCCAGGTGAGCTGTCGTTCCTGAAGTCGGTCGCCGGTCCCGCTGTTGCGGCGGCGCTTCTGCCGATGCTCTGGATCGTCCTGCAGATGCTTCCACTGGCAGCCCTGGCGCATCCGGTGTGGAAGTTCGCCGGCGAAACGCTGGGAGCACAGCTCAGCGGCAGCATCACGATCGACACCGGTGCAAGCCTCGGCGCGCTGCTGATCTGGCTGTCACTCATGTCGGTCATCATCACCGCCGCCGCGATCGCGATCGACGCCCGCCGTGCCGATATGGTGGCCCGCACCATTGCAGCAACGGCGGCCGTCACAGCCCTGATCCTGCTGCTGTCAAGCGATCCGGTCAAAGTCTGGCCTGGCGCTGCGCGCGATGAGACGGCAAACGGATTCCTGGTCGTCGTTCTCGTTGGCGTTCCGCTCGGTGTTGCGCGCGCGCTCGACGTCGGTGGACACGCCGATGGCCGCACCGCAGCCCAATTGACACGGCTGCGCTGGCTGCTCGCCGCCGGCGCGCTGTTCTGCGCCGTCAGCGCCTGCTGGGTTGGGCGGCGCGGCGCCGCGATCGCGATCGCCGCGGGCATCGCCCTCGTCCTGATGACCTTCGCCGCGCGGAAGCTTCATCTGCACCGCTGGAGCAGCGCTGCCGCCGCGGCAGCGATCGCGCTGATCGCCCTGGCGACGGCGATCGGCAACCGTCATCCCGACGTGCCGCTCGCGGTCGCCTTTGTTCATGCACCGTCCGAGTTCGTGCAATCAACCCACAATCTGCTCGCCGACCTGCCCGCGCTCGGCAGCGGCGCCGGCACCACGGCAACGCTGGCGTCGACCTATATGGACTGGCAGGGCGCCACCACGCGGCCCGTGGTTGCGACCAGCGCGGCGGCCTTGATCGCCCAGTTCGGTTCCGCCATGTTCTGGACTCTAGTCGCGGCTATCATCGTCGGCATCGCAGCGTTCACGGCCGGTGCGCGCAATCGCGGCCGCGACTGGTCCTACCCTGCATCGGCGGCAGCCGTCCTGCTGACGCTGCTGCTTGCTGGCTTCACCTTGCCGGAATTGCCGGCGCTGCCCGGAGTGATCGTGTTGGGAGCCGTGATCGGAACAGGACTGGCACAGCGGATCAGCCGTTCACGGTTGCAGGCGGGCTAGACGCCAGATGCGCAGCTTCCTCCAGCGTCTTGTCGGCCAGACCGGCGATCTCGAACATGAGGGCGACGAGACCTGCATCTACGCCGTCGGTGATATCCACGGTCATGCCGACCTGCTGCACGAGATCTGCGCCCGCATCGATGCCGACATCCGTCGGTTCCGGCCGGCGCGACCGATCCAGGTGTTCCTCGGCGACTATATCGATCGCGGACCGGATTCGCGCGATGTCATCGCCATGCTCGAACAACGCCGCCGCACCCGCAGCATGGTCTGCCTGCTCGGCAATCACGAGGCCTGCCTGCTGGAATTTCTCGTCAATCCCGACATGCTCGCGCAATGGCGGCAGTTTGGCGGCTTGCAAACGCTGATGTCCTACGGCCTGACGCCCTCGCCCAATCCCGACGCTTCCGAACGCAGGGCGCTCGCCCGGCAATTGATCCGCCAGATGCCGCCGGCCCATCTCGCCTTCCTGCGCTCGCTGCCGCTCTGTTATGTGCACAAACGCTACTTCTTCGTCCATGCCGGCGTCAGGCCCGGCGTCGCGCTCAACCAGCAGCGCAAGGAAGATCTGCTCTGGATCCGCGACGACTTCCTGATCTCGGAAGATGATTTCGGCAAGGTCGTGGTCCACGGCCATACGCCGGTGCATGAGGCCGAGCTGCTGCGCAACCGCATCAATGTCGACACCGGCGCCTATGCGACCGGCCGCCTGACCTGCGTCAAGCTCGAGGGAGCAAGGCGAACCCTGCTGATGACCGGCAACCGGGCCGCGCGCCATGGCTAATACGATGGCTAACACGATGGCTGACTCGATCGGCCGGAATGCGAGGCGTCTCTCGCCGGCCTTCGTGCCGGCCGCCGCTGCGATCGGCGCGGCGACGCTGGCCTTGTCGACCTGGTGGCTTGCCGCCGATGCATTGCGCGCCAAACCGGCGATCGCCGCAGAGGTCGGCATGGTCAGAGGCGAGCTGTGGCTGCGCGACGGCTGGAGCCAATTGCAGACGTCACCGGAGGCGGCCGAAGCCGCGTTCACGCGCGCGCTTCGCCTCGCGCCGATGGACGCCGGCGCCTGGTTCGGCCTCGCCTCGGCAACCGGACGGTTCGACTGGCTGAACCCGACCGCGTCGAAGGCGCTCAAGATGTCCTACTATACCGGCTTCAACCGCAGCGATCTGATCGCGCCGCGCCTGATCCTCCTGGCGCAAGTCGACACCACGCGCGATGTCGAATTGGTCGACCTGTTGCAGCGGCAGATCCGCCTGATCCTCACGCGGGCGCCGGAACTGAAGGGCGCGATCGGGCAGGCCTATCGCGTGGCTGGCGACGCCAACCGGCGCATCATCGAGGCGGAGTTCAAGGACGCCAACCAGAGCATTCCGCAGTAACGCGCGCCTGGCGCCCAGATGCCCAGCCGTCAGATACCCTTGTGACGCAACACCGCGCCGACCGTGCGCAGCAGGATGCGCAGGTCGAGCACGAAGCTCCAGCTCTTGATGTAGATAAGGTCATGCGCCACCCGCAGCTGCATGTCCTCGATCGCCGGCGTCGCGCCGCGCAGCCCTTGCACCTGCGCGAGACCGGTGATGCCGGGCTTGACGTGCTGGCGCTCTGCATAGCTCGCGATCAGCTTCGAATATTTGTCGTCATGCGCCAGCGCGTGCGGCCGCGGCCCAACCAGCGACATGTCGCCGCGCAATACGTTCACCAGCTGCGGCAGTTCGTCGATGCTGCGGCGGCGCAGGGTCGCGCCGATCCCGGTCAGCCGCGGATCGTTCGGGCGGGCCTGCGTGATGATATCGCCATCCTCGAGCACGTGCATCGAGCGGAATTTGAGAATGGTGAATTGCTTGCCGTCGAAGCCGTTGCGGCGCTGCCGGAACAGGACCGGCCCCCTGGAGTCGAGCTTGATCGCAATCGCCGTTCCGATCAGCAGCGGCGCGAACAGCACCAGGAGGCCGCTGGACGCCACGATGTCGAACAGCCGCTTGCCGGCGCGCTCGAGCGAAGTAAGCGGCGAGCGCTGCATTTCCAGCGTCGGGATCGGACCGGTCGCCACCATCCGCAGCGCCAGGAACCGCTCCGCGGTCCGGTCCGGCAGCAGCCGCACCGGCAGCGGCGATGCCCGCAGCTGATCGCACACGAACTGGATGCGCGGCTCCTGCTGCCAGGGCATGGCCAGGATGATCTCGTCGGCGCCGCACTCGCGGGCTGCAAGAATGGCCGACGCGACGGCGGCCCGGTCGCCGGTGTCGTCGGACGATCCGGAGAGCTGGACCCGTCGCACCTCGCTGAGGCCGAAATCGCGCAGCAGGCTCGCTTGCCGCACCCGGGACAATTCGTCCGCCATCCCGACCACGACCGCGCGGCGCGTGGCCAGCATGCCGCGGTCGATCGCGCGTTGCAGCGGCGCCTGCAGCAGCATCCGTCCGCCGACCAGCCCGAGGCCGCCGATCAGGCCAAATGACAGCACCGACCCGCGCGAGACGCCGGAACCCACCTTCAAAAGGAAGATGATCAGGGTCATCAGCAGAACGACCAGCAGCCATCCGCCGAGCAGGCTGCTCCAGCGCCGGTCGAGACCGGCCAGCACCTGCGCATTGTAAAGGCCCTGCGACTTCGCCACGAACATGTGAAGGATGGCGGCGAGGACCCCGATCCCTAGAAAACCCTCGAAGCTGTTGCTATAAACCGTGTGGTAGTAAAAGAGGTGATACGCCGCGCCGCCGACGATGCTGGACAGCACGACGATTATCATCTCGAACGCGACGGCAAACGCCTCGAGGGAAGCGAACGAGAAGGCGCCGAAGTTAACCGGTACCTTCGCCAATCGAGCGTCCGAAAGGTCGGTCATCGGGAATTAACATTCGTGTTAACAATTCATATGTGTATTATCAGGCGGGTCGTGAGCTCGCAAGACCTGCTGCGGATATCGGATAGAGAGCGCGCATGAGTTCATCGGCTGGCGAAACCGAGGCCGCGCTGGTGGCCCTCCTCCATCTCATCCGCCTGATGGGCGCCGAGCTCGTCGCGGGCCAGCACCGCGACGACGTCGAGGTGCTGGTCAAGGCGATCGAGACAAAGCTGCGCGCGGCCCGCTTCCCGGCCGACATGCCGAATCAGGACATCGTCAGGGGTCTGGACCTTGCACAGGCCAGACTGCGTCCGATCTTCGAAGAGCTGCGCGCAAGGTCGGAGAAGGCACATCTGAGCGACCAGCTGCTGCTGGCTCCCAGGCCTTCACGCATCCACTAACGGATAGCTTACGTCAGCTTTGGGCTTCACCACGGCGGGGCAAGCCGCTCCCGCCACCGGACCTGAGCGCAAGCTTTTCCTCGATCTTCATTTTCTCGAGCAGCAAGTCGGTCACGATCCGGCGCAGCCGTTCATTTTCCAGCCGTAATTCATCAATACGGTTATGGACAGGGGGGATCCCATCTCTATCATCGGTGCGAGCGGCGAATTCGGTAACAGTACCATTCGCCTGGTGGCCACGTGCGGCCTCCTGCTTGCGCCAGCGATGAAATGTCATCACGCTAACGCCCAGCACCTTGCACGCTTGGGCCTGGGACTGCCCCCGCGCCATGAGTTCCTCGGCCTGTTTGACCTTGGAACTGATCTCCTCAGTAGAATGACGCCTCATTGGTCATCTCATTGCCCCCTAGATTAGCAATCATCGCATGGCCTATAAGCTATGTAAATGCAACAGGAAATTCAAATTGAGGGTTTCCCGGGGGCCTTTCGGGAGCCTCGAACTTGCCGGTCGGCAGCAACACATAGTGCGAAGAAACGCCGAAGCTGCAAGGTATTGAGCGGAATATACGGGGAATATTCCCCCGCTGAAAGGGCCCGATAAAAAAAGTTATACGACTTTCTGTGTATGAGAGTTTGATCGGGATAACTGGCGCACTGTTTGCATTCTCTAACGGGAAGCAAGTGAGAATATTCAATCGGTCTCTCGACAGATTGTGAGTGCGCCATGCCTCGCCGCGATAATCGCCCCACCGGTCAAGCGCAACTTTCACAAATTTCTAACAAATTAATCCCGCGACTTTCGCGTCCGGCCGCTTGCGGGCGTACACGCCCAGCAGTAGTTACTAGGACGTTAGGTGTCATGAGGATTTCAACATATTTGAGGATTATTTTCACGAAACCTAACGCTCATATCTCGATCCACGAATTATCAATTAAGCGCTTTCCCACCCGAGGCCATCAGGCGGAGCCACGTCCGCCCGATAATCCGCGAACCATTCCGTGCTGACGCTTGTCAGAGCCAGTCTCTGATCAACATTTTTGCGAGGATCGACACCATGGCGCGTCTCAAGGTCTTCGAGGGGAACCAACCCGCGTCAAGCGAGGCGGCCGACATCCTGGAACGCCTCGTCGCGGAGAATTGCGAGCTCCGGCATACCGCGGTCGAACTGGTCTTGCAGAATTGGATCCTGCGCGAGCGTCTGTCCGATGTCGGGGCGCACAAGTCCGTGCCGCTGGAGCACTGACCACCCCAACCCTCACGACCGCGATTGTCCGCAGCAACGTCCGCCAGCTCGCCTAAACGAGCATCGGGCCAGCGCATCATTCAATTTAGAATTGAAATGTCCGCAACTGCAGGCGCGCCAGCATGCTCGCCGGATTGGCGAGGATGTGGCCGCATATTCTGCCGATGAGAAAGAGGCTGACGGACTTCAGCTGTGAACCCGGCGCAGCGCGACGCGCGGGGTGTTCTGCTCTCGAGACATGCCGAACGAACGCGACGAGCCCGGGCGTTCCTGGATTTCACGTAACTCAGCGATATCAAGCATCAGCGCAACGACTTCGTTGCGCAGCGATTGATTGGTCGCGAGCAACGCCTCTTCGATCGGCTGATGCAAATGTTGAACTTTGTGCTGCTTCATGGCGCGCCCTCGCTCTGCGGTTAAGGGTATGAGCGATGTGATTGAAGTTTCGATGACAGGGTTATTCCGCCCACATGGAAGGCGGTTAATGGGGCAGGTTTGCGACCAACATGGCTCCGAGTTAAATTTTCTCAATCAGGTTCCACAACCTGATCGCGAAGCGCTCGATCGGCGGCCTTTGATGTGTCGTACAGATGAGTTGGCAGCGGCAGCTATGAGGCGCGCGGCTGGACAACGCGGCTCAATGTGGGTCGGAAGCTCTACCAAGCGCATGATATTGCTTGGTGATCATTGATGGCTGCCGTGTCGTTCAACCGAACGTGCATTGTCCGGCTATCACAATGTCGCCGTGTTACAGCGATCGCGCTTCAAGGGACGCGCTCAGCTGCACACAAGATATTCCACCAAAGCTGCTCCGCAGACGCAAAATCTGCTGCTGCCACGTCCATCAAGGATCGCAGAGTGTTTCGACCGGTTGCGAATATTGAAGCGGCTGACGGTGTCCTGAAGCGCTCGAGCAATCCAGCGAAATGAATTCAACGCTGAACATCGGACCAAACGCGATTTCGCCTCCGCCGGACCCAACCGCGCTAACGCTATTCTAATTAAAATGAGCGGGACCGAAGCGTCCGGCTTGAACAGCGGGAGTGAACGCCTTTCGCGCGCCTGTCGCTGCATTCGCACGCGCTTGCACAGTCCCCACGAACAGCAGCGACAGCGAAGATTCGCCATAAGCATCGCTAATTCGCCACGCGTCGCGATCGCGCGCTATTTCGATTTGGGGGGCGTATCGTCGTCCATCTTGCCGCCATTGGCGACGCACTTGTTGAAATAGTCCCGCTGGGCTTTGGCACCGCCCCGCGCGCTCCCGGAAGCGGGATTGCCGGGCTGTAGCGGCGGAAATGCCTTCGCGACCAAGGCATCGCAGGCGCGCGCCACCTGCACGTCGATCGCATGCGCCGGAACCATTGCGCTGGAGATCATGATCACGGCTGAGGCGATCGCAAAACCCGAGATAACTCGCATTGCCACACTCCGTTCCAAACTGAATCAGTTTTTTTCTCGAGCCCGGACTCGCAATGAGCGCACTAAAGCATGATCCGGAAACGTGCGAAGCGGTTTTCCGTCGCGACAAACGCCGATCGCGTTTGCGCGAAGATCAAGCTCTGACTGCGAGCTGGAACGCGACGACGATTCTCGCGGCGCCTAGGTCCGATCGACGTCGTGATAGGCCCGATACCAAGCGACAAACCTGGCAATGCCATCCTCGATCCGCGTCTGCGGGCGGAAGCCGATTTCACGCTCCAGGCCGGAGACGTCGGCCGACGTCTCCAGTACATCTCCCGGTTGCATCGGCAGCAACTGCTTTTCGGCCTGTCGCCCCAAGCCCTGCTCGAGCAGCGCCACCACATGCATCAGTTCTTCCGGCCTGCTGTTGCCGATATTGTAGACCCGCCACGGCGCCCGGCTCGAACCCGGATCGGGATGCGCTCCCGACCAGTTGACGTCGCCTTCCGGCGCGCGGCCGATCAACCGCACCATCGCCTCGACCACGTCGTCGACATAGGTGAAGTCGCGCCGCATGTTGCCATTGTTGAACAGCTGGATCGGCTTGCCCTTGGTGATCGCGTCGGCGAACGCATAGAGCGCCATGTCCGGCCGATACCACGTCCCATACACGGTGAAAAACCGCAGCCCGGTCGCCGGTACGCGATAGAGATGGCTATAGGAATGCGCGATCAGCTCGTTGGCCTTCTTGGTCGCGGCGTACAGGCTGACGGGATGGTCGACATTGTCGTGGACCGAAAACGGCAACTTGGTGTTGGCGCCATAGACCGACGATGAGGACGCAAACAACAGGTGCTTGCACGCGGTGTGCCGGCAGCCCTCGAGGACGTTGAGGAAGCCCTCCAGATTGGAATCCGCATAGGCGTGCGGGTTCTGCAGGGAATAGCGCACGCCGGCCTGCGCGGCGAGATGCACCACGACCTCGAAGCGATAACGCTCGAACAGCGCCTTCATGCCGGCGCGGTCGGCGAGGTCGAGCTCCACGAAGGTGAAGCCACGGTGCTGCTTGAGCAGATCGAGGCGCGCGCGCTTGAGCACCGGGTCGTAATAGTCGTTCAGATTGTCGAGGCCGATGACCGGCTGCCCTGCCCGCAGCAGATGCTCCGCCAGATGGAAGCCGATGAAGCCGGCGCAGCCCGTGACGAGTAGATTGCCTGCGATCACCACGTCTTGCCTGTGCCTTTCGCCTTGCGCCGGACCATTCGAATACCGCCGTTACACGCGGCAGCCGCAGCTAGCTTCGCGTTGCGCGCCGCCAGGCGTCAGTTGCTGGCGGCCGGAGGCTTGTAGTCCGGAAAGCGGCTCAGGACGGCGGCTTTCATGAACTTGAAGTGCGCAATCTCGGTCGCCAATTCCTTCAGCCGGCGCTGGCCGTTGGAGATCTCGGCGTCAAACAGGTCTTGATGATAGTTGTCAAGCGCCTCGCGTTCCAGATATTCGTCGGTGCCGTTGCCGAGAGTCACCGCGGCGCGGGCCAGAACATCATCGACGCGGCGGCCAAGACCGGATTGCTCGCTTTCGGCCGCTTGCAACGCGGCCTCGATCGCGGCCATGATCGATCCGATCCGGGCGCGATCGGTCTCGGCATCGCGCTCGGCCGAGCGTGCCTTGAACCCTTCCTCGCCGCGCCGCGATTTGATCAGGTCCTGCGCGCGAGACCGCAAAAACAGCTGAAACATCTGTCAGTATCCGGTTCGGGCCCATTGAGGCAGCACAGGTCAAAATCGCCCGGTCTTAGTTAAAAAAGGGTGAATTGCCCTCGTGCCCGGCCCTCAGGTCGGCTTTCCACTTTATCCAGGCCTTGTCGTGCTTGTCATAGAGTTCGAGCCACCGTCCCTCACCGGCTGACGGCACCAAGCCCGTCCCGTTATCGTGCCCGTCCGCCAGTCCCGGGAGCGAGGAGTCCAGGTCCTCGAACTCCGACGTCTCCTCAAGCGTCAGCCCGACCAGCACGCGCTTGCCACTGACATCGACGACATACCGCCTTGGCGAATGCCCCCTGAGATCACTCATGACGTGAAAGTTCCCTTGCGATCCGCGGGGCTGGCGACGAGATCAGGCGCACGCTGGCATGCAACCAACCCGCCTGCCGCTACGGATGCAGACATGATGACCGATTGCATGTTGCCAGCCAACCCCAACTCACCGCACACCGTCGCGCTACCTCGATCGAACTACTCCCTAGAACGCACGACGCATGTGGCCGAACGCACTGACCGGCTGTTCCCGCCTCGACGATTTCGCGGCTGATGGCGCCACATACGGTGCATAGATCCGATACTGCGCGCGGCGCTTGTGCGACCGCCACGAGCGCGCAGCGAAACCGGAGAAGAAGCCTGCGACGAACACCGCCGCGAGAATGAGAGCAGGAGAAACCATCACAACCGTCCACGTTCGCCCCGATGTTATTAACATTCGAAGTTGTGACGACATCATGATTGGACGCGCCGAAAGATTGTTCAGCCGCTGGAATTTTTGTGCAATCGAACGACGCAACAATGATCAGGCGTCGACAATAATTGTTCTCGCGAGAGAACGTCTCAGGAGAACCACCAGAGCATGAATTTCAGGAACATCGAGCTGAGAAGATAAATCCACCCCGCCATCGCCAGCACCGTCAGTCCGACGAAGACACCTGAAACGCTTTTCTCCTTGAAGCGCTCCAGCAACGAGTTTTTTTCTTCTTGCGAGTAGAACATCTCAGGCTCAAGGCGTAACTGATTCAAATCAGCTAGCAGTCAATTTCGATGATCTCGTGACGCGTCGCAGCAGCCATTCGCATCGCGCATCACAGATCACCGCTGCAAACCGCCGCCAGGCCGCACGCCATCGCGCAGTAGAAATTCCGTTCGACACGATCAGGAATTTTACGTCGGCGATCGCGGCGGCCCGCGCGCCGGAGGCCGGCGCGACCGAACGGATTCTTCCCGGGAGCAATCTGCCCGCTTCGTCCTGCCTCTCAGTTTAACAATCAAGTCCTCGCACGCGGTCAACCAATGATAATCGCCTCACACGCGGAAAAAGGCGAACCAGACAATGCCGAGGATCAGGACGGCCAGCCCTGTCGAGGCCGTGAGCAGCGCGAGAACCGAAGGTCCAGGCTCGGCCTGCCGTGCCTCGGTCGGGGTTTCGACGATTTGACCGTGTCGTTCCGTTGCCATGGCAACCTCTTTGCTTAAGTGCCTGTAATTCCGGCGTTTGCCGCGCCCCTTCGACAGCCAACGCGTGATCGGGAGCGATGTTCCGAGGGCTTTGACGGCTGGGCCGAAGGCAGTCCCGCCCGCCGCGTCAAACGGGCGCAGTTCGAGGACACGGTTAACGCCGTTGCGAGATTCACCGGGCCGTGTTGTTTCAAACTGGGGTTCCCGGTGTTATCCTTGACCGTTCCGTCGGTTGCGTAATCGGAGTTTCCCTGGAGTTTCCCCCATGGCCCCTCGCGCCAATTGGAAGGGCTTTTTGCGCCTTTCGCTCGTGACTTGCCCGGTTGCCCTGTACCCGGCGACATCGGATACCGAAAAGGTCTCCTTCAACCAGATCAACCGCAAGACCGGCCACCGGATCAAATACGCCAAGGTCGACGCCGAGACCGGCGAGGAAGTCTCCACCGAAGACATCATGAAGGGCTACAAGGTCGACACCGACACCTATATCGAGGTCACCAAGGAAGAACTCGACGACATCGCTCTGGATTCGACCCGCACCATCGAGATCGACGAATTCGTGCCGCGCAGCGAGATCGACAGCCGCTATCTGATCCGTCCCTACTACCTCGTTCCCGACGGCAAGGTCGGCCACGACGCCTTTGCGGTGATCCGCGAGACCATCCGCAGCCTGAACAAGGTCGCGATCGGCCGCGTGGTGTTGACCAATCGCGAGCACATCATCGCGCTCGAGCCGCTCGACAACGGGCTGATGGGCACGCTGTTGCGCTACCCGTATGAGGTGCGCAGCGAGAAGGAGTATTTCGACGACATCCAGGATGTGAAGATCACCAAGGACATGCTCGATCTCGCCAAGCACATCGTCGAGCAGAAGTCCGCCGACTTTGATCCGGAGGAGTTCGAGGACCGCTACGAGCAGGCGCTGATCGACCTGATCGACCAGAAGCGCAACGGCATCAAGGTCGCCAAGCCCGCGGCGAAGACCAGCGGCAACGTCATCAACCTGATGGACGCGCTGAAGAAGAGCCTCGCAAACGAGAAGCAGGCCGCGCCCGCCAAGACTGAAGCAAAGGCCGCGAAGGGCAAGAAGCCGAAGAAGCGCATCGAGGGTCAGCGCGAAATGCTGCTGCCGATCTCGGGCAGCGGCAAGCGCGAGCCCAAGGAGGCCGCCAAGCCCGAGCCGAAGAAGGCCGAGAAGACAACGCGCGCCCAGGGCACCGCGGCGCGCAAGAAGGCAGGCTAGCGCAGCGACCGCAAGATGAGCCCGGTCCACAGCGCCTGAGATGTCCCGGTCGAGATGCCCTGGTCGACGCCGTTTGACGAACCGATCGCGCTGCATCGCGGCGGCACGCTGGTGACGCTGCAGCACGCTGCCGACTACATCATGAAGCTATCGGAAGACACCCAGCAGGAGACACGCTGGCAGATCGCGGTCGAGCATCTGATCAATGCGGCGGAACAAGGCGCCGGCTGGTTGATGTTCGCGCGCATCGCGATGCTGCGCGCGTTGAATGGGGACGACTGAATCCGGAAAATGGCGAACTGCCGGCAGCGCTTACTTGAATGCCGAACTGACGGCATTGAATTGGCCGCTTACACTGGTGCCGATACCCCTGACGCCCGCGACGATCACGATGCTGATGCCACCGGCGATGATGGCGTATTCAATGGCCGTCGCCCCGACCTCATCACGCAGAAACCTTGCCATCAACGCGCGCATGAAAAGCTCCTGTCCGACGCTCGCGGCTTTTTCTCCCGCGCCGTAGTAATATGCTTGCGAAACTAGGCCACATTGGTTGACGGCCCATTGAGGGAAAGGATGAACGATCGCTTAAAGGTTGCAGGGAATTTCCCTGCTAGTTCTGCCTGCATCAGGTTGCCGCCGGGCGAGGCACCGGGCCGCGGCCGGAGCGCTTTCCAGCGAAGTGGACACCGGCTCGCGCAAAGAAAACGCGTCAAAACAAGTATCTAGAGCTCCGTTCTGATCCTGTCTGACCGGAAACAGCTCCAGTCGTAAACGCATATCAGAACTACCTGATCCGGCCCCGGCCGCGCTTTACCGGTGCCGCGGAATCCTGTTCCTTTATCGGACAGGCGACAACGAGGCCGGAACGAACCGGCCGCATGCAAAGGGAGTGACCGTCATGAAGCTCGGCACCGCGATCGCGGAAATCATGAAGCGCGAGGGGATCGAGATCCTCACGGGCTACCCGGTCAACCACCTGATCGAATACGCCGCCAATGCCGATATCCGCCCCGTGATGGTGCGCCAGGAGCGCATCGGCGTGCACATGGCAGACGCGATCTCCCGCGTCACCTCGGGCGAGAAGATCGGCGCCTTCTGCATGCAGCACGGCCCCGGCGCGGAGAACGCGATGGGCGGCGTCGCGCAATGCTACGGCGAATCCGTGCCCGTCCTTGTGCTGCCGATGGGCTATGCGCGTCGACTGGCGAATATCGACCCAAACTTCAATTCCAGCCAGGCGATGAAGGCGTTCTCAAAATCGTCGGAGCCGATCAACATCGCAGCCGAGGTCTGCAACATCTTTCGGCGGGCATTTACAAAATTGAAGAACGGCCGCGGCGGGCCGGTCATCGTCGAAATCCCCGCCGACATGTGGAACGAGGAGGTGCCGGAGCCCTTGAACTACACGCCGGTGCTGCGCACCCGCTACGGCGCCGACCCCGTCCATGTGAAGGAAGCGGCCGCCCTGCTCGTTGGCGCCAAGCGTCCGGTGATCTATGCCGGCCAGGGCGTGCACTATGCAAAGGCCTGGCCGCAGCTGAAGCGCCTCGCCGAACGGCTCGCGATCCCGGTCACCACCAGCCTCGGCGGCAAGTCGTCCTTCCCCGAGACGCACCCGCTCTCGCTCGGCTCCGGCGGCCTCGCGGTGCCGCGCGCGGTGCCGAAATTTCTTTCCGAAGCCGACGTGATCTTCGGCATCGGCTGCTCCTTCACCGAGACGTCATTCGGCATCGCGATGCCGAAGGGCAAGACCATCATCCATTCGACGCTCGATCCGAACCACATCAACAAGGATGTCGAGGCCAAGGTCGGCCTGGTCGGCGACGCCGGCCTGGTGCTCGACGCGCTGCTGGAGGAGATCGGCAAGACCGTGACCTCGGACCGCAACGCAAGCGCCGTCGCCGAGGAGATCGCCGCCTCCCACAAGGAGTGGCTCGCCAAGTGGATGCCGAAGCTGACGCACAACGACGCGCCGCTCAATCCCTACCGCGTGCTGTGGGACCTGCAGCACACCGTCGACATCCACAACACCGTCATCACCCACGACGCCGGCAGCCCGCGCGACCAGCTCTCGCCGTTCTGGAAGTCCGTCGAGCCGCTGTCCTATATCGGCTGGGGCAAGACCACGCAGCTCGGCTACGGCCTCGGCCTTGCGATGGGCGCCAAGCTCGCCAAGCCGGACAAGCTCTGCATCAATGTCTGGGGCGACGCCGCGATAGGCTTCACGGGGATGGACTTCGAGACCGCGGTGCGCGAGCGGATTCCGATCATGTCGATCCTGCTCAACAATTTCTCGATGGCGATCGAATTGAAGGTAATGCCGATCTCGACCGAGAAATACCGCTCGACCGACATCTCCGGCGATTACGCCGCGATGGCCCGGGCCTTCGGCGGCTACGGCGAACGGGTGACCAAGCCCGAGGACATCATCCCCGCGATCAAGCGCGGCATCCAGAAGACCAAGGAAGGCGTGCCTGTGCTGCTGGAATTCATCACCAGCAAGGAGACCGAGGTGTCGCGGCCCGGGACGTGAGGGCACCTCACACGCCGCTCTGCCACTTGATTTGACCGCGCCAGCGCAGGCAAGCTCCCTCCGGTGCAACTTCGGAGGGAGAGATGGCGCGCATCCTGGTGCTGGGGGCCGGCTTTGCCGGGCTATGGGCCGCGCTCGGCGCAGCCCGCAAGCGCGACGAGATCGGTGCACGGGCAGCGGACACCGAGATCCTGGTCGTCGATCGCAACGCCTATCACAACATCCGGGTGCGCAATTACGAGGTCGATCTCGGCGATGTCGCGCTGCCCCTCAAGGACCTGCTCGATCCGGTTGGCGTCGGCCATAGGGTGGCCGAGGTCGCGGCGATCGATCCGGCGACGCGCGCCGTCACGGTCAGGACGAGCGCAGGCGCGGAGGTTGTGAGCTACGACCGGCTGGTGCTGACCACCGGCAGCGAGCTGGTCCGCCCCACCATCTCGGGCCTTGCCGCCCACGGCTTCGATGTCGACACGTATGAAGCAGCGATGCGGCTCGACGCCCATCTGGCGGCGCTCGGCAACGAGCCGCCGTCAGAGGCACGCGCGAGCATCGCGGTCGTCGGTGCAGGGTTCACCGGGATCGAGGTCGCGGCCGAGATGCCGGCCAAGCTGGCGCACGCCGGCATCACCGGCGATCATCGGGTCATCCTGATCGATCCCAATCCCGTCGTCGGCGCGACCTTCGGCGCGCATGGCCGGCCGGTCATCAACGAGGCGCTGGCCGCGCTCGGCGTCGAGACGCGGCTGAATGTCCGGGTCAGCGCCGTCGGCGCCGACAGCATCACGCTCAACTCCGGCGAGATCATTCCGACCAAGACCGTGGTGTGGTGCGCCGGCATGCGCGCCAGCCCCCTCGCCGCCTCGCTGCCGGCCAGGCGCGACGCGCTCGGCCGGATCAAAGTCGACCACACCATGCGCGTCGAAGGCCTTGCGGACGTCTTCGCCGCCGGCGACGTCGCCGCCTGCCTGATCGACGGCGAGCACCCGACCGTGATGTCGTGTCAGTTCGCGCGGCCGATGGGCCGCTTCGCCGGCCACAATGTGGTCGCGGACCTGTTTGGCGAGAAGCTGCTGCAGCTCAATATCGACTGGTATGTGACGGTGCTCGATCTCGGCGCCTGGGGCGCGCTCTACACCACCGGCTGGGACCGCGAGGTGCACACCACAGGCGCCGCCGCCAAGCTCACCAAGCAGACCATCAACCAGCAGCGCATCTATCCGCCACGCAACGGCGACCGCGCCGCGCTGCTCGCGGCGGCCGCGCCGACGATCCAGACGGCGCCGCCGACGCGCAAGTAGTTTGGGACTCACATTCGCCGATCGTCATTGCGAGCCACCCGGTCGGCGCGAAGCGCCGCCGGATGACAGGCTCCGCGAAGCAATCCACCCCTCCACGCCGGGATAGATGGATTGCTTCGTCGCTACGCTCCTCGCAATGACGGCGAGTACGTCTGCTACTGCGACAGCTTCACGAAGTTCGGAAACTTCATCTGCCCCTCGGCGATCGCCTTCGGCCAGACCGTGATCTGCTTGCCGCCCTGCCACTGGAACACGAGGCCGGTCACGGCGCCCGGGCCGGACTTGATGCCGTGGGTGAACTCGTCGTTCTTGCCGTAGAACTGGATCTTGCCGATCGTGCCCTCGAAGTCGGTCTTCTCGAGCTCGGTCACCATCTTGTCCGGATCGGTCGAGCCGGCGCGCTGGATCGCCTCGGCGATGATGTAGACCTCGTCATAGGCGGTGTAGCCGGTATAGGCCGGCGGCGTGCCGAACTTGGCCTTGAACGCCGCCGCAAACGGCTTGGTCTTCGGCGTTACCGCAACATCGGGCGTTGCCACCGCGAGCGAGGGCACGCCTTCGGCGGCGCCGTTGGTGTCGCCCCAGAAGGTCGGGCTCAGCGCCTGCGCGCTGATGCCGAACATCGGGATCGGTACCTGCTGGTTCTTCCACTGCACGGTCGGCTGCACCCCGACATGGGAGATGCCGGTGACGATCACGTCGGGCTTGGCGGCTTCCATCTTGTTGAAGATCGGCGTGAAGTCGGTGGTGTCGGGCGAGAAGCGGATGTGCTCGACCACCTTCAGGCCTGCTTTCGGCAGGCAGGCCTCGTAGCCGACGTCGAGCGGCTTGGTCCAGGCCGCGTCCTCGCTCATGATCGCGACCGACTTGAACTTGAGCTGGTCGACCAACAGCTCCTTGGCCGCGTCGCAGACCAACTGCGCCTGCGCGGCCGAGGTCAGGTAGCCGTGGAAGGTGTACTTGTTCTTCTCATAGTCGTTGTGGATCGCCTTGGTGATCTCGTTCGAGGCGGCGCCGGGCGTGATCAGCGGCATCTTCAGCCGCGCAGCCCACGGCTCGAGCGCCAGCACGACCTCGCTGATGTAGCTCGCGATCACGGCCGAAACCTTGTCCTCGCTCACCGCGCGCTGGAAGGCACGCACTGAATCGGCCGACGAACTCTTGTTGTCGTAGGTGACGATCTCGATCTTGCGGCCCATCACGCCGCCCTTGGCGTTGATCTCGTCGGCTGCGATCTGCGCGCCGCCCGGCGTCGCCGCACCCGCGATCGACTGCACTTCGGCAATGATGCCGATCTTGATCGGGTCCTTGGACTGCGCATAGGCCGGCGCCGCGAGGCAGAGCGCGAGCGCCGAGGCCAACAGGCTCATGCGGGTCGCGGTTGAATATGCTGTCATCATGATCTCCCTTGTTTTGCTTTCTTCTTTTCAAACTGCGAACGTCAGAGAAAGTCCTTGCCGGCCTCCGCGGCGAACCGGCCCGGATCGCCCTCCCAGACGATCCGCGCGTGCTCCAGCACATAGACGCGGTCGGCATGCGGAAGCGCGAACGTCACGTTCTGCTCGCCCAGCAGAACCGTGATCTTGGTGGTCTGGCGCAGCTTCTCCAGCGCCTTCGACAGCAGCTCCAGGATAACAGGCGCAAGCCCTAGCGTCGGCTCGTCCAGGATCAGGATCTGCGGCTGCATCATCAGCGCGCGGCCGATCGCCAGCATCTGCTGCTCGCCGCCGGACAACGTCTGCGCCATCTGGCCCTGGCGTTCCTTCAGGATCGGGAACAGTTCGAACAGCCAGGCGAGTTGCTTGGCCCGCGCCGCGTCGTCGAGATGCTGGCCGCCGAGGTCGAGATTTTCCCGCACCGTCATCTCGCCGAACAATTCGCGCGATTCCGGACATTGCACGAGGCCGGAGCGGGCGATCTTCGCAGGTCCCGTGCCGCGCAGTGACTGTCCGCCGCGCAGGATCTCGCCGGTATAGGGCAGGAAACCCGAGATGGTGTTGAACAGCGTGGTCTTGCCGGCGCCGTTGAGGCCGACGACGGAGACGAACTCGCCCTCATGGACGTGGATCGAGACGTTTTCCAGTGCCTGCGCCTTGCCGTAATGCACGCTGACATTCTCGACCTGCAGCAGCGGCACCTTGTCCTTGAACGAGGTCTCGGGCCGCGCATGGGTCTGGATCGCGCCACCGAGATAGACCCGCCGCACGGTCTCGTTCTTCATCACGTCCTCGGCGCGACCGGTCGTGATCTCCTCGCCGAGATACATCGCGAGCACGCGGTCGACCAGCGCCGCGACGCTCTTGACGTTGTGATCGACCAGCATCACCGCGCGGCCCTCATCGCGGAAGCTGCGGATCAATGCGGAGAAGGTGCCGACCTCGGCGCTGGTGAGACCGGCGAAGGGCTCGTCGACCAGCACAACCTTGGGATCGCGCGCGATCGCCTTGGCCAATTCCAGCCGGCGCAGGTCGGCGAACGGCAGCGTCGGCGGGCGGCGGTCCATCACCGCCCCCAGTCCGACGCGCTCGGCGATCCACTTGGCGCGCTCGGTCAGCGCCTTGTCGGGAAACAGCATGAACAGGCTGTCGGGCAACAGCGCGACCATGATGTTCTCCAGCACGGTCTGCCGGTTCAGCGGCCGCGAGTGCTGGAACACCATGCCAAAACCCTTGCGCGCGATCTTGTGCGCGGGCAGCCCGGCGACATTCTCGCCTTCGAACAGCACCTCGCCCGCGGTCGGGCGCTCGATGCCCATCACGCTCTTCATCGCGGTCGACTTGCCCGAGCCGTTCGGCCCGATCAGGCCGAGGATCTCGCCGGGATGCAGATCGAACGAGAGGTTCTTCACGGCGGTCAGGCCGCCGAATCGCTTGGTCAATCCGCGGACGGTGAGCGTTGCTGTGGTCACAGTCTGATCCATTACGAGCGCGCCTCGCGTGACAGGGCCGCTCCGAGGAAACCGCCGGGGAAGAACAGGACGACGAGCAGCGCCACCGCCGAGACGATGAAGGTCGCTAGCTCGCCGGTCGGACGCAGGAACTCGCCGGCCACGATCAGAAAGATCGCGCCCAGCGCGGCTCCCAGCACGGTGCGCCGGCCGCCGAGCACGGCGGAAACGATCACGTTCACGCCGACCGCGACGTCGACCACGGTGCCGACCGAGGCGGTGCCGAAGTAGAACACGAGCAGCGCGCCCGACAGTCCCGAGAAGAAGGCGCTGACGATGAAGGCCGCGAGCTTGTGCTTGACGATGTTGAAGCCGAGCGCGCCGGCCTGCACCGGATCCTGCCCGCTCGCCTGCAGCACGAGGCCGACCGGCGATTGCGACAGGCCGTACAGGATGGCCGCGCTCACGGTCATGAAGCCGAGCGCGATCCAGTAATTGGCGCCGGCATTGATGGTGATGACGTCAGGGATGGTGAGCCCGATCTCGCCGCCGGTGAGATCGGCGAACACCACGACGAAGTTCTGCAGCATCAAGACCGCCACCAGCGTGGTCAGGCCGAAATACGGTCCTCTCACCCGCAGCGCCGGCAGCGCCAGCACGAAGCCCGCGACGACCGACGCCAGCGCGCCGAGCAGGATGCAGACATAGACCGACCAGCCGAACTGGTTGTTGAGAATTCCTGCGGTGTAGGCGCCGGTGCCGATCAGGAAGGTCGGCCCGAAATTCACCTCGCCGGCGAAGCCGAACAAGAGGTCCCAGGCCATCGCGAACACGCCGAAATAGAACGCGACGGTCAGCAGCCCGAGGATGTAGCCCGAGACGTAGAACGGCAGCGTCGCGGCGATCACCACGCATACCAGCGAAATGAAGAACAGGCGCGAGGAAAAGAAGCTGGCCATCTCAGCGCCTCCCGAGCAGGCCTTGAGGCCGGATATACATCACGAACACCAGAAGCAGCAGCGCCGGAATGGTGCGATAGGCCGGCGAGATCATGTAGGCCGTGATGGTCTCGAGATAGCCGACGACGAAGGCTGCGATCAGCGAGCCCGACACGCTGCCGAGGCCGCCGAGCACGACGATCGAGAACGCGCTCGCGGTCAGCGGCCCGACGCTGTAGGAGCTGACGCCGAGGAACATGCCGAGCAGCACGCCGGCGATGCCGGCGAGAATCCCGTAGATGCCCCACACCACGATGTAGATCTGGGTGAGCTCGAGGCCGAGCAGCGTGACGCCGCGCGGGTTCATCGAGGCCGCCAGCACCGCCTTGCCGGTCCTGGTGCGGTTCACCAGCAGCCACAGCAGGCCGATCACGAGGCAGCAGACCAGCGCGGTGAAGATATTGTTGCGCGGCGTGCGGTTGCCGAAGATATCGACCACGCCCTCGACGATCGGCAGCACCGTCTTGGCGTTGTTGGTGAAGAAATAGGCGATCAGTTCCTGGATCATGATGCCCCACAGCAACGTGCCGGTGAGGACGAAGATTTCCTTCTCCTCGTTGGGGATCCGCCTCGAATTCTGGATCGGCTTGACGACCGCGAAATAGGTTGCGAACGACACGATCAGCGCGACGCCGACACCGAACAGCGCGCCGGTGTAGATGTCGAGGTGCAGCACGCTGGCCGCGGCCCAGGCCGCGACCGCCGCGGCCACCATGATGGCACCGTGGGAGAGGTTGAGGACGCCGGAGACACCGAAGATCAGGGTGAAACCGGTGGCGCCGAGCGCATAGAGCGCGCTGATGGCAAAGCCATCGATCAGGATTTGTAAGGCAAGCATCTCAGATTGGCCGCGGCAGCAGGGCTGCCTGTTGTGGAGGACACAGAACCGAACAGGGATGCTCCCGGGTGGGGCCCGGGAGCATGATCATCAGTCAGTTCGTGGTGACCTTGATGAAGCTCGGGAACTTGAGATCGCTCTTGGCGACCTCCTTCGGCCAGACCGCGACCTGCTTGCCGCCCTGCCACTGCAGCATCAGTCCGGTGATCAGGCCCTTGCCGTACTTGATCGAATGGGTGAACGGATCGTCCTTGCCGTAGAACTGGACGCGTCCGATGGTGCCTTCCCAGTCGGTCTTCTCCAGCGCATCGACCATCTTGTCGGCCTCGACCGAGCCGGCGCGCTTCACCGCATCGGCGATGTAGTAGACCTCGTCATAGGCGGTATAGCCCGCGTAGGACGGATAGTTGCCGTAGCGCTTCTTGAAGCCTTCCGCGAACGGCACCGACTTCGGCGTCACCGCGACGTTCGGGCCGGACACGCCCTGATACAGCACGCCTTCCGCCGCGTCGTTGGTGTCCTTGCCGAAGGTCTCGTTGGTCGCCTGCGAGGAAATGCCGAACATCGGGATCGGCACCTGCTGGTTCTTCCACTGCACCGTCGGCTGCACGCCGACATGCGAGATGCCGGTGATGATCACGTCGGGCTTGGAGCCTTCGACCTTGTTGAAGATCGGCGTGAAGTCGGTGGTGTCGGGCGAGAAACGGATATGGTCGACGACCTTGAGCCCGATCTTCGGCAGGCATTCCTCGTAGCCGACATCGAGCGGCTTGGTCCACGCGGCGTCCTCGCTCATGATGACCGCGGTCTTCATGTGCTTCTGATCGACCAGCAGCTCCTTGGCGGCGTCGCAGACCGACAGCGCCAGCGCGGCCGAGGTCAGGTAGCCGTGGAAGGTGTACTTGTTCTTCTCGTAATCGGCGTGGACGCTCTTGCTGATCTCGTTGGAGGCGGCGCCGGGCGTGACGAACGGCGTCTTCAGGCGCGAAGCCCAAGGCTCGAGCGCCAGCACCACTTCGCTGATATAGCTCGAAATGACGACGTTGACCTTGTCCTCGTTGACCGCGCGCTGGAACGCGCGCACCGAATCCGCCGAGGACGAGTGGTTGTCGTAGCTGACGATCTCGATCTTGCGGCCGTCGATGCCGCCCTTGGCGTTGATCTCGTCGGCGGCCAGCTGCGCCGCCTGCGGGATCGATGCACCGGCAATCGCCTGCGCTTCGGCGATCACGCCGATCTTGAGGGTGTCGGCAGCCAGCGCTCCGCTGGGCGCCGCAGCCAACAGGCCCAACACGGCCGCTCCTGCAAGTTTCTGCATCGCATGCACGGGGAGTCGCGATGTTCTTGTCACCCTGTTTCTCTCCTCTTTTTCTTCGGCTGCTTCGAGCTCTTGGGGCGCGACTATAGCCGCGACAAAATGCGCAGCAAGTGAAACTGCGCGCAGATCGCCATGCATGGACGGCGACTAAAGTAGTGGGTCGGCGCTCACCAAATGAACAAACATGAGGCAGCGGGGGAATAAAGTGGTGGGGCACCGATCTCTCAGATCGTCATTCCCCGCTGCGCAAATTACGCAGAGCAAGCGAAGCGGAGAGAGCTGAACGAAAAGCAAGGCTCGGGCAATTCATGTCGCGAGAACGCGGATTGTTGCCCGCTGGCCGTGCGACAAGCTCAGTGTCGTCCCTGCGAAAGCAGGGACCCATAACCACGGATGCTGATTGTTACGCGATTTGGAACGACGAGTCCCATTCACAACATCCGCCGCGGCGTATGGGTCCCGGCTTTCGCCGGGACGACATTGGTGTATGGGGCGACCGCCCCTACTCCGCCATCTCCGCCGGCGGGTGGGCGGCGGGACCGGCGAGCGGGCGCTCTTCCATCGTGATCATGCAGATCGAGGCGGTGGTCAGCAGCACGGCGGCGGCACCGAACACGTAGCGGAACGCATGGATCATGTCGGCCATCGGGATCGCGCTGACGGTGCTGGCCGCGGCATGATGCTCGCCTGCGAGCGAGATGTCGGTCCCGAGCGTCATCAGCAGGATGGTGGTGAAGGCGGCGACCGTGAAGGAGGCCATCATCGCGCGGAAGAAGTTCATCGCACCGGTGACGGTGCCGACCTGCGGCCGCGCCACCGCGTTCTGCAGCGACACCACGCTGATCGGGAATGTGGTGCCGAGGCCGAGCGCGAACACGCTCATCAACAGCAACAATCCCCACAGCGGCAGCGTCGTCACCGCCATGCCGACGGCACAGATCGCGGCCACCGAGGTGCCGACGATGGCGACGCGCTTGTAGTGCTTGGCCTTTGCCATGGTCCGGCCAGCGATCGCCGCACCGAAGGTCGAGATCGCCGCGAGCGGGATCAGCGCGAGGCCGGCCTCGCTGGCGGTGAGGTGATAGACCACCTCGTAATAGAGCGGCAGGTGCACGGTGAGGCCGACCATGGCGCCGAGCGCACAGCCGCCCGCCCCCATCGCGAACGGCACCACCGAGCCGCCGAGCAGCGACAGCGGCAGGAACGGCTCGTCGGCGCGGCGCGCGTGCCAGACGAAGGCACCGGCAAGCGCGATCGAGGCGCCGATCATCGCCATAATTGTCGGCGACAGCCAGGACAGACGGGTGCCGCCCCAGGTCAGCACCAGCATCAACACCACGGCCGAGGCCATCAGCAGGATGCCGCCGAGCCAGTCGACCTTGCGCTTGCGGTGGAACACCGGGATCTTGCTCATCTTCGGCAGCAGCAGCGCCAGCGCCGCTGCCGCGAGCGGCAGGTTGATCCAGAAGATCATCGACCAGTGCAGATGCTCGGCGAACACGCCGCCGACCACCGGGCCGAGGATGCCACCGGCCATCCAGACGCTGGAGAAATAGGCCTGATAGCGGCCACGCTCGCGCGGGCTCACCACGTCGGAGATCACGGTCTGGACCACCGGCATGATGCCGCCGCCGCCGAGCCCCTGCAGGCCGCGGGCAACGATCAGCATGGTCATGCTGGGCGCGATCGCGCACAGCACGGAGCCGACCACGAACAGGCTGAGCGAGGTGATGATCATGACGCGGCGGCCATAGATGTCGCTCAGCGTGCCGAACACCGGCGCCACCGCGGTCGAGGCCAAGAGATAGGCCGTGATCACCCAGGACAGATTGGTGACGTCGTGAAACTGGCGCCCGATCGTCGGCAGCGCAGTCGCGACGATGGTCTGGTCGAGCGCGGCCAGGAACATCGTCAGCATCAGGCTGATGACGATGGTGCGGACTTCGTCCGGATTGAGCGGTGCCGGCGGCGCCAGGGGCGGCGCTTCGCTGAGTTCGATCACCTCGCTCGGAAGGCGGGACAGCTCTTCGGCAATGTCGTCGGGCAATGTCGCTTGGTCGGCAGGAATCCGGCTCTGCCGTTCATACTTGTTCATTTGAGGCGTAATGCTGCTGCGCGGGCGCATCCCGCGATGGAATCATTCTCTGCTTTGCTATTTATGCAGCAATTGAATGCTGAGGCAGGCACCCCAGCGCATGGGTGCATCCCGCCGCGATGTTCTCGCGGTGACGTGATCGCGGACGCGGCGACGACGTCACGCTTTGGTCGTCTTGCCCAGCGTTTTCGGCCGCTTCTTCAATTGTGCCCGTTTCGGCAGCAGCGCCGGCCATCGCACGATATGATCCTCGAGATCGGCGTCGTTGACGTCGAGCTCGGTGCCCTCCACCCGCCCGCGCACCGAGACCCCGGCTTCATGGACGGTGTCGGGATCGCCCGAGATCAGCGGATGCCACCAATAGAGGTCCCGCCCCTCGGCCACCAGCCGGTAGCCGCAGCTCGGCGGCAGCCAGTTCAGCGTCCGGACGTTTTCGGGCGTCAGGCGGACGCAATCCAGAACCTGGTCGGAACGGTTCGGGTAGTCCTTGCAGGTGCAGAGGCCGGAATCGAGCAGCTTGCAGGAGATATGGGTGAAATAGATCTTGCCGGTGTCCTCGTCCTCGAGCTTCTCCAGGCAGCACCGTGCGCAGCCGTCACACAGGCTCTCCCATTCGGCGTTGGACATCTCTTCCAACGTCTTGGTTTTCCAGAAGAATCCCTCCTGGTCCGACGGGCGCTTGGGCGATGCGGTCATGATATCCCTGAAATGGCGGTGCCACTCTTCTTGGGATGCCGGCAACGCTTGCGCAAGGGGGTGGTATTGCGGGGTCGAAAAAGCCGGTGGGCAGCGTTAGCGCTCCCATTAAATTCACAAGCCGCGCCATTGGTTTATGGCAGCCGCTCGGATAGAACAACGAACGAGTCCCCATCGACGCAAAAGCGCCTTGGGATTGCCGCAACATCGAAGCAAGACGCTGCCCTGTGCCCGGTTTGGGCGCCCGCAGCGCAGTCGAACTGATCAAGGGTCCGGTCCTTTCAGATCATGCCGTCCCATTGGAAACAGAAGGTCCGGAACTTCTTCCTGGACCTCGATGCGCGTATCGACTCGACGCTGTTCTCGTCGGGCAAGGGCCTGCGCGAGCTCTACGAGCGCTATTCCACCTTCATGGACCGCTTCTATGTCGGCCGCTGGAAGCGCTGGGTGTTCATCGAGCCGCTGTCGGAAGCCGCAACGCTCGGGCTCGGCGGCATGATCTTGATGCTGACGCTCGCGATTCCTGCCTTCCGCGAGACCGCCGACGAGGACTGGCTGAAGAAGTCCGACCTCGCGGTGACCTTCCTCGACCGTTACGGCAACCCGATCGGCAGCCGCGGCATCAAGCATAATGACTCGATCCCGCTGGAAGATTTTCCGGACAATCTGATCAAGGCGACGCTCGCGACCGAGGACCGCCGCTTCTACGACCATTTCGGCATCGACGTGCCGGGCCTTGCCCGCGCGCTGGTCACCAACGCGCAGGCCGGCGGCGTCCGCCAGGGCGGTTCGTCGATCACCCAGCAGCTCGCCAAGAACCTGTTCCTGAACAACGAGCGCACCATCGAGCGCAAGGTGAAGGAAGCCTTCCTCGCGATCTGGCTGGAGACGCGGCTCACCAAGAACGAGATCCTGAAGCTCTATCTCGACCGCGCCTATATGGGCGGCGGCACCTTCGGCGTCGACGGCGCGGCGCATTTCTATTTCAACAAGTCGGTACGCGACGTGAACCTCGCGGAGGCCGCGATGCTCGCCGGCCTGTTCAAGGCGCCGACCAAATACGCCCCGCACATCAACCTGCCCGCGGCCCGCGCCCGCGCCAATGTCGTGCTCGACAACCTCGTCGATGCCGGCTTCATGACCGAGGGCCAGGTGTTCGGCGCCCGCCGCAATCCGGCGGTCGCGGTCGACCGGCGCGACGAGAACTCGCCGAACTACTATCTCGACTACGCCTTCGACGAGATGCGCAAGCTGGTCGACACCTTCCCGAAATCCTACACCGAGCGCGTCTTCGTGGTCCGCACCGCGATCGACATGAACGTGCAGAAGGCGGCCGAGGAAGCGATCGAGAACCAGCTGCGACAGTTCGGGCGCGACTATCACGCGACGCAGGCCGCGACCGTGGTGTCCGATCTCGACGGCGGCATCCGCGCCATGGTCGGCGGTCGCGACTACGGTGCGAGCCAGTTCAACCGCGCCACCGACGCCTATCGGCAGCCGGGCTCGTCGTTCAAGCCGTACGTCTACACCACGGCATTGCTGAACGGCTTCACGCCGAACTCGAAGATCGTCGACGGCCCGGTCTGCATCGGCAACTGGTGCCCGCAGAACTACGGCCATTCCTATTCGGGTCAGGTCACGCTGACGCAGGCGATCACCCGCTCGATCAACGTGGTGCCGGTCAAGCTCTCGATCATGATGGGCGGCAAGGAAGGGCCGAAGGCGGGCCGCGCCAAGATCGTCGAGGTCGCGCGCCGCTTCGGCCTCAAGGCGCCGCTGCCCGATACGCCGTCGCTGCCGATCGGCTCCGACGAAGTCACGGTGCTGGAGCACGCGGTCGCCTATGCGACCTTCCCGAACCGCGGCAAGGCGGTGACGCCGCATTCCGTGCTCGAGGTGCGCACCGGCGCCGGCGACCTGGTCTGGCGCTGGGATCGCGACGGCCCGAAACCGCGGCAGGCGATTCCGCCGAACATCGCCGCCGACATGGCCGGCATGATGAGTCACGTGGTCAGCGAAGGCACCGCGCGCCGCGCCGCGCTCGACGGGATTCCGACCGCCGGCAAGACCGGCACCACCAACGCCTATCGCGACGCCTGGTTCGTCGGCTACACCGGCAACTTCACCTGCGCGGTCTGGTACGGCAATGACGACTATTCGCCGACCAACCGCATGACCGGCGGCTCGCTGCCGGCGCAGACCTGGCACGACATCATGGTCGCGGCGCATCAGGGCGTGGAGGTCAAGGAGCTCGTCGGCGTCGGCATGGGCCAGAAGCTGCCGCCGCAGCCGGCGCAGGCCAATGCCCAGGCCAACGCGGCTCCGCGCGTATTGGAAACCAAGCCGGGCCCGCCGCCGGTCTTGACCAAGCGCGGCGCGGATATCCTGGTGCGGGTCGAGAAGCTGCTCGATGACGCCGCCAGGACCGCCGGCAAGACCACGCTGAACGAGTCCTCGAAGACCGGCAAGGCCGAGTCCTCGAGCGCGCTGGCGTTCCCCGAAAACTACGTTGCCGCGGCCGGGCCGGATGGCGCGACACCGGCACCGCCACGCAAGAACTAACGTGCGGCTCCTCCTCACCACTTTGCTGGCACTCGTCATCGCCACCGCCGTCGGCCTCGGCCTGACCTACGCGACGGCGACCCGCGGCACCGATCTCGGCACGCTGAAGATCGGCGCCTGGACCGCACGGCCGAAGAGCGGCACCTCCGACGTCGATCCCTATTCGCGCGCCACCATCGCGCGCAGCGGCGAGCTGCCGATCGGCACCGGCGATGGCATCGCGTTCTCGGCGATATCAGACGACAAGAACAAGCCACTCGACGGCCGCTGCGACATCGTGGTCAGCGGCGTGACACCGGCGGCGCGGTTCTGGACGCTGACACTGTTCGACCGCAAGGGGCACCTGGTCGCCAACTCGCTGCAGCGCTACGGCTTCACCAGCCAGGAGATCATGCGCGCCTCCGACGGCACGTTCGAGATCCACATCGCCTCGCGCTCGCGCGCCGGCAACTGGCTGCCGACCGGCGGCATCGAGCGCTACGCGCTGATGCTGCGGCTCTACGACACGCCGGTCGGGGTCGCGACCCGTACCCAGCGCGACGCGCCGATGCCGTCGATCGCAACGACGGGCTGCCCATGATCCGCGTGCTGCTCACCATCCTCGCAGGCGTGCTACTCGGCGGCGTGGTGCATCTCGTCAGCGTGCTGGCGCTGCCGCGCATCGCCTCGCAGGATGCCTATTCGCGGCTGACGCCGATGACCAAGCTCAACGAGGTGACGCAGCTGCCGCTGGCCGACCCGAGCCACTCGCCGATGCCGCTGATGGATCCGGCCTTCGCGGTGGCGATCTGCCGCTACGATCTCTCCACCGGGCCGCTCAAGCTCACCGTGCCGGTCAGCCAAGCCTATACGTCGGTGTCGTTCTACACCCGCAACGAGGTCGCCTATTACGCGATCAACGACCGCTCCGCCGGCAAGAAGGTGATCGAGCTCGACCTGATGACGGAAGCGCAGCACAACGAGCTGCCGGAAGACGAGGAAATCACCGCCGCCGACCGGCTGATCATCGACTCGCCGACGTCAACCGGCCTGATCCTGCTGAAGGCGCTGGCGCCGGAGCCCGGCCTGATGCCGCAGGCGCAGGCCTCGCTCGCCGCCTCCTCCTGCAAGGTGCAGACCGAGCCGGTCGCGGCCAAGCAGGAGGCGCCGCCGCCTTTGCCCGCACCGGCTCCGCCGCCTGCCGCTCGCAAGCGTTAGCTCACATCCAGTGCATGCCGGCCACAGCGGCAGGTCTCGTAGTCGACGGGATCGTGGCTGTTGACGATCGTCACATCGGCGCCATGCGCCGCCTTCAATTGCCGCAGCCGCTCCTGGTTCTGGATGCGCGTCGCGCGATCCATGTCCGCCCGGCGCTGGAACATGCCGAGCACCAGCGGGATCCGCGGCCTGGCATCGAGCTGCGCGTGGTGGAAATAGGCGTCGCCGGCGTGCAGCAGCCAGCTGTCCTTGTCGCGCACCGCGATCCCGCAATGGCCGAGCGTGTGGCCCGGCAACGGGATCATCAGAATGTCCGGCTCGCGGTCGCCGAGCGCGCGCACGCCCTTGAAGCCGAACCAGTCCTCGCCGCCGGCACCATAGAACGTCCAGTCCGGCCCGTGCTGCCACTGCGCCGTGATGTAGCGCCCCTGCGGCGGCGCGACCTGATGCGTCACCGCCATGTCGTACTCCTTGCGATGGACGTGCACCCTGGCCTTCGGAAAGTCCGGCACGCCGCCGGCGTGATCGCGATCGAGATGCGTCAGCAGCACATGGCGCACATCGCCCGGCGAGAAGCCGAGCGCCTTGACCTGCCGCACCGCCGTCTCGGCCGGATCGAGCCGCGGCGTCGTCTGCCGCACCCATTTGCGTCCGAGCCGCGGCGGGTCGCCGATGTCGTCGAGCCCGATGCCGGTGTCGACCAGCACGAGGCCATCATTGCTCTCGACCAGCAGGCAGTGACAGACCATCCGCGCCCGCTGGAAGATGCTGCCGCTGCCGTTCACGAGCCGCTTTCCGATCGGGCACATCGTGCCGGTGTTGAGATGGTGGATGCGCATGACAGGTCCTCCGCTGTAACGGGCGCAGACTTGCCACTCGCGTTTCCATAGGTAAAATATTGTCTTTCTATCCATGTGATAGGTTGGGCCTATGGATATCCGCGAACTCCGCTACTTCGCCGCGGTCTACCGCGAGCGCAATCTGACCGCCGCGGCGAAGCGCTGCTTCATCTCGCAGCCGTCGATCTCGGCGGCGATCACCAATCTCGAGGCCGAGCTAGGCACCACGCTGTTCATCCGGCACAAGAAGGGCATGGCCCCGACCGCCTCTGCTGCGCAGTTTCACGGTATCGCCCGCAGGATCATCGACGAGGCGGACGCGGCGCGAAATCTCTTCCGCAAGCCCGCGACGCGGCAGGCGCTGACGCTCGGCCTGCTACGGACGCTCGATCAGGCCCGGACCATCGCGCTGCTGAAGCCGCTGACCGGCAATACCGATCTTGCGCTCCGGCTGGTCGGCGCCAGCGAGAAGGCCGACGCGCGGATCGTCGCCAAGACCATGGTCGGCACCGGCGAGCACTTCATCCCGCTGTGGAGCGAGCGCTATGTCGCGGCACTGCCGCCCTCGCATCCCCTGACGCTGAAGGAGACGCTCCGGACCACCGACTTCGCCGGCGTTCCGATGATCGATCGTTGCCATTGCGAACAGCAGGAATTCTTCAAGCGCGCCTCGCCGCCGCGCAAGCCGGTGGCGATCGCGGAATCCGAGGAATGGGCGATGGCGCTGGTGGCGGCCGGGGTCGGCGTCGCCATCGTCCCCGAGGGCGTGGCGCGCGGCAATCCGGACATCGCGATGCGCGCGATCGATATCGACGTGACGCGCCAGGTCGGCCTCGCCTACCCCTCGGCCCACCCGCCCTCCGATGCGCTGAAGGAATTCATTGCGAGCTTGCCACGGCAAGCCAACAGTCGCCGGGTCAAATCGACGGCGAAGAAGAACACGAAGCGTGCCTAGACTAGCCCTTCGTCACCACGGCCTGGCCCGTCACCGGCGCGGAGATGAGCGGCGCATTGGCGGTGAGCCGGGCGAGTTCGTTGATCTGGCGTTCGGCGTCGGCGGCCATGCCGTCGGGCGCCTGGATCACCAGTCGCTCCAGCGCCCAGCGATAGGACGAGATCCGCCGCTCAAGGGCCTGCTGGACCCATTGCACGATCAGCGTGTTCTCTTCCATCCGCGCCACCGCATCAGCCCGCTCGCGCGGCGACACGTCGGCGATCATGTGGAGGCTGGCATTGCGCTTGCGATCGAGCTCGATCACCTGGATCGCGGTGGCGAAGAACGGCTCGAAGCGGGTGATGTCGTCGCGCACCTCGTCGATCAGCAGCGAATAGCGCGAGGCGAACGAGCGATGCGGCTCGTCGATCAAATTGCGGCCATAAGCGGTGCGATCGAACACGACCCTCTGCCGCCACGGCGAAGGCAGCGGCTGGTAGTCGCCGAACACGCTCTTCCACGCCGGACGCGACAGCGGCGGCTCGATGAACTGATAGGCAAGGTCGCGCAGCTGTCGTTCGTGTTCGGTGAGCTGGAATTGCGAGGCGTTCTTGCCGATGCTGCCGGTCGCCTCGGCACCGATCCAGCGATGCATGTCGTCGTTGCGGAAATCGGCGCGGGTGCGGCCGAAATCCCCGCCGCTGCAGCCGGCGAGCGCCGAGCCCGCCAGCAGCAGGATCAGCGCCGGGAGTGACCGCCGCGCGACGGTCCGCTGCACAAGCTCCGGCATTGCCCGATGTCCGCGATCAGGAGCGGCGTCGGCGACGGCGGCCCTGCGCAGTGCCCCGCTCCGGTCCGCGACCACCGCCGGTCTCCTCCGTCGTTCGCTCGATCCGGACGACGGGAAGGATCAGTACGGTCCCCATGCCTTCGCCGGCAGCACCGGCCATGCTCGGCCGCCGTGCAGCCGCATCCGCCGGAAACTCAACGATGGTGCCCATGTTCCGTTCTCTCTGGCCCCGCACGGACATGATTTGCCCCGCGCACGCCGAGTTAAGAACGCGCATGGTTAATGACATCTTAAGCCGCCGGTACGGACGGTTACGGATATGGCGCTGTGCCTTAATAGACACGCGCAAATTCGAGCGTTCACCTTCACGGCTTGTTTTCCTTAACTGCCTCTTAAAACAGCCTGCGTAGGCTCGCTGCCACAAGGTTTTCAAACCGAAGTTCACTGGCAAGTCGCGTACGCCCGAGATGAGCGCAGCTCCGCTATTTCCTGGTTTCGATGGGCTGATGACGCTCTCCCGTCGCGAGGGCGTCGACATCCGCCCGACGCTGCTGCGCGTCCTGACCGACCTCTATGTGCAGGCGAGCGCCCACTCCGCCGATGAAGAACGCCAGTTCGTCGAGTTGACGACGCGCCTGATCGACGAGGTCGACGACGCGACCCGTGCCGCGGTCCGCGCGCGGCTTGCGATCTATCCGGCGACGCCCGCACGGATCGTGGACAAGCTCGGGCTGCGCCGCGTCGGTCCCGATCAGCCGATGCCGGCGGCCGCGCCAATTCCTGCGCCCGCCCCCTCCGCGATGCCGGCCAAGATCCCGACCGAAGCCGAGCTGCGGATGGCCGCGAGCCTTGCCATGCGGCCGAACGATGCCGCCGAAATCTCCGACATGTTCTTTGCCGCCAGCACGAAGGAGCGCGCGCAGATCCTGCACAACCTGCAGGAGACGCCGCTGAAGGCCGCGGCGCGGATCCCGGCCGCGCGCGCAGCGCGCGCGATCCATATCCTGGAGATGGCAGCGTTTGCCGAGGACCTCGATAACTTCACGCTCGAACTCGGCGAGGCGCTGATCCTGCCGTCGCGGATCGCCGCGGACGTCGTCAACGATCCCGGCGGCGAGCCACTCGCCTGCGCGATGCGAGCGCTCGACGTGTCGAGCGCCGCGTTCCAGCGGATCCTGATGTTCCTCAATCCGGAAGCCGGCTCCTCGGTCAACTACGTCTATCGGCTGTCGCGGCTCTACGATCGCTTGAGCGAGCGCTCGGCGCTGGTGATGCTGGCGGCGTGGCGCGGCTCGACCATGGCAGTCGCGCGCGCCAGGTATCGCTCGTCGCTCTATGACGATGAGCGCCATCGCGTGCGCGCGACGGCGTCGCAGACGCGCCCGGCGTTGCAGCCCGGCAGCGCGCCCGCCATTCGCAACCAGAAGTCCGGAAGCTAGTTTTTCGCCAGATCAAGAAAGTGCCGCCCGGCACGGTCCTCGGTCTCGACGATCCAGGCGTCGGGATCGAAGCGGAGCTCCTTGGTCAAGCGCTCCTCGACAGATGGCTCGGATACCGGCTGTGGTGCCGTCGGCACGAACAGCCGCTCGACCGGACGGCTGTCATCATAGACCGTCTGCGGCGCGGGCGCATACAACATCGCGTTGCCGTCCATCAGCGCCACCTTGACGAACACGGCGCCGGCTTCCTCGGCGCCCTTCTTGCGGACTGCGCCAAACACGCCTTCGGTCTGGCAGCGGCGCAGGTACGCCGCGACCCATATGCTGGTTTTCAATCGCATGCGCCGAGCTATAGGCCAGCGGCGCGGCCACGTCCAATTGTCACAGATGTCGTCACGCAGCGGCGGGTTGACCGAACCAATCGTCACCCATATCCTTGCATCCGCGGTGCAAGCCGCGCCCGGGTCCACGGGAAGGGTTGAACCCACTTGCAGCAATTGAGCGGCCAACCAAGCCTTTGTGCAGCCGGTTTTGTGGACCATCGGCGATGATGCACGGAGGTTTCCATGGACCGATCGCCCGCGCGATTGAATCTCGAACATCTGAAGAAGCAGGCCAAGGAGCTCATTCGCCTTTATCGGCGGCAGGCGCCAAAGGCCTACGCGCGTTTCCGGCATGCGCTTCCGGCTGCGGCCGGGCGCAGCGACGCTCAAATCGCCGCGCTCGATCTGCGGCTGCACGACGCGCAGTCCTGCGTGGCGCGCGATCTCGGCTTCGCCTCCTGGCCGGACCTGCGGCGCTATGTCGACGCACAATTGCCGCCCGGTAAAAGCAAGGCCGATCGCGTGCGGCGATGGCTGCAGCTGGTCTATGCCGCAGACGTCGCCGGCACCACCGACCGCGCCAACCCGCGCGTTGCGGCGCGGATGCTCACCGAGGATCCCGGCCTTGTCGCCGACGATCCCTATCTCGCCTGCGCCGTCGGCGACGCGGAAATCGTTCGGAGTACCGCAATGAGTGATCCCACATGGGTCAACCGTCCCGGCGGTCCGTTCAAACTGCCGCCGCTGGTCGCGATCACGCATTCCGGCCTGTTGCAGATTCCGGAATTTCAGACGCGGCTGCATCGCTGCGCACGCCTGCTGCTGCAGGCCGGCGCCGATCCCGACCAGCACATCAGCAGCCGCTGGCCGCCGGGATCGCTGGAGGCGCCCGATGACAGCAATCCGCTGTCAGCACTCTATGGCGCCGCCGGCCGCAACCACGATCTCGAACTGACCAGACTGTTGCTCGAAGCGGGCGCCAATCCGAACGACAATGAATCGCTCTACCACTCGCTCGAAGGCTCGGTGACGACAGGCCTGCTGCTCGAGCATGGTGCGCGGATCACCGGCACCAACGCGATGTACAAGGTGCTCGATGACGAGAACGTGGCGGCGCTCGACTTGCTGCTGCGGCACGGCGGCAATCCAAACGAACCCGCCGGCAACGCGCCGCTGACCGAATGCGGCTCGCCGCTGCTGTGGGCGATCCGCCGGCGGCGGTCGCGGACCTGCGTCGCGACACTGCTCGACGCCGGCGCGGACCCGCGCATCACGACACCAGGCGGGCTCAGCGCCTACAGGTACGCGCTGCAATTCGGACTGACCGAGGTCGCCGAGTTGCTCCGCGAGCGTACCGGCGACGAGACGCTTGCCGATGATGAGCGGTTCGTCGCGGCGTGCAGCAGCGGTGACGAGAACGAGGCGCGGCGAATCCAGGCCGGTCGGCCCGATCTTCCAGGTTCACTTTCACGGCAGCAATTGCGGTTGCTTCCGGAGCTCGCCGCGGCTGGCGGCGACGATGCGGTGCGGCTGATGGTCGAGCTCGGCTGGCCGATCACGGTGCGCGGCGGCGACTGGGATGCGTCGGCACTCAATCACGCGGTGTTCCGCGGCAATGCCGGCCTGACGCGATTCCTGCTCGAGCACGGCGCGGAGTGGACCGAGCAGCACGGCTTCGGCGACAACGCTTCCGGCTCCTTGTCGTGGGCCTCCTGCAACGAGCCGGTCAGCGGCGGCGACTGGGTGGGCTGCGCGCAGGCCCTGCTCGATCACGGCATGCCGCGCGCCATTCCGGATCGCGACGATCCGGAATGGGTGCTGTTGGCCGGACGCAGGAAGCTGTTCTCCGACGAGGTCAGGGACGTTCTGCTGGGCGATGCGCCTTAACTCGTCATGGCCGGGCTTGTCCCGGCCATCCACGTCTTAGCTGCAACCAGTCTCAAAGACGTCAATGCCTTCGCAGAGAGACGACTACTCGATCGAATGGCCGATCATCGCGCCGAGCTCGCGCACCAGGCGATCGGACATCTGTCCGGTCACCGGCAGCTTGCGGGCACGCTCGAACTTCGCGATCGCGTGCTGGGTGTCGGCGCCGATCGTGCCGGTCGGCTTGAGTTGGCCGTAGCCATACTCGGTCAGTGTACGCTGGACCGCGGCGATGCGTTTTCCGGCCGGGCTCAGATGCGCGGTCGGGATCGGTGCCGGCGGACGAACGACGTTTGACGGTGCAGCGGCCGGGGACTGTGCGGCGGCCGACGGCGCGGTGGTCGATTTCAGCACCAGATTGGCCATCGGATCGACCGGCTTGGCCTCGACCTTGGGTTCTGCTGGCTTGGCTTCGACGGACCTGGTCTCGGCCGGCTTGGTCTCCACCGGCTTCACGTCGACGGGCTCGGCCGATCGGGCAGCCGCCTCGGCCGGACGCGGGCGCGGTATCGGGCTGGTGGCCGCGGCAACCGGGGCCGGCGGCGGCAGCGTGACCACCGAACCGCCGAACATCGGCGACGGATGACGGCCGGCCTGCAGGAACAGCGCATTGATCAGGATCGCAACGATGGCAGACGTCGCCAGCACGCCGGCAACCAGATCCTTCGGACTGTGCAGCAGCAGGCGCAGGACGAGGCCACGTTCCTCCTCGGCCGCGATGGCTACTGCCTTGGCGCCGCGGCGACGGCGCGGCGTTTCATCGTCATCCAAAGTCTGTCTAGGCACTCTTCTTCACCTGATGGGTTTGCTCTTGTAGTCCGGAACGCAGCGCGGGCTTCAGGGTCGAGACGTTGCTGGACGGCTCGACGGCGGCGGGCGGGGTGAACGCCAGTGGCAGCGCGACCGACACAATGGTGCCCTCGCCCACCTTGCTCTCCACATTGATTTCGCCGTGGTGCAGGCCGACCAGCCCCTTCACGATGGAAAGACCAAGACCGGTGCCCTCGTGGCGGCGCTGATAAGTCTTGCCGGCCTGGAAGAACGGATCGCCGATCCGCTTGAGATCATCGGCGGCGATGCCGACGCCAGTGTCCGAGACACGCAGCACCAGCCGCGATCCCTCGACGCCGGCCGACACGGTGACCTTGCCGCCACGCTCGGTGAACTTGATGGCGTTGGAAACCAGATTGAGCACGATCTGCTTGAACGCGCGCGGATCGCCGTTCACGATCGGCAGATCGTCGGGCACGCGGGTGACGAGGTCGACGCCGCTCTCGCGCGCCTTCAACGCCACCAGATTGCAGCAATTGAGCAGCGCCGGCCGCGGCGCAAACGGCTCCGGCGAAATCTCGAAATTCCCCGACTCCATCTTCGACATGTCGAGGATGCCGTTGACGACCGACAGCAGATGCTGGCCGGAATCGTTGATCAGCTGTGCGTATTCCTTACGGCGGGCCACGTCGAGGCCGAGCACGTCTTCCTGCGCGATCATCTCGGAGAAGCCGATGATGGCGTTAAGCGGGGTGCGCAGTTCGTGGCTCATGGTGGCCAGGAAGCGCGTCTTCGACGCATCGGCCTGCTCGGCCACATTGCGCGCCTGTTCGAGCGCCTGCTCCTGCACCTTGCGATCGGTCACGTCGCGGATCACCGCGACGACCTCGGCATCGGCGGCGGCCTGATCGAGCGGGCGGCAGCGCATCTCGGCCCAGATAAATTCGGCGACGGCTTCGCCCCGCGCACCGTCACGGCGCACGCGGAACTCGACGCTGCGGGAGTCACCGCGGGCGGCGTCCGACAGCGCCGTGAGATAGGCCGGGCGATCAGCGACATGAACGCGGTCGAACAGGCCGTGGCCTAGCAGCCGCGATGCCGGCACGCCGAGCATATTCTCGGCCGCGGGCGAAATGAAGCGCACCGCGCCGTTGCGGCTGTGCCGCGACAGCACGTCGCTCATGTTATGCGCGAGCAGGCGGTAGCGCTCTTCCTCGACATAGAGCAGCGCCACGCTGGTGCGCGCCAGCGACTCCGCACCGAACGCGAGCCCGGCGGCGTAGAAGATCGCCGACACGACGCCGAAACCGACCAGCGTGCTGTTCGAAGCAACCGCGGGATCGACGACCGGCAGCACATGATAATGGCCGAGCACGCTCAACAGCGCCGCGCAGATCATCGCCAGCGCGAACGCAAACGCCACCACGCGCCGCGAGGCCGACAGCGCCGCCTCGATCGGAATGACGACGAGCCACACGGCGGCGAACGAGGCGATGCCGCCGGTCGTCGCCGCGATCATCATCACGAGACCGGCGAGCGCCAGCGACGACAGCACATGCGCGCCTTCATAGCGGCCGGTGCGCGACAGGAACCACGACAGCAGAATCGGCGCGATCAGCCAGGCGAATGCCGCGACCTCGATCGCCGTCGGCGCACCGCGCATCGCAAGAAAGGCAGGGAACGAGGCAAGCGCCGCCAGGCTGCCGAGCAGCCGCGGCGCCATGAAGGCACGATGGCGCGCACGCGTCAGCGCATCATATTGCGCCGACGGATGCAGCAGCGCATCTAGGCAATCGCGGATCAGACTCAAACTACTCACAGCACTCGCGCTTCGGCTCAATCGTCAACTCAGACGCGCCGGAACGCCTCCTTCGTGATTGCAGGTCAACGTGTCAGAGCGAACTTAAGCGAACGCTAAGGCTGGGCGGCCTGCCGCCAAACACCGTGCATTGGAGAGGGTTTGACCCGCTATTCACCGGCCATTTGTCGGGGATGGTGAACGGCTGGTTTCCGGATGCGACATTCTATGGTTTCGAAATGGTGGACGCGGCGAATCCTGCGCATCCGGCACGCGTCGGCCGCCATCAATCGAAAATTTACGGCGAATCAATTCAGGCGAATTTTCCGCGATTTTTCGGCGGATTTACTTCAAGGCAGATACTTCCGATTTATCGACCGATGCTAACCCTCAAGGCCAATAGCGGCATCGACCGCGCAAGAAGCAAGACAAGACAGACGACCGGGATCGCGCCATGTTCTTCCTGCTGCGTTTGGCATTCTGGCTCGGGCTTGTGCTCGTGCTGCTGCCGAGAGACAAAACACCCGAAGCGGACAAGTCGCCGCAGATCAGCGCGTCGGATGCGGTGTCGGCCGCGACCGCGACGATCAACGACATGGGTCAGTTCTGCAAGCGCCAGCCGTCCGCCTGCGAGGTCGGCGGCCAGGCCGCGACCGCAATCGGCCAGCGCGCAACCGACGGCGCGCGCAAGCTCTACCAGATCATCACCGACAAGAAGCCACCCGATCACACCGGCTCGATCGGCCAGGACGATACCGATTCAGCCACCGCGTTCCGCGACACGCTGACCGCAGAGGATCAGTCGATCGAATTCCGCCTGCCGCCGACGCCGTGAGCGGAAACCAAGGCGCTGTCGAGCGAGGCAGGCACCGGTTCGCGCGAAGAAAACGCGTCAAAACAGCCGGGAACCGGTTCCATTTTCATCGCTTTCGCGGCCCGCCTTCCTATATAAGCCGTCAAGGACAGGACGCGGGCCACGATGACGACGATCGACGAAATCAGGGACAATTTTGCGCTGCTGGACGAGTGGGACGACCGTTACCGCTATGTCATCGAGCTCGGCCGCACGCTCGAACCGTTGTCGGAGGCGGAGCATTCGGCCGAGAACAAGGTGCAGGGCTGCGTCAGCCAGGTCTGGCTGTCGAAGCGGATCGAGCGCGATGCCAACGGCGAACCGCGCCTGATCTATATCGGCGACAGCGACGCCCACATCGTGCGCGGCCTGGTCGCGATCGTGCTGACGCTGTTTTCCGGGCAAACGCCCAAGGAAATCCTCGGCACCGACGCGCTCGCGCTGTTCGACGAATTCGGCTTCCGCGACCATCTGACGCCGCAACGCTCCAACGGCCTGCGCTCGATGGTCGACCGCATCCGGAACGATGCGCGCGAGGCGCTGGCGTCCGCCGCGTAATCTCCTATTTCCGCTTCCGCGCCTGCTGGCCGAGGCCCATCTTCTTGGCGAGTTGCGAGCGCGCCACCGCATAGTTCGGCGCCACCATCGGATAGTCGGCCGGCAGGCCCCATTTGTCGCGATACTGTTCCGGGGTCATGTTGTACTGGGTGCGCAGATGGCGCTTCAGCGACTTGAAGCGCTTGCCATCCTCGAGGCACACCAGATATTCGGGCGTGATCGACTTCTTCATCGACACCGCAGGCTTGGCCGGCTCGCTCGGCGTGTCGTTGCGTCCGCTCGACACCCGCAGCAAGGCGGAGTGGACCTGGCTGATCAGGTTCGGAATGTCCGAGGCCGGCGTCGGATTGTTGCTGAGATAGGCCGAAACGATGTTGGCGGTCAGCTCGACCGGCGTTTTGCCTGACGTATCGGACATGGCTCAATCTTCCCCGTGCTATCGACAGCCCGGCGCCCACCGGACAGTATCCATGCGCAGCAATACATTAATGGAATCGCGTACTACTTTGCGAATATGCACGAATTGCAGCAAATCTGACAACAACGGCCGCGTTTCCGGCTTCGGGCCGGCTGCGCGCAAGTATTGGCGCGGATCTAAGGCCGCTGCTCCAGATGCGACCTGAGCTCGTCGATCGAGGCAAATCGCATCATGCCCTCGGGCATCTGCGCCTCGATCGATCCGTCCGAATAGAGCGAATAGGCCATGCCGTCGACGACGCCGGATTTGAGCACGGTCACCGGCGGCTGCTCCTGGGGCGGCGGCGGATGGCCCGATGACGGCGAGGCGGCGGCGGCCGACTGGGCCTCGCCGAAGGTCGATGGCGTCCGGGGGCCGCGCCGCGTGGCGACGTCGACCGACCGCGGCCGGTCGGCCCTCGGCCAGGCATCGTCGAAGGTTGCCGGCGCCGGTTCGGCCGAACCGCCCGGATTCGGACGCAGTTCCGGCGACAACATGTCCGGCGTGAGCGGCTCGGCGGCACGCCCCTGGCTCCGCTCGCGCTCCTTGCGCGAGGAGGAGAACAGCAGATTGCGCCGCTTGGGCGGCGCAGCGCCATCCGCGGGCGCGGCGGCCGGTGCGGGCGGCGGCACCTCGCCTGATGCGCCGCGCGAGGCGATTTCGTCGTGCCAGGGCGGCGGTGCCGCGGGAGCGGATGGCGGGAACGCTGGAGCCAGCGGCGGAGGCGCTGAGACTTTCGGCTCAGGCGGTGGGAACACCGGATCGTCGGGAGTGCCGCGCGGGGAAGTTGCAGACGGCGACCCGGACCGCAGACCCACGGCAACGACGGCATCGAGCCGGTCGCCCATGGCCTGGAGTTCGCGAAGGATGGCGGCAAGGGCCACAACAATCACGCCCGTACATGCGCCGGTCACGCCTGTTGCGATCAACGTGCCGCCGACGCTGAATTCCTTGTTTGGAATTCCGAGGCCGACCGCCGCCAAGCCCGCCACGACCAGGCCCGCGCCGACGACCAACAGACCAACCTTCATCGAACTAACCCCCGGGAGACCCGACCGAAAATCGGCGCGGGCCACCAACGCCACGATACCGTCATATTGCCCACACCGCCAACCGCCAATTGTAGACAGAGTTCCCTAAAATCCCGCTTAACCAAGCCGCGATGCGCTGCTTCACCGCGGCCGCAGTGGCTGTCGGGCAGCCAGCTCCCGTAGATTTACTGGCTACGAATTGCTGCCAATTTATTGCAACGCATCTGGGAAATTACGCCACAATTACCAATTACTCGGAAACGGAACTGCGCTATGGATGCCGGGGAATGAGGCCCTAAAGCGCCAATCTGGGCCACAGGCACGCCGGTATCACTAGCTATGTCATCGATTACGACGTCTGCCCTCGAGGCGCCTGCGCGGCGCTCGGTGGAGAAGACCTGCGACGATCTCGCTGTCCTCGTCCTCGGCGTGGTCGCCGTGGTCGCCGGCTTGACGTTCCGCGATTACGGTCTGGGCTGGGACGATTACACCCACGCTGAATATGCCGACCTCCTGCTGCGCATGTACGAGTCCGGGTTCAAGGACACCGGCGCGCTGTCGTTTGCCAATCTGTATATGTACGGCGGCGGCTTCGACATGGCCGCGGCCCTGCTGCACAAGATCATTCCGCTCGAACTGTTCGAGACGCGCCGCCTGCTCGGCGCGATCGTCGGCGTCATCGGCCTTGCCGTAACCTGGCGCCTGGCACGCCGCGTCGGCGGCCCGCTGGCGGGACTGGCGGCGCTGCTGCTGCTGGCGCTGTGCCCGACCTTCTACGGCCACATGTTCATGAATCCGAAGGATGCGCCGTTCGCCGTGGCGATGGTGGTCCTGATCATGGGCCTGGTCCGCCTGATCGAGGAATATCCGGCGCCCTCGCCGCGCACCATCCTGATCGTCGGCCTGGGGGCAGGCCTGTCGATCGGCTGCCGCGTGCTTGGCGGGCTCGCATTGATCTACGCCGTGGTCGGCTTCGTCCCGCTCCTGATCGAGGAATTCCGCAAGCAGGGCCCGCGCGAGGCGACCCACCGCTTTGCCCATGTCGTCTATGTGCTGCTGCCGGGACTTGTGCTGGGCTATCTCGTGATGGGCCTGATCTGGCCGTGGTCGATCATGGAGCCCGGACACCCGCTCGAAGCGGTGACCTATTTCTCGCACTTCTTCGAGAAACCGTGGAAGGAGATGTTCGACGGCGCGCTGGTGTCGGTGCCGGACATGCCGTGGTCCTATCTGCCTACCTTGTTCGCGCTGCAGCTTCCCGAAGTGCTACTGGTGCTGCTGGCCGCCGCCGTCGTCATCACCTTGATGTCGCTGTCGCGCTACGACGTCACCGCAAAGCGCAAGTCGATCATGCTGATGCTGACGCTGGCGGCGACGCTGCCGCTGGTGATCGCGATGGTGAAGCGGCCGGCGCTCTATAACGGCATCCGTCACTTCATCTTCGTGATTCCGCCGATGACAGTGCTGGCCGGCGTCGCATTCGCGCGCGGCATGGACTGGCTCGGCGAGAACCGCCGGGCCTGGCAGCCCGCGGCGCTCGCCATGTTCGCGTTCGGCCTCTTGCTGCCGCTCAGCGAAATGATCCGCCTGCATCCGTATCAGTACACGCACTTCAACCACATCGCCGGCACGGTGCGCACCGCGGACAACTTCTTCATGCTGGACTATTGGGGCCTGGCGCTGAAGCAGGCATCCGATGGGCTGCGCGAGCAGCTGGCGGAGCGGCAGGAAGTGCCGCCGCAGAACCGCAAGTGGAAGGTCGCGGTGTGCGGACCGCAGCGCCCCGCGCAGGTCGCGCTCGGCCCTGATTTCACGATCGGATGGGACAGCAATGCCGCCGACTTCGCGATGACGCTCGGCGAATTCTACTGCAAGGGCCTGGCCGCGCCGGTCATGGTTGAGATCAAGCGCGACGACGTCGTGTTTGCCCGCGTCTATGACATCCGCGGCCGCAGCATCTCGAGCCTGCTGGCGATCCCGGCGCCGTAACGCATCAGACTGGCCCACTGACGATCGCCGTTCGGATCGTGGGCCGCATGCCGACATAACTGTCACGCCGTTACCCTGCCTTGCTGCGGTCCGGCGGCGGCGCTACGCTTGGACCAAGCAATAACGCCATCAATGGAGCAATCGGCCATGTCGCCAGCGGAAGCGCGCCTGAAGGAAGTGCCGTCGGATATGAGTGCGGCGGAATGGGAGCAGCGGATCAATCTTGCTGCCTGCTACCGGCTGGTCGCGCTCTATGGCTGGGACGATCTGGTCGATACCCACATCTCCGCCCGCGTGCCGGGGCCCGAGCATCACTTCCTGATCAACCCCTACGGGCTGATGTTCGACGAGATCACCGCGTCGAGCCTCGTCAAGGTCGACCTCGACGGCAACCAGCTTTCGAAGAGCGACTACAGCATCAACCCGGCCGGCTTCACCATCCATTCGGCGATCCACGAGGTGCGCGAGGACGCCGGCTGCGTGCTCCATCTGCACACCGTCGACGGCACCGCGGTGTCGAGCGGCCCCGACGGGCTGCTGCCGCTGAACCAGACCGCGCAGCTCGTCACCCACGACCTCGCCTATCACGACTATGAAGGCATCGCGCTCGATCATGACGAGCGCCCGCGCCTGCAGCGCGATCTCGGCAGCAAGAACCACATGCTGCTGCGCAATCACGGCACCCTGACGGTCGGCCGCTCCGTCGCCTCCGCGTTCGAGCGGATGTACCATCTGGAGCGCGCCTGCTCGATGCAGGTGGCGACCCGCGCGCTCGGACCGATCGCCTATCCGGTCGACCAGCATGCGATCGACAAGAACACCGAGCTGCTTTCCAACCCGGACCGCGCCGAGCTGCGCTCGACCCAGCTGGTCTGGCCGCCGCTGCTGCGCAAGCTCGACCGGGTCAATCCCGGCTACCGTGATTGAAATTTCACAATCTCCGGGTAGGCTATCGGCCAACATCCTCTGCACTACCGAATCAAAACGCCGCCCAATTCCGGGCGGCGTTTTTACGTTCGGGGGCCTGGCCGAGACCCGTAGGATGGGTAGAGCGCAGCGAAACCCATCACGCCTCAGCATCAAGACCGCTCACCGAACGTTCCATCCGTTCTCTCCCCGTCGCCAGCCCAGTCCTCTGGGTAGACTCCGAGCCTGACCATGCGATGAAACGACGAATACGGCCAGTCCCTCACCCGCTTCACGAGGCCGTGCTTGAGTGGATTGATGTGCACGTAGTCGATGTGACGAGTGAGGTCACTTTCATCCCGGATCGTGTGCTCCCAGTAGCGTCGCTGCCAGATGCCGCGTTCCGACCTGGCCGCTCGGCTACCCGAAATGAGTTCGCCGACCGGAAGGCTTCGTGAAAATGTCGATTTGATCTGCCTCCAGCGCGTCGCAAAGTCAGCATCACCTTCCGGCAAGCTCCAAACTGCATGGAGGTGATCGGGCAGAATGACAATCGCCTCGGTCGTGAAAGGATGCCGTTCGCGCGTTTCACGGAAGGCGGCGCGCAGTTGATCGATGTGGTCCGTCAGCAATCGCAGACGCCGGTCCTCTAGATTGACCGTGAAGAAGAAACTGCCTCCAGCAATGAAATTACGACGATAGGTGACCATGACTGATCGCAATGAAGAAGCGATGGGTTTCGCTTCGCTCTACCCATCCTACATCCGAATCAAAACGCCGCCCAATTCCGGGCGGCGTTTTTACGTGCAGTGCGCATGCGCGCTATTTGGCGTCGCCGAACGCCGCCAGGATCCGCGCCCAGGAGCGGATGCCCTTGTGGTAGCTCTTGAGGTCGTACTTCTCGTTCGGCGAATGGATGTTGTCGTCGTCGAGTCCGAAGCCGATCAGCACGCTGTCGAGACCGAGCGTGTGCTTGAAATCGGCAACGATCGGGATCGAGGCGCCGGAGCCGATCAAGAGCGCCTCCTTGCCCCATTCGTCGGTCAGCGCGCGGCGCGCGGCTGCCAGCGGCTTCATGTTCCAGTCGAGCGCGATCGCCGGCGCGCTGGAATGGTCGGTGAACTCGGCCTTGCAGTCGGCCGGCAGGCGCGCCTTCACATAATCGCGGAACGCCTTGCGGACCTTCTCGGGATCCTGTCCCTCGACCAGGCGGAACGAGACCTTCGCTGACGCCTCGGCCGCGATCACCGTCTTGGAGCCCTCGCCGGTATAACCGCCGACGATGCCGTTGATGTCGCAGGTCGGGCGCGAGGAGACCTGCTCGATCAGGAGCCGGTCCTTTTCACCGGCGGGCACCGAGAGGCCGATCGGCTTGAGGAAGCTCTCCGGCGTCAGATTGAGCTGCTTCCACTGGGCCAGAATATCCGGCGGCAAATCCCTCACGCCGTCATAGAAACCCGGGATGGTGATGTGGCCATTCTCGTCATGCAGGCCGCCGAGGATCCGCGTCAGCACGCGGATCGGGTTCTGCGCGCCGCCGCCGAACACGCCGGAATGCAGGTCGCGATTGGCGGCCTTGATCTTGACCTCGTCATAGACCAGGCCGCGCAAGGAGGTGGTGATCGCCGGCGTATTCGGGTCCCACATGCCGGTGTCGCAGACCAGCGCGAAGTCGGCCTTGAGGTCGTCCTTGTTCGCCTCGAGGAACGGCACGAAATTCTTCGAACCGATCTCCTCTTCACCCTCGATGACGATCGTGATGTCGACCGGCAGCGATCCCGTCACCGTCTTCCAGGCACGGCACGCCTCGACGAAGGTCATCAACTGTCCCTTGTCGTCCTCTGCGCCGCGCGCGACGATAATCTTGCGCCCGTCGGCATGGTCGGTCACGACAGGCTCGAACGGCGGACGGTGCCAGAGATTCAACGGATCGACCGGCTGCACGTCGTAGTGGCCGTAGAACAGCACATGCGGGCGTCCGTCGCTCGAGCCGTTCAGCTTGCCGACCACGGCCGGATGGCCGGCGGTTGGCCGCACTTCGGTCTTGAAGCCGAGGGTTGCGATATCCTTGGCGAGATGATCGGCAGCCGCCTTGCAGTCATCAGCGAAGGCCGGATCGGCCGAGATCGATTTGATCCGCAGCAGCGTGAACAGCCGCTCGAGACTGTTGTCGAAATCGGCGTCGATGCGGTCGAGGACGGGCTGCAGCTTGGCGTTGGACATCGCGGATATCCTTTTTGTTGGACGTTGCGCCAGGTTGTAGCGCGCCGGCCGCGGGAGGCAAAGCCGGTCTCCCGCTTCGGCCGACCGGCGCGATGCTATCTGCGCAGCAATCCACCGAGAGCGCCGCGCACCAGCGCCCGGCCGATCGAGCCGCCAACCGAACCGCCGAGCGATTTGCCGAGATCGGCGGCCACGCCGCCGATCACCTTGTCGGTCACCGAGCGCGTGACGCTGCGCGCGATCACCTGTCCGGTCGACATGCGGCCGCGCTTGACGTTGGTGCCGAAGATCGTGGACGCGATCGAACCGAGCTGGCCGAGGATGCCGCCCCCCTCGCCGCCACCGCTGCCGTCCGCCGGCGCCGCCGTCCCGGCGAGCCGCTTCTGGATGATCTCGTAGGCGGATTCGGCGTCAACCGCGGTGTCGTATTTGCCCTTGACCGGGCTCGCATCCATGATCGCCTTGCGCTCCTCCGGCGTGATCGGCCCGATCCGCGCCGACGGCGGGCGCACCATGACGCGCTCGACCATCGACGGCGTGCCGCCGCCCTCGAGGAACGACACCAGCGCCTCGCCCTTGCCGAGCTCCATGATCACCCTCGCGGTGTCGAGCTTCGGATTGGGCCGGAAGGTCTGTGCGGCCGCGGCAACCGCCTTCTGGTCGCGCGGCGTGAAGGCGCGCAGCGCGTGCTGCACGCGGTTGCCGAGCTGCGCCAGCACCTTGTCCGGCACGTCGATCGGATTCTGCGTGACGAAATAGACGCCGACGCCCTTGGAGCGGATCAGCCGCACCACCTGCTCGATCTTGTCCATCAGCGCCTTCGGCGCGTCGGTGAACAAGAGATGCGCCTCGTCGAAGAAGAACACCAGCTTCGGCTTCGGCAGGTCGCCGGCCTCCGGCAATTCCTCGAACAATTCCGAAAGCATCCAGAGCAGGAAGGTGGCGTAAAGCCGCGGGCTCTGCATCAGCTTGTCGGCGACCAGGATATTGACCATGCCGCGGCCGTCGCGGTCGGTCCGCATGAAATCCTTCAGCGTCAGCGCCGGCTCGCCGAAGAACTTGGCGCCACCCTGGTTCTCGAGCACCAGGAGCTGACGCTGGATCGTTCCGACGGTCGCCTTGGACACATTGCCGTAGCTCTGTGCCGCTTTGCGGATCGGCGCCAGCGGATCCTCCTCGTCGTCGGCAGCCTTCCTGCTGCCGTCCGGGGCGATCGCATCCAGCAGCGCCCGCAGGTCCTTCATGTCGATCAGTGTGAGGCCGTTCTCGTCGGCGACACGGAAGGCAACATTGAGCACGCCCTCCTGCACGTCGTTCAGATCGAGCATCCGCGAGAGCAACAGCGGTCCCATCTCGGTGACGGTGGCGCGCACCGGATGGCCCTGCTCGCCGAACACGTCCCAGAATACGGTCGAGAACTGATCCGGCTGGAAGGTCAGGCCCATCTCCTTGGCGCGCTTCAGGATAAAGTCCTTGGCCTCGCCGACTTCGGAGATACCGGAAAGATCGCCCTTGATGTCGGCTGCGAAAACCGGAACGCCGGCGCGCGCAAATCCTTCAGCCATGACCTGTAGCGTGACGGTCTTGCCGGTTCCGGTAGCACCGGTCACAAGGCCGTGGCGGTTGGCCAGCGCAAGCGTCAGCCAGGCTGTTTCCTCGCCCTTTCCGATAAAGATCTTCTCATCGGTGTCGGCCAACTTGGTGTCGGACGTCGCCATCGCTTCGCCTCTTAACGCGATTTTAAATCGGCTCGATCCATTCGAACCGATGACATCATATTGCATCTTGCAGGTCGATTGAAACCATCGGCGCGCACTGATGTATATTGTCGCTCCACCAGTTCCTCATACTTTATTCCCGGCCAAGTGACGAAAGGCATTGCGCATTGCGACAAGATGGTGTGAATCCGCCGCTCAATCTTGCAGAGGTGCAACACTCCCGACGCGATCGAAAAAGAAAACGAACTGAAATGCGCGGATCGCTTGTATTTCGTGACACAGGCGCTCAAGATAAATCTTCAAGAATGATCCGGCAAAAACCGGTTGAGGCGGGGCAATATGGACGAATTGGTTGGGCAGCTGGCCGCGAAGGCCGGCATCGACGGTGCTGTCGCTGAAAAAACCATCGGCATCGTTCTGGGTTTCCTCCGTAACGAGGGACCTTCCGACAAAGTTCAGGCTCTGATCGACCAAATCCCCGGCGCCGAAGCGGCAATCGCCGCCTCCAACAACAGCGGTGGTCTATCGCGGTTGATGGGTGGCGGTCTGATGGCTGTCGGCACCCGGCTGATGGCGCTTGGATTGAGCATGAGTGAGATTCAGAACGTCGCGCGTGAACTTTTCAGGTTCGGCCGCGACAAAATCGGAGCGGATCAAATGGGCGAGATCATCTCGGGGACACCGGGCCTCAGCCAGTTTGCCTGAAGCATTTTCCCAAACGCCATTGCACGTGCGCTCCCTTCTACCTGCATACGAGTATCATGACATACCCCCTCTCCGAGATCGAAGGCCTGTCCGCCTATTGCGCCACCAAACTGAAATCGCAGGGTATCCGCACGACCGACGCACTGCTTGAAGCCGCCCGCACCGTCAAGGGACGCAAGGCGCTCGCCGCCAAGACCGGGATCAGCGAACAACAATTGCTCGAATGGGCCAACATCTCCGACTACATGCGGATTCCCGGCATGGGCAAGGCGAAGGTCGGCCTGGTCCGCGCCGCCGGCGTCACCACCGTGCGCGAGCTCGCGCACCGCAACCCGTCGCGGCTCGCGCAGAGCATGAAGGACGCCAATGTGCGGCGTAAGCTCGTCCGCGTGATGCCGTCGGAGAAGTCGGTCGAGCTGCTGATCGAAGAGGCACGCAAGCTGCCTCCCAAGATCACCTATTAGCCTGTCTTAACGGCATTCAGCCGCGGGCCGCGTCACCCGTCAGCGCCACACCTTGACTTGCCGCTGCGGTCAGCGCAAAGCCACCGCATGATGGCGAGCAAGCCCATGGCATCGACGGTGACCGGCCCGGCCGTATCGGCGGTTCTGCCGGCGCTGTTGTCGCGGCCCTATCCGGCCGTGATGGGCATCCTGAACGTGACGCCGGACTCGTTCTCCGACGGCGGCCAGTTCGCCGCACCCGAAGAGGCGCTGGCACAGGCCCGCAAGCTGGTCACCGAGGGCGCCGATATCATCGACATCGGCGCGGAATCCACCCGTCCCTACGGCTCGCAGCCGGTCACCGCCGAGGCCGAGATGGCGCGGCTGAAGCCCGTGCTTGCCGACGTGATCGCCCTTGGAGTGCCGGTCTCGATCGACAGTATGAAATCGGAGGTCGTGGCCTGGGCGCTCGACCAGGGCGCTGTCATCGCCAATGACGTCTGGGGCCTGCAGCGCGATGCCGGCATGGCGCCGCTCGTCGCCGCGCGCGGCGTGCCCGTGATCATCATGCACAATCGCGAGCAGGCCGATCCGGCGATCGACATCATGCAAGACATCGCCGCCTTCTTCGAGCGCTCGCTCGCGATCGCCGCGAGCGCCGGCATTTCGCCCGACCGGATCGTGCTCGATCCCGGCATCGGCTTCGGCAAGACCCCTGAGCAGAGCATGATCGCGTTGGCGCGGCTCTCCGAGTTCGACGCGTTCCGACTGCCGCTGCTGGTCGGCGCCTCGCGCAAGCGCTTCATCAGCACGGTCGTGCCGTCGGAGCCGCAACAGCGGATCGGCGGCTCGATCGCGGCGCATCTGATCGCCGCGCAGAATGGCGCCCGCATCATCCGCGCGCATGACGTCGTCGAAACCGTTCAGGCGCTGCGCGTGGCCGCAGCAATCGAGGGACAGCAATGACCGATACGATCTTCATCACCGGGATCGTCATCCATGCCCGTCATGGCGTGATGGAACATGAGACCGAAGTCGGGCAGCGCTTCGTCATCGATCTCGAGCTCTATACCGACCTCTCGGAATCCTCGCGCACCGATCGCCTCTCCGACACCGTCTCCTATTCCAACGTGGTGGCGACCGCGACGTCGGCATTCAAGAACACCAACTACAAGCTGCTGGAGCGCGCCGCCGGCGCGGTGGCCGAGGACATCCTGGCGAGTTTTCCGCGCATCCGGGCGGTCAAGGTCACGGTGCACAAGCCGCACGCGCCGATCGCCGCGATCTTCGACGATGTCGGCGTGGTGCTGACCCGCTCGCGCCATCAACCGCCCCAGGGGTGAACGCCGATGGCTGACGTCCTGATCGCCCTCGGCGGCAATGTCGGCGACGTCCGCACCACGTTTCGCAAGGCGATCGCCAATATCTGCGGCATGACCCAGGCCGCGCTTATCGCACGCTCGTCGGATTATTCGACGCCGCCCTGGGGCGAGCAGCAGCAGGACAGCTTCATCAATGCCTGCATCGAGATCGAGACCAGTCTCGATCCGCACGCGCTGCTGTTCACGCTGCACAAGATCGAAGCCAAATTCGGCCGCGACCGCAAGAACGAGCAGCGCTGGGGGCCGCGCCCCCTCGACCTCGACCTGATCGCCTATGACGACGTCACACTGAACAAGCCGGAACTGACGCTGCCGCACCCGCGTTTGTTCGAACGCGCCTTCGTCTTGGTGCCGCTCGCCGAGATCGTTCCCGACCGCGTCATCGCCGGGCGCCGCGTCGCCGATGCGCTGGCGAAGGTCTCCGCCGACGGTATTTTCCGTCTAGCGGACCTCGATTAAAGCCAAACCACGGCAAACAACCGTTTGGCTTGGCCGCCCGCCCGTGGCAATTTCCGGCCAAATCAAGGGGCCCCTCGCGGGGCCGGTGAAGGACGATTTGGGCGGATGACGACCTCGACTGACGATTTGGCTCTGGCTTCGGATTTTCGACCTGCGACCTATGACGACTGGCGCAAGCTGGTCGACGGCGTGCTGAAGGGCGCCCCGTTCGAGAAGCTGGTCGGCAAGACCTATGACGGCCTGAAGATCGATCCGATCTACCGCCGCGCCACCAATTCAAGCCCGCTTGCCGGCCGCGCCGCCGCTGCACCCTGGCAGATCCTGCAGCGGGTCGATCATCCCGATGCCGCACAGGCCAATGCGCAGGCGCTGCAGGATCTCGAGAACGGCGCGACCGGCCTCGAATTCGAGTTCGCCGGCGGTCCTGGCGCACGCGGCTTCGGTCTTGCCGATGCCAGCAAGAAGACGCTGGCGCGCGCCTGCGGCGGCGTCCATCTCGATGCCGGCATCATGATCGCGCTCAACCCGGTGATCGGCCGCGAGAACGCCGGCGAGACCTTTGCCGACATGGTCGAGGCCCGCAAGCTCGACCCGGCCAAGCTCGACCTGCATTTCAATTACCAGGCGCTCAGCACCATGGCCGTGCGCGGTGCTGCGGCCATCGCCTGGCCCAACTACGAAAAGTCGTTCGGCCAGGTCGTCAATGGCCTGATCAAGCGCGGCTTCAAGGGACCGTTCGTGCTGGCCGACGGCCGGCCAGTCCATGATGCCGGCGGCTCCGAGGTGCAGGAACTCGCGTTCACGCTCGCGCTGGGCCTCGCCTATCTGCGCATGCTGGAAGGCGCCGGCATCGATCTCGATGCGGCGCGCGCGGGCATCTCGTTCCGCCTCAGCGCCGATGCCGACCAGTTCCTGACCATGGCGAAATTCCGCGCGCTGCGGCTGCTCTGGGCACGGGTCGAGCAGGCCTGCGGGCTTGCGCCGAGGCCGATCTTCGTGAACGCGCAAACCGCCTGGCGGATGCTGACCCAGCGCGATCCCAATGTGAACATGCTGCGCGCGACGATCGCGACCTTTGCGGCCGGGCTCGGCGGCGCCAATGCGATCACGGTGCTGCCGCACACGCTGGCGCTCGGCCTGCCCGACGACTTCGCCCGGCGCGTGGCGCGTAACACGCAACTCGTGCTGCTCGATGAATCCAACCTGGCAAAGGTCTCCGATCCCGCGGCCGGCGCCGGCGGCATCGAGACGCTGACCGCGCAACTCTGCGAGGCGGCGTGGACGCTGGTCCGGGAGATCGAGAAGGCCGGCGGCATCTTCGCCGCGCTCGAGCAGGGGCTGCTGCAAAACAAGGTCGCCGCGACGCGATTGCTGCGCGAGACCAATGTGGCGAAGCGCCGCGACGTGCTGACCGGCGCCAGCGAATTTCCGGATCTGCGCGAGGCCGCCCCCGCGGTGCTGGATGTGAAACCATCAGCGCCGGCGTCCCTCGCCGGCGCCAAGGTGAAGTTCGACGCCCTCGCGCCGATGCGGCTCGCCGAGCCGTTCGAGGCGCTGCGCGACAAGTCGGATGCCGCGCTCAGGGCGCATGGCGCACGGCCGACGATATTCCTGGCCAATCTCGGCACCGCCGCGGACTTCACAGCCCGCGCGACCTTTGCCAAGAGTTTCTTCGAAACCGGCGGAATCGAAGCCATCGACAGCGAGGGCTTTGCCGACGCGGCGGCGCTGGCCGCGGCCTACAAGGCCTCGGGCGCGGCGATGGCGTGCATTTGTTCCTCGGATAAGGTCTATGCCGCCAGCGCCAGTGAGGCCGCCAGGGCCCTTCAAGGCGCCGGTGCGAGGCATATCTATCTGGCAGGGCGGCCCGCCGACCAGGAAGCGGCGCTGCGGGCGGCCGGCATCGGCGAGTTCGTCTTCGCCGGCGGTGATGCGCTGGCGACATTGCGCGACGCCTATCGGCAGATGGAGCAGACATGAGCGCAGAGGCACCATCGACACCCGTTCTGACCGGCGGCTGCCAGTGCGGCGCCGTCCGATTTGCCGTCTCGGCGGCACCGACCCGGATCAGCATCTGCCACTGCCGAATGTGCCAGAAGGCGTCCGGCGCGCCATTTGCCTCTTTCGCCGACATCGATCGCAACGACTTCAGATGGACCCGCGGCAAGCCCGCCGCGTTCAGGTCCTCCTCGATCGCCGAGCGCGACTTCTGCGCGGCCTGCGGAACGCCCCTGAGCTTCCGCCGCATCGACGGGCCCCGCATCGAGATCATGACCGGCGCCTTCGATCGGCCCGACCGGGTGATACCGACGCAACAATTCGGAACCGAGTCCCGCCACGGCTGGGTGGTCGGCATCGCCAACCTGCCGAGCCAGACCACGATGCAGAATTACGGACCGGACAAGATGGCGACGATCGTCAGCCATCAGCATCCGGACCATGATTGAGTTAGAAGCTACAGCGATTGATCGAACGCAATCGCCAGTTTGAGGAAGCCCAGGAATGACCCGCATTCCCAATTTCGCCGATGTCGCCTTCCAGCCCGTGGCCACCACGGCCCCGGCTGCGAGCGCGGAGCCGTGGCTGACGCCCGAGGGCATCCCGGTGAAGTCCGTCTACGGCGAGGCCGATCTCGAAGGCATCGACTTCCTCGAGACCTGGCCCGGCATCGCGCCCTATCTGCGCGGCCCCTACCCGACCATGTATGTCAACCAGCCCTGGACCATCCGGCAATATGCCGGCTTCTCCACGGCCGAGGATTCCAACGCGTTCTATCGCCGTAACCTCGCCGCCGGACAGAAGGGCCTGTCGGTCGCCTTCGACCTCGCCACCCACCGCGGCTATGACAGCGATCATCCCCGCGTCTCCGGCGACGTCGGCATGGCCGGCGTCGCGATCGATTCCATCTACGACATGCGCACGCTGTTCGCCGGCATCCCGCTCGACCAGATGAGCGTGTCGATGACCATGAACGGCGCGGTGCTGCCGATCCTCGCGCTGTTCGTCGCGGCCGCCGAGGAACAGGGCGTGCCGCCGGAGAAACTGTCGGGCACCATTCAGAACGACATTCTGAAAGAGTTCATGGTGCGCAACACCTACATCTATCCGCCGGCGCCCTCGATGCGGATCATCTCGGACATCTTCGCCTACACCTCGCAGCGGATGCCGAAATACAATTCCATTTCCATTTCCGGCTACCACATGCAGGAGGCCGGCGCGACGCAGGACCTCGAGCTCGCCTATACGCTGGCCGACGGCGTCGAATATCTGCGCGCCGGGCTTGCCGCGGGCCTCGACGTCGATCGTTTTGCCCCTCGCCTCTCGTTCTTCTGGGCGATCGGCATGAACTTCTTCATGGAAGTCGCCAAGATGCGCGCCGCGCGGCTGTTATGGGCCAAGCTGCTCAAGCAGTTCAATCCGAAGGATCCGCGCTCGCTGTCGCTGCGCACCCATTGCCAGACCTCGGGCTGGTCGCTGACCGCGCAGGACGTGTTCAACAACGTGATGCGCACCACGATCGAGGCGATGGCGGCAACCCAAGGCCACACCCAGTCGCTGCACACCAACGCGCTCGACGAGGCCCTGGCGCTGCCGACCGATTTCTCGGCGCGCATCGCCCGCAACACCCAATTGTTCCTGCAGCAGGAGAGCGGCACCAACCGCATCATCGATCCCTGGGGCGGCTCCTACTATGTCGAGCGGCTGACCCGCGATCTCGCGCAGAAGGCCTGGGGGCACATCCAGGAGGTCGAGGCGCTCGGCGGCATGGCCAAGGCGATCGAGGCCGGCGTGCCGAAGCTCAGGATCGAGGAAGCCTCCGCCAAGACGCAGGCGCGGATCGATGCCGGCCGGCAGGCGGTGATCGGCGTCAACAAGTTCAAGCCCGAGAACGAGAAGCCGATCGACGTCTTGAAGGTGGAGAACTCCACCGTGCGTCGGCTGCAGATCGACAAGCTGGCGCGGCTCAAGAAGGAGCGCAACCAGAAGGACGTCGATGCGGCGCTCGCCGCCCTCACGCGCTCGGCGGGCGAAGGCAACGGCAATTTGCTGGCGCTGGCGATCGACGCCGCTCGCGCCAAGGCCACCGTCGGCGAAATTTCGGACGCCATGGAAAAGGTGTTCGGCCGCCACCGCGCCGAGATCAAGTCCATCACCGGCGTCTACAAGCGAGAGGCAGCGGCGATGTCCAACAAGGTCGAAAAAGTGCAGGCCCTGATCGATGCGTTCGAGGAGGCCGAGGGCCGCCGCCCGCGCATCTTGGTCGCCAAGATCGGCCAGGACGGCCATGACCGCGGCCAGAAGGTGATCGCATCCGCCTTTGCCGACGTCGGCTTCGACGTCGATATCGGACCGCTGTTCGCAACCGCCGACGAAGCTGCGCGGCAAGCGGTCGAGAACGACGTCCACATCCTCGGCGTCTCCTCGCTCGCCGCGGCGCATCTCACCGCGGTGCCTGAATTGAAGGCCGCGCTGAAGAAACATGGCCGCGACGACATCATGATCATCATCGGCGGCGTGGTGCCGCCGCAGGATTACGACGCGCTGTATGCCGCCGGCGCCGAGGCGATCTTCCCGCCGGGCACGGTGATCTCGGATGCCGCCGAGGAGCTGATCCACAAGCTCAACGCCCGGCTCGGCCATAGCGCGGCGGCGGAGTAGCGCTGCCGTATACGCTCTCCTTTCAGGAGCTTTCCATGCGCGCCGCTCGCTCGATGACGCCTGTCCGCATCATGGGTCTTGCCAGCGTGCTCGCGTGCCTTTGCCTTCCCGCGCGCGCCGCCGACCCCAAACCCGACGCCACGACCAAGAACGCGAACATCGAGGCGAGCGTCTATCTCGACGACAAGATCAAGGCAGACAGCGCGCTGGCGGCCGATTGCCTCGGCGAGGGCAGGAAATGGATCGACAAGAACGCGGCCGAGGCGGCGTCCGCCCGGAAGGATGAGCCTGAGCTCTTCAGAGACCGCGGCGGCTACTCGTTCGAACGCAAATACTCGGAGCGGTCTGTCGTCGACGGCCGCTATGTGAGCGTGCTGCGCGACGACTACATGGACACCCACGGCGCGCATCCGAACTCCGACGTCAACACCATCCTGTGGGACACCACGGCGAAGAAGCGCATCAGCATCCGTCCCTTCTTCACCGAGACGACGGACAACGGCCCGACTCTGACGGCGATGCGCAAGGCCATCGTCAGCGCGCTCAACGCCGAGAAGAAGCGGCGCGGCGCCGGCGAGACCGCAACTGCCGAATGGTACAAGGAGTTGAAGCCAACCCTGCTCAAGATCGGCGCCGTGACGCTGGCGCCGTCGACCGTGTCAGGCAAGAGTTCTGGCCTCACCTTCCACTACCCGCCCTACGCCGTCGGCCCCTACGCCGAAGGCCAGTATGTCATCTTCGTTCCGTGGGAGACGCTGAAGCCGTATCTGACGGCGGAAGGTGCGAAAGTCTTCGCCGGCGCGCGGCCGAAGGGCGATACGGACGATCGAGACTAGAGCATGATGAAGTCAGGTTGAACCGGTCTCCAGGCAAGGCGCTGCACCTCTCCCGCTTGCGGGGGAGGTCAGATCGCATCGAAGATGCGATCTGGGTGGGGGCTCTCTCCGCGCTGTGGCTCGTGGAGAGAGCCCCCACCCCAGCCCTCCCCGCAAGCGGGAGAGGGAGTGCACCGCCGCCTTCGCAGCCATTCAACCTCATCACCTCATGTCCGAGGCGTCATCAACAGGCCGCGCCGGTGCCGATCCGCGTTCCCCTCGCCTGCCATGGCCAGCCGTTGTAAACCAACCCCATGATCGCATCGAAGCCTGCCGCTCCCGACATCAGCGCCCTCGCCAAGGGCCTCCGTGCCGGCCACCGCGCCGCGCTGGCGCGGGCGATCACGCTGGTCGAGAGCCGGCGCGGCGATCATCAGGCGGCGGCGCGCGAGCTGGTGCAGGCGCTATTGCCCGACACCGGCAAGGCGGTGCGGGTCGGCATCACCGGCTCGCCCGGCGTCGGCAAGTCGACCACCATCGATGCGCTCGGCATGTTCCTGATCGAGCGCGGCCACAAGGTCGCGGTGCTGGCGGTCGATCCCTCCTCGGCGCGCACCGGCGGCTCGATCCTCGGCGATAAGACCCGGATGGCGCGGCTCGCCGTCTCCGACCAGGCCTTCATCCGTCCCTCGCCCTCCTCGGGTACGCTCGGCGGCGTCGCGGCGAAGACCCGCGAGGCGATGCTGCTGTGCGAGGCGGCCGGCTTCGACGTGGTGCTGGTCGAGACCGTCGGCATCGGCCAGTCCGAGACCGCGGTCTGCGACATGACCGACTTCTTCCTGGCGCTGATGCTGCCGGGCGCCGGCGACGAGCTGCAGGGCATCAAGAAGGGCCTTGTCGAGCTCGCCGACATGATCGCGATCAACAAGGCCGACGGCGACAACCTCAAGCGCGCCAACCTCGCCGCCGCCGACTATCGCAGCGCGTTGCACATCCTGGCGCCGCGCTCCGAGCATTGGCATCCGCCGGTGGAGACCTATTCCGCGCTGACCGGCGCCGGGCTCGACCGGCTCTGGCAGAAGATCCTCGATCACCGTACCGCGATGAACGCCTCGGGCGAGTTCGCCGGCCGCCGCCGGGAGCAGCAGGTGAAGTGGATGTGGTCGATGCTGGAGAGCCGGATGATGGCGCGGCTGCGCTCGGATGCCGCGATCCGCGCCAAGGTGAAGAAGATGGAGGCCGAGGTCGCCGGCGGCCGCATCTCGCCCGCGGTCGCCGCCGAACAGATCGCGGAGATGCTGCATTGAGCGGCAGGCTGCGCATCCTCGTCACCGGCTTCGGGCCGTTTCCGGGTGCGCCGTTCAACCCGACCATGCCGTTGGTGAAGCGGCTGACCGCCCTGCGCCGCCCGGCCTTCGACGACGTCGCGCTGTCGAGCCACATCTTCGACGTCACCTACGCGGCCGTCGATCGCGAATTGCCGGAGCTGTTCGCAGAACACCGCCCGCAGGCGCTCTTGATGTTCGGCCTCGCCGGCCGCACCGGCTATCTGCGGATCGAAAGCCGTGCCCGCAACGCGGTGACCACGCGCTTCCCCGATGCCGGCCGCCAGCATGCGCGCAAGGGATCGATCGAGGGCGGCGCCGATGCGCGCATGTTCGGGCCTCATACTGAAAAATTACTGCGCGCCGCGCTTGCGACCGGGATCGACGCGCGAGCCTCGCGCGACGCCGGCAGCTATCTCTGCAACTATCTGAGCTGGCGCGCGATCGAGGCCGTCAACCGCGACAATGACTTGCGCCTCGCGCAATTCGTCCACGTCCCGCCGCTCGCCCATGACGGCACGGCTGCATCCGGCCAATCATCGATCACGCTGGAAGCGCTGGTCGATGCCGGCGAGGCCATGCTGATGGAGCTGGTGAAACTGACCCGGCAGGCCTCGCGCGCGTGAGCGTTGCAAATGCCCGTTTCAGAGCGGCGAAGCGAAGAGCAAGTGCTCGGGCAAATCATGTCGCGAGAACGTGGATGTGTGAATCGCAAGTGGCGCAAACACAATCACTGTCGTCCCGGCGAAGGCCGGGACCCATAACCACCGATGCTGCTTGTTGCGCAACGCTGGTGCGACGAGTTCCGTTCACAACACCCGCCGCGGCGTATGGGTCCCGGCCTTCGCCGGGACGACGCCTGGGAAGGAGCCACGGCCCTCATCCCCCGACGTGAATCGGTTGCACCCGCGATTAACCCTACCGCCAACAATCGCCCCGCTGCGTCGGCGTGTTCACCATGCCGCGCCGCGTTTCGCGCTACCACTCGACCCGCGAACGTCACCGCTCGCGAATGTTGCGAGGGCCATGCCCATGGACGTCAACCGCCGCCATCTGATCGGAGCAACCGCCGCCGGCGCAGCCGGCGCGCTCACAATGTCGCCTGACGCTGTGCGTGCAGCAGCGCCGTCGACCGGCTCGCTCGGCCGCGACGTCACGCAATATGGCGTGCATCCCGGCAGCCCCGACGACCAGACCCGCAATCTGCAGCGCGCGATCGATGACGCCGCGCGGGCGCAGGTGCCGCTCGCGTTCCCGCCCGGCGTCTACCGGACCGGCCCGTTGCGGCTTGCCCCCGGCAGCCAGCTGATCGGCGTGCGCGGCGCCAGCCGGCTGGTGTTCAACGGCGGCGCCTCGCTGCTGGAAGGCGAAGGCGCCTGCGGCGTCGTTCTGATGGGCCTCACCTTCGACGGCGGCAACGTCCCGCTGCCGAACCGGCGCGGCCTCGTGCACTGCCTATCCGGCCGCGACATCCGCATCACCGATTGCCGGTTCACCGGCAGCGGCGGCAACGGCATCTGGTTCGAGCAGATGTCGGGTGATGTCAGCAACAACATCTTCACCGACATTGCGACCACGGCGCTGGTATCGTTCGACGCGATGGGCCTGATGGTGTCGCGCAACACCATCAAGGGCACCAACGACAACGGCATCGAGATCCTGCGCACCGCGATCGGCGACGACGGCTCGATCGTCGCAGACAACCGCATCGAGGACATCAAGGCCGGCCCCGGCGGCTCCGGGCAGTACGGCAACGCCATCAACGCCTTCCGCGCCGGCAACGTGATCGTGCGCGGCAACCGCATCAAGAACTGCGACTTCTCGGCGGTGCGCGGCAATTCGGCCTCCAACATCCACATCACCGACAACAGCGTCAGCAATGTTCGCGAGGTCGCGCTCTATTCGGAGTTTTCGTTCGAGGCCGCGGTCATCGCCAACAACACCGTCGACGGCGCCGCGATCGGCGTCTCCGTGTGCAATTTCAACGAGGGCGGCCGCATCGCTGTGGTCCAGGGCAACATCATCCGCAACCTGCTGCCGAAGCGCCCTGCAGGCACCGACCCGAACGACGGCGCTGGCATCGGCATCTATGTCGAGGCCGACAGCACCGTGACCGGCAATGTGATCGAGAACGCGCCGACCTTCGGCATCGTCGCCGGCTGGGGCAAGTACCTGCGTGACGTCGCGATATCAGGCAACGTGGTCCGCAACGCCTTCGTCGGCATCGGCGTCTCGGTAGTGCCGGGCGCCGGCACCGCGCTGATCAACAACAACATGATCTCGGAAACCCCGCGCGGCGCGGTGGTCGGGCTCGACCATGCCCGCCCGATCACGCCGGATCTGTCGGCAGGCGGCGCCCAGCAATATGCGCAGCTCGTGGTCGGCGCGAACGCGGTGCGGCGCTAGAGCGTTTTCGAGCGAAGTGGATACCGGTTCGCGTGAAGAAAACGCGTCAAAACAAGAATCTAGAGCCCCGTTCCGATTCAATCGGAACGGAAAAAGCGCTAGATCCGGAAAAGGGCGAAGCGGCTTTTCCTCGCGACAAACGCGGAACGCGCTTGCGCGGAGATCATGCTCAAAAAATAAGCGAGAGCGGTCGCCTACAGCGCGTTGCGCAGCAGCGGATAGCGCCGCTGGATGGTGTCGAGATCGAGCACCGGCGGCGGCGCAGCCGGAGCGGGCATTTCCAGCGGCGGCGCGTCGGCCACCGTGGGCGGCTGCTCCAGCACCTCGGCCGCCGTTTCCAGCGCGGCCGCGACCGCTTTCATCGCCGCCTCGGCCAGGACCGCAGCCTCCGGCCGGCGCGCGGGCGGCGGCGAGATGGCGGCCGGCGGCAGTTTCGACCTGCCGCGACCGAGCCAGGACAGATCGATCGGCGAATTGTCGAGCGAGGCTTCGCGGGACAGCAATTCGCGCCAGATGTCGACCGCGGCACGGGCTTCCCTGATGTTCTCGAGAAAGGCCTGCTCGCTGTGATAGCGCCGCCAGCGCCCGGTATCGAACAGTTCGGTAAGGTGCTCCAGCCTTTGCTCGGCGAGGTTGCACCAGCGTGCAACGATCTCCTGGCCTCTGGCCACGTCGGTCCGATGTGTCATTCAACTTGCCCGCAGGAAAAGAAACGGACGCAGACGCAACCGAACGAACCGAATCAACTGGACGTGACGCCGATATTCTGTGGAAAAGGTAAATAAAGTCTAACTAAATTCTTAATCGCGAACGGGCGATCGAAGAAGTCCGCTCTACTACGGAGTTTCTCGCTCGAACTGCCTCAAGTCATCGACTTGCCGTGGTGGCGATGCGCACCGCTCCTGGGGCGGAATGATCCACAGCAACCGCCGCAGCCGTCGCGCGTTTGCCCATCCCGCTCCGATCGGTCGGCGCCATCGTGCCGCGCATCGTCGAGTCCGTCATGCAAGGGTGCCCCCAAAATGAAAGACCCGTCCGGGGGGACAACCGGACGGGTCAAAGCCATATGGGCGCTTGGGGTGGATGGGCGCTCGCGCCTGATATAGCCGGGGAGGGTAAACCGCTCCCACACACATAAGTCGTGAGAGGAAGGCGGACGTTCAAATCGCCGGCGATTTTTTTAACCTTCTCGCGCCGCGGTTCCATCGCACCGTTGCCGGCGTTCGGCGTCGAAAATCACTGCGCAGCACGGCGATTTGCAGCGGAATCCTCCGATGCGATCGACGGCGCGGGTTCATTCGGCGTGCGGCTCACGGAAGTGTTATTGCCGTCGGCCTGCTGTGCAGGCTGCGACGGTTTGTCCGCGGCAGAGGCAACGGGTGCACTGGTCGCCGCCATCACCGCGGCAAGCGCATCCGCTTCCCCCGCACCGAACAGATCGTCACGTCCAGGTGTCCCGAGATCGCGCGCCGTGCTGGTCAGGACCTGTCGCACCTCGGCAGGCTTCAATGCCGGATTGCGTTCCAACACCAAGGCCGCGATGCCGCTGACGAACGCGGCCGAAAACGATGTGCCCGACATCAGCTGGTATTTGCCGTCAGGCACCGGCACGAGGAGGTCGGCGCCCGGAGCCGCCAGCGCGATATGGCTGCCGCGGTTCGAGGCGGCCATCAGCCGGTCGCCGGCATCGGTGCCACTCACTGCGATCACGTCGGGATGAGCGGCCGGATACAGCGGCGGCGATGTCGGACCGGCATTGCCGGCCGCGGCGACCAGCACGACGTCCCGTGCCGCGGCGGCTGCCACCGCACGCTCGACCAGGGCGTCCTTCGGTCCGGCAAAGCTCATGTTCACGATCTGCGCGCCATGCGCCACCGCGTAGTCGAGGCTCCTGAGGATCACATAGGAGGTGCTCCCGGCGCCGCCCGCGACCGCACCGAAGGCGCGGATCGCCAGGATTCGCACTTCCGGCGCGCTCCCCGTCAGCCTGACGCGCGCCGCAATCGCGCCGGCAATGGCGGTGCCGTGGGCTTGCGGGCCATCCTTGCTGCCGAGCGCATCGAACGTATCCGCGACCGTATTCGCCAGCTCCGGATGGGCGGCATCGACACCGGAGTCGATGACGGCAATGGTGACATTCATTCCGCGCGCCAGCTTGTGGGCGGCGGGCAGATGCAACTGTGTCTGGGCATATTGCGCCGGATCGCTGCCGCCCGACGCCTTCTGGTCCTGCAGCGCGTAACGGTAGTTGGGCTGTACGGAGCGGACGCCGGCATCGCTTGCGAGCTCGCGGCTCGCCGTTTCGGCCGAACGATTGCCCTGGATGCGGAACAGGCCGATCGTCGCACCCAGCAGCGCGACATTCTGCGAGGCGATCCGCCTCAACCCATGACGGCGCGCGAGTGCATCTGCTTCCGCCTCCGTCAATGCACCGTCGATTTCGGCCACGAGCTCATTCGGCACGGTTCGCACGCTCGACGCATCCTGCGCACGCAAACTGCCGCCACCGCCGGCCCTGCCCTTCCGCGTTGCGCCCTTGCCGCCGCCGTTGCCGGCAACCGGCCGGTCGGAACATTGGCCGCGATCGCCGTCATCGCAGCTGGCAGAGAGACGGGGCGCGGGGCGCACGGGGGACGGCACGCGCAATCGCGGCCCATCGTAGGTCCACGACGTGGCCGGGCCGCGGTCCACCGTCGGCGGCATGCGGCCAACCGGGCCGCCGAACCCGCCGGCGGGATTGCCACCAACCCTTCCCATACCGGGATTGGCCCGCAACCCGGGCGAGACCTGTGGCGCGCCACCGGTCGGCGATCGCATGAAATTCTGGGCGGAGGCGGAGCCGGCAACACAGACCAGCAACAATGCTGCGGCTGCGGCGATCGCGTGGTTCGTCAATCTGGTCCGGCCGTTGGCGGCCATGGTGACCTCAACTCGGCGCAGAACCGTCAGCCGCCGATTATGGCGTTTCGACCGCGAGGCTGACGATCTTCTCCTTCTGCAAACGCGCAATCAGCGCAGCGACGCTACTCTTGTCCATTGCGCGGAACTGCAGCCGGAACATCCCGCCCTTCCCGTCGAGGATCGAGGCCTGGTAATTGTCGAGTAGCGACGTGATGTCGGCGACCCTGGCATCGGGTGTGAAGCGCACCAGCAGTCGGGTCGGCGTCGCCGCCACGCTGGCGCCGAGGTCGCGGGTGATCGGCGCACTGGGCGCGACCGGCGCACTGCGCTCGGCGACATCGAGCGACGCCGTCTGGAACAAAGCCGGCTGGCTGCGCATCAGCACCGCGCCGATCACGCCCGCCTGCAACAACACCACGACCGCACCGAGGCCGGACGACCACGCCAGCGTCCGCGGCGACAATTTCGAAAAGAACTCCGAGACAGAGGCCGACATGCGCGCGCCCATCGACGGCTTGTGCTCCGGCTCGGCATCGATCGCGGCGAACAGCTTCTGCATCGCGCGCGCCGAGGGCGCACCGAGGCTCTCGTTGAGGCCGATGGTCTCGGCATATTCCTCGCGAATGACGGCATATTGCCGGGCGAGCTCCGGATCGCTCGCAAGCGCGTCCTCGACGCGGCGCGTGTCACGCGCGTTCAGCGTGCCGGCCGCGTGCCAGGGCAGCAGCATCTCGATATCGTCAGGCTCTTGCACCTTTGTTCTCGCAGCCATCATGGCCAACCTCGCTCGACACCGGCTGCCTTCAGCAACTCGGCAAGTTTCTTGCGCGCATAGAACAGGCGCGTCTTCACGGTATTCTCCGGAATCCCCACGATCTCAGCGACATCTTCCACGGATTTCTCGTGATAGTAGACAAGATCGACAATTTCCCGATGTTCCGCCGATAGTCCCGTCAGGCACCTACGCAGCGTGTCACCGGTGTCCTTCTTCTGCACTACCGTTTCCGGATCGTCGGACGTGTCCTCGATCGCGTTCGCGGCCTCATCGTCCAGTTCGGCGTCCTTCCTTCGCCGCAGCGAAGACAACGCCTTGAACCGGGTAATCGCCAGAAGCCAGGTCGAAACGGCGGATCGTCCCTCAAACTTGCCCGCCTGACGCCACACGTCCAGAAAGACCTCGCTGATGAGATCTTCCGCCACCTGTTCGTCCCGCACGAGCCGAAGCCCGAAGCGGTACACCCTGACATGGTGCCGCCCGTACAGCACCTGCATGGCAAGCCGGTCGCCTTGAGCGATCCGAGCGATCAGAACGTCGTCTGAAGCCGCCTGTGTCGCGCTCAATGCCCGTCTCGCAAAGTTGGTCTGAAGGGGGCGGTGCGTGGTTCGACGCGAGAGCCAAGATTCTTCACATTACGGCAATGTCCGCACTGCATGTGTGATCTATGCCACAGTCGGCGCTTCCAATGAGGAAAAATCAGCCGAGACTCGATAAACGGTATCATAATAGTGAAAACTCTCGCGGACAGGCACCATCCGGCGCGATGATACCAAGGCTTTATCGGCACGCCAGCACCGTCACGAAGTCCGCCACAGCGCAGGCTTGCCGCACATCGCTCCCGCCTCGCCTCTGCGAACGGATTCCCCTTACGAAACAAGGGCGATGACCGGGTTACACCGGGGTAGATTCGGTTCCAAAAGATACCAAACCTAAAGGCTTTCCCACGTAGATTTTCGCCGGATTTCACCAATGGCGAGACCATGGGCAGCGCTGCGTCGTCACTTCCCAGCCCGATCGCGGGCGCATCGGAAAGCGGCCGTCCCAGGCTGACGGCCGAGCGCCTGGCGCGCCGGGCCAAGCAGCGCCGCCAGATCCAGTCGATGATCGCGGCCTGCTTCGTGCTCGACGCCGTCGTGCTGCTGATCTACGCCCATGGCGGCACCACGTCGGTTTGGGTGGCGGCCGCCTACGCGCTGACCGGCCTGTCTTTGGTCGCCGTCTACGTGGTGCTCTCCGAGCGCGGCCTTCACGAGCGCTTCCGCGACCACTATCTGGTCGCGCCGCAATCGGCGATCAACATGGTGAACCTGCTGGTGTTCACCTACATCGCGCCGGAAGTCGGCGTGCTGTTTCTCTGCAACCTGTTCGTGGTGTTCGGCTTCGGTGCGCTGCGCACCTCGGCGCGGCAGACTGCGATCGTCTGGACCGTCATGGTGCTGGGCCTCGCCGCGCTGTTCCTCGGCACCGACAAGGCGATCGGGATGCCGACCGCGACCCGGATCGATCGCCTCGCCACCATGCTGGTGTTCGCGCTGACGATCGGGCGCTGCATGTGCCTCGGCATCTTCTCCAGCTCGATGCAGCAATCGCTGTATCAGAGCGGACTGAAGCTGAAGGAGGCCTATCGGCGCATCGAGGAGCTCGCGGAGCTCGATGAACTGACCGGCGCCTCCAATCGCCGCAGCATCATGCGCACGCTCGAGGAGGAGATCGCGCGCTGCGCGCGCAACGGCAGCTCCTGCGCGGTTGCGCTGATCGACCTCGACCATTTCAAGCGCATCAACGATGTCTACGGCCATCCGATCGGCGACGAGGCGCTGCGCACCTTCGCCATCGGCATGTTCGCCAACCTCCGCAGCGTCGATCGCTTCGGCCGTTACGGCGGCGAGGAATTCTTGCTGGTGCTGCCCGACCTGTCGCAGGATCAGGCGATGCGCGCGCTCGAACGGCTGCGCGCGATCATCGCCGATCTCGACTGGAGCGCATTCTCGCCCGGCATGCGGGTGACGATCTCCGCAGGCGTCACGACGCTCAAGCCGCGCGAAAACTCCGATACGTTGCTCGCCCGCGCCGATGGCGCGCTATACGCAGCCAAGGCCAGGGGACGCAACCGCATCGCCAGCGCCTGAAATCCATTTCCCTCTTCGGCGCCGGAGAAGCCGTCGCCACCGCTCCAGGACAGAGTCATGAGTTTGAAGCCCGAGACCGCCCCCGAAAGTCTGCTCGACGAGCTGCAGACGACCCTCGCGCACGGCACCGTCGCACGCCGCGTCGAGACGCTGCGCCGCGTGACCGACCTCTTCATCAACGGCTCGGTGAACTATTCCAACGAGCAGATCGTGCTGTTCGACGATGTTTTCCAATGCCTGCTCGAGCACATCGAAAACTCGGCCAAGGCGCTGCTCGCCGACCGCCTCGCCCCGATCGACACCGCGCCGCCGCAGACCATCCGCACCCTTGCCTTCGACGACCTGATCGAGGTCGCGGGCCCCGTGCTGACGCTGTCGCCGCGGCTCGACGACGACACCCTGATCGAAACGGCGCGCAGCAAGAGCCAGGCGCATCTGCTCGCGATCTCGAACCGCAAGACGCTGAGTGGCGCCGTCACCGACGTGCTGGTGCTGCGCGGCAATGACGAGGTGATCCAGAGCGCGGTCAACAATCCCGGCGCGGAATTCACCGAGCGCGGCTTCACCCGCCTGGTCAGCCGCGCCGAGGGCGACGACAACCTGTCGACCTGCGTCGGCCTGCGCCCGAACATCCCGCGGCATCTCTATCTCAAGCTGGTCGCCAAGGCCTCGGACGCGGTCAGGCAGCGGCTTGAGGCTGCCAATCCGCAGCAGGCCAAGGAGATTCCGATCGCGGTGAAGGAAGCGACGCGACGCGCGCGCTCGGCGCCGGCCGCCGTGACGCCGGACACCACGATCGCGCATGCCTTGGTCAAGTCGCTCTACCAGGATGGCCGGCTCGACGAATTCCAGCTCGCAGCCTTCGCCGAGGCCGGCAAGTTCGACGAGACCAACGCCTCGCTCGCCGCACTCGCCAACGTCTCGGTCAGCGTCGCCGAGAACATGATGATCGAAACCCGCGCCGAGGGCGTCATGATCCTGGCCAAGGTCTCGGGCCTGTCATGGTCGACGGTGCGGGCGATCATCAACCTGCGCGACGACATCTCGGGCGGCGAGCCGACCGATCTGCAGGCTTGCAAGGACACCTATGAGCGGCTGCGGCCGTCGACCGCACAGCAGGTGTTGCGCTTCCATCGCATGCAGCAGTCCGCGCCCGCAGCCTGAACTCTCAGCTTGATCTCCGTAGCCCGGATGGAGCGGAGCGCAATCCGGGACGTCCATCCGCGGCGAGAATCCCGGATTTCGCTTCGCTCCATCCGGGCTACGATTGCTTAATATCGCAACGCCCGGTTTCCCATCAGCGCGCCGACGCTCGCGACGATCGCGGTCGCCAGCGTGTACCAGGTGGCGACGAACAGCGGCGAGTCATCCGTGCAGTGCGACGCGTAGACGGTTGCCGCGAGCCCTGCCGAGAGCAGGCCGGCTATCGCACCGGCAACCGCCGGCCGCGCCGGCGCGCCCTGCCGCAGCCCGTACAGCGCGCCGACCAGCAGCGGCAGCGACATCGCGGGGATCGCGGTCATGCAGGCCATCGAATTCTTGCCGATCAGCCGCGTCATCATCGGCGTCCGCTGCGGCATCATCATCTCGCCGCTGATGGCGGCGACGAGGATGCCAGCGGGAATCAGCAGCCACCAGCCGAAGCCGCGCAGCGAAGCCTCCGGGCGCGACAGATGCAGGCTGACCGCGATCGCCGAGGCGGCAAGCGCCAGCGTCACGGCGAATTTCAGGTCGAAGAACGGATTGTGCATCGCGCTCATCACGTCGGGCCGCACGCCGAGTTCGGCAAAAAAGATCAAGAGCGAGACCGGCGCCGCCGCCAGCAGTGCCAGCATCAGCGCAAGACCGATCGGACGCGCGCGATAGGCATTGTCGGCGGCCAGGGTTCGAATGAGTTGATCGGTGTCCATGCTCATCGATCCCGTAATTTCGCAGTGAGGCTCGCAAGCCCACGATGCAGCGCGACCCGCACCGCGCCCTCGGTCATCGAGAATTTCGCCGCGGTGTCCTTGATCGAGGCGCTGTCGACCGCGATCGATTGCAGCACCTCGCGCTGCCGCGCGGGCAAAGCCTGCAGCTGGGCGCTCACCTCGCCCGGCGAGGCCGTCGGTTCCGGCGTTTCCCCGGGCAGCGTCTCGGCGAAATCATCGATATTGACGAAGATCCGCTTGCCGCGGCGGCGCAGCGCGTCGATCAGCTTGTTGCGCGCGATCGCGAACAGCCACGGCGCGAACGCCGCGCTCGTGTCCCAGGTCTGCCGCTTCAAATGTACCGCCAACAAGATGTCCTGCACGATGTCCTCGGACTGATCGACCGGTTGTCCCGCGCGCGCCAGGCCGCGGCGCGCCGCAGCACGGAGTACCGGCGTGATGGCCTTGAGCAGGCGATGGTACGCCGCATCATCGCCTGAAATGGCCGACCGCATCAGGCCGGTCCATTCATCCTCACGTTCGCGCACGCAGGCTCCTGAATTGCAATTCGGCCGATCTTTCAGTTCGTTACGCGGCATGCCAGACGATCACGAATTCGTGATCTTTATCCTCCGGCAAGACCGCGCCGAGGGTCGGCCTCAAAGAATCGCTCCGGCGGGTTTCCAGACGTCACGGCTCATAACACCGATCGGTCCGACAAGCATCGGTGCTGCTGCCGTCGATGGGCCACTGGGAAGAAATTGCCCAGCTTTTGCCCCCGGATGCCCGAAGATTCCCTTTTTCTGCCCCGGTGTGGACACGCAGCGGGGTCTCTTTTCGCCCTTGGGCGGGCGACATGGGGAGATCATCAAAATGAAGATCAAAGCCAGCGGGCGCTTGGCATTGATGGTTGCGACAGGACTGACAGGGCTTCTCGTGTGTCTTGCGGCTCCGTTGCCGGCGCATGCGGCCGGTTCGGACGCATCGGCATCGAAATCCGACAGCGCAACGACCGACAAGTCTGCCGAGCAGAGTTCGCGGCATGGCCGGCGCTCGGCACGCCACCGGTCCTCCAGGACCGCTGACAAGACCGCCGACAAATCCGAGAGCAAGAAGGCCGCCAATAACGACGCCGGCAGGGTCACCTCGGCAGGCATTCCCGCCACCGTCGCCAACGCCAATGCGGAGCTGACCTCCGGCGACGACAATGCAGCGGCGACGCCGGTGAAAGCCAATGTGTTGATTGCCGCGGCCGAAAAGCCCGCAGACCAGTCCGACGGTAATGTGGTCGCATCCGACCAGCTCAACGAGGTCGACCGCGCCCTGCAGCAGGAGCAGCCGGCGGAACAGCCGCAGCCGGCCCAGCCGCAGACCGCTCAACAGGAGGCACCGCCCGCGCCGCCGACGACGGTTGCCGTGGCTGCACCCAAGCCGGCCCCGGTTCTGGCGAGCAGCGACAGCGCGAGCTGGGACCAGACCTCGCTGATCGGGAAGATCTTCATCGGGTTCGGCGCTTTGCTCACGGTGGCCTCCGCCGCGCGCATGTTCATGGCCTAGCGGAGGCACCTGCGGTGCGGCGCGGGGGCGCCGCACCGCAGCCCAAAGCCTCGTTTCAGCCACTTGAAGCGCATCCCGTCAGCGGGCACATTGCCCGGCAAATCAGGCACGGGGTTTGCGTCCATGGCTACGTTCGAATTCATCATTGTCGAAAGCAAGGGACCGGTCGGCGTCATCACGCTGAACCGGCCGAAAATGCTGAATGCGCTCTCGTTCGGCGTGTTCCGCGAGATCGCCGCGGCGGTCGACGATCTCGAGGCCGACGACAAGATCGGCTGTATCCTGATCACCGGCAGCGAGAAGGCCTTCGCGGCCGGCGCCGACATCAAGGAGATGCAGCCGAAAGGCTTCATCGACATGTTCAACAGCGATTTCACCGCCATCGGCGGCGACCGCGTCGCCCGTTGCCGCAAGCCGACTATTGCCGCGGTCGCGGGCTATGCGCTCGGCGGCGGCTGCGAGCTCGCGATGATGTGCGACATCATCATCGCCGCCGACACCGCCAAGTTCGGCCAGCCGGAAATCACCCTCGGCACCATTCCCGGCATCGGCGGCACGCAGCGCCTGACCCGTGCGATCGGCAAGTCGAAGGCGATGGACCTCTGCCTGACCGGGCGGATGATGGACGCGGCGGAAGCCGAACGCTCGGGCCTCGTGTCGCGGATCGTGCCCGCCGACAAGCTGCTCGAGGAGGCGCTCGCGGCGGCCGAGAAGATCGCCTCGATGTCGCGCCCGGCGGTCGCGATGGCCAAGGAAGCCGTCAACCGCGCGTTCGAGACGCCACTCGCAGAGGGCATGAATGTCGAGCGCAATCTGTTCCACTCGACCTTCGCGCTCGAGGATCGCTCCGAGGGCATGGCGGCGTTCATCGAGAAGCGCAAGCCGGTCAACAAGAACCGCTAAAGCATGATCCGGAAAAGTGCGAAGCGGTTTTCCGGACAAGATCATGCTGAGACAACAGGCTAAAGCGCGATGGTCTCTTCGCGCTTTAGCCCATCCGGCTCCGTTGCAAGGCCGCTGTGACGAGCGCGCGATAGGCGCGCTCAGCGAAATGCGTCGGCTTGTCGAGACCGAGCCGCGCCAGGCATTCGCGGTCGGCGGCATCGGGCGGATGCCGCATGCCCTGCCACAGCAGGCCGGCGAGTTGCAGCGGCGTGTGCTGCGCCTGCTGCAATAGCTGCAACGCCGGAATCAGCCGCTGCTCGACATCGGTGAAATCGCTGCCGAACGGGAATGACGGCAGCAGCCCGGCATTGCGCGCGGGCTTCAGCGCATCGCCGATGCGCTCGGGATAATTCTCGCGATGCGCCGCAGGAATCTCGTAGCTGCGCGGCAGCTTGCCGGCGTCCTTGGCCTGCCGCATCAATTCGCCCTGGAAGCGGGAGTCCGAGACCTGCAGCATCGCGGCGATCACGTCGGCATCGGATTTCCCCCTGACGTCGGCGACGCCATATTCCGTGACAAAGACATCGCGCAGATGCCGCGGGATGGTCTCATGTCCATAGGACCAGCGGATGTTCGACTGCGCTTGCTTGCCGGACTGACGGGTCGCCTCCAGCGCCAGCACAGAACGTGCGCCCTCGAGCGCGAATGCCTGCGCCACAAAATTATACTGGCCGCCGACCCCGCTTACGACCTGGCCGTCCTCGAGGCCGTCCGAGATCGCAGCGCCGAGCAGCGTCGCCATCATCGCATTGTTGACGAAGCGCGCATCGACCCGGGCGCGACGCTTGCCGTCCTCGTCGCCGAAGATCTCGTTGGTGAAGGAAACCGGCATCATCTGGATTCGCGCCAGCCGCTCCGGTGCCATCTCGCGCAGCGCCCGGTAGAATGATGGCGGGCCCAGGAAGAATGCGCCGTGCAGGATCACGCCGCCGACGTCGCGCTTGAGGATGCCGGCGTCGATCAGCCCGAGGAACGCCTCGAACAGCATCTCGCTGACGCCGTAGAGCCCCTTTTCGAACGACCCGGTCTCGGCCGCGGCGAGTTGCCCGGTACCGGGCGCAAGGCGCTGCATGATGCCGTGGAATTCGGCGTTGTCGCGATGGCGGACCACGAGCCCCTGCGCCAGCGCGTCGCCGACCTGCCCGATGCCGATCTGCAACGTGCCGCCGTCGCGGACCAGACCGGCGGCATGCAAGCCGATCGCATATTTGGTGTCGCTGATCGGCTCGGACGGCGGCGCGAACAGCGGGAAATCGGTCTCTGGACTGTCGAGCACCGCGGCGAATTCATCCGCCGGCAGGTCGCCGGCGCCGGGCATGAACGGCAGCTCGGAATTGACCTGGCCGATCAGCTTGAACGACGCCCGCCCTTGCGCACGGGCGCGCAGCACGTCGAGCGTGGTGTCGGTGTTGCAGCTCAGGCTGTAGCGCGGCGCGCCGTCGACCACGCGCTTGGCAACAAGCTGAGGCACGACATTCAGTCCGCGCGACAACAAATATGACGTCGCATGGGTGTAGTTGGCGGAAATGTAGTGCTGTTGCGCGAATGGCTGGTGCAGCCACTGCCCAGCGAGGAAGAAGAACTCGATCACCTTGATGTTGGGCGGAAGTGCGCCATGATGCAGCGCATCCGCGTAGGCAAGATCCGGATAGCCGCCGAACAGGCGGTCGATCACCGGTCCGATGAAGCGCCGTTCGAGCAGGCTCTTCGGCTTCGGCTTTTCCAGCGTCAGCGCGGAGAACAGCGTCAGGTTGATGGAGCGGTCGGCCACTGCTCGCGCATACAGCGCGTTGACGATGTGGTTGGCCTTGCCGAGGCCGAGCGGCAGCCCGACCACCAGTTCGGTTCCGACGTCACGAATGATGTGCTCCGCGATCGCCTCGGGGTCGGAGAAGAATATCGGCATCAGCAACGGACCCGGACGAGACGGTGGATAACCGGCATCGTTGAATCGACGGCCGGCGGTTCAAACTTATACTTCATATGACCGATACGTGCGCCTGTGACGAACCGGCAACAGACAAGAACTGAAATGATGTGCAGATGTCGCGCGGCGGTTTGTCTGTGGCGGCACCGCCCCGTAAACAGGTAGATGTGTCGGCGGCGTCGGCGGGGGCGCACTGCCGGAGTTTTGGTTTGCGGGATCACATGGTTGAGCGTGCCGCGAGGGTCGGCGACGTAGCGAGGCGCGTGCTTTTGTCGGGCATCGGCCTTGGCGTGCTGGCATGTGCGCTTCTGACGGAGACCGCGGCCCGCGCCGAGAGCCTGCCGGAAGCCTTGGTCAAGGCGTATCAGACCAATCCGCAACTCAACGCCGAGCGGGCGCGCCAGCGTGCGACCGACGAGAACGTGCCGCAGGCGCTGGCCGGCTACCGTCCCCAGATCATTGCCGGCCTGTCGGTCGGCCTGCAGGCGGTGCGCGATCAGCTGCCCGGCAATGTGATCCAGACCGCAACGCTGAAGCCGTGGCAGATCGGCGTCACGGTGACGCAGACCCTGTTCAACGGCTTCAAGACCGCCAACAGCGTCCGCGTCGCCGAGTTGCAGGTGCAGTCCGGCCGCGAGGCGTTGCGCAATGTCGGCCAGGGTGTGCTGCTCGACGCAGTCACCGCCTACACCAATGTGCTCGCCAACCAAACCCTGGTCGAGGCGCAGCGCGCCAACGTCGCCTTCCTGAAGGAGACCCGGGCAATCACCGAACGGCGCCTCAATGCCGGCGACGTGACGCCGACCGATACCGCCCAGGCCGAGGCGCGGCTCAACCGCGGCCTCGCCGACCTCAACGCCGCCGAGGTCAATTACGCGATCAGCCAGGCTACCTATGCGCAGGTGGTTGGCAGCGCGCCATCCCAGTTGCGTCCGGCCGAGACCATCGACCGGCTGCTGCCGCGCAGCCGCGAGGATGCGATCGCGCTCTCGCTCCGCGAGCATCCCGCCGTCACCGCGGCGGGCTTCGACGTCGACGTCGCCTCGACCTCGATCCGCGTCGCCGAGAGCAGTCTGATGCCGAATGTCTCCGTGCAGGGCAGCGTCAGCCGCAGCCGCGACACCGACACCACGCTCGGCAGCTTCGGCACCGATCAAGCCTCGGTGATCGGTCAGGTGACGCAGCCGATCTATGACGGCGGCACCGCCGCATCGCAGACCCGGCAGACCAAGGAAGTCGCGGCGCAGAGCCGGCTGGTGCTGGATCAGGTCCGCAATCAGGCCAAGACCGCCGTGGTCAGCGCGTGGGTCGCCAATGAGGGCGCCAAGATCGCGGTGTCGGCCTCGGAGTCCGAGATGAAGGCCGCGGAAGTTGCGCTCGCCGGCGTGCAGAAGGAAGCCGCGGGCGGCCAGCGCACCACGGTCGACGTGCTCAACGCGCAGCAGGATCTGATCACCGCGCGGGCACGGCTGATCGGTGCGCAGCGCGACCGCGTGATCGCCTCCTACACGCTGCTCAGCGCGACCGGGCGCCTCGACGTCAAGACGCTGAACCTGAAGACGCCGGACTACCTGCCCGAGGTGCACTACCATCAGGTGCGCGACGCCTGGCACGGCCTGCGCACGCCGTCGGGACAATAGGCATTACGGAACCGTTCGCACCGCGAACTTGCCCTTCCCGCCTGCTCTCTCCGCCGATAACCTCCGCCCCCGCCGGCAACCCATAATGCCGGCGCGCGTATGACGCGCATAACAGCCGAGCACGCAGGGAGACGTCCAATGCTGACGCGACGCGATATGATGCTGGCTTCCATCGCAGCCGGAGTGACCATGACCAGCAGCAACGCATTTTCCAAGGCAGCGCAACCATCGACCGCTGTGAATTTCGACGTGCCTGCCGGGGCATGCGACTGCCACACCCACATCCATGGCGACCCCGAGAGATTCCCGTTCTTCGCCGGCCGCGTCTACACGCCGGAACCGGCCTCGCCGGAGGAGATGAGCGCGCTGCACAAGGCGCTCCATGTCGAGCGCGTGGTGATCGTGACGCCGAGCGTCTATGGCCCCGACAATTCGTCGACCCTGTTCGGCATCACGGCCCGCGGGCCGACCGCGCGCGGCGTCGCCGTGATCGACGACAAGACCAGCGAGAGCGATCTCGATGCCATGAACAAGGCCGGCTTCCGCGGCATCCGCCTCAACCTCGCGACCGGCGGCGTCAACGATCCGAATGTCGGCCGGCAGCGCTTCTCGGCCGCGATCGAGCGGATGAAGGCGTGCGGCTGGCATGTGCAGCTGTTCACCAGCCTCGCCATGATCTCCGCGATCAAGGACCTCGTCGCTACAGCGCCGGTGCCGGTCGTGTTCGACCATTTCGGCGGCGCCGAGGCCGCGCTCGGCACAGGCCAGCCGGGATTTGCCGACCTGCTCGCGCTGGTCAAGTCCGGCAAGGCCTATGTCAAGATTTCCGGCGCCTACCGCGCCTCCAAGCTTGCGCCCGATTATGCCGACGCCACGCCGCTGGCGCAGGCACTGATCGCAGCCAATGCCGAGCGCATCGTCTGGGGCACCGACTGGCCGCACCCGGATTCGGTGACGCCGCAAGGCAAGAAGGTCACCGATGTGACGCCGCTGTTTCAGATCGACGACGGCCGCCTCCTCAACCAGCTTCCGGTCTGGGCGCCGGACGCCGCGGTCCGCAAGGCGATCCTGGTCGACAATCCGGCGCGGCTCTACGGCTTCACCTGAGGCTGTCTTTCGGCCGGCGCGAGAAGTAGGAGATCAGCACCGGTAGCGTGATCAGGATCACCAGCGGCGCCAGCATCATGCCGGTGACGACGACGATGGCGAGCGGCTTCTGCACCTGCGAGCCGATGCCCTCCGACACCGCCGCCGGCAACAGGCCGACGCCCGCCACCACGCAGGTCATCAGCACCGGACGCAGCTGCAGCTCGCCGGTGCGGATCACCGCGCGCATCCGGTCGTAGCCTTCGTCGATCAGCTGGTTGAACTGCGACAGGATGATGATGCCGTCCATCACCGCGATGCCGAACAGCGCGATGAAGCCGATCGCCGCCGATACGCTGAACGGAATCCCCGAGATCAGAAGCCCGAGCACGCCGCCGAAGATCGCCATCGGGATCACGCTCATCGCGAGCATGGTGTCGACCATCGAGCCGAAATTGAAGAACAGCAGCACGGCGATCAGCGCGAGGCTGATCGGCACCACGATCGACAGCCGCCTGATCGCATCCTGCAGATTGCCGAACTCGCCGACCCACTCGACACGCGATCCTGGCGGCAGCTGCACCTGCTCGTCGATCTTCTGCTGCGCCTCCCGGATCGCGCTGCCGAGGTCGCGCTCGCGCACCGAGAACTTGATCGGCAAATAGCGCTCCTGCTGCTCGCGGTAGATATAGGCCGCGCCGGAGATCAGGTTGATCGAGGCCACTTCGGAGAGCGGGATCTGCGTGATGCCGCCGTTGGCGTTGGCCACCCCGATCCGCAGGTTCTGGATCGCCTCCGCGCTCTTGCGATATTCCGGCGCGAGGCGGACGATGATCGGGAAGTGCCGGTCGCTGCCGGGCTCATAGAGGTCGCCGGCGCTGTCGCCGCCGACCGCAACCCGGATGGTGGCGTTGATGTCGCCCGGCGACAGACCATAGCGCGCGGCACGCGCGCGATCGACGTCGATCTGGATGGTCGGCTGGCCGAGCGAGGTGAACACCGCAAGGTCGGTGACACCCTGCACCGTCGACAGCACCGACTTGATCTTGTTGGCGGTGTCGGTCAGCGCCTGCAGATCATTGCCGTAGAGCTTGATCGAGTTCTCGCCCTTCACGCCGGACACCGCTTCCGACACGTTGTCCTGCAGATACTGCGAGAAATTGAATTCGACGCCCGGGAATTTCTCCTGCAACTGCGCCAGCAATTGCGCGGTCAGCACGTCCTTGTCGTGAGTATTTGGCCATTCGCTGGCCGGCTTCAGCGGCGCGAAGAATTCGGCGTTGAAAAGGCCGGCCGCATCGGTGCCGTCGTCGGGACGGCCGTGCTGCGACACCACCGACACCACCTCGGGGCGGCTGCGGATCAGCTTCCGCATCTCGTTGACATAGGCATTGCCCTCCTGCAGCGAGATCGTCGGCGGGAGCGTGGCGCGGATCCACAGATTGCCCTCTTCCAGCTTGGGCAGGAATTCGAGGCCGAGGAAGCGCGCGAAGATAATGGTCATGACCACGAGGCCGGCCGCGCCGGCCATCACCAGCTTGCGGTTGGCGATCGCCCAGTTCAGCACCGGCAGGTAGATCGCGTCGAGCTTCTTGACGATCCAGGTCTCGGTCTCGTGGATATGCGCCGGAAGGATGATCGCGCTGAACGCCGGAGTGACCGTGAACGTCGCCAGCAGCCCGCCGGCCAGCGCATAGGCATAGGTGCGCGCCATCGGGCCGAAGATATTGCCCTCGACGCCGGACAGCGTGAATAGCGGCAGGAACGCCGCGATGATGATCGCCGCGGCAAAGAAGATCGAGCGCGACACGTCGGCGGCCGCCGACAGGATCGCGTGGCTCTTCATCCCCATCACCGTGTCCTCGGAGATGTGGCTTCGCTCGTCTTCCGACAGCGCGGTGGTCTGCGACAGCCGGCGGAAGATCGCCTCCACCATGATCACGGTGGCATCGACGATCAGGCCGAAATCGATCGCGCCGACCGACAGCAGATTGGCGGATTCGCCGCGCAGCACCAGGATGATCACCGCGAAGAACAGCGCGAACGGGATCGTCGCGCCGACGATCAGCGCGCTGCGGAGGTCGCCCAGGAATATCCACTGCAACAGTACGATCAGGAGGATGCCGACCACCATGTTGTGCAGCACGGTGTGGGTGGTGAGCTCGATCAGGTCCTTGCGGTCGTAGATCCGCTCGATCTTCACGCCGGGCGGCAGGATCGAGGAATGATTGATGTCGTGGACCAGCTGCTCGACGCGGGAAATCGTCGGCGAGCTCTGCTCGCCGCGGCGCATCAGGACGATGCCCTGCACGATGTCGTCGTCATTGTCGAGGCCGGCGATGCCGAGCCGCGGCTTCTCGCCGATCGTGACATGGGCGATGTCGCGCACCAGCACCGGATTGCCGCCGGACTGCGAGACCATGGTGTTGGCGAGGTCGTCGATCGAGCGGATCAGGCCGACGCCGCGCACCACGGCCGATTGCGAGCCGATGTTCACGGTGTTGCCGCCGACATTGATGTTGGCGTTGGAAACCGCCTGCAGCACCTGCGGCAGCGTCAGGCCGTTGGCGACCAGCTTGTTGAAGTCGACCTGGATCTCGTAGGTCTTGGTCTTGCCGCCCCAGCCGGTGACGTCGATCACGCCGGGCACGGCGCGGAAGCGCCGCTGCAGCACCCAGTCCTGCAGCGTCTTGAGGTCGAGCACGCTGTAGTTAGGCGGTCCCTTCAGGCGGTAGCGGAAGATTTCGCCGATCGGGCTGAGCGGCGAGATGCCGGGCAGCACGTTGCCCGGCAGCGGCGCGAGCTGCGACAGGCGGTTGAGCACCTGTTGCAGCGCCTCATCATAGGTGTAGTCGAAGGAGAACTGCAGCTTGACGTCGGAAAGGCCGTACAGCGAGATGGTACGGATGGTCTTGAGGTTCTTGATGCCGGCGACCTGGGTCTCGATCGGGATCGTGATGTAGCGCTCGATCTCCTCGGCAGAGAGGCCCGGGCTCTGCGTCACGATATCGACCATCGGCGGGGTCGGATCGGGATAGGCCTCGATGTTGAGCTGCTTGAACGCGAGCAGGCCGCCGATGAGGACGGCCACGAACATGGCCACCATCAAGTAGCGGCGATTGACGGCAAGGGCGACGAGGCGATCCATTCAGATCGGCGCTTTCAACTGGAAGGGAATTTTCTTATTGAGCGTGATCTCCGCGCAAACGCGTTGCGCGTTTGTCGCGAGGGAAAACCGCTTCCCACTTTTCCGGATCATGCGCTTAGGTGCCTGATGCGGCGCGGTCGATGAAGAGGCTTCCCTTCGTCACGATCTGCTCGCCCGGCTTGAGGTTGCCGGCCACCTCGACGAGGTCGCCATTGATGAGGCCGGGCTTGATCTGGCGCAGCTCGATGGTCTTGTCGTCGGCCCTCGCGACCCAGAGCCGAACCTGGTCGCCCTCGTAGATCAGCGCCTGCTTCGGCACGCCGACTGCCGGGTGATCGCCCTTCGAATACAGCGTCACATTGGCGAACATCTCGGGCTTCAGCCGCTTGTCCGCGTTGTCGATGGTGGCGCGAACCAGGAGCCGGCGCGAGGTCGCGTCGATCGCCGCGGCGACATAGTTGACCCGGGCGTTCAGCGTTTTGCCCGGCAGCGCCATCACGCTGAAGGTGAGGTCCTGGCCGACCGCGACATTGTCTGCGTCGGATTCGCGGACAAAGGCGATCAGCCAGACCGTCGACAGATCGCCGATCACGTAGACCGGGTCGCTGGCGCCGGTCGAGACATACTGGCCGGGACCGGCCTTGCGCTGGACCACGGTGCCGCCGATCGGCGCGAACACCGTCGTCTCCGGATTGAGGCGGCCCTTCTGCCGCAGCGTCGTGATGTCGTCGTCGCCGAAGCCGAGAATGTGCAGCTTGTTCTGCGCCGCTTCCAAAAGCGTCTGCGCCGAGCGCGCATCGTTCTGCGCTTGCACGAGCGCGGTCTGGGCCTGCTGATAATCCTTCAGCGGGATCGCCTTGCCCTCGGACAGATCCTTGGCGCGCTTCTCCTGGATTTGCGCCAGGTCGAGCGCCGACTGCGCCTTGTTGAGGCCGGTCATCGCCGCGATGTAGTCGTTCTGTGCCTGCACGGTGTCGGCCGCCTCGATCACGAACAGCGGCTGGCCCTTCACCACGGCATCGCCCGGCCGCACCATGAGGCGGGTGACGCGCCCGGTATAGGGCGAGTAGACCGGGGTGGAGCGGTCCTCATCGATGCCGATCTTGCCCTCGGTCACCAGCTCGGAGCGGAAGGTGTGCTCGCTCACGGTCTGGAAGGTCAGGCTGGCCCACTCGGCCGCCGACGGCGTATAGCGCGCGCCGCCCTTGCGGGACTGGCTGGAGACTTCCGAAGATGTCTGCTTTTCCGAGCCGAAACGCGTGTAGCCATAGGCACCCGCGCAGGCAACCGCCAGCAGCGCCGCGGCCACGACCAGGCGCGGGCGGCTAAAGCTCTGCATTCTCTTGGTAAACTCTTTCACCATGCGGTCCGCGGGGTCAATCGTTGCAGCATCCGGCGGGACGGCCCCAGCGGTGCGCTAATAGTGCTGAATTGGCGTCTCAAACAACCTAAAAATCGCCCTTCGGCGATGCCTGTCGTTAAAGTTTGCATAGCCTGAACGGCAGCTGAATGTCTCATCCGGGAAACTCCGGGGCAGGAAACTCCGGAGGGTGGCTGCCGAGCGGCATGGCCGGACGGGACCAATGGGCCGGGGTCCTGGACAGCACGGCGGCATGCCGGACCGAGCTCAGCGTGCCAAAGCCGGACGGCAGCCGTTCGATGAAGGGCTGCACCGCATCCGCCTTCAGGTCCTCGGTCGCAAGGCCTCCTTCGAGGCGGCCGAGATTCCACAGCCAGCGCCCGGTTTGCGCCAGCGATACCCGGACGTGCCAGCTGCCGCCTTCGCGGGCCTGGCGGGCCTTCGCCATCATGGCACCGAACGCCATGAAATATCCGGTGGCGTGGTCGAGCATCTGGGCCGGCAATTCCTTCGGCCCATCCGTGCCGGCCGCCTGTCCTTCGGCGTGATTGAAGCCGGTCGTGGTCTGCACCAGCGAGTCGAAGCCGCGGCGCCCGGCCCATGGTCCGGCATGGCCGTAGGCCGACAGCGTCACATAGACGATCCCGGGATTGATCCGCGCCGCTTCCTCCGGCGAGAATCCGAGTCGCGCAATCGCCTGCGGACGATAGCCCTGCGAGAGAATATCGGCCTGCGCCACGAGACCCTGCATCACGCCCCGCCCCTCTTCGCTCCGCAGCTCGAGGAAGCTCGTGAGCTTGCCGCGGCCGGTGTCGATGGTGAGCCAGGGGATCGCCGGCAGATCGGGACCGGAGATCAGGAGTACGTCGGCGCCATGCGCCGCGAGCGTGCGGCCGGCGACGGGACCGGCGATCACGCGCGACAGGTCGAGCACACGGATGCCGGCCAGCGGCCGGTTGCCCGCGGGCCACGGCTTCGGCGCGGCCTCGCCGATCTTCTCGATCGAGATCAGCGGCAGCTTTGCCAGTTCTTTGGCATGCGGCGTCGCCGACCACTCGTCGTGCGAGCGCATCAAGGCGACGACGCCGCCGGCGGCGTAGGCAGCGGTCTCGAACGCCTCGCCGTCCCATTGCAGCAGTGCGGCCTGGACCTCGTCACGCTCGGCGCTGCAGCCGAGCACCTTGCAGACGGCGTCGCGATGATGCGGGAAATTGGTGTGCAGGCGGACGAAGCGGTTGTCTTTGACACGATAGACGCCGGCGATCTTGTCCCAGGCCGGCGGCGGCGGCTTGTCGTCGACGCGCAAATAGCGCTCGCTGCGGCATTCGACGACGGCATGGCGGATGTCGACCGCGACGTCCTGCTGCTCGCCGCTGCGGGCCTTCCAGATCTCGGCCGCGGCGAGGCCGGCTGCTGCGATCGGCGCCTGCGCTGCGGCTGCGACCCGAAACGACGACGGCAGCTGCGGCTCGCTGCCGGTCAATGTGACCGCATCGAGCGCGGCCGGCGCGCCGCCGGCGCCGGTCCAGACATCGGAAAGGATTTCACGAATGTCCTGCATGCGCATACCCGTTTGCGATTATCCTATGCCCGAGCATGATGACAAAAAGGCGGTGCCCGATCCCAACAATCATTTCCGGCCCTGCTTATATCCAGCTCTGCCCGACCCACACAGGAGTTGCAATGGCTGCCATCGATCCTCTCACCGCCGGCGCTGTCTTCCTCGCGACCGCAGCGACCGACGCGGTCTATGTCATGTTCACCTCGGCGGTCGTGGCGCGCAAGCGCGTGCCGGCGGCGACCTGGAGCAGCGTCTGGTATGTGCTCTCCTCCTATGCGGTGATCAGCTACACCGAAAACTGGCTCTACGTCGCCTTCGCTGCCCTCGGCTCGTGGGTCGGCGCCTATGCATCGATCACCTTCCTGCACCGCCCGCCGGGTGGACCGCCGGTCGGCGCCGCGGTGGAGTAGCATGCGGCGGCTGAGGAAGTCATCCGTCGTCGATGCGACGGTGAGACCCGCCCGACAGGGACCAGCTGTAAGCTACGTGTCAGCATTGGCGTGTAGGCTACACGTTCGCATTCGCGCGACATCAGTCGATGAACCGATTGGATGGACAATGGCGCGTTCGCGCCGCTGGACTCAGAGAACCCATACGCCGCGGCGAATGTTGTAGGCGGGACCGCCGTTGCAAGAGTGCATAGCAATGGTTATGGGTCCCGGCCCTCGCCGGGACGACGATGCGTGTGTGGCGCGGTATGTGAGTCATACATCCACATTCTCGCGACATGAACTGTCCGAGCTTTGCATCTCGTTCCGCCCTCTCTTGAACAGAGGGCGCAGGGAAAGCCGGGTGCCGATCGCACCCATGGGCCCCGAGCAATGGGTAGAAAGCTCGGGGGTAGGACCACAGGTGTAACCGGAGCAATCCGGCTTTCCCTGCGCGATGGCTTACGGCTTATACGTGCTCTCCCCGGCGAGACTGGGCTTTGTTGTCACCGTCACAGCGCGCATCGCGCAATGTGAAAAGACACCTGCCGCTAGGGCGTCAGGCCTGCACGATTTCGCCGTCCGCCGCATGCGCACTCGTCAGTTGCGCACTCGGCGTCCACCGCATCTCAACCCACGTTCGTGACGACCGCGAAGCGCCCCTCTTGTCGGGTGAGACGGGCATATTGAACATCTGAGTTGGGTCTGCCGTCAAGTTAAATTCCGAAAAGCCGAAGAAGATATTCGAGGGATCGACGGCATGGGATGGGATTGTTTCGTTTCGCTCGCGATAACGTGGATAGAGGATACCGTCATCCTTGTAAGTCAGGAGGCACTGGATCGGATAGAGTGTCCGGTGCGGTAACGGACGGGAGACCGCTTCATCCCAGGGCTTTGAAGCCCGGACCTCAGCGCGGCGCCCCGTCCGTTGTTCCATTGAACCCGAACAGTCGCGAGGGCCGCCTGGCGAGCCCGGTTGCGCAAGGATGGGTGCAGATGGACGCGATCTACGTTGGCATTGATGTGTCGAAGGACCGACTGGACGTGCATGTCCGTCCGAGCGGAGAAGCCTTTGCCGTGGCGCGTGACGGCAAAGGCCTGGAAGAGCTCGTTGCGCGCTTGCAGGCGATCTCGCCGGCGCTGATTGCGGTGGAGGCAACCGGCGGCTTCGAGACGATCGTTGCTGCGGCGCTGGCCGGCGCCCGGCTGCCGCTGGTGGTGGTCAACCCGGCCCAGATCCGGCACTTCGCGCAGGCGGTTGGCCAGCGCGCCAAGACGGACCCGATCGATGCGGCGGTCATCGCGCGGTTTGTCGAGGCGGTGCAGCCGGAGCCGCGTGCGATGCCGGATCAGGAAGCCCGGCTGCTGGCCGAACTGGTCAGCCGCCGACGGCAGATCATCGAGATGATCGTTGCCGAGCGTCAGCGCGAGAAGCGGGCCGAGAACGTCCGCGTCCGCAAGAGCCTTGCCCGCCATATCAAGGTCCTCGAGAAGGAGTTGCCGGAGATCGACAACGACATCGACACGCTGGTGCGCGGCTCGCCAGTCTGGCGCGCCAAGGAGGAGTTGCTGGTCAGCTTTCCTGGCGTGAGCAACACCCTCGCACGGACCTTCCTCGCCGAGGTGCCCGAGCTCGGCACGCTCAATCGGCGTCAGATTGCGAGCCTCGCCGGTCTTGCCCCGTTCACCCGCCAGTCGGGCCGCTGGAAGGGCAAGAGCATGATCGGCGGTGGAAGGGCCAAGCTGCGCGCCGGGCTCTACATGGCCGCCCTGTCGGCCAGCCGATACCATCCGCAGCTCAAGGTCTTCTACCGACGCCTGGTGACCGCTGGAAAGCCCAAGATGGTCGCCCTCATCGCCGTTGCACGCAAAGTCCTCACAACCCTCAACGCCATGCTCAGGGACCAAAAACCATGGCAACCCGCTTGACGAAGAACACAGTCGCTGAGGTGCGAACTCTTGCGAGCCTCGAAGGATGCACGGCCCCGCTGGCAGTCGCGCGGAAAAAGCCGGGCCGTCGCCCTTCGAGACGGCCGCTCCGCGGCCTCCTCAGGGTGACGGTGAGAGAGCCGTCGCACGCGGTTCAATGGAAATCGCGGGACGGCGGCAGGATGCGGACGTTGCGCGGGTGGCGGATCTTTTGCGGCGAGTTGTCGCCGTGATCGCGGCGGTCGTCGTTGAGCGGCTCGATCAGCGCGGGGCCCGCCGGCACCGGATGCTTGCGGCTCAAGGCTTCATTGGCGAGGCCGATCAGATCGTGGGAGCGATCGGTCATGCGCTGCGCCACCAGATGCGTCACGCCCTCCGGGCTGCTCTGGATATAGCCCTCGACCAGGATCAGGCGCGCGCCCATCACCTCCTTGCGGTACTGCTCCATCACCTTCGGCCACACCACGATGTTGGCGATGCCGGTCTCGTCCTCCAGCGTCATGAACACGACGCCCTTGGCGCTGCCCGGCCGCTGCCGCACCAGCACGACGCCGGCACAGCGGACGCGGCGGCGGTCGTTGCTCTGGTTGATGGTGTGACAGGCGACGACGCGCTCCTTCGTGAAGGTGTCGCGCAAAAACTCCATCGGATGGCCCTTCAGCGACAGGCGAATGGTCTGATAGTCGGCGACCACCTGCTCCGGACGCGGCATCTCCGGCAGCGGCTTGGCGCCCTCATCCGGCTGCTCGCGTGCGGTGGCGGCCTCGAACAGCGGCAGCGGCACGTCGTCGGGCAGCCGCCGCACCGCCCACAGCGCCTCGCGGCGGTCGAGCCCGAGCGAGCGGAACGCATCGGCGTCAGCGAGCAGGATCAGCGCGCGCTTGGGCAGGCCGGTGTCGCGGGCGAAATCTTCCAGCGAGGTGAACGGCCGGCGGTTGCGCGCGGCGACGATGCGGTCGGCCCAGTCTGTCTCAACACCGTCATTCCGAGGATCGCGAAGCGAGAACCCGGAATCTCGAGATTCCGGGTCTGGTGCTAGCGCACCATCCCGGAATGACAGTTGAAGCTGTTTCAACTGCTCCTCGTCCTCATCCAGCCAGTGAAATCCGTCGATCTGGCGAAAGCCGAGCCGCACCGCGCAATGATCGCCGACCTTCTCCTCCAGCGTGTTCTGCGCAAAGCTGAAGGAGACATCGACCTCGCGCACCGTGACGCCGTTCTTGCGGGCGTCGCCGACGATCTGGGCCGGTGCATAGAAGCCCATCGGCTGCGAGTTGAGCAGGCCGCAGCAGAACGCATCGGGATGATGGTGCTTCAGCCATGAGGAGATGTAGACGAGTTGAGCGAAACTCGCGGCGTGGCTTTCCGGGAAGCCGTAACTGCCGAAGCCCTTGATCTGGTCGAAGCAGCTGCGGGCGAAGTCCGGATCGTAGCCGCGCGCCACCATGTTGCCGACCAGCTTCTCCTCGTAGCTGCCGATGGTACCGAGGTTGCGGAAGGTCGCCATCGAGCGGCGCAGGCCGTTGGCTTCCTCGGAGGTGAACTTTGCCGCCTCGATCGCGATCCGCATCGCCTGCTCCTGAAACAGCGGCACGCCGAGCGTCTTATGCAGCACGTTGTAGAGTTCGTCCTTGTCGCCCTGGTCGGGCGCCGGCGATGGATAAGTCACCCGCTCCTGCTTGTTACGCCGGCGCAGATAAGGATGCACCATGTCGCCCTGGATCGGACCGGGACGCACGATCGCGACCTCGATGACGAGATCGTAGAAGGTGCGCGGCCTCAGCCGCGGCAGCATATTCATTTGCGCCCGGCTCTCGACCTGGAACACGCCGAGCGACTCGCCGCGGCACAGCATGTCGTAGACTTCTTTTTCGTCCTGCGGGACGGTGGCGAGCTCCCAGTGCTCGCCCTTGTGGTCGGCGATCAGGTCGAAACATTTGCGGATGCAGGTCAGCATGCCGAGCGCCAGCACGTCGACCTTCATCATATGAAGCGCATCGACGTCGTCCTTGTCCCATTCGATGAAGGTGCGGTCGTCCATCGCGGCGTTGCCGATCGGCACATAGGTGTCGAGCCGGTCCTGGGTCAGCACATAGCCGCCGACATGCTGCGAGAGATGGCGCGGAAACTCGATCAGCTCAGTGGCGAGCTCGACTGCGAGGTTGATCATCGCATTTTTGGGATCGAGCCCGGCCTGGCGCACCTGCATGTCGTTGAGGCCCTTGCCCCAGCTGCCCCACACGGTGTCGGCGAGCGCCGCGGTGACATCCTCGGTCAACCCGAGCGCCTTGCCGACATCGCGGATCGCGCTGCGCGGGCGATAATGGATCACGGTGGCGATGATCGCGGCACGGTGGCGGCCGTAGCGGCGGTAGACATATTGCATCACCTCCTCGCGCCGCGAATGCTCGAAATCGACGTCGATGTCGGGCGGCTCCAGCCGCTCCTTGGAGATGAAACGTTCGAACAACAGATCGACCTTGGTCGGATCGACCGAGGTGACGCCGAGCACGAAGCAGACCGCGGAATTGGCCGCCGAGCCGCGCCCCTGGCACAGAATGTTCTGGCTGCGCGCATAGTGCACGATGTCGTGCACGGTGAGGAAGTAATGCGCGTATTTCAGCTCGGCGATCAGCGCGAGCTCCTTGTTCAGAGTGGTGCGAAGCTTTTCGTCGATCTCGCCGCCGAAATATTTGTCGACACCGGCCCAGGTCAGGTCTTCCAGATGCTGCTGCGCGGTCTTGCCCGGCGGCACCGGCTCGTCGGGATACTGATATTTGAGCTGGTCGAGCGAGAAAGAGATGCGCGTAGCAAAGCGCATGGTTTCCGCGATCGCGTCAGGCAGATCGCGAAACAACCTGACCATTTCATGCGCCGGCTTGAGATGCCGCTCGGCATTGGCCTCGAGCCTGCGGCCGACCGCCTCGATCGTGGTCTTTTCGCGGATGCAGGTCAGCACATCCTGCAGCGGACGGCGCGCCGGATGGTGATAGAGCACCTCGTTGGTGGCGATGAGCGGCACGCCGGCGTCAGTGGCGAGGCCATGCAGCCGCGCGAGGCGGCGCCTGTCGTCGCCGCGATAGAGCAGGCTTGCGGCGAGCCAGACGCCGTCGGCGGCGCTTGCCTTCAGTTGCGCAAGGATATCGAGCGCATCGGTAGCCTCGAACCGATGCGGCAGCGCCAGCACCAAAAGCTGGCCTTCGGCGAAGTCGAGGAGGTCGGCGAGCTTCAGATGGCACTCGCCTTTCTCGATCCGCACGATGTCGTCGCCGCGCTTGCCGCGGGTCAGGAGCTGGCACAGCCGGCCATAGGCGGCGCGATCGCGCGGATAGACCAGGATGTCGGGCGTAGAGTCGATGAAGACGATGCGGGCGCCGATCAAGAGCTTTGGCGGATGGGCGACCTTCTCGCTGTCGAGCTCCTTCCAGGCGCGCACCACGCCGGCCAGCGTGTTGTGATCGGCGAGCCCGATCACGGGAATCCCGAGTTCGCTCGCCTGATGCACATAGGCGCGCGGATCGGAACCGCCGCGCAGGAAGGAGAAATTGCTGGTGATGCCGATCTCGGCATAGTCGGGTGGAGGTGTGCTCATGCGAACAGCCCATGCACATACCAGTTGGCCGGAACGGGCTTGCCCTCCTCGTCCCGCAGCTCGCTCTCGTAGAGGCCGTCGCGAAAGATCCAGAAGCGCTGGCCCTCGGCGTCCTCGACGCGGAAATAATCGCGCGTCAGCGACGCGCCGTCCTGCTTCCACCATTCCATCGCGATGCGCTCGGGACCCTCGACCCGCACCACCTCGTGCTGCGCGCGCCGCCAGGTGAATTGATGCGGCGGACCGTCGGGCACGGTCGCGAACGGCACCTTGATCGGTTCGGGCCGCTCGAACAGCCTGAGCGGACGCAGCGGCGGTTCGCCGGCGACGCGCTCCGGCCAGGCGGCGGCGCTGGCCGCGGCCAGATGATGCTGCGCCGGCAGCGCGAGCGCCGATCGTTCGGGGATGTGGCTTTCCAGTGGCAGATGCACGACGACGCGTTTTCCGCCGATGCGCGCGGCGATGCGATCGATCAGCGCCGAGAGCTCGTCATTGTCGTGTATGGTGGCGTCGAGATCGCGCTGCTGCTGCACCACGATCTCGGTGCGGCCGGCAGCGAGGCGAATAAGATCGAAGCCGAAGCCGGGATCGAGCGGATCGTTCAGCGCATCGAGCCGCTCGCGGAACAGGCGGTCGATCATCTCGGGCCGCGTCACCGGACGCCCGGTCTCGACCATGATCGCGCGCACCGCGCCGTCAGTGCGGAAGAAGCTCGCCTCCAGCTGCCGGGCGCCCTTGCCCTGCTTGTCCATCGCCGCAACCAGCATCTTGGCGAGGCTTGAGAGCGTTAGCGCGATCACGGTGTCGGTCGCGATCGGCTCGGGGAAACGCTTCTCGACGATGTAATCGGGCAGCGGCTTGCGCGGGCTGATCGGGGCATCGCCCTGCCCGAGCGCGTGGCTGAGCAAGGTGGTGAAGGCCGCACCGAACCGCGCCGAGATTTCATGCGGCGCGCGCGAGGCGACATCGCCGATGGTCTTCAAGCCGGCGCGGCGCAGGCCGGTGGTGACAGCGGCATCGGCACCGAGCGCCGACACCGGCAGCGGGCCGACCGCCGCCGCTTCCTCGCCATCGGCGACAATCTTGCCCGAGGCGGTGCGCGTCAGCGTACGCGCCGCGATCGAGGTGCTGGCAATCGCCGCGCTGACGGCAAAGCCGCGCCGGCTCAGCGCCCCCGTCACGGTCTGCAGCAGCGCGCGCTCGCCGCCGAACAGATGCGCGCAGCCGGTGATGTCGAGAAACAGCCCGTAAGGCAGATCGAGCGCGACCAGCGGCGTGAAGCGATCGCACCAGTCGGCGATGTCGTTCAGCGTCTTCAGATCGGAAGCGGGATCGGCATCATAGACCGTGAGCTCCGGACAGATCGCCCGCGCATTGGCGAGCGGCAGCCCGATCGACAGCCCGGCGCGCACCGCGGCCTCGTCGATCGCGTGCAGCAGGATGGCGTTGTGGTCTTTTGCGACGACGACGCTGGGGAGTTCTGCTTTCTTCGCCTCTCCCGCTTGCGGGAGAGGGAGCCCTGCCACCTCCCGTGCATCAACTTGCGAGGCGATGTCCTGCGCGAGCTTGCGTTTGATGCGGTCGATGGGCAGGCGTGGCAGCCACAGGCTGAGGATACGCCGACGGTTCACTGAATTGGCACTCATCACATTTCCATTCCATGATCCATCGCCCGACCGGGCCATGACGATTGCGCACGAGTTCGGCCTCGAAGCGCGGCGTGCCCCACACCCTCGCGGCATTGCCCGGCGGCGAATGCGCCGCGCGCACGATCCAGCGCGTCTCCGCGGTCGAGGGGATCGGAGTTGCCGCGATCCGCAGCACCAGCGCGGTGACGCCGGAGGCTTGCGCGGCCAGGGTCAGTTTGCGGCTGGCGACGAGATCAAGCTGGCGCGCCTGGCCCCAGACCTCGAGCACGACCGCGCCGAGCGCATCGCAGGCGAGCGCGTCGGCCGCGGTGCGCAAACCGCTGTCGACATCGGCGGCGCGCACCGTGACCAAGAGGCGCGGATCGAGGCCGAGCTCGGCAAGCCCGCGCATCGACAGCGCGCCGTTTTCGCGATCGGAAAAATCCTGCCGCACCCAGACCAGCGGCTTGCGCGCCGACAGCCGTCCGGCGAGCCCCGCAATGAAGCCGGTCGCCGCGCCGCCCTGATGGCCGGCTGCGAACACCTCGTGCAATGTTGCCGGCGCAAGCCCGCCGCGCAGCATCGCATCCGCGCCGGCGTGGCCGAGCGCGACGCGGTTCGGCATCGCCGCATCCGATGGCGCCTCGATGCGCGCGATGCTGCCGCGCAGAGACGCAAGCGTCCCCATGCGTGCGGCGGCGCATGATCCGCCAAAGTGTGAGCGGTTTGGCGACAAGATCATGCGCCTTTCTTAAAAAAGAGGAGCGCGATCGGACGCAAAACCGGCGACCACTTTTGCTGATCGCGCTCCGGCATATGCGCCGCTCCTTCCAACCAAAATTTGAGGCCGTCACTGGTCTGAACAGAGAACCAGGGACTGGCTCATTTGTTCATGATATGTTCTAATATAAAGCTAACAGGGCCCGCGGAGTCAATCGGATTGGTGAGCTCATTGATTCATGAGTGGAATCAATGGGATTCAGCAGCCGCCGACCGGACGGGCCCTGATCTTCCGCAGTGTTAGCCACGCAGGCCCCGAAAATGGCGGCGTGACGGAAACGGAGCAATCGCATGCGCATCATCGTGCTCGACAACGACACCGATTTCGAGGGCTGGCGCAAGGCCGCGCGGCGATTGGCGCTGAACGATGTGAAGCCCGCGGAGATCATGTGGACCGTACGCAGCGACGACGAATTGTCGTCGGCATCCTGCGTGAATGAATTGCCGGATACGCCGCAGGCGCGGTTCAATGTGTCGGCCAAATTCGTCGAGCTCGCAAAGGCCGCGATCCTGCATCGCAGTGACGAACGCTTTGCCCTGCTCTATCGCCTGCTGTGGCGGCTGCGCAGCCGTCACGATCTGCTCGGTGCGACCGATGATCCCGATGTCACCGAGGTCCACGCGATGGCGCGCGCGGTCTATGTCGATATCGACAGGATGCATGCGCATCTGCGCTTCCGCGAGATCGGCCGCGAGCGGACGGCGCATTACGTCGCATGGTTCGAGCCGGAGCATCGCATCGTCGAGCTTGCCGCGCCGTTCTTCGCCGGCCGCTTCGCCGACATGCCGTGGTCGATCCTGACCCCCGACGTCTGCGCACATTGGGACGGGCACGCGATCTCGATCACGCCGGGCGTCGCCAAATCCGAAGTGCCGACCGAGGACCGGCTCGAGGAGGCCTGGCGGCGTCACGACAACGGCCGCTTCAATCCCGCACGGCTGAAAGTGATGGAGATGCCGCAAGCCTATTGGAGGAACCTGCCCGAGGACTCGATCATTAAGCCTCTGATCGAAGACGCAATGCGCATGACCAGCGGCCCCTTCATCGCACGCAAGGCGGCCGAGCCGCAGAAGCGGCAGGATACGCCGATGCCCCGCAAGCAAGTTCAAGGCAAGCAAGTTCAAGACAGGCAAGCTCACGACACGATCGCGGCCTTGCGCGAGGAGGCCGCCGATTGCCGCGCCTGCCCGCTATGGAAAGACGCAACCCAGACCGTGTTCGGCGAGGGACCGCAGAGCGCAACGCTGATGCTGGTCGGCGAGCAGCCCGGCGACAAGGAAGATCTCGCAGGCCACCCCTTCGTCGGACCGGCCGGCCAGATGCTCGATCGCGCGCTGCAGGAAGCCGGCATCGATCGTCGCAAGGTCTATGTCACCAACGCAGTGAAGCACTTCAAATTCGTGCCGCGCGGCAAGATCCGGCTGCACCAGAAGCCGAGCACACCGGAGATCCGCGCCTGCCGCCAGTGGTATGAGCGCGAGCTCGCCACCATCAAGCCGGACCTCGTGATGGCGCTCGGCGCCACCGCGGCGCAGAGCGTGCTCGGCAAGATCACGCCGATCAACAAGAACCGCGGCCATCTGATCGACCACGACGGAACCAAGGTGCTCGTCACTGTGCACCCGTCCTATCTGTTGCGGCTGCCGGATGAAAAAGCCAAGGCGCTGGAATATCAGCGCTTTATCGACGACCTGAAAATCGCCGCACATCAGTTGCGCAGATCAGCCGATGCAGCGTGAGTTCCGCAAAACCGACGGAACCTGAGGAACCACATCGCAACGAGAAATTGTTCTAAGCTGCGGACAAATACCTACAACCTTGAATTGATCCGTGGTAAGGTAGCGTGTTCCGCAGGTATCGGGCGTCATGTTCACGCCATGACGTACCCTGAGGCGGGCGCGCTGCGCGGTTTGCTAGCCCCGATCGTGCGGCGCGCCACCTCATCTCTCAATCCCCCTCCGTCATTTCGCAACCTTTCACTCGCAGGCGTCCGCCGAATTCTCCGGCTGCCCGGCCGGCCGGATGCCAGTGTGATGTCCTCCGCACATTGTCTCGTCCTGCGAAACGCAGGCCACAGCTTTCCGTCGCGATCCGCGATCCTTGTTGCTGAAGATTGCCACGAGGCCGCGAAGCCACGTGCGCGCTCAATGCGTTGCACAAAACTTCGGCTCGATGTCCACCGCCACGGGAGACCGGCGCGGCTCGCGGGCCGGATTTCAATTGCTTGTCATATGCATCGATCAAAATCGGGAGCATTGGGACAGGAGTTTACCATGAGCGATATGGCGTTACCCGGCTCGATCGAGCCCGCCCTGAAAAAGGGTCCGGACCTCGACAAGGGCTTTCATCCTCTCACCGGGGTTATCTATTTGGGCGTGGTTGCGGCCGCGCTGCTGTTCGTTGCCTACAGCATCTATGCCGATGTCGACGCCACCGGCACGCGCATCACCTCGTTCCTGCCGTATATCCTGCTGTTCGTCGCGCTGCTGATCGCGCTCGGCTTCGAATTCGTCAACGGCTTCCATGACACCGCGAACGCGGTCGCCACCGTGATCTACACCCGCTCGCTGCCGGCGCATGTCGCCGTGGTGTGGTCGGGCATGTTCAACCTGATCGGCGTGCTGCTCTCCAGCGGCGCCGTCGCGTTCGGCATCGTCTCGCTGCTTCCGGTCGAACTGATCCTGCAGGTCGGCAGCAGTGCCGGCTTTGCCATGGTGTTCGCGCTCTTGATCGCCGCCATCATCTGGAATCTCGGCACCTGGTGGCTCGGCCTGCCGGCCTCGAGCTCGCACACCCTGATCGGTTCGATCATGGGCGTCGGCATCACCAACGCGCTGCTGCGCGGCCGTGACGGCACCTCGGGCGTCGACTGGTCGCAGGCGACCAACATCGCGAAGGCGCTGCTGCTGTCGCCGCTGTTCGGCTTCGCGCTCGCCGCCGGCCTGCTCTACCTCCTCAAGATCGCGCTGCAGCGCGCGACGCCGGCGCTATTCGGCGAACCGGTCGGCGACCAGCCGCCGCCGTGGTGGATCCGCGGCATCCTGATCCTGACCTGCACGCTGGTCAGCTTCTTCCACGGCTCCAACGACGGTCAGAAGGGCATGGGCCTGATCATGCTCATCCTGATCGGCACCGTGCCGACCGCCTATGCGCTGAACCGCGCAATGCCCTCGAGCCAGATCGAGCTGTTCACGGCGCACTCGACCGCGGCCAGCAAGGTCATCGAAGGCAAGGCCGCCGGTTACAACGTGATCGGCAATCCGCGCCCGGCTGTGACCAACTATGTCGCGCAGCACCAGATCAACGAAGGCACCTTTCCGTCGCTTGCGGTGCTGGTGCGCGACATCGGCCAGCAGGTTGCCCAGTATGGATCGCTGGCCAAGTTTCCGGCTGACGCGGTCGGCAACACCCGTAACGACATGTACCTGGCGTCCGAGGCGATCCGTTTCCTGATGAAGGACAAGGAAGCCGAGCTGACCGCTGCCGACATCGCCACGCTGAACGCGTACAAGGGCTCGCTCGATGCCGCGACGAAGTTCATCCCGAGCTGGGTGAAGTTCGCCGTCGCCATCGCGCTCGGCCTCGGCACCATGGTCGGCTGGAAGCGTATCGTCGTCACCGTCGGCGAGAAGATCGGCAAGACCCACCTGACCTACGCGCAGGGCGCCTGCGCCGAGATCACGGCGGCCGCGACGATCGCGGCGGCCGACGGCTACGGCCTGCCGGTCTCGACCACGCACGTGCTGTCGTCAGGCATCGCCGGCACCATGGCCGCCAACGGCTCCGGCCTGCAATGGGCCACGATCCGCAACATCGCGATGGCCTGGGCGCTGACGCTGCCGGCCGCGATGATCATCTCGGGCGTTCTCTACTACGTGTTCTACCACCTGTTCTGACGCCCCACGCTTTCGGCGCAGCAACGCGCCGGACAAAGGCCCGCACTCCGGTGCGGGCCTTTTGCTTTGGACCTGCAGCACGGCTCCTCGCTCAGGCGGCGCAGGCCTTCGCAACCTCGGCCAGCAGGCCCCGCGCCCATTTGTGCAGGCCGGATTTGGCGGTCCTGGCGCTCCAGTACATGTCGATCGAGATCGGCACGCGGAACGGCAGCGCAGCGACATGGAGGCCGCCGCGCATCGCCCGCGCCAGATGATGCGGGATGGTCGCAACGAGCCTGGTGCCTGTGATGATGCGCTCCAGACTGTCGTGGTTGGGCAGGCTGACCACTGGCTCGATCTCGATCTTCCTCGCCCTCAGCGCCGCGAGATAAAGCGGCTGCCACTCACCGCTATGGGTGATGAAGACATGCTCGGCCCTGGCATAGGCCGACAGCGCGATTCGGCCGCGCGCCAGCGGATTGGCCCGATCCATCACGCAGACATAGTGGTCGGTGAGGATATGGCGCCGGAAGAAGCTCTCGCCGACGACCCCGACCGGACCGAGCACGATGTCGCACTGGTTCTGCTTGAGATGGACGTCGCCGTGGCCCGCGGCATCGAGCAGGACGAGACGGACCCGCGGCGCACCGGCGCGCAGCCGCGTGCTGAACTGCGGGATCAGGGTCTGGCGTTCGTGATAGTTGCAGGAGATCGTCACGCTGCCCTGCGCCGTCGCCGGATCGAACTCCGCCGGTGAGGCAAGCCCGTCAATTTCGCCGATCATCTCTCGCGCCCAGGCGACCAGCGCCGCACAGCGCTCGGTCGCCGTCACGCCATTGCCGCTGCGGACGAACAGCGGGTCATGCAGCGCGCCGCGCAGCCGCTCGATCGCATAGCTGATGGTGGACTGATTGACGTCGAGCCGCTTGGCCGCGGCCGAGAACGACTGCAGGTCATAGACCAGCACAAGGGTCCGCAGAGTCCCGATGTCGACCGGATCGATCGAGGAATTGGCCGCCACGCTGCGCCTCCCGCATTGCTGGCGGCCTAGCCTAGCACAAGATCATGGAATATTTCGATGGGCTGGATCGATCCCATCGAATTGAGCGATCACGCACCCGAAGCTAGCCTTGGCGAAAAAGCGCTCCCGGGAGGACCAATGACCAGCGCCGTGCCTGTCGTCACCGATATCGCGTATCAGGATCTGCTCGACGACCCCTATCCGATCTTCCGCCGCCTGCGCGAGATCGCGCCGGCGGTCTTCGTCGCGCCCGCGAAGCTGACACTGGTGACGCGCTTCGACGACATCATGCGGATCGAGCGCGATCCCGCGACCTACTCGGCCGACAATCCGGCCTCGCTGGTCAACAAGGTGATGGGGCCGACCTTCATGCGCAAGGACGGCGCTGAACACGCGATCGGCCGCAAGGCGATCGAACCCTCGTTCCGACCGGCCACGATCAAGGAGCATTGGGCACCGAAATTCACCGCGATCGCAGAAAAGCTGATCGACGAGCTGGCCGCGAGCGACGGGGCCGATCTGTTCTCCGCCCTGGCCGCGCCGATGGCCTCACTCAGCCTGATGGCGATGATCGGCTTTCGCGCGATGCCGTGGCAGACCCTCGCCGAGTGGTCGCAGGCGCTGATCGACGGCGCCGGCAATTACGCCGCCGACGCCGAGATCGAGCGCAAGGCGATGCAGGCGAGCGCCGAGGTCGATGCCGCGATCGACGCGGTGCTCGACGATCACCGCCGCCAGCCGAATCCTTCGATCCTGTCCTCGATGATCAATGCCGATCCGCCGATGCCGATCGAGGGCATCCGCGCCAACATCAAGGTGATCATCGGCGGCGGCCTGAACGAGCCGCGCGACGCGATCCTGACGCTTGTGCTCGGCCTCCTGGAAAACCCGGCGCAGAAGGACGGCGTGCTGGCGAAGCCCGAGCTGTGGCCGGCCGCGCTCGAGGAAGCGGTGCGCTGGATCTCGCCGATCGGCATGTATCCGCGCCGCGTCACCCGCGATGTCGAGCTCTCCGGCACCACGCTGCCGCAAGACCTTCAGATCGGCCTCTGCGTCGGCGCCGCGAACCGCGACGGCAGCCGCTTCGCCGATCCCGATCGCTTCGACGTGACGCGGCCCAAGCAATCGCATCTGGGATTCGGCGCCGGACCGCATTTCTGCGCCGGCACCTGGGTGTCGCGGCTCACCGTCGGCAAGATCGTGGCGCCGATGCTGTTCGCGCGCCTGCGCAATCTGCGCCTCCGCACGGAGGCGCCGCCGGTCGTGCGCGGCTGGGTGTTCCGCGGTCCGGTAACGCTGCCGGTCAGATGGGATGCGTGAGCCTCACGCCGCCAGTGCATTCTCGACGATCTTCACGAAATACGACGTGCCGAAGACGATCGCCTCGTCGTTGAAATTGTAGGCAGGGTGATGCAAGCCGGCGCTGTCGCCATTGCCGCAGAAGATGAAGGCGCCGGGTCGCGCTTCCAGCATGTAGGAAAAATCCTCGGCGCCCATCAGCGGCGGCATTTCGTGCACGTTGGACGCGCCCGCGACCTCGCGCGCGATGCGGCTCGCGAATTCGGTCTGCGCCTCATGGTTGACGGTGACCGGGTAGCCGCGCTCATAGGTGAGATCGATCTTCGCGCCGGTCATCTTCGCAACGCCGTCGACCACCTCGCGCACGCGCTTCTCGATGAGGTCGCGCACCTCGCGGGTCAGGGTGCGCACGGTGCCGCGCAACTCCGCGGTCTGCGGGATCACGTTGCGGGCGTTGCCGGCGTGGAATTCGCACATCGAGATCACGGCGGAGTCGAGCGGATCGACGGTGCGCGCGACGATCTGCTGCAAGGCGGTGACGAGCTGCGCGCCGACCAGCACGGAATCGATGCATTTGTGCGGACGCGCGGCGTGGCCGCCGAGCCCTTCGATCTTGACGTCGATCGCATCGGTCGCGGCCATGATCGGTCCGGTGCGGATCGCGAACGAGCCGATCGGAATCCCCGGACCGTTGTGCATGCCGTAGACCTGCTCGATGCCGAAGCGGTCCATCAGGCCGTCCTTGATCATCGCGGCGGCACCCGCTCCGCCCTCCTCGGCCGGCTGGAAGATCACGACCGCGTCGCCGGCGAAATTGCGCGTCTCGGCCAGATAGCGCGCGGCGCCGAGCAGCATCGCGGTGTGGCCGTCATGGCCGCAGGCGTGCATCTTGCCCGGCGTCTTCGAGGCGTAGGGCAAATTGGTCTGTTCGTGAATCGGCAGCGCATCCATGTCGGCGCGCAGGCCGATCACCTTGACGTCGCCCTTGGCCGGCCCTTTCTTGCCCTTGATGACCCCGACCACGCCGGTCTTGCCGAGCCCGGTCGCGACCTCGTCGCAACCGAACTCGCGCAACCGGTCGGCGACGAATGATGCCGTGCGGTGCACATCATAGAGCAGCTCGGGGTTTTCATGGATGTCGCGGCGCCAGGCCTGGATATCGGGTTGCAGATCGGCGACGCGGTTCACGATGGGCATGAGAATTCTGGCCTCAGAGGTTGGACGTAGGTCATCTCTAGCATGCAAGAGCCGGTCCACCCAAACAGATGTGGCATGCTCGCGGCTGGGGCCTGCATTCGCAAACGGGATGCGGGCCGTCCCTCGCTGGACTTTGCGCGGACCTCGGGCCTGATATCATCGCATCCGACCAAAGCATAATAGTGCGGGACATATCCCGCACGGATACTACCCCAGGTTCTCCGCACCGAAATCCTCTCGCCTTCCAACACGGAGCGGCTGCATGACGCCGGATCAAGCGGTCCTGTTTTCCACCATCATCCTGCTGGTGCCGATGGGATACTTCCTGCTGGCCGCGCCGGCGTTCTTGCTTGTGAAGCTCGACGTCCCGCCGGTCACCCGGCTGCTGCGCGGCATGTTCAATGCCTACTTCCTCGTGCTCACTGTCTCGGGCGTGATCGGCATGCTCGCCTTTGCCGCGGCCGGCCGGTTCGCCGTTGCGCTTGGCATCGCCTCGATCGCAGGGTTCGCGGTGCTGGCGCGGCAGTGGTTTCTGCGGCGGCTCGATGCCGAGGCGGACGCGAGAGACGCCGGCGATCCGACCGCGGTGCGGCGGCTGCGCCAGCTGCATTGGGGCGGCATGCTGTGCAACGCGGTGCAGGTGTTCGCTCTGGTCGGCAGCATTCCCTACATGGCGCCGCTGCCCTGATCGCGGCTTGCTCGCTCGTCCGGATGCGGTTCCCGGCTGTCCGCTATGCGTCACGTTTCCGATGCGGATCGTATTTCGAGAGGACGTCCCTGAGGTAATCCCGGCTTTTCCATTCCGGAGCGGGCGGCTCGTACCCGGGCCGAGGCACGTACAGATTCGCCGGTACGTCCGCTGAGGCGCCCATCAGGTCCGGAACGTAGCGCGGGCAATTTGGAAAGATCTCGCATTTGACGCGCACGACGACCTTCGCGCCATGATGCCCGGCAAGCACTTCGGCGCTGTCGTGGATCGTTGCCTTTCCTCGGATGCGCGTGCGAAACGTCTTGCCGTCGAGCCGTACAAACAACAATCCGACGTTCGGGTTGCGGTGAATATTGCCGAGCGTGCGGTACATGTTGTTGCCGTCGTACTCGGGGAATTCAAGCGTATCAGGCCCGGTGATCCTCACGAAGCCGGGATCGCCGGAACGCATCGAGCAATCGACGTTGTCCTGATAGCTGGTCGCGATGAAAAAGAAGCGCGTCTCCTCGATGAGCTTGCGGTCCTGTTCCCAGAACTCGAAGTGGAGGCGATGCTTCTCGAGGCCGTCGGCGACACGCCGACCGTCGAAGCGGTCCTGCAACTCACGCATTCCGTCGTGATAGAAAGGGGCGCGGACTGGGTCGGCCACGGCAATCCTCCGGCAAGTTGAGCAATCGATCTGCACTTTGACGTGGCCGCGATTTTCCTTGGCAGTTCACCCGGCCAGCAAGGCGAAAGACTATTCATTCGGCATGGGCGTGGAAAGCCATCCAAGTCCGGAGCGGGTGAAAAGGCGTCGATAACGGCCGTCCCCTACCCTGATGTCAGCATCTGGCTGCGGATCTCCTGCGCGGTGCGGCGCAGCGGCAGCAGGAACTTCTTGCGCGCGCCGGCTTCGCTCACCGTTCCCGAGATCGTGTTGACGCTGAGCGCGGCGACCACCGCGCCCGCGGGATCGCGCAACGGCACCGCGATGCCGCAGATCGCCGGATCGAGCTCGCCATCGACCCAGGCATAGCCGTCGCTCTCGACGCGCGCGAGCAACTCGCCGAGACGCTCCGGATCGGTGACCGTGCGCGGCGTGACCTGCTTGAAGCCCCCGGTCGCGAGATAGGCTTCGCGGGTGCCGGGCGGCAGCGCCGCGAGCATGACGCGGCCGAGCGAGACCAGATGCGCGGGCAGCCGGCTGCCGACGCCGAGATTGGCGGAAAGAATCCGTCGCGCCGGCAGCCTTAGCGCATAGACGATCTCATCCTCGTCGAGCACCGCCATCGCGCAGGACTCGCCGATTTCGTTGCGCAGGTTTTCCAGCGCACGCTGCGCATGACCCCAGTATGGCAGCGCGTTGAGATAGGACAGGCCGAGCCCGAGCGCGCGCGGCCGCAGGCTGAAATAGCGTCCGTCGGAGGCGCAATATTTCAGCGCGACCAGGGTCGCAAGGATACGCCGCGCGGTGGCGCGGTTGAGGCCGGCAGTATCGGCGGCCTCCGCCAGCGTGTGCCGCCCCGGCGGCTTGCCGAGTGCCTCGATGATCGAGAAGCCGCGCGCAATCGCGCGCACGAAGCCGTCACTCTCTTTGCTCATGGCGGGCGCCCAGCTGGTTCCGTCATCGCGCTCACGACATCGCAGCCCGCATGGCTGCCTGCACATGACGCGGCCCTGCGCGCTTGTCAGGGGCTCCTGACCGCGCTAGCGTCAATTCATAGAGCGAATGAATTGTTCGCCTGGCGAACTCACTAGCAGGAGGATGCACGATGGCGCAAGCAGAAAGTTCTGCGGCCACCCCGTTCGAAACCGATTTCTGGAAAGACGCGAAGCTGCGCAAGGTGTGGGACGACATCGTCCCCGGCGAGCCGCGCAAGACGCTGCCCTACAAGCTCACGCAGGAAGCGATCGCGCTGTACTGCCGCGCAGTCGGCGAGACCAATCCGCTCTATCTTGACGAAGCAGCTGCGAAGGCCGGGCCCTATGGCGGGCTGATCGCGCCGCCCGCGATCCATATCCTGCTGATGTTCGCCTGCACGCCGGCCGACGACTGGATGCGCTCACCGGGCACCGTCAATGCCGGACAGTCGTGGAGCTACAACATCCCGGCCCGCCCCGGCGACACCATCACCCTGCAGGCTCGAGCGCTCGACAAGTTCATCAAGCGCGAGCGGCTGTTCGTGGTGCACGACAACGTCTTCTTCAACCAGCATGGCGACGTGATCTGCTCGGGTCGCGGCCAGACCATCCGTCCGATGTAAGGAGGATCACCATGACCACGGCGAATTTCGAATCTCTCAAGGCCGGCGACACCATCGACGGCCCGGCATTCGCGGTTTCGCGCGAATCGATCCGCCTGTTCTGCGATGCATCGCTCGACTACAACCCGCTGCATCTCGACGACAACTACATGAAGGGCGATTTCGGCAAGACCAATTTCGGCGGCATCATCATGCACGGCATGAACAATTTCGGCCTGATCTCGCGCATGCTGACCGACTGGGCAACGCCTGCCGGCGCGATCCATCGCAGGCTCGAGACGCGCTGGCTGAAGCCGGTGAAGCCCGGCGACACCATCCGCCCGGCCGGCACCATCAAAGCCAAGCAAACGACCGCGAACTCGCGCTGGGTGCTGGTTGACGTCGCCGTACAGAACCAGCGCGGCGAGACGGTCGCGGCCGGCGAAGCGATGCTGGAGTTTCCGCCGAACGCGAAAGCGGGGTAGCCGCCTGCACTCGATCGGAGCAACGGGCTCCACTTACCTCGCCCCGCCTGCGGGGAGAGGTCGGAATGCATCGCTAGATGCATTCCGAGTGAGGGGTCGCCTCCGCGAGGGTTGCTGTCACCGTCTATGGGGAGACGCCCCTCACGCCAACCCTCTCCCCGTAAGAACGGGGCGAGGGAGCCTACCGCCGTCGCGGCACCAACAAACAATCAATAACCATTCGAGGAGACTTTCATGCAGGATGCGGCCCATTCGCGGCTCTATGGACGGATCGCCTGGCGCCTGATCCCGTTCCTGCTGGCGTGCTACACGGTTGCGATCATCGACCGCTTCAACATCGGCTTTGCCAAGCTGCAGTTCCTGCACGACCTGCAGATCGACGACGCGGTGTTCGGGCTTGCCGCCGGCATCTTCTCGGTCGGCTATGTCGCGCTCGAAGTGCCGAGCAATCTCCTGCTGGTCAAGGTCGGTGTCCGCAAGACGCTGCTGCGGATCATGGTACTGTGGGGCGCAGTCACCGTGCTGCTCGCGCTGGTGCAGAACCAGTATCACCTCTATCTGCTACGCTTCCTGCTAGGCGCCGCCGAGGGCGGCTTCTTCCCCGGCATCCTGTATTATCTGACGCTGTGGTTCCCGGATCGCGTGCGCGGCCGCATGACGAGCCTCTTCGTGATGGCGGTGCCGCTCGGCGGCGTCATCGCGGGTCCCTTGTCGGGCCTGATCATGGATCACATGCAGGGCGTCCATGGCCTGCATGGCTGGCAGTGGCTGTTCATCCTCGAAGGCGGCCCGGCCGTGCTGCTCGGCATCGCCGCCTATTTCTACCTCGCCGACGGACCGCAGGTCGCGAGCTGGCTGAGCGCCGACGAGCGGCGGCAGGTCGCAAGCGACCTCGCCCGCGACCGCGCCGCTGTTCCCGGCACCACGCGGAGCTTCGCGGCGGCGCTGCGCGAGCCGCGCGTCTCTGCTCTCCTTCATCTACTTCGCGTTCTTCTGCTCGCTCAACACCATCCTGTTGTGGACGCCGACGCTGCTGAAACGCGTCGGCGTGGCGACCACCACCGAGATCGGCTGGCTGAGCGGCGCGATCTCGGTTGCGTCCGCGATCGGCATGGTGGCGATCGGCTACAGTTCCGACCGCACACGGGAGCGGCGCTGGCACGTGGTCTGCTGCGGCCTCGTCGCGGCGGCCTGCTTCATCGCCTTGCAAGCCGCGCAAGACAGCGTGCTCCTGACCGTGACGCTGCTCGCCGTCGCCTCGATCGGTATCTTCGCGATCCTGTCGCTGTTCTGGACGATTCCGAACGCGATGCTGGAGGGCAGCGCCGCGGCCGGCGGCATCGCGCTGATCTCAGCGATCGGCTCGTTCGGCGGCGCGGTCTGCCCTGCCCTGATCGGCTGGATGACTGCCGCAACCGGGAGCATCTACGCACCGCTCGCCCTCGTCGGCGCCGTGCTCGGCATCGGCATGCTGACGCTGATCGTCTGTGTTCCCCGCGCGAGACATGAGGTCACACTGGCCGAACCGAGCCGCCCCTGATCATCCAGCGCACGCCCGGCATCCACTGCCGGGCTTGTCTCCACCGGCCGCGTCTGGATAGAACTCGGTCCTGACTCTGTCAGTACCGAGTTCTATTTTCTTGTATTGACGCGTTTTCTTCACGCGAACCGGGCTCCACTTCGCTCGAAAACGCTATAGAAGGAACCCAACAAAAGACGCTTGCCGGGAAAGAGGACATGCCGCGAAGGCTCGAGGGTGATTTCGACTACATTATCGTCGGCGCAGGCACGGCGGGCTGCATCATGGCCAACCGCCTGTCGGCCGATCCGAAGAAGCGCGTGCTGCTGCTGGAAGCCGGCGGCAAGGACAACTGGATCTGGTTTCACATCCCGGTCGGCTATCTCTTCGCGATCGGCAACCCGCGCTCGGACTGGATGTTCAAGACCGAGGCCGAGCCCGGCCTCAACGGCCGCGCGCTCGCCTATCCGCGCGGCAAGGTGATCGGCGGCTCCTCCGCCATCAACGCCATGATCTCGATGCGCGGCCAGGCCGCGGATTACGACCACTGGCGGCAGCTCGGCCTCACCGGCTGGAGCTACAGCGACGTGCTGCCGGCGTTCAGGCGGCTGGAGGATCATTTCCTCGGTGAAAGCGAGCATCACGGTGTCGGCGGCGGCTGGCGCATCGAGGCGCCGCGGCTGTCGTGGCAGATCCTCGACGCGGTCGGCGATGCCGCCGAAGAGATGGGCATCAAGCGCATCGCGGATTTCAACACCGGCGACAATGAAGGCACCAGCTACTTCCACGTCAACCAGAAGCGCGGCCGGCGCTGGTCGTCGGCGCGCGGCTTCCTCAAGCCGGTGCTGAACCGCAGCAATCTCAGGCTCGAGACCGACGTGCTGGTCGACCGCCTGGTGATCGAGAGCGGCCGCGCCGCCGGCGTGCTGTTCCGCCAGGGCAATGAGACGGTGGAGGCGCGCGCCCGGGGTGAAGTGATCCTCTGCGCCGGCTCGATCGGAACCACGCAGGTGCTGCAGCGCTCCGGCATCGGTCCGTCCGAATGGCTGTCGCCGCTCGGCATCGACATCGTGCTCGACGTGCAGGGCATCGGCCATAATCTGCAGGACCATCTGCAGCAGCGCGCGATCTACAAGGTCTCCGGCGTGCGTACGCTGAACGAAACCTACTACAATCTCTTGCGCCGCGGCCTGATGGGCCTCGACTACGCGTTCCGCCGCCGCGGGCCGCTAACCATGGCGCCGTCGCAGCTCGGCATCTTCACGCGCTCGGACGCGACGCGCTCGCGCGCTAACATCCAGTTCCACGTGCAGCCGCTGTCGCTCGACAAGTTCGGCGACCCCTTGCATCGCTTCCCCGCGATCACGGTGAGCGCCTGTAATCTGCAGCCGAGCTCGCGCGGCACCGTGCGCATCAAATCGTCCGTTCCCGACGACAAGCCGTCGATCGCGCCGAATTATCTGTCGACCGACGACGACCGCCAGGTCGCGGCCGACGCAATCCGCACCACGCGCAAGCTGATGAAGCAGAAGGCGCTGGAGAAATATCATCCCGAGGAATTCCTGCCTGGCCCCTCGGTCGGCGACGACGATGCCTCGCTCGCCAAGGCCGCCGGCGACATCGGTACCACGATCTTCCACCCCGTCGGCACCGCGAAGATGGGAACGGCCAATGATCCGATGGCCGTGGTCGACGAGCGGCTGCGCTTCTACGGCCTGCACGGCCTGCGCATCGCGGATGCCTCGGTGATGCCGACCATCACCTCGGGCAACACCAATACGCCGACGGCGATGATCGCCGAAAAGGCCGCGGCGATGATCCTGCAGGATGCACGATAGTACAACGATGAACGCCCCGAAGCGCTTTCTGGTCGGCGATACCGGTGCACAGGTTGCGGTGGCGCAATGGGGCGAGCCGGCCTCGGACAAGCCGCCGGCGCTGCTGCTGCACGGCACAGGCTTTGTCGCGGAGGTATGGACCGAGGTCGCGGAGGCGCTTGCTGCCGATCACGCCGTCTATGCGCTCGACCGCCGCGGCCATGGCTTGAGCCACAAGCCGCCGGCCGATCGTTATCACTTCCAGGATTTTGCCGAAGACGTCCGCATGGTGGTGGAGCGCCTCGACCTCCATGACATCTACGCCATCGGTCACAGTGCCGGCGCAACCGACCTGCTGCTCGCAGCCAGACTGATGCCCGGTCGCTTCGCGCGCCTGCATGTCACGGAGCCGACCGCGATGGATCCGCGCGCGCCGCGCGCCGGAGGCCTCAGCGACATCGCGAACGGCTCGGTGCAGGGCGTGCTGCGCCGCCGGGCCGAGTTCGACAGCGCCGACGACCTGTTCCAGCGGCTGCGCGCCGCGCCGGCCTTCGCACCATGGACCGAACGGTCGCTGTGGGCCTATGTCCATCACGGCTTTGCGCGGCTCGACGACGGCCGCATGCGGCTGCTTTGTACGCCGGAAATCGAGTCGGCCCTGCTCGGGCCGATCTTCCAGGCTATGGAGCAAATCTACACCGGCGACGCCCGCGGTAATCCGTTCCCCTGGTTCTCCGACATTGTCTGCCCGGTCTGCATCGCGACCACCGAGCAGTCATGGCCGATCTACAAGGAGATGGCCGACCGCGCCGCGGCGCTGATCCCGCATGCGAGCCGCTGGACGTTCGACGGTGTCGGACATTGCGTCGCGCAGGAAGCGCCGGAGCTGATGGTGGCAGCGCTCACGACATTTGCCGCGCGTGCGCGTTAAGGCGTGCACGTATCAATGCGTTGCGTCTAGCCGTAGTGATCGAACTCGCTCAGGGCAATTCGGACCTCTCGCGCGAAATCGACCAACGACACGATGAAAGCCACAACGGCAACAATGAAGAGAATGGCAACACCCCGCTCGTGCTGGATGTGAAGGAACGCACTCACAAAGCCGACGACGATGACAACGCTGATGGAGATGCTTCCCATGATGGACCAGAAGATCGCGCGATTGATCATGGTGGCGCGCCGAGCAAGACGCGGCAGGTCTGCCTTGAGCCGGCATCGCGCCTGATCCTGATCCGAAATTTGGTTCAGGTAAATCGATCTGTCGATGATCCGGTTCAGGCGGGAAATCAGCACCGCGATAAAGGCCGCCAATGCGCCAAGCAGAAATGCGGGCGCAGCCGCTTGAGAAATCACTTGAGAGAGCTGACTGACCGACGGCGTATCCGGTAACATCGACTCCACTTTCGGGTTAACGCGGCCGAAATCAAGCGGCCGAGCATTGGCAGCCTGGGCCCTGCGGCCTGACAATCACGACGCCCGCGTATCGAACCGGCGTCGGCGAAGATTGCCGGGCGGCGTCCGAACGGCCGACATTGGCGGCCACCGGCACGGTTGCGGCGCATAGTGGCGTGATCTCGGCACAATCGAAGGCGCCAGCAGCGCTGCTATTTTGTCACGACCCGTCGGGTCGGCGTCACGGTGCTGGTCGGCGCCATCGGAGAGATCGAGAACGTCAACCAGGTATTCCAGCCGGCCGGGCGATTCTCTGCTGCAAATTCTCCATACCCTTTGAGATTCAGATAACCCTGCATGTCGCCTACGGGAAACAGGAAGCCGATCTGCGGACCAACGCCAAGCACGCGGGACCGGAAGCCTCCCAGGACAGGGTGCTGGCCGAAATCGTCGGTGACCTGCTGATAGGCATATCCAACCAGGCCAACGAAAACCTGCTTTGACAGGAATTGGGAGGCGCCCCAATCCAGATGGAAGTCGACCCCGCTCTGGTACTGGGTATCCGGATTCTTGAAATTGTAGGTGAAGCCCGCGACCGCGGAAAATTCGTGGCCCGCCTGCTGGTTGAAGTAGGTGTAGCCGCCGCCGGCATCGATGGCCGCGTGACCGATGCCGAGATTGGCAAGGCTGCTCGGGCTGTATGCTCCGACCGGGATGTCTCCTGTTACATAGCTCATGAAATTGTGCACCCCGGCGTTCCACTTCAGCGTCGCCTGCGGGTAGAGGTCGCCGACCGATGTGATCGAATCGCCGAAGCTGCCGGTGCGGGTTGTCGCCAGCGGACCGACGGCCGCCGTCAGCGTCCCCGCAAGATCCGCGCTCGACCGTCCGAACAGCCCGGTCACGCCGATGGCAAGTTGGCCACCCAGCACCGGCGTTGCGAACGTATAAGTGGGATTGAGAAGGATGAGATTCGCCTGCGCGTTGAGATGCAGGTTTAGGTTGACGTTAGCCGCGGCGGGGATTCTGCCGACCTGGATCTCCCTGGCGGCCGCGGCATTGCCGAATGCACTTACGCTGGTGTGATAGTAGACCTCCGCCATCGACCAGCCAGGGACCTGCGGGGTCGCAGCGAGGCTGCCGAAGCGGCCGGGAAGCCAATATGAGACGCCGGCCTCGTCGGCACGCGCGGCCTCAGACGAAACTGACGCCATGACCAGTATCATGGCGATGCCGACATCCCTGAGTGTCTTGCCTCGCCCGTTCGGTCGCCGCCTCATCGAAAGACCGCGAAGCCGCATGTCACGCCCCCTTGGTGCGGTGCGGAACGACCTGTACGGCTCGCTCAAGCGCACGATTCGCCCGCGCAAATTGTAGCACATTGATTCATGCCGGCCCGGTTGGAGCCGGCATGAATCCAGTTTCTCAGGCCCCGATCTTCTTGGCGGCCGGAATCGTCCAAGTGCCGTTGATGATCGAGGGGTCGGTTTCCTGCGGCCAATACATCCGCAGCATGAGTATGAAATCTCCCTCGGGCGCAGGAAGCCAGTTCGATTCCTTGTCTTTGCCGGGCGAGTCCTTCTGAATATAGAGATCGGTCGAGCCGTCCGGATTTTCCTTCAGATTTTCCCGCGCACTGATCGAATATCGGTTGAGCGGATTGTTCACGAAGAAGTAGCTGCTGTCGTACATCGTGAGCGACCAGAATCCCTCGACCGGAGGCAAGTGGCCTTTGGGAAACCGCATAACGTACTTGTTCGCACCATTGTACTTGCGGTCATCCGCATCCTTTTGCGAGGTCGGATAGACCGCATCCTGCGGGCGGTTGGCGCCGAGTCCGATCGCGGTTACCAGGGCCCGCATCAGGTAGTCCGTCCCGTAGATGCCGGTTTTCGTCGTGAACGCAAAGCCATTCTCATCCTTGATGGCCTTGTTGACCTTGAACTGAAGCATGATCCTGTCGAATGACACCTCGGGAACACGCTTCAGGAAGTCCGCCTTCAGCTTGGTCTCGTCAAAGTCCCGCCCGGGTACGATGCCGATGCGAGCAAATTTGGCGAGCTGGGCCGCGTCTGCCGCGTTCGGCGGGTTGGCTTTCATGAGCTCGCATAGCAGCTTGAAATACGATACCGCGTCCATGCGATTGACCTGTTCGCGGACGGCCGTCTTCATGTCGATCGAAGGATCGACCTTTCCCGGAGGCGGCGTGTACGGCTTGCCGTAAGCACTGAGCGGAACGAGCTTGCACTCATCCTGCAGCTTGTGGACGGCGGCGTAGTCCTCCGGCGTCCCGGTGCAATAGATGCGGCCGAGCAGCCACACGATATTGGTGGGCGATTTGTACTCCTTTACGCCGTCCGGCAGCGTGCCCTTCCAGCCGGGCCCGGTGATGGCATAGGTTTGGGCACCGGTGCCGGTGCTGCGCTTCCCCGGCACCTGGAACACCGTCGTCCAGCCATCAAGCATGGGCATCAGGAAATAGCGCCCCTTCATGTCCGGGATGCTGAGGACCCACGGTTCTTTCCCGACGTCGAAGAAGGACGTGGTGTAGAGCGTGTCCGCATTGGGCGCAGTGACATCACGGAACGACGCGTCCGGATATTGGCGCAGCTTGATGATATGGCCCATCGGCCCTCGCGTGCCCACGGGCTCCGCGACGTTGGTGATGATCCTCCGCGTCATCTCCATCGTCACCAACGGATAGCCGAATATGTAGGCGTCGCTCGCGAGCCAGAAGTCCTCCAAGCCCTGACCGACACCCGCGAAAGCTCCCTCCTCGGCGACGGCTGGTCGACCTATCGCCGCTCCGGTAAGCAGACCCATTCCGCCGAGCGCAAGATTGCGACGCGTGATCTCCATTGTTCTCTCCTTTACAAATCGAATGGTCTTCAAACAATCGTCAGGCTGCTCCGACTGTCGGCCTGCCGTAAAAGGTGTCCTATCCCGCGGGTCAGGGCTGCATCCTGATCCCGAGCGCCGCTCTCATATCCTTGAAGACCGCCGCGATCGCCTCGATGATGAGTTGATCAGGATGCGCCTTGCAATGTTGGATTACTTCGTGCTCGGCCTCGCGGGACTTCTTGATGTCGAGGTAGTGCTTGCGCGCAAGCCCGTTGTACCAACCGCTGTACCAGGCAGTGAGAAGATCGGCGTCTCCCTGCCATGTTCCGGCGAGCTGCGCGCAGGTCAGCTTCTGAACGTCCAGATAGCCTTCGGCGTTGGCGTAGGCGCTGAGGTCTGTCTGCGCGTGCGCCGACTGAATGCCGGCGACGATCAGCGATGCTGCGATCATAGCGGTTCGTCTCATGATGCTCTCCTGTGAGCTCGCGTGCCCGGCTTAGATCGCGGCCGATCTTCCACCTGTCGGCCCAGCGGCTTCGACGCGACGGTCGCGTTGCTCAGTAACAAGGCGGATAAGGATAGTATCCGCATCGGGGGGCGTAGTACGGATAGGCCGCCGCAGCTCCAAGTGCGGCCGCACCCGCGACTGCAGCGCCGCGGTAGTAAGCACCTCGCCAGGCGGTGCGGCGGGCAACGCCGGCAAAGGACAGCGGCGTGAATGGACGACCGATGATGTCGATAAAGATCGACGCCGGTCCATCAGCCCCCGCGAGGTCGCCTTCGAGCATATCGACATCGAAAGTCAGCCTGTCGCCTTCGAGCTTGGGCGATTTCAAGACGACGACGGCGTCCGCTACCGATGATCCGTCTTTCCTGAACCCGGACACAGTGGCGTTTGGAGGGTCTTTCGCGAAATTGTCACTGCCATTGCCCCAATCCTCGACAATGCGCGATGTGAGATCATGACCGGCTGCCCTCACGGGCCGATCGGCGAACACGATCGCATTCGGTGAAACCCCCGTCAGCACAAGCTTCCCGTCCTTCAAGCTCGCACCGCGCGAGTTGAGGACGAAGAGCGATGGCACGACTTCCGGCTTTGCCTGACCTATCGACTTCTCGAGCGGTACGTGTGGTTTGTTCTCGGGTGCAGTTTGGGAAAGCACTTTATGGGGAGCGGCAATCAATCCGGCGACGCAAAATACCAACAGAGCTGAGCGAAGGGTCATGTTTGTTATTCCTTTGGGGAGCGCAATCTCGGCAATCAGCTTCGCTAAGCATTTCGCGCCAATTCAAATCGCGCGTCTTGCCATTTCGCGCCAATGATCGGAATTGTCATGGCCCAGCGGTGTGGGATCTCTTGCGATGGCCCGCTTGGCCCTGCCGATCGGCAAGTTGCCGCTGCCTGTAAACGATAGGTTGGATTTTCATCAAACGCACGAACCTGCGGCTGAAGCTGCTGGCGTTGCTGTAGCCGACGAATTCCGCGATTTCCGACAGCCGCTTGCTTGAGTCTGCGAGCAAGCGGCAAGCGATGTTCAAGCGAACTTCCGCGAGCATTTCGCTGTGGCTGGTGCCCAGGCGACCAAGGTGTCGCTGCAACGTGCGCGAGCTGATCTTGAGGGCGTGAGCGGTGCTATCAAGAGTTGCGTCACCGTGTCGCAGCGACGCGACAATGACTGCGCGGACCGCCTGGGCTGAAGGCAATCGGACAGCTCTCATCGGTTGGTTTGAGGCGTGAAGCCCGTGCTCCTGCAAGAGAAACGACGCTTCAAGATAAAGCAGCTTCGTCCACCGATCTGGCCATCGGCCGCCAAAACTTTCGCCATCCGGAATTCGTCGAACGCGTCGTCGCAGCTGGTTGCGCGATAAAGACAACACAAGACGAGTTCCGGCCTGCTAAGCTGCGATCGCGGCAAAACTTCTTGGGCAGGTAGTAATGACCGTCATTCCATTGACTCGTTGTCAATTTCTGATCCCGTTCGCTGAACTCCATTCTGAGATAGGCGGCCCGACGGCAGCACTTCTCGCCAGATTTCAACTCCCGACGTCCTTTGAAGAAAAAGCGGATCATTACGTGCCTTTGCTGCCGGCGGTTCGGTTCGCGACGGCCGCTCAGCAAAAGCAGGGCCTATCGGAAATTGCCTTTCGCGCAGCCCAGCGACTCTCGTTCGAACATTTGAGCGAAACCATGCGGGCGCGGGTGCGCCATGCGCCAACGCTTTTGGTTGCCCTGCAGCAAATATGCCGGTGGGCGCCGTGCGAAGATACGATCCTCCAACTATGGCTCGAGCCAAGCGGCGAGAATTTGAAGATATGCAGCAAGCTTATTGGAACGGAGGGCATTTCCCATCTCGAGATATCCCAGTGGCTTCAGAACATATTCGTCCTGCACATCGTCCGTCAGTTCGCCGGGATGAGTTGGTCTCCGAGAGTGATTGCGTTTGAAGCACTCTACACGCCGAGCCCGGAGGTCCAGTCGCATCGGCCGAACACGCGCTTCATGTCGGGTCAAAAGGCGTCATGGATCGAAGTGCCGGTAGAACTCCTCAGTCTTGCAAATCCCGCAAACGACTTTCGGCCGACGCCGGCCGATCACGAGCCGCAATCATTCGGAAAGGACGTCGTCAGCGCACTGAAGCTAAGCTTACCCTCCTACCTAGATCAAGGAGGCCTCACGATCATGCAGGCCGCCGAGATGATGGGCGTGAGCACCAGGAGTCTGCAGCGGAGGCTTTCGCTCGCTGGTCTGACATATTCGGGTCTGCTTGAGCAGGCTCGCTTCAACAATGCGGCAAAGCTTCTGGGCAGCACAGAAATCAAGATCATCGACGTTGCATTCTCGTCGGGCTATGCCGACCCTGCCCACTTCACGCGGGCTTTCCGCCGGATTTCCGGCTGCACCCCGCGGGAGTTTCGGCAGAGGTCGAGGAACGGACAAGCCACGATCGATCGGCCTGCCTCCCGATCCAATGGCAATCGCCGCGCCTAGGGAAGGTTCTCGCCTTGAACGCGCCGCCACGTAACAACGCGGGGCTCCTGGCTCCCGGATCGATCTTGAGCGCGGCATTGTGCGCGCTGCTTATCGCCGTCCCGGTTGCGCAGGCTTTTGCCGCAAACGATGATGGCCTTGCCAATGCTTCGGTGCCGACGATCTATCTCGACCTCAGGACGATCTACGCACAGGTTCCGGCAGGATCGCTCGCGTTCGGCTTTGGCCATCCGACGCTGTTCAATACGCAGACGCTTGCGACATCAGGCGGCGCGGCATCTCCGGTCGGCCTGCCAGCGGCGAAATCCCTCAATATGGATTTTCCGCTAACGGTCGATGTCACCGAGAGCGCCTCGCTCTATGCCGGCGTCTCCGGCAGTTCGACGAGCTTTGGAAGCGCCGGCTTTTCGTCCCTTCAAATCACAAGCTGGAACATCGGCTTCCAGGCCGACCTTTACGAGCAGAACGGTGGAACCTTTCCTACCGTGACGCTGCAGTCGACTATCACAAAGTCGATTCCCGATGGTCCACTGAGCACAACCTCCTTCAACAACATTCTCGAAATTGACTATGCGCTCGATTCCGATGAGACCAGAGGCTTCCTCAGCGGTTTCCAATACACGCGAACCGACGTCGACGGTGCGCTGGGAAGGATCAACCCGAACACGATTGCCTATGTCGGCGGCTACTATCAATGTCCGAACAATTGGAAATTTACCGGCCGCGTGGGCGTGCAATCCTTCGAGGGCGCGCAGCTTCTGAACCTCGCATCGATTCAACCCTTTGCGCAACCGATCGTGCGGATCGATCTCGACCGCGTGGACGATAATGACAACCGACTGTTTGGCATCACAGCCGAAATTATGTGGGTGCCGAAACCGGCCTATCAACTGACGTTCAGAACGCCTCTGTATGCCGTCAAGAACTAGCCGGCGCCCCCGACACACCATCACCGGGTCGGCCATCGGCCCGCCGATGCGGCGCCAATCGGTGCAGTGACACGGCCAAGCAGTCATGGCGTCAGCCGTCACCTCGAAAACCGAAGCGCGCTCGTGGCGACCAATCGTCCGGCTATCGTTGATCGTCGATCGGTTTGACCGAGTAGGCCGGCGCGCGCACCGGCTGGATCGTCAGCCGATAGGCGATCAGGTTGGTGCCATCGAAGGCCTCGAGCAAGTAGTCGCAAACGGGACAGCGATACTCACCTTTGGCGCCAGGTTCGGACCATAGCTCCAACCGCCGGAAACCTGCGCCACAGCACGCGCACGTCACATCCGCTTTCCGCACGTTGATCCTCTTGGCTGCGTTCTGCAGGACGTAAAAACACCAGGTGAACTCGGCAAAGAAACGATGGCTGTCGCCTGACTGAGGCGAAAGCAAATGCCATGGAACTGACGTTCGCATTCCAGGCAAGATGCTTCGGCAGCAAAGTACAGATTGTGCCTGGGGTTGATGACAGCTGCCTGACCCTTTTCGAACGCGCGCCCTGCTGCATTCTATTGATCTACGTCAATCTCGCGATGCGAAATTGTCGCAGTGTCGCCGTTCGCAAATTGTCCCATAGGGAGGACACGCCATGCTTCGTTGCATCCTCGCCGCTCTGGCGGCTCTGGTTCTCGTCGCTGTCTGCCTGATTCCTGATGACGCCTATGCCCGTCGCGGAGGAGGCGGCGGCTTCCGCGGCGGCGGAGGCGGCTTTCACGGCGGCGGGATGCGTGGCGGTGGCATGCATGTAGGCGGCGGAAGAGTTCACGGTGGAGGATATCGCGTTGCCGGCCGTCCAGGTGCCCGGCCGATTGCAGGGCGTCCGGGCTATCCCGGTCGACCGATTGCAGGGCGCCCTGGCCGCCCGGTCGCCGGCTATCCCGGCTACGGCAGAGGCTACTATCGGCCGGGCTGGGGTTATGGTGCTGCCGCCGTCGGCGCTGCAGCCGCAGCCGGCGCGTATGGCGCCTATGGCTACTACGGCAACCAAGGCTGCTACTACAATGAATACGGGCAAATGGTCTGCCCGCAGTATTGATCCGGCTGAGCTGCAATGGATGGACATGCGGTTGCACCGCACCGGCTCGCTGTCGAGCTTCGGTCAGGCATCGGCATGTCCATTTTGAATGGATCGACCGCAAGGAGACGCCATGATCGCCATCGTGGCGGTCCCTTGAATTTTGCTTTTCCAAGGAGACGGCTCGATGGAGTACGACGCCTTCACCGACGCGAGCCTTAAGATGATGTACGAGGCTGTTCGCGGCGCGCTCGAAGCCGACGATGAGTTCGAGGCAAACGGTGAAGATCCAAAATTCCGGGTCCGGTCGACGGCCGAATGGAAGCGGCATGCCAGCAATCTTGAGGCCGAGATTCTGAAACGGGGGCTCCAGATCGACATCATCGACTGGACGCGCGGTCAGAGCGAGCTACCGCTCTAAAGCCATCAGGGGTCCGCGTGAACGCGACGAGGAACACGCGCCCTCGTCCGGATTGGTGCCGGCAACGCTCGCCGCTGGTCAAACCGGGCCGTGCGATCCAGGTGGCACCATGTACAGGGTCATGGCGAAAATCACATAGATGAGCACGAGCAAGGCGCCGATAAACCATGCCGACCGTCCGCTGTTGGTGATGAAGCAGGACGTCACGGAGGCGATCATGACCATCGTCACGGCGCCCGGCCAGAACTGCAAATCCATCGGCTTCGGACCGACGACGTAGCTCAGAAGCACCAGTGCCGGCGCGACAAACAAGGCGATTTGAGACGCGCTGCCGAGCGCGATGCTGACGCTCATATCGAGACGGTTCTTGCGCGCCGCAGAAAACGCGACCGCCATTTCTGCCGCGGCGCCGACCAGCGCGACGATGATGAAACCGACGAACGCCGGGCTCAATCCCAGCGTCTCGCCCGCTTTCTGCACCGAGCTGACGAATATTTCGCTGACCAGCGCAACCAGCACCGTGACGACGAGAAGGGTGCCTAACGCAAGTCCGATCGGCCAGCCGGCGCCGCCGGTTTCGCCATGCTCCTCGCTTGCGAACAGCTCCTTGTGTGTCTTGAGCGAGAACAGCAAGCCGAGCCCATAGGCGCATATCAGCAGCACAGCGAGGCCCGTACTGAGAGCCAGCGCCATGGCCTCGCCGCGCGCCGGATCGAGGTCGGCAACAGCCGAGGGCGCAAGCAACCCAATCGTGGCCATCAGCAGCAGCGCTGCGTACATCCTCCCGCCGGCCCGATTATACTCCTGAACGTGATGGCGGAGCCCACCGAGCAGGAACGATGCGCCGAGCATGAAGAGTGAATTGGTGACGATCGCACCAGCGATCGATGCCTTGACCAGCATGTACTCTCCGGCATGCAGCGCAGCGATCGCGATGATCAGCTCGGTCAGATTGCCCAAGGTTGCGTTGAGCAGGCCTCCGACTGCGTCGCCGGTTTTCTCTGCGACGCTCTCCGTCGCGTGGCTGAGAAGGGCGGCCAACGGCACGATGGCCAGGACGGCGAGCACAAACAGGGCGGTGTGGGCGGACGGAGCTGCCGTCTCGACCGCCAGCACGATCGGTACGAAGACCAGCATCCAGAGCAGTGGATTATGTCGAATTTCCTTGAGCAGAAGGTGCATGGTGCCGCTCGGTCGAAATGAGTTCGACGGCAGTTTCTGAACACCGCAGGCAGCGTAACCTTGATCTAGCTCAACAATCCGGCGCCGCCGTCGCGCCGGTCATGGCTTGAGCCGGACCAACCGATCCGGAGCCTCACGGAACTTCCCGAACGGTCAGAAGCGCGTCCATATTTTCCGGCTCCCTCTCCCGCTTGACCTAGATCAACCCGTGGCTGACGTGATTGTGGTTGCTCTCGCGGACATCCTTGATGACCAGCTCAGGAGCTTACAATGACGAGGAACGCAGCTGTCGCAGCGATTGCATTTTTGGTGACGACCTCGTCTCTCGCTTTTGCAGCAGAGACATCCACGACGGTCGGAGCCGCGCAACCCAGTGCAGCCGATCTGAAGAGCCTGACGGACATGCGTGTCGGCATCGTCAGGGCCGCCTTGCAGCTGACACCCGATCAGGAGAAATATTGGCCGGCCATCGAGGATGCCATCCGTGCGCGAGCGAAAAACCGGCAGGCTCGGTTGGAGCGAATTGCCGAACTCCAGGAGAACGGACCGATGGAGGCCCTTGGTGGAAGCAATCCGGTCGAGATGATGCAACGCAGGGCCGACCGGCTAATTCAGCGCGGGACCGATCTCAAGAAGCTCTCCGATGCCTGGGAGCCGCTCTACAAGACATTGAGCGATGATCAGAAGCGAAGGATGGCATTCGTGTCGTTCGCCGTCATGCGCGGCGTGCGAAACGCGATCGAGCAGCGTGGCGGTCCGGACGACGAAGACGAATAAGGCCAACCAGACGCAAGCGAACGGCCCCGCGCTGGTTTGTGCGTGAAATGGACGCTCGACCAACGCGAGCGTCACGCGCAGCCGCCAAAAGAAAACGCCGTATTGCAACCGTCCATCTATGTTGCGGACGGTTGCATGTCGTGGTGCGCATAGTCGCTTCGCCTGAAAGCACCGCGTTCATCAATCCGATCATTCCGGCGGCGGAAACCGGTCGAAGGTCGGCAGTTCATGCGCTTCCTCCATCCAGCGCAGCCGCTCCGCGACCTGGATATGCATCGTGGCCGGCACCGCGTCGGGATCGTCATAGGTGCCGCTCTGGATGTCGATGAACCCGGGCAGCATGTTGCTATTGGTATAGAAAAGTCCGCTGCCGCAGTTCGCGCAGAAGTGCCGCCGGCCATGCTCCGAGGATCGGTAGATCCTGGGCTGCCCCTTGGTCACCTTGACCATGCCCTCGGCAACCATCACCCAGCCGACCATCGGCGCGCCGGCGTGGCGCCGGCAATCGGTGCAGTGACACAAAGCATGGACGACCGGTTCGCCGGTCACCTCGTAACGGATCTCGCCGCAGTGACAGCCGCCGGTGACGTCAGCCATGTTTTCCTCCGCTCGATCAGTGGTTTGCCGGGTCGATAACGCTGCAAGCGGCAATGCTTCAATTGCGCATCTTGCCCGTGCGTCGAGCTGTCGCGCGGTCCCCTGCGCCTGCCGATCATGCGGGCCGGCGTCGCACCTCACGAAATCGTCATCCCTGCCCTCGGCCCCGCCCAGGCCTCGGGAATAAAGCCCCAGCCCCGCCGATCATCTCCCCGGAAACCCAATCCCTGGGCCCACGGGAGACTTGCCATGAGCGGACACGATCACGACCATCGCGATGAGGAAAAAGGCGTCAGCCGACGCAAGGTGCTGGAATGCATGACCTGGGCCGGCACCGGCGTGCTGTGGACCGTCACCGGCGGCGTGCCGCATTCGCTCGGCATCGTCGGCTCGGCCGCGGCTGCGGAAGCTGCGCCTGGCATGACCTTCATGCAGATCAGCGACAGTCATGTCGGCTTCGACAAGCCGGCCAACCCGAACGCCATCGGCACGCTGGAAGAGGCCATCAACAAGGTCCGGGCGATGCAGGTCAAGCCATCCTTCATGATCCACACCGGCGACATCACGCATCTGTCGAAGGCATCCGAATTCGATGACGCCGATCGCATCATCTCGCAGGCCAAGCTCGACGTGCACTACGTGCCGGGCGAGCACGATTTCATCGACGAGGAGGTGAAGCTCTACAAGGAGCGCTACGGCCGCGGCACCAAGGGTCCGGGCTACTATTCGTTCGATGCCGGCGGCGTGCATTTCATCGGCCTCGTCAACGTCGTCGACCTCAAGGGCGGCGGCCTCGGCAATCTCGGCAACGAGCAGCTCGAATGGCTGGAGAACGACCTCAAGGGCCGCTCGAAGTCGACGCCGATCGTGCTGTTCGCCCACATCCCGCTGTGGACGGTCTATCCGCAATGGGGCTGGGGCACCGAGGACGGCGCCCGTGCGCTGGAATACGTCAAGGGCTTCGGCTCGGTCACCGTGCTCAACGGCCACATCCACCAGGTGATGCAGAAGGTCGAGGGCAACGTCACCTTCCACACCGCGCGTTCGACCGCCTTCCCGCAGCCGGCGCCGGGCTCCGCCCCCTCGCCCGGCCCGATGAAGGTGGAGGATGCCAAACTGCGCAGCATGCTCGGCGTCGCCAGCATCAACTTCAAGCAGAACAGCCAGCCGCTGGCGATCATCGACACGCCGCTGCAAGGCTGAGGGACAAGACCGATGAGTTCGATCAATCGACGCGACTTCGGGATCGCCGTGGTCGCGACCATGCTGCTGCCGGTCACGGCGGCCCGCGCCGAAGATACCGCGGTTCACATCGACAACTTCTCGTTCACCCCGCCCCAGCTTGAGGTGAAGGTCGGCACGACAGTGACCTGGACCAACCGCGACGACATCCCGCACACCGTGGTGTGCGCGGGCAAATTCCGCTCCAAGACCATGGATACCGACGGCACCTTCTCGTTCACCTTCACGGAGCCCGGCGAGTACAAGTATTTCTGCTCGCTGCATCCGCACATGACAGGCAGTGTCAAGGTTGGGTAACGTGACAACCCATACAATCACAACCATGCCCGGCCGGTGGCCCTCCGCCCCCGGCCGGGCACGAGCCGTCTCTCGACATGCCGGGCAGGACACGATGGTTGTCAACGCGTCGCAAGACGATCCCGAAAAGGCGCGACGCTTCCGCGAGGCCGCGCTGCCGTACCTTGACGACGCCTATACGCTGGCCCGCTATCTGCTGCGCGATGCCACCGACGCCGAGGATGCGGTGCAGGAATGCTATCTGCGCGCCTACAAGCATTTCGACAGCTACCGCGGACCTGCGATGAAGCCGTGGCTGTTCGCGATCCTGCGCAATGTCTGCCGCGCCGAATATGCAAGGCGCAAGACCGCCCCGACCGCGGTCGAGGAGTTGCCCGAAGGCGGCGAGCAGACCCCGCTGTGGAATGAAGCCCCGGAGACCCCGGAAAAGCAGCTGCTGCGCCGCTTCGACGGCGAAACCGTGCGCAAGCTGGTCGCGGCGCTTGCCGAGCCGTTCCGCGAGACCTTCGTTCTCAGGGAAATCCAGAATCTTTCATACCGCGAGATCGCCGATGTCGCCGCCGTGCCGGTCGGCACCGTGATGTCCCGCCTCGCGCGCGCCCGCGCCATGCTGCGATCGGCCTGGCTTGCGGAACAGGAGCAAGCGAAATGACCTGCGAGGAAACCGAAGTGCTGATCCACGCGCTGATCGACGGCGAACTCGACGCCGGCCATGCACGCGAAGTGGAAGCCCATGTCGAGGGGTGCGCGCATTGTGCCGCGCTCATGAAGGAGTATCAGGAGATCCGCCAGGCGATCGCCGAGAGCGATTTGCGCTACAAGGCGCCGCTCGAGCTGCGCCGCAAGATCGAGAAGTCACTGCCGCAACCGCAAGCGCAGGCGGCGCCGACCCGGCGCTCGGTGCTGCGCGGCTTCGCGCTGGGCTCCGCGGTGTCGGCGATGGCAGCGACCGGCCTTGTCGCGATCGTGCTGCGCAACGATGACGAGCAGCGCATCGAGAACGAGGTGGTGTCGGCGCATCTGCGTTCGCTGCAGGCCGGCCACCTCACCGACGTGATCTCGACGGATCAGCACACGGTCAAGCCCTGGTTCAACGGCAAGCTCGACGTCTCGCCGCCGGTGATCGATCTCACCGCGCAGGGCTTCACCCTGATCGGCGGCCGGCTCGACTACGTCAACGCCCGCGAGATCGGCGCCGTGGTGTACAAGCGGCGCCAGCATGTCATCAACCTGTTCGTGGCACAGACCGCGAACACCGAACGCAAGGCGGCGAAGATTTCGACGCTGCAGGGCTTCAACATCCGCCGCTGGAGCGACCGCGGCTTGAATTATTGGGCGGTCAGCGATCTCGGCGCCGACGAGCTTACGGAGTTCGGCGACAAGTTCGAGGGCGCGATGCGCGCCAACAAGGAGGGGTGAAATCTTGTAGCCCGGATGCAGCGCAGCGTAATCCGGGGACGGTCTTACCCGCTGTGAGAACCCCGGATTTCGCTTCGCTGCATCCGGGCTACAGGTTCGAAACTACGCCGACTTGCGCACCGCGTTGTCGACCAGAGTCTTGCCGAGCGACCAGATCGCGCCGGGAACCTTGTGGCTGCCGGCGATCACGTCGTCGAACGACTTCTCGATCCAGGTGCAGTCCTCTTCGGTGATCATGAGCGGCGGCAGCAGCTTGATGGTGTGGAGGCCGTGGCCGGCAACCTGGGTCAGGATCTTGTGATCCTTGAACAGCGGTACCGTGATCAGCTGGCAGAACAGGCCCTTGTTGGCGGTCTCCAGCAGATTCCACGACGCCTTGAGCCGCAGCGATTTCGGCGGACCGAACTCGACGCCGATCATCAGGCCCTTGCCGCGCACTTCCTTCATCAGTTCATAGCCGGGCACCATGCGCGTCAGCGCAAGACGGAGCTCGGCGCCGCGTTTGGCGGCGTTCTCGACGAGCTTCTCGGCCTTGATGACGTCGAGCGTGGCGATGCCGGCGGCCATCGCCAGATCGTTCTTGGCAAAGGTCGAGCCATGCACGACCGCGCGATCCATCTGGTTGAAGATCTTGTCGAAGATGTTCTTGCGCGTCAGCAGCGCGCCGATCGGCACATGACCGCCGGATAGCGCCTTCGCCAGCAGCACCATGTCGGGCTCGATGCCCCAATGCTCGATCGCGAGGAATTTTCCGGTGCGGCCGATGCCGGTCTGGATCTCGTCGGCGATGAACAGGGTGCCGTATTTGCGGCACAGCGCCAGCGCGCCGGGCAGGAACTCGTCGGTGGGCATGTTGACGCCCTTGCCCTGGATCGGCTCGACGATGAAGGCGCCGACCTGGCGCGACGACAGCGCCTTCTCCAACGCTTCGAGATCGTTGAAGGGAATCGGGGTGCAGCCCGGCAGCAGCGGCTCGAATCCGCCGCGGAAATTCGAATCGTCCGTCAGCGACAGCGCGCCGTAGGACAGGCCGTGGAACGAATGCCCGCAATAGACGATACCGGGGCGGCCGGTCGCGCCACGCGCGAACTTGATCGCGGCTTCGACGGTTTCGGCGCCGGAATTTGCGAAAAACACCTTGTCCAGATATGGAACATGTTCCAGAAGGCGTTCCGCGAGCACGCCGGCGAGCGTCGAGACATCGAGCTGCACGAGATTGGGCAGATCGGCGTCGAGCACGCTCTTCAGCGCCTGGCGCAGGGCCGGATGATTGCGGCCAATCGCAAAAACGCCAAATCCGCTCAATAGATCAAGGTAACGAGCCCCCTGACGATCGAAGAGGTATTGGCCTTGCCCCTTCTGGAAGCCGACGTCGTAGCCGATGGTCTTGAGAACGCGAACGAGCTGCTCGTTGAGGTGACGCGTGTGCATGGCACCGCGCTGCCCCTCGCGCTCCACAAAAATCTCGGAAACGTCTAAATTGGAACTTACCATTCGTTACATACGTCGGTTGATGGCCATCTCGTCAACTTAAAACGCTCGCTAGCGGCGTTTTGACCCCCGCTCGGATCGTCCAGTTAAGCACAGGTTTGGACCATGTTGCACTGCCCAAGAACTTTCGCGCGTACAATAGCCTTTTCAGGTTTATTTTTGGCCACCGTATTATCACCGGCACTTGCAGCGGACCCGACCGGCGACTGGAAGGTCGCTGACGGTGTCGCCACCATCCGCGTCGCCCAGTGTAATGGCAACATGTGGGGTGCGGTGTCTTGGGAAAAAACCCCGGGCGGCAAGGATAAGAACAATCCTGATCCTGCGAAGCAGAGCAGGCCGACGCTCGGCATGCCGATCCTGATCGACATGAAGAAGAAGGCTGGCGCGGATGCGTGGGAAGGTCAGGTCTACAACGCCAAGGACGGCCAGTTCTACAGCTCGACCATCAAGCCCGTCGGCACCGATCAGCTCGAGATCCAGGGCTGCGTGCTCGGCTTCCTGTGCGGCGGCGAGACCTGGACCCGCGTCGGTCCGCCGATTCCGGTGAGCGCCGCCGGCAGCCCGGCGGCGAAGGGCACCCAGCCCAAGTCAACAGCACCGCAGAAAACCACCGGTGCCGTGGCGCCGGCCACCAAGCCGGGGCAAAAGCAGGCCCCGGGCAACGCCAATGCGCAGGCTGACGCCGTGGGCGATATCTGCCTGCTCCCCGACATCGCGCGACCGACGCATTAGCGGAAACCTGCGGGAACACCGCCCGCTGACATCGCGGCTCGGCGGCGCCTGCCGCCAAGCCGGTTCGACAGCGAATCGCCAGCGCGTCAGGTGACGTCGTTGGCGATATCCTCCTCCTTGACCTCGCGCGGCTTGCCCATCAGTGCCGGCTGGAACAGCAACACCGCCGCGAGCGTGGTGACGAGCGAGAGCGCCAGCAGCTTGCCCATGCTCGCGGTGCCGGGATGGCTCGACAGCCACAGACTGCCGAACGCGGTCGCCGTGGTCAGCGCGCTGAAAAAGATCGCGCGTGTCAGGCTCGACTGCAGCAGATTCGTCCTGCCCTGCCGCCACGCCGTGACATAGTAGATCTTGAACGCCACGCCGACGCCGAGCAGCAGCGGCAGCGCGACGATGTTGGCGAAGTTGAGCGGCAGCCCGATCAAGACGCAGATCTCCAGCGTGACGATGCCGGCGACGAGGAGCGGCACCAGCGTCATCAGCACGTCGACGACGCGGCGCAGCGTGAGCCACAGCAGTAGGCTGATCGTGACCAGCGCCAGAATGCCGGCGTGGATGAACGCCTTCACGATGACGTCGCCCGACTTCAGGATCGAGACCGGTCCGCCGATCGCGGTCGGCTCGGCGGCGAGCACGGCGTCGGCAAAGCGGCGCAGATTGTCGTTGTCGTTCGGATCGCCCTTCGGCTCCACCTCGACACGCATCAGGCCGTCCTTGGTCTTCCAGCTGGCGACGAGTTCCGGCGGCAGGTTCTGCAGCGTGACGGTCTGGGCCTGCAGCGTATTGCGGAGCTGATCGAACACGATCTTCATCGGCGCGACGAATACGTCCTGCGCCTTGTCGCGGGTCGCCTCATTCGCATCGGCGAGCTTCTGCAGCGCGTCGGCGAGCCGGCGCGCGGCCAGCGCACCCGGCCCCTTGCCGTCGCCCGCGGTCTTGCGCAGGCCGTCGACCGAGCTCTTCAGCGACTCGACATTCTCCTGATCCGACGGCGCCGGATCGACCGAATCCGGGTTGAGCGCGGGGCCGAGCGTCTTGGCCGCCTGCGCGATCAGCTTCAGCTTGGCCGGCTGGTCGTCGGGCACGAAGCTGTCGAGCGACATCACGCGCGACACTTCCGGCAGCTTCTCGAGCTTGGCCTCGATCTTCTTGGCGTCGGCTTCCGAGCGCGTCATCACATTGATGGCATTGGCGCCGGTGTTCGGATCCTTCCTCAGGTCGAGGAAGGTCGCGATCGATTCCACCTTGGAATTGCGCAGATTGATCGGGTTGAAGTCGAACTTCATGTAATGGAGCAGCGGCAGGCCCGCGACCGTGACCAGCAGCGTGCCGACGATGATCGGAACGCGATGCTTCTCCAGGAAGTTATCGAGCGGCGCCAGGAAGGCGTAGCCGACCGGCTCCTTCTCGCCGGGCGGATTGAGCAGATCGAGCAGCGCCGGCAGCACCGTGATGCTGGTGACGAACGCCACCAGCATGCCGGCGCCGGCGATCTTGCCGAGCTCCGAGATGCCCTTGTAGTCGGTCGGCAGGAAGCAGAGGAAACCGGCAGCGGTCGCCATCGCGGCGAGCGACAACGGCACCGCGGAGCGGCGCGCCGCGTTTTCCAGCGCCAGCGTCAGATTGTCGTTCTTGAAGCGCTCGGAGCGGTAGCGGACGCTGAACTGGATGCCGAAGTCGACCCCGAGACCGATGAACAGCACGGCGAAGGCGATCGAGAGCAGGTTCAGCGAGCCGACCATCATCAGGCCGACCGCCGTGGTGATGGCAAGCCCGATGAACAGGTTCACGAACACGGCGAAGATGATCTTGCCGGAATGCAGCGCCATCCAGAGGATGACCAGCACGATCACCACGGTGCCGATGCCGTTGGTGATCGCGCCGTCCTGCACGGTGGCGTATTCCTCGTTGGCGATCGGCACCGGTCCGGTCAGGCGAACGCGCGCGTGATATTCAGTCGGGAATTTCAGATCGGCCGCCGCCTGGCGGATCGCATCGGTCGCGCCCTTGCCCGGCTCCAGCGCCGAATAGTCGATGATCGGCTTGATCTCGATGAAGGCGCGCTTGTCCGAATCGGTCAGCGGCTTGTCGCTGGTGAGCTCGCGCCACGAGAAGGTCGCGTTGCCCTTGGCGAGGACGGTCTCGACCGTCTCGGAGATCAGGTTGAAGGGCGGCGCGGCATTGTCGAGCTTGACCTGCCCGCGCTTGACGCCGGCAAGGCCGGTCTCGAGCGCGCCGGTCAATCCGCGTATCGAGGGATCGCCGGCCATGATCTCGATCAACGGTGCAGCCGATTCGAGCTGGCCCGCGACCTTGCCGACCTCTTCGGTCGGCAGGAACAAGAGGCCATTCTTCTCGAAGAATTCGCCGGAGCCGAGCGCGGTGATCGCTTCGAAGTTCTTCTTGTCGGCCTGCAGCTTCGCGGTGAGCGCCTTCGCGGCCGAACTGGTCAGCTCCGGCGTCGCTGCCTCGACCACCGCCAGGATCAGCCGCTCGCGATCAAATGCTTCCTCGAACTGGTTGTCGCGCTTGCGCCAATCGAGATCCGGCGAGATCAGCTTGTTGATGTCGGTGTTGATCGAGAAGTTGCGGGCCGTGTAGAAGCCGGCGCCGATCGACAACAGGACAGAGATAATCACAACCGGAAGGGCAAAACGCGTACAGGTTCTAACAACGGAGACGACAATATTTGTCAGCACTTCGTTTCTTTCTATCTCGGGGAAGCATGGCCGAAAACGCCCGCTCTGTAGCGGAGTTCCCGGGACCGATCTAATGTTGTTTTGGTTTTCTTCCTCGACGGGACGGCGAGGAGGTTCCAAACCACAGGAACGGCCACGAATGGCCGGTATAAACCGCATCAGTGGGCGATAAAGTGACGAACAAGTGAGGGAGACGGACGGTCGCAGGGACCGAAACCCACACCATATTACCTCTAAAGCCCCTCGTCCGTGACCATGCTCCCATCGAACCGCTACCTTTTTGCCACAAATCGCTGTATTTCCATGCGCTTGGGGCGCAGATCCCGTCCAGGAACTGTGATGGCTCGGACATTGCAACTGACGTTGCGACGTCCGACCTGTGGAGTGCGTTGCCGAAAAGGCCGCAGGGCATTGAACGAGATTGGTGCAATTTGCGTAACGGACGTCAGATGGAAGTGTTTCTTGCTCAGCCGCGCGGCTTTTGCGCGGGCGTTGTGCGCGCGATCGAGATCGTCGAACGCGCGCTCGAGAAGTATGGGCCGCCGGTCTATGTCCGCCACGAGATCGTGCATAACAAACACGTCGTCGAGAGCCTGAAGAAGAAGGGCGCGATCTTCGTCGAGGACCTCTCGGAAGTGCCGGCCAAGGCGGTGACCGTCTTCAGTGCCCATGGCGTTGCTAGGAGCGTCGAGGAGGAGGCGGAAGCCCGCGATCTGCCGGTGCTCAATGCCACCTGCCCGCTCGTCACCAAGGTCCACAACCAGGGCAAGCGCTATATCTCCAAGGGCCGCGCGCTGATCCTGATCGGGCACGCCGGCCATCCCGAGGTCGAGGGAACCATGGGCCAAGTTCCGGGGCCGGTCCTGCTGGTCCAGAGCGTCCAGGACGTGGCGGAACTGAGGCTGCCGAGCGATGCGCCGGTCGCCTACATCACCCAGACCACCCTGTCCGTGGACGACACCAGGGACATTATCGCGGCCCTTCAGGCAAAATTTACAGATATTCAAGGCCCGGATATCAGGGATATCTGCTATGCGACACAGAACCGCCAATCTGCGGTAAGGGACCTCAGCAAACTGGTTGACGTCATTTTGGTGGTGGGGGCCGCCAACAGTTCCAACTCGAACAGGCTTCGTGAAATCGGCACCGAGGTCGGCGTCGCGAGTTATCTCATTGCCGATGGGAGCGAACTCAATCCGGATTGGCTCAAGGATGCGAAGGCCGTCGGCATAACCGCGGGCGCTTCTGCGCCCGAAGTTTTGGTCGACGATGTGATCGAGGCTCTGCGGCGGATCGGACCGGTGTCGGTCTCGGTCGTTCCGGGCCGAGAAGAGAATATCGAATTCCGGCTGCCAGCCGAACTGACTGCGGGCTGATCTGAACCCACATCCCTTTGATAAGTGCAGAAAGAAATCGTCTAATGGCTATACCGTTCTTCAAGGAAATGCGTATCGGCGGTTATCTGATCAAGCAGAAGCTGCTTGGCCGCAAACGCTATCCGCTCGTGCTGATGCTGGAACCTTTGTTCCGTTGCAACCTCGCCTGCGTCGGCTGCGGCAAGATCGACTATCCCGATGCGATCCTCAATCGCCGCATGACGGCGCAGGAATGCTGGGATGCGGCCGATGAGTGCGGCGCGCCGATGGTGGCGATCCCCGGCGGCGAGCCGCTGATCCACAAGGAGATCGGCGAGATCGTGCGCGGCCTCGTGGCCCGCAAGAAGTTCGTCTCGCTGTGCACCAATGCGCTGCTGCTCGAGAAGAAGCTCGATCTGTTCGAGCCGTCGCCCTATTTGTTCTTCTCGGTGCATCTCGACGGCCTGAAGGATCATCACGACAAGGCGGTGTCGCAGAAGGGCGTGTTCGATCGCGCCGTCTCGGCGATCAAGGCGGCGAAGGCGCGCGGCTTCACGGTCAACGTCAATGCCACCATCTTCGACGGTCACCCGGCCGAGGAGATCGCCAAGTTCCTCGATTTCACCACCGAGCTCGGCGTCGGCGTCTCGATGTCGCCGGGCTACGCCTATGAGCGTGCGCCCGACCAGGAGCACTTCCTCAACCGCACCAAGACCAAGAAGCTGTTCCGCGACGTCTTTGCGCTCGGCAAGGGCAAGAAGTGGAATTTCATGCATTCCGGCCTGTTCCTCGACTTCCTCGCCGGCAACCAGGAATACGAGTGCACGCCCTGGGGCATGCCGGCGCGCAACATCTTCGGCTGGCAGAAGCCCTGCTATCTGCTCGGTGAAGGCTACGCCAAGACCTTCAAGGAGCTGATGGACACCACCGACTGGGACACCTACGGCACCGGCAAGTACGAGAAGTGCGCCGACTGTATGGCCCATTGCGGCTACGAGCCGACCGCGGCGACCGCTGCGATCAACAATCCGCTGAAGGCGATGTGGGTTGCGCTGCGCGGCATCAGGACATCAGGCCCGATGGCGCCCGAGATCGACATGTCGAAGCAGCGTCCGGCGCAGTACATCTTCGCCGAGCAGGTGCAGAAGAAGCTCTCGGAGATCCGCCGCGACGAGGCTGCGGCCGCCGCCGCCAAGCAGCAAGCGAAGGCCTCGACCGCCGCCTGAAGCGCGATGTGAACGAAAGCAGAAACATGAAAGCCCCGGTTCAGCGGACCGGGGCTTTTTTCTTTGGATCAGGATGCCGCCTGCTCTTCCGGTCTCGTGCGCAGAAGCAATCTCTCGATCTCCGCCGCGCGCGGCGCGCTGAGCGTGCCGCGTTCGATCCCGAGCGGGACATTGCGCAAAGCGAGCTCGCGATACAGCGCGCCGGAGGGAGGAAAGCGCTCATCCAGTGCCCGGAGATGCTTGAGGATCGTTCCGACGTCGCCGCGCGCCACGCAGCCGCCCATGCCATTCGCCAATCCGCCGTCGAGAACAGCCGCGACCGTCCCCCGCAGCAGTGGCATCATCGCGCGCAACGCGTCGGCCTCGCTGGCGCCAAAGCTCTTCCAGAGCTCGACGCCTTCCTTGAGCAGCGCGATCAGGAACGGGCCGACGTAATAGGCCGACGCATGATAGAGCGCCCGCGCACCGGCCGGCAGCGCCAGCGGTTCACACCCGATGCGGGTCGCAAGCCATTCCAGGTCACGCCTGAAGTCGCCCTCTGCCTCGATGCCGACGGTGCATCCGCGCAACCCCTCGAGCGCGACGTCGGGATTGGCGAACATCTGCATCGGATGAAATCCGCCGGTCGCGGCGCCTGTGGATTTCGCGTGATCGAGCGCGGCCAGTTCGGTCGCGCCGCTGCAATGAACCACGCGGTGACGCGACTCCCAGCGCAAGTCGCGGCAGACCGGCAGGATCGCGTCGTCGCTCACGGTCAGGAACACCATGTCGCAGCTGTCGACGACCTGCTGCGCGTCCGTCATCGGCCGCGCCGACGGGATGCGGGATCCGAGCCGCTGCGCGGCATCGGCACCGCGGTTGTAGAACGTCGCGACGTTCAGCCCCGCGCAGGCGAACGCCGGCGCGAGCGTTTGCGCCACGCGGCCGGCGCCGATGAAGCCGATCCGCAACGCCGCCAGCGCCGTACTCATTGCGCGTAGCTCCCGTCGATGCGGTCGAGCCTGCGCCGTAGCGCCGGCCATTCCAGCAGGCCGTAGCCGGCCTGCAGATTTTGCGCCGCTTCATTCAGCACCGGATTGGTGTCGCGCTCATTGTCCAGCGTGATCTCGGTGCCGGCAAAGCAGGTCACCGTGTTGCCGATCGCCATCTCGGTCGGCGCATGCAGCGGCCGGCCGCAGCCGAGCGCGTCGACCTGGATCCGGCAGGCCTGCTCCAACCAGTAGATCGCATTGAACGCCTGCGGAATCGTGTTGCCGCAAACCAGCAGGCCATGATTGCGCAACACCAGCACATTGTTGCGGCCGAGATCGGCGACGACGCGATCGCATTCCTCCCGATCGATCGCCGGCCCCTCGAAATCGTGATAACCGATCCGACCGTGAAACCGCATCGCCGTCTGCGACAGCGGAAGCAGCCCCTCGGCAAGCGCGCTGACCGCGGTGCCAGCCCTGGTGTGGGTATGGAGAACGCAGTTCACGTCGGGCCGCGCGCGATGGATCGGGGCATGCAGATAGAAGCCGGCCACGTTGACGTTGTAGCCGTGGTCGGGCTGCAGCAGGGTGCGGCCCTCGATGTCGATCTTGACGAGGCTCGAGGCGGTGATTTCCTCATACAGCATGCCATAGGGATTGATCAGGTACTGATCGTGATGCCCCGGGACCTGTGCACTGATATGGTTGTAGATGAGGTCGGTCATTCCGTAGAGCGCGACCAGGCGGTAGCACGCCGCAAGATCGACGCGGGTTGCCCACTCCTGTTCTCCCACGACGGCCCTGATATCGTTGACGGCACAAACTTCGATCTGACGCATGTTACTGGGGCCCTTGGTGTCGGATGACGGATGCGCGCTCGACGATACGGCTGAGGCTTTCCGTCGATGGAAGCCCGCCGAATACCTGCATCCCGTCCGCGCCAAGCCTGGATTTCACGAACAGATCAGCGGCAGCGGCGTCGCCACGCCTCAGCATCTCGGCAGCCTGCAGCGCATGTGCCATGCGGGTGACGAGCGCTCTCGCGTGCCCGTCGTCCGGGTATCGAGCACGCAAGCGATCGGCGAGATCGTCCGTGCTTCGGTCATAGATCGGATTGAGGCCCCTGCTCGCACGCAACTCGTCGATGAATGCGTCCCGGCAATTCGCATCGCGTTGCATGGCGCGCAAAACGTCCATGCACATCATGTTCGAGGTGCCTTCCCAGATCGAATTCAGCGGCGCCTCGCGATAGAGCCGGGCCATCGGATTCTCCATAATGAAGCCGTTGCCGCCATGCACCTGCAGGCATTCATAGGTGAAGGCCGGCGCGCGCTGGCAATTCCAAAACTTCATCACCGGTGTCGCGACCCGTGCCAGCAATCGCTCGTGTTCGCTTGTCTGCAGGCCGTCGGTCGCACGCGCGATCCGAAACGCGCCGAGCATCGCCGCCTCGCTCTCGAGCGCGAGGTCGGCGAGCACGTTGCGCTGCATCGGAAGCTCGGACATTGGCTTGCCGAACGCCGTTCGCGTTTGCGCGTGGTTGAGGGCGAGGCTCAGCGCCTGGCGCATCAGCCCGGCGGAGCCGACCGCGAAATCCAGCCGCGTCAGATGGGCATGCGAGAGGATTTCCGCGATGCCGCGGCCCTCTTCGCCAACCAGGATCGACCACGTATCGTGGTACTCGATCTCGCTCGACGCGTTCGATCGGTTGCCGCACTTGTCCTTCAGACGCTGAATGTGGATGCGGTTGGCACTGCCGTCCGGCAGCAGGCGCGGCACGAACAGGCAACTGACGCCGGACTGGGTGCGCGCCAGCGTGTAGAATCCGTCGGCCACCGGCACCGAGAAGAACCATTTGTGGCCGGTGATCGCATAGATCTCGCCATGCGCGCCGCGCTCGACGAAGCGCGCGGTGGTCTGGGTCTCGCGCAGATCGGAGCCGCCCTGCTTTTCGGTCATGGCGTAACCGATGACCGCGGCGCGCTTGGCCTCGATCGGAAGCCGCCGCGGATCGTAGTCCGCCGCCAGCGTTCGCTCCCGCCACAAATTGAATTGCGGCTTGCCGGAGAACCCGGCGATCGCGGCGTACGCCATCCCGGTGGGGCAACCGACGCCGTTCTCGATCTGGTTCCAGAGATAGCTCAGCGCCGCACGCGCCAGATGGCCGTGTGGTTCGCGCGTCGACCAGGCGAGGCTATGCACCTCGCTCCGGAACGCCAGCGCCATCAATTGATGCCAGGCCGGATGATATTCGACCCAATCATTGCGGTTGCCATACCGGTCATGGGTCAAGAGCTTCGGTTCATGCTCGTTGGCCAACCGTGCCGCCTCCTGCACGGATTCGCTGCCGGCATGGGCGCCGAGCGCGGACAGCTTGTCTTTCGCCCACGGCGCGATCGTTGTGATCAAGCCACTCAGCGCGCGGTCGTCGTCGAATGCATTGAAGCCGAGCGCCGGCAGCGCCTGATTGCGCACTTCATGGGTTTCAAACGGAGCGGCTTTCGCTTCAGCGACAGCAACCGGCTGGACGCGCGCGTTCATGCGGAGACTCGCGATACAGGGGTGAGTTCAGGCGTGGCGTGGCGAAACAGCATGCGCGCGGAAAGCCCTGCGATCGACTGTGCGATCGCCTTCGCCGCGTCGGAATCAGGGGCCGCTTCGGGCGCGAGGGGACCTACCAGCGCTTCCATGAAGGCGCCGGTCACGCAGGATGCCGCGACGTTCGCGTCGATCTCGACGAACTCACCGCCGGCGATGCCGCGCCGGACGAGCCTTGCGATCTGATCGGCCAGGGCCGCCCGGTATTTCAGGCGCGCCGCGTCGATCTCGGGTTCACAGGGTTCGGCGATCAACGCGTAGGCCAGGCGGCGGCCGCGCATCGCCCGGACCGAGAAGGTGTAGATCGCATCCACCAGACATTGGGACGCCGAGCCTTCCGCCTCGACGATCGCGGCGACGACGGCCACCTCGCGCTCGGACACCAGGGCGAGCACCTGCGCGTACAGGTCCGCCTTGGAGTCGAAGTAGCGATACACGCTGCCCGTCGCCACGCCGGCCCGTGAGGCGATCAGGGCGATCTGGGCGTCCTTCCAGCCACTCAGCGCCACGGCCTCCCTGGCGGCATTCAGGATGCGTGCCTTGGTCTCGACCAGTTGGTTGAGGCGAACCGCCGCGATTGCCATCGTGAACCTTAATTCATGAATAAAGGATCATAGTTCATTCTCGGATGGATAGCCGTCGCTGTCAAGTATCGACCCTACGGCCGCAGGCCGTTCCTGGGTGCCGGCCCGCTGCCAGCGGTCGTCAGAGGCTGGCGACGCATAGGCGCGAGAAACAGGGATACGGGGGGTCTCACCGCACAGCCGACGCGCAAGTCCCCGCTGACCGCGCGGAACCGGAACAGCGTGGCATCGAGCGAAACCTTTGGGCATCAAAGCAAAAGGCCCGATCGCGATGCGACCGGGCCTGTGAGTTGAGCTTGATGCGGTGAGAAACCCGGTCCCTGCCCGGCGCAGCGGATCAGGCCGCTTTCGCCGTGATCAGAACGTCTTCCACCGGCATCAACACCTCGTTGCCGAGCAGGAAGCCGCGGCAGCTGCGCAGCGAGCGCAGCGCGCGGTTGAAGTCAATTCCAGTCGACACCAGCGCGCGCAGCGTCCGTGGATTGCGGGCGATGCCGCGCAGCACCTTGCGCAGGTCGATGTCGCCGTTCGGCTTCACCGCGGATTTCGCAAGTTCCGGTAGCGCCCGGTGCGCGGGATCGCTGATTACGCGCAATGCGGCAAACGGAATGCGGGCCTTGGCGGCATAGGCCGCCGCGATATGGCTCTCCATATCGACTGCGGCTGCGCCCGTCATCGAGCGCAGAGCGGCCTTGCAGGCCTTTGCCGCGATCACCTCTTCCACGCCGGCGAGACTGCCGCGGACGATCCTGCGGCGCTTCAGCGCGGCGCTGGCGATCATCTCTTCGTTCAGCGCGGATGCGGCCAGGAAACGGGTATCGCCCGACATCACCTCGGTCGCGACCACGACGTCGCCCGATTTGAGCGACGGATCGAGCCCGCCGGCCACGCCGAACGAAATCACGCCACGGAAGGTGCTCGGATCCAGCGTCGCCAGCAACTCACGCAGCTGCTGCGGATCGCTCGAACTGCAGATTACGATCATGCCGGGGCCTGCCGCGATGCGAGCCTCCTGCACCAATCCAGTCACAATCAATACCGGCCGAGGATCAATTCTACTGCCCACGGTCTCGGCGGCCCCCGCCTCAACAATCACATCCCGACCCCTACCACCCTGCTATTGGTGCTTCTCAAATTTCGATACCGCGCCAGCGCCCAGAGCGGAAAGAACTTCGAGTAGCCATGATATCGCAAGTAAAATACCCGCGGAAACCCCGTAGCTGTGTATCGCTGCTCGTCCCACAGCCCTTTTTCCGTCTGTGTTGCCTTTAGGTACTCCACCCCGCGCGCAACAGCGGGATTTTCGACCTCTCCGGCCGCCATCAATCCAAGCAAAGCCCATGCCGTTTGCGAGGAGGTCGAAGGCGCAACTTCATAACCCTTGTAATCCAGCCGGTAACTGACGGCGTCCTCGCCCCAGCCGCCGTCCTGATTCTGGACTGACGCCAGCCAGTCGACCGCCTTCCGAATCATCGGGTCGTTGCGATCGACCCCTGCGACATTTAGCGCCGAGAGCACCGACCAGGTGCCGTAGATGTAATTCAGGCCCCAGCGGCCGTACCAGGAGCCCTCGGCAAGCTGGGTGCGGCGCAAATAAGCGACGCCGTCGGCCATCGCCTTGTTGCTCTCGACGGTCTCGCCGAGCTGGCCCAGCATCGAGATGCAGCGCGCGGTGACATCCTCGGTCGGTGGATCGAGCAATGCGCCGTGATCGGAGAACGGGATGTTGTTGAGGTAATATTCGAGGTTGTTGACGTCGAACGCGGCCCAGCCGCCGTCGCGGCTCTGCAGCCCCTCGATCCACTCGCGGCCGCGCGCGATGGACTCATCATATTCCCTGGTTCCGGTATGACGCCGCACGCGATCCATCGCCATCACGACCACCGCGGTGTCGTCGAGATCGGGATAATGATCGTTGTTGTACTGGAACGCCCAGCCGCCCGGGCGGACGTCCGGCGCCTTGACCGCCCAATCGCCCTTCAGCTCCAGCACCTGGCGCGGCTTCAGCCAGTCGAGGCCCTGCCTGGCCTTGGCCAGGGTGTCGTCGCCGCCCGCTTCCTGCAGCGCATGACAGGCCAGCGCGGTGTCCCACACCGGCGAGACGCAGGGCTGGCAATAGGCCTCGTGCTCGCCGATCACAAGCAGCTTGTCGATGCCGCGGCGGGTGATGGCGCGCGGCGGGAAATTCTCGTCCTTGCCGAGCGCCTCGTACATCATGACGATGTTGGCCATCGGCGGATAAATCGCGCCCATGCCGTCTTCGCCGTTCAGCCGCTCTTCGGTGAAGGCGAGCGCGGCATCGATCGCGCGCTGGCGCAGGCCCTTCGGAAACATCGGCTCGATTACCCGCAGCACGGCGTCGAGCGAGCGGAACAGATAGAACCAGCTCGCGCTCTGATGCGGTGCCTTCGGCGCCATGCGGACCGATTTCGGATCCTCCAGGAACAGTTCGTCGATGCCGACGCCCTTCGGATTCTTCGCACGCGGCTTCAGCGCGGCAAGCACCATCAGCGGCACCATGGTGGTGCGCGCCCAGTAGGAGATCTTGTTGATGTGGAACGGCGACCACATCGGCAGCAGCATGATCTCGATCGGCAGCACCGGCGTCGCGCGCCAGCTCACGACGCCATAGAGCGCGAGCAGGAATCGCGTGAACACGTTGCTGCCGGAAGCGCCGCCGCGCGAACGGATCGCCTCGCGCGCCCGCACCATGTGCGGCGCGTCGACGGAATCACCGATCATCTTCAGCGCGAAGTACGACTTCACGCTGGCGCTCATGTCGAACGGGCCGTCATGCACCAGCGGCCAGCCGCCATGGGCGCCCTGGACGCGGCGCAGATAGTTGCCGATCTTGGCCTCGAGCCCGGCATCGATCGGCTCGGCCAGGTAGTGACGCAGCAGGACATATTCGGCCGGAATGGTGCTGTCGGCCTCGAGCTCGAACACCCAATGTCCGTCGGACTGGCGATAGCCGAGCAGCGCTTCGGCTGCCTTGGAGATGCTCTTCTCCAGCGCGACCGGGTCGACTGCAACGCTGTGATCTCTCGCAAGCATTTCGCTCGATATCCTCTTCATCGCGGCCCGGCTGATCGAAAGCCGCGGCCGCTCCAGAGCATGATCCGATTGCATCGGATCACGCTCTTGTCCTTTTGTTCAGTCGCGTTTGCTTAACGCGAACCGGTAGCCACTTCGCTCGAAAACGCGCCAACAGGTCGAATCTAACGTCTGGCCAGAACCAGATCTGCGGCGCGATCACCGGATCGCACCGATCCCTCGATGGTTGCCGGCAACCCGGTAGCAGTCCAGTCGCCGGCAAGGAACAGGTTTTTTTGCGCCGTCGCGGGCCCCGGACGCAGGGCATTCTGTTCCGGCGTCGCCTCAAATGTGGCACGGCGCTCACGCACGATCTGCCAGGGCGGCAGGTCGCCGGAAACCCCCGAGGCCTCGCAGATGTCCTGCCAGATCGCCAGCGCGAGCTCCTCGCGCGGCATGTCGACCAGGCGGTCGCCGTTGCTGATCGTCACCGACAGCCGTTGCGGGAACGCGAACAGCCACTCCACAAGGCCGCCGACCACGCCGAGAATGGGCGCGGCGTCGCGCGGCGGATCGACGCGGAAATGCGCATTCACGATGGCGCGGAATTTGGTCGGGGTTTTCACGCCGGGCAGCAGCGCGGCCGCGGCGCGCGGCGGCACCGCGAGCACGACGGCGTCGTCGGCTCCCAGCGCGACCTTGTCGCCATTGCCAAAATCGAGCTCACTGATGCGATCACCCGACATGCCGAGCGCACGCAATTCGTGACTGAACTGAACGCTGTGGCCCCTCTCCTGCAGCAGCTTCACGGCCGGCTCGATCAGGACCGAGCTCAGGCCGTCGCGCGCGATCAGCGGACGGCAGGCCTGCCCGCCAGCGAGCAGCGTCTCGCGCACAATGGCGCCGGCGAGCCCGGCCGAGCCCTCCGGCGGATCGACGTTCAATGCGGCTAACAGCAGCGGCTGCACTAGGCGGTCATACAGCGTGCCCTTGCAGGGAATGGTGTTGCCGACCAGCGCGCCGGTGCCGGCCCAGGCCAGCGGTGCCAAGGCGAGATAGTCGCGCAGGGTCGTATCCGGGACGCGGCGCGCCTCGTCGAACACCCACAGCGGCAGGCGGGAATCGCCGAGGTCGAGTTGCCAGCGCCGGCCGCTGGCAAGATCGACGAACGGAAACTGCGCGCGCGCGGGTCCGACGAGGCCGGCCTCGGTGCCGATCGAGCGCGCGTAGCTCAGCGCATGGCGATTGCCCGACAGCAACAGATGGTTGCCATTGTCGATGGTGAGATTGGTGGCGGCGTCGAAATAGGAGCGGCAGCGGCCGCCGGCCTGCTGCGTCGCCTCATGGACAAACACCTTGTAGCCGCCATTGGCGAGGCGCACGGCCGCGGAGAGGCCGGAAATGCCGGCGCCGATGATATGAACGGTCTTTTGCATCAGATGATCGCGTAACGAAGAAGGATGCCGATCTTGGCGGCCTTGGACACACGTACCGGCGCGCGCGGCGCGGTGAAGCCGCGCGCGATCAGAAGATCGAGGATCGCGCGGTAGTATTTCGACATGATCCGCGGCGCGCGCACGGCGCGGCGCGAATTGCGCTTCATGATCTCGTCGGATTTCTGGAAATGCATCTTGGCCCGCTCGGCCAGCGGCGCGCACACCTTCGGCAGCGCGCGGTCGGCGGTGACGCGGGCCGGATCGTTATTGGTGATGCCGGCGTGCCAGAGCCATTCGCGCGGCAGATAGAGCCGGCCGAGGCCGGCATCCTCGTCGATGTCGCGCAGGATGTTGGTGAGCTGCAGCGCGCGGCCGAGGTGATAGGCGAGCTGGATGCCGTCGTCCTCGGGCAGGCCGAACACGCGCACCGACAGCCGTCCGACCGCGCTCGCGACGCGATCGCAATACAAATCGAGCGTCGCGAGATCCGGCGCGCGGATGTCCTGCGGCACGTCCATCTCCATGCCGTCGACGATCGCGACAAAATCCTCGCGCTTCAGGCCGAAGGTCTTCACCGAGGCGACATAGTCCTTCAGCCGCTCCGGCGGATGCCCCGCATAGAGCGCGTCGATATCGTCGCGCCACTGTTGCAGCGCGGCCAGCCGCTGCGGCCGCGGGCCATCGGAATCGGCAATGTCGTCGACCTGCCGGCAGAAGCTGTAGATCTGGAACATCGCCTCGCGCTGCGCGCGCGGCAGAATGCGCATCGCGGCGTAGAACGAGCTGCCCGACGCGGTGCTTCCGTAATTTGCGTTGGCCGCCGCCTCCACGCTCATGCGCCAGCCGCCGATTTGGAGACCGCACGCCGTCCGGTCGCACGCCGCGCCGTCTCGCCGGCGACGCCGCCAAGGCTCTGCAGCAGCAGTTCGAGCGGGCTCAGATGCACGCGCTCGCTGAGCGGATCGCGCACCTTCAGCATGTTGACGATCTTGTCGGCGAACGCCTGGATCACGGAGATCTCGAGCCCCAGCCTGAAATCCTTCACCTCGGCGGCGAGCGACTTGCTCTGGTCGAGCAGCGCCTCGGTGCGCACCGCGAGCGCCTGCAGGCATTTGAGCAGGGCCGGCTGCGATTTGGCCTCGCCGAGCATCTCGACGGTCGCGCCCGCGGCGGCCAGGGCATCGCGCGGCAGGTAGACACGGTTCAGGTTGCGGTAGTCCTTGCCGCAGTCCTGCAGATGATTGTTGATCTGCAGCCCGGCGCAGAGCGCGTCCGACGCCGCCCACGTCGAGGTATCCTCGCCGTGCACGTCGAGCATGAACCGCCCGACCGGCATCGCCGAGTACCGGCAATAATCGATCACGTCGTCCCAGTTCTCGTAACGCAGCTTGGTGACGTCGAGGCGGAACGCCACCAGCACGTCGAGCGCGTGCCGCGGCGGCATGCCGCGCTCGGCGAAGGCGCGGCGCAGATTGACCGCTTCCTTCTGGGTGTCGCCATTGCCAAGCAGCTCGGCCTCCATGAGGTCGAGGTAGCGCAGCTTCTCCTCGGCGGGCAGCGTGGCGTGATCGGCGATATCGTCGGCGGTGCGGACGAAATTATAGAAGGCCAGGATCAGGGCACGATGCCGCGGATGAATGATCCACGACGCGACCGGGAAATTCTCGTCGCGGTGGGTCTTTCCGGATCGCAGGTCGCTCGCGGTGGTCATGGGAAATTTGGGCTACACTGGTCATGGCACGACGCAGGCGCGAAAGGTCAGCGCATGCGGGGGATTTGCGAGCCCCATATAGGGGAATACGCCACCAAAACCAATGCTGTCCGTGATCGCCAGCATACGAAGCCCGTGGCCGGCACACATGCCGAGCACGGGCCTTGCGGCGATCCATGGGGCCCGAACCGGCCTTACTGGCCGTGGGTCTTCAGCACCTGGTCGCAGGCGGTGCTGATCTTGCTACGGTTCTGCTGCAGGCAGGCGAGAATGGTGAAATCGCCCTGATCGATCACGGCGCGGCAGTGACGCTGCACGTCGCGCGTGCAGGCCTTCTGCTCATCGGGTGTCCCGCGCGTCTGCTGCTGGGCGAAGGCGCTGGACGAGAGCGGGATCGACAACAGGGCAAGAGCCAAGAGAAATTTACGCATCGTATTCCTTCATTTCCGACAGCAGAAAATCTGTTCCCGAAAAGCGCTTCGGCATGGCCGGGACGGATTTTGGGGATTTGCAGACGCCACGTAACGCGGCAACGGATTGACGACAAGCACCGCTAAATGCGGCTAAATTTGCGGCGCTGTAAACCCCCACATAAGTTATTGATTCGCAATGACGATTCGTGCCATCACTTTGTCGCGTTCGGCTATTGCGGATAGCAGTTGCGCAAAGCTACATGCCATCACGAAGCCGACGGTTTCTGATTCTGTTCGATGACAATATGGGCGCCGCGCGCTGTTCTGTCGTTTGAACCTAACATTCTTCGGTGACACTAAACCTTCGATGCGGCGAGACGCTTTCTTGCGTAGGAAGCGTTGATTTTGATGGGAAAATTCACAATGAAACGGTTTGGTTCCAGCCTTTATGGTCAGGCTCTCAGGGCTGTGGGCGTCGGCGCCGCACTGATGCTCTCTGCCTCCGCCGTCCACGCCCAGGCCAGCGGGCCGTTTGCCGGTTTTGCCGGCTCGTGGACCGGAACGGGCACGGTGGCGCTGTCGAACGGCACGACCGAACGGATTCGTTGCAAGGCGGATTACAAGGTCGCGCCCTCGGGCATGAGCCTGAAACAGTCCCTGCATTGCGCCAGCGACAGCTACAAGTTCGACCTCTCCAGCGACGTCACCAGCCAGGGCGACCGGATCTCCGGTAACTGGAGCGAGGCGAGCCGCAACATCTTCGGCAATCTGCAGGGCACCGCGGGCGGCGGGCGGATCGACGTGTTCGTCGAGGCGTCCGGCTTTGCCGCCAACCTGAACCTGCAGACCAACGGCTCCAAGCAGGTCGTGCAGATCGACTCCAAGGGTGAGATCCGCGGCGTCTCGATCACGATGACGAAGAGCTGACGCTCCCGGCCGATTGCGCCCGCAAGACACAAAGGCCCGGTTCCGAACGCTTCGGAACCGGGCCTTTTTGCTGCAGTTTTTTGCTTGCTCGTCGATCAGGCCTTTTCGATCGGCGCGGGCTGGCCGCCCCTGCCGCGGAGCTTTTGCGACAGGTTGATCAGGAACATCGAGGTCGGCCGCAGGATGAAGAGGTCCGCGACCAGGGCTGCGACCATCGAGAACGCACTGAGCCAGCCGAACAGGCGCAGCGACGGCAGGTCGGAGAACACGGTGACGACGAGACCGCAGGCCAGCACCACCGTGGTTAGGATCAGCGCAGGGCCGACCAGGACGGTGGCGCGCTCCACCGCAAGTTCCGGCGTGACACCCGGCTTGGTCTCGAGCCGCAGGCGATTGAGGAAGTGGATGGTGGCGCTGAGGCCGAGGCCGAACGACACCGTCAAAGCCACCACGCTGGCGAATTGCAGCCCCTCCCCGAGCAGCCACAGCACCGTGCCCGACAGCACCACCGGGAAGATGCCCGGCAGGATGCAGGAGAACATCACCACGATCGAGCGGAATGCGAGCCCGATGAAGATCGCGACTAGCAGGAATTCGATGGTGAGGCCGTGGTTGAGCTTCTCGATCATGCTGGCGCTGTTGCGTGCGGCAATCACCGACAGACCCGTGACCGCGATCTCGTAGCCGGGATGCTCGGCGCGCACCTTGTCCAGCGAATGATCGAGTTTGTTCACCACCGGAAGCAACTGGCTCGAGTCCACATCCGGGACGCGGCCCGACACCACGACAGCATCCTGATTCTTGTCGATGAACCGGCGCACCAGGTGTTCGGGGATCAGGTCGACATATTCCTTCAGCGTCGCGACATCATTGCTGCCGGCCTTTTCGGCGAGCCAGCGCCGCAAGGTCTCCAGCGACCAGACGTTGCCGACGCCGGCAGAGTCCTCGACCATTGCATGGACATCGGCAATCGTCTTCAAGGTCTCCGGCGAGTACAGCGATTGCCCCTTGGGGAATTCGATCAGCACATCGACCGGATTGGCGCCGGTCAGCTTGGCGTCGAGCCGGCTCGAGGCCGCCACCGCCTGCCGCTTGTCCGGCACCTGATCGGCGAGCCGGTAGCGCGGCTCGAGATTGGCGTAGATGATGCCGAGGCCGCCGACCACGATCAGCGCAAGCAGGCTGAACAGCCCGGGACGGCCGACCATGCGCACCGCGATCCAGTAGCAGAAATTGCGCAGCGCCTGTACGCCGGCATCCGCGCTCTGGAACTTGACCGCAAAGATCTTCTCGTTGCGCACGAACAGGACGCCGAACACCGGCACCAGCGACAGCACCGCGATCAGCGCGATGATGGTCGCCGCAAGCCCGGCCTCGCCGAACTTGCGGATCAGATCGGAATCCGAAAACTGCAGCGCGATGAAGGAAATTCCGGCCGTGCCGTGCGTCAGCACGCAGGCCGGTCCGACCACCAGCACCGCATTCTTGAACGCGGTGAACTTGTCCTGCCCGGCGATCAGCCGGTCCCGCGCCGCGAATGTCAGCTGCATCGAGTCGGAGAAGCTGATCACCATGATGAGCGGCGTCATCACGTTGAGGAACATGTTGAGATTGAAATTGGCCCAGCCGAGGCCGCCGAGCGCGAGCAGGATCGCGATCATCGGCGGGAACGCCGCCGCCACCATGAAGGATATCTTCCGGAAGAAGATGATGGCGATGATGCAGCCGGCGAGGATGCCGAGGATGTTGTAGGTCAGGCCGTCGCGCTCGACCGCGTTGCGGATCTCGAGCTGCATGACCGGCACGCCGGACAGCTGGGCATTGAGCCCGCTGCCGCCGAGATCGTCGGCCATGATCTTCCTGATGTCGCCGACCACCTTGCTGAGCTTGTTGCTGCCGACCACTTCGGGCTCGAGCGACAGCACGATCAGCGCGAGCGTGCCGTCCTCCGACAAGAGCTTGCCGCGGATGATCTCGTTGCTTTTGACGGTCTCGACGAACTTGTCGTAGGCCGCGCCCTCGGGCAGCTCGTTCGGGAACAACGCCGCCGGCAGCTTGCCTCGCTCCGGCGCCTGGCGCGCGGAGAACAGCGACACCAGGCCGCGCACGCCCTCGACGAGTTGCAGATCGGTGACCATGTCGCGCAGCTTGCCGAGATTGTCGCGCTCGAGCAGCGTCTTGCCTTCGACCACGACGAGCACGTCGAACTCGGTCGCCGGGAAGCGCTTGGTCACCGCCTCATACTGCTTGTAGTCCTTGGAGTCGGAGCGGAACAGCTGCGACAGCGAGTCGTCGATCTTGATCCGTTGCACGCCGAACACCGCGCCGATCAGCAACAGAACGAGGACGATGCAGGACAGGATCGGCGCCCGCATCGGGATCAGGCCGAGACGCTCGATCCCGAACGCGATGCTGAGGCCCGACCGCGGCTCTTCGATCTTCTCGACGTGGACCTGACTTTCGGAATTCTTTTCGAGCATGCCCTGTCCAGTTCTGAAAACGGCTCAATCTGTCTAGCTTGGGTCTAGGGGCGCGAATGAGGCGGGTGAGCGCAACTGATCGGCGCTAGTCCTTGAAAACACGCGAATATTGACCGGCGCCGGTTTTACCTGTCTGCCCCTTTGCTCGCAAGCGCGAGGGGCTGACCAAATCGACAGGGAACCGCCGATCCCCGCCATTAAGTATCTGATTTGTCACACCCTGGTAGCGCATTCCTCGACGATCCACCGCCGCTTTCATCTTTCAAGGCGACCCCTGTGATCTGGCGTGCCAAGCCCTCGCGCACAAGCCACGAAATCCTGAATGCGGCCTCCGCATAGCTCAGCCCGGCATGGTGGATGTTGGAGATGCAGTTGCGGTCGGCGTCGGTGAGACCGATTCGCGGCGCGAAGGTGAGATAGGCGCCAAGGCTGTCGGGTGCGGACAGGCCCGGCCGTTCGCCGATCAACATCACCAGCATGCGCGCGCCGATGATGGCGCCGATCTCGTCACCGAGCGCGACCCGCGCGCCGGACGCTGCGATCACCGCGCCGGCGTCGATGTTGTCGGCCGCAAGGCGGGGCACGAGATGCCGGATCAATTCGACGGCATGCACATTGACCGCCGTCGGCGACAGGCCGTCACCGATCACGATGGCGCAGGGGCAGGCGGTGATGCCGTAGGTCTCGAGCGACCGCCGCGACGCAGAATCCAGCATGCGCCCGAGATCGGGCCGCCGCAGATAGTCGCGCCGGCTGTGCGCCTGGCTCGACACCTCAAGCGGCGTGATGCCGAGGCCGGCAAGACCGGCCGCGATCCCGCTGACATCGAAGGCGGCGTGGACAGCGTCGCGGGCGCGGGCATGGTCGAGCGTGAACGACAGCAGCGCATCGGTCGGCAGGCTGGCCCCGGACCGGCCAAGGCCTACGCGCGCCGGCGTAAGCTCGCGCAGATCGGCAAGCGAAGGGGACAAGGGCGCCGGCGGTGTCGTCATGCTGTTATTCGGCGGGGACGGAAGCCTCGCGCAGCCGGATCGAGTAGTTCGAGGCGTTCTGCCGGCCGCTGGAGGCTGCACGCGCAAAGGTGATCAAATGATGGGCAACCAGTGTCGCCGAGATCAACCCCTCGATGTCGCCGCGCTTGAGCCGGCCGAGCGCAAACTTCCAGAACACGCGCTTGTAGTCGCCGAGCACGCCGACCTTCCAGAAGATGTTGCGGAGCATGATCAGGCCGCGCCGGATGTTGGCCCAGCTCTTCATCTCCGGGCTAACCGGCACCTTGATGCGATTGGCATAGGTGTAGTTGCATTGATGCAAATAGCGCGCGAACAGCCTCTTCGGCTCGTAGGCAACTTCCATGCATTTGCGCCAGGAACTGACCACGTCCTCATAGGGCAGCAGGAACTCGACATTGGAGTCGCGGCCCTCGTCATCGATCAGCCGCCCGGCTTTTTCGAGCCGATCCCACAATGGCGTCTTCGGCAGCGCCTGCAGCAGGTTGATGGTGAGCAGCGGAATCCGCGACTCCTCGACGAAGGAGAGCAACGCGTCGCCGGTCTGGGGCTTGTCGGTATCGAGCCCCATGATGATGCCGGAGACGACCTCCATGCCGAACGAATTGATGGTGCGCACACCCTCGAGGATCGGAACCATCATGTTCTGATCCTTGTGCATGGCCTTCAGCGCGTCGGGATCGGGCGTCTCGATGCCGACGAAGATCGTCACGAAGTAGGCTTCGCGCATCTTCTCCAGGATCTCTGGGCGCTTGGCGATGTTGAGCGTCGCCTCGCAGGCGAGGCGCGTGACATATCCGGTGCGCTTCTGCCACTCGATCAGGTGCGGCAACAGCTCGCTCGCCGCCTTGCGGTTGCCGATGAAATTGTCGTCGACGAAATACACGGTATCGGTGGCACCGCATGCGCGCAGCTTGTCGAGCTCGGCGATGATCTGCTGCGGCGACTTCAGGCGCGGATTGCGGCCATAGAGCCCGGGGATGTCGCAGAACTCGCACTGATAGGGGCAGCCCGAGGAGAACTGGATGCTGCCGAGGAAATACTTCTTGGTTTCGGCGAGCTCATAGGCCGGCAGCGGGAAATCCGTCATTGGCAGACGGTCGATGGTCTTAAGCACCACCTGCTCGTCGGGACGGCTGGTATCATCAGCCAGACGCTTGATCAGCTCATTGGTCGCATCGCCGAGCTCGCCGACGTGGAGGTAGTCGAATGAGGGATAGTAGTCCGGGCAAGCACTGACCGACGGGCCGCCGATCGCGACCACCAGGTCATGGTCGTGCGCGCGATGGCAGATGTCGTTCATCTGCTGGCGCTGGATGTGCATACCGCTGACGAACACGGCATCCGCCCACGCGAAATCCTCCGCCGTCGCCGGACGCAGATTCTCGTCGACGAAACGGACCGGCCAGTTCTCGGGAAGGTATGCGGCGATCAGCAGCAGGCCCTGCGGCGGCATGAACGCCTTGACGCCGTCAGTGAGGGGGTAGGCGTGCTCGAAGGTCCCAAACGACGACGTATAGCGCGGAAAAACGCAGAGGATACGTCGTACTGTCTCTATGCCCTCAGCTCTCATCAAACGACCCCGAAGCACCGGCAAATCTAACCACGGCGCGGAACGCTGGGCCAGAAATTCTTCAACATTGTGGCACTACTTAACGTCATAACGACGAGATAGTTGCTCTGCAGAATTTCGCTATCCCCCTCAGGTCAACAGCCTGGCAGCGAGGTCGGGCAGCCGCTCCGCATCGGCCATGAGGCGGAAGTCCTGCCCGGCCAGGCCGACGCGCGCGAGCCAGTCGTCGAATTCGGGAGCCCTCTTCAGGCCGAACAGGTCGCGGACATAGAGCGCATCGTGAAACGATGTCGACTGATAGTTCAGCATGACGTCATCCGCGCCCGGCACGCCCATGATGAAGTTCACGCCGGCGGCCGCGAGCAGCGTCAGGAGATTGTCCATGTCGTCCTGATCCGCCTCGGCGTGGTTGGTGTAGCAGACGTCGATCCCGAGCGGCAGGCCGAGCAGCTTGCCGCAGAAGTGGTCCTCGAGCCCGGCGCGGATGATTTCCTTGCCGTCATAGAGGTACTCAGGACCGATGAAGCCGACCACGCTGTTGACGAGCAGTGGATCGAACGCGCGCGCCACCGCATAGGCCCGCGCCTCGCACGTCTGCTGGTCGACCTGGTGATGGGCATTGGCGGACAGCGCCGAGCCCTGCCCGGTCTCGAAATACATCACATTGTCACCGACCGTGCCGCGGCGCAGCGACAGCCCCGCTTCCCGGGCTTCCCGCAGCAGCGAGAGGTCGACGCCGAAACTGCGATTGGCCGCCTCGGTGCCGGCGATCGACTGGAACACGAGATCGACCGGCAGCCCCTGCCCGATCAGTCCGAGCGTGGTCGTGACATGGGTCAGCACGCAGCCCTGCGTCGGAATCTCGAATCGCGTGATGATGTCGTCCAGGAGCCGCAGCAGCGTGCCGATGACGTTCGGGTCGTCGCTCGCCGGATTGATGCCGATGCAGGCATCGCCCGCTCCCAGCAGCAACCCGTCGAGAATCGAGGCGGTGATGCCCTTGGGATCGTCGAAAGGATGGTTCGGCTGCAGCCGCGTGCTCATTCGCCCGCGCAAACCGATGGTGTTGCGGAAGCGGGTCGTGACCTCGCATTTCTTCGCGACCAGGATCAGATCCTGGTTGCGCATCAGCTTCGACACCGCCGCAACCATCTCTGGCGTGATGCCGCGCGAGATCTTCTTGATCGCTTCCCCGCTGGCGGCATCCGACAGCAGCCAATCGCGGAATCCGCCGACGGTGAGCGACGACACCGGCAGAAAGCCGGCAACGTCGTGGCTGTCGAGGATCAGGCGGGTGACTTCGTCATCCTCATACGGGATGACAGGCTCATCGAGGAATTGCTTGAGCGGAACGTTGGCCAGCGCAAGCCGCGCGGCGATCATCTCCTCCGCGCTGTCGGCCGCGATGCCGGCCAGGCGGTCGCCTGAACGCGGCGGCGAGGCCTTGGCAAGCAGGATGCGCAGATCGTCGAATGCGTAATTGGTGGCGTCGATGGTGTGACGATAGAGCATGGGAGGTTCGTCGCGGGCTGGGGCAGCACAACCTAGCACCTCTTTGCGAAAGGCGTGCCAGCGGTTTCGCCCCGCGTGCCGGCGCCGTTGGCGGTGACGGCGGCGCATCATCGGCGCGGCGGCAGGCCGCGGCCACCCGGCAGACTCAAAGCTGCCGATAAGGCATTGGGATTATTTACAGATTTTAACGGTTGCGGCTGCACAAAACTCGCGCGTTAAGAAATTGTCCATGAAAATTTTGCATAAGCTTTAATCGGCCGAAGGTACTCCCCGGCCTCTTGGAGTGCCCCGCAATGCCCGCCCCCGTCACATTCCCCATCTCCATGTCCCGGCCTCCAATGGCGTCCCGATTCTCGCTTGCTGCCAGGCTGTACTCGACGTTTGCGCTGATTGCGGCGCTGACCGCGGCCATCACCTTCCTGTCCGAATACAATGCGCGGCGTAATGCCGAGCTGACCGAGGCCGTCGACCTCGCAAGCCGTGCCGCACTCAATGTCGAGCGGGTCAATTCACTGGTCTATGCCGTGGTGATGGAATCCCGCGGCATCTACATGTCGACCGATCCGGCAGCGGTGAAGAAATACGGCGACGGGCTACTGGCGTTCAACGAACGCATTCTCGGCGTGGTCAAGAACTGGGAAACGCTGGTGCAGGCCGACGACGCCGCCCAGTTCGCGGTGTTCAAGAAGCGCATCGAGCAATTCATCGATTTCCGCAAAGAGCTGGTACGCCGCGGCATCGAGATCGGCGCCGCAGCCGGGCGGGAATGGGGCGACAACGACGCCAACCGCGACGTGCGCACCGCGCTGAACAAGGATCTCGAGGCGCTCTCCAAGGTCTATGCCGAGCGCAGCAAGAAGCTGGCGCGGGAGACCGACACCAACCGCACGATGGCACTGGTGCTGACCGGCCTCGGCGCCGCGGCCTTGATTGTCGTGGTACTCGGCGTGCTGATCATCGCCCGCTCGGTGGCCCGGCCGCTGTCGCAGATCACCACGACGATCAAGCGCGTCGCCGAGGGCACCGACCATGTCGAAGTACCGCATGTCGGGCGCAGCGACGAGATCGGCGCACTGGCACGCGCCATCAAGGTCTTCCAGGACGCGATGGACCGCAATCGCAGCCTGAACGCGCAGGTCGTACAGGAGTCCGAGGCGCGCGACGCGCGCGGCCGGCATATCGAGACCTTCGTCGAAGCGTTCCGTGGCACGATCGGCGAGGTGCTCCGCGCGGTGCACGACAACGCTGCGACGATGCGTCAGACCGCGCAGACCATCGCAACCGTCGCGTCGGACGCCAGCGGCCGCGCCGTGGCGGCGGCGGGCGCCACCGAACAGGCCTCGAGCAACGTCTCCGCGGTGGCGGGCGCAGCCGAAGAACTCTCCGCCTCGGTCGAGGAGATCGGCCGCCAGGTCAAGCAGTCGTCCGGCGCCGTCGATCAGGCCGGTGCGCGCACCGACCGCTCGATCACCGAGATCGAGGGCCTTGCCGCCACCACCCAGCGCATCGACGGGGTGCTGAGCCTGATCCAGGCGATCGCCGAGCAGACCAACCTGCTCGCCCTCAACGCCACCATCGAAGCCGCCCGCGCCGGCGATGCCGGCCGTGGCTTCGCCGTCGTCGCGCACGAGGTCAAGGCGCTGGCCGGCCAGACAGCGAAGGCAACCGCCGAGATCAGTGAGAATGTGGGCCTGATCCAGGCCTCGACCCGCAACTCGGTGGCCGCCGTGCGCGAGATCGGTCAGGCGGTGCGCGAGATCAGCAACGTCACCGCGAACATCGCGAGCGCGATCGGCCAGCAGGACGCGGCGACGCGCGAAATCTCCGCCAATGCCCAGATGGCCGCCCAGGGCAACGAAACCCTGGTTACCAATGTCGGCTCGCTCCGCGATGACATGGACCAGACCAGCAAGGCGGCGGAATCGGTGCTCGCGGCCTCGAACGATCTGACCACCACCGCCGAGACGCTATCGCGCGAGGTCGAGCAGTTCTTCCGCAACCTGCGCAGCGACGCGGCCGACCGCCTGCAGCGGACCGGAACCTGAGCGGCGATGTGGCGGGGCCCTGCGACAGGGCGCCGGCAATCCGGATGGTTAAGACTCTCCCAACGCACGGACGCAAATTGCCTCCGCTTCGGGTCGCATTTCTCAATTTGATGCCTCCATAGAAAAGCGTCACTGCGCGTGGGCGCGGGGAAGTGGAAGCGAGCAATGAACGGGCTTTTGCCAAAGCCGAAGGCAGTGCCGACCAAACGGCTCCTTGCGCTCGGGATCGGCCTCGTTCTCTGCTTTTCGGCGATCTGCGCATCCATCCTCTGGGAGATGGCGGGCAAGGACTATCAGCATGCGAAGCAAGGTGCGACCAACCTCGTCGCCTCCATCGCCAGCGAGATCGACCGCAACATCGACCTTTATGACCTCTCGCTCCAGGCCGTCGCCGACGGCGTCAAGCTTCCGGAGCTCGGTAAGATCAGCCCGGAGCTTCGCCAGGTCGTGCTGTTTGACCGCGCCGCCACGGCCAAGGATCTCGGCTCGATCCTCGTGCTGAATGCGGCGGGGGACGTCACGCTCGATTCCAGGACGTTGACGCCGCAGGCCGCAAATTTCGCCGATCGAGACTTCTTCCGGGCACATCGGACGCGAGCGGACAGCGGGCTGTTCATCAGCGCTCCGTGGATTACCTCTGATGGCGAATATCTGATCAGCCTCAGCCGCCGCATCAACAATGACGACGGTTCCTTTGCCGGCGTGGTCGCGGGCAGCATGCGGCTCAGCTATTTTCACAATCTGTTTCGCAAGCTGAACTTCGGCTTTGGCGACAGCATGGCGCTGTTCAACAGCGATGGCGTCATACTGATGCGCGCACCGTTCGACATCAGCAAGATCGGGCAAAGCATCAAGGACTCTCTGGTCTTCAAGCAATTTCCGGCACGGCAGTCCGGCTCCTACATCACGAAATCGATCGTCGATCACGTCAACCGGCTCTATGTTTTCCAGGCGGTCGGACACAATCGCCTGCTCATCGCCGAGGGTCTCGCGCTCGACGGCATCTATGCCGACTGGTGGCAACAGCTCTGGCTGATCGGCAGCGTGGTTGCAGCGCTCTGCGGCTTCTCGATCGTGCTGATGTTCTACCTGGTGGCCGCTCTCAAACGGCGGGCCGCCGCGGAAGACCGGCTCGCGCACCTCGCGAACACGGATGCACTGACAGGCCTAGCCAACCGCCGCCGCCTTGACGATACCCTTGACGTAGAATGGCGCCGTGGCATGCGCGCAAAGGCGCCGGTCTCGCTTCTGATGATCGACGTCGATCATTTCAAGATCTACAACGACACCTACGGGCATCAGGCCGGCGACGCCGTGCTCACCACCGTGGGACGGTGCATCGCAAGCAGCGCCAAGCGTGCAACTGATCTCGGTGCCCGCTATGGCGGCGAGGAGTTTTCGGTGTTGCTGCCGGGCATCGGCAAGACGGGCGCCCTGGAAATTGCCGAACGGATTCGCACCAAGCTGGCGGCTGCGCGGGAATCCGAGCCTGAATTGCCGACCGTCAGCATCGGATTGTCCTGCCTCGTCCCGGACCACGAGCGCACGTCGCGCGATCTGCTCAAGGCCGCGGACCTTGCGCTCTATCAAGCCAAGCGTGAAGGCCGCGACCGCATCATCGTGAGCCCGATCGGGTGGGACAAATCGGGTAAGCGGCACGTCGCCTGATCGCGACCGCATTGGCACGATCGAACGCGCCGCCCGCCCGCCTCGCTCACTCCACCGGCAGCACGTCGACGGCAACGGCGAGCTTCTGCTTGCGCGCGCCGACGATGACGCCATCGACCGGCGAGACGTCGGCAAAGTCGCGGCCGATGGCGAGAATGATGTAGTCGCTTCCGACCATCAGATCGTTGGTCGGGTCGAACCCGACCCAGCCGAGCGCGCTGCCGCACCAGACCGAGACCCAGGCATGGGTGGCGTCCGCGCCCTGCAGCCGCGGCTGGCCCGGCGGCGGAATGGTGCGCAAATAGCCGCTGACATAGGCCGCGGGCAGGCCGAGGCCGCGCAGCCCCGCGATCATCACATGGGCAAAGTCCTGGCACACGCCGTGGCGCTTTTCGAACACGTCGCGAAGCGGCGTCGAGATCACGGTCGCCTTGGGATCGTATTTGAAGTCGTTGCGGATACGGCGCATCAGGTCGGCAGCCCCGGTGAGGATGCCGCCACCGGGCGAGAAGCTCGCGGAAGCGTAGGCCGTCACGGGCCGTAGCACCGGCACCAGCGCGCTGGCAAAGACGTAGCCGACCGGCGAGGCCGCATCGAGGCTCAACGCCTCGAACGCGTTGTCACGCACGTCCTCCCAGGGCGGACTGGCGGCGTCGCGCGCCGGCGGCTGCCGCGCCACCGAGACCCGCGAGCGGGCATCGATGCGCAGACTGCGATGCGCGGTCTCGATCAGGACGCTTTCAGTGAGCGTGCCGAAGAAGTCGCGCCTTGCGGTGCGTTCCGCGGGCCTCGGACGGATCTCGACCGAATGCGAGATCAGCTGCTGCCCGTCGCCAGTGACCGGCTCCAGCCGCAGCGAGCAGCGCGCGAAGCTGACCTGGGTCTCGTAGCTGTAGGTCGTGACGTGACGGATGTCGTAGATCACGCCAGCCCCGTGAGCTTCTCCGGCCGGCTGGCATTCGGTCCGTGCGGGAAATAATGCAGCCCGATCGCGTCGGCGAGGTTGAGCAGATCCTGCTCCAGCGCGAACAGCGTCTTGACGTCGAGGCTCGAGGCTTCAGCCGTTGTGAGCATTGCCTCGACCGCGACGGCAAGACGCTGCGGCCGCTCGATCAGGCCGTGCTCCTTCAGGCTCGGCAGCGCGGCAACATGCTCGTTCAGCGCCGCGACCTGGAATGCGACCGAGCGCGGATTATAGGGGTCGAGCACCGCCAGATCGCGCACCGGTGCGAGCAGCGGCTGCACCAGATAGCGCGAGCGATAAGTGATCTGGCAGTCGACCAGCGTGAGCAGAACGTCGAGATCCTCATCACCGGCTTCGTCATAGGCGAACTGACGGGCAAAGCGCGTGGTGTTGACGGCGCGCTCGGCGCGACGGCCCATTTCGAGGAAACGCCAGCCGGCGGCGCGGTTCATGTTTTCCTGCGCGAGGCCGGCGAAGCTTGCGAGCTCCTGCAGGGTCAGTTCGGCGGCGCTGACGACGCCGTCATCGTCATGAACCTCGATGGCCAGCCGATCAGCCATCTCGGTGATGACCTGCCAGGCGTCCGGCGACAGCCGCTCGCGGAGCGAGGTCGCCGTGCGCTGCGCGGATCGCACCAGCGACAGCGCCGAACCGAATTTCTCCTCGCTCTGCAGCGCTTCGAGCGCGACCTTGGCGAGATTGGCGCGCGCGGTCTGCGAGGCCGCGCCCCAGGCGACCAGCATGCGCTGGATGCGCTCGGCCGAATGCATCGCCGGCGCCGAGCCGTTCGAATTCGCGCGCGCAGGATCGCGCAGCGGCGTGCACAGCGCGCGGATCAGCCGGATGGTGGCCTCGGCGCGCTCCAGATAGCGGCCGAGCCAGAACAGATTGTCGGCGGCACGGCTCGGCAGCACGCCGGCGATGCGGCGGATGCGGACGGTGTCGACCGCCGGCAGCAGGGTCGAGGTCTCAACCGCCTTGTCGGAAACCACCCAGACATCGGCGGACACCGCGCCATCGCCCATCGACACCGCGCGCGCATCGGCCCGATCGGCAATCCGGCAGAAGCCGCCGGGCAGCACAGTCCAGCCGCTCGGCGTCGCCGCCGCGAACACCCGCAACACGAACGGACGCGGCGCGATGCGGCCGTTCTCCCATACCGGCGTGGTCGACAGCCGCACGAGCTCCTGACCGACATAATCGATGCCGCGATGGCTGATGGCATCCTTCAGGCGGTCGCGGTCGGCTGCCGACAATTCGCCCGGGAGCACCGGTCCGTTGCCGGGAAAATCCGCAACGCCGCGGCCATAGGCGCCTTCGATCGCGAACTCGTCGAGCCGCGACAGCACCTCTTCGCGGGCGGATTTCTGACCGCACCACCAGGTCGCGATGTGCGGCATCATCAGGTCTTCAGAGAGCAGGCGCCGGCACAGATTGGGCAGGAAGCCGAGCAGCGCCCTCGCCTCCATCACGCCGGAGCCCGGCATGTTGGCGACCACGACGCCGCCCTTGCGCAGAACCTCGACAAGCCCGGGCACGCCGAGATAGGAGGACGCGTCGAGCTCGAGCGGATCGAGCATGTTGGAATCGACCCGGCGCAGCAGCACGTCGAGCCGCTTCAGCCCGGCGACGGTGCGGATGTGGACGCGGTCGCCGGAGACCGCGAGATCGTCGCCCTCGACCAGCAGGAAACCCAGATAGCGCGCCAGCGTGGCGTGCTCGAAGTAGGTCTCGCTGAACGCGCCGGGCGTCAGCAGGCCGATCCGCGGCTCGTCGCGATCGGCGCTGGCGCGCAGCGAATCGCGGAACGCCTCGAAGAACGGCGCGACGCGCTCGACATTCATCGACTTGTAGAGATTGGAAAAGGCGCGCGACAGCACCAGGCGGTTTTCCAGCGCATAGCCCGCGCCCGACGGTGCCTGCGTGCGATCGCCGAGCACCCACCAGCGGCCGTCGGGCCCGCGGCCGATGTCGGCGGCATAGAGATGCAGATAGCGCCCCCCCGGCGGCTTGATGCCGCTGACCGCGCGCAGATACTCGCTGCTGCCGGCGATCGCCGCCGCGGGGATGGCACCGTCGGCAACGAGGCGGCCTTCGCCGTAGAGATCGGCCAGCACCATCTCCAGAAGCTGCGCGCGTTGCGCGACACCAGCGGCGAGCTGGCGCCAGTCCGCCGCGTCGATGATCAGCGGCAGATGGCTGAGCGGCCAGATCCGGTCGGAAGTGTCGCCCGGCGCGCGATAGGTGACGCCGGCCTCATGCAGATGGCGATCGGCGGAGGCGAAGCGGCGCTCGATATCGGCCGGCGACAGCGCGGCAAAGGCGTCGAAAAAGCGCGCCCAAGCCGGCCGCGGCGCGCCGTTGTCGGCAATATACTCGTCGGGAATGCCGGGCAGCCGGACATAGTCGCGGGTCCACTGCGCCATCCGGCGCTGACCGGGACGAGCCCTGCTCTCCTGACTGCTGCCTTGACTATTGCCTTGGCCACCCGATGCGGACATTCCACTTCCCCTTGACACAATTAGTGCAGGAGCGGCGTCCGCAAGTCGAGGGTCAAGGGAAACTCAATTGTGCGTTCCTCGGGCGGCGTCTCGATCTTGCCGGGGGTATGGCCGTGCTCCTGGAAGCGCGCCAGCCGCCGCGCCTCGGCCTCGTAGGAATTGACCGGCTTGGTCTCGTAGTTGCGGCCGCCGGGATGGGCGACATGATAGACGCAGCCGCCGAGCGAGCGGCCATTCCAGGTATCGATCAGGTCAAACGTCAGCGGCGCATGCACGGGAATGGTCGGATGCAGGCCGGAGGCCGGCTGCCAGGCCTTGAAACGAACACCGGCGACCGCCTCGCCGGCACGGCCGGTCTCGGTCATCGGCATCCGTCTGCCGTTGCAGGTGATGACATGGCGCCCCTCGACGAATCCGGTCGCCTTCACCTGCAGACGCTCGACCGACGAATCGACGTAGCGCACGGTGCCGCCCGAGGTGCCCTCCTCGCCCAGCACATGCCATGGTTCGAGCGCCTGCCGCAGCTCGATACCCACGCCACCATGATGAACGCGGCCGAAGGCGGGGAAACGGAATTCAAGTTGCGCCTGGTACCATTCCGGCTCGACGTCGTAACCCGATTGCTTCAGCTCGGCGAGCACGCCGAGGAAATCCTCCCAGAGGAAATGCGGCAGCATGAAGCGGTCATGCAGCGCGGTGCCCCAGCGCACGAACCTGCCCTGCTGCGGCTCGCGCCACAGCTTTGCGATCAGCGCGCGGATCAACAGTTGCTGCGCCAGCGACATCCGCGGGTCGGGCGGCATCTCGAGCGCGCGGAATTCGACGAGGCCGAGCCGGCCGGTCGGGCCGTCGGGCGAATAGAGCTTGTCGATGCAGATCTCGGCGCGGTGGGTGTTGCCGGTGATGTCGACCAGGATATGCCGGAACAAGCGGTCGACCAGCCACAGCGGCGCGTCCATGCCCGGCGGCGGCACGTGCGACAGCGCGATCTCGAGCTCATAGAGCCCGTCATGCCGCGCCTCGTCGATGCGCGGCGCCTGGCTGGTCGGGCCGATGAACATCCCGGAAAACAGGTAGGACAGCGACGGATGCCGCTGCCAGTACAGCACGAGGCTCTTCAACAGATCGGGCCGGCGCAGGAACGGTGAATCCTCCGGCCTGCTGCCGCCGACCACGATGTGGTTGCCGCCGCCGGTGCCGGTGTGGCGGCCGTCGATCAGGAAACGGTTGGCCCCTAACCGCGTCTTGGCGGAGTCCTCATAGAGGCCGAGCGTGATGTCGACGGCCTCGCGCCAGCTTTGCGCCGGCTGCACGTTGATCTCGATCACGCCGGGATCCGGCGTCACCTTGATCACCTCGATGCGCGGATCGAAAGGCGGCGGGTAACCTTCGACATGGACTTGCAGCTGCAGCTCCTCGGCGGCGGCTTCGATCGCTGCGATCAGGTCGAGATAATCCTCGACCTTCTCGACCGGCGGCATGAAAGCGCACAGCACGCCGTCGCGAACCTCGATCGACATCGCGGTGCGCACCGGCAGCGGCTCGGGAATCTCCTTCAAGGCTTGCTGCAGCTCGTCGGAAAGCACGTCGCGCGGCGCCATCGGATCGCGTTCGACGACGTAGGGATAATCGTCCGGCGGCACATATTCGAGCGAGGCGATCGGAAGCCGCAAGCCCAGCGGCGAGTCGCCGGGTGACAGGAACAGATGGCTGCGCCGGATCTTCCAGCGCTCGCTGCGCCAGCGTGCCGGCACGCGATCGCCGAGCGGGCTCCAGCGCTGGATCGGCAGCACGTAACCTTTCGGCGTGGTCAGCCCCTCGTCGAACACCCGCGCCATCCGGGCGCGCTCTTCCGGATCGGTCAGCTTGGAATTCGCCGGGCTGACATTGGCCGGCAGGCCGGCCTCACGCTGCAGCCAGAAGGCGGGATCTTCATAAGCCGGCATGGCATAGTCGGCGCTGAGACCAAGCTTGGTTGCTGTTACTTCGACGAAACGCTGGGCCTCCGCGATCTCGGCCCTGCTCGAATTCTCAATGCCGGCGATCAACGCGGCATTGTTCCAGATCGGCTTGCCGTCCTTGCGCCAGTAAAGACCGAACGCCCAGCGCGGCAGGCTCTCGCCGGGATACCATTTGCCCTGGCCGTAATGCAGCAGGCCGCCCGGCGCGAACCGCATGCGCAGCTTGCGGATCAATTCGTCGGCGAGCGCGCGCTTGGTCGGACCGACCGCGGCGACATTCCACTCCGGCGATTCCAGATCGTCGACCGAAACGAAGGTCGGCTCGCCGCCCATGGTCAGGCGCACATCGTCTTTCCCCAGGTCGGCATCGACCTGCTCGCCGAGCCGGTCGAGCCGCGCCCAGGATTCATCGGAGAATGGTTTGGTGATGCGCGGCGCCTCGCCGATGCGCTTGACACTCATCTCGAAGCCGAATTCGACATTGGCAACGCCCGCGGTGCCGGTCACCGGCGCGGCCGAGCGATAGTGTGGCGTGGCACAGACCGGGATGTGGCCCTCGCCCGTCAGCATGCCGGAGGTGACGTCGAAACCGATCCAGCCCGCCCCCGGCAGATAGACCTCGGCCCAGGCGTGCAGGTCGGTGAAATCGCTCTCGACCTCGCGCGGCCCCTCGAGCGGATCGATGTCCGGCCGCAGCTGAATGAGATATCCGGAGACGAAACGCGCGGCGAGCCCGAGGTGGCGCAGCGTCTGGATCAAGAGCCACGCCGAGTCGCGGCAGGAGCCGGAGCCCGCGGCCAAGGTCTCCTCCGGCGTCTGGATGCCGGCCTCCATGCGGATGACGTAGCTGATCTTCTTTTGCAGCTGCGCGTTCAGCTCGACCAGGAAGTTGACGGTGCTGTCAGCCTGGCGCGGAATCTCCTTCAGGTAAGCCGCGAGCAGCGGCTCGGCCTCATCGGTTTCGAGATAGGGCGCGAGCTCGGTCTTGAGATCACCGGGATATTCGAACGGAAAGCTGTTGGCATAGGGCTCGACGAAGAAGTCGAACGGATTGACCACCGTCATGTCAGCGGTGAAATCGACCTCGACCTTGAGCTCGGTCGCCTTCTCGGGGAAGACGTAGCGCGCCAGCCAGTTGCCCTGCGGGTCCTGTTGCCAGTTCACGAAGTGATTGGCGGGCGAGACCTTGAGCGAATAGCTCGTAATCGGCGTGCGCGTATGCGGCGCCGGCCGAAGCCGAATGGTCTGGGGCCCGAGATCGATCGGCCGGTCGTATTTGTAGTGCGTGACGTGATGCAGTGCGACTGATATCGACACGGACCGAGGGCTCCAGCAGCTTTTTTGAGCAGAACACTGCTGCCGGTCGACATCAAGCACTAACAACGGGCACGGGGTGCCCAAGGTAAGGGCGCGATCCGTAGCCCGCATGGAGCGAAGCGAAATCCGGGGTCTTCATCCGCAGGAAGAGTCCCGGATTGCGCGGAGCCTGTCATCGGGCGCGCAATCGCGCGACCCGTTGGCTTCATCCGGACTACGCGATTGCTAGCGGCCGATCGCGCCGGATACCTGCGACGCGAGTTGCTCGGCGAGCATGTGATAGCCCTCGGGGGTCAAATGCACACCATCGGGCTGATGGGGGAGTCCACCCAGCATCCCGTTAGGGAGCATGATCACCGCGATGCCGCGGGTGCTGAGGCGACTTTGAATATCCGCTGTCCTGTCAGGGCTGCCCTTGCGTCGATCATTGCCGCCCGGCTGCAAAATAACCGCACGCGTCCCGTTCGGGACGGCGCGGTCCAGGCGTTGCAGCATCCCTTCCGTGGTGTCGCCGTTGATGCCGGCGTTCACGACACGGACGTTCAATCCCTTCGCCCGCAAGATCGCTTCGAGCTGCGCGGGATAGGCCTGGTTGCGCGCCACGCCCTTGCCGTAGGTATTGCTCGCGCCAAGCGCGACTATGGTTGCGGCGTCAGCCGAACCGACGCCGAGGCTCAAAGCGGCGAGAAATGCAATGCATCCAACAATTCCCAACCGACGCGCGCGCATGCTTCCTCCGCCCCATCCGTAGCCCGGATGGAGCGCAGCGTAGACCGGGAAGCCTCATTCGCCAACGTGCTTCCTTGTCGTCCCTGCGAACTTGTCGTCCCTGCTTTCGCACTAGCGTCTCTACACGGTTTTGGGGCGCGACAGATTGACTCGGTGCAGCAAGAAGTGGCGTCTCTGCAGCATGTTGTATGATTCTCTCACGGGCGCTTTGATTCGAAGGAGCGCCAGCGATGCAGCCGGATTTGTCTTTGGGTGAGTTCGGGGACGTTCGTCTCGACAAAAGGGGGCGACGCTTCTCCGGGCTATGCTTTGCACGCGCAGCGTCTGCTTGCGCCAGATGGCCCGGGGCGATTGGGCTGCCAATATGGCGTTCTGGCGGTTTGTGAACAACCCCCAAGTCACGATCGATAAATTGATTGAGGGCTGGAGCGCGCAGACGCGGACTGCGGTCAGCGGGCGTCATGTGCTGGCGATCCAGGATACGAGCGAGGTCAAGTTCCAGACCCAGGCGGGACGGCGGCGCGGGCTGGGCAAAGTCGGCAAGGGCAATGCTCGCGGCGTGCTGTTGCATGCGATGATGGCGGTGGATGCCGACAGCGGGGTCTGTCTTGGCCTTACTGGCGGCAACGTTTGGACGCGCAAAGGCAAGGTAAAAATCCCGCATGAGCGGCGCGCCTTGGCCGACAAGGAGTCGGCGCGCTGGGTGACGGCCGCCGAGCAAGGCCGCGACGTCCTGGCAGATGCCCGCATGATCACCGTCGTCAACGACCGCGAGGGGGATTTCTTTGCTCACTGGGCGCTGACGCCAGCTGAGAATGTCCATCTTCTGTCGCGTGCCATGCACGACCATGCGCTGGTCGATGGCGACACACTTTATCAGGCGGTCGAGCGGAGCCGCTTCTGCGACAACGCGGTGATCGATCTGCCGCAGCGAATGGATCGGCGCGGCCGGCAGGCCCATCTCTCGATGCGCTTCGGAACCGTCGTGCTCAAGCGGCCGCAGAGGCCCGGCGTCACCGACTTGGCGGAGGGCATCAAACTCAGCTTCGTAGAAGTGGTCGAGTTGCATCCGCCGAGAGGTGCGGAGCCCATTCGCTGGCTGCTCCTGACCACTCATACGGTCGCCACCGTTAAAGACGCCTGGCAGATCGTCTCCTGGTACCGCCAGCGCTGGATCATTGAGCAACTCTTTCGCTCGCTGAAGAGCCAGGGTTTGCGCATCGAGGATAGTCAGATCGAGAGCGCCGAAGGCCTGATCAAGCTCGTGGCGGTCGCCACCAGAGCGGCATGTATCGTCATTCAACTCGTTCAGGCCCGCAACAGTGGCGAAGAATTGCCGGCTGAATTTGTCTTCACCGCAGAAGAGATCGAGACGCTCAGGGCCATCAACAAAACCATGAAAGGTCGCACCGAGCTTCAGAAAAACCACCATCGCCCCAACACTCTTGCTTGGGCGGCATGGATCATCGCAAAACTCGGCGGATGGACCGGCTACGCCTCCCACCGTCCACCTGGACCAATCACCTTCCACACCGGAATGGCCCGCTTCCAAATCCTCGCAAATGGCCCGACAAACGTGTAGATGCACTAGTGCGAAAGCAGGGACCCATACCGCGTGGTCCGATTGATGAAAGACGGTGGCAGACACCTTTCGCATAACCACAGCCGGTGGTTATGGGTCCCTGCTCCGTGCGCAATAGCGCACTCGGCAGGGACGACACTGAAGTGTGGGCTATATCGCAGCCTCTCTCACATCGTCGCGCCGAGCACCCACGGCGCGAATTCGGCGCCGCCGAAGTCAAAGCTCTCGCTCTTGGTCGGCTGGCCCGAGGCGGTCTTGAGGATGAGGTCGAAGATGCGCTGGCCGCATTCCTGCACGCTCTCCTCGCCGTCGAGGATGGTGCCGCAGTTGACGTCCATGTCGTCTTCCATCCGCTTGTACATCGGCGTGTTGGTGGCGAGCTTGATCGACGGCGCGGGCTTGCAGCCGAACACGCTGCCGCGGCCGGTGGTGAAGCAGACGAGGTTGGCGCCGCCGGCGACCTGCCCGGTCGCGGCGACCGGGTCGTAGCCCGGCGTGTCCATGAACACAAAGCCCTTCTTGGTGACGGGCTCGGCGTAGTTGAGGACGTCGACGAGGTTGGTGCTGCCGGCCTTGGCCATCGCGCCCAGCGACTTCTCAAGGATGGTGGTGAGACCGCCGGCCTTGTTGCCCGGGCTCGGATTGGCGTTCATTTCGGCGCCCTCACGCTGGGTGTACTCCTCCCACCAGCGCATCAGGCCGACCAGCTTCTCGCCGACCTCGCGGCTGACGGCGCGGCGAGTCAGCAGATGCTCCGCGCCATAGGTCTCGGGCGTCTCCGAGAGGATCACGGTGCCTCCGTGACGGACCAAGAGGTCGCTCGCCGCGCCGAGCGCCGGGTTGGCGGATACGCCGGAGTAACCATCCGAGCCGCCGCATTGCAGCGCCACGGTGAGTTCGCTCGCCGGCACCGCCTCGCGCTTGACCTTGTTGGCGTCGGCGAGCGCCTCCTTCACGAAGGCAACGCCGGCTTCCACCGTCTTGCGGGTGCCGCCGACCTCCTGGATGTCCATCGCGCGCAGCCGGCCCGCAAGCTTCTGCTCCTGCATCAGACCGCCGATCTGGTTCACCTCGCAGCCGAGGCCGAGCACGATGACGTTGGAGAAATTCACATGCCGCGCATAGCCGCCGAGCGTGCGGCGGAGCAGCGCCAAGGGCTCGTCCTGGGTCATGCCGCAGCCGGTCTTGTGGGTCAGCGCGACGACGCCGTCGACATTCGGGAAATCGGCGAGCGGATTGTCGCCGGTGAACGGGTTCTTCTTGAACATGTCGGCCACGATGCCGGCGACATGGGCGCTGCAATTCACCGAGGTAAGGATGCCGATATAGTTGCGGGTCGCGACGCGGCCGTCAGCGCGGCGGATACCTTCGAACGTCGCCGGCAGATCGAAGTTCGGCACTGGCTTGACGTCGACGCCATAGGCATAATCCTTGGCGAAATCGCCCATGCCGCAGTTCTGGGTATGCACGTGCTGGCCGGGCGCAATCGCCTGGGTCGCAAAGCCGATGATCTGGCCGTAGCGCCGGATCGGCTCGCCTTGCGCGATCGGCTTGATCGCGACCTTGTGGCCCGCTGGAATGCGATCGACCGTGGTGACGCCCTCGGTCACCTCAAGCCCCGGCGGCAGGCTCGCGCGCGCGATCAGGACGCTGTCGTCGGCGTGCAGGCGGATCACTTGTGCCGAGCCCATGGGAGTTCTCCTTTGGAGTTAGTCACCCCTCCCCGTCCTTTACGGGGAGAGGTCGAATTCTCGCACAGCGAGAATTCGGGTGAGGGGCGAGGCACATTGCCAATTACAAAGACGGTGCTCGCCGGATAGAGGGCCCTCACCCCAACCCTCTCCCCGCATCCGCCTTCGCCCGAAGGCGGGCTTCGGCGGACAAGAAAGCGGGGCGAGGGAGCAGAGCTAACATCGCGGACAGAACTTACGCCTTGCCGCCGGACTTCTCGCGGGTCGCGTTGACCTGCATCTTGGCGTAGACCTGCATCAGGCCGACCTCGTTCGACAGCGTCACGAGCTTGAAGCCCATGTTGATCGCGCGCACCGCGCCTTCGGCGCCCGAGCAGTGGATGCCCGGATTGAGGCCGCGCTTGCCGCATTCCTTGATGATCTTCTCGTAGATCTTGAGGATCTCCGGCTCGTCACGATCGAGCTTCGGCACCAGGCCGTAGGAGAAGCCGAGATCGGACGGGCCGATATAGACGCCATCGATGCCTTCGACATCGAGGATCGCTTCCATGTTCTCGACCGCGGTCTTGGTCTCCATCATCGGCAGCAGCACGATCTCGTCGTTGGCGGTCTGCTGATAGGTGCCGGCCGAGCCGTACATGCCGGCGCGGATCGGGCCGTTGGAGCGCACGCCCTTCGGCGGATATTTGGCGTAGGAGACGAGGTTTCTGGCTTCCTGCGGTGTGTTGACCATCGGGCAGATCACGCCATAGGCGCCGCCGTCCAGCACCTTGCCGATAATGCCGGGCTCATTCCAGGGCACGCGGACCATCGGCGTCACCGGATGGGCATGCATCGACTGGAAGCACTGCACCATCGACTGATAATCTTGCACACCGTGCTGCATGTCGACGGTGACGCTGTCGAAGCCGCATTGCGCGATCACTTCGGCGGAGAATCCCGAGGGGATCGCGAGCCACGCGTTCACCACCGCCTTGCCGGATGCCCAGACTTGCTTGACCTTGTTTGCCATTGATCGCGTTTCCCTTTGCGGTTTATTGGGGGACGAGCCTTCAGCTGGTCGCCCGCTGGATAGAAACTTCGCTGACGCCGACTTCGCGCGCGGTATTCACTATCGCCGCCCAGGTGTCGTCAGGCAAGGGGATGCCATTCCTGGTGCGATCGGCGCGGGTTTTCCGCTCGGGATCGCCCGGAACCAGCACGGAATCTGTCCCCGCGATCGGCTTGGTAGCGCGGATGAAATCAGTGTAGCGGGTGATTTCGTCGTCGAAGAAATTGCTGGTGTCGATCACCTTGGGGTCGATGTAGAACGCCATCATGCCGTTGGCGAAGCGCCGGTCCGACGACGTCGCGCCGGTGCCGGTCAGCGCGCCGCCGAGCAGTTCGCAGATGAAGGCGAGACCCGAGCCCTTGTGATCGCCGAAGGCGCGGATCGCGCCAGTTCCCTTGGTGTGGTCGCGCGGTCCGTCCGGCGTGTACGGACCATACAGCACGTGCGGATCCTCGCTCAGTGTGCCGTCGGCATCGACGAGCGCGCCGGGCGGCAGCTTCTTGCCGCCGCGGCTTGCGACCAGGCACTTGCCCTCAGCGACAACCGAGGTCGCAAAATCGAGCACGATCGGATCCTGGCCCTGACGCGGAATGCCGACGCAATACGGCGCCGTGGACAGGCGCTTCTCGACGCCACCGTAAGGTGCAACCAGCAGCGAGCCGGCCGCGGTCACGAAATGAATTGAAACAAGACCTTCGGCGGCGGCCATCTCGGCCCAGTCGCCGACGCGGCCGAGATGACCGGAGTTGCGCAGCGCGACCGCGGCGAGCCCCGCCTTCTTGCACTTCTCGATGCCGAGTCTGACCGCAACCGGCGTGACGGTCTGGCCATAGCCGAACTTGCCGTCGACAACCGCGAGCGACGGCGTGTCGACCACCACCTCGGGAGTCTGGTTCGGCACGATCGAGCCCATCTTCTTCCACCTGACATAGACGGGCACACGGATCACGCCGTGGCTGTCATGCCCGGTGAGGTTCGCGGTCGTCAGATAGGTCGCGATGCGCTTCGCCTCTTCCGGAGAGGACTCCGAATGGGAAAACACCTCGGAGACGAAGTTGATGAGGTTATCGACCTTGATGGTGACCATGAAAAACCAGCTCGCTCAGTGAAGCACGGGACGTTGTCAGGCGTGGGTCTTGGCGTGGCCGCCGAGGTAGGCCGCGGCGATGGCCTCATTGCCCCACAATTCGTCGGGCTTGCCGCCCAGCACGATCCGTCCGGTTTCCAGGACGAAGCCGTGATCGGCGACCGAGAGTCCCATGCGCGCATTTTGCTCGACGAGCAAGACCGTGGTGTCCTTCCTGATCTGCGAAATGATGCGGAACACCGCCTGCACGATGACAGGCGCCAGCCCGAGCGACGGTTCGTCGAGCAGCAGCAGCCGCGGCTTGGCCATCAGGCCGCGCGCCACCGCGACCATCTGCAGCTGGCCGCCAGACAGCGTCCAGCCGAGCGCATTGGCGAAGGCGCGGATGTCCGGGAACAGATCGAACATCGCGTCGGCCTCGCGCGAGATCTGCGACGCCGGCACCTTCCGGTTCGATGCGCCGAGCATGATGTTCTCTTTCACGGTGAGGCCCGGAAACACGCGGCGGCCTTCCGGCACATGCGAGATGCCGAGCCGGACGATCGCTTCCGGCCCGAGGCCCGCGATCGAGTGGCCGTCGAACATAATATCGCCGGAGGCGGGCTTGGCGAGGCCTGAGATCGCGCGCAACGTGGTCGACTTGCCGGCGCCGTTGGCGCCGAGCAGCGTGACCACCTGGCCCTGCTCCACGGCGATAGTGACGCCGCGCAGCGCCTCGATCTCGCCGTAGCGGACCACGAGATTACGGATTTCGAGCAGCGGCATCATTCGCTCCCGAGATAGGCGGAGACGACGTCGGGATGGCGCAGCACCGCCATGGACTCGCCGTCCGCGATGCGGCGTCCGAAGTTCAGCACGGTGATGTGCTGGGCGGCTTCCGACACCAGCGTCATGTCGTGATCGATGATCAGGATGGTAAGGCCCTGGGCTGCGATGCGCTTGAGCAGCTCATGCAGCTCCAGCTTCTCGGTCGAGTTGAGGCCGGCGGCCGGCTCGTCGAGCAGCAGCAGCGTCGGGTTCGACGCCAGCGCCCGCGCGATCTCGATCAGGCGCTGGTGGCCGTAGGAGAAGCTCGAGATCAATTCGTTGGCGCGGTTGCCGAGCCCGACGAAGGTCAGCGCCTCCATCGCGCGCTCGGTCAGCGCGTCCTCGCCCTTCCCGATCATAGTGTTGCCGGGCCGCTCGGCGCCGATCTCGACATTCTCCAGCGCGGTCATCGAACGAAACAGGCGGATGTTCTGGAAGGTGCGTCCGAGACCCGCCGCCGTGCGCTGATGCGGCGCCATGTTGGTGATGTCGGTGCCGTCGAGCACGATCCTGCCCGCGGTCGCCTTGTAGAGCCCGGACAGCACGTTCAGCGTCGTGGTCTTGCCGGAGCCGTTGGGCCCGATCAGCGCATGCACGCTGCCGCGCTTCACTGCGATATCGACGCCGTCGACCGCCTTGAGGCCCCCGAAATGCTTCGAGAGTCCGGTCACCTCGAGCACGATGTCGCCGCCTGACGTCGCGGGCTTGAGCTGCAAGGCCGCCGCAGCCGGCGGCGCCTTGGTGTGCGCGCGCCACCGCGTGAACGCGTCCGACACAAAACCCCAGATACCGTCGGGCATGAAGCGGATGATCAGGATCACGAACAGGCCGTAGATCGCCAGATAAAGTCCCGGCACGCTCTTCAGGAAGCGCAGCCATTCCGGGATCAGGATCAAGAGGCCCGTGCCGATCACCGAGCCGATCGGCGAGGCCACGCCGCCGAGCAGCGACATGGTCAGGAACACGATCGATTCCGCGAACGAGAACTGGTCCGGGCTGACATAGGCGAAGCCGCCGGCGAACAGGCCACCGGCCAGACCGCCGAGCAACGCGCAGAGGCCGAACGCGTAGATCTTGGTGCGGAACACGTCGATGCCGTTGACGCCGGCCGCAAGCTCGTTGTCGCGCACCGCGCGCATGGCGCGGCCAAGCTTGGTGTCCGGTAGATGCCAGACCAGGTAACCGACGATCGCGAGCATCGCGACGCAGAAGGCCAGATAGCTCTGCGAGGACTGGAACAACTCCGGCCGGCGAATGTTGGCGACGCCGTCCGGCCCGTGGGTCACGCCGATGGCATTGATCATCACCAGCGTCACGATCTGCTGGAACGAGATCGTCACCATCGCAAGGTAGTGCCCGCCCAATCTGAGCGTCGACATGCCGAGGAACGCGCCGGCGATCAGCGTGATCGCGCAGGCGCCAACCAGGCAGAGCCAGAAGTTCATATGCAGATCCGCGGTCCCGAGCCCGACCGCATAGGCGCCGAAGCCGAAGAACGCGGCCTGCGCCAGGTTGATCTGGCCGCACAGGCCGAGCACCACCGACAGCCCGAACACCGCGATCGAGAAGGTCGTGGCCTGCAGCAGGATGTTGAGGATGTAACCGTCGAACCGCATGCCGGCGGCGAGCGCCACCAGCACCGCGGCGCCGATGAAATACGGCAGATGACGGATGATCAGCGGCTTCGACCGCACGGCCGGCGCGGGGATCATGTTGTCAGTGGCGCTCATGCTTTCTCCGCGACACGTTCGCCGAAGATGCCCTGCGGCCGGAACACCAGGAAAGCGATCAGCACCAGGAAGGCAAAGCCGTCCTTGTACGGCACTGAAATATAGGCGGCGCCGAACGTCTCGATGACGCCGAGCGCGAGGCCACCGACGATAGCGCCGGCAACGTCACCGAAGCCACCGATGATGGTCGCGGCAAACGCCTTCAGCGCAATCGTCGAGCCCATCTGGATCGAGACGAACAGCACCGGCGCCACAAGGATGCCGGCGAGACCGCCGAGCACGGCCGAATAGATGAAGGTGATCATGATCATGGTGGAAACGGAAATGCCGAGCAGCGAGGCCATTTCCTTATCCTGCGAAGTCGCCTGCAGCTTCTTGCCGAGCAGCGTCTTCTCGAAGAACCAAAAATTGAACAGCACCAGGAGGATCGTGACGCCGATGATCAGAAGATACTGGCTGTCGAGATAGACCGGGCCGAGCTGAATGCCGGGCGTATCGAACCAGCCCTGCAGCACCTGCGGCTGCGGACCATAGATCGCAAGCACCGAGTTCGACAGCAGGATCGAGGCGCCAATGGTGGCGATGATCACGGGCAGATAGGTACGATTGCGCAGCGGATAATAGACGCCGAGATTGAAGATGACGCCGAACAACGCCATGCCGGCGAGCGCGATCAGGAACGACAGCCAGTAAGGCCAGCCGAGATCGACCGAGAACACCACCATCAGATAGGCGGCGACCATCGAGAACTCGCCTTGCGCGAAGTTCACCACGTTGGTGGCACGGAAGATCAGCACGAAACCGAGCGCGACCAGCGCGTAGACCGCGCCGATGCCGATTCCGGTAAAAAGCAGTTGGAGGACGAGATCCATGACGAGCGCTCGATCTGAGAATTGTGTCGCGAACGAACGGCCTCTCCGAGGTGGCCCGGAGAGGCCGAACCGCTATCAATCGTTGAAGTCGATATGCTTGTCGTAGACGATCTTGCCCTTGTCGTTCTTCACGACGTTGTAGCCGTGCAGACCGTCGCCGTTCTTGTCGAAATTGTATTCACCCTCGGCCCCGGCGAATTTCTGCGTCGCGAGGATAGCGTCGCGGATCTTGTTCGGATCGGTCGAGCCGGCCTTGTTGATCGCCGCCGACAGGATGGTGATCGCATCGTACGGCCAGGCGCTCTGGTTGTCGGGCGCGGTCTTGTAGGCATCGCGATAGGCCTTGCCGAACGCCTTCGCCGCATCGCTCGAATCCTCGGCGAAGTCGGCGACGCCGTAGGTGTTGAACAGCGCGGGGCCGGCGAGCTTGGTCGAGGAGACCGCCACCACCGAGGGCGAGCCGACCCAGGGGATATTGACGCCGAGCTGGCGCAGCTGCCGGGCAAAGATGCCGAGATCGTTCTCGAAGGTGAAGTAGGTGCCGAGCACGTCAGCGCCGGACTGCTTCACGGCCAGCACGACCGGCGTGAAGTCCTGGCTCTGGTTGGCGTAACCCTGGTCGAGCACCGGCGGCGCGCCGAGCTTGGTCAGCGCTTCCGAGAGTGCCTTGCCGCCCGCGGTGCCGAAGGCGTCGGTCGAATGCACGATCGCCCATTTCTTCTTGCCGAGCGTGTTGACGCCGAAGTCGGCGATCACCCGGCCGGAATAATTGTCGTTCGGACGGAAGCGGAACAGCCAGGGATTGCCGGAATGGGTGAGGTCGGGATTGGTGCCGCCGATCATCACCGGCTTGCCGACCTTGATCACGTCGGGCGCCATCGCCTGCACCTGGGTCGAGCGGATCGAGCCGAGGAAGGCGACGATGTCGGATTGCGCGGCGAGCTTGGAGAATGCCAGCACGATGCCCGGATTGGTGGTCTGATCGTCCTCGATGACGAGCTCGACCTGCTTGCCGAGCACACCGCCGGCCTTGTTGACCGCGGCCAACGCCAGCTTGGCGCCATTCTGGGCCCACAGCCCCTGCTCCGCAGCGGGTCCGGTCACGGGCACGCACATGCCGATCTTGATCGTCGCACCCTGCGCCCAAGCGCTGCGCATCAGCGCGGGTGCAGCGAGACCTGCCGCCAAGCCAGCGGAAAACTCACGTCTCGTCAGTTTCATTCCATCCTCCCTGTGATGCGCCGAACTTGCTGTCGGCTGCGTTGAGACGAGCTGACGCGTCGATCTGTTGGCCCGTCCGCAGCCATCAAACGGCGCGACGAGCAAACGTGAGCACCGCTGCAGCGCACAAGCCGTGCAACGGCGACCATCAATCTGGCGTTTGACCCAGCTAAACATGATTGCACATTGCACGCAATAGTCAAAAGTTCGCTGGCAGAGGTGCGTAAATGCCTGCTACGAGCGACCATGACGCGATCACGTGATAGTGTGGCCAGCGGGCAGCCATTGCATGTCGATTCCACGAGCGAAATCGCAGACCAGACGAAAACAGCCGGCTTACGCGCTGATCAAGAGCGCATTGGCAAAGCACATCCGCGCTGGTGACGTGCCACCTGGCACAGTTCTTTCCGAATCGGCGATCGCGACCTTGTTCGGCTCCAGCCGCTCTCCGGTGCGGCAGGCTTTCGAACAGCTCGAGCATATCGGCCTGGTGCGGCGGTTCGACGGTCGCGGCGTCATCGCCGGCAAGCGCAAGGTCGACCCTCGGCGCGTCCCGATCACACCGGAAATGTTCGGGCTGACCGACGGCCCCGTCGATGCCGTGCGCAGCGACGCCTGGGATACGCTCTACTACAAGCTCGAACGTGAGATCATTTACCGGTCGCTGTTCGGACGCTTCCGCGTCAGCGAGCTCGCATTGGCGCGGCATTTCCGGGTGGGGCGCACGGTGGCGCGCAACCTGCTGCTGCGCGCGCAGGCGATCGGCATCCTCGAGAAGGGCGCCAAGGCGCACTGGTACGTGGTGCCGTTGGACGAGGACCGCCTCCGCGACATCTTCGAGGTGCGCGCAACGCTCGAGCCGCTGCTCCTCAAATCCGCGACGGCGACGATTCCTGCCGCCCTGCTCGACCGCATGGCGGAGCGGCTGCGCGAGGGAATCCAGCACCGCGACCGCGTCGGCGTCGGCGAACTCGATGAGATCGAAGGCGACCTCCATATCCGCTGCCTGGGTTACGGCGCCAATCGCGAGATGATCGAAGCGCTCAAGCGCACTCACTGCGCGTTCGTGATCGGCAAGCACATCCAGGTCGCCCTGACCGCGCCGCAGATCGATTCCTTCATGGACGAGCATCTGGTGATCATCGAGGCCTTGCGCGCGCGGGACGGCGACGCGGCGGCAGCCATCTTGCGCCGCCATATCGAATGGTCCCACTCGAAGGTTGCGGGCTGGATTGCCGAATTCCGCGTCATCAACGTGATTTCGCGCGTGCCCTACATGGCCTGAGCGCGAATGCCGCGCATGATCGCAGCTATTCGTCAGCCTCGATTTCGGCGTCATCGGCCGAGCCCATTCCGGCCAGGCTCGCTTCCAGCGCGCCCAGCATCTCCTGCAATTCGGCAAGCTTGCGCGCCCCGAAGCGCCGGGTGATCTCGGCATAGATCGTCTCCGACGTCGGCGCCACCGCCTCGATCAGCTTCAACCCCTTCGCGGAGATCGAGACCACCGCGCGCCGCGCGTCGTTCTCAGCCGCCTTGCGCTCGATCAACGCGCGGCCCTCGAGATCGCGCAGGATTCGCGACAGGCTCGGGCCGAGCAGAAACGCCATGCGGGCGAGCTCGGTGACCTCGATCTCGTCGACCGCGGTGAGCGCGCGCAGGATCCGCCATTGCTGCTCGGTCAGCCCGTGATTGCGCAGCGACGGACGGAATTGCCGCATCACTGCCTCGCGGGCGCGAAGCAGCGACATCGGCAGCGAGCGCGAGAACTCGCGCATCGGGGTTCGTCGCGCCGCCGCATCGTCGCCCTGCCCCGGCCGAATGTCGTTCGAATTTTTGCGCGCCATTACTTAATCCTGCGCAACGAAATTTTGCGTCGCAACATGCCTTGATTCAGCTTGCGGGAATTCACTTAACATGTTAATCATCTCCCGACATCCACTTTTGTGTAGCACGCATGGCCCTCTCCAAGGACGATATCCGCGCTGCCGCCGAACGGCTCGACGGCGCGGAAAAGACCCGCAAGCAAATCCGCCAGCTCTCGCTGGAATACCCCCGCATCACCCTCGAAGACGCCTACGCGATTCAGAAGGCCTGGGTCGAGATGAAGGTGGCGCAGGGCCGCGTCGTCAAGGGCCACAAGATCGGCCTGACCTCGAAGGCGATGCAGAGCGCGCTCAATATCGACGAGCCCGATTCCGGAATCCTACTCGACGACATGTTCTTCGCCGATGGCGGCCTGGTCCCGACCGACCGCTTCATCGCCACCCGCGTCGAGGCCGAGCTTGCCTTCGTGATGAAGCATCGCCTGGCCGGGCCGAACTGCACACTGTTCGATGTGCTCAACGCCACCGATTTCGTGGTACCGGCGCTGGAGATCCTGGATACCCGGGTCGAGCGCGTCGATCCCGAGACCAAGGCGACCCGCAAGATCTTCGACACCATCGCCGACAACGCCGCCAATGCCGGCATCGTGCTCGGCGGGCGGCCGATCCGCCCGCTGGACGCCGACCTGCGCTGGATCGGCGCGCTGTGCTTCCGAAATGGCCAGCTCGAGGAAACCGGTCTGGCTGCCGGCGTGTTGAATCATCCGGCGACCGCGGTGGCGTGGCTCGCCAACAAGATCGCGCCGAACGGGCTGGCGCTGGAAGCCGGCCAGGTCGTACTGGCGGGCTCCTTCATCCGTCCGATCGAGACCCGCAAGGGCGACACCATCCAGGCCGACTACGGACCGTACGGTTCCGTAAGCTGCTACTTCGCCTGACGCCTTCAGCAGGAGCGCTGCATGCCGCATTTCACGCTTGAATACTCCGCCAATCTCGACGATCTCGTCGACATGAGCGCGACGGTCGAACTGGTCCGCAAGGCCGCGGTCGAGACCGGCATCTTCCCGCTCGGCGGCATCCGCGTCCGTGCCGTCAGATGCGAGCACTATGCGATCGCCGACGGCCGCAAGAATTACGGCTTCCTCGACATGGTGCTGCGGCTCGGCGAAGGCCGCGATCTCGCCACCCGCAAGAAGGCCGGCGAGCACATCTTCAAGGCGCTATCGGCTCATCTCGATCCGGTCTTCGCCAACAGCAAATTCGCGTTGTCGTTCGACATGCAGATCAACGACAAGGAAACCAGCTGGAAACGCAACAACATCCACGACGCACTGAAGGTGGAGACGGTCAATGGATAAAGCGACAGCGAAATCGCCAGCCGACGTGTTCCAGGCCAACCGCGATCGCGCCGGCCCGCTGCTTGCAAGCTTGAAAGCCGAAGGCATCGGTCATGTGATCGACGGCAAGATCGTGCCGGCGGCCTCCGGCCAGACCTTCGAGACGAGATCGCCGATCGACGGCACGGTGCTGGCGACGGTCGCACGCGGCAATGCCGAGGATATCGACCGTGCCGCGACCGCGGCGTCCAAGGCCTTCAAGACCTGGCGCGACATGCCGGCGGCGCAGCGGCGCAAACTGCTGCATCGCGTCGCCGATGCGATCGAGGCACGCGCCGACGACATCGCCGTGCTCGAATGCATCGACACCGGCCAGGCGCACCGCTTCATGGCCAAGGCGGCGATCCGCGCCGCGGAGAATTTCCGCTTCTTCGCCGACAAATGCGCGGAGGCCCGCGACGGCCTCAACACGCCCTCGGACGAGCACTGGAACATCTCGACCCGCGTGCCGATCGGCCCGGTCGGCGTGATCACGCCGTGGAACACGCCGTTCATGCTCTCGACATGGAAGATCGCGCCGGCGCTCGCGGCCGGCTGCACCGTGGTGCACAAGCCGGCGGAATGGTCGCCGGTCACCGCCGATCTGCTGGTCAAACTCGCAAAACAGGCCGGCATCCCCGACGGCGTGCTCAACACCGTGCATGGGTTCGGCGAGGAGGCCGGCAAGGCGTTGACCGAGCACCCCGCCATCAAGGCGATCGGCTTCGTCGGCGAGAGCGCGACGGGCTCGGCGATCATGGCGCAGGGCGCGCCGACCTTGAAGCGGGTGCATTTCGAGCTCGGCGGCAAGAATCCGGTGATCGTATTCGATGATGCCGATCTCGACCGCGCGCTCGATGCCGTCGTGTTCATGATCTACTCGCTCAACGGCGAGCGCTGCACGTCGTCGAGCCGGCTGCTGGTTCAGGAGAGCGTCGCCAGCAAGTTCATCGAGAAGCTGACCGCGCGCGTAAAGGCGCTCAAGGTCGGCCACCCCCTCGATCCCTCCACCGAGATCGGGCCGCTGATCCATGAGCGGCATCTCGCCAAGGTGTGCAGCTATTTCGACGTCGCCAAGAACGACGGCGCCACGATCGCGGTCGGCGGCAAGCCGCATGACGGTCCCGGCGGCGGCCACTATGTGCAGCCGACGCTGGTGACCGGCGCGAACGCCAAGATGCGGGTCGCGCAGGAGGAGGTGTTCGGCCCGTTCCTGACCGTGATCCCGTTCAAGGACGAGCGAGAGGCGATCGAGATCGCCAACGGCGTGCAGTACGGCCTGACCGGCTATGTCTGGACCGGCGACATGGGCCGCGCGCTGCGCGTGGCGGATGCGCTGGAAGCCGGCATGATCTGGCTCAATTCGGAGAACGTCCGCCATCTGCCGACCCCGTTCGGCGGCATGAAGTCGTCCGGCATCGGCCGCGACGGCGGCGACTACTCGTTCGACTTCTACATGGAAACCAAGCACGTCTCGCTCGCCCGCGGGACGCACAAGATTCAGAAACTGGGAATTTAGCCAGCCGTCGTTCCGGGGCGATGCGCAGCATCGAACCCGGAACCTCGAGATTCCGGGTTCTCGCTTCGCGAGCCCCGGAATGACGATAGAATTGAGGGGAAACACCGATGCCCGTTCCAACGCACGTTTTCGATCCGCCGTTCAACATCATCCGCTGCAGTCACGCCGTGCTCGACGTCACGGATCTCGACAAGAGCGCCACCTTCTACGAGAAGACGGTCGGCCTCCACATCGAGGACCGCGACGACAAGTCGGTGTATCTGCGCGCCAGCGAGGAGCACCAGCATCACTCGGTGGTGCTGCGCAAGGCAGCGAAGGCGGCCTGCAACCGGCTCGGCTTCAAGGTCGGCAATGACGGCGACCTCGACAAGGCCGCTGCCTTCTTCTCCGAAAACGGCATCGCCTACGCCTTCATCGACCAGCCGTTCCAGGGCCGCACGCTGCAATTCACCGATCCGTACGGCTTCCAGATCGAGCTGTACGCCACGATGGAGAAGCGCCCGCATTTGCTGCGCCGCTACGATCTCTACAAGGGCTGCCATCCGCAGCGGCTCGACCATTTCAACGTATTCGCCGCCGAGGTGCAGGACACAGTCGATTTCTACGCCCGGCTCGGCTTCCGCCTCACCGAATATGCCGAGGAGGACGGCGACAACGGCCGCATCGCAGCCGCCTGGATGCACCGCAAGGGCAACGTCCACGACTTCGCGATCACCAATGGCCGTGGCCCGCGCCTGCACCACATCGCCTACTGGGTGCCGACCGCGATGAACATCGTGCATCTCTGCGACGTGATGGCCTCCTCCGGCTATCTCAAGAACATCGAGCGCGGCCCTGGCCGGCACGGCATCTCCAACGCCTTCTTCCTCTACATTCGCGATCCCGACGGCCACCGCATCGAGCTCTACACCAGCGACTATTTCACCGGCGATCACGACCATGAGCCGCTGCGCTGGTCGCTGCGCGATCCGCGCCGCCAGACGCTGTGGGGCGCGCCAGCGCCGCGCTCCTGGTTCGAGGAAGGCTCGACTTTCGCCGGCCAGGCGGTGCGCGAGCCGCGTTTCGTCGCCGACGTGCTGGTCGCGGACTAGTGAACAGGACTCCATCCCCTCGTCGTCCCGGCCGAGTGCGCGATTGCGCATGGAGCCGGGACCCATAACCACCGAATAGGGTTGCCGAAAGAATGTCTGGCCGCGTACCCATTCCGATGGCCGCGGCGTATGGGTCCCGGCCCCCGTGCGCAACTGCGCACTAGGCCGGGACGACACCAATGAATGGATTTCCGATGTCAGCCCCTCGCCTCGCCACCTATTCCTTCAACGGCGCCACCAGCTATGGCGTCGTCACCGACACCGGCATCGTCGACCTCTCGTCGCGCTTCGCCAAGAACTATCCGACGCTGCGCGAGGCGATCGCCGCCGGCGCGCTGACCAGGCTCGTGGAGGACGCCGCCAGGCGCGCCCCCGACCACGCGCTCGACGCAGTCGCGTGGCAGCCGCCGATCCCGGCGCCGGAAAAAATCATCTGCATCGGCGTCAACTACCCGGACCGCAACGCCGAATACAAGGACGGCTCGGACGCACCGAAATACCCGAGCATGTTCCTGCGGGTGCCACGTTCCTTTGTCGGCCACAACGCGCCGGTGGTGCGGCCGCGCATCTCGCCGCAGCTCGACTATGAGGGCGAGCTGGTGCTGGTGATCGGCAAGGCCGGCCGGCACATTGCGGAGAGCGCCGCGCTCGATCACATCGCCGCGATCACGCTTTGCAATGAAGGCACCATCCGCGACTGGGTGCGCCACGCCAAGTTCAACGTCACCCAGGGCAAGAACTTCGATTCCACCGGCAGCCTCGGCCCGTGGATCGTGCCCTACACCGGTGAAGCGCAGATCGCCGATATCCGTCTGACCACGCGGGTGAACGGCGAGACCCGCCAGGACGACCGCACCTCGCGCTTGATCTTCGGCTTCCGCTACCTCATCAACTACATCTCGACCTTCACGACGCTGGTTCCCGGCGACATCATCGTCACGGGCACCCCGACCGGCGCAGGCGCGCGGTTCGATCCGCCGCGCTATCTGAAGCCCGGCGATGTCGTCGAGGTCGAGGCCGAAGGCGTCGGCATCCTGCGCAACAACGTCGTCGACGAAGCCACCTAACCTCACCAGCAAGTGGACAGTGCCATGACCTCAACATCCGGCGGCGAAGCGATCGTCAACGGCCTCGTCGCCCACGGCGTCGACACTGTGTTCGGCTTGCCCGGCGCGCAGATCTATGGCCTGTTCGATGCCTTCCACCAGGCCCAGCTCAAGGTGATCGGCGCCCGGCACGAGCAGGCCTGCGGCTACATGGCGTTTGGCTATGCGCGCTCCAGCGGCAAGCCCGGCGTGTTCAGCGTGGTGCCCGGCCCCGGCGTGCTCAACGCCTCGGCGGCGCTACTCACCGCATTCGGCTGCAACGAGCCGGTGCTGTGTCTGACTGGTCAGGTGCCGACGCAATTTCTCGGCAAGGGCCGCGGCCATCTGCACGAGATGCCGGACCAGCTCGCGACGCTGCGCACCTTCGTGAAATGGGCCGACCGGATCGAATACCCTGATAACGCGCCCGCGCTGGTGTCGCGCGCGTTCCAGGAGATGCTGTCGGGCCGGCGCGGCCCGGCTTCGCTGGAGATGCCGTGGGATGTGTTCACCCAGCGCACCCAGGTCGCGCCCGTCAAGCCGTTCGATCCGTTGCCGGCGCCGCAGCCCGATTCGGACCGTATCAAGGCAGCTGCCGACCTGATCGCCGGCAGCAAGGCGCCGATGATCTTCGTCGGCAGCGGCGCCATCGAGGCGCGCGAGGAGATCCTCGAATTGGCCGAGATGATCGACGCACCGGTCGTCGCATTCCGCAGCGGCCGCGGCATCGTCTCCAACGCGCATGAACTCGGGCTCACCATGGCTTCGGCCTACAAGCTCTGGCCGAAGACCGATCTGATGATCGGCATCGGCACGCGCCTCGAGCTGCCGACGATGTCGCGCTGGCCCTACCAGCCGGCCGGACTGAAATGCGTGCGCATCGACATCGATCCGGTCGAGCTGCGGCGCTGGCCGGCCGATGCTGGCGTGATCGCGGACGCCAAGGCCGGCACCGCCGATCTCGTCGCGGCCGTGCGCAAGGTGGGTTACCGCAAGACCTCCGGCCGCCGCGCCGCGATCCGCGAGGCGACGGCCGCGACCGAGCAGGAGATCCAGCGCATCCAGCCGCAGATGGCCTATCTGAAGATCCTGCGCGAGGTGCTGCCGGCGAGCGCCATCGTCACCGACGAGCTGTCGCAGGTCGGTTTCGCCTCCTGGTACGGCTTTCCGATCTACGAGCCGCGGACCTTCGTCACCTCGGGCTATCAGGGCACGCTCGGCTCGGGTTTCCCGACCGCGCTCGGCGCCAAGGTCGCCAACCCGGACAAGCCGGTGGTCGCGATCACCGGCGACGGCGGCTTCATGTTCGGCGTGCAGGAGCTTGCCACCGCCGTGCAGTTCAAGATCGGCGTGGTGACGCTGGTGTTCAACAACAACGCCTATGGCAATGTCCGTCGCGACCAGCGCGAACGCTTCGACGGCCGCGTCGTCGCCTCCGACCTGGTGAATCCGGATTTCGTGAAGCTTGCAGAATCCTTCGGTGTCGGCGCCGCGCGGGTCACCTCGCCGGATCACTTCCGCCCCGTGCTGGAGAAGGCGCTGGCCGACGGCGGGCCTTACGTGATCTCGGTGGAAGTGCCGACGGATTCGGAAGTCTCGCCCTGGGCGTTCATCCATCCGGCGCGCAACAGTTAGCCGTCATTCCGGGGCGATGCGCAGCATCGAACCCGGAATCTCGAGATTCCGGGTTCGTTTCGCCCCCGGAATGACAACGCTAAGCGCTCTTCACCCCGCGTTGCAGCCGTGACGCGGCAATCACGAGCAGGCCGGCGCCGGCGACCGACCAGCAGGCGACCGGCGCCCAGTGCACCAGCGGCGCATAGTCCGGCATCTTCTGCAGGCCGCCGGCGACGGCCGCCATCCGCGCAAAGGTCGCAAGCGCCAGCGCCGAGAACACGAGGCCGGTGACCTTGCCTTCCGCGCCGGTCTTCCCGATCGCGAGCGCCGCGGACACCGCGCTCATCAGCATGCAACCCCAAGCGGCCCCCGCCATGAATTGCGCCACGATCAGGACGTTGAGACTGCCGGCGATCTCGGCGGCGATGATCGCAAAGGCGCCGAGCAGTCCCGCCGCGCCCATCACGATCAGGCCGCCGCGATGCTTGACGACGATGCTTGCCGGAAACATCGCGATGTTGAAGCCGATCCAGAATACCGGCATCAGCCATTGCAGCTCGTCCGCCTTGGCAAAGCGCAAATAGAACGGCGCGCTGTTGATGTTGAAGTGCAGCTGGTAGCCGAGCGACAGCAGCACCATCGATCCGATCAGGAACATCGGCACCGCCCCGAGCCGCTTCGACGGGGGCGCCAGCCGCGCCGGCTGCGCCTCCGCCGCGATGCGGCGCTCGACGCCTGAGAAGGCCAGCGCGGTCAGCAGCAGCACGACGCCCGACAGCACGAACGGCAGCCGAGCATCGTGGTTACGCAGTATGACGCCAAGATAGGGCGAGACCGCACCCGCAATGCCGTAACCCAGCATCGCCAGCGCCGCGAGGAACGGGACCGAGGGTTGCGCGCGATATTTGCCGAGCAGCGTCAGCGGCGGCGCGCGGAGCGCCGACGACGTCACGGCCCAGATCACGATCAGCACGATCAGCCAGACCTTTGCACCCGGCCCCGTGCCGGCCACGTAAGGCAGCGCGACGAAGGCGGCGCAGGAGATCGCGGCAAGGATACCGACAAACAAGCCAAGGCGGCCGACCAGGCTCGAAATCCTGTCGGCGGCCATGCCCATCGCCGTGTCGGTGATGGTGAAGATGCCCTGATCCATCATCAGGATCAGGATCACGGTCGACGGCGCGATGCCGACATCGGCGCACAGCTTCGGCAGATAGATCAGATAGGTGGTCCAGCCCAGCGTGAAGACGAGCTGCAGCACGGCGAGATAGACGCCGGTGCGGTTGACGGCGCGGTCGGCCTTGGTGGTCATCCGCCAAGTCTAGACCACCCGGCGCTTCAGCGCACCTTGCGGAAGGTCAAATTGATGCGCTGGCGGCCGAGCACGCCGTGTTCGCCATCGGCGAGCGGTGCCACGCCGTGATAAAATAGCCGTGACGGGCCGCCCCACACCGCAACGTCGCCATGTTCGAGTCGATAGCGGCGCGGCGTGTCGCTGCGCTGCAGGCCGCCGAACAGGAAGATCGCCGGCAGCCCGAGCGAGATCGACACGATCGGTGCGCGGTAGTCGAGCTCGTCCTTGTCCTGATGCAGCGACAGTTTTGCGCCGGGGACGTAGCGATTGATCAGGCAGGCCTCAGGCGCGAAGCCGTTGAAGCCGGCCTCATCAGCGGCGTCGGCGGCGAGCCTGCGCAACACCTCCGGCATTTCAGGCCAGGGCTGCCCCGAGTCGGGATCGATCGCATCATAGCGATAGCCGCCGGGATCGGAGACCCAGCCGACGCTGCCGCAATTCGTCATCGCCACCGACATGCGGTGGCCGCCCGGCGTGATCAGATGCCGGAACGGCGCCTGCTTGACGATGGCGCGCAAGGCCGGGATCAGCTCGGCCTCGAACGGCCGGACAAAGCCGCGCAGCAGCACCGCGCCATCCGCGATCGTCTCGCGCGACGGCCGTGCATCGCCAATTGTCTCGAACAGATCAGCGCCCACGCCTCTCTCACACTCACTTCGCGTCGTGGAAGATCACACCAACGGTGTGGCGATGGCCGGAGCGAATCCTGCTGACGCCGTGGCGCAGATTGACACGATACGGTCCGCGCGTCCCCTGTACCGGACGGTGATGCACGGCAAAGGCCACCGCATCGCCCTTGGTGAGCGGCACCACCTCGGGCCGCGACTGCATCCGCGGCCGCTGCTCGGTCAGCACGAATTCGCCACCCGTAAAATCGCGCCCGGGCTGCGACAGCAGGATCGCGACCTGGATCGGAAACACGTGCTCGCCATAGAGATCCTGGTGCAGGCAGTTGTAGTCGCCCTCGCCATATTGCAGCAGCAGCGGCGTCGGTCGCGTCTGTCCGGCGTCATGGCAGCGCTTCAGGAACGCCGCATGCGACGGAGGATATCGGATATCGATCCCCATCGTCTCGTTCCAGCGATTGGCGGTCGCGGTCAGCCGCGCATAGAGCGCCGGCCGCAGCTCCGCGATCAAATCCGGCAGCGGATAGGAGAAATACTTGTACTCACCGCGGCCGAAGCCGTGACGGCCCATCACGATCCGGCTACGGAACTGGCTGTCGTCGGGATACAGCGCCGCGATGGCATCGCATTCCTCAGGCGTCAGCAGATTATTGAGGACGGCGCATCCTTGCTCGTCGAGGTCGGTCTTGATCTGGTCCCAGTCGAGCCCGTCGACGCGGGCCGGGATGCCGGTGGATGGGCGGGTGATGGTTTTGGCTGTTGCTGTCATGGGACGGAATCTGGCCCCTGATTGCGGCCAGCGCCACACGATTTCCGATCGAAAAGATGCAGAGAACGTCACCACAATTACGGTGTCGTCCCGGCGAAAGCCGGGACCCATAGCCACCGTCGTCAGTTGTTGAGATCGCTGGGGCCACAGCGTGCCAACCACAACACTCTGTGGTTATGGGTCCCGGCTTTCGCCGGGACGACGCACGTGGAGAAAGCGTCGGTCATCTCCTCACAACAACGCGCGGCGAGCGATCAGCCCCTTACCGGCAGCGTGATCACGTCGTACCCGTGGCTAATCTTCCGCTTCAGCACCGGGTCTTCCAGCTCGAACTCGAACCGGCTGGCCGGGCGGATGCCGCCCTTGGCGGCGAAGGTGCCGCCGAACATGGCGCAGCCGTCCGGCAGCGCGCCCTGGTCGAAGCCGCGCGCGATCAGCTCCTTCACCGGCAGCATGTGATCGAGCGTGCCTTCCTGGTAGAGCACGCGCTGGCCGCCGATCACGGCCCAGGAGCGCAGCACCAGCTGGTCCCAGTGACCGATGACGTCCTCGAGTTCCCACAGCTCCGACGCCATCGGCTTGTCGCACATCTGCTTCGACACCGTGACGCTGTAGCTCTCGACCTTGCGGTCGGTGTGGTCGGAGCCGCAGCCGACGAAGATGCGGCCCTGCCAGCCGATCAGCACGAACTCGACCTCGCCGCTCGAATCCTCGCCGCAGACCTCGATGGCATCGGCGAAGGTGAGCCGGCGCGCCGAGCAGCGGTAGTAGATCGGCGTGGTCGCGGGCCGTGCGATGCCGAGTGCCTCGAGCTCGGCGATATGCTTGTCGCGCGCCACCGGATCGCGGCCGGTCCAGCCGGCGATCACGGCCTGCCTGATTTCCAGCGTCAGCGGAGTGGCGACGCCCTTGTCGTCGACATTGAAGGTGAGATCAAACACGGATCACGGTCTCCATTCCGGCAGCGAGCTCGAAAATGCGCCGATCCGAACCGCCCGCGGCGGCGAGCATCAGGCCGACCGGTGCCTCGCCCTCGCGATGCGCGGGCAGCGAGATCGCGCAGCCGTCGAGCACATTGATCAGCGTGCAATTGCGCAGCGCGCGCAAATTCTCGGTGGCGAACGCCTTGTCGTCGGTGAGGCTGGCGATCGTAGGCGGCAGGTTCGCCGTGGTCGGCAGCACCATCGCATCATAGGGCACGATCCGCTTCTCGGTACGGGCGATGAAGGAGCGGCGTGCGTTGAGCAGATCGATATAGTCGGCGGCCGGAAAGCCCTCGCCGCGCTGGATGCGCACGGCGACGCGCGGATCGTAGATGTCGCCCTTGCTGGCCAGCAGGAAGCGATGCCAGGCATAGCTTTCGGCGGCGGCAAAGCCGCCCTTGGCGTTCATGACGCCGACATCGAGCAATTCGGGCACCTCGATCCGCTCGATCAAGGCGCCTGCGCGCGACAACGCCGCGAGCGCGCGCTCGAAGGTTTTCGCGACGGCCTCGTCGAGGTCGTCGAGAGCGACCGTGGTCGGCACCGCGAACCGCATGCCTTTCACCGGGCGCGGTGAGACCGGCGTCACTGGCTGATCCGCCAGCACCGCGTCGAGCGCGGCGCAGCAGGCCACCGAATTGGCCAGCGGGCCGTAGCTGTCGAGCGTGAACGACAGCGGCACGCCGCCATCGAGCGGAATCCGACGTTGCGTCGGCTTGTAGCCGACGATGCCGTTGAAGGCGGCGGGGATTCGGCAGGAGCCGCCGGTGTCGGTGCCGAGCGCGCCGAACGCCATGCCGTCGGCGATCGAGACCGCCGCCCCCGAGGACGAGCCACCCGGCACGTGGCCGGCGCTCCGGTTCCAGGCGCTCTTCGGCGTGCCGTAATGCGGATTGATGCCGATGCCGGAATAGGCGAACTCCGTCATATTGGTGCGGCCGATCACGATGAAGCCGGCGCGCTTGAGCCGCGCCACGACAGGTGCATCGGCATCCGCCGGCGCCGAATCCTCCAGCGCGCGCGAGCCCGCCCGCGTCACCTGCCCCTTGATGTCGAACAGGTCCTTGATCGAGACTGGAATGCCGGCAAAGGGCGACGGCGCGGCGTTGGCCTTGCGCAGCCGGTCCATGGCGTCGGCGGCCTCGAGCGCGGCGTCGCGGTCGACATGGATGAAAGTGCGTTGGCCCTCGCCTGAGGGATCAGCGATTTTGGCGATGCACTGCTCGACGAGCTTGCGGGCAGAGGTCGTGCCGCTGGCGAGATCGGCGGCAAGGGAGGCGAGTGTCGGATTCTTGGGCATGGCTTTCACTTCACGGCTTGCACTTCATGGCTTGCAGCTGATTGTCGCCCGAACCGGGGCCGATTTCCAGCCCGCCGGCCCCTCACCTCGCATCACTTCAGCCCGAAATAGGCGCGGTGCAGCTCTTCATTGCCGCTCATCTCGGCAACCGTGCCGGAGAAGCGGATCCGCCCACCTTCCAGCACGAATACGCGGGTGGCAATCTCGAGAAAACCGATATTTTGCTCGGCGATCAAGAGTGCCAATCCGCGGCCCTGCAGGCTCGACAAGGCGCGCAGCACCTCCTTGACGAACAGCGGCGACAGCCCGGCCGAGGGCTCGTCCATCACCAGCAGCTTCGGCTCGGCCGACAGCGCCTTGGCGATGCCGAGCATCTTGCGCTGACCGCCGGACAGGCTGGATGCGGGGTCGCGGCGCTTGTCGCGCAATACCGGGAACAGGCCGTACAGTTCGTCGACCCGCGCCCCCGGATTGGCATGGCCCAGCGCCTGCGCGCCGACGCGGATATTTTCCTCGATCGACAGGTCGGGAAACACCGCAAGCTCCGACATGTAGGTCATGCCGCGCTTCATGCGGTCCGACGAGCGCATCTGGGTGATGTCCTCGCCGCCGAGCTTGATGTGGCCGCTGCGGGCCTCGATCAGGCCGACCAGCGACTTCAGGAACGTGGTCTTGCCCGCGCCGTTGGCGCCGAGCAGCAGCACGGTCTCGCCGGGGCGGACGTCGAGATCGACGCCCCACAGCACCTGCATGGTGCCGTAGCCGGCATCGACGCCCCTCGTGTCCAGAAGCGGCACCGCATCAGTGGACATGCTCGCCTCCCAAAAACACCTCGATCACCTGCGGCTCGCGCACCGCGGTCGCCAGCGTGCCCTCGAAGATCTCCTTGCCCGCATTGAGCACGATGACGCGGTCAGTGATCTGCTCGATGAAGCCCATCAGATGCTCGACCACGATGATCGCCATGCCGGTCGCGGCCAAGGCCTTGATGCGGCCGGCGATCCAGTCGAGCTCCGCCGGGTTTAGGCCGGCCGCGAGTTCGTCGAGCAGCAGCAGCCGCGGCCGCGTGGCGAGCGCACGGGTCAGATCGAGCATCTTCTGCTGCGCGCTGTTGAGATCGGCGGCCGGACGGTCGGCGACCTCCTTCAGCCTGAAATCCTCAAGCAGTTCGGCAATCGACGGCGCACCGGTCGCGCCGCCATAGGCCAGCGCCACCTGGATGTTCTCGCGTACCGTGAGCGACAGGAACGGCTTCGGCACCTGGAAGGTGCGGTTGATGCCGCGGTGAACGAGCTTGTGCGAGGCGACGCCGCCGGCGGACGCGCCGTCGAACACGACCTCGCCGCCATCAGGCGCATAGAGACCGGAGATCACGTTGATCGCCGTGGTCTTGCCGGAGCCGTTCGGACCGACCAAACCGAGGATCTCGCCCGGCACGACGTGAAAGCTGAGGCCGTCGAGCGCATGGAAACCGCCGAAGCGCTTGACCAGCTTGGAGACCTTGAGGATCGAGGTTTTCTCAGGGGACATGCCACCCCCTGCGGGTTGCCAGCGACACCAGTCCTGCGGGCAGGAACAGCACTAGGCCCATGATCAAAAGACCATAGATCAGCTGGAAATATTGCGGTGTGGTGAAGCCGATCAGATTGTAGATGCCGTAGAGAATCAGCACGCCGACGATCGGTCCGGTGATGGTGGCGACGCCGCCGAACAGCGCGAACACGATCGCGAAGATCGAGAACTCGCCGGAGAACACGTTGTCCGGATAGAACACCGAGACGTACCAGGCGTAGATGCCGCCGGCGAGGCCTGCGACCAGCGCCGAGGCGAGCCAGGCAATCACCCGCATCTTCACGATGTCGACGCCGGCCATCGAGGCCGACACCGCATCCTCGCGCACGGCCTGCAGCGCCAGCCCGAACGGCGAGTTCTTGAGATAGACCACCGCACCGACGGTCAGCGCCATCACGACGACCGCGGCATAATAGGCGTGGGTCGGGTTGAACGTGCCGGTGAGCGACACGCCGTAGGGTCCCTTGGTGATGCCCTCCAGCGCCGGGTTGGCGACGAAGTGCAGCACCGCGAGCGAGGCCGCGAGATTGGCGATCGCAAAATATGCACCCGACAGCCGCAGCAGCGGTGTCAATAGCAGGCCGAGCGCAACCGCGACGACGCCGCCGACCAGCACGGCGAGCGGCGCCGGTGTATGCAGATGCATCACCATGATGGCGAAGCCATAGGCCCCGGCGCCGAAGAAGCCGACATAGCCGAACGGCAGATAGCCGGTGAAGCCATAGATGATGTTCACGCCTTGCGCGAGGATCAGGAAGATCACGAAGTTGAACAGCAGCAGATGGTTTTGATAGACGCCGGGCAGCAGTGCGAACACCACCACCAGCGGCGCCAGGATGAACAGCAGGTGTTTCGAGGCGTTATGCAACGCGCACCCGCCTTCCGAGCAGACCGCTCGGACGCAACAACAGGATCACGATCAACAACACATAGGGCAGCAAGTCGGCCCAGGAACTGAGATAGGTCTGCACCAGCATGTAGCACAGGCCGTAGACGACACCGCCGAGCGCGGTGCCGAGCGGATTGCCGAGCGAACCCAGCACGACGATCGCAAACGACGTCACGGTCGCGTCGGCGCCGAACGCCGGCGTCACCGAGCCGAACATGAAGGGCGCGAACACGCCGGCGACCGCCGCGATGCCGAGCCCGATACCGAACGCCGCCGCCGAGACGCGATCGACGTCGATGCCGGTCGCCAATGCCTCGTCGCGCCGTGACATCACCGCGCGGGTCAGGGTGCCGAGCCTTGTGTGGTAGAGATAGAGGTAGACCAGCGCGATCGCGATCAGGCTGGTGATGGCCGCGATCACCCAAGGCGCGGGAAAACCCTGGCCGAAGATCTGGATCGGCCCTGCCCCGCCCGCCTTGCCGCCGAACCACTTCACCTTGATGGTCGTGAACACGGTGCCGAGCAGCCGGCTCTGGATCGAGCGCTCGCTGGTGCCGGCGAAGATCGTGGTGACGGCCTCGATCACCTGCGACAGGCCGAAGAACAGGATGATCGACAGCATTTCCGGATTGGCCGAGCCCTGCAGCCGCGGCACCAGCACCCAGTACAGCAGCACGCCCACCAGCACGAACACCACGAAGGCCAGCGGCACCGCGAACAGCGGGTCGATGCCGGCGAGGCCGACCACGCCGAGCGCGATGAAGGCGCCGAGCATCAGGATGTCGCCATGCGCAAGGTTGACGATGCGCATGACGCCGAACACGAGATTGAGACCGATGCCGACCAGGCTGAAGTACAGCCCGAACAGCACGCCGGCAACGAGCGCATAGGTCATGCTACCGCTCGCCGCCGAAGGTTACGCCTGCCGCACTCACCTGCATCACGGCGCCGGATAGATCGGCTTGCCGTTGGCGGTGTCGTGCGGATAGATCGAGACGAACTTGATGTGATCGTGCTCATCGACCGTGAGCTGGCCGAGCGGCGTCAGTTCGCCGATCTGGCCGCCGGTCTCATCCAGCGCGAAGGTGCCGTCCAGCGTCTTGAGCTGGCCGCTGAGCGAGAACACCGCGCGGCGCAGCTCCATCTGGTCGAGGCTGGTCGCAACCGACAGCGTCTTCTCGATCACCAGCGCCGTGGTGTAGCCGGCCACCGCGTTGAAGCCGAACTCCATCTTGCCGTCGTTGTACTTCTTGGTCCAGGCGGCGCGGAAGTCCTTCATGTTCATCCCGAAATTGACGGGATAGTCCAATTCGGACGGCGGCACGTAGGTCCAGATGTGCTCGAGGCCCTTGGCGCCGACATTCTTCTCGAGCAACTCGGTCTCGAGACCGGCATAGATCGCGAACAGCATCTTGAACTTGGTGCCGACGTCCTGGACGTTGCGCAGGAAGGCGATGTCGTTCGGCGCATAGCCGAAATGGATCACCGCGTCCGGATTGGCGTTGCTGATGTTGTTGATGATGACGTTGTAGTTGGTGGTCTCGGTCGGAACGCCCTGGTCATAGACGATCTCGATCGGCGCGCCGGACTCCTTAACGAACTTGCGGAACGCGTTGGCCTGGGTGCCGGTGAACTCGTTGGTCGAATAGAGGATCGCGACCTTCTTGATGCCGAGGCCAGGGCCGTCATGGCTGATGAAGTCGGCGACCGGCTTCGGCCACACCGTCGACACCGGATCGGCCATCAGCGCGATGTAGGGATTGTCCTTGGAGAAGAAGCTCGCGCCGGTGCCGGTCTGGTCGAACAGGAACATCTTGTGATCGCGCGCGATCGCAACCGCGGGCGCCGTCAGCACCGATCCGGAATCGGCGACCAGGAGATCGACCTTATCCTGGGTGACGAGCTGATTATAAAGCGTCGAGGCGGTCGCGGTGTTGCTCTGGTCGTCATAGGAGACGAGCTTGATCGGGATCTTCTTGTCGAACGCCTTCACGAACACGCCGCCCCCGGCGTTCTTCTGCTCGACCCACAATTTCAGCGAGCTGTAGACCGGCATCGAGATCGAGGCGTAGCGCCCCGAGGATGCGTAGAGCGTGCCGATCTTGATCTCCGACGGTGCGTCGGCGGCCATCGCCTGCGTGGCGAATGCGAGGCTGGCAGCGAGTGCCGCGCCGATGATCCTCAGCATGATATTGTTCCTCCCGGCTATCTTGGACGTGTCTTGAACCGCGGCCCTTCTACGCGCCGGATAGGAGCGACACAAGCATCGCGGCCTTAGCAATTGTGCGAGGGGCGGAATATGCGGCATGCGCGGGACACAGGCCGCTGCGCGGAGCATGGATGGACCGTTGACGGGCCTTGGTTCAATGTCGCATCAAGACTGTAACGATTTCGGGAGGAGACATCAGACATGGCCGAGCCCGCGCGCGCGAAACCAAAACCGACACCGGAGACCCAGCATTTCTGGGATGGCACCAAGGCTGGCGAGCTGCGCCTGCAGCGCTGCGATGCCTGCGCCAATGTCTACTTTCCGCCGCGGCCGTTCTGCCCCTCCTGCGCCTCGCGCAAGGTCTCGATCTTCAAGGCCAGTGGCAAGGGCAAGCTCTACAGCTACGTCATCAACCACCGTCCCGCAGCGCCCGGCTTCACGCCGCCTTATGCGATCGCGGTCGTCGAGCTCGACGAGGGCCCGCGCATGATGAGCAACGTCATCGATTGTCCGCAGACGCCGGAAGCGCTCGAGCTCGACATGCGGCTCGAGGTCGCCTTCGAGGCGCTCGACGACAAGATCACGCTTCCCTTGTTCCGTCCGGCAAAGGGGTAATGTGATGCGCAGGAACCAGGTTGCCGTCGTCGGCGCGGCTGAAACCACCGAACTCGGCGTCATCCCGAACATGTCGCAGATCCAGCTGCACGCGGACGCGGCGCTGAATGCGATCGCGGACGCCGGCCTGAAGCTGTCCGACATCGACGGCTTCGCTACCGCGGTGGAGACCCCGCAGCAGATGGCGCACTATCTCGGCATCACGCCGACCTGGGTCGACGGCACCTCGGTCGGCGGCTGCTCCTTCATGCTGCACGTCCGCCACGCCGCCGCCGCGATCGAGGCCGGCCTGTGCAAGACCGTTCTGATCACGCATGCCGAAAGCGGCAAGTCGATGATCGGCAAGCAGCCGCGCTTCACGCCCGCCGACAGCCTCAACGGCCAGTTCGAGGCACCGTTCGGTGTCTACGGGCCGCCGAGCATGTTTCCGATTCCCGTGCTGCGGTTCATGAAGACCCACGGCATCACGCATGAGCAGCTCGCGATGGTCGCGGTGGTGCAGCGCGAATGGGCGGCGAAGAACCCGCGCGCGACCATGAAGGATCCGATCACCGTCGCCGACGTCCTGAACTCGCGGATGATCGCCTATCCGTTCCGGCTGCTGCAATGCTGCCTCGTCACCGACGGCGGCGGCGCGCTGATCCTCACCTCGGCCGACCGCGCCAAGGATTTTCCGAACAAGCCGGTCTACATCCTCGGCACGGGCGAGAGCGTGGAGACGCCGATGGTCAGCCAGATGAAGACGTTCGACTCGTCACGCGCCTTCAAGGTGGCGGGTCCCCTGGCCTTCAAGGAGGCCGGCATCACCCACAAGGACGTCGATCATCTGATGATCTACGACGCCTTCGCGCATCTGCCGCTCTACGGCCTCGGCGACCTCGGCTTCATGCCGTACGAGGAGACCGGCAAGTTCATCGCCGACGGCAACACCCGCCCCGGCGGCAAGCTGCCGCTCAACACCAATGGCGGCGGCCTCAGCTACATGCACTCCGGCATGTACGGCATGTACGCGCTGCAGGAGAGCGTGCGGCAGATGCGCGGCATCGCGCCGGCGCAGGTGCCGAACGCAAAGATCTCGGTCTGCCACGGCGTCGGCGGCATGTTCGCCGCAAGTGGCACGATCATCTTTACGAACGAGAAGTAACAGCTCCGTCGTTCCGGGGCGCGCGAAGCGCGAACCCGGAACCTCGAGATTCCGGGTCTGGTGCTTCGCACCATCCCGGAATGACGGAGAGCAAACCAGGAGAAGCGACATGGCAAAATCACTGCAGGATAAAGTCATCATCGTCACCGGCGCGGGCCGCGGCATCGGCCGCGAGATCGCGCTGCTCTGCGCGGCGGAAGGCGCCAAGGTCGTGGTCAACGATCCCGGCGGCGCCGCCGACGGCGGCGGCTCGAGCGCCGCACCCGCCGAGGAGGTGGTCGAGGAGATCAAGAAGCGCGGCGGCACCGCGGTCGCCAATTTCGAGTCGGTGGCGGAAGCCATCCCCGCCAGCAAGATCGTGAAGACCGCGACCGATCATTTCGGCCGGCTCGACGGCGTCGTCAACAATGCCGGCATCCTGCGCGACATGATCTTCCACAAGATGAGCGTGGAAGCGTTCGAGGCCGTCATCAAGGTGCACCTGATGGGCTCGTTCTATGTGAGCCACGCCGCCGCGCGGATCTATCGCGAGCAGGAGTCGGGCTCCTTCGTGCACTTCACCTCGACCTCCGGCCTGATCGGCAATTACGGCCAGGCCAACTACGCCGCCGCCAAGCTCGGCATCGTCGGCCTGTCGAAATCGATCGCGCTCGACATGGGCCGCTTCAACGTGCGCTCGAACTGCGTGTCGCCGTTCGCCTGGACCCGCATGATCGGCACCATCCCGACCGAGACCGACGCCGAGAAGGCGCGCGTCGAGAAGATCAAGCAGATGGGGCCGGAGAAGATCGCGCCGGTCTGCGCCTATCTGCTCTCGGACGCGGCCAAGGACGTCACCGGACAGATCTTCGGCGTGCGCATGAACGAGATCTTCCTGTTCGGCCAGCATCGTCCGGTGCGCTCGGTGCATCGCGGCGAAGGCTGGACGCCCGAGACCATTGCCGAACAAGGCATGCCGGCGCTGAAGGGATCGTTCGCCAAGCTCGACCGCTCGGCCGACGTCTTCACCTGGGATCCGATCTGAACTTGATCTGATCCTCCAATCCGATCTGACAGTTTTGTGAATTCGTCGCCTCCGCGAAACAGCGGGGGCGACACACTCTTTGGTTGTTTCATCATGGCGTGCCCGCATTGTGCCAGAATTGCGGGGGTATGATCGTCCTCCCGATAACAAAAAAGCCTGGGAGGACTTTCGTGACAAATCCAAGCAACATTCAGAAACACGAGGGCGACGGTGCGAAGGCGTTCGACCGTCGGACAATCTTGCGCGGCGCAACCGCGCTTGCTGCAACCGCGATGGCGGCATCCGATGCCGCAGCGCGCGACTTCGGCCCCAACGCGGAGCCGCAGCGCTATCCCGATCCAGACATCGTCGTGATCGACGACAAGCGCTTCAAGGCCAAGGTCGGCAACACCGCGATCAAGCGGCTCTACACCGGCTGCCTGTGGGCGGAAGGCCCGGCCTGGAACGCGCAGGGACAGTATCTGGTCTGGAGCGATATCCCGGCCAACCGGCAGTTGCGCTATCTCGACGATGACGGCCACATCTCCGAGCAATTCCACAAGCCGTCAAACGAGGCCAACGGCTCGACCTTCGATTTCGAGGGCCGCCAGATCACCGCCGAGCGCACGCGGCTGGTGCGCTACGAGCACGACGGAACCGTCACGCCCTTGGCGGAGCAGGCCAATGGCAAGCAGCTCAACGGGCCGAACGACATGGTCGTGCATCCCAACGACAAGTCGATCTGGTTCACCGATCCCGGCTATGGCGCGATCTCGATCTATGAGGGCCAACTGGCCAACACGGGATCGAAGCAGCCCTACCAGAAGGAAGCCGTCTATCGCATCGATGCTGCGACCGGTCAGATCACCAAGGTCGCCGACGATCCGTTCAAGCCGAACGGCATCGCCTTCAGCCACGACTACAAGAAGGTCTACGTCTGCGACACCGGCATCACGCACTATCCGAACGCCAAGAACATCGTCTGGCAGTACGACCTCAACGGCGACAAGCTCTCCAACCCGCGCACGCTGATCGACATGACGCTGGACGGCAAGTCAGGCTTCCCGGACGGAATGCGTGTCGACATCGACGGCAATATCTGGGTCGGCGCCGGCTGGGTCGGACCCGGCTATGACGGCGTGCAGGTGTTTGCGCCCGACGGCCAGCGGATCGGCCAGATCCTGCTGCCGGAGACCTGCGCCAACCTCACCTTCGGCGGCAAGAAGCGCAACCGCCTGTTCATGACAGCAAGCCAGTCGCTCTACGCGGTCTATGTGGAGACGAAGGGCGCGCACAACTGCTGATCTAACCGTCGTCCCGGCGAAGGCCGGGACCCATTACCACTGCAGTTGGTTGTTGAAGAAAGCTGGGGCCCACATCGTTCACGACACTCCCGGTCGTGGTTATGGGTCCCGGCGTTCGCCGGGACGACGCTGTGGTTACCCGCTATTCCGCAGTCCCGCCGAAATCCCGTTGATCGTGATCTGGATCCCGCGCAGCACCTGCTCGTCCGGGTTCTGCGCGCGATACTCCTTCAACAGCTCGACCTGCACGTGATTGAGCGGATCCATGTAAGGGAAGCGGTTGCGGATGCCGCGCTCCAGCAGCGGGTTGCCCTGCAGCAGCCGGTCATGCCCCATGATGTCGAGCAGCGTCTCGATCGACAGGTGCCATTCGCGGCGGATCTGGCCAAAAATCTTCTCGCGCAACGCGACGTCGGGCACCAGCTCGGCATAGCGCGAGGCGATCGCGATCGAGCTCTTCGCCAGCACCATGTCCATGTTGGACAATAGTGTGCGGAAGAACGGCCATTCCCGATAGAGCTCCTGCAGGAACGGCATACCCTGCTCCGGATGCTCGGATATCCAGCTCTCGACCGCGCTGCCGAAGCCATACCAGCCCGGCAGCATCAGCCGGCACTGCGCCCAGGAGAACACCCACGGGATGGCGCGCAGGTCCTCGATCTCGCGGGTCTTCTTGCGCGAGGCCGGGCGGCTGCCGATGTTCAGCGTCGCGATCTCATTGATGACGGTCGAACCCCAGAAATAATCGGCGAAGCCTTCGGTCTCATAGACGAGGCCGCGATAGGCCTTGAAGGCGAGCCCGGAAATTTCCTCCATCGCCTTGAGATATTCGGGGCGCGGCGCGCTCTGCCGCGGCTGCAGCAGGCTGGTTTCCAGCATCGCCGCGGCGAGGATCTCCAGATTGCTGCGGCCGACCTCGGCATTGGAATATTTCGACGAGATGATCTCGCCCTGCTCCGTGATGCGGATCTGGCCGTTCACGGCGCCGCCGGGCTGCGCGATGATCGCATCATAGCTCGGGCCGCCGCCGCGGCCGACCGAACCGCCGCGGCCGTGGAACAGGCGCAGCCGCACGCCGTGGCGCTCGAACACCTCGACGAGGCCGATCTCGGCCTTGTAGAGCTCCCAACCCGAGGTGACGAAGCCGCCATCCTTGTTGCTGTCGGAATAGCCGAGCATCACCTCCTGCACGCTGCCGAGACTGTCGACCAGCTTGCGATAGTCGTGCAGCACCAGCATGCGGTCCATGATACCGCTGGAGGCCTGCAGATCCTCGATCGTCTCGAACAGCGGCACAATGTTGACGGCGCTGCGGCCGGACGGGTTGACGAGCCCGACCTCCTTCAGCAACACCGCGACCTCAAGCATGTCGGACATGCCCTGGCACATCGAGATGATGCATTGAGAGATGACCTCCGGCCCGAACCTGGCGTGCGCCTCGGCCGCGGCTCGGAACACGGCGAGCTCGCTCTGGGTCTCCTCGGAATATTTCACGAAGGGCGAGGCCAGCGGCCGCGCATTGCGCAGCTCGCCGAGCAGCAGGCCGACGCGGGCGTCCTCGCCGAGCGCCAGATAGGACATCCCCGGATTGGCGGTATCGAACAACTCGGCGATGGTGCGCTCGTGCACCGCCGAGTTCTGGCGGATGTCGAGCCGCGCCAGATGGAAGCCGAAGCAATCGATCGCCCGCCGCAACAGCCGCAGCCGGCCGCGCGCGATCACGCTGGAATTGTTCGCGATCAGCGAGCGGTTGAGCACGTCGAGATCGGCCTGGAATTCCCTGGCGCGCGCATAGGGCTCGGCCTTGCCAACCGGCGGCCGCGTGGTCTCGACCTCGAGCCGAGAGGCCGTCGCCGCAAGCCTCGCATAGATGCCCGATACGGCCAGCCGATACGGCTCGCCGCTGCGATGCGGCGAGGTGTCGGGCGAACGCTCGGCGAGGCTCCGCAGCTCGTCCGAGACGTCGGCGAGATGCGCCGCCAGCGACAATTCGGCGCCAAGCGCATGCAGCTCCTCGAGGTAGAAGTTGAGCGCCTGGCTCGACTGCAGGCGCAGCGTGCCGCGCATCACCTCCGCGGTGACAAAGGGATTGCCGTCGCGATCGCCGCCGATCCAGCTTCCCATCCTGAGGAAGGAAGCGAGTTCGCCGGCCTCGCCACCCTCCTTGTTCAGGCGATCCTCCAGCGCGCAATGCAGCCGCGGCACCTCCTGCAGGAAGGTGTAGTCGTAGAATGACAGGCCGTTGGCGACCTCGTCGAGGACGGTCAATTTGGTCCGGCGCAGCAGATTGGTCTGCCACAGCGTCACCACGGCGCGGCGAAGCTGCTCGTCGCTGGCCTCGCATTCGTCCGGCGTCATCTGCAGCCGCTCGCGGCGGTCGAGCAGATCCGCGATCTCCATCTCGCGATCCATCGTGCTCTTGCGGCGGACCTCGGTCGGATGCGCGGTCAATACCGGGCTGACGAGCGCGCTCTTGAAGAAGCTACGCAGATCGGCCGGGCTGATGCCGGCCTGACGGGCATGCACCAGCGTCTGTTCCAACGTGCTCGGCCGCGGCGCGCCGCTCGGGCCGCGGCTGCGCATCTGGCGGATGTTGTTCTGGTCCTCAGCGATGTTGGCGAGGTGGGAGAAATAGCTGAAGGCGCGGACGATCTGCAGCGTCTCGGCAATCGACATGCCGTCGAGGATGCTCTCCAACTCCCGCCGCGCCAGCTTGTCCTCGTCGCGATGGAAGCGAACCGAGGTCTGGCGGATGCGCTCGACCAGGTCGAATACGTCGGCCCCTTCCTGGTCGCGCACGGTGTCGCCGAGAACGCGCCCCAAAAGGCGGATGTCATTCCGGAGCCGCGCATCCTCCTCCTGCGCAGCCGCTTCCAGAAGGCTGGCCTCTGCGGCACGTTTGGCGCGGATTTCCGTCTCGGACGGCATGGTCTGGGGAGGCATTACCTGGGGAGACATGGCTCGGCTACTCCGGAGGCTGCCCGGCTCCTCCCGAGTGTGCGCTTTTTTTGCCGCAGCGCAAGATGAACTTGGTGGCGGTGCACACACACCAATGTCGTCCCGGCGAACGCCGGGACCCATAATCACCGGCGGCTGCGGTCGAAGCAAGTTGGGGCTACCGCAGCGCGCAACACGGAGATTGGTGGTTATGGTCCCGGGTCGCGCGGAGCCTGTCATCGGGCGGCGCTTCACGCCGACCCGTTGACTTGCCCGGGACGACGGGCTAGATCCTCCGCCCCGCCCGCTCCCAATAGGGATCGCGCAGCCGGCGCTTGAAGATCTTTCCGGAATCCTCGCGCGGCAGGTTGGTCTGGATCTCGATGTGCTTGGGCACCTTGTAATCGGCGAGCGCGGTCTTCAGCTGGGCGCGGACGGAGGCGATGTCGAGCACGACGCCTGGCTGCGGCTCGACCACCGCCATCAGCGCCTCGCCGAACTCGGCATCGGGAATGCCGAACACCGCGCAGTCGTGCACGCCGGGGACGGCATGCAGCACCGCCTCGATCTCGGCCGGATAGATGTTGACGCCGCCCGAGATCACCATGTCGCGCTTGCGATCGCAGATGAAGACGTAGCCGTCGGCATCGATATAGCCGACGTCGCCCGAGGTGATGAATCCCTGCCGGTCGATCTCGGCGCGCTTCTCGGCCTTGTTGTGATAGGTGAAATCGGGATTGCCCTTGATCCGCGAATAGATCTCGCCGATCTGGCCCTGCGGCACCTCCTTGCCGTCGTCGCCAATGAAGCGAAGCTCGGCACCGGGCGAGATCTTTCCGACCGTGCCGGGCTTCTTCAGCGCGTCCTCGGAATTGGCGAAGGTCACCGCGCCTGACTCGGTCGAGCCGTAGAACTCGTAGATCACCGGCCCCCACCATTCGATCATGGCGCGCTTGACATCGGGCGGACAGGGCGCGGCGGCATGGATGATATGGCGCAGCGACGACATGTCGTACTTCCGGCGCACCTCCTCTGGCAGCTTCATCAGGCGGATGAACATCGTCGGCACCATGAAGATGGTGTCGATCCGCTCGCGCGCGATCAGCTGCAGAAACTCCTCCGCGTCGAAGCGCGGCATCAGCACCAGCGCGCCGCCGAGCTTGCCCGAGCGCAAGCCGAAGGAATTCGGCGCGGAATGGTAGAGCGGTCCCGGCAGGATCGCACGTGCACCGGGCTTCAGGCCGTAGATCATCGCGCGCATTGCTTCCGCATTGGCGGTCTGCTCCGGCGTCGGCGCAAAGCGGCGCACGCCCTTCGGATGGCCTGTGGTACCCGAGGTGTAGATCATGTTCTGCGGCTGCGGCACCACCGGGCCGTTATAGCGCGGGAATTGCGCGAGCCAGGCTTCGAAATTGATCGCGAAATCCGGTGTCGCCAGATGATCGGGATTGATCTTGTAGTTGGCGAGGATTTCCGGTGGCGTCGGCACGCTGAGCACGATGACGCCGGGCGGGATCGCGCCGCGCAGCGGATGCAGCATGTCGGCATGACCGATCAGGACGCGCGTGCCGGAATCCGTCAGTACATAGTTGATCTCCTCCGGCTTGAAGTGCCAGTTGATCGGCACGCCATAGGCGCCGAGCCGCATCGCGGCATAGGCAGCCTCGATGAAGGCGATGTCGTTGCGCATCAGCATGCAGACGCTGTCGCCCGGCTTGACGCCGAGCTCGTTGAGGCCGCTGGCAATACGGTCGGCGCGCTCGGCCACTGCAGCGTGATCGCGCCGGCGACCGCCGCTGACGATGCCGAGGAAGGGCTGGGACGTTTCCATTGTCGTTGTCCGATCTTTCGTCGGGTTAAATGTCATTCCGGGGCGCGCAGAGCGCGAACCCGGAATCTCGAGATTCTCCGGTGCGCAATTGCGCACCATGGTTCGATGCTTGCGCATCCCCCGGAATGACTGCGGTCGTTACCCCGCATCCGCAAACCTTGGCGCGCGCTTCTCCAGATTGGCGCGCACGGATTCGGTCTGGTTCGGGCTGCCGAGCAATTTCTGCTGCTCGACCGATTCCGCGAGCAGCGCGGCCGCCGGGTCGACCGACAGATTGTTGAGCATGCGCTTGGCGGCACGGATCGCATCCGGGCTCTTGCCGGCGATCTCGCGCGCGACTTCGAGCGCCGCGGCGCGCGGGTCGTCGCAGACGCGGGTGGCAAGGCCGTAACTTTGGGCCTCCTGCGCCGAGAAGATGCGGCCGGTATAGGTGAGCTCGCGCAGGATGTCGTCGCGCACGAGGCTCGCCAGAATCGGCGTGCCCGCCATGTCGGGCACAAGACCCCATTTGATTTCCATGATCGACATCCGTGCATCCTGCGAGAGGAAGCGCATGTCGGCGCCGAGCGCGAGCTGGAAGCCGCCGCCGAACGCGACACCGTGAACCGCTGCGATCACGGGCACCGGAAGCTGGCGCCAGCCCCAGACCGCCTGCTGCGGGAAATTGGCCTTGCCGTGGGTGCGGACGGTGAGATCGCGCTTCTCGCCGCCCGGCACTCCGTTACCGCCGTCCTTCATGGCGGCGAAGCGGCCCATGTCGAGCCCGGCGCAGAACGCCCGGCCCTCTCCGGACAGCACCACCACCCGAACCGCTTTTTCCCTGGAAAGCCGGTCGGTTGCGGCCACCAATGCCTCGAACATCGCGGCGTCGAGCGCGTTCATCTTGTCCGCCCGCACCAGGCGGACATCGGCGATACCGTCCGAAATCGATATCGAAACGCGATCTTCCATTGAAATCTCCTCCGCTGTTCCTTGTTGGCGCTTTACAGAAAGGCCGTTGTCCGCTTTTAGTCAATCGACCAATTAACTGACAACCCCCGTGGAGGAAACGATGTTCTCTGATCAGCTTCTTGCCGGGCGGCGCATACTGGTAACCGGTGGTGGCACCGGCCTCGGCAAGTCCATGGCCTCGCGGTTCCTGCAACTCGGGGCCGAGGTGCATATCTGCGGCCGCCGCAAGAGCGTCTGCGACGAAACCGCGACCGAGCTGATGGCCGAGCATGGCGGGCGCGTGGTCAGCCACGGCGTCGATATCCGCAATGCCATGGCGGTCGACGAGATGATCGAGGCGATCTGGACCACCAGCGGCCCCCTCACCGATCTCATCAACAACGCCGCCGGCAATTTCATCTCGCGCTCGGAAGAATTGTCGCCGCGCGGCTTCGATGCGGTCGCCAACATCGTGATGCACGGCACCTTCTACGTGACGCACGCGGTGGGCCGGCGCTGGATCGCCGGAGGGCATCGCGGCAACGTGGTGTCGATCACCGTGACCTGGGTGCGCAACGGCTCGCCTTACGTGGTGCCATCGGCGATGAGCAAGTCGGCGATCCACGCCATGACCATGTCGCTCGCCATCGAGTGGGGCCGTCACGGCATCCGCCTCAACACCATCGCGCCCGGCGAGATCCCGACCGAAGGCATGAGCAAGCGCATCAAGCCCGGCGACGAGGCCGGCGCGCGCACCAAGGCGATGAACCCGATGGGCCGCGTCGGCACCATGGAGGAATTGCAGAACCTCGCGGTGTTCCTGATTTCCGGCGGCTGCGACTGGATCAACGGCGAGACCATTGCCATGGACGGCGCGCAGGCGCTCGCGATGGGCGGCAATTTCTACCAGCTCCGCGACTGGAGCGACGACGACTGGACCAAGGCGCGCGAGTCGATCAAGGCCCAGAACGAGAAGGACCGCGCGGCGCGGGGCTGAAGCCCGCGCTTGCTCCTCAATCACTCCTGTCGTCCCTGCGAAAGCAGGGACCCATAACCACCGCTCAAAGCTACCGAGTACGCTGGGGCCACAGCGCGCTCGACAACTCGATCCTGTGGTTATGGGTCCCGGGTCGCGCTTCGCTTGCCCGGGACGACGATGTGGATGGATCGTGGACACCCCTCCCGTATTGTCTTTGCTGCCGGATGCCGCCACACTCCGCGCAACCAAAAGACGTCACGGGGGAAACATGTCCGACGCGCCGAAACTGACCAACCTTGCCGACATGGTGCGCGAGCGCGCCAAAAGCCGCGGCGCTGCGCTGGCCTATGAATTCGAGGGACGGCAAACCAGCTTCGCCGGGTTCGACATCAAGACCAACCGCGTCGCCAACGCGCTGATCGCGATAGGCGTCGAGAAGGGCGAGCGCATCGCCTATCTCGGCAAGAACAGCGATTTCTATTTCGAGCTGTTGATGGGCGCGATGAAGGCCGGTGTGGTGATGGCGCCGGTGAACTGGCGCCTTGCAGGCCCCGAGGTCGCCTTCATCGTCGACGACTGCAAGGCCCCCGTCCTGTTCGTCGGCCCCGAATTCATCACGCAGGCGCGCAACATCAGCGACAAGCTGCCCAGCGTCCGCACCATCATCACGACCGAGGGCGGCGCGCCGGAATGGCCCGACTTCGTCGCCTGGCGCGATGCGCAGGGCGGCGACGACCCGCGCGTTGCGATCGAGCCGAAGGACATCGCGATCCAGCTCTACACCTCGGGCACGACGGGCAAGCCGAAAGGCGCGATGCTGTCACACGCCAATTTCCTCAACCTCGTGCAAAGCGGCAACGAGGCCGAGAAGCCAGAGTGGAACCGCTGGACCACCGACGACGTCTCGCTGGTCGCGATGCCGATCTTCCACATCGGCGGCTCCGGCTGGGGCGTGATGGGCCTCTATCACGGCGCCCGCGGTGTAATCGCGCGCGAGTTCGACCCGACCAAGGTGCTCGACTTCTTCGAGCAGTCCGGCATCACAAAGCTGTTCATGGTGCCGGCCGCGATGCAGTTCGTGGTGCGGCAGCCGCGGGCGCGGCAGGTCGACTTCTCACGCCTGAAATACATGCTCTATGGCGCCTCACCGATTCCGGCGGCGCTGCTGAAGGAGTGCATCGAGGTCTTCAAATGCGGCTTCGTGCAGATGTACGGCATGACCGAGACCACCGGCACCATCGTCGCGCTGCCGCCGGAGGATCACATCGAGGGGCTGGACCGGATGCGCTCGGCCGGCAAGGCGTTGCCCGGTATCGAGCTTGCGATCCTCAATCCGGACGGCAAGCCGCTGCCGCCGGGTGAAGTCGGCGAGATCGCCACCCGCTCCGGCTCCAACATGGCCGGCTACTGGAATCTGCCCGAGGCCACCGCGCGCACGATCGACGGTGACGGCTGGCTGCGCACCGGCGATGCCGGCTACATGGATAAGGACGGCTACCTCTACATCCACGACCGCATCAAGGACATGATCATCTCCGGCGGCGAGAACATCTATCCAGCCGAGGTCGAGAGCGCGCTGTGCGACCACCCCGACGTGGCGGAGGCCGCTGTGATCGGCATTCCCGACGACAAATGGGGTGAAGCGGTGAAGGCGGTGGTGGTGATGAAGCCGGGAAAAGCCGCGACCGCGGCCGACATCATCAACTTCACGCGCGAGCGGATCGCCGGCTACAAGACGCCGAAATCGGTCGACTTCATCCCGGCGCTGCCGCGCAACCCGTCGGGCAAGATTTTGCGGCGGAGCCTGCGTGAACCGTATTGGGCGGGCAAGGACCGGCAGGTGAATTAGCGGTCTCTGTCGTCCCGGCGAAGGCCGGGACCCATAACCATCGTTGTTCATTGTCTGTCGACGCTGGGGCCACATCTCGTTCAACCAATAGCCGACTGTGGTTATGGGTCCCTGCTTTCGCACTAGTGCATCTACACGTTTGTCGGGCCATTTGCGAGGATTTGGAAGCGGGCCATTCCGGTGTGGAAGGTGATTGGTCCAGGTGGACGGTGGGAGGCGTAGCCGGTCCATCCGCCGAGTTTTGCGATGATCCATGCCGCCCAAGCAAGAGTGTTGGGGCGATGGTGGTTTTTCTGAAGCTCGGTGCGACCTTTCATGGTTTTGTTGATGGCCCTGAGCGTCTCGATCTCTTCTGCGGTGAAGACAAATTCAGCCGGCAATTCTTCGCCACTGTTGCGGGCCTGAACGAGTTGAATGACGATACATGCCGCTCTGGTGGCGACCGCCACGAGCTTGATCAGGCCTTCGGCGCTCTCGATCTGACTATCCTCGATGCGCAAACCCTGGCTCTTCAGCGAGCGAAAGAGTTGCTCAATGATCCAGCGCTGGCGGTACCAGGAGACGATCTGCCAGGCGTCTTTAACGGTGGCGACCGTATGAGTGGTCAGGAGCAGCCAGCGAATGGGCTCCGCACCTCTCGGCGGATGCAACTCGACCACTTCTACGAAGCTGAGTTTGATGCCCTCCGCCAAGTCGGTGACGCCGGGCCTCTGCGGCCGCTTGAGCACGACGGTTCCGAAGCGCATCGAGAGATGGGCCTGCCGGCCGCGCCGATCCATTCGCTGCGGCAGATCGATCACCGCGTTGTCGCAGAAGCGGCTCCGCTCGACCGCCTGATAAAGTGTGTCGCCATCGACCAGCGCATGGTCGTGCATGGCACGCGACAGAAGATGGACATTCTCAGCTGGCGTCAGCGCCCAGTGAGCAAAGAAATCCCCCTCGCGGTCGTTGACGACGGTGATCATGCGGGCATCTGCCAGGACGTCGCGGCCTTGCTCGGCGGCCGTCACCCAGCGCGCCGACCCTTGTCGGCCAAGGCGCGCCGCTCATGCGGGATTTTTACCTTGCCTTTGCGCGTCCAAACGTTGCCGCCAGTAAGGCCAAGACAGACCCCGCTGTCGGCATCCACCGCCATCATCGCATGCAACAGCACGCCGCGAGCATTGCCCTTGCCGACTTTGCCCAGCCCGCGCCGCCGTCCCGCCTGGGTCTGGAACTTGACCTCGCTCGTATCCTGGATCGCCAGCACATGACGCCCGCTGACCGCAGTCCGCGTCTGCGCGCTCCAGCCCTCAAT